>CAWEGO010000005.1:0-20675 GCA_963808725.1 uncultured Acidobacteriota bacterium | reverse complement strand
TCCAGGACAACCTTGCGCCGATGCCGGGCCCGCTGACGGGATACGTCATAGAAGGGGAACTGGCGCCGGGCGCAGAAACCGGCTGGCACACTCACCCGGGCAACGATTTTACCTGCATTCGCTCAGGAGAATTGACCCTCGAGGTTGAGGGCAAGGCGACACGGACCTACAAGGGGGGCACGGCATTTCACAACGAGCCCGGCGTAAAGCACAATGGGCGGAATCTCAGCAAAACTGAACCTGTCAAATATTTTGCCGTCTGGGTGCTCGAGCAGGGGAAACCGGCCACCAGCCCAGCCCCGGCTCCAGCAAAGCAGTAAGATCGAGCAAGTCGGCTGGCAGCAGGCCTATTATCGCCCCCAGTCTCACAGCTAGCCCTGTTCGAGACGTCGCGATCGGGCCCTAGGCTGCTGCCCGCTCGATCCCCAAGTGTGTCAGCCGGAAGCGAAATACGCGCGAGCGGCCGTCGTTGAGGCGGGATTCGGTCAGCAGATCGCGCAGTTCGCCGGCTGTATATGCGGCGTGGACGGAAGCTTCATACAACCGCCGCATCGCGCCGGAATATTTGCGCCCGAACCAGCGCACGTGCAAGGGAAACGCCGGCGCGGACGGGCGGCGCACGTCGCGCACCAGCACCGCGCCCTCGGGCTTGGCGACGCGCGCGATCTCGTCGAAGAACGCCACCGGGTCGGCCACGTGATGCAGCACGGAGTTGGAGGTCACGAGGTCGAACGAGGCATCGTCAAAGGGCAGCCGGGCCTCGCCGTGCGGCCCGAGGCGCAGCACCTGGAAGCTGATAGCTACGCCGGCGCGTGCCGCCTCCTTGCGCGCCTGCTCGATCATGGCGGGCGCGGCGTCGAGGCCGGTAATGCGCAGCCCGGGCCAGCGCGCGGCCATCATGATGGGAATCTGCCCCGGCCCGCAGCCGACGTCGAGCGCCAAGCCACGCACCAGGCGCGGATCTCCGGCAGGGAACAGGCGCGCCACCTGGAGGACGAAGGTGCGGTCGATCTTTTCGAGATAGGCCTGGGCGGCAGCCGAGGCGTAGGCTTCGACCTCCGACGACTCGTCCATCACTTCGGGTTCAGGAACGCGTTGCAGTTTCCAGACCATGGTATTTAGAGCCGCTTCATAGTCGATCTGCTGATCCCTCTGTCATGCTGAGCGAGTGCGGGCCGCTTTCGCCCGCACGAGTCGAAGCACCCCCTACTCTACGATAACTCTTGAACAGGGGGCCTTCGACTCGCGCGCCAAAGCTTGCCCTGAGCGAAGTCGAGCTTTAGCGGAGAATCCCCAAGGTCGCCCACACCGGTGCCGCCAGATCATGCGCGGGCAGCGGCGTCCATTCCGAGGCCCGCGGTGGCGTCAGCACCTTGGCGCGCACGGCGGCGGCGGTGGCGGCGTCGAAGCCTTCCATCACCAGCACGCGGTTCCCGGATACTTCAATCGACACGGGGCCCTGCTCGGTGGTCCAGGCGCGGCCTTTCTGCTCTGCCACCGGCGCGACCGACTTGTACTTCTTGGGAAGCCACAAGCTGTACGCCTTGGCGAAGTAGCCGGCATCCTCCGGCGTGGCCCAATTGGAAACGTAGAGCAGGCCGAGGTCGCTCATGGGAGTCGGAGCATCGGGCTTGGGCGGCTTGGCGTCTTTTTTCCTCCCCAGGTAATAAACGCCGCCGCGCCAGGCCGTAGAGAGCTTCTCTGCCAGCTCGGGGCCCGAGTACTGCTTGAGCAGGATGTAGACGTTGAATTCGCCGACAGACCCTGAATCGTATCCTACGTAGTTCTTCCTGAGCAGGTCAGAGAGTTTGGGCAGCCGTAGCGGCTCCACGTGCTGGCCGTCGAGATAGGAATCCGGCTGCATGATCTCGCGGGTATCGCGCGGCGGATTCTTGAACGCCCCGGCGAAGGCCATCTCCGCGCCGCCGCGGGTGAGCAGGTCCTCGTGAAACGAAAGCCCGTAGGTGTAAGGGAAGATCACCATCTCGCGCAGATACATGGGAGCGTTGGCGAAGATGGGTGAATCGCCGACGTGGTCCATGGTGTTCTGCTTGAAGATCTCGGCCGCGCCCGGGGTGTGGGCCAGGCTGTGCCCGGTCGGCTCCAGCACGTAGTCCATCATCACCGCCATCCCCTGGCCTTCGCTGACGGCCTGGCGCGCCGACTGCTCCTCATCGTCGCCGGTATCGAGGTTGTCGGGATTGTCGTGTTGGTCGTCGTGCACCTTCAGCCATTTGTCGAGATCGAAGTTCTGGTCCTGCAGAGCGTGCGTCAGCTCATGCGCCAGCACCGGACGCTGCGCCTCCGGCGCCACCCAGTCCAGCAGATAGACGGTCTTGGTCTTGGGATCGTAATAGCCGGCCACCTGGTCTTCGAGCAGGTCCACCAGAAATTTGCCCAGGTCGAAGTCCTGCGGCAGCAGGCCGAACTTCTTCATGGACGCTTCCGAACGCTGCAGGCGCTGCGTGTCCTTGTCCTCCCGCATGTGGGTCTCGACGAACTTGCGCACCTGCTCGCGACCGGCCAGCTCACGCTTGACGGGATGCTTGATGGGCAGCTTGGTGTCCTTGCTGACGAACTTCAGGATCTCGTCCACCGAGCGAAAAAGCTCCTGGGCTTGTTCGGGCGTGATCTTGGTCTGAGGTTCCTCGGGCTGCGGTTTTTGCGCCTGCGGGGACTGCTCCGGCGCGGGTTGCGACTTGGCCTGCGCGGCAAGGGAATTCGCTCCCAAGACCAGCGCCAGCGTGAGAACGACGAATATCCAGAACCTCCGCATCGTCCGCGCCGGTTTGTCAAACCTGGGTACCATGGTCATAATTCTTCCTGTCGATATCCTGCCTGTCGAGCCCTATGCCGTCGGAAAGCGATCTCCGCAAGCTGGCCGTGGAATATTTTGAGAAGGCCTACCAGCGTCAGATGCACGGCGAGTACGACGAGGCTATCGCGCTTTACACCCAGTCGATCGAAGCCTATCCCACGGCTGAAGCTTACACTTTTCGCGGCTGGACCTACTCCTTCCTCGGCGACCACGAGCGCGCCATCGCGGAATGCCTCGAGGCGATCCGGGTCGATCCCGAGTTCGGCAATCCCTACAACGATATTGGGGCGTACCTGATCGAGCAAGATAAATGGGAGGAAGCCATCCCATGGTTCGAGAAGGCCATCCGCGCGCCGCGTTACGACGCCCGCTGCTATCCGCACTTCAACCTGGGAAGAGTATACGAGCACCAGAGGGACTGGCGGAAAGCCAAAGCGTGCTACGCCCGCGCCATTGAGCAGAACCGGCAGTACCGGCTGGCATGGGCGGCGCTGAGACGGTTGCAGGCGATGTGGAACTGAAGGCGGCTTTTGGCTCTTAGCTCTTGGCTTTTAGCCGAAAAGAAACCAACCACGGAGACGCGGAGGCACGGAGGTTCTTAAATTAATGGCGACAAGTCTTAGGATTGAAAACGCACTGATCGAAAGGGCGCGGCAGGCTGGTGGGCACAAGACCAAGAAGGAAGCCGTCATCGCCGCCCTTGAGGGCTACATCCGCCACCACCAGCAGTTGCGTGTCCTGGAGCTTTTCGGAACCATCGACTACGACCCCGACTACGACTACAAGAGTGCGCGGCGCCGAAAACACCTCAAGCATGTGAAGCCGAGGTGAAGCCCCAAGACCTCTGTGTCTCCGTGCCTCGGTGGTGGATTTTCAAACTCTTGCCGCAATCCAGTCCCCCGCTTCGCGCGTGCCCAGCGTCCCGCCGATATCCTGCGTAGTCTTCTTCTGCTTCACTGACTCCAGCACTGCGGTATTGATGCGCTCGGCTGCGGAAGCGAGGCCCAGGAACTCCAGCATCATGGCGGCGCTGAGAATCGCGCCCATCGGGTTGGCGATGTTCTTGCCCGCAAACGGCGGCGCCGAGCCATGCACCGGCTCGAACAGCGATGTCCGCCCGGGATGAATATTCCCGCTAGGTGCCACGCCGAGGCCGCCCTGCAGAGCCGCGGCCAAGTCGGTGATGATGTCGCCGAACATGTTGTTGGTGACGATCACGTCGAACTGCCGCGGCTCGCGCACCATGTGCAGGCAGAGCGCGTCCACCAACATGTGCTGACGTTCAATGCCGGGATACTCCTCTCCGACCTGCTTGAAGACGCGCTGCCAGAGCCCTCCGGCATAGGTCATGACGTTAGACTTGTCGGCCATCAGCACCTTCTTGCGGCGCTGTTTGTTGGCCAGCTCGAAGGCGAAGCGCACAATGCGCTCCACACCCTTGCGCGTGTTGATGTCCTCCTGCGCGGCGACCTCATCGGGCGTGCCCGGCTTGAAGACGCCGCCCATATCCATGTAGACGCCCTCGGTGTTCTCGCGGACGATGACGAAATCCACGTCGGCCGGTTCGACGTTCTTCAGCGGGCAGAGCGACGCGTCCAGCAGCTTGACAGGACGGACGTTGGCGTAAAGATCCATCTTGAAGCGCATGCCCAGCAGGATTTCCTTGGCATGGATATTCGAGGGCACACGGGGATCGCCCAGGGCGCCGAACAGGATGGCGTCGAAATCGCGGCCGAGCATGGTGAAACCATCGGCAGGGATAGTAGTGCCGTCCTGGAGATAGCGGTCGGCACTCCAGTCGAAGTGCGTGAGAGCGAGCGGCGCGCCGGTACCGCCCAGCACCTTGATGGCTTCCGCGGTGACTTCCTTGCCGATGCCGTCGCCGGGAACGACGGCGATCTTCTTTTTCGCAGGCACGGCGGAGAACCATAGCAGGTTCGCCTTCGAAGTTTCCAGCGTTCGGTGTAGCATCTCGAATCGCCCGCCATTCGCTATAATCAAACTCGTGACATGATGGCAACTTCGCTGAACCACAAGCTCCCGTCGGCCGGCCGCCTGGTCGAATACTGTGGCGCGCAGACGCAGGCCGTGTTCTCTTCCGCGGAGGAAGAGCTGGCCGCACTGCGCACCGGGTGCGGAATCTTTGACCTGGGCTGGCGCGCCAAACTAGTGGTCACCGGTCGCGACCGTACCCGCTGGCTGAACGGCATGGTCAGCAACAACATCCGCGATCTGGCGCCCGCGCACGGCGTGTATAGTTTCCTGCTGAACCCGCAGGGCCACATCCTGGGCGACATGTACGTCTTCAACCGCGGCGAGTCGTTTCTAATCGATACCGACCGCGCGCAGGCAGGGAAGCTGGCGCAGCTTCTGAAGAAGTACATCATCATGGACCAGGTGGTGCTCTCCGAAGCCGGAAACAGTGTGATCACGGCTTTGGGTCTGGAGGGGCCGAATTCCAAAGAGGTGCTGGCGCGGGCCGGCTGCGAGCCCGGCGAACTGCAGCCGCTCGAGGTCGAAGACCGGATGTGGCACGATGTCGCGCTCTCGCTGGTCCGTACCCTGCAGGGCGGGTTTATGCTGTGGCTGACGCCGGAGAACGCTTGTGGGATGTGGGAAGCGCTGGCCGTGGCGGGCGCGGCGCCGGTGGGCGCCGAGGCGCTGGAAATGTGGCGGATCACGGCCGGCATACCGCGCTATGGCGTCGATATCCGCGAGCGCGACCTGCCCCAGGAGACTGGCCAGGAGCACGCGCTTAGTTTTACCAAGGGCTGTTACATCGGGCAGGAGATCGTGGAGCGCATACGCTCGCGCGGCGGCGTGCACCGCGGCTTCACCGGTTTCCGCTTCGACGGGCAGGCGCCGCCGGTGGGCGCCAAGATCGAGCGCGAAGGGCGCGAGGTGGGGGAAATCACCAGCGTCGCGGTGCTGCCTTCGGGCCAGGCGGTGGGATTGGGATATCTGCGGCGCGAGGCCGGCGGACCGGGTACGGCGATCGAGGTCGGCGGGGTGCAGGCCACGGTCACGGAGCTGCCGTTCAACACCCTGTAGCTTCCCTCAGGGGCTAAAGCCCGGGATTCTTTTGGCTCTTTTCCCCGGACCGAAGTCCGGGGCTTCCACCGGGCGGTAAACGGTGCAACCGAGAACTGACAACTGACAACTGGCAACTGTTTTCCCATGGCAGATAAGAAAAGCGAATTCGTAGTCACCGACAAGCGGAAGTTCACTTCTGAGGGCGAACTGCGTCCGGAGACGCCGGGCGAGGAGCGGCCGGCGCAGAAACCTCCGGATCCGCCAGCCGCGGCTGTTCCCAAGAAAGAAGCTGCACCGCCGCCCGCGGACCAGCCCGCCGTGCCGCCGGCGCCGTCAGCGGCCGAGCAGCAGGCGCAGGACGATGCCTATCGCGATTCCGGCAAGCAGTTCGAGCGGGCCGCCTTCCGCGGGCGCACGCCCCAGGACTACGAGATGACCCTCGAGCGCCTGGTCGCGTCTCTCTACATGACCGCCATGATGCAAATGGGGCTGGTGCACGAAGAAGGTCAGCAGCCCGTAGCCGACCTGCTGGGCGCCAAGCAGACCATCGATACCCTGGGGCTGCTGCAGGAAAAGACCAAAGGCAATCTCACCGAGCAGGAGCAGCACCTGCTGCAGAACTGCCTCTACGAGCTGCGCATGGGCTTCGTGGAACTGACCAACGCGCTGGCGCGGCAGGCTCCGCCCGACCTGTCGGCGCCCGGCGGCAAGCCAAAATGAAAGCCGTGCTGACCGTGCTGGGCAGCGGCACCTCCATGGGGGTGCCGACCATCGGCTGCCCTTGTCCGGTGTGCAATTCGCCCGACCCGCATGACCGCCGCACCCGTCCCTCGGTGCTGGTGCAGTACGAAGGCCACAGCGTCCTGATCGACACCACGCCCGACTTCCGCGAGCAGGCTATCCGCGAAGGCCTCCGCCAGCTGGACGCGGTGCTCTACACTCACGCCCACGCCGACCACATCATGGGGCTCGACGACCTGCGCCCGCTCACCTTCTGGCGCGACGGCAATATCCCGCTCTACGGTTACGCGCCGGTGATCGGCCGCCTGCGGCACATCTTCAGCTACATCTTCGAAGGCGACTACAACTACGGCGGCCGGGCCGAGGTGCAGCTCCACGAGATCAGCGGGCCGGTGGAGCTGTTCGGCGCCTGCTTTCTGCCGGTGAAGGTGATGCATGGATCGGAGGAGATCCACGGCTATCGCTTCGGATCGGCGGCCTACGTCACCGACTTCAGCGAGATTCCGGAAGAATCCATGGCCCAGCTCACCGGGCTGGACATCCTATTCCTGGACGCGCTGCGCCGGCGCCCGCACCCCACGCACTCGACGCTGGAGAATTCCGTGCGCCTGGTGGAACGCTTGCAGCCGCGGCGCGCCTTCTTCACCCACATCTCGCACGACCTCGGTCATGAGGAAACCAATCGTTCCTTGCCCGAGAATGTGCGCCTGGCGTATGACGGGCTGAAGCTGGAGTTCGAGATCTAAGGCATCGCTCGATGAAGGTCTTCCGCCATCTCGAAGAAGTGCCCGCTGATTTCGGCCCGGCCATCCTCAGCGTGGGAAATTTCGATGGCGTTCACCGCGCCCACCAAGCGGTGCTGGCGCAAGTCGTGCAGCGGGCGACGGAGCAAGGCGCCAGATCGCTGGCGGTGACCTTCGAGCCGCATCCCACGCGCATCCTGCGCCCGGACGTTGCGCCCCGGCTGATTACGCCTCTGCCACGCAAGCTTGAGTTGCTGGCGTCCACCGGTCTCGACGCTACGCTGGTGCTTCCTTTCTCGCGCGATCTCTCGCTCACTCCGCCGCGAAAATTCGCGGAAGAGATTCTGGGAAAGCGCCTGCACGCGCTGGAGGTGCACGAGGGCGCCAACTTCCACTTCGGACACAAGGCGCAAGGCGACGTGCGCCGGCTGGCAGAGTACGGCCGCGAAGCTGGTTACGAAGTGAAGATCTATCCCGAGATGGAGGTGCGGGGCGACAAGGTGTCCAGCAGCCGCATCCGCGAACTGCTGAAGCAGGGCCGGGTGGCGCGCGCGCGGCAACTGCTGGGGCGCGTCTTCAGCCTGGTGTCCACGCCCGGGCGCGGCCGCGGCTACGGCCACAAGTACACGGTACCCACCATCAACCTGAGCCAGTACGACGAGCTGGTGCCGGGAGACGGCGTCTACGTCACGCGCACCCGCATCAACGGCGAGTGCTTCGACTCGGTCACCAACGCCGGCTACCGCCCAACCTTTGAGCATGAGTCGTTTGCCATCGAGAGCCACCTGCTGAACTTCCATCCCATCGAGCTGACGGCGCAGACCGAGGTGGAACTCTTCTTCCTGTACCGGCTGCGCGGGGAGATCAAGTTTCCTTCGGTGGAAGCGCTGCGCGAGCAGATCGCCCACGACGTGCGCCGGACGCGGCATTATTTCCATCTGGCGCCGAGGAGCGGCTTTTAGCTCTTGGCTCTTGGCCTGTTCGCTCTCAATCAAATGTCATTCTTCCGTCGACCAAAGGGAGACGGGAGAATCTGACGACAATGGCGACACAACCAGCAAGGGTGGGGCTGACCTTTGCGCCAGATCCTCCGCGCGCCTTCGGCTTGCGAAGGATGACATCTTCACGAAGGGTGGCTCTCAGATGGTTGGGTAGATAGAGGCCCGGCGCCAGGGCGTGCCGCTCACTCCGCTATCGTAAGCCGCACGTCCGTCGCTGCTTCTTCGCTCTTCTCCGGAAGCTGGATGGCGATGCTGGCGGCCAGCACGATCACAATCCCCACCGCCTGCAGCCAGTGCAGCGACTCCGCGATGAACGCCGCCGCGAAGAGGATGGCGAACACCGGCTGCAGGCAACTGGTCACCACTGCGCGGGTGGCGTCCAGGTACTGCAATCCGGCGAAGTAGAAGGAGAATGGCAGCAGGATCGAGATCACCGCGAACACCACCATGAAGCCCCATTGCCCGGCGGAGTAGTGGGCGGCAGCGATGGCCCAGGGCGGGTTCACGATCATCCAGAACAAAGTGGCGGCGAAAAAGGCCCAGACCAGCACGCGCCAGCGCTCATTCTGCGCCAGCACGCCGTGGCCGTACACGTTATAGAAGGCGAAAGCGACAGCGCCCAGCAGGCCCGCGGCCAGTCCCATCCCGTTGAGGCGCAAATGCGCGGGTCCGCCGATGCCGATGGCGAGCCCGCAGCCCACCACCGCGGCGACCACCGAGCTGACTCGGCGCACGGTGGCGCGCTGCTTGCCTCGCGCCAGCAGATACAGCAGCACCCACACCGGCGCGGTGTAGAACAGGATGATGGCAGTCGCCACTGAACGTCTTGGCGAGGGCGACGTAATAGAAGAAGTTGGCGAACGACATGCCGACAATTCCCAGCAGGAAGCAGCGCAGCAGGTCTTTCTTTCCCAGCGCCAGGGCGGAGTGGCCACCCAGCCAGAGCACGATGGGCGTCAGGATCAGGAAAGAAAAGCTGATGCGGGTTTGGGTGATGATCACCGGCCCCAGCGAGGGCGAGTGGGTGAACATGCGTCCGGTGAACACTGCCCGGCCGAGGCTGGCGGCGCCGCCCCAGCAGAACGCCGCCGCCGCGATCGAGAGATATCCACGGAGGGCGTGCCGGCGGGGTGCGGGCACGGCAGCGGTCTCGCGCACTTCCCGGATCACCTTGGTCATGACAGGCGCTGGGGATGGCTAGGAGCTGAGCAGTTCGTCAATGCGTTCCGGATCAAACCCGATGACCACCTCGTCGCCGATGACCACGGTCGGAGTGGCGCGGCTGTGATAGGTCTCGACCAGCTCGCGAACGGCGCCGAAATCACAGCTCACGTCGCGTTCTTCGAACGGAATGCCTCTCGCCGAGAGGTAAGCCCGCGCAGTGGAGCACGGAGGTCAGCCCGGCTGGCAGAACAGCAGGATGCGCTTCGGGTCCGTCATCAAGCCCATCTGACGAGCCGGCGCGGCCGATGGCTGCATTTTTTCTACAGCCTTCTCTTCCTTTGAGCTTTAGCTGGCACGGGACTCGATTCCGCGTGCTGCTGGCCGGGAGTGCTGGCGCGGGTAAGCTGGAAGGCCGCATAAACCAGCGCGATATGGGAAAAAGCCTGCGGAAAGTTCCCTAACTGCCGCTTCGCCTTGGGGTCGTACTCCTCGGCGAGCAAGCCGACATCATTACGGCAGGCCAGCAAACGTTCAAACAAGCGTCGCGCATCGCGGTTGCGGCCCAGCATGCTCAGCGCACTCACCATCCAGAAGCTGCAGGCCAGGAAAGCGCCTTCTCCGGGTGGCAGCCCGTCGTCGAACTTCTCGGTTTGGTAGCGCAGCACCAGGCCGTCGGGCATAAGGTGTTTTTCGATGGCCGCGATGGTGCCGCGGACCCGTGGATCGGCAAAGGGAAGGAAGCCAACCAGGGGAATCAGCAACGAGGAAGCATCCAGGTGCTTCGATCCATAAGACTGGGTAAAGGCTCCAAGTTGAGGATCGTAGGCTCTCTGGCATACCTCGCGATGAATTTTGTCACGCACCTCGCGCCAACCGGGCACACTGCCTTGCAAGCCGAAGTCTTCCGCGTTCTGAATGGCGCGGTCGAAGGCCACCCAAGCCATAACCTTCGAATAAGTGAATTGCTTTCCCCCGCTGCGCACCTCCCACATCCCCTGGTCAGGCTGCTCCCAAATCGTCGCCAGATGGTCGGTCAACGCCTGCAGCAAGGCGGAATCCGTGGCGCTCGGAGGTATGCCTCCCAGATGGGCATGCAGCAGCGCATTCGCCACCTCACCGTACACGTCAAGTTGCAGTTGTTCCGAAGCTGCATTGCCGATGCGCACGGGTTTTGCGCCCTGGTATCCGCTGAGCCACTCCACCTTCCACTCCCGCAGGTAGCGCTCCCCATGAATGCCATACATGATCTGAACCTGGTCGGGGCTGCCGGCAGCGGCTCGCAGCAACCAGTCCCGCCAGGCACGGGCTTCCTCGAAGTAACCGGCGTTCATCAAGGCCAGCAGCGTGAAGGTTGCGTCCCGCAGCCAGCAGTAGCGGTAGTCCCAGTTGCGCTGTCCGCCCAGTTGTTCGGGCAGGGAAGTGGTCGGAGCGGCGACAATCCCTCCCGTGTGACGATAGGTAAGCGCCTTCAGCGTGAGCAGCGATCGCTCAACGGCATCGGCGTACTCGATCTGCGGCTTGGCTTGCCCCGCCCATTTCTGCCAGAAGCTGACCGTATCGCGCAGCGCGGCTTCGGATCCACCGGCTGGGGAAGCTTGTCGTACGAAGGACCGTAGCTGAGCACGAAGGAAACCGACTCGCCTTCGCCGACGCTGAATTCGCTGACCGTTTTTAAATTCTCGCCGCGCAACGGCGCCTTGGTGCGCAGCACGGCCATATCGGGCCCCGCGATCGCTCGCAGAGCGCCGCCCCGCAATCGCGTTACCCACGGCACCGAGCGCCCGTAGTCAAAGCGCAAGACCAGTTGCATCGCCACGGGCACACGCCCGCGCACCCCGCGGACGATGCGGACGAGGGCAGGATTGCGGCCGCGGATGGGCATGAAATCGAGCAGAATCGCACCGCCCTGCTTGGTCTCAAACCGGGTTTCGACGACCATCGTGTGGTCGAGGTAACGGCGTGTGGCGCGCGCGCTGGCTTGCGGCGCGATCAGCCAATGGCCGTTTTCCTCGCTCCCCAGCAACGCCGCGAAACACGCCGGCGATGCGAAGTGGGGCCAGCAAAGCCAGTCGATGGAACCGTGGCGGCTCACCAGCGCCGCGGTTTCGCAGTCGCCGATGAGGGCATAATCTTCGATGCGAGCGGGCATGATCCGCCGGTCTCTCATGGCCCAACCCCGCCGGTGTGGCAATCGCTGCAGCTCACCTGTGTGAGGTCGCCGATGTCCACCGGATGCTGGAAGGGAACTCCCGGCTCGCGGCGCATCAAAGGCGTTCCGCTCTGCAGTTCCGCCAGCACCGTGTGACAAGTGTCGCAATCGTTGGTAAGGACCTTGCCGTCCGCTCTGACGTGCTGGCCATCGTGACAGCGAAAGCATCCGGGAGAATAGAGGTGCCCGATGTTGTTGGGATGGGTGCGCCAATCGACTTTCATGTAGGGAAAGATGGTGGACTGGTAGATGTGCTGCACCTCGGCGACCGCCGCCTGGACCGACTTCTGCCGCCCCGACCACAGCTCGGGATACTTGGTCCGGTAGAACGTCAGTAGGTCGCCGCTGATGCCACCCAGGGCATCGCCGGTCGTGTTGTAGGTCTTGGCGAGCGCCGCGACTGCCTGTTGCTTGATGAACGGCAAGGAGCGGTCGATGCGGCCGGCGAGCAGGGAGCCATCGACGGACCGGTCCGGCGGAGTGAAGATGTGGCTTGGCCGGTCGTGGCAGTCGATGCAGTCCATCCGATGCTTGGGCACGGTCGCGATTTGCGCGGCGGTCAGTTTGGAATCCTTGGCTGTATAGACCGTCACTCTGCCCTGCATGTCCTTGACCTGAACCCAGGGGATCACCTGGTGCTGCGCATCGCTGGCGATGTAGGTGATCTGGTTGGCGATGTTCATGTGCCAGTGGATGCCCGACGGCAATCCGGTGTCAGGCTCCGCTCCGCCGGTGTTGATTAACATCCGAATCTGCCGTGGAGTGTTCGTCTCATCATCCGCATAGTGATAGAAGACCTTCAGTTGGGCTCCGTAGAACTTCTGAGGCCAATGGCACTGCTCGCAGGTCTGCTGTGCAGGCCGCAAGTTGGCAACCGGCGTGGGGATCGGTTGCGGATACTTATGGAAAATGGCCGCGTATACCTGGTAAGAACCGGAGAGCTTGGAGCGCACGTACCAACTTGCGCCCTGACCCACGTGACACTCCACGCAAGGCACGCGAGCGTGTGGCGAGAGCAGGTAGGTCGTGAACTCGGGTCTCATGACGGTATGGCAGAGCTGGCCGCAGAACTGCACAGAATCGGTGAACTCATAAGCGCGATAGCTGCCACCAGCGCTCAGCAGGATGAAAAAGACCGAAAAGGCGAGGAAGAACTCGAAGGCGTTGCGCTGCGCCCGGACATTCAGGTCGATCCTGGGCAGGCGGGGAATCTCCCCCGGCATGACTCTGCGCCGCCGCCGCCGCTCGCGCCACATGCCAATCGGAATCAGCAGCAGCCCTAGGATCAGGAAGGACGGAAAAACCATGAACGCCAGAACGCCAAGATAGGGGCTGGAACGGTGGGAGACGAGCGTCACCAGAAACAGAAAGATGATGTTGGCGAGGCTGATCGCCGACAGGGCGGCGCCGAGCAGGCTGATCGGGTTACGAATGAGGCCGGGAGCGCCCTGTTTCGCAGCATCTCGGCTGGTTGGTTGATCCGTATTCATACAGAGATCGCTTCAGTGTGCCACGATCTTCGCTTCTTCGCCATGGAGCCGCTCGCCCGGGCGGCTGCTCAGCAGCGCCAGCCCCAGGCTCACTACCGCCATCGCGCCCAGCACGGCGACGCAGCCACGCCACTGCGCCCGCTCCCAGAACCATCCGGTGACGGTCGCGCCCAGGCCGCCTCCCAGATAATAGAAGGTCACATACAATCCCGCCGAAGACGACCGCGCGCGCCCGGCAATGGCGCCCGTGTTCACCGTCGCCGCCGCCTGCGCGGTGAACACGCCGGAGGAAAAAATCGCCAGCCCGGCGATCACCACTGGCAGCCGCCGCAGCAGCGTCAGCGCCAGGCCCGCCATCATCATGCCGCAATAAAGATATGCGGTGTGCCGGAATCCGTAATGATCGAGGAATTTTCCCGACATCGGCGTCACCACCACGCCGACCAGGTACACCAAGAAGATGCTACCCAGTTGCTCCGCATTCAGGCGGAAGGGCGCCGCCGCGAGATAGAAGCTGACGTAGGTGAAGCAGCCCACCATGGCAAACAGGATCGCCGCTCCCATCCCAAAGTTGGCCAGCAGCCGCGGATTGCGGAGGTGACGCCGCGCCTCGGCCAGCGCGTGCCCCATGTGCTGGGCAGGCACGAACCGGGTCGCCAGCGGCAGCCACGCCCGCACCGCCAACGCGCCCACCAGGTTCAAGGCGGCCAGTACGACGAACGCCGCGCGCCAGTTCCAGTGCGTGGTGATGAGCCCTGACAGGAATCGTCCCAGGAATCCGCCCATCACGGTGCCGCTCACGTAAGCCGCCATCGCCCGGCCGACCCCGCGCCCTTCCCACTCTTCCACGATGTAGGCGAGCATCACCGCAATCACGCCCGGCACGAATACGCCTTGCAGGAAGCGCCAGCCGATCAGCGCCTCCAGGCTCCGCGCGCTCCCGCACAGCGCGGTGGGTAAGGTCAGCAGCAGCAGCGAGGGAACGATCACCCGCTTCCGCCCCAGGCGCTCCGCGATCACGCCGACCAGCGGCGCCACCAGCGCCACCGCGAAAACGGTGGCGCTCACCGTCAAGCTGACTGCCAGCTCGGAGGCGTGGAAGAGCTGCCGAAAATAGGGGAGCAGGGGCTGGGTGGGATAAACGTTCAGGAAGGTACACATGCCGGCGAGCATCACCGCCGCCATGGTCTTGTCCATGCGTACCCACAGCCCCGCCGGGTTTTGCTCGGTTCCGCCTATTTTGGCTTTTCCGTGGCTTGGCTCTGCTGTAGCTGTTTCATTTGCAGCGGATGCTGGGCCCACTCGATGCTCTTGGTTGGTGGCTGCCCGAAAAGCTGCGGATGGATGTAATAGCCACGCTCTTGTTCCGGCTTCTCCACTTCCACCACGAGCGGGTTGGCTTTGGCAAAGGCATCCTGTCGGACCCCGGTCACCTGCCAGGAGACCTTGAGGCCGGGCGTGCCTCCAGCGATGCGGAAGCTTCCGTTCTGAATCTCCTGCGCGATGTACAGACCGGGCCCGGGTCCGCCGACCGCCGTCAGTTGGTAGCGGAAATCGGTATTCAAGGCTTCAAACCACGATGGAAGCTGCACCACCCCTGCGCCACTTGCGTCCAGCACCATATTCCCGGTGTAGATGTTCATCATCTCGGAAGACTCGACGGAAGCGTGGTAGAGATACTTATTCGCAGGATCCAGCGGGTGGTCAATTCTGAACTCCTTGTTCGCCGCACTCATGGTGCCAGTGATGCTCACGTTGCCACTGAACAGTCCCGCGACCCCGCTCGTACTAACTCCCCACACCCCCGCCGCGGTGCTTCCGTTTTCGGCCTCACCGACTACCCCCGCGCCGTCCAGACCGTCCGCTAAACCGCTGATGCCCGTGTTGAAACTCGTTGCATTCGTGGCCTGCACGTAAAGACCCGTGGTGCCTGTGCTGGCGATGTTGAGCCCGGCAGGTATGGTTCCGCTGCTCAAACTACTGACGTTCAGGTTGGTCAGGCCGGAGCCGTTGCCGGTAAGGATTCCGCCGGCGCCGACCGTCAAATTGCCGTCCACTTCCAACAGCGAACCCGGTGAGGTCGTTCCGATGCCCACGTTGCCGGCGTTGGGCTCCGTCACCAGCGCGAACTTGCTCGTCACCGTGCCCGCCCCGCTGGGCGAGCCGATGTAAAGACCGGTAAAGTTGGACAGCGTGGTCCCCGTATTCATATTGGGACCTTCGATGTTGATCGACCGCACCGGAAAGGGGGCGTTGGCATTCACCACCTCGGTCGTGGTCAGCGCTGTGTCAAACGCCGTCACTCCTCCCGTCGCCCCCGCTTCGCGGATATAGGCGATGCGCGCCGTCTGCTTCGACAGGTTCGCGGCCGTGCTGCCGTCCATGAAGTTCATATCGAAGGCCGAAACCACGGCGTTAGTGACGGCCGTGCTGTTGTTGTAATTGATGTTGGAGAGCAGGGCGTTGGTGGGCGCACCGGTCGTGAACTCCACGTCGAGCAAGGCTCCCGGGCTGGCGGTGCCGATGCCCACCGGTTCCGTGGTGCTGACCGCCGTGCCCGTGTCCGTGATCGAGGAGCTGACGAGGTTCGTCGTTGAGGCGTCGAACTTGGCGAGCGTATTCACGGTCCCGCTGCCGCTGATCGCCGGCGAGGGCACCAATGCGCCCGTAGCAGTCGGGGTCGTGCCCGTTGGCCCGGTGCTGGTGGTAGCGCCTGCGGCCGTCGGCGCCGCCAGCACAAACGACGATGCCGGTATGCCGCCCAGGGTCTCGGCGTCAGCCGCTTTCAGGGCGTAAGGCACGCTCACCAGCAAAATCCGCTGCTCCGCCTGGCCCTCGGGTTGCACCCCCAGCCATTGCGCTTGGTTGGCACTGAACAGCTCGAGCGGAACGCCCTCCGCCTTGCTCGCTCCCAGCAAGGCGGTGTAGTGGCCTTGGCTATCGAGTTGGAGGTTCTGCACCTCCATCCACAGCGGCGCTCCGCCCTCCTGGTCCTTGTACAAAGCAAAAGTAATTCCTACTACTCCGCTCAGCGGTTGCCCCTGGGCATCCTTGAGCCCTCCGGTGAAGCGAACCAGGTGCGGGATAGTCGCACTGGCTGTGGCTTGACCATCTCCGGAGACCGCGGGTGACGCTTGTTGCGCCGCCGAGTGTCCCACCAGCAGCAGGCAGATTGCACAACAGCAGATGACTACGTTCCATTGCCACCACTTCTTCATCACATCCTCCTGCTACTCTTCGTTTATTGGGCGGCCAGGAATCGGCCTCGGTTCGCGCCCGATCCCCGTCCCCTGCACCTTCAACGGAAGATTTCCGGACCTCAGAACATTGATGACTGCGGTTCTCGTGCCCAGGGCGCGGGGCGTGAACCGTATTTCGAGGGTGCAGCTCGCACCCGGCGCCAAACTTGCTCCACAGGTATTGGTTTGCATAAAGTCGCCGGAGGCTCCCGCAACTGTCATGGAGCCGACGGCCAGCGGCGCGCCACCCTGATTGGTGAGCACAACCGTCTCCGCGGAGCTGGCGGTGCCCACCGTCTGCTCGCCGAAAACCACCGCGGACGTTGACAGTACGACCGCAGGCCCCGATGATCCCGTGCCCGACAGGGTGACCGCCTGCGGACTGCCGCCGCCGCCGTTACTGATCAACAGAGAAGCCGTCCGGCTGCCCGTTGCCGCGGGTTTGAAGACGACGTTGACCGTGCAATTAGCCGCGCCTGCCAAGCTGGCGCCGCAGTTGCTGCCGGTGCCCTGGGAAAAGTCTCCAGGGTTCGTCCCTCCGAATGCGATCTGCCAGAGATTGACGGCCGTGCTGCCCTCATTGGTGATGGTGACGGGTTGAGCAGCGCTGGCTGTGCCCACCGGCTCGCTGCTAAAGGTCAGACTCGAGGGCGAGACGCTGATCGCGGCGCCCACCCCGGTCAGAAGGATCGTCTGCACCCCGCTCCCCGAGTTATCGCTGACGCTGATGGAAGACTTGCGTGGTCCTGCAGCCGTGGGCTTGAAAGCCGGCTGAATCGTACAGACAGCGTTAACACCCAAAGATGTCGGGCAATTGTGCGTGAGGCTGAAGTCGCCGCTGTTCGCCCCGGCGATCGCGATGCTGGCGATGGACAGAGCAGTCTCACCCATGTTGGTCAGTGTTACCGTGCCTTTCGGGCTGGTTGTTCCCAAAGGCTGAATGCCGAGAAATACCGAACTGGGCGAAAGACTCGCCGCCGGGGCCATGACGAATACTTGAATCTGTTGGGTGTGCACAAAGGAACCCGACGCAGCCGTCAGCAGGACGCTGGTGTTCCCGCTGGCCGCCGTGGGGGCCGCGCTGATACTGAGAGTGATGGGCGCGCTGCCGCCGCTCGCAAGCGTGACGGACGACGGCGATGGGGTCGGGCACGTGATGCCGGAAGGCACGGTGCAGGTGAAGCTGACCGTACCGCTGAAGCCATTCACCGAATAAACATTGACCGTATCCGCTGCTGCCGAACCACCCGCTGTAACCGGCACCAGTGCGGCCTGCGGCACGATGGAGAAGTCGGAGAGCGGACTATTGATGGTTAGGGTCGTGGCTGACGATGCATAGTTCGTGTCACCGAGGTATTGGACGGTGATGACGTTTGCGCCCTGGAAAAGGGTCTGGCTATTCAAGGTGGCCGAGAAGGAAGAGACGTTGCCAGACGGGGGAGTGACGACTGGCACCTCAATAAGACCGTATCCCGATGAGGCGAAAAAGACAGCGCCGGTGGGGGCTGGTTTTCCGCTCTGACCGGTGACCGTTCCGGTAACGGTGACGCTGGTGGTTGGCGAGATACTCCCGGTGAAGCCGGCGGCGGTTGTGGATGCAAGCAGGCCACTGGTGGCACCCGCGATGGGTACACCAGTGAAGACGGCCGAGGTAGGGGCGTAATTCGCATCTCCGGGGTAAGTAATCGTCACGTTATAGGTTCCGGCGGGAGTGCTCGCCGGGGCGGTGATGGTGGCCACTCCCTCGACGAAGTATGTCCCGGGATCAACCGCCGAGCTCGCCGCGGTCAAGGTCGCCGAAGTGGGGACGCCGGCGGGAAAGCCGCTGATGGTGACGGTTCCGGTAGGCGCCTTCGCGGGATTGGAGCACGCGCTGCATATGCCTTCGTCGTTGTTTGCGTTGTTTTCCACCTGAATGGTGAAAACTGTTGCTTGGCCGGTGGTTGGTTGAACTACGCTGGACAGGTAGATCACCGGCGTGTCTTGGGTAATGGTGAAGGCGATCGCGGAAGCGCTGGAGGCCGTGTAGCTGGCGTCTCCGGAATAACTGGCGGTGACCGAGTGGGCGCCGACGCTCCACGGGGCATTATATTCGGCATCGCCTTCGGCATTGATCACGGCGGTGTTAATGGTGCTGCCATTATCCTTGAAGGTGACGGTGCCGGTGGGAAGGGTAAAGCTTGGGCAGCTTGTGGTAGTGGTGCACGCAGTGAAGTCAACGCTAGGGAGCGGCTCGGCGTCCGCGATCAGTTGCGTGCCGTACTCAAAGCTCGTGGATCCTGGGAACACCTCGAGATAACCGCCGACGCTAATGACATTGAAATTGATTTCGCTGGCTTCAGGGTTGACGGTGATCTGGACCTTCGCGGACGTGCTGGAGGCGTTGGTGGCGTCGCCGCCATAGCGGGCCCAGACGCTGTAAGTGCCTCCGGGCAGGTAATTGATACTGCTGCTGAAGGAGCCGCCGCTCAGGGTGAAGAAGGTCCGACCTTGGTTCAGGGGCTCAGTGCTGTTGGTCTCGATGGCCACGTCGCCAGTGGGCATAGCGCCGGTGCCGGTGACCGTGCCGGTGAAGGTGACCGGCGTGCCATGGGCAATAGGCGCGCCTGCCGTCGGCGAGGTAAGGCTGAGGGTGGTGCTGGCGAACTTGATGCTGCCCCAGTGGTTAACCAGGACATTGGCGTCGACGGTGCCGAGGCCAGTGGCCAGGTTATAGCCGGCGGCAGCGTTGTAGTCGGGCGTAGTGCCGGTGCCGAGTTGGCCTTCTTCCGCGGTGCCGTAGGTGGGGTCAGTGACGGTGATGGGGTTGGTGACGGCGATGCAGTTTGGCGAGAGGCTGGGTGAGTAGGAGCAGGGCACGGAGTTGGTGCCGTTCGTCACATCGTGGAAAGCGGCCGGAAACTGCGCCTTCAGCGGATACAGTACGTAGTTCGCCTGGCCCTGGCGTCCATTTCTCTGATTGACGAGAGCCATGATGCCCGCGAAGGATGGCGCCGAAGCCGAGGTACCGCCGACGCCGGTGATCTGGATGAGATTGCCCCCAGTAGGCGCCTGGCAGTCTCCATCGGTTGCGCAGATGGGAATGTAGCTGTAGTTGGCTCCGTCGGACGCATACAGCGAGACATCGGGAATATCCCGGACCCCGTCGGCAGGAACGCCCGTGCCGGTTTGCCACACGGGCTTCAGGTATCCCGCGCAGGTTCCGCTGACGATCTCGGTCTGAGACGGCGTTCCGGTAGCACAACCGCTAGCTCCGCCACTGCCGCCAGCGATGCTCGTGGCGGTGTTGCCACTGAGCGCGTAAACGCTAAGGATATCCAGGCCGTATTGACTGTCGTTCCAGGGCTGCTCGGGAATCACCTGGAGCAGCAGACGTTGTGGGCTGTAGGGTGGTAGTGGTGTTCCAATAGGTTCCTATCTGAGTTTGGAGGGCGGTCGGATTGTTGTAATCGCTGTAGAAGAAGTCTGTGCCGCCGACGGCGACGTTGAAAGGCGTGGAGGCAAAGCCGTTCACGCCCAGCCCATGGACTGCATAGTACTGCGTGTTGTCGTTGTCGCAGCCGAACGGAGCCGAAGCGCTGTCTCCGGTGGAGACCATGACGGTGGTGCCCTGTGCAGCGGCCTGTTCCCAGAGCGCATTCCAGAAGGCATTTGTGCTGCCCAGGCCGGCTTCGCAGTAGCCAAAACTCAAGCTGATGATGGGGGCGATGTTGCCGTAGACAGCGTGCTCGACGGCGAGGTAGAGACCGGCTTCCAGAGCGGTGTCGGCGGCGATGACCAGATCGATGGGGGCCGCAGGGGCGACGGCTCCGGACCATTCGACATCGAGGTAGGCTTCGGTGGAATCGAAATTCGGCCCATCCGGGTTGTTGATGCCGTCGATGCCGGGGTCATTTCCGTCGATGACGACCTGGGGCGGATTGGCGGGGAGCCCGAAGGTGCTGCGAAACTGGTTGGCGAGATCGATGTTGATGTTGGAGTCGTTGACGATGGCGATGGTCTGGTTCGAGCCGTTGATGCCCGCCGCGTAGAGCGGATTCAGGTCATATTGGACGGCGTAGTCACCAGGAGCAACCACGAAGTTAACTCCGAGCTGTTGCCGTAAGTCCACTCCGGCTTCGCCGCGTGGGTCTGGGTGTTGTAGGTGGCCTGGCCGAGAACCCGGATGGAACTCTTGGGGTGGAAGTTATTCAGCGAGACAAAACCGCCGACCACCGGCGCCAGCGCCGCGGGGATC
>CAWEGO010000004.1:0-284398 GCA_963808725.1 uncultured Acidobacteriota bacterium | reverse complement strand
CATTGCGTGTGAGGATTCGATAAGTGTTGATAACCCGTTTCTCACCACCTATCTCCAGGCACGGCACCGCGAACGCTGTTGGCTCAGATCCCATTTTGTATAATCGCTCGTTCGCCCATCCATCCAAGGAGCGCGTTTGGCGCAAGCAGAGATCGGCATCATCGGCGGCAGCGGCCTCTACTCCATGCCCGGGCTCACCGACACTCGGGCCTTTCCAGTTGACACTCCCTTCGGCGCACCTTCGGAGGCTTACGTCCTGGGCACGCTGGAGGGCCGCCGCGTGGCTTTTCTCGCGCGCCACGGGATCGGGCATCGCCTCCTGCCGAGCGAACTGAACTTCCGCGCCAACATCCACGGCTTCAAGCAGCTCGGCGTGGAGCGCATCTTGTCAATCTCCGCCGTGGGATCGCTGAAGGAAGAGCACCGGCCGCTCGACTTCGTTATCCCCGACCAGTTCTTCGACCGCACCAGCAAGCGCGTCTCGACCTTTTTCGGCGACGGCATCGTCGCCCACGTCTCGTTTGCCGATCCGGTTTGCCCGGAAGTTTCCAGCGTGCTAGAGGCGTCCTGCCGCCAGGCGGGCGTAAACGCGAAGCGCGGCGGGACCTATGTCTGCATGGAAGGCCCGCAGTTCTCCACCAAGGCGGAGTCCAACGTTTACCGCAGTTGGGGCATGGACATCATCGGCATGACCAACCTGCAGGAAGCCAAGCTGGCGCGTGAAGCCGAGCTTTGCTACGCCACTATCGCCATGGTCACCGACTACGACTGCTGGCATCCGGCGCACGAATCGGTCACCGTCGAGCAGGTGGTCGCTAATCTGCAGAAGAACGCGGAGAACGCCGCTAAGGTGGTGCGCCAGGCGGTTGCGGGAATGCCGAAAACGCGCGGCTGCAAGTGCGGCCAGGCGCTGGCGACGGCCATCCTCACCGATCGCGATAAGATCCCGCCCCACACACGTCTGAAGCTTGCCCTGCTGCTCGACAGATACCTGGGCAAACCGGAGGGAGCATAACGATGGCGCTGCTGGTGGTGGGTTCTATGGCGTTCGACAGCATCAAGACTCCGCAAGGGCAGGTGGACCGTATCCTGGGCGGCTCGGCCACGTATTTTTCGCTGGCCGCCAGCTACTTCACCGAGGTGCGCGTGGTGGCCGTGGTGGGCGACGATTTCACCTCCGAGCACGAAGCTGTGCTGAAGCAGCGCGGTGTGGCCACCGACGGCATCGAGCACGCCCGCGGCAAGACTTTTTTTTGGTCGGGCGAATACGGCGAGAATTTCAACGAGGCCAAGACCCTGGTAACCGAGCTGAACGTCTTCGAGAATTTCCATCCCCAGATCCCGCAGAAATATCTCGACAGCGAATTCCTCTTCCTCGGCAACATTGATCCTTTGCTGCAGGCTGGGGTGCGGCGGCAGATGAGCAACACGCGCCTGGTGGGCGGCGACACCATGAATTACTGGATCAACGGCAAGCCGCAGGAACTGGCGGAGACGTTGAAGCTCATCGACGTGCTGCTGATCAACGACACCGAGACCAGGATGCTGGCCGGCGATTCCAGCCTGCCGCGCGCCGCCAATAAAGTTCTGGCCCGCGGACCGCGCGGGCTGGTGGTGAAGCACGGCGAATACGGCGCCACCATCTTCTTCCGCGAAGGCGCGTTCGGCATCGGCAGCCATCCCTTCCGCGCTCCTGCTCTGCCTATCGAGGAGGTGCGCGATCCCACCGGCGCCGGCGATTCCTTCGCCGGAGGGTTCATGGGATACATCGCTTCGCAGGGCAAACTGAACCGCGAGGTGCTCAAGCGCGCCATGTTCTATGGCGGCGTGATGGGATCGTTCGCCGTCGAACGCTTCGGGCCCGAGCGCCTGACCAACCTGACCCGCGAGGAGATCGAAGCCCGCTTCCAGGTCTTCCGCGAACTCACGCACCTCGACCACGATGCTTAGCGAGTAGGGAGTAGCGAGTGCCCGAGGCCGAGCGCGATCACGATGCCCTCCACGTCGGAGCGCTGGCCGCAGCCGTCTCCATTGTCTTCTTTCGCAATTTCTACCAGCAGGGCGCGATCCTGCTCTACGGCGACGCCGTAGCGCACATCCATATTGCGCGCCGCGTCTTCGACTCGATCACCCCCGGTCCGCTGCGGCTGGGGACGGTGTGGCTGCCGCTGCCGCACATCCTGATGATGCCGTTCCTGGTTTCGGACTGGATGTGGCGCACCGGCGTGGGCGGCTCCATTGTCTCGATGATCGCTTATGTCGCGGGGACGGTGGGCGTCTTCCGCCTGGTGCGCGCCCGGACATCGAGCGCAGCCGGTTGGCTGGCGGCGGCGATCTACGCTCTCAATCCCAACCTCATTTACCTGCAAGCCACGGCGATGACGGAATCGCTCTACCTGGCGCTGTTTGTCTGGGCGGTGGTTTTTCTCGACGAGACAGTAAGGCCGAGCGAGCCCGAGCAGATTCCCGAACGCGCCCGTTCGCTGGAGCGCGCCGCCATCCTGCTTGCCGCCGCCATGCTGACGCGCTACGACGGCTGGTGGCTGGCCGGCTGCACGCTGGCGGCTGCATTCTTCGTCATGGTGTTCCTGGTGCTGAAGCGGCCCAGCGCGGCGCGCGCATTCTTTTCCGGACTCCACTACCGTCCCATGCGCCGGGCGCTGCGCAATGCGGTGCTGCTGCTGGCGGCCATCCCCGCCCTGTGGCTCGCCTACAATCATCGCGAGTATGGCAACTCGCTGGAGTTCGCCAACGGCCCATACTCGGCCCGCGCCATCGAGCAGCGCACGCTTCCGGCATCCTGGCGGCATCCCGGCGAGCACAACCCGCGCGTCGCTGCCCTCTACTTTCTCAAGTCGGTGGAACTGAACCTGGGCAGCGGACGCTGGCAGTGGCCGCTGCTCGCGGCGGCGGTGGTGGGGCTGCTGATCTCCTTCGCCGGCGCGCGGCGCTTCGCCGTGTGGTGGCTGCTGTGGCTGCCGCTGCCGTTCTACACGCTCTCCATCGCTTATGGCAGCGTGCCTCTGTACGTTCCTGCCTGGTGGCCGTTCGCTGCGTACAACGTCCGCTATGGCCTGGAGATGCTGCCCGCCATTGCCGTTTTTACCGCGGTGACGGTCGAGAGTCTGCGCCGCACCAACGGCCGATTCGCCTGGCGGCTGGCGGTCGCGGCGGCTGCCATCGCCGTGCTCGCGGGAAGTTACATTTCCGTGTGGCGAGCCACGCCAGTCTCGATCCAGGAAGCGGTCGCCAACTCGCGCACCCGCATCCCCTACGAGCGCGCGCTGGCGCGGGCGCTGGATCGTCTTCCCCGCTCCGCGCGCCTGCTGATGTATACCGGCGCGCACGCCGCGGCATTGCAGATGGCCAACATTCCCCTGCGGCGCACGATCAACGAAAGCAACCACCCGCAGTGGGAGCTGGCTTTGCACGATCCCGCAGCGCTGGTGGATTACGTGGTCGCCGCCGACGGCGATCCGGTGGCGGAGTCCGCCGTTCAGCATCGCGACACCCTGGTCCCGATCGCCATCGTCCAAAGCTCCGGCCAGCCCCGCACCACGATATACAAGACGCAACGTGCTATCCGACCCTGAGCCGGCGAGTTACAATCCAGCCAAAATGACGGCTGTTCCCTTCGTGAAGGCCGCCGCCTGCGGCAACGACTTCCTGCTGATCGACGGCATGCATGCCCCCGGCGATCTCGCCGGATTCACCCGCCGCATCTGCGACCGCCACCGCGGCATCGGCGCCGATGGCGTGGAGTGGCTCTTCCCTGCCCCCGATGCCGACGTGCGCGCCCGCCTGCTCAATGCCGACGGCTCCGAGGCGGAAATCTCGGGCAACGGCACGCGCTGTGTCGCCGCCTGGTGGGCAGTTGAGCACGACAAGCAGAAGATCGTGGTCCGCACCGGCGCCGGCTTGAAAACCTGCACCCTGTTCGACCGTCGCGGCAACGAGTTCGAGTTCGAAACCGACATGGGAGAACCGCAGGTCGGCGACGAGTTCTCCATCAAGCTCGCCTTCCGTGAAGTACGCGGCGTGCCGGTGTCGGTGGGCAATCCGCACCTCGTGGTTTTTGTCGAGGATTTTGCCCCCGGCTGGCAGGCGGAGGCGGCCGAGATCGGGAAGCATCATGACTTCAAGTATGGGATTAATGTTGAGCTGGTTCGCATAAGAAATAGCAACGAAATTGAGGTGCGTTTCTTCGAGCGCGGGGTGGGCGAAACCAGTTCTTCCGGGACCGGTTCCTGCGCCGCCGCCGTGGCCTCGGTTTTCAGCAGGAAGGCGATGTCGCCGGTGGTGGTTCAAGCCCCAGGTGGCGCGCAGACCGTGCGCTGGAATGGGACTGTGTTCCTGCGCGGGCCGGCGCAACTCGTCGGTCGCGGCGAGTTTTTCGTTTAAGATGCTTGGGGAAGAACACTGGTTCGTGCGAGATCACGTGTCAGGGCACGACTTCGGTCGTGCCAAGAGGGAGCCTTGTTGTATTGTCATTCCGAGCCGAGCGAGTTTTGCGAGTGAGGGCGAGGTGAGGAATCTTGGTGTTCTCTGGCGCAACTTTAGGGAAAGGTAGAAGATATGACCTCCAAACCCAGCACCAAGATCCCTCGACTCGCGCTCCGCTCGCCAGCTCGCCTCGCGCTTCGCTCGGGATGACATTCTTAGAGTGACCGTGACGGCACGAGTAAACTCGTGCCCTGACACGTGATCTCGCACGAAGGATCTGACGCAGCCTCGGACTTCTACGGTCTTCTCTTGAAACGTGAAACGCGAAACGTGAAGCGCCTCATCCCGCCGGCCTTGCACCCCGGCGACACCGTCGGCATCATCGCGCCCGCCAGCGGCTTCAACCGCGAGCGCTTTCTCGCTGGCTGCGAGCGGCTGCGCCAGATGGGATACCGGCCGTTCTATCTCGACCCCATCTTCGACCGCGACCTGTACTTCGCCGGCTCGGCCGAGCGCCGCGCACGCGAACTGGAAGAGATGTTCGAGCGCGACGAGGTGCGGGCGGTGCTGTGCGCGCGCGGCGGCTACGGCTGCAATTACCTGCTGGAGCGGGTGAACATCGCCACGATCGCCGCCCATCCCAAGATCTTTGTCGGATGCAGCGACGTGACCACGCTACTGACCTGGTTCCTGGATTCCGCCGGTCTGGTCAGCTTTCATGGTCCGATGGTCGAAAAGGCTTTTGCCACGCCCGACGGCGTGGACGTGGCGTCGTGGTCGGCGGCAACCACCTCTGCCGAGCCATGGCAGATCACCGGCGACATGGAGCCGCTGGTGCGCGGCGCGGCGGAAGGCATTCTCTACGGCGGCTGCCTCTCGCTGCTGGTGGAATCATTGGGCACGCCCTACGAGATCAAGACCGGCGGCACAATTCTGTTTCTTGAAGACGTTAATGCCAAACCCTACCAGGTGGACCGCATGCTCATGCACTTGAAGCTGGCGGGCAAGCTGGAAGGCGTGCGCGGCCTCGTCTTTGGCGAGATGCTGGATTGCCGCCAGTCCGCCGACCAGCCCTACACGCTGCAGGAGGCCATCATGCGCGTGGTCGGTGACCTCGGAGTCCCGGTTGCCTTCGGGCTGCGCTCGGGGCACGTCACGCGCGCCAACATCACGCTGCCGCTGGGCGTCCGCGCCAAGCTGACGGTGGAGGACACGCCGCGCCTAGAGATTCTGGAAGCGGCGGTCTCGGCGCGCACCGCCGCTTACGACTCACGACTTGCAACTCACGACTGAGAGATCATGCCAGAACAACAGCACGTCCATCTGATCGGCGTTTGCGGCACCGCGATGGCCTCGCTTGCGGGGATGCTGAAACAGCGCGGCTTCCGCGTGACCGGCTCCGATGCGGCCGCGTATCCTCCCATGTCGGATTTTCTGGCCGCGCACAGCATCCCGATCGCCGAGCCCTATGCCGAGGCTAACCTCAAGCCTCGTCCTGACTTGGTGGTGGTAGGCAACGCCATTTCGCGCGGCAACCCCGAGCTGGAGTACGTGCTCGACGAGCGCATCCTCATGCGTTCGCTGCCGCAGGTCTTGCAGGAGTACTTCCTGCGCGGACGCGAGCCCATCGTGGTGGCCGGTACCCACGGCAAAACCACCACCACGTCGATGCTGGCGTGGATCTTCGAAACTGCTGGCCTCAAGCCTTCCTTCCTGATCGGAGGCATCGCGGAGAACTTCAACTCCAGCTTCGCCGTGCGCCAGGGCAAGCACTTCATCATCGAAGGCGATGAGTACGACACGGCCTTCTTCGACAAAGGTCCCAAGTTTCTGCACTACATGCCCGACGCGGCGATACTCACCTCGGTCGAGTTCGACCACGCCGATATCTATCCCGATCTGGAAGCGGTGAAGACCGCTTTCAAGCGTCTGGTGAACCTGGTGCCGCGCCGCGGGCTGCTGGTCGCCTGGGATGGCAGCCCGAACGTGGACGAATGCATCGCGCACGCGTTCTGCCGGGTCGAGCGCTACGGATTCAGCGCGCGCGCCGACTGGCAGATTCGCGAAATCCGCTTCGAGCCCGGACGGACCACTTGGGCGGTTTTCCACGGCGGCCAGCGCTGGGCCGACTTCGAGTTCGCGCTCGCCGGCGACTACAACGTGCTCAACGCCACCGCGGCGGCGGCGATGGCGTCCGGCTACGGCATCGCTCCCGAGACCATCTACTCGGCGCTGGTTACTTTCAAGAGCGTGAAGCGCCGCCTGGAGGTGAAGGCCGAGGTGAATGGCATCACCATCATTGACGACTTCGCGCACCACCCCACGGCCATTGCCGGCACGCTGCGGGCGCTGCGCACCGCTTATCCCGGACGGCGCCTGTGGGTGCTGTTCGAGCCGCGCTCCAACACGCTGCGCCGCAAAATCTTCGAGGGTGAACTGATCGAGAGCCTGGCGCTCGCCGACCAGGTGATTGTCGCCAGCGTGTATCGCGCCGACGCCATCCCGGAAGCGCAGCGGCTTTCCGTGGGTGCGATCGTGGATGGGCTGGTGCGCGTCGGCAAGCCCGCGCGCGAGATGGCGGATGCCGACGCCATCGTGGCCGCCATCGCCTCCGAACTGCGCAGCGGTGACGTGGTCGCCATCCTTTCCAACGGCGGTTTCGGCGGCATTTACGATAAGCTTCCCCAGCGGCTGAACTCCCGAAACGAGGTTTCATCGCGCGCGTGATGCGCAGGCTAATTCTCATCGCGGTTTTGTTGCTGGGTTCAGTCCCAGCCTTCGCCGCTTTCCCGGTGGAGTACACCGTGAAGCTGGCCGACGCGCGCCGTCATTTAGTGCACGTGCGGATACACCTACCCGAGGGCGCCGCGGAGCGGGACCTTCAGCTTCCGGTCTGGAACGCGCTCTACCAGGTACGCGACTTCGCCCAGTACGTGGCGAGCGTGAGCTGCCACGCTCCCTCCGGCCCGGCGCTCGCGGTGCGCAAGCTCGACAAGACCACGTGGCGGATTTCCCACGCGCAGCAGGGGGCCGATTTCGACTACGACATCGTCGCCGACCTGCCCGGGCCCTTCGGCGCGCAATACAGTCCGGAGCATGCCTTCTTCAATCTCGCCGAGATTTTGATGTATGCGGTCGACGCCCGCGCCTCGCCGGTGCGCGTCTCGTTTACCGGCCTGCCCAGCTACTGGCTCATCGCCACGCCCATGGCTCCGGCCGGAGGGTCGGAGATCGCGCCCGGTCCGGGCATGTTCCTCGCCCGCAACTATGACGAGATGGTGGATTCGCCGGTGGAGATGGGCGCCTTCGCCCAGGCTTTTATTCCCGAGGGCGGGGCGAACTACCGCGTCGTAGTGGACGCGGCGACGGGCGACTATGACATGAACCGCCTGATCGAGATGGTGCGCACCATCGTCCGCTACGAAACCGGCTGGATGGATGACCGGCCCTTCACCGACTACCTGTTCATCTTCCATTTCTCCCGCGGCTACGGCGGAGGCGGCATGGAGCACGCTAACGCCGCCGTCATCGAGATGAACGCCGAGGGCGCCAAGTACGATCCGGTGGCGCTAGCCTCGCTCACGGCGCACGAATTCTTCCACCTGTGGAACGTCAAGCGCATCCGCCCGCAGTCGCTGGAGCCCATCGACTACACCCGCGAGCAGTACACCACGGCGCTGTGGTTCAGCGAAGGCGTCACCAGCACGGTGGCGGATTACATCCTGCTGCGCGCCGCGCTGCTGGACGAGAGCCGCTGGCTGCACTTCCTGGAGCGCGAGATCGGAACCCTCGAACGGCGGCCTGCGCACCTCACCCAGTCGGTGGAAGACGCAAGCGTCGATACCTGGCTGGAAAAGTATCCCGACTACGGCCTGCCGCAGCGCAGCATCTCGTATTACAACAAAGGAGAACTGATCGGCGTGCTGCTCGACCTGGCGGTGCGCGACGCGACCGGCGGGCAGAAATCACTGCGCGACGTTTTACGCTGGATGAACCGCAATTACGCCCAGAAGCACAAGTTCTTCCCCGAGACCGCCGGGGTACGCCAAGCGGTGGAGGCGGTCACCGGCAAGGACTTCAAGGAATTTTTCAATACGTGTGTGACCGGCACCGCGCCCTTGCCCTACAACGATTATCTGCGGACCGTGGGGCTGGAGCTGACACCGCGCAAGACGGTGGCGCCCTACGCCGGATTCGTTGCCGTGCGCAACTTCGACGAACCGTCGGTGGTGGCGGCCGTGGACACGGACAGCGAAGCCCAAAAGCAGGGGCTGGCCTTGGGCGATGTCATCCTGCTGGTCAATGGCAAGCCCTTCGCGGGCAACCTTGACGACCGCCTCGCCACCATGCGCGTAGGCGAGAGCCTGAAGCTGCGCGTCGCCGGCCGCGACGGCCAGCATGACGTCAAGTTCAAGCTAGGCGCGCGGGAGCGGGAGGAGTTCACCATCACCAGCGTCCCGGTGCTTACCTCCGACCAGCGCGCCCGCCGCGCCGCCTGGCTCACCGCCGACGATCAGTCGCCCAGGGACGCGCCCAAGGGCGCCATGCGCGCCGAGGCAAAATAGTGTTTCGCGCGCTGGCGCTGCTCGCCTTCTGGGGCGTGGCGGCGGTGCCCATCGCTCTCATCGGCTTTGCCTGGACCTTCATCAGCGGCAGAGTCGATCTGTTGTACCGCATGGCGGTCGGGATGGCGCTGTTCGGCGTGCGGTTGGTGGGCGTGAAGGTCGAGGTGGTGGGATTGGACAAGCTCGACTGGAGCCGCACCTACATTTTTATGTCCAATCACGTGTCGAACCTGGATCCACCCATCGTCATCCCGATCATGCCGCGGCGGACCTCGGTGCTGGTAAAGAAAGAACTCTTCCGGATTCCGATCCTGGGCTGGGCCATGCGCCTGGCCAGCCTGGTTCCGGTGGACCGCCGGAACCGCGAATCCGCCATTGCCAGCCTGCGCTTGGCCGCCGAAGTGTTGCGCTCGGGCGTGAACATGACCGTGTGGCCCGAAGGTACGCGCTCGCCCGACGGTCGCCTGCTGCCGTTCAAGAAAGGCCCGTTCCATCTGGCGACGGAGAGCGGCGTGCCCATCGCACCCATCACCCTCGTGGGTACGCACGAGTATCCTGGCCGAAAGGCGAGTTCGCAATTCACCCGGGGACGGCGACCCTCATCTTCCACGAGCCTCTCAACCCGGCGGCGTATCCTTCGCAGGAGGATTTGATCAAAGCCGTGCGCGACCGCATGCGTGGCGGGCTGCCGGAGCAGTATCAGTGATCTCATAAATGGTTTTGGGAGGGCGCGGCTTCAGCCGTGCCGCACAGAGCCGCGAATGATGCGGGCCTTAGCCCCTGAGGGAATCCTCGCTCGGGATGACAAATGAAAGGGAGACCGCTGCGGCACGGCTCCAGAGTGTCTGGGAAGACAAATAAGTGTCCACTGTCATTCTTCCGCCGAGCAATGCGAGGCGGGAGAATCTGAGATGGCAGTCAAACACCGCCAGTTCGGGTGGTGCAGGCGTTCTCCCCATAATCCTCCGCTCGCCTTCGGCTCGCGAAGGATGACAGACTCAAAAACTCCGTTGCAGCTATGATCCGGCCAACCAAAGCTAAGAGCTAAAGGCCAACTGCTAAATGCTCGGTTTCTTCTCAATCACCCGCGCGCTCATCACCACGCCATCCTGCCCGTCGTGCAGCTTGAGCGGGAACAGCAGCACGTTCCACACCCAGCGCGGATTCTTGGCGGGAAGGTGAGGCAGGCCGCGCGGGCTGCGCTCGACGTAGGTTTCGCGCGTACGGGCCACGCTGCGGATGATTTCCTTCCAGCCGTCACCCAGTTCCGGGAACTGTTCGAACAGGTTCTTGCCCACGAACCAGGCGCGTTTGCGCTCGCACATGTCGGCGAAAGTGTCGTTGACGTACTGCCAGTTACCCTCGCCGTCCACGATCTCCAGCGCCACATCGTCGCCCATGGCCATGCCGATGCGCGAGTAGTAGAAATCGCGGGAATCCACCACCACCGGTTTGCCGCGCTTCTTGGCTTCGAAGCTGCGCAGCGCTCCCAGCAGGTCATCCACCGAGCTGTAGCCCTTGAGCAGGTGCATGTCGGCGACGCCGCCGAAGCTGCGCTCCAGCGTGGCCGACAGAATGATGATCGGCACCTGCGGCCGCTTCTGCCGCAGGCTCTCCGCCACTTCGGTGCCGAACTTGCCTCGCCCGAGGTGGTAATCGAGCACCGCGATGTCGATATTCTCCAGCTTGGACTCCGCTTCGTCGACCGAGGCCGCCGTTACGGATTCGTACCCATGCTTGCGCAGGATGGTGGAGCGCAGCAGCAGGTTCTCCGGCAAGTCATCCAGCAGCAGCACCCGGATAGGCTTGCCCTCGGATTTAGGCTCGTGCTTTTCGTCCGCCATACTCGGTACTATTTTACGCGGCTGCGGACCGCCTTCACGATCTCCGGCAGCCGCTGGAATGCGGCCACACAGCGCAGCCACTGCCGGTTGTCCATTGCAGGATAGCCGCTGACCATCTTTCCATCCTCGACATCATTGGGAATGCCGCTCTGGGCCGTGGCCACCACGCCGTCGCCGATGCGGCAGTGCCCTGCGATCCCCACCTGCCCGGCGAGGATCACGTTCTTGCCCACCTCGGTGGACCCGGCCAATCCCACCTGCGCGCACAGCAGGCTGTTTTCGCCCACGGTCGAGCCGTGTCCCACCTGCACCAGGTTATCGATCTTGGCCCCGCGCTTGACGCGAGTCTCGCCCACGCTGGCGCGGTCCACGCAGGCGTTGGCCTGAAGCTCGACGTCGTCCTCCAGCACCGCCGGCCCGGACTGCACGATCTTATGCCACGCGCCCTGATTATCCTTGGCAAATCCGAAGCCGTCGCCACCGACCACCGCCCCGTTTTGGAGCACGACGTTGTCGCCCAGGCGGCAGTATTCGCGCACCACGGCATGGGCGTGCGCGAAGAAATTGCTGCCGATCCGCGCCCCGCGATAGATGACTACATGCGGCAGCAGGACGCAGCCTTCACCGATCTCGACGTTCTCATCGACCACCACGTAAGCGCCGATATGCGCGTGCTGGCCGATGCGGGCGGTGTCGTGGACCACCGCCGTCGAGTGGATGCCGGGCGCGTAGCGCGGTGGATGATAGAAAAGCTCCAGCGCTCGGGCGAACGCCAGGTAGGGGTTGGCGCTGCGCAGCGTCGGCGCCGCAAGCGCGGGAAAATGCTCGGCCACGATCACGGCCGAAGCCTTGGTGCTCTTGGCCGCGCCGGCGTAGCGGGGATTGGCCACGAACGTCAGTTCTCCGGCGCCGGCCTGCTCGATGCCGGCAACGCCGGTGATCTCCACGTTGGCGCCTTCCAGCCGCGCCTGAACGGCGGATGCGATCTCGGAAAGTTTCATGAGAGACCTCAAAGACGCGTCGATTCTAATCAGCGCGGAACTGGTTTCCAAATGACACTCATTTTTCTGCCCGGCTAAGCGACGGGTGCGGAACACTCCCGCCGGCGTCCTGTAAACTGAACCCAGCGGCATGCCGGGCTCCATTGTCACCACGCTGGCGGACAATCCCATCCTCACGCTTTTCATCGTGATCGGGCTGGGATACCTGCTGGGCGAGATTTCCGTCTTCGGATTTCGTTTAGGCACCGCCGGGGTTCTGTTCGTAGGACTGGCGGTGGGCTCGCTGGGGCCGGCGATCTCCATTCCAGACGTGATTCCCACCCTGGGGCTGATCATTTTCATCTACACCATCGGCATCCAGAGCGGCCCCGAGTTCTTCAACTCTTTGCGCCAGCGAGGCTATCGCGACAGTTTGTTCGTGCTGGTGATCGTGGTGCTGGGCGCGGGCGTGACGCTGCTGGTCTCTCGTCCCGCACACCTGACGCGGGCTCGCGCCGCCGGCCTCTACACCGGCGCCATGACCAACACGCCGGCGCTGGCCGCTACCCGTGAATTGCTGCGCGAGCGCGGCCGCTCGGCCGGGCTTTCTCCCGAGCAGCTTCGCGCCGCTTCCGATGAGCCGGTGGTTGCCTACTCCATCGCTTACCCGATTGGCGTCATTGGGGTGCTGGTCTCGTTCGCCGCGCTGCGCCGCCGGTGGAAGCCGGAGATGGAGCCGCCAGCGGAAGCCGCCGAGATCCGCGTCCGTGATTTCGCGGTGATGAATCCTGCGGTGATCGGGCGCACGGTGGAGGAAGTGCTGCGCCTGCATCCCGACCCCGGCTTCGTGGTCAGCCGCATCCAGCATGGGGACGCGAGCGAGATTGTACGCGGCGACACGCGCCTGGAGCAGCGCGACATCGTGGTGGCCGTCGGCGATGAGGACGGCCTGGTGCGCGCCGAACAAATCTTCGGCCAGCCCGTCGAGGCCCACATCGAGCTGGACCGCTCCCAGCTCGATTTCCGCCGCGTTTTCGTCTCCCGCCAGGAGATCGTGGGCAAGCGCATCCGCGAGCTCGATCTGGAGAACAGCATGGGCGCTACGGTCACGCGCCTGCGCCGCGGCGACGTGGACTTCATCCCCACGCGCGAGACGCGCCTCGAACTCGGCGACCGCGTCCGCGTGCTCACCCGCCGCGAGAACTTCCCTGCCATCTCGCAGTTCTTCGGCGACTCCATCCGCGGCACCGCCGAAACCGATTTCGGCTCTGTCGCCCTGGGCATGGTGCTGGGCGTGCTGGTCGGCATGGCGCCCATCCCGCTGCCCGGCGAGACCATCCGCCTGGGATTCGCTGGCGGGCCGCTGCTGGTCGCCCTGATCCTGGGCAAGCTGGAGCGCACCGGCCGCATCACCTGGATCATGCCGCTGCACTCCAATCTCACACTGCGGCAGATCGGGCTGCTCTTCTTCCTCGCCGGTGTCGGCATCCGCGCCGGTTACGCCTTCGCGCAGACCCTCCGCCAGAACGGCCTCCAGATGCTGCTGGCCGGCGCCGCCGTCACCCTGGCTGTCACCCTGGTTTCCCTGGTGGTGGGATATAAGCTGTTGAAAATCCCGTTCGCTTCGCTCATGGGCCTGGTCTCCGGCATCCAGACCCAGCCGGCGTGCCTGGCATACGCTACCCGCGAAGCCAACTCCGACGCGCCCAACCTCACCTACGCTGCCGTGTATCCGGTGGCCATGATCGCGAAGATTATTCTGGCGCAGTTGCTGACGTGAAATCGCCTCAGGGGCTAAAGCCCGCATCGTTAGCGGCCCTGGACGGCACGGCTGAAGCCGTGCCCTTCCCAAAATCATTTACTGGACGGCATGGCTGAAGCCGTGCCCTTCCCAAAATCATTTATGAGATGGCTTCTGAGTACCGAGTACTGAGTACCGAGTACTTCTACTCCGTGAACATCGGCACCTGGCGGGAATCTGCCGCGGGCGCGGCGCGCGGATGCCGGCGGCGGGCTGCTGGCCCTCCGATCACGCCCAGCACCGTCAGCTCGGCCAGCGCGCTCCGGGGCACGAAGATACGCTGCAGATTGCCGCGGCTGTCGGGAGGGTTGATGAGGAAGCCGTCTCTGGAAAGCTGCGTCAGGTCGTTGGGCATGAGCCCTTCCAGCACATCGTTGTCGCGGAATTTCAGCCGCACCCACAGTCCCTCGGTGCGCGGGCGGGTGGCGAAGGTTTTGCGCGCCGAGGCGTCCATGTCGGCGAACTCGCGCACGAAGTAGACGCCCTTGACGTCGGCCAGCTCGATGAGCACCACCTTGCCGGCGGTGTTCATCAGCTCCAGCTTGCCCTCGACCACAAAGCTGGCGGGCGCGACGTAGCCCTGCATGGTGTCGCGATCCATCTTGCGGACGATCACCTTCTTGTGGGTGGACGATTTCAAAATTCTTCCCGGAGATGCAGCGAGCTGCGTCTCTACAGCAGGCTTCGGTGATTGTCGCATTTTTGCCGCCGCTTGCGCGCTTGGGCTGCAACCTGTAGCCAAATTGTAAACCTTTGTGCTATGGTGTTTCGTTTGTGCGGGCCCTGGGAAGCGTGCGGCTAAGTCTATTGCTCGGAGTCACTTACATCTGGCCACTCAATCCTGCTTCGGTCCCGGCCTGCGCCCTCGTGCAAAAAAGGGACACCGCAGGTGGGCCGGTAGTGTGTCCGTAACGCGTCGGCACGGTAGCACGACGATGCAGAATGGCTGATTACATCTACATGATGGAGAGCCGGCTCACGCCGGACCAGCAGCGGGCCGTGGCCCTGGTGCAGGACCTGGCGCGCGGGCAGGAGATGAACGTCTATCTGACGGGCGGCGCTATCCGCGACCTCATCAGCGGCTTTCCCATCCGTGACCTGGATTTTACGGTGCAGGGCAACGCGCTCAAGCTGCAGCGCGAGCTGGAGAAGGCGGGCGCCGTCCTGCAGGGCGTGGACGAAGACCTGCGCTCGATGTACGTGCTGCTGCCCGGCAACGTGCGCTCCGAGATCGCCATGGCGCGGTCGGAGCGCTACGAGAAGCCGGGGCGGCCGCCGGAGATCGCCTCCGGCACCATCAGCGACGACCTCCGCCGCCGCGACTTCACCATCAATGCCATGGCGCTGTCGCTCAATCCCGGTTCGCGCGGACTGCTGCTCGACCCCTTCAACGGCGTGGCCGATATCGAAGCCAAGCTGATCCGCGTCCTGCACAACTACGCCTTCTATGAAGAACCGTCGCGACTGATCCGGGCCACCCGCTTCACCGCTCGCTTCCACTTCGCGCTGGAGGAGCGCACGCAAGCCCGCTTCGACGCCGCCCGCGAAGGCAATTACATCGACAACATCTCCGACCGCGCCGTCGGCTACGAGATCGAGCAGATCGCCTACGAGGACGATCCGTTGCACTTGCTTCGCCTGTACGAGAAGGAAGGCTGGCTGAAGGTGCTCAACCCGCACTGGTCGGCGAGCAAGGTGGATACGGCGTCGCTCGGGCAGTTGCTCAAAACCAAGCAGCAGATGCTGGATCTGGGCTACACGCTGGACGCGGCCCCGGCGGTGATGTACTTCCTTACCCACCGCCTGGGCGACCGCGACATTGCGGCCATGCAGAGGCTGATGCCGCGCAAGAGCTTCGTGGAGAGCTGGCGCAAGCTGGACGACGACGCCAAAGAACTCGCCAAGCGCCTCGGCGGCAAGGAAGCAGCCACGCCATCGCTCGCCTGGAAGCTGCTTTCTGCGGCGCGTGCTGAGATCATCCTGTTCCTCGAGACCACCACCAGCAACCAGGCTGTGGCCCAGAAAATCCGCAACTTCTTCACCAAGTGGCGCCAGATGAAGGACAAGCTGCCGCTGCCGGAGATGGCCGAGCTGCACATCACGCCGGAACTGCCGATCTATCCCAAGCTGGCGGAAGATACCTTTTATCTATTGCTCGACGGCAAATTGCGTTCGCGCACCGAGATCCTGAAATTCCTGAAGCCGTTCGCGCCGCCGCCACCGGCTCCGCCGCCTCCGCCGCCCAAGCGACGCGGAGCCAAAGCCGCTGAGGCTGCGCCCGCTCCCGTCGGCGGCAAGCACGGCAAGAAGAGCAAAGCCGCCGAACCGGCCGCCGCGGTAGTCGCTGCGCCGGTAAAGCAGGCTGTTCAGAAGCAGGTTTCTCCTGCTCCGCCGGCCACCAAGGCTGCGGCGAAACCACCTGCCCCCAAGAAAGCGCCGGCGGCGCCCGCCAAGCCACAACCTCCCAAGAAATCCGCTGCGCGAAAGAAGAAGAAATAGCCTATGCGCGCTCTAGTGACCGGAGGCGCCGGCTTCCTAGGGTCGTATCTCTGTGAGGCATTGCTGGCGGAAGGCTACTCCGTCGTTGCGGTGGACAACCTTCTGACCGGGCGCGAGGCCAACCTGGCAACTCTGGCGCGCGAATCCCGCTTCGAACTGCGCCAGCTCGATATCATCCAACCTTTCGACGCGGGCGCTGTGGACTACGTCTTCCACTTCGCCAGCCCCGCCAGCCCGGTGGACTACATGGTCCACGGCGTGGAAACGCTCAAGGTAGGCTCGCTCGGAACCTTCCACGCGCTCGATGTCGCCCGCCGGTATAGCGCGAAGTTCTTCCTCGCCTCGACCTCGGAGTGTTACGGCGATCCCCTCGAACATCCGCAGAAGGAAACCTACTGGGGCAACGTGAATCCGGTGGGCCCGCGCTCGGTTTATGACGAAGCCAAGCGCTTCTCCGAGGCCGCTACCATGGCCTACCACCGCTACTACCAGCTGGATACGCGCATCGTGCGCATCTTCAACACCTACGGCCCGCGCATGCAGCTCAATGACGGCCGTGTGATTCCTAACTTCATGAAGCAGGCGTTGCGCGGCGAAGACCTCACCGTGTACGGCGACGGCAGCCAGACCCGCAGCTTCTGTTACGTCACCGACGAGATCGAGGGCATCCTGCGCCTGGCGCGCTCGCAGGAACACCAGCCCGTCAACATCGGCAACCCCGACGAGTTCACCATGGTGGAGTGCGCCCAGCGCGTGCTTGCCGTTACCGGATCGAAAAGCAAGCTCGCCTTCGAGCCCTTGCCCCAGGACGATCCCCAGCAGCGCCGGCCGGACATCTCGCGGGCGCGCGCCCTGCTTGGCTGGGAGCCGCAGACCGACTTGGAGACCGGCCTCAGGCTGTCCTTGGATTACTTCCGCCAGGCGGTCGCTGCGCAGGCGAAATAACCCCGATTGACGACTATACGCCGATAGAGTAGGATAATACAATGCGTTAGTGGCGTACTTACTGTGCGCGATGGAATTCATTGAAGCTCCGGCCTTCACTCGATATGTGCGCCAGTACCTGGATGATGAGGGCTATCGGGCACTGCAAGCTGAGCTAGCGACGAACCCGGATCTTGGGGACATGATGTCGGGGACCGGCGGCCTCCGGAAAGTCCGCTGGGCGGATCCCAGGCGCGGCAAGGGTCGCAGGGGTGGACTTCGGATCATTTACTTCTACTTTGAATCTGAGCAGCAGATTTGGCTGGTGACGCTGTACGGCAAAGATGAAGCCGCGGACTTGAGCGCGAAGGAGAAAAAGGCGCTGCGGGCCGCTCTCGAACTGGAATTGCGGGCACGTGCGGAGGCACGGGCCGCGCGGCGAGGCGCGCCGAGAAGGAAACGGTGATGGCAAAGAGAAAGATCTTCAGTGAGCTGATGGAAGGCGTGGCTGCAATGAAGGCCCACCGCGAAGGCCAGATTACGCTGCGCAGCTACAAGGTCGAAGCTAAGCCGCTCCCCGAGGTGGATTCCAAGCTCATCCGGCAAACGCGCCAGAGGCTGCGCTGTTCGAGGGCGGTTTTCGCGCGGAAGCTTCGCATCAACGAACGGACGCTGGAGAAGTGGGAGCAGGGCCGCGCGAAGCCGAATCCGCAAGCTGCTGCCCTTGTCCTGCTGGTCCGCCGGTATCCTGACACGCTGCAGCGGCTGGAAAGCCTGGCAGCGGGTCTGGTCTAATCTCTAGAAGTGACTCGGGCCTGCCCTCTCTGCGGACGCGACAACGCCTCGCAACCACCCCACCGCTATTCCCGGCCCCCCTGGACTCTGAAGCGGTGCTCCCAATGCGGGATGGTGTACCTGGAAAACCCCGCCCAGTATTCCGCCCTCGCCGACGAGTTGGCCTGGGAGAAGACGTACGCGGCGGAGGCGGAAATCCGGCGGCGCCGCAACCCGTTCCTCTACCGCGCCGCGCGCTTCCCCAAGGCGGTGTGGCAGCGCCTGCTGGGTCGCGACAAGCTGGTTTCCTGGGCGGAGCACTACTTTGCTCCCGGGCCGGTGCTGGATGTCGGCTGCTCGGACGGGCACACCCTGGAGCGGCTTCCGCGCCAGTTCGTTCCTTATGGGATCGAGATTTCCGCCGAGCTCAGCCGACTGGCTCAGGAGCGTTTTGCGCGGCGCGGCGGCCGGGTAGTGAAGGGCGACGCGCTCTCAGCGCTCGGCCAGTTCGACGCCGGCTTCTTCACCGGCGTGATCATGACCGGCTTTCTCGAGCACGAGCCGGAGCCGTGCGCCGTGCTCGCGGCTGCCCGCCGGGTGATGCGCCCGAACTCCTGCCTCATCGTCAAGGTGCCGAACTACGGCTCGTGGAACCGCGGCGTGCGGGGCGCACGCTGGTGCGGGTTCCGCTTTCCCGATCATGTGAACTATTTCACCCCGCCAGGGCTGAGGGCGCTGCTCGTCCAGGCAGGGTTCCAGGTGCTACGCTTCGGAATCCTCGACCGTTTTCCTACCAGCGACAACATGTGGCTGATCGCCGGGCGCAATCCCTAGCGGCGCTTTGTTATAATCACAAACTCTTGCGGACGAACCCTATCTTGATGAGTCATCTTACGGATTGGAAGGGAGTTGTTGTCGTCGCCCTGTCTCTCGCGATTCTGGCCCTGGCCGCCTGCGGAAGCAGCGGTGGGGCCGTTAGCGGCCTGACCAAGCGCGCCTTCGTTTCCGACGACTGCGACACTCCCGGCAGCTGCAGCGGCAGTTTGCACATTGAGGATGCGGCCATCGACGAGGAGTCCGGTTTCACCATCCCCACCGGCAGCCTGCCCGGAACCATGGTGCTCTCGGCCGACAAGACCATCACGCTGGTGTTCGATGCGGGAGACGGCTCGCTGGTCATAGTCTCCAACCACCTCGAATCGGTTCTGGGGAGAATCACTCTGCCCACCGTTCCGCCCAACATAATTGCGGGCTACGCCTCGCTGTCCGGCGACACCGTCGGCTTCGCCGCCGTGCCCAATTGCCCACAGGCTTACTGCGGCGGATACGCCAACGTGGTCGAGGTGCTGGACATTTACACCAACTTTGACATCACTGGCACCGTGAACGTGGCGTTGGATCCCATCAGTATGCTTTATGTGCCGTTGAACGTCGCCACCACTCTGGTGAAAAGCCCAACGGACAGCAAGCTGCTGATCTTGGGCGGCCCCGCCGACCAGCAGGATGCGTTTACCGTGATCGACACCGGCCTCGCCCAGACCACGCCCGCCACCGCGGGCACGCTGATGTATGGAGCGGCCTTCGACAAGCCGGCATTTGGCGTTTTTTCGACCGACGGGACCAAGGCTTACATCCTCAATTGTGGTCCGGAATGCGGAGGCACGACCGCTAGTGTCACCATGGTGGATCTGACTACCACCCCACCCACCCCGGGAACGCCGGTCCCGGTTCCGGCCGCCACCGTCGGACTGCTCAGTGGAACCACGCTCTACGTGGCCGGAACGCCGCCTCCTGCAAACCAGCCGGCTAGTTTCTGCAACCCCGTCATCGCCACTGTCTGCGGCACACTCTCTGTGCTCGACACAACCAACCTGGCGAACGGTCCGACCGCTACCGCCCCCATCAGTGACGGCACTCACACGGTCATGGCCCTGGGCAGTAACAACAAGCTCTTCATTGGCGCCGGGCCCACCTGCACGAACGGCTGCCTGAGCATCTTCGATACCGGAACCAGCCAATCCGGAGTTGACGGCGCCTCAGACAACGGTACTGGAAACGTTACCGGAATGGCCGCCATCAGCGAACGCAACGTGATGTACGTAATAGAAGATGTAGCCGCTGGAAGCCCCGATTGCGCGGGTCAGCAGCCCTGTGTGGGCAAGTTGCGAATTTACGACACTACCGCTCCCGCCACCACGCCCACGCTCACTCCCACCCAGATCGACGTAGTTGGCAAGGCCACGGACGTGAAGTACGTGGACCAGTAGAACCCAGTACTCCGGGCAACCCGGCTTTCGGCGGGTGATACCCATCACTGATTCGAGCGTCTAAAATCTGGTAATGGGTGCGCTATGAAAGACGATTCGCAGAAACCCGCCTCCTCGCGCCGCAACTTCCTCAAACAAACCGGAGTGGCCACCGCCGGACTGGTGGCCGGCGGTGTGCTGAGCCGGACGGCGTCGGCGCTGCCGCCGCTGCCCGCGAATCCTGCTACCCCGGACGCCATGCCCACGCGCAACCTGGGGCGCACCCGATACCGCGCCGGCCTCTTCAGCCTGGGCGGGCAGGCGGCCATCGAGCAACCGGACAACGAGGCCGCGGCCGTGGCCATCGTCGAGCGGGCGCTCGATCTGGGCGTCAACTACATCGACACCGCGGCGATGTACGGCGGCGGCAAGCGCTGGAGCCAGCGCTATATCGGACAGGTAATGAAGCGGCGCCGCAATCAGGTCTACCTGGCCAGCAAGACCCACGACCGCAGCCGCGACGGCTCGCTGCGTCTGCTCGAGGAATCGCTCCGGCTCCTCAACACCGACCACCTCGATGCCTGGCAACTCCACCACATCGACACGCAGGATGACGTGGACCGCATCTTCGCCAAGGGCGGAGCGCTGGAAGCGCTGCTGCAGGCGCGCGAGCAGAAGATGGTCCGCTACCTGGGCGTGACCGGGCACACTGACCCCGAACTGCTGATGGAATGCCTTCGCCGCTTCCCTTTCGACCAGATCCTGATGGCGGTCAACGCCGCCGACAAACATCACCTCAGCTTCCAGGAGAAGCTGCTTCCGCTGGCGGTGGAGAAGCAGATGGGCATCATCGGGATGAAGATTCCCTCGCGCGGACGGCTGATTTCCAACTGGCCCGCAGTAGGCGCGTATGCTCATGGCAAGACGCAGGCGGGGCCGCTCACCATGAAGGATGCGCTCTACTACGTGCTCTCGCTGCCGGTGAGCACCGTCATCATCGGCTGCGACAACGTGGCGCAGTTGGAAGAGAACGTCAGGCTCGCCCGCGAGTTCACGCCGCTGAACAAGCAGCAACTGGCGGCTCTCACAGCCCGCACCGAGACCATCGCGGAGCAGGCATTGTTTTTCCGCCGCTGGTCGTGACCACTGGCAACGATAGGGCTCAACATCGGTCCGGCCAGCATTTGACTCCTTCCGGAGGGGCCTTTAAGATGGCCGCCACTGCCGAGGAATCCGTCTTCGATGGATCAGCGCACTGTTTCCCACTATCGTGTTTTCGAGCTGCTGGGTGGAGGCGGAATGGGTGTGGTCTACCGCGCCGAAGATGACCGCCTCGGCCGGGCGGTGGCCTTGAAATTCCTTCCGCCGGAGGCCACGCAGGACAAGCTGGCGGTGGAGCGGTTTCTGCGCGAGGCACGGGCCGCGGCTGCGCTAAACCATCCCAACATCTGCACCATTCACGAAATCGGCGAACACGAGGGCCAGCCGTTCCTGGTGATGGAGCTGCTGGAAGGCAACACTCTCAAACACACGATCGAGGGCAAGCCGCTGCGGCTGGAGCAGTTGCTGGAGTTGAGTATCCAGATCGCCGAAGCCCTGGAGGCGGCGCACGCGCGCGGCATCGTGCACCGTGATATCAAGCCCGCCAACATCTTCGTCACCCGCAGCGGCCAGGCCAAGGTCCTTGATTTCGGTCTGGCCAAGCTGCCATTCCGGCGCCGGGTGGCGGAGGCGCTCGGCGCCTCGGGTGTGACGGTAACTGAGAACCACCTGACCAGTCCTGGCTCCGCGCTGGGCACGGTGGCCTACATGTCTCCCGAGCAGGCTCGGGGCGAGGAACTGGACGCGCGTACGGACCTCTTCAGCTATGGTGCGGTGCTTTATGAGATGGCTACGGGCAAGCTGGCGTTCGAGGGCAACACCTCTGCCGTGATTTTCGACGCCATCCTTCGCGGGGCTCCACGCTCCGCAGTGCAAGTGAACCCGCAGCTGCCGGCGGAACTGGAGCGCATCATCAACAAGGCCCTCGACAAGGACCGCGATCTCCGTTATCAGACAGCCACGGAGATGAAGACCGACCTGAAGCGTCTGAGGCGCGACCGCGAGTCGGGGCAGAAGCTGCCGCAGAAACCAGTCACCGAGACGTGGGCGGCGCCCGAAGCGCTGAAGTCGGTAGCTGTCCTTTACTTCGAGAATCTGAGCGGAGCCAAAGAAGAAGAGTACTTCCGCGACGGCATGACCGAGGACATCATCACCGAGCTTTCTAAGATCACCCAGCTCAAGGTTTTCCCGCGCTCGGAGATCCTCAGCTTCCGCGACAAGCACTTCACCGCCCCGGAAGTGGGACAGCAGTTGAACGCTACCTATGTGCTGGAAGGCAGCATCCGGAGAGCGGGCAATCGCCTGCGCATCACCGCGCAACTGGTGGAAACCCGCACCCGCCATTCCGCCTGGGCGGAACGATACGACCGGCAACTGGAGGACGTGTTCGCCATTCAGGACGAGATCGCGCGCAGCATCGCGCAGGCGCTGCGCATCACGCTTTCGCCGCAGCAGGAAAAGACCATAGCCCGCAAGCCGACGGAAAACCTGCAGGCCTATGACTACTATCTGCGGGGACGCAGCTACGCGCGTCGCGAGAACCTGGATTTTGCCCTGCAGATGTTCGACCAGGCGATCAAGCAGGACCCGAATTTTGCCATGGCGCACGCCGGCGTCGCCAACGTTTGCGCGATGATCTATGAGCTGCGGGAGCGGAGTCAACAGTGGCTGGACAAGGGAATCGCGGCCTGCGAGCGGGCCGCCGCCCAGGAACCACAATTACCGGAACTGGCCGTGGCCCGCGGCCGCCTTTGCTATGCTCAAAAGCAGCACGACGACGCCATCCGCTACGCGCTGGCCGCGATCGAGCGCAGGTCCGATTGCGAAGGCGCCTACAACGTGCTCGGCCGCGCCTACTTCGCCTCCGGACACTTCCGGGAAGCGGCCGAAGTGGTGGACCGCGCGCTCGAGGCCAACGGCGACGATTACAACGTCTACGTCCCGTACATCGTGTCGCTGGAACGCCTGGGGGAAAAAGACCGGCCGCACCAGTTGCGCGAGCGCTTGGGTGCCGCCCTGGAGCGGCAACTTGAGCTGGTGCCGGAGGACGTGCGCGCGCGCATTCTGCTGGCGGCCAACTACGCTAATCTCGGCCGCGAAGAGGACGCCACTCGCCATTTGCAGACCGCGGTCGCCCTCCGCCCTGGCGATGGCAGCGTGCTTTACAACGCCGCCTGCACCTACGGCCTTCTGCAGAAGAAGGCGGAGGCGCTGGATACTCTTAGGCGGGCGCGCGCGGCCGGCTACGGCAACCTCGAATGGGCAGCCCGGATACCCGATTTGGCCTGCCTGCGTGATGACCCCGAATTCAAACGGATCTGCGGCCTGGCGTAGCCGCCGCCAGATTCAGAAGATCGCTACTGCCCGGCGCTGGTCTTCTGCGACGCGATCCACTGGTCCATGCGCTTCTCCAAGACATCCAGCGGGACCGGTCCCTCGGCCAGCACCGCATCGTGGAAGGTCCGTATGTCGAAGCGCTCGCCCAGCCGCTGCCGCGCCCGCTCGCGCAGCTCGATGATCTTCATCTGTCCCAGCTTGTAGGCCAGCGCCTGTCCCGGCCAGACGATGTAGCGGTCCACTTCGGTCACGATGTTCTGCTCATCCATGGCGGTGTGCTGGCGGAAGAAGTCCAGCATCTGCTCGCGCGACCAGTGCTGGGAGTGCACGCCGGTATCCACCACCAGCCGCACCGCGCGCCACATCTCGTTCCCCAGCCGGCCGTACTCGCTGTAGGGATCCTGATAGAAGCCGACCTCCCTGCCCAGCCGCTCCGCGTAAAACGCCCAGCCTTCGGAGTAGGCGGTGAACTCGGCGTACTTGCGGAACGGCGGCAGCTCGGGCAGCTCCGCGGCGACGGTGAATTGCAGATGGTGTCCGGGGATGCCCTCGTGGTACGCGATCGCTTCCGCGTTCAGCAGCAGCCGCTTCTCGGGAGCGTACTCGTTGACGTTGATCCGCCCCGGCCGTCCCGACGCCGGCGCCCCCGGTGAGTAGTCCGCCGGCACTTCATCGGGCGCGCGATAGTCCTCCATCGGCACCACCTCCAGCTTGTTCTGTGGCAGGTGCCCAAACAGTTGCGGCAGCTTGGCGTACATCTGGTCGGTGTAGTGCTGATAGAGACCGAGCAACTGCTGGCCGGAAGTGGCGTACAGCTTGCGGTCGGTGCGGATGTGCGCGTTGAAGCTCTTGAGATCGCTGAAGCCCTGCTGCCGGGCGATCGTCAGCATCTCAGCTTCGATTTCATCGACCTGCTTGAGGCCCATGCGGTGAATTGCTACCGGTTCCAGATCGGTGGTGGTCATCTGCCGGACATCGAAGCGATAAATGGCGTCGCCGTTGGGCAACGCCCACACCCCGTACTCGGTACGGCCCTTGGGCGCATATTCGGCGCGCACGAACTTGGCGAACTTCGCGTATGCAGGCCCGACTTCATTCTTCACCGCCGCCAGCACCGCCTCGCGCAGCCGCTTCTGATCGGCTTCCGGAATGCCAGCGGGAAACTTGAGCACCGGCCGGGCAAACGGGCTGGCTTCCGGCAGCTTGCCGGCGATGTCCTCGGCCTGCGTGGCCACTTTTTCCAGCACATAGCGCGGCGGCATCATGCGGTCCTTCATGCCCAGACGCATCACGGTGATGGTCTGGTCGAAGGCGCGCGGCATCTGATGCAGTCGCGCCAGGTAGTCTTCGTAGTCCTTGACCGTGCGGAACGGCAGTTGCGACGGCATGGCGGCGTAGTCCAGATGAATGCCGCCCATCTGGTTCACCGGCATCTCCCAGTTCTTGAGGGATGTGCTTTCGATCTGCTCGCGCAGCTCGCGCACCGCCAGTTGCTGGTTCAGCTTCTCCTGATCCGGAAAGCCGCTGGCGTCTATGGCCTCGATGCGCGTCAGCGCTTCTTGCGCATGCTTGAGGTCGCGCTCGACCGCTTCGGGAGATTGATCGCTCAGCTTGTCGTTGTAGCGGCTGTCGCCCACATAGGTGGCGAACTCAGGATGGGTGCGCAGCGTGTATTCCCACTCATCATCGAGAGCGGATTTCAGTTGCTTGCGGCGAGCTTCCACGCCAGCATCAGCGGCAAACCCGGTCATCGTCGTAAGCACGATCGAAAGCATGATTGCCAGCGACCACTGCATTATCCGCCGCCTTTCGCAGCAACAAATTGTACTCGCAAGAACTGTGATTTCATTGGGGCAAACTTTCTTGCCGCCGGCGTTTCGTTTTCTTTGGATACCGTCTGGCAGGCGCTGCGATTCTGAGCCACTGCGTCTACTTCATTCGTTCCAGTATGGCCCGAGCGCTCAGCAGACTGGCGCCTTCTTCCTGTATGACGAGTTTGTAGAAGTCGCACGCTATGCAGTTGGAAAGTTTCGCTGCAAACGTGCCCTGTACTTTTCCCCCGCAGAGTGTTCCCGCCAGCGCCCAACATGCCCGTCCGCCGTTGAGTCCGCAATTAGCGCCGTCGATTCGGTCCGCACCGGCTGCCGGACAAACTCCCAGTTCCGCCACTTTTGCGCCACCCTCCTGGCGTCCGCACTTTTTCCATTCCCAGCAATTCACCTTAGGCATGAAGCATCTCCTGCGCTGTCACCTTGGGCCATGACGGGTCAAAACCTTCCCACTTTATCGGCACGCAGCGGCTCGGATTTTAGGGGATGGGTCAGACGAGGTTTTTCAGCACCAACACCACCTCGCGTTTCTGCTCTCCCGATTGAATGGCGAGACGCAGCCTGGTGCCCGGCTCCGACTTGAGCTGCTGGCGGACCGCGGGCAGCGAGAGCTGGCTCACCGGACGGCCGTCGATGGCCAGAATCTTGTCCCCGATCTTGAGCCCAGCGGCTGCCGCCGGCCCGCCCGCGACCACATCCATCACTTCAAAGGTCTCGCCGGACTGGTTGAGCCACATGCCCGAGCGGTCATAAACGTCCGGCTTGTCGTAGTTCGCGTTGCGCTCGAAGATGAGCTGCTGGTGCTGGTAATCAAAGGTGATGTTGAAGCGCTTGAGCACCCCCGCACCCACGTTCCCGGCCACGTACGGATTCACAAACGCGCCCTTTTTTTGCAATGACAGCTCCGTAACCGGATCATGGACTTCCACCTTCCCCAGGCGAAGGACTTTGGCGCGCGTGACCAGCGATCTTGCGGCTCCGCCGACTCCCCAGCCTGTTACCGCTTCAATCCTGGCGCCGTAGTGGGCCGCGAGATCATGCTTCTCCGCAAAAGGCCCGAGCACACTGAGGGAAGCGCGGCTGCCTGTATCGATATCGAACTTTCCCGCGATGCCATCGATCTCACCGTCCACTTGCGGAATGTGTGCGTTGAACAGGAAGGGCACCGTCGTGCCATCACCCTTGTAGGCAAAAGCAGACGGCACCGTCAACGTGAGCAGGTGGTGCTCGTAGTCCACGCGCGCGATAAAGCGTCTGAAAACCTCGTAGCCGATCAGTCCGTTGATTTTGATGCCCTCCACGGCGGAGAAGGCTTCCATCGGGAAGACGGCGAAGACCTGGTTGGAGAGAGTCGCCTCGCCCACGCCTAGACTCTGCATCTTGACCAGGCCGACATCCTCGGATTTTTCGCCCACACCCCGGCCTTGCAACGCTCCCTCGGCTTTCAAGCCCAATTCCCGTGCCAGTTCAGGGGTGATGATATTGGCCCCCCCGGTATCGCACAGCACGCGAAACGGACCTTTACCGTTGAGCTTCACCTCGACGTAGATATGGTTATTGAGCAGCTCGAACGGCACGGTCGTGGAACTCTTGCCCCCGGCAATGGCGAAATCCGGCGGCGGAGGTTGCGGCATACGGAACTGCGCTTCCTGGACCGGGACGTTGAACTCGACGTTCTCCAGCGCGACGAATTGGTCGTATTTGGTATCGCCGTTGGTGGAGCGCTCGGCGAACGGCACCTTCACCCCATTCACCGTGCGGTAATCGGAGAAATAGGTGGTGCGGGTTTCGATGTCGGCCTTCTCCACCGTGTGATCGAAGAAGTAGGTTGTGGCGTCGATCCACAGGTCGAAGGGACGGCCGCCCTGCGGCGTGATCCGCAAAACCTGGAAGCTCTTCCCCTGCTCCTGTTTCTGGCCGGAACACTCGATCTGCGCCGGCCAGCGTTGCGGAAACCAGTAGGCCATGGCGGTGCGATAGGCTTCATCCGCCGCTCCTTGGCGCGCATTCGCGGCGCCCTCGGCGCGCGGCTCACCGGAAGAATCCTGCGACCAAACCAGCTTGCCATCGAAGCCGTCGGCGCCAGAGGTGGGACCGAGCTGGTATTTTTCAAGATACCGTCCGGTGAGGTTGTCCTCCCAGGACTCGGCTTGGCCGGTCAACCCACTGGTGGTGAGCTTGCCCTTGCTGTAAGTACTTTGAATCGCGTCCCAGGCATTTCCGCCCGTCGCCTGCTTTGCTTTGGCAAGGATCTCCTGCGCACACTGCGGTGCGGCTGTCGCCGGCAAGCAGGTAAGCAATCCTAAGAAGAGTCCTGCGATAACTCGGTGGCCCATCGGTCTCCCTCCATTGCAACGATTGTTACACCCAGTTTACGTAAGTGGCAGGAATAAAGTTCTGGGGCATGGAGCTGATTAGAACTGGGAACCCTGGGAGTGGACGTGGGGGGTTCAGCGGGACAACTGGGGAACCGCGACCTGGCCGCCGGCCAGCAACTCTTCGAAGGCGCGGGCATCCACCGGCCGGGAGAAGAAGTAGCCCTGAGCGTAGTCGCAGCCCAAGTCCTTGAGGTATCGCACCTGCTCGGCCGTCTCCGTGCCCTCGGCCACCACCTTCATGCCGAGTTGCTGTCCCAGCATGACAATGACGCGCACGATCTCGCGCTTGTCGGGGTCATCGCCCATGTCGGAGATGAAGCTGCGGTCGATCTTCAGCGTGTCCAGGGGAAGCCCTTGCAGACGGCTGAGCGAAGAGTATCCGGTACCGAAATCGTCGATGCTCAGGCGGATGCCCAGCTCCTTGAGCCGGGCCAGGACGTGGGCGGCATTTTCGGCGTCGGCCATAGCCACGGTCTCGCGGATCTCCAGTTGCAGATGGCGGGGACTCATGGCGGTTTGCTGCAGGGTCTGGCGAATGCTGCTGACCAGGTCCTCCTGCACCAGCTCCTTGGAGGTGATGTTGGCGGTAACGGTAAGCGCGGGTTCGGAGGGGTAGCGCGATTGCCAGATGCGGCCCTGCTGGCAGATTTCGCGTAGCAGCCAGCGGTTCATGGGGACGATCAATCCGGTCTCTTCGGCGAGGTCGATGAAATCGTTGGGCGGGACCACACCCCGCTCGGGATGCTGCCAGCGTATCAGCGCCTCGAAGCCGGTAATGCGGCCGCTCTCGAGTTGGACGATGGGCTGGTAGTGGACCAGGAACTCGCCGCGAGCGACGGCCGCGCGCAGCTCGCGCTCCATCCGCAGACGGTTCACCGCCCGGGCGTGCATTTCCCCGTCGAACACCTCGCAGCGGGCTTTTCCCGCTGTCTTGGCGCGGCACATGGCGATATCGGCGTCGCGCAGCAGATCCTCGGCGCGGTCGCGGTCGGTGGAACTCAGGACGATGCCGATGCTGGCGGAGGAGAACACTTCCTGGCCGTTAAAGGCGAAAGGCGCCGCGACCGCTTCCTGGATGCGGTTGGCCACGCGAATGGCGTCGCTGGGATCTTTGATGTCGTCCAGCAGCACGCCGAATTCGTCGCCGCCCAGCCGGGCCAGGCTGTCGTCGCCGTGCGGCATCAGGGCCAGGCGGGCCACTTTCTGGTGGCGGCGCAGCGATGACGCCAGCCGGGTGGACAGTTCCACGATCACCGCGTCGCCGGCGGCATATCCGAAGCTGTCGTTGAACTTCTTGAAGTCGTCCACGTCGATGAACAGCAGGGCGAACTTGTACTCCGGGTGGCGCATGGAGTGGATAAAGGCGCGCTGCACGCGGTCCAGGAACAGCGAACGGTTGGGCAGGCCGGTGAGCGCGTCGTGGAAGTTGCGATAGAGCAGCTTTTCTTCGGCATGCTTGCGGGCGGTAATGTCGCGGTTGACGATGACCATCTTCTCCGCCTTGCCGGTCTGGTCGAGGATGGTGCTGGCGGAGGACTCCAGCACCCGCCAGCTTCCGTCCTTGTGGCGGATGCGGTACTCCAGGGTGCGGCCTTCGCCGGTGCGGCGGGCGTGCTCGGCGGCTTCGATCACGCGATGACGGTCGTCGGGGTGGATCTGCTCAAATGACGAGGTCGTGCTCAGTTCCTCGATCGAGTACCCCAGGACCTTCTGGTAGGCAGGGCTGTTGTAGAGGCGGTTGCCGTCCATATCGACCAGGGCAATCATGTCGCCGGCGTTCTCGCTCACCAGTCGGAACAGCTCGTCGCGCTCGTTGAGCCGGCGCCGCATGCCGGAGATCAGGTGCTGCTGGTAAAGGGTGTAGATGTCGAACAACAGGACGGCGCCCACCAGGCCGCGCGCCGCCAGCCTCAGGTTAAAGGCATAAAAAGGATCGACTTGGGCATGCAGCAGCGGCAGCAGAAAGGAGGCGATGCCGGCCGTCAGCAGCAGCGTAACCAGCACCGCCAGCGACCACAGCCACCACTCCCGGCGCTCCGCCTGGCGCAGACGAGTGTGGACCGGCTCGCCCGGTTTCGTGGCGCAATTGGACATGCGAAGCCTAGCGTAAGCCCAAAGGTAATCATCCCCAACTAACGGAAGTACATGGTCGGCGCGTCCTTGGAGGTTACCCAGCGGATGGCTCAATCTGCTTATCTACGATCCCGTCCTGGCGCATCCACCGCCATGTAAACAGGCCTGCGGCCACCATCGCGATAACAATGACTCCGATCAGAATCAACCATCCCACGTAGCGCTCGGGATGGCGGATCAGGAGGACGAAGTGGCGTCCGTAGTGCTCCCCGGCCCAGGCCAGCAGGCTGTAGCGGAGGGCGCGTCCCGCCGCCACCGCGATCAGGTACCGCCGCGGGGGATAGTTCAAAACGCCGGACGCAGCGAAGACCATCGTGGCCGGGAACGGTGGAGGAACCAGGGTGGCGATGATTAGAGTGCCGCCTCCCCACTGGCGGACGAAATCGAGCAGGCGGCCCACCCGGCGCTTGCCCAACTTGCGGGTGAGGTAAGCCTCGCCGGCTTTGTGCGCGATGGAATAGGTGATGAAGGCCCCGATCAGCCCGCCGGCGGTGGCGATGATGGCGTAGAGATACCAGGGCTCGCGGTGCCGCGCCGCCAGGATGGCGGTCAGCAGATCGAGACCGCCGAAGGTCGGAACGGGTGAGCCATCGAGGATGGCCAGCGGGAACAGGCCGAAGGCGCCCATATGACGCAGCGCGGCCTGCCATCCGCTGCGACGCGGAGCGCGCCGTGCCGCCTGCCACAGCAGGCTAGCCAGCGGCCGCCAGGACGGAGGAATGTGCCATTGAGTCATTGATTCATTGAATCATTGCGCGTGGCGCAACGTTTTTCAATGGCACAATGACCCAATGACACAATGGCTCAATCTCCGAAAACTCACTGCCCGGCAGGTTTCTCCGACTTCTTGGGCGCAGCCGCCGGCGCCTTGGCCGGCTTGGGCTTCCAGAAATCCGGGTCGGCCTTCACCCATTCCTCCGGGGGATAGCTCATGCGCGGGTTGAACTGGAACAACTGGGTCGAGGTGGAAGCGATCGCCGCAGCTTCCAGCTCATGCAGCTTCTTCATGCCCTCTTCGCCCATGTTGGCGGCGAACTCCTTGCCCAGTCCCATGCCTTTATCGACTTCCGCCAGAGATTTCCGGGGAATGAAAATGGCGTAGCTCTCGTTCTCGCCGCCAAAAACGGTGCGGAACGCTGCCCATTGCGTGTCGGGGATTTTCTCGTACGCCGCCTTGACCAGGTTAACGATCTCCTCCCATTCGTGGTGGTGTCCCGGGCGCACCTGATAAACCGCGATTTCGAAATAGCGCATGTGCGCGATGTCAACCTTCGCCCGCAGGCTGTACTTTTCGTTGAACGCGAACACCAGCCCCTCCGACTCGCTCAACAGTTCGCCATCGACCACACCGGCATGGTCCAGCGCGGCGGCCAGCTTGGCGTCCTTCTGGGTGGCGAGGTTGTCCTTCTCCCAGGCTTCGAACGAATCGTAGCCAATAAAAAACAGGGAACGCGGTTTGCCGGAGAGAGAATCCGCGGCGAGGTAGTGGGTCGGCCACTTCGCCTTGGCATAGGCCTGCACAAAGGCGCTTTCCGATTTCTCGTGTGTCATGCCGCTCTTGCCCGGTTTCAGGACCTCGCGGAAGACAACCAGCACGTTGGGTGGACCGCCTGACATCTCCTGCGCCGCAGCCGCGCCCAGCCCTCCCAGCAGCAGCATCGACGCCAACAACCAGCCCGTGGTTCTTTTCATGGGTGCTTACCTCCAAGTCAGTTTTTCGGAGCGGGCGGAGACTAACGGAGAGCCCCGCCTGAAGTCAAGCGGAGCCCTGATTGAGCCATTCATTCATTGAATCATTGTTTCATTGTGCCGGCTGGCGGCGAGATCGTCTTGGCCTGGTCGCGCAGCTTGAACTTCTGCAGCTTGCCGGTGGAGGTTTTGGGCAGAGGCCCGAAGACCACCGTCTTGGGCGCCTTGAAGTGCGCCAGGTGCTGGCGGCAGAAGTCGATGATCTCCTGCTCGGTCACCGCCGCGCCGTCTTTCAGCGTGATGAAGGCGCAGGGGATCTCGCCCCACTTTTCATCAGGACGCGCCACCACCCCGGCCTCCAGCACCGCCGGATGCCGGTAGAGGACCGATTCCACCTCGATGGTCGAGATGTTCTCGCCGCCGGAGATGATGATGTCCTTGGAGCGGTCCTTGATCTCGATATAGCCGTTGGGATGCCAGACGCCCAGGTCGCCGGTGTGAAACCATCCTCCCTCGAACGCTTCGCGCGTGGCTTTGGCGTTCTTCAGGTACCCGCTCATGACGGTGTTGCCGCGCATGAAGATCTCGCCCATGGTGGCGCCGTCTCTGCGCGTGGGCAGCAGAGTCTGGGGGTCGGCAATCATCAGGCCCTCCAGGGTGACGTAGGCTACGCCCTGCCGCGACTTGTACACCGCCTGCTCGGTGATGGGCAGCGCGTCCCATTCGTCATGCCAGGCGCAGACCGTGACCGGCCCGTACACCTCGGTGAGGCCGTATACGTGGGTGACCTGGAAGCCGAGCTTCTGCATCTTCTCGATGACAGCGGCGGGCGGAGCGGCGCCGGCGGTCATCACCTGCACCGGCTGCGCCGGCTTGCGGCGGACGTCCTCGGGAGCGTTGATCAGCATGCCCATCACGATGGGGGCGCCGCACATGTGGGTGACGCCGTGGTCGGCGAAGGCGTCGTACATCCCCTTGGGCGTGACCGCGCGCAGGCAGACGTGCGTGCCCGCCATCGCCGTCACCGTCCAGGGAAAGCACCAGCCGTTGCAGTGGAACATGGGCAGCGTCCACAGGTAGGTGGGAAAGTGCGGCATGGCCCAGGTGAGTATGTTGCCGATGGCGTTCAGATACGCGCCGCGGTGGTGATAGACCACGCCCTTGGGATTGCCGGTGGTGCCGGACGTGTAGTTCAGCGCGATGGCCTGCCATTCGTCGGCGGGAAACTCCCAGGCGTAGCTGGGATCGCCCTCGGCGAGAAACTGCTCGTAGGTCAGCTCGCCGAGCCGGTCTCCGTTCTTGCCGAGCGGGTCGTCGATGTCGATGACTACCGGCTTCTTCTGCACCATGCTGAGCGCTTTGCCGATCACCGGCGCGAATTCGCGGTCAGTAATCAGCACCTTGCTTTCGCTGTGCTGGAGCATGAAGGCGATGGCGTCGGCGTCGAGGCGGATGTTGAGCGCGTTGAGCACGGCGCCGGTCATGGCGATGCCGAAGTGGCATTCCAGCGTCTCCGGGATGTTCGGACCCATGAGCGAGACGGTATCGCCCAGGCCGATGCCGCGCCGCTTGAGCGCCGACGCCAGCCGCACACAGCGCTCGTAAGTCTGCTTCCAGGTGCGCTTCAGGCTGCCGTGAATAACCGCGGTGCGCTCCGGGTAAACCTCCGCCGTGCGCCGGATAAGCGTTAGCGGGGTGAGCGGCACGTAGTTGGCCGCGTTTTTATCGAGGTCGAGCTGGTAGGGATTCGGGCTGGGCATGGGCTTCTCCGTAGAATGGCGTGAACGCAGGATTGTATGACAGGCGGGGCAACGTGTGTACAGTGATGCAAGGCCAAGGTAGTGGCGCAATTTGCTTTCCGTAGGCTTGACGGGGAGCCCGAACGCTGCCGTAAACTGGATGGATGCCGAAACGACTACCCCCAGAGCAAAAAGCTAATCGACGGGCAGTAAGGGCAATCCGTGAGGTTGAAAAGCAGCAACGTAGAGGCGCAGAGGCAGTAGCGGATGCGACCGATCGGGGCATGGGGGAACTGGAGCATCATGCGAAGATGCGGAACGAGGGTGCTGCCCCGCCCAAGATGACCCGTGAGGTTGAAGGGCAGCAACGTAGAGACGAAGAAGCAGCAGCGGACGCGACCGATCGGGGCATGGGGGAACTGGAGCATCATGCGAAGATGCGGAACGAAGGCGATGCCCCGCCCACTAAGAACGTTGAAAAGAAAAACCCCGAGGACACGGCGAAGCCGCTGTGCCGATCGTAAGAGAGGCAGCCGAGGCCCCCTGACTCCTAGTCGCTGTATTCCAAGGGCAATGGCAGCGTCGCGTTCAGCTTGGGAAACGTCCTATCCACCAATCTGTGAAATTTATCCCAATTTTCCGAAGCCCTAGCCATACCGATCAGTTCATACAATCGTCTGCTAAGTGCGGGGTGTCCGATGTCGCGGGTCAGAAATTGATGATGGCGATGTTTCCTGTAGCCCGCGTCGGTTGGTGGATTGAGGCGCTCCAATTCGTGCAATACCCCTGGCGCTAGACGGGCATAAACCAAATCGCGTGTGTATTTTCCCACCACGCCTGGCATCTTGCCCGCGTTCCACTTCCAGCCCTTCAATCGAAAAACCTCTTTGTAAAAATCCAACGGGAAGGTTTTTGTCCATTCAAACAATGCGCCGGTGATGTACTGGCGCAGCACTTCTTGGAGAGCAAGACGGTCGCGTACCTCCTGGTATCCGGTTGCCTCATCAACCAGCGCCACGATGCCAACAACGGAAAAACCGCGCTCAATGATCTTGGCGGCTTTTGCAATGTGGTCTTGGCGGTCGGTTAACTTTCCGGCTTCTCTAGCGTCCAGATAGGCATGGCATACCATGGGCAGAATCTTGGCGTCATACCCGAACGCTATATTGCCTTTGTATCCTCCGGACCCCTTCGGGAGTCTAAAGGGTATCGGCTTCCACGATCGCTCTAACTCCCTTGAAATGAATGGCGTAAGATTGTTTGCAGACAAAAAACCGGGACGGTTCTCGATCGCTGTTTGTCCCCTGCTGGGATTCTTGTTCATCCCAAGCGCCACGAACATGCCGCGCTGAGTAATCACGCGTGTGCCATCTTCAAGAACAGCACAGGGAATGGAAATATCACCGATTTTCAGCTCACCACTGTGTGTTGCTTTCGGCAATCGAGTCTCGCCAGCCTCTTCGGCTACCTTGTTCCAACGTGCTTCGGCTGCGGTCTGGGCGATCGCCTTCCGTTCCTCCGGGCTTAGGAGATGCGCTCTAGCCTTGCCGCCTAGAGCTTGGGGGGTCTCTTGTTGAGTGTTGTCGCTGTTGTCCATGTTCGAAGTCTAGCCCGTTCCAGCAGGCATGTCAAGTGCTTGCTGAGGCACAATGCACCGTGCTTTCTAGCAAGCACTACGACCTTCGCATTATGAATCCCCTCGGCACAGAGAACGCGTTCAACTGGTTCCAGTTCTGGTGACCATCGACCACGAGTCTACGATCTACTATGCAGATCACGAACCAGTGGTGTCAGGCTGATGGAGCAGACTATCAAGGTGGCGAATCCATTCCGGAGAAGACAATATGCCGCAGCAGCGCACGTGGAAGGTCGGCGACTCAGTCCAGTTAACCAAGACGTTCGGCGATGCGGAAATCGAGAAGTTCGCCGAACTCACCGGAGACCGCAACCCCCTGCACATGGACGAGGCCTTCGCGGCGCGGACGCGCTTCAAGCGCCGCATCGCGCAAGGCATCCTGAGCGCGTCGCTGATCTCCACCTGCGTGGGCATGCACCTGCCCGGCACCGGCGCGATCTATCTGGATCAGACGCTGCGCTTCGTCAAGCCGGTGTACGTGGGCGACACTGTGACCTTGACCGCGACGGTCAGCCACATCCGCCACACCCGCGAAGAAAGACCCCTGCTGACGCTGGCCACCATCTGGACCAACCAGCATGGGCAGAAGGTGATCGAGGGCGAAGCGCACGTCATGCTGATGGCGCCCGAGGAGATCTCCGGCTGATCCCGGGGCCACTCGCGAGGCACTCCCATCATTTCTTATCAAACTGGAGAAACTCGACTGGGGCTCCATTCTCGACAATAAAAGCAACGGTCACGCCCGGTGAGGGTGAGTTGGGCGCAATAAGTATCTCTTTTCCGGCGATTTCAGCGGAGAGATCGTCAACTTCGAAGGCGACATGCGGAACAGTACGCACAAGTTCGGGGACCGGCGCTTCAGGTTCGAACCGCATCCACTCGATTCCGTAGGCGCTCGTTTCATATCCAGATACGAACGTCGCATAGCGCTCGATCAGGCGTTCACCTTCTCGACGCTCGGTGGTGGGAATTCCGATGTGATGGTACCGCCTCGTGGAAGCATCTGGTGACTTTTTCACGTGAATGAGTTTAGCCCATGACGGCATCTGTTTCTGTCAGTTGTTCAAAACAGGCGTTTACACAACTGACCGTCCGGCTGATCCCGCGGCCGGCAACTCGCAAGGCACTCCGGGCTGTCGGTTGCACAGTCGCGCGGGTGTTGATAGTATGACCGACACTCCGCCGTAACGGGGGTTCACGGCGGGGCACTCGTTCAATTCAATCTTCTGACAAGAGGGTAGACGATGGGGCTTGCGCTCCTGTTCATCATCTGGCTGATCACTCTCTCCAGCACCTACTACTTTGTGATCCAGAAATGGGCGCCGCTGCCGGTGGCCTCGGCGAACGGCGTAGCCATCGACCACCATTTCACCTGGACCTACATCCTGATGGGAATCGTCTTCCTGGCGGCGCAGTTGGCGCTCGGCTTCCTGGTCTGGAAATATCGTGACCGCGGCCAGAAGGTGCAGTACAGCCACGGCAACACCACCATGGAGGTCACATGGACGCTGCTGACGGCCGTCCTCTTTATCGGGCTGAATCTCTCGGGCGAAAAGATTTGGGCGGAGGCGCGCTTCCAGGGGGCTGCACCAGGAGCGGTGCAGGTGGAGGTGACCGGCCTGCAGTTTGCCTGGTACTTCCGCTATCCCGGCCCAGACGGCAAGCTGGGCCACACCAAGCCGGAGCTGGAAGATGCCTCGGTGGGCAATCCTATCGGCATCGACCCCGACGATCCCGCCGGCAAGGACGACGTGGTCACCGGCACCATGTACCTGCCGGTCGACCGCCAAGCCGAACTGGTGCTGCGCTCGCAGGACGTGATCCACAGCTTCTTCGTCCCCGCCATGCGCTTTAAGCAGGACGCTGTGCCCGGCCTGATGATCCACATGCACTTTACCCCCACCAAGATCGGCGATTACGAGATCGCCTGCGCCGAACTCTGCGGCCTGGGGCATTACAAGATGCACGGCATCCTGAAGGTGGTCAGCCAGGAGGACTACGACAAGTGGCTGTCTGCCAAGGTGGCGGAGAAACTGGCGCAGTAATCCTGTGAAGACATTGAGAAACCATTTCGTGAATGGGTTTCGGAAGGGCACGGCTTTGGCCGTGCCGTACAGCCCTTTACCTTTGTCATTCCGAGGGGCTTCAGCCCCGAGGAATCTCGGTTTTCTTCTTACTCAAGACCAAGATCCCTCGCTCGCGCTCGGTCGGGATGACAATCTTGGGAAATATCATTCGGCGCGGCTCAAGCCGCGCCCCTCCGAAACCAACTTACGAAAGAGCTTCTTAGCCATCCCGGAGAGCGAAACTCGATGAGTGAGCAACACGCGCACGCTGCGCCTACAGGCTTTATCCGCAAGTACGTCTTCAGCCTCGATCACAAGGTGATCGGCATTCAGTATTACTTCCTGGCCCTGGTAGCGGTGTTCGTGGGCATGGGCCTGTCCTTGTTCATGCGCATTCACCTGGTGTGGCCGGAGGCCAACCTGCCGTGGATCGGGCACATCAAGCCGGAGCAGTACCTGACGCTGCTCACCATGCACGGCACCATCATGGTGTTCTTCGTGCTCACCACGGCGCCGCAGAGCGGCTTTGGCAATTATTTCCTGCCGATCCAAATCGGCGCGCCGGACATGGCCTTCCCCACCCTGAACATGCTCTCGTTCTGGACCACGTTTGTCTCTTTCCTGGTGATGCTAGCCGCCTTCTTCGTGGAAGGTGGGGCACCGCTCTCCGGCTGGACCAATTACGTCACGCTGAGCGCCATCCCTTCGGCCGGCCCCGGCCAGGGACTTGGTGAAGACTTGTGGATCATCAGCATCGCGCTGTTCTCGGTGGCTTCGCTGATGGGCGCGCTGAACTTCATCACCACCACGCTCGACCTGCGGGCGCGCGGCATGTCGCTGTTCCGCATGCCGCTCACCTGCTGGGCATGGTTCGTCACCGCCATGCTGGGACTGCTGGCGTTCGGCGTGCTGCTCGCCGGCGGCATCCTGCTGCTGCTCGACCGCAACCTCGGCACCAGCTTCTTCGTGCCGGGCGGCCTAAGCGTCAACGGCAGCCTCAGCTTCCCGCCCGGCGGCTTGAATCCCGGCGGACATTCCATCACCCACAACGGCGGCTCGCCGCTGCTGTGGCAACACCTGTTCTGGTTCTTCGGACACCCGGAGGTTTACATCGCCATCCTGCCGGGCATGGGTGTGGCTTCGCAGTTGCTATCGACGTTCTCGCGCAAGCCTATCTTCGGCTATAAGGCGATGGTGTATGCCATCCTGGCCATCGGGACACTCGGATTTGTAGTGTGGGGCCACCACATGTTCATGAGCGGCATGAGCCCCTACTCGGCCTTCGCCTTCTCGATCATGACCATGGCCATCGGCGTGCCCTCGGCCATCAAGACCTTCAACTGGCTGGGAACGCTCTGGGGCGGACGCATACGTTTCGCTACGCCCATGCTGTTTGCCATCGGCTTTGTGTCGCTGTTCGTTTCGGGCGGGCTGAGCGGCCCGTTCCTGGCGCAGCCGGTGCTCGATATCCCGCTGCACGACACCGCCTTCGTCGTCGCGCACTTCCACCTGATCATGGGCGTAGCTGCCATCTTTGGCATTTTCGCCGGGACTTATTACTGGTTCCCCAAGATGTTCGGGCGGATGATGAACGAGACCCTGGGCAAAATCCATTTCTTCATCACTCTGCCTGGCGCCTATGCCGTTTTCATGCCCATGCACTACCTCGGCATGGCAGGACAGCCACGGCGCTACTCGCAGTTCACCGAAGTGCATTACTTACTCCACCTGATCCCGTTGAACCGGTTCATTTCGATTGCTGCGTTCATCACCATCGCGGCGCAGTTCATCTTCCTGTTCAACCTGTTCTGGAGCATGAAGAAAGGCAAGAAAGCCGAGATCAACCCCTGGCAAGCCACCACGCTGGAGTGGACGGTGCCCTCGCCGCCTCCGCATGACAACTTCGGCGGCGTCACCCCTGTGGTGAATCATGGACCGTACGAATACAGCGTGCCCGGCGCAGCCAAGGACTACATCATGCAGACCGATCCGGCAACGGTGACCGCGCACTAACATCCATGGCGACGACTTTCAGTCCGGTAGCAGTTGACGAACCGAAGATAGGTGGTCGCGGCCCGACCATGGTCCCGCCGCCACGCGATGGCGGCTGGGGAGGCGGCCGTCCCGACGACCATCGCGATCGCCTGCGCCGCTACCGCATCGGCATGTTCTTCGCCCTGACGGCGGTGGTGATGCTGTTCGTCTCCTTCACCAGCGCTTACATCGTTCGCCAGGGCGTGGGCACGTGGAGCGATGCTTCTGCCCGCTACGTCACCGACTGGCAGCCCATCAGCCTGCCGCCCATTTTGTGGATCAACACCGTCATCCTGCTGCTGTCGAGCTTCACGCTGGCAATGGCACAGCGCACGCTCTCGCGCAAGCTGAAGGCTGCGCCCCGTGGCGGGGCATCACCGGGGCCGGTGCTGATCGTTAACGGTCAGCGGTCCATCCCGTGGCTGGGGATCACGTTGGTGCTGGGCGCGGGCTTTCTGGTCGGGCAACTACTCGCGTGGGAACAATTGCGGCACCTGGGGATCTTTGTCAGCACCAATCCCAGCAGCTCGTTCTTCTATGTGCTGACCGGCACGCACGCCATCCACCTGCTGGGCGGAGTCTTGGCGCTGGCCTACGCCGGCGTCACTTCCCTGCTGCGCAAGCCGCTGGTGACGCGTTTCCTGGTGGTGGACATAACGGCCCTCTATTGGCACTTCATGGATTTTTTGTGGATCTACATATTTGCCCTGCTGCACTTCGCGCGCTGAGCGCGAGGCCGGGGTCCCCAGCAAACCCGGTTTTGGTTTGCTGGGGTGGTAGGAGGATTTGACACGATGGCGGATGTAGCGATTCAACACCCGGCGGCGCAGGCTTACGAACCGCCGCTGTTCCGCACCAACTCCAAGAAGTTGGGCATGTGGCTGTTCATCATGTCCGACTCGCTCACCTTTGGGGCGCTGCTGTTTGCTTATAGCTACGGGCGCATCTCGAACCCGGCGTGGCCGATGCCCTTCCACTCAACCAGCATCATGCGCGCCAGCGTCATGACTTTCTTCCTGCTGTCGAGTTCGCTGACCATGGTGCTGGGGGTAGCGGCGGCGGGCGCCGGCAGGATGTCCGCGGCAACTCGCTGGATTCTGGCAACCATGGCCTTGGGCGCCGGGTTCGTCGTGCTGCACTCGGTGGAGTGGACCGGGCTGATCCACGAAGGCATGACGCCGTTCAAAAATCCGTGGGCCGCGGGTGTGCCCCAGTTCGGTGGAACGTTCTTCACCCTGACCGGTATGCACATGCTGCACGTGACCATGGGCGTCATTTATCTGGGCGTGGTGGCGCTGCGCAAGAAGTGGATTCCCATCCTGCTGGTGCTGTGGCTGCTGGCCTGGCTGCTGACGCCGGCCTCCAGCCCGTTCCACTACGGGGCGCACGTGCTGCTCGTGGGCGCAATTGTGGCGAGCATGATCCTTTACTTTAAGCCTAAGCAGTATGACGCTATTGATATTGAAGTTAGTGGCCTGTATTGGCACTTCGTTGACCTGGTGTGGATGTTCATTTTCCCGCTGGTCTACCTGATGTCGACGCGCATTACCTAGGAGGAAGGGATGGCACACGGATCGCAGACTATCGAGGCTCACCCCAGGACCGGGCAGTTCTTCTGGGTATGGGGCGCGCTGCTGGGGCTGACCGGGATCGAGATTTATCTCGGTTATCAGAACATGCAGCCTCTGAAGATGCTGTTCATCCTGCTGGGGCTCTCGATCATCAAGTCGGCGCTCATCATCCTTTACTTCATGCACATGAAGTTCGAAGTGCGGAGCATGCGCTATGTGCTGATGATTGCCCTGATCGTCTGCCTGTGCCTGATGACCGTCTTCTTCGCCGATGCCGCGCGCATCATCTCCCTGGGGGTGCGCCAATGAAGCTCCGCCTGGCCACGCTCGCACTGCTGGCTGCCTTGTGGACCGCTCCAGCCTTCGGACAGGGCTGCGCCATGTGCTACACCGGCGCCGCCGCCGCCGGCGAGAAGTCGCAGAAGGCCCTTGACCGCGCCGTGCTGGTGCTGCTGGTCCCGGCGGTGACCATGCTGGCAGGATTCGTGGGCATCGCCTTTGTGTATCGCCGCGAGCCCGAGGAGTAGCGCACCCGCTGTCATCCTGAGCGAGCGCGCCCGACCCTTCGACTTCGCTCAGGGCAAGCGTTGGCGCGCGAGTCGAAAGCCTGCCCTGAGCGAAGTCGAAGGGACCCCTACCCACACATAGAGCGCAAGAGCAGGGGTGCTTCGACTCGTGCGGGCAACACCGGCCCGCACTCGCTCAGCATGACAGCGAAATTGGGTAGTGGGCTGTCTTGAATCTCGCCCGCCTGTTAATGGCCCTCCAAGTATGACAAACGCTGAGAGTGACGCCTGCGATGGAAGCGGGCCTCGCGGACCACGTTTGGAGCGTCGAAGAGTTGGTGGAATTGCTGGAGCAGGAAGAGAAATCCGAGGCAGTAGCATGAGGCAGGCTCTAGCCCAGTTCTTGTTTAGGGCAATACTGGTGATCGGCGTTCCATGCCTTATCGCCGCAAAACTCCATGTCCTGCCAAGACGGGTGAACAAGATTGCAATGTGGGGTCTTCTCCTGTGTTTCGTACTGGTACTGATTCGTCTGACCCTGCTGGCCTTCGGTGATTAAAATTCAAAACAGCCCACTACCCGAAATTGCCTCTGTGGCAGGTTCTGCCCCCGCAGCTTATAATGAAGAGATTCCCCAGCGCGTGAGGCCGCGCTGTGTGACCCTTGGAGATGTCCACGGAAAGCATTGTTGTTCGCGGCGCCCGCGTTCATAACCTCAAGAACATCGACTTCGACATTCCCCACAACACCATGACGGTGGTGACCGGGGTCTCGGGCTCGGGCAAGTCGTCGCTCGCCTTCGACACTATATACGCCGAGGGACAGCGCCGCTATGTGGAGTCGCTCTCCGCCTACGCCCGGCAGTTCCTGGAGCGCATCGAGAAGCCGGACGTAGACCTGATCGACGGCATCGCGCCGGCCATCGCCATCCGGCAGAAGAATTCCACGCGCAATCCGCGCTCCACGGTCGCCACTGCCACGGAGATCTACGACTATCTGCGCCTCCTGTTCGCGCGCGTGGGCAAGAGTTACTGCGTGCAGTGCGGCGCCGAAGTGAAGAAGGATACGGTAGACGAAGTCGCCGACGCCATCCTGTCGCTCGGGGAGGGCACGCGAATCCAGGTGTTCTTCCCGCTGCACACTGTTCCGGCGCGTCCGGTGCAGCCTGAAGCCAAAGGCCGCGGGCAAAAAGAAGAAGTCCGAAGAAGTCCCGCAACAGGAGTTGCTGAAGGCGCGGCTATTCGAGTTGCGCAAGCGCGGCTTCAGACGGCTGTATCAGAATTCGCAGGTCTTCGAGTTCTCGACGCCGGAGTCGCTCTTGGACATCAACTTCGCGGGGCCGGTGTTGGTGCTGGTGGATCGCATCAGCGTGTCCGCCGACGCGCGCTCCCGCATCGTGGACGCTATCGAGACCGGCTACCGCGAAGCCGGCGAGATCATCTTCGAGACCGCCCCGGCCGAGGGCGAGCCTGCAAAGTGTCCGCTTCGCGCAGCGCTTCGAGTGCAAGCGCTGCCACTTGCGCTTCGACGAGCCCGAGCCGCGCCTGTTCTCGTTCAACAACCCTTACGGCGCCTGCCCGCGCTGCCAGGGCTTCGGCAACACCATCGACTTCGACATGGACCTGGTCATCCCGGACAAATCGCGGTCGCTCGCCGAAGGCGCCATCGAGCCCTGGACCAAGCCCAAGTACCGCCCGCTATTCACCGACCTGAAGCGCTTCGCGCGCCAGCACAACATCCCGCTCGATGTGCCCTGGGAGGAGCTGCCCTTCGACGACCAGCAGCTCATCATCGAAGGCGACGGACACTTCCCGGGCATCAAGGGCTTTTTCGCGCACCTCGAGCGCAAGAAGTACAAGCTGCACGTGCGCGTGTTCCTCAGCCGCTATCGCGGGTACGCGACCTGCTCGACGTGCAATGGGGCGCGGCTGCGAGCCGAGGCACGGCACGTCAGCATCGCCGGCAAGAACATCTGCGAAGTCTGCGCCATGACGGTGGAGGAAGCGGCGCGCTTCTTCGAAGCCGTCGAGCTCTCGCCCGAGCAGGCGGAAATTGCCGAGCAGGTGCTGGACGAGATCCGCGAGCGGCTGAGGTTCCTGAACGAGGTTGGCCTGGAGTACCTGACGCTCGACCGCCTGTCCTCGACGCTCTCCGGCGGCGAGGCGCAGCGCATACAACTCGCCACCTCGCTGGGCTCGCGGCTGGTGGGCGCGCTCTACGTGCTCGACGAGCCCTCCATTGGCCTGCACAACCGCGACACCACCCGCCTCATCCACATCCTGCACGAGTTGCGCGATCTGGGGAACACGATCCTGGTGGTGGAGCACGACGCCGAGATCATGCGCGCGTCGGACCGCATCCTCGATCTCGGTCCCGGCGCCGGCGAGAATGGCGGCAAGGTGATCGCGACTGGCACCTACGACGAGATTCTCAAGATGCAGCACTCGCTCACCGGGCGCTATCTTTCCGAGGAGTTGCGCATCCAGATGCCGCCGCAGCGCCGCCGGCCCGGCGCGCAGCAACTCAAGCTCTACGGCGCGCGCGCCCATAATCTGAAAAATCTGGACATCACCATCCCACTGGGAATGATTGTGGCCATCACCGGCGTCTCCGGCTCGGGCAAGTCCACGCTGGTGCACGACGTGCTCTACCAGGCGCTGGCGGCGATGAAGGGACAGACCAACGGCTCCGGCTCGGCCACCGGGCTCTTCGACCGCATCGAAGGCGCGCAGCACATCCACGAAGTGGTGCTGGTGGACCAGTCGCCCATCGGGCGCACCCCGCGTTCCAACCCGGTAACTTACATCAAAGCTTTCGACGCCATCCGCGAACTGTTCGCTTCCCTGCCCGAGGCGCACAAGCACGGCTACACCGCTGGCCATTTCTCCTTCAACATCCCCGGCGGCCGCTGCGAGACCTGCCAGGGCGACGGCACGGTGGTGGTGGAGATGCAGTTTCTCGCCGACGTGGAGCTGATTTGCGAAGAGTGCAAGGGCACGCGCTACAAGCCGGGCATCCTCGAGGTCCGCTATCGCGGCAAGAACATCCACGAAGTGCTGGACCTGACGGTGAAGGAAGCGCTGCAATTCTTCGCCACCGTGCACAAGATCACGGAGAAGCTGCGCGTGCTGGAAGAAGTCGGGCTGGGGTACCTGCGCTTGGGACAATCGGCCACCACGCTTTCCGGCGGCGAAGCCCAGCGCATGAAGCTGGCGGCGCACCTGCAGCCGCGGCGCGACGTGCTGCGTTTCGTCCCCGCTGATCCCGACAACCCGGACGCGCCCAGGAAGCCGCGTGGCGGCCATCGCGCGCTTTATATCTTCGACGAGCCCACCACCGGCCTGCACTTCGACGATGTCAGCAAGCTGCTGGCGGCCTTCCGCAAACTCATCGACACCGGCGGCTCGATCGTGGTCATCGAGCACAACCTCGATGTCATCAAGACCGCCGACTGGGTGATCGACCTGGGTCCGGAAGGCGGCGGGCGCGGCGGCGAGCTGGTGGTGGCGGGTCCCCCGGAGGTGGTCGCGCGAACGCCAAATTCCTATACCGGTAAATGGCTGGCCCGCATCTTACAGAGCAACGGCAACGCCCGTTCCAATGGACATAAATAAAACTCTCATTCTGCTGGCTCTGGCCGGCCTGCTCGCGGTGGCGCCGCGGTCGTACGCGCAGGAAACGGACCAAACTGTCCACCCTAGCCGTGCTGAGGAGGGGCATGACCCCTATCTGGTGCCGGCCCTGATCCAGGCGGAAAAGTCGATCGACATCCGCGACTTCATCACCGCCGAGAACAAGCTGCGACACATCCTCTCCGACGACGACACCAACTATCGCGCCTGGTTTGATCTGGGCTACGTGTACACCGCCACGCGGCGCGACGGCGATGCCATTGCGGCCTATCGCAAGGCGGTCGCCGCCAAACCGGACCTGTTCGAGGCGAACCTGAACCTCGGCATTCTGCTGGGTGAAGCCGGCAATCCGGAGGCGGAGACGTATCTGCGCGCCGCCACCAGGCTGAAGCCCAGCGGCTCTCCCGAGCTGGGCCATGAGCGCGCCTGGCTGTCGCTGGCGCACGTGCTGGAGAGCAAAGATCCGCAAGAAGCGGCGGCCGCCTATCGCGAGGCCGCCAAGCTGGCGCCCGGCGATGTGGAGCCTCACCTTGCCGCCGGCATATTCTTCGAGAAGCAGAATCGCTTTGCCGACGCCGAACGCGAGTATCAGCAGGTGGTCGAGCTCGATCCCAAGTCGGCTGAGGGAATGGCCGGGCTGGTGAATGTCTACACCAAGACCCAGCGCCTGCCGGAGGCGGAGAAGATGTTGCGGCGCTATCTCGAACTCAATCCGCAAAACCAGGCGGCGCACCTGCAACTGGGACGCGTGCTGGCGGCCCGCGGCAATCCCGCGGATGCGCGTGCCGAGTACGAGACCGTGCTCAAGCTCGACCCCAACGATTTCCAGGCGCAACGTGAGCTGGCGGCGCTCGACCTCGCCACCGACCACTACCGCGAAGCCGCGCAGCGGTACCAGGCGCTGGTCGCCAGGAAGCCGGCTGATCCCGAGCTGCACTACGCGCTGGGAAGTGCGCTGCTGCACACGCGCGACTTCCCGGCCGCGCAGCAGGCGCTGCTCGAGACGGTAAAGCTCAAGCCCGATCTGGGCGAGGCTTACGGCGATCTGGCCCTGGCCGCGTCCGAGAACAAGCAGTACGAGCTGGCCATCCGCGCTCTGGATGCCCGCGCGAAATTTCTGCCGGAAACGCCCGGCACGTATTTCCTGCGCGCCACTTCGTACGACAATCTCAAGGCCTTCAAGCCGGCGGCGGAAAACTACCGGAAGTTCCTGGAGGTAGCGCAGGGAAAATTCCCCGACCAGGAATGGCAGGCGCGGCACCGGCTGATTGCCATCGATCCGAATAAGAAATAACTATGCGCTGGCTGCATATTCCGCTCGCCGTACTCCTGTTGTCGGCGTTCGGTGTCGCCAAAGGCGCGGAGGAGCCTCTGGACGCCTTGAAAGCGCGCGCGGAAAACGCCCGGCCGCCGGAGCAGGCGCACCTGTTCGCCACCATCGCACGCCGCGAAGTCAACGAGGCTGACCGCTTCTACACCGAGGGCGATATCGCCAACGCTACCAAGGCCGTGGACGACGTGGTGCGCTATGCCGCCCGCGCCACGGAAGCGGCGCAGAAATCCGGCAAGCACCTCAAGGACACGGAGATCGTGCTGCGCGAGACGGGGCGGCGGCTGAACGACGTCGGTAAGACCCTGAATTTCGACGATCGCCCCCATGTCGAGGCCGCCGTCAAACAGGTGGAGAAGCTCCGCCAGCAACTGCTCGACCAGATGTTCGGCGCGCCTTCCAAGCAGAGCAAGCCGTGAGGCGCCGCTCCCTGGTTTCGCTGGCGCTCTGCCTCGCTGCCGTCGCAGCCAGCGCCCAGGTCCATCGCCGCGATCCCCTGACTTCTCCCGAGACGGACGCGCTGCGCGAGGCCTCGATGGAGCCCGACCAGAAACTGCCGCTCTACCTGAAATATGCGCGGGCACGGCTGGCCTCGATCGAGCAGTTGCGCTCCGACCCGCACGCGGCTCAGGGGCGCGGCCGCAAAGTCCACGATCTGCTCGCGGACTTTAAGGTCATCATGGACGAGATGGACCGCAACGTGGACTCCTTCGCCGACCAGAAACTCAACTTCCCCAAAGCGCTCAAGGCGATCATCCAGGCCGACGGCGAGTTTCAGACCAAGCTGCAAACTCTGAAAGAGGCGGACAAGGAGCCGGCCGCCGCTGGCGAAGCCAAGGAATATGAGTTCGCCTTGCTCGACGCCATCGACGCCGTGGATGGCGACCTCGAGAATGCGCGCGACCTGCTCCCCCAGCAGGAAAAAGCAGCCGCCGAAGCCAAAGCAAGAGCGAAGCAAAAGGGCAAGAGCAAGTGAGCAGAGACGCGAAGATATTTGGAGATATTTCCAAAGCCGTTGCTGTCATCCGCGCTTCGGAGACGTCAGAAGATACCGCGATATATCGAAAGCTTGTTGGCAATGGGATGGAGCGCCGGCTCGCTGCGCGCCTTGTTGAGTTTTTGCCTATCGTCTATTGCCGACTGATTCTGAGTGATTCCGGCGCCCGATTTTCTGACACTTTTCAACGTGTGCTCCAAGGGGGCGGGTTGAAGGAGGAGGCGTTCTCGTCAGAGCCTCTCTGGATGGCGATAGTGGCATTTGCACAAGGCGAAGCAGGACAAGGTATCGCGGGAAGGGATTTATTGGCGGTAGCAGCCCGCAGTGCGGAGTTCCAAACCGCGAATGAACTCCTTCAGAAGGGGGCGGACTTGCGGAAATTGGTCTTCACCCCACCAGTTCTGACTTGGCCTGAAGCCGGTCCCGATCTCGAGCGACTGTCGTGCTAATGTGGAAGCGGTGATTTCACCCCTTCTCGAAATCTTTCAGCAGGAGTATCGCGAGCTGCGCCCGCGCGCTCCCATGCCCGAGTTCTGCGTGGAGTTCTACCGCTTCGCCAATATCAACAACACCATCCGCCTGCGCGAAGGCCGCATTCTGGTCCGCATCTCCGACCTGCTGGAAACGGCGCCCGAATCGGTGCTGCGCGCCATCGCCCACATCCTGGTGGCCAAGCTCTACCGCAAGCCCATCGCGCCCGGCCACGCCGCGCGCTACCGGCAGTTTGTCGCCAGCCGCCACCTGAGCGCCAAAGTGCACCTCATCCGCCAGATGCGCGGACGCAAGCGCATCGCATCGCCGCAGGGCGAGGTGTACGATCTCGACCAGATCTTCGACGAGCTCAACCAGCGCTTCTTCCACGGCCTGCTGGGTCGCCCGCAGATGACCTGGAGCCAGGACCACGCCCGCAACCACCTCGGCCACTTCGATCCCGCGCACAACACCATCGTGGTGAGCCGCATCTTCGACCGCAGGAAGGTGCCGCGCTTCGTGCTGGAGTATCTCGTGTATCACGAGATGCTGCACTTGAAGCATCCGGTGAAGCTCAAGGGGACACGGCGCTGCGTGCACGGCGCCGAATTCCAGGCGGAGGAGAAGCTGTTCCCGCGCGTCGAGGAAGCAAAGAAGATGCTTAAGATGCTCTGACGGGACGCTAGGTCATCAAAGCTCCCTGGCTGAGTGCTGAGTGCTGACTGCTGAGGGCTTGTTCCCGATTGTGATTTGCGTCACCGCGAGCTGTGACCGCCGCGATTGACCGGGCGCGGCGGCGGCAGGTATTCTTAAACCATTGAAATTGAAATTCATTTTCAACTTCATTTGAACCAGGACCAGCCATGATCGACGCCTTCATCGTCACGCTCCGCGAAGGGGTGGAAGCCGCACTCATCGTCGGCATCACCCTTGCCTATCTTGCCAAAATCAACCGTCCCGACCTGCGCAAGGTGGTCTTTGCCGCTCTGGGTGCGGCGGTAGCCGCCAGCGTGGCCGGGGCCGTCATCATCTCCCGCACCGGCCTCAACCAGGACATCTTTGAGGGCTGGATCATGCTGGCGGCCGCGTTTTTCGTGGTCACCATGGTCATCTTCATGATGCGCACCGCGCGCAAGCTTAAGGGCCACATCGAGAACAAAGTCGGCACGCTGGCGGGCGAGAGTTCGCGCCTGGGCCTGTTCGCCTTCGTCTTCCTCATGGTGCTGCGCGAAGGCGTGGAGACGGTGCTCATTCTCTCCGCCGTCTCGCTGAGCACGACCGAACTGATGAACTTTATCGGGACGGTGCTGGGCGTCAGCCTGGCGGTGGTGTTCGGGGTGATGTTCGTCAAGGGCAGCGTGCGCATCGATATCCGCAAGTTCTTTAAAGTGACCACCGTCATTCTGTTCTTCGTGGCGGCGCAGTTGATCGTCGCTGGCCTGCACGAGCTCTCCGAGAACGGCGTGCTGCCGTCAAGCAAGCGCGAGATGGCCATCATCGGGCCCATCGTGCGCAACGACCTCTTCTTCTTCATTACCGTGCTGGCGCTGGCCGGGCTGATGATTCTGTTCGAGTACCGCCGCCGCGCCCCGATGGCCGAGCCGGCTTCCCGCGCTGAGCGCCGCAAGGCGCAGTGGACGGCGCGCCGCGAGCGTCTGTGGATGGCCTCGGTCTACGTCTGCTCCTTCGTCTTTATTCTGCTGGTGACGGCACAATTCATCTACGCCAAGAGCGTTTCGGCGCTGTCGCCGGCAACGCGGGTCGAGTTCGTCAACGGACAGGCGACGGTCCCCACTGGACAACTGGGCGTGGGCGAACTGGTGCGCTACGTGGCCGATATCAACGGCACGCCGGTGCGCTTTTTCGTCTATCGCAAGCCGGACAACAAGGTGGCAGTGCTGTTCGATGCCTGCGAGATCTGTGGCGCGGTGGGCTTCTACGCCAACCAGGGAGGGTTGGTCTGCAAGAACTGCGCCGCGCCCATCAACCAGATGTCGGTGGGCAAGCCCGGCGGATGCAATCCCATCCCGCTGGAGGCCAAGGTACTGGAGGATCGGGTGATCGTCGCGCAGGGCGAGCTGGCCTCCGGGGCGAAATACTTCCAGCAACCGTGAGCCCATGTTCCTCCGCCTCGTCTATCAATCGTTCCACCGGCAACGCCGCCGCAAGCTGCTGGCCGGGATAGCCATCACCCTCGGCGTAGCGGTGGCCACGGCCATGATCGCGGTCGCCACCGACATCGGCGACAAGATCAACCGCGAGCTGCGCACCTTTGGCGCCAACATCGTCGTCTATCCCGATACCGACACGCTCGACGTCGAGATCGGTGGCGTGAACCTGAAGCCTCCCGCCGATGGCGCTTACCTGAACGAAGCCGATCTTCCGGCGATCAAAGGAACTTTCTGGCGGCACAACATCGTGGCCTTCGCTCCTTTTCTGCCGGTGACCGCTGATGGTTCCCTCGCCGGACACGCGCAGCAGGTGGAACTCGTTGGCACTTGGTTCGCGCAGCCTTTCCGCTATGGCCCGGATAGCTTCAACACCGGGGCGCGGGCGACGAATCCGTGGTGGAAGGTAGATGGCGCATGGCCTTCTGACGATGGCGATGAGGTGCTCGTCGGAGAAGCTCTGGCGGCGCGGACGGGCACGCACATCGGCGACAGGATCAAGGTGGCCGGGCGCGAATTGAAAGTAGCCGGCATCCTTTCCGCCGGCCCTGCTGAAAACCAGCAGATCGTCGCCCCGCTGCACGTGGCGCAGGAGATCGCTGGGCGTCCGGGTGCGGTGCGGCGGGTGCTGGTCAGCGCGCTGACCAAGCCGGAAGACGCTCTGGCGCGCCGCGGCGAAGCCAATCCCAAGTCGCTTTCTCCGGAACTCTACGACCGCTGGTACTGCTCGCCCTACGCCAACGCCATCGCCTACCAGTTGACGGAAGCCATCCCGCACTCGCGTGCCGAGCAAATCCGCCAGGTAGCGCAGAACGAGGGCGTGGTGCTCGGGCGCATCAAGGGACTGATGCTGCTGGTCACGCTGGCGGCGCTGCTGGCCTCGGCGCTGGCGGTTTCGGCAGCCATGGCTACCGCGATCTTCGAGCGCCGGCGCGAGGTCGGATTGATGAAGGCGCTGGGCGCGGGCAATCTCTCGGTGGCCGCGCTGTTCTTTACCGAGGCCGGACTGCTGGCGCTGATCGGCGGCACCGCCGGATTCCTGATCGGCATCGCCCTGGCCGAAGAGATCGGTAAGTGGATCTTCAGCGCGCGCGTGGCGGTTGAGCCGGTGCTCTTCCCGGTGGTGCTGGCAGTGGCCGTCCTGGTGACGTTTGCCGGCAGCGCGGCTTCCATCCGTCGCGCCATGCGCTTCAGTCCGGCCATCGTGCTGCGGGGTGACGCATGACGCGCGAGGCTACGAACCGACGGCAGATGTTTCTGCGCCTGCTGTCGCGCCCGCTGCTGGTCCGGCGCGGACGCGCGCTGACCGCGCTGGTCGCGGTGGTGGTTGCCGCCTCGGTGGCGACTGCCACGCTTAACCTTTATACCGATGTGCAAGCCAAGCTGCACCGCGAGTTCCGCAGCTACGGCGCCAATATCGTCATCACCGGCAAGGATGGCAATTCCCTTCCCTCCGGCGCTCTCGCGCGCGTGGATGGTGCGCTCGGCGCTCGCGGGATTGCTGCCCCGTTCGCGTTCGCCGTGGCTCGCACGTCTGCAGGCACGCCAGTCGTCGTCGCCGGGGCGGATTTTGAGCGCGTACGCAAGCTCAACTCGTGGTGGTCGGTGACGGCATGGCCCGCCGCGCCCGGCGCCGCGCTCATGGGCAAGCGCGCCTACCAGTCGCTTACGCCCAAGGGCGAGCCGCTCGATCTCACCTTCCAGGGACACGCGCTGCACGCGACGCCCGCCGGCATTCTCAGCACCGGCGCCGAGGAAGACAGTCGCGTGTACTTGAGCCTTGGCGATTTCACCCGCTGGACCGGCATCACGCCCTCGACCATCGAAGTGGCGGTGGCAGGCTCGCCCGCCGAAATCCGCGCCATGATCGGCACGCTCGGCAGCGCGCTGCCGGATGCGGATGTCCAACCCGTCCGCCAGATGGTGGAAGCCGAAGCCCGTGTGTTGGACAAGACGCGAGCTACGCTGCTGGCCTCGACCGCGATCATCATCCTGACAGCCGCGCTCTGCATGCTGGCCACGCTGACCGCCTCGGTCTTCGATCGCCGCAAGGATTTCGCGGTCATGCGCGCGCTGGGCGCTTCGCAACGCACGGTAAGCGCGCTGTTTGCCGCCGAAGCCGCGGGGATCGGGCTGGTGGGCGCGGTGCTGGGATTCGGGCTGGGCCTGGGGATCGCGGCCTGGATCGGCCGCGCCAACTTCCACGCCTCGGTCTCGCCCCGTTTCGGGATCTTTCCCGAAGTGGTCATCGGGAGCGTGCTGGTGGCACTGCTGGCGGCCCTGATGCCGATTTCGATGCTGCGCAAAGTGCAGCCGGCCGTTATCCTGAGAGGAGAATAATGTCGATCCGGCTCGAACACGTCAGCAGGTCGTATCCCGCCAGGGCGGACGCGAATGGCGCCGTCATCCGCGCGCTCGACAATGTCTCGCTGCACGTCGAGCCCGGCGAGTGGCTGGCGGTGATGGGTCCTTCGGGCTCGGGAAAGTCCACGCTGGTGAACCTGGTCGGCTGCCTGGATCGCACCACCTCCGGCAAAATCTATCTCGAAGGCCAGGACGTCGCCACGCTCTCTGACTCCGAGCTGAACCGCTTCCGGGCCGAGAAGATCGGCTTCGTCTTCCAGCAGTTCCACCTGATCCCTTACCTCACGGCGCTGGAGAACGTAATGCTGGCGCAATACTTCCACAGCATGACCGACCAGGCGGAAGCGCTCGAGGCGCTGGAGCGCGTCGGGCTCGCGGACCGCGCGCAGCATCTGCCGGCGCATCTTTCCGGAGGCGAGCAGCAGCGCGTGTGCATCGCGCGCGCGCTCATCAACGACCCCAAGATCATCCTTGCCGACGAGCCCACCGGCAACCTCGACGCGCAGAACGAAGAGATCGTGCTGCGGCTGCTGCGCGAGTTCCACCAGCAGGGCCGCACCATCGTGATGGTCACGCACGATCCGGTGGTGGCGCGGCTCGCCGACCGCCGCGTGGACCTGCACCACGGCCGCATCGCCAACCAGGAGATTTTCTCCCTCGCCAACGAGATGCAGTTCGACGAAATCCTGGAAGAGATATGGATCCTGCACGAGAACGGCGAACTGGCCGAGGTTGGCCGCATGGAGGTGGACGGCGCGCTGCCCGTGGCCATCGCGGTGGAGAAGATGACCGAGCTCGGCCTGATCGCCTTGACCCCGCACCCGGCGCAGGCGCACGACCACAAGCCTGTTCTCAACCGCTGCCACGAGGCCATGCGCCCTACCATACAGACCCTGGGCGACGGCAATTTGCTGGTGGAGTTCACCGAGCGGGGACGGCGCAAGGCCGAGGACATCATCCGCCGTCATCGACTGGCCGAGCGCCTCTTCACCGAGACGCTCAACATGGACAACGAGACCGAGATCGAACAGCAGGCGTGCAAGTTCGAGCACATCCTCTCGCCGGAGGCCACCGAGCGCATCTGCTCGTTCCTTGGCCATCCCCGGACGTGTCCGCACGGCGCACCGATCCCCGAAGGGACTTGCTGTAGCAAGACTGGGAAAAAAGAGGCGGTTGTAGGTCAGAAGGCCGCGGATTCACGCGGCGCGTAGGAATTACACATCCTACATTTTCAAAAACATTGCTAAGTTACAGTTCCTAAACGGATTTCCGTTGGCAAAGCCCGTGCTCTAGCAGGAGCAAGATTTGGGGGCCCATCGTGCGGAAACCTACTATCCTCTGTGTAGACGATGAAGTGAATGTTCTCACCGGGCGTGAATTTTTGCTGCGGCAACACGGCTATGACGTGGTGCTGAGCACCAGCGGGCGCGAGAGCCTCGACCTGCTGGAGGCAGTGGACGTTGACGCCGTGATCCTGGACTACCGTATGCCGGAAATGATGGGCGATGTGGTGGCGGAGCGCATGAAGCAGATCCGGCCCGAAGTGCCCATCATGATGCTCTCAGCGCAGGACCGCGTTCCGGCCGCCGCTCTGCGCTCAGCCGACGCCTTCCTCTCCAAAAGCGTACCTCCGGATCAGTTCGTCGAAGCCGTGCACGACCTGGTGGCGGATGGATCGCCATTTTTCCATCGCTGGCTGCATCACTGGAAGCAGCGTCTGTCGGCCTGAGGTCAGTTTCTCCAGGCCAACACGACTGTCGTTCTTCCGCCAGCCAACCGGAGGCGGCAGAATCTGACGAACCGGGCTAAGTTGTTTTCAGAGTGGCCCGGCCCCGAATTCGTCTGATTGCATCCTCCCGATCCCGCTATACTCGCCCTTTGCTGCACGAACTCTATCCACCCAGGTGATGCCATGAAGATTCTTCGCCTCATCGCCGTCCTGACGCTGGCGTCTTGCGCCTGCGCCGAGCCGCTTCCCTTCCGCCAAGCCATTGAACTGGCGGCCAAGCGCAGCGCTGTGGTCAGCGCCACCGACCAGGCGCGCGCCCACCAGGCCTATCTGGAGGCCGCGCGCATGTACATCCCACAGCTCATTGTGGGCTCGGGCCTGGCCAAGTCCTGGGGATTCCCGCTGAGCATTGAAGGCTCGGCGCCGACGGCCATCAGCGCGAGCACGATGGGCTATCTCATCAATCCCGCGCAGCGTGACTTCGTGCGCGCCGCGCACGCCGAGTGGGATGCCACCGCCTTCAGCAGCGAGGACAAGCGCCAGGAGGCCATTCTGGAGACTGCCGTCACCTACACCCAACTCGACCGCCTGGTCACGGCGCTCAATCTGCTCCGCGAGCAAGAGCAGGAGGCCCTGCACGCCGAGCAGATCGCCTCCGAGCGCGTGCAGGCGGGGATCGAACCTCAGCTCGAACTCACCCGCGCCAAGCTGGCCAGCGCGCGCGTGCGCATGAGTATCGCCCAGGTGGAAGGCAATGTCGACGTCCTGCGTAACCTGCTGGCGCAGCTTACCGGGGTGCCCGCGGACGGGATCGAGACCGTCACCGAGTCGATCCCGCAGCTTCCCGAGGTCAACCAGAGCGACGATCTGGCGGCTAAGAGCGCGTCCGTCAGCCCGGCCGTCAAGCTGGCCTTCGCCCAGGCCGACGCCAAGCTGCTCCGCGCCCGCGGCGAGCACAAGCAGTTCTGGCCGTCGGTGGATTTCGTCGGCCAATACGGCCTGCTGACCACCTACAATAACTACCAGGAATTCTTCAAGCAGTACCAGCGAAACAACGGCGTTGTCGGCGTGGCCATCCACTTTCCCTTCTTCAATATGTCGCAGCGGGCGCGCGCCGGCGTCGCTGACGCCGAAGCCGTCCAGGCTCGCCACCAAGCCGAAGAGGCGAAGAACAAAGTCTCGAATGACACCCGCAAGCTGCAGCGCCAGGTGGCGCAGCTTGCCGCCGCGCGCGAGGTCGCCCGCCTGGAATACCAGTTGGCCCGCGCCGACGTGGACACCATCCAGACCAAGCTCCAGGCCGGAACCGCAACGCTGAGCGACGAAGCCAACGCCCGCCTGGCCGAGGGCCAGAAGTATTCCGCGTACCTCGACGCCAGCTACCTGGTGGAGCACGCGCAGATGGAGCTTCTGCGCTCGACCGGCGAGTTGGAGAAGTGGGCGCTGGCGCAGCAATGAGCTGGGTGTTCTACAGCTTCGCTACCCTTCGCCCGCGAGCGCCGGCGAGGTGCAGAATCCGCGGCTGGTCAATATACTGAAAATTCAGGACGGCGCGGCGGTTCCGCCCCTCGCCGCGCTGCCGGGCCGTCGAGATGATGTGAGATCACTTGAAAGGACAAACCAATTCGCTCACCAGGCATGGGGACTTCTAATCGTATTCCATTGGCGGAAGCGCTGACGGCGCCGCAAACGGGATGCAACACCGAGTCCGCCAGGAAATGGCTCTTCCCTTCTGATCTAATCGTGCTGCTGGTGGCCGCGGCCATTTTTGTGGGCTGCATGTTCAGCCCGCCCCACCTGCTCGACGACACCGACGCGGTGCTGGCGCAGATCGGGCGCAATATGCTGACCTCCGGAAACTGGGTCACGGCGCAGCTCGATGGCGTTCCCTACCTGGAAAAAGCTCCGCTGGGCTTCTGGCTAGAAGCGATTTCTTACCGCTGTTTCGGAGCCCATGACTGGGCGGCCAGGCTGTGGGTGGTGTTGGCCGTGCTGGGACTGTGTTTGACGATCACCCGCTTCGCGCGCTGGGGGTTCGGAGAACCGGCTGGACTTTACTCGGGGCTGGCGATGGCTACTTGCGTCGGGCTGTGGCTGTTCACCCGCATCGTGATTCCCGATGCCGCCCTGACCCTGGCCATCACCGTGGCGCTTTACGCGTTTCTGCGCTTGCTGGAACCCGATGAGCCCCACCGGCGGCGATGGTCTTTGGCGCTGGGTGCGAGCCTGGGTGCGGGGCTGCTGGTGAAGGGATTGATCGCCGTGGTGTTCCCCGCGGGCACGGCGCTGCTCTATCTGCTTTGGACGGGCCAGTGCTTCCAGCGCTCGACATGGCAACGCCTGCATCCGTTCTATGCCGCGGGCGCCATGCTGTTGATCGCGGCGCCCTGGCACGTTCTGGCCATCCTGCAAAATCCGCCGTACTTCGACTTCACCTGGAAAAGCGAGCCCGGGCACTATCACGGTTTCTTCTGGTTCTACTTCCTGAATGAGCACGTGTTCCGCTTCCTGAACATGCGCTATCCCCGCGATTACAACACGGTGCCGCGCGCGCTCTTCTGGGCGTACCTGCTGCTGTGGCTGTTCCCCTGGAGCGCCTTTCTTCCGGCTGCCGTGGGGTTGAACTATCGCCCGGCGGACCGCGCCGGCCGCGCCCGGCTGCTGGCGCTGTGCTGGATCGGCGTGGTGATGGGTTTCTTCACCTTATCCACCACGCAGGAGTATTACTCGCTGCCGGCGTACCCGGCGCTGGCGCTGCTGATTGGATCGGCCATGGCCAGCGGCAGCCGGTGGCTGGAAATCGCAAGAAAATTGCTGGCGGCGGTCGCGGCGGTGTGCCTGGCCACGGTGGCGGCCATCCTCTATGCCGTGCGGGCCGTGCCCACTCCGGGTGACATCTCGCAAGCCCTCAGCCGCAACCCGCAGGCGTACACGCTATCGTTAGGGCACATGGAAGACCTGACCCTGCACTCTTTCGCCTACCTGCGGTTGCCGCTGGCCTTGGCCGGGGTGGCGTTTCTGATCGGCGCCGCCGGGCTCACAATCCTTCGGGGCCGCCGAGCGTACGGCGCGATAGCCCTGATGATGCTGGTGTTCCTGCACGCCGCCCGGGTGGGCATGACAGGTTTCGACAGCTACCTGTCCTCCTATCCCCTGGCGCAGGAGCTCAAGCACCTGCCGCCGGGCCAACTCATCGTGGAGCATTATTACGCTTTCTCTTCGGTGTTTTTCTACAGCGGCCGCCAGGCCCTGCTGCTCAATAGCAGGGTCGCGAGTATGGAGTACGGGTCGTACCACCCCGAAGCCCCCAAGGTTTTCATCGACGATAACGATCTGAAGCGCCTGTGGTTCGAGCCCCAGCGCTGTTACCTGCTGGTGGAGGAAAGCGAGCTGCCACGGCTGAAGATGCTGCCGGGAGGGCCGCCCAACCTGGTGCGCGAAGCTGGGGGGAAATATTTGTTCTCGAACCAGCCGCAGGAGTAGCGGCAAGCCTTCCCGGCTACTGGTAGCGCAGGCTCTGGATGGGGTCCATGTGGGCGGCGCGGGCCGCCGGCGCCGTGCCAAAGACGATGCCGACCAGCGATGAGCTGGCTAGGGCGACGATCACCGACAGCCCCGAAATCGGGATATCGTAGCTGGTGAAGACGCGCAGGGAGAGGGGGAGCGCCAGCCCTATAGCAATGCCGATGACCCCGCCAATGAGGGAGATGAGCACGGCTTCGGCCAGAAACTGCAGGCGGATTTCCGCGGCGGTGGCGCCGACCGCTTTGCGCAGGCCGATCTCATAGGTGCGGGCGGTCACGGTGGCCAGCATGATGTTCATGATCCCCATGCCGCCCACCACCAGCGTCACCATGGCCACCAGCAACAGCACTACCGTCAGGGCGTTGGCGGTCTTGGCCGCCACGCTGAGCAACTGCGTCAGGTTCTCCACCCGGTACACCGACTCCGGCCGGTGACGGGAGTGGAGAATGCTTTGAATCTGCTGCGTCGCCGGCTCTACTTGCGCGGGATCGGCTACGCTGAAGAATAGCTGGTGCACCGTGTTTCCGGGAATGAAATACCGGCAGACACTGTAGGGGATCAGGACGGCATTCCCTCCGGCCAGCTCCGACTGCCCGAAGGTCTCCACCCGTTCCTTGAAGGTGCCAATGACGGTGAAGGGCAGGCCGCTGATGCGCAAGGTACGGCCGAGGGCGGCCTCCGAACTCCCGAACATGCGCTTGGCCAGAGTCTCGGTGAGATCCGCGACCTTGGCATGCTCCTGGCTGTCCAGATCGTCAAAAAAGCGCCCCGCCAGCACATCCAGATTGCGAATCTGCTGGTACTGGGGGTCCACCCCGAACATCCGCACCTCTTGTACCTTCCCTCCGCCGATGGGAATGACTTCCGTCAGGGACAGCAGCGGCGAAGCCGCCACCACGCTCGGCACCTGCTGCTGCACCGCCCGCATGTCTTCCGTCGTCAGGTAGTCATGCACTGCGGTGCTGGCGGGGTCGCCTTCGTAGAAAGCGCGGATCATGTTGGCCCCAATGCCGCGAATCTGATCGAGGATGTACTCCTTGCCCGTCAGCCCGATGGTCACCACCAGGACCAGCGACGCGGTGCCGAGGGCCACTCCCAGCGCCGTCAGCGAAAAGCGCACCTTATACTGCCGGAACATGCCCAGCGCAACTCCGATGACTTCGCCGGTCACTATGCTTTGCAGGTGGGAGTGCTGGTTCATCCGGATGGGTTCCGCCAAGGTCCGAGACGTGCCTCTCTATCTTATCGAGTCCTGCGGTGATCAGGAAGAGCGGGCCGGAGTCGCAGACGGGTTGAGTGAGGTTCCCCGGCTCGCGGAAAAGTGAAGGGCATGAGGGAGGGTTTGCGGATGGTACAATCCAAAACTGCAGGCTCTGCCAACACTATCGTGGAATCCGTGCTCCTTGTAGAATCGCGATGCTCACGCCAGTTCCGCGGGCCAGCCACCAATCCTGATGACGAAACAGACTGACCCCAGCCTGTACGAGCCGAACGGCAACGATCGCACTCGCCAGACTTTGCTGTGGGCCACGCTCGTCGCCTTGGCGGTGCGCCTGGTAGTGGTCGGTTTCACCTATCAAGGCTTCTTGGATCCCGGCCGCGATCACTGGGAATTCGGCTACGAGACCGGCAAAATCGCCTATTCCATTGTTACCGGCCATGGCTTCAGCAATCCCTACTATTGGGCAAATACCGGACCCACGGCAGAGATCGCGCCGGTCCTTCCTTATCTCCTGGCTGCGCTTATGGCGCTGTTCGGGATCTATACCAAGACCGCAGCCCTGGCGTTCCTGACTCTGAACAGTCTGTTCTCGGCTCTCACCTGTGTGCCCATCTTCCTCTTGGCGAAGAAGAGCTTTGGAGTCCGGGAGGCGCGCTGGGCCACCTGGACCTGGGCGTTCTTTCCCTATGCCGTGTACTTCTCCGCCGACTCGATGTGGGACCATGCGCTCACCGCTTTACTGCTCACCTGGCTGCTCTTGATCGCGCTGCATCTGGAAAACTCGACCCGGCTTTGGGCGTGGGCCGGGTTTGGATTGCTGTGGGGCGTGAGCGCGCTGGGCAATCCCGTGGTGTTGGGCACTCTGCCGTTCCTGGTCGGATGGGTCTGCTACCGGCTGCGCCGGCAAAGAAGAAAGTGGAGGCTTCCGGCGGCCGCCGCCGGGTTGGCCGTGCTGATCACCTTGGCACCTTGGCTGGTGCGCAATTATCGGACTTTTCATGGACCCGTGTTCCTGAAGGACGGCTTTCCTTTAGCCTTCCTCGACGGGAACGTCGGAAACGCGCTGCATTGGAACGATGAGTTGCAGGATCCCTGTGGAAACGCGGTGGAGATGGCGCAATTTCAACGGCTGGGAGAACACGCGTACATGACTGGGAAGTGGCGCGAGATGTTCGCCTTCATCAAGAGCAACCCGGGGATTACGTTACGGCGTTCGGTTCGCAGGTTTGTGTACATATGGACCGGGTATTGGAGTTTTCGGCGGGAATATCTGCGCGAAGAGCCGTTCGATCCAGCGAACATTGTTTTCTGTACGGCGTTTACCCTTCTGGCGATTGCCGGGCTTAGAAGGGCTTTTCGAACAACCCCGGATAGGGCGATGCCTTATGCGCTGGTGCTGCTTGTGTTCCCACTTGTCTACTACTTCACCCTTCCGGAAAGGGGCTACCGGCAGCCCGTGGAGCCTGAAATTGTGATTCTCGCGTCGTGTGCCGTGGTGTCCTGGCTGCGCGCCCGAGAGGGCAGCAGAACTCAGCCCCTGCTCCGCGAGGTGGAAATGCAGCAGTCCTTGGCGTCCAAAACGGGGGTGAGTTGCTGATTTGGATGGTGATGGCGAGCCGGCGGTGGCGTCTCGGTTGCGCAATGGCATGGCCACAGGACAAGGGATGAAGGACACCGTTGTTTTTTCGGTGCCATGGTTCGACATCGTGGCAAGATCGCTGGATGCCTCTGCGGCGCCGTACTATGTGGTTCGGCCTAACGATTACGTCACCGTGCTGGCAGCCACCGCGGAGGGCTCCTTTCTTCTGGTTCGGCAATACCGGCCGGCGGTAGGAGCGGAGACCCTGGAGTTGCCGAGCGGACACGTGGAGAACGGCGAGTCACCGGAAGCCGCCGCGAGACGGGAGTTGGCCGAAGAAACGGGCTACGAAGGCGCAAGCTTCGAACTTCTCGGCACCTTAGTTCCAGACACCGGACGGATGGGGAACAAGCTCTGGTGTTTCTACACCGACGGCGCGACGCCGGTGCGATCACCCATTGTCCGGGAAGAAGGGGTGGAACTGGTTCAGTGCCAGTCGTCGGATCTTATCCGCCAGGTGGGCGAGGGAAAAATTGACCACGCACTTAATCTGGCGGTGCTGCTGCTGGCGGCCATGCGACGGCACTTACAGGTGGGCGAAGACCGTAGGCATGCGCAATGACGCCGAGTCCACAAAGACCATCTTTCCTGGGCGGCGGCAGCACACCAGGAAGCCTTGGCTCATAAGACGATGAAGAAAGCTTCCCGATCCAAGAGGGGCAAGACGCGGGCAGACCTCTGCGTGGTGGGAGGGGCCGGCCGGGTGGGCTTGCCGCTGTCGATCGTATTCGCCACCAAGAACCGGCGGGTTTTGATCTACGATCTGAACCAGCAGTCCATGGAAATGATCCGCAGCGGGAAGATGCCATTCCGCGAGCAGGACGCGGAGCCGCTGCTGCGGGAGGTGCTGGCGAAAGGTCTGCTGACTTTCACCAGCCGCCCCGACGATGTGGCCGGCGCGCAGGCCGTGGTGATTACCATCGGCACCCCCGTGGACGAGTTTCTGACTCCTTCCTTGCGCGTCATGACGCGGTGTTTTGATGATTTGCTTCCCTTTCTTTCCCCGGAACAACTCATCGTGATTCGTTCCACGGTCTATCCCGGCGTGACCGAATCCATGGCCAAGTATGCGCAGTCCAAGGGCACGCGCCTGAAGCTCGCATTTTGTCCCGAGCGCATCGTGGAAGGCCACGCCATCGAGGAATTGCAGAGCCTTCCTCAGATTGTGAGCGGAACTACCGCCGAAGCGGAAGAGGACGCGGCACAGCTTTTCAGTATCATCGCTCCCGAAGTAGTGCGACTGGCTCCCATCGAAGCGGAATTGGTGAAGATTTTCAGCAATGCTTATCGTTACATTGAGTTTGCGGTGAGCAATCAGTTCTACATGATTGCCAGCGCCGCCAATGTGGACTATTACCGCATTCTGGACGGCATGAAGCGCGACTATCCGCGGTCCAAAGATTTTCCCCGTGCCGGCCTGACGGCAGGGCCCTGCCTGTTCAAAGACACCATGCAACTGGCCAGCTTTTACCGTAACCAGTTCGGCCTGGGTTTTCACGCCATGCTGGTCAATGAAGGCATGCCACAATTTATTGTCGACCGGCTGGACGCGCAGTACCCGCTGGAGCAGTTGACCGTGGGATTGCTGGGCATGGCCTTCAAGGCGGAAAGTGACGATGCCCGCTTCTCGCTCAGCTACAAGCTGAAGAAGATCCTGGCCATTCGCGCCAAATCGGTCTTGACCACCGATCCCCACATTCAGGACGATCCTGCTCTGCTGCCGCTCGAAGAGGTGGTCCAACAAAGCGACATTCTGATTCTGTGCGCTCCCCACCGCGCCTATCGCAATCTGGACCTGGGCCACAAGGTGATCGTGGATATCTGGAACTTTTGGGGAAAGGGCGGTCTGTTCACGCGCTGCCGCGCCGCCGAGGACGCTTCCGCGCGAGAGTAGGATTGGAATGCAAGCTGGTATGTTGGATGCGAGTGATGGTGCAACTTGAGAAGCGGCTTGCCCAGCCCGCCGGCGGCAGCGCATGAGGGAGCCGCTGCGGGTCGGCATCATCGGCGTGGGATTCGGACAACAGGTCCACGTGCCGGCATTCCGCGCTGAGCCCCGCTGCCGGGTGGTCGCCATCTGCGCCCGCACCCTGGAGCACGCCGCGCGCGTGGCCGAACAACTGGGGACGGCGCAAGCGTATGGAGATGCCCGCCAGATGCTGGCCAGCGACCAGGTGGATGCCGTTTCCATCGCCGTGCCCCCGGTGGTACAGCCCGATTTGGTGGTGGCTGCGGCCGAGGCTGGCAAGCACGTCTTCTGCGAAAAACCGCTGGCCGCGGAGGTGCCCGGGGCGGAGCGAGCGCTGGCCGCGGTCCAGAGGTCGGGTGTCGTCCATGCCATGGATTTCATCTTTCCCGAGGTCCCGGCCTGGCAACAGGCGCGGTCGGTGCTGGCGGCAGGCACGCTGGGCTCGCTGCGGCAGGTTGCCGTCTCGTGGCGGGTTGAAAGCTACGCCTTGGCCCGCGGCCTGGATTCCTGGAAAATGCACTGCGCCGATGGGGGAGGAGCTCTGAACAACTTCGTGTCTCACAGCCTGTATTATCTGGAATGGCTGCTGGGACCGGTGACGCGGGTCGCGGCCCGCCTGACGCCGCGCGAGGCTGCGGGCGAGGCGCGGGTCGATGCCTGGCTGGAGCTGGCCTGTGGATGCCCCGTGACCCTGTCGGTCGCGGCCGATGCCTTCCTGGGTTCGGGTCATCGCCTGGAAATCTATGGTGAACAGGGGACGTTATTGCTGGAAAACCGAACCGACGATTACGTCAACGGGTTTGCATTATCAGTGGGGACACGCGCAAGCAGTGCCTTCTCGACGCAGACGCCGGAGCCGCTCTGTCGGTTGGACGGACGCATCGGGCCCGCGAGCGCTATCGTGCGGCGGTTTGTCGAAGCGGTTCTGTCCGGGGGGCCGGTCGAGCCGAACCTCGCCCATGGCCTGCGCGTCCAGCAACTGATGGCAGCCGCCCGCATGGCGGATCGCAGCGGCGCCTGGCAGTCAGTATGAGGCTCCCTTGCCAGAGACAGCGACAGAACTCGACATCATCATCCCGGTCTACAACGAGGGTGAGGCCATCCTGGCTGTGCTCGCGGCCTTGCAGGAGCATGTCCGCACGCCCTTCTGCGTATTGCTGTGCTACGACCGGGATGACGATACTACGCTGGCCGCAGTGCACAACGCACCCCCGTTCCCCTTCCGGGTGCGCTGGGTCAAGAACCGTGGCCGAGGCTCTCACCGGGCGGTGGTGACGGGATTTGAGGAGAGCACCGCGCCCGCCGTGCTCGTCTTCCCGGGCGACGACGATTACAATGCGGCGCGCATTGATTTGATAGTGGAGCAGTTTCGTCGCGGGTGCGAGATTGTCGCGGCCAGCCGCCTCATGCCCGGGGGCTGCATGCAAGGCTGCCCATGGCTCAAAGCCGTGCTGGTCCGCGTCTCCGCGTTTGTCCTGTACTACCTAGCACGCGTCCCCACGCACGATCCCAGCAACGGGTTTCGCTTGTTCTCCCGGCGGGTGCTCGAAACTATCCCCATCGAATCGACCATGGGGTTTACCTACAGCCTGGAGCTACTGGCCAAGTGCCATCGTCTGGGCTGGAAGATTGGTGAGGTTCCCGTGGCCTGGTACGAGCGCCGGAGCGGCCGTAGCCGATTTCGCCTGCTGCGGTGGTTGCCGCATTATCTGGTGTGGTTCCTTTATTGTTTCGCGACCGCCTTGGGGTTGAAGCAGGCGGCGTCGGTCAAGCTGAAGGGAGCGCATGAAACCGGAAGCGGAGGTTAAATTCTTCGACGGTTTCGTCGAGGAACACGGCGAGTATGACGTTCTCGGCGAGGGAGCCTACCGGCGATTGCTGTCACGCTTTGAGAAGTTGTGCAAGCCGCGTGCCCGCGAGAAGTGTGCCGACTGCGGCTGCGGCACCGGCGCGTTCACCCGCCGGCTGCTTCAGTTCGATCTCGACGTGCTTGGAATCGACATCTCCCCCGGCAGCATTCGGGCGGCGCAGGCGCAGGCCTCCTGCGAAACCTACCGGGTCGGCGACATTACCGAACTAGCCGCGCCGGACGAGACTCTGGACATCGTCGTGTTCTCGGGCGTTCTGCACCACTTCCCCGAGTCGCGGCTGCGCAGCCGAATTCTCCGCGAAGCCTTTCGCGTGCTCAAGCCAGGGGGCAGAGTCTTCGCCTTTGATCCGAGCGCGCACTCGCCTTCCATGTGGCTCTACCGCAGCCCGACTTCGCCTTTCTATTCCCAAGCCGGCAAGACGGATAACGAGGTGCTCCTGACCCGCGCCCAACTCGGGCGCGAGTTGCAACAGGCGGGCTTCGAGGCGATCAGCGTGCGGGGGATCGGTGGGATCACCTACCGCTACGTGGAGGGCCGGGTGGCAAGGCGGTTTCTGCCGCTCTACAACGCCTATGAAACAGTACTGGGGATGTCTGCACTTGAGCGCTGGTGGGGCACTTTCCTTATTAGTTTTGGTATGAAGCCATCATGTCGTTGAAGACTTATGTGGTAACCGGTGGGGCGGGTTTCCTGGGCAGCGCTCTGGTGCGGCGGCTGGTGCGGGAGGGAAACCGAGTGCGCGTCTTCGACAATGGCTCGCGCGGGTGCAGAGAGCGCTTGCAGGACGTGGCCGGCGAGTTCGAGTATGTGGCGGGCGACATCCGGAATCGAGAAGCGGTGGAGCGCGCCTTGCGCGGGGCCGACTCGGTCTGCCACCTGGCGTTCGTCAACGGGACGGAGTTTTTCTACACCCAGCCCGATCTGGTTTTAGAGGTAGCCGTCAAGGGCATCACCAATGTCCTCGATGCCTGTCTTCAGCACCAGGTATCCGAACTGGTGCTGGCGTCCAGTTCCGAGGTTTATCAGGATCCCCCGTCGTTTCCCACCAGCGAGGCGGTTCCGCTATTGATCCCCGATCCCAGCAATCCGCGCTACTCCTATGCTGCCGGCAAAATCATCAGCGAGGTCATGGCCCTGAACTATGGCTGCAACCGGGTGCGCCGTGTGCTCATCGTTCGGCCCCACAACGTCTATGGCCCCGACATGGGCTGGGAACATGTGATCCCGCAATTCGTGCTCCGCATGCGCCGGCTGCTCCGTCCCGAATCCGATACCGTCCGCTTTCCCATCCAGGGCACCGGCGAGCAGACGCGGTCTTTTGTTTTCATCGAGGATTTCATCGAGGGCTTGATGGCCGTGCTGCGGGGCGGGGTCCACTTAGGCATCTACAACATCGGAACGCAGGAAGAAATCGCCATCGCTGAACTGGCGCGCCGGGTGGGCGCTTATTTCGGCAAGCGCGTGGAAATCGTCCCCGGCCCGCCGGCCCTGGGCGGAGCTCGCCGCCGTTGTCCCGACATCGCCAAAATCCAGGCCCTGGGATATAGTCCGAGGGTTGCCCTGTCGGAGGGCCTGGCGATCACGGCGAAGTGGTATGACGAGAACTTCCACCTGGCCCCGGCAGCCCGAGAGGGGTAAGGAGGCCTCGATGGCAATCTTGGATACGGCGCCGCTGGCCGCCCGCACCGGCGCGAGCGTGGTGGTCGAGCGCTGCCAGGTCTGTGGCCACGCTCCTCTGTCGCCGGTCCTGTTCCTGGGCTACCTGCCGCCCGTGAATCAGATGAGAACCATTGGCGAATGGCCGCGGGAACAACCGGCTTACCCCGCCCTGGTGCTGGTCTGTCCGCAATGCAACCTGGTCCAGCTTGGCCTCATTGTTGACAAAGAGATTCTTTTCCCGGCCGACTATCCCTACACCAGCGGCACCACCAAGATCTTGCGGGATAATTTTGCCGACCTTTACGCGGAGTCGCAAGGGATCGTGCCCCTGGGACCGCAGGACCTCGCCATCGACATCGGATCGAACGATGGCACGTTGCTAAGCAACTTTCAGCGGGGTGGGCACCGGGTACTGGGCATCGAGCCCAGCCAGGTGGGGAACCTGGCAAACCAGCGCGGCGTCCCGACCACCATCGGTTTTTTCGATCGCCCCATGGCAGAACAGACCCGCAAGCAGCACGGCCCGGCCAAAATCGTCACCGCAACCAACGTCTTCGCCCATATCGAACACATCCACGAGATCGTTGAAAGTATCCTGCTGCTCATGGGGGAGAAGAGCGTTTTTGTCACCGAATCGCATTACCTGCTGGCCCTCGTGGAAACGCTTCAGTACGACACTATTTACCACGAACATCTCCGTTATTACTCGTTGCAAAGCCTTCAATATCTCCTCAGGATGCATGGCCTGGAGGTGATCCACGCCCGGCGCATTCCCACCCATGGCGGCTCCATCCGCGTCTATGCCGCGCACACCGGGGAGTATCCCATCCGGCCGTCGGTAAGCGGCATCTTGCGGGATGAGGCGGCGGCTGGTCTGGATGCGCAACACCTCAAGGACTTCAAGGATAGGGTAGTTCAATCCAAGCTGGAGTTGTATGGCCTGCTGGGCGAGATCAAGAAGCGCGGACAACGGATTTACGGCATTGGCGCCCCTTCCCGCGCCAGCACTCTGATCAGCTATGTGGGCTTGGATGATGGGATTCTCGACTGCGTGCTCGAAGTCAGGGGCTCTCTCAAGATCGGACGGTACATGCCAGGGACCCTGATCCCAGTGCTTGAAGAATCCCGCCTCTATAAGGACCCGCCGGAATACGCTCTGCTGTTGTCTTGGCATATCGCGAGCGAGTTGATTCCCAAGTTGCGAGACAAGGGGTACAAGGGAAGGTATATCTGCCCTTTGCCCGCGCCTCGAATCGTGTAAGTTAGCCGACCCCCTCCCCAGGCGCCACACTGTGGCCACGTTACTTCGGGAATCCCGATGACCTAAGGTATCTGGCTGCGATGGCTTGTAAGGGCGTTTACTCATATAGCAATATTTGCAAGTGGATTGCCAAGGCTAGAGGGTGATATCGTAAGCCTAAAGGGGAACCCATGCCACGTATCAAGAAGGCTGCAGTGTTCGTACGTTGCACCGAGGAAGAAGCCGAGAGGATCCGCCGCACTGCCCGCGACGAGCGCCGCACCTTGAGTGGATTCGTCCTCAACGCGGTGTTTAGCCGAATCGCCATGCGGGACCGCCTGCTGGCCGAGCAGGAAGCGGAGTCCAAACGCGAAGGCGTCAGTCCGCGATAACTAGCGGAGCACCGCCTGCTCTGCCGCCAGCGCCCAAGCTCGTGACCTCCGTACTTCCGCGCGGTTACTTTTTCTTCCCGCGGAGGTGCCGGATGGTTGGCCGGCTTTTCGACCGCACGGATTATAATGCCCCCATGGAATGCGCTAACTTAACCGCCCTGCGCCAGGAGGCCACCGTGGTCTTCAAAGACCTGACATTGTGCCGGCGCCGCGCCCGCCAATACGCTGCCGCCGAAGCGGGACAGGAGAGGGTCGTCTCGGCGCTGGTGCGTCGTGGCGACTTTGAGGCTTACCTGCAGCGCCGTCTGGCCAAGAGCGCGGCGCGCATCGAGGCCCACCGGCTCACCCACCGCTGCGAGTCCTAGAAGCTCAGCCGCGTGCCCGCGCATCCAATCGCGGCATGGGACTGCTCATCCGCTCCTCGCGCATTCACCGGGAAGGTTGTTACACCACGACGCCCATCCGCCGGGGCACGCGCATCATCGAGTACACGGGCGAGCGCATCAGCATCCCGGAAGCCGACCGGCGCTACGATGGCGACGACATCACCTATCTCTTCGGACTTACCGGCGGCAAGCAGGTGATCGATGGTACTGGCATCGCGGCGCTGATCAACCACTCCTGCGATCCCAACTGCGAGGCCGACGAGATCCGCGGGCGGGTGTGGATCTGGGCCATCCGCGATATCCGCGCCGGCGAAGAACTCACCTACGACTACAATCTGTATGACGGCGAAGGTGATGTGCCCTGCCACTGCCGGGCTCGCCAATGCCGCGGCAGCCTGTACTCGGAAGAAGAACTGAAGAAGCGCAGCAAGGCGGCGCGCCGCCGGAAGCGCACGGGGTAAGCGCCAGTCGGATCAGGCGGTGGCCCGCCGCGGGAAAGCGTTCACCGCCGCCTGCTCGTTGTCGTAGCACTCGAAGACAGTGATCAGCTTGGTGATCTGGAGCTGGTCGTGCACGCGCTGGGTCAGATGGGCCAGCTTGATTTCGCCGCCCTGGTTGCGGGCCGAGGTGTAGAGCCCGACCAGCGTTCCCAGGCCGCCGCTATCGATGTAGCTGACCCCGCTCAGGTCGATGACGATTTGTCTGGCGCGCGAGAGCACGCCCTTGACCACGTCGCGGAGATCCGCTGCCTCTTCGCCAAAGACGATGCGTCCGTTGCAGGTAACTACGGTGACACCATCCGCCTCGTGGGTCGCGATCTTCAGAGCCATAGCCGCCTCCCAGCGCGGTCCCCAGGCCGCAAAATTCAAGCAAGCGTAGCGCCGTTGCCCGCACTTTGCAAGACCAACCGGTGCGGGGTAGTGGCTCAGTCTCTGAAATGCCGCCCACGCGTGGGTTTGGACGGAAGAGCTTTCCGGCTGCAATGCCGGTCATTTCTGTAAAACCGTTCTCACTAACAATCCGGCGAGGGGAGAGCCCCAGAAAGGGCAAATTGCACCACGAACAGTTCAATTAGTGCTAACGCGATTTATCGCCAATTAAGTTCGAATCCTGCAGGGCCGACCATTACCTTCGCCGAAGTCGGCCAAAGTGTGGGCCACCCGCTAGAGGGCTACGGCGCTTCGTTCCCCAGAAGCGCTCTCCGAACCGGCAGAAAGCCTGCCAACATCAGCAGTATGCCGATTGTCATCCAGTTGTCGAGGTCCCAGAACAGCAGAAACAGACCTGCGCCGAGCACCATGCAGGCAACTGCCCAGGTTCGAATTCTGTCAATAAGCGTCAAGGCCTGAGCCGCCAGTCCGACCATTGCCAGTTTCGCCAGCGTGGTTGTCAGAAGGAACGCTCCTTGATTGGTTGTCAGTGCTTTGAAGGTAGCGATAGCGCCATCGGTGTGCGCGGGATCTACCAGGCCAAGACCGCGATAGAAAGCTGTCCACATCCCAAATACGCCCCCAAGGTAGATAGTGCCCGTGACAGTGATCATCATTGCGATCGCGCTTGCGACGGGACGCGCCCGCCTTCCCACCATGTAGAGCGCGAAGGCGCAAAGTGGAAACAACGGCAGCGAGAGGTATCCAAGCACATGCGGGTCATGGGCCATCGGCCATCGGTTCTGCGCTTTGATCAACGCCGGAACCACCCGCTCCGGCGGCCTCGGCACGTAATGCAGGCGAAAATGGAAGAACTCCGACCCGTGCCGAAAATGCATCAGCAGCATAATGATGAATAAACAGGGAAACAGCAGCAGTGCCGCGGCCAAGATCCGCCGGAGAGGGTCGTTAGTTGTCGTTGCCATCGCGGTGATGCTATAAAGGGCGCTTACATGGCGGCAACAGGAAAAGGCGATAGCATGGCAGTTGCAAAACAGAATTCTGCAAATGTCTCGCATCGTCGCAAGGACGGGCGCAAAGACGAACGCGTCCGCCGAACGCGTATGCGCATTGATGTAGCTTTCGTTCAGTTGTTACATCGCCGGCCTTACGGCGACATCCGCGTCAGCGACATCACGAAGAAAGCCGGAGTGGGGCGCGCAACGTTTTACGCGCACTACTCTGCGAAGGACGATCTGCTCCGCTCCCAATTCGAGCGAATCGTTGCTCCCATGCTCATGCCCTCGCCCGATCACCCGCCCGCCCTGGATGCGTCTCGGTTCTTTACGCATAGCCGCAGCGTTCCCCATTTCTACAAGGCACTGATGGGCCCAAGCGGCGGCACCGCACCTAGGGTTCTGCGTGACTGCTTCGAAGCTCGCGCGCAAAAAGTTCTTTCACTGGACCATGGCATCAACCCCGGACTGGAGCAGTCGGCGACCTCCCGCTTTGTCGCGTCCTCACTCCTCACCATTACTGAGTGCTGGCTCGAGCATGGTGGCCGCGAGACGCCACAACAATTGCAAGCTCTATTCACAAACCTGGTCGGCCCGGGACTGCGCGTACAGCAAGGTCGCCTTTTCCACATTGCCCACCCCTCGCGATAGCCCTTTCTTGGCCCGCGAACGCGGTCCAGGAGTATTTCCATCGCTGCGCCCGCCAGCGCACGATTACGAACAGCACCGCCGCCACAGCGATCCAGCACAGATGATTGGCGATAACAGGATTTAGCACAACTAATCGTGGGTGCCCGTGCGATGAAGCGGCTACTTTGCAAGACCAACCGGTGCGGCTCGCGGCCCGAACCGTCCCTACGGGCTCGCCCGCGCAACCGCGCGGCCCTGGATAATCTTGACAAACGATGCCAAACGCAGCTCTTCCGGCGTCAAGCCGGTGAGCGGGAGGGCCTCCGCCTCGGTGATGGCGCCGCAATTGATGGCGCGCAGGAAGTAGTTGAGCAATCCTTGCCCGGTGGCGGCATCGTCAAAGACTTCGCCCACCAGCGTCGCCTGCGCCGACTTGTTCACGAAATTGCGCAGGCGCTCGGAGGACGCCTCCAGATTCTCCAGGAAAAATGCATACACCGCCGCGTAGCGCGCCGGCAACTGCGCGGGATGGAGGTCCCATCCCTGATAGTAGCCGTTGGTGAGCGAGTGCTGGATGTGGGAGAACTCGAGCGCCCAGGCGCGATGCACCGCGCGGCGGTTTTCTTCTTTCTGCTCGGCGGTGAGCGGCGGGCCGACGGGCGCGGCGGCGTGAACGGGCACGGGCATCACGTTGGTGGCGCCGTCGGAGAGCCAGATGCCGGTCCCGGCCAGCGACACCTGCATCATGTGCTTGGCGAAATCGCAGGCGGGGTGCAGCATCTGCTGGTGCGCCGCGGTGATGCCGCAACTGGCGGTGTAGTCGTAGGCGCCGAAGTGTGCGGCCACGCAGCGTCCCCGCGCCGCCGCCACCAGGTGCAGCAGGTTCGACTCTCCGCGCTCGTTCAGGACCGACTGCGTGACCTCGACCATGAACTCCATCTTCAGCGATGCTGCCGGCAGTCCCGTGGCACGCTCGAGGAGTTCCAGAACATCAATGAGCGCCGACATCTGCTCCGGCGCCATCACCTTGGGCAGCGTGACCACAAAATTTGACGGCAGGCGGCCGGCGGCTTTCCGTACCAGGGTGGTGACGAACAAGTCGAGGGTGCGGATGCTGCGCTGGCGCAGCTCCTCTGAGAGCGGCTTGATGCGGATGCCGATGAACGGCGGCAAGCGGCCGGCCTCCATGCCAGCAGCCATCTGTTCCGCCGCGACGATGGCGTGTCCGTCCTCTTCCGCGTCCGGACGGTTGCCGTAGCCGTCTTCGAAGTCGATGCGAAAATCCTCTACCGGCTCGCGCTCCAGCTTGGCGCGCACGCGCTGATAGATGGTCTCCTCCAGACGGCGGTCGAAGCCGAACGCGTTTGCGAAGGTGGCGGGATCGGGCGCGTATTCGTCGAAGGTACGCAACGCGGCCGCACCCAATTTGCGGCTGATGTCGGCGATAAACAGGTGAGCGCCGCCATAGACGGTGTGCACGGGCTGGCGGCGTCCGGTTTCGCCGGGATAGAGCCGCGCAACCCGCGCATTCGCCTGCTCGAGGCGCGTCATGATCGCGCGGGTGCTGGCGTCAGAGAGGGATCGGGTCATTGGAGCGTTGTCGAAGTCCCAAGACCGTACTGCGGGCGGGCGGGAAGGTCAAGAGCGGTTGGCGTCTGGGTGACCGCCGGCAGAGTCACAGGTTGCTGTGTGCGTCATCACTGCGCGGACGGGGAACGAGATTCAAGATAACGGGTATATTCCGCAGTGCCGAGGATTGCAGCAAGGAGGCGCACATGTTCTCCATTCGATTGGTCCAACTGATCGAGGCCCACGCCGACCAACTGGCGCAGGGGCTGATGCACAGCCTGCAAAGCTCGCCGCGAGCGAGCGAACTGTTGCGCAAGGTGCCTGCCGACGAGCTCAAGAGCCGGGTGGAGGCGATCTATCGCAATCTCGGCGACTGGTTGCTGTACAAGACCGAGTCGGAGATCGAAGAGAGATACACCGGCCTGGGCATGCGGCGGGCGCGGCAAGGCGTGCCCTTCAGCCAGTTCATGTGGGCGATCACTCTCACCAAGGAATATCTGTGGGAACACCTGGAGAGCGAAGGCCTGCTGGAGCAGCCCATCGAACTGCTCGGTGAGCTGGAACTGCTCCACAACCTGGAGCGCTTTTTCGATCGGGCCATCTACTTCGCGTCCGTGGGATACGAGAGCGCGATCCGGCACGAGGCCACGCACCGGGTAGCCGCGGCCCGCGCGGCGTGATCGACCAACCGCCTGAGCAATACGGAGGTCATTATGCCCATCGACACGCTGACGGAACTTCTGGACCGTCAGAACATCCAGTACACGATCATCACGCACTCGGTGGCCTACACCGCCCAGGGGATCGCGGCGCTGGCTCACATTCCGGGCCAGGAGCTGGCCAAGACCGTGATTGTGAACCTCGACGACACCCTGGCCATGGCGGTCCTGCCGGCTTCGGGCCAAGTGGACCTGGCTGCCCTGCGGGCGGCGACAGGCGCGAAAACCGTCACCCTCGCCGGGGAAAAGGACTTCCTGCACCGCTTTCCGGGATGCGAGACCGGGGCCATGCCTCCGTTCGGCAATCTCTACGGGATGAACGTTTTCGTGGACGAGAGCCTGACAGAAGACAAGGAGATCGCCTTCAATGCCGGGTCGCACCGGGAACTGATGCGGCTGGCCTACGAGGACTTTGCCCGGATCGTGCAGCCAAAGGTCCTGCAGTTTGCTCTGCCACGGCCCCGAGCTGCTTGACCGCGTGGATCCCAGGCCCGGCAACATCGCCGGATGCCCGCCGAAGGGCAAGATTCGGCGGGAGTGTCTGCGGCGGCATATCGCACGATTAACGCACGGTAGGTGATGTCCGTCACAGACCCGCGTTTATCATTCCCCTGACAATCTATAGCTTTGGTCTTTTGAGTGGTCAGCGCCGCGCGGCAGGACTGCCGCTCGCATGAGGTGGAATTGTGAAACAAGTAGCTCTGCTCGCATTGGCAGCTGTTCTCCTGGCTGGCACCGGATTCGGCCAGCAAACCATCACCATAGGGTTCACCGTTTCCAAGACGGGCGCCCTCAACGTCGACTCCACCGAGCAATACCGCGGATTCGAACTGTGGCGCGACCAGATCAACGCGGCCGGCGGCTTCAAAGCCGGCGGCAAAAGCTATAACATCAAGTTCGCCACCTACGATGACGAGTCCAACTCCAAGCGGGTGCAGCAGCTCTATACCCGCATGATCCTGGAAGACAAGGCCGACTTCCTCTTCAGTCCCTATTCCTCGCCCCTCACCTCCACCGCCGCGGTGGTGACGGAGCAGTACGGCAAGATCATGCTGACCTCGGGTGCGGCGGAAGGAAAGACTTATACCCTGGGGAACCACTTCCTGTTCCAGATGTTCGCGCCCGGCCCTGAATACCTAAAAGTTGCCTTAGACGCCTTGAAGGCCAAAGATCCTAAAGCCACCATCGCATTCGTGTATGAGGACGCCTCGTTCTCGGTGGCGGTGGTGACCCCGGCCAAGGCCTATGCCCAGCAACTCGGGTTCAACGTGGTGTTCAGCGAAGCCTACGCTCCCGCCACCACCGATTTCAGCGCCATCATCGACAAGGTGATCAACTCCAAGGCGACGGTGCTGCTGGGCGGCGGCCACTACGCCGATGGCTCGACCCTGGCGCGGCAGCTCTATGGCCACAAGGTTCCGCTGAAGATGCTCACCTTGCTGGTGGCACCCGACAGCCCGAAGTGGGTGGAACTGGGGGATGCCGCGGTGGGGATCACGGTGCCCTCGCAGTGGGCTTCGCAGTTGACCTTCAAGGTGCAATACGGGCCCAGCGGTGCTGAATTCGCCAAGGCCTACAAGGCGAAGTACAATGACGACCCCAGTTACGAGTCGGCTGGCGGCTACGTTTGCGGGCTGATCCTGCAGCGCGCCATCGAACAGGCGGGCGGGATTGACTCGGCCAAGGTGACGGCGGCGCTGAACTCGACCGACATCACCACGTTCTACGGGCGGACCCAGTTTGCGACGGCGGACAACAATCACGGCTTGCAGGTGGGCCACGCCATGATTCTGGCGCAGTGGCAGAAGGACAAGTCCGGCAAGCTGGTAAAAGAGCTGGTCTGGCCGCTGGGAGTCGGCAAGAACGCCAATTTGGTGTATCCGATGCGCTGAGGGTTCGCACGGCGCGATGTGCGGCAGCGGGTGATAGCCAGGGTGCCCATTCGCAGTCCTATATTCGCTCTTGGCTCTTAGCTTTGGGCTCTTGGCTTGCACCTCGTGAAGCCAAGCCAAGAGCCAAAGGCTCGTGAAGGTGAGGTATGTCCGGAATTCTGGCTTCCATGATCGATGGCCTGCTGGTCGGGGCGGTGTACGGCCTCGCAGCCATGGGCTTGAGTCTGATCTGGGGAGTCATGGATGTCATCAATCTCACGCATGGCTCCGTGATCGCGTTGGGCATGTTTGCCATGTACCTGCTCTTTGCCGCCATCGCGACCAATGCCTACGTGCTGCTGCTGCCGGTGATCGCAATCGGGCTGGTTTTGGGTACGGTGATCTACTGGATATCTGTGCACCGAGTGGTGGGCCAGCCCATGCTGATGAGCCTGCTCTCCACCTTCGCGGTCAACATGATGGTGATCGGCATCGGCACTGCAGTTTGGAGCACCAGCCCCTACAACGTCAACTTCAGCCTGCCGGGCATCACCCTCGGCGCCTACACCTTCACGGGAAACCACATTGCGGCGGCTATTGCGGCCGTGGTGATCGCCCTGGCGCTGCAGTGGTTTCTCTATCACACGCGGACCGGCAAAGCCATTCGCGCGGTGGCTGACAATCGCGAAGCCGCCGAGTTGATGGGCATCTCCACCACCTTGGTGCTGACCATCGCCTTCGCCATCGGCATCGCGCTGGCGATGACCTCCGGGGCGCTGGTTTCCACGCTGTTTCCCTTCACCATTCTCTCGGGCGCGGTATATCAGTTAAAAAGCTTCGTGGTGACCGTTCTGGCAGGTCTGGGCAAGCCGTTTGGCGCGCTGATCGCCGGCGTGCTGCTGGGACTGCTGGAAGGCGTGGTGACGCCGTTCATCGCCGTCAGTTGGATTCCGCTGATCGAATTCGGACTGTTTGTAATCGTGCTGGTGGCATTCCCGCAGGGCATCTTCGGCAAGAGGGCAACCGCATGATCCTGCGGCGGCCCTTCTTCTGGATCATCCTGATCATCGCCGCGCTGTTCATCTATTTCCCGCTGCACAACAATAACGTCTTACTGCGGGAAGATCTGATTCTGGTTGCTGTCGCCATTATCCTCGCCAGCAATCTGAACCTGATGATCGGCTATACCGGCTATGTGAACTTCGGCCATATCGTCTTCTATGGGCTCGGCGGCTACGTTGGGATTTACCTGGTTTCGGTGCATAACTGGAGGCTGGTGCCGGCGGCACTGGTGGCCGGCGTGGCCGTCAGCGTGTGCGCCCTGCTTTTCGGCCTGCTTATTTTGCGCCTGCGCGGCGCTTATTTCGCCTTAGCGACGATCGGCATTCTGCAAGCGGTGCAAGCCTTCGTCTCCAACTTTGGCCCTTGGGAGCGGTCCACTGGCATGTACCTTTCGATGGATGCCTACCAGCCGCTGGGCGGAGCTATGCATGCTCTGTGGATTACTTACTACCTGGTCATCGGCGTGATGGCTCTCTCCATGATCTTGAGCCTGGCCATTAAGAACTCCAAGTTCGGGCTCGGTTTGTTCGCCATTCGCGAGGATGAAGACGCCGCCGTGGTGCTGGGCGTCAACGCTACCGTGTACAAGGCGATTATCTATAGTGTTTCGGCCTTTCTGCCCGCGGTTGCCGGCGCGCTCATGTTCTATAAGAACGCCATGATCGATCCCTCGATCGCCTTCGAGTTCATGCTCTCGCTCGAGGGCATCGTGATGCTGATGCTCGGTGGACAGGGCTCGGTGATGGGCGCCGCCTTAGGTGGAGGGCTGTACGAGAGACTGCGCTCCTACCTGCTGACCTCGCCTACGCTTTCGAACTTCCACCTGGTGATTGCCGGCGGGCTGTTGTTGCTGGTGGTGCTGTTCTCGCCCGGGGGCCTGATCGGCTGGTTCTATCGCCTGGTGCCGAGCGCACGGAAGGTGATCGAATGAGCGCTCTTCTCGATGTACGCGGCGTCAGCAAGCGTTTCGGCGGGCTGTTGGCGGTTTCTGACGTCAGCTTCACCCTCGAGGAGGGGCAGATCCTGGGCCTGATCGGACCCAATGGCGCCGGCAAGACCACCCTGTTTAATGTCGTCAACGGAGTCTACAAAGCCGACGGGGGAACCATCAGCTTTTTGGGAAAAGACATCACCGGCGATTCGCCGGACAAGGTGGTCCACCTTGGTTTGGCGCGCACCCATCAGATCGTGAAGCCGCTCAACGACCTGAGCCTGCTGGACAACGTCACGGTGGGCGCCTGCTTCGGGCGCGAATATCTCGATCTGAAGGCGGCGCGCGCGGTGGCTCTCGAAGTGCTGAAGCAGGTCGGGTTGGCGGACCGGGCCGACATGATGGCGCGCTCGCTGACCATCGCAGGCAAGAAGCGCCTGGAAGTGGCGCGGGCGCTGGCGGCCAAACCCAAGCTGCTACTGCTGGACGAGGTGCTGGCCGGCCTGAATCCTACCGAGGTCGCGCTGATGATCGACCTGGTGAAAAAGTATCCGCGACGGAGGGGTTTCGGTGTTCATGATCGAGCACCTGATGCAGGCCATCATGAGTCTTTCCGACCGCATCGTGGTGCTCAACCTGGGCCGCAAGCTGGCGGAAGGCCGGCCCGACGAAGTGGTGCACAATCCCGACGTGGTGGAAGCCTATCTGGGCTTCCCGGACATCGTGGACAAGCTGACGAGGACGGACTGATGGAGCTGGCGCTGCAACTGGAGAGCATCGAGTCCGGCTACGGCGAAGTGCAGGTGCTGTGGGGCATATCGCTGGAGGTGGCGCGCGGGAAAATGACCACCATCATCGGCACCAATGGCGCCGGCAAGACCACCACCCTGCGCGCCATCATGGGCAGCCTGCGTGCCTGGAAAGGCCGCGTGCTGTTGCAGGGAGAAGACGTAACCCGGCTCTCCCCGCACTCCAAGGCCAATCGCGGCCTGGTGCTGGTGCCGGAGGGCCGCCAGCTCTTCCCCGATATGTCGGTGGAAGAGAACCTGGAGATGGGGGGATATTCGCGTCGCGCGCGCAAGCGGGCCAAGGACAACCTGGACCGCGTCTATGAATTGTTCCCGCGCCTGAAAGAGCGCCGCAAACAGAAGTCTTCCACCCTCTCCGGCGGCGAGCAGCAGATGCTGGCCATGGGCCGCGGCCTGATGCAGGAGCCGGTGGTTCTGATGATCGACGAACTCTCGCTCGGCCTGGCGCCGGTGCTGGCGCAGCAGCTTTTCCTTACCTTGAAGACCTTGCGCGGGCAGGGACTCACCATCGTCCTGGTGGAACAGAATGTGCACCTCGCACTCGCCATGAGCGACTACACCTACGTATTTGCCGAGGGCCGAATCCACATCCACGGACAGTCGGACGAGGTTGCCAAGATGGACGAAGTGAGGAAGGCCTACCTGGGGCTGTAGCCAGCAGAGGTCACCCGACGTTAGCTTGCCGTGTCGAGGTGGAAGGACTCTTTGTAGGGCTCGACCGGATAGCCCTTCGCTTTCCAGCCTTCCAGTCCACCCTGGAGAAACTTGATCCGCGAGAAACCCAGGGATCGAGCGCGACGCAAGATGGTCCGGCTGGTTTCATCACTGGGGCAGGTACAGTAAATCACCGAGTCTTTGTCTTTCGGAATGAGCGTAGGATGCTCCATCACCTCTCTGGGGGCAATCCTGGTTGCGCCAACGATGATGTCAGAATCAGCTAACAAGTCCAGCGGCAGGCGGACATCATAGAGAAGTATCTTTTGATTTGCGGCCAGCAAGGCATGGAGAGCCTCGGGTGCGATGCTATGCCGCTCCATGTCACGCCGGTCTCGTTTGCGTTTGATCGAAATTACGATCAACAGGCACAACACCACCACGCCAATGGCAGTCAGAGTCAGAAGCATCCCTGTTCTCCCCAACGCTCTCTGATACAGATTCTTCAGGGGCCTGAAAGGATTCTTCGTGCGCGCGGAGCTGCAGCCTGCCGCGCACTCAACCGGGCAGGCGCATCTTCTTCAGGAAGGCGGCGTAGCGCGGGTCGCGCTCCAGGCTCTTCAGCAGCGGATCGCCTTTCATCTCGGCGAGACCGCTGTCGCGCTGGGCGTAGGCCCGCTCCAGCCACTCGAAGGCCCGGTCGGCCTCCGCGCGGAAGGCGTACACCTCGGCAATCTGGAAGGCCGCATCCGCCTGGTACTTCTTTATCAGTTCCGCCAGGGTTGCGTCCGATTCCTTCTTCCGTCCCAGCGCATGATATGCGAGGGCCTGCCCTTGCAGGCGGACGGCAGGCTCTGGCTCCCGTTCGATTTCGGCCAGCGCCTCCTGCGGGTGCGCCTGCGCCAGATAGACCTGGCCGAGGAGCGCGTGTGAATTCGGGAACTCCGGGTTGAGTTCTATGGCCTTCTTCAAGGCCGCTGCAGCTTCCTCCAGCCGACCGGCGTAGTATGCACAACCCCCGAGAGCGTGGTGGGCCGCCACGCTAAGGGGGTCCAGTTCTACCGCCCGGCGTTCCTGCGCCAGGGCTTCGTCAAGGCGGCCCAGGGTTTTAGCCAGCACGGCAGCGTGCCGGAGAAACCTGGCGTTTCCTGGCTCCAGTGCCAGTGCCCGCTGGTAGGAAGCATCCGCGCCTGCCCAGTCCCAGTCATAGCTCATCTGGATTCCACCCATGGCCGCATGGGCCCCTGCCAGGTTTGCATCCAACGCCAACGCCTGCTCCGCCGCCTCCCGCGCCTTCTGGTAGCCTTCCGCGACCGGCAAGTAGCCCCGATCCGCCTGATTGCTGCGGACCGCGGCCAACCCCACCCATGCCGGGGCATAGCCGGGATCCAGCTTGATCGCCTGCTCGTAGTATTCGAGGGACTTCTCGAGGTTCTCTCTGCCGTGCCGCTTAAGGAAGTACTCCCCTTGCAGGTAGGCGTTGTAGGCGTCGGGATTCGTGCCCTTAACGGAAGGCGTTGCTGTGTTCCCCCCCAGGAGCGTCACCTTCAGCGATCCCGCCACCGAGCGCGCAATGTCGTCCTGCACCGCAAAAACGTCGTTCATTTCCCGGTCATAGGACTCCGACCACACCTGGAACCCGTCCCCTGCCTTGATGAGCTGCGCCGTGATCCGCACCCGGCTGCCCTGCTTGCGCACGCTGCCTTCCAGGATGTCGCCCACATTCAGCTTCTCGCCCACCGCGCGCAGATCCTCGTTCTTCCCCTTGAACTGGAAGGAAGAAGTCCTCGCCGCTACCCGCAGCCCCGGAATCTTGGCCAGGTCGTTGAGCAGTTCCTCGGCCAGGCCATCGGAAAAGTACTCCTGGTTCTTCTCCGAACTCATGTCCACAAAGGGCAGCACCGCGATCGAAGCCGTGCCTGGCTGCGCGGCTGAACCTCTCCCCGCTCGCCGCAGCCAGAAGGCAGCAGCCACGGCCAGCACCGTCAGCACTCCGGCCGCAACCAACATCCTCCGACGCCCGCGGGCCGCTGATACCGCCGTCTGGGTTGCGGTCTGTAGCTTATGCGGCAACTCACGGTGGCCGATCTCATCGCTGTACAAGTTATAGATGTGGAGCATGACCCCATGCTTGACCTCGGCCTCACCCAGGTCGTGCAGCATGTTTCTCCAGGCGCCGACCTGGCCGAGAACGTCGGCCACGCTTTTCGAGACCAGGATATGGCCGGCATCGCCGCAGTCCATCACGCGCTGGGCCATGTTGATCCCACCGCCGGCGACGTTGCGGTTGGCATTGATGTCCGCCACGCGGTACACCGGGCCGGAGTGGATGCCCATGCGAACCTTGATATCCGCCTGGCTTTGCAGCGCCCGGCTCAACTGCACGGCGCAGTGCGCCGGGGCTTCGGCGTCGTTGAAGAACACCAGGGCCATGCCATCCCCGGTGGGAAGAGAGATGAGCTGGTCCGAATCATGAGCGCGGACGAACTCATCGGTATTGCGTACCGCTTCCTGAAGCGCGCGGAGTGTCTGCTCCTGCTTGTCCATCGGCATGACCGAATACGAGACGACATCCACGAACAGCACGTGGGCGATCTGTAGCCGGCCTGCGAAGGATGGAGTCGCCATAAATTCCAGGCTGAAACACGCGAATTATCGCACAGGAGCCAGCCCGCAACTTCTCAGGTGGCAGGCTGTTGCGCAGGTCGAACCAGCATTCTGAGATGTTTAAGCTGGCAGTAGGCTTGGCCTTGGAGCACGTGTAGAACCGCGCTCCGCCTGGGTTTACCAAAAGGCAGCGTCTCCCAGCCCTGTACTTCGGTAATTTGGCCGCGTGTCCGCACCCGGCTACCATGCCAGCAGCATGTCATCCATTCCGACTGTTGACGATGTGCCCTCCGCCGCCGACCGCCGCTGGCAGCGCTTCCACTTCGATGTTCCTATCCGCCTCGTGTTCGAGAACGGCAACTACACCCGCATCGCCGAAGGACGCGGGACCGAGTTGAACGAGGGCGGCCTAGGACTGTACGCCGGCATTGAGCTGGAGATTGGCGACCAGGTGGAAGTGGAGCTGACCGTGCCTTTCTACTCTCTTTCCCTGAAGTTGCAGGGGGTGGTCCGCAACCGGCCCGGCAACGGGTATTACTACGGCATCCAGTTCGTGGATACCGATGCGACCCAGAAGGGCGAGATCGCGCTCTTCGCCAAGATGCTGGAGAGCGCCGCCGGCCAGCTCGATTCCTAGCGCCGCGCAACTAGCGCAGCGCCTCTTCCAGCGCGCTGCCCCGGTCCGTCTTCTCATCGCGGTACTTGATGATCACCGGAGCGTAGATGGAGAGTCCCCACTCGCGGGCTTTGCCGCGGTCGAGCGCGCGCGTCCCCGGCACCACCACGGCGTTTTCGGGCACGATCAATGGCCGCTCGCCCTCGGCGCGATATATTTCTCCGCGCACCAGGTCGTAGAGCGGTGTGGAGCGGGTAAGGATGGTTCCGGCGCCCAGCACCGCGCGCGCCCGCACCTGGGTTCCCTCGTACACCCCGCAGTTGCCGCCGACCAGGACATCGTCTTCGATGATCACAGGCGAGGCATTCACCGGCTCCAGCACGCCGCCGATCTGCGCCGCCGCGCTCAGGTGGACGCGTTTGCCGACCTGCGCGCACGATCCCACCAGCGCGTGCGAATCCACCATGGTGCCTTCATCCACGTACGCCCCGGCATTGACGTACATGGGCGGCATGCACACCACCGACGGCGCCACGTAGGCGCCGGAGCGCACCGACGACCCGCCAGGCACAATGCGAACCTTGTCGGCCGCAGTGAAGCGACGCACCGGATAAGTGTCCTTGTCGACAAAGGAAAGCACGCGGCCCGTCTCCGCCAGTTCTCCCAGCCGGAAGCCCAGCAGGATGCCCTTCTTCACCCAGGCATTCACCCGCCATTCGCCCGCGACTTTTTCCGCGGCGCGGATGCGTCCGGCGGTCAGCGCGTCACGGAATTCGGCGAACAGCCGCCGCGCCGCATCCGACCTGGCCTCGCCCTTCAGCTCGTACAGCCGCTCGATCTCCTCGCGCATCGTTGCTCCAGGCACTCAACCAAAGTTATCGCTCTTATTTCCTGCAATGGGAACCGTGCCGGTAAGGGCCCAGATCGCCGGCCGCTACAGCCGCTTTAGTGGGCCGTCCTGCATGGCCGGGCAGTATAACCGGTCTAATGGCCCATCCCCACATGACTATTGGTGTGCCGAGCCTTCCGCAGCCATCGTGCCGATTCATGTTTGGCCAGAGATTCGCCGATAACTAGTCCCTGGAGGTGCCGCGTGGCGCTCAGCATGAGTCTCAAGGCGAAATTCCGAGTGATGGTCGGGGTCGCCGCGGTTGGACTCCTGGCCCTGGCTGGCTTCTGGGTCACCAGTCAGCGCTCGAGCCTGTTCGCCGAGCGGGTGCAGAAGACAAAGAATCTCGTAGAAGTCCCTTACTCCGTGATCGTCGAGCAGCACAGGTTGGAGGCGGAAGGGAAGATTACCCGCGAAGAGGCTCAAAGGCGGGCTATTGAAACCATTCGGGCCATGCGCTACGACGGCAGCAATTACTTCTGGATTAATGACATGCATCCTACCATGGTGATGCATGCCATGAACCCGGCACTGAATGGCAAGGACCTCAGCGATATTAAAGACCCGAACGGCAAAGCCGTCTTCGTCGAATTTGTCCGGGCGGCGGCACGGACAACCGATGGTGCCTTTGTGGCTTATATGTGGCCCAAACCGGGCAGCGACAAGCCGGTGCAAAAGCTCTCCTTTGTTAAAGCCTTTGAACCCTGGGGATGGGTCATCGGAACCGGGGTTTATATCGAAGACATTGATGCCGTTTGGCACAAGGATGCCAAGCTGGCAGGGTTCCTCAGTCTGAGCTGTCTGGCCGTGCTTCTGATTGTCTCCACCAGAGTCTCGCGTTCCATCTTTGTCCGCTTTCAGGAGATGATTGAGCGAATCAAGAATGTTGCCCAAGGCGATCTGACCCAACGTGTGGAAATCACTTCCCGGGACGAGCTGGCGGAGCTAGCCAAATGGTTCAACAGGTTCATCGACAAGCTGCAGGAGATCCTGGGCCAAGTCTCCAACAATACTCAGAGTCTCGCGACTGCCAGTGAGGAAATCTCAGCTTCTGCGCGTGACCAGGCGAAGGGGGCTGAATTACAAAAAGATCAAACCACCCAGGTGGCTACGGCCATGCAACAGATGGCCGCCACCGTGCATGAGGTCTCGGAGAATTCCAGTAAGGCGGCTGCGGCTTCGCAGAAGGCCGCGGAGATGGCGCTGGAGGGGGGCAAGGTTGTCGAAGAAACCCTCTCTAAGATGCAGACCATTGCCAATTCTGTCGAGGAGACAGCACGGAAGGTCCAGGAACTGGGAAAGCGGTCGGACGAGATTGGCCGGATCAGCGGCGTCATCGAAGACATCGCCGACCAGACCAATCTGCTGGCGCTCAACGCGGCCATCGAAGCCGCGCGCGCCGGCGAGCAAGGCCGCGGTTTCGCGGTGGTGGCCGATGAAGTGCGCAAGCTGGCTGAGCGTACCGGCGCCGCCACCAAGGAAATCTCGGCCATGATTTGCAGCATCCAGTCGGAAACCAGGACCGCGGTTGCCGCCATGCAGGCAGGCTCCAGGGAAGTGGAATCGGGCGTCGAATCCACTCGCCGGGCTGGCGATTCGCTGCGGCAGATCATCCAGATGTCGGAACAAGTCTTGGAGATGGTCACACAGATTGCTACCGCAGCCACCCAACAGGCTGCCGCCACCCAGGAGATCGACAACAACGTTGACCAGATTGCCCGCATTGCCGTTTCGACCGAGTCTGGGACCCAGCAGACCGCGGTTGCGCTGCAAGATCTCTCAGGGTTGGCGCTGAACCTGCGTCAGTTGGTAGGCCAATTTCGGCTCTCCGCAGACGGCATTGAGGGCACGGACCGCTCCCGCGGCTCCCAGGTGGATCGAGCCGTCAGCAACAGTGTGGACTTCTCCCGCGTCAAGATGGCACACCGCGGTTGGCGGCTCAAGCTGCGCCATTTCCTGGACGGCGATGAGAACATCGAACGCAAGGGACTGGCCTCGCATCGCGACTGTGAACTGGGCAAGTGGATCTACGGCGGTGGAATGGCCGCCTACAGCCATCTCCAAGAGATGCAGGAACTGGAGATCAGGCACAAGGAGATGCACGCTCTGGTCAAACACGTGGTCGAGCTGAAGCACGCTGGGAAAGCCGGCGATGCCGAGCAGGAGTTCTCCCGGGTGTGTGAGGCAGCCGACGGAGTGGTTGGTCTGATCACCCGGGTGGAGGCTCAGGTCGTGGGATCCCGCGCGCATGCGGCCACCGACATGGAATTAAACGCCGCAATCCCGGAACACAGGTAGAAACGCAACCGACCGCGCCTCAACCGGCCAGTGTGCCTCAGCTACCGGGGCCTCTGACCCACTCCCAAGAAATTTATTCCCCATCGTTTCCCCGTCGCCCATAATTCGCATCCCAAGCCCGTGCCGTTTGGAAGAGTCTCCGTGACGGCACGTAAATCTCGGTAGCCGGATGTGAGGTAAGCATGCTGAAACGAGTGTTGACGATCGTTCTCTGTGGCCTGTTGTTCGAAACCATGCTGGCGGCGGATGCGTGGGCGCTACAACCAGCCGGGTCGCTGGCGAGCCGGCAGGCGGCGCGCGTCAAGAGCGCCGTCGCGCGGGTGGGAACCGGAACCGACGCCGTGGTAGCCGTGCGCCTGCGCGACAAGTCGGTGGTCAGCGGTTGGATCTCCGGCGTGGGGCCAGATTCGTTCCGGGTTACTGATCCGCAGACCAACTCCGTGGCTACGGTGCGATTCCTGGACGTCAGCCGGCTGGCCGGAGCCAATCTGGTCAGCGGCGACACCGCTCAGTATGGCGGCGGGATAGGAGATAAGCTGGCAAAGGTCGCAAACCTCCTGGTGCCGGGCCGGCACCCGACCTCGAACGGTTTTGCCAACTCCACGCTCCTGATCATTGGCATCGCTGTCGGGATCCTGATCGCCATTGTGGTGGCGAAGACGGTTTAGCCCGCTACCAGCGTCCGCACCATCAGCCCGGCTTCGCTGGCGATCTTCTCCAGCTTGGCCCGGTTCTCTTTCTTCATGGGGCAGAGCGGCAGGCGATAGACTTCCTCGATCCGTCCCATCATGGCCAGCACCGCCTTCACCGGGATGGGATTGGACTCGATGAAGTTGGCCTGCATGAGCGCCAGGTACTTGCGGTGGATGCGGCGGGCAGCGTCCCACTGATTGGCCAGGGCGGCGCGGGTCAACTCGGACATCTCGTGCGGGATCTCGTTACCCGCAACCGAAATGATGCCCACGCCGCCCAGGGCGATAATGGGCAGCGTCACCGCATCATCGCCGGAAAAAACTAGAAAGCCCTCCGGGACGGCATTGCAGGTGTCGGCGATCTGCCCGATGTTGCCGCTGGCTTCCTTCACCGCGATGATGTTCGGGATCTGCGCGAGGCGCGCCAGCGTTGCCGGCTCGATGTTCGCGCCGGTGCGGCCGGGCACATTGTAGAGGATGAGCGGCTTCTCCACCGCTTCGGCGATGGCTTTGAAGTGCAGGTACTGTCCTTCCTGCGTGGGCTTGTTGTAGTAGGGGCTGGCGGTGAGGATGGCGTCCACGCCGCGGCGCGCGGCCACCGTCTGCGCCTTCTCCACCGCATCGCGGGTGGAGTTCGAGGTGGCGCCGGCCACGATGGGCACACGTCCGCCCGCGACTTCGATGGTGATGTCGATGACCCGCAGCCATTCCTCGCGCGAGAGCGTGGGCGTCTCGCCGGTGGTGCCGCAGGGCACCAAGAAATCGATGCCCGACTCCACCTGCCAGGCCACCAGCGACCGCAGCGCCGGTTCATCGATGGCGCCGTCTTTACGGAACGGGGTGACGAGAGCAGTGCCGCATCCGCGGAGTTTCATAATCGCAAATCATACTGCAATGGCGGCTCGGGCAGCGAAAAAATGCGGGTGGCGGCGGCCGACGGCGACGCCGGACCTGCTTCAGCGAAGGGCGAGCAGAACCGCAATATACTGGCGCACTGTGCTCACTAGCCCAGGCTCAGCCTTGGAGTGGAATTTCGCTTTGCGGCCGGCCCAATCCATGCTCTTTAACTGATCGACAAGAACTGCGCCCTCTACCTGGCCGACGGTAACGGGAAGTGCGAATGGGTAAGGTTTGCGCTTGCTCGTCAACAGAAAAACTATGGCCAGGCCGCTGGCCCGGTTGTACCGCTGATCGGTAAGCACCAGTGCAGGCCGCCGCTTGGCCTGTTCGCGGCCGACCTGCGGATCGAAATCCATCATCACGATGTCCCCGGCTTCGGGAACGTACGAGGTCACCATTCAACAACTTCTTTTCCCACTTCCGTGCCGGTCGGAATTTCGGCGTAGCGGTTCTCGGGAGTGATCTGGGAAATCAGTTGCGCCAGGGTAGGTATCTTGCTTGCCCGGCGCAGTTCGACGTGCCCTTCGGCGGCGGCTTCGATTTCCAGCGAGTCACCTTCCTTCAGCCGGGCTTTCTCCGCTACCGCCTTGGGAATGCGAACGGCAAGGCTATTGCCCCACTTGACCATCTGCGCCTTCATAGACGGACTCCTTCCAAAGATACACAGTATATCAAATGTATCTACACTGTTGATACATCGAAGCTTCCGGCCGCAGACGCCGACCGCGCTGTGACGGCAACAAAATAAAGCTGTCATCCTGAGGAAGCGCGACGGAGGCGTAGCCGAGGGAGCTAGGCTTTGTTGTGTTGCGCCCGCTCCTCTAGACGCCGGATTTGACGCCGGCAACCTGAGGAGGCAGCGCCGGGGCTGCCTTTTGGCTGGGGATGATGGGGAGGCGGACCTCGAAGGTGGCTCCGCTCTGCCCGCGGTTGTGGCCGGCGATCTTGCCGTGGTGCTCCAGGACGATGCCGTAGGCGGCGCTGAGTCCCAACCCTGTGCCCCCGGCGCCCTTGGTGGTGTAGAAGGGGTCGAACACGCGCTCGGGCTCCTTCAATCCCACACCGGTATCGGAGAATTCGATGACTACTTCGTTCTCCTCGGCGCGGGTCACGACCCGCAGCACGCCGCTGCCCTGTGGCTCCATGGCATCCACGGCGTTGCGCGAGAGGTGCAGGAAGACCTGCAGGAGCTGGTTTTTGTCCGCCGAGACGGTGGGCAAGCGCAGCCCCAGGTCGAGTTCCACCCGGATCTGCCGCCTTTGCATGCGGGTCTCGCTGAGCTTGATGACGGTTTGCAGCAACGCGTTCACGTCCACCGCGGTTTTCTGCCCGGGGGTTTGCCGCGCGAAGTCCAGCAGGTTGGAGACTAGGTCCTTGGTGCGCTGCGCCTGCCGCCGAATCTTCTCCACGAAGTCCTGCTGGGAGGGCGTCATGTTCTTTTCCAGAGCCAGCATCTCGGAGAATCCCAGGATGGCAGTGAGAGGATTGTTGATTTCGTGCGCCGCTCCCGCCACCAGTTGTCCCAGCGAGATCAGCTTTTCCGACTGCACCAGTTGCTTCTGCAGGCGCTTGAACTTTTCCAGAGAGTCTTCCGAGCGCGCCAGCAGGGTGGCCAGTTGCCGGGTCAGCAGGTGTTGCTTCAGGAACACCAGTGCGCCCAGCACCAGCAGCGCTATCAGAGTCACCACCAGGCGGAAGTGGCGCACGCTGTCGGGAGCGTCGCCCTTGAACTCATGCCACAACGCCAGCACCGGCATGGAGAGCATAGCCGCCATCGCCAGCCAACCCGACCACGGGCTGGGCGCGGTTTTCGAGGGCGGGGCCTCCGACGCCTTGATTTGCCCGCCGGCCACACCCACGCACACGAACGCCGCCATGGCGGCGACCAGCGGGATGTCGTAGACGCTGCCGGTGTAGTAGTGGTGCAGGTCGATGGCCACGTCAGCGGCATAGAAGGCGAACCCGTAGAGCAGCGCCGCGCCCATGAAGCTGCCGTACAGGGTGCGCCAGCGATCCCGCGTCTTCAGCCACAGAATTCCCACCCCCGCCAAAAACAGCAGGTGCTCGGTCAGATAGAGCGTGTTGAAGCTGTCGCCATAGCGGGTGACGTTGAAGGATACATACTCCCAAGGGATTACTGTGAACACGTAGAGGTACAACCACCAGAACAGCAGCAGCACCACGTCGAGCGAGCTCAGCTCCAGCGACTGCTGGTCCTGCGACGACTGCATCTGCAGGGTCAGCGCCCCCATCATGGGCACCAGGTGGATAAACACCACCACGTCGCCCAGGAAGGGATTGGGCACCTCCTGCCGCGCCAGCACTTCGAAGTACGTCCAACCCAGTTGCGAGGCGGTCCACAGGCCGAAGCCGGCAGCCATCAACCCCCAGAAGAAACGTATCCGTCCGCGGGTGCGGACGGCGTTGCAGTACATTGCCACCGTTCCGATCACCAGCAGCGAGGTCTGGACCAGGTTTCCGAACACGGTAAGGGCATAGCCGCGCCGCGCCGCCAGCGCCACCGCCGTCTGCAGCAGCGCCAGTACCACCGCACTCCACACCACGAGCTTGTCCCGTGCAATCTTCATCGGGTCAAGGTCGATTATTTCGCTTGCCGCGGTTTCTACAAGTTACCGAGGTGTTGGGACGTGTCGAAATGAAAGCGCCGGCTGTTTACTTCCGGGGTTCGTCGGCGCCAGCGCCCCAGATATCGCCCACCGTGAAGCCTTCGGGAAAGGGATCGTTCGGGATCCAGCACGTAGCTCGGCGAACCCGGTGATCCAGGCGGCGCCGCTGAGGTAGGAACCACGGCGCGATGTCGTCCGACCTGAGGTCTCCACGCACCAGGCATCCGGTGAAGATGGTGCCCAGGATGCCTTCGTGGGCGAAGTCCTCATCCAGACGCAGCTGGCCCTTGGCATGCAGCACGGCCATGCGAGCGCAGGTGCCGGTGCCGCAGGGGGAGCGGTCGATGGCGCCGGTCCAGGTGGCAGGGTCGGCTCCAGTCCAGCTTGCCGGTCGAGACCACCACCGCGTTCTTGGCCGCGGCGGCGGGATTCGTTGGCGGCGCCGGACAGCTCGGCGATGGTGACGCCGCGAATACCCGGATTCTCCGGGTGCTCGACCGGCAACTGCTCGCGCGCGGCGGCCTTGATCATCTCGCCCACCCGCACGATGTCGCGGCCCTCGTCGGGAGTGAGGCGCAGTCCCAACGGCGCGGCTTCAGCGATCACGTAAAACATCCCGCCGTAAGCCACGTCCACGGTCACCGTCCCAGTTGCGGCACCTCGATCTTCGCATCCAGATGAGTGGCGAATGCCGGGACGTTTTCGAAGGTCACGCGCGTGACCTTGCCGCCGCGCACCTCCGCTTCCACCTCGACCAGCCCGGCGGGAGTCTCCAGCATCAGGACTCGGTTTTCGGCTCGGTGGATGGGACCATGCCAGTCTCGATGAGAGCCGTCACAACGCAGATGGTGTTGGTGCCCGGACATCGGCGGGTATTCCATCTGCTCCATGATGATGAAGCCGGCGTGGGCGCGGGGATCGGTAGGCGGCAGCAGCAGATTGCAGTTCGCCGCCGGATACCCGCGGGGCTCGCGCAGCATGCGCTTGCGCAGGCCGTCGGCGTTCTGCTCGAACCAGACTTTCTTCTCGAACATGGTGCGGCCAGGCACGTCGGGCACGCCGCCGGTGATCACCCGCCCGGGTTCGCCGCAGGCGTGCAGGTCAATGGCGGTGATCTTGTTCGAGAGGCCTTGAATTAGGGGTTTCAATTCGGCTGGGAGCCGCTGTCTTTCAGGATGGCTCGAGCGTAGCGGCGCGAGATTTCGGGGAGCGTCTCATCGGAGGCTATCTGCTGCACCACCGGAGCGATCGCCCGGAACTCCACCAGTCGCCCTTGCTTGGACATTCGCTCCATCCGTCTCAATTCCGCGGCCAATCCGCTGGGATTGCCGTGGCGGAGGTGCTCCAGTCTACGTCCAAGCTCCAAGGTGGCGGAAATATTCTCAAACAACATCGTAAGCTGCTTGATGAGAGGCTCGCTCGAAGAGGTGTAGGTAATCTGGTTCTCGGTCGTGCCGTCGGTAAAAGTAAGCGAATTCGTAGCCACGCTGGCCTTCGCGGAATTGCCGATCTTGAATCTTCCCTGGAAAAACTTCAACTGCTGCGCGAGCTGGAAAATCTTCGACCGCGTGGAATCGGAGGCCAGAAATTCCACCATATAAGGCTCGCCGGTTCGCTGATCGGAGTTGGGTGTTGACCGATATCGCGTGTTTCCTGTGGAACTGACGGCTATCGAATAATATGGAGGAGATGCACTCCACAAGCTTCTTGTAAATGTGATAGTGGCAACGGCCACTCCCTTTCCAGCTACGGGCAGGGTTGAGTTTTGTGCCACGGCCGCATGGCTGGCCATGAGCAGAGCAAACACCACCGCCGCCGTGATCGACCTGGCCATCGGTCTTCCGCCTAGCACCACAATCAGCAAGACCGTCTCCGACAGCAGTGGTTATGCGGCTTGCTGACGAATCGACTGCCGCACCTTGTTCCGGGTCTCGCTGTCGAAGGACTTTATGTTGTGCTTCTCCCGCCCGTGCTGTTCAATTTTCGGCATCAATTCATCCTCGCTGCTGCCGGTGGTTTCCCACGGGCAACCTTGCATGATCTCAGCACAGCGGAATTTCAAATTTTGCTTGTGACCAGACTCTTGCGCCATGTTTTCCTCCAATATGGGGCTACGGTTGGGTGGCTTGGCGGTTACGTCGGAATTGAGGCATACAACAGGTCTGACAAGCATGCAGACACAACATCACTAGATGCCGATGGAGTTGCCTTGGTTGTCGAGCGGGTATTAACGCGTAAGGTTGACTTGATGATCTCTACATCCCGCGCCACACATCCTTGAAGTCGAAAAAGCCTTTCTTGCCGGCCAGCCATTCGGCGGCGCGTACTGCACCCTCGGCAAAGCTGCGGCGGGAGTGGGATTCGTGCGCCAGGGTAATGGTGTCGCCCGCGGAGCGCAGGGTGATGATGTGCGTGCCTACAATGTCGCCTTCGCGGACCGAGGTGATCTCCAACTCCACACCGCTCTTCTCTTTCAGAATTTTTTGCAGCACCGCGGCCGTCCCCGAGGGCTTGTCTTTTTTCTGCGCATGGTGGCGCTCCTCGATTGCGCCCGAGTATCCCTGTTGCAGCGCCGCGGCGGCGGCCTGCGCCACGTCAAAGAAGACGTTGACGCCCACGGAAAAATTGGAGGCGTAGAGAAAGCCGATCCCGCTCTTCTCCACCAACTCGCGGATGCGGGGCAATTCGCCATACCAGCCGGTAGTGCCCACGATCATATTGGCTCCGGCGTGCGCGCAGGCCGCGATGTTCCCCAGCACGGCCTTGGGTGTGGTGAAATCGATCACCACATCCACGCCCTGGAGATTTTCCCGTCCCAGCGCAGCCCCTCCCGGATTGTCGATGCTTGCGAGGGCACGCACCTGGTGTCCGCGCTCGCGCGCGACCTTCGCCACCAGCGACCCGGTCTTGCCTTTGCCGAGAAAAAGCAGGTTCATGGCGCAATAATGTAACTCAGGGACCGCCCCTCGCGCGATTCGGAGGTGTAGCGCCGGCATCTTGCCGGCTGTCGCGGCGTCCCGCCGCCGCTCTACGCAAACACGTTGGGGTCCAGTTCGCTGAAGAATGTTTCGTGCAGCCGGCGCACCGCCTCCGGCACGTCGTCTTCTTCCACGACGAAGGTGATGTTGATCTCCGAAGCCCCCTGCGAGATCATGCGCACGTTGATATCGGAAATCGCGCTGAACACCTTGGCGGCGATGCCCGGCGTACCGCGGATATTCTCTCCGACCAGGCACACGATCGCCTTCCGGCCTTCGTATTTCACAGCGGCCAATTTATCGAGATCGGCGGCGATGGCCGGGATGGCCTCGTTGGAGTCCACGGTCAGCGAGACGCTGACCTCGGAGGTCGAGACCACGTCCACCGGACAGCGGTGCCGGTCAAAAACATCGAAGATGGATTTCAGAAAGCCGTGCGCCATCAGCATGCGCGCCGAAACCACGTCCACCACGGTGATGCGTTTCTTGGCGGCGATGGCTTTGAACGTGTTAGTGCAGCTCGGAGCGCGAGCCGTGATGCGCGTGCCCTCATTCTTGGGATTGCGCGAATTCAGCACCTGCACGGGGATGTTCTTGTCGATGGCCGGCACCAGCGTTGCCGGGTGCAGCACCTTGGCCCCGAAGTAGGCCAGCTCCGCCGCTTCGTCGAAGCTGATGACCTTGATCCGGCGGGCGCCGGCGCAGAGATTCGGGTCGGTGGTCATCATGCCGTCCACGTCGGTCCAGATCTCAATGCGCTCGGCGCCCAGTGCTGCGCCTACGATGGCGGCGGTGAAGTCGGAGCCGCCGCGGCCGAGCGTGGTAGTCGAACCGTGGGCGTCGGCGGCGATGAAGCCGCCCATCACGGGCACTCTTTTCGCATCCACCAGTGGCTTCAGCCGCGCCACCGTGCGGTCATTGGTCTCGTCGAAGATAGGAATCGCGTGCGTGTGATTGCTGTCGGTGAGAATGCACTCGCGCGAATCCACCAGCCGCGCCGGGATGTCGCGCGCTGCGAAAGCCGCCGTAACGATCTTGCTCGAAATGCGTTCGCCGAACGAAGCCACGTTGTCGGAGGTTCGCGGCGTCAGCTCGCGCACAGCCGCGAGCCCGCGCAGCAACTCGTCCAGGCTGTCGAAGTCCGCTTCCAGCTCGGAATGGAACTGGGTGAAGACGCCGGTCCCCAGCAGCTCGCCGGCCACCGTGTAATGCCGCTCGCGCAGAGCGCGAGAGAGTTCGATCGCCTTCTCGCGGTCTCCGGCGCCGGCGGCGCGCGCCATCGCCAGAAGCTGGTCGGTGACTTTGGCCAGCGCGCTCACCACCACCACCGGCTTTTCCGGCACGCGCTCGCGCACGATGCACGCCGCGCGGTCGATGGCGGCGGCGTCCTCCACCGACGTGCCGCCGAATTTCATTACGATCATGCGAGAGGCTCGCTGGTCAACCCAGGTATCCCTGCGCCTTCAGCAGTTCGGCATTCAGCAGCGCCGCGCCCGCGGCCCCGCGGATGGTGTTGTGCGAGAGCACGGTAAACTTCCAGTCCAGCAGGTTGCACGGACGCAGCCGGCCCACGCTCACCGACATGCCGCCGCCACGCTCCACGTCGAGCCGCGGCTGCGGACGGTCTGGCGCGGTGTCGTACATGATGGGCTGCTCGGGCGCGTCCGGCAGCTTCAGTTCCTGCGGCTTGCCCGAGAATCCACGCCACGCTTCGATCAACGCCTCCGCCTTCGCCGCCTTACTGAGCTTCACCGAAACCGACTCCGTGTGCCCATCCTCCACCGCCACGCGGTTACACTGCACGCTCATGCGGAAGGGCGCAGGTTCGATGGCCGATCCGTTCAGCCGTCCCAGCATCTTGGGCGCTTCCGCCTCCATCTTTTCTTCTTCTTTGGCGATGTAAGGAATTACGTTGCCGAGGATGTCGAGCGAGGCCACGCCCGGATAGCCGGCGCCGCTGACCGCCTGCATGGTGACGGCGAACACCTGTTCGAGACCGAACTGCTGGTGTAGTGGCGCCAGCGCCAGCACCAGTCCCATCACCGAGCAGTTGGAGTTGGTGACGATGAAGCCGCCGGACTTCCGCCGCCACGCCTGGCATTCCACCAGCTTCAGGTGCTCGGGGTTGACTTCGGGAATCACCAGCGGCACGTCTTTGTGCATGCGAAAGGCGCTGGAATTGGAGATCACGGCGCAGCCCGCCTCGGCGAAGCGCGGCTCCATTTCCTGGGCGATGCCCGCATCGAGCGAAGCGAAGACGACCTTGGGCGCGTCCGCGGGCTCGGCCTCCGACACCTTCATCTTCGCCACGTGCGCAGGGATCGGCGTGCGCAGCTTCCAGCGCGCCGCATCACCATACGTCTGCCCGGCCGAGCGCTCCGACGCCGCCACCCACGCTACCTCAAACCAGGGATGGTCTTCCAGCAACTGGATGAACCGTTGTCCCACCAGGCCGGTGGCGCCGAGGATTCCTACAGGGATTTTGTTCGCCATAAATTCTTCCGATTCTACCAGCAGTTTTCCTAACGCAAAGATATTGGACGGGGTTACCGGAACTCACCCGCCCATAACGCCTGTTTTGGAGCGGCCTCGTGCTGCGCCGAAACGGGAACCTCGTGCCGCACCGCTTTTCATCGATTCGTTAAGCAGCTGCGCCCGGATTTTGCTATGCTGCCCCACCGTGCCGGAGCTGCGCCAGAACCGCTTCACCAAAGAGTGGGTGATCATGGCCACCGAGCGCGCCAAACGCCCGGAAGAAATGCGTGTGAAGCGCGAGGTCCCACAACAGATCCCGCATTACGTGCCGACCTGTCCGTTCTGTCCCGGCAACGAGCACCTGGCGCCGCCGGAGATCGTGCGCTTTTCCCGGCCCGACGGCCACTGGACGGTGCGGGTTGTCCCCAATAAGTACGCGGCGCTGAGCCGCGAAGGCGAACCGGAATGGAAGATCGAGCGCTTGCGGCGCACTGTTCGCGGGGTCGGCATCCACGACGTGATCGTCGAGACTCCCGACCACGCGCTCACCACCGCGCTGCTTCCGCCGGAGCAGGTGCGCACCATTCTGGAATGCTACCTCCAGCGCTACCGCGCGGTGAGCGACGATCCGCGGGTGGCCCACATCACCATCTTCAAGAACCACGGGGTGTCCGCCGGCACCAGCCTGGAGCACCCGCACTCGCAGATGATCGGCACGCCGGTGATCTCTTCCCAGGTGCGCCAGCGCTTGTACGAGGCCCTGCGCCACTTCGACTCGTTTGGGGAGTGTATGTTCTGCTCCATGATGCAGGAAGAGCTGGCCGAGGATAAGCGCGTGGTGCTGACCAGCGAGCATTTTGTGGTGATCGAGCCTTTCGCCTCGGCCACTCCCTTCGCCACCTACATCTACCCGCGGCGGCACATGGCCAGCTTTGGCGATGTGAGCGATGCCGAGCTCGCCGACCTCGCCCGCGTACTGCGCACCATGCTGGCCAAGCTCTATGTCGGCCTCGATAACCCCGACTTCAACTACACGATTCGCACCGCGCCCGCTGAAGTTGCCGGAGTCAAGTACTACCACTGGTATTTGAGCATCATTCCGCGCCTGACCCGCGTTGCCGGCTTCGAGCTAGGCTCGGGGATGTTCATCAATACCGTCCTGCCGGAGCAGGCGACGGTGTTTCTGCGCGGCGTCGACGTTCGAGCAGTTGGCCGGCGCCGCGGTCTGACCCCCGGCGTGGAAGTCGGCAGTGCCTGAACAGACACTACTTGGAAGTCCCCCACGTTGACAGGCCCGCTCGCCAGGTGATACTCCTACTGGACCGGTTGCGCCCGCCGGCACCTATCAGCCTTTGGGGGGGACCATGTTTAAGACCAGCACGCGCAGCTTGGGCGATGTTGTCATCATTGATTGCTACGGCAGAATCGTGATGGGAGAAGAAACTGCTCTCCTTAGGAACCAGGTCAAGGACCTGCTAAGCGAGTCCCGCCAAATCGTTCTGAATCTTGCCGACATAAGCTACATTGACAGCAGCGGCCTCGGTACCCTGGTGGGCTTGTACACCTCGGCCCGCAGCGTCGGCGGCGAGATCAAGCTAGCCAGCCTGACCAGCCGCGTCAAAGACGTGCTGCAGATCACCAAGCTGGGCTCCATTTTTGAGTTCTACGATACCGCCGAGGAAGCTGCTTCCACCTTCAACCGGCGCATGGTCGCGGTAAGACGGGCGGGATAGGACCGTCCTACCATCCCGTGACAAACAATCCTCTGGCAGCGGCGAGCCCGCATTTCTGGTACTGGTGATACGCGGCCGCCGCACGCTCTCGCCGCGACCCCTGGTTTACAATCGGCAGCGGTGCTTCCCCTTGTCATCCCTGGATTCATCGCCGCTGCCGGAGCCGTCTCTCTCCCATCAGAAGGAGCTGGAGCGCGAGCGCGACCGTCTGCGTCTGCTGCTCGACGTGACCAATCTGCTGGTCGCCAACCGTAATTTTCGCGAGCTGTTCGTGGCCATCTCGGTGCTGCTGCGCAAAATCATCCGCCACGATTACGCCGCCCTGGAGCTGCACTCGGCCGGCCGCGACCTGCTCCAGGTCTATGCCCTCGATCTTCCCGGAGGCAAGGGCCTGATCCAGCAGGGAACCACTTTTTCCGTCGAGGATTCGCCCGCCGGACAAAGCTTCACCACCCGCCAGCCTCTGCTGGTGGACAATCTCTTCAGCCAGTTGACCCGCTTCCCTTCCGGATTCACGCGCCGCTTGCTGCAGGAAGGCATCCGCTCCGGCTGCTGGCTGCCGCTGATCAACCGCGACCGCGTGCTGGGCGTGCTCAGCGTCGCCTCCAAGCGCGAGTCCGCCTTCACGCGCCACGACCTGGAACTGCTGACCCAGGTGGCCAATCAGGCGGCCATCGCGGTGGACAATGCCCTCGCCTTTCGCCAGATCGCCGTGCTCAACCGCAAGCTCGCCCAGGAGAAGCGGTATCTGGAAAGCGAGATCCGCACCGAGTACAACTTCGAATCGATCATCGGCGAGCACCCGGTGCTGAAGCGCATCCTGCGCCAGGTGGAGACGGTCGCGCCCACCACCTCCACCGTGCTGATCCTGGGCGAGACCGGCACCGGCAAGGAGCTTATCGCCCGCGCCATTCACAACCTGAGCGGCCGCCGCGAGCGGACGTTCGTCAAGCTGAACTGCGCTTCCCTTCCCACGGGCTTGCTCGAAAGCGAGCTTTTCGGCCACGAGAAGGGTGCGTTCACCGGCGCCATTTCGCAGAAAATCGGCCGCCTCGAGCTGGCCAACAAAGGCACGCTCTTCCTCGACGAAGTCGGCGACATCCCGCTTGAAATCCAACCCAAGCTCTTGCGCGCGCTGCAGGAGAAGGAATTCGAGCGCCTGGGGAGCACGCGCACCATCCACGTGGATGTGCGTCTCATCGCCGCCACCAATCGCGACCTGTCGCAGATGGTCGCGTCCCGCCAGTTTCGCAGCGACCTCTTCTACCGGATCAACGTGTTCCCCATGCATGTGCCGCCGCTGCGCGAGCGCGCCTCCGATATTCCGCTCCTGGTGAACTATTTCGTCCACAAGCACTCGGCCGAGAACGGCAAGCACATCGACCGCATTCCCGCCGAGGCCATCGACGCCCTGGTCCGCTGGCCCTGGCCGGGAAACATCCGCGAGCTGGAGAATTTCATCGAGCGAGCCGTTATCCTTTCCGAAGGTGAGAGCCTGAGCCTGCCGCTGGCCGAGCTGCGCTTGCCGGACTCCGACGCCGGTTCGCGCTCCGCCGCCGAGCCACGCTCCGCCGGCGACGCGGGCGAGCGCGAGCAGATCGTTCAGGCCTTGAAGGAAGCCCGCGGCGTGATCGCCGGGCCCACCGGCGCCGCCGCTCGCCTCGGGCTCAAGCGCACCACCCTGAATTCCCGCATCCGCAAGCTGGGCATCACTCGTGACGAGATTCTGGCAGGGTTCGTCATTGTGACGACTTTTTCGTCACTTGGCCTTTCGCCACTCCGACGCAGCTTGAGACTCCAAACATAAGTTATTCATTCCAAATCACATGTTTAATCAGGAGTAGCACATCCCTTTGGCCATTGCGGTGCATTAGTGTGCCGGGGCAACATCCTGCCCAAGGATTGACGAGGAGAGCACTATGTCAGCACCAGCCAAGACGGCTGAAATGATCCGGAAAGATTGGGTAACCAACCCGCGCTGGGCGGGGGTGGAACGGCCGTATACCGCGGACGACGTCGTCCGCTTGCGCGGGACCGTGCACGTGGAGCACAGCCTGTCTCGCATGGGCGCCGAGCGCCTTTGGGAACTCTTGCACACGGAATCCTATGTACCATGCCTGGGCGCGGTCACCGGCAACCAGGCTATCCAGATGGTCAAGGCCGGGCTGAAAGCCATCTATGTAAGCGGCTGGCAGGTCGCCGCCGACACCAATGATGCCGGCCAGATGTATCCCGACCAGAGTCTTTATCCGTCCGATAGCTGCCCGAATCTTTGCCGGCGGCTGAACCAGGCGCTCATGCGCGCCGACCAGATCCACCATTCGGAGGGGCAGAACCACATCAACTGGTTCGCGCCGCTCATCGCCGACGCCGAAGCCGGCTTTGGCGGCCCGCTCAACGCTTTCGAGTTGATGAAGCAGATGATCGAGGCGGGCGCTGCGTGCGTGCACTTCGAGGACCAGCTCTCCTCGGCCAAGAAGTGCGGCCACCTCGGCGGCAAGGTGCTGGTCACCACTTCGGAGAACATCCAGAAGCTGGTCGCGGCCCGCTTCGCCACCGATGTGCTCGACGTTCCTACGATGGTGATGGCTCGCACCGACGCCAATGGCGCGCGCCTGCTCACCTCCAACGGCGACCCACGCGACCACGAGTTCATCAGCGGCGAGCGCACCTCGGAGGGCTTCTACCGTTACCGGGGTGGCATCGATGCGGCCATCGCCCGCGGCCTGGCTTACGCGCCTTACGTGGACATGCTCTGGTGCGAGACCTCCGAGCCCAACCTGGAGGAAGCGGAGATCTTCGCCGACGGCATCCTGAGCAAGTTCCCCAAGATGCTGCTGGGCTACAACTGCTCGCCTTCGTTCAATTGGAAGCGCAAGCTGGACCAGGCTACCATCGCCCGCTTCCAGCCCGAACTGGCGGCCATGGGATACAAGTTCCAGTTCGTGACCCTGGCCGGTTTCCACTCGCTCAACATGGGCATGTTCGAGTTGGCCGGGGCTTACCGCGAGCGTGGCATGGCGGCCTACTCCGAGCTGCAGGAGCGTGAATTCGCATTCGCTGACCGCGGTTACGACGCGGTCAAGCATCAGCGCTTCGTCGGCACCGGCTACTTCGACCAGATCACGCAGGTGGTCGGCCAAGGTATGGCGTCCACCACGGCGCTCACCGGCTCAACCGAAGAAGAACAGTTCGCGGCCGCAGCTCCCAAGCCGGTGAACGGCAATGGGCGCTGCGAGGCTCCGATCCCCGCCCTTTGCGAACATCGTCCGATCAGCAGCCCCTGCGTGGTCTGCAACGAAATGCCCTGCCGCTAGAACGATAGAAAGCAATCCGGGCACGGCTTGCTAGAGGCCGTGCCCATTTTCTTGCTCGCGGGAATTACAATGGCGGGTCTCGAAAGCTGTGGAGGCCCGGCATGAGTTCCTCATCGCGAGTCAAGGTGGCGGCGGCGCAACTGGGATCGCTCCTGTTCGATGTTCCAGCAACCCTGTGCAAGGTTGAGCAGACGTGCCGGCAGGCGGCGCGGGCGGGCGTCCGCCTGGTGGTGTTTCCCGAGGCGCTGCTGGGGGGATATCCGAAGGGCGTGGATTTCGGCTCCAAGGTTGGCAGCCGCAGCGATGCTGGCCGTGATCTCTTCCGCCGCTACTGGAATGCGGCCGTGGTCTGGCCCGGGCCGGAGACGGAGCAGATCGCTGCCTGGTCGAGCGACCTCGACCTGCACCTCGTGATCGGCGTAATCGAGCGCGACCAGGGAACGCTTTACTGTTCCACGCTGGTCTTTGTGCCTGGCAATGGGTTGGTAGCCAAGCATCGTAAGCTGATGCCGACCGCCAGCGAGCGCCTGATTTGGGGCTTTGGCGACGGCTCGACCCTGCCGCTGGTGGACACCGAGATCGGCCGCCTGGGCTCGGCCATCTGCTGGGAGCACTACATGCCGATGCTTCGCCAGTATCTTTACGCCGGCGGCGTGCAGATCTGGTGCGCCTCCACCGTGGACGAGCGCGAGATGTGGCGGGTGAGCATGCGGCACATCGCCTACGAGGGCCGGTGCTTCGTGGTCAGCGCCTGCCAGTACTTCACACGCGCCGACTGCCCACCCGATTTCGAGCCCATCCAGGGCAACTCGCCGGACACCGTGCTGATCCATGGCGGCAGCATGATTGTTTCGCCGTTCGGCGAAGTGCTGGCCGGACCACTCGAAGGCGGCGAGGGCCTGGTCACGGCGGAGATCGACCTCGACGACATCGCGCGCGGCAAGTTCGATCTGGATGTTGCCGGCCATTACGCCCGGCCAGATGTTTTCAGGCTAACCGTGGATGTAGCGGCGAAGCCCGGCATTTCGACAGAAAACGGGGAGCCATCCGTCATCCGGGTTTCATCGCCGGAGCGGGCATCATCGCTCGGCTAACGCCGGCAAGGAGATTCAACCAAATCATGAAGATCGCCTTTATCGGAATCGGCGCCTTGGGAGGCTACTTCGGTGGCCGCCTGGCGAAAGCCGGAAACGACGTTGTCTTCATCGCCCGCGGCGCCACGCTCGAAGCCCTGCGCAAAAACGGCCTGCGCGTGGAGAGCCCGCTGGGCGATTTTTCGCTCCCGCAGGTGCAGGCCACCGACGACCCCGCAAGTGCAGGGCACGTTGATGCCGTCTTCGTCACCACCAAAGCCGAGCAGGTGCCGGAGGCCGCGGAGCAGATCCGCAGTCTGGTCGGGCCGGAGACGGTCGTCGTTCCTTTCCAAAATGGGGTGGAAGCGTATGACCAGCTTGCGGCGGTACTCGGGCCGGAACATGTGCTGGGCGGCATGTGTCACGTCATCGCCATGGTCGTCGCGCCGGGCGTGATCCGGCACGGTGGACTCACGGCGCTGATTACTGTCGGGGAATGGAGCAATCAGCATACCCCGCGTCTGGAGCGCCTGGTTGAGTGCCTCAGGGCTGCGGGCCTCGATACGCGTGTCCCCGAGAGCGTTCAGGTCGCTTTGTGGGAGAAGTTCGAGTTTATCGCTTCGTACGGAGGCGTGGGCGCGGTGACGCGGGCGCCGGCGGGCGTGACGCGTAGCCTTCCCGAAACCCGCTCGCTGTTGGAGCGCGCGATGCAGGAGATCGTAGGCCTGGCGAACGCCTGCGGCATCCCGGTGCCGGGCCAGTCGGTGGCCAGCACGCTGAAGTTCATCGACTCGCTGCCGCCCGACGGCACCGCCTCGATGCAGCGCGATATCGTGGCCGGACGGCCCTCGGAACTGGAAGCGCAGAGCGGAGCGGTGGTCCGGCTGGGGCGCGCCCGGAAGTTTGCCACCCCCGTCCACGAGTTCATCTACCACGCGCTGTTACCCGGCGAGTTACGCGCCCGGGGCAAAATTTCCTTTTGAGCGACCGCAACAACCCGGCTGGCGCCGCTGCCATGCGAGCGGCGCCAGTTTCCACGTTGGGCGTATGGGCGCCGCCTAGGCGCTCACCGAAACGCCGCTCGCGCTGGAGCCACTCTGAGTCGCGGTCACTCCGTTGGTTGCGGCAAACTGCTGCAGGTCCTGCTGTAAAGAGCCGTAGGCCTGCTGCGCCGCCGACAGTTGCCCGGACTGCAGATCCTGGCCCAACTGCTGGAACATCTGGCTGATCGCGTTCTCCTGACTTCCGCCCCCTCCACCGTGATGATGATGGTGGTGGCCATGCGCCCCCTGGCTCTGCGTCGCCTGGTTCTGCATGTCTTGCTGAATGGTGGCGTAGTCCTGCTGTGCCGCCGTGGTATTGCCGGCTTGCAGATCCGTGCCCAACTGGTTGAAAGCCTGGACGAGGGGATTCGTGCTCTGCGTGGATGTAGTCGAATTGGCCTGCGGCGCGGACTGCTGTATGGTGGCAAAATCCGATTGCGCCGCGGAAAGATTGCCGGACTGCAGATCCTGGCCGAGTTGCTGGAACTCCTGCTGGAACTGCTGCATCTTGTTCTGCATGCTCTGCGGGTTGTAAGCGGAAATACTGCTGCTGAAAATGCCTGCTACCGACATGCTGATTTCCTCCTGAGCGGAATCATGCCACTAGAGCCTATCGGCACTCTGGTGGCTAAACTTTAGTAGTCGTCGTTACTGCATAAGGCAAGTCCGATGCCAACAACCGACGACTGCCTGCCGGCTCAATTCCACGCATTTAGCGATAGTTAGCTCAGGGGGCCGCGGCCCGTTGTGGAAAAGGCAAAGCCACTGGGCAAAGGCTGCCCACACCAACCCGGCAAGGTTTGCCGAGCATGAAAAAAGGAGAGCGGGTGCGCTGGTATCTGTTCGCCAGCGCCAATGAGGACGATGTCCACACCGTGCATTGGCACGGCCAGACGGCGGTGGTGATGCCCACGCGCACCGATGCCGTCCCGCTAACACCCATGAGCATGTGGTGCGTTGTTCACGGTCACCCCGTACCGGGAAGGCACTTCGTGCCGATCAAGCTTCCATTGCAAGCCAAGCGCGCAGTCCTGCGGGCCCGGCAACCAGCGTAGCGGGTACGGAAAAATGTCGGGCATATCGAGTAGCCAAGCGCCGTCAGGCGCGACCGAATTTGGCCCGGCAGGTCTGTGCCGGGGCACTCTTCGAAGCAGTCCGGGCTCAGTCTTCCTCGGTGTGATACTTGAAGGAAACACTCACTTTCGCGCGGTACAACAGCACCTTGCCATTCTCCAGGTTCATGTCGAACTGGGTGACTTCGGCCACGCGCAGATCGCGCAGGGACTTGGCCGCGGTCGCAACCGCAGCCGCCGCAGCCTTCTCCCATGACTCTGAGCTGGTTCCCACCAGCTCGATGACTTTGTAGACGCTCTCGCTCATGGTGCTCTCCGTTACACAAAGATTCTCGGCTTGATCTTTTCCGCAGACGGCATGCTACACGAAGCGCGAATGCTTGTCGCCATCCCCGCGAATCCTATTCCGCCGCTGCGCAATCCAATTCCGCATGACTGAAAAGATCAGCAAGCCGGAAGACGAGTGGCGGCGGGAGCTGACGCCGGAGCAGTTCCAGATCCTGCGGCAGAAAGGCACCGAGCGCGCCTTCACGGGCGAGTATGCCCATAGCAAGACGCCGGGAGTGTATCGCTGCGCCGGCTGCGGGCAGGAGTTGTTTGCGTCCGAGGCAAAATTCGAATCCGGCAGCGGCTGGCCCAGCTTCTTTCAGCCCATCGGGCAAGACTGCGTCGAGAGCCACGAAGATTCGAGCCACGGGATGCGGCGGGTCGAGGTCACCTGCTCGCGCTGCGATTCTCACCTCGGCCATGTCTTTCCGGACGGCCCTCGCCCCACCGGGCAGCGCTACTGCATCAACTCGGCTTCGCTCAAGCTGCAGCCGAAGTAGGCCGGGTAGCCGGCGGCGCGCCACGGCGGCAGGCATCTTCCCTGCAAATAACATTACTGGAGAGACCTTGCATGAGAGCGCGGTCCTGCGGTACACCAGAACAGATATGGGACGACGTGTCCAGCCGCGGGTGAAGGGCATCTTACCGGTGCGCATCTGGGGAGTCGACCAGGAGGGCAAGCCGTTCGCCGAGCACGTCTGCACCATCGACATCAGCAACAAGGGCGCGAGCCTGGCCGGGGTGCGCGCCGCGGTGTCGACGGGCGACACCTTAGGACTGCAATACCGCAACCGCCAGGCCCGCTTCCGTGTGGCTTGGGTGGCTCCCGGCAACGCGGGGCCGGGAAACCGTCTCGGGCTGGAATGCCTGCAGCCGGAGAAAGAACTCTGGCCGGTGGATACGCCTACGGAAGGGCCCGATCATTTCGTCGAATCGGCGCTTGATCACGACGAGACCGTTTCCCAGGAGGGCCGCCGCGCGCACACGCGCTTTCCGGTTTCCGGCGAAGCTTATGTGAAAAACCAGGGCGCCGACGCTGGCCGCCGGGCCCGGCTGAGCGACATCAGCCTGACCGGCTGCTACCTGCAGACCACTGAACCCCTGGAAGTGGGCCGCAGCATTTTGCTCACGATCAAAGTCGCGCATAACCAGTTCAATGCGACGGCCGTCGTCCGCTCCTGCTACCCCGGCGCAGCCATGGGGTTGGAGTTCACCTTCCTGAGCAATGCCGACCGGCGCACCCTGCAGGGTCTGATTGCCCACCTGAAGCAGTTCGACACTGTCTCTGGATGAGGGACGACCTCAGCGTCGCCGCAAGTCCCCGGCATCAGTTAGCCCAGGTTACTTCCGTTCCCCCACCGCTGGTCATCTGGTAACCGGCCCGGGACTCCCCTAAGCTGGCGACATCTTGCAGCCATTCATGGTTAGTGAAGGTCGCACGGAATGCTGATCCCCATCCGGCATGACAACATGTCGGCGCGGCGCTGGCCGGTGGTGACCCTGGCGCTGATCGCCATCAACATCATCGTCTTTGTGGCTACCCACGACGCGCTCACCCGCCAGGCGCCGGAGCTGGGCAAGGCGAAGGTTCATATTCTGATCCTGGCCGCCACTCACCCCGAGCTGACCCTCGCGCCCGAGGCGCAGCAACTGGTCTCCGGCTTCAAAAAACATAACCCCAAAGAATGGGCTATGGTCGAGGATCCGAATCACAAGGCCATCGACGCCTGGGAAGCTCACATCCGCCAGGTCGACGAGCCCTACCAACTGCAGCAGGAGATGGATTCGCTCTCCGACCAATACGCCAAGCTGAGCACGGATTCGCTGGCCGAGCAGTATGCGTTCGTTCCCGCGCATCCCCGGGCGATCGCCTATCTGACGGCGAATTTCCTGCACGGCGGGTGGCTGCACCTGATCGGCAACATGTGGTTCCTGTGGCTGGCGGGCTTCGTGCTGGAGGACGCCTGGGGCCGCTGGCTGTATTCAGTCTTCTATCTCGTCGCCGGGGCGGCCGCCTTGCAGATCCACGCCTGGGCCAACATCGGCAGCATCGTGCCCACGCTGGGAGCCTCCGGCGCGGTGGCCGCGCTCATGGGGGCCTTCCTGGTGAGCTTCCCCAAGATGAAGATCGAGATGATGTGGACCATCTTCTTCTTTCGTCGCTACACCTTTAAGGCGCCCGCCTATACGCTTCTGCCCCTGTGGCTGTTGATGGAGGTTCTCTACGGCACGCTATTCGGCCAAGCCTCCAGCACCGCCCACTGGGCGCACGTGGGCGGCTTCCTCTTCGGAGCTATCGCGGCCTGCGGCGTACGCTACTCGGGGCTGGAGCGCAAAATGGATCGGGCCATCGAAGAGCAGGTGAGCTGGCAGAACGATCCCGAGATCGTCCAGGCTTCCGACATGGTGGACGGCGGACGGCTCGATGAGGCTCTGCCTATCCTGAAGAACTACCTGGCGCGGAAGCCCGACTCGGTGGATGCCTGCAGCCTGCTGCGCGAGGTCCACTTGCGGAAGACCGACATCCCGCTTTATCTCGCGTACACGGCGCGGCTTTGCAGCCTGCACTTGGCGTCGCGCCAGCCGGAGGCGGCGTGGCAGGACTATGAAGAATTCCTGCAACAGGGCGGCGACAAGCTGCCGGCGCAGACCTGGCTCGACCTCTGCCGCGTCCCCGAAGAGGAAGGCGCCTTCGACCGGACGCTCAGCGAGTACGAAAAACTGGCGGCTGCTTATCCCACGGAGCGGCAGTCGCTGCTGGCTGGCCTGGGCGCGGCCAGGATCTGCCTCCAACGCCTCAACCGGCCGAAGGATGCCGTGAAGTACTACGAGCAGGTGGCGCGGTCCCCGATTCCACACCTCGACCTCGATGCCGATATCCAGACCGGCATGCGCGAAGCCAGTGCCGCATCGGCCGCCCCTGCCGTGCCCGCGGGAGCTTCTTCGTAAGGCTGAGACCTCTCCTCAGGCCGCGCTCTGTGCTCCGCGCACCGCTAGGGTTGAGCCTTCGCCCTTGCTGCTGGCTTGGATTGGACAGTCTTCTTTTTCCTCACGGCGCGGGACGGTGGCTTCTCCAGCCGTGCCAGCCGCACTCCCACCGAGACCACTTGCTGCCGCAAGTCGTCCAGTTCCCGCTGCCGCTCGGCCAGTTGCGCGCGCAGCACGTCGTTCTCGGTCTTCAGCTCGCGGATGGCGGCCAGGGTCAGGTAAGGCAACTCGCTGTAGTTCACCATCTTGAAGCCGTGCGCGTCCGCCGACACCAGCTCCGGAAACACCTTCTCCACGTCCTGCGCCAGCAGTCCCGAGTTGCGGCCCGGGCCGAAGTGGTAATCCGGGTACTCCTCGACGTTCCAGTCGAAGTGCACCGGCTGCAGCTTCACCAGCTTGTCCAGCACGGGCGCGAAGGGCAGGATGTTGGTCTTCAGCCGCGCATCCGAGGAGCAGGTGCCGGCCAGCGCGGTGCCAGCAAAGTTCTGCACGCAGCCGTTCGTGCCCGAGGTTCCCACCCGGATGTCGCCGAACACCTGCAACGGCGTGACCGGCGACGTGGTGCCGATGCCGACGTTGCCAGCATTGGCTTCCGTGACCAACGCGTACTTGTTCGTCACCGTGCCAGATCCGCTGGGCGAGCCGATGTAGAGCCCGGTGAAGAAGGAGAGCGAGGTTCCCGTGGCCATGCTGGGCCCTTCAATGTTGATGGAGCGCACCGGGAAAGGAGCGTTGGAATTGACCACCTCGGTGGTGGTCAGCGCGGTGTCGAAGGCCGTGACTCCTCCTGTCGCCCCAGCCTCACGGATATAGGCGATGCGCGCCGTCTGCTTCGACAGATTCGCGGCCGTACTGCTGTCCATGAAGTTCATGTCGAAGGCGGAAACCACGGAGTTAGTGACGGCCGTGCTGTTGTTGTAGTTGATGTTGGAGAGCAGGGCGTTGCTAGGCGTAGCGGTGGTGAACTCCACGTCGAGTAAGGCATTCGGGGCCTGGGTGCCCAGCCCGAGCAAACCATTACTCTGAAACAGCACCGAATTCCCCAGATCAGCGCCGTTCACAAACATGCTCAAGTACCCGCCGCTGCCGGCAAACGTTTCCAGGACGTTGAAGGTCAGGGGATTGGAGGTGCCGCCGCCGGAGGGATTGGTTACGGTGACAGAAGCAATTCCGGGTCCCGCGAGGTTAGCGGCAGGTATGCTGGCCTGCAGCTCCGAGCTGTCCATGAAGGTGGTCGTCAGGTTGGTTCCGTTCCAGACCACCGTGGAGCCATTCACGAAGTTCGCTCCCGTCACCGACAGCGTAACCGGGTTGGTGACTCCGGCGACTGCGCTCGAGGGCGAGAGCTGTGTCAGAGCGGGTGAATTGCTGGTGAAGGTGGCCGTCACCGACTCCGCCGAATTCATGGTGAGAGAGCACGAGCTGCCCAGGCAGGCGCCGCTCCAGCCGGCGAAAGTAGAACCCGAATTCGCCGTGGCCGTCAGCATTACGCCGGCGCCGCCGCCAAAGCTTACGCTGCACGTGCCCGGACAGGTGATCCCCGACGGACTGCTGGTCACGCTGCCGCTGCCCGTTCCCGCCAAGTTTACCGTCAGCGGATAGCTCACGGTATTAAACGTCACGGTCACTGTCTCGGCCGCGTTCATGGTGACTGAGCACGCGCCCGTGCCGGAGCAAGCGCCGCCCCAGCTCACAAATCCAGAGCCGATGTTCGCCATCGGCGTAAGGCTCACCACCGTGCCCTGATTGAAGGATGGCGTACAGGTGCTGGGGCAGTCGACGCCAGCGGGAGTACTCATAACCGTCCCCGAGCCGTTCCCCTGCAAAGTAACCGTAAGCGTCTCCAGCGTAGTGTTGGGAGACAAGCTGATGTCCCACGCGCTCCGGCCGTGCGTGACCGCGCGCAGCGTGCGCGAGGCAGCATGCAGCTTCAAGCCGAGGACGGCGACGTTGGGCAGGCCATTGGAGAACGTAGACCAGCTCGTGCCACCGTTGCTGGTCATGTACACCCCGGTGTCTGTCGCTAGGTAATAGGTATTGGCGACGGCGGGGTCAATGACGATGTCGTTCGCCGGGGTGTTGGGCAGGTTGAAGCTGATGTCCGAGCACGTGCCCGTCGTCGTGCTGCACTTGAAAACATGCCCCATAGTGTCGCCAAAACCGCTGAAGCCAGAGACCGCGACGTAGAACGTTGTGCTGGTCTGCGGGTCGCCCTGCACCATGGTCGGGTAGCGAGGCGGCAGGCCGCTTGCAATCTGCGTCCAGGTGCTGCCAGTGTTGGTGGAGTACCAAACCAGGCTGTTGGTGGTTGCCGCAAACAGGGTGGTGGAGCTGACCGGCGACACCGCGATGGCTGTGATGTAATCACCATTTGACGAGCCGTTGGTCAGATCGGGCGAGATCGAGTTCCAGGCTGTGCTGGCGCCATTGGTGGTCTGATAGACATGGTTGGTGCCGAAATAGAGAGTGCTGGGATTTCTCAGATCCATGACCAGCGGTGGAATGAAGGCCACGGGATCGCCAAAGTTGATGCCGTTTCCGACGCTGCTCCAGCTGGTGCCGCCGTTGGTGGACTTCTCCACATAGTCGTTGCCGGGCGTGCAACCACTCCACAGGGTGCTGGAGTTGGTGGGGTCGATGGCCGTCCAGGCACCATCGCCGCAGGTCACGGTCCTCCATGATCCGCTCGAGTACAACTGCGTGCCATTGTCCTGGGTGCCATCCAAAGCCAGGGTAGGGCTGCCGAGGCTGATGGACAATCCAGGATAGAACTGGGTGATCGCCAGGGTGGCATTCAGGTTGTTCCACTGCAGGCTGGTGGCGCCGACCTGGGTGGTGCTCCAGGCGCCGCCATCATCGCCCACGTAAAGCTTGGCGCCTGCATTGCCGAATGCGAAGGCATGAACATCCGGGTGAACGCCCTCGCTGCTCAGCGTGCCGGGGCTGACCACGCTCCAACTGGTACCACCGTTCGTGCTCATGTAAATGGGGCCGTTCTCAGGATTGCCGTTGTAGTTGTAGGAACCTCCGACATACAGGAGGCTGGCGTTCGCAGGGCTGACGGCCATGGCCATGTCGTACCAGCACTGAGTCCCGCAGAAATCGCTGGTGCTGCCGCCTCCTCCCGTGCCCAGCGGGGTGGCTATTGCATTCCACGTGGTGCCGCCATCCGTGCTCTTAAACATCCCGGCCAGACCGCTGGTCGAAGGACTGGCGATGGCGGCGTACAGCGTGGTGGCGCTCGAAGGTGCGGCGACCAGCGTGATGCGGCCGGCGTTCGTGCCGCTGATGAGTGCGGTCGCACCGGAGCCATTCGCCGCCGTCCAAGTCTGGCCGGCGTTGGTGGACACGTAAACACCGTTGTTGCTGTCGCCAAAACCGCCGATGCCGGCGTAGGCAGTGGTATTGCTGACAAAGAACACCGAGGTACCATAGGCAACCTCGTCGGAAGCAGGCTGCACAAGGGCCCAAGTGTTGCCGCCGTCGGTCGATCGCCAGATCCCCGAGTTAAATCCTTCGGTGCCACTGGAGTACTCGCTGGCAACAAGCAGGACGGGAGTGCCGGAGGCGACCCCCGGCTGGATCGCAATGGCCCCAATGTAGGCACCGCCGAAAAACTCGCTCGACAGCGGGCCGCCAAAGGTAGAGGCGCCGACCTGCGTCCAGCTCGTCCCCCCGTTGGTGGATTTCAACAATCCCCCGCCGTAATATGCGTCACCGTTGAAATTCTCTTCGCCGGTGCCGGCGTACACGTTGAGGTGGTTGTTGGGGTCAACGGCAAGGGAGCCGATGGCCAGCGAGAACTGGCTGTCAGTAAGCGGCGTCCAACTGGTGCCGCCATTGGTGGTCTTCCATACCCCGCCCTCGGCGCCGCCGAGATACACCGTGTTCCCGGTCGCGTCCGTAGTGTCGACGGTAACGGCGGTGACTCGCCCCGACGTGGTGCTGCTGCCGAAATAGGGGTACGTGGTCGGCTGCGGGCCGATCAGCGTCCACGAGGTGCTGCTGATATTAGAGTTGGCCTGCGGAGCAGCCAATTCCCGCTGCCGCATGGCCAGCTTCTGGCTGAAGGCGCGTGCCCGTGCGCCCGGCGGCGTGTGCTGGAGAGGGTAGGCGCGCTGATGGTAAAACCACTCCTGGCGTGCGCGCGGATCACCTTCCCGTTCCTCCCGCGCCTGAGCGAATGCCACCGGGCACAACAGGGACAAGGCAAAAGCGGACAGAACGGCAGTTGTCCAGCATCTGCGCGCGGCAGGCGATGAATGCCCTGTTCCTGCACACGCGATGCGGTAAATAGCGCTGCCAGCTAGTCTGGTCGCCATCATAAAGTTCTCCTCCATCGATTTTCCGGTAGACTTTTTTCCGAGGGCCTGCACCAGGGGAAGGTTATTTGCCGGGTATATTTGACTAAGTTTGGGATGCAGTCAACAAGAACAATGGTCATGGGCCAGTATGCCCTTTGGTTCCCTTGGGACGTTCCACGAACCCGAGAGTGTAGCCCTTGACCGCCAGCTATTTCGCAGCTACCATCCCGCGCCGCTTGGTGCAAAGGACGAAGGTCATGAGATTCCGCCCGTTTACTCTAGCCATGCTCATGCTGCTCTCGACAGCCAGCTTCGCCGCTTCGGGATACCATCTGGCGAAGAAAATTCCCCTGGGCGGCGAAGGCGGCTGGGACTATCTGACCTTCGATCCGGGCGCGGGACGGCTCTACATCTCGCGCGTGACCCACGTCATCGTGCTCGATCCGGCCAGTGGCAAAGTAGTAGGCGACATTCCCGATACCGGCGGGGTGCACGGCATCGCGCTTGCGCCGGAGCTGGGCCGCGGCTTTACCAGCAATGGCCGCGCCAACACGGTGACGATCTTCGACCTCAAGACGCTCGCCACTATCGGCCAGGTCAAGGCCGGCCAGAATCCCGACGCCATCGTTTACGATCCTGCCAGCAAGCGCGTGTTCACCATGAACGGTCGTTCCAGCGATGCCACCGCCATCGACGCCGCCACGGGCGCGGTCGCCGGCACGGTGCCGCTGGGAGGCAAGCCGGAGTTCGCCGTCGCCGACGGCCGCGGGCGGGTTTACGTCAACCTCGAAGACAAGAGCCAGTTGCTGGCGCTCGATTCCCGCAAGCTGGAAGTGGTGGCACGCTGGCCGCTCGCGCCCTGCGAAGAACCCAGTGGGCTGGCCATCGATCGCGAACACCGCCGCCTGTTCGCCGGCTGCCGCAACCAGTTGATGGCGGTGGTGGATGCCGACAGCGGAAAAGTGATCATTACCCTGCCCATCGGAAGCGGCGTCGATGCCACCACCTTCGATCCCGGCTTGCAGTACGCCTACGCTTCCAACGGCGACGGCACCCTGACCGTGATTCACGAGGAGACGCCCGACAAGTTTGCCGTGGTGGAGAACGTCTCCACGCAGCGCGGCGCGCGGACCATGGCCCTCGATCCTGCCACCCACCAGGTGTACCTGGTGACCGCGGACTTCGCACCCGCGCCGCCACCCGTTCTCGGGCAGCCGCGCCAACGTCCGGCGATCCTGCCCAACACGTTTGTGGTGCTGGTATTCGGCAGGTGAACCGAGAGTGGCGCGATTGACTCTCATGCGCTGCGGAGTACAATCGGCGCGGTTCGGCTCGGAGCGCTTCGATGTATTGCAGCAAGTGTGGAAGCGAGATCGGCAACGCCAGGTTCTGCTCGCAATGCGGAACTCCGCAGGACAGCATGATCGTGCAAGCGCCCGGCGCTGCGGCCGGAGCCGGTCCCGCGCCGCAGGTGGTGGTCATCCGCGCGCCCAAGAATCCGGGCGTGGCCGTGCTTCTCTCATTCCTCCTGGCTGGACTGGGGCAGATCTACAACGGCCAGATCGGGAAGGGTGTGGCGTTCATGATCGCGTATTTCTGTTCGCTGGCCCTGATGTGGGTGCTCATCGGATTCATCATCGCCCCGATTCTCTGGATCTGGAGCATGGTCGACGCCTACAAGACGGCGGAGCGCATCAATCAATTCGGTGTGTAGCGGCGCGCGGCGCTCCTGATTCCGGTGCAGAGGTGGGTACAGCCCGCGCCACGTGCTAAGCTGAGGGCAGCGGGGCCGTAGCTCAGATGGATAGAGCAAGAGTTTCCTAAACTCTAGGTCGGCGGTTCGAATCCGCCCGGCCCCTCCAGCTGCCTGCAATGATTGCCGAGCTGTTGAACGCGGCCTAGAATGGGGCTGTCTCTCAATGGGGGAGCTTGACGAAATCAAGAGCATAGCCGAGGACGAATATGGGATTGGTGAAATTGACGATTGACGCCGGCACGATGCCCGTGACCCAGCAGGCGCGGGCTGAGGTTTTTGATGACAGGCTGCGCATCGTGCGCCAGCACGACCCGGACGCCGAAGAGCCCGCGCGGGCCGCCATCCGCGAATACATGCACGCCCACAGGGAATTTACCGCCAAGTTTATCGCCTGCACTGGCAATAGGGACGAGTGAAAACCGGAGTTCGAGCGGCTCTACGACGCGCTAGCGCAGGAGTTCCCCGACCCGGAAGTGGCCTACGCCGAAACCGGCAAGTTCCTGGGCCTGCTAGTCTGGAACGAGGCCATGCAAGACGCCGAGGATTGGCACTTCACCGCCTATCCCAAGCAGGATTCCGATTTCTTTGTGAATTGGTACTTCTCCGTCAATGCCTCTATCCGCGCCAGGGCCAGACAGCATCAGGCCGACACCGCCCGGGCGCACGGCGATGAAGAGCGTGCCCTCGGCCTAGAGGAGGCTGCAGTCGCTCTCCGCAACAAGTGGGGAGCAGACGGTGGAGGTGGGCGATCAACCTAAGTTCCTCCTCGCATACCGTGACCATGCACGGCCGCGGCGAGCCTGATGTTGCGTGCTCGTGCGAGTCATCGCTTGCGGAGCGCCAGACTCACTTGCATCTGGCTGCGATTCTGTCGATCCACTGCCGCGCCCGGCTTGGATCTAGACCTTTCTGCCTGTCGAACGTCCTTCGCGAAAAGAGCAGCGCCCAGCGACTTGAAGTTCATCATGGCATTCCAGACATCAGTTCCAGAGTACTGCGCGAAGAAGTCGCGTCCCGCCTTCTCGTGATCCCGTGAGCGGCTGCCGTGGAACCCGACTCTGTTGCGAAACAGTCTCAGGCTCGGCCGCAGCGGATCCACCTGAGCCTCGACCGCGGCTATTGCTTTCTCTTCTTCCGGCCAGCTCTCGCGCCAGATTCGGAAGCCGTTAAGAGCTTGCGGATCGTCCTCGATCAAGCTGTGGAAATAGGCGTACAGCACGAGCATCATCGTGGACGACACGTTTGTGATGTCCCACTCTTCTGGCCTGGGGTTGACGTTGACTGAAGGCTTGTAGTGTCCCGAGAGCAGGTCCCTGTAGATCGTATGCAGGTTCGAGAAATGCGCATACCGTTCGACGAAGATGTACAACTCCTCGGACATCGGCATATCCCGATTATAGTTACAGCGAGGCGAGTTTCGCTAAATCTTCGTTGGCCCGTAGGGAACTTGAGTCACCGAAGGTAACTGCGGGATGATCATGACCTCCCCCAAGGGGAGGATTTTCGTGCGCTGCTTGTTTGCGGTTCTGCTCTTCTCGGCTGTTTCATTCGCACAAGTCACGGCCACTACTAAGGTGCTGAAGGACGCCTGCAGGGTCGCTATTCGTGAATCCGCCACGCCAGGACCTTGGTCCTCGGCCGAGTCTGCGAGGAACTTCGGTTATTGCATGGGAACGGTCACAATGTGGATGGACATGGCCGACGGCTACCTTCTGGACAACAGCCCCGAGCCCATGGAGGTTTTCACCGTTACATCTGACGTTAAGGTCAGAGAGCTGATCCAGGAATTCATTGAGGTGTCCGACAAGCATCCCGAGCTTGACGAGAAAGGCGCCATTGAAACCTTGGCCCGCGCCGCCGCCGGAAGAAACTGGTATGGTATCAAGCCCTACGTCCCTAAAACTGCGCCGGCTTCCTCCGCCAAGCCCCAGCCTGCAGAAAAGGGATGGAAAGCCTTGCCCGGCGGCATGCAGGTCAAAGATCAGTAGATGGTCAAGCGAACCGCTCCCCCGCGGTAGACGTTGCACGATGGCATAAGACGCTCCCCCCTGCCGTCGCCTCATTCAAGAAAGCTGAAAGGAAATTTTTATGCGGAAATTATTGGCAGTCGTGGCCCTGGCATGCGCGCTGTTCTTTTCACAATCAGAGCTGATGTGGGCTGGCGGTCACAAGCCACGCTTTTCGGCTGCACACGCCGCCAGCTCTTGTTGCTCTCGCAGTAGCAGCGATGTTCATGTTCGTAGCTACACTCGTAAGAGCGGAACTCGCGTTCAGTCGTACCATCGGACTGCCCCGAACAGCACGCAACGGGACAACTTCTCCGCAAAGGGCAATACAAACCCCTACACCGGGCAGGCGGGCACAAAAAAGGTCACTCACTGAAGGCTTCCAGCCTTAAACGCTCGAAGTGGGTTCGCGCAACGCGCCTGGATCCGCCGTACCCTAAACTCTAGGTCGGCGGTTCGAATCCGCCCGGGCCCTCCAGCCGTTAGTCCGCTCCGACTCCGGCGTGGCTCAAGAGCTTGCGCATACCCTCTTCCCCGATCTCTCCGTGCCTGGTTCCGGCGATGTATCCGTCGCGGTCTAAGCCGCCACACGCCGGGCCGCCTCTGCTTTTCGCCCATCCTTGTAACAGGGTTTGCAGGAAGCGGAATTGTACTTCGGTGGAGAATAACGGCTCCCGGAATAGCGACCCCCGTACCTGTGGAAAAGAGGCGAAGAAAAAGCGGCGGCCCTGCGTTATACTCGTTGCCAACCGTGCCTCCCCTTTCCGAGCTTGCGCTGGATTGCGCGCACAAATCCATTGACCACTCCCTCATCGTTCACGCCGATTGCTTTGAATGGATGGGGCGTGTGCCTGAAAATTCGATTCACGGGATTGTGACCGATCCGCCTTACGGCGTTAAGGAGTACGAGTTCGACCAACTTGAGAAACGGGCAAACGGCAACGGCGGAATCTGGCGAATCCCGCCATCGTTTGACGGTTCCGTGCGCCAGCCGCTCCCAAGATTTACGGCGCTGAATCCGAAGGAGCGAGCGCAGGTTTCACGATTCTTCACGGAATGGGCCAAGGTTGCGGTACACGTGCTGAGGCCGGGAGGGCACGTATTCATCGCCTGCAATTCTTTCCTGTGCCAACTTGTGTACGGGGCGCTTGTGGCTGGCGGGCTAGAATTTCGCGGCCAACTGATTCGCGCGGTGCGCACGCTGCGCGGTGGTGACCGCCCCAAGAATGCCGAGGACGAATTCCCCGACGTGTGCTCACTACCACGGGGAAGTTACGAGCCGTGGGGCATAATGCGGCGGCCAATCCCAGCCGGTATGAAGGTCAGCGATTGCTTGCGCCAGTTTGAAACAGGCGGGCTGCGGCGGTTGCCCGAGGGGCTGCCATTTACCGATTTGGTTGAGGTTGGGCGCACGCCACGCGAGGAACGCGAGCTTGCAAAGCACCCAAGCTTGAAACCGCAGGCCCTGCTGCGCGAACTGGTTTATGCCGTGTTGCCGCTGGGAAGGGGAATCGTGCTTGACCCGTTCATGGGTTCCGGCTCCACGGTTGCGGCTGCAATCGCGCTGGGCATTCCGTGTGTCGGAATAGAGAAAAACATCGAATACTATGAGCCGGCCCCGCAGTGCATCGAACGGCTTTCCAAAGTGGTAGTGGGGCGTGACCAGTTAACCTTTGCCCTCGCGTAGCTCCTGACACTTGTAAATCCAGTTTGCCATCATCTTCGCCGCGCCCACTTTCGTCACGCTTGCGGTAATCGTGCGGCGGCTGGTTTCTGACCGGCCCGCAAACAGCCAATCTTGTTTTGAAAGCATCGCCCCGGCCACCAGCAGAAACTTAAACGCGGGCGTGCCCTTTACTTTCGGGCCCTCGCGCCCGCTTTGAAAAACGAAAATCATGAGCCACACATCCTCAGCGTTGTGTCCTTGCCAGCCCTGTAGGTACCGGGAGGCTTTAACTTCAATTCCATCCCTCCCCGCGTGCTGGGCCGCATCGCCCGGATATTTTCCGGCTGGCAAAATGTCAGGATGCCCGTTGTGGTATTGGTTCTTGACGACGGTTGGGCAGTGATAGGGGATTCGGGCGGACATCGCCTCGCTAACCAAGCTGCTGAAGTTCGCCTGCATCATCGTGTTTTCGAGGCTGGCCATTCCCTTGGCGTGCAACTGCCCGTCAACCGTGCTTAAGAATTCGATGAAATCCTGCATTGCCGCGTGAACGTGGCCCGTAGTGACCCCAAACGGAATCTTCGCCTCGGGGTTGAATCCGCGTTTTTCCAGCGGCTCCGGCAAGGTAAGGGTTGCCATCTTCCCGCAAGAATAGCTCGCCACGCGGGCGCCCGCCCGCACTCGGGGAGTGACTGTCCTTGTTCTCCCCGATTACTCCCGTGGCTCGGCTTGTGTGACGCTGTCCGCCTGGCTGGTGGCGGCGAGGCTCAAGTCCTGCCTCCGAATCACCGAGCTCGAATCCGCCCACTCCCTCCAGCCGTTAGTCCGCTTCGACTCCGGCGTGGCTCAAGAGCTTGCGCATGCCCTCTTCCCCGATCTCTCCGTGCCTGGTTCCGGCGATGTGTCCGTCGCGGTCAATGAGGACGTAAGTCGGGAAGGTCCTATTCGCGAACAGCGACATGAGAGTGGTATCCGCAGAGAGGATGATCGGGCACGAGCGCGGACTCGCCTTCAGATACTGGTCAACCTTCTTCTTGGACTCCTCCACGTCCACGGCGAGAACCGCCACTTCCTCGCTGTCGAAGGAGCGCGCGATGCGATCCACCGCAGCCTGGTCGTTGCGGCAGTGCGGGCACCAGGTGGTCCAGAACTGTACCAGGATGGTTTTGCCTTTGAGCGACTCGTTGGTGATCTCGTCGCCATCGATGGTAGTGGCCTCGAATTGCAAGCCAGGCGGCTTGGCGGGGAGCGGCTTCTTTGGAGCTGCGGCCTTGGCAGTCGCCGGCTTCGTGCTGGACGGATTGCCTACGACGCTGATGCCGCCCCGAAGGCTCTGGATGTCATCGTTGTCCCATACCCGGCGGGGTTTGCTCTGGGCCTTGTTCTGGTCTGGAGCAGGAGTGTCTGAACCGGTGGATTGCGCGCCTGCTGGTGGAAGCGCCAGGCATGCCACAAACAGCAAACCAGCCGCAGCGTACCGCATCTTGGCTCCCTCCCCGAAACGATGACTGTTTATTCTGTTTCGTTGGCGCGGGGCCGACAAGTTACTTTGGGGAGAAAAGGCCGCTCGGAATCACCTTGGCCCCTTAGCTTTCGATCCGCTCCTGCTCGCCCGCGCTCAGAAAAGAGACCGCCTTGTTCCCTCCGATTACCCCTGTGCCACAGCTTCAGTGACGTTGTCTGCCTGGCTACATGGGGCCAAACTCCAATTCTGCCTCAGAAATTGGGCAAGATTCCGCCAAGCGAAGTGAAGTATGAAGCTGAAGTTTAGGGCCCTGGGCCAGTTGCTGCTCCTGATCGGTTTGGCCGTTCCTCATGCCTATAGTCAGACGTGCGTGCCCCCGCCTCAAGGGATGATTTCCTGGTGGACCGCCGACGGCACCACGCTCGATTATTTCGGCCTCAACGACGGGCTCACCAGCTCCCTGGTTTCCTACGCCCCGGGAGAAGTGGCCGATGCTTTCAGCTTCAATGGAAGCCAGTTTGTGCAGGTGCCGCGCAGCGCCAGCCTCGAGCCCGCCCAGATCACGGTGGACGCCTGGGTCAACGCGGCCGGGTCGCCAGGACTGGCCAAATACATCGTCTCCAAAGGTGCGCTGGACGAGCAGGAGAGTTCCTACGCGCTCTACACCGGCGCGTCGGGCGGGCTGCAGTTTTATGTTTTCGATGGGACGAACGTCAACGTATCGCCGGACGCCGGTACCGGAGTTTGGGATGGGACGTGGCACCACATTGCCGGAACCTATGACCAGACCGCGGTGCGTTTATTTCTGGATGGAACTGAAGTCGGAACCGGCACCCCTGCCACCACCTCCATTGCTTATGGCCTGAGCGCTGGCACCGACGTCACCAACGACTTGTTCTTCGGCGATTACAACCCAAACTGCAGCAGCGCTATCTGTCTCGAGGATCATCATTTCACTGGCGAGGTTGACGAGACCGAGTATCTTCGAGCGCGCCCTTCAATCGCAAGAGATTGCCGCTATTTTCACTGCCGGGCAAGCCGGCAAGTGCCTGCCGGTAAAGATGGATATTGCAAAAAGCTCCTACGGCCACTGGGGCTGGGATTTCGAAAACAGTATTACGGTCGCTATCCTGGGATCGGCGGCCTTCGATGCTGGGAACATCCTGCCGCGCACCCTCCGCTTGTTCCCCGCGGGCGACCGACACCACCCCACGGCACCGCAGAGCTGTCGTGTGGAGGACGTGAATGGCGACACCTTCCCGGATCTGGTCTGCCGTTTTTACGTCGCGGAACAACGACACTTCGACGATGACGGCACGACGCTACTCGTGACCGGGCAGGTCTCGGTGCCGGGCGGCAAGAGATCCTTCTTTGGCACGGACTCTATCGAGATCGAATCAGACCATGGCCCGCACGGAACCGATTAGTCGGTAAGCGTGTGCAGTACCAGCGCCGTCCTGAAAATCCACGTAGTTGTAGAATGACTCGCCTCTAGACAACGGAATCGTGGAGCACCACGAAAACCGAGCCCAACCCGCGGCGCCGCAAGCGGCGCACAATGGCCAGCTCCGGGTCGAACCCCGCCTTGGCGCGGCAGTTATTCCTGGTTGTTGGCGTGGCAGCGCTGGCGTATGCGCTGCTGGCCGGCCTGCGCACCATCATGGATTACGACTTCGGATGGCAAATGGCGACCGGGCGATGGATCGCGCAGCACCGCCAGATCCCTTCCAGCGACGTCTTCTCCTACACCGCGCAGGGGCAGCCCTGGATCTACTCGGTAGGCTCGGGACTGCTCTTCTATGCCGCATATCGGGTCGGGAAGTACGCGCTGCTGACGTGGCTGGGAGCCGCCGCCTGCGCGGGGACGGTCGCCTTGCTGATCTGGAGACGATCGGCGCTCGCCGCCGCGCTAGCCATTCTCGCCATCCCCGTGATCGTACTGCGCACCGGGCCGCGCGCCGAGATGTTCACCATAGTGCTGTTCGCCGCATTCCTCACGGTGCTGTGGCGGCAGCATGAGACCGGTCGCGCACGCCTATGGTTGCTGCCTCTGCTGATGATCGCCTGGGTGAATCTCCACCGGGGATTCGCGGCGGGGTTGGGGCTCATGGGCGGATATGTCCTGGTGGAAGTGCTGGAGATGGTGTGGCCGGAGCGCCGCCGGGCAGCCGCGGATCGCCTGCGCTACGCCTGGCCGTGGCTGCTGGCCACCGTCGCCGCCACCGTGGTCAATCCCTGGGGAGCGGGAATCTATCACGCCCTGCTGCGACAGGAACGCGCCACCGCCGCGCTCACGCAGTCGATCAGCGAGTGGGTGCCGGCGCGGCTGAATTGGACTCTGGCCAGCATGAGCTTCTCCCTGCGCAATCCCGACGGCGCGTTTTACGTGCTGTTGCTGGTGGCCGCCGTGGCTCTGCTGCTGGCGTTGTGGCGGCGACAACTGGGAGCGGCGGTGCTGCTGAGCGGCGCGGCGCTGATGGCGATCCGGCACATCCGCTTCCAGGCTCTCTTCGCCGAAGTGGTGGTGGTGGTCGGGGGCGCGGTGCTTGCGTCGGCGCTCGCCGGACGCTGGGAGAGGATCCGACAAACCAGGCTCGGATCATTCGCCGTGATCGGCCTGGCCTATTGCGTGGTGGGGCTGGCCTGCCTGCGCGCGGGCGACCTGGTGAGCAATCGCAGCTACCTCGGCAGCACCAACCTCAGCACCTTCGGCTGGGGACTCTCGTGGTGGTTCCCCACGGACGCCGCCGCGTTCATGGAGCGCGAAAACGTCCCCGGACGCATGTTCAACAGTTTTAATGAAGGTGGATACCTCACCTGGCGGCTGGGCCCGAAGTATCCGGACTACATCGATGGGCGCATCCTCCCCTTCGGCCCGCAATTGTTCGAGCGCAACCAGCAACTGATGTCCACTCCGCCGGATTCACCGGAGTGGCAGCGCGAGGCCGAGCAGTATGACATCAATGCCATCATCGTTCCGCTGGCGCGCTACAACGGGTTGGAGCTTTTCCCGGTGCTGCGGCAGTTCTGCGCCAGCCCCACCTGGCGGCCGGTCTATCTGGACGAGGTCTCGGCGGTCTTTGTGCGGCGCAGCCCGTCGAATGCCAGCCTGGTCCAGCGCCTCGAGATCGATTGCGCCAAGACTTCCCTGCCCCGCACCGCTCCCCAAGGCCACGACAGCCAGGCGTTCAATCAGTGGGCCAACGCCGCCGCGGTTCTGCACGCGCTGGGGCGGAACTCCGAGGCCTTCGCGGCGACCACGCAAGCCCTGGGCATTGTCGAGGACAGCGCCTTTGTTCACTTCCTGCGCGGCAAGCTGCTCGAAGAGGCCGGCGATCTGAAGAGCGCCCAGCGGGAGTATCTCTGGTCCGCCGCACTCGAGGCGAATGGAGCGACCTGGTCGGCTCTGGGCGTGGTCTACCATCGGGAAGGCCGGTTGCAGGATGAGATCAAGGCATGGCAGCGGGCAGCCGACCTGCTGCGCCTGCCCGATCGCGAGCTGCTCTCGCTGGGATACGCTGAACTGGATGCGCAGCAGCCGCGCCAGGCCCTGCGTGCCTTCGACCGCAGTGCCAGCCTGCGATCACCATCGGACCGGGCCGGCGACAACTCCTTCCTGGCCCACCTGGCGGGCGGTCGCGCGCGCGCCTGGAGCGAGCTGGGAGACGTGCAGCGCGCCATCTCGTTTCAGGAAGAGACGGTGCGGCTGGCTCCCGATAGCGCTCTCGATTGGCTGGATCTGGCGCGCCTCTATGACCGCGAGCGGCGCTCCCAGGATGCGCAACGGGCGCGGGATCGGGCAGCAGCGATCCAGCCAGGTCTGAAGCCGTAGCGCAGAGAAGATCGGCCACGGATTCCCACGGATCAAAAATAGATCGGAACAAGGTCCCTAGTTATCCGTGCAAATCCGTGGCGTATTTGGCCGAAGGCAGCCTGCCGGGTCTCCCGCCGCCGAAACTGCTACCATGAAGGGTGCAGAGAGGGAGGATTGCCATGCCAAAATCCGCAACTGCCACCGCTCGGAAGCCGGGGCCACAATTAACCTTGCACGCCAGTGACGCAACCGAGTTCCTGGAGAAGTACAAGAAGGCCTGGGAGACGCGGGACGCCGATCTGGCAGCCAGCCTCTTCACCCGCGACGCCCGCTACAAGGAAAATCCATTCGGCGAGCCCATCATCGGCCGTGAAGCCATCCACGATTACTGGGCCGCAGCGACCGCCGGGCAGGACGACATCCGCTTCACGGTTACGAACTCCCTGCACACCGGATATATCCTGATTGCCGAGTGGAGCTGTGCCTACCGCGATCGCGCCAGCGGCCGGCGGCGGGAACTGGCGGGCATGTTCTTTGCCGATTTCTACGGCAACCAGGTGCGCGCCTTCCGTGAGTATTGGCAATCGCGTGGCCTCTAAAAGGCCGTGCACCCGAGCTGCCAGGCCACGGGTTAACCGGCTGGGAACCTGTGCCTAAAAACCGCTTTGACAACGTACCCGAACCAGAGTAAAAGTGGCCAATCCCCAATTTCTGATGATCCCCGTGTGTTTTCGAGGCTAGCCATGAAAAACATCTATGACGTTCCTGCGGCAGAAGGAGACGGAGATCGAGCGCTTGAAGAAGGAAATCCAGGCCCTGCGCGTCGTGGCTCCGCTGCTGGAGGAGGAGCTGTCGGGCGAAGTGCAAGTGGCTCCGCCCCCGGTACGCACCTATCCCACTGTGCAGGCCAAGCCGTCGGCGGTTGCGGCGGTCACCGACACCAAGCCGATATGGCCGTAACCAGCCGCCTCGCGTGAGTGACTTAGCGGGAAGAATTCGTCTGAAGCTTTAAGTTTGGTCCCTCACGAGTCCTGTCTCCGGCAGGGCACGTGAGCCTGTTTGCGGGGGCCGAATCCATTGGCCATTCAAACCCTGGACGAGTTGCTGACCGAGAACGCCCGTGGCGCGGCGTCGGGCGACGATTCCGTTCTCAAAACGGAACGGCGCCGCCACCTGCGCGTACGGATCGCGTCGCAACGCCCTACCACCGTCCACATCGATGAGAAGAACGCCGCGCTGGTGGTCAACATCGGCGAAGGCGGAATGCGGGTGCAGGCGCTGGGCCATCCCGTGCAGCCCGGCGCCACCCTGTGGCTCGAGTTCCACCTGCCAGGGTCGCGGGCGCCCATCCGCACCTCCGGGGTGGTGGCTTGGGCGAACGATTCGGCGGAGGCGGGCATACGCTTCGCCAAGCTCTCCCAATCGCTGGCGCGGCGGGTGCGCGCCGGGATGGCGAAGAGCCGCAGTTGGAACGCGGGGCGGGAGTTCATGCGCGTCGCCGGCGGCTGGCCGGCGGCCCTGGATCTGATGGCGGACTTGGCCCGTATGCTGACCGGGGCACGCGGCGTGGCCATCACCCTGGCCGCTCCCGAGAAGCGCTTCTATTCTTCGCAGGAAGAAGGGCTGACCATCCGCTCCACGGTGGCGGCGCCCATCTATGAAAGCGAGCGCATCGTCGGACACTTGGAGATCTTCTCCAGCGAGCTGGGCGCCTTCGACGAACGGGACCTGAGCACGCTCCCGGTGCTGGCCGCGGTGGTAGGCGAGATGATCACGCTCCGCGCCGCCGAGCAGCGGGAGTCGGCGCGCAAGGCCGAGCGGCTCTCTAGCCGGATTGTCAGCCGGATCGAGGGCATGCTTCCCACCATCCACGTGCGCCTGGTGCACTGAACAGGAAGCCGCTACAGGAAGCAGCGTTCAACAGGATCCTCGCGCCGCCGCGGGCGCGGAGATCTCGAACTGGCCGGTGCCTCTGGCCTTGGCCCGGTACATCGCCATGTCGGCGTCGTGGAGCAGGGCCTCCGCGCGTTCGTAGGTAACCTCGCCACCGGCGAATCCGATGCTGGCCGAGACGTGCACGGTGTGGTGTTGCACGTCGTCTCCCGCCTGCGGTTCTTGCACCGAAAAAGGCTGCCGCAACTGCTCCAGGATCCGCTCCGCCACTTTGGCTGCGTGCCCAGCCTGCTCGAGGTTGTCGAGCAGCACGGTGAACTCGTCACCCCCCAGCCGGGCCACGATGTCGCCGGGGCGGACCGTCCTTTCGAGCCTGCGCGCCACTTCCACCAGCACCTGATCACCGGCGCCGTGGCCCAATCGGTCGTTCACCGATTTGAAGCGGTTGAGATCGATGAACAGCACGGTGGAGCGGCGCCGGGGTTGGCGCTGCTGGCGAGCCAGCGTGCGCTCCAGCTCCTGGAGGAAGAAAGCGCGATTCGGCAAACCGGTCAAAGGGTCGTGGAAGGCCTGGCGCGTCAGCCGTTGTTCGAGTTCGACGCGCGCGCCCACTTCGGCGCTCAATTCCCGGTTCAAATCGGCCAACCGGTGGGCGTCGGCGCGCAGCGGCCGCACCTGCAGCAGCCATACCGCCGGAGAGATCATGAGGGTAAGCAGCCCCGCGTCCGCCAGCGCTACCAGCGCTTCATTAGCGCCCTTGGGAAACAGCACGGGGAGCAGAAACATGACCAGCGTCTCGGAGATGAACACGATCCCCAGCAGGGCGATCAGAAACTGCAGGGGCGTCCTGGTGTAGAACGCTGCCGCGTCTTTGCGCAGCAGAATCGCCGCGATTCTCTGCTGGGAGGTGATTCTCTGACTCATTCGCCGCCGACTTCGGGCAGAAAACTCGCTCTTGCCCAGCCGTCTCTTCGTCATCGGCATTGCTGCAGCGATTCTTCAAGCAGCGGCAGAGGATCGGCGATTACGTGAGTAACGAAGAACAGTGATGCATTCCCTTTCGTAATCCGCGCCGGATTTCATTTCATCCTCTGTTAACAGCGCTCGCGTAGAATTTTATTGAGATCAATATTGAGGAATAGCCGTGGATAAGGGGACGTATACGCGAGAACCGCAGAGGCTCATGCTGGACCTGATCGAGAGGAAGATTCGCCTCCGCGCTCACCAGCTCTACGAGGAACGCCGGGACGCCGCCGGCTCGGCTCTCAGCGATTGGCTGCAAGCCGAAGAGGAAGTTCTCAACACCAGCATCCTGGCGCCTCTCTACTGGCGCTCACGCCATGGGGTCAGCCATTCGGCTAGCGGGTAGCCTTGAGCGACAAAGCAGAATTGCGCTCGAGGCCAGTCACACCTAAGCGAACCGCGGGCTGAGCCGCCGCTAGCCGCCCGTCTCGCGCACACCTCGATTTCCTCTTCCAGCCCGCCCCAGTCCGGGGTTCGCCGTACCTGATAATCCGGATCCCAAAGGGGTGCAAAAATGGCGGGCCGTGTTTCTCTCACGCTGGTGCTGATCGTGTTGGTTTTCTGCACGGGAAAGAAAGAGAGATAATACCGCCGCGAAAGGAAAGACTTCGCAGGAGGCCCGCATGGCAATTCAGTTTACGTTGAACGGGAAAGCGCAGAGCGTGGACGTTGATCCGCAGATGCCCCTGCTTTGGGTGTTGCGCGACACGTTGAATCTGACGGGAACGAAATTTGGGTGCGGGATGGCGCTGTGCGGGGCGTGCACCGTGCATATTGACGGCGAAGCAACGCGGTCGTGTGTCACGCCGGTTTCAGAAGCCGCCGGCAAGAAGGTGACCACGATCGAGGGACTCTCGGCCGACGTGAGCCATCCCGTGCAGAAAGCGTGGATCGAGCTGGACGTGCCGCAGTGCGGCTACTGCCAGTCCGGGCAAATCATGTCCGCGGCGGCGCTGCTGGCGAAAAACCCACGGCCCACCGAAGCGGAGCTTGACGACGCCATGAGCGGGAACATCTGCCGCTGCGGTACTTATCAACGCATTCGCGAAGCCATTCACCGCGCGGCACAGATGCATGCGGCGTCCGCGCGGCACAAAGAGTTGCCGGCAGCGATGACGCTGGATAAGTCGGCCGCCGTGGGCGCGGCTGCAGGAGGTGCGGAATGAGCAGCGCGACGATGAAAGTGGACCGCCGGGAATTCTTGAAGGGCGCAGCGGCGGGAGCGGCCGGGCTGGTGATTGGATTCTATCTGCCGGATCGGCTGGAGGCGCGCGCTTCGGCAGCGGCTGAGGCGGCGCCCTTTGCACCCAACGCGTGGATCCGGATCGGAACCGACGATACGGTCACGCTGGTGATTGACAAATCGGAGATGGGACAAGGCGTGGTGACGTTGCTTTCCATGCTGATCGCCGAAGATCTGGAGTGCGACTGGAAAAAGATTCGCACGGTGTTTGCGCCGGCGGCGAAGGAATACGCGAACCCCGTATTTGGACTGCAGGGAACGGGCGGGAGCACGAGTGTGAGAGGGATGTGGACGCCGCTGCGGACGGCCGGAGCGCTAGCGCGAGAGATGTTGATCGCCGCGGCTGCCGAAAAATGGGGCGTGGATAAGGCGGTGTGCCGTGCGCAAGACAGCCAGGTGATCCACACGCAGACGAAACAGCGCCTGAGTTACGGTAGCCTTGCGGAAACTGCTGGAAAATTGCCGGTGCCGAGCGATGTAAAGCTCAAGGACCCGAAGCAATTCCGCATCGTGGGCAAGGCCATGAAGCGCTTGGATTCGGCGGACAAAACTTGCGGGCGCGCGCAGTTTGGGATTGACGTGCGCCAGCCGGGAATGCTGCACGCGGTGGTGGCGCGGTGTCCGGTGATCGGTGGGAAAGTGGCGAGCTTCAATGCGGACAAGGCAAAGGCCGTGCGCGGTGTGAAGCACGTAGTGCAGATTTCGAGCGGAGTGGCCGTGGTGGCGGACAACACCTGGTCGGCCATGCAGGGGCGGGACGCGCTCGAAATCAAGTGGGCGGAAGGGCCGAACGCTTCGCTAACCAGCGCGGCCATCCGCAAGTTGCTCGAGGAGGGAGCGAGCAAGCCGGGCGGGGCGGTGGCGCGGAAGGAAGGCGACGTGACGGCGGGATTGGCTAGCGCGGCGAACAAAATCGAGGCCGTGTACCAAGCGCCGTTCCTGGCGCACGCGACGATGGAGCCGATGAACTGCGCGGCACACGTGCGCGGGGGCGGGTGCGATGTCTGGGCGCCGACGCAATTTCAAACCGTCAACCAGATGACAGCGGCGAAGATCGCCGGGCTGAAGCCTGAGCAGGTAAATATTCACACCACGTATCTCGGCGGAGGATTCGGGCGGAGAGCGGAGCAGGATTTTGTGATCGAGGCGGTGGAGATTTCGCAAGCCGCGGGCGTGCCGGTGCAGGTGACGTGGTCGCGCGAGGACGACATGCAGCATGATTTCTACCGGCCCGCGTCGTACTGCCGGTTCGAGGCCGGGCTGGATGCTGAAGGTTGGCCGGTGGCGTGGTCGAACCGTCTCGCCTGCCCTTCGATCATGTCGCGGTTCTTTCCGGGCTCGGTGAAGAACGGGCTGGATGAATCCAGCGTGGAAGGCGCGGCGGACTTGCCGTATGCCATTCCGAATATTCTGGTGGACTATCAACTGACGGAGACCGGGATCCCGGTGGGGTTCTGGCGGTCGGTGGGACATTCGCAAAACGCGTTTTTCAGCGAGTGCTTCGTGGATGAGCTGGCGGCGGCCAGCGGAAAAGATCCCTATCAGTTCCGGCGGCGGCTGCTTCAGAAAGCGCCGCGGCATCTGGGTGTGCTCGAACTGGCGGCGACGAAAGCGGGCTGGGGGGAAGCGCTGCCGGCCGGGCGCTACCGCGGGATGGCAGTGCTGAGTTCGTTTGGCAGCTACGTGGCGGAAGTGGCCGAAGTGTCGGTGGACAAGAAAAGTGGCCAGGTGCGGGTGCATCGCGTGGTTTGCGCGGTGGATTGCGGGAGGACGGTGAATCCGCTGACCATTGAAGCGCAGATGCAGAGCGGAATCGTTTTCGGGCTGACGGCCGCGCTCAAAGGCGCAATCACCATCAACAAGGGGCGTGTGGAGCAAGGGAATTTCGACGATTACGAAATGCTCCGCGTGAATGAGATGCCCAAGATCGAGGTGCACATCGTGCCGAGCGATCAGCCTGCGGGCGGGATCGGAGAGCCCGGAACGCCGCCGATTGCACCAGCGGTGTGCAACGCGATTTTTGCCGCGACCGGGAAGCGCATCCGGCAGTTGCCGATCCGGCCGGAAGAGCTTGTGTGATGGGTGCGAGCTACCAAGAGAGGCTGTCCGCTTCAAAACCGCGCCGCAGGGATCAGGGCCTTGCAAGTGAACGAAAGGAATGGCGGGGACGACGGGACTCGAACCCGCGGCCTCTGCCGTGACAGGGCAGCGTTCTAACCAACTGAACTACGTCCCCACTCGCCGATGCAACGATGCGAGATCGCTAATGTTTATGCGGGTTCCGCGCGTTGTACTCCGCCAGTAAGAACCGTTGGATTGAACTACCTCACCTGAGGCAATTCCACACGACCTTCGCACGTGATAATCGTACCACATCGATAGAGAGGGCCCAACCCGCGAGCGTCTGAGCGGCATCGACACGCTGCGGTTGCAAAGCTCCTTCCCGGTTTCAAGTACGCGTCCGACCGGTCACGGTGCATAACGGGTGAAGACGAAGTCGCGAGCTTTGGCAGGCTCGTGGCAGGGGAAGCAGGTTTTGTGCATCGCCTCGTCGGCAGGTTTGCCGTCTTTATCAAACTGAGCGAACCCCCAGCCACCCGTCGCGGCGTACTTTCTTGAGTCCTTGACCATAAACTGCAGATACCAATCCGGGCGGGACCCGGGAACGAAAGACTGGTTGCGGCCAAAGACCTTGTCGTTTTCCTCCGAGGGGACGTAGCTCCAAGCCAGCCGGGCAATGACGGTGCCGTCCGGAAACGGAAGCTTCCCTTCCCGATAGGCCTTGATCGCTACATCGTTGCCCAGAATGGCGCGCAAATCGTTGAGGTTGCCGGCTTCGTGGGCGACGGAGATCAGCCTCCAGTCGCGGTATCCGCGATAAATTCTGATTCCGAAGACCGGAGCGGCCTGTTCCTCGGCGCGTCCAGATGCGGGTGCCGTGAAGGCGACGACGCCGGCTAGCGTTGCAACTGCAACCAGCAAGAAAACGATCCGTTTCATAGGGTAGCTCCCTCTAATGGCATTTCCTTGATCATTTGTTCCCCGCTGAAAGCCGTGCCCTGATACGAGGCTCGCCTACTTGCTCTCCGTAAAAAGCTGCAGGTTCTCCGCCTTCCAGCGCATGGCGGCGTAGATACGGGTACGCCCACTGGGATGGTCGTAGAAGATCCGCTCTTCCCATTTTCCCGGGCTCATCTTGCGGTATTCACCCACATGGATGTCCGCCTGGGCGGCGCCGTCCGGCTGCCGGCTGGCGTTGAGGCCGTACATGTCGGCTTCGTATTCCTGAACGCGAATGTAGGTGTTGGATACTGGCGTCAGCACGAAGAAAAAAATGGACGCCAGCAGGGCCACCACGGGCACCACGGCCGTATCGCCGATGCCGCGGACCTGCCACCGCTCTCCCCAGCGGCGCAGCGACCAGTCCAGCGCCCAGCGCAGCAGGGCAAACAACACGACGATCACGATCAAGCTGAACATGATTAGCTTGTAAACATGGTTGAGCACGTAGTGCCCCATCTCGTGCCCCATCACCGCCTGGATCTCTTCCGGCGAGCCGCGCCGCAGCAGGTTGTCGTTGAGCGTGATGCGCATGGTGCGCCCGAGGCCGCTGACGTTGGCGCTCATGCGTGTGGTCTGGCGCGAGGCGTCAACCTCATAAACGTCGCGGGCCGGGATGCCATTGGCGCGCGCCAGCCGCAGGATGGGCTGGGTGATCTTGGGATCGTCGATTTTGCTGACCTTGTTGAAAATGGGGACAAGGTAAATCGGAGAGATCAAGCTTACGAAGATCAGGAACGCTGTAGCGGCCACCGCGCCCCAGATGTGCCAGGTTCGCTCCAGCCGCCGCACGATCCCGAACAGCACCGTCACGATGATCGCCCCCAGCACCAGACCGATCAGCAGTTCCTTGAATTGGTCGTAGAGCCAGGGACCGAAGGTTTGCGTTGCCAGGCCGTACTTGCGGTCGCGCAAGTAGCCCTCGTAGACGGTCAGCGGGAAGAACAGGATGCTGGTGAACACCAGATATTGCGCCCAGTAGGCCATGGTGTGCACGGGCTTGAAGCGCGTGACGCGCTCGGCCCAGTCGCGCATCTTGGCCGACCAGCGCAGGTTCAGCAGCAACAGCGAGACCGCAGCGCCATACAGGAAATCCCACAGGATCAGCCAATAACCGCCTTCGAAGTAGGCGTCCGACCGGGCGCGCGCCTCTGGCGGGATCTCGGCCAGATATGCCTTGGTGGCAGCTTCGGGGTCGAAATGGTCCGAGGGCTGTGCCTCGAGCGGTACGGTGATCACCGAAGGCATCTCGGTGATTGGCTTTTTTTCGGTGGCCGGCGATGCTGGTGCCGTGCTCGATAAACAAGCCAGAAGGCAGCCGAGCAGCAGCCCGCAAAGCTTCAGCCTGTGCCTATTCATGTGAGTTTGTCCTCTTGGGCAGTTATGGAGCCGGAAGTATACATAGCGGAGTACGGCTACCAACAGCCGGCGTGGGCACCACCATCCACGTGGAGCACCTCTCCGGTCACTTGACCTGCCTGTGTCAGGTAGAGAACAGCGTCGACAATGTCCCTTACCTCCGCGATTTTTCCCGTTGGCTGCCTTGCCTTAAGAGAATCCTTGGGACCATCCTTGTGCAGCGGTGTGTCCACCACGCCGGGGGCTACGGCGTTGAAGCGGATACCTTCCTTTGCATACTCGATGGCGAGACTCCGGATCGCCGTATTCAGGCCTCCTTTCGTCATCATCGAAACCGAGGCGTTTAGGCCGGCGATCGGCTGATCGGCAAGCGCAGCCGAAATGCTCACAACGCTCCCCGATTTCTGTTTCAGCATCTGTTTGACAGCGAACTGAGTGATGTAGATAAACCCCAGCAGGTTGGTCGAGACCAGGGCGTTGATGTCCTCGACAGCGAAGTCCGTGAACGGCTTGATGCGTAGGATCCCGGCGTTATTCACCAGAACATCGATGCTTCCGAAGTACTCGATCGCTGCCTCGACGGCTTGGGCAGCGGTCTCCTGCTTGCCGATATCGCCATCAACGAGAACCAGGCTGGGTGAGGCAGCCAGCGATTGACTGACATTAAGCGACGTTGCGACGACGTTATAACCCTCCTTCAGGAAGGCTTCGACCAAACCCGCACCAATACCCCGTGATGCTCCGGTGACGATTGCGGCTTTCTTGTCGGACATACATACCGCTCCTAATCCTCTTCGCCGAGAGTTTGGACATACGATTTGCCGTAGGGATAGAAGAGCTCCTTGCGGCCTTGCTGCCACGCTGCTTTGAGTTCGGGCGTCGTGATGTCCCAGTCCGGCCGGCATTTCTTTGTTACGGCCCGTAAATCCTGGCGGAGATCTTCGAGAGTGGGCCGGCCCAAGAACCAGTAGCCGTTGTAGATCTTATAAATGACGAGAGCGGGCTCGACGACAATCACGTGCGGGATCATGGGATTGTGGGCGGGATCGGTGTATTCGGCGATGTCGAGGTCTTTTTGGACGACCCGCCCCGCGTCGGAAAGGAAAGGCCAGTGGGCACCGACCCCGCTGCGATATTCATTCGTTTCAGTGATATTGTCGGTGCTGATTGTGACAAGCCGGCAATAGGCAACCTCGATTTCGCGATGGAGCTGAACAAGGAGTTCAGCCTGCCGACGGTCCTTGGGGCAGTAACCTCCGCGGCTGAGGACGAGAACCATGGGATGTTGTCCTTGCAATTCGGAGAGCTTGCGGCGCTTCGCGGTGTGGTCGAAAAGCTCGTAATCGGGGAAGGCAGCGCCTGGAACGATGTCAGATCGCATGGGGAGCCCTCCGATGTTGCATACGCGCCGCCGGGTTACGTTTCAATGGCCCGCGTTCTGTGGGTCGTATGTGGCAGTCTTGGCACAAAGCTTCCTTTCAGACGTGATTGCATTTGTCAGCCCCTCCCTTTGTTTATTGCGCTTTTACCCAGGCGTCAGACCCCGCCAGCTTGACGGACACATCCGAAAAAAAGATCCGCAGCGGCTTGCCCTCCGGCAGAGGCTTGGCTGCGCCGGGCAGAGCAAATATCGTTCCGTGGTGGTCCAGTGATACAAGGAGCGGGCCGGCCTTCTTGTATTCCACCCAAGTAAACATACCGCTCGGTTTTGCGCTTCCGCCGTGGTGGTAGACCCATTCCTGTATGCGGTTGTCGGCGCCAATGAAGAGCTCCCAGGTGTCGCCGGGCGTGTAGCCGCCTTCCGAGGGATACGTCACCACGATTCGTTTGGCGGATCCTTTCCCCAGCGGCAGTTTGTGCATGCCCGTGTCTTCCACCTTGGCGTCGGTGTCCCAGACAAGATGGAAGGGAAAGAGCAGCCAATATTGATCGTTGATGAAAGCCGGGTCGATCTCGTCCTTTACGATCGCCTCCTGGCTGCTGACCTGGGAGCGCATGTAGGTCAGTTTCACCGGCTTGCCGGCCTTGTCTTTTCCGTCGTAGGAAACCTGTCCGGTCTTGGGTTCCCAGACCCAGGTTCGAGAAAGGTTGAACGCGCCCTGCGCGTTGAAGGTGTAACGGATCGCCTCGATCTCGCTGAACGAATCGAGACCATAGGTCTTGGCGATTTGTTCGACTATTGGGGGCTTCTGCGCCCAGCAAGTTGCAGCCAGGACCAGCAACCCGAGAACCAAAAGACGGACCACCGGAAAACGGCTCCCATTTGTCATGGATTTCCCTCCTCCGTGAATGGAATGTATGCTGCGTTGACTTCAACTAACGCGCCGTGACAGGACGCGTGAAGAGCTGACAAACTCCCGGACCAAACCAGCGATCTCATCTGCAGCCGTGTCCAGCGCGAAATGACCCCCATCGACGACGTGGACTTCGGCCGTCGGTACATCGCGGCGATAAGCTTCCGGCTCCGAGGGGTCGAACGAGAGCTCGTACTTACCCCAGATCACCAGCAGACGCGGCTGCCGCTCGCGCATCCATGCTTGCCACTTCGGATACGAGTCGACGTTGGTCCGATAGTCGTAGAAGAGATCGCTCTGAATATCGGCTTGGCCGGGCTGGTTGAGAAAATAGAATTCATCGGTCCAGAGATCCGGGTCGTAGCGTTCCACGTTGGGATCATTTCCAACGTGGCGTGTGCGCGTGCTCGCAAGCGAGAGAAGATTTGTGCGCAGCGCGCTTTCATTGGCTGCGCGATCGGCCCAAAAGGCCCGCCGCGTCTTCCAATTCGCCCCCAGGCCTTCGTTGTGCGCGACCGCATCTTGGACAATGAGCGCTTCAACCCGCTCTGAATGCGCAACTGCCATGCGGAAACCTACAGGGCCGCCGTAATCCTGCATGTAAAGCGTGTAGCGCGAGAGCCCGAGGGCTTCGGTGAAGTGATTCATGATCTCGGCAATGTGATCGAACGTATACGCGAATTTTTTCGGGTCCGGCCAGTCGCTGTGTCCGAAGCCCGGACAATCGGGCGCAACCAGGTGATAGCGGTCCGAAAGACGTACGAAGAGCGGCTCGAACATCCGCGACGATGACGGAAGTCCGTGCAGGAGCAGAATCGCCGGGGCGTTCTTCGGACCAGCCTCTCTGTAGAAGATGGAGAGCCCCTCTATCTGTATCGCGCGATAAAAGGTCGGGTGCTTCATGAGATCATCCTTTCCCTTCGCCGTGTTTTGCCAACTCACATCGTGAGCACCACGCGGAACTGTGCCAATCTGTAAGACGCTTCTCCGGTTAAATACTCTTTATTTCACCTCCGTCCATTCGGACAGATGTACCGGTCATCCATTTCGCTGCGGGTGACACCATAAACGCGAGCAGATCGGCGATCTCGTCCGGATGTCCGTAGCGGCTAATTCCCGCTTCTTCTGGAAATTGTTTCGTCGCTTGTCCGATGCTCATGTTGTGCGCTGGTGCCCACCTCTCCAGGAAGGAGCGTCGCCGCCCGGTCATGACCGGGCCCGGCACGATGCTGTTGACCTGCACGCCATCTTTAATACCTTGCTCAGCGAATGCTTTGGCAAGCGCAGTGATGGCCGCATTGGTAGCGGCGACCGCTGCGAAGGCGGGTTTCGGGTCGAGGGCGGCACTGCCTGACATAAACACGACTGAGCCCTTCGACTTCTTAAGTGCTTCCCAGGCAAGTATCGTCACACGTCGTGCACCGTGCAGCTTCAGCTCCATACCGGCTCGCCATTGCTCGTCCGTCATCTCGAACAAATCAATTTGTGGCACTGCACCCGCGATATTCAGCAGCGCATCAATCCTGCCGAAGCGATCAAGCGTTATCTTGACAAGTGTTGCGGCAGATTCGATTTTGCTCAAATCAAGATCGCAAATAAGAGGCTCCGCTCCCGCAGTTTTTACAACGTTTCCCACCTCTTTCAGTGCGTTAACGTCTCGCGCAGCCAGCACAATTGCGGAGAAGTCGCGCGCTAATCTGATCGAGGTAGATCGACCGATTCCTTGGCTCGCTCCGGTGACAATTGCGACAGAATTATTCATGACGCTTTCTCCCTTGAGGTGCGTTCAAACGCTGGAGAAAGCGTTGCTTCGGCGGCCTCCATGACGACATCCACAACGTCCTCTGGGGCACTCAGCAGTGGCGTGTGATCGACCGGAAGTGCCCGTTTAGTTGCTGCCATTCGTTGCGCCATGAAGTGCTGTGTTTTTGGGTTGATCATGCGGTCTTCTTCCGCAATCAGGAACCAGGAAGGCTTGGACTTCCAAGCCGGTCTTGGAAACGGTTCCTGGATACACTTCAGTGCGATGGGCCTCTGTACCGCTGCCGACAGCGCGATCTGGTCCGGTGTCGCATGATGTGCGAAGGCATTTCCAAAACTTTGCTTGGGCATCCAGATGAGACCGTCGCTATCAGGGGCGAGTTGAGGAGCCTGCGGATGACGTTCGTCGCGGTAGAACACCTGAGCAACGGTTTCTCCTTCGATCGGTGCCAGCCCCGCGATATACACCAAGGCCTTGACGCGCTCGTCATCCGCCGCAGCGATGACGGCGCCCCCATAGGCATGCCCCGCCAGCACAACCGGGCCACTGGTGCGCGCAAGTGTACGTTTTACCGCGGCAACGTCGTCACCGAGTGATGTCAGAGGGATCGGTGCTGCGATTACGCGCAACCCTTTTTTTTCAAGTGGGAGGATTACGGCGTTCCAGCTCGAGCCATCGGCCCAGGCTCCGTGGACCACAACTACGGTAGCGTTTTCGCGAAACATCATGTCACGAATCCTCTCTGCAAACTCAGGTTAGGCCGCCACAATGGAGCGTGGCTGGCGGAAAAAGTGCCGAATGTGCTCGGCGATGAAGTCACTGGAATCTTCCAGGGCGAAATGACCGGTGTCGATCAGATGCATCTCCGCTTTCGGAAGATCACGCTGGTAAGCTCGGGCTCCTTCCACGGTAAAGAACGGATCATTCTTTCCCCAGAGAATCAGCATTCTCGGCTGTCGGCTGCGGAAGTATTCATGCCAACGGTCATAGAGCGTGACATTCGACTGATAGTTGTAAAGAAGATCAAGCTGAATTGCGGCATTGCCCGGACGATCGAGGAAGAGTTGGTCGAGCGTATAGGAATCTGGGCTGATTCGGTCGGAGTCTCTGACACCATGTGTGTACTGGAACATGGTCGTTTCTTTCGTCAGGAGGTCGCGCACAGGCTTCTCGGTGTCGGAATTGCGATTCGCCCAGAACGGCTTCATCGGGTCGAACGCAGCGCCAATACCCTCCACATATGCATTACCGTTCTGAACGACAATGCCTTGAATAGCATCTGGATGTCTGGAGGCAATCCGATATCCGATGGGTGCACCATAGTCCTGCACATAAATGCTGAAGTGCTTCAAGCCCAGATTCTTGAATAGCAACTCCTCGACGTGTGCTGCCAGGTTGTCGAAGGTGTATTCAAAGTCCTTCGCATTGGGGGCGTCGCTGTATCCGAAGCCCACGTAGTCCGGAGCAATCACGTGGAACTGGTCCGCCAATTTAGGAATGAGGTCACGAAACATGTGCGAAGAGCTGGGGAAACCGTGCAGGAGCACGATGGTCGGGGAATCTGTGGATCCGGTTTCGCGATAGAAGAGCTTTCGGCCGCGTACGCTCGCGTGATGATACGTTGTCATGAAAGTGTCCTCTCTGCTCGGGTTCATCCAGAGCCCGTTCCGCCGTCAGCCGGCAGATCCCAGGCTTCATAACGTGAATCTACGTAAGAGCTAATACAATTTTGATCCTCTTGACTCTCGGTCCATTTCACATCGTCAGCACCACGCGGAACCGTGCCTTGCCGCTCAGCATGCGCGCGTAAGCTTCGCCCGCTTTTTCGAGCGGATAGGTTTCAATCATGGGACGCACGCCGGTGAGTTCGGCGAAGCGCAGTGTGTCCTCGGAGTCGGCGGGTGTTCCCGCGGCCCAGCCCTGGATTCTTCGACTTCCACTGATGAGCTGCACCGGCGTGACCTCCATGGGATCGAAGGCCACCCCTATAACCATGAGCGTACCGTTCGGCCCCAGGCCGTCGATCAGCTCGGACATCGCTTTCGAGCTTGGAGCTGTGGCCAGAATCACCTTTGCCCCGCCCAGCTTTTGCAACGCTTCGGCTGCGTTCGTCGATTTGCTGTCGATGTACACGCTGGCTCCGAGTTTCTTTGCCAGCGCCGCGGTTTCAGATCCGCGCCCGATCGCCGCGACCTTATAACCAAACTTGTTCGCGAATTGAATTCCGAGGTGGCCCAGGCCGCCGATACCCTGCACCGCAACCAGGTCGCCGGGGAACGCACCACTGTGCCGCAGCGCATTGTAGGTGGTGATGCCGGCGCAGAGCAGGGGTGCGGCTTCGGCGTCAGCTAGACTTTCCGGCATCGCCACCAGCGCCTCTACGGGAGCCACCATGTATTGCTGGTATCCGCCGTCATAGCTGATGCCCGGAATTTTCAGATTCCGGCAATTGCGGAAATCTCCGCGCCGGCACTCCGGACACGTGTTGTCCTGGCCGCCGTGCCAGCCGACACCGACACGCTGCCCCCTCTTCCACGCGGAAACCCCGGCGCCTACTTCGTCGATGACGCCTGCGACTTCGTGCCCGGGAACGCGCGGATACTGAATTCCGGGCCAAGAGCCGTCTTTCGTGAGCACGTCACTGTGGCAAACGCCACAGGCCTGCACCCTGATCCGCACTTGTCCCGCACCCGGCTCAGGAATCTCGCGCTCGACGATCTCAAAATCCCCTCCGGGTTTAGAAATCTGTGCCACCGTACTTGGTGCCACCTGGGGTACTACTCTCATCGTTGCCATAAGTCCTCCCGTAAATTGTCAGTTGTTGTCGAAAGGCAGTTACTGCGATCCGCTGTGCGACCGACCATCTCAATTCCAGCTCTTCCGACATCGGTGCGCGGCGAGCATCGGTGCGACCTCAAGGCAGGGTAGAGGAGTCGTTCACAAGGCGAATCCCTACTGCTTGGGATTTTCTCCTACCACTTTTGAGGTATCGGAAGGTATCTCTCCGAGCTGGATAATCCCGCGGGGCGCTCCGATGGCAACGGCCAAGCTGACGACCGGCGGTTGGTCCGCGCGCGGTCCGATGAGGGCTGCCCAGTTCACCTATAGCAAGTCGCGCGTTGTGCTCACCGCCGTCGCCGCCGTCAACGGCCATCCGGTGGTGAAACCTGGCTGGAGCCTTCGCTGGTAGTTTTCCTTTTGGGCGGCTGCTTTTTCGCCGCTTCCCGCTGCTTCCGCAGACGGCTGGCTTCCGCTTGGTGGTCCGAGTACGTTTTATTGCGATCCTTGGGCATGGCTATGTTCCCACATCTCCCGGGCGGCAAAGTGAGGCATGGTGGGCAGTGCAGGACTCGAACCTGCGGCCTCCTCCTTGTAAGGGAGGCGCTCTAACCAACTGAGCTAACCGCCCGCCCGGGGTGCAAAGGCAGTATAACAAGACAGTACTCGGTACTCAGTACTCGGTACCCGCTGCCTGTACACTGGCGGCGTGCGACGACTGATCATCAATGCCGACGATCTCGGGCTCACCGCCGGGGTGAACCGAGCCATCGTAGAAGCGCACCAGCGTGGCTTGGTCACTTCCGCCACCATGATGGCGAACGCCGGCGCCGTGCCAGACGCGGTCGCGCGCGCGCGCGAAAGTGGGCCGAGCGTCGGCTGCCACGTGGTGCTAATCGACGGCGCACCCATACTGCCGCCGAAAGCCGTCTCCACCCTGGTGGTTCAGGATGGCGCGGGCGCTCGCTTCCGCGATGGCTGGCTGGGATTCGCGAGCCGGGCGCTGCGCCAGCGTTTCGACGAAAATCAGATCACGGCCGAGGTCGAGGCGCAGATCCGCACAATCCAGCAAACCGGCTTGCACGTGACCCACGTGGACTCGCACAAGCACGTACACCTGCTACCGCCGGTGCTTCGGCCGATGCTGGCGGCGGCGAAAGCGTGCGGTGTACGCGCGGTGCGCAATCCGTTTGCGCCGCTGAAGCCGCTGGCGATGGCGCATCTTGCGCGCCGTCCGCGGCTATGGACCCGGTACTCGGAGATCAAGCTGCTGCGGCGCTTCAGCCAGGAGTTTCGTGAGACCGTCGCGGACGCGGACATCATCACCACGGATGGCACCTTTGGCATCGTGGTGACGGGCGCGCTCGACGAGGAATTGTTCGCGGCCATCGTGGGATCGCTGCCGGAGGGAACGTGGGAGTTGGTCTGCCATCCGGGGTATTGCGATGCGGAGTTGCGGGCGGCGCGGACGCGGCTGCGGGAATCGCGAGAACAGGAACTGCGAGTGCTCACCTCAGCGGCGGCGCGGCGGGCCATCGAGGCGGCGGGCGTGGAGTTGATCTCGTACGCCGCGCTGATCGGTTAGATCGCCGTCAGTGCAAGCCCGCCTTCAGCATTTTCTGGACGCTCTTCGGCGGCTGGGGATAGCGCATCTTCAAGGCGCGCAGGGTATCGGTGAGGATGGTGGCGACCACGAGGTTGCGATACCACTTGTGATTCGCCGGAACGATGCACCAGGGCGCCCAGTCGGTGCTGGTGCGCTCCAGTGCGTCTTCATAGGCTTTGCGATATTCGGGCCAGAGCTCGCGCTCTTTTTCATCCGCCAGGCTGAATTTCCAGTGCTTGGTGGGATCGTCGAGCCTGGCCTGCAGGCGTTTTTTCTGCTCCTCGCGCGAGATGTGCAGGAAAAACTTCAGAATGGTCACGCCCTCCTCGGCCAACATCCGCTCGAAATCGTTGATCTGCTGATAGCGGTGCTCCCACACATCTTTGGGCACGAGTCCGTGCACGCGCACCACCAGCACGTCTTCATAGTGACTGCGATTGAAGATCGCGATCATACCTTTAGCGGGCGTATGGCGGTGAACCCGCCACAAGTAATCGTGATCCAGTTCTTCGGGTGTCGGCGGTCCGAAGCGCGCCACGGTTACGCCCTGTGGATTTACGCCTTCGAAGACGTGGCGGATGGTGCCATCCTTGCCGCTGGTGTCCATGCCCTGCAAAACAATCAGCAGTTTGTGCCAATGCTCGGCGTATAGAAGTTCCTGCAGTGGCTCAAGGCGCTGCGTCAGCCGCGCCAGGCGGTTTTCCGCCCCCTTTTTCGTTCCACGAAAAGCGCTGGTATCCTCCGGGTCCCAGCGATCAAGCTGCACGCGGGTTCCCGGCTTTACTCGATATCGTTTCAATCAGGATCCCCTTGGCAAGACGCTGATAATAGCATTCGGCCCGTTCCCTGATGGATCACCGTTACAACCTGCGCGCGAAATGAGTCCGAAACGCCCGCTGCCCCGTCTAATCCTTCAGTCCAACATGAAGATCGGGATCACATGCTATCCCACCTACGGCGGCAGCGGGGTGGTGGCCACCGAGCTGGGCATGGAGTTGGCGGAGCGCGGCCATGAGGTCCACTTCATCTCCTATCAGCAGCCCATCCGGCTGAACACCGAGCGCGCCAACATCCACTTCCACGAGGTGGACGTTTCCAACTATCCGCTGTTCGAGTATCCGCCTTACGATCTGGCGCTGGCCACGCGCATGGCCGAAGTCGCCGAAATCTACAGCCTCGACCTGCTGCACGTGCACTATGCGATTCCCCACTCGGTGAGCGCGCTGCTGGCCAAGCAGATGCTGGCGGCCAACGGCGGGCGGCGCCTGCCCTTCGTCACCACCCTGCACGGCACCGACATCACGCTGGTGGGCACCGACCGCTCCTACCTGCCGATCACGCGCTTTTCCATCGAGCAGAGCGACGGCGTCACCGCCATCTCGCATTATCTCCGCGAGCGCACCCTGCAGGTGTTCGACATCAAGCGGCCGGTGCAGGTGATCTACAACTTTGTGAACTGCGACCTCTACCGCCGCGATCCCGAGATCGAGAAGCACCGCGCTGAATACGCGCACGCGGACGAGCGCATGCTGGTGCACCTCTCGAATTTTCGTCCGGTGAAGCGCATTTCCGACGTGGTGGAGATCTTCGACCAGGTGCAGCGCGAGGTTCCGTCGCGGCTGCTGCTGATCGGCGATGGCCCCGAGCGCTCGACCGCGGAGTGGCTGGTGCGGCGCAAAGGCATCCAGGAGCGCGTCCACTTCCTGGGCAAGCAGGACCGCATACACGAGAAGCTCGCGATCGCCGACCTGATGCTTATGCCCAGCCAGTTGGAGTCGTTCGGCCTGGCGGCGCTGGAGGCCATGGCGTGCGAAGTGCCTACGGTGGCCACCCGCGTGGGCGGCGTGCCCGAGGTCATCGACGACGGAAAGACCGGCCTGCTGGCCGATGTGGGCGACGTGGACACTATGGCGCGGCAGGCCATCGAACTGCTCTCCGACGAAGCCAAACTGCGGCAGATGGGCAAACGCGCGCGCATCGCGGCGCAAACCCGCTTCTGCTCCACCAAGATCATCCCGGAATACGAGCAGTTCTACCGCTGCGTGCTGGAGCGGGCCTCGTAGGCGACGGTGCCGGCGGTTTCAGCGATCTCCACCGAGGTCAACACCGGAACCCGCAGCACCACCAGCGTGCCTTTGCCGTCGCCGCTGGAGATGGTCATGGTAGCGGCGTCGCCGTAGAGCAGCTTGAGGCGCTCGGCAACGTTGGACATGCCAATGCCGGCGCCGGGCTCGACGATGGCGCTGTCGCCGGCCAGGGCCACGCCTACGCCGTCGTCCTGCACTTCCATCACCAGAAATCCCTCCGCCAAGCGGCTGCGCAGGGTGACGCTGCCGCCCTCGATGCGCGGCGCGAGGCCATGCTTGATCGAGTTCTCCACCAGCGGTTGCAGCACCATGGTGGGCACCATCATGTCCAGGGTGACGGGATCGAGTTCCTTGACGACGTGCAGCTTATCGCGGCCGAAGCGCACCACTTCGATGTCGAGATAATCGTCGATGAACTCCACCTCCTCGCGCAGTTGGACGAAGGCATCGCCCTTGCGCTGCAGCCGGCGCAGGATGCTGGCCAGCTTCACGATCAGCTCGCGCGCCATGTCGGGATCGAAGCGCACCAGCGAGGCGATGGAGTTCAGGGTGTTGAACAGGAAGTGAGGGTTGATCTGGCTCTGCAGCGCCTCCATGCGGGCCTGCAGCAGCAGGCGTTCCTGCACCTCCAGCTTCATCTCGATGCGGGTGTTGTTCCAGATCTTCAGCGGGATGGCAACGCAGGCCACGGTGGCCGCGTACAAGGCGAGCAGCCAGATCCAGCTCGGAGCGGGGATATAGAAGAACTGGCGCGGCAGCACCCGGCCCAGTTCCATGCGCGCCAGTTGCGTCGCCAGAATGAAGAGGAAAAACCAGGTCTGCCAGTCCATGCGCGGAAATGGCAGGTTGCGGCGCAGCCAGCGGTAGACGCTGAGGTCCATGAACGGGGTGAAGGTCCAGATGTACTCCTTGTCGGCCGCGGCGTTGCGCAACATGCCGGCGGCCAGGCCCACGAGCGTGTCGAAGGGCAGGGCAGCCAGTTCGTGGTGGTAGAGCCCGGCCAGGCCGAGCAGAGCTCCACCTAGCCCGCCGGCCACCCGCCCGCCGATCACTCCCAGCAGGATGGCGGCTTCCACCGAGAGGTCGGCGGCCTGGAAGTTGCGTACCGACACCCGCACCAGCACGCCCAGCGCGAAGGGCGTCACGATGAAAAGCATCAGGTGCATCTTCTGGGCGAAGGTGCGCTCCTCCTGGAAGAGCAGCGCTTTGAAGTAGCGGGAGCGCACCAGCGCGCTGCTGACGGCCGCCGCCACGCCCAGCTTCACCAGCAGGGTGACGAGAATGAAGCGCGAGTCCACGCGGAGGAAAAGGGTAGCACGGGCCGGGGCATGTAATAATCAACATGTGAGCGGCGCCTACAACTTGCGCAAGGTGGCGGAAGCCGACTTCCCAACCCGCTGGGGACATTTTCGCATCATGGGCTTCGAAGGGCAGACGGAGAGCGGGACGGAGCGCCGTTTGGAAACCGCGGTTGCGCTGGTGATGGGAGACATCCATGCTGAGCCGCCGCTGGTGCGCATCCACTCGCAGTGCCTGACCGGGGACGTCTTCGGCTCGCTGCGCTGCGATTGCCAGCAACAGCTCGAGATGTCGCTGAAGATGATCGCCGAGGCCGGCCGCGGCGTGCTGGTCTACGAGCAGCAGGAAGGCCGCGGCATCGGGCTGATGGCCAAGCTGGAAGCCTACGAGCTGCAGGACAAGGGCCTCGATACCGTCGAGGCCAACGAGAAACTCGGCTTCAAGGCCGACCAGCGCGGGTTCGAGCTGCCCGCCGAGGTGCTGAAGGCACTGGGCCTGCGGCAGGTTCGTCTGCTATCGAACAATCCTGATAAGGTCCAGGCGCTGGAGAAAGCGGGCGTAAAGGTGGTGGAGCGCGTGCCCTGCGTGGCGGAAGCGCAATCCCACTCCGAGGCCTACCTGAGGACGAAACAACAGAAGATGGGGCACATCTTCGGGTAGCTGGCTCAATATTTTGTCAAGAGTGACATTGGGGTTTATGATGGAGAGGAAAATCTTAATATAGGAGTGCTCTCTTGGCAGGAAGCTCATCATTCATGAAGCGACAGAAGGAACGCGCGCGCCAGGAGCGCCAGGCCGAAAAAGCGCGCAAGAAAGCTGAAAAGAAATCGCAGGAAAGCACGCCAGCGCCCGCAGGCCCACGGGGATCCGGTGGTGACCTACGATGAAGAGGGCCAGCCCCAAGGCCTCGGCTTTCACGATTTCTAGACCCAAGGTGCAAACTAAGGTAATGGGTAGATGAGCCTGGCGTGCGGCTGCCGGCGACATGTCGTGCTATACTGATCTCAGCGCTAATCAGCCACGGTCCGCTTTGTGGCGCGTGTCCTATCTGAACTCACGATCTGACTGCGTGCCCGCCTGACGATCTCCGTTATCTTTTCGGCGCAAAATCTAAGCACGAGCGGCATCCTTTTTCAGTCGCGAATCGCACTCTGAGTGTGCCTCGCGAGACGCCCCTCAGAAAGCACGATTCACGAATGACAAGTTTCACTGATATGCCTCTGTCCGCGGTTTTGCAGCAGAGGCTCGCCGCAGCTCAATTCACAACCCCCACCCCGGTGCAGGCCGCCGCCATCCCTCCCGCCATGCGCGGCGAAGATGTGCTCGCCACCGCCCAGACCGGAACCGGGAAGACCCTGGCTTTCCTTATCCCGATCATCGACCGCATGTTGAACCAGGCCTCACGCGATCTCGAAGCCCTCGTCCTGGTGCCCACGCGCGAACTTGCGATGCAGGTGCACGCGCAATATGAAGCGCTCCGCGGCAAGCTTGCGCCCGCGGCGCTGGTCATGGGAGGCGTACCGGAAGGCCAGCAGATCCAGGCTCTGCGCTCGGGCGCGCGCCTGGTGGTGGCAACTCCGGGAAGGTTAGAGGACTTCCTCGATCGCAAACTCGTCAGCCTGCGCAAAGTCCAGGTCCTGGTGCTCGACGAATCGGATCGCATGCTCGATATGGGATTCCTGCCGTCCATCCGCCGCATTCTCGCCACCATACCGGAATGCCGCCAGACCCTGTGCTACTCCGCCACGCTGGAGGCCTCGGTGGCCCGGCTGGTGAATGACTATATGCGAAATCCCGTCCGCATCGAGTTCGGATCCGTGCTGAAGCCGGTGGAAAGCGTCGAGTTGCACGCCTTTGAAGTGGCCGCGATGGATAAGCCCGATACCCTGCGCAGCCTGTTGCATGCTGAAGAAGGCCGCACCCTGGTATTCGTAAGAACCAAGCGGGGAGCCGAGCGGCTGGCCAAGAACCTGGCCCGCGATGGATTCGCGGCGGCCATGATCCACGGCGACCGCTCGCAGGCGCAGCGCATCGGAGCCCTCAACGGTTTCGAACAGGGCCGATTCCGCGTGCTGGTCGCCACCGACGTGGCCTCCCGCGGCCTCCACATCCAGGATGTGGCGCACGTCATCAACTACGACGTGCCCAAGGCGCCCGAGGACTTCATTCATCGCGTGGGCCGCACTGGCCGCGCCGGAGCGCGTGGGCGCGCCTCCAGCCTGGTTTCGGGAGCCGAGACCATTGAGCTGCGCAGCATCGAACGCGCGCTCAAACTTCGCATCGAGCGCCGGCACGTCACCCGCGAGGCCGCCGCCAGGATGTGCCGCAACACCCTGACTACCCGCACGCTCACGGCGATGCCGGGCGAGCAATTCGCATGAACCGACCCTCTGCCGCATTGTCGGAGCACCTCTCCAGCGGGACCGCCAAGCGCCTGCGCAGAAACCTGGAGAGCGCACCGGGCACGGTCCAGATGACGACGGTGGTGTGCGATCAGTGTGGTGCGCGCTTCGCCATCGCCCATCGGTCCGTCGCTATGGACCAGGCCCTGGCCGACCGCCAGGCGATCTGGCTGGCCGATAAGTTTGTCTGGGATCACATCCAGGAAAACAACCACCAGAGCTCGATCCAACTGCCGAAATCAAACGAAATGAAGTGAGCAACCGACTCGTGATAACGTTGCGGCGCACAAAACGAACGCGACCGGAGACGGAGGCTCACTTTGTCCACACGAAACGGCGATAAATCACGGTTCCATCGACTGCGCAAGAAGAGAGCGGCGCAGCGGGAACGCAATCGGAAATTGCGAGAGACGCTAGCGGCCCCTAAACCGCCCGCGGCGAAAGCGCAAAATACCTGAGCAGCACTCAGCCATCAGCATTTGGAATCGGCGTTAACATGGTTCCCGACTGCCTTTCTTGGGGAGGGCATGGCTTTCAGCCGTGCCGTTGATCGCTTTGATTTATGCTGGCTTTAGCCACTGAGGGCCAACTGACAAGGATGCCTGCTACTGGCCTGACTTGCGCTCATCGCAAAATCTTTCGAACCGCCCTTCGGTCGCGCACCGGCAGAGTGCGCAGGGCGGAGCGCGCCAGCGCGACATAGATGTCTCGCGCGCCTGGCACTTCACGTAACGCTTCAAGATGTTTGCGGATGGTATTGACGTCGGCGCGGTTGATCGGCCCGCTGAAGGCAGCGGCCGCGCCCTTCGCGAGATAGTTGGCAATGGTCTGGCGCAGGATGGGATGCATGATCCGCTTGGCCGCCGCCGGCGGAATGCCGGCGGCGCGGGCGATGCGCTCCGCCGTCGCCAGCGTCGCGATGATCATCGGCGAGCAGAACGAGCCAATCGCGTGATAGAGCACCTTGGCTTCGGGGCGTATGGTGAAGACGCTGCCGCCGAGATCGCGGGCAATGCGCCGGCCGACGCGCACCGCGGCGGGATCGCCTTCCACCGCGAACGACACGCCGGTAAGCGTCGCGGGGGAAGCGCGGACGAAGGTCTGCATGGGATGCAGCGATCCCACGGCAGCGCCGCGCCGGGCCAGCGGCTCCAGTTCCCTGCTGCTGCGCGCGCCACTGGAGTGCAGCGCGATCTTACCTCGCCAGTCTGCGCGTGCCGCCAGCGCCGCGGCGGTGGGACCGATGGCGTCATCGCTCACGCACAGCCAGATGATCTCTGAGGCGAACTGGGCGTCCGCATACGTCGTGGCCCGCGCGCCCACCTGTCGGGCCAAGGCGCGGGCACGCTTGCGGGATTCGGGAGCGTCGCGGGCGACGATCTCGTCGATGCGATAACCGGCAGCGTGCAGCGCCAGGCCGAGCACGCGCCCCAGATTGCCCGGGCCGATCAGGGTGATCGATGGCCGTCGTTGGTCGTTGGTCATAAGTCGTCGGTCGCTGGCGTTCGTGGAGTCGTTTATAGTCTCACCATGGCGAGAAAGAGCGGAAGCAAAAAACACAAGGCTGAGGTCGTGTCTTCGAAGACCGTTTACCGCGGGCCGGTGTTCAGCGTCACCACCGACTACGTGCGCGAGCCGGGCATCGACAAGCCGCTGCGGCGGGACATAGTGCGGCACCAGGGGTCGGTGGTGGTGCTGGCGGTGGATGAGCGCGGAGGCCAGCCGCGGGTGCTGCTGGAGCGCCAATACCGGCACGCGGCAGGCGGGTCGCTGTGGGAACTGCCCGCGGGGCGCATCGACCCGGGCGAGAGTGCGCTGACCGGCGCCAAACGTGAACTGCTGGAGGAGACCGGCATCACCGCCCGCGAGTGGCGGCACGCCTTCACCTTTTATTCCAGCCCCGGATTCCTGGACGAGACCATGGCCATCTACCTGGCGCGCGGGCTCACCCAGGGAGCGGCCCAGCCGGAAGAGGATGAAATGATCGCCAAGCGCTTCTTCCCTCTCGCGCAGGCGGTGCGGATGGCCATGAACGGCATCCTGCGCGACGGCAAGACCATCGCCGGCGTCCTGTGGTACGAGCGCAGCCGGCGGCGCTGAGCCGGTCCGAAATCCTCTCCGGGAGCGGGTCTTCACTGTATCGCCTGACGACGTTGCGGCGTAACTACCTTGACAACAAAGCCGCGGCGGAGAGAAAATCTACTCAGGCAGCAACAGGATGCGGATGATCCTGCCCACCGGACCAAGACTCCGTCTTCCCCGCCAGCGGCACCGTCGGCACACCTGTTGCGGCTGGAACTCAGCACGGGTGAGACCGTCGCCAAGGCATAGCGCGCCAACGGTACGGGGCCCCGAACGCAAAGGAGAGAAAGTTGGCACGCATGAAAGGAAAAGTGAAGTGGTTCAATAACGCCAAAGGCTATGGATTCATTGGACGTGAAGATGGACAACCCGACGTTTTCGTCCACTACAGCGCCATCGGATCGGAAGGCTACAAGAGCCTGCAGGAGGGCGACGAGGTCGAGTTTGAGATCGTCCAGGGGCAGAAAGGCCCGCAGGCCGACAAGGTTCTGAAAGTCGCTTCCTAAGAAGCGCCGAGAAAAATTTCCTCTCGCAGCCCGGCCCAGCAAGCTGGGCTTTTATTTTGTTTTAGCCGTTGGAATCGGGTGATCGGGTCATCGGGTGATCACCAAAAACGGTTGCTGAATGCTGAGTGCTGCATCCCCTTGCGAAGGAATAGAATTCCTCTCGGAAAGCATGCCCACCTTCGACAACAAGAGCGTGGCCGCCATTCTCTACGAGACCGCCGACCTGATGGAAGTTCGTGGTGACGATTCCTTCCGCATCCGCTCCTACCGCAACGCGGCGCAGGCGCTGGAGTCGCTGCCCACGCCCATCGCCGAGCTGGCGGCCGAGACCAAGAAACTGCTGGAGATCCCCGGCATCGGCAAAAGCATGGCCAGCCACATTCAGGAGCTGTTCCGCGAGGGCAAGCTTACGATGCACGCCGAGCTGCTCGCCAAGTATCAGCCCGCGATGCTCGATCTGCTGAAGATCCAGGGCCTGGGCCCGAAGACGGTGGCGCTCATCTGGGACACGTTTCAAGTCTGCGATCCGGCTGGCGTGGAGAAGCTGGCGCGCGCAGGCAAGCTGCGCGAGCTGCCGCGCATGGGCGAGAAGCAGGAGCAGAAGATTCTGAAATCCATCGAGCAGTACCGCCGGATCTCGGGACGCTTCCTGCTGGACGAGGCCGACCGCACCGCGCAAAAACTGATCCAGCACCTGCACGGGATCCCGGGCTTGGATGCGGTCACTCCGGCGGGCTCGCTGCGGCGCGGGCGCGAAACTGTGGGCGATCTGGACGTGCTGGTCACGGGCAAATGCTGCACCAGCGAGAAGCCGCGCGAGGCGGTAATTGAGCGCATCCTCGCCTTCCCCGGCATCCTGGAGACGATTGCCCGCGGCGAGAACAAGGTCAGCTTCAAGCTGCGCAGCGGCATGCAGGTGGACGTGCGCTTGCTGGCGCCAGAATCGTTCGGCGCTGCCATGTGCTACTTCACCGGCTCGAAGGCGCACAACATCGCGCTGCGGCAGCGGGCGCTCAAGCTGGGCTACACCCTGAGCGAGTACTCGCTGGCGCGACTGAAGGACGAAAAGCCGGTGGCCGGCCGGACTGAAGAAGAGATCTACGGCAAGCTGGGCCTCGACTTCATCCCGCCGGAGATGCGCGAGAACTGCGGCGAGGTCGAGTTGGCAGAAAAGCACGCCATTCCGGCGCTGATCACGGAAAAGGATCTGCAAGGCGACGTGCACATGCACACCAATACCACCGATGGGCGCAACACCATCGAAGAGATGGCGCTGGCGGCGCGGCAGCGCGGCTACAAGTACATGGCGATCACAGATCATACGAAAAGTCTGGCCATGACCTTCGGGCTCGACGACGAGCGGGCGCTGGAGCACACCAAGAAGATCCGCGCTACCCAGGTGGACGGGATTAAGATTTTTGCCGGGATCGAAGTGGACATATTGGCCGATGGCGACCTCGACCTCTGCGACTCGGTGCTGGAGCAGATGGACCTGGTGATCGCCAGCGTGCACTCGCACTTCAACCAGGAGCCGCAGAAGATGACGGAGCGGCTGCTGCGCGCGATTGCGAACCCGCACGTGTCGATCCTGGGACATCCCACGGGGCGCCTGTTGCTGCGCCGCGACGCTTATGACTTCGACATGGACGCCATACTGAAGTCGGCGGCCAAGCACCGTGTCGCCATGGAGCTGAATTCCTATCCTGACCGGCTGGACCTGTCAGATTTGCACCTGCGCATGGCCAAGGAGCGCGGAGTGAAGATCGTGATTAACACCGATTCCCACCACACCTCGCACCTGGAAAAGATCAAGTACGGCGTGCTGCAGGCGCGGCGCGCATGGTTGACCAAGGCGGATGTGCTGAATACGCTGCCCGCGGAAAAGTTTGCCAGGGCGATGAAGAAGCAGTGGTAGCGAGGAGAGCAGCCATGCCTGACGAAGCCACCAAACCGAAAGCCAGCCAGCCGGCGCCGGACGCGGGACACATCCCCATCACCGAAGAAATGGATAGCGCCAAATGGACGCTGCCGCCGATCATGCCGGTGGTGATCGTGCTGGTGGTGCTGGCGGCGATCGTGGGCGTGGGGGCTTATCTGATGCGCCCCAAGCCGGGAGCCTCGGGCGCCATCATGGAAGTTCATACGGCGGAATTGCCGGACAAGAGCAGCACCTTTGTGCTGTTGCAGGTCCGCGTCAACAACCTCAGCAACAAGCCGATGTGGGTGCGCGAGATCAAGGCCCAGCTCAAGACCGACCAGGGAGAGTGGACCGACACTGCCGCCTCGACCGTAGACTTCGAGCGTTACTTTAAGGCCTTCCCCGACCTCGGCCGTCATCAGACCGCGCCCTTGACGCCGGAAACCAAGATCGCCCCCGGCGAGCAGACCGAGGGCATGGTGCTGGTGTTGTTCCCCGTCACCCAGGACGCGTTCGACAAGCGCAAGTCGCTGACGGTCACGCTGGAAAACTACGACCGGCAGCCCATGGTGATTGCGGAAAAGCCGTAGTCGTTGCCAGTTGCCAGTTGTGAGTTGTCAGAAGCTATCTAATAAAGGATTTTGGGAAGGTAAATGATTTTTGGGAAGGGCGCAGCTTCAGCCGTGCCGCCCAGAACCACGAACGACGGCGGCTTTAGCCCCTGAGGGAATCTGCTTTTCAGTTGCCGGTGGGCGTGGGCGTGCGAGCGTTCTTGGGCGTGGAAATATAGCCGGTGACTTTGTCCTTAGCCACCGTGAACACTACCAACTCATACAGCATGCGGTCGCGGCCGGTATAGAACTGCAGCGGCTCGAAGACGGTCCTGTCTTTCTTCTCGATGGTGCGATCGTCGGCGATGACGTTGAGCGTGAACTTGCCGCGCTTGGGATCGGTTTTCTTGAGCTGCAGGCTGACGGTCGAAACCGGCGTGCTTCCCTTGGACTTGGTGAGCGTGAACTCGTAGTAGTTGCGGTCGCCCTTGTGCTTCAGGTACTCGAGGTCATCGCGGGTGTGCGCGATGAGGCCGCTCTGCTGGCCCAGGTCGCCCCTGACGCGCTCCAGCGTGACCTTGGTGGTCTCGAGGTCGGTTTTGACGTTGCCAACGTCGCCCTTCACGCCGGCGACTTCACCTTTCACGCCAGCCACCTCCCCGGTGACTTTGCCGATTTCCTCGCCCTGCTCGCTCAGGCGGGATTCGGCGGCGCGCTGCTGGCGTTGCAGTTCGGCGGTGCGGCGCGCCAACTGCTCTTCCGTCATGCCCAACTGCTTGGCGATGGCGCGCTGCGAGGCCTTGGCGTCGGCCTCGTCCTCGGCCACGTGGCGGGCGAGCTTTTCCGAGCTGATGCTGGCCGCGGCCTGCGTGCTTTCCACCTTGGCCAGCCGGCCGTGCATGTCGAACATCAGGTACAGGGAGACGATGATGTAAACGGCGGCCACCGCCAGCAGGACATTCCGCAAGGTGCTCCCGCCGCTCGGCGGGGGCGGGGCAACGGGTTCCTCTTCAAGAAGCATGGGTGCCTCGTGCAATCTGCGTAAGCCATTGTTTCAGCACGGTTGCGGCACTGTCAATGCGGCCATCGGCAGTCCGCCCGGTCGCGATGGGCTGCCTCCGCTAGAATGCTGGCGTGAAAAGCTGGGACGTGGTGATCGCCGGAGGCGGCATCGTTGGAGTGTCGTTGGCGCGGGAGCTGCGCAAGCACGGCGCCAGCGTGCTGATCGTGGAGCGCGGCGAGCCCGGACGCGAAGCCTCGCACGCCGCCGCCGGCATGCTCGCCTGGTGCGATCCCATGCTGCCGGTCCCGCTGCGGCGGCTGGCGCGGGCCAGCGCCGGCATCTATCCCGAGTTCGTGCGCGAGATCGAGGACGAGTCGGGGATGCGGGTGGACTTGCGCACCCAGGGCACGATCGTGTACTTCGAACAACCGGCGGAAGGAGAAGCGGCAAACTACGTCGCTACAGGAGAATGGCGGACGCTCACGGCGGATGAGATCGCTCGCCTGGAGCCGCGTCTCGCTTACTCCGGCGAGGCGGCGTACTGGACACCGGAAGGCTGTGTGGATCCGCGAGGGCTGATGGCCGCATCGCTGAAAGCCGCGAAGCATCGCGGCGTTGACATCGCCTCCGGCGCCTCGGTGACGGCGGTGGAAGTCGAAGGCGGACGCGCTGTAGCGGTTAAGACGGCGAAGACATCCTACACAGCCGGCGCGGTGGTGAACTGCTGTGGCGCGTGGGCGGGGCAAGTTTCGCCACTGCGCTTCCCTACCCGGCCGGTCAAGGGCCAGATGCTGTGCGTGGTCGCTTCGCAGCACGGACTCGTCAACCACGTAGTGCGCGCGCCCGAGGTGTACGTGGTGCCACGCAGCGATGGGCGAATCGTGATCGGCTCGACGCTCGAAGACGACGGCTTCGACAAGCGCGTCGACCCGGAGACCATCCAGCGCCTGCACCAGGCCGCCGCCCGCCTGATCCCGGAGCTGGGCGAGGCGCGCATGCTGGAGACATGGGCGGGCCTGCGTCCGGGCACCCCCGATGCGCTGCCGCTGCTGGGCGCGACTGAGGTAGCGAATTATTTTGTCGCCGCTGGGCACTATCGCGACGGCATCCTGCTGGCTCCGGTGACGGCGATGGTTATGTCGCAGGTGGTGCGCGGTTTGAAGCCGGACTTCGACCTGAGCGCGTTTTCGCCGGCGAGGTTCTGATGACGACGGCCGCCGCGATCCGCGAGCACTACGATTCGCTGGCGTTCATCTATCGTACTTTCTGGGGCGACCACATCCATCATGGTCTGTTCCTGGACGGCGACGGGCCGGCCCGGGCGCAGGTTCGCCTTCTCGAGCACTGCGTGGGCCTGCTGGGAGCGGTTGGTCGCGAGGTTCTGGACGTGGGTTGCGGCCACGGCGGAACAGCGATCCACCTGGCGGAGGAGTGCAAATGCCGCGTGCTGGGGATCACCATCAGCGAGAAGCAAGCGCACATCGCGCGTGAGAACGCGGCGCGAGCGGGAGTCGGCGAGCAGGTGAGCATAGTCGCCGCGGACGCTGAGACCTTCGCCTATCCCGCAGAACAGTTCGAACTGGTGTGGACGATGGAATCGTCCGAGCATTTCGCCGACAAGCGCGCTTACTTCGCGAACGCCGGTCGGACGCTGCGGGCGGGAGGACAGGTGCTGCTCTCCGCTTGGACCGGCAGCATGACCAGCCCACGCGTCCAGGAAGTGGCGACGCGATTCTTATGTCCGGAACTCTGGACCCGTGAGCAGTACGAGAGCGCCATCGCGGCGGCGGGGCTACGCGCGCAGGTCGCGGAAGACCTGAGCCCTCGCGTGCTACCGACCTGGGAGATCTGCCGGCAGCGTGCGAAGGCGGCGGCGGTTGCGGTTAAGCTGCTGCCCGCGGCGGTGCGGGAGTTCGTCGCAGGGATCGACGTGATCCTCGAGGCGTATCGGTCGGGGGAGCTGACCTACACGGTCATCGTGGCGGAGAAGCCGTAGCGCCCGCTGCACAGGCGCACCCACGGGTTGTATACTTTGTCATCGAGAGGACATTCATATGGCAAGCGCAGTCGATGCTCCCGTGACCTATGCGCGTGAGAATCAGCAAAGATTTCTTAACGAACTTAAAGACCTGCTCCGCATTCCCAGCGTCAGCACGCTGGATGAGCACAAGCCCGATGTGCGCCGGGCGGCGGATTTCGTGGCCGCCGAACTGGGGCGCATCGGATTCGAGCACGTAGAAGTCATCCCCACAGAGGGACACCCGCTGGTCTATGCCGACTGGCTGCACGCGCCCGGCAAGACCACGGCGCTGTGCTACGCGCACTACGACGTGCAGCCGCCCGATCCGCTCGACGAGTGGCTCTCGCCGCCGTTCGAGCCCACCGAACGCAACCAGAACATCTACGCCCGCGGCGCCGTCGATGACAAAGGCCAGCTCTGGATGCAACTCAAGGCCTTCGAGGCCATGATGAAGTCCAACGGCGGCATGCCCATCAACGTGAAGGTACTGATCGAGGGCGAGGAGGAAGTAGGCGGCGAGTCCATCTCCGAATACGTGCGCACGCACAAAGACCGGCTGAAGTCCGATTTCGGGCTGATCACCGACACCGAGCTCTTCGCACCGAACCTGCCGACGCTGTGCGTCGGCCTGCGCGGGCTGGTGTACACGGACGTCGAAGCAGTCGGGCCGAAGATCGACCTGCATTCCGGCATGTACGGCGGGGCGGCGCCCAATCCCTTCTTTGGTCTCATCGAAATCATCAGCAAGCTCAAGGATGCCAACGGCAAGATTCTCATCCCCGGCTTCTACGATCACGTGAAGGCGCCCAGCAAGGAGGAGTTGAAAGCGTGGAAGCGGCTGCCGTTCAAGGACAAGGATTTTTTGAAGAACGAAGTCGGCTCGACCACGCTAACCGGCGAGCCCAAGTATCCGACGCTCTACCGGCTGTGGGCGCGTCCGACGCTGGAGGTGCACGGCATGCCCGGCGGCTACACTGCCCCGGGCGCCAAGACCGTGATCCCGGCGAAGGCATTCGCCAAGGTCTCCATGCGCCTGGTGCCCGACCAGGATCCGGACGATATCCTCAAGAAGTACGAGAAGTACATCAAGAAGCTTACCCCCAAAGGCATCCAGGTGAAGATCAAGGTGCACAGCAAAGGGCCGGCGTCGGTGGTGAGCACCGACAGCAAGTACATCAAGGCCGCGACCGAAGCCATGCATGATGTGTTCAAGAAGGACACGGTGTTCATCCGCTCGGGAGGATCCATTCCCATCGTCAGCGACTTCGAGAAGGAACTGAAGATCCCCAGCGTCATGATGGGCATGGGCCTGCCCGACGACAACCTCCACGCCCCCAACGAGAAGTTCCACATCCCCAATTTCTATCGCGGGATCGAGTCCATCATTCGCTTCTTCCAGCGGCTGGGAGGGGAGAAGTAGTTTCTATCTTCAAGTTTCACGCTAAGCCCGGCCCGATGGCCGGGCTTTTTTTCTGAACAATCCCCTGGGTGCAGTCGAGACGCAGCACGCTGGCTCTTTACAACTGCGGCCCCAGGCGCACCTCCCGCACCAACAGTTGCATTGATTCTGGTGCGTTCCGGGAGTACATTCGGGAGGCTTTGGCGATTCTCCCTCCTTCTTAATTTCCTGCCTGAAACGCGCCGACAGGCTGCATTGCATATCCGATACCAAGGGGTTATCCACAAGGGGATACAAGATATAGGGTCTTTGTGCTTGACCAAGCCGAACAAGGTGGCTAAAGTTAGCGGAAACGCAGGGGTTTGGTGTGGCTACCCGGCCCTGCCCCAGCTTGTTTCCTGCCAGCCAGAGGGGTTGACGTGCTGAAACTGAAAAAGCTGCAGATTCTGGGATTCAAGTCGTTCTGCGACCGCGCCGAGCTGAAATTCCACGGCGACGGCATTGCCGCCATTGTGGGGCCGAACGGCTGCGGAAAATCCAACATCGCCGACGCCATCTCCTGGGTGCTGGGCGAGCAGTCGGCCAAGACCCTGCGCGGCTCGCGCATGGAAGACGTCATCTTCGCCGGCACCCGCGACCGCCAGCCCACGGGCATGGCCGAAGTGTCGCTGACGCTTATCGACCCCGATGTGTACGGGGGCGGCGATCTGTCGGAGCCCGAGATTGAGATCGTGGACAACATCCCGGAAGAAGATTGGGACGAGGCTTCGGTGCGCGCGCAGGCCGCCGCCAACACCGAGGCGCACATCGCCGACGTGCAGCCGCTGCCAGCCGAGGAGATACCCCAGGGAGTAGGGAGTGGCGAGGAGGGAGTAGGGGCCGTCGCTGAGGGAGTAGGGAGTAGGGAGCAGGAAGCGGAAGAACAAGCCGACGCGGCACAGCCGGGTGTCGTGCTGAAGATTCGTCGGCGGAAGTTCAAGCGGCAGGAGTTCAAGGCGGGGCAACTGGTCATCACCCGGCGGTTGTTCCGCACCGGCGACAGCGAGTACCTGCTGAACGGCAAGCTGTGCCGACTGCGCGACATTCAGGAAATGTTCATGGGCACCGGCCTGGGGCCGGAGTCGTACGCGCTGATCGAGCAGGGACGCATCGGGCAGATCCTTTCCAGCAAGCCGCACGACCGGCGGGCGATCATCGAGGAAGCCGCCGGCATCACCCGCTTCAAGACCAAGAAGCGCCTCGCCGAGCTGCGTCTTGAAGAAGCCAAGCAAAACCTGGCGCGGTTGAACGACATCTTCGAGGAAGTCACGCGGCAGATGAATTCGCTCAAGCGGCAGGCCTCCAAGGCGGAGCGCTATGTCCGGCTGCGCGACGAGATGAAGGCCAGGCTGAAGGTGGTGTTGGCCAGCAAGCTGGCGCAACTGGCGCGCGAGGCGGCGGCGCTCGAAGCGGAACTGGAAGCGCTGGCGCAGGAGATGTCCTTCCACGCCGACGCGGCCCAGCAGATGGAGGCCGGGCAGAGCCAGGCACGCGAGCGCGGATACGCCATCGAGAACGAGCTGCGGCAGAACTCCGAGCGCACCAACGACATTACGCTCGAGATCGACCGCTCGGTGGCGCAGCAGCGGCACAACCAAGAGCGCTGCCGCGAACTGGCGCTGCGGTCCGAGGTCGGCGAGGCCGACCTGGCGCGGGCGGAAGCACAGATGAGCGCGCTCGATGCCGAACTCGAAGTCAATCGCAGCGTGCTGGCCACTGCGGCAGCGAACGAGGCCGACGGCCGGGCGGAAGCGGCGGGGCGGCAGCAGGAAGCGTCCGCGGCGGCGGAGGCGCTGGCGGCGGTAGAGCAGCAGCAGGAACAGCGCCGGGTGGAGATCATGGAAGTGGCGGCGGCTGCCGCCGAGGTGCGCAACCTGATCACGCAGGCGGAGGAGCATCGCGCCGCGCTCGACCGCGAGGCTACGCGCCTGGAGCAGGAGATCGCCGTGGCGATTGCGGCCATGGAGGCCTCTGGCGGTCGGCGCGGGCAACTGACGCTGGAGTTCGAGTCGGTATCGCAGCGCGTGGCGTGGCTCGGCCTGCAGATCGACAGCACGCGGCGGGAGCTAGAGACCACGCGCGCGGAAGAAACGGAAGCGAAGCGCCGCATGGACACGCTGCGCGCGGAATTCGCCACCGCGCTGGGCAAGAAGGCGTCGCTCGAAGCGGTGATCGCCGAGCATGGGTATTCTACAGAATCGGTTAAGCGCCTGTTCCAGTCGGGCGCCATGCAGCACGGATTCGCTCCCGCGGGCGTGTTGGCCGACTTCCTCGAAGTGGAGGGCCAGTACGAGCACGTGGTGGAAGACTTTCTGCGCGACGAGCTGAACTACGTGGTGGTGAAGTCGTGGGACGCGGCCGACGAGGGCCTGCGCCTGCTGCGCGGCGACGTCGAGGGCCGGGCCACCTTCTTGGTGCATCCCGAGGACTCGCAGGCGAAATTCTCTTTTGCGCTGGATGAGACGGGGCGAAACCATCCCCGTCCCGAGCGCATCGTGCCGCTCAAGAACTGCATCCGCGTGCTGAACGGATTCGGCAAGTCGCTCGAAGTCATCCTCTCCAAGCTGGGCAACGGCTACATCACGCCGGATCCGTTCCTGGCGCGCGAGCTGGCGCTGGAGAATCCCGACGCGTTCTTCCTTTCTACAACCGGCGAATGCTTCCACAACGTCACCGTGACCGGCGGGCGCCAGCGCACGGAAGGTCCGCTCTCGCTCAAGCGCGAGCTGCGCGAAGTCGCACGGCAGTTGGAGGTGATCGAGAAGACCCTGGGGACGGAAGAGCAACGGACCGCCAAGCTGACGCGGCGGCTTGCCGAACTCGAGCGCCTAGTCGCAGAACTGGAGCAGCAGCGGCTCGATGCCGAAAAGCAAGCGCTGACGTCGTCGCACGTGCTCGGCCAACTGGTGTCGGAGGTAGAGCGCAACCGCGAGCGCCGCGAAACCTTCTCGCGGGAGTGGGAGCAGGTGAAGGCGGCGAGCGCGGAGAAGCAGGTGTTCCTGCTGGCGAAGCAGGCTGAGGCCGGCACGCACGAACTGCGCCGCGCGGAGCTGGAGGGCCAGCGCACCTCGGCGCAGGAACAACTGGTGGCGCTGAGGATGGCTCGGGACGCAGCGGCGCACACCGCGGCGGAAGTCGGAGCGCGTCTGGCCGCCCTGGAAGCGCGGCGCACGGCGGCGGCAGCGGCGCTGGAGCGCATCGAGACGCTGGCCAACGACGCGCGCCTTAGGATCGACGGTCTGCGCTCGCGGCTGGCGGCGGCGGCCGAGGAGCGTCTCGCGCGTGAGCAGGAGAATCTCCAGATCGCCGGACGATTGCAGGCGCTCCAGACCGAGCGCGAGGCGGCGCAGGCGCGCAGCGCGGAGCTGGAGGCGGAATCCGGCGAGGTGCGAGCCAGGCTGGCGGAGATCGAGCAGCAGCTCCGGGAAACGCGGCAAGCGCTGGACCAGGCGCGCGACCGCCGCGGTGAGCTTTCGGCGGCCGCCGCCAAGCTCAAGTCCGACACCGAGTACATGGAACAGACGGCGGTCAACGAACTGGGAATCGCGGCGGAGGCGATGCGCAGCGATCCCGCGATCCCGCGCGTCGAAGGCGAGCAACTGGCGGCGGAAGAGGCGATGTATCGCGAGATGAAGACGCGTCTCGAGAACATGGGCCCGGTGAACATGATGGCGCTCGAGGAATATCAGGAAACTGCGCAGCGCCACGCGTTCCTGGAGACTCAGCGCAAGGACCTGCTGGATTCCATCGAGAACACGCAGAACACCATTCGCGAGATCGACGTTTATTCGCGGCAGAAATTCCAGGAGGCGTTCGGCAAGATCAACGAGAACTTCCAGGCTACGTTCCGCAAGCTGTTCGGCGGCGGCAACGCTTTCATGCGCCTCACCGACGAGGAGAACACGGCGGAAAGCGGTATCGACGTGGTGGCCTCGCCTCCAGGCAAGAAGCTGCAGAACGTGCTCCTGCTCTCGGGCGGCGAGAAAGCCCTGACCGCGCTGGCGCTGCTGGTGGGCATCTTCCAGTATCAGCCCAGCCCGTTCTGCATTTTGGACGAGGTGGACGCGCCGCTGGATGAAACCAACATCGGGCGCTTCGTCGAGTTGGTGAAGGAGATGAGCAACACCACGCAGTTCGTGCTCATCACCCACAGCAAGAAAACCATGAGCGTGGCCCCGGTGATGTATGGCGTCACCATGCAGGAAGCGGGAGTTTCGAAGCTGGTGTCGGTGAAGTTCGGAGAGCCGGAGCTGCGGGCGGCGACAGCGTAGACTTCAGCGGCGATCCTCGGGGCTCAACTGCCAAAGAACCAGCCACGGATTCCACGGATCAATACGGATTAGTTTGTGACTTTCGCTTCTCCCAATCCGTGTTTATCCGTGTGAATCCGTGGCCAAACTCATTTCACGTCGCCGCAATCCGGGCCCAGCCACTTCGAAGTGAAGTTCGAACTCATGTTCATGGCGTGATCGCCGCTCGCGGTCGCCATTTGCATCGAGCCCTTGATGTTCTCGGAGGTCACTGCCTCGATCCGAATGGTTCCGTCCGTCTTGGCGCCGCCCGTGGCGCATTGCACACGCATTTCCAGCTTGCTGCTCGAAGAAGATACGACGGTCTTCGTGCAGTCCATCTTGTTGTCAGTGAACATCTGTTGCTTGTTCATCTTCTCGCGCGTCATGCAGCTCTTGGTAGTGTTCGTTCTTGGGCTCCCCGAGCCCATTCCCTTCATCATCTGTTCTACCTTGGCGCGCTGTTCGGGTGTCATTTGCGCCAGCGCATCTGGAGGTATGTTCACCGCTGGCATGCCGCTGGTTTGGAAGCTGGTCGTCGTCTCCCAGAGGCCAAGTTTCACATCGAGTTTGATCGCATCAGCCGCCCAGATCCAGGCGCATCCCAAGAACAACAGCGCAACCAGGACGCTTGTCCGCATTCAATCCTCCCTGCAAGCTCGCCGTTTTCGGCGGCGCGCTCAGAATGGCACAACCAGAGTTCCCCTGTAAACGATTACCTGCGGATTCGACATCCTTGTACCATTACTGTTGCATGGACCAGACCCTGGGCACAGTCATGCTCGTTGCCGGCGGCGTCGGGCTGCTCGCGCTGCTGCGGCGCCTCTCGCGGCCGGTGGATGCGGCCAGTCTAGAAGCTCCCACGATCCCGACTCTTCCCCTCCCCGCGGCAGAGGAGCCAGAGGACGATCAAGCCCGCCTGCGCATCCGCAATCATTATTTCCGCAGTTTCGACTCCGATGCTGGCCCGCCCGACCCGGAATGCTTCTACGACGAGCTTTTTCTGGAGGTCGAGAACCCCGCGGGCGATTCCTGGACCGTCTCGTATTTCGTGGGCACGCCAAGCGGCATTGCGCAGGTGATGCGGGAAGAGAGCTGGGACGAGATGTTCGGCATCGACCTGTTGATCGTCCGGCGGTTCGATCGCGAGCTTATCCTGAAGTCTTTGCTAGAGCGCTTCGAAGAGGGGTACGAAATCGCGCCGGAGCCGCCACGTGATCCGCATTTAGGGTGATCTGACGTTTCCGCACCATAGAGAGTGGGAGTGGTTCACAACAGTTGTCATCCTGAGCGAGCGCGCCCGTCCTGGCGCGCGAGTCGAAGGACCCCTACTCCGATAAAATCTGCCGGGTAGGGGTGCTTCGACTCGTGCGGGCAAAAAACCGCCCGCACTCGCTCAGCATGACATCAATGAAGACCGGTTGTGCCTACCACCCCATGCGCTCGCGCAGGCTGGTGATGTGCGCCACGTGATGCTTGCCGTGCCAGGAGTAGAGCGCGGCGTACTTGCCGATCGTCCACTGGCCGCTCTCGGGATGACTGAAGACGCGCGCGAATTCTGCCGGGCCCAGCGCCTTGAGCAGCGTGACCCAGCGCTGATGCAGGGCCTCAAGCAGGGTGAGCGAGGTGGCGATAGGCGTGCCGCGGACGTCCGGCGTCTCCGCCCAGCGCGCCTCGTCGTAGGGCTTGATGATGGGGTTCTCCTCAGTGAGCGCCAGCTTCATGCGCACGTAGCCGTTCATGTGGCTCTCGGGAAGGTGGTGCGCCACCTGGCGCAGCGTCCAGCCGCCTGGACGGTAGGGCGTCTCGAGCTGTTGCTCGGAGAGCCCGGCGAGAGCCGCGCGCAGCCGTGCGGGTGCCTGCTCGATGTCCGAGATGAATTGTTTAAGCTGCTGCTCGCTCGGTTGGCCGTCCAGTTTGAATTCTCCGATGGGATAGCGCAGGTCCATCATCGCCTCCGTAGCAAAAACAAAAGATAGACGAAATCAGTTGCCGGTGGTGAGCACCACGCGAAAGCGCGCTTTGTTGCTCATCATGCGCTCGTAGGCCTCGGCGGCGCGCTCCAGCGGATAGACCTCAGTCATGGGCCGCACGCCGTTGAGAGCGCTGAACGCCAGCGTGTCCTCGGAATCGATGGAGCTTCCCGAGGGCCAGCCCGCGATGGACTGCCGTCCGCCGATCATGGGCGGCGTGTTCACCGGCAAAGGCTCGAACGATGCGCCCAAAATGACCAGCTTTCCATTCACGCCCAGGCCGCCCAGCGTGTCGGCCATGGCTTTGTTGCTGGTGGCGGTAGCAAGGACTAGTTTCGCTCCGCCCAGCTTCTGCAATTGCTCGGAGACGTTCTCCGCGTGGCTGTCGATGTAATGGTGCGCGCCGAGCTTGCGCGCCAACGCTTCCTTGTCCTTGCCGCGCGCGATCGCCACCGTGCGGAAGCCCAGCTTCACCGCGAACTGCACGCCCAGGTGGCCGAGCCCGCCGATACCTAAGACCGCAACCAGCTCCGGAGCGCGGGCGCCGCTGTTCCGCAGCGCGTTGAAGGTGGTGATGCCGGCGCACACTAGCGGCGCAGCTTCGACCGGTGTTAGAGCATCAGGAATGCGAGCGAGCGTCTCGAAGGGAACTATGGCGTAGTCGGCGTAGCCGCCATCCTGGGTGATGCCGGTGATACGACCGTTGCGGCAGGTGATGAAGTCACCGCGCCGGCACGACTCGCAATATCCGCAGTGCCCTCCGTACCAGCCCACGCCCACGCGCTGCCCGGGTTGCCATTCCGGAACGCCGTCGCCGACGGCATCGATCACCCCGGCAATCTCGTGGCCAGGTACGCGCGGAAAGGTGATCCCCGGCCACGTTCCCTCCTTGGTAAACGAATCGCTGTGACACAGGCCGCAGGCCTGCACTTTGACTCTCACCTCGCGCGGGCCCGGCTGGGGAATGTCGCGCTCGACAGGTTTGAATGGAGCGTTAGGGCCGGGCACCTCCACGACACGCATCTTGGGCATAGCCATCTTTGGATGCGAATGCAAGTCGAGCGGACGCGAGGAAAGTCCGGCTGAACCTAGGGCCATGCCGTCAGCTTTAGCGCAGCCAATTCTCGCGTGGAAGGTCCTCGACCCGGGCGAATTCCTTCTCGTTATCGGTGACGATGGTGTAACCAAGTGCAATCGCCTGAGCTGCGATCAGCAGGTCATTGGCGCCGATTGGCCTGCCAATTTGCTCAAGCCGTGCACGCAGGAATCCGTAGGCAGCATCTGCCGGTGGCTCGAAGGGCAAAATTTCAAGCGCTCCCAGCACCGCTTCAAGCTGGGCCGGGAGCCCCGGCGAGCCTCTCTTGGCCGCCCCGTAACGCAATTCTGCGGTCACGATGATGCTGGTGCACACTTGCGCTTCGCCGACCCTGCGAATCCGTCGCGCCACTTTTCCCTGCGGATTGCGGACGAGATCCGAGAGGATGTTAGTGTCGAGCAAGTAGCGCATCAGAGATCGACCGGATCGGAGGGCAAGTCACGGATAGGTGGAAAATCCTCGTCCAGTGGCGCGAGCGTCGCTAGCAGGGCCAGCAAGGACCTGGGAGGAGCCGGCTCAATGATCAGCCGGCCGCCCTCCTTTCGCATGAGAGCATCCTCCCCCGGAAGTTCGAACTCACGGGGAATCCGCACTGCCTGGTTGCGACCGTTCTTAAAAAGCTTGACGTGACGTTCCGGACTCACAGCGCCTCCAGCATATGCCTAAGCATATGCCAGCCCAGGTCCATGTGTCCAGCTTCGCGGGCAATCTTTTGCGACTTACCTGCTTGGCGCGGGTACGGACACGAGCGATGGGACATCCAGGAATTGCTTGTGAAGAACCAATTTATCAAGACAGGTCTGTTTGCATAGGGCTAGAATATGGCTGGTTTTTGACACTACATGAGACTCATAGTTTTGGCCTTGGTTGCTGCCACGGCCCTACTCGCATGTGCGCAGCAAGGAACAGCTCCAAGCGGGTACTATCCGCACAGCTATTTCGGTGCAACCTTCACGGGGGAGGTCGTCGACGGTCCCCTCGATGTGCTGACACTTAGGTATAAGAAGGGCAATCGGGAGGAGATATTTACTGGTAAGTTCGAGGTGCCGTGTCCCGCCCCAACCAAGGATGGGAAAATGGGCGCTATGTCTCCCGCGGATGTTCCCCTCGGCTCTGTTGTGACAGTCTTCTATTACGGCAATACTACGAAGACCAACGGGAAAGCAGCGATGGAGAACGTCATCATACGTATCAGGTTCGACGCAGTGGCGGGGAGAGTTGTGCCACCCGAGAAGCGGAAGCACTTCACCTGTACAAACCAGGGAATGAACGTATATAAGGCTTTCGGTACAAACGGAGCCGTTGCCGAAGTCCCAGGACCTTACCAAAGGTAAACCGGCGCGTCCCACATCTGCCAACGGCGGGCAGATGTGGGGCACCGTCTACATCTTCATCTAGACGCCTACCACCGCCACCAGCTCTTTCACTGAGTCGGCGCTCTTCTTCAGGGCGGCCATTTCTTCGTCGGTGAGGCGAATCTCCCAGACATCCTCGATGCCGCGGGCGCCGAGCTTGCAGGGCACGCCCACGAACAGCCCGTGGATGCCATACTCGCCCTCGAGGTACGCCGCGCAAGGCAGGATCTTCTTCTTGTCCTTGATAATCGCCTCGACCATCTCGGTCACAGCGGCAGACGGCGCGTAGTAGGCGCTGCCGGTCTTCAAATACTTGACGATCTCGGCCCCGCCATCGCGCGTGCGCTGCACCAGGCGCTCGATGGTTGACTTCTCCATCAGCTCCGTGATGGGCACGCCGGCAACGGTGGAGTAGCGCGGCAGAGGCACCATGGTGTCGCCGTGTCCGCCGAGCACGAACGCGGTCACGTTCTCTACGCTTACGCCCAGTTCCATAGCGATGAAGGCGCGGAAGCGCGCCGAATCCAGCACTCCGGCCATACCGATGACGCGGTTACGGGAGAAGCCACTGATCTTGAAGGCCGCCTGCGCCATGGCGTCCAGCGGGTTCGAGACGATAATCAGGATGCAGTTGGGCGAATTGCTGACCACTTTGCCCACCACGTCCTGCATGATCTTGTAATTGGTGTTGAGCAGATCGTCGCGGCTCATCCCCGGCTTGCGCGGGATGCCGGCGGTGATGACGACGATGTCGGAGTTGGCCGTATCCTTGTAGTCCTCGGTGCCGAGCACGAAGGAATCGCGCTTTTCGATGGGCATGGCCTCGAGCAAGTCGAGACCCTTGCCCTGGGGCACGCCCGGAATGATGTCGATGAGCACGACGTTGCCCAGTTCCTTGGACGCCATCCAGTGGGCGGCCGTCGCGCCCACGTTTCCCGAACCTACGATAGTAATTTTTTTACGCATAATTGCCTCGTATAAATCATCGAGTGATTGAGTGATCGGGTGATCGGGTCATTGGAAAATCACCCGATGACCCGATCACAACCTCACCCGATTTCTAATGCTTCTCCGCTAGTCAGCGGCGGAGGAAGCGGACTTGGCTCCCATGTTCTGGATGATGTAGTTGGCGAACTCACTGCACTTCACCTTGGTCGCACCCTCCAGCAAGCGGGCGAAGTCATACGTGACCTTCTTCTGCTCGATGGTCTTGCGGATGCCGTCCTCGATGAGCTGCCCGGCTTCCTTCCAACCCATGAACTCGAACATCATGACGCCCGAGAGCATCACCGAGCCGGGATTGATGACGTCCAGGTCGGCATACTTCGGAGCGGTGCCGTGGGTGGCCTCGAAGATAGCGTAGCCGTCGCCAATGTTGGCGCCCGGCGCGATGCCCAGGCCGCCGATCTGCGCCGCGCACGCGTCCGAGATGTAATCGCCATTCAGGTTGGGCGTGGCCAGCACCTCATACTCGTCGGCGCGGGTCACTACCTGCTGGAAGATGGAGTCGGCGATGCGGTCGTTCACCAGCAGCTTCTTCTTCCATTGCCCGTTGCCGTGGGTCTTGGAGATCGCGTCCAGGCAGGCCTTCACTTCCTTCTGGATCTCGGCGCGGAACTCGGGAGTCGCGAACTCCAGCCCGGGCTCGACCAGGTTGGCATTCTGCTCGATGGTGATGTTAGGGTTCTTGTCCTTGTTGTCCAGGATCCAGCTCTCGCGCTCGGTGACCACCTTGTCGCGGAACTCGCTGGTGGCCAGTTCGTAGCCCCAAGCGCGGAAGGCGCCTTCGGTGAATTTCTGGATGTTCCCCTTGTGGACCAGCGTGACCTTGTGAAGGCCATGGTCCAGCGCGTGCTGGATGGCCTTGCGCACCAGGCGCTTGGTTCCGGTGATGGAGATGGGCTTGATGCCGATGCCGGAGTCGGTGCGGATCTGCTTCGGACCGCCCTTCAGCATTTCCTTGTTCAGGAACTCGATCAGCTTCTTGACCTCGGGCGTGCCTTCTTCCCACTCGATGCCGGCGTACACGTCCTCGGTGTTCTCGCGGTAGATGACCACGTTCATGCGCTCGGGGTGCTTCACCGGCGAAGGCGCGCCCAGCCACTTCACCGGACGCACGCAGGCATAAAGATCAAGGATCTGGCGCAGCGCCACGTTCAGGGAACGGATGCCGCCGCCCACCGGAGTGGTGAGAGGGCCCTTGATGCTGACGCGCAGGTCCTTCAGGGCGTCGATGGTGCCATCCGGGAGCCAGCTCTTGAACTTGGCCATGGCCTTCTCACCGGCGAAGACCTCGTACCACACTATGCGGCGCTTGCCGCCGTAGGCCTTCTGCACCGCGGCGTCGAACACGCGCACTGACGCCTTCCAGATGTCGCGCCCGGTACCATCTCCCTCGATAAAGGGAATGATGGGGTTGTCGGGAATGTTGTACTTCCCGTTGCTGTAGCTGATGCGGGTCCCATCCTTAGGAACGGGCAGCCCGTTGTATGAATCCGCCATGTCACATACCTCCACAAGATTGTCAAAAGAGTGGAAATTATAGCCAGCGGCGCGCTGGCGGGCGTAGGCCGAGCGTCACAGGTAATTGTGACGTTCATCACTTCACGGCAGACGAGGTTGGCCGCTGGAATATTGTACCCCTCCCGCACGCCAGCGGGTTCCGCAGGTCCAAAACTGGATTGCTGCCACTTTTTTCGAACTTGACGGGCCGCGGCAAATTCGTTGCGTCCAAAACTGGAGAGGCGTACGATGTAGACACTTGGGGGCCAGTCCCGATTTTTTTCCTTCCTGCATGTGTTCCCGTCTTGAAAAAAGGGGGAAGGAATGATTCTGGGCGTCAGCGCCTAGAGAGGCCAAAACCAGGAGACGATCAATGTTGCGCATCAATGACGAGGCTCCCAATTTCACTGCCGAAACCTCGCAGGGGCCGATCAACTTCCACGAATGGATCGGCAACGGCTGGGCCATCTTGTTTTCGCATCCCAAGGACTTCACCCCCGTGTGCACCACGGAGCTAGGCTACATGGCAGGGCTGCAGCCAGAATTCGAGAAGCGCAATTGCAAAATCATCGGATTGAGTGTGGACCCGGTAAGCAGCCACAGCAAGTGGGCGGCGGACATTGAGGAGACGCAGGGCCACAAGGTGCGCTACCCGATGATCGGGGACCCACAGCTGCAAGTGGCCAAGCTCTATGACATGCTGCCGGCCGACGCCGGCCATACTTCCGAAGGCCGCACCCCGGCCACGAACGCCACCGTGCGCACCGTATTCGTGGTCGGCCCTGACAAGACGATCAAGCTGATGCTCAGCTACCCGATGAGCACCGGCCGCAACTTCGACGAAGTACTGCGCGTGCTCGATTCCATCCAGCTCACGGCCAAGCACCAGGTCTCAACCCCGGTGAACTGGAAACCCGGCGAGGACGTCATCATCAGCGGCAGCGTTTCGGATGACGACGCCCGCAAGAAATATCCCGGCGGCTGGAAGGCACCCCGGCCTTATCTACGGATCGTTCCCCAGCCCAAGTAGTGATTCTGCCGCGGCGGGCAAGGGCGGTAAGGTGCTGCCATGATCCTGAAACAGTACTACCTGGGTTGCCTCGCCCACGCCTCGTATCTGCTCGGAGACGAGGCTAGTTCGACCGCCATCATCGTCGACCCACAGCGTGATATCCAGCAGTACCTGGCCGACGCCGAAAAATTTAGCCTGCAGATTCGCCATGTCTTTCTCACCCACTTCCACGCTGACTTCGTCGCCGGCCACCTGGAGCTGCGCGACCGTTGCGGCGCGACCATCCATCTTGGCTCCCAGGCCCGCGCGGAATACGCCTTCGTGGCGATGAAGAACGGCGATACTCTTGACTTCCCGCGGTTGCGCCTGCAAGTCCTTGAGACCCCCGGCCATACCATTGAGTCGATCTCAATCCTGGTCTTCGATCTGCACAAGGACCCCGCAAGACCCTATGCCATTCTTACCGGAGATACGCTCTTCATCGGGGACGTTGGACGCCCTGATCTGCGCGCTTCGCTGGGGTGGACCGCCAACGACCTCGGCGCCCGCCTCTACGACTCGCTGCACAACCGGATCCTGCCGCTGCAGGATGAGACGCTGGTCTATCCCGCTCACGGCGCCGGTTCGCTTTGTGGGAAGCAGCTTTCCTCGGATACCGTCTCTTCTCTGGGAGATCAGCGGCGTTTGAATTATGCCTTGCAGCCTATGACCAAAGAGGAATTTATCCGCCTGGTTACGGCTGACCAGCCCGATGCTCCCCCTTACTTCACCTACGACGCCATCCTCAACACCCGGGAGCGCGCCACGCTGGACAAGAATCTCGAACGGGTTCTCCATCCCGTTGATCTTGCCGAGGTCCTGCGGATGGGAGATGCGGGCGCTCAGATTCTCGACGTCCGCGACCCCGCCGAATACGCCAAAGGTCATCTTGCCGGCAGCATTAACATCGGGCTGGGCGGCCAGTATGCCACCTGGGCAGGCACGGTCCTCGACCGCACCAAGCCCATCGTCATCATCGCTGAACCCGGACGCGAGCAGGAAGCCGCAGTGCGCCTGGGCCGTATCGGCTTCGATCATGTCAAAGGCTACTTGAAGGGCGGTATGGAAGACCTTGCCGGCCGACCCGATTTGGTGTGGCCTACGAAGCGTGTCACCGCCTCCCTGGTCGCGGAGGAACTGGCGGCCGCAGACCCACCCCTGGTGCTGGATGTCCGCTCCCCCCGGGAGTGGGCGAGCAAGCACATAGAAGGCAGCGTGAACCTACCACTCAACCATCTCCAAGAACGCATCGCCGAAGTCCCGCGCGACCGCCGCATTGCCGTTCATTGTGCCGGCGGCTACCGCTCCTCTATTGCCGCCGCCATCCTGCATCAGTATGGAATCACCGACCTGATCGAAATGGCCGGTGGTCTCGCGGCCTGGGAGGCCGCTAAATTGCCGGTGGTTTCGGAAGCATAATTGCGAGCTGTCATTCCGCCACTCCTAAGACTCTTTCGTACACCGGCCGCACCAGCTTATACGTCCGCTCCAGTTCGCGCTCCAGGCCCTCGCGGAATGTCCGCCGCAGAATGCGCGACACCAACTGCTCGCTCACCCGCCGTGGATGGTCGCCCATGGGCAGCGACTTGCGGGCGCGGCCGGTGACCAGCCGCACCACGTGCCCGACCGTGCGCAGCAGTTCGGCGGCTGCGTCCAGGGTGGCACAGTCGTCGTCGGAGAGCAGCGCCCGCGCCGCCAGGGTGTGCAGGCGCTCGCGCGTGTTTCCCTGCACGTCTTTGACGCCATACATCACCAGCAGATACGACAGGATGTAATCGATGTCGTAGAAGCCGCCGGGTGCGACCTTGAAGTTGGGTTCGCTGTCCGATTTCTCCAGCTTGGCCCGCATGGCGCGGACGGCAGCGCCGAAGCTGGGGTCGTTGGCAAAGCGCAATACATGGTCTTCGACCGCGGTCATGGCGCGCAGCGCCAGCTCCTCCTCACCGCAGACGTAGCGCAGTTTGGTATAGGTGAGCGCCTCCCAGGGCTGGGCCTCGCTGGAGAAGTAGGCGGCCAGGCTCTCAGGCGTAACCAGTAACTCGCCCTCGGTGCCCCGCGGACGCAGCCGCAGGTCGACCGGAAACAGAGTGCCGTCCTGGGTGTAGGCGGCCAGGGCTTCCACCAAGTGCTCTGCGACTTTGATCAGCGGTTCCGTCTCCGCCTGCTCGTCGCGCACGAACAGGAGATCGGCGTCCGACCCCAGGTCGAACTCCCAGCTCCCCAGCCGTCCCAGCGCCAGCACGGCGAATCCCGGGGGATGGCCGGCGATGTTGAGGGCGGCGGCGATGGCATCATCGGCGGCCGCGCTCATTTCGGAGAGCGACTCGTACACAGGGCGCAGCTCCATCACGTCGCGCGAGCCGGCCGCGAACATGCGATGCCGGTAGTGCTGGCGCAGCATGGCCAGCTTCTCGCTGCGCGAACCCTCCGCGGACGCCAGAAAGCCGAATACCGGATCGTGTCCGGCTCCGCCTGGGGCCTCCGGCTTGAACAGGGCGCCGCTCTGGTCGCCGTTGGGCGGGGCCACGACTTTCTCGATGGTCCCGAGTTCCTGGGGATGGCGCACCAGGATGTCGGTGAGGTAGTCGCTCACCTGGAACAGGCGCAGCGCCTGCCCCACCGCCTCCGGGTTGTGGACCAGCGCCGCGTAGCGCTCCGAGCTGGTGAAAGCGGCGCTGAGGAAACGCTGCAGGTTGCGCCGGGTGTGAGTAGTGAGATCGCGCTGCGCCGCCACCTCGTAGAGCGCAGGAGCGTCCGCCGCCAGCCGTTCCAGGATCTGCTGATAGGACTTTTCCCGGCCTGTCTCGGGCGGCGCCAAGCGAAACTCGCCGCCTTCGCGCTCCTGGCGCTGCTGCGTTTGCTGGTTATGGATGATGCGCTCATAGATGTCGGCCACCGCGGCCATGCTCTTGCGGAGCTGCGTCACGAAGGCCTCGGCGGTGCGGTCACGCACCTCCTCACCCACGACCGAGCGGTAGAGCACGCGCAGGTCGGCCTCGGAAGCCGGCAGGCCGTGTACCTGCCGCCCGCGCCGGAGCTGCAGCCGGTGCTCGACGGTGCGCAGGAACAGGTAGCCTTGGCTGAGCTCGTGGAAGTCCTTGCCGCTGATGTGTCCTTTGTCGTGCAGCTTCTGCAGCGAGAACAGGGTGCCACCGGAGCGCAGCCAGCTCTCCGCCCCGCCGTAGACGCGCTGCAGGCACTGCACCAGGAACTCGATATCGCGGATGCCGCCGCGGTCCAGCTTGACGTTGATCCCGCCGGAGCGCCGTACCCCCGCCAGGCGCTTGCGCCGATGCGCCCCGATCTTCTCCAGCGAGTTGACCGCGGTCTCGATGGCGGCGAAGTTCAGCTCCTCGCGATAGACGAAGGGCTGCACCGCGCGGATGAAATCCCGCGCCAGGTTCAGGTCTCCGGCCGAATGCCGCACCTTGATCAGCGCCTGCAGCTCCCAGTCATGGGCGACGTTGGCGTAGTAGCGGATGGCGTGGCCCAGCGGCACCGCCGGCTCGCCTTCGGCGCCCTGCGGACGCAGCCGCAAATCGATGCGGAACACCGGCCCCTCGCGGCTCACGCGCGAGAGCACCTCGGTCACCTGCTGCGCCAGGCGGATGAAGTACTCGCGGTTGGTGATCTCGCCCGGTGGGTCGGGTTCGCCGTCGCCGTAGAGGAAGAGCAGGTCCACGTCAGAGCTGTAATTCAGCTCGTTGCCGCCCAGCTTGCCCATGGAGAGCACGGCCAGGGGCGTATCCACCACCCGGCCTTCGTGGTCGATATGGCGCGGCGTGCCGTAGCGGTTGCGCAGGGAGGAGTCCACGTAGCGCAAGGCCTCCTCGATGAGCACGTCGGAAAGCGCGGAGATCTCCGCCGTGGTCTCCGCCAGGGGGGCGATGCCGAGCACGTCGCGCAGCATGATGCGGATGTACTCGCGCTTTTTGAAGCGGGCCAGCAGCAGCGAGATGTCGGTCTCGAAGGAGCGCGAGCGGAAGCGCGCGAAGTGCTCCAGAAAGTCTTCCCGCGAGTGCGAGCGGTCGAGGGCGCGGTCGCGCCCCAGGTTCTGGAGCAGGTCGGTGTTCTGGATCAGGGTCTCGCCCAGCCATTGGCTATAGCCGAAGACGGCGATGGCGTAGTGAATAAGGAAGCGGCTGCGGTCGAGCCGGCGCACCGGTTCGTAGCTCTCGGGCGCGCCGGTCAGCCGCTCCAGCAGGTTAAGCGCGGAATCAGGGTCGGGGGATTCGGCCAGCAGCGTGGGCAGCGCCGCCACCACTCCCGGCGACAACCGCCCCTCCAGGCGCGCCAGGTTGGCACGCGCCGCCTCCGGATCGCGAAAGCCGATCTGCGAAACTGCCGCCGCCCAGTCCATGGCCACGGCGGCAGATTATCGCGGAGGCGGGAAAAACGCCACGGGTTCACACGGATCTTCGCGGATCCACTGTTGATCCGTGAAAATCCGTGGCCTGCGTCGTTGCCGTTCTACGCCAGCTCGGGTTGCTGGTTCAGATTCACCCAGTACTGCTCGACGGCCCGGGCCAGTTCGGCCACCGCGGTGGGATCGGCCACCTTCACCACATAGGAATTCGCCCCCGCATCATAGGCGCGGTTCACGTCTTCGAGGTGGTCCGATGAGGTCAGGATGACCACCGGGACGCGGCGGATGGCCGGTTGCTGCCGCAACCATTCCAGCACCTCGAAGCCGGATTTCCGCGGCAGCTTCAGATCCAGCAGCACGAACACCGGCAGGGGAAAGCGGCTGCGGTCGGCGTAGGGACCGGCGCCGCTAAGGTAGGCGACTGCCTGTTCGCCGTCCTCCACTACCTGCAGCAGGTGCGGGACCCTGGCCTTCTGAAAAGCGCGTTCCACCAGGAAAACATCGCTCTGGTTGTCCTCCACCAGCAGGATGGTGCACGCGCTGCTCATTGGCCCTCGTCCGTGGCAGGCAGTTCGATCCAGAAGCGGCTGCCGCGTCCCAGCTCGGATTCCACTCCCACCTTGCCGCCCATGCGTTCCACACCCTTGCTCACGATGGCCAGCCCGATGCCCGTGCCAGGATAGGGCGCGGGACCGTGCAGCCGTTCGAAGGGCATGAAGATGCGCTGCAGATGCTCGGGCGCAATGCCCAGGCCGTTATCTTCGACCCATAGACGTACGTCGCGGCCGCGCATTTCGGCGAACACCCGCACCTGCGGCCGGGTCCCGGAGGCCACGAACTTCAGAGCGTTGGAAAGCAAATTGGTAAGCACCTGGACCAGGGTCAAACGATGTGCGATTACGGACGGCAGTGGCGCCGTGACCGCGATCGACCTTTTGCAGCGGGCGTCCTTGGTGCAGACCTCATCCACCACTTCGCGCAGAGTTGCTTCCAGCTCGACCGGGGCAAGTTCCATCTCCACTCGGCTCAACCGGCTATAGGCCAGCAGGTCTTCGATCAGCTCGTCCATACGCCGGGCCGCATCCACCACCGAGCGGGTGTAGCGGCGGCCCTGCTCGTCCAGCTTCTCTCCATAGTCCTCCTGAAGGGCTTCGGCGAAGCCCCACATCGCGCGCAGGGGAGCGCGCAGGTCGTGCGAGACCGAGTAGGCGAAGGATTCCATGGCGTGGTTGGACTCCTGCAGGGCGGAGGTCAGCCGCTCCAGCTCGGCGGATCGCGTCTCCACCTGAATGGTGTGCAGCTCCATGCGGTCCATCCGTTTGCAGCACTCGGTCAGGTCGCGCGTGGTCTTGGTGAAGCCGGTGTGCTTGCCCTGGCGGTCGTAGAGCGGCGTGATCGCCACGCTGGCCAAGAACCGCGAGCCGTCCTTGCGCAGGCGCCAGCTTTCGTCCTCGTAGTGGCCGGCCCGCAACGCCGCTTGCAGGTTCGCGGTGGGTGTGCCCCGCTCCACCTCCTCGGGTGGGTAGAAAACGGAAAAGTGACGGTCCAGGATTTCGTTGGTTTGGTAGCCTGCCATGCGCTCGGCGCAGCTATTCCAACTAATCACGCAACCACCGGGGTCGAGCAGGTAAATGGCGTAGTCGGCGACGCACTGGATCAGGCGCCCGGAGCGGCCATCGCTGGCTTCCAGGCTGCGGACGGTTGGCGGCGGCAAGAAATTGCGAAGAGAACTCATCGGATGCCGCCCGAAACACCATTCAGGAATTCAACCACTGCGCAGGGCCCCCATCCATCGCGGCATCCGGCTGGGCTGGTACAAATCCTATCCCGTCTCAACCGCTGCCGAGCACCGAAGCTGTATTTTTCAGCGGCCAGCCTTTTCCCATTTAGGGAAAGAACTGTTTAGGGATCACAGCCAAGGTACTGCCCGGGATGGAGAATTATGGTGGATTTGTTTGCTCTCAGGAGGGTCAGCGATATGAAGAAGCGAGTAAAGGAAACACCCAAGCGTGCGACCGTGCAACCGGGTTCGGTGCGGGTGATCCGCATCACCGAGGAAGTGTGGGCGGCGAAATGCGGGTTGCTCACGAAGCGGGACCAGCCCCTCGAACCCGAGGAGTTTTTCGATCGCGCCCTGCGGCTTGGTACCCGGACCAAAGCTTCGTGACGAAAAAGGCCCGGCATCTCTGCCGGGCCTTCCTCACCGTTTAACCCTGCGGCCGAGGGCCGACAACCAAATATCGTAATACACCGCGAATGCTAGGCGGCATTGACCGCCCGTAAGTTGCTGGAAGGACAAACGGCGAAAACCGACAGAAACTATCAAACCGAGCCGCTGTATGCCAAAGGTGTCCAAAAATCAATGCTTACTCTGTCGCGTGCGGCCACGTGGCCTATGCCTTTCTTTCCCAGCTGCGTGTTTTGCCAGTTTCGGCGCGTACCCTTTTTCAGCTTCCTCGCGTGTGGGCCAGATTACCTCTACTTCCTTTGCGCACACGCGGCAGGGATAACGCTTGCTACCTTCCGGAATTCCCGATACGCCGGTTTCACCACCCGGACAACCCATGCGCCGCAGTGTAGCACGTGCCCTGGGCCCGGGTTTCACTTGCTGGCCCGCCGCGCTGGCCCTAGAATGAAGCCATGAACACCGCTGCTGATGTTGAAGGTAGCCTAGACATTCTGTGGGAAAACTGTGCAGACCCAAGGGCTACACCAAAGTACAAACTCCATTTCGCCCGATATAACAAGTTTAGGAATGGAGCGCAGAAAGGCAAGTTGATTGTGGGCACCGACGCGGTGGAAGCGTACCTGCTGGAGCTTGGGATTCACGCCGCAACTGTGAAGGACGCGATTGAGCATGCACGCAAGGGAATGGCGTGCATCGACAACCTGCTGATGCCAGAGCCATATCTATCGGACTACGAGCTCTAGCATTTCCAGCTTCCAACCAACGCCGCGCCGGTCTCACCTGATGGCCCGCAGTGTGCAATGCTGGTGAGTATCAGCGCAAAAGGAGCGAGCATGAAGCTGCATTGCCGAGACTGCGGCGACTTCGTAAAGGACAAATCCGGCTGGCCTATTGAGTTTGACCAACCGCTGCCGGGACGTTGTGATTCATGTGAGCAGCAGCACATTGAACGTGAAAACAAGGGCCGCCGCGTACCGTGGGATATATATTTCGACATGCCAGCCGGGTCACCGCAACGTCAGTGAGAGAAAATCGCGTGATCCTCGCCCACAACGCGCCAGTAGTATGGGTTGGGTTACTGCTGGTGGGTGGGGCGTTGGCTCAGACCGCTCCACTAGCGCCGTTGCCCACCAAGATCATCTCGGCGAAATCGATCTACCTACTGAACGAGAGCGGAGACATAAAACTAGGGAATGCCGTGTACCGGCAGCTTGTCGCATGGAACCGCTGGAAGATTGTCCAAGATCGAGATAGTGCTGATTTAGTCGGTGTGGTGTCCTACAACTCGACTGCGTTCAACAGGAAGTGCACGCTCGTCATTGAAGATGCCGCAACCCGGGAACAGTTGTGGGTGGTAACGACTGGCATGAAAGGCAGGCCGTTGAGAACGTGGAACGCTATGGCCAAGGATCTGGTGGACGATATTAGCAAGCGGATGAAGTGAGGCAATCTACACCCTCCGAAAACCCCACCCTTGGCAAAACCAGCCAAGGGCTGGGCACCCGGCGGTTTCAGGTTTTGAATTTGTTAGAATGCTGGCGGTGGGACGATGACCAAGCTGCAGATGCTCGAAGAGGAAATCAAGAAACTCTCGCCGGAGGAGATGGCGCAACTTCGTGACTGGCTGCTCGGGCTTGACGCCGCACAGTGGGACCAGGAGATTGAGCGGGATGCGGCCTCGGGCCGGCTCGAACAAGCTTTCTGAGTGGCCGAGCCCGTCAGGGCGACATTTGGGTTAGCCCAGCGCGTCAGCGCTGGGATTGCATCGAGAAAATCCTAGAGCCCGCAGGGCGGCACACATGGGTGTCGCCCCTGAAGGGGCTTTGCCTTTTCAATCTTTAAACCCAGCGCTAACGCGCTGGGCTCGAACAAATGTCGCCGCTGCGCGGCTTGCACCGAAGGCTTTCTGATCGTCGGGTTGCAAATAAAAACCCCACTCGAGCAAACCCGGCTCGGGTGGGGCACCCTCGTGAGTCTTCACCTTACCTGGATTCTTCCCAGGTCTAAATGTCGTAATACAGCGCGAACTCATACGGATGCGGTCTCAGCCGGACCGCCTGATCCTCCTTCTCGCGCTTGTATGCGATGTAGGTGTCGAGCAGCTCCTCGGTGAACACGTCGCCCTTGAGCAGGAAGGCGTGATCGCCTTCCAGCGCATCCAGCGCCTCGCCGAGCGAGCCGGGCATCGACGGCACCTTGGCCATTTCCTCCGGGCCCAGGTCGTAGATGTCCTTGTCCAGCGGCTGGCCGGGATCGATTTTGTTCTCGACGCCATCCAGTCCCGCCATAACCATGGCCGCAAACGCCATGTAGGGATTGCAGCTCGGATCAGGCGGGCGGAACTCCACCCGCTTGGCCTTGGGCGAGGCCGAGTACATGGGGATACGGCAAGCCGCCGAGCGGTTGCGCCGCGAGTACGCCAGGTTGACCGGCGCTTCGAAGCCCGGCACCAGGCGCTTGTAGCTGTTGGTGGTGGGCGCAATGATGGCGGAGAGTGCCCGCCCGTGTGCGATCAGCCCGCCGATATACCAGAGCCCCATCTGCGAGAAACCGGCGTAGCCGTCGCCGGCGAACAGCGGCTTGCCGCCCTTCCACAGCGACTGGTGGGTGTGCATGCCGCTGCCGTTGTCCTGGAACAACGGCTTGGGCATGAAGGTGACGGTCTTGCCGTACTGGTTGGCAACATTGCGGCAGACGTACTTGTACAGCATCATGTGGTCCGCCGAGCGCACCAGCGAGTCGAACTTCAAGTCGATCTCGGTCTGTCCGCCGGTGGCCACCTCATGGTGGTGGCACTCCACCTCCATGCCGCAGCTCTGCATGGTCAGGACCATCTCGCTGCGCAGGTCCTGGTAGTGGTCGGTGGGCGGCACCGGGAAGTAGCCTTCCTTGTAGCGCGGACGGTAGCCGAGGTTGTTCTCCTTGCGCCCGGAATTCCAGCGCCCCTCCTCGGCGTCGATAAAGTAGAAGCCATACTGCTCGCGCTGGTCGAAGCGCACATTATCGAAGATGAAGAATTCCGCCTCGGCGCCTAAGTAGGCGGTGTCGGCGATGCCGGTGGATTGCAGGTACATCTCGGCTTTGCGCGCGATGTAGCGCGGATCGCGGTCGTAACGTTGCTTGGTCACCGGGTCGATGACGTCGGCGATCATCGCCAGCGTCGGGGCCTCGGTGAAGGGATCCAGCATGTACCAGGAGGCATCGGGAATGAGCAGCATGTCGCTCTCGTGGATGGCGGCCCAGCCGCGGATCGAGGAACCGTCCATGCCGAAGCCCTCCTCGAACGAGGCTTCGCTGAATTGATCGATCGGATAGGAAACGTGGTGCCAGAGCCCGGGAAGATCGGTGAAGCGCAAATCCAGTATTTTGGCCCCATTCTTCTTGACAAACTCCATCACGCTCTTCGGATCAGCCATGCTTGACTCCTTTGGCGCGAGCGTGGCCCGCGCAGGGTGGTGCGTATGGTTGCGGTCGTATGAATAATTCTGGCCGGACTATCCTAGACTAATCGGCGGCGGCGCGGCGGTGGAAATATTGATTTTTTATGGTCACGATAACTCTGCTTTATGAGGCGCTGCGCCGCCCGTATATACTTCCGCCAGAGTACCGAGTACCCAGTACCGAGTACCGAGTTTGTGCGAGACGGGCGTTATCTCTAGCAATCTGAAATTGATCGCCCGGAAGCCGAGGACTCAGGCCGCGGAAACTCGATACCCGCAACTCGGTACTCGGTACTCGCAACTCGCTACTCAATGGACTTCGACCAGCTAGAAACGTTCCTCGAGGTGGCGCGGCACGCCAGCTTCTCCCGCGCCGCGGAGAAGCGCTTCCGCACCCAGCCGGCGGTCTCCGCACAGATCCGCACGCTGGAGGAGGAAGTGGGCGCGCGGCTCTTCGACCGCTCCGGCGGCAAGGTATCTTTAACCGCTGCCGGCAAAGAGTTCCAGAAATATGTTGAAGAAACACTTGAAGCCCGCAAGCAGATGGTCGCCCAGCTTGCCGAGATGGAACATGTCCCGCGCGGCGAGATCGTAGTCGGCGCCAACGAGGGCACCTGCCTCTACGTGCTGCCCGAGGTCTTCGCCGAGTTCAAAAAGCAATATGGCGGCGTGGCGGTGAGCATCAAGAGCGACGAGAGCACCAAGATTCTGGAACGGATCATCGACAACTCGGTGGACTTCGGCGTGGTGTCGCTGCCGGTCAACGACAACCGGCTGACGGTGGTGCCCATCCACCGCGACGTGCTGGTGGCAATCGCCGCACCACAGCACCCGCTGACGCGCATGAAGTCCGTGCCCATCGCCGAAGCCGCCAAGTATCCACTGCTCTTGCCCAAGGCGGGGCACACGCGCGACGCCCTGGAAGACATCTTTTTCGAGCGGCGGCTGAAACCCACGATCTCCATGGAACTCGACTCCAGCGAACTGCTCAAGCGCTTTGCCGCCGCCGACGTGGGCGTGGGGTTCACCGCTCGCTCGAACGTGGTGGACGATGTGCGCGCCGGCCTGCTGGCCGCCTTGCCCTTGGCCAACGTCACCATCAAGCGCGACCTCGCCCTGGTCTTTCGCAAGGACAAGGCGCTCAGCCGTGCCGCCCTGGCCTTCATCGAGATTGCCGTCAAGCTCAAAACCCCGGAGCGCCAGTCGGTGGCGACGTGAATCCTCCGAGAGCGGAATGCTCATCTAAGTCCCTACAAGGAGATCACGCATGAAATTCAGTCTTGCTCGCGCCGCGGCGTTGCTGGTTCTGCTCGCGGCAGTCCTGGCCGTAGCCGCCGACCAGCCGCAAACCTTCACCGGCAAGGTGAGTGACGCCATGTGCGGCGCCCATCACATGATGGCGGGCGCTTCCGACGCCGACTGCACCCGCGCCTGCGTCAAGCAGGGATCGAAGTACGCGTTGGTGGTGGGCGATAACGTGTACACGCTGGAAGGCGGTGATGCCGCCGAGCTCTACAAGCTGGCGGGCCAGAACGCCACCGTCCGCGGCACCCTCAAGGACAAAACCATCACGGTCACCTCGGTGGCGCCCGCCAAGTAAAGCGAAAAACGCCGCGGATTAACACAGATCGCCACGGATTTGAATCGATCCGAGCTGATCCGTGAGAATCCGTGGCGTTTTGTCCCAGGTTTATTGCCACCCCCGGAAGATGTAGCCCCTCCGCGCCGCCCCGCCTCAAGATTTCATCTAGACACGCATGGGCTTGTGTTACATTCTGCGATTCGCAGCTAGCGGTGGAGGTGCGGGGAGTTGGGCAAAGACATGGTCCCCAGGCGGATCTTTCTCACCAAGGGTGTCGGCAAGCACAAGGAGCGGCTGACCTCGTTCGAGTTGGGCTTGCGCGACGCCGGCATCGCCGCCCAGAACCTGGTGCGCGTTTCCTCGATTTTCCCCCCGAACTGCAAGCTGATCCCCCGCTCCCAGGGGCTGAAGTACCTGCACGCCGGCGAGGTGGTTTTCGCCGTGGTGGCGGAGAACTCCACCCGCGAACCGCATCGCCTGGTGGCCGCGAGCATTGGCCTGGCCATCCCCGCCGATCGCAACACCTATGGATATCTCAGCGAGCATCACTCCTTCGGCGAGACCGACGACACCGCCGGCGACTACGCCGAGGAACTCGCCGCCGAGATGCTAGCCACCACCCTGAACTTGGAGTTCGATCCCGACCGGTCGTGGGACGAGAAGAAGGAGATCTACCGCATCTCCAACAAAATCGTGCGCACCATGAACAACACCCAGTCGGCGGTAGGCGACAAGCGCGGGCTGTGGACCACGGTGATCGCGGCCGCGATCATGATCTTCGATTAGCGCTCAGCGAAAACGCCACAGATCTTCACAGATAAGCACGGATCAAACCAAATCCGTGACGATCCGTGCCCATCCGTGGCGTTTTTTCCTGGCGGCCTCGGCGAGGCTACCAGAGGGGCTTGCCGGTCTTATCGCGGAAGGTCAACGTCTGATTGCCGCGTTCGATCTTGCGCGCCAGGATGGCGTTTTCGTCGTCGCCAACCTTGGCCCTTACACCTGTGATCTCGACCTCATCCCCCTTGGCAAAAGCGAACCCGTAATCGCTCAAGAACTTGCTCAAGGCGAGGTGGACGGTGACCAAACCGTTGTCCGTCTTGACCACCAGGTGCGCGCCCATGCCGCGGCTGACCGGGCACTGGAAATCCTTCACCTCTTGCACCACACCCTTGATAGTTACTTCTTTGGCGATGTCATAGGTAGGGGCGCTGGCCGGGGCTTGCGCCCACGCCAGGGTCACCATTAATAGAAAGAGAATGCCGACGGCGAGAATGAATCTCCGCTTCATAGCGGACCTCCTTTCGCCGAACATCGTCGTCGCCCACACCGGTACCAGACGACGGGTTATCCGCTTACTACGCTATGCCTGCCCCGGTTCGCGGTCAGTGACGGCCATCACTTTTTGCTGAACCCTTGGTCACCGGCGCTGAGCGCGTACTTTCTGTGGCCGCAAGGTTTCCAAAATGGGATCTGCCTGCCGCGCGCAGTATCTCTGTTAGCATTGTGTTTCCTGGGGGGTTGCATCATGGGTGAACTTGGCCTTCCGGAGATCCTGCTGATCCTGGGCATTGCCCTGCTGCTGTTCGGTCCCAAGAAACTCGGCGACCTGGGCAAAAGCCTGGGAGAAGGTATTCGCAACTTCCGGTCGGCGGTGAAAGAGGAGCCGGCGCCCAAGCCCAGTTCCGAATCTTCGGAGAAGTCTGAAAAGAAAGAGCCCTCATAAGAAGAGTGTTATGGCGCAGCCAGTGGCGACCCTGCCGAGTTCGGTTTCCGATCTAGTCCTGATGGACGCGATCAGCCTGTCCGAGGCCATCGGCGCCAAGCGAGTTTCCTGCCGCGAGGTGATGGTCGCCTTCCTCGACCACATCGAGCGCTTCAACCCCAAGGTCAACGCTATCGTTTCCCTCCAGCCGCGCGCGGCGCTGCTCGCGCAGCCGGAGGAGCGCGACCGGGAATTGGCTCGCGGCCAGCGTCGGGGCTGGATGCACGGCTTCCCGCACGCCGTGAAGGACCTGGCACCGACCCGGGGCCTGCGCACCACCTGGGGCTCTTCTCTGCTCGATATCGTGCCCGATGAGGACGCCATTTTCGTCGAGCGGATCAGGAACAGTGGCGCCATCATCATTGGCAAAACCAATGTGCCGGAATTCGGCATGGGATCGCAGACCTACAATTCCATCTTCGGAACTACGCTGAATCCCTGGGATCTCTCGAAGACTGCTGGTGGCAGCAGCGGAGGCGCCGCCGCGGCGCTGTCCCTGCGCATGCTGCCCGTCGCCGATGGCAGCGACATGATGGGCTCGCTGCGCAATCCCGCCGCTTACAACAACATCTTCTCGCTGCGCCCGTCCTATGGACGCGTTCCCTCCGCCGACATCGAGCTGTTTTTTGGACAGTTGATGGTGGCAGGACCCATGGCCCGCAGCGCCGCCGATCTCGCCCTGCTGCTCTCGGTGATGGCCGGACCCGATGCGCGCATGCCCCTGTCGATTGACGAAGACCCGGCCATCTTCACCCATATTCTGGAGCGCGACTTCAGCGGAACTCGCGTGGCCTGGCTCGGCGATCTCGGCGGATATCTCCCCATGGAACCTGGCATCGTGGAACTCTGCCGCGCTGCGCTCAAGGCACTCGAGGCCATCGGGTGCGCCGTCGAAGAATCCGGCCTGGGCTTTCCGCCCGAGCGGATGTGGGAGTCATGGCTCACGCTGCGGCATTGGCTCATCGCCGGCAACCTCGGTGCGCTTTATAACGATCCGGCGAAACGCGCGCTGATGAAGCCGGAGGCAATCTGGGAAGTCGAGCGCGGCATGAAACTGAGCGCGCAGGATGTGTACCAGGCTTCGGTCGAGCGCTCCGAACTCTATTGCGCGGTCCTCAAGCTGTTCGGCAACTACGAGTATCTCGCGTTGCCCAGCGCGCAGGTATTTCCGTTCGCCGCGAGCACACATTGGCCGAAGACGGTCAACGGCATCGCCATGGACACCTACCACCGCTGGATGGAAGTGGTGGTGCTGGCTTCGATGCTCGGCTTCCCGGTGGCCAATGTGCCCGTCGGGTTCAGCCCCGACGGGCTGCCGATGGGAATGCAGATCATCGGCCGGCGCCATGCCGATTTCGCCGTGCTGCAGCTCGCGCATGCCTACGAGCAGAGCACGCATTGGGTCCGCGACCATCTGCCGCCACTGCTCAGCCGCGGTTAGAATCCTTTGATATGCGTCTGGCTATCATCTCGGACATTCACGGCAACCTCACTGCTCTCGAAGCGGTCATCGCCGACCTCAAGACGGCGAGCCCCGACCTTGTCGTTCAGGGCGGAGATCTAGTGGTCGGCGGACCTCGTCCCGCCGAGGTCATTGACCGCATCCGCGAACTGCGCTGGGCGGGCGTCGTGGGCAACACCGACGAAGTGCTGTGGGCTCCGGAAAAGTTCGAGGAGCAGGTCGAGCGCGCACCCAAACTCCGACCGCTGCTGGAGATCATCTTCCATGACTTTGTGGCGACTCGCAACCTCATCGGAGAGGAACGCATGCGCTGGCTGCAAGCGCTTCCGCGCGAATGGCGGAATCAGGATTTGCTCTTGCTGCATGCCAGCCCCGGCGACCTGTGGCAGGCGCCCATGCCCGATTGCGAGGAGCAGCGACTCCTAGCCACTTACGGCGGAGCCGGCGCCGCCATCGTGGTTTACGGTCATATTCACCGGCCCTACGTGCGGCAGGCTCCAGGATTCGTGGTGGCCAACAGCGGCAGCGTGGGCACGCCCTATGATGGCGATCCGCGCGCTTCCTATCTTCTCATCGAGGACGGCAACGTGGCCATCCGGCGAGTGGAATACGATGTGGAAGCCGAGATCCGGTACCTGCTTAGTTCAGGCTATCCGCATGCGGCGTGGATCGCCGAGATTCGCCGCCACGGGAAATATGTGCCGCCGTTTTGATGGTCCCTGCCCTTCGGTTACCGCGCGTATCGCCCCGAACGCTTGTACTTTTCCAGCCGTCGCGATAGAACCAGTGCAGTGCCCGATCCAACTCCTATCGTCGCCGAAGCGCCCGCTGCCCTGCTCGAGCCGAGAATCGTGAGCAGCGTGCGGGTGCGCCCGCAGGCAACGCTTCGCCGCTGGACGATCCTGCTTTTTCTCTCGCTCAACTTCCTGTTCATGCTGACGTCCACCGGGCGGGTGCGGCTGCAGGACGAACTGATGACGCTGTTCGAGTCGGAGAGCCTGGTGCTGCGCGGATCGACGGCAGTGCCACAGGCCCTCGCTGGCAACCTTTTCTTTGGACGCTTCGATCGGCAGGGCCAGCCGCGCGCGGCATATGCTCCCGGCCAGGCGCTGGTCACCACCCCGTGGTACGTGCTGGGGCATTATGTGCTGCGCCAAGCGCCCGGCGTCCCGCCCTTCGCGCGCGACCTAATGGTCGGATTCGCCATGACCATGAGCAGCGCGGTCTTTGCCGCCGCTGCCGCCACCTTTGCGTTCCTGCTTTTCTGCGGGATGGGCATTGAGCGCCGAACCGCGCTGGCGGCCACCCTGATGCTCGCGCTGGCGACGCCGCTCTTCGCCTATTCCGGCTGGTTCTTTTCTGAGCCGCTCGCCTGCGCACTGTTCCTGGGAGCAGCCTGGAGCCTGTTCGGACGCGGGGACTGCATCACGCCACGGCGCGCGGCGCTGGGAGCGGCGCTGCTGGGATTCGCCGTGCTGGTGCGGCCCACACACATCCTGCTGGCGCCCATCTTCCTCGCCGCCGTTCTGGTGCGCGAAGGCCGCGCCGGCTTCAAGCCGGCGATGGTGGCGGTGGCGGTATTCAGCGTAGCGGTCGCCGCCTATCTTGGGTACAACTATCACGTTTTCGGCAACCCGTTTCAGTTCGGCTATCCCGACTCGGTAGAAATGGGCAAACACGTAACCGGGTTCGAGACCCCGCTGCGGGTGGGGCTGCTCGGGTTTCTGTTTTCGCCGGGCAAGTCGATCTTCCTATTTACGCCGCCGGTTCTGCTGGCGCTGTGGGGACTTCCTGCCCTGTGGCGGCGCGATCGCGGCCTGGCCACCATCGCGACCATGAGCCTGCCGCTGGCTCTCGGCTTCTACGCACGCTACACCCAGTGGGAAGGCGGATACTGCTTCGGTCCGCGCTACCTGGTTCCGGCGCTGGTGCTGCTCGCGCTCGCCCTTGGACCGGCGCTGGCGGAAGCTGGACAAAGCGCCCGCGCGGTGGCGATTGTGCTCTTCGCGGCTGGCTTGGCGGTGCAGATGCTCGGGCTCGCCACCAGCTTCCTCGAAGCTGAGGTCGGCCACGGTTATTATAACGCGCGGTTCGACTACCGGCTGGGCTACAACGCTCTTGGGGTTCAGGCGGAACTTCTGCTCAATTACCTGGGCAGCCACGAGCCGGCCACCATCGGGCACGGGTTCGACCGCTGGTTCATCTTTCTCTGCAAAGCTGGAGTGAGCCACGGCACGTTGCTGGGGTTCGGCATGGTGATGGCGTGCGGCGCCGCGCTCTCGATGGCAGCCCTCGTCGGCTGTCTGCGCCGCGAGGATACACCTCTCCCCTAAGCTTCGGCAGCGCAAGCCAGCACTGCCCGCAGACTACTGTGCCGCTAATTGAACCCGGCCAACTGGGCTTCCAGATCGGCGAGGGCCTGGTTCAGCATCTCGCGATGGCGCGGATTCTGGCTTACCTCCAGTTGCTGCAGCACGCGGCTGCGCGAAAGCACGAGCGCCTGATGCTGGCGCATGCGCTCCAGATCCGGCTGGTCGTGGTGGCTGGATTCCTGGTTGCTGGTTTCGGCTGATTCGATCTGTGACTCCACAGTCTTGCTTTCCCAACCTCTGGCCATGGTTCGATTATACGAAGTTTCTGTCCCAAAATCAGATGTTTATGGGGGTGCGTTTACATATCTCAAAACGATATTGCACCGTCCTTGCGCCAGTACTCCGGACCCCGCCCTAAAGTAATTTGAGCGTCCACAAGACCGCGGATTACCATCGTTGCCGTAGTGAGGTGAAGGCATGGCCACGGAAGTCGTGATGCCGCAGCATGGGTATGCCAGGATGCGGCGTTGGCCACGGTATCGCATCAACGTGCCTGTCCGCCTGGTGGTCCAGAGGCCTGACAAGACCGTCATCGTCAGCGGCCGGGGGATGGAATTGAATGAAGGCGGCATGGGCCTGTTTGCCGGCGTGGAACTGAAACCCGGCCAGCGCGTGGAGATCGAGTTCACCCCTCCCTATGGCCAGCCCTTACGGGTGCGCAGCACCGTCCGCAACCGCAGCGGATACAATTACGGCACCGAATTTCTGCTGCTCAGCCGTGAGGACAAGCAGCAGGCCGAGCAGATCCGCCAGGTCTTGCAGGCCATGGGATCGCCCACCGACGACGACGAGTAACCTGCGCTTCAGTTGCGCTGTCCGCTACGCCGACTTGACGGCTTCCACCGGCCCCACTTTCTGCAGCAAGGATTCGATCAACTTTTCCTTGGCGCGAAGATCAGTCTTGAAGCGGTAATCTTCGGTCTTGTAGATCTCCGCGCGCAGCTCCTGATAGTCGCGGCGCAGCAACTCCACCAGCAAAGCAAGTTCTTCCGAACTCAGATCGATTTCCATACCAGCGCCTCTCACTCCTAATTTTAACCCTTCCGCCTTCGGCCGGTGCAGGCTCGCCCTTCGCGTGCGACGAGCGCGGGCGGCTGTTCACCGGCGAGACCATGGCCGAGATGGTGGCCGCGCAGGAGCCGCTGGGCGCCCGACCACATTAGGGCGCTGGGAGATTTGCGACAGTAAACAGAATTACCTTGCGGAAGGCAGAGACGCAGCATGCTGCGTCTCTATGGCATCGAGTCTCCACTGATTCGGACTGGTGCGCCCGGCTGTGGACGAATGCTGTGATGCGCGATGTCCAGCGCAGTATTCTTTAGGTCGTACGGAATCGCTGCGAGTCTGGCAGTGCTCGTTGAGCTGTTAGTCGGCGTAAACGATTTTGCACCGTCTGCGGTGCAAAGCGTTGTTAATGCTAACGCGACTTCTCGCCAATCACGACAGGATATCGACAATCGCACTTTTAGAGCTAACGGGGTCCACACTCAGCGGTTTCGTGCTTTTCGCCGAGGGTGTTACAGATTCGGCTGATCAGATCCAGGACCCGGATCTCACGGTCGCGATCGCCTGTGGCCCGCACGAGTGGTAGAGCCTGGGCATAGACGTTCAAGCGCCTTCTCCTCTTCGCCGAGGTCATCGTAGAGATGGCCGATGCTAATCAGTGCCGCAGCCTCGCTGGCGCGATCGCCCACGGCGCGCGTTAGTGCAAGGACCTGGTTATAGACATCGAGAGCCTTTTGCTTCTCGCCGAGGTCGTCGTAGACCTTGCCGATGTTGCTCAGCGTTACGGCCTCCCCGGCGCGATCGCTCACGGAACGCCGGAGTGGGAGGGCTTGGTTATAGAAATCAAGTGCCTTCTGCTTCTGGCCGAGAGCGTTGTAAACACTGCCGATGTTATTCAGCATCACGGCTTCCCCGGCTCGATCGCCCACCGCCCTAGCAAGTGGGATGGCTTGGTTATAGATATCAAGCGCCTTCTGCTTCTCGCCGAGGTCGTCGTAGACCTTGCCGATGTTATTGAGCGTTACGGCTTCCCCGGCGCGACCGCCTACCGAACGCCGGAGGGGAAGGGCTTGGTTATAGAGATCGAGCGCCTTCTGCTTCTCACCAAGGTCGTCATAGACCGTGCCCATGTTACTCAGCGTCACGGCTTCCCCGCCTCGATCCCCGATGGAACGGCGGATTCGGAGGGCCTGATAATGGAAATCAAGTGCCTCCTGCTTTTCGCCGAGAGCGCTGTAAACACTGCCGATGTTATCGAGCGCATTCGCTTCCATCGCGCGGTTGCTTACGGCCCGCGCAATTGAGAGGGCCTGGTTATAGAAATCAAGCGCCTTTTGCTTCTCGCCGAGGTCGTCGTAGACCCTGCCGATGTTATTCAGCGTCACGGCCTCCCTGGCGCGATCGCCCGCGGCACGCGCAAGTGGGAGAGCCTGGTTATAGAAATCGAGCGCCTTCTGCTTCTCGCCGAGACTCCCATAGACCGCGCCGATGTTATTCAGCGTCACAGCTTCCCTGCCGCGGTCGCCCACGGAACGGCGGAGGGGGAGGGCTTGGTTATAGAAATCAAGCGCCCTCTGCTTCTCACCCAGATCGTCGTAAACCTTCCCGATGTTATTCAGCGTCGCAGCTTCCGTGGTGCGATCGGCTGCGGAACGAGCAAGTAAAAGCGCATGGTCGTACACGCTAAGTGCCCTCTGTTTCTCGCCGAGTTCGGAATAGACCTTGCCGATGTTACTCAGCGTTACGGCCTCCCCGGCGCGATCGCCCAAAGCATTCCGGAGCAGGAGGGCCTGGTTATAGAAATCAAGCGCCTTCTGCTTCTCGCCGAGATCGTCGTAGACCTCGCCGATGCTATTCAGCGTCACGCCTTCCCTGGTGCGGTCGCCTCCGGCACGCGCAAGTGGAAGGGCCTGGTTATAGAAATCAAGCGCCTTCTGCTTCTCGCCGAGGTCGTCGTAGACCTTGCCGATGCCAAGCAGCGTCACGGCTTCCCCGGCGCGATCGCCCGTGGCACGCCAGAGCGGGAGGGACTGACCATAGAAATCAACCGCCCGCTGTTTCTCACCGAGATCGTTATACACACTGCCCAGGCTATGCAATGTTCTGGCTTCCCCATCGCGATCCCCCACGGCACGCTGGAGCGGAAGTGCTTGATTATAAAAATCAAGCGCCTTTCGCTCCTCGCCCAGATCGCAATATACCTTGCCGATGTTATCCAACTCGAGGGCTTCTCTGAAACGATTACCTGCGACATGAAACAGTGGGAGGGCCTGCTTATAGTAATCAAGCGCCTTCTGCTTCTCGCCGCGATCGGAATAGACCTTGCCGATGTTATTCAGTACCGCGGCCTCCCCACCGCGATAACCTGCTAGACGCTCCAGTGGGAGGGCTTGGTTGTAGGAATCAAGCGCCTTCTGCTTTTCGCCCAGATCATCGTAGACACTACCCAATTCATTCAGCGTCACAGCTTCCCCGTCGCGATCACCTGCGGCACGCCGAAGCGGGAGGGCCTGACTATAAAAATCAAGAGCCTTCTGCTTTTCTCCGAGGTGGTCGTAGATGGCGCCGATCACATGCAGCACCAAAGCTTCCTCGTACACGTCTCTTGCAGTTTGCCACAGTGGGAGAACATCTTTGTATGTCTGCACTGCCCGCCGGAGCGAATCCGCGTCGCCCCCGACGGACAGTTCCACAGCTTGTTTAAGTGCCCGTTCCGCAGAGATGCGCGCCCGGTCGGCGTCCGTGGGCGGTCGTAGGGGATCGATTGAGACCCGGTAGCGCCCCGCGGTCGCGTTCTTGTCCAATGATGCGATCTCCAATCGGTATGTTCCAGACGCCTCGGCGACCGTCGAGATCTGTTCCAAGCCGTATGACCCGTTTGGGCTATCCATCGTGGCAATTTGTTTTCCATCAGGACCGTAGAGCGTCAACGTCACATCGATGCCGAGCTGGTCCACGATGGCGTGAAGAAACTGCCCGGCCCCAACCTCCATTTCGTAGGATTTGGTTTCGCTGCCGGCGAGAGGCTCCTCGACCATTTTCCCTGGTTCGAGGCGCGAGACTGCCTTCTCATCCACCTTCTTATCCCCTGTTGAATTCACTGCTTGTTGCGTCTGCGGCGGTGCGGGAACTGCCTGAGGCGGCAGAGTGAAGCCTAAGAGACAAACAGCGAAAAGGGCTCTTATTGACAACGTGCTATCCTGCAGAGGATTCTTCCACGCTTTCAGGCCGGAGTACTTTCCTTTCTTCTATGCGGAATGACAGATTGTGCTCCTACGGACACAATAGCTTACTCGTGTTCGCTCGCCACAACCACTCGTAACTGGCGTGAACAAGGGCTATCACTGGCTGACCCCGGAATCGGCCCTTGGCCACCTGCGGCACGTCAAGCCCTCGACCATAGGGAAGGAACCTCGCTACTCCGCCGCCAGTTTCCAGTTCTTGTCTGCGCGTACAAAGGTCAAGGCCGCCTGCGCGGGTTCCACGTTGTAAAACGCCACGCCGTACTTCTGGATGAGCGTGGAGCGGTCCCAGGTATTGAAGCTCTTCACCAGTGGCCCAGCGGCGTCGAAGGCGTTGCCCAGCTCGTTGGGCGCCCATTTCCAGGTGAACTGCACGACGGCGACGTTGCGGCCGCTCATCGTCACCTTGGACACCGTCGCTAACTGGTGTTCCGCCAGAGGAACGGTGTAGGCATCGGTGCCATCCGAATTCTTCGTCTTCACCACTCCGGGGATGGCGGCAAGCTGGCGCTGACCTTCGGGCGCGAAGGCAACGCTGATCTTCTCACCCTTGGCCGGACCCAGCTTGAGGATGCCGGCCTTTTCCAGCAGGCGGTAATGCGGGTCGCGGATCTTTTCGTCCACGCTGGGCTGCAACATGCCCACATGGAAGTGAACGGTGGCCGGCCCCTGTCCCGCGAGATACGCGGAAACCAGCCCCGCGGCCTGCTCCTGCGACAGGCTCTTGCCGGGCACCACGAAGTAGCCGATGGTGCCCACGATCACGGCGATCAGCACCACGACCAGCGCCAGCGGTATGAAATAGGAGGATTCTTTCTGCAATTTGAGTTCTTCCTCAAACATGGCCATCCCTCCCGCGAGAGCCGTTTCGGGACCGCAGCCCCGCGATAATCCTGCACCTTCCACTATAGGCGGTGGCGGTTAGGGGTCTGTGACCGCGCTTACAAGCCTGCGTGACGGAGCGGCGTGCGACTGAAATCACGGTCGGGTGTGATTGCGGTCACTGTGCAAGGTGGGGCAGCGTCGTCAAATGGAAGCTGCGGAATTCTTCGCAGGCGAGGAATGCCATGAGCAATGAAAAGGTGGTTGCGGGAGAGCGTTGTCCGAGATGTGGCGCCACTCGCGCCCCAGAGCACAAGTTCTGCGCGGAATGCGGCATGTTCCTGCGCGATGAATTCCTTGACCAGCGATTGTTGCGGGCCATGGTCTGCGAGCGCGAAGGGCGCAACGACGATGCTCGCCAGGAGCTGGAGCGCATCCTGGAGTCGGAGCCGGGCCACGTGCTCGCCAATCATCTGCTTGGCAGTCTGTATTTCCACGAAGGCGTGCTGGAGTTCGCGACCCGTTATTACCGGAAGGCGGTCGAGGCGGCGCCGCGTTTCATCCTGGCGCACTATGATCTGGGCGTGGCCTGGTATCACCAGGGCAACATGCTGGAGGCCATCCGCGCCTTCCGCCGCTGTCTGGAAATCGACCCCCACTACAGCGCCGCCCACTACCGGCTGGCGCTGGCGCTGTTCCACGCTGGACAACTCGAGGAGGCGTTACAGCAGTTCGAGGACGCGATCATCCTCACGCCGGAGTACCTGATGGCGCACTACCACATCGGCGTGATCCACGAGCGGCGGGGCGAAATGGAAGCCGCCGAGCGCTGCTTCGAGTACAGCGAAGACCAGGCGGTGGGTGAGGTCAGCAGCCTGTTCCACTTGGCCGTGATCCGCAAGGCGCAGGGTGACAGCGCCGGGGCCGAGGACTGCCTGCGCCGCGCGCGCGAATTCGGGAAGACCAAGCTGGCTGCAGCCAGCCGCCCGTAGACGATACTGCTGCGCCTAGCTAGCCTTAGGCAAGGCGGCGGCCGCGTCGCACACGAAGGTGAGCTGGCGGTCGGCAGTCTCGACCGCTTCCTGAAGATCGCCGCTCCATCCGTCGTACAGCACTACCTCGCTGTCTACCCGCTTGATCATGTAACGCCATATCCGGTGCTGTTCGACCGTGGCTACAAACTGTCCCTGATGAATGACCGGACCTTGCTTGATGCGCATGGATCACCTCTGAAAAGGGTAAGCACAGATGGAGCCGGGGAAGGGCGCGCAACACTCTGAGACGCGGGATGGAGCAGTTTGGTTGCCTTAAATTTGGTGCGGAAATTGCGGCGTGCTACAGTGCCTCGGTGAATTTTGAGTGGGACCCGGATAAGGCAGCGCAGAATCGCTTAAAGCACGGGGTCTCATTCCACGAGGCCGCTACGGTTTTTGGCGACCCATTGGCGGTAACCTATCACGACCCGGATCATTCGATCACGGAACAGCGGTTCCTCACCGTCGGAATATCGAGTGCAGGGCGGGTGCTGATCGTGGCCCACACGGATCGTGGTGATAATCTCTGGATTATCAGCGCCCGCAAGACAACACGGCGCGAACGAAAGCAATATGAAGAAAGCAACTGAGAAACGAGAACAACGTGAGGAACTGCGTCCCGAGTACGATCGGTCCAAGCTGAAGGGCGGAGTTCGCGGCAAATACACCGCACGTTATCGAGCGGGCACCAACCTCGTACTCTTGTCACCGGACGTGGCTGCATACTTCCCCGACGAAAAGTCCGTTAATGCGGCCTTGCGCACATTGATTCATATGACAAAGGAGCGGCTCCGTCGAAGGCGTTGACTCCGCCGCACTCCTGCCTGACCCCGTCGTGCTTCAATACTGCTGAGACGGCAGGCGTTACACGGCGGGTATCTCGCGCATGTCCAGCCCGGAATGCTGCGATTTGGGAAAAACACCTGCGCCACCGCGCCCGGCACACTTGGGCGACCACGGAAGATTTCTCAGGGATAGGCCCCGTGGGGACTCACTCGCCCTATAGTCCAAGCGCGCCGGCGGAGTAATCTATGTCGTAAGCTGATACCATCCGCGCATCCGGGGGGAACTGTTGCAGGAACGATTCATGCGCCGCGCCATCGCGCTCTCGCTGGAGAACGTCAGGTCGGGCCGCGGAGGCCCGTTTGCCGCCGTGGTAGTGCGGGGCGATGAGATTATCGCCGAAGGCGCCAACCAGGTGACCTTCACCAACGACCCCAGTGCCCATGCCGAGATGCTGGCGGTGCGGGCCGCTTGCCGCACCCTCAAGCATTTCCAACTGCCGGGATGCGACATCTACACCAGTTGCGAGCCCTGTCCTATGTGCCTGGGGCTGATCTACTGGGCGCGGCCGGACAAGGTTTACTATGCCAACACTGTGGAGGATGCGGCTGCCATCGGCTTCGACGACTCGCGCATCTATCGCGAACTCGCGTCTCCGCCGACCGCCCGCAGCATCGCCATGGTGCAGATGCTGCGCCACGAAGCGCTGGCCGCATTCCGCGCCTGGCAGGAAAAGCCCGACAAGATTCCTTATTGATGTGAACCAGGATCAAATTACCACCGCCGAGGACGTAGAGGACGCCGAAATAATGAAGAGCCTCTGCGTCCTCTGCGTTTTTCATTTGTGTTGTAATCTGCCGATATAACCATGCCTGACCGATTCATTGGCAAGTCCATCCCGAGGAAAGAAGGGCGCCAGAAGGTGACCGGGCGGGCCGTCTACGTGGACGACATCGCCATGCCGGATATGCTGCACGGCGTGACCGTGCGCAGCCCGGTCGTGCGCGGACGCCTTCGCGCGATCCACTTCGCCGAGGACATTCCCTGGGACGAGTTCACCATCGTCACCGCCAAGGACATCCCCGGCAAGAACTGCGTGGCGCTTATCCTCGACGACCAGCCGTGTCTCGCGGACCAAGTCGTGAACCACGCGGAAGAGCCGGTGGTGCTGCTGGCCCACGCGGACCCCTATCTGCTGGAAGAAGCGCGGCGCCGGGTTGAGCTCGACATCGAGCCGCTGCCGCCAGTGTTCACCATCGACGAATCCCTCGCCAGGAAGCAAGTGATCTGGGGCGAGGACAACATCTTCAAATCCTTCCTGGTGGAGGCGGGCGACGTGGAGAGCGCATGGAGCCGCGCCCACCTCATCATCGAAGGCGAGTACGGGACCGGCGCCCAGGAGCAGCTCTACATCGAGCCGCAGGGGATGATCGCAAGCTTCGACGCCGAGCAGGGCTTGACCGTGTGGGGCTCGATGCAGTGTCCGTACTATGTGCACCGTGCGCTGATGACGTTGCTTGGCTTGCCCGTCAACAGCGTTCGCGTGATCCAAACCGAAACCGGCGGCGGCTTCGGCGGGAAGGAAGAGTATCCGTCGATGATCGCCGGGCACGCCGCGCTGCTGGCGTGGAAGTCGGGCAAGCCGGTGAAGATCGTCTACGACCGCATGGAGGACATGGCGGCCACCACCAAGCGGCACCCTTCGCGCACTCGACACCGCACTGCGGTCACGCGCGAGGGCAAGCTGCTCGCCGTGGACATCGAGTTCGTGGTGGATGGCGGCGCCTATGCCACGCTCTCGCCGGTAGTGCTATCGCGCGGGACCATCCACGCCGCCGGGCCGTACTTCTGTCCCAATGTCCGCATTCGCAGCAAAGCCGTGGCCACCAGCTTCCCGCCGCACGGAGCGTTTCGCGGCTTCGGCGCGTCGCAGAGCATCTTTGCGCTGGAGCGCCAGATGGACCAGGCCGCCAAAACCCTCGGCCTAACCCCGGAGGAATTTCGCCGCCGCAACTTCGTCAAGCACGGTGAGACGCTGGCGGTCGGGCAGGTGGTCCGGGAAAAGATTGACATGGCCGCGCTGCTCGAGCGCGCGCTCGAGCTGAGCGATTACCACGCCAAGCGCCAGCGCTTTGCGGAGGAGAATCCGCGCCGCGCGGTGAAAAAAGGCATCGGCCTGGCGTCGTTTCTGCACGGCGCCGGACTCACCGGATCCGGCGAACGCTACATGGCATCGCTGGTCAGCGCCGAAGCCACGCCGGAAGGCCAAGTGCGCGTGCTCGGCGCCAGCACCGAGATGGGACAAGGCACCACTACCGTGTTCTCGCAGATCGCCGCCGAAGCTCTGGGCGTGGATTACGACCTGATCGAAGTTGTGCAACCGGACACCGCGCTGGTCCCCAACAGCGGTCCGACGATGGCTTCACGTACCTGCATGGTAGTGGGCAAGCTGGTGGAATCGGCGGTGCTGGGCATCCGGCATCAGCTTCTGTCTAGTGGCTTGCTGCCGGAGAAATACACATCTGCGCAGTTCCGGCAAGCCTGCCGCAAGTTCATCGCACGCCACGGCGCGCTGAAATCCACTAGCGAGTACAGCGCGCCTGCGGACATCTACTGGGACGACGAGAAATGTCGCGGCGACGCCTACGGCGCTTACGCCTGGGCGGTGTATGTGGCGGAAGTTTCGGTGGACATGACCACATACGAAATTCGCGTGGATGATTTCGTCGCCGTGCAGGAAGTCGGGCGGGTCATCAATCCGGTGCTGGCCGCGGGCCAGATCGAGGGCGGCGTGGCGCAGGGCGTGGGCTTCGCGCTCTACGAGAACGTGGTCTGGCAGGAAGGACGCATGGTCAACAGCCAGATGACCAACTATATCATGCCGACTTCCGCCGACCTGCCGCGCATCCGCGTGTTCTTCGAGGAAGTGCCCTACGCGCACGGGCCGGGTGGCGCCAAGGGTCTTGGCGAGCTGCCCATCGACGGGCCGGCGCCGGCCATCGTGAATGCCATCGAAAACGCTATCGGGGTGAGCATCAAGCGCATTCCGGTCACGCCGGAAGTGCTGATGGAAGCGCTGGAGGGCGTGCATGTCTGAGACGCCGAAGGTCGCGGTCAGCTTCGCGGTCAACGGCGAGCCGCGCACGGTCGAGGCCTATCCCATGGCACGGCTGCTCGACATACTGCGCCAGGAGCTGCGCCTTACCGGTACTAAGGAAGGCTGCGGCGAAGGCGTGTGCGGCGCCTGCTCGGTGCTCATCGACGGCCAACTGGTGAACAGTTGCCTGGTGCCGGTGGCGCAGGTGGAGGGCTGCAGGATCACGACCATCGAAGGCATCTCCGGTGAAACGCTGCACGTCGTGCAGGAGGCTTTCGTCGAGTGCGGCGCCGCGCAGTGCGGCATCTGCACGCCGGGGATGGTGCTGGCCGCAGTCACACTGCTCGCACGCCAATCAGCTCAGCCTGCCGAAGACGACATCCGCAATGGGTTAGCGGGTAACCTCTGCCGTTGCACGGGATACATACGTATCTTTGAAGCTGTGCTACAAGCCTGCAAAAAGAGCGTCGGAGCCGGCGCATGAGATCGTACCTGCCGGCCTACGACATGCGGGTCCCGCTCGAGCTCGATGAAGCGCTCGAGATCATGGCGCGCGAACCGGGGGAGTGGAAGCCGTTCGCCGGCGGCACCGATCTGATGGTGCTGCTCGAGCAAGGCAAGCTGGCGGACAGAAAGTTCTTGAGCGTGGCTCGGCTGAAGGGGCTTCGTGGCTACGCCCTGACCGACGACCACGTCACGCTCGGCGCCATGATCACCTACCGGCAGGTGCAGACGACGGCCATCCTGCAGCAGGAGTTCCCTCTGCTCTGCCGCGCTGCGTACGAGACCGGCGGAATCGCCACCCAAAACCGGGGCACGCTGGGCGGCAACATCGCCAACGCCTCGCCGGCGGCCGATTCTCCTCCCGCGCTGCTGGTCTACGATGCCGAGCTGGAGCTGGTTTCGGCGAGCCGTACGCGGTGGGTGCCCTATGCCGGTTTTCATCTCGGTTATAAGAAGATGGACATGCGGCCGGAGGAGGTAATCCGGAACATCCGCCTGCCGCGAACGAAGAAGAACTGGCGGCAATATTATCGCAAGGTGGGAACGCGGCGGGCGCAGGCGATTTCGAAGGTCTGCTTCGCGGCTGCGGCGCTGGTCGAGCGCGGCGAGATCAATGACGTGCGCATCGCACTGGGCAGCGTGGCCCCGACCGTGCTGCGCTGTCGCAAGACCGAAACGCTGCTGCGGGGAAAACTCACCGCGGAAATGATTCGCGCGGCCGGTGACGAGCTGGCGCGGGAGATTCAGCCCATTGACGACTTCCGCTCCACTGCCCGCTACCGCACCCGCGTGTCGCAGAATCTGCTCGAGGAGTTTCTCCTCGGACTGATCGCGCCGCCGGCAGGCGAACCGGCATGAGCGCGCTCGTCAGCCTATCGAGGAAGCTGAGCCATGGGAATCAAGCTCTCGGCCAGTAACTACGGCGAATCGCGGATCCGCTTGGTGCGGATCACGCGCGGCAGTGAACAGCACCACCTGAAGGACGTTTCCCTTGACATCCAGTTCGAGGGCGACTTCGACGAAGTCCACACCCACGGCGACAACCGCAAGGTGCTGCCCACCGACACCATGAAGAACACCGTCTACGCGCTGGCCGGCCAGCGGCCGGTGGGCGAGATCGAGGAATTCGGGCTGCGCCTGGCCGATCATTTCCTGGCCAACAATCCGCCGGTCAGGAACGTGCGCATCGCGCTGACCGAGCGGCAGTGGGCGCGGATCGCGGCCGAGGGCCAACCGCATCCCTGGGCGTTTGTCGGCGGCCGCCCGGACAAGCGCACGGCGATGGTCTCGGCCACGCACGGCGGACATTCCATCCAGGCCGGCATCGAAGACCTGCCGGTACTCAAGAGCCACGAGTCGGCCTTCGAGGGCTACATCCGGGACTCCTACACCACGCTCCCAGAGACCCGCGACCGCATCTTCGCCACGGTGGTGAAGGGGAACTGGAGTTACGGCCGGCACGATGTCGCCTTCGGACGCTGCTGGGAAGGCGCGCGCAGCGTGTTGCTCCAGACCTTTGCTGTACACCGCAGCGAATCGGTGCAGCACACGCTGTACGCCATGGCTGGGGCGGTGCTGGACGCCTTCGGCGAGATCGACGCTGTCCGCCTCTCTATGCCCAACAAGCACCACCTGCCGGTGGACCTGACGCCGTTCGGGATGGAAAACCACAACGAAGTCTTCGTTGCGACCGATGAGCCCTATGGGCTGATCGAAGCGGTAGTGCGACGGGACTCCGGCTTCCAGTTCTGAACCCCGCGGCGGCGGTCACGTATAATCAAACTTCCCATGAGCTACCAGGTACTGGCGCGCAAGTACCGTCCGCAGCGTTTCTCCGACGTGATCGGGCAGGAGCACGTCACGCGCACGCTGCAGAACGCCATCGCGCAGCAGCGCGTGGCCCACGGATACATCTTCAGCGGCCATCGCGGCATCGGCAAAACCACCATCGCGCGTATCCTGGCCATGGCGCTGAACTGCCGCTCCAAGAACCATCCGGTGGCGGAGCCATGCGGCGTCTGCGACTCCTGCGTGGAGATCCGCGAGGGCCGCGCGGTGGACGTGATCGAGATCGACGCTGCCACCAACCGCGGCATCGACGAAATCCGCGAACTGCGCGAATCCGCGCGCTACCAGCCGGCCCGCGATCGCTACAAGATCTGGATTCTCGACGAAGCCCACCAGATCACCGACGCTGCCTTCAACGCCCTGCTCAAGACCCTGGAAGAACCGCCCGGGCACGTCATCTTCATGATGGCCACCACCCAGCCCGAGGATATTCCGCAGACCATCCGCTCGCGTTGCCAGCACTTCAGCTTTCACGCCGTGCGCTTCGACGACATCGTCGGTCAGTTGCGCGCAATCGCCGGGCAGGAAGGCATCAAGGCGGACGATGGCGCGCTGGCCATGCTGGCCGAGGTCGGCGACGGCTCCATGCGCGACGCGCTCTCCATCATGGATCAGGCCATCGCCTGCTGCGGCGCCGCGCTCACGGCGGAGGTCGTACGCGGCCTGGTGGGCGCCGTCCCCTCGGAGACGCTGGAAGATATCCTCGATGCCGTGGCCGAGAACTCGAGTGAACGCGTGCTGCGCCTGCTCGATAAACTGGTTACCGAAGGACAGAACCCAGCTCACTTCGCGCGGCAACTCGTCCGCTTCTTGAGGAATTCCGTGGTCGCCAAAGTCGGCGGCGCCGATTCTCCGCTGCTGCAGATTTCGGCCGACGAACGCGCGCGCGTCGCCCGCGTGGCGGAAAAATTCAGCGAGGAAGACTTGACCCGCTTCCTGCAAATCCTGCTGCGCACCCACAGTGAACTCAGCTACAAGCAGGAGCAGCGATTCCACCTGGAGCTGGGTCTGCTGAAGCTGGTGCACGCGCAACGGTTGCTGCCCATCGAAGAACTGCTGAGCCAGGCGCCGGCGAGTGCGCCCGCGCCATCACGCCCGCCCGCCGTCCCGCCACGTCCGACAGCCAGCGCTTCCCCGCGTACGCCCGAGCCCTCGCGGCCTTCGCCATTCGAGCAGGACCGCGCCCGCAAGAGCAGCGGCCCGAAAGCGGAGATGTCGGCCAGTGTTGCCGTGGCAGAAAGTCCGCAGAGCGCGCCCAGCGGCGATCTCGCCGGGCGGGTGCTCCAGGAACTGGAAGGCAAGCACGGCATGCTGGCTCACCATCTGGAGCAGGGCGAGTGGAAGGTGGAGGAAGCCGAAGTCGTGGTCCGCACCGCGGCCTCGGCGAAGATGCTGGAGATGTTGCTGGTACCTGACGCGCGGAAGATCATCAACACCGCCGCCAGCGCAGCCCTGGGCCGTCTGGTCAAGGTGCTGGTGGTTGGCGGCGCGGCCAACGGCAACAGCGCTTCCGCGCCCGCCCCTGCGCGTCCGGGACGCTCGCGCGCGTCAGAAGATCCTGTAGTCCGCCGAATGCAGGAAAAGTTCGGCGCCGAGATCCGCACCGTCATCGACCACAAAGAAAAGCAGCGGTAGGCATGCAGGTTCACGTCCTGTTCCCGGCACCAACGAATCAGCTCTATCGCCGCCCCCAGCTCCGGAAGCCGGCCCAGATCAGCGCTTTGCCAGCAAGGCTTCCAGCTTGGCCAGCCGCGCGGCCAGGTCTCGAATCTCCGTCTGTTGCTGGTCGATCGTGCTTTGTTGCTGGTCGATCGTGCTCTGCTGTCTCTGGATCGCTCGCTGTTGCTTCTGCACCGCGTTCAGGAGCATGGCGTTGACGAAGTGGTAGCGTACCGTCTCCGGCGCGCCGTCCTTGTCGTAGACGACAAGCTGCGGAGCGACTTTCGCCACTTCTTCGGCCACCAGCCCGTACTGCCGGGTCTGCGTCTGGTCGAGTTCGGGCTTGTAATAGAACGCCACCGGACGCAACTTCATCAGCAGATCGCTTTCCGCGCCCATGTCGGCGATGTCGTGCTTAAACCGGCGCGACGAGGTGATGGTGCCGAGCTGGCCGGCGGTGTTAATGAAGACACCCACGCCGCTGGCACTGGTCCGTCCCGGATCCCGGTGATGAAGACCGCTGTCAGGTCCGTTCCGATGCGGGCGGTGTTCGATTCGCCGGCCACTCCGTTGTTGGCGAGGTAGATGTTGTTGCTTTCGGTCCCCGTGAGACTGGAGCCCGCCAGCCCGCCCAGCGCGAGATTGTTTGATCCACCATTAAGGCTAAAAAGCGCGCCTTCGCCGAAGGCGGAGTTGTTCGAACCCGTCGTGTTGGTTACGAGCGCCTCGAAGCCGAAGGCGGAGTTGAGGTTGGCCGTCGTGTTGGCGAGCAGCGCTCCGGTGCCGAAGGCGGAATTGGTGTTGCCCGTCGTGTTGTCGATGAGCGCGCTGTTGCCGAAGGCGGCGTTTTGCATACCCGTCGTGTTGGCGGTGAGCGCACTTGCGCCAAAGGCGGAGTTTTGAGTGCCGGTCGTGGCGGCGGCGAGCGCGGCGTTGCCGAACGCCGATTGGCCTCTGCCCGTGGTGTTGGCGGTGAGCGCGGTGGCGCCCACTGCGGTATTGTTGCCGACGCTCGTCATGGTCAGGTTTCCGGCCGAGGCGCCGACGAAGGTGTTATTGGTTCCGAAGTTGTGTAGGAACGGCGTGCTGCCCAAGGTGATCACGCCCACCGAGGCCGACGTGGTGTTGGGCAGAGCTAGTGAACCCGACAGGCTGAGGTTACCGGTGACGCTCTGGTTGCCGGTGAAGATGTTGCTCACGTCGACATAGGCCACATCGGCCGGCAACCGCGCTGCCGCGACCGTGCCTGTCGCGAGGTTACTAGCGTTCAGATTGGTCAGCCCGGAGCCGTTCACCCCGCTCGGTATGGTTCCGCTGCTCAAACTACTGGCACTCAGGTTGGTCAGGCCGGAGCCGTCACCGGTGATGACGCCGGGGGTGTCCACCGTCAGGCTGCCCGCCACCTCCAGCTTCGCGCCCGGCGCGGTCGTTCCAATGCCCACGTTGCCGGCGTTGGGCTCCGTCACCAACGCGAACTTGCTCGTCACCGTGCCCGCCCCGCTGGGCGAGCCGATGTAGAGGCCGGTGAAGTTGGACAGCGTGGTCCCCGTATTCATATTGGGACCTTCAATGTTGATCGACCGCACCGGAAAGGGGGCGTTGGCATTCACCACCTCGGTCGTGGTCAGCGCTGTGTCAAACGCCGTCACTCCTCCCGTCGCCCCCGCTTCGCGGATATAGGCGATGCGCGCCGTCTGCTTCGACAGGTTCGCGGCCGTGCTGCCGTCCATGAAGTTCATATCGAAGGCCGAAACCACGGCGTTAGTAACGGCCGTGCTGTTGTTGTAGTTGATGTTGGAGAGCAGGGCGTTGGTGGGCGCACTGGTCGTAAACTCCACGTCGAGTAGGGCTCCCGGGCTGGCGGTGCCGATTCCCACCGGTTCCGTGGTGCTGACCGCCGTGCCCGTGTCCGTGATCGAGGAGCTGATGAGGTTCGTCGTTGAGGCGTCGAACTTGGCGAGCGTATTCACGGTCCCACTGCCGCTGATCGCCGGCGAGGGCACCGATGCGCCCGCAGCAGTCGGGGTCGTGCCCGTCTGCCCCGTGCTGGTGGTAGCGCCCGCGGCTAGTGGCGCCGCCAGCACGAAGGACGAAGCCGGTATGCCGCCCAGGGTCTCGGCGTCAGCCGCCTTCAGGGCGTAAGGCACGCTCACCAGCAGCACCCGCTGTTCGGGCAGCCCTTCCGGATGGATCCCCAGCCATTGGGCTTCATTGGCTGTGAACGCATCCAGCGGCACCCCTTCCGCGCTGTTCGCTCCCAGCAGTACGGTGTAGCGGCCCTGCACGTCCAGGGTGACGTTCTGCGTCTCCAGCCACAGCGCCGCGCCGCCGGCCTGGTCCTTGTACAGGGCGAAGGTCATGCCGGTAACGCCGCTACGCGGATTGCCGGCCGCGTCCGTCACCACCCCGCTGAACTTTACCAGCCGCGGCACGGCGGTGCTCGCCGTCCATGCAGCGGGAGCGGCCGGTGCGGACTGTGCCGACACCACACTCACCCATCCGAGCACAAGAAACAACATCACCGCACACACCGAGGACTTCTGAGCAGACATGGCTCTCCTCTCTTCCTAAAGCAGAAACTACTGAACCTCACACGTATGAGAAACGACGTGCTCTCAATCAATACCGCAAGGTTGATGGAACTATTTAGGCGTTAGAAGAAAGCCAACTAGCGGGGAAGCGCACACAAGGCTAGTACCAGCGCATGGCGGCTGTCAAGCGCAGACTGGCCAGGTGCGGGGCTGGCTGTTCCCTGTTCTGCTGCAGATTGGAGGGCGTTCACCTTCACCGATAAGCCCATTGAGACCAACGACGCCCGCGTACACATCGCCGGCTCCGCGACGGGTGAAATTCAGGCAGCGGCGATGGCTCCTCCATGTCGGGTGCAGCCGAGCGGGGTTTCCTGCGGGGCCTGCTCCTGTTATCCTCGCTGGGAGGAGGACCGATGCCCGGCTTCGATCCACGACAGTTGCAGGAAATGATGTCCGTGGCCAAGCGTCAGTACGAGGAGCTCCAGCGCAAGATGTTGGAGACCACGGTGGAGGCCAGCTCGGGCGGCGGCAGCGTCAGCGTCAGGATGAACGGCCAGAAGCAGGTGCTGGGCATCAAGATCGATCCCGAGGTGGCCAAGTCCGGTGACCTGGAGATGCTGCAAGACCTGGTGATGGCCGCCGTCAATGCCGCCGGCCACAAGGTGGATGAGGCCATGCAGTCGAGCCTCGGCGGCATGCTGGGCGGGATGGGGCTGGTGTGATTGGTGATTCGCGATTTGTGATTTTCTGAGCCATTAGGCGCACCGGTTTTCGAATCACAAATCGGAAATCACAAATCAGAAATCTCATGCCTGAGTTTGCCCTGCCCCTGGCCCGCCTGATCGACGAACTGAAGAAGCTGCCGGGCGTGGGCTCGAAGAGCGCGCAGAGGCTGGCGTTCCACATCCTGCGGGCCAGCGAAGATGACGCCGAGGGCCTGGCTGCCGCCATCCGCAACGTCAAAGAAAAGCTCCACCTCTGCTCGGTGTGCAATAACATCACCAACGTCGATCCCTGCCTCTATTGCGCGAGCCCCACCCGCAACCAGCGCCTGGTGTGCGTGGTCGAAGAGCCGACGAACATCACCGCCATCGAGAAGACGCACCACTTCAACGGCGTCTACCACGTGCTGCACGGATCGATCTCGCCCTTACACGGCGTGGGGCCGGAGCATCTGCGCACCGCCAACCTGCTGCGCCGGATCAAGGCCGGTGAAGTGGACGAAGTTATCCTGGCCACCAATCCTACGGTCGAGGGCGAAGCCACCGCGACTTGGCTGGCGAGGGCGGTCAAGCCCGCCGGCGTCAAAGTGACGCGCATCGCCATGGGCCTGCCCGTGGGCAGCGACATCGAATACGCCGACGAGGTCACCATGATGAAGGCGATGGAGGGCCGGCGGGAGATGTAGGAATCGGGCGATCGGGTCGTCGGGTGATCGGGAGATTGAAGAACAAAAAAAGCCGGATCGCCAGGATGATCCCGGCGATCCGGCAGTCTTGCGGCAATCCTACTTTGTCCCTCCTTGGCCGGAGGCCGGCTGGTTCACGTCTTTCTCGGCCTGGTCAGCTTCGTTCTGCAAACCCTGCACCTGGGCCTGCGCGTCCTTGTCAGGCTGGACCGGGGGCACGTCGTTGGAGGCGACCGTGCCGGTGTCGGGCGCGGCCGGCAGGCCGTTCTTGCCCTGGTTGTCGGCGAGCTGCTTGAGTCCGGTGTCCATCTGCTGGCGGAAGTTATTCTGCATCTCCTGCAAGTCGGCCACTTCCACTCTGCCGTTGGCGCCGATATTGCAATCGCCCGCCTTGCTGCTCTGCACGCTGACTTCGACCTTGGTGCCGTCGACCACGTTGTCGCCGGTGCGCAGGATGATGTCCCCAGGGGTGACGCCGCATTCGCCGCCATCAGCCGTAGTGATGTCCAGGTTGCTGTCGACGATGAAAACCCGGTGCGCCGGATCGAGCGCCGGCGGCGGCACATTGGCTCCCTGCTGTGGCGGAGGCGCGCCATTCGCCTGCGCGGCAGCCGCTGCCTGCTCTGCTGCCAGTTGCTCCTTTACTTCCTGGGCAATCAGAGCCTTGACCTCGGGCGAGAGCTGGGTTTGTTGCGGCGGCGGCGGGCCGGCCGGCGCGGCGGCTTCGGCGGCCGCGTCCTGCTGCGCCTCATAGGCCATTTGCAAGTTCTGGGCGATGATGTAATCCGTCAGCCAGAAATTGGCCGCCGCGTAAGCAGGATACGGGGCGAAGTAACCCCCATAGAAGCCAAACCAAGGAGCGTGGCCCCAACCCCACGCGTAGACCACCGGGAGGGCCCAGGGATTAAACGCCCATCCGTAAAAAGCGGGACGCCAGAAGAATCCCGGAGCGTACCAGAAGTAGGGATGGCCACCCCAGTAGTACCCACGATAGGCAAAGGCGTAGGCGTGTCCGCCGTACCAGTAGGTGCGCACCCGGTATTCGTGGCCATGCCAGCGGCCGGGATAGGCGCGATCGACGTAACCGCCATGACGCCCGAAGGCGACGGTGCGGACGCCGCCACGCTCGCGTACGGCCATCATTCCTCCGCGTGGCCCATGGTAGATCGTGGCTCCGTGCGCAGTCCTGATTGTGCTCACCCGGCCGCCCGGGCGGTACGATACCGTGTTACCACGGATGGTGCGGTTCGGTGGCCGCGCCACGTTGTTACGGGCAGCCGCCGGGCTCGGACGGCCCGCAGCCCCCGGTCGTGTGGATATAGCCGCCCCCGGTCGCGCGCTCGTCCCCGGCCGCGTGGTCGTTCCCGGTCGTGTCGAGGTACTCGTCCCCGGTCGCGTGGTTGTGCCCGGCCGCGCCGAGGTAGCCGTCCCCGGCCGCGTGGTCGTGCCCGGTCGTGTCGAGGTACTCGTGCTTGGCCGCGTGGTGCTCGGTCGCGCGGAGGTCGTCCCCGGCCGCGTAGAGCTGGTTGTCCCCGGACGGGTCGTGCTGGGTCGGGAGCTAGTGGCCGGACGCGATGGCGCGGCCTGACGCGATGGCGCGGTGTGTTGCGCCGGCGCCGGCTTGCTCGCCGGAGCGTTCTTGCTCTTGTTCTTGTTCTCCTGGGCCCACATGAGTGCGGGCGCTAACAGCAGAACCATTACCAAAGCTTTTCCTGGAAACTTAGCTGTCAGACGGACAAAGCTCATCACGACCTCCTCAATCATCTTTCATCGTTGGGACTGCACCGGCCAGAAGTGTTTGCTGCGCTTGGATTCTATAAACCCGCCCGGCGGCGTTAATACTCGGGGCCGCGGTGTGGGCTTGAGGCTCACCAGCCGGCCCGGACCCAGCGATATCTCGAATACCTGCAGAATTGCCACGTTCTCTTGATCTACTTTGGGTCTCCGGGGCCGGCCAGGGTGTTCCAGCGGAAACTGCTCATGGCGGAGTGGCGCCACCTATGCATCAGGCTACACGGTTGAAGCTTCAAGGTTGACGGTCGCTCAACTGGTACGGATTATACACTGCATGCAAGCACGGTCTAAGCTTCCCACTTCTCACTTTTTACTTCCTTCATCACCCCCCGCTGTGACTGAACTCACTGAGGCACGCAGGCGTTCCGGCATAGGCTAAAGCGTTACGGGGGCTGCTCCGCCAGTCCAGGGCGGGAGCCTACGAGGATGCCATGGCCATCATCGATTCCAAGACCGGGAAGGTGATTCGGGACTACTCCGTCGAAGAGCTGCAACATGTCGCCAACCTGATGCGCGGTTACGACCTGGTGGTGCTGGCCGCGGCCGCCTCCGGGCACGCTGGCGGAACGCTTTCCATCATGGACATCACCGCCGCGCTCTATCTCAAAGTCGCCAACCACGATCCCAGGCACACGAATTGGGAAGATCGTGATCGCATCATCTGGTCGGCGGGACACAAGGCGCCAGCGCTTTATCTTGGGCTGGCCTTTGCCGGATATCACAAGCCCGAAGATGTGGTGACGCTGCGCAAGCTGGGCTCGCCCTACCAGGGACATCCGCACTGGCTCAAGGTGCCGGGCGTGGAAGTGTCGTCGGGCTCGCTCGGCCAGGGGCTGAGCGTGGCCGTGGGCACCGCGCTCGCCGGCAAGCTCGCCGGCAAGCCGCACAAGGTATTCTGCATCATGGGCGACGGCGAGCAGCAGGAAGGCTCCATCTGGGAAGCCGCCATGGAGGCTGCTCACTACAAGCTCGACAACCTGATCGGCATCGTAGACAAGAACGGGCTGCAGATTGATGGCCGCGTGCAGGACGTCATGAACATCGAGCCGCTCGATAAGAAATACCGCGCCTTCGGATGGGAAGTGCTGAGCTGCGATGGTCATGACATGCAGCAGGTGGTGGAAACGTTGGAAAAGGCTCGCACCACCGTGGGCAAGCCGACGGTGATCCTCGCCGAAACCGTCAAGGGCAAGGGCGTCAGCTTCATGGAGAACGTCGCCGGCTGGCATGGCAAAGTACCCAGCGTCGAAGAAATGATCAAGGGCCTCCAGGAACTCGGACTCGACAAACAAATCCCCTACGCCCGGCTGCTGGAAAAGGCCAAGCAATTCCAGGCGGAAGTGGACAGCACGCTCGATGCCAAGCTGCCCAAATTCAGCCGCAATTACTGGTGGAACAGCGACTCCAAGATGAAAGCGGCGATGAAACCCACGCGCATGGGCTTCGGGCAATCGCTGGCGGAGAACGGCGACGATCCGCGCGTGGTCTGCTTGGGGCTCGATATTTCCGGCTCCATCACCATCAGCGAGTTCTACGCCGGCAAGCCCGCGCGCAAGGACCGCTGGATCAGTATGGGGATCGCCGAGCAGTCGGCCACGGCGGCAGCCGCGGGGCTGGCGCGCGAGGGCAAGCTGCCGGTCTTCGGGACTTACGGGACCTTCGCCGCGGCCCGCAACCTCGACCAGTTGCGGGTTTCGGTCTGCTACGGCGACTTCAACGTGCTGGTGGCGGGCGCGCACGGCGGCGTTTCCGTCGGCCCGGACGGCGCCACCCACCAGGCGCTCGAAGATCTGTTCAACGTCCTCGGTCTCCCCAACATGCAAGTGGTAGTGCCCTGCGACGCGGTGGAAACGCGCAAGGCCACCACGTACCTGCTGCTGAAACAGCCGGGGCCCAAGTTCCTCCGCTTCGCGCGCGAGGCCACACCCATCGTTACCACCGAGGCGACGCCGTTCGTCTTCGGCAAGGCCAACGTCATCCGCTTGCGCCACGAGGCGGAGAACTTCATCGACGCCTTCGAGACGATGCTGGCCGAGGAGTACTCGAACGAGCACGAGGACGTGAGCATCATCGCCTGCGGACCGATGGTGCCGGAAGCCATGCGCGCCGCCTGGATCTTGAAGCAGGAGTTCGGATACGAGACGCGCGTGATCAATCTGCACACGCTGAAGCCCATCGACGCGGCCGCCATTCTGCGCGCCGGCAAAGAGACCGGCGCCATCGTCACCGCGGAAGAACACCAGATCGGCGCTCTGGCCTGGCGCGTGAGCGGCATCCTGACCGAGAGCCCCGAGCTTTACGGCGTGCCGGTAATCACCGGCGCCATCGGAGTGAAAGACCGCTTCGGCGAATCCGGATACCCGTGGGAACTGATCAAGGAGTTCGAGGTCAGCGCCGAGCACATCGCGCAGAAAGCCGCCGAGTTGATGGCGGTCAAGCAGGGCGCTATGGCAGGAGTGGCGACGGCCATCGGGTAAGTGGGGATCGGGTCATCGGGTGATCGGGTCATCGGGTGATCGGGTCATCGGGAGATCGGGTCATCGGGTCAACAGGAAATTATCGCGTGCTGGAACCCTTTTAGCGCGCGAAGCGCGCGGGAGAGCGTAGCCCACGGCGTAAGCCGTGGGTCAGGGTGGAAAACAACACAGCCCGCGAAGCGGGCTAAAGAATTGCTCCGCTTTTAAAATCCGCTTAAATCCGTCGTAACCTTTCCCCCTCCCGACCGTGTACCCCAGTGAGATGGCGTTCCCGCGGAGAGCGCTCAGGAAGGATGTGAGTCCCTGATGGCCGTGCCGGAGACGAAGGACGGCACCATTAGGTAAACTGCTGTACTGTCTCCCGGCCAGTATGCATGCAAAATTAGTGCTCGCACGTCAACCGCGGCTGCGGTCAGCAACGTCGAAATACCTGCTCATCGGCGCCAGCCTGCTGTTTTCCGCTGGGGCCGCCGCGCAAGGGACGGGATTCACCCAGCCGCTCCCGCAAGTGCAAACGGGCACCAGCGCGCCATCCTTGTCTTCCGCGACCGGGCAGCAGAACCCGTTTCTGGGAGGCGTGCCCTCGGGACCGACCACGGCGGGCGTGCTGAAGCTCTCGATGCTGGAGGCGATTCAGCGCGGTCTGCGCTACAACCTCGGACTGCTGCTTTCCTCCGACCAGACGGAAGCCGCGCGCGGCGCTCGCTGGAGAGCGCTCAGCGAAATGCTGCCCAACCTCAACACCCGCATTTCGGAAACGGCGGAGCAAGTAAGTCTCGCTGCGTTTGGATTGAAGCCGGGTACGATTGCTGGTCTGCCGGCGGTCATCGGGCCCTTCAGCCTGTTCGATGCGCGCGCCTTCCTGACCGCGCCGGTACTCGATTTTCACGCTCTCGAGCGCATCCGCCAGGAGTCGCACAACCTGGAAGCCGCGACCTGGAATTATCGCGATTCGCGGGAACTGGTGGTGCTGGTGGTGGGCGGCAGCTACTTGCAGGCGCTGGCGGGCGCCGCCCGCCGCGATGCCGTCCAGGCGCAGTTCTCGACCGCCAAGACGCTTTACGAGCAGGCGGTCGATCTCAAGCACGCGGGCGTGAGTCCCGGCATCGACGTGCTGCGCGCGCAGGTGGAGATGCAGGCGCAGCAGCAGCGGCTGCTCGCCGTCGGTAACGACTTCGACAAGCAAAAGCTGCAGCTCGCGCGCGTCATCGGGTTGCCCGTGGCGCAGGAGTTCGAACTCACCGACACCGTGCCCTTCCAGCCCGCGCCCGCGATCTCGTTTGACCAGGCCATGGAGACGGCGTACAAGAACCGCTCCGACTACCAGGCGGCGCTGAGCCTGGAGCACGCCGCCGAGGCGGGAAAGCGGGCGGCGGAGGCCGAACGTCTGCCCAGCCTGGGGATCAATGGCGATTACGGCGACGTCGGCATCACCCCCGGCAGTTCGCATGGAACGTTCACGGCCACCGCCGGGTTGCGCATTCCCGTCTTCCAGGGCGGCAAGGTGCGCGGCGACGTGCTCCAGGCGGAGGCACTCCTGAAACAGCGCCGCTCCGAACTGGAAGACCTGCGCAGCCGCATGGAGTTCGAGGTGCGTACCGCTTTCCTCGATCTCAAGGTCGCGGCCGACCTGGTCCAAGTGGCGCAGAGCACCATAGGCCTGGCCCAGGAGCAACTCCGGCAGGCGCAGGACCGCTTCGCTGCCGGCGTGGCCAACAACATCGACGTGGTGGAGGCTCAGGAATCGGTGGCCACGGCCAACGACAATTACATTTCCAGCCTCAATAGCTTTAATCTGTCCAAGCTGTCGCTGGCGCGCGCGATGGGCGTAGCGGAAACCGCTACCCAGCGCTACCTGGGAGGAACGAAGTAGTGGCCGACTCCGTCAAAACCGACCCGGAGAAGCGGGAACTGGGGCTGGAACAGACCGCCGGGTGGCAGGAGGAAGAGCCCTCGCGACGGCAGCGCGCCCGCTCCTATTACCAGCAGCACCCCGCGGCCCGCTGGCTGTTCCTGTTGATAGTGGTGGTCGTCGTCGCCGCCGGCGTCTGGGTGTGGCGCTACTACTCGGTCCGCGAGAGCACTGACGACGCCCAGATTGACGGCTACATCTATCCCGTGAGCGCGCGCGTCTCCGGCACCGCCATCAAGGTGAACTTCGACGACAACACGTATGTGGAGAAAGGCACGGTGCTGGCCGAACTCGATCCCACTGATTACCAGGTGGCCTTGCAGCGGGCTCAGGCTGATCTTGCCGACGCCGAGGCCACCGCCCAGGCCGCGCGCACCAACGTTCCCATCACCCACACCGGCACTAGCAGCCAGTTGAGCGCGGCGCAGGCGGCGGTGGCGACCGCGCAGAAAGAAGAGCTGGCGGCACGAGCGCAGGTAGCCGACGCGGAGGCCAAGTATAAAAAGGCGGCCTCCGATCTTCGCCGCATGCAGCAGTTGATCGGCAAGGATGAAATCTCGCAGCAGCAATATGACGCCGCGGTCGCGGCCGAGCAGGCGGCCGAAGCCACCGTCGAGGCCCAGCACGCCAACGCCACCGCCGCCCACAGCCGGTGGCGCAGGCCGAAGCCAACGCGCGCAGCGCCCAGACCGGTCCGGAGCAGGTCGCGGTGATGCGCTCCCGCGCCGGCGCCGCCGAAGCCGTGGTGCAGCGCGCCGAGGCGGCCGCTCGCGCAGGCGCAACTCAATCTGCAATACACCACCGTCCGCGCTCCCGTCGCCGGCGTCGTCAGCAAGCGCAGCGCGGAAGTCGGACAGATGGTGCAAGCCGGCCAGCCGCTCTTCGGCATCGGTGCTGATCTCGACGACATCTACGTTACCGCCAACTTCAAAGAGACGCAGCTGAAGAACATGCGTCCCGGACAGCAGGCCCGCGTCCACGTGGACGCCTACGGCCGCGACCTTGAACGGCCACGTCGACAGCATCGGCGGCGCTACCGGCGCGCGCTTCAGCCTGCTGCCGCCGGAGAACGCCACCGGCAACTACGTAAAGGTGGTGCAGCGCATTCCGGTAAAGATCGTCTTCGATAAAGGGCAAGACCCGCAGCACCGGCTGCGGCCGGGCATGTCGGTTGTACCGACTGTGCTGACCAAGTAGAGACGCAGCATGCTGCGTCTCTGCCGACGGTAAGACGATGGCCTCTACCACTTATCCCATCGCCGCAGAAGCCGCGCCGGAGATCAACCCTTGGATCGTCGCCATTGCGGTGATGCTCGGCACCTTCATGGAGGTGCTGGACACCACGGTGGTGAACGTCTCGCTGCCGCACATCGCCGGCAGCCTGTCCGCCACGGTGGACGAAGCCACCTGGGTGCTGACCTCGTATCTGGTGGCTCGAACGCCATCATCCTGCCCATGACCGGCTGGCTATCCAATCACTTCGGCCGCAAGCGCGTGCTGATGACCTCGGTCTTCGGGCTTCACGCGTCTCTTCGCTCGCTCTGCGGCATGGCGCCGTCGCCTGCCCACGCTGATCGTCTTCCGCGTCATCCAGGGCGCGACCGGCGGCGGGCTGCAGCCGCTCTCGCAGGCCATCATGCTGGAGGCGTTTCCCGCCCGAAGGACGCGGCAAGGCGATGGCGTTCTGGGGACTGGGCATCGTGGTGGCGCCCATGCTCGGGCCGGTGCTGGGCGGCTGGATTACCGACAGCTACAGTTGGCGCTGGGTCTTCTACATCAACCTGCCGATCGGCATCGCCGCCACCCTGATGGCGAAGCTCTTCATCTTCGATCCGCACTACATCCGGCGGGAGTCATCCTACGTGCGATTGCTGGGGGATCGGATTGCTCGCCATCGGCATCGGCAGCGCTGCAGATCATGCTCGACAAAGGCCAGGAGGAAGACTGGTTCAGCTCCGACTTCATCCGCGTGCTGGCGGTGATGGCGGTCGTGGGGCTGGCGGCGTTCGTCATTCGCGAACTGTTCGTCCGACATCCGATCGTGGATCTGCGCGTCTTCAAGGTGGGCACCTACGCCACCGGCGTGTTCATGATGACGGTGCTGGGATTTGTGCTCTACGGCAGCACCGTGCTGATCCCCATCTGGCTGCAGACGCTGATGGGCTATCCGGCGCTGCAGGCGGGCTGGCCATGCTGCCGCGCGGGCTGGGATCGTTCCTGTTTATGCCCATCGTCGGCATCCTGTGGCCAAGGTGGAACCGCGCAAACTGCTGGCGGCCGGCATCATCCTGGCATCGGCACCAGCCTGTTCCTGCTCGGCGGCGCTTAACCTGGACGCCGGCTACTGGGACATTTTCTGGCCGCAGATCGTCCAGGGAGTCGCCATGGGACTGCTGTTCGTGCCCCTCACCACGGTCACCTACGATCCCATCGAGAAGGAGCGCATGGGCAACGCCACCAGCATCTTCAACCTGATGCGCAACATCGGCGCCAGCATCGGCATCGCCGCCGTCACCACCATCGTGGCGCGGCAGTCGCAGACCCACTTCAACGTGCTCGGCCGGCACGTGAACATCTACGACCTGAGGAGCCGGCAGATGTTCGAGGCCCTGCGCCAGGGATTTATGGCCCGCGGCTCCGACGCCGCCACCGCCGGCCAGCAGGCCTACGCCGCTCTGTTCGGCATGGTCGAGCGCCAGGCCTCCATGCTGTCGTTCATCGACGCCTTCTGGATTCTGGGGGCGGTGTTTCTGGCGATGCTGCCGCTGCTGCTGCTCATGCGCAAACCCCGGCACCATGGCGGGGCTGCGGCCCTGCACTAAGTCGAGCCCGCGAAGGCCGTGCTAGAATCGCCCAGTGAAACGACCCCGCAAATTCACAGTAGTGATTGAACGCGACGAAGAAGGCCTCTACGTCGCCACGGTTCCGGCCTTGCGCGGTTGCCACACTCAAGCCAAGAGCCTGGACACGCTCCTGAAACGCACTCGCGAGGTCATTGAGTTGTGCCTGGAAAATGGTTCCGACGAAATCGGATCGCTTGAGTTAATAGGCATTCAGCAAGTCTCGGTATGACTCGTCTGCCGCGCCTCAAGGGCAAGGAAGTCATACATCTTCTGGAGAAGATCGGTTTTCGGGCGGTCCGAAGCCGAGGAAGTCACGTCTTCTTGAAGCACGCCGATGGTCGGGTCACGACGATACCAGTGCACGCAGGCGAGGTAATCGGGCCGGGGCTTCTTCGATCCATCCTTCGTGATGTGGAACTATCCGTGGACGATCTGCTTAGGCTCTTGCGGAAATGACTCAATGCCTCAATTCTTCCTTCCTCACCGTCACCCTTTCCACTAAGTCTTCCCGCACGTGGTATTGGATCTCGGCGTCAATGAATCCCTCGCGGCTGACTTCCACCTCCGGCTCGATGATGTCTTCCTTCCAGTAGCGCTTTGACGCCGACACGTCACCGGGCAGGCTGAAGTTCGCGAGCGTGGACATGGCGATGTTGTGCACCCGGCCCACGCCCGATTCCAGCATGCCTCCGCACCAGACGGGAATGCCGCGCGCCTGACACACATCGTGCACGCGCCGCGCCTCGGTGAATCCGCCCACGCGTCCCAGCTTGATGTTGATGATGCGGCAGGCGCCGAGGTCGAGCGCCGCATCGGCATCGCGCGCGGTGCGGATGGATTCGTCCAGGCAAAGCGCCGTCGCCAATTGCTTCTGCAATCGCGCGTGGAAGTAGAGGTCATCGGACCACAGCGGCTGCTCGATCATCAGCAGCTTGAATTGATCGAACTTGCGCAGGTGCTCCACTTGGTCGAGCGTGTAGGCGGAGTTAGCGTCGCAGCTCAGGGTGATATCAGGCCAGCGGCTGCGGATGCGCTCCAGCACATCGAGGTCCCATCCCGGCTTCACCTTCACCTTGATGCGGCGATAGCCGGCCGCCAGTTCGACCTCGATCTTCTCCAGCAGCTTGTCGATAGTTTCCTGGATGCCGATCGAAACGCCGCAGGGAATCTGGCGACGCGTGCCGCCCAGCAGCTTCCACAGAGGAACGTTCTTCTGTCGCGCCTCGGCATCCCAGAGCGCGTTTTCGAGCGCGGCTTTCGCCATGCGGTGCTCGCGCACTCGCGCCATGAGCGGCACCGCATCTCGCGCGCTCTCCAGCGAGCGGCCCAGCACCGCCGGCGCTAGGTATTTCGATAGCACGTACCAGGCGGTCTCGACCGATTCTTCGTTGTAGAACGGATGTTCGCCTGCGGTGCACTCACCCCAGCCGTCCACACCCTCGCAGTGTACGGTAACCAGCAGGATGCGCCGTTCAGTGGTCCGCCCAAAGCTGGTCTCGAAGAAGTGCACCAGCGGCATGCGGATTTCGCGGAGGGTGATGGCGTCGATTCTCATCGTATTGAATTGTCATCCCGAGCGAAGTTGAGCCGCTTTGCGGGCGTCTGAGCCCGCAGGCGAAATCCCGAGCGCAGCGAGGGACCCTTGCGTCTGCGACCAAGCGCGAGTCGAGGGACCTTCGGTTCGTTTAATGCTCCCACCTGCCCACCAGAAACGTCCCATTCCCGATCGCGTCGCGCTCATACCCGAGCACGGCCAGGCCGCGCGAGAAGCCGTCGAGAAACTGCTCGCGGTTGCGCGACTGCACCTGCTCGGCCTTGTGGCGATGCTGCGGCGCCGATTTCCACGTGTAAATCTCCGCCGGGACAGCGACGGTCATTTCTGCTTTTACAGGCGAATGTTTCCCCGTCTTCAGCAGCGTCTCGACGCGCTCGGAGCGCAGCCACCACTCGGCGACGAGTCGGTCAGTGGGCAGGCCGCCCTGCAGCGGCGACGAAGAGATGCCGTACTGGTTCAGGGTGTAGCGCCGGGCGATGGCGCCCAGCCGCTCGATGTTCAGCCAGGCGTTCTTGATCTCGAGCGGATCGAAGGTCCACTCGATGAGCTCGAAGCCGCGGCCCAGGGCATCTTCGCGCTGGAAGAGCTTCAGCCGCCGACCGATGCCGGCGTTGCGGTAGCTCTCGCGCACGGCCAGCATGTGCGAGTGCAGATACGCCTTGCCGGCGCGCGCACCGGGAATGGACATGGCGAAGCCGACCAGTTCGCCGGCGTCGAAGGCGCCGATCACCTGTCCGCCGATCTTCTCCGCCACCACGAACAGCCGCAGCGGGATGAGATCGTAGTCGGAAAAATTCCAGACTTCTTTCTGCAGGCCGACGCAGGTGTTCAATTCGTCGAGTCCGTGGCACAGCCGGACTTCAACGCCCGGCGCTACCGCTTTTCCTGCGTCTTCGATTGCTGCCAAAGCGCCTCCATTTCCTCGAGGGTGGCGTCTTCCAGGCGGCGGCCGGAGCGGCGAATTTCCTGCTCCAGCCACTGGAAGCGGCGCTTAAATTTGCGATTGGTCTTCTTGAGTGCCGATTCGGGATCGAGCGAGAGATAGCGCGCGATGTTGACCAGCACGAAGAGCATGTCGCCGATTTCGTCTTCCAGACGCGCCTTCAGCTCTTCCCCGGGCACCACCGCCCCGGTGTGCGAGCCCGCGATGCCGCGATGCGCCGGACGTGGTCCCGGCGCCGGAAAGTGCTCCAGTTCGTGCTTGAGTTCAGTGGTTTCTTCCGCGAGCTTGTCGAAGAGTCCTTCGACGTTCGGCCAATCGAAGCCCACGTGCGCCGCACGCGAGCTGAGTTTGTAGGCCTCGAGCAGCGCCGGAATCGCCGACGAAACTCCCGCCAGAACCGATTCGGGCTTCGCTTCTTCTTTGGCCGCCTTGCCGCCGCCGGCCTCAAGGCGCTTCTTCTTCTCTTCCGCTTTTAGGGCTTCCCAATTGCGGAGGACATCGGCGGAGGTCTCCGCCTTCACGTCGCCGAAGACGTGCGGATGCCGGTGGACCAGCTTGTTTGATAGACGTTCCAGCACGTCATCGATGGAAAAGCGGCCATCTTCCTGCGCCATCTCGGCGTAGAACAGCACCTGCAGCAGCAGGTCGCCGAGTTCGCCCTGCAGCTCGTCCCAGTCGCGGTTGTCGATAGCCTCCAGGACTTCGTAGGCTTCTTCCAGGGTGTAGGGCTTGATGGAATCGAAGGTCTGCTCGCGGTCCCAGGGACAGCCCCCGGGCGCGCGCAGCCGCGCCATGATGGAAACTGCACGCTCGAATTTTTCGCCGGTGGACATGGGAGTGACTAATTTAGCAGAAGGCGCGGGCGGGACGCCGGCGCGACAACCCTATTTTGGCACTCCGCACAGGTACCGAAACCCCTTGCCCACTTGCAACTTCCCGCGCCCGCCACTACAACTGACAACTGGCAACTGCCTCTTATGATTCGCGTCGTCTTTCTCTGGCACATGCACCAGCCCTACTACAAGGACCTGGTGACGGGCGAGTATCGTCTGCCGTGGACGCGCCTGCACGCGCTCAAGGATTATTACGGCATGGTCAAGCTGCTGGACGAATTCCCCCACGTCCACCAGACCTTCAATCTTGTGCCCTCGCTGATCGCACAGATTGAAGACTACGTGGCCGGCACGGCGCAGGACCCGTTCCTCGAAGTCGCGTCGAAGCCCGCCCTTGAGCTGGCGCCCGCTGACCGCCGCTTCGCCCTGCAGTACTTGTTTCAGGCCAACCCTACCCACATGATCGGGCGCTATCCCCGCTACCGCGAGCTGTTCCAGCAGTTCCGCAGCATAGGCGAGAACCTGGACCGCGGCGTGAGCTACTTCCGCCCGCAGGATTTCGCCGATCTGCAAGTGCTCTCGCAGATCGCCTGGTTCGACGAATTCTTCCTGGAAGATAAAGACGTGGCGGCGCTGGTGCGCAAGGAGCGCGGCTATTCCCGCGACGACCAGTTGCTGGCCTTGCGCAAGCAGAAGGAGTTTCTCGGGCAGGTGCTGCCGGCGTACACTGCCGCGGCGCGGCGCGGCGGGATCGAGATTTCGACCTCGCCCTTTTACCACCCCATCCTGCCGCTGGTGTGCGATACGGACCAGGGCCGCGTCTCTTCGCCCGGGCTGCCGCTGCCGGAGCAGCGCTTCCGCCATCCCGAGGACGCGGAAGAGCAGCTTCGCCGCGGACTCGACCTGCATCAGCGCGTGTTCGGCGTACGCCCGCAGGGAGTGTGGCCGTCGGAGGGCAGCGTCTCCGAGGAAGTGATCGCCATCGCCGACAAGCTCGGCGTCAAGTGGATGGCTACCGACGAAGGCGTGCTCGGCCGCTCCATCGGCTACTTCTTTAATCGCGATGGCGATGGGCGCCTCCAGGGCGACGGCGCCGACAAGCTCTACAGCCTCTACCGCTATCAGAAGGCGCAGGCCGGGATGTACATGCTGTTCCGCGACCACACGCTCTCCGACCTGATCGGCTTCGTGTACTCGGGCATGCCCGCCGCTGAGGCCGCCAGTCATCTCATCCATCGCATTAAGGATTGCGCGCAATCGGTTGGTGGCAAGCGTCGTGACATCATGGTACCGATCATCCTCGACGGCGAAAATGCCTGGGAGTACTACCCACAATCGGGGCGCGAGTTCCTGCGCCGTGTCTATGACGCCATCCAGCACGATCGCGACCTGGAGGCGGCCACAGTGAGCGAGGCCATCTCCCGCCAGGGTCCGTTCCCGCGCCTCAATTCGCTGGTGCCCGGCTCCTGGATCAACGCCAACTTCAACGTGTGGATCGGCGCGCCCGAGGACAATCGCGCCTGGGATTATCTGAGTTCCGCCCGCGATTTCTACGCGCGCGCCGCCGCGGGCGCGAGCGAGCCAGCGCGGCGGCTGGCCTTCGAGGAGGTGCTGATCGCCGAGGGCAGCGACTGGAACTGGTGGTACGGTCCCGAGCACCACTCCGCCAACGACCGCGATTTCGACGAGCTCTACCGCAAGCACCTCTCCAACATCTACCAGGCGCTGGGGGCTTCGCCGCCTGACTACCTGGCACAACCCATCGCCGGCGCAGAGGCGCGGCCTTACTTCACGCCCCAGACGGCCTACATCCATCCCCGCATCGCCGGCGCCGCGATGCGCTACTTCGACTGGATCGGCGCCGCGATGTATACCGCCGACCGGCGCTCCTCGGCCATGCACGGCAAGCAGTTCCTGCTGGACTCGGTCTACGCCGGCGTGGACGAGAAATTCGTCTACGGGCGGCTGGATTTTATGGGCGAGGTTCCGGAAGGAAACTTGGAGCTAGTGGTCAACTTCGAGCGGCCGCCGCGCGCCTCGAAACAAAAAGGACGCGAGCTGCGCCTCGACGTCACCATCGCCAACCGCGCCATCGTCTCTTCCAAACTGACCTCCGGCGAGCAAGGCGCGGCGCTCACCGACTTGGCCCAGGCGCGGCTGCTCAAGGTCTTCGAATTCAAGCTGCCACTCTATGCGCTCGAAGCCGCACAGGGCGACCGCGTGCGCCTGCGCTTCAGCTTGTGGCGCGACCGCCTGCCCATCGACGCTCTGCCGGTCGAAGGCTGGATCGAGCTGCAGCTCCTGCCCGATGAAGAATTGCGAGCGGCAGCTTATTAGTCGAAAATCACAAATCGCACATCACAAATCACAAATCTCGTGAATAATCGTCCCGTGCTCCGCGCGCCCGGGTTTTTCTACCGCAACCAGGAACTCTACTGCGAACGCGTGCCGCTCACCGCGCTGGCCGAAAAGTTCGGCACGCCGCTCTACGTCTATTCGGCGGCCACCATCCGCGAGCGCTTCCGCGCCTTCGACCGCGCCTTCGGCCGCGCGCGCCACACCGTGTGCTATTCCGTCAAGGCCAACTCGAACCTGGCGGTGCTGGGGCTGCTGCACCGTCTGGGCACGGGCTTCGACGTGGTCTCCCGCGGCGAGCTGGCGCGGGTGCTCAAGGTGGACCGCCGGGCCGGCGAGGATGTGGTCTTCTCGGGCGTAGGCAAAACGGCCACTGAGATCAGCGCCGCCCTGCGTGCGGGCATCCTGATGTTCAACGTAGAGAGCGAAAGCGAGCTGGCGGTTTTGGCTCGCTCGGCCGCGCATGCCAAGAAAACGGCGCGAGTGGCCTTGCGCGTCAATCCGCACATCGGGACCGAAACCCATCCTTACATCTCGACCGGGCTGCGCGAACACAAGTTCGGCGTGGCCATCGAGCAGGCGCGCGCGATCTACGCCCGCATCCGCGAGGAGAAATACCTGGAAGCCGCCGGGATCAGCGTGCACATCGGCTCGCAGATTACCGACATGGAGCCCTTTCGGCAGGCGATGCTGCGCGTGGCGGAGCTGGCGCGGCAACTCAGGGCCGACGGCCACCGCATCCGCTACGTCGATGCCGGCGGCGGCCTGGGCATTTCCTACCAGGGCGAAGACGATTTCGCGGCTCGCGCGCAGGCATACGCGCAGGCGGTGCTCGCTCCGCTGCGCGGCCTGAAGGTCCACCTGCTGCTCGAACCCGGACGCGCGCTGGTCGGAACGGCAGGCGCGCTGCTGACGCGCGTGCTCTACATCAAGACCAACGACCACAAACGCTTCGTGGTGGTGGACGCGGCCATGAACGACCTTATCCGTCCGGCGCTCTATGCTGCCTACCATGAGGTCGTGCCGGTGGTGAACCGCGACGACGCTAACCGCGCCGAGGTGGATATCGTTGGCCCAGTGTGCGAGACCGGCGACTTCCTGGCCCGCGACCGCGAGATGCCGATGCTGAGTGAGGGAGAGCTGCTCGCGGTGCTGGACGCGGGCGCCTACGGCATGTCGCTGGCTTCGAACTACAACACCCGCGGCCGCCCGGCGGAGGTGATGGTCGAGGGCGCGAAGGCCCACCTCATTCGGCCGCGAGAGACCGCGGCGGACATGATGCGAGGGGAGAGAAAGTAGTTCTCGCTTATTGTCACCTTTTTCCTGATTCAACATCCAACCATCAGGCGACATGAAACTAATTTCCGTGAACGTCGGCCAGCCCCGACCGGTGCCGTGGCGGGGCCAGACCGTAGCTACGGGCATCTTCAAGGAGCCGGTGGAGTACGCAGTGCAGTTGCGCCGCCTCAATCTGGATGGAGACCAGCAGGCCGATCTCAAGGTCCACGGTGGCCTGGACAAGGCCGTGTACGTCTATCCTTCCGAGCATTATGAGTTCTGGCGCCGGGAGCTGCCGGGAACGGAACTGCCCTGGGGCGCGTTTGGCGAGAACTTCACCACCGAAGGTTTGCTCGAAGACGGCACCAGCATCGGAGATCGCTTTCGCGTGGGATCGGCGGTAGTAGCAGTCACGCAGCCGCGCATGCCGTGCTACAAGCTGGGCATAAAGTTTGGACGCAACGACATTGTCAAACGCTTTCTGGCCAGCCAGCGTACAGGTTTTTATTTCTCCGTCGTGGAAGAGGGTGAGCTTCGCGCCGGGGACACCGTGGAACTGCTGGCTCGGGAGGAGAAACGGGTTTCGGTCGCGGACATTACTCGCCTCTATGTCGCGGACAAACCCGATCCTCATCTGCTGCGACACGCGTCGGGACTAGCCGCCTTGCCGGCGAACTGGCGCGACTACTTCCTGCAGCGACTGCGGCAGGCTTCGTAAGCCTGGAGCCACGCCTTTGTAAACAATGCCGACGAGACGCCGGCGCTACCGCCTCCGCTATAATCTTCTTAAGTTGAAACGTCCTTTCGTCATCGCGGCGCTCATGGTGGCAGCGCTCGCGCTTCCCTGCCGGGCCCAGCGCGACGCTCTCCCGGGCAAGACCCTGCTGGTGATGCCCTTCCAGAACAATTCCAGGGTCCCGGGCCTGGATTGGGTGGGAGAATCCTTTCCTGAGGTGTTGGGCGGACGCCTCACTGGCTTCTTCGTCATCGACCGCCGGGATCGGTTGAATGCCTTCGACCGCATGGGGCTGCCCGCCAACCTGCGCCCCTCGCGCGCCACCGCCTACCAGATCGCCCAAGCGATGGAGGTGGATTACGTCATCGTCGGCAGCTATGCCTATGACGGGCAGAGCTTCACTGCGCGCGCCCAGGTGCTGGACATGGAACGCCTGCACCTCTCGACGCCGGTGGTGGCCTCCGGCTCGCTGCCGTCGCTGATCCAGGTCGAGACCCTGCTGGCGCAGAACCTGATGCACCTGCTCGCGCCCAGCCGGACCACCACCCGCAGCGAGTTTATCTCGGCCCAGCCGGCGCCCCGCCTGGATGCCTTCGAGAACTATATGCGCGGCCTGGTGGCCACCTCGCGTCAGGAGAAAATCGCGCGCTTCCGCGATGCCGTGCGCCTGGACCCCACATACAGCCAAGCCATCTTCCAAATGGGCAAGACGCTCTATGATGGGCACGAATACGCGCCCGCCGCTGCCTGGCTGGAACGCATCCCTCCGAGTGATCCGCTGGCTCGCGAGGCCAGCTTTTATCTCGGCATCTGCGAGTTTTACCTGGGCCAGTACGAAAAAGCGCAGAACGCCTTTGACTTTGTGGCCGCGCGCCTGCCGCTTATAGAGGTCTACAACAATCTAGGCGTGGTTGCCGGACGGCGCGGGCAGAAGTCGGCGGTCCACTACTTCGAGCGCGCGGTCGAGGCCGATCCCAGCGATCCCGACTACCGTCTCAACCTGGCCATTGCCCTGGCGCGCAACGGAGACTCGGCTGGCGCCACCCGCCAGTTGCGCGAACTGCTGGCGCTCAACCCCTCGGACGGCGAAGCCAAGGCGCTGCTCGAGGCGCTCAACCGTCCGGCAGTGATCCACCCCACCACGCCAAATGCGGGCGTGTTGGGGACCCCGGTGGCGGGAACGGCCACCACTGCGGCCGCCATCCGGCCGGCGGAGGTGAAGCTGCCGCTGGAGCGCATCAAGCGCAATTACGATGAGGCGTCGTTCCGCCAGATCGCCTTCGAGCTGGAAAACCAGAGCGAGATGAAGCTGGCGGACAAGCCGGCGCAGGAGCACGCCCAGTATCACGTGGAGCGCGGACACGAACTGCTGGACCAGGGCTTCGTAGACGAAGCTGAAAAACACTTTCGCGAGGCGGTCATACTCGACCCCACCAATGCGGCAGCGCATCTTGGCCTGGCCAGGATTCTATCCGCCGACCATCCTCCCGAAGCGCGCGCCGAAGCCCACAGCGCGCTCATCCTGCAGCCATCCGCCGAAGCCTGGCTGATCCTCGCGCAGCTCGATCTGAGAGACAATAATGCTGAGGCAGCGCGCCAGGACGTGGAACACGCCCTCGAGCTCGAGCCCGCGAATACCGCCGCGGCGGCGCTGAAGCGCGATATCGCGGCCCGCCTCGCCGACAAGCCGCCGACGCCAACGCCGCAATAAGAAATGAAAGCGCCATTCAAAACCGCCGTTCTGATCGTCGCCGTGCTCCTGCTGGTTCCGGCTCTGGCGAGGGCGGATGTGCTGAAGATCGTCGTTGACGACACCATCCAGCCCATCTCCGACGAGTTCATCGGACGCGCCCTCGACCAGGCCGCGCGCGACCACGACGAGGCTGTCATCATCGAGCTTTCCACCCCCGGCGGCCTGCTGGATTCCACCCGCTCCATCATCGCAAAGATCCTGGCCTCACCCGTGCCGGTAATCATCTACGTGGCGCCCAGCGGCTCGCGTGCGGCTTCGGCGGGCTTCTTCATCCTGGAATCGGCCGACGTTGCCGCCATGGCCCCGGGCACCAACACCGGCGCCGCGCACCCGGTGGTCTTCGGCGGCGAAAAAATGGACGACGTGATGAAGGCAAAAATGGAGAACGACGCTGCCGCCTTCATGCGCTCGTTCGTTTCCAAGCGCGGACGCAACGTGGAGCTGGCGGAATCGGCAGTGCGCCAGTCCAAGAGCTTCACCGACCAGGAAGCGCTCAAGGAACACCTCATCGACTTCATCGCTCCCGACGTTCCCGACCTGCTCAAGCAGCTCGATGGCCGTAATGTGACGCGCTTCAACGGCTCGGCCACGGTGCTGCACCTGGCCAATCAGCGGGTGCAGACGCTCGATATGTCGCTGAAGCAGCGCATCCTCGACTTCATCATGGATCCCAACGTAGCCTTCATTCTGTTCGCCATCGGGATGCTGGCGCTCTACGTCGAGTTCAACCATCCTGGCGCGATCGTGCCGGGGGTGGTGGGTTTTATCTTTGTCCTGCTGGCCATCTTTGCGTTCAACATCCTGCCCACGCGGCACGCCGCGCTGATCCTGATCGTGGCCGCGTTTGTGATGTTCATCCTCGACGCCAAGTTCGCTACCCACGGCGCGCTCACCGTGGGCGGTATCGCGCTGATGATCCTAGGAGCGCTGCTGCTGGTGGACGCTCCCATACCGGAAATGCGCGTGCGCCTGGTGACGGCGCTGGCGGTCAGCGTGCCCATCGGATTGATCACCGTTTTCCTCGTGGGCCTGGTGATCAAGGCGCGGCGCAGCAAGGTAGTCACCGGCTCTCAGGGATTGATCGGCGAAATCGGCGTGGCGCAGAGCGCGCTTCAGCCCGAAGGCAAGGTGTTCGTCCACGGGGAACTGTGGGACGCCGTCTCTTCAGCGAATGTCGCCCCCGGCGAGCGGGTTCTAGTGAAGCGCATCGACGGCCTGCGGCTGTCCGTCGATCCGGTGAAATAATTCCTACTCGCTACTCCCCACTCCCTACTTCCTCCTCCTGCCTTGGTACAATCCTCTGTCACTCTGGAGGTTCCCATGCCTGAAGGGTACGGACTTATCGTCATCATCGTCGTCGTCGGACTCTATCTGCTGAGTTCGATCAAGATCCTGGCCGAGTACGAACGCGGGGTGATCTTCCGCCTCGGACGCCTGCTCGCCACCGCCAAAGGCCCGGGCGTGATCCTGGTGTTTGCGCCGGTGGACCGCATGGTGCGTGTCACGCTGCGTCAGGACGCGCTCGAGGTCCCGCCGCAGGACGTCATCACCCGCGACAACGTCACCTTGAAGGTCAACGCGGTCATCTTCCTGCGCGTCATCGATTCCAACAAAGCGGTGGTCGAAGTCACCAACTACCTGTACCAGACTTCGCAGTTCGCGCAGACCACGCTGCGCTCCGTGCTGGGCGAAGTGGAACTCGATGAGCTGCTCGCTCACCGCGACAAACTGAACACGCGCATCCAGTCCATCCTCGACCAGCACACCGCACCCTGGGGCGTGAAGGTGGTCAACGTGGAAGTGAAGCAGGTGGACCTGCCCGAGTCCATGCTGCGCGCCATGGCCAAACAGGCGGAGGCGGAGCGCGAGAAGCGCTCCAAGATCATCCACGCCGAAGGTGAATTTGCCGCCGCGCAACGCTTGTCGGATGCCGCGCACGTGCTCGCCGCCGAACCCGTCACCATCCAGCTTCGCTACCTGCAGACGCTGACCGAGATCGGCGTGGAGAAGAACACCACCATCGTCTTCCCGCTGCCGCTCGACCTGTTCACCGACCTGGGCAAGCTGATGCAGCAGTCGCTGAAGCCGCCGAAGTAGAGCAGTAAGAAGCGGCCACGGATTTCACACGGATCTTCACGGATATTGTTGTTGATCCGTGTTCATCCGTGTAGATCCGTGGCTGCTTTCTCAGCGCTTGCTATACTGCTCCGTCCATGCTGCAGCAGACACTGGAAGAAGGACGGCGCCTGGCCGATGCCGCGCTGGAGCGGCTGTTGCCGGTCGCCGCCGACTATCCCTCGATCATCCACCGAGCCATGCGGCACAGCGTGTTTGCCGGCGGCAAGCGGCTGCGGCCTATCCTGGCAATGGAGGGCGCGCGCCTCATCGTCGGCGCGCTGCCGGAAGGGGTCGAGGAGTTGGGCGCCGCGCTGGAGATGCTCCACACTTATTCGCTGATCCACGACGACCTGCCGGCGCTCGACAACGACGACCTCCGCCGCGGCCAGCCCACCTGCCACAAAGCCTTCGGCGAGGCCATGGCCATTCTCTCCGGCGACGCCTTGCAAACGCGCGCTTACGAAGTACTGGCGCGGCTGCGCTGCGCCGCCGAGCGCCGCGTCCTCATCATCGAGGAGATCGCCCGCGCCACCGGCACTATCGAGGGCATGATCGGCGGGCAGGTGATGGACCTCGAGGCCGAGCATACGCGACCTGACGCCAAGACGCTTGAGTACATCCATCGCTCGAAAACCGCCGCGCTGATCACTGCCAGCGTGGTGAGTGGCGGCATCTACGCGGGAGCCTCCGAGGCACAGGTGGACAAGCTGCGCGAGTTCGGGCGCGCTGTGGGTGTAGCCTTCCAGATCGCCGACGACGTGCTCGACGTCACCCAGTCCTCCGAACAGCTCGGCAAGACCGCCGGCAAGGACGTAGCCAGCGAAAAAGTGACCTACCCGGCTCTGTTCGGGATCGAAGAATCGCTGCGCAAAGCCGACGAGCTGGTCGATTCCGGCTGCGCAGCGCTCGACTCATTCGGCGCACGGGCCGAGACGCTGAAAGCACTGGCGAGATTCCTGGTAGAACGGAAAAAATAAGTTTCGGGAAGGGCACGGCTTCAGCCGTGCCGTAAGAAGCGTCTAAAAACGCGGGCTTTAGCCCCTGAGGGAACGTGACCGCCGCGCTCTCCATCCTCGCCATTGCCGCCCATCGTGACGACGTGGAGCAGACCTGCGGCGGCACGCTGCTCAAGGTGGCGGAGCGCGGCCACGCGACCGGTATCCTTGACCTGACCCAGGGGGAGATGGGCACGCGTGGCACCGCGGAGGACCGCGCTCGCGAAGCGGAAGCGGCGGCGCGCATCCTGCGCGTGGGATGGCGGCGCGCCCTCGACATTCCCGACGGCCGGGTGGAGAACACCTGGGAGAACCGGCTAAAGATCGCGCGCGTGATCCGCGAAACCCGGCCGCAGGTGGTCATTCTTCCTTACTGGCAAGGCCGCCATCCCGACCACTACACGGCCTCGGTGGTGGGCTACGAGGCGTGCTTCCTCGCCGGACTGGCCAAGCTCGATCTAGATGGCCTTGCGCCGCACCGGCCGTTCAAGATCATTTACGCCACGCTCTACCACAACGTCCGCCCGACCTTCGTGGTGGACATCACGGAGCAGTTCGAAGCGCGGCTCGAGTCCATCCTGGCCTATAAATCGCAGTTTACCGACCAGAAGGCCGGACAAGGCCTCTTTCCGGCGCAGGCTGAGATCCGCGGGCGTGTCGAGGCCATGGCGCGCTTCTACGGCCTGCTCGCCGGCGTCAAGTATGCGGAACCTTTCGTGCAGAAGGAGGTCGGGTTGGTGGAGGATTTGATGGCGATCCCGGTGAAATCAATCTAGCTTGGGCTGCACTACAATCCCTGCGTGTACTCCGCCAAGCTGCTCGATCATTTCGAGCACCCGCGCAACGTGGGCGAGATCGCCGGCGCCGACGCTTCTGTGCGGGTGGAGAATCCGGCCTGCGGCGACATCATGCAGCTCACCCTCAAGCTGGCCGCCGGGCGCATCGCCGAGGCCCGCTATCGCACCCGCGGATGCGTCGCCTCCATCGCCTGCGGATCAGCGCTGACGGAGATGCTTCTCGGCCTGACGCCGGCGCAGGCGGCGGCGCTCCAACGCGAAGCCATCGTCGCCACAGTGGGAGGTCTGCCGAATGAATCTATGCACGCCAGCCATCTGGCGCTCGACGCGCTCAAGGCTGCGCTCAAACAACTCGGCTCGTAACTCCTACGCTACTTCGACCCTTGGCTCTCCGCGAAGTGCGCCAGGTCCTTTAGCGTGTCGTAGGGCATGCTGGTGACGCCGCCAATTTTGCGGCCGTTGAGAAACACGGTAGGGGTGCCGGTGACGCCCAGGGCCTTGCCCAGTTCGAGCGAGTCGCGCGCGGCCTTGGCAGTCTCGGGGCTGGCGGCACAGGTGGCGGCGCGCGCGGCGTCGGCGCCGGCGGCAGTGGCGTGCTCTTTCATCTTGGCATCGGCATTCTGGGGATCGATGTTGAGTTGGTCGTCATAAACTCCGTTCACGAATTTCCAGAAGGCCGCGTTGTTCTCCCGCCCGATGCACTCCGCCCAGGTGGCTGCTTTGAAGGCCCAGGGATGCACCGCTTCGAGGGGAAACTGCTGGAAGACGAGGCGCGCGTTAGGGAAGTCGCCCATCAACTTGTCGATGACAGGTTGCGCTTGCTTGCAGTGTGGACATTCCAGGTCGCTGAACTCGACGACGGTCAGTTGGGCACTGGCCGGTCCGCGCGCAATGCCAGTGGTGCTGGTGGCCAGTTCTTTGCGCGCGGGCGCAAACGGGTCGGCGCCGAAGGGGATGATCTCTCCAGTGAACGCGTGTTTCTCGTCCGGCGTGACGTAAAGTACCATCTGCTGCCGCTGCCCGCCCTTTTCCATGGCCACCACCACCTCTGCGAAGCCGGGTACCTCCGAGGGCTGGATCTGCGCCACCTGCCAGGTGATGCTGGAGTCGTAGCCGAACCAGTGCTTCATGAACGACTCCACCGTCTCCTTGGAAGGCAGCTTCTGCGAAGTTGGCGCCGCGGGAGGGTTGGTGGTCGAGGCCTGTTGGCCCCAGCTCCTTGCCGCCAGCAACACGATCAGTAGGAACAGCGCACGCTGCATGATGTCCTTTCTCACACGTCGGATTTCTGGGCGATGGGAAAACGCCGTCCCATGCCGAAGGCTTTCTCAGTGATCTTGATGCCGGGCGCGGCCTGTTGGCGCTTGTATTCGCTGCGCTCGATCATGCGCGCCACCTTGCGCACCAGCGCCAGGTCGTAGTGCCGCTCCGCCGCGATCTGCTCCGGGGTTTTCAAATCTTCGACATAGTCTTCCAGGATGGTGTCCAGTACGTCGTAGGGCGGCAATGTGTCCTGGTCGGTCTGGTTGGGACGCAACTCGGCCGAGGGCGGCTTCTCGAGCGTGGCTTGCGGGATCACCGGCCGGCGCGAGTTCACGTGGCGCGCCAGGCGGTAGACCAGGGTCTTGGGCACGTCGGAGATCACCGCCATGCCGCCGACCATGTCGCCGTAGAGGGTGCAGTAGCCCACCGCCAGCTCCGACTTGTTGCCCGTGGTGAGCACCAGCGCCCCGAACTTGTTGGAGAGCGCCATCAGCAGCGTGCCGCGAATACGCGCCTGGATGTTTTCTTCGGTTACGTCCTCGGAACGCCCGGCGAAAGCGGGTTTGAGCGTGTTGCGAAAATCTTCGAAGACCTCGCCGATCGGCAGGACCTCGAAATGGATGCCGAGATTGGTAGCGAGCACGCGGGCGTCGTCGATCGAGCCGCGCGAGGAGTACGGCCCCGGCATGCCGACGCCGGTGACGTTGGCCGCGCCCAGCGCGTCCACGGCGATGCAGGCGGTGAGCGCCGAATCGATGCCCCCGCTCAGCCCGACGATCACCCGCTCGAACCCACACTTGCGCACGTAGTCGCGCGTGCCCAGCACCAGCGCGGCATAGGCGCTGGCCTCCTCACCCTCCACCTGCGGATGCAGGTCGCCGGCCAGGGTTTCGGTGTCGAGGAAAACCAGGTCCTCCTCGAACGACTTGGCCCGCGCCACCACTTGCCCATCAGGGCCCAACGCGAGGCTGGAGCCGTCGAACACCAATTGGTCGTTGCCGCCTACTTGGTTCACCATCACCAGCGGCGCCTTGTACTCGCGCGCGATGGCCGCCAGCATGCGGGTGCGAAACTCGCGCTTGCCGATGTGGAAAGGCGAGGCCGAGATGTTGATGACGAAGTTGCCGCCCGCGCCCATCAGCATCTCCACCGGATCGATGCCATAGAGACGCCGGTCCCAGAAGTTCTTGTCGTTCCACGCATCCTCGCAGACGGTCAGCGCCAGCTTGCGTCCACCGAAGGGCATCACCTCCTGGTGTTTAGCGGGGGCGAAGTTGCGCGCCTCGTCGAAGACGTCGTAGGTGGGCAGGAGCATCTTGGATTGAATATGTTCGATGCGGCCCTCGCGCAGCATCGCCGCCGAGTTCATCACCGATTTCCCGGTGTCGGATTGCGCCGGCGTCACCAGGCCGCAGACCACCGCGATGCCGCGTGTGCTCTCGGCGATGTGGGAAGCCGCGCGGCAGTTCGCCTGGACGAAGGAGGGCTTCTCCACCAGATCGCGCGGCGGATAACCGCACACGCACAGCTCGGAAAAAACCACCAGCTCCGCCCGCCCGTCGCGGGCGCGGCGCGCACACTCGATGATCCGTGCAGCGTTGCCCTCAAAGTCACCGACGGTAGGATTGATCTGGCCGAGCGCGATCTTCACCTAACTAGTGTAAAAGGGCGCGCGGTTTCGCGCCAACTCGCGGAAGGATGTTTTGGTGAAGGATTGTCATCCCGAGCGAGCGCCGGGTTTTGGCGCGAGTCGAGGGACCCCTATGCCCACGAGACTCGATTGTGAGAGCAGGGGTCCCTCGACTCGCGCTCCGTTCGCCAGCTCACGTCGCGCTTCGCTCGGGATGACAATGATTTTTGAATACCTCGCGATTTGCGATACCCACCGTTCGGTCGCGTTGGGATCACCGGGCGGAGCAGGATTCTGCGGTGGAGGTTGCGTCGCTGGCGGTGGGTTGCGCGGCGGGCCCAGCGTGGGATCGGTCTGGTTGGGATCCACAGGAGCGGGTCCGGACGGCGCGGTTCTGTGCGGCACCGACGGATCGTCTTCTTCTCCCGGAAGCCGCAGCGTAGGACGGTTCGCCACCGGCTTCGGCTTGGCGGCCTCCTCCTGCTCGCGCTTGCGCGCCTCGGCTTGGCGGACTTCCTTGAGGTCCACTTCTTTCTCGGTGCGGACGATCTTTTGCCCGTCCACCTTCATGATCTTCAACTGCACCACCTCGGGACCGATAAAGCGCACGAACTGTACGTCCTGCGGAGGTTCGCCGTACAACCATTCCTCGTACGCCCTGCCGTGCTCGTCGGTTTCGCGGTATCTTCTTCAGCGGCCGCCCCATGGCGTAGATCACCATATCCTGGTCCATGCCCACGAGCACCTGGTGGTTCTTGATGGCTTCTTTGGCTTTGGGCGGGATGGTATCCAGATAAGCTTCGGCGGCAGACTTGCTGCTGAAGTCGAGTACCGGGTACAGCATCTGTTTGAGCGCGTCGGGCGCAATCTCCGGGACAAAGCCCTTAAAGGCCAGGATCAGCAGCGCGCCCCGGGGATTGTCGGGAGGTCGATCCGCCGTTCGTGTCACCGTGGGGGCACCCGCCATGCCCACGTCGATGTGGTCATACCATTTCTTCTTTTTCATAGGACCGCCGTTGAGCTCAAACAGGATGAAGTCTTTGGCGATCCGGATGTTGGTAATGGTGACGCGGTCGCCGGGACGGACCGCTACCCCGACTATCCCCACCCCCTGTTTCAGTTGGTCTTCGGCGGGCGTAGTAGTTCCGTCCTCGTGCAAGGTGATGCCCTTGGTCCCTACGGGAAACGGCTTACGAGCGAAGGCGATTTCCGATTGCAGTCCGCGGATGACGTAGAAGCGCGTCTTCTGCGACATGGGCTGGCGCTTGGCCGGAGGCGCGGATGTGGCGCCCGTGGGTTGGGAGTCCGCCCACGCGCACGCGGCGAGAATCAGCAGGACGGCGATTGCACTCTGGCGACGGGTCACGGAAGTCTCCGCGGGGCTGGCCTATGATTCGCCTCCGGCGGATTTTTTGCAACTGCTGTCGAGGCTGATTATTGGATGCCGCCGAGGGAAATCTGGTCAGGGCCAGGAGTGATTCGCGGCGGCTCGTCCCCGCCGACGATGATCTCCGGCGCCGGCCGCGGCTTCACGAAGAGCAGCAAAGCCGCGGTCGCGACCAGCAAGCCCACGGTTGCCGTGGCGCTGGCTTCGATCCCATAGTCTCCTCCAGTGAGCCACCGCGGACCGACCATCGTCCCATGCACCACCACGGAGAATTGGCTGAGACCGCTGACCGTCAACCCATAACCTAATCCCAAGCCCAGGTTCCAGGCAAAGTGCACACCCCAAGGCAGCCACAGAGCGCGCGTGCGTAGATACCCCAGCGCCATGAATACCCCAAACCCGACGGTGTTCAGAGCCCCCCATATGGTGGCACTCGGGTTCTGCAGATGCCCGGCCCCAAACAAGCCTGCCAGCAAAATCACCGCTCCCGGCGCCCCGATCGCCTCTACCAGCCGCTGGAAGGGATAGCCGCGGAACACCACTTCCTCGTTCATCGCCGCCACCAGGGCCGTTCCCAGCACCACCGCGATGGGCCCGGTGTGCACCGGGCCGGCTTGCAGTCGCACGCGGCCGAGCACGGCGATCACGCCCACGCAAGCCGAAACCATCGTTACTCCAAACACGACTCCTACCCCCGTGTCTTTTAGTGCGCTGCGGTCCAGCGGCAAGCCCATGGCCGGCAGCAAGCCGCTGCGCACCCGGTCGAGGTAATGGAGCAGGACCGCGAATCCCGCGATCAGCAGCGCCAGCAGCAGGGTCAGCAGCAGTATTGTGCTTCCGCCGAAATGGTGCATGTCCGGGGAAAACCTCCGGATAAGCCTCATCAAGCTGGCAGCGACCAACACCACCCCGATCGACACCAGGAACCGCCACCCCGCGCGCAGCCGGTGATCCGGGGCAAAGAAGATGGGGCTCGGCCTCATGGCGTTCTTCCTGTGATCCTCAGGCCCTGACGCGCCACCCGAAACCCCAGGATCTGCCCGCCGCTGGCGCGGATGGCTTCGGCCACGCGCGGCTTCGCCTCCGGTTCCACCTGGAAGACGACGCAACCTCCGCCGCCGGCGCCGCACACCTTGGCCGCCAGACCCCCGTTTTTGCCGGCGATGGCCACCAGCTTGTCGACCAACGGGGTGGTGATCCCGGGAGCGTTGGTCTTGCGCAGCTTCCACTCCGCGCGCAGCAGACGCGCAACTTCCTCCCATTGGGCAGCGGCGAGGGCGGCGTGCATGGCGCGCGCCACCCCAACGATCTCCTCGAAGTTGCGGAAGACGCGGCGGTCGCCGTTGATGTGCGCCTTGAACACTTCCCAGTTGTTGATGCCCGACTGGCGCGGCGCTCCGGTATAGACCAGCAAGAAGCGAGCGTCGATTTCGCCGGCGGACACGGGCACGGCTTCGCGATGGATGCCGTCAGGATCGAGATGAATGGCGCTCACCCCGCCGTAGAGCGCGGGATAGTAGTCCTGGCAGCCGGTAGGGACGCGGATCAGTTGCGCCTCCACGTTCTGCGCCAGCACGCGGATTTCTTCCCGTCCCAGCTTGCGGCCCGTCCAGCGGGCCAGCGCCGCCGTGGTCGCGATCATCAGCGCCGACGAGCCGGAGATGCCCGCCCCCGCCGGCGATTCCGAGTGCGTCTCCAGCTCCAGCCCGCCTTCCGGACAAAAGAAGCGGATCAGATACGCGGCCAGCGCGTGGCGGACTTTCTTAGCCGCGCACAGCTCGCCACAATCGGCGAAGCGATCCTCGGCGCCGGTGTCCAGCGATTTGAGATGGATCTTCTTCCCCGCCAGCCGCCGGATGGTGCAGCGCGTCAGCACGCTGACCGCGAAGTTCACCGTCACCGCTCCGGGGTGAAACAGGTAAAGCGGCCAGATGTCCACCGTGCCCCCGGCCAGGTCCACCCGGCAGGGAGCGTGCGCCGTCAGGGATTCGCGTTGTGCCATATGGGGCAGTTGTATCACGGCGGGAGGATTTGGAGAGACATGGCGTGCTGTATCTGCCAGCTTCAGCGAGAGGTGTCATTCTTCCGCCGACCTACGGGAAGGCGGGAGAATCTGACGACGAAGCTTGCTCCACCATTGCCGGTCGTGCAGCCCGCATCGTCAGATCCTCCGCTCGGTAGGTCCCTCGCTTCGCTCGGGATTTCGGCAGCGGGCTCGGACGCCCGCTAGGCGCCTCAACCTCGCGAAGGATGACATCCAAGACTCAAGACGCACGTGACCATTGGGTTGCACGGATTGAACACGGATGAAACATATCCGCTAATATCCGTGTAAACCCGTGGCATTTTGCTATCCAAGCGGCTCCTGGTCCGTCTAATGCCTGCTTCCTGGGGTAAACTTTCGGAGCGCCTGCTTCGTACCGAACGACACGTGATTTCTGCCGCAAGAGGAGAACTGGATGCGCTTTGTCTTGCTATTTCTGCTGCTGTTATTGCCGCTTCTGCCGATGGTGGCCGCCGCGCCGCCCGCTGCCGACATCGAGGCTCGCCGTAAGGCCCTGAACGCCCTGCTCGCCGAGCAATGGGAATACACCCTCAAGACCAGCCCCGAGTTCGCCTCCATCCTGGGCGACAAGCGCTATAACGACCAGCTCTCCGACGTGTCGTTGAAGTTTGTCCTGGACGACCTGGAGATGACGCGCAAGTTCCTGGCGCGCTTCGAGGCCATCGACAGCAGCGGCTTCCCCGAGCAGGAAACCCTCAACAAGGCGCTCATGGTCCGCGACCTCCGGCAGCAGCTCGATTTCGCTCCCTTCAAAGAATGGGAGATGCCGGTCAGCCAGATGAACGGGCCCCACCTGCAGATGCCGCAACTGGTGGCCCTGCTGGCCTTCACCAACGTGAAGGACTACGAGGATTACATCGCCCGCCTGCGCAAGTTCCCCAAAGTGCTGGACGACACCATGGACAACATGCGCCACGGCATGGCCGACCACCTGATGCCGCCGCGCTTGCTGCTGGAGAAGGTCGCCACGCAGGCCGATAACATCGTCACCGCCGACGTGGAGAAGAGCCCCTTCGCGCGGCCCTTGGCGAAGTTCCCCGACTCGATCTCCGAGGCCGACCGCAAGCGCCTGCACGACCAGACCATCGCCGCCATCCGCGAATCGATTAACCCGGCGTACACGAAATTCGCCAAGTTCGTGCGTGAGCAGTATGCGCCGCAGGGCCGCACCGATCCGGGGGTGTGGTCGCTGCCCGACGGCAGCGCCCGCTATGCCGCCATGGTCAAGCGCAGCACGACCACCGACCTTACGCCAGAGGAAATCCATCAGATCGGCCTCAAGCAGGTGGCAGAAATCGAAGTGCAGATGCTGGCCATCGCCCAGAAGCTCGGCTACAAGGACTTGAAGACCTTCAACGCCGACATCGAAAAAGATCCCAAGCTGCACGCGCACTCGCGGCAGCAGATCCTCGATCTCTATCGCAGCTACACCGATGCCATGTGGAAACAATTGCCCACTGTCTTCGGCCGCCTGCCCAAGACGAAGCTGGAAATCATGCCCATCGAGGAGTTCCACGAGAAGGAAGACGCCACCCACTACAACCAAGGCACCCCCGATGGCTCGCGACCCGGCCACGTGATGGTCAACACCAGCGACTTCGCGCACCGCAAGCTGATCACCATCGAATCCACCGCCTATCACGAGGGCGTTCCCGGGCACCACATGCAGATCTCCATTGCGCAAGAGCTTCCCGAGCTGCCGCCTTTTCGCCAGCAAGCCTTCTACGGCGCCTACATGGAGGGATGGGCGTTCTACTGCGAGAAACTCGGGAAGGAGATGGGCTTCTACCAAGACCCGTACAGCGACTACGGCCGTCTACAGGACGAAATGCTTCGCTCCATCCGGCTGGTGGTCGATACCGGCTTCCACTACAAGCACTGGACGCGCCAACAGGTGGTGGATTACTTCCACGCGCACTCGGCCATCGACGAGCCCGACGTGCAGTCGGAAACGGATCGCTACATCGCCTGGCCGGCGCAGGCGCTCAGCTACAAGATCGGCCAGCTCAAGATTCTGGAACTGCGCGAGCGCGCCCGCCAACAACTGGGCGACAAATTCGACCTGCGCGCCTTCCACGACCAGGTGCTGGGCGCCGGCGCCCTGCCGCTCAACGTGCTGGAGACCAGGATAAACGAGTGGGTCGTAGCGCAGAACAAGGGCGGGGGCGGGACGACGGTGGCGAAGTAATTTTGCGAAATGTCATCCTGAGCGAGGGAGGGTCCCGCGCGCTTGCTCCGGCGCGGGAGACCCGAGCGAAGGATCTTGGTTTTGCGCGCCCTCTGCTCCGCACCTTCAACGCAAAAGACCAAGATCCTTCGCGACCGTCTCCCGGCCTGAAGAAAGCGGCCGGGAGCCCTCGGTCGCTCAGGATGACAATTTTTCAAATAAGGGTTTAGAGGGGTACAGGCTGATTGCTGCTACTCCAGATTCAGCGCCCGCTTCAAGCTGCCGCGCTCCTTCATGATCTTGTCCTGCAGCAGCATGATGGCGTAGATCAACTGCTCCGGGCGCGGCGGGCAGCCGGGCACGTACACATCCACTGGGATCACCTGGTTGACCCCTTGCACCAGCGCGTAGTTGTTGTACACACCGCCGGAGGTGGCGCAGGCGCCCATGGAGATGACCCACTTGGGTTCCGGCATCTGCTCGTAGAGTTGTTTGATCACCGGCGCCATTTTCTGCGAGACCCGCCCGGCGACAATCATCAGGTCGGACTGCCGCGGCGACGGGCGGAAGACCTCCGACCCGAAGCGCGCGATATCGAAGCGCGACGCCCCCATGGACATCATCTCGATGGCGCAGCAGGCCAGGCCGAAGCTCATGGGCCAGATCGAGCTCTTACGCACCCAGTTCACCACCTTGTCGAGCTGGGTGAACAGCACGCCCTCGGGCTGATCGTAGCCGAAGGTTACCGCCCGCACCCGGCGCGGGTCATGCTCGGAGCCAACCAGGTTATCGAAGCGCTCTTCCCCGCTAGCGCTGGGGATGGGATCCGTCTGGCGTGCCATAAGCCTATTGTAGATGATGGCGGCGGTTTGTAACGCGTGGCCCGACCTGGTGTCTCCCGATGTTGGGCGTGCAAAGTAGATTCCCGCCAATGTCAGCTTTGACGGCTGATTGCTGACTGCTGACTGCTCCTCAGCACCAGCTTCATCTCCTCCGTCGGCTTGAAGCCCAGGGACTCATGGAGGGGACGGCCGTCGTCGCTCGTGTGCAACGACACCGCCTGGAACCCCGCTTGCCGGCACCACCCGATCATCGTCTGCATCAGGCGGCGCGCGATCCCCTGCCGCCGGTATTCCGGGTAGGTGTAGACGTTGAGGATCCACGCCCGCCGCGGCTCGGGGTCGGCGGGACGGCTCAGCCACGGGACGATCATCATGCCGCCGCCCGCGATCACGCGTCCGGCGCGCGTCTGGGCCAGCCAGCCGCGGAACAGGCCCGCGGGGATGGCCTTCTCCAGGAACGCCGCCGAGCTCGCCTGCATCGCGTCCAACGCGGCCGCGTCGCGCTCGCCCATGTCCTCGTACATCCGCCGCCGGTGGCGCACGATCTCGGCAACGTCCTCTGGCTGCGCCTCCCGGATCACGATCTCCTGCTGCATTCCGCTCCTCCTCGCGTCCTGCCCACCAGAAACCGCGTCACCCGCGGCGAACGCAACATTGCCATCACCGGCCGGCGCAACGGGCGCGGCGCCGACGCGAGCCGCCGCAACCATCCCGCGTTGCGGAACAACGGACGCAACTCGCGCTCATACTGGCCGCGATAAATCGCCGCCGCCTCCGCCACCGACCTCTTCCCTTCCCACACTTCGAGCAGCGCCTCAGCCGCCATCGCGCCGCTGCGCAGCGCCAGCGAGATCCCGTCGCCCACAAAGGGATCGATGAACCCGGCAGCATCGCCCGCGAACAACACGCCGCCCTCTTCCGCCTGGGGCGGCGCGAACGCCAGTGGCGACGTGGCCACAGTTTCCGACACTTGCTCCCATGCGCGGCTACGCTCGGCCAGCCTAGGATGGAGCGCCAGCACTTGCTCCATAGAATTCGCGGCCGCGGCTTGCACCATGGCGCACGCATTCACGTGTCCGTCTCCGAGCGGCTGCACTCCGCAGTAGCCTCCCGCGAAGAAATAGAGGTCCACTGACGGCGGCGAATCTGGTTCCCTGAAGTGGGCCTTCCAGCCTACCCATTTTTCCCGCCGCGGTTGCGCGAGCTGGCTGCGCCGCAGGTTTGACCAGCGTCCGCTGGCGTTGATCGCCGTGCGCGCGGTGAAGTCGCCCGCCGAGGTTGCCACGGTGAAAGGTCCTGTGCCGGTGATGGCGCGCGCTTCGAGCTGTTCGCGGCAATCGGCGCCACATTCCTCCGCCCGGCGCCATAGCGCCTGGTCCAGTTCGTAGCGCGAGATGGCCGCCGCCGGCGGAGAGAGCGCGGCTTCCGCCACCGAGGCTCCGGCAAAGATGCGGGCATGGGCGATGCGGGGCGCGCGCTGGACGAGATCGTCGAGACCGAGCCCGGCGAGCAGCGCTACGCCTTCCGGCGAGATGAACTCGCCGCAAACCTTGTGGCGGGGATAGCGTCCGCGCTCGAGCAGCAACACGCGCGCGCCCGCCCGCGCCGCGTTGATGGCCGCGGCCGTCCCCGCCGGCCCGCCGCCGATGATGGCTAGGTCGAACGCGGCGGCTGTCTCCACGCGATTGCCCCCATGCGGCACAAATAATGGCTGCCGACCTCGACGGCCGCGGCGCGCGTGGCCTGCAGCAACTCGCGCAGCTCGCCCGGAGTGTAGGCGCGGCGCACCGAGGCGGGGGCGTCGTGCCGCGCCACCCGGCTGCGATATAAGGGAAAGCCGGCATAGATGAGCGCCAGGTGAGCCGGACTGCGCCGCAGATCGTTGACCAGCGCCGCCACCCGCGCCACTCGCAGCGACTCGTTGATGAACCGTACGAGCTCGCCGGGTTCGAGATGATGCGCCAGGAGCGACGAGCCCACCAGGTCGAAACTGCCTTCGCCGAAGGGCAGGGTCAGCGCGTCTCCGGCGACCGCCCGCCGCGTCCCGTTCAGGTGGCCCGCCGAACGGTCGAGGACCACAAAATTGACGCGCAGGCCCTCGCGCGCGAGCTGGTGGGCGACCCGCACCGGAATGTCGCCGGAAGCGCCCCCCACGTCGAGCAGCGACAGTTCCCTTTTCCCCGTGCGCCGCGCGACCTCGCGCACCAGGCAGCACATGGTCGCGGCCCCGCCGAACCAGCGGTTGACCATGCGCAGATCGGCGAGCGCGGCGGCGATCTCGGCCGCCGTGCCGGAATCAGAGTCCAAAAGCTCGGGGATGACAAAGCGCCTCATGAAGCTATCGGGTGATCGGGACATCGGGTCATCGGGTCATCGAAATCTGGTGTTTCGATCACCCGATGTCCCGATCACCCGATGACCCGATCCTTAAACCGTCTCCAGCTCCTCTTCCAAGAGTTGCTTGTTGTACAGGTCCGTATAGTAGCCGTTGCGGGCGATAAGCTCGTCGTGGGTGCCCAGCTCCACGATCTGCCCGCCGTGCAGCACGGCGATGCGGTCGGCGTTGCGCACCGTGGAGACGCGGTGGGAGATGAAAATGGTGGTGCGCCCCTGCATTACCTCGCGCAGGTGGTTGAGGATCTTCTCCTCGGTGTAGGTATCGACGCTGGAGAGCGCGTCGTCGAGCACCAGGATGCGCGGGTCGCGGATGAGGGCGCGGGCGATAGCCGTGCGCTGCTTCTGCCCACCCGAGAGCGTGATGCCGCGCTCGCCGACCATGGTCTGGTACTTTTCCGGGAAGTCGGCAATGTCGTCGGCGATGTTGGCGGCTTCGGCGGCGCGGTGCACGCCGTCGTCGGTGACGCTCTCGACGCCCAGCGCGATGTTCTCGCGTACGGTATCGCTGAACAGGAAGGTCTCCTGCGGCACAAAGCCGATGTGCATGGCGCAGCGTGGCCAGTGGATAGTCGGTAATGGGCCGGCCGTCGATGAGCACGCTGCCGGCGGGCGCGTCGTAGATGCGCGGAATCAGGCTCACCAGCGTCGACTTCCCCGACCCGGTCGGTCCCACCATGGCGAGGCTCGTGCCGGCGGGAATCTTCAGGCTAACGTCGTCGAGCACCGGCACACCGTTGTAGGCGAAGCTGAGATTACGGAACTCGATCTCGCCGCGAATCGCCTCGGGGGGACGATCCGGCGGGATGCGATCGGCGATCTCCGGCCGCTCCGCAAAGATCTCGTTGATCCGTACCCATGGAGGCGGTGCCGCGCTGGAACATGTTGATGCACCCAGCCGAGGGCGATCATCGGCCAGGTGAGCTGCACCATGTAGGTGTTGAAGGCAACGAACTCCGACCGATATGCGATTTGGCCAGAAAGCACCTCCCGTCCGCCCAGCCAGAGCACCAGCACGACGGCCAGGCCGAGCAGGGTCTCCAGCGTCGGCCACAGCATGCCCATCAGCCGGACCAGCTTCAGGCTGCGGCTGATGTATTCGCGGTTGGCGGTCTCGAAGGCCGCGATCTCGGCCTCTTCCTGGGCGAAGGCGCGGACCACGCGGGCGCCGGAAAAGTTCTCCTGCGCGCGGGCGGAGATGTCGGAGAACATGGCCTGGATGCGCTCAAAGCGCTCGTGGATCCGGCTGCCGAAGTACTGCACGATGATGCTGACGATCGGGCAGCGGCAGGAAGGCCCAGGCGGTAAGGCTTGGGGCTGATGCGGAACATGAAGATAGAGCGCGCCGGCGGTAACACCACGGTGTTGGCGGAGTACATGATGGCCGGGCCCAGCAGCATGCGCACGGCGTTCAGGTCGTTGGTGGCGCGGGCCATGATGTCGCCGGTGCGGGTGCGCTGGTAATAGCCGAGTACGAGAGGCTTCGAGATGGCGGAAGAGATCGTTGCGCAGGTCGAACTCGATGTCGCGCGAGATGCCGATCACGATCCAGCGGGTCAGGAACTGGAAGATGCCTTTGACCAGCGGCAATCCGCCACCAGCAGCAGCCGCATAGTCAGCAGCTTATGCGAGGTGACGCCCTGCGTTCAGGTCGTCGATGGCGCGCCCGATGACCAGCGGGAAGAGAATCCAGATGCCGTTGTTGCAGCAGCACCGCAGACGGTCCCGAAGGCAAGTCCACTGCGATACTTCGCAAGATAGGGCAGTAGAGGACGCAGGTTCCTGCGGACGCTCTGCTTCTTGGGAGGCGCCAGGAGTTGGGGGGACACGGTGGCCGAGGTCATTGTGATTTGGATGAGATTGTAGCAGCGCCGGACGCAGGAGATGTACCAGTACCGAGTACCAAGTATCCAGCGGAAACGGGGTTTTTAACTTGGTACTTGGCACTTGGTACTTCGTACTACGTGGGCACCTTCAGCATCATATACCCGCCGGCGAAGGCGAAGATCACGTCGGGCGCCCAGGCGGCCAGCGCGGCGGGCAATTGGCTGGCGTTGCCCATGGCCTCGAACAATCCCGCGGTCACCCAGTACACCATGGCGATGCCGATGGCGGTGGCCACGCCGGCCAGCGCGCCGCGGCGTCCGGCTGGCCAGCGCGAACGGGAACGGCCAGCACCGCCATGACAAAAGTGATCAGCGGGTAGGCGAACTTCTTCTGCAACTGCACCCGCAGCCGCACCACGTCGAAGCCGCTCTGCTGCAGGTCGGCGATGTAGCGGCGCAGCTCGTCGTAGTTCATCTCCGACGACTGCTTCACTTCCTTCTTGAAGTAGCCGGGCGGCTCGGTCAGTTCGGGAAGGTGGCCACGTCGAAGGTGCGGATACTCGCGGATGGCGGTGCCTGGAAGCTGCGCTCCCAGCCCTGCTCGAAGACCCACTTGCTGCAGTTCTCGGACCAGTGCGCGCGCGTGGCGTAGACGCGGCGGGTGAACTCGAAGGTGTGCGGGATCGAACTCGAAGGCGGAGATGCTGGCGAAACTGTTCTGGTCGGGATCGAAGAACTCGTAGTAGTAGATGGTGGAGTGCTCGCCGAAGATCCACTTGCGGTCGGGGCGCAGATAGGTCTGCGGCGGGCTTGCCCTTGATCTGGTTGCGCAGCGTCTCCTGGCGCTTGTTGGCCTGCGGCAGATAGTACTGGTCGAAGAAAAACAGGCCGGACGAGGAGCAGCGGCCAGCAGCAGCACCGGCAAGATGCACGCGATAGATGCTGATTCCGGTGGCCTTCATGGCGGTGATCTCGTTGGTCTTCTGCAGCAGGCCGAAGGTGATCAGCACGGCCAGCAGCACGCTCAGCGGGTCATGAGTAAATACACGTGCCGGGCACCGTTGACCAGGTACTCGGCCACATCACGATCGGAACCTGGTTGCGCACGATGTCGCCGAGCAGTTCGAAGAAGGTGAAGACCAGGCTGAGCACGAGGAAGATCGCGACACACCAGGCCCAGATAGAGGAAGAATTCCCGCAGCACATAGTCGTCGAGGATTTGCGGGAAGCGGGTGTTGCGGAACCGCCGGCGCGAGAGCGCGCGCTCGAAGGCGCCGCGCAAGCGCTGGGTGTGTGCTTTGATCGCGTGCCAGAACCCCCGCAGCGAGGCGATTTCCATCGGCATGCGGTCGACCCGCCACAGCAGCCAGGCGCCGGCGAGGAAGAACATCACATTGGCCGGCCACACCCCGGCCGCCGGCGGGATCCGCCCCTGCCGCGCCAGCGCCATGCCGGTCAGCGAGGCGAAGTAGTAGAGCAGACCAGCAGGATGGTCAGCACGAATCCCGTGGACTTGCCGCTCTTCTTGGCCGAGAGGCCGAGCGGGATGCCCACCAGGGCCAGCACCAGGCAGGCGGCGGGCCAGGCAAAGCGGCGGTGCAGTTCGATGTCGAACCAGGGCGCGGTGGGGTCATCGGCGTGCGCCAGCCGCCACAGCGCCGGAGTGGGGATCTCGGCCACCCGCAGCCACTGCCGCGCCCCGCTGGGCAGGTTGCTGGCTGGCACTTCGGGCTCCGGCATGGGGATGGCGATATCGCTTTGCTCGAAGGTGGTGATCTGGTATTGCTGCGGCAGCTTGGGGTCCACGTCGTGCTCGGCGCCGTTGATCATGTGCAGGCGCAGCTCGGTGTCCGACTGGCTAGTGAGCAGGCCGCGCTGCGCCAGGGTGATCTTGGGCGCGCCCGGAGTGCTGATGTCGGCCAGGAAGACGCCCTTCCACAGCGCCCCGTTGGGCGTAGCGCTCACGTCCTGCACATAGACGACCAGGTTCTTGAAGTGTTCGTAGAAAACGCGGGGCTGCACTTCGAACGAGGTCTGCGAGCTCCTCAGGCGCTCCTGCAGACGGGCCAGCGAGTCGGAGGCGCGCGGCGCCAGGTAGAGCTGATTCCCCACCGCCAGCAGCCAGGCGATAACCGCGAAGATGGAGATCACCTTCAGGAACAGGCCGGCGCCCAGTCCGCTGGCGCGCATGGCGGTGACTTCGCTGTCGGCGGCCAGCCGGCTGAGCCCGATCAGGATGCCCACCAGCACCCCCATGGGCACGGTGAAGGTCAGTGCCTGCGGCACCGTGAACAGGAAGATTTCGGCCACGCTGGGCAGGGGCGCGCTGTTGCGCACTACCAGCTCCAGGATGTGTCCCACATCCCGCATGAACAGCACGAAGGTGGACAGCCCGGTGCCGATCAGGGCGTACCATAGCACTTCGCGCAGGATGTAGCGGGTGAGGATCCGCACGTTGATGCCAGCGTAGCATAAGCCAGGGACGGGGCCTACCTCGACATGCGCCGCAGGCCGGCGGGGAGTTGCGGGAAAAGATCCCGGATGGATCGCGGCCTGGAGCGCGCGCAAGCCGTCGAGGAGCGTGGGCGCCGGCGTGTTCAGCAGCTCATCACGAATGCAATACACGCGCCGCGAGCGGCCGGCGGAGGTCTCGCTCCAACCGCGCTCGCCCACGATCTTCTCCAGGGGCACGCGGTCGCCGGCGCCGCACCAGGCCATGACCATCACTTCGGGATCGGCGCGGCGCACGCACTCGGCGTCAGTCTGGGCGCCGGGCTCGCCCAGGAAGCGTCCCCCGGCGGCTTCCACCAGCTCCGCCACCCAGCGCTGCGAGTGGATGATGGGCTTCCCCCACTCCTCGCAGAAGACGCGCGGACGCGGTCCGGCGGCGTGGCGCGCGCGCACGCTTTCGATCTCGCGCTGCATCGAGCCGATGATGTGCTCGCCACGGTCGAAAGCTCCCATCGCGCCGGCGATAAGCAGAATGTCGGCATAGATATCGGCGAGCGAGCGCGGCGCGAGACCGAGGAAGCGCACCCCCGACTTGAGAATCTCCGCGACCGCTTCGAGCTGGTAGGGCACCGAGGCGATCACCAGATCGGGACGCGCGGCCACGATCTCGGCGGCCTGCGCCATCCAGGAGTCGGCGACGATTGCGACCTCGCGGAAGGCCAGCTCCGGGCAGACGTCCTTGCAGTAGCGTGTGCAGGCGACCACGCGGTCGAGCAAGCCGAGACGCGCCAGCGTGACCGTCGCGCTGGGTTGCAGAGAGACCACCCGACAAGGCGAGAAGACGGACACGCATTCAATTCTAATCGCCCATGATGGCAAAGGGAGCGGCGAGGCGCCGGTGAAAGAGTGGAAACCCAGTCACAGCCAGCGCTACTGCTGTTGTTTTTTCGCCAGAAATTCCGGCTGCTTTTTCAGAAACTCGATGCCCTGGATGAAGCTCAGATTGTCGGGCGCGCGCCGGTAATCGAAGGCGGTCTCATGCTCGTCGATGTTGAGGCTCTTGAATAGCAGGATTTTGCCGGTGAACTTGAGGCGCATCTCGGTGACCTCCCAGCGGTCGCCGCCCACGCGCGACTGCTCGACCTCGAACCTCCCGCCGGGATCAAGGTGGCCCAGGATCCCCCATCCGAAGTTGACCCCCTTGAACAGGTGAGCCTGAATCTTGACCAGCCGTTCGTCGCTGGTATCGATGAGCATGGCGCCATCCATGCCCTGATAAACCTGCAGCTCGCGGTTGGGGGGAACATAATTGGGATTAGGCTTGAACTTCAGCCGGATCAGTTGCTGGCCATTCTTGCCCGGCTCGAAGCCGTCATACTGGTAGAGGAAGGCGTCGGGCAACGCTTTCACCATGCGGGTGGTGCGCTCTTCGTCTTCTTTCTGCTGTTTTCGTTTGGCGACGCGCGCCTGGGGATCGCTGGCCAGTTGCTGCAGACGCTCGTCATCCTTCTGGCGCTCCTCGGCGCTGGGGGGCTTGTCGTTGACGGCAATCAGCCGCCCTACCACCCCTTCGTTGGTTTCGACCAGCTCTTTGGTGATGGCGCCGGTCTTGGGCGTCTCCGTGCGCAGGCGGTAGAGGAAGCGCTGGTGCTCGGGGCTGGCTTTGTCTTCATTGGCGATCACCCGCCGCACCAGCTCCTGGGCAGACCCCGGCGGAGTGGTGGGAGGCAGCGTCTGCTGGGCTGCTGCTGTGCCGCCCAGCAACACACACAAGCCCGCTGCAATCCGCGCTTTCAGCACGATTCCCCTTCAAGCAACTCTTCAGGGTTGGACGCCCCTGGCATCGACGATGTTGCTCTCCGCACATGATGCCACAGGATGGCGGCCCGCGTAACCTTCCGTGCATGCCCCTTCGTGCCGCTCCCGAGGCGGGAATGACCCTAGAGCAGCAATGGCCGGAGCAAATTCCAGATTGCTGCCTGTCCCGCGGAGAGGGTATAGTTTGAATGGTGTTCTCCGCCATCCGTAGCGCGGGGAATCAAGTATGGATGTGGCCCCCATCCGGGCTGGGAGATTGCCATGGAAATGTCCAAACCGACTGACAGCGCGCACGCCGAGGTCGCTCACATCGGGAAGTCGGTAGTGGTCAAGGGTGAACTCTCGGGCAGCGAGGACCTTTATCTTGACGGCCAGGTGGAGGGCAAAATCGAACTGCACGACCACCACCTCACCGTCGGACCGCACGGCCGGGTCAAGGCCAGCGTGAACGCGCGCGAAGTGGTGGTGCACGGCGAGTTGAACGGCAACGTTCACGGCACCGAGCGCGTGGAACTGAAGAAAAGCGCGGTGCTCACCGGCGACATCATCACCCAGCGCATGGTCATCGAGGATGGCGCCATGTTCAAAGGCTCGCTCGATACCCAGCGCACCGCCGCCAAGCCCGAGCCCAAGCGCGAGACCGTGGAAGCGGTCGCGGCCAGCGTCTCCAGCAGTCATGCGGCTGCGCCGGCGGGCGCGGCGCAGCCGGTGCTGGCCGAACACAAGAAATAACCCGGCGATCCTTCAAGTAACGGTTGAAGCCCCTGGGAATAGAATTGGGTTCAGCAGTACATGAGTTCCGTGACGCACCAACTGTTCCGGAGGTTTCGGGGAAATGCAGAAGCGGCAACCGGCCTGCCGGCGGCCGAGTTGGGTGAACGCCTGCGCCGTCGCTCCAGCGGCTTGGCCGAGTTCAACCATGCCATCGAAGGCGAAGACGGTCTGCGCATTCTGGACCTTGGGCCCACGTCGCCCACCAACATCGCCTATGTCACCGGCCTGGGGCACAGAATCCATAACGAAGATGTGCTGAAGGAATCGGAAGATCCCTCGCTGGTGGTGCCGGCCGAGGATGGCCACCCTACCCGTGACGCCGACCGCTTCCTGGCCGAGAACCTGGTGTTCAGCCCCAGCACCACCTTTGACGCCATCCTGTGCTGGGACACGCCCGACTACCTGCACGAGGCGCTGGTCAAGCCGATGATCAATCGCATCCATCGTATCCTCAGGCCCAAGGGCATCCTGCTGGCCTTCTTCCATACCCGCGACGCCGGACCCGACGCTCCCTATTACCGCTATCACATCGCCGGCGAAGACACGCTCGAATTGCAGTGCGGGCCGCGCTTCCGCCTGCAACGCGTTTTCAACAACCGCCACATCGAAAACCTCTTCCGCGACTTCTCTTCCATCAAGTTCTTTCTCGCCCGCGACAACGTCCGCGAAGTGCTAGTGGTGCGGTAAGCTGCCCGCGAGGCGTGGCAGATGAAGGTGGCGGTGATCGGCGGGACGGGCCTGCTGGGGCGAGCGATCGCGGCGGCGTGGCATGGGGACGATCTTCAATTGGTAGGCTCGCGCGACCTCGATATCCGCGACCCGCGGCAGGTCGAAAGCTTCGTGGCTCATCATCGGCCCGACCGGGTGGTGCTGGCGGCGGCTATTTCCCAGGTGGACGCGTGCGAGCGAGATCCTGAGCAGGCGGAACTGGTGAACCACGCGGGCGCGGTGCACGTCGCCGAGGCCTGCCGCAAGCACGCTGTGGGCATGATGTTCCTCAGCACCGATTATGTTTTCGACGGCAGCCAGCGCTCGCCCTACGAGGTGGAGGATCCGGTGGCACCGCTCAGCGTGTACGGACGCACCAAGGCGGCGGCGGAAAAAGACGTGACGCGCATCCTGCCCGGCAGTTGCATCGTGCGGGTTTCCTGGTTGTTCGGGGCGGAGAAGAAATGCTTCGCCAACACCGTGCTCGACCGGGCCGAGAGCGGAGAGCCGGTGCGGACGCTGGCTGACCAGGTGAGCATTCCCAACTATAGCCACGATGTGGCGCGGGCGCTGGCCGCACTGGTGCATGTCGGCGCCCAAGGTACGGTGCACGTCACCAATCCCACCGCAGTTTCGCGCTATGACTTCAGCCGCGAACTGTTGCGGGCTGCGGGACTCTCGGTGGAAATCGAGCCGCCCGTTGTGGATGTGAAGTGGGCAGGCGTGCGGCCACGTTACTCGGCACTATCGGACGCGAGCCTGCGGCGCTATGGCATTCGTCTCCGCGATTGGCGCGAGGCCCTGCCGGATTATCTAACCTTGCGCCGACAAATGCGGGCGGGCGGCGGCCGGGCCGGGTAATCCTCCCCAATTACTGCGATAACCATTCAGTTACCGCAATAACTATTCAGCATCGCCCACAAAAAGGTGCAAGTCTTTTCCTTTCATTTGCAGTCGCTACCTCTTTTCACCTGTAAGTTTAAGTAACCGTGGGAACTTCTCCATCACCGGCTGGCCCAGCAATTGCTCACATGGTCTTGTCACATGAGTAAGCTTATGGGCCCCGTGTGTCTCTGTTCGGTCGTTTTGAATGAGAGGAAACTCGCACCTGGAGCCGAACCCTCGCTTGCATCGCCCAAGCCGGATGCGCAATTGGCTTTTGGTAATAGTCTTTGTGGTCTCAGCCGGTGCGGTCAGCAGGGCCCAGAGCCTGATTCCGCAAACCGGATGGGAGGTGATCTACGTCGACAGTCAGGAGACTGCCTGTTTCCCCGGGGCGGCGACGAACGCCATCGACGGCAACCCCGCCACCTTCTGGCACACCCAGTTTTGCGGCGCCACGCCACCGCTGCCGCATGAGATCCAGATCGACCTGGGATCTTATTACACACTGAGCGCCTTCCAGTACCTGCCGCGCCAGGATGGCAGCGCCTGCGGATGGATTAACCAGTACGAGTTCTATGTCAGCACCGATGGGGTCAACTGGGGCACGCCAGTGGCGGCCGGGAATTTCGATTACACCGGCTATACCGCCCAATGTCCTGGGCCGGGCGCCGGAGTTCCCACCCCGCGCCAGATCGCATTCCCAGCGGCCACCGGACGTTACATCCGCCTGCGCGCCTTATCCGAGATCAACGGCAATCCCTGGACGTCGGCCGCCGAGATCGATGTCGTCGGCACAGCCGCCGTCCTGCCACCGGAAACCGTGTCGCAACTCACCCTTAACCCGGCGACGGTGGTGGCGGGAAGTGTTTCCAGTGCCAGCGTGGCCCTGACGGCTCCTGTACTTGCCAGCGGCATCGTCGTGACGCTCTCCAGCAGCAACCCGGCGGTGGCGGCAGTTCCCGCCAGCCTCGCCATGCCACCCGGAGCCAGCAGCGGAGAGTTCCTCATCAGCACGAGTATGGTCAGCGCCGCGACCCCGGTTACTATCAACGCCAGCTACGGCGGAATCACGGAGAGCGCTATCCTCACCGTCACTCCCGGCGCCCTGATCCCGCAAACCGGATGGGCGGTGATCTACGTGGACAGCCAGCAGACAGGCTGTTTCAACGGGGCGGCGACGAATGCTATCGACGGCAATCCCGCCACTTTCTGGCACACCCAGTTCTGCGGCGCCTCGCCGCCGCTGCCGCATGAGATTCAAATCGATCTGGGGACTGCCTACACCCTGAGTGCCTTCCAGTACCTGCCGCGGCAGGACGGCAGCGCTTGCGGATGGATTAGCCAGTACCAGTTCTACGTCAGCCCCGACGGTATCAACTGGGGCACGCCGGTTGCGGCCGGGACCTTTGAGTACATCGGGTATGTCATGCAGTGTCCCGGACCGGGCGCGGGAGTGCCAACCCCGCGCCAGATCGCATTCCCGGCGGCCACCGGACGTTACATCCGCCTGCGCGCCCTGTCGGAGGTCAACGGCAATCCCTGGACCTCGGCCGCCGAGATCGATGTGCTCGGCATTCAGCTCGCGCCGCTGGCCCTGATGTTCAGTCCAACCAGCGTTCCGGGAGGAAGCGCTGCGACCGGGACCGTGACCTTGGCGTCGCCCGCTCCCGCCGGCGGCGCGGTGGTAGCGCTCATCAGCACCAATCCCGCCCTGGCCACGGTGCCCGTCAGCGTCACTATTCCAGAGGGCACTGCCAGCGCAAGTTTCCTGGCCAGCACCACCGCCGTGAGCGCTTCCACAACGGTCGATATCCTCGCCAGCTACGGCGGAGTCACCCAAAGCTCTACTCTTGCCCTGAGCCCATTGGGTTTGATCCCGCAGAACGGATGGGCGGTAATTTACGTCGACAGTCAGGAGATTAGCTGTTACAACGGGGCGGCGACGAATGCCATCGACGGCAACCCCGCCACCTTCTGGCACACCCAGTTCTGCGGCGGCGCGCCACCGGTGCCGCATGAAATTCAGATCGATCTGGGAGCTTATTACACCCTGAGCGCCTTCCAGTACCTGCCCCGGCAGGACGGCAGCGCCTGCGGCTGGATCCACCAGTACGAGTTCTACGTCAGCTCGGACGGGGTCTACTGGAACACGCCGGTGGCGGCCGGAAATTTCGATTACACCGGCTATGCCGCCCAGTGTCCCGGGCCGGGCGCCGGAGTCCCCACTCCACGGCAGATCGGATTTCCCGTCACCATCGCGCGCTATATCCGACTGCGCGCCTTGTCGGAGGTCAACGGCAATCCCTGGACATCGGCGGCGGAAATCGATGCGCTCGGCGACCTGCTGCCGGGCCTGTTCCCGTCGGCGGGCGGCCTAGATTTCCCCGATCAGCTTTTGAATACCTCCAGTGCTCCGCTGCCTCTGGTGCTCACCAACGTTGGGCTCAGTGCCGTGGGGATCACGGGGATCGGCGCTTTCGGGGACTTCATCCAGACCAACAACTGCGCCACCAGCCTGCCGGCGCTGGCCAGTTGCACGATTAACGTCACTTTCACGCCCACCGTCCTGGGCTATCGCAGCGCGCGGCTGACGGTGCTGAACAGCGCCACCGGACAACTGGAAATTCCGCTCAGCGGTAACGGCGTGATGCCGATCATGTCGCTGTCATCCGCCAGCGCGGTGTTTGGACCGCAATTGCTGAATACCACCGGCAGGGCGCCCAGCATCTTTGTGTCGAACGGGGGCTCGGGTCCGCTGCTGGTGAGTAACGTAACCGTCGCCGGAGACTTCGGCCAGGCGAATGACTGCGCGGTCGGCGTCGACGTCAGCGCGGGCTGCACCCTCCAGGTGTTCTTCACACCCACCGCCCTGGGCACGCACAGCGGAACTATCACGATTTTCGACAATACCGCCGCCGGCTCGCACTCGATCAGCATGAGTGGCGTGGGAGTGGCCATGCATAACCTGAACCTGAGTTGGACGGCGAGCACTTCGCCGGTGATCGGATACTTCGTGTATCGCGCCACGCAGTCTGGCGGGCCCTACACGGAGCTCAATCCCGTGCCACAGCCACAGACCACGTTCATCGACTCGCTCCCGGGAGGCGCGACGTATTACTACGTCGTGACCGCTGTGAATGCCAGCCTGGTAGAGAGCGTGACCACACCCGAAGTCGCGGCCACGATTCCTCAGCCCTAGCCGCCCAGTCGTTCAGAATCACTTCGCCGGTTAGCGTTTAGGGATTGTCGCGTCTTGGTCAGCTTCCACGGTAACTTCAACTTCGGCGCCCTTCTTGAGACGCACCCCATCACCGTTTTCGTCCGTCAGTGAGTTTTCAATGCGGATTTCTCGATACAGATCATCGGCCCCTTCAATCGAAATCTGCGCTTTTTCCGGTTCGCTGGGATGCGGAGACTCGATGATTTTCTCCACGGTTCCGGGCAGAGTCACACTGGGCTTTTCCGTCATGCGTTCTCCTTCGAGCTACGGGTCATTTCTTTTCAAAGCTGCGAGAAATTCCGCGGACACTTCGCGGATGCGCCTGAGCCGCGCCTCTTGTTGGCGCAACTCTTCCTGGCTGATTCCCCCGAAGGTCTCTTTTTCCAAACTCGCAATCTGCTCCTGCATAAGGCGATTGAGTTCGTCGCGAATTTCCCTAGCGCTTCGGCCGGCCATGCCTTTACACCGTTAGTTCCGCAGCTTACGGGACAGGATAGGGCTCCGGAGTAGGGTCTTTGCCCTAGGGGGAGATCAACAGTCCTGTAGGCGGAATCATCGCAATTCCTGAAGACGCCGGAAAACCGTCCCTTTTCCACAACTCAGGCTGGTAAGAAGAAGGGATCCCGCTGTGGAGACAAACCATGAAGGTCCAGATTGCGCAGAGGTTTTGGCGTGGTGCGATGTTCTTACTGGTAGGAACGGCGGTCGCGGCAGCGCAGAACGCCGGCACAGCGCCGGCGGTTCCGCAACGGCAGAGCGTCGCTGCCGATTGGCGGCAACGAGGCTTAACCGGCAGCGTAAACGTCGATGACACGCAGGCCATCAACCAGGCAGTTCAGGAACAAAAGCAGGCCGGCGGCGGGGAGTTCAACTGGCCGAATCACTTTCTGACCCGGATAAGCGCGGCGATCAACGCGGCCAACACCGGCGATCTTACGTTTCGCGGCACCGGGCCGACCTCGGCAGTAGTGTATTGCGGCGACGGCACCCAGCCCGTCTTCGACCTCGACCGCTCCCACACCATCGAGATCCGTGAATTGAGCATTTTCGGCCACTGGAGAGACAACTGCACCCGCACCTACGCTCGCGCCGGGATCGCCTGGGACCAGGCGCGCGCCGGCACCTGGACAGCCAGCAACCTGCTAGTGGACCGGGCATTCATCAGCCCCGCGCCGCAAGGAGACATCGCAACCCCGGACTTCACCTGCATCGACATCTCCGCCAAATCGCCGGTGAACGTGGAGGACGGCAAATTTTACAACATCGTCTGCCATCCCGGCGGCGGCACCGGCTTTCACATCGGCCCCTCGTTCAATCCCAAGAACGAGATTTTCTTCAACAACAACGTCAGCTTTGGAAAGTATGGCTACAAGTTCGACAGCGGGAGCTGGCACATTCAGTATGGCGAAGTCGGCAATTTCAGTGTCGCCGGGATCGCCATCGACCGCTGGACCGATCCGGTCAGCATCGATGGCCTGCTCAGCGAGGCTAACCGGCAGTTCCTCAGCATCGGCACCGGTCCCATCCTGAACCCCATCACGCTCTCCCACATCAACAATGGTTGGGACGACAAGGCGACGGCGCCCTGCTTCTGGGATATCGGCGGGGCTCAATTCGCCTTCATCTTCAGCAATAGCTGGGGCCAGAGCAACCTGGCGAGCCCACACCACGTCTGTGGGAACGGCCACAGCAGCGCCATTTTCCTGAATAACGGCTTTGCCTGGAAGAGTTACGGCGCGAATTTTGCGACCCAAAATGCCCAGTTTTACCTTCCGCCGGAGGAGATGAAGCAGTTGCTGGGAGCCAGCTACGGCTTCTACGGCGGCGGCAACATTCTGCTCGGCACCGCCCAGCACGGTCAGCACTTCAACAACGGGGTCAGCTTCATCAACAACTCCGGCGGCGTCCGGCGCGGATTGCGCTACTCCGCCGACAACACGGCCAAGGAGGCCGGTATGCTGCCCGCCGCTGCCGACCATATTTTCATCGGCGACGGGGTGATTGAGATCGGTGGTCCCGGCGCTCCCAGCTTCGTTCTGCCGGGCTGCAAGGTGACGGGCAAGGATTTCTCCGTGCCCTACAGCATCTATCTCTTCGCTCTCGACGCCGGCAAGCGGCGCAGCAGCGAGAGCCACACCTTCTGCAATGGCCCTGAAACCCTCGATGCCAACCACACCGTCAGCATTGCCTGGGAGCCGACGCCGGAGGCGGCAACCTATGACGTGGTGGTGATTTTCTCCACCCGGGGCGGACAAGCCTGCTTCGCCGGCAATACCAAAGCGGCTCACATGACTCTCCGCGCGCCGCTGAACTGCCACTATAAATTTCCGCTGCAGAACGAGGCCGAGTACATCAAAACGCGCGGCCGTGGCATCTCGGGCTTCGGGCCTGCGAACGAGACCACGCCCACCTGGTCCATCGACACCGCCAGCGGGAGCGCGAGCTTTTCCGGCGGCGTGAATGCGCCCAAGCTCCAAGGGATTGCCGATACGAGCGTGGTCGCGAATTTGAACGCCGACCGTGTGGACGGCAAGCACGCTTCGGACTTCACCGCCGCACCGGTGGCTGCGCCCCAGTCATCGACTTCCGCCTGCACCGCCGGAAACTGGGCCTACGACGGCAATTACGTGTTCGTGTGTGTTGGCACCAATACCTGGAAGCGGACCGCGCTCGCGAGTTGGTGATTCCCTGCAGAATGCAGAAGATCGGATTCGCGCCAGCAGTTACCCTACTGGCGTGCGGGCGCGAGCTCTGCTGCCCACCGGATGTAGTTGCAGCCGGGGTATCTATCTTCTCCCACTTCTTGGCTTGTACGAAGGAAGACCGGATCGCGATCCCTTTGCCATTTTGCTCGAAATGGCTTGGCAGCAATACCAGAACTCGCAGAGGAACTGAGGTTTTGAAGACTTCGCCGCGCAGATGCTCTAACGATTGAAAATCGGCTTGGCGTATCAACATGCGACCCGGCAGGAACAACGACGTGATCCCGTCCGGGACATACCACACATCCTTGGCCGCGGAGTAATCCTGCAGCAGCGCCTTCAGCGTCGCCGATTCATCCCGATTGGCCAGTGAGGGATGATACAGTCCGGGGCCGGTCGTTTCATAATTCCTCGGCACTCGGCGCCACTTGCCCACCACGGAAGCTGCCCCATAGAGCATCGGGGCGAAGACGAATACGAGGGTCACGAGCAGGAGCACCGCGCGGAACCACCGCGGCTTGCGCCAAAGCAGGCGGGACTCGGCGAGCAGGGCTGGAACCAGGGCCATGGCGGCGGCAGCAATGTGACGCGCTTCGTGGCTGGCGCCCGCGCCGGACAACGTCCACACGGCAAAGATCACGGCGATGGCGGCGAGGGCCACCCAGCGGCTGGCTCGTAGCGCCAGATCGTCGGTCCGACGCCGCAGCACGATCCAAAGAATCAGCCCAGCCTCCGGCAGGGCCACGATGCGGAGCCATACCGGGTCGAAGGGCACCAGCCGCGACGGCTTAAAGAAGAGATATTGCAGGGCAGAGTCCGCATCCGCCATCGCCAGCGGCAGGAACCCCAGGGCATCCACCGCACTGTGCCAAGAGATGTTCAGGCGCGCGGTTTCGGTCACATAGTTGGCCGACGCTCCCATGTGCCGGTTCAGGAGGTTGAGGCCGGCCACCAGCGCCACGAAGGGTATCAGCGCTGCCAGGAGGAGCACGACTGAAGCCTTGAACGAGACGGCACGGCGGCGATCGCGGAAGCAGCAGCAGCCAAGAAACAGCACCAGCCCGGCGGAAACGAAGACGGCCGAGTATTTCAGCCAGTACGCCGCCCCCAGTCCGATTCCGAGGCCAAGTGCGCCGGCGGCGCGGGGCCCGGTGAGATCCTGCTTCATTTGTGCGGCGAGCCATACGGCCCCCACCAGCAACCAGGGAGCCAGCGCGTAGGTGAGGCTTTCCGTGTAGTACTGGAACAGTGGATTGTTGGCGTAGCGCAGGCAAGGCCATCCCACCACCACGATTGCTGCCAGCCATCGCGGCAAATCGAACAGCGAAGTCCACCAGGCCCAGCCCACCGATCCGACGACAAATGCTGCCGCCGCGAGCACACGGAGAGCCGTGGCGATGGTCAGTCCGGTGCACAGCAATGGCAGCAACAGCAGTCCCATCCCCGGCGGCCAAGTGCTGATCCAGCTTTGGCTGTTGCCCGACAGCTCGCTCGGGCTCGCCGTCACCACCGTATTGAAGTTGGGGGAAATTCCGGCGCGATATTGCTGCAGAGCTTTGAGCTGCATCGTCGGGTCGTTGTACACAGTGATGGGCGTGGGCACCGCGAAGGCCAGGACGATCCCGCAGCTCAACAACGCCAGGCTGAGCAGGCGCGTCCGCCGGGCGCTGGGTTCGCACCTGGGCCGGCTGAGAGCACCGGAGACGGCCGCCGCGGGAGTCGAAATCATCACCCGGAAAAGATTGACGCCTGGTAGTAAAAGCTGTGTTCCTGCTGCTACCATACCGGCACCGGATTCGCCATCGGGCACATTTCGTGGAACCATTGCTGGACGCAGTTCCCGGCCAGGATACGCACCTCCGCTCCCGGCGTGTGCGTTTGCTCAGCGTAGTGTCGCCGACCCTCAACGAGGTTGAGAACGTCGAACCCCTGGTGCGCCACCTCACCGAGGTGCTGGCCGGCCTGCCGCACGAGATCCTGATCGTCGATGACGACTCCCGGGACCAGACCTGGCGGCGCGTCGAGGAGCTCGCCAGCAGCGTCCGCCAGCTTCGCCTCCTGCGCCGCTTCGAGAAACACGGGCTTGGCTTCGCGGTCATAGACGGCTTTGCCGCGTCTTCCGGGGACGCCGTTGCCTGCATCGACAGCGACCTGCAGCACGATCCCGCCATTCTGCCGAAGATGGTCGCGGAACTGGAGCGCGGCGCGGCCCTGGTGGTCGGCTGCCGCTACATGCCCGGCGGTGGCACCGCCGGCTGGACTCGGCTCCGCCGCTTGCAATCGCTGTGCGCGACCCGGCTGGCCCAGGCTGGTTTGGGCACGCCTCTGCGCGACCCGATGTCCGGCTACTTTGCGATGTGGAAGAGCGACTTCATGGCGATTCGCGAACGCGTGGATGGCAGCGGGTTCAAGATCCTGCTGGAGATCGCTGCCCACCTGCCGCCGGCACGGGTGCGGGAAGTGCCCTACTGCTTTCGCCCGCGCCAGCATGGCCAGTCCAAGCTGTCCGGCCGCATCGTCCTGCACTACCTCGCGCAACTGCGGCGGCTCCGCAACATCAGAGGCGGGGACACGCGCTGAGATAAGGCCCCCACTCACGGGAGTTCCCTGCCCTCTCATAAACGATCCAGCACCCTGCGGAAGTACGGCTTCACCAGCCGGGCTCCGGCGAACAGGCTCCACGACTCGGCCGACCACAAGGCCATTTCCCAAGCAGAGTGGCGCAGGCTGCCCTCGCCCTTCAGGGCCGCGACCTTGCGGCGGTAGTTGCTCATCAACTCGTGGTGCTCGCGCAGCATGACTTCGAGGTAAGGACACGCTTCGCCGGAGCGCCAGTATTGGTAGAGCTGCAAAAGATCCGCCGTGACCCTCTTGATGTGCCAGCGCGTCCAGGCATGTTGCTGGGCGGAGGTGCGCAGCGCCGGCAAAAGACTTCGATTCGACGAGAGCCGGCGAAGCGCTGCGATCGCCTGTGCCGGGGTACCCACCAGTTCCCCGGTGACCCCTTCCAGCACCTGCTCGACCTGTCCATTGTCCTGGCACGGATTGACCCCGGCGATGGTGGGCGTACCCATGCCCGCGGCTTCGCAGATGGTGCTGGCAAAACACTCTCCGTGTTGGCTCCAGAACAACTGCACGTCCATCGCAGAGAGCACCCCCGCGAGGAATTGATAATCGGCAGTCTCCGGAAAGCTACGGAAGCGATCACCCCAGCGCTGGCGTAGGCCGTCGAGCCCGAGATCGTCGGGAAAACCGATGGAGATCCACTGCGCACCGGGCTCCGCGCTCAGCACGGCATCGATGATCTGCGGGTAGCAGGGGTGCCACTTCCCTCCCTGGCTGCGGCCCACCCTGCCGAAGACGAAGGCGTCTTCGGGGATGGCCATGGCGCGCCGCGCGGCGTCGCGGTCCACTCCCGCGGGAGGCGGCTGGAATGGCGTGAGCGGAACGTAACCAATCCCACTGCAGACCATTTCCGCAGGCTGCTGCTTCAGCCACCGCCCCAGCCGATAGAAGGTGAACACACCCACGCAGCAAGTGCGGGTCTGCGCCAGCAGGCGGCGATCTTGCGGCGGACGGCCGAAGACCGGCGTGGTCACCAGCAGGGGCGGCTTCTCTCGCAGTCGGCCGGCGAGGCTGCGGATCAGATCCTCGGGATACTCAGGAGCATGGAGGTGAAGGACGTCGGGGGAAAACTCGCGCACCTCTTCGGCGAGCGTCTCCAAGCGCGGACCCGCCAGCAGGCGATGCCAGGAGCAGGACGGCTGGAAGCGCGGCCCGGTTTTTTCGGCCAGCACAAGAACCTGGTGTCCGGCGCGAACCATGGTCTCGGCCAGCACACAGCCTGCTTTCTGAATGCCGCCCAGTCCGAAATCGGGGATAACCTGGATGATCTTCACGCCCGCGGCCCCACCGAGTGCGGCATCACAAGAACCGCCGGGTCACCGGTAGCGGCATCCGCAGCCCGCCGGGAACACGCGAGCTCGCATCCGGCTGGGGAGCAGTCTTCTCCTCCCGCATGGACACATGCAACACAGGCCATAGGATGAGTAGGACGACAACGATGCACTGCAGGATCCCTGCCAGGTATTGCGCCAACTGGGACTCAATGGCAAGAAAGTTGGGAATGAGCGCAATCCCGGCCGCGTTAAACACCCACCCGGAATCGCGCGCCAGGAAAGCATGCTGGAAGTAGTCGAAGAAGATGCCCAGGGGAATCATGATCAGCAAGGGCCCCCACCAGCCGAAGTTGATGAAGCTCTCGGCCAGAGTGCCCACGGCGATGGATACAGAACTCAGGTGGTCCGGGTCGGTGAGTCCGTACGCAACCTGATAGAACTGATTGGCGTCGTTCACCGAAGGCTTATCCTCCCAGAGCGCCCGCGGGATGAAGGTGACCAGCATGTAGGTGTACAGGCGCCCACGCTGGTAGGGGACAACTTCGGGAGTCAGGTCGAGCACATTGGCAGTCTGTTGCAGTAGAGACACGCGGCCCAGGCTCTGGTCGGCCAGGCGGCGCCAGTTGTCGGCATTCGGATTCTCCAGGGTAAGTTCCCAACTGCGCAGGGACTCGCTGGACCAGAAGGAAATTCTTTGGCTGAGCGTCGAGTCCACCCGCTCCCCCCAGAAGGTCTTGCGGAACGCCTCTTTGCCGGCCTGGAAGAAAAGCACGTAAGCCAGCACCACAACGACCACCAGAGCGGGGATCCTGCGCCGCTCATAAAGGAAGGCAACGCTGCAGATAACCATGATGGCCACGCCCGTACCCAGCCAGCCGGAGGCAATCCCCGCCAGGAACCTGCCGATGAGGAAAACCGCGATCAGCAACACTTCCCCGTGGTTCGCCTGGCGGCGCAGCCACTTGCGAAAGAGCATGACGAACAGCGCCATGGGAACAGTGGAGGTCAAAATCATGAGCAGTTGGCGTCCGCCGTTGCCAAACAAGTAAGCGCGCGACTGCACCCCAAACGTCAACGGAAGACTGAGCAGCAGGGCGGTACGAACGTACGACCAGGTGTTCTCGCTGCCGGGGTGAATATCGAGCACACGGGGGGAGGCCAGCCGGCGGCCAACGCCCGTCCACTTCCCAACCCACAGGCAGACCACACCCACCACCGCCAGCAGCATGGCGTTCTCGATCGCCTGGTCGGAAAGTTGCCCGCGGGCGGTATAGCTACTGCGCGTTCCCCAAAACAGCCCCAGAGCGTAAAACACCCAGTACATGAAGCTCAGCATAGGGAAGAGTGGCAGGTAGCGCTCGCCAGCCCTTCTCCAACTGTAATAGGGCCCCCAGGCCGCGGTCAGCAGGCCCGCCGCCCCCAGGAACTCAAACAGCGTGATCTCATTGAGCCGCGCCAGCCACATGAGGAAAGTCGCAGCCAGCGGGGGAAGCACCCACATGAGCGCGCTTCCGCCCGCGTCTTTGACGATGGGTCTCATCTCGTCCGCCGATTCCGGGTGACCGCCTCCACCGCATCGACGACACCCTGCACGGCGGCGGCGTCAGAATAGGGCCGCAAGCTGGCGCGCGCGCGCTCGCCCATGAGGTGCAGGCGTTCCGGACTCCCGGCCAGAGCCGCCAGGATTTTGGATAGGGCCTCGACATCGCCCAGCGGGAAGATCGCGCCCGAACGGCCGTCGCGAACCAGATCGGGGGCACAGCCGACGGCGTCGCTGACGATGGCCGGCCGCGCGCACGACATGGCTTCATTCACCACGAGGCCCCAGGTCTCACGGGCGTCGGAGGGGAGCACCAGGCAATCGGCGGCGACGTAGGCGTCCACCATGCGCGACTGGTTCAGGAAGCCGGCAAAGCGAACCGGAAGTTGGCGCTCGCAGACAAACTGCTCACACGCGGCGCGCAACGGACCGTCGCCTACCATCAGCCCTGCAATCGCCGATGGTTGCTTCGCGGCAGCTTCGATGGCCTGCAGAAAGTCCATGGGCCGCTTCTTCTCGATGAACTTGCCGGCGAAAACAAACACCGTCTGCTGGTCCTCGAGTCCCCATTGCTGGCGCAGCCTCCGGCGCCGAGGCTCGGCTTGCTCGGCCGCGCGCTGGAACAAATCATCCTGGATGGCGTGGGGCACGTGGAACACGCGCTGCGGGTGGGCGCCGTAGTGCAGGAAGTAGTCTCGCGAACGAGTGCCCGCCGCCAGCCAGGCGTCAAACCTGGGGATGAAGCATCGGTACACGGGATATTTCAGTGGCCGCTTCAGCGCGCCGCGCGGCGAAGCCAACTGGGAGTCACCCCGCGCCATCACTGGAATGCGCATCCTCCAGCAAGCGAAGATGGCTTGCCAGGCGGCCCGGTAGTACCAGCCGTTGACCAGCACCGCATCCAAGTTTTCTCGCGCCAGGATCTGCGCCATGCCCGGCGCCCGGAGAGCGAAAAAGTTTCCCGGCTTGCCGCCGGCGCCCTTCAGGAAGGTGTAGCGATAGCCCTCGAGCAGCGGGATGTCCCAGTCGAATTCGACGCCGAAGCCGGCTTGTGCCTGGTCGGCTGGAGTTCCGTGGTAGCAATAGAAAACGCTGAGGTCGAGCTCGGGACGCGCCGCCAGCGCGCGGAACCAGTGGGCGTGGTACTGGATGGGATGGGTACTGAGGATCGCCAGCCTGCGCCGGGGCGCCGGGGTCCCAAGGTTCCCGAGGATCGATTGCGGCGAAACGAGCTGCGCCAAGGGACTCATGGTCAGCTTTTCCGCTCCACGAACTCGATCCAGCGGGCGCGTATGCGATCATCGGAATAGAGCTCCTGGAACCGGCTCAGTGCGGCGCGAGCGCACGACGATCGGAAGCGCGGGTCCTCCAGAAACCGGCGCATGTTCGCAGCCAGACACTCCGGCGTTTCCTCCTCACACACCAACCCTGTCTTCTCGTGCACCACCATCTCCTGCAAACCACCGCTGCGGAAACAGACCGTCGGCACTTCCTGGGACATGGCTTCCAGCGCGCCCCGAGGGAAACATTCATGAAATCGCGAAGGCGGGCTGGGATGGATGTAGAGATATGTCATGCGCAGAAAGTCGTGCACGTCGTGACGGTATCCCCACAGGTGCACCCGCGAAACCAGCCCCGCGGACTCGATCCTGCTGCGCAACTCCTGTTCCTGAGGACCGCCACCCAGGACGTGCAGGTGGATATCGGAATAATCAGATGCTAAGGAGCTAAACGCTTCCAGCAGGAGGTCAATCCCCTTGTGATGAGATACCTGTCCCACGAAGAGCAGGTTTCTCTTCCCTGCCAGGGCGCGGCGGACCTGGGGATCGGAATCGCACAGGCGCCAAGCCTGGGTGCGTGTGGGACAGATGAACGTCCTTTTGCGGGCGAGATAGGGATTGGTGCGCGCGCTGAAATCGTAGGCGAAGCGGGTTTGATGTACGCAATCGGTCGCCAGCATCGAGACCAGGCGCAGGCGGAGCTGCCAGCCCCGCGGCAGGTCGTGGAACTCGAACACTACGCGTTTCCGGCGCAGGCGGCAGTAGAGCGCGCCGAGCAGCGCGAAATATCCGTAGCCGGTCGCGGGCAGGTAGAGGGCGTCGCAGTCGAACGAGCGGCGCAGCACGTCGCGGTTGCCCTTGATCATCGCCATCGCCATCTGCCAGGCCTGGCGCAGCGAGCGCGGGCGGCCGATCTTCGGCCAGTCGGTGCGGTCGCTGAAAAAGGAATGTTCGAGGCCGCGGCGTTCAATCTCCGTCAGCAGAGGTAGCTGCTTGCGATACGTGGTGTAGGAGAGCAGGAAATGCGGTTCCACCTCCGGCCGCAGGAGATCGAAGGACTCGATCACTTGCCGTTCCATACCGTAGAGGAACACGGTGTTGAACACGATGAGAATGCGGACCGGCCGCACCACCTGCCGGCCGTCCGCCTCCGCGTGCATCTGGGGCTCTACACAGTCTGGCTTGACGTTCTATTGTTGCCACAGATTCCGGTCCTCGGTCCGGTTAGGCATGAACGGTGGCGGCGATCTCGAGCCGCGTGCCCGCGCGCTGGAATGCGATCACCTTCTCCACGATCTGGTCCACGTCGATGGTCGGCCGCCACCCGAGGAGCTGGCTGATTTTGGTAATGTCGGGCACGCGCCGCGGCATGTCCTCGAAACCTTTTTCATAGGCCTGGTCGTAGGGCACGTGAACGATCTCGGATGAGCTGCCGGCTTTCTCCTTCACCAGCAGCGCGAGCTCGTTGATGGTGATCTCGCGCCCGCCGCCAATGTTGAACACTTCGCCCACCGCGCCGGGATGGTCGGAGAGCCCGGCCAGCGCCTTGACCACGTCGCCCACGTAGGTGAAGCAGCGCGACTGGTTGCCCTCACCGTAAACGGTGATGGGACTTCCCTGCACCGCCTGCTTGACGAAGCTGGGGATCACCATGCCGTAACGGCCAGTCTGCCGCGGCCCCACGGTGTTGAACAGGCGCACCACCACCACCGGCAGTTTCTTCTCGTGCCAATAGGCGATGGCCAGAAATTCGTCGATGGCCTTGGAGCAGGCATAGCTCCAGCGTCCCTTGGAAGTCGGTCCGAGCACCAGGTCGTGATCTTCGCGGAAGGGCACGCGCGTGCTCTTGCCGTAGACCTCGGAGGTGGAGGCGATGATCACCTTTTTGCGCTTCTTGTTGGCGTGCTTGAGCACCAGCTCGGTGCCGTGCACGTTGGTCTCGATGGTGTTGACCGGGCTTTCCACGATGAGCTTGACGCCCACCGCGGCGGCCAGGTGGTAGACCACATCGCAGCGATCGATCATCTCCGCCAGCAGGTGTTCGTTCTCCAGCGAGTCGATCACATAGTGGAAGCCTTTGCGGCCTTTGAGGTGTTCGATATTGTCGATACTGCCGGTCGAGAGATTGTCGAGGATATAAACTTCCTGGCCCTCGCCGAGAAGTTCCTCAGCGAGATGGCAGCCGATGAATCCGGCGCCACCCGTGATCAGTGCTCGAATCGATACCATGGAGATTGTCTTTGCTCCTTCTCATCCCTTTCGGGATTGTCGTGGACCATCAACTTTCCACCGTTGCCAAGCCGTGCAGGGTGGGGCAGACGGCAGCCGCAGGAACCGCTACCGTGTTCCACACCGCAGTGTTCACCGGTTGGCCGCGCTCGGCGTCAAACAGCGTGTACCCCCGGAGGCACGCCGTAACCGCGGACACATTCTCTTTCGCCACTTCGCAAATGACTGTGGGCAGGGATTGGGCAAGCAACCGCGCCGCGCCGCGCAGCACGGCCAACTCGCCAGTCTCGACGTCGATCTTGAGCACGTTGGGAGGAGCTTGATCGAGAGAATCCAGCGTGACCACCTTGACCTCGGCCAGCCGCCGCGTGCCCCCGCTCTGGCTGCTGCCTTGGCCCAGCAGGAAGTTGGCGCCCCGCGCCCGCCTCGCGATGTGTAGTTTGCCCTCGCCACAGTAATCGGCGACGGCAGCGCGGATGACGGAGACGTTGGGAAAAAATGCGGCGGTTCTCTCCAGCAGTTCCGCCAGCCAGGGATCAGGCTCGAAGGCCAGTACCCGCGCGGCGCGATAAGCGGCGGCAAATGTGAACAGCCCCACATTGGCGCCCACGTCCCAGACCACGTCTCCCGGGCGCACCAGGTATTCCGCCAGGTCCAGGAGCGTGGGGTCGATCTTCCCCAGGTCGAACCGCCAATAGCGCAGGCCGCACTCCGGCGACACATACACGCGCTTGCTTCCGAAGCGCGCGGGCAACCGCCGGCGCAACACTACACCGCGGCTGGCAACCTCCAGCAAACGCCGCAGGGCGCTCGGAGCTGCAACCGTCCTCGAATTCGGAGAACCGTTCCGGTTTCCAGACATCAGACCCATGGCAGAAATTTCTTCTGAAAGTCGGCGACGGCGCCGGCCCCAAACGGGACGACAGCCGCACCAATTAACCATTCATGGCTGGAATGCCACTCGCAGGCTGGGTCGCGAGGGCAAGTTATCTTTTCTCGAACCGTACCACAGGCTATCCCCGAAACCATTGAGCCATTATTACCACAGATGATTCACCGCCGAGCCTCAACGGAGTATGCAAGTGAGGTTCCCTCACTCTCGGCGGCAGAATGGCGCGCCAGCACCTTGTCGAAAACCCCGGCCAGACGGGCGGTCATGGCGCGCGTGGTGTAAGCCTCGAAGGCCCTCCAGCGCGTGCGCGGTTCATATCCCGGGCCGAGCGCCGCCAGTTCGCGCAAATGCCGCGCTACCTCGCCGGTTTTTTCCTGCAGCGGATGTTCGGCGCTGAAGCTGATCACGCTGCCCGCCTGGGCGCTCTCTACGATGCCGATCACGCTGCTGTCGCGGTGGAAGATGGTCAGCAGGGGTTTGCGCGCCAGAATGTAAGGGAAGATCTTGGAAGCGGTGTAGTGGGGCTCGGCGGAACCGATCACCAGCAGCGCGTGAGCATCGGAGAGAAGCTGCAGCGCGTCCAGGTAAGGAACGCGGTGCGGGCGCTCGTCCACCAGATCCTCAACGCCCTCCTCGCGCGCGATGGGTGCGACGCACGGCTGCCCGGTGGAATAGCTGGTGCCGACGAAGTGCAGCCGCAGACGCGCCAGCTCCGGTGCTTCCGCCCGCGCCTTGCGCACGCCCGCAAAAAAGGCGCTGAGCACCGGGCGCATGGCCTCGGTGTAAGCGCCGACGCTGGCAAAATGCAGGCCGCCGTCGGCGGAATCGAACACCTGGTTGGGCCGGGGATGGCGGCGGATGTATTCCCAGTCTCCGGTCTCGCCACCGTAAGGAATCTCAGTGGTATCGGCTTCGCCCAGCCACGGATAGCGCTGGCGTACGAGGTCGGTGGTGCCGCGCGACACGCCCACCACGTGGGCCACGCGGCGGAGCGCGTATCGTTCCAGCACACGCGCCGTGGCGTAGGCCGCTCGCCACTTGGGCGGACGCTGCCCGCGCGGCACGGACCAGTAATAGTCGCTGGTCCAGGGGTCGATGTAGTCGATCACGTAAGGAATGCCAAATCGGTCGTGGGCCAGCCTTCCCAGCACCATGGGCATAAAGGCCGGGACGGGAATGAAGACCAGGTCCACTTCCCCGCGACGGCAGAGATCGCGCAGAACCCGCCAGTGATAGATCATGCTGCGCGCTCCCAGATCGCGCAGTCCGACCAGGCGCGTGAGGCTGCGAGAAAGCGCCGGGGTGCGGATGACGCGCACCCCCTCCGGCAGCAGTCGCTCGATCTCAGGGTCGAGCGGGCAATCGTAATGGCGTGGGTCGGTGGTGATCACCGTCGGCTCCCAGCCGAACTCGCGCAGGTGCGAGACGAAGAAGCGCAGCCGCAGCGCCGGCGGCAGGCTGCTGGGAGCGAAGTCGGCGCCGATAAGGGCGACTCGCTTCATGAAGCCGCGCTCCCTTCGGCCAGGATGAGCTCGCGAGGCGGGGGCGATGCGAAGAGGGCAAGAAACTTTTCGCGTTCGCGATCCCAGCAGAAGCGCGCGCGGGCGGCGTTCCAGGAGGCTTGCTGGGCGGCGCGCAGCGCTTGCCGGTCGCGCACCCAGTTCAGCAAGCCTGCGACCAGCGCCCGAGCGTCACCCGCCGGATACAAGAATCCCGCCGCTGGAATTTGCGACATCACCTCGCGTTGTCCGGGAGTGTCGGTGGCGGCGACGGCCAGGCCGCCCAGCAGATAGCTGAAGAGCTTGTTGGTCACGGTGCGCGAGTAGTTGCCATTGTCCGGGCGCTCGAGGGCCAGGCCGGCGTCGAATGATTCCATGGAGCGGATCAGTTCATCGTGCTCCAGCGGGGCCAAAAAGAACAGCCGCCGACGCTCGCCGCCAGCCAGCTCCCCCAACCTCTCGCGGTATCCCGCGGATGGATTCCCGCGCAGGTGCAACTCAACCTCGCCCGGCAAGTGGGCGAGCGCCGCCACCGCGTCTTCCAATCCGCGTCCCGGGCCGATGGTCTGGCCGAACCAGTGCAGACGCAGCGGGGCGGCAGCCGGGCGCTCACCAGGCGCAAGCATGCCCTGCGCCAGCTCCAGCGGAAAAACGTTGTAGAGGACCATTGGCGGAGGGATGTGATGATCGCGTGCCAGTTGTTCAGCCATGAGTGGCGAAGCCGTGGAAACATAGGCGCAGCGCGGCAGATACTCAGCCTCGATCACCCGCAGGAGGGCGCCGGGCTCGCCGGGAGCATGCGCCAGCAGATCTTCGCAGTCGAAGCCGAGGCGCGCGTTCCAGCGCGCGGCAGCCGCCGCGGCAGCGGGCAAAGCCGCCTGAGTGTGGGCGATGAACCAGTCGGCGGACTCGCGTGCGGCGAGTTCGCGCATCTCCGCCAGTGCCGGAGTGTAGCTGTGTTCCGCCAGCGCCGGAGTAGCAGAGCCCCGAGCAATCTCCTGAGCCAGCCTGCGGCGGCCTCGGATCCACAGAGAACGCAACCTGCCATGTTGCGAAAGAAAATCCACGCGCTCCAGCCGCCAATACCGGTGCGCCATCAGGGCGCGGTCCTTTTCCACCAGGGCGGGATTGAATAAAGGTGCGATGACGCGGACCCGGTGGCCGGCTTGGGCCAGCGCGTCGGCTTCGCGCACCAGCCGGGGGTTGTAGCAAGGATGGGCAGCACCCACCAGGCAGAATCGCAAAGACGTCATCGCACCGGCCTGCCCGATTGCATCAGCAGTGTATCCGCGCCCAGCGTCCATCCGAATGTTCGTCGTCGCGCAACCTTGGGATCAACATCGGGATCAACATCGCGGCTGGTACTCGGTTGCATTATCTTTTACCATACCTGCACCAGCCGAAGTAATTGCCAAGAAATAGTCGCCGGGGACGAATCCATCGCCATGCAGCCGCTGGTTTCCATTCTCATTCCCGCTTATAACGCAGAACGCTGGATCGCGGACACGCTGAAGTCAGTGGTGGGCCAGACCTGGCCGAACAAAGAGATCATGGTTGTGGACGACGGCTCAAGGGACGGAACGGTCGCCCTGGCGCGCCGATTCGAGTCCTCCGGAGTCAAAATAATCCAGCAGGAGAACCGCGGGCCGGCAGCGGCGCGCAACCACGCCTATCGCCTCGCGCAAGGCGATTACATCCAGTTCCTCGACGCCGACGACCTGCTGAGCCCGGAAAAAATCGCGGAGCAGATCAAGGTTCTCGGCGAAAGCCCGCCGCGCATGCTGGGTATTTGTCCATGGACCTACTTTCAGGACGGCACCGATCCCGAGCAAGGCCTGGCGGACAACGGCTGGCCCGCCGTGGACACCGACACACCGGTTGCGTGGCTGACCGACTTGCTGGGCCCGGAGGGTCCGTTCGGCATGGTGCCGCACGGAGCCTGGCTGACGCCGCGCTCGGTGGCCGAGGAAGCGGGAGGCTGGGACGAAACCCCCTCCCCCGACGATGATGGCGAATACTTCGCCCGGGCGGTGCTGGCCAGCGCCGGCATTCGCCGCGCCGCTGCGGGCCGCTTCTATTACCGCAAGCGTCCCGCGGGAGGAAGCTGGAGCTCAACCCGGAACGCAACCCTGCAGGCGGGTGCTCTGTACTCGCTGGAGCGCAAGATGCAGCACCTGCTGGCTCGCACCAACGATCCGCGCGCCCGCCGAGCGCTGGCCAACCGCTTCGTGCAGGGCGCGGTGGATGCGTATCCGTGCTTTCCGGAGATCACGCGCCGCGCTCTGGAAAAAGCCCACGAGCTGGGCGGCACGGATTACCTTCCGCCTTGCGGCACCTGGAAAGGAGAACTGTTCCGCCGCGTGTTCGGGTGGAAGGCGACCAGGAGAGCCCAGGCAATCTATCATCGATATAAGCCGCGCGCGGAGACGGCGGTTGCGGCAAGATAGCGGAGGAAAGTCTGGTCATTGCGATCGCGCACTCCAGAACCGTTCCGGCTCTAGCAGTGCCTGCGACCACAGACCGGCCAGGCGCTCGTGGCCGTAGCGAGCGCGGTGATGGTCCTGCAGGCGCCGGCCGATGATCTTTCCGGCCCGGATTTCACATTCCATTTCCATGATCGCCTGCGCGAAGGCCGCGTTATCGAGCGGGACCACGCGCACGTCGGGATTGTTCTCCGCCAGCGTAGAGATCGCGCCGACGTTGCCCGCCACGAACGGCACACCGTAAGCCATGGCCTCTAACAGCACCAGCGGCAGGCCTTCGGTTTCCGAGGGCAGCACCACCAGATCGGTCGCGGCCATGATGGCGGCCAGCTCCTCGCCGGTGGACCAGCCGCCGTTAACGCGCACGCTGGCATCCAGGCCGCGGCGGCGGATCTCCTGCTCCAGGCCTGCGCCCTCCACGCCGTGTCCGTAGAAGTCGAGCTGAATGGGCCGTCCGGCGAATCCTGACCAGATCTCCAGCAAACGGTAGACGCCTTTGGTGCGAAAATAGCGGCCGAGAAAGGCCACGCGAAAACTGTCGATGGCGCGCGGCTGGCGCGCCGGCACGGCATGGACCGATGCGATGTGGGGGATGACGGCCACCGGAAGCTGGCCGCAGGAGCGCCGCACCGGCGCGGCCTGGATTTCGGATTCAACGATGAAGCCATTGAGCATGGGCGTGCAGCTTGGGTCCAGCCGCTGGGAGTGGCCTAAGGGCTCGCCGATGCGGTTGCCGATCATGTAGCCGTCGCGCCGCACGAACCGACGCAGGAAGCGCGCGAAGCGGCTCAACTCCACCGTGTACAGCAGATCGAAATAGCCGCTCCGCATCTGGAACGGCCACATCGCGGCCGCCCACGCGGTGGAGAAGCGAAAGCGCCGCAAGTCGCGGGCAAAGGGAGTGGCCAGCAAGCGGATAGGGATCTGGTGCCGCTGGCGGATCAGTGGCGTTTCCGGATTGGCGATGCGGGCAGCCACGGTGACCTCCGCGCCCCGCTCCGCCAGCAGGCGGCAAAGGTGGAGCAGATGGGTTTCAACGCCACCGGCTCCGTACAGCTGGGCGGTAATAAGGACGCGTTTTGACTTCACAAGTTCAATGCAGCCTCGATCAGTCTGCTGGCCAGAACACCGTACGGCTTGTGTGGCACCCGCGGTGGCAATGCCCAGACTCGCTCCGGATTCAACAACGCATCGAGGTACTTCCTGGATAGATGTTCATAACCGTATCGGCTTTGGTGATATTGCTGCAAACGGGCACCCTGAATGACGCCTGCACGGATGGCTGTGCTCATCTCCTCGATCGCCTGCTGGATGGCTGCATTGTCCAGGGGGACTACCCGGACGTCCGGATTGGCTTCGGCGAGGGTGCGGACACCACCAACATCCGTGGCCACGAACGGCACCCCATGGGCCATGGCTTCCAGCAAGCTGACCGGCACACCTTCGCTCTCGGAAAGCAATACCAGCAGATCGGTGCAGCTGAGAATTTCAGTAAGCTGAGCCGGCTCGGTGTACCCATCGTTCACCTGCACCGTGGCCGACAATCCGCGGTCGGCTACGGCTTGACGGAGTGCCTCACGCTCCTCGCCAAAGCCGTAGAAGTCCAGCCGGGCCGGTTGAATGGCCAGCTTGGGCCAGAGTTGCAAGAGACGGTATAAACCCTTAACCCGATGATAGCGGCCGATGAACGCCACACGCAGCTCATCATGCGGATGCCAATGACGGGTGGGGACCGAACCAATATCGCTAAGGAGAGGCATTACCTCGACGGGCACGCCGGCGCCATGGACTTCGCGAACCAGGTTGGCGCCGATCTTCGACTCACAGACAAAAGCGCTCACGGAGGCCGTCGCACGGCGGTCAAGGAGAGCGCGCGGAATCGACGCCGACCCCGGCTCGTTCATGACGATGGGATTAAATACGACGTGCCCGCCGGGTTTGACGAAGCCGGCCAGAAATGCCACTAGCCAACTGCTGTCCAGGGTATACAGCACATCGAAGTGCCGGTGCAGGCGGAGCGGCCAAAACGTCGCCGCCCAGGCCAGCGACGCCCGCGCCCAGTCGCTCCCTGCAAACGGAGTTGCCATGACCCGAACAGGAATTCTCTGAAGCGAATCGACGAGAGGGGCGTTCGGCCGGACGAAGCGGCTCACGAACGTGACCTCCGCCCCCTCGCGTGCCAGCAACTCGCAGAGGCTGCGAAGATGTGTTTCCACGCCTCCCACTCCGTGGACCATGGCGGCGATGAGCACGTGTTTTGGAGGGGTCTTAACTGTGAGCATAAGAGGCTCCCGTTCTGCTGCTGGTGGTCGCTGGCCAGCCTGCCTCTTTCACCGCCCAAGCGAGAAGCTCAACCCTGTGGAGCGGTCCAAACCAGGGGGGACGCAGATGCTCCTCGACCACTCGCGTAGGCCCCCCGTACTCTCCCCCAACGTCATGGAACGCCACCACGCCGCCGGGGCGAACGAACCGCGACCAATTAGCGAAATCCTCCAGCACTGCGTCGTATTCGTGATTTCCGTCAATAAACAAGAGGTCAATCGGTTGCTCCCATCCGGCGGAGTGCTCGCTCGACAATCCCCTTAGCGGGCGGACGATTTGATCCAAGCCGCAGATGGCCATATTTCTCCGAAAGACCTCTTCCAAATCGCACGGTTGAGACGTCAGAATCGGGGCATACAGCTTTCGGAACTCCGGATCGTCGCTGGGACCGAATGGGTCAATACAGAATAAGAGCGGGTTTTGTTTTGTCGCCAGACCCGCCGCCAGCAGAATCGAACTCTTTCCCTTCCAGGAACCAATCTCTACGGCGATGGTGCCGTTCGCGGGCGTGTAGTCGCGCGCCAGTCGGTACAATTGGTCGCCCTCGGCGGGTGACAGGAAGCCTTCGATACGTTTCGAGAGCACTAGCCAGCGCCATGAATCTGGGAAATCATTCCGCAGCTTAGCAACGGTTTGCCAATGCCGCACAGGGCTCCACAGTGAGCGGACCCGGAATTTGCCTTCCGCCTGCTTTTTGAGCATGTAGACAGATCTCAAGACTGACATGGCGAAATTAGCGCTGCTCCCTTCCCCGCACCGGTGCCGGCGATGCTGTGCTGCTTGCCGATACCTTGATCGCGGCCTGGTTCATGAGGATCACGGAATCGTCACCTTCTTGAAAAACCGGCTGTCGAATTGAGGCTGATTCCGGGCACGCAACGCCCGCCACAGACGCACCGGCACCTTGAGCGGTGCCGGCAGGGCCTTCCCGAGCTTGCCGCTCAGCCGTGGCTGGCCGGCAGCACGTGGCGGCGCCGGGCGCAGCACCTGCGGCGCGGTGTTCCTCCATTGCTCAACATAATCACCCTGCTGGGGATGAGTGGAAAAGATCGAAACCGTCTCAACCTTCCTCGCCAGCGTCAACAAATACGTTTCCCGAGCGTTGATGAGGGCGGCGCGCCCTTGGACGATCGCGGGATCGAGAACTTCGAACCAATCCTCTCCGCCCAGCTCGCACACCAGCGCGCACACCATCTCGAATCCGTTTTGCCGGCTGAACACGCGAAAGAAGAACTCGGGGCTGAGCTGGTAAAAGCCATGGCCGAACCAATTGTTGGCAGGACTCATACCGAGGAAGTGTCCGCCCACGCGGACCATTTGCATGCAATTCCTGATCGCTACGGGAAGGTTGAAGACGTGTTCCAGAGACCCGCCGTCCACCACGGCGCTAAACCGATTGCACAATTCCTCCGGAATCGGGAGGTTGAAATCGTGCACGTCGGAGGCGCCTTCGTAGGTGCTGGCATCGAACGACCGAATCTCACCAGCACCCAGCAACTGGAACAACGGCTCTGTATATCCTTCGTTCTGCAACAACAGGTCTATGATTTGGGCCTCGGGCAAGGTGTAACCGAAATCTTTGAGAACGGTCTTCAGGGCGGGAGCGTCCAGATAAAAGAACTGCCTGCCAACCGTCGCAGTACGGGAAAAATCCACACCCCTGCGCTGGGCATACAACAAAAACCGGGTTGTGTTGCCATCCAGTCCCATCAGGCACCAGTGCCCGCGCGTCGGATCACACCCGCGAAACCGTTTTCCATGCGGCGAGATCGTTGCCGACTCTCGTCGCCGCCATTCCAGAATTCCTCCGGGTGCAGAAGCGCTTGCAGCCAGCGGCCGGCCGCGAGATCGTAGCCGTAACGCTCGCGGTGGTAGCGCTGAAGCCGCCGCCCATCGATCTGTCCGCTGCGGATGGCGCGAGCCATGCGCTCAATTCCGAGCTTGAGCGCACCATCGTCAAGCGGCACTACACAAACATCGGGATTATCCTGGGCCAGCGTCCGGATGGCTCCAACGTCGGTCGCCACGAAGGGCACGCCATATGCCATCGACTCTAGTAGCACCAGCGGAAGGCCCTCCGGCCAATTCGTCGGCAGAACCACCATATCGGTTTGCGCATAAATCGTCGGGAGATCGACGCGAGTAAAGGCGCCGTGAGTATGAACATCCTTGAGTTCGCGGGCACGAATCTCCGATTTCAAGCGATTCAATTCCGGGCCGTCCCCATAAAAATCCAGCCGTGCGGGTTGAATATCGAGCGAAGGCCAGAGGTCCAACAAACGGTACAGCCCTTTCTGCGGAATTATCCGTCCAAGCAGAGAAACTCGCAGCTCTTCGATGCGCCGCGGTTCACGGCGACCGGCTTCCGAGACCTGCGCCAAATGCGGAATCGCACCCGCCGGTAGCAAATCGCGATACGGTCCGGCCTGCAGCTCGGTTTCCAGCAACACCGCGTCCAGGACCTTCAGGGCAGCCGGCCGCACTTCCTCCGGTCGGGCCGGACCCCAGTTTGCCCCCAGGACGTATCCTCCGGGGCGGACAAATCTCGCAAGGAAGGCAGTAAACCAGGTCAGATCGAACGTGTACAGAACGTCGAAGTGCCGGCGCAGGCGCAAGGGCCAGAACGCCATCGCCCAAAGCGTCGACACGCGGCCACCCTGAAACGGCGCCACCAAGTGCTGCACTGGGATGCGGCGGAGTTCGGTCAGGGCGGGTACGCCCTGAGAAGCGATCCGGCTCACCACGGTAACCTCGGCGCCATTCTGCGTGAGCAGACGACAGAGATTCACAATGTGGGTCTCCACACCTCCCACGGTCAGAAAGCTGGAATAGATGAGTACTCGCTTTCTCCGCGCGCCGGCCCCATGGACCGTTACGGCCCCCGAGCGGAGCGAGGGGCCAAATGCTTTCGCGCTGCGACGAATGGTACGCACAGTCCGAACCAGCGAATTAGGGATCCATTCCCTATCGAGGCGGTCGCCGCAGGGCGCTGCCAATCGCTGGGAGCTTGGCCGGCGCAAATCACGCCAACGGGCAAACAAATCCTGGTACGCCGAAACCCGCTGGCGGATATCGAACTCCTCTTGCACGGTCTGTCGTGCCGCCATGCCCGTTCCCTCTAACCTTGCTCGATCTCGGTGCAAATGAGCGATGCTCTCAGCGAACCCGCCCACATCGGAGAACGGGTGCAGGTATCCGGTCACCCCGGGCCGAACCGCCTGTTGGATTCCACCGGGCAAATCGGTGATAACGGGTACCATTCCGGCGGCCATAGCCTCGAGCAGCGAGACTGGAAAACCCTCCATTCTGGTTGGAAGCACAAACACGTCGTGTTCCTGATAGAGGCGAAGCACCTCGCAGTTCGGCAATAATCCGGTCCAACGCACCCGCGAATCACACCATCGGGAACGCACGGTCTCCCCATCCGGTCCACTACCCACAATTGTCCAGCGGGGTTCAACGCCATGCGCCCGCAAAGCCTCGTCAATGGCAGGAAGTTCGTAAATGCCTTTCGCCCACTCTAAGCGCGCAACAAACAACAGCCGGATCGGCCCCCTGCCGGTCGTCCGTGTCTGGGGTGGAATAGTTACCCCGTAAGGAAGGTGAAAAATCGTGTCAAGGCGATGTGGCAACAGTCCCCGCAATTTGTCGTAGATCAGGCGAGTGTGGGTGATAAACCCATCGACAGCGGGATCGTGCCGCAAGGCCAGTTCGTAGGCGGAATCTCTGTCACTGTGAAGTATGTGCAGGAGGGTGCGATCGCGGTTGTGCCTGGCAAGAGCCGCCAGCCCCAGCCAATCGTTGGCCACAACCACTCCTTCTCCTTCAGGAATGCTCGTGTGAACACGTCGCAGGACCTTCCCGAGATTGTCTACTGATCTGTCAAAAACAACCGAGCGTTGGGAATCGGCTACAAATTGCTCCGGAATGCTGCAGGCTGTATTCTCGCTGACATCGCGCGTGAGCAGGACGTGGTACTGCATCCCGTCCGGTTGCCGGCATCTGAGAAGATTACTAGTCAGGCTCGCAACACCGCCGAAAGCGTCAGGAAGGACGTATACCACCGAGGCGGGTTCGGAACTCATCGCTGTTTGACTTACCTCAACTTTTCCATGTGTCGACCGTTAGCATCTCCTGGCCAGCACCTCGACGGTGTCGCCCCATCCGTCTTGCAGCAACTGCCCAGCCGCGGAGTAGGCCAGGACCATGCCCAACTCCTGCAGGGCTTCATCGCAAAGGTTCTCCGTCCACAAAGCATTCGGAATGCTGAATTCGAGCAGTTCCAGACCGGCTCCCCGAATGCGGTCACGCAACCATTTCGCTGTTAACCACGGGCTCTGATGCGAATAATCGGAATACCCCACCCAGCCGGCTCCGAGTGCTTGGTGAAACCAGGAGTCGGCATTCAGAGTTGCGCAGTACAAGAATCCCTGCGGGTTAAGCAGAGAAGCTGCCAAGCGAAGCAGACGAGCCGGATCCTTGACGTGTTCCAACACGTTGTTCATCACCACGGCATCGTAAGTTTCAGAGAAATCGGCAGTGGTCGCGCTGTCGATATCCAGGACTTTGCACGCGCTTCCGGGCAGGCGCCGGTTGGCCTGCGAGATAGCCCACTCCGAGGTGTCCACACCCGCCGCTCGCAATCCCCTGTCCTTGGCATGCTGGAGCAGAATTCCCGTGGAGCAACCCATGTCCAGGATCGAGTGGATTTTCCCGTAGCCGGCAATGCGGTTCAAGATGTCGATACCGTAGCTCGCAGCTTCGCGTTCATAGTTCAGATAATTCTGCCCCTTGAAATAGGCAGCATCGCATTGCGACTTACCGTTCAGCACGCGCTGGCGCAACCGGCGCCGCAGGGCAGGTCCGGAATTGGGAACGAAGCTCAGATCAGAGATCAGCCAGCCATTCTTCCGCTCTGTTCCGGCAGGAAGTTGCGCGACCGGCTCGCCGTTCAGCGTCACCTCGGAATCCAACCGCAGCCGCCACTCACACGGCATGGCCACGGGTCGACTGATGTTGAGCAGATTCAGGCCGCCCTCAACGCCCACGGAGAGAGAGAGAGTGCCTGTACCGCAACCGTTAAACACATAGAGCAGTTCCGGCGGCCATCGCAGATTGTTATTCGCCATGACCGCGAGCAATGCGGGGCGGCGATTTTGGGCCACGTACCAGTCTCCGGAGGGCAAGCGCAGGATTCTGCAGTCGAGCGCCTTTTCCAGGGCCAAGCGCGCGATCGATCGGGTTCTATTGATGACAGATCGCAATCCCTCAGTCTCCTTGGCCCCGTTTAACTCCATATAGCCGAGGCCGACGGCGTGATCAGGTTGAGATTGTGCGCGTGCGGCGGAACATACCCTCTCAGGATCAGATAGCCGGCACAGGGGAGCATCGCCTCGTATCCCACCCCCGTGGTGCGCAGGCCGACATCGAGATACATTTCCGGCACCGTCAGTCCGGGATTCTCGATCTCGAACCTGACGGTATGGAGCCCCGCGTCATACGCCGTCCTCCCGCTCAGGGAGTCGCTCTGCAAACCAAATAATCTCTGGCCGTCACTGGTGTAGAACGTGACGTCCAGCGCCAGGCGCTGGCACGAAACACTGACTGAGGTGTCTACTTCCACGATCAATCGCCGCCCGTACGGCCAGGTGCCAGTGGGCTGGCCCTGTTCGTCAAGAATTCGCACCGTCTTGATCGCCAGCGAACCGTCGAGAGCCGTGGCGGCGGTGAAGTCGGGCCGCGACTCCAAAAGCTGGGAGTAGCAGCGCACACAACTGCCAATACGGCCTCGCGAAACCACCGTTCCGCCCTCCAGCACGATGCCCGCCGTGCACAGCTTCTGCAGCACCAGCATGTTATGGCTGACGAATAACACCGTACGGCCATGCTTGGCCACTTCGTCCATCTTGCCCAGGCACTTCTTCTGGAATTGCTGCGTCGCCCACCGCCAGGACCTCGTCCACCATGAGGATTTCGGTTTGAATATGCGCGGCCACCGCGAACGCCAGGCGCATGTACATGCCACTGGAGTAGTGCTTGACGGGGGTGTCGATAAACTTCTCCAGCTCGGAGAAGGCGACGATCTCGTCGAACTTGCGCGCGATCTCGGCCTTCTTCATGCCCAGAATGGCGCCATTGAGATAGACGTTCTCGCGGCCGGTCAGCTCCGGGTGGAAACCCGTGCCCACCTCCAGCAGGGAGCCGACCCGGCCATAGATGTCGGCCGAGCCGCGCGTCGGCCAGGTAATGCGGGAGAGAATTTTCAGCAGCGTGCTCTTCCCTGCTCCGTTGCGCCCGATGATGCCGAGGACCTCGCCTTGCCGAACCTCGAAGGAAACATCCTCGAGGGCCCAGATGGTGGTGGGGCCGCTGGATGGAGAGCCATTGCCGCCCTGGAGAGCAGCGCGCACCCGGCGGAACGGCGCAGTGACGACATCGGTCATGGTGTCGCGCAGGTCGCGGTGACGTTCCCGCTGGCCGATTCGGTACTGCTTGGCAATGCCTTGGCAACGAAGCGCGAGATCGCTCATCTCAGATCACGTCCGCGAAGCTGTTTTCCATGCGGCGGAAGTAAAACAGTCCGCCCACGAGCAAAAGCAGAACCACTGCCAACGAGACCGCCAGCATCGCTCCCGGGGGCGGCGTCCTGCCCACCAGCGCCCAGCGAAAGCCCTCGACCACGCCCGCCATCGGGTTCAAACCGTACAACGGGCGCCAGCGTTCCGGCACCAGCGAACTGGGATAGGCCACCGGCGAGAGAAACAGCCAGATCTGGGTGAGAAACCCGACCGTGTAGCGCACGTCGCGATACTGCACATTGAGCGCGGAAAGCCACAGGCCGGCGGCCAGCGCGGTCAGGATGGCCAACAGCACGAATAGCGGCAGGGTGGCGATGGTCCAGGTGGGGACGATCCCGTAGCGCAGCATAAGAAAAATGAGCACGCTGAAGGCGATCGCGAAATCCACCAGCCCGGCCAGCACTCCGGCGATGGGAACCACCAGGCGCGGGAAATAAACCTTGGTGATCAGGCGCTCGTTGGCCACCACGCTGTTGCTGGACTCGGCCAGAGCGTAGGCAAATAGTTGCCAGGGCAGCAGCGCGCAGTAGGCGAAAACGGGATAAGGAATGCCATCGGAAGGCACTTTGGCCAGCCGTCCGAAGAACAGGCTGAACACCACCATGGTGAAGACAGGCTGGAGAATCGCCCAGGCGGCGCCCAGCGCGGTCTGCTTGTAGCGCACCTTGATGTCGCGCCAGATGAGGAAGAACAGCAGCTCGCGGTACTGCCACAGTTCGCCGAGGTTCAGGGCGGTCCAACCACGCGCCGGCCGGATGGCGACATGGGGCAGCGCCGGCGCCGCAGCCTCCACCTCCGGGTCCACCCGCCAGGCTTCTCCCGAAAGCGTCGCCATCAGGCAAAACCTTGATGCCGCAGGCGGCCGTCCACGGCTGAGGAAACCCAAAGTATGTTCACGGGAGTGGGAGAAAAATTGAGCCTGTCCTTTTGCAGCGCGTTCACCGATACTGGAAGAACTCGTCGAATATGGACTGAATATAGGGTCGGTGGATTCTATTGTCAAAATGTTTCCCGCGTGCGCCATTGGCTTCCGAGGCGACCGCAAGTGTGGAAAACTTTCGCGCTGCATGATTGCGAGTTCGATTCCCCCGCAAAATCTGTTGCACAATTCACGTTGCACCCCGTGCTAGAATCCAGAAAAATTTCTCCCATGATCTCCCTTTGGCCCCGAAAGCTCGATGGAGCAGTGAATGGATCCTAGCAATCTGGTGCGCAGCGAAGCCTCCCAATCTTTACTCCGGCCGGGAACGGCCAACCCCGAAGCAGAACTAGCGACGCTGGAACCCTCGCTGCTGGAATACTGGCGCTTGCTGCTGAAACGCAAGTGGACGATCGTTTCCTGCGTAGTGGTGATTACGGTGCTGGTGGCCATCCATTCCTTCCGCGCTACCAAGCTCTACGACGCCGTGGGGCGGATCGCGATCAACCACGAGAGCGACGCGCTCGGCCTCAAGGGGACGGTCGGCGGCAGCTATGACGACGAAGACTACATCGTCAACCTCGACACCCAGGCCAAAATCCTCGAGAGCGACGGCATCGCGCTGCAGGTGATCAAGAACCTGCACCTGGACCAGGACCCGAGATTCACCGGAGTGCCGGTGAAGGCCGCCAGCCGGGCCATCCCGCTGGGCTCTCCCGGGCTCACTGCCGCCCAGGAGAACGGCCTGCTGGGCGCGTTTCATGGGGGATTGACCGTGAAGGTGATCCCGCGCACCCAGATCGTCGAGCTCCATTTTCTTTCCACCAACCCGAATCTCTCGGCGCAGATCGTGAACGAGCTGGCGAACGCTTACATCGAGCAGAACTACCAGGCAAAATTCGTAGCCACCGACCGTACCTCGCGGTGGCTTTCCGAGCAGCTCACCGACTTGCAGTTGAAGGTGGAGACCTCGCAGCAGCGGCTGGTGGATTATCAGAAGGAACACGGCATCGTCGGGGTGGACGAGAAGCAGAACATCATCACCACCAAGCTCGACCAGTTGAACAAAGAACTGACCACGGCCGAAATGGAGCGCATCGAGAAGGAGTCGCTGTACCGCATGAGCCTGGAGGGGAAACCGGAGTTGTTGCCGCGCGGAACCTCGGTCAATGAGTCGCCCGTCGACTCCCTCAAGACCCAGGCCAGCACTCTGGAGTCACAACTGGCAGCCATGTCCACGCAGTTCGGCGCCAACTATCCCAGGGTCAGGGAGCTGGACAGCCAGTTGAAGACGGTGCAGGAGGCGCTCAAGAAAGAACTGGCCAGCAACGCCGATCGCTACAAAGCCACCTACCTGGCGGCGGTGGAACGGGAGAAGCTGTTGCGCGACGCCTTCGAGAGCCAGAAGCAGGAAGCCAACCAGCTCAACGAGAGCGCCATCCAGTACAACCTGCTGCGGCGCGATTACGAATCCAACCGGCAACTGTACGACGGGCTGCTGCAGAAGCTCAAGGAAGCCGGAGTCGCCGCCGGATTGCGCTCCAGCAACGTGCAGATCATCGACCAGGCGCGCGTGCCCATGGGACCGTCGCAGCCCAATATCCCGCGCAACATCACCACCGGTTTCTTCCTCTCGCTGGCGGGCGGCATCGGCCTGGCTTTTCTGCTCGAGATGCTGGATAACAGCGTGCGCAGTCCGGACCAGGTGGAACTGGTGGCCGGCCTGCCCACCCTGGGCATGATTCCCTCCAGCGCGCGCCTGGGTTCCAGCCGCGGGCTGGCGCTGAAGCCGCTGCGGGCGGGATCGCAGATCCTGCCGCATCAGGAATCGGTGGAGACCATTTCCTACTTGCGCCCGCAGTCGCAATCCGCGGAAGCCTATCGCACCCTGCGCACCTCCATTCTGCTCTCCTCCTGGGGTGCGCCCCCCAAGGTGCTGCTGGTGACCAGCCCGCTGGCTCAGGAAGGCAAGACCACCACCAGCGTGAACACCGCCATCGTGCTGGCACAGCGCGGGGCGCGCGTGCTGCTGGTTGATGCCGACTTGCGCCGTCCCAGCATTCACAAAGCCTTCGGGGTGCCGCAAAGACCGGGCCTTTCGGAGTACCTCACGGGCAACATCTCCGAATGTCCCACGACCCCCTGGGCGCAACTCCCCAACCTGCACGTGCTGCCCTCGGGTGGATCGCCGCCGCATCCGGCGGAACTGCTGGGTTCGGCGCTGATGAACAACCTGCTGGCGGAGTGGCGCAAGCAGTTCGACCACATCGTGATCGATACCCCGCCGGCGCTGTCAGTGACGGACGCGGTGCTGCTGTCGGTGCAGGCCGATTCCGTGATCCTGGTGATCCGCTCCGGACAGACCACCAAACAGGCGCTGCGCCGGGCGCGGCAACTGCTCGCCTACGTCAACTCCAAGATCATCGGCGTGGTGGTCAATGCCATGGACCTGAACGCCTCCGACTACTACTACTATTACGGCTACTACGGCAAGAAGTACGGCTATTACTACAAGAGCGACAAGGTGGACGAGCAACTGCCGCCGCAGTAACGGGACGCTGTTCTGGATCGCATGACGCCTGATCCCGGTGGAATCAGGGCCAGGCCGCGGAGCGAAGCGGCGGCCAAACCAGCAGCTCGTGCTGCGCCGCTGGCGGCGCGAATCGTGCTTCTGCTGGTGGCGCTGGCGGCCACCGGGCTTTACCTGCGCGCGACCTCGCGCGCCTACCGCGCCTTCCAGTGGGCGGAAAATTTCACCCCGGACAACCTGACAACCGCCGCCCGGCTGGAACCTTCCAACGCCGACTTCCGCTACCGCCTAGGCCGCTATTCCCTGCTGATGCAGGATTTCCCCAACGCCATCGCCGACTTCAACTCGGCGATCGCACTCAATTCCCACGACCCCCGCTATTGGCTGGATCTGGCCAGCGCCGATCTGGCCACGGACAATCCTGCGGGAACGCAGCAGGCCCTGGCCCGCGCCATGGAAGCCGACCCCACCACGCCGGAGGTAGTCTGGCAAACCGCCAACTACGAACTGGTGCAGGGAGAGACGGAGTTGGCCCTGCGCCGTTTCCACGATCTGGTGGAAAATGATGGGGAAACCCTGCTGGCGGTGCTGAACGTGTGCTGGCGGGCCACCCGCGACCCCGACCTGATCGCGGAAAAAGTGCTGCCGGCGCGTCCCGACGACTACTTCACTTTCATTCGTTTCCTGTGGAACAAACGGCCGCCGCAAGCCGCCGACCAAGTGTGGTCGCGCCTGATCGCGCTGAAGCGGACGTTCCCAGTGCGGCTCGCCTTCCCCTACCTCGATTACCTGATCAGCCGGGGAGAGTTAGCGCAAGCCGAAGAGGCGTGGGCGCAGTTGGCGGTGGCCAATCCTGAGTTCCGCCCCTACGTTCCTGGGGACAACAGGATCGTCAACGGCGGTTTTGAGCTTGACCTGCTCAACGGCGGTCTGGATTGGAGATACGCGCCGCAGCAGGGGGCGTCGGCATTCATCGACGACCGGCGCGCGCACAGCGGGAATCGCTCGCTGGCCATCACCTTCGAGGGCGCACCCGCGGATTCAGGCGTGGTCCAGTTGGTGCCGGTACGCGGCAATACGACCTATCAGTTCAGCGGGTTCATGATGGCGGAGGACCTTCAGACTATCAGCCCGCCGCGTTTCGCCATCCACGGCGTGAGCAGGAACCAGCAGTACCTGCTCACCGACGGGGTGACCGGCGCTCCCGGCTGGCAGCAGTTGCAGGGCGAATTCACCACCGGGCCGCAGGACGACCTGCTGCTGGTGCGCGTGGTGCGGGTGCCCAGCCAGCGGCTGATCCGCGGAAAAATCTGGGTGGACGACGTGAAGCTGGTTCCCAAACCATGAATCGGAGCGTTGCGTGAGCGGACAGGCACAGATCATGTCGGCGGAGGTGATGGCGGCAGTGCGCGCGCGCAGCGCCACGGCGGTCGCGATCCCTGAGGTCCTGCGCTGTTTCGTGCTGTACGGACTGGCCGGCGTGCTGGTTTACGGTGTGGTCACGTTCGGCGCGGTGGAACCGTGGTCGCTATTCGGATTGCAGGCGATGGCCGCTGGGTTGCTGGTGCTGTGGGCGGCGCAACAACTAATTACCGGCGCGGAGTTCGTGCTGAGCCCGCTGTATGGGCCGGTGGCGCTCTTCGCCGCCATCGCCGCGGCTCAACTGCTGTTGCACCGGACCGCCTACGCCTACATGACGCGCACCGCCAGCCTCACCTACCTCGCCTACGCCATGATCCTGCTGGTGGCGGTGCAGATGCTGCGCGCCCAAGACGACGTCAAGCGGCTGGCCGGTTTCCTCACCGTGGCCGGGTTCCTGATTGCCATCTTCGCCCTGATCCAGGACCTCACTTCCAAGGGCCAAATCTATTGGATGGTGCCGGTGCGCGGCGCCAGCTTCATCTTCGGCCCCTACGTCAACCACAACCACTATGCCGGCCTGATGGAGATGCTGGCGCCCTTCCCGCTGGTGCTGAGCATGATGGAGGAGCTGACCCCGCCCAAGCGCGTGCTGCTGGCCTTTGCCGGCGTGTTCATGGCAGTCACCATCTTTCTCTCCTTGTCGCGCGGCGGGATGACGGCGTTCGGCTTCGAGGTGGTCTTTCTGGCCGGGGTACTGTGGTGGAAGAATGCCAGCCGGCGCTCCGCAGCCATCCTCGCCACGGCTTGCCTGCTGATCCTGATGTTCCTGTTGTGGCTGGGCGGCAAGAGCCTGGTCGAGCGCTTTGTTTCCTTCAAGACCGGCGACGCCAGCTATCACACCCGCGTCCAGATCGCCCGCGACAGCATCCCCATGATCAAGGCGCGCCCGGTGATGGGGTGGGGCCTGGGAACCTTTACCACGGTGTATCCCAAGTACCGCACCTTCTATGCCGACGTGTTCATCAACGCCGCGCACAACGATTACATCCAGGTGCTGGCCGAGACCGGAGCGCTGGGGTTCGCGGCGGTGCTTGGTTTCCTCGTGGCGGTGTATGTGCGCGGGTTCCGCAAACTGCGCGGCCCGGGTCTGGACCTGACGCAAGCCGCCACGCTGGCGGCGCTGCTCGGCGTCACCGGCATCCTGGTGCACAGCTTGGTGGATTTCAATCTGCAGATCCCATCCAACGCCGCGATATTCTATGTGGTGGCGGCAATCGCCGCTGCTTCCTTCCAGACCACCAGCCGTCGGCGCAGACGATCGCACCGGACGGCGGCCTAGTTCACAACCGGTCATTGCGCCCGGCTACACCAGAGATTGACGATCCCTAATGGGCGATGGCCAGCCCAAACGGGTTCTGGCCTCCGGTGTTCACCGCCGAGCCGCTCGCGGTGAGTTCGCCGGGTATGCACGTGGTTATATCTGTACAGCCGTCGGTGCTGGTGATGCTGTACGCCTGGATCGAGCCGTGGTCATAGTCGGTTGTGTAAAGGAAGCCGCTCACACTAGTTGAGGAGCAGTTGACGGCGGTGGTGGAGGTGCATGCTGGAGGATTGGTGGGGTCTGCGAGGACCACAACGACGGCGCCGCTGGCCGGGGTGCTGCTGTTGTTGGCCGGGACGGCGAGGGGTGCATTGGGATTGTTGGGGTCTGGACACCCCATAGGTAAGGTGGTCTGCAGGCAGTTGAGAAAGAAAGAAATGGTGTCATTGCCGGCGTTGCCGGTGTAGACGTAGTTGCCGTCGGTGCTCACTGCGATCGAGACCGGACTGCTGCCGATGGGCAGATCCACCGAGGGCACTCCCGGCACCGCGTCGGAGAGCGCGCCATTGGCAGCGATGCTTTCCACGTACACTTCGTCGGCTGTGCCAGGGGCTGGCGCCAGGCTGGCGACAAAGAGGTGCATGCTGTCGGGCGAAACCGCCAGGGCGACAGGACGCGCGGTGTTGGCGCCGCCGAGCTGGAAGGGCGAATTGGGCACGGCGGTCAGCGTGCCGTCGCTATTGATGGAAAACACCGAGACCGAGCCCAGGTTCTGGGGATTAGTGACGCAGTCACAGTTCGCCACATATACAAACTTGCCCTGGGGATCGACCACGACGTTGAACGCGTCCGGGCCCACTTGCAAACCACCCGCCGGGCCGATGGCGGTCAGTGCCCCATTGCTGCTACTGATGGAAAAAGCCACCAGATCATTGGTCGTGAGGTTGATGGCATAAAGAGCATTGACGGCACTGCTGGGGGGCGTGACGGCAATGGGATCGTAATCGCCGCCGCTGGCGAACAGTTGTGGCGTACCCAGCGTGTGGTCGCTGTTGATGGGCATCAGCAGGATGCCGCCCGTGACCGAACCGGTCAGCGTGTGGCCCAGCAGGCGCGTGATCACCCCGCCCTTGGACGTTGCCGGGATGCCCGCATACAGGAACTGGGTGGTGACGGCGGCCGCGGGCGACGGCTGGGGTGGTGGCCAGGCCGCGATCGTATAGGGCGCGTTCCCGGTGGTGACGAACGGAGAGTCGGCGATCTGAAGCAGCGACCCCGTGGTGACGCTAAAGGCGGCCATCGATCCCGGCCGGAAGGTGTTAGCGGAGTAGAGATACCCGTTGGGCACGATCACGGTAGACGACCCGCACCCTGCCACCGCAACCAGCAGCAGACAACTCAGGAATAGTAGGACGGACTTGTTCATGCCAGGTTCTCCAAGGTAAGACTTCAGCCGCAGATTCACGCGAATGAACGCGGATTCTCATCGACTGATCAACCAATCCGGGTTTCATTCGCGTCCATGCGCGGCGTAAAAATGAAGAAGCTAGGGTACCACTGAGAACGGCAAGAGTGGAGACCGTATCTTAGACTGCGCGACCTCAGGCGCGGGCGGGATCGATCTTCTCCGTATCCACGCCCAGGTCCTGCAGCGCCTTCTGCGCTTTGCGGGCGTCGAACTTGCCGTCGCGGGCCAGGCGCGAGAGCGCCGCCGCCGCGATCGACTCCGCATTCACTTCGAAGTGGCGCCGCAAGTGCTCGCGGTTGTCGCTGCGTCCGAAGCCGTCGGTGCCGAGTGTCACCAGCCGGCCCGGCGAGCCACGGCGCGAGCTGGTCGGGCACGGCCTTCATGTAATCGGTGGCCGCGATGATCGGGCCCTTCGGCGCCTTCGAGCGCCTGCAGGATGTACGGCCGCTTCTCCGGTTCCGCCGGATGCAGCCGGTTCCAGCGCTCGATCGCCAGCGCTTCGCGGCGCAGTTCGTTGTAGCTGGTCACGCTCCAGACATCGGCCTGCGACGCTGTACTTCTCCGCCAGGATCTGCTGCGCGCGCAGCGCTTCGTTCAGGATCGGGCCGCTGCCGAACAACTGCAGCGCTGGCCTTGCCTGCTCGGGCGCGGGCTTGAACTTGTAGATGCCGCGCAGAATGCCTTCGCCGACGCCCTCGGGCATCTCCGGCATGGCATAGTCCTCGTTGTACATGGTGATGTAGTAGAAGCGGTCTTCGCCCTCCTGATACATGCGGCGGATGCCATCCTGCACGATCACCGCGATCTCGTACACGTAAGCGCGGATCGTAGCTGCAGCGCAGGTGGGAACGGTGCTGGCCAGCACGTGGCTGTGGCCGTCCTGGTGCTGCAAGCCTTCGCCCGGCGAGCGTGGTGCGGCCGGCGGTGCCGCCCATCAGGAAGCCCTTGCCGCGCGCATCGGCGAACGCCCAGATCATGTCGCCGACGCGCTGGAATCCGAACATCGAGTAGTACAGTGAAGAACGGAATCATGGGCACGCGGTAGTTGGCGTAGGCCGTGCCCGCGGCGGTGAACGAGGCCATCGAGCCCGCCTCGGTGATTCCTTCTTCCAGGATCTGGCCGTCCTTGCTCCTCGCGGTAATAGAGCAGCATGTCCTGATCGTGCGGCTCGTACAGCTGGCCCTGGCTGGCGTAGATGCCCACCTGGCGGATGATGGATTCCATGCCGAAGGTGCGGGCTTCGTCGGGGACGATGGGAACGATCAGCTTGCCGATCTCCGGATGCTTCATCAGATGGCGCAGCATGCTGACGTAGCCCATGGTGGTTGAGACCGCACGGCCCTTGGAACCGGCGAGCGACTCCGCGAAATAATCAAGCTCCGGAACTTTGATGTCGAACTTCGGGACCTGGCGCTGCACGACGTATCCGCCGAGTTCCTTGCGGCGCTCCTTCAGGTAGAGAATCTCGAGGCTGTCCTCGGGCGGGCGATAGGGCGCGCCATCGTGCGCAGCCTGCTCGGGGATAGGGATATCGAAGCGCGAGCGGAAAAGCGCCAGGTCCTTGTCACTCAGCTTCTTTTCCTGGTGGGTGGCGTTGCGGGCTTCACCCGAACCCAGACCGTATCCCTTGATGGTCTTGGCCAGAATCACGGTGGGCGCGCCGCGGTGCTCGACCGCGCCCTTGTACGCGTTGTAAACCTTCTGCGGGTCGTGGCCGCCCAGGCGCAAGCGTCCGAGTTCTTCGTCCGTCTTGTCCGCCACCAGCTCCAGCAGTTGCGGATACTTGCCGAAAAAGTAACTGCGGATGTAGGCCCCGCCCTTTACCTTGCAGCTCTGATAGTCGCCGTCCACGCACTCTTCCATGCGCTTAAGCAGAAGGCCTGTGGTGTCGCGCGCCAGAAGCTCATCCCAGTCGGCGCCCCAGATCACCTTGATCACATTCCAGCCGGCGCCGCGGAAGGCCGCTTCCAGTTCCTGGATGATCTTGCCGTTGCCGCGCACCGGGCCGTCCAGGCGCTGCAGATTGCAGTTGACCACGAAGATCAGGTTGTCCAGCTTTTCGCGCGAAGCCAGGGTCAGAGAGCCCATGGCTTCGGGTTCATCGGTTTCGCCATCGCCGACGAAGGCCCAGATCTTGCGCGCGGTTTGGGAGATGAGGCCGCGGTTCTCCAGATAGCGCATGAACCGCGCCTGGTAGATAGCATTCAGCGGTCCCAGACCCATCGAGACCGTGGGAAAGCGCCAGAAAGTCGGCATCAGCCAGGGATGCGGATAAGAAGACAGGCCGGGCTTATCACGCAGCTCGTGGCGGAAATTGTCGATCTGCTCTTCCGTGAGCATGCCCGCGAGGAAAGCGCGGGCGTATATGCCGGGCGAGGCGTGGCCCTGCAGGTAGAGAAAGTCGCCGGGCTCGGTGCCGTAGCGGGCGCGGAAGAAGTGGTTGAAGCCAACTTCCAGCAGGCTGGCGATGGAGGAGTAGGTGGAAATATGTCCTCCGATGCCGGGGTCCTTCTTGTTCTGGCGATGCACCATGGCCATGGCGTTCCACCGGACCAAGCCCTTAATGCGGCGTTCGATCAGCCGGTCGCCCGGGTAGGGCTCCTCTTCCTCCACGCGGATGGTGTTCACGTAGGGAGTGTTCAACTGGATCGGCAGATCGACGCCCGCCTGCCGCGCGCGGCGGGTGAGCGTGCCCAACAACTGCGCGCCAGCCATGGGACCTTCTTCGGCCACGAGCTGGTCGAAGGCTTCGATCCACTCCGACGTTTCCTCAACCACATCGGGCTCGACTGCCTGAGGTTCTGCTGCGTCCAGGTCTGCGGGCGGAACAATTTTGGTCGTTGTCATAGGTCGTCTCTTCCGTTACAAGAACACCCCGGGGGCGCAGGCGGACAGCGCACTGGGCGGAGGTCCACTGGGGAGGTATATGTGCTCTGATTCCCAATCATCCACTGCCGTTACTAAGAGTTTAGTGTCTTGGCCGAGCTGCCGCAAGAGAAGGGGATGGTTCCGCCGGTCGCGGAGAAGCAAAAACATAAGGGGCAGCCCGGACTTAAGATTTGGGCTGCCCCTCCCGTTATTAGCGTGACCGCGTTAAGCTGCACCCTCCGTTCTTGATGGTGTCTTCGCCTCCACCAACGGCAGATTCACCAGGTGCTCGCTGACGAACCAGACTTGCAGCTCGTTAGTACGCAGCACCTGACTGACCACCAGATCGTTGGTGCCATCGTCTCCCAGCTCGGAGGCGAGGCGCGCCAGCTTCCTGGCGTCACGGATGATGATCTGGTGAGCATCCAGCAGGCGTGAGAGTTGCACCGGGACGGCTTCGCGGCCGCGCGGAGGCCGCGGGATCGTCGTGGTCTCGGCGACATCCGGCGCCATGGCGATGCTTATGCCGCCCAGCAGTTGAACCCGCTCGGCAATGGAGTCCACCAGTTCGACCTGCTCGTTGTAGTGTTTGTCGAAAAGCAGGTGGAGCTGATAGAAGGTGGGGCCGGAGGTCTGCCAGTGCGATTTCTTGTACAGATCGCGCAGCGTCATGGTATCGGCAAGCAACTGGTTGAGTTGCGCCGTCATCTCCAGCCGGACGGGCTCTTCCAGCTCAAGCGGTGGCAAGAGCGTGACCGTCCCGTAGGCCTGGACCTCAGGCGCGCTCTGGTGAAAACGAGGTTGTGCAGTGATGACTTCGGCGTGGATCGCATGGGTTCGCTTTTCCGGCATTCCATTCTCCTTTCGCTGAATCGCAATGTAGCTGGACGGTTGCTGTCCCGCATCCTTTTTTCAGAGAGCAAGCAGAGCACTTGGTTCCGCTCAGGTAGGAGGCGAGAACCATCAAAAAGGTTTGGCGGTGGCCAAAGAAAACTGTTCAAGCGGCGCGCCAGAATTTTAGCAGACCGTGCGCGGGAGCGGGAGGCGAGGACCGAGAGCCAACATTCCAACCGCTACAAATCTGCTTCCATCTCTCGTTTCATCCGCGCCAGCAGCGCAGCCGAGCTGCTCGCATAGCGGCTGATCCAGCGGTTGTAAATTTCCTGGATAGGGACCACGTTCAGGTAGTTCCAGCGGCGGCGCCCTTCGCGCTTGACGATCACCAGCCCGGCTTTTTCCAGCACTCCCAGATGCTGCATCACGGTGCAGCGGTCGATCCTGCGGAAACGGCCGCAGAGCTCGCCGGTGGTCTTGGGGGTTTGCTTGAGCAGGTCGAGAATCTGCCGCCGGCGGCGGTCCGCCAGCGCTTTGAAAATCAAGTCCTGCCGGGGCTTTGACATGTTATATGTTTATAACATATAAAGATGCCCGCTCGAAAGGAGGCACCATGGAGCTCAAGTTCCAAATCCAGACCAAGATTCAGCGGCCCATCGCTGAGGTATTTGACGCCGTCTACGATCCCAAAAAACTGAGCGCCTACTTCACCACCGCAGGCGCGAGCGGGCCGCTCAAAGAGGGCACAACCGTGCTCTGGAAGTTTGCGGATTACCCGAAAGAGATTCCGGTCGCGGTGAAGAAAGTCGTGCGCAACGAACTGATTGTTTTCGAATGGGCGGCCATGGATCGTGAGTACAACACCCGGGTCGAGATGCGTTTTGAACCGCTTCCGCCCCATGGAACTCTGGTGAAGATTTCCGAGTCAGGATGGAAGGAGAACCAGCAGGACCTGAACAGCTCCTACAGCAACTGCCAGGGCTGGATGCAGATGAACTGCTGTCTCAAGGCGTACCTGGAATATGACATCAATTTGCGGAAAGGGTTTTTCTGAGATGCAGGCCGAAATCCCGAGCGCAGCGAGGGACCTCCGATCTCATTGGCGTCCCCGGCGGGATTCGAACCCGCGTTACCGCCGTGAAAGGGCGATGTCCTGACGGCTTTACAAGAACTTAGAGGGCGCAGGTGGTGCTGTATGTACCTCTAAGACACTGGTGAGAGCAGTAGGAACCGCTTATCGTTACATCATCGTTACATGAATGGAACGACAAGCTTAAAACCCACAATTGGAAGTTTTTGGTGAAAACCCGCGCCAGCGTGGACGCCAGCGTGGGCTTAGAAGCGCTGGCTCAGTACTCGCTTGGCAAGTGAATGACGTTGTTGGCGAAGTACAGCGTGATTCCATCCAGCGGAAAATCCGTGTACTCGATCTTCTTGGTGAGTATGATATTGTCGTTGCCATCGTCGCACGTTAGCGTAGCGCTTCGGTCGGGATGCACGGGAAGTTTCCATACCTGAAATTCCTCGGCGGCAACACGCTTGTTGTGGGGCTGAATGATCGCGATTTCGTCCAGAAGCCAAGGCACGCTCCGCCGTGCTCGGCAACATGCTGCGCGCCGTCGGTGTAGAGAACGTTGCGGTTAATCGTGTGTCGATACCAGTTGTCGTGGCCGGTGAACTGCGCCAGT
>CAWEGO010000003.1:0-927805 GCA_963808725.1 uncultured Acidobacteriota bacterium | reverse complement strand
CTGTTCTGCCACCTTTCTTCGGCGTTCGGTTCGTATTGTTCCTCATCGCGTTAATCGCCGTGAACTTTGCTCCGACTCCGGCAGGGCTCCCGGTGGCGGGCAAGCGCATGTTGGGAATCCTCGTGTTTGCCGTCATCGTGTGGATCACCGATTCCATTTCGTATCCGGCGAGCTCGGCCGTAATTCTTGCTTTGATGGCATTTCTGCTGGGCATCTCCCCCAACGTCAGTGACCCGACGAAACTCTACGGCACCGCCAGCGGCCTGACCATTGCCCTGGGGGGATTTGCCAACACGGCGCTGGCGCTGGTCGGAGGGGCGTTGTTCATCGCCGCGGCGATGATGCACACCGGCCTGGACAAACGCATTGCCCTGTTTGTGCTTTCCAAGGTGGGCGCGCGGACCAACCGCGTGCTGGCCGGGGTAATCCTGGTGGGGTTTGTCCTCAGCTTTTTCGTGCCCAGCACTACGGCGCGGGTTTCCTGCGTGGTGCCCATCGTGATGGGCATCATCGTGGCTTTTGGAGTGGACCTGAAGAGCCGTTTTGCCGCGGTGATGATGATTGCCACGGCGCAGGCCGACAGCCTGTGGAATGTCGGCATCAAGACCGCCGCCGCGCAGAACATGATCGCGGTCGGTTTTATCGAGAAGATGCTGGGCAAGACCATCACCTGGCCGGAGTGGTTCATCGCCGCGGCGCCGTTTTCGGCGGTCATGTCGGTGATCCTTTATTACGTGCTGCTGAAAACCATCCCGCCGGAGACGAAGGAGATAGCCGGGGGCAAGGAAGCGATTGCGCGGTCCATAGCCGAACTCGGCCCCATGAAGACCAGCGAGAAGAAACTGCTGGTCATGTCCCTCATCCTGCTGTTCCTCTGGTCCACGGAAAAGATTCTCCATCCCTTCGACACCTCCACCACCACGATTGCCATGGTCGCGATCATGCTGTTGCCGGCGATCGGGGTGATGACCTGGAAAGACGCGCAGTCGAAGATCGGCTGGGGCACGCTGATGCTGTTCGGCGTGGGCATCAGTTTGGGGTCGGCGTTACTTTCCACCAAGGCGGCGGCCTGGCTCGCCAAGATTATCGTGAGCGCCCTGGGCGTGCAGACCATGCCCGCCCTGCTGATCCTCGCGGTACTGGCGGCGTTTCTGATCCTGATCCACCTCGGCTTCGCCAGCGCCACCGCCCTGGCCGCGGCCATGATTCCCATCGTGATTTCCGTCCTGGAAACGGTGAAGACCCCCGGCATCAACAAGTGGGGCATGACCATGGTCCTGCAGTACGTGGTGAGCTTCGGCTTTATCCTGCCGGTCAACGCGCCGCAAAACATGGTTGCCTACGGCACCGACACCTTTGAAGTACGGGATTTCATCCGCACCGGTATTCCGCTGACCATCATTGCCTATGTCCTGGTGCTGGTGTTCGGGGCAACCTATTGGAAGTGGCTGGGCTACATTTAGGCTAGTGATTTGGCAATCCCCAATGTCTAGTTGTCAGCGAATTTAAGTAAGGAGACAGTCATGAAACGAAAGAACGCAGTCATCGTCCTTGCCGCATGTCTGATCCTCGGCACAACCTGCTTTGGCGCTTCGCAGCCAGTCAATGGGGTCGAGCATTGGGTGAACAATGGAGCCATCCGGCTATACGTCTGGGAAAAGTATGTGGGGACTCCCAAAGATAAACCCATCATCGTCCTGGCCCACGGCTCCGCCACCGCGGGAAAGGAGAGCTTCGACCTGCAAGTGCCGGGCAAGCCAACTTACAGTCTGATGGACGTGCTGGCCGAAAACGGATTCGACGTGTTTGCTCTCGACGTCCGGGGATTTGGCCGGTCCACCCATCCCGACGGCCACATGACTACTGCCGAGGCCAGTCAGGATCTCAATGCAGTCGTGGACTATGTGCTGAAGCTCCGAGACGTCAAGAAGGTCAACCTGCTCGCCTGGTCCTGGGGGACCCAGTACGGCGGGATGTTCGTGATGAACCAACCGGCGAAGGTGGAGAGGTACGTCTCCTTTGCGCAAATGCACATTAACAGTCCCGACCTGGCCAAGCGGCGGGCCCGCATCGAAGTCTTCCGCCAGAACGCCTATATCACCATCCCGGAAGCGGGATGGAAACCACGCTTCTACTCCATGGCTCCGCCGGAGGTCAGTGATCCTGAGGTAGTCGATGCCTATGCCAAGGCAGCGGCGCAAGTCGAGTTGAAAACAGCGACCGGGCCGCAGCTCGATATGGTGACCATCATGCCCATGCTCAATCCCCGGCTCATGCCCGTTCCAGTGATGATCATCCATGGCCAATACGATGACGTTGCCGACCTCGACGGGCTGCTGCCTTTTTTTGCCCAGCTCCCTAATCCCAGAAAGCAGTACGTGGTCGTGCCCGATGCGGGCCACATGATGCATCTGCAGAAAGGGCATCGGCTTTTTCAGCACGACGTGATTGCTTTCTTCAGCGCACCGTAAAACATCGCTCGATGTCATCAGGCTGCGGCGAAGGAACCTGTACAATACCGTCGGCTCACACGGAGTGGAGTAATGCCCGGATCATCCATTGACTGGCCGCGATCGCGTCCGCCGCGGCGGCGCAGCCGCTTGCCCCTTATTCTTCTTCTCATTTTCCTTGCCGTTATCCTCATCGGAGGCCGGACGGCGCTCTCCTATTACGTCGACGCGCTCTGGTTCGGATCGCTCGGCTACGGAGATGTATTCTGGAAAACCCTCAGGCTGCAGTCGGCAGTCTTTACCACCTTTGCCGCGGCCACCTTCCTCATTCTGTACGGATCATTCCTGGCCCTGAAGCGGGCGCAGTTCACCGACTTACCGAGCGGCAATACCATCTTCATCGGCGGACAGCCAGTCAGGCTGCCGGTCGAATCTATCCTGCGCCTGGTTGCGCTGGGCGTTTCCCTCGTAATCGCCATCGTGACCGGGACCGCCATGACCGCGGAGTGGCCGACCCTCGCGCTCTATTGGTACGCACCACGCGTCCCTGGGGTGGTGGATCCGATCCTCGGCAGGCCGCTGAACTTTTACCTGTTCACCCTTCCCGCATGGCAGTTGGTCAGCGGCTGGCTGATGGTGCTGGCCGTGATTACCTGTGCTGTGGCCGGTTTCTTTATCCTCGTCAGCGGTGGCAGCCGGGCCCTCGCCGGACGCCGCGACAGTTTCCTGCCCTTGCCCTGGCGTGGGTTCTCCATCACCTTGGCGTTCTTGCTGCTGATCCTGGCGCTGCGTGTTTATGTCAGCCGGTTCGAGCAGTTGCTCGAGGACCACACCATCTTTGCCGGCGTCACCTACACCGATGCGCACGTCATGCTTACCGGATTGCTGGTGGTCTGTGCGGCGCTGGTCGTGGGCGCGGCCATTGCAGCCGCCAACGCCGTCTGGCTGCCACGCGTGCGCTGGCTGGTGGCAGCAATTGCTCCCGCCGCGGTATGTTATGTCGTCCTTCAGCTCGTGGGCTGGTACGTCAGCAGCTTTATCGTCAAACCCAACGAACTGGTGCGCGAGCGGCCCTACATTGCCCACAACATCGAACTGACGCGGCAGGCTTACGGATTGAACCGCGTCTCGCCGCGCGAGTTTCCCGCGGAGACCACCGTCGCGGCCATCGATCCGGCCAACAATCAGGCTACGCTGCAGAACATCCGGCTGTGGGACTGGCGCGCGCTGCAGGACACGCTGCGCCAGATCCAGGAAATCCGCACCTATTACGACTTTCCCGATATCGACATCGATCGCTATGAAATCGACGGCACGATGCGCCAGGTGATGCTGGCCACGCGCGAGCTGAATGTCGAGAAGCTCCCGGAGAGCAGCCGCAACTGGATCAACGAGAAGCTGATCTACACCCACGGCTACGGCATCACCATGAATCCGGTGAACGGCTTCACGCCGGAAGGGCTGCCGACGCTGATTCTCAGCAACATGCCGGTGCAGAGCACGGTGCGCAGCCTCACCGTAACCCGGCCGGAGATCTATTTCGGCGAGCTGACCAACACCGACGTGTACGTCAAGACGCGGCAGAAGGAATTCAACTACCCGCAAGGCGCAGACCAACAGCCTGACCTCCTACGAGGGCAGCGGCGGCATCGTGATCGGCGGTTTCCTGCGCCGCATCATCATCGCGCTCGACCGCGGCGATCTCGCCAAGCTGCCGTTCAGCGATGACGTAACCCAAGACAGCCGGCTGCTGATGCGGCGCAACCTGCGCGAACGCGTCTCGACCTTGGCGCCGTTCCTCACTTTCGATCCCGATCCCTACATCGTGCTGGGCGACGATGGCCGGCTCTCCTGGATCATGGACGCGTTCACCCTCTCCGACAGCTATCCGTACTCGCGCCATTACCAGCTCGGCGGCAATCCCATTAATTACATGCGGAACAGCGTCAAGGTGGTCATCGATGCCTACAACGGCACCACCACGTTTTACGTAGTTGACCCGGAGGATCCCATCATCGCGGCCTACCGCCGCATTTTCCCCAGCCTGTTCAAGGACGTGGCAGCGATGCCGCCAACGCTGCGCAAACATGTGCGCTACCCCGAGTTGTTGCTCAAGCTGCAGGCAAGCGTGTACGGCCTGTATCACATGACCGATCCGGAGGTGTTCTACAACCGCGAGGATCTGTGGACGGTGGCCAGCGAAGTCGGCATGAACGAGAGCGGCCAGCAGGCGACACAGGCCATGGAGCCGAATTTCGTGCTGATGAAACTGCCGGGCGAAACCGGGGTGGAGTTCGTGGAGATTCTGCCGTTCACTCCGGCGAACCGGAATAACCTGATTGGCTGGATTGCCGGGCGCAGCGATGGCGCCCATTACGGCACGCTCGTGGTCTACGATTTTCCGAAAACCAAGCTGGTCGATGGACCGCTGCAGGTCGAGGCGCGCATCGATCAGAACGCGCAGCTTTCCGGACAATTGACGCTGTGGAATCAGCAAGGCTCGCACGTGCGGCGCGGAACCTTGCTGGTGATTCCCTCCGGGCGCGGACTGTTGTATGCGGAGCCGATTTACCTGCAGGCGGAGCGCAGCCCGATGCCGGAGTTGCGTCTGGTGGTGCTGGCGCTGCAAGATCGCCTCGCGTATGGGCCGACCTTCGAGTCGGCGATGGCGGCTCTTTTTGGCGGAGCGGTCTCCTCGACGAGCGCCGCGGCTGCCCCTGCGGAGGCTGCGCAACGCGCGCCCGCATCGACCGCCGCGCCCCAGCCGGCGGCGGATCTCAACGCGCTCATCGCGGAAGCCGCCAAAGACTTGGCCGACTACCAGCGCCTGACGGCGGAAGGCAAGCTCGGCGAGGCCGGACAAAAGCTGGAGCAGTTGAAGCGCACGCTCGACGAGCTGAACCGGCGGCAAAGATGATTTCCCTCGGGGCAAGCCTTCGTATCGAGGAAGAACCTACCGTTCGTTCATCTCGTCGCGGGTGAAGTGGCGGCCGGCATTGACGTGGCGCAGCCGATTCATGAGGGAGTCGATTTCCATGCGAATTCAGTGTACACGATGTCAGTGCACGTAAAGGTGCCCGCGAAGAACTCCCTCAGGTTTGCCGCTCAGAGCGAGCGCAGGAAATCGATGATTCCCTGCTGCTCCTGAGCGCTCAGCTTATTGAAATTTTCGATGACCTTATTGGCCTCGCTGCCACGGCTTTTGTGAGCCCTGATGGCCTCTACCAGGTTTGTGGTTCGCCCGTCATGGAGGAAGAAGACACGTTGTCCGACGCCCCACAGGGGAGCGGTGCGGAACTCGTCGGGGCCGGCGCCGCCTTGCGTGATGCCGTCGGCGAGGCCTGTGCCCATGTGGTGCACGAGAAGGTCAGAGAAAAGATTCGCCGTCTGATTGGAAAGCGCAGCACTCGGGCTGGTCGCGGAGCCGCTCGCAATCATTTTGCCCGTGGTAAACGAGGGTGTATGGCAATGGACACAGCCTATGCTGGCAAAAGTGCCGCGTCCCTTCTCGCTGGACGGCGTGGAGGGACCGGGAGTGGGTGGGGCCAGCATCCGCATGAAGTTGGCAAACGCTTCGATGTCGGAGATGACCGCGGGGTTCGAAATGCCGCTCGAACTGCCGGTGGTCGGGGGAGTGGTTGTGAAGTTCAGGGTGTCGTTCGGGGTGGGGTTGAAGATACAGCCGGGTGTTTCATCCCGCTCTTGCGGGAATAGCTGGTTCGAGATTCCCATCTCAACGTTGTAGGCCTCGCCCGCGAACACGAGAAGGGATTTGTTCTGCGCCTTCCATCCGAAACGGGTGATAGTTCCATCGTTGGCACTGAGATTCACGTTTCCACTGAGGTGTGCGTTCGCGTGCCCGGAAATACCCAATGCCCTCTTCAGGGATACGTTGGCGCTCATATTCGCAAGGATGGCCGAATCCGGAATCGCTTCTATGAGCCCCGCGCCAAAGAGGGGCGTCGGGATTCGGAAGATAATGTTCGCATTCCCACCCTGGCCGGTGAGCGGATCTCCCGCGGGCAGGAAGTCAAATTGGGCGATGTTGCAACCGGGGGCGTCGCTTCGCCCGGTGATCACGAAGAGGGCGTGCACTTCGCCGTTGCTGGCTCCGCCGGGACTCTTCTTAAACCGTGCTTCGCGGACAGGACCATTCTGCGTGATGAACCACGGCACCGTGTTCTTCGCCCCATTCAAGCTGGCGACTGCGGGCAGGGGATTTTGCGCTGGGCTGGTTCCGCCGGCAGCCGGCTGCGAGTGGCAAGAGAAACACTGGTTTGAGTTGAAGCGCGGACCGAGGCCGTTGTTGGTGCCATTGGCCACGACCTCGATTTCAAAGAACCTGGTCTGCCCATCCTGGAAGAACGCAGCTTCGTCCGCAGTTAGACCCTTCAGCGGAGTGCCGGCGCCCGCCGGGCCACCCCGCACGCCAGGGTCCACGGGGCCTGCTTTGGTTTGACCCAAAGTGTAGACGCCTGTTGTCAAAGCCACGGCGACGATTCCGCTAAAACTCTTGAGCGCAATTCTCCGGAGCATCATCCGCACGGTTACCCCCCTTGGCCCAGCAATACTGGCATTGTATGTGGGGAAGTAAGCGAGGTGGAGTGCAGACCTAGGTACAGACCAATCGATGCTGTTACTTGAGTCCCGTTGCGATGGCCGCTGCTTCGGCCAGGGGTGCGGCATCCGCCAGCGGCCGCTCGGGATGCATGGTGAACGACAGCGCCGAGCCCACCAGGATGACGCCGATCGAAACGATAAATGGCAGCAGCCAGTTGCCCGTCCTTTGGATCAGGTAACCGCCGACAACCGGCGAAATGATCGCCGCCAGCGCCGAACCGCTGTTCATGATGCCGCTGGCAGTGCCGGAATACTTGGGCGCGATATCCATAGGGATCGCCCACATGGGGCCGATGGTAAATTCCGCGCAGAAGAATCCAGCGCTCAGCGCCAGCGCGACCACGTTGATCTTGTGAGTGTAAAGAATGGGCAGCAGAGAAATCGCGCACAGAAGCATCATCACCGCCACCAGGTTGCAGCGGGCGAATTTCGCATTGCCCGTCTTCTTGAAAAGCTTGTCGCTGGTGAGGCCGCCCAGCGTATCTCCCGCCACCCCCGACAGGAAGACGCCGGAGGCGAACAGCGCCGAGTTCTTCAGATCGAGGTGATACTGGCCCTTAAAGAAAGATGGGATCCAACTGAGGAACAGCCACAGGATCCAACCGTAGCAGAAGTACACCACGGTCACGGGAATCATGGGCACGATCAAGCGGCCCCACGGCACGTTCACTGCTTTCTTCGATCCGTAGGCCGGCAGGGCGGCGATCTCCTCGGGAGCCACGCCCTTGTGCTGGTTGGGATCGTCGCGGAAATACAGGCCCCAGGCCAGCGCCCAGAAGATGCTGACACAACCAATGATGACGAACGAGCCGCGCCACGAAATGCTGAGAATCAGCACCGCCACCAGCCACGGGGTGAGCGAATTGCCCAGGCGGGAGCAGGCATGAGTAATGCCTTGCGCGAACCCGCGTTTTTCCTTCGTGACCCAGTACGACATGGCGCGAGTTGCGGTGGGGAAGGTGGCGCCTTCGCCAAAGCCGAGAATGACGCGGGCCACCACCAGGCCGATCATGCTGTTGACCAGGCCGGTGGCTAGAGTGGCGCCGGCCCAGATGACGCCGCAGACAGCCAGCGCTTTACGCGGGCCGAATTTGTCCGCCACCCAGCCGCCGATTATTTGGAACAGCAGGTACGGATAAGCAAAGGCGGAGAAGACGAATCCGGTTTGCACCTTGGTCAGCGGGATTTCCTTCAAAAACTGGTTGGAGGCAACCACCGTACTGATGTTCACCCGGTCAATGTAGGTGAGGAAGTACATCAGACAAAGCAGCCCGAGCACGATGTTGGTCGCCTTGACTACGCGAGCCCGCATTGGTTTCCTCCCCGGAGAACGGCTGGTATGATGAGCCAATGTTTTCCAGCAATCAAGCGCTATTCTGCTATGCTGGCGCGGATTTGCCCGGACCGGATGTGATAAGTTAGCTGCCAGCGTGGGGTGAGCGTGCCGTGAGAATCAATCCGAACAAGTGTGTGGCCTGTGGCAATTGCACTTATGTCTGCACCATGGGCGCGATTTATATCGATCCGGCGATCAAGCGGGCGACCGTGGACAACGACGAATGCGTCGAATGTTATGCCTGCTTCAATGGCATGAGCCAGGAGCACCTGAACCCTACACTCGTCCGCACGCTGCGCCGGTTGTTTCAAATAATGCGCCTGCGGTTCGACCCGGAGCCGGATGTTTGTCCCACGGCGGCGTTCGAGCCCGAAGAACTCACGTGGCCGAGGGTGGTGCGTCGCGCCTTCTCCGATCCTCGCGTGCCCCATGAATCCACCGGCGTCGAGGGCCGGGGTACCGAGGAAGTGAAGACCAATGACGTGAGTGGCCGGGTGCAGCGCGGCGAAGCCGGCCTCACCATCGAGTTTGGCCGGCCCGGCGTGGGCGTGCGCTTTCATGAAATCCAGCGCATGACGCGGGCTCTGGCCCAGGCCGGCGTGGCCTTCGAAAAGCGGAATCCAGTCACCACTTTGATGACCGATGTTGCCGCCGGTGAAATTCGCCAGGACATTCTGAACGAAAAGGTTCTCTCGGCGATCGTCGAAATCAAAGTGCCGGTCGCGCGCATAGAAGAAATCATCGCATTGGTTCATGAGATCGAACGGCAGATCGACACCGTAGTCTCCATTGGGGTCGGGGCGCGGTGCGATGAAGACGGGGAAGAGCATGAAGTCTTCGCCGTTCTTGAACGTATGGGGTACAAGCTGGAGCGGGCCAAAACCAATGTCGGGTTGGGACGCATTACCAACGTGGTTCAAGCTGCCACTAACGCTCCGCCCGCAGCGTAGGGAAGGGTCAGGGCATGACCAACACACTTCATCGTTACGGCAACGCGGAAAGTTTTCGCGACGACTATATCGTCTTCGCCATCCCCGGCCGCGGCCGGAACGACCAGGGCTGCGTGCCCAAGCTGAAACGTTTTCTGGCCATGGCTCTTCCTTTCAAACCGGTTAACCTTGGCGACTCGCGTCATGGCGGCGCCTTGCGCCCATCGCAGCACATGAACCCCAGCGCGCACTGGCGGCGCAATCTGGAGCCTGATTTCCAGGCCGTAATCGATGGCGTGGACGCCGCCGCCACCGTGGCCGCGGTGTTCGATAATCGCGAGGCGGCCGAGGATTTCCTGAAAGCCGTCAAGGAAGCCGATCTGGGCCTCTCGATCAACGTTTCCACATCCATCGAAGGCGCCAAGCAGTGCTGCTGTGAGGCCACGCAGCCCCGCCACAGCGTGGGCTATTCGCTCGGCTTCGAGGGCAAAACGGAGAAGCTGCCCAATACCCAGGTGCTGACAATAGCGACCATGTGTGGGCACGGCATGATCAGCGCCAGTTTTGCCAAGAAGATGATCGATTGGGTGAAAGAAGGCCGGCGCACACCCGAGCAGGCCGCCATGTATATGGCCCATTTCTGTTCCTGCGGAGCCTATAATCCCAGTCGCGCCAAGCGGCTTCTGGAAGAGGCGCGGCACAACACGAAATAGTGGCCAGTGTCTTCATTTCTTCGCAAACGGAGTTCCCAATGCATAACTCAATGAGAGCGGTTGGGGTCGCGATAGGTCTCGTGATCCTGTCGGGCTGGTTCGTTTCCGTTCAGAGCAAGACGGCCAGCAACGTGGTGGTGCTGGAAGGCGCCCGGCTGATCGATGGCACCGGCGCGCCTCCGCGGGAGAATACTGCGCTCGTTATTGAGGGCGATCACATCAAGGCGATTGGCACCGCCGGCAAAATGCATTACCCCAAGGGCGCGCGTGTGGTTGATGTCCACGGCCGCACCATCATTCCCGGGCTTATTAATTCACACGGCCACCTGGGAGTGGTCCTGGGCACCGGCCAGAGTCCCAATGCCTATACGCGGGAGAACGTGCAAAATGCCGTCGTGCAATACGAGCAATATGGCGTGACTTCCATGCTCGCGCTGGGACTGAATCGGGACCTGGTCTATGAGCTGCGCGACGAGCAGAAGAAGGGAACGTTTCCCGGCGCTTCCATCTTTACCGCCGGGCGGGGCATCGGTGTGCCCGGCGCCGCGCCTCCCGTTAACGTGGCAGCCGATCAGGTCTACCGCCCCGCAACGGTCGAAGAGGCGCGGGCGGAGGTGCGCGAAATGGCCTCCCACCATGTGGATATGATCAAGATCTGGGTGGATAGCGTTTTCGGCCGCTTCCCGAGCATGAAGCCGGAGATCTATGCGGCCGTCATCGACGAATCGCACAAGCAGGGACTCAGGGTCGCGGCGCATGTCTTTTATCTGGCGGACGCGAAGGCCCTGGTCGCCGACGGCGTCGATGTGCTGGCGCACAGCGTTCGCGATCAGAAGGTGGATGCCGAGCTGATTCAGGCGATGAAGTCGCGCGGCGTGTTCTACATTCCCACGCTTACCGTGGACGAATCCTTTTACGTCTTTGCCGAGCAGCCGGAGCTGATGGCGAACCCGTTCTTTACCCAAGCCGTAACTCCGGACCAGTTGAAGATGTTCCAGAGCGCGGAATATCGCGCCAAAGCCGAGGGCGATCCTAACCTGGCCAAGAACAAGGCTGCGCATCAGACTGCCATGCAGAATCTCAAGATTCTGCAGGATGCCGGCGTGCGGGTGGCGTTCGGTACGGATTCAGGGGCATTTCCGACCCGCGTTCCGGGCTGGGCGGAGCACCGTGAACTGGAAATGATGGTCGCTTCCGGATTGACTCCGATGCAAGCCATCGTAGCGGCCACGCGGATTAGCGCGGCCTTACTTCACGCTGACGACCGCGGTACCCTGGAGCCGGGCAAGCGCGCCGACCTGATCGTCTTGGCGGCCAATCCGCTGGATGACATCCGCAACACCCGGCAGATGGTTGCCATTTGGCACGCTGGCCGCGAGGTCCAGCCCCGGGTACCGGCGGCAAAACTCTCGGCCGGTGGAAGCGCAGGCCTTTAGGCCTGCGACTGAGTGCCCAACAGAATATGGCCTTTAGGCCCTGGGGCTAAAGCCCTTTTTTCATTAAGGCGCCTTTTCGCCGGGCTGAAGCCCGGCGCTTCCACCGCCAATCCAAACCGCTACCGGGTGTTAAGAATGCGCTCTCACGCCCACGGCAGCCCCGGCTCGGTTGTCACTGCCCGGGACCTTGATACAGGTAGTCTCCTGAATTGTCCGGCGCGTAGTTCTGGCCTGCGTACGGATCGCCATAGCCGTAAACCGCTGCCGGTGCCGGGTACGCCCCGTAGTATGGCCACGCCCAGTACGGGTTGTACACGTAGTATGGCGCCCAGTAAGCGTCCCATCCCCAGCCTGGTCCCGACCAGCCGACGCCCCCGCCGCCGCAATTCCAACAGCCGCCACTCCCGCCAAAGCCGCCGGAGCCGAAGCCCGTGCCGCCAAACGGATGGCCGGACAGTGCGCTCGACACCGCCGTCGACCCTAACGAACGCCCAGCCCCGGCCAAGCTCGCGGCGCCATGAAGAGCCGTCCCCGCCGCGGACGCCAAGCCGTTAAATCCGTTTGCGAGCGCGGTGCCTGCGCCGCCACGATTCGCCGACCCGAAAGAATGCCAGCCGGACGCCGTGTTAGATGTGTGCGCTCCCGATGCCGTCCAGCTAGTGCCACCTCCCCAACCCCTGTTGCCGCCCGTACCAGAACGCCCGAAGTACGGGCTCGATGGCCGAGCCATGCTGGTCCTGCCGGCGCTCATCCAATTTCCGCCGAACGACGACCGGCTGCTCCCGTACGCGAAATTGTTCGCGTGCCCAAATCCGCCCGTCCGCGGCGCCATTCCACGGGCGCTGCCACGAAAGCTGCCGCCGCCATGAAAGCGGCCTCCGCCCTTGGCAGAGAAGTGACCGCCATGGAATTTGCCTCCGCCATGAAACCCTTTTCCTCCTCCGCCGTGGAATCCTCCCCCGCCGCCACGCCGCGCCGCCGCCGGGTTCGGCAAGCAAACCAGTGCAAGAGCCGCCATTCCGCCAAAGATGACTTTCAGTCGAGTGGATTTCGCCATGGCCGTTCCCTCCCGCCAGCGAATGCTCGGGCAAAGGCTCCACATTTGCACGTCGAGCCCCAATTGTTAGGTGAGCAGAGGAAATCTCATTAACAGCCTTTTCTCAGCAAGTTAAACCGGACAAGGCCTCTTGAGCATGCGGCGATTTGCCGCTCCGCGGTGGCTCGATTCCACCAGGGTGGTGGTTTTCGGCCAGCTTGGGGATCCTCTTCTCTTCGACGCACGAGGCCCAGCCGCGAGTGCCGGTGGCAAAACTCTCAGCCGCTAAATAGGACTATGCGCTTGCGTTCGCCCGCAGCCGCTGCAGCGCCGGATTCAGCAGCCACGCGAGCGGCAGTGTGAGCAGCACCACTCCGGCTACCAGGATCAGGGTAGCCGGCACTCCCAGGGCGTCCGCGAAGAGCCCGTAAATTGCGGGCGAGACCGCGCCGGCGCCGATGGTTCCGGTATAGAACATGCCGAAGGCGCGTTGCCGGCGCTCTACCGACACCAGCTCCGGGACAGTGCCATAGAGCACCGATGAAGTTCCGTTCAAGGCGATGCCAATCAGCGGCAATAGCGCCAGGCCGGGGACAAGATGCAGGGGCAGCAGAGCCAGGATTCCGGCTGCGGTGAGGCCTTCGGTCAGCAGGACCGTGGTCAACACTCCCAGCCGCGCGCCCAGAAAGCCGCAGACCAGCTTTCCCGTGGCTCCTCCGGCAAACACCAATGACAGTGCCAGTCCGATGGTGGCGACGGGCGCGCCTTTGGCCCGCAGCAGAAACGGCAGATAAGTGAGGAAGCCCATGCGGGTTGCGGTATCGAGAACTCCAATGCCAAAGAGCAGCCGAAAACTGCTGATCGTAGTCCCGCCGACACGTATGCCGGGTGTATCCACTCCGCGTGCGGCAGTCCCCGACGCTGCGGCGGTAAGTGTGGACCGAGCCAATCTCCCGGCGCCGGTGCCGCGCAAAAGAAAAGGGATGGCGATAGCCAGTGCGAGCCCGGCCAGACCCACGATTGAGAGGGCAGTGCGCCAGGGCAGCCGCGTGATCAGCCATGCCGTGGTGACGGGCAATGCCATCTTCCCCAGGTCGCCGGAGAAATTATAGGTGCCGAGAGCGGCGCGCGATTTCGCTCCGTCATAGGCATGCGCCACCACGCTGGAGCCGATCGGGTGCTGAGTGCTCGAACCGATGCCGCCGATGGCCAGTGCGAGCACCAACACCACGAGCCCGGTGCTGGCGCCGGCGACCAGATATCCGGCCGCTGCCAGTGCCGTCCCGACGGTGAGCATGAGAACGTTGCTGGTGCGCTGCGCGGCCACGCTGGCGGGCACCTGCAATCCGGCCATCAGGCCGACGTAAACGGAGCGCAGCATCCCAACCGTGGCATAGCCCAAACCGAATTCTGACTGCCACAGCGGCAGCAGGACGTACAAAAGATCGGTGTAACCATCGTGCAGCGCGTGCACACCGCAGCTCACCGCCAGAGCGCGCCGGCTGGTTGCGCTAGCCAGTGCGACCCGGTTTGTCACCGGCCCGGCGCCGAGCGTTGCCATATCTCGAGTATGCCGCGAGCGAGACCTTCGCGCAACGGCGCCAGGGGACGTGGCGACGCCAGCCGCCGGTCAGAGGGTAGTGGGTCAGTGGTGGAGCAGGCCTTCAGGCCTGCATGAATGCGATCCTTGAAATGTGAGCTTCAGCCCCTGAGGTAACTCAATGGTGGCACCCAGAAAAGAAGGCGCGCACCTGGCGATGCGCGCCTGTTGCCGATTACATCCCTTCACTACTTGTGATCGTCGTGATCGTGATCGGTGTAAGCAACCTGCGGGCCAAGGTTTCTGGGGTCGAAATCGTCAAAATGGTTAACGCACTTGAAGCTGGATGCGTCGTTGGGATCGCCACTCCCCTTGTACTCGCCACGTTGCGGGTAGGGGCATAGCGGCCGCTGGAATTGGACTGTGGGCGGTGTGTTGTTCACGTAATTTGTCCCGATAATCTTGCGCGGAGCGACTCCTTCTTCCACCCAGCGCTCCAGGGCCTTCAAGACGTCGTGTTCGGCATCGACGGTCGGACCGTTAACACCGTTGCCAAACGCGTTGGGACCGGCGCCGCCGCTGCAGTGCGCCATGCCCGGCACCATGAAGACACGATAGAAGTCGTGAACATCGCCCATGGTGCGCTCGACCGCCCGATAGTAGTTGAGGCCGTTCTCGGGCGCGATGGCGGTGTCGTTCCATCCGGCATACTGGATCATCTTGCCGCCACGGCGGTGGAACGGTCTCAGGTCGGGATTGACGGAACTGAGGATAGGCTGGAGAGTCTTGCGGGTGATGGCGTCCTGCTCGTCCACGTCCACGCCGAGATAGTTGCAGGTTGTAACCCCCAGATACAGGTCGCAGGTGAAACCATAGCCGAGAACAGCTTGTAAGGCTCCGTCAGCCGGAGGCGTAGCGGGGGAAGTTCCGGAAATCCAGGAGGACCAACCGCCGGAGACCTCTCCGCCCGGCTCATAACCAGGAAAGAGCAGTTCGCCACGTTCATTGTGGGGGCCAAAGTATATCTTTCTCGCCGCTTCCACCTGAGCGTGAGTCAGGCAAGCGGGCGGAGTCTGGCCTCCCGTACACTCGACAACCTTGGGATCAAAGAAGCACTGCCGCGGATCGCTGAGAAATGTGTCGGTTGCCAGGCCACCATCTTTGCCGACACATTGAGCAAGTGCCGCGTTAGTGAGCAGGGGGAACTGGCTGGCCGGAATGTAAGCGTCGGGAACGCCGCCGGTCTGCGGACCGTTGAGGGTCACTTCCATGTTATAGAGATAGGACGAGCCGAACTCGCCGATCTGGTCGTTGACGGGCGATCCCACGATGATGCCGTCAAAGTCGTCGGGATAGAGCTGGGCTTCCTTCAAGGCTTCTTTGCCGCCGTCCGAGCAGCCTACAAAATAGGATAGGCGAGGGTTCTCGCCCATCAGCGCCGCGACGATGGCCCTCGAGTCGTCGGTCGTCACCTTGATGGCACGGTATCCGTAGTCGAGCAGTACATCCTCGTTCCCGACAAAGGCTGGCGCGCCGCTCGGAGGACCCGAGGTGCCGTCATCGGTTGATGCACTAGCATAGCCGCGCGAAACCGCGTTGGCGACGGCGGAATACTCAATCGCACCAGCGAAGCCGCCATTGCCGACCTGCTGGTACTTGCCGTTCCAGCTTCCATCGGTCGGGATCCAGACTTCGAAGTGGATGTCCGACATCGGCCCCGGTTTGACGGTGCCCGCCACCCGGCAGAGACCGGCCGGAGCAACGGTGGTGCCGGTAACGGTTGCACCGGCTGCATAGGATTGGGCGAGTGTGATGGTGGTGTTTGGCAGCGACAGGCTGGTGAGGCTTGCGCAAGTGGTGGCAGCCGCAGCGCTCGCACCGAACGCAACCGCAACCAGCAAGAAAACTGAGAGAGCCCCCGAGACGTGTCTGCCCCGATCACGGTTTTCAGCAAGGTTCTTCATGTGTTTCTCCTCGGAGTGGTTTGGACTTCAATGGGGGGCACACTACTACTCGGGCCGGGATATCTTGGCAATGGCCTGTGGGCGCAGGTTTGGGCCAGGAGGCCGGGACTAGGCTACTACCGGCAGTCCGAAATACGCGGGATAGCGCCGCGCGTACCGCTTCTTCGCCCGATAGGAACGCGCCAGCTCCATATAGATCCCGAGATCGCGGTCGAGGTCGGACTGGGTGCCGTCGAAATAGAAGTTGCGGATGGGGATCCCGCCGTAATCCTTGCTCAGCTTGGGATACACCGACTCGCTCACGATGCCATTCATGCAGGTGAAGGGGCTGATATCGATGATGCCGTCGGCGCCGTGCTGCGCCAGGTAGACGGCCTTGCCGGCGCTGAGCGCCATCTCGCCTTCTGCGCCAGTGTGCGGCAGATAGGGCGCGCCCAGTTCCAGGAGTTGCTCGATCTCCGGCTCTTCGTAACCGATCCAGTCCTCGCGGAAGGGCGCCCGCAGCGCGTGCTCGTCGCCGTGCTGCACGTGCTCGCGGAGCTTGGCTTTCACCATCTCCAGCGACCATCCCCGGCCGCAGAGCCGGAGTTTGCGGCGGACTTCCTGGTTGCTGTAGCCGATCCACTCGGCGATGTCGCTCAGCCAGGCCTCGGCGCCGTACCCTTCCAGCTTGCGCACCAGGTCTTCATTGCTGAAGGTGTTCAGGCGGCAGAAGATTTCTCCCACCACGCCGATCAGCGGCATCTCGGGATCGTAGTGTGCGGGTACGCGCCGGAAGCGCTCGCGGGCGCGCCGCATCGACTCCACCAGGCCGCGCAGTTGGCAGTCGGGCTCGGCGCAACTGGCTTCAATGGTCTGGCACAGATCGCGGAGGCTTTCCTGGAACACCTGGTCGGCGGCGCCGCTGGCGTCTTCGTAAGGACGGGTTTCGAGCAGCGCCTTGTGCAGCAAGTCGCCGCAGACCAGCGCCCGCCATCCCGCCCTCATAAACGGTGTGGCGATGTCGCCCAGATCGGCATAGCCGTTCTGGCTGCTGGGGGAAAGAATCTGCACTTCGCCGCGACCGATTTCCGAAAGCAGCCTCTTCAGATAGGGCGCGTACTGGCCGAAGCGGCAAGGACCGTCGGCAGCGGCCATGAAGAACACCGTCCGCCGGGGATCGAATTCCGGCTGTTCCATGATGCGCAGGAAGTCCCCCACCGTGACCTTGGCGGGATAGCACTCATCGCCGGCGGTGAATTTGCCGCCCAGTTCGCGGGTGCGCGCGTCCGAAGCCGGGGTGGGATGGGCTTCCACGCCCAGCCAACGGAACACCGCCGCGAAGGCTTCCGGATGTGCCTCGGACATCGCCGGCACGTAGACCATCTTTCCCGTACAGCGGATTGTCGGCGCCGACTTTACGGCTTACATGCTGGTGGCGGAGGGCGCTCATCGCAGGAATCCTTTGCTGTCGAGATAGGCTTCGCAGCGGGTAATGAAACCGGCGTCGTTGGAATGGCCGTCGAACTGCAGCACCAGCCCGGGCTTGCGGCCGGCCTCGTTCATAAACGACTTGATGTAAGAATCCGGCCCGCACTTGAAGTTGGAGATGTAGACCACGTGCAGGTTGGGATAGCGCCGCGTCATGCGCGCCGCCGCCAGAATGCGCCGCCCCGAGTTCCAGTACATGTTGGGATTCACATCCAGGATTTCCTCGTCGTCGAGCGGGAGGAAATCCATGGGCAGCACGTTGGCGCCGTAGAGTGCGCGCAGCTTGCGCGGGATATCGCAATTGGTGCTGCGGTCGTACATGTTGTAGGGGCGTCCCACCAGCACCAGCGCCGGCTCGCCGCTTTTTTCCAGGCGAGCGAGCGCCCTTCGTCCGGTTTCGAGCAGCGCTTCGGTGAACGCTCCCTGCGCCGCATAAGCCACTAGCACGGCGCGATTGCTGGCGCGACGCGATACATTCAGCGTTTGCTTGGCGAAGGTGGCGAGTTCTTCTTCAACCTTTTTGCGCCCCAAGCGGAAATGTACAGTCGGAGCGAGGATGCGGTCGCGCATCGGCTCCAATTGCGGCACGGCGCGGATCACGAAGGGCAGGGTCTGGTTCCACGGGCAGAGGTGCGACGCCGAAGTCCACGCCGGCGCCTCATAGTCCATCATGTTGGGAAGCAGGATGTAATCCACTCCCTGGCGCGCCAGCTCCTGCACGTGTCCGTGCGCGACGATGATGGGGAAGCAGGGCTGCGCGATAGCCAGCTCGTCGCCCGCGGCGGCGATCTTGCCGTCGGTGTGCGGCGACACCACCACCTCGAATCCCAGCTCCTGGAAGTAGGCGCACCAGAAGGGGAAGCGGTCGTAGAAGTACATGGTGCGGGGCACGCCGATCTTCTTGCCGCGTCCCAGCGGTGGGCGAAGCACTTCCTCCAGCAGCTTGTCGCGGTACTCGATCAAATCGTCGATTACCGGCTTGCGGTCGGTGCGGGCGCGCTTGCGGAATTTGTCCGAGCACTTGTCGCCCCAGTAGCTGCGCTGCCCCTCGATGACGAACTCCTTCATGTCGCAGTAATTGGAGCAGGCGTGGCAGACGAATTCGCGAGTCTGGTAATTGACCTGGTCCAGGTCGTAGCCGCGAAACCTGCTGGGCTGGCCGGAAGCTTGCATGAGGTCGCGCGCGATCAACGCCATGCCGATGGCGCCGATTACGCCGTTGTGCGGCGGCACGATGACGCGCTTGCCCAGAATCTGCGAGAACGCCGCCGCTACCGCGTCGTTGTACGCCGTGCCACCCTGAAAGTAGATCACGTTGCCGATGCGGCGGCCCCGCACCACCCGGTTCAAATAGTTCAGCGCCACCGAGTACGCCAGGCCGGCGCACAGGTCGCCAACCTCCGCGCCCTTCAGCATCAGCGAGGTCACGTCGCGCTCCATGAACACGGTGCAGCGCTCGCCCAGCCGCGCCGGACTGCGCGACGCGAGCGCCAGCCGCGCGAACTCGCCCTTGATCTGCACCCCCAGCTTTTCGGCTTGCTCTTCGAGAAACGATCCGGTGCCGGCGGCGCAGGCCTCATTCATGGTGAAGTCCACCACCACGCCGCGGTCGATGCTGATGAATTTGGAGTCCTGTCCGCCGATCTCGAAGATGGTGTCCACCGTCTCCATATCCAGCCGCCGGCAGACGTGCATGGAACCGGTTTTGTGAGCGGTAATCTCGTCGTTGACAGTATCGGCGCCCACCAGTTCGCCGATCAATTCGCGCCCGGAGCCGGTGGTGCCGACGCCGAGAATCCGAAGCTGCGGTCCCAGCACGGCCGCGATCTCCGCCAGTCCCTGATTCACCACTTCGATGGGCCGGCCCTGCGTGCGCAGGTAGATCTCGTGCAGCAGGTTGCCGGCCGCATCGATGGCGACCAGGTTCGTGCTCACCGAGCCGACATCGATCCCGAGATAGGCGTCGACGATCTCGCCCGGCGCGAGCTGGCGGGTGTCGTCCACGCGATCGCGCAGCAGCACCACCTGTTGCATGGAGAGCGGATCGGCGCCGGCAAAGCTGCGTTTGGCGGCTGCGTGCCGCTGCAACTGATGAATGCGCTTGAAGGAGCGCTTGCGCGCCTCCTCGGCCTCGAATAGCGCCGCGCCCACCGCGCCCATCCAGGCGTGCAGCTCGGGTACCAGGAACTCGGATTCCGCCAGCTTGAAGACCTCGCGCAGCGCGTTGCGCACGCCCTGGTTCAGCGCCACCGCGCCGATGAAAGCCACCGGCGGCGCCACCTCGCGCCCCTTGACGATGCTGGACTTGAAGTTGCGCGCCACCGCGTCGCAGAGCCCACGCAGGATCTGCTCGGTGGTGTAGCCCTTCTGCTGGGCATGGATCATGTCGCTCTTGGCGAACACCGAGCAGCGTCCGGCGATCCGTGCCGCGCAACTGGCCGAGGCCGCTGCCCGGCCCACCTCATCCACCGAGTACAACAGCCGTGAGGCTTGCTGGTCGATGAACGACCCCGTCCCCGCGGCGCAGTCCCCGCTCGCTGAATAGTCCACGATCCCCAGGTACTTCGACTCTTCCCCCGACTCCAGGCGCAGGTACTTGGAAGCTTCACCGCCCATCTCGAAGACCGTCCGCACCTCGGGATAGAACACACGCACTCCCTTGGCCAGCGCGCGAAACTCATTCTCGAAATAAATGCCGAGGACCCTGGCGATGAGCTGGCTGCCGGAGCCGGTCACGCGGATGCCTTCCACCGCCTGCTCCGGAACGTACTCGTAGAACTCTTTGAGCAGATCGAAGGTGGACTGGATGGGACTACTCTGGATACGCCGATAGCGCGAGAGCACCAGCGGACGTTCCGCCCACGCGCTCGCGGCAGGGAAATGCGCAGGGAAGAAGCTGTCCTTCTTCTCCTCGGCGAGAGATTGAAATAGCGCGGCGTCGCCCGCGGCGCCGAGGGCCGCCAGTTTGAGGCTGACCGCCCCGATGTCCAAGCCAATATTGACGCTCATGTGTCAGGTCGCGCAGACGTTCGCGCCACAGGCCGGGGTCCCCAGCAAACCCGTGTTTGGTTTGCTGGGGTGGAGGCTTGGGGGAGCGTCGCCTGCCGTTTGCATTCGCTTCAAGGGCCGGGAAGACGGCAGCAGGGTAGCGGGTTGGGAGCGGCTCGGGATGTGATGGCAATCACACACTCGCGGTCAGCGCTCACACGGAGGCAGCGGGGGCAAAAGCGGCGACTCAGCGCTGGGCGTAGTAGCCGGTACGGGTGCGAGCCGTGACCCCCGGCTTGTCGACCGTGATCCCGAGGGCGTGATACTCGTTCGCCTGGTCCGCCCGGGCAGCAGCGAACGAAAGGACGTAAAAAGCATCGGCATCCGCGACAGAATGTGCGATTCCGGTTGTGAGGTCGTTGGACGAGGTGAAGACGCGCCCGCCACTCTGAACGGCAAGGACCTGCAAGCCCAGGTTGCCCGGCAGCGCCCGCGAAGGTGAGGCCACACCCTTCAAAAAGTTCTCGTAGTACGAATTCCGTATCGTACCTGTATTCCGCAGACCGCCGGGGTCAACGCTATAGAGAGTGATGCGAGCTTGCCTGAGCGCTGTGGATACGGCCGCGATCGAGTCGAAGAGTTGCTGCGAGTCTTTAGAGCTCAGGAGTGGGTTGATTTGCGAGAGCATCGGCCATCCCCGGCTCAGCCAGATCATCAGTTTTCTGCCGGGTCGTGTTTGCTCGTAGGCCACGATGGAGGCAAGGCCATTGAGCGACATTTCAATACGTTCAACCGCGCCCCAGTGGCCGCCGCTAGTCAGATATTTGGACCGCGGACCGGCCTGGTATCGATCGTATAGCGCCGCCAACGCGTTTCCATCGCGAGAGGGACCGTTCTGGATCTCCGGTCCAGCTTCAGAAAACATGACAAACGACACTGGCCAAGCCAGCTTCCCGCCATTCTGCAGCAGAAACTTCTTGACCTCATCTCGTTCGTAAGAGTTGGAGAAGAAAGAAGTGTTGACGGCGTCGACGACCAGAACGATTTCAACCGGCGGGTCGGTCGCGGCGGCTCCGCCGTCCACCGCATGAAAGGAGAGGATGTTTTGCGGCTGTTTATCATCCAGAAGGGTGAAGTCTTGCTTCTGCAGCCCGCGAATGGGTGCGCCAGCTTTGTCCGTCACTTGCACGTCAAGCGTGATTTGCCGATCCGTGCTGTTGGGCGGGACGTTTGTTGGCCGGGGTTGAGGCTGGGGCAGTGCGGTGTCTTGACCTGACACGGCGGAGAGTGGCACAAGAAGCAGGATAAGAAACAACCAAAAAGAACGGCTCATACTGACTCGTCTCGACGAACTGATTCAATCAGCTCGCTAAACATAGCACGTTCCGTTCTGTATTTGATCCTTGGATCGCGATGGAAAGGGGCGGTTGGCGGCTGAAGGGTGCGCCAAAAACTCCTTCGGAGGGAGCCCGTTATCCCGGATCCCTCCGTCGGTTCTGTTCGAGTTTTCAGTTTCCGGCAGTTTGCGCCGCCGCGAAAGAGGCTGATGGCGCGGACGCCACCTGCGTCAGATTGAGGTTCAGAGCTATGGTCGCCTGGCTGCCGTCAGGAATCACGGCTGGCTGGGAGCCGTAATAGCCCTCGCCGCCTCCGGCGTAGGTGTTCACAGCGTTGGTCGCTGTCGCCACCGGAGTTCCGGTGCAGGCCGCGCCGTAGTAGCCATCGCCGCCCCCGGCGTATCGGGTGGTGCATTTCCCATCCTCAACCACCATGCTCGGCCAGTTGCCCTGCTCCAGCGCGGACAGCAACTGCGGGAAGCGCTCGCGGCTGATGTGGGTCATAGCCGAGAGTTGCATCGTTCCATTCTGTGCCGCGGAGAGGCTCGCAGCGGGGAACACCAGCGTGACTTCCTGGGTATCGGTTTGGACAACTGGTGCGCCGGACTCGGCGCCGTAGTAACCGTCGCCGCCCCCGGCGTACGGGGTTACGCTGCGCTGCAGGCGGGTCAGAGACAGGTCGCCGACGACGGTCAGTTTCCCGTCGCTGGTCATCGCCGAGCGCTTCGACTTGAAGCTGATCTCAGAGTAGTCCGCGCCCAGGCTGTTATCCGGCTTAATGTTCAAGTTGACGATGGGATCTGCGGGATCGCTCGAATCGAAAGCCACGTTCCCAGTGATGCGGGCCACACCAACCTCCGCCGACTTGGGACTCGACCCCAAAGACAGCCGGGCAATGGAATGCTCCGCATCCACCTGCCAGATGCCGTTCTGGGCATGGGCAGGAATGGAAGCGATGCCGGCTGCCAGCGCCAGCAATAGAAACGTCAGGCCAACCTTGTTGGTCGCGAAATTAACGATGCGTAGCATGTGCGATTTCATTTTTTTCTCCTTTTCCGTTCAGCTTGTCGCCCGGAAGTAGAGCAAGCAGCTTGCCAACTCGAAAATACTTCTCGTTTTTGCGGCTAGGTCTTTGTCGAGATGGCCGTTACGCCAGTTCTCGCATTGAATCACGCTGCGGACGCCGCATGATCGTCAGTCAGCTATCTGACAAGGTGCCAAATTTCCGTCGCGACTTGTCTCCAGCAATTCAGATTTGCGATTCGAGTTAACGGTTTTTTCACAGAGATGTTTGAAGCTTCGTCGCATCGCGACGCATCCCATTACCTTAAAAGAATGGGTCTCGTGTAACTAATAATGTGGGGGTGAAGTTTTGGGCCAATCGCTCCGCATCGACGACGCTGCCGACGGGATCGCAACCGTTGCTCATTGTCCCGAAAGATGGCGCACGCTTTTGGAAGTGTCGCGGATCATGGTGTCGCATAAGAACCTTTCGGAACTGCTCCACGATCTGGCGGGGCAGCTCCACGGCCTGCTGGAATTCCGCTATCTCAGCCTGGTGCTGCATGATCCCGCTCGCAACGTGATGCGGCTGCACACGCTGGAGACCCCCGCCCCGAAGCTGGATCCGGGCACGGAATTCTCCATGGACGATTCGCCCTCCGCTTGGGTCTGGCAGCACCAGCAGCCGCTCATCATCGGCGACGCCGAGCGCTACCCGCGTTTCCCCTGGTCGATGAAGCGGTTTCTCGCGCACAACGTTCGGTCGATCTGCAGCGTGCCGCTGACCTCGGCGCACCGCCGGCTTGGCGCCTTGAACTTCGGCGCCGCGGAGGTGAATGCCTACAACCCGGCAGAGCTGGAGATCCGCTCTTGATCGCCGGCCAGGTGGCGACGGCCGTCGAGAACGCGCTCAACTATGAAGATGCCCGCGCTTTGCAGCAGCAAGTAGCGCGCGAGCGCGACCGCCTCCGCCTGCTGCTGGAGGTGACCAACAGCGCCGTCTCCAATTTGGAGTTCGAGGAGATTTTCGACGCCGTTTCGGGGACGCTGCGGCAGGTCATGCAGTGTGATTCCGTCAACATCTCATTGCCCGATGCGGAGGGCGATGATTTCCAGGTGCATATGGTGGACTTTCCCGAGGGCAAGGGACTGATGCGCGAACAACTTCGTATCCCCAGGAACGGTTCGGGCTCGGGACGAGTGTTCGACAGCGGCCAACCGCTCACCATGACGGCTCCGTTGCCGGACTGGCTCGATCCCCGCGTCAGGAAAATCAACGAGCTCGAGGGCTTCCAAGCCATCTGCTTCCTGCCGTTGATCAGCCGCGACCGCGTCCTGGGCATTCTGCAACTGAACCGGCGGACGCCCAATCCATTTAGCGACGAAGATGTCGCGTTTCTGGGCCCGATTGCGAGTCAGGTGGCGATTGCGGTCGGTAATGCGCTGGAGGTTAGCCGGATCAAAGAAGCGCAGGAGCGCTTGTCGGAGGAAAGCTCATATCTCCGCGACGAGATCCGCGTGGAGCACGATTTCGAGGAAATCGTGGGCGGCAGCAACGGGCTGCGCGCGGTGCTCAAGCAAGCCGAGACCGTGGCGCCTACCGACTCCACCGTGCTGATCGTCGGTGAGACCGGAACCGGAAAAGAGCTGGTGGCGCGGGCCATCCATAATCTTAGCGGGCGGCGCGATCACATCCTGGTCAAGCTCAACTGCGCCGCCATTCCCACCGGATTGCTGGAGAGCGAACTCTTCGGCCACGAAAAGGGCGCCTTCACCGGCGCCATCGCGCAGCGGGTCGGGCGCTTTGAGCTGGCGCACAAGGGGACGCTGTTCCTGGATGAAGTCGGCGACATTCCCCTGGAGCTGCAGCCCAAACTGCTGCGGGTGCTGCAGGAAAAGGAGTTCGAGCGGCTGGGCAGCACGCATACGCAGCGGGTGGACGTGCGCCTGATCGCCGCCACCAACCGCGATCTGGCGCAGATGGTCGCCGACAAAGAGTTTCGCAGCGATCTCTACTATCGGCTGAATATTTTCCCCATCAACATGCCTCCCTTGCGCGAGCGCGCGGGAGATATTCCCAGGCTGGTGAAGCACTTCGTGGCCAAGTACGCGCGCGAGATGAACAAGAAGATCGAGGACATCCCGGACGAGGCCATGGAGGCGATCGCCCGCTATGCCTGGCCGGGCAATATCCGGGAGCTGCAGAACTTCATCGAGCGCGCCGTGATCCTGTCGCCGGCCAAGGTGTTGCGGGCGCCGCTGGGCGAGCTCGAACGAACCGCGGCTGCCGCATCGCCCAGCCTTAATACGCTGGAGGAAGCCGAGCGCAGCCACATCCTTAAAGTTTTGGGCGAAACCAACGGGGTGGTCGGAGGCCGCAACGGCGCCGCCCAGCGGCTGGGACTCAAGCGGACCACGCTAATCTACAAAATGCAGAAGCTCGGCATTACGCGGTTAGCGGTTTGATTTGCGGTGCCATGATGATCGGCCATGCCCTTCGCCTTGCGAGCGAGACGAACTATCGACCGCTTGTCAAAATGCCGACATCCGGTCTCCGGCCGCGGAATTGCGGTTGCCGTTAAGTCTTTGATTCGATGCACGGGCGGCGATCTTTTTCATCCGGCCGGTTGGAACGAAAGATGCTTTGAGACAGTCGATCGTTCTGATAAAGGAGTTCGGCTATGGAATTCATAACTATCAACGGCACTGAGCTTCGTACTTCGCGCATCGGCCTGGGTACGTGGGCCATGGGCGGCTGGATGTGGGGTGGAGCGGACGAAGAGGAATCGATCCGCACCATCCACACCGCCCTCGACAAGGGCATCAACCTGATCGACACCGCTCCCGTGTATGGCTTCGGGCGCTCGGAGGAAATCGTCGGCCAGGCCATCGAGCAGTGGGGCGGACGCGAAAAGGTCATCATCGCGACCAAGGTTGGCTTGGAGTGGCACGACGGCGTGGTGTTCCGCAATGCAAGCCGGGAGCGGATCAACCGTGAGATCGAAGACTCGCTGCGCCGCCTCCGCACCAGCTATATCGATCTCTACCAGATCCACTGGCCCGATCCACAGGCGCCGATCGGAGATACTGCCGATGCCATGCATCGGTTGCTCGAGCAGGGCAAGATCCGCGCCATCGGCGTCAGCAACTTCTCGCCGGAGCAGATGGACGCCTTCCGCGCGGTTGCTCCGCTGCACACGAATCAGCCTCCGTACAACCTGTTTGAACGGCAGATCGAGCAGGAGGTTCTGCCGTACACGCGCCGCAACAGTATCGGCACGGTGGCGTACGGGGCGCTTTGCCGCGGCCTGCTGAGCGGAAAGATGCGCCCGGAGAGCGAATTCACGGGCGATGACCTGCGGCAGGTTGACCCCAAGTTCCGGCCTCCGCGCTACGCGCAGTATCTCGAGGCCGTGGAACGGCTGGATAGCTTCGCGCGGGAGAATTACGGCAAGCGGGTGATTCACCTGGCGGTGCGCTGGCTGCTCGACCAGCCCGGCGTCAGCGTGGCGCTGTGGGGCGCGCGCCATCCCCAGCAAATAACGCCCATGGATGACATGCTGGGATGGTCGCTCTCCGCCGACGCCATGCGCGCCATCGACCAGATCCTGCGCGAAACCATCACCGACCCGGTGGGGCCTGAGTTCATGGCTCCTCCGGCTCGGGAAATTGTGCAGGTCGTGTGAACTTAGTACCAAGTACCGAGAACCAAGTAACAAGCAAGAAACCGGCCACTGCGCAACTTGGTACTTGGTACTGGGTACTTGATACACTCACTCACCGGAAAGGATGGAACCCATGAAGATTGGAGTAATTGGCGCCGGCGCCGTTGGTTCTGCCTGCCTGATGTCGTTGGTCCTGCGCGGCAGTGCGCGTGAAATCGTGGTATTGGATAAGGACCGCAAGCGGGCCAGGGCGGTCGCGACCGACCTGCAATACGGCACATCCCTCACGCCCAGGGTCGATATCCGCGACGGCGATTACCCGGATCTGGCCGGCGCGGCGCTGGTCATGATTACGGCTGGGCTGAACGAAAAGACCGGAGGCGCAACCGACCGGAATGATCCGGCCGGCCGGCTCAAGCTGCTCGATGCAAACCTGGGCGTCTACCGGGATATCGTTCCGCAACTCCTCAAGGTGGTTCCGGAAGCGGTGATTCTTGTGGTCACCGATCCGCCGGACCCGCTGGCCGATTTCGTCCGCATGTCGGGATACCAGCGCGTCCTGAGCAGCGGGACATTTCTCGACAGTCTGCGCTTCCGCTTTCACCTGGCGCAGCGGCTGAACATCGCTCCGGCGTATGTGGATGCCCTAGTCCTGGGTGAGCACGGAACCTCGGAAGTATTCTTGTGGTCGTCCGCACGGGTCGCCGGGACGCCGGCGCTTGCGCTGCTGGGACACGACGGCCAAACCAGCATCGAGCGTGACGTTCGCTATGCCAACATCACCATCATCGAGGGCATTCAAGCCAGCCAGTATGGGATCGGCATAGTGTCGGCCCGCATTGCGGAGGCGGTGTTGCGCGACGAGCGAGCGGTGATTCCAATCGGCTCTTACAACCCGGAATATGGCGTCACGCTTTCCCTGCCGAGCGTTCTGGGGCGGGCAGGCGTCGAGCAAATCCTGAAGCCCGAGATGTCCGTCGAAGAACGGCAAGCCTTGGAGCGCAGCGCTCACACTCTCAGGAGCGCGGTCGCCCGGATGCAAGATGCAGGAGGCGGCCGCGATCAGGTCTTCCCGCCGACGCGGGTCGCCTGAGGCGGGGAATCTAGCGGGGAAGCCACTGCGGGCGGGTGGTGAAGAGGCCGTTCACGAATCCGGCCCGGTAGGCGAGGAAAAGTCCAAATCCAAGGCTGAGCACAGCGGCTGCGGTAGCCAGCCCGGCGCCGAATCGCTGGAAGCGAGTTTGCGTGTAGCTGACCGAGGAGCCGATCGCCGCCGTGATCAGCATCATCCCGGCCATGGTCCCAATCCCAAAGATCAACAGATAGCCGATCGCCCAGCGGGAATTGCGAATCGTCGCCAGCACCAGCAGGGCGATGGCGGCGGAACCTGCCAGCCCGTGGACGACGCCGATCATCAGCGGGCGAACCGCCTGGTAAGGACGAAGGCTGCCAAAGGTGCGGTCGAGGCGCGCCAGCGGAGTCTGTTCGGGCGAATGCGGGTGACGATCCGGCTCATGCTGGTGGGGATGGGCGTGGACGTAGTCGCCGTGGCTGTGGGGGTGGGAGTGCATGCGGTCAGCGCCCGCCTTGCCACCTAGAAACCGTCGGAACCCGCTCAAGCTGAGCACGCCCAGCAGGATCAGCATCAGGCCCACGCACAGCTCCATGCTCACGCCCAGCCGCGGCGGGATCACGAGGTTGAACAGCACGATGGCGGAGCCGACGCCCAGAATGGTCATCGTGTGTCCCAAGCCCCAGAACGCCCCGATGAGCATGGCGGCGCGGACGGAGCGCTCGCGGCTGACGATGGTGGAGACCGCGATGACATGATCGGGATCGGTGGCGTGCCGCATCCCGAGAAAGAATCCGACGGCGAGGATGGTCAGCAGTTCGATCATGCGATCTCGGACGGCACGCCTGCAACGCGTACCCTTTCAAACCCGCATATATTCTATGGTAAAAGCGCTGTAGCCCTGATATTTCAATGGCTTGCGATTGCACAAAAATGGGCTTGCACGACTGGCGGTGCAAGCGTATTCTTGCGCCGCGTGTCCAGGTCCTGGTTCGCCGCCACTTTCCAGGCCGGCTCGCGAACGGGCCCCGGGCTTCGAGGAGCGCCACTCGTGGCTAAGGATAAATGGGGACGAAAGATCCACGATGCCATCGCGCGTCGCGACTCCGCGACGCTGCGCCGCATGGCCGCCTCCGCCGATAGGGAAGAGAGCCGCATGTGGCTGACCCTGCTGGCGCGCATGCTGGAGCTGGACTCCCGCCGCAAACCCACCCCGCGGATGCGGTCCCGCAGCGTGGCTGTGCTCCCGCCCGAACGCAACGTCGCCATAAGGCGCGCCGGCTAGCCGCAGGGCTGCCGGCGATCACTTCTCCAACGGCAAGCGCTTCTCCCGCCATACCCGAATGCCACCGTCCATGGAGAGGACGTTGGTGTATCCCATCTTCTGCAGGTTGTCGGCGGAGAGAGCCGAGCGGAAGCCCCCACCGCAGTACAGCACGATAGGCGCCTTGGGATCGGGCACGCGCTGCTCGATATCGCGCTCGATGATCCCCTTGCCCAGGTGGATCGCTCCCGGCAGATGGTCTTTGGCGAACTCGCTCTCCTCGCGCACGTCGATCAATACGAACTTCTCTCCCTGGTCGAGCTTGTCCTTGACCTCATCCACGGTGGTTTCGCGGATGCGCTGCTTGGCGTCGTTGACCAGCTTCAAAAAACCCTGCGCATGTTGCATGAAGACCTCCGTAAGTGGCTCGACAGTATCGCCGTTCAGGCCGCTGGCTGCAAGCCGTTGCAGACCGCGCGGTGGCCTGGGGCAAAAAAAACTGCCCGGGGCTGGCCCATCATTGCTCCGTGTGCTGATGGGCGCCCCGGGCAGGAGCACGACTCCAAGGGCCGGCTGTGCCTAAAGCACGACCAGCGGCCGCATCATGTCGTGCTCTTCGTGTTCCAGGATGTGGCAATGCCACACATACTCGTTCCCACCAGAGATCCCGTAGGACTGCTTCAGCCTTGGGCTCTCCGGCACCGCGAACGGCACCTTCGGCAGCGTGAACTGCATAATCACCCGCGTCACCTCTCCTGGATTCACGCGCACGGTTTCCTTCCAGCCGCGATAGTTCGGATCCGGCGGCGTGAACTGACTGGTGCGCACCTTCTCGTGGTCCCCGACGGTGGCATACGTGTCCCGCCCCAGCACCTGCACATTTACCAGGTGGACGTGCATGGGATGAGTATCGCCGGTGGTGTTATAGATGTCCCACACCACGGTCTGACCGTTCTGATAGACCTCAGTCGGCGTGTCGATGTAGTTCCGCCCGAAGCTGTCCGTATAGAGCATGGTGCCCGTACCGACTCGCTGGATGAGGCGTCCGTACCCGTCGTAGTCCTCATTCAGCGTCTTGGCTTCGCGTTGGACGCCCTTGGGATTGAGATCGAACTCGCCGAACGGGACGTGAGAATCGTGGTAGGCCTTGGGCAGTCCGCCCGGAGACGCCAGCGCGTTGAGGGTGGAGTTGAAATTCCACGCATCCGGAGCGCCCTTAGGCCTGACTACGCGAAACTGCAGCAGCGTCCGCGTGTTGGGGCCTTTGCCGAGCTTGGTGGTGGGCGCGCCGCCGATCCCCGTCTGGTCGGGATCACCGGTGAAGTAATCGTTGCGCGAATCTCCTCCCGGGAACGGCGCCGGTGCGTCGTTGTACAGGATGAGCCGGTCGCCCGGCTGGCACTGCGAGAAGTCGACGATGATGTACGCCCGCTCCGCCGGCGCCAGCAGCAGGTCGTACGGTCCGTCCGGATTCACGCTGCCGTCGGAAGCGTAGGCCAGCAGCACCGGCGGACGGTTCAGCACCACCGGCGCGGGCAGCAGGCCGCCTTCATTCGCGATCTGGATGAAGGCTGGTCCCGGCTTGCTCGTATCCGCTTCCTTCGGGTTCAGCATGGACTCGTAGAAAAGATTCAGGTTGTAGAAGCGAGCCTGCGATGCGTTGAGGAGGACAAACAGATACCGTCTCGGCTCGACTTCCACGTAGGGATACGCTTCGCCGTTGATTACCGGCGTGTCGGAGAAGTACTCCGGCACACAGCTCGGCGTCGGTGGCAGTCCCAGGTTGGCGAAACCGTCGGAGGGTGGTCCGAGCTCCCATCGCCCGGTCGCGCCGCTGTACTCGTACAGATACGGATACCACAGGTCGCCGGGCCGGCCCCACTGGTCGGCCACGCTCTTGAAGCTCTTGTCCTGCAGGACCAGGGGAATCGTGTACTGCAACGGGGGTACAAGATAGTTCGTCTTGGCGCTGGCAAGGTTGTCCACGACCTCATCGTTGATCAGGTACGCCGAGGCCAAACCCGCATACGCGTTCAGGCGGGTGATGCCCACCGCGTGGTCGTGATACCACAGCAGGCGGGCGCTTTGATCGTTGGTGTAGTAGTACTCGGCTTCATCCTTAACGCCCGGCACGCCGTTCACGAAGCTGGATCCATAGCTGCCATCGGGCGCGAACCAGGCGAAAGGACCGCCGTCCGCGCTCCAGGGCGTGAATCCGCCGTGCAAGTGGATCACCGCCCGGTTTTGCGCCGCTCCCATGTCCGCGCCCATCAAAGTGGTGTCCACCGGCAGCGGATGCACCGGCGGCAGATTGTTCTTGAAGCGGAGCCGCACCGGCGTGCCTCGATTGGCCACTATGATCGGCCCCAGGTAGGCCGGATTGCCGGTAGTCCGATCCACGTACCCCCACAGCTTGGTAGGTTTGGGCAGGTCAGGATGCATCTGCTGATAAAACTGCTGGCCGGCAAGCTTGTACAGCACGCTGCCGTCTGGCTGCGTGGCGCCGTTGGCGACGGGCAATCCCGTGCCCAGCCCCGGAAGCGGAGAAATGAACTTCCGCAAAACCGGACTCTGCTCGAACGCCCACGCCTTGCCCTCGAAGCCTTTAAACAGGGCCAGGCCGGCGCCGGCCGCGGCCGTCATCTTTACGAATTCTCGCCGGTTCATAAGTCTTCCTTTCTGGCGGTGTTCCGCCGCAAACGGGGGATTGCACCCCGCTGTCGGCGAAGTTGGGTTGTCGAAAAGCCTGGGGACCGGAGAGCCCTGCAACAGCGGCGCTAGGGGAGAAGTGCGGTAGGGGAACGCGATCCGCTGTAGCAACACTGGATACCGCTAAAGCACAAGCGATACAGTGACCTGTGTCACCTTTGCCGGTGACTCGCCAAGATCCCGAGGAATGATATGAACGAGCAACTGCTTCTCCGCGAAGCCTTGGCGGAGGCCAAATTGGGGTTGAAGGAGGGTGGCTTGCCCATCGGGTCAGTGCTCGCCGATGCCGCTGGTCGCATCGTGGCGCGCGGCCACAACCGGCGTGTGCAGAGCGGCGATCCCACGGCTCATGCTGAAGTGGTTTGCATCCGCAACGCCGGACGCCGCCGCGACTGGCCGCAGCTCACCCTGGTCAGCACGCTCAGTCCCTGCATCATGTGCACCGGAACCAGCCTGCTGTTCCGCATCCCGCGGGTGGTGATCGGTGAAAATCGCAATTTCCTGGGCGCAGAGGAGTTGTTTGCCAAGAACGGAGTCAGCGTAAGCGTGCTGGATGATCCCGAATGCATCGCGCTGATGCGAGCCTTTATCGCCGAACACCCCGATCTGTGGAACGAGGACATCGGTAAGTAAGCGATTTCACCACGAAGAACACGGAGGACTCCAAAAAAACCTCGCCCCGTGTCTCTGTGCCTCGGTGGTGGATTTTCGGCTCAAAACAAAGGCCCGCATCTCTGCGGGGGGTCCTGGCGGTTGCACCCCACGCGCAGGCCCGTAGGGCCGAATCAACTTAGCCCAGCGCTTCCAGCGCTGGGTAACCGTGCCTTAGGGAATCAGTCCCGGAGGGACGGGCCATGAGCTTGGCTCGTCCCTCCGGGACTCGGCCCCCGGGGGCGCACACGTCTACCCAGGACTTCCGTCCTGGGCTACCGTTGGAACGGCCCTACGGGCCTGGGGTTTGGCGGGGGTGCGTCATGCCCCAGATAAAATCATTCCTCGCTCCGTGTCTCTGTGCCTCGGTGGTGGATTTGTGGTCACGAAGCGCCGACGTTTATTTTTTTGCCCGCCTGCCTTAGGCTAGTGATCGCCTCTCAAGGAGAGCTGCATGAACAATTTCATACGTGGCATGATCGTGGGCGCGATCGCGCTCGCGGCAGGAGTCTACGGCTATGCGCGGCTTGGCTTCCTCGACCTGCGCGCCGACCAGAAGCCGCCAGCTTTGGAAGAGCGGGTCGCCGGCACCGCGATGGATAAATCCACCGAACGCCACGCTCCTGAGCAGAGGAATCCGCTGCCCGTCGCGCAGGAAAACCTGCTGGCGGGCGCGCGCCTCTATCGCGACAAGTGCTCCGATTGCCACGGCAGTCCCGTCAACCCCGACAGTGATTACGGACGCTCTTTCTATCCCCGGGTGCCGCAATTCATGAAAGAAGCCCCCGACTTGCCCGAGCACGAGAACTTCTACATCGTCAAGCACGGCGTGCGCTGGACCGCCATGCCCGCCTGGGGCGGCATCATGACCGACAGCGAGATCTGGCAGGTGGTCCTGGTGCTGAGCCGCTTCGAGAAATTGCCGCCCGAGGCCCTCGATGAGCTGAAGAAGCCGGTTGCGGCCGCGCCGGCCAGGTAGCATGCGCAAGATTGCCCTGCTCGCCATCGTGGTGGCAGTGATCGCGTTCGCTCTCAATGCCGGGCGGATTCTGGTGGTGCGCGATCTGCGCCACGCCGATGCCATCGTGGTGCTGGTGGGCGAGACCGACCGCCGTCCGGCGCTCGCTCTCGATCTGCTGCGGCAGGGCTATGCGCCCCGCGTCCTGATCGACGCTTCTCCCGATGTGCACGTATACCACCTGACGGCGGCGGAGATTGCGGAGCAATACATTCACACGCTCCCGCCCGATGTCGCCGCTTCGGTTTCGGTCTGCCGGGAGTCGGCGCTTTCCACCATGGACGAAGCCCGGCAGGTGCGGCGTTGCCTGGATGCGGTGGGCGCGCGCAGCGTGCTGGTGGTCACTCCCGAATACCACACCCGCCGCGCGCTCAGCGTGTTTCGCCACACCTTCCCCGGCCGCTCCATCGGCGTGGCCGGCGCGGTCGAGCCGGGCCAGTTCGGCGTGTGCTGGTGGCGCCACCGCAAGTGGGCCAAAGTGTCCTTGAATGAGTGGGCGCGCCTGCTCTGGTGGGAGTGCGTGGACCGCTGGCGCTAATCTGTGCTAACGCCGCGCCAGGCTTCCCGTCTAACCGGCAACCCTGGGTGTGGTCTCAAGGCTCCTGACAATCTCTGCTGTCCTCGAAAGGAGGCTCTCGGTGCGAAACTACCGTCCCGTTTTTCTGCTCGTCGTGGTGCTCGTGGTTGCGGGCTTTTGCGCGGCGCAGTCCATGGTGCTGGATATACCTCGGCAGAGCCAGCATGCCGTGGTCTCGCAGCGCCTCGGCATCACTGATATCACCATCAACTATCACCGCCCCCTGGTAAACAACCGCAAAGTCTGGGGCACGCTCGTTCCCTACGGACAAGTGTGGCGCGCCGGCGCCAACGAGAACACCACCATCGCCTTCAGCGACCCGGTGATGATCGAAGGCAAGCCGCTGGAGAAAGGCACCTACGGCCTGTTCATGATCCCCACGGAGAATGAGTGGACCATCATTTTCTCCAGGAATTACACCTCCTGGGGAGCGTTCACCTATGACCAGAAGGAAGACGCGCTGCGGGTCACGGTGAAGCCGCAGGCCTCGGAGCTGCGCAACGCCCTGGCGTACGATTTCGAGGAGCTCAAACCCGATTCCACGCTGGTCACGCTGCGCTGGGAAAAGGTCGCGGTGCCCTTCAAAGTCAGCGTGAACGTGCCGCCGCTCGTCGAGGCGAGCCTGCAGAAGCAGCTTCGCAGCCTGTCGCAGTACACTTGGATTAGCTGGGACGAGGCCGCCAACTACTACCTCGACAATAAGCTCGACCCGCAAGTGGCGTTGACTTACGCCGATAAATCCATCCAGAACGAGGAGCGCTTCGAGAACTTGATCACCAAGGCGAAGGCCCTCGATCGCCTCGACAAGAAAGACGAAGCGATGGCCATCCGCAACAAGGCGTTCGAAAAAGGCACGGCGCTGCAGGTGCACTTCTACGCGCGCGGGCTCCAGGGCGAGAAGCGCCAGGACGAAGCCTTTGCCGTCTTCCGCTCCAATGCGCAGAAGTATCCTAACGTCTGGGTGGTGCACACGGGAATGGCACGCGTCTATTGCGGCGGCGGCGACTTCGACAGCGCCGTCAAGGAGATGAAGCTGGCCGTGGCCAGCGCCCCCGATCCGCAGCAGAAAACCTACCTAGAAGGCCTGGTGCGGCGGCTGGAAGCCAAGGAGGACATCAATAAGTAGGATGGGTGATTGGTAATTTGTAATTGGTAATTTGCGATCGTGGTCATTGCGGCTGCGCCCACGCCGCAGGCCCGTAGGGCCGAATCAAATTAGCCCAGCGCTTCCAGCGCTGGGTAACCGGGGCCCTAATGAATTAGTCCCGGAGGGACGAGCCAAGGGGTGGCCCGTCCCTCCGGGACTCGGCCGGGGTCGCATGACCACCCAGGACTTCCGTCCTGGGCTAACGTTGGAACGGCCCCTTCGACTTCGCTCAGGGCAGGCTCTACGGGCCTGCTGCCTCCGAAAAAAACAAAGGCCCGCATCTCTGCGGACCTCTGATTCCAGATTGAAATCGTTTACTGCTGGCTGAACGGCTTGTTCTGGTGCTCGGCCACGATCTTCCTGGCGTTGTCGGCCAGGGCCTTGGCTTGGGGCAGCAGATCGAGCGCCTTCAGCACCTGAGGATCGGTTTCCGCCCGCACCCGCAGCCCTTCCTGCTGGCCGAACTCGGAAATGAACAGCTCGCTCTTGATGTTGCTCTTGATCCAGTCGGCGTTCTCCAACAGATCGGCTTCGGTGTAGGACACCTTCTGGTCATCGAGGAACTTGCGGAAATCGCTCATCACCGCGTCGTCCACCTCGAAGCTGCGTGAAACGTGGCGGTTGATCAGGTAATGCTTGGCGAAGTTGAAGAAGACGTAATGCTGCAGCATTGAGTCTTCGAACTTGTTGGTCTTGGGCGTGGCGACTTTGACGTTGGGCGTGATGCCGCCGCCGCCGTACACCGTGCGGCCGCTGTCGGTGAGCTTTACTTCGTGGTTGCCGGGTTCGGCGTCACCCTTGTTGTAGTAGTAATCGTAGAGCGACACGCCGGTATAGTCGCGCTGGATCAGCCGTCCGCTGGGGGTGTAGTACTTGGCCGTGGTCAGCGCCAGCCCGGTATTCTCCGAAAGCGGATAGACCGTCTGCACCAGCCCTTTGCCAAAGGTGTTTTCGCCCACCACCAGGCCGCGGTCGTGATCCTGGATAGCGCCGGCGACGATCTCCGCTGCCGAGGCCGTTCCCCGGTTCACCAGCACGACGATCGGATAATCCTTGCCGCCATTGCCGTGGCTGGCACGATAGACCTTCTCCGCCGAAGCCCGTCCGTGATGGGAGACGATGACTTGTCCTTTTTTCACGAACTTGTCGGCTACGCCCACCGCCTCGCTCAACAGCCCACCCGGGTTCTGGCGCAGATCGAGAACCAGGCCCTTGAGGTCGCCGAACTGCTGCAGCGCCTGGCCGACTTCGGCCTCGGTGGTCTCATTGAAGCCGGAGATGTGCATGTAGCCGATGCCTGGCTTGATCATGAAATGCAGGTCGACGCTGGCGCGCGGGATCTCGTCGCGCACCACGCTGAAGTCCAGCGGTTTATCCGAGCCCTCGCGCAGGATGGTGATGCGCACCGTGGTGCCCTTGGGGCCCTTCAGCATATCGGCCACTTCGCTGGTGGTCAGGTTGTCGGTGGGCTTGCCGTCCACCGCGATGATCATGTCGCCCGGGCGGATGCCGGCGCGGTACGCCGGCGTGCCCACGAAGGGCGCGATCACGATGACCTTATTATTGCGCGGGCCCACCGTCATGCCCACGCCGTAATATTTGCCGCGCTGCTCTTCACGCAGCAGGGCATAGGACTTGGGATCGAAGAAGTTGGAGTGCGGATCGAGCACCCGCAGCATGCCGGGGATGGCGCCGTTGTAGATGGCCTTGTCCGGATTCACCGGCTCGGCGTAGTTCTGCTCCACGATGTCGTAAACCTGGGTGAAGGTGCGCAGGCTGTCGCGCACCTCGGCATCGCTGCCAGGAGCGGCCGGGCTGACCTTCTGCCCGAACAGGGCTCCCAGGAATCCACAAAGAACGAGAACGAAAACCACCAGGAAGACGAAGCGACGAGAAGAGCTGCGTGCCATGATGCCAATACCCTCGAGTGTGACTCCCCACCCTGCGGAGCGAGCCGATTATGTCCAGTATAACACGGCGGCTTTCCGCGGCTGGAGGGCCAAAACCTTCCCTCCTGGTGTCTAAAGTACACCCAATCCTGCCCTGTCCTTTAGGATGCGGGACCCGTGGATAGGGTTTTGTCCTGGTTTGCGGGTTCGCCCCTCTGACCAGCCGGCTGGCGGCTATGCGGTCAGCGGACACTCGGGATGATCGCACTGGCAGGCAATTTCTACGTCCCCCGCGCCTGCCTCCCGGCAGATTTGGCCGCAGTATTTTTCACCATAGGGAACAACGCAAAGGCACGGTAGGTGCGCGCACTTCTTCTCTTCTTCTGCGGTCGCCATTGACAGCTCCTTTCACCCCAACCGGGGTCCTGCCTCAATGAGGACGAACCACCCGAATTACCGCCTCTCTTCGTGGTGCTCCTCTTCTACTTTGCGTCCTTCTCGTGCCGCTGCGCGCTCATGCTCGGAGCGCGCGTGCAGTTCATGATGTTCAACGGCTCGCTGTCCTGGCGCGAATCGCCGGACGCCAGGATAGGGATGAACGTACTCGCGCCGATTGACCCACGTCCGCCGCCAGGGGGCGTTGTTGATGATCACGGTGTGCGCGCGCCAATCAAATCGTCCCAAGCCCCAGCCCCACGGCCGAAAGAACGTGCCGATGGTCACGCCGAAGCCGAAACGGATCGCCCCACCCACCACGAAACCAGGCCGTGGCGCGAAGAACACGACTGCCGGATCGTAGTACGGTACGACGATAAAGGCGGGATTGACGGGCATAATCGTGATGTAAGGCCCGGAGCTGACCACAACCTCGCTGTTGCTGCGGAGATATCCGAAATCGCTCGCCTTCTGGCGCTCCCGCTGGACCGCATCCATTACATCCTGCTGCTGCGCCAGAAAAGCGTTGCCCAGGTCCGTGGTCCAGTTCATGTCGGAAGCCATCATGTCCAGCACCGAGGGGAAGGGAAGCAGCGCCTGCACGCTGGGATCCCAGGGAAGCTGATCGGCCTGGATCGCGTCCGCCAGAGCCTGGCCGGTGAGGTAATGGTGCTGATCCGCCCAGCGCGCCGCATCGGGAATCTGGTCGGGATAGGTCGCGGCCGCAAGCACCTGCGCCAGCAAGGGGTCGGGATAGAGCGCAACCCGCGCCACCAGCCGATCGAGTTGCTCGGGTGTGTACGACGGCGGCGGCGGCGGCGCTTGCGCGAAGAGGGGAACAGCCACCAGAACGGCCAACATCAAGAGTGCTATTTTGGTCTTCATGTATGTCTCCGAGTCCATGAGATGCGAGACTGCCACTCAGGTTTTCCTACTAGGTTAAAACCCGGCAGCATTCTACTTGTTTCGTCCGGCGGAACGGACGATAAGCAGTCCGACATCAATGGATAATCGGGCGCAGGGACGGCAGAATCCAGTCTTTACCGCCGCCTTGCCGATTCGGTTGCATCCTCATGCGCGGGCTTCGCCATGAGGTCCCCATCCCACGCCGGGTTGGCGCGGGTTGGGATGGCCGGCAGAGCGGCGATCAGCTTTTGGGTGTAGGGGTGTTGCGGCGATTCCAGAATGTTCTCGGTGCTGCCACACTCGACGATGTCGCCCTCGTGCAGGATGGCGATGCGGTGGCAGATGGAGGCTACCGAGAGCAGGTCGTGCGAAATATACAGGATGGCGGTGGCCAGCTCGCAGTTGAGGCGCGCGAACAGTCCCAGGATCTCGGACTGGGTGATGACGTTGAGGGCGCTAGTGGGCTCGTCGGCGATCAGCAGCGGCGGACGGTGCAGCACCGCCATGGCGATGAGCACGCGCTGCGCCTGTCCTACACTCAGTTGCGAAGCATGCCGGCGGAGGAAATCTTCATCGCCAGGCAGGCTCACGCTTGCCATCGCCGTCGCGATGCTCGCCTCGCGGTCGTGGGAGGAACCTCGGACGTGCGCCTTCCAGGCCTCGCGCAACTGGGTGCCGATGCTCAGCGCCGGGTTCAGCGCGGAGAGCGGGCTCTGCAGCACCAGGCCGATCTGCTTGCCGCGCACCGCGCGCAGCTCGCGCGGCTTCATCTTCATCAGGTCCCGGCCCTGGAGATAGACGCAGCCCGTGGCCTTGCCGCCCTTCAGCTCCAGCAGCCGCAGGATGGCCAGCGCCAGGGTGCTCTTGCCGGAACCGCTCTGCCCGATCAGCCCGAGTATTTCTCCCTCTCTCATCTGCAGAAACGCATTGCGCAACACCGGCGGCTTGTGGCGATAGCCAGCAGTGAGGCAGAGGGAGAGAAATGGCCGTTCACGCAGGATCAATGCTTGCTCGCAGTCTGGACGCGCATGCTGAGCGTCTCGATGTTCCAGTACGTTTGTGGCCGCAGCACCACCGGGCTGGCGTTGGCCACGGTGGCGGAGACGGCCGAGAGCGCGTTCTTGTTGACCAGGTAGATGAACGGCTGCTGCTCCACCGCGATCTCCTGCACGCGGTCGAAGCACAGCTTGCGCTTGGCGGGATCGAGGCTGGCGGCCTGCTCCTTCATCAGGCGGTCGATCTCGGCTTCCCACGGCGTTTCCGGCGACTTCTGCTTGGGATTCCACTGGTGGTTCTCGGCCGAACTCAGCCAAATGTTCATCTGCGCGTTGGGATCGAGGTCGGTGTTGACCATGCCCAGCAGCGCGCCCTCATAGTTGTAGGACTCGGTAATGCGCTCGAGCAGGGAGGCGAAGTCCAGCGTCACCACGTGCACGTTGATGCCGATCTTTCCCAAGTCCTGCTGGATCATGGTAGCCATGCGCTCGCGCGGTTTGTTGCCGGCGTTGGTGATGATGGAGAACTCGACGGCGTGGCCTTCGCGGTCGCGCAGCGAAGCGCCTTCCAGACGGAAGCCCTCCTGCTGCAGCAGGCGCAGGGCGCCGGTGGGATCGTAGGCCGGCGCGTGCAGCTTGGCGTTGAACCAGAACTTGTTCGCCGGCGAGACCGGGCCGGCGGCGGGCTGCGCGTGTCCGCCATAGACCACGCGGCTGAGGTCGGCGCGATTGATCGCCTCGGAAACGGCGCGGCGGAAATTGGTGGAGCGGAACCACTGCCGCTTGTACGCCGGAATGGGCGCGTTGGGTGCCTGGTTGAACCACATCTGTTCGGAATCGAGACCGGGACCGGAGTCGTGCACCACCGCCGGCGACTGCGCCGCCAGCCGGTCGAAGTACTCGCTGTCCAGCCAGTTGATGAGGTCGATCTCGCCGCGCCGGAAGTTCATCATCTCGATATCGCGGTTGGGCTGGATGCCCAAGCGTACAGAGTCGAGATAGGGCAGTTGGCGTCCCGCGGCATCGCGCCGCCAGTAGTTGGGATTGCGCTTCAAGAGCACGTAGGAATCGGGCTTGTAGTCGGCCACGTAGAACGGTCCCAGGGCCGCGCGCTCCTTATTGGCCGAGCGCGAGGAGACGATCGCCACCTGGTCGAAGAGCTTGTCCATCCCAGCCACCGGCGCGGGAAAAATGATGGTGATGCGCAGCGGCGAATCCACGCGCGTACGCACCGCGCCGGAGCCGGAACGGAAAGCGTCGCCGGTGGGCGAGTGCAGCGCCGGGTCCATCAGCCGCTGGACGGTGTAGGCCACATCCTCGGCGGAGAATGGCGAGCCATCGGAGTAATAAACCTGCTCGCGCAGGTTGAAGGTGATGCTGCGGCCGTCGCGCGCGATCGTCCACGCGGTGGCCAGCTCGGGCTCGGCTTGCTGCGTACGCCGGTTGACGCGCAGCAGCACCCCGCCGGTCAGGTAGCGGATGGTTTCGGAAGCGTCGTCCGCCACCGCCAGTGGGTCGAAGGTCTTGGGGTCGGAGTGCAGGTAGAACTTCAGTTCCCCGCCGGACTGGGCGAAGGCTGAAAGAGAGAAAAGCAGGAACAGACCGAGAGCCACTGCCGTTCTCCAGGAGCTGTTTCTCCTGGTGTTGTCATCCTGAGCGAGCGCGCCCACCCCTTCGATTTGGTTCAGGGCAAGCTTTGGCGCGCGAGTCGAAGGACCCCTACTCGAAAGACATCCTGAAGGTAGGGGTGCTTCGACTCGTGCGGGCAAAAGCGGCCCGCACTCGCTCAGCATGACAATCGAATGGCTACAGCCACTTCGAATCGGCCGCACTCCCCGCCGCTTCATGCGTACACCTCGTCACGCGAAAGGATGATCTGGAAACCGCTCACCACCAGCACCAGCAGCACCAGCGGCGCCAGCTTCCAGGCCTCGAAGCCGAAGCTGGTGAAGCTCTCCAGCTCACGCAGCAGGCTGCCCCACGAAGGCAGCGGCTCGGAAACGCCGAGTCCGAGGATGCCGAGATTGGCCTCGCTGATAATGAAGACGGGAATCGAAATCCAGAACTGCGCCGCGAGCACCGGCTTGAGGTTGGGCAACACGTGGATGGCCAGCAGGCGCAGTCCGCGAAGCCCGGAGGCGCGCGCCTGCAAAACGAAATCGGAATCACGCAAGCCGCGGACGCCGGCGCAAAGCACGCGCGCCGAAGCCGCCCATCCCAGCAATCCTAAAAGCAAAAAGGTGACCGCGACCGAAGTGATAGGCGCGATGTTGAGCGGCAGCATGGCTCGCACTGCCAGCAGCAGGAACAGCCACGGCATGGAGAGGAACAGGTCGGTGGCGCCCATAGCGGCGCGCTCCCACCATCCGCCGAGATAGCCGGCGACTCCGCCCACCAGCGTGGCCAGCACGGTGGAGAGCAACGCTGCGGCCGGCGCCATCAGCAGCGAAACCCGGGTGCCGTAGAGGACGCGCGAGAACCGGTCGCGTCCCAGCTCGTCGGTGCCCAACAGGTGCTGGTGCGAAGGCGGAGAGTTGGGTGTCTCGCGGAACTGCATGGCGTAATCGGCCGGGGCCCACCAGGGCGCTGCCAATGACGCCAGCACCACCAGCGCCAGCAACAGCCAGGCGAATTGGCGAACGCGTCTCATGCTGCACTCGTCCGGAAACTCTGTCCCGCCAATTCCGATCCCCAGTTCGCGGCCAGCGTAATCACGGTGACCAGTACCGTCAGATTCACCAGCAAGGGCAGGTCGCGACCCAGGGCCGCCTGCCACGCAAGCTGGCCGATGCCGGCAATGCCGCACAGGGCTTCCACCGGGATGGCCGCGCCCAGCGCGATGCTGACTGAGATCCCCGCCACCGCCAGCAACTGCGCGCCCGCCACCGGCAGCACGTGCCACAACAGAATCCGCAGCGGACCCACGCCCTTGGCGTAGGCGGTCACCAGGTGCGGCGAGTCATAACTCTGGGCCAGCAGGTTGCGGGTGTAGGAAAACACCTTGGGAAACACCACCAGCGCGATCGCCAGGCAGGCGGGAGCGTTGGCGAAGACGAACAGCAAGGCCAGCACCGCGGCGGGCACAGAGAGGAAGATTCCGCCCAGCAGGGTCGCGGCCAGGTCGCAGGCGGCACGGCGGGCCATGGTGGCGCCCACCGCCAGCAGTACGGCGCAGAACCAGCCGGCGAGCAGCCCCAGTCCGGCCAGGCGCGCGGTCACCGGCAAACGCTGGGCGAGCAGCTCGCGCACCGGACGATTCAGCGTCCGGGACTCGCCGAGATCGCCGCGCAGAGCGCGTCCCAGATAATGAAAGTAGAAATGAGCGATGTTGCGGTCGCCGGCGCGGGCCTGGCGCAGGGCCTCGACACTCTCCGTGCTGAGGCGCGCGTCCAGTTGCTGCTCGTCCACGCCGAAACCAGGCGCCAGACGCACCAACGTGGCCGACAGCAATCCGCCCACGAGCACGACCGCGGCCATCGCTGCCAGGCGCCGGACGATCTTCTGCATCGCGCCCCCTTAATTCACCACGGCGGGGGAGGCCGAGTGGCCCTGCGTGAGCGCGGCGGCACGCTCGTGGGTAGCCTGCTTGACGACGTACATGCGGCGGTCGGCTTCGCTGAGCAACTGCTCGGCGTCACAGCCGGCCTCGGGATAGAAGGCGCAGCCGAAGCTGACGGAGAGGAAATCGTGGCCGCAGACCTGGCGCCCGGCTTCGCGGGCCAGCGACAGCAGGTGCGCGCCTTTGTCTTCGGCCGCCTGGGGCGTCATCCCGGGGGCCACGATCACGAACTCGTCGCCGCCCATGCGGGCCACGTAGTCGTACTCGCGGCAGATCGCCTTCATGAAGTCGGCGAAGATGCGCAGCACTTTGTTGCCTTCCAGGTGGCCGAAGCGGTCGTTGATCTGCTTGAAGCCGTCCAGGTCGCAGACCATCACCGCCAGCGGGGTGTGGCTGCGTTTGCAGCGCGCCAGCTCGCGGTCCAGGTGCAAGAACAAGGAGCGTGCGTTGGGCAAGCCAGTGAGATAGTCGGTGGTGGCCGAACTTTCCGCCTGCTGGAACTTCAAGGCGTTCTCGATGCAGATGCCGACCTTGGAGGCGATGGCCAGCAGTACCCGCAGGTGGTCGTTGGTAAAGGCGTCGCGCTCCGCCTTGTAGAGCGCCAGCACTCCCACCACTCCCGCCACGCCTTCCAGCGGCACCGCCAGGGCCGAGCGCAGGGTGCTGAACTTGGTGTCGTCGTTGAGGTAGCCGGGCTCGACCGAAGGATTGCCGTTGACGATGGGCTTGTGGTTCTGCGCCACCCATCCCGACAAGCCTTGCCCCATGGGAATCTCCAGCGCGGAGAAGAGGCGGAAGTTGTCGCCGCTCACGTACTGCGGTATCAGGTTGTTGCCGCGGCAGATATAGATGGCAACCGAATCGTAGGGCACCAGCTTCTTCAGCCGCACCGTGAGCAGGGACAAAGTTTCGTCCAGGCTGAGCGTGCTGCCCAGGTCGTGGCTGAGCTCGAACAGGGTCTGCGCTTCCTGGCGGGCGGCAGCGATAGAAGTAAGGAAGCTCTCGGAATCGTTGACCGAGGGCGAGGGCGCGGTTTGCTCAAAGCCGGCGGAGGGCTCCAGGCCGCGCTCGATCTTGACGTCGGTGGACAGCCGAGGCTGCATGGGTTCGGAGGAGGTGGCCTGGGCCAGGCGCTCCAGCTCGATGTAACGCCGCTTCAGCACGTCCACCACGCGGGGGTCGAACTCGGTGCCGGCGGCGCGGGCCACGTGCTCCATGGCCTGATCCAGCGGCAGGGCGCGGCGATACTGGCGGTCGGAGGCCAGCGCGTCCAGGCAATCCACGGCGCCCAAGATGCGCGCGCCCATGGGAATCTCGATTCCCCGCAGCCCGTCAGGATAGCCGCTGCCATTCCACTTCTCGTGATGGGAGCGCACGATGGGCACCACCGGATAAGGAAAGCCAACGTGTTTGAGAATCTCCGCCCCTACCACCGGATGGATCTTCATCTTTTCGAATTCTTCCGGGGTCAGGCGGCCGGGCTTGTTGATGATGTGCTCGGGCACGGCCAGCTTGCCGATGTCGTGCAGCAGGGCGGCGGCGCGCAGCGCCTCGATCTCCGCCTCGTTCAACTCCAGCTCTTTGGCGATTTCCAGCGCGTACACCCGCACCCGCTGCAGGTGGTCGTGGGTGGTGGTGTCCTTGGCCTCGATGGCCAGGGCCAGGGCTTCGATGGTGCGCAGGTGCAGGCCGGCCATCTCTTCCACGTGCCGCTTCTCATCGTGCAACCGTCCCAGGTACAGACGATAGGAGCGGTAGATCCAGTACATGATGGGGAGCACCAGCAGCGAAGTCTGCCAGCCCACCCAGCGGTTCAGCGCGCTCACCAGGCCGGCGATGGCGGCTCCCACCAGGTAGTAAGGGAACGACCAGAAGTAGCACTCCGCCCAGATCTTGCGGAACGATTTGCCCTCGGTGAGCGAGATCACGATGGCCACCGGGATGGTGTTGCTCAGAAAGTAGGCGCAGGCGGCGGCGATCAGCAGCAGCGGCACGCTGTTGTGCAGCACCGGCGCCAGCCCGTGATAGGCAAAAGATGAGAGCGCGATGGCCGGCGCCATCATGCTGAACACGTTGAAAATTACCTTGATGGGCGCGGGCGCGGTGCGAGTGTTCCACAGGCACTGCACCAGGCCGGAAGCGCAACCGATCAGCAAGGTTTCCGGCAAGGACAATTCCAGGATGCCAATCAGGATGAACAGGAAGTTCACCGACATGGTGCCGTCGATGCCGGGCAACTGCACCTTCAGGCCGGAAGCCAGCAACGCCACGATGAGATAGCAAGCGAAGCGCAGGCTGTCGTGCGATTCCCAGCGCAGCGCCCCGACGGCCAGCAACGCCGCTCCCAGAGACGCCGTCAGGAAAATGAACGCTAGGGCTCGCTTCGGCATAGAGGGATTTCTCTCTACCTTTATCGGCAAGCGGGAGGCCAATCGCGAGAGCGACCCCACCAGACCATTCCCTAGCGTTCTAAACGGATTAGCCATTCTCGTTGGGGCGCGTCGGGGCGCAATGAGCGACAATCTGTCGCAACCACACCGGTACCGCAGACATTTTGTCCCGAGCCCGCGGGAGCAGCCTCAACAATCCTCTGAATGTAACTGCCTGTACACATTACAAAGGTGGCTGAACGGGAGGGGGCCAGCATCGCGGGCGGCAGCATGCGCCCGCGCTCCTCCGCGGCGCGCGACGGCCAGCTTCCAGGCGATGGTCGCGCTGCTTCGCCCGTCTGCGGCTCGGCGACAAGTTGGCGCATGGGCCCAGCCATGGCGCCAAGTTGTCTCCCACCGCTTTCCTTCCCAGTCGGCGTTTCCCGTTATTGTCCAGCAACTTAGGTTGGATTGCCGATTGGCCCGCGGCCTGCTTTTGAAGGGGCGCGGGTCAAACGACTATGAGACAGCAGACCGAGATCAGAACCTATCCGCCCCTCAGCAGCAGCGCCGGCTGGGGCGCCGGCAACAACGACAACAAGAACGGCAACGAGCAGCCGGGGCAGAAGCCCGCTGGGTGCGGGTTCGATTTTTGTGGCGGACGGATCGCCGCCCTGTTGGTGGCGTTCTTAGTGCTGCTGGCCGCGCCGGGCACCTGCGCCAACGGTCAGGGCGGACACGCCCAGGTCAGCCCGCCGCTGCAGCAGTTGTTGGATACGGCGGAGCCTTCCGTGGTGGTCGACATCATCGTGCAGTATCAGGTGACGCCGCAGCAGAAGCACCTGGACCGGGTCATGAGCCTGGGTGGTCGCTCTAAAGTACATTTGGGGTTGATCAAGTCGGAAGCCTACACGCTGCCGCTTTCCGCGGTGGTGGAGTTGGTGAACGATGCCGATGTCGCCTACGTGTCGCTGGATAACAAGGTCAGGCTGAGCAGCGAGACGGGATTGGATTCGTCCATGCAAGCGGTCGAGGCTGACATCGCTCAGGGTTATGGCTACGACGGCTCAGGCGTGGGCATTGCCATCGTGGACAGCGGCATCTATTCCCATCCTGATCTAAACTCCAACTCGCGGTACAGCAGCTCGCGGGTGGTTTACAGCCAAAGTTTTGTCCATGGGGACTCCAGCACCGGCGATGCCTACGGCCACGGCACGCATGTCGCCGGACTCGCCGCGGGCAACGGCGAGAGCTCGGAAGACGACTATACGTACGAGTACATCGGCGTGGCGCCGAACGCCAACCTCATCAATCTGCGGGTGCTGGATGCCAACGGCCTCAGCACTGACAGCATCGTAATTTCCGCCATCTCTCAGGCCATCTCGCTGAAGAGCAAGTACAACATCCAGGTAATGAACCTGTCGCTGGGGCGACCGGTCTACGAGAGCTACACCCTGGACCCGTTGTGCCAAGCAGTGGAGCAGGCTTGGAAGGCAGGCATCGTGGTAGTGGTAGCGGCGGGCAATTACGGGCGCACCTTGGCCACCGATGGGTACGCCACCATCACCGCACCGGGCAACGACCCTTACGTGATTACAGTTGGGGCGATCGACGCCTTTTATGCCAACCCCGCCAACGACTCCGTTGCCAGCTTCAGCTCCAAGGGGCCGACGCTGGTCGATCACATCGTCAAGCCGGACATCGTGGCTTCGGGCAACATGGTGGCCTCGCTGCTGGCGGCTAAATCTGCGCTCGTGTTGGCCTATCCAAGCTTTGACGTGTATCCCTGCAACTGGAACGACACCTCCTGCGGCTCCAAGTATGGCAGCCCCATGTACTTCACCCTGAGCGGCACCAGCATGGCAACGCCGCTGGTCGCCGGCACCGCCGCCCTGATGATCCAGCAAAATCCGTCGCTCACCCCCGACCTGGTCAAGGCGCGGCTAATGAAGACGGCCTTCAAGGGCTACCCGGCATACAGCACGGTCGTGGACTCGCTGGGCAATGTCTATCAGGAGGAGGGCGACATCTTCACCTACGGCGCCGGGGTCCTGAACGCCGCCGCCGCGATGGAAGACACCGATCGAGGCAGCGGCGCTGCGCTCTCGCCCACCGCGGTGTACAACTCGAAAACCGGCGCCGTCAGCCTGTCGCAGACCACGGTCAGCGGGGTATCGGTGCTCTGGGGTACTTCCGTGCTGTGGGGATCAAGCGTGGTCTGGGGTACCAATGTTTTTGTGAGCGGCAGCTCGGTGCTGTGGGGCAGCTCGCTAGTTTGGGGCGCCACTACCGGGAGTGCCGACGCCGCAACCAGCCTCATTTGGGGCGCCTCGGTTCCCAAGGGTGGAAACCCGAACCAGGTAATGAGCGACGGCGATCCTGGAGATTGCCACCTCACCTCCACCCACGCAGTCAGTTGCAGTCGTTAAGCGGAGAACAGCGCAAACAGAGGAAGGTCCATGAAGCACATGAGTACCAACGCGAAGCTCTTCATCGGTGCCATGGTGACGGCGGGAGTGGCGGCACTGGCGAGCGGGCTGATGCAGTGGGAGTGGAAGGATCCGGTCCGCTTCCTATCGTTTCTGATCATCGCCGCCATCGCCTCGCGGCTGAAGGTCAAGCTGCCGGGGACCACCGGGAACATGTCGGTGAACCTGCCGTTTATCCTGATCGCCCTGGCGGAACTGAGTTTCTCGGAGACGGTGCTGATCGCAGCCGTCTCCGCCTTCATCCAGGCCCTGCCCGCCAAGGGCTGGCGCATGAAACCGGTGCAGGTGTTGTTCAACGTCTCAACCCTGGTCGTGGCGGTGGCGGTGGCGGAACTGGTGTTCCGCTCCAGCGCGGCCATCCCTTCGCTGGCGGCGAAGTCGCTGCTGATCGCGCTGGCGGGCGCAGCCTTTCTGGTGGCCGACACCCTGCCGGTGGCGACGGTGATCGCGCTCACCGAAAACCACAACCCGCTGACGGTGTGGCGCGAAATGCTGACGCTGACCTTCTCCTACTTCGTCTTGAGCGCGGGCGTCGCCGCCGTTGCCGCTACCGCGACTCATTACGTGGGCTGGCAGACGCCGCTGCTGGTGCTGCCGGTAATGACTGGGGTCTACGTCTCCTACAAGCGCTACTTCCGGTTGGCGGCGGTGGCGGCGATCACCAACCTGCAGTTCGCTACTCTGCCCGCCGGTGCCCGCGCGAAGGCGGAGGTCCAGCACGTTTAGCTGACAAGATCTGTGACGTACACCTCCTGACCGCGGCGTGAAGAGCCAACTTCATGCCGCGGTTTTCTTTTGTTCGCTGTTCCGGAGAACCTCAGCGTGGCTCGAATCCCGCTTGCCAGATGTGTAATATGAAGATCAGGTCACGCCGGTCGCGACATTGGTGAGCAGGGATACCAAGCCGATGGCGAGTCTTGTCTGAGAGGCGGAGTTCAGCCATGCACCATGGCGAGGGAGCCCAGCGGCGGGCGGCGCTCAAGGCAGTCGCTTCCTATCTTCCTGCCGGCACCCTGACCAATGAAGAACTGGCGCAGGAATTGGGTGGCTGGGACGCGCAGAAGATCCTGGAGAAGACCGGCATCGCGGTGCGCCATATCGCCGCGCCCGGGGAATGCGCTTCCGACCTGGGAGTAGCGGCGGCCCGGCGCCTGTTCGCGAGAGGCGCTTGCCTCCCCGCCGACATCGATTTTCTCCTGTTCTGCACCCAGAGCCCCGACTACTTTCTGCCCACCACGGCCTGCCTGGTTCAGGACCGGCTCGGCCTGCGCCTGGATTGCGGCGCTCTGGACTTCAACCAGGGCTGCTCCGGCTTCGTCTATGGGCTGTCGCTGGCCAAGAGCCTGATCGAGACCGGCAACGCCACCAATGTCCTGCTCATCACCGCCGAGACCTACAGCAAGTTCATCAATCCCCGCGACCGCAGCGTGCGCACCATCTTTGGCGATGGCGCCGCCGCGACCCTGCTCACCGCCGTTGAGTCGGAGAGAGAACTGATTGGGCCGTTCGTCTTCGGCACCGACGGCCGCGGCGCCAGCGAGCTGATCGTCCCCGCCGGCGGCATGCGCCAGCCGGTGGGCTGCGAGCAGGCGGTCGAAACCGAGGACGCGCGCGGCAACTGGCGCTCCCAGCGCAACCTTTACATGAACGGCCCCGAGGTTTACCGCTTTACGGTGGAAACCGTCCCCAAGCTGCTGGAGCAGCTTCTCCTAAAAAGCGGCCGGCGCGTGGCAGACGTGGACCACTTCATCTTCCACCAGGCCAATAAATTCATGCTCGACCGCTTGCGCGCCCGCACTCCCATCCCGGAGGAAAAGTTCTGGGTCGATCTGGAGGACACGGCCAACACTGTATCCTCCACCATCCCGATCGCGCTGGAAAAGGCGGCGTGCCGCGGACACATCCAGCCCGGCCACAATCTTGCCCTGGTGGGTTTCGGCGTGGGCTATTCCTGGGCCGCGGCCATGATGGAGTGGGCGGCTTGAGGGCTTGGGCATTCGAGGGACCCCTACTTCGCCGAGGATGTGGTTTGGAGTGGTAGGGGTCCTTCGGCTCGCGCTCGGCTCGCAAGGTCGCCTCGCACTTCGCTCAGGATGACAGACATAACTCACATCGCCGCGATCTCGTAGAAATAATCCACGAACGAGCGCACCGCGCCGTCCATGCCCTGCACCTTCGGGTTCGCCGATTCGACCACGAAGTACTCGTCCGGAGCGTGGGCGCCGCTGCCGTGGCCGAGTCCGAAGTGGGTGGCGGGCAGGTGCAGCGGATCGCCGGTGAAGACGTATCCTGGCCAGGAGCCGGCGCTGCGCGGCAGGATGACGGGGTCGATGCCGTCGCGGTTGTACACCGCGATTTGCGCGCGGATGAGGCCGGCGTCGGCGGGAGTGCTGTTGGGATCGTAGCCGCCGGTCATGTTGACCTCGATGTCGCCAAAGCCGCGCTTGGCGAGGTGCGCCTTCAGCGCTGCCAGCGCCTCCGACGCGGTCATGTCCGGAACCAGGCGCAGGTCAAGCTTGGCCACGGCGCGGTGGGGAAGGATGGTCTTGCCGCCCGGCCCGGTATAGCCGCCGACCAGGCCTTCGATGTTCACCGTCGGCCGCGACTGCAGGAGCTCGAGCGCTTCCTGCCAACTTACGTCGTGCACCCAGTGCTCGACGCCGAGCTGCTTCTTCGCCGTCTGCTCGTCGAGACGGCGCGCGGCTTCCGCGATCATGGTTCGCTCGCGCGCGGAGATGGGGCGCGCTTTGTCGGCAAAGCCGTCAATGGCGGGATCGTTGCCGTCCTTGGAAACCAGCGTGGCCAGCGCTTCCACGAGATGCCACGCCGGGCTGTCCACCCGCGCCTTGTTGCTGGAGTGAATGTCCTTGCGCGGGCCGCGGCCCCAGCGCTCGCCGCTCGAGACCAGCTCGCACTCGATCACGCCCTTGGCGCCGAGCGTCATGATTACTTTGCCATCAAGATCCTGCTCCGCCGAGGGCATAAAAATTCCAACACAGGGCTTGAGCGCGGCCAGCACTTCCGGCCGGCGCACGATCTGGGGAAAGTGCGGCGAACCGATCTCCTCTTCGCCCTCGGCCACCAGCACCAGGTTGACCGGCAGCTTGCGTCCGGCGCCGCGGATGGCGTGCAGCGCCGCAATGCACGCCGCTTCCGGACCTTTCTGGTTGACGGCGCCACGCCCGATTATCACTTTGCCCACGCCAGGCCGCTCGACGATGGCCGCCTCCCACGGCGGCGACGACCACTCCGCCGGGTCCACCTGCTTCACGTCATACATGAAGTAGAGGCCAACGGTGCGGGGCGCGCCCGCGTCGAGCGTGGCGAAGATGCCGGGCTGTCCGTCGGTGGGAACTTTGGTGACCGCGCCGAAGCCGGCGTCGCGCAGCATGCGCATGGTCAGCTCGCAGCCTTCGTTTACGCCGCGATTCTCGGCGGCGATGGAGGGCTGGTGGATCCACTCCTGCAGGCGCTGGACGGCCTCGTCATGGCGTTTTTCGATTTGGGTGTAGATGGGCTTGAGGTCCGGGGCGTCAGACTGGGCGAAGCGCGGAAAGGCCATCGCGGCCGCGCCCACGGCGGCGGTTTCGAGAAAGGTGCGTCGGTCCATGGCGGGGGAGGATAACAGGAAGGGACGGGAAGGGACAATTGGCGGGCGGCGGCTGCCCGGTGCCCCAGACCCTGCCCCGAGCGAAGCCGAAGGGGCACCGGGCACCCACGATTGTCTGATCCACCCCCACCGCTATGGTGATCACCACCACCTCCCTGTACCTCAGACGAAGCGTGGACGGTTCTGGCGTGATCTTGGTCCACCGAGCGGGCGCCAATCTGAGTGACGGGAATCACTCGTTCGATCTGGGCACTCCCAAGGACGGATACGAAACAGATAGTGACGATAGCCGCTCCACTTCCATTGCTCCGGGCTCGCAACCAGTCCTCGTTTCACCGGGTTTCTGTGCAGGTAGCGCGGCCATGAGACGAAACTACGCCGCACCCTCACGAAGGTAAAGGACCGCCCGGTTAGTGCCCAACGCCGGGGCGCGAACCTGGGGCACCGAGCGTTGGCACACGCCGGCGTCAAGCGTTGAAGCGAATTATTTTTGCCTGCGAATGAGCAACTTACAAGAAACTGCACACATTTTGGTGCATTTCCGTTGGGCAGAAAAAAATCCTGGCGGTATTAACAGGAAGGAGGAAACACCCATGACTGATTTTGACTCGCACACCCCGGCTTACCACAACTTGAACGGCCGAAACCAAGAGGCGTTTATTCACACCTGCACCGATGATCGAGCGGCAGCTCCGACCGTCGCTGATAGATCGCGCCCAAATTCCGCCTACGGCATAACCACGACGGAGGCTTTTGTAATCACGAATAGGTTCGGGCAAGTGCTTAGGTCCGTCAATGATTGGGAGCGACTGGCTCCTCCAAAAAGCCGCACACATTGGAAAGACAATCGAAGCGCAAAGGAACTGGCACGGGCATGGTTCAGGCCAGGACGTGCAGCAGTGCCTTTCGAGCTTACTAAAATGTTTGCGACGAATGAGATGACGAACAGGACAGTCCTGACCAAGGGTGTTGCTGAATATCACTCCTCTTTCGACAGTTGCCGAGGTGAGCCCAGCAACTGTGACCTTATGCTGTATGGACATGCTGGCGACGTAGGACTGGTGATCGGGGAGGAAGCGAAGGCCGACGAATCCTTCGCCGATACCGTCGAAAACACTCTAAAAAAAGCCAATCGCAGGCCACGTACCAATTTCCCCACACGTCTGTCGCTCCTTGTGAAAGCGTTGTTTAATGCGGAACCAGATTGCCTTTCTAGAATCGGCTACCAATTGCTTTCTGGCGTTGCCGGTTTGCTCGCTGAAGGTCAGAGGTGCGAAGCTGGCTGTGCAGTTTTTGTGGTACACGAGTTTCAGTCGAGCTGTTGTTCGAAGGAAAACATCGAATACAACACTAAGGATTTGATCAGTTTCGCAAACGCGATCGGTTTTTCTGGCGAGATCCGGCCTGGCCGACTGTACGGGCCCATTCTCGTGCCCGGTAGCCAATACATCGCGCGAATACCACTTTTCCTAGGGAAGGTGGTCACCGAGCTTTCAGAGCTGCCCGGTGCCCCAGGTTCGCGCCCCGGTTTTGGGCGCTAACCTGGGCGAATATCCTCTCCGGCCCTCCCACAGGTTTCATTCACGGTCGCGAGCCGTCGATTCGGACTCGATCTCTACCGCGCCCGTTTCTCGCAACAGATAGTGGCGATAGCTGCTCCACTTCCATTCCTCCAGGCTCGCAACCAGTCCTCGTTTCACCGGGTTCCTGTGCAGCTAGCGCAGGTGGCGTCAAAAGTTAGTCTGGCGGCGGCAACGACTGAAAATCACAAAGTTCGAGTGCCCGGATTGCTGAAGACGTTGAAGACCGTGGCATGAGACGAAACTACACAGCGCCCCTACGGAGGTAACGGACTGCCCAGGTTAGCGCCCAAAACCGGGGCGCGAATCTCGGGCACCGCGGCCCTGAAAAAACCGTTGCGAAATCCAGTCCCAGCACACCGCCCAAACCCCGAATGCGATACCGAACGCAATAAAGAGAAAGATCCAGATCCCCGGGTATTTGACTGAAATGAGGCTCATGGTTACGGCGAAAAGCACAGTCCAGCCAATAGTCCGTGTCGCCTCTTCGGGCAATAATGGTTCCGCGCTCGCAGCCAGAGCCAGAATAGGCTCGACTAGCCTTCTTGATACTTCCCGAACGTCCTCGTTCTGGTCGATGCGAGAACGGGCGTCGCTGAGCGCCTGCAAGGCGCCGGTTCCCTGAATGCGTGACGGGCACTGGCTAGCGACTTGGATCGCAGCAGATTCTACGACTTCAATTATTGAAAGCAGCCCCTCGCGGCTGACCCCGCTTTGCAGCCTTCTGATTTCGCTATTCTGATTTGGCCCACTTTGATGGTCTGATTTGGCCCACCCTGCAGAACTAATCGGCCTACGCTGTCCCTGCCAGCCGGGACGGGGAGGTCGATGGACAGGAGATGCAAGGTGGAGCTGTTCGAACAGATCAGACGGGAGTACGGCCAGGGCATGGGCACGATCCAGGGGGTGGCCAGGCGGTTCGGAGTGCACCGACGGATGGTGCGACAGGCGCTGGCCAGCGCGATTCCGCCGGATCGCAAGACCCCGGTGCGCAGGAAACCCAAGCTGGGACCGGTGATGGAGTTCATTGACGAGATTTTGGGGGCCGATGCGCAGGCACCGCGCAAGCAACGCCACACCGCCCACCGGATCTGGGGGCGGATTCGGCAGGAGCGACCCGAAGCAGTAGTAGCCGAATCGACGGTGCGGGCCTATGTGCGGCAACGGCGGGAGGAGCTGGGCCTGGCTGCGCGGGAAACGTTCGTGCCCCAGGTTTATGAGTGGGGCGGCGAAGCGCAGGTTGACTGGTACGACGCGGTAGTCGAGATGGGCGGCGAGCGGCAGACGGTCCACATCTTCGCGATGCGCTCGATGGCCGGCGGCGGCGCCTTTCATGTGGCCTACCACCATGCCGCGCAGCAAGCATTCCTGGAAGCCCATGAGCGGGCGTTTCACTATTTTGGGGGCGTGTTCCGGCTGCTGCGGTACGACAACCTGAAGAGCGCGGTGAAGAAGATCCTGCGCGGGCACCAGCGGGTGGAGACCGAACGGCTGATCGCCTTCCGCTCGCACTGGGGTTTTCAGACGGATTTTTGCAATCCGGCGCGGGGCAACGAAAAGGGCGGGGTGGAAGGTGAGGTGGGCTACTTCCGGCGGAACCATCTGGTGCCCATCCCGCAGGTGAAGGATCTGGAGGAGCTGAACCAGCACCTGTTGCGAGGCTGTCAGCAGAGTGAGCAGCGGCGGATTACCGGCAAGCCGCTGTCGGTGGGCGAAGCGATGCGCATCGAACGCGAACACCTGCTGCCGCTCGCCGCCGAGGGCTTTGAGCTGGCCGAGATTAGCTTTCCGACGGTGGACAGCAAGGGTTGTGTGAAGGTACGAACCAACTGGTACTCGACCCCGTTGAAGCCAGGAACGCGCTGCCAGGCGCGGCTGCTGCCGGCCTACGTGGAGATTTGGCGGGAGCAGGAATACGTGGCGCGGCACGAGCGCAGCTTCGGCCGCTATGAGCAGGTTCTAGATCTGGAGCACTACCTGGATGTGCTGGTCAAGAAGCCCGGGGCGCTGGCGGGATCGCGACCGCTGCAGCAGTGGCGCCAACGTGGTCGTTGGACAGCAGGGTTCGATCGGCTGTGGCAGGCGTTCCAGCAACGGTACGGCCGGCAGGCGGGGACGCGGGAGATGATCGAGTTGCTGCGCCAGGGCAAGCAGCAGGGTTGGGATCGGCTGCAGCACGCGGTCGAGCAGGCGCTGTCGCTGGGATGCACCGATGCGGCAGCCGTCCGGCACTTGCTGAGCTTCGGCGAACTAGCCCATCCACCTGCGGAGTGCTGCGGTGTCGATGGTGGACTGGAACGCTACCAGCGTCCGCTGCCGGTCATGAACGAGTACGACTTGCTGCTGGGTGAGGTGATGACCGCGGCGGAGGTGGTGCGATGAAGCCAGCCGCCACCGAAGCTCTGGAACACGCCAGCGTACAGCAGTACTGCCAGGCATTGCGTATGCCTGTGGTGGGCACCAACTTCGTGCCGCTGGCGGAGCAGGCGGTGAAGGAGAAGCGGAGCCACATTGGATATCTGGAAGCGTTGCTGGCCATGGAGAGCGAAGAACGGGATCGGCGTGCGATTCAGCAGCGGTTGCGTGATGCCCGGCTGCCGCGGTTGAAGACACTGGAGGAGTTCGACTTCAATCAGGCGCCGCTAATTCCGGCGGCGAAGATCCGCGAACTGGCCGCGGGCGGCTACATCGAGCGCGCTGAGCCCGTGGTGCTGATGGGCGAATGCGGCACAGGCAAGACCCACCTGGCGACGGGACTGTGCGTCGCGGCTTGCCGGCAGAAGCGGCGGGTGCGCTTTACCACCGCCGCGAACCTGGTGAACGAGCTGGTGGAAGCTCGGCAACAAAACGCTATCCGGCGGGCGCTGGCGCGCTGGCTGCGTTACGACCTGATCGCCCTCGACGAAGTGGGCTACGTGCCGCTGGCGGAGATCGGCGCGGAGTTCCTATTCCAGGTGATTGCCGACCGCGTGGAAAAGGCGACGTGGATCGTGACCACGAACCTCCCCTTTTCGGAGTGGACGCAGGTGTTTCCCAATCCCCGCTTGTGTAAGGCATTGCTGGACCGGATCACGGACCGGGCGCACATCATTGAGACCGGGATCGATTCTTACCGGTTCCGGAGAACCATGGAGATACGACAGAAGAAGAAAGCTTCGTAAAGCGCTGGGCAGGGGCAAGGGGTTCAAACGCCACCCCTTGCCCCTGCACCCCCATCCCGGCTCAGGCTGAAGCTGGGGAACAACGCAGAGTTCATGACCCAGGGGTGGGCCAAATGAAAGTGTCAAAGGTGGGCCAAATCAGGTTGCCAAACGCAGCCTTCCCACTAACTTGACTAAAGTGGGTGCTACCGGCAGGCTGGTGACCTCACCATTGCCCGTCGGGGCAGGTTGGGCGACCCGTGCCGCATACTCAGTTTTTTGCTGCGCGTTCAGGTGTGGGCTGGATTCGATCCGTAAACGCACGTCTTCAAGCACGCTGGCATTTGTGAGGGACCCCTGGGGAGAAACATCATATTGCCTACAAACGGCTCTGATGAATGCATTCAGCTCGGCGGCGTTGATGCGAACTCCGTTGACAAGACGTGTCTCGACGATCCTGACGATTTCGTCGTGTGCTCGCTTCCTCCGCTCGCTATATGCCGACATTGCACGCCGTCGCGCCGCCCCGAAGAAAATGAGGCTCACAGCCAGCGAGATCGCGAGATTCCACAAATTGTTGCGAACACCGTTTTCAAGCCAAGTGGGAAGCGACATGAACGACACGACAGAATTCCTCCTTGGAACGCTCACTCCATTCAGGGGCGACTCGCTTGAATGTTAACAAGTCGGCGGACGTTCCGCCGAGGAGATCCGATCCGACCACACTCCTGGGGGTGCCCCGTCGTAGCCGGCCGGGTGCCCCAGGTTCGCTCAGGACAGGCTCTAGGGCACCGGGCCGCCGCCGATGCATTTTCTATTGACAAGCTGTATTCTTTTTGTTATTATTGCATTAATGTTGTTCACAAATAGATAAGTCATTGCAGATCAAGATTTTGCCTTTAACTCCTTTGCCATCATGGCCTCCAGGGGAGGGTATGTCGTAAGATCCTGATTCTAAAAGGGCAGGGGGGTAGGGGTGGGGGTAATCATAAAGTAACGCTCGCGGCTCCTGCCCCGGGTCGCCAACCGTGGGGAACAGGCAAACAACGCCCGCGAACGTGGGAACAGCGCTCATCCTCTACGACGGCGTGTGCGGATTGTGCAACCGCGGGGTGCGGTTCGTGCTGAAGCGCGACCGCAAGGGCGTGTTCCGGTTCGCGTCGCTGCAAAGCTCGGCGGGGCGGGAGATCCTGGCGCGCCACGGGATCACGCCGGACGCCCTGGACACCTTCTATGTCATCCGGGACTTCGGGATGGCCAGCGAGCGCGCGCTCTCGAAGTCGTCGGCCGCCATCTACACGGCGGAGAGGCTGGGCGGGGTTTGGAAGGCCGCGGCCATGCTGCGGGTCCTGCCGCCACGCGTTCGCGACTGGGTGTACAACACCATCGCCCGCCATCGCTACCGCATGTTTGGGAGGTATGACACCTGTCCGGTGCCCGAGGCGCGCTACCGGGACCGATTCCTCGATGTGGGTTAGCTCAGGCGGCGGCCTGGCCGGCAGCGCCGCCAATCACCTTCTGCAGGGCGTGCAGCAGCGCGGCTGGAGGCTCTCCCCGGCCCAGGCAGGAGCTGACCAGGCCTTGCTGCTGGCAAGGCACGCCGCAGTACGCGGCCAGCATGATGATGGGCAGCGAGGGGCGTATGCGCTTCAGCAGGCCCGCCACCAGAAAGGCCCCGGGCATGTGGCAGTCGAGGAAGGCGGCGTCGATAGGGCTGGTGAGAAAGGCGTCCAGCGCTGCCTCCACCGACCTGGCCACGAACACGACATACCCGTGCGCGCGCAGCCACTCCACGCGGGCTGCCAGGGCATAGGTCTGGTCGTCGATGCACAGGACGGTCGCCACGCCGGTTGGGAAGTTTAGCAACTCCAGCGGAAGCCGCAGTGATCTGCGTCACACCTGAAAGTAAGAGCCCAAGCCGTTGGACTTGGGCTCTGCGAAAGGCGCGGGTGAGTAGTTAGGCCGCGGCGGCGGCGGCTTCGTCCAGGATCTTGGCCGCCCGGGTGACGTCGGCCACGCCGCAGATCAGCAGCGGGTTGTTGCTGCCGGGTTCGAGCCCGACATAGGCGTAGTCGATGTTGACGTTGTTCTCGCCCAGCCGCGCCGAGACGCGGGCCAGTTCGCCGGGCCGATGGGTCAGCCGGGTTTGCGCTACCTGAGCTTCAGTGTAGGTTACGCGCTGGCCGTCCAGCACGGACTTGACGGTGGTGGGGTTGTCTCCCACAAAGCGGACGGTGCTCTTGCCTTGGTTGGGGAAGGCTTGGAAGGCGAGGATGTTGACTCCCCGGTCGGCCAAGCCGCGGGTTAACTTTCCCAGCACGCCGGGCCGGTCTTCCAACTGGATGGTGAATTCTCGAGTGATGGGCATCAAGACACCTCCATCTGCTTCGAGGCACAGGGTAGTCCCTGCAATCCCAAAGCACGACCATGCTACTCCCGGTGGCGGAGGCTTTCAAATTCTGCTGTGGTGAATGCGATCGGGGAGTGTCAGCGTACTTGGCTAGCGCGGATCCACTTGGCGACCAGCCAGATCAGCACGCCGATGCCGAGGACTTCCAGCGGTCCCGGCGGGAACAGCGCGAAGCGGACGATCTCGGCGGAATGGTGGGCCACGGCGTAGGCGGTCCAGATGATGCCCCCGCCCGCCACCAGGCTGCCGATCTGCTCGACGCGATGGAGGGTGGCGCTGTCCTTTTCCACGATGGGGTTAACGCGGGCAGTGACGTAGGCGACCGGAGGCGGCTCCGAGTAGCCTTCGCGTTCCTGCGGCCAGGGATCGGTTTCGCGTTTTCTTGCAGCCGGAGCCATGAGGATTCAAACCCATTCTAGGCGGCAGCCTCTCTCAGGCCGCAGTTACCAAGGTCGTACGACCTGACTGGAAGGATTCGCCCACCCAAAAACTAACCGATGCAAAACGGGAACCGGTCCGCTGTGGGACAGCCGGCCACGACTCGCTGCGCCGTTTTAGTGTCAGGCTAACGCGCTGTTCCGCGAAGATGGAGGAGCATCTTCGGCCCTTCATATTGACTTCGGATGTTGCGCGGCGACGCCCGCTGCTTAATCCCTTCGATGCAGCCTTTGGGGTCAACGGCCCAAGTGTCGAAAACGCTGGCAAGGAGATAAGAAGTCATGAACAAGTTGAGCCTCAAGATGAAGCTGAAGCTGGGTTTCGGCGTGCTGCTCGCAATGCTGATCGCCATGGGCGTGGTCAGTTATTTCTCCATGCGAAAGCTGACTGAACTTTCCGACACGGTGGACTTGAGAGGCGAGAAGCAGCTATTAGCCGCGGATATCCGCAGCAGTCTCGATAGCGAGAAGGTCTATCTGCGCGGATTTCTCCTCACCGGCAGCGAATCGGAGAGAAACCGCTTCCAGGAAAACGCCACCCGGCTTACGGACACAATGGGAGCGCTCGAGCAACTGCTAACGACTGAGGAAGACAGGCGCTTGTTCGGCAAGATGCAGCAGGCAACGGAACAATACAATTCCGTCCTCCAGCGCGTGTATGACTTGCGGAGTGCCGGCAAAACCAGGGAGGCGGTGGATCTGCTTTTCGGCGCCGAAGCCACTGCCGCACGAGATGGGGCGGACCAAAGCGTCCCTGATTTCATGGACTATCAAGGCAGAATCAACACTGCCGATCGCACCCAGCAGGCTGTTTCTGGGGCCCGCAGCATGGTTTGGATTGTCGGTTTGGCGGTAGGGGGTCTGCTCTTCGGGATACCGTTAGCAACGCTGATTGGACGCTCGGTTGCGGGCAGCGTCTCCCGCATGGTCGCGAGGATCCAAGAAGTAGCGGCCAATAATCTCGCTGTCGAAGACATGAGCGTCGAGTCTGAGGATGAACTCGGCACGGCTGCTATGGCGCTCAACTCCATGAAGAACAACCTGAGTACCATCATGCAGTCGATCGCTGGCACCGCCGAGCACGTGGCCAGCGCCAGCGAAGAGATCGCGGCCGGCGCTGCCCAAATGGCCACCGGCGGCGAAACTCAGAAAGATCAGGTGCACCAAGTGGCCACCGCCATGCAGGAGATGTCGGCCACCGTGCACGAGGTTTCGGAAAACTGCAACCGAGCGGCCGACTCCGCCCGCCAGACCGTGGAGACGGCGCGCCAGGGCGGAGCCATCGTGGAAGACACCTTGGCGCACATGCGCTCCGTCGCTGTTTCGGTTCGCGAAACCGCGCAGAAGGTGCAGGAACTGGGCAGCCGTTCCGACCAGATCGGCAAGATCGTGGGCGTGATCGACGACATCGCCGACCAGACCAACCTGCTGGCCTTGAACGCCGCCATCGAAGCCGCGCGCGCCGGCGAGCAGGGGCGCGGCTTTGCCGTGGTGGCCGATGAAGTCCGCAAGTTGGCGGAGCGCACCACCAAGGCTACCAAGGAAATCGCGGAGATGATCCAAAGCGTGCAGGTGGAAACGCGCGGCGCGGTGGAAAAGATGCAGTCCGGCACGCAGCAGGTGGAAAAGGGCGTGGAGGTGACCGCCAAGGCCGGCGCGTCACTGAAACAGATCATCGGCCAGGCCGAGCACGTGGGAGAGATGGTCACTCACATTGCCACGGCGGCCAACGAGCAGTCCTCGGCCACCGAGCAGGTGAACAACAACATGGATCAGATCAACAAGCTGGTGGCGGAATCGGCGGACGGGGCGCAGCAATCGGCCCAGGCTTGCGAGCAGTTGTCGGGCTTGGCGCTGGAACTGCAGAACCTGGTGTCGAGCTTCAAGCTCGCAAGCGGGACCGAACACCGGCAGAACTTCAGCCGCTCGCAATACCGGGGCCAACAGGTTGGATTGGACGCACTTCCGGCGCCCCAGCCCGCATACGCCGGCACACTGTTGTCCAGCCCCGGAGCAGCCCACGGTTCAGCAGGCATTGATTTCTCGAGCGCTAGAACCAAGCACAACGCGTGGAAGACCAAGCTGCGTGCTGTGCTGGACGGGCGGCTGGCGATGAGTGAATCCGAAGCCGGCTCTCCGAAAGATTGCCAGCTCGGTCAGTGGCTGTATAGCACTGGCCTGTCGGCCTACGGACACATTTCCGACATGCACGGGCTGGAATCCACTCACCGCCAAATGCACGCATCGGTACGCGAGGTACTGCGGGCGTTCCACGCAGGCGATGGCGAACTTGCACAACGGGAGTTTCAGAAGGTCAGTGAATTCAGCAGCCAGGTCATCACTCTGCTCACGAAAATCGAGAAGCAGGTGGCCGCCGACCCAGGCCGCGTCCGGACAGCGCTGGCGCTGGCTACCAGACCACCAGTTCAGCACGCCCTCCATCCTGCCGGGTACGACCGGAACGGAGACTAGGGAGGCAGGAGCTATTCCATCAAGAAACGGCGCGACTCAAAACCGGAACTGGCCCGCTATGGGACAGCCAACTCCGACACACTGCGTCGTTTTCAGGGTCAGGCTTACGTACTGTTCCGCGAAGATGGAGAAGCACCTTCGGCCCCTCAAATTGACTTCGGATGTTGCGTCGCGACGCACGCTTTCTGGTACGCAACGATGCAGCACCTTGAGGTCGACGGCCCAAGTGTCGAAGGCGCTGGCAAGGAGATAAGCAGTCATGAACAAGTTGAGCCTCAAGATGAAGCTGGGTGTGGGTTTTGGCGTGCTGCTGGTGATCATGGCGCTCTTGGGTGGCATCGGGTACATGTCAGCCGTCAGTACCGAATCGGTGTCCCGCACGGTGCAGTTCAACTCAGGCAAGAAGGACCTCAGTTTGGCAATCCAACTGGCCATCGAAAAAGAGAAGGTTGGGGGCCGCGATGCGCTCCTTAACGGTGACATGAAGTACCTCACTGCCGCCAGGGGCGAATTTGCAGAGAAAATGAATGCGCTGAAACCGCAATTGTCGTCGGAGCAAAGCCGAAAGCTCTTCGCCGATACCGACCGGGCGAATGCGGTTTATGACGGGCTGGCTGATCGCGCCATCGAGCTGCGCCGTGCTGGCAACGCCAAAGAGGCATTGGATGTGTTCTACGGTCCCGATGCCCAACAGGCACGCGCAGATCTCAAAAGGAGCACCACGGATCTGGTGGATTGGTACGAGAAGGTCAAAACCGAGGCGGTCGATCAACAGGCTGCCTCCGACGCCCACACCAAAACCTCGATGCTGACTCTCGTTTGTGTGGGCTTGGCCGTGGGTGTCGTGATCGCCATCCTCATCGGCCGTAACGTGGCAAGTGGTCTGGCGCGGGTCACATATATGGCGAAGGACATCGCCGAAGGCGAGGGCGATCTAACCAAGCGCCTGGCCATTACTTCCCAGGACGAACTGGGAGAACTGGCCAAGTGGTTCAACGTGTTCCTGGACAAGATGCACAACGTCATTTCCCGGGTTGCTTCAACCGCCGAGCAGGTGGCCAGCGCCAGCGAGGAGATCTCGGCCAGCGCCACCCAGATGGCCAGCGGCGGCGACACTCAGAAAGATCAGGTGCACCAGGTGGCCACCGCCATGCAGGAGATGTCGGCCACCGTGCACGAGGTTTCGGAGAACTGCAACAAAGCGGCCGAATCCGCGCACCAAGCTTCCAAGACGGCGCGGGAAGGCGGCGCCATCGTGGGCGAAACCCTCACGCTCATGCGTTCCATCGCGGACTCGGTGCGCGAGACCGCCAAGAGCGTCCAGGAATTGGGCAGCCGCTCCGACCAGATCGGCAAGATCGTGGGGGTGATCGACGACATCGCCGACCAGACCAACCTGCTGGCCTTGAACGCCGCCATCGAAGCCGCGCGCGCCGGCGAGCAAGGGCGCGGCTTTGCCGTGGTGGCCGATGAAGTCCGCAAATTGGCGGAGCGCACCACCAAGGCCACCAAGGAAATCGCGGAGATGATCCAAAGCGTGCAGGTGGAAACGCGCGGCGCGGTGGAAAAGATGCAGTCCGGCACGCAGCAGGTGGAAAAGGGCGTGGAAGTAACCGCCAAGGCGGGCGAGTCACTGAAGCAGATCATCGGCCAGGCCGAGCACGTGGGAGAGATGGTGACCCACATCGCCACCGCGGCCAACCAGCAGTCCTCGGCCACCGAGCAGGTGAACAACAACATGGATCAGATCAACAAGCTGGTGGCGGAATCGGCGGACGGGGCGCAGCAATCGGCCCAGGCTTGCGAGCAGTTGTCGGGCTTGGCGCTGGAACTGCAGAACCTGGTGTCGAGCTTCAAGCTGGGGCAGCAGACAGCGGGCGGCTACCGTTCGCCGCGGCAGGTGGCCGCTGACCCGGGCCGCGTCCGGACCGCGCTGGCGCTGGCGCCGCGCCCGCCGCTTCAGCGCGCCTTCCAGCATGCCGAGCATGACCGGGACGGAGAGTAGAAAAACTATTTATGAGCTTAGGGAGGCAAGTCATGCCAGAACTCGGGCAAACAACACAAGGCAAGAGCGGCGCAGGCGGCAACGTCCTGCAACTGGTCAGCTTCAAAGTCGGCAATGAAGAATTCGGGCTGGAGATCCTGAAGGTGCAGGAGATCATACGGCTGCGCGAACTCACCCGCGTCCCCAACATGCCGGATTTCGTGGACGGGGTCATCAACCTGCGGGGCAAGGTGATCCCGGTGATCGGCCTGCGCCGCCGCATGGGGATCGCCGCCGGCGAGGCCGACAAGCGCACCCGGATCGTGGTGGCCGAGGTCAACGGCCGGGTGCTGGGCTTTGTGGTGGACGAGGTTTCCGAGGTCCTGCGCATCTCCGCGGACACGGTTGAGGCGGCGCCCAAGCTGGGACAGGTGGATCGCGAATATGTCCAGGGAATCGGCAAGATCGACGAGCGCCTGCTGATCCTGATCGACCTCAATCCCCTGATCACCGACGCCGAGCACGGCCAGATCGCCGCCGTCGAGCAGGAAGCGGTGGAGGCAGTTTAGTCCGCGGAGCGGTGCAGGCGGCGTCTCTACCGTAGGTCAAGCGCCATTCGTAGTGCGCGGTTCATTTCGTCGAGCTTGGACGGTACTCCAAGATGTTCCTCCGCCTCGGCATTGAGGCGATCGGCGGCCTGATCGATGCGCTCTAGATCGCGGGCCTGTAGTGCTTTGCGCTCGCGGGCCTCCAGGTATCGGCGGAGCACGCGTTCAATGAAGGCGGGGAGCAAGGCGCTAGTACACCTTTTCTTTCTGCTGCTTGTCGTACACGATGATCTTGCCGTCGGAAGTCCTGTTGGTCAGGGTCTTGCCATCATCGGAGAGCGTCCAGGTATCGGTCTCGGTCCAATCGGTGTCAGCGATCTCGGCCCGCACCAGGTGGTGCATGCGGATCTGCAGGACGTATTTGCTGGTCCAGCGCGCGCTGGCGTAAGCTTCCTCGTTGGCCGCACTATACAGCTTTGATTCCTTGGCGTTGGTGACGTAGTCGCGGCTCTCAAAGGGCGAGACCGCGTCGGCGTTGAGGAAGGAAACGAAGTGGACCTGGTAGGGCGATTGCAGCACCACCATCACCGTGTCCGGCCGCCAGTCGGGCGCGCCCTTGCTCTTCTGCATGTTGAGCTTCCAGGTGCCGGAAAAATCAACCTGCTGGTTCTTGGCGGCCATCGCGCCCGCCGCCGCCAGCGCTACCCACAATATCGCTACCACATTCCTGATTGCACGATTCATACGATTAACACCACCTTCCCGAACATTTCGCTCTTTTCCAGCCGTTCGTGCGCGGCGCGCGCTTCGCTCAGGGGGAAAGTCTTGTCTACCACCGGCTTCAGGCGTCCGCTGAAGACGTGCTTCAGGCCCTCGTGGAAATCGCCCATGGTACCCATGTAGGAGCCGAGCAGCGAGTACTGGCGCGAGAACAGGAAGCGCAGGTCCAGGCCGACATCGGCGCCGCTGGTGTTGCCGCAAGTCACCAGGGTGCCGCCGGGTTTAAGCGACTTCATACATTCGTCCCACACCGCCTTGCCCACGTGCTCGAAGACGACGTCCACGCCTTCCTTGTTGGTGACCTTGCGGACCTCTTCGGAAATTTTCTGCTGATAATGATTGATGGTGAAGTCGGCGCCCAGCTCGCGTCCTTTTTCCAGCTTGCGCTCGTCGCCGGCGGTGGTGATGACGCGGCAGTTGAACAGCTTGGCGATCTGGATGGCGAGCGAGCCTACACCCGAGCCGGCGCCGATCACCAACACCGTCTGTCCCGGCTGGATTTTCGCGCGCGACACCAGCATATGCCAGGCCGTCACCAGCACCAGCGGCAGCGCCGCCGCCTGCTCGAAGCTCAGGCTGTCGGGGATAGGAACCACGTTCACCCGCGCCGTGGCCAGCAGCTCGCAGTTGCCGCCGTCCACGCGGTTGCCCAGCACCGAGTATTGCCGGCAGCCGTTTTGCTGTCCTGACGTGCAGTGCACGCAATGATTACAGAAGACCATGGGCGCCAGCAGCACGCGCTGGCCGGACTTGAGGTCGGTGATGTACTCGCCGAGTTCGGCCACCTCGCCGGCCACGTCGCTGCCATTGATGTGCGGCAGCGGCACCTGGCCGATGCCTTTGCGCAGCCACAGGTCAAGATGGTTCAGCGCGCATGCCTTGACCCGCACCAGCACCTGGTCGCGGCGCGGCTTGGCGTCGGGCACATCTTCGTATTGCAGGACTTCCGGACCGCCGTACTGATGGAAGCGAACCGCTTTCATGCCGCGCTGCCTCGGGAACTGGATATCGGACGGAATGTACACGTTATCATAAGCGATGCTGGATAGGAGTGTGGATGAGGCCCGGTGGTGGGCAAGTTTCCGGCGGGCCGGCCATCCGTTCCTGAGGCGCGGGCACTGATGAACGGGAAGATGAAGTCGCCAAAACTCCAGTTCAGGGTGTCCCCCCGCAGCGTGTATCATTCCCTTGTGATACGTCGCCTTTACGTCCATAACTTCCGGTGCCTGGAAAACTTCGAGTTGCCGATCTCTGGTCAGCCCTCCGTCCTGCTGATTGGAAAAAACGGCTCGGGTAAGACGACAGTTAGCTTCGCTCTGGAGATTTTGCAGAGGATCGCACGAGGTACAAACCGGGTGCGCGACCTCGTAGACCCGAAGGATTTGACTCGTGGGCGCACAGACGTGCCTGTGAGATTTGAAATCGAGGTGGAGTTAGCTTCCAAGGTGTATGAGTACGTTATTGCTTTCGAGCTTCCGGCTGGGTTCAAAGAGATGCGCGTGTTCGAGGAAAAGTTGGTTGCTGACGGCAAGCCCGTCTTCACCCGCGAGGTGGCGCAGGTTCTTCTTTCAAAAGCTCACGAGAAAGCGGCGAAGTTCCTGATCGACTGGCATCTAGTGGCTTTGCCGATCATCCAAGAGCAGTCGAAAGAGGACCCTTTGTTGATCTTCAAGCAGTGGCTCGGCCGCATGCTCATACTTCGGCCGATGCCCGGCTTGATTAAGGGAGACTCCAACATAGAGACCCTGCAGCCGAATCCTCAGGTCACTGACCTTGGGGCTTGGTTTTCGGGTCTCTTGGCTTATGCACCCGCAGCCTATACAAAAATCGACGAGTATCTGAAACAAGTGATGCCCGATCTAGAGGACATCAAGAACCCGGCGACTGGCGCGGACTCTCGAAGCTTGGTTGTTCAGTTTTCCAATGCCCAGACGAGCCCGCTTGAGAGCCTTAGCCTTGCCTTTAAAGACTTGTCCGATGGCGAAAAATGCTTCATGATCTGCGCCTTGGTGCTTGCCGCAAATAATGCATACGGCCCATTGTTTTGTTTCTGGGATGAGCCGGACAATTACCTTGCGCTGTCTGAAGTTGGACATTTTGTCTTGGCATTGCGCAAGGCCTTCCAATCTGGAGGTCAGTTTATCGCGACCTCGCACAATCCCGAGGCGATTAACCGTTTTTCCGAAGAGAACACGCTTTTCCTACAACGAAAAAACCATTTTGAACCTACCGTTGTCCGCCCTCTAGGTCAATTGCAGGTAAGCGGTGATCTTGTCGGTGCGCTGGTGCGCGGCGATGTGGGGCCGTGAGCGTCAACAGGTACCAGCCGCATGTATTCGTGCTCCCGGAGGACGACGCTAACGTTCGATTGGCCAACGGTTTTCACCTGCAAGTTGCCTGGAGTCGACACCGGCAGATGCAGGTGCTTCCGATGGCCGGTGGCTGGAATGAGGTACTGAGCCTCTTCAGGTCAGAACACGTGATGGAAATGGATCGTTGCCCCGCTCGGTTCATGGTCTTGTTGATCGACTTTGATAGCAAGGAAGATAGGCTGAACAACGCCAAAGCTGCCATCCCTGAACGGTTAGCCGACAGAGTCTTTGTTCTCGGCGCCTGGAGCGAGCCGGAAGCCCTCAGGGCAGATCTCGGCCCGTACGAAAAAATCGGTTCGGACATGGCCAAAGATTGTCGCGACGGGACCGAGACGACTTGGGGGCACCGTCTACTTCAGCATAATGCAGGCGAGCTTGACCGTTTGCGGCAGCACGTAGGTCCGATATTGTTCCCAGGCAATTGAGTCTCGATTCGCTTTCGACAGGCCAACCGGAAGCTGACTCACTACTGATGCCCGTCTCCGCGCAAGCCGTTTCGTCCGCTGAAGTGCATCGCGTGGAAGGGCCGCCGTTCGCCGCCGGCATGGTCGCGATCATGGTTGGGCTCAAGCTGGCGATCCACCTGGTCAGCAGCGTTCACCGCTACGGATATTTTCGCGACGAACTCTACTTCCTCGACTGCGCCAAGCAACCGCTGAACGAAATCTGGCCGCGGTGGAAGCTGTGGAATTGAGCATCCAAAACTCCGCGGAGCTTCTAGGAACCGAAGAGGGCTTTGAATTCCGGGGTGTCGTGCACGCAGGCCAGGTCGGGGTCTTTGCGGATCCAGTCCACGTTGGCGTAGCCGGCGTCTTTGGCGCGCTTCAGCATTTCCAGAGCTTCCGCCTTACGCTGGAGAGTACCGTAGGTGCAGGCGGCGTTGTAGAGGATGGAGGCATCCCCGGGCCGGAGGGCGACGGCCATCTGCAGATGGCGGATGGCGTCCTCTTCGCGGCCGAGGGATCCGTAGTCGGCGGCCAATAGGATGCGGGCGCGCACATCCTCGGGCACCAGCTCCAACTGCTGCTCCAGGACCCTCATCTCACGCTGCCGCAGGCGCTGACAAGCTTCCGCATCGTCCAGGCGCTCGAGCGCGTTCATGTAGGGGATGAACATGTTGTAATCGTCGCCGTTGGCCTCGACCGCGCGCTCCACCACGTCCGCGGCCTCCTGGAAGCGCCCCGAGGCGAAGAACGACCGGCCTAGGATGTTGTAGGCACCTTCGCAATCGGGTTTGCGGGCGAGCGCGAGGCGAGTGTACTCGATCGCTTCGTCGTAGCGCTGCTGGGTATAGAGGATGCGTCCGCGCGCCACCAGGGCCTCGGGGAGCTGGGGATCGAGGGCCAGAGCGCGGTCGCAGGCGGCGCGTCCCTGCTCGATCCACTTGGGATCGCGGCCGCGGGTCTCGTGATAGAGGCCGCACACGTTGGCGATGGCGGCGTGGGCGAGGGCGAAGCCGGGATCGAGCTTGATGGCCTGCTCGAACATCTGCAGCGCGAACTCCAGGCTCTCGCGGCGGGTGTAGCTGCGGCCGCGCAGGTAATAGTCATAGGCCTGCAGGTTCTCGGTGGGCTTGCGTGCGATGGTCTTCTCTTCCTGCGGCGAGAGGCTGATGCGCAAGGCCTGGGCGAGAGCGCGGGCGATCTCGTCCTGGACTTCGAAGACGTCGGCCATCTCACGGTCATAGCGCTGGCCCCACAGGGTGTGATTGGTGCGGGTCTCGACCAGTTGCGCGGTGATGCGCAGGCGGTTGCCGGCGCGGCGGATGCTGCCGCCCAGCACGTACGCAGCGCCCAACTCGGTCCCGACCTGAGGAGCAGTCGCCGGCTTGTCGCGGTAGGCCAGCATGGCCGGCCGCGGGAAGACGCGTAGTCCCTGGATGTTGGCCAGCTCGGTGATGATGTCTTCGGTCATGCCGTCGCGGAAATACTCGTCTTCCTTGGCGCTGCTCAGGTTCTCGAAGTAGAGCACCGCGACCGACTTCTCGCTTTCCACCGGCTGCGCCGCCGTGGCCGCAGGGATGTTATGGCCGGAAACGCCTTTGGCCGGGGTACGGCTGCCGCTGGACTCGCGATCGCGCCGCAGTCGGCGCAGGTCGGTGCGCAGCTCGGACGCCGTCTGGTAGCGCATGTCGCGCTCCTTCTCCAGGATCTTGGATAGAAGGCGATCCAGTTCCGCAGGAATTTCCGGGTTCGCTTCCGAGGGCGGCGCCGGGGTGCGGTTGAGGATGGCGTCGAAGATCACGCCCGCGGTGGTGCCGGGGAAAGGATGGCGTCCGGCGGCCATCTCATAGAGCACTACGCCAAAGGAAAACAGGTCGGAGCGCGCGTCCAGATCCTCGCCCCGCACCTGCTCCGGCGACATGTAAGCCACCGTTCCCATGGTGCTGCCCGGGCTGGTGAGGTGCTCTTCGGAGATGGCCGTGGCCTCGCCCGACACTCCCACGGCTTCCGCCATCCGGGATCGCTTCTGCGCCAGCTTGGCCAGGCCGAAATCCAGCACCTTGGCCTGGCCGCTCGCGGTGACGAAGAGGTTGGCCGGCTTAATGTCGCGATGCACGATCCCGCGGGAGTGGGCCGCCTCGAGCGCATCGGCGATCTGGATGGCGAGTTCCAGCACCAAATCGCTGCGCAGCGCCCGGCCCGCCATGCGATTCTTCAGGGTCTGGCCTTGCAGGAACTCCATCACCAGGAAGGGCTGGCCCTGGTAGTCGCCGATCTCGTGGATGGTGCAGATGTGAGGATGATTCAGCGCGGCGGCGGCGCGTGCCTCGCGCCGGAAGCGCTCGATGGCCTGCGGATCGCGGGAGTAATCCTGCGGCAGGAACTTGAGGGCAACGTTGCGGCCGAGTTCGGTGTCCTCAGCGCGGTAGACCACGCCCATGCCCCCGCCACCGAGTTCCTCGAGGGATCTTGTAGTGGGAAACCGTGCGACCGACCAAGATGACGCGCCCCCCCAAGAGAGGCCGTCATAGTAGATGGCGCGGGGCAGAGAAGTCAACGGCGGCGCGCGGTTACTTCAGCCCTTCCACGAGATACAAATCCGACAGCGTGCGATGGTAGCCGTAGACGCAGGTCTTGCCGTCCTCGGTGAGCATGATGGGGCCGATGGTTTCAACCCCGGCGGGATCGGAGGGCATGAGTTGCTTGAACGGCGTACGCTGGCCGGTGTTGATGTCGAGCCTGGAAACCTGGGTTGGGAGGTCTCCGGGGCGGTAGATGTAAAGGAAGCGGCCATCGCCGCTCCAGGCGATGGGCTGCTCGCCGAGCGGGAATCCGTGCACCGGCTGGGGCTCGCCGCCCGCGATGGGATAAAGATAACCACGCTGGTCCGGTCCGATGCCGGCCACGAAGCGGCCGTCGGGCGAGACCGCGAAAGCGCTGGCGTGGACGCCTTCCGGGCTGAAGGCTCGCGCCTTTCCTCCCGCGATATCCTGCACGTAGAAGCGCACGCCGTGGTCGCCCTCGTTGCCGGTGAAGACGAACTGTTTGCCATTGGGAAGCCACCGGGCCCAGTTGTGATTGATGTCATCCTGGGTCAACTGGCGGGATTCACCAGCCCCGGTGGGCATCAGCACGAACTGGGCGGGGGTGGCTTGCAGTTGCCCGATGGCCCATTTCTCGTCGGGGGAGAGCGCCACGGCGCCTCCGGCGCCCAGCAGCACCGCCGGTGATCCATCGGTCTTGCGGATGTAGACGGCATAGTTCAGCCCTCCAGACTTGGAGTAGGCCAGGCCGCCACCACCACCTTCCTCGTCAAAGAGCAGTGTCTTGCCGTCGCTGGATAGGTCGGCGGGATAGGTGTAATCGAGCCAGGAGAGATCGCGCTCCCGCGCTTCCCCGGGGAGCAGTCCGATGAGTTCGCGCCGCCAACTGGCACGCGTGAGGAGTACGCGACCGTCTTTCCAGATGTCGAGCAGCAACAGCGTACCCGGCATGCGGGACACTAACCGCTCGCTGCCCGAAAGGGTGACCGCGTACAAGCTCCTGTCGGCGCCAGTCTTGCTGGAGGTAAACCAGATTTCCTTCCCATCCGGCGACCACGCTAAGCCCTGCGCGGTGTAGAAGAACTCTCCAGTGAGAGACTTCTTATTGCCATTCAGGTCGACCGTGGCGATCGATCCCCCGTCGTCGCCCTGGATCGGGTGGTCGATAAAAGCCACCAGGTTGCCTTTGGGAGAAACGCGCGGGTGGCCGATCCAGCCCCCGGTCTCGTACAGCACCTTGCCCACGGGATACTCCAGCCGGTTCTTGCCGTTTACATCGCGGACGATGGCCAGATTGGCGCCGTCGGGCGACCAGTCCGCCCACTGCACGTGTTCGACCACGGGCCGCGGCGCGCCACCCGAGAGTGGGGCGCGGGCCAGCGTCCCTTCGTTGACCCACGTGCCGACGGAACGGCTGTCGAGCAGGACGGCCATTTCGCCAGTGGACGAGACGGCCAGCAGTTGGGTGTGGCTCAGTCCCATGGAGCGCGACTCCGGGGCTTCGGGACGGGCCGTGAACACTTCCGCGGGGTTTCCTTGCCAGGACGCACTGTAGAGGATGGTCTGGCCGTCGGAGGCGAAGCGAGCCGCGAGTATGCTGCCGCGGCGGAAAGTGAGCTGACGGTAGAGTGGCGGCGCAGGTGGCACAGCCTGAAACCAGATTTTGCCCAGCAGCACGCCCACCGCCAGCGCGACCACGGCGACGAGTACGGCCAGCAGTGGCCACATTCGCGCGCGGGGCCGGACGGCGGCGGCAATCTTTCGGGAAGATTCGCGCGCGGCGGCGGCTGCGGGCTCGGCTTGCGGCACGGCACGAGCCACGGCGGAGCGCGAGGAATCGGTATCGCGCTTCAGCCGCTTCAGGTCGGCGCGCATCTCGGCCGCGGTTTGGCAGCGCAGGTCGCGCTCTTTCTCCAGGGCCTTATTGATGATGCGCTCCAGCTCCGGCGGCACGTCGGGCTTGAGCTGCAGCGGCGATTCCGGCGGCTTGCTCAGGATAGCGTTGAAGATGGCTGCCGAAGTGTTGCCGCCGAAGGGCAGCACGCCGGTGGTCATCTCGTAAAGCACCACCCCAAAGGAAAACAGATCGGTGCGCGCATCCAGTTCCTCGCCCAGCGCCTGCTCGGGCGACATATAGGCGACGGTCCCCAGGGTGCTGCCCGGGCTGGTGAGGTGGGCTTGGGTGAAGGCGGTGGGCATGGCAGAAGCGCCCGCGGCTTCCGCCACCGGCTGCAGGTGGCGGGTCAGCTTGGCCAGGCCGAAGTCGAGGATCTTCACCCCGCGGTTGGTGATGAAGATGTTGGCCGGCTTGATGTCGCGGTGCACGATGCCGGCCGAATGCGCGGCGTCGAGCGCGTCGGCGATCTCGATGGCCTGCTCCAGCACCTGATCCAGGCGCATGGGCTTGCCCTGCATGCGGTGCTTCAGCGTCTGGCCTTCCAGGCACTCCATCACCAGGAAGTGCTCGCCCTCGAACTCGCCTACATCGTAAATGGTGCAGATGTGAGGATGGTTCAGAGCGGAGGCGGCGCGGGCTTCGCGCTGAAAGCGGTCGATGGATTGCTGGTCGCGGGCAAACTCGGGGGGCAGAAACTTGATGGCCACGAAGCGGCGCAGGCGCGTGTCCTCGGCCTTATAGACCACGCCCATCCCGCCGCCGCCCAGCTTGTCGATGATGCGATAGTGCGCGATCGTCCGGCCGATCAAAGTGGCGCCCTCAGCCCCCTGTCTTGGAAGTCGGATGTTAGTGCCCCGCAGGGGGACAAGTCAATCGGGGAGTGGGGGTGAGAACAACACGGGACGGATTCTGCACCCCCCCGCCTGCTGCATTTGCACTTGTGAATGGGACCCGCCCACCAGCGGAGCGGATCCAAGAATCTCGCATTCTTCCTACGGTTTGTTGACTGCTAAGCCAGCAAGCGCCTTCCCCGCACCAAAGAACGCTTGCGTGCTGGACGGATCATTTGGGTCACAATCGCAACTGCAACCGCAGGCATCGAATTCTGATGTGTGGGCTTTATTGCCCTTTTCTAACTCTTCGAGAGACCTGAGCAGGGAGGCGGTCTTCGTCTTCAACTTCGACCGCTGTTCCGGTGTGAGCTTGCTCAGTTTGAAAGGTGTTTGAGCCATTGTTGCCTCCTCATCTAAGTAAAGGCTGTCTATTCGTCGCCAAGATCAACGACACCGTCAAGCTGGTTTAGTTTTTGTAGCGCTTCGATCGCGGGGGAAAAAACAACCGAGTACTCCGAAACCACCTGATATGCTTCAAATGTTATCTCGACTGCTCTGCGTAAGCACTCGCATTCTTGATCGTCTGGCGGCACAAACATTCCGCTGTGCAGCATCGGTGCAGAGCACACGTTGCAAAACCGAACAGCCCAGCATGACCTACATTGCTTTCGATTTAATGTTCGGTGAAACGCTCTGTACACATCGATTAGTACCGACAGGTCGTATCCGGCGCTGCAGCTCCCAATCGGCAGCGTTCCGTCTGTCTTGTGGCACATGTGGAATCTTCCATCCACCGACACGAATAGATTGTCAAATCCGATGGGACATGTCCGCATGTTGAACGGAGCCACAGCATCCTCACGACAGATTGGCGCAGAGGTTCGAATGGGCACATATTTTCTAGTGATAACGCGAAGCAAATTACGTAGGCGCTTGTTCGTGCGCAATTGCATCTCGACTTCTTTGATATCGCCCGATTCGCCGAGTTTCCTCAGAAGCGCCACGCATTCCGTTGAAAGTTCTTTCAGCGTAGCCGCCTGGGCCACTGTGTCGGATATGATTCTGCCCGGAGTCTCCATCGGGGACACCGTAACATTGGCATCCAGTGTGGTCAAGAAACGGGTGCACTGTTCGGAGTCATGCGATGGGCATGATGTAGCCAAGATAAAGACACGAGACTTGTAATACTTACGGTCATAAGCGCGCAATTGTTGAAGGTTATTGTAGACAACGTCAAATGTACCGTTACCGTCGACAGTGATCCTGTGGAGGTCATTCTGGGCGCGAGGCCCATCTAGACTCACATGAATTGTCACGTCGTTTGCGGTCAAAAACTCTAACAGTTCTTCGGAAACCAGGGAGAAATTGGTGGTCACCGAGTAGCGCAATGCACTGATCGGTATGTCGTACTCACTCCATGGAAGTTGCGCGAAGTAGTCCTTTGATGTCTTGATTAGCTCAAAATTAAGAAATGGCTCTCCGCCGTACCAAGAGAGGGCTGGGGGAGCCGCGCGCAATATCCGGCCTCTAGCTTTGGCTGCGACTGATGCAAATTGCGCAACATACCTGGCAAAATACCAATCGATAGCCCTGAAAGCCGTATAACGAGACATTGTTTGGTGTGAATGATGCCTGGTCTGGGTAGCTTGTGTATACGGACAGTACCGGCATCGGAAGTTGCAATTTTGTGTTACTTCCAAGCAGAACTTGCGCGTCACAATATGTTGCGAGTATTCGCGGATTCGCTTTTCCAGTACCCTGTCATCAGTGGTGTATGTCTCAGTGAAAGGGCCTGCACCGAACACTCCCAGAGCGACGAGATCATTCAGCCGTGTGACACTTGGGCCCACACAGTTTGTGGGCGTGCGCCCGGGTGGGGCATTTAGAATGCTTGCCAGGTGGTCCACGTCGGCAGATGACATGTTGACCGCAAAATGAGTTCTGGCGTCATATACGGTTGTGTAGTCAGTCTGCCGGAAGAGCTTGAGTAGGGGGTACTCCTCACCCAACGTGTCCGATGGCCACTTGGTCCCTTTGTGAATTGGCGGTATGGGCATATCAACAGTCCCAGTTATTCGGACGCGGGACGGCAACCCTAAAAATGGCAACTAGCGTAGCTGGAGTAGAAAGGCCAAGACGGTGACGCTCGTCACCCGTTGGTGTGATTCGTGAAGCTAAGACACAGATGGTCCCTGGCGTAAAAGTCGATCTCGCTGATGGCAAAGTCAGCCTCCGCCCAGCATCGCTATGCTCCGGCGGGATCGTTCCGCGACTTGCCCATGAAACGGTGCTATCGCCGGGCAGGAGGGTGCAGAATCCGTCCCGTGTTGTTCTCACCCCGTCAATCGGGGGCGGGTGGCGCAGGCAAACCTGGGTGCCCCAGACGAGCGGGTCTTTTGCTCGTCTGGGAAGGTGTTTCTGATATCCGATCCGGATACGATCTTGTATACAATTCTAGTCCGGACGCGCCTACGGGCATTACGGATTTCCAACAACGATTCCCAGACAAGCTGCGCTTGTCTGGGGCACCCAATGCTCAGGTAGTGGCTTGGCTGGGCCACCCGTCCAATCTCCAACCGATGTGCCACGGTACCGGCGGCTGCAACAACCGCAAGGGCGCGGCTGCCGTTGATTATCGCCCTCCAATGATTGCACTATTCCTCCAAGGGTAATCCCCGGCAGCTACCGGCTTTTTTTCCACAGGTAACGGGTCTTTTTCACAGAGAACCATGAAACGCACTCCCGGTTAGAATGGCCCGGCAAGGAGGAAAAAGCATGTCGATATTTTCAAATCCTAAATGGGAAGAGGTTGCCCAATTGAACCGCCAATTGAAGAAATACGACGCACAAATCAGGCACGTGGAAAAGCGCCGCGCCGAACTGCTTGCGGCACACGAGGAAACCGGGCGGGTAATGGCGAACCTGTTTCTTAGGCTTCAGCTTGAGGAGCAGCCACGAAATGAAACCCCCGGCAGGCCATGACCCCACGATACTGGCGGCGCGGCCCCAGCGGGCCGCAGAATGCACGTGGAAGGTTCGACGCCTTAAGAAGAGGGGTATGAGAAAGATACTAGCAGTCGCGGTCATCTACTTTGCGCTCTTTGCAGTTCCACTGTCCTTTGCAGAGGTAAGCTGCCCCCTGCACCCCGGCTCGTATTGCTGGTTCAACGGCAAGGTCGCTCCATCCGGCGCACAGCAGTACACCTGTACCTGTGGCGATAAACTGTGGGTGTAACAAAAAAAAAGGACCGGGCCGATACTGGCGGCCCCCTTGCGCAAGGCCGCAGAATGCGAGGGAGGGGAGCAATCAATGCCGTTTGAAAAAGGGCAGCAAGTTTTAATCAAAAATGCCGGTGACCTTGAAGGCATAGTGGTAGGGCCACGCCCCGCCGATAAGGGATTGCCCGAAGAAGAGACGTGCTACCTCGTTCAGATTTTCGCCCGCTGCTATCGAAGCACTGGCCTCGAACCGGCAGAGGAGCCCAGCGAAAAGTTGGAACGTTCTAGCCAAGAATGGTTGGCGGAATCGAACCGCCTTCTTGAAGCAGCGCAACGGTGGATTGCGAATCCAAATGACCGAGCGGCCCACGCACAGTTTTACGAATCGTGTGGGCGGCTGGGCGTATTCGTTCCAATCGAGTAAGACGCTGGTAGCTGCTATCGGGAATTGAACCCGCTGTGAGCCCGCCGTGCTAGAATTCCGCGAAAGGAGAAAAATCAAAAATGGCGAGGAAAGAGGGGTTAGACAAGCAAGCCAGCAAGCTGGGCAAGGCCATCCAGCAGCTTGTGAAGGACGCTTATGCACGCGGCTACAAAGCCGGAAAGCAGAGTACCGCGAAATAAAACCGACGCACGTGCTGCACTGGCCGCCTGCGGGCGGCCTTTCTCATTTCCGGCAGTCCATGACCGCCGGATACTGGCGGCGCAGCCCCAGCGGGCCGCAGAATGCACGTGGAGGGCTCGACTCCTTAAAGAAGAAAGGCTAGACAACATGAAACTAGTGCTGGTTATGGCTTTGCTGCTCTGTAGCTCACTGGCTGGGCCTAAAGCTCATTGTCAAGGTAATCCTGTGCCGCATACCTGCAATCCCGGCTACCACGATAAATGCGAATGGGTATGCCCGAACGCGCCAGCAGGCCCGTGCTACTCAGTTTGCCACTGCGTACCGGATTGACGGCCAATTTGGCGCTAAGCGCCGGCGGGTGGCCCAGGCAAACCTGGGTGCCCCAGACGAGCGAGTCTTTGCTCGTCTGGGAAGGTGTTTCTGATATCCGACCCGGATACGATCTTGTATGGAATTCTAGTCCGGACGCGCCTACGAGCATCACGGATTTCCAGCTACGATTCCCAGACAAGCTGCGCTTGTCTGGGGCACCCCAATGCTCAGTAGTGGCTTGCCTGGGCCACCCGTCTGATCCTGCCCCCGAGGGTCACAGTCGGGTGAAGATCCCAAACTCTCTCAGCACTCCGGATGTTCGGCTTGACTCGCTGAATCGCCCGCTGGACGGGCGATTTCGGCAAACTGTGCAGATTCTTTCACTCTTGACAAATGGGGTTACCCAGCAGAGACTCTTGCCCGATTCAGAAGCCTCTAAAAGGGAGATCCCAGTGAAATTCTCGCGTGTTGTTTTCCCTGTCCTGCTGGTGGTTGCAGTGTTCGCCTTGGGAACCGCGGCGGCGAGAGAACGCGGCGATGGCGAGGCCCGATATCTTGCACTGGGCGACAGCGTGGCTTTCGGCTACATCACCCAGGCTGGTTTTGAGTACGTCAATCCCAAGAACTTTATCGGCTACCCCGAGTACGTCGGTGACGTCCTGCGTCTGCACACGGTCAACGCCGCCTGCCCGGGCGAGACCACCGGCGGCTTTTTGTCACTCTCCGCCGTTGATAACGGCTGCAACGCCTTCCGCGCCGAGTTTCCCCTGCATGTGACGTACATTTCCTCCCAGCTTGATTTCGCCACCACCTTCCTGAGCAGCCATCGTGAGACGCGGCTGGTGACCATTGGTCTCGGGGCCAATGATGGGTTTCTCCTGGAGGACGCATGCGCCTCGGCTTCCAACCCGCAAGCGTGCATAGACGCGGGGCTGCCAGCCTTGCTGGCTAGCGTGGAGGCGAACATGCAGACCACCCTCGCCGACCTGCGTGCCACGGGATATGACGGAGCAATCATCGTGGTGAACTACTATTCGCTCGACTACTCCGACGCGACGGGGACCGCGCTTACGCAGCTTCTTAACCAGGCACTGAGCGCTCCGGCGCCCAACTACGGCGCGGTGGTCGCTGACGTGTTCACCGCTTTCCAGGCGGTCGCATCTAAACGTTCCGCCGGCAACACGTGCCAAGCGGGGCTGCTGAACGTTAACCCGCAAAACCAGTTGCTCTGCGACGTTCACCCCACCCAGACCGGCCAGCGGCTGATGGCGCAAACCATTCTCCGGGCTTACGCAGCTTCGCGCAGCAAGGATGACGACCACTGACATGCTGCCGGAACAGCCATGATCATTTTTCGCTTGTAAGCGCAAGCGGGAACGCAGCCCTGCCTGATTCTGCCAAAAGCACGGAAGGCATCCAGCCGTGCTCGACACATTGGCCGTTGTTCGTAGCTGACTGGCGCTTTCGCCCTGTCTGGCGTTTGGCGCCTCGGCTACAATAGCCCCGTGGACATCTACGAGGAGATCGTCAAACTCCGCCGCGACGGCCGCCGCGGGGCGCTGGCCACCATCGTCAACGTGCGCGGCTCCATCCCCTCGTTCGAGACCGCCAAGATGCTGGTGCGCGACGACGGCTCGATCACCGGCACCATCGGCGGCGGCTGCGTCGAGGCAGAAGTCTGGCAGGCCGCCCGCGAAGTGATGGAATCGGAGAAGCCCCGCACCCTGACCTTCAATCTGAACAACAATCCAAAGTACGATTCCGGGCTGGTTTGCGGCGGAACACTTGAAGTATTCGTTGAGCCCGTGCTGCCGGTCTCCAATCTCTACCTGTTCGGCGCCGGGCACGTGGCGCACAGCTTATATAAGGTAGCGCGGCTGGCCGGCTTCGACGTCACCGTCATCGACGACCGCGAGAGTTACGCCAACCGCGAGCGCTTTCCCGAGGCCCGCGACATTTACTCCGACGATTTCGAAAAGGCGATGGCGCAACTGGCGCCGCCGGAAAATTCGTACATCGTGATCGTCACGCGCGGCCACCGCGATGACATGCGGGTGCTGCGCTGGGCCGTCGAGCAGCCGGCGCGCTACCTCGGGATGATCGGCTCCCGGCGCAAGGTGATCGCCATCTACCAGGAGCTGGAGAAAGAAGGCATCGCGCGGGAAAAGTTCGAGCGCGTACACGCACCCATCGGCCTCGATATCGGCGCCATCACGCCGGAGGAGATCGCCGTGGCCATTACCGCCGAGATGATCGCTGTGCGCCGGCACGCGGAACCAGGTGTGCGGTCGATGCGCTACGCGAGAAAGGCAGAGTCGGAGAATCTGTGATTTGCGATTTGTGATTTGCGATTTTCAATTACCAATCACCAATCAGAAATCACAAATCCTATGGCCCGTTCTCCCAGCTTCTGCGGCGTGATCCTGGCGGCCGGAGAATCGTCCCGCATGGGACGCGACAAGGCGCTGCTGCCGTGGCCTCCGGGCACGGCCGGACGCTCGACCTTTCTCTCCGCCACCATCGAACTCTTGCAGGCGCCGAGCGACATGGTGATCGTGGTGGCGGGCAAGAATGCGGAATCGCTCCAGACCATCGTGGACGCCGCGGCCGGCTACCTAGTCGTGAATCCCCATCCTGAGCGCGGACAGTTCAGCTCGCTTCAGGTCGGCTTGCAGGAAGTCCTGAACCACGGACGCGATGCCGCAATGATCGCGCTGGTGGACCGTCCTCCGGCGCAGCCCGCCACGCTCGCCAGCTTGTGCGAGGCCTTCAGCCATGCCTATGAGAGCGATAAGTGGGCCGTCGTGCCTGAGTACGGCGGCCGCCACGGGCATCCCATCCTCATCGGTCGCGAGATGATCGAAGCCTTCCTGCGCGCGCCCGCCACCTCCAACGCGCGCGAGGTCGAGCACGCGCTCGAGCAGCGCATCCTTTATGTGCCGGTGGAAGACCCCAACGTGGCCGCCAACGTGGACACCCCGGAAGACTACGAACGTCTTCCAAAAGCGCGGGTGCAGTCGCCTTGAATGTTGTCATCCCGAGCAGCGCGAAGGAGCCGAGCGACCGAGCGCGTCGCGAGGGATCTATGCATTTGAAATCAGCAATACATAGATTCTTCGCTCCCTTCGGTCGCTCTGAATGACACCTCGTTGATATTGTTGGAGGTTATGGGACACGCTGGCCCCTTAAAGCCCTCTGGCTCGCAGTTTGTGCAGTCGGTTCTCGATCTGGAGCCCCGCCTCGCCGTCTTCGACTGCGACGGCACGCTGTGGGCGGGCGACGCGGGCGAAGCGTTCTTCTATTGGGCGATGGAGCACGGGCTGATGACGAAAGACGTTGCGGCGTGGGCCGTCTATCGCTATCGCGACTACAAGGCCGGCAAAGTGGACGAGGAAACCATGTGTGGCGAGATGGTTACCTTGCACGCCGGGTTCTCGGTGGAGGAGTTGGAGCGCGGCGCGGAGGAGTTCTTCCGCGAGAAGATTGCCATGCACATCTTCCCGCCCATGCAGGAGCTGGCTCTGGAGCTGTGCGAGCGCGGCTGCGAGATATGGGCCGTCTCCTCGACCAACGAGTGGGTGGTGCGTGCCGGCGCGCGCCGCTTCGGCATCCCGCCGGACCGCGTGCTTGCCGCCTGCGCCGCCATTGAAGACGGCTGCTGTTCGTCACGCCTGCTCATGGTGCCCACCGATGAAGGCAAAGCGGTTGCTTTGCGCGAGCGCTTCCCCAACGGTGGGATCGACGCCGCCTTCGGCAACACCGTCCACGATGTGGCCATGCTGTCGCTAGCGCGGCACGCTTTCGCCATCTCCCCCGATGCGGGGCTCGAATCCATTGCCCGCGAGCGCGGATGGACGGTTTACCATCCGGAACGCGATAGCACCCGATAGAGCAGATTCAGCTGTGGCTATTTTCGCTGTCATGCTGAGCGAGTGCGGGCCGCTTTTGCCCGCACGAGTCGAAGCACCCCTGCTCTGACGATATTGTTGGAGTAGGGGTCCCCTTCGGCTTCGCTCAGGGCAGGCTTTCGACTCGCGCGCCAAAACAGGGCGCGCTCGCTCAGGGTGACAGGTGCGGGAGGATACAGCTTCTCTTCAGCCATAGGACTGGTCGTGGGTGAGTATCCTAGAGGGTGTAGGCGGGATTTATCGCCGGCAAGCTCATGGTTTCGCCAGCACTGCCAAACCAGCGAATATCAGCGCAAAGAGCACCAAGGTGATGACGAAGTGCAACCTGGGGTGAAGTTCGGCGAGATGAGGGCGATGCTCGTTGCAGTAAACCCCCGGGGATGTGCCTGACTCATACCAGTGCTTACCCCGTCTGTTCAGATCCTCAACCACCATGGAACGGCCCCTCGTGGCGAGTCGCGTACAACCTTGTTGGCTACAGGTTGCGGTCACGTCGTCCGGCAGAGATAAAAGCGGCACTCGAATCGCGTTCATCAGAGCGCCCACAGATAAGTACGACAGCAACATCGCGACGGCGACTACGGCGGCCGTTACGAGGAGTACGCTCAAAACAAAGCCAATTGCGACCGCCAAATGTTACCGCGCTTCCTTCACCGCCACGGTCACGCCGTCGCGCAACGGGATAATCACCGGAAACAATTCGCGCGAGCCCCTAGTCGCGCAGCGACGACTGAGATTAGCCCGGCACGAAGTGCCGGGTAGGTGATTAAGGTTGAGCGAGTCCTGTAGGGACGACTGAACATCCCCTTCCCGGAGCGCCGGCCGCCCCTAAAGGGGCTCGAAATTTCATGACTGCTTACCCGGCACTTGCGGCGCCTACGGCGCGCGCTGCGTGCCGGGCTAATTTCATCGCGTCCGCCATGGGGACGCGTCGCCACGACTCAGTGTGCTTCCTTTACCGCCACGGCCACGCCGGAGTTACCGGGTCACGAGAGGCCGCCGATGATCTTGCGATACTCGGCTTCGGTGAATGCCTTGAGGGTTTGCGTACTCACATTGCCCGCTGCGCCAACCGAGAGCATGAACTGGGCGCAGGCTTCATCGTTGGGAAACTCAGAGATGAACACGGCGTCATACTTTCCCATGGTCAGGAACCAGGCATGGAACTTCCCGCCTACCTTTTCGGCGGCTTTCTTGGCAGCATCGAGCCGCTTGGGACTTTCCTTGACTTTTGCGATTCCCTGTTGCGTGTACTTGAGCAGCGTCACAAAGTGCGGCATAGGCGTCTCCTCCTATATTTAGGACGCCCAGACTATGCACTTCCCGCGCAGCGGTCAAGGTCGGGGGGCTTATTGTGATTCCTTCACCGCCACGGCCACGCCGTCGCGCAACGGGATAATCACCGGGAACAATTCGTGCGAGCTGTACAACATGCGGTTGAACTCCTGGATGGCGCGGGTAGAAGCCAGCTCCGGCTGCTTCTCGGCCACGCGCCCGTGCCACAGCACGTTGTCGGCGACGAACAGCCCGCCAGGCTTGAGTCGCGGCACCGCCAGGCGCAAGACGCGCGGGTAGTCGTCCTTGTCCACGTCGTTGAAGATGATGTCGAGCGACTCCAGCTTTTGCTCCGAGAGGATTTCCAGCGCCTCGCCGGTGCGGACCTGCACGCGCTCGGCCACCCCGGCGCGCTGGAAGTTGCTGCGCGCCTGCTCGGCGTTCTTGGGATCGCCGTCGGTGTAAATGACGCGCCCTTCCTTGCCCAGGCCCCGCGCCCACCAGATGGTTGAATAGCCGATGGCCGAGCCCATCTCGAAGACGGTGCGCGCGCCCGAGATGCGCGCCAGCAGTTGGAACAGCCTTCCCACCGCCGGCCCCACGATGGGGATCTTGCGGCGCGCGGCCTCGGCTTCCATCTCGGCGAGCACCTCGTCGCGCGGCGGAAGAAGATCGTAGATGTACTGCTCGACGGGCTCCTGGATGATGCCGGACATCATCCAGTGAGCGCGCGAAGGAGGCTTGGGTGCAGGTTTGGTCATGATCGTCGTCAGTCGTTGGTCGTTAGTCGTTGGTCGTTAGAAAACTGTCTGCGCTCGGCTTGAGCGAATCAATAGATGTTTGTGAAGGGGCACGGCTTTTTAGCCGTGCCATTAACCTTCAAAATAAACTGGCCTTTAGGCCCTGAGGAGATGTTCCCCTCAGCGGCTAAAGCCATGTCTTTAGCAATCTTTTACGGCACGACTGAAGTCATGCCCCTTCACACATATAACCGATTCTCGAAAACCGACGGCTAAGCCATCGTCTGTCCCGGCTTCATCTCCAAAATCTCGACATCTTTCACCAACTTCTTCAGCTCGCCGGGGGTGCCGGTGAGCAGCGGAAAGGTTCCGAAGTGCATGGGGATGACCGTCTGCGGTTTCAGCAGCCGGCAGGCGTAGGCGGCCTCGCGCGGCGACATGGTGAAGTGGTCGCCGATAGGCAGCATGACGATCTCCGGCGCATAGAGTTCGCGGATGATCTGCATGTCGCCGAACACGCAGGTGTCGCCCGCGTGGTAGATCTTCACCCCGTTCTCGAATTCGATGACGTAGCCGCAGGCCTCGCCGCCATAGATGATCTGGTCGCCGTCCTGGATGCCGCAGGAATGCTCGGCATGCACCATGGTGACGCGCAGGTCGCCGACCTTCTGCGTGCCTCCTTTATTCATAGGCGAGATTTGCTTGACGCCCTTCTTTTCCATCCAGGCGCAAAGCTCGAAGATGCCCACCACCGTGGGATTGTGCTGCTTGGCGATGGCGACCGCGTCGCCGATGTGGTCGAAGTGGCCGTGCGTGCACAGCATCACGTCCAGCTTCTTGATTTTCTTTTCCGCTTCCGGACACATGGGGTTGCCCATCACCCAGGGATCAACCAGCACGGCCGTCCCGGCGGGAGTTTCGAGGCGAAAGGTGGCGTGTCCCAGCCAGGTCAGCTTGATGCCTTTCAGATTCATGAGTTCACCTTCTAATGAAACAAGAAATTCTATTCGCCGATGGGAGCGCGCGCAATTCGGAGTCAGGAATCGGGAATCGGCGATTCGCACCCGGCTGCTATCATGAAGGCAGTCATGACTTCGGGCTCCAAATCCGCGGTGCACCCGCAGGCCGAGCGTGACGCCAACCCGCCGCTCGATCCCTTCCTGCTGCTCGAGGTAGCGGACGTGGTGAACGCCACCCTCGACCTGGACGAGTTGCTGCAGCGCGTAGCCCGGCTGCTGCAGAAGGTCATCCATTTCGACATCTTCGCCATCCTGCTGCTGGAGCCGAAAACGGACGAGTTGCGCATCCGCTTTTCTCTCGGGCACCCGCAGGAGATGGCACAGAACTTCCGCGGGCGCGTGGGCCAAGGCATCACCGGCCTGGCGGCCGAGCGCGGCCAAGCCGTGCTGGTGAACGACGTGACCACGGAACCGCGCTACATCGGCAGCGTGCCCGAGGTGCGCTCCGAGCTGGCGGTGCCGCTGATCGTGAAGAAGCGCGTCATCGGCGTGCTCGATATCCAGGCCCCCGAGCTTGGCTACTTCACGGAACAGCACGCGCGGCTGCTGACCCTGATCGCGACGCGCATCGCCATTGCCATCGAGAATGCGCGCCTCTACACCCGCGCCTCGCAGCAGGCCAAGCTGCTGGCCGTGCTTAACGAGATCAGCCGCGAGCTCACTTCCATCCTCGATCTGGACGCGCTGTTCAAGCGCATCGGCGAGCTGCTCAACCGGGTGATCGACTACCACATGTTCAGCATTCTGCTGCTGGACGCCAGCGGCCAGCACCTGGGGCACCGCTTTTCGCTGCGCTTCAACGAGAAGGTGCAGATCAAGCACGAGATCGCGCTGGGCCAGGGACTGGTGGGATACGCCGCCCAGCGGGCGCAGCCGGTGCTGGCGACGGACGTCACCAAAGATCCGCGCTACATCAAGCTCAACCCGGAGACGCGCTCAGAGCTGGTGGTGCCGCTCATCTACAAGGAAAAGGTGATCGGCGTGCTCGACCTGGAGCATACCCGCCGCGGATATTTTCGCGAGAACCACGTGCGGACCCTTACCACGCTGGCGGCGCAGATCGCCATCGCCATTGAAAACGCCCGTCTCTACGCGCGCCTGGCGCATGAGGAGCGCCGCATGGAGCGCGAGCTGGCCATGGCCCGCCAGGTGCAGCTCAGCCTGCTTCCGCCGTCGTCTCCCAAGCTGAAGCACGCCGAGATCGCGGCCAAATTCGTGCCCGCGCACACCATCGGCGGCGACCTCTACGACTTTTTGGAGTACTCGCTGGGGCAGCAGGGAATCGCGCTGGGCGACGTCAGCGGCAAAGGCGCGCCTGCGGCGCTATATGCGGCGCTGGCCAGCGGCATCATGCGCTCCACGGCGGGCGCGGAACCCTCGCCGGCGGAGATGCTCTCCGCCATCAATGCCTCGCTCAACGAGCGCCGCCTGGAAGCTCACTTCCTCACCCTGCTCTACGCGGTCTGGGACGACGACCACCGCGTCATGCACATCGCCAACTCCGGCGTGCCCACGCCCATCTTCTGCCACGACGGCAAGGTCCAGCGCCTGGACGCCACCGGCCTGCCGCTCGGCCTGTTCGAGCACGCCGAATACGACGAGATCGCCATCCAGGCCGCGACCGGGGACGCGTTCGTCTTTTACAGCGACGGCATCAGCGACGCTCGCAACCGCACCCTGCACTCCTTCGGCGATGAGCGTGTCGATCAAGTGGTGGCCGCGCACGGCCGCGGCTCGGCCGAGGAGATCGTCAAGGCGATCTTTGACGCCGTGGACAAACACTCAGAAGGCGTGGCGCACTTCGATGACGAAACCGTGGTGGCAGTGAAGGTTGTATAATCCCGCTTCCGATCGGTGCTGTGGGGAACTGCCTCTTGAATCGCCGAGAATTCTCTGTTTCTGTTCTCAAGCTCTCTGCCGCCACGCTCCTTGCTCCCCGTCTGTTCGCGGGCCCGAACGCGGGAGCTGCGTCCGATATCACTGAACTCTACAAATGCGCCATCGTCATGGATTCACTATGTGGCCCGTTTTTGGATATAGAGAAATCTCCCAGCCCCGAGGCAGTGGCCGTGGTTTGGCAATCGGGGATTACCGCCGTTAATTGCACGCTATCGGACCGGAATTTTGAGGGCACGGTCAAGAACCTGGCGTGGTTGGAAGCGCTGGTGGAGAAATATCCTGACGCGTTTGGAATTGTCCGCAAGTACGCGGATATCGCCCGAGCCAAGAGGGAGAACCAGGTCGGCATAATTCCAGGTTTCCAGTACACCACGTTTCTGGAGGACGATCCCGAGCGCATCGAGATGTTCCGGAACCTTGGTGTGCGCATCATGCAGATCACGTACAACAACCGCAATGCCTTTGGTGACGGTTGTCTCGAGCCCGGGAACACCGGGTTGAGCAACGCGGGAATAGCCGCGGTCAAGAAGATGAACGAACTCAGAGTCGCGGTCGACCTGAGCCACAGCGGATATCGCACTACGGCCGAAGCCATCGCCACCTCCTCGAAGCCAGTGCTGATTTCACATGCGGGATGTGCCGCCGTTTATGCGCATCCCCGCAACAAGCCTGACGAAATTCTCAAATCCCTGGCGGATCGCGGTGGCTACTTCGGCGTGTATCTCATGCCTTACCTGGTTGCCTCTCCCACGGTGCCAACTCGCCAGCATGTGCTCGACCATCTGCTGCACGCCCTGAATGTGTGCGGCGCGGATCACGTTGGGATCGGTTCCGATGGCTCGATTCAGCAGGTGGTCCTCACGCCCGCTCAGAAAGCCGAGTTCGACGCTGACATTGCGCGCCGCAAAAAATTCGGCATCGGTGCGCCCGGCGAGGATCGCTATCCCTATGTGCCCGATCTGAACGGGCCGGATCACATGCAGATCATCGCGGCGGAACTTGCCCGGCGCGGCCAGCCCTCCTCAGTGATCGAAAAGGTGCTGGGCGCGAATTTCCAGCGCGTGCTGGGTGAAGTTTGGGGCACGGCCTGAATCGGAGGATCTAATGCTGAGCGACAAACTCTCCGCGCGCAATCTGACGCGCGTGGCGATTGTGAGCCTGCTGCTGATTGCGAGCTGCTGGGCGCAGAAATCGAAAGAAGCGCAAAGTGCTGTGCCCGTTCTACCGGCGGACATTCCTGGCACTGCCGATCGCTATTCCATTCTGGTTATGGGGAACCTTGCGGGACAGCAGGCCCTGTGGACCGCGCCGGACGGCAGCCTCCACATCTTCTATCAATTCAACGACCGCGGCCACGGACCTAAAACCACCAGCATTCTCAAGCTGGATGCACAAGGGGTTCCGGTAGCGGAAAGCGTCGACGGCAACGATTACCTGAAGTCGTCAGTTCACGAAAGCTATACGCTCGAATCCGGCGCAGCCCGTTGGAAGAGCGACTCCGAAGCGGGCGAAAGGAAGCTGGCTACGCCCGCCGTGTATGTCCCGAATAACGGCTCGCCGGCGGAGCTTGGCCTTCTCGCACAAGTGGCGCTGGGCAACGGAGGCAAGGTCGTTCTGCTGCCGGAGGGTGAGGCAAAGATAGGCCGCATCGCCGAACTTCACCTCGAAGCTGCTGGCCAGAAAAAGCACGTCACCCTGTACGCCATCACTGGGCTGGGCTTCTCGCCGACCTACGTCTGGCTCGATGACGGCCGCAAATTCTTTGCCTTCGTGAGCCTCTGGAGCACCGCGATTCCGGAGGGTTGGGAAGCGGCTCTGAAGCCGATGCAGGCCACGCAGGATGAGGCCACGCAGGCTCGCGCCGCTGAGCTGGCGGACAAGCTGTCTCACCGTACGCCGAGCGGCATCGTGTTCGCGCACGTTAATCTTTTCGATGCCCAGTCGGCAGAGATTCTCAAGAACCAAAGCGTAGTCGTGGTCGGGAACCGTATCCGCAGTGTCGGACCCGCCGATCAAGTCGCTACGCCGGCGGGAGCGCAGGTTATCGATGCAGCCGGCAAAACTCTGCTGCCCGGCCTCTGGGACATGCACGCCCACGTCGGCCCTAACGATGGCTTGTTAAATCTGGCGGCCGGCGTCACCACGGTTCGCGACCTGGCAAATGATACGGACTCGCTGCTGGCCCGCCGCAAGCGCATTGAGGAAGGCAAAGAGATCGGCACTCGCATTGTGCTCGCCGGCATCATCGACGGACCCGGGCCCTACCAGGGGCCGACGAAGGTCCTGGTCTCGACGGAAGGCGAGGCCCGCGCCGCCGTCGACAATTACGCGCGCCTGGGCTACGTCCAGATCAAGATCTACAGCTCGGTGAAACCCGAGCTGGTGCCGGCCATCATCGCGGAAGCGCACCAGCGCGGTCTTCGCGTCAGCGGCCATATTCCCGCCGAGATGACCGCCGCGCAGTGTGTCGAACTCGGCTATGACGAGATCCAGCATGCCAACTTCCTCATGCTGAACTTCATGCCCGACGTGAAGAACACCAACACCCCCACTCGTTTCACCGAGGTTGCCAAACGCGGCGCCGATCTCGACCTCAACTCAGTGCAGGTGCAGTCCTTCATCAAGCTCTTGCAGAACCATCACACCGCGCTGGACCCCACTCTGAGCATCTTCGAGGATATGTTTGTCGATCACGCGGGAAAAGTTCCTCGTGGATTCCAGCCGGTTGCCGGGCGGCTACCGCCCCAGGTGCGGCGTGGGCTGATCTCGGAGGGCTTGAAACCTCCTCCGGGTATGGAGGAGCGCTACCGGCTGTCGTTTGAGAAGATGATGGAGCTGGTCGGGGTAATGTATCGCGCCGGAATTCCCATTGAAGACGGCACCGACTCCATGGCCGGCTTCGCCTTCCATCGCGAGCTCGAACTCGACGTTCAGGCCGGCATCCCCGCCAACAAAGTGCTGCAGGATGCCACGCTCGGCGCTGCCCGCATTATGAAGCTGGATGGCGATCTCGGTTCGATCGCTCCCGGTAAGCTCGCCGACCTCACGCTGGTGAATGGCGACCCGGTGGCCAACATCAGCGACATAAGAAAGACGGCGTTGGTAGTGAAGGACGGCATCCTCTATAAACCGGAGGAGTTGTACTCCGCGCTTGGGGTGGGGCCGTAGCCAAATCCCGCTTCTGAGAAATATGACAGCCGAGACACTTGACGAGCCCCGCCCGTCTTGGAAAAGCGCCGGCAAGTAGAGTATAAAAAGGGCTTGCAGTCGGCGGGGTAAGCGATTCCTGGGGCCGGCACTTGTGTCCCGCAGGCTGCGGAAGAGGGCCAACATGTCGACCAGCACGGCGACGCCCAGAGGGCTCGAAGGCGTAATTGCCTGTAATTCCAGCATCTGCTTCATCGACGGCGACCAGGGCGTCCTGGCCTATCGTGGCATCGACATTCACGAGCTGGCCGACAACTCCAGCTTCGAAGAAGTCTGTTATCTGCTGTGGTACGGCAAGCTGCCCACGCGGCAGGAGCTGCAGGAATTGCGCACCCTGCTGTGGCGCGAACGCAAGCTGGATGCCGGCATCATCAGCTACCTGCGGCAGGCGCCCAAACACGCGCTGCCCATGGACGTGCTGCGCACTACCGTTTCCGCCCTGGCCTATTTCGATCCCGAAGAGCGGATCAACACCCGCGACGCCAATCTGCACAAGACCATCCGCGTGACCTCGCAACTGGCGATGATCGTGGCCTACTATGACCGCATCCGCAAGGGCCTGCAGTTGGTCGAGCCCGATCGTTATCTCTCCCACTCGGCGAATTTCCTGCTCATGCTCAATGGCGAGCCGCCTTCCAAGACTGCCGAGCGCGCCCTGGATATCGCGCTCATCCTGCACGCCGACCACGAGCTGAACGCCTCCACCTTTGCCGCCCGCGTCACCGCCGCCACGCTCTCGGACATGCACTCGGCCATCACCTCCGGCATCGGGGCGCTGAAAGGACCGCTGCACGGCGGGGCCAACGAAGAGGTGTTCAAGATTCTCGAAGCCATCGACCGCTCGGGCGCCGACCCGGTGGAGTACATCAAGGGCATGCTGGCGCAGAAGAAAAAGATTCCCGGCTTCGGCCATCGCGTGTACCACACCGAAGACCCGCGCGCCACCCACCTGCGGCAAATGTCGCGCGAGCTGGGCGAATCGGCGGGCGAGCCCAAGTGGTTCCAGTTCTCCCACAAGATCGAGGAGTTCATCAAGGCGGACAAGAAGCTCAACGCCAACGTGGATTTCTACTCGGCCTCCACCTACCACACGCTGGGTATCGACCTCGACCTGTTCACGCCGCTGTTCGCGGTGTCGCGCATCAGCGGCTGGACGGCGCACGTGCTCGAGCAACTGGACGACAACCGGCTGATCCGCCCGCGCGCCGAATACGTCGGGCCCAAATACCCGGCGCCGTATGTGCCCATCGACCGGCGGCAGTAGGATGGTTATTCACGTTGCTGTGAGGCTTTGAAAGGGCGCGGCTTCCAGCCGCGCCGTAACCCCATCAGGAATTGTCATCCTGAGGGAGCGCGACGGAGCGCGCAGCGCGAGGAAGCGCGACCGAAGGACCTGTTTTTTAAGTGCCAAATGCAAACTGCTCTCCCGAGTCCCTGGCCGCCGGTGCAGCATCTAATATCCAGTTGACTTCCCGCGAGTTCGCTCCTAACGTGGAAGTAGTTCTTTGACCAGCCACAAGCGGCGCAGACGCGCCTTGTCGTGACCGTGGGGGCGCCACGGATTCGACGGAGATGCTTGCGGTCAAGAGGCATGCCGGGGTGCACACACCCGTAATCGCGTGCAAAACGATAATTGCCAATACAGAACTGGCATACGCTGCTTAATTAATTAGGCAGCCGTCCTCCGCGGCCACGTCCGCGGGTTGCGGAAGGACGTCACACAGCGGACTGGCCTGCGGCGCTCGGCCCGTGCGCCGTGGGTGAGATCATCGGGCTAGTGGCCCGCGTTTCTTGTCGGTTCTGAGCCTGGGCTGCGAAAGTTTCCGGTGAAGGCCGGAAGCGTGAACTCGACTAAGCATGTAGGCTCTTGGCCAGTAACATTTTCGGACGCGGGTTCAACTCCCGCCGCCTCCACCATAATTCTCGCGATGTCCTTGGCCCGACCTTGTCATTCCGAGCCGCGGGAAGGAGCATTGCGACCGAGCGCGTGCGAGGAATCTCGGTTTTGACGCGCCGCCTTCCGCTTCACCCAAAGCACCTTTTCCACCTCGGCCACCACCTCTCCGGACTCGTCCTTCACCTGCACCACGAACGTCGGTTCCGCCTTGCCATTCGCCGCTGCCGCCCGCCGGATCTCGTCGATCTGTTCGTCGGAGAGCCGGAACTCCGCGCGCACCTTTCCTCGTCCCGGCTTCTTGAAGCGGATGGTCGCGGCCTTGTCCCACACGAGGTACTCCGGACCCAGGTTGTCGAGCAGCATCAGCATGAAAAATGGATCGGTCATCGAATACAGCGACCCGCCGAAATGCGTGCCCACATAATTCCTGTTCCAGAACCGCAGCTTCATCTCGACATCGATCGCTTTCGAAGCCATGCGCGTAACGCGGATGCCGGCTCCGAGGAACGGCGGCCAGGCATTGATGGAGCGCAGCAGCAGGCGTTTCTTCATTGGCGGGATTCTACTTCGCGCGCCCGTTGCGGACGAAGGGGCGCGGCTTCAGCAGCAATGACGAAAATCCACATTCTTTGTCATCCTGAGCGAGGGAGGGGCCCCAACGGTTTCTTCAGTTGGGGAGACCCGAGCGAAGGATCTCGGTGTTGTTAGTCCCCACCTGACCGTATGCAGGGCACCAGCAATACCGAGATCCTTCGTCGCGCTCACCTCGCAGGGCTCGGCTCGCTCTTCCTCAGGATGACAATCTCGTTGGTTTAACGGTGTATCCTCGAGCCTATCGCCCATTCCGCACCAGCTTCAGAAACTCGGCGTGCACGCGCGTGTCGTCCGACAGCTCAGGATGGAAGGTTGCGGCCATGATCTTGCCCTGGCGCACCAGCACGGGATCGTTCTTCTCTCGTGCCAGGACTTCAACCTGCGGCCCGACGCGCTCGATCTTCGGCGCGCGGATAAACACCATCTCCAGCGGTCCGCCGGGCAACTGCGTTTCGCCTTGGCCGATGAAGCTGTCCACTTGGCGTCCGTAGGCGTTGCGGCGGACGGAGATGTCGAGCGCGCCCAGGCTCGGCTGCGGCGGGTCTGCGACTTCGCTGGCCAGCAGGATCGCTCCGGCGCACGTGCCGAACGCCGGCTTGGCGCGCACGAATTCGCGCAGCTTGTCCAGGAAGCCGCCCTTCTCGAGAAATTTCAGGAACGTGGTGGATTCGCCTCCGGGGATCACCAGCGCATCAACCGCGTCGAGCTGCTCCGGCTTCTTGACCAGCACGACCTCAGCGCCGAGTTGCTCCAGCCGGCGGCGGTGCGCGTCGAAGTCGCCTTGGATTGCGAGGACACCGATCTTCATTACATCCACCACGGAGGCACTGAGACACAGAGGGGAAATGAAAAACTACTTTGTGTCCTTCTTGCGCCGCCACCAGGGGTACCAGTGGTGAGCATCAATGAGCACCGGGGCAGCAAAGCCCATGATGAAAAGAGCAAACCCGACGACGACGAACGCGATAGCCTGCCACTTTTGCGACATGGATCTGCTGATTGCTCTCTGCCGCTTACCAGCCTCTCGTCTGCAGCATCTGCTCCGGCGTAAGCGTCGAGATGGCCAGCCCCTTCATCGTCCCGGTCAGCTCTTCGCTGGCTTCGAGCAGGATCTTGGGATCGTCGAAGTGCGTCGTCGCCTTCACGATGGCGCGGGCGCGGCGCTCGGCCTCATCGCGCTCCCTCTCGTTCGCGAGGTCGAGCGGCGTGGCTTTATCCTTCATAAAAATTCCCGAGCCGACGAACACCGCTTCAGCGCCCAGTTGCATCACCAGAGCGGCGTCGGCGGGCGTGGCGATGCCGCCGGCGGAAAAATTCGGCACCGGCAGCTTGCCTTCGCGCGCCACCAGGCGCACCAGCACGAAGGGCGCGCCCCATTCCTTGGCCTTCGCCATCAGCTCGTCTTCGCGCAAGATGGTGAGCAGCTTCATCTCGTGGACGATCTGGCGGATGTGCTTGACCGCGTGCACCACGTCGCCCGTGCCGGCTTCGCCCTTGGTGCGGATCATGGCCGCGCCTTCGGCGATCCGCCGCAGCGCTTCGCCCAGGTTGCGCGCGCCGCACACGAACGGCACCTTGAAGGCATGCTTGTCCACGTGGTGCTCTTCGTCAGCCGGCGTGAGGACTTCCGATTCGTCGATGTAGTCCACGCCCAGCGCTTCCAGGACTTGCGCTTCGGCAAAGTGGCCGATGCGGCACTTGGCCATGACCGGAATCGAAACAGTGGCCATAATCTCGCGGATCTTGCGCGGCGACGCCATACGCGCCACTCCGCCCTCGGCGCGGATCTGCGCCGGCACCCGCTCCAGCGCCATCACCGACGTGGCGCCCGCCTTCTCTGCCACCGCTGCCTGCGCGGCGTCGGTGACGTCCATGATCACGCCGCCCTTGAGCATCTCGGCCAAGCCGGTCTTCAGACGCAGCCCGCCGCTACCGTTGGTCTCAGACATACGCTTCCTCTTCGTGGGATCAGCTCTATTCTACAGCCTGACCGTGGATTCTGACGGCCCACGTTGTGGCTGAGTGCTGACTGCTGATTGCTTCTTAGTACTCGTCGGCGCCGCGCCCGCGCCGTTTCCCGTTGGGTGTGACCCCGGACTGCTTCAGCAGGGCCGCCTGCTGCGCCTTGGTCAGATACTTGCCGAACATGCGGTGGGGATCGATGGCGATGAACGTTCCCTGGCTGCGCGCCAGCACTTCGCCCGCCTGATTGCGGACTTCAGCCACGTTGATGTGGCGGCGCCCGCGCACGCTCTTCTCCCAGCCCACCGCGACCAGCGGCTTGCCCAGCGGCACCGGCTTGAGGTACTCGACCGTCATCTTGGAAGTTACGGCGATGACATGGCGGAGCTTGTTCACCTTGCCCATGGCCTCGTCGAGAATGGTGGCGATGATGCCGCCGTGGGCGTGCTTGGGCGGTCCCCAGAAGCGGTTGGACAAGCGCAAGCGGCAGACGAAGTGCTTGCCGTCGTCGTCCAAGAAGAACTTCAGGTGCATGCCGTGCGGGTTGTCCTTGCCGCAGGCGAAGCAGAAGTTACGATGGGTGATGCGGAAGTGCTTGGTGTCGTGTCCGTGAGCGCTGGTTCGTCTGGCCATGTCTAAAATGTAGATGGTACCGGCGGGACCGTGGCTGAACTTTTGTTTCGGCTGAGCCCGGCCTTTTTTCGGGAAGGGCACGGCTTGGTTTCGGGAAGGGTGCATCTCGGTTTCGGGAAGGGTGCAGCTTCAGCCGTGCCGCTGGAATCCCAACGCTTCCGGGCTTTAGCCCCTGAGGGCCGTTTTTGCTTCCAGATGGTTCACCTTTGCGATGCAATTCTGTATAAATGACCGTCTCGCGGCAGGAGAGTGTCATTCCGAGCTGACGGGGTGGGAGCCTGAAGGTGGTCGCAGCAGAAGGAAGTGTCATTCCGAGCGCAGCGAGGAATCTATGCATTTTTACTACGTCTACATCATGACCAATCGCTCAAAAACACTCTACACCGGTGTTACCAGCAAGCTGGAGAAACGCGTCTTCGAGCACAAGAACGGGCTGACGGGCGGATTCACCAGCAAGTACAAGGTGGATCGGCTGGTGTATTTTGAACGGTTCGGTCACATTCGGTCGGCAATCGCGCGCGAGAAACAGATCAAGGGTCTGAGCAGGCTGAAGAAGATGGCTCTCATTGTTTCCATGAACCCCGAATGGAAAGATCTAAGCGAAGGCTGGTACGACAGACACCGATATCAACCGGACGAGAGTCCGAATGCACAGATTCCTCGCTACGCTCAGAATGACACTTCGGGTGGGATGGATGCCAGAGAAAACCTTGAACCAACCGGACGAGAATTCAAATGCATAGATTCCTCGCTACGCTCGGAATGACACTTCGGGTGGTCCTCTGCCTGATCGCACTCACTTCCTTCACCGCCGCGCAATCCAAGAAGCACGCCAAGCCGGCGGAAGAGAAGAAAGACGAGAAGCCCGCGCCCATGTCGTCCGAGACCTTCAACGGACTGAAGCTGCGGCTGCTCGGCCCGGCGCTGAGCTCTGGCCGCGTCAACGCGCTGGCGGTCGACCCCCGCAATCCTTCGCACTTCTACGCGGGCGTGGCCTCGGGCGGAGTGTGGAAGACCGACAACGACGGCACCACCTGGACGCCGGTCTTCGACAAGGAAGGCTCGTACTCGATCGGCGCGGTGGCGCTCGATCCCAAGGATCCATCCATCGTGTGGGTGGGGACGGGCGAATCGAACAGCCAGCGCAGCGTGGCTTACGGCGACGGCGTCTATCGCTCCGAGGACGGCGGCAAGAGCTGGAAGAACGTTGGCCTCAAGAAGTCGGAGCACATTGGGCGCATCGTCATCCATCCCAAGGACACCAACACGGTGTACGTGGCGGCACAAGGCCCGCTGTGGGCGCCGGGCGGCGACCGCGGCCTCTACAAGACCACCGACGCCGGCGCGACCTGGAAGAAAGTTCTGGAGATCAGCGAAAACACCGGCGTCACCGACGTGGTGCTCGATCCCGAGAATCCTGACGTGATCTACGCCGCCGCCTATCAGCGCCGCCGCCACGTCTTCACCATGATCGATGGCGGCCCCGAAAGCGCCATCTACAAATCCACCGACGCCGGCGCGACCTGGAACAAGCTCAAGAGCGGCCTGCCCACCGAAGACATGGGACGCATCGGCCTGGCAGTTTCGCCGGTCGACCGCAACGTGGTCTATGCCCAGATCGAAGCGGCCAACGGCGGGGGCGGCATCTTCCGCTCGTCGGACCGCGGCGCCACCTGGGAGCGCCGCAATCCCTACGACGCCACCGGCCAGTACTATTCGCAGATCATCGCCGACCCGCGCAACGTGGACCGCATCTACGTGATGGCCGTTTTTCTCCAGGTGTCGGACGACGGCGGCAAGACGCTGCGCCGGCTGGGCGAGCGTGACAAGCACGTGGACAATCACGCCTTGTGGCCCGATCCCGCCAACCCCGAGCACTACATTGACGGCTGCGACGGCGGCGTCTATGAAAGCTGGGACCGCGCCGCCCACTGGCAGTTCAAGGCCAACCTGCCGGTGAGCCAGTTTTACGACGTCACCGTGGACAATTCGCAGCCGTTCTATTACGTTTACGGCGGCATGCAGGACAACAACTCCTACGGCGTGCCCTCGCGCACCCGCAACGTGAACGGCATCATGAATTCGGATTGGTTCGTAACCTTTGGCGGCGACGGCTTCCGCACCGTGGTCGATCCCGAAGATCCCGACACCATCTATTCCGAGCTGCAGTACGGCACCCTGGTCCGCTACGACCGGCGCACCGGCGAGCGCACCGGCATCTCTCCCATGGAACCCAAGGGCGCAGCGCCCTATCGCTGGAACTGGGATTCTCCGCTGATCATCAGCCCGCACGCGCACACCCGGCTCTACTTCGGCGCCAACCTGCTCTTCCGCAGCGACGACCGCGGCGACACCTGGCGCGCCATCAGTCCCGACCTCACCCGCCAGATCGACCGCAACAAGCTGCCGGTGATGGGCAAAGTGTGGGGCGCGGACGCGGTCGCCAAGAACGCTTCCACTTCGTTCTACGGCAACACAGTGGCGCTCGCCGAATCGCCGCAGAAAGAAGGGCTGATCTACATCGGCACCGACGACGGCCTTATCCAGGTGACCGAGGACGGCGGCGAGCACTGGACCAAGTACGAAAAATTTCCTGGCGTACCCGACAACACCTACGTCAGCCGCGTGGCAGCGTCGCGCTACGACGCGAATACGGTGTACGCCGCCTTCGACAATCACAAGAACGGCGACTTCAAACCCTATCTCTTGAAAAGCACCGACGCCGGAAAGAGCTGGACGTCGATCTCCGCCAACCTGCCGGAGAACGGCCCAGTGCTGGCGTTCGCCGAAGACCCGGTGAATCCCAAGCTGCTTTTTGCCGGGACAGAATTCGGGCTCTGGTTCACCATCGACGGCGGCGGCAAATGGATCCAGCTCAAAGGCAGCTTCCCGACCATCTCGGTGCACGACCTGGTGATCCAGGCGCGCGAGGGCGACCTGGTGGTGGGCACCTTCGGCCGCGGCATCTACATCCTCGACGACCTTAGGCCGCTGCGCGTGCTCAAGCCCGAAGCGCTCGATGGCCAAGTGGTGCTCTATCCGGTGAAGAAAGCGCTGCTCTATGTGCAGGCGCAGCCGCTGGGCGGACGCGGCAAGGCGTCGCAGGGCTCGGCGTTCTATCTGGCGGAGAATCCGCCGTTCGGCGCTACGTTCACCTATTACTTGAAGGATAAGCTGAAAACGCTTAAAGAGAAGCGTCAGGAGGCAGAGAAAGAAGACGCCAAGAAGGGCATCACTCCGCCTTATCCCACGCCCGACGAGTTGCGCGCCGAAGCCGAAGAGCCCGCGCCGGCTCTGTTCCTCACGGTTTCAGACGCATCCGGCAAGCCGGTGCGGCGCACCAACGCCAGCAACGAGAAAGGTATGAATCGCGTGGCCTGGGACCTGCATTATCCCGCGCCGGAATTGCTCAAGGAAAAAGAGAAATCGGAGCAGGAAGAAGACTGGTCTCCGCAGCCGGCTGGCCCGCTGGTGATGCCGGGGCAATATCAGGTCACGCTCGAGACCCGCATCAACGGCGTGTATACGCAGGTGGCCGGGCCGGAGAAGTTCGCCGTCGAGCCGCTGGGCGCACGCAACATGCCGCCGGAAGACCGCGCCGCGCTCACCGCCTTCCAGGAGAAGGTGGATAGTCTCTACCGCGCCGTGGCCGGAGCGCTGAACACCGCCGACGAGCTCAAGGCGCGGCTCGGCAAGATCCAGTTGGCCTTGCAGCAGACCCCGACGGCCAGCGAGCAGCTCAGCCAGACCGCCGAGCAGCTCCAGCAGCGCGACCTCGACATCCTGCGCAAGCTGCGCGGCGACACCGTGCTGCACGATCGCAACGAGAACATCCCGCCCTCGATCAACGACCGGGTGCAGACGATCATGCAGAATGAACGCATGTCCAGCTCGCCCCCGCCGCGCACCGACCTGGATGGATATGCCATCGCCTCGGAAGAATTCGCCGAAGAGCTGGGCAAGCTGCGCACCATCCTGGAGCAGGATCTGCCCCAACTCGAGAAAGCTATGGAGCAGGCCGGTGCGCCCTGGACGCCAGGAAGGATTCCGGAGTGGAAGTGAGAGACATCGGGTGATCGGGAGATCGGGTCATCGGGCGATTGACGGCCGGCAGCGCGTGGAGCAGGCCTTCAGAGGCTGTGTCACAACTCGCGCGCGCTGAGACAAGTGGAATGAACAGTACGGCTGACAGCCCGAAGGGCGACATTTGAGTTAGCCCAGCGCGTCAGCGCTGGGTGAAAGTGGGAGAAAAGCTGAGCCCCTTCAGGGGCGACACGAAATGAAGATGGTTCACGCACTGGTTGGCACATGGCGAGTGGTGGAGATTGCCGATCTCAATAAGGACGGCGAATGGCAATATCGGTTCGGTGAACATCCTCGGGGATACTTCGTTTACGACGCAACCGGGCACGTGCACATTCAGATCATGAAGGTTCCGCCGCTGGCGCCTTTTCCGGAAGCGAAGTTCATTGATGGCAAGCCGCCCTCACCCGAGCATGCCCTCGCCGCTTACACCGCCTATGTCGCATACTTCGGCACCTATACCGTAGACGCAGAGAAGCACGTGGTGACCCATCATGTCGAGGGCAGCCTGGCGCCGGATTTCACCGACACTGACCAGCCGCGTCCCTTCAAGCTGGAAGGCGACCGGCTGGAGATCGGGGATGGCAGGACTTGGCGGCGTGTGCTGGAACGTGTGTGCTGATCTTGTGGACTCCTGCGGAGCGGCCCGCCGGGACACTCGCTAGTCGCGATGATTGGCGTAAAAATCTCGTTATCGCAAGTTACGCGCCTTGCACCAGGAGCGATGCAAATTCCGAACGAGTGATAAGGCCTGTTCTCGCCAGGCTGTTGCTAACAATTGATGCTCCCCAGCAGCTAGAACGCGGCAATAACGGCAGTCGGTGAGGTCTGGCCGGTTGCCGTCGTCGCTGCCGTGCCCGTCGTGAAATCCGCCTGGCCTATGACAAAGGCCGCGTTCTGGTTGTTGCTGAATGAAGGAGTGAACAGCAGCGTCCGGTTGTTGCCGCTGTCCGCCACTACGAGAGCGCCGCTACTGTCAAATGCGATCCCAAAGGGCGCCGACAACCCGCTCTGCGTAGTAGCCGCTGCGCTGGTCGTGAAGCTAGCCTGTCCCAGCACTAGGGTGGCACTCATGCCGTTGGCAAAAGGCGGCATGAACTGCAACACCCGGTTGTTGCCGCTGTCTCCTACCCACAGATTACCGGCGCTGTCCGGTTCCATGCTGGTCCTCCTTGCCACCGCCGCTTCGCCCGCAGTTCGCTGCCAATAAACGACATTACGCTGGCAAGTGACGCATTTTAATGACTTTTTGCTGTACCGCCCGGCGCTCCCACATTTACTCTAACCAGCTTGGGGGAGGATGGTGCCTGCCCGGACTCTGTCCGTGGCGGAGGTGTTCAATCGCAAGCAAGGAGGCTGGATGCCGGAGTTAGAAACCCGCAGCTATCACGCCAACAACTTTGTACGCGCTTTTCGCCGCTGGCTGGTGCCCTACGTACAGTCGCGCGTGATGGCGGACCAGTTCCGCCCGCTGCTTTCCTATCTGTTCACCGAGTGGAAGTGCAACGTCGATTGCCACTACTGCTGGGCCTTCAACAACAAGGTGAAGGGGATGACGGAAGAGACCGCCATCCGCTCCATCGACTGGCTGAAGTCGGTAGGCTGCCGCGTGATCGCCATCATGGGCGGCGAGCCCCTGCTGCGCCGCGACTTCATCCTTAAAGTCGTGGACTATGGCACCAAGAACGGCTTCTTCGTCTACCTGCCGACCAACGGCATCCTGATGAACGAGGATTTCATCGACCGCGTCGGCGACCTGGGCGTGGCGGCCATCAACCTGGCCGTGGATTCGCTCGACGAAAAGCCCGGCCTCGCCAAGAACTTCAAGCGCATCGAGAAGCAGTTCCGCTACCTGGTGAAGCAGCAACGGCAGTACGGCTACATGATCGTCTTCAACACCAACATCTGCCGCAACAACATCGAGGACGTTTACCAGCTCACCGAGATCGCCCACGACAACGGCATCTCCACCGACGTGCACATCAACGAGCCGCCCTACCTCGAGCAGCCCCACTTCCAGCACCTGGAGAACAACGTCACCTACATCCTGCCGCAAGACTGGCCGCGGGTGGATGCCATCCTGGACTGGCTGATCGAGAAGAATGCGCAAGGCTACATCATGGTCAACTCCAAGGACCACCTGCGCAAGATGAAGGACTTCCTGCGCGGCAAAACCTATCCCTGGAACTGCCGCGCCGGGCACAACTCCTGCGTCATCCGCACCGACGGCACGCTCTCGCCGTGCTTCCCCATGTATTCGGCGCACACCGACTGGGGCAAGATCGGGGAGCCCAAGTTCGACAACCAGCAATTGGACGAGATGAAGAAGGTATGCAACTCGCACTGCCTCTCCACCTGCCAGTACGTGCTGGGCTACTACTACAACAACTCCAACGTCATGCGCTGGATCATGAAACAGGGGCTGCACGGCTGGACCGGCCGCGTCACCGCCGAGGCATAGATCGTTCACTCTGCATTAAAGCCCTGCCCGGGACGGCAGGGCTTTTTCTTGCTATTGTCGTGGGCTCATCAGCACATACACCATCGGCCCAATCGCCACAATCGCCAATCCGATCAAGAATCCGGTCGTCAAACCCTGCTCGCCGACGTTGCGCGCCACGGCAGCGGCGAGCAGCACGGTCGGAGGCACGGCGATGAACACCGCGCCCGCCAGTCCGCCGGGGACGCGGAACGGACGCGCCATCCCGGGCTCGCGCACCCGCAGCACGATCAGCGCGGCGAACTCCAGCACGAGGCTCAGCCCGGCCAGCATGACGTTCGAGCTCGATCAGCCGCTCGAATCCCAATCCCAGCGAGAGCGACCACGCCACCGCGCACGCCACAATCGACACCCACGGCGCTCCCGTGCGCGCATCCCTCCGCGCCAGCACCCGGGGCAGCATGCCGTCTTGCGCCATCGCCATGGGCACGCGCGAATACGAAAGCACCAGCGCGTTCATCATGCCCAGTCCGCACAGCATGCCGCCCGCGACCACCGCCAGTCCCAAGCCGCGCCCGCCCACCGCCGTCGCCACGTTGACCCACGCGCCCGTCTCCCACGCCGCGGGAGCGATGCCGGTGCGCCACGCCGCTGCGACGACGATGATGTACGTCGCCGCCACCGCCCCGACCGTCATCAGGATGCCCAGCGGATACGTCCGCTGCGGATTCTCCACCTCGCCGGCGATGGTGGAAGCGTTGTCCCATCCCATGTAGTTCCACATCACCACCAACACGCCCATCACCAGCGGCAGATGCGGACCCGCCACCGCCGGCGGTGCAGCCACGCTCGGCTTCGCCAGCGCCTCGATCGATAGCACCGCAAACGGCGCCAGCAGCAGCGCTCCCACCAGCACCGATCCGGTTCCCACCGACGCCGCCCCGGCCAGGTTCCACAGCACACACACCGCTACCACCCCGACGCCCACCGCCAGCGCCGCATGCGCGTCGCCCATGCGCGGCCAGATTCGCCCCAGGTAGAGCACGAACAGCGTGGGATAGAGCGCCATGTCAAAGACGCTGGCCGCCAGCGACAGCCACGCTTCCTGGAATCCCCAGAACGGGCCCATCGCCCGCCGCACCCACTCGTAGTAGCCGCCCTCTTCCGGGATGGCGCTGGCCAGCTCGCCCACCATCAACGCCGTCGGCAGCGCCCACAGCAACGGAGTGATCGCCAGCACCGCGAGCGCGCGTCCGTAGCCGGCGCTCTGTACCAGGTCTTCCAAGCCGTAGGGCCCGCCCGAAACCATAAAGTACGCTGCCGCCACCAACGGGAGCAGCGTCAGCTTCTTACGTGCGATGGAAGCCAGCCTCGGCTGATTCACGCCCGCTAAACGCCTCAACTTCGACTTCGCTCAGGGTAGGTCCCCGGGCCGCGTGAGGGGCGGGAGTTCAATCCCGCCCCGTTGCCCTGCCACCTGGTTAGAACGAGACGGTGACTGCGATCCCGATGCCGGGGCGCTCGCGGTCATACAGGTAGTACCCGTCGCCGGTGTAATCAAGATATACGTCGTCGGTCTCGTACCAGTTTGGCGGCCAGGTGTCCGGCCAGGGATCAACCAAGGTGACCCAATAGCCGTCGTACTGGAAGCGCGGGTACCCTCCCACGAAGACCAGCGGAAGCCCGTAGATGCGGAAGAAGTGATCGTGCCCGAAATACGCCCGGAAGCGGTCATCGGGGATGCGGTAGCCGTTGTAGCCGCCGCGCTGCGCCCAGCTGCGGTGGTCGGTCGTCCACGAGTGCGCGCGAGACTGCACGAAACCGGCGCGCACCTGCCCGGCATGTTGTGGGACGCCGCTATGGTGGACACCCCCATGGGTAGGGCCGTTGGCCTGGACGCCGCCGTGATAAGCGCCACCGTAGCTCGGTTGCGGTTTCGCCGGCCGTGGCGCAGCCTTGGCCTGCGGCTGATGTTGTTTCTGTGCAGGCTTAGCCTGCTCGTGTTGCTGCGGTTTGGCCTGCTCCTTGCCCTCTTCGCGCTGAGCATAGGCAGGAACCATGGTTCCGAGAAGTAAAAACAGCACCCCTGCGCTGATCGCCAATTTCATTGACATGCGTGTCTCCTTTCTCTAGCTGTGATTTCGCATGTGACTTGAAGGCAGGGAAGTATTGCATATCGCACGTGAATCTGTATCGCACGGATTACAGCCGGCCCGCACTGCCAGCCCTGAGCGGGGTTGAGTAGGTTAAGATCGGTGCTCGCCGCCATGCCCATAGTCATCTCCATGCTCCGGGGCGTCAACGTCGGAGGCCGCAACAAGACCAAGATGGACGCGCCGCGGACGCTCCGCCTGTCGGTCACTGGCGACTGGGGACTGGGTTTTTCCGTCCACACATGCACCCGCTGCCCTCTGCGGCACCATTTATGGAATGAATGCAGTCCAGCCGTGGCCGGCAGGACACGTTCTTCGAGGCCGAAGGCACTGCTTAACCCGCCCCGGCGTGCCGGATAACCGCGTCGAGCTTTTGCAGCCTTCAGCGGCCAATGTCGGGCGAATTCGTTGGCCATTGAATTCCAGGGAGCAGGAGGGCGGCGTCCTCGCAACCCCCAATGCGTGCCAAACAGCCGATGTTAAAGGAGTAAGCTTGGTGTTTCTCCTCCGTTGTTGCAAGAGGGGTCAACTTTACAATCACCCGCCACCGGGCACGGCCGGACCAGTTGAAACTAACCTCATAGGGCTGCGATGTTGCATGTGGCCGATAAGCCCCCTCCTCGGTCTGCGCAATAAAAGGCGCCAAACCACTCCCCGATGAGAAAGTGACGGCTCGGCCGACTAGTGTTCCTTCGCTTACGTTCAGCGTTGCACTTAGCCAAGTACGCGGGGCCAGCCGTAGCCTTCTGAGCCAGACGTTTTGAAAGCTGAATAGGTATGTGCAGTGCTGGGAAACACAATTACCGATTTGCGTCCCCCGATATTTCGTCGCTAATTCCCTGAACGTCAGCATCGCTGGCGTTCCGCAGCTCCAGTCGCGAGGCGGCAGCCATAAATCCTTTGGCGTCGCGGAGTGCCCGAACCAGTGAGATGGCAACCACGCCGCACGCGAGCAGCATCGCGCCCAAAACTATCATTACACCTTTCATGGTCACCCGCACCGGCGTGGCATTTTGCACCTGAACCCCTTACTGCGAGCAGGAGGCAGCCGCAAGCGTTCCATTGACGAATACCTGCGTCTTTGTTGGATCTGTATTACCCCAAAACCAAATCCCCTCAATCGCGTAATCTTGTTCTGTGTGAACAGGCACGACCCCAAGGCTTGTACCGCCGCTAGTAACAGTGAACGTTCGGTTACTCGTGACTGGAGACGATGTGACCGTTCCACGTGGACCAATAGCGTCCTCAAAAATAGTTGAAGCCTGGGAGGATGTGCCCTGGGGCGTGAGGGCCAGGGCCTTATTCGTTTGGTGCTCCGTTATAACGTAGCCGCTACCAGTAACGTTGCTACCATCTTTCATATGCAGGCTGTAGACAGAATATCGTAGTGCCTGTCCGAGGCTCCAGCAGTCGCTAATTCTCTCCAAACGGTACGCATCGTTTACATAGGGGACGGGAGTGTGTGAGGGGTTGCCCTGGAACATGGGCCATGGAGCGACCGCCAGGAGCATCGCCGGACCTGTAATTGCGGAGAGCGTTGCCGCTGACGCGGGCGCGTCGTACCACTGCCCAAGCCATGAGTAGACGGCTCCCGTGTCAGGGGCTTGCGACGCTATGCCTCCGCCTTGGCCGAGGGTGTAGAGCGTGCCGAGCTGGCTGGAGCCAGGCTGAGTGGATGTCACGATAGCGCCTCCATCGACGGTAGCGTACAGAGGCGTTACCGATGTGCCCAGGTCTTGTTGCCACAAGACCCCACCCCCTTGTGCCATAGTCATCACAGGAAGATCCACCGGGGCTCCCGGAGAAGGCGGGGGCTCGATCCCCTGGGGAGTGCCAACGTAGCTGCCATCTTCGCGCTGCAGCACCGGCAAAAAACCATAGGGCCCGCCAGCGAGATTGCCGGTTAGCGTTCCGCTGCCTTGGGAAACCAAGACATCTTGTGATACGTAGTCGATGTACGTATAGAAGTTGCCGGAATCGTCCTCGCTGTTCAGAAAGACTGCTACACCTTGATCATCAGCACTCGGCATCACGGCGTAGGGGGTGGCAGTATTGCCCAGATCAATGACCGCTGAGGAACCGTCCGGGGAGACGCGAAGCAACTCAGACGGGTAGGGAGAATTAACGCTATCCGTGTAGGCAATGTAAGCATTTCCATCCCCGGCGACGATCATGTTAGTAAGCCCAGGCCACTGGGCGTTCATAACAATTTGTTGGTATCTGGTTCCCGGTTGAGGGGTCGATGACTGTCACCAACGAACGCCCGAAGCTGCTATCTTGCACAAACAACACGCCCGTCGGATGGGGAGCGATCACCTCGATCGTATCGCCGGGTACGTAAAGTGTAGTGGGCACGGCTGCGAAGGTATAGAGATTCACCAACTGATGGGTATTGGGATCCACCTTCTGAACCTTATGGGTAAAGTACGAATTTCCTTGCGCATCCAAATAGGTATACGGCGTCTTAAGAAGCACATTGCCTGAGAAATCTGGGATGAGGGTCGAACCATCTTCTGGACTAGCTGGAATGCTGTTGGCTGTCCAGACCACAGTCCCGTCGCTCGCGATTGCCGACAGAACACCCGGGCTGAGGGCAAAGACATCCACGCCACTTGACGACGGAACGGCCGGCGCCAGACTGACTGAGCTGCTCCCCGAGCCGCCCAGGGATAGGGACCAAATCGGCGTGCCGGCCGGGAGCGAGGAGCCCGCATACACAGTAACAGCGACCGGCACATTTTCGGCATAAACCGTGGCCGAGCCTGGCGCAACCGCGGTGATGAGCGGCGGGTCGTCCGTCGAGAGGCTCACGATGCTGGAATTGGTCGTCGTCCAGAAGAGCCCGATCACAGGGTTTCCGGCGTTATCCGTCACGGACACAGTTCGCGACTGGCCCACGAGCATACTCAGGCTCGAGGGCGAGACCTGGAGGCCCGACGAAAGAGCGCCTAGGTCGCCCCCTACCCACCCACTTGTGGCATTACCCACGGGCATACCGGCGCCCACATCGATACCCGGTTGTCCGGACAACAGATTGGAATCGGAAGCATTCAAGGTCAGAGTGCCGTTGACGTAGGCATTTAAAGTGGTGCCCAATACCGAGAGGGTAAGAACGGTGCCGACACTCGGTGCACTGGCGGATACAATTTGCAGATTCGTACCATTACCCGTACCCGGCATGTATTGCAGGTAGTACGAACCCGACCACCACACGAAGCGGTAACGCGAGCCGCCAGGCTGAACACGCACGGCGGGGCCTAAGGTGGTTGTGCTGACAGTTGCTCCCACGGTGACCTGCGAGTATTGGTTGGCGCCGTTTGAATTGGCGTTCCAATAGATAGACAGTTGCGAGCCGGGAGAGGTTGAACAATCCAGCGTGTCGTTGAGGATGGACACGTTCCCCGTTCCGGTCCCCGCCCAATTCGCGCTAACCGGCCCATTCGCCTCCTGAAAATTGTCGGCCTCCGTCTGCGGCGCGGCGACAAAGTAAACGCCGTTGCTGACCACGCCGTTGACGGCTACTACTACTGGGCCGTTCGTTGCTCCGCTCGGAACGGGCACGACAATGTTCGTAGTGGTCCAACTGGTAGGTGCCGCGGCCATACCGTTGAACGTCACCGCGCTCGTGCCTTGAGTGGCCCCGAAGTTCGAACCGTTGATTGTCACCGAGGTCCCCGCCAACCCCGAAGTCTGCGACAGGCTGCTGATGCTCGGCATCAGGCCCAAATCGCCCCCAGCCCATCCACTTGTGGCATTGCCGACGGGCATACCATAGCCCACATCAATACCGGGTTGTCCGGACGACAGATTGGAATCGCTAGTGGTCAAGGTCAGACCGCCATTGACGTAAGCACTTAGAGTTGTGCCCGACACCGTAAGGGTAAGAACCGTGCCGACACTCGGGGCACTGGCTGTTGTACTTTGCAGATTTGTACCATTGCCCGTACCCGGCATGTATTGCAGGTAGTACGAACCGGACCACCACACGAAGCGGTAACGCGAACCGCTAGACTGAACGCGCACGGCGGGGCCGAAGGGCTGGCCGTGCCGGTCTCATACCAGACTTCACCGAAAGGAAAATGGCCGAAGGTGCGCGTGACGCCAGCGGTGGAACTCGTCTCCACGCGCGTAGAGAGATGGTCCGGGTGCTGATAGCTCGTGCTCCCCGTTGACGCGTCCACCGTCGCCAGCAACTGCAATCCCGCGTAGATGTACTCCTTGCTCAACGTGCCGCCCGTGTACTCGGCAATCACCTTCGTCCCCGAAAAAACATAGGTCGTCGTTGTCCCTGAGGACATCCTCTGCACCCGCAGGCCGTTACCGTCATAGCTGTAGGTCGCCCCGTTGGAGGTCACCTGTTTGACGCGATTCACGGCGTCGAAGGCATAGGTGTTGAAGCTGTCGTTCGTCATGTTGCCCGCCGCGTCGTACCCATACGGCGCAGGAAGCCGGTTGGTGGTCGGGTCGGGTGTCCATGTGCCGCTCGGTCCAATGCCTGCCAGCAGGTTCTCGTTGGTCCGGTTGCCGTAGCGGTCATAGACAAACCCCAGCTTCCAGGTGGGCGACCCCGTCGGCCCCGCCGTCGCATACTGCAAGCGCGAGAGCGCGTCGTAGGTATAGCTCAGGCTCTTGCTGGCGTCCAGATTGTCGGTGATCGCCTGGACCTGCCCGTTGTTGGCCGTCCCCAGCGCGTAGGTGAACCCCCAGCGTCTCCCCGGCAGCTCCTCACTTGCAAGTCAGTTTACGAACATCGCCTTCTCGCAGATCGATGACCTCAGCAAGTCGCACTCGACCCTCTTCGTCAAGGTAAGACATTTCCCACGTGCCCGGAGCGAGCCCCCCCAGGATCTCTCCCCGAATCCTCGCCGGATTCCAAAAGACAACCAACTGGACCTCTTCCTCGGGTTCGGACACCCTGCGAAACTCAATGGCCCCTTTCTTAAGATCCAACGGGAGGCAGAGCACAACAGCCGCCGCTCTTCGGAGCTCAATAACACGGGACAAACTCGGCGGGGAATCGACCGGCACGTCCAGATGCTCGCTGCCCAGGATCACTTCATCCTGATGTCTCTCCATGCTATAGAAGCCTACGACCGGAGTGCCGTTGCTTTTCCATCGTACGGTAGGATCGGAAGTCGTGACCTCCACCGAAACCTTCGAACCAGCCGGCACGACAGTGCTGAAGCGGCCCTGCTCGTCAGGCGTAAGAAAACCTAAGACTGATCGCTTACTCCCGGCGGCACCCTGGAAATGGACGAACACTCGCAGCTTCTGATATTCAAAACCGCGGTCATTATCAACCGTGATTTGCCACAATATCGTCGTCGGAGCGCCCGAAAGGAAAAACCCGCCAACGCACGAAGGGGCAAATGTGAGTGCGATTAGCACGACACCACGAGCGACGCTCATTATTCTTGCCTCCGACAAAGTGTACAGTGACGCCAAGTTGGTGTCACCCAGATTTTCACTTCGCTACTGTGATGGTCACACTAAGGCAATAACCCGACTCCTTGCGGCTGGCCAGAGCGTCCAGTATCCCATTTACTGCATTTCCAATGCCGCCTCCGGCAGCGTTTAGCCGATCTTGGATCACCCTAGAGACTAGTCCTGATCCGAACTTGTATCGAGCGTCTACCTGGGTTGCGGTGCCGCCTGCGTCAAAGTTGATACTGTAAAGGGAGATGTTCGGCCCCGGAAGCGAGATACTTACGGGAGGATTACTCGCAACCTGAGAACCATTGTCGGGAAGTGGATTCAGCGAAACTACAGAACCGGGCGCGAAACTTATGTTTGCGCCAGCCGCCTGAGATGCCATGATACCGACAAACAGGGCCGCGGGACTGTCCAACGTGATTGACAAACCGCCAAGAGCGTTAGGAGCAAGAGGATTGCCGTTGATCGTCAATACAGAGTCATCTTTTGAGCATGGCACGACGTTGATTTGGACATTAATCTTACCTTTGGTATTCTTCACGTCAACAAGCCCGCCGTTGCACCAAACCTGCCCGTGGCAGAGGAACAAGTCGTCATAAATCCCCCCGACGTGGAGAATCGATATAGGATCTACGCCTGTGGGCTCAACGACCGGCTCTGGTTCCGGCGGATCGTTTTTGATAAAAAGCCCGAGCGGATCCACATTACGAATGGGATCGTTACGCACATACGCATAGCGGTTAAGTGTCTGCGGATCGGCGGGTGTCCCTGCCAGCGGATCCTGCGACATGAAGCGCCCTATTACGCTGCTGTAGTGCCGCGCCATGGCATAGTCCAGGTTGCTCTCGCCATCGCGCTCGTAGCTGGTGAACTTCCACTTGCTGGCGGTGCCGGTCTCGTACCAGACTTCACCGAAAGGGAAATTGCCGAAGGTGCGCGTGACGCCAGCGGTGGAACTCGTCTCCACGCGCGTGGAGAGATGATCCGGATGCTGGTAGCTCGTGCTTCCCGTTGACGCATCCACGGTGGCCAGCAATTGCGACCCAGCGTAGATGTACTCTTTGCTCAGCGCGCCGCCCGCGTACTCGGCGATCACTTTGGTACCCGAGAAGACGTAGGTCGTCGTTGTCCCTGAAGACGTCCTCTGCACCCGCAGGCCGTTGCCGTCATAGCTGTAGGTCGCCCCGTTGGAGGTCACCTGTCCGATGCGATTCACGGCGTCGAAGGCATAGGTGTTGAAGCTGTCGTTCGTCATGTTGCCCGCCGCGTCGTACCCATACGGCGCAGGAAGCCGGTTGGTCGTGGGGTCGGGTGTCCACATTCCGCTCGGCCCCGTGCCGGCCAGCAGGTTCTCGTTGGTCCGGTTGCCGTAGCGGTCATAGACAAACCCTAGCTTCCAGGTGGGCGATCCCGTCGGCCCGGCCGTGGCGTACTGCAAGCGCGAGAGCGCGTCGTAGGTATAACTCAGAGTCTTGGTGGCGTCCAGATTGTCGGTGATGCTCTGGATCTGCCCGTTGTTGGCTGTCCCAAGAGCGTAGCCGTAGCTGAGGTTCAACAGATCGTAGACTGAACGCGCACGGCGGGGCCGAAGGTGGTTGTGCTGACCGTTGCTCCCACGGTGACCTGCGAGTATTGGTTGGCGCTGTTTGAATTGGCGTTCCAATAGATCGACAGTTGCGAGCCGGGAGAGGTTGAACAATCTAGCGTATCGTTGAGGATGGACACGTTCCCCGTTCCGGTACCCGCCCAATTCGCGCTAACCGGCCCATTCGCCCCCTGAAAATTGTCGGCCTCGGTAGTCTGGGCGCGACTCACAGCGGGACCCATAGCCGCCGCAAATAGTACAACCATGATAACTCTGGTGGGCAAAGAAGGGTGCAGCTGCATCAGGAAGGAAGTGCGGAGAACACGGTTCATACACGCCTCGTATGTTGGCAGGGAGGCCAAACCTGCGGACTCCCCGAATCGGGATGAATTGCACAAAAGGCAAACAACAAGCTTCGTATTGTGGTTAGCCGAACTCATAAGTCAACATGTGGCTGTGGATTTTCCGGGATTCACGAAAGGAACATAGCCGCGGAGCGTTCAAGACCCGTGATGTGATGCGTGATCAGGCGTGCGGCACGACTCCCTTGGCGACGGAAACGGCGCGGTTTGAGGCTGTTGGGGATAGAAACCGGAGCCGAACAGTTTGTTAATGCCGGAAAAACAGCATTGGGCCAAAATGGTTCATATGCTATCAGGGATCTTCTCCCAGTTAACAACAAAAGCAGTTCTGTTCCGTTGGCGGAACGCTCTTCACATCCGTGCGCCAGCAGCACTGCCACAAGACGCACCGCTCAGGACGACTCGTCCAGCCGGGTGTAGTTGGAAATCTCGATCAGGTTGTGGTCGGGATCGCGCACATACACCGAGAGCAGCGCGCCGATCGCGCCCACTTTCTCCACCGGTCCCACCTCGACGGGAATGCCCTTGTCGGCGAGCTCGCGGCGGACTTGCGCCAGCGGCGTGCGGGTGATGAAGCAGAGGTCGACGGAGCCGGGCGTGGGATGCTCGGCCTTGGGCTCGAACTCCTGGCCGTACTGGTGCAGGTTCAGCTTCTGACTGCCGAAGCGCAGCCCCGTGCGGCCGTCGCCGAAGGTGACGGGCTCGAATCCCAGGACGCGCTGGTAGAAGTCGCAGGTGCGGGCGAGGTCGCGCACCGTGAGCACCACGTGATCTAGGCGGTCGATGAGCATGGGGAGCTTCCTCGGCTAATCATACCTGCACGCCCCCAAAATAGAACCTCGGCCCCTGGCACTGCGGCTATCCTTAAACTGATATAATGTAAGTAGGGGTTGAGGCTTTCTTGCCTTTCTGGTTCACCGCCCACTACGCGTACACTTCGTTATTCTTCTGCCGAACTTGACAAGATCTAAGAGAAACCTCTATAATTGGCACTCGTCCATAGAGACTGCTAACACAATGGGGGCAAGCTGAGCTTGCTTCATGTAACCAACACAAAATAAGCATGTTACGAAAGGAGTGCATCGGAATGTCCACCAAGCTGACTCCCCTGCATGACCGCATTTTGGTTAGGCGGATTGAGGAACAGGAAACCGTTCGTGGCGGCATCATCATTCCCGACTCGGCCAAAGAGAAGCCGCAGGAGGGCGAAGTGATTGCCGTTGGCAAGGGCAAAATCAACGAAGACGGCAAGGTATTCCCGCTGGACGTCAAGGCTGGCGATCGCATCCTGTTCGGCAAGTATGCCGGCACAGAGGTCAAGGTCGACGGCGAGGAATTCCTCATCATGAAGGAAGACGAGGTACTGGGCCTCATCGTCGGCGCAGCCAAGTCTGCCGAGCGGCACGAGAAGGCAGGCGCGCGGCGGTAGCCCCGGCGGAAACGCCAGCACATTTCGGGCGCGCACGCGCCCTCACACAAGCGTCACGAGGAGAGACAAGCAATGGCAAAACAGATCGTACATGGTGAAGAGTCGCGGCAAGCAATTCTGCGCGGCGTCAACACCTTGGCGGACGTAGTCAAGGTCACGCTCGGCCCCAAGGGCCGCAATGTGGTCCTGGAGAAGAAATTCGGCTCCCCCACCATCACCAAAGACGGGGTGACGGTCGCCAAGGAAATCGAACTCAAGGATGCGCTGGAGAACATCGGCGCGCAAATGGTGCGCGAAGTCGCCAGCAAAACTTCCGACGTAGCCGGCGACGGCACCACCACGGCCACCGTTCTGGCCCAGGCCATCTATCGCGAGGGCGCGAAGACGGTCGCGGCCGGCGCCAATCCTATGGCGCTCAAGCGCGGCATCGAGAAGGCCATCACTACCGTCTGCGGGGTGCTCGACAAGGAAGGCAACCGCGGCAAGGGCGTGCTCGATGAGTTCTCCCAGAAGGTCACCGGCTCCATGATCGCGCAGGTGGGCACCATCTCCGCCAACAATGACGAGACCATCGGCAACATCATCGCCGAGGCCATGAACAAAGTCGGTAAGGACGGCGTCATCACGGTCGAGGAATCGAAGACGCTCGAAACCCAACTGGAAGTAGTCGAGGGCATGCAGTTCGATCGCGGCTATCTCTCGCCCTACTTCGTCACCGACCCCGAGCGCATGGAAGCCATACTCGAGGATCCCTACATCCTGATCTATGAGAAGAAGATCAGCTCGATGAAGGACGTGCTACCGCTGCTGGAGCAGATCGCCAAGAGCGGCAAGCCGCTGCTGATTGTGGCCGAGGACGTCGAGGGCGAAGCCCTGGCGACCCTGGTGGTGAACAAGCTGCGGGGCACGCTGCAAGCCATCGCCGTCAAGGCGCCCGGCTTCGGCGACCGCCGCAAGGCCATGCTGCAGGATATCGCTATCCTCACCGGCGGCAAGGCCATCACCGAGGACCTGGGCATCAAGCTGGAGAACGTGCAGATGCAGGATATGGGCCGGGCCAAGAAGATCACGGTGGATAAGGACAACACCACCATCGTCGAAGGCCGCGGCAAGACCAGCGAGATCGAAGGCCGGGTGAAGGAGATCCGCGCTCAGATCGACAAAACCACCTCGGACTACGACCGCGAGAAGCTGCAAGAGCGGCTGGCCAAACTGGTCGGCGGCGTGGCCGTGATTAAAGTCGGGGCTGCGACCGAAACCGAGATGAAAGAGAAGAAGGCCCGTGTCGAAGACGCGATGCACGCTACCCGCGCGGCCGTCGAAGAGGGCATTGTGCCCGGCGGCGGCGTGGCCCTGGTGCGCTGCATCCCGGCGCTCGACAAGCTCAAGGTCGAGGGCGATGAGCAGATCGGCGTCAACATCGTGAAGCGCGCGCTCGAAGAGCCACTGCGCCAGATCGCCGGCAATGCCGGGGAAGAGGGCGCCATCGTGATGGGCAAGGTCCGCGAGTCGAAGACCGCCAACTTCGGCTACAACGCCCTGACCGGAGAGTACGAAGACCTGGTCAAGGCGGGCGTTATCGACCCGACCAAAGTGGCGCGCACCGCGCTGCAGAACGCCGGCTCGATTGCGTCGCTGATGCTGACCACGGAAGCGCTGGTCTCCGAGATTCCGGAAGAGAAGAAGGAACCGGCAATGCCCGGCGGCCACGGCGGCATGGGCGGAATGTACTAAAGGCAGCTATTAGCTTTGGGCTCTTAGCTGTTGGCTTCAAGCCCCGCGACAACGCGGGGCTTTTTTGTTGCCCCTAATCGAGGGAGACGGTGAGTCCGCGTCGCGGTAGCGACAGCACGAGTTTAGCCCGGCGATTTATCGCCGGGTAGGCGGGAAAAATAAACCAAGTCCCGTAGGGACGACTGAACTATCCCCATACGAAGCGGGGATCGTACTGAATGTCGTGCCTCTTCAAGAAGGCGAGGAACTCCTCTTCGAAGGTGCGTTCGCGGTGATGTTCCTCCTGGTTGCGAATGTATGCGATTGTGGTTTGCAGTTGAGAAATGCCGACGGTGAATGCGCCATATCCATCCTGCCAGGCAAACGGTTTGCCTTCCGTGTCGTGAATCCATTTTTCGAAGAGCCGCCCTTCAGGAGCTGCACGGCCTTGGCGATGGGCATGGTTGCGGGCAGGATCAACAGGACATGGACATGATCGGCGATACCGCCTACCTGCACGGCCGTCATCCCGTTGCGCCGCGCGATTCCACCGAGATAGGCCCAGAGTTTGGGCTGGAGTTGCGCAGAGATCGTTTTTTGTCGCCCCTTGGTCGAGAAAACAACGTGCAGGAGGGCGGAAATGTAGGTGTGGGCCATGAGGGCTCCTCAGTCGTCCCTACGGGACTTCCATATATACGGTCCGATACCCGGCGATAAATCGCCGGGCTAAATTTATGCGTCGCTGCCGCGACGACTCGGACCGAACCGCGCGAGGAGCGTAGAGGAGTAGCTGAGAAAAACAAGGGGTATTGGGCGCCTGGGCCGCGCACTGCGCGCCGGCCAGCACAAGTACCGCAGCCGCTAGATAGCGCATGGACCCTCCTCCTGGGACGGCACATTATACAGATCGCACGGGTGCCCTACCCGGAGCACGGGTGCCCTACCCTTGGCCGGTTTTGCCAAGGGTGGGCATTTTTGCCGGAGACGGCCGATAACGTTCGAGGACATCTAATTAGTTGTTGTGCCCACAAGCTGAGGCCCGGAGGGCCGAAATAAATTAGCCCAGGGCGGGAGCCCTGGGTAAGCGAGAAAAATGGACCCGAGCGAGCGCGAGGGAGCCTTGCGACTGAGCGCGAGCGAGGTTGAGCCGCCGCAAGGGTAGGGGCACCCGGCCGAGGTTCCGGAGGGTGCCCCACCCAAGCTGGTTCTGCTTGGGTGGGGATTTTGACTTTCCGCCGCGGATTCACACGGATGAACGCGGATAAAGGAAAACCGCCCAGCCGCCGAGGCCCGGAGGGCCGAAAGATAATAGCCCCGGGCGTAAGCCCGGGGTAGGCTCGAACATGTGATCGAGCCCCTTCAGGGGCGACACAAACCGAGCCCAAGATAACCGATAATAGGCTCGATAAGGGCCATCCAGTAGGAGCGTAGGTCCATATGGCACGGAAGCGGGTGTTTTTGGACGAGTGCAACAGTGATCTTCGCCACGTGTTTGGTCCGAAGGATCATGTGTATACGGCGAGAAGTCTTGGCATCGCGGGAAAAGAGGACACCCGTGTCATCGATGAGGCCATCAAGTGCAAGTGCCTCATCATAACGGTGAACAAAGATTTCGTTCAGTACTACCGGGACCATCCTATGAGGAAGGGTAAGCGCTCGACATACGGTTACGGCCTCATCTTCTTGAAGCGGAGCAAGCGACTCACACGCGAGAAACAACTACGGTCTGCGATTAAGGCGTTGGAATGGGCCGATACGCGCGGCCATGACGATCTGGCAGTGGTATCCGCAGAGGGCAAGACCAGGATGGAGCGGCTGTGCCATCGCGAGTGCGCAGCTGAATTTCCTGAAGATCAAACCGCCTGGGGTTAGGGGTGTTGCGTATTTCGACGACTCTGTTGCGGGTGCGATGCCGTGCCCGCAAAGCAGCCTCAACCTCGCTCGCGCTCAGTCGCCTTGCTCCCTCGCGCTCGACGATCGTTATGCTCGTCTACCCCGGGCTTACGCCCGGGGCTATTTTCTTTCGGCCTTACGGGCCTTGCACCCTCGGCAGATTGGGCTCTTGTCCTCAGCCAGGCCGCCCCTTCACTTGTCTCGGCTGACCATTTTGCGGCGCGCTGGTCCAATCTTGTCAAGAGGGATGAATGAAAAATTGTCGGGAAGTAATTGAAACAAGACCACTTTGGGTAGCGGCGATGTGGCACTGCGGAGGGGGCAGATGGGTCATACTTAGAGTAAGGGGAATATCGCGATGATAATCACGAAGAGCGCGGAGGAGCGCAAGCGCTTCTGGGACCTGTGTGCCGAACTCAAGCCAGCCAGGGAGGCGTTGAAACAGGCCACGCTGGTCAAGCCGCAGGTAGTCGAGATTCCGTTTGCCAAGCTTGAGGCTTCGCCTGAGGTGCGGCGCTGCGGCCGGCTGCATCCTGACGGGCGGCCGTGCGAGTTGCCGGCTATGGAAGGCTACGAGGAGTGTCTGCGCCACTTCCGCTGGTACTCGCTGCAGGTTCCGGTGATGGCGTTGCCGCTTCCCGAGGACGCGCTCAGCCTGCAGGAGGTGCTGGGGCGTGCCGTGGACATGGTGCTAAGCAAGCAGATCACCGCCCAGGAGGCGCGCGCCGTCGCCGAGCTGTGCTGCATCATGGAGAAAAACCTGGCGCGCTGCGAGCGCCAGCTGGAGCTCATGGCTCGTCGGCGTTAGCTTTCCGTCCGGGCACAGTCGCGCCCTCCGCTGCGTTATCATCTTGAGCGGAGACCCTGACCTGCATCCGCCACTCATCTCGCTGGATAACGTGACCGTCCTCCGCGGTGGCCGCGAGGCGCTGGCCAGCGTGTCGATGCGCATCGACGCGGGCGAGCACGTCTGCATCCTCGGCCCCAACGGCTGCGGCAAATCGACGCTCATCAAGACCATCGCCCGCGAATGCTATCCCCTGGCGCGGGAAGATTCGGCAATGTCGATCTACGGCCGCGAGAGTTGGAACATTTTTGAGCTGCGGATGCTGCTGGGGATCGTCTCGCCCGACCTGCTGGCCTCCTGTACCGGCGACGCCACCGGTCGCGACGTGGTGCTCTCCGGGTTCTTCAGCAGCACGCGGATTTTCTCCCACCATGAAGTTCGCCCGGAGCTGCTCGAGCGCACCGACGCGATCCTGGCGCGGCTGGGGGCGGCGCATCTGGCCGCCCGGCCGGTAGCGGAGATGTCCTCCGGCGAAGCCAAGCGCATCCTGATCGCGCGCGCCCTGGTCCACGCTCCGCAGACCCTGCTCTTCGACGAGCCCAGTAACACCCTCGATATCGCCGCGCAATACCAGTTGCGGGAGACCATGCGGCAACTGGCGCGCGAAGGCATCGGGATTCTGCTGGTCACTCATCACCTCGCCGACATCATTCCCGAGATCGAACGCGTGATCCTGCTGCGCCAGGGCCGCATCCTGGCCGACGGCGCCAAGGAGGCGGTGCTCACCCACGAGCGGCTCAGCGAGCTGTTCGGCGTTCCGGTCACCATCACCCGCGACGACGGCTACTTTCATCTGCGGTAGTCGGAAGCCGGCGATTCCCGGCGATCACCCGATGACCCGATCTCCCGATCACCCGATTCTTGCTATCCTTCCCCTGCCATGTCCACGCTCGTCGAATGTGTTCCCAATTTTTCCGAAGGCCGTGACCGGGCCAAGGTGGACGCCATCATTGAAGCCATGAAGGCGCCGGGCGTCTACCTGCTCGACCGCGAGATGGACGCCGACCACAACCGCTCGGTCATCACCCTGGTGGGCGACCGCGAGTCGATCGCCGAGGCTGCCATCCGCGGCGTTGGCCGCGCTGCCGAGTTGATCGACCTCACCCAGCACCAGGGCGCGCACCCGCGCATGGGCGCCGCCGACGTTATTCCTTTCGTGCCTATTGAGGGGCTGGCGCTCGAGGATTGCGTCGCCATCGCCCGCCACGTCGGGGAAGAAATCTGGAAGCGCTACCAGATCCCGGTCTATCTCTACGAAGCCGCCGCGGCCACGCCTGAGCGCCAGAACCTGGAAAACATCCGTCGCGGACAATTTGAAGGGTTACGTGAGGAAATTGCCACTAACCCAGCCCGCCGCCCTGACTTCGGCGAGCCGCGCATCCACCCCACCGCGGGCGCTACCGTGGTGGGCGCGCGCAAGTTCCTCATCGCCTACAACATTTATCTGAACACCTCGGACGTTGAGATTGCCAAGCAGGTCGCCAAGGCGGTGCGCTTCTCGAATGGAGGGCTGCGCTACGTCAAGGCGGCTGGCTTTCCGGTGCGCGGGCTGGCGCAGGTGTCGATGAACCTGACGGATTTCGAGCAGACGCCCATCGCGCGCGTCTTCGAATACGTCCGCCGGGAAGCGGCGCGCTACGGGGTGATGCCGGCGTTCAGCGAGATCGTGGGGCTGATCCCGAAGAAGGCCCTGGAGATGGCCTCGGAGTGGTTTCTGCAGATCGAGAATTTCGATTCTTCGCTGATCCTCGAGAACCGCTTGCAGGCGATCATGGGCGGCAAGATGGCGGTGGGCGGACTGCGCGCCGGAGTCGAGCCGTTCATCGAGCAGCTCGCCGCACCCACGGCCACGCCGGGCGGAGGCAGCGCTTCGGCAGCGGCCGGCGCCATGGCCGCGGCGCTCGGCGCGATGGTCGCTGGGATGTCGCGCGGCAAGAAGAATTACCTGCAATACGAGCGCGAGCTGAGCGACGCCATCGCGCGATTGAGTACGCTGCGCGAGGAATTCAAGGCTGCCATCGACGCCGACGCGGCTTCCTATGAAGTCGTCATGAGGGCCTACAAAGCCAAGTCCGAGAGCGATGGCGCGATTGCCGAAGCTCTCAAGGGCGCGACCAACGTGCCCCTGGGCGTGGCCGAGCGGGCAAGGGAAGTGGCGCGCATCGCCGAAGCGCTCAGGCCCATCACCAATCCCAAGATGGCGTCCGACCTGATCGTGGCCACCGCGCTCGCCCAGGCCGCGCTAACCGGCGCGCTGGCCAATGTCGAGATCAATCTGGAAGGCTTGAAAGACGCAGCGTTTGTGGGCGAGGCGCGGAAAAGGACCGCGGCGCTGCAGGGCGAATTGTCCGCCGGGAACAAGTAGGAAGAAAGTTGCAGGGCTGCTAATCTGATGGGGTGGTCGGGACAATCTTTAGTTAAGACATCCATACAGGTATGTATTGGTCTTTTAATTCCCCCGGAGGAATCAATGAACCAAATTGGCCAAAAAATAGTCGCCATGATCGCATTGGGAACTTTTGCGCTGATTATCGGCCTCGGCGAGTTGCGGCAAGCGCGAGCGCAGGAGGCCAAGGAACCGTATCCCAGCATGGCTCCGCTTGATCAATACTTAATGGGGCGCAACGCCGAGATTGCCATGGCGCGGAGCGCGGCCCCGGAGGCCATCTCGCGCGATGCCGATGTCCTTGTCCTGGGAAGGCATGGCTACGAAACCGCAGTCAAAGGTAAGAACGGTTTCGTGTGTGTCGTGGAGCGAGGATGGATGGGCCCATTCGATGGCGAATTTGCCGTTAATTTTTGGAACCCTAAACTTCGAGGCCCGCTCTGCTTCAACCCGCCGGCTGCCCGCTCCATTCTGCCGATGACGTATAAAAGAACGGAGATGGTATTGGCCGGCGAATCCAAAGCTCAGATCCTCGAGGGCATCAAGACATTCATAAAGCAAAAGCTGCCGCCTCTGGAGCCTGGAGCCATGAGCTACATGATGTCGAAAGAACAGTACCTTACCGATCACGGCCAACACCACTGGATAGCTCACCTGATGATTTACACTCCGCTCATGGACGGTGCCGTTTGGGGTGCAGATCTGCCCCACTCTCCCGTGATGCTGAATCCGCAGTTCCGCGGCGATCCGGAACCAATCGACGTATTCATGGTTCCCGTGGGCAGATGGTCGGATGGAACGGCAGACCCAGTCGAGTATTAGCAATGCGAACCGGACTGGTGGCCAGCCCCGAGCTATGGGCGGGGTGGCCAGAGTAACCGTGGGTGCCCCACACAAGCGTCCTTTGCTTGTGTGGGAGAATCTTCGCCGCTGATCCGAAGAGAAAAGCGGGCTGGTGCCGATCAATGCGATGCCTCCTTCGCATTGGACGGCAAACAAAACGGCGGCAGCGTAGAATGCAGCGGCGGAGCCTGACATTCCTATCCCAGACAAGCTGCGCTTGTCTGGGGCACCCCGATATGTGCGGGAGGCGGACTTACCAGGGCCACCCGCCCAGTAAATAGCCCGGCAGGCGGGGCGGCAGTTGCCAAATCACCACGCTACAAATGCCTGAAAGAGCGTCCACGCGTTGACCACGATGCGCTCGTAGAACTCAAACTTGTAAATAAGTTGGTTCTGGTCTGTTCTAATCTGACCGTACTTGAAAACTTCGGGCTGTGGCACAGGCATCGCTGTGTACTGGCCTGAATCAAGAAGCCGCCGCAAGTCTTCCCACGGGTCTGGCTGCCCGCTGTAAATGTTTTCGGCATAGCCGAAGCTGGGAGTGAATATTCGCCAGCCGCCACGATGCTTTCTCGCATTGTCGTGGAAATAAATCGCATACGCGATTGCCTTCATTACACGCCTGTGCCGCGCAAGGTCTATCCGGAACGCTCCGGTTTCTTCGCCTTCGACCAGCACAGGGCGTAGGCCGCCGAATGTTTGGGTCAGTAGCTTGGGGCTACGGTTAAACGACCGCTTCGTCTTTTCGAAGAGCCTTGCCGCCGCATCATTCGTGCCGTGCTGGGTGGAGATAACATTCCTGACGTATTCAACGTCCTCAGAATTTCCCTGGTTATGCGCCGCGCACGACGGCACGGTAATCAGGTTACATCGATAGCCTTCTGGGAAGAAACACTGAGGCGGCACGTGCTCCGCGCTTGTAGCAACCGCGTCGCACATGTAGCACTCTTCGCGCATACCCGATTCTAGCATCGGCCCAGCAATTTTGCCGAGCCCCGCAACACCACGGCAGCCTATTCCCCAGCCGTGGCGCAGCGGGCTGCATGTTTCGCGTTAGAATATCCGGCATGAGAACCCAGCCTTCTAAGATGGTGAAAGCCATTCGGCGCGCCAAGCCGGAAACCCGGACTAGAAACCAACATCCGAAATGCGCGACGTGCCCGCAGGAGGCCCAGTACACCGTGGAAATGGCAGATAAGGACGGGTCTGTATTTTTCGATTACTGCGGGCCGCACTTATTTGCGCAAATTACGCAGGAGCCGAGTGTCCCCGGCAAGGTGCTATTCTTCCTGTTCACTGAACGTGCGAAGTGACGCTGCCCCGACGCTCAGGTTGGCGGCCCGCGCAGCCTTCACTCGTGAACCGGGCGCCGGGCTGTTATATTCAGCACCACAACGCTCGGCAGAGCCGGCAGAAATCAGCCCTCAAAAACGCCGCCCGCCCGCCGATTTTCCCCATTCGGCCTTCCCCAGCCCCCAAGCGCCGAACTAGGCTTTGACAACCCGGCCCGCCCGTCCTAGAATGCATACAGAACCAAATTAGTACGGTATTGGCTGTAGGCCGCCGCCGGGAGCGAAACCGATGTTCAGGCTGAACAAACTAACCGACTACGGCATCGTCCTGATGACCTCGATCGCCCAGCACCCCGAGCTGCAGAATGCCCGGGACTTGGCGGCGGCGAGCCAGGTTCCGCTGCCCACCGTCTCCAAGCTGTTGAAGGCGCTTTCGCACGTCGGGCTGCTGGTTTCGCATCGCGGCTCGAAGGGTGGTTACAGCCTGTCGCGGAGCCCTAAGCAGATTTCCGTGGCCGAGATCATCGACGCTCTGGAAGGTCCCATCGGCTTCACCGAGTGCAGCGTCACCGCCGGCAGTTGCGACCTCGAGCCCTCCTGCGTGGTGCGGCGTAATTCCAAGGTCATCAGCCTGGCGCTGCTCGGCGCGCTCGAGAACCTTACCCTGGGCGACCTGATGCAGCCCATGGAACTGGCCGGCCTGAAGCCGCGCAGCAACATCGTTTCTACCCTTCAATTGATCAGCGGGGGAGTGCAATGAACACACCAGCCAACGCCATTCAGGACTTTGCCAACCAGGAGTACAAGTGGGGATTCATCACCGACATCGAGGAAGACCGCATCCCCAAGGGCCTGAATGAGGACGTAATCCGTCTTATTTCTCAGAAGAAGCGCGAGCCCCAGTTCATGCTGGACTGGCGGCTGAAGGCCTATCGCCACTGGGCTAAGCTGGAGCAGTCCGAGGCCGAGCCCAAGTGGGCCAATGTTCACTACGAGCCTATTAACTATCAGGATATCGTCTACTACTCGGCGCCCAAGCAGAAGCCCAACCTGAAGAGCCTGGACGAGCTGGACCCGGAGATCCTGCGCACTTACGAGAAGCTGGGCATTCCGCTGGGAGAGCAGAAGCGCCTGGCCGGGGTCGCGGTGGACGCGGTGTTTGATAGCGTCTCGGTCGCCACTACCTTTAAGGAGAAGCTGGCCGAGGCGGGCGTGATCTTCTGCTCGTTCTCCGAGGCGGTCGAGAAGCATCCCGAGCTGGTGAAGAAGTATCTCGGCTCGGTCGTCCCCTACAGCGACAACTTTTTCGCGGCGCTGAATGCGGCCGTCTTTAGTGACGGTTCGTTCGTCTTCGTGCCCAAGGGCGTGCGCTGTCCCATGGAGCTCTCGACGTACTTCCGCATCAACGCCGCCGAGACCGGGCAGTTCGAGCGCACGCTGATCGTGGCCGAAGAGGGCGCGTCGGTCAGCTATCTCGAGGGCTGCACCGCACCTATCCGCGACACCAACCAGTTGCACGCGGCGGTGGTGGAACTGGTGGCGCTCGACAACGCGCAGATCAAGTACTCGACGGTGCAGAACTGGTATCCCGGTGACAAGGAAGGCCGCGGCGGAATCTTCAACTTTGTCACCAAGCGCGGGCTGTGTGCGGGTGCGAACTCGAAGATCTCCTGGACGCAGGTCGAGACCGGCTCCGCTATCACGTGGAAATATCCGAGCTGCATTCTGAAGGGCGACAACGCGGTGGGCGAGTTCTACTCGGTGGCGCTGACCAACAACTATCAGCAGGCCGATACCGGCACCAAGATGATCCACATCGGCCGCAATACGCGCTCGACCGTGGTGGCCAAGGGCATCTCCGCCGGACGCGGCCAGAACACCTATCGCGGCATGGTGAAGATCCAGAAGAGCGCGGTGGGCGCGCGCAATTACACGCAGTGCGACTCGCTGCTGATCGGCGACAAGTGCGGCGCGCACACCTTCCCTTACATCGAGGTGAAGAACGCCAGCGCGCGCATGGAGCACGAGGCTTCGACCTCGAAGATCGGCGAGGACCAGTTGTTTTACCTGCGGCAGCGCGGGCTGAAGACCGAAGACGCGGTGTCGATGATCGTCAACGGCTTCTGCAAGCGCGTCTTCCGCGAGCTGCCTATGGAATTTGCGGTCGAGGCGCAAAAGCTGCTGAGCGTGAGCTTGGAAGGCAGCGTGGGGTGATGAGAAGGCGCGAAATTTGATGAACTGTCGTCCTGAGCGAAGTGCGAGCTTCGCGAGCACGAGTCGAAGGAGCCCTACTTTGAATACGACGTCCGGGGGTAGGGGTCCCTCGACTTGCGCTCGCTATCGCTCCCGCAGCGCTCGGGATGACAAACGTATAAATAAAGTAGGGGTACCTCGACTTGCGCTCCCTCGCATCGCGAGGTCGCGCTGCGCTCGGGATGACAAACATATAAATAAAGTAGGGGTCCCTCGACTTGCGCTCGCCATCGCTCGCGCTGCGCTCGGGATGACAAACAAATAAAAGGAAGAGGAACACGAACTAATGAGTCTCCTGGAAATCAAGAACCTGCACGCAACTGTGGACAATCACGAGATCCTCAAGGGCATCGACCTCACGGTCAACGCCGGCGAGGTGCACTCCATCATGGGGCCGAATGGCTCCGGCAAGAGCACGCTGGCGCAAGTGCTGGCGCGGCGCGAGACCTTCGTCGTCACCGCCGGCGAAGTGCTCTACAACGGCAAAGACCTGCTGGCCATGAAGCCGGAAGAAGCCGCCTGCGAGGGCGTCTTCCTGGCCTTCCAGTATCCGGTAGAGGTCCCCGGGATCTCCAATGCCTACTTCCTGCGCTCGGCCGTCAACGCGGTGCGCAAGTACCACGGCGAAGAGGAAATGGACGCCATGGACTTCATCCCTTATTACAAAGAGCGGATGAAGCTGCTGGAGATGGACGAGCGCTTCATGAACCGCTCGGTCAACGAAGGCTTCTCGGGCGGCGAGAAGAAGCGCAACGAGATCGTGCAGATGGCGGTGCTCGAGCCGAAGCTCGCCATTCTCGACGAGACCGACTCCGGCCTCGATATCGACGCGCTGAAGATCGTGGCCAAGGGCGTGAACGCCATGCGCTCGCCCCATCGCGCCATGGTAGTGGTCACGCACTACCAGCGCCTGCTGAACTATATCGTGCCCGATTTCGTGCACGTGCTGGTGGATGGACGCATCGTCAAGTCGGGCGGCCCGGAGCTGGCGCTCGAGCTCGAAGAGAAGGGCTACGCCGGGGTCGAAGGCGAAGCGGTGAGGGCGTAAGGCGATGTCGCTGACCATCACAACTCCGGAGTTGCAGGGCTACCTCGAGAGCTTCACCCGCTTCGAGAAGAGCGCGCCGGGCCACGAGCACGGCTGGCTGCGCACGCTGCGCCACGACGGCTTTGCGCGCTTCTCCGAACTCGGCTTCCCGACCACGCACGACGAAGACTGGCGCTTCACCAACATCGCGCCCATCTCGCGGACCGCGTTCCAGTTGGCGGACGGGGCAGGGAAGGTCAGCCCGCGCGATCTCGATCCATTTCGCATTCCCGGCGCGGCCTGCCAGCTCGTGTTCGTGAATGGCCGCTATGCGCCGGAGCTTTCGACGCTTGGCAAGCTTCCCAAGGGCGTCCGCGTGAGCAGCCTGGCGGAGGCGATCAAGAGCGACGCCAAGAGCCTGGAAGCACACCTCGGCCGCTACGCGGGTTTTGATCGCGATGCCTTCATTGCGCTCAACACCGCGTTCCTGGCCGATGGCGGATATGTCCACATCGCGCGCGGCACGGTGGTCGAAGCGCCCATCTGCCTGCTTTACGTCTCCACCGGCAACGGCGCGCCGGCGATGGCCCATCCGCGCAACCTGGTGGTCGCGGAAGATCACAGCCAGGTGACCGTGGTTGAGGACTACGTCTCTGTAAATAGCGGCGTGATGTTCTCGAACGTTGTCACCGAGCTCTATGCCGGCCAGGACGCGGTGGTCGCGCACTACATGATCGAGCGCGAGGACACGCAGGCGCTGAACGTCTCGACACTGCGCATCGAGCAGAAGCGGAACGCCAACGTCGAGTCGCACTCGTTGCTGCTGGGTGGGGCGCTGGTGCGCAACAACGTCCATCCAGTGCTGGCGGGCGAAGGCGGCGAGTGCGTGATCAACGGCCTGTTCATCGGCAAAGGCCGGCAGCACATGGACAACTACATGCTCGTCGAGCACGCCCAGCCGCACTGCAACAGCCGCCAGTTCTACAACGGCATCCTGGACGAACAGGCGCACGGCGTCTTCCACGGCCGCATTATCGTGCACAAGGACGCGCAAAAGACCGACGCCAAGCAGACCAACCGCAACCTTCTGCTCTCGGACGACGCGCAGATCGACACCAAGCCGCAGCTCGAAATCTACGCCGACGACGTGAAGTGCACCCACGGCGCCACCATCGGGCAGATCGAGGAGAACGCGCTCTTCTACCTGCGCTCGCGTGGGTTGGACGAAATCGCGGCGCGGCGGCTTTTGCTCTACGCCTTCGCCAGCGAGTGCCTGGAGCGCATGCGGACCGGACCGGTACGGAATTACCTGGAAGCCCTGACTCCGAGCTGGCTGCCCGAGGGCACGGCCGTGGTCCAGGCTGCGGACGCGGCGGTCCAGCGGAATTGGGAGGAACTCGGATGAGCATCGCAACCCATGCGGTTACCGGCAGTCTGCCCCCGGTTGCAGGCCGGCGGAGCACCTTCGATGTCGAGCGCGTGCGCCGTGAATTTCCCATCCTGCACCAGAAGGTGAACGGCAAGCCGCTGGTGTATCTGGATAACGCCGCCACCTCGCAGAAGCCCGAGTCCGTGCTGCGCGCCCTCGACAAGTATTACCGCGAGTACAACTCCAACATCCATCGCGGCGTGCACTACCTCTCGGAGCGGGCGACACAGGCTTATGAACAGGCGCGTGCGGCAGCGCAGCACTTCATCAATGCGTGCGATCCGAGCGAAGTAATCTTTGTCCGCGGCACCACCGAGGCCATCAACCTGGTGGCGCAGACCTATGGACGCAAGCACGTGGGCGCAGGCGACGAGATCATCATCTCCGCCATGGAGCATCACTCCAACATCGTGCCCTGGCAAATGTTGTGCGAAGAGAAGGGCGCCAAGCTGCGCGTGATTCCCATCAATGACCAGGGCGAGATTCTGCTCGAGGAATTCGAGAAGCTGCTGGGGCCGAAGACGAAGTTCGTCTCGATAGCGCACGTTTCGAACGCGCTGGGGACGATCAATCCCGTCGGTCAGATCATCGAGATGGCCCACCGGCGTGGCGTGCCGGTGCTGCTCGACGGCGCGCAGGCGGCGCCGCACGTCAAGGTGGATGTCCGCGCGCTGGACTGCGACTTCTACGCCTTTTCCGGCCACAAGCTCTACGGCCCGACCGGCGTGGGCGTGCTCTATGGGAAGGCCAAGCTGCTGGACGCGATGCCTCCGTACCAAGGCGGCGGCGACATGATCAGCTCCGTCAGCTTCGAGAAGACGACGTACAACAAGCTGCCCTACAAGTTCGAGGCGGGCACGCCCAACATCGCCGGGGGCATCGGCCTGGGCGCTGCCATCCAATATTTGAATCAATTCGACTGGGAGCAGGTGGAGAGCCACGAGCGCGACGTGCTGGCCTATGCCACCGAGCGCATCTCGGCGGTGCCGGGCGTGCGCCTGATCGGTACCGCACGCGAGAAGACTGCGGTGATCTCCTTTGTGTTCGAGGGCATCCATCCGCACGATGTGGGCACCATCCTCGACCAGGAAGGCATCGCCATCCGCACCGGCCACCACTGCGCCCAGCCGGTGATGGAGCGTTTCGGCATCCCCGGGACGGCGCGCGCTTCGTTCGGCCTCTACAACACGCGGGCGGACGCGGACGCGCTGGTCGCCGGCCTGCACAAGGTGCTGGAGGTGTTCCAGTAATGCCGGACCTGCGCGAGCTCTATCAGGAGGTCATCCTCGAGCACAGCAAGACGCCCCGCAACTATCGCGCGCTGCCGGCGGCCAACCACAAGGCGGAGGGCTACAACCCGCTGTGCGGCGACCACTTCACGGTTTACTTGGACCTCGAGGGCGACACCATTCGCGACGTGAGCTTTGAAGGCTCGGGCTGCGCCATCTCCAAGGCGTCGGCCTCGATGATGACGCAGGCGCTGAAAGGGAAGAGCCGCGCCGAGGCGGACGCAATCTTCGAGAGATTTCACAAGCTGGTCACCGGACACGCCGAGTCGAACGGCACGGAAGCGCTGGGCAAGCTGGCGGCGTTTTCCGGCGTGTCGGAATTTCCGGTGCGCGTCAAGTGCGCCACGCTGGCCTGGCACACGCTACAGGCCGCGCTCAAAGACCAGGAGGAGCCGGTTTCGACCGAGTAGGTTGTGAGCTGCTTCCATAAGAGCTGTCATCCTGAGGGCGCGCGACCGAGCGCGTCAGCGCGAAGAAGCGCAACCGAAGGACCTAGAGAGTGCACGTGAGCCCATATGGTTCGGGACCAGCAAACTGTCGTCGGCACCATTGGCACTCTCAAGATCCTTCGTCGCGCTCGGTCGCCAGGGCTCCCTCGCGCTTCCTCAGGATGACAATTCGTAGAGAGTGTTCTTGTTATGGAAACTGAAATCAAAGGGCCAATAACTCTCAGCCGCGAAGTCGAAGCCACCCAGATTCCCAACGGCTGGCGGCTGAAGCTGCCCGCCGGGAGCACCGTTCGTATCACGCAGTCGCTGGGCGGCAGCTACACCGTCACCACCGACATCGGCTACATGGTCCGCATCGACGCCAAAGACGCCGATGCGCTCGGCATCACCGCTACCGAGCCCCAGCCAGCAGCGTCGGCCACGCCAGGCGAGTTCAATGAGCAGGCAGTCTGGGAGCAGATGAAGCAGGTCTATGACCCGGAGATTCCGGTCAACGTCGTGGACCTGGGGCTGATCTACGGCTGCGAGATCAAGGACGTGGAAGGCGGCAAGCGCCTGGAAGTGAAAATGTCCATGACCGCGCCTGGCTGTGGCATGGGTGACATCCTCAAAGGCGACGTGCACAATAAGCTGGCGCGCCTGCCCGGCGTGAAAGAAGTGCAGGTGGATATCGTGTTCGAGCCGCCGTGGAACCCGGGCATGATGTCCGAGGCCGCCCGCCTGAAGCTCGGCCTCGACCTGGACATGATGGGCGGCTCGCCCATGTACCGGTGAACTTTCACTCTGTCATCCTGAGCGAAGGGCAAGCTTCGCTTTGCGAAGCGAGCGCAAGTCGAAGGACCCCTATGTCCGGCATTGTCGTTAAGGTAGGGGTCCCTCGACTCGCGCTTCCTCACCCCGTTCGGTCGCGCGTCACTCGGGATGACAATTATTTTGGTTTTATTGTGATCTGCGTTCATCCGCCCCTCGACTGCGCTCGGGGCAGGCTATCTGCGGCGAAAGAAGTTCGCCACTGATGTTATGATGCTCTGCTTGCGGAGGACACATGAGCTTAGGCATCGCACGCGTGGTATGCATCTTGTTTCTGCTGGGTCTGATGATGTTTGCGGAAACACAATCAGGCGGCCCGCCGCCGGTCAGCGGCAAGCCGGTCACCACCGCCGACGGCCTCAAGTACTGGGACACCAAGGTTGGCACCGGCACGACCGCCTCCGCCGGCCACAAGGTAAAGGTTCACTACACCGGCTGGCTCACCAACGGCAAGAAGTTCGACAGTTCTGTGGATCGCGGGCAGCCATTCGAATTCCAGCTCGGCGCCGGCCAGGTAATCAAGGGCTGGGATGAAGGCGTCGCCGGGATGAAGGTCGGCGGCAAGCGCCGTCTGGAGATTCCTCCCGCGCTCGGCTATGGCAGCCAGGGCGTCGGCGGCGGACTGATTCCTCCCAATTCCACCCTGCTCTTCGACGTTGAATTGCTGGATGTGAAATAACCCCTGTTTTCGCCGGGCGGCGGGTGGGTTTTCGCCCGCCGCTTTGCGCTATGTCCTGCAGGGCCAAAGCCTGCACCTAACGTAGGCGGTTTTTTGTGGTTCCGCGACCCGCTTCTGAGATAAGCTTTCCACATCTCCCGCTACTTTGTTTAAGGGCCGACCCCGGCCAGCCTCGGGGCAGAACGTGTAAGTCGTCTGTATGCCCCGCGCCACGCGTCCTGGAGGCACCTATGCGAATCCTCGACGTCCACAGTGACAACGCTCCTTTCTTTCAAGAATTAGCCCAGGCCAAGCGGCGGGTCTTGGTGGTGGATTATGACAGTGTGATTGCGCCCTGCAGCGCCCCCAGCGGCGTGCCCTATCCTACGGTCACGGAACTTCTGGACTGCATCATGACCACCAGCCGCACCCGCGTGGTTGTGATCACCGCAGGCGAAGCGGCGGAACTCGCCTCGCCGTTGTCCGGACCGGCTTCCGACCTCTGGGAAAGCGATGCACCTCGCGGCCCCGACGCGATGTTTCCCGGCATGCTGTCGCGGCTGGGCGAAGACACGGCGGTGGCCTTCCTCAGCGATCGCGATCGGCTCTTTCCCGCCCTGCCCGAAGCGGCCTGCGGTGGGGCCGAGAACCCCGCCTGCCGGCAGGATTTCGTGCAGTTCCTGGTAGACTGGCTGCGGGTCTGCGGGGGTGAGATTTGCTGATCGTATGCAGCCTGCCGCACCGTCTAGGAATCTAACAGGGCGAGTGGGGGTTCTTTGCGCGTAAGTCTCAAGCTGTTCGTTCCCGTGCTGCTGGCGGTGATTGCCGTCTCGCTGCTGTTTTCCGGCTACCAGGTGCGGAGAGAGCGCCGGATCCAGGAGCGCGATCTCTCGCGGCGGGCGTCGCTGCTCGCCGATAGCCTGGAAGAGAGCGTGACCCCGCTTCTGGGCTCACGCCAGCAATTGCAGCGCCTGGTGGAGCGCTTCGGCAGCCGCGAGAGTCTGGCGGGGATCGCCGTGTACGACAACCGCGGGCGCCTGCTGGCGGCGAGTTCCGGATTGGGGCCGTGGCTGGCATCGCCTCCCGCCACCGTGCTGCAGACCGTGCAGAAGCACGCCAGCAGCGGCGGGTTCGTCACCCTGGACGACAGCCCCGTCTACATCTATGCCACGCCGCTCGAGCGCGACCAGGAACCGGCCGGCGCGCTCGCCATCGTGCAAGACAGCACCTATATCGCCCGCCAGGGCACGCACTTGTGGCGCTATCTGTTGTTCGGCATCGGGGTGCAAGTGGTGTTGATCGCCCTGATCAGCTTCTTGATGGTGAAGCGCAACATCCTGGCGCCGGTGGCCAAGACGGCGCAGTGGATACGGGCGATGCGCATGGGCACCACCACCGTCCACGCCGCGGACCGGACCGAACTGCTCAATCCGCTTACCCGCGAGGTGGCGACCTTCGCCGCCAGTCTGGCCGCAGCGCGCGCCTCCGCGGAGAACGAAGCCCAACTGCGCGCTGCCGCCGATTCCTCCTGGACCGCCGAACGCCTGAGCGTCTCCCTGCGCAGCAAGCTGGCGGAGAGTCCTCTGTTCGTAGTGGCCAATCGCGAGCCCTACATGCACGTGCGGCGGGGGAAGGGGATCGAAACCATCGTTCCCGCCAGCGGCCTGGTGACGGCGCTGGAGCCCATCCTGCGCGCCTGCGACGGCACCTGGGTGGCGCACGGCAGCGGCGACGCCGACCGCGAGACGGTGGATGAGCGCAATTGCGTCCGCGTCCCGCCCGAACAGCCGCGCTACACCCTGCGCCGGGTATGGCTGACCAAAGAGGAAGAAGAGGGCTACTACTTCGGCTTCTCCAATGAAGGTTTGTGGCCGCTGTGCCACATCGCGCACACCCGGCCGGTGTTCCGGGAGAGCGATTGGGAATGGTATCGCACGGTGAACCTCAAATTCGCCGAGGCGGTGCTTGACGAGATGGCCAGCACCGAGCGCCCGGTGGTCATCGTGCAGGATTACCACTTCGCGCTGCTGCCGCGCCTCATCAAAGAGAAGCGGCCGGACGCGCGCGTCGCCATCTTCTGGCACATCCCCTGGCCGAATCCGGAAGCGTTTGGCATCTGTCCCTGGCAGCGCGAACTGCTGGATGGCTTGCTGGGCGCGGACCTGATCGGATTCCACATCCAATCGCATTGCAATAATTTTCTGGAAACCGTGGACCGGGCGCTGGAGTCCCGCATTGACTGGGAACACTTTGCCGTGAACCGCAATCAGCACCTCACCTCGGTGCGGCCGTTCCCCATCAGCGTAGTGTGGGAGGAACCGGCTGCGGACAAAAAGGCGAAGCCGGTGTACAAGCAGCAATCGGCGCTGCTGAACGAGATGGGCGTCGATGCGCTCTTCCTGGGCGTCGGCGTGGACCGCGTGGACTACACCAAGGGCATCCTGGAGCGATTTCTGGCGATCGAGCGTTTCCTGGAAAAATATCCCACGTACCAGGGCAAACTGACCTTCGTGCAGATCGGCGCTCCCAGCCGCACCCACATCAAGCGCTATCACGACCTGCTGGAGGAGGTGGAAGCCGAGGCCGACCGCATCAACTGGCGCTTCCAGTCCGGCAAATGGAAGCCCATCGTCTTTCTCAAGCGCCACCACAGCCACGAGCAGATCTCGCACTTCTACCGTGCCGCCGATTTCTGCCTGGTGACTTCGCTGCACGACGGCATGAACCTGGTGGCCAAGGAATTCGTCGCCGCCCGCGACGACGAGCAGGGGGTGCTGATGCTCAGCCATTTCACCGGCGCCTCCCGCGAACTGCGCGACGCCCTGATCGTGAATCCTTACGACACCGAGCAGCTCGCCGACGCCATCTTCCGCGCCCTGGAGATGGAGCCCCGCGAGAAGAAGGCGCGCATGCAGCACATGCGCCGCGTGGTGAAGGAGAATAATGTGTATCGCTGGGCCGCCACCCTGATCGGGGAACTGTGCGAAACCCGGCTCGACCATCGAGAACCCACGCGCGAGGAATCCCGGGAGCTGGCGGCACGATGAGGGTCCGCTGGGCGGCGCTGGCCTGTGACTACGATGGGACGCTAGCTACTGGCGGACACGTCCGCGCGGCGACCCTGAAAGCGCTCGGCCAGGTGCGGGATTCCCGCCGCAAGCTGCTGTTGGTGACCGGCCGCGAACTCCCGGACCTGCTCGAAGTCTTTCCCCTGGTCTCGCTCTTCGACCGCGTAGTGGCGGAGAATGGCGCCCTTATCTATAACCCTGCGAGCGGCAAGCGCCGCCTGCTGGCCCGCCGGCCATCGCGCAAGCTGGTGGAGGCGCTGCGGGCGCGGCGGCTCCGGCCGCTCTCGGTGGGGCGCACCATCGTCGCCACCTTGCGCGCGCAGCGGCGGGTAGTCTCGCAAGTGATCGACGAACTGGGGTTGCCGTTCGAGGTCATCCTCAACAAGCGCTCGCTGATGGTGCTGCCGCACGGCGTGAACAAGGCCAGCGGCCTGCTGGGCGCCCTGCGCGAGATCGGCGTCGCGGCCAAGGACACTGTGGGCGTCGGCGATGCGGAGAACGACGAAGACTTCCTCGCCCTCTGTGGCTACTCGGCCGCCGTTGCCAACGCGCTCCCCAGGCTCAAGCGCAAGGTGGACGTGGTGACCGCGGCCCGCGAAGGCGCGGGCGTGGCCGAACTGGTGAAGCGCCTGCTGAACGGCAACGCGCGCAGGCCCGCAGGGCCGTAAGAACGTAGCCCACGGCGTAAGCCGTGGGACAAGCGGCGAGGTCAACGCGAGCCCGCGTAGCGGGCGAAAGACCCACGACCAGAGCATTTCTTACGCCCGCGTCGCGGGCTGGCCGTTCTCCTGGCCACAATTCCCACGGCTGACGCCGTGGGCTACGATCTAACGCGCGCTCCGCGCGCTACACCTGCGCCAAGCAATCCATTTTACTAGCCCTCACTTTGCGCTTCCGTCATCGTCCATTACCATAGGCAGTCACTTCCGGAGGACAACCGTGAGATCTCGCCTTGCCGCCTGTGCGGCCATTTTCTTGCTCGCCTCTCTTGCCGGCGCCCAGCAGCCGGTCGCGCCCAGTGCCCTGATGGACCGCGTCGGCAACACCGGCTTCGTCCTGCTCCGCGCCGAGAGCTTCAAAGCGCTCGATCCCAAGCAGCAAGCTCTGGCCTATTGGCTCACGCAGGCTTCCATCGCCATCGATCCCATCATTTATGACCAGTTGTCGCCCTACGGCCTGCGGCAGAAACGGCTGCTGGAAGAGATCGTCGCCCATCCCGAGGGCATCGACCCGGCGGCGATGGGCAAGATCACCGACTTCGCCAAGCTCTTCTGGGCGAACCGCGGCAATCACAATGAGAACACCGCGCAGAAGTTTCTTCCCACCTTCACCTTCGACGAGCTGAAGCAGGCGGCGCTCACGGCCCAGCGCCACGGCGCCATGAAGACCGCCTATGGCGACCTGCCTCCGCTGGCGACGCCCGCGCAACTGGATAGGGAACTCGACGAGCTGAAAGCGTCGCTGTTCGATCCCAGCTTCGAGCCCATGATGACGGCCAAGAGCCCGCAAGGCGGCAAGGACATCATCCAGGCCAGCTCGAATAACTTTTATTCCGGGGTGAGCCTGGCCGACCTGAAGGACTTCAAGGATCAGCATCCGCTCAATTCGCGGCTGGTGAAGGGCAAGGACGGCCAGCTCCACGAAGAGATCTATCGCGCCGGCACGCCCGACGGCCGCATTCCGCCTGGCCGCTACGCCATCTACCTTCGCCGCGCCAACCAGTGCCTGGAGAAAGCGCGCGCGGTCGCCGATCCGAAGCAGGCGCAGGTGATCGCCGACCTGGTCCGCTTCTATCAGACCGGCGACTTCCAGGACTGGCTCAAGTTCGGCGCCGACTGGGTGCAGGACAATTCCCCGGTGGACTTCGCCAACGGCTTCATCGAGATCTACCGCGACGCGCGCGGGGCCAAAGGCAGCTCGCAGAGCTTCGTCTCGGTGACCGACAAGCCGCTCACCGACGCCATGGTGAAGCTGGCCGAGAACGCCCAATACTTCGAGCAGAAAGCGCCCTGGGAGGAAAAATACAAGAAGATGGGCGTGCAGCCGCCGCTGGTGAAGGCGGTCGAGACCCTGATCGAGACCGGCGACTTCCAGGTCACCACCATCGGCGACAATCTGCCCAACGAGAACCAGATCCGCGAGAAGTACGGCAGCAAAAACTTCTTGTTTACCGGTAGCTCGCGCGCGCTGAACGCCGCTGGCGGTTTCAAGGCGCTGGAAGAATTCGCGGCCACGCCGGAAGAGATTGCGCGCGGCAAGAAATACGGCGACGAAGCCGAAGACCTGCTGACGGCGATGCACGAGGTCATCGGCCACGGCTCGGGCAAGCTCAGCGACCGGCTCAAGGGCGGCGCCGAGCCCTATTTGAAGGAATATTTTTCCGCGATGGAGGAGGCGCGCGCCGACCTGATGGCGCTGTGGAACGCCTGGGACCCGAAGCTGAAGGAACTCGGGCTGGTCTCCAACCAGGACGAGGTGGCGAAGGCCATGTATGACCGGGAGACGCTGGTGGCGCTCACGCAGCTTCGCAAGATCCCCAAGGGCGACACCATCGAGGAAGATCACGCCCGCGACCGGCAGCTCATCGTGCGCTACATTCAGGACAAGGTCCCCGGTTCGATCGAGCAGTTCGAGCGCAACGGCAAGACCTACATACGGGTGAAGGACTATCACAAGATGCATGAAGGCGTAGGCATGCTGCTGGCCGAGATCATGCGCATCAAGGCCGAGGGCGATTACGACGCCATCAAGGCGCTGACCGAACGCTACGCCGTGCACTTCGATCCCGCGCTGCGCGACCAGGTGGTGGCCCGCTACAAGCAGCTCAACATCCCTACGTATTGGGCCGGGGTCAATTCCTGGCTGGACGCGGCCTTCGACGCCAAGGGGAACGTGAAGAGTGTCGCGATCGAGTATCCGCACGACGTCGCGCGCCAGTACCTGGGCTACGCCGCCATGTACGACAAGGGGCTGGAGCGGCCACGGTGACGGTGGTTCCGTAGGCCTCCGCTTAGTCGTGCTACCTGCCGTTTAAAACTGTCATCCCGAGCGACGCGCGAGGCGAGCCGAGCGCGAGTCGAGAGCCTGCCCCGAGCGCAGCCGAGGGGGACCTTGCGTTTGCTTCACAAAACCAAGATCCCTCGCGGCTCAAGGCGCTCGGGATGACAGATGTTGGGGATCTTCGGGAACCGGCACTCGGAACCTGAGCTCAGGCCGCGGGAGCTGTCGAACCGCCGTTACCAGGGCTGGCGGAGGCGTGGTCGCTCCATCGCACCTCATGGAGGCGGAGGGGTTGGGCGAAACCTTTTAGCTCCACCTCGCCAATATCCGAAAAGACGAATGATTTGCCGAGACACAGTTCCCGGATCACATTCGCGGCGAGAATCTGGCCGGGCTGGGCAAAAGCGCACACCCGCGCCGCGAGATTGACTGTAGCGCCGAACAGGTCCCTGTGGTCGGCGACCGGCTCGCCTGCGCTCAGGCCGACGCGGACCTTGATGGACTGGACCTCGCTATTACGGTTGTGAACGGCAAACCCGTTCTGGATCGTCACTGCGCACTCGACTCCCTGGCAGACCGACAGGAATGAGGCAAGAATACCGTCGCCCGTGTGCTTCACCTCGGTTCCGGCGTGGCGGTTCAACGCTTCTCGGATCACCGCGTTGTGTGTCTTCAGGATGTCGTGGAAACGGTGGTCTCCGAGTTGGCCCGCCAAGGCGGTTGAGCCGGCGATATCCGTGAACATGACCACGCGGAAGGCGCCGTCGCTGGGATCGGTGCCCGAGTGGGTGGGCCTCTGAACGCCCAGGAAAGTGTCGACCTGGTCCATCGTCACTTCGATCAACTGATCGGCGACCAGCCCGTGGGCCTCTTTGTGCACCCGTATCGCGTCCATGAGGCTGGGCGCTTCCACCAGGCAGTAGACGCAGCCGGCTTCCGGGTTGTGCCAGTAGCGGGTGTAACGCACGCCGTACTTGGTTTGGACCGAGAGGTCCATCGAATGAGCCATGGCAACATCTTCCGGCCGCGCCTGCAGATTCCGATGCACATCCATGTAGAGCGGCATAGCACCCCCTAACCACGCCTGCGTTGTGGATATCTTACCCCACATTTTGGCCGGGCAGCTGCGTGGAGTGCTGATTTACGGCGCCGCCAGGCTGAATTAGGCCGGCTCACGAGTTCCCGATCAGCACCCCGGTAAGAAAGACCAGCGCTCCTCCCAGGCCCACTTGCAGCGCGGCGGAGAATATGGGTGTCTCCATATAGCGCTTGCGGATCCAGGTGATGCTGGCCAGCTCCGCCACCACCACTATCGCGGCCACGCTGGTGGCTACGTTGAACGCCGGGATGAGGAAGGGAAGAGTGTGGCCGATGCCTCCCAGCGTGGTCATCAGGCCGCAGATCAGGCCGCGCAGCCAGGGATGTCCGCGGCCGGTGAGGCTGCCGTCATCGGAGAGCGCTTCCGCGAAACCCATGCTGATGCCGGCGCCCAGCGAGGCCGCAAGGCCGACCGCAAACGCTGTCCAACTGTTGCGGGTGGCAAAGGCGGCGGCGAACACCGGCGCCAGCGTGGACACTGAACCATCCATCAGTCCTACCAAGCCGGGCTGCACGATCTGCAGCAGGAACAACTTCTTGCGCGCTTCCTCTTCCTGATGCTGGGTGTCGGGCTCGAGCGCGGTCTGCTCCAATTGTTCGGCGCGGCATTCGTGCATCCGCTCGACCTCGGCCAGATCGTCGAGCAACTGGCGGATGCTGGCGTCGGTAGTGCGCGCCGCCGCCTTCTCATAGAAGCGGCGGACTTCTTCCTCCATGGCCACGGCCTGGTTGCGGATGGTGTTCAGCCGCAGCGGCCGTGCCAGCCAGAGGGCGCGCCGCTGCACGAACCCTTTTACGTCCTGGCGCCGGATCAGCGGAATATGCTCGCCAAATTTCTCGCGGTACAGGTCGAGCAGCCGCCGCCGGTGGCTGGATTCCTCCTCCCGCATGCCCTCGAACACCTTGGCGGTGGATGGATACTTCTCGCGCAGCCCTTCCGCGTAATCGGCGTAGATGCGCTCGTCTTCTTCCTCCAGAGAAATGGCCAACGCCAGCACTTCTTGCTCGGACAGCGTGTCGAAGCTTCTCATCCTGCGCTCCTGGTACACGTGATGGGTACGGTGGAGGTTGTCATCCTTCGCGAGCCGAAGGCGAGCGGAGAATCTGGCGAGAACGCGGGCGCTACCCGAGATGGTGGCGCTGGCTGCTATCCCAGATTCTCCCGCCTCGCTTTGCTCGACGGAAGAATGACAGTGGACACTGAATTCGGGATTTCGGACGGAGATAGTTTTTCAATTATCCAATCAGCAATAGCTCTTATCAGCCGCGGCCCATAATACAAAAGAGGGGACTGCTCGTCCCCTCGGGTGAATCGGTTTTTTCCTGCTCAGGCCGATTTCTTCTGCGATTGCATGGTGGCCCAGAAGGCCTGGGCTCGCTTCTCGGTCTCTTGCGGGGTCAGGATTTCCTTGCGGGTGGCGATCGACCAACTGTGGCCGAAGGGGTCGTGCAGTTGCCCGAAGCGGTCTCCCCAGAACATGTCGGCGACGGGCATGGTCTCGCGGCCACCGGCGGAGATCGCCTGCTTGAAGGTGGCATCCACATCGGGAACGTAGAGATGCAAACTGGCGGTGGTGCCGCCGAGCGTCTGCGGCGATTTGGTTGGCGCTCCGGGGAACTCATCGGCCAGGAAGATGATGGAGTCACCGATCTTCAGTTCGGCGTGGCCGACCATGCCACCCGGACCATCCATCCGGCTCACAACCTGCGCTCCGAACGCGCGCTTGTAAAAATCGATTGCTGCGGCAGCGCCCTTGATTACCAGATGCGGCGTCACCGTGTGGAAACCCTCAGGTATCGGCGTTACAGCCTTAGCCATACGATCTCTCCTTGAAGTTGTGTTGTCGCTTTGACGAATGCGCTCCCTACATCCTCCGCGGAGAGCGCCTGCGACTTCGCAAGTCGACCATTATAGGAGATGCCCGCGACGGGAAAACGAACCGCCTGATTTTCCACATTTGCACTAATCACGGGCATTGACGGCAGCCCAACTCGCATTTAAGGTAACTCGCGTCGACGGTCGAAAGGGTTGGCTTCCTAAAAGTCGCCAATCCGAAGTAGGCTGGGTGATCAGTCCGGCGGGGTGACCCAAACGGACCGCCAGGCCCGAAAAAACCGGCGAGCTTGCGAGAGAACGCTGGGGCTTGGAACTGCGAAAGCAGTGATCGCATCAAGGGCTGTGACGGTGCATGTTTCCACGCCGTCCGACTCCCTCGCAGGAGCCGGCGGCTAGAACATAACCAATGTCGCAGCCCTTTCTGTTTTTGTGCAGGAGTTTGGCGCCCGTGAAGGAGCAACTGGAAAGCCTGGTTCTGCAGATGGTCCGCGGCGGCATCCGCTACGGTGAAGCGGTGCGCGAGTTCAAAAAGGCTTTCCTCACCAAGGTGCTGGTGGAGAATCGCGGCAACCAGTGCCGGGCCGCCAAGATCCTGGGCATGCACCGCAACTCGCTGGGCCGCACCCTGGCCGACCTCAAAATGGATGTGCGCGCCCTGCGCACCCAGTTGCGCCGGCCTCCCCGCGGCGAGCGTCCCGCGCCGGCGCGCCGCATCGCCTCCGGGCGCTGATCGCTGATTCATTCTCCACGCGTCAGAACCTTTCGCTGCACGATTTGGGGGAATCACTGCCCATAATGAGGGTTTTCACGGTTGTACGTTTGACAAGGCGGTTTGGGGACTATACTGGTCGCACTCGGTGAGGATGGTTGCGCCAGGCAACGGAGCGCGGCCGGGTAAGTTCTGTTTCACCAACGACATTTTGCAGGGAGAGCCGATGAATGCTCTGCTGATTTACCCGGAATGGCCTGACACCTACTGGAGCTTCAAACACGCCCTGCCGTTCGAAGGCAAGCGCTCGGCATATCCGCCGCTCGGTCTGATGACCATTTCTTCGCAGCTTCCCGGGCACTGGAAGAAGCGCCTCGTCGATACCAACGTCAAGCAGCTCACCGACTCCGACCTGAAATGGGCCGACGTGGCGATGTTGAGCGGCATGCTGGTGCACCGCCGCGAGATTCTCGATATCCTGGCGCGCTGCCGCGCCCGCGGCCTGCGCACGGTGATCGGCGGCCCCATCACCAGTAGCGTAGACGAACTGCCGCTCGCGGCCGATCACGTCGTTGTGGGCGAGGCCGAGGAATTGATGCCCGACCTGGTGGCCGATCTGGAAGCCGGCACCGCCAAGCCGCTCTACAAGGCGCACGCGCTGCCTGACCTGAGTAAGACTCCGCTGCCCGATCTCGACCTGGTCAACCTGAAGCCCTACAGCGCCGTCGGCATTCAGTATTCCCGCGGCTGTCCCTTCAACTGCGAGTTCTGCGACATCATCGAGATCTACGGCCGCCGGCCCCGCACCAAGTCGCCGGAGCAGGTAGTGGCCGAACTCGAGCTGCTCCACGACCGCAAATGGCGCGGCTCCGTCTTCCTGGTGGACGACAACTTCATCGGCAACAAGAAAAAAGTGAAAGAGCTGCTGCCCGTGCTTGGAGACTGGAACTCCCGGCACGGCCGTCCCTTCACGTTCTTTACCGAAGCTTCGCTCAACCTGGCCGACGACTCCGAGCTGCTGGAGATGATGAAGGCCTCCGGCTTCATCCGCGTGTTTCTCGGCATCGAGACTCCGGTCGAGGCCAGCCTGAAGGAAGCGCAAAAGCTGCAGAACACCCGCCGCAGCCTGCTGGATAGCGTGCACCATATCCAGAGCTTCGGCATCGAGGTGATGGCCGGATTCATCGTCGGCTTCGACAACGATCCCGATGACGTCTTCGACCGCCAGGTGGAATTCATCGACAAGAGCGCCATCCCGCTGGCCATGGTGGGACTGCTGCAGGCGCTGCCCGGAACCCAGCTCTATCGCCGTCTGGTCAAGGAAAAGCGCCTGGTCACCGAGGGCACCGGCGACAACATGGAGACCCGGCTGAACTTCATTCCCAAGATGGATCCGCAGCGGCTCATCGAGGGCTACCGGTCCATTCTCAAGCGCATCTACGAGCGCGACGCCTACTACGACCGCGTGCGCCGCTTCCTCAGCGAGTATCATCCCGCCAACCACGTGCGCCACCAGGTCTCCGACTACCTGGCCTTCGCGCGCTCCATGATGAAGCAGGGCGTGCTGGGCAAACAGCGCAGCACCTATTGGAAGTTCATCTACGACGCCGCTACCCGCTACCGCCATGCCTTCGGCACGGCCATCACTCTGGCCATCATGGGCTACCACTTCGAGAAGATCACGGAGAAGGTGCTGCTGCGCGATCCTGCCGAGGAAAACATCTCCCTCGGCCTGCTCGAACCGGGCATGGAACAGAGCGTGTGAGGTAGCAATTCCGCTTGGATTGTCATCCTGAGCGAGCGCGCCCGCATTTTGGCGCGCGAGTCGAAAGCCTGCCCTGAGCGAAGCCGAAGGGGACCCCTATTTGAACTCATCCCTCTGTCATGCTGAGCGAGTGCGGGCCGGTTTTGCCCGCACGAGTCGAAGCACCCCTACTCCCGCGCCACTCTTCAAGGGCACTCTTGGGAAGGGCACGCCTTCAGGCGTGCCAACAATCGTCTCAATTGAACAACGGCTTTAGCCGCTGAGGGAAATTCATCCCGGACGGCAGCGGCTAAAGCCGCATCTGTTTTCGACTGCATGCGGCACGGCTGAAGCCGTGCCCTTCCCAACCGGCTGTCTATCCCATCTCCCTCTCGTGCGCCGGCAGGCGATAGCGCAGCGCCGCCGCCAGTCCCAGCACCATCCCCACTGCCGCCAGCAGGAATGCCGCTGGCAGGCCCAGGCGTGACGCGACCGCGCCCCACAGCGCGCTGCCGGCAGCCATGCCGCCTTGCAGCACCAGCAGGTACATGGAGAGCGTCCGCGCGCGGATCCACGCCGGGCACATGACCTGCGCGGTGACGTTCAACGTCGCGATGATGGCGATCCAGCACATGCCGCCCAGAAACAGCACGGCGCACAGCCAGCCAAAGGCCGCGAGCCGCGCCACCGCGAAGGTCACGGCGGCGAACAGCACCGTGGCCGTCACCACCAGCATGTCGCAGGAAAATGCACGCCGCAGTCCCGGCAGCAGCACCGCTCCGGCGAGCGCGCCCAGTCCGAAGAAGCCGAGCAGCAATCCGTAGCCGACGGGGCCATGCGGGCGCGCCACCAGCGGCAGCAGCGCCCAGATCACGCTGGCGAAGAGGCTGAAGACGCCCGTCCGCACCAGCACCGCGCGGACGGTCGGCGCGCCGCGCGCGTAGCGGAATCCCGCCGCCAGGGCGTGGCGCAGCCGCGTGGCCGGTTCGGGGACGTGGTGAGGTACCCGCTTCCAGCGATAAAGAAAAATGATGACCCCGAAGAACGACGCCGCGTTCAGCAGGAAGGCGAATCCCGATCCCGCCGCGGCAATCACCAGGCCGCCCAGAGCTGGTCCGACAGCGCGCGCCGCGTTGTAGCCGGCGGAATTCAGCGCCACCGCCGAGGCCAGCCGCTGGCCGGAGACGGTCTCCGGCGTGATCGCCTGCCACGCGGGATCGTTCATCACCGCGCCGAACCCGAGCGCGAAGGTCAGCAGCACCAGGCTCCAGGGGCTGACCATGCCGAACACGGTCAGGATGCCCAGGGCGGCGGCGGCGACCACCATCCACGCCTGGCTCCACAGCAGGAAGCGGCGGCGATCCACCATGTCGGCCAGCGCCCCGGCGGGCAGGATCACCAGGAAAACGGGCAGCGTGGTGGCGGCCTGCACCAGTCCCACCATCATGGGCGAGGCGGTGAGCGAGGCCATCAGCCAGCCCGTGCCCATGTTCTGCATCCAGGTGCCGATGTAAGAGACGACGGAAGCGGCCCACAGCGTGCGGAAGAGCGGTTCGCGCAACGGGCTCCAGGCCGACTGGGTAACCGGCGGGGCCGGCGGCGCCACGTGCACGCTTGATTGAGGTTCGGCCATGCTGATAGAAGGGCCCCCGCGCAAAAACCCCATGCTACCGCACCCCCCAATCACTGACTGTCAAAAAGCGAAGTGGTGAGCAGGATTTTTGCCGCGATCGGACCGCTCCAACAAATGCCTCGTACGACCACACCCTGTCATCCTGAGCGAGCGCGCCCGAATTTGGCGCGCGAGTCGAAGGACCCCTATTTGAAGAGTGGCGCGGGAGTAGGGGTGCTTCGACTCGTGCGGGCAAAAGCGGCCCGCACTCGCTCAGCATGACAGCCCAGCGAAAAGGCCGCAGCGAACCGCTAATGCACCCTGTATTCCTTGTACAAATCCAGCCGGTTGATCACGCCCAGAATCACCCGCGTGTAGGCGGCGTACTCATTGAGGCTTTCCTCGGAAACTGACACGAGCGACGCCCGCCGCGATTCGCGCACCGTCTCCAGATCGGCAGCGGTCAGTGTTGCAATGGCGCTGCGGATGAACGGCTCATCGTCGGCGATGCCCACCACCGGATTCTCCTTTTTGAGCTCCGCTTCCATCTGCTCCGCAGTCCGCGGCAGGCTGTGCAGGCGCGCCAGCACCCGCTCCCGCGAGTAGGTTGGGATCACGTTGGCATCCGGCGCGTGGTAGGCCAGCGACTCGACCACCTCCTTCTGCACATATTCGGGCAGGCTGTCGATCCCGGGCAGGCCGGCGAGGGCGCGATAACTCTCCTGCGTCATGTTGAGCGCAAGCGCGAGCGCTGCCGTGCTTCGCACATACGATTCTTTCGCCGCCAGCAGCGGAATCAGATCTTGGTCGGCGCGCTCCGCGCTCATGCTCCCGTAGAGGAAGATGGCGCCGGTCGCGCGGTCCACCGTCAGGGAGCGCTCGGGGATGTCGCCATCCACCTCGGGATAGCGCATGTATTTTTCGGCCAGCGCGGAGGTGTCGACGCCGTGCTGCGCCAGCTCCAACACCAGCTCGACGTAGCCGGCGGTGTTGATCTCTCCCAGGTCGCTGCGCCCGGCGGCCTCGCTCACCACCGCCAGCGACGGCGGGGAATCGTCCACATGCAGCAGCAGGCTGGCGCCGTCGAACAGGAAGAAGGAATCTCTGCTCTCCGATTTCAGCATTGCCCTCAGGCATCGGACGCCGCGCTCACCCTGCGATTCTGCCAGCTTGCGGAAGCGGTCGATCTGCTCTTCCTTGGCGGTCTGCTGGAGCTGGGAGAGCTTGCTGGGATGGAAGCCGTAGGTCTGCTTCTTGAGCGCCTGCAGTTCGGCGCAGCCTTGTTGTTGCGCGGCGGCCGCGGCCACCAGCAGCAGCAGAGACACGAAAATCGCGGCGAAACGGCGCGGCTGGCGGAATGATGGCATCTCGCCTCGGGCGGGCAATCCGCCCAATGTATCACGCCCGTTTGTTAGAATATTGTCGTGGGGAATTCTCTATTAGAGCGCAAGGTCGAGAAGCGTCCTGACCGCGTGCGCCTGCAGGGGCGCATTCTTTTTCTCACTGAAGATCCTGAGCTGATCAAGCGGCAACTGGCAGGCGAAGACCTGCCCTGGGACACCGCCCACCCGCAGAACAATCCCAAGATGCGCGACGATATTTCCACCGACGAAATCACCCCGGCGCACATCTGCTTCTATTTCGACGAGACGCTGGGCGAGTTTCCCTACACCGGGCTGAAGTGCGGAAGCGAGCTGCCCATCAAGCGCGGCGACGTCAAGCGCGGCGGATTCGTGTGCGCGGTGAGCGGCAAGCGGCGCGGCAAAGGCTCCAGCCGCGAGCAGTCGCCCTACGCCGAGCGGGCCGCCGGCATCCAGCTTGTGATCGCCGAGAACATCGAGCGCATCTACAAGCAAAACTGCCAGAACCTGGGCGTGCTGACCTCGACCGACTTCGGCCTGATCGACAAAATCCGCCGCGGCGACGAGATTCCGCTCGCGGAATTCACCCGCGGCGAGGACGACATCACCCGCCAGATCATCGAGTATGGCGGGCTGTTCCCGTTCAACGTCGCGCGCTTGCAGAAGAAGGTCTTTCTGCCGGCCATCGCCACGCCCGCGCGCCCCATGACGCTGGCGGAGAAGATTTTCGCCCGCCACATGGTCGATGCGCAGGGACACGTCGGCGTGCCCGCGGTCAAGCCCGGCGACTCCGGCTTCGCGCGCACCGACCAGCGCTTCAGCCACGAGTACGTTACGCCCATGGCGGCGATTTTCTACGATCATCTCGTGGGCAAGGATGTGCCGGTGAAGGATCCCGCGTCGATCCTCTTCTTCCGCGACCACCTGACATTTCTCGACGAGGTGATCTCGCCGGAGAAACGCAAGATGGGCCTGCTCGACCTCGCCGGCCAGCTCAAGCTCAAGCAGGAAGACTTCGCCCGCGAGCGCGGCATCAAGCTGCACGGCGAGCTGAAGGACCGCAAAGGCTCGGAGGGCATCTGCCACTCCATCATGCTGGAGAGCTACGCGCTGCCCGGGCAGTTGATCGTCGGCTCGGATTCGCACACGCCACACTCCGGCGCCATCGGCGCGGTGGCCTTCGGTATCGGCACCACGGATGTTTTCAATTCGTGGATTACCAAAGACGTTCGCGTGAAGGTGCCGGAGTCGGTTCGGGTGGTTGTTCGCGGGAAGAAACATGCGAACGTCACCGCCAAGGATTTCATCCTGAAGATTCTCAGCCTCGACTACGTGCGTAGCGGCAAGGCGCTGGCCAAGGTGATCGAGTACGCGGGCGAGGCCATCGAGGACCTGAGTGTGGACGAGCGCGCCACGATGACCAACATGGCGGCTGAGATCGGCGGCTTCACTGGCATCGTCGCGCCCGACCGCAAGGCCATGGACTTCCTGGCGGAGCGCCGCGGCATGGACCGCCGCGGGGCCGAGAAGCTGATCGAGGGCCTGGCGAGCGATCCCGGCGCTGAGTATGCGCACGTCATCGAACTCGATGCCGCCGAGATCACGCCCATGGTCGCGACGCCGGGCGATCCCGGCAACGGCAAGTACGTGCGCGAGCTCAACACGCCCGTGCCCATCGAGATCGCCTATGGCGGCACCTGCACCGCCGGCAAAAACGAAGACATGGACATGTACGCCGCCGTGCTCGCCGACGCCCTGCGCCAGGGCAAGCGCGTCGCCGAGTCGGTGAAGTTCTACATCCAGTTCGGTTCGCAGGAGACGCGCGACTACTGCGTGCGCAAGGGCTATCTCGACATCTTCCACAAGACCGGCGTGATGGTGATCGAGCCGAGCTGCGGCGCCTGCATCAATGCCGGTCCCGGCGCTACCAGCAGCCCCACGCAGGTGGTCATCTCGGCCCAGAACCGCAATTTCCCCGGCCGCAGCGGTCCCGGACAAATGTACCTGGCCAGCCCCTACACCGTTGCCGCCAGCGCGGTTGCCGGGTACATCGTGGAGTACCAGCCGTCGCAGCAGTTGGTTTCAGCCTAAACGCCGTTCGCTGCACGCAGGCGCAGAACAGCCCCGGCTTCTTGCCGTCACCTGCTTTGGTGATGGCGGCGGGCGCATCTGCTAAAATAATCTGTTCGGAACGCACTCATCTGAGGGGGAAGCAAACTTTATGGCTTATGTGATCGCAGAGCCCTGCATCGGCACCAAGGACACGGCATGTGTGGACGCTTGCCCGGTCGATTGCATCCATCCCAAGAAGGACGAGCCTAACCACGCCACGGAAGAGATGCTCTACATCGATCCGGTGGAGTGCATCGACTGCGGCGCCTGTGTGCCGGTGTGCCCGGTGTCGGCCATCTTCGCTCTCGATGACCTGCCGGAGAAGTGGAAGGCCTTCACCGAGCGCAACGCCAAGTACTACGGGCGCTAGCGCCGCCGAGTTTTCCGGACGCCCTCAGGATTTCCATGTTTTGCCGACGCGCAGTCTCGCGAGGGCTGCGCGTTTTTGCTATTCACATCAGGGGCGAGTTTTTCGGGAAGGACACGGCTTCAGGGGTTTTATCTGGGCCACGAGCCTCTCGATTACCAACCCATTTGGCGCATCCGATCAAGGATGATCGCGCTGTACTTATTCATGCGCTCGGGCCGTCGCTTCAGGGGAGCCGGCAGAATCGCGGCGAGCTGTGCCGCCTGTTGCCGGCCGATAGCCCGGGCCGCGGTTCCGTCGTAGTAACGACACGCCGACTCGGCACCATAAATGCCAGGGCCCCACTCGATCACATTGAGGTAGATCTCCAGAATGCGCCGCTTGCCCAGAACGAATTCGGCCACCGGTACCAATGTGAACTCCGCGCCCTTGCGGAGAAAGGAGCGGCCGGTTCCAAAGAACAGGTTTTTTACGAGTTGCTGCGTCAGGGTAGAAGCTCCGCGAGTGCGCCCCCCTTCCAAATCCTCTCCGGCAGCGATTTGGATCTGGTGCCAATCGAAGCCATGGTGCTGGTAGAAGCGCGCGTCCTCAGCGGCGATTACAGCGTGCTGGAGATCAGGCGAGATTTGGCTTAGCGAAACGAATTTGTAGCGTTCGTGATAGGGCGTTCCGCGAATCCAGGCCTGCAAGCGGCGCTGGGCGTGCACCGCGGTTGTGGGTGGGTCGATCCAGCGGGCGGCCACAAGGATCAGTGCGGCCAGCGCCCAAAGAAGCACCACGCCGATGACGAAACATCGACCCAGGAACCGCCAGGAACCCTTTCGAAACGAGGTCTGGGTGCGTGCGCACGGCCTTGGAGTCACATTTCAGAATAACAGCGTGAGGTGCGCTCCGGGTTTCACCCATAAATGTCCGTAATTCGGCCGATCAATGCTGGCGGAGAGGGAGGGATTCGAACTTGAGCCGCTTTGCGGGCCCATTCGACAACTTCGCTTCGCTCAGTTGCTCAGGGCAGGCTAAAATCCGAGCCCGCAGAGCCTGCCCTGAGCGAAGTCGAAGGGCGAAATCCCGAGCGTAGCGAGGGACCTTGCGGCAGAACTGGCGGGGAGGGAGGGACGCCGCGTTCTCCGGACGCCCTCAGGATTCCCATGTTTTGCCGACGCGCAGGTAACGAGTCGGGTTACCGAAGTGCTATGCCATCTCCGCCGCAGGTACCGCTGCGCGAGTGTGTTTTCCATTGACATACGCGCCGACCGGAGGGTAGGCTCACGGTAATTTCTATCTATCTGTCTATCTCCCCCGGAATCAGAGGCTACCTATGGCTGAAGAGACGCCCAAAAAGCGGGGAGTTCTGTCGAACTTTTCGGGGAAGCTCGCGATCCTGTTGGGCAGCGGGCTGGCTATTCTGAATGGGGCCCCGAAACTAGACGCGCATGCCACGTTGCCCGACTTGCCGCGAGGGATTACGACCGAAGCCAGTGCCAGCTCTATCGCGAAACCGCTACCCCCGAAGCTGGTGCTGAGGCAAATGGCGAACGGTTACAAGATGATCGCGCAGCATGATTCGCATTCATCACATGATTCCCATGCCTCTCATGCTTCGCACGATTCTCACGCCTCCCATGCGTCTCACTCGTCCCATGTTTCGGGCGGGTTTGTGTGACCAGCGGCGTGGAAGGGTTTCAATCCGAGGCGGACTCGGAATTCTCTGCGACCATACGCTTAGACCCGCGCATTTACAGCAGAGAGGCCATTCTGAGAGCCTGCTACTGGTACGCCAGAATCGCGTACATTCATCTGCCGGAGTCCCGTGACGACAGGTTGGTTATTCGTATAAAGCTTAAGCAGCGCCTCCCCACGCTGGCAAATCCGACGCCGATTTCGATTGAGGAGTTCCTGGGCGAGTTCTGCAATTCGCTTTTGGACTTTGAACTCCGAAGGCAGGTTGAGGCAGAGACCTCGTCGATCCGGCAGTTAATCTTGGCAAAGGCGTTCTCTGAGTCGGGCGTGCTGGAGGACGAGCCTCCGGGGAGCATTGCCGATCCGGTTGCAAGCGAAAAACCGAGTTCCCTGGTGCAGATAATGAAGGGTTCCCCGGCAGAATGAGGACAGGAGGAGAATCCCCTCCACGTCATTATGGCAAGGACTTTCTATCCAGTTGAGAGTTACTCAGCTTCAATCGCCGGATATCATCTGTTGCCGTTTCGCTTCTTGAGACTGGATGACAGCACTGAAATACTCGTTAACGAGGCCGGGGAGTTCATCTCAGCTCCAAGCGGCACCGCTCGGGCCCTCGTTCAAAGGCAGTTGCCTTGCGCCTCTGAACTCTACCGAACTTTGAAGGCGAAACAGTTCATAACGGATGATGGCTCTTCGCTTCTACTCGATTTGCTGGCCACGAAGTACCGAACCAAATACAGCTTCATCGAAGGCTTCACTAAGCTCCATATTTTCGTAGTCACGCTTCGCTGCGACCATTCATGTCACTACTGTCAGGTCTCTCGCCAAACGTCGGACAAGACAAGCTATGACATGAGCTTTGAAACGGCAGCAAAATCGGTCGAGCTAATGATGAAGAGTCCGGCACGGCACTTGACGCTGGAGTTTCAAGGGGGCGAGGCGCTTCTTGCATTTGATCTGATTCGGTATATTGTGCCATTGGCCAAGAAAGAGGCTGGGGCTCTGCGTAAAGAGTTAGAGATAGTGGTCTGTACTAATCTGGCAAACGTAACGGATGACATCCTGCTCTACCTCCGAGACGAGAACATCAAGGTGTCAACATCGCTGGATGGACCGGCGTTTATACACAACGTGAACCGTCCGCGTCCGAGCAATAACAGCTATGAATTGACCATTCAAGGCATCGAACGTGCTCGGGAGGTACTTGGCGTTGGGAGAGTCGCTGCCCTGATGACCACGACTCAGTTTTCCCTGCAACATCCAACGGAGATCATAGATGAATACGTGCGTCAAGGCTTTCATTCAATTTTTCTGAGGCCGATCAGTCCGTATGGATTCGCGGTCAGGAGCAAGGAAAAAACGGGCTACCGATTCGAATCGTTTCTTGACTTCTACCGCACCGGCTTGGCGCATATTATCAACATCAACAGGAAGGGCTACGATCTTGCGGAAGCCTATGCGAAAATCCTTCTAACCAAGATTCTCACGCCGTATGGGACTGGTCACGTAAACCTTCAGTCGCCTGATGGTGCGGGGACCAACGTTCTGGTCTACAACTACGACGGGGATGTATATGCGACGGATGAATCCCGAATGTTGGCGGAAATGGGCGATCACGCGTTCCGCCTCGGAAACGTTCACAGGCATTCTCACAGCGACATCTTTACCGGAGATGCTTTTCTAAACCTGTTTTCGGTGTCCTGCAACCAATCGTTGGCTGGATGCTCGGACTGTGCGTTTCAGACTTATTGCGGTGCGGATTCGGTCTTCAACCACACGACTCAAGGGGATGTATATGGCCACCGGCCAACCAGCGATTTTTGCAGGCGCAACATGGAAATAATTAAGCACCTGTTCCAATTGATATCGAAGGCGGACCCTGAACTCATGCGGATCTTCTTAGCATGGATCCAGAATACCGGCCTCCGCGAGATATCGGATCGGGCACCGTCGTGAGGTTGACAACAGCCGGGACCCCAGGTGGCCCTAAACAAAAACCCGTAGTCGGCATCATTTCTCGCGAACCGTTGCCCAAAGAGGCGCGTGGCGACAGAATTTTGGTTGTTGAGGAGCTCCCTGACAGTGCGCGGGAGTTGGTGGGATACAGCGGTTTTATAACCACGGCCGGTTTAGAGCGCCATGCGGAGCCGATTCCAACCATATCCTCAGTCCGCGACGTAGACCATCTCCGGACTAACGATATTGTTGCCATGGAGCCTAGAAACGGATTCATTCGGACGCTGTATCGACCTGACTCCGACTACAACGTGATCTTCGCAACCGAGCGTTGCAATAGCAACTGCCTAATGTGTTCGCAGCCGCCTCAAGACCGCGATGACATAGACGCATTAACCGAAAGGAACCTCCAACTCATTCGTCTGATTGGCGTGTCGCCAGCACGGTTGGTCATCACAGGTGGGGAGCCGACTCTTCTAGGCGAACGGCTCTTTGCGATCATCACGGCTCTTCGGGACAAGTTCCCGGAAACCTACCTGCACATGCTTACAAATGGCCGTGTCTTCGCCTGGCCTGGTTACACCGCCCGGCTTGCCGCACTAGCGCACCCGAATTTTGTGCTTGGAATTCCGCTTTACTCAGACGACTCGACGGTTCACGATTACGTGGTACAGGCCAAAGGTGCGTTCGACCAAACGGTGATTGGACTTCACCAGCTTGCCAGACACGGATTGCGAATCGAGCTTCGTGTCGTGTTGCACGCAGTCACAATTCCGCGACTTCCGGAGCTTGCAGAATACATCTACAGAAATCTGACCTTTGTAGAACACATCGCCCTAATGGGGCTTGAGAATATTGGTTACGCGCCGCGCAACATGGACAAGCTGTGGATCGACCCACACGACTATACGGAGCGACTGGGATCCGCAGTGGAAATCCTTTCGACCAGGATGATGAATGTTTCAATCTACAACCACCAGCTTTGCGTTCTCCCGAGGTCGCTCTGGAAATTTGCCCGCAAATCTATTTCTGATTGGAAGAATATCTACCTAGAGGAGTGCCAAGCATGCGGGGTTCGAGAGCAGTGCGGAGGCTTTTTTCAATGGGCTACCAAGCTACACAGTAGCCACATACGACCACTGTCTCCAGGGTGGGACAAATCGCAGCCTGACGACGGCAACACGGCTGCCGTCGTCGCTGGCTCCTCGCCGACTAACCCCATTGAGTAGGAGCCCGCAGGTCAAATCCCGAGCGTAGCGAGGGACCTTGCGGAAAACTGGCGGAGAGGGAGGGATTCGAACCCCCGATACCCTTACGGGTATGCCGCATTTCGAGTGCGGTGGTATCAACCACTCACCCACCTCTCCGCGCGACGGCTAAGGCTGAGTGGCCTGCCTCGATTCTAACCGAAAGAGATGGCTATTTCTTCAGCCTGTCCAGCACCGCCCCCACGACCAACGGCAGCCCCACCGTCGCATCCAGAAACACCTCGTCGGCGAGCACGGGAAGGGAGATTGCAATGTCGAAATTTGAAGAGATGTTGCAAAGCCTTCACCGACGCCCGGAACAACTGGTTTGGGGCGAACCGGGCAGCCTCACATTTCTCGTCGGCAACGTGCTCGCCACGCGTTTCGGGTCGGGACGCGGCAGGTTTGCGCGAAACTTACGTGAAGGCCTGTTATCAACAATTACGGCCCTGCGCATCCAAGAGTGGTCAGCGAACATGCGACCATGCGAGACCACCTCGCAGAATTGGTGGCGTGGAGTGGGCCGTCCGTTGCTACCAGTGCCAGACCTGGTCGTATTGGGAGAACAGGCTCGGGAGCTCGCTGCTGCTGACGAGCTCAAAATCCTTGACCAAGCTGTTGAGAGAAATCCCTCGTGTCTCGACATCCTCTCGGACGACATGGACGGGTATCCCCCCCTGCTTCATCTTGAGTAGGTCCTTGTGGGGATAGACCGGGCGCTCGATGGAGAGCTTCCCGATAACAACCCCGGCGGGATCCTGCGCGGCCACGGCATAATTGACGGCGTTCCCGCGCAACAGGACCCCCATGTCGCCACCGGCGTTCTTCAGGGCCTGGGTGAACCAGAGAGTCGCGTCATCCTGCTCTTCCAGGGTGCCGCGATAGGGGGTCTCCACAATGCAGAGAATTTTTTTCATGGCAGAACTCCTTTTACTTTGTGGGGACCACGAGGGTGGCATCGGATTCCTGCACCCACTTGTTGAAGTCAGGGGGACCTCCGCGCCGCGGGCCGTCGATCCAGTTTCCCGCTCCGCGTTCATCTACGCAAAAACCGCAGTTAACCCAGTCGAGCTTCACCCCTTTCTCCTTCGCCAGCTCAAACAGGCTCCCTACCAGGTCTTTAGTGTTCGGGTGCTTCTCCTCCTCCACCGAAGTCCCATGGACGGGGTTGGGGTGGGGCTTCTGATCCTTTATCGTCAGGCTGACAGCGCCTTCGTAGGCGAACACGTTGACGTTTATCCCCTTGCGAAGGGCCGCGTCGATGATCCGCATCGCGGTCGTAGAGGTCGCGGATTCGTAAGGGGGCTCCATGATAGAAATCGCGAGGGTTTTCGCCATCGCCTCCATCTCCTTTAGTGCCAGAGGACTTTCGTACCCTCTTCCATGATTTGGTCGACCAGGTTGCCGATATCGGAAGGTTTTACGGAGGGATGTCTCTCGGAGTTCTGGATGCCCCGCTCCCGGAGCGAGAAGGAATCTGCCAGAACCTCCACCTTGCCTTTCATTAAATCATCCAGTGGATTCCCTTTGGCGCCCTTTCTGGAGACCAAGACACCGTTTTGGACGAGGAAGAGAGTCACCTGCTCCCCCTTCGCAGCCAGATCCGCCGCGAGTCCGTAGAAATACGAAACGTCACGCGACTCGAAGGGGTCCCGTGACTCGATCAGTACATACCGAGCCATCCCAGCCTCCCTATTCCTTCCGACCAGCTTCGCCGGAATTTATCAGGGGTTTCCACTTTGAGTTCCCGAGCGGTCGGCATTGTACACCCAGCGCTGCCTCGTTTCGCGTCTATCTGGCGCGGTTTCCCATCCCGGTCGTCCCCAATGGTCTCCACAAGGCCGGACCGCCCCCTCGCCCCGAACCTCAACAAAGAGGGCAATCGGCAGCGGCAGGGCGGACGATTAGTGTTGTGAAATCGCGTTCACGCAAGTTTCAGGCGGCGGTGCCGGTTTCGGGCGAAAGTTACGTGAAGGCCTGTTCACGACAATTACACAGGCGCATAATGGCTTTGAGCAATGGAAATGTTCGGTTTGCCAAAAGGCGGGCAGTCAGGCAACGCGCAGCGAGGAAATCAAAGAGCGCAACGGAAAATGGATCTTTTACCTCGCGATTCCGTTTTTCACATTGCTTCACGTTCTAGTTCCACATCACGCAGGTGAAGCAGCACCAGCCGCAGCAATGGGAACGGTGCTGATGGCGATTGCCATTGCCTGGCACGAAGTCCTGCCCCGTATCAAGAAGCGCCGCGAACAGAATCGTCCCCAGTAACTGGCGTGAAATTGATTGGATAAGGACGAAGGCTTCAGCGACCTGTATGTTCGTTGTTGAGGAACAAGAGCATCCGGGTCAGGAGAAGCCTTCATGACTATTGTAGGGTGTGATTTCCATCCTGGTTGGCAGCAAGTCGCAGTTTTAGATGCAGAGACGGGAGAGATCCGCGAACTGAAGCTGGAGAACGGCAACGGCGAAGCCGAGCGCTTTTACCGTCAACTGAGTGCGCCAGCACTGATCGGTTTTGAGGCCTGTGGCAACACGCAGTGGTTCGAGGATCTGCTGGATCGATTGGGACACGAAGTGTGGATGGGAGATGCCGCCGCCATCCGGGCCAGCTACGTGCGCAAGCAGAAGACGGACCGTCGGGATGCCGCGCACATCCTGAAGCTGCTGATGGAGAGCCGCTTTCCGCGGTTGTGGCGGCCCAGTGCCGGAGAGCGCGATCTGCGCCAGTTGCTGATTCATCGCCACAAGCTGGTCGGCATTCGGGCGAGGGTGAAGAACGGGTTGCAACACCTGATGCTGAACCGGGGCGTGCAGATGAAGCGGAAGCTGTGGAGCGAAGCGGGTCAGAAGGCGTTACGCGCACTACCGCTGGAAGGATGGGCCGCACAACGCCGACAAGACCTGCTCCACCTGCTCAGCGGTCTGGACCCGCAGATTCGTCAGCTCGATGTGGCGATCGAGCGTGCTGCCCAGGAGAACCCGCGAGCACAGTTGCTGATGACGCAGCCTGGCGTGGGTCCGATCACGGCACTGGCCTACGTGCTGACCATGGGGGACGTGTCTCGCTTCCAACGCGGCAAGCAGGTGGCGAGCTATCTCGGGCTGATTCCGAGCGAACACAGCTCGAGTCACCGACGCCGGCTGGGATCGATCAGCAAGCAGGGGAACTCCTTCATGCGCATGCTGCTAGTGGAGAGCGCACAAACGGTGAACCGTCTGGATGAAGGATTTCGCAAGCAGTACCAGTATCGTTGCCACCGCATGGCGAGAGGAGTCGCCAAGGTGGCAGCGGCGAGAAGATTAGCGGTGCGATTGTTCTGGATGCTGCGTACCAACACAGCCTATCCGGAGATCGCTCACATCGAGAGCAGCCCGCGCTAAGGTGTGGTCGGCGAAAGCTAGACCGGGAAATTGATTGGGCACTCTCGCATCCAGACTGACCGGTGCAGAAGACGGCGCTAGGCGCCTTGGAAAACGCAGCGACGTTTTCCACTTCCGCCCCGGTCCGGCGGCTGGATGTTCGCATGGAAAATCATGGTCGCAGTTTAGACCGTATAGATGGATGGTGAAGCGAACTGCTTCACTGCAGGTGATTCAGCGTGATGCTCGGAGCTCTTGGTCCTCAACCCAACTCTGACCGACACGCGGTGTCACAAACACTGCACAGGACAACTCTGTCCTTGACAATGCCTTCGTCCTTATAGACGCTTTAGCGTAAGTTTCGGGCTGGGTCGCTACAGGGTTGGACGATATCGACAACGGGCCCCAGAGCAGGTAAGTCACGTCATCCTGTCTAGAACGTTGGTGCGGCAAGGTACCGCTTCACAACGAGGGCAGCACCTCCACGACGGTCAGGTTGTAGCGGTCGCCGGTCGGCGCAGTGTCGTTGATAGTGACCGCCGTACCTGACGCCGGCGTGGTTGCCGTCTGGCGCTGCACCCAATAGGTATCGCCGACGGTCGCCAGATACTGGTGGACCATGGTCTGATTAGTACCGAGCGTCCGGCTTATCGAGTTATCCCAGTCGTCACCCACCCCGAACACCCAGGAGTTATTGCGAGTGGTGGTCAATGAAGCCGTAGGCGCGCCCGAGGCGGCGTTCGCACTGGCGGTGGCCCCGATGGCGCCGGAACCACTCGTACCTGTCGTGTCCACACCGCTTATCGTGACCACCGTGATAGACGCGGCCACGCTCTGGGACAGGGTTGCCGTCACCGAAGCGCTGGTCAGGACGGTTGGCGAGTAGGCGCGCCAGATCTCCGCCGTGCCGCGCTGGGTATTGGTGCGGAGCACAAGCGCCCACGTCAGACTGCCGCCAGCAATGCTGGAAACCGTGGTGTTGGTGCCGGAACTCGATGCGTCGGTCGAGACAAACGCCAGCAGCAGTTCGTTCGTCTGCGTCGTGGTAAAGGTTGGTGACGCTATGGTGGTCGCGGCCGTGCTGCGGTCCGTCGACACCGTCATGTCAATCGCCAGCTTAGCCGTGGATGTGAAGTTCGCCGTCATGTTGGCGCCATTCACCGTCACCGCAGTGCTGGCTGGCGTGAAGATGAAGCCCGTCTTGCTAGGCGTGACGGTATAGGATCCGTCGGCCAGGTTGCTGAACGTATAGGTCCCGGTGGCACTGGCAGTCGCCGTCGCGCTCGACGCACCACTCAGGGTTACCGTGGCGCCATTGCCCCCGCTGCCGCTGATGGTGCCGGAAATTGTGAACGTCGTCGCCGCCGCGGAACTGAAGTTCACTGCCGTGACGTTGGCGCCGCTCACCGTCACCGGGGTGTTGACTGGCGTGAAGCTGAATCCCGACTTGCTGGGCGTGACGGTATAGGACCCGTTGGCTAGGTTGCTGAAAGTATAGTTCCCTGAAGCATCGGTGGTGACCGTCGCACTCGACGTGCCAGTCAGGTTTACGGTAGCGGCGTTGCCACCCGTACCGCTGATCGTGCCAGAAATGCTGTAGGTGACGGTGCTGAAGTTGAGCGCCGTCACGTTGGCATTGTTGACGGCGGCCGGCTGACTCGCAGGAGTGAAGGTGAACCCGGTCTTGCTGGGCGTCACCGTGTAAGAGCCGTTCGTCAGGCCGGTAAAGGTGTAGTTGCCCGAAGGGTCGGCGCTGACCGTCGCCGTGGACGTACCGGTCAGGTTCACGGTAGCTGCATTTCCACCCGGACCGCTGATCGTGCCCGAGACGCTGTAAGTCTGGGCCGCGGAGCCAAAGTTTACCCCTGTCTGGCTGAGACCAGATAGCGTTACGTTCTGGCTCCCCGGGCTGAAGGTGAAACCTGCCTGGGTGGGTGTGATGGTGTAGGGGCCGTTAGCCAGACCGGTGAAGCTGTAATTCCCGGAGGTATCGGCCGTGACTGTCGCCCCCGAGGTTCCCGTTAAAGTTACGGTGGCGCCATTTCCACCTGGACCGTTGATCGTGCCCGAGATGCTGTAGGTCCCGGTTGTGGCAGTCGGCAGCACTTCCACGATCGCCAGATTGTAGCGATCGCTGGTGGGGGCGGTATCGTTGATCGTGACTGTCGTCCCGCTGAGTGCAGTGGGACTGTTCTGCTGCTGTACCCAGTAAGTATCGCCAATTGTCGCCAGGTATTGATGCACCAGCGTCTGGTTCGAGCCGGGGGTACGCGCGGTGGCGTTGTCCCAGTCGTCGCCTACTCCGAACACCCAGGAGTCGTTGCGAGTCGTAGTCAGCGAGGCGGAGGGCGCTCCCGATCCCGCACTGGCCGCCGCCGTGCTCCCGATGGCGCCCGACCCGTTCGTGCCTGAGGTATCCACACCAGTGAAGGTCACGACCGTGATGGAAGCCGCCACACTCTGCGCCAGATTGGCAGTGATGGTGACGTTGCCCAGGGGAGCAGCGGCAAACGCACGCCAGTATCTCGGCAGTGCCCGCCTGCGCGTTGGCGCGTTTCACCAAGCTCCAGGTCAGGCCCGCGCCCGTGACACTCGTGACGGTCATGGCGGCGCCGGTCTTCCCGTCGGTGGCGATGAAGGCCAGCAGGAGTTCGTTCCCAGCCGTGGTGGTGAACGCCGGGCTGACAATGGTGCTGGAGCTGGTGCTGCGATCGGTCGAGACGCTCTTGTCTAAGGCCAACCCCACCACCCCGGCTGCTGAGCTGAAGTTGACCCCGGCGAAATTGGCGCCGCTCACGGTCAGCCCTTGGTTGGGCGGAGTGAAGGTGAATCCGGAATTGCTGGGTGTGACGACGTAGGATCCGTTAGTCAAATTGCTGAAGGAGTAGGTCCCAGTCGAGCTAGCCGTGACCGTTGCGCTGGCTGTGCCGCTGAGCGTCACGGTGGCTCCATTGCCCCCCGGCCCGCTGATGGTTCCGGAAATGGAGTACGTGGCCGCGGCTCCAATTCCGCTCAGATTGACAGTCAAATTTCCGGCGGTAATCCCATCCGAGCCGCTCACGGCCAGCCCCCCCGAACGAGGGCCCGTAACTGTAGGAGTAAATGTCACGTTGAACGCGCATGAAGAACCCGCCCGTACTCCAGCAGCGGAACATGCATTCGTTTGCGAAAAGTCGCCGGTGATCCCAATGCTGGAGAACTGAAAACAAGTGCTACCCGTGTTGCTCAACCCGACGGACTGTGGGTTGCTAGATGTCCCAATCGGCTGGCTCGCAAACGTAAGCGTGTTCGTAGAAAAACTAACATTGGCGGAGAGCACAAGCTCGTAAGCACCGATATCTACCGTGCTCACACAATCGTTGTTGCCGTCGAGAATCCGAGGATTCCCCGCGTAATCCGTCTGCGGCAGGTCAGGGGCGGAATTGGTGCCCGCGTCAACCGCAGGAGAAGTTAGCTGCAAATGAAAATTCCCGGCTGAGGCGTTCACAAACTGAGGATCGGCAGAAATGTTACCGTTTTGGCTGCTTTGGCCTGAGCATGTCCCCGCCAGACCTGTGCCGCCTGGGCTGGAGGCATCGTTGTTTGCGAAGGTAGGGGACTGCTGTTGGTAGGTTCCATCGCAGTACACAGCGTTCTGCCCCGAAGGGCCGATTAGGAGGTTGTTGAAGAACTGGGCTTGATTATCGTAACCGTTAGCGTAAACCGCCACCCCCTGGCTCCCGCCAGATCCACCGATAATTGTGTTACTCACCAGAATGGGGCCCCGACTGCCCGATGGGACAAGAAAATAAACGCCGCTGCCCTGTCCGGCAGTGTTGTTGTAGATCAGGTTCTGCACGATGACCGGGTCTGAGTCGTTCACCATCGATATCCCGCCACCTTGCGCTGCCGGAGACACGCCGGTTGCGGTGTTGCCTGTGATGACGTTGTTCTTGATGGTGGGCGTGCCAGCCGCATTCATCGAAATTCCACCGCCGTTGCCTGAGGGCCAAGTATTATTCGCAATGACGTTCCCGACGATTTGTGCCACCCCCGCGCCGAGCAACGAGATGCCTCCGCCTCCCGACCCGCCAGAACAGCCCGACTGGGTGTTGTTCTGGATTGTGTTCCCTTGGATTCGCGGTGAGCCGGCCAAAACCGCGATGCCGCCGCCATCAGAGCAGGCCGTATTGTTCTGGATAACATTGTTCGTTATCGTCGGAGATGCTGAACTAATGTAAATTCCGCCTCCGTCATACGGCGGGCTCAACGTGGCGGTTCCGTTCTGGATCGTAAAGCCGTTGAGCACCGAACTGGAACCTTCTCCGCCGTTGAAAGTCACGACCGCTGCTTTGCCCCCGCCATCGATGATCGTGACCGAAGCGCCGCTAGCACTGGTTACGTTGATCGCCTTGCCGAGAAAACTGATGTTCTCACTGTAAGTACCCGAAGCAACCAGCACCGTGTCGCCGGTATTGGCCACATTGATCGCGCCTTGGATCGTGGACTGATCCGTGGGAACGCGGATGGTATTCTGTGCGGAGGCCAGCGCGGTAAAAAAGAGTATCAGGATTGCAAACAACGCCATCGGCATGCGGCGAACGAAGCACGACATGATGCGCTCCTTGCGACGGCAGAAGCCGCTTGCACATGAAAATCACGGGGGAGTTTTACTCGATTGTGGTTCAGTTCTTCGTGCATCCCTATGGCACTTTGGTGCCGCGGCCAGCACTACTGTGGCATGCCCTGGTCGGCTGTGCGGGACGCGCCATTGTCGCCAGACTTCGCTGGTGGGTACTTGTCCGTATAGTCGACAAACCCTAAACTTATGCGGTTCTTGGCGTGAAATCGCGTTAGCGTAAGTTTCGTGTCGGGACGCGACAGGTTTGGGCGAAACTTACGATAATGCCCCCGTAGCGATGCTCTAGCCGCTCAAAATCTGTTGAACATTCGTTGAACTTTAGGAGCAAGAGAGGGCAAAAATCATAGGCTTAGGGCAGACAGGGCTGAAACTAACCGATTGATAACAAACCTATCAACCACTCACCCACCTCTCCGCGCGACGGCCAAGGCTGAGTGGCCTGCATCGATTCTAACCGAAAGAGATGGCTATTTCTGCAGCCTCTCCAGCACCGCGCCCACGATCAGCGGAAGCCCCACCGTCGCATCCAGAAACACCTCGGCGAAGCGCCCGCCTTCTTCCGGCGGGACGAACTTCCCCCACGAAACTGCCTCGGTGTAAGGGCTCCCCGAGAGCCCACCCCAATAGACCGGCTCGGGGCAGATGCGTACGCCGTAGTGATAGCGCTTGAGCGGCACGTTTTCACCGGCGCGCCGGTTGCGCAGCTCCATGTAGGGACCAAACTGCTGCGCCCAGTTGCGCGGCACGCCGCCGCCAATGGTGAAGATGCCCAGCCGCTTTTGCGCGAGCAGCGTCTCGGCGAAATAATCGAGGTCGTCGAAGGGATCGTAGCGCAGGCGCGGCTGGCCCTCGCGGGTGCGGATGCGGTTGGTGAGCGCGAAGTCCAGGCCGAGCTCGGAATCCGTGAACGCGGGTACGAACACCGGGACTTTTTTCTGGCAGGCCGACTTCAGGATGCCGCGCCCCTCGGCGTGCTTCCCCAGGTATTCACCGATGGCGCGGTTCAGCTTCCAGGAGCAGACGATCTCTTTCGGGTCCCATCGCTTCAGGACATCGAAAACCACGGTTTCGACGTTGTCCAGGTTGCGCTCGGGCTCGAGCGTGTCGTACACGCGGTTGTAGCCGGCCTGGTAGAGCTCGACATCGGTCATGGAGGGGTTGTAGCGGAAGTGCGAGCGCCCGGTCGCCTCCACCAGCCCGTGCGCCATGAGCGCGCCGGTGGAGACGATGGCGTTGACCACGCCGCGGTCGATCAGTTCGGTCACGATCAGCCCCTGCTTGGCGACGGTCATCGCCCCGGCGAGCGTCATCACCACGAAGCAGTCGCGGTCGCGGGCCATGGCTTCGAGCACGTCGGCGGCCTCGCCCACCTGGCGGCCGGTGAATGCGGTGTCACCCATGGCCCGCACCAGGTCGTTGACCGTCTTGGCCTGGTTCAGGTCCAGCGGATGGATGGGTACCAGCTTGTCCTTGACCGGATCGTGCAGCTTGCGGTCGCTTCCCACGCCTTCATGCTTTCCATGTTTCAAGTTTCGCCCTCGCGGAAGTTGAAGTGGAAAGCTATCGTGTCGAGCCACAATCGTCAACCGCGAGGGGTCGGACATCGCCCAATGGCCCGATTCGTTTAATATGCACTCGTGCCTGAGAAGTTCAAAGTCGGCTTGGTCCAGATGGCGTGCGGTCCCGATCCGGAGAAAAATCTCGGGCATGCTATCGACATGGTGCGCGACGCTGCGGCGCGCGGGGCTCAGGTCATTTGCCTGCCGGAATTGTTCCGCACGCAGTACTTCTGCCAGCGCGAAGACGCCGCGCTGTTCGATCTGGCCGAGCCCGTGCCCGGACCGACCACCGACAAGCTCGCCGAAGTCGCGCGTGCGGCGAAGGCCGTGGTCATCGCGTCCGTCTTCGAGCGGCGCGCGCCCGGCATCTATCACAACACCGCGGTAGTGCTCGATGCCGACGGCTCGATCAAGGGGATCTACCGCAAGATGCACATCCCCGATGACCCGCTCTACTACGAAAAGTTCTACTTCACGCCCGGCGACCTTGGCTTCCGCGCCTTCGACACTCGAGTTCGGCAAAATCGGCACGCTGGTTTGCTGGGACCAGTGGTATCCGGAGGGCGCGCGGCTGACGGCGCTGGCGGGCGCGCAGGTTCTGTTTTATCCCACCGCCATCGGCTGGCATCCGGCGGAAAAGCAGGAGTTTGGCGCCGCGCAGCACGACGCCTGGCGTACCATCCAGCGCGGACACGCCATCGCCAATGGCGTTTACGTGGCGGTCGCCAACCGCGTCGGACACGAGAACGGCAACGTGAACGGCAACGCCGCGCCCGGCGCGGGCCTGGAGTTTTGGGGCGGATCGTTCCTCGCCGATCCATTTGGCGAGGTGATCGCCGAAGCTAGCAGCGACCGCGAAGAGATCCTGATCGGCGAGGTGGACCTGCGGCGCCTCGAAGAGGTGCGCCGCCACTGGCCGTTCTCTGCGCGACCGCCGCATCGACAGCTACGCGCCATCACCCAGCGGTTCATCGACTGATCGCATGCCTCCTGCGCGAAACGTGAAACGTGAAACGCGAAACGCAGTTCCCTCTGCCCTGGGCTACCGCATGCCCGCCGAATGGGAGCCGCACGCTGCCACCTGGCTGGCCTGGCCGCACAACCGCAGCGACTGGCCGGGAAAATTCGCCGCCATCCCCTGGGTATATGCCGAGATTGTCCGCCACCTGGCGCGGGTGGAACGTGTCGCCATCATTGTGGAAGATGCCGAGGCTCGCAGAGGCGCGCTCAAGATCCTGAGTGACTCCCATGTGAACACCAAAGCTCTGGACTTTCACCTCTGGCCAACCAATCGTGGCTGGACCCGCGACTGCGGACCCATCTTCGTGGTCTCGGAATGCTCGCCCAAGAGAGCCGGCGGCGATCACCATCTGGCGCTTCAACGCCTGGGCCAAATACCCCGACTGGCAGAAGGACGCGACTATCGCCGGCAAAGTGGCACGCCGCCTGCGCCTGCCGGAGTGGCGCCCGACGGCGAGCGTCGACGGCCGCCCGCAGCGCGTGGTGCTCGAAGGTGGCAGCATCGACGTGAACGGCCGCGGCGCCATGCTGACGACGGAAGAGTGCCTGCTCAGCACCACGCAGCAGCGCAATCCCGGGCTGGGCGCGGACGGAATTGGAGCGGGTGTTCGCCGACTATCTCGGCGTGCGCCACGTGATCTGGCTGGGGCGCGGCATCGCCGGCGACGACACCCACGGCCACATCGACGACATCGCGCGCTTTGTCGCGCCGGATACGGTGGTGGCCTGCGTCGAGCCCGATCCGCAGCGATCCCAACCACGAGCCGCTCCAGGAGAACCTCGGCCGCCTGCGCGCGGCCCGCGATCAGGACGGAGCGCCGCTGCGCGTGGTCGAGCTGCCCATGCCCGCGCCGGTGATTTTCCGCGGGCAGCGCCTGCCCGCCAGCTACGCCAACTTCTACATCGCCAACCGGCTGGTGCTGGCGCCCACGTTTAACGATCCCAACGACCGTCGCGCGCTCGAATATCCTCGCCAGCCTCTTTCCGGGCCGCGAGGTGGTCGGTATTCATTGCGGCGACCTGGTGTGGGGATTGGGCACGCTGCACTGCATGACCCAGCAGCAACCGGCCGCGCCTGTGTAATTCGCGCGCCCCGCGCCATTCTTCGCTGACTGGTCCGGAAAGTGGACCATTGCGAACGCTTGACACCCCGCTAGCTGGCGCGTAGATTTCGCCTGCTCTCTTCCCCCGAGGGCAAACTCCCGGCACTCAAGATCTACGGTCGCAGCCCAGACTTTAGCCGGCTGCGAGTAGCAGTCTCTCGTCCAATCAGCTCACTGTGGAGGAAATTCTCGATGAGAACAAAAAGTACGCTAATTCTCGGAATCCTGCTCGCCTTGGCGATGTGCACGCTTCCGCACCCGGCGGCCGCAGGCTGTCCGGAGGTGCTAGCGTTTCTGGCCGACAAGACGATCGACGCCACCTGCTTCCACGCCGACGACCTGAGAACGCCCGACCCACCCACAGCCCCGGTCACCCCGGCGGACAATACGGTTGTTACCACTTTCGCCGACGGCACTCCGCTGCCGGGTTCGACGGTCGAAGGCTCGGCGTTCTCGTTTACGCCGGTTACCGACCTTGGGGTCGTCTCCATCGGTCCAACTCCCACCGCTAATGCCGTGCCGGGAATCCAGGTGGAAGGCTGGTTCGCGGACGACCCGGCCGGGGAGGCGCGCTTCCTGTTGCGCTTCCCAGACGATTGGAACGGCAAGCTCGTCGTGGCCGGATCGAGCGGCACACGCAGCGAGTTCAACGCCGACTGGGCGTGGAGCGACTACGTTCTGCCCAAGGGATACGCCTACGCCTCCCAGAACAAGGGTGTGCTCAACCTGTTCTTTGTTTCACTCGACTCGGTTACCCAGCCGGCCAGCGATTCCTACTCCTGCCGTCTGACTCCGGACCCCACCAATATCGAGTCGCTGTTCTGGGTCCATTTCTACGACAACGACGTCCTTGCCGCGGACTACCCGGGCGTTGTGCATGACCGTCTTAAGCCGTTCACGCAGTGGACGCGCTACATCGTTGAGACCGCGCGCATGGCGCAGCATGCACTGAAGGTCAATTACCATCACCACGCGCGCCGCACATACGTGGTTGGAATCTCGAATGGCGGATACCAGGTGCGCCGCGCTCTGGAAGAAGCACCCGACCTGTTCGACGGAGGAGTGGATTGGGAGGGCACGTTCGTTGACCCCAAAGGTCCGAACATCCTCATCGACCTGCCGCCCGCCATCAAGAACTTCCCCGGCTACGTGGCCGGGGGCTGCAACGCCACCAGCACAGAAGCACAGAACATCGTTGCCGCCGGCTATCCTCCGGATATCGTCACCACCTGCACCACGGCGGCGTCGGAGACCGATGGAAGCTACGGCACGTTGTGGGGACACTACTCGGCGCAGTTCTGGGAAGTCACCGCGTGCCAATGGCAGAAGCGCTTCGATCCCACCTTCGATACCTATGGAAACCTGGCCGTGAACGAGCCGGGCAACCTGCCGAACTATGACTACCTGTCACGCATTCAAACCGTTCCCGGCGTGTTCCGCGCCGTGGAAAAGGTTGAGACCAGCGGCGACATCGGCAAACCGCTGATCACGGTCGCCGGCACCATGGATGCGCTGCTGCCCATCAAGCGCGAAGCCCGCGTCTACGAAGAGCGTGTGCTGGAGTCGCGCCACGACCATCGCGACGGGCATCACCATCCCGCGTACCGGCTCTATGAAGTCCAGAACGGAAACCACATTGAAAGTTACAGCTTATTGTTCCCCGGGCAAATAGAGCTGATCCAGCCGCACGCGCAAAAGGCGTTCGACTTGCTGGACAACTACGTCGAGCACGGTCAGGAGCTGCCGCCCAGCCAGTGCATCCCCAAAGGCGGCGCGATCGCGCAGAGTCCCACGGAACCGGGCCACTGCACGAACCTGTTTGCGCCGTAGAACAAGCAACCACGGAGGCACAGAGGCACGGAGATGGACAATCCTCCGTGCCTCTTTTTTGTACAGAATCTCCTTTGGCCGGAACGAATATTGTCCGTCAGGGCAGATCACCCGATGACCCGATCACCCGATGCTACTTTTTGTACACCGTCGGCTTGGGCCCCAGCTCCAGGGTCTGGCGGTCCCAGATCATGCCTTCGCGGGTGTAGTTGGCCAGCTCGAAATCCTGAGTGAGCTCCAGCGCGTCGGTGGGACAGGCGTCCTCGCACAGCCCGCAGAACATGCAGCGGCTGAGGTCGTAAGTGAAGGTAGTGAGTTCCTTGCGGCGGGTGTTGAGATTGCGTTCGCTGGTGACCACGATCAGGTGCTCCGGGCAGGCCAGCGCGCACAGGTCGCAGGCAATGCACAGGGTCTCGTTGGTGTCCGCGTTCACGTTCAGCCGGGGAGCGCCGCGATAGCGCTCCGCCACCTGCGGCCGCTGCATGGGATACTGCTCGGTGTAGATCTCCCGCGGGTCCTGATAGCGGAAGGTGAGCGCCAGGCCCTGCAGCAGGTCCAACAGGAAGATCTTCCGCAGAACGCGCTTCAGCCGGGGGTTGATCATCACTCTTATTGTACCCCGACTGGTGGGGGCACGACTACAATGCCCGCGGGGAACGATGGTCTCCGACGAACTGTGGATGGAAGAAGCCTTGCGCGAGGCGCAGCGCGCCGCAGCCGCGGGCGAAGTGCCGGTGGGCGCGGTGGTGGTGTGCGCGGAGAAGATCGTGGGGCGCAGCGGCAACCGCAACCTGGCGGATAACGATCCAACGGCCCACGCCGAAATCGTCGCTTTGCGTGAGGCGGCACGCGCCGTCGGCAATCATCGCCTGCTGGATTGCGAGATGTTCTCGACCATCGAACCCTGCGCCATGTGTGCTGGAGCGCTGGTGCACGCGCGGCTGCGCCGGCTGGTCTTCGGCGCCGACGATCCCAAGGCGGGCGCCGTCCGCTCCGTGCTGCAGGTGCTGAACCACCCTCGGCTCAACCACCAGATGGAGGTCACTTCTGGCGTCCTGGCTGCACGCTGCGGCGAGCTGCTGCAATCCTTCTTCGCGGAAAAACGGAAGGCGTGAAGTTGAGGGCCGAAATCCTGAGCGAAGTGAAGGAACCTGCAACCTTGACCCGCACACCCGCCAGTAGTAGCGTTTTCGCACTCGCCTGCGGGGGTGTCTTATGCGTCTCGTTTTCCACGCTTTTTCCCTTTTGTGCCTAAGCTGTCTGTTATCGACCTCTGTCATTGCCGATGAAGCACATCAGCATCCGGCTGGCGATCCGGAGAGGCTGGGAAGCGTTTCCTTCCCCACCTCGTGCGCTCCCGCGGTACAGAAACAGTTCCAGCGCGGCGTGGCCATGATGCACTCATTCTGGTACGAGGAAGCCGAGCGGACCTTCAAGGAGGTGGCCAAGGCCGATCCCGGCTGCGCCATGGCGTATTGGGGCATCGCCATGACCTATTTTCATCCTATATGGGACACGCGCGGCCCCGATGCCGCCATCCTCAAGAAGGGTGCGGAAGCGGTCGATAAAGCCAAGGCTCTGTCGGCGAAGACGGAACGCGAGCGCGACTACATAGCGGCGGTTGAGGTTTTTTACAAGGACTCCGAGAAGCTGGACCATCGCACACGGGTTTTGGCCTATGAGAGCGCTATGGAACGGGTCTACACCCGCTATCCGGACGATCGGGAGGCGGCCGCCTTCTACTCGCTCGCCCTGTTGGGATCGGCGGCGGCATCACCGGCGGACAAGACTTTGGCACGGCAGAGGAAGGCTGGCGAAATCGCGGAGAAAGTTTTCGCTGCCGAGCCCAACCATCCCGGCGCCGCGCACTACATCATTCATGCCTACGACTATCCTCCGCTCGCCGAGAAGGCCCTGCCGGCGGCGCGCGCCTATGCCAAGATCGCTCCCGATGCGCCGCACGCCCTGCACATGCCGTCCCACATCTTTACCCGTCTTGGCCTGTGGCAGGAGTCTATCGACTCCAACATCGCCTCTGCCCGCGCAGCGCAGAATGCTGGAATGCCGGGAGAGCAATTGCACGCTAGCGATTACCTGGAGTATGCGTATCTCCAAATGGGCCAGGACGAACAAGCAAAAAAAGTGCTCGACCAGATGGCAGCCAACAAGACCGGCCTGCCAAGCTACTTCGCAGGCGTATACGCGACGGCAACCATGCCGGCACGCTATGTGATCGAGACCCATCGCTGGGCCGAAGCGGCGAAACTCGAGGTCCCATCCGGTTCTCCCGGCGGCAAACTGTCATGGGCGGAGGCGACCCTCTATTTTGCGCGAGCGCTCGGCAGCGCCCACACTGGCGACATCGAAGGAGCGCGCCAGGCAATCCAGAAACTTGAGGCTGCCCACAGCACGCTGGTCGAGGTGCAGGAAACTTACTGGGCGGGGCAGGTGGAGATCCAGCGCCGCGAGGCCGCCGGAATGCTGGCCTCTGCCCAAGGGAAGAAGGACGAAGCGCTGGAGCTGCTGCGCTCTGCGGCGGACCTGGAAGATGCCTCAGAGAAGCATCCCGTCACCCCCGGCCCGGTCGTACCCGCACGCGAACTGCTGGGAGAATTCTTGATCATGGTCGACAAACCGGCCGAGGCGCTGACCGCGTTCGAGAGCACCTTGCAACGATCCCCGAACCGTTTCAATGCTCTGTACGGTGCTGCCAGGGCTGCGCAGGCAGCCGGCCAGCGTGAGAAAGCCCGCCAGTATTACAGCGCGCTGGTGCGCGTCAGCGATCCAGGGTCGCAACGAACGGAGCTGAGCACCGCGAAAGCATACTTGCAGGAAGTCGCTAGAAAGTAGGCCAAACGACGCAGAGTGCTTGTAAGTCTCTACCGCGCCACCGCCGCTCCCACCAGCGACTGGAACACCTTGAATCCGTCGCGCGAGCCGAGCAGCGCTTCGCTGGCCCGCTCCGGATGCGGCATCAGGCCCAGCACGTTGCGTCCGGGGTTGCAGATGCCGGCGATATCGTCCAGCGACCCGTTGGGATTATCCACATAGCGAAAGACGATGCGCTGCTCGCGCCGCAACTCCGCCAGCGTCTCGGGATCGCAGAAGTAGTTGCCTTCCATGTGCGCGATAGGGAGGGTGAGCACCTCGCCTTTGCGGCAGGCGTTGGTGAAGGGAGTGTCTGCGGTCTCGACCCGCAACTGCACCGGCTTGCAGATAAACTTCAGGCCGGCGTTGCGCATCAGCGCTCCGGGTAGCAGGCCGGCTTCGCACAGGATCTGGAAGCCGTTGCAGATGCCCAGTACCAGTCCGCCGGCGCCGGCGAAGCGCGCCACCGACTCCATCACCGGAGAGAACCTGGCGATGGCGCCGGTGCGCAAGTAGTCGCCATAGGCAAAGCCGCCGGGCACAATGACTACGTCGCAGTTCTCCAGATCATGCGACTCGTGCCACAGGAAGGTTACCGGCTGTCCTAGAACCGCCTCGACCGCGTAATAGGCATCATGGTCACAATTCGATCCGGGAAAGACGACCACGCCGAACTTCATTTTTCGCGCCTCGACCCGAGTCTAGCACGAATAATCGGGAGATCGGGTGATCGGGTCATCTGAAGGCCCGGGGCGTTTCTTGATCCTGTAATCGGAAAATTGAAAACCGACACGGTGGGTGTGGCTGATGTGGCCCATTGCAAACCAATCACCCGATGGCCCGATCACCCGATGGCCCGATTCAGATGACCCGATGAGCCGATCTCCCGATGACCCGATCTGCTCACTCCGACTTGTCCGGAGCGCTCGGCGGCGCCGGGGCAGTGCCCGGTCCATTGCCTGGCCCCGGCCCGCGGAAGTGCCACTCCTCATGTTCACCACCAGGGCCCATACGGCGATAGAAAAGGTTCCTCTCGCCGCGGCGATGCTCGATGGCCTGCAACTTCTTCCATTGGTCGACGGAAAGCACGCGGCGGATGGCCAGCATCATCATGGTATTGGTTTTTTCCAGCTTGCCGCGCGCCCCCACCACCGCGTCGACCTGCGAACCCACCTGCTTTTCGTTGGGCTGATCGGCTTCGAGCAGCGGCTCCAGCTTGGTTTCCTGCCGCTCCAGGTCGGCGCGCAGGTCGATCAGCTTGAGCCGGTAGTCGAGGAAGGTCTGCTCGATCTGCTTGACCTGCGCGTCGGTGAGCTGCAGTTCCTTCACCACCTCCGAATTCTTCCACCACGCCCCGAACGGCCCATGGTGCGGACCCATGCCCATGCCGGGCCCCGGACCCGTCATGCCCATGCCTTGGGGCGCCGGTCCCATGGGCATGCCCATCGGCGGCGGACCTTGCATCAGCACCACGGGGCCTGGATCCTGCGCCAAGGCCGTCACGGCCATGAAGGTTATGCACATCAAAAGCACAGAAATGCGTTTCATCTAGTTCTCCTTTAATTGCCGACCTTGTTTGGAAGCCGAGGCCACTTCTTCCACCAGCACGGCGGCGGGCGCAAGCGGCGCGGGCACCTCGCGTTCAAGCGATGACTGAATGTCCTGAAGCAAGACATCATCGGGATCGCCCGGCCCTCCCTGCGTCGCTGTGGCCGGCGCCGGGGTTTGCGCGACCTCGCTCCCCGGGGTGACTCCTTGCCGGATGAGGACGAACGCCAGCAGGATCAGGGCGCAGATCACCGCCGCCGCCCAGCGCAGCGACGCTGCCCGCGGCGCCAGCCGTTCGCGGATGCGCGCCTGCTGCCGCGTCCAGAAATATGCCGGCTGGTTGGCCCGTGAGTTCAGATCGTGCCGCAGCCTGCCACCCAGATCATTCCATGCGGCGAATTCCGTGGCGCATTGCTGGCAGTCCGCCACCCGCTGCTCCGCCGGTTGGCCCGCCAGAGCGTCGGCAATCTCAGCTTCGTTCAATCGATGTACCAAGTCCATACGGCTACCTCATTCGTTTGCGCACCGTGCCCACGGCGCGGAACAGGTGCGCCTTCACCGTGCCGGTTTCCATACCCAGCGCGAGTGCTATCTCCTCCAGCGGCAACTCCTCCGCGAAGCGCAACAGAAAGACTTCGCGCTGGCGCGCCGGCAATTCGTCCACAATCTCCCAAACCCGTCCCAGCTCCTGGCGCGCCATCAGCGAGCGCTCGGGCGAAGCCCCCAGGTCCGCCGCCGTCGCCAGCGCGGCTTCGGTTTCTTCCGCGGGCGCCGCCAACAGCCGCCGCCAGAAGCCGGCGCGCCGGCTGCGGCCTTGGTCGCGCGCCAGGTTGATGGCGATGCTGATGAGCCACGTGCTGACCTTGGATTCGCCGCGAAAACTGTCCCGCTTCTGGTAGGCGCGCACGAAGCAATCCTGCGTCAGGTTGTCGGCCAGGTCGGGATCGCGCACCATAGCCAGCAGCACGCGATAGATCCGCTGCTGGTGCTGGCGCACCACCAGATCGAAATCGAGCGGCGTACTCTCTGCCGCCGCCCGCCCGAAGGTCGCCATTTCCAGCGTGTTCTCCATCCGCGCCGCTGTTGAGTGAGACGGACTACCGCAGCCAAGGTTTACAATCCCGGCTGGCTAGACGCATCGTAATCCACCGAACGTCTCGGCCGAAGCTCGCTCGCGGCGCGATTCCGCCATGCTATAATCCGCAATTGCCTGCATAGTTTCTTGCGTCATCCGGCCGCTTTTTTGGCCGCCAAACCGACTTCCGTTCTGAGGTTTTCCTATGTCTGGCCATTCCAAGTGGGCCACCATCAAGCACAAGAAGGGCGCGCTGGACGCCAAGCGGGGCAAGATCTTCACCCGCCTGATCAGGGAAATCGCCATGGCCGCCAAGAGCGGCGGTGATCCCGACAAGAACCCGCGCCTGCGCACCGCCATTGCCGCCGCCAAGGCCGAGAACATGCCCGCCGACAACATCAAGCGCGCCATCCAGCGCGGCACCGGCGAGCTGCCCGGCGCCACCTACGAAGAATTCCAGCTCGAAGGCTACGGCCCCGGCGGAGTGGCGGTGCTCGCGGAGCTCTCCACCGACAACCGCAACCGCACCGTGAGCGAGATCCGCCACGTCTTCGGCAAGCACGGCGGCAACCTGGGCGAAGCCGGCTCGGTGGCCTGGATGTTCCATAAAAAGGGTTCCATCATCGTGCCCAAGGCGGCGGCGAAAGAAGACGACCTGATGAACGTGGTGCTGGAGAATGGCGGCGAAGACCTGCGCGACGACGGCGAGAACTGGGAGATTATCACTGATCCCCACAGCTACGAAGCTGTGCTGGAGGCGGTGAAGAAGGGCAACTTCCCGGTGACCACCTCCGAGGTCGCCATGCTGCCCCAGAACTATATCAAGCTGGAAGGCCCGCAGGTCGCGCAGATGATCCGCCTCATGGAGGCCCTGGAAGATCAGGACGACGTGCAGCACGTCTACTCCAACTTCGATGTCGACCTGAAGCAACTGGAGGAAGTCGCCGGCTAAGGGTTTTCACGCTTCACGCGCAGCCGCCTGCGGGCGGCTTTTCTTTTCAGCGGGAAACAGCGGAGGTATTTATGAGCGAATTCCGCGGTGTGTTTCCGTACCTGGTCTCTCCCGTGGATGACTTCGGCGAGGTTCGCGCGGATGTATTGACGCGGCTGTGTGACGACCTCATCCAGGCCGGCGTGCACGGACTTACGCCCCTGGGGTCGACCGGCGAGTTTGCCTATCTCAGCGGGCCGCAGAAGCGCCGCGTGGTTGAGGTGGTGATCCAGGCAGCTCAGGGCCGGGTTCCGGTGGTGGCCGGCGTTGCCTCCACTACAATCGCCGATGCCACCCGGCAAGCCCGGGACTACGAAGGATTAGGCGCGAGTGGAATTCTCGCCATTCTTGAGGCCTACTTTCCCCTGACCGATGAGGGTGTGTTCGCCTACTTCAAGGCGATGGCGGAAGCGGTCTCGATACCGGTAGTGCTTTACACCAACCCCAGCTTCCAGCGGTCCGACCTGAGCCTGGCGGTGATCGAGCGGCTTAGTCGCATTCCCAACATCCGGTACCTCAAGGATGCTTCCGCCAACACCGGGCGGCTGCTCTCGATCATCAACCGTGTGGAAGGACGTTCTGCACGTCTTCGCCGCATCGGCGCACATCCCGGCAGCCGTGATGCTGATTGGTGGAGTGGGGTGGATGGCAGGCCCGGCTTGCGTTGCGCCGCGGCAGAGCGTGCGACTGTACGAACTCTGTCATCGGGGAGACTGGACCTCCGCCATGGAGCTGCAGCGCCGCCTGTGGGGCCTGAATGAGGCCTTTGCCAAGTACAACCTTGCAGCCTGCATCAAAGGCGCGCTGGTGCTTCAAGGATATCCGGTTGGCGCTCCCCTCGAACCGCAAGAACCGCTGTCGGCGGAAGGCGTGGAAGAAGTAAGACGCGCCCTGGTTGCGATCGGCGCGCTGTAGAGCATGGCAGAGACGCAGCACGGCTGCGTCTCTCCACGCCTGGGGAAGGGAAGCGGATCGCTAGTTGAAGTAGGCCGCGTTCTTCTCGATAAATTCCTTCTTATCTTCCGGCACATCGTCGGCGGGGTGGATGGAGTCGGAGGTGCACACTGGCACGCAGGCTCCGCAATCGATGCACTCCCCCGGATTAACGAACATCTGGGTTGCAGCCTCGAACTGGGGCTCGTCCTTCTTGGGATGAATGCAGTCCACCGGACAGACATCGACGCAGAGCGCGTCCTTGATGCAGGTATCGGTAATCACGTAGGCCATCGGTATCTCCTCGAAAAAAATGTCGGCAAGCTCAGAGTACGGAGAGCGGCGTCCGGCAGGCAGTGATTTGCGTCACGTCGAAGTGTGCGCACATCACGCTGGTTTTTCCGCACCAAGGTAACCTCGGGGCAGGGAAGCGTGCGCGGGAGGGACACTGTCGGAATGCCGATACGGAATGCCCGAAGGTACAAGCTGCAAAGTCTTGCACATGTGCGAGTGAGTTCTTTTGCAACTCCATAGAAGACCCGCACTTAGCGTGGTCAGAGGGATGCGTTTCAAGACCATGCTGTGCCCCATCCCCCAGCGCAGCCGGACTTGAAGGAGCGACCATGGGACGTTACCGGGGTAACTGGGCGATAGTTTTGGGGCTGGCGCTGGGGATGGCGTCGGGGATGGCGCGGGCGCAACAGACACCGGTATTGAGCGCCTCCACGTCCACGGCCGAACCGATTTCTGCGCCCGAGCCCATCGTTTCCTCGGCGTCGCAACCGCTGGTGAGTTCCAGCCGCAGCGCCCTCCGCATCATGCCCCCGGCTGTCGGCGCACAACGCGTCGCCGATCGCCAGTATTGGACCTTGGTCGCCTTCACCGCGGGCAGCGCCGTGATGGACGGCGAGACCACCATCCACGCCCTGCAGACTCCGGGACGGCGGGAACTGAACCCGGTGCTGGGATCGCATCCCGACCGCGCCCGTTTCTACGCCACCGTGGGCGCCACCGACGCCGCCATCAGCTACCTGGCCTATCGCCTGAAGCGCGGCGGCCACGACAAGCTGTGGAAGGTGCCGCTGCTGGGCGCCGGTGCCGTGCATCTGGGCGGAGCCATCAACAATCTGGCTTTCTAGAATTCCTTTCTTCAACCCTGTGCTCCGCGAGACGCAGCCCCCTGCGTCTCTTTTTTTGTTGTTCGAGAAAATCACCAAGCCCTGAAGCCTCTCCATAGGGCATAATGCGCTTTCACCAACAGGGAGGCTTTTTGTGACGGCAGGGAAGAGAATTGTCTGCATATTGGCGTTGCTGTGCATGGCGCAGCTCGGCGTGGCGGAGCCGAACAGTCCCAAGCCGGCGAGTGGCAAAGTACGGACCTACTACATCGCCGCCGACGAAGTGGAGTGGGACTATGCGCCGAGTGGAATCGACCACATGACCGGCAAGCCGTTCGAAGGTTACGCCAAGATCCATACCGAGCGCGGACCGCACCGCATCGGCACCAAGTATCTGAAGGCTTGTTACCGGGAATATACCGACGAAAGCTTCCACACGCTGAAGCTGCGCCAACCCGAAGACGAGTATCTCGGCCTGGTGGGCCCAGTCCTGCACGCGGAAGTCGGGGACACCATCAAAGTTGTTTTCAAGAACAACGCCACCCATCCCTACAGCATGCATCCGCATGGGGTGGCGTATGACAAATCGTCGGAGGGAACGGCCTACGGGGGAGTGCCTGGGGAGGAGACGGGTGTAGTCGAGCCCGGCAAGACTCATACGTACACTTGGGAAGTCCCGGAGCGTGCGGGTCCGCGGCCCAGCGATCCCAGTTCCGTGGTCTGGCTCTACCATTCTCACGTCGTCGAGGCGAAAGATGTCAATGCCGGGCTCATCGGCGCCCTGGTGATCACGCGCCGCGGCATGGCTCGCGCCGATGGCACGCCTAAAGACGTGGATCGCGAATTTGTGGCGCTGTTCATGGCCTACAACGAGAGTCGCAGTTGGTATCTTCAGCACAACATCGACACCTATACCAGCGACCCGAAAGGAGTGAAGACAGACGACGTCGTGCCGTTCGACGAGTCGGGGCATTACTTGCTGACCGGCAGCGGCTTCGCCGATACCACCATCAAGTGGTCGATCAATGGCTACATCTACGGCGACGGGCCGATGATGACCATGAAGCTTGGCCAGCACGTGCGCTGGTACGTGGTGACCCTCGGGGACGGGTTTAACTTCCATACTCCGCACTGGCACGGCAACGTGGTCACCACCGGGGGCGAGACCACGGACGTTGTCTCCATCGCGCCGGCACAAATGATCACCGCCGACATGGTGCCGGACAAGGTCGGCACGTGGATGTTCCACTGCCACGTGAGCGACCACATGGCGGCGGGCATGACCACGCATTACGAGGTCCTGCCCTGAACCCGAAGGCCGGCTCTGTTATAATTTTTCATCTACCCGGGTTTAATTTTTCGCATATAATGAGCTGCCCTCGGAGGGAAAGGCCGCATGTCGTCTGCCGCCGCTGCTGACTTCGCTTCCGGCCGCCACATCGTCATCCTCACCTCGGAAGAGAGCGTGCTTCCCGATATCGAGCAGTTCTTTCTCCCCAGCTACCGCAGCATTCTGCTGAATTCGGCCGACGCGCTGGCGCCGCTGATGGAGCAGGTGGCGCTGGATGGCATCGTGCTCGACCTCGATACCGCCGCCGGCAGCACCAGCCACGGCCTGGAGTTGCTGGCCGAAATCCGCCGCCGAAGCCCCGACGTGGTGATCATCGCGCTCACCCGTTCGCGCAGCCGCAACATCCGCCTGAAGGCCGGCGAACTGGGCGCTAACGAGTTCTTCGTGGCCCCGGTGGATGCGCAGGAACTCAAGATCGTCCTCGACCGGGCGCTGGAAAAGCGCATGATCGAGATGGAGAACCGCCGCCTGCGCGACGAGATCGCGCAGAAATACTCTTTTTGCGACCTGATCGGCTCCAGCGAGGTGATGCAGCGGGTTTACGAGGCCATTCAGCGGGTGGCGCAGAGCAGCAGCACGGTGATGCTCTGCGGCGAAAGCGGCACCGGCAAGGAGCTGGCCGCCCGGGCCATCGTGGCGGTGGGGCCGCGGGCGGAGAAGCCGTTCATCAGCATAAACTGCGCCGCGCTTCCGGAGAACCTGATTGAGACCGAGCTGTTCGGCCACGAAAAGGGCGCCTTCACCGACGCCCACGAGGCCCGCACCGGCCGCATCGAACAGGCGGACAAGGGCACACTTTTCCTGGACGAGATCGGTACCCTGCCCCTGAACCTGCAGGCCAAGCTGCTGCGGGTGCTGGAGGACCGGGCGGTACAGCGCATCGGCGGCAAGACCAGCCGCAAGATCGACTTCCGCCTGATTACCGCCACCAACGACAGTGTGGAAGAGCTGGTGCGCGCCGGCCGCTTCCGCGAAGATCTTTACTACCGCATCCACGTGATCCCCATCCTGCTGCCGCCCTTGCGCGAGCGCCCGGACGACATCCCCCTGCTGGTGGAACATTTTGTAAGGGTCTATTGCGCGTCCGACCAGGTGCCCCCGAAGCGAGTGGATCCGGAGGCCATCGACGTTCTGGCGGAGTACGCCTGGCCGGGCAACGTCCGCGAGCTGGAAAACCTGGTACAGCGCCTGGTGCTGATGACCCCGGGCCCGGTCATCACCCTCAAGCACCTGCCCTCGCAATTGCTGTACACCAGCGCTACCCAGCAGGAGGCCCTGCTGATCCCGGAAGGCGGCATCGACTTCGACCAGGAAATGGCCAAAATCGAAGCCGCTTACCTGCAGGCGGCCTTGCGGCGCACCGAGGGCAACAAGGCGGCGGCGGCGAAGCTGTTGCACATGGACAAACAAAAAATGCACTATCTCTGCCGCAAGTACCGCATCGGAAGAGATTAAAAATTTATCTCGGTGAGGTTTAAATATTTATACATTTCAGATTTCCAGCGGTTCTGCAGGCGCAGGGACGGCTGGCAAAATCACGGCAAACTGATGCTCCTCAATGAATTCCGCGGTCCGGGTAGCGCCATGGCAGTTTGGCATATCCATTGCTCTAGCAGATGACGAGCGCTACGGAGCACGCAAGGTTGAGCGAAGTAAGCCCCGGCGCTGAGAGATTTCAGAGGAGAGAAAACAATGTCAATCGAAAAGAAATCTTTGATCCAGAGCCGGGCGACAACGCGGAAGGCACTCATCGCGACCAACACTTCACCGGTCGACGCGAAGTTCGTCACCGCCAAGCCGAATCTGGCCAAGCCGAATCTGGCCAAGCCGAATTTGGCCAAGCCGAATTTGGCCAAGCCGAATTTGGCCAAGCCGAACCTGGCCAAGCCGAACCTAGCCAAGCCGAATCTTGCCAAGCCGAATCTTGCCAAGCCGAACCTGGCCAAGCCGAACCTAGCCAAGCCGAACCTTGCCAAGCCGAATCTTGCCAAGCCGAACCTTGCCAAGCCGAACCTTGCCAAGCCGAACCTTGCCAAGCCGAACCTTGCCTAACCGGGTGGTCACTTAGACACAGGATTGTTGAGCGGGCCGAAAGGCCCGCTTTGTTTTTTTACCAGACTCTTTCGCTGGGCGAAGTTTCGCGCCGCCTCCCACGCAAATCCGGCCAAGCTGCGCCTCCCGGCATAGATCTTCGCTGTACCGGACATACCATCTTTGAGCCGCTGTCCCCGGTTGTCGACCAGGAATTCTGCGGTGTAATACCGAGCCGGCCGCAGGCCCTTGTACTCGGCCTCTGAGGCATTGAGCGGCTGTATCTCAGAGGGTGCCGGCGTGATGGAGCTCACCTTGCCCGACAGCGAAGAAAGGAAGCCATCCGGCATGATACGGACTTCCGCGTTCTCCCGCACCTTTCGGATCTCGAACTCGGGGACATAAATCCGGGCACGCATCGTCGACAGGTCCGCCACCTCGACGACCTGGCCGCCGGATGCCAGGAACGAGCCCGTCAGATCGTGCGGGCGCGGCGTCACGATTACTCCGGAAATTGGAGTGGTCAAAAGCAATTTTCCAATCTCTTCGGCAGCGTTTCGCGAGAGTTCAGCGAACTTACGCACCTCGTGCTCAGCTTCCCCATAATTCCCATATTGCAGCTGCATTTGGGTCGCGCGTGCCTCCGCAACCCGGTAATCGGTGGCGATTTGACCGGCATTGCCTTCCAGTTTCAGGTTGCGCAGCCTAGCCACAGGCGCTCCCGCCTTGACCTGTTCTGCTTCGTCGACCAGAACCTGCGCCACCTCGCCGCCGAGGGCAGCGCGGATCGTGACACGTTCCTTTGGCTCCAGCACGAACTGCGCGTTAACGGTGTCACGCCAGATCGGGCCGAACAGAACGGCGACCAGCACGACTGCGCATGCCGCAAGACGAGTGGGGGTGAGCCACCCGCGGATCCTTTCCCGCTTGTCCAGATAGAGGGTCTGCATAAATCTCCCCAGAGTGCGAATACGCGATCGGAAGATCAGAATTGCGACGCCTGCCGCGGCGACGAATGCCCACTCAGTTGTGAAGTGCTTAAACACGTTGTAAGTCAGGCGTGCAATTACCAGCAACAGGGCATAACTATATAAGCCGGAAAGCAACGCGTACGGTATGAACAGCCATCGACGGCGTACCGGCACATATTCGATTTCTACCGGCAGACCAAAAATGTGCTTCTGAACCCAGCCGGATACAAAAGCCGTTGACCTCTCCTTGAGGTTGACGACATCGATGAACTCGCAGAAGGCATAATACCCGTCGATCTTGACCAGGGGGTTGACGTTCATGAGCACGACCGCCACCCCGGTGATGAGCATCACCTTGTAGGCAAAATCGTGAACCGGACTCCCCGGCGATGTTCCCCACCAGAGAAAAGTAGCCATGGTGCAGAAAATCAGCTCGGTATAGACGCCGGCAACGATCGTGGCCAGCCGCTGCCACTTGCCCCCGTACACGAAGATTTCAGTCACCTCGACAAAAAATGCGGGCGAGAGGTAAATCAGCATGAACCCCATCTTTTTTACCGCCCCGCCGAAGTGTTTGCAGGTCAGGGCGTGTGCCAACTCATGAAAAAACCCGAGGCCGGCGAACAGCAGCCAGAATTCCAGAAGGTCATAGCCGGTTTTTTCGCTGAAGTTGTAGTACTTGAGGCTGTCCTGCCAGATCTCGTGCCAACCGCCGATGAAAATGATGATGGTGAAGGCAAACCCGCACAAGACGGCGGTGGTGAACCAGTTCGAATAAAAGAAGCCTGCTTTGCTGTTCAACCATGTCAGGTACTTGTCCGGGTCCCAATAGGCAACATGAACAATGGATAAATCGCCGACTTTCGACTTGCGCTTGACCCGCTTGTGGCGCTCCTCGGCCAGCTTTGCATTGAGGGTCAATACCTTTTCCTGCGGAGACTTGTACCAAAAGCCTACCTCGTCAAGCTCCCCGCAGTACGCCCGCACATCTTCGGGGGTGAATGGCGCACCCGATTCCAGGGTAAAAGCCTCGGCTAACTCATCGTACGAGCGTTCGCCGTTGCATAGTTGCAGCAACGTCCATTGCTGAGGTGTGAATCGATACACGTAACCCTCTCCACCGATGGCGCATATGATCGTCGGCTCCCCCTGTTCGATCTGTTCGCGCCACACTAATTGTGGATGGAGTTTGGGGTAGCCCTTCGGCGGCTGTTGAAGAGGTAACTCCGGCAGCGCGGCATTGAGCGCTTCGGTGAGGTTCATCGTCCTGGTTCGAACCTGAGGTTAGCCGTCATGCCCGGGCGCAGTTCCTGCGCCGGGCCCACGACTTCGGCCAGCACGTCGATGGTGCCGCTCGCGGGGTCAACCACGGGGCTGAACTGGATGATGCGGGCTTGGTGCTTCTCGCCTTCGCCGTCCGGAGTAGTGAGCCAGAGTTCTTCGCCCTTCTTGACCTTGCCGAGATAGCGCTCGGGCAGAGTGAACTTCACCCGCAGCGGTCCTTCCGCAGTGACCCAGAACAGGCGGTCTCCGACCGCCACTTTCTGCCCATCGCGGACGTAGCGGCGTGCCACGATCCCGTCAAAGGGCGCGCGAATCCTGGTTTTTTCGACTTCCAGTTCCAGCGAACGCTGGGTGAGACGGGCATTGGCCAGCAGCTCCTGGACCCGCTTGACGTCCCATTGGTCCGACTCGGCTTTGTAGCGCGCATGGTCCAGTTGTTCTTTGGTAATGAGCTGCGCGTCCCACATTTTTTGCGCCCGCTGGTAGTCAGCCTCCAGCACCTTGGCTTCCGCTTCCCAGTTCTTCAGATCGTCCTCGATGCTGCGGGTCTTGGCCCGGGCCGCTTCCATATCGGCTGACACCTGGCGCGCATCCAGTTCGGCGAGAAGCTGGTTCTTTTTCACGCGCAGGCCGGGCTCGGCCAGGATTCGCAGCACCACCCCTTCGCGCTGCGCGGCGACATCTACCTGGTTCTCGACCACCAGGGGACCCGAAGCAAGTACAGCATCGTCCTTAGGCGCTGCCGGCTGGACAGCGCTCGCTGTCTGGGTTGCCGGAGCGCTCGCCTCTGCGGGCTTGGTTTCCGAGCAGCCTGCAAGCCCAACCGCGGCCGCGAATCCCAGCGCCAACGCCAGCAAGAGATGTGCCCTCATCCGACCCTCCTTCATCACCAGCCGAACCATGACCACAGCTTCGAATAAAGCCACAAGCCCGGGCCGCGAAAGAATACGTATCCGGCCGGATGCCATCCGGCGGAAACCTTGCCCCGCCCCTGCATGCCGGCGCGAATCAAATTATCGCTATTGGGCAACGCGACCCGCGCAAAGAAAACGCGCCGCTCGCCGAGCACCGACGCCTTCGGACTGACCACGGCCACCTTTCCGCGGAAGGTGTGGGTAGGCAACCCTTCCAGCTTGACCGCCGCGCGCTCGCCGGCCTTGAGCAATGGCTCCTCCGTCTCATCGATGGCCACATCCACCGTCGCCCGCGAGGAATCCTGGATTTCAGCGAACGTCTCGCCGGCGGCAAGATGCTTGCCCACGGAATTCTCCAGGTGAGGAGTGGCAACCACGCCATCGATCGGAGAGCGCAGCCGCGTCCGTTCCAGCCGCTCCTGAGCGCGTTTTACCTCCGCAGCCCAGTAGTCAGCCTGCACCCGGTGGATGCCGGCCTCGGTGCCGTCATTTCCCGCCAGTGCCCGGTTCATCTCCGAAACCGCGGTCTCGTACCTGGCTCGCGCAGCCGCCAGATCGGCCTGGGAGCTCCAGGGCTCCAGTTCCGCAAGAACGGCGCCTGCCTTTACGGCTGAACCCTCGCGCACGTAGACCGCCTTGACCACGCCCTCAACCTCGGGCATCACGACCGCCGTATGTGCAGGAGCGACGCTGGCTTCGCCATCCACCCGCATCGGCCAGGGACAGAGGATGAGAAACAGCGCGGCCGCAGCCGCAGCTACTACCAGTGCTTGCCGCCGGCGCTTCTCCATGGCCAGAAACTTGCGCTTCCTCTTCAGCACGGGCTCAAGGAGGCCGATGAACGGCACTTCCTTGTACATTTGGGCGTTACGTAGTGCGACCGTTGCCTGCCCGGCCAGCACCTTGATCACCTCGATGTGAGCTTCGTTGAGGAAGTTCGGGTCGCTGCTCTCGAAGGCAAGCACGCCCACGCGGCCGGAATCATCCGCCAGAGGCACGGCATAAAAAGCGCGCATACCGCTCTGCTCGAAGTAGCGGCTGAACTTGGCCCGGGTTTCTTCGCGCGGATCGTTGATCTCACCTTCGCGCTGCCGGATATGAATTTCGCCTGGGGCCAGGGATGCCCAATGCAGCAGGTCGTCCAGCGCTTTCACCTGCGAGTCGCCGGTGTTGATTTCCCTTGTGCCCGATATCGCACCCAGGCGCAGCCGGTTATTCTGCTCAATTGCAATCGAGGCCCGTTCGTACGGGATTACGACTTGCGGCCCGTTCACGATCGCCTGCATGACGCGCGTGAGATCCAGCGTGGAGGTAATCTCCTGGCTCACGCTGACCAGCGTCTCCAGGATCTCGACTTTGCGCTCGGCCAGCAGCAAGCTGGCGTTATGCAGGGCGCTGGAGGCGGTCACATTGACGGTGGTCAGGAAGAACAAATCGTCTTCGTCGAAGGGCGTGCCGTCGAGCTTGTTGATGCACTCCACCCAGCCGACTTCGGCGCCCTCGTGCAGCAGCGGCGCCGCCATCAGCGAAAAGATGGCGCCTTCCTCGACCCCCGCATTGCGTTTCTGCAGCCGCTCGTCGGATTCGACGTTGATGATCACGGGATCGCCGATGTCGGCAAGGTCTCCGGCGAGGCCTTGGCCAGCGCCCTGCACCGTCTCCAACTCGACGGTCGGGTCAAGGCCGGCGCGGCTCATCAGCCGCAGTGCCTGCCCATCCACCATCCACAGGTTCACCCCCTGCACCTTGAGCAGTTCCTGGTACTTGCTGGCGATCAACGGCAGCAGGTCATCCATCTCCAGCGTGGAATTGAACGACCGCTCCAGGTCGTAGAGCTGAGTGAGGCGGGTAATCGATTCCAGGCCGGTATTGCGCTCCGACTCATAAGCCCTGCCGGCGGCAAGACCCAGCCCGCCCAGCCGGGCCAATTCCACCAGCGGGGGCAGGCTGGACTCATCGATAGGCGCGTCAAAACTGAGCACCTCGATGGCGCCCACCAGTTCGTCGCCGGCCAGCATGGGCAGCCCCACCAGCGAGCCGATCGTCCGCCGCACGTTCAAGTGGCTGTACTGCTCGCGTTGCAGCCGGGCGCCGGAGAACACGACCGGCCCGGGTTTCTCGCTCAGCGCTCCCAAGGTGCCGGAATCGAAAGGAATCTCTGCCTGTTCGAAGGCCACTTCGCCGGCCGTGGCTTTGGGCACCCAGACCGGGTCGCCGCTGCGGTCGAGGATGTACACCACCACGCCGCTGCCCGGCGCCAGTTCGGCCACCTGTTGCGCGATCAGCCGTGCCCGCGGCACCACCTCGCTCGCCGAGAGCAGCGCCATGGCCAACTCGGTGAACGAAGTTGCCAAACCCGGCACCTGACTCGCCATCTACCAGAACTCCTTAGGAGAGGGTCACAGCCGTGCGTTGAGGGGAAAGGTACAGCACTTGCAAAAAGTCTTGGCTTCTCTTAACTTGTGCGCGAACTGTAACAAAGCCCATAAGCGGTGTCAACGCGGCCAGGCTGGGGTGTTACCATGGCGAGCACGCTCTGTGGGCGGAGGCAGGCTTGGATATCAACGTTCGCAAGCAGGGGCAGGCGCAGGTTATCCGGCTGCGCGGCGACCTCAAAATCGGAGAAGCCGTCGATAGCTTTCGCCAGACCCTGGAGGATCTGTTCGGCACCGGCGATTACAGCCTGGTGGTCAACATCGCCGAAGTCCCCATGATCGACTCCAGCGGCATCGGACTGCTGGTCCGCTTCCTCACCGTCGCCAAGCAGCATAGCGGCAGCCTGAAGCTGGTCAATCCCTCCAAGCTGGCCATGCAGACGCTGAAGATCGTGGGCCTGGTCAACCTGTTCGAGATTTTCAATGACGAAGGCGAAGCGGTCCAGTCGTTCGGCTAGCCGACGGCCGCGTCAGTCCGCCCGCTCCGCCTCCCCGACGCCGGACCGCCCGCTCATCACTACCGTTATCTTCGACCTCGACGATACCCTTTACGATTGCTTCGGGCAGCGGGTGAGCGCCGCCCACTTCCGCGCCGCCGAAGCCATGGCCTCCGCCGGCCTGCCCGCGCCGGCAGAAGAGATCTTCCAGGTGCGCATGCAGGCCTTTGCGGACGACCCGCAACTGACGCGCATCGACGAGCATGTGTGCGAGCACTTCGCCGTGCCGTCCGCGGCGCGCGATAGGCTGGTCCGTGCCGCCCGCCTCGCCTTCTTCACCCTGCCCGTGGGCAAGCTGACGCTCTTCCCCGGCACGCTTCCCGTGCTGCGCGGCCTGAAAGAACGCGGGGTGAGAATCTTCCTGGTCAGCTTCGGCGATCCCGAGATACAGCACGACAAGGTAGCCGCGCTCGGCCTCGATCGCGAACCTTCGATCGACCGGGTGTTCTATGCCGATACGGCCCACCTTGTAACCAAAGAGGCGATTTTCCGCTCCATCCTGCGCAAGGCCGAGAGCGATCCGCAGCGGGTGCTGGTGGTCGGCGACCGGCCCTCCAGCGAAATCAGGGCAGGGAAGTCGCTGGGCATGCACACCGTCCGGCTGTGGGGCGGAGAATTCTCCAGTCTCAAACCACAAGGCCCGGACGAGCAGGCCGATTTCGAGATCAGCAAGATCGACGCGGTGTTGAAGCTCCCGTTTAATTTCGGGAAATCTTGATAGTCATCCTGAGCGCTGTCCCGTTGGGACGAGCGTGAGGACCTGCTCTTGACCTGCCGCGAGAGCAGGGCGGGAGCCCTGCGGCGCCTGGGGACGCAACTGCGTTATACTTCGGGAGACGGCAACATCTGCATGCGCAGGGGCGCATCGATTCTTCGGCAGCACACGTGTGCTCCAGCCGGCACCAGGTGTCGCAATGACTACGACCAGGACCTGTAGGACATGGGATGAGTTACACGATACCTACGATGAGTTGTTTTCATCGGAACGGCGCTGGCTTTACCGGGGGCAGGTCCGTGCAGATTGGGCTCTAGAACCCTCTCTCGAACGCGCCCTCAGGCGGTTCGGTCTGCCCTTCGATGAGCTGCGGAGGTATGAGCGATTCTGAGCGATTCTTCCTTCGGTACTTCAAGAGAAACTTCCACCGATACTCTTCATATCTGCCGGGAGAGAACGACGACGCGGAATGGCTAGCGCTGATGCAGCATCATGGCGCACCGACGCGCCTATTGGACTGGACGTATTCGTTCCATGTAGCGCTGTTCTTCGCCGTCGAGTCCGCATGGATTGGACCCAAGTGCGCAATATGGGCCGTCGACAACGACTTCCTTCAGAAAATGCTTCGTAGGGAACTACAAACCAAATTTTCGAAAGAAGAGCGGAAGATCTACGAGGGAGAGATTTACGGGAGACGCGATAAGGATCCCAGGATTCTGAATAAACTTCTCCGCGGAGAAGCCAACATCATATTGGGCCTTAACGCCTGGAGCTTGAACGAGCGCCTTCTCGTGCAGCAGGGCGTCTTCCTGTTCTCCCAGTCCAAGACGGAGCCATTTGCAACAACGTTTGAGCAGCTCTGGAAGAGGGAACCGGACGCATTTCGAAAAATCGACATAGTGTGCTCGAAGCAGTTTCTAGAGAAGGCCCTCCGCACGCTTCAAAGTATAAATATCTGGCGAGTTAGTCTTTTCCCAGGACTGGACGGGTTCACCCAAAGTTTCGAGAACCAGTTACCCCTGAAATATCTCCAAACTTATGTCAAGTGAGACCCCAAACCGAAGCTAAAAATGGCCCGTAGAGCAAAAGGGCGTCTGTTCGGTGAACTCCTCTTCCGCACAACCAACGGCGGGAAGGCTCTTGTGCTTGTTTACCGTAACCGCATCCACGCTTAGACCGAGCCGAATGATGCAGGGCGGTGCCTCAGATCAGCGGAGCAATATATACCAGCGCGAGGGTCACGCCGACTGCTACACCTCAGAGGCCGTGCTGGAGTGGCCCGATCTAGAGCGAGATGGGGCGGAATGCAAGCCAGCCCGGCCCGGGAATTCGCACACTCTGAGGCCGTCCCGTCCCGGCGTCCCTCTCCGCACTGCGTTATACTTGGCTGAGGATGGCAAACCAGAAGACCTTTTATCTGGAGACCTTCGGCTGCCAGATGAACGTCCACGACTCGGAAAAAGTCGTGGGCACGCTCATCGCGCAGGGGTACCGCCAGGTCGAGAGCGTCGAGGAAGCCGGCCTCGTCTTCTACAATACCTGCTCCATCCGCGACAAGGCGGAGCAGAAGGTCTTCCACCGCCTGGCCGATTTCCGCAAGCTCGCGCGCCAGGGTAAGCGGTTCGGAGTGCTGGGCTGTGTGGCGCAGCAGGAAGGCGAGAAGATCTTCGATCGCGCGCCCCACGTCTCGCTGGTGTGCGGCTCGGCGTCGTACCGCAACCTGCCGGAGATGCTGGTGCAACTGGAAGCAGGGAAGCGCTCGACCGGGCTTGACGACCGCCAGACCACCGAAACCTTCGAGACCGAGTTCACCGCCCGCAGCAACTCGCACCGCGGCTACATCACCATCACCGAGGGCTGCGACAAGTTCTGCGCCTTCTGCGTGGTTCCCTACACGCGCGGGCGCGAGCGCAGCCGCACCTCGGACGCTATCCTCGCCGAAGCCCGCCAGATGGCAGATTCCGGCTATACCGAAGTCCAGCTTCTCGGCCAGAATGTGAATTCTTACCGCGATCCGATGGGCAAGAAAACTTTCTCCGAGCTGCTTGCTGCGGTGGGGGAAGTCGCCGGCCTGAAGCGCGTGCGTTTCACCACATCGCATCCCATCGATTTCACGCGCGATATCGTGGACGCCATCGACGCCGTGCCCGCGCTCTGCAACCACGTCCACCTGCCGGTGCAGAGCGGCTCGACGCGCGTGCTCAAGGCCATGCAGCGCGAGTACACCCGCGAGGATTACCTCCAACGCATCGCCTGGATCAAGGCGGCGCGGCGCGAGATTTCCATCACCACCGACATCATCGTCGGCTTTCCGGGCGAGACCGAGGCCGAGTTCGAAGAGACGCTCGGCCTGCTCGACGCGGTCGGCTACGACGGGACGTTCTCTTTCAAGTATTCACCTCGCCCCAACACTCCCGCGCAGACCATGGCGGACAGCATCCCGGACGGGGAAAAATCGCGCCGCCTCGCGGTCCTCCAGGAGCATCAAAAGGAGATACAGAAGCGGTTAAGCGCACGTCATCTAGGACAGACACTTGAAGTGATGGTTGAAGGTAAGAACCCGGCCCGTGGACAGCTCATCGGACGCACTTCGCAGAACAAGACGCTGAACTTCACCGCCGCCGAGGGTAACACCATTCCGGCGCCGGGTAGTTACGTTCGAGTGCACGTCAGCGCAAGCTTTCCTAACAGTTTGCTGGGCGAAATGGTAGGCTAGGCCGCACAGGGAGGGACCATGCCGGAAGTCGAGATGAAGATTCGAGGGCTGATGATGGACCCAGTCACCAACATGCCCATCGTCATCCTGAAGGACGTGAACGGCGATTCGGTCCTGCCCATCTGGGTCGGCATCTACGAGGCCAACGCCATCGCCCTGGAGATCGAAAAGGTCAGCACCCCGCGGCCCATGACCCACGACCTCATCAAGAACCTGCTCACCGGGCTGGACACCCGCGTGCACAAGGTGGTGGTCAACGAGCTGCGCGAGGACACCTTCTACGCCGTCATCTGGCTGGAGCGCGACGGGCACATCATCAGCGTGGATTCGCGCCCCTCGGACGCCCTCGCCATCGCCCTGCGCCTGGATTGCCCGATCTTCGTCGAGGACGAGGTGCTGAAGTCCTCCAAGCAGGCCAGCGCCGTCTCCGACCGCGTCTCCAGCGACGAACTGCGCAAGTGGCTGGAAGGGCTGAATGACGAGGATTTGGGGCGGTACAAGATGTGATCTTATCGGGTGATCGGGACATCGGCTCATCGGGTCATTGAAAAACCCTGCTCTGACCCTCTTTCAGATCACCCGATGACCCGATTCCATGGATCCTTCCCGCCAACTCGCCCGCCTCTACCAATCCGGTTTCGATATCCAGACCTTTGAGCGTTTTCCGCGCGCCGTCGGCGTGGTGCGTGATAACTGCATTGCGCTGCTCGAAACCACGCCTGACGGATTGAAGATCGCCGCTACACCCGGCTGGCGCATGGGCGAATCCATCGGAGTGCTGGTCGAGCAGGACGGACGGCAAGTCTTCCAGCACAAGTCAGAGACGGTCGAGGCCACACCCGAGCGCTTGGAGGCCCTGCGCCGGTTCAGGGAAGAGCTGGAGAACCTGCTGGCCGCGGCAGGCTGAGATCCATCACGGAGGCATGGGGGGACCGAGACTGGGCGGTGTTTATGCGGGTCGCGGCTTTGTTTACATAATATCTGTTATCGGACATTAGCCGAAACGCGGGGGCCGGACGATTCCGCCACATCTAATCCTTCGGCGTCACCCTAACCTTGGTCTCCCCTGACTCAAGATTCCGGTGAAGAGACAGCTTGACCTTATCCATCAAATTCCACTCGGCCGTTTGTACCAGCGGTGAGGATGGATCAGAGTACTCAGTAAGCCTTGACACAGGCACAAGGCGCTTGGAACGCGACAGCCACAAGGAAATATGAATAATGCGGATGTCGAAGTTTCCATTCGTTGTTTCAACGTGCAGCGTATTGCGTTCGACCGGTATGTTTAGGTTCCGAGGAACCTTGGTTCCGTCATCCGGAAGGTTGCCGGGGAAGAAACTGCCCCATAATTTGGTCCCTCCAGCGAGGATGCCCTGTATACAACCCCGTGCCCCATCCGAGTTGCGAATAAGGATGGGCGCCAGGGGGCCCTTCTCGCGAAACGATTGCTGTGTGCTTGGGGTGAGCTCAGTATCTTGGGGGGGTGCCCCTTGGGGCCCATCGTAGAGGTCAAGCCCTAGGTTGGCCAGTGACCACTCGCTGACATCGAGTACGACGTTTTGAAACTTCAACCACTGGACGAAGTCGTCGGCGGTGGCCTCGGCTAACGTTCGAATCTCTACGCCAGACGCGGAGGCTTTCTGGATAGCGGGGCCAGTAAAACCCGCCGAGGACACCGCGAGCGTTATTGACGCCCCAACACTACGCTTTTTTTCCGCAAGCTGCTTAATCCATGTCACATCTTCGATGCTGCTACGGTCTCGGCACTCTATCGTGATTAGGACAGGGCATGTTCCAACCTTGTACCGGATGGAGGCATCGACTTCGCGCAGTCCCCCGGTCAGCTTATCCGGGATGTGATCAGGCGACTTAACCACAGCGCCCGAGGGTGCCATAGCCTGCTCAATCCGGGCGATCAATTTCTCAAAGTCGCGCCACGCAGCGGCCATCGTGGGAAGCCTCCGAGTTTGGGAGAATTTTGGGGCGTTAAATCGATTCTACAACTTCCCGCCGGACGCCGGCCCGGAGGGAAACGCCATCGCCGCGCCCCCGCAGCAAGGGCTACCTTGGGATGGAAGAGCGTCCCCGCCGCCAGTTCCGCCTGGGGCGGAGAAAGGGCCGAAGTCAACCACCGCAATTTCACCTTATGTAAGCCATATTGACTGATAACCTACGATTCATTATCATATCTTACGTGAAGTCAGAATATACGACGATGAGCACCAAGGGCCAGGTGATCATCCCCGCCGACCTACGGGATGACATGAAGCTGACGCCAGGCACCAAGTTCTCTATCCAACGGGAAGGTTTCTCCCTGGTTCTGCGGCCGATCACGGAGGAGTTCATCGACAGCCTGTGCGGTTCCACCAAGGGTCTCGGCGACTTGCGCGAGCAAATGCACCGGGATGACGAAGAGCGATGACTACCTGGGTGCTGGATGCCAGCGCCATCCTTCGCTATACCGACCAAGAACCTGGATATAAACGGGTCCGCGAGCTGTTCAAACAGGCTGCAAAAGGCGACGCCGAATTGCTGCTCAGCGCCGTCAACTGGGGTGAGATCGTGGGTGCCCTCTACAAACGGGTCGGTATGATGCGGGCGCGAACCATTGCTGGGAACCTGGCGGCGCTTCCCATGACCGTCGTACCCGTTGGCGCTGGGGACGCGGAAACCGCCGCGATCTTCACGTGCGACTTTAAGGTTCCCTATGCCGATGCTTTTGCCGGGGCGCTCACGCTGGCCCATTCCACTCCCAAGCAGCAGGCCACGCTGATGACGGCCGACTACGACTTCAAAGCCATCCCCGCCGGGACGATCAAGATCGAGTTTCTTCCCCCTAAGGCCGTTGTATAAGGGTTACTTCCGATCACACCATTCCCAGCACCACCTTAGGGTGGAACAGCGTCCCTGCCACCCTGGACGCGATGCACACCAGTTCGGCCTGCCCGGCGAACACTTTCACTAGGGGCGCACGGGACATCTCCGGCAGGTTCACGGCCATGCCGTTGCGGATGCGGGCCAGGCTCTCCTCCGGCGCGGTGACCGAGGGAAACTCCGGCAAAATACGCCGCGGATGCACGAACAGGCTCTCGATATCCTCGGCCTGCTCGAGCTCATCGAGCGTGTGGGCTTCTTCCAAGCCGAACTCGCCCACCCGGGTCCGGCGCAACGTAGCCAGGTGAGCGCCGACGCCCAGGAGCTGTCCCAGATCGTGCGCCACCGATCGCAGATAAGTCCCGGAGGCCACTCGCGCCCGGAATCCGGCCCGGTCGCCGTCGAGAGCGAGAATCTCGAATTCCCTGATCTCCACCTGGATCGGCTTCAGCTCGACTTCTTTCTTCTTGCGCGCCAGCTTATAGGCCGGGACGCCCGCAATCTTCTTGGCGGAAAACGGCGGAGGCATCTGCTGGATGCTGCCCGCGAAAGCGCGCCGCGGCCGCGCGCACCTGGTCGAGCGTCAGCCCGACCGGTTGTGGCTCACCGGTGGGCTCGCCTTCGGCATCGTAAGTATCGGTCGCGAAGCCGAAGCGGATCTCGCCTTCATAGCTTTTTTCCGACGCCAGGTAGAACTGCGCCAGGCGCGTCATGCGTCCCAGGACCAAGGGCAGCACTCCGGTGGCCATGGGGTCGAGCGTGCCCAGGTGTCCGACGGCGCGCTCGTTGGCCAGCCGCCGCACCCGCGCCACCACGTCGTGCGAGGTCATGCCCGCAGGTTTATCGACGATCAACACTCCATTGGCGGCCATGTTCTCCACCCCAACCAAGCAAAACCGGCTTCGTTGGGGACCCCGGTTCTGCTATCGTGGGGTGTTTCGCCGATCCGGTCAACCCGCGATTGTGTGAAAGGCTCTGGCCGAGTCCAGCCGTATGTTTCCCATCCGCGACGATGCACCGCATTACACCACGCCCTGGGTCAACTATTTCATTATTGCGCTGAACAGCCTGGTCTTCCTGTTCGAGCTCGGGCTCGGCCCTCACCACCTCGATCCCTTCCTGTTCAGCTTCGGTCTGGTGCCCGCGCGCCTCACCGCTGCCCTGCACGCCGGTGCTTACGCCGCCGCCCTGCTGCCGATCTTGACCTCGATGTTCATGCACGCCGGCTGGCTGCACATCATCTTCAACATGTGGTGGCTGTGGATCTTCGGGGACAACGTCGAAGATTGGCTTGGCCACTTCCCCTACCTGATTTTTTATCTGCTCAGCGGACTGGGGGCCTCGCTGGTGCACATCATGTTCAACTTCGGCTCGCGGGTGCCGAGCGTCGGCGCCAGCGGCGCGATCGCGGGGGTGATGGGCGCGTACTTCGTGCTCTTCCCTTCCGCGCGCGTGTTGACCTTCATTTTTGTGTTCTTCACCTGGCTGCCGGCGTGGCTGATCCTGGGCTACTGGTTCGTGCTGCAGTTCCTGAGCGGCGCGGCTACTTCGATCGCTGCCGGGCAGGGATCGAGCGGCGGCATCGCGGTCTGGGCGCACGTGGGAGGCTTCCTCACCGGTGTGGCCATGATCAAGCTGTTCCCGCGCCGCGTCCCGCGCTATTCCTCTACGGCGTGGCAGTGAAGAAGCAGTGGTCAGTGGTTGGTGGTCAGTGGTTAGTGGTTGGTGGTCAGTTTTGCGGCCCGAAAGCCGTTCCTTGATACGAAACTTGGACTTGGCTTCGAACTGGCCGACGCTACTCCTCCGCGGCGTGGCAGTGAAGAAGCAGTGGTTAGTGGTTGGTGGTCAGTTTTGCGGCCCGAAAGCCGTTCCTTGATACGAAACTTGGACTTGGCTTCGAACTGGCCGACGCTACTCCTCCGCGGCGTGGCAGTGAAGAAGCAGTGGTTAGTGGTTGGTGGTCAGTTTTGCGGCCCGAAAGCCGTTCCTTGATACGAAACTTGGACTTGGCTCCGAACTGGCCACTGGCCACTAACCACTGGCCACTGCTTCTCACTTTCCCGCGCGAGCAGCGCCGTTGCCGGCGCTATCGAAGCGCGAGCGCAGGCGGTCGCGCAGGTCGGGCGGAGCGGCCTCGTTACAGGCCACCAGAAACCACAATTCGCTCTCCGGATCAGAGGCCAGCTTCTCCAGCGTCTCGGCGTCAGCGTGGGGATGGCGCGCGACGTTCTCGCGCACCGCTTCATAAGGATGCGAGGCCAGCCGCGCCAGCACGTGCGCGGGCGCGTGCGGATGCTCGGCGATGGTGCGCAGCAGCAGCCAGTCGTCCTCGGGCGCGGCCAGGGCGAGCCCGGCCAACTGTTCCGGAGTGGCGTCGGCATCGCGCACCTGCTTGAGCTGCTCGTCGAACTGGTGGTTGATTTGGTGGAGTTCGGCGGTGCGCGCGTCGATCATGCGGTGCAGCGCCTCGGTCTCGCGCGCCGAGTCGCGGTACTTGTGCTGGAAGTTGCGGATGGAAACCAGCACCGCCCGCAGGTGCTGACGCTCGCCGTAGATGATCTGCGTGGTGCGCTGATGGGGCTTGAAGTCGTAGCGGGGTTCGTCGCTGCGGCGCATGATGGTCGCATTGTAAGCCAGGTTTGAGGTTGTAGGGACGTAGCTTGGCAGGTATCCCATTACGTGGGTAATGGCTACAGTGCGCCGGCGGTGGGGGCGATCACCAACTCCTCCACCGTGGCCTCTGGAGGCAGGCTGAGGGCGAACACCACCGCCCGCGCGATGGTCTCCGCCGACATCATGCGCTGGCGCGGCGCCTGTGGCCAGAACTGCTCCCAGATGGCGGTATCGGTCGCGCCCGGGTAAAGGCCGATCACGCGAATGCCCTTCTCGCGCAGCTCCTCGCGCAAGGTGTTGGTGAAGCCTGCCGCGCCGTGCTTTGAGGCGTTATACGCCGACATGCCGGGGAAAACACCCCTGGCCGAGACCGAAAGGTTATTCACGATGCTCGCGCCGCGCTTCATCAGCGGCAGAGCTGCACGCGTGCACAGAAACATTCCGGTGAGATTGGTCTCGATGATCTCTCGCCAGTCCTCGGGTGAGAGTTGCGCCACGTTGCGGCTGGGCCCGCCGATCCCGGCGTTGTTGACCAGCACATCCACGCGGCCGAAGCGTTGTTTCACCGCAGCAAAGAAGGCACTGACCGAGCGCTCGTCGCGGACGTCGACAGGATTGGGCAAAAGCGCCGAGTTTCCGCTGGATTTCGCGGATCTGGGCGGCATCGCGGAAGCGAGCGGCGAGCGCCACACGGCAGCCGGCATCGGCCAGCGCCTGGGCGATGGCTAGTCCAATGCCGCGGCTGGCGCCGGTAACCACGGCGACCTTGCCGCGCAGGGGTTCTACGCTCTTCAAGAGATGGTATCGCCCCTCCGGGGCTGGCGAGATTCAATCCTCGGCTACCCAGACCTTCCGGTCTGGGCTATTACATTCCGGCGCTCCGCGCCTGCCGACTCGTCGCAGCGAAGAGCCTGGTGACCGCGCGACCAACCGCGACTTCACCCAGCTTTGGCTGTGCGATGGCGGTAGGCGCGGACGACGACCTGGCGGGCAAACTCGGCGAAGGTCGTTTTGCCTTGCCGGCCGGACTCAGCAACGCCGCGGAGCCGTCCCTGAGCGATCGTGTCGTCTAATTCCAGGAGCTGATCCGATCCATCAGGCGAGAGCCCAGCCGCAAGCAGCCCGGCACGCAACTGTTCGCGCGGCACTTGCACGTGCTTCACCGGCACGGCCAACACCTCCGACAAGGTCTGAGCCACCTGGTTGAAGCTGATATCTTCGGGCCCGAAGATGTCCAGCACGTGGCGCCCGCGGTCTCCGTTGAGGAGAAGCTCCGCGGCAACGGCGGCAATGTCTCGCGTCGCCACCTGAGGCAACGTGACGTTTCCTGGGATGGTGGAGAAAATCGACCCCTGCGCCACGATAGTAGGCAAGGACATGAGCACGTTTTCCATGAAGTAGTTGGCGCGCAGGTGGGTGATATTCGCGGTGGCGGCATTCAGCTTGGCTTCAGCATCGTGCAGACCCTTGATAGGGCCAGTCCCATCCGGCAACTCTGCGCCCGCGCTGGATAGATGGACGACGCGCACGTCGGGATGGCGGCCGACCGCCCGCGCGGCCACATTGGCAAGCTGGTTGTAATGCTCGCGAACGTTCGTCGCTGCCAGATTCGATGGCGCAAGCCAGAAGAGAGCGTCCGCTCCATTGAGCAGCGACTCGACCGAGCCCACGTCGGTTTGGTCTCCTCGAATTACCCGCGCGCCGCGCGTCGCCAAGTCCGATGCTTTCTCAGGATGCCGAGCTAAAACAGCCAGTTCCGCGCCTTCGCTCAAGAGCCGGTCGGCCAACGCGTGCCCAATGTGTCCGGTTGGAGTCGTGACAGCAATTCGCATCATGCACCTCTAAAGCTTGGATGATTGGGACAGCCGAGAGATTCACGGATCGGTTGGCTCAGCTCCCGTTCATTCCCTTCCCGCGGATCAGCGCCAGGAATTCGTCGCGCGTCTCCTTCTCTGCGCGAAAAACGCCCAGCATGGACGAGGTGACCGCGGACGAATGCTGCTTCTCGACCCCGCGCATCATCATGCACAGATGGCGCGCCTCGATCACCACCCCGACGCCCTGCGGCTGGATGGCCTGCTGGATGGTCTCGGCGATCTGCGTGGTCAGACGCTCCTGCACCTGCAGGCGGCGGGCGAAGATGTCCACCAGCCGCGGCAGCTTGCTCAGCCCGATCACCTTGCCTTTGGGGATATAGGCGACGTGCACCTTGCCGAAGAACGGCAGCAGATGGTGCTCGCACAGGCTGAACATCTCGATGTCCTTGACGATCACCATCTCGTCGTAGTCCACGTTGAAGAGCGCGCCCTTGAGCAGCTTGTCGGGGTCCTCGCGGTATCCCTTGGTCAGATACTCCAGCGAGCGCTGCATGCGCTCGGGCGTGCGCAGCAGGCCGTCGCGATCGGGATCCTCGCCCAGACGCACGATCGTCTCGCGCAGCAGCTCCTGCATGCTGGCGCTGGTGAGGCTGACCGGTTCCAATTCCCTTTTCATGGTCCCTCCCTCTTGAAAGCTCCTAGCCCGACATCACTGTCATTCTTCCGCCGACCGAAGGGAGGCGGGTGAATCTGCCGATACGGGCAGCACCACCTGCATCGGCGGCGTCGGCATTTCCGTCATGATCCTCCGCTCGGCTTTGCCTCGCGAAGGATGACAGCATTGGTTGGCGCTGGCGGTGTCTGCCAAACCTTACCTGCCTCCTGGTTAAAGTTGCGCGCATCGGGCTGGCCCGGTCTCTGCTTCGCCGCAATACTCGAACGAATTCATCATGGTTTCTTCCAACCGCACTTTTTCGACCGCGGCGGCGCGGAAGCCGCGCGAGAGCATGCCGTAGATCTCCGCGCACAGGTTCTCGGTGGTCGGCACCAGGCGTTGGAAGGCCTCCAGGTAGTTCAGATTCTCGTGCCCAAAGCGCTCCAGCACCTCGCGTCCGACGAAGTCATCAAGCTCCACCAGATCGCAGACCATGCCGGTGCGCGCATCAACTTGCCCTGCCACCGTCACCTCGAGCGCGTAGTTGTGGCCGTGGCCATAGGGGTTGTTGCATTTGCCGTACACGCGGCGGTTCTCCTCTTCCGACATCTCCGCGCTGTGCAGGCGGTGCGAAGCGGAGAACCGATAGCGGCGGGTGAGATGCGCCTTCATGGCTCTCCGTAGTAGTCGACGAACAGGTCGGGGGTCTCGTAGACGCGCACGCGGTGCAGCTCGGCCACCTTCAGCTTGGGCTCAAGGCGCTGCCATATGGCGATGGCCAGGTTCTCGGTGGTAGGAATGCGGTCGCGGAATTCCGGCACTTCCTTGTTGAGGAAGCGGTGGTCCATGGCGTCGAGCACCTCGTGGTGGAGGACCTCTTTCAGCTCCGCCAGGTCCATGACGAAGCCCGAGCGCGGGTCCACCAGGCCGCGCACCGTGACCTCGAGCGTGTAGTTGTGCCCGTGGCCGTGCGGGTTGTTGCACTTGCCGAAGAGGCGCCGGTTTTCCTCCGGCGTGAGCTCCGGGTTGTGATAATAGTGCGAGGCGGAAAATTCCGTCCGCCGCGTCAGATAGACCATCGCTCCCCTGCGGGACGCGCGCTCGTCCGCCGCTCGTTCTGCGGGCTCGATACTTCGGTCGAGTACTGCCGTCCCTTCCACGTCACGCTCCTGCGCCACTTGTAATAGAGCTTCGAGCGCAGCAAAAGATACGAGAAAATCGGCAGTCCGAAGACGGCCAGCGCGCTGGAAGCTGCGCCGGCGTGCGCTTTCAGGATGCGTCGCAGGAAATTGAGATAGATCAGTGCGACGGCTGCCAGCACGGCCAACCGCACATCGCTTCCGCTCAGCGCGACCAACGCAAGACCACAGACCATCGCCAGGAATTCCAGCAAGCGTTTGATTGCCAGGCGCACTGGAGCTTTGAACAGCAGCGCCAGATTCTTGGTCCAGCCTTCTACAAGCTGCGCGAAGCTGCGATACATGCGGGTGCGCACCGCGTCGCCGCCGAAGCGGAAGCGGATCCTGCGCCCGGAGCGCTTGACGGCCCGCGCCAGCTCCACATCTTCCAGAAGACAAGTGGCGATGGCCGCGTGACCGCCAACGGCATCGTAGCCTTCGCGCGTGATCAGCAGATACTGCCCATTGGCAGCCGCTGCCGACGATTTCGGATCGCTCACTTCGCGCGGCTTGTACGTTGATGCCAGGTCGGAAAAAATCACTGGCATCACGGCTCGCTCGGCGAATCCGTGAAGCTCCTGCGCCGGCGAATAGGAGAGCATTTCTGCGCCGTAACGCTTCGCTTCGTCGAGCGAGCGTGCGAGCGAGCCCGGCAGGTGGACAGTATCGGCATCGGTGAACAGCAGCCACTCACCACGCGCCTGCTTCGCTCCGGCATACATGGCGTTCGACTTGCCGCTCCAGCCCTCAGGCAGGGGGCCGGCTTCGATCAGTTTGACGCCTATGAAAGAGGCCGCGATCTCGGAGGTGCAGTCGGCCGAGCCGTCATCCACCACGATGATCTCGAAGGACACGCCCTGCTGCCCCGTAAGCGACTCGAGGCACGCGCCGAGGCAAGCTTCCTCGTTGCGCGCGGGCACGATCACCGACACTTCCGGCTGCGCCGCGCCTGACGGTAGAGGGTGCATACTGATCCCAAAACCTTGTATTATAGGTGTGATGCGCAGAATCGCGGTCTTGTTTGTTCTGATCCTGGCGGCGGCCACAGGCTGCAACCGGGGCTCACGCCCTGGTCTGGTGGGCAATGCGGCGCCCGATTTCACCGTGCAAGATGCCGACCGCAAGGTGGTTCTGCACGATCTTCGCGGCAAGGTGGTGGTGCTGAACTTCTGGGCCACCTGGTGCCCGCCTTGCGTCGAGGAGATGCCCTCGCTGGTAAAGCTGCAGTCCGATCTGAAGGACCGCGTGGTGGTGCTGGCGGTCAGCGTGGACGACGACGAGCGTACCTATCGCAACTTTCTCAAGAAGAACAACGTGGACCTGCTCACGGTGCGCGATCCGCAGCAGAAGTCGAATGAACTCTACGGGAGCTTCAAGTTTCCCGAAACCTACATTATCGACCGCAACGGCGTGGTGCAGCGCAAGTTCATCGGGCCGGTGGACTGGACGCGGCCGGATGTGGTCGAGTATCTGAACAAGCTTTAAGTCTCAACGCAGAGGGCGCTGAGAAAAAGGGAAACCCAGACAAAAACATAGATTCCTCGCTGCGCTCGGAATGACACGGCATTCTTTTTCTCTACCTTCTCTGCGTCCTTTGCGTTGATGCTCTACAGCTTCACCCCGCGCAACCTCAACGAATTTGTAATCACCGACACCGAGCTGAAGCTCATGGCCGCCGCCGCGATAATCGGGCTCAGCAGCAGCCCGAAGAACGGATACAGCACGCCCGCCGCGATCGGCACGCCCAGCGAGTTATAGACGAAGGCGAAGAAGAGGTTCTGGCGGATGTTGCGCATCACCGTCTGGCTGAGCCGGCGGGCACGCACCACGCCGCGCAGATCGCCCTTGAGCAGCGTGATCCCGCCGCTCTCCATGGCGATGTCCGTGCCGGTGCCCATGGCGATGCCGACCTGCGCCTGAGCGAGCGCGGGTGCGTCGTTAATGCCATCGCCGGCCATGGCCACAATGCGGCCTTCGGCCTGAAGGCGCTTCACTACTTCCGCTTTCTTGCCGGGCAGGACCTCGGCTTCGAACTCGTCGATACCAAGCTTGCGCGCAACCGCTTCCGCGGTGGTGCGGCTGTCGCCAGTAAGCATGACGATGCGGATGCCCTGCGTGCGCAACTCGCGGATGGCTTCGACGCTCGACGCTTTGACGGGATCGGCCACGCCCATCAGGCCCGCCGGCTTGCCGTCGATCGCAACCAGCATCACGGTCTGGCCTTCGCGGCGAAGTGCGTCGGCGCCAGACGGCGCAGAGAGTCCCAACTCCTGGAACAGTTGCTGATTTCCAACCGCCACTTCCCTGCCCTCAACTTTGCCGGCCACGCCGCGGCCGGTGAACGAGCGAAACTCGCTCGCTTCCACGAGCTTGACGCCGCGTTCGCTCGCGCCAGTGGTGATCGCGGCTGCCAGCGGATGCTCGCTGGCGCGCTCGAGACTCGCGACGAGCCGCAGCAGTTCCTCTTCGCTCACGCTGCCTAACGTCACCAACGAGAGCAGCCGCGGCTTCCCTTCCGTCAGCGTGCCGGTCTTGTCCACCACCAGCGTGTCGACTTTCTCCATGGTCTCGAGCGCTTCGGCGTTGCGCACCAGCACGCCCGCGCGCGCGCCGCGTCCGGTGCCGACCATGATCGCCATTGGCGTGGCCAATCCCAGCGCACACGGGCAGGCGATGATCAGCACCGCCACCGCGTTCACCAGCGCGTGCGCCAGGCGCGGCTCGGGACCAATGAGTGCCCAGATGATGAACGTCAAGGCAGCGATGGTGATGACTGCGGGCACGAAGTATCCCGAGACCTTGTCGGCCAGGCGCTGGATGGGCGCACGGCTGCGCTGCGCCTCGGCCACCATCTTGACGATCTGCGCCAGCAGGGTTTCGCTGCCCACGCGATCGGCGCGCAGGATCATGGCGCCGGTGCCGTTGACGGTGGCGCCGATCAGCCGGCTGCCCGCTGTCTTCTCCACCGGCACCGACTCGCCGGTGACCATGGATTCATCCACCGCGCTCGCGCCTTCCAGCACCACGCCATCCACCGGGATCTTTTCACCAGGACGCACCCGCAGGCGGTCTCCGGGATGGACCTGGTCGAGCGGAATGTCACGCTCCGTGCCATCGGCGTCGAGACGCCGCGCCAATTTCGGCGCGAGATCGAGCAGCGCGCGGATGGCCTCCCCGGTCCGGCTGCGCGCCCGCAGTTCGAGCACCTGTCCGAGCAACACCAGCACGGTGATCGCCGCGGCGGCTTCGTAATACACGTCGGGCTGGCCGCTGTGCCCGCGGAACGACGGCGGAAAGATTCCCGGCGCGAGCGTCGCCACCACGCTATACGTGAAGGCCACGAAGATACCGAGACCGATCAGCGTGAACATGTTCAGGTGGCGGGTGCGCAATGAGTTCCACCCGCGCACGAAGAACGGCCACGCGCCCCACATCACCACCGGCGTCGCCAGCGCGAACTGAATCCAAACTGACGCGCTCGCCGGAATAAAGTGCAGGAACATGCCGGCCATGGAGATCACCAGCAGCGGCGCCGTCAGCGCCAGACACACCCAGAAGCGGCGCGTCATGCTGGCGAGTTCGGGATCGCGCTCGAGCTCGGGCGCGACGGTGCGCGGCTCCAGCGCCATGCCGCAAATCGGACACACACCCGGCTCCGCGCGGACGATCTCGGGATGCATGGGGCAGGTGTACTCGGTGCGTACTTGCGGCATCAGCGGCATCGCGGGCTCGAGCGCCATGCCGCAGATGGGGCACGCGCCGGGTTTGCTCTCGCTTACCTCGGGGTCCATGGGACAGATGTAGCGGACGCCCGGTGCAGGCTTGGCCGCGGGCGGTGGTGGTCCGGGCGCGGGCTTGATCCCGCCGATCGCGACCATGCCCATGCCGGCGGGCTTGTAATCAGGGTTTAGATACTTGGTGGGCTCGGCGCGGAAGCGCTCGGCGCAGCGCGGGTTGCAGAAGTAGTAGGTCTTGCCGGCGTGCTCGGCCGAGCCGCCGCGCGCCGTCGCGGGATTCACCATCATCCCGCAAACCGGGTCTTTCACCTTCGGCTGATCTTCAGCCTGCAGATTCATCTGACCTTCTCGGAAAGCAATCGGGTCATCGGGAGATCGGATCATCGGGCCATTTAAATCACCCGATCACCCGATTGCTGTACTTCAGAATAGTGCACAGATCACGAACGATGAATGCACAGGTATATTAGATTGTTACTTGAGGGATCGGTTCCGAGGAAAGACCATGACCACGCTCGATGTCGTGTTCCGCCTGGGCCGTCTGCCGGGCGCGCCCGAGATGCAGGCCATCTACCTGGTGCGCGAGGTGTACGGCATCCGCAAGATCACCTTCGATGGCGACGGGCTCGCGGTGCGCGTGGAGTATGACGCCAGCCGCCTGTGCGAGGGAACGGTGACTGCCCTGCTTCGCCGCGCCGGCCTCGATGTACGCGACAAAGTGGCGCTGGTGTGAGCTTGGGGAGAGTCCGGCTGGTAAAGCTGCCGCGGTCGGCTCACTGCACGAGGGAGTAGCCGTCCGGGAACGGGGAAGGCTGAACGCAGGCTGGAAACCAAAGCAAAGGGGGCACCCAAGAAAACCTCTGGCCGAAGTTAATTCTCAAGAGTGCCCCTATTGCGCGCCACTTCGTCTGTCCTGTCCTAAAGCACACACGGTACCAGACCCCACTCCACTGATAATACGGTACTTAGCCGAATGGCATTGCGGCGGGTTACGAAGGAATTTCCCTCCGCGGGAAAGATTTACTTTGTTGGTTCAGGAGAGCGGGCCGCCTTGCAATATTCGTGCCTTAATGGCGCAGACATTGAACCCGGACAGGGACTTCGAGCAATGGCGCGCCCTGAGAGATTCGAACTCCCGACCTTCTGGTTCGTAGCCAGACGCTCTATCCAACTGAGCTAAGGGCGCGCGCCCGACTGAATTATAACAAACGAAAGGAAGTTGGGGCAGAGCCGTGGCGAGGGTGCCCGCCCAGGTCAGGGCGTGGCCGCTGAGGCGGGATATGCAAGACTTTGCACACTCCGCGACCGCACCTCCCTTCATCTCTGGCCTCTGGCGGCAAAAACTGCTATCTGGCTTTGATTTCAGTTACTTCCGAAGCAGGTTACGGTGGTGTTTTGGACCTTCGTTTGGAACTCCGGTCGCACTCTCTTTCATGCGAAGTGCTGAATAACCGGAAGGGGTGACGTGATGGAAAGTCAAGTGGCAATTCTTTTCGGGCTGGCTGTGATTGTGGTGCCTATAGCGCTCTGGCGGCTGTGGCAACTGGACGGCACGCCTGTACCGAATCGTTACCGACTGCTGACCCGCGAGGGGTCTGCGATTTTGGCGCGCCTGAACAATCTGCCTGCTCCTGCCGCGGATCAGGGTCGTACGATTCAGGCCTCGCAGTTGGTGGCCAATCACAGGGTTCCGGTCTCGCAAGTGGAATAGGTGGGGAACCTTAGCAAGCCCAGCGCCGACGGATGGCGAAGATGGGTTGATTTTGCATACGAGGGGATTCGTATGAGGAAGTATGTTTTACTTGCACTCCTGTCGTTGGCTATTCCAGCAGCGGCGTACGAGAAAACCAATGAATTCACCTTGCAGATTCATGTCGTCAATATGGATGCGGGGCTGATCAATATTCATATTGAAGGTGATGACCGTGAGTTCACTCTCAAAGCGGCCGATAAATATTGGTTGCAGATAGGCGCCTACAACGGACGCTGGAACCACGACGGATCTCTTGAGATTCAATTTCCCTACAAAGGACGATCGATGCACCAAGCCTTTCACATCATCTCTGAGAGGATGGCGGCTGAGGCTAAGACCCCAGTGGCATCCGCCACAACCGCGGCAAGGCCAGTGCAGATGTGCACCACAGACTCGAACGGGCATACGACTTGCTTAGCAGTTGTGGTCTGTTCGGAACTCCTCACCGACAAGAGCGGGCGCAACTTGTGTTTGGATGCCCGCAGTATTGATGCCGCAACGCTTCAACAGATTGATAAGTGCACCAGCCGGTAGAGCGCAGGCTAGTGTGTGATCAGCGCCATCTGGCGTCCGGCGAGCAGAAACGCGCCCACGCCGAAATCCTCCGTGGTCGTCGCCGAGGTTGGCCCCGGGCTGCTCCCCGAAGGCTGCACGTAGCCCAGCAATCCTGACGGCTGGACCGCCGTATTAGCCAGAAAATTCCACGCCCTCTGCGCCACGGGCAGGTACGTGGCTTGGTCCAGAATGCCATTGTTCAGTCCCCAGACAATGCCGTACAGGAAGAAGGACGTGCCGCTGCTCTCCGGCCCGGCATTGTCGCTCCCGCCGAGATCGGAATTCCAATAGCCCCCGGGCTGTTGGCACTGGGCGAGGGCCGCAGCCATGGCTTTGAAGGTGGCGAGATACTCGCCGTAATGCGGATCCGGAGTCGGAAGCGTCGCCAGCACTGAAAGCACCTTGGCATGCGCCGCGAATACCCAGCCGTTGCCACGCGACCAATAGGTGCTGGTATTGGCGTAAGTGCTGTTTTCCCACCATAAGCCGGCCGCCGTGTTGTAGAGGCTCAGCGTGTCTTTGGTGTAGAAGTAAAGAGAGTACATCTTGTCGTAGTAGTTGGGGTTATTGTAGAGAGAGCCCAGCTCGGCGAAGTCGGGCATAGACATGTTGATGGCATCGACCCAGGTCCATTCGTTGTCCACGCTGCTGTTCACCATTCCGTCGATGCTTTCCGTAATCCCGGAAATGTAGGACGAGTTGTTGTGCAGTTGATACAGCCGGATGTAAACCTGGCCGGCCGCCTGATAATTGGCGTAGGTGGTGGTGTTGCCGCCGTCCAGGCTGTAGTGGTGTTCGCTGGCCCAGGACTGCGCATAGCTCAGGTAGTTGGATTGCCCGGTGGCGTCATAGGCGGCCAAATCGCCGGTGAAGTAGGTCGCCTGGGTCCAATCGCTGTTTCCCGGCCTCGGGTTCTTCTTGATCCAGTAATTGTTTACCTTCTCCATGCTCGCCAGCACCTGGGCGCGAGACGGCAGGGGCGGCGGAGTGGGTGCAGCGGCGGCGGTACAAACCTGCGCCCCTGCGGCATTCGCCAGGGCCAGCACGATCAACACGGTCAGAGCCGAGGCCACGGTGTAGGGTTTCATGGCAACTCCTTTGTGGAAGCGGGAGCGCTCCGCATCTCGGGGGGAGCCGAAGACGCATTCTGCACGGCGGGGAGGGACGTCCCAGGATCGCGGCGGATGTTATTGCCCAGCCGGTATCCTGTCAAGGCGAATTACGTCGAAGACGAACCCCGCCAATACAAAGACGAGTCCCTTCAGGGAGGGCACGCCCTGCGGAACAACCAGATTGACACGTCCGATATACCGGAGCTTCCGCCGGCGGCCTGGAAAGACGCCGTTGGGGGCCGGCTTTATCGGCCCATCAAACAGTCTGTCCTTGCGTCGGGACACCGATGTTGTGGCTTGGCTGAAGAAACCCGGCAAGGGATATCAAACCCGAGCCCATCACATCCTACGCGAGCGCATGCTGCACGAGGTGCGAAAATTGCGCGCCTGATTTCCATGCAAGAAGTATTCTCTTCTTGACGTGCCATTCGAGATACTGACCGAAATCAATCATATCCAGACAATCGCCGAGGGCCGCGGGATCCGCGACTTGAGGCGGCTGCGTAGGACCTACGGCGAAGGACACTGGCGCAAGCGCAAGGGTTTGGCCACGGTGCGCTTGGGCGATGGTACGATATGGTTTGTCGAACTTCACTGCTATGAAGCCCACGGCATCGGCAAAAACGAAATCAAAATCAGGCGCTTCCTCCACGAGGAGCACGCGCAGCAGTAACGGCCGACGGTTGGTCGTCTGTGTGGAGAACGAGGACTACCCGGCCTCGCTCGAGCTGCGAAAAATCTACATCGCTTTGCCCGACCGGGTAGCCGGCGAGCATGGAATGTTGCGCGTTATTGACGAATCCGGAGAAGACTACCTGTTTCCGCAAGGCTACTTCGTGCCGATCAGGCTTCCATTGCAAGCCAAGCGCGCCGTCCTGCGGGCTCGGCAACCAGCATAGAAGGCCGACCACAAGCGCCGCTGGAGCCTGCCCTGAGCGAAGTGGAGGGGCGCGACCGAAACTGGCAAGCCGCTTTGCTAGGATGCGCCCGCGGCCTGGATCGGACTGGTGGCGCCGCCTCTGCGCTTTCTCTACGACCTACTCGTGGTTTGTCGGATTCGAAGTGTCATTCGCCGCCTACTGCCTGGCGGAAATGAGAAGCAAAACCTACGCCGCGGAAGCCGGCGCTTCAGGATAGCGAAGGAGCCCTGCGATCTGGAATAAGATCTCTGGCTTATTTCAAGCCAAGCTCGCCGTTGTACTGCTGCGTGATCCCGTAGCACTCGCAGGCGGAGTCTTCAAGTTTCTTGCGGTTCACAATCTTCACTGCGCCACGGGTGTACTCGATGAGCTTCTTTTTCTGCAACACACCGGCTGCCAGGCTCACGGAAGTCCTATCTGTCCCCAGCATGGTTGCGAGAAAATCATGGGTAATGGGTAGCGACTCTGAATCCACTCTATCCTGAGCCATGAGCAACCACCGCGCCAGGCGATGCTTGATCTCGTGCAGCCGATTACATGCGGCGGTTTGCGCAACCTGCATTGCCTGAACAATGGCATAGCGGCACATCATCAATTGTAGGTGTGGATTGGATTCAAAAGTGTTTTGCAAAGCTTCGACCGCTACCCGAAACCCATCCCCCGTGATTTGCACCACCGCCCGAAGCGGGCTCGTGCTCAAGCCGACCGCCGCCGGTGTCCCTGTGAAGCCCTCCATTCCAACGATACCCGCCTCGGCGGTTCTTCCATCTTTCATTACGACTACAAGCGAAATCAAACCGCGGTTCGGGAAATACGCAAATTCCAGCCTTCCAGCCGCCTGATGAAGGACTCGATGGTTGGGCAAGCTGACGTATTGCAGATGAGGGCGAAGGGAGTTGTAATCACTATCGGACAACGATAGAAGCAGTATGTTGCTGACGGGCTTTCCCGCGGCGTTGGTCCGCTCGCCAGACTGCACGATTTGGGGGTTTTTGCCTGCCACGGACCAGAACCGACCACCCTCCCCGGTGCGGGAGTGAACTCGCCCTGATGGGTGTGGGCAACAGCGATACTGCTTATTCGTACTCCGCGCGCAATTATACACAGTGTTGGTTTTACTGTTCCCCGTGCGCGCGGCCCAAAATATTCGCGGTAGTGTTGCACGCGCAACCGACAATCAAGATTGGCATGTGGTATTTGCCAGTAGGAAAAACTGCAATGAGTCCCCGTGCGGCGGCCACGAAGAAGCGCAATTTCGACCCCGATGCATTTCTCGCCACCATCGGTGCGGGCAGGAAGATTCTGTCTTTTTCAAAGAAACAAGCACTCTTTGCTCAAGGGGATGCAGCGGACGCAGTGTTCTATATCCGGGAGGGCAAAGTAAGACTCAGCGTCGTGTCCAGCAGCGGCAAGGAAGCAACCCTCGGTATATTAGGTGGCGGCGACTTTTTCGGTGAAGGCTGCCTTGTGGGCCAGCCTCTCCGCATGGGGTCTGCAATTGCATTGACAGATTGCGTCGTTCTGCGCGTTGACAAGAAGGCGATGATGGAAGCGCTTCACCGGGAACCCACGCTTTCCGACATGTTCGTGGCGTACTTGTTGGCGCGGAACATCCGATATGAAGAGGATTTGGTCGACCAACTCTTCAATTCCAGCGAGAAGAGACTGGCCCGAATTCTTCTGCTTCTCGCCCATTTTGGCAAAGAAGGCGTACCCGAGACTCTAGTCCCCAAGGTAAGTCAGGAGACCCTGGCAGAAATGGTGGGAACAACCCGCTCGCGGGTCAGCTTCTTCATGAATAGGTTCAGGAAGCTGGGTTTTGTCGACTATAACGGCGGCGGGCTGCAAGTTCATAGTTCACTTCTAAACGTCGTTCTCCACGACTGACTTTCCTAAGAAGCCAACCACCACAGGAGCGGGCAAAGGCCGCAGGCAGCCAGTACCCATAAAAGACCGGCGCTCTGCCGCCCGGTCGCGCGATCGGCAAATGCGTAGGCATAGATGCCCTTGACCACATTGTTGCTGGCGGCCGCGATCAGGATGGCTGTAGCCGCCAACGGTACCGGCGTAACCGTGCTGGGCGATTGGGTCAAGCCCAGAATGAAGGGATCCACGTCGGTAACTCCCATGATGGCGGCCAGGGTGTACAAGCCGCCGCGGCCAAAATGGTGGAGCACGAGCTGGGTGACCACCAGGAGCGCCAGGAACAGCAGAGCGAACAGGAACGCGGCGTGAAGTTCGAGCGGATTCCTGGGCGTGAATTCCTTGTGAATCGCTTCCGAACTAGGGTCAGGACGGCGCGACCACAGCCAGCCGGCCAGCATGCCCGCCGCAGCCAGCGCGAGGAACGCCGGCGCCAGGCGCGCCAGCAGAGCGCGATCAAACAGGCCCACCAGCACCGCCAGGCGAAGGTACATCACCCCCGAAGTGACGAGGATCGCTCCCGAAAAAAGATGGGGATGTTCTTCCCGCGCTGCTCGCTTGGCCAGCACCACCGTGGTGACGGTGGAGGAGTAGGCGCCGCCGAGTACGGCTGCCAGAATCACGCCGCCGCGCTCCTTGGCGACCGCCTGCAGAACGTAACTGCCGTAGGAAACCGCGCTCACCGCAACCACAATCACCCAGGTGTTGAACGGATTGATATGAAAGCGGCCCATGTCCTGCCGCGGCAGGATCGGCAGGATCACCGCGGTGAGCAGAAGGAACTTGGTGAAGGTGAAGATCTCTTCCGAAGGAACGCGCTTGGTAAGGCCCTCCAGCGCGGCCTTCAGCTCCAGCAAGAGCATGCTGATCACCACCAGAGTGGTGGCAATCCAGAACTGATTGCGATAGACCAGGGCTCCGATCAGGTAGGTGGCGAGGCCGGACATCTCCGAGGTCACGCCCGCCATCTTGAAGGTAGCCAGTTTGTAGCGATAGGACAGCCACAGAAAAGCTCCCACCGTGGCGAAGCCCAGGGCCAGCGGCAGCAGTTGGTCGCCGGACAGCAGCGCCATCGCGTAGCCGATTAGCCCGATCAGCGGAAAGGTGCGCACGCCGCCGAACGCGTAGTACTCCGGGCTTTGCTTCTGCTCCTCCCTTTCCAGCCCGATCAGGAACGAGAGGAACAGGACCAACAGAATCTTCCATGCCTCGGCCGGCAGGAAGTGAAGGATGGGCGCCAATGCGCTGGGATCGCTCACGCTGGAGACCTGTACCGCTATCGTTAGACCATGTCAATACATTTTAGGTTCCGCCAGCACTCGCTGCACTGATGTTAGTCCTTTCCGAATGACCTCCACCGGCATCTGGCTCAGCTTCGCGTAGACACGGCCCCGCTGGCGCACCGGCCACCAATCGTAGAGGTATATCTGCATCGGCCGCCACATCGCGACCCAGCCCGCGATCGTCAGACTCTCCCGCAGGACCGCCGCCCAGGTACCCGCCTCACCGCCCAGCAACATCTTGCTGAGAAGAAGACAAGCGCCCAGGATTGGCAGGCCGATGAGCAGACTCGTCCGCCCCTGCTTCATCAGGCGCGTGAACTCCAGGTCATTAATCTTGGTGCGGTAAGCGAAGTAGTTGTGGATGGCCTCCTGGATCAGCTCCGTGGGATCTTCGGGCGGCCACAGTTCCAGATGAATACGCAGCGTCACCGGTTGGTTCAGCGGGTACTCCTGCGCCCAGCTAACGATGAACTCCTCTGCATCGTGGTCGAGGTCCTTAGCGTTGAAGGGGGAAGGGTCCATCGAGTTGAAGAGCTGGTTCAGGTCATGCAGCTCCAGCTCGATGTTGTGGGAGTGCCTCGGGTCCGTCGCGACAGTGCCCTGCGAGTAAGGGCTCATAAAATGGATCTCCGATAGCCTCTGCGCTGGGATCACTCACGCCGGAAACCTGTACCGCCAGCGCCGGACCCGTGTCAACACATTTCGGTGGAGAGGCTGCGGCGGCTCCGCGTGCGCTGCACCCGATTGGTCAGGAATCCGCCCAGGCACAGCGCACGCGCTCTTTTATGCACCTCCGGATGGATGCAGCACGCGGAAGGTGTTGCCGCCGTTCGACCACACCAGCAACAGCGCATCCTGGTCTTTGGGCACACTGGAGAGAGCCTGCTTCACGTCGGCAGCGTTCGGCGTGGGATGGCGATTGACGCTGACCACAACGTCTCCGGCCTGCAACCCGGCTTGGTCGGCCGGACTGCCCGGCTGCACGCGCTCGATCACGGCACCCTTGACGTCGCTGGGCGCCTGGATCTGCTGGCGAGCGTCCGGCGTCAGGTCGGAGAGACCCAGCCCCCAACGCGGCTTGGCTTGCCCGGCCTCAGCGCTTTCATGGTTCCCATCCCGGCTGCCCATCGCCTCCAGCGTCACCGGCAGGGTGCTGTTCTTTCCGTCGCGCGCAACTTCCAGCTTGAGGGTCGTGCCCGGACGCTGCTCGCTGACTTCCATTTGCAACTGGCCGGCATCGCTCACGTTCTTGCCATTCACCGCGATGATCACGTCACCCACCTTCAAGCCGGCCTTGGCGGCGGGAGAATCCGGCTCCACCTGGGTGATGACCGCTCCCTCGGCGCTCTTCATGTCGAAGAACTTCGAGTTTTCCGGGGTCACGTCGGTGATGCCGATCCCCATGTATCCGTGGCTCACCTTGCCGTACTTGATGAGGGTCTCGACGGTGGGCTGCACGATCTGAGCCGGGATGGCAAATCCCATGCCCGAGAACGATCCCGACTCCGAGACCAGGAAGGTGTTGATGCCAACCACTTCCCCGCGCGCGTCCACCAGCGGGCCGCCCGAGTTACCTGGATTGATGGCGGCATCAGTCTGAATGTACCCGCCCGGCTTGCGCGGATTGTCGGAGAACGGGTTGGGCCGGTTCAGCGCACTGACAATTCCACGGGTCACGGTGAAGCGGAATCCGAATGGGTTGCCGAAGGCCAGCACCGTCTGGCCTGGGCGGAGATCACGCGAATCTCCCAAGGGCACATTGGGCAGGTTCTTGCCGTCAATTTTGATGACAGCGAGATCGGTCAAGGGATCGCTGCCCACCAGCTTCGCCGGCAGAACTCGCCGGTCGCTCATAGTAACGTGGATGTCAGTCGCGCCCTCAACCACGTGGTTGTTGGTGATGATGTAGCCATCCGGCGAGATGATCACGCCGCTGCCGATTCCGTGCTGGATTTGCGGCTGCGGATGCATCTGCTGGCCGAAGTATGGACCGAAGAACTGCTGCATGTCTTCGGGCAGTTGTTGCGCAGCAGCCTGCGGGGTGGCCTTGGAGGTGACGGCCACGTTCACAACCGCGGGGGTAACCCGCGCCGCCAGTGCTTCCATGGCATGGTCGAGCGAGAGCAGTGCCCCCACGCTGTTGTTGTCGAGCGGGGCAGTGGTTGAGGCCACGGCGTCCGCCTTTGCCGTGCCGGGTTTCATTACTGCATATGTTGCAAGCGAGCCGGCCACAGCCAGGGCAAGCACGGGGACCAGCAGGCGGCGCTTCAGGGTTGTTCTCAGGGTGTTTTGGATCCAGGTTTTCATGGTACTGATTTCTCCTTGTGTTGATCGTTCGAGTTGTGACGGGCTGGCGAAGAACTAATAATTTAGTTTTCCAATCGACCCCTTTTGCTTTCTGCATTGCGACTTCATTTAAATTTTCGCGGAGATTGGCTGGCGGGCTGCATGGCTCGCCGGATAAAACACCCTCAGCTCATAAACGTCGATGCGCCACACCTTGGGCCCGAGCCCGGCGCCACTGTGCGGTTCCACCACGACCACCACTAGCTCGGGCCGAAAGTCCACGACAAAACCGAGCGTTGTGCCGGGAACAGGTTTTTCAGCAATCGCGAGACGCTTCTGGCGCTGCGGGTGTGCGGAGCGCGGCGGCGCTATCGCCGGACTCTTCCACGACGCCGGAATCACTGGCGCTGCAATCGCCGTCGCCACGGGCGCTGGAGCTATGCCCGTCGCGGTTTCCACCCGCACGCCAGGCACTTCGGTGCGAAACGCCACCAGTTGTGGAGTTCGCGCCAAAGCGATCAGGCACACGGCGGAAAACACTCCTACCAAACCCACGGCGGGCTTCCACACCCGGGTGGCGCCGGGGCGGTTGCGATCGAGGATACGGGCCACGCGCAGCGAAGTGTGCCGCATGCGGCTCACCGCCGCTTGGGCCAGCGCCAGTCCGCGCCGCAGAAGGCTTTTCTCGGCCACCGACACCAGGCATTGCGCATAAGCGCGAGGATTCGCGGTCTGCGCCAACACCAGGTCGTCACACGCCATTTCGCGCTCCAACGAGAGCCGGCTTCCGATCCACCACACCGCAGGATGAAAGAAGAACAACGCGCCCAGCACCTCCTGGGCAAGGTTGGTCCAGTCATCCCAGCGGCGGAGGTGTGCCAACTCATGCAGCACCACCGAGTGCAATTCCTCGGCGGAGAGTTCGCGCAGAGCCCACGCCGGCACGATCACCGCCGGTTGAATGAATCCGATTGCCGTCGGCACCTTGACCCGCTCCGAGGTGCAAAGTTTCACCGGACGGAAGCGCTGGAATTCCTCGATCGTCTTCCGCATTGCCGGATCAAGGTGGTTGAGATCGAGCGCTGTGCACTCCCGGCGCAACCGGCGCAATTGCCAGAAGCCGGCCCCTACACGCGCTAATCCCATGCCGGCCAGCGCCGCCCAGACGGCCAAGCCGCAAATCGCCCACCAGCCAGGCAACGTAATCAGGGACGGCGAACTTGCGGAACCGGCTGCGGCGTCGCCGCCGCGAAGAGCGCCGATAAAGGGCAGCGCCGCGGTCACCAGCAGCACGGCGAACCACACCGCAAAGCGCGTGCTGGAGTTGGGGCGGCGCACCACCCGCAACAGCATCCATGCGCCGGCCGCCAGTGCGGTTCCTTCCGCAACACCGTTCAGCATGCGCCCGGCAGAGAACTGGGCGAGCGTCTGCAGCTCAAGAACGGCACTCCAATCCATCATTCGCTTCGCTCCAGCAAGTCACGCAGACGCTGCAGCTCTGCGGCGTCAATGCCCCGGTCTTCGAGAATGTTGAGGACGAGCAGTTCGTGTGAATCCTGAAAGAACCGGCTCACCAGCCGCCGGATCTCGGAGCGTGACGCTTCTTCCCGCGGCACCAGCGGCGTGTATACGTGCGCTCGCCCGTCCTTGATGTGCTTCAGGTATCCCTTTTTTTCCAGGATGCGAATGGTGGTCAGCACCGAGTTGTAGGCCAGAGCCGGCCTTTGCGGAAGAGCATCGAGCACGTCTTGGACGGTGGACGGCCCACTCTTCCACAGTACATCCATCAATCGCAGCTCGGCTTCGGTCAGAATCGCTGACTTCCTGCGCGGCACGAAAGATCCCCCTTGGCGAGCGAGCCGGCGTAGACAGCTGGCGCGCTACAACTAAATACTTAGTTGCAGTTGTTGGAGAATTGGTTGTCCCGGCAACGCAGATCAAATCACGTGGTCACGTTTGGCCGCGGCGATCTCTTCCCGCGTATATCCCGCGTCTTCGAGAATTGCCGTGGTGTGCTCGCCCAGCAGGGGCGGCGGAAATTGGTAGAGCGCCGGGGTGGAGTGCAGGCGGCAGGGATTGGCCAGGCTGCGCGCGAATCCGACGACGGGGTGCTCGATCTCGACGATGGTGCCGCGGGCCAGGGTTTGCGGATCGGTGAGCGCCTCGGCGACGGTTTGGATCGGTCCTGCCGGAATCCTGGCCGCGGCCAGTTTCTCCAGCCACACCTGCGCCGGACGCTGGCCCAGAATCTCCTGCAGCCGGGAATTCAAGTCGTTGCGGTGCTTGACGCGGAGCGCATTGGTGGCGAAGCGTGGATCTTTGCCGAGCGTCTCCTCGGCTTCCAGGATGGGCACAAAACGCGACCAGTGGGCCTCGCTGCCCACGGCCACGATCAGCAGTTTGCCGTCACTGCCCTTGAAGACGTCATAAGGGACGATGCTGGGATGAGCGTTGCCCAGGCGCTGCGGCAGTTGCTGGGCGTTCAGGTAATTGCTGCCCAGATTGGCCAGCCAGGTGAGCTGGGTATCGAACAGGGCCACGTCCAGAAACTGGCCGCGTCCGGAGCGCTCGCGCGCCAGCAGCGCGGCCAGAACGCCAAGGGCCGCGTAAATGCCGGTGCTGATGTCGGCGATGGCCACGGGATAGCGCACGGGATTGGTGCCCTCCTCGCCGGTAAAGCTCCAGACGCCGGCTTCGGCTTGCGCGACGATGTCGTAGCCGGGCCGCCCGGCCTTGGGGCCGTCGTACCCGTAGCCGGTGATCGCGCAATAGATCAGCCGCGGATGCCGGGCGCACAGGGTGTCGGGGTCGATGGCGCGCTTCTGCAGCGAGGCCAGCGAGGGATTGTTCACCAGCACCACATCGGCGCCGGCAATCAGGCGGTGGAGAAACTCCAGGCCCTTAGGCGTGTCATAGTTCAGGGTCACGGAGCGCTTGTTGCGGTTGGTCATCAGGAAGTAGCAGGATTCCCCATTCACGAAGGGTGGCCCCCAAGTGCGAGTCTGGTCGCCGACCCCCGGCCGCTCGACCTTGATGACGTCCGCCCCAAAGTCGCCGAGCAGCATGGCGCAATACGGACCGGCCAGCGCCTCCGTCAGCTCCAGGACACGAATGCCCTGGCATGCGGCGGGCAGGCTGTGTCCGTCATCCTGACTGGCCAAGAGCAGGCCTCGCGGGGCGATTCCCCGGAAGTGGGAGTTCAACACATGCGCGAAGTTCGCGCAACCCGAGGCGGCCATTTCCGACGTTGACGGCAGCAAACTCGTGTAGTAGCGTCCGGCGTTGCTGCCGACCTTGGGGAGGAATATACTTGACAACTCCACCTGTTAAGGGTCTCCTCATTTTTCGCTGGATCTCAGGATAACAAGCTCTGTATGCTTTGAAGGTGATGAACATCCAAGCCCACACGTCAGCGCTTCCTGCGATTCGTTCGCTCGAACACGGCGCACGCACGGTCCTCTTCATTGGCGACTGCATGGAGATCATCCGGCACATGCCAGATAAGTCGATTGATCTCACGATCACTTCTCCGCCGTATTGTATGGGTAAGGAATACGAGACATCAAAGTCGGTTGATGACTTCATCGCCGCCCACGAGATCGTGTTGCCTGAAATAGTCCGCATCACTCGCGATGGCGGCAGTATTTGCTGGCAGGTCGGCTATCACATAGCCAATCAAACCGCATATCCCCTGGACTACTTCGTGTATACGATTATGACGAAGATGAAAGGGATCAGGCTTCGGAACCGAGTAATTTGGTCGTTTGGACACGGCCTGCACAGTACAGTTCGCTTCAGCGGGAGACACGAAATGATCCTTTGGTTTACCAAGGGCACCGGTTATCATTTCGATCTCGACGCGGTGCGCGTCGCTCAGAAATATCCGGGCAAACGGCATTACAAGGGGCCGAAGAAGGGGGAGTTAAGCGGCAATCCGAAGGGGAAGAATCCAGGTGACGTGTGGGAAATACCGAACGTGAAGGCCAATCACATCGAGAAGATGGACCATCCGTGCCAATTCCCTGTGGGCTTGGCAGAGCGTTGCGTGCGCTCCTTCTGTCCAACGGACGGAATTGTTTTTGACCCCTACATGGGATCCGCTTCGAGCGGAGTTGCGGCGATCGTCAATGGGAGGCGCTTCTTGGGCGTGGAAAAGAGCCAGAAATACGCGAAGCTGGCCCATGCTAGGCTGTTGGAGGCTTATGCGGGGACGGTTTCATTCAGACCAGCAGACCGCCCCATTTACGCTCCCACTTCGCGTGAGGCAGTCGCCCGTCGCCCGGAACATTTTTGGGAGGTCTTCCAATGACTCCGGCTAGCCAGAGCAGGATAACGACGAAGCATTCGGGAGGAGTGAAGCAACCTCTTACTTTTGCTGCGTTCAAGGTTGTCCAAAGCACCAATACTCTCTACCTGTTCAAGGCAAGCGCTTCTACAATGTTCCAGGCCTTGTCGATTAACCGGCGGGTCGAAGACAAGGACGAGGGGTACCAGCGTGCCCTTTCTGTTTCCCGCGTCCGGTCAATCGCCAACTACATAAAAGCGAAACGGGCAATCCCAGGGGCGATAATCGTCTGCCTCGACAATGCGTCATTCGACAGCAAAGCGGGAAAACTGACCCTACCCAAAGGAACCGATGTTGGTTGGGTCATTGACGGTCAGCACAGATTAGCTGGCGCAGAAACGGCGGCTAGAGAAGGACTCGATATAGAGGTTCCTGTCGTGGCATTCGTCGGGTTGGCGGAGAACCGCCAAGTTGAACAGTTCGTGACCATAAATCGGGAAGGAAAGAACGTCCCTACGTCCCTGTACCTCGACTTACTTAAGGTACTTCCATTCAAGAAACCGGCGGACTCTGCAAGAGAGCGCGCGACAGATATAGGGACTGAATTGCGTCGAGACGAAGAGTCTCCGTTTTTCGAGCGGATCGTAGTTACCGTCAGTCCGAAAGCGGGCCAAATATCGCTGACGAACTTCGTTAGAAAAATTTCTCCCCTCGTTGTTCCTGATAAGGGGATGCTGCATGTTTACACGGAACGAGAGCAGACTGCCGTGGTCTCAAACTATTACAAGGGGCTGCGCGAGGTCTTTCCGAAAGAGTTCGACAAGAGAGACAGCATTTTTTTCAAGACCGTCGGATTTGGCGCTCTCTGGAATGCCTTTCCCACATTCTTCAACTTAGCGTTGAAGAATCAGGCTGGATTCGGCGTGAAGGACGTCGTTGCGGTTTTCAAGCGTATTGAATCATTCGACTTTTCTACGTGGGCGCAATATGGTACAGGCAACCAAGCCGAAATAAATGCTGGGGAAGATGTTAAGACCGAACTTCTGCTGGCTTTCAATGCGACAGATGGCGGATCGCTGCGGGTGTGAATTAATGTCTTGGAGAGCGAAATGGCAGAACTTTGGGAGGAGGGACTGGGAACAGATACGGGAATCTTGGATCGCTAATATTCCGCAGTTCCCAGACGTAGGCTCTGCCCCTAATCCCGGCCTTGAGATGCTCCCGCCGCTGCGAACTCTGGCGTTGCCGCCGAATCACGATAGGTTTCCGGATGTTGAAGGCATCAGAACCAATGCTCTCTGGGAGGCTGTATTCCTCTTCCACAAATGTGCGCATACAAGTCTGGCTGCACAACGGATCGGCCGGCAGGGAATGCACAGTTGGAGTCTATTTAACGCTTACCATTCCGCCTATTTGGGAGCGAGAGGCATAATGACATTGCTGGGTGTCGCGATGCCTAAGGTTAATGGTAACCAGATAGCAATCGATCTGTTTCCTGAGTCGCCGAAGAAGAAACGCGGTCAATCTCTAGCTCTGCCCGAGTTTCAAGAGTTCGTAATCGTTCGCCTGAGCCTGCTGGAGCAGCGCCATCTTTGGGAAGCCTTTCAACGTGTGCTGAACATGTCCCAAGCGAAGTGCTGGGATATAAGCCTCCGCCAGGGCCTACTTGATTTATCATTTGAGGCGATTACACCACCCCGTAACCATTACCTTTACAAGGCACATTTTTGGCCGCTACGTGACCTCGTGATGGATGCGGTAGCGTCCGACTTCGACGGCCTCTTCGGAACAGAACTCGACATTGACGAGCAGGGATTCCTGTTGCGGCTATGCTTCTCGGTTTACTATTTGTTCGAGCAGCTGATGCGTGATTTGGCAGGATATTCAGCCCGCATTAAGCAGCAACTCGATGGATCTAGAGTTGTCGCAAATTCTGGTCTCGCCGTGCTCGGCTGTTACACAAACTTCACGTCGCAGGTGTCTGCGGTAGGATCGGATTGAGTCGTTGCCGAATTCTGTCCAATAATTGACGGGGACCTTGCCGCAACAAGCTTTTATCTACGACGTGGTACGCACTCCGATCGGCCGCCATGCCGGCAAGCTAGCAGCCGTGCGTCCGGACGACCTGGCGGCGCTGGTCCTGCGGGCTCTGGTGCAGCGAAATCCGTTTCCGCCCGAAGCCTACGAAGACGTGGTTCTGGGCTGCACGAACCAGGCGGGCGAGGACTGCCGCAACGTGGCCCGGCACGCCGGCCTGCTGGCGGGACTTCCGGTCGAGGTCGCGGGCCAGACCATCAACCGCTTGTGCTCTTCCGGGCTGGCCGCGGTGGTTACGGCGGCTCACGCCATCCGCTGCGGCGAAGGCGAGCTGTTTCTGGCGGGCGGCGTGGAAAGCATGAGCCGCGCTCCCATTGCCATCGCCAAGGCCGAGACACCCTACAGCCGCGAAGTGAAGGCCTACGACACTACCCTGGGAGCGCGGTTCGCCAATCCGTGCTTCATTGCGGGGTTCGGCAACGACAGCCTGGCCGAGACCGCCGACAACGTGGCCCGCGAAGTGGGAGTCACCCGCAACGAGTCCGATGCCTTCGCCTGCGAGTCGCAGCAGAGGTACGCGCGCGCCCGGCGCAACGGCTTTTATCAGGACGAGCTGCTGCCGGTCCCCATCCCCAGCAAGAAAGGCCCGCCGCTCACGGTGAGCGAAGACGAGCACCCGCGGCCGGAGACCACGCTGGAAGCTCTGGCCAAATTGCGTCCTTTGTTCGAAGGCGGTGTCACCACCGCCGGCAGCGCCTCGGGAATCAACGACGGCGCCGCCGGGCTCATCGTGGGATCGCGGCCGGTGGGCGAGAAGTTTGGCGCCGAGCCCCGGGCGCGCGTGGTCGCGGCGGCCGTGGCGGGGGTCCCGCCGCGGCTCATGGGTCTGGGCCCGGTGCCGGCAACCCGGAAATGCCTGGAACGGGCCAAGCTCTCGCTCGAGGACATGGACCTGATCGAGATCAACGAGGCCTTTGCCGCGCAGGTGCTGGGCTGCCTGAAGCAACTGGGAATCGCTTACGACGATTCCCGGGTCAATCCCAATGGCGGGGCCATCGCCATCGGACATCCGCTGGGCGCCTCGGGGGCGCGGCTGGCGCTCACCGCGCTGCGCCAACTGGAGCGGCTGAACGGTCGCTACGCGCTGGTGACCATGTGCATCGGCGTCGGCCAGGGCATGGCGGCGGTTCTGGAGCGGGTGTAGCGCTGTCGCGGAGGATCGTTGAATGGATGGCTCAGCAGAAGCTAGGCAGAGCGCCGGCCTCAGTGACTACCTGGCTGCTGAGCGGACGCTTCTGGCATGGATCCGCACCGGTCTGGCGTTGATGGGATTCGGATTTGTGGTGGCGCGCTTCGGGCTCTTTCTGCAGCAACTACAAGTCATCCAGCATGCTCGCCCGGCACAGTCTTACGGGCCGTCGCTGTGGTTCGGAACCGCGCTCATCGCGACCGGAGTGGTGGTGAATCTGTTCGCCGGATGGCGCCACGTCCAATTGGTCCGGCAGTTGGATCGCGGCCAACCGGGGCAATCCCGTCATTCAACGAGGGCGGTCGCCATCGCCTGGTTTCTGGCATTGGTGGGACTCGCCATGGCGATCTACCTGGTTTCCGTCCGAGGTTCTGCGCAGTCAGGTTCCGGAAACAGTGAGGAAACATCTATGACGCCAAGCCAAGGCAGCGGGATCATCAACACGCCCAGCCATCACTCGGTAGACCAGACCGTCGAGAAGCTCAAGCGGATTTTGCAAGCTAAGGGAGTCACCCTGTTCGCGCTGGTGGACCATAACGGAGAAGCGGAAAAGGTCGGGATGAAAATGCGCCCCACCAAACTGCTGATCTTTGGCAGCCCCAAAGCGGGCACGCCTCTGATGCTGGCCGCTCCCAGCATCGCTATCGACCTCCCGCTTAAGATTCTGATCTGGGAAGACGGCCAGGGAAAAGTCTGGGTCTCTTACAACAGCCCGGCGTACCTGCAGGAGCGGCACGGCCTGCCACAGGACTTGCTGCAGAATATAGCCGTAGCGGAAACGCTGGCAGCCAAGGCCGGGGAATAGCTCCGAGGAGTTTCGACTCGGGCCGGGCGGGCGGACCCGCGGGCCAGCGGTACTCCTGGAGGGGTGGATGTTGTCCACCCCTGCCCGGGAGCAATACAGGGTTGAAAGGTTAGAAGGTGAAGGTTGGGCCAAACTCGGTGCGATGATCCTGCCACTCGTTGGACGCTACTCCGGCAATTGAGTAGGCTTTAGCACCGAACTCAATACGGGTGGCGTAGATCGACTGCTCGAAGCCGAACGAGGCCCACTGGTTGACCTTGTAGAACAATGTAAACGCAGCCATCTTGCCCATTGAAAGCGGCAATGGGGACAAGATGTTGGCTACGGTTTGATCGTAGTTGGGGTTCTTGAGGTCACGATCCACTATCTGGTCCTTGCCCGCCGTCAGGTAGAGTTGCCAGCCGGCATTGTGACCTTCGGGACTAGCGTTAAATATCCGGGAAAGCGGGAAGCCAGCACTGACGAACCCGCCAAACGAACGGATGGGCTTCTGCGGAGCCACCACGACCGTTCCGGCAGAGTTAGTGGCGAGTACGGCGGAGCCGGCAGCGACATAGGGACCGCCGTCCAGAGTGACGTACGAAACCGGGTTGGTCAGCCCGGTCAGGTCGGTAGCATACGAGTTGACTTGGCCACCGAAGAAGAATCGCAGGTCACCCCCGCGATAGGCGCTTGCCACCAAGGTAAACCAGCGGGTGGGCAATTGCACGGCCACTTGGCCGCCATACATTTCGCTGGAGCTGGTAAAGCCGTTCGGGAAGGCGGTCGCGTAGGCGTCTGCCGCTGCGACTCCTCCCGGGCCGAGGTTAAAAACATTTCCCCCCGACAAATACGAAGCTGGGGCAGTGCTGGGAACAACCGATCTACGCCGGCCCTGGAATCCGCTTACCAGGATTTGCGCCGGAGCCACGCCTTTGGCTTGGTCGAGCTGGAATTGCAAGGCCACTCGGCCTTCCACCTCGGGACGGCCTGAGTCGGCGCCCTCGACCTCGGCTTGTCCGATTTGGCCCTCAAAACCCGCCAGACCCTGATTCGTTTGAGTAAGCTTCTCGATTTGACTGGAGGTAGGCATCATGATCCCAAACGTACCCGAGAGCTTGAGATTGCGAGTCGGGGTCAGCGTTTGCACGATACCGCCCAGCAGTTGTGGCGAACGTTCGTAAACGGCGCCGTAGTACGCCATCAGGAAGGTGGTTTCGAGTATGGGGGGGAGTGCGCTGGATCCGAACAGTGTCCAATCTTGTCCACCTTCGAAGTAGACGTTTGTTGTATCGCTAGCGTGGTAATCCATGCGCACGAAGGCCAAACGCAGGTTGGGATTGTTGCTGCGAATGGACGAAACGTCGCGGTTATCGGATTCGTTGAAGTTGCCTTCGAAGTCGCCTTCAATGCGGCCCGTCAGCGTCAACTTCTTCGAGACATCCGGCCATTCGATGTTCATTCCAAAGCGGGTGGAGCGGGCCTTGACAAAGAACGTGGGGTCCAGCGTCGGGCCGGTGGTCGTGAAGTGGCCAGCGGCGGCTGGACTTTGGGTGAGAAACAGCCCTACAAAGGGGAAGTCATCGCCGTTAGGGTTGCTGGTGTCTTTCGCGGCCGTGGCCTTGATGAAACCGTAAGGCCTAAGGGTGACGGGGCCGATTTTGATCCCCACGAGACCACCCGTCTTCGGGGCGTCAACTGGCAGCGTCCGCAGGGGAGCTACCGCCGGAATGACCGTCGGTTTCGGCGGCGGGCCTTCGGGTGCTGAAGCTACCGCCGCCCCAGGCAGGGACGCCGCAGGGTAGCTGGCCGGGACCAGAGTCGGGTCGGAGGATGTGCTGGTGTTGACAGACTTCAGTTGCTGCTGGGCGTCTAGAAGCTGGCCTTGCAACTGGTGGATCTGTCGCTGCTGCTGATCGAGCTGCTCTTGCATCTTCTGCAGTTGTTGGGTGACGGCCTGATTACTATCCGCGTTGGTAGCGGGGTTCTGAGCGATTAACAGCACCGGACAGCAGCACGCGATGCATGCCACCGCCAAGAGGGGCCTCAACCTACTTCGATAGCTCCATTTCATTTCCGGAAACTCCTTTCAATGTTTCTTTGCCTTGCCTGACCGGTTGCTCTCTCAATCCCAAGTGAGGGTGGTGCCACGTGCAGGAAAAATGATGCCGTCCCGCTGTCTGCGCCCAGCTCATGCAGGTCTTACTGCCCGTCACGCGCAACGGTTTCGATTTTGAACCTCGCAGCGGTCGAAATTATGAAAGGGAAAGACTTTGGAGGATCTTGCCATGTTGCCACCTGTCCTGGTAGTGATACCGTTGGTACAGGGAGTTAACAGGCTAAAGGCCGCGTTTCTACGAGATTTGGTATGACCTGCGCGCAAGATTATGGTTTTCTGTAGGCAGACTGCTCCCTCAATCAAGGGGACTGCTCCTTGAATTAACGGGGCTGCTCCTGGAATAAAGGGCCGGATTTTAGGCGAGCGCAGAACTGCTTGCAGTGACCCACGTCACGCGTTGCTGTGACAACTTGTGGAAAAGTGCGCTGAAACTACTTCGCTGCGGTCTCCTGGCTGAACACACACAGCCATCTGCCGCCTCGCCGGAGCCAAAGGGCGGAGACGTAGACCTTAGCGGCGAATTCCTTGCCGTGGCTGGTTCCTGCTTCTGCCATCCGGTAAGCGATCAGACCGGAATCGGCCGCAAGCGCCACGAACCTGACGTCCGTCATGGTGTATTCATGCAGCCGAAAACCGGCGGTATTCTTCACCACCTCGGCCTTGCCGGCGGCGCCCGCGGCGTCGAGGAAGACGGCGTCATCCGCCAGAAAATTGGCGAATGCGGCCATATCTCCCGCCTTGAGCGAATCCAGCTCGGCGCGCTCCTGGGCGACGATCTCCTCCCGCAACGCATCGCTGCCGGCTGGGGCGGCCTCTTGTCCAGTGGCTGCCCCTTTTCTCACGGCTGCCCCGGGCGGCTCTTGTGGTTGCTGCGCATGGCCGAGGGCCACCAGCAGCAAAAGCAGCAAAAGGGCTCGCGACACAGCGGAGTGGGTCATGGTTTCTCCCTCAGGACTCCGCCGCAGTTTAGCGGAAGGGGTCCACGCGCAGTGCACGAGACTAGTCCAAAATCAAAAGGTATTTCTCTAGAATGTCCGCCAGCCGCTGGACTTGTTAGCTGATTCTGAGATCATCGTGAGCGCCACTCGTTGATCACTGCACGTCGGAAACCTTCCCCTTCAAGAACGTGACCTTCAGGTCCTTGTACACATAGATCTGTTTGGCGCCGAGGTTCACGATCTTATCCGGCTGGCCGATAGCGGCTACTACTTCGTCGATGCTCTGTCCCAACTGAATGGTCTGGGGTTGCGGGGGCGGCTGGTTGGCCGGCGGCGGTCCACCCTGTCCACCTCCTTGGTTCCCCTGCGCGGCGCCGCCCTGGTCCTGCTGGCCGCCACTGTCATCAATGGTGAAAACCTGGCCAATCACGTCCATCACCTGCGGCGGGTTGGCGGTGGCCAGGTATCCCTTGGCAAACTGGAAGATCAGATCCGCCTTGAAGAACGTTGGAGGATTAGTGTTGTTGCAGGAGTCACAGGCGATGATGCCCAGGGTGACCTTGTCGTTGGCCTGGTTGACGTTGATCCGCGAGGGATAGACCTTCTCACCCACCTGGAACAGGTGGGTCGTCTGCTGCTTGCTGCTGCCGAAATGCGAGAAGGCGTGTCCGATTCCCTTCATCATCAAGTTATTCGGAGTTTGGATTTTTCCGTCCTGGTACTTGGTGGGAACGATGCTCACGTCACTGTAGGGCACGCCGAGAATCCCGCCCTTCTGGATGACCAGCACGGTTCCCGCCTCCACCACGGCCGGTCCGCTGGAATCGGCGCCCATCTTCACCATGGTGTATTGCGCACTGAGCTGGTCGGCCAGCGAAACCGCAGGAGCGCCTTGCGCGGCCGCCAAGCTCGGCATGATGCCGGCAAGCATTAAGGCGGCGACTTGGATTGAGATATGGATTCTCTGCCCCATTGCGAAACCCTCCTCCCAAGATCAGAAATCGTCCGCAAATGTGGGAGCGCTAGATGGCGGCATCATCACGCTCCCGCATCTGCTAGCTATGCGGTTACTGGCCGCCTGAATTCTGTTTGACCTCCGCTTCCATCTGGTCCGCGTCCTTCTGTTGCTGTTGCAAGTCGCTGTCTACGTTGGTGTCGGGAGTAGGCGCCGGAACTTCCCCTGCGGTGGTGCTGGTATCGGGAGCGGCGGGCACTCCGTTCTTGCCGGAATTTTCCGCCAGGGATTTGAGTCCGGCGTCCAGCGTTTCCCGGAAATGGTTGTACATTTCCTGCAGGTCGTTGGCGTCTACGGGGCCCTTGGTGCCGACGGCGCAGTCGTCCTTCTTGCTGCTCTTGACGGTCACCTCGACGTTGTTGTCAGCGTCGAGCGTGTCGCTGGTGCGCTGGATCACATCGCCTTGCGTGAGCTGGCACTCCTTGCCGTCCGCCGAGGTGAGGTCGACCTCGGTGAACACCACAAAGTAACGGAACTTGGGGTCGAGCGCGGGCGGCACTTCTTCTGCTGTCCCGGCAGCGGGGGACGCGAACATAAGCGGGAGCAAGATGACCGCTGGCGTTGCGAGCGACTGGCCGCTGGAACCGGAAGCCTGCTTGGGATTCTCCGCCGCGCCCTTGTCGGCGGCGATCTGCGCCTTCACCTGGTCGGCGAGGGCATCCTTTACCTCCTTGCTCAGTTGTGTTTGCGAGCTGCCTTTCACTGCGCTGGCATAAAGCGCGCCTCCATAAGCAGCTTCGAGGTTGGCGGCGATGAGCGGATCGGGAGACTCCAGCGCAGCGAAAAGATTCGCGTCGGATGCGAGCGACGCCGTACCGGCTGCGCCTTCGGCGAGCCCGGCCTCATAGGCAGCCTGCAGGTTCGCGGAAATCATGTAATCCGTCAGCCAGAAGGGAGCGGCGGCATACACTGGATACGGCGCATAATAATAGCCGTAGGCGCCATACCAGGGATTCCCTGCCCAGCCCCAATTGTAGTAAACCGGCGCCGGCCACGGATTGTAGGCCCATCCGTAATACGCGGGATGGTAGTAGTAGGCAGGCGCATAGCCGTAATAACGCGCGCCATGGTAGTAGTACCCGCGATAGGCGTAGGCGTAGCGGCGGCCACCCATGTAATAGGTGCGCTGGTAGTACGACCGGCCGCCACGGTTATAGTAGGCGCGTTCGCTGTAACCCCGGCCGTGTCCCATGCCGACGACGCGGCGCCCGTTGCGCTCGGTGACCACATGGCGCCCACCATGCACGCCGTGGTCAATCCTCATGTTGTGGGCCTGGATGGAACGGACGTTGCCGCCGCGATAGCTCGCCGTGACTTTCCCTCCGGAGCGGGTGGTGATCTGCCGGGTGGTCGTCCCCCGGGCATTGCTGGGTCCGCGTGTGTTGGCAGCTCCGCGGGTAGCTCCTCCCGCATTGCCGGGTCCGCGTGTGTTGGCAGCTCCGCGGTTAGCTCCGCCGGCATTGCCAGGTCCGCGTGTGTTGGCGGCTCCGCGGTTAGCTCCGCCGGCGGTGCCAGGTCCGCGCGTGTTGGCGGCTCCGCGGTTAGCTCCGCCGGCGGTGTTGGTTCCACGGGTGTTGGCGGTCCCGCGGGTGTTTGCTCCACCGGCGGCGCCACGAGTCGTGTTGGCGCCGGTACTGGGGCGGCCCGCCGTGGATGGGCCTCGCTGGGCGTTGCTCGGTGCACCTTGCCTGGGAGCACCTTGCGGCGCGCGCGCCGCAGGCGCCGCTGCGTGGGCTGCGGGCGCACTTTTGGGCGCGGGCGCAGCAGCAGGCTTTTTTTGGGCCAAAGCGAAGGCCGGAATCATCAGAAAAAGCAGAACGCCAGCCAATTTCCACGGAACGTTTCTCATCCTCAAGCTCATGACGCCTCCTCGCTTTCGCAAAGCGATTCGCCTCTCATCCATGATTTGGCCCGGGGGGAGTGGAAAAGTGGGATGTATTGTACACCCGTCCAGGTTGCTTGTGACGCCGCTGTTTCCAACCTGCTGCTACTGAAACTTGTCCACCTTGTCGCGCAGCCCGGAGGCGACATTGATCAGGTCATCGCTCACCATGCGCGTGGCCAGGATAGCCTCGGACAGCGGTACGGAGACGATCTCGATGCCGCGCAGGGCCACCATGGTCCCGAAATCGCCCTGGTGGACCAGGTCGATAGCGCCGATGCCGTAGCGCGTGGCCAGCACCCGGTCGAAGGCGCTGGGGGTGCCTCCGCGCTGGATGTGGCCCAGCACCACAGTGCGGGTTTCGAAGCTGGTGCGTTTCTCGATCTCCCGCGCCAGCACGTTGCCGATGCCGCCCAGGCGCACGTGGCCGAACTCGTCGCGGGCCATCTCGGTGACCACCGGCGCGCCGTGTTGCGGATCGACGTCAGTGGCCAGCTTGGCGCCCTCGGCCACCACCACTACGCTGAAGTAGCGTCCACGCGAGTGCCGCCGCCGTATGATCTCGGACACTTCCTCGATGTCGAACGGCCGCTCGGGGATGAGGATCACGTCGGCGCCGCCGGCGATGCCGCTGTAGATGGCGATCCACCCCGAATCCCGGCCCATCACCTCCACCACCATCACCCGGTTGTGGGCCTCGGCGGTGGTGTGCACGCGGTCAATGGCGGTGGTGGCCACGTTCACCGCGGTATCGAAGCCGAAGCAGAAGTCGGTGCCGCTCAGGTCGTTGTCGATGGTCTTGGGCACGCCCACCGTCTTGACCCCCTGCTCGTGCAGCTTGGAGGCGATGCGCTGGGTGTCGTCGCCGCCAATGGCAATCAGCGCCTCGACCCCGTGCTTGGCAAGGTTCTCCACGCAGCGCTTCAGTCCGTCAGCGTGCTTGCCGGGATTGGTGCGCGAGGTGCGCAGGATGGTGCCCCCGCGTGGCAGGATGCCGGCCACGCTGGCGAGGTCCACCTTCATGGTCATGTCCTCCAGCACGCCGCGCCAGCCTTCCAGGAAGCCCACGAACTCGTCGCCGTAGTGGAAAGTTCCTTTGCGCACCACCGCCCGGATCACGGCATTCAGGCCGGGGCAGTCGCCGCCGCCGGTCAGGATTCCGATCTTCATACGTACACCTCGAATGACTGCAGAGCGCTCCAGTATAAAAGCCTGCCACAGGCGGTGGGGAACGGAAATTTCTGTGGATCAGGATAGGAAAAACCAACGCCGGGGAGCGAAAAGGAAAAAGTGCAGAAACGGGCTCAGGATCTCCATTGTTCGACTTTGAAAAAACTGTAGAGACGCAGCACGCTGCGTCTCCACAACGTTACCGTTTGCCAGCGGTCGTCGCGATCCGCAGACCAGCTACTTCGCCGGCGCAGGGATGGCAACCGGCTTGCCCTTCTCGATAACGTAAACGACTAATGTCCTGAACGGTACGGTCGTGCTGTTATTCCTGGCGTTGTGGATCACACCGGGATCGATGTGGTTGGCCGTCCCGGCTTTCAGGATTACCGGCGGCTTGCCGTCGATCTCCAGGGTGGCCTCGCCGGAGAGCGGATAGCCGTACTCGTGTCCCAGGTGGTAGTGTCTGCCGGACTGGCCTCCCGGCGCGATCTCAACCTCGACCACATATCCATCCATCGGCCCCATGTCCGCCATCTCTGCTTTGAGCATCATGTTGCGCTTGATAGCCGACGGGGCCGGCGCTTGCGCCTGGATCGCTACCACTCCCAGCACCAGCGCCGAGAGCAATCCCAGCATCAGTCTCTTTCGCATCCTTCACCTCCAGTGAGGCGGACAAGTGTATAGACGTTTTCGAGGTTCCGCTAGAGCTTCGGCACAGTTGACTATGGTCATTGACTATGGTCCAATCATGTGCGAGGGAAAAGGCATGCAGGAAGTCGCGATCTCCGAGTTCAAAGCCAAGTGCCTGGCCTTGCTGGAGCAGGTTAGCAAGACGAAGAAGCCGATCCGCATTACGCGCCGCGGCAAGCCGGTGGCTGAGGTTATTCCTCCTTCGCCCACGGAGCAACAGGGCGATTGGCTGGGTTCGATGAAAGGGACGTTTGACATCGTTGGCGACATCGTGTCGCCCGTCATCGACCTTGACGACATCGAGGCGATGCGCGATTGAAGCTCCTGCTGGACACCCACATCTGGCTGTGGAGCCTGCGTGAACCCGAGCGTTTGTCGCGCCGGGTCCGGCATGCACTGCAACCTGGAAACAACGAGCTTTGGTTATCTCCCGTGAGCACGTGGGAGGCCCTGACGCTCCATGCCAAAGGAAAAATCCGGCTGCACGTAGATCTTGCCGCGTGGGTATTGAGTGCGACGGCGTGCACGCGAGAAGCGCCGCTTACTCACGAGATCGCGCTGGCGGCGCAGCAGTTGGCATGGACGCACCGCGATCCCGCCGACCGCTTTCTTGCGGCCACCGCTCAGGTGCTCGGCTTGACTTTGGTTACTGCCGATGAGCGGCTTCTCGCACTCGAGGACATCGCCACCCTGGCCAACCGCTGACAGGCCTCCCTACCGCAGGCTGTCCTCCACCTCGCTCAGCCATTCCGGCTTCTTCAGCACCTCGCGTGGCTTGGGACCGTCGGGGTTGCCCACGATGCCATCTTTCTGCATCAGGTCGATGAGATGCGCAGCGCGGCCGTAGCCGATGCGCAGCCGCCGCTGCAAGAGGGAAGTGGAAGCCTTGCCGAACTCGATCACCAGCCGCACCGCATCTTCATAGAGCTCGTCCTGCTCGCCCTCGCCGCCGTCTTCGCCGTCTTCGCCGCTGTCGTTCTTTTCTTCCTTGGGCGCTTGCAGGAATTTTTCCTCGTATTGGGCGTCGCCTGCGCGCGCCAGAATTCAACCACCGCGGCGATCTCTTTCTCGGTGACGAAGGGCGCGTGCAGCCGGTGGACGCGCGCCGAACCCGATGGCAGGTAGAGCATGTCGCCACGGCCCAGCAGCGACTCGGCGCCGTTGGCGTCCAGAATGGTGCGCGAATCCACCTTGGTCGCCACGCGGAAGGAAATGCGCGCCGGAAAGTTGGCCTTGATCAGCCCGGTGATCACGTCCACCGACGGCCGCTGCGTCGCCAGGATCAGGTGGATGCCCACGGCCCGCGCCATCTGCGCCAGGCGGGTGATGGATTCCTCGACGTTGCCCTGGTCGAGCATCATCAGGTCGGCCAGCTCGTCGATGATGATGACGATGTAGGGCAGCGGCGCGGCTCGTCGCTTTGCTCGCTCGAACAGGCTCGGGTGTCGTCGTCGTCGAACAGCGGTTGTACTGGTCGATGTTGCGGACGCCCTTTTCCGCCAGCAGCTTCAGCCGCCGCTCCATTTCGCGCACGGCGTTGCGCAGGGCGTTGGCCGCCAGCTTGGGCTCGGTGATGATCGGCGTGAAGAGGTGAGGCACGCCTTCGTAGACGCCCAGCTCCAGCCGCTTGGGATCGACCAGGATCAGGCGCGACCTGCTCGGGCGTGGCCTTGTAGAGAATGGACATGATCATGGCGTTGATGGCCACGCTCTTGCCCGAGCCGGTCGAGCCGGCGATCAGCAGGTGCGGCATGGCGGCCAGGTCGGCGGTCGACGATGCGCCCGTTGATGTCCTTGCCCAGGCAGCGTGAGCTTGGACTTCGAGCCGATGAAATTCCTGCGACTCGATGATCTCGCGCAGCCATATGGTCTCGCGCTCGCGGTTCGGCACCTGGATGCCGACGGTCGATTTGCCCGCCATGCGCTCGATCAGAATGCTCTCCGCCCGCAGCGCCAGGCAAAGATCGTCGGTGAGGCTGGTGATGCGGCTGTACTTGATGCCCGCCTCCGGCTTGAACTCGAACGTGGTGACCACCGGGCCGGGATTGATCTGCGTCACCTGGCCGTGCACGTCGAACTCGGCGCACTTCTCGGTCAGCACCTGGGCCAGACGCTTCAGTTCATCTTCGTCGATGCCCTGCTGCTCGTCCGGACCGGTGCAGCAGCGCGCTGGACGGCAGCTTGTAGTCGCCAGCAATGCTTCGGCATCGTGGTCTTGGGATTCGTGGTGCCGTCGGCACGCGTGCCGTAACGCAGGCTCGCCCGCGACCAGATTCAGGCGTGGGTGCCCAGGCAGTTCGTTTTCTTCGGCCACTGCGGTCAATACCGGCTCCTCGGCCGCAGACGGACGCAGGCAGAGGCTTCGACGGCAGCGCCGGCTCAGGCTGGGACTTCCTGCGCGCTGACCACCGGCGCGCGGAGCGCGCCGCTTTTCCAGTTCCTTCAGCGAACGGGCTTTGGCACGCACGATCCGCCAATCTTTCACGCGGTCCAGCCCGGCAAAGACGAAAGTGAATCGCGTCTGCGACCAGGTTCCGAGCTTGCCGAAAGAGAACGTGGTCGAAAGATAGAGCCCGATCGCCAGCACTGCCGCGCACACGATGTAGGCGCCCGCCAGATTGAACCAGTGGATAAGCGCGTCGCCTACGATCCTGCCCAGCAGGCCCTCGATGGGGATGGCGTCGCGCCAGTGCAAGTGCCCCGGCAGCAGGCCCAGCATTCCTGGTGCGAACACCAGCAGCATCAGCGCGCCGGCAAATTTGGCTCCCGGCGAACCGACAGTGCGCGAGCGGAACCAGCGCCCGCCCAGGAAAGCGAGCATCACCGGCAGGAGAAACGCGGCGATGCCGGCCGCTTGCAGCAATAGGTCACTGCCATAGGCGCCGAGGATGCCTACCCAGTTGTGCGCCGGGCGCGACGCTGGTGCCGGTCCGGCGGTGTTCAGCGAACGGTCGCCCGGCGAATACGACACCAGGGCGAGGAGAAGGAGGATCGCGGTGACGAACAGCAGGAAGCCGACGAGCTCGTTCAGCCGCCGGTTGCTGGTGGGCGTATAAGCCCGGGAGAATGGATTCATCGTGGCGTCTTGGCACTTCCGCGCATATCCGCACCGGCACGGCCAGATGCCGGCCGCCGCGTGCCCCTCAGGCACGCCGGGAGATGCTGGCTGGAAATGCGCGAATCGCGCCAGAGCAGAGGGATTATGACAAAGTCCGCGCGCTCATACCAACTGGATTTTGGCGGATGTCCCTTGCTGGGTACGGGTCTCAGCACCCTGCCGACATTGGGGTTACTTCGCCTGCTTGGTGACTTCGTCCGCTGGCTTGCTCTCGGACGCTGGCTTGTCGTCTCGTATGGCCTGCTTAAAGGATCGGATTCCCTCGCCCAGGCCCTTGCCGAGTTCACCCAGCTTTTTCGGCCCAAACACGAGCATCGCGATCACCAGAATGACCAGCAGGTGCATTGGTCTCAACAGTCCCTCAAACATTTACAACCTCCAACATAATGCTAACTTACAGCACAGCCTTCGGCTGTGATAAACGTCACAACGCGGCCGACGGGAAGCGGTCTCCTTAGGTCAGTAGCCCAAGTGGTGCAGGTAACCGACGACCGCAGCGGCAGCAAGGCAGTAGATGCCAAAAAGGTACCAGCGTCCGTGCTCCAGCCATCGGCTGAGCCACCTCAAGGCCAGCAGCCCGGCAAAGAAGGCGAAAACTGCGCCGAGCAGGCTGGGAAATGCGGCTGACGCCAAGCTGACTGTTCCCGTGATGTGCTCGGCACGAACCAGCCGCAAGGCTTCGCGGGCCACCACCGGCGGGGTCAGAACCACCGCCAGCGCGAAACTGAAGGTCTCTGCGCGCGACTTCGCCACTCCCGCCAGCATCCCGGCGGAGATGGTTGCGCCGGAACGCGAAAAGCCACGAAATGGCAAGCAGAGCCCCTGTACGGTCCCGATGATCGCAGCCTGTTTCGGGTTGAGATCATTCGTCTTGCCGGCCGGGCTTCGCTTGTCCAGGATGCCTGCAATCAGGATCAATATTCCCGCGCACGCCAATGCGGGCGCCACGAGTTCGAGATGGCTGAACAGGTTCTCGATCTCCCCATGCGGGATCCCTCGAAAAGCAGTTTTTTCAATGATCTTGATGATCGCTTCGCCGACCAGGCCAGTCAGGAAGGTCGCCAGGATAACCAGTCCGGCAAATTTCTTGAAAGCGGCCACGCTCTCGAAGAATGTGTCTCGCCACTGGCTCCAAAAGTAGACGATGACAGCAAACATCGTGCCCGTGTGGAGCATGACCAGGAGCAATGTCATGGGTGGCGATGAGGGATCAAGGCCCAGCAGCTTCTCCGCCACCACCACATGCGCCGAACTCGACACCGGAAGTAGTTCTGTTAGTCCCTGGATGATGGCAAGGATCACGACGTGCCAAAGTGACATGCTGCGATTCTAACCCACACCTACCGGAAGGACCGGTTATTGGATGGTATTCCCGTAGGTTGGAATGTCTTGCTCGATTAGGAAGACGAGTTCCTGGGCGCGCGCTCCCCAATCCGTCTGCGCGTACTGGCTAGCGACCTGCCGGGCCAGTGCGACGGCCTTGTTTTTCGCGGCGCTCGAGCGATTGGCGTTGCCATCGTCCTTATACATCTGGATCAATGCCGCCTGCCGCCACGCCGCCTGGTACAAGGCCTCCGCCGCCTTGGGAGACTGCGGGTGCTCGTGCACGTACTTCTCGTAGAGCTCCGATTCCTTCTCCGGACACTTGGTTTCGCCGCCCCAATCGCCGCACACCTTGTTCTCGAGGAGATGATAGGCCGCCATGTCGGCCCACTTGGTGCCGGGAAACTTCTTGATCACCTCCCGCATCCAGTCCTCATCGATCTCCGGACGGAGGCGGGGATCGTTCTCCCTGGCCGAGGGGCGTGTGCTCACGTCGATTGCATCCTCCTGCCAGCGGACATCGGCGGCACGATACAACGCCTCTCCTGCCAGCGGCGATCTGGGAAAGTATTCCGCTACACGACGGTAGAGGCGCATGGCATCCTTGTCCGCGCCTTTGCGGCCGTAGCGCCGGCTGGCTTCGGCTTCCGCATCCGCCGCCGCACCGAAAACAATCTGATCGCCGTCCGGAGTCGAGGGTCGGACCACGCCCTTGTCCAGAATCCAGCCGGTGACGTTGCCATCCACCTGGGTGATATGCAGCCACTCGTGGCTCTTCTCGAAAATCGCCACCTCGCGCCCGCGCGCCAGGTTCGCCATGCGGGTGGAAGTCTCATCAGGAGAGAGATAGATGTAGCCTTCCCGCACCATGACGGCCCGCTCGGCCTGCGCGGCGTCGAGATGCGGAACAATACACAGTGCCAACAGCGCCAAGACCAAGCCCCATCTGAAATTGTCATCCCGAGCGCCGCGCGACACGAGCGCAGCGAGGGGAGTGCAAGTCGAGGGACCTTGTGTTTGAGCTCCGGCCTTCGAAGCACAAGGTCCCTCGACTCGCCTGGAGAACGCATTCGCGCTCTCCAGGCTTCGCTCGGGATGACAATTCTGACGTTGGTGCATCACTTCATCCCCGCGTTGGCGTTGGTCTCGAACATTTGTTCCGCCTTGACGATGGCGATGTTTTCGCGCGGGATGTTCAGTTTGTACGCCTTCCACTGCTCGTCCTGGGCCAGCATCTTCTGCTTCTCCGGCGGCACCGGCTCGGAGATGTGATACTCCTCCCGCGTCTTGGATACCACGTTGGTGTCGCCGGCGATGTCGTCGGCCAGCTTCTGCGCCATGCTCTCGTTGGTCACGATGATATATTTCAGATTCGCCACCTGAAGATACTTCTTGATGGCCGCGTTCACCTGCTCGGCCGTCAGCTTGTCGATGTTGGCCAGCATCTCCTCCAGGTAGCCGTGGTCCTTCATGCCATAGAACATGTCGTCGAGCCGATAGCCGAGCTGCCGCCCCTTGCTGTCGGCATAACTAAGGTAGAGCGTGCGCGCCTTCTGCTTGGCGGCCTCCACCTGCTCGGCCGTCATGCCGTTCTTGATGAAGTTGTCCAGCTCCCAAGTCATGGTTTTCAGGATGAAGTGCGCGTACTGGTGGCCCACCGGACGGATCCACATGCTGAAGTACTGCTGATCGCGCGGCGTCCCGGGCGGCGGGAACAGCGCTTGCGGCCGCGCCGCGTAGTATTCAATGTAGGAATAGTCGCCGTAGTTGTATCCGCGCTCTTCGCGGATGTCCTTATAGAGACGACCGATGTTGTCGCGGTGTGCGCCAAAGAAGACGTTGGCGACGAACAGCGGCCAGTAGTCCGGATCGCCGCGCTTCACTGGGATCGGGAAGCCGAGGTGCACGCCGGTAGCGATGGCATTGGGCTGGGTGATGATCAGCAGCTTGCAGCCTGTAGCTGCCTTCGCTTTTTCGGAGGGGAATTGGACGAATCCCGGCAGGTCCCGCGGCAGCGCGGAAAACAGCAGCTTGAGTGAAGCCGGATCGGTGATACTCGCAGCCACGAACAGGTTCAGCATGTGGTAGTACCGTGCGTAATATCCCTGCAGATCAGGGCGGGTAACCGCCTGGAGGCCTTGTACCGTCCCTTGTGCCAGGTGGTCCATCGGCGTGCCCTCGAGCACCCAGTCGTCCAATGCCAACAGTCCAAGCTGCTCCTGCTGCTCGAAGCGCAAATTGGACCGGATACCCACTAGTGCTTCCTTGCGAACCCTCTCCAGCTCGGTTTCCAGAAACAGCGGCTCAGTCAACATCGGCTTGAGCACCCGCGCCATGAACTGCGGGAACACATCCCGCGGCACAGTCATGCTGAAAACGGTAGTTTCCTTATCCACGCGAACCTGGGGATACGCCGCCTCGCCCCAGGGACGCGTGATCTCCGCCAGCTTTTCCTTCGTGACCGGATTCTTGGGATCGCCGAAGCCTCCCTCGATCAGCATTCTGCCGACGAGGCTGGCCGTGCCTTCTTTGCCGCTCGGGTCTTCGGCCGAGCCGGCACGCACCATGATCTGCACCTCATAAAGCGGCGAGGCAGATGGCAGCGTTACGACATTTACCGGAATTTCGGATGGAGCCGCCGTGTTGTGCCTGGTCGCGGCCTGCTGCGCCGCTGCCAATGTCGCCCCAACCAGCAGCAAGATGAAACTGAGTACTGTGTACCGAGTACCGGGTACTGCCTTCCGCATCACCGCACCTCCGTCTTCTTGGGTGCGGTCTCTGGCGGCGGAGGGCCGTGCCACAGCGTGCCCACCAGCCGGCCTTCGTGCGTGAAGTACTTGGCGGCGTAGTCGTCGATGTCCGCCGGCTGCAGCTCTTCGACCGACTGCAGCAGCGTATCCAGCACGTGCGGATCGCGGTTGAAGCGGTAGAACGTGGCCAGGCTCTGGGCGATGTGGTCGGTGGTATCCCACTGCGCCAGAAAATCATTCTTGACCCTGCTCTTGATGACCTCCAGCGTCTTGTCCGCGTTGGGGTCCTGGGAGAAATTCTTGAGCGCCTCGGTGCCGTTGACGATGTCGTACCGGACCTCATCGACGTATTTTGTGCCTTCCTTCTGGAAGCGCTCCAGGCTGAGCTCGGCGCCCAGCAGCATCCAGTGCGGGTCGGTGGAAATAGGCGCAGAGTAGGTGACGAACGAGGTCACCGACTGCTTCTGATAAAGCAGCTTCTGGTAGAGCGGCGCGGAGCGCGAGGTCAGCAGCTCATCCAGCACCAGGGCAACCGCCGACTCCGGCGTGCCGGGATTGAATGCCGGCGTGTGATACGCGACCAGCAGCCGCGGCGCGACCTCCGCCTCCCAATCCACGTGCACCGGCCGGTGCTCTTTGGGCTCCGGCGGGATGGGGATCTTCGGCGTGGGTACCGGTTTCCAATCGGCGTAGGCCTTCTCGATCGCCGGAAACAGCTTGTGCGGGTCCACGTCGCCCACCACGATGACGGCCGCATCGTTCGGCGTGTAATAGTTATGGAAGAACTGCCAGGCTGCATCCCAGGCCTGCGGCATCTTCTCCACGTCGTCGAGGTAGCCGATCACGGTGTGGCCGTAGGGATGATTGGGGAAGGCCACCGGCGACATCTGCTCGATCATCTTCTGCACCGGGAACGAATAAATCCGGCGGTATTCTCCCAGCACCGCTCCGGCTTCCACCTGGAAGGTCTTCGGGTCGATCTTCAGCCCTTTGAAGCGCGAGGCCTCCAGTTCGATCACGCCCGGCGCCGGCCCCTGCGCGGTCACGACCGGCCCCACCAGGTTCTGCGCAAAAGTGAACGGATGGTAAAAGGTCATGTCGTAGGTGGTGTACGCGTTGTTATAGGAGCCCAGGCGGTCCATCATTGCCTGATATCCGCCGGCGACGCCGTCGTACTCGTGGCGGAACATGATGTGCTCGAACAGGTGCGCCAGGCCGGTCTTGCCCTTCTCTGTCTCGTTGCGCGAACCGGCGAAGACCGGCGTGGTGTAGCTGACCATGTCCTTGAACTCGGGCGTGGGGATGATCATGATGCGCAGCCCGTTCCCCAGCGTTCTCTCATAGATTGGATACGGGAAAAACTTCGCCGGCGGCTTCTCCGGTTTGTGCGCCAGCACGCTGTGCCGCTGCGGAACCACTTGGGCGCTGGCCGAAAAGCCGAAAAGCATGCACATGGCTGCGCCCAGGAATAAACGCTGCATGGAATCAAACCTCGGGATCTAACCTCGGGGATTTTGTCACGGCCAGAAGAACACAGATTCTACACCGTCGCGGCGGAACTCAGTCGGCGCTGACCGTAGCTTCCAGCCAGCCGCCATCGAGCACCGAGGCCAGCAGTTGCGGCTCGACGCTGCCGCCGCTGATGATGGCCACCGTCTTCTCCGCGCGCGGCAACTCATTGGCGTGGAAGAAGAACGCCGCCGGCGCGACCGCGCCGCTCGGCTCCGCCACCAGGCGCGCGCCCAGCGCCAGCCGCCGCATGGCTTCGCGGATCTCATCCTCGCTGACGGTGACGATGTCGTCCAGGTAGCGGCGGATGTGCTCAAAGGTGATCTCGCCCAGGTGCTGCGTGCGCAGCCCGTCGGCCAGCGTGCGTCCCACTTTTTCGCCGGGCCAGCTCACGATCTTACCCGCGCGCAGGCTGGCTTGCGCGTCCGCCGCCAGCTCAGGTTCCACGCCGATGACCTTCGCCTGCGGACGAAGCTGCTTCACCGCCGTGGCCACACCGCTCGCCAGACCTCCGCCACCCACGGGCACCAGCACGAGCTCGACATCGGGAAGGTCTTCGACGATCTCGAGGCCGATCGTTCCCTGCCCGGCGATGATCTTTTCGTCGTTGAACGGCGGAATGATGACGTAGCCGTGCTCGGCGGCCAGTTCTTCCGCCTTGGCCTGGCGTTCGCCGCTGGTCGGGCCGACGGGTACGATCTCCGCCCCCAGAGCCTTGGTAGCCTCAATCTTGTTGGCTGGCGCCTTGCGCGGCATCACCACCACAGCCTTCGTGCCCAGCGCTCGCGCCGAATACGCCACCCCTTGCCCGTGATTGCCGCTCGAGTAGGTGATGACGCCGCGCCGCCGCTCGTCCTCGCCGAGCGACGCGATCTTGTTGTAAGCGCCGCGCAGCTTGAAGGAGCCGATGGGCTGAAAGCTTTCCGGCTTGAACCAGAGCCGGCGGCCGTCTTCTTCATACGCAACCAACGGCGTGCGCGCAGCCACCCCTCGCAACCGCTGCTGCGCCAGGCGAATGTCGTCCAGTGTGATCATGATCGAAAGAGCCTCATTTGTTTCGGAGGGGCATGGCTTCAGCCATGCCGCAGACCACCACATTGTGAATTGTCATCCCGAGCAAGCGCGAGGGAGCGACTCGACTGAGCGCGAAGCGAGGATACTTGGTTTTCATCGCCAAAGGGCGTCATGACTCCCTTTGAGATTCGGACAGCAGGTCCTTCGCTTACCCTCGCTCGCTGCGCTCGTTCGGACGGCGCTCAGGATGACAATTGTTATTTGTTCTTGTCGGCGCGGCTGAAGCCGCGCCCCTCCGAAACCCACACCCGAACTCGGACTAAATTTCCAAAATCACCGGCATGATTAGCGGCCGCCGCGAGGTGTTCTTGGCGATATAGCGCTTCAGCTCCTGGCGGATCTTCTCCTTCATCACGCCCCAGTCGCCCTTTTCTTCTTTGCTCGAATGTTCCAGAGTCTCCATCACGACCTGGCGGGCTTCATCCATGAAACCATTCTCCGCGCCGGCGGCGGCGAAGCCGCGGGTTACGATCTCGGGCGCCGATTCCACCTTCCCGCTCAGCTTGTTGATGGCGATGATGGCCAGCACCATGCCGTCTTCGCTCAGCAGGCGGCGGTCGCGGATCACCAGATCCTCGACCACGTCCGTGCGCGAGCCGGAGTCGATGCACACGCGTCCGACAGCAACTTCTCCGGTCTTGCGCGCGCCCAACTCGTCGAACTCCAGCACGTCGCCGCTTTCCAGCATGATCACCTTGCCGACGGCGCCGTGCATCGAGGCCGCCAGCTCGCCGTGCCGCCGCAGTTGCCGGTACTCGCCGTGGATGGGAATGAAGTACCGCGGCTTCACCAGGTTGATGATCAGCTTCAGCTCTTCCTGGCTGGCGTGGCCGCTGACGTGGATGGGCGGCTGCGAGCCGTCGTCGTACACCACCAGCGCCTCGCGGCGGTAGAGGTGGTCGATCATGCGGTAGATGGCTTTTTCGTTTCCTGGGATGATGCGCGAGCTGAGCACCACCGTGTCGTCACGCTCGATCTTGACGTGCTTGTGGCTGTCCACCGCGGTGCGCGAGAGCGCCGACATGGGCTCGCCCTGGCTGCCGCTGATCAGCACGCAGACGCGCTCGGGCGGGAAGTCCTTCACCTGCCCGGGATGGATCAGCACCCCGTCGGGGATTTCGATGTATCCCAGGTCCTGTGCGATCTCCGCCGACTCGTTCATCGAGCGCCCCACCAGCGCCACTTTGCGATTGTTCTCGAAGGCGGTGTCGATGGTCAGCTTCATGCGGTGGATGGACGAAGAGAAGCAGCAGATAAACAGCCGCCGCTCCGCCCTCGCGAACACTTCCTCGAACTTCCGCCGCACCGCGCGCTCGCTGGGCGTGTAGCCGGTGCGCTCCACGTTCGTCGAATCCTGGAAGAGCGCCAGCACGCCGCTCTTGCCGTACTCGGCGAAGGTGTGCAGGTCGAAGAGCCGGTTGTCGGTGGGCGTGGGATCAACTTTGAAGTCGCCGGTGTGGATCACCACTCCCAGCGGCGTGTGGATGGCCAGCGACACGCAATCCACCAGGCTGTGCGTCACCTGGATAGGATGAACAGTGAACGGCCCGATCTTCACGCGATCGCCGGCGCGCATCTCGATCAGCTTGGCGTCGTCGAGCAGCTCGTGCTCTTCCAGCTTGTTCTCCACGTAGGCAAGCGTGAACTCGGTGCCGTAGACGGGCACGTTGAGTTCGCTCAGCACCCAGGGCAGCGCCCCGATGTGGTCCTCGTGGCCGTGGGTGAGCACGATGGCGCGGACTTTGTCGCGGTTCTCGGTGAGGTAGGTGATGTCGGGGACGACGATGTCCACGCCCAGCAACTCGGCCTCGGGAAACATCATGCCGGCGTCGACGACGATGATGTCATCGCCCCAGCGGAAGGCCATGCAGTTCATGCCGAACTCGCCCAGACCTCCCAGGGGCACGATTTGGAGTTTGCCTGTTGGCATGGAGAACCATTGATGCTAGCACAGGGGCGTTTAGAAGCTGTAGAGCGCCAGGCGCGTGATCCGAGCGATTCTGGAGAAATCCCGGTAGAGACCAAAATTGGGGAGCCCGCAAGGGCGACATTTGTGTGAGCCCAGCGCGTCAGCGCTGGGGCTCGGATTGAAAGGGAGAACGAGGGAAACCGGTTAAGAAGAAAAATGAGCCCGGAGGGCGGCACCTTCTGCGAACACCTGCGCCGGATCGGCTTCGATGCAGTGCTTCTTTAACAATGCAAGGAATTCCTGCTCGAATGTCATGTGCCTATGATGCTTGGGCTGATTGCGGACATATTCGCAGACGTGTGCCAGGTTGGAGACGCTCACGCTAAATGCCGCATAGCCCTCTTGCCAGCCGAAACGGTGACCGTTCTCATTCATCCATTTCGAGGAGTTCGCCTTTATAGCGCGCACGGCGTGCGATAAAGACAACTTGGGAGGCAGCGCCAGCAGAATGTGAAGGTGGTTCGGCATTCCTCCGATTGCCTCAAGATCAATTTCATAATTGCGTGCTATGCCTCGTATGTATGCCCAGAGTCTCTCTGGGTCGGTGATCAGGTTTCGGCACCATTTGGTGGCGAATACGACGTGAAGGTGATTGCGTGCATATGTATGTGACATGTCCGTCCTGTGTCGCCCCTGAAGGGGCTTGGTTTGCTTTAATCTTGCCGACCCAGCGCTCACGCGCTGGGCTCACACAAATGTCGCCCTGACGGGCTTTTTGCAATGCTGCAACAAAGTCCCCGCGCTTCCACTGCAGTCCCGCGCGCGCCGGGCGCACTCAAATGTCGCTCCTACGGGCTTTTTGTAATGCTGCGACAAATTGCCCGGCCTCAACGACAATCCCGCGCTCGCTGGGCTCACACAAATGTCGCTCTGACGGGCTAGCGATTGTGCTTCACGCTGGATGGATGCGGAAGAGGAAGAAACGTCAGGAGTAGAAAGACTCATGATTGTCGTCCACTGCCATCGCCGTCACCAGTTCGAGTAAACTACAAGCAATGTCCTCTCCGCCCCGTTCCTGGCTTGCGCGCCGCATTGAGGGTGCTCTGCGGGAGGGATTCGCCCGCGCCTACCAGACAGTGCGCGTCGATCCGGACCGCTATCTTTTCCAGTTGCGCACGGCGCACGAGCTGCCCATCGCCACCTTTCGCGGCATGGCCACGCTGCCCATCGAGACGGTGGACGAGGTCGCCGACCAGACCATCCGGGCGGGCATGAAGCTGGCGGCGGCCGAGGGCGCTGGGATGGGGCTAGGCGGGCTCATGACTCTGGTGCCCGACCTCAGCATCCTGGCCGTGATTACGTTTCGCACGCTGCAGAAGCTCAGCCTGGTCTACGGATTCGAGTTCAACACCGACGAGGAAGTGGCCGAGCTGTGGATGGCCGCCGCCAGCGCCGCCGGCGTGGACATCAGCCGTGAAGTGCTGGAGAAGGAAGTGGTGAACCGGTTCGTGCCGCGCGTGATCCAGGCCATCGCCGCCCAGGCCAGCAAGGAGATCGTGGAGAAGTGGGCGGGACGGCTGATCCCGCTGGTGAGTTCCGCCATCGGCGCCGGGCTGAACTACTATTTCGTCCGCGCCTGGGGCGAGCGCGCGCAGCGCCACTTCCGCGAGAAGCACCTGCGGCTGCGGGAGCAATTGGCGCTGGCGGAAGCGTCGCGGACGCCGGTGCTGGAGGGGGAATGACATCGGCTCATCGGGTCATTGGAGAGGGCTGATTCCGATGGTTTTCAGTTCACCGGATCACCCGATGAGCCGATCTCCCGATTCTTTCTTTCCTTCTTCGCGTAAGTTTTTCATCGTTACCAAAGGCCAATTCCGTAATTTCACTACCGGTGTAACTCCTGCCGCTGCGCGAAGATGCAACGCCCGCGCGGTTCTCCGCCGATGGCAGCCCGGCTGCATCCTTGAACGCAGCGCACCATCGCGCCTAGGGGGCAAGTCATGATGTTTGAAAGCGATTCCCAAACCAAATCATCGGGCGGGGTTATGAAAATCCTGCTGCCGGTGGTGATTGGAGCATTTCTGGCAGCCGCGCTGCTGCTTCTGTATGACATGCACGGCAGCATCGCCAAGCTCGAGACCGCCCAGGCGGCCAACGCCTCCACGCTGAAGCAGATGGACGATCGCCTCGAGAACGAGGATTCCACCATGCGCGCCGCCACCAGTGCGCTGGCGGAAAAAGTGGGCATGACGGAGGAGCACCTGCGCCAGCGCACCGCCGAGTTGCGCCGCGAGCAGAAGACCTATGAGGTCCGGCTCAAGCAGGAGCAGAACCAGCAGTTTGAGGGCGTGCGCACCGAGCAGAAGGCGCAGAAAGAGCAGATCGAAGGCGTGCGCACTGACGTCACCGCCACCCGCGGCGATCTGGAAGTCACCAAGGCGAAGCTGGAGAAGACCATCGGCGATCTCGGGGTGCAGAGCGGCCTGATCGCGCACACTCGCGAGGATCTGGACCAGCTCAAGCGCCGCGGCGACCGCAATTATTTCGAGTTCACCCTGGCCAAGGGCAAGCGGCCGACGCGGGTGGCCACGGTCTCCATGCAGCTCAAGAAGACCAATCCCAAGCGCGGAAGCTTCACCCTCAACCTCACCTCCGACGACTGGACCATCGAGAAGCGCGACCGCACCATGTTCGAGCCCATGCAGTTCTACAGCGGGCGCGACCGCCAGCTCTACGAGGTGGTGGTGATGTCGGTGGACAAGAGCCAAGTCAGCGGATACCTGAGCACGCCCAAGCAGTACCCATCGCAGCAGCAGGCGCAGGGGCAGTAGCCGGACGGAAACCGGTCAGCCCGAGAGAACGGCCCGGCCTTCCGTTTTCTCCAGGCTGACCGGTGCGGCCAGTTGATTGCTGGGCACGCCGGCCAGGGCCGCCAGCGTGGTGGTCACCAGAAAACCGGTGTACACCATGGACAGCTCCTTCCACACCCGGTGAGCGTTGCAGGGCGTCTCCGCCGAGCACGGCCGGTTGTTGAGCAGGCAGGTGGGCTTGGCCTTGGATCCTTCGAACAGTTCCACTACATCGATCAGATAAATCGTGTTAGCCGCGCGGTTGAGGCGGTAGCCGCCGCCGGCCCCGCGCGTCGATTGCAGCAATCCCGCATTGCGCAGCGTCAACAGCACCTTGGACAGATAATTGGGGGGAACGTGCGTGGTGACGGCCAGATCGCGGCTCAGCACCGTGCTTCCCTCGGGCAGACCCGCAATATAGGTGAGGGCCCGCAAGGCATATTGCGAGGTAGTAGAGATCATATCTTTATTTCTGAATGCAGAAGTCTTTTTAACTCGCTGCAGAACGCAGCACAGTGACCTGGATCACAGTTGACGGTGACGTGCGCGAGGGGAAACGTTAACCGCCGGCTGGCGGCTCGATGGCGGAGGTCGTGCTCACCGGGCGCGACGCGTTGGCCTCGCGCGCCTTATATTCCTGCCATCCCCAAATCCCGATCAGCAAAAGCATCAAGGCGATCAGGATCAGCAGGCGCGGGCTGGCGTTCAAGCGCAAGGTGAACCACGGCAACGCCTGGTTGCTGTGCGCGTCGGACAACGGCGCGGCCGCACGTCCGGAGAGCGGAGCCTGGCATTTTTCGCAACTGCTGGCAGCCGGCGGATTGCCGTGGCCGCAGAGGTCGCAAGCCATCTGGTCTGGCTTGGACACAGTCCGCTGCACGGGCGGGATCAGGAGCGCAGGAGGGACAGCGCGCACTGGCGCCGGCTTGGGCGGCGGGCCGGGCACGGCGCTCGAACCCCGGACGGGCGGCTTGGGCTCCGGCGTTTCCGGAGCCGAGAGTGTGGCCGAGATCAGGTCGGCCATGCGCCGCAGGGTGAGCACATCGCGGCCATCGAAGGCGCGAGGAGCGGCGTAGAAGACCTCCACCAGCCCGCTGATGTTGCCGCGCGCAAACAGCGGCACGATCACCGCCGAACGCAGATTGATAGCGCGGCAAGCCTCGCGGTTCACGCGCGGATCCTGGTCCGTGTCCTCGCAACGGACGGTCACCCCGGTGCGCACACATTCTCCCGAGAGTCCCGACTCCGGACGCAGATCCGTTCCCACCGGCGGGGCCGAACCGCTGGAGGCGCCACAAGTCATCCCCTGCGCATCGCCCAGCACGATGGCGGTGCCATCGGCCCGGGTGAGGCTGCGGATGCGGTGGGCGACCAGGGCCAGGGCTGCGTCACGTTCGAGGCCCTGGCTGGTGATCTCACGCTGCAGGGTCGCAACCTCCGCCACCCGGCTCTCCGATCCCAGCAGCGCCGGCGCGGCCGGAGCGGAAATGGGAGCCGGCTTGGCCACGGGCCGGTCCGCCGCAGCCTTCAGCCCCAGCCATTTCTTCAGGGAGTCCGCTGCCGCTTCGGGCAGGCTCTCAAAATGGATGCCGGCGCGCCCGGAGCCGGGGTCCACCCAGACCACGGTTCCGCGGGCCTCGATGGAGTTGGCGGTGTCCGGCAACTCGAACTGCAGGAAGGTGTTCGCGCCCGCCTTGATGCGGGCCAGCGCCTGCACCGCCATCCCCTTCTCGCTGAGATCGACCATCAGGCCGGCGTCGGTGTTGTCGAGGTTGACGGTAACCAGGCGCCGATCCATGACGTTCTGGCGCGCAGAGGCGCGCCGCTCGCCCGCCACCGTCCGCCCAACTCCTCGCAGGGTTGCTGAAGTCGACATGAATCATTACCTCCCCACTCGCTCACGGATCCCCGGCAGGCATGGATTTTCGCCGGCTGGGGCGGAGGTCCGAAGCGGTCACTGGTGCCGACCAGGATCAGGGAAACTTCTTGCCGGCAGCGTCCCAGGAAGCACTATAGCTCGCGTCGGTGGCGCTGGCTGGTTGCGGCGTAGGCCGCGCCGGCGTGGCGTAGGAAACCGCCGCAGTTGCCGGCCGCGGGAAAGCGCCTCCCGCTTCCGCATCCTCGGAGAGGATGCGCACCGCTACGCGCAAGGCCTCTACGTCTCGCTGGAGCTGCTGCAAGTCTGCTTCTTTCTTTCGCAGAACCTCGTTAATATCTTTCATGATGCGTATCCGTCCATGGCGGTTGGGTCGGTGAATGGCTCGCAAGGAAGGAGCGTAGCGTGAGTCCGGAAGACGAAGTGGCGGCCAACGCTGACGCAACGAGGCTGGAAAAGTGCCGAAAAAGAACGAACTCCTGAAAACAACCTGACAGGCCGCGTGGAAGTTGAAATTTGCACTGTTTGAGCAAATATTTACGCAGAACGGGCGAATAGTAAAGCAGTAAAGCTGTGGAAAAGTCGGCGGGCGAGGCAAGGGCTGGAGGCGTGCCAGGGACTCCACCTGGGCCAAGGTTGCGTGAAGCCCTGTTATCACCAACAATCCTCCCGTACCATGTTGGCGCGGGGGACAGTTGTGAAACTCTCAACCAACCGCGACCTCTACGATTACCTCGTTTCTCTGAGTGAGCAGCTAAAGAGCCGTGGAGCGGAGGAACTCGGCACGCTGGTGGCTGATGCCAGTCGTCTGACCTGGGACATTCCAGCCACGCCGTTTTTGGGCGAGTCGCGGTTGGCTTTGCGCGAAGTGGCTCGAAAGGCAGGTGCCCTCTTAAACCAAGAAGAGCACTCCGATCTGGCCGACGTGCTTGGACAGCTCGACACTGCTTTTGATAGACGGTGACGCAATTTCGGCCTCGGCTCTCTGTTAGCGCTAAGCCCTGTTCACGGCACCTATGATGCCGTGTCCCGCTTCGGTTCTGTGCGAGGGGCCACGACGTTCAATATCTCAACAATGATGACACTGGTCAAGAACGCGTAGCTCAGCCACAAAAAGACCAGAAAACTCCAACCGAATCGTTGGGTAATGACAATCACCACTCCCGTCGGCATCGGGTAGGCAGTCAGCCTCTCCAGTCCCAACCTGTGAAGGTATGCCCGCGCTGCGACCGAGTGAGCTGTTGCCAGGAAACCCGTAAGCTGACAGAGCGACACAATGCAGAATGTGACAACGAGTCGCCGCGACCACTGTATTACTCGCATGGAATAGATTTTAGCGGGTAGTCGTCCCCCCGCCGTGAAATCGGCTTCGCTCAGGGGTATGGCGGGACGCCAAGGCCTGTTTGCAACGATCGCGTCGCAGCAGCCCCCAAACCTTAGAGAAGCTCGCCCTTGAGCTCATCCGGTACGAGCTCCTTGCGCCGCCGATAAATCGGGTACAGGAAGTATTTACCAAGTGTCATTGCCACGTGACCAAGAGCGTAGGTGAATCTCTTATGCTCGTCGGGCGACTCGGTCTTCTCTGATTTGTCTGCAAACTGCCAGAGACGCGACTCAAAATCCGAAACCAAAGCCAGCAACTCCTTCGCAAGTTCGGCGTTTGCAAGAAGGTTGTCAGGATGCTCGGATGAGCGGCGGATTTTGCTGGGCGGGTCGCCCTCACCATCGTTCAGCAGACGGAACTCCAGCACATCACCGACTTGTAATTCGGATTGTGGCCAGTCCAAACCAACCGTTTCGGTTTCCAGTGTCTGCGTCCCCACGACGCTAACCACCTTCGAGTTATCGTCCTCCTTTGGCCGGTCATGCAGGTTCAAGTGTGCGTTGAGGTAGCCCGGCCCGTTCACCGCAGCAGTGACGGGGGGAATCCCATTTATGCTGAGAGAAATCCGCATAGTGTTCACCGGTTCGTAGAGTGCCGCAGTATATCGCTCGCGGCTGATTGTTGTGAAATCGGCTTGTATCTTCCTTATCGTAAGTGACGCTGTACGTTCTCAGGCGCTCACCTGGCCGGTGTAGATGGCCATGCCGACTACGGCGTCCACGCCCAGGGCATCGAGCTGGTCGATTTCGGCGGTGCTGGTGATGCCGCCGGCGACGATGAGCTGGCGCGCGGTTGCGCTCCGCAAATCGGAAACCACGGAGATGGGAATGCCCTGCATCAGCCCTTCGGTGTCGATGTGGGTATAGAGAAAGGCGGCGCACCAGGGCTCGAGCGCCTGCATCATCTCCACGGGAGTGAGTTCGGTCGCCTGCTGCCAGCCAGCGATCGCCACCTTGCCGCCGCGGGAGTCCACGGCAAAGACCAGGCGGTCGCGGCCGCAGCAGCGCTCCAGCTCTTCCGCGAAAGCGCGGTTGATTTGTCCGTCGCGCACCAGGGCGGAGCCGATGATGATCCGCCGCGCGCCCGAGCGCAGCATGTCTTCGGCAGCCGCGATGGAGCGAATGCCGCCACCCACCTGGCACGGCAGCCGCGCCGCGAACTGCTCCACCAGCGCGCGATTGCCGCCCTTGCCCATGGCCGCGTCGAGGTCGATGAGCTGCACCAGCGGGTAGCGCGAGAAGCGCTCGATCCACGCCTCGAAATCAGTGGTTTCCAGCGCCTTCTTCGAGCCTTGGATGAGTTGCACGATCTTGCCGCCCATGAGGTCGATGGAGGGAATCAGCACGGCCACCTCACAGGAATGCCCGCGGCGCGGAGTTCCTGCTTCAGCTCGGCGACGGAATTTAGACCGAAGTGAAGGATCGACGCGGCGAGTGCCGCATCGGCGCGCCCTTCGCGGAAGACGGTGACGAAATGTTGCGGGCCGCCGGCGCCGCCGGAGGCGATGACCGGGATCGAGGTCGCGCCTACGACCGCCGCGGTCAGCTCGCAATCGAACCCTATGCCGGTGCCGTCGCGGTCCATCGAGGTCAGCAGGAACTCGCCCGCGCCGCGCGATTCCGCTTCCCGCACCCACTCGAGCGCGTCGCGTCCGGTGGGCTTGCGTCCTCCGGCGGAACGCACCTCCCAGCGAGCGCCGTTGTCGTCGGGAAGGCGTTTGGCGTCCACCGCCACGATCACTGCCTGCGAGCCGTAGCGCTCAGCGATGTGCGTGATCAGCGCGGGATCGGCCAGGGCAGCGGAGTTGATGGAGATCTTGTCGGCGCCGGCGTCGAAGACCGCGGCTGCATCTTCGAGCGACCGAATGCCGCCTCCGACCGTGAACGGCACAAATAGCTCGCGGGCGGCGCGGCGCACGGCATCGAGCAGCGTGGCGCGGTTCTCGTGCGTGGCAGAGATGTCGAGCAGCACAATCTCGTCCGCCCCGGCGCGGCTGTGCGCGGCGGCCAGTTCGGCGGGATCGCCGGCGTCGCGCAGGTCGAGAAACCGCACCCCCTTGACCACGCGGCCGGCGTCCACGTCCAGGCAGGCGATGATGCGTTTGGTCAGCATGTTACAGCCGGCAAAAATTCTCCAGGATCGTAAGCCCGACCTCTCCGGATTTTTCTGGATGGAACTGCACGCCGAACAAATGGCAGCGCTCCACCGCCGCGGAAAACGCTCCTCCGTATTCGCAGCGGGCGACCGTGCCTGCCACCAGCGGCGCGCGGTAGGAGTGGGTGAAATAGACAAACGCGCCTGAGGGCACGCCGCGCAGCAGGCGCGATCCGTTCTCGACTTCGAGCTGGTTCCAGCCGACGTGCGGCGCCTTGACCTCCAGCGGAAAATGCGTGCACTGCCCGGAGAACACGCCCAAGCCGGTGACGCCGGGCGCTTCCTCGCTGGCGTCGAACATCCACTGCATTCCGACGCAGATGCCGAAGAACGGCGTCTTGTGCTTGATCGCGTTCGTGATGGCTGTACGCAGTCCAGTGTCGTCCAGCGCCGAGGTCGCCGCAAAGTGCCCCACGCCGGGAACAATGACCTTCTCTGCCCGCTCCACCACGGCGGGGTCCGAGGTGATGGCGCAGGGGAAGCCGAGGCGATCCACGGCTTTCTTGACCGAAACCAGGTTGCCGGCGCGGTAGTCAACGATGGCAATCACAGCAATCCTTTGGTGCTGGGCAGCATGCCCGCCAGCCGCCGGTCGCGCCAGCAGGCTGCCCGCAGCGCCCGCGCAAACGCCTTGAACAGCGATTCGATCTTGTGGTGACTGGAGCGGCCGTACATCACGCGAAGATGCACATTGGCGCGCGCTCCCCGCGCAAAGCCTTCGAAGAAGTCGCACACCAGTTCCGATTGCAGATCGCCGACCAGCCGGTTACGCACCCGCGTCTCGACCACCGCTGCCGTCCGCCCGCCGAAATCGACGGCCGCGAGGCCGAGCGTCTCATCCATGGGCATGAGGAAGTAGCCGGCGCGCAGGATGCCGCGTTTATCACCCAGCGCCTTTTCGAAAGCTTCGCCGAGGGCGATGCCGACGTCCTCGACCGTGTGATGCTGGTCGACGTCGAGGTCACCTTGAGCTTGCAGGTCGAGATCGAAGCCGCCGTGGCGCGCAAAAAGCTCCAGCATGTGATCGAAGAAGCGGATGCCGGTAGCAATTTGGTACTGGCCGCGGCCGTCCACGTTGAGAGCGAGACGGATGTCAGTCTCGTTGGTCTTGCGATGAAGCGTCGCCCGCCTGGTTCCACGCTTCATCGCCGCACCCACATCGGCGCGATCTCGCAAAGGGCCTCGCGCAGGGCAACGATCAACTGCTCGGTTTGCCCGCCCAATCCTACGCTGATGCGGACGCAACCGTCGCAGCCGGGATCGCGCGAGCGGTCGCGCACCAGGATGCCGCGTTCGCGCATCGCCCGCACGAAATCGCCGTGGCGCTCTCCGATGAGCACCAGCACGAAGTTCGCCTGGCTGGGCCAGAATCGCAGCCTGAGGGAGCGCAGCTCCTGCTCGAGCTGTTCCCTTCCCTGCCGAACTTCGGCGACGTATTGCCGGACGTAGTCCTGGTCGGCGAACGCCTCCGGCAGACATGCAAGCGCGACCGCGTTGACGTTGTAGGGCGAGCCGACGCGGCGGACCATCGCCATCTGCGCCGCGTTGCCCACCAGCACGCCGATCCGCAAACCTGCGAGCCCATACGCCTTCGAGAACGTGCGGGCAACGAACAGGTTGGGGGAGTTGGCAACTTCCTCCAGCAGCGATTCGCCATAGAAGTCAAAGTACGCTTCATCCACCAGCACGGCGGCATCGGGCGCGGCGCGCAGAACGCGAAGTAAATCGCCCCTCGCGACCACGGCGCCCGTGGGGTTGTTGGGGTTGGCGATTGCGATCAGGCGCGTGCGGGGCGAGATGCGCGCCAGCACGTCATCAGTGGGATAGCGGAACTCTGGACCGGCGGGAATGGTGATCACCCGCGCTCCGGTGGCGGCGGCGTAGATCTCGTACATCGAGAACGTCGGGACGACGATCAGCACCTCATCGCCCACCTCGAGATAAGTTTCGCAGACGAGGTGGATGGCTTCGTCCACGCCGTTGGTCAAAAGAAGTCCGGCGCAGTCCACACCGAGATGCGCCGCGATCTGGCGCTCCACGCTCTCGCGTTCGGGATAGCGGGCGAGTTGGTCGAACTGCAACTGGCGCACGCGCTCGAGTACCCGCGGCGAGCAGCCGACCGTGTTCTCGTTGAAGTCGAGGCGCAGTCCCACGCGACCGCCGAGCGGCGGATGGTATTCCTTCAGCTTGCGAACCGCCTCGCGCGCTTCAAGCATGGGCGCACCTCACACGCACCGATTCCGCGTGCGCCTGCAAGCCCTCGGCCTCGGCGAGTCTGGTCACGACCGGTGCAATGCGGCGCAGGGCCGCGGGCGAGAGTTCTTGCACGGTGATCAGCTTCAGGAAATCGAGCACACTCAGCCCGCCGCGATAACGCGCCGCTCCGGCAGTCGGCAGCACGTGGTTGGGACCAGAAGCGTAATCGCCCACCGCCTGCGGCGAGTACTCGCCGACGAAGACCGACCCCGCGCTGCGGACCGCAGTCACGTCGCCACGGGCTACGGTGATATGCTCCGGCGCCACCTGATTCGCCCACGCCAGCGCCTGGGCGTGCGACGCAGCCACCAAAGCCACACCATTTGCAGCCAGCGACTGCCCGGCAACAGCGTTGCTCTTCGCGGCCTCATCCGCGCACTCTGCAACCTTCTCGGCGAAAGCGCGCGTACTCGTGATGAAGATAGCCACGGCCTCGGGGTCGTGCTCTGCCTGGGCTACAAGGTCCGCGGCGATGAACTCAGGTTCGCCACGTTCGGCTACGATGACCACTTCGGTCGGTCCGGCGAGAAAATCGATAGAGCAATCGAACGCCACCAGCTTCTTGGCGGCGGTGACGTAGAGATTTCCGGGGCCAACGATCTTGTCCACGCGCGGAATGCTCTCCGTGCCATACGCCAGCGCGGCGATGGCATGCGCGCCCCCGACGCAATAAAACTCGCTCACGTCCAGCAGCGCCGCCGCAGCCAGGGTTTCGGGCCGGGGCTTGGGCGAGACCACACGAATCTCGCGAACTCCGGCCACCTGCGCCGGAATCACGGTCATGAGCAGCGTCGAAGGCAGCGGATACCGCCCGCCCGGAACATAGCAGCCGACCGACTCCAAGGGCCGCACGAGCTGGCCGAGCGACATGCCGCCGTTCTTCCGCATCCACTCAGCAGGCTTCTGCCATTCGCAGAAGCGGCGGATGTTGGCCGCGGCGCGCTCGAGCGCGGAGCGAAAATCGGAACTAGCAGCCTTCCAGGCCGCACGAATTTCCGATGGCGCAACCCGCACCGACTGCCCGGCGGCGAGGCTGTCCCACTTACGAGCGTACTTCACCAGAGCGCGATCGCCGTTGCGGCGTACGTCCGCGACAATCTTCCGCACCTGGGGCTCGACCGCCTCCAGACGCGATGCCCGCTCTGCCAGCTTGCGCACCCGCTTCTCCGCCGCTTTGCCCGCGAGCACGCGCATCACAGCACCACCTTGTTCAGCGGATATTCGACGATGCCGGTTGCATTCGCCGCCTTGAGGCGCGGAATCATCTCCCAGGCCAGGTGCTCGTCGATGATGGTGTTGACCGCCACCCACTCGGGATCGCTGAGCGTGGAGACGGTCGGGCTGTTCAGCGCCGGCAGCACCGCCAGCACGCCCGGCAGGTCTCCCTTGCGGACATTCAGCATGAGGCCGACGCGCCCTTGCGCTTCCATGGCGCCGCGCAGCATCAGCGCCAGGTTCTGGATCTTGCAGCGACGCTCAGTGTCCGCCCACGACTTCTTGTTGGCGATGATCTGCGTGTTCGATTCGAGAACGGTCTCGATGATGCGCAGGTGGTTGGCGCGCAGCGAACTGCCGGTCTCAGTGACTTCGACGATGGCGTCGGCCAGCATGGGCGGCTTGACCTCGGTCGCGCCCCAGGAAAATTCCACGCTGACGTTCACACCTTTGCGCTCGAAGTAGTCGCGCGTGACGCTCACCAGCTCGGTCGCGATAATCGATCCGGCCAAATCTTCCGCGCGCTGGTAGCGCGATTCTTCAGGCACAGCCAGCACCCAGCGGACTTTGCCGCGGCTCTGCTTGGCGTAGATCAAATCGGCGACGGTGACGACTTCCAGGCCGCTTTCCAGCACCCAGTCCAGACCGGTGAGCCCGGCATCAAGCGCGCCGTGCTCGACGTAGCGCGCCATCTCCTGCGCACGGATGAGCATGCACTCGATCTCGGGATCGGCGGTCGAGGCCTGATACGAGCGCCCGTTGGTATAAATCTGCAATCCGGCGCGCGCGAACAACTGCAGCGTGGCCTCCTGCAGGCTGCCTTTGGGTATGCCGATGCGAAGCTTCATCGCACGCCCCCGTTGACCGCGAGCGGCTCGGTGAAGCAGGAGCGCGTGCCGGTGTGGCAGACCACGCCGTCGCCCAGCACGCGCACGCGCAGCAGCACGGTGTCGCGGTCGCAATCGGTCGCAGCGGAGACCAGCTCCAGCCGGTTGCCGGAGGTCTCGCCCTTGGTCCAGAGCTGGTTGCGAGTGCGGCTAAAGAAGGTGACGAACCCGCTGCTCAAGGTCCTCTCCAGCGCCTCGCGGTTCATGAAGCCCAGCATCAGCACTTCCCCGCTGGCCGCGTCCTGCACGATGGCAGGGGCCAGGCCGCGCATTTTGTCGAAATCGATCTCTGTCATCCCGGTTCCCTTTCCAGAAACAAAAAACCCGCTGACTTTTCGGCGTCAGCGGGCTGAACTTTGCGATGATTGCTGTACTAAGCGCAAGCCTCCGCTGACACGTTGGCGCCGTGATGGTGATGATGGCAATGGGTCAGCGGGGTCATGAATGGATAGGCTACGGCAGCGGGGCTACAGAGTCAAACAGAATCTTCTCGACGGAGGCATCCTCGGCATTTCTTCAATTACGAAATCGGCCTCGCAACCAACCTAGGAAGCCGCTGCCGCGCTGGGGCGTTCGTTGTTCGGTATCGCCAGCCACCAGTCCGAATTGGCTGTACAGCGTCTTCCAAGCCGAGGTGACTGCCGACAGGTGTTGAAGCCAAAGCACCATGTGGCCAGGACTATGCGCATCAACGCCCAGCAGCCCTGTAGTTCGCGTCTGAAGTCTTGCGCAGAATAGCACCAACCCCTTTGAATCTTTTTCTATCGCACCAATCCGGCGCAAGAAGTCAATCCTTTCACGCTCGGCTGTTGTCAGGTTCCCCTGGACATAGCACCGGATTGCATCATTGACCAGCTCCGTATCGGCAAATGTGTCACGGACTAAGTTCGAATGCTCATCAGGATAGTGCCGCAGCAATTCCAGCATCTGAAACCCGAACCAGTTCCGCAGCTCTTCATCTTGGAAGTATTGGATTACCCGTAAACTCGCTAGGCAGTAGTGGGCCAGAAAAAGCTCCTGAAGAACGCGGTTCCAAGCTGCATCATCGTCGCCTCCGGTTTCTGCTGTCCTGTCGCGAAGCCCCAGGCAGTGGCTAGCGGCGGTTGGAACGACGGTCGCGGCCAGCAGTGCTGGAGTCGCCGGTACTGGCGTCCGAAGTGCCATTGGAGAGAGCAAGTATAGAACGAACGCTGAAAATAACGGCGCAAGCAAAGGACCCAAGGACCACCCTGTGCTAGTGGCCGCTGGCGTCTTATTCGGCTAATGCCCTCTCGGGCCGCCTTCCGGCTGAATCGCCTCATCTATCCTGCGCATGACTGCAATCGGTAGCTCATCGTCGGTCAGGATGCGGGGTACCTCATCCGGAGACACCGTGATCTGACGTGGCTGGAAGGAGGAGCCCAACTGGCTCAGCTTTAGCGTGTACCCTGCGTCGGCGTTGCCCGAGATGGCGACCACGGAATAATCGAATTGTTCTTGGGCATAACTGTGGACCTTCTGCCAAAGGCCGCTTTCTGTATTCGTCATGGTCGCTTCAGAATAAGCTTAAACTGCGGTGGCCGGACACAGGATTCAGATCTCGCCTTGCGAGATCACCACTCGCTGCGCTCCAGGATGCGCCGCGTGGCAGCGGAAACGAACGCATCATGCGCTTCCCCCGCCTCGGCACAGGCCCGGTTCATGGCCGCGGTGACCTCGTACGGCTCATGGTGCGCCAGATACTCCCGGAGGGCATCGCTGAACAACCGGCTGCGAGACTTCTTGGTCCGCCGCGCCAGCCGCTCGGCTCCCCGGTAAAGATCGTCGGGGATGGATACCGCCGTCTTCATACCCAAAGTATAACCGCGTATCTTGCTGAGAAAACAAGCCCACAGGTGAGCGACCTCGCAATTGCCCCACCCCGGCCACCGCGATATGATTACCGCCCCCAACACAGGCGCGACCCGCGGGAGGAGTGAGTTATGCGAACTACAATGATGGATTATCCGCTGACGCTAGTGCATTTGCTGGAGCGGGCTCGACGTTACTTCCCGAAAACCGAGATCGTTTCTCGCTTGCCGGATCGCTCGCTGCACCGCTACACCTACGGCGACTTCTATCGCCGATCGCGAGCGCTGGCGGCCGCGCTCACCCGCGCGGGCATGAGGAAGGGCGACCGCGTCGCCACCCTCATGTGGAACCACTATGCGCATTTGGAGGCATACTTCGGTATTCCAGTCGCCGGCGGCGTGGTGCACACGCTGAACCTGCGCTTGCATCCGGACGATATTGCCTACATTGCGAACGACGCTGAGGACCGTTTCCTGATCGTGGATGACTGCCTCTTGCCGCTGCTCGAGCAGTTCAAGGATCGCATTCGTCTGGAACGGGTGTTCGTGGTGCCGCTGACGGGAAAGCCCGTGCCGGCGGGTTATGAGAATTACGAAGACCTGCTCAAGACCGGAGATGGTCCGTTTGATTACCCGGAACTCAACGAGAATGATGCCGGCGCGATGTGCTACACCTCGGGCACGACCGGCCGGCCGCCGGGAGTGGTTTACTCGCACCGTTCCATGGTCCTCCATTCTTTGTCCATTACGGTTCCGGATAGCCTCGGGCTGTCGCAGCACGAAGTCATGATGCCCGTGGTTCCCATGTTCCACGTTCTTTCCTGGGGGACAGCCCATGCCTGCGTGATGGTCGGGGCGAAGCTGGTCATGCCCGGACCGCATCTCGATCCGCAGAGCCTGGTCGATCTTTGCGAACGCGAGCAGGTCACAGTGGCAGCCGGCGTGCCCACCGTCTGGCTGGGAATCTTGCAGCTGCTCGAGCGCAAAGAACGGGAATACCGGCTGGCGCCAGGGCTGCGGCTTCCGGTGGGCGGCTCGGCCGCGCCGGAGGCGATGATCCGCGGCTTCGACAAGTTCAGCATAACCGTGATCCACGCCTGGGGCATGACCGAGAACGTCCCCCGTTGCCACAGTTTCGAAGCTGAAGCCGCACTTGCGCAACCTGCCCGAAGACGAGCGCTATGCCATCCGCGCCCGCACCGGTTACGCTTTGCCACTCGTGGACCTGCGGGTTATCGGCGATGATGATCGGGAGATACCTGCCGACGGCAAAGCCATGGGCGAAATCCAGGTGCGTGGCCCGTTCGTTACTGCCAGCTACCACAACAAGGAACGCGATCCCGGGAAGTTCACCCCCGATGGCTGGCTGCGCACCGGAGACGTAGCCACCATCGACGCCGAGGGATACATCAAGATCTGCGACCGTACCAAGGACCTGATCAAGTCGGGCGGCGAGTGGATCAGCTCCGTCGACCTGGAAGGCGCGATCATGGGACATCCCGCGGTGGCGGAGGCTGCGGTGGTGGCAGCGCCGCATCCCAAGTGGGGCGAGCGGCCGGTGGCTTTCGTGGTCCTCAAGCCGGGCGCAGCGGCCAGCGCCGAGGAGATTGCCAGTTTCATCGAGCCCAAATTCGCGAAATGGTGGCTGCCGGACAACTACGTATTCGTCGACGCCATCCCGCGGACCTCGACCGGCAAGTTCCTTAAGCGCGAACTGCGCGAGAAAGTCGCCCTCCGCAAGAGGGCGGAGGCGGGCTAAGAAAGCTAGGTGGTGTAGTCGGCGTTGATGTGGACGTAGTCGGTGGTCAGGTCGCAGGTGAGGAAGTCGAGCGAGGCGCGGCCGCGGCCAAGCTGCACCCGCACATGGTACTGCGGCTGAGTGAGATAAGCGTGGGCCTCGCGCTCGTCGAATGGCGCGCCCACGCCCCGGCGGCACACCTGTAAGTCGCCAAAGAAAATACTGATCCGCGCGGGATCGAGCGCAACGCCGGAGCGGCCGGCAGCGGCGAGGATGCGTCCCCAGTTGGGATCGGCGCCGGCCCAGGCAGTCTTGACCAGCGCCGAATGGGCGATGGTGCGCGCAATCTGCATGGCCTCTTCGCGATTGCGCGCGCGCTCGATGCGCAGGCAGACGACGTGCTTCACGCCTTCGCCATCGCTAATGATCTGCAGCGCAATTTCTTTGCAGACTTCGTTCAGAGCTTGCGTGAATCTCGCGCGAACGCCCGGACTGCGCAGCGACACGCCGCTAGCGCCGTTGGCCAGTAGCAGCACGGTGTCGTTGGTCGAGGTGTCGCCGTCCACGGAGATGCAGTTGAAGCTGTCGTCGCAGGCTGGGCGCAGAAGACTCTGCAGCTCGCGCGGGCTAGCCTCAACGTCCGTGAACAGGTACACCAGCATGGTGGCGAGATTGGGATGGATCATCCCAGCGCCCTTGGCGATGCCGAGCAACGCGAATGATCCAGAGCCGGCGCGGATGCGGCGTGAAACGATCTTGGGCCGGGTGTCGGTGGTCATGATGGCGCGCGCGAAGCCTTCCGCCGCCTGCTCGCCGGTGGCGTTGGCGGCGATCAGTTGCGGCAGCGCGCGTACGATCTTCTCCGCCGGCAGGCGAACCCCGATTACTCCGGTCGAGGACGGAAACACGCTCTCCGCACGGATCTTCAGCAGACGCGCGGCCTCGCGGCAAACGCGTTCGCAGTCCCGGCGCCCCGCGGCTCCGGTAGCGCAATTCGCGTTACCCGCGTTGACGATGAGAAACGAGACGCGCCCGCGGCTGCGCTTCAAGTGCTCGCGATCCACTTCGAGAGGCGCAGCGACGACGCGGTTCGTCGTGAACACGGCCGCTGCGTTGGCGCCCGCGGGGATCCGCACGCAGGCAAGGTCAGGGCGTCCGCTGGCCTTGATGCCAGCCACGACCGCGGAGAAGAAAAATCCTGAAGGAACCTCGATCGTCGCGGCGGAGGCGCTCATGCCTCGAACTTCACCAGCCCTTGGCCAATGTGGTGCTGGTGCAGGAAGGCGTACTTGGGCAGCTCGCCGCGGACCATGGCGATCTCGTCGCAGCAGTGCAGCTTGGGACAGGCCAGGCAGTCCTTGTAGATCTTGTCGGGAAGGTCTTCGCGGTTCGCTACGGTGAATCCCAGCGGCGCAAAGAATTCCGGGATGCGGGTGAACAGGCAGACGCCGCTCACCTGCTGCCTGCTCCGCTTCGTGCAGCAGCGCTTTGACCACTCTCCGCCCCGCGCCTTTGCCCTTGGCGTCGGGGTGCACGGCGATGGAGCGCACCTCGGCCAGGTGCGGGCCATAGAGATGCAGAGCGCCGCAGGCGATCACCTGGCCCTGGTCTTCGACCACGGTGAAGTCGCGGATGTTCTCGCAGATCTCAGCCAGCGTGCGCGGCAGCAGCGTGCCATCGCCGGAGTAGGTGGCGATCAGCTCGTGGATCGCGTCGGCGTCAGGCAGGATGGCGTTACGCGTGCGCATGCAACCTCCTCCCCGTAACGCCGCCAGCCGCTCGCGCATTCCGCCAGCGCCTGCCGCACGCGGGCGGGCGCGGTGCCACCCTCGACGTCGTGGCAGCCCAGCACCGCCTCCAGCGTGAGATGCGAGTAAACGTCCTGGCCGGCTTCAGGCGCGAAGCGGCGCAGGTCGTCGAGAGGCATGTCCTGCAGCTCGCAGTGACTTTTCCAGGCACCACTGCACGGCCTGGCCAATCTGCTCGTGGGCATGGCGGAAGGGCACGCCCTTGCCACCAGGTAGTGGCCGCCGCCATGGCATTCATGAAGCCCGAGCTGGCGGCCGCGTGCATGCGCTCGCAATCGAACTCGCACGGCGCGACATGAAGCCCGCAGCGATCCGCAGCGACGGCCTGCATGGTCTCGGCCGCCGCAAACACCGGCTCCTGCGTCTCCTGCATATCCTTGTTGTAGGCGAGCGGCAGTCCCTTGACCGTGACCAGCAGCGCCGTCGCGGCGCCAATGACGCGGCCCGCTTTGCCCCGGATCAGTTCCAGCGCGTCCGGATTCTGCTTCTGCGGCATGGCGCTCGATCCGGTGGAGAAGCCTCCGGCAGGCGCACGAAGCCGATACTCCCGGGTGGAAAACAGGATCATCTCTTCCGCCAAGCGGCTGAGATGCATGGCCAGCAGCGACAGCGCCTGCGACGAACTCGATGGCAAAATCGCGGTCGCTGGTCGCATCCATGCTGTTGGCCGTGGGAGCCGGTCGAACCCCAGGTCGGCCGCCATCGCCTCGCGGTCCAGCGCCAGCGTGGCCCCGGCAACCGCGCCCGAGCCCAGCGGACAAAGGTTCAGCCGCTTGCGGCAGTCGGCAAGACGGCTGGCAGTCGCGCAGAAACATCTCGGCGTATGCCAGCAGCCAGTGCGCCACCAGCACCGGCTCGGCCGCGCTGCAGGTGCGTGTAGGACGGCATGGCCGCCACGCCGGACTTTTCCGCGCGCGCGATCAGCGCCTGCACCAGCTCGCGCCAGGCCACGCTGCAGGTTGTCGATGGAGCGCGCGCACGTACAGCCGCAGGTCGGTGGCGATCTGCTCGTTGCGGCTGCGTCCGCTGTGCAGCTTGATCCGGTTTCGCCGATGAGCGCGACAAGCTGCTTCTCGACGAAGTGGTGAACGTCCTCGGCCTCCTCGTCGTGGAGAAACTCCGGGTTGGCTCGGCCTGCCGCCCGATGTACTCCAGTCCGCGCAGCATCGCCGCCAGTTCGACCGGCGATAACACGCCGGCGATGGCCAGCGCGCGAGCATGCGCGCGGCTGGCCGCACATCTCTTCCTCAATCAGGCGCTGGTCGAAGGGAAACGACCGCTGCCAGCGCTCGAACTCAGGATCGAGCGGCTGCCGGAACCGGCCGGACCACATCTTCACTTCGCCACCTCCGCTTGCCTTCCAGTAAACTCAATTTTGGTTTGCTGGGACGGCTGTGTTCGTGCGCGGGCGCGTGAGCGCGCGGGCAGCGCCAGAATGCGGATGAACCCGGCAGCGTCTTTCTGGTCATAGCTGTCGCCCATGGTGAACGAGGCCAGATCGGTGTTGGTAGAGCGAATACTCCGACTGCCGGCCGCGTGATGCGACATTGCCCTTGTAGAGGCTGAGCGTTCACCGTGCCGGTGATCTCAGGCTGCGTCTGGTTGACGAAGGCGTCCAGCGCCTCGCGCAGCGGCGTGAACCACAGGCCGTAGTAGACGATCTCCGCATACTTCAGCGCGATCTGCTGCTTGAAGTGCATCACCTCGCGGTCCAGGCAGAGTGCTTCCAGCTCGCGTGCGCCGCCGACCAGCAGCGTGCCGCCAGGAGTCTCATAGCAGCCGCGCGATTTGATGCCGACGAAGCGGTTCTCCACCAGATCCATGCGGCCGATGGCATTGCGCGCGCCGATCTCGTTCAGCAATTCGAGCAGCGACACCGGATCCAGCTTCATGCCGTTCACCGCGACCGGCGCGCCCTGCTCGAAGCCGATCTGCACCTCCTCTTCCTTGTCGGGCGCTTCCTGCGGCGACCGCGTCACATGCCAGGTGCTCGTCCAGCGGCGCGTTGGTTGGCGTCTTCCAGCTCGCCGCCCTCGTGGCGACAGGTGCCACAGGTTGCGGTCGCGGCTGTGGATCTTGGCTCGGCTGGCGGCGACCGGAATGCCGCGCTGCTCGGCGTAATCGATGCAATCCTCGCGCGACTTCAGCTTCCACTCGCGCCACGGCGCGATCATCTTCAGCTCCGGCGCCAGCGCCTGGAAGGCCATGCTCGAAGCGCACCTGGTCGTTGCCTTTGCCGGTGCAGCCGTGGGCCACGCATGGCGCCGCTCGCGCAGCGCGCATTCCACCTGGTGCTTGGCGATCACCGGCCGCGCCAGCGACGTGCCCAGCAGATACTTGTGTTCGTACACCGCGCCCGCCTGCAGCGCGGGAAAAACGTATTCGGTCAGAAACTCCTCGCGCAAGTCCTCCACCACCACCTTGGACGCGCCGGTCTTGTACGCCTTTCCGACGACGGCCTCGAGGTCGTCGCCCTGGCCGACATCGGCCGACAAACGCGATCACTTCGCAAGCGTAGTTTTCCTTCAGCCACGGAATGATGATGGAGGTATCCAGACCCCCGGAATATGCGAGCACCACTTTTTCAGGCATGAGCGCTCCTCGTCCGAGCAAGCCGGCGTGCGCCGCCGCCCAGCAGCAATAAGCAGAATAGCTTTCTGCACGTGCATGCGGTTCTCCGCCTGGTCGAAGACCACGGACTGCGGCGAATCCATCACTGCCGTCGGTACTTCTTCGCCGCGATGCGCCGGCAGGCAGTGCATGAACACGGCATGCGGCGCGGCGCAGGCCAACAGCGATTCGTTCACCTGGTAGGGAGCGAAGATCACGCGGCGCTGCTCCGCGATTCGCTCTCCTGGCCCATGCTGGCCCACACGTCGGTGTAGACGGCGTCGGCGCCGTTCACCGCCTCGACTGGATCGTTGGTGATCTCGATGCGTGGCGCCGGTGCGGTGCGGCGATGACCAGCGCGCCGGCCAACGATCTCGGCGCTCGGGCTCGTATCCCGGCGGGCAGTCGCGACCGTGATCCTGCTGCCCAGGCACGCGGCCGTCAAGCAGCAGCGAGTGCGCCACGTTGTTGCCGTCGCCGACGTAGGCCAGGCGCAGCCCGCGAGATCGCCGAACTTCTCCTGCAAGGTGAAATAGTCGGCCAGCGCCTGGCAGGGATGCTCGACATCGCTCAGCGCGTTGATCACCGGAATCGATCGCGTGCTCGGCCATGCCGGTGACCGTGGCAGTGCGCGAAGGTGCGCAGCACCATCGCATCCACCCAGCGCTCCAGGTTGTGCGCCATGTCGCTCAAGGTTTCGCGCTCGCCAGCGCGTGCCGCCGTCTGGTCGACGAAGATCGAGGTCCCGCCCAGCCCGGCCATGCCGGCTTCGAAGGTCAGGCGGGTGCGCAACGACGGCTTTTCAAAGAACATCACCATCTGCTTGCCCGCCGAGCGCCGTGCGAAAATCCGCCGGCCGCGCCTTCACCAGGCCGGCCAAGTCCAGGATGGTCACGGCCTCAGAGGGTTCGAGATCGGCGATGGACACCAGGTCGCGATTCTCCAGCGCCTTGATGTCCAGGCTGATGAGCGGGGTGGAAGCTGCCCGCCGCGCGATGGTAGAAGTGCTCACGGTTTGCTCCTAGCGTGGGATGGGACAGGGGTCTTGGCCGATTTCTCCGCCGACGTCAGAGACCGCATCCAGCGTGTCAATCGCGTGATCCACGTGCTTCTGCTGGAGAATGAACGGCGGCAGAAAACGCAGCACAGCATCGTGCGTTCGGTTGATGAGGATGCGGCGCTTCAGCATGCCGAGATGGACGGCCTTGGCCAGCTCGGCCGAATCGAGCTCGGCGGCCCAGCATCAGCCCGCAGCCGCGCACTTCGCGGATGGAGGCATGGCGGTCGCGCACCAGCTGCGCAGTTGCGCGCGAAAGTACTCGCCGACCTCGCTCACGTGCGCCAGCAACCCTTCGCGCTCGATGGCGTCGATGACGGCGATGGCCACGGCGCAGGCCAGCGGGCCGCCGCCGAAGGTTGTGCCGTGCATGCCGGGCTTGATGGAGCGCGCCACCGCCTCGGTCAGTCAGCATCGCCCCCAGCGGCAGGCCGCCGGCCAGCGGCTTGGCCACCGTCACCATGTCAGGCATGATGCCGTAGTGCTGGTAGGCGAACCAGCGCCCGGTGCGGCCCATGCCGCACTGGATCTCGTCGATGATCAGCAGCGCGCCGTAACGTGTCGCCAGCCCGCGCGCCGCCTGCAGGAACTCCCGCGTGATGGGCTTGATCCCGCTTTCGCCTTGGATCGTCTCGATGCCCACGGCGCACGCCGTAGGATCGAACTTGCGCTCGAGATCCCGCACGTCGTTCGCGCGCACAAAGCGCACGCCCGGAACCAGCGGCTCGAAGGGCTCGCGATATTTGGCGGTCGCCGTGGTGGAAAGCGATCCGAAGGTACGGCCGTGGAAAGAATTTTCCAGAGCCAGAAAGCGCCATGCCGGATGCGCGCCATTCTTGCTCTGGGTGCGCGCGTAGGAGCGGGCGAACTTCAGCGCGCGCTTCCCAGGCCTCGGTGCCGCTGTTGCAGAAGAACGCGCGATCCAGGCCGGAGATGCGCGTCAGCCGTTTCGCCAGCTCCGCCTGGTAGTCGTGATAGAAAAGGTTGGAGACGTGGATCAGCTTGTCGGCCTGCTGGGCCAGCGCCTTGCGGATGGCCGGATGCCCATGGCCGAGCGCGTTCACGCCGATACCGGCTCAGCAAGTCGAGGTAGGCGCGTCCGGCGTCATCGTACACGTACACGCCCCGGCCCTTGCGCAGCAGCACCTTGTACCGATCGTACGTGGGCAGAAGCAGCTCGGCTTCAGCGCGCATGACGGAGGCCAGGTTCATGCCAGCATCACCTCCGTGCCCAGTCGACTGCGGCTGAAGCACAGCTCGGGCAGCATTTCCGCGTGCGTGGCCGGCAGGATGCGCACGCGGCCCACGCCGCAGCGCAGCGCGTGCTGGCAGGCTTCGAGCTTGGGCAGCATGCCGCCACCGATCACCGCGGCGCGCTCCAACTGGATCACCGTCTTCAGGTCGAGCCAGCGGATCACGGCGCCGTCGGCATCCTTCACGCCCGCAACGTCGGTCAGGAAGACCAGCGCATCGGCGTGGCAGCCCACGGCGCAGGCCGCGGCCATCTGGTCGGCATTGATGTTGTAGTACTCGCCATCCGTGCCCAGCGCGAGGCTGGAGAACACCGGAATGCCGCCGTTCTGCCAGATGGCTTCGATCCAGCGCGCATCGACCGAGCAGATTTCGCCCACGAAGCCCAGGTCGGTACCGTTAGAGCGCTTCTTGCGCGCGCGAAACGAGCCGCCATCGCCGCCGCAGAGTCCCACCGCGAGCTGGCCGGAGAGTTGATGGCCGCGACCAGAGTCTTGTTGATGCGACCGGCCAGCACCATCAGCGCCACGTCGCGGGTCTCGGAATCGGTGACGCGCAGCCCGTTGACGAACTCGCTGGTCTTGCCCAGTTGCTTCAGGACGCGGGTCAGCGCCGCGCCGCCGCCGTGCACCACCACGACCTTGTGGCCCTCGCCGGGCCATGTCCGTGACCGCCTGGGCGCATTTGTGCATGAGGTCCTTGTCATCCAGGGCCGCGCCGCCGATCTTGACCACGATCCTCACAGTCCCTCGCTTTCGTCCCAGCCGTACATCAGGTTCATGTTCTGTACCGCCTGCCCGGCTGCGCCTTTCACCAGGTTGTCGAGGCAGGAGACGATCACCAGGCGCTCGCCTTCAGGACTGAGGCAGAAACCCACATCGCAGAAGTTAGTGTGCACGCAGAACTGGATCTGCGGCAGCTTGCCCGCCGGGTACACCCGCACCCACGGCGCGCCGGCATAGAACGCACGGAAGCAGCTCTCGACCTCTGCGGTTTGCATCGGCCGGCGGAGGCGCAGGTAGATGGTTGAGAGGATGCCGCGCGGAATGGGCAGCAGGTGCGGCGTGAAGATCAGTTCGCGCGCGTCGAGTTCGAGCTGCTCCAGAATCTCCCCGGTGTGGCGATGGCCGAAGACCGAGTAGGCGGAGAGATTGTCCGCCACTTCGACGAAGTGGGTCTTCTGCGTAGGCTGGCGGCCCGCGCCGGAAACGCCTGATTTCGAATCACAGATGATGCCGTGTTCGCGATCGACCAGGCCGGCGCGCACCAGCGGGGCCAGCGCCAGGATGATTGAAGTCGCATAGCAGCCGGGGTTCGCCACCAGTTGCGCATCGCTCAACTGCTCGCGATGTAGCTCCGGCAGGCCGTACACGGCGGTTTCCGTCAACGTGGCCGCGACTTGCGGCTCGGCGTCGGAGAAACCGTAGATTTCGCGATGCTGAGCGTCGTGCAGCCGCCAAGCGCCACTCAGGTCAATGACCCGCAAGCCACGCCGCATTGCCTCTGGAATCCACTCGCGCGAAATCTCATGCGGCGTGGACATGAACAGCAGATCGATCCCATCAAGCTTCTCCCAGGAAAACGGCTCGAGCGGATAGCTGCCGTTGCCGGAGATGTGCGGATAGAGATCAGCCAGGTTCACCGGGCCGTCCTCTTTGTCACGCCGCAGCAGCAGGGGCTTGCCCAGCCGCGGATGGCGGGTGAGCAGGCGCGTCAGCTCGAATCCGACATAACCGGTCGAGCCGACAACGGCGGTCTGGATTGCGGGCGTCATGCCAGCAACTCCTGCACCCGCGTGGCCAGTTTCTCGGCGGTTTTACGGTCGGGGCAGATCACCAGGATAGTGTCGTCGCCGGCCACCGTGCCCACAATTTCGGGCCAGTCCTCGGCATCGAGGCCCGCCGCCACCGGCTGGGCGCTGCCCGGCGTGGTCTTGAGCACCAGCAGGTTCTGCGCCCCGCGAATCTGGATGACGAACTCGCGCAGCAGGCGGTTGATGCGGGGCGCGCCCGCGTCCGGAGCGGCTTCGCCCGGCGGCGCCATGTAGCCCTCCGGGGTCTTGACCAGGCCGAGATCGTGGATGTCGCGGGAGAGCGTGGCCTGCGTCACCTTGAAGCCCAGCCGGGAGAGCCGCAGGCGCAACTCGTCCTGGCTGGCCAGGGGCTCTTCCAGCACGAGGTCGAGGATGCGGTTCTGGCGTGCCAGCTTGGACATCGGCGTCAGTGAATATTTATGCACTCAAGTGTATAACACTGCATAATTATGCAAGTTGCTGTATAAATATTCAACCTTGAGGAAGGCCGCTGTCAACATGAAAATTGATGGAAATGATCAAAATTTTGGGAGGAGACCGATGACTCTGAAGCGCTTACTTGCCGCCGCCCTGCTGCTCGCCTTCTGCCTGGCTCCGCTTCCGCTGCGCCCGCAAGCGCCAGCGGAGACGCCGGGAGCCCCCACGGGCACCATGCTGCTGACCATCTTCCTGCGCCACGACGAGTCGAAAACCCTGGACGAGATCAACGCCCACCTGAAGCAGACCGGCTTCGACAAGAATTTCCCGCCGCCGGGCGTAGAGGTGGTCTCCTGGTACGTAATGATGGGCGTCGGACAAGTGGTCACGCTGCGCTTCCCCGCCGAAAAGTTGCGGGAGGTAAACCTGGTCATCGAGCATGGCGCCTGGGGCGGCGCCTACCACACCGAGTTCTATCCCACGTACGACTACAAGACCGTCTGGGAGGCGGCGCACAGGGGCGGGAAATAGGCTCGGAGAGCAAAGACCCAGCAGGCTGCTCCCTCACGCTACGCGCAGCGCTTGCGTCGGCGGGGAAGTTGTGGCCCTGACCTCCCGCTCATTTGAACACAAAGATTTCCTGTGCCGCTTCAACAACGACTTCGTTTAGGCTTACGCGTCTGGATGCACTGCTCACGGGCTTCCGCAAGGAGCTTGGAATACGTCGAATAGCGATCTGGGTCCACTTTTGGCGGTGGGTACGGAAGAGCATCAGCATAACCGCGAGCGAGTGCTGATGAGGATGCAGCACTCCGCCTTCCTTCGTACACCCGGATTAACTCTTCGCCAAGTTCCGTTTCTACAGGCCGTCTCCTCGCTCTGAACCGGCTTGAAAATTTTCCTAGCCAACCACCGCGATCCGTCCCTTTCACGAAGCGCTTGAAAAGAGGAAAGTGCGTCTGTCCATCCTGGCCAATCAGCAGTGGTGCCGCTGAATATTTGAACGGCATTCTGGCGGGTCGCCAAGTTGCTTCGCACAATGTTCCATGCGGAGCGATCCTGATCGGGGGCGAAAGGTAGACCAGCTTCATTCCCAATTTGCCACCTTGGGCAAACGCGAAACGCACACCGATCAATTCTGAAGATTTCTTCGGATTCATCAAATTCTTGGAATGACATCGCGTTAGGCCAAAACTCCCATACTCCCAGAACGGGTCGGAACGCATTTCGTCGGGTGTTGATAGGCGTGGTCGGCGCAGATGAACTATGACGACTCCTCTCGAGGGCATTTCAGTTATTCCTATTCACGAGCTGTACCGGTTGTCGTCTGAACCAGTCGTAGAATCGCTTCGCGTCGTGAAACGTCGGTGGAGCTGCGCTTCTTTGAATGTAACCGCCCCTCACAGAAAGGCCACCCCAGGCTTTGAGTAGATCGTTCCGAACGCGATATGCGCGATCCCGCCATTCGCCGATCGGTATGCATTGCTCCAGTCGGCCTGACACTCCGGGTTTGGCCCGGACCACAATGTCCGGCTCTCCTATGTTCCTTTTTCGTGTATGGGCATTTTGATCTCTGAGGTCGTGCGGTACGTTTCGCGCCAGCACAACCTCTCGTACAACATAGAGGCCAACAAGCGCATAGATCAGTTTGTCCTTCACTGGGCGAATCGGGCAAAGTCCTGAATAGAAAACAAGAAGATCACCATCCGTCATCTCACTGATGCCCGCGCCTCGACGGTCGCCCCGGTCACCGTAAGTGAGGTGCTCGAAGTCTGGGTCAAGGTGCATGTGCCTCTTTTGCAGTGCTTTAGGAAATCCCAGCTGGTCTTCCGAATGGCGTGAGAATCGTTGGCAAAACGCACTTAGCGCGGGCATGATCCGCTCATAGCCGTATGCCAAACCAGGAAGAAATGGCGTGCCGTCTTTTTCTGGAATCGGCACGTAAACAAACTGACCCGACTCAGGATCGACAGGCGCATTCCAGCACCCATACGAATGATCGACAGCTACTCGGACAAGAATCGCTCGCATCGCTAAGGGCCGATAATCTCCTCGAAGCCCTACCGGGAGGAAACGATTCTAGCGCATCCGGGAACCTAGCGGCGCGTTAGAAAGCGGTGCTGCGCCTCGCTGAGCGGGACGACCGAGAGGCGTCCCTGGCGCAACAGCGGCGAGTCGGCAAATAGCTTGTTGGCCTTGATCTCGGCCAGCGACACCGGCGCGAGCGGCTTCCCGGCCTTAATGGTCACGCGCGGGGATTTGAGATCGGCGGCATCCACCGAAACGACTGACGCAGTGCCGACCGTGCGCTTTTCGTCGCCGGTATGGTAGATGACGAGCTCGTCACCCTTCTGCATCCCGCGGAGATTTTTGACGGCAACGGGATTGGTGACGCCGTCCCAGACGGTGGTCTTATCGCGCTCGAGGTCGGCGAACGAGTATTCCGACGGCTCAGTCTTCAGCAGGTAGGGCATGGGCCGTAATTCTACAGGCAGCAAACGTTTGGGGCGAGCCCCATGGCCCGCCCCGAATTACGGCCAACCGCAATGGGTTACGACGCGGCCTTGAGCACCGTGCACACCGACGCGCAGATCGGGCCGCCGATGTTGAACGTGGCCGCCGCTCGCGGGTTCTTGACCTGCAGCTCCTGCGGGGCCTTGCCCAGCAGTTGCTGCGCCGACCAGCCAATCATGGCGACGCCGGTGGCGCCGACGGGGTGTCCTTTGGCAATCAGGCCGCCGGAGGTGTTGATGGCGCACTCGCCATCCACCGCCGCCTTGCCATCGACCCAGTACTGGGCGCCTTTGCCGGGCTCGGCCTTGCCGATCACTTCCGTGCCCAGCGCGCCCATGACGGTGAAGCAGTCGTGGACCTCGGCAACGTTGACGTCCTTGGGTTTCAGACCGGCCATCTCGTAGGCCCTGTTCATAGCCTTGTAGGCGCCGGCCGGATGCAGCACGTCGCGTCCTTCCTTGCGCAGCGGATCGGTAGCCTGTGCGAAGCCGGCGATCTCGACGCACTCCGCCTTGGGCACGCCCAGCTTCTTCAAGCCTTCCTCGGTGGCGAGGATGAGCGCGGCGTAGCCGTCGGTGATCTGCGAGCAGTCGTAGGTCTTCAGCGGCAGGCCATCCACGATGTACCGATTGATGCCCTCGATCTTCATGGCCTGGTCGAGCGTGATCTGCACCTTGTTCATCTGGGCGCAGGGGTTGTACTTGGCGTTGGCGTACTCGCAGACGGCGATCTGCGCCAATTGCTCTTCGGTGACGCCGTACGCCTTCATGTAGTCGCGCATGACTTCGGCAAACAGGTGCGGAAAGACGAACGTCTTGCCCTCGCGCTCATCGGGGAATGAGAAATAGCCAAGCACTTCGCCGATGAGTTTGCCGTCCATCTTGCCATCGTCGTCGCGCATCTTCTCGTAGCCGAGGGCGACGCCGGTGTCACCCCAGCCCAGTTGCAGCTTCTGGATGACCGACAGCACAGCCTGGCCGCCCGAGGCGCAAGCGTTCTCCACCATCTCCATCGGTTTCGACTCCATGCCGGGCGTCATGGCCATCAGCCCGGAAAGCAGGCCCTGGTGGTTGAGCGAAAAATTGCAGGCCGCGCCAATGGAGCCGACATCGATGGCCGCGGGCGCGACGTTGATCTGGCGGCAGACACTCTCGACAGCATTGCGGACAATCTCTGGCACAGTCATGGCCATCAGCTTGCCGAACTTGGATTGGTTATAAGCAGCGATATAAACAGGCTTCATGCTCTCTCTCCTGTAGTGCATCTTCCGGCCTTATTAGCATTAGATGCTTTACCCCTCGGGTTAGAACTCCATTGTCTTTAGGTTAGGACTGATGGTCAGTCGAGCCTGGGTCGCTTTCTGCACGTCCTCAGCCGTGAGACCCGGCGCAGCTTCCTCCAGGACCAATCCCTTGCCCGGCACCACCTTGATGTATGCCATCTCGGTCACGATGGTGTCGACCACCTTGACGCCGGTCAATGGCAGAGTGCATTTCTTGAGGATCTTGGGCTCGCCTTCCTTGGTGGTGTGCTCCATGGCGATGATCACCCGCCGGGCGCCCGCGACCAGGTCCATGGCTCCGCCCATGCCCTTGACCATTTTGCCCGGAATCATCCAGTTGGCCAGGTTGCCTTCTTCATCCACTTCCATGGCGCCGAGCACGCTCAGATCGACGTGTCCGCCGCGGATCATGGCAAACGAATCGGCGCTGGAGAAATAGGCTGTCCCGGGAATTTCCGTGACGGTCTCCTTGCCCGCGTTGATCAGGTCCGGATCTTCCTGCCCTGCGATCGGATAGGGACCAATGCCCAGCATGCCGTTTTCGCTCTGCAGCACCACGTCCATGCCTTTGGGAACGAAGTTCGCGACCAGCGTCGGCATCCCGATCCCAAGGTTCACATAGAAGCCGTCACGCAACTCCTGCGCGATGCGCTTCACAATGCGATCACGTTTGCTGGTGTCTTTCGCTGGTTTCACTAAAGTTGCTGTTGCCATGCCAAAACCTCCCATTCTGTCTCGCGCCCGCAAAGGGCGGCTAGGCGGCTGCGCGCACCGTGCGCCGCTCAATGCGCTTCTCGTACTCGACGCCCTGGAAAATACGCTTCACGTAGATGCTGGGCAGATGTACCTGGTCCGGATCGATCGCGCCCACTTCGACCAGATGCTCGACTTCGCAGATGGTGACATCCCCGGCCGTCGCCATCATGGGGCTGAAGTTGCGTCCGGTCTTGCGGAACACCAGGTTGCCCCACTTGTCGCCTTTCCAGGCTTTGATTAGGGCGAACTGCGCTCGCAGGGCCTGCTCCATCACATAAGGCTTGCCATTGAACTCGCGGGTTTCCTTGCCATCGGCGATGATGGTGCCGTATCCGGTGGGTGTGAAGAACGCCGGGATGCCGGCTCCGCCTGCCCGAACGCGCTCCGCAAAGGTTCCCTGAGGCGATAGCTCCAGCTCCAGTTCTCCGCTGAGCACGAGTTGTTCGAACAGCTTGTTTTCGCCGACGTAGGTGCCGATCACTTTCTTGACCTGGCGGTTCTGCAACAGAACTCCCAGGCCAAAATCGTCAACGCCGGCGTTGTTGCTGATCACGGTCAGGTTCTTGACGCCCTTGCGCGCCAGCGCCTTGATCAGGTTTTCGGGAATGCCGCACAGTCCGAAGCCACCAACCATGATGCGGGCTCCGTCCTGAATGTCGCGGATTGCCTCATCTGCATTTGCTACGACTTTATTCATATGATTGCTCCGATGATCTCAGTAACGATTCTTATGGCCTAGGCCGCCGCTCACCTTACCGGCGGCAGATACACCATGTAGCGTGCGAACAGCCAGCACAGGAAAAACACGATCGGGACGTGAATGATCAATTGCAGCACCGCATACCCGACCAGGTCCCTGGCCTTCAGCTTGAGAATGCCCAGCAGAGGAAGCATCCAGAATGGGTTAATCAGGTTGGGCAGAGCTTCCGCCGCGTTGTAGATCTGCACCACCCATCCCAGATGCACATGATGGAGATTCGCCGCTTGCAGCACATAGGGCGCCTCGATCACCCACTTGCTGCCGCCCGATGGGACAAACACTCCCAACACCGCGGAATAGACAGCCACCAGCAAGGGATACGTGCCGTGCGTGCTGACGGAGACGAACAACTTCGCCAGCCAGTCGGAGATGCCGGTGCCGACGATGATGCCGAAGATGACCGCGTAGAACGGAAACTGGATCAGGACTCCGCCGGTGGCCGGGATGCAATCCGCCACCGCGCGGATAAACCGCTTGGGACGCCAGTGTAAGAGCAGCCCAACCGTGATGAACATCAGGTTGTAGGTATTGAGATCGAGCGCAGCCAGCGCGCCCTGCGGCGAAGTGCGGAATACGCTCACCAGGTACCAGCCCAGCAGCAACACCACCAGGATGGTCAGCAAGGGACTGTATTCCAGCCATTCGCCAGGCTTGGTTTTGGCTTCCAGCTTCTCGGTGGCCGCTTCGTGCTTGATGCCATAGGACTCGGCCGTCCGCGCATGCTCGGCCGAGGGCGCCGACAAATACGCAATCAGCACCGAGACAACAATCAGCACCGCCGCCGTGACGATGCTCTGCCACAGGAAAAGTGTCTGGGTCAGCGGAATCAACCCGCTAATGTTAAACAGCGACGGGGGAATCGCTCCTTTGGTCGCCATCAACATCGCCGCCGAGGAGGAGAGCCCCATGGCCCACACTGCGCCGAGGCCCAGATACCCCGCTGCTCCCGCCGCGCGGTAGTCCATGCCCTTGACCCGCCGCGACAATTCCCGCACGAGCAAGCCACTGAAGATCAGGCTTAGGCCCCAGGAGATCAGCGAAGTCAGGGTGGAGAACAGCGCCACCATGGCGATCGCGCCCCGAGGCGTTTTAGGAACTTCCGCCAGGCGCTTAATCAACCGCTGTACCAGCGGAGTGGAAGCCACCACGTAGCCGCCAATGATGATCATCACCATCTGCATGGTGAAGGGCACCAGTGCCCAGAAGCTCTTTCCCCCTTGAACCGCCATCTTGGCCGGACTCTGATGCAGGAAAAGCCCAATAACAAAGACGATCACAATGCCGGCCAGGGCAAAAACCAGCGGGTCGGGAAACCAGCGCTCGCTCCAGTTCGCCAGCGCCAGACCAAAACGAACCAAGCCGCTTTCCCGCGCCGGGAGCGGGACAGGCTTTCGCGATGTAACCGGGGGCTGAACCACCTCCGGCGTAAGAGTGGCACTCATATGAATCCTTTCGAATGAAAGTGGGAGACAGCCTGCAGTTACTCGCCCGGTGGATCGCGAAGCACGCTGCTCGCGCGAAACATTAATCCAGAAAGCAACCGGAGTCGGTGACCCGGCTCACGTCAGGGCGTGATTGCGTTGGGGATCACGCTGCCCGGCTGAAGGCTTCCTTGTTCACCACCCAGGGCATTTTGGTGTAGTCGCCGCCGTAGTTCTTCTCCAGCACGTCGATCAGGCCTTGCACGCAGCGGCCGGCCATGCCTTTGTTGGGATCGGCTGAGAGGCGGGTGATCCTGCCCCCACTGGCCAAGTGAGGAAAAAGGCGGCAGCGGTCGGCGATGGCAGGGTCGCGGAGCGGCGAATCTGCGGGAAGGGGCTCCTTCTCGAAGACGTCGAGGGCGGCCCCGGCGATCCAGCGCTCGCGCAGGGCCTTGGCCAAGGCAGCTTCGTCCACCACCGGCCCGCGCGAGGTGTTCACCAGGTAGGCGGTGGGCTTCATCATGCGCAGCAGGCGTTCGTTGAAGAGATGGTAGGTGGGAGCGTCGCTCTCGCCCGGGCGGATGAGCGGCACGTGGATGGTGACAAAATCCGCCTGGTGCAGCGCCTCCTCCAGGGTCACGTACTTGATGGTCATCCGCTCGTGATAGAGGCCGTGCTTGTAACGCACGTCTTTAACCTCCTGGATGGCTTGGATGAACTTCGTGTTCTGGAACGCCGGGTCGTAGCACAGGATGTGCATATCGAAGCCGGTGCACTTCTTGATGATGGCCTGGCCGATGCGGCCGGTGCCGATGACGGCCATGGTCTTGCCCGTCACCTCATCGCCCAGAAACGGCAGATAGGGATGCCAGTAGTCCCAACGATTCTCGCGCACCAGCTTTTCTCCGTCCCACAGCTTGCGGGCGAGCGCGGCCAGGATGAAGAAGGCGAACTCGGAGGTGGCCTCGGTGAGTACGTCCGGGGTGTTGGTGAAGGGGACCTTGTAGCGGTTGGCGTCGGCGCGGTTGATGTTGTCGAAACCCACGGCGAACTGGGATACGACCTTCAGCGTGCCCTTCCCTGCTTCGAAAAGCTCGGCGTCGACCTGGTCGCGGATGGTAGTGATGAGGCCGTCAATGCCGGAGCGCAGCTTTTCCAGAATGAGCGCTTTGGGCGGCGCCTGCGGCTGGGGATAGACTTCGAGCTGGTAGCCGCGGTCGCGCAGAACGTTCAAAGCTTCATCGCCGATGTCACAGGTGGCAAAAACACGGAAAGGCTTACTCATGTTGTTTGTTCAGCCGCACGGATGGCGGCTGCCCCCACACACCGTTCACTTTTGTCATCCTGAGCGAGCGACCGCAGCCTCATCGCGGTCGCGAGTCGAAGGACCCCTGCCCTCGTACCATGCTCTCGCCAAGTCCTTCCAGCTCGCGTTCACCTTCTCGATCAACGCAATCTTCTTCTCACGCCGCCAACCCTTTAATTGTTTCTCTCGGCGGATAGCATTCCGCGCGTCATTGTATGTCTCGAAGTAGATTAGCCGATGGGGACCATATTTTGAGGTAAATCCCTCGACCAGTCCTTCCCTATGCTCCACCATGCGCCTTTCGAGATTGTTGGTAATCCCGATGTACAACGTGCCGGAGAGGCTGGCGACAATGTACACGTGATAGTGCTTCTCGTAGCGCATAGGGGTCCTTCGACTCGCGCTCGCCTCCGGCTCGCGCTTCGCTCAGGATGACAGCTACAAGTGCTTCTTGGCCCACTGCTCGATGCGGTCCACAGCCTTGTCGATGTTGGCGATAGAATTGGCCACGCTGAACCGCAGATAGCCTTCGCCGAACGCGCCGAAGGCGGTGCCGGAAAGGCCGGCCACGCCAGCGTCCTCCAGCAGCGCGTCGGCCAGCTTCTTCGAGGGCCATCCCGTGCCGGTGATGTTGGGGAAGGTGTAGAACGCGCCCTTGGGCAGCCGGCAGGAGAATCCCTTGATCTGGTTGATGCGCTCGACGAAGCGGTCGCGGCGGCGGCGGAACTCTTCGCGCATCACGTCCACTGAATCCTGTGGGCCGCGCAAGCCCTCGACGCCCGCCATTTGCGTGAAGCTTGCCGTGCAGGAATTCGAGTTGGTCATCAGCCGCGCGATGTGGGCCGCCAAGTCAGCGCGCATAACGCCGTAGCCCAGCCGCCAGCCGGTCATGGCATAGGTCTTGGAAAAGCCGTCGAGCAGGATGGTGCGATCCTTGAAGCCATCCACCGACATCAGCGAGAAATGCTCGCCCTCGTAGATGAGCCGGCAGTAGATCTCGTCGGAGAGCACCATGATGTCGCGATCGCCGATGGCGGCGGCAATGGCCTCAACGTCCTTGCGTGTGAGCACGCCGCCGGTCGGGTTCTGCGGCGAGTTCAGGATGATGAGCTTGGTGCGGTCGTTGATCAGGTGCGCCAGTTCGTTCACGTCGACGCGGAAATCCATCTCTTCGCGCAGGCGGATGGGCACCGCCTTGGCGCCCATGAAGTTGATCATGGACTCGTAGATGGGGAAGCCGGGGTTGGGATAGATGACTTCATCTTCTTCTTCAACTAATGCTGTGATCGTAAAAAAAATGATGGGCTTACCACCTGGCACTACCACGACCTCTTCGGCCTTGACCGGAACTTTGCGCGAACGGCCGACTTCTTCCGCGATCGCCTCGCGCAAGGCCGGCAGCCCAGCCGAAGGACCGTAATGGGTCCATCCCTTGCGCAGGGCGTTGACGCCGGCTTCGATGATGTTGGCGGGAGTGTCGAAATCGGGCTCGCCGATTTCGAGATGAACGATGTCGCGGCCCTTGGCTTCGAGCGCGCGCGCCTTCACCAGGACCTCGAAGGCAGTTTCCGTACCCAGCCGGGCCATGCGCCGGGCCAGGCGTAATTCCGCTGGTTTCACTGCGAGTGCTCCGCTCATAATTGCCACGCCCCCGAAAGGGCGGCCTCCTTGGGACCTTGCGGTCTCCGGGCAAACCGACGAATTATACCCTTCGAGAGGCTGGATTTTGCCGTGAGGCGGGTCACCCGTGGCGGTGGCGATTCCTCTCAGAACTGAGTGCCACGCGACAAGGAAAACGTAATCTGCTTGGTCCTTTGTTCGTGGGGGATGGTGAAGGCGTCTTCCCGTTGGGTTGCGACGGTGCCCCACATCTGCCCGCTTTTGCAGATGTGGATCCTTTATAACTCACCCACGTTTCCCAAAACCGGAGAAACGTGGGGCACCCTAAATGTTTTGACTCCTGGCCAATGTTACACCTATAATGTGTAACATGAAGAGCGTGACGGTTCGGGAAGTTCGCCAGCAATTTTCGCGCAAGGTCGAGGCGCCGCTGCGGCGCGGCGAAACGCTGGTCCTGCGCAAGCGGCACGAAGTCCTGGGGCGTATTGTTCCTGAAGCGCCGAACGGGAGGGCCATGCCTGACTTCGCTGGCCGCCAGAAGAAAATCTTCGGCAGCCGCCGGATTCGCCTGAACGTCGCCGAAATACTTCGCCGGGAGCGAAATCGCTCTTGAGCTCTTATGCGGACACCAGTTTTCTGGTCTCGCTCTATGGCCGCGACGTAAACTCCCGGCCAGCCCTGGCGCTGGTCGAAAAGCATCGGCCCGTCTTCATGGTAACTCCCTTCGGGGAGACAGAATTCACGAACATCGTTTTTGCGGTGACGGCCCGGCCGGGGAGTTGGACCGTCCGTGAGGCTCGGGCGATCGAAGAAGATTTCGTCAGCGACTTACAAGCTGGCGTTTGGCAGTGGGAGGATCTCCCCGCCGAAACGTGGTCGCGAGCGCGGGAGCTCGCACGCCGCCACGCCCCGCAGTTGGGCAGCCGCACCCTCGATACCATCCACGTTGCATCAGCCCTGGCGCTTGCGACGGAAGACTTCTACACATTTGACCGCGACCAGGCCAAGCTGGCCCGTGCCGCTGGACTTCCCGTCATAGGCTGCTAGTAGTGGACGGACGGCGCCCCGGACCTGCCCGAGTTTTGGCAGATGTGGGTGTTTTATAACTTACCCACGTTTCCCAAAACCGGGGAAACGTGGGGCACCCGGCCTTACCTCTCGCGACCCTTTGCGGTGACTCAAATAGGCGTCAGTTTGGCGCCACTATCTCTGGGTATTTGACCAAGAAGGCTGCATACGCCTTGCAAAAAGCGTCACGACTTGTAGCTTCCCAAACAGCCTCTTGTTCCGTGAGCAGATCGAACTCACGATGATTGTCTGCCGTCTGTTTCGCGTTTCGGTATTCGCACGCCTTGTCGAAGACATCCTGAAATTCGGGGTCACGCTTTCCCGGGAGCGTCAGCGACCCAGCATGAAGAACCTCCTGCAGACACCCGTCTAACCTTTCTAAGCATCTCGCAAATAGGCTGTCCGTGCTTGGCGTTTTGGGCGTCTTTGGGGCCATTTGGGAATTATGACTTTATCACTTTATCCGAAGAAAAGCTTAACGAAACACCAAGAGCAAAACCAGGCCAGGAGCAGGAAAAAGATTGCGGCAACCCAGCCAAACAGGTGGAGTGAAAAAGGCACCGCAATCAGAGACAAGATTGCTATGGCCAAGAAAACGAAACCGAGAACTGTGAGAAAGGTTCGCCCCATGTCTGTTTTCGCTCCAGCCGGACTGAGTCTGGTAACCGTTTCGGTCTGGACATAGACCCATCCTGCCACATCCCACGACTTCCCGCCACGCCCGGTGACCGGCATTGGAAGTCAAGCTGACCCAATGCGGAAACTCACCACCCACTGCCAGCCCGCGTCCCACCCATGGTATGTTTAAGCCGTGGCCACGTACCTGATCACCGGCGCTGCCGGCTTCATCGGATCTTCCCTGGCACGGGCCTTGCTGCAGCGGGGCGAGTGCGTGCGGGGTCTGGACAACTTCTCCACCGGAAAGCGGGAGAACATCGCCGAGCTGGGGCGCATGGACTTCCACGAGGCCGACCTGCTGGACTTGGCGGCGGTAGCCGGGGCCTGCCAGGACGTGGACTACGTGTTTCACGAGGCGGCCATTCCGTCGGTACCGAAGTCGGTGGCCGACCCCGCCACCAGCAATCGCGCCAACGTCGATGGCACGCTCAACCTGCTGATCGCCGCCCGCGACGCCAAGGTGAAGCGCGTGGTGTACGCGGGCTCGTCTTCGATCTACGGCGAATCGCCCACCCTGCCCAAGCACGAAGGCATGACCCCGGACCCAATCTCGCCCTACGCGGTTTCGAAGCTGGCGGGCGAGCTCTACATGACGTCGTTCTACCGCGTCTATGGCCTGGAGACGGTGACGCTGCGCTACTTCAACGTGTTCGGGCCGCACCAGGACGCGGGCTCGCAGTACTCGGGCGTGCTGGCCAAGTTCATCATGCTGATGCTCCGGGGCGAGCCGCCGACCATGTACGGCGACGGCGAACAGAGCCGCGATTTCACCTTCATCGACAACGTGGTCGCGGCCAACCTGCTGGCCTGCTCCGCGCCCGCGGCGCAAGTCGCCGGACGAGCCATGAACGCCGCCACCGGCACGCGCATCACGCTGAATGAGACTTTTGAGATTCTCAAACAGATGACCGGGTATTCGGGCACGGCGCACCACGGGCCAGAGCGCTCCGGAGACATCAAGCACTCGCTGGCGGACATCTCGCTGGCCGGCAAGCTGATGGGATACCAGCCGGTGGCGGGGTTCGAAGAAGGGCTGGCGCGCACCGTGGCCTGGTATCGCACGCAGGCGGGGGCATTGGCGATGCGCTAGCGGCGGGCGATGAACTCTCCCCCGTCCTCAACGGTCTAATCAACTCGATATCCTGAGCTGCGGCTCGCTACTCCCTACTCCCTTGCGTTTGTGGTACCATCGCCGGTTTAGGCTATCGAAGGAGGTTGCTATGGCGGACGACAGTGGCGGCTTCGGATGGTTCCTGGCTGGGCTCGGCCTGGGAGCATTGATTGGCGTGCTCTACGCGCCCAAACCGGGCCGCGAGACACGCGAAGATCTTCTGCGCTCGGCCGAGGAAGGCCGCGAGTTTGTGGTCAACCGCGCGCGCCAGGCGCGAGTGCAGGCTGACCAGTGGGTGGACCGCGGCCGCGATGTGATACAGAAACAGAAGGACCAGTTTACGGCAGCGGTGGACGCCGGACGCCAGGCCTATCATGAGGCCACCGAAGCCGGTACGAAGAACCCATAGCTCGATCGCTGACTGGACTGGGGCGGAGTCTGAACCATGGATCCGGTGCTCAAGATCTTCATTTACGCCACCGCAGTGGCGGTGGTCCTGCAGATGTTCATTCTGCTGGGCCTGGCCATTAGCCTGAGCCGGACCAGCTCCAAGGTGGAAAAGCTGGCCGGCGAAGTCCACGGCCGCGCCCTGCCCATCCTCGCCTCGGCCGAGACCATCCTCAACGAATCCCGCGGCAAGATTGACATCGTAATGAACAACCTGGTGTCCACTACCGGCACGCTGAAGACGCAGATGGATCGCCTGGACGCCACCGTAAACGACATCGTGGACCGCACCCGGCTGCAGGTGATCCGCGCCGACGACATCGTCACCCGCACCCTCGACAAAGTGGAAGAAACGAGCGAATTGGTGCAGCACACCGTGGTCTCCCCCGTGCGCCAGATCTCCGGCATCATGCAGGGGCTGAGCGTGGGCATCTCGGCGTTTCTCAGCCAGACCCGCAGCAGCCGCCGCCGGCGCTCCAACTCTTCGCGCGTCACCCAAGATGAGGAATTGTTTATCTAACGGTTAGGCAACAGCGTTATTCCGGATACGCCAGTTCCTTGGCCCGCTGCGTGGCTTTGACCACCGCCTTGATCAGCGTCACCCGCAGCTTCCCTTCTTCTAACTCCAGGATTCCATCGATGGTGCAGCCGGCGGGCGTGGTGACGGCGTCCTTGAGCAGCGCGGGATGGTGTCCGGTGTCGAGCACGACTTTGGCCGCGCCCAGCGTGGTCTGAGCGGCGAGCAGCGTCGCCGTTTCGCGCGGCAGGCCGACCTTCACCCCGGCTTCGGCCAGCGATTCCAGAATGATGTAGATGAACGCCGGCCCGCTGGCGGAGAGGCCGGTGACGGCATCCATGTGCTTCTCGTCCACCACCACGGTTCTGCCGACGCTCTCGAACAGCGCGCAGGCGATCTCGATGTGCTTGGCGCCGGCATAGCGGCCCTTGCATAGCGCGGTCATGCCTTCACCCACGACGCTGGGAGTGTTGGGCATGGCGCGCACCACCGGAACGTCGGAATCAAAGACCTTCTCGATGCTGCTGGTGGGCACGGAGGCGGCCACCGAGATCACCAGCTTGTGGGGATCGACCACCGCCCGGATTTCGGCCGCAACCTCGGCCACCACCAGCGGCTTCACCGCGATCAGGATCACATCAGCCTGGCGCGCGGCGGCCACGTTGTCGGTGGTGACGGCAAGCTTCCACTCGCGGCTGAGCGCGCGGGCGCGCTCAGCGTGCTGCACCGTCGCGGTCGCGTGGTCGCGCGCGATCAGGTGATGCTTGATGAAGCCTTGCAGCAAGATCCCACCGATCTTCCCTGCTCCCAGCACAGCCACTCGTGTTCGGGCAAGAGTTTGCGCCATCGTGCCTCCAGTTTCAGATTCGTACACGCTCGTAATGAGCGCGGTTACCTGCGGCACGATAGAGAATGCCGAGGGATTTTTCCAGCCCAAATCTGCATCCGCAGCTGCCAGTGTCAAAAGAAAACAAGCTTTTGCTCCGAGTTGTGAAACACATTGCACACGGAGCATCTCGTCCTACACCGTAAGTTGCATTGGCTCAGTGACTTAAGAGTGGGACAAATTGGCACACTAGCTGCTCAATTCAAGAGCGCAGGCCAACAGCACCTCTCCCGACTGGGGTCCTATGTCACAGAGTGTAACGCGGTGGATGGCTTCCGACACAATCGATGACGGCCGAACCGAGTACGGGCCGTTTGCCAGCTCCCTGGAGGCTGAGATCGTGGCCCGCCGTGCGGGCTTCCCTTTCCTGCTCAAGTACGACGTGCAACTAGGGGAACAGGACGAGGTGCAGGACGCGCGCCTGGTGATCATCGAACTGCCAGGAGTGGCGCGCCGCAACGACCTGCTCTACACCCGCTGCGCTACCTGCGGGGAATCCGGCAGCCACGCCAAGATCCGCCAGGCCGAACTGTGGAGCGACATCCACGAGTTCGAGCACCTGCGGCACCGGGTGCGCTTCTTCGTGCGTACCGAGCGCGAGGGATTAGTAGAAATTGCCACCTGGCGAAGCGCGCTGCCTTCGCCGGCGGCGGAGTAAAGCCATGCGGACGCGACTGGCATGGCTGCTGCTGCTGGTCAGCATCACAGCGTGCGCCAAGAGCACTCTGCCACCGCAGCCTCCCAAGGAACGTCCGCGCGTCATCAACCCGGAGCCGGTAAAGCATGGGCGCTGGCACATGGCCGAGGATGGCCATGCCGTCTTCTGTTACGGCCCGGTAGTAACCGTCAACGCCCTGTTCGGCGACCCCAAGCGGGTGGCCACCCAGTGCCGGGGCCGCTCACCGCAAGTGCCGCTGCACGATTAACTGAGCCGCCGAATCGCCCCAGCTTGGGACAAGAAAGCTACAGTCCCGAGCCAACACTTCGCTCTGAAATTACGTCGGTATAACGGTTGACAAGTCCCGCCCCGAAGCGGACACTTGCGCCACCGACGCTGGCTTCTCAAGCCCCCCGACCAGCCCGAAATAGGCCTCCCAGGAGGTCGAATTATGTACCACCGCACGCTCCGCTTTCTTGGCGTCATGGTGTTGGCGATCGGGCTGCCCTCCGCCGCCACGGGACAAGGACGAGGTTCATCGAGCAGAACCTCGATTGCGCCGCCCCCGCAATCCAGCGGGCCGAACCAGGTGACGCTCATGCTGTCGGGAAATATCATCACCGAGGACGGCTCGCCCCTGCCGGGACCGGCATTCATCGAGCGCATTTGCAGCGGCCGCGTTTCTCGCGATGGCCGCAGCGACTTCAGAGGCTATTTCACTGTTAGTATCACGGCCAGTATGCAGTTCTCGTTTGGCGACGCTGAGGGGAGCGCCGAAAGCGGCGATGGGAGCGGTCTCAACACGGTCGGTACGATGACGTTGCGCGTGCCGCAGACTCCCTCCACTCTCGCGGGCGAACTCGCGGGTTGCGAACTGCGAGCCTCCCTGGCGGGATTCCAATCCAGCAGCGTGGCTATCCCCGTAGGTGAACTCGGTAGCACCGTGGGAGCAGTGAACGTTGGCACCATCGTGCTGCAGAGGATGGGCGAAGCCCAGGGAACGACGATCAGCACCACCAGCCTGAACGCTCCCAAGGATGCCAAGAAGGCCTACGACAGAGGCCGTCACGCCGCCGAGAACAACAAGCTCCCGGAGGCGCAGCAAAATCTGGAAAAAGCAGTGCAACTGTATCCCCAGTATGCGGCTGCCTGGCAGGACCTGGGATGGGTGTACGCGCAGCAGAACCAGCTCGACAAGGCGGGCAACGCCTTCAGGCAAGCGCAGGCCGCGGATGGCATGTTCGTGCCGGCATATGTGGGGCTGTCCTCGGTAGCGGTGCGCCAGTCCAAATGGGCGGAAGCGGCGGACTTCAGTGCCCGCGCCACCCAGATGGACGGCGTGGATTTCCCCGTAGCTTTCTTCTACAACTCGCTGGCCAATTACCGCCTGGGCAACCTGGAACAGGCGGAAAAGAGCGCCCGTAAAGGCGAGACGCTAGGCGCGCAACGCAGCTTCCCGCAGTTGAGTCTGCTGCTGGGCGTGATGCTGGCCAACCGGCAGGAATATGCCGAGGCCGCCGAGCACTTTCGGGCCTATCTCAAAGCGGCGCCGACCGCCCCCAACGCCGACAAAGTCCGTCAAGAACTGGAGGAAGTGGAGAAGCTGGGGGCGGCGCCGGTCAAAGCCGAGGCCGCACCGCCAGCCAAGTGATCCGCGTTTTCGAGGAAAAACTGCAGCCGCGCTCAGCTCTTCTGAATCCTGTGATACTTGCACCTTAAGCAAGCCATTCTTCTATTCTTCGCCGGCGTGATCGCGGGCATCCTCAACGCGGTGGCGGGCGGCGGCAGCTTCATCTCCTTCCCACTCATGCTGTTCGTCGGAGTTCCGCCGGTCGAGGCCAATGCCACCAACACCGTCGCCCTGTGGCCGGGGCTCGCCACCAGCGTGGCCTCGTACTGGCGCCACATGAATGTGCCGCGCCGCCTGCTGGTCCCACTGCTGGTCACCAGCGTCCTGGGAGGACTGGTGGGCGCGCTGCTGCTGGTCAAGACCCCGCAGCGAACCTTTCTGCACCTGATTCCCTGGCTGCTGCTGGGGGCGACCATCCTGTTCATGTTTGGCAATCGCCTGCGGGCGATGGCGGGCAGGGCCGATAACGACAGCGTGGCCAAGGCCAAAGACATCTCCTGGCTGGCGATCGCCCTGGCCTGCCTGCTGCAACTGGCGGTGGGAACCTACGGCGGATATTTCGGCGCCGGCATCGGCTTCGTGATGCTGGGCATGATGACGCTCCTCGGCATGCGCGAGATCCACGTGATGAACGCCCTGCGCATCCTGCTGGCGGCGGTGATCAACGGGGTAGCGGTGGTCACCTTCATCGTGAGCAGCGCGGTCTTCTGGGGACAGTGCCTGGTGATGATGGCGGGGGCGCTGAGCGGGGGCTGGTTCGGGGCGCAGTACGCGCAAAAAGCCGACCCCAGGAAGGTGCGCTGGTTCATCATCGCGCTGGGCTTTGGCCTGAGCACCTACTTCTTTATAAAGAACCGCTGAGCCCTACGGCGCCGCGGTGCGTCCGAAGCGATAGGTAACCGTGACGCTGGCATAAGACGGAATGCGCACGCCGACCACTTCCGAGATCGGCGAGATCGCCAGGTTGCTCGCGCCGATTGCCGCACAGATTGCCGTACGCTGGTCCGGAGGAACGCAGAAATTCTCCACGCCCGTGATCAGGGAATTCACCCTGCCGTCAGGGGGCCATCGAGGAACGGCCGTATCATCGCTCCGCTAAGGTTCTTCGTAGCCCGATTCGCACCTGAAACGGTTCGACGGGGTGGAAAACGTCGGTGAATGCCGGCGTGGCTGTTGGCGTTATTTGGGAGGCATAGGCGTAGTCAATGTCGTGATCGCGGCGGTTAAGCAAATTCAACAATTCGGCCGAAACGCTCCATTTCTTGTTAATTTGATAACCGACCTCCCCGTTGAGCAGCACCGTTAAGTTTGAGCGATAAATTGCGTCGGATGTCAAATAGCGCGGGCCAAAGTAGCGCAGGCGCAAACTCCCCCAAAAGCCTTTGAGATCGTGCGCTGTGACGCCCGATGCAATCACCCACCCAACCGCTTCGGGCACCCACTTACCACCCGGACCTTGCAAATAATTGCCGCCCCCGATCGGCACAAGCCCAGTGCAAACCGAGTTTGGCCCGCAAAGTTTGCCGCCCGTGGTGATGTACGACGCATCAGCTGGGTCTAATGCGGTAAAAATGGCGCGGGAGTCCGCCATGTCAAAATCAAAAGCCCAATGTCCTTGTGGCGTGTAGTAGTTCGCCCATTCGATGCCATAGCGGTTGCTCGACTGTTCTGAAGCAATCGTGCCTCCGGTGTCGCCATCCTGCTCCAGTTCGGAATTACTGTGGAGATACCAGAGCGAAAGGGTGCTTTGCAGATGTGGGACGGCCACAGTGCGCACGCCGACTTCCGCGCCTTTGGTTTGGACCAGGAGGGGAATTTTCGCGCAGGCCGTATTGATGTAAGGAAAGTCCGGCGAAACCGGTTCATAGTTTTGGGTTGCGCCACGCACGTCGTTGCTGTGGAAGCTGGCTCCGCCCTGCACATAGAACTCCGTATTGGCCCACGGGCCGAAGATCAAACTTGCTTTGGGGCTGGGCAGGAACTTGTTGGCCGAGCCGGAATTGCGGGGGTCAGAAAAGCTGGTGACGACACCTTCGTCGTCGTCGCCGCGCAGGGCCACCACCGAGCGGAATTTGTTCGCCCACTGTACTTTATTTTCCACATAGAAACTTCCTAGCGTGTCCGCAAATTTATTCAAATCCGTGCCCGCGGGCAAAATCACGGGCTGACCGGTGGAGGGGTCGATTCCAGCTGGAAGGTCAGCTTTGTTCGTACGCACGCGATCTTCCGTCCGGTAAAGGCCGTTGTGGACCCAATCGTTGCGGAGCTGCAGGCCGAACGTGGTTTCTACCTTGCGGCCAAGCCATTGGCTGAAAATCGTGTGGCGTGCGTCTAGCCCCGCCACCCAGCGCCTGTCTTGCTGTTCGAACTGGTCGCCCTTATTGGGGTCATACAGGTAGTAAGTAAAATCGGAAAATAAATCGAGATCATAATAAAATCCGTAGGCCATAAGTTTCGTCTCGGAATTTGCGCCTTGGCGATGCCACTCAGCCTGCAAGCTATAACGCTGTGAATTGCCGCCGTCAGTCGGGTTCAGTGCGCCAAAGAAACCAACGAGCGGCACAGCGTTCTCGGCCAGTTGATCGCTCGAGTGCCATGTTCCGTGGTAAGCGCGGGCCGTGATGCTGAAACCATCGCCGTCTCCGCCCTTGCTGTAGGTTAGAAAGCCGTTGAATTTGTAGTAATTATCCGGATGCGTCCATGGGCCGTCATCGTGATACGCTTCTCCGCCGTACAGCAAACTGCCCGAACCGAGCTTTTGCGATACGCCGAAAACGGCCCGCCCAAAGCCATACATGCCGCCTTCCACCGTGAAGAAGTTCTGGGGCAGCGTCTTGAAAAACACCAGATGGGCATTTCCCGCCGAGCCATAGTTGCCGACATCAGCGTAATAAGGACCTTTCTCGAAATCCACCCGCTGCACAAACTCCGGGATGACGACGTTCATGTCCGAGTAGCCCTCGCCGTGCGCGTGCGACGGCAGGTTAAGCGGCATACCGTCGAGGAAAATGGCGAAATCTGTGCCGTGGTCGAGATTGAAGCCGCGAAGAAAATATTGGTTGGCCTTGCCGCCGCCGGCGTGTTGAGTAATGATGAGACCGGGAAGCGCCTCCAAAATTTCTCCCGCACGAAGAATCGGACGATCTTGGATTTCCGTTGCGCCCACAGTTCCCTGGGTGGCGGAATCGGCAATTCCGATGAGGCTATCCCCCCGGCCCTCCACGTTTATGGTAGTGCTCACGGTGCTCACAGCCAGAGAGATGCGCAGCGGGGCCGGCGCCTCGGCGGTCCCGATGGTGACGGGCATTTCTTTGGTTTCAAAACCGGGATTAGATACCACGAGTCGATAATCACCTGCCGCGAGTCCAGAAATAATGAAGGAGCCGTTCGTGTCCGACTGTGTCGTTATTCGTACAGTACCGTTCGCGCTTCTAGCCTGCACGGTAGCCTCGGCAATCACTGCGCCAGAGGTGTCAACGACAGTTCCTGATAGCTGAGGCGCCTGCGCCAGCAGGGGGAGCGGCAGCAGGATGAATAGGAGCCCAGACGATATCCCCAGCCAAAACATGTTACGTTTCATGTTTTCGTGCTACCGGCTGCAAACAAACCGTCGGCACCTGGACCCGCGGTTCACAACTCTCAGTGACGATGATGATGGTGGTTGGAAGGGTGCGACAGGATCTCGGGCGAACTCATCACCAGACGGCCGTGCTGTACGCCTTTGGTGCTGATGAGCCGGTTGGCCAGCTCCTGCACATCCTTCGACTTGCCGCGCAGCACTACCACTTCCAGACAACTATCGTGGTCCAGGTGAGCATGCAGCGTGGAAATGATCACCTCATGATTCTCGTGCTGAATGTCGGTGAGCTTCTCCGGCAGCAGACGCGTATTGTGGCCGTAGATCAAGGTGACGGTCCCCACCACAAAGGCTTTAGGAGCCACCACCGCCGAGCCCACCAGCCGGTCGCGGATCAAGTCGCGAAACGCCTCCGAGCGATTCTCATATCCTCTTTCAGCGATGAACCGGTCAAAACGGCGCAGCAATTCTGAATCGATCGACACTCCGACCCGGCTGAGATTTCCCATCGCTTATGACCTTCCTCTCCGGCCTAAAGCCCTGGGTAGCACAAAATCCACAACCCCGGTTCAAGCCAAGAAACGCGCCACCGCTGGTTCGTTCCACGCAACGCCGCTCCCGATCACGCCTTCCACCACCGTCATTCCGTTTTCTACCCGCAGCGGCTCGGCAAGGATAGGATTCCACCAGTCGCAATATTCCAGGTAGTGAGCGGTGGGAGCTGCACACATCAGTTGCGCGCTGACTTCGGGCCACAAGTGGTTGGAAATTGGTATCCCGTGCACCTCGGCGAGCGCTGCGGCGTGCAGCCATCCCGTCACCCCGCCAATCTTCATCACGTCGGGCATCATGTAATCCGAAGCGCCCGCCTCGATGGCGTGCCGCATGTCCAGAAGTCCCCACCAATTCTCGCCACACTGGATTGGGGTCTTGATCTCACGGGCAACCAAGGCATGGCCGGTGAAGTCGTGCGCCAGTACCGGTTCCTCCACCCAGGTCAGCCCCTCGTCGTCGAGCACGCGCAGCCGCTGTACGGCTTCCGACGGGGTCAGGGACTGGTTGTAGTCGACCATAAGCGCCATATCGTTCCCCACGCTCTTACGCATGGCGCGCACGACCTCAAGGTCTTCGCGGACGGATGGGTAGCCTATCTTTGCCTTGACTCCCTTAAATCCATGTTTCGCACAGTCTTCCGCCACACGCGCGGAAGCGGTGACTCCGTCATAGCCCACGGCACCATAGGCGGGAACGGGCCTTTCGGTGAAGCCCAGTAAGCGCACGAGCGAGGTATTGTGGCTGCGGGCGACAGCATCCCACAGCGCCATGTCGATGGCGGAGAGTGCCATGCCCACCAGTCCTTGCGTTCCGAGCAAGCGAAATCGCTTGAGCAGCTTCTGTGCGATTGCGCCGGGCGCGAGCGGTTCCGCCTTGACCAGGGTCTCAAGGTTCCGGATCAGGTCAGCGGTTGGTTTCAGAGCAGCCGGGGTATAGGTAAAGACAATGCTGTGTCCGACGGTACCGTCGTCGGCGACGACATCCGTCAACACCAACGGAGATTCTGTGATGGTGCCGCTCGCGGTCTGATGTGGCGGGGTCATGGGTACCTTGACGGCCCGCACGCGAAGTTCGCGGACCTTGGCGGCAGGTGCGTTCATGAACGCTGCAGACTGTAGAGCCATACGCGACTCCTTGCGGTTTGAAGTGGCTGAATGTTAGTCGGCTCAACCTCCGACTTACAAGCCCTGCGTAGCACAAAGCGATAAACTGTAGCACCATGCGAGCCGCAACAGAAAGTGCGACGAATTGGGGCGGCCTCACCCCGCTCTTTCCGGCTGCTCTATCGGCCTTTCCGGCAATTTGACCCGCGGCGGGAACTTCCGCCCCAACCACTTGACCAGCCAATTGGCGGCGCCGAAGGCCAGCAGCAGCGCTGCCACCCAGCGCGCCAGCGTGACCAGGCTGGCAGCGTCGAGCGTCGGCCACGGCGCCAGCTTCAGTGCTTGCCAGCGCTCCAGCATCCAGTGCCAGGCGGTGTGCGCGGCAAAGGCGGAGAGGATAATCACACCCATCCGCTCCGGAACCAGGCGCCGGAACAGGGCGAGTGCGGGCAGCATCACCGCCAGCACGCAGAGCTGGCCGATTTCGATACCCACGTTGAAGGAGAACAGCGACACCAGCAGGTGCGAGCCGGCGAACTGCAGGGACTGCCCCAGGGCGTAGGAAAATCCGAAGCCGTGCACCAGCCCGAACATGCCGGTGATCAGCCAGCGGCGGCGCAGGTCCGCGCCCACGATGTTCTCCAGCGCCATATACACGATGGAGCAGGCGATCGCCATCTCCACGAACGGCGGGAACCAGGCGCCCTTAGGCGCCAGATGGAAGGCGGAAGCGAACAGCGTGACCGAGTGCGCCAGGGTGAAGGCGGTAATCACCGAGATCAGTCCGCGCCACCGACGGAATGGAATCACCAGGCAGAACAGGAACAGCAGATGGTCAATGCCGCTCAGGATGTGCTCGATACCCAGCACCACGAAGCCATTGGCGGCGTGGTACCACGCCGGATTCATGGGCACGGGCAAAGATCCGCCAGGGATGATCATGGCCCGGCTGGGCTCGCCCAGCGGCATGTAGCGGACCGTCAGCTTCGTAAGACTTCCCAGATCCGCACCCACCAGCGACTGGATCTTGAACACAGATTTCGGCGATGCAATGGGATAGACAAAATGGGCGTCAAAGTAACCTAACTGGTAGCCGATGCCTATGCTCGAGTCCGCGGGCTGGGCAATAAACGCGACCGCGGCATCGTAGTCCTCAAAGGAACGGTCTGAGGGCGGCGATAAACGCCCGCTCGACTCTGAAGGCACAAGCTGCACCCCGTTTTCCAGGAGGACGAACCCCTCTCCCAGCAAACGCAGCCCCAAGTGGATCGCCGGTCCTGCCGCGGCCACATCGTACTGGTCATCTTTGCGCGGAAAGGGCACCCCTCGCAGCAGGTCTAGCGGGATGCGAACCACCAAGTGCGCCTGCTTGGGCTCGATCTTCACAAAGGAGTTCATGATGGTGTTGGTGGGGAGGTCATGAGCCGCCAGCAGCGAGGAAGAGAGCACTAATGCGAAAAACAAGGAGGCTGTGAATCGGAAGCGATTCCTAAGCATGATAGGAGACCCTTTTGGCCGTCAGCAGCGGCAGCCAGGAAGGCTCCCGGCCGCCGCTGTAACGGGCTGAAGGTGGTTAGTGGTGGTCGCGGTCGCGGTCGCGGTCGTGACCGTGACCGTAGTCGTCGTCATCCACGGGCACGAACTTCTGGACGCGACGACCGGTGATGACCTCCGCAACGTAAACGTTGCCCCTGGAATCCACACTGTTAGTGTGGCTGTAGGAGAACTCACCAGCATAGTGACCGGGACACGGCCCGAATCCGCACGAATCCCGACCGATCCAGGTAAGCATCGGTGTGGTCGCAGTCACGTCACCCGTACCGCTGGTTGGCGTTTCGAACAGGAAGTTGTTGGAGCCATCCAGGTCGGTGACAACGCCGTACTTCTGGGACGTTGGACTCGTGTCAGCGAGAGTGTCGACGTTGGGATAAAAATCGAAGTCGCAAGACCGGGTGGACGCATTCAGAGTCGCTGCGACTTTCGCCGAAGCTACGGTTGGGAAGTTGTCAGGTCCGAAGTTGCTGATGTAAATGACCCGCTCTGGTTGGCAGATCGGTTGGTTACTCACGTTGCTGGCGGTGAGCAGCATCGCTGGCGGGGGGTTGTAGGTTCCAGGGTGGCCAGCCACGGGTGTGAGTCCGAAGCTAGCGCACGATTTCGAGAAGACCTGGATGCGACTGTTGGGACGATCGCACACGTAAATCAGGCCGTCATTGCCGAGCACGACGCAGTGCGGATGGCCGGCCCCAGTCCCGAAGGTTCCAAACGGGCAATGGGTGGTGGTGAAGGGATAACTCGATCCGACCTCTGCACTCTGGCTTTCGTCGAAGCCGCAGCTCGTGCCCCACTGCCCCACGTAGCCGTAAGGATTACCGGCCGAGATCAACGCAGGATTGAAGACCACGACGCGGGCGTTGCCGTAGCCGTCGGCAATATAGACGTCACCCGGCAGGCCGGAGACGGGTCCCGGCTTGGGGTCGACGGCAATATCCGGCGGCTCGTTCAGGTAGATTGGACTGTTGTTGTTGGCGCAGACCGTGGTGGAGGAGCTTGCAGATGTGCACGGTGTCGCGCTGCACGTGGAGCCGGTCGTTGTTGAGCCGGTGGGGCCCACGCGGGTGTCGCAGACAGATAGCGTCCCGATCTGCCATACAGGAGTCGCGCTTGCGCCCGCGGCACAAGCCGTTGCTGGGTTGTACTTCTGTATTGCACCATCCCCGTTGCCGCCGGTCCAGAGGTAGCCCTGGTAGTCCACAAAGATGCCGTGCGAGCCATACGGCATGTACATGGGTCGCCCAGGGGCCGCAGTCGCAGAGTATGCGCCGAAGGCGCCGGCCAGGACGAGTTGGGGGTTGCCAAACCCGCAAATCGTTTTTCCGTCGGGGTCAAACGCGACGACCGGAGGCGAAGGCAGCGCGTGTCCCCCGAGAGCGTCGTTTCCGACAATGTTACCTGACTCATTGTTCTGAATGGCACCGTTTACGGTGACACCTACTTCCCAAGCGCGGTTGATGGTCCAAATATTGTCATGTGCGTCGGTACCGTTTCCTGCCACTTCGCCCTGTACCCACCGGTTGGCGGTGGTGTTAAACGTTGTCGATGTTCCATTGGAGAATCTCGCCACCGATTGTCCCGTACGTGGCTGCAAATGCGACCGGGTAACCGCCGGCGGTGGGCCAGGTGAACGGGTTATAGCCGGCTGGAGCCGGCAGCTCTTTGGGCCAGGAGGCATCGACCCTGAACTTGGGTACGTGATCCCGGTCCGCCTTGACGTGTGTGGGTTTCCACAACCCAAGACCGACGACGAGCGCAACTACCAGTGCGCCCGCGTACAAATATCGTGCGCTTTTCATGTGCTCTCCTTTCACTCTGCGGTTTTCGCCGGAGCTTGAGCGAAAACAGGAAGGAGGTTGACCTAGTGAGTCCGCTGCTCGGAGGCGCGGCAAAAACGCACACCACCGCGCTCGCGATGCACCAGAACTCTGAATCGGGGGAGGCACCTGGGAAACAACAGGGGGTGGAACGACCACCTTGATCGTACCGACGGCTGACCCATCCCCAGAGCGGCTGCGGAGTGTAGCGCTCAGCAGCCCCAATGTCAATGCGTGACAACATGTACAACATGTAAAGTTTTGTAAATCCTAAAGGGCCTGAACCCGCGCCGGGAGCGGTTCTGCGGCGTGCGGCCGATTGACCCATGCTCCGCCAGGTGGCTACGCAGCGTGCTGCGTCTATGCCGGAGCGCTACAATGCTCTTCCCCGAGGGAACCCCATGTACTCCCGCTCCCACGCACGCTCTATGGTCATCACCCGCTACGGTATCGTAGCTACCGCGCACGCGCTGGCCTCGCAGGCGGGCGCCGAAGTGCTGGCGCGCTGCGGTTCCGCGGCCGACGCGGCCACCGCCGCCAACGCCGTGCTGGGCGTCACCGAACCCATGATGAACGGCATGGGCGGCGACCTGTTCGTCCTCTATTGGCAGGCGAAGAAGCGCAAGCTCTACGGACTGAACGCCAGCGGATGGGCGCCGGCAGCGCTCACCCTCGAGCACATGCGGCGCAAGGGATATGCCGCCATGCCGCACGATGGCATAGATTCCGTCACCGTGCCCGGCGTGGTAGCCGGCTGGAGCGAATTGCATCGCCGCTTCGGCCAGCGCCGCTGGAAGGAAATTTTCCAACCGGCGATCTTCTATGCCGAGCAGGGCTATCCCGTGCCGGAGGTGATCCAAGGTTATTGGCAAGTCGGCCCCGAGGCGCTGGCGCACGACAAGGAGAGCCAGCGCGTCTATCTGGCGGGCGGCAAGGTTCCGGCCGTGGGCGCCATCTTCCGCAATCCCGACCTGGCGGAGAGCCTGCGCATGATCGCCGACGACGGCGCCAAGGCCTTCTATCGTGGCAAGATCGCGCGCGCCATCGTCAGCACCTCGGAGGCGCACGGCGGCACGATCTCCAGGGACGACTTGGCCGAGTTTTCCGCCGAGTGGGTGGAACCGATCTCCACCACCTATCGCGGCTGGACCGTCTACGAGTTGCCGCCCAACGGACAGGGCATGGCCGCGCTCGAAATGCTCAACATCATGGAGACCACGCCGGCATCGCCCGACGGCCCGACCAGCGTGGCCGAGCTGCACAGGAAGATCGAGGCCATGAAGCTGGCCTACGCCGATCTCGAGCGCTACAACGCTGATCCGCGCTTCGCCAAAGTTCCGGTGAAGGGCCTGCTGTCGAAGAAGTATGCGAAGCAACGCGCCAAGCTCATGACGCGTGACCGCGCCGGCGACTTCGCGTTCGGCGTGCCTCCGGGAAGCGACACGACATATCTGGCAGTCGTGGATCGTGAGGGCAACGTCGCCTCGCTGATCCAGAGCAACTACATCGGCTTCGGATCGGGTATCACCGTGCGCGGCATGGGATTCGTGCTGCAGAGCCGTGGCGCGCTGTTCTCGCTCGACGCCGCGCATCCCAACGCGCTGGCGCCGCGCAAGCGGCCGTTTCACACCATCATCCCCGCGTTCATGGAGCGCGGCGACCAGCACATCGGCTTCGGCATCATGGGCGGCGCCAACCAGCCGCTGGCGCACGCGCAGTTCGTCTCCAACGTCGTGGATTACGGCATGAACATCCAGGCGGCGCTCGAGCACCCGCGTTTTACCGTCGGCGAACGGGTGGGACGCAGCATCCTGCTGGAAACCCGCGTCAAGCTGGAGGTGGCGCGGCAACTCTCCGCCATGGGACATGCGCTCGAAGGTGCGGGAGATTTCTCGACCGCGATGGGTCGCGGCCAAGCGGTGCTGCACGATTCTAAGGCGAAGGTGAACTATGGCGCCTCGGACGCGCGCGCGGATGGCGCGGCCGCGCCCGAGCCTCCGCCGGTGAAGTGGTAGCACCGGAATCAAAGGTTGGCTTGCGGGAGTACAATAGTCCGCTTTCCGTGGGCCCTGTCGGAATCCCAGGTCATTTTTCCAAACACTAAGAGGAGAACCAAAATGACTACGCATTCTGTCGTGAAGTCTCTCGTCGTGCTGTTGCTGGTGGTGTTGTGTGCGGGCTACGCGCTAGGGCAAGCGCCGCCCGCTGCTTCACCCTACCTCACCCCCATCGGCCCGTCGATCAGCGTAGAAACCGCCAAGAAAGCAGCTACGGCGGCGCTGGCCGAGACGCGCAAAAACGGCTGGCTGATGGTCGCGGCTGTCGTCGACCCTAATGGCACCCTCGTCTATTACGAGAAGTTGGACAACACCCAACTGGGCAGCGCCGACGTGGCCATCGACAAGGCGCGCTCGGCGGCGCTCTACAAGCGTCCGACCAAGGTCCTGCAGGATGCGTTGGCGGGAGGCGGCGTCGGACTGCGGGTGCTGGCCCTGCGAGGCGCCGATCCGGTCGAGGGCGGCTTGCCGATCATCATTGACGGCAAGCTCGTCGGCGCCATCGGCCTCTCCGGCGACACCAGCGAACATGACGGCCACTGTGCCGCCGCCGGCCTGGCCGCTATCAAGTAAGGGAGCCATCACCAGCAACCGGCGCGGATAGCCGGATGGGAATAACGCTGCCCGCGATCGCCCCGAACGCGATAGCATTATGGGAACAGGAGCGATTCCGATGAAAGTGTACCTCCGCGCCGGCGTGCTGGCCATACTGTGCCTCTCGGCGGTGTCCTTCAGCGCCGCCGACAAAGCCAAGCTTGACGGCTTCGCCCGCTGCCTGGGCGAGAAGAAAGCCGTCATGTACGGCGCCTTCTACTGCGACCATTGCAAGGAGCAAAAGGACCTGTTCGGCGATTCCGCCCAATACCTGCCCTACGTGGAATGCGTCGAGAAGGGCACGCGCAAAGAAACCGAGCAGTGCAAGGCGCTCGGCATCCGCCGCACGCCGACCTGGATCTTCGAGCAGAGCGGCGATCGCATCGAAGGCAAAGTGCTCTCGCTCCAGGAACTCAGCCAGAAAAGCGGATGCCGGCTGCCGTGAACCGCATCCTGCTGGCCATCTCGTTGCTCGCCGTGGTGGGGATGGCGCTCTCCGCGGTCTCGCTCAAAAACCACTACAGCGGCGAGAAAACCGAGTACTGCGACCTGGGCGAAGGCTTCAACTGCGACCTGGTGAACCGCAGCGTGTATTCGCACATCGGGCCGGTGCCGGTGGCGGTCATCGGCCTGATCGGGTACGCGGCGCTGTTTGCCCTGTCGCGCATGCGACGCCGGTGGGCCGCGGCGCTGATGCTCGTGGGCGCCGTGGCGGGGCTGGCGTTCGCCCTCTACCTTACTTATATCGAGGCCTACGTGCTGGGGGTGTGGTGCATTCTGTGTCTGAGTTCGCTGGCGGCGATCGTGGCCATCACAGCACTCTCGGGAGTAGGGCTGGCGCGTGCGTCCCGTCCGGCCTAGACTTTCCTGAAACCTCACCGCCTGGTCTCGCAACTCATTATTCGAAACTCGAAACTGGAAACTGCAAAATGCGCGCCGTCATCATCACTCGCCCGGGCGGGCCGGAAGTGCTCGAGGTCCGCGAAGTTCCAACGCCGACGCCGGCCGCCGAGCAGGTTCTGGTCCGCGTGCACGCCGCCGGCATTAACCGCGCCGACATCCTGCAGCGCCGCGGACATTATCCTCCGCCGCCCGGCGCGCCGCAGGACATCCCCGGCATGGAGTTCGCCGGCGAGATCGCCGCAGTCGGACCCGAGGCGCGGCTGTGGCAGAAGGGACAGCGCGTCTTCGGCATCGCCGCCGCCGGCTGCTACGCCGAGTATCTCGTCGCCCACGAGCGCGCCCTCGCCGAAGTTCCGCAGAACCTGACCTGGGTCGAAGCCGGCTCCATCCCGGAAGTCTTTATCACCGCCCACGACGCCTTGTGGAAGCAGGCCGAGCTGCGCCCGTCGGAGACCGTCCTGATCCACGCCGTGGGCAGCGGCGTCGGCATCGCCGCCGTGCAACTGGCGCGCGCCATGCACGCGGTTCCCTACGGCACCTCGCGCACTGACGACAAGCTCCACCGCGCCCGCAAGCTCGGCCTGGAGGACGGAGTCGCGCTCGATGCTTCGCTCTCGGCGCTGGCGCCGGCGGTCGAGAGTTGGACGGCGAAACGCGGCGTGGACGTGGTGCTCGATTGCGCCGGCGGGCCTTACGTCACCGCCAGCGTGCGAGTCATGGCTCCGCTCGGAAGGCTGATCCTGATCTCGCAATCCGCCGGACCCACCGCCGAACTCGACTTGCGCGCGGTCATGTCCAGGCGCCTGACCCTGCGCGGCACCACGCTGCGCATTCGCCCGCTCGAGGAGAAGATCATGGCCACGCGCGCCTTCGCCGCCGAAGTTGTGCCCCTGTTCGGGTGCGGCCTGCTGCGCACCATCATCGACAGCGAATTTCCCCTCGACCAGGTGCAGGCGGCCCACGCCCGCCTCGAATCCAACGAGACATTTGGGAAAGTGGTGCTGCGCTTGTAGCGGGGGCTCAGGTGGGCGGGTGGCCACCCAAACGAGTCGAGTGAGCAGAGTCCTTGGCTCCAGCAAGAACCCCGAGGGTGCCCCATCCTAACGTCGTGCTGTTCGACGTTAGGGTGGGGTATTTGACGTTGGTTTTGCCCACATGTGGATTGTTCGGCGGTGAAGACCACAAAAGTCAAAATCCCCACCCTTCCCAAAAGCGGGGAAGGATAGGGCACCCTCGAACTCATGCTGATTGCTACCTCCGTCGCGAACCGCGAACGCCAGCGCCGCATTGAATCCAGAAGCGGGTGCAGCGGTTTCGGGCGAACTCGTGCGGCAGGCTTCAACGTGGCCAATCGTGTAGTGTTGTTGTCCGGACGAAGGGAGAAAAATGCAATGGGAGGCTTGATCCCGTTAGGGGATGCATCGCGACGCCCCACACGCATCCCCGCCGTCACCGGCCTCGTCATCCTGGTGAATGGCCTGGTTTTTATACTGGAGCTGATGCGTGGCGAAGCCTTCGTGACCACCTGGGCGGCGATTCCGGCTCAAATTGTCTCCGGCCATCACTGGATCACGATTCTGACGGCGATGTTCATGCACGCCGGCTGGTTGCACATCATCGGCAACATGATCTTCTTATGGGCCTTTGGCCCGGAGATCGAAGACGCGATGGGTCGAGGGCGGTACCTTATTTTCTACCTGGTGGGCGGGATGGTGGCTATGCTAGCCCAGGTCGCAGCCAGCCCCCATTCCACAGTGCCGAACCTGGGCGCGAGCGGGGCGATTGCCGCGGTGATGGGCGCGTTTCTGGTGACCTATCCTCGCGACCGGATTCGCACGGTTCTGTTTTTCTTTGTATTTTTTCGGATCACATTCATCCCCGCCGCACTGCTAATCGGGTTTTGGTTCCTCATCCAGCTCTTCAGTGCCGGCGCGGTGGCACGAGTGCAGACGGGCGGGGTGGCTTACCTGGCGCACACCGGCGGCTTCGTCTTCGGGGCGGCAACCGCGCGTCTGTTCGAAGACCCCCGGCGAATCGCCTGGCAAAGGAACACGGAATGATTTCGAGGACCGATGATTCGCTACCGCGGACGCATCGAATTGGGCGCCTTTACCAAGGGATGCGTTGTCCGCGGTTGGCGTTGACTCCGGCTCGCCCCACGCCCTACTATTGCGCTACACGCACGGGGGCTAATCATTGATCGGGCGCACGCTTTCCCACTATCGCGTTCTTAGCAAGCTGGGCGGCGGGGGCATGGGCGTGGTGTACAAGGCCGAGGACACCAAGCTCGGCCGCATGGTGGCGCTCAAGTTCCTGCCCGAAGATGTCTCCCGCGACCAGCAGTCGCTGGCCCGCTTCCAGCGCGAGGCGCGCGCGGCCTCGGCGCTCAACCATCCCCACATCTGCACCATCTACGAGGTCGGCGAAGACCAGGGCGAGAACTTCATCGCCATGGAGTTCCTGGAAGGCGAGACGCTCAAGCACCGCATCGAGGGCAAGCCGCTCAAGCCGGAGCAGCTCCTCGATCTCGGCATCCAGATCGCCGACGCGCTCGACGCCGCGCACTCCAAGGGCATCGTCCATCGCGACATCAAGCCCGCCAACATCTTCGTCAGCCCGCGCGGACAGGCCAAGGTGCTGGATTTCGGGCTGGCCAAGCTGGTCTCCCAACGGCATGCAGAAGTCGGGGTCACGGCCGCACCCACGGTTGCCACCCATCTCACCAGCCCCGGCTCGGCGGTGGGCACCATCGCCTACATGTCGCCGGAGCAGGCGCGCGGGGAAGAGCTGGACGCGCGCAGCGACCTGTTCTCCTTCGGGGTGGTGCTCTACGAGATGGCGACGGGGAAACAGGCATTCTCTGGAACGACATCGGCGGTCATTTTTCATGCGATTCTTGAGAAGACGCCGCCGGCGGTGCGCTCGCTCAATCCCAACCTGCCGCCCAAGCTGGACGAGATCGTCGGCAAGCTGCTCGACAAGGATCTCGAGATGCGCTACCAGAGCGCGGCCGAGCTGCGCGCCGACCTGAAGCGGCTCAAGCGCGAGAGCGATTCCTCGCGCTCGGCAGCGGCTTCGGCGGTGGCGGCGGAATCCGGTACGGTCGTGGCTGCTGCCCCGGCGATTGCGCAGCCTAAGGCGGCAGTTGGCCGCTGGGCTTTGATCGCGGGTGCACTAGTCGCGCTGGCGCTGGTGGCGGCCGCGTTCGTGGTGGGACGGCGCATGGGCGAGATGCCTCCGCCGGTGTACCACCTGCTCACCTACCGCCGCGGCACTATCCGCATGGCGCGCTTCGCGCCCGATGGCCAGACCATCGTCTACAGCGCCGCCTGGGAAGGAAAGCCATTCGATATTTTCACGACCCGTGTCGGTAGCCCGGAATCACGGTCCCTGGGGGTGCCTGGGGCGGAGGTTTTGGCCATTTCCTCCACGGGAGAGGTCGCGCTCTCGCTCGACAGCCGGCAGGTCAGCAACATGGTCTTCAATGGCACGCTGGCCCGCATGCCGCTGGTCGGCGGTGCGCCAAGGCAGGTGCTGGAGAGCGTTCAGTGGGCGGATTGGTCTCCCGATGGCACGGCTCTAGCCGTCGTGCGCAACATCGGCGGCAAGAACCGGCTGGAATTTCCGGTGGGCAAGACGCTCTATGAGACCGGCGGCTGGATCAGTCACCCGCGAATCTCACCCAAGGGTGAACGTGTGGCTTTCATTGATCATCCCGTGCAGGGAGACAACATTGGATCCATTGCCGTGGTCGATTTGGCAGGAAACAAACAGCGTCTCACGCCTGATGATTACGCCGGTGGGGCTATGGGTTTGGCATGGTCTCCTTCGGGTGACGAAGTTTGGTTCACGGCAACCAAGTTGGGCATAGACCGCGTGCTCTACGGGGTGAGCCTTTCCGGCCATGAACGACTGATTACGCGCGTGCCCGCCGATCTGACGTTGCACGATGTTTGGCGCGATGGCCGAGTTCTGCTGGGCCGGGACAGTTGGCGTCGAGGCATTATTGGCGAAGCTCCGGGACAGAGTACCGAGCATGATCTGACGTGGCTCGACTGGTCGTACCCGGCCTCGCTCTCGCCGGACGGCAAGTCGCTGCTGTTCCGCGAGGAAGGCGAAGCTGGCGGTGCAAGCTATGCCGTGTATCTTCGCCAGACCGACGGATCGGCGGCGGTCCGGCTCGGCGATGGAGCGTCGCTGGCCCTTTCGCCCGACGGCAAGTGGGCGCTCTCCACTCGCGCCGATCAGCCAAACGAGCTTTTCCTCTTGCCAACCGGTCCGGGCGAAGCCAAACAACTGGCGCACGGCACCCTCAATCATAGCCACGCAGTCTGGTTTCCAGATGGAACCAAATTCCTCTTCTCAGGCGCAGAAGCCGGCAAGGGGCCGCGTCTGTATATGCAGGATGTGCAGGGCGGCGAGCCGCGGCCGATCACGCCGGAAGGCACTAATGTCCTGAGCTATGCTCTTTCACATGACGGCAAATCCGTAGCGGCGGTCGCGTCGGATGGAAAGTCTTATATCTATCCGATCGGTGGTGGCGCCGCCCGGCCCATCGCCGGCATGGCTGAGGGAGAGGTGCCAATCGTGTGGGGTTCTGATGACAACACACTGTTCGTATACCGCCCGGGTGAATTGCCGGCCAAGGTTTATCTACTCAACTTGACCACGGGACAACGAAAGCTGTGGCATGAATTGATGCCGCCCGATCCCGCGGGCGTCGAGTACGTGGGACCCATCCTGCCCACGCCCGACGGCAAGGCGTATGTATACGGCTACCGGCGGCTGCTCTCCGACCTCTACCTGGTGGAAGGGCTCAAGTAGAGATTAAAGTAAAACTTTCAAGGATTACGGCGTCTTGATGGCGTTGGCGCCGGCGGTGGCGCACTTGCCGTCCTCGTCGCTCTGGCCGCCGGAGAGGCCGATGGCGCCGATGAGCTTGCCGTCCACCTCCAACGGGACGCCACCCTCGACCGGCACGGCGCCCCGCAATGCAAATATGCGAAGTCCGGCGCCGCCGCCGGCGATGGCGTCCTGAAGCGCCTTGGTGGGTCGTTTGAACAGCGCTGCCGAGCGCGCCTTGTCAATGCACACGTCCGCGCTGGCGAGTTGCACGTTGTCCATCTTCTCGTAATAGACCAGGGTGCCGTGGGGATCGACCACGGCCACGGCCATCAGCCAGTTATTCTTGCGCGCTTCGGCCAGTGCCGCCGCAGCCGCTTTCTTCGCGGTCTCGACGTTCACCGGCGGGCCGATCGGGGTGACAGCGTCCATCTGGCTCCTCCTCGGGGGTTTGAAAAGCCGACCATTGTACTCCTGCCGGCAGCGTAAAATAGGACTATGCGCCGGGTCTATCTGGACAACAACGCAACGACGCCCGTGCTGCCGGAAGTTCTGGAGGCCATGCGTCCGTACTTCGCCGAGAGTTTTGGCAACGCATCGTCGATCCACCATTTCGGACAGCAGGCGCGGGCGGCGGTGGAGCGAGCGCGGCAGTCGGTGGCGGATTTGCTCAACGCGCGGCCGGCGGAGATCGTCTTCACCAGCGGCGGCACCGAAGGCGACAACCTCGCCATCTTCGGCATGGTGCGCCCCGGCGACCACGTCATCACATCAACCATCGAGCACCACGCGGTGCTGAACTCCGCTAAGCGATTGGCCGAGCGCGGCTGCGATGTGACGTTCGTCCCGGTGGATGGGCGCGGGGTGGTCGATCCGGAAGATGTGCGCCGGGCGCTGCGGCCAAGCACCCGGCTGATCACGATCATGATGGCCAACAACGAGACCGGCGTGCTGCAGCCGGTGGAGGAGATCGGCCGCATCGCCGCCGAGGCCGACATTTACTTCCACACTGACGCGGTGCAGGCCGCGGGCAAGGTGCAGATCGACGTCAAGAAGATCGGCTGCGATCTGCTCTCCATTTCCGGACACAAGATGCACGCGCCGCAGGGTACGGGCGCGCTCTATGTGCGCCGCGGAACGCTGCTCGATCCGCTCTTTGTCGGCGGCAGCCACGAGCGCTCGCGCCGCGCCGGCACTGAGAACCTGCCGGGAATCGTTGGGCTGGGCAAGGCCGCCGAGATCGCGCGCGAGTCACTGGCCCATGGCGATGACAGGAGGTTCGCCGCGCTGCGCGACCGTTTGGAGGCGACCATCCTGGCTCACGTAGATTCGGTCGGGATCAACGGCGCAGGCGCGCCACGCGTGCCGACCACGACGAATCTTCACTTCGATTTCATCGAAGGCGAAGCGCTGGTGATCGCACTTGACTTGAAGGGACTGGCGGTCTCGACCGGCGCCGCCTGCTCCTCGGGCGCGCTCGAGCCTTCGCACGTGCTCAGCGCCATGGGGCTAGCGCCGGAACGCGCACGGGCCAGCCTGCGCTTCAGCCTCGGCAAGCAGAACACCGCGGACGAAGTGGACTATGCGCTCTCCATCCTGCCGGAGACGGTGGCGCGGTTGCGAGAGCTGTCTCCTGTCTATCAGAAAAGCGCTGTTAGCTCTTAGCTTTTGGCTCTTAGCTTTTGGCTCTTGGCTTTTAGCTCTTGGCTTTTAGCTCTTAGGACCTTACTGGGCTCTGCTTCAATCTCACGCCATATAATGGATACGGGCTGGGCCGAGGCTGCTGGGGGCCTCGAAACTCAGGCTAAGAGCTAACAGCCAATGGCTGCTTCTACCATCGCCGTCGCCATGTCGGGCGGGGTGGATTCCTCCACCGTCGCGGCGATGTTGTGTGCCCAGGGACACCGCGTAATCGGCCTGACCATGCAGCTCTGGAACCAGCGGCGGCTGGCTGGGCGTGCGGGCATGCCCGAGGTGGCGCACGGGCGCTGCTGCTCGCTCGACAACGTCTACGATGCGCGCCGTGTGGCCGAGCATCTCGGCATCCCTTATTACGTGGTCAATTACGAGCAGCGCTTCGAGCAGGAGGTGGTGCGGCCGTTCGTCTCCGAGTACCTCGCCGGACGCACGCCCATCCCGTGCAGCCTGTGCAACAACTCGATCAAGTTCGACCAGTTTCTGGTGACCGCGCGGCAGATCGGCGCCGAGCGCCTGGCCACCGGACACTATGCCCGCGTCGAGTTCGACCCGGCGTGTGAACGCTGGCTGCTCAAGCGTCCCGCCGACCGCGCCAAGGACCAGACATATTTTCTCTTCGGGCTGACCCAGGAGCAGCTCAGCCGCACACTGTTTCCGCTGGGCGAATTGCGGAAGGCGGAGGTACGCGAACTGGCGCGGCAGCACGGCCTGGCGCTGGCCGAGAAGCCCGACTCGCAGGAGATCTGCTTCGTCCCCACCGGCGACTACAAAGCGTTCCTCGACGCCTACGCGGCCGAGCAGGGCGAGCGCGTGCCCGACACTGCGGGCGAGCTGGTCACCGCCGATGGCGAAGTGATCGGCACCCACGCCGGCATCCATAACTTCACCGTCGGGCAGCGCAAGGGATTGGGCGTCGCCACCGGCTCGCCGCTTTATGTGCTCGAGATTCGCGGCGATTCGCGCCAGGTGGTGGTGGGTAGTCAGGACGATCTCTACTCGCGCACGCTGCGCGCCCGCGACGTCAACTGGATCGCCATAAACGAACTACGCCAGCCCATGCGCGTCGCCATCAAAATCCGCAACCGCCACGAGGCCGCGCCCGCGACCATCGAGACGGGACGCGACGGAGAGGTGCTCGCCACCTTCGACGAGCCGCAGCGCGCCATCACGCCCGGACAGGCCGCCGTGTTCTACGACGGCGACATTGTGGTGGGTGGGGGATGGATAATTTAGAGGACAATTTCCCACCCTCACACCAATTTGGCACCGTACCGGCAAAGGGAAACGGGGGACGTTCGTCTCCCTGCTGAGCGGGCCTCACCCTGCGAGATGCCGGTCTACCCTAGAAGCTCCAGTACCTCGTGGTGTGGGGATTCGAATTGCACACTGAATTGCGCCCCTTTCAACCGAATCCGGGCCAGGAAGAAAAAGTCCTGCGGTCGGCGGAGCGGAAAGTCCGCGCCGGTTTCGCTTTGGCGCTGGTTGCTTTGATCCTGATCGGGGGCATGTCGTATTTCAGCCTCGTCCGGTTGCATGAGGATCGGGTGCAGGTCGAGCACACGCAGCAGGTGATTGCCGCGCTGCGGCTGGAACCGGCGATCATGGCTGAAGCTGAAGCTGCGGTCCGCGGCTACGTCATTACCGGGCAGGAAGACTTCCTCGAGCCCTACCAAAGGGCGCTAAGCAGTGTGCATGCCGACTTGGAAAACTTACGGAGTCTTACGGCGGACAACCGAATGCAGCAAGGCCGCTTGGACGCGCTGGAGCCGCTGGCGGCAGAGCGGCTCTTACTGCTGCGGCAGACGGTGGAATTGCGGCGCAGGACAGGGTTCCTGGCGGCACAGCAGTACATCGCCAGCAGCCGGGGAGAGCAAATCCACGAGCGCATCCTTGCGATCCTCGCCGAGATGGAAGCTACCGAGCAAGACCTGTTACAAGAGCGCGCAGTCCGCGCCCACCACGCCAGCACGGTAGCAAAAACGGTCATCGTCGCAGGCATCACCCTGGCTTTTGTCTTTGTGGTGGTGGCGCTGTTCGTGATCGGCCAGGATTTCTCCGGCAGCCGGCGGGCGCGCGCGGCGCTGCAGGAGGCCCGCGATCAGCTCGAGACCCGGGTGCAGCAGCGTACCGCCGAACTTGCCAAAGCCAAGGAGGCCGCGCTGGGCAGCGAGGCACGCCTGGCCGGCATTATCGATACGGCGATGGATGCCATCCTCACCGTGGACGAGCAGCAGCGCATCGTGCTGTTCAATCCTTCCGCCGAGAAGATGGTCGGCTGCGCGGCCGCCGATGTAATCGGCGAGTCGCTGGATCGGTGCATTCCCGGCCGGTTTCGCGCGGCGCACGCACAACACCATCGTACTTTTCAAGAAACCGGCTTCACCCGGCGGCACATCGGGGAACTTGGCTCCGTCTGGGGATTGCGCTCGAGCGGCGAGGAGTTCCCTATCGAAGCGGCCATCTCGCGGGTTGACGTGGGAGGACAAAAACTGTTCACCGCCATTCTGCGTGACGTCACCGAACGCAAGCGGGCTGAAGCCGCTGTGCGCGAAAGCGAAGAGCGCCTGCAGAGGGTCACCGAAGGCATGACCGAAGGGCTGGTCATCTCGAACATGGAGGGCGAGATGCTGCACTGGAATCCCGCCGCCATCGAGATGCACGGCTTCACCAGCGCCGAGGTGTGGCGCCGGCAGTTGCCCGAATTCAAGAACATCTTCGAGCTTTCGACCCTTGAGGGAACGGCCGTACCCTTCGAGCAGTGGCCGTTTCCGCGTATCTTCCGTGGTGAACGGCTGCGCGAGTACGAGCTGCGCATACGGCGTATCGCTAGCGACTGGGAGCGCGTCTTCAGCTACGGGGGAACCACCGTTCGCGACAGTCTCGGTAAACAGGTGGCGTTTTGCACCATCGCGGATATTACCGAGCGCAAGCGGGCGGAGGAGGAAATCCGGTTTTTGAACGCCGACCTTGAGGGCCGCGTCGCCGCGCGCACCGCGGAACTGCAAGCCGCCAATCAGGAATTGGAATCCTTCAGCTACACCGTCTCCCACGATCTGCGCGCTCCCTTGCGCACCATGGATGGGTTTTCCAATGCGTTGCTGGAAGACTATGGCCCGCAACTCCCCGCGGAAGCCCGAGATTATCTGGCTACCATCCGCCGCGGGGCTCAGCGGATGGGAACCCTGATCGACGATCTGCTGGCCTTCTCGCGGCTGAGCCGAAAACCCGTGAGCAGGCAGCCCGTCAATATGGAAGCGCTGGTTCGCGGGGCTCTCGAAGAACTGGGTCCGGAGTGCAATGGGAGAAAGATCCAGTTTCAGAACCAAGCCTTGCCCGCAACGGAAGGCGATCCCGCGCTGCTTAAGCAGGTGTGGATCAACCTGCTCTCCAACGCCATCAAGTATTCGCGCCACGCGGAGCAGGCCAGGATCGAGATCGGCTCTCTGGCGGAGCCGGGCGCGAAGGTGTACTTCGTCCGCGACAACGGCGCCGGCTTTGACATGAAGTACGCCGGCAAGCTGTTCGGCGTCTTCCAGCGTCTGCACCCCGCCGACGAATTTGAGGGCACCGGCATCGGCCTGGCCACCGTACAGCGCATCGTGCATCGCCACGGCGGCCGGGTGTGGGCGGAAGCCAAGCCCGATCAGGGAGCGACGTTTTATTTCACGCTCGAAGGAGAAGTATGACTGTGGATGAATTTAATGGGGTCGAGGTCCTGATGATCGAGGACAGCGAAGAGGATCTCCAACTAGCGATGCGTGCCTTCAAGAAAGCCAATCTATTGAACCGCATCCATGTGGCGCGGGATGGCGCGGAAGCGCTGGATTACATCTTCTGCCAGAACTCGCATGAAAAACGCCGCATCGAAGACACGCCGCGGGTGATCCTGCTGGATCTGAAGTTGCCCAAGGTTGATGGCCTGGAGGTGCTGCAGCGAATCAAGACCGATCCGCGGACAAAGCGGATCCCGGTGGTGGTGCTGACTTCATCCAAGGAACACCGCGACGTTCATGCCAGTTACGAGCTGGGAGCCAACAGCTACATCGTCAAACCCGTGGCCTTCGATGGCTTCGCCAAGGCTATGCAGGAGCTGGGAATGTACTGGATGCTGCTGAACAACCCTCCGAAAATGTAACCGCGCTACAGCTCCAGCACGCCGCGGACGATGTTCTCCTCCATCTCGTGGTGCATGGTAAACCCGAGCCGCTGGCACACGGCGCGCATCTCGAAGTTCTCCGGAAGGATGTTGGAGATCACCTTCTTGAGCTTCTCCGCCCGGGCCACCTCGAGGCTGCGGCGCACCAGCTCGGTTCCCAATCCCTGGTGCTGGACTTCGTCAAGGATCACCACCGCCGACTCAGCCGAGTCGGTGCCGTGGATCTTGCTCAGGCGGGTGACACCCAGGATCTGCGGCTCGCCGCCCGAGGGATTGCTGCGCTCGGCCACCAGCGCCATCTCGCGGTCGTAATCGATGAAGCAGATGCGCGTCAGCCGCTCGTGCGCGGTGCGCGTGCTCAGCTTCATGGGCTGGAAGTAGCGCAGATACACGCTGCGCGCCGAGAGCTTTTCGTGGAACTTGACCATCAGCGGCTCGTCCTCGGGGCGGATGGGGCGGATGGTAACCGGGCGTGCCGTCCTTCATGGTCCACTCGCCGACGTACTGCGCGGGATAGGGACGGATCGCGGGCCGGGGCAGTTGTCGTCCGCCACTTCCCTGCCGTGCAGCACCACGCGCGCGTCCAGCGCCAGCAGGCGCTCGGGCGAGGCCAGCAGCGGGTTGATATCGATCTCCTTGATCCAGGGCTGCTCGACCACCAGCTCGCTGAAGCGCACCAGCAGCTCTTCCAGCGCCGCCAGGTCCACCGGCTTGCGGCCGCGCACGCCCTTGAGCGCCTTGTAGATCCTGGTCTGCTCCATCATGCGGCGGGCCAGGGTGGTGTTGAGCGGCGGCAGGGCCAGCGCGCTGTCCTTGAAGACCTCGACCAGTTGCCCGCCGGCGCCGAACAGCAGCACCGGGCCGAACTGCGGATCGATGCGAGCTGCCGATGATGAGCTCGTAGCCATCGAGCTTGGCCATGGGCTGCACGGTCACGCCCAGGAAATGACCCGGGCCGGCTTTCTCGCTCCACCGAGGGCGTGGATCTGCGTCGAAGGCAATCCGCACCTCGTCGGCGTTCGTTCAGGTTGAGTTGCACGCCGCCCACGTCGGTCTTGTGGGTGATGGTCTCGGAGTGCAGCTTGAGCACCACGGGATAGCCGATCTCGCCGGCCATGCGCGCGGCCTCGCGGGCGTTCTCCGCGATCTCGGTGCGCACCGTGGGAATACCGTAGGCCGCCAGCAACTGCTTGGATTCGTACTCGGTGAGGATGGTGCGCTCGGTCTCGCGGACCTTGTGGATGATGCTGTCGGCGAGCACGCGGTCGTGGCCCTGGCCCGGCTCGGGGCGCAGCGACGGCGTCTGGTAGATGCCCTTCAGGTTGTAGGCGTACCTGCCACATGTAGTTGAAGGCCTTGGCGGCGGTGTCGGGAAAGGGGAAAGTGGGAATGCCGGCGCGGTTCAGGATCTCCTCGCCGCCGGCCACATCGGCGCCGCCCATCCAACTGGCCAGAACCGGCTTGCCAGTGGAGTGGGCGTAGGGCCGGAGCTGCTCGGCGATCTGGGTGGGATTGGTCATGCCCTGCGGGGTCAGCACCACCAGCATGCCGTCGATGCCGGGATCCTTGGCGGCGATCTCCAGCGCCTTGGCGTAACGCTCGGGTTCGGCGTCGCCCAGGATGTCGATGGGATTGTTGTGGCTCCACGGCGGGGGCAGGAAGCTGTTGTAAGCGGCCATGGTTTCGGGCGAGAGTTCGGCAAGCTCGCCGCCCAGGGAGATCAGGGCGTCGGTGGCCAGCACGCCGGGACCGCCGGCATTGGTGACGATAGCCAGGCGCGGCCCGCGCGGACGCGGCTGCTTGGCCAGCACCTCCGACATGTAAACGATGTCGGCGATGGAGTTCACGCGCAGCACGCCCACGCGGCGGAAGGCGGCCTCCAGCACTTCGTCGCTGCCGGTCAGCGACCCGGTATGCGAGGCGGCGGCCTTGGCGGCGGCGGCGCTGCGTCCTGCCTTGATCACGATGATGGGCTTGGTGAGCGATACCTCGCGCGCGGCGGAGAGGAACGAGCGCGCGTCGCCCACCGACTCCATGTAGATGACGATGCTGTGGGTGCGCGGGTCGTGGCCGAAGTAGTCGATCAGGTCGCCCCAGCCGACGTCCAGCATGGAGCCGACGGAAACGAATCCGCTGAAGCCCACCATCTCGCGCAAGCTCCAGTCCAGCACTGCCGTGCACAGAGCGCCGCTCTGGCTGATGAAGGCCACGTTGCCCGGCCGTGCCATGGCGCTGGCGAAGGTGGCGTTCAAGCCGCCCACCGGATTCATCACTCCCAAACAGTTGGGGCCGATGATGCGCATCTTGCCGCGGATGATTTCCGCGATTTGGCGCTCCAGCTCCTTGCCGGCTTCGCCGTGCTCCTTGAAGCCGGCGGAGATGACGATGCCGGTCGGCACGCCCAGCTCCACCGCCTCCTGGATGATGGCGGGCACGGTGGGCGCCGGGGTGGTGACCACGATCAGGTCAGGCTTCTCCGGCAGCTCGCGGATATCCTTGTAGGCGCGGATTCCCAGCACGCTCGGCCGGTTGGTGTTGATGGGATACACGGTGCCGCCGAAAGGCGAACTCAGCAGGTTCCACAGCACCGTGCGCCCCACGCTGCCCTGGCGCTCGGTGGCGCCGATGACGGCCACATTCTTGGGCGAGAAGATGGGCTCGAGCGGATGGCCTTCGTCCCGCAGCAGGTCGTGCGCGGGATCGATCACGAGCTTCCCTGCCCCGATCTTGGACTGGATCTTTGTAGCCAGCATGGTCATGCGTGCCTCACGATGATCAGAATCTTTATTTGACTCCCCGGAACCGGGGATAGCCATGAGTAGTATCACTCAGGAGGGTGACTTCGCGCACATCGTGGGCGGGCGTCAAGCGCGTGGATGAGCGTCCGCTTGTGAAACGTAGCCTGCTGGCTACTGGCGACTGGGTTTTTCCGTCCACACCAGCACCCCGATGAACGTGGGCGCTACAACGAAGACCACCGCCAGCACTGACCATAGAATCGTCATGCGTCGTACTCCTGGGGTACTTCCTCCGGATTGCCGCAAATTTCGCTCCACCACAGGTCGCAGCGCTCGGCCTCCAGGGCTTCGGCGATGTATTGCCGCCCGGCCTCCACCATCTGCTTCCACATCCTGTGGGCGCGGGAGCCATCGCGCAGAAAAAGCTCGGCTTCTTTGGTGCTGACCGGCATGCCCACTTCGCGGGCGATGCGGAGCACGTCGCTGGTGGTAATCTCGGCGGTAACCCGCTCGCTATCGGTCTCGATCCTCAACATAAATGCCACCCCACACCGGATGTTTTGGCCCGCGTTTATAAAACCATTTTGGCGCTGGCCCGCCTATGGCAAGGGTCACAGCCGAATGTGATTTCAATCACACGACGGTCCGGATTCAGGAGTTCCCGGAAAGGCACCACCCGGGGCCTTGCGAACCCGCCCAGCCAGCGGTAAAACTGCCCTGATTACATCCACTTGGCGCGGCTGGCGGAGTATAATTACGACCATATCCCCCATGATCAAATACTCCATCGTAGTTCCCTTTCACAACGAGCAGGAAAATGTCACCGTCCTCTACGACCGCCTGAAGGCGGTGATGGAAGCTGCCGGCGAGACCTTTGAGCTGGTCTTCGTCGACGATGGCAGCCGCGACGCCACTTTCCGCCTGCTCCAAGAGATCGCCGCCGTGGACAGCCGGGTGGTGGTGGTGAAGCTGCGCCGCAATTTCGGCCAGACCTCCGCCTTGGCCGCAGGCTTTGACCACGCCCAGGGCGAGTACATCATCGCCATGGATGGTGACTTGCAGCACGATCCGGAAGACATCCCCAAGTTCCTGGAAAAGCTCACCGAGGGCTACGACATCGTCAGCGGCTGGCGCAAGCGCCGCCAGGACAATCTGTGGATGCGCCGCATCCCTTCGCGCTGCGCCAACTGGATGATGGCCAAGCTGAGCGGCGTCAGCATCCACGACTTCGGCACCACCTTCAAGGCTTACCGCCGCGACGTGCTGCAGCAGATTCCGCTCTACGGCGAGATGCACCGCTTCATCCCCGCGCTGGCCTCCGCGTACGGCGCCAGCATCTGCGAAGTGCCCATCCGCAACGGCCATCGCGAGCACGGCAACTCGCACTACGGCATCTCGCGCACCTTCCGCGTCTTCTTTGACCTGCTGACCATTCGCTTTCTGCTGCGCTACCTATCGCGCCCGCTGCACTTCTTCGGCAGCATGGGGATGGCCGGCATCCTGGTCGGCGGCGCCGTCGGCACCTGGCTCACTGTCATCAAGTTCATGAACCCCAGGATGGACGTCATCGACGAACACGGGCCGTTTGTGGTCTTCTCGGCCGTGCTCATCGTGGCCGGAGTGCAGATGCTCGCCCTCGGCCTGCTGGGCGAGATGCAGGCCCGCCATTACCACGAACCTTCCCGCCGCCTGCCCTATTCGGTGGAGCGCCTGCTGCGCTCGCCTGAGAGCGAACAATCCACGCTGCAGGAATAGACGGGGCGATCACGCGGGGGCGACAGTCCCTTGCGGGACCGCACGCCAGCGAAAGAAACTCGGTTGCTTGTGTGAAAGCGATTTCGGAACAGTTATCGCCAAATCGGCGTTCAGCGGAGGGCCTGCCGGAGCAAGGACTGGCCCATCCTGGGCGATTCCATCTAGATTCAACGTGCCTTTGAGCGACGCCAAATCAGAAGAGCTCCTGTAAAAATGCAAGCGTAGACAATTGTGTTTACTAGTAGGCCGACAGCAAGGGCGACCATAACCTTAGGTTCCGTCCTGCCGTGGGAGCCGAATATCATCCAAAAAAAGCCATCGAGGCCGGATATCATCAAAAACAAAACGAGCCCTGGCAAAAGCAAATAGGCGAACACGTCGGACTCAAACCTGTACTGCGTTAGGGTTAGAACCCCCACGATGACCAGCGCGAGAAGGAGCGCCTTCCCGAGAATGTCCTTCATTCTTGAGTCTCAAAATAATTTTACACGTGGCGTGCCGCTGCGGGCCGGATAGCTCTCGAGAACAGGCTTTTACGCAAGCGACCCGGATCATTACCTGCGGGAAGCATTTGGGCCCGATAGCTGACCACAGCTAAAAACCAAGAGCCGCCCCTCAAAACGCGCTATCATTCCATTGCCTGCGGGTGCTGGCCTGGTCCGGACTCCCACGAGAGTGAAAAAGCCCTGTTTATAACAAGCACGGAAGAGTAGAGACGTGGCAAATGCCACGTCTCTACGGTCATGTTCCTTAGAAACCCCGCAGGTCGAAGACGAGGGGCCGGGTGTAGTCGTTGGGGTCGACCAGCCACTGGACCTGAGGCCACGACTCCTCAGGCACGCCGCGCGCTGTCAGGGCATCGTAGAAGCCGACCTTCCACTCCAGCGACGAACCCTCCACGGCTACGGCGGTCGTGTGGCAGGGGATGAACACTGTGGGCTGGACGTGCTGGATATAGGTGACGGTATCCCGCTCGCCGTTCTGGTTATAGCCCAGGCTTACCACCGAGCCTATTTGCACGTCCACCGGAGCTAGGGAATCCATGATCGAGGCAAGATTGTCACCGACAGTCTTGCCGTTCACCGTCACTCCTGGGAAGCAGCCATGGACGTCCTGCCCCGGCTCATAGGGCACGCCCGCGCTGTTGTTATTGGGAAGAGCGCAGCTGTCCAAAATGTCGCCGGTACTGTTGTGCCAGACGAACCGGAAGCGATGGCCATCTGAGTCACGATGGTGATCGCCCCTGACGGTAAAGACGTAAAACAGCGATATCGGACCGCCCGCCCCCTGGCGGGAGGTGGCGATGTTCAGGGTAGTTGGCTCCAGCAGTGTACCGTGCGGAAAAAGATCCGGATCGCGCGGGTCCTGGAAATTGCAGGGGAATGTGTTGCCTTTGGATGCGGTAGGTTGGCAAACTCCGCCGGAGGTGGCCGCAATCGGCACCGCATCGGGATCGGTCACCCCGGTGTTGGTCGAGTGCAGGTGTTTGAAAACTTTGATCGAGACATCCGGCTCGAACTGGTTGACGCGCACGATTTCCGAACCGGGAATCGAGCCGCGACCGGTAAGCGTGTTGCAGGTCACGGTCGAGACTGTCGTGTAGCCATGACTAAAGTTGTTGGCGGCGTCGATGGCCATATTGTCGCAGGTCTCAGGCGTGGCGTAGATCGGGGACCCGGTCTGAGCCGCGATGTAGGCCGCGTTGTCCGCATGATCGAAATGGCCATGGCCGAGGAAGATTGCTTCAGGCTGCAGGTCGATCAGGTCTTGGATGACAAACGGCGTACGGCCCGGCGTGACCTCGAGCCGGGTGACGTAGGTGTCCAGCAGCATGACGTGCCCGTTCACCGCAGCGGCGAACGACGCATTCGTGGTCCAGGAGATGATCACCTTGTTGGGATCCACTCTGCCGCTCTGCGGATCGACGTTTTGTGTTCCGAAGAACTTCTGTCGGGCGGCGACGGTGGCTGGATCCGCATGGTGGTGGTGGTGACCATCGGCGATGGCGCCGATGGGAAGACAAAAAGCAACCAGCAAGAAAGCGTACAGCATCGCTCTCCAATTCATACATTGATCTCCTCGAAAGAAGTCGCGCCACCAGCGATAGAGGCTGGCAGCGGTCGTGCTCGAGCAAGGCCCTGGGATTTTTGAAGCCCGGAACAGCCGAACGTGGGGAACACTTGTACCCAAAAAGTGGGGCGAAGTCTAAGCATGCGAGCCTGACTTGTCAATGAATTAGTCGGAGCGCTTTCATGTTTGTGAGGATTCCGGCCAGAAAGCGTCAGGAGGCCCACAGCTAAAAACCAATAGCCGCGCCTCAAAACGCGCTATCATTCCCTCAGCATGGCCAAAGGGCCCAAACAATTCGAAGTCACTTGCCCGTGCTGCAACGCGGTGCTGAAGGTGGATGCGGCCACCGGGGCAGTGATCGCGCATACCGCGGCGGTGCGTCCCAAGATGTTCGCCGACATGGACGAGGCCGCCCGCGCCATGAAGGAGCAGGACGCGCGCAAGGAGTCCATCTTCCGCCAGTCGGTCGAGGCCGAGAAGCACAAATCCGACCTGCTGGACAAGAAATTCCAGGAAGCGCTCAAGCGGGCCAAGGAAGCGCCCGACATCTCGCGCGTGCGTGACATCGATCTCGACTAGCCGCCCGCTGCTGCTGGGCCATCGCGGCGCCCGCCGCTACGCGCCCGAAAACACGCTCTCCGCCTTCGACCTGACGCTCGAACACGGCTGCGATGGCTTCGAGTTTGACGTGCGCCTCACCGCCGACCGCCGGGCCATCATCTGCCACGATCCCAAGCTGGCGGGAATCGAAATCGCGCGCCACACCTGCACCGAGATTTATCCCAAAGCCGGCGAGCCGCCGTGCCTGGAGCACGTGCTGGCGCGGTTTGCCTCGCGCGCGTTTCTGGACATTGAGCTGAAAGTCGCCGGCCTGGAGGATGCGGTCTTCACCTGCCTGCAGGAAAGTCCGGCGAGGCGCGGCTACGTTGTGTCGTCGTTTTTTTCCGACGTGGTGAAGGCAGTGGCGGCGCGCGGCCTGAAGACCGGGTTCATCTGCGACACGCAGCGCGAGCTGGCGCGCTGGACGGGCCTTCCCGGCGAGTACGTGATCCCGCATTACAAGCTGGTGAGCCCGTCGCTAGTGGAGGAAATTCACGCCGGCGGACGCAAGGTGTTCGTCTGGACGGTGAACGACGAGCGCCAGATGCGCCGCCTGGCCGAGTGGGGCGTCGAGGGCATCATCTCTGACGACACGGCGCTACTGGTAAGGACGCTCCACGAAAATAACATGTAGCGCTGTCATCCTGAGCGAGCGCACCCCCAAAGCTTTGATATCGTTTAGGCGGGCTTTGGCGCGCGAGTCGAAGGACCCCTATCCAAAAGACGTCGCCGGAGTAGGGGTGCTTCGACTCGTGCGGGCAAAAGCGGCCCGCACTCGCTCAGCATGACAGACAGATGGGTACGACCGATCTGAGGCGGCGCTACCTCGCGACCGCTTCCACGCGCCTCAGGAATCCGGCGCGCTCTTCTTCGAAGGCTTCGCGTTCGCGGGCGACCCGCGACAGGCTCCATCCCAGGGCGTCGCCGATGCGGCGCGCCGCGGCTCGGCCACACTGCTCGCTCCAGCACGCGCCCAGGGCCACCGGCACGCGCCGCAGCAGAATGTCGGCGAGGGTGACGGCGCATTCCCGGCGCACGGCTGCCACGGCTTCGGCGACGAGGTGCGGCGAGTGCTCGCAGAGCGGCTCGCGCAGGCGCTCGTCCTGCGCGGCGGCATGCGCAATCTCGGCCGCGCCCGCGCCGTGCCACTCCGCCAGCGCCCGCGCGGAAGCCTCCGCGATGGGCGTCCGCTGCGCCACTGCCCGCGACCATCCCGCCAGCGACGATTCGATGTCCAGAGCGGAGGGAGCAGCGGCCAGCGCCGGCTCCGGCACGTCGATTCCAATCTTGCGCGCGCACTCCCGCGCCAGCGCGGCCGCAGTGGTCAGTTTGCCGCCGACCACCGAGATCATGCCCCTGGCGCCGTCGGCGGCGTGGTCGTGAAGAAAATGCCGCCGTGTGACCGCCGACGGTTTGTCGCCGGGCGAATAGGGCAGCGGACGCACTCCGGCGAAGCTGGCCTGCACGTCGCTCCACGAAAGCTGAGCGGCGGGGAAAAGCCGGTTGAGCGAACTGAACAGGTACGCGATCTCGTCGGCGGAGGGCTCGGTCTCGCAGGGGTCCTCGTCGTCACGCACCTCGGTCGAACCCACCAGCAGTTGCCCGTTCCAGGGAACGACGAAGATGGGGCGCCCGTCCACGGCTTCGGTGTAAACCGCCGCCTCAGGGGCGCCGGGAAATCGCCGCAGCACCAGGTGCGAGCCGCGCACCCCGCCGACCAGTGGCGAACCGGTGCGGACGCTCGAGGCCGCGCACACCAGGTCCGCCCAGGGGCCGCTGGCGTTGATGATCCACTCGGCGCTGGCGTGAAATTCGCTGTCCTCGAGCACGCTATGGGCACGCACGCCGGTGGCGCGGCCGTCGGCGGTATCGACCTCGAGCACGCGGGTGTGGTTGCGGGCGTCCGCGCCGTGCTCGATAGCTTCACGCAGCCACTCGGCCACGAGGCGCTCGGGAAACTCGCACTGGGCATCGTCATAGTGGAAGATGGACCAGCGCTGGCCGGAATCGAGCAGGCGCTCCAGGCGGTCGAGTTCGCCGTCGATCGCGGCGGGGCGGCCGGCGCCTAGCGTGGCGTAGACCCACAATCCCGCGCGCACCGCCAGCGCGCTGTGATTGCTGCCCTCGCCCAGCGCCAGCAGAAACTTCAGCGGACGCACCAGGTGCGGGCGCTCGGCGCGCAGGCGTTCGCGCTCGCGCAGCGATTCCCGCACCAGCCCGATCTCGCCGTGCTCGAGATAGCGCAGGCCGCCGTGAATGATGCGTGTGGAACGGCTGGTGGCGCCGGAACAGAAATCGTTCTGCTCCAGGATGAGCACGCGCTTGCCGCCGCGGGCGCACTCCCGCGCGATGGCGACGCCGTTGATGCCGCCGCCGATCACCACCACGTCGAAGCGCTCTCCGCTCATGGGCTAGGTTGGATGCGCAGTCTTTTGGGGAGGGCTTAGGGATATGGTGAGCCCTGGATGGGGTCGCGCTCAAGGTATCGGTGGGGCATGGCCGGAGCGATTAGCGAGTACCAAGCTGCAAGTACCAAGTCTCGCGCCTCAGGTTTCCTTGGTACTTGAATGCTGGGAAAGTGGCAGGGTTTGGCCGAACCTTACTGCGGGCATAACTGCGCAAAATCGCTCTTAATCCCTGCTTACTTGGGTTCCTGCTCGCCGGCAGCCTCCTGCTGCGGCTCTTCAGCCTTTTGCCAGGTGGAATCGGGGTTGTATTCCTTCATGGCTTTGGCGAGAACCTCGGTCTTCTTGCCGAGATCCTTCTGATATACCACTCCATCCTCGCCGACGATGAAGGTCATCACGCCCGACGACCGGTATTCCGCTGGATAGGCCACGAAAGCAAAGCCCGCAGTCATTTTGCCGTCTACGATGTAATCCTTCGTGCCGCCGGGGGCATTTTTTCCCTGACGCGTCAGGATATGGTAGTAGTAACCGCGGAAAGGGGTGGGAGGCTCGCCGCGGCTCTTGGCATTGGCCTCGGCCACGGCCCAGGCCACCAGCGGGCCGATGGGGCTCTGAGGCTCGCCGGCAGCAGCTTTCCAGTAAAGGCCATCGCGCTGCCCTTCATCACTGAAGATTTTCCGGGCATACGCGGTGTGCTGCGTGGAGCGGTATTCCTTTTCCGCCGCCACCAGCTCCTGGCAAACCCGAATGGCCGACATTTCATTGCGGCCCACTCGCCGGTACAAAATTTCTTTTTTGCCCGCCTCGGTGTCGAAATACCAGGAATTACCTTTGTTCACCAGCGGTATGGGGGTAGGCCAATTTTCCGCGCCGATATACAAAGTCGTGGTTCCATCCGGTTCTTTCACCAGACGGTGCATTTCCTGATATTTCTGCACGAAATTAGCGCGGCTCTGGGCATCCTCGGCTTCGTCTCCCGAGGAGACGATTTGCTTTCCCTCGGGACCGAGGATGGCGAGCAACGCTTTTTCGTCCTCATTCTGCGCCGCCGTGACCAGGGCGCTGCTGGCTTCTTCCGGCGAGGAAAACGTTTTCTGGCCCGGTTGCTGCGCCCTGGCACGGGTGGCAAAGCACCCGGCCACAAGGATCGCGACCGCGGCTAACGCAGGGAGATTGGCCCATTGAAATTTGTCGAAGTTCAGCTTCATTCGCGGCATACGGCTTCTCTCCATTTCCTAAATCTTACAAAGCTGCCAGGAACATAACCAACCTTGGATTACCGGCGCCCGCCACCACCGCCGCGAGCTCCACCACCGCCACGCGCTCCGCCGCCCATGCTGGCGCCTCCGCGTGACGCGTAACCCCTGGTCTCTCCGCCACGGCCGTAACCGCTGAAGGCGCCCGAGCGCACGCCGCTTTGGCCGCGGGGCTCAGCGTATCCTCGAGCCGCCCGGGTGTTTCCGTTGAACGGCCTGGCCGCTGCGCCGCCCCGGTTGTAAGCTCCGCCGCGGTTGCCGCTTATTCCGCGCTGCACGTTCCTTGCTACCCCTCGCTCGCCTCCTCCTCGGTAGAAGGCGCTCCGGTTATAAAACGTCCGGCTCCGCGAGTAGTACCGGGCGCCGCCAAAGATTGGGTATCCGCCACGCCAATTGAATCCCCAATGACCCCAGCCCCAGCCAAAGCCTCCGAACCAACCGATTCCGAAGCCGAACCCGAACGAGAGGTACGGGCCGCCGAACCAGATTCCAGGATACGGGTACCAATAAGGCCAGGGGGCGATGGGATATCCGTAAACCAACCACGGATCGTACGCAGGGACGTAAACCACATTGGGGTCAGCCGGCTGAACAATGATCGTCGAGCCTTGCGTTGTGACCACTTGCTGCGGCGTAGTCTTAAGAGCGCCGGCGTCTTCCGCGTGCCGGCGCATCACCTGGATGGCATTCATCACATCCTGTTGCTGGTTGTAGTAGGCGTCTCCCAGCGATGACGTCCAAGAGATGTTCTTATCCATATTGCCCAGGACGGAGGGCGTTGCCGTCAACGCCTTGACGCTCGGGTCCCAGGGCTGTTGGTCCACGGCTCGCGCCAAGGCCTCGCCCTTCAAATCAGGATGCGCTTGCAGCCAGCGGTCGGCCTCGACGACTTGCTCGGGAAAGGTGGATGCGGCCAGGATCTGCGCCACCAGCGCATCCGGATACAGCGCAATCGGCGCTACCAACCGCTGTAACTGGTCGGGAGTCTGTTGCGCGTAGGCCGGCGCCTGCGCAGGTGCGGGCGGCGGCGGCGCCTGATCCGCCGGCGGCGGAGGAGCTTGCTGGTCCTGCGCCGACAGGTCCACCGGCCAAGTGGCGAACAATAGAGCCAACGACATCAGGGAAACCAAAATTTGCCGGCCCCATCGAGGCCGGTCAAACCCTGCGTCACGTCCGAAAATGTCCATAGTTTTGAACCTCCCTCGCACTTTATCAGGAAGAGGCCCTCGATCCCTTTAGATGAGCGAAACACGGTTCAAGTTGTATTTTTGCAAGCCGGCGAGCGCTTACGGGTGTCACCGTTCGAGCTTGAGGTAGAGGATTCCCAGCGGCGGCAAGGTGAGCTGCAACGAGAAAGGGCGGCCGTGCTGGGGGATGGGTACGGCCATGACCCCGCCGCCGTTGCCCTGGTTGCTGCCACCGTAGATCCCGGCATCGCTGTTGACGAGCTCGCGCCACCAGCCGCCTTCGGGCACGCCGATGCGGTGGCCCTTGCGCAGGACGGGAGTGAAATTGCCGACTACCAGAATCACATCGTGGTGGCCGCGGCGCAGGAAGCTCAAGACGCTGGTATCGCCGTCATTGGCGTCCACCCACTCGAAGGTGGCGGGATCGAACTCGCGCTCGTGGAGCGCCGGCTGTTCGCGATAGACGCGGTTCAGGTCGGCCACCAGCTTCTGCACTCCGGCGTGCACCGGGAACTGCAGCACCCACCACTCCAGGCCTTCCTCGTGGTACCACTCCTTCTTCTGCCCGAACTCGCAGCCCATGAACAGCAGCTTCTTGCCCGGCTGCGCCCACTGATATCCGAAGAGCAGGCGCAGGTTGGCGAATTGCTGCCACTCATCGCCCGGCATCTTGCCGATGAGCGCGCCCTTGCCGTGGACCACCTCATCGTGCGAAAGCGGCAGCACGTAGTTCTCGGTGAACATATAGAGCCCGCGGAAGGTGAGCTGGTTGTGATGGAAGCGGCGATGGATGGGATCCTTCGACATGTATTTGAGAGTGTCGTGCATCCATCCCATGTCCCACTTGAGGCCGAAGCCAAGCCCGCCGACGTAAGTGGGCCGCGAGACCATAGGCCAGGCGGTGGACTCCTCGGCGATGGTCTGCACATCGGGATGGGCGCCGTACACGTCCGCATTCAGCTTCTGCAGGAAGCTGATGGCATCCAGGTTCTCGTTGCCGCCGTACTTGTTGGGAATCCAGTCGCCGCCCTGGCGGGCGTAGTCGAGATAGAGCATGGATGCGACCGCGTCCACGCGCAGGCCGTCGGCGTGGTACTGGTTCAGCCAGAACAGCCCGCTGGAGAGCAGGAAGCTGCGCACTTCGTTGCGCCCGAAGTTGAAGATGTGCGATCTCCATTCGGGATGGAAACCCTGGCGCGGATCGGAGTGCTCGTAGAGATGGGTGCCGTCGAAGTAGGCCAGCCCGTGCGCGTCCATGGGGAAGTGCGAGGGCACCCAGTCCAGGATCACGCCCACGCCGTGCTGGTGCAGGTGGTCCACCAGGTACATGAAGTCCTGCGGCGTGCCGTAGCGGCTGGTGGGAGCGAAGAATCCGGTTACCTGGTATCCCCAGGAGCCGTAGAAGGGATGCTCCATCACCGGCATGAATTCTACGTGCGTGAACCCCAGGCGGTTGCAGTACTCGGCCAGCTTGGGCGCCAGTTCCCGATAGGTGAGCCAGCGATTGCCCTCGTGCCAGGCGCGCATCCATGAGCCCAGGTGCACCTCATAGATCGAGATGGGACGGTTCAGCCCGTTGTTCTGCTGGCGGGAGCGCATCCAGCCCTGGTCGCCCCAGTCGTAGCCCAGGTCCCAGACGATGGAGGCCGTCCGCGGCGGAAGCTCGTCCGCAAACGCATAGGGGTCGGCCTTGTCCACGCTGTAGCCCAAATAGCGCGAAGCGACGTGGTACTTGTACAGCGTGCCCGGTCCCAGCTCGGGGATGAATCCTTCCCAGATGCCGGAGTCGCCGCGCGTGCGCAGAGGATGGCTGGCCTTGTTCCAGGCGTTGAACTCGCCGATCACCGAGACCGAGTAGGCGTTCGGCGCCCACACCGCGAACTGGGTGCCGCGCTGGCCGTCGACCGTGGCGGCGTGCGCCCCCAGCTTCTCGTACAGGCTGTTGTGGTTCCCTTCGTTGAACAGGTGGAGGTCGTAGTCGCTCAAGAGCGAGAAGTCGTAGCGAACGGCGTGATTCTCTACGAGAGGCATGGCTGGTCAAACGCCCACAATATTTAACGCCTCGGAGCGGGAAAATGCCAGCGGGGTGCCGTGCCTGCGGGACTCGGTTGATTAATGATCAGTGCGTCCCCTTATCGAGCAACGGCGAAAAAACAAACGGCCCCGTCCGCAGACGGGCCTTCTGTTCCGCGAATCTGGCTTACACGTTGAACGAAGAGCCGCAGCCGCAAGTGCTCTTCACGTTGGGGTTCTCGAACTTGAAGCCGGCGCCTTCCAGGGTCTCGACGTAGTCCACCTGGCAGCCATTCAGGTACATGATCGAGGTGGCGTCCACGAACACCTTCAGTCCGTCAAATTCGAAGCTCTTATCCATCATTCCGGCGGTGTTCTCGAAGGACATCGAGTAGGAGAACCCGGAGCAACCGCCGCCGACCACTCCGACTCTCAGCCCCGCCGGCTGCGGGTTCTGTTGTGCCATGATCTCCTTCACCTTCGATATGGCACTCGGGGTCAGGTTGAGGGGGAACTTCTTGCCAGTATCCACGCCTGGGGTTGTCGTCGTCGCCATCCTTTATCTCCTTGGAATCCTTGCGTTACAAGCCAGTATAGCAGAAGGGTTCCGGGTTCCCGAGCGCTTTCCGGCCCGGTGACCCTTCCCTTTATCTTTAGATGCCGGGCGCGGCCCTAGGTCGCTCTTTTCGGTGACCCTCTGGCCGCCGAAAAAACCGTTAGGGGATGGCTGGACGGAGCTATAATCGGCCAAGGTCCCATACCGCCCGGCTCTCCACCTGGCTCGGGTTCAGCGCGGGGACTGGGGCTCCAACCGGTTGGGAGGTGGCATGTGACTCACCTGATGATGCTGTTGATTGCGTGGGGCGCGATCACCGTGGTCCTGATCGTGCTGCTCATCTATCGCAGCACCCTCACCATGCATGAGGACGACCAGCTCTTCCTGGACGATTCCTCCATGCACATGCAGGAAGAACAGATGGCCCTGCAGCGGCGCATGGGCAAGATTCGGCCCTTCCTGCGCATTCTGGGTGTGGCTTCCGGACTGCTGATCGTGGTGATCGCCGGCGTCTGGGTCTGGCAAGGCCTCCAGAACTTCTAGCTGCGGTCCTGTGCGCGGATCCCTTCGTTTGCGGAGAAGTGTGCCCTCTGGGATCTGGAGGACACACTTCATTTTCTTCCGCCGCGCTCAGGCCAGGTCGAAGCGATCAAGGTTCATCACCTTGTTCCATGCCGCCACGAAGTCCTTCACAAACGACTGCTTCGCATCGTCAGATCCATAGACTTCCGCGATTGCCCGGAGCTGGGAGTTCGAACCGAAGACAAGATCGACACGCGTGGCGGTCCACTTGATTTTGCCCGTCGCGCGATCGCGCCCCTCGTACACGCCTCCCGAGCCATTGCCCGACGGATGCCATTCGGTGCCCATATCGAGCAGGTTGACGAAGAAGTCATTCGTCAACGTCTCGGGCCGCTTGGTGAAGACGCCGTGCTTCGACTGCCCGAAATTAGCGTTCAAAGCGCGCATGCCGCCGACGAGAACCGTCATCTCGGGCGCCGTCAGCTTCAGCAACTCCGCCCGATCCACCAGCAACTCCTCCGCCGAGAGGGTCTGTCCGCTTCGGAGGTAGTTGCGGAACCCGTCTGCAGCAGGCTCCAGTACGGCGAATGTCTCTACATCGGTTTGCTTCTGCGAAGCATCCGTGCGCCCCGGCGAGAACGGAACTTTCACCTTGTGCCCGGCCCTTTTCGCAGCTTCCTCGACGGCCGCGCAGCCGCCCAGAACAATCAGGTCAGCAAGCGAGACCTTCTTCCCTTTGTTCCCATTGGACTGCGCGCTGTTGAACTCCTTTTGGATCGCCTCCAGTTTCTTGAGAACCTTCGCCAGTGCGGCCGGCTGGTTCACTTCCCAATCCTTCTGCGGCGCGAGGCGAATGCGCGCCCCGTTCGCCCCGCCACGCTTGTCGGAGCCGCGGAACGACGCCGCCGACGCCCAGGCCGTCGTCACCAGTTGCGAGATCGACAGTCCGGATTTGAGGATCTTCGCCTTCAGACCAGCGACTTCTTTTTCCCCAATCAATTTATGATTCACCGCGGGAACAGGGTCCTGCCAGAGCTGGGGCTCCTTGGGAACGAGCGGGCCAAGGTAGCGCGAGATCGGCCCCATGTCGCGGTGCGTCAGCTTGAACCACGCCCGCGCAAACGCGTCCGCGAACTGATCCGGATGCTCGTAGAAACGCCGCGAAATCTTTTCGTAAGCAGGGTCGACGCGCAAGGAGAGGTCGGTGGTCAGCATGGATGGCGCGTGATGCTTTGAGGGATCGTGCGCATCCGGCACCGTACCGTTGCCTGCGCCATTCTTCGGTCTCCACTGATGCGCACCGGCCGGGCTCTTGGTCAGCTCCCATTCGTAGCCGAACAGGTTCGCGAAGTAGTTGTTGCTCCACTTCGTAGGCGTGGTGGTCCAGATGACTTCCAGGCCGCTGCCGATCGTGTCATCCCCTTTGCCCGTGCCAAATTTGCCCTTCCAGCCGAGGCCCTGCTCCTCGATGCCGGCGGCTTCCGGCTCTGGGCCTACCAGGGCCGCATCGCCGGCGCCGTGGGTTTTGCCGAAGGTGTGACCGCCAGCGATCAGCGCTACCGTTTCCTCGTCGTTCATGGCCATACGGCGGAACGTCTCGCGAATATCAGTGGCCGCCGCGATGGGATCCGGCTTGCCATTCGGTCCTTCCGGATTCACGTAGATCAGACCCATTTGCACGGCAGCGAGAGGATTCTGCAGATCACGCTCGCCGCTGTAGCGTTCGTCCGCCAGCCACTTGCCCTCGGGGCCCCAAAAAATGTCCTCTTCGGGCTCCCAGAACGTCCTCGCGCCCGCCGCCGAAACCGAAGGTCTTAAAGCCCATCGATTCGAGGGCGACGTTGCCTGCGAGAATCATGAGGTCGGCCCAGGAGATCTTCCGGCCGTACTTCTGCTTGATCGGCCACAGCAGGCGGCGCGCCTTGTCGAGGTTCACGTTGTCCGGCCAGCTATTGAGCGGCGCGAAGCGCTGCTGGCCGGCTCCGGCGCCGCCGCGGCCGTCGCCGATGCGGTAGGTGCCTGCGCTGTGCCACGCCATGCGAATGAACAGCGGCCCGTAGTGCCCGAAATCGGCCGGCCACCACTCCTGCGAGTCCGTCATCAGGGCATGCAGGTCCTTGATCACGGCTTTCAGGTCGAGGCTCTTGAACTCTTTCGCGTAGTTGAACTCCTTGTCCATGGGATCGGACAGCGGGGAGTGCTGGTGCAGGATTTTCAGGTTCAGCTGATTCGGCCACCAGTCCGCATTCGTCGCGACCGTATGTGTGCGCGCGCCGCCCATGACCGGGCACTTGGATTCGGTTGACGAGTTTTGCTCCTGCTTGGCGAGTTCTTTTTCCATGAGTTCATCCTCCTTCGCACTAACCTAAGAAGACTGCGATGAAATACCAACGCGCCGGCGGCAGGAAGCGTGTCGCGGAGCGCACTTCGTGCCGAGTCCCCGGAAAATCAGTTCGCATCCGCGAAGAATCCGCTTACCGAGGGATCAACCTTGCCGCAGCGGTCGCAGATGAAGTGGTGATGCCGCATGTCTTTCGCATCGAATCGCGCGGCCCTCGAACTCGCGTGCGGCCTCCACGGACACCTGATCGAGTTCGTCCACTAATGGTCGATTCAGACGCCGGTGGAACGATGCACAAAAACTTAATCAGCTTCCGAGCTGTCGGGCGGTGATCGCGGTCACGGAATGCCGTGACCGGGACCCGCCGCTTCATTCGTTAAACATTTCTCACCACGTAGATGACCCAGGGCGCGATTCTGGTTTCGCTCACCCACTCGTACGGCTCGCTGCCTGTCGCCAAGGGTTTGTACGTCGCCACGGACTGCAGTCCGGCCTCCCGGTAAACCTCTTGATAGGCCTCATCGGTGCAGATGATGTCCTCCACCGGCCTGCGGTCCACGCAGTCAGTGGTGATGATCCTCACCACGTCCCCGCTGCGGGCGGATCGGTTCTCCGGAAAATCCTGGGTGGAAAACGACGCCCATTCGTTCATGTAGATCTCGGGCGTGGAGACCAGGTTGACGATGCGCCCCTCGCGGTTGAGCAGGCGCCCGAGTCCCCGGAAGAGCGCGCTCTTTTTCCCCATGGCGACGTTGTCAAAGGTAAAGGCGCACAACACCAGACTGCAGGCGGCGGCGTTGAACTGGCTAAAATCGCCATCCTGGATGAGACGATAATCGCCATCCGGGTCCAGCTTCCCGGCTTGGGCTATCATTTGCTCCGAGATGTCGATGCCCACGGCCTCGAAGCCGCACTTGCGCAGGAACCTGGTCGAGCGCCCGGCGCCGCAGCCAAAGTCAATGGCGGCCCTGCCTTGGACGTGTTCGCGGAAGATCTCCGGCAAATCCCTGTAAGCGAGATAGTAGGTGCGGGCAAACTCCAGCTTGGAGTAGGCCTCGGCGCGTTCCGTGTCCTGGTAGCAGTTCGTGAAGCCAGCAGCGTTCATCTCCGGACCTCGCAGTGCACTGCCTGCATTATCCACCAAGTGGAGCAGGCCTTTCAGGTCCTGCATTGATGTAGGGAGCTCATGGGCGGGCCGAGCTTTCCTCGGTTACAATCTCAGGCAGGCGGCAAGCACGTGCCGGGATGGCGGAACTGGCAGACGCGCATGGCTTAGGACCATGTGCCCGTGAGGGCGTGCAGGTTCAAGTCCTGTTCCCGGCACCAACAAAAGCGGGCTTCAGCCCGCCCGGCACACGGGAAGGGGCACGCCTTTCACAGGCTGATGAAAAACTCGATGTGCCACCTGTTTCGGAGGGGCACGGCTTCAGCTGCGCCGAAGATGGTCTTTATTTCTGTCATTCCGAGGGGCTTCAGCCCCGAGGAATCTTGGTTTGTCCCGCCGCCGCAAGTTTTTTAGCAGCTGTTTCAGGAGTGCCCCTTCACCTGTGTGGGATTCCTTGCTCGTACCCAGGTATATTCCTTCCCAGACAAGCTGGCGCTTGTCTGGGGCACCCAAGATTCGGGAAGTCGCGCTTACCTGAACCACCCGCCCTTTATGGGCCGCTGGGAATATAGCGTGATGGACATGTTCACTTGCTATTTCGATGCCAGCGGGGCGCCCGATCAAGGAGCGGCGCTTTCAGTGGCTGGATTTGTGGCGAAAGCCGAGCAGTGAATTGAATTTGAACGAAATTGGAAGGAAGCATTAAAAGCCTATGGCGTGACCGACTTGCACATGAAGGACTTCGGCCCAGGTGCGGGGCAATACGCATCGTGGAAGGACGACAAAGAGAAGCGTCGGTTGTTTATGGAGCGGCTTGTGAACATCGTTAAGACGCGCGTCCGGCATAGCTTTGTGAACTCCGTCATACTGGCAGATTACCGGAAGGTGGATGAACTGTACCCACTCAGCGAAATGAATAAACCGTTCGCGCTTGCTGGGAGTACCTGTATCGAGAAAGTCAGGCGATGGGCAAGAAAATGGAACATCGACGAAAGCCGAGTCGCGTACATGTTTGAAGATGGCGACAAGGATCGGGGTGATCTTATCCGCTGCGCACAGAGAGACCACGGCGTCGCTGTCAAATTGATGAAGAAGTCTGAGAGTGTTGCCTTTCAAGCCGCCGATCTCTTGGCTTACGAGCATCGGTTGGCCAACAAAAGAATCTACGAAGCAGGCGTGGGGACTCTGGGATTAACAGACTTGCGCAGCTCTTTGCAGGCACTCAAGGACATCCCCCACGGCAGTGATGGCGAGGATTGGGGAGTGTACGACCTAGAGTCGTTAACGACGCAATGCATGATGAACAAATACCCTCTTAGAAGCTCGTTTTCAGCATAAGGCCCGTCAGGTTGAACTCACCGTGATTGTTGACAGCTTGCCGGGTGCCCCACACGTGCGTGCACGTGCAGGATTTTTTGCTTGTACCCAGGTATATTCATTCCCAGACAAGCTGGCGCTTGTCTGGGGTACCAAGATTCGGGCTTAGCCGGACCACCCGCCAGAGGGAATAAAGATGACTTCCATCTACCTTGCGCCTTACCACTCGCAGCCGGGCCTGCACTCGAACGGTAGCGCGGGACAGTTTGCCGTTGTAGAAAAAGCGATACATGCACGTGAGTGGCCGTACGACAATGGCGACGATCCGTCGTTCTATGTCGCACGGAAGGGCGGGCCGCTGACTTGGGGCGTGTGCCGTCAGGATGTGCGGAACGCAATCACGATCGGCAGCATCGTTGTGTTCTTCTCCTTCACATCCGAGTCCCACGAAATTTGCTATCGCTTGAGCGCGATAGCTACCGTTGCCGACAAGTTGGACCGTCGCGCCGTGTACAGCGATGGCCGCTTCGCCGAACGTCGGCACACGTACTTGAACGTCCTGATCAAAGCTGGAACATGCGGCTGGCAATATGACGAGAGCGATAGGGAGCGTCGGGCGCAGCACTACCCCGATTGGCTGTGGCGCATATCAGTACACGGCAAGAACAAGGAACCGTTTCAGTCAAGGAATCAAAAGATCTACGAGACCAGCCAGTTCAATGACGGCGATGTGGAGTTGGCGAACAACTACATCCTTTTTTCTGCTGCAGAAGATGAGACGTACATTTCGCCGGACCCACCTGTAGTGGCTGTAGCAGTAAAGGGGCGTCGCGAAAAGTGGCACGAAGACGAACTGCGGCGTCTCACCTTGGGGAAGGCGGGAACGAACAACGGGCGCGACTATCTCCGCACCGATAATCCTACCGGGCGCAATGTTCACCCCGAGGTTCGTTTCAATCTGCCGTCCGAGGAAGCGAGTACCTGGCGGCAGTCGCTGATCTCTCTGCTCCGAGAAAGGGGATCAAGGGTCGCTTGACGAGGCCCGTCAACAATTCCCTGCACCTGGATTCCGAAAGGGAAGCCCAACTGAGGTTGCCATTCCTGGGGCTGGCGGCCCCCATCATCTCCGGTCGGGCTAACTCTCGCTGCGCTCACGCCCGCTATTGCTCCCTGCCCCGCCGCCATTTATCCTTCCCCTGCACTTCCTCTGGTCCAACGAGGCACTCATCATGTCCACGCCAGCGCAGCCCAACATCCGGCTCACCAACAGCCCGGACTACCGCGAGAGCTATGCCAACAGCGTGCAGATTCGCGTCAACGTCTGGGACTTCTTCCTGGTCTTCGGCACCCTGCAGCAGCAGAGCCCGAGCGAGGTCGAGGTGAGGAACTTCCAGGGCATCTACTTCTCGCCGCAGCAGGCCAAAGCGCTGCTCACCATCCTGCAGCAGAACGTCTCCAGCTACGAAAAGACCTTCGGGGAGATCAAGCTGGATCCGCGCATGGCCGCCGGCGGCACCGTCAACTAGCGCTTGCCGGATGGCCTCCGCGGTTCCACCTCGAAGACACGCGGGCGCGGAGCCGGGCGCGCTGCGCGGCGTGATCCGGGGACCGCGGCTCAACCCGCTCTTCATCTTCGCCCTGATCTTCACCGCGCTCTTCATCCTGCACGCGCCCCTGCTGCGCTTGCCCTACTTCTGGGACGAAGCCGGCTACAACGTCCCGGCGGCGCGCGACCTGCTGCTCACCGGTAGCCTGATTCCACACTCCGCCGCGAGCCACGCCCACCCGCCCCTGGCGCTGGCCTGGCTGGCGCTGTGGTGGAAGCTCTCCGGCTACACTCCGGCGGTCACGCGTACGGCCATGCTGCTGGTGGCGGCGTTGGCGCTGCTCGCCGTGTTCCGCCTGGCGAGGAAGGTGGCCAATCTGCGGGTGGCGGTCGCCGCTACCGCGCTGACGGCGCTTTACCCGGTATTCTTTGCGCAAAGTTCGATGGCGCACGCCGACTTGGCCGCGTCCGCACTATTACTATGGGCTATAGTATTCCACATGGAACATTCTCGGGCTGCGTCGGCCGTCGCTTTCTGTTTGGCGGTGCTGGCCAAGGAGACCGCCGTCGTGGTGCCGGTGGCCATCGCTCTGTGGGAGTTGTGGTGGTGGGTACAGCGCCGGCGCGGACGCACCAGCCGGTTTGCGCCTCCGCCTGCGCGGCTGCTGGAGAGTTTCGTCCTGGTGCTGGCGCCGGCGATCACGCTGGCGGCGTCCGGATACATGTTCGGCAATCCCGACCTCGGCGCCACGCTCCATCCGCTGCGAATGGTTCTGGCGCTGGGCCAGCGGCTGTGGCAGATCACCGCCTACATGAACCTGTTTCTGCTGACCGCGGCGGCGGCCATGGCGATGGCCTTCCCTCCGCAGCCGGACGGCGACACGCCGCGCCAGCGCATCGCGCTCGACGTGCAGGCCATCTTCGCCGTGGTCATCGCCGCGCAAGTGGTCTTGGGTTCGCTGACCGCGGCGCCGGCTCGCTGCCTGCTCACCAGTCTGCCGCTGGTGGTGATCGTTTGTGTCTCCACCATCTGGAGACGCATGCGGCAATGGCCGGTGATCATGGGCATCGTGGCCGCCGGATTCGTGCTGGCCTGGTTCGTCAACCCGCCCTATCCCTTCGCGCTCGAGGACAATCTCGCCTACCGCGATTACGTCCTGCTGCACCAGCGCGCGGCCTCGCTGCTAGCGGCGCACCATGCCGGTGAGCGAGTGCTGACCGCCTGGCCCGCCACCGACGAGCTTTCGCATCCCTACTTGGGTTACACGAAGACGGCGGTTCCGGTGGTGGCGCTGGAGGATTTCTCCGCCCCGCAACTGCTGGCCGCCGCGCGCGATACATCGCACTACGATATAGCGCTGCTGTTCTCCACCCCGTACCAGCCGGCGCACGACGGCTTTATCCTGCGCGGCTTCCCCTGGTGGCAGCGCTGGCAGACGCGCTTCTTCGGATACCACCACGACCTGCCTCCGGAGATCGCCGCGCAGATCCTCGGCGGGCGGGTCATCTTCCACGAGAGCCGCAACGGGCAGTGGGTGGCGCTGGTCGCCATCGAGCGGGCGGAGAACGCGCGGAACAGGATGCTGAAAGACTCCATCCATGCATCGTCAGACTGTTGGCCATGGATGAGCGCTTTGAGCGGGCTTAGTGTTTTTTCTTAGTTTGCCCTTTGCCCCGTATAGTGTATGTCTGCGGGGTTACCCTCCTGAGAGGGCGCTTCTTCAAACGCCTCCTCAATGACTCGTACCCGTGCGTGCCGAGCTCTTCAAGGAAATCCGCCTTAGGTCTGAATGCGGTTGCGCGGTAGTAAGCAGCATATTTATCTTCTCCCCTCCTTGGCTGGATAGATTTTCTATTCCTGTCAAGAGTGAAGCAGTCGGTCCACCAGAGCCCTTTAGCGAGTGAACGGCGGGTTGGCCCCAGGTATTCCTCATTAACTTTGGCATGGAAAAAATAGGCGGGAAGCCCATATTTGTTGCAGACGGTCGCTACGTCGTTCCAGTCATTAAGGTCAAGCTGGAACTTCTTCATGTTCTCAATCGACCCCGGCCCGGTCTTCAGTTCAATGTAGAAGATTGGTTTGGTGCGGGAATGACGGTCGTCAACAACCTCAAAATCGAGAACCGATAAGCTCTGCGCTTTCGCCCTTTGGGACCGCCGTCCGGGGACAAAGGGCTCAATTCGGACGACCTCTGTCTCTTTCAGCCGGAAGCTGGGGAACCTCCGCCTTATCTTAGATGCCCAGAAGCTTCGAAGATATCGACTGGCCGCGAATCCCTTCGTGTAGCCCAAGATCACGTTCAGGCAAATTGGGCAGATGAACCACTGCCGAAGCAGTGTCCTGGTGTGCCTATTGCACAAACCACAGTATCCATTTACGGGGAGCCCGCAGTAGATCGGTGGTCTGCCGTTCAGACATTTCTTCTGCAGCCGCGTAGCACAGCGGTCACACAGAAACATATGAGCGACGAACCTAGTGCTCTGTCGGTTACGGTGACGTGCGCATTTCTCCCAATATTCACTGTCTGCCTTGAGCGTGTGCTTGTGAGCTGCGCGGGCCACTCTGTTTCACATCGCCATCGCCCCTAGCGTAATTGAATCGACCTGCTGATGTAATAACAGTAATGGTTCGAAGGAAGGTACGGCCTAACCTTCATACGGCCCGAGGAAGCGTTCGCCGTTGAAGTGAATCAGGTGCGTTGGGGCGTCGGCGACCCAAACCTCCGTTTCCCACGAAATGTCGCCGAGGTACCTGACCATCGCTTGCCGGTCAAGAAACGCGGTCACGAACACGAGGCCCGCCTTACAGCCCTTGAACAGCGTTTTCAATTCCCCACGACGCTTCGGATCAACGGGCCCGTGACTCGTGACGGCCTCAATCAGCACAAGCCAATTCTTGCGCGCAACATACACGATCACATCGGGCATCTTGCCGTGTGCCTCAATAGTGACGCCCAACGATTCCAGCAGGGGCTCATCAAAGTGCGCCCATTTTTCATCTGTATCACCCACATAGACGAGCTTCCCGCCGGCTGTGAAAAGCTCACAAAACTCCTTGATGATTTTTTCAACGAGGACGTTCTGACCCCCTGGCGAGAGCGTTATTGTTTTGTTCTCCGCAATCTGAAGTGGAATGCGTCTCATTTGCCGTTCCTGCGCATATCTCTTTTTCAGGGTCTCGACGGACGCCAGATAGGTTTTGAGGCCCTTTTTCCATTCGGCCATGCCGTAAGTTCTCAGCAACCTCAGCAAGCCCCCTTCAATCTGATAAACGGCGTACGGGCTGTTGGTCGGGCGCTCGGGTTCGTCGGGATTGATGTTCACGATACCCGCATCGAGAAATTGATGGATCGTTTGGCGGCGCACTGTTTCGCGTGTGTTCGGCGCGTATTTCTTGCCGTAATGCACATCAAAAAATTCCATCATCGGCGTGATACCCATGAGCGGCATTTTCGCGTCTGACCATGGCGTATCGGGCTTGAGGTCGAGCAGCGAAAGCAGCGTCAGCGCCGATCGCTCATTCTGCTGCTCGCGCGGCAAACCCAAATCTTTGAGAATGGCAAGCGCCTCGTCAATCTTTTTCTTTGCCCTTACTGGGTCCGCAACACCTGTCGCATCTGGCAAGTTGAGCGCCTCCTCGACGTGACGGTCAATGACTTCTTGCTCGGGAAATTTGTCCCCGATTCTTGAGCCAAGCGCCTCAAGCTGTGAGCGCGTTGGGTATTTCAAGCTCCTCAGGTCAGTTGCATTGACCTGCGTGTGTCCGCTGAACTGGCGGAAATACAGATCCACCAATGTTGAATTAAGAAAGGCTGCAAGCCCCTTTGCAAGGGTGACAGGCAAGCCGCCCCCTTTGCGATGGAAATAGTTGAGGTGATTCTCAAATCCGACCTGCTCAGCCTCGACCCGGCCTGGGTCGTACACAGCGGCAACGACGCGTCTATCTTCCTCTTTTGACGAAAAACGTTTTACGAGTACATACGTTCCCTGGGGAACGAGCAATTGGTCGGCACCCGGCAGTAGGGCCATGGCTTGCGCTTTCTTGCTGCCCGGCTTAGGCCACTCAATAAAGCCGTTCTCAAAGTTGAGGGGGTAGATAAGAGGCACGGTGTCAGATTCAGGAACAGCCCGTAGCAGTGGCGTTGCGCGGAAATCAACCACGCGCCCGGTTGAAACCTCGATATCGTGCTCTCTCAGAGTCCAATAGAGCCGACCAATTTGCTCAGCGATGGATGCGCCAAGCTCATCAGGAACAATGTGAATGAAGTATTCCTGGTCGCCGGGACGTACAAGTTGTTCATAAGCAACTTCTCGCACAACCGCAAATTCGTCCTCTGGGCCTGTGCTTGAGGATATGGTGACCCTGGCCTCTTTGCTCTCGCCCTTGGCGCCGTGGAAGATCACATTTTCTTGCAGCACTTCGTCTTCCTGAAATGCAACCTGGCGGGACTCAAACACGTGGATCCGGCGAATTGATAGGGTGTCCAACAGGAGCTTGCGAAACGGTTTGAAGTAGGGGCCGTTGCAAAAGCTGCGGGGCGTAATGGCGACGAGTTCGCCGCCATCAGCGAGTAGCATGAGAACAACGGCCAAAAACCCGGTGTAGAGATTGGACGTTTCAACGCCGATCTCTCGTAGCCTTAATCGCGTCTCGGAATCGCTGTTAATCTTCTTGTACGGGGGGTTGAGGATGGCACAGTTGAACCGCTGAATTGGGGCAAACATCTCCTGTCGTAGCTGACGTGTACCGTCGTCAATGAAATCGTGCTCAGCCAGGTGAGACTCAAACGCAACGCTGCTGCTTTCGCAAGTTTTCCGACATTCATCGAGCGTACTGCTGAGGTACTCAATCAGCGTCGGGTCGATCTCGTAAGCGGTGGCATGGATGCTGTTGGGCTTGTGGGTACGGGCACAAATCTCACCGACAAACGCCGCCGTCAGGGAGCCGACGCCCGCGCCCGCGTCAAGCAACGTGAGCTTTTCATCTTTGGCCTGGAACATCGACACCATCAACCGCGCCGTAGCGGGGGGGGTCATAAACTGCCCCAACTCCGAGCGACGCCCAGGGTCTAGTTTGCGGTTCGCATCCAAGCGAAAGAAATCAACGGCATCAATTAGCACGCTTGCGCCTCTACGTTGCCAGTGGGTCAGCATCGTAGTACGTGTCCAACCACGTGTAAAGTTTTGGAACCGAGGATGGTGGCCGGGAAGGCCCGTGGCCCACATCTACGCTCGAAGGGACGGTGCCGCACATCCGCCCGCAGTTGGCAGATGTGGGTGTTTCCGCCGGCGAGTGATGCTCTCTCCGGCATGCCTTACGGGATGAAGGGGTACCTACGACCGGCTGCTTTGGGGGCTTCGCGGCTCCGGTGTTCGCGTCCTGCTGGCCGTCAGGCGGAACTTTTCTTCGACGATGAACCTAACCGTGGCATCGCAGAAAATGCACTCCAAAGTGTGCAGCTCGCGAAGGGCTTGGACAGTGTCCTCTGCGGGTACAGAAAAGGACCGCAGGCAATCGGTGCAGGTGATCACATAGTAGTCGCCATTGCGGGGAACCCAGACGGGCGCCCTATCCTTCTTGATGGCCGGACGCGGCGGAGCTTCCGCCAGCAACGCCGCAACCTTTGCATACAGTTCCTTGGGCGTATGCGGCTTGGCCAGGAAAACATCCGCGAGCACTCCCAGTTCTTCGGCCGCGGGCTCGAACTCTCCGCTGATGGCAATGGTCGGGATTTGAGGGAATCGCCGGCGCACCACGGAGAGCAACTCGAAGCCTGACATGTTGGGCATCTTCAGGTCGGTGAGAATCAGGTCAGGCAGCGCTCCCCGCATTTGCGCCAGCGCGTCAAAACCGTCCTTGGCGACAAGGACTTCATAACCCTCCATGGAGAGCGACGTCTGCATGAGGTCTCGGATAGAGGGCTCATCGTCGACGACCAGAAGGCGATAGTTGAAGCTCGCCATGGTTACACTACCCCTAGTTATCTTGCTACTGGGATGGCAATCCGGAAAGTGCTGATGGAGGTTACCTAGGCCCGGGCAGGTTCCGTTCTGCATTTGGCCGGAAATAGGAAATACTCATAGATGCCTAGCACCGCAACCCGACGGCGCTCGGCATGACACTTCTTGGGTACGAACAACTGGGCCGGCATACCCGCCGGGGCGGCAGCCAACCAGTATCCCTCGCGACCGTCAAAAGAGTTAATCTAGTGTGTCGCAACTCGGACACTCAGCCATGAAAACGACGACCCCGACGATTCTGCTTCTGATTTCCGATACGGTGGTGCGGGCGGCGGTTCGCGACGCGCTGGAGCACGGCGGGATTTCGGTGGTGGCGGTAGGCGACTTGGGAAAGGCCGTCGACCGGCTGAAAGAGTTCACGCCGGGATCTGCTCATCACCCGCTCCTACATTGAGGACATTCCCGGCTATGATGCCGCGATGTATCTGCGTACCAAATGTCCGGCACTCAAGGTTCTGATGATCGGCGGCCTCATCGACGATGATCGGCTGGTAAATCGGATGGAGCTGGGAGGGTTTGAGGTTTTTCCTAAGCCCTATCCCGCGGCCGCGCTGCTGGAGAAAGTGAGAGATGTGCTCGGTAAAGGCCGCTGACGTTACTTCTGGTCCAGCAGGCGCACGGTTTCGAGCAGCACTTCGCCGGTGATCTGGAGGCTCTTGGGGCTGAGCTTGTCGAGCGTGTCCTGGGGCGTGTGCCAGAAGACGTTGTTGTAGCCGTAGTCGAAGTCGATCAGGTCGGCGACGGGAGCGCCGGCCTTGGCAAAGGGAATGTGGTCGTCTTCGATGGCGATCTGGCGCGCGAAAAAGTGCGACTGGTAGCCCAGCTTGCTGGCCGCCTCGTAGATCAGGTCTTCGAGCCAGGCGGTGGAGTTCTTGTCGTGATCGATGTTGAGGTCGGCGTCGCCGATCATGTCGGCCAGCAGGAACGCCTTGATCCGGCTGACGGTGCCATCCTTCTGCCAGCGCTCGGCGAGCTGGCGACTGCCGTAGAGGCTGTCGGTCGCCGACCAATGGCGCACCGCTTCTTCTCCATCCAGCCACACCAGCCAGACGCTGTACCCGCTGCGTCTCGAGCTGCGGAGCTGGTTGGCGAGTTCGATGAGAAGCCCGGTGCCGGAGCCGCCGTCGTTGGCGCCGACGAAGTTCTTCACCGACATCAGCGTGTCGTAATGCGTGGCGATGACCACCACGCCCGGCTTCGTGCCGGGAAACTTGGCGATGACGTTGTGGATCGGAAAGCTGCCGTCGGGAGTCGCGGCGGTGAAGTCGTCGCGCTCGACGGTCACCCCTGCCAAGTGAGCGGCGAGGTAGGCTTCGAGCTTCCGGTGGGCTTCGCTGCCGATGGGACGCGGTCCGAAGGCGACCACCTCGCGCACGTACTGCATGGCGCGCGCGGCGTTAATATGCGGTATTTCGGTCTCCGAGACGGTTGTGGCGTTGACCGGTATGGGAGACGGCGCCGGCGCCGCGGTCTGCGTGACAGCCGGCGCCTGGGGAAGGCGTCCCAGACGCTTGAGCGCCAGCGGCGCGAGCATCAGCATCAGCAGCGCGGGTACGGCCGCCGCCAGCCATCTTCGGCGCGCGTCAGGGACAATCATGCTTGGGCTTTGGCTTTGGCGGCGCGGGCTTTGCGCTGCTTGGGGTGCACCAGCCAGGCAATGGCGATGCTGACCACGTACAGCGCAACCATGGGCGCGGCGAAGATGCACATGTTGAGGATGTCGGTGGTGGGCGTGACGATGGCCGCGATGATGAAGATCACCAGGATCGAATAACGGAGGTTGCGCCACATCCAGCCCGCGCTCACGATCCCAAACAAGGACAGGAAAAAGATCAGGATGGGCATCTCGAAGACGATCCCCATCCCGACGATGATGGTCAGGAACAGACTCGTGTACTCGCCGATGGTGATCATGGGCTGGAACTGCGCGCCGTAGCCGATCAGGAAATCCAGCGCCGCCGGATACACCATCTTATAGCCGAAGGCGCCGCCCGCCAGGAACAGGCCGACCGTCGAAACCATGAAGGGAAGAATATAGCGCCGCTCGTGGCGATACAGGCCGGGCGCGATGAAGGCCCACACCTGATACAGGATGAACGGCGAGGCGATAAACAGCCCAGCGATCAACCCGACCTTCATGTACATGTTGAAGGGGTCGGTGGGGTTAGTGTAAACCAGCTTTTCATCCAGCTTGTGGGCGTGCAGGGCGGTGATGATGGGCGCCTGCATGAAGGCAAAGATGCGATCCGCCTTCCACCAGCCCACGAAGAAAGCCACGGCCACCGCTACGATCGAGTAGATAATGCGCCGCCGGAGCTCCTCCAGGTGCTGGAGGAAGCTCATGCCGGGGAGCTCGTGCCGGGGCGGCTGCTCGGTATCGGTCTCAGGCACTTTCTACTCCAGGACCGGGCGAAGGAGGGGGATTCGCATCCGGCGCGGCGGCTGCCGCGACGGGAGCGGTAGCGTCGGCTACCGATGAGGTAGACACCGTCTGGGGCAAGGTGGCAATGGTGTTTTCCGGAGGCGGTGGAGATGGTGGCGAGATCTTCTTCTCGCGATCTTCGGCTTCGAGCAGCCGCATCTCGTTTTCCAGTTGCCCCTTCAGCTCATTGGAGGCGCGCTTAAATTCGGCCAGGCTGCGGCCAATCTTGCGGCCGATCTCCGGCAGCTTCTTGGGTCCGAACAACAAGAAGGCCAGAAGCACCAAGAACAGCATCTCAGGGCCGATGTTCATGGCTACATGATACTAGCTGGCGGGCCTGCGGCCAATGCGGGGACGTCATCGTGGGCGGGACCGATCGCCTCAGGTACTGGCCTGCTTCAGCAGACGGCTGAGTCCTTGAATAGCTTCCGGGCTGGCATCGCCGAAGACGAAATAGCGTAAGCCGCCGGCAGCCCAGGATTCCACATAAAACGAGAGCACGTGGTGGGTGGAATCGCGAGCCGGAAACACGCGCTCGATCTCCGGACGGTCGGGGAAGATGAACACCGAGATGTGATGTGCGCCCACGTCATAGAGCAGGTGCGCGCCGGGCTCGTGCTCGAGGTATGCCACGCGTCCGCCCACCAGGGTATAGCCGGTACCGGGCAGGTCGGGCAGGTCGAAGGTGAACGGCAATTTTCCCTGGAACCAGGGCTTGACGGTGTGCCGGTCGGAGGAAACCACGTCCACGGGCGTGGGAGAAGCCAGATCGGCGACGTGCAAGTCGGCCAGCTCGCCCAGCAACTGCTCGGAGCGCGAGCGCTCGTACCAACGGCCCACGGTGATGGTGGCGACCAGCAACACCACGGCGGCCATGGCCAGAGATGGAATCCACAGCCAGCGGCGCGCGGGATGGTTTTTCGTGGCGACCTGCTTCTCGATACGGCGGCGTAAGTCGGCGCTGGGCGTGTAGCGCTGGCCCGCCAGGCGGGTGGCTCGTTTGAGCTGCATGCGGCGCAGGGCATCGCCAGAGCAGGATGCGCATTCGCGCAGGTGCGCGTCCATGCCGCGCATCTCCTCGGCGGAGAGCTCGGAGTCCAGGTACTGATCGAGTTTGGGCTGCCAGGGATCGTCAGCCATGCTTGGTCTCCCGCATCTTCTGTTCCAGCGCCGCCCGCAGCGCCTTGCGCGCCCGGTACAGGCGCGACATCACCGTGCCGATAGGCACGCCGAGCGTTTCGGCGATCTCTTGATAGCTCATCTCTTCAACCTCGCACAACAACAGCACCTCCCGAAACAGAATCGGCACCTGTTCAAGCGCGGCCTGGACTTGCTGCTGGCCGGCCTGCTCGAGCAGGATGGATTCCGGTGTCTCGTGCGACACGGCTGCCGTTTGCTCCGGCTCGTCGTCGCCCTCGAGCGGCACCGTCCGGGTCGCCGCCAGGCCGGTGCGCGAGGTCAAGAAGCTGTTGCGCAGGATGCGGAAAATCCAGGCGCGGAAGTTGGTTCCCGGCTGGAACGAGCCGAACCCCTTCAACGCTTTGGCGTAGGTCTCCTGCACCAGGTCTTCCGCCTCGTCGCGGTTCTGGGTGAGCCAGTGCGCGAAGTTGTAGAGCGAATCGAAGAGCGGCATTGCCAGTTCTTCGAAGCCGGCACTGGAGGTATGCGCAGGCACAGCGCCATGTATTAAACCAGAAACCGGTGCGGTTTATTCCCTGGCATTTTCGATTGCTCCGGGCATTACCAACGTGCTTACACGATCGTTCAGTACCTTAGTTTGCACCGGGGGGCGTTCGCGGTTGACAGGGCAAGTCAGATGGCCGATAAAGAAAACAGGGCACCTCTCCGCCCGGGAAAGCTTCCGTGTGCGGACCGCTGATACGAGTATGCCGGAATCCATTTCTGCCGATACTTCGCGCTATCAGATCCAGGGCTTTGAAGCCGTGGTCTGCAGCGAAGCTATGCACAAGCTGATGCAGATGGTGGAGCGGGTGGCCCGCAGCAGCGCCGCGGTGCTGATCATCGGCGAGACCGGCAGCGGCAAGGAATTTATCGCCCGCGCCATCCACCATAATTCCCTGCGCTGCAACAAGCCCTGGGTGGATTTGAACTGCGCCGCGCTTCCCGAAAACCTGGTGGAAAGTGAGCTGTTCGGCTACGAAAAAGGCGCGTTCAGCGGCGCCGACACTCCCAAGCCCGGCCTGTTCGAGCTGGCCGACCACGGCACGCTGTTTCTCGACGAGATCGGCGAACTGGAGCCCAAGGTGCAGGTGAAGCTGCTGCGCGTGCTCGACGGCGTCACCTACTACCGGCTGGGCGGCAGCAAGAAGATTTCCGTGGATGTGCGCATCGTGGCCGCCACCAACCGCGACCTGGAAGAGCAGGTGCGCGCCGGCCGCTTCCGCAGCGACCTCTATCATCGCCTGGGGCAATTCCAGCTCAAGGTGCCGCCCCTGCGCAGCCGGCCCGAGGACATCGTCGGTCTGGCCGAGCACCTGCTCAAGCAGCACAAGCCGGAGATGCGTTTTTCCGACGACGCCCTGCACGCCCTGCTCGCCTATTCCTGGCCGGGCAACGTACGCGAATTGAAGAATGTAGTGTTGCAGGCGGCCACCTTGGCTGACGATGCCGAGATCCGCGTGGCCGACTTGCCGCCGGAGATCGGCGGGGCGCCGCGCGTCGAGGACGAAGTCCCCACTCGCGACCTAGCCGAGATCGAGCGCCAGACCATCGTCAAGGTGCTGGCCTCGACCAGCGGCCACCAGGGCCAGGCGGCGGAACAGCTTGGCATTTCCCGCCGCACCCTCAGCCGCAAGCTCAAGCAGTACAAGATCGACGCCGAACGCCGCAGCTCGAATCCGCTGGGCCTGCTGGGCGGCGAACAACAGAGCTACTTCCGCGCCGCGCTGGATGTGCCGGTGGCCATCCGCACCAAGTGGGATGAGGAGCTGAGCGTTCGCTGTATCAACCTTGCCGCTGGCGGGCTGGCGGTGAGCGGCCTGGTCAATCCCCTGAAGTGCAGCGGCGACCTTGACATCCGCTTCACCATGCCCGACGGCATGGCAGTCCAAGCCACCGGCCGCATTGCCTGGGCCGACGTCCGCGGCAAGGCCGGCCTCCGCTTCACCCAGATCGATGCCCAGGTGGTGGCCAAGCTGCAGCAGTGGATTTCCGATAAGCAACAGGAAGAAGGCTGGACCGTCACCGAGTCCCGCTGATCCCACCTCTTTCCAAACAACTAGCGCTTAAACAGGTCGAACAGCGCCTGCCTCATCACCGCGCCACCCACTTCGGCGATGGAGGTGGTCAGCGGGATGTCCTTAGGGCAGACTTCGACGCAATTCTGCGCGTAGCCGCACTCCTGGATGCCGCCATTGCCCATCAGCGCGTGCAGGCGCTCCCTCTTGAGCGCTCTGCCGGTGGGGTGGGTGTTGAACAGGCGTACCTGCGAGATGGCTGCCGCGCCCACGAATCCGGTTTGCTCGTTGAACTGCGGACAGGCTTCCATGCAGCAGCAGCAGGAGATGCAGCGCGAGAGCGGGTACGCTACATCCTGCTCCTCGGGCGACATGCGCGGGCCGGAGCCGAGGTCGTACGTCCCGTCCACCGGCACCCAGGCCTGCACCCGCTTGAGGTTCTCGAATATCACCTGGCGATCCACCGCCAGGTCGCGCACCACCGGGAACTTGGTGAAGGGCTCGATGCGGATGGGCTGATCGAGATGGTCGATCAGCGCCGAGCAGGCCATGCGGGTGCGCCCGTTGATCAGCATGGCGCAGGAGCCGCAGACTTCCTCCAGACAATTCGAGTCGTAGAAGATGGCGGTGGTGGCCTTGCCGTCGCGCGTCACCGGATTGGCGGCGATGTCCATGAAGCAGGAGATCACGTTCATCCCCGGCTTCCACGGCAGGGCGAATTCCTCCCAGTAAGGTTTCGAACCGGGAGCGGCTTGACGTTTGATCTTTAAGAGTACGGTTTTGTTATTAGCCATGATGATCGTCTTTCGTTCTGTTTGTGGCGTCAGTACCTGACACCGCACAGGCGCTTCTTCAGCCTCCGCCGAAGGCGCCGAAGATCGCGATTATGAAACCCGCTGCCTGCATGGCCTGATTATGAGAATAAAAGCCAGCCAGCAGGAGAACCACGCCCGCCGCCATCAGGATGGGACGCCAGGATTTGCGTATCGATAAGGCGCGTTCCATGTGTCCTCCTCCTGATGACTTCTATAAACTTCTTCACCGCGGATCAACGCGGATAAACGCAGCTATCAAGCAAAAGCGGTCCAATAGATCCCGCGAGCCTCCGCGTTCGTCCGCGGTAAAGAATCACGCCGCCACGTCGTACTTTCGCGGACGCGGCGGGATCAGCGACGTGTCCACCGGCTCGAACTCGAACCTGGGCTCGTCGGCATCGGGCGCAAACGACGCCTTGGTCGTTTTCAAAAAGTTCTTGTCGTCGCGCTCGGGGAACTCCGGCTTGTAGTGCGCGCCGCGCGACTCGTTGCGCAGCTCCGCTCCCTGCGCGATCACCCGCGACAGTTGCAGCATATTGTAGAGCTGGCGCGCGAACACCACCGTGGTGTTTGCCCACTGGCTCTTGTCGCTCACGTTGACGTGCCGGAAGCGTTCCAGCAGCTCGCACAGCTTGGCGTCGGTGGCCTTGAGTTCCTTGTTGTAGCGGATGACGGTACAGTTCTTGGTCATCACGTCGCCCAGTTCGCGCCACAGGCGGAAGGGATTCTCCGTGCCGTCGGACTTCATCAGGCGCGCGTTGATCTCTTCCTGCCGCTTCTTTTCGGAATCGAAGCAGCCGTTCGACGAGAGCCCCTTTACGTTCTTGGCGTACTTTAACGACGCTGGTCCGGCCACGAATCCGCCCCAAATGCACGACACCAGCGAATTCGCGCCCAGGCGGTTGGCGCCGTGGTATTGGTACTCGCACTCGCCCGCCGCGTACAGCCCGGGGATGTTGGTGGCCTGCTGAAAGTCGATCCACATTCCGCCCATGGTGTAGTGCATGCCGGGGAAAATCTTCATGGGCACGTCGCGCGGGTCGTCGCCGACGAACTTCTCGTAGATCTCCAGGATGCCTTCCAGCTTCTTGTCCAGGATCTTGCGGTCGATGTGAGTAAGGTCGAGATAGACCATGGGCTGGCCGTCGATGCCCAGCCCGTTCTCAAAGACCACCTTGAAAATAGCGCGGGTGGCGATGTCGCGCGGCACCAGATTGCCGTACTTGGGATACCACTCTTCCAGGAAGTACCAGCGTTCTTTCTCCGGGATCGAGCGCGGTTCGCGCTTGTCGCCTGCCTGCCTCGGCACCCACACCCGTCCGCCTTCGCCGCGGGCGGATTCCGACATCAGCCGCAACTTGTCTTCGCCAGGAATGCAAGTCGGGTGTACCTGGATGAACTCGCCGTTGGCGTAATACGCGCCCTGCTGATAAAGCGCCGACTGCGCCGATCCGGTGCAGACCACAGAATTGGTGGACTTGCCGAAGATCGCCCCGTTGCCGCCGGTGCAGATGATCACCGCGTCGGCGGGGAAGGTGTGCACTTCCATTGTCCGCAGGTCCTGCGCGCAGATACCGCGGCAGATGCCGTTGCCATCGAGTACGGCGGAGAGGAACTCCCAGTGCTCGTACTTGGTGACCTTGCCTTCAGCCTCGTAGCGGCGCACCTGCTCGTCGAGCGCGTAGAGTAGTTGCTGGCCGGTGGTAGCGCCGGCGAAGGCGGTGCGGTTGAAGAGCGTACCGCCGAAGCGGCGGAAATCGAGCACGCCTTCCGGGGTGCGGTTGAACGGGACGCCCATGCGATCGAGCAGGTCGATGATGCCGGGCGCGGCTTCGCACATATCTTTCACCGGAGGCTGGTTGGCGAGGAAGTCGCCGCCGTAGACCGAGTCGTCGAAGTGCTTCCAGGTGGAATCGCCCTCGCCCTTCAGGTTCTTGGCGGCATTGATGCCGCCCTGGGCGCAGACGGAATGGGAACGCTTGACCGGCACGATGGAAAACAGATCCACCTGCCCGCCCATCTCGGCGATCTTGATGACGGCGGAGAGCCCCGCCAGGCCGCCGCCCACTACGATGATTTTGGGATTTGCCATATCAATGACCTTCTGAATTTTTGTCGGCCGCCGCGGCCGCAGGCACGGGAGCGGTGCGCATTTCTCCGGCGCTTACGTCCACCGGCTGCCGTGGACTGACCAGGAATGCTCGCAAGCTAACCAACCCGACGCCGCTAATAAGCAGGAACAGCGCCAGGCAGATCGCCAGGAAACGGCTCCGCGCCCGCTCGCCCACCGTGATCCCCCACTTGGCGCAGAACAGCCACAAGCCGTACGAGAAGTGCCAGGAAGCGGCGATCAGGCCGACGATGTAGAACGCCAGTTGCCAGGCAATCACCAGTTCGCCCTGCACCTTGCCGAACGAGGCGCCGGGGTGCGCGTGCAGGTCGATGCCGGCAAAGCGCAGATGCCAGACGTGCCAGCCGATATAGAAGAAGACGATGCCGCCGGTCCAGCGCTGCAGGGTGTACATCCAGTTGCCGGTCCAGGGATAAGCCCCGCCCACGTTGGAGTCGCCGCGGTACCAGATGTAAAAGCCGTAGAGGCCGTGGAAGGCGATGGGCAGCCAGATGAAGAACGTTTCCAGCGCCAGCACCAGCGGCAGCGAACCGAGAAACTTCACCGTGTTCGCGTACGCCTCCGGACCGTTCAAAGCGGTGCTGTTGGACAAAAGAATGTGTTCCAGCAGAAAGGCGCCGATGGGGATGATGCCGGTCAGCGATTGCAGGCGTCGCCAGAAGAACTCGCTGCCCTGGGCGGCGCGCAGGGCGGCCACGCCGCCCTCAACCTTCTGCGAACTGGTGGTGAGAGGAGGGTTATAGGATGCCATACGAAACCGACTCCTTATGAAAGACCACGCTAACAGAGAAAGAACCCCAAATTATCAGTTCCCGCCGAGCGGCGAGTCAAGAAATACTGCACTTATCTATGTGATGTGCGTCACATACGATTCGACGCGAGCGAGTTACCGCGTTCAATTGGATTATTCAGCAGGGTGGAGCAGGTCTTTCATACCACTCCAGGAACCGGCGGAAGGCCGCGCCGCGATGGCTGACGCCGGCCTTTTCTTCCGGCGAGAGTTCGGCGAACGCCTTGCCCAACCCGGGAAAGAAGAACAGCGGATCGTAGCCGAAGCCGCCCGAGCCGCGGGGCGCGTCTAGAATGCGGCCTTGGGCTTCGCCGCGGAAGGTGGAGAGCGTGCGCCCATCGCGGGCGACGGCGATCACGCAGACGAAGCGCGCCGCGCGGTCGGCGGCGTGGGAGAGTTCGCGCAGCAGGCGGGCGTTGTTGGCGCGGTCATCGGCATTGCCTTGGTCCGCGGTTGAGGCGTAGCGCGCCGAGTGCACGCCGGGAGCGCCGCCGAGCGCGTCCACCTCCAGGCCGGAATCATCGGCCAGCACCATTTCGCCGGGGGCGAAGCGGCTGTAGTGCTCGGCCTTCTTGCGGGCGTTGGCTTCGAAGGTGGCGCCATCCTCGCGCACGCCGGGCAAGGAATCGAAATTGGGCAAAGACGCGACTGCGATCCCGTGCGCCGCGGCGGCGCCGGCAAAGTCGCGCAGCTTGCCGGGGTTGGAGGTCGCGATGAGCACCCGCCGCATGGTGCGTGAGACTCAGTGCATCAGCCGCTGAAGCGCGGCACGGGCTTCTGCGACCTGCGGTATCTTGGTGCGCGAGCCCTCGAAGTGCGACAGGAATGACTGGTACTCGTCGATCGCCTGCTGGCTCTTGCCGGTTGCCTCATAGAGCTGCCCGAGGTAGAAGTGGCTGAGCAGGCCGAACAGCGGCACCTGCTCGCGCATGAAACGAAAATTGGAGAAACCCCGGCTTTCCAGTAGTGCGCCGCGGAACTCCGGCTCAGCGGCAGCATAGTCCTTTACCAGCAGGTGCGCGCGGCCGCGGGCGAATAATGTCGATGCATCCTGAAATCCGTTCAGGCCGGAAACGCCGGTAAGCGCCGCTTGCCCGTCGCCGTGAATAAGGGCAGCGCGAATCTCGTTCCTTTTTTCCTGGTTTTCAATGAAGCGAGGCGATATCCAGGAGCGCGTGCTGGCAAATTGCCGCAGGTCGCGCTCCGAGCCGGCGCGGTCTCCCTGAGCGGCTTCCAGCATTGAAACTGCCGGGAGTTCCTCGCCGTGCAGCTTCTGCTGGCGGGCAAAAGCCAGCGCCGCGGACGTATCCCCCATGACCATGGCGGCCCGGACAAACGATTCCAACGTCTCACCGGCGCTTTCGTCCTGCCCGGCCCGTGCCAACTGTGTGACTGCCTTGCGATAGCTCTCAAGAGCGCCGTCCAGGTCACCCCTCATCTGCTGGATCTGCGACTGGAAAATCGGCAGATACAGGCGATACAGCGCAGAGGTGCGCTGCGCATACTCCTGCAACGCTGCCTCGCCCAGAGCATATTTCCCCTGGTCCGCATAGACGGTTGCAAGTTTTACGTACTCCGTATAGCCCTGAAAATCAGGCTTGAGCTCCAGGGCCTTACGATAGGAAACCAGAGCATCGTCATCCTGGCCAAACCAGAAGAAAATATCTCCCCTGGTATCTACCGGGTTGGGATCACCAGGACGAAGGGCGATGTACTGGTCGCTGGCCTTGAGCGCTTCGGTTTTGTCTCCCTTGTTGGCATAAGCGTACCCGAGGATGTTCCATAGGTTCTCGCTCTTGGGGTCGGCTGCCAATCCTTCGCGCAAAAGGCTGATGGCCCGATCGGATTGATTCATCCTGAGTAGCAGGACGCATAGCGAAGCGCGGGAATCAGTCTCCCGTGGAAATTCCGCAAGCACCGCTTCCTCGGCGTGAACCATGGCTTCCAAGTCCCGCGAGCGGCTGGCCTGATTAGCCTGAAAGAACAACTGCTCGCGACGCGGCAAGCGCGACTGCAGTTGCTCGATCTTGCGGCTGGTTTCGTCGGCTTTGCGCAAGTCGCCCTCGAAGCTGTAATCGAATGCCAGTTCGAGGTAAGCCGAGGCAAATTGCGGATCCAGGCGCACCGCTTCCTCCAGTTCGCGGATGGATTCGGCGGTCAAATAGCGGGTCTCGTATTCACGTCCGAGCTGGAAATGGCGCAACGCTTCCACATTGGACGTCAGCGCCTGCTCGATCGCCGGGGCTTTGGCGGTGCTGCCTGGCAGGAAATGACCGGCGATGTGTGCCGTGAGCGAGTCCACCATGCCGAAGATGTTCTGGATGCTTTCGCCCTCGAGCTTATGGGAATCAAGGATCTGGCCGGTCTTGGTGTCCTGCACACGCACGTCCAGGCGCAGTTGGGTAGGACCAACCTTGAGCAACGCGCCGGTGATGAAGGCGTCGGCGCCGGCGTCGCGGGCCACCGCCTGCGCCAGCCCCGGGTCGATGGCGCCATCCTTCTTGCCCACGCGCTGCAGCGAGCCCTGAATACGTTCAGTTGAGAGCACGTCCAGTCCCTGCACTTGGGCAAGGTTGGTGGTGAGCATCTCGGTCAAGCCGCGGTCGAGCCAGTCAAGCGATTTGTCCTGCGTGAGGTTGCTGAAGTAGAGCACGGCGATGGATTTGTGGCCTTCGGTTGCGCCGTGCTGTGTTCCGCGTCCGCGGAGGAGCCACCAGCCGGCCACCGCAAGAATGACGACCACAATGCCGGCCGCCGCGTACAACCACACTGGCTTGCGGGGTGACGGTTGGGGTGCAGCGGCGGCGGCGGTGCCGCTGACAGGCGTCACTCCAGCACCGGGCGTCATCGCGGGAGCGGTGCCGGCGGCGGGAGTGGCGGCCGCAGTCACTGGACGGCTGGCCCCGCTGGCGGGCGTCACTCCACCCGTAGGCGCAGGCGTGACTTCGGAGACGGCGACGGCAGCCGACGTCATTGCCGAGGCCCGACCGGAATCCAGGTCGCGCTTCAGCCGTGCCAGGTCGGCGCGCAGATCGGACGCCGTCTGGTAACGCAGGCGCCGATCTTTTTCTAGCGCCTTGTCGATGATCTCTTCGAGCTTTGCCGGCAGCTCCGGGTTCAGCCGCACCGGAGGTGTGGGCAGGCGGTTCAGGATTGAATCGAAGATCACCGCCGAAGTGTCGCCGCGGAAGGGCATCAGGCCGGTGACCATCTCGTAGAGCACAGCGCCGAAGGAGAACAGGTCGGTGCGGGTGTCGAGCTCTTCTCCGCGGGCCTGCTCCGGCGACATGTAGGCCACCGTCCCCATGGCGACGCCGGGGCTGGTGAGCAATTCCTGCCCCGCGCTGGTGGGCATGGTGGAAGCGCCCACGGCTTCGGCCATGGGCCGGGGCGCTACCTTGGCCAGCCCAAAATCCAGCACCTTGGCCTGCTCGCGGGTGGTGACAAAAATATTGGCAGGCTTGATGTCGCGATGGACGATGCCCTTGTGATGAGCGGCTTCGAGCGCGTCGGCGATCTGGATAGCCAGCTCGATCGCCGTCGAGATCCTCAGCGCGCGCCCCTCGATCAGGTGCTTGAGGGTGCGGCCCTCCAGATACTGCATGGCGATGAAGGGCTGGCCCTCGTGCTCGCTGACCTCAAAGATAGTGCAGATGTTGGGATGATCGAGCGAGGAGGCAGCGCGGGCTTCGCGCTGGAAGCGCTCCAGCGCCTGCGGCTCGCGCACCATGTCTTCGGGAAGAAATTTGAGGGCGACCATGCGGCCGAGCTTGAGGTCCTCGGCCTTGTAGACCACACCCATGCCGCCGCCGCCGAGCCTCTCCAGCACCCGATAGTGCGCCACGGTGCGGCCGATCAAGGATTCCCCCTTGGACGGCCATGTTAGGTTGCAGATGTGGGCAAGTCAACGGCGAGGAAAGGCGGCGGGAAAAAGAAAACGGCGGGAGCGATTGCTCGCTCCCGCTCCAGTGCCCGGTGCTGCTACTCGCCGTTGATGGCGATGCTAAGTGATTCGGTGGTATCGGTGCTGCCGCCCCAAACTGCGGAGCCGCCCCAGACCGCGCTGAATCCGCTAGTGCTGCTGCCGCCCCACACCGCGGAGCCGCCCCACACCGCCGAGCCGCCCCAGACTGCCGAGCTGCCGCCGAGGAAAGAACCGCCCCAGACTGCGGAGTTGCCGCCCACGAAGACGCTTCCACCCCAGACGGCTGAACCGCCCCAAACCGCTGAGCCGCCCCACACCGCCGAGTTGTCCTGCACCAGGTACACGCTCTGGGAAGTGGAATCGTAAGTCGCGGTGGGTGACTTGGCGGATAAGCCCGCAGGCGCCACATCGGTTGAGGCCAGCGAGGCTTGCAGGTCGAGATAGCCGGCGCCGATGGTGAAAATGTCGTACTGATCGGTGTAGGTGATGCCGGTCGTAGGATCGGTCACGCTGCTGTACTGCGGGAAGACCTTGTAGGCCGTGATCATCAGCAGCGCTTTCACCTGGTCAGGCGTGAGCAAGGGCTGGGCCTCGAGCAGGTCGGCGACCGCGCCGCTGACTACGGCTGTGGCCATGCTGGTGCCGCTCAACATATAGTAGGTGTCAGAAGCGGTACTGTTGCCGTTCGTCTGGTACAGAGAATTGGGGATTTCATTGCCCGGGTAGAGCTTATTCAACGTCAGTCCTGCGGTATAAAGCGAGATGATGCGGTTGCCCGGCGCCACCAGGTCGGGCTTGACGATGTGGTCGATGGCGGTCGGGCCCTTGGAGCTGTAGCTGGCGATTTGGTCGTCAGCCCGGCTCGCTGTGCCCATGGTGTTCATCGCGCCCACGGTGATCACATCAGGGTCGTTGCCCGGGGCGGTGATGGTGGCGTAGCCGCTCGTTCCCGCCGAGTTGTCGCGCCCATCATTCCCAGCCGCGACGACAACCACGATTCCCGCCTTCCAAGCCTGCTCCACCGCCTGGCACAACGGGTCAAGCGTGTAGCTTTCATACACTGGTCTTCCCAGCGACAGGTTGATGACCTGGATGTGGTACTTCGATTTGAGACTGATAGCCTGATCGATGGCCGCGATCACCTGACTGTCGGTACCCACACCGTTCTGGTCGAGGACACGTAGATTGACCAGGTTCACGTTGGGGGCAATTCCCTTGAACATATAGAAATCGTTCGGGCCGGTCGACTTGTTACCGTTACCTCCGACGATCCCGGCAACATGGCTGCCATGACCGTACTTGTCGACCGCGCTTCCGCCGTCAACAAAGTCCTGGCTATAAACGACCCGGCTGCCCTTCTGACCGTGCAGATCAGGAATGTCAATGATGCCGCTGTCGATAACGGCAACGCCGACACCCGTACCGTCATAACCCGATTGCCAGGCGATTTGGGCATTGGCCGCCGTGTCGTGATAGTCCAGAGTCGCCGAGGGATTGCCATTGCTCGTTCCCTGGACGGGGCGGTCCGGGCTGATGTAGGCGACGTCCGGATCAGCGGCCAGCTCGCTCAGCCGGTTCCTCGGCACCTTTCCGGAGACGGCCTTTACCAGCGACAGGTCGGAATCCACCGAGCCGCCCTTGCTGCGGATCTTGTTTTTGTGCGCTTCGCCCGGCGTCTGCTTGAACTGCACGATCACATTGACCTGGTCGCTGCTGTTGTCGGCGCTGAGGTCGGGGGAGAGCTTGTGATCCTTGGCCCAGATCGATGACGACAGTGACGTGACCAAAAGAACCAGCGCAAATTTTGTCATTTTTTTCATCGCCTTAAGAACCTCCGACGCTCGTGAATCGCACCTGTTTGCATGCAATGTTGCGCCCATTCTGGGACGGCGTCCTTGTGCCTAAGTGCTTGATTTCCGAGGGTGGGATGGAATAAGGTGCCTCGGGCGACAGGCCATTCTGTCCCTATCAACGCTGCAGTCGGCCATTCTGTCGCAAGGCGCTTATGGCGCAGGCATTGAGGAGTGGATCATGATTGTGGCTTTGCTGCGGACACGCCGGCGCCGAGCAGGGCAGTCCGGACGGCATGCGGATTGCGCCACGGCTAAGTTGTTCTCTGGCAAGGGCTCACCGTCCGACGTACATGTCCTTTTGCTCTGGGTGGGTACCAAAGAGCCCCTTTCCAGTTACTAGTGCCCGGCTACAATTCGAGTAGCAGCATCGAAGTTCAAGGCAGTGAGGGCCGTGTTTGTGGATTGGCAACGATACGTACGGAAAATGCGGTCGGTGGTTTTTATCCTGATCTCGCTGACGGTGGCATGCGTCCAGGGGTTTGGGGCGCACGCGGCGATGGCGCGTACCGGGCGCAAAGCCCGCCATGCCACTCGCTCCCGGCGCGTGGTCTGGAACCCAGTCTTGCGCGGCTCCTACGAGTCCATGCTGCGCCAGAACGAGGAGATCGACCGACTGGATCTTCCTCGTATCGCCGACGAGGTGGAACTGGCGGAACTGGAGGCGCGGCGTGATCTGGTGCCCATCGAAGAGACCGACGGGGTGCACATCGCCATCCGCGAGGCCTCCCACCGCTTTTGCCGTCCCTGGACCCACACCTTCCTGCAGGATCTGGGCGCGGCATACTACAAAGAATTCGGCCAGCCCATCCAGGTGAACTCCGCCGTACGTACCATGGAGTACCAGCGCAAGCTGCGCCGCCACAACGGCAACGCCGCCCCCGAAGCCGGCGAGACCGCCTCCTCCCACCTGGGCGGCCTCACCGTGGACATCAACCGGCGGGGCCTCAGCCGCCAGCAGCACCAGTTCATCGTGGACTACCTCTTCAATCTGCGCGAAGAAGGCATCATCGAGGTCGCCGAAGAGCGCCGCCAACCGGTCTTCCACATTATGATCTCCGAACGCTATACTGAGTGGCGCCAGACCAACCGGCCGGACGCTGAGCAATCCGGCGGTCAATAAAGAGAACCGACTGGAAATGTCATCCTGAGCGCGCAGCGCGAAGGACCTTGAGGATGTCGGGAAAGACATTGCCGTAAAAGCCAAAAGAAATTTTTCTTGCCGCTCGCCATCGGGTGAAGAGTGTTCCCCTGACGAACTGCCCTGGTCGCACTCGGCATTCTCTAGATTCTTCGCTTCGCTCAGAATGACAGTCCGAGATTTCTTCGGGCCGAGATGCGGCTGACGTGCTGTTATTCTGATCTGAAGATGCCTTTCCGAATACTGCTCTGTTGCGCTCTCCTGTGCCTTGCTGTCTCCGCCCAGAATCCACCTAAGAACCCTGCGCCGGACTGGCGCGCCATCCACCAGTCGGCCATCATCATTGACGGCCACGCCGACACACCCCAGCGCTTCGTCGATGAAGGCTTTGACCTGGGCTCCGACGCCGGGGCCGGCCACATGGACCTGGCCAAGGTTCGCGCCGGCAATCTGGGCGCGCAGTTCTTCTCCATCTGGCCGGACCTGGAACGCTATCGCGGCCACTATCCGCGGCGCACGCTGGAGCTGATCGACTCGGTGTACCAGCAGGTGGCGCGGCATCCCGATCGCATGATGATGGCCTTCACCGCCGACGACATCGTGCGCGCCCACCAGCAGCACAAACTGGCGGCGCTGATGGGCATCGAGGGCGGGCACGCCATCGACAACAGCCTCGGCCTGCTGCGCGATTACTATCGCCTGGGCGTCCGCTACATGACGCTCACGCATTACGAGTCTACCGACTGGGCCGATTCCTCCGGCGACATCGACGATCCCAACGTCAAGCACCACGACGGTCTTACCGATTTCGGGGTGGAGGTGGTGCGGGAGATGAACCGCCTGGGCATGCTGGTGGACATCTCGCACGTCAGCGACCGCACCTTTTACCGCACCCTGGTGGTTTCGCGCGCCCCGGTAATCGCCTCGCATTCGTCGTCGCGCGCTCTCACCAACCATGCCCGCAACCTGACCGACGACATGCTGCGCGCGCTCGCCCGCAATGGCGGCGTCGCCATGGTCAACTACAATGCAGCCTTCGTGAGCGAGGATTACCGCCGCGCCTGGGAGGCGCAGAAGCCGGAACGCGACCAGGCCATGGAAGCCGCGCGCGAAAAAGACAAGGCCGCCGGCAAGCCCCTCACCCTCGAAGAAGAAGTGAAGCTGGAAAAGGAGTGGGCGGCAAAGATCCCGCGTCCGCCGTTCAAGTCGCTCATCGACCACATCGATCACATGGCCAAAGTGGCCGGCGTAGACCACGTGGGGCTAGGCTCGGATTTTGACGGCGTCGCGGCGCTGCCCGTGGGCATGGATTCCGTCGCCGACCTGCCCAAGATCACGCAGGCGCTGGTGGAGCGCGGCTACACCGCCGAGCAGGTCCAAAAGATTTTGGGTGGCAACCTGCTGCGGGTCATGCGCGCGTGCGAGCAGACTGCGCGCGAGCTGCAGAAAGAAAAACCGCTGGGCGCGCAGCCGCTTTCCGGCCCAGAGGTGGTCAAACCCAGATAGAATGCTGGTGGTTGCTTGTAGGGACGCAACATGTTCCGTCTCTACACTTCGTCAAAGGAGTCTCTCGGATGAGAAAGTTTCTTTGTCTGATCATGTTTGTTGCTCTCGCGCTGCCTGTCCTCGCTCAGGAAAAATCTTCGGGCGAGCCCACCGCCGTCTTCGAAACCACCATGGGCACGCTGCGCTGCAAGCTGTTTCCCAAGGAAGCGCCCAAGACGGTAGCCAACTTTATCGGCCTCGCCGAGGGCACCAAGGACTGGACGGACCCGGCCACGGGGCAGAAGAAGCACGGCGTCCCGCTCTATAGCGGCACCATCTTCCATCGCGTGATCCCCGGCTTCATGATCCAGGGCGGCGATCCGCTGGGCACGGGGACGGGCGACCCCGGCTATCGCTTTGAGGATGAGATCGTATCCTCGCTTACTTTCGACCGCCCCGGACGCCTGGCCATGGCCAACGCCGGACCAGGAACCAACGGCTCGCAGTTCTTCATCACCGAAGTGCCGACGCCGCACCTGAACGGACACCACACCATCTTCGGCCAGTGCGACGAAGCCAGCGTCGAGCTGGTGAAGAAGATCGCGCGCGTGCCCAAGGGTCCCGGAGACAAGCCCCTGACGCCGGTGCGCATCAATAAGATCGTGATCGAGCGCGGAGCTCCGAAAGGCAAACCGTAGGGGCATTGTCCCTCGACTTGCGCTCCGCTCGGCGAGCCCGCGTCGCGCGGTGCTCGGGATGACAAATTATTTTGGGAGCGCGCTGTTCCCAGCCAACAGAAAGGAATTTTGATGCCACGCCAGCCTGGAACCTACGCCACCTTCGACACCACCGAGGGCGCCATCGTCTGCCGCCTGTTCGAGAAGGAGGCGCCCAAAACGGTCGCCAACTTCATCGAGCTCGCCGAGGGTAAGCGCGAGTGGACGCATCCGGTCTCGCGCAAGAAGTCTACGGACCGCCTCTACGACGGCACCATCTTCCATCGCGTGATCCCCGGCTTCATGATCCAGGGCGGCGATCCGCTGGGCACGGGGACGGGCGACCCCGGCTATCGCTTTGAGGATGAGATCGTATCCTCGCTTACTTTCGACCGCCCCGGACGCCTGGCCATGGCCAACGCCGGACCAGGAACCAACGGCTCGCAGTTCTTCATCACCGAAGTGCCGACGCCGCACCTGAACGGACACCACACCATCTTCGGCCAGTGCGACGAAGCCAGCGTCGAGCTGGTGAAGAAGATCGCGCGCGTGCCCAAGGGTCCCGGAGACAAGCCCCTGACGCCGGTGCGCATCAATAAGATCGTGATCGAGCGCGGAGCTCCGAAAGGCAAACCGTAGGGGCATTGTCCCTCGACTTGCGCTCCGCTCGGCGAGCCCGCGTCGCGCGGTGCTCGGGATGACAAATTATTTTGGGAGCGCGCTGTTCCCAGCCAACAGAAAGGAATTTTGATGCCACGCCAGCCTGGAACCTACGCCACCTTCGACACCACCGAGGGCACCATCGTCTGCCGCCTGTTCGAGAAGGAGGCGCCCAAAACGGTCGCCAACTTCATCGAGCTCGCCGAGGGTAAGCGCGAGTGGACGCATCCGGTCTCGCGCAAGAAGTCTACGGACCGCCTCTACGACGGCACCATCTTCCACCGCGTGATCCCCGACTTCATGATCCAGGGAGGCGACCCGGCCGGCACCGGCATGGGCGGCCCCGGGTATAAGTTTGAGGACGAGACCAAAGGCTCGCCGCACAAGTTCGACAAGGCCGGCAAGCTGGCCATGGCCAACGCCGGACCTAACACCAATGGCAGCCAGTTCTTCATCACCGTGGCGCCCACGGCGTGGCTCACCGGCAATCACACCATCTTTGGCGAAGTGGTGGAAGGACAGAACATCGCCGACAAAATCGCCAATGCCCCGCGCGGTGCCAACGACCGTCCGAAGCAGGAAGTGAAGCTGAAGGCGGTGACGATCGAGCGGGTGTGAAGCAGACATTTCGCCGCGATTTTCGGCCCCTGCGGAGCAAGCACAGCCCCCAGTTGGAGGCAAAATGGATAAGCTGCTGTTTTTGAACGTGGCGTCAATGCCGAAGTATCAAGGCATGTTAGGGGAAAAGATCAGCGGCGGCGCGAAATTTGTCCGTCAGCATGGGTACGGAAGCGAAATTTTCAACTTCAAACCGTACAAGGGGCGGATGTACGGTTTTGGGCGGCCTCCGGGGCCGCGGCATGGTGCGATCAAGTTGGAGAAGCTCGGAGCCCACTCCCGAGCCGAAAAGGTCAATGGCGTAACAGTGGTATGGGTAGCGAACTCCCGTATCGTCGGCTGGTATAAGAACGCCACGGTTTACCGTCACGGACAGCCACCACCCCGAAAGTCTGGTCGGACACATAAGGGCCGCGCAATTATCTATAACGTCACCGCGAAAAAATCGGATCACAAGAGGATTGATCCCCCTGAAGCTAGGGTGCTGCTTGTCCCCAGGGCAAGAGAGCGGAACCATGCTATGGGGCGATACCTCTGGTACGCCGAGGGCCCGAGTAATGCTGCGTTTAGGCAAAAGGTCCAGAGGTATATAGCTGCTGACGGGGACATTTCAGTTATCGGGGAGGACGGCAAGAAAAACAAGAAGCCTACGACGCCAGGGTCTCCACGCCAGCAGGATATAAATAAGAAACAACGCATTGAGCGTATTGCGATGGACTTGACTAGTCGGCATTTCGGTTCGCTGAAATACAACATCGTGCCGATCTACAAGGATAATCTCGGTTGGGACTTAGATGCCGTGCACCGTTACACTGGCGTGCGTTTGAAACTCGAAGTCAAGGGGCTCTCAGGTGGCGAGGTGCGGGTAGAGATGACTCCACAGAGTACATAATGATGCGCAAGCATAAGCAAAGCTACCGTATTTGTGTGGTGACGAATTGCCTGAATGGGGGCCTCCGCACCCTCTCCGTATTCGCGTACAGTGACGGACACGCCAAATGGATGGATGAGAATGGCCGTCCGTTGCAGATTAAAAAAATCCAATCTGCGCGGCTGTACACGTAGTCTGGACTTCGGCAAGGTGCTCCAAGGACAGAACATAGCTGACAAGATCGCCAACGCCCCGCGCGGCGCGCAGGATCGTCCGGCGAAGGAAGTGAAGCTGAAGGCGGTGACGATCGAGCGGGTGTGATTTCGCGGGCCGTCATCGCAGGGCTTCTGCCGTGCTCTCCCGGCTCGTCGTGTGAAGGCCCTCACGCTCGTGCCTACGGCACTCCGCTGAGGATGACAGTCATTCTTGGCGCTCGGTACTTGGTACTCGGTACTATCTTTCTCCCCACTTCAACTTCATCCGCAGCACGTCGAAGAAGGTGCGGTCGGCGTGGCGCAGCAGGCGTACCTCGCGTACCGATTTCCTGCAGGTGATGCGGTCGCCTTCGAAAACGGGGATGCCGACCTGGCCGTCCACGGTGAGGAACGCTTCTTCCGGCGTGCCGATCACCAGCACGGTCACGACGCGGGTGTCTTTCACCACCACCGGCCGATGGGTGAGCATGTGAGGAGAGATGGGGGTAATGATGAACGCCGCCACCTCGGGGGAAACCACCGGCCCGCCGGCGGCTAGGGAATAGGCGGTCGAACCGGTGGGCGTGGCCACGATGAGGCCGTCGGCGCGATAGCTGGCGACGAAGCGGTCGTCCACCCGGATCTCAAGTTCCAGGATGCGCGCCATGGCGCTTTTGTGGATGACCGCGTCGTTGAGCGCGTCGAAGTGCGCCACCCGCTCGCCGTTCCGCATGAGATGGCAGTGCAACATGCTGCGCACTTCCACCGCACAGCAGTTCTCGGCCACCGCCTCCAGCGTGGGATAAAGCTCGGAGAGTGAGACCTCGGTCAGAAAGCCGAGCGTGCCCAGGTTAACGCCCAGCACCGGGATTTTGGCCTCCGCCAGGGCGCGTGCCGCGGCCAGCAGGGTGCCGTCGCCGCCCAGGACCAGCACGAACTCGGGTTTGCGGGCCGCCAGCTCGTCGCGCGGCACCGGCGGATGCCCGGGCAGATACGATCCGGTTTCCTGATCGATCAGGACCTCGTAGCCGTGCCGCGTCAGCCAGTCCACCACCTCGGGCGCCACGCGCACCAGCTCCGGCTGCGACGGCTTCGACATGATGGCGACGGTTTTCATCGACCCAACCAGAACCACAGAGGACGCATAGGATTATTTTTCGCTTCCCTTCCCCTCGGCGTCCTCTGCGTCCTCAGCGGTTTTAATTCCTTGGCCGTTTTAATTTGTTTCGTCACTCGAACACGGCGTGCAGCAGAAACTCCCGATTGCCCTCTGCTCCCAGGATCGGTGAATCGATGAACTCGATCTGGGAGGCGCCGAGCTCGAGCGCGGCGCGGCGAACTTTCTCGACCGCTTCCATCTGCGCCCCGGCATCGCGCACGATCCCGCCCTTGCCCACTGCCTGCCTGCCCGCCTCGAACTGCGGTTTCACCAGCACCACCAGCTCGAGCCGGCGGCGCGCTCCGCCGCGAGCCGCGCCGATGACCGCAGGCAGCACGAGTGTAGCAGAGATAAACGACACGTCCACGGCGACGAAGTCCACCGGCTCGCCCACGTCTTCCGGCTTGAGATAGCGCGCGTTGCTGCGCTCGATCAGTCGCACGCGCGGGTCCTGGCGCAAGCGGTGGGCAATCTGCCCGTAGCCGGTATCGATGGCAATCACGCGCGCGGCGCCGTGCTGCAGCAAGCAGTCGGTGAAGCCGCCGGTAGAAGCGCCCACGTCCATGCAAACCTTCCCGCCCACGCCGATGCGCCAATGCGCGAGCGCCTGCTCCAGCTTCACCCCGCCGCGGCTGACGTACTTGAGGTCCTCACCCAGGATGCGGACGGCTGCGGCCGGATCGACCGCCGCGCCGGCCTTCTCCACCTTCTGCTCATTCACCAGGACTTTGCCGGCCAGCACCAGCGCGTGGGCGCGTTCGCGCGATGCGGCCAGACCACGCTCCACCAGCAGCTTGTCGAGACGAATCTTTGCCGACATAACGGGGTACGAGCAAGAACAGCATAAACGCGCCACAGCCGGCGGGACGTCGGCGCTACGAAGCATTTCAACTGCCGCGATCCGCACCCGCTATTGTGCAAATAGATGAATCAGCAGCAGTTATCGAAGGTTACAAATACGTGACAGGAGTTTTCCACAGACTTTTCCACAGGGGTGTTGAAAATCACCTCGCCGCAGATTTGCTCTGTCCGCGATCCATCCCGCCTTTATCCGCGCCGAAATGAAGTTCTCCTCGGACTCTACGACTCCAATCCCAGCCCGCCGTCCACTCCGAGCACCTGGCCGGTGATGAAGTGCGGGCCGGTGGCAAAGAACATGACGGCGGCGGCGACTTCACCGGGCGTGCCGGCGCGCTTCATCGGGGTTTTCTGCGCGACGTGGCGGAGGAAGGCAGTGGGCTGCGAGCTGCCGGTTGAGATCATGCCCGGCGAAACGCAGTTGATGGAGACCTCCGGCGCCAGCGCCTTGGCCATGACCTGGGTCAGCATGATGAGGGCGGCCTTGGAGCTGCAGTAGTGGGCGTGGCTGGCCCAGGCACGCTGCCCGCCCAGCGACGCGATATTGATGATGCGTCCCTTGCGCGCGCGCAGCAGGGGAGCGGCCAGGCGCGACATCAGGAACGGCCCGCGGGCGTTGGTGGCGAACATGTCGTCCCATTGGCGAGCGGTAATTTTTTCGAAGTCGAGGGTGTCGTAGGCGCCGGCATTGTTGACCAGGACATCGAGGCCGCCGAACTTGGTGCGCACCTGGCGAAGCGCGGCGGCGATGCTCTTCTCCTCCCGCACGTCGCAACGCAAGGCCAGCGCGCGCACCCCGCGCGTCTTCAGGTCGGCGAGCGTCTGGCGGGCGTCCTGGGCGGAGGAAAGATAAGTGAAGGCCACGTCGGCGCCAGCGGCGGCCAAGGCGAGGGCGAGGGCGCGTCCGATGCGGCGTGCGCCTCCCGTCACCAGAACGGACTTGCCCTTCATGGGCATCGTGGGGGATTGTAACAGTCGCGCTCGCCCGTCGTGAGCGCCCTGGGATTTTGCTACACTCTCTCGCCATGAGTGGCGCCCACCAGGTGATCGTATACTCGCGCAAAGGATGTCACTTGTGCGAAATCGTGAAAGAAACCCTTTCCAAGCTGGAGCGGCGGGGCAGCTTCACCTGGCGCGAAGTCGACGTGGACTCCGACGAGCGCCTGCGCCGCCAGTTCACCGATGAAGTCCCGGTGGTGTTTATCGACGGGAAAAAGGCCTTCAAGTACCGCATGGCGGAAAGTGACTTCCTGCGCCGGCTGGAAGCGTAGGTGCCTCACCAGATCCGCCGCACTCCGTATTTGTCAAAGATGGCGTCGTTGCTGATGATCGGCAGGTTCTCCGCCTGTGCCTGAGCCACGAGCATGCGGTCGAAAGGGTCCTTATGATGTTCGGCGAGCAATCCCGCCCGCACCGCATGGCCCAGTGTGATCGGGAGATTCAAAAATCCTTGTTCGGTCAGACATTCGCCAAGCCGATCCAGCAGCGGCTGAGCATTTAGCTTCCCGATCTTTGTCTTAATGGCCAGTTCCCAAACGGAAGATGCGGAGACGATGACTTCATTGTGCGCGCTGGCAATTGTGTGCCGCGCTTTGGGCGAAAGCGCCGGAAAGTTGTCGAACCACCAAAATAGCGCTTGGGTGTCGAGCAGAACCCTCACTCGATGCCCCACTCCTTCAGCTCGGCCGGCGTCATGGGGTCAAAGCCTGTGGGCTTCATCCAAAGACTTCCCCTCAACTTTCCGGGAACTCGCCGCTTGCGTGCGGGTGCAATTGCCACCAGCTTGGCGACTGGCTTTCTGCCGCGCGCTATAACGACTTCCTTGCCGTTTTCGGCTTCTCGAATCAGGCGTGACAGGTTGGTTTTAGCTTGATGAACGGTATACATGGTTAGCTAAGCATATTAGCTAAGAAGCGAGGTGTCAAGACGGCCAGCAGAAGACATTGCCGCCTCAGGTTGACGACCGGATCGTCATGCGGCAGATTCCGCACTCAGCAGCGTACGATTTTAGGCGAGTCGATGCCTTTCAGGGCGTTGCGCGTGTCCACCACCAACTGTGCCTCACGCACAATCTGGGGATAGTCGTACGTGGAGTGGTCGGTGACGATCAGCACGCAGTCGTACTGTCCCAGGTTCTCCACCGGGGCGCACTTCATCTGCAGGTCGTAGTGGCGTCCCTTGCCCACGAAGGGGAAGTAGGGATCGTTATAGCTGACCTCGACGCCTTCCTTCTGCAGGAGTTCGATGATGGTTAGGGCGGGCGATTCCCGCAGATCGTCGACATCTTTCTTATAGGCCACACCCAGCACCAGCACCTTCGATCCGTTCATCGCCTTGCGCTCGCGGTTCAGCGCCTTGCCCACCGCCTGCACCACGTGGTAGGGCATAGCGGTGTTGACCTCGCCTGCCAGCTCGATGAAGCGGGTGTGGAAGTCGTACTCCTTGGCCTTCCACGAGAGATAGAACGGATCGACCGGGATGCAGTGTCCGCCCAGACCCGGCCCGGGATAGAAGGCGTGGAAGCCGAAGGGCTTGGTGGAGGCCGCGGCGATGACTTCCCAGATGTCGATGCCCATGCGCAGGCAGAGCATCTTCAGCTCGTTCACCAGGGCGATGTTGACGCAGCGATAGATGTTCTCCAGCAGCTTGCACATCTCCGCCGCCGCGGGCCCGGAAACTTTCACTGTCTTCTTGAAGATTGAGTTGTAAAGCTCAGAAGCAGCTTCGGTCGCAGCCACGCTGCATCCGCCTACAACTTTGGGAATATCGCGCCGCGCCACGGTCTCGTTACCCGGGTCTTCGCGCTCCGGCGAGAAGGCCACGTAGAACTCCTGCGACGACGACGGCACGTTGTCGCGGGCCAGCAGCAGACCGGCGCGGTTGTGCTTCTCAAGGATCGGGATCAGCACCTCTTCCGTGGTGCCGGGATAAGTGGTGCTCTCCAGAATGACGAGCTGCCCGGCGCGCAGGTAGGGCGCAATAGCCTGCCCGGTGGCGGTGATGAAGCTCAGGTCCGGCTCCATGTACTCGTTCAGCGGGGTGGGAACGCAGATGATGACCGCGTCCATCTCCGCGATGCGGGCGTACTCCGAGGTCGCCCGGAACCCCTGGCGCAGGGCGCCCTGGATCTGCTCCGCCGGGATGCGGAAGATATACGACCCGCCTTCACCCAGCGTCTTCACCTTGCGGCTGTCGATATCGAAGCCGGTGACCGCGAAGGTCTCTTCCGTGAACAGCAAGGCCAGCGGCAGGCCCACGTAGCCCAAGCCGATCACCCCAATCTTGGCGCTGCGGGTGGCGATCTTGGTCTTCAGGTCTTGAGCAAGGGAAACGGCGGTGTTGGGTTGCATGGCGATTTTTTGGAGTCTACCATTTTTTCCCTCCCGGCACCGGTTACCTTGGTTATCTCTGGTGGTGACGGAGGGGGCGCCGCGTACTCCCCAGCAGGCCATTCGCGATGGCGACTGCCGTCACCGAGGCGCTGCCCCTGCGCTTGGAGCAGGTCGGGCGGCGGCAGCACAAGCCGGAGGCGACGGCGGCAGAACCGGGACAGCGGTCACGTGAGTGGCGCGCTACAAGGCCCGAACCTGCACCCCTGCTGCCTTGAGCTTTTCCGCTACTGCGCGAGCGATGGCCGGTGCCCCCGGCGTATCGGAGTGGATGCAGATAGTCTCGGCGACCAGCGCCAGTCCGGAGCCGTCGCCGGCGACGACTTTGTGGTTGAGAGCGATTCCCAACGCCTGCTGGGCGGCGCGCTCGGGAGTGTCGAGCAGGGCGCCGGGCAGCGTTCGCTTGCGCAGGGTGCCGTCGGGCTCGTAAGCGCGGTCGGCGAAGGCTTCAGTAGCGCAGCGCAGTCCCATTTCGCGCCAGACTTCGAGCGCCGACGCTCCCGCCTGTCCCACCATAATCAGTTGCGGATCGATCTCCTGGACGGCGCGGCCGACGGCCAGCGCAATCTCGCGGTCCTTATTGGTTGCATGATAGAGCGCGCCGTGGGCCTTCACGTGAACCAGGCGCACGCCGAAGCGTCCCGCCACCTTGACCAGGGCTGCGATCTGCTGCCGCACCGAGTTTTCGAGCACCGCCGGCGGCATGGGCGATTCCAGCCGCCCGAAATTCTCGCGGTCGGGATAGCTGGGGTGCGCGCCAACGGCGACATTCAGTTTCTTGGCTGCCTCGACGGTTTGCCGCATCGTGTTCTCGTCGCCGGCATGGCCGCCGCAAGCCACATTGGCGGACGTGATATAGCGCATCAGTTCGAAGTCGGCGCCGCTGGCCAGGGCTTCGGGAGATTCTCCCAGGTCGGAATTGATGTCGATGAAAGTTTCCATTGCACAATTGTAGCGCCGCCGTCTCCCACCCCGGTCTCGGCGGCTCTGTGAATCAGGACTGCCGGCAAGATGCCGGCGATACTTCACGGAACAAACACATTCTGCAGCCAGCGCTCCTGCTCTTGCAACAGCACGATCGCCTGCGCCATCGACACTTCGTGGAAGCGCACCTGCTCGTGCGGTCGGAGCTGGCCGACGTGGTGCATGTCCGCCATGATAACGTTCGCGATCTTGGGATATCCGCCGGTGGTTTGCTGATCGACGAAGAGGATGATGGGCTGTCCATCCTGCGGGACCTGCATGCCGCCCAGCGGAATGCCGTCGGTCAGCAATTGCGATTGTTCGCGCGGCCGGAGCGCTTCGCCCTTCAGCCGCAGCCCGGTCCGGTCCGACTGGTCGCTGATCGAGTACGGGCTGGAGAATAGAACCTCGAACGTTTCCGGAGCGAACCACTCCTGCTGTGCGCCCCTGGTGACGCGAACCGTATCGTGGCGAGACACCGCGTCGAGAGCGCCCGGCTTCAATCGCCGAGCCCGAGCGTTCCGCACCTCCTGCAACGGGAGGATGTCGCCAGCTTTGAGCCTGCGTCCTTCGAATCCTCCGAAGCGTCCGCGGACATCGGTGGCGGTGCTGCCCATCACCGCGGGCACAGCAAAACCGCCTTGCACCGCGAGATATGAGCGCGCGCCGGTTTTCATGCCGCCGCACTTCAGGACGCTACCCGCAGCAACTTCCACTGCTTCTCCCAATCGAACGGCGTTGGTTCCGACTTTAGTGTCGCAATCGGCGCCGGCCAGCGCGACGATCCGCGGTTTGTCGAATTCGAGCGTCGCGCCGAGCAGTGTCATCTCCAGCGCGGGCGTATTGTCCTGGTTGCCGGCCAGCAGGTTGGCGATGCGCAACGACAGGCGGTCGGCTGCGCCCGCGGGCGAGATGCCGAGGTGGGTGTAGCCGTAGCGGCCCAGGTCCTGGAGGGTGGAGAACATGCCCGCATTCTTGACGCGTATCGGCATAGCTCAGGGCTGCGCCATGGCGGTAAAGGTGGCGCGGTCGATGGCCGAGAATCGCACCGTGTCGCCGGGCTGCAAGCGAGTGGGCGGCTGGGTATGCGGATCGAACATGCGCCAGGGGGTGCGCCCGATCAGCCGCCAGCCTCCGGCGGAATCCACCGGGTAGATGCCGGTCTGGCTGCCGGCAATCCCCACCGAGCCGCCCGCGACGTGGCCGCGCGGCGTTGCCAGCCGCGGCATGTGCAGCTTGTCGGGCAGTCCGCCCATGTAGGCGAATCCCGGCGAGAATCCCAGGAAATAAACCAGGTAGGTCGCGGAAGAATGGATACGGATCACCTCTTCCGCAGAGATCTTCGCGTGGGCTGCGAGATCCAGAAGATCGGGACCAAACTCGGGGTCGTAGCAAACGGGAACACTGACGAGGTTAGGTTGGGGTTCAGCCTGCGCGCCCGCCGCGTTTGCCGATTGCTCGACGATCGCGGCCAACTCCTCGTGACTTATCTGCAACGAATCGAAATCGACCAGCAGGGAGGTGTATCCGGGATGCAGGTTGCGGATCCTGGAGTCCTGCCGCGCGCGCAAGGCCTGGAACAGCCCGATCACGCGAGCGTGGAGCTCAGGTGAGATCGCGTCGCCTAAAACCAGCAGCAAGGACGAATCACTGGCGGGAATGACCTTCATGCCGATTTCCGGCGGACATCATAAAGGATCAGGCGCTGAGACGGCAGAAATCAATGCCAGGGTCCCCGGCGCGCGACGCCATCGCGGTTGATCCTCGATGGCGTCGGCGCGGGGAACTGCTGGCGTTATTGGGGGTAGGTGACCCAGGTCAGCCGTTGCGTGCTAGGAGTTACAAGCGGCACCGACGGCGCGGCCGTAAGATCATTCTGTTGGATCGTGGTCGAGGGGAACCACGGCGGACCAAAACCGTTGGAGAGAAACCTGCGGTCGAAGTACGTGTTTCCGGTTGAAATACTCACGCCGTGAGCGTAGGACTCGATGCGCCCGCCCACAATCGTCCACGTATTTACCCCTCCGCTGCCGGTGGCAAAGCCGTAGGACGAACTCCCCAGCGAGCAACTGTTCGTCTGAGAGCAGGCGTTGATGGCAGCCAGGCTGCCATCGGTTTCCAGATTGTTGTTGGAGTAGGGGCTGGTAAGCACAATATTTCCATTGGCCGTGAAGACGCCGAGCACCTGGTTGTAATTGTTTGCCGGGATCAAAGTGTCGCTGCTGTTGAGCGTGATCGGCTCGCTTTTATAGACCAGATCGCCGGTGATGTCGATATTGCTGCTGGCCGAGATCGTGATTTGCGAGTAGTTGTTGATTGCTGCCTGGCCCTGGCCGGGACCTTGCAACCCGACGCCGCTGCTAAGCCCAATCGTCCCGTCCACGTAAACCATAGTGCCCGGTATCGGTGTGGTAACAGTCTTGTTCATGGGCACGCCAGCCAGAGTGAGCGTCGAGCTGCCCGATACCACGGTTGTGGTGTTGGTCCCGATGTCGGTGGTGATGGTCGTGACCGTGGTGCTGCCTCCACTTCCCCCATGTCCAGAGCACGACCCACCCCAACGACTACCACAACCCCCGGTAGTGCTTTGCGTGATGGTGTAGATCTGGGTGGGATTGTTATGGCTGTCGGTGCCAATCGACAACTGAACCGACGCATCGCCTTCAACGAAGAAACCACCGCCCAGGATGGTGTTAGCCGGTGGGGTATTCGTTGGGTACTGCGTGGCACAGTCCGTAGTGCAGTACGCCATGTAAACCCCGGAACTGGTGCCCGCAGATGGGTAGTCGGTGCCGCTGATGTTCTTCAGGTAGGTGTTGAGTTGCGCATTGGTGGGGTAGGGAGGCGCACTGCCGCCGCAAGTCGTGCCGCCTTCCCCGCAGCCCTTGCCATCGATCACCGCCCATTGCTGGGTGTAATCGTTGGCCGGCAGTGGCACCGCGGCCGCGCCGAGATTGAAGCCTTGCTGGAAGGTGGGCGCAACGGTGGTGCCGTTTTTGGTGTAACTGGAGGAGGCCGAATTGTAACAATTGCTGCCGATAAAGAAACTAGCATCTGCGTCGGCTTGTCCCACCGGGTCGGTATAGATGTAAGACCCGGCGCTGCCGAAGTTCCACGCCCCATTGGTGAAAAAGGGACCGCTCATGGTGCCATAAACCAGCGGGCCCAGGCACGGGGTGAACTGGTCAATGAAGGCGCCGAAGGCGGCGAAGGAGGTGTTTACCAGCGCCGTGCTTGCCCCCTGCGCCTGGATGGTGACGAACACACTGCCGCTTTCTTTGCTGTAGACCTGCTGCAAAGCCTGCGCCCGGCCGACCGCACACAGGTTGTAGTCGAAGCGGAACGTGTAAGAGCTGATTTGTCCCAGGGAGTTGGTGGAGGTCAGGGGATAGCCATTCGTATTCTGAGCCACGCTGGTGGGGCAGGCCGTGGTGTTGGCGACCATAAAATTCTCCGCCCAGGAGGTGGCTGCCTGTCCGGCGTTCAATGAGGTAAAGCTGCCGTAGGTGGAAGTGAGGTAGCTTGCGGTGGTGCCGCCGGCGGTGCTGGCGTTCAGTGGCGCTGCAGTGCAACCCGTAGCCGGTCTCCCTGTAACCCATCCGTTGCATGCCGTCATGTTCACCAAGCCGGTGAGTTCGTTCACCATGGCCGCGCGGGCGATGTTCAGCCCGGAATCGGCCGCATAGAACGAGCCGCGATAGCTGCCGTAGTAGCTGTTGATCAGCATGTCGGAGTTGGCGGTGACCGCCATGGTCAGCCCCAGCAGGCTGAGCAGAACCAGCACCAACAGCGTGGTAATTATGGCAATGCCGCGCTGCTTGCGGGATAGCCGGGAGGCGCGAGCACCCAGCCGACCGGCGCGAATACGGGTACGAAAGGGCGATGCTTGGGTTGTCATAGTGTCCTCAGTTGTCGTTCATGCTCAGGTCGCGGGGATTCACCACCACGGCTGTGCCTTGTACTTGGTAAGGACCGTTGTCGAAGGCATTGCGAAACTTGTAACTGGGATCGGTGCTGGGGACGGTGCGCCCGATCAAGGAGATGCGCACGGCGCGCACCAGCGTAAAGTTGTAGGCGTTATCGTAGGTGCCCCCAGTGCCCGAGATGTTGTAGGTGGAGGCCTCGTAGTTGTAGGGACAGATGCCGGTGCCTGACGGGCAAGGGGTGAGGTCGGTGCCATCCGTGCTGGTGGGAGAGTTCCAGATCGCCGCCCCCACCTTGAAGCCGATCACTTGCTCCATCACCGTCACCGGAGTTCCGCCCGCCACTGTGCGGGTGAGCGTGGGATCGGCGGAATTAGCGGTCGAGACCTGGTAGGTAATGGGCGCCAGCTTGATGATCCAATCGCCGTAGCAATACTGCTCTCCCAGACCACTAGTCACCTGACCGGTAGCGGGCTGCGCGGCGGCCGGGCACGGGGAATCTCCGTTGCAGGTGGTGATACCAAGGGGGTCGTTGGCGACGCTGTTATAGCCCGAGTAGGTAACGCCGCTCACCGTCTGGACGAGCGTCGGATTGAAGGTAAATTTGATGGCGGACCCAACCACGCTCGCATTCGCGGTCAGAACCACGGAGGTCATCTGGTTGCCGCCGGCGGTAACAAAAAGGATTTGATCGCCCTGGAGAAATGTCGCTGCGGTCGCCGCCAGGCTTAGTCCGCTTGGAAAATAAGTTGACACGGGAGCGGCCAAACCCCAGGCCGTGCCCGGCACGGCCGGCGAACTGCCGCTGCCGGTGCGGGTGTTCGAACAGTTGGTCGACGGGCTGGTACCGCCCGTGTGGTCGGTAACATTGATCGCCGGATAAGTGGCGGGATTGGCCGCCGCGATGATGTTGATCTTGTCAAAGCAGGAAGCGCCGTAAGTGTTGGTGCTGGCGGTGTAGCACGACGATCCCGAACTGACCCAATTGTTGACAATGCTGACGCCCACCGGCCAACTGGGAACGTTGACCCCCTGATAGTAGTAACTGCCAGCATTGGCCAGATCCACCTGCAGTTGGGTGGCGGCGTTGCGCAGCGCCAGGTTGAGGCCGACTTGCCCCTGCACCACCTGGGACGAAAGTGACTGACTGGCGAAGAGCGTGAAGGCCGCTCCCGCAATCAGCATAAACACCGCCGAGGCTATCAGCAGTTCGACCAGGGTGAATCCGCCGGACCGCCGGGCTTTCCGTCCGGGCGCCGTGGTGTTGTACAGGATTTTCTTCATGGGCGCACCATGCTCATTTGGAACGTGGCGTTGTTGGGTTCGACATTGGCGGTGTTGATCGATACCAGTACGGTGATTCGCCGCACCCCGGTCACGGGAGAGTTGGCTTCCACGATCCAGCGCCGGTGGAAAGTCATGTTGGTGGGAGCGGTGGTGCTGGTGGAGTTGGTTACCGTGCCGTCCGGCGAGTGATAAGTGGTGGTGTACTGGGTGGTGCTGGGGCTGCCGGTCTGGTAGGTGACGGTTTCGGCGAAGCAGCCTCCCGTCGAACTGGTGCAGTCGCTGGTGCCGTTGGAGAAGTTGATATTGACATTGTCGTAGTAGGCAATGCCGGCCGAAGCCCCGCTATTGCAGGTGGTGGTCTGCAAAACGTCCGAGGTCAAACTGCCCAGCGAGGCCGTGCCCGTAGGCACGCAGACTTGCGGCGTATCCGCCGGCCAGCGGTTCAAGTCTTCCAGTTTTTCCGAGGCCAGTTGGGCCTCCAGCGACAGGTACTTGGAGCGGTTGCCGGTGGTCATCATGACTCCCGCCAGGGCGGCTACCGAGACCGCGCCCACGGTGAGGATGAAAATCGCCACCATTACCTCGAGGACGGTGAATCCACCCTCCCCGGCTTGCCTATGGACTCGTGACTTTGACACTGCCCACTCCTGAAATCGTAATCGTGTTGGTGGTGTTGCCATTGGAGAGCTGGAAGCTGCAACTAGGCGCACAGGGAGTTAGCGGGTTGGTGGTGGGGTTGGGCGGGAGCCCCACAATGCCGCTGGGCCCGAACTCCAGCGTGGTCGAAGTGAGCAAGCTGATGCCTCCGCCCGACGTCCAGGAGACGACCGCTCCCGGGGACGCCACATTGGTGAAGATCGGCGAGCCGTTCGCGTTGGTAGCGCACACCGGCGGAGTGCCCGAGATGGCCTGGCTTTGCACCTGATAAGTGGTCGAGCCGACGGTGAAGGCGATGGTGTACAAACAGCCATTCATGATGGCCTGATAGCGGGTTTGCTGGATGGCCGCGGCCACCGTCGAGGACGCCGTACCCAGACGGTACGCCAGGATCGTGTTCTGCATGAGGGGCAGGGAAATCTTGAGGACCAAACCGATGATGGCCACGATCGCCAACAGTTCTATCATGGTCCATCCCCCGGCCGCCGAGCGCCGGCCCCTGGCCATGGCGAGACCTCCGGATGCCGCAGGCCATGCGCGCGGCCCGCAACCTCTGACAGGCTTGCTTGACATCTGTTGCGCCTCTTACGAATCGTAGTATGAAAAGTGGGGATCGAGATCGTTACGAGAGGACGAGGTACGGCCCTAACCAAGGTAATGAGGTCAGGCGTCGCGACGGAGGATGTCGTGCCTGCGGCGCGCGTTGGTTACGCAGGTAACCAGGCAGCGCGATGTCCCCAGAGTGTGTATCGGCAGCCTTCTGGCCTTCCCTTAATCGAGTGCGTTAAGATCACTGCGGGCCGTGACCAGAGTCACTGCCGCACGTGGCAGAACCGAACAAGAATCGGCACACGCATGAACCTGGATGAGTGGCTGAAATCCGGCGTTGAATACGGCTGGGACCTGCTGTGCTCGGCGGTGGAAGGCGCACGTTCGGCGGAGGAACAGATCCGCGAGGAGGAGTCTCCCGGCGCGGTGCTCAGGCGCTCCGCCCTGAACTCCCTGGCGCCGACCGTGACGGCCGCCTCGCTCGGCCTGGCGGCCGGCTATCTGGTGAGCCGGCGCAAGTCCGGCCATCGCACCGCGGGCAGCCTTCGGCCTCGCCGGCGCGCTGATCGGATTTGCCGGAGGAATGGCCTGGAGCACGCGCCACGTGACCGGGGATATGGCTCGCGGCGCAAAAAAGAAGCTCGACGCCACCCGCAACGCTCACTGGCTGAGCAAGCATCCCGTCGATTACGCGTAGCGGGCCGCGTTGCAACTGGGTTTGCGGCGGTGGTAACCTTCCCTATCGCTGTGAGCGGGAGTAGTTCAGCGGTAGAACGCCAGCTTCCCAAGCTGGATGTCGCGGGTTCGATCCCCGTCTCCCGCTCCACCTTTCCAATCACGCGCAAGGGGTCCCGGACTTGACCAAGGAAGAGGTTCGCGCACGGATTCAAGAGATCGGCATTATCCCAGCGGCCCGCGTAGCGTCGGCGGAAGAAGCCCGCTTCGCCGCCGACGCCGTCTTCCAGGGCGGAATCCCCATCGTGGAGATTCCCCTGACCGTGCCTGACGCGGTGGGGGTGATCGCCCAGGTGTCGCGCCAGACGCCGGAGATGATTGTGGGCGCGGGCAGCGTCGATGACACCAAGACCGCACGCCTCTGCTTGGAGGCGGGGGCGCGCTTTCTGACCACGGACGCGCTCGATTTGGCGATCGTGGATTTCGCCGTGAACCAGAACATCGTGATGCTGGCCGCCGCCATGACTCCCACCGAGGTGGTCTCGGCGTGGAAGGCCAAAGCGGATTTTGTCAAAGTGTTTCCCTGCGGGCCGCTGGGCGGCGAGCAGTATATCCGGGCTTTGAAGGCGCCTTTTCCCAACATTCCCCTGGTGGCGGCCGGCGGGGTCAATCAGAAAACCGCGCTGGGCTTCATGCTCGCCGGAGCCATTGCCCTGGGCGTCGGCAAGGAGTTGATCCCCAAAGAAGCCGTCGAGCGGCGCAACTCCAATCAGATACGAGAATTGGCGCGCCGGTTTCTGGGTTTCGTCCAGGAGGCGCGCACCCGCATGGCGCCACGCCGCGCGGGCACCACGCTCTCGAAGTAACTCCTATTCCTCTTCCTCCGGCACTGGCAGCACGTCCTCAGGACCGGCGATCAGCACGTACAGCGTAGGCAGCAGGATCACGCTGAGAACCAGATCGGTGATCAAGCCGCCCACGATCACGATGGCAAACGGGCGCTGCGAATCCGAGCCGATATCGTGCGAGAGCGCCGCCGGCAGCAGTCCTAACGTCGCTACCAGCATAGTCATCATGATCGGACGCAGTCTGCGTACGGCGCCCTCGATGGCGGAATCCTCGATGGTATTGCCGCGCGCACGGAGCTGGTTGATGTACTCCAGCATGATGACGCCGGTCTGTACCGAAACCCCGAACAACGCCAGGAACCCGATCCCGGAAGACACGCTGAAATGGGTTCGCGAGAGGAGCAGCGCCAGCAGCCCTCCAATCGGAGCCATGGAAAGGTTGGCCAGGAGCAGGCCGGACCATTTGAAGGACCGGAACATGGTGTGCATGATCAAGGTGATGACGAGGATGGTGATGGGAACGATGATGGCCAGCCGTTGGTCTGCACGTTTCTGGCTTTCGTATTCTCCGGCCCAGTCAAGGGTGTAGCCCGGCGGCAGCTTCACCTTTTCGTTGACCTTCCGGATCGCTTCTTCCACCGTGCTTCCCAGATCCCGTCCGCGCACGCTGTACTTGATGGCGATGTAACGGGAATTGCCCTCGCGGTAGATCATGGAAGCGCCGTCCTGCACTTCGATATTGGCCAACTGGGCGAGCGAGACCCGCTCGCCGCTGGGCGCGAGGATGCGAATGTTGGCGATGTCCTGCACGGTGCGGCGATACGGTTCCTGGTAGCGCACCACCAGGTCAAAGCGCTGTTCGCCCTTCAGGATCTGGCTCACCGCTTTGCCCCCGACCGCGGTCTCGATGGCGTCCTGCACGTCGGCCACGTTGATGCCGTAGCGGTCCGCCTTGACGCGGTCCACGATCAGGTTCACATTCGGCTGCCCCAGCACGCGGAAGATGCCGAGGTCCTCGATGCCGCGGATCTGAGACATCACTCCCACGATTTCATCGCCCTTGGCTTCCAGTTGCTTCAGGTCGGGGCCGATGATCTTTACCGCCAGCTCCCCTTTGACCCCGCTGACTGCTTCCTCCACGTTGTCGGAGATGGGTTGGGAAAAGCCCCACAGCACGCCCGGAATCTTTTCTACTTCGTTGTCGAGGGCCGAGATCAGTTCGTCCTTGTGCCCATGGAATCGTGCGCGCCACTCCTTGCGGGGCTTGAGATCGATGAAGTATTCGGTGTTGAAGAATCCGGTGGGGTCGGTGCCATCGTCGGAGCGGCCGACCTGGGACACCACCTGCGTGACCTCGGGAAAGCGCGCGAAGGCGATGCGCGCCTGGTCCATGAGGCGGATGCCTTCGCTCGGTCCGGTGCTAGGAGGCAGAGTGCCGCGCGCCCAGATGGCGCCCTCGTCGAGGTGGGGCAGGAACTCCGAACCGATGACGCCGCTGAACGCCAGGAAAAGGGTCAAGGCGAGTGCCGCCCCGGCTCCGGCCAAAGTCACCTTGGGATGCCCGATGGCCCAGCGAACATGTTTCCTGTATTCCTTTACCAGCCAGGCTAGAACGGGATTGTGCCATTCCGTCATGCGCGCGCGGAAGAAGAAGCTTGCCAGCACCGGCGCGAGAAGGATGGAGAACAGCAGCGCGCCCAGCAGCGCGAAGGCCACGGTCCAAGCCATGGGGCGGAACAGCCGGCCTTCCACCCGCTGCAGGGTGAAGATCGGCATGTACGCCGTAATAATAATGATGATGGCGTAAAACACCGGGCGCTGGACTTCATGGGCCGCGGAGCGAATGATTTCGGCCAGAGTCTTATGGGTGTTCTCGCCGCTCTCCAGGTGGCGCAGAATGTTTTCGATCATCACCACGCACCCATCCACCACCATGCCGAAATCGAGCGCTCCCAGAGAGAGAAGGTTGGCGGGGATGTGGCGCAGGTCGAGCAGGATCGAGGCGAAGAGCAGGGAAAACGGAATGGTCAGAGCTACAATCAACGCGCTGCGAACGTTGCCCAGGAACAGGAAGAGAACGACGACGACCAGAATGATGCCTTCGGTCAGGTTGTGCAGCACGGTGTGGGTCGTGTAGCGGATCAGGTCGCTGCGATCGAGGTGGGCAACGATCCTGACCCCGGGCGGCAGCACCTGGTCGTTGATGTCTTGAACTTTGGCATGTAGTGCCAGCAGGACGGAGTCCGACTCTGCGCCCTTGCGGATCTGCACGATGCCTTCCACCACGTCGTCGTAATCCACCACCTTGCCGTCTTCGTGGTGGATGGCCTTGCCTAGCTTTCCCAGCCGGATCTTGGGCCCCTGGGTGACCACCGCCACGTCGCGCACCCGCACCGGGGTTCCGCCTTGCGTCTTGAGAAACGTCGCCCCGATATCTTCCACGTTGCGCATCAGCCCCACCGCGCGCACGTTGAGCGCCTGTTGTCCCTGCTCGATAAAGCTGCCGCCGGCATTTACGTTGTTGGCGGCCAGCGCCTGCTCCACCTGGCCGATGCTGAGGCCGTAGGACACCAGCTTTTCCGGGTCCACTTGCACCTGGTACTCCCGCGTTTCTCCTCCGAAGATGGACACCGCGGCAACGTCCGGCACCGACATCAACTGCTTGAACACCACCCAATCCTGCAGCCGCTTCAGTTCCATCGTGTCGTAGAGCGGATTGCTGCTGGCGAGAGTGTAGAAGTAGACCTGGCCGGTGGGGCTGAAGTCGGGCCCCAGTTGCGGGTTGAGGTTAGCGGGCAGGTTGACCAGCGCCAGGCGCTCGAACACCTGTTCGCGGTTGACCAGGTTTTCCGACTCGTCGTCGAAAATTACGTTGATAAAGGAGAGCCCGGAGAGCGAGATCGAGCGCAGGTGGGTCAGGTGCGGCAGGCCGTTCAGTTGCGTCTCGATGGGAATCGTGACCTGCTGTTCCACTTCTTCGGCAGCGCGCCCCGGCCACTGCGTGATCACCCAGACGTACTTGTCGGCCACGTCAGGATAGGCTTCCACCGGCAGCTTGTGGAACGAGATGATGCCCCAGATCAGCAGCAGAACGCCCAGGCTGAGCACCATCACCTTGTTGTGTAGCGCGAAATCGACGAGGTAACGGATCATGCGCTATTCCGCCTCGGCCGCTCCCGCGAATTGCAAGGCGTTGACCACCACCTTGTCGCCGGCGCTCAGCCCAGCCAGTACTTGGCGCATGCCGTCGCTGGTGGTGGCGCCGGCCTGGATTTCGGTGCGGCGAAAGCGGTTGCCGCCTTCCGGACGGAAGACCCAGTCGCGGTCATGCAGGCGCAGAATGGCGCTGGCGGGAACCAGCGCCCGCATTTGCTCCTGACGGGAACGGAAGATGGCAGTGGCGAACATGCCCGCCCGCAGCAGGCCTTCGGCATTGTCCAGTTCCAGGCGCACCTTGGCGGTGCGAGTGTTGGGATCGAGCACGCGGCCGATGTTGATCACTCGCGCCTGCAGCTTGCGATCTGGATACGCCGCCAGACGCACCTCGGCAAAATCTCCCAGGTGCACGTCGGGCAGCCGGTTCTCGTACACGTCGCACAGCACCCACACCCGCGACAGGTCGGCTATGACAAACAGGTTCGGCGAATTATCCAGCGACCGAACTCCCGTCCCCCCGGTGATGTTCTGCTCCACGATGGTGCCGCTGATGGGCGCCCGCACCGGCACGATGGGCGAAGGATGGTCGAGGTCGGCGCCCATCACCTTCACGTGCTGCGCCGCAGTCTCCACATCGACTTTCGCTTTTTGCTCCGCGTCCTCCGCCGTCTCCAGATCCTTCTGGGCGATTGCGCCCCGCGCATACAGCGATTGCGCGCGGTCCAACTGCTTCTGCGCCAGGATGAGGTCGGTGTGAAACTTCTGATAATCGGAAAAGGCGGCGGACACGTCGGGACTGTTGATCTCCAGCAGCACCTGGCCCTTTTTGACGTCGTCGCCGAGCTTGGTGCGGATTTCCACCACCCTGCCGCCGGCCAGCGACAGCACCGGCACCGAGCGGTTTACATCGGGCGCCACCACCCCATTCACCAGCATCTCGTCTGCAGTGCGACGCTGCTCCACCGTCACCAGGGAAAACCGCTCCGGATGCTGCACTTCGATGACGCTGGGATCCGGCGCTTTCTCCACCTTGACCTGGGAGGGGTCCAGCGGCGCCTGCCGGGAACACCCCAGCAGCAGCGCACCGAGCAAGGCAGCGCTGGCAAGCGGCGGAAGATAGCGCGATGAAGGTTGACGTTGCAGGGGATTACCTCGCTGTCCTACATGAATTGTCGCGTGCGTGATCGTGCATTGCCGTTCCGAGTGGCGGCCGATGACGGCAATTAGCGAGCGCTCCGCGCCCAGGACAGCGGTGCGGGATCGGCCTTGTTGCCTTCCGTTGGTGATCGGGAAAAGAACCCAAAACACAATTCTAATGAAAACTTGCGGGAAAAGGGCAGGAAGAACCGCAAACGAATCCGTAGAGGCATAGGCTCTCTGCATCGCCGCGCGGCGATGGCCACTCGGCCGTCCGCCCGATGCGCACACTGCAGTAGAGCTTCCGCCAGAAAAAAAGCCCCGGGGAGATCCCCCCGGGGCCGCACTGGTTCAGCCTTAGTTTTTATTTCAAAGTTCTAATGCACCCGCAGGGGCCGGTTAAGGCCCCCGCGGTTGTGGCACATTACTTGATGGTGTAGGTGTACGGGAACGCGGCGAGTTCATCGCCGGCGATCTGTCCGTACGGCGGAACGCCGCCGACGAAGTCATCGACGTACAGAGTCCCTTGGACCACGGTGCCAGAAGCACCAGCCGGCGTGATCGTCACGTTGATGGTGCCCGTTTGACCCGGGCCAATGTATATCGGTGAGAAGGTTGCGGCCGGGTTGGTAGCCGCGAGCCAGACATCGTTGCTATCGGAGGTTACGGTTGAGTCGAAGGCTTTGCTCTGTGTAGTCATGGAGAGAGAGGCGGTTCCCGCGGGGGCGGGGGCCGCGTAGGGCCCGCACTCGCTGGGCGTAGCCGACCAAAGACCCGCCGTTACGCTGCCCCCAGCCGGGGTGTAGGAAGCCGACTCAGTGGTTCCGCAGAGCGCACTGCTGGAGCTGGCCACATCCGGATCACCCGCGAACGGGCTGAAGTCGAACATGGCAGGCAGGCTCGCGGTCTGGGAAACGGAGACGCTCGACGTTTGCGTCGGAACCAACCATATTGGGGACGAGACTACCAACGGCAGGGTTAGGCTGGTGCCGGAGGTCCCAAGTTGCGTTGCCAGCGTCAAAGTCGTCATCGAACTGAGTCGGGCGTCGATGAAGAAGTACTCCGGCGCCGCGCCGTTGTTGGTGATGGTCACCGGGATGGTGACCGGGGTTCCCGCCGCCAGCTGCACGCCCGCGCTGTTCGGCAGTCCAGCAGCACTGGCCCTGACGTGGTTGAACCGGATGTTGCCGGTGAATGGCTGCGAGATCTCATTCCCGACCACCGGCCCGGCGAAATCCACGATCAGCGTCCAGGTGCCGGAGACAGGGTTGAGGGTATAGGCGGTTAGCGGCAAGCCTGGGGCGCCGGTGAATGAATCCAAGTTCTGACCGTAGCCGAGAACATCGCCATCCGGGCTGATCAGGTAGGCGCCCACGGGGTCGGCAGGGTCGTTCGTGAGCGACACGTTGGCGGTGATACTGCGGACGCCGTAAGGGACATTGAATTGGTAGAACTGTTCCTGTCCCTCACCGGGTGCACGACCGTTGCCCCCGGTCAGCACGCCGCTGAACGTGCCACCGCGCCTGTCCACATCCACCAGGCTGCGCAAGGTCACCGGGATGGAGGTGGTTTCGCCGAAGCCAAAGTCCGAACTCAGCACGATCGAACCCGCTGCGTCGCCCGGCGACGACGGCGTGGTCGCGAAGACCCTCACCGTCCGGCTCTGGCCGGGAGCCAGTTCCAGAAAGCGCGGTTCCACCGAGCCGAATGGAACGAACCGCTCCGTTTCTACCTGCCACGGGATGGTTCCATTCACCCCGTTGGCGGCGGCCATCGTCGCGCCGGAGATGATGCCGGTCCAGGTCCCAGGCACCGGGGACCGCACATCTACGCTGCCGAAGTTGCCGATGCCCTGCGGCAGTGTGTACGCGGCAAGCCGGCCCTCCGGGTCGACCAGCATCAGATGCACCGTTGCCCCAGCTGGATTCGTCTGCGGGTAGGCGATCGAGGCGTCCAGCCGGTCCGCACCCCGCGGGACCCTGAAGTTGATGACCGCATAGTTTTCTTCGGTGCCCCCCCAGCTCACGAAATGCGGGCTGGCGGCGTCGTTCAGGGTGACGCTGCCGGTCTGTACGTTCTCGGGTCGTCCGAAGGTCCGCCCGCTCAGGTTTACGATCTGATTGTGTGCGCCGGTGTTGGTGACGGTCACGTCCCAGCTCTCCAGCGTGCCCGGGGCGTCGACCGCGTTCAGTTGATTGGCGGAAAGCAGCAGGGTTCTGCCGACTCGCCTGGGCGAGCCGTCACTGGTGTGAATGGACTCGGCCAGCAGAACGGCCTTGTAGGTGTTCAGCAAACCCGCGCCCTGCTCGGTGGCGGGGGCGCCGAGGTCGGTCGCGGTGCTGACCAGAATTTGCTTGACCAGCGCCGGCGTCGGGCTGGCGCCGCCGTGGGTCTGCCGGTAAGCCTGGATAACGAGCGCGGCCGCACCAGACACGTAGGGGGCCGACTCACTGGTACCGCCCTCCAGGAGCACATCGGAGGGCACACCGGTGTAGCTGAGGCAGTCGTAGAAAGCGGGATAGTTCGCGTCACAGGATATAAAGCTCAGGTCGCCGGGGGCGACCAGGTTGATAGTGGCGCCGGTTTCCTCAAACCCGCCGGAGCTGAGCGCGCTGATGTTGTCGCTCAGCCAGCCGGTGGTCGCGAAGTAACGGGCGCCGCCCTCGTTGGTCTCAGCGTAGGAACGGAAAGCCGTTGATGCTCCGACCGAGAGCACCAGCGGGTCGCTCGAGGGGGAACCAATGGTGTTGGTCGATCCTGCGTCGCCGCTGGAAACGCTGACCACCACGCCCGCCGCGACGGCGGCGTCGTTGAACTGCTTGAACACGTCCAGCGCCGTGATGTCGGGGAAGGGGTTGGAGCCGAAGGACTCGTTCAGTACGTTGACGCCGGTCGTGACCGCGTACTCGATGGCCTGGAGGAAGTTGGAATCCGTCGTGTCCTCGAATGTCCCGAACACGTCGAGCCCGACCAGGCTTGCGCCAGGAGCGACGCCCTCGATCCGGAGGTTGCAGGCGGAGGGATCCGGCTGGACACTGTAGTTCTGGACGTTATACACGTAGATGCCCTGGCCGGCGATGGTATTGGAGTCGAGGAAGGCCTCGGCGCCACCGGTGATCTCGCCGGGCCCGAAGCCGGTGAAGTTCTGGTAGTCGACGAACACCGTGCTGGTGGGGTCCAGAGGATTCCGGAGGAAGTTAATGTTCTGCGGATCGACGCCATCGGCGATCCAGGCCACCTTCACGCCGGCGCCGGTGATGCCCAGCGAATGCGCGGTGGGGGCATACGGGTCGTCCGAGTCGGTGTGCGTGAGCGCGAGTCCTTCAGGTTCGAGTAGCACTGCGCCGTTGGCGCCGCAGGCGCCGGGGATGACGTTGGGCGGGCTCGCCGCGACCACATTCGCCGACGCCGAGGTTTTGGCCGCCGCGGAGCGCGGGCGCCGGATGGTCACGTCAGGCGCGACCGCTGCCACCGCAGGGTTTGCCTTCAGCCTGGTTACATAGTCCTTCGAGACCGTGGCTGCGAAGGCGTTCACCAGCCGGAAGCTCTTGATGTTGGTGGCGTGCACCTGGCGGAGTTCCTCCATCAGGGGAGCCTGCTCGGCGGCGATCGTATCCGAGCGCTCGGCCATGGCGCTGCTGCCAGCGCGGGCAACCGGGTGCTGGCTCTTCATGATCACGATCACATGCTGGTCCGCGTTCTGCGAAAGCTGCGCGGCCAGGTCAGCGGTCAGCCGGGCCTGCTGCGCGTTGGCCGCCAAGGCCGATGCGAGGATGCCGGCCAGAGTTAGAGTGGCTGCAATCTTTAGGCTCTTCATTTGCTCATCCCTTTCAGTCGGAATTTCTGTTCCGGGGTCATCTCCACGATTGAACCGTAATAATGCGTACGGGCCCGCACGAGCCCGAGCGCGCTGATGTAGCCAAGGCCTAACATCCGGGAAAGAGATTCACTTACAGAACAAGGGGAGGAACTGGCGCGTGGACGTTACCAGCGCAGAATTCTCCTGTCAAGAGAAAAGACCGCCAAAACCCTCTGCCAGTGGGCGTTTCGACCGGTGGCAATTCTTAAGGTGCCGGTCCGCTTCGCGGACCCATACCACCGACTGCAGAGTTCTGCACTTTTTGGTAATTTTCTTGCGAGCGGCGATCCCGGCGACCGCCCGATGACCCAATCAAATCACCGCCGTGTACACGCAACTGATCCCCGGCAGGTTGGCCTGCACCAGTTCCCACGAATCGCCGCCGTTGCTCGAACAATACAATTCGCCGTTGGTGGTGCCGAAGTACACGCCGGCGGGATCGCAAGTGTCGCTGGCAGCGCCGTGGCGCAGTACCTGCGTGAACACGTTCTTCTGCGGCAGGCCGCGCGTCAGCAACTGCCAGGACTTGCCGCCGTTGCGCGAGCGATAGACGCCCAGCCGTTGGTCGCAGGTGTAGCGGTGCTCGGCGTCGATGGAGGGGATAACGTAAACCGTGTTGTCCTCCTGCGGATTGGTGGCGATGGCGAAGCCGAAGCGCGAGGGCAGCCCGCGAGAGATGTCGGTCCAGGTTGCGCTGCGGTCGGCGCTGCGATACACCCCGCAATGGTTCTGCTGGAAGAGAGTGCGCGACGGCGCCATCACCATGCTGTGCAGGCACTGGCCGACGTTGGGGAACTTGTTGGGCAAAAAGTCGGCGCGCACGCCCTGGTTCAGCGCCGTCCAACTGGCGCCGTCGTCGTCGGAGCGGAAGCAGCCCGCCGCCGAGATTCCGATGTAGATCGTCTGCGGTGCATCGGGATCGGGAATGATGGCGTGCACCATCATGCCGGCGGCGCCTGGGTTCCAGCGCTCGCGCGTGGGATGCTGCGATAGAGCCGTGACCTCGTGCCAGTTTCGGCCGCCGTCCTCGGAGCGGAACAATGCTCCCGGATCGACGCCGCACCACAGCGTCTTGCCATCGTTACTCGGCACCACGCGCCATATGCGCGCCAGATTCCAGCCGCGCTCCTGGGGGAATTCCAGGCCGGTGGCGGACTTCTCCCATTTTTTGCCGCCGTTGCGGCTCACTTGCAGGTCGCGTCCCCACCAGGCGCTGTTCAGCGCCGCCCACAGGTGGCCGGTGTGCGGGTCGCGCGAAAGCTGCGTCACCTCCCAACTGGAGAAGAATGGGCCGTCGATTTGCCAGCGTTTGCGCTTCAGGTCGCTGCGGAAACGGAATCCGCCCTTGCGCGTTCCGACGTAAACGTGCACTTCACGAGGCTTGGCCGTACGCTTGGCCGGCATGAGTTCCTCCTGATCCGAAGTGGAAGGAAACGACTGGGCATTGTCTCAGGGGAATAGACGTGGAAGCAACCGGCAGGGAAGCGTCTATGTGAAACGTAAGATTCCTCTCGCGTCCCGCCCGGCGCGCCTGTTACCTTATCCGGTTCCATGGCCAAGCATTGCATCGTCATTCTGGCGCTGCTCTCGGCCGCGGCCTTGGCCCAGAGCTTGCCTTCCGACTCGCTGGAACCAGGCGCCTGGGAACTCGGCGTTTGGACCGCCGGAGGGCACAGCGTCCCCGGTGGCACCGCCCACACCAGCGTGTGGAACGCCGGAGTGCGCGTGGGCAAGGTGCTGACCGCCGAGCACGGCCCCGGCTGGCTGCGCGGCAGCCTGGAGTACGCGCTGGATTTCATCCCCGCTTATCTGCTGGTCTTTCCCCATCAAACTTCCTACGCCGGCGGATTCGATCCCTTCATCCTTAAATGGAACTTCACCAGCGGACGAAGAGTTGCTCCCTATCTCGAGCTGGGCGGCGGGGTGCTGGTCTCGCTCGACGACGTCCCTCCCGGGACTAACAACGTAAACTTCATGCCCCAGGCGAGCTTCGGGGTGCAGATCTTCACACGCGAAAAACGCGCCGTCTCCCTCGCCGCCAAGTATGTGCACATCTCCAACGCCGGCCTGGCCACGCCCAACCCCGGCATCAACACCCTCCAGTTCTCGATTGGATATCACTGGTTCAAGTGACGCCCGAGGTGCATCCCCGGATGACGCAGAAAGGCCTGCTGTCGAAATAAGCCCACCCCTTTCGCAGCCCCGCATCAACCATTCTCGAACCATTACAGTGACAAAAGTAATCTTTCAGTCTCCAACACCGCACTGGTAATCTTTGCAGGTATCTAAAAACACCGCGTTAGTCACTTTGCGGGGCAGCTCTTTTGCGGAATACTCGTAGCCGTGCAGCCCCAACAGGAATTCATTAGTGACCTACTGCGGAGGGATGGGATGAAGCATATATTTTCTATTGTCGGGTTGCTCGCGCTTCTGATGACAGGAGCGAGCGCACAGTCGAAGCCCCAGGACACACAGGAGCAAAGGGATAAACTCATCCGCGACTACCAAACGATTGGACGCGCCGAGACCATGGCCGTGGTATATGCTGCTAGTTGTCTCAATGTGGATAACAACACACGCGATCAATGCTATACAGAAGATATGGCAACACTAAGCGCGGCCATAAAGGCAGTGGAGAATAAGAAAGAGCATCCCAGGGTGGCAGGAAATGCAATGCTCATTGTCAAGCTTAAGAGCGACAGGCGTGATAAGGTGGGTCTTTCCGGCCAGGACCACCACGAGGGAGCTAATGTGAGTCTTACAGTATACGACGCTAGAGATAACAGCATTGTATATGAACAAAGACGTGCCGTGGTGCTGCTATCAAATGATGCCCTCCAATTGCTAACCGAGTTTCTTGACTGCTGGGCATTCTTGCATTGACATTGTTGATGGCGGCTTGGAGGGAGTGGATGATTTTCGATTTCAATGGTTCGGCTTCTTCAATCCGATATTGACTCCCAAGGTTGGGCCGCAGACATTTATGCCAAAGTTAGGTGCCTTGGGTCCCGACATATAAAAGTTTGATATATGCATGTACTCAATACCGGCCGCAACGCTGTAGCGGGGATTGAAATTGTACCGCGCTCCGCCCGCCATGATGAAATTGAACGTGAGGTCCTGCCCCTGCGCATAGAGCACCCCTGAGGGCCCCTTAGCGTCAACGTCCCCGACGCCACCGCGAGTTTCGAGATAGGGAGCAATCCTCCGGTTACGCCGGACAAAGTTATATCGCACACCAAACATGAACGCCGCATACCGTGATTCAGGCCCTCGCACAATCCGAGTGTAGGCCCCGCTGAACGCAAAATCCGTATCGCCGCGCAGAAACCAGGGGCCTCTTATGCGTCCCAGATGCCAGCGGAGGGAAAAAATGAACGGTACCAGCGTGTAAGCAAGGGGATTTGTCTTCCACGGATCGCCGACAATGGGATTGAAAATAAAAGGAATGTTTTCGGGAAGCCATCCTGTGTCCAAGGAGAACTCAAGCTTGTTTTTGTAGTAGATTTGTCGGTTGAAATCATCGGGACTCGGGGAAGGTTGGCTGGTTAAATCCTGACCGGCGGATAATCCGGGTTGAGCGAGACACCCGAGTGTCAGAGAAAAAAATATCAGGTTTCGTATACGCATCTTTAGAAGCTGTTGCACCAGCAGACGGGCGCTTACTATAGCCACATCCCCGGCGGAATTGCAACCGACCGTCGCACGGTGCCGGCAGCGATGCCGGATAGAGCCGGAAACCGATTAGCCAAGCCAGTGTACAATCCAGGCTACCGAACCTCCGAAGCTGCATGTCTGCACCGGTGCAAAGCCCCGCCTCGTCTCCCTCGTCCGCCGCAACCAAAGCCGCATTCCCAGCGCTGCATTCTGCGCTTGGTTTTGTGCGGCACCACGCTTGGGCCGTCGCCCTGTGTTCAGTGCTGGTTCTGGTGCCGTGCTTCTGGCATCGACACCTCGAGGCCAACGACCTGGGCAGCCACGTCTATAACGCCTGGCTGGTGCAACTGATCCACCAGGGGAAGGCGCCTGAGCTGCACATCGTGCCGCAGAGCAATAACGTGTTGTTCGACCTGATGCTGAGCGGGCTGTTTCGGCTAGGGCCGAGGGCAGCGGAATGCATCGCCACCTCGGCGGCGGTGCTGATCTTCTTCTGGGGAGGATTTGCCCTGTGTGCGGCAGCCGCGGGACGCCCAACCTGGGCCGTGGCTCCCGTGCTCGCCATGACGGCATACGGCTTCGTGTTCAACATGGGGTTCTTCAACCTTTATTTGTCCGTGGGATTGTCCTTATTTGTGCTGGCCTTGGCATGGCGTGGGCGGCGGTGGGACTTCCTCTTGATTCCGCCGCTGATGGCTCTGGTCTGGATGGCGCATCTGCTGGGCGCAGGCGGCGTGTTGGCGCTGGGTGGGTCCCTGGCGCTCATGCGCGTGCTGCCGCTGCGCTGGCAACCGGCGCTGACCACGGCGATGCTGGGCGCATATTTTGCCGTGCGCTGGTACGTGCTGCACCACCACACCATCGTGGAGCGCGAGTCGGATATTTACTGGCTCGGCGGCGCCGACCAGTTCGTGGTGTTTCGCAAGGCCTACCTGTGGGTGGCGTTGGCCGTAGTCCTGCTCGCGGCGGCGACGATTGCGCTCGGTGTTTTGCGCGACCGCCGCGAAGCACTGCAGCGCGGCGCCGCTTGGGTGCAGTTATACGTGGTGGTGGCCCTGGCCGTGGGGCTTGCTCCGGGCGGCATATTCCACCCGAAACTTGGAATGATGGGATATCTGCCGGACCGGGTGTCGATCTACGCCGCCGTGCTGGCTTGTTGCCTGCTTGCGCTGGCCAGGCCGACGAAGTGGCAAGCCGCGGCCTTCTCCGCTGTGGCAATCGTGTTCTTCTCGCTGCTCTACGCCGACACGGCCGCGCTGGATCAACTGGAAACCAGGATGGAGCAAGTGGTGGCGCCCATGCGCCCCGGCCAGCGCGTGCTGGCGACCATCTTTTCGCGGCGCGGGGCCAGGGTGCACGACCAGCACATGATCGATCGCGCCTGCATCGGCCACTGCTTCTATGTGGCCAACTACGAGCCGTCCTCAGGGCAGTTTCGTGTCAAAGCAGAGCCGGGCAGCCCCGTGGTCATGAGTGATCAAGAGAACTGCAGGCTCATGCAGAACGGCCTGTATCAAGTCCGGGCGCAGGATTTGCCATTGCTGGAGATTTACGGCTGCGGGGCCAGCCTGCGCGACATCTGTGTGCACGAACTGCAAGCCGGCGACCTGAACGGCGAGGCGGCTTTCGCACAAATCGGGGTAAAGGTGCGGAGATAGTTCCACATCACCCTCAGCAATCGCCGCGCCTGGCCGCCGGGCGGCCGCCTGTCAGAAGCGGGTCGCCAGCTCCAGTTGGTCGAGGTGAACTTCACGCACGCCTGGGATCGCTCGAACAATGCCACCGATGGTTTTGATCTGGGCCGGGCTGACGATGTCCCCTTTGACGGACACGGAGCCGTTCTGCGCCATGACCGAGAACTGCAGGTCGGCCGTGGCCGGGTTCATCGCCAGGCTGGCCTTGACGCGGGCGGCCCTGGCGAGATCGTCCAGGGCTCGTTGAGTTTCCGGAGTCGGCGCAAAGCGCTTCGCCCGCGCCGCGGTACAGATCACCTCGCAGGCTTCTTCCAGATCCATCTGTTCCAGGTTGAGCACCAGGTCGTAGAGCGAGGCGTCTCGCCAATCCACCCCGTAGAGAAACTGCGTCCACTTGCGCCGGTCCTCGTCCGTCTTTTCGATGTAGGAGATGGCTTCCTTGCGATTGCACTTCAGCCGGTCCTGCACCTTGCCGATGCGAAATTCCATGGGAGCAATAATGCGGGTGCAGAGCACATGCGGTTGCTTGCCGAGCAGCAAGTGGCCGGCCAAGCCGTGGTAGATGGTGTTTCCGGTCCTGACCTCCTCGGTCAGCGCCGCCTGGATGAAGGTGAGATAAATGTATTTGGTGTGCTGGGATTGCCCCGTAAAGGTGGGCGGCTTTTCGATCGCGGTTCTCAGGTCATCCTGCGACACGCCCCAGGCCGCCGCTTTCTGGATAACCTGCTCGCGATCGAGCGAGCGGTAGCCCAGCCGCTTGGCGAGGGCCTCGGTCAGCATCTTGCCCCCGCTGAAAGACCCTCGGGATATGGTGATGATCGGCACATGGACCTCCTCGGCGCCTGCCCCACCGGCGCCAGGCTGATGGATATCACGGTCACCCCCGGGATACGGTGATGCGCCTCACCGTTGCCTGTGCCGTGGCGGACCGCGGAAAGAAGTTACCGGCCCCCGAATTTGGGCTCTATAATGGCCGCCTGCCTGCAGAATACCGGCATTAATACCATCCAGTTCTCCATTGGATGCCCTGAGATTTAAATAAAGTAGGCGCGGAGGCAGGATATGGGCAGCGCCCCCTTAAGCGTCTTCGAGCACATTGTGGTGCTGATGCTGGAGAACCGTTCCTTCGACAATGTCCTGGGATGGCTCTATGACCCCGCCTACCAGTTTCCGCTTCCGCCGGATAAGACGTTCAACGGGGTCTATGGAAAGAACCTGACCAATCCCCAGCTCGATGGCACGCCGGTTCCGGTGGGTAAAGAAAGCGATCCCACGCAACCCAATCCCGACCCCGGCGAGCCGTACCAGGACGTCTATTGCCAGCTCTACGGCGTCAAGAGGGTTCCTGCGCTCGCCCAAGTGCCGCCCAATCCTCCCCAGCCTCCGGCCATGAATGGGTTTGTCTACAACTACACCATCCAGGAGCATCAGCCCACGCCGGCGACGATCATGCAGTGTTTGACGCCGGAGGTGGTCCCGGTCTTGTCGCATCTGGCGTACCACTACGGCGCGTGCGACCACTGGTTTGCCTCGATCCCCACCCAGACCCTTTGCAATCGCTCTTTCCTGCACGCCGGGACCTCTTCGGGATATGTGGACAATGGAGGCGAGGACGGCGTCGTGTTTGTCAACGACACGCCCACCATTTTCAATCTGCTGCAGGCGGCGGGGCGCTCCTGGAAGATTTTCTGCGCCAGTTGGACCGTCACCAGCCTGGCGCTGCTCACGCAACAGAAGCTGTGGGATTTTTATTTCCAGGACGGCTATTTCTTCCACTTGCGCGACTTCTTCCATGGCGCGCGCCAGCCCGGAGGACTGCCCCACTATTCTTTCATCGAGCCCATCTACATCGATTCGCTCATCTGGGGGCCGGAAAACGACATGCACCCGGAGGCGGCGCCGTATGAACTCTATGGGCCCTCAAACGTGGAATACGGAGAGCTGCTGGTGTATGAGATCTATCAGGCGATCCGCCAGAGCCCGGACTGGGAGAACACCCTGCTCATTATTTTATTTGACGAGCATGGAGGCACCTACGACCATGTTGCGCCCCTCGCCGCCGTCCCTCCTGGCGGGAGCGTGCTGGCGCCCTCCAATCCTGGATACAGCGGCTTTGAATTCAACCGCCTGGGTGTGCGTGTCCCCGCCATCGTCATTTCGCCCTATACCGACCAGCAAACCATCCTGCATGAGTCCTACGACCACACGGTGGTGCCTAAGACGGTGGCGAATTGTTTTGGCTTACCCAACGGACAGCTTGGCCAAAGAGAGGCTGCTGCTCCCGACCTGAGCGCCGCGCTGACGCGGAACACTCCGCGCCGCGACCTTCCCCTGATTCCCCAGCCGGCGATCAAGGATCCAACGCTCGAGAAACGCGCGCAGGTTTTCGAAAACGCCCTGCTGCACTCCGGAGGCAAGCCAATTTCCGAGTTACAGAGGCGCATTCTCGCGGGGGCAGTCCGGCGCCTGGGTGCGCCGCCGGCGGCGCCGGAAGATGTTTCCCAAGTCACCACCGCGCTCGAAGCCGACCGCCTGCTGATGAAGATCGAGTGGGACCTGGCGCGCCAAAAGAGGAGCCGTGCGCGATCCTGAACCGGCCAGCCCCCTCCCCTCCAAAACTTCCGCTAGAATGGTGGGCACAGTCGGGCTAGCCCGGGGGTGTGTGGTGCGTAAGGCTAGGTGTTCACGCGTTCGGTTGGGCGCGTTGGCCTGGTGCCTGCTGGCATCGGTGGTCGCGGCACAAAATCCCGCGCCCGCCGCTAATCTCAAGGAATACTCGGTACCCGCCGGCGCCATCCTGCGCATGGAGCTTTCCCGGCCGGTCAACGTTTCTCACCTGAAGCCGGGCAATGAACTTGCTGGACAACTGGTCCGCCCCGTCTATGTGTACGACCGCGCGCTCATCCCCGCCGGCAGCCAGGTGCACGCCGTCGTGGACAAAGTTGAGAAGGAAAAAGCACCGCAGAAAAAAGGTTTGATGGAGCGGGTGGACACCCTGACCAACCTGGGATTGAATCGCCACAACTTCTACGATGTCAGTCTGCGCGGGGCTACGGTGAAGCTGCCTTCCGGCGCGGAAGTGCCCATGGACCTGCGCTTCATCCGCAGTGGGGTAGAAGTGCATCTGCAGGCCAGCGAGGAAGGGCAGATGAAGGTCGGCGGCACGACCGGCCCAGATCTCGCCCAACACGCGCCCGGCGTCTCGCAAGTGGCCAGCATCAAGCGCGGCAAGCGGCGGGCGCAGGAGTTCCGGCATCCGGTGGCGACGCTGGAAGTCGCGCGCGCCGCCCGCCTGGAGTTGCCGGTGCAGCCCGAGGTCGGGCGCGCCACCGAGCAACCCGTCACCATTCCGCAGGGCACGCACGCCGAGTTTCTGCTGCTCACCGAACTGCGCGCCAGCGACAGCAAAGTGGGAGACAGCTTCCAGGCGCGGCTGGTCGAGCCCATCTTCCAGCCCGATGGCCATCTTCTGGTGCCGGAAGGCAGCCTGCTCGATGGCCACATCAGCAAGCTGGTGCAGCCGCGGCGCATGAGCCGCGCGGCTTCCATGTATTTGGTCTTCGACCGGCTCACCGAGCCCGGCGGCGAGTCGCAGAAGGTCGCGGCCTCACTCGCCGGCGCAGACGTGGGCAAGAAAGCTCCGGTCAACATGGATCCCGAGGGCGGCTTGCACGGCAAGAGCGGCGCCAAGAGTCTGGTAGAGCGCTTCGTGATCGGGAGTGTCTCCGAGCAGGTGGTGGACGAAGCGGTGGAGGCGGCAATGCACGCCATCGCTCCCTACGCCGGCGCCGCCACCGGTCTGGTCATCCTGCTGGGCGGACACGGGAACGATGTCGACCTGCCCAGGTATTCCGATCTGCAAGTGGTGTTCGGGCGTCCGGTGACGGTGCCGGGACAACCCGAGGCGCAGCCGCCCAGCCCGCCGCCGGGGAGCAATCCGCCGCAGATGCGGTTCTTCGACCTGCGCTGAATCTACGGAGCGTTTTCCTCCGGCCGCAAATGTCTGGACGGAGGCCGCGCACCCGGCCTCAATGCCTCTTCGCCAGAGCGGCCTCCAGCTTCCCCAGCCTATCCTCCAGGTCTTGGATCCTCGACTCCTGTCTCCCAATCGTTGTCCGCTGCTCCTCGAGCAGGCGCTGTTGCTTCTGGACCGCGTTCAGGAGCATGGCGTTGACGAAATGGTAGCGCACTGTCTGCGGAACGCCGTCCTTGTCGTAGACGACCAGTTGCGGGGCCACCTGGGCCACCTCTTCGGCCACCAGCCCGTACTGCCGCGTCTGCGTCTCGTCCAGTTCGGGCTTGTAATAGAAGGCCACCGGACGCAACTTCATCAGCAGGTCGCTCTCCGCGCCCATGTCGGCGATGTCGTGCTTAAACCGCCGCGAGGAGGTCACGGTGCCGAGCTGGCCGTTGGAGTTCACGAAGACGGCCGTGCCGCTGGCGCTGGTGGCCCCTGATATCCCGGTGATGAAGGCCGCCGTCTGTGTTACTCCGTCGCCGATGCGAATGGTATTTGATTCGCCGGCCACTCCGACGTGGCCGATGTAGATGTCGTTGCTTTCAGCCGCGGTGAGGTTATTGCCCGCCTCGTAGCCAAGCGCGATGTTGCCATTCCCGGTGGTGAGGAAATCGAGCGCGAACGTGCCGATCGCGACGTTGTCATTCCCGGTCGTGAGGGTATATAGCGCGCCGTCGCCGAAGCCGGCGTTGCCGATGCCCGTCGTGTTGAATTCGATCGCAGCGAGCCCGAAGGCGGAGTTCCGAGTGCCCGTCGTGTTGGAGTAGAGCGCACCGTCACCGAAAGCGGAGTTCCGGAAGCCCGTCGTGTTGGAGACGAGCGCGTCTGCGCCGAAGGCGGCGTTGTAAACGCCCGTCGTGTTGGCGGTGAGCGCGGAGTTGCCCACGGCGGTGTTTTGCATCGCGTTTACCGGGTCCATGGTCATGTTTCCGGCCGAGGCGCCGACAAAGGTGTTACCGGTTCCGTAGTTGTGTACGAACGGCGTGCCGCCAAAGGTAATCACTCCGGTCGAGGCCGACGTGGTGTTGGGAAGGGCCACGGAACTGAAGGTGTTGATTCCCGCAAACGTGTTATTCGCACCGAGTTCAGGCACAACGCTCGGGTCAATGGTTAGCGTCCCGGCGCTGGTGATGGGATTCGACGGACTGCCGATGAGCCCGGTGCCTGCCATCACGCTGGTGACGCCCGCGCCTGAGCTCACCGTGGCGCAGGCCCAGGCTGTCCCGTTCCATTGCAGCACCTGGCCGCTCCCGCAGGAATTGATTAAGCTCAAGTTCGCCGCCCCGGAGGCCGCGCCGCCCATCAGCCCGCTGCCCGCTGCCGTGTTCACTGCCGTGATCGTGCCCCCACCGCCGGCGCCTCTGACTTCGGTCTGGAACAGTCGGATAGACGGTGGAGCTGCAGTGGCGTTTATCACGAGCCCCACCACCTGTCCGCTCGTCGGATAAGTCGGCCCCGCGTCGTGGCATTGCCCCGCGGCGGTTGGACTGATCTGTACGTAGTCCGCGTCCACAGCAGTGTTGTCGAACACGCACCCTGCACCGCCCCAGATCGCGACCACAGCCGAGCCCGAGGTTCCGGCGCCCGCCGTCACAATTCCGTACGCGCCCCCCGTTGCGCCGGCGCTGATCACCTTCACGGTACCTTGCGGCGTGAACGTGGCCAGCTCGTTTAACACGGTTCCGGTGGTTGCGTCGTTGGTATGTCTATACTGGTCGGTCCTCGCCGTCAGGATGAGGCCCTGGGCGTCGGCGTGGAGCACCTCAAAGCCGGTGTTGTCCCTCACCGACAAAATCTCGCCCGCGCCGGAATTGGTGATTACCGCGCCGATGCCGTTGACATCGTTGGAGCTGGCCTGCAAGCCGATAGCTCCAGCGCCGGTGCCGTCGGCGGTCAGGGCCGTTCCCCCTGAATTAATGGTCTGGCTACCGGTGAAGGTATTGGCGCCAGTCGTGGCAAAGGCGCCGGGCAAAAACCCGCCCAGCTTGGCGGCGTTCACGTTGGTCAGCCCGGAGCCGTCCACGCCCGTCAGAGTTGCAGAAGGCAGGGTTCCGGTCAGGTTGGCGGCATTTAAGTTGGTCAGCCCGGAGCCGTTCGCACCGCTCAGAGCCGCAGAGGGCAAGATTCCGGTCAGGTTGGCAGCATTTAAGTTGGTCAGCCCGGAGCCGTTGCCATTGATGACGCCGGGGCTGTCCACCGTCAGGTTGCCCGCCACTTCCAGGGGCACAGTTGGCGAGGTGGTACCGATGCCCACATTGCCGGCATTGGGCTCCGTCACCAGCGCGTACTTGTTCGTCACCGTGCCCGCTCCGCTGGGAGAGCCGATGTAGAGGCCGGCGAAGTTGGATAGCGTGGTTCCCGCATCCATGGTCGGCCCTTCGATGTTGATGCCCCGAATGGGATACGGTGCGCTGGCATGCAGAAATTCGGTCGCCGTCAGCGCCGAATCGAACGCCGTCACCGTGCCCGTTGCCCCAGGCTGCCGGATTAAGGCAATGCGCGCCGTCTGCTTCGACAGGTTCGCAGCCGTGCTGCTGTCCATAAAGTTCATGTCAAAGGCCGAAACCACGGCGTTGGTGACCGCCGTGCTGTTGTTGTAGGTGATGTTGGAGAGCAGGGCATTGGTGGGCGCAGCAGTGGTGAACTCCACGTCGAGTAAGGCATTCGGTGTCGCGGTACCGATCCCCACGGGTTCGGTGGTGCTGACTGCCTTGCCAGTGTCCGAGATCGAGGAGCTGATGAGGTTCGTCGTTGAGGCGTCGAACTTGGCGAGCGTATTCACGGTCCCGCTGCCGGTGATCGCCGGCGAGGGCACCAATGCGCCCGCGGCAGTCGTGCTCGTGCCCGTCTGCCCCGCGCTGGTGGTAGCGCCCGCGGCCGTCGGCGCCGCCAACACAAACGACGAAGCCGGTATGCCGCCCAGGGTCTCGGAGTCGGCCGCTTTCAGGGCGTAGGGCACGCTCACCAGCAGCACGCGCTGTTCAGGCAGCCCTTCCGGCTGGATTCCCAGCCATTGGGCCTGGTTGGCTGTGAACGCATCCAGCGGCACACCTTCGGCGCTGTCCGCTCCCAGCAGCACGGTGTAGCGGCCCTGAGCGTCCAGGGTGACGTTCTGCGTCTCCAGCCAGAGCGCCGCTCCGCCGGCCTGCTCTTTGTAGAGGGCGAAAGTGATGCCGGTGATGCCGCTGCGTGGACTGCCGGCTGTGTCCGTCACCACCCCGCTGAACTTTACCAGCCGCGGCACGGCGGTGCTCGCTGTCCCTGCAGCGGGCGCGGCCGGTGCGGACTGTGCCCACACCACACCTACCCATCCCAGCACAAAAAACAACATCACAACGCATACAGAGGGCTTCTGAGCAGACATAGTTCTTCTCCTTCCCGAACGGAAACTACCTGGACGGCGCACGTGTGGGACGTGCTCTCAAACCAACATCCCAAGGCTGGGGCCCGATGGAACCATTCAGAGCGTCAGAAGAAAGCCAGCTACCGCGGAGGGCGGATGCAAGCTAGTACCAGCGCATGGCGGCTGTCAAGCGCGCACACTGCCGGTCGGCAGCATGCTGCGTCTCGCATTTGCTGGGAGGCGAAGATCTACGCCGGGCCCTTCACGCTCGCCCGGAGCTCGGCCACGATCTCCTGCGCCGCCTGGCGGGCTCTCTCCAATTGGTCGGGGGGAAAGGAAATTGCGCCCACGCGGGCGTGGCCGCCGCCGCCGTAGCGTTCGCAGATCACCGCCAGGTTCACCAGGTGGTCGGCGCCCGCCCAGGGATTGGATCCCACCGAAACCTTGGTGCGGAAGCTGCTCTTGCTCAAGCCCACGCTGTAGATGCACTCCGGGTAGAGATAGTAGGGGATGAACTTGTTGTAGCCCTCCAACTCATGGTCGGAGATGTCGTAGAAGACGGCGCCATCGCGGCACTCGGCGCGCTGGCGCATGGTCTCGACGGAGCGCTGGTGGCGTTCGAGCAGCGGCTCGACCAGGGGCGCGACGAAAGGCTCCTCCAGCACCGCGGCCAGCGGACGATAGGCGAGCAGCGGTATCAGCCGCGGCATGAAGCTCGGGTCCTGTGAGGCTTCGATGACCATGGTGAGCCGCATGGCGGGCTCGCGCATCTCCACCGCGCTGCGCGCGTCGGGAAACTGGGCGCCGTCGATGATGTCCGCCCACTCGATCAGCTCCGCCACCGGCGCGGGGTGGAAGCCAAAGCGCTGTTCCGCCACCGTGGCCAGGAACTTGGTGCAGCTCTTGAAGTCGGGATCGTAGAACTTGGTGCTGGACTGCTGCTGCTCGAAGTGGGCGGCGTCTTCCGGGGTGAGGAACGCGCTCTGGTGGTGGTCGAACCACCAGGTGATGCGCGGCGAGGTGGAGTACTTAAAGTCCACGATGGCGTTCTCGTCGCCGTCGAACTTGGACTCGTCGAACAGGCTGCCGGCGCGATGCACCAGCCCGCTGAAGACGAACTCGGCGTCGCCGCGGATGCGCTCGCGATAGAAACGCGCAAACAGCGACGCGCACGCCGCCCCGTCGAAGCACTTGTCGTGGTAGAACACCCGGACGCGCACCCGAACCTCTTTCCCTTTTCTCCCCGCATGCCCCAAAAGTGGGACACTCCGTCCGCGCCCCGGCGCGAAGGGAAAAGTAAATAGAAATGACATTGTAGGAGCAGAAAGTCAAGCGAGCATCGGGTCATCCGGTGATCGGACGATTGGAATTTCGGAAGGGACCCGCCCTAACGCAGAAACGGCTGGCGCCCGAAACTGCGCCAGCCGAGGGCGATCCGAAAAAGCTGCTTTAAGCCGCGCGCCGCAGGTGATCGGCCCCGACGGTGGTTTCGGCACGGCGGTGGGCAATCACCAGTCCATAGGGGCAAAGCAGAGCGGCCGCCCCCACCAGCGCCAGCACAATGCTGACGGAATCAAACCCGGGCACATCCGAGAGGGGTGACAGCCAGATGGCGATGCGGCCGCCCAGCACTCCGCCAACGATGCTGAGCAGCATGATGGCCGACCAGTTGGCCCGATCCGTGTCCCACACCACCAGCTTGGCGATGGCTCCCACTAACGCTCCCAGCGTGATCCAGAAAATCACGGCCATACCTCACCTCCGCAAGAAGGCTTTAAGCCTTCTGCCGCAATGATTATATCGCTAAACGATATCGTGTAACGATAAATATTTTAGGGCCAGCCGGGCGCGCGCCCGGATCGCGGGCGCCGCCGGCGGTGGATCCTGGGAAAGGCTCAGTGCGACAGATGGCGGGGGTCTTCGGCCGTGGCATCGGGGCGGTGTGCCGTCAGCCAGCGAAGGTTGTCTACCGATACCGGCTTGTCTCCGGTCACGACCACCGGCACTGCAGGACACGCCAGGTGGATCTTCGGCTCGAGTTGCTCCGCGAGATCGGAGTGCAGCAGGACAACGTCCGGCGGAAACAGGTGCACCAGCGCCAGGCCTACTTCCGGGCTGCAGGCCATCATGACTTCATAACCGGCGGAGCGCAGCACTTTGACCGGCTCTTCGGCCCGGCCGGCGTCGGGATCAATGCAGACGATGCGTGGCATAGGCAACTCCAATCCTGGGGGCGCGGAGCTAATCCGCGCGAAGGACCACGCTGGCTGCCCGCGCCGGCAGCCGGTCGAATAGGAAGCCCAAAGCGGCGGACATCACGATTGCCGACATCTCGGTCGGACTGCCGGCCAGCCCCAAGCCCGCCAAGTGTACCAGTTCGCGTCCCAGACTCCACGCCGCCCGCAAGGGATTCTTCCTGTCGGCTACGGCCCGGCGGCGGATTGTATCAAACAGGCTCACGCCTCTGCTCCTATTCCCGAGGGCCGCGGTTTTTCGGGCGGCGAATAATCGTCGCGGAAGACCATCGCGCAACCGAGCCCCAGCAGCAATCCCCAGCTCAGCAGGATCAGCGGTGCACCCCACAACACGACTTCGGCAAGCGAGCTCATGACTGCCTGGACCCTAACTGTAATAACCCATGAGATGACAAGCGCGGGTAAAGATTACGTCAAGGAAAGGTAAAGTCTTGTAAATAAAGAGGAGTGCCCTTCGGCCACGTCACACGATGTTGTGATTTTAATCACTGCACGGCGTGCGCCCACAGGACAAAATAGGCGAGGCTGGGAAATTCATTTTGCCAAGCGATAACGATGTTTATGCCGATGTCGTGCGGGACCTGGCGGAGGCGCTGGACGCCATCGCCAGCGTGTATACCTGCCGTGCGGGCGCGATTCTGTTCCGCCAGGGACAACCGGCGGATGGCGTGCTGGTGATGCGCCAGGGCAAGGTCCGCTTGTCGGCCTTGTCGCACGACAGCGATCCAAAGCTGCCCTATCGCACCGTAGGTCCGGGATACGTGCTGGGCCTGCCCGCGCTATTCTCCGGCCAGCCCTACAGCCTGACTGCCGAAGCTGTGGAAGAGTGCGTTTGCGGCTTTGTAGACCGCGAGCGGGCGCTGGAGTTAGTCCACAAGCGGCTCGACCTCTGCTTCCAGGCCGCCGACCTGCTGGCCCGCGAAATCCGCAGCCTGCGGGAATGGCAGGCCACCCACTTGGCCTGACACCCTTATCGCCTTTGACGATGAATACCCACAAACACCCCCGCCGTGACGGGCAAGAGCCTACACCGACTCGGGTAATGTCTATCGCGCCGGCTCCAGCCGCAGTTCATGCCGCTTCGCCCGATCCACCGCCCCGTCGCTGAAGGGAAAGACAAAGCTGCGGCCCTCCGCCCAGGACTTCCACTGATCGAGGTAGTGCGGGCTGAAGACTCTGCCCGGATTGTCCGGTGACGATGTTCATGGTGCTGGCGTCGAGATTGGCAAAATCCACGGTCATGCGCTCGGAAGGCGCTAGCTGGGACGCGTGCGCCTCTCCGTGTCCCATCTGCTTGACGGTATAGCCGTCGCCCGCGGCCTGGTAGCGTCCCGGGCCGGCCCAACGGCCGAGCAGCGGGATTTTGCCCAGGATGGGGTGCTCAAGCCACATGGGTCGCGCCTTTCCCCAGGTCCAGGTACTAAGCGACTTGGGCGCCTCCGGACTAGCGACCACGGCCTCGACGGCGGCCGTGAGCAACTCGTCATAGTTTGGATAGTTGGCAGGCAGCCAGCGCGGAGGCTGCCGCAACAGGATGTTCTCCAGCGCCACCGACTGCATGCCCCAACGGTAAAGCTTGTAGTCCGCGCCCAGCTTGGGTTCGAGCAGCATGCGCCAAAGCTCGGTGCGCGCCCCCAGGGTGAGCGTCGGAGCCGCCGAATCCACGGTGACCTGGCCGTCCCATGAGCGCATCAGGTCAGCGGCGGCGCGGGCGCGCGGGGAAGGCTGCCTGGCGTGGTCGACGGCATACACGAAGCGCTCGGCGCAGAAGTGGTCGAACTCCGACTCGAACGTCCATCTCCAGCGCCAGCATGTCCTCGGGCGCGAATTGTCTTCCCGACTGCAGCACGCGATAGATGCGCTCGGTGCGGAAGGGGGCCATCCACTCGCTGCTCAGCGGATAGGGGTAACCGTCGGGCGTGATGCGCGCGTTGGCGGTGGCGATGATTCCCGAGGGCGGATCGAAGACGCTGGGCAGCTTGTCGAACGGCACCACGCCGGTCCACTCGTGGGCGTTGTCGTTGCCGGCGACAGGCACGTCATTGGTGGGCGAGGCACGCAGCGGGATGCGTCCTTCGGCCTGGTAGCCGATGTGTCCGTCGACATCGGCATAGACGAAATTCCCCGAAGGCCCGCCCATTATGGAGAGCGCCCGCCGAAACTCCTCCCAGTTCTGCGCCGAATCGATTTCGAAGAAGGGATAACTTACGAACGCCGGATCTTTGAGCGGCGCCCATTGCAGCGCCAGCTTGCGCGTCTCCCCCGGAATCAAGTCACTGATCACCGGCCCGTGGCGCGTGACCACCACGTCGAGCGCAGCATCGGGCTTGCCTTTGACGCGGATGGTCTCGTGGCGGATCTCGGGCTTCTTCCAGCCTTCAGGCGTCTGGTATTCGCCTTGCGCGTTGAAGGTCTCGATGAAGAGGTCTTCGACATCGCCGCCGAGGTTGGTCACGCCCCACGCGATGCGCTGGTTGTGGCCGACGAGCACGAACGGCATCCCGGGCAGGGTGAATCCAGCCACATCGAAGGGTGGCGCGCTCGAGCCGGCAGCCGCGATTTCCAACTGCGCCTCGTACCACAGGCTCGGCATCTGCTGCTGCAGATGCATGTCATTCGAGAGCAGCGGCTTGCCGGAAACGGTGTGCGCGCCCGAGACCACCCAGTCGTTCGAGCCACCGGGGAGCTCAGCGGAAAACCAATCGGAATCGACCGAAGACCCCCACCCAAGCAAAAGAGGCTTGGGTGGGGCACCCTCCAGTGTCGTGCGCATCACTGGGGGCGCATCGTCGTCGTCATCGTCCTCGTCCTCGTCGGATTCCTGGTCGAGGCGTGCGGCTTCTGCGCCCGGCGGATGGTCATGCAACGAGGAATTGGGATAGAGGTCGGCTGTCAATTCCGGACCCAGCTTGGCCAGGATCTTTTCCCGGCCCAACTGCCGGCGATACTGTCCGTGCGTGAGCATCTGGTGGAGGAAAAGCCCGAGCGCGAGACTGTCATTCGGAGTCCAGGCGCGTGGCGCGTATCGCAGCAGCCGAAACTCCACTGGCAGGCGGCCGCGATGCGAGGCGATGAACGCATTCACACCGCTCGCGTAGGCTTGGAAGGACTCGCGAGTCGAGGCGGGAAGCGCATCGAACGCGCGCTCTGCGGTCGAGCGGATCAGCAGCAGCCGCTGCTGGCGATCGCGCTCCACCGCCGCTGGTCCCACGATCTCGGCCAGCTCGCCCAGCGCCGCTCGGCGGAGCGCGTCCATCTGCCACAGGCGGTCCTGAGCGGTAACGTACCCTTGCGCAAACATCAGGTCGTGAAGATTGGCGGCGCGGATGTGGGGCACACCTTGCGCGTCGCGCAGGACACTGACCGGCGCTGATAGGCCTTCGACGCGCACTTGGCCGTCAACCTGAGGCAAGGCAGCGTGCCATTGAAGGTAGCACCACCCGGCTGCGCCCAGGATCAGTACAATAACCAGCGCCAACACCAGGCCGACGACGCGCGCCAGCGTGCCGTTACGTCGGGAGGTGGAGGCAAGGGTGGAAGTGGCCATGGACTCGTCAGTGGTTGGTGATTGGTTCAAAGCGTAGCAGGCAAGCTGATTTTATTGTTCCCTGCGGAATCGTGCAAATGAGGCGCAAGAAGCGCCGATGGGCTCGTTCTCTCCCTAACTGGAGGTGTGTCGATGCAGGAAAACGAATTGATTCAACGAATGGAGCGCCTGGAGCGGGGAAACCGCCGCTGGAAGCTGGCCGCGCTGGTGCTGTTGCTGGCCTGCCTGGTGCTGCTGCTGGCAGGGTTCGATTATGCGCAGCCGTTTCTCGTGAAAGCACGCAGCGTCGAGGCCCAGAACTTTATCCTGCGTGACGCCGACGGACAGATCCGGGCGCGGATGGCGATCAGCGAAGACGGCCCGCGGCTGAGCTTCTTCGACGAGCAGGGCCACGTGGTCTCGTCGCTGCCGTTGAAGCCGGAGATGAGGCCGGCGCGGTAGACGGGACCGGGGTGTGAGCGCGATATCCCCTCTATCGCGAATCGTGCATCGGCGCAGCCGATGGCTGGTGGAAAGAGTGCCTGGTCCAGGCAAACAGAGCCACAAAACACAGGAGGACGATGAGGACTGCGACAATGACGACCCACCCACCGCCTCGTCGGCGTACGGCTATGGCACACATACAAGCTTGGATGACGATTGGTGGCTGCGGGTGGCCGAGCAAGGCCCACTTTCGCAGGCCTTTGCTTGATACTGGGTACTGGGTGCTTGGTACTTACTGATGCGCCGTCGGGCCCTCCGCTGTCGGCGGCGGGGTGACAGGTGGCGCGATGGGCTGCGTCGTCTCCTCCGCCACTTCGAGCTGCGGCAGCGGACGCTCCAGCGCGACGGTCAGCACCTGGTCCATGTTCTCGGCGAAGTGCAGCTTCATGGCGTTGCGCAGGTTCTCCGGGACTTCTGGCAGGTCTTTCTCATTGTCCTTGGGCAGGATGACCTCGAAGATGCCAGCGCGGTGTGCCGCCAGCAGCTTCTCTTTCAGCCCGCCGATGGGCAGCACCTTGCCACGCAGGGTGATCTCACCGGTCATGGCGAGGTCGCGGCGCACCGGGATCTTGGTCAGAGCGCTGGCGAGGGCAGTGGCCATGGTGATGCCAGCCGACGGCCCGTCCTTGGGGATCGCACCCTCGGGCACGTGGATGTGGATGTCCACACTGCGGTAGAAATCGCGCGGAATGCCCAGCCGCGTGGCGCGCGACCGCAGGTACGACATAGCCGCCTGCGCCGATTCCTGCATCACGTCGCCCAGCTTGCCGGTCAGCATCAGCTTGCCTTTGCCGTCCACTATGGTGGCTTCGGTGCTGAGGATAGAGCCGCCGACTTCGGTCCAGGCCAGTCCGGTGACCAGTCCGACCTCGCTCTTCTCGCTCACCGGCAGCTCGCGGAACTTGATGACGCCCAGGAATTCGCCGGCGTTCTCCGCGGAGATGACCACGGTGTACTCGGCGCCGTGCTTTACCACCTTGCGCGCCACCTTGCGGCAGATGTTGCCGATCTCGCGCTCCAGGTTTCTAACCCCGGCTTCGCGGGTGTAGGCGCGGATGATGTGCTGGATGGCGTCGTCGGTGAAGGTCAGGTTCTTGTCTGTAAGCCCGGCCTGCTTCCGCTGCTTCTTCACCAGGAACTGCTTGGCGATCTCCATCTTCTCCATCTCGGTGTAACCGTGCAGCCGCAGCACTTCCATGCGGTCCTGCAGAGCCGCAGGAATGGTGTGGATGACGTTGGCGGTAGCAATGAAGAACACCTGTGAGAGGTCGTACTCGACGTCGAGGTAGTGGTCGACGAACATGAAATTCTGCTCGGGGTCGAGCACTTCGAGCAGCGCCGCGCTCGGATCGCCGCGGAAGTCCATCGACATCTTGTCCACTTCATCGAGCATGAAGACCGGGTTCTTGGTGCCGGCCTTGCGCATCATCTGGATGATCTGCCCGGGCAGCGCGCCGATGTAGGTGCGGCGATGGCCGCGAATCTCGGCTTCATCGCGCACTCCGCCCAGCGACATGCGCACGAACTTGCGTCCCGTCGCCCGCGCGATCGACATGCCCAGCGAGGTCTTGCCCACGCCCGGCGGCCCCACGAAGCACAGGATCGATCCCTTGGGATTCTTCACCAACTGGCGCACGGCCAGGAATTCCAGGATGCGCTCCTTGATCTTTTCCAGCCCATAGTGGTCTTCGTTCAGGACCTTCTCGGCGCGGTCGATGTTGCGGATTTCCTTGGACCGCTTCTTCCACGGCACGGCCAGGAGCCAGTCGAGATAGTTGCGGCTCACCGTCGACTCGGCCGACATGGGTGGCATGGCCTCCAGTTTCTTCAGCTCCTGCAGCGCCTTCTCGTGCACTTCCTTGGGCATGCCGGCGGAGTCCACCTTCTTCTTCAATTCGTCCCACTCGCTCTTCTCGCCGCGGCCCAGCTCCTTCTGGATGGCCTTGATCTTCTCGTTGAGGTAGTACTCTTTCTGCGCCCGCTCCATCTGCCGCTTCACCCGCGACTGGATGGTGCGGTCCATGTTCAGCTTTTCGATCTCGATGTCGAGCACGTCGGCAATGCGGTTCAGCCGCTCGGCCGGGTCGAAGATCTCGAGCAACTCCTGCTTCTCCTCGATGGAGAGCTGCAGGTTGGCAGCGATGGTGTCGGTCAGCTTGGCCGGGTCTTCCATGCGCACGGCGGCGATCATGGTCTCGTAATTCAAGGACTGGCAGAGCTTGACGTACTGCTCGAACAGGCCGGTGGCGCGCTGCATCCCGCTCTCGATGGCCGGTGTGACCTCGGTGGTGTACTTGACGGTACGGATGGTGGCCTGGAAGTAGCCCTCGCTATCGGCGACCGCAAGAACCTTGCCCCGCTCCACGCCCTCGACCAGCACCTTGATGTTGCCGTCCGGCAGCTTCAGGCTCTGCACGATGTTGACCACGGTGCCGACCTGGTAGATCTCGTTGGCCTTGGGCTCGTCGACGCTGGCATCATGCTGGGTGGCCAGGAAGTATCTTCTTGTCCGCCGCCAGCGCTTCCTCCAGCGCGCGCACGCTGGATTCGCGGCCCACCACAAAGGGCGTCATCATGTGCGGAAAGATGACCACATCGCGGATGGGCATCATCGGCAACTTGCGGGTCTCGAATTTTTCCCGGTTCTGCGTCATACCACCCTTTACCTGTGGGGATGCGTTCCTGCAGACTGTCCAAGCCAATATATCAGGTTTTGCGGCGCGCAACAGGTGTACCAGAAGACACGGTTGTACTCAAAAACCCATGACGAAAGTGCACCACGGAAGCACCACTACGGTTACTCCCGGCGGGGCTTTGCCAGGGCGTGATATCTTTTCCACGGAGCCAGAAAATGCATTCCCAGAACTGGACAAGCCTGCCCGCGGGACTGCCCGTTCCCACCGACGACGGCGCCGCCGCTCACCTAACAGGCATGAGATTGCCGTCGATTGCTCTTGCCGCGACCACGGGCGGCGTGGTGGACCTTTCCGCCCAGCGTGGACGCGCGGTCGTCTTCGTCTACCCACGCACCGGCAAGCCCGGGGAAGCTCCGCTCACGCCCAATTGGGACATGATCCCCGGCGCCCGCGGATGCACTCCGCACACCTGCGGATTTCGTGATCTGCACAAGGAATTTCAGGCGTTGGGATGCGCGGTGTATGGCCTGAGTACGCAAGATACGGCGTACCAGCAGGAAATGGCTGAACGGCTGCACGTGCCGTTTCCTGTGCTCAGTGATGCGAAGCTCGAGCTGACGCGGGCCCTCAAGCTGCCCACGTTCACGGTCGCTGGCGAGATCCTGCTCAAGCGCCTGGCGTGGGTGGCGGATGACGGCCGCATCACCAAGGTGTTCTACCCGGTGTTCCCGCCGGACAAGAACGCGGAGGAGGTGCTGGGGTGGCTTAGAACCGAGCGGTGAAAGCGTGATGAGAAACTATATATGGCGAGCCATTGCCCCAAACGAAGAGAGCATCGCGCACGGCGCCAAGTTCACCTGTGCCGTTGATCGGGGAGGTCACAGCGGCGCAATATGGGAATTCCGGGATGAGCAAGACACCATTCGTTGGCGATATGGGATCCGGAGGAATGTCACTGGCCGCACTGCTAGAAATCCGTTCAACAAGGCGGATTTCGTCGTTACCGGGCGAGACAATGATCAGGAAGTGATCATACGCCGAGCCAGCTTTATTCCGCCGGCGTTCGACGTCATCGAGTCAGGCAAAGTCATCGGCAGCATACGGATGCGCAGCATTTTCCGCAACAAGTACTCCGTCTTCATCGACGGAGTGAACTCGTGGACCTTTCGCATGCCGCTGTACACCATCCGATTCTACGGCGAATCCAACGACGGCGCGGAGGTCTGGGTCGTGTTGGGGCCATCCAAGATGGTATGGCATGTCCTCATCAAACCCGGCGTGAAGGTATGGCCCCTTCTGGCTGCGCTGGCCTTCATTCATAATGAGTGGTGGAATTACGGTTGAGATCAGGCGAGAGGGCCCCACGAGAAAAGCCGCGCTTTTTGCGCGGCTTACAACCTTGCAACCTTGAAACTTTGAAACCTGCTCCTATCCCGCCTTCTCCATCACCGCAGCCACCGAAAGCTCGCGCTTCTCCACCATCTCCTTGGTGAGCTCGAACTCCCGCACCTTCTTCTGGCTGGGCAGGTGATACATCAGGTCGAGCATCAGCTCTTCCAGGATCATGCGCAGGCCGCGGGCGCCGACCTTGCGGGTCATGGCCTCGTGCGCGATGCCTCGCAACGCGTCCTGGGTAAACTTCAGCCGCACGTTCTCGAACTCGAACAGCCGCTGGTACTGTTTGATGATGGCGTTCTTGGGACGGGTGAGGATCTCGATCAGCGCGTTTTCATCCAGGTCGTCGAGTATGCCCACAACCGGCAGGCGCCCCACGAATTCCGGGATCAGCCCGAACTTGATGAGGTCCTGCGGCTGCGCTTGCGAGAGCATCTCGGTGTCGCGCTTGCTGGGCGGGAGGGGCGGATGGTCTTTGTCTTCCTCGCCGCTGGTGAAGCCCACTGCTTGCTTGCCCACGCGGCGGCCAATCACTTTCTCAAGGCCCACAAACGCGCCCCCGCAGATGAACAGGATGTTGGTGGTGTCTACTGGCGTGAACTCCTGGTGCGGATGCTTGCGGCCGCCCTGTGGCGGGACGTTGGCGATGGTGCCTTCCAGGATCTTCAACAGCGCCTGCTGCACGCCTTCGCCGGAGACGTCGCGGGTGATCGAGGGGTTCTCGTCCTTGCGTCCGATCTTGTCCATTTCGTCGATGTAGATGATGCCGGTCTGGGTGCGGCCCACGTCGCCATCGGCGGCTTGCAGCAGCTTGAGGATGATGTTCTCCACGTCCTCGCCGACGTAGCCGGCCTCGGTGAGGGTGGTCGCGTCCACGATGGCGAAGGGCACATCCAGCATCTTGGCCAGGGTCTGCGCCAACAGCGTCTTGCCGGTGCCGGTGGGGCCGATCAGCAGGATGTTGGACTTGGTCAGCTCCACTTCGCTGGCCCGCTGCCGGTTCATGTGGATGCGTTTGTAGTGGTTGTAAACCGCGACCGCCAGCTTCTTCTTGGTCTGCTCCTGGCCGATGACGTACTCGTCGAGGAAGGTTTTGACTTCCTGCGGCTTGGGCAGATGATTGGGCGCGGCGGCGGCGTGGGTTTCGGCGCGGTCGTCTTCGAGGATCGAGTTGCAGACGGCCACACACTCGTCACAGATGTATGCCCGCGGGTAATCGCTGGGCGAGGAGATCAGCTTGGCAACAGCATCCTGGGATTTATGGCAGAACGAGCAGCGTAGGACTTCATCCGATCCCGACCGTGGCTTCACGTGGTTACTCCTTACTACCTAGACCCATCCCTGGGAGGACGTGTGCTCCTTGTCATTTGTGCTTGTAGATGATCTCGTCGATGATCCCGTATTCCTTGCTTTGCTGCGCGTTCATGATGAAATCGCGCTCCACGTCCTTCTCGACTTTATCAAGTTTCTGGCCGGTATGCTTGGCCAGTAGCTGGTTGGTTATCTCTCGCATGCGCAGGATCTCGCGGGCGTGGATATCGATATCCGTCGCCTGCCCGGAGAGCCCGCCCATGGAGGGCTGGTGGATCAGGATGCGGGCGCCCGGCAGAGCATAGCGTTTGCCGGGAGCTCCGGCGCAGAGCAGCAGCGCCCCCATCGAGGCCGCCTGCCCGATGCAGATGGTCACCACATCCGGGCGGATGAACTGCATGGTGTCATAGATCGCCATGCCCGCAGTAATGGAGCCGCCCGGCGAGTTGATGTACAGGGACATGTCCTTCTCCGGGTCCTCGGCTTCGAGGAAGAGCAACTGTGCGATCACCAGATTGGCGATGGTGTCATCCACCGGCGTGCCCAGGAAGATGATGTTGTCCCGCAGCAGGCGGGAATAGATGTCGTACGCACGTTCGCCGCGGCTGGTCTGCTCGACCACCATCGGTACCAGCGCCATATGTTCCTCTTTCACGTTGACCCGCCATGACACTTCACCCCTGCGCGGGGGTGAGGCCGGGGGAGCTTGAACAACCGCCGGCATCATGCCGAGCGGCGGTAAAGAAAGTCGAGGGTCTTTTCGTGGCGGATTCTGTTCCGGATTCTATCCAGCGCTCCATCGCGTGTCAAACGAGCGCGGACGGCCTCCGGCGTCTGCTGCATCTGCTTGGCCAGTGACTCGATCTCCTTGCCGACCTCCTCGTCGCTGACCTCGATTTTCTCCTGGTCGGCGATCTTTTCCAGCAGCAACGAGGCCTTCACCTCGCGCAGCGCGGCCTCGCGCTGGCCCGCCCGCAGGCGCGAGAAGTCCATTTTCTTCATGTCTTCGGTGCGCATGCCCTGGGCCGCCAGCGCCCGCAGCCCGCGCTCCAGGCGCGCGTCCACCTGGCGATCTACCAGCGCTTCCGGAATCGGGAAATCGTTGCGGCGGACCAGTTCCTCCACCAGCTTGTCCTTGGCGGCATGTTCGGCGTTGTGCTTCTTCTCTGCTTCGAGCTGCTCGCGGATCTTGGCTTTGAGCTCGTCGAGCGACTGCAGCTCGCCCGTCTCCTTGGCAAAATCGTCGTTGAGCTCAGGCAGCACCTTCTGCTTGATGCCCTTCACCGTGATGGCGTAGGCGAGCTTTTTGCCCGCCAGCCGCTGGTCGGAAAAATCTTCCGGATAGGTGACGTCGAAGCGGCGCTCTTCGCCGGGGCGCGCGCCCCGCAGGTTCTCGCTGAAGTCGCGCACCGTGGTGGGACCGCCGATCTCCACCAGCACGTCGTCCATGGTGACAGGTTTGCCCTCGGCGGACTCGGGCGTGCCCACCAGCGCCACTTGGGCGAAATCGCCGTCGCGCAGTTCGCGCTCGTCCACCGCGGTGTAGGTGGCGTGCTGCTCGCGCAGCCGGCCCAGCGCTTCCTCGACCTCCTGGTCGGAGATACTGGTGTCGGTCTTCTCCGCGCGCAGCTCTTCGTATCCGGAGACCCGCACCTCGGGCATAATCTCGAAGCTGGCCTTGAAGCGCAGCGGCTCGCCGTCGGCCACGTGCAGGTCACTGACCCGCGGCTGCGAGACCGGTTGCAGCCCGCGCTTCTCCACCTCCTGGCGGAAGTAGCGCGGGACCAGCGATTCCACCACCTCGCTGCGGATGTCTTCGGGAAAGCGCTGCCGCACCACCGACGCCGGCACTTTGCCCTTGCGGAAGCCGGGCAGCCGTGCATGCTTCTGGAAGCGCTCGATCACCACGCCGGTCTCGCGGGTTACCACATCGGCGGGAACCTCGACTTCGATCTCGCGTGTGCAGTCGTTCTTGGTCTCGGTGGCGCTCAACGGGGAAGGCTTTCTATCACTCGCATCTGCATCCATATTAAAGAGGACACGGAGGAACGGTCAAACCGGCCGCGACGCTACGTCCCGATTCGGGAGGCTGTGATAAAAAGAGAGCCCTCATGCCGGCCTGGCTCGACAAGCTGAATGGCGAGATCGTCGCCTGCACGCGCTGTCCGCGGCTGGTGGAGTATCGCCAGAAGATTGCCCGTGAGAAGCGCCGCGCCTATCTGGACTGGGATTACTGGGGCAAGCCGGTTCCGGGCTTCGGCGATCCCGAGGCGCGGGTGCTGATCCTCGGCCTGGCGCCAGGCGCGCACGGCTCCAACCGCACTGGCCGTCCCTTCACCGGCGACGGCTCCGGATACTTCATGTACCCGGTGCTCTACCGCACCGGCTTCGCCTCGCAACCCAATGCCACCCACCGCGGAGACGGCTTGCAGCTAAAAGACGCCTACATCACCGCCGTGGTGCGCTGCGCTCCGCCTGCCAACAAACCCACTCCGGGCGAGATCGCCAACTGCTCCCACTATCTTGACCGCGAGCTGGCGGGCCTGAAGAAGGTGCGCGTTGTGGTGTGCCTGGGGCGGATCGCCTTCGACGGCTACTTGAACTATCTCAAACGGCGCGGCCGGCTCGCCAGCAAGAACGAGTATGCGTTCGCCCACGGCGCGGGCTACGAACTGCCGGACGGGAAAATCCTGCTCGCTTCCTACCATCCTTCCCAGCAGAACACCCAGACGGGAAAGTTGACGGAGAAGATGTTCGAGAAGATTTTCGAGCAGGCGGCGCGGCTGGTAACACGGGGGAAGTGACCGACGGTATATAGACCTGGGGTACCGCCTCTTCGTGTGTTTCACCCTATTTCCACGAGACTCCACTTTCTATAATGGGTTTCTGCGAGGAGAAGGCCAAGCCACCCGAGGCGAACTCAATGGACGCAAAGACTGCAAAACGAGTGGTAGTGATCATCCTGATCGCGCTTGCCGCCAGTCTTGTGTTTCGCCACTTTCAGGCCGAGGCTGGAGGACCGGGGGATCGCTCCGGCACGATTGAGGCTAATGGCCGGACGCGGTCCTACCTGGTTCACGTACCGGCGCGCTACGACGGCAAGTCTCCGATGCCCCTGGTCGTGGTGCTCCACGGCGCGACCCAAAGCGCAGCCGGCGTCGAGCGCATGTCCGGCATGAGCACCAAGGCCGACAAGGAAAATTTTCTTGCTGTCTATCCCACGGGTACCAGCCGTTATGGGCACTTCCCCACCTGGAACGCCGGAAACTGTTGCGGCTACGCCCTGCAGAATCACGTAGATGACGTCGCCTTTCTCCGGGCCTTGATCAGCAAATTGGAGCGCGACTACACCGTCGATCCAGGGCGTATCTATTTCACCGGAATCTCGAACGGAGCAATGATGTCGTTTCGCGTGGCCTGCGAGCTCGCCGATCAGGTAGCAGCGATCGCTCCGGTAGAAGGAGCGCAGAACGTCGAGTGCAATCCCTCCGCACTTGTGTCGGTGCTGATTTTTCACGGAACGGCCGACCGCCTGGTGCCCATCGAGGGCGGCAGCACTCCCTTCCAGGTGGGACCGCGCCGCAGCGACACCTCAGCCGCAGACACGATCACCTTCTGGGTAAAAAAGGATGGCTGCTCTCCCACTCCGAGGCACCAGGAAACCAAGGAATTTGACCTCGACATCTACTCCGACTGCAAGGACGGCGCCGGGGTAGTGCTCTATGCCATCCAGGGCGGCCACCACATGTGGCCAGGCGTGCGGATGAGCCACAACGACGTTCCGGCCACCGACATTATGTGGGAATTTTTCGCGCACCACCCCAAGCCTGAGCGGTGACTCCGGGGCGCGCACCAGGAAATCGCAGGCTTTCAGGTCATCTGTGTTTTAATCAAGGTCGATGGCGCTCGCCCACAATGCTGACCCGCCACGACGAGCCCCTTCGCCCAGGAAGCGCGTGGCCGCGGCTCTGATCGTGCGTGGCCGCAAGATTCTCATCTGCCAGCGAACGCGCCATCAGCCCATGCCGCTGAAGTGGGAGTTCCCAGGCGGGAAGATCGAGCCCGGCGAACATCCCACCGGCGCGCTGCGGCGCGAACTGGACGAGGAGTTAGGCATCGAGGCGCGCATTGGCGACGAGGTGGCGCGCATCCAGCACAAGTACCCGCGCGGCGGCACGGTCGAGTTGCGCTTCTTCGTGGTCCGTGAGTTCACGGGCGAGCCGGAGAACCGTATCTTCCGCGACATTCAGTGGGTCCCGCGCACGCGCCTCGCGGAATTTGATTTTCTGGAAGCCGACCGCGAGCTGGTGCGGGAGATCGCGGCGGGAAAGATTTTGTAGGCGTAGCCGGCGCCGCAGCACGCCTTACTCTACTGCCTCGCCAGGTTCAGAGCAGATCCCTTCGACAGTGTCATCCTTCGCGAGGCGAAGCCGAGGCGGAGGATCTGAGCGAAATGCCGACACCAGCGATGCCGGTGGTGCTGCCCCTATCGTCAGATTCTCCCGCCTCCCTTTGGTCGGCGGAAGAATGACACTTCAGCTAAATTGTGAAGACTCCCTCGGCCGAAGCCCGGGAATTGGCATTCGGGCGCTAGATTTCACCCCTGGCGTAGCGTCCAGAACCAGGCGATGGTCAGCCCGATCATCACCACCGTGGTCGCCCACGCTACCCAGTTGAAGAACCGCGAATTGGTGTAGCTGCCCATCAGCTCTTTCTTGTTGATGAGCAGCAGCATGAAAATGAGCACGAACGGCAGGGTGATGCCGTTCACCACCTGCGACAGCACCGTGATCTGAATCAGCGGCACGTTGGGAATCAGGATGACGCCCGCCCCCACCGCGATCAGCCCGGTATAGAGCCAGTAGAAGAACGGCGCCTCGCTGAACTTCCTGCCGACGCCCGACTCCAGGCCCAGCCCTTCACACACCGCGTAGGCGGTCGAGATGGGCAGGATGGAAGCCGCGAACAGCGAAGCATTGAACAGTCCCACGGCGAAGAGGATGTAGGCGTAATTGCCCGCCAGCGGCTTGAGCGCCTGGGCGGCGTCCGCTCCATTGCGGATTTCGAACATGCCGTGCGCAAACAGGGTGGCGGCGCAGGCCACGATGATGAACCAGGCCACGATGTCGGTGAACACGCAGCCCGAAATCACGTCCAGCTTCGAGGCTCCATACTCCCGCGAGGTGATTCCCTTCTCCACCACCGACGCCTGCAGGTAAAACTGCATCCACGGGGCGATGGTCGTTCCCACCACGCCGATCACCATGTAGAGATAGGCGGAGTGTGAGAACACGGACAACTGGGGCGGCTTCACCGTGGCCAGCAGCGCCAGCTTCCACTCCGGCCGGGCGATCACTCCGGCCGCGATGTAGGTGACGTAGATGAACGACGCCACCAGAAAGACCTTCTCCACGCTCTTGTAGGTGCCCTTCACGACCATTAGCCAGACGATCACCGCGCACACCGACACGCTGATGTACTTCGGGACTCCGAACAGCTCCAGGCTGAGGGCGATGCCGGAGAACTCGGCCAGCACGTTGCCGAAATTGGTGATCACCAATCCCAGCATCATGAGGAAGGTGATGCGGAAGCCGAACTCCTCGCGGATCAGGTCGCTGAGCCCCTTGCCGGTGACCGCGCCCATGCGCGAGGCCATCTCCTGCACCACGATCAGCGCCAGCGTGGTGGGGATCATGGTCCACAGCAGCAGGTAGCCGAATTGCGCCCCCGCCTGGGAATACGTGGTGATGCCGCCGGCATCGTTGTCCACGTTCGCGGTGATGAAACCCGGGCCGGCTACCGCGGCGAAAATCAGGATCCGGGTCTTCCAGCGTCTCAGCCAAGTCATCGCAGCTTCGCATACAGGGGATGCAAAAGACCCTCAGAATAATATGGAGGGCCGCGATTCGGGGAAGAATAGATGGAGAAAAATGGATGGGGGCGGACCCTAACTGGACCGCAGGGCTCACGCCCTGCTCTCGCGGCTCATCGATTCGTCCGGCAAGTTCGACTTAAAGTAATCGCTCTGCGTTACGCCCCTACCCCCGGGAAATCTTCCTGGAATGGGTCCATGTCTTGTGGGCCAGACGCCAATAACGTGCTCCGCACCTTGTCGGGAAAATCGGCCACCGCCAAGGGCCGGCTGAAGTAGTACCCTTGAACTTCGTGACAACCATGGGCGCGCAGAAAAGAGATTTGTTCCTCGTTTTCGACGCCTTCAGCAATAACGGTGAGATTCAGGCTCCTGCCCATGTTGATGATGGTGCTGGTGATGGCAGCGTCGTCCTGATTCGCCGTCATGGCTTGCACAAACGAACGATCGATTTTCAATTTGTAGACTGGAAAGTGCCGCAAATAGTTGAGGCTGGAATATCCCGTCCCGAAGTCGTCGATGGACAGCTTCACCCCCTTCTTCTTTAACTCCTGCAACATCGATAGCATTACATCTGAGTTGGAGAGGAGCAGGCCTTCCGTGAGCTCCAGTTCGAGGCATTGCGGGGGGAGGCCGGTTTCGTCCAGCACGCTCGTGATGACCTGGAGGAAGCGATCCTGGCGGAACTGGACCGCGGACACATTCACGGCAACGGGTAGTGCGGGAAGACCTTCGTCTTGCCATTGCCGAGCCTGAGCGCAGGCCGTCCTGAGGACCCATTCGCCGATAGGGATGATCAGTCCGCTGTTCTCCGCGATCGGTATGAACTTGTTGGGTGGAATCAAACCCAGTTCCGGGTGGCGCCAGCGGAGCAGAGCTTCCGCCCCGGTGATCCTTCCCGTCGCCAGGTCCACTTGCGGCTGATATTCCAGGAAAAGTTCTTCCCTCTCGAGCGCCCCGCGCAAGCTGTTCTCCAGGGTCATCCGCTCCACAGCCCGGCCGTTCATATCGTGGGTGAAGAACTGGAAGTTGTTCCTGCCATTGTCCTTGGCGCAATACATGGCGGCGTCCGCGTTCTTGAGCAAGGCTTCGCCGTCGGTGCCATGGTCGGGAAACACGCTGATGCCGAGGCTGCAACTGGGGCTGAGCAAATGGCCTTGGACCGTGAACTCCGCGCTCATCGCCTTCATGAGCCGATCGGCGGCGACGGCAGCATCGGCGGTTTCTTTTACGGCACTCAGTACCACCACGAACTCGTCGCCGCCTAACCGGGCCACGGTGTCTTGTTCGCGCGACCACTTCTTCAGGCGCTCTGCGACCTCCTTCAAAAGCAGGTCGCCGACCGAGTGCCCGAGGGAATCATTGATGGTCTTGAAACGATCGAGATCAAGGAACAGTAAGGCGACCTTTTGTTTGCTCCGGCGGGCAACGGCCATCGCATTGGCTAGCCGATCCTGGAACAGACTCCGATTCGCCAAACCCGTGAGCGCATCGTAGTAGGCCAGGTAGCGGACCTGCTTCTCCAACAGCTTGTGTTCCGTGATGTCCTCAGCCGTCCCAACGTGGTACAGCAAGCTGCCATCGGCATTGTGCACCGTACGCACGCTCGTCCGGAGCCAGATCTTGCTGCCATCCTTGCGATAGACTTGGAATTCACAATTCTCACACCTGCCTTGCTCACGCAACTGGCGGCCGATTTCACGGCGGCGGCTGGGGTCAACATAAACCTGCGCGGCGTTGCTGACACGGGCCAGCATCTCCTCTGGGGAGTCGTAGCCGAAGATGCGCGCGAAGGCGGGATTCACACTCAGGTAGCGGCCATCGGCCGCGCTGGTACAGATTCCGATGCTGTTCTCTTCAAAGATGGTGCGGTATTGTTCCCCCGCTTCCCGCAACACAAGCTGCGCTCGCTCGTGCGCGCGCTTGCGCTCCGTGACGTCCACCTTAATTCCAATAAAATTGCTGACCTCGCCGTCCGCGGAACGAACCGGAGTAATGGTCGTCTCCTCGACGCTCAAGCTGCCGTCTTTGCGGCGATTCGTGATCTCTCCCTGCCATACTTTGCCCGAAAGGATGGTCTTCCACAGATTCTCGTACAAGGCGACGTCATGCTTGCCGGACTTCAGGGTCCGTGGTGTCTTACCGAGAACCTCCTCGGAGGTATAGCCTGTCACTTTAGTGAACGCCGGGTTGACCCACTGGATGGTGCCGTTACGGTCGGTGATGATAATGGAATTAGCGGCCGATTCCAGGGCGGAGGCTTGCAGCCGGACCGCCTCCGCCGAACGCTGCAGCGCGGCGAGCGTGAGATTGAGTTTTGTGCCCAGGTGCACGAACGATGACGCCAGCAGGCCGACTTCATCGCGGGAACGAATGTGTTTGAGACCGTCGAGCGCGGACAGCGAAGGCTTGTACGCTCCCTGCGTCTCGGCAGCTTCCAAATCTGCGCTGATTTGAGAGGCGACCCCTTCTAACTGCTGGAGCGGCTGGGAAACACGACGGATGGCCATGCTGCCGATGAGGATGGCCCCCAGCATCGCAGCACTCAATACACAAAAGATACGGGCCCGCGATTCGGCAATCGGCGCATAGGCTTCCCTTTGCGGCACCTGAACTCCGACGATCCAGTCCGTATGCGGAATGCGCCTGACCGCGAGCAGCATGGGCACGCCCACGGAATTGACACTTTCTCCTGCTCCTTCGAAACCCTGAAGCGCGGACTCCAACACCCTGTTCTTTCCTGCTTCTACATAGGTCATCTCCCGCTCGTCATCCGGGTGCAGCACGAGCTGGCGCGACTTGTCAAAGATATACAGGTAGCCCGTTTTCCCGACCTTCTGTTTGCGGTAGCCACCGAGCGCTTCTTGAGAACGCAGATCCACCGAGCACGCCACAACGGCAATAATTCGCCCACTGGCATCGCGCACCGGTGCGGTAAACGTAAGCACGGGCTTTCCCGTTCGTTTCGATTGGTAAGGCTGGCCAACGATGCCTTTCTGTTCTTGCATCGTGCGTTGGTAGTATTCCCGGAAGGCAAATGACTGGCCGCGCATTTCTGGATGGGAGGGATAATCAACCAGGAACCTTCCCTCCCGGTCGAGGATGAATATCCCGTTCTGGAATGCGGGAAAGACCTCGGACATCTTTTTCAGATGGGATTCCACCTCAACGAGCCTGCCCCTCGAGAGAGCATCGGTGGGCAGGGTAGCCGAGATGGCATTGGATGCCTTGAGGCCGTCATCCATGAAAGACGCGATGCCATGGGATGCGATCTTTGCCTGTCCGTCCAAGCCCTCCAAAATGCTGTGCTTGAGCGACTCTCCCTCGTAATGCAGCAAGAAAAGGCTGGCGGTGAGCAGGGCGGTGAAGAAGGTTGCAGCGATGAGTGTAGTTGCCTTGCTACCAAGGCTCATGAGGTCTCCGATGAGCCGCCTGCGAATGCCGGAAGCGGAGTTACTTTGGTAATTGGGAACTGCCCCGTAACTAGAATGCTATCCCCATCAGCTTTGTGCGGAAAGTTACTTTGGTTTAAGTACCCTGCGGGCGGCCTTCTACCACTAAGGATCGCGGTTATAGCTTGCTGCGCAGCAAGCTGATGACGTCATCGGCGGTGATCACGCCGGTGAGCACGCCCTCGTTGTCCACCACCGGCAGCATCAGCAGGTTGTACTTGTCGAACAGCTCCGCCACTTCTTTTTCGCGGGTGCCGGCAAGGCAGAAGATGGGGGGCCCCGGCGCCAGGCTGACCAAGGGTGTTTGGGCGGAGGCGAGCACCAGGCTGGCCAGCGGGACGGCTCCCACCAGCTTGTAGTCTTTATCCACCAGGAAGATGGTGCTCACGCCTTCGATGCCGCCTTCGAACTTGCGCAGCGCTCCGATGGCGTCGTTCACCGTGGCCGTGGGCGCCAGGGCCAGGTAGTCGGTAGTCATGCGGCCGGCGGCGGTGTCTTCCCTGAACTCCAGCAGCTCGGAGATTTCCTCGCGCTCGGCCGGCTCCATCTCCTCCAGGATCTCGTCCGAGCGCTCCTTAGGCAGGTCGGCGAGCAGGTCGGCGGCCGCGTCCGGGCCCATCTCCTCGACGATGTCGGCGGCGCGGTCGGAATCGAGCGATTGCACGATGGAGACCTGCAGCTTGGGATCCACCTCCTCCAGGGCCTCGGCCGCCACTTGTTCGTCGAGGGTCTCGAAGACGGCTTCTCGCTCCGCTGGCGCCAAGTCTTCCACGATGTCGGCAATGTCGGCGGGATGCAGCCGGGAGAGCCGCTCGTGTTCGATCTTCAGCTTCACCCGCCGCGCCGGATCGGTCTCGATCAGGTCCACGAATTCCCAGGGGATGACGCGCGGGGGCAGCTTCTGGGTGAGGGCGTGCAGGGCGCCGGCGGGCACAATGCCCTTCAGCAGACGCCGCACCGCACCACGCGCGCCCACGTCCACGTCGCCGACCTTCAGCACCAGATGGTGGTTCACCTGCTCTTGGTGGAAGTCGAGGTCGTTGACCCGCACCACCTTGCGACCGTGTACGTCGATAATCTGCTGGTCGAGCAGGTCGCGTCCCAGCAGCAGCATGCCTTCGGAACTGGTGAAGGGCGCCCACTCTTCGGCGGGGGTGCCGGCCCGTACCGCCCTACCGCTGATTTCGGCCAACCCCTCCGGGGACAGCAAGCGGTCGCCCTGTTTGGTCTTGACGATCAGCCCGCAAACCCGCGCTGTATCGGCCTGCGGACACACTGCCACCTCCCGCACCCGGCCCTGGGTCCGCCCGCCCGGGTCGAGCACGGGGGCGCCCAGCAGCTCGGAAAGGGCAATCGCCAGCATGGGCGGCAGAATACCGGAGACGGCAGAGCGAATCCAGCAATTGTGCCGATTCATTTGACATTTCCCGATGCGGCATTCAAACTGTCGCATTCTCGGAGGAGCGGACTGCAGTCTTCCGCCTCTATACTGGTATAAATACCTTGAAGATGACCGCCAAGCGGGTCTCCTACACCCTCGATTCCTCGCTGCAGAGCGTGAACACGGCCGAGGAGACAGCTCAGCTTCTAGCCGCTAAGGCGGGCTTCGATGAAGACAACTGTCTGCGGATTTCCATGGCGGTGCGGGAGGCGGCGGTCAACGCCGTGCTCCACGGCAACGCCTATGACCCCAGCAAGAAGATGACCATCGCTTTCGAGAACACCGGCCGCGCCCTGGTGATCACCGTCACCGACGAGGGCCGGGGTCTGGATGTAAGCAAGGTCCCGGACCCCACCACGCCCGAAAACCTTCTCAAGCAGTCCGGGCGGGGCATTTTCCTGATGCGGTCCTTTATGGACGAGGTCCGCATACGGCTCCTGGCGCCGGGCACGGAAATCACCATGGTCAAGAATGTCAGCGGCCCGGCCGAACATCATAAGGAGGCTTCAAAGTGAGCATGAAAAGCATGACCCGGCAGGTGAACGGCATCACCATTGTCGACCTCAGCGGGCGCATTACCCTGGGGGAAGGCAGCGTGGTGCTGCGGGACATGGTGCGTGACCTGGTCACCAAGGGCGAGCGCAAAATCCTGCTGAACCTGGGTAACGTCACCTATATCGACAGCTCCGGGATCGGCGAGCTGGTCAGCGCCTTCACCACCGTCCGCAATCAGGGCGGCGACCTCAAGCTGCTCAACCTGACCAAGAAGGTCCACGACCTGCTGCAGATCACCAAGCTGTACACCGTTTTCGAACGTCAAGGACGACGAGGCCACGGCGGTAGCGGCGTTCAAGTAAACTTTCCGCCCGGCGAAGGCGCTGCGCACTGTTGGCAGACGCAGCCATCGCCGGGCCGGACGGCATCCCCATGCGCATCCCCCGCCTCGATAAGTCCCAGGTCGACGCTCCCACCAGCGATGTTTTCGACTCGGTGGAACGCGAGCGCGGCAAGGTTCCCAACATGTTCCGCACGGTGGCGCACCGTCCGGAGATTCTGCGCACCCTGGTGGCGCACTGGCGTGCCGTGCTCAACACCGGCACCGTCCCCCTCAGGCTGAAAGAGCTGGTGATCGTGCGCACCTCGCAGATCAACGGGTGCGATTATTGACTGGCGTCGCACACCGCCTGGGCCAGGCGGGAAGGCTGGAGCGAAGACCAGATCAAGAACCTAGCCGACTTCGAGCAGCGCTCCGATTTCACCGCCGCCGAAAAAGCCGCGTTGCGCCTGGCCGAGCGCATGACCCGCGACGCGCACTCGGTGGACGACCAGCTCTGGGCTGAACTCCGCCGCCATTACGATGACGGCCAGATCGTCGAACTGGCCGCCGCCATCGGTCTGTTCAATTACTTCAACCGCTTCAATGACGCCCTGAGGATGGAGATCACGAAGTAAAGCGTCTCAGTTAAAATAGGCACAAAAAATCCGGGGGTGAGTGATGATTTCAGGCGGCAATGCGACCGTATTCGTATCCAACATGGACAACGCTGCACGCTTCTACACGGAAGTGTTGGGGCTTCGCCTTGTTGAGCGTTATGGCAATCACTGGGCCACCGTGGATGCAGGTCGTGGATTTACTATCGGCCTGCACCCGGCGTCGCCGAAGTATCCGGCTCCGGGGACGAAGGGCGGAATGATGCTGGGCCTTGAAGTGAGCGGCCCGCTTGAAGCCGTGGTGCAGCAGCTGAAGGGAAAGGGCGTGCGCTTCACGGGCGACATCATCCGCGAGGAGGCTGGCTCATTCGCCAGTCTCGAAGACCCCGATGGTACGCCGATTTACCTGTGGGAGTTGGCATCGGTACCTGCTAGCGCACCGCGATAGTGCGGCTCAGTGTCACTGGGCTGCGTCAGCGCACGCCGCCACACATGTACACCGGCGATGTGCGTTCAGGTTTCACGTCATGCTTGAACCTGAACCGTGAAATTTGAACCGAAGTTAGTAGAGGCGCTAAAGCCTATTTCACATAAGCTGCACCCTCCAGCACTGTCATCCTAGCGAGCGCGCCCGATGCTTCGACTTCGCTCCGGGCAAGCGTTGGCGCGCAAGTCGAAGGACCCCTATTTCCTCAGTCCCTCGCTGCGCTCGGGATTTTGGCAGCGGGCTCAGACGCCCGCTAAGCGCCTCAACTTCGACTCGTGCGGGCAAAAACTTGCCCTGAGCGTAGCCGAGTGGGCCGGCCCGCACTCGCTCAGCATGACAGTGGAATGGGGGGCAGCCATCATGAACCTGCTGTAGCGTTTCAGGTTTCACGATTTTCCTGCGTGAAATCCTGAAACTTGAAACGAGTCTTTCATCCGCGAGACGAACGACCCCTACCGTCGCGGCCTCGGCTCTCCTATACTGCCCCATGTTGTGCGCTTTCTCTGCATGCTCGCACTCGCCGGCTGTGCCTCGGCCACCTGCCTCCCTATGGAGCAAGCGGCTAAGCACGTGGGCGAGACTGCCTGCGTTCACGGCAAGATCCTCGCTGTCTCCGCCACCCCGGGCGGCACGCACCTGCTGCGTTTTTGCGAGGAAGGCCGCGAGTGCGGCTTCTCGGCAGTAGTCTTCCCCAAGGACCTGCGCCAGGTCGGCGACGTGCGCACCCTCCAGGGCAAGGAGGTGGACATCCAGGGGCAGATCCGCCTCTACCACGGCCACCCCGAGGTCATCGTGCGCGACTCGCGCCAGCTCAAGGGCGAAGCCGCCAAGCTGCCGCCCATCCCCAAGAACTACGATGTGGCCAAGCAGGGCAAGGCTAACCCCGGCCAGCGCCCCGGCGGCAGACACAAGGCCGCCAAATACCCTCACAGTGCTGCAGAGACCCTCACCGACCCTTCGCCTGAGCCGGAGTGAGTACCAAGTACCGAGTACCAAGTACCAAGTACCAAGTACCGAGAAGACTGACGTGAATCACTTCAAAGACCTCATTGCGTGGCAAAAAGCAATGGACTTGGTCGAGCAGATCTATCGGCTAACCGAGGCGTTTCCAGCACGGTAAAATTACGGATTATCCAATCAACTCCGAAGCGCAGCAGTGTCGGTTGCCAGCAACATCGCAGAAGGACAAGCGAGGTACTCGAAGAAGGATTTCCGGCATTTTCTCCGGGTCGCAAAAGGCTCTCTGGCGGAGATCGAAACGCAGGTGCTGATCGCTTGCCGACTTGGCTACATCAATCAGGATTGTTGCGATCCGTGCATCGATCACGTCAAGGAACTCGGCAGAATCCTGGCGGGGTTGATATCTTCGCTTCACGTTCAGGAAAGCGACTGACTTCGGACTTGGCACTTGGTACTTGCTACTTGGTACTCCTGTTACCTCTAAGCTCCTCCAGCTCATACTTCGTCCCCCGCCACACCACGCCGCCGCGCCACAATGTAGCCGCCATCGAAAGCAGCAGGGTCCCGGCAATAATCAGGCTGTTCACCGGATGCAGCAACACATAGGCCGGCGAGATGCGCGAGGTCCGGTACATGCCGGCGTAGAGCACCGCGATGGCGCCGACCGCGGCCACGAATCCTGCCTTTGACCATCCCGGCGCCAGCCACACACCCACAAACGGCAGGACGTTCAGCGCCACCAGCATCAGGCACGCGCCCAGCGCGCGCGGCCAGCGGTAGTGCAGCGCCGCGAACAGGTTCTTGGTGAGGTTGCGCACGATCCCGATCCCGCCGCGTCCCCAGCGCAAGTCGAGCAGTCCGCGTCCGAACACGGCGTGCTGCGAGAAGCCCTGATTTTTCACCAACTCGCCCAGTTGGATGTCATCCACCACTTCCAGGCGCAGCGCGCGAAAGGTCCCAACGCTCTCGTATACGCTCCGGCGCACCAGGTTGAATGATCCCAGCCCCATCGTGTCCCTGGCCTTGCGATCGGACACCTTCCACGGCCGGTGCCCGAAGACGAACTGCATCTGGAAGCCGGCGATCACCATGCACTCCCCGACGGTCTTGAGCGCGTGGGTGGGAAACAGCACCAGGTGATCGGCCTTCACCGCTTCGGCGTAGGCGATGGCGCGGCGCAGCGCGTCCGGACGCAGCTTGACGTCGGCATCGGTGAACAGGATCCAGTCGCCGCTCGCACGCTGCGCTGCCAGCCACATGGCGTGCGTCTTGCCCAGCCAGCCCGCGGGCAGCTCGCGGACGTGCAGCACTTCAAAGCGGATTGCGGGGCAGATCGTGGTCGCCTCGCGCGCCGCGCGCTTCATGATCTCGCCGGTCGCGTCGCGGGAGCGGTCATCGACGGCGATGATTTCCAGGTTCTCGTAGTCCTGCGCGGCGAACGACGCGAGCGCCGCGGCGACATGCTCCTGCTCGTCGCGAGCCGGCACGATGATGCTGACGCGCGGCATGGGTTCGGGATGGCGGTCCCACTCTGGGCGGGTAATGTCGGCCACGTGCCGCATGCCGCGGACGGCGTCCTGCACGCGGTCCACCCACACCGCTGCCAGCAGCGCGCCCAGCAGCCACCAGAAGGTGTGCATCAGGTTTCCGCCTCGGCCGCGTGGAGGCGCGGCGCATAGCGCATGCCGTAGAACAGAACCATCGCCGAAAGCGCCGTCGCGACGATGGCGGCGATGAACGCCATCGGCAGCGAGCTGCGATCGGAGATGTAGCCCATCAGCGGCGGCGAGAAGGCGTCGCCCAGCAGGTGGATCACGATCAGGTTCACGCCGATGGCGCTGGAGCGGATCGGCGCGCTTACCGAGTTCACCACCGCGGCATTCAGCGGCCCGGTATTCATCAGGAGCAGGAATTCCGCCACCACGATGGCCGGCATCATGGGCGGACCGGCCACGTAGAGCGCCACCGCCATCACCGGAATGCCCAGCGCCATGCCTGCGGCTGACACCAGGTAGTAGGCAGAATCCCGCCGGCGCAGCAGGCGGTCGCCGAGCCAGCCGCCGAACAGCGTGGCCACGATGCCATTGGCGCCGATGCTGACGCCCAGCATCAGGTTGGCGTGGTCGAGCGACATTCCGCGGAATTGCGACAAGAACTTTGGCAAAAAGACGGAAATGCCGCCCAGGGCGAAGGTCATCATGGCCATGCCCAGAGTCGCAGTCCAGAAGGCGCCGTTGTGGGTGAGCCCGCGCAGGGTGGCGCGATCGGGCGTGGCCGAAAGATGATCGCTCGATCCGCGATCCGGCTCCGGGAGGAAAAGAAAGATCAGCGCGAACAGGAATCCGGGCAGCGCGGCCACGTAGAAGGGCGTGCGCCAACCGTAGTGGTGGCCGAGATAGCCGCCGAGAATGTATCCCATGGCCGTGCCCACGGGGATGGCGAGAAAGAAGATGGCCAGCATGCGTCCGCGGCGCTCTTCGGGGAACAGGTCAGCCAGCAGCGCCGGCGCGATGGTGGCGTAGCTGCACTCACCGATCGCCACCACGGTGTGCCGGATCAGCAGTGTAGTGTAATCGTGCGCTACCGCCGTCAGCAGCGTGGCGCCGCTCCACAGGAAGATGCCGGCAAAGACGATCCACTTGCGCGAGTAGCGGTCGGCGGCCATGCCGATGACGGGCGCCGCCGCCATATAGAAAATGAAGAACGAGGTAGTCAGCAGGCCGTACTGGGTGTCACTGAATTTGAACTCCGCCTGCACCAGCGGCTGCACCGCGAACAGCACCGAGCGGTCGATGTAATTGACGAAGTTGATCGCCGTCAGCAGCGCCAGCGTGGCCAGGGGATAGGTTGTTCGCGCCATCTGGTCGCGCGAATATAGCATGCGGAAGGACATCCACATTCGCTCTCGACAAATGTCATCCTGAGCGACCGAGGGCTCCCGTCCGTCTTCATCAGGACGGGAAACGGTCGCGCAGGACCTTGGTTTCCGCTAGCGGTACTCACAAAACCAAGGTCCTTCGCTCGGGTTTCCCCCACCGGAAAAAACGTTGGGGCCCCTCCCTCGCTCAGGATGACAGCAGAGGATGTGTAATCAGACGCTTGTGCGTCTCGAGTACAACTTCTTCAGCTCCTGCACATGCCCGCGATGCAGCGCCGAGTGCCGCAACTCTTCCGCGATCTCGTCCAGCACCCGCCCCGGTTTCCAGGGAAACACTATCTCTTCGGAAAAACGCGCTGGGGGCAGGCTGGCGATCTCGGCGTTGGTGATGCCCCGTATGCGGTCGGCAAACTGCACGTTCTCGCCCACCGTGAACTTCGGCTCGTACCAGACCCCGGGATTGGCCGCCAGCTTCTGCACCACGGGATCAGTCTCCCATCCCAGGCAGTAGAGCTTTTCCTGGTTAGGCTGCCGGAGGATCATGGCGTGCACCAGCGCGTAGCGCCACTCGATGACGTGCCGCACGTGCCAGCCGATGGAGTGCAGGTTCGGGTCCGGTTGCCAGGTGAAGGCTTCGGGCGAAATCTGCACGAACTCGCGCAGCAGACGGTCCCACTCGTCGGTGATCTGCTCCAGCACGAAGGCCAGCACTTCTTTCATTTGTCGTTCCTCTTCCTCGCGGATTCGCGCCCGTCGGGACGCGGCCAGCGCGCCTCGATCACGGTGCCGATGCCGCCGCGCGGACGGAATTCGCCTCGCACCAACGCCCACACCGGATGCGCCGCCCGCACTACGTCCTCGAGCACGCGATTGACGACGTTTTCCTGGAAGATGCCCAGCTCGCGGTAGGCCAGCAGGTACTCCTTGTAGGACTTCAGCTCCAGGCAGCGGCGGTCGGGCATGTAGCGCAGGGTGATGACGCCGAAATCCGGCAGCCCCGTTTTGGGACAGACGGCGGTGAACTCGGGCGCGTCGATCACGATCTCGTAGGCGGGAAACTGGTTGGGCCAGGTTTCGATCTGCGGGAAACGCGCGTTCAGCCCCGAGCGCGCGTGCTCGGGCGTGTAGGAGGGCTTCTTCGGCATGCGGCCATTGTATAGGCCACCAGTCGCTGGTCGTTAGTCGCTGGGAGAACCTCGAACGAGTAACGACCAACGACCCGCTTAGCGCATCTAAGTGATATACAGCGAAGTTCCGCCAACACGCGTTTGCGGCGCGTATTTCTGCCCTGCGGGGGTAACATTTGTTGTTGGCGGCGGACTATACTGGGAGGTTGATTGGGCGTTCATCATGTAATCATCGGAGAGGCTCGGCCGTTGGATTTCCTGCACAGTAAGCGGCTGATGTTGATCGTAGCCGGGACGGCGGTATTGGTCATCCTGCTGGCGGCATTCGCTTCCCTGCGCGGCAACGAGGTCCCGGTGCGGGCCGACCAAGTCGTGCGCGGGAACATCACCAACATCATCGCCACCAACGGCAAGGTGCGTCCGCTGGACAACTTCGAGGCCCACGCTCCCGCCGCCACCACAGTGCGCCGGGTGCTGGTGCACGAGGGCGACCGGGTGAAGGCCGGACAGTTGCTGCTGCAGCTCGATGACGCCGGTGCCCGTACCCAGGCGTCCAAGGCCTGGGCGCAGTTGAAGGCGGCGCACGCCGATCTGCACTCCATCGAGGCAGGCGGGACCCATGAAGAAGTTCTCACCACGCAATCCGAGATGGTGAAGGCGCGCGCCGAGCTGGAGGCCGCCAACCGCAATCTCGCCGTGCTGCAGCAACTGGAGCAGCGCGGCGCCGCTTCCCCCGCCGAGGTCGCGGAGGCGCAGCAGCGCGTCCAGCGCGCCCGGGAGGCGGTCCACCTGCTCGAGCAGAAAGAGACCTCGCGTTATTCGCGTCCGGAGATCGCCAAGGTCCAAGCCGGGCAGGCGGAAGCCGAAACCGCTTACCAGGCGGCGGAGGACACGTTGCTGCAATCGAACGTGCGCGCCCCGCGCGCGGGCATCGTGTACTCACTGCCGGTGCGGGTCGGGACCTTTGTCAATCCTGGCGACCTGCTGGTGCAGGTGGCCGACCTGCACACCGTGCAGGTGGTCGGCTTCGTGGACGAGCCCGAGATCGGACGCCTGGCGACCGGCCTCAAGGTCAGTGTCACCTGGGACGCGCTGCCCGGCCGGGTTTGGCAGGGGAGCATCACGCGCGTTCCCACCACCGTCAGCCAGCTCGGCACGCGCACCGTGGGCGACGTCACCTGCACAGTGGACAACCGCGACCTCAAGCTGTTGCCCAACGTCAACGTGAACCTCGCCATCACCACCACCCAGGAAAATAACGTGCTGACCGTGTCGCGCGAAGCCATCCGCCAGGATGACGGCAAACAGTACGTGTACGAGATCGTCAACGGCGAGCTCAAGCGCCGCAACGTCACCACCTCGGTTTCCAATCCCACGCGCATCGAGATCACCAACGGCCTGCCCGACGACGCCTGGGTCGCCCTCGGCGCCGCCGATAATCATCCGCTGACCGACGGCCTGGCGGTGCGGATGGTGCAGCGCTAACCTATGGTGCAGCGCTGATGCGGTTTCGCTTTCTCCCGGTTCTCGCTTTGCTGTGTGGGGTGCTGACGGCCGCGGCCGAGCCCGCATCGCCGGCCGAGCTGCTCTCGGTGGGACGCGTGGATGACGCCCTCCGCGCGCTCCACGAGCGCGTTCAGGCCGTGCCCAACGATGCCCAGGCTTATAACCTGCTCACCCGCACTTACTTCTACATGGGACGCTGGGACGAGGCAGCCGATGCCGCCCAGCGCGCCGTGGCGCTCGAACCCTCGGCCAGCGATTACCAGTTGTGGCTGGGGCGCGCCGTGGGCGAGAAGGCCGCGCATGCCAGCTTCGTGACCGCGGTGCGCATGGTACCGCGCATCCGCGGCGCCTTCGAGCGCGCCGTCCAGCTCGACGGCTCGAACGCCGCCGCCCGCACCGACCTCGCCGAGTTCTACATGGAAGCTCCGGCATTTCTCGGCGGCGGCCGGGACAAAGCCCTGGCTCAGGCCGAAAAGCTCGCCTCCCGGGACGAAGCCGCCGCCCACTGGGTCAAGGCACGGCTGGCCGAGCACAGCAAGCAGTTCGACACCGCCGAGCGGGAGTATCGCGCCGCCATCGCCGCCAGCCCACATCCCGGCGGGCGCTGGCTCGATCTCGCCAGCTTCTACCGCAGCCGCGAGCGTCTCGACCAGATGGAAGAGGCGGTCAACAAGGCCCTCGCTGAAGATATCTGGCAAAGCACCGTGCCCTACGACGCCGCCATGCTCCTGTTCTACGGCGGCAGGAATTTTACCGGCGCTATCGAGCTGCTGCAGAAGTACCTCGCGAATGGACCGCAACCGGAGGCCGCGCCCGCCTATCAGGCCCACTATCTGCTGGGGCAGATCCTCGAGAAGCAGGGAAACCGTCAGGCCGCCGCCGCCGAATATCGCACGGCGCTTTCGCTCGCCCACGAATTCGAACCGGCGCGGACGGCGCTCCAGCGCGTGGCGCCGCAGCGAGTACCAAGTAACTGGCACCAAGTACCAAGTAGAGGCCGACAGAGCGCCGATAAGCCCCGGAACAAACCGTTCCCCTTACGGAACAAGATAGTGATCTCCGTGTCGTGCACTTTGCGGCAGACTTCCAGAAATTTTGTTCAAAATGAAGAGCAGCCGGCGCCGGCATCAATACTGTCCAGCTCGAGTATCGTTCCCGGCAAGCGCCTGAGCGGATGAATGCCTGTAACCAGAGGAGCCTGCCTTGTGAGTCAACTTTACGATCTGAGACTACTCATAGAAAACAAGATTGAAACCGACGGCCTGGATGCGATGGAAGTTAAAGGCAAGATCGGACTCCGCTCCGGCCGGCTCCTGGCGTTAATTTCTCCCAGCACCCCGGATGACCCGGATGCGGTCGCCAAACTGAGGCAGGCTGCCAAAGAAGTCCTGAACATCAACGCGTAAGGAGTGTCGGCATGAAATGGAACTTGATTCGAACCAAAGTGCTGGCCGCTTTGGCCGCCTGTCTGGTATTGGGGGTAGGCGGCATCCTGGCGCTGATGTACTACAGCTTCGTACGTAACTCGCAGGCCTTGGCGGCAGAGTCGGTCACCGGCGCACAGAAGCTGTTCACTATTTTGGAGGCCAGGGAGATCAGTAAAATGACGGCCGTCAGCGAGGCGCTGATCATGAACCCGGAGGTTCGCGATGCCTTCGCCGCCAAGGATCGCACCCGCCTGCTCGAGTTAACCGCACCGCTGTATCCGAGGCTGAAGAAGGAAGGCATTACCAACTGGATGTTCCACACTCCCGAGCCGGACATGGCGGTCTTCCTTCGTCTCCACAACCCCACGAAGTTCGGTGACCACCTGAATCGGTTTATGGACAAAGAAGTCGCGCGTACCCATGCCATGGTGACCGGGAACGAACTAGCCAGAGCCGGGTTTGCGGTGAGAATCATCCGGCCGGTTTACGATGCGCACGGCGGGGTGACCGGCTATGTGGAGCTTGGTGAAGAAATCGGCCAGTTCATTCACACCATGAAACGGCAGACCGGAGACGACTACGGACTTCTGCTCAGCAAGAAATTCGTGGACCGGCAGTTCTGGGCCGATTCGAGCGCGGTTTGGAAGCGTCGCGACAACTGGGATGACAATCCAAACTTCGTGGTGGCGGACAAAACCACACCCACCGACAATATCATTCAATTCCAGGGAGAGGTGGCCGCGGTTCCCGACCAGGGCAAGGTGTTGCAGTGGTTCCATGAGGGAGATTCCGCCTTCGTCCGCGGCATCTTTCCCATCCGAGACGCCGCCGGCAACACCGTTGGTGCAATGTTCGTGGTGCGGGATATTTCGAGCTTGTACGCGGCGATGCGGCACTCGCGGAACGTCCTGGTCCTGGTGACGGTGGTAGCGCTGGCGCTCGGCATCTTCCTGGTGTTGACGCTGCTCAACCGTCTCATCTTCCGACGCCTGGAGCACATCATTGTGGTCGCTACTCGCGTAGTGGGTGGGGACTACGAATCGGAAATCCGGGTGGAATCCGACGATGAAGTCGGCCAATTCGAACAACTCTTCGAGCAGTTCCGGCGCGTCTTCGTTGACCTGCTGGCGCACGTACCGGAGTTTCAGGAGAAGTAGCCTGGATCGCCGGCGCGGCTTCACTTCGTCCACGGACGTATCCGGGGAAGCCATCGGGGAACGTTTCGGCAGTATTCCTCATACTCCGCGCCGAACATCCTTCGCAGGGTTGGCTCCTCATACAGCCTGACAAACAAAGCCACGCCCGCCATCACCGCAGCCACGGCAGGTGGCCCGTTGTGTTAGACTGCTCAATCGCAAGCTCCTTCCTCTGGGCTCATCTGGAGGTTTCATAGGATGACCCGGCCTTTCACATCTGCTCTAGTCGTGATGACGACGCTATTTTGTGTCCTGGCGGTTAGTTGCGGTGGAATGAGTGGAGATCCGCCTCGTATCTTGCAGTCCATCTCTGTTAGCCCGGCGATGGCGACGCCTCCTAACCAAGGACAAGCGCAGTTCACGGCGACAGGTTACTTTTCTGCGCCGCCTACAGTGGTCACGCTGTTGACGGTGAATTGGACAATTACTACTCCTCAGCCGCAGTGCATCGCGGGCGGGGTACCCTGCTTTGCCACGATTGACAGCACCGGACTGGCGCAGTGCAACGGAACGGGGGTTCCGGAAACTATTCAGGCGTCCGCGCCCCGGGATCCGAGTCTGCCTGTGGGCACGCCGGGTGTTGCGATGGTGACCGGGACAGCGCAAATGACGTGCGCTGCCCCGTAAACCGGTCGACCGGCCACTAACACAGCACGTGGGGGTACGTGGCGAGCCATGTGTCCACAGGTGCTTCTCTCAGTCCGCCGGTTCGGCCAACTCGTGCAGCGCCGGGCCGCGGTTGCGGTAGGCGTCAAGGATGTCGGCGAGTGAAACCACGCCGACCAGCCTGTTGCCGTCGGCGCGGTGCACTACCGGCAGCAGCGGCGACTCTCCAATCCTGCGCAGGGCGACATCCAACGACTGGTCGGGGTGGAGATGAGGAAGCGCCTCCACACTCGCATCGGCGCCGGCTGCCTGATCCGACGCCAGGTCGAGCAGCTTGGCTTTGCTCATCCCACCCCAGTATCCGGAGCGGTCCTGCACCAGGAAGAATTCGCCGGGCAAGCTCTCCACCACCTCCGGCGGGGGCAGCGCCTCCAGACGCAGCGCCACCTGCGGCGTGGGCGCGTGCATGGCGTCCTCGACCCGCAACACCGCCCGCTCGCGATCTTGCTCAAGCGACGGCAGATCGAGACCGTCCTGGCGCGAGAGCAGATCGAAGATGGGCGTCGGCTGTAGGCTGCGCGAGATCAGGTAAGCCAGAGCGTTGGAGATGATGACCGGCAGGATGATGGCATAGTTCCCGCTGATCTCCAGCACCAGAAAGACCGAGGTCATGGGCGCGCGCAGGATGCCGGCGAACAGCGCTCCCATCCCCACCAGCGCGTATGCGCCCAGCGGCCCCGTGAAGTGAGGAAACAACAGCCGCTCCACACCGCCCACCGCGCCGCCGACCATGGCGCCAATGAACAGCGTGGGCGCAAACAGTCCGCCGGGTGTGCCGCTGGAGAACGAGAGCACGGTAGCCAGGATCTTCAGCCCGGCCAGGATCCCTAGCACCTCCCAGGTGTACTGATCGTGCAAGGCCTGGTCGATGTATTCGTAGCCGGCGCCCATCACCTGGGGAAATCGCAGGCCGATAAGCCCGATGAGCACGCCGGCGATGGCGGGCAGCAAGTATTGCGTCCAGCGTGGCAGGGTCTTGAGCCACGGCCGCAGCAACTGAACGGACTTGACGAAAACCATCGAAGCCAGGCCGGCCACCACGCCCAGGATGGCGTAGGCAGCCAGTTCTCCGGGGCTCTCCAGGCGATAGCCGGGCGCGCGAAACAGCGGCTCGGCGCCCAGAAACCAGCGCACGACCACCACGCTCGAGACGGCGGCCAGCACCACCGCGCCCAGCACTCCGGCACTCCAGCTTCCAATCACTTCTTCGATCACGAATAGTACCGCGGTGATGGGCGTGTTGAAGGCCGCCGCCAGCCCGGCGGCTGCGCCCACCGGCGCGATCAGCCGCAGGTTCTGGCGCGAGAGCTTGAGGCGGCGTCCCACCAGCGAGGCCAGCCCGGCGCCGATCTGCAGCGAGGGATCTTCCGGTCCCAGCGACTGTCCGCTGCCGATGGCCAGCGCCGAGGTGATGAACTTCCCGATGATGGTGCTGCCCGGGATGTAGCCGTCGTAAATGTAGAGCGCGGACTTGGTCTGGTTGACGCCGCTGCCGCGCACGCGCGGGAAGAAGCGGACCACCAGAAAGGCAACCAACAAGCCGACGGCGCCGGGGACCAGGACCACGCGGCTGCGCGGCGGCACCAGGCCGGAGCCGAAGAAGCTCCAGCGCGCCGCGTCGATGGTCATGCGGAAGCACACCACCGCCAGCCCAGCGAACACGCCGATGAGGATGGATAGCAGGAGAAAGACTCGATCTTCCCTGAAGAAGCGGCGTTCTTTCGCCGAGCCGCCAGCAGCGGCGTCGATGGGCATGGAAGGAGCGCTCACCGCGGCGTCTCCCACTGTTGCGCCAACAACCCCAGCGCCTTGTCTTCGAGCCCGGCAGGTCCGCATTGCGCGGAGGCCTTTTCCAGCTTGAAGACCAGGCCCATCGTCTTTTCGATCGCGTCCGGGTTGCTGGCCAGGATTCTCTCGGTGGGCCTGAAGGACTTTGCCTGATCGAGAAGCGCGGCAACGCCGCTGTCAGCCGCCGGCGCACACTTTCGCGCCCGTGCCAGCGCGATCTGGAGGTCTTGCGCCGCGCGGCGCGCCTGCTCCCGGGAGGGCAATCCGCGTTCCGACGGGTCCAGCTTGATGACCAACTCGGAGAGGTTTAACAGATCCAGGAAGTGTTCGTCCTTGGGCTTCTGAGCGACGATGGGCAGCAAGTAGTGGCGGGCGATCTCGTATTCGCCCATGCGGAATGCGGTTTCGCTCGCCCCTTCGAGCGCCGGCATGAGGTTGGGCTGATCTGTGAGCGCCGCCTGAAAGGCCGCCAGCGCCCGGGCGTAGAGACCAGCCTGCAGGAACAGCGTTCCCAGGCGCATCTGGGCGGCGACGTCCTGGGGCGGCAACTCGGCCGCCAGCGCTACCAGTTCGGCCTGCGCCTCCTTCGTATCCTGGGGGGTGTTGCGTTGCAGCAGGTATTCGCTGAGCTCGAACCGTATCTGCCAGCGGTGCGCCATGGGCTCGTCCGGCCATACGCCGTAGATCGCAGCATGATAGTAGCGGACGGCCTGGGGCGTGTCGTCCCACATCGCCGCCAGCCGCGCTAGTTCGAGATTGAGCGTGCCGTCGCCCGGCTCCTCCTCCCACAGGCTGAGCAGGTGCGCGCGCGCCTCCTGCGGACGATGGTCGGCTATCAGCGCCTCTGCCAGCCGCAGCCGGTAGAGATCGTTGTCACGGGAATAAGCCAAAGCGTTGCGGAAATCGGCCACCGCTTCCGAGGGGCGGGATTGCTTCAGCGCCGCTTCTCCGCGCTCGTACCACGTCGCGCCGAACTGCTCCTGCTTGCGATGGTAGGCGTGCGCGACAACCGTGGTCGCCGAAAAGAACGCCGCGATAACCACGATCAGCCCCGCCAGCAGCAGGGTTTCGCGCGAGATGACCTTGAAGAGCTTAGTCATTGCTGGATCGGGCCCAGCGAACCATCCTAGTCAGTGCCGTAGCTGCGGGCAAGGCCGCAAAACAAATGAGAGGCCCGAACGGCCTCTCAGCGCAACCGAATCTTAGAGTTTTACTTTAATACAGGCGGAAGCTGACCTCCACGTTCATGGCCACCGCTACCGCATGGCCGTCCTTCATGGCGGGCTCGAACTTCCACGTCTTGACGGCCTGGATGGCTTTTTCGTCGAGACCCATGCCCAGGGCGCGTGCCACATGGACATCGCGCGGGCGGCCGTCCGGACCCACCACCAGGCCCAGCACACAGATGCCCTGATATTTGGCCTTGCGGGCTTCCTCGGAATACTCAGGGTCGGGGGTGAACACCGGCTTGGGTGCGGACACCCCACCGCCGATGCGGAAGATTCCCCCGCCGATCCCGCCGCCGCGCCCAGGGCCAACGCCCGGTCCTTCACCCGATCCCACGCCGCCGCCGGAGCCGGAGCCGATGCCGCCGCCCGAGCCTGTCCCGTTTGACGGAGGCCCGACCACCTTGGCGAATGGATCGCCCAAGGTGGGCATGTTCACCGTCGGCACCCTCACCTGGGGCGGGATCACCACCGTCGGCTCCATGGGAAGCTTGGGGTTCTCATTGCGGATCACCACCGCCGGAGGCGTGAACTGCTCCATCGCGATCTTGGGCAGCTTGCCCTTGGGAGCCTGCAGCTTGTCGCGATCGCCGCCGCCGCCACCGCCGCCGATAGTGTCATTCTTCTTGTTTGAGATCGGAACGTAGGTTGAAAGATCCGGCGCTACCAGATCCACCACCGGCGTCTGGATCTGCTGCTTCACAGCGCGCGCGCCCACAATGGAAATGAAGATTAGAGCCGCCAACATCAGCCCGTGCACGATCAGAGACCCGACCGTTGCCGGCTTGCGGTTGTTGTAATCACCCCAGATATCCCGCACCCGAATCGGCTTCGAGGTGAGCTGGAGCGGCGGAAGTTTCTCGGGAAAGAAGGTGTCGCGCAGGTTACTGAGCAGCGAGCGCCACGATGACTGTTCTAACGTGGAGATGAGCTGCTGCATGTGCAGCGCGCCGCCGTCCAGGTCGCTGACCAGGCTGTTGGGTGTGCTCCCCTGCGGGGAATTCAAAAACTGGTTCGCCATATCCCTAATTCCGGACCGTTGTTTCCCTTCTGTTTCTTACACTTCCCTGTCGGCTACCCAACACAACAGATGACTAGCGGCGGCGACGGGTTGCTCGCGGCTTCCCTGCCATCCTCGAGGAACACCTGTAGAATACACCGACTCTTGCATGCCTGTCTCGGAGAAATCGGCGGGGAAAGTCCTGCCAGCCGACCCCAACCCCTGTACGAACGCGGGGCTACCGGCTGCTATCCAGACATGTACCACGGAACAAACGGGGGGCGCGGCTCTTTGAGCCCTAATGCGGGGGACAGCGATGCCGCCTGGGGGTGGTGGGGCGGCTTACGGGAAACCACCCAGGCGTCCAGCAATACTTGACGCTGCTGGCGGACATGCGTTAGTTTTCGCCAAATTCTCCTGGTCGCTGCTGTAGTCTACAGATCGAAAAGCGTACTTCAGGAAGGATGTTATGAAAAAAGTCTTACTACTCGCGTGCGTTTTGTTAGTCAGTGTTGCTTCGTCCTATGCTCAATTCAAGTTCACCAGCATCGACTGTCCCGGGAGTACACCAACCACGGCCCGGGGCATCAACGATCGCGGCCAGATTGTTGGCGGTACCGGTGGGCACGCCGTGCTGATCGAGGGCGGGCAATGCACTCCGCTTGCTCCCACCACCGTCCTGGGCACAAATGCCAGTCAAGCTTTAAGGAACAACAATGCCGGCGACGTGGTCGGGATCTTTTACGACGACAGCGGCTTCGTCCATGGTTTCCTGTTCAGCAAAAAAGGTGTGCTGACGACCCTCGATTTTCCTGGGGCCAGCGATACTTACGCCTTTGGGATCAATGACCTGGGCAGAGTCGTCGGCTACTGGGACCAGTTGGATGCCAGCGGCAACCTCCTCGTCTTTCACGGATTTATCTGGGAGGACGGTTCCTTCCGCGAGGTCAGCTTTCCGGGTTCCGCAGGCTCGTCCATTCTGGGCAACAACGACCCTGGCGATTTTGTCGGCCTATGGTATTCCAGCACATCTCCGGACGAACATGGGTACGTCTTCTCGCAAGGGCGGTTCACCAGCTTCGATGTTCCGGTAGCTGGAAGCACGTTTACTCAGGCAAACGACATCAACGCGCCGGGAGAGATTATCGGGGTTTACCTTGACGCCGGCGGCATGGAACACGGATTCCTGAAGGTGGGCGCGAAGTTTACCAGCATCGATTACCCAGGTGCATACCTCACAGCAGCCTGGAGCATCAACAGCGCTGGCCTGATCGTCGGCAATCACTATGACTCCGCGAGTAGTCCGGCGCAGGGCTATCTGGCGGTCAGGAAGTAAGCCCGAAGGGGGCTGGCCAACTTGTGGCGCCATGACACCTGGCACCAATGCAGGAGCGGGGATTACTGTTGAAAAAATCGCTATTTCACAAGTGATCGCGCCTGCAGCGTAACAGCTTCAACCCGAAACCGACCACTACACCCGCGCTCGCGCGATAGACGCGATTTTCTTCCCTCCCTATAATGAGAAATTGTCCCGAAAAGCAACGCCGGAGAAGCAATGGGTGGGCCGCTGGACCTTAAATCGACGCTGAACCTGCCGAAAACCGATTTTCCGATGAAGGCGGACCTGCCGCGGAACGAGCCCAAAATGCTCGCGCGCTGGGAAGAGCTGCGCCTCTACGACCGCATCCGGCAGGCCCGCAAAGGCGCGCCCATCTGGGTGCTGCACGACGGCCCGCCCTACGCCAACGGCCCCATCCACCTGGGCCACGCGCTCAACAAGTGCCTAAAAGACTTCATCGTGAAGTCCAAAACCATGCTGGGCTACGACTCGCCCTACGTCCCCGGCTGGGACTGCCACGGCCTGCCCATCGAGATCAAGGTGGACGAATCGCTGGGCGGCAAAAAGCTGCAGATGGCGCCCATCCAGGTGCGCCAGGCCTGCCGTCGCTACGCCGAGAAGTATCTCGACCTGCAACGCGAGCAGTTCAAGCGCATCGGCGTCTTCGGGCGCTTCGACCGTCCGTATTCCACCATGACGCCCGAGTACGAATCCGTGGTGCTCGAGACGCTCTACGCCTTCTTCGAAAAAGACGCGGTGTACAAGGGACTGCGTCCGGTGTACTGGTGCATACACGACAAGACGGCGCTGGCCGAAGCCGAGGTCGAATACGAGAACCATACCAGCCCCAGCATCTGGGTAAAGTATCGGATGCGGTGGGCGACTCCCGAATTGCGCGATGAACTGGGCCGACATCACGAGCTTCGTTCGCCCGAGGATTTGGAGGAAGTCCTCAACCAAATTGGCGAGGGCATGGATGCAATTCGATTCGACGGCAAGCCGGTCTACGCCATCATCTGGACGACTACTCCCTGGACGTTGCCCGCGTCACTTGCCATCGCGTTTCATCCTGACGAGGAATACGTGGCGCTCGAGACGGTCGACGGCGTTTACATCGTTGCCGAGAAACTTGCGAAAGTCACGGCGGAGCACTGCGGACTCAAAGTCACGACGACAGTCGGCCGCTTTCCTGGCCGTGCGCTCGAGCATACCTACTTCATGCATCCGTTTCTGCCGTGGCCGGATCGCAAGGTGCTGGGCGTGCTCGCCGAATACGTCACCATGGACCAGGGCACGGGCGCGGTCCACACCGCGCCCTCGCACGGCGCCGACGACTTCTACACTGGCCAGCGCTATAAGCTCGACGCCACCTGTGACGTGGACGAAGCCGGCATCATGCGCCACGGCCTGCCGGAATACGACGGCAAGACGGTTTTCCAGGCGAACCCGGCGATCATCCAACTGCTGCGCGACCGCGGCGCGCTCATGCACGAAGAGCGCCTGGAGCACTCCTATCCGCACTGCTGGCGCTGTCATCGCCCGGTGATCTTCCGCGCCACCGAGCAGTGGTTCATCTCCATGGAGGCCAAGGTCACCGCGGACGGCCGCTCGCTGCGCCAGGCTTCGCTCGACGAGATCAAGAAAGTTAAGTGGGACCCAGAGTGGGGCGAGGAGCGCATCTCCAACATGATCGCGACGCGTCCTGACTGGTGCATCTCGCGGCAGCGGGTATGGGGAGTGCCGATTGCAGTTTTCTTCTGTGGCGATTGCGGGCAGGTGCTGAAATCCAAAGAGGCGAACCACGCCGTGCTCGAGCTGGTGGCGCGTGAGGGCGTGGACGCTTGGTATACCAAAGACGCCGCCGCAATTCTTCCTCCCGGAACCAAGTGCTCGTGCGGCGGCACGAATTTCCGCAAGGAGATGGACATCATCGACGTGTGGTTCGAATCCGGCTCGAGCCACTTCGCGGTGCTGGGACGCGAAGAAGGCTTGCCCTGGCCGGCGGACCTCTATCTCGAAGGCGGCGACCAATATCGCGGCTGGTTTCACTCTTCCCTGCTCTGCGCCGTGGGCGCGCGCGAGCGGGCGCCGTATCGCATGGTCGCGACCAACGGCTGGACGCTCGATCCCGACGGCCGCGCCATGTCGAAGTCGCTGGGCAACGTGGTCGACCCGGTGGACATCGCCAACCGCATGGGCGCGGAGATCGTGCGCCTGTGGGTGGCGTCGGTGGATTTCCGCGAGGACGTGACCTGCTCGGAAGAGCTGATGCGGCGCATCGCCGACAACTACCGCACGATACGCAATAAGGCTTTCGCTTTGTTTTACAGAATCTCTACGACTTCGATCCTGCGCGAGACGCAGTCCCGTTCGGGGAGATGCATTCGCTCGATCAGTTCATGCTGCTCAAGACTGCCGATCTCGACGCCGAGGTGCGCGAATGGTACACCGGCTTCCAGTTCCACAAGGCTTACCAGCGCATCCTCAATTTCTGCGTGGTGGACTTGAGCGCGGTGTACTTCGATGTGCTCAAGGACCGGCTCTACACCTGGGCGCCGGGGTCGCGCGGACGGCGCTCGGCGCAGACCGCCATCTGGCGCATCGGCGAAGCCCTGGTGCGGCTGCTGGCGCCCCTGATGAGCTTCACCGCCGATGAGGTCTGGCGCTATTTGCCGCAGTCTGCGGGACGTCCCGAGAGTGTCCACCTGGCGCAGTTTTTGGGCGGCGCGGAGATCACCGGCAGCATCTCATCCATTGAAGGCCTCGATATTGTGCGCAGTGATTGGGAGACGCTGCTGGGCGTCCGCAGCGAGGTGCTGAAGGCGCTGGAAGAGGCGCGCAATGCCAAGCTCATCGGCGGCGGCTTGGAGGCGAAGGTCAGCATCTCGGCGCCGCGGGCCCTGCTGGCCGTGATGGAGAGGCGCCGCGCCGACCTTCGCTACCTATTTATCGTCTCAGAGGTCGAATTTCATGAGTCGCCTGGCGGAGACGGCGCGGCGGCGTTGGCGGTGAAGGTGACCAAGGCTCCGGGCCAGAAGTGCGAGCGCTGCTGGAATTACTCCGTCCACGTAGGCGAGAATCCAGAGTATCCTACGATCTGCGAGCGCTGCACCGAGGCGCTGAGACATCATCCAGCGCTGGGATAAGATCTTGGGAAGGGCATGGCTTCAGCCGCGCCGTAAAGGAATTAAGTAAGAGGGGCTTTAGCCCCCGGGGGAAAATGACTCAACCGCACGCCATGCGCAAGTTCCATTTCCTGATCGCCGGCCTGGTGGTCGTGGTGGACTTGGCAAGCAAATGGCTGGTCGCGCAGCACATCACCCTGCACGACAGCCTCACGGTCATTCCCGGATTCTTCCGCCTGACGCACGTGGAGAACCGCGGCGCCGCCTTCGGCCTGTTCTCCGACTCGCCCTCGGAGTGGAAGGTGGTGGCGCTGATCCTGTTCTCGCTCATCGCGTTGGTCGTGGTCTCGGCGCTGTTATGGAAGAACAGCCACGCCCTCACCATCACCGGCTTCGGCCTGGCGCTCATCCTGGGCGGCGCGCTCGGCAATCTCTGGGACCGCGTGCTGGACGGCCACGTGGTGGATTTCCTGGACTTCTCGCTAGGCGGGTATCATTGGCCGGCATTCAACGTCGCCGACAGCGCCATCGTCATGGGAGCGCTGCTGCTGGTCACCGAGATTCTGTTCTCCAAGCCCGCCGAAGAGAAGAAGCCCGCTCCGGCAAAACAAAACTGAAATTTGCGATTTTTGATTTGTGGTTGTCATCCTGAGCGAGCGCGCCCGATTCTTCGGCTTCGCTCAGGGCAAGCTTTGGCGCGCGAGTCGAAAGCCCGCCCTGAGCGAAGCCGAAGGGGACCTCTACTCGCAAGATGTTGCACAAGTAGGGGTGCTTCGACTCGTGCGGGCAAAACCGGCCCGCACTCGCTCAGCATGACAGCACGATGGGTAACCCACCGTGAATCTGCTCTAATCGTCCGCGCTGCTGCCGGCCGGATTCCTGGCAACCGCCGTATTGCGCTCATGCCTCTTCGGTCCCTTGCCCTTGAACCACAGCGCGCCGCCATGCTCGCGGAAACGCGTAGGAGCGGTGGGGTCCACACCTTCGGTCAGGTCAAGCTTCTTCGCCGCGGCATCGCGCGCGCGAATCGCGGCCAGCACACGCTCGGGCGTGAACGGCACTTCGCGCAGGCGAATGCCCACCGCGTCATAGATAGCATTGGAAATTGCCGGGATGGTGGCCGCCAGCGATCCTTCGCTGCACTCCTTGGCGCCGAACGGGCCTTCGGGATCGATGCTCTCGACGATGATAGGCTCGATCTCGGGCGACTCGATGGCCGAGGGCGAGCGGTACTCGAGCAGGCCGGGGTTCATCAGCAGGCCGTCTTTCCACACCATCTCTTCTTCGAGCGCCTGGCCGAGACCCATCCACACCGAGCCGATAATCTGGCCTTCGACCGAGACGGGATTGAGCGCGCGGCCGCAGTCGTGCGCCGCCCATATTTTGTGTACCGTGACCTCGCCGGTTTCCTCATCGACGCTGACATCGGCCACCTGCGCGGAATAGGAATACGACGGCGATGGGCCCACGCCGCCGCCCTTGTGGCTGCCGCCGCGGGCTTCCGCCGGAGGCGCGTAAGAGCCGGTACCGGTGAGCGCGCCGTGGAAGTCGATGGCCGCGACCACGGCTTCCTCGAAGGTCATCCAGTCTTTCGGCGCTTCTTCCTTGCGCTTCTGCTGCAGCGAGCCGCGCAGGATCTGGCCTTCGACGTGACCGGCAACGGCGGAAGAATCGCGCGCGGCCGGCACCGACGGCACGGCATCGCGCTTGAACACGCGGTCATCGCGGAAGACAAGATCCTCCGCCGCGCAGCTCATCTTGCGCGCGGCGGCGGAGGCGATCTGCTTCTTCACCTCTTCGGCGGCGCGCAGGGTGGCGTTGCCGGCCATAAAGGTTACGCGGCTGGAGTAGGAGCCGATGTCGATGGGCGTGAGATCAGTGTCGGCGGCGACGATCTTCACCCGCTGCAAAGTGCAGCCCAGGACTTCGGCAGCGATCTGCGCGGTCATGGTGTCGGAGCCCTGGCCGATCTCCGACGCGCCGGTATAGACCACCACGCCGCCGTCGCGGTCGATTTTGATGTTCACCGTCGAGTGCGGCATGTCGGAGCGGATGATGGAATTGGCCGCGCCGGAAACGTAGTGCGAGCAGCCGATGCCGAGCCCGCGTCCGCGTGGCAGCTTGCCGTGACGCTCGCGCCATCCCGAGCGCTCGACAACCTTCTCGATGCACTCCGGCAAGCCATAGCTGGTGACGCGCAGATTGTTGACGGTAATGCACGGCGGCTGGAGCAGGTTGATGCGGCGAATCTCTGCGGGGTCGCGTAAGAGCGCGCCCGCAACCTCGTCCAGCGCCGACTCGAAGGCGAAGCGCACGTTGACGGTGCCGTGGCCGCGCATGGCGCCGCAAGCCGGCTTGTTGGTTAGCACGCGGTAGCCATCCCAGCGCACGTTAGGGATGTCGTAGATCGCGCCCAAGAGCGCGCCTGAATAAAGGATGGTTACCACGCCATACGAACAGTACGCCCCGCCATCCTGCACCACGCGAGCGGCGACGGCGGTGAGCCGGCCATCCCGTTTCGCGCCGATCTTCATGTCGATGATGGTGCGCGGGCGTCCACGATGCGCCCAGAAGACCTCTTCGCGCGTGTAGGTGATCTTCACCGGCGCCTTCGCGGTGCGCGCGGCTACCGCGGCGATGATCTCCAGGGGGATGACCTCGCTCTTGCCGCCGAAGCCGCCACCCACCAGCGGCTTGATCACCCGGATCTGCGACATCGGCATCTCCAGCACCAGCGAGAGCTTGTGCTGCAGGTAATAAGGAACCTGGGTCGAGGACCACACGGTCAGACGGCCGAGCGCGCCCGTGTGCGGGTCGAGCTCGAACGACGCCAGCGTGGAGTGCGGCTCCATGGCGGCGTGCGTCACTTCGTTGGCAATGTAGCGGGCCTCGCGCACGCAGTCGGCTTCGGCAAATCCCCTATCAGGATCGCCGAAAACGTGGTGGTAGTCCTTCTCGATGTTGTGCGGACGGTTCTCGTGGATGAGATCGCGCTCCGCCTTCATCGACTCCTCGGGATCGAAATACGCGGGCAGCAGCTCGTACTCGACTTCGATCAGCTCCAGTGCCTTCTCGGCAGTTGGCTCATCTACGGCAGCGACGCAGGCGACGTTATCGCCCACGTAGCGGACCTTGTCCACGGCCAGCGCGGTCTCGTCGTGGCCGACGGGCAGAATGCCATACTTGTTAGGCGCGTCCTTGCCCGTGACGACCGCGACTACGCCGTCAAGCGCCAGCGCACGGCTGGCGTCAATGCGCTTGATGCGCGCATGCGGATAGGGCGAGTGCAGGATCTTGCCGATCAGCATGCCGGGGAGCGTGAGGTCGTCGGTGTACTTGCCGGCGCCGGTAGTTTTGCCGGCGGCGTCCACCATCGCAATGCGCTTACCGATGATTGAAAAATCGCTCATAGCTACTGGCTGCTAGCTCCTGGCTGCTGGCTCGCGACTCACGACTTGCGACTCACGACTCCCTTTCTGCTCCGCTTCGATCGCAGCCTTCACTGCCTGATACATCTGCGTATAGCCTGTGCAGCGGCAAAGATTGCCGCTCAGCCCATGGCGGATCTCATCTTCCGTCGGATCGGGATTCGCCGCGAGCAGCGCCTTCACCGTCATCATGAAGCCGGGCGTGCAGTAACCGCACTGCGCGCCGCCCCAATCGCCATAAGCTTTCTGGATGGCGGCCAGCGCGCCGTGCTCAGCCACGCCCTCGACAGTTGTGATCTCCTGCCCCTCGCAACTGGCGGCCAGCAGCGTGCAGGACATCATCGGGACGCCCTCCACCAGCACGGTGCAGGCGCCGCAGGAAGAATCGTCGCAACCGCGCTTCGACCCCGTCAGCCCGAGGTCCTGGCGCAGCACGTCAAGCAGCAGCTTGCTGGGCTCGATGGCCAGCTCGTGCCTGCGACCGTTGATTCTTAGTTCTATGAGCTCTTTTCTCATGCGGAACAGCTACTAGCTCCTGGCTCCTAGCTTCTAGCCTGAGGCTAGCAGCTAGGAGCTTCAATATCCAAAATCGGCCGGGGCAGAGTAAGCGTGCTTCTTTACCGTCAGCTCCTCCTGACGGCAAGCGCCGAGCAGGTTCAAATACTCGCGGCGGTCCGACACGCCATCCACCCAGCGCGCCTGCCACGCGGCGAAGTCCGCCGGGGTTTTGGTCTGCTCGTGATACTGGCGGAAGCATGCATTATCGCGGCTGTAGTAACCCTGCACCGGCGAAGGATGCGCACCCCACGGGCACTCGACCACCGCCTCCACCAGAAACCCGGGGATGACGGTACGATTCGGATCGCTGGCGATGACCTCGGGCTCGACGATCTCCTCCGCGACGACGATCACCTTCTTTGCCGCGCGCACGCCCTCCAGCATCACTCCGAAGCCGCCCCAGCAATGCGCGTTGCCTTCGCGGTCGGCACGCTGCACGTGAACGATGGTCACATCGGGCACCAGGGCTTTCACCGCATGCAACTTCTCAGCGGTGAACGGCGATTGAAATTGTGCGAAGAACTCATTGTCTTTCGCCAGATCGCTGCCGAGCGCGCTGCGCGTGGGCAGAAAGGGCACGCCCATAGCGCCGGCCTGGAGCGCGAGCGCGACAGCGAAGTTGGTAAGGTTCGTGACCGTGAGCTGGCCGGATTCGACCGCGCGCCGGAAGTTGTAGGCCGAGCCCATCATCACGTTGCCCACCCAGGCGGCGATCACGCGCTCGGCACACCCGGCGCCAATGAGCTGGTCGAAGAGAATGTCCGAGATCGGCCCGATAAGCGTGAGCCCGCGCCGCTTTTGGCGGATGATCTCATGACCGGCGGCGAACGGGATCATCTGCTCCATCTGCAAGCCGAGGGCGACGGAAGCGCCGTCGGGGACCATCTCGGCGATGGCGGAGCGCATGGGGAGGAGCTTCAAAGCGCACCTGCCGCTTGGCGTAGATGATTGAAGTTGATTACATCAATCTGTTGGCTCTGGAGGAATCCAGATAAAGCAAAATCGTCGGTGAGGACCAAGTACCGCTGACGGGCAGCAATGGCAATCGCCGCATCGGTGTACCCGAATTTCTTAAAAAACTCCGTTGCCACAATTTCCTTGGTTGTCGGGACTTCCTCCAGCATCTTGTCTACCAGCAGGCTGAAAACCGTGTAGTAGCCATACTTGTGCCGAGATTCCAACAGGTTCGAGAGACTGTTTACCTCGGTCAGGATCATTGGCGTAGTCACGACTGCCGAAAAACGCGAAAGCGTGGACAGCAGTAGTTCGTAGTCAGTCCGGGCAAAAGCGGCAATGCGCTTGAATCGGCCTACAAGGGAGAGGTCATAGCTGCCGATGAACAGTAGCAGCAAGATATTGCTATCGACGAGAACGCCGGCGTGGACGTACCTTGCAGCAATCTCTGGTTCGCTACTCATTCAACACGCGAATTTTTACCGATCTGGGCTCGCCTGTGGCGCCATCAACCTCAACCGTCTTATATTCACGGCGCTGGTTCGGAATACGGGTTCCGAATAACGAAAGGTCTCGACCTGGGAAGCTCAAAGTAATTAGCCAGTTCCCCCCTGATTTCTCGACCTCCTCGAGCAGAATGTCCCGCGCGTGTTCTGGAAACAGCTCGCTCAAGAACTTGCGGGCGCTGTCAACTGCGGTCTTAATATCAATCTCAGGCATGTCTGAACAGAATACTACTTCCCCTTCCACACCGGCTGCCGCTTCTCTATGAACGCCTGAATTCCTTCCTTCGCGTCGTCGGTAGCCATCAGTTCGTCAAGATAGATTTTCTCGGCGCGCGCCAGGCCTTTGTCGAGATGGATGGCGTCCCAGGCGTAGAACGCTTTCTTGGCCATCACCAGGACCGCTGGACTGAGCTTCGCAGCACGCGCGACCGCCCTCTGAACTTCGGCTTCGACCTCGCCATCGGCGACGGCAGAATTGGCTAGGCCCATGGCTGCGGCCTCGTCGCCCTTGAAGATGCGGCCGGTGAGTGTGAGGTCGGCAGCGCGCTTTTGTCCGACGACAGCCGAGAGCGCAACCGCGGCCACCGGCGGGAAGCAGGCCAGCGTGATCTCCGGGAAGCCCCAAGTCGCGGCCGACGACGTGTAAACCAGGTCGCAGACCAGCGCCAGCTCGGCACCGCCGCCGAGACAGTTGCCGCGCACGGCGGCGATGGTCAGCTTCCGCGTCGCCAGCAGCGAGCGGATCACGGAATGGAACTTGCCAAGCATCTCCGGGACCTGGTCGGGCGTGTGCGCCTTGACGTCCACGCCGACGGAAAAGGCGCGCTCCGAGCCGGCCAGCACGATGATGAAGATCTCCGAACGCTGCTCGATCAGTTCGAGCGCGGCGACCAGTTCGTCCATCATGGGAAGGTCGATAACGTTGACCGGCGGGTTAGCGAGTGTGAGGCGCGCGACCGGCGGGGCCAGGTCGAGTGTCAGTTTCGCAAACGCGGTTTGGCTCGTTGTGGCCATCGGTGTTGCCCTCCGGGCTAAATGCAGATCTCTCGCTTCGGGATGACAATTCTTAAACAGCGTTCCGAATATCCGCGTTCATCCGCGTCGATCCGCGGCAAATGAAGTTCAGCTCGTCCAGAACCCTTCCTTATCGTACTCGCGTATGGCCTTCAGCTCGGCGGTGTTGGGAGGCATGGTTTCGCGGACGCTGTCCGAGACGCGCAGCTTCCAGCCGGTGTTGGCCAGCACGTCGTCGCGCGTGATGCCGGGGTGGATCGTGTCCAGATAAGCTTCGCCGTCATCGCCGAAGCGCAACACCGCCTTGGTGGTGATAACCGATGCCGGGCCGCCGCGCGGCAGGCCGACGCGCTGGCGCCATCCGTGGCCGTCGCCGTTGCCCGGGCTGGTGATGAACGAAACGCGCTCGGGCAGGCGGTGGCGTGAGTGCTCAAGCAAGACGACGAAACGGTGGGCGAGTGACGCGATGTCGCAGGCGCCGCCGGAGCCGGGCAAACGCGTGAGTCCTTTCGACCCGTGGACCTGGGTCGTATTCAAATTCCCGCACTTATCCACTTCCGCCGCGCCGAGGAAGCCGAGGTTGGCTCGCCCGGATTGCAACAGCGACATGACCGTCAGCATGTCCCCAGTGTGTGTGGCGCCCAGCAGGTTGGGCGGATCGGCCATGGTGTAGATCAGCTCGGGCGAGGGCGTGGAGCGGATGACGCCGTTCTCGAACAGGCCGATGGCGCCGGGAGCGTGCGTCTTCTTGGCGACGACGAAGGCGATCATGGGCAACCGCATGCCGACGAAGACCACCTCCCCCTCGCGGATCTCGCGGGCGGCGGCGGTGACCATCAGTTCGCCGAGAGTGTAAGCAGGGCGGGTTTCGGCGATGGCGGACGTGGTCATGAATCAGGTCGTCGCTCGTTGGCAAAGGCAACCGCAAGGTCCCTCGACTCGGGCCGCAAACCGCGCGGCCCTCGCTCGGGATGACAATCCTTAATCAAGGAACGTTAATCGCCGCCTTTCGCGGCTCGGCGATGGTCTCGAATGGATCGCGGGCGCCGGTGCGCGGCGTGATCCACTTCTTCTCGTTGGCCAGAGTCTCCTTGAGCAGCTTCTTGTCGGCCGCGGTCGGAAGCCATCCGCCCACCTGCTGCTCGTAGGCCTTGTCCTCGAGCGGCTCGCCGGTCTGCGGATGGTGCTTCTTGCCCGCCCACTTCCCAATAGTGCGGTTGAAGTGGACATCCGGCGCGTAGAGCCGCGGCACGCCCGGCTTCAGCCCGTTGTTGAAGTGCGCCACCAGGCCGGCGACCTCGTCGTGATACAGGTGGCGGTTGTAGTCGTTCACGTCATCGAGGTCGGGCTGCTGCTGGTTCTTGGGCTCGTCGTAGCGCCCCTTGATGCCCCACACGTACGCCCAGTGCGCCGACGACGAGTGGTCGGTGCCGAACAGGTCGTAGGATTCCGAGATCCACTTGTTGAGATATTTCTGGATGAGCCACCCGGGCACGACGCCAGCCTCGACCACGCGGCGCAGGCCGCTATCGCCGGTGCCCATGTGGAAAGCTTCCTCACGCAGCATGTAGGACATCGAGCGCCCGAGCGGCGCGAAGCCCGAGTACTTCAGCATCTGGAGCTGGAACTTGCCGTCGCGATCGACGAAGTCGGTGTAGGCGAACAGGTCCATCCAGTTGTCCACCTCTTCGTTGAAGGCGTTGAGCAGCCGCCGGTTCTCGAAGGCGCGGCGCTCCAGCATCTTCTGCGCCTCCACCTTGCCGGTCGCGCCGAAGTGCTCGATCAGCAGGGCGCACATCTGCCAGCCGTGCCGCATCTCCTCGATCATGATGCGGGTGAGCGCGCGCCGGTCCCAGTCGGTGGGCGCGGTCTCGAACAGGAAGCGCTGCTGCTCGACCGAAGCGAACTCGGTGTCGCCCTGGTAGACGATCATGTTGAGCAGCGCGTCGCGCATGTTCTGCGTGGGAATCTGCCGGACCGTCTCCCACTTGGGACGCCCCTTGTAGTGGCCAAACTGGATTTCTTTTTCTTCGATCGCGCCGTAGAGCGTCTCGAACTTGAACTCCTGCATCTCGCGCGGATTGACGCCGATCTCTTTGCGCCACTCTTCGAAGAGGCCGACCCAGTCGCTGAAAGTGCCGATCTTGTGAACTTTGCCAGGCATAAAACCTCATTTGTCAGTTGCCAGTTGCCAGTTGCCAGTTACGTTCACGACAAAACTCATAACGCGAGCCACATGGTCTTCACTTCCGTGTAGCTCTCCAGCGCCTGGGCGCCCAGATCGCGACCGAAGCCCGACTGCTTGTAGCCGCCGAAGGGCAGCGACGCGTCCATGAGGCCGTAGGTGTTGATCCACACTGTGCCTGCCCTCAGGCGGCGGGAGAGCGCGTGCGCCCGCTTGATGTCCTTGGTCCAGATCGCGGCTGCGAGGCCGTAAGGATTCTGGTTCGCGAATTCGGCGACCTGGTCCACGTCATCGAACGTCAGGGTCGCGAGCACGGGACCGAAGATCTCCTCGCGGGCGATCGTCATGTCGTTCTTCACGCCACCGAAAATGGTGGGCTCGACGAAGAAGCCGTTGCCATTGCCCACGCTCGCGCGCTTGCCGCCGGTGATGAGCTGCGCGCCCTCGCTCTTGCCGGCTTCGATGTAGCCCAGGATCTGCTGCATCTGCTGCTGGCTGACGATGGCGCCCAGGCGCGTCTTGGGATCGAGCGGATCGCCCGGAACCAGCTTCTTCGTGCGCTCCACCAGCTTGCTTAGGAACTCGTCCTGTACTTTGCTTTCCAGGAACAGGCGCGAACCCGCGTTGCACACTTCGCCTTTGCCGTAAAAGATCCCGTTGATCGCGCCCTTCACGGCGGAGTCGATATCGGAATCGGCGAAGACGATGTTGGGCGATTTTCCGCCCAGTTCGAGCGTCACGCGCTTCAGCGTGTCGGCAGCGGAGCGCATGATTTCCTTGCCGACGACGGTCGAGCCCGTGAACGCGATCTTGTCGACGCCCGGGTGAGCCACCAACGCTTTGCCGGTCTCGGGCCCGCCGGTGATGATATTGAGCACGCCCGCGGGAAAGCCGACTTCGGCGGCCAGCTCGCCTAGGCGCAGCGCTGTCAGCGGGGTCTGCTCGGCGGGCTTGAGCACCACGGTGTTGCCGCAGGCCAGCGCCGGGCCGAGCTTCCACGACGCTAGCAGCAGCGGGAAATTCCACGCGACGATTGCGCCCACTACGCCCACGGGCTCGCGCAGCGTGTAGGTGAAGGCGTTGTCAAGGGTATTGACGGTCTCGCCGTGGATCTTGGTGGCCCATCCCGCGTAGTAGCGGAAGACGTCGATGACCATGGGCATGTCCACGTAGCGCGATTCGAAGATGGGCTTGCCGTTGTCCAGGGTCTCGAGTTCGGCGAGCTCTTCGAGGTTCTTCTCGACCAGGTCGGCGAGTTTCCAGAGCAGGCGTCCGCGCTCGCTGGCGGAGATCGAGCGCCAGGAGCCTTTGCCGGTCTTCTCGAAGGCGGCGCGGGCCGCGGTGACCGCACGGTCAACATCGGCCGCGCTCGCTTCAGCAATGTGCGTCAGGACCTCGCCGGTCGCGGGATTGATGGTGTCGCACGTCTTCCCTGTCTCGACCCACTCGCCGTTGATGAGGAGCTTGCCCGGCTTGATGTGCGTCTTGGTCGGCGCGATCAGAGTTGTCGCCATTGCTGAGTCCCTTTCGGAGAGCGCCGTCATTTCCCCGTGAACGTGGCCGGGCGCTTTTCCACGTACGCGTTCAAGCCTTCCTTGGCGTCGTCGGACTGGAACAGGAGCTGCTGGTTCTCGCGCTCCAGCGCCAGCGCGGCTTCGAGCGGAATCTCCCATCCGGTCTGGATCGCGCGCTTGATGCGTCCCACGGCTTTGGACGCCTTGTTGGGCGGACAGAACTGCCGCGCGTACTCCATCACGTTCGGCATGAAGTTCTCGCGCTCGTAGACGTCGTTGACGATGCCCAGCTCTTTCGCTTCCTCGAAAGAGAAGGTGTTGCCGGTGACGATCAGCTCGATGGCGCGCGACTTGCCGACCATGCGCGAGAGGCGCTGCGTGCCGCCGGTGCCGGGAAGCACGCCCAGGTTGACCTCGGGCAGGCCGATCTTGCCCGCATCCTGGCGGGCGATGCGGATGTCGGCCGCCATGGCGATCTCCAGTCCGCCGCCGACGGTGTGGCCGTTGAGCGCCGCGATCACCAGCTTGGGCGTGTGCTCCAGGCGCAGCAGCGTCTCGTTGGCGTGCAGGCAGAAGTAGTACTTGAAGGTCGGGTCGACCGTGGAGAGCATCTTGATGTTCGCGCCCGCGCGAGAAGAACTTGTCGCCCGCGCCGGTGAGCACGATCACGTAGACGTCGTTTGCCATGCGCGCGCGCAGGATGGCCTCGTCGAGCTGGCGGTTCATCTCATAGGTGTAGGTGTTGGCCGGAGGATCGTTCAGTTCGATAACGGCAATGCCAGCGTCGGTGCGGTAGTTGATGAGCTGGCGGGTCTCGGTGGTGGGCTGCGTTGTGGTGGCCATCAGGATTAGCTCCTCATATTGGTTGCGTCATTGCAAAATCGGGTCATCGGGTGATCGGGCCATCGGGTGATCGCAAAACGTCTCACCTTCACTTTGCGCGCGTACGGGCCTTCTTTGGCGAGCCGCACAACACGCCGTTAAGAAAGATCTCGGACATCTGGCGGGCGAGGACGCCGGCGTCGGCATCCACCCGGGGGTTGTGCCAGGTGTAGATCCAGTTCATCATGCCGAACAGGCTGAGCACGGCGATGCGACCGGAAAATTCTACTCCCCGTGCGCGCATCAGGTCTTCCACCAGCCCCAGGCAGATGCGGTAGTAGTCGCGCTTGATGGCGCGCACCTCCGAGCCGTAGCTGTTCTTCAGTGCCTCGTCCTCGTGGGAGAGCACCTTCATGGCCTTCTGGTTGGCGAGGAAATATTCGAGGTGGTTCTGGATGAAAACGCGCACCTGCTGCTCGGGGTCGGAGACGCCTTCCAGGCGCGGGCGCAGCCCGGCGAGGATGGTCTCGAAGGCGTCCTTCTGGATCAGGTAGAGCAGCTTCTCCTTGGATTCGAAGTAGTAATAAAGACCGGCGAGGGACATGCCAGTGGCGCGGGAGAGGTCGCGCATGGAGGCGGCATCGTATCCCTTGTCGCAGAAAACGGCGGTGGCGTGATCGAGGATCTCGCCCAGGCGGCGGTCGAAGCGCTTCTGCGGGCCCAGAGCGCTGCGGCCGAGCGCGCGCGGACGGCGACTCGTAAGCGCGGTGCGAGGAGAAGCAGACATCCGGTTGAGGCCCTCACTCCTTTACCGAACGTTCGTTCGACTCTGTAAATCATAGGCTGGCTGGCAAGCAGAGTCAAGAGGCGCTCAGCACTTGATACTGGGTACTTCAGTTGCGGATGTCAGCCATCTGGCGCTCGACTTCCGCCTTCTGCTCCGCCGACAGCGGCAGGAATGGCAATCGCGACGGGCCGCCGTAGTAGCCGTTCAGGTCCATGGCGTACTTGATGCCGGGGACGCCGAGTTCGCCGCCGACTTTCAGCGACGCTTGCACGATGCGCTGCTGCTTCTCATGCGCCAGCGCCGTGTCGCCCTCTTTCCAGGCGGCGTAGATCTCGTAGCAGGCGGTGGGAGCGGCGCAAGCGAAGGCCAGGATCGCGCCCACGGCGCCCACGTCGAGCGATTCCTTGAGTAGGTGCGCCGAGCCGACGAGCACTTGATATCCGACTTCCTTGCTGCGGGTCTTCAGCCTGGGCGGGGTGGCGACGGCAGCCCCACCGAGCGAGGACGTGGGAACCACATCCGAGCCGTTCCCCGAGCCGGCGGCGGCCAGCATGGGCGGGGTCACGGCGTTGAAGACTTCGGTGACGGTCGCGGTGCGCTGGATGTGCCGCGTGTCATCGACCATCTTCTTCACCTTCTCGATCACGCCGGCGGATTCCTTGATGCCGATCAGGTTGGGGTGCTCCGCGAGCTCGATGACCACTTCCGCCGGGATGTCGTAGCCAGTGGCCTGAGGAAAGTTGTAGATGATGACGGGCAGCGGCGAGTGATCGGCAACCGTGCGGTAAAAGGCCAACAGGTTGGCAGGCTGCATCTGGCGCTTGTAGTAGTGGGGCGTGCGCACCATGGCGACATCGTAGCCGAGCGAAGCGGCGTACTCCGTCAGGCGCAGGGTTTCGATGGCGGACTCGATGCCGGTGCCGGCGAGCAGCACCTTGCTCGGCGCAGCGTGATCGCGAGCGCACTTGAAAACGTCGCGGCGCTCCTGGTCGCTGAGCAGGATGGACTCGCCGGTCGAGCCCAGCACGACGATGCCGGCCACAGGCGTTTTGGAATAGTGCTCGACGTTGTGCTCGAGTTTCTTGAAGTAAACGCTGCCATCGGGGTAGAAGGGCGTGGTGATGGGCGGAAGAATACCGTGAAGAAGCATGATGGCTCCTAGCTGCTAGCCGCAGAGTTATCAAACTCCTAAGTATAGCGCCGGAAACAGAGCTCAAGAATCACTGTTTCGGCGCGGCCCGTGTGAGCTCGAAATCGGCGAACTGCGTCCATTTGCCGTCTTTATCCTTCTGCTCCAGCAGCCAGTGCCAGGCGCCAGTCTCGGGCGACCAGCGGTAGGTAGTGTGGAAGGGGCCGTCGGGATATTCGAAGACGAAGCGAATGGCATTGCCGTCGCGGGTGCCGTAGCCAAGGCTCTCGGAATAGCGCCCGCCAAAAACGTCGAGCAGGTGCAGCACGTAGCGCTCGCTGACGGCATCGTAGCCGAGGAACCAGATTGCCTCGTAACGCCGCTCGGAGGCGGGCGCGCTGGCGGCGGTCCTCTCGTGAATGCGCAGGAACTGGTGGTTCAGCACCCACTCGGCCTGGAACGTCATGGTGCGCGCCGTGGCCCATGACTTGGCCAGTGACAGTCCAGGAGCCGGCCATGTGGTCAACCAGATCGTCGTGCCACTCTGCCGGCGTCTGCGCATGGGCAGGGTTCACCGAGAAAGCAAAGATCATCAGCAGGGCGGAGGCGACGGGCAATCGCATGGTGAGACCTCCGGCAAAGGGTTCCCGTCTCGGGATTTCACGAACGCGACGGGTGAGGTATTCTAACCAGTCGAACAGAGACTCTAGATACTAGATAAACGGCATGCGGTGGAGTAAAAACTAGGGGCGAAGAAAAAACTATGGGACGTCGTCGCCACCAGCGCTTCAAGAAAGAGCTGACGGTGAAGATCCACGGGGCGGACAGCCTGGGACAACCGTTTGAGCAGACTGCCTCGGTGATCGACGTGAGCGAGTCCGGAGTGCGCCTGCAAGGGGTGCAGGTGCTGTATCGCGCCGGGCAGACGGCGGTGCTCGAGCACGACGGCAACAAGGCCAAGTACCGCGTCGTGTGGGTGGGAGGCGGCGCGCTGGCGGGGCAAGCCGGGCTGACGAACCTGGAGCCGCAGAAAGACATCTTCCAGTTGCGCTTGCCCGTTTCCGGTCCTGACAAGTATGTCGTGCCGCCACCGGAAGTACAGGAACTCCAGGGTGGCTTCCGGCAGTTCGATGACGGGCTCCGCCGGTTGGTCGAACAACGGCGGCGGGCGGAAAAGCGGAAGGACGAGCGCCGCCGGTTCCCACGCTATGCGGTCCGCGGCGACGCCGAACTTTACGTCGAGGACTCGGGATTCCCGGTGCGTGGCAAGCTCACCGACCTCGGCCGCGGAGGCTGTTTCGTCGAACTACTGCCGGGGATCACGCTGGATACCAAGGTCACCGTGGTCTTGCTGCTCTCGCAGCGCAAGATCCGCGTCCAGGGGGTGGTGAGGTCGGTGCTGACGAACTTCGGTTTGGGGATCGAGTTCCTGCACCTCGAGCCTGCGGATCAGCAACACCTGGACGAACTGCTAGCCGCGCTCGAGCGCGGCTCACCCCTGCCCGCGGCCCCACCCTCTGCGCCGCCAGCGCCCGCGGGCAGCGCCCGCCGCCACCACCACGGCCATCGACCCGCAACGCGCCCTGGAGGTGGTAAAGAGCTGGTTCGGCGACCACGACTCTTTGACCCGGCAGGAGTTCCTCGTGCTGCTTAAAAAGGCCAAGGAGCGGTGAGCGGCCGGCTTCCGGCTGCGACCCCTATTTAAAGCAAGAGCAACTTCTAGGTCAGCGCGGTGCGCTCAGCGTGGAGGTGCTGCAGGGCGCGCACGCTGACCTCCTCGCGCTGGATGGCGGCAATGCCCTCGGCGGCGGCACGCGCTGCCGAGAGGGTAGTCATGCAGGCGACGTGGTGGGTCACCGTCGCGCGTCGGATAGCCTTCTCGTCGAAATACGGATCGGGTCCGCGCGGGGTGTTGATGACGAGCTGGATCTTGTCGCCCTTGATCAGGTCCACGGCGTTGGGGCGGCCTTCCTTCACCTTGTAAACCCGCTCGGTGATGATGCCACTGGTGGCCAGCACGTCGGCGGTGCCGTGGGTACAAACCAGGCGGAAGCCGAGGTCGAGGAAGCGCTGCGCAACCTCGGCCACGTGCGGCTTGTCCTGATCGGCAACGCTGATAAACACCGTGCCGCCGCGCGGCAGCTTCTGGCCGGCGGAAAGTTGCGCTTTGGCGAAAGCTTCACCGAAATTGTCGGCTACCCCCATGACTTCGCCGGTGGACTTCATCTCCGGACCAAGCACCGTGTCCACGCCCGGGAACTTCGACCAGGGGAAGACCGGCGACTTGACCCAATAGCAGCTTCCCGTAGCCAAGTCGGCCTCGCGCTCCACGTACTCCGGCAGGAACTCGCGCAGCTTGCGCCCGGTCATCAGGCGGGCGGCGATCTTGGCCAGAGGCACGCCGGTCGCCTTCGACACGTAGGGCACGGTGCGGGAGGCGCGCGGATTCACTTCCAGCACGTACACCTTGTCGCGGTGGATGGCGTATTGGGTGTTCATCAGCCCGATGACTTTGAGCGCGCGGGCGAGGCGGAAGGTGTAGTCGCGCATGGTGGCCATGTGGCGCTCGGGGATGTCCACCGCCGGCAGCACGCAAGAGGAATCGCCGGAGTGGATGCCGGCCTCCTCGATGTGCTGCATGATGCCGCCGATGACCACGTCTTCGCCGTCGGAGAGCGCGTCTACGTCCACTTCGGTCGCGGCTTCGAGGAAGTGGTCGATGAGCACGGGGCGCTCCTGCGAGTACTCGACCGCTTCTTTCATGTAGCGGATGACGGTCTCGTCGTCGTAGGCGATCTGCATGGCGCGCCCGCCCAGCACGTACGAGGGTCGCACCAGCACGGGATAGCCGACGCGGTTCGCGCCCGCCACCGCTTCCTCGATGCTCGTGGCCATGGCGCCCGGGGGCTGCGGGATCGCGAGTTCGTCGAGCAGCTTGCCGAAACGCTTGCGGTCCTCGGCCAAGTCGATGGATTCGGGCGAGGTGCCGATGATGGGCACGCCCGCGGCCTTGAGCGGGAGCGCCAGATTGAGCGGGGTCTGCCCGCCGAACTGCACGATCACGCCAATGGGCGCGCCGCTGGCGGCTTCGTGCTCATAAACCGCGAGCACGTCCTCGAGCGTCAGCGGCTCGAAGAACAGGCGGTCGCTGGTGTCGTAGTCGGTGGAAACCGTCTCCGGGTTGCAGTTGACCATGACGGTCTCGTAGCCGTCGTCGCGCAGCGCGAAGGCGGCGTGGCAGCAGCAGTAGTCGAACTCGATTCCCTGCCCCATGCGGTTGGGACCGCTGCCCAGGATGATGACTTTCTTCTGCGCGGTGGGCGCGGCTTCGTCCTCGGACTCGTAGGTGGAGTAGAGGTAGGGAGTGTAGCTCTCGAACTCGGCGGCGCAGGTGTCCACGCGCTTGTAGACCGGCGTGATGCCGTGGGTCTTGCGGAAGTGGCGGACCTTCTCGGTCGCGCCTTTGCCGTTCCCGATGCGCCATATGTCGGCCAGGCGCGCGTCGGAGAACCCCATGCGCTTGGCCTCGCGCACCAGATCAGGCGATACCGACGCGAAAGGATGCTTTTCCAGCTCCGCCTGGAAATCCGTTGCCTCCTTCAACTGGTGCAGGAACCAGGGATCGATGGAGGTCATGCGCGCCAGCTCTTTCACTGTGTGTCCCTGGCGCAGGGCGTAGCGCAGGTAGGTGAGGCGCTCAGGATGCGGCGTCACCAGGCGCTGCGTGAGAATGCGCGGCTCGATCGACTCCGAGCCCACGCGCTTACCGGTTTCGAGCGAGCGAATCCCTTTGAACAGGGCTTCTTTGAAGGTGCGGCCGATGGCCATCACTTCGCCCAGCGACTTCATCTGCGGACCCAGTGTTTCGTCGGCGCCGGGAAATTTCTCGAACTGCCACTTGGGGATCTTCACCACTACGTAGTCGAGCGTGGGCTCGAAACAGGAGGGCGTCTTGCGCGTGATGTCGTTGGGGATCTCGTCGAGCGTGTAGCCCACGGCCAGGCGGGCAGCGATCTTGGCGATGGGGAAACCGGTGGCCTTCGAGGCCAGCGCCGAGGAGCGCGATACGCGCGGGTTCATCTCGATCACCACCATGCGCCCGGTCGTGGGATGAATCGCGAACTGGATATTCGAGCCGCCGGTCTCGACGCCGATCTCCCGGATGATGAGGATGGCGGCGTCGCGCATGGCCTGGTACTCGCGGTCGGTGAGCGTCTGCGCCGGGGCCACGGTGATAGAGTCGCCGGTGTGCACGCCCATGGGATCGAAATTCTCGATGGAGCAGATGATGATGACGTTGTCGGCCAGGTCGCGCATCACCTCCAGCTCGAATTCCTTCCAGCCCAGTACCGATTCTTCGATCAGCACTTCGTGCACGGGCGAGAGGTCGAGGCCGCGCGCCAGGATGTCGAGCAGTTCCTCGCGGTTGTAGGCAAGACCGCCGCCGGTGCCGCCCAGGGTGAACGAAGGCCGGATGATGACGGGGAAACCGATCTTGCCGGAGAACTCGAGGCCGTCCTTGAGATTGTTGACCAGCGCCGATTTTGGGGACTCGAGGCCGATGCGCGAGATGGCGTCCTTGAAGAGCAGGCGGTCTTCCGCCTTCTTGATGGCTTCCAGCTTGGCGCCGATCAGTTCAACGCGGTACTTGTCGAGCACTCCAGCGTCAGCCAACTCGACCGAGAGGTTGAGCGCCGTCTGTCCGCCCACCGTGGGCAGCAGAGCGAACCTGCGGCCGTCGGAGAGCTCCGACTCGGTGCGGATGATTTCAGTCAGGTAGCCCTTAGTGAGCGGCTCGATGTAGGTGCGGTCGGCGGTCTCCGGGTCGGTCATGATGGTGGCCGGATTGGAGTTCACCAGCACCACTTCATAGCCCTCGGCCTTGAGTGCCTTGCAGGCCTGGGTGCCGGAGTAGTCGAACTCCGCCGATTGCCCGATGATGATGGGCCCGGAGCCGATGATCAGGATCTTCGAGATGTCGGTGCGGCGTGGCATTCTACTTGCAACCTACGGCGCGGCTGAAGCCGCGCCCCTTCAAGGCCGGCGTCATCTTCCCCTCCACTCCTCCATCATCTTCACAAAATCCTTGAACAAATAGTGCGAATCGTGCGGCCCGGGAGACGCTTCGGGGTGGTACTGCACGCTGAACAACGGCAGTGACCGGTGGCGCAGACCTTCGAGCGTCTGGTCGTTCAAGTCCATGTGCGTGAGTTCAACGTCGCGCAGATTCAGCGAATCGGGATCGACGGCGAAATTGTGATTGTGGGCGGTGATCTCGACCTTGCCCGTCCGCAACTGCTTCACCGGATGGTTGCCGCCGTGGTGTCCGAACTTCAGCTTGTAGGTCTTGCCGCCGAGCGCGAGCCCGACGAGCTGATGGCCGAGGCAGATGCCGAACACGGGCACACGTCCCATGAGACGCCGGATGTTGTCTTGCGCATATGTGCAGGGCTCGGGATCGCCCGGGCCATTGGACAGAAAAACGCCGTTGGGATGGAGCGCGAGCACGTCCTCGGCGCTGGTCTCGGCGGGGACGACGGTGACGCCGCAGCCTTCCGAAGTCAGCTTGCGCAGGATGTTGTGCTTGATGCCGAAATCGTAGGCCACCACGTGGAAGCGTGGCGGCTCGTCCTTCACACCCACGACTTCTGTCGGCTCGTGCGAGCGCTCGCCCGTCTGCCAGGAGTAGCGCTGCGTAGTGGAGACCACTTTCGCCAGATCGCTGCCGACCATCGACGGAATGGCGCGTGCTTTGGCCACCAGCTTCTCGGGATCGCTCTCCAGCATGGAGATGACACCGCGCTGGCAGCCGCGGTCGCGCAGGTGGCGCACCAGGGCGCGGCTGTCGATATCGGAGATGACGGGGATCTTGTACCGCTCCAGGTACTCGTCGGCCACCTGCTGCGAGCGCCAGTTGGAGCTCACGCGCGAGAACTCGCGCACTACGAGTCCCTCGATGTAGGGACGCGTGGCCTCGGCGTCATCGGGATTGGTGCCGTAGTTGCCGATCTCCGGGTTGGTGAGGACTACGATCTGCCCGCAGTAGGAGGGGTCGGTGAAGATTTCCTGGTAGCCGGTGATGGAGGTGTTAAAAACAACTTCCCCGTAGCATTCGCCTTTTGCTCCGTAGCCTTTGCCGCGGAAGATGCGTCCATCTTCCAGCGCAAGCATGGCCTGCATTCAGACTCCAGGGAGTGGATTTGTCAAATTTTAGCACAGCACTGCCGTGAGCCGAGGATTAGTGGACGACAGTAATCTGGAATCGCCGGGCGTTGGCGAATATCCTGTTCCCAATGAAGCTACTCTTCCGCGTCTGCGTCGCCGCGACAATTTCGTCGCTGCTGTCGTTCATTGTGGCCGGCAGTACCACGCAATCCCTCCAAGCGTCGTTGCGCGACGGCAGCCTCCGTTGCATCGTCACATTCCATGTTCCGTTCAGCCACCGCGAAATCCTCCTTCCGGAAAATGCTCTGGGATTGGAGGCGACGGCTTGGATCGGAATGACAGCGCTAGCGGTCGTGCTTTGGTCGCTGTTTTTGCTTCTCCGTAGAAGACGGATGCGGCTATCGCGCGCCGGCTGAGGCTACCGCAGCACGCCCAGCTTGTCCACCGGCCAGTAGACGAAGACGGCTTTGCCGTAGATGCAGGATTCGTCCACGGGGCCGAACTCGCGGCTGTCGTTGGACATAGAGCGGTGGTCGCCGAGCACGTAGTAAGCGTGGTCGGGCACCACGGTCTCGGGATAGGAATGTGGGTCGACGAAATCGCGGGGGACGTAGTCCTCGGTGAGGCGGCGTCCGTTGACGTAGACGCGCCCGTGCTCGATACGAATGTGGTCGCCGGGCACGCCGACCACGCGCTTGATGTAGCTCTTCGCCGGATCGCGGGGATAGCGGAAGACCACCACATCGCCGCGCGCCACCGACTCGAAGCGATATACGAACTTGTTGATGAAGATTCGCTCCTGGTCCTGCAAACCGGGCAGCATGCTGGTGCCTTCCACCTTCACCGGCTGATACAGGAACAGGATGATGAACCCCGAAATGGCCACCGAAATGGCAAGGTCGCGCGCCCAACTGCGCAGCAAGGACCGCATACGCGTACGCGCCCTCGGGGCCGTAACCACCGGTTGGACAGAAGTGGGTATTGCGCCGTTGCTCATCCCGCTGCCCATTATACGGAAATCCGGAGCGGATCGGGGAGATCGGGAGATCGGATCATCGGGTCATGGTGGGGCCCCAGAACGCGAACCACCGTAACCTCCAAGTATCCGGTCGCATCGGAAAAAGCGTAAGATTTCGATACAATTGACCCCATGAAGCGTGCCCTGATCCTGGCGGTGGTAGCGCTGGCGGCGATCGCCAGCTCGGCGCAGTGGCTGGACGTGCCGGCGTATCATCCGGCGCCGCCGAAAAAAGGCGAGCAACTGCCTTCTATCCTGGGCGGGCTCGACCTCGCCGGCCCCAGCTTCAAGAATCCCTTCCAGGTGCGGGCCTACGAGCTGGCGGCGAAGATCCCGACTATCATCTATCAGCAACCCTGCTATTGCCGTTGCGACCGCTCGGTGGGACACAAGAGCCTGCATAGCTGCTTCGAATCCACCCACGGCGCCCATTGTGCCGCCTGCATGCGGGAGTTGTTCTACACCTACGAGCAGCACAAGGCGGGCAAGACGGCGGCGCAGATTCGCGAAGGCATCATCAAAGGCGAGTGGGAGAAGCTGGACCTGCAGGCGGCTGCCGCTTCTGATTAGTACCGAGTACCAAGTACCGAGTACCGAGCAAGCAAAACCTGTTTCACGCAACTCGGTACTCGAAACTCGGTACTCGCAACTCGGTATCCCCCGAGTTGACGCCTATCCCATTTTGTGCGTATAAACACGCGTGCTCCCCGGGGGATGATGGTGGCAGCTAGCAGATTTCCACAGGGCACCAAGGCTCGAGCAGCCGGACTCCCGTTGAGCCCACAGCCCGATGAAGAAAAAAAGTACAGGGAAAGTTAAGCGTTCCAGCTCTAGCAGCAAGAAAACAAAGCCTGTTAAGAGCCAGCGTGCACACGTCTTGGAGATGGCGCCGCGCCCCCAACCCAAGCCAGCCGTGCGGGACGATCCACGTTTTGCACAGGCTGTGGAAAACTATGAGGCCGCGCTCAAGGCCATCCAGGAGCGCAAATTCGACCGCGCCAAGGCGCTATTGCAGAAGGTGATGGACGGCGACCCTTCCACCGAGCTGGCCGACCGGGCGGCGGTACATATCAAGTTCTGCAATCAGCAAATGGCGCGCGCCGCTACCGCCTTCAAAACCCCGGAAGAGCACTATGATTTCGCGGTCTCGCTGATGAACCATGGCAAGTACGACGAGGCCCGTACCCATCTGGAAAAAATCCTGAAGCAGAATCCCAAGGCCGACTACGCGCTCTACGGCTTGGCGCTGCTGGACTGCCTGACGAACAAGGTCGAGGACTCGCTCCGACACCTGGATGAAGCCATTCGCCTGAACCCGGCGCTGCGCTTCCAGGCGCGCAACGATTCCGACTTTCACAACCTGGCGGACGATCCGCGCTTCACCGAGCTGCTCTATCCTGAACCGGGCGCAGAGTTTACTCCTCCGTTGCCGAGATAGTCTGCTGCCGATTCCCCGGCAAAAGAGCGATAATACAAACGACATGGTTGCTGATAACCGGAACCGGAACGAATCTGCGCGGCCGCTGCGTGTGGTGGCGATGGGCGGCGGCACTGGGCTTTCCACGCTGCTCAAGGGGCTGAAGCGCTACGTCAAGCCGCCGGGAGAAACCGCGCCGGCGGCGGGAGTGGCCACAATCGGCGAGTTGAGCGCGGTGGTCACCGTCACCGACGACGGCGGCTCCAGCGGCCGGCTGCGGCAAGCGAGTTCAACATCCTGCCTCCCGGCGACATCCGCAACTGCATCGTGGCGCTGTCGGAAGACGAGGCGCTGCTTTCGCGCCTGTTCCAGTACCGCTTCCCTGCCGGCAAGGGGTCTGGAGGGCCACAGCTTCGGCAACCTGTTTGTGGCGGCGCTGACGGCGGTGACCGGCGACTTCGCGCAGGCGGTAAAGCTTTCTTCGGAAGTGCTGGTCACGCGCGGGCATATCTATCCCGCCACCACCGCCAACGTAGCTCTGGAGGCGCTGATGGCTGACGGCTCGCGGGTGCAGGGCGAGACTCGTATCACCGCCAGCACCGGGCGGATCGTCGACCTGCACATGGTGCCGGCTGATCCCCAGCCGATGCCGCAGGCGCTGGAAGCCATCGCCCAGGCCGACCTCATCACCATCGGGCCGGGATCGCTGTTCACCAGCCTCATTCCTAACATGCTGGTGCACGGAGTTCCCGAGGCCATCGCCTGCTCGCCGGCGGTAAAGGTGTTCGTCTGCAACCTGATGACGGAGTCCAACGAGAGCCTGGGCCTGAGCGCCGCCGACCACATACGGGCCATCTACAAGCACACGGCCGGGCACCGGATTCTTCGATTACGCGCTGGTGAACCGTATGCCGGCCTCGATGGCGCTCAAAGCCAAATACGCGCTGGAGGACGCGGCGCAGATCGTGAACGATCTCGACGAGATCGAGCAGCTCGGAGTGCGGCCGGTCGAAGGCGACTATCTCGACGAAACCGCCGACGTGGCGCGCCATGCCACCGACCGCATCGCGCGTGATTTGCTGGCGCTGGCCGCGGGCCGTATCCCGCCGGGCGCATCACGCGGCGAACGCTCGGAAACTTCCCGCGAGCAGGTTAAGATAGCTCACTGATGAGCAAGTCCAGAAAGACTCCCAAGGTCAGCACCGAAACCACACCGAAGTTCGCCATCGCCATCATGGCGGCGGGCAAAGGCACGCGGCTGAAGTCGCGGCATCCCAAGGTGCTGCACCAGGTGGGCGGCAAGCCCATGCTGGCGTACGTAGTGGCGGCGGCCGTGCGGGTGGTGCTGCCGAATGACATCTACGCCATCATCGGGCATGAAGCCGAGCGCGTGCGCGACGCCGTCAGCGGCATGGGCATCAACTTCGTCGTGCAGGAACCGCAGCGCGGCACCGGCCACGCCCTGATGGTGGCGCGCGATGCGCTCGCCGGCTATGACCACGTCATCGTGCTCTCCGGCGATGTGCCGCTGATCTGGTGGCAGACCATCGAGAAGCTGCGCGACTTCCACCTGGCGCAAAAGGCGGCCATGACCATCCTGACCGCCGAGGTCGCCGATCCGCAGGGTTACGGGCGCATCGTGCGGCGGCGCGCCGCGAGTGCCGAGGTGCGGGCGATCGTGGAAGAAAAGAAGGCCACGGCTGCTGAGCGCGAGCTGCGCGAGATCAACTCTGGGATATACGTCTTCGCGGTCAAGCCGCTCTACCGCTACATCGACCGCCTCTCGACCGACAATCCGCACAAAGAGTATTACCTCACCGACATGGCGGCGCTGCTGGTGAAGGCGGGCGAGCGCGTGGTGGCGATCCCGGCCGGCGATGCGCACGAGGTGCTGGGCAGCAACACCCGCGCCGAGCTGGCGGCGCTGGACGCGCGCTTGCGCGCCTGGAAGTGCGCCGACCTGATGCAGCAGGGCGTCACCATCTACTATCCGCACACCTGCGTGATCGACATGGAGGTGGAGATCGCCGCGGACACGGTCATCGAGCCCTACGTGCAACTGCTGGGCCGGACGCGCCTCGGCGCTGACTGCCGGGTGCAGTCGTATTCCGTCATCAGCGACACTGAGATCGGCGACGGCGTTCTAATCAGGCCGGGATGCATGATTGAAGGATCGCGCATTCACTCGCGCGCCCAACTCGGTCCCTACACCCACATAAGGCCGGGATGCGACCTCGCCGAAGGCGTCCACATGGGCAACTTCGTCGAAGCCAAGAAAGCCAAGCTCGGACGCGGCTCCAAGGCCAACCACCTTACCTACCTGGGCGACGCCGTCCTCGGCGAGAACGTCAACGTGGGCGCCGGCACCATCACTTGCAACTACGACGGCCAGCGCAAGCACCAGACCATCATCGAAGATGGCGCCTTCATCGGCAGCGATTCCACCCTGGTGGCGCCGGTGCACATCGGCAAGGGCGCGTACGTGGCCGCGGGATCGTCGATCACAGAAGACGTCCCGGCAGAAGCGCTGGGCATCGCCCGCGGGCGGCAAGCCAACAAGGAAGGCTGGGTGCGGCAGCGGGCGGAGGCGGCGAAGAAAGAAGGCTGATGTTTTCGGAGGGGCGCGGCTTCAGCCGCGCCGTAACGTGCCCCATCCCTGAAATTGTCGTCCCGAGCGAAGCGCGACCCGAGCTTGCCGAGGGGAGAGCGAGTTGGGGGATCTGCATGGATGGTTCTTTTCGCTCCCGGCATGCCCCCACGCGCGCAGGATCGGATCGAGCGAGGTTCGTTATGGAGTTCAATCGCGCAACGACGCTGGCGAAGGCTCTTGCAAAGGATCGAGCATTGGAAGCCAGGAAACGCAAGGATGACGCCATAAAGAAATTGCGACTGTCGGAACATGAGGCTTATCCGGGTTCAGCCAAGTTCCCCGAAGCGTCGAAGTGATCGTGCAGTATCTCTCGGAACTGGCCCATGCGAAAGTGTCCAGCATTCAGGATGCCTTCGCGGAAACCGGAATACAGATGACGGGACAGACGGTGGATGACGCTTTGGCGGCACTCCACGCCAGTTTCGAGACCGTGATATCTGCAAGGACCGGAGCTTGGGCGGGGGCCTTGCGCCTTCACGAGATGCGAACAAGGGCTACGGTTCCCGGCAGCACGGAGGCGCTGGCAGAAGCAAAGCGCGAACTAAGTAGGGAGTCTTCCAGACTTTGCGAAACAGCCGAAGCCAGGTTGGATGTACTGTTGCAATCCAGTCTGGCGGCTTCAGAGAGGAAGGGGACGATCGAGACGCAGCCTTCCAAAATCCCGGCCAACGCTTGTGCTCTTCGTGTCTTCGTTTCCTATTCATGGGACACCGAAGAGCACAAGAAATGGGCGCTTGCGCTCGCCAACAGACTGCGGGAACACGGGATCGACGCGATCATCGACCAGACGCATCTTTCGCTCGGTGCGCGCAGTCCCGAATTCATGGAATGTTCTGTCAGGGAAAGCGGTCGCGTACTCGTGGTCTGTACCGAGATACTTACAAGCGACGTTTTGACAACCGCGAGGGTGGTGCGGGCTACGAGGGCCACATTATCACCGGGGAAATTGTCAATGAGGTCGGTAAGAACAAATTTATCCCGGTACTCAGGAACGGAGACTGGAAAAGTGCCATACCCACCGCCTTGTCAGGAATATATGGCGTCGATCTTCGCAATGACTCGCCTGATGAATTCCGTAAGCTCGTAGAGACCCTCCACGGCATCTCACACATTTCGCCTGTTGGCCCACGACCTGCGTGGCTGCAGGGAGCGTCTGAATCGTTCGACAGGAATGCTGTAACAGTACAGGAGGCGCAAAGGCGCAACGCCTTGTTAGCTGCGCTCGTAAGAGAATTTATACTGGAGCACGACGGAATTACCGCCAGTGAGGCGACGGGGACGGAAATATCTGCTCGCGAAGCCGAGTACATCAATCGACGGCTGAAGGAAAAAAGGGAAATGTGGACAGTACCCGCGACGCAGCAACCGTAAGCAAGGCTTCTCAGGGCTGACTCTTGTGCCGCACTTGGGAGCCGTCCCTGTACCTGAAGGTGTCGTAACTCTTCCGCCCGCTCGCGCGGGCTTTGCTCTTATTCCCCCAGACCCACGGCTCACGCCGTGGGCTGCCCTGAGCGAAGTCGAAGGGTCTGTCGCGCGCTCCGCGCGCTGCCCGCATCTGCGGATCTGCCTTACAAAGATCAGGGCGAGCACGCGAAGCGTGCAAAAGAAAGTAGCCCACGGCGCAAGCCGTGGGAACGCAGCAAGCATGAACGTCAAGCCTGCGAAGCGGGCGTAAGACAACATCACAAAGGCTACACCACTAGATCGGGTTGCGCTGACGGCCACCGTCAGATTCATGATTTCTCTTGACGGCACACTATTTGCATGCTATCATTGCGTTTTAATCAATAGCTTTCTGCAATGAACCGAGACCTCTGCGGGTCCCCGGCGCAGTTCGCTTCCACAGCCGTGTTATCCGAGGCGTTAACACGGACGAATCAGCGCTCTTTGACAAGAAGCCAAAAAAGGCCAAAAAAAGTGCCGAAAAGCGCACCTAAGTCCTTTGAATAACGGTTTTTGCGGGTAAGTCCTTTGTTTCATCGGTTCGCGATCGGTTGTCGTCGGTTAACCGTGCGTAAGTTGCTGATTCTGCTAGAGGCAGGGGGAGGAGGGTGGGTAGTGGCGTCCGAGTAAACACGATTGGGTCATTGATCTATCGGGCCATTGAGTCATTGGAAACCCAAGACCGTCCGCGCACACATCCCCTCAGCATTACAGAGCAGCATCTCCATGCGCTTTTCAAATGAATCAATGACTCAATGGCCAAATGACGCAATGGCCCGGTCCCGCCGTTGGAGTAAAATTCTCCATTCATGCTGGTTCACGGGACCCTTCTCCGAGCGTGGTGGGCGGTGCTGGTTTGTCTGGCGGCAATCGCCGCTTGCGCTGCGGATACTGAGAAGAAGCCTCCGATTCCCTGCACCATCGAGGGCAACAACTGTGAGGCTCCTGCCAAAGACTTGCGGCGGGCGTCGGACGTCTATTGGCAGGGGGTGAAGCTGCGCGAGAAGGACCTCGCCCGCGCCTACCAGGACTTCACCGAGGCCGCGCAGTTGGTTCCCGGCAATGTCGATTATGCCAGCGCGCGGGAGGTGGCCCGCGTCGAGCTGGCGCAGCAGCACCTCGAGAGCGGCAACCGGCTGCTGGCGAATGGGCGCCAGGTGGACGCGGTAGCAGAATTCCGCTCCGCCCTGCAACTGGATGCCACGAACGAGTTCGCCCAACAGCGGCTGATGGACGCGCTGGGCGACAATGCCCCGCGGCCCTCCACAGGGCTGCGCCTGGTCGAGCGCTCGGATCCGGTCGATCTGGCGCCGCGGCCCGGCCGCCAGGACATCGTCTATCGCGGCGATGCCCGCGGGCTCTACGAACTGATCGGGCGCACCTTCGGCATCAAGGTCGGCTTCGATCAATCCTTCTCGTCGCGGCAGGTGCGCTTCGACGTGGAGAGCGTGGACTTTGCCAAGGCCATGGAGCTGGCGGGCATGGTCAGCAAGTCGATGTGGGTGCCGCTGTCGGAAAACCAAGTGCTGGTGGCGGCGAACACGGCGGAAAACCATAAGCAGTTCGATCGCATGTCGCTGCGCAGCTTCTATGTGAGCGAGGCCGCAACCCCGCAGGAGCTGAACGACGTGGTGGGGCTGCTGCGCAGCGTCTTCGACATGCGCCTGGTGAACGCCACCGCCTCCCAGAACCTCATCACCGTGCGCGCGCCGCGAGCCACCGCGGATGCCGCCGCCGAGTTCCTCAACCAGCTCTCTATCGCCGGGCCGCCGCCGGTGATGCTCGACGTGCAGGCCTTCGAGATCGACCGCATGGTGCTGAGCAACCTGGGCATCCAGCCGCCGGCCTCCTTCAGCGCCTTCAGCCTGGCGGGCGTGGCGGCGCTGCTTTCCAGCCCCAACGTGCAGCAGCTCATCAACCAGCTCATCTCTTCCGGCGGCATCAACCAGGGCAACACCTCGGCGTTGCAGGGGCTGCTGTCGCAGTTGCAGCAGCAGCAGCTCAATCCGCTGCTCTCTACTCCCTTCGCCACCTTCGGCAACGGCATCAGCCTGATGGCCGTGACGCTGCCCTCGGCGGCGGCCAACTTCCAGTTCAACAGCTCCACGGTAAAGAGCCTGCAACACCTGACCCTGCGCGCCCTGCAGGGCAAAGCGGCTACCATGAAGCTAGGAGAACGCTATCCCATTGTGAACGCCACCTTCGCGCCCATCTACAACACCCCGGCCATTGCGTCGAACATCCAGGGCGGCACCTACCAGGCGCCCTTCCCCTCGATCAGCTACGAGGATCTGGGGCTGGTCATGAAAGCCACCCCCGTGGTCCACGGCAGCTCCGACGTCACGCTGGAGCTGGAAACCGAGATCCGCGCCCTGACCGGCGCCGCGGTCAACGGAGTGCCGGTGATCTCCAACCGCTCCTACAAGAGCACCATCACGGTGAAGGATGGCGAAGCGGCGGTGGTGGCAGGCTACCTCAACCACACCGAGCAGGTCACGCTGGGGGGAATACCGGGGCTGGGCGCCATCCCCGACCTGGGGCTGCTGGCTGCCGACCAGAACAAGACCCGCGAGGATGACGAGTTCATGCTGGTGGTCACACCCCACATTCTCCAGGCGCCCGCCGGCGAATCGCAGGCGGTGTGGCTGCCCGCGGGGAAGTAGGGCGGGAGGTTCTTTCGCCGCGGATGAACGCGGATCGACGCGGATGAGACGAAAACCACTCTGTAACCATGACCGACCTTCCCCGCACCAACTCGGCTGAACCCGCCGCTAGCCTTCCCGCCAGGGTCCCGCACGGTCTGCGCTCGCTGCGCCATCGCAACTTCCAGCTCTTTTTCGGCGGACAACTGATCTCCCTCATTGGCACCTGGATGCAAAACGTGGCCCAGGCTTGGCTGGTCTACCGCCTGACGGGATCGTCGTTTCTGCTCGGTGCGGTGGGGTTCGCGGGGCAGATCCCGGTATTCCTGATGGCGCCGCTGGGCGGCATCGTGGCCGACCGCAAGAGCCGCCAGCACGTGGTCATCGCTACCCAGACGGTCTCCATGCTACTGGCGTTCATCCTCGCCGGGCTCACGCTGACCAGGGTGGTGCAAGTGTGGCATATCTTCGTGCTGGCCGCAGGTCTGGGCGTGGTGAATGCCTTCGATATCCCGGCACGCCAGGCCTTCATCGTGGACATGGTCGGCAAGGAAGACCTGATCAACGCTATCGCGCTCAACTCTTCCATGTTCAATGGCGCGCGGGTGGTGGGTCCGGCCATCGCGGGACTGCTGGTGGCCTCGATCGGCGAAGGCTGGTGCTTTTTCGGCAACGCCGTCAGCTACATCGCGGTGATCGTCGGCCTGCTGCTGATGCGCGTCACCTGGCAGCGCGGAAAATTCTCCGGCTCGCCGCTGGAGAACATCGTGGAAGGCTTCCAGTACGTGCGCAGCACGCAGCCGATCCGCCTGCTCCTGCTGCTGCTTGGACTGGTGAGCCTGGTGGGCATGCCGTACGCGGTGCTGATGCCCATTTTTGCCGACCGCATCCTGCACCGCGGCGCCAACGGCCTGGGTATTCTAATGGGCGCCACCGGCGTGGGCGCACTCATCGGCGCGCTGAGCCTGGCCTTCAAACGGGGGCTGAAGGGGCTAAGCACTTGGATACTGCTTTCCTCGGCGGGATTCGGCGCCACCCTGATCCTGTTCGGGATCTCGAAGAACTTCTGGCTGTCGGTGGCGCTGCTGGTGCCGGTGGGCTATTGCATGATGGTGCAGATGGCCTCGTCGAACACGCTGATCCAGTCCATGGTGCCCGACCGGCTGCGCGGCCGGGTAATGTCGGTGTACTCGATGATGTTCATGGGCATGGCGCCGATTGGAGCCCTGGCCGGAGGCGTGGTAGCCGCACATCTGGGTGCGCCGCTAGCCGTCTCCATCGGAGGCATGGCTTGCATTCTCGGCTCCGCCATGTTCGGCGCGCGTGTGCCGGTGATGCGCACGGAAGCCCGCCGCCTCATCCTGGCGCAAGGTTTGGCCGGCGGCGACCCACCACAGGAAATCGTTTCCCAGGAAGTATCGGAGAAAGCCTGAGGAGTCCGGCTCACATTCCAGATTTGTACAGGCGCTCGACGCGATTCACCGTAAGGTGCAAGGCCTCGCGCAGCTTGGGCAACTCGACGGAGGTGATATCTACCTCGCCGGCATCTATGTCCAGACGAATCTGGCGGCAAATTTCGGCGGCGCGTTGCAGACGCAGGCTGACCAGCGCGGAGGTCAGCACCTCCGGGTCATCGGTGTCGGCCGCCATGGCGGCCCACAGCGTGGTGCGCAGATGATCCACGGCGCCCTTGAGGTCCTCCAGCACCGCCATCGGCAAGGGACCGCCTTGCAGGCGCTCGTCGATCTCCTCCAGCTTCGCCCTAAGTTGCCGCACTTGCTCGATTAATGCCTGCTGGTGCGTGACCCACCCCCTAAAACACGCGGCGGATGCTACCCGCGCAGGCCAGCAGGTGTCAAACGGCGTCAGTCGGGCCGGCTCCTCAGAATATCCCGAGGAATTTCTTTGTCGGCACAAACGCTGACACGCGCGAGTGACACGGCCCGCAGAAGTGGCTGCCTTTCAAGTCGATGCGCTCCACGGCGTGCGAGGCAGCCATGACGCAGTCATAATCGCGGCAGTGGGTGAGCCCGAAGGTGTGTCCCAGCTCGTGGACGGCTTCTTTCAGCAGCCGCTCGCGCAGCAGTTCGGGGCTGGCAGGAAGGCCGTAGAACTCCTGCCGCAGGCGGTGGCTCGAGACTACGGCGCAGGTGTTGTTGAGCTGCGCCTCGCCGAAGACGAAAGTCAGGATGGGCATGTAGAGATCGTGGGCGGTGACGCCCAGCAGGCGCCAGCATCCTTGCGGGACGGTCCGCTCCATCTGCTTGAGGATTTCGGTGGAGTGGTACTGCCGCCGCCCGTTATCGAAGGCGAACTCCGGATCCAGCCGGCGCGGCAGAATCTCACAGCGGGCGCGGAGCTCGGCCGCGAGGTCGCGCCGCAGCCCCTCCAGCGCGACGGCACCAATCTCTCCCACCGGCAGCAGGTGGAGAACGCTCATCACGCCCCCACAACAGCCTTCTTCCAGCCGTATTTTTTTAGCTTGTTGTAAAGGGTGACGCGATCGATGTCCAGGCGTTCGGCGGCGCGGGTCTGGTTGCCGCCGCACTCCTCCAGCACCTTCAGGATGTGCACCCGCTCCACTTCTTCCAGCGTCATGGGCGCGCCTTCCGGCGCCGCCGCGTTGAGCTTGAGAGTAAAATCTTCCTCGCGCAGCTCCGGCTCCTGGGCCACCACCATGGCGCGCTCCACCGCGTTCTCCAACTCGCGTACGTTGCCCGGCCAGTCATACTGCTGCAGCAAGGCCATGGCGGCCGGCGCCACGCGCACGATACGCTTGTTCATGGCCTGCGAGAACTTGCGGATAAAGTGGTCCACGAGCAGCGGAATATCCTCCTTGCGCTCATGGAGTGCCGGCACCTCGAGGCGAAAGACGTTCAGCCGGTAATACAGGTCGGGACGGAACTTGCCTTCCTCGATCAGCGTCTCCAGGCGCTTGTTGGTGGCGGCCACGCAGCGGAAGTCCACCTTGATGGGCTGGTTGCCGCCCACGCGCGTGATCTCGCGCTCCTGCAGCACGCGCAGCAGGTCAGTCTGGGTCTTCAGGCTGATGTCGCCGATCTCGTCGAGGAAAACGGTGCCGCCCTCGGCGATCTCGAACTTGCCTTTCTTGCGGTACTGCGCCCCGGTAAACGCGCCTTTCTCGTGGCCAAAGAGTTCGCTCTCCAGCAGCGTCTCGGTGAGCGCACCGCAGTGGATGGCGACCAGAGGATTGAAGCGGCGCGGGCTCTGAGCGTGGATGGCGCGCGCCACCAGCTCTTTGCCGGTGCCGCTGTCGCCGGTCACGAGCACGGTGGCGTCGGTGGGGCCGACCGTCTCGATGGCGTCGAACACCTTTTTCATGGCCGTGCTCTGCCCCACCAGCTCGGGCGGACGCACCACTTCAGCCACCGCCTCCTTCAGGCGCACGTTCTCGCGCGCCACGCGGCGGTGCTCCAGCGCGTTGTGCACCACGTGCGCGATATCGTCCGGGTCGAAGGGCTTGGTGACGTAGTCGTAGGCGCCGTTTTTCAGCGCCTGCACCGCGGTCTCCACCGAGGCGTATCCGGTCATGATGATGACGGTCAGTTCGGGATCGATCTCCTTCAGCCGGCGCTGCAGCTCGATGCCGTCGGTGCCGGGCATCTTGATATCCACCAGGGCCGCGTCCCAGTGGCGCTCAGCCATGCGCTGCAGAGCCTCGCGCGCGCTCTCCGCGATTCCAATATCGTAGCCTTCCTCGCGGAACCACTTTCCCAGCGAGTCGTGGACGATCCTCTCATCGTCCACCACCAGCAGGCTTGCTCGACTACCATTCGTCGTCATTGCTTACCTCGCTTTTCCTGCCATGGCGGCGGGCGCTGCGCCCACCTCCGCGTACGTATCCACCGGCAGGGTGATGGTGAATTTGGTTCCCTGCCCGGGCTTCGAGTCCACGTCGATGCGCCCGCGGTGGCGTTCCACGATCCCTTTGCTGATGGCCAGGCCCAGTCCCACTCCGTGCCCTTTTTCCTTGGTGGTGAAGAAGGGCTCGAACAGGTTGGGCAGGACGCTCTCGGGAATGCCCACGCCGTCATCCTGCACTTCCAGTTGCACGGCGCCGATCTCCGGCACCATGCGGCTGCGCACCCACAGGTTGCCGCCGTGGGGCAGGGCGTCGACGGCGTTCATGATCAGGGCCAGCAGCAGTTGCTCGATTTGCGCCGCATCGCATTGCACCTGCGGCAGCTCTTCCGCCATCTGCGGCTGCAGTTGCACGTTGTTCAGCTCGGTCTGGTGCTGCACCAGGCGCACGCAGCGATCGATCACCTGGTTCAGGTCCACCCATTGCAGGTTCATGGGCGAGGAGCGGGAGAAGGTCAGCAGGTTGCGCACGATCTCGCCGCAGCGCCGGCTTTCGCACTCGATCAGCTCCAGGGAGCCGCGCACTTCGTCGCGGCGTTCCGCGCTCCAGCCGTCGCGGTCCAGCCACTTACGCAGCAGCTTGGCGTAGGTGAGGATGCCGGCCAGGGGATTGTTGATCTCGTGCGCCACGGTGGCGGCCAGCTTGCCGATCGACGCCATCTTTTCCGACTGCATGACCTGCTGGTGGGCGTGATTGAGCTCGCGCGTCTTGTCCTCGACGCGCGCTTCCAGCAGCCGCGCCCACTCGTCGGCTTCCTCGCGCGCCTCGTGCAACTGCCGGCTCATTTGGTTGAAGGAGAGCGCCAGCTCGCCCAGTTCGTCGCGGGAGACAATGTCAAGCTGATATCCGAGCTGGCCGTGCGTCAGGCGCTCCGTGCCCGCGGTGAGCTTCTTTACCGGGATGTGCACCATCCGCCAGACGAAAACTCCGGTCAGCACTGCGATCAGAACCATAGCCACCAGGGTGTACGCCCCCATGCGCAGGCTGCTCTCGCGCAGGTTGGCGTCGGCGCGGGCCAGCGACACGTTGGTGTCGAGCACGCCCAGCACCTGCTGCTCCGCCGGGTGCGCGTGACAGGCTGCGGTCGAGCACGAAGGCTGGTTTTCGATGGGCGTGATGATCCCCAGCACTCGATGCCCGCTGGACTTGAAAATGCGGAAGCGGTCGGGACGGTTCAGCTTGGTGAGCGGCTGCGCCTGGGTGTGGCAGGCGTAGCAGGCCTCCGCCTTCTTATCGACATAGGTATTAACCTCGGCCGCATCGCTGGAGAAGCTGATCTTACCTTCCTGGTTGAAGATCCGTATGCGCTCCACGCCGGGCTCGTTGGCCATCGTGTCGATGGAGCGATAGAGCGCCTCGCGATCGTTGCGCAGCATGTGATAGGTGGTGGCGCGGATCACTACGTCGCTCATGCGCTCGGCGGCCACCAGCGTGGCTGCCTCCAGGTGGCGGCGGTGCAGCCGGATGTTCAGGTAGCCCAGCAGGGCGAAGATCACCACCATCCCCGCCAGCAGCAGCACGATCAGCCGGGCGCTCAGGGTGTGCCCGAGGCGCCGCCAGCGCATTGCGTACCCGGCACCAGTTCCGGACCCCATGGGATCAATCTCCCGCTACCGGCTGCTCCATCGCGCGCGCGGAGACCATCATTTCCGCCGCCGGTTGCGCGTGCTCGCCTTCCGCGGGGAAGATGGGCAGGTATTTGGCCGCCAGGCCGAACAGGGCAAAGCCACCGGCCACGATCATGGCGGTCACTGCCATCTCCGTCCACTTAGGGATGTAGTGCATGCCGGCCGCGCCTTCCATGCCGGTGATGCTCACGTTCAGGCGGTTGGTAATGAACCCAAGCACGGTCAGCACCGCGGCCAGGTAGAGCCCGCCGGTGCTTTCCCGGATGCGGCGCGTGAACAACATCGCGATGGGCAACAGCAATCCCACCACCACCTCAAGCAGGAAGAGCCAAGTCTCATAACGCGGGTGGAGCAGCAGCTTCAGCACCCCGCGGTGGTATAGGTCCTCGAAGCGCAGCACGGCGTAGAACGAGAGCACCACGGCCAGGATCCGCCCCAGATCGCTCAACAGTGGCAGCTCCAGTTGCCGATGGAAGTGCTTCGAGCTCATGTAGGACTCGAAGATAGTCATGGCCAGGCCAACGGCGATGGCCGAGAGGAAGAAGAACACCGGCAGCAGCGGTGTGTACCAGAGGGGATACAGCTTGTTGGGCATGATCAGGTAGAGCGTGCCCAGCGAGGACTGGTGCAGCGTAGAGAGGATCACGCCCAGGATCACGATGGGGATCCCCACCGCGTGCAGAATGCGCAAGGGCCTCGCCAGGCGGAGGCGCTCGAAGACGATGGGCGCGAATTCCAGCGAGAGCACCGTGGTGTAGAGCATCACGCAGTACGCCACTTCGAACATCACCGAGTGCGGGTTGCGCATGATGAGCGGGTGCCAGATACGGTAGTAGCGCCCCAGGTCGAACATCAGCGCCACCGACACCAGCAGGTATCCCAGAAACGCCGTGAGCACCGCGGGGCGGATGATGGGCTTGAAGCGCTCGACGTGGAAGATCTCGACCGCGGCCATCAGGGTGAATCCGCCCGCCGCCAGCATGACGCCGCACAGCACGTCGAAGCCCACCCAGATGCCCCAGGGGAACTGGTCGCTCAGGTTGGTCGAGGCGCCCAGGCCGCGGGTGAAGCGCAGCACGGTGGCGTAGAGCCCCGCTGCCATGATCGCGAAGAAGACCACTTTCCACAGCGTGAACTTCATCAGTTTCTGCTTCACGTCACTTCTCCTTCTCGTCGGCGTGCTTGCCTTCGGCGGCCGCGACCTCGGTGCGGCGATTGGTGATCCACCAGACGCCACCCAGCAACACCCCGCCCAGCGCTACCAGGTCAGGGATGCGCGACAGCACGCGGAAGGTGTAGAGCGGCAGCGGCTCGCGCACCAGGTCGGTGCGGTAGCCGAAGTTCTCGAACGGCACCGAGGAGAGCAGCAGCACGCTGGTGCCGCCCACTTCCTCCAGACCGTAAATGTGGTTGACGTAGTTGCCGGGATTTTCGCGCAGGCGCTTCTTGGCTTCGGCGATCAGCTCGTCGCGCTCGCCGAATTTGGTCGCGCCGGTGGGACAGACTTCGGCGCAGGCCGTCATCTTGCCTGCCGCCAGCCGGTCGGCGCACATGTCGCACTTGCGCACTGCCGGCAGCGCCTTGTTCCACTCGTACTTAGGCACGCCGAACGGACATGCCGCCACACAGTAACGGCAGCCCATGCAGCGCACCTCTTCGTAGATCACCGGCCCGTCCTTGGTCTTACGTAGCGCCCCCACCGGACACACCGAGGCACAGGTAGGCTCCTCGCAGTTCATGCACAGGCGACGCATATACTTATCGCCCTTGTCCAGGACCACGGTGTACTTGTGGGCCGATTGCACCTGCTCGGCTGCGATGGTGTCGTTGTACGGCAGCTTGTTGCGCTCCGCGCATGCCTGCTCACAAGCCTTGCAGTCGATGCACAGCGTGGCGTCATACAAAATGGCTTTGCTCATCTTCTTTGTTCTCCGACGCAAACTACCAGCTTATTAATCGGCAATCTCCTTGCCGCATTCGGGTCCCGCAACGGGAAAATTGGGAAAGCCGGAAGTCCTTGGCCAGCCATGACTTACCGACCTGAGGAGTTTCTCGGCAAATCACTCCTGATTTCTGTTGCCTGTGTGCTGAGAAATTAAGCGCAGCGCTTGCGCTGGCTGGCCCACTGTTGAGAAATTCGCCAGAAATCTGGAGCGGCAGAGGCCGTTTAAGCCTCTGCCGCTCTGGCCGCGCTGGGAAGCTCATCACGAGTTCCCTTAGCTCAGGAAAAACTCGCGGGTTACATCCGCCCACTCTTTGTCGCCGAGGAGGGCGGTCAGGTCGTTGATGGTGGTGCCGCCATCCTGCATCACGCCAGCCGGGATGGGCATGAACTTGCGTAGCCGCGACGCGGCTTCGTCCATCCACCAGCGGGCCAGCTCGCCACTCAACAGGTTGCGGAAGTTCAGCTTGGCGTCGGGAGATTCCACGCTCACCAGCCAGCCGTCACCGTAGGGATCGCGGCGCGCCAGTTCAGGATCTTTGGCAGCGCTGTCGTTGACGTTGGTGACCACACCCTCGATGGGCGACACCATGTCCACCTTGGCGCCATTGCGCTCCACCGTCCAGATCTTCTGCCCTTGCCGGACCCACTGTCCGCGCTGCGGCAGCGTGATGCTCTGCACCTTGCCCAGCAGGCGGGCGGCAAAATCATCCAGCCCGATGCGGACCATTTTGGGACCTTCGTTCATGGCCCAGGTGTGTCCCGGGTGATATTTCAAGTTTTCCGGCACCTGGAACCCGGCCACCACGGTAGGCTGAAGGGCGGTGGCCTGAGCCACGGCGAGGGTCGAAGTCGCGGGCCGCGGCTGAACTTCCATCACCGCACGCACTGCGGGACGCCGGCTGTAGAAATGATCTATCAATAAGAAGGTGATGAAGGTTGCGAGTACGAGAATGACGGTCATGATGAGCCTCCTTGGCGCGGTCTAAATTTCCAACTTGCACCTTTGCTAAAGGCAACCCTCATGCCAGAGCGGCGAGCTTCCAGGCGGTTGGCTGCATGTGGCTGAAGGCAATCAAGATGGAACGCCGGCAAAAATTCTGCAAGTGGCGCAGCGCTGAAATGCGCAACGCCGATTTGTTGCGAATCGCAACGCGACTGAGTACGCTAAGTGCCGCTTTTTCTGCGACCGCGAGCAGAATGTGTGGCTTACGAGGAAAGCTGATATGTTGAATTCATTAATAGCCATTGCTTAATAATGCAACGATGTTTTTAGGGCGGTTGACATTCTTCAATCCGGCGTCTAAAAACAGAGCGGCTTCCTTACAGCCTCTAATTTGTAATGGGCCCGCAACGCAAACTACCCCCCGGAGGAAGTGACATGAAGAAGATACTGGTTGTTATGGTTGTGCTGGCAATGTTGGTGGTGATCGCAGCGCCGACGTTAATGGCCGACGACGGCGCCAAGGTGTTTGCCGCAAAGTGCGCCATGTGCCACGGTCCAGACGGCGCCGGCAAAATGAAAGGCACGCCCGATTTCCGCACCGCTGCGTTCCAGGCCAAGAGCGACGCGGAACTGACGAATGCCATCGCCAATGGTCCCAATGGCAAAGAGTCGCACGCCTTCGCCAAAAAAGGCATGGACGAGGCCACCATCAAGTCGCTGGTGGCTTACATCCGTACCCTGAAGAAATAAGCGAGGCCAAGTCTGAATTCCCTCCCTGAGGAGATTGCCCCCGGGGAGGGATTTTTGTTTGCTTGCCTATGTGAGGACGGCAGCTTGCGGGTGGCTGGGCTTGGCGTCGAGCACCTCGCGCACTCTGCGAAGCAGCGATTCGCGGCTGAACGGTTTCTCCAGGATGGCAGTTCCGGTGTGCAGCACGCCGTGCTGTGCGATCAGCTCATCGGTGTACCCGGACATATAGAGCAGCCTGGTTTCCGGCCAGGATGAGGCGAACTGTTCCGCCAGCTCCACGCCGCTCATGGCGGGCATGACCACATCGGTCAGCAGCAAGTGGATGGGTTCGGTCTGCCGCCTGGCGATCTCGACTGCAGTCTTGCCATCCTCCGCCTCCAGCACACGGTAGCCCCCGCTCTGCAGGCAGCTCTGCGCCAGCCGGCGCAGGGCGCCTTCATCCTCCACTAGAAGTATGGTCTCGGAGCCGCCGGGCAGAACGGGCTTCGGCTCGGCTCCCGAGGCTTCCGGGACCTGGTCCACTCGCGGCAGATAGATCTTGAAGGTGGTACCCTGCCCGGGCTCGCTGTACACCCAGACAAACCCCCCGCTCTGCTTGACGATGCCGTACACCGTGGAGAGTCCCAGTCCAGTGCCTTTGCCGGGCTCCTTGGTAGTGAAGAAGGGTTCGAAGATACGGGCCTGGGTGGCCTTATCCATGCCACAGCCGGTGTCGCTCACGCTCAGCACCACGTAGGCGCCGGGGCGGACCACCGGACGGTGATGCACGTAGGATTCGTCCAGAGTGGCGTTCGCGGTAGCAATGATCAGTTTGCCGCCCTGCGGCATGGCATCGCGGGCATTCACGGCCAGATTCATCAGCACCTGCTGAAGCTGTCCCGGGTCGGCCTTCACGCGTCCCAGGTTGGACGCGCGGTCCACCACCAGGTGAATATCCTCCCCAATCAGCCGGCGAAGCATCTTGTCGATCTCGGTCACAATGGAATTCAAGTCCAGGACACGGGGCTGGAGAATCTGTTTGCGGCTGAAGGCCAGAAGCTGGCGGGTGAGGGACGCCGCACGCTCTCCCGCCTTGGTAATCTCCTGGGTAAAGCTGCGGAGCGGATTCGCCGGATCCAGCCGATCCTGCAGCAGCTCGCTGTAGCCGATGATCACCGCCAGCGCGTTATTGAAGTCGTGAGCTACCCCTCCGGCCAGGCGTCCTACGGCTTCCAGCTTTTGCGATTGTCGGAGCTGATCTTCCAGCAGCTTGCGCTCCGTAATGTCTTGCACCGTGCCTTCATGCTGCACCACGCGGCCGTTGCCGCCGCGCAGGGCGCGCACGTTGGCCAGAAGCCACTTCTTGCTGCCATCCTTGCAAGCGAGCTCCAACTCGGCATTGCGCACCACGCCACCTTGTTTCAGCACCCAGGCGAATTCTTTCCAGCGGCTGCTATCGGCAAACAGCGGGGGCGCCGTCTCCGCGGCCTCCGCTATGAGCTGCGCGGCGGATTCGTAGCCATACATCTGCGCCAGGGCACGGTTGACGCTCAAGGGCCGGCCTTCGGGGGTGGTTTGGAAAATGCCGACCACCGCATCTTCGAAAATGGCGCGATATTTCTGTTCCGCCTGTTTCAGGGCATCTTCGATTACTTTGCGCCCAGTGATGTCCTGCTGGATGGCGATGAAGTGGGTGATCTCGCCGCCCTCGGAGTGCACCGGGGTAATGGTCATCTCTCCCGCATACAGGCTGCCATCTTTGCGCCGATTGGCGACCTCACCGTGCCACACGTTGCCCGAAGTGATGGTCCGCCACAGTTCCTCGTAGAAGGCTCGCGGATGCTGGCCTGACCGCAGCAGGCGCGGGTTTTGCCCCAGAACGTCTTCGGCGAGGTAGCCGGTGATGCGGCTGAAGGCCGGATTCACCCAGACGATGCTGCCCTGCAGATCGGTGATCACGATCGAGTTGGCGGCCGCGGCCAGCGCCGCCGCCTGCAGACGCAGCCGTCCTTCCCCACGCTGGCGCTCCTCAATCTCCTTGGCCAACTCCTGATTCGCATTCGCCAGCTCGCGCGTGCGATCGGCCACTCTTTGCTCCAGTTGGGCGTGGAGCTGTTGGTTGGCGCGCTCCGTCTGCAGCCGGGCTTTCACTTCCCGCACCATGGTGCGGGTCATGAACCCAGCGATGGCGACGGCAATCGCCACCGCCAGCGCCATGAGAAACAAGGTCACGGCACGGACCCTGGCATATTGCGCACGGCTCTCCCGAGTGGCGTGGTTGATTTGATCGGACTGGTATTGCAGGAAGGCGTTCCACGCGGCGTGATATTCGAACAAGGCCGGCATGGTTGTCTCGAGCATCACGGCACTGGCGTCTTCGCGGCGTCCGTCCTCGACCACGAGATGTAGCGCACGCAGATAGCTGCTGACGTAGGGAGTTCGTTTCGCTTGCACCAATGCTAAAAGCTGTTTCTCCTCTTCGGACTCACACTGACTCCCCAGTTGGTCCACGATGACGGATATCTTTTTGGTGTTCTCAGCCCGCCTGGCCAGCAAGGTGTCGATCTGGTCTCTGTCCTGGACCAGAAAAACTTCCATGGTGATGCGGCTGTTGCGATTGGAATAAGTGAGCGCTTCACGCGCCAGTTGCAGCTTGGCCCAGCGCCGGCCCAGCACCTCCTGCAGTCCGGCATTGATCTGATCCATGCGGCTCAGCCCCAGGTATCCGATCCCCACGGAAATGGCGATCAGCAGGCCAAATGCGGCCCCCAGTCGCAGGCCGACCCTCTGCTTCTTCACAATTTGTTGCGATTCCATTTGGGGAAGCACGTCACCTCGCAGGCAGGCCTGCGCACTCTTCCCCCGCAGGCCCTGCCGGTGTTCAACCTTGTTATCGGCTCACACCGCGATCTGGGTCGCACACGGGAGAAACGTCAGTAACCTTCCGCGCCCTGCGGCTTGGCGGCGGGAGGGTGAGCGATGGAGCTGGCGGCGCCATCTCGAGCGACAAGGGCAGACCGGTGTATCGTCTCCCGCTATAAATCCATCTGATCGCAGGGATCGAAATTTTCTTCCCTTTCCGGGGAGTTGCGGGGCTTCCGCCGCGCCGCGGGCAAGCCCTGGAAACCGGCTGGGGACGCGTATTTCGCAAGAATCGCGTCCTGTCAACAGTTTTCCAGCGGATTTCTTCTGTGACCGCCGTCACGTGGCGAAGGTCGGCGTTGACAAAAAAACTCTGCCGAATAGAATACGCCACTGTCCCCCAGCACGAAGCCCCCAGGGAAACGAACCCCACGTGACGAACCAAGCATTGGAACCTGTTCTGCTGGAAACCGATTTTGCCGGCCTCGAGCGCTACGCCAGGGGCAAGGTACGCGATCTTTATCGCGTGGACCACGAGCGTCTGCTGGTGGTGGCCACCGACCGCATTTCCGCCTTCGACTACGTGCTGGCAAGCGGCATCCCTGGCAAGGGCCGAGTGCTAACGCAACTGTCGCTATTCTGGTTCGACTTCCTCGCCGACATCGTGCCCAACCATCTGCTGACCGCCGACGTGCAGCGCTACCCGGCCCAGTTGCGCCCCTACGCCGAGCAGTTGCAGGGACGCTCCATGCTGGTGGCGCGCGCCGACATGATCGCCATCGAGTGCGTGGTGCGGGGATATCTCTCGGGCTCGGGCTGGAAGGAATATCAGCAGAGCGGAAAGGTGTGCGGCCTCGAACTGCCGCGCGGGTTGCGCGAGTCGGAGCGACTGCCGGAGCCGATCTTCACCCCCGCCATCAAGGCCACCAGCGGCCACGACGAGAACATCAGCTTTGACGAGATGGCGCAGCACGCGGGTCTGAAATTGAGCGAGCAGCTCCGCGAGCTGAGCCTCAGGATTTACCGGAAGGCGGCGGAGCATGCGTCGGCGCGCGGCATCATCATTGCCGACACCAAGTTCGAGTTTGGGCGCACCTCCGGCGGCCTGGTGCTGGCCGACGAGGTGCTGACCCCGGATTCCTCGCGCTTCTGGCCTGCGGATCGCTATCAGCCAGGGCGCAGCCCGGAGTCGTTTGATAAACAGTTCGTTCGGGATTATCTGGAGAAGATCCGTTGGAACAAACAGCCGCCAGCTCCGCCGCTTCCGCCCGCGGTGGTGCAGGAGACCAGCGATAAGTACGTGGAAGCGTACCGCAGGCTCACCGGCCATGAGCTGACGGCGTAGAGATGAACGGCCTGGACTGGGCCATCGTGGCCATCCTGGTGTTGTCGGTGCTGCTGGCAGCAGCGCAGGGTTTTTTGCACGAGGTGATCTCGCTGGCCGGGGTGGTCGTGGGATACCTGCTGGCAGCTTGGGAGTACTGGCGAGTCGCGCGCTGGATCACGCCCTACGTGAAGTCGGACGCGGTGGCGCAAAGCGCGGCCTTCCTGGGAATTTTCATCGCGGTGGTGATCGCCGCGGGGATCATCGGCCGGATCGCAAGCTGGCTGGCGCGAATGGCCGGCCTGGGCTGGGCCGACCGCTTGCTGGGCGCGGCTTTCGGCCTGGTGCGCGGAAGCGCCATGGTAGCGGTGCTGGTGCTGGCGTTGGCGGCGTTCGCGCCGGGATCGCAGTGGCTGGGACGATCGAGCCTGGGAGGCTACTTCCTGATTGGGTCGCGCGGCATGAGCTGGTTGGCGCCGGCCGCGCTGCGGCAGAAACTACGCCAGGGAGTGGCGGCAATGCGCGAGGCCGCGGGCCCGCAATCGGCGCAACACTGAATCGGCATCGCTGGTAAGATAACCGGTTTTCATAACGAAGTGCGTGTGGCAGCGCGGAGGAGGCGGTCGTGAAGGATCAGCTCGAGGCCCTGGTCAGCCAGATGCACAAGAGCGGCATCCTGTATTCGGAGGCGGTGCGCGAGTTCAAGAAGCGCTTCATCCTGGCCGTGCTCCAGGAGAGCCACGGCAACCAGTGCAAGGCGGCGCGCGAGCTGGGCATGCACCGCAACACCCTCAGCCGCACTATCGGCGAACTCAAGCTGGATATGCGCGCCGTACGCGACAACGCCCGCCGCCCCCCGCGCGGCGCCCGTCCCATGATCGTGGAGAGAAAGGCGGGGACGCGGTAGCGAGTACCCAGTACCGAGTACCAAGTATCAAGTATCAGATATCGACTCCCAAGTTAGTCGGAAGCACTCCCATGGGAGCGCAGCCGAGTGCGCCCAAGTCGGTGGGTATGCGTACTCGGTACTTGGTACTCGGTACTGGGTACTCGTCTAGTGCCTCGCGGCTGGTTTCTTGGCCGTGGGCTTGGCGATCAACTGCCCCTCGATCATATTGATCATGAACGGACTGCTGGTATAGGAGTCCAGCTTGCCGAGCACCTGGGTTTCCTCGCCGGCCTTGGGTACCTTGGTGAGGGGCAGCGGCGCCACCATGGTCAAGGTCACATCGGCGACGTTTTTGTCGATGTCATCGGCGGTAGCCGCCAGCTCCATTCTGGTGCGGGCGGCGGTGATGACCTTGGCGGCAAACGGAATCTCGGTTCCCTTGATCAGCGTCCACACTTTTTGCTGAACCTCGGGGGTGCCGTCGGTCAAGATCAGTTGCAGTTCGTCGAAGGTCATCTCCTTCGGATTTTTGCGGTCCGCCAGCCGTTTCGCCTGCTCCGCCGGGCTGGGCGCGGGTGCGACCGCGAAATCCGCCGGCGGGGTGGGGCTTGCCTTGGCCTGGGCCAGCAACTGGTCCCAGCCGTCAGGCGAGCCGTGGTACTTGGTGTATTTGAACTGGCCGTACTTGACGATCTGCGGGTTGTTATTGCTCAAGGCGGCGGCGCGGGCAATCCACCACAGACCGGTGGGATTGATGGGCGTAGCTTCCAGATACGCCAGCGCCAAGGGATAAATGTCGCGCAGAGCATTGGGATCGTTGGGATTCTGCTTGAGTTCCAGGTCGACCGCCGCCTGCAGATACTTCTGGGCGCCGGCATAATCCTTGCTCTGTAGCGCCCCAAAGCCGGCCGAGCCGTTAAAAATGATGGCGACCTGCGTCTTGAATTTCTCGAAGTCGGCGTCCGACATGCCTTCCGGCTTGCTCATGGTGGCCAGGGCCCGCAGTCCGGCCTGACCATACTTGGCGGCGTCAGCGGCATTCTGCTGCGCCGCCTGGCCGGCCTCAGCGGAGGCGCGGCTGGTATAGGCCAGCAGCGCCAAGGCGCGCACATTATTGGGATCGACCTGCAGGACGCGGCCGGCGGTCTCCGTAGTCTTGGCGGCGTTGCCCAGCTTCTCATAGGCGGCCATCAACTGTTCGAGCGCGTCTTCCTTGACCACGGTGTTGGGATACTGCTGCAGGAAGCTCTCGAAGGCCTGCGCCTGAGCCTGGGGATTGGCCTCGCGGAGCGCGGCGATGTAGGAGTTGTACTCGGCCGGGTCCTTGATCTCTTTTTTCTGCTGCGGCGGCTGGGCGGACGGGGCCGCGGGAGCAGCGGATTGTTGGGCCGCGGCCAGAGCGGCGAATGCCAACACCAGCGTGACGAGCGACTTCTTCATGCGAGGCTCCTTAGAAGATTGCCAGCAATCACTTTCTAATACGGCGTGTGGAACTCACTCCGGCACGCACGGCAGGCTGCGCCCGCGTCCGTCCTCGAAAATCGGCAAGGCCTGGGTCCGATCCGGAACGCCGCCTCTCCTCCGGATGACACTCTTCCAATTCTAAACGGCGAGGGCCGGATTATAAGAATGCTGCTGGCCTAAGGCAAGTTCAGTACCGCAGTGGTAACCTTGCTGTGCTTCAATTGGATGCCCGCAGCCGCGCGGCTGGATGTTCCGTTAACTCGCGGAAGCGCAAGATTCCTGCCACAAGCGGACGGGAGAAGAGACGCCGGCTACCGCAAGGCATGGGGCAACGGGAGGTAGTTCCGAAAATGGCGCCTACAGTTCAAGGATTAGAGGGACAGGTAGCAGTGGTAACGGGAGGCGGCCGCGGGATCGGCGCAGGTATCTCGGCGCGGCTAGCCGGCCTCGGAGCCACGGTGGTGCTCTGCGGACGCACGCGCGCGCCGCTCGAGTCCACCGCCAGCGCCATTCGCCAGGCCGGTGGCCGCTGCGACGCCACCGAATGCGACGTCAGCCGCCTGGAGAGCGTCGAAGCCCTGGCGAAGCACGTGGAGTCCAGCTTGGGCCGCCTGGACGTGCTGGTAAACAATGCCGGCATAAGCGGGGTGCGCGTACCGCTGCACAAGTATCCCCCCCAGGTCTGGGACGAGGTGATGAGCACCAACCTGCGCGGCGTTTATTACATGATCCGCTCGCTGGTCCCGCTGATGCTGCGTTCGGGTGGCGGTCACATCATCAACATCTCGTCGCTCGCGGGCAAGAATGCCCTAGCCAAGGGCGCCTGCTATGCCGCCTCCAAGTGGGGCCTGAACGGGCTGAGCTACTCGGTGGCGGAAGAGTTGCGCGGCCAAAACATTCGCGTGTCGGTCATCTGCCCGGGCTCGACCCTGAGCGAATGGGGATACCACGGCGGCAAGGACCTGAAGAAGCTGCTGCTGCCCGACGATGTGGCCCATGCCGTGGCCATGATCGTCACCCAGGCGCCGCAGTCCTTCGTCAGCGAGATTCTGTTGCGACCCACGCAAAAACCGTAGGGGAGAGAGGCAGTGCCGGGCAGATTTTGACTTAAGCCATCCAGGTGTTGAGTTAGTCGTCGGATTTCGGGGCCCGCTCCAGCGCTGGCAGGCGTCTTAGGCGCCCCACCGCAGCAGGATGTGCCGAAACAGACCCAGTTGCCGGCTTTCGGTCGCACTCTTGGCCAGGAACTCCACCCCGTAGAGGTCCCCCGCACGGTTGCGAATCACGCCTCGTAATCTCACGAAGGGATAGAAATGGGGAGGCGTAAATTTGATCTCGGCCTCATCCCCAATCGCCAGCTCCCGGTCGGCACGGACGGTGATGCCACCGTCGTTCATGTGAGAGCCGCGGGTGTTCATCACATCGACCCGCTCGGAATTCTCGATCGTAACCCGAACCGGCACGGTCAGGTGAGAACGCCGCCAACGGCGCCCTCCCGCAATTGCGTTGTCAGATTGCGCTCCAGTTGTCATACGCCGATAGTACCGTTGGGATGGGCAATTGAAAGGGTACGGAAGTGCCAGCAGGGTGCGGTGATGGGCCAAGGGATGATCTCAGCGGCGAGGTCTTAGGCGGGCGGCTGCAAGGCTTGCCGCGCGGAGAGCCCGGCGGCCAAGAGGATGGCGGTCGCCGCAGCCTCGAATCCCACCACCGAGTTGATGACCATCTGGTAGAGGCGGTAATCCTTCCAATCTTCTCCGAAGTAGCGGCGCACGTATTCGGCGCGGCGCTGATCGCTTTCCTCGGCCATGGCCCTGGGGTCGGCGCCCGGCGGCACGTGGCGGCGCAGCGTTCCGCGCAGGTTGCGTACCCGCTGCTCCATCTCCGCAAATACGGAGACGTGGAACACGTCCTGGCGGCCCTGGAGCAGGCACTGCGCTCCGCGTCCCACGATGACGCCGTGGCCGAGATGGGCCGCCTCGCGGATGACGCGCGTCCACAAGCCGGCCATGGCCTCGGCATCGAAGCCGTTCAGTTCGCCATGGCTGACCACGCCTTCGTAGCCGCCCTGCCAGAGCGCCTTGAACATGCGATGAAACCAGGGATCGACACACTCATCGTAGCGGCGCGCCAGCTCGGGCGAGACGTTGGCGCGCTGGGCGATCTCGGCCACCAGCGGGTCGTCGATCAGCTTCCACTCCAGGCGCTCGGCCAGAATGCGGGCCACCTCGCTGCCGCCGCTGCCGAACTCACGGCTGATGGTGATCACGCGCACCATGGTCGTCACCCCAGAGGATTCTCGCCACACGGCACCAAGATGTCCAGAACTTCTCCACGTTGCCGCGCTAAGCGGAAGCCGCGCGAATCCCTTGACACAACGGCGGATGGGATGCAGAATCGCTGGTTCGCCCTTCCCCCCGGATCCCGCCCGACAATTACTGGGCCAGAGTTTCGAGGAGTCAAGCTCGTGGAAGATCTTCCAGAAACGGTACCGGGCGGTGCGACCGAGAGCAACCAACCCCCGCCCCGGGAGAGCTCGCCGGCGGCTGAGCTGGCGGCGCCGGCGGCCTGGGAACGCTTTAAGCTGGAGCTGGATGAGACCGTCCCGGCGGGCGACGGCCAGGAAGTCTCGGCCATCAACACGGTTTTCACCGAGCTCATGCGGGCCGGCATGGATGCCGACCGGGTGTTCGATCTGGTCGTAACCAGCGCGGCCACGCTCACCGGAGCCACTGGGTCGGCCATCGCCCTGGCAGAGGGTGGCAAGTTCGTGTGCCGCGCCAGCTACGGCAGCACCGCGCCGCCGCTGGGCACGCGCCTCGACCCCAGCGCCGGGCTCTCGGGCTTGTGCGTGCGTACCGGCCACCAACTGCGCTGCGACGACGCCGAACGCGACCCGCGCGTGGACAGCGAACTCACCCGCCAGACCGGCATCCGCTCCATCAGCGTGGTGCCGCTGATCAAGGACGGCAAGCTGGTCGGCATCTTCGAGATCCTCTCCACCCGCGCCCACGCCTTCGAAAAAAAGCAGACCGAGACCCTGCATCGCATGGCCAAGCTGGTGGTGCTGACCATGAGCCGCATGGGCGAGCTGCGCGGCAAAACCATCGAGCGCCGCGCCCGCGCCGGGTTCTGGCGCGTGGTGGGCCTGGTGGTGCTTGCCTTCTTCATCGGCTTCGCCGTCTCGCGCCTGCTGGGCCCGTTGCTGTTGGGTCATTGAAGCCATCGATTCATCGATCCATTGACTCATTGGCACATTGAACCCGCCTCCTTTGCCCATCAATCAATCAATGAGTCAATGAATCAAGGGCTCAATTCCTCCGGGCTTGTCAAGACACAGGCTTTCCAATACCGTAGGACGGCGGGACACACCGAATCCTGGGGAGTTTCATCTGTGCATTTCTTAGCGATGCCGGGTAGAGCAAGGACAGTGAGGGCTAAGTGGCTGGCGTTGAGCCTGGTGGCGCTGGTGCTCGGGGCCGCGGGCGGCTGCAAAGGCGGCGGCGGGACCAAGGTTCTGTATGTGGTGGGGCCGGGGAGTCCTAGCGTTTCTCTCCTCGAGGTCTCCAGCGCGGGCGCCCTGATTCCGACGGCCAGTTTCGCGAGCACCGGCTCGGCGCCGGACGTGATTGCCATCGATCCCCTGCTGCGCTTCGCTTATGTAGTCGATTCCGCCAACGGCAACGGGGCCGGCTCCGTCTCGCAGTATGTGTTGAACCGATCTACGGGCGTCCTGACGGCAGCCACCTTTTCATCCACCAGCGGGGCCGCTTCGACCTCCTCGCCGGTGCCCACGGGCGTGAATCCCTCCGCTCTCGCCATCGACGGGAACGGCTTCTTCGTGTACGTCGCCAACCAGGGGTCAAACAGCATCTCGGGGTTCCTCATCGACCAGATAGGCGGAACGCTGACCGAGATCAAACAACAACCTCCTACAACGCTTAACTGCATGCTGGACCAAATTACCCCTTGCCCGCTGCCCACGACGGGCGCACCCACCGCGCTCGCCACCGCCGGCAGCATGCTGTTCGTGGCCATGACGGAAGCAGGAACGGGTTCAATCGCCACCTACATGTTCAACACCTCCGGAGAGTCTTCGACCACGGTGGTGGCAGCCTGTCCCGCTGGCCCCGGGTGTTTGCAGAGCCCGCCTGCATTCACGATCACGGCAGGCACCAATCCAGTGGCGATGGCCGTGGATCCCAGCGGCAAGTTCCTGTTCGTCGCCGACTCGGTTGCGAACACGGTGGCGGCGTTCGGCATTGCCAGCTCGGGACAGCTCACGGCAGTGGGCGCGCCGCTCGCCACCGGAACCACGCCGGTGAGCGTGCGCGTGCATCCTACCGGGAATTTCCTCTACACCGCCAACCAAGGCTCGAACGACGTTTCTGGGTTCTCCATTGACGGTTCGGGCGCGCTGACCGCGTTGAGTGGCTCGCCCTTCGCCGCTGGCACCGCCCCCTCGTATGTTGTGACCGACAGTTCGGGCAGCTTCCTGTTCGTGGCCAACAGTGGCTCCTACACCATCTCCGTGTTCTCCATCGACAGCAGCGGAGCGCTAAAACAGGTGACCGGCTCGCCCTTCAACTCGCCGGTAATTAATCCCATCGCCCTGGCCAGCATCAACTAGACCGCGTCGCCCGGCGCGTCGCACTGGTGTCTCGGCGATGTATAGGCTAGGATGTCGGGTCCGCAGCCGGGAGTGCGCGCGGATGAGAATTGGCTTGCATGTCTGAACCTGGCCCTACATCGGAGAGGCGAGGCCAGCTCGAGAATAGCCCGGAGGATCTGGGCCATCCTCGCGGCACGCTGGTCATCGTGATCGTCTTCGGACTGCTCTTCGGGCTGGCCTGGCTGGCCATGTATCTGTTTCTTTTTCTCCAGCGGGGTGCGCCCCACTCGTGAACGTCGAACTCTACGAGCGGATCTGGATGTGGGCGGCCGGGGGGCTGCTGCTGCTGTTTCTGGGCGCCATCTTCCTGGCCGTGGGGCTGCAGGCGATTCAGCCTCCGAGCCACATCGAGACCCTCGACCCGACCACCCTGACGACGAACCCGGAATTCGGAACGCCTGCGGTTAAGACGCGCGCCGATGGCAGCGTGGTGGTGAGCGTGGTGGCGCAGATGTTTTCTTTCAGTCCGGATCCGATCGAGGTTCCGGCGAACCGGCCGGTGACCTTCCGGCTCACCAGCGCCGACGTCATCCACGGCTTTGAGGTGGTGGGGACCAACGCCAACGCCATGGCGATTCCGGGCTACGTCAGCCAGTTCACGGTGACCTTCAAAGAGCCGGGCGAATATCTGATCGGCTGCAATGAGTATTGCGGCACCATGCACCACAACATGGTGGGCAAGCTGATCGTCAAGAAGGAATCGCCATGAACGGACGGCATTCCCTGGCGGCCGCCCACGTTGGGGTCGCGGTGGCGGCCTTCGCCGTAGCCTCGGCGATGGGCGTGCTGCAGGCGCTCTCCATCGCCGACATACCGTTTCCGCATCGCAGCGAATCTCTCTACTATCTGGCGGTGACCGCGCACGGCGTCCTCATGGCGCTGGTGTTCACGACTTTTTTCATCATGGGATTGGGTTACGCGCTCTCGCAGGAAAGGTTGGGAAGGATCACCGGCCGCGGGCTGGCCTGGATCGCCTTCGCCCTGGGCCTGGTCGGATCGGTGGCGGCCGCCGTGACCATCCTGCGCGGGCAGAGCAGCGTGCTCTATACCTTCTATCCGCCGATGCAGGCGCATCCGCTGTTTTACATCGGGGCCACCCTGCTGATCGTGGCCTCCTGGATCTGGGGCGGCGTCATGATCGCCAGTTATCGCTCGTGGCGGCGCGAGCACCCAGGCGTCCCTGTGCCGCTCTCGATCCACGGCATGCTAGCCACCATCATCCTCTGGTACCTGGCCACCGCCGGGCTGGCGGTCGAGGTCTTGGGGATGCTGATCCCCTGGTCGCTCGGAATCGTCACCAAAATCGATCCCGAGCTGGCGCGCAGCTTCTTCTGGTGGTTTGGCCACCCGCTGGTTTATTTCTGGCTGATGCCCGCGTACGTGCTCTGGTACACGGTGCTACCACAGGTGGCGGGAGGAAAACTTTTCAGCGATTCCCTCGCCCGCATGGTCTTCATCCTTTTTGTGGTGTTATCGGTTCCCGTCGGATTCCACCACCAGTTCGCCGACCCCGGCATCAGTTCGCACTGGAAGCTGGTTCACACCGTCACCACCTACGCCGTGCTTTACCCGAGCTTCGTGACCGCCTTCACCATCATCGCTTCGCTGGAGGTGGCAGGCCGCATGAAAGGCGCCCGCGGACTCTTCGACTGGATCGCGCGGCTGCCCTGGGGTGATCCCTTCTTTGCCTCGGTGGCGCTGGCCATGATCGCCTTCACCTTTGGCGGTTTCGGTGGCGCTATCAATGCCGCCTACGCCATGAACTCGATGGTGCACAACACAGCATGGATCATGGGCCATTTCCACGTCACCCTGGGCACCACGGTCGCGCTCACGTTCATGGGAGCGACCTATTGGTTGCTGCCGCGCCTGCTGGGGCGCGGGCTGCGGCTGATGACGCTGGCGCGCATCCAGTCCTACCTGTGGTTCGCCGGGATGGCGCTGTTCAGCATCAGCTACCACATCGCCGGGCTACGCGGTCTGCCGCGCCGGGTCTATAGCGCCTCATTGACCGGAGAATATGGAGCTGCGTGGCATGGGCTGACTAGAGTAGCGGCGGTCGGCGCGGTAATCCTGTTTTTGAGCGCGCTTTCCTATGTGGTGGTGGTGGCCGCCACGTGGATCGGGGGCAAGCGAATTCCCGCGCCAGCCTTCGAGTTCGCCGTGGCGTTACGGCCGCCGACGGCCGCAGGCGTCTGGGACCGATTCGGGTTGTGGACCGTGCTGGCTGTGCTGCTGGTCGCTGTCTCCTACGGCTATCCGCTGCTCCACCTTTTCGCCCACACGCGCTACGGCTCGCCACCCTTCCAACCCTTCTGAAAGCGGGCGCGACAAAGTTCACTTGTAGATGGTGTACTGTCCCTGGGGGCGCTTCAGCTTGATGACGAATTCCTGCTCGGGCTGGTTGATGTCGTGGTCTTCTCCATAGGTCTGGAAGCCGGCAGCGATCACCTGGATGCGCAGCTTGCCATAGGGAATGCCGGCGTAGGAGGCCTTGCCTTGGTTATCGGTCTTGAGCTGGAGACCGCCCTGGCCCTGGCGTCCGCGCCCGTCCACCTGGTGCAGGATCACGCTGGCGTTGCGCACCGGCTTGCCGTTTTCGTCCTTGAGCACGACGAAACTGAGGTTCGAAGCCGGCTGTGGCTTGTCCCCAGCCGCCAGCGCCAGCGCCAGCAGCACCACTAGAATTACACCTGCTTGTCTCATCGGGGGATGATTTTACAACCGGACTGGGCCGCCAGCTGAAAAAGCCGAGGGGAGCGGTACACGCTCCCCCCGGGTACTGAGGATCAGGAGGAGGAAATCCTCAGAAGCCAAAACCGGCGCCGTCGCCGTGCCCGAGCTGGCGCAGCACCTCGCGGTCGTGGACGATCAGGGTCGAACCCTCGATCTCGATCGTGCCCTTGTGGCGGAAGCTGGAGAGCAAGCGGGTGACGGTCTCCCGCGAGCTGCCGATCATTTCCGCGATCTCCTGGTGGGTCAGCGAGAACGGAGCACGGGCTTCATTGCCCGGCCCGGCGTTGCGCACCAGTTGCAGCAGCGTGCGCGCCAGACGCTGGGTGGCGGTGTGCGACATCAGCATGCTGCGCAACTGCTGGCAGGTGCTGTTGTATTCCTCGGCCAGCTCTTGCGCGATCTGGAACGCCAGTTCAGGATGGGCGCGCAGCCACTGCTTGAAGGACTCGCGGGGGATGTTCTTGATGCGCGTGGGCTCCAGCGTTTCCGCCGTCAGCTCACAGGGACGCCCCACCACGGTGGCGCTCAAGCCCAGCACTTCCCCCGGGCCGGCTATGCGCACGACGATGGTGCGGCCGTCCGCCGAAGCGGTGGAGAGCTTCACCTTGCCGCTGACGATTACCATCACGCCCGGTGAAGCCTGCCCTTCCATGAACAGGACCGTCTCCCCGGAGTAAGAGGTCTCCCGCGTCATGCGGTCGAGAGATGGCGTGGATCCGGAAAGCCCGTCCAGAAAGCTCACCGGGCAGCTTGCGGAAGCGGAAACAGGCTGTAATACGTGCAGAGTCGACACGGTCAAACCTCCTCAGAAATTCGCCCCACTCGATACTTCTCAGGCCGGTTGTGCTGCGAAACATGCCCGATGTTGCTAGGCGCGTTGTTTTGTCTTTTGGGAAGAGTTCGCCACGATCTCCTCGACCAGAGAGGTCATCATCAGGCCGACGGCGTTAAGCTGCACACCGGCATCATACATCGCCGCCAGCAGCTCCTTGCCGCGCTCGTCGGCGAATCCAACCTTCTCCAAGTCCACCCGCAGCGGCCTGCCCGATGCCAGCGTCGTAGCTTTGCGCCAGCATTGTTCCAGTTCTTCAACCCATGGCCCCCGGCACTTGCCCTCAAGCACCAGAGTGATTGCCGTCGGACCTTCCTGAGTCGTGATCCTGAGCATGATCGCTGCTTACCTGCGCTGCGTATGGCACGTCCATCGCCAACCTCCTGCGGCCTGGGGATGCGGCAAGCCAAACCTTTTGCAGTGAGCCTGTTACATCTGGATGAGGCATTGTGGGCGGTTCCCGCGATGGAATGATTTGACGAAATCATTTGATGACATCCCGTCAGGGATGACGAAATCCCGTCAGGCCGCTCAATCTGAGCTACAATTTGCACCCAGTTCGTGGATGTGGGTGAATGTCCTTTGCCGGCCGTAACCTAAGTATCGTTAGCCAATCCGAGAGTCTGGCACGCGCCTCCTCACCGGTGGACCGCTATGAGGCGCTGGTGGAAGTGTCGCACTCGATCGCCTCGCATCCTGATCTGGCCGGGTTGTTCCACGACCTGCTGCAACGGTTGCGGCGGGTGGTACGGTTCGATTTTCTAAATCTGATGCTGCACGATCCCGCCACCAACCTGATGCGGCTGAATGTGCTGGAGGCGACGCTGCCGGTCACCGTGCCGCTCTCCCTGGCGCTGCCGCTGGAAGACCTTCCCGCGGGCTGGGCTTGGCAGCAACAGCAACCGCTGCTGATCCGTGATCTCGAACAGGAGACGCGCTTCGCTCCCGCGGTGCGCCTGTATCTGGAAAGTGGCTTGAGATCGTATTGCGTGCTGCCGCTGACCACCGCGCGGCGGCGCGCCGGCGCCATTAGCTTCGGCAGCACCGTGGTGGACGCCTTCAGCGAATCCGACCAGCGCCTGATGCGAGAGGCCGCCGAGCAGGTCGCGGTAGCCGTGGACAACGTTCTCACCCACGAGAGTGCCGTCTCCTATCAGCAGCAACTGGCGATGGAACGCGACCGCCTGCGCATGCTGCTGGAGATCAACAATACCTTGGTCACGCACCTGGAACTGCGGGATCTGTTCTCCGACATCTCGACTGCCATCCGCCGCGCCTTCCGCCACGATTATTCCAGCCTGGCGCTCTACCACGCCGAGCAAAACCAGTTCGAGATCCGCGCTCTGGACTTGCCCAACGGACGCGGCTTGATTCGCGAAGGCGCCGTGTTCGGCTTCGGGGGACCCTCGGGCCGGGCTTTCGCTACCCGCAAGCCGCTGCTGGTAAGCCGCCTGGACGAGGAGACTTTTCCTTCCGAAGGCACCCGGCTGGTGATCGCCGAAGGCATGCGCTCCGGCTGCTGGCTGCCGCTCCTCCGCCGCGACCGCGTGCTGGGCACTTTGAACGTGCTGAGCCGGCGCGAAGCCGCCTTCACCCAGGCGGACCTGGAGCTACTCATGCAGGTGGCCAACCAAGTGGCTATCGCGGTGGAAAACGCGCTCGCCTTCCGCCAGATCGCCGAGCTTAAAGACAAGCTGGCGGAAGAGAAGCTTTACCTGGAAGATGAAATTCGCAGCCAGTACAACTTCGAAGAGATCATCGGCGAGAGTGTGGTGTGGAAGCGAGCGCTGGAGCAGGTGGAGACGGTGGCGCCCACCGATTCTTCGGTGCTGATTCTGGGCGAGACCGGCACCGGCAAAGAGTTGATCGCGCGCGCCATCCACAACTTGAGCGGGCGCCGCGATCGCACCTTCGTCAAGCTGAACTGCGCTGCCATCCCCACTGGCCTGCTGGAGAGTGAGCTTTTCGGGCACGAGAAAGGCGCGTTCACCGGTGCCATCTCGCAGAAGGTAGGCCGGGTCGAGTTAGCCGATCACGGAACTCTATTCCTGGACGAGGTGGGCGACATCCCGCCGGAGCTTCAGCCCAAGCTGCTGCGCGTCCTGCAGGAGCGCGAATTCGAGCGCCTGGGCTCGACCCGCACCCTGCGCGTGGACCTCCGCCTGATCGCCGCCACTAATCGCGACCTGGCCAAGATGGTTGCCGACCGCGAGTTTCGCAGCGACCTCTTCTACCGCTTGAATGTCTTCCCCATCCAACTGCCGGCGCTGCGCGAGCGCGGCAAGGATATCGCCATGCTGGTCCGCTACTTCGCGCAAAAACACGCCGAGAGCAAGGGTAAGCAGATCGAGCGCATTCCGGCCGAGACCATGCAGGCGCTCGAGCGCTGGCACTGGCCGGGCAACGTGCGTGAACTGGAGAACCTGATCGAGCGCGCCGTCATCCTCACCCGCGGGGCGGTTTTGAACGTGCCGCTGGCGGAGCTGAAGCCCGGTCCCGAAGCCGTCGCCGCCGCGGACGACGTGGCCACGCTCGAGGACGCCGAACACGATCACATTCTGAAGGCGCTGCGAGAGGCGCGCGGCCGGATCTCCGGCCCGCAAGGCGCTGCGGCCCGCTTGGGCCTCAAGCGCACAACGCTCAACTCCAAGATGCGCAAGCTGGGGATTACCCGCAAGGACTACTCCTAGGCAATTTGGCCATCGGGTGATCGGGCCATCGGGCGATTGTTGACTTTGAATCGTCACGGCTGGCGAGATTTCGCCGCCTACGCTCGTCACATCCCCTTCTGACGTGATTTCCAAAAACAGATAAACCACACGAACGGCGCGGGTTCGGCCCGCGCGCCGTGCTTTGGCTGGCAAGATGCACTATGCGGATGTTGCAAGAATTTGTTGGGCTTTGGGCAACGGGTTTTTTTATGCGGAGTTTTTATATGCGTACCTCAATGCAATCCGCCGCCGGGCTCCAATTCGGCTGCGCTAACCGCAACCTCAACGCGGCGGGGAGGGAGTGATGGGAACCCACATCATTTGGCGTAATCCCTCCCCACCGTCTAAGCAGCAGTTCAAGCTGCGTCGGGTGGACGGCAACGGCGCCACAACCGTGTACCAGGTGGCCAGCCCCAGCTACAAGCTTCCCTTCGAACTGATCCGCAGAACCACAGTCTGGAGTCGCCGCATGGCCGCGAACCAGGAGGTGGACGTTTCCCCCGGCGCGGAGCTGGTCTCGGCGCGGTGGTAAGATTTCGATTTGGTCTTCTCTGAGGCGCGACACTGTCGCGCCTAGCTGTCCCACGTGAACGTCGTCCGTCAGCGCCTACCTTATCTCTCCCGGTCCCGGCACGTTGACGCCGTCCTGCCGCTGGTGCTACGGTCAAGGTAGAAATGGTTTCCTCGAACCTCTTCTGTGTCTTCCTCGCCGGCGAAATCGAAACCCTGATCCGCCAAACCGGGCCTGTCGCTAAGGTCGTCCTGTTCATCCTGCTGGTGTTCAGCCTGTTCTCCTGGGCCATCATCGTGGCCAAGTGGGGCCGCTTCCGCAGCGCGCGGGTGCAGAGCGGGCGCTTTCTGCGCGCCTTCCGCAAGGCCATACGCCTGCAGGATATGGCGGCCGTGGCCGAGCAGTTCAAGCCCAGCCCGCTGGTGTCGGTGTTCGAAGGCGCTTACACAGAGTATCGCCGGCAGGTGGGCAATCCTACTGGCGTGGTGAAGAATCCCGTGGCTGTGCAGCGGGCGGCGCAGATCGCATCGTCGGAAGAACTGACGCGCCTGGAGCGCCGGCTGCCCTGGCTCGCGACCACGGGAGCAGTCACGCCGTTTATCGGCCTGTTCGGCACGGTGTGGGGCATCATCGACGCCTTCCACGGACTGGGCACGGCCGGTGCGGCTACGCTGCGCGCGGTGGCGCCCGGCATCTCCGAGGCGCTGATCACGACCGCCGCCGGCCTATTCGCCGCCATCCCAGCGGTCATCGCCTACAACCAGTTCGGCAGCACCATCCGCGAGTTCGGGGCGCGCATGGACGACTTCACCATGGAACTGCTGAACGCGGTCGAGCGCCCGACCGAGCGGGGTGTGTCGGAGCCGCGCTAGATGGCCTTCACCAACGCCCAAGGACGGACCCAGACGTCGCTCGCCGACATCAACGTCACCCCGTTCGTGGACGTGGTGCTGGTGCTGCTGATCATCTTTATGCTCACGGCGCCCATCCTGCAGTCGGGCATCGAAGTGAACGTGCCCAAGACGCGCACCGTGAAGGAAATTACCGAAGAGCGGCTGGTGATCACCATCGACCGCTCGCAGCGCGTGTACCTGGGCAACGAACCCATCAACATCAACCAGATTGGGCCCCGGCTGCGGGCCAAGCTGCGCGATCCCGGAAGGCAGTCGATTTTCTTGCGCGCCGATCAGAACGTGCCCTTCGGCGCCTTCGCCACGGTGATGGACGCGGTGAAGCAGGCGGGGATCAGCAACGTCAGCATTGTCACCGAGCCCATCCAAAGTTCACCGGGGACGCAGCAGGGACGCTAGCACGAAATGTCCGCTCAGGCTGACATCTTCACCGAACGCGAGGGATGGCGAGGCCCGCTGGGCTGGTCGCTGGTGCTGCACGCCTGCCTGTTGGCGAGCATCATAGTTTACGGGCTGGTCAGCGGCATGGGCGGAGAGAGCTGGGGATCGGGCGGCACCGGCGGCGGCGCCATGAGCGCCACGCTCGTCTCGCAGGCGGCGATCCCGCTTCCACCCAACGAAATGGGCAAGAGCATCGTGGCCCACGAGTCGCCGGGACTGTCGAAATCATTGCCGCGGCAGGAGGAGAAAGCGCCGGAAGCCATCCCCATCCCCGAGAAGAATGCAAAAACGAAGCCGAAGCCGCCCAAGCCGCAGCGCTCGACCGTCGCCAAGAATGTGCCGCCCGAGCCGGAGCCGGAGAACATGGTTCCCTTCGGCCAGGGCGGGCCCGTCAGCGGGCCCTACGGGGTGTTCAACGCCAACGGCGCCAAAGGCGGGCTGAGTTTTTCCGGCGGCGGAGACTTCGGCAGCCGCTTCGGATGGTACGTGGACGTGGTGCGGCGCAAGATCTCGGAGAACTGGATGAAGTATGAAGTGGATCCGAGCGTCAGCACCGGCCAGCGCGTCTACATCACCTTCGATATCCTGCGCAACGGACAGCCCGTGAACGTGCAGATCGAGCAGTCCAGCGGCGTGCCTTCCTTGGACGTTTCGGCGGTGCGCGCCATCCAGCGCATCGACACCTTCGGCGGGCTGCCTAACGACTACAACGGCAACAAAGTGTCGGTGGAGTTCTGGTTCGATTACAGGAGATGAGTGGGTTGACTAATCATCAAAAGGCCAAAGCGCTGATGACGGTTTCTTTGCAGGGGCGCGGCTTCAGGCGCGCCGTACCAATAAATAAGAATTGTCATCCTGAGTGCCGTCCGAACGAGCGTAGCGAGCGAGGACCAGCGAAGGACCTGCTGGATGCTGGTAACCAGCAGGGCAGATCGGGATGGGAACGCAAGGTCCCTCGACTTGCGCTGACTCGCCCGCTGCGGCGGGCTCGTTTGCGCTGCGCTCGGGATGACAATTCTAAGTGGGTCACGGCTGTGTTTTTGTTCGCCGTCCTTGTGCTTGCCCCATCCGCCTTCTCCCAGGACTGGATTCGCACCGGCACCGGGCTGGGGGTGGAGAAGGTCCGGCTGGCGGTCCCAGACTTCAAGGTCGCGACCACGGACGCCTCCAACGCGCCGCTGCAGCAGACCTTCGACGAGGTGCTGTGGGGCGACCTGGCCAATGCCGGCATCTTCGACATGGTCTCGAAGAGCTTCTATCCGTTGCAGACGCCGGGCACGCCGCAGGAGCTGAACATCACGGCGTGGGGCAATCCGCCGCCCAACGCCAGCATGGTGGCCTTCGGCAACCTGGGCGTCTCCGGCGCCGACCTGCAGATGCAAGGCTGGCTTTTCGATGCCAAGAACGTCAGCGCGCCGCAGGTGCTGGGCAAGCAGTACAAGGAGCCGGCCAGCCAGCAGAGCGCGCGCGACATCGCGCACAAATTCGCCGCCGAGATCATCTTCCGCCTGGGCGGCGGCATCGCCGCTATCACCGACAGCAAGATCGTGTTCATCTCCACGCGCACCGGGCACAAGGAAGTCTGGGAGATGGATTACGACGGCGCCAACCAGCACCAGATCACGCATCTGGGCTCGATCTCGCTCTCGCCGCGCATCTCGCCCGGGGGCGACCGCATCGCTTTCACCACCTACGCACACGGCTCGCCGGACATCGTGATCTAGTCGCTGGAGCTGAACCGCTTTCTTACTTTCCCCAGGTTCGGCGGCACCAACGCTTCGCCGGCGTGGGCGCCCGACGGCGCCAAGCTGCTGTTCTCCTCCTCGCGCAATGGTGATCCGGAAATCTACCTGGTGGATGATAACGGCGCGCATTTGAAGCGGCTGACGGCGTATAAAGGCGTGGACATCTCGCCGGTGTGGAATCCCAAGACCGCGGCGCAGATCGCCTGGGTGAGCGACCGCTCCGGGCTGCCGCAGATCTACATCATGGACGCCGACGGGGCCAACGTGCAGCGCATGACCGATGGCGGCTATGCGGTCTCGCCCTCGTGGTCGCCCAACGGGCAGTTCCTGGCGTTTAGCTGGTCGCGCAAATGGGGGCCGGGAGAGCCCGGCGGGCAGGACATCTATATAATGGACATCGCCAGCCGCCAATGGGTACAGTTAACGCGCACAGGGCGCAATGACTTCCCATCGTGGTCGCCCGATGGGCGCCACATCGTATTTCAGTCCAACCGCAGCGGCAGCGACCAGATCTGGACGATGCTGGCGGACGGCAGTCAGCAGCACCAGCTAACCTTTACGGGCTCCAATACCATGCCGAACTGGAGTTGGAAGTAAATCTTCACGGGGCGCATTTTTTATGCTTTAACTCCATCCGGGGGCCACGCACCCGGAGGAACAATTGCGAGCTTTCTCGCAGGGGAGGATGAGGTGAAGCACAGCAGGATGAAGTGGATCACGATCGTCGCGGCCTTGGCGAGCATGATGGTACTGGCAACCGCGGGCTGCAAGAAGAAGGCAGCGCCGGTACCTCCAGCGCCACCGCCGCCGCCGCAACCCACCGCGTCGCTGACCGCCAATCCCAACAGCATCCAGCGGGGCGAGTCCACGACCCTGACCTGGCAGACCACCAACGCCACCGACGTGACGCTGCAAGGCATCGGGGCGGTGCAAGCCAACGGGTCGCAGCAGGTGACCCCCACCGAGTCCACCACCTATCGCTTGATTGCGAAGGGCGCGGGTGGGACCCAGGAAGCCACGGCACGGGTCACGGTGACCCAGCCGCAGGCGCCGCCGCCGGTCACGGCCGCTCCCACTGACGAGGAAATGTTCAACCAGAACGTCAAGGACGCCTTCTTCGACTACGACAAATCGAACATCCGTCCTGACGCGCAGCAGGCGCTCATGGCCGACGCGGCCTTCCTGCAGCAGCATCCCAGCGTCCGCTTCACCATCGAGGGACATTGCGACGAGCGCGGCTCGACCGAGTACAACCTCGGGCTGGGCGACCGCCGCGCCACCGCCGTCAAGGACTTCCTGGTGCAGCAGGGGATCGGTGCGGACCGAATGCGGACGATCAGCTACGGCAAGGAAAAGCCGTTCTGCAGCGAACACACCGAAGCATGCTGGCAGGAAAACCGGCGCGGCCACTTTGTGTATCAGCACTGAGCTGATGTTTTGATCGGGACATCGGGTGATCGGGTCGTCGGGTGATTGGTTTCAGAATCACCCTATCCACCGATCTCCCGATGAACTGGTCAGGGTGTCCTCTGTCATTATCAGTTTGGCTTCCTCGGCTCGCGCCCCCGCCCCGCATCTTTTACAATGCGGAGAAGCCGCAGTATGGCATCTTAATAATGGTATGAAGACAAAGAGATTTTTCCCCCTACTCGCGCTGCTGGGGCTGTGGTGCGCCCTGCCGGCGTTCGGCGTCAGCAAAGAGATCGTGCAGCTCCAGACCCAGGTGCAGGCGCTGACCGACCAGATGGCGCGCATGCAGCAGTCGTTCGACGAGCGCATGGGCGTGATGAAGAACCTGATCGAGCAGACCACCGACAACATGAACAAGGTCACTGGCGCGGTCAACGAGCTGCAGAAGACGCTCTCGCAGCAGAACACTGACATGAGCGGCAAGGTGGACCAGGTGTCCACCCAGGTGCAGGCGCTGCACGATTCCCTCGACGAGATGCGGGCGCGGCTGAACAAGCTGGGCACCCAACTCGACCAGCTCGCCGCGCAGCAGCAGAACCTGCCTTCGCAGGCGCCGGGCGTGCAGCCGGGCGCGCCGCCGGCCGCGGTGCAGGCGCCGCCTCCCGACGTGCTTTACAACAACGGTCTGCGCGACTACAACTCCGGCAAATACGACATCGCCAGCCAGGAATTCAGCGATTTCTTGAAGTTCTATCCCACCACCGACCTGGCCGGGAATGCGCAGTTCTATCTGGGTGAGATTGCGTATCGGCAGGGCAACTTCCAGGGCGCCATACAGGCGTACGACGCCGTGCTGCAGCAGTATCCCGGCGGCAACAAGGCTGCGGCCGCCCAGTTAAAGAAAGGCTATGCGCTGATCGAGCTGGGGCAGCGGGACGCCGGAGTGAAGGAGCTGAACAGCCTGGTCGCGCGCTATCCGCGCTCGGTCGAGGCGGCGCAGGCGCGCGAGCGGCTGCACCAGCTAAGCACCAAGAAGACTTCGCCCAGCCACAGGCCCACGGCTCAGTAGGAGCGGACTACTTGACGTCCGCCAATCCTCGCAGGCAATAGCGCAGCTCGGCTGCCAGCTCCAGCACGCGCATTCCTGGCTGCACCATGATCTTGCAGGAAAGTCCCACGCGCTCTGCCGAGCCCTCGCCCGAGTCGTAGCTGACACGGCAGTACTGGCATTCCTCGTTCCAGCAGAAACGGCCGTAAGGGACGCTCTCCGGCGCCAGGTACTGGAAGGCGCGCAACAGAGTGTTCGCCTCCGGGACCTCGTACTCCCTGCCCTTCACCGTGATCTTGACCAGCTTTTCAAACGGACGAAAGATGGGCCCCGGGTGGCTCATGGCGCGATTCTACAGAAGCCGGCGCAGCGCAGAAAAACCAAGCCGCCCGCGAGGGGCGGCCAGTGGTTCTGGGCAGCAACTGTGCTACTGCGTGTTGATGGAGCGGTGGTGATGTTTGTGGCGTTTGTGATGGCGCCGCTGCGTGCTGGTGCTGATGCTGTCGGATTGCGCGCTGGTGGTGCTGAGCGACGAGGGCATGGCCTGGGCTCCGGCCGCGGGCGCCACGAGCAGCGCCGCGAACAGGAGCAGGAAAAGCTTCTTCATTCGAAAAATCCTCCCATGTACGCCCGGTGGCGACGGAAGCAATCGCCTTCCGGGGCTGGAGTCAACATAACCCTAGCCGGGCGGCATCGCAATCAGGCATTCGCATTCGGGGTTAGCTTCGACGGTAACAGAGGTGCCGGAAAGGGTACGTCCCGATGTCACGTCGATGTGGAACCGCCGTCACCGACTTCCGCCCGCCAGCTTCGGTACTGTGGCCACTCAGGTGTTCGGAAACTCATCCCACCGGGAGCGTGCCTGATGACCACGGCAGAGCGCAACAGGATCCACCTGATCAATGACAACGACCTGCACAAGGGAGCCTTCGAGGAAGACAACCCGCGGCAGAAGCCGCAAGCCAGATTCAAGGGGCAGCTCTCGCACCGGGAGAGCGATGCGCTGATCAAGGCCAGCGACAGTGACTTCCCCGAGCCCGGCGGGAGCCCGGAACACTCCGGGGAGCCGCAGGAATAGGCTCTTGGCTTTTAGCTCTTGGCTCTTAGCCAAAGGCCAAAAGCTAAGAGCCAAAAGCCGAACCGGAAACCCTTACCTAGCTGAGTGCGCCTACCGCAGGCTCTCCATCACCTCATCCAGCACCGCTTTGGGCGGGCGCACGGCCTCGGCGGGCAGTGTGGCTAGGGGCTCGTCGGTAACGTGCAGCAGATCCATGAACGTGGGCTTGTTGGGGTCGATGTAGAACACGCCGGTCAAGGTCTCGCCCTCGTGGTGAGCTGTGCTGAGGGTCTTAATGGCGAGCAGCTTGTCCGTGGGATCGTAGTCGGCCTCGAGCTTGCGCAGGCGCAGGTGCGAACCATCGTGCATGGTGAGGTCCACGGTGGTACCGGGGTCGTAATCCACGTCGATATCTTCGAACGAAGGGATGAAGCTGATCTCCTGTAGCGGCTCGTCGTGGTCCTTCATGTACTTGTAGGATTTGGTCGAGCCCTCGTGGTCATTGAACGTCACGCAGGGCGAGATGACATCGAGCATGACGGTGCCGCGGTGGGCGATGGCGGCCTTGAGCATGGCCAGAAGCTGGCGCTTGTCGCCGGAGAACGAGCGCCCCACGAACGAGGCGCCGAGCTGGATGGCGAGGGCGCAGGTGTCGATGGGCGGCAGGTCGTTGATGACCCCGGTCTTCAGCTTAGAGCCCAGGTCGGCGGTAGCGGAGAACTGGCCCTTGGTAAGGCCGTATACGCCGTTATCCTCAATGACGTAGATCAGGGGGAGATTGCGGCGCATGAGGTGGATGAACTGGCCGATGCCGATGGAAGCGGTGTCGCCGTCGCCGGAGACACCCAGCGCGATGAGGTTGTGATTGGCCAGCAGGGCGCCGGTGGCCACCGAGGGCATGCGTCCGTGCACGGCGTTGAAACTGTGCGAGCGGCTCATGAAGTAGGCCGGGCTCTTCGAAGAGCAGCCGATGCCGGAGAGCTTGGCCACGCGCTCCGGTTTCACGCCCATCTCGTACATGGCGTCGATGATTCGCTCGGAGATGGCGTTGTGCCCGCAGCCGGCGCAGAGCGTCGTCTTCCCGCCCTTATAGTCGATCACGGTGAGGCCGATGCGGTTGGTCTTCGGTTCCGCGGTGGGAGTGGTGGCCACGTCAGTTGCCCTCCTGGCTCATGAGCTCGTCGGTGACGGAGCGGGCGTCGAGCGGAAGCCCGTTGCAGTGGGCGATGGAGCGCAGCTTCGCCACCTGCTCCACCGGCAGATCGAGGCGGAGCAGGTCGAACATCTGCCCGTCGCGGTTCTGCTCCACCACGTATACCCGCTCGTGGCTCTCGATGAAATCCTGCACCTCGTGCGGGAAGGGGTAGGCGCGGATGCGCAGGTAATCGGAATCGAGGCCGTGCTCGTTGCGGAGCTGGTCGCGGCTCTCAATGATGGCCCAGTGCGAAGTACCGTAGGCGATGATGCCCACGCGCTCGTGGCCGGAGCCCATTTCGACAGATTTGGGAACGCGCGCCCGCGCGGTGTCAAACTTGTGCGCCAGGCGCAGCATATTGTTCTCGTAATCGTCGGGACGCTCGGTGTACTGCGCCTTCTCGTTGTGGCCGCTGCCGCGGACAAAGTATGCCGCCGCGGGATGCTCGGTGCCGGGCAGGGTGCGCCAGCCGATGCCGTCGCCGTCCACGTCCTTGTAGCGGGCGAAGCCGCCGAGGCGGTCGAGGTCTTCCTTGGTGAGCACTTTGCCGCGCTCGATGGGCTGCGTGGGATAGGGGAACGGGTCGGACATCCAATTGTTCATTCCCAGGTCGAGGTCGCTCATGACGAACACCGGCGTTTGGAACCACTCCGCGAGGTTGAAGGCGTCCTGCGCCATGGTGAAGCACTCCTCCACCGAGGCGGGGAACAGCATGATGTGCTGGGTGTCGCCGTGGGACAGGAAGGCGGTGAACAGGACGTCGCCCTGAGCGGTACGGGTGGGCATGCCGGTGGAGGGCCCGACGCGCTGGATGTTCCAGATGACGGAGGGGATCTCGGCGTAATAGGCGAGGCCGGCAAATTCCGCCATCAGCGAGATGCCGGGGCCGGCGGTGGCGGTCATGGAGCGCGCGCCCGCCCAGCCCGCGCCGATGGCCATGCCGATGGCCGCCAGTTCGTCCTCCGCCTGCACGATGGCGAACGTGGCCTTGCCGTCGGGGCGGATGCGGTATTTCTTCATGTAATCAATCAGGGTCTCAACCAGTGAGGACGAAGGCGTGATGGGATACCAGGTCACTACCGTGACCCCGGCAAACATCGAACCCAGCGCGGCGGCGCTGTTGCCGTCCACAATGATCTTGCCCGCGGTCTTGTCCATCCGCTCGACACGACAGGGGTCCCTCTTGGTGAGGGTGGAGGAAGCGTAGTCGTAGCCGGCTTTAGCGGCGCCCCAGTTCAGGTCGGCGGCCTTCACCTTGCGGGCGAACTGCTTGCGCAGCGCCTTTTCGAGCTGCACCATGTCGAGGCCCAGCAGGTGCGCCATCACCCCCACGTAGATCATGTTCTTGACCAGCTTGCGCAGCTTGGCCTCGGGGCAGACGGTAGCCACGATCTTGTCGAAGGGCACGGCATAGAAGGTGAGGTCGGGGCGCAGCGCCGCCAGATTCATGGGTTCGTCGTAGAGCACGGCCGCGCCCGGGGAGAGCGACAGCACGTCCTCGCGGGCCGTCTCCTGATTCATGGCGATGAGGAAGTCGATCTCTTTCTTGCGCCCGATGTAGCCGTGCTTGTTGGCGCGGATGGTGTACCAGGTGGGCAGGCCGGCGATGTTGGAAGGAAAAAGGTTCTTGCCGGAGACGGGAACGCCCATCTGGAAGATGCTGCGCAGCAGGATGGTGTTGGCGCTTTGCGAGCCGGAGCCGTTCACGGTGGCGACTTGCAGGCTGAAGTCGTTGACGAAGCGCCGGGAATCATCGTGCCGCGATACTTCTTGGACAATCAGATCAGTGCTGGCCATAGATTGTTGGGAATCCTCCCCCATAAGCGGGCTTTTGCCTGAAGGAAACAATTCATTATAGCAAGAGGGGACGGCGCTTCGGATTCCAAGACGCCGTCATCCTGAGTTTGCGACCGCGTATCTCTTACTCCGGCCGTAGGCCGCGCGGTCGCAAGCGAAGGACCTAGATGCTGTCGTCCCGGGAAAAGAACGTCCGCGGGAACGCTAACCGCCTGGGCCGCGAGGCAGTATCGAGATCCTTCGCGTCGCCTTCGCCTCGCTCGCGCTCGGCTCGGGCTGGCTCAGGATGACAGGTGAAAAGGAGGATCCGGTTCGCGCGGCCTACTCCCCGGTGAAGAACTGGGCCATCAGGCGGAACTTGTCGTAGCGGGAAGAGACCAACTGGGACGGCGTCTGTTGTTTGAGTTCAGCCAGATTGCGCTGCAGTGAGCAATCGAGCAGTTCCGCGGCGCGGGCGTGATCGGTGTGGGCGCCGCCGGCGGGCTCAGGGACGATCTCATCGATGCAGCCGAGCTGCTTCAGGTCGTCGGCGGTGATGCGCATGGCTGCCGCGGCCAGCTCTTTCTTGGCGGCGTCGCGCCACATGATGGAGGCGCAGCCCTCGGGCGAGATCACGGAGTAAATCGCATTCTCCAGCATGAGCACGCGGTTGCCGACGGCGATGGCCAGCGCGCCGCCCGAGCCGCCCTCGCCGGTAATGGTGGCGATGATCGGCACCTCCAGGCGCGCCATCTCGCGCAGGTTGCGGGCGATGGCTTCGGCCTGTCCACGCTCTTCGGCGCCCAGGCCGGGATAGGCGCCGGGCGTATCGACGAAGGTGAAGATCGGCCGGCGGAATTTTTCCGCCAGCCGCATCAGCCGGCAGCGCCTTGCGGTAGCCCTCGGGATTGGGCATGCCGAAGTTGCGATAGAGTTTCTGCTTGGTGTCGCGGCCCTTCTGATGGCCGACCACCATCACTGGTTCGCCGTGGAAGCGGGCCATGCCGCTGACGATGGCGGGATCGTCGGCGAAGCCGCGGTCGCCGTGGAATCTCGCTCCAATCGGTGAAGACGCGCTCCACGTAGTCGAGGGTGTAGGGACGCTGCGGGTGGCGGGCGAGTTCGGCCTTGTGCCAGGCGTGGAGGTGTGCGTCCATCTGCCGGCGCAGCGCGTGCACCTGGGCGTGGAGCTGCTCGAGCTGGCGGCGGGCCTCCTGATTGTCGCCGGCGGCGTTCTCCAGTTGCCCGATCTGGTGCTCGATGCGCTCCAGCTCGTGCTCGGCGCGGGCCGCGGCCTGCGGTTTGACTTCCTTGCCGTCCACCGGTTTCTCCACCATGGACCGCGCCGCCGACACCAAGTGTTCCGAGGCCGGAACGGCTGCGGCTGTGGGCGCCCCATCCGGCGGGACAGGAGTTCCCGGAGCGACCTTGGGGGTAACCATACTACGAGGACCTCAATCTATGACGCGGACGCTGCCGCGGCCGCAGAGCTGCTCGACCTGGGAAATGAAGGCCCGGTCCGGTTGAACATTATATCCCTCGGCCTCCATCACCACCATGAAGTCGCCAGTGCGTTCCAAGTCGAACAACAGCTTGGCCTCGCCGTGGCGCTCGCGGCAAAGCTGGTGAAGAGCGTCGATGGTCGATTCGGTTGCGGTTTCGAGCGGCACCCGGATGCGCAGCGCGTGCGGCAGCTTGGGCTGCGCCTGCTCCAGCGGCGTGACGTCGCTGACGGTCAGCTTGGGATTCGATCCTTCCTCCACCCGCACCCCGCCCCGCACCAGCACCGGCACTTCCACGCGTAGCTTGTCACCGAGGCGACGATAGGCTTCCGGGAAGACCAGCATGTCCACCGTGCCGGACATATCTTCGAGCGTGCCCTGGGCATAGAGTTCGCCCTTGCGCGACTTCTGCACGCGCAGGTTGGAGATGATGCCGCCGGCGCAGATCTCATCCTTGCCGGTGGAGGACTTCATGGCGGCGATGGCTTCGGTGGAAAGCGCGCTGAAGTCGAGCAGCTTGTCGCGATACTTCTCCAGCGGATGGCCGGTGATGAAGAAGCCGAGGATCTCCTTCTCGGCGGCCAGGCGCTGCTGCTCGTCCCAGTCGGGGACGTTGGGGAGCTTGTCGTTGTTGGCGTGCTGCGCGGGCTGGTCGTCGAAAACGCCGAACAACCCGTGCTGGCCGGACTCGGCGTCACGCTGCGTCTTCTGCGCTCGCTCCATGGCCCGGTCAAGGATGGCCATCAGTTGCGAGCGCTTGCCCAGCGAATCCATGGCCCCACTCTTGACGAGGGATTCGATCACACGCTTGTTGAGCAGGCGCAGGTCCACCTTCTCGCAGAATTCGAAGATACTCTGGAAGCGCCCCAGTTCCTTGCGCGCGGCGATGATGGAGTCGATGGCGTTGCGGCCGACGTTCTTCACCGCCGCCAGCCCGAAGCGAATGGCCGAGCCGTGCGGGGTGAAGTTGGCGTCGCTGACGTTGATGTCGGGCGGCTCGACGGGAATGCCCACTTCGCGGCACTCGTTGATGTACTTGACCACGTCGTCGGTGCTGCCAGTCATCGAGGTCAGCAGCGCGGCCATGAACTCCACCGGGTAGTGGGTCTTTAGGTAAGCCGTGTGGTAGGCGAGCAGGGCATAGGCAGCGGAGTGCGACTTGTTGAAGCCGTAGCCGGCGAACTGCTCCATCAGGTCGAAGATGTGGACCACCTTCTTCTCGGGATATCCGCGTTCGACCGCGCCCTGCACGAAGCGTTCGCGCTGGGCCGCCATCTCCTCCGGATTCTTCTTGCCCATGGCGCGGCGGAGCAGGTCGGCTTCGCCCAGCGAATAGCCGGCGAGACGGTTGGCGATCTGCATCACCTGTTCCTGATAAACGATCACGCCCAGCGTTTCTTTCAGGATCTCTTCCAACTCGGGCAGTTCGTAGGCGATGGGCTTGCGGCCGTGCTTGCGGTCGATGAAGTCGTCGATCATGCCGCCCTGGATCGGCCCCGGACGGTAGAGCGCATTCAACGCGGTGAGGTCCTCGACCGCGTTCGGCTGGTAGCGCCGCAGCACGTCGCGCATGCCGTGCGATTCAAACTGGAACACGCCGGACGTCAAACCGGTATGGAAGACGCGACGGTAGGTTTCCTGGTCGTCGAGCGGAAGCTTCTGGAGGTCGAGGGTCTGGCCGCTGGTCTGCAAGATGAGCTTGAGCGCGTCGTCAAGGATGGTGAGCGTGGTGAGCCCGAGGAAGTCCATCTTCAGCAGACCCATCTTCTCGATCGCCTTCATGTCGAAGGCTGTAACGATCTCGTCGTTCTTGGTGCGGTGCAGCGGGACCAGCTCGATGAGCGGCTGCGGCGCGATCACCACCCCCGCGGCATGCACGCCGGCATTGCGCACCAGCCCTTCCAGCTTGCGCGCGGTGTCGAGGAGCTGGCGCACTTGCGAATCGCTCTCGTACGCGGTCTGGAGCTGCTCCGATTCCTTCAGCGACTCTTCCAGCGTGATGTTCAGCCGCTGCGGCACCATCTTGGCGATGCGGTCCACGTCGCCGTACGGGATGTCCATGGCGCGGCCGACATCCTTGATGGCGGCCTTGGCCTGCATGGTGCCGAAGGTGATGATTTGCGCGACGTTCTCGCGGCCGTACTTCTGGGTGACGTAATTGATCACCTCGCCGCGGCGATTCATGCAGAAATCGATATCGATGTCGGGCAGCGACACGCGCTCGGGATTCAAGAAGCGCTCGAACAGCAGCCCGTTCTCGAGCGGATCGATGTCGGTGATCGCCAGCGCGTAGGAGACCAGCGAGCCGGCAGCCGATCCGCGCCCCGGGCCGACGGGAATGTGGTTCTCCTTCGCGTATCGGATAAAGTCCCAGACAATAAGGAAATAGCCGGCAAACTTCATCTGCTGGATGATCTGTATCTCGCGCGAGAGCCGCTGCTCGTATTCCGAGAGCGAGTGGCGCAACCGGCCTTGGGCTTCGAGTTCACGCAGCAACATCAGGCGGCGGGCGAAGCCTTCGCGCGCCACGTGCTCGAAGTAGCTGTCCAGCGTGTATCCCGCCGGGACTTCAAAATGCGGAAACGGGCTGCGGACCTTCTCCAGCTTGACGTGGCAGCGCTCGGCGATGGCCAGCGTGCGCGTGAGCACGTCCGGCGTGTCTTTGAAAACGCGCGCCATCTCGTCGGCGCTCTTCACGTAGAACTGGTTGCCTTGGAACTTCAGCCGGCTCGTATCTTGGATGGACTTCCCGGTCTGTATGCAGACCATCACGTCCTGCGCGTGCGCGTCTTCTTCGCAGAGATAGTGGCTGTCGTTGGTCGCAACCAGCGGAATGCCGGTTTCCTGGCTCAGGCGCAACAGGTCAGCGCGGATCTTGTGCTCCTGCTCCAGGTCTTGATCTTGAATCTCAAGGAAGAAGTTCTCCGCGCCGAAGAGCTCGCGGAAGAAGCCGGCAGCCTGGCGCGCGGCGTCGTACTTCCCTTCCGTAAGGCGCTCGGCGACTTCGCCCTTCAGGCAGCCGGAGAGCCCGATCAGCCCGCGCGCGTGCTCGGCGAGAAATTTCTTGCTGATGCGCGGCTTGTAGTAAAAGCCGTTGAGCGAGGCCTCGGAGGTGATTTTCACCAGGTTGCGGTAGCCCTCGTCGGTCTCGGCGAGGACGATCAGGTGGTTGTAGTTGTCGCCGTCGGGAGGCGTGCGCTCCACGCGGTGATCGTCCTTCTGGCAGACATAGAGTTCGCAGCCGATGATGGGCTTGATGCCGTGCTTCTGGGCGGCATTGTAGAAATGCAGCGCGCCGAAGATATTGCCGTGGTCGGTGACGGCGACCGCCGTCTGCCCCAGTTCGGCCACGCGCGGCATGAGCTTGTCGATGTCGCTCGCGCCATCGAGCAGCGAGTAGTCGGTGTGCAGGTGAAGATGGACAAACTGAGACATGAGAGACGTTGACTCTATTCTAATGGTTGCGAGGTCTGGCGAGGCGGGTGGAAATCGGGGGTGAGATGTGGAAAAGGTGTGGCGCGGGTGCCCTCGCCCGCGATCCTAACTGCGCCAAGCCAGGAAGTTGTCAGGAATGTGTCCGGTCTACCGGCGGCCCGAGCCGACTTAACAAAAACGTTAGGCGACCAAGCAGGAGTGTTAGTTCCATAAGGGGATGCGAGCACCGCGGGATTTTGAATCGCCACGGTGCCGCGACGCAGATCACCTGTTTTCAACAAACAGTGGAGTGGCCCAGCGCCCGCGGCGGCTTCTGCGGTGTGGCACGAGGTTTGCTTACAGGTATCCGGGGGCGCGGGCTCTTCTCCCAGTCCGGAACAAGATGCCAATGTTTTCTCCGCTGTCGACGGCGCGCCTAATTCTTCCAGGAGGTGCGGCATGGGTTCGCCGCCAATGGGCTACACCCCTTGTGAGAAGTGCCGTGGACGGGGGAAGACGGACGACGAAGCTCCCTGCCCGAGTTGTGAGGGAACGGGGCTGGTAGCGGTAAAACCAAAATTTGAACGGCGCCGGTTGCCGAGATACCAGGCCAGTTTTCCGGTCACAGTGCGCCATCGTCCGGAGCATGATCTCGAAGGGCACAGCATCACCCTCTCCGAGGGTGGCATCAGCGTAACCTTGCCGGAGCCCATCCCGGTGGGAAGCGTGGTCCTGTTGCAGTTCACGGTTCCGACTCACTCGGCCAAGCTCCGTTTGTGGGCTGTCGTCCGCCACCTGATTGGCTTGCAACATGGTCTGGAGTTTGTCTCCGTTACCGAGGGGGAGCGGCTTTCGCTACGGCAGTTCTGCAACGAACTGGCGCTCCAGTCGGGTAGCGGAGCGCAAGCCGGCTCGGGAGAAATCAGCTCTTGATGGCCTTTTGAAAGTGGCTCATGGTGCCTTCGGTGAATCCCTGTTTGAGAAAGAACTGGCGGATTTCGGCGTTGGCTGGGCTGACCAGCGTGAACACGGTTTCGATGCCGTGCTCTTCGGCGGAGGCGGCGAATTGGTCCAGCAGTTTGGCGCCGACTCCGTGGCCGCGATAGGCGGGGTGGACGCCGATGATCTCGATCCAGGCCACGGTTCCGGGCAGGCCGAATTCCATCTCCCCGGCGCGGCCAAACACGAAGCCCACCACGCGATTATCCGCCTCCGCCACCAGCGAGGCCCAATGGGGACGTATGGCTTCGGAAATCTCCATTCTCTTCTTCCAATAACTTTGGCGCGATACGCCGGTGTTGCGTTCCTCGATATCGACGATGGCGGGCAGGTCCTCCTCAAGCGGCGTCCGGATGAAAACGGCTTTGGACATGGCTGGCATTTTCCTTTCGGGGAGAAACGGCGAACATTGTACGCCGCTGCCCGGCGCTAGCAGGTGGATCGTCTGGATCACGGCTTGCCCGTTGCATCGCAACTCCAACCGGGTGTAGACTCGCCCCCCGATACGGCGGCGCGGCGGCGGCCGGTGCCGATTCCGGATGGCGCCACCGCGAAGGGGAGACGGCGATGCCGAAAACCATTCCACTCCACGTCAACGGCAAGCCCACACGAGTCACGGTCGATGATCCCGACATGCCGCTGCTCTATGCCCTGCGCGACAACCTGGGACTGCACGGGCCGCGCTTCGGTTGCGGCCTCGGCCAATGCGGCACCTGCACCGTCCACATTGACGGCCAGCCGGTGCGCTCCTGCATCACGCCGCTCTCGGCCGTGGGCAAGAAGAAGATCGTGACCCTGGAAGGGCTGGGCTCACCCGAGAAGCTGCATCCGTTGCAGCAGGCCTTCATCACCGAGCAGGCGGCGCAGTGCGGATACTGCATCAGCGGCATGATCATGGAAGCAGCCGCCTTCCTGGCCCGCAACAAGAGCCCGAGCGAAGCCCAGATCAAGCAGGCGCTAGCTCACAACCTGTGCCGTTGCGGCACCCATCTGCGCATTGTGCGCGCGGTCAAGCGCGCCGCCGCCGTCTGAAGGGAGGCTGACCATGCTCTGCGATAAGCTGAACCGCCGCGACTTTTTGAAAGGTACCGGCATCCTGATCGTCGGCTTCTCCTTGTCCTCCTTCGTGAAGACGGCCCATGCCCAGAGCGCCAGCGCGCCCAAAACCGTCGCCCTGGACGAGGTGGATGCCTACCTGGCCATCGATGCCAAGGGCCATGTGACCCTCTATTCCGGCAAGGTGGAGTTGGGCACCGGCGTCCGCACGGCCTTGACCCAAATCGTGGCTGAGGAGCTGGACGTGCCACTGACGCGGGTCGAAGTCATCGAGGGCGACACCGCCCTCACCCCCGCGCAGGGCCCGACGTGGGGCAGCCTCTCCATCCAAGTCGGCGGTATGCAGATTCGCCAGGCCGCCGCCACCGCCCGGCAAGCCTTGCTGCAGGATGCGGCGAAACGGCTGGACCTGCCCGCCGCCGATCTTATCGTCGAGCAAGGCACGGTGCGATCGCGCAGCGGCGGCAAGCAGGTGACCTATGGCGAGCTGATCGGCGGCAAGAACTTTTCGCTGAAGCTCGACAAGAATGCGCCGCTGAAGGATCCCGCTACCTACAAGATCGTGGGGCAGTCGGTTCCTCGCTATGACATCCCGCCGAAAATGACCGGCCAATTCACCTACATTCATGATTTCAAAGTGCCCGGCATGTTGTATGGGTGCGTGGTGCGGCCGCCGGCCATAGGCGCCAGCCTGCAGAGCGTCGATGAAAGCTCGGTGGGTGGCGTCCCCGGCCTGGTCAAGGTGGTACGCCAAGGCAACTTCCTGGGGGTGGTGGCGGAAAGTGAATGGGGCGCCATGCAGGCGGCGCAGAAACTCAAGGCAAGCTGGTCCACCTGGGAGGGCCTGCCCGAGCAGAGCAAGCTGTGGGAGTACGTTCGGGCGACCAAGATCAACAAGGACGATGTGACCAGCAACGTCGGCGACGCCGAGCAGGCGCTGGCGCAGGCCGCCAAGCGGGTCAGCGCCACCTACAATTGGGCCATCCACACGCACGGCTCGATGGGGCCATCCTGTGCGGTGGCGGAATTCAAGGAGGGCAAGCTCACCTGCTGGTCGGCCAGCCAGGCTACCCATAATCTCCGCCTGCAACTGGCGGCCATGCTCTCCGTGCCGAATACCGACGTGCGCGTCATCTACGTGGATGGCTCCGGCTGCTACGGCCGTAATGGCCACGAAGACGCGGCCGCCGACGCCGCCTTGCTCGCCCGCGCCGTGGGACGGCCGGTGCGGGTGCAGTGGACGCGCGCCGACGAGCACGGCTGGGACCCCAAGGGTCCGCCGACGCTAATGGACCTCCAGGCTGGACTCGACGCCAGCGGCAACGTGGTGGCGTGGTCTTCCCAGCTCTACATTCCGGAGGGTGGCGGCGGCAGCGGCACTGTCAAGCTGGTGGCGGCGGAACTGGCCGGCCTGCCTTTTGACAAGGGGATGTATCCTGGCAACATCATCAACAACCTGGCGATTCCCTACACTTTTCCCAACGTGCGGACGGTGGCCCACCGGCTGGCGGAGACGCCGCTCCGTCCCTCATGGATCCGCGCCCCGGGACGCATGCAGAATACCTTCTGCAATGAGGCGTTCGTGGACGAACTCGCCGCCGCCACCGGCGCCGATCCGCTGGAGTTCCGGCTGCGCTACCTCAACGATGCGCGCGGCGCCGAGCTGTTGAAGCGGCTGGCGCGCCTCGCCAAATGGCAGGGCCGTACTTCGGCCAAGCCGGCCAGCGGCGATGTTGCCACCGGCCGGGGCGTCACCTACGTCAAGTACGAGCTGGCGCGTACCTACGTGGGTGCGGTGGCCGACGTGGAGGTGAACCGCAAGAGCGGCGAGGTCCGGGTCAAGCATGTTGCCATGGTGCAGGACTGCGGCCAGGTCATCAATCCCGACGGCGTCCGCAACCAGATCGAAGGCAGCGTAATCCAGACCGTCAGCCGCACGCTGAAGGAAGAGGTGACCTTTGACCGCTCGCGGGTGACCAGCCTGGACTGGGCCAGCTATCCCATCCTGACGTTCCCTGAGATCCCGGACATAGACATCGACCTGATCGACCGGCCGACGGAGAAGCCCTGGGGCGCGGGCGAGCCACCCGCTGCCGTCGTGCCCTCCGCTATTTCGAATGCGGTGTTTGACGCCGTAGGGGTGCGGCTGCGCTCCGTGCCCTTCACGCCGGCCAAGGTGCGCGCCGCGCTGCAGAGCGCCTGAACGTGACTGCCGGCTCAAGCAAGGCGCTGCTGATTATCGTGCTGCTGGCAGTGTTTGCGGGACCTGCGTCCGCGGCAAAGTCCCCGTCCGCGTCCGGGACCGCGGCGGCGAAAAGCACGTTCAAGCTGCAGTGTTCGTCGTGTCACGGTCAGAATGGAGCCGCTGACACCTCCATCGGGAAGAGCTTGAACGCCGCTGATCTGCGTTCCCCGGAAGTGCAGAAGCAATCCGACGCGCAACTGGCCCAGGTCATCAGCCAGGGCAAGAACAACATGCCGTCTTTCAGCGACAGCCTGACACCAGATCAGATCCGAGCTCTGGTGGCCTATATCCGCAAGCTGGCCAAGAGCTCAAAGTGAAATTGAAAGCGCAATGCGGCGCTCCCATCCCGTAGCCTGTCCATACCACTGGAGCCAGCGCCCGAGCCCCTATTATTCAGGATGTCGGACCGATTTGGGTGGAGCAGGGCTTCAGCCCTGCATAATCGCAGGGTCGCCCGTGATCGGCTTTAGCCGCTGAGGTGCTAATGGTGTGCGCACGTTCTCGGTGCAACCATTGAGCTACCTCAGGGGCTGAAGCCCTCAATTCAAGGGCCGCATTAATGCAGGCCTGAAGGCCTGCTCCACCCTGATGCGGCGTTCGATGCCGCGCTTCGGAAGCTGGCCCAGCGCACAGACGCACTGGTGCACTGCAAATCTCGGAGCGAATTTGTAAGTGCCAAAGCCTGAGTTTTCGGTTGACATCGATTCAAAAGGGGGTGAGACAATACCGAGGGCGGAGGGCTCCGTCACATACTGAAGGGTGGTGCAGAACAATGAACGGGTCGAAGAGGGGACCTCTGTTTCGTATGGCTGGGAATCACGGCACAGTAGTCTTGGGCTCTGACACCCCAGAGCGCGAGTATACATGGTACGCGGAGGCATTCCACGAGGCTGGGAGGGCTCTCGTTAAACAGCTAAAGGATGACCCGCAATTTGGACTGGGCGGGTACCCACCAGATTCGTTTAAGGCTCTACCGATTGTTTACCTCTACCGTCAGGCCATGGAACTATATCTGAAGGGCATCATGCTCGCGGGCGAAGCAATTCTCCCGTTGCGTGGACAGGCCAATATAGACCGCGAGGCAGTCTTCAACTCCCACGCTCTGGAGCGCATCCTGCGAGACGTTGAGCGAATCTTTGCAGCGTTCGGATGGGGTTGGGATTTTGAGCTGAATGGGTTTCGCTCCCTTGCCGACTTTTGCTCGGTCGTTGTGCAACTCGACGCTGTGCGGTCGGATGCATGGCGTTATCCCACGCTCAAGGACGGAAAAACGGCTGCGCTCGGGAATGACTTCCGCTTCAATCTATTTGAGTTCTGTGCGGCTTTGGATCCGGTGTACCCGGTTCTCGGCGGTGCCGTGTATGGCGCGCACGAACGACTGCAGTGTCGCCCTGATCGATGCCTGCCGTCAGAAGCAACTGACGGAACGCGAATTGGCAAAGCTTGTCAGTGACGAGGATTTCCCTGAACCTTTCGCGCGGCTTTGCCGAGACTTTCTGACAGCAAACGACTCTATAAGACGGCCCTAATACCTGACCTTCTCCAGCCATACGGTCGTTTTGGAATTCGGCTTGTCTGATCTGGAGACCTCGATATTGAGCTGCGCTCCGTCATCAAAAATGATCATAATCGTTCGGTCGTCGGGGGTTGTCCATTGTCGCAGAGTGATATGGGCTGTTCCCTCCCTTTCGGTCCATAAATACTGGTAAGCTATTTTGCTTGCTTCATCTCTCGGCACCGCAGGGGTAGTATGGAAAACTAGCTCGCCCCAAAGGTCTTTGGCTACACTTATCGCTTCTCCGCTGTAGTAGGGCGTTACCCGCTGCTTTACCGACTGTACCTTTCCATCTGTAAAAATGATCATGCCGCCGAAGTCGTCGTCGGCATTTTTTGCGGATACATGGACGAAGTGCGTGAGACGCGCAACGTCCTCGCTGGTCTTTTCCTTGCTCAGGTTGTACTTCTCGCTTAGACCAGCCAAAACAAAGTCCTCTGGCATACCAACGCGGACTTCCGAGAGAGAACTCGGTCTGGCTTGTGCTTTCGGAGCGGTAAGCTCCCCGCCACCCTGCCCTTGCGTTTGGCCGCGGAGCTTGGTGCCAACCAGGAGCAATGCAAAAACAAGAAATGCGACAAACCTAACGTGATAAGTAGTTCTCATAGGTGTGAGTCTCCCGCTTGATGGACGGTGAGTATACCAAGCTGATGGGCTGGTGGCACACACCTGCGCCCGAAGGAACGGTGCCCAGCATCTGCCTGGAACGCTAATGCGGCTCCTGCTCGGCTGATCTCAGGCATAACGGGCAAAAAAAGGATTTTGGAGCAAAATTGATTTGCTGGGCAGAGCCCAGGGCGGTACTTTTCCACAGGCCAGCCGGCCATCTCTGCGCAAAAGTCGCGGCTCTCCTATTATGCTTGCACCATGAGGAAACTCGCATGCGAGTAGTGGTCACCGGAGGCGCGGGGTACATCGGCAGCCATGCGGTGCGCGAGCTGGCGCGGCGCGGGCACCAGGTTGTCATCTACGACAATATCTCCACCGGCTATCGTCCGTTCGCAAACGGGTTCGAACTGGTCGAGGGCGATATCGGTGATCGCACGCGGCTCGAACCGGCGTTGCGCGGGGCGCAGGCGGTGATGCACTTCGCCGCTCACTGCTACGTCGGCGAATCGGTCGAGAACCCGCGCAAGTATTTCCACAACAATGTGGAGTGCGCTCTCACCCTGCTGAACACGGCGGTCGATGCGGGGGTGAAGAGCTTCGTCTTTTCCTCCACCTGCGCCGTGTACGGCGTGCCGGTAAAGGTGCCGATCAGCGAGGACAATCCACGCGAGCCCATCAATCCGTACGGCGCCACCAAGCTGCTGTTCGAGCACGCGCTCGATGCCTATTCCAAGGCTTATGGTCTGCGCTTCGCCGCGCTGCGCTATTTCAACGCCGCCGGCGCCGACGACAGCGGCGCGATCGGCGAAGCGCACGATCCGGAAACCCACCTGATCCCGCTGGCCCTCGAGGCCGCGCGCGGCATCCGCACGATCGAGGTGTTCGGGCGCGACTATCCCACGCCCGACGGCACCTGCATTCGCGACTACATCCACGTGAACGATCTCGCCGAGGCGCACGCGCTGGCGATCGAATACCTCGCCGGGGGCGGAGCATCGGTCGCTCTGAACCTGGGCACCGGCCAGGGACACTCGGTGATGGAAGTGCTGGCGGCGGTGGAAGCAGTCACCGGGCACTCGCCCGACCGGCGATATGGTCCACGGCGTCCGGGCGATCCTCCCGCGCTGGTGGCCGATCCCACACGGGCAGCACAGGTGCTGGGCTGGAAGGCGCGGCGGCCGCTGAACAACGTGGTCGAGACCGCATGGCGCTGGATGCAGAACAGTTCGAAAGTGCTGGCCGGCGCGCCCAGGTAAAACGTCGTAAAAACATGAAGGGCGCGGAACCCGAATTCCGCGCCCGGTTGGTTGAGAATGTTTTAGCTTGTGGAACGGAGCCGACGCCGCACCAGCACGCCGGCCGAGATCAGTCCGCTCCCAAGCAGGAGTAGTGACGCTGGCTCTGGGACTGGAACCGCAGGGTCGACGACGGAAACGCTGCCCAACGGCGCTTGTTGCGCGCGGCTGGGGCTGGTATTCATCAAAGGTGCAGGCCCAGGTTCGGCCTGCGCGATCTGAACCACCGGAGTCGTGGAAGCGGAATGCTTGGCGCTCACCGGCGAAGTATCGCTGGAGAGCCTGCCCATGGCCACGACGGCCACGATCACCACGATGAGCCCGAACTTCTTCATTCTCCCCCTCACAAGCCCCACCACAGGTTCTGTTAGGGTCGGTGTCCAGACCTCTTCCCACGGACAACCGACAGCCGTTGCTACAGGAGACAGCCGGTATAGGGCAATCGTCATACCAAGACTGCCTTGAGCCTTGGAAAACTAATGCCTTATGTATCAATTGCTTAGAGTGAGGATTCCAGGCAACTTCAAGAGCCCCAGCGGTAGCAGATGCAAGTCCTTGCACCTAATTGACAAGATGGCAGCAATCCGCAGATTTCCACCCCATCTACTGCAAGCCGGAGTTGGCGGCGGCGACCAGAGCTTCCCCGGGGGCAGATTGTTCTTCGATCTCGGCCACCAAGGCACGCTTCAGCGCCTGTGCCAGTACCAGGCGGAACTCCTGCAGCAAAAGATTAATATCCACCTGCAGCGCGCTGTGCGCGTACTGCTTGTAGATCACCAGGTAACCGTGGCGACCGGAACCAGGCATGGCCAGATCCAGGGACATACTCCATGCCGGAACTGAGAAGGTGCTGCCTACGCGTCCCCAGGTAAGGTGCACAATGGAGTCGCGGCCGCCGAAGGGCGCCGCGTGCGAACGGGCCAGGGTGGCGGAGCGCAACTCGAAGCCGTCGAAAGCGTTGCCGCTGAAAGTTTCCGCCAGCACCTGGCTGAGTTCGGAGATCCGATCCACCTTGGCAAGACGAAACGTGGCGCGACGAAACGCCAGGTTGTTGACGATGACCTGCTTCTGCTCCAGGGTGCGGCGCGCGATGCGATGCAGCTCGAAGAACTCGGGATAGTTGAGGTGCTGCACTCCGATCCAGATGCCGGCGCCAATCACGAACAGCACCACCCCTATGGTCGGTCCGCCAGGGTGGAGCAACAGCGCGCTCAGCAGGCCGAACACGGCGGAGACTCCGTACAGGATCACGACGACCTGGCGCTGGCTCAGGCCGCGCTCCAGCAGCTTGTGATGGATGTGGTGACGGTCGGGAGCAAACAGGGGTTGTCCGCTGAGAAAGCGGCGCACCACCGAGATGCCGGTCTCCAGGATGGGCAGGCCGAAGGAGACCACGGGAATCGCCACTGCCACCGCGGTGGAGGATTTGCCCGCGCCCATCAGCGCCAGCACGCTGAGCACGAAGCCAATGAACAGACTGCCGCAGTCGCCGAGGAAGATGGTCGCGGGGTTGAAGTTGAAGCGCAGGAAGCCGAGGATCGCGCCCGCCAGCGCCAGCCCGATCAGGCCAATCATCACCCGGCCGTTCATCAGCGAGATCACCACGACCGTCAGGGTGCAGAAAAGCGCCGAGCCCGCGGCCAGGCCGTCCAGGCCGTCCACCAGGTTGAAGGCGTTGGTGATGAGCAGCACCCAGAACACGGTGGCCACCAGCGAACCCGCAAAGCCAAGGCTGCGGTTGCCAAACAGGAGCGGCAGTTCGATGACGCGGAAGCCACCCAGAAAGATACTCACCGCCGCGATGATCTCCACCGCGAACTTCATCCACGGCCCCACGGAAAACAGATCGTCGTAGAGGCCGAGCAGGAAGATCAGCAGCGTGGGCAGCAGGATGCCGAGGATGAGGCGCGGGTCGAAAACATGGCCGAAGCGCGAGAACGCCATCAGCGCGGCCACCACGCCGATCACGCACAGGAAAATGGCGACCCCGCCCAGGCGCGGGATAGGCGCGGTGTGGACGTTCGCGCTCCCGCAGCCGGCGGCTCTTCCAGCCCCGGCGCAGGGCCTGGTCACGCAGGTAGCGGGTCAGAAAAAAGGAAATCAGCAGCGATACGATGAAGGTCGCGCAGTACGTCAGGCCCAAAGATTTCAACGGCACGCTCCTACCGGCGAAAAGCCTAACTGCACGAAGTGGCGATCTGCTTCCCTACTGCGTAGTTTCTCTTTTCTCGCTTCCAGTTTCTCGCTAGAAGCGTGGGGCGCATCTGCGGAGTAACCCTGCCTACCTTATGAAGAATGCCGCGGCTGGGAGACGCTGGCGGCCGTCGCGGTTCCAGAAAAATCGACGGCCATCGTTTCCAGCGCAAGAATCATCTGCGGGACCGGAACCTGCCGGGAGAACTGGCGGGCCAACTGACGGGCGTAAGACCGGTCGGCGCTCGGGGAATTCGCGGCCACCAAAATTTTTCGGATCACGCTTTCGACTTCCCCATGTCCCGAAACCAGCGCCGAGCCGTTGCCCTGGAGGTCGGCAACCAAATCGGCGATATGACTTTCCTGCGGGCCAATATATAAAAACGGCGCACCCACAGCGAAAATGTTGTACAGCTTGCAGGGATGCACGATGCCGACGAAGGCATCGCCCATCACCACCACGTGGAGGTCGGCGGCGGAGAGCGAGCCGGCGAGTTCCTCCTGCGGCTGATAGGGCAGGCAGCGGATGTTGCGCGCGCCGCCTTGTTCGAGCGCGAGCGGCTTGCGGAACTCGCTGCCACCACCCACGAACAGGAAAACGATCTCGGGGTGATCGGCCAGGCGCTCAGCCGCCGCCAGCAGCGTGTCCAGGGGATGGCAAGGGCTGTGGTTGCCCGAGTACATCACGACGAATTTTTCCGACAGGCCGTGGCGGTCGCGAAAACGCCGGCGCGCTTCCGGATCGAAGCGCACGCAATCATCGTGCGCCCAGGGCGGAATCACGGCGACCTTCTCCGCCGCGATGCCCTTGGCACGGATGCGCTGCTGCATGAAGCGGTCCAGGGCGATGATGCGCTCGGCGCGGCGCATGCTGTAGAGCATCAGGCGGCCGAGCAGGCGAGCCGTCGCCGACTCCGGGCGCAGCCAGCCGGCGGCAATGGCTTCATCGGGATTCAGGTCCATGGACCAGAACAGCAGCTTGCGCGCCTTCAGCGGCACCGCCAGCGCGGCCAGAAACAAGATCAGTGGCGGCGAGGTCATGGCAATCGCCACATCGAAGCGCGGCAGAAACATCAGGCGCAGGGCGCAGCTCAGCACGAAGCTGGCGAAGTCGGCAGCACGCCGCCAGCGGGCAGCTTTGCCGAACCAGGTGGATGGCGCGCGGATAATGCGTACGCCGCGCCAGTCTTCGCGCGCCGAAAAACGCCGCGCACGGTCGTCGTAGGCGCGTGAGTCGGCCAGCACCGTGACCTGGTGCCCGGCTTTGACCAGCGAGGCCGCGAGATCGCCCGCGTGCTGCGCGGATGAGACCACGTCGGGGTAGAAGGCCTGGTTGAGGATGAGAATCCTCATCCCGCCGCCACGCGCCTTCACCGCTCCACCATATAGTTGCCCAGGAAGAGCACATCCATGCGCGTGCGCTGGAAGCAATCCATGGCCTGCTCGGGGGTGCAAACGATGGGCTCATCCTCGTTGAACGAGGTGTTGAGCACCACGGGGACGCCGGTGATGCGGTCGAATTCGCGAATCAAGTCGTAATACAGGGGATTGGCTTCGCGCGAGACCGTCTGCAAGCGGCCGGAGCCATCCACGTGCGTGACCGCGGGGATGGCATCGCGTTTCTCCGGCTTGATCTGGTAAACCATCAGCATGCTGGGCGCGGGATGGGCCTGCTCGAAGTACTCGGCCACGCGATCCTCAAGGATCGAGGGCGCAAACGGACGGAAGGGTTCGCGCTTCTTGATGCGCGCGTTGAGGATGTCCTTCATCTCCGGGCGGCGCGGGTCCACCACGATGCTGCGATTGCCCAGCGCGCGCGGGCCGAACTCCATGCGTCCCTGGAACCAGCCCACGATTTTGCCGTCGGCGATGGCCTGCGCCGCCGCGCGCGTGAGCTCGGCGTCATCGAGCAGGCGATGCTCGAGCCCGCTCGAGCGCACGACGCGCTCGATCTGCCCGTTCTTGTATTCCGGACCGGTGTAGGCGTGGCCCATGATGAAGGTGCGCGGCCGCTGCAGCAGCACGTTCTCGATCCAGTAGCAGACGCCGAGCGCGGTGCCGGCATCGCCCGCCGCCGGTTGCACGTATACTTCTTCAAAGGGCGTGTTGAGCAGGATTTTGCCGTTCATCACCGAGTTGAAGGCCACGCCGCCGGCCAGCGCCAGCCGCTTGCTTCCCGTCTTCTGGTGCAGGTGCTTGAGGATGTGGAAGCCGACTTCTTCCAGCCGCGCTTGCAGCGATGCGGCGATGTCCTGGTAATGCGCGGCCAGCGGAACGCCATTGTTGCGCGCCGGGCCGAAGGTCTCGATGAATTTGTCGGAGAAGATGCGGCCGATGGTGGGCGAACCATCGTCCCACGTCATCTCCACCCCTTCGGAGTGGTGGAGGAAGTAGTCGAGATTCAGCTTGAAGCCGCCGTCGCGGTCAGTCTGGGCAATGTCGCGGAATTGCTCCAGGAAGCGCGGCTTGCCGTAGGGCGCCAGGCCCATCACCTTGCCTTCATCGCCGTACTTAGGGAAGCCGAGATACTGGCTGGTGGCGGTGTACACGATGCCGACAGAGTGCGGATACTCGATCTCGCCCAGCACCTCAATGCGGTTCCCTTCCCCCTGGCCCCACATGGTGCTGATGAAGTCGCCGAAGCCGTCGATAGAAAGGATCGCAGCCTTGTCGAAGCCGGAGACCAGGAAGCAGCTCGCCATATGCGCCTTGTGGTGCTCCACGTTGTGGAAATGGGCGCGGAAGGAGTCGGCGGGAACGTCGAGGGCGCGCGCCAGCTCGTCGCGCAGGTTGCGCACCTTGGCGGCGTTGGCCAACCGGGCGGCGATCAGCCCCGACAGGCCCGAGAGCCGCGTGACCGAGAACAGGATCTTCTTGTGCAGATGCGCCGAAGGATCACGCGAGATGCCGACGTGGTCGAGCTCGGCCGCGGTTATGCCGGCGGCGTCGAGGCAGTAGCGGATGGCCAGTGTGGGAAAGCCCGCGCAATGCTTCTTGCGATTGAACCGTTCTTCTTCCGCGGCGGCCACCAGATTGCCATCGTGCACGATCGCCGCCGACGCGTCCCCGTGGTAAGCATTAATTCCCAGGATGTACAAACCCACTCCTGCTGGCTGGCCGCAACAAGTTATGGAAACTCTGTTCCCAAAATCCTAGTCGAAAGGGAGCGCCGCAGTAAGTTACTGCTTCGGTGCTGCATTCCGCTTCTGCATCTCGAACAACTTCGCGTCGATGAGGAAGCGGAACCAGAAGCCCTGGAGAAAGTGAAAGATCATCCCTTCCTTGCCGTCGAGAAAACCGAGGCGCAGGAAATAGCGGTAGAACCAGTAGAGCAACGCGCGCAGGAACAGCGGCATCCGCCAATAGAACCCTTCGCGCAGCCAGCGGCGGCGCTGAATGGGATTGCCGAAGGGCGAGGCCTCGACCCGGCCTTCGGGATCGCAACCTTCGCAGATCTCGCGCGCTTCCAGCTCCGCCCAGCGCACATGTCGCGTGGACCATACGCTCAAGTCCGAGGTCAGCACGTCCATGTAATCGTGCTGCAGCTTGCGCACATTGCCGCTCACGATGTAGTGCTGGTCGTAGAGCCGCTCTTCGCATTCGCCGCGGTCCTTGCGGAATAGCCGCAGGTGGTAGGAGGGATAGTGTCCGCCGTGCCGCATCCAGCGGCCCATGAAGAAGGTGCGCTTGCGGAAGAGGAAGCCGTCCACCTCCGCCGGAGGATTGAGCAGGATGCCATTGATCTCGGCGGCCAGTTCCGGGGTGAGGCGCTCGTCGGCGTCCAGATGCAGCACCCACTCGGCGGCCAGCGGCAGATGTTGCTGCGCCCAGTTGCGCTGCGCGCCGTAGGTCTCGAAGGGATGCTCGAAGACAGCGGCGCCGGCCTGGCGCGCAATCTCGCGCGTGCCGTCGGTCGAGCCGGAATCCACCACCAGCACTTCGCAATCGAGATGCTTCAAACTCTCAAGGCAGTCGGGAAGGTTCGCCTCCTCGTTATAGGCGAGCACGATGACCGAGACCCTCGGGCGATCGCTGCCCGGCTGGGCTTCGGTCACTGCACCAGAACGGGCGCCGACTTGTGCTGTTCGAACCAATGTCCCAATGTCACCATTGCCCAGACGCGCGACCACGCCGGGCTCCTGGGTTCTCGTAAAAAAGTTTGGGTGATGGGCGCGATCCCGGCGGGATCGATGAGGCCGGAGTTCTTCAGCGAACGCAAACTCTCTTCCATGGTCTCGCGCAGCGGTCCCCGCAGCCACAGGCCGATGGGAGGCATGAAGCCGCGCTTGCCCTGCTCCAACTGAGCCGGCGTATAGAGGCCGGCACACATGGTGCGCAGCAGGTGCTTGGAAGGAGCGCCCTTGGGCAGCAACAAGTCGCCGGGTAGGCGGAAGGCCCAGTCCACCAGGTCGAGGTCGAGCAGCGGCACGCGGATCTCGAGCGCGTTGGCCATGCCGAAGACGTTGCTGTCGCGCAGCAGCACGTTCTCCAGATAAAAGGCCGACTCCAGCCGCGCCACCGAAGCCACCGGATCCGACGCCGCCACCCATCCGTCGCAACTCAGCTCCGGGACCTGGTAGTTCGGCGTGAGATCCAGTTCCGCAGATCCGAGGCCGAGCCGCGCCAGGCCGTGGTCGGAGAGCAGGCGGCGGGTGTGAAAATAAATGGCGAGGAAGTCCGGGCCGGCCGTGGCAATGTCCGCGGCTTTAGAACGCACCACCGAGTTCATGGACAGCGCTAGGTTGCGCGCCAGCGCGGCGCGCCAGCGCGGCGGCAGCGACGCCATCCACGACATCGCGCGGTGGAGGCGCGGGACGCGGCGGAAGCTGTTGTATCCGGCGAACAGTTCGTCGCCGCCCATGCCGGAGAGCGCGACGCTGATGCCCTGCTCGTGCACCGCCCGCGCCACCATATAGGTGTTGAAGCCGTCCATCGAGGGCTGGTCCATGGCGGCGAGGGCATCGCGCATCCAGGCCAGCGCGGTCGATTCCTCTACCGGATATTCGTGGTACTGCACGCCGAAGCGCGCCGCGGTGATGCGCGCGATGGCCGCCTCGTCGTACACCGGATCGTCGGAGAAAGAAACGGTGAAGGCGTTGAGGTGATCGGTCGTGCTCTGGAAGCGGCGGGCGATGCCCAGCACGGCGGTGGAATCGAGGCCGGAGCTCAAAAAGATGCCCACGCGCACGTCGCTGAGCAGGTGGCGGCGCACCGACTGCTCGAGCAGCGCGCGGCCTTCTTCCGCCACTTCTTCCAGGCTGCGCTGGCGTTCGCCGTCAGGCCGCGGAAATTGCCAGTACGTGCCCTGGGCGGTCGAGCGTCCGAGACTGTCGAATTCTTTCCACGCGCCGCGCGGCAGGGTGAGCACGCCCTCGAACAGCGTGAGCGGCTCCTGCACCGCGCCGTACGCCAGATAGCCGGCGAGAGCACGCTGGCTGACCGCCGCCGGCACCAGGCCGCTGCTCATCAGGCCGCGGACCTCCGAGGCGCACACGAACCATTCGCCTTCGCGCGCGGCGTAGTAGAGCGGCTTGATGCCGAGATGATCGCGAGCAATCAGCAGGCGCGAGCGGCGCGCGTCCCACAGGGCGAAGGCAAACATGCCGCGCAGACGCGGCAGGCAATCGACGCCCCAGTTTTGATACGCGCGCAGCAGCACTTCCGTGTCGCTGTGGCCGCGAAAGGTAAAGCCTGCTCGCTGCAGCTCGCGGCGGAGGTCAGGCGAGTTGTAGATCTCGCCGTTGTACACCAGCACGTCGCCGGTGTCGGGATTGTGCATGGGTTGGTGCCCGTGCGGAGAGAGGTCGAGGATGGCCAGCCGGCGGTTGCCCAGGCCCACGATCCCGCCGCCCACCTGCAGCACCACCGCGCCCTGGTCATCGGGACCGCGATGCGCCTGCGCGTCGTTCATGGTGTTGACCATGGCCGCCGCGCATTCCGGTTTGTGCTTGCCCAGCAATGCGGCGATTCCACACATTCAGTCGGTCACGACTCCTTGGATGGGATAGAAACGCACAGACACGCTGGGCTCGGCGTGATGCGAGTGGCCCGTGATGTAGAACAGCAAAAAAAATCCAGAATCAGGGAGCACTTTGTTCTTTGAGCACGAGCTTACCATAAAGTCGCAGCATCTCCCGCGCGACTGTTTCCCAGGCGAATTCCTCCTCCATCCAGCGGCGGCCGCGCTGTCCCATCTCGGCGAGCGGCATGCGGCTCATGCGCTCGATGGCTGCGGCCAGGGTGGCGGGATCGTTCTCCACCCAGAGACCGCAGCCGTGCGCCTCGACGCCGGCCCACGGCGTACCCTTGCTGGCCACGACAGGAACACCGTGCGCCATGGCCTCGGCCACCACCATGGCAAAATTTTCTGTATGCGAGGGAAAGACTGCGAGATCGCTGGCGGCGAAAAGATCGGTCTTGGCCTGGCCGCGCACCTCGCCCACAAAGCTGACGCGTTCGCGCAATCCCAGTTTGTGGGCATTCTCCTCCAAGCCGGCGGTGTAAGCCGCGTCGCCGGAGCCAGCGATGGTCAGCGACCACGGCCGGCCAATGTTGCCCAGGCGCTGGCAGGCGGCGAGCAGGTTCTCGATGCCTTTCTTGGGATCAATGCGGCCGAGAAACAGCAGCCGCAAGCCTTCGGACCCGTTGCGGTTCTCGAGCCCCGGCGGCAGTTCGACTCCGTTGGGGATCACCGCGGTGCGGATGCCAGGAAACCTGCCTGCGCTCTCCGCGGCTTCCTGTTCCGAAGTTACGTGCAGCACTATGGAGCGAGGAGCGAGGCGGCGGCAGAGGTTTTCCCATCCGGCCTTCAGTCCCAGACGCCGCGAGCTGGGCCAGCGTTGCAGCGCGCCCCGCGGCGACCACACCAGCGGCTTCCGGAGCCAGCGGCACGCCGCCAGCGTGGGCAGCGTGGGGAAGTTGTACACCGCAGTGAGGTGGACCAGGTCGGCCCAGCGTATCGAGGGCGCCAGCCGGCGCGCCAGTTGCGGAGAGACGGAGTGGCGAAAAATCCGCGGACAGTAGCGAACCGATATACCTGGCGGCAAGGTGACCGGCGCGTCCTTGGCGACGTTGAGCACTGCGCCCAGTCCGTTGGCGTCGGTGGTCAGCACACGCACTTCACAGCCCTGGCGCACCAATCCGGCGCACAGTTCGTAGACGGAAGTGATGGGGCCACCGTAGTTGAAGGCGGGATAGAAAGACGGCACGATGTGCAGAACCTTCATGCTGGAAGGCTCGCGAATGGGTTGTGGTACTCTCGTTTCACCAGTGATCCCCATTCTGCCATGAGTGCGCGGCTTCGTCGCAAAGTTGTGCTGGTGACCTCCGGATTGGGGACGGCGCACGGCGGCATCGGCGTGGTCTCGCAATCGATCCTGAAGGCGCTGGCCGGCGAGCACGAGGTGGCGCTGTGGCAGCATCCGGTGACGTTGCCACGCTTTCTGCGCCGTGGGATGTTCGCGGGGCGCGCTCTCTGGGGCTCGCTGAGCCGGCCGGACTTCGTCTTCTACGAGCACGTTCACCTGGCCGCCATCCACCACCTGCTGCCCCGGCTCAAGCGAGTGCCGTACGGCGTCTTCCTGCACGGAATCGAGGTGTGGGAACCGCTGGTCAGCCGGCGGCGCGAAGCGCTGCTGCGCGCCAACATTGTTCTCTCCAACTCGGCCACGACGGTGGCGGCCGCGCGCGCAGTGAACCCGTGGCTGCCGCAGGTCAAAGTGACCTGGCTGGGAGTGCCGCGGCGCGAAACCGCGGTGCGGGCCGGCGACCTGCCGCCGGTGGGGTTGATCGTCGGGCGCATGGCTTCGGTGGAGCGCCTCAAAGGGCACGATCCTGTGCTCGATGCCTGGCCGGAGGTGCGCAAATCCATTCCCGCCGCCCGGCTGCTCATCGTAGGCAGCGGTAACGACCTGGCGCGGCTGCGGCGGCGCGTCGCCCAGGAACAGATCGCCGGAGTCGAATTCCTCGGACGCTTGAGCGATCAGGAACGCGACCAGCTCTATGCGCGCTGCCGGCTGTTTTTCTTTCCCTCCAAGCAGGAAGGGTTCGGCCTGGCTGGAGTGGAGGCGGCGGCCGCGGGAGTGCCGGTCATGGGGCTGGCAGGAACCGTGATGAGCGAACTCTTTCCCAACGGCAGCGCCATTCTGGTCAACGACCTTCTGGCTTCCACCATCACCCAAGCCGCCACGCGCGTGCTGAGCGATTCTCAGTACGCCACCGCGGTGGGTCTCGCTGCCCGCCAGCGCGTGGAAGAGAATTTCCTGGAAGAGCACTTCATGGCGCGCTTCCAGGCAGCGCTCCAGCCGCTGCTGGGGTAGTCGTGAGTCAGGAAAATCGGCCATCACCCGATGGCCCGATTCAGTATCCCACCTGCTTATCCACCAGGCCGAGCAGGGGCTCGCCGGCAAGATAGCGGCGGAGGTTTTCTTGGATCAGCGCGTAGTGGCGCTCCCACATCTTGTCGGACGTGGCGGCCGTGTGGGGCGTGATCAGCAGGTTGTCCAAATCCCAGAGCGGCGATTCGGCGGGCAGCGGTTCCTTATCGAAGACGTCAAGTGCCGCGCCGCCGATGCGGTGGTTCCGCAAGGTGTCGGCCAGAGCCGCCTCATCAATCAGCGCGCCGCGGGCGACGTTGATCACATACGCCTCCGGCTTCATGCGGGCAAGACGCTCGGCGTTGATGATGCGCTGCGTCCTGTCGGTGAGCGGCGCGGCGAGTACGAAGAAGTCGGCTTGCGCAATGACTTCGTCGAGCCGGTCGAGGGCGAAGGTCTCGATGGCAGGTAGGGGTCCCCTTCGACTTCGCTCAGGGCGGGCCTCGACTCGCGCGCCAACCCCGGGCGCGCTCGCTCGGGATGACGGGAACTTGTTGTCCTTGTTGGGATGCTGGCGCACCACGAGTACGCGCATCCCCAAAGCGACGGCGCTGCGGGCGATCTCGCTGCCGATGGCGCCGTAGCCGACGAGGCCGAGGGTCGAGCCGGAGAGTTCCGTCGGGTGCGGAGGTTGGCAGCTAATCTGTTCCTGCGCCCAGACGTGTTGCTGCTGGTAGCGGGTTGCCGCGGGCAGGCGCTTGGCCAGCGAAAACATCAGCGCGATGGCGTGCTCGGCGACCACCGGTCCGTGGACGGAGCGGGCATTGGTGACGACGATGTCGCTCGCGCGCAGCTCCGGCGACATCAACTGGTGAACAGCCGCGGCCGTCGAGTGAATCCAGCGCAGCTTCTTCGCCACACGGACCTGCTCGCCACGCAGCGACCATCCAAAGAAAATCTCGGCATCGCGGATGTGGTCTTCGACATTCTTGTAGGTGTCGCGCTGGTTCAGCTCGACCTGCGGAAAATCGCGGTGGATGCGCTCGCCCAGCCACGCTGGCGCGTTCCAGAGAGCGAAGGGATGCTGGATGATGATGAGTAACTTCATCGGGTCATTAGATCGGGTCATCGGGAGATCGGGTCAACGGGTGATTTAAGGGGAATTAGACCGAGCCGTACGTTGGGAGACAGCAAAGATCGCAACTAGTTCATTCGCTTCCTCGAGCAGCGGCTGTAGCAACGGGGGCTTTACCGTCCCGGCTTCGGCAAGAGCTTCGAGCCAGAACACAGTCTCGTCTGCTTCCTCCAGAACCACACCGATCTTCGAGATAAACTCAGCACGCGAGCGGGCGCGGTTGACCGCTCGGTAATTCGCCGCAACCGACGTCCCCGAACGTAATAGCTGTTTGCCAATCACCGCCTCGGTGGAGCGTGGTAGTGATTTGAACAAGCGGATAACCCTGAACGCAAACTGCTTGGTGCGGGCTCGGAGCTCTTCTTGGGTCGACATTGGTCTTCAATCTCCCGATGACCCGATCACCCGATCACCCGATCCGGGGGCTCGCAGATCATGTCCGGTCATCTCTTTGGGCTGCGGAATTCCCAGCAGCCCAAGCACCGTCGGCGAAATATCTTGCAGCGCGCCGTCGGGCCGGAGAGTGAATTTCTTATCCTGATCGCTGACGATGATGAGCGGCACCGGGTTCGTGGTGTGCGCGGTGTGCGGGCCGCCGGTCGCGGGATCGATCAGCATCTCGGCGTTGCCGTGGTCGGCGGTGACCATCATCGCGCCGCCCTTCTGGCGCACCGCAGTGTAGATGCGGCCGAGGCAGGCGTCCACGGTTTCGACCGCCTGGATGGTGGGCGGGATTTTGCCGGAGTGGCCGACCATGTCGGCGTTGGCGAAGTTGACGACAATCACGTCGAAGGCAGTATCGTTCACCGCCTTGACCACCGCGTCGGCGATGCCGCTGGCCGACATCTCCGGTTTCAGGTCATAGGTCGCTACCTTGGGCGAAGGCACCAGCACGCGCTCTTCGCCGGGAAACGGCTGCTCCACGCCGCCGTTGAAGAAGTAAGTGACGTGCGCATACTTCTCGGTCTCGGCCACGCGCAGGTTGCGCAGGTGCAGGTTGGCCATGACGTTGGCGAGGATATTGGAGAGCGCTTCCGGCGCCACCACGTAAGGCAGCGTGAACTGCTTGTCGTAGCGCGTAATGCACAGGTAGTGCAGGTTGGCCGGGACGGGCTCGCGTGGGATGATGCGGTCGAGATCTTCGGCGCCGGGCAGCTCGCGGCCGTCTTGCGCTGAAAGATGGCTCTTGCGGGCCAGCGCGCGCGTGATCTGGCGGGCGCGGTCGGCGCGAAAGTTGAAGTCGATGCAGGCGTCCTCTTCGCGGACGCGGGCCAGCGGCTCACCGCGATTATCCACGCACACGAACGGCAGGATGAACTCGTCGGTGACGCCTTTGTTGTAGGAGTCCTTCACGCCCTGCACCGGATCGACGTAGGTGCCGCCCTCGCCTTTGCCTTCGACCATCGCGGCAAAAGCCTTCTCGATGCGCTCCCAGCGGCGATCGCGGTCCATGGCGTAGTAGCGGCCTTCGACCGAAGCGATCCTGCCGACGCCGTACTCGCGCATCTTCTGCTGGAGTTGCTCGATGTAGCCGGCGCCAGAGGTGGGCAGGGTGTCGCGGCCGTCCATGAAGCAGTGGACGAAGACGCGGTCCACACCGTTTTGCTTGGCCATGCGCAGCAGCGCGTAGAGATGCTCTTCGGAAGAGTGCACGCCGCCATCGGAGAGCAGCCCGAAGATGTGCAGGCGGCGCCCGCCCGAGCGCGCGTGCTTGATGGCCGCCAGCAGCTCGGGGTTGGAGAAGAATTCTCCGTTCTGGATCATCAGGTCGAGGCGCGTGATGTCCATGTACACGACGCGGCCGGCGCCGATATTGAGATGGCCGACCTCGCTGTTGCCCATCTGCCCGTCGGGCAGCCCGACGTAGCGCCCGCTGGTGTGGATGAGCGTGTTGGGATAGTCGCGCAGAAGCTGGTCGTAGTTGGGCTTGCGCGCCAGCGAGATGGCGTTGGCGTTCGACGGCGGCGCGTATCCCCAGCCGTCAAGGATGATGAGGACGAGTGGCTTCGGTCTAGGCATGATTAAATGCTCGCTGATCTGTCACCCCGAGAGCACTTCAGCGCGAGTCGAGGGCAAAGCCGTTCGCTCACCCCTGATCGCGTCATGACAACGCCCGTCATCACGGATCTTCCGCAACTCAGTGTTTTTCCTGCGGTGAATCCTGTCTCTCGGGTGGCCAGGGACCATAATCGCCGTGGGCGAGCTTCTGCGCGATCTTCTGGCCTACTTTCTTGCCCAGCCCTTGCCCCCACTCCTTTCCCGCCTCCTGGGATTCCGCCGTGATTTCAGGAAGGGCTTGGGTGAGGCGCTGGCCAATCGGACCCCGGTAAAAAGCCAATATGCCGTCAACGTCGTCCTCCGAAAAATGCCGGTCATAAATCGGAACAATGAGATCGATGAACTCATTCACATTTACGGAGGCCAGGAATTCTTTTTCGAAGTCGTCCTGCGCACGCGGCGGAAATGGTAACAGGGTCTTAATGCTGGCGATTTGAGACTTGATCATGTTCACCGCAATTTGGGGTCCGCCGGTCAGCCTGACCAGTTCCCGAATCTTCGCCAGTTTCGCCGCGCTGGGCTGTGCTGCAGACCGCATCCGGCGCCGTTTGGCTGCATGCGAAGGAAGCACAGACCATTACAAAAGCGGTCAAAGCTGCCCATCGTCTCACGTTAGTGCTCCTTCGCGCTCGCGATTGGTTCATGCTTCCACCTTCGTGGCCAGCTCGCCGTGGTAGTTCAGCGCCTTGAGGCCCAGGAAGCGCGCACCGGTGCCTAGCTCTTCCTCGATGCGCAGCAACTGGTTGTACTTGGCGATGCGGTCGGTGCGCGAGGCGGAGCCGGTCTTGATCTGCCCGGCGCCGGTGGCGACGGCGAAGTCGGCGATAAAGGTGTCCTCGGTCTCGCCCGAGCGGTGGGAAATCACCGAGGTGTAGCCGTTGCGGCGGGCGAGCGCCATGGCGTCGAGCGTTTCGCTGACGGTACCGATCTGGTTGAGCTTGATCAGAATCGAGTTGGCAATTCCCTTCTCGATGCCTTCGCCGAAGATCCGGATGTTGGTCACGAAAATGTCGTCGCCGACGAGCTGAATCCTGCCGCCCAGCTCTTTGGTCAGGTTCTTCCAGCCGTCCCAGTCTTCTTCCGATAGTCCGTCTTCCAGCGAGACGATGGGATAATCGCGCACCCACTTGGCATAAAAGCGGACCATATCGTCGGAGCTCTTCGCCGATTTGTCCGACTTTTTGAAGACGTATTTGCCATCCTGATAGAACTCACTGGCGGCGGGATCCAGAGCGATGGCGATATCCTCGCCCGGCTTGTAGCCCGCCTTCTGGATGGCCTCAAGGATGACTTCGATGGCCTCCACGTTGGACTTGAGCGAAGGCGCGAAGCCGCCTTCGTCGCCGACAGCAGTGTTGTATCCGCGCTTCTTGAGCACGCCTTTGAGCGTGTGGAAGACCTCCGCGCCCCAGCGCAGCGCTTCGGCGAACGACGACGCGCCCACCGGCATGACCATGAATTCCTGGAAATCGACGTTGTTGTCGGCGTGCGCGCCGCCGTTGAGGATGTTCATCATGGGCACCGGCAGCACGTTGGCGCTCACTCCGCCGAGATAGCGGTAGAGCGGGAGCTTGAGCGATGCGGCGCTAGCTCGCGCTGCCGCCATGGAGACGGCTAGGATGGCGTTGGCGCCCAGGCGCGCCTTTGTTCTCGGTGCCGTCGAGCTCGATCATCTTGTCGTCGAGCGCGCGCTGGTCGTAGGCGTCCATGTTGGAGAGAGCGTCGGCGATCTCGCCGTTGACGTTCTCGACTGCCTTGAGCACGCCCTTGCCCTGGTAGCGGGCGTTGTCGCCGTCGCGCAGCTCCACGGCTTCGTGCTCGCCGGTGGAAGCGCCGCTGGGAACAGCGGCTCGTCCCATGCTGCCGTCGAGCAGGTAAACCTCGGCTTCGACCGTGGGATTGCCACGCGAATCGAGAATCTCGCGGGCGCGAATTTCGCCAATGCTGGTATCGGTCATAAGGCTCTCACCTGGTCGCGATTATAGTGCAGGGGCGAAGCCCGGCGGGCGCGGGCGGCCGTCAGCACGGTCTGGTCGTGCGCTTTCGAGAAACCGACTATTCACGTGCCTACGCTGGTTCCCATTTTGGTTTCGCATATTGCGGACATCCCGGGCTGGCTTAAAGTCGAAGTGGTGGCGGGTTCCTCGCAAACTTTGAGGATCGGCGATCGTGCGCCGGAATTTACGCTCGCGGCGGCGAATCGCAGCGAGGTTTATTCCCTCCTCCAGGTGCTGGTGCGCGGTCCGGTGATTCTGGAGTTCCTGCGGGGGACCTGGTGACCGAACTGCGTCAAGCGCATGGCCCAGTTGGAGCCACACCAGGACGAAATCGAGCGAATGGGCAGCCTGTTGTACATCGCGGCCGAAAAACGCGGCGGCTGGTTCAAACCGGAGAAGTATCTGGCCGAGCATCCGGTCAGCTTTCCCTTTCTGCTGGACGAGGACCGCGCGGTCACCAAGGCCTATGGCATCTATCACTGGCTGGCGCGCGATGCCATCAACATCGCGCGGCCGGCCAGCTTCATCGTGGACCGCAGGGGCATGCTGCGGTTCGTGTACGTCAGCTCCGACCAGAACGACCGGGCGGACATCAGCTTGGTGTTGCAGCAGTTGCAGTCAGCGAAAGATTGAGTTTCTTGCGCCATCGAGTCCGTGATCGATTTTGAACACAAGGTCAGCCAAGGAGGAATGGTAATGAAGAGAGTAATGGGTGTGACGTTGGCGATGCTGCTGCTGGCAGCGGCAGCCATGGCGCAACAGGACGTGTCGTTGCCGGCGGGAACCGGCCTGCGCATGAAACTGGAGACACCGCTTTCCACCCACAAGAGCAAGGTGGGCGACGTGTTTACCGGGCGTGTGACCGAAGCGGTGGTGGTCAACGGCGCCACCCTGGTACCGGTGGGCGCGGCGGTGACCGGGCGGGTGACCAAGCTGAGTGAGCCGCGGCGCATCGCCGGCAAGCCCACCATCGCGCTGCTGCCCGACCGCATTGTCCTGCCCAACGGCAACGAGTACCTGATCACCGCCACCGTGGTCGACACCGCCAGGTCGTCGCATACTACCGTGGACGATGAAGGCAGGATCCACGGCTCCGCTCGCAGCGGGCGTGACAACGCCGAGATGGTGGCGGGCACCGGCGCGGGCGCCGTGATTGGCACGCTGGCCGCCGGAGCGACAGGCTTGTTCGTCGGCGCAGGCGTCGGATTCGGCTTGGTGGGCGCGCATTGGCTGGCGACCAAACACTCCGCCCAACTGCCCGCTGGAACCGAAATCTTCCTGGAACTCGACCGCCCGCTGATGATGGGCGGCGCGGGAGTGGCGGGAGAGTAGAAAAACGTTTCACGTTTCAGGTTTCACGTTGGGGAGCGCGAGCTCCCCATTTTTATTGGGCGATTGAGAATCGGGTCATCGGGTGATCGGCTCATCGGGTGATTGAGTGGACGGGAACGCGCCGTCCCGTTCCTTACTCTGTCATCCCGAGCGAAGTGCGACGCGAGTTGGCGAGCGGAGCGCGAGTCGAGGGACCCCTATCCTGGCGAGGTGGGTCGTCGCCGGCCGCAATCACGCCGGCCAAAGCGAGAGCGCCGTCTTCGTGAGGATCTGCTCTTTCGCCGCGTCGGAGAGCGGCAGGGCGCGGAAATCATCCAGGTTCTGCTTGATGTCAGGGACGCCGGGCCCGGGCCAGTCGGTACCGAAGACGGTCTTGTCCGCGATCTCCTCCAGCCGCGGGAAATATTTCAACAGCGTCCTGGGCGGAATGCCGCTGATATCGAGATAGACGTTGGGGTGGCGGCGCACCAGGAAGAACGCAGTGTTCATCCACAGCGGCCGGCCGCCGTGCGCCAGCAGAATCTTCAGGCGCGGAAAGTCCACGGCCACGTCGTCCACGTGGATGGGGTCGCCGAACTTGTTGCGCGCGCCGGGAAAGATGGACGTCCCGGTGTGGAACATCACCGGCACGCCGTTGGCTTCGGCGGCGCGGTAGAGGATCTCCAGTTCCTTTACGCCGTGCAGGTAGTCGTTGGGATAGAGCAACTGGTGCGGCGGGTGGACCTTGATCATGCGTATGCCGAGACGGAGCAGGTGGTCCACGTCAGCCATGAAGTTGGTGCTGTGCCGCGGATGCAGGCTGCCACAGGAGATCAGGCGGCGCGGGTCTTCCTTGACGTAGCCGGCGATGAAAGTGTTGACCTCGGGCGTGAAGCCGATGACCTCGGGCGCCACATAATTGATGAGCACGGCGCGATCGATGCCGCAGGCGTCCAGGTGCTTGAGAAACGCTTTGGGCGAGCGGCAGAATTCGCAGATCTGCTCGAAGTTTGGCCGCTTGCGCTTCATCGCGGCCAGCGCGCCCGGGTTGAACATTTCCATGGGCTGGATGTGGATGTGGCAGTCAGTGATCAAGGTCAGTGGCCAGTTGTCAGTTGCCAGTTGTCAGAGTGGGCTTTCCACGAGTCCCTACCACAACTGTCACCCCGAGCGAGCGCCTTCGCGCGAGTCGAGGGGCAAGGCCTTTGCCTGACAGTTTCCAAGCTAAGTCAACTTATCACTTACCACTTCCCACTTGCCACTCTCTTGCTGCTTCGAGCACGGCTCGCTTGGCGAAGACCCGAATCATCTCGCGCCGATATTCAGGCGTAAGCACGGATGTGGTCAATGGCTTGGCGGTACGGGCTGCGAGTTCTCCTATCGCCGCAGCGTTTTCCGCGGTGACTGCCTTGCCGACCAGCTCCTTCTCTACACCGCGAACTAGCAACGGCGCAGGATTCACCGCCGTGATCGCCACGCGCGCATCCCCTACGTGTCCATTCGAGCGCTTGATCACGACGGCCACTCCGGCCAGCGGATAATCGATGGAGCCGCGCAGGCGCAGCTTGCGGTAGACGCCACGGTATCCGGCGGTGCGCTCGGGCAGGAAGATGCGCGTGACGATCTCGTTCCGGGCGAGCGTGATGCGAGCGTCGCCGACGTTGGTGTAGAAGTCGCGCAGTGCGACACGGCGCGTGCCGGCGGGGCCGGCAATTTCCAACTCTGCATCGAGGCAGAGCAGCGCCGGAGGCGTGTCACCGGAGAAAACCGCCCAGCATTTGGCGCCGCCGGGCGCAACGTGGCAGAGGTCGCCATCCTTCTTGATGCAGAAACCGCAGGAGGTGCGCCAGGTAAGCGACTGGTTGTACCAGAGGCAGCGCGTGTCCAGGCAGATGTTGCCGCCCAGCGTGCCCATGTTGCGCAGGATGGGCGAGGCCACGATCTTGGCGGCTTCGTACAGCACGGGATAATCGCGCCGGATCAGGTCCGAGTGCTCGATCTCGGTGAGCGTGGTGAGTGCGCCGATCTCAGTTCCCTGCCCGGGGACGCTGCGAACACCGCGCAGTTCGGCGATGCGGCGGATGTCGATCATGTGCGCCGGCGTGAAGAGGCGCTGCTTCATGGACGGTATCAGGTCGGTTCCGCCCGCGACGATCTGCGCGTCAGCGTATTGGCCGAGAAGTTCGACCGCCTCAGCGAGGCTTCGCGGGCGCAGCAGCTTGAAGTCGGGCAGGGACATCGCGGTTTGGCCGCCTTACCTCAGATTCATTCTACGGCGTGCCATAGAGGCGGTGGTAGATGCCGGCATTGCGCAGGATCGCCTGCACGTACTCGCGGGTCTCGGTGAAGGGGATGGACTCGACGAATTCGGCGGGCTCGCGGAAGTTCCCCGACGAGCGCCACTCTTCCACGCGATCGGCGCCAGCGTTGTAGGCCGCGAGCGCCAATTCCAGCTTGCCGTCGAACTTCTGCACCAGTTGCCGGAAATAACGCGTGCCCAGTTGCACGTTGACCCCGGGCTCGGCCAGCATGCCGACCGAATATCGTCTGACGTTCAGCTCGTGCGCCATGCGCTTGCCGGTGACCGGCAGCAGTTGCATCAGGCCGATGGCATCGGCGCGCGAGACCGCGGCGGGATTGAACTCCGATTCCTGCCGGATCAGCGCCGCCACCAGGTAAGGATCGAGCTGGTTCTCGGCCGCGTATCTCTTGACATCGTTCCACCACGGCCGCGGGAACAGCGCTTCCCATACCGGGCGCGGCAACTGCTCGATGTCCAGGCCGAAGTATCCGGGAACGGCGCGCTTCAGCGCCTGCAAGGCGCGGTCGTAGCGCTCCTGCTCCTGGTAGAGATGCGCGATCTGGGCCAGCGCCCAGGGCGCGTCGCCATTAATGTTGGCCGCCTGCAACTCACGCATGGCCAGCTCGTAGAGCGCGCCGTTTTCCAGCAGCAGACTCTTTTGCGCACGCAGGTCGTCGGCGGGCAGCTCGGTGTTGGCCACGCTCGCCAGCGGCCGCAGCGCGGGAATGTGATCGAGCAAAGGATCCGCCACCGGATCGGTGCTGGGCGGAAGGCCGTGCAGCCGCGTGCGCGCCAGGTCGGCGTAGTAGTAGTAGCGGAAGCGGTCCGCGATCTTCTGGTAGTAGGCGCGGGCGCGCGCGTAATCGTGCTCGTCTTCCGCGATCCGTCCGCGCCAGTAGAGCGAAGGCACCACCTGGTTGGAGGTGGGATACAACTCCACCTGCTTTTCGAACCGCCAGCGGGCTTCGTCGTTCCGGCCCAGGCGGAAATTCAGCCAGGCCGCCTTCCAGTGCGCGTACGCCGCGTACTTGCCGGTGGGAAAGCGTTGCGCCATCTCGGCATAGAGCGCGGCGGCGTGGTCGTAGTCCGGCCGCAGCAGGTACAGGTTGGCGGCCGCGTACAGCGCTTCCTCGAACCACGGGCTGCTGGGATAACTGGCGCGCAGGCTGGAGAGCGTTTGCTCGACGCGATTGACGTCGGGACGCTCCATCTCCAGCAGCAGGTACAGGCGCAGGGCATCGGGTTCGCCAGTCATCGGCGGCAGCCCGGCCAGTGCCTGCTGCGTCTCGTAGGTCCGCCCGCCGTGATAGAGGGCCGCCGCCAGCCCCACTTGTACGCCCGCCAATTCTTCCGGCGGCGCCTGCTTCAACAGGGCGCGGTATTCGAGGATCGCGTCGGTGTGACGGCGCGCCAGATCCAGCAGCTCGGCGCGCGTTTTCTGTTCCTGGAAGGTGACGGGAAGCACGCCCGGAACCCCTGCCAGCGGCTTTAGCAGCAGCTCGGCCTCGGCGGCTTCGGCGGACAGCGGCATGGTGTAGTAGATCCGCCGCAGCGTCTGCGTAGCCTTTACCGGCTGTCCGGCAGCGGAGTAGGCGCGGCCCAGCACCAGTTCCAGGCCTGCGCGCGTAGGAGTGCGGTGCGCCTCGAGCAACGCGATGGCCCGCTGCTCCTGGCCGCTCGAGACCAGCGCCCCGGCATAGGCCACCATGGCGTCACGCTCCAGCAGCGAGTCGGGATACTTTGTCTGGAACTCTTCGAGAACCGCGGCCGCATGGGTGAAGTCTCCCGTGCCGGCATAGGCGGAGGCGAGATAGTAATCCACGTAGTCGCCCAGCTCCCCGGCATGGGCGCGCGCGTTCTTGAGCGGCTCAATGGCCGCGGGATACTGCCGGTCGAGCACGTGCGCGTATCCGGCCACCAGCCACGCTAGCGAGCCGGCTTCGTCGTTGTGCGCGCGCGCGTACTTCTCCACCCCGGCATAGGCAGTCGGAGTGCGGTCCTGCAGCAGTTGGCGCGCCATCGGCTTCAGCGCCGCCGAGGCCACGAAGGCGCGCCTCACCCGCGTCACCCGGATCGGTATGACGTGTTTCTTCTTCGCGGTCGTGGTTCTCTTTTTGCTGCTGACGGGCTTCTTGGCTGCGGTGCTGCTGGGCTTCTTGGTTTTCGCGCTGGCAGATTTCTTGGCTGTGCTGGATTTCTTTTTTGCGCTGGAGCTTTGCGACGAGGTTTCGCCCGACTGCTGCGCCGCCAACCCGAGTGTTGCCAGCCCGGCCAGCACCAAGGTGAGAATGAAAACGCGACTGCGCACGGCTGGCATCAACCCTGGAAATTCACTCCTAACAGAGAGGCGTCATTGTCCGCGAGGATGCGGACCAGTTCCTTGGTGAAGTAGTCAGCGGAGGCAGCAGGACTACTGCCGTACCGCTTGTGGTAGGAAGCGCGGCTCTTGTCGATATCTTCCTTGAGCCGGTCGTAGAGATCGCGGGCGGCGCGCCCTTCCGCCACTTTGGCCTGGTTGTAGAGCTTGATCTCATCCACCAGCAGGCGGGCAAAGCGCTGGGCGCGCAGGTGGAGATCGCGCTCCTCGGGCGTCCAATCCGATTCCGGAGTGGCGACCGCGACGGCCGTCCGGGAGGCGGCGGGCGCGGCCTGCGCCGGGTCGGCCTGGGGTGGTGCGGAGGCGGCCATGGCGGCGGCTCGCTCCGGCGTGACCGAGCCCACTGTTACTTGCGACCGCTCGGGCGCATGCGGCGGCGCCGGCTCCGGCGCCGGAGCTCCTCCTACCATGGCTTTGCGCAGCGCCAGCACTTCCAGCCACATGCCGGCGGAGCGCATCAGCAGCTTGAGCGCGGCCACATCGAGCTTGCCGCCCTCCAGCCCGCAATCCGCATACACTAGGGCGGAAACTTTTTCGCGCAGCACCAGCGGCAACAGGATGGCGTTGCCTCCGGCGGCATGTCCGACCCGAGCCAGGAAGTTGGGATCGAAATCGAGGCCGGCCGCACCCGGGACGCGCTCGTGCACCACCCGCGCCACCACCGGGTCAGCCAGGTTGAGGTTGAAGTTGCGCAGGCCGTTGTCGTCGGGAAAGCCGCGCGCCTGCCAGACCACGGCGGACTCGCCGCGGACCACGAACAGGGCCACGCGACCGCTGAAGCGCGCCGCGAAATCCAGCAGTATATTGAGAATGTCGGCTTGCGAGGTAACGTCCTGCAGCGCTGCCAGGGCAGCTTCCAGCACCGACGACGCGGCGCCGCCCTCGGAACTGCCCGCGGCCGGCAGCTCGGCCATCACCCGCCGCACCATCTCCTGGCGAATCTCCGGCAGATGGCGCGATAACACCTCGGAAACCACTCGCTCCGCTATAAATTCGATCTGTTTGGAATCCTGCATGAAAAGTGAAACGCGGCGCTTCCTGTGTTGTCCGGGAACTCTGTAGCGATTATAGAGCCAAATCATCTGCGCCCAAAGCAGGGGTCACCAAGGGGCTAAACGGACGGGAAGTAACGAAAGTGCCGGTGCGTTCTGTTCCCGGAACAAACCGCCCGGGGTAGAGAAGCTCTTGAGGGTGCCCCACCCTTCCCTGCCGTTGGGAAGGGTGGGGATTTTGACTTTTCCGCTCCGTGACCGTTGCGATTCATCCCTGAATCACGCGAGACAAGACGAACGTCAAAAACCCCACCCTAACGTCGAACGGCGCGACGTTAGGATGGGGCACCCTCGAGATTCTTGCTGGGAACCAAGACCTCTGCTCACCCGACGGCGTTCGGGCGGGCCACCCGCCCCAGCAGGCATTTGAATTTACGGGGGGCGGATGATTTTGAGAGGCGTCACAGGGTTGCCCCGGGAGCCGTACGGGCGCGGCAACGACGTGAACACAGCTTGAGTGCGAGCAGGCACTTGACCGTAATCATGACCGGCGAGCCAGAGAGAGTTCGGATTTCCGCGCCACTACGGAAACCATCGGGCTACAATCAAGCGACTCCGTCCAAGGAGGCGCCACAAGATGTCGCGAGCAATTACCGTTGTGTTCTGCATAGGGGTCATAGCGATCGTCGTTTCGACGGCAGTGATCGTCTTGATAGCCGCGACGCCACGACAGCAGGCTCTGGCTGCTCAGCCGCAACTTCCTGCTGCAAAGATCGAGGGCGACGAATATGCGCGAGGTTTTAAGGAAAGCTTGGATGAGCATCGCGCAATGCTCGACCAAATCAGAAAGGAGTTTGAGGCGCAGCGTGCCGCGAGCAGTGCCGATTTAGGCGCATTCGGCTAGCTAACGACCTAATGCTGGGCCTCTACGGGCTCGTGCTTCTCATCATGTTTGGGGGCGGTTTTTTTAGCTTTGCGTCGGCGCAAAAGCAGTACGCGACTTCGCAGAAGCAATTAGAGGCCGCGCAGACGCAGGTCAAAGAGTCTCAAAAACAGGTCATTACAGCGAAAGAGCAGGTTGAAGTCGCGAGGAAAGAAGTAACTGAGTTTGTTAAATTCCGTTCAGCAGTGTTGTCGGAGATAAACGTCTATCTGCAGAAATTTCCGGGGAGGCCAGAACGGATCGGAGATGGCCAAGTTGAGCCGGTGCATCGAGCACGCGTCGAGGAAGTCGATCACATAACGTTCCTGTCGAACCCGTTATTCAAGTTTCGACAACCGGAGAACGCTCCAGAATTGAGCCTTTACTCCTCAGTCCTCCTTGAATCTGCTCGGGTTCTGCTGGCCGACAGAAAGGCAGCTGAAGCACTCCTTAGGCTGGAACAAATCGCTTCCCTCAAAATCTCTTCCCTCGATGATTCTCATCCCGCGGCAGAAGATTCCGGAATATTGGCGAAGGCCCACAGTCTCCGGGCTCTGGCCTATATTATGTTGTTGGAAGATGAGCAGCGAGAACGAATTGTGCCTAGGTACGACAAAAAGTGCAACATTGAAAACTACAGGCGGTCTATCAAGGAAAACCTGCGGGAAGCTAAAAAGCTGCTGCCAATGTGGCAACCCAGTTATTTTTGGGAGGCAATGTACCTGAGCCGTTACCCGGAGATTCCAGAGGGCGCGACTGAGGCTCAACGGGCGGGCCTCTTCAAGTCAGCGCAAGAAACGGCGATCACGTTATACCGCGATGCCATCAAACACGCAGATCAAAGAACCCCGGAGCCAGACTATTCGTCATCTGCGCAGCAAAACATCTGTTGCTGTTACAAGCGTATAGGCGATCTGGACGGGGACTATGATGCGTTGTTTGAAGAACTGCAGAAAAATTCCAAGTGAGCGGGCGCTCCAGGCCCAGCACGGCGAAGCAACTAGAGAGAATATTAGCGCCTTGTCTCTCTGGAGGCATTTGTTGATGGACGGTGTGTTTTTCGGGAAGATCGAGGGAGAGGTTCCACCCTATCTCAGAAGATGGAAGAAAATTCTCCAAAACAAGGTGGATCTTACAGATTGCCGCAAGTTTTACGCAGCCATGTCTCCGCCCCAGGGATGGCAAATAAAGTTATGGGAGACCACTGCTCCAGACCAAAACTAAGACTTTGGAGGGCCCAACGTATCCGACATAGCTACTCCTTCTCGCGATAGGAAGGCCATATTCAGGCCCCTACTGTTTTATACCGCATGAGCTTAGCGGTGTCAAGCACGGGGGTAACCAGCACCGATCTTCACTATTTGATGCTCCAAAGGCGTCTTACGTGGCACCTCCTCTTAAGCTATTGGTGCTCAAGCACTTAACGCCGTGCCCCCTACTGCGCCGGTTTGGTGGCGGCCACCTTCTCCGTGGCCTGCTTGTCGTTCACGCGCGTCAAATAAGGGTATACGGGCGTGACCTCGAAGAACATCTTCTCGCGCGCCGAGAGCAGCGCCACTGGCTTGGCTTTGGACATCTGCGCCAGGTCGTTCCAGGGGTCCACCTTGATGCGCGCTCCCATGGGCAGGGCGGCGATCTGGTCCACCTTGTTCATCTCCAGCGAGGGCGCCGAAGCAATCAGCTCGGACATGCGCGGGTTAGTGCCCAGCGCCAGGCTGTTGCCCAGGTGAGCGCGGATCAGGTTAGGCAGCGCCGGGCCGCGCTGCTGCAGCGCCCGCATGAACAGTCCCGCATTCGCCAGTTGGTCCTTGTAGGGCGAGTTCTTGAGCAACTCCAGCGCCTTGACGTCGGCCTCCTGTTCCTGCGCCGGGGTATGGGCCAGGGTCAACTGGGTAAAGGTCTGGGTTTCAGTGAAGAGCATTCGGTCGCTGAAGCCGTACATCGGGTTCTCGCCATGCGCCAACAGGATGTGCGCCATCTCGTGCGCCAGCACCGCGGCCAGGCTGGCTTCATCGGGCAGCACGTCCAGCAGGCCACGGCTGATCACGATGGTATGGCCGACGCTGAACGACTCCAAGGGCGCGGTCAGCAGCACGCGGCAGCGGAACTCCGGCTGCAGATCGATCTTGTTGGTGATGGCGATGTTGTTCACCACCGTTTCCAGCACCTTGTCCACTTCGCCTTCATGCGCCAGCAGGCCGACGCGCTCCAGCTTGTCCAGCACGTTCTCCTCGGACTGCCGCGCCCACATGCGATTGGACTGCACCGGCGACAGGTCCTGGTTGCTGTCGCTCTGATCCTTCACCGTGGGCGCCGGGTCCACCAGCACCTGGGTCAGCTCGTCCTGGCGTCCGCGGCTGTGTATGTTGTAAGCCCAAAAGCGGGTCTGCGCCTTGAACCACAGGCGCTTGTGCGGCATGGAATACTTCAGGTCCTGCTCTTCCGAGTAGGTATAGGCCGGCAGCCACAGGTTGGGACCCATGTTCAGGCGCCAGCTATCGAAATGGAAGTAGTAGCCAAAGCGCGGCCGCGGCGCGAAGGTGCCGTTGAAGCGCACGATGTTGTAATCCTGGTCTTCCACCCACAGCCGTCCCAGGAAGCGCCCCTGGCCGGTGTTCTTGCGGGGCACCACGTCGAACACCAGGCAGCGCACTTCACCCAGGAACTCGCGGCGCACGAAGGTGAAGTCGTAATGCGCGGGGTCGAGTTCGCCCTCATCAGGCGAGACCACGGCGAAGCCGGCGGCGTTATATTTCATGGCCGACAGCGGCCCGAATAGGCGGTGCAGCCAGCCGCTGTGATCAGGAACGAAGCTGGCGGTGCTGGTGCCGTGGCTCAGGTCCAGCCTTCCCAGAAAATAGGTGTCGCCCGAGGGCACTTCGCCCAATTCGGCATCGGGCTTCATGTCCTGAATATAGGTTTCGACCATGGGAGAGTAATTGCGCATGTTCTGCGCGAACTGCGTCTCCCGCTGGTTGATGCGGGTGACCACCTGGTCAAACGAAGTCGGCTGGCTAGCCCCGGCCCACGCCGGCGCCACCACCACCAGCAGCCACAAACTCGCGATACCCCATACTGCTTTGCGCATAACGTCCTCGGTTCTCGTCTTCGAGCGGACTGAAGCTCCCGCTACGCCAACTGGAAAATAATGTGCAACGTGGCGTTGGAATCCACCGCTTGGCCCTGGCGCTGCGCGGGCTTGAACTTGATCTGCTCGGCGGCGCGCACGGCCTGCTCATCCAACCCATGCCCTAATCCCTGCAACACGCGGATCACGCGTACTTCCCCGGTGGCCGTGAACAGCACCTGCAGGCGAACCTCACCTTCGATCTTCAGCTTCCTGCCTTCTTCGGTATATTTCGGTTTCGGCTTGGCCAGAATCTCGACCGGCGTGGTAGGAGGCTCCTTGGCCGCAACCTTCTTGGGCTGTATCTCCGGCGCCGGGGTGGAATCGACGAAGCCGGAGGGCTTCACGCTTCCACTAATTCCGCTTTTGGGACCACCCACGGCCACTCCATTCCCGAATCCAGCGCTGGTCACAACGCCGAAAACCCCGCTGGCCCCGCCCGTGCCGTTGCCGCGTCCCGGGCCTGAGGGCAGCTCCCAGGCGCCGAAGGCGTTGATGTTCACCGCACGTCCGTTGCTGTCGCGAGCGGGCACGCCGTTGGGATCGCCGAACCCGCCGGTTTGCACCTGCGAGGCCGGACGGTTGGTGGTGGGCATGGCCGAACTGCCGGTGGAAAACATGTTGGTCGCAATCGCCTTCACCACCGGGCGCTCCGCGGGCAATTGCGGCAGGCGCACGGCGGAGTTCTTCAGATCCGGCGCCTGCACATCGGTTTCACGCTTCTTCGGCCTGGGGAGCGGTGGCAGCGTCAGGCTCGCCGTCAACACCGGCTCCTCCGCCACTGGCTTGATTATCTTCGGTACCAGGTGCGGATTCACCGGTTGCGGAGTCTGCGGAACAGGAGGTTCATACGGCACCAGATTGGTGATCATGTAGCGGTGGGGGAGTTCCAGGCGAGCTGGGTACAGCAGGTTCAGATTGACCACCAGGAGCAGCGCAATTGTCTGCACACTGTAGCTGCTCAGGAACAGAGTCCAGCGTGACTTTGGCTCAGGAAGCGGACTAAACAATACCTTCATGCGAACCCCCAACTGCGTGGTTTCACTAACCGGAGGAGTGGGGCCACCACGCCGCATGTTGTTGAAACCAGTCGGGAACTTCAGCTTAGCACCGTGTCCCCCTGGTTCTGCACGGTCGTTGCCCTTTGGTTTTGTTGACTTTCGTGGTGCACGCTAACTCCTGCACGTGCCTTTCCACAACAAAGGGGCCGATTATTTCCCAGAAACACGCAATTCCGGGCCGAGTTGTGGGGCCAATCCCAGGACGAAGCGGAGTTGGCTGTGTGAGTTTTCCGGCCCCTTCCGGGCATCAGTCCCATTTTGGGACAATACGACAAATCGCGGACCCCGGCCCCTCAGAACACGGCCAGAGTTCCGCGAATGGTTAATTCAGCGTGGAACGGTCAACTGCCTACCCAGTTGTACTTCCAACTGGGCGTCTTTGTCGAGCGTGAAATTGCGAGTGAACGTGTGTCTAACTTGGATGTGAGCCGCGGCACAAACGCTGCCCCCGCTGCGAAAATCCAAGTCCCGACGGGACAGCGGCTCTGGTAACCACCTTGGTGGGTGGCAAGGTTACTGGCGCTGGCGGGTCTATGCGATGATACGAGCGGGGGTGCGGGAAAAAGGAGATCGGCGCCATGCGCAGATGGTACTTACCTCTGACCGTACTCGGTTTAGCGGGGCTGGGAGCTTTGATCTTGACCCAACGCGGCCGCCAGGCGCTAGCCTGGCTGGCGGACAACTTCGACCAGGCGGACGCGCTATTCGAGTGGAACGAAACCGCCCAGCAGGAACTGGATCGCCTGCGGGCGGCGGTCAATCAGCTCGCCAATTCTCTCGAGGCCGGCTGCTGAGCGTTTCCGGTTCTCCCGCATACCGTCTGCTCCAGCCTGGTCGTTACTAGTGGTTGCCGGCGCTGGCCAGTTGCGGGACTTCGGGGACGCGGAAGACCTGGGAATGGACCTGCACACGTACCCTCTCCCAGATGCTCTGCGGCATGGCTAGAAACACCCTGACGATGACTGGGTCAAACTGCCGTCCTGACCAGAGTTCGATCTCTTCGCGTGCCGCCTGGTAGCTCTGGGCGGCGCGGTAGGGGCGGTCGGAGGTCATGGCATCCAGCGTGTCGGCAATGGAGAAGATTCTGGCCCCCAGCGGAATCTCTTCACCCTTGAGGCCGCGCGGATATCCGGTACCGTCCCAGCGCTCCTGGTGGGCATACACGATCTCGGCGGCATCGGCCAGGAAAGGAATCTTGCACACCATCTGGTAGCCGCGCAGGCAGTGCTCGCGCATGATCAGGACTTCGTCCGGGGTCAGGGGCCCGGGTTTGCGCAGCACCGAATCGGGGATGGCCATCTTACCGATATCGTGCAGGAAAGCGCCGTGGGCGATGGACTCCACTTCCTCGTCGGGCAGCCGCATGGCCCGCGCGATGGCGATGGTGAAGGCCGTGACCCGCTTGGAGTGTCCTTCCGTCTCCGCGTCCTTCAGGTCGAGCGCGTCGCCCAGCGCTTCCAGCATCATGTCGTGCGACCTTTTCAGGTCGGCGTTGGCGCTCTGCAGGTCGGCGAGCGCCCGCCGCAATCGCTCCGTCTGCTCCGCCACCCGCGACTCCAGGTGCAGCACTAAATCGCGGTTTTCCAGCTTCAGGCGCCGGTTCTCCAGGGCCCGCTTCACGGTGTTGAGCAACTGGTCGCGCTCGAAGGGCTTGAGCAGGTAGTCGTAGGCGCCGTTGCGGATGGCTTGCAGGGCCTCGGAGATGTCGTTCACCGCGGTGACCATGATCACCGGCATGTCGGGGAACTGTTCCTTGGTGCGCTCCAGCAGGATGTCGCCGCGCATCTCCGCCATCATCAGGTCGGAGAGCATGAGCTCGAATTCCTCGCCCGAAGCCAGCAGGGCGAGGGCTTCGTTGCCGGATGCCGCGGGGGTGCAGGGGTATCCCGCCGCGCCCAGCATCGAGCACACCACCTCGCGGATGGGCTCTTCATCGTCCACCACCAAAATGCGCTCTTGGGTCGCTGGATCCCGCACCGCGGGCTCATTGTACACGGTTTACCTTTAAGGCATCCCCGGAAACTGCCGCCCCGGAGGCGGAGACGTTCCATGCTATACAACAAACGAGAGAGATGATTGCGCGCGCGCTGGCGGGATCCCACGGGCTCCAGTTCGGCTTCGAGAACCTGTTCCCGAAAATTTCCGTGGTCCTGCTGCTGCTGGCGACGGCCTGGTTGCTCTACCGCAGCCTCCGCGAGAAGTATCGGCTACGCTCGCAGCGGCAATGGGCCGACACGCTGGATTCATTCGGAGACTGCATCCTGGTGCACGACGATGCCTTCCGCATTCTCAAAGTGAACCGGGCTCTGCTGCAGCGGCTCGGACGTGAATCGGCCGCCGTGCTCGGCCAGCCCTGCGAAGCCGTGCTGCCGCGTCTGCAGCCGTGGCAACACTGTCCATATTGTGGCGCTCAGTTCGCCAACCGCGGCGAGGCCGCCGATCCCGCGCTGGGCGGCTTCTCGCAGGTCTCGACTTCTTCCTATGTGGAAACCGCCAGCGGCCGGCGCGGGACCCTGCACGTGGTCCGGGACATCACCGAACATCGCGCCGCCGAAGAGCGTTACCGCCTGTTCTTCGAGCGGGTGCAGGAGGGCGCCTTTGTCTCCACGCCCGAGGGCAGGCTGCTGGATTGCAACCAGGCGCTGGTGCGCATGCTCGGCTACTCCAGCCGCGAAGAGTTACTGGCCGTGGACATCACGCGCGACCTCTACCTTTCGCCCAGCGAGCGCAGCGATGCCCTGCGCCACATCGAAGGCGAGGATTACATCCGCAACTTCGAGGTGACGCTGCGGCGCAAGGACGGCACGCCCGTGCACGTGCAGGAAAGCAGCTTTGCCATCCGCGACAGCTTAGGCGCCGTGGTCCGTTACCAGGGGTTCCTGCTCGACGTCACCGAGAAGCGGCGCGCCGAAGAAGACATGCGGCGCCGCAACCGCGAACTCTTCGCCTTGAACTCCATCGCGGTGATCGCCAACCAGTCGCTGGACCTGGAGGAGATCCTGCGTCTCACCTTCAACCAGGTGGTGGAACTGTTCCGCGCCGATACCGGAGCGGTGTACCTGTTCGACGAAAAAAGCCGGCGGGCGCACCGCCGCGCCGCCTGGGGACACCTCAGCTCGCCGCCGCTGCTCGAGCTCGAGTTCTCGCCCGAATTCTGGGAGCGCCTGCAACGGACGCGGCCGCCACTGATCACCCGCCAGCATCTCCCCGAGTTGCCGGAAGCGGTTTCCGAGTTGGTGTGCCGCGAGGGGCTGAGGTCCTGGATGTGGGCCTTGCTGTGGACCCAGGACCGCGTGGCCGGCGTGCTGGGCATCAGCAGCCGCACCCCGCGCGAGTTCACCGCTACCGACGAGAACCTGATGATCGCCATCAGCCGCCAGCTCGCCAACACCATCGAGAAGGTACGCCTTTATCAGGAGACCCGCCGCGCCTATGACGACCTCACCCGCACCCAGGAGCAGTTGCTGCAGAGCGAGAAAATGTCGGCGCTGGGACAGATGATCTCCGGCGTCGCCCACGAGCTGAACAATCCCCTCACCGCCATTCTGGGATATGCGCAATTGCTCGAAGATGAGCGCCTTGAACCCCGCCATCGTGAATACCTGGACAAGATCTTCAAGCAGGCGCACCGCACCCACCGCATCGTCCAGAACCTGCTCTCCTTCGCCCGCCAGAGCAAGCCCTTCAAGCAGCTCCTCGATCTCCGGCGGGTGCTGGAGGACGCCCTGGCGCTGCGCGATTACGACCTGAAGGCCAGCAACATCAACATCGAGCAGGAGATCGCGCCCGGCCTGCCGCAAGTCTTCGGCGACGCCCATCAACTCGAGCAGGTGTTCCTCAACATCGTGAACAACGCTCTGGACTCCATGCTGGAAGGGGCGGGCGGCGGGCGGTTGCGCCTGCGCGCCTTCCTGGAGCATGACCAGGTCGCGGTCGAGTTTCACGACAGCGGTGCCGGCATCCGCGACCCCAAGCGCATCTTCGATCCCTTCTACACTACCAAGCCGGTAGGCAAGGGCACCGGCCTGGGACTGAGCATCTGCTACGGCATCATCAAGGCGCACGGCGGCGAGATTCTGGCGCGCAACCATGCCAAGGGCGGCGCCATTTTCCAGGTGCGCCTTCCGGTGGCGAGGCCGACCGCCCCATCGCAAGTGGCAGCACGGCCTTCCTCTTCCAGCGTGCGGCTGCGCGGGCGCATTCTACTGGTGGACGATGAAGAGCCTATCCTCGAACTGGAGCGCCAGGCCCTGAGCTATGCCGGCGCGGAGGTGGTCGGCGTCACCCGCGCCGAGGATGCCATCCTTCGCCTGCAATCGGAGAGCTTCGAGGCGGTCATCGCGGACGCCGGTATTGCCGGCCGCGCAACCGCGGCCGACCTCCACCGCTGGATTGCCATCAATCGTCCCGGACTGGAAAAGCATTTGGTACTGGCCGCCTCCAGCCCAGGCGATCCCGAATTGCGCCTCTTCGTCGAGCAGACGCGCACGCTGTGCATTGCCAAGCCCTTCACCGTTCCTGAGTTCCTCGACTTGGCGCGGCGCGCCTTGCAAAATTCCGACGATGCTGAGGTTGCCGAGCGCTCTGCAATTTTTACCTAGGGGCGGTAACACTGGCATCCAAATTATAGCCATACGCATCACGCTGCCCGATCTGTAGTGTGAGCGTCCCTGCTCGGCAGCGACTTTCCCTCTGTATTTCCATGCATCTCCAGGGATTGGTAAAGATTTGTAAGCAAGGAGCGTAGCCAGGGCATTTGGGCAGGGAGATTGCAGTTCGGGGGGGAGTGGGGTGGCGAGACCCCGTGCATTTCCAGGCGTCACTATCATTCATTTAACAACGAAACTCCCAGCGGAATTGCGGGTTAAAAGAAGACAGGGACCTTAGCCGGGGGATTTTTGTTCCGTCCTCAACGAATTCAAAAAGGTGGCCACCATGGCAGCGCGAATCCAGGAAGCAAAGCTCACCGGGTTTCCCGCGTGTAGCTCCAGGCCCGAGGCGCGGGTTCAGGAGTACCACGAGGCGTTCGAGGAGAACCGCCATCGCGTGTACTCGCTGGCTTTCTGGATGACGGACAACGAGTTGGCCGCCGAGGAGCTGACGGTGAATACCTTTTGCCGGGCCTTCGCGCTCAGCCCCGATCCCGACGCCGAGAGCGTGGACCGCGCGCTGGTCGCCGAGTTGCGCGAACTGATGCCGCTGGGTTCGCTCTCCCTGCAGTGCGTCCCGTGCTCGCAGCTGGTCGGCTTGCGGCGAAACACGAAACGGGTGGAACTGGAGCGCGCCGTGATCCAGTTGCCGGCCACGGAACGGATGATCTTTCTCTTTCATGATGTCGAGCGCTATGAGCACGCTCGCATTAGCCGCATCCTAGGGCTCAGCGAGCGGGAATCCGCTTACGGACTGCACCAGGCCCGGCTGCGGGTGCGCCAAATTCTTGCCGCCACGGCCTAGGCCTCATTTAATTTCCTATCTCCTCTCTCCACCACTCGCCCCTCGAAAGAGGGGCCTTTTTTTAGAGAGTAGAGAGTAGGGAGTAGCGAGTAGGGAGGCAAGAAACGCCCCCTATTCGCTACTCCCACCTCTGCGGGCCATGTCCCGACGTACCCGAGGTGCCTGGATAGTCTCTGTCCCGGCCCCGGAGTCCAACGGTACCCTACCCAAGCCCCCGGAGTGGTATGCCGAGAGCGGACAGCGAAGGGAAGACGCGCCACGATACGTATCCAGCCAATACGCAGGCCAGGGTTTGTGCCGGTGATCGCGCTGCTGATTGCGCTGGGCCCGGTAGTGCGAGCTGGCGCGCAATCGATGCTTCCGTCTGGGACGCAACCGGCACGTTCCCTGCCGGCCAAGGTGACCAGCCAGCCCAGCCATTCGACCGTTGAGCCGGGCATCGTGCTACGCAACGTCACAGTCTTGCGTGGCAAGACGTTGGTCGAAGTCCACATCGAATCCAATGGCCCGGTCAAGCCCGTGGCCACGGTGCTTTCCGGCCCGGAGCGCATCGTCATCGATCTGGCGGGCGTGGGCTGCGGCGGTGGGCACCGTCTTCCTATTAACGCGGGAGATGTGCAGGATGTGCGCGTGGCGCTGTTCCAGGCCGGTCCGCCCGTGACCCGCGTGGTCGTCGACCTGGCCCACCCGCATGACTACCGGCTGCTGTCCGCAGGCAGCACGGTGGTCCTCGCTATCGATACCGGTCCGAAGCCGGCCATCGCGGCGCCGCCCGCGCCAGCGAAGGTAGCCACCGTGGCCATGCCCAGCTCCGCTCCGCCCGCCAACGTCACTCCGGCGCCGCCCGCAGCTGAAGCGACGGCGGACCACCCCGTCTCCACGCCAACACCCGAGGCCAAGGAGCCGCCGCCAGCGGCGACGGCGACGGAGGCTCCGCCGCAACCACCCGCCGCACCCGCGCTGACTCCGCCAGCCCTACCCCCAGAGCCGAAGGTTTCAACCGAGCAGCCCCCGGTGGCGATCATTGACGTTCCCTCAGCCTCGGCCCAGGTATCGGCCGCGGAGGAGCACGAGGAAACCACTCCCCACCAGGCGGCCAAGGCCAAAAGGCCGGGCTTGGTGCGCAAGATCACGGTGTCGCGCGGCAAGGAGGCGATCGAGGTACACATCGAGGCGAACAAGCCGCTGCGGGCAACGGCCTCGACCCTCAGCGATCCGGAACGCATCGTCATCGACCTGGCCGATGTGCGCCTGCGCCACCCGCGCCGCATCCCCGTTAACCTGGCCGACGTGCAGGCGGTCGATATTGCGCTCTACCTGGTGAACCCGCTGGTAACGCGCGTGGTGGTAAATCTGGCCCACGCCCATCCCTACCATCTGCAGGCTGACGGCAACTCGCTGACCGTGAGGATCGCGACGGATGCGGTAAAGACCGCCGGCGCTCCGACGGTGCGGTGAGGCCGGATCCCGCTGGTTTCGCGGGCCCGGATTCGATATTCTGATCGCGCATGGCCAACGACTTCCTTTCCCGACTGCGGCAGGCCCCGGTGTTGTGCGACGGCGCCATGGGCACCCTGCTCTACGCCAAGGGTGTTTTCATCAACCGCTGTTATGACGAGCTGAACCTCTCGCAACCCGACATGATCCGCGACATCCATCAGGAGTATCTGCAGGCCGGCGCCGAAATCATCGAGACCAACACCTTCGGCGCCAATGCTTACCGCCTGGAGCGCCACGGCCTGGGGCAGCAGGTGCGCGAGATCAATCTGGGCGGGGCGCGGCGGGCGCGCGAAGCGGTGGAGAGCGAGGCCGTCAAGAAAGGCACGCAGGCCTTCGTCGCGGGATCGGTGGGCCCGCTGGGCATTCGCATCGAGCCGCTGGGCAAGACCTCGCGCGAGGAAGCGAAGGCTGCCTTTATAGCGCAGATCACCGCGCTGGTCGAAGGCGGCGTCGACCTGCTGATCCTCGAGACTTTGGGATACCTGGACGAACTGCATCAGGCCATCCTCGCGGCCCGCGAGGTGAACGCAGCCGTCCCGGTAGTGGCGCAGGTCACCATCGATGAAGATGGCAACTGTCTCGATGGCTCCAGTCCTGAAACTTTTGCCGCCAAGCTCACCGAATGGGATGCGGATGTGGTGGGCTGTAATTGCAGCGTCGGTCCGGTGGCCATGCTGGGCGCCATGGAGCGGGTGCGCCGCGTGACGGCCAAACCGCTGTCGGCGCAGCCCAACGCCGGCATGCCGCGCGACGTCGAAGGCCGCAACATTTATCTGTGCTCGCCGGAATACATGGCGGAATACACCCGCCAGTTCCTGGAGGCGGGTGTGCAATTAGTGGGCGGCTGCTGCGGGACCACGCCCGAGCACATCCGGGCCATGAAATCGGCGTTGCGGATGGGCGGCGCCAAGATTGCGGCCACCGTCGTGCCGTCCGCGCCCAAGGGAGAATCGGCGGTTGCCAGTCCGCCACTGGCGGAGCGCTCCAAGCTAGGCGCCAAGCTCGCGGCCGGCGAGTTCGTCACCATGGTGGAGATCGTTCCGCCCAGGGGCACCAATGTCGCGCGCGAGATCGAGGGGGCGCAATTTCTGAAGTCGGTGGGCGTGGACGCGGTCAATATCCCCGACAGCCCGCGCGCTTCGGCGCGCATGAGCAATCAGGCGCTGTCGATCCTCATCCAGCAGCAGGTCGGCATCGAAGCCGTGTTGCATTACACCTGCCGCGACCGCAATGTGCTCGGCATCCAATCGGACTTGCTGGGAGCAAGCGCCATCGGCGTTCGCAACCTGATCTGCATCACCGGCGATCCGCCCAAGCTGGGCAATTATCCCGATGCCACCGCGGTGTTCGATGTGGACGCCATCGGGCTCGTGAACCTGGTGCACAATCTGAACCGCGGCCTCGATCTCGGCGGCAATCCCATCGGCACGGCGGCAGGATTCGTGATCGGCGTGGGCGCCAATCCCGGCGTTCCCAACCTCGACGAGGAGATCCGCCGCTTCGAATATAAGGTGGAAGCGGGAGCGGAATATGCCGTGACCCAACCGGTCTTCGACGTCTCGCTGCTGGAGAACTTCCTGCGCCGCATCGAGCATTGCCGCATCCCGGTGGTCGCCGGCATCTGGCCGCTGGTCAGCGTGCGCAACGCCGAGTTCATGAAGAACGAGCTGCGCGTTTCAGTTCCTGACGCCATTCTGGAGCGCATGGCGGTCGCCAGTAGCCGGGGCGCCGATGCTGCGCGCGCCGAAGGCGTAGCCATCGCCCGCGAGATGCTGCTCGCTATCCGCGGCCTGGTGCAGGGAGCGCAGGTGAGCGCGCCCATGTCGCGCTATCCCGCCGCCCTCGACGTCATCGACGCCCTGGGCTCTTCCCGCAGCACCACCATGGCGTAGCCGGAATGAAATAAGAACCGCCTCTGCGTCCTCTGCGTTTTTCATTTCCAGTCCGGGAAAAAATGCTGCGTTGCGTCATGGAAAGTGCTGTTGTGGAACCCCCAGAAAATTTCTGGGACGCAGCGCCTCGAAACCTGAACTACAATAAAAACCAACGGAGTGGAGCTTGCCAAGATTTGAAGAGTGCCTGCAGCGCCTGGAAAAAATCGTAGACGAGCTGGAGAAAGGGGAACTTCCCCTGGAAAAGGCGTTGGGGCTGTTCGAGGAAGGCATAGCGCTCTCCGCTTCCTGCCGCAAGGAACTGGAGACGGCGGAAGGAAAAGTAGAAATTCTGTTGAAACAGAACGGGAAGCTGCAGCCCGAGGCGTTTGAATCCAGCCCGGCCCGGGAGGGCGTCTCGAAGAAGTAAACACGTTCAGAAGCAGCATGCCTGCGGTCCCGAACCGCAGCACGGCCACGGCCCGGTATTGGCATGATGCCAGGCCCCTTACCCCCAAAGGAAAGGCATTGCCATGAGACCGCTGAACGTTGTCGTAGCCCAGTTGGATTCCAAAAATGCCGAACATCTTGCCGCCTCGCTCTATGGCCACTTCCGTTCCGTGGCGGTGGCGCGCTCGCTGGAAGAGTTGCGCGACGCCATCCCCAACACCAAGGCCGACGTGGCCATCGTGGACCTGGAGCTGGTCGGCTTGCCCGATCTCGAGCATCTGCACCAGGCGTACCGCAACACCAGCATCGTGTGCACGCACCGCGTCGCCGATGAAGAGATGTGGGCCTCGGCGCTGGCAGCCGGCGCCACTGACATGTGTTCCAGTACCGACGTGGACGATATCGTGTACTGCACGCTGCGCAGTCTGGACGGGCTGGGCGCATCCCAAGCCGCCTGATCCACCTTCGGCCTGATTCACTGCGAGAAACGGAAATCCCTCGCGCGCGTACCGCGAGGGATTTTTGTTGCGTGGGCCGGCATTTCGCCAATCCGCAAACAGTTCCCACGCCAGACCGATGGCTGGGCGCTGATTTTTTCCCGGATGGCCAGTTGCAACTGGCACGCGGAACCCGCACACTGGTGGCATGAAAGTCGTCTCCCGGTTCCTGCTGGCGGCAACCGACCAGGCCCACTTCCCCGCGGCCTCGATGCCGGAGGTCGCCTTCCTGGGACGCTCCAACGTGGGGAAATCCAGCGTCATCAATTCCCTGCTGGGCGCGAAGGTGGCCAAGACCAGTTCCACGCCAGGGCGGACGCGCGCCATCAACTTTTACGAGATACGTTGGCCCGGGAAGCCGCGTCCAGCGCTGTTTTTCGCCGACCTGCCCGGCTACGGCTACGCCCGCCTGCCACGCGAAGTCACGGCCGGGTGGGGGAGCTTCATCGAACCCTACCTGGAGCACCGCCCCACCCTCGGCCTCGCCATCGTTCTGGTGGACTGCAATGTGCCTGCGCAGGAAAGCGACAAACAACTAGTGGCCTGGCTGGAAGCGAAACAGCGGAATTTTCTGGTCGTGGCCACCAAGGCCGACCGCCTCACGGGAAACACGCTGCGCGCGGCTCTCGCGGGATTGCAGCAGGAGTTCGGCGTAGGACACATCACTCGCTTTTCCGCCCGCACCGGTGAGGGACGCGACGAACTCTGGCAGGAGATCCGCAGCGCCTGCCAACAGGCGGCGTAGGAAGCTACGTCTCCATGCCCGCGCATATCACCGCATGGCAGCGGTCGGCGGCCATCCAGTACGGGATCTCGCGATAATCAGCGACCTCGAAGATTGCGAGATCGGCATCCTTGCCGGGCGCGATGCTTCCCTTGCGCTCGGCCAGGCGCAGCGCGTGCGCGCCGTTGATGGTGGCGGCGGCGATGGCCTCCGCCGGCGTCATCTTCATGTGCGTGCATGCAAGCGACAGCACGAACGGCATACTGCTGGTGGGTGACGTTCCGGGATTGTGATCGGTGGCGAGCGCCACCGGGACGCCCGCGTCGATGAACCGGCGCGCGTCGGGGAAGCGCCCCAGCCCGAGAAAGTAATTGGCGCCGGGGACGAGTGTGACGACCGTCTGATACGCGGGCGAGATGACGGATTGCGCGGCCAGAGCGGCGATGTCGTCATCGCTCACATAATCCATGTGGTCAAGCGAGGCGGGATCGTATTTCACCAGCGGCGCGATCTCCGAGCGGGTGAACTGGCCCACGTGCGCGCGGACGCCCAGCCCCTGTTCGCGCGCGGCCAGAAACAGGTGCTCGGTGCTGGCGAGACTGAAAGCGCCGCGGTCGCAGAAGACATCCACGAAGCGCGCCAGCTTGCGCTCGGCGGCGCGCGGAATCATTTCCTTGCAGACAATGCGGACGTACTTGTCTTCACGCCCTTCATACTCGCGCGGCACCACGTGCGCTCCCAGCAGCGTGGACACAACCGTGCCGGGCCACTGGCGGGCGGCGTCACCGATAGCTTCGAGCGACTTGAGTTCGGCATCCAGATTCAAGCCGTAGCCGGACTTGGCTTCGACCGTGGTGGTGCCTTGCGCCAGCATTCGGTTGAGAGCGCCGAGCACATGGCCAGCTAGCGCCGCATGGGTCGCCTTGCGCACGCCTTCAACGCTGGAGCGGATGCCGCCGCCGGCCTTAGCAATCTGCTCATAGGTTGTGCCGGCGATGCGCTGCTCGAAATCCACCAGCCGCGGCGCGGTGAAGGCGGGATGGGTGTGCGAATCGACGAATCCCGGAAGGACGACCTTGCCGGCACAGTCGATCTCGCGAAACGTCCTGCGATTCCTCTTGATCCAGGAGTCGCGGAGCGCGTCTTTGGTCTTGCCTACCGAGACGATCTTTCCGCCGACCGAGAGAACCGCGCCGTCTTCGATCAGGCCGAGTTCGCCGAGATCACGCCCGCGGCGGGGCCCGGCGCCTGGAGAATGCAGAGTGAGAAGCTGGCGGATGTTGAGCAGGAGCAGGGCGGCTTGATTCTTTCGGAGGGGCATGGCTTTAGCGGCTTTGTTTCGGAGGGGCATGGCTTTAGCCATGCCGTCTCTCCTCTTCCACAACCATCGGCTTTAAAGCCGCTTTCATTCTTGGCCCTGAAGGGCACGGCTCAGCCGCGCCCCTCCGAAAGGCTTGTCACTTGGGCGCGTCGACTTCGGGCACCGGAAAACCCAGATCATCCATGCCTGACCACTGCAGGTGAATATCTTTGCGCTGGAGCTGGAGATCAGCACCGATCGCGCGGAGTGCCAAGGAGAGCGCCTGAACGGCATCCACGCCACCAACCCGAAGACCGTGTGGATTAGGTAGACCAGAAATCACGTACGGACACTCCCAATCGCCGTCTGGATGCGGCACCGGTCTGCCGATCCTAACCGTGACTGCGAACGTTTGGTCGCCCTGTCTGCCGACCAACTGCCGTTCGGCGATGATGTCACTGAACTCAATCTTCTCCATGAGTAACCCGATTCCTATCGCCTCATCGGAATCTTCAACCCACTTTTCTCTGCAAAATCGATGGCCTGCTGATACCCGGCATCGGCGTGGCGCGCCACTCCAATTCCGGGATCGTTAGTCAGCACGCGCTCGATGCGCTTGGCCATGGCATCGGTTCCGTCGGCCACGGTGACTTGTCCGGCATGCTGCGAATATCCGATGCCCACGCCGCCGCCGTTGTGGATGGAGACCCACGACGCGCCGCTGGCGGTGTTGAGCAGCGCATTGAGCAGCGGCCAATCGGCGATGGCGTCGGAGCCGTCCTTCATGCTTTCGGTCTCGCGGAACGGCGAGGCGACGGAGCCGGTATCGAGGTGGTCGCGTCCGATGACGATGGGCGCCTTGATCTTTCCTTTCTTGACCAACTCGTTGATCGCCAGCCCGAACTGCGCGCGCTCGCCATAGCCCAGCCAGCAGATGCGCGCCGGCAGGCCCTGGAACTTGATCCGCTTGCGCGCCAATTCGATCCAGCGGCTCAGAGTGCGGTTCTCGGGAAACAAGTCCAGCACGAGCTGGTCGGTGACGGCGATGTCGGAGGGCTCGCCGGAAAGCGCCACCCAGCGAAACGGCCCGCGCCCTTCGCAAAACAGCGGGCGGATGTAGACGGGCACGAAGCCGGGAAAGTCATAGGCGTTCTTGACGCCGCGCTGGAATGCCATGGTGCGGATATTGTTGCCATAGTCGAAGGTGACCGCACCCATCTTCTGCAAAGCCAGCATGCCCTCGACGTGGCGCGCGATGGAATCGAGCGATCGTTCCATGTAAGACTTGGGATCGTCCGCGCGCAGTTCGGTCGCCTGCTCTAGCGATAATCCCTGCGGGATGTAGCCGTTCAGGGGATCGTGCGCCGAAGTCTGATCGGTGAGGATGTCGGGCAGCACGCCGCGCGCAGCCAGCTCGGGAATCACGTCGGCACAGTTGCCAACCAGCCCGACTGAGACCGCTTCCTTCTTCCGCACGGCGTTCTTCAGGATGCGCAACGCCTCGTCGAGCGAGTTGACCATGAAGTCGCAATACCCGCTCTTGAGGCGCTTCTTGATGCGCTCAGGATCGACCTCGACGCCGAGAAACGCCGCGCCGGCCATAGTGGCAGCCAGCGGCTGCGCGCCTCCCATGCCGCCCATGCCGCCGGAGACGATCAGCTTCCCCTCCAGGCCCGCGTGGAAGTGCTTCTCGCCCGCCGCCGCGAAAGTCTCGAACGTGCCCTGGATGATGCCCTGCGAGCCGATGTAGATCCACGAGCCGGCGGTCATCTGTCCGTACATGGTGAGTCCCATGCGCTCGAGTTCGGTGAACTTCTCGAAGTTGTTCCAGTGGCCGACCAGGTTGGAGTTGGCGATGAGGACGCGTGGCGCGTATTCATGGGTGCGGAAGATGCCGACCGGCTTGCCCGACTGCACCAGCAGGGTCTCGTCGTTCTCCAGCGCCTTGAGCGCGGCGACGATGGCGTGGTAGCACGGCCAGTCGCGCGCCGCCTTGCCGCGTCCGCCATAGACCACCAGATCCTGCGGGCGCTCGGCAACCTCTTCGTCGAGGTTGTTCATGAGCATGCGCATGGCGGCCTCCTGCTGCCACGACTTGCAGGAGATTTGAGTGCCGCGCGGACCCTTGATGGGGGTATAAGCGTTAATTTCCGTTTCCACCGGCATAGGGAGATGGTAGTGCGCGGGGCGGGAAGGCGCAATGAGCCGGCGGGAACGCCGGCGCTACATCACCACGAGCTGTATGCCGTGCCCTCGGTGCTGACACCGTTGGAGCCGGAATGGACGTTGGTAATTCCCGGCTGAGTCTGGCTGGGGTCCATCAGGGTGTCGTCGGTCGTGGTCACCCAAGTGTCGGAGGAACCGGTGAGCGGATCCTTGGGGACACTCCTCAGGTAGCCGGCGGAAACCAGGTCTTCGAGCGACTGGGGCGCCTTCTGCTTGTCCAGGGTGTACTGGTCAATGACCGAGCGCATGGTGAACAGGTCATCCTTCAACACCGCCTCTTTAGAGTGGATCACCGAATTGGTGTAGATGGGGATGGAGATCGACACCAGGATCAGGATGATGCTGATGACGATCATCAGCTCGATCAGCGTGAACCCGCGCCCGCGTTTTTTCCGGTTGGGGATATTCACCATCACCAATCCGCGTACTTGGTTCCGTCCAGGGCGGTGCCGCTGGACTTGGTGAAAACGTCGAAGACGTTCTGCCCGCCCCAGGAGGTGGACTGTGGATCATCCTGCATCGAGTGCAGCCCCCACTCGGTGGTACCGGTCATGGGGTCGATCGGGATGCGGCGCAGGAAGCGGATCTTCTTGCCCTGCGAATCCACGCCTTTGACCAGGGTCTCCAGGTCAGGGGGATAGCCCTCCGAACCTACTTTGATCTGGAAGGCGTTACGGTCGGCCAGATCCTTGTAACGGTCGATGGCGTCGCGCATCTCCCACAGGTCGCGGCGCAGCTCGACTTCCTTCTCACGCTTGATTTGCACCCGCACAATCGGGATGGCGGCGCCGGTGAGGATCAGCAAAATCGCGATCGAGATCATCAACTCAATCAGCGTGACCCCGCGCCGGCCGCGCTGCGAGCGGGCCTGTCGGCGAGACCGCCGACCGTCAGTTTGTGGGCGGAGGAACAACAATGGCATAGGCTTATTCTAGCAGTCCCGGTCTGCGTACTGAGCACCAAGTACCGACAGTACCAAGTGCCGACAGTACCGAGCACCAAGTAACCAAGTACTGAAACTCGGTACTCCGTAGTCGGACCTCGCTACACGGTCTTGGCACTTGGTACTTGGTATTCACATCAATGGACGGTAACGCTGGCCTGTCCTCCCGATGCCGGGATCACCTGGCCACTGGAGTTGCGCGCCCCGGGCCGGGTGATGGCCACCGTCCCCTGCCCCGGTGATTTGGCCAGGAAGGTCAAGGTCAGCACCGTGCCCTGTCCGGAGAGGCCGCCGGAGGAGGGCGGGCGGCTTGCGGTCACTTGCAGCATGCCGCTGGAGGGATCGTCACGATGCACCAGCGCCACCGGCTGGCCATCCTGCGACAGGAACGAACCGTTAGAGACGTTCACCAACTGCAGCAGCTTGGGATCGTAGCTGATCTGCAGGGGAACCGAAAAGACATCCTGGCCGCCGCTGAGCATCACGTTTACAGGAAAAGTGCTTCCGGTCGCTTGCGAAGCGGTGGGCGGATCGAAGGTGAAAGCGATGGCGTTGGAGGCGGCTGCTGGGTTGGCAGGTTGCTGAGGCGGCATTGCCGCAGTGGCGGGAGCGGGTGCCGGCACATTTTGCGCTTGCGCCGCGCTCGCTGGCCGCGACTCGCCGCTCCTGGGCGAAAATGCGCTGCCCTGCGGAGCGCCGCCGCCCGGGCTCTCGATCTTGCGGCGCAGCTCGATGGATGTCCCGGTACCCACGTCCAGGGCCCTTTCGTTCAGTTCGCTCAGCTCCTGCCCGCGGACGATGTGGGGAATCAGAGCGAACACGATCTCGCTATGCTGCTTCTCGGTGTGCTCGCTGGCGAACAGGTACTTCAGAAGCGGGATCTGTCCTAGGCCGGGGATGCCGCTCCAGTTCTTGATGTCTTGATCCTGCAGGATCCCGCCCATCAGGCTGACTTCACCTTCCTTGAGGCGAACCTCGTGCTCGATCTTGCGCTGCCCGATCACCGGCTGCGAGATGCCGCCGATGCTGACATAAGAGTCCACCTCGGACACGTCGATGCTGACCTTCATGGAAATTTCGCGGTTGGCGTGCACCTGCGGCGTGATGTCCACGTTCACGCCGACGTCGATGTACTGGAATTGGGTATTGACCAGGGGGTTGATACCGACGCCGCCGATGCCGGGCTGGAACGAGCCAGTGGCCACCGGCACGCGGTCGCCGATCTTCAGCGATGCCTTCTGATTATCCGAGGCGCGGATGCGCGGGCTCTGGATGATCTTGGTCCCGGCGTTGCTGAACACGAAATTCGCCGTCGCCTGTGGGATGGTCACCAGGAAATCATTGGCCGTCAGGTTGGCGAACTGGTTCAGAACCAGAGTATTCGGGGTCGTCGTAGCGCCTGTCGTGGAGGTGACGCCGGTGGTGCTCGTGGTGGTGGTGCTGGTGCCCTGCAGGGCGACGCTGGCGCTGCCCGGCGGCACAATGCCCAAGTCGCGGGTCACGTCGGTGGTCACCGTCATCACCATCACATCAATGACCACCTCGGGTTTGGCCCTATCGATGTCGTAAATCAGCTTCTCCGCCAAGGCAACCTGGTCGGGAGTGCCGCGCACGACGATGGCTTTCTGCGTGGGCAACTGCTGGATGCGGCTGACTTCCAGGATGCTGCGGATGGCATTCACCATGTCCTGCATTTCGGTGGGCAGCGAGACGTTGGTCAGGTAAAAGGTCTTGATGACGTTCTGCTCCAGCTCCTTGCGCTTGGCGATGGTGTCGCTGGCCACGAAGATGGTGTTGGGCGTGACCGGGCGCCAAAAAGTCTTGGACTCCATGGCCAGCACCTGCAACGCTTGATCGAGCGTAACCCCATTGAGCTCGACCGAAATCCGGCGCGAGGTATAGTCGGGATCGAACAGCACGTTGAGCCCCGCCAGCTTGCCGATGGTCTGGTAGATTACCTTGCTGTCTTCGGTCAGCTTGAGCGTGATGGGGACGTTGGAGATGGGGGCTAGTTCGACCGGTCCCTGCGCTTGCTCCAGGCGCTTGCGGGTCGGCGAGGACTCGATCTTGGCGCCTCCGCCGCCGCTCTTGGCATCGATCATGGCCCGGGTCTTGCGGATCTCCTGCTGCGCGATAAAGCTGGATGGATCAATCACGTAGGCCTTCTCGAACAGCACGAGCGCGTCCTCGAGCTTGCCGTCGTCCCGCAACTTCTGCCCGCGGTGCACGTAGGAGGTGGCCGCCAGGAACCGCATGCGAATAACCGCGGCTTTGTAGGAGATATCGGCGGGCTTCAAGTTGAAGGCTTTGCTATACAGATCGTAGGCAACCTCGTAATTCTCGCGCGCCTCCGCAGCTTTACCCTCGTTGAAAAGCTTCTTGGCCTGATCAGCGAGTGCGGCTGCTGGGAACAGTAGGATGAAGGCAAAAATCAGCGTTGCAGCCCGTTGGAAGCGACTCATTGGACTCCTTGGTCGGGTCGAGTTGCCGCTCTAATGCACACAGGAGGAAACCCCGTCTTTCGGCTAAAATCTCGCCGTTTTTTGAATGGCGTGAGGCTGAGATTATAGCACCAGTTCCGCAGCCGGTTGCCGGGGTCCCGGTGCTGCCCGATCTTGGCGTGATGGGGCGTTTGGGGTCGCTATCTTCAACTGTGCTAGCATGTTAGTTCTTGCGGGGAGAGACCAGGTCCGCATGGCACGCCAGCCCACGCACCAGGTCCGGCCAAACCCGGAAAAGCAGCCTCGCCGCGACCCCACCGCCAAGGGGGAGCGCGATGCCGCCGTCAACCGGGCCGCCTCTCACAACTATCACCTGCAGGAGCGCTTCGAAGCCGGAATTGCCCTGCATGGCACTGAGGTTAAGTCAATTCGCAACGGACGAGCCAACCTGAAGGACGCCTATGGACTGGTGAAGGACGGAGAACTGTGGCTGCTCAACGCTCACATCGGACCCTACGAGAACGCCGGGTACGCGCAGCACGAAGCCACGCGCACCCGCAAGTTGCTGGTGCACAAGGGCGAACTCCGAAAACTTACAGGCCAAACCCAGCAAAAAGGGCTGACGCTGATCCCCACCCGCTTGTACTTCAAGAACGGCAGGGTCAAAGTCGAGCTGGCGCTGGCCCGCGGCAAGCAGCTCTGGGACAAACGCGAGACCGAGCGCCGCCGCACCGCCGACCGCGAAGCCCGCGAAGCTATCGTGCGCAGCCGGAAAGCGGGAAACATTTGAATTCATTTCGCGCAGATAAACGCGGATGGACGCGGATCGAAATCAATCCTAAAATCCGCGTTCAGTCGCGTGAATCCGCGGCGGAGAATCCATTCAGCCTGAGGCCGACCGATGAAGACAACGCTCTCCTACTCCAATCCTGCTGAGGTGGAAACCGAATGCCTGGCCGTCGTCGTCGTGGACCAGGGCGAAAAAGACAAGCCCGCGCCGGTGGTGCTGGGCGGCAACCAGGCTATCCAAAACACCGCCTCTGATCTGCTCACCAGCGGCGAGGTTTCGGGAAAGATGTTCGAGACCGTCGTGGTCCACCGGCCGACGGGGCTCAAGGCGCGCCGGCTGCTGCTGGTCGGCGGCGGCAAAGCGAAGAATTTTTCCCTGGCCGAGCTGCGCAAGCTGGCGGGTACGGCCGTCCGCTTCCTCAAGCCCAAGCAGATTCGCTCGCTGGCCTTCTTGCTGCCCGACATGGCGTCGGAAGCCCCCGACGCGGTGAAGGCCGCGGTCGAAGGCGCGTACGTCGGCAACTTCGATCCCGATACGTACAAGAGCGATCGCAAGGACCAGCTGATCCGCGAGATCACACTGCTCGCGCCCGCCGGTGCCGATCGCGGCGCGATCGAGAAGGCGCTCGCCGAAGCGCTCGTCGTAGGCGATTCGCAGAACTTCACGCGCGAACTGGTCAACGAGCCCGGCAACCGCCTGACCCCAACCATGCTCGCCGAGCGCGCCCGCAAGATGGTGGCGGAGGTCAACTCGCCGTACTTGGCGATCGAGGTGTTCGGCCCGGAAAAAATCCGCGAACTCAAGATGGGCGCTTTCTGGAGCGTGGCCCAGGGCTCCGACGAGCCTGCGCAACTGATCGTTACACGATATTCCCCGCCGGGTGCGCCGGAGCAGCCGGTGCTTGGCCTGGTCGGCAAAGGGATCACCTTCGATTCCGGCGGCATCTCCATCAAGGCCGCCGACGGCATGGAGAAAATGAAGTACGACATGGCAGGAGGCGCCGCCATGCTGGGCGCCATGCGTGCCATCGCCCTGCTCCAGCCGAAGATCAAAGTCGTCGGCATCGTCTGCGCCACCGAGAACATGCCGTCTGGAAAGGCGCAGAAGCCGGGCGACGTGCAGATTGCGATGAGCGGCAAGTCAATCGAGATCATCAATACTGACGCCGAAGGCCGGCTGGTGCTGGCCGACGGTCTCGCCTACGCGCGCCAGCTCGGCGCTACCCACCTGATCGACGCCGCCACCCTGACCGGCGCGGTTGTCGTGGCCCTGGGCGGCGTGAACGCCGGCGTCTTCGCCAATAACGATGAGATGTACTCACGCTTCGAGCAGGCCGAGCGCCGCGCCGGCGAGAAGATGTGGCGCATGCCGCTGGACGAGGAATATCGCGAGCTGATCCGCTCCGGCATCGCCGACATCAAGAACACCGGCGGGCGCTACGGCGGCGCCGTCACCGCGGCCATGTTCCTGAAAGAGTTTGTCGAGGACACGCCCTGGATCCACCTCGACATCGCCGGCACCGCTTGGACGGAAGAGAACAAGAGCTGGATCGCGCAGGGGCCGAGCGGCATCGCCGTGCGCTCGATTGTGGAGTTTGTGAAGGACATGGCGGGGTGACTTCTCCGCCGCGGATGCACGCGGATAAACGCGGATCGGGCTCACGCTCTCTGCAACTGTCATTCTGAGCGAAGCGAAGAATCTCGACAATGATAGTTATCCCAATACAGGGAGTGGAGAGAACGTCGATTGTAGCGTTGCCAGGCTGAACCCGAACCGCGTTGATCCGCGTTGATCTGCGGCGAAAGGAAGTTCACATGACTGGCGGGACCGTAATCCCCATCACCTCGAGCGCCCGTATCAACTCCCGACGAGCCACTGCAGCCGTCGCCATCAGGAATTTCTTCCGTCCCTCGTGCGGCTCGGTCAGGATGTGATGCCGGTGGTAGAAGTTGTTGAACACCTGCGCCAGTTGAAACGCGTATTTGGCCATGTGCGCCGGCTCGGTGGTAGCGATGCACTGCTCGACCACCTGCGAAAAGCGCGACGCCGTCAGCCAGAGCTCCCAAATCTCGTTCCCCGTCTCGCCTGAAAAAAAGCTCGCGTAATCGATGTTCTCGGCCAGCGCCGCTTCCGGCTCTACGCACGCTTTGCGGAAGATGTTGGTGGCGCGCACGACCGCGTACTGCGCGTAGGGTCCGGTCTCGCCCTCGAAGCTGAGCGCCTCGCGGAAGTCGAAGGCGATCACCGAGTTCTTGGTGAACTTCAGCATGAAGTAGCGCAGTGCGCCGATGGCGATCTGGGTGGCGATGCGCGTGCGTTCGGCTTTGTCCAGCGCGGGATGGCGGCTGTCCACTTCTTTTTGTGCGGAAGCGATCAGGGTGTCGATCAGATCATCGGCCTTAACGCCGAAGCCTCGCCGGCCGGAAATCTCGATGTAGGGCTTGACCCAGTCGTCTTCGGCGAGCTGATAGCCCAGTTCCTGCGCGCAACGCGGGGTGAGCGCGACCATGTCGTAGGAAAAATGCGTGTAGTGCCCGGCCTGTTCGGTATAGCCCAGCGCCCGCAACGCCTCGATAACATTGTTCTGCGCGTCCTGCTGGCGTGAGTCGATCACGTTGTAGATTTCGGAGACATCGCCGAAGTGCGGGTGGTCAGGCTCGCCCTGCTCCGCCGAGATCCAGCACTCGCGCCCGTCGGGATAGCGGTAGAAGCGGCGATAGCCGAAGTCGCGCCCCAGCAGGCCGAACTTCCACAGGTGGTAGGCGATGTCCTTGCCGACGTAAGTGACGGTGCCGTTCGAGCGGACGATCACCTTCTGATTCTGCTCGGCTTCTTCGGGCGTTTCCGCCTGGCGCCTGTCCAGCCCGCCGCGCTCCATCACCCAGCAGCCCTGGTTCTTGCCCTCGGTCTCGAGGTACAGCACGCCTTTTTCCTTCATCTGCCGGAACGCCATGTCCCAGAAATGCAGGTGGAGGATTTCGCTCTCACGCGGGAGGAAGTCATATTCAACGTCCAGCCGCTGCATGGTTTCGAGATGACGGCGCAGGACAGAGGTCGAGATCGCGTCGGCAATCGCGGCCAGCTCGTTGCCGCCCTGCTCAATGGCATGCAGCGTGTCTAGACGGACTTTGAGGTTGGCTTTGTCCTGCTCGTACCAGTGCGTGACGCGGGCGTAGAGATCCCAGCAGGTGTAATCGAACCGCGGGTCGGAAGCGATTAACCCTTCAATTTCGGCCCGCGACTTCTTCTCCAGGTGGACGAAGCCGACGATCACGTCCGCCACCTGCACGCCGGTGTTGTCGATGTAGTTCTGCACATCCACCGAGCGGCCATGGGAGCGCAGCAGCCGCACGAAGGTGTCGCCCAGGATGGCGTTGCGCAGGTGCCCTATATGTGCCGCCTTATTGGGATTGATGCTGGTGTGCTCGACCAGGATCTTGCCTGCGACTTGTGGCGTCTCCGGGCTTTCGGCGGCGAGCGCCGCGGCCATTTCGCCTCGGTTTACGTGGGCGTTGATGTATCCCGCCCCCGCGACTTCCAGCTTCTCAAACCCAGGCACCACGCCCAGCCCGGCGACAATCTCCTCCGCAATCTTGCGCGGCGGCTTGCGCAGCTTCTTGGCCAGCTCGAACGACAGCGGCAGCGCGTATTCGCCGAACTGGGTGCTCGGCGGCTGCTCGACCACAATCGTGGGCAGGTCGAGCTGGTACTTCTCGCGCAGAAAACCGCGCACGCGCTCGGCGAGACGCTTCTGAAATTGCAGATACACTCTCGGGGAGCCTTCGTAAGTCGCTGAGAAAAAACCGATTATAGCAAACGCATCGGAGCGCCCCGGTTTGACCGCGAGGCACCCGCTTCCCTATCATGAAAGTTTGTCTCCCCGCCGGCTACGCGGAGTGTTTGCCATGCGCATCGCCTATCTCGACTGCTCCTCGGGCATCAGCGGCGACATGTTCCTGGGAGCGCTGCTCGACGCCGGCCTGCCCGCTCGCGTGCTTGAGGAGACCGTGGTAGCACTCAATGTCGGGGCGCGCCTGGAGATTTCGCGCGTCACCCGCAGCGGGATTGCGGCAACCAAGGTGGATGTCTGGATCGGCGACGAAAAGATCTTCCGCGCGAGCAGGTATCGCACGCGCACCAGCACGATCACCATCATCATCAGCAGCCTCACCGCGGCCTGAACGAGATCCGCACGATCATTCGCGAGGCGAAAATTGCGCCGGCCGCCGAAGAGCGCGCGCTGGCTATCTTCCAGGCGCTGGGCGAGGCCGAGGCCAAGATCCATGACACCGACGTGGAAAAGATTCACTTCCACGAAGTCGGCGCGGTGGATGCCATCGTGGACATCGTCTGCGCGTCCGTCGGCAGCCTCGCTCTGGGCGTGGACGAGTGGGTCTGCTCACCGCTCAACGTGGGCGGCGGTTCGGTCGAATGCGCGCACGGGCGGTTCCCTGTGCCCTCGCCGGCGACGGTCGAACTGCTGCGCGGCGCGCCCGTGTATTCCTCAGGTGTGGACGCAGAACTCGTCACGCCGACGGGTGCTGCCATCGTGAAGACGCTGTGCCAGCGCTTCGTTCCCTTCCCTGCGATGAAGATCACCGCCACCGGCTACGGCGCGGGTTCGCGCGATTTTGCTGGCCAGCCCAACGTCGTCCGGCTGACCATTGGTGACGGTTCAGAAACGCAGCTTGCTGCGTCTCCAGACATACCCGAAGACACGATCGCCGTTCTGGAAGCCAATCTCGACGACCTGAATCCGCAGGTTTTTGGCTACGTGATGGAACGGCTGTTCTCCGAGGGCGCGCTCGACGTTCTTCGGCACACCGGTACAGATGAAGAAGAATCGTCCCGGCATGCTGCTGACGGTGCTGGCGCGGCCGGAAGACGCGCCGCGGCTGACAAAACTGGTTTTCGGCGAGACCACGACGCTCGGCATCCGCATGCGCCAGGAGCGCCGGCAGACGCTGGTTCGCCGAACCGTCGCGGTCCAGACGCCGTGGGGCGAAGTACGGATGAAGGTCGCGAACCTGAACGGCTCGATCGCGAACTACGCGCCGGAATATGAAGACTGCCGCCGTATCGCCAACCAGCACAAGGTTCCGCTCAAGCAGGTGATGCAGGAAGCCACGCGCCGGTACCTGGAAAGCAAGAATGGGTAGTAAATTCTACATTACGACCCCGATCTACTACGTCAACGCCCGCCCGCACATCGGGCACGCGTACACCACCATCGCCTGCGACGCCATCGCGCGCCGCCAGCGCATGCTGGGCTCCGACACGTTCTTCTTGACCGGCACCGATGAGCACGGACAGAAGATCGAGCGCTCGGCGGCCGAGGCCGGCATCACTCCCCAGCAGCTCACCGACCGCATCGCCGGCGAATTCCGCGGGCTGTGGAACCGGATGAACATCAGCTATGACGACTTCATCCGCACCACCGAACCGCGCCACAAGCTGGGCGTGCAGGAGATGTTTCGCCGCATCCGCGACAACGGCTACATCTACAAAGGCTCCTACAGCGGCCAGTACTGCGTCTTCGATGAGCTCTACGTGGACGCAGCCACGCCCGGCTCGCCCTGCCCCGAGTGCGGACGCCCGACCGAGACCGTGAGCGAAGAAAATTACTTCTTCAAGCTCTCGGCTTTTGAAGACAAGCTGCTCAAGCTCTATACCGGGCAGCCCGACTTCATCCGCCCGGAAACGCGCCGCAACGAGGTGATGGCATTCGTGCGCAGCGGGCTGCGTGATCTTTCAATCAGCCGCACCACCATCAAGTGGGGCATCCCGGTGCCGGACGACCCCAAGCACGTGATCTACGTCTGGCTGGACGCGCTGAGCAACTACTGCACCGCGATTGGCTTCGGTTCGCCGGACAAGAAAGACCAGCAGAAGTTCGCGCACTACTGGCCTGCCGACGTGCACATGATCGGCAAGGAGATCGTGCGCTTCCACTGCGTGTACTGGCCTGCCTTCCTGATGGCGGCCGGGCTGCCACTGCCCAAGTCCATCGTGGCGCACGGCTGGCTGCTGTTCGAGGAAAGCAAGATGTCGAAGTCGCGCGGCAACATCGTGCGCGCCGAAACCGTAATCGATGTGCTCGGCAACGACGCGCTGCGCTACTTCCTGTTGCGCGAAGTGGTCTTCGGACAGGACGGTAGCTTCTCCTTCGACGCGCTGGTGCAGCGTTACAACTCCGACCTCGCCAACGATCTCGGTAACCTCGCCAGCCGCACGCTCACCATGATCGCGCGCTACTTCCACGGTGAGATGCCGTATCCTTCGTCCGGCGGCTCCCGCACCGCGGCGGACGACGCTATCGCCAGAGCGGCCGAGGAGACCATCGCCAGCTTCGCTTCCCTCTGGGACGACTTCCAGTTCTCGCGCGCGCTCGAAGCCGCGTGGTCGCTGGTGGGCGCGGTCAACAAATACATCGTGGAGAACGAGCCCTGGGCCGTGGCCGAAAAAGAGGATGAGGGCAGCCGCTCGCGCCTGGCGACCATCCTCTACACCGCGGCCGAAGCGCTGCGGATCGTGACCGCGCTGGCGCACCCGGCGATTCCGGAATCGACGGCCCGCATATGGGAGCAGTTCGGGCTGGGCGCCATCTCCGACTTCCGCCTGACGGACCTCAAGTGGGGCCAACTGCAGCACGGCACCAAGCTGGGCAAAGTGGAGCCCGTGTTTCCGCGCGCCGATAAATCCGCGATCGAAAGGATGCAGCAGATGGAACAGCAGCGCACCGTAGCTCAAACAGCGCCGACTGCGCCCGCTCAGGCTGGACTACTGCCGACGCAAGCGGCCGTCGCGCCCCCGCCTGCAACGGCCGCCTCGGCAGCCACTCCCGACGGGCGCATCAGCATCGACGATTTCGCCAAAGTCGAGATGCGCGTTGGGCAGGTAAAAGTCGCGGAGAAGGTGAAAGGCGCCGACAAGCTGCTGCGTCTGGAAGTGGACATCGGCACGGAAGTCCGTCAGGTGGTGGCCGGCATCGCCGAGGCCTATACGCCGGAGTCGCTGGTCGGGCGCAAGGTCGTGCTGGTCGTCAACCTGCAACCGCGCAAGCTGCGTGGCCTGGAATCGAACGGGATGATGGTCGCTGCGTCGGTGGGCGAGAAGGGCTCGCCGGTGCTGGCGGGATTCCTGGAAGATGTTCCGGTCGGGGCTAGATTGAAGTAATGGATTCATTGATCCATTGATTTATTGAGCCATTGAAACCACGTCTCGTAGTACCCACTCTGGTGCCTACTAATGAATCGATGAACCAATGGATTAATGAATCAATGTTCATCGACTCCCACGCTCATCTCGAGATGCCGCAGTTCGACGCCGACCGCGACGCCGTGCTGGCGCGGGCGCATGAGGCCGCGATCGCGACCGTGGTCGCCATCGGCAGCGGAACGGGGCCGGGGTCGCTCGATTGCGCCATCCAACTCGCCAATCGCGAGAAGGCCGGCGAGCCTCGGATCTACGCCACGGTTGGAATCCATCCGCATGAAGCGAAACTCGCCACTGACGCCGACTTCGACGAGCTGAGCACCCTGGCCGGCAATCCCGAAGTTATCGCCTGGGGCGAGATTGGGCTCGATTACTTCTACGATCACTCGCCGCGCGAGGTGCAGCGGGCGGTCTTCCTGAAGCAGCTTGATCTGGCACGCGCGGCGCGATTGCCGGTGGTAATCCACTGTCGGCCGTCGGCGGGCAGCCAGAACGCCTGGGACGAGTGCCTCGGCATCCTCGCCGAGCGATGGGCGCCGAGTGGACTGGGCGGCGTCCTGCACTGCTTCACCGGCCTGATGGAGCATGCGCGGCGCGCTCTCGACCTGGGCTTCATGATCTCCTTCGCCGGCAATGTGACCTTCCCCAAGGCGCAGAACATTCGCGACGCGGCGCGGGAGCTGCCCCTCGACCGCATCTTCATCGAGACCGATTCTCCCTTTCTCGCGCCGGTGCCGCATCGCGGCAAGCGCAACGAGCCGGCATTCGTGAAGGAGGTCGCGCGCCAGATCGGCGAACTGCGCGGTATTTCGGCGGAAGAAGTGGGTCTTCACACCGCGCAAAATTTTTGCTGGTTTTTCAAAGTCCCGCCAACCAGTAACGCCGGAATGCCGATTCCTTCCCCATCGCGGGGCGCGGCACGGTAATCTATTGCACTGCTGAGGGAGCATGGCCGAATCGTTCGACATTGTGAGCAAGGTGGACCTGCAGGAGGTAAGCAACGCCATCCAGCAGGCGCTCAAGGAAGTGCACACGCGCTTCGACCTGAAGAGCTCGAAGTCGACGATCGAGCTTGAGGACAAGGAAGCCATCGTGCTGCACTCCGAGGACGAGTTCAAACTAAGGGCGGTAAACGACGTGCTGCAGCAGCGACTGGTCAAGCGCGGCGTGCCGCTCAAGGCGCTCACCTACGGCACGGTCGAGCCGGCGGCCGGCAGCACCGTCAGGCAGCGCATCAGTATGCAGCAGGGGATCCCGATCGAGAAGGCGCGTGAGATCGTGAAGCTGATCAAGGAGTCGAAGAAGAAGGTCCAGGTCTCGATCCAGGCAGACACGGTGCGGGTGAGCGGCAAGGACCGCGACATCCTTCAGGAGATCATCGCTCTGCTGCGCAATACCGACCTCGGCATCGACATGCACTTCACCAACTACAGGTCGAACTGACGTGAGCACACCCGCCATCAACGGTGTGAAGGCGAAGGAGGTTTTCGAACTCCTGCGCGACGACCTGGAAGCGGTGGAGCGCGAGTTCGGGCGGGATACGGTCTCGACCGTACCGGCCATCACCGAGATCGGCGAATACCTGCGCGCGGGCGGCGGCAAGCGCATCCGCCCTGCCCTGCTGCTGCTTTCCGCCAAGCTTTTTGACTACACCGGACGCGGCGCCATCCGCCTGGGCGCGGTGGTGGAGATGATCCACACCGCCACGCTGGTGCACGATGACATCATCGACGAGGCCCGCACCCGCCGCGGACGCCCCGCCGCTAACACCAAGTGGGGCAACTCGAAGTGCGTGCTGGCCGGCGACTGGCTTTACATGCAGTCGTTCAAGATCGCCGTGCAGGAGCGCAATTTTAGGATCCTCGACGTGCTCATTGAACTGACGCAGCAGATGGTCGAAGGCGAACTGCTGCAGATGGAGAAGCTGGGCCGCTCGATCACGCTCGACGAGCATTTCGACCTGATCCAGCGCAAGACCGCATGTCTGTTCTCCACCTGCACGCGCCTGGGAGCCATCGTCAGCGGCGCTTCCGCTGAGGATGAAGAAAAGCTCGCACGCTACGGCCGCAGTCTCGGCATGGCGTTCCAGCTCGTTGACGACGTGCTCGACCTCACGGCTTCGGAAGATGTGCTCGGCAAGCCCGTGGCCAGCGACCTGCGCGAGGGCAAGGCCACCATGGCGGTGATCCAGGCACTCGCGCGCTGCACGCCGAAAGAGAAGGCGCTCATCCAGACGGTGCTGGAGGAACGCGCGTTTCAGTCCGTGACGCACGATCAGATTCTTGCCATTCTCAACCGCTATGGCTCGCTCGAGGCGGCGACCGCCCGCGCCCATGAGTACGCCGCCGACGCGCGCAGCGCCATCTGCGATCTTCCCGACTCGGAGATCAAGCGCGCCCTGCTGTGGGCGCCGGAGTTCGTGGTGGCGCGGGAGAAATAGCTATTGGCTCTTGGCTTTTAGCTATTGGCTGTTGGCTTTAGCCTTCAAGAAGACCAACCGCCAGAACTTCGCTGCCAAAGCTAAGAACCAAGAGCTAAGAGCCAACCGCTAAGAGCTAAGAGCGCATTGCGATCCCCTGCATTTCGAAGCGCGCATTCCGCAACAACGACCCGGCTCCGAGGAACGCCCGCGCCGGCAAATCCCGTCCAAAATACTTGCGATAGGCCGCGTTGAACATGTCGTAAAGCGACAGATCAATGCAATACACCTGCACGTAGACCAGTTCGTCCATCGTCATCCCGGCGGCTTCGAGGGTGGCGCGGACGCCATCGAGCAGCAAGCGAATTTCTTCGCCGACATCGGCCGCCGCCTGCATGGTGCGGGGATCGATCCCGATCCGGCCGGAGAGAAACAGCGTGTCGCCGATCAGCACACCGTCGCTGAACGGCAGGTTGGTGGGACGTCCGCCGATGTTGATGTACCGCCGCTCGCGCTTGCCTTGGTTCATTCCGTCCTCCGAAAAAGGAATCCTAGCAATCCCCCTGCCTCCGTGTCTCGGTGGTGGGTTTTATACTTCTGAAGATGGCACGCGAAGTCGAGATCAAATTCCTGGTTGCGGACGCGCAGGCGCTGGCGCGGCGGCTGCGTGCCTCCGGGTTCCGGCTGGTCACGCGGCGCACGCACGAGATGAATGTCCTCTACGACCGGCCCGGGCAGCCGTTGCGGAAACGTGGCGAGATCCTGCGCCTGCGGAAGTACGGCGACCGCTGGACGTTTACCCACAAGTCGAAGGGCACGGCGCGGCGGCACAAATCGCGCCAGGAGCTCGAGACCGAGGTCACGGATGGCGCGACGCTCGAAAGAATTCTGCGCGCACTGGGATTCTCCCCCAGCTTCCGCTACGAGAAGTTCCGCAGCGAGTGGACGGACGGCCAGGGCCACGTGGTGATCGACGAGACCCCTATCGGTACCGTGGCCGAGATTGAAGGCCGTCCGCGCTGGATTGACCGCTCGGCCAAGCTGCTGGGCATCCCGCAAAGCAGCTACATCACGCTCAGTTACGGCGCGATGTTTGACGAGTGGAAGCGCCGCACAGGCAGTTCCGCCAAGGAGATGACGTTTGCGGCCGTGGGCGTGGCTGAGAGGGTTCCGCAGAACAGAAAATTGTCATCCTGAGCGCGGGTCGAGCGAGCGGAGCGAGCGAGGGCAAGCGAAGTTGAGCCGCTTTGCGGGCGTCTGAGCCCGCAGGCGAAATCCCGAGCGGAGCGAGGGAGCTGGCGCGCTCGGTTGGGCTTCCTCAGGATGACAGCTCTTGGTTGGGCCATGCGGCGCGGCTCAAGCCGTGCCCCTTCAAAGTTGCTGACGGCTGAATGCTGACTGCTGAGTGCTGGTTCCTACGCTCCGCAGCACTTCTTGTACTTCTTGCCAGAGCCGCAGGGGCAGGGATCGTTGCGGCCGATCTTGGCGCCGGAGCGTACGACCTGCTGGACAGGCTGATAATCGCCGGAGCCGGCCATGCGGGCTTGTTCCAGTTCGCGGCGCTTGCGGCGCTGGAATTCTTCCTCTATCTCGTCAACTGACGTTGCTGCTCGCGCGCGCTTCGGCGGCCGACGATCACCACCGGGCCTGGGAACGCGAACACCAGCCCCATCGCCGCCGCCCAACTCGCTCGGACCGCGGCCCCCGCCAGGCATGACCGGACCACCTTCCTCCTCGTCACCGCCCGGCATCTGCGGTTCCGCAGAGGGCTGTTGCTCGATCACCTGCATCAGGTACAGATAGCGCACCGTGTCTTCCTGGAAGCGCTGCATCATGGCTTCGAACATCTCGAAGGACTCGCGCTTGTACTCCACGAGCGGATCGTGCTGGGCGTAGCCGCGCAGCCCGATGCCTTCCTTCAGGTGGTCCATGCTGAGCAGGTGGTCTTTCCACTGCTGGTCGAGCACGCTGAGCATGATCATGCGCTCGTGGTAGCGCATGGCGTCGGGGCCGATCAGCTTTTCTTTGGCGTCGTAACGTTGTTTGAGTTTGTCGAAGATGGCATCGCCCAGTTCCTGCCGGTTCAGCTTGTCCGGCTCGACGCCCTCGGCCAGGATGTCTACACCAAAGCGGGTGAAGATGTCGCCCTTGAGCTTGGGTACGTCCCACTCGTCGGCGTGCGCGTCTTTGGGACAATGCTTTTCCATCAGGTCGCCGAGAATGCCGGCGACGTAGTCATCGAGGATCAGTTCCTTCTGGTCGACACCCTCCATCAACTGGCGGCGCATGCCGTACACCGCCTCGCGCTGCTTGTTCATCACGTCGTCGTACTCGAGCAGGTGTTTGCGGGACTCGAAGTTCTGCCCTTCCACCGCCTTCTGCGCGGCTTCGATGCGGCGGGAGATCAGCCGCGACTCGATGGGCACGCCTTCCTCCATGCCCAGCCGCTGCAACAGCTTCGACACCCATTCCTTGGCGAAGATGCGCATCAGGTCGTCTTCGAGCGAGAGATAGAAGCGCGAGCTGCCGGGATCGCCCTGGCGGCCGGCGCGTCCGCGAAGCTGGTTGTCGATGCGCCGCGCCTCGTGGCGTTCGGTGCCGAGGATGTGCAGCCCGCCCAGGTTGACGACCTCGTCGTGCTCAGCATCGGTCTGCGCCCTGTGCTTGGCCAGCATTTCCTCCCACTTCTGCTTGTCGACACGAAACTCGTTGCCCTGGTAATACCACGTAATGATGTTCTCTTCCGTGGCGCCGTCGCCCAGGCGGCCTTCGGCGCGGCGCACCGGCTGTGCCAGGCCTTTTTTGAAGCACTCCTGCTTGGCTATGAATTCAGGATTGCCGCCCAGCAGGATGTCGGTGCCGCGGCCCGCCATGTTGGTCGCGATCGTGATTACGCCCTTGCGCCCGGCTTGCGCGACGATTTCGGCCTCCTTCTCGTGGTACTTGGCGTTCAGCACCACGTGCTTCACGTTCTTCTTGCGCAGGATTTCCGAGAGCCGCTCCGATTTTTCCACCGAGGTGGTGCCCACCAGCACCGGCTGGCCCGCCTGGTTGAGCTGTTGAATCTCGTCGGCCGCGGCGAGATATTTTTCCTTCTCGGTGCGGTAGACGGTGTCAGGGTTCTCCAGGCGGCGCAGGTCCTTATTGGTTGGGATGACGATCACATCGAGGTTGTAGATCTTCTGGAATTCCTCGGCTTCCGTCTCCGCGGTGCCGGTCATGCCCGCCAGCTTCTTGTACATGCGGAAATAGTTCTGGAAGGTGATGGTGGCGAGCGTCTGGTTCTCGGCTTCGACCTTGACGCGCTCTTTGGCTTCCACCGCCTGGTGCAGCCCATCAGACCAGCGGCGGCCGGGCATGAGACGGCCGGTGAACTCGTCCACGATGAGAACCTCGCCATCCTTCACCACGTACTCCACATCCCGGCGGTAGAGGGCGTGGGCTTTGATGGCGGTCTCGACGTGGTGCTTCAGGTCCCAGTTTTCCGGATCGGCAATGTTGGTGATGCCCAGCAACTGTTCGACCTTCTCCCAGCCCTCGTCGGTGACGGTGATGGTTTTGTGCTTTTCATCGACCACAAAGTCGCCGGTCAGCACCTTGGGCTCGCCCGGCGCGGTATCGAGTTCCTCGCCCTTTTCCAGCTTGGGGATGATGCGATTGACGCGGTCGTATTTCTCCGTGGATTTCTCCGCCTGGCCAGAGATGATGAGCGGGGTGCGGGCTTCGTCGATGAGGATGGAGTCCACCTCGTCGACGATGCCGAAGTTGTGGCCGCGCTGCACGCAATCGCCGAGATCGAACTTCATGTTGTCGCGCAGGTAGTCGAAGCCGAACTCGTTGTTGGTGCCGTAGGTGACGTTGGCGGCGTAGGCCTCGCGGCGTTCGGCGTCGTCCAGCTCGTGCACGATCACGCCCACGCTCAGGCCGAGAAAGCGATAGATGGTGCCCATCCACTCGGAATCGCGCTTGGCCAGATAGTCGTTGACGGTGACCACGTGCACGCCGTTGGCGGTGAGCGCGTTCAGGTACACGGGCAGGGTAGCGACCAGCGTCTTGCCTTCGCCGGTCTTCATTTCCGATATCCTGCCGTCGTGCAGGACCATGCCGCCGATGAGCTGCACGTCAAAATGCCGCATGTTGAGCGTGCGGCGTCCGGCTTCGCGGACGACGGCGAAGGCTTCGGGCAGAATTTCGTCCAGGACTTCCTTCAACATCCGGTCGCGCTCGGTGGGACCCCGGCTGCTGCGGTTCTCGTCCTCGGCTTCGGGCTCGAGCTGCACCTGGCTGAGGCGGTCGTTGATGCGTTTGCGGAATTCGTCGGTCTTGGCGCGCAACTCGGCGTCGGTGAGGCGCTGCATCTCCGGCTCGAGGGAGTTGATCTTCTCCACCAGCGGCCGCATGCGCTTGACCTCGCGCTCGTTCCTGGTTCCGAATATTTTGGCGAGAATCGTGTCCAGAAACAACTTTATGTCCTTATAGAGGGACGGATACACTCACCCGAAGCTTTAGAAAGCCTACCATATTGGATGCCGGCAGGTGGGCAGGGTCGCAGTGATCCGGCTATCGGCTCATTTGCCACACCTGTGCTCGACCCGGTATCTTACATGGCGCCGTTATTCCCGCAGGAGGCACCCCCATGAGGCACACGATATTGTTGGCAGCCATGGCAGCGATAGCGCTCGTCCTGGCGCTGCCGCAGGCCCACGCCAAGGGCGGCAAGACCGTCGAACTGAAGGACGCCAAAGGAGAGAGCGTGGGCACCGCCACGCTCAGCCCCAAGGGCACGGGCGTCCAGATCAAGTACAACCTCAAGAACCTGCCGCCCGGCGAGCACGCTATCCACATCCACCAGAACGCCAAGTGCGAAGCCGACCCTGCGGCGCCCGCGGACGCCTTCAAGTCTGCCGGGGGTCATTTCAATCCCGAGCACAAGCAGCATGGCCTGGAGAACCCGCAGGGGCCTCACGCCGGCGATATGCCCAATTTCACCGTCAAGGCGGACGGCACCGCCAAGGGAACGGTCGATGACCCGCGGGTGACGCTCGCCGAAGGCGTGCCCAATTCGGTATTCGCCAACGGCGGGACATCGCTCATGATCCACGCCAAGGCGGATGACATGAAGAGCGATCCCGCCGGCAATGCCGGGCCCCGCATCGCCTGCGGCGTGATCGCCAAGTAGTTGGCTACATTGTGGTAGAGACGCAGCATGCTGCGTCCCTACAGGATTTCACGACAAGGTCTCATTGAGAGGAAGGAATGCGGGATCGCCAGATCTGCATTTTGCTCGTTCTAACCGCGATGTCGTTTTCTGTGGCTCATTCTGTGGCGCAGCAACCGGCGGCGAGAAGCAAGGCGGCCGAAGCCGGCAATCTTGACGCGTCAGCCGACGAATCACATTTGAAAGACCTCTTCCAATCCAAGATCAAAACGGAATGGGACGCCCTGAAGAACAAAGACAAGAAGACCTATGGGGCGCTGCTCGCAGATGACTATCAGGGAGTGGAGGTCGATGGCCGCGGAGAACGGACCAAGATCCAGGCCATTAACGAAGTGATGGATGGGAACGTTTACAACTACACCCTGTGGGGCTTCAAACTGATTCCGCTGGGGCCGGACGCCGCCTTCGTGATCTACGAGGTTACCCTGCAGTTCCCGCCCAGGTCGTCGGTGCGTTATTCGCGGGTCTATATCACAGAGCTTTGGGTCAAGCGTGGAGGAGAGTGGAAGGAGCTGCACTATCAGGAAACCCACGTCAAGTAGCCCATGCCTCGCCGCAGCATCGTTCCGGGCTACGAGCGCACTGTATACTGGATACTGGGCTGTAAGGGGGGGAAGATGCGAAGAGCCATACTGGTGCTGGCGGTGCTTTACATAGGCATCGCTGCAGCCGCGCAGGCGAATCCGCCGGGTACCGATCAGGACCATCCGAAAAAGACCAAGGACCAGATCACGGCAAGAGGCTGTGTGAGCAAGTTGAGCACGGATTACATCTTGACCCAGCCGGAGCAGGGTAATAGCTATGAACTCCAGGGAAGCCGCAAGCTGAGACTGGGGCCATACCTTGGACAAGAAGTTGAAGTCACTGGCAGAGAGTCGCCCTCGATGGCCACCAGTTCCGATTACCTGGCGCGAAGCGGCGCTGCCAGCCCTGTAACCATCACCGTCACTTCGATCAAGACCCTGGCAAAGAGGTGCACGAACTGAGCGGGGCCGCCTTGGGAGATTAATCGCAGTCCGGGGGCATCGCCATGATTTCTGCGTTGGAATCGCAGGGCGGCTTCTTCCGGGCGGGCACCAGCATCCCCGGCCGGTTGTAGCGGAGAACCCACAAGCCTTCGTTGTTGGTCAGGTAGATCAGGCCGTGGTTGCCATCGGGAAGAAGGCTGGTTACTCCGTTGAACTCCTGAAGCGTTTTCGGATTGCGCGGGTCACTCAAGTCCAGCACCCGCACCGTTTCCGTGGGATGCTTGCTGCTGCTGACGGCGTCCGGCTTCTTCTCCGGCGTCTCGGCGATGGCGACGTCAGGGCTGACCATTTCCATATTTCCGGCGGTCGGCTGGTTCGGCTGCGCCGCTCGTTTAAGCAGGTTCGGCTTGTCCGGCTTACTGACGTCTACCACCATGAAGCCCGCCTTAGAAGCCTGCTGGACATAGAGATATTGCTTGCCGTTTTCCTTCTGCAGCAACATCTGGTCCCCGGTGGCCTGCGGAAGCGGCAGGTGTGCGATTACGGTCGCGGGCACCTCAGTGGGCTTCGGATCAGGCTCGTCTTTAGCATAGACGAACGCGACTACAACCAGGGGAACTATGCACGCCCATACCGGGCGCTGCTTCAGTGTTCGGGCAAAAGTTGACATAAATCCCTTCTAAGGCCCTCTCGTCTAAGACGAGACTCTATCACAAATGGATGCCTGCTCCGGCCATCCAGAGCGCAGTTGAAGCAACGATCTGTCACACCGAAATTGCTGCATCACCTACCCGCCGATCCGATCATCCTCTGGCGCCTCACTGTTCCGCAAAGACCCCAACACAACCGTTGCTGCGCTGCGTGCCGCACGGCGCACCCGCCTGCAGGGGCACAAACGCGTGGTTATTGCTTGGGTCCACCGAAATGCTGTGCGAATTGGAGCCGGTCGGGATATTTGCCAGCCAGGTGTTGGTGCCGGCGTCAATTACGCCCATGACCGCGCCAGTGGGAAAGTCTCTCGCTGCCAAGTAGTACTTGTTGTCGCCCGGGTTGTACCAGGATCTCGTCCACGCCGCCCGTCTGGTTGAGGGTGGCCAAGAGCGTGAATGTCGCGCCTAGAACCGGATCGGGGGCGAGCTGGACAACGTACATAACGGGCGGGAATGCTTCGCCGTCATGAAGCCCGCATCCAATGAGGAAATTGTTGCCCGGCCCTTGCACGATGCTGGCAGGCATGCAATTCGGGGCGACGTAGGAATTGACCACAATCGGCCCGTTCGGGTTTCCGACCCTGGGGTCAATCACATCGATGCTACCAATGTTGGTGACAGGGATGGCATTGAGATTCGCCTGGAGGAAGAAACTCTTCTTCGTCGTACTGTCAAACCACCACGCGTTCGCCCCGAGTCCGGCGGGGGCTATAGCCCCCGCGCAGCTATTGTCGGTGGGCGGGGCCGCTTGGTTGCAAAACACTCCCGTGGCCTGGTTTAGGATGGCGGCGTGGTGGCATGGGATGGTGTAGAAATTGCCGTTCGGCGTCATGCCGATCCCGGTGACTAGCGAGGCTGCCCGTGGACCCGGAGACGCCTCCGAAGGTCTGCGGATTGGACGGATCCGGACACGGGAATGTGGCTCCAACGTTGTCGACGGGAACAGTGCTAGTGAGCCCAAGTCCCCCCGACGCCGAGCCTCCCGCGCCGTCATAATAGATCTGCCCAATAATGCACGTGGGCGGGTTGAAGGAAGCACCGCCCTGCGTTATCACCCAGGTCTGACTAAATCCCCGCGACGGATAAGCGGGGGTTTCCCCTGTAGGATTGGGGGGGATTATTTGCCCGGGCGGCGTTGGCGGGCCCATTTGAGCGGCCGACGCGTACGGACCATACGGAAATGTGAGCCCCCCGGGTAGTGCCGGAAAATCAATTATGTTATCGACCGGCAGGCAATGCTGCTGCGCCAGGGTGCCCGTGTTGTTTACGATATGGGACATGTCAATGAAGGTAACCAGGGGGAGCCCCGGATCGCCGTTGATCACCCCAAGGATCTGGGTGTTGGGGTCGTAGGCCATTTCGTCGGAGCGGTCGTCGCCGCAATCGGCGGCGGAGCCGGCTTCGCCGTTCCAGGAGGAGGTGCACGGTGCTATGCCCAGCGGTCCGTCATAGTCGGCCGAGACACCGGTAGGGATGGTGGCGATGACGTTGGGTGGAGTGGGCGGACTCTTGGTAAGGTCCATCGTCGTGAGATCGAAAACCACGACGTTGGAGCTGCCGTTCCCCACAAACAAAAACTTGCCGTCCGGGGTTACCAATAGGCCATCCGGGCCGGACATCGGATTGACGCCGTTAGCGCGGGAAGCGCAGCACTGCGCACCTGGAAACCCGCCAAAAAAGCCATTGGCGCCAAATCCTGAATCGAGATGAAAGTTACCAGTTCTGCATCCGAACCGGGTGTAGTTGCCAAATACCGAGATGATAGGCGGGATGTTTGGATCGCAGGGGCTGGCCTGGAATCCCGCGCCCGCCACGCTGTTGAACCCTTGAATGGCATTCACCGCAACATTGTTGATAGTGCTTATGACAGGTATATCCAATCCGATGCGGTCCGAGACGTAGAACAGGTGGTGGACCGGGTCGACCCAGCTAATATCGAACGAGTTGAACGGTCCCCCGGGTTCGCCGGTCGGGTTGTGTTCTGGCACCGGAATGTCAATGATGTCAGTGTAGGCACCGCCGGTCGTGGTACCGCACGTAGGGCAGCCCGCCACATTCCCGCAGCCGCTCGCGATCACAAACAACGCGGTGAGAAGCATAGTCAGTAGAATGCTGGGTCTCATCGGATCTCCTCCTGCAATTTCCCTCTGGGACGCGGGCTGTTGCCAGCCCGGCGTCTTACCAACATTGGTTGACCGCGACATCTTCAAGCCCATGATCCAGCCGGTCGCTAGAACCGGAACTGCAGCTCCTGCATCAGTACCGTGAAATTCTGCGGTAGCTGCCCAATCGTGCTGGGTTGCTTCAGCCGATCAATGTTGACGTTGAACTGGTACTTCACCCAATAGTTCGGATACCAGTTAATGCCAAACGCGAACTGGTCGGTGTGATAGTCGTACGCAGAGACAAAGCCGGGAGTGTAAAGGTTCAACAAGTTCGTGGCCGGCGCATTCGCCTGAATGCCGGAGTAGCGCACAGTGGCTTCAAAAGCTCCCCAGCCTCGTCCAGCGCCGCCCGGCGTGTCCGGACCGAACAGTGGGTGCCTCACCCGCGGCGTGCCGTTCTCCGGCCGCTTCTCGCCCGTCAGCAAATAGGTGGTCCCGATGTTCCAGGCCTTGGCCCCGATTCCGGGTAGAGTGATAAAGCCCAAACCGCCGACGTACAGAGAACCGAGTGCTGTCACGCTGCTGTTGCATCTGGACGTATTCGCCACGTAGCGCATAGGCGTTCCTGATGTAGGTGAACTCACCCTCGTAGCGCTCGATGGGGCCGTTGATTGGAAGCTGGGGGAAGAAGCTGTAAGTACCGTCGGGAAGCTGTCCGCTAAAGCTCAGGTCGCCCGAGAGTCCCCGGGAACGGCTGTGGGAAGCGGAGCCGCCAAAAGCGAATTGTTTGAACCAGCCGTTCTTGCTCTTGCGCCAAGGATAAAAACGGAGCCTTCCTACAAACTCCGGCTCGTTGGTGGCGTTCGGGGTTACGCCGTTGCGGCCGTTGAACGCTCCCAGCCAGTACTGCACGACGCTCCCATCAATGTCCCCGTGAATGGTGATGCCGGGGCTGCGAAAGGCGGTGCCGGTGGACGGGTACAGGAGCGCCTGCAGCCCGCGCTCGACGAAGTCGAGGTTGGTCGCGCCGATACCGGTTTCCTGAGCAAAGGGCTCTTTGAATTGGCCCGCCTGGATTTGGAACTCAGGCCTGATTCTGACATTGAGATACACGTCCCGAACGATGGCGCCGCTCGTCGAATTCGCGTCGGTGAGCAGAGCGAAGTCGAAATGCGAACCGAAGTTGCCCTGGAAGCCGAAGCGAGCGCGCCGGACCAGAAACGTGTCGGGAGGGGCGCCATCCCCTTTGTAGGCGCGGTAGTCGGTATCCACGTAGCCGTAGGGGCTGATGCTGAACTGTCCATCCGGGCTTCGGATGAAGAAATGTTCCCCGTTCCAGCCCGAGGTCAAGGGGGGCTGGCCGGATTTCGTCGCAGACTGCTCGGCAACGTCAAGCGGTCCTCCCCATCCGTCGGTTGCGGCTGGACGATGGCAGCGTTGACGACATGGGCGTCGCCGGCCCCCTGCTGGTTCGCCAACTGCTGGACCATAGCCTTGAGTTCCTCAATGGTCTGCTGCTGTGCCGCGACCTCGTTGCGCAGTTCCTGAACTTCTTCTTTGCTCGCGCTTGGAGAAACAGAAACAGCGCGGGGTTCGGCGGGCGCACCCCCAGCTCCATCGGCTTGCGCTAACAACGTAACGCCGGTGGCGAGAAGAAACAGAACCAGCAGAGCGAAAGTGGTCAGGAAGCGTGGCATATTTTCTTCCCCCAGATGATTTGGCGAGACAGAACTGTCCCCAGGCATGCGGGGGAGCAGCCGGCATCGCCGGTTACAACCGACACTCAACCGCTACGGTTTATCGTGTTGCGATAAATCAGGGCACAGGTATGAACATCAGACCTCTAAAAAGGAAGGGGGTGTTTATCACGCGATAGAACAGCTGTCAAGAGAATTTGTAGGGTATTTTTCTGGCAGTCGGCTGAGAGCCGAACATGCACTCGTCAGAAGACGCCGCGGAAGACTCCTCAGCTACGGCTCGCAGTCGCCCTAAGCGGGGAACCCGATTCCGCTCACCGCGCGCTCGGTAGCTGCTGCGCACGCCGGTTTTAAGTCAAACACCTCTTCCACTGCAGCGCGCAGCAGTTCGGCCACGCTCCAGGCCTGCGCGATGCAGCCGCGCGGGCGATGTGGCGGGTCGCCATCCAGGATCTCCGAGACCTGGCCCAGTCCGGCTTCGCGCAGGTGCTTGTGGAACGGCTCCAGCCACTTCGCAGCTTGCATGCGGGCTTCCGCCGTCCCGCCATTCACCGCGACGTACGCGGAGAGAAATGGTCCCAGAAGCCACGGCCAAACCGTGCCCTGATGGTAGGCGGAATCGCGGGCGTACTGGTCCCCGGCGTAGTGGCCGACGTAGTGCGGATCGCTGCGAGCCAGGGTGCGCAGCCCATAGGGCGTCAGCAGTTCGCGTGCGACCACATCCACGATGGCCTGGGCGCGTCCCCGAGCCACCATGCCGTAGTGCAGGCTGACGGCGAGAATCTGGTTAGGCCGGATCGACGCGTCCGGTGGCCCGCCGTTCACCACGTCGTACAGGCATCCGGCGCTTTCGTTCCAGAACAGGCGATTGAAGCTCCAGCGCGCTACCGTCGCCATCTTGGCATAGCGCTTCTCCGCGGCGGAGTCGCCGAAGCGGGAAGCAAAATCTTCCATGGTACGTAGAGCGTTGTACCAGAGCGCCTGGATCTCGACCGGCTTGCCCTGGCGCGGGGTCACCACCCAGTCGCCGACCTTGGCGTCCATCCAGGTAAGCTGCACGCCGGGCGCGCCGGATGCCAGCAGGCCGGTATCATCGACGCGAACGCCGTAACGTGTACCGCGGACGTGCCAGGCGATGATGTCGGTGAGCACGGCGTACAGATTCTTGCGGACAAACTCGTAATCGCCGGTGTAGTCGGTGTAGGCGCGGATGGCCTCGAAGAACCACAGCGTGCCGTCCACGCTGTTGTATTCCGGCGGCTCGCCGGCGTCGGAAAAGCGATTGGGCAGCATGCCCTGGTCAACGTGCCTGGAGAATTCCAGCAGGATGCTGCGCGCGATGTCGAAGCGTCCGGTCACCAGCGTCAGCCCGGGAAGCGCGACCATGGTGTCCCGTCCCCAATCGCTGAACCAGTGATAGCCGGCGACGACCGTCTTCTGCTCGCCGCGAGCCACGATGAACTGATCGGCAGCGGTGACCAGCGAGTGCACCAGCTCATCCTTTACCGGGGCGGACTCGGCCACCTGGCTGCGGCGCGTGATCTCGTTCTCGTGCAGCTTGGGCGCTTCCCGAACCTCATGGCGTACGGTGGAGGCGATGACTGCGGCCGTCGCGCTTACGCTGAGATCAAACCGCCATACCAGCGGATTGAACAGATCCTCACGATAGCCCAGACCGCGCTCCTGCTCGACACGGTATTCGAAATTGCGGTACCACTGGCCGGTCGTCTCGATATCATCGGCGTCGTGCGCGAGATAAAGCCGCAGCAGCCCCGGATACGGCGCCACGGTGGTCAGGCCAGGTTCGGAGGAGACGGTTGGATCCAGCCCGCCGTTTTTGTGCGTCAGGTTGTGATAATCGCGGAAGGCGATCAGCGGTCGCAGTTCGAGCCGCACCGAATTGCGTGGCGCCTTCAACCGGTACTGCACGACGGTCGTGTTCTCGCCCTGCACCATGAACACGGATTTCTCGAACTCGACGCCGTCCACCTGGTAGGTGAACACGGGAAACGGGTCGAGGCGGAAGCGGGTCTGGTACTGGAAGCCTTGCGGATGGATCACGCCGGGATACTGGTCGGCTGAGAGATCGTAGCCCTTGCCGTCGATGATCAGCGTCTCTTCCAGCTTCGACAGCAGAACCATCCTGCCGACAGGCGGATGGATGGCCGCCACCAGCAGGCCGTGATAACGCCGCGTGTTCAACCCGATGATGTTGGAGGAAGCAAACCCTCCCAGCCCGTTGGTCTCCAGCCACTCGCGGCCGAGGGCGGAGTCGAGATCGCGGCAGACATCCCGGCCAAAGCTGATCATCTCTACTCCATGCGCCCAGGGCAGCCTGCCTAGGATCGTACTGCGGCCTGGGCCGCGGCGATGGCTATGCTCTTGCGTTCGCCGCTCTGCTGCAGCATCTTGGCCACGAGCCCGGTCCAGCCGGTCTGGTGATTCGCTCCCACGCCCCGGCCAGTATCGCCGTCGAAATACTCGAAGAACAGGATCAGGTCGCGCCAGTGCGGGTCGGTCTGGAATTTCCCCCAATCGTCGTAGACGGGTCGGCGTCCGCTGCGAGTCGCGCAGAAAGGTCCGGTTCAGCCGGCGCGACAGCTCCCGCGAGACTTCCCATAGCGTCAAGTGGTGGCCCGAGCCGGTGGGACACTCCACCTTGAACTGTTCGCCAAAGTAGTGATGGAACTTCTGCAGCGACTCGATCAGCAGATAGTTCAGCGGGAACCACACCGGCCCGCGCCAGTTGGAATTGCCGCCGAACAGCCCGGTGCGCGATTCCGCCGGGTCATAGTCCACGCGGTGTTCCCCGTCGTTCACCTTGAGAGTGTACGGATGCTCGCGGTGGTAGCGGGAAAGCGACGCGGATGCCGTGCGGCGACAGAAACTCCGATTCGTCCAGCATCAATTGCAGGATCCGCCGCAGTTTGCTCTGCGTCCACGATGGAAAGCAGGCGGCGCGCGCCTCTGCCCGCGGTGCGCATGCAAGCGATGTTCTTCGTCAGGTCAGGACGGTTGTCGATGAACCACTCCATGCGGCGCTTGAAACGCAGGCAGGCGGTCGAGAAACTCCGGCTCCAGGGTCTCGACGGCGAACAGCGGAATCAGGCCCACCATCGAGCGCACCTTCATGGGGATGGTGTTGCCGTCGGGCAGATGCAGGCACGTCGTAATAGAAACCGTCTTCTTCGTCCCACAATCCCATGCCGTCGCGGCCGATGTGGTTCATGGCGTGCGCGATGTAGACGAAGTGCTCCCAGAACTTGCTGGCCACGTCCTCGTAGGCGGGGTTCTCGCGCGCCAGCTCCAGCGCAATGGCCAGCAGGTTCAGCGTAGTACATTGCCATCCAACTGGTGCCGTCGGATTGTTCGAGATGGCCGCCGGCAGGCAGCCTGGCGCTGCGGTCGAACACGCCGATGTTGTCGAGCCCGAGAAAGCCGCCCTGGAAGATGTTCATGCCTTCGGCGTCCTTGCGGTTGACCCACCAGGTGAAGTTCAACAGCAGCTTGTGGAAGACGCGCTCCAGGAAGGCGCGGTCGGCCTTGCCGCGGCGCTTCTTCTCGATCTTGTACACCCGCCACGCCGCCCAGGCGTGCACCGGCGGATTGACGTCGCCGAAGGCCCACTCGTAGGCGGGAAGCTGCCCGTTGGGGTGCATGTACCACTCGCGCAGCAGCAGGATGAGTTGCTCTTTGGCGAAGTCGGAGTCCACCAGCGCCAGCGGCAGGCAATGGAACGCCAGGTCCCAGGACGCGTACCACGGGATACTCCCACTTGTCAGGCATGGAGATGACGTCCGCGTTATAGAGGTGCGTCCAATTATGGTTGCGTCCATCCTTCCTCTCGGGAGGCGGAGGAGGAAACGCGGGATCGCCATCCAGCCACTGCTCCACCACATAGTGATAGAACTGCTTGGACCAGAGCATGCCGGCAAAGGCCTGGCGCATGACGTTCTTGGCGTCGGGCGTCAGGTCCTGGGGGATAACCCCAGCGTAGAACTCGTCGGCTTCGCGCTGGCGCTGCTCGAAGGTCTGGTCGAACTCGGGACCGAAAGCCAGGCTCGGCGTAGCTGCTTGCCGGTCGGTCAGCCGCAGGCGGATGGCGCGGCTCTGCCCTGGCGACAGCAGAAGGTCGTAGTCGGCAGCGGCCTTCGTCCCGACCAGTTCCGGATTAACCGCGTCACGCTGGCCGTGGACAATGTAGTCGTTGATCCCATCTTTGACGTAGGGCGAGGCGTTGTTGATCCCGAACAGGCGGTGGAAATTGGTCTCGTTCTCGGTGAACAGCAGTTGGTTTGACGCTTCACAGTAGAGCCAGCGTTGTCCATAGGCTGGGTCGAGGAGTTCGATGGCAGAACCTTCCAATCCTTCATGGGCCTTCAACATCGGCCGCGGTTCTTCATAGCCCCAGGACCACGTGTTACGGAACCATACGGTAGGCAGCAGCCGCAGGCGCGCCGGCTCCGGCCCGCGGTTGGCGACGGTGATGCGGATCAGGATGTCCTCGACGTTGGCTTTGGCGTACTCCACGAACACATCGAAATAGCGGTCCTGGTCGAAGATGCCGGTGTCGAGCAGCTCGTATTCCGGGTCCTGCCGGCCGCGGCGGCGGTTCTCATTTACCAGGTCCGCGTAGGGGAACTCGCGCTGCGGATACTTGTACAGAAACTTCATGTAGGAGTGGGTCGGCGTGCTGTCGAGGTAAAAGTAGTATTCCTTGACGTCCTCGCCGTGGTTGCCCTCGTTGCCGGTGAGGCCGAAGATGCGCTCTTTCAGGATGGGATCGCGCCCATTCCACAGCGCCAGGGCGAAGCAGACGTACTGGTGACGGTCGCAGATGCCGGCGATGCCGTCTTCGTTCCAGCGATACGCCCGCGAGCGGGCATGATCGTGAGGGAAATATTCCCAGGCGGTGCCGTGCGGGCTGTAGTCCTCGCGCACGGTGCCCCAGGCGCGCTCGCTAAGATAAGGCCCCCAGCGCTTCCAATGCTTGGTGCGCGCGTTCGACTCATCCAGACGCCGCTGCTCTGCGGTCATTAGCGCTTCCCCTCCCGTTGCTGATGTGATGCGCGAGACGGCATTCGGTTTCGCGCAGTGGAAGAGGATCACGTCCCGGGCCCTGCGCATGCCACCGTGTCCAACGGACAACCATGGCTTCCCGTGTGGCCCGGTCGATCAGAGGTTTTTCTGCGTCATGTCATCTTCCGTGCCAAATGGACCAAATGGTGGGCAAAATTTGGCCAGGACAGAAATGCCAGCCCCAGGATGTACCCGGCGACGCGCAAGTACCCAAGATTCGGCCCCGGTATCTGAGCCACCGCAAAGCCAAGCACAACTACCGCCCAGCGAACAGCATGCGACGTTCGATCAAGTCTATAGTCAGCGTCAGAGGTCCTGCGAATGGCCCAGAACGACAGCCAGATGCAGATTACTCCGGCCACGAAGCTCGTGGTGTGATGCTCCATTCTCGCGCCTAGAGCGTCAGTGACTCCGGGAGAAGTGTTCGTGCACAATCGACCAACTCTTGCCGCGCTTTACAAAGACATGGCTGCCGCGGCCTTCGACCTTGTGCCCCGGCGCCAACTCGACCGTCCAGTAAAAGCTCGCGACGGCGGTACCGCCGAAGACCTGCACGCGGGGCTGCCGTATGCGATAGCGAAGCTGGGGCGACTGGTCCAGATAGTGGTCAAAAGTCCGCTTCAGCGCAGTCCGGCCGGCAATGCGCTCGTAGCGCGTAGAAGAAAAACCGACAAAGTCGCTGCCAAATTGCGCCAGCAGCGCTTTCATGTCGCGGCGCTTGAAGTCAGACGCTTGCTCACGCTCCAGCCCAAGGATTTCCTGTTCCGCTCGGGTCATAAAAGTTCCTCGTCCGGATTTCCGGGAATTGCCTGCGGTGGGAATCCTACCACTTAGAGCCTGCCAGTATTCTGGGGGGAAATGCGACTTATCGTTGCCGCGCCTGCTGCACCATCTCGACCAGCACTTTCCTGGCTTCCGACGGATCCCGGGCTTCCCCCAGAAATGCAATCCGGGTTCCACGCATCCCTTCGCGGGTTTGTAGCCGCAGGTGAAAGCCGAGGCGGTCCACCGAAGTCATCGCCGCAGCCTGGGCCTCGACGCCGGCAAACTCCCGTGCCAGCAGGATCAGCGCGTCCTTGTGATCGGTATTCATGTGCTGCAGGATGTCACCCGCCGCCTCGGCCAGCGGATCAGGGTGCGCCCGCTCGTACTCGGATGCGGGAATCCAGCCCATCACGCCGAAGCCGCCCACGTAGTAAACGTCCGCCACTTCCATGCGATAGAACGAGAAATCTTCGTAATCCACCCAGTATTTGCTGTTGGGGTAGCTGGCCAGGTAGAGCTTACGGACGGCGGCGATCTCCGGCTCCCCGACCCCAAGAACCTTCCCCAGAACCGTTACCCGCGATGCGCCCAGCGGATCTCCGTCCCCGTCGGCCCGAGTTACCAGCAGGCTGGCCCGCGGGTCCGCCTGCAGGTTCTGCGTGTGCATGGCCATGGTGCTGATGAGGAAGACGGGGCGCCCGCGCTCATCCACACCGTAGGGCATCACGGAACCGAAAGGAAAACCGGGCTGCTTCCGCGACAGCGTCGAGAGGCTGCCGACGCGGCCAAGGTACATGAGGGTGCGGGCTTGCTCGGCGAACGAGGGCTCAGGCACCGAACGCTGATCCGCCGCAACACTCGTCCTCGCGTGCTTTCCTGCAGATGATGATGACATCGCTGCTCTCCTGGAGTCTCCCACCAGCATTGTAAATCGAGGCGCAGTACGCGAACGCTCGCTACGCAGAACCACCTTGTTCTGATTTCAGAACAAAATCAACAACCCCCTTGCGTCTCGTGTCGGCGGCTTGCTACGGTTGCTGGCGTGGGAGGTCCGGATGCAGTTTTCGGACCGCAGAGGAACTCGTTGTCCTTGTCTGAAGGCAATGAGTTTACGTTCCAGCTGTTCCTTCTCGTGCTGCTCTGCTGTTCCTGAATCTCCGTCCGAAACCGAAAGGAGACCATGCCTACTGGAAAGCAACACGTTGCTCTTGTCGGCAGTGAGCGTTCCCCAATGGCGGGGGCTCGGGAAGTAGGTCCAGCCAACCCGGATGAAAGACTTGAGGTATCAATCCGGTTACGATCTCGTGCAGGCAAAAAACCTCCGCTGACCGCGGAGGCTTTGGCGCAACCCCTCGAACAACGCAAACTCCTGACCCGCGATCAACTGGAGAAGCAGCACGGCGCAGATCCAGCCAGCATCGGGCAGATAGAAGCTTTTGCGCGTGAGCATGGGCTGTCGGTGGTGGAAGCCAGCGCGGCGCGCAGAACGGTGGTGCTCTCGGGAACGGTGGCCACGATGAATGCGGCTTTCGGTGTCGAACTGAAGCAATTCGAACATCCGAATGGCACTTACCGCGGCCGCACCGGTCCGGTACACATCCCGGCGGAACTCCAGGACACGATCGAAGGCGTGTTCGGCCTCGACAACCGGCCGCAGGCCAAACCTCATTTTCGCAGGCGCAAGGACAGCAGCGGAGCACGGGCACACGCCAGCAGCGTGTCCTATACACCCTTGCAAGTCGCAACTGCGTACAACTTTCCCGGTGGAGCGGACGGCTCCGGAGAGTGCATCGCGCTGATTGAGTTGGGCGGCGGTTACAAGCCTGCCGACCTGGCCAGTTATTTCAAGCAGCTTAATCTCTCAACCACTCCCACGGTCTCGGCGGCATCCGTCGATCAGGGGACGAACCATCCCACTGGAGACCCTAACGGGCCCGATGGTGAAGTGATGCTCGACATCGAGGTTGCGGGCGCGGTGGCGCCGGGAGCGAGGATTGTTGTCTATTTCGCGCCCAACACCGACGCCGGATTCCTCGATGCCATCACCACGGCCATCCACGACAAGACCAATCAACCCACAGTGGTATCGATCAGTTGGGGCGGCCCTGAGTCTTCCTGGACATCCCAGGCCATGACGTCGATGGACGAGGCGTTCCAGGCCGCCGCCGCATTGGGGATCACCGTTTGCGTCGCCACCGGGGACGATGGCTCAACCGACGGCGTCACCGACAATCTGCAGCACGTCGACTTCCCTGCCTCCAGTCCCTTTGCTCTGGCTTGCGGAGGCACTCGTTTGACGGCTACCGGCAGCGCCATCTCCAGCGAGACGGTGTGGAACGATCTCGCAACCAATGAAGGCGCAACCGGGGGCGGGATCAGTGATTTCTTTGCTCTTCCCACGTTTCAGGCCGGTGCGAAGGTTCCGCCCTCCGCCAACCCGGGAAACCACGTCGGCAGAGGCATACCCGACGTGGCGGGAGACGCCGATCCGGTCACAGGCTATGTAACCCGGGTCGACGGCCAGCCGGATGTGATCGGAGGTACCAGCGCGGTGGCCCCGCTCTGGGCGGGACTCATCGCTCGCCTCAATCAGAAGCTCCAAACACCCGTTGGTTACGCTAACCCCCTGCTCTACGGCGCGGCTGCCAAGGCGGGGGCGTTCCACGACATCACCTCCGGCAACAACGGCGCGTATAAGGCCGGCCCCGGGTGGGATGCCTGTAGCGGGCTGGGGACGCCGATAGGCACCGCCCTCTTGTCGGCCTTGGCCCCGGCGGCGCCGGCGCGCAAAACCGGCACTTAGTCGATTGCAGGGTGCGTGGTGGCGCGGTTCTCTACGCCACGCCACCACGCGTCGCGGTGGTGGGTCAGGTTCCGAAAAGCCACCCGCATTCCCGGTCGGACGCGGGAACTTCCAGCGCAATTCCGGTTGGTTGCGTAAAACCCCGTTGTCAACAACGGGCCCGGACCCCCAAATTTAATTGCCATTGCTGACCTTCTCCGGTCTTGAGTGACTCCGCAGCGCACATCGGGCCATCGCAAGCAAAGTTGTTTGGATTCGCGGTATGAAGAAGAATAGCTGCGCAGCGTTTAAGGGGGCCAAACTGAGAGCGCAGTCCTGAGATCACCAGTTCCTGACTACGACGCCTTAATCTTCTCCAAGCCCTCGCCATCGGCGGGATGCGTGAGCGAGCAGGGCTCGTGCAGTCCACCCCACCGCTTCACCACCGGCACGTCAATATCAAAAAGATCGAGGACTCTTCCCACCGTGTGATCAACCATGTCTTGCAGGGTCTGTGGCTTGGCATAGAAGGCCGGAACCGGCGGACACACGATCGCGCCCATCTCGGTTGCGGCGACCATGTTGCGCAGGTGAGTGAGGTGCAACGGGGTCTCGCGCGCCATGAGCACCAGCCGGCGCCGCTCCTTCAGACACACGTCGGCGGCGCGCGTGAGCAGCGAACTCGCCGTGCTCATGGCGATCTCGGCCAGCGTGCCCATGGAACAGGGCGCGATCACCATGCCCAGCGTCTTGAACGAACCGGAAGAGAGCGCGGCGCCGACATCGTGAATGTCATAGGCGACGTCGGCCAGCGCGCGCAGCTCCTCCTTCGAGAGGCTGGTTTCGTAGGCGCGCGTCATCTCGCCGGCGTTCGACACCACCAGGTGGGTTTCGATCCCGGCCGTGCGCAGCAGTTCGAGCATGCGGACACCGTAGATAGTACCGGTGGCTCCGGTGATCCCCACGATCACTCGTTTAGGGTCCATGTGTCTCCTCCAAGAGATTCCGAACCCAAGCAGAATATCGTGAATCGCGGAACCGTGGGGAAGCTCAGTCCTGAGAGGCGATGACCACTCCGCCTGGGCTCTGTAGTCTGCGCGCCGCCCGCCGCTTGCGGCCCTCGGCCTTGATTTTCTTGATATTCAGGGTTCCTACTCGGCCATTCTCCACCCGGCCCAGCCCAACGCCAACGTCCCGGCGCAGCCGCTGCAGCTCTAGAGCGCGTCTTTGGTCGCGTTCAGCAAGCAGGCGCAGGCCCTCGCGGACAACCTCGCTCGCCGTCTGATAGGTGCCTTGCCGGACTTTTTTGTCGACGAATTGTTCCAGGTGCGGGGTAAGCGACACATTCATGCTGACCATCGTATTTCGGATAACATAAAATAGCAATATTGGTTATGTGCTAGGAAAGACCCCACAGGAAGCCGCTATCTCCTTTCCTTGCGGCTTTAACGAAACGGCAACCGGCTAAGGCTTGGTGTCAACGACGGCTCGAACCTGGTCGGCGCGTGTCCCGAACTGGTTGTGTTCTAGTCGGGGACGCAGAAAAGCCTCTTCATGCCCGGAAGTCCTAGCAAGCAGCTAACCCGCTTTCTGTACTTCATGTACTTTGTGTACTTGATGTAGGTGCGATCGATATCCCCGTCCCACCTCGACCCAAGAAGCAAACAATATATCGTATAGCGATATACTAACTTATCTCCGAACAGTCTCATACCCGCGCGCTCCAAGGCTTCTACCCCCGGCTTGGTCCTTGCTTCCTTGCGCGTGCTGCGGCCTCGCTTTCCTCCAAGAGACGGTCCAAAGTCGCTATCCAGGGCGATGGTCTTAAGCCCGCTCCATCTGCAGCATCCGAGGTCGACGTTGCCTGGCTTGCAGCCTTTCGTTCTCCTTTCGCCGCAGTCGTAGCTTCTGAATGATCGCTGATTGAACTCGCACGGCGTGGAGGCAATTTGGTGTTGTCGATCGATACCGAGAAAGGGTATTGATCGCCACATCCACTATGGATCACAAGCGTTGCTTCGAGCTTTGCACCAGTTGTGGCGGGCAGGGTGCCAGGGAACATACCCATCAGGAACCCTTCTGTCACGCCCGCAGGTTTCAACGGGCCCTTATTAAGCAGAAACCAATTGCGCAAACGATCGTGAGAAATTTCAACGCTAAACTCGCGCAAGCGAGGCAACCACAAATGCCGGTCACAAGTCTTGAGCCAAGACACCGATTGCGGTAGCCAATCCGCCCGCAGCTCGCCTCTATCAATAAGCAACGGAGCTGAGAGTCTGATCTTGACTGGCAGCACAATCGCGGTCGCATCCGCAAATGGAAAAACATTTGTGGGCAATGGGGATGCCATGGTTTCAACGTCTAGGGGATATGAGACGGTTGGCAGGCGATCCCAATCGATTGGACAGCCGGCTTTCCGCAACCGCTTGAAAATCTGCCGCTGCTTGGGATGCCGTGCTTTTTTTATCATTTGTTGTTGGCCTGTTTTCTATAGTTCGCGTGCTTCATATAGGTTGGACACTTCATCTATGTGCGATTCAGAATCCAATCATCCTCGAAGCAGCAATCTCCTCGGCAGCTCCACGATTGGCCTCACGAATCTCGTCACAGAAGGTACAATCGCCCTCCGGCTGCGGCCTGGAAAGGACTCCATGCCCATTAGCCAACCGATGAATGCTCCTCTGGGTATCACCCGTGAAGCTTAGTTCGTAGCCGGGGCCGCTCCGCTCTGGACATAACCCGATTTTCGAACGCATGATTCCGCCCACAGCCTTTGGGGACAACTCGAGAGTGTCATGCCGCCCGAGAAGGATTCCGTTGGCCAGTTCGGTGATTTCGAAGACATAAGACGCCTGCTTCTTCTCGTGGCACAGCACCAGCAGCGCTTCCAAGACCACAGCGGTAGGGCTTTGCGATTGCTCTACTTTTGTCCTCTCATCGACGCTCTCAAGCGCACGGACGATGTCGGCTTGAATGCCAGGTTCACCTTCGACGGAGGCGCCGAGAAGGCGCGCCAGCGCTCGAGTCTCCGGTGTGAAGCTGGAATAGTCGAAACATGACTTCGTCACCCTGGCGTGCCGCGAAAGGCGATATCGCAACAGGCGCGGCTGGAATTCATCTGCCAGTTGTTGTGCCTCAGCCTTCGCGATGCGCCGGTACCGGCCCGCTGCCTGGGGCAGCGGAATCCTCAGTGCTGCGCCGGGAAGGGAGTCTTCTGTGTACGCGACGATCGCGCACTGCAGGTGGATAAAACGACCAGCCCGCAGAATATTGAACTCGGGCTCGGTCGCAGCCGAGAGCAGTTGGCTAAGTGCACGCTGGCTTGGCCGCTTAAGAATTAGGGTGGGGCAGAGACCGGCGGGAAGATTGGAGAGTTCCCTAACGGACGGTTCTGTCAGACGCAGAGAGCGCCGACAAAGGCATGACAACAAGTCGAGCAGAGAATTTTCCGTTCCGGCGGGACCCCATAAATTCAGTACGGGAGCCACTGGAAGGCTTTCCACCACCCAACTACTCAAAACAAAGCTGGCTAGCAGCAGCTCGGTCGTTTCGTCCGGCGATACATAAGTTGCAATCCGCTCCGAAAGCTTCGTGATCAAATCCTCGATAGAGCCAAAGTCCTCCGTCCGGTCCGGCAATCGCAATAACTCTTTAAGGTCGGAGGGGAGCGCTGCAGGTTCGTACGTTTTGCCGTTGTAGCGCAAACTTACCCCGATTTCTTCGCCCTTCTGATCCCGCAAAATGAGCCGATCCTCGCACAGCCTGTCGATAGCGCCGCCGTCAGGGAAAAGCTCCCCTAAGGTGAGAATCGGCTCCGATTGGCCAGGCATGAAGTCATTTATCTCATCCATTAATTCGCCGTACATGTCGACCAACCTTTGCCGAGGGAAGGTTGTTCTTCCGCCAGCAATCTCGCGTTATCAGGGATCCATCCTGGTGATGAAACAGCAAAAACGTGGCCGGCGGAGCTGCTATCTATCTGGTATCGGCGGCTTGGTTCGGGACCTCACGTCTTGCTTGCTCGAGCGCCAAATCGGTCTTTGACAGAGCCCGATTAAGTATGTATCCCGTCATAAATCAGGATGAGAACAAATTGATGGACGGTCGAGATGCCGAAAGTAATGCAATGATTACGAAGGTGGCATGCACCATCAACCGGAACCCTTGGGCACGATCGTGAATAATTCGCGGCTGGCGACGCGCGTGTCGGACGCGTGGATCATCTGCACACCCGACAAAGATCCTGCGCAGTGCGTGCTTGGCACGCGGCCGCGGTTGTACTCTTCCGTTCGTGAAGGCAAGACAGGAGAAGATGGGGTATGAGCTAAGCGGGAATTTAGATTGGGCTACTTGTAGAATTTGTAATTCGTTTCGATCGTTTTGTTTAGACCGTCGCGACTTTCTGTTGATGGTAGTCCCAGCAGGGTTGGTTTGGTTCGATTACGCTGGGATAACAACCACGCCGGCTGGCTGCGCCGCCTCTTCGAGCCGCTGGCAGCTGTGTCATTCTATCGGGAAAGAATCAGAGCGGGTTTGGGGTCTTGGTCTCCACCCACTTCCCCCCTGCTGTCTTCCATGCGCCAAAGCGAGGGCTGCGGAATAGCGCGTGCCACTGCGCGAGTTTATCAGTGAGGCGGCGGCAGAGAAACTCAGTGCCAAACCCCGGCGAAAAGCGAGTATAAAAAGCTAGCCAGGAGCCTCTTGCGCAAGGTGCGGAAGTTCGAAAGAATTGAACCGAAGGAATGGACTTGATCGTCGACACGAACGCTCTTTCCGCCATTGCATAAGGCGAACAATTTACCCGCGCCGGCTGGGCCGCGCTCGACCTTGCTGCCGCCGACACCTAATTGGAGGCGCATGGCTCGACTACCAAGACGCCTTCCGGCGGGGGATCAAAATGCCGTCGATTAAACGTCAACAAAGTGGCAGGTTTGGCTTCGCGCGCGCACTCGGCGATCACCGCATCGTAGGTTCGCCCACCACCTACCCCTTGTTTCGCCAGCGCCCGTACAGTGCTCACATACGCGGCGCCAGTCAAGACGATAATCCTGCGGTGCTCGACGAAGTTCGCTTCGAGGAGTGTCCATGCATCCGCGGGGGACAACCGATGTGGTGCTGGGAGTCGCGTGAGGACTGCATAGGACTCTACGAGAGCGGGAGCTGACACTGCCAGTTGCTCACCGCGATCAAGTCGCCGTTCGATTTCGGCTGCGGCAGCGACGTGGTGTTCGTGCCAGGTGCAGATTGCCGCAACCATGCAGCTGCTGTCGACTGTAAACAGCGGAACCATCAGCGCGCCGGCTGTCGAAGCGCCAAGTGCCGCCGCGTCCGCTCGACAGTCGAGGTACGAAGCGGCGCGACTTTTCTTGCCGGTTTCGCCACGAGGAGCCGTCCTTTGCGTTCGATCCTGACAGAGAGCGGCTGGGGCTCGATTTCAATCACGCCATCACGCCAGCGGACCTCCAGCGCTGTTCCCGGCTCGAGGGCGGCTTCCCGTCGGATGTCCCTGGGTATGACGAGGCGGCCAGCCCGATCCATGGTTGTTGTCATGGTACTTATCATACCACGATATAAGCCATCCAGCGCACCAGATTATGGTGTTTCGGTGTCGATCGCGGTCGGGGCATTCTCAGACTGAGCACCATAGGTTCCGGGTGGTTGGGGATGCAGACCGGAAGCTGAGTTCGAGCCATTCGGAGAAACTTTCCTTATCTTTCGCACGCAACGGTGACGCCGACGCCTACCACGGGGATTGAAAAATGCGGAGAGGCGTTCAGTTCGGGCTGGTAGCGGCGCTGCTGGCGCTGGCCGCCAGTGTCTCCGCACAAGGCGTACCTGAGTGGCAACTCCGTGACTTCCACAGCACCCTGAATGTCGCCGACGATGGCTCGGCCGTCCTCCTCGCCACAGCATCAGCTGGCAAATCTTAGGCGGCCAGCGCGAATAGCAACGTTCCTGTCATGCAGCTTGGTCGGCACCTCCAGCGGTATAGAAGCGCAGCTTCTGACGTTTCGCCCGGCGCCACAAACTCCGTTCACCTGTCCTGACTTACCGGGTGCGCAGCAGGGGCGGCCAGACAGAAATACGGGTCCCAATGTTGGGGCGCACGAGTGAGTCACGGACGGTGGAGATCGGGTACTTCCATCAGCGGGCCGCACGGCGGAACGGTTTCGTCGCAGGGTGTGCCCGTCGTCAACTGTCACCCCAAGCACTTTGAGGTAGAGCCGACGTTTCGTCCCCAGCCGTCCGGCCGACTCCACCGGGATCAGGCGCTGGATGCCGTGAAAGTCCCTCCCCGGGGCCACCTGCAGGTAACTCAGCTCCAGGCGCTTGACCAAGCTATTTCAGCCCTTGAAGCCGCCAACGCGACTGGACGCGGCTGGGCGCAGGGAAAGATGAAGCCGAGGGCGAAGGAGGCGTAGAAGGCGCTCCCCCGGATGGTGGGGAGGCTTGCTCACCCCCAACCAACCTCATCGCAGACCAGTAGACCCGCGACCCGGAATTAGAGTCCTTTCGCAGCCCCAGTCTGCTTGAGATTGCGGCTGTAGCGCCCGTAGGGTTGGAATCGGTTCTCATCGAAAAGGCGCTCGATACCACAGTCCAGACAAGCTTGGTAGGTATAGCTGTCTTGTCGGATAGGCCAACCCATCTTGTTGTGCCGACAGTAACGGAAAATACGCTTCACAACGTAACCCACGGTCACCAGTAGCTGGCCCGCTCCGAGCACAAGGATGGCGGATGCTAGATTTTGCCAAGTATGCATGCGGTTATTCTCTTCCGACTACGCCAGTGAAGCGGCGGCCTCCCGACAGACTGGACGAAGTTCGAAGGCTCTTGGCGGCGCGATAGCTGAATTGCCTCTGGGGATGGAGCTGGGGTAAGGCGGAATCGCAACACCGTGAAGATTCCGGAGGTGCTAAGGTGGTCAGCCAAAGGGACACTGGGCTGGACATTTCTCGACTTCCTAAACGGGAACGGTGAGGTCGAAGCGCGATTGCGGCGGCATGACGGCGGACGAAACGACAGACGAGGATTCCGGACATCGAGTGGCGGAAATTCGAGTATCCGGCCTGAGCGGAGGTTCGGCTGGCTGGCGGCAATTACATAGCCGCCCGTTTTCTCCATATAATTCCCCACACCATGGGACGGTCTGCAGCGTCCGCGATAGGCTGGCTTTTTGATGGGCAACAGGGACCACGGGACCGCCTGATTCCACGCTGGCTGTTCCTTCGCGCGCTTGGCGCCATCTACTTTTCCGCCTTGTTCTCGCTGGTTTTTCAGATTCGCGGTCTGATCGGTCCGGCAGGAATTCTGCCCGCCGACGGCTATCTTCACGCGGTGGCGCAATCAATCCCCAACTGGCAGTGGGTCTGGTACGCACCAACACTACTGTGGTTGGCAAGCGGGAACCTCATGCTGAGCGCGCTGTGCTGGGTGGGGATGGTGGCTTCGCTGCTGCTTGTGCTCAATCTGTGGCCGCGCGGCATGCTCGTTATTTGCTTTTTGTGCTTTCTTTCGTTTGTCGGTGCGGCGCAGGACTTCTCCGGTTATCAGTCGGATGGCATGTTGCTCGAGGCTGGTTTCATCGCTTTGTTCTTCGCGCCGCCCGGATTGCGCCCGGGATTGAGCGGAACGCATCCGGCATCGCGCGGCAGCCTGTTCCTGCTCCAGTGGGAGTGGTTTCGCATCTACTTCGAGTCCGGCGTGGTGAAGCTTCTGAGCGGGGATCCCGAGTGGCGCCACTTCACGGCAATGGATGAGTACTACCAAAACGGACCGCTGCCCACCTGGATCGGCTGGTATGTGCAGCACCTGCCCCACTGGTTTCATGCAGCGAGCGTCTTTGCCACGCTGGCGCTGGAACTGGGCTTGGTGTGGATGCTGTTCCTGCCGCGGCGATGGAGAATTGCATGCTTTTTGATTGTAACTCCCTGGCAGATCAGCGTGATCCTGACGGCCAACTACACGTTTCTGAATTATCTCGTCCTCGCCATGGGTGTGCTGCTGCTCGATGACCGCTTTGTGCTCGCTGCTCTGCCCCGGAAATGGAAAGGCTGGTTAACGGGCGCGATGTCCCCTGGGGCAGTAGCGTCAACACCGGAACAGAATGGTTGGCATGAGAAGTTGCGGCGGTCGTGGGCCGCTGCCAAGCTTGCCACGAGCGCCGTGTTACTCGGCTGGATCTTTTATGCGACCACAGCGGAACTAGTCTGGATGTTTGGGAGGGTGCCTTTACCGGCTTCTCCAGTGGCTGCGCTCGAGCCATTTCGGATTGCCAATCGTTACGGGCTGTTCGCGGTGATGACACGCGGACGATATGAAATCGAATTTCAAGGCTCCCAGGATGGACAAAACTGGGTGGCATATCCGTTTCGCTACAAGCCACAGGCATTGGATCAGCCGCCACGGATCTATGCGCCCTATCAGCCGCGCTTTGATTGGAACCTGTGGTTCGCATCTCTCGGTTCGTGGCGCGAATATCCGATTGTGCCCAACACAGAGTTACGCCTGCTTTCAAACGATAAAGATGTGCTGGCACTGTTTGCCGGCAATCCTTTTCCGCAACAGCCGCCCCGCCAAATTCGAGTGGTGCTCTGGCAGTACTGGTTCACGACATTGGCCGAAAAGCGCACATCCGGCACGTGGTGGCAGAGGCAATGGTTGGGTCTATATGCGCCCACGCTGGAGCAGGGTTTGAACGGACGTATCAAGGTTGTCGAGTGGCCGACAGTGCAGCCGAGGGATTAATGTATGTCGCCAGCTTTGAGCATGAGGGAAATCGCTAACAGACGAAGGCTCCTTGGAGGCTTGCCGTGAGCCGCAGGGCATGTGTAGTTGGCTCCGGTCCCAATGGGCTGGCAGCAGCTATTGTCCTGGTGCATGCAGGGCTCGAAGTCGACGTGTTCGAGGCGGAGCCGACCCCAGGCGGCGCAGTGCGCACCATGGAGTTGACGCTGCCGGGCTTTTTGCACGATTTTGGATCAGCGGTGCACCCGCTGGCTGCTGGGTCACCGTTCTTGTCTTCGCTGCCGCTCCAGGATCATGGGCTGGAGTGGATTCATTCTCCGGCTCCACTGGCCCATCCTCTCGACGATGGCACCGCCGTCATGCTGGAGCGCGACCTGAACGATGCCCAAGCCGCGTTGGGAGTAGATGGCAAGAGCTGGTGCAGCCTCATGCGGCCTTTTGTTGAGCATTGGCGCCAGTTCGCCCCCGAAGTGCTTTGCCCAGTCCCGTCGATCCCGAAGCATCCCTGGCTGATGGTGCGTTTTGGGATGAGCGCCTTTCTCTCGGCCAGAACCATCGCCAGCCGCTTTCGGAGCGAGCGAACTCGCGCGCTGTTTGCAGGTCTGGCAGCGCATTCGTTTCTCCGCCTCGATGAGACCTTAAGCGGCGCCTTTGGCATGTTAATGGCAGTGTCCGCCCATGCCGTTGGCTGGCCGATCCCACGCGGTGGCTCCCAGTCACTCACCCAGGCGCTGTGTCGTTATCTTTCGACATTCGGGGGAAGCTAAAGACTTCGTCCCGAATTGAGTCCCTCGCGGCATTGTCGCAATATGATTTGATTCTCTGCGATGTCACTCCGAAACAGCTTCTGAGGATCGCGGCACAACGGCTCTCAGAGAGCTACAAACGGCAACTGAAGAGTTTTCGTTACGGACCCGGGGTCTTCAAAGTTGACTACGCGTTAAGCGGGCCCATTCCCTGGAAAGCTCCCGAGTGTTTGCGCGCGGCGACCGTGCACCTGGGCGGGACCTTCAAGGAGATTGCTGCGTCGGAAGAGGCGGCGCGGAATGGGCAGCACGCGGATCGCCCGTTTGTTCTGCTCGCGCAGCCGAGTCTGTTCGATCCCTCGCGCGCCCCTGCCGGCAAACACACCGTGTGGGCCTATTGTCACGTTCCCAATGGATCAAAACTCGACATGCTAGGGAAGCTGGAGGATCAGGTCGAGCGTTTCGCTCCCGGCTTCCGCGAAACTGTCTTGGCGCGACGCATCTTCTCTCCGGCGGACCTAGAAAGCATGGACGCCAACCTGGTAGGAGGCGATATTGGAGGTGGGGCCATGGACCTACGCCAATTTCTGTTTCGGCCGACATGGCGACGCTATGCGACATCGGCGAGAGATGTCTACATCTGTTCATCGTCAACCCCGCCCGGAGGCGGCGTCCACGGCATGTGCGGCTATCATGCTGCCAGGGTCGCGCTCGCGGCGTTGCAGTGATACCATTTTCGCTTTTACTCTAACTTTGGAGGCAGTGCTGACAAACAAGCCATTTCGGAAGGCCGGCCAGAACATTCGTCTTGCTGCCGACCTGCACCATCCCGGAAGCGTTCGTCCTCCCGGCCCACGCTATTGTGAAACAGCGTGAGATCGTGCGGTTTCAATTGGCTGATGCACAAGACACTTCGGCACCAAATCCAGCTGATTGAGTCGTTGCTTCACGACAGAAAAGTAAATTCAAGCGTACCGGCAGGATTGTGACCGAGGGGGAACAGACATCTGCTGACTGCAGAAGAGCCGAGGGGGTGGAATGACACCGTTGACGATTACCACCGCAGAGTTGAATCAGGCGATGTGATTTGACGTTACCGCAAGCGCATGACGTTGTTGCCGAGGTGAACTGCTGATCAAACGCCTTTTGTGTGGTTTACTTCTTGCAAAGTCGCCTTATCGTTCGCACCCACGGACGCGGTCGTCCTTCCCCGGAGCTGGTGCCAAAGCGTGCCACGTCCTTAAGTGGCGACGCTAGCTCCGAGGTTGCTAAATGATTACTGGGAGGTCTCCCAGCAGAAACCAAGGGTGACACGAGGATACAGAGATAACCGCTGAAGATTGCTCCGAAGGGTCGGCAACACGGAAACTATCCACAAGCCGGCTTCGCGGCCATCAGCCTCCAACTGAACGATGAGTACCAGCGAGTCGGATTATTACCCAGGCCGCCGCTCGGCTGAGTTCTTGTCGGGACGTGGCGCAGCCTTGGTAGCGCACTCGCTTGGGGGGGCGGCAGTTCAAATCTGCCCGCCCGACCAGTTCTCCGCCTCTGCCGTTGCATTTTTCCATAGTCTTGTTCTAATTCCAGAACACGACGAACCTTTAGTTTGACATCCAGCACCTCCGGGGTATATTCGCCCTGCCCGAAACGAGCGTTTTCTAACTGCATTTTCAGTCGTCGGCCAAGGAACGAAAGATGTCCTAGCCGCAGTCTGTTTGTTCCCTCACCACATGCCCGGCGGAGAGGGAGTGGAGATGGACACACGAAGCCCGGTTTGGGCGAGCGACAAATGCCAGGAAGATAACTCCGCGTCAGCACGACCCCGGCTGTTTTGCATGCTGGGAAGTTTGCTGGCCGGACATTTCTTGATGTCCAGGGGCGCTGATATGCGACGTTCTAACTCGAGAAGGTCCTGCGGTCCTTGTTTTGTTACTCTCTGCTTTTTCGGTGTTTGCTCAGAACCCGGCGCGCAGTCTACTCGTCAATCCGATAGATGAAACTACTGTTGTATCCACTCACGGCACCGTGCACCCGCTGGCGCAGGCCCAGTATGACGTGGGTCCGGTTGCCGATTCGTTCTTCATCAGCCGTATGCTGCTTTTGCTACAACGTCCGGCAGAACGGGAAGCCGATTTGCGAGCTTTCCTACACGATTCGCAAAACCGCAGGTCGGCAAGTTATCACCGTTGGATCACACCCCAACAATTCGGCGAAAGATTCGGTCCCGCTGACGCCGACATCCAGGTAGTCACGGCCTGGCTGCAGTCGTACGGACTTAAGGTTGGACGATTAACAAGCAGCAAAACTCTGATTGAGTTCTCGGGAACAGCTGGTCAATTGCGGGACGCATTTCACACCGATATCCATCAATACACAATCAATGGAGAAACGCATTATGCAAACGCAGATGAGGTCCGCATACCCAAGGCTTTGGCTGCAGTTGTGCGGGGCGTTTCTCCACTCCACGATTTCAGGGCGAAGCCACTTGTGCGAAGCATTGGGCCGGCAACCTATTTCCCTTCAAAAAACGAGACCAGGGTGCAGTGGACTATCCCCAACCCCAACGGCAGCGGTAACTTTTACGCGTTGGCACCGGAAGATTTCGCAACCCAATATGACCTGTTGCCGCTTTATCAGAGCAGCGTAAACGGCACCGGCCAAATCATCGGGATCATCAATGAATCGAACATCGATGTGAGTTTGGTTAACGGATTCCGTCAACTCTTTAACCTTTCTGCAAACCAGCCGCAGGTAGTCATCGATGGCAGCGATCACGGCGGGTCGTTTCCCTCTAATGTCGAGGCCTTCCTCGACGTTGAAGTTAGTGGAGCGGTGGCGCCGGAAGCCACCATTAACCTCTACATTTCAGACGGCGGCACGCTGTTTGATCCTTTGATATTCGCAGCTCTACGGGCGTTAGAAGATGATCAGGCTGGCGTTCTCAGCGTGAGCTTTGGGAGCTGCGAACAAAGTCTTGGACAGAACGGGAATCAAATTTACGCTTCTCTCTGGCAGCAGGCCGCCGCACAGGGACAAACCGTCCTCGTCTCCGCCGGAGACAGCGGATCGGCAGTGACCTGCCCCCCGTTTTTAGTCCACGGATAATGAGACTTTCTCCGTGTTCTGTTCGCCCCACTCTGCTTCCTGCATAGCGGGGATGGGGGCGTGGGGCAAGGGGCCGGCGTTTGAGGTCCCTTGCCCCACTCCAGCTCCGTTGAAGCTTGCTGCCTGTGCTCGAAACTCCTCCGGGGTCCGATAGCCAAGCGCGGAGTGTGGCCGCACTTGGTTGTAGTCCTGTTTCCATTCGGCGATCTTCTCCCGCGCGTCGCCCAGATCGATAAACCAGTTTTCGTTGAGGCACTCGTCCCGGAAGCGTCCGTTGAAGCTTTCCACGTACCCGTTCTCCATGGGGCGCCCCGGCTGGATCGTGTGCCATTGAAGACCCTGCTCGTACGCCCATTGATCGACCGCACGGCTGAGGAACTCCGGCCCGTTATCACTGCGGATCTGCCGCGGCAGTCCGCGCCGTTGCTTCAGGTCTTCGAGCACGCGCACTACCCGCATTCCGCCCAGCGAGGTGTCCACCTCGATCGCCAGGCACTCACGCGTGTAGTCATCCACGATGTTCAACGTTCGAAACCTCCGTCCCGAGCTGAGCGCGTCGGTCATGAAGTCCACCGACCACACCTGGTTGGCAGTTACTGGCTCTGGCAGCGGCTGCCGTACACCGCTGCGCTTGCGACCTCGTTTGCGCCGCAGCGATAACTTCTCCTCCACGTACAGCCGGTACACGCGTTTGTGATTTACCTGCCAGCCTTCACGCACCAGCAGGACCTGCAACCGTCGGTAGCCGAACCGGAGCCGCGCTTCCGCCAACTCGCGTAGCCGCGACCGCAGTCGCCCATCTTCGGAGCGCCGTGCCCGGTACCGGTACGTCCCTCGATGCAGTTCCATCAGCCCGCAGGCGCGTCGCTCTGAGACCGCCACTTCTGAGCGCATCACTACGACCGCCTGCCTTCGCAGCCGCGGGCCTACCATTTTTTTGCCAGCACCGCCTTCAACGCCCGCATGTCCACCGCCTGCTCGGCCACGATATGCTTCAGCTGCCGGTTCTCTTCCTCCAGACTCCGTAGCCGCTTGGCCTCGCTCCCATCCATGCCGCCGTACTTCGACTTCCACCGGTAGAAACACGCCCGCGTGATCCCATGCCGCCGGCACAGCTCGCCCGTCTCCACTCCAGCCTCCGACTCCTTCAGGATGGCGATAATCTGTTCTTCGCTGAATCGACTCTTGCGCACCACTCCTCCTCCGGCTGGCCCTGGTCGGGCCATCCTAAATCGGAGCAGTCACATTTCCGCTGGTCTAATTTCTGGGGGGCAGGTCAGCCAGGTGCCGGTTTTCCTTGTTGGTGGCACGTCAGCTTCCGCTCAGGCCATGGTGGGGATCATGGCGTTGATCAATCAACAATACGGCAGGCAAGGACAGGCAAACGTAGTGCTTTATCCGCTAGCGCAGCAGATGCACAGCGCTTTTCACGACATCACCGTGGGAGGCAATAACGTTCCCACCTTTACTACGTCTCAATACTACTTTGCGACACCGGGCTACGATCAGGCTAGCGGTCTCGGATCGGTAGACGCAAATGTACTGGTCGACAACTGGAGTTCGATTCACTTCCTGCCGACGGCCACAACTCTCAGTTTATCCAGCGCGACCATTACACATGGTCAACCGGTAACGGTATCTACGACCGTTATGCCCGCGTCAGGTTCTGGAACGCCCAGCGGCAATGTCGCCATTCTCACCGATTCATCGTTACCCTCGAACCGGTCTCAGTTGTTTTTAGCGCTTACAAACGGTACGGCTTCGGGGGGCATTAACATTTTTCCCGGTGGGACCTATCACGTTTTCGCCGATTACGGCGGAGACGACGTTTTTGGAATGAGCAAGTCGTCGCCTGCGGTACTAACGGTAAGGCCCGAAAGTGCGAACTTGAATTTCGCCGCAGTCGTTGCCCAACCATTCAGCACCCCCACGGCAATCACGAACGGCGGCACTGTGCCTTACGGCGCGCTTTTGACTTTAGGAATCCAGCCTACTGGCGTGAGCGCAGCGCCGGGCAACACGAACGGGGTAGCGACCGGCACGGCTACATTTAGCGTCGATTCAAATACGACAACTGTGCCGCTGGATTCAGCCGGCATAGCTGTATGGCCCGCTCCGACGCTCACGCTAGGCAGTCATACAGCGGGCGCTAGCTATTCCGGTGATAGTAGTTTTAGCGCGGGAACTGCTAGTCAGCTCTCGCTTGTGGTGGCGAAAGCGCAACCGGTGGTGTCCTTCCAAATGCCCGAGGATGTGTCCTTGAGATCCGGGGACAGCATAACGATCAGTGTTGCGGTTGGCACTCCTTTTCCGGGCATAGGCACTCCGCCCACAGGTACAGTTACAGTCAGTCTGGGCACTTTAGCCCAAACCGTTGCGCTATCCGTTATCAACAACTACAAATCGGCAGCTCTGGTCACATTTTCAAATCTCTCTGCGCAATGCTATGACTTTCCCGCTGCCTCTTATAGCGGTGATTCGAACTGGTTACCTGCCGGGGGTGGAATCGACGGCGCACTGTGTGTAAGCCCGGGAACCAATGCACCAACAATGACAGCATTGACTATTACTCCAGGTAGCATTTCCGGCGCGCAGACTGCCACATTCACTGCGACAGTCTCATCGCCCTCCGGTTCGGCAACTTCGCCCACCGGCTTTATCAGCTTCTTCGATAATGGAGCCTTTCTCTTTAACCAGCTGCTCCCTTCCAACAGCACTGGTGGCAGCTCAAGCGTTCAAGTGACGGGTATTTATCCCTCTGACTTTCTGACTAATGGTGCAAACCAAATAACGGCGGTTTACACCGGCGATTGCTGCAACTCGCCATCTTCGAGCACGCCGGCCAGCATCATGGTCGTCAGCAATTCACCCGATTTCACTCTGACGCCGCAAGTTCCGCAAATCCTGATTAAGGCAGGGAGTTCCGGAAATGTCACCCTCAATGTGTCTTCGCTCGCGGGATTCAACGGTATTGTGGACTTGACTTGCATACCTTCTTCCAAGAATCTCACGTGCAGTTTGATGCCGGCATCACTCAGTGTGAATGGCGCGGCTAGCGCCACGATAAATATCAATGCCCTTTCCGGGGCTTCACAGTCGAGTTCTGTTCGCCCAAGTACTCACTTCAACGTAGCAGGTTTTTTCATGCTCGCATGTATCTGCTTGGGAGGGTCTAGTCGCCAGCGCAAATGGATGGTCATCTGCGGGTTCGCCTTGATGGCAGTTCTGCTCTTTATTGCCAGCTGTGGTGGCGGGGGACAGCAACGTGTCCAGCCTCCCGTGCCCACGGCACCGAATACTAGCTATTACACGGTACTCGTGAGTGCCACTGGTGACGGTGTAATTCATAACTCGCAGATCATAGTGGCGGTGCAATAGGCAAAACGCTGGAACAACGGCAAACTGGCGAGTATTTTTTGGCTTGACGTACCGTTCATCACCACAGATGCGTCCCGTGCTGCCCGAAGGCATCCGTGGCGGCCTGGCCCTCACCGGATGGCAAGTTACTGCTTGGCGTGGACGGCCAGACGCCCAAGACTTACACACTGAGCGGAGCCGAGGTGGGCGTTCTCCCAAACCTGGGCAGCGATGACCGCATTGAAAGATGGGGGACCGACGGAAAATCCGTCTTTATCTGGAATTACACCTCGATGTGCAGACTTGATCGCCTGGACATCGCTTCCGGCAAAAGAGTGCCTCTCTTCACGATCCGCCCGCCCGACAGTACTGGCATTGTCAGCTTCAACTTCTGCCGTACCAGCAAGGACGGTCGAGCGCACGTCTATTCCGCATATCGATTGCTCACGGACCTCTTTGTCGTAAACGGACGTTGATAGCTCCCGATATTCCCATCAGTTGACGTGCGCTGGATGAGCAGTCGGCAAACCTTACCTTGAGATCACTTCAGGTTTGCCCGTCACACAGCAAGAATGACAAAGGCACATGGAACGCACGCGGAACTCAAGGCTGTGACACATTCTGAACTGTCACACGCGCTCGTGGCTTTCCCGCCTTGCGATTCTGATCATTGCAGTTACGCTCCGCTCGACATCTTCATCGGTGGTGGCCCAACTGGACACGCTGATTCGCATCGCCGTATGCCCGTGCCACTGCGTTCCCCCACACCAACAGGTCCCATCGTTCTGGGTATCTATGATGACCCTCCGCGTGTCCTCCGCGCTGCCGAACGAGACCAGCACCTGGTTTAGGACCACGTTGTTCAAGATGGTGAACCCCGCCTTGTGCAGACGTTCCGCGAACACTTTCGCCTGGTGGCAGTTTCGCTCGATCATTTCCCGCAACCCGCTGCGTCCGAGTGAGCGCATCGCTGCCCACAACTCGACGCCGCGCGCCCGCCGCGACGCCTCCGGCGCGTAGTGCCAGGGCTCGCGCCCATCGCTCGTCGTCAGGTAGGCGGCACTCAGCGTCATGGCGGTGTGGAGATTTTCCGGCGTCCGCACCACTGCGACTCCCGAATCGTAGGGCACGTTCAGCCACTTATGGCAATCAATCGCCCAGGAATCGGCAGAGCCGGCGCCTGCCAGCAAAGGTGCGTACAGCGGCGAGACGGCTGCCCAGAGCCCGAAGGCGCCATCCACATGCACCCAGGAACCTGCCTCATGCGCACGAGCGCAGATTTCCCCTGCGGGATCAAACGCACCGGTGTTCACGTTTCCCGCTTGAACGCAGACCAGCGTCTGATCGTCGAGCGGAGGTAGCGCGTCCAGCCGCATCCGTCCCTGGTCGTCAGCCGGAACCCGCGTCAGTCGCGAACGGCCTAACCCGAGCATCGAGAGCGCCTTAAGCACCGAAACGTGAACCTCATCGCTCACCACCACGTGAAGCGGCGGCGCTCCAAATAATCCGTCCTCCTCAACGTCCCATCCCGCACGTTTCAGTAGCGCGGTCCGCGCCGCCGCCAAGGCTGAGAAGTTTGCCATGGTCGTGCCAGTAACAAATCCCGCCCCCGATCCGGGCGGCAGACCCAGCACGTCCACGATCCACTCCAGGACTATTTCTTCCAACTTCGCCGCCACTGGAGACATCACTTGCATCGCCGCATTCTGGTCCCACGCTCCCGCCAGCCAGTTGGCCACCAGTGCCGCAGGCAGAGAGCCACCGATGACGAATCCGAAATAGCGGCCTCCGGCCGTTGCCACCGTCGCAGGCGACCCGATGTCATCGAGTAATGCTAAGACCTCTGAGGGATCTGATGGCAATTGGGGCAGCGGCCCTCCCAGAGTTTCCAATCGGGCTACGTCGGCAGGCAACGGTGCGACCCGCCGATTGGCAATCTCCGCGATGTATCGGGCCGCTCGATCCGCAGTTTCAACCAGCAACTTCTTCATGGATGCCTCCGGTCTAAGCAGCAGAGCACCTCGCCCATTCCGTCCACGCCGCACAGCGACTGAATTTCACACAGACTGAAATTTGGCTTTAGAGGCTAGAGATATGAGTACGCACCATTATATTTACGCTAGGAGGTTGCAGGCGGTGCAGTGATTCTGAATGGATTGACGGCAAACCGGCCGGTTAGCCCCTCAGAACGAAGCCGCTGGCGCGGCGGACGCTGCCCCGTGGGTGAGGTCGGCAAACCCCCGCTTCCTCAAAATGAGTGGCTTTTCTGATCTCGACAACTCGGCAAAGCAAAGCGTGCTCGTGTACATCGTGACTGGTACCAGCGTGAGGCGCTCGGGCTGCGTGAGCAGTTGCAACGCTATGTGGCGTTCTTCGACCTGAGCGATGTCGCTGTCCCTGAGAGCGACGAACTTGATGCACTGCAATCATGGATTACGGCACATTACACGTACTGTGGGTCGCTCGCACACGCCCACACCTGCAGTGCTACTTGTCGGCAGCTATGTTTAGGGCCGCGAGGACAGCGGGTTTAGCCCACGCAGGAGTTGAGGGTAGATCGCACACCGTTGCGAACTTTCCGCGATTTAGATGAAGAATTAATGTGGGCTCGGGAGCGGCGCCTGCCTCCGGGTCAGCCTCGCGGCTGTTATCGTACAGGCGAAGCTCGGTCAGTCTTGGCATCAGTCGTAGCAGGTTCAGAAGGCTCCGGGCATAACGCTCACGAATTCTTGCATCTGGAACATCGTGCCCCCCTCTGGCCACCCTGGCACGCACGCGCGCGATGTGAAGCTCGGGACTGTCCAAGCCCACATACCAGATGCGGACTTCAATTCCCGATGCTGCGGCTCTCTCCAGAAGTGCCGGTATTGTGTTTCCGCCGAGCGTCGTTTCAAAGGCATAATCCAGTCGCTCGGTGATGACGCGCTCGAGCAACCGCTTGCCCTCGTGCCAAGCGGCGCTCTGGGCCTGCTCTTGAGAGATCTGTCGATTGGCTTCGCGAATGCGTGCGGCAGCATCGTCGGGGTTGAAGTATTCGACGCCTTGCTCGAGGAGCATGGCACCGCCAATGCTGCTTTTTCCGGCGCCGTTGGTGCCGGCGAGGACGTAAATACGTGGGATCTGCCCTTGCTTAGGCACGCTTGCGAGCGGCGGCTAGTGCGGCCTTTCCCAACTGTGTCGGCGATGCGCGGAACGCGGCCTCCATGCCAGAGCGAGCTTTAGCGGTTTGCAGGCGCGCCAAAAGAGCGTCGAACTGTTCGCTAAGCACATTCAGTTTCAGCTGGGGAGCTTGGTTAAGAGCGTTGAACTGGTTCATTGAGATAAGAACTGCCTTAGGAGAATCATGCTTGGTGATGACCACGGTTGTACCGTGGATGGCCTGTTCAAGGACGCGTCCAAACTTGTTCTTTGCTTCCGTGGCCGTATACGATGCCTGCGAACCGGGTTGGGGTCCCGGTTGCTTCCCGAACGCAGATACCCTCTTTTGCTCCCGGCGCCTCGGTGCGGGTCTTGCGGAATGATGAGACTTCATGCCCTAATATTAGCCATTTTGGCCAAAATGATCAATACCTAACACTCAGGGGTGGATGTCTCTACGCCGTTGCCCTGGCTACCGGCAGCAGTTCCGGTTTCAATTCTCTACCGGCGTTCACGCAACGGTGGTCAGGCAATTCCCACATTCGACCCTGGCAGGGGCACGCCAGAGCTGTCGTCCAGTGATGATGGCGGGCGCTCGTTTGCGGATCCGCCGTTCGCTAGCATCGGGACGACCTCCTGATTCGACTGGGGATGAGCATGAGTGACGGAATAAAGGGCGCATCGCAGAATAAAACCGGTCCCACCAGCCAGCGGCTTTCCGGGCCCCCGTTGGAATATCGCGCCGACACAGCAGATTCCTATCATTCTCGGCAGGACAGGACTGAGCCAAAGCGCACGTTTGATCTGGCTTCCTGGGGTCCGATGCCGTCTTGGGCTAAAGATAGGTCCATCGCGGCTAAAACGATCAACGCCATGTCTGAGACTGGGCGGAGAAACCGGCGTTCCGTGAAGCACCACGTTTTCGGCGCTGTCTGATCCCAGCAGGTGTTTTCTACGATTAGGGTGCGTTTGGCAACCTGATTTGGCCCACCTTTGACACTTTCATTTGGCCCACCCCTGGGTCATGAACTCTGCGTTGTTCCCCAGCTTCAGCCTGAGCCGGGATGGGGGTGCAGGGGCAAGGGGTGGCGTTTGAACCCCTTGCCCCTGCCCAGCGCTTTACGAAGCTTTCTTCTTCTGTCGTATCTCCATGGTTCTCCGGAACCGGTAAGAATCGATCCCGGTCTCAATGATGTGCGCCCGGTCCGTGATCCGGTCCAGCAATGCCTTACACAAGCGGGGATTGGGAAACACCTGCGTCCACTCCGAAAAGGGGAGGTTCGTGGTCACGATCCACGTCGCCTTTTCCACGCGGTCGGCAATCACCTGGAATAGGAACTCCGCGCCGATCTCCGCCAGCGGCACGTAGCCCACTTCGTCGAGGGCGATCAGGTCGTAACGCAGCCAGCGCGCCAGCGCCCGCCGGATAGCGTTTTGTTGCCGAGCTTCCACCAGCTCGTTCACCAGGTTCGCGGCGGTGGTAAAGCGCACCCGCCGCTTCTGCCGGCAAGCCGCGACGCACAGTCCCGTCGCCAGGTGGGTCTTGCCTGTGCCGCATTCGCCCATCAGCACCACGGGCTCAGCGCGCTCGATGTAGCCGCCCGCGGCCAGTTCGCGGATCTTCGCCGCCGGAATTAGCGGCGCCTGATTGAAGTCGAACTCCTCCAGTGTCTTCAACCGCGGCAGCCGGGCATCACGCAACCGCTGCTGAATCGCACGCCGATCCCGTTCTTCGCTCTCCATGGCCAGCAACGCTTCCAGATATCCAATGTGGCTCCGCTTCTCCTTCACCGCCTGCTCCGCCAGCGGCACGAAGTTGGTGCCCACCACAGGCATACGCAATGCCTGGCAGTACTGCTGTACGCTGGCGTGTTCCAGAGCTTCGGTGGCGGCTGGCTTCATCGCACCACCTCCGCCGCGGTCATCACCTCACCCAGCAGCAAGTCGTACTCGTTCATGACCGGCAGCGGACGCTGGTAGCGTTCCAGTCCACCATCGACACCGCAGCACTCCGCAGGTGGATGGGCTAGTTCGCCGAAGCTCAGCAAGTGCCGGACGGCTGCCGCATCGGTGCATCCCAGCGACAGCGCCTGCTCGACCGCGTGCTGCCAGCCGATCCCAACCCTGCTGCTTGCCCTGGCGCAGCAACTCGATCATCTCCCGCGTCCCCGCCTGCCGGCCGTACCGTTGCTGGAACGCCTGCCACAGCCGATCGAACCCTGCTGTCCAACGACCACGTTGGCGCCACTGCTGCAGCGGTCGCGATCCCGCCAGCGCCCCGGGCTTCTTGACCAGCACATCCAGGTAGTGCTCCAGATCTAGAACCTGCTCATAGCGGCCGAAGCTGCGCTCGTGCCGCGCCACGTATTCCTGCTCCCGCCAAATCTCCACGTAGGCCGGCAGCAGCCGCGCCTGGCAGCGCGTTCCTGGCTTCAACGGGGTCGAGTACCAGTTGGTTCGTACCTTCACACAACCCTTGCTGTCCACCGTCGGAAAGCTAATCTCGGCCAGCTCAAAGCCCTCGGCGGCGAGCGGCAGCAGGTGTTCGCGTTCGATGCGCATCGCTTCGCCCACCGACAGCGGCTTGCCGGTAATCCGCCGCTGCTCACTCTGCTGACAGCCTCGCAACAGGTGCTGGTTCAGCTCCTCCAGATCCTTCACCTGCGGGATGGGCACCAGATGGTTCCGCCGGAAGTAGCCCACCTCACCTTCCACCCCGCCCTTTTCGTTGCCCCGCGCCGGATTGCAAAAATCCGTCTGAAAACCCCAGTGCGAGCGGAAGGCGATCAGCCGTTCGGTCTCCACCCGCTGGTGCCCGCGCAGGATCTTCTTCACCGCGCTCTTCAGGTTGTCGTACCGCAGCAGCCGGAACACGCCCCCAAAATAGTGAAACGCCCGCTCATGGGCTTCCAGGAATGCTTGCTGCGCGGCATGGTGGTAGGCCACATGAAAGGCGCCGCCGCCGGCCATCGAGCGCATCGCGAAGATGTGGACCGTCTGCCGCTCGCCGCCCATCTCGACTACCGCGTCGTACCAGTCAACCTGCGCTTCGCCGCCCCACTCATAAACCTGGGGCACGAACGTTTCCCGCGCAGCCAGGCCCAGCTCCTCCCGCCGTTGCCGCACATAGGCCCGCACCGTCGATTCGGCTACTACTGCTTCGGGTCGCTCCTGCCGAATCCGCCCCCAGATCCGGTGGGCGGTGTGGCGTTGCTTGCGCGGTGCCTGCGCATCGGCCCCCAAAATCTCGTCAATGAACTCCATCACCGGTCCCAGCTTGGGTTTCCTGCGCACCGGGGTCTTGCGATCCGGCGGAATCGCGCTGGCCAGCGCCTGTCGCACCATCCGTCGGTGCACTCCGAACCGCCTGGCCACCCCCTGGATCGTGCCCATGCCCTGGCCGTACTCCCGTCTGATCTGTTCGAACAGCTCCACCTTGCATCTCCTGTCCATCGACCTCCCCGTCCCGGCTGGCAGGGACAGCGTAGGCCGATTAGTTCTGCAGGGTGGGCCAAATCAGACCATCAAAGTGGGCCAAATCAGAATAGCGAAATCATTAGGGGCAGTCAGCCCAAGAAGAGCAGGAATCCATGGGCACGATGGCTCAATGCCGCCCGAACGCTGCTTGATGTATGGGCCTTGCCGACTTCGACGGTTGAGTCAGAGCGGAGCAAGTTCCCACGTGTTCGCCGCTCAGATCCCGCGTGTTTTAAACCAGCAACTGAGGCATGTCGTCACGTCCTAAGGGACAATTATCGAGAACGTGAGTGCCCCTTCGCGAGTCGTTTTGGGCTCTGCGTGACGGACGCTTTGGAGATGAAAACGTCAGCGGGAAGTTTGAATCGAGTGCTCAATTTCCGCACCTGTTCTAGGGTGAGATTGCGCTGTCCTGTCATGAACATCGAAACCGCGCTTTCCGAACCAAATTGAGGAATGAGGTCACGCTGTGTCAGATGTTGCTGTTCCATGAGAAATCGCACAACTGAAACCGGATCAGCCTCGGGAACGGAGTAATGCTCTTGCTCGTAACGTTCCACGAGCAAGGTTAGGAGTTCGATTGCTTCAACTTCAGAGCTAGAAGGACTTTCTAGCGCCGTTAGTCGGAAAAGAGCATCGGTATACATTTCAAGTTCTGCATCATTGTGGATGACGTGGGGAGCGCCATGCGCAATCATTTCCGCCGGGTTTGCGAGAACTGTGCTCATTGTTTTCCGTACCTCCTGTCCCAGTTACTGCGATTGTCGTATTCCTTGTGCGTCAAGAAAGATCGGATGTAGACATGCCCTTGGGTTTGCCTTTCCTTCGTTGCCCTAGCATAGTGGATAACGGTTATAAGCCTGTACCGGTTGTGCTTGATGTTAAAGATCACGTAGCCGTCCACGGAATCGGCATCCTTGAACATGCCGCGAACATCATCAAGATTATGCCAGCTAACCGCCTCGACAATGGCGGCCCAGGCTTTGATTTCGTTCGCCGCATCTGGGTAGCTTTCCATCGCTTGCCTCAGATGCCTACGCGTAACGATATGCATTCGCAAGGGTACTTCACAATACGTGAAGATGTCAAGCGGTGTAATTGAAATTTGTTTCTCAGCCGCTCTTATTTCATTTAGAATCAATGGGTTACTGGATTGGTTTCCGGGCCGTAGGTCGCGCCCGTTCCACCGGCTCCGAATCTCACCATCTCACCCAACCAGGTTATGGGTGATGGCGTGTACGGAGAGGGTGACGCGGCTCTGCACCCCGGCTTTGCGCATCAGCTTGGCGCATCAGCTTGGCGACGTGAGCTTTCACGGTGCGCTCCTCGATGCCCAGCACCGAACCTACCTCCTTGTTGGAACGCCCGACGACCAGTAGCTCGAGCACTTCCTTCTCCCGGTCGGTGAAGCTGACACGCCCGGCGGGGAAGATGCGCCCGGGCGAGGTGGTGACGCGCTCGATGAACGTGGAGAGCACGCGGCGCGGCGCCCAGACTGATCCCTGGTTCACCATGCGAATAGCTTGCACGAACTCCAGCGGCGCAGCCGCCTCATACACATACCCCATGGCCTCGGCGGCCAGCGCTTTCAGGATGGTCTCGTCATCGGCGCCCGAGCCGGTCACGATGATCTTCAGGCCGGGACGCGACGCCTTCAGCCCGGCCATGGTGTCGAACAGGTTCACGCCGTTGCGGCTGCCCAGCAGCACCATGTTCAGTCCCAGAGATTTTCGTTGTCGTCCAGCGGCATGGCTCCGATGTGCCAGTCGTGGATCACGATCTGCGCCTTGCCACAGGGCGTAAGGTCGCCCTCGCTGTCGAGCACGATCTCCCTGCGCACGGACAGGCGGGGGATGATGATTCCGTTCACCCGGAACTGGATCTTCGGCTTGGGTTCGTCCATATTCTTCCAAATCGGACAGTATGGGTCGCACCACCCGCACTAGGCACTGCGAGCGTGACACCCTACGGACGGCATGCGGCACGACATCCTCTGGTGGAACGTCCCCGTGCCGTCCGATTCCCAACGCCAGTTTTGTCGGTTCCACCTGATCTGTTTTTGTGAAAACAGGAAATAAACCCTGATGGAATAACGAAGTCGGCCTCGCGAGCGGCCTGAGTACACTGTTTTGGCTTCCAAACCGAAAGAGTGGCTCGGACCGAAGGAGGCCGAGATGCGCATTATAGGTTGTGATTTGCATTCCCGACAGCAGACGTTGGCGATGCTCGATGTCGATACCGGTGAGGTGGAAGAGCGTGTCCTCGCACACGAGGGCGAGCAAGTACGGGAGTTTTATGCTGGACTACCCGGTCCAGTGCGGGTGGGCATTGAAGCGACTGGCTCGATGCACTGGTTCCTGGAACTGATGGATGAGCTGGGTGTGGAGTGCCAGGTCGGACACCCAGCCAAGATCCGTGCCTGCGAGCCGCGGAAGCAAAAGCACGATCGGCGTGACGCCATGCTGCTCTTGAACCTGCTGGCCGAGGATCGCTTCCCGAAAATCTGGATGCCTACGGTGGAGCAGCGCGATGTGCGCGAGCTGTTGCTGTATCGCCATCAGTGGGTGCGCATCCGGGTGCGGATGCAGAACGCGTTGCAGTCGATTGCCTTAAGTCACGGTCTACGCCGCGGCACCTCGCTGTGGAGCAAGGCTGGCCTGGAGGCGATCGGCTCACTGGCGCTGCCGCCGTACAGGACACAACGGCGGGATGCGCTGGTCCGCACCTACCGGCAACTGCAGACCGAGATCGAAGCGCTGGACAAGACGGTGGCAGCCTGCGCCGAACAGCGTCCGCAGGCGCGCCGGTTGATGACGCATCCTGGCGTGGGCCCGATTACGGGGCTGGCGACGGAGGTATTTCTAGGCGATGCGACGCGCTTTGCCGACGGCAAGGCGGTGGCCAGCTATGTGGGGATGATTCCGAGCGAGTTCTCCAGCGCCGGCCGCCAGCGCTGTGGCGCCCTGACCAAGCAGGGCAACGCGCTGGTCCGGTTTCTGTGGTGCGAAGCGGTGGGCCACGCGGCGCGGCGGGATGACGCGCTGAAGCGGTTCTTTCGCCGCAAGCTGGCGCAGAAAGGGCTCGGCAAAGCTACCGTGGCCACCGGCCGCAAGCTGGGAATCCGGCTGTGGATCATGATGAGAGATCAGATCGACTATGAAGAGTTCTGCCGGCGTACACGGCGGAACGGGGAAGCCCATGCGGAAATGCCTGATTGTGAACATGGTCCTGCAAGGCAGTGACCGGACCCCTGAATAGGCTATCCGCCTCCCCGCGCGAGTGGGGAGTCCGAACTACTCCTCATGGTCCTGAGTGATCGAAGAGATGTTTGGTGGGCACACCGTAAGATGAAAAGGACCGAGCCAGGGAACGGGTGGAAGCAGATGAACCGTGATGCTCCAACAACGGAGTGCTTCGGCGCTGAGGCCGAAGTGTACCTGAGAAAAAGCAAAACCCTCTGAGAAGAGGGTTGACGTAGCCGACTTCGTTAGAGATGTTCCACATCCGCACGCCGACTTCGTTGTCGTTGGCCGATTCAACTATGCCGATCCCCTTGCCAAGCACCGCCACCCGGTCGCCCGCTTTGAGGGTGCGCTCCTGTTCGCGCTGCGAATACCACCGCTGGCGTTTCTCGACCAGCCGGTCGAGCCCTGCCGGGTTGTAGCCGGATTCCTTCGACCATAGCGGGATGTTCCCCGCCTTGCCGGGAATGAAAATGTCCGCCCCGTAAGCCATCAAGGTTTGCAAGCGAGATTCGACCGTGGACATCCGGAACGGGATGGTGTCGGGCGGCAGGACGAGGCTCTTGGGGTAGGCGTACTGCGCACGGTAGCCGAAATGGTGCTCGACCACCCTGCCCCACAGGTAGACCTCGCCGTGCACTCCGTAGTCTGCGTACCCGATCTTCCGCAAGTGCGCGAAGTTCTTGGCGGCATAGACTCCGCAGCGACAGTCATGATGCGGCGGCTCGTGCCCGTCAAGTAGCGCAGCCTCGCCCTTGGCGGCCTTCCAGACTCTGTAGCCGCGACAGGAGGCGGCAAGACAGTGGTCGGGAATCCACAGCTCGTTGTTCAGGGACTTGAGCCCGACGGCGTCCCACTGCCAGACGCGGTAGGCGACTATCGGCGAGATGTAGTCCGGTATGTTCACGGCGTTACGGGCACCTTCTCGGGCTCGGGCTGCGGAGCAGGGGGCTCCGGCTCGGGGTCGCTCTCGGGATGCCCGGCGGGAAGCTCCAACGGCTCAACAATCACAGTGCGAAGCGGCTCGCCGATCTGCATGGCGCTCTCTTTCCATCGGTGACTGACATGTGGAACTGGGGGAGAGGAGGCGATCTCACGACAAGGTCGCCGTGAGGTCCCGATTCATCGCTTCCTACTCTTGATATACCAATACGCCCGACAAATTGGCTAATTGGAGGGGAAAATCTCCAGTAACCAGAGGGACTTACGGCGCTACCCAATTTGCGTGCCTGGTCGGTATATTAGGGGTGGAACGAAGCCTTTCAGCATCGACAAAAAGATTGCCGTCCTGTTCGCGATAAGGCATCGGCTAGCTTAGGGCGTCTGAGTTCCGACCGTTACATTCCCCAATCTATTCCTCAAGTTGGCACATAGAAAATTGAGAGGAGGCTGATGCCCATGTCCAGAATCTGTTCACGCTTGTTCCTCGGCGGAATCAAGGATGCCGAGCGGCTTGCAACCGCCAACCCAGAAGGAATCACAGCGGTCATTTCGCTCTGCGCCGCCGCGGAGGTCCTGCCGAAAGGGCGAGAGATCGAATATGTGCACATCCCGGTTGACGACTCCCGCCCCGTCCCCCTCCAGCGTTTCGAGGCGATCATGGCTGCCATAGCGAAGCACATCCGCAATGGGAAAGTCCTGCTCCACTGCGCCGGCGGGACGAGCCGCTCACCGATCTTTGCCGCCGCTTGGATGCACCGCGTCGGATACCTACACATCGAGAGTGCCCTGCTCGACATCGCTGAACTTCGTCCAGTGATCGACCCCTCGCCAGTACTTCTGAAGAGCGTAAAGGAGCACCTGTGCCGATAAAGAGAGCCGCGTTGTACTGTCGCGTCTCGACTGTGGATCAGCATCCCGAGACCCAACTGCGCGAGCTTCTTCAGTTCGCCGGCCAGCGCGGCCTCCAGATCGTTCGCGAGTACACAGATCACGGCATCAGCGGGACGAAAGCACGGCGACCGGGACAAGCACAGTCATGACCAAGGCAGAGATCATTGCGAAGACGCTGAATGAATGCAGGTGTCCCGTGGACATCGAGGAGCCGCAATGCAGCGATGAAACTGACTGCGAGGAAGTCGTCGTCGAACTCAACCGAAGGCTGCCGGACACGGACATCAGGACCTGCGAGGACTTCCGCCACCTGAACGTCGAGTGCTGCGAGCTATGCCATGAATGCTACCCCCATTACGCAATGAGCCTCATCGATCTCCCTGACGGGGCAAAAGCGTGGGTTTGCGATCCGATAAAGTGGGCGATCCATCCCGAGCAATATCAAGAACCCCAAAAGCGGAAGCAGAACACCCTACAAGGCAAACTGCTCAGGCGCACCTTTCCGGGGAATGGCGACAAATAGGAGTGCGGCATCGCAACGGATTGCTTCTGCGCCCGGACCGTTCGCAATAAGGACAGAGACATGGCTGCCGAAGACGCAAGATGGAACCGCCTGCTCGACAATCCGGCAGAGGAGGAGATTGGCTGCGCCGTGCTGCTGTCCTGCACCAGCTGCCATGGACGCAGCCTCACGCTGAGAGGGAAGGTCGTCCAATGCGACGACTGTGGCACGATCCAACCGACTGGAGCGGAATGATGGCTGACAACGGCGCAATGAAGGCTGATAACGTCAGTTCTAGGTTCTCACACCGGCACTTCTGCGACATCGGCGGGCACGACTACCAGTGCTCCGATGACTGCTCCTGCATCTGCGATCTCCCGATAAATGGCTACGACCATAGCGGGTGTCCTGTTGAGCTTAAGGCGTGCCCTGAGCACAAGCCCGAGGAGGAGCGCCGCATCGCGGAATTCATGTCTGCCGCGAAGGAAGCCGAGACAGAGCGCCTGCGGGAGCAATGGGAAGCACGGCCCCACTGCGAATGCGGATGCATTGCCAGCCCACCCGACGAGGTCGTCGGCTGGTGTCTCCATTGCGACCACGTGTACGCGGACTACAGCCCGGAGGTTGAAGACCGGCATTTCGCCCACCATTGTCCGGGCGTCCCCGAGGCCGTGAAGCAGGCTGCGCGGGCGAGGTTCGCCAAGCACGCACCGTAAGGAGTACGACAGCCGAGTAAAAACTCGGCGGCTTACGCTTCTACGTCAACAGGGAGGTGAAAGTGATCGAGCCGATCCCTGACCGGCTGGACAGGACGCTGCGGCAAACGCTCGCTCCCGGCGAGCGTGTGTTCATCAAGCTGAGGGGCGCGTTCACCGAAGCACTCATCTGCGCCGACTCGCGGGTGATCATCTTGAAGGGCGGCTGGATGACGGGCCAGATTTTCGGCACCGACACGTTCCAATGCCCCTACGCCAACATCGCCGGAGCGGAGGTCAAGTTCCACCTGCTCACCGGCTACTTCGAACTCTCGGCGGGCGGAATGCAGAACACGCCGAAGAGCTTCTGGAGGACCGACAACAAGGTCCGTGCTGCCAACGCCCCGAACTGCGTTTCTCTCGCTGGACCAGAGCAGGCAAACAGGTTCCGGCAGGCGTCCGCCTTCATCATGGCAAGGACGCCGGGAGGGCGGCAGCCATACGCAGCGGGTAACGAGGCCCTCGCCGCACTGGAGCGGCTCGCCAACCTGAGGGCTTCGGGCGTCCTGTCCGAACCGGAGTTCCGAGCCATGAAGGCGCGACTGCTGTCGTCGAAGCCCTGACATCCGGGCGCTTTGCGAAAAGGGGGATACGCATCGTGACCGGTGCGGAAGTGGCGGTCCTTTTGGTATGCGTGATCATCAGAGCCATTTATCGACTCCTGACGGGAGCGGCACAGCGGGAGCAAGAAGAGGAACGGCGGCAGCAAGAAGAACGATACAGGCAAGAGCAGGAACGCCAGCGTCAAGAGGAGCAGCGGCGCAAAATCGAGGAGGACGCGAAGATGCGGTTTGAGGAAGCCGTGATGGGCGGACGCTTCCCCTCCGAAGAGATCCTCACGGTTCTTGAAAGTGGTAACTTTTTCCTCCCTGTCAACCTAAAGGAAGCCGTCGAGGAATTGGTTTACGGGCGCTGTTCCATCTCCGACATGGACTGGGCCGACGCGGTGGCGCTGATCCGGCAGCGACAACGCATCGAGGATCGTGCTCGGAAAAGGCGCGAGGCGGGCTTCGCCGAGCCGACAGGCCCAGTCACCAAGACCGAAGCCTGCGAGTTGTTGGGCGTCGATCCCGGATGCACGCCGGAAGAATTGGCGAGCGCCTACCACCGCAAGGTGTCCCAGTGGCACCCGGACAAACTTGAAAGCATGGCGGACGAGCTAAAGACCTTCGCAACCCGACGCACGGCGCGACTCAATGAGGCTTTCCAGTTGCTCAGACAGAGGGCGTAGAAAAATGGGGTTATTACAGTTTTGCAATAAAATGAAGGGAGATCATAAGCTGGCTGGAGGTGGTGTGACCGCACAAGAACTCAGGGTGGCACGCAAGCGGCGCGGCTTGACACAGGCTAAGGCGGCGGAGCGCCTCGGCATCTCGCAGCCCTATTTGGCCCTGTTGGAGCATGGCAAGAGGGGGCTGGGCGACAGGCTGGCCCGCAAGGCGGTGCTGGTGTTCAAGCTGCGCCCCGCAGCCCTGCCGCTCGGCGAGCGGAGATTGGGAGAAGCCGACGCCCACAGCCTTGCCCGGCAGTTGGCATCTTTGGGGTACCCCGGCTTCGCCTCCTTGGGTACGGGGCGGCGGGCCAACCCCGCCGAAGTGTTGGTGACCGCCTTGGCCCAAGACGACCTAGAGCCGAGGTTGACGGAAGCGTTGCCGTGGCTGCTTCTCCACTACCCGGACATGGACCGCGATTGGCTGGTTAGGCAGGCAAGGCTGCACAATCTGTCAAACCGGCTCGGGTTTGTGGTGGCGCTGGCAAAGCAGGTTTCTGCGAGCGCGGGCGGCACCGATTCCGCGCGTTACCGGGCGTTGAATCGTTTGGAAGCGCGGCTGCGCGAGTCCCGCCTCGACAGGGAGGACACCCTCTGCCAGTCCTCGCTCTCGCCCAAAGAGCGGGCATGGCTGAGGAAGAAGCGCCCCGCCGAAGCCGCATATTGGCATCTCCTGACCGATTGGCGGCCGGAGCACCTGCAATATGTCTAACGTCCTGCCTTTACCTTGGCCCGCATTTTTGTCCGATCTGGACAATAGCCTCGCAAAGCCGGTGGAGTTCCACTGCTCGGGGGGCTTTGCCCTGACCGTTGCCTACGGTGCGCCCCGCCCTACCGATGATCTGGACTATGTGGCGGCGGTGCCCGCCAGCGCCTCTGGGGAAGTGGAACGCCTGGCTGGGCGGGACTCCGAGCTTGCCCGCAAGCGCAGAGTTCGCGTGCAGTTTTCAGGCGGCATCACGGATTTGCCGGAGAACTACGCCGGGCGGCTTGCAGTCCTGCAACTGGGGCTGCGCAATTTGGCCTTGAAGGCAGATGTGGTCAGGGCGTCAGAGAAATGACAATCCTACTCTCCCGGAAGAGAACTCAATCTGGGTCATCGCGAATGTCGCGACGCTTGATCATCACGATTTGACGCACGATACAAAAACCGAACACGGCAAGCCCGATCAGCGCCCACCTGAGGCCGATTGCCCCGCGTGCATAAGACAATCCTATGAACGTCTCAATCCCAGCGCAGATGCAGAGTACGGTGATGTCCCAGCCCACGGCTTCCTTTATCCCTGCTTGTTGAAGCATTACGAGGATGTACCAGTCCTCACTTCGCAGCGCATTTAGAGCATCTTGCCACTGATGCGTCTGTCCCAGCTTGGCGTCGTGCTGGTACGCCCTGCGAAGCAAGCGGGCGATCTTGGCTTCATACGCATCGCTGTTGTACTCGCTGTCGAAATTCGCCGCTGCCTCAGTGTCTGCCGCCGATGCCGCACCCTCCGAAAAGTCGAGCATTTGCTTCTCAAAATCGGAGAGCATGACGTTATCGCTAACAGCCTGTCTTAGCACCTTCGAGATCAGGAACTGTTTCGCTGACTCTGCGGGCTGAGATGATGGCGGCACTGCTGCGGATTTTACCCCGACCTTTCGGGACATGGCGTGACCCGTCGTAGGCGTTGCGCGGTTCACACACCGCAAGACCTTGTTCATCCTCCCGCGCTCCAGAAAGCTGGTGGCGGAACCACGCGCTCAGGCCTACCAAAATGAGGCCCACGAATCCGAAGATGACCGTGGCGTCCGCCAGCCTGCCAGTGTGCCAGCTCCTCCACGCGCCATAGCTTACTCCGAGGATAACTGCCCAAAGAGAAAGAGAAAGCAGGATTGCATTCACGATGCCACGGCAGCAATCGAGACCATCATCCTCATACTTGGACATGATCCCTCCAATAGACCGCCGTCGGTAAGAGCAATGCAATTACCAAAGGGAGGAGGTGGGCACCCACATCATTCGCGACCACCCATTCATCGAGGCTCGTCACACCCTCTCTGAATGGCGCTGTAATGGACGAAAACGTCCGGGCCGTTGGCTCGTGTGATAAAGCCATAGCCTCTGCCTGCGTCAAACCATTTCACTTTCCCTCTCATGACTCGACTCATAACTCAACCTCCGTGCGCCTACCTGTTGTAGCGGCAGTCTCCAATCGTCAGCCGCGATGCCAATCGCGCTGCATCGCGGGTCGTTTGATGGTATGCTCCTGCGGGCCGCCTGCCTTTTGTTCGGGCTGCTGAAACCGCAATTGAAAGAGTCCAAAGGCCATCCCTCCATTTGGGTTGCGAGTCTAAAAAGACTCCCTTTGAAAATATCCTAGGCCGTGCTTGGATTGCTGGAATGGACGACGATCAGGGTTCGGCCTCCAAGAACCGTTCCATCCAGACCCTGAACGGCTCTGTCGGCCTCGCCGTCGTTCGTCATATCGAGGAATGCGTAACCACACGACTGGCCGGTGTCGCGGTCCCTCACAATCTTGACTCTCTCAACCGCTCCGTGAGCCAGAAACAACGCTCGGAGCTGGTCCTCGATGGTGCTGCAATCCAGGTTGCCGATGTATATGCTTTTCATCCTGATTTACCGCCACTCCTGGTAGGGGGAGTCTCTTCCGCGCAGAAGGCCCTAGGAGGGTGGCTGTGCGGATACATCGTAGCCACCCGCCATTGCCCTAAGGCCGTGATCTCGCTGGCCATCTGGATCACGGCTTGGAGGCACAGATCCAGACGGTCGCGCATCAGTTGGAGCGCCGTCTCCCTTTGCACAAAGCTGAACTCACATTCCTCAAGGGCCTCGGCAGTGAGGCTGAATGGCTCGCCGGAAAACAGCGCTGGTAGTCCAAGTACGGACCCCGGCCCCACGGTGCGATACGGCAGCCGCGTACGCCTATCCTCTGTGGAGACATAGAGTTCGACGTTGCCACGGCGCAGCACCAGCACACCATGTCCCGGGTGCCCTTGCCGGAACAGAACCGTGCCCGGGCTGCACGTTTGACCTGTCCCAAAACTGTCGAGAGCCTGTGTCAATGCCTGGGCAGCATCCCCGGGAATGTCGGCCTTGTTTGGATCAAAGGACATGCACGCCCCCCCAAGGTGTGGATCATCATACGCTTAGAACTGTTGATTTTTTCAACACCAGGAGTTCGAGTGACTGACCATCAGGAAGGTGGCGCTAACGGGGCAGACTGCGCTGCACGCAGTGATGTAAGGCCCGTCACTGCACTTTGCACGGTCACTGCACCCTGCGGGATTCCTTTCTATAATTCATATCGTGGTCTGCCAGCTTTTGATGTGCGACCGGCCTGCCACACTGCAGTGCTCGAATTGTCGGCGGAAGGTCTGTGTCCGACACGCGATTGCGTCCGAGGATGCTGGGATCCTATGTTCCTACTGTGCAATAGCGTCGAAGGGCCTGTGGCCGCGAGTCCGGCCAATCCCAGTCAACGGGTCGGAGCATCCCGAAAAGTGGGTGCCTGAGCGACGCCGGTTCCGGAGATGCCCGGTTGATCCACGTACATACAGATCACTGGCCTCACCGGAAGCCTGGGGATTACCGATCACGGTCACTCTCCACGGGCGTGACCTCGAAGCATACTGCAACCAGATCGCCGAAGGCGGGCTCGGTGTGTCTCTTACGGAAGAAGTGCCGGTGGGAAGCGTGGTCTCGCTGCAGTTCGTAGTGCCGCCCCACGCGACCGAGCTGCGTGTCCAGGCTGTGGTGCGCTACCAGGTTGGCTTCCAGCATGGTCTGGAGTTTACATCTCTCAATGAAGGAGAGCGGGTGGCCATTCGCCGGTTCTGCAATGAGCTGCCGTCGGTCACAGTGTAGCCAAGTACGTAGACTACAATTCCGCGTGAAACCCGGCCTCCACAGGCCGCTACACGCCGCGAAGAGGAGCAAGAATTATGCCGATAGCGAAAGAACTTACGATCAGAATAGAAGATAAGCCCGGCACACTGGCGCAGTGCTGCCGACCGCTTGCTGAGCGTGACGTGAACATCCTCGCCTTTCAGGCGTTCGAGCGGGAAGGACAGAGCCTGATTCGCATGGTCGTAGACGATCCCGCGACTGCCAAGAAGCTGCTGGATGCCGACCGTATTTACTACACCGAAACCGAAGTTGCCCAGGTTGCGCTTCCCCATCGCTCGGGTGAGCTATTCCGCGCAGCGTCACGCCTTGGCGAAGCTCGCATTAATATCAACTACGCCTATTGCGGAACAGAGCCGGGATCAAACATGTCGCTGGTGGTCTTCGGTGTCACTGACGTAGGCAAGGCGGTATCCCTGCTAGAGAAGGCTAAAGCAGCATAGAGGCGCGTTGAAATGAGGCGCTCGGGTTCGACATGTGCACCATCCGGTGCCGGTGCCTGCCCGAGGATCGCTTCCCGCGGTATCTGGGTCGCGAGCTGGGGAAATCGGGAGGAGGCTTCGGAGGTGTCCAAAATGCTACGCCGGGCGCAGTGGCCAGTCAATGCCACAAACATTGTGCAGTGTTGCTTTTTCCAAGACTTCGGTAGTTTTTGGAATAGAGGCCATTCGGGCGGGGCACTAGCTAGAGGACTCGTGTCCTTGTGAGGTTTGCCAGCGGGGCAGAACGCAACAGGCTCAATTCTTGCTCTGGCCTCGGATAAAAGATTTTGCTACCGCACAGACAGCCAGCGCGAACTCGTACCAGGAATCCTTGAGAGTACCGGAACAGGACGAGCGGTACGCGTTGGCAAGTGTGGCAGCGTTCTTGGTGCGCTTGGTCCATGGCTGGAAGGACCGGTCTTGGGGAGTTGGGGGAGTCTGCTCCCTAGGGTACGTGACTGTCAAGGGGATCCCGGCGGGCTCCCGTGCATCAGGAACGGCACGCTGATTAGCCCTCCGGCATCCCGGCGCAGACATGGTCATAAGCCTCGAGAATCGCCCTTTCGTGGCAGGCGCTTTGACAAGGCAAGCAAATCCACGTAGCATCGTTGCGGGCGAGCACCTGTTCTCACTCTTTCAGATCTCCTGAACTAAGTCAGCCCATCTGAAGTTCCCCCTCTTAGCCCACCGTACGCAACCCAGGAGGTTGACATGTTTACTCGCATGGTTTCCATGCAACTGAAGCCGAACAGGCACAGAGAATTTACCGACAAGTTTGAGAAGGAGATCATCCCAACCCTTAAGAAGCAGCAGGGTTTCCGGGACGCGATCTTGTTCGTTGTTCCGGGCGGACCGGAAGTGATCGCAATCAGCCTGTGGGATTCAAAAGAGAACGCGGAAACTTACAACCGCGCAACCTACCCAGAAGTGCTGAAGACCCTGGCGAACTTGGTCGAGCCGACTCCTAGGGTCCAGACCTATGACGTTGCCTACTCGACGTTCCACAAGATCGCCGCTCGCGTAGCAGCCTGAGAACGGGCCCAACAAGACTAGGCCCTGAGGGGGCGGCAGAGTCCGCCCTCTCTTTATCCTACGCGAGTCCGCCTCCGCCTCTGAAGCTGCAAGAGGATGCAGGAAGGCTGCTCGTAACAGGATTGCGGGAGATCGCGATGAAAAGCATATTCATCGGGGACTTGGATTTCAGCACCACCGAGGACCAACTCCGGGCATTGTTCGCGGCCCACGGTGCGGTTGAGACAGTCACCATTGTGAGGAATCGCGATACCGGCCAGCCCCGCGGTTTCGCATTCCTGGAAATGACGAATGACAGCGAGGCCGAAAAGGCTATTCAGGCCCTGAACGGAACTCTTCTTGGAGGCCGTACGCTGATCATTAACGAGGCCCGACCTAAGCCCGCCAGCAGTCGTGGCGGTGATCTACAGAAGCGAGAGCATCGTCTCAACCGATTCTAATCATTGGTGAGCCCTGCACCGAGAACGACCGGAAGATGGCCTAACCTCGTTTGAGGAGGCGGTGAAGGAACTCAAGCTCCAGCCCGACCAGTACGTGCACTCCACGCGTCTTCAGGAGTGGGCACGGCGGAACAGGAACTCCAAATTCATCCCGGAGTCTCTGTTACAAGCATGGGGCTTCGAGACGGATCAGTTCTTGTGAGCGGCAACCCGATTTTTCAGAGAGATTTCAGGAAATCAATAAGAGCTTCTTGGTCTTTGGGTTTTAGCTTCTCAAACTTCTGCGTCACGTGGAGCGCTTCTCCCCGATGCCGAAGAATGGCATCGGGAAACGTCAAAGAGGTGCCGTCGTGCATCAACCGCGTGCGCAGGCGAACGCCCCATAGGGGAGCGGTGCGCATTCCGGCTCGTTGGGCGTCACGCGCGGGAGCCTCTGTCGCGCGAACGAACCGCGCGAACAGATCGATATGCTCGAGACCGTCTGCGCCGGGAACATCGTTTGGCTCGCGGACAGTGTTACAGAGTAAAGTGACCTCCGTGGGAAACAGCTTGTTCGTGATTCCCATCTCGTTGAGATAGGCGTCGCCCGCGAATGAGAGCAAGCTTGCGTGCTGGTCTTTCCAGCCGAATTTCCCGACGCCAGTCTTGCCCGTCGCTTCCACGATGGGGACGCGGAGCACTTGACCGCAGATTTTGCCTTTGCTTTTCTTGCATTGATCCCGCGCAAGGTCGAACAAGTCTGATCGGCTATGGCTTCCACAAAACCGTCGCCAAGAAGATTGAGCGAGGTGCGTAACGTACGAACCGTCTCCGACTCGGGCACACGCTCCTGAATCTCCGTAGTCGGGAAAGCCCCGTTGGGGCAGATGGCCCGGTCGTTGACCAGAGAACGGCCTTTGATGATCTCAGTTCCACGCGCGATGGGAATTTCTGGATTTTGGAAATGGCCGTCCGGACTGTCATGGCCTACACGCAATTCGGTGATTTGGCTCAATCCACCGGAGGTGGGATTTTGGTGGCACTCCCGGCACGATTGGGCGTTATAGAGCGGCCCCAGGCCTTCGGCGATCTGCAGCACTGCTTCAAAAGCGGTCTGGTCCGCAGCATGCGTGGTCTGATCCACAACTCCGTTGGTCTGGTTATCAAAACCAGTGGGTGCTTCGGGAGACGGCGAAGCGAGGGACACAGCAACAAAGGCGAGCAGAGCCCCACCGAAAAAGAGTTTCACGGGACACCTCTTCGGCTGGTCAGCGAAAATCTATACTCTTGTGAAAAACAGACCAGCTTTCCGGCCATTTGAATTTGGATCCCTGAATGAAGGGTCGTGCTCAGGTCATGCCGCCTTTGCCGTGGCAGTCCGCAGACATGCCGTGACCTCGCTGATGACCTTCTCGTACTCAGCGGTCGTGGCCCGTTCCACATGAATGCGAGCGCCCTTTACGCCTGCTTCTTGCGCCAACCGCTTGAACTCAAACTGAAGAAAGTCTTCAACTTGTTTAGGCGTCAAGAAAGCGATGGGGACAGTGGCGGACTGGCCCGTCGGGGTCTCGATCTTCACAGAGTATGGGTATTCAGGTTGTTGCATTTCCGGAGTCATGCGACACCTCCTTTTGAGCGACGAAGGCGGCAAGAGAATTCGCCGATTTTAGCGCGTCCCCTACATCAGTTGTAGTGCAGGGATCAAGATGAGCAACTGTTGGCAAACGGCGTGGCTCTCCACGTCCCCGCGCTTCTCATAGAGATGGTGTGTGCGCGGAGATTCTATGCGAGGGAATACGAAGGAGAAACACGCTCTGGGTTACGAAAGTGAATCATCGTATATACCAAGACGTTTCGTGCTTGGTCGTCGCGTTGTTGAGTGGTCATGATGAGGGCAAAAGGCCGAACTCACCGCTGGGCTTTCACCTTTGCCCACCGGGCACGCTGCGCCGCTGCGATCTTCTTCCGTGCGGCTCGGCTCATTCTCCGCACCGGCTTGGACGCTTTGGCAGGCTTCATTTTGCCCTGCGCCCAGCGCTGCTTCATCAGCCGCGACATCTTCCTCCGGGCGGCGGCGCTCATGCGGCCACGCCTGCGGGGGATGGCCGACGCTCTCGGCGGACGACCTACTCTGCGGCGACCAGTCGAGTTGACGGCTTCAATCGCACGGATCGCCTCGTCCAGCTTTTGCAACTCCTGCTGTACCCGATCTCTTTCTGACCGCAAGTGCGTGAGGATTCGTTCGAAGTTGGGCATGTTTGATCTCTCTCTAAGGTTGGATGATTACAGCGGGCGGCATTGTAGCAGAGGCAACCCACGCTACAACGCCCACGACCGGGCCAGCTTCTCATGGAACAGCACGTCAAGATTCTCGGCATCCTCTACTTCGTCATTGGCGGCTTGGGCGTCGCCGCCGCAAACCCGGGGAAATCTTCCTGGAATGGGTCCAGGTCTTGCGGGACCAACGCCAATAACGTGCTCCGCACCTTGTCGGTAAAATCGGCCACAGCCAAGGGCCGGCTGAAGTAGTACCCTTGAATTTCGTCACAACCATGGGCGCGCAGGAAAGACATTTGTTCCTCATTTTCGACGCCTTCAGCAATAACCGTGAGATTAAGGCTCCTGCCCATGTTGATGATGGTGCTGGTGATGGCAGCGTCATCCTGATTCGCCGTCATGGATTGCACAAACGAACGATCGATTTTCAATTTGTAGACTGGAAAGTGCCGCAAATAGCTGAGGCTGGAATATCCCGTCCCGAAATCGTCGATGGACAGCCTCACCCCCCTCTCTTTTAACTCCTGCAGCATCGATAGCATTACATCTGAGTTGGAGAGGAATAGGCCTTCCGTAAGCTCCAGTTCGAGGTATTGCGGGGGGAGACCGGTTTCGTCCAGCACGTTCGTGATGACCTGGAGGAAGCGGTCCTGGCGGAACTGAACCACTGACACATTCACCGCAACCGGTAGGGCGGGAAGGCCCTCGTCTTGCCATTGCCGAGCTTGAGCGCAGGCAGTCCTGAGCACCCATTCGCCGATAGGGATGATCAGTCCGCTGTTCTCCGCGATCGGTATGAACTTGCTGGGTGGGATCAGACCCAGTTCCGGGTGGCGCCAGCGGAGCAGAGCTTCTGCCCCGCTGATCCTTCCCGTCGCCAGGTCCACTTGCGGCTGATATTCCAGGAAAAGTTCTTCCCTCTCGAGCGCCCCGCGCAAGCTGTTCTCCAGGGTCAGCCGCTCCACAGCCTGACCGTGCATATCCTGGGTGAAGAACTGGAAGTTGTTCCTGCCATTGTCCTTGGCGCAATACATGGCGGCGTCGGCGTTCTTGAGCAGGGTTTCGCCGTCGGTGCCATGGTCGGGAAACACGCTGATCCCGAGGCTGCAACTGGGGCTGAGCAGATGGCCTTGGACCGTGAACTCCGCGCTCATCGCCTTCATGAGCCGATCGGCGGCGACGGCAGCATCGGCTGTGTCTTTTATGGCGGTCTGCACCACCACGAACTCGTCGCCGCCTAACCGGGCCACCGTGTCTTGTTCGCGCGACCACTTCTTCAGGCGCTCTGCAACCTCTTTCAAAAGCAGGTCGCCGACCGAGTGCCCGAGAGAATCATTGATGGTCTTAAAACGATCGAGATCAAGGAACAGTAATGCGACCTTTTCTCTGCTCCGGCGAGCAGTGGCCATCGCCTTGGCTAGCCGGTCCTGGAGCAGACTCCGATTCGCCAAACCCGTGAGGGCATCGTAGTAGGCCTGGTATCGGAACTGCTCCTGCAACAGCTTGTGTTCCGTGATGTCGTCAGCCGCCCCAACGTGGTACAGCAAGCTGCCATCGGCACTGTGCACCGCCCGCACGCTCGCCCGCAGCCAGATCTTGCTGCCATCCTTGCGATAGACTTGAAATGCACAATTCTCACACTTGCCTTGCTCACGCAACTGGCGGCCGATTTCACGACGGCGGCTGGGGTCAACATAAACCTGCGCGGCGTTGCTGACACGGGCCAGCATCTCCTCTGGGGAGTCGTAACCGAAGATGCGCGCGAAGGCGGGATTCACACTCAGGTAGCGTCCATCGGCCGTGCTGGTGCAGATTCCTATGGTGTTTTCTTTAAAGATGGTGCGGTATTGTTCCTCCGCTTCCCGCAAGACAAGTTCCGCTCGCTTGCGCTCCGTGACGTCCACCTTAATTCCAATAAAATTGCTGACCTCGCCGTCCGCGGAACGAACCGGAGTAATGGTCGTCTCCTCGACGCAGAGGCTGCCGTCTTTGCGGCGATTCGTGATCTCTCCCTGCCATACTTTGCCTGAGAGGATCGTCTTCCACAAATTGTCGTACAAGGTGACGTCATGCTTGCCGGACTTCAGGGTCCGTGGTGTCTTACCTAGAACCTCCTCCGATGTATAGCCGGTCACTCTAGTGAAAGCCGGATGTTCCAGCTACTTTGGAGCCATGGGGTGCTGAGCTTGTTTTTCGAGGAAAGAAAGTGGCAGTCCTTGCAGGTGAACACTCGCACTCAGGCATAGTCGTCATCCGCTTTCCAGACAAAGAGGCTGTCCATAGGTGGTACTCTTCAGCCGCATATCAATCACTAATTTCTCTGCGGGAACAGGCAGCGGAAATGGTATTGCTTTCCTACGAAGCATAGCGTTTCCGACTTAAGAAGTCGCACACAAAGTGAAGGTGAAGTATGGGTAGAAGGGGCAATCCAATGTGGGGTCAGCCGGTGCCGTCCGACCCGGTAGTTCCTACGCTAACCTCGTTTGAGGAGGCAGTGAAGGAACTCAAGCTCCAGCCTGACCAGTACCTGCACTCCACGCGTCTGCGGGAGTGGGCACGGCGGAACAAGGACTCCAAGTTTATCCCCGAGTCTCTGTTACAAGCATGGGGCTTCGAGATCAGGAAGCAGCCCTTCACTTCCTATTCCACGACTGTCCTCCGGAAGGTCTCGCGACGCTCGGGCTGATGTACGGTCCATGTTCTTCTGGACTACTGCTGCGCCTTAACCTTTGCCCACCGGGCACGCTGTGCAGCAGCTATCTTCTTCCGTGCGGCTCGGCTCATCCGCCGCGCCGGCTTGGAGGCTCGGGCTGCCTTCACCTTCTCCCGCCGGGCACGCTGGGCGGCGGCCATCCTTGCCCGTGTGGCGGCAGAGAATGTGCGGCGCTTGCGCATCACCCTTGGCGGACGGCCTGCTCTCCTGCGCCCATCCGAATTCAGACCTTCAATTGCCGCGATTGCGCGGTCGATACGGTCGCGTTCGGCTGTTAGTTCTGCAACGATTTGATGGATGTTCAAGGTGGCTCCTGAATGTGGTTTTATTGCGGACTGAGTGTATCATTTGCGGTGTGCAGCTTCTGACCAAGAAGACAGAAATTATGCCGTGGGCGAGCCCGAGTCCCGCCGAGATTGCGCACGTATTCGATTTGTACAGCCTCTGCAGTGTGGTCGCCCCGACTAGTGGCAGTAAGGCTGCTTAAATAGCTCGTTTCGCGCCGGAGGGATTCGCGCTAACTCCGGCAGGCATTCCTGTTGTCGTTTTAAGGCCACAGCCAACTTCCCGATACTGACCTGCTCGGTGTATGTGAACTTATCCAGCGGGTTGTGAGCTTCCTCGAACGGACTCCTGTCCCTGTCACTGATACGCGCCATGTGCTTGCCTCCCGCTGGATAGACCAAGGCGGGCGGGATTCTCAATCCAGCAACGCGGGTGCGATTCCCGAGCGTTAATGGTTCCCAACTGAAATGGCGAGACAGAAAGTCCATTGAGCTTTCGGCAATGCTCGGTGAACCCAGTTTCTAATGACTTTCAGCAATTCCACGTCAAGCTTCACAGCATCTTGAAGTTTGGCGAAACGATCCGAGTCCATCGGCTCTTTGTCAAGAAGCGCGTACTGGAGAACGGTGATTTCAAGTTCCAGTTTTGTCACGACTGAAATGATGCCAGAACGTAGTTCGGCAAGTGCTGTCTTTACTTCTGGGTCCATTGTGAATAGCTCCTTCGTACTCTGCTCAGGCTCTTACGTTGTAGCGGGGACTCCAGTCTTCCTCCCCCCGGGACACGCTGGCGAAGTACTCTTCAACAATTTGCTTTCGACGCGAAAGTCGATAGCGCCCGCACATGAGGAGATTATGGCTTGGATAATTGCAGCGGCGGCATTGTAGCACCCACGCTACAATGCCCACGACCGGGTCAGCTTCTCATGGAACAGCACGTCAAGATTCTTGGCATCCTCTACTGACGATCATCCTGTCCGTGATCCACCTGTTCAGCGTCCCGTTCGGCACTGCGCTCGGCAGGTACGGCCTATGGGTGCTGTTGCAGCGGGAAACGCAGCCGCTGTTCAGACGGGCGTAGAATTGCCTTTGGAGGCCGTAATGTTCGAGGGACTGTTCCGACCGATGCAACTGCTGGTCATTCTGGTGATCGCGCTGCTCGTGTTTGGCCCGAAAAGGCTGGGTGAAATCGGCAAGAGTCTGGGGGACGGGATTCGATCGTTTAGGCAGGGAGTGCGAGACGACAAGCCAACGTCCGAGAGCAAGCCGCCGGACGAAGGAACCAAGCAGGCGAAGTAACGAGGAGCCGCACGCTTCGGTTTAACGGGACATCTTCCTGACCGCGGACAGAGAGGGCTCCCTTCCGGGCGGTCGGCGAGAACCGGGGCGCAGGGCACGGACATCGAGTCTCAAGGCGGAGATGCCGCCGGACCGCCACCGATCACCACCAGGTCGTAGTTGTGAGTGCTCACAGCACGAATCCTCGCTTGAGATATAAACCCGCAAGCTTATAACGCGCCGTGGGTTCCCGCCACAGTTATGCGTGCACCGACCTCCCAGTAACAGCACAGCTCGTTGAGCGCACTATTTCGCATCGATTCCCGTCTGAAGCGCTGTGGAAGCTTTGAATTTTTTTCCCGCTGGACGTTGCCCTAGATCCAAACGCGCTCGAGCGCTTTAAGGCGTGAAGCACGCGCTGCGTCCGCACTCAACCATTTCGACATCTGCACCATCCATGAGATGGACAGCACGAGGGTCAGCCTTACCTGGTCAGGGAGCTTCTGGAAGGCCAGCCCCTCAAGCACACTTGACGGTAAATCGCTCGACAGGTCGTAGTGGCAATCGGCATTGGTGCACACTGCTCCCTCAGTGTCCATCTTGGGAAGCTCACGTGCCGACCTCAACCAGTGCTGGCTTCGGCCTCTCTAGCCTTCCCGGCTACCTTCTTCGGGTTCGAGTTCGTTACCCGCTTTCGTATCAGCTTCATTTCGTCCTTGATGACGGTAACCGCTTGCAACCAGAAATCGGTGCGGCGGTTCAGCAGGCCCATGACGCAGTTGCGGTCAACCAACACGAACTCGGAATCCTCCACCGCCTCCGCTGTCTTGAGATAGGGCTGATCGGAAACCGTGGCCAGCAGGCCGAGGATGTGACCCGGCCCCACGGTTCGACTCATGCGTTGCCCGTCGGCACTAATGCGCAAGAGCCGCACCTTCCCTTTGCGCACCACAAATACGCCGCTCGGGGGCTGTCCTTGCTGGAACAAAATAGTTCCGCGGGGGCTCACCACCGCGGTCCCCAGTTGTTCTAACGCCGGCGCCAGCTCCAATGGTGACCCGGGCGGCGGTTGATAGGCGAGTTGTGCTGACATGCTCCACCCCGTTCTGCAGGTTCTCCAGTTTCATCCAATGGCATGGAAAGCGGAGATTTCCGGCTTGGGTCGACGGCTGCCGTCAGGCTGCCCGAACCGCGATTACATGTAAACGCCCCCGTTGACGTTCAGCTCCTGGCCGGTGATGTAGTCGCCGTCGGCAGCGAGAAAAACCGCGGCTTTGGCCACTTCTTCGGGCTCCGCGAATCGCCCCAGTGGAATTTTGGACTTGATCTTCGCGGCCACATCCTCGGGAATGGCGGCCACCATTTCGGTGGAGGTATATCCCGGCGCGATGGCATTGGCGGTGATGTTGTGGCGCGCCAGCTCGAGCGCCAGAGTCTTGGTGAAGGCGATGATGCCGCCCTTGCTGGCGGAGTAGTTGGCTTGTCCGAAGGCACCGGCCTGGCCCACCACCGAGGCGATGTTGATGATGCGCCCGAACTTCTGTTTCATCATCGCCGGCACGGCGGCGCTGGTGCAATAGAAGGTGCCGTTCAAGTTGACGGAGATGACTTCCGTCCAATCGTCCTCCGTCATCTTCCGCATGGACCTGTCGCGCGTGATCCCGGCGTTATTCACCAGGATGTCGAGGCGTTGCCATTTGTCCAGGACTTCTTGGACGATGCGGTGCGCTTCTTCCTTCTTGGAGACGTCTCCCTGGGCCAGCAGGCACTCGCCGCCTAACTCCTCAATTTCTTTGGCCACGGCGTCCGCATGGGCAGCATCAGTACGAAAGTTGATGGCTACCGCGGCGCCGCGGCGAGCTAGTTCGACGGCGATGGCGCGTCCGATGCCGCGCGACGCGCCGGTGACCAGCGCCACTTTGCCCTTCAGTGAGCTTGCTCCATGTCCATTGGCGTCCTGCATTCGATTGCTCCCGTCTGCAAGTGCACGAACCTCTACATGTGAAAACCACCGTTCACGTTCAGCTCTTGTCCCGTGATGTAGTCGGCATCCCCGGCCAGGAAAGCGGCCGCCTTGGCCACTTCTTCCGGCTCCGCAAACCGCCCCAGCGGAATCGTCAGCTTGACCTTGTCCGCGATCTCCTTGGGAATCGCCTGCACCATGTCGGTGGAGGTGTACCCCGGAGCGATCGCGTTGGCGGTGATGTTGTACCGGGCGGCTTCAAGCGCCAGGGTCTTGGTGAAGGCAATGATGCCGCCCTTGCTGGCCGAATAATTAGCCTGGCCAAAGGCGCCCGACTGGCCGACCACCGAGCTGATGTTGATGATCCGTCCGAACCTTTGGTTCATCATCGCCGGCAGCGCGGCGCTGGTGGTGTAGAAGGTGCCATTCAGGTTGACGGCAATGACTTCCGCCCAGTCGTCATCACTCATCCGCTTGAGGGTCCGGTCGCGCGTGATTCCCGCGTTGTTCACCAGGATGTCGAGGTGCAGCCACTTGTCGAGGACTTCTTTGACGATGCGGCGGGCCTCTTCCTTCTTGGAAACATCACCCTGGACCAGCATGCAGTCGCCGCCCATCTCGCGGATCTCCTTGGCGGCGGATTCAGCGTGCCCCTGGTCGGAGCGGAAGTTGATGGCAATGGCGGCGCCCCGGTAGGCCAGTTCGAGCGCGATGGCGCGGCCAATGCCGCGCGACGCGCCCGTAACCAGCGCCACCTTCCCTTTCAGAGAGGCCGCTCCGTTGCGCTGCACCTCCACCGACTGGCTGGGTTGAACGCCGCAGCACACGATAGCCGGGTCCACGCGCATGACCAGGTATCCGCCCACCGCCCCCGCGCCAAACCCGGGCGCGAACACCCGCATGGGGCGGTTGATGCGCCCCTCCACTACAGCATCGTGAATGGCCAGGAGAATACTGGCCGCCGAGACGTTCCCCACCCGCTGAATGTTGAAGTAAAGCCTTTCGGGCGCCACCCCAGCAGCTTCGGCCAGAGCCGCAACCATGTTCTTGTTGGCCTGGTGCGGGACCACAAGTTCGATGGCATCCAGCAAGCTGCCGGTGCCATTGCCTTCGGGGTGCGGCTGCGCAATGAGCTCGCCGATCATCTGCGTCAAATAGCGCCCCGCCAGGGACTTCACCTCGGGCCCGTACACGGTAAGGTTGTTGTCGAATGCCGGGTTGGGCCAGATGATAGAGTTCACCTCCGACCAGGGGCCGCTGGCGTAGGTCTGCATCACTTCAATGTCGGGTGGGGCACCGGCGGGAGCCGGGCCCACTATGACGGCTGCCGCGCCATCTCCAAAGAGCATGCGCGAGGTGCGGACCGTCCCGATCTTGTCGGAGAACTTCTCCGCGCACACCACCAGGATGGGCCGCTCGACCTCCTGCAGCAGGCGCACCGCCTCGGAAAAGCCGTAGGGCATCCCTGCACAGGCGGCCACGATGTCGCAGGAAGCGTGGGTCTGCATCAAACCTAACTCCCCGGAAAGCCAGCAGGCGACCGAGGGAATGATCATGGTGCTGGTGCAACTGCAAAACAGGACCGCCCCGATCTCCGCCGGCCGGCGCTTGGCCTTGGCCAGCGCCTCCCGGGCCGCCAGCAGCGCCATCTCCTCCAGCCTTAGCTCGGTATAGCAGCGGCGCTCGATGCCGGTCTTCTCGAAGATCTCGGATTCGGTCATGCGTGACCAGCAGTAGGCATGATTGCGTATGAGGTCGGCATTGGTGCAGGGGATCTCGCCCTCATAGACGGCGATGGCTTCCAGGCGGGGCATGATCTTGAAGCGCTGGCGTACATCAATCGGAGGGTAGGGCCGTATGGGCTGACTCAGCGCCAGGGTCGGAGGCCGGCACGGTTTGGGTCGCGCCGGCTCCGGATGCCCGCTCTTCAGGCTTTTCACCCGCCGGATGAACTCCAGCACTTCCTGGTTTCGCGGGTAGAAAGCGACCACGTAATCGTCGCGCTTGAGTTTCCCTACTTCGATGCAGTGGCTGGTCGCCGGATCCCAGCGATAGCGGTTGTGGAGAATCATTGCCTGCCGCATCAGCGCTTCCAGCTCGGGGACCGCATGCGCGTAATCGATCACATCGTCGTAGTCATAGCCGGGATAATCGGGGTCGTAGCTGCGCAAATGGTAGGTGAGGCTCTCCGGCAGGGCCAGAATTTCGGGGATAGTAGGCTTAATCGCATGAACAAATCCCCCGGCGCTCAGCTTGTTGCGGAAGACGTTCAGCAGGATACGGAAGCTTTCGTCCTCGACATCCACGTCCCACATCGGCGGCAGGGCCTGATAGGCCTCCTCGATAGCTTTGGTGATCGCGGCTTTATCCCAGGGTTTGAACACCGGCAGGAAGATGTCGTCGCGGTGCCGCGGCATCAAGCGTGCTCAGATCCCAGCCTTGTTCGCAGATTCTCCGGAGCCTCTCCTACACCGGTCTGCCCAACCATCTGCACAACGCGCAAGCTGGTGTTCCCGTGCGGTTCAAGGCTGTGCTGATGGACAGTACTCCACTCCGACGGCACTACAAACTAAGCAGCCGCTGCACGAGATTCCTCGCCAGCGCGTTTAACCAGCAGCAGTAACGCAATCCAAGTGCTCAATGCTGTGCTCGTAGCCAGTGTCGAAGGAAGTGGGGGTGGGTTGGTCAAGGCTGGCACGGGGGGAGGGTTCTGGGGGTTGTGGGCCTGTCGGTCTGCGGAGGTTTCGGGTTGTCATGGGCATCCTTCGTTTACAGCCTCACGGTCACGGACCGCAGAGTTACGCAGCTGTTCGATCGTGCTGAGCAGCACTCAATGTCCGCTGGTGTGAGCGCGGTCACAGAGACTTCGGTCTGGTCCGTCCGAGTGGGTGGCCTTTGTCGGAGCGTGGTCAGTCTTGGATTTCAGGCTGCTGGCGCGGACGACCAAGATGAGCCGATCTCGTTTAAACCAGATGCAAGGGAAACAGGGGCGGAAATTGAGACTCCTGCCCCTAACCGGCTTTCGTTTTTTGGTGAGTTGAAGACTCGAAACCGCCGGTCGATTTTCTAAGAACGACAGCAGCAACAGGTCCACTTTCAGTTCTGACAACGACAGCAGCAATTCCGAACCACTCCTCTGACGCGCCACCTTCTACACGGACCACCTTACAGTGGAAGACTACGCGTACGCCGCGAGAATCTAAGCGGCTGGGTGGGAACACGAAAAGCACCTCTATGCGGGAGCCCGGCGGAAGCTCTCTATCAATCTGCAGGAGAAAACCATCGGGGCTGGCGTTTATGGCGATAGCCTCGGTTTCAACTATCGGGCCCTCGGAGAGCCTCACCGTAAGGGGTACGTCCAGCGCCCCACGTTGTGTTCGGCGGCGTTCCTGATGCGAGTTAAGCATGTTGCTGCCCTCCGAGACCTCAAAAAATGCGCAAGCGCCGACGAATCTGAAACGTCTTATGCAAAGTATAGCTTGCCTGTTGGACGGAAATTCCCGCCCAGAAGGACATGTACTGCGGTACAGAATCAGTTTGCCAGTCTCCAAACCACGCGGTTACCATGCCCCCTCGAAAGGAAGCGTGCATGAACATCAATCGCATTCTCGGCGAACTCCATACGGAGCGGGACCGCATCGACCGTGCAATCGTGGCAATCGCAGGTCTGAATTCAACTGGGCACCGGAGAGTAGGCCATCCGCCAAGAGCGGCAGCTATCCGCTTTGGGCGGTTTGCGGAGGTGGTGTTCCCGTCCTTCCCGTCATCATCCGGAACTTTTCTTCGACTATAAACTGAACCGGCGCGTTGCAGAAGATGCACTCCAGCGTGCGAAGCTCGCGAACGACCCGGTCACTTTCCTCTGCGGGTATGGAGAAGGAACGCAGGCAGTCTGTGCAGGTGATTACGTAGTAGTCTCCATTGCGGGGAACCCAGACCGGCGCAATGTCCCGCTTGACGAACGGGCGTGGCGGAGAGTTATGCAGCAACTCCGCAATGTTTGCAAACAGTTCCTTGGGTGTATGCGGCTTGGCAAGGAATGCATCTGCGAGAACGCACAGTTCCCCGACAGCGGGCTGGAACTCTCCGCTTATCGCGATGGTTGGGATTTGAGGGAATCGCCTGCGAACGACGGAAAGAAACTCGAAGCCCGACATGTTGGGCATCTTGAGATCGGTGAGAATCAGGTCTGGTAGCGCTCCCCGCATTTGTGCCAATGCGTCGAAACCGTCCTTTGCAACACAAACTTCATAACCTTCCATGGAGAGTGACGTTTGCAAAATATCTCTGATGGAAGGCTCATCGTCAACGACGAGAAGGCGATAGTGAAACTTCGCCATGGTAAAAGCCACCTTCAGGGGGCACGGCACCGCCCTCCACCATCCCAAGTCCGATAGCAGGGTCACCGGAAAGCGGGGCCACATTTGCGCGGCGGGCTTCTAGTGGTGAGCCGATCCTGACGCTGCCCCCTTCCTGCTCGCTAAGATGCCTTGCGGTCGCGCACCGGAACCACTCGTGCCGCCTGCGGCCCTTTCCGGCCTTCTTCGATCTCAAACTCCACTTCTTCGCCCTCTTCGAGCCCTTTGTCACCCTCGGTCTGAATGGCGCTGTAGTGGACGAACACGTCCGGACCGCCTGCTCGTCTGATAAAGCCATAGCCCTTGTCTACATCAAACCATTTGACTTTCCCTTTCATACCCCACCTGCCTTGTTCCCCTATTCTATGCTCTCGTCCCGAAGGTGGAGCGAGGGTGCTTCCCGAGTCCGCCCTCCGCAAGTGCAGTCAAACATCCCAACAACACCGCAGGCGCTTGCCCTTTGGTGACGAACGCATCCACAGCCGACGCGGCGCGTTTGGACACGTCGATCTGTCCCGAAAGCATGATGATCGGGAGGCGAGGGTGCGTGCGCCTGATCTCGCGGGCTACCGCCTTCCCGTTCATCTGAGGCATGCCGTAGTCCAAGATCACAAAGTGGACGGTGTGGCTTAGCAAGAGTCGCAGACCAATCCTGCCGCTGCTGGCCGTGATCACGTCGTAGCCAGCCGTCTCAAGAATCAGCCTGCGGGCATGCAAGCCCTGCTTGTAGTCATCAATGCAGAGGACCAGCTTCTTGTCGCTGGACTGCGGAAACACCTTGGCTACCGACGGCATCCTGAGTCTACTTGGTTCAGAATAATGGCGGGGAGAGCAGGCTTATGAGATGCCCATGTTGACATTGTTTCGCTCGAAGTCAACGCCCAAGAATGGTGCAGTCCCTCGGCTCCCTGCCGCAGCCCGGCCACCGAACAGGTCCTGACTTGGACTCAGCGCGAAATCCTCTTGTTCGACAATACCGTCAGTGCCCTACGGGGTGGTCGGCGCGAACCGGGGCGCAGGGCACGGACATCCAGTCCCAAGGCGGAGACCGTGCGGCTGAGCGTGTTTCGGTGCATGCCCAGTTCCCGTGCTGTCTTGCTCTGATTGCCTTTGTTTTCCCGCAGCACCCTAGCGATGAAGGCTTTCCTGAACTCCCGCACGGCTTCGGTGTAGAGAATCCCGCCCTTGTGCATCTGGTTTATCAGTGCGTCGAGTTCGCTTCTCATGATGCGCGATCCCTGAAGTCTGACGAAGGAATGATGGCGAGGAAACTACGCTCGCCGGTACGCGCGGTCAATTACCTAAATGCTGTGCAACGGAGGTTAGCGGTGTTTTCCACAATTGCACCAGAGCCGGGCATTGACAATAGTGTGCACCGAACTTAGTGTTACGCCCGTCGATGGCTGAAAGGGTTGGCTTCCTAACAGTCGCCAGTCCAAAGTAAGCTGGGTGATCAGCCCAACGGGGCAACTCGCTGGGCAACCAGACCCGAAAAAACCGACAGCCTTCGCGAGAGGCCGTTGGGGTTTGGGACTGCGAAAGCAGCGATCGCATCAAGGGCTGTGACGGTGCATGTCTCCACGGCGTTGACTCCCTCGCAGGAGTCGGCGGCTAGAACATAACCAATGTCGCAGCCCTTTTAATTTTCCTCCGCTCGTCCGCCACCCACACTGAATGTCCTTGCCAACGGCGGCGCTGATGCGCACAATTCCCAGTTCAATCGTATCGCCCCAAGACGGCGAAGCGTGACGGGGGGAAACATGGTGCGCAATCGGTATACCTTCTCAACTCTAACCGTATTGCTCCTTGTAGTCGCTGCTCCGCTCATGGTGGGTCTTGCCGCGGCCCAAACTGCGCACACTGCGAGGATCGAAGTCCATTCGTTTGACACGGTGACCCTCACGGATAAGCAATTCCTGACCGGCGCGAAAGACGGGAAGCCGGCGCGGATTGGGGGTGAGTTGCGACTCCCTCCGGGTACCGGGCGGTTTCCTGCCGTCATCCTCGTCCACGGCTCGGGTGGCGTCGGAGCCAACGTGGACCTGTGGGCTCAGGAGTTGAACGGGATCGGTGTAGCGGCCTTCCTTTTGGATAGCTTTACGGGTCGAGGCATCGTTCAGACAATCACGGATCAGTCACAACTCGGGCGCCTAGCCATGATCGTGGACGCCTATCGGGCACTGGAGTTGCTCTCGAATCACCCGCGAATCGACGCCGCACGGATCGCCGTGATGGGCTTCTCCAAAGGGGGGTTTGTCGCGCTCTATTCGAGTATGAGGCGCTTCCAACGCCTGTATGGCCCGGCGAACGTCGAATTCGCCGCCTACATACCTTTTTATGGCGGTTGCGAAACACACTTTTCGATATGGACCGGAGGGACGGGTACAGGCAGCTACGGGCCAAATGGATGTGATCCCGGTTCGCTTGGCTCACCTGCTTTTGCGATTCCGGACGCAGAGGGAACCGCGAACAGTTGGGCTGATCTCGCCGCTGGTTACTACGTCTACTCCGGAACGGGTGCGATTAATCCAACGTGGGGTTCAGGTTGCTCGGAGCCGGCAATCCTGACAGCCATGGCAGCCTTCAAAACTACCTCAGCCCCGCCTACCGTAGCCACCCCTACTTTCACCTCAGCGACAGAGGGGACGGTCACAATCACAGACTCCACTTCCGGGGCGTCAATCTACTTCTGCCAGGATGCAGCGAACGCCTGCACCCCGACTACCTCTAATCAGCTTTACTCCGGTTCGTTTGCTCCGGTCTTTCCCTACATTCGTGCGTTTGCGGTAAAGACGGGGGATGCCAATAGCGCCACAGGAGCTTCCGGTGCTGTCACAGCAATCGCCCCGAGTTTCAGCACACAGCCGACAGTGGCTTGGACCTCGCCCAGCAGCATCGCGGCATCGTTTGTGACCGCACTTCCAGCCAGCGTAAAAGGCGAATGCGGTACGACGACCGGAGGCCCCTATACGACGGAGCAGACACCGCAGGTGTATACCGCCGGTTGGCAGCGCACCAGCTTTACCGGAACCTCAACCGCATGGGGCAACGCGCTGGCCATTACCGGCCTGCACCAGAACACGACGTACTACTGCGTCGTGGTGGCCTACGACGTGACCGGCACAGACTCCACGCAATCGAGCGAGTTCTCGGCGACCACCGGCACACTCTCAACCACTCCTGTGACCGTGGGCGCGGTGTCGAAACTCACGCGCCTCAATGACCAGTACAACGGCGCAAACGGGATGCCCAACAACGGCTTCTGGATGCAGGGCGACACCGAGTTTTCCACCTACGCCGATGACGGCAACTATTACGGGAGCTGCCACGACTGCACCGGAGTGGGTGGAGCCTACAGCAATTCCATCGGCTGGCTGAGCTGGAATTCCACGCACACCGTGGCCACGCAGATCGGCGGGAGCCTCGGGTTCGGCGCCAAGCAAGCTGGCACCGGCGGCGGCTGGACCGCAGACGGCGGGCAGTGGGAAATCCTGGGCACGCAATCGGTGCGCGGGCAAATCTACATGCCGCTGTGGAGATCGTGGGCCACCGCCAGCGGTGACGCCAACATGCTGCGCTCGCCCGATCATCTGGCGCATTCGATCTCCGCTGGCAATCAATATGCCCAGGGGATGGGGCCGAACTCCGTGCTGGCCACCTACGCAGACGTTCCCGTGGAGCCCTCGGTCATGCCCAACAATCCCATCCAGGGCTCAATCGATGGTGGCTCGACGGAAGGCTTCCTACCTGAAGCTGGGCAAATCTTCAGTTGCCAGGACGAGAGCCTGAACTGTGTGGCGCAGGCCAACAACGATGGCTGGCTTTACTCCTGGTGCGCCTACGTAACCACCAACCAGAATGTCATCCTCTGCCGGGTACGGGTGGAAGACAAGCCGCTCATGGACGCTTCAAAATACCAGGTGTACATCGGGGCGAACAGCGGGGATGATGGCATCTACGACTCGGCTTGGGGGACGAATCCCGCCGCGGCCACGCACTTCGGCAGCTACGGCGAACCCTATAACGGCTGGGACTTGGGGATGAGCGCGAACTCGCAATTCGTCCCCGACTTCAATCGCTTTTTGTTCCTGAACACGGTGGACAATACCTACGGCGGGTCGGTCGTGCTGTACGACTCCGGCCCCTACCCGTGGGGCGCGCAGACGGCGATTGGATCGGTCTCGTGGGACAACGATCAGTGGCCGGGATTCTACCCATCGTTTGGCCAGATCAACCCCGGCTCTTACGTAAAAACCTCCAGCACGCCTCTGGGCGCCATCGTGCAGCTCACCATGACCGGGACGATCTACGGCCTGGATTCGGGGACGGCCACCGTCAGCGGCTGCGGCGCTGGACAAGATAGCTGCCCCAACACCAGCTACAGCCCGTTCATCGGCAAGCTAACGCTGACCCCCCGGCTCGCGGTCCCTGCAAGAGCCCAAGTCTCAGCCGTGAACCGCATGGACACTCATATCGCCAGCGGCCTTGACCTGTTCTACGACTTCCGGGGGAACACCTCGCTGGCCGCCAGCGCGTTGCCCAACCGCTCGCCCAACGATCCTTTGGGCACGTACAGCGTGGCCACCTCGGGATTCAGCAACGTCACCACGGGGGTCGGCAGCACGCCAGCCGCTTACTTCTCGCAGAAAGGCATGTACTCTTTTGGCTTCCCGCCAGCGTGGGTCTTCGGCTTTGAATACCCACAGGTCGTCACGACTCCTTACAGCAAGTCGCTCTCTGCGATGACCGCACTGATCGTGTTTGAGCACGCCACCAGCGGGAACGTCTGGGGAGGGCCTTTCACCAACGAAACGCCCCTGGCAATGGGCAGCAGCTTTACCATCTTTCGCAACGGCACCACGGCAAACAGTTGGAAGGTGACAGTTGGTTCAACGACGGTCGGGCCGTTCACGCTGGCGACGGATAAAAGCTGCGCCACCTACAACAGCAACACGACGGGGCCCGTCACCTGCACTCCCTCCTATGTTGCGCTGGTTGTCCGCTGGGACGGCACGCACATCACAATCTATGGATCCGCGCAGATTCCGGCCAGCGGCTACACCCAGCCCTTAACCACGCTGGCCACGGGAAGCTACAGCGGAACACTTACCGGCACGCTGTACCTTGGGGCAACCAACGGAACCTGCTGCACCAATCCCTTTTACGGGACAATGTCCAACTTGCTGATTTACTCGCGGGCATTGACGGATGGGGAGCTGATCCATGAGATGAACGCCCTGCGCGCCGACATGCTCAGCCGTGGGGTGACGCTGCCGTGACCGGCCCGCAGACGTGCTCCGCGTATGTGACCGATCGCCAGAATGCGGTTCGGTTGTTGGGCACGCGGTCGAGCAGGGCCGAACAATTGGCGCAATGCACTTCGATGCCGAGCGGCGTAGCGGTGAGGGTGAGAGAAGCGTCCATGGCCGGGAATAGCATCATGGCAGCTAACTGATGGGTGGATACGGACAAGGCGGCTACGGTGTCGGCGGCTACGGTGCCGGCGCCTGTCCCCCGAATCTCTACGTCTCGGACCCCAACGGCAACGTCTGGCAAGTCTGGGCGGATGACAACGGCATTCTCAACACCACGGAGTCTTTGCCGCCGGCCACCACCCCGATTCCGATGTTCCCGGATTGGACTGGCCGCTTCTGGCAGTTGGGCATCGACACCGATGGCACGCTGACTACTACCGTGGTTCCGGCATTTCCGGCCCAGCAAAATGTGGTTGGCTCCTATCCACTGATTACTCCCAGCGGCGGGAGCGGGTGATCTCGCCACCACCCGCTGCACTCCTTCACGGCAAGACTTCGTAATGCGTCATCAAGCCCGCCGCATGTGATCTGACGTGGCAATGGCCCATCCACACGCCAGCCCGGTCCGGCACCATAGTGCGGGGCTCACCAATGACTAGAATCGGTTGAGACGATGCTCTCGCTTCTGTAGATCACCGCCACGATTGCTGGCGAGCTTAGGTCGGGCCTCGTTAATGGTCAGCTTGCCGCCTCCAAGGGCAGTGCCGTTCAGGGCCTGAATAGCCTTTTCAGCCTCGCTGTCATTCGTCATTTCCAGGAATGCGAAACCGCGGGGCTGGCCGGTATCGCGATCCCTCACGATGGTGACTGTCTCAACTGCACCGTGGGCCGCGAACAATCCCCGGAGTTGGTCCTCGGTGGTGCTGAAATCCAAGTTCCCGATGTATATGTTTTTCATCGCGATCTCCCGCAAACCTGTTACGAGCTCCCTTTCGGCATCCTCTTGCAGCTTCAGAGGCGGAGGCGGGCTCGCGTCAGGATCAAGAGGAGGGCGGACCCTGCCGCCCTCCTCAGGGCCTAGTCGTGCTAGGAGCCGATTTCGTCGTGAAATCACTGCCAGGCGAGAAGGTACGAAACGGGTTATCAGCACCTATCGCAGGATCGCGGCGAAGGGAACATGTCAACTGGTGCTCTTGCAGATCGGTCTCGGCACGTTCCATGTCGACCCGTTCTCTAGCCGCAATCTCAAAGCTGACCCTATAAAACCTTGCGGACCGAGCTTCGACGTATTTGATGTGCGCAGATTCAAGAGCGCGATTTAGAAACGTGCACTCTGAGCAATTCATAAATATCTTCACCCTTGTTCATCTCTCAGGCACAGGATGGAGGTCCCCCTCCCGCTATTTGCGTCCCACGAGCATCTGCTGCTCTGCTTCGAACCAGTTCTGTTCAGAGAAACCATCCTGACGACCGTACAATTCATAAAGCTCGTACGCCCGTTGGCGTATCTGATCGTGTGAAGGCGTAATGGAATTGGGCGGAATCGGGATGTACGTCTTGCCGGGGAAAGTCGTAGGCTTCGCGGGCTTGTGAACACTTCGACCTAACATGTGAGCCTCCTGGGGTTCTCTTGGGAGGACTAAGAACGAAGTACTTCAGATGGGCTGACTTAGTTCAGGAGATCTGAAAGAGTGAGAAGAGGTGCTCGCCCGCAACGATGCTACGTGGATTTGCTTGCCTTGTCAAAGCGCCTGCCGCGAAGGGCGACTCTCGAGGCTTATGACCATGTCTGCGCCGGTGTGCCGGAGGGTGCCGTTCCAGATGCACGGGAGCCCGCCGGGATCCCCTTGACAGTCACGTACCCCAGGGAGCAAACTCCCCCAACTTGCCAAAACTGGGTCCTTCCAGCCATGGACCAAGCGCACCCAGAACGCTGCCACACTTTGCCAACGCGTACCGCTCGTACTGTTCCGGTACTCTCAAGGATTCCTGCTACGAGTCCGCGCTGGCTGTCTGTGCGGTAGCAAAATCGTTTATCCGAGGCCAGAGCATGAATTGAGTCTGTTGCGTTCTGCCCGCTGACAAACCTCACAAGGATCCGATCCCTGTAGTGCCCCGCCCGAATCTTCTCTGGCTCTTGGGCCACGAGCGGCTGCGGAGCGTGTTCGAGGCTACGCACCCGAATAAGGGGGTATATACTCCGCGCCAGTTGTACAGGGCCCCGACATCAGCGGAGCTTGTAGGGTCGGCCGCGGTACATCCCCATACGTTCGACGCCTCGAACGCGGATTAGCTGCAGGCTGATATTGTCACTACCGTCCCGTTGATTGGCAATCGCCACCAGTTCCTGCGCTGCGGCCTGCAAGTCAGCACGGCTGCTGACGACATGCGCCATGTCCGCGGCCGTCACCGGGCCGTGCAGCCCGTCGGAGCAAAGTAGCAGGACGTCCCCGGTCAAAAGCAGGTCCTCGCTAGTGTCGACGGCAACGAAGAGATCGTTTCCCAGCGAGCGGCTGAGGAGGTGGCGAGTCCGCGCCGACGCGGCCTCCTGCGTTGAGAGCACTCCCAGCCGCAGTTGCTCGCCGGCGACGGTATGATCGCGCGTCAGCAGCCGGGCGTGCCCGCGCCGGATGAGGTAGCAGCGCGAATCCCCCACGTGGGCCACGACCAGCCGATCGAAGCGAAGAGCGCAAGCCACGATGGTGGTGGCCATCGCCACGCTGGCCGGCGCGGCGGTGCGCCCGGTCTCGTACACATGGGTATTGGCGGTTTGGATCAGACGGGGCAACAGGCGGGTATGGGCTTCGTTCTTCGGCGCTTCGCGAAATCCCGCAACCAATTTCTCGACCGCCGCCTTGGCCGCGACCTGACCTTGTTCCTGTCCCCCCACCCCGTCGGCGACCGCGAACAACCAGCCTTGGGTGCGTGCCTCGTCCGGGGTAGCGGGAAGGGCGAAGCCAAGGTAATCCTCGTTGTCTTCACGCACGCAGCCACGGTCGGAAAGCTGCGCGAACTCAACGTCCAGCAAAGAATTGGGTGAAGAACGGCGCATGCCGGCATCGGTGCCGGCTCCCCGTAAGAGCGGCCCTTGAGCATACCTCAACATTGTGCCCTGAAGAGCGGGCAGACCTGCGCCCGCCCGTTGAGTTGCTTTGTGAATTCCCGGCGCCCGGTACAACTCAGTTGCCGAAGACAGCAGCAATGCCATCGCGGCCAGCGTGACCAGCACGCCCGCTATGGGGTGGACTTCCAGCGCAAACAAGCCGGCCAGCAAGGCTGGAACGCCGCATAGTAACCCGACAAAGTAGGTCCCCGATCTCGGCATTGGCCGAATCCCATGCTTCCTTTGCAGTTGTATTCTCCCTATTGTTTTGCGTCCAAAACTCAGTTGACCAACGCGCTCAGCTTGTTCACTGCGCTCCTCTGCGACTCAGGTACATCTAGAACGTAAATGTCCACTGATGCTCTTCCATGGCATCAATAAGAGCATCAATCAGCGACACCAGAATCTCTGGACGATGTCGAGCTTCTTCGACCAGGTGCCTCGAACAAATTGCTTGGCCCTCCCAGTCAGGGACACCGTCTGCGCCGATCGGTGCATATAGTTGGTAGCGGCCAGGATTTGGACACTTGGTGACACGGCACGGGTGTGGGTAGCCTTTCTGTTCTTTGTGGTTAATGGAAACAAGATTTATCATCCAGCGTCCTAAACCTCTTTTCGTTGAGCGTAGTTTGAATGACCATCTGAAATCGATTCTACCGTTCCGCCCGCAACTTCATGCCTGGCTTCGTGGCGTCCTGAAAAGGTTTGCCAGTTCCGTCACCTGCAGTGGCGATTTCATCCCTACGCAGCGACGGCGAATTTCGGGCAGCATTTCTGAGGCTTCTTTTCGGCTCACAAGAATCCCTTGCCGCGCAAGGGCATGAACCACCGCTTCAGAACCGGAATGTTTGCCGATGACGAAGTCCGGCTGAGGCCGTCCCACTTCGCCCGCGGGAAAAAGTTCATAAGCTTTCCTGTCTTTTAGCAGCCCGCTGCAATGGATCCCGGATTCGTGGAGGAAGGCTGCTTGGCCGGTGATTGGTTTGCTTGTCGGGATGTTCCGGCCCGAGGCTTTCGCCACTAGGGCACACAAGCCGTCGAGATGCTCTGTTCTCAACCGCACATCCAGCCTGAGAGAGTGGCGTAGGGCCATGGCTACCTCTTCCAGCGCGGCATTGCCGGCGCGCTCTCCCAAGCCGTTCACAGTGACGCTGACGCAATCTGCGCCACCTTGAACAGCACTGATCGTGTTCGCTGTCGCCATTCCAAGGTCATTATGGCCATGAAACTCCAGGCGAGTGTCACCGGCAACACCACGAAGATTACGGAACGCCTCATGTGTCTCGATCGGATTCCATCGGCCCACCGTGTCTGCTATACGCACCCGATTGACGCCACTACCGCAGGCCAGAGCGACAAACTCGCACAGGTAGTTCAGTTCGGTGCGCGAGGCGTCCTGAGCGCCGACGGACACGTGATCGAAGCGGGCACGCGCTTTAAGCACAATGCGCGGCAACTCAGCCGCGATCCAATCACGCGTCTTCCCGACCGTCCACAACTGGGTATGCGAGACAGGAAATGCGATATGCACGGAACGCAGTCCGCATTCATGAGCGCTCTCGATGTCCTGCGCCTTCGCCCGGCACCAGCCCGTCAATCGGGCTGGCAAGTTCAGTGCCAGCAATGCGCGGAAGTCTTCGCGCTCGCTGTCTCCCATGGCTGGAATACCGCATTCCAGTTCAGGGATGCCGAGTTCGCAGAGAGAGCGCGCAATCGCAAGTTTTTCGTCCCGCGAAAAGACGACGCCCGCGGCCTGCTCCCCGTCGCGTAGCGTAGTGTCGATGATCCACGACTGTTCTGCCGTTGGCGTTCATCTTCCCCTCGCTGTTCCCAAAGCTGTCCCTAGGCGAGCGCGCCCTCCGCGGCCCGGCCCTCTTCGAGCGCGTTGAGGATTTCGTCAATCTTCTCTTCGTTGACTTCTCCGTACCACTGGCCCTCGGGATAAACAACCATCACCGGTCCATGCTCGCACTGCTTCAGGCATCCAGTACTCGAAACCCTGGCATCCAGATTGCGGTCGACGATTTCCGTCTCGAGATATTGCAGCAACGAGACGGACTCCTTACGGTGGCAGACACCTTTAGCCTCACCCGCCACCCGAAAGCTTGCGCAAACAAGAATGTGATGCTGCGGTTTTTCCATGATGGATCTCTCCTTCCAAACGCTTATGCACAACCCATACCCGAACCTTGGCACTCCGACCCGCATACGCGAAACGGTTTACGCATCGAGGCCGGCACGTCACCAGATTCATACAAAGTGGAAACCGCCTGGGAAATCAAGCCGGACATTTCAATTACCTTCAGGCCCGCCTGCTCCAAGGCCCAGCGCGGCTTTCGGCCGATGCCGCTTACGATTACGGCGCGGCAGTCGTGAATGGTTTGCGCCAGTTCGCTCCAGCGCCCCATACCGCTCCCCGGCTCCGCCGTATCGCGAACCTCGATTAGGCGCGGATTGGGATCGCCGGGGCCGAAGATCCACAACCGTGTGGCCTCGCCGAGATGCTGATTGACCAGGAAACCCTCCATGCTCGCGACCGCCACATAGGGACGATCCTGGGCTGGCCGTCGAGCGGTTCGTCGGCGCACGCCCGCATGAGCGTGGCCAGATCGTCACGCTGCGGCTCTCCTAGCATTCCAACCGCATCGGCCCGGCAACGCGTGCAATGGTCCATCTGCGGGAGGTGTCTCTTCACCATCTGCCGCAACTGCCGCACAGATTCGGCGCCTAGTTGCTCGCGATCTTCAAACGGCGTGTCCTTGACCGGATAGAGCGGGATGCAATTCATGATGTCGACCCCGAGGGCGCGCATCTCAACTGGCCATGTCTTCGATGTGGGTGTCGTTGATCCCCGGGACGACAATGGTATTTATCTTCACCGTGACGCCATTGCTCTTGAGCGCCTCGATCGCACGTTTCTGGCGCTCCCACAGCAGACTCGCGGCGGCTTCGTTGCGATAGATTGCGCGTCCGTCGCGCACCCAGGCATAGATCTGCGCTCCAATGACTGGATCAACGGCGTTCACCGTGAAGGTGACGTGGCTTACCTGCAACCGCGCGAGTTCCGCTGACATAGGGCTCAGCGTTCAACCCGTTGGTCGCCACGCAAAGCAGCATCTCCGGATATTTCTCGCGAACCAGGCGCAGGCGTTTCCATCGTCTCTTCCGGATTGGCGAACGGGTCGCCCGGACCAGCGATGCCGACCACCTTCAGGTAGGGCACGCGTTCGAGGGCACGATCGAGATACTGCGAGCGCCTGGTTTGGCGAGAGCACCGCTGCTGGTCACGCCCGGACGGCTCTCGTTCGCGCAGTCGAACTTCCGGTCGCAATAGTTGCACTGGATGTTGCACCTGCGGCGCGACCGGCAGGTGGATCCGCCCGGTGCGATGGCGCACGTCCGAGTTGAAACATGGATGTTGCGTCAGGTCCAGCGCCATCGCGACCTCCTCACATATAGCTGTAGCCAATGGTCAGATGTTTGCTGCTTGTATTCCAGCAGCGCGTTGACGATGCGATCGAAAAGCTGTTGCGCCCCGCGATAACCGAGATGCAGAATGCGTTGTCCTCCGATCCGGTCGTGAATCGGGAATCCGACGCGTACCAGCGGGATTCCAAGATCGCGCGCGATGCCATATCCCTTGCTGTTGCCGATCAGCAGATCCGGTTTGAGCAGCTTTGCCTTCTCGGCGATCGACATGAAATCGGCGCCATCACAGACCATCGGTGGTTCCGGCGAGATTCGGCGTAACTTCCGCAATAGCCTGTGCCAGAACGCTCCGCTCTTCCGCCCGAAGCGCACAAGACCGGGATGATTCCGATCTCGGCCAGCAGAGCGGCAAGACCCACCACCAGATCCTCCTCGCCGTAAACAATGGCGCGTTTGCCAAAAACGTATTTGTGGCCATCCACGTAGGAGTCGACCAGCCGTCCTCGTTCCAGTTCGTGCTTCCGGGGCACTTGCCTGCCCGCAACTTCCTTCAATGTCGAGAAGAGCCGGTCGGTTTCGTTGATGCCGATGGGCAGACCCAGGCGATGCGCTGGGACGCCGAACGTGCTTTCCAGGAACGCCGCCGCCGTGTCGCGCTGACGAATGGTTCGTCCAAACTCGATGGAGGTGCGCGCTCCGGCTACCGAGCGAATTGCATGAATCGGGGTTCCGCCGGCAGGAATCTTCTGGTAAGCCTCGAGCGCGGGGCCATCCAGCGTTTCCGAATAGTCGGGCAGCACGACCGAGGTGAGCGCGAAGTCCTCGGCAATCTCCTTGAGATAACGAAGATCTGCCGCCGAAACCATCCCCGGAAAAAGGTTCACCTGATGCGGAAACGCCGGTTCCGCTGTGGCGAGCGTTTCAACCACCGAGCGAACGGCCGCGTGAAAACCATCGATGTGCGTGCCGCTGTAGCTGGGCGTGGAAACGTGAACCAGTTGCGGCGCGTGGCCGTCGGTTTGGGCATCCTGGTATTCGCGCAGCATCGCGGCCACGTCTTCGCCGATCGTTTCACAGAGGCAGGTGGTCGCAACGCCGATCATGCTGGGCTTGTACTGCGCGGTCACGTTCTGCAAACCGCGGCGGAGATTCTCGCCGCCACCGAAGATGGCGCTGGACTCGCTGAAGCCCGAGGCGGCGATATCCATGGGCTCCCGGAAATGGCTGATGATGTAGCGGCGCATGTAGGTCGCGCAGCCCTGCGAGCCGTGCAGGAACGGCACCGCTCCTTCGATTCCGCGAAACACCAGGCTCGCGCCCAGCGGCGCGCAGAGCTTGCACGCGTTCCGCGTGGAGACGTAGCTGGGCGGCGCTGCCGGCTTCTGGATGATGTTCAGGCTCGGCGCTCATTCGGCAGCTCCTAGCGACGTTCCTTCCGCTTGCGCGGCGTGAACTGCCAGACCGGGCTCATCACGGTGCGAATGCACTTCGCGCGCAAAATTGACCATGCCGGCAAATCCCGCCAGTGCTTCTTTGCGCTCGTGATTGTGGTCGCAGAATCCCACGCCGAGTTTGTAGGCGATGGGCCGCTCCTTGACGCCGCCGATGAACAGATCGACTTCCTTCTCCTGGAGAAATCCCGCGAGTTCCAGCGGATTCGAATCGTCGACGATGATCGTGCCTTCGTCGCACAGCTCGCGCAGTTGCTCGTAGTCTTCCCGGCTGCCGGTTTGCGAACCGACGAGCACGGTCTTCATCCCGAGCAGCCGCAAGGCGCGCACCAGCGAAAATGCCTTGAATGCCCCGCCCACGTAGATGCCGGCCTTCTTGCCTTGCACGTCCCGCCGGTACTCGGCAATCTGCGGCATGACCCGCTTCAATTTCTTCGCCGCACCAGTTCCTGAGTGCGCCGCATGATTTCCGGGTCCTTGAAGAAGCGCGCGGTGTCGTACAGCGCCTGCGCCATGTCCTCAATGCCGAAGTAGGAGACGCGCAAGAACGGAGTTCCCCACCGCTCTTTCATGCTCTTCGCCAGGTGCGTCATGGAACCGGAACACTGCACCAGGTTCAGCGCGGCGCCATGCGCGCGGCGAATGTCGTCCACGCGGCCATCGCCGGTGATGCAGGCGACCACCTGGACGCCCATGCGTTCGAAGTATTCGCGGATCATCCAGATCTCGCCGGCCAGGTTGAAGTCGCCCAGGATGTTGATGCTGATCGGGACTGATGCCTTCGGTTGAAGCGGTTCCGATCAACTGAAACAGGGCATCGCAGGCGGCGCGATAGCCGTCCTTCTTTGTGCCCTTGAATCCCTCGGAATGGACCGGAAGCACGGGAATGCCTTTCGCCTCGCTGACCTGCTTGCAGATCGCGTCCACGTCGTCGCCGATAATGCCGACGATGCAGGTGGCGTAGACGAACGCCGCCTTGGGCTGATGTGCGTCGATCAACTCGCACAGCGCCGCGTACAGTTTCTTCTCGCCGCCGCGAATCACGTCCATTTCCTGCAAGTCGGTGGAGAAGCTCAGCCGATGCAATTGCGGGCCGGAAGAAGCGCGCCGCGGATGTCCCAGGTGTAGGAGGCGCATCCGATGGGCCCGTGGACGATGTGCAGAGCGTCGGCGATGGGATAGAGCACGACGCGCGAGCCGCAGAAAACGCAGGCGCGCTGGCTGACCGAGCCCGGCCACGCTCTGTTTTTCGCAGTCGAGTCTGGAAGGGCTGCTCGCCCTTTCGATACACCTGCCGCTCGCGCTCTTGTAGAATGTCCGTCATCCGGCTCTCCTCATTCGCATGCCCGCTTACATCACCAGTTCGAAGCTTCTCTTCCAGCGCATTCGCGGTCCTGGCGATCCATGAACGCGTTCAGGATCTTTTCCAGCAGACACATGGCTCCGCGATAGCCGACCGTCGGGAAATACGAATGCCCCACGCGATCCAGGATGGGGAAGCCATGGCGCACGAAGGGAATGTTCTCGTCGCGCGCGATGTACTTGCCGTAGGTATTGCCGATCAGCAGATCCACCGGCTCCTGCTTGATCCACTGGTGCATCAGGAACATGTCCGCCTGTGGCCCCTTGCGAATCTTCGCTTCGGCAACGGAGTCGCCCAGCATGGCTCGGACTCGCTTTTCGAAGCGCGTCGAGGGAGTGCCGGTGACGATGTACACCGGCTTCATATCCAGGCAGACGAGGAATTCGGTGAGGGAAACAAGCTGGTCCGGGATCGCCCCACAGCGCTACGCGCTTGCCGTGAACGTACTGGTGCATGTCGGCGATCATGTCGAGCAGGCGTCCGCGTTCGTCGGTGATGATGTCGGGCACCTTCACGCCGGCCATGATGCGCATCGCCTCGATGAAGCGATCCGTTGCCTGCAGGCCAATCGGCAGCTCCAGCATCTCGTCGGCTGACTTCGCACTTCTCTTCCAGCGCGCTGGCGGCACGCGTCGAGGCGGAATGCCCGAGGCCGATGGTCCCGATGCTGTCGCCAGCGCTGCGAATCTGCGCGATCGTTGCTCCGCCTTTGGGATAGAGCTGGTGCTTGCCGGTCTGCGGCGCATCGAGCACGTCGGAGGTGTCCGGAAACATGATGACCTTGACGCCCATGCGGTGCGCCAGACATTTCAGCTCGCGCATATCGGGGGGCTCGACCCATCCGGGAAGCAGGTTGATCTGCTTCTTGTCTTCGCCGGTGCTCTCGGCGAAGTTCGTCACCAGCGACTTCGCCATGTTGGCGAAACCGGTGACGTGCGAACCCACGTAGCTGGGCGTGTTCGCGTGAATGACGTGCTTGCCTTCGGGAATCTTTCCTTCCGCCTCTGGCTTTGCTGATGATTTGGGCGATGTCGTCGCCGATCGTCTCCGAAAGACAAGTGGTGTGGACGGCGACAACCTCCGGGTTGTAGACGGCGAAGATGGTCTCGAAGCGCCTGCAGCAGATTTGCCTGGCCGCCGAAGACCGACGAGCCTTCCGTGAACGAACTGGTGGCCGCCATCACCGGTTCCTTGTAATGCCGGGTGAGAGTGCTGCGGTGATAGGCGCAGCAGCCCTGCGAGCCGTGACTGTGCGGCAGGCAGCTATGGACGCCGAGCGCCGCGTACATGGCGCCAATCGGCTGGCAGGTCTTGGCCGGATTGATGGTCAGGGCGGTGCGTTCGGCAACCTCAGCGGTGGTGTGTCGTAAAAGCATAGAAATTCCCTTCCAGTCAAAGAACGTCTGGTCGGTTGATTCGCCCGATGAGCGGACTGCTAGTCGGCGGCCACTTGCGAAGGTTCAGGTTGCGGCTCGGACGCCTGCCAGGGAGCCTTCAGCAATGACCAGACCTTCATGTTCACCATGCGATCGATCTCCCGGTAGAAGTTGATGGCGCCTTCGAAACCGGCATAGGGTCCGCCGTAGTCGTAGCTGTGCAGCTGCTTGCACGGGATTCCCATCTTCTGCACCGCGTACTTCTCCTTGATGCCGGCGCAGAAGATCGCGGGCTTGTAGATTTCCAGCAGGCGCTCGGTTTCGTAGTGGCTGATGTCGTCGATCACGAGCGTGCCTTCTTCCATCTCCGGCATCATGCCCACGTAATCCTGAAATTCGAGGTCGGGATCGCTGAGCTGCGCTTTGCGCTCTTCGGGCTCAGGCGCGGCACGATAACGCGTCTCGTCCGGATGCACTTCCATTTCCTCTATGTTCTTGCTGTCCGCGTCGACCTTGATCGTAGGCAGCACCTTCCGGCCTTCGTAGTCGTCGCGATGTCCGAACTCGTAACCGGCGGCGACGATTTCCATCCCCATCTCGTTGAACAGCACCTGGTAGTGATGCGCGCGCGAGCCGCCGACGAACAGCATCGCCGTCTTTCCCTGGCAGCGAGACTTCACATCCTTGCTGCACCGCGTCGACCTTCGGCATCTCCTCGGCGATCACCGTTTCGACCTTTGCCTTCAGCTCCGCATCGTCGAAGTACTCCGCAATTTTGCGCAGCGACTTGGCGGTGCCGTCGGCGCCGATAAAGTTCACCTTGATCCACGGAATGCCGAACTTCTTCTCCATCATTTCCGCCACGTAGTTGATGGAGCGGTGGCACATGACCAGGTTCAGATCCGCGGTGTGCGAGTTCGCCATGCTGTCATAGTCCGAGTTGCCGCTGAAGGTGGCGATCAGCTTGATGCCGCACCGGCGGAACAGCTCCTCGATCACGAAGGCGTCGCCGCCGATGTTGTACTCGCCCAGCAGGTTGATCTTGAACTTGTCTTCGTGAACCAGGTTCGTTCAAGCCGATCACGTGCTTGAAGAGCTGGTTGTTGGCGATGTGGTGGCCGGCCGACTGACTGACGCCGCGATAGCCTTCGCAACTGAACGCGAAGACGTTGATGCCGAGTTCCTCCTTCATCTGGCGGGCGACGGCGTGCACGTCGTCTCCGATCAGCCCGACCGGGCAGGTCGAAAACATGGCAATCGCCTTCGGGTGAAAGATCTCGTAGGCCTCCTTGATCGCGGCCTTGAGTTTCTTCTCGCCGCCGAAGACGATCTCCTCTTCCGTCATGTCCGTGGAGAGACAGTAGGTGATGAAGTTGGCGTCCGAAGCGGATGGCGGACGCGTCTGGTTGCGCCGCGTCAGCCAGCTATAGAACGCGCAGCCGATGGGCCCATGCGTAATGCTGAGGATGTCGCGGCTGGGGCCGATCACGACGCCTTTGCAGCCGGCATAGGTGCAGCCGCGCTGGGTGATGATTCCCGGGGCTGGTGCGAACGTTGGCCTTGATCTCCGGAACCGAGCCGTCCGCGCCACGCTCCGTCACCACGATCTGCTCGGCCCGCTTTCGCCCGACCTTCTTCGGATAAATCTCTACCAGTTCTTTCTTTATTTCGCGGGCATCATGTGCCATGACTCACTCCTTCCAATAACCACAGTTGCCGCCGTTCGTTTTTGCCCTGCGCTGCCGCCCTAATCGCCGGACAGCGCTATTGCTGGCATCGCGGGCGGAATCGCCGCCATCGGCAAGTCGACTGCCGCTGGCAGGTCGATTGCTGTGGACGAGTCCTGCGCCGGCGACAAATCCTCCGCCAGTCCGAAATCCATCAGGAGCTTCTCCAGCGCCCCCATCTCCAGCGGCTTCGGGATGACGAACATCTTGTTCTCATCCATCGCTCTGGCCAGCTTGCGATACTCGTCCGCCTGCGGAGCACGTCGGCTTCCACTCGATGACCGTCTTGCGGTTGATTTCCGCGCGCTGCACATCGTTGTCGCGCGGCACGAAGTGAATCATTTGGGTGCCGAGTTGGCGGGCGAGTTCTTCGATCATCTCCCGCTCGTTGTCGACCTTGCGGCTGTTGCAGATGATGCCGCCCAGGCGCACGCCGCCGGCTTGCGCGAACTTCACGATGCCCTTGCAGATGTTGTTGGCGGCGTACATCGCCATCATCTCGCCCGAGCAGACGATGTAGATCTCCTGCGCCTTGCCTTCGCGGATCGGCATGGCAAACCCGCCGCAGACCACGTCGCCGAGCACGTCGTAGAAAACGTAATCCAGGCCGATGTCTTCCTTGTAGGCGCCGAGCTGCTCCAGCAGGTTGATCGAGGTGATGATTCCGCGGCCGGCGCAGCCCACGCCGGGCTCCGGTCCGCCGGACTCGGTGCAGTATGTGTTTCCGAATCCAATGCGGCGGATATCTTCCAGGTCCACTTCCTCGCCCTCTTCGCGCAGCGTATCCAGCACCGTCCGCTGCGCCAAGCCGCCGAGCAGCAGGCGGGTCGAATCCGCCTTGGGATCGCAGCCCACCACCATTACCTTCTTGCCCATTTCCGCCAGTGCTGCCACCGTGTTCTGCGTGGTTGTCGATTTACCGATGCCGCCTTTACCGTAGATCGCTACCTTCCTCATATTCATCTCCTTATGGATCACATTGACTGCAGAGATCAGGGGTCTGCGTTCGAGGCGCAGTTCTCCTCTTGCAAAGGATCGCCGAATCAATCAGGCACAGATGACTTCGTTCCTTGTGTATGAATGAGGCGGTCTGCCGTAGGCGGTCAGGCCACAACATTCTGTTTTGGTGAACGACTGCTCGGATCGAGGAGCAGGTGGCAGAAGCACTCTCTCAGCGCTTCCCATGAAAGGCAGGTATAGCTTGTCGCTGTAACAACCGTGGTCTCCCAAAGGCAACAACAGCGACAATTGTGAAACAATGATGCGAGCATAAGGTGAACACATGCGGAAGTCCAATGCATTGTTTCGATGTTAACGACCACAAAAACGAATCGGCCACACCCCGAGATGTGCCCGATAAAAACTTTTGATTGGACGGTCGTTGATTTTTTACATACGCTTCTCGTAAAGCAGACGAATGCAATTGTGGGGTGGAGAAAATGGTTACAGCGTATGGACGGGTCAAAAGAAACTCGTGTAGATTCGTGGCAGCTCGGGATCCTGCACCGCACCAGCAGGGTGGTCAGCTCCGGATTGAGCATCAACGAGATGCTGCGTGAGTTGATCGCAATTACCGTTGAAACTACGGCGTGTGATGCATGTCTGGTTTATCTTCCGGACCACAGCACCCATGAGGTTGTGCTGCGCGCATCGCAGTTGCCCCACGACGCAGAGATTGGCCAGGTACGGCTCCGCATGGGCGAAGGAGTAACGGGCTGGGTCGCCGAGCATAAGTCTCCGTCGTCGCCCTCTCCAGCAAAGCGTTTTCCGACCCTCGTTTCAAAACCTTTTCCGCCTTGGTAGAAGACACCTACGAGGCGCTGCTCTCGGTTCCTCTTGTTTCTGGCGGCGAAGTGATTGGAGTCCTCAATGTTCACCATCGCGAACCCCACGTGCACACGCCCGACGAGATCGCGCTGCTGAGTTTCCTCGGCGAACAGATGGGCGTCGCTTTGACCCATTCGCATTTGTCGGATGCTTGCGTGCGGCTTCAGGAAGAGGCGAGCCAGATTCGCCAACAGCTCGAAGACCGCAAACTGGTGGAGCGCGCAAAAGGTGTTCTTGCAGCAACGGTTCGCGCTGACGGAGCGGGAAGCGTATCGGCGGATGCGCGATGAGAGCCGGCGCTTGCGCCGTCCGATTCGGGACGTTGCTGAGGCAGTATTGCTCGTGGAAGGCCTCGCCCAAGAACGGCCGCCGAGCGGTGAAAACCGCAATTCGGCCGGAGATTGGAAAGGAGACGCGTGATGGCTCAAAAAGTTATCGATGTGGTAGGCGTATCAAAGGAGAGCTTTGCAAAGGCTGCAGAAAACGCCGTAGCGGAAGCCGCAAAAACGGTCCGTGGTATGAAGTGGGCACGGGTAGCAGAACTAGAGATGGAACTGGACGGCAAGAAGATAACCCAGTACCGCACCACAGCAAAGATTTACTTCGAGATTGAACACTAGCCCTATAAGTCTGCCAAGCGCCAGCAAGCCGAGCGACTCGCAGAAGCGCACTACTTTATATCCCGCGCCCAGACCCCGAGCTAGCGCTTTCCAAATCTCCGCTTCCATTACCGCCAAGGTGACCGTCGCCGCCACGCTCCAAGTTGGGCGTCCTGCCGTGTACCCCCGGTTCTGCGATCCTGACGTTTTTGGCGTCTTGGGCGCTTGAGCTGACCAAACACCCTGATTGTGAGTCTCGGCCTCCCGTGGGGCCACTGCCGGGCGCCAGACGATCTGTGCATTGCGCTCCAGGAGTGTGCCGTTAAAAAAAACCGGGTCTGCCCTTTCCTGCCGTTTGTGGCTTGCCCCGAGCCCGTCACACAGGGTTGGGTTGTTCGTCACAGCGCCGCACTGAGGAAGCGCCGATGATTCTCCTTGCCTCGGCAACCTTAATTCTTGCCCCACGGAGTACGACCATGCCAAAGAACGTCACCCTGTCAGATAGCCGACTCGGGTTGCTAGAACCTATGACCGAAGGTAGCTTACAAACCACAGTGCCTCGCAAGCCCCCCAGGCCAGCGGACGGCAATCCGCAGTCGCGGGTCTCCGATCATGACTCGGTAGCGGAATTGCTATTGAAGTCGGAGGGGTGGGAGCGCGACGACTACGCGCTGACTGCGCCGCGCATCTCTCGCCAAGACAGCGGGAATGCGATCGAGGTGCGGTTCGTAAGCCGATATCGGATGCGCAGCGCCGCCTGAGCTTGGGGTCTTCCACTGTCACCCGTGTGACTATTGAAGACAAACCGGGCGCCTTGGGGAACTGGTCGCCGCCGACCCCGAGTAGGCGCGATCTCTCGGAACCCCTACTTGGACTCTCACCAGCTTGCAACCACCCGCCCCCGCTCAAACCCCATGTCAATCTTCTGCCGCCCAGACTGAATTGCTGCCTCGATAGCGGACTCTTGCGTGGGGAAAGCGTCGGGTAGGTAGAACTGAGTTTCGGTCACGCCGAACGGATCGTGCTCCTCAACGGAGAACTCTGCCGAGAATCCACCATCCATCAACCCGTACGGTCGTGCCTCGATGACGTAGTCCTTGTACCTTTGCCTGCTCTTCATGGCCGAAACCAGTTCGCGCCAGAAACGCCGCGAAAAGCGATTCGAGCGAACGCCTACTGTTGCTGTTGTCGCTCCTGTTCAATGCGCGAGTTGCCTCGCGCAAACACGGGGCGGGATTGGATGACGATGCTCGGGGCTGGTGGTTCCGGCGGCGGAGCATTCGACGGACTTACCGTCACCGCGACGCTCAGTTCTCTGTGGGCTTCACCCTTGTGCACGCCGCGCGTGGGCGGAACGTCCGCGTAGTCGCGGCCAATCGCTACGCGAATATGGCGATCTCCACCGATCAGATTGTTGGTTGGGTCGAATGCGGTCCAGCCTAAGCGCGGGACGAAAGCCTCGACCCATGCGTGGGATGCTCCTCCGAGTGATCGATCCTGCCGTCCGTCCCCCGCTCCGCGGTGAAACAGGTACCCGCTCACGTAGCGGCAGGGGATGCCCAGCGGCCGCACCAGCGCGGTCATGATGTGAGCGAAGTCCTGGCACACTCCCTGGCGGGTTTGAAGCGCGTCCTCAATCGGAGAATCCACCTTGGTGCTATTGGGCACATAAGCGAACAAGTTATAGATGCCTTCATTCAATTCGGTTAGCAGTTCGAGCGGACCGCCGCGCCGCTCGCACTTCAATTCCTTTGCCAGCTGTTCCAGCGCCTCAGTGGAATGGGCAAACTGGCTGGGCAACAGCATTTCCCAACAGTCGTCGCCGGCGGTCAAGGCGTCAAGGTCGGCCCAATCGCCCGCTTCGGACGGGCGCGGCGCAGGCACCGCCTGCACTTGCACCGCGGATTGGGCGGTGACTTTGACCTGGGTGTGCGATCCCGCAATGTCGAAGTGATGCACCGTGTTCCCAGTGAAATCGCGGTACTGCGTGATATTGGCCCGAGGATTCAAGTCGAGAGTGAAACTGAGGCAGCGCTGGTTCGCTTCACTCCGCGGCTGCATGCGCACTTCCATCAGGCTCTCGCGCACCGCGGGCTCGTAGCGGAAGGTTGTCGTATGTCGAACCGAGTAAATCAAGGATGCCCTTTCTGTATTGAATCATTGAGCCTTCTAGTCATTGAATCATTCCATGCCTCAATGACTAAATGATTCAATGACTCAATTCAAGGAGCCAGCTCCGCCTCCACCGGATAGTCAAAATAAATCTGGTGGATCGCGTCGTGGGTTTGAGCGCACTGCTGGCGGACGCTCTCCACATACGCGTTCGCTCCCGACGCCATGATCTCGTCGATCTGGCTGAAGCTGAGGGTGGCGCACAGCCGTCCCGCCAGACGAACCGGTTGCTCCGCTTTTCGTTCCGTCAATTCGGCAATGGCGCGCAGGGCCGCGTGCACCATTTCAACCGAGAAGCGCACCGAGTGCGGAAACTCCGGGTTCAACAGCAGAAACTCAGCCACCCGCAGCGGCCGCAATTCCGCTGTGTACTTCTTGCAGTACGCTTCAAACGCCGCACAGGATTTCAGCAATCCCACCCACTCCAGGTACTCTTCGCTCTCCACCGCCTGATCGAGCGAATAGGGCAGACGGCCGAGATGCGCGCCAATCAACCTCGCCACCGCGTCGGTCCGCTCCACGAATCGCCCTAACTGAATGTATTGCCAACCCTCCCCGTGTGACATCGTGGAGTCGGTCACGCCATGAAACAGGTGTGCTCCCTCCCGCACCGCGCGAAAGAATAGATACGAATGCAGCAGCCACGCCTCGCTCGACGTCGTGCTGTTCACGTGAAGATAAAGACGATTCAGTTGCTCCCACATTGCCGAACTGCATTGCTCGCGTACGTGTCGCAAATTCTCCCGCGCCGCCGCCACGCACGAAAGGATGGACGACGAATTTGTCCGGTCCAGGGTCAGAATATGGGTGAGCGTGCTGGCGTCAATCTTGCCATCCTCAGGAAGGGGCGTCTGCAGAGCTTCGAGCAGCCGCCGCCAGCGGCCCGAACCTGCGTCCGGGGATTGGTCAAGGCGCAGCTCAAAGTCCACATCGATCAGGCGCGCGGTGTGCGCCGCCCGTTCCAGGTAACGACTCATCCAATACAAACTGTCCGCGACTCGCGAGAGCATGGCCGTTTCCCTGCGTTCGTTCATGCGCGCAGCACCCAGGTATCCTTGCTGCCCCCGCCTTGTGACGAGTTGACCACCAGCGACCCTCGACGCAACGCAACGCGCGTAAGCCCGCCCGGCACCAGGGTGACGTTCACGCCAAAGAGAATGTAAGGACGGAGATCGACGTGCCGCGCCTGCGCTTCGCCCTCGAGGAAACACGGCGCCCGCGAAAGACTCAACGTCGGCTGCGCGATATAATTCCGCGGATCTGCCTGGATGAGCTGGCGGAATTCTTCCCTCTGCTTCGCCGTGCTATGCGGACCGATCAACATCCCGTACCCTCCGGACTCACCCACCGCCTTCACGACTAACTCGTCCAGATGTTCCAGCACGTAACTCCGTTGCGAGCGATCCGTCAGCAGATAAGTCTCCACGTTCGGCAGGATGGGCTCTTCTCCAAGGTAGTAGCGGATAATCGCCGGCACGTAGGCGTACACCGCCTTGTCGTCGGCGACGCCCGTTCCAACCGCGTTTGCCAGCACCACACTGCCGGCGCGATACGCATTGAACAATCCTGGGACACCCAGGCTCGAATCTGGCCGGAAGCAGAGTGGATCGAGAAAATCGTCATCGACTCGCCGATAGATAACGTCCACGCGCTTCGGCCCGGCCGTGGTGCGCATGTACACGACGTTATCGTGCACCAGCAGATCCCGGCCTTCGACCAACTCAATGCCCATCTGCTGCGCCAGAAACGTGTGTTCGAAGTATGCCGAATTGAATACTCCCGGAGTCAGCAGCACCACCGTCGGCTCGTGCCGGTTGTAGGAGTTCGGCGGACTCAGCGCCCGGAGCGTCGCGAGCAGCGCCTGCGCGTAATGATCGACCGGGCATACCCCGTAGTCGCGGAACAGCTTGGGGAAAACTTTTTTCAGAACCTTTCGGTTCGCCAGCATGTAGGAGACGCCGCTTGGCACCCGGAGGTTGTCTTCCAGAACGGCAAAACTCCCGTCCGGAAGCCGCACCAGGTCGGTGCCGCAGATGCTGACGTAAATGCCCCGCGGCACCGTCAGATCGCGCATCTCACGCCGGAAGTGTCGGCAACTGTACACCAGCTCCCGCGGCACGGTGCCATCCGCCAGAATTCTTCCCCGGTGGTAAACGTCCTCCAGGAACAGATTCAGCGCCGCGATTCTTTGCGTGAGTCCACTTTCGATCTTCCGCCATTCGTGGTTGGGAATAATCCGCGGCAATAGGTCATTCGGAAAGACGCGCTCCGTGCCCTCGTCGTTCCCGTACACTGTGAACGTGATCCCCTGGTGCAGAAACGACAGGTCCGCCGCCTGCTGGCTCTTGCGCATTTCCCCGTGAGGCAACTCCAGCAGCGTCTGGAAAAGCGCCCGATAGTGCGGGCGCGGCACGCCCGGACCCTCAAACATCTCGTCGTAGACTGCGTCGAACTGGTAATTCCGGAATGGAGGCCGAAACAGCGCGCGGGTAGGTTCCGGCAGGGCGATGGGGCTTGACACACTTCGACTTCGAGGACTGCTGTGCGGCACTCATAAAACTCTAGGTGGTGTCCGCTCCCAAGTCCAATCGGAATTGTTTATCGTTACAATTCAGTTTTCGGCCGCACGACGTGAACCCGCGGCGCATGGTTGCAGCCTCTTCGCAGTCTGCCTTTTTTGAGCCTGAAATCGGCCGGTGTGACGATCCGCCAGGTCTGCAAGGAGCTGCCGTCGGCCAGCGGAGCGTAAATGGTGACGTTCCGAAAGCCCGCCTGGAAGTGGCCTTTGCAGGACCGCTGAAAAGGAGACTAGCATCACTCACGCCAGGTAGATCGAGTGTGAATGGGGCCGGTATCTCCGCATCAAGAGCGAGACGCAAGTGAACAAAACCGGCAATCCTGCCAGCGTCTGGCCGCCCCAAATGGTCTCCGCAAGGCCGGACTGCCCCTCACCGTACGCCTCAACCCCGGAGTTGCCTTTGTTTGAAATCCCTAGCTAGGCCATTCACCGGCTCCCCGGCGAGCGCACAGTAGAGTAGCGAGCGGCCTCCTGGAAAGACGGCGCACGATCGTCACTTCCAGAAAGCCGCTCCGCAGCGCCGCCCCGATTGAACGCTGCCCCCAACGCACAGAGGAACAACCTTGGCTCCTACAGGACCCGTCGAACCCACACGGCTGTCGTTGAATAATTGACCCGCGATTACGGCAGAGCCCCCGACTCCCTTCACTCGTCAGGATGATCGTGAGCCCGCTTCATGCAGCGCCAGCGAGCGCCACTCCCACGAAGCCGGCTCCAAGTGCGTCCGATGCCCCTCATTGCAGGACGCAACCTTTACCCGGGAAGCTCTAAGAGTCACGCGGCTCGAACAGCAAAGGCTACTTCGACTGCCTGAGCGATCGCCGTATCCAACGTGGCAGCGAAAGTAACGGCGCGCGGTGTAACACTCCAACTCATAGTTTCGTTGCAGGGCATCGGAATCTTTCTCAGAAATCTGTTTTATGCGCGCGATAAGGAAAGTTTATTGCCGCTGGGCGGCGGCACCGCTTTCCCGTATGGCATGCTTCTGCTCCGCAAGCGAGGACCACATGGGGCGGCCCTCAGCAGTATTCCAATCAGGCCAAAGGCACACTGGGATTTTGGCCTATGCCATCTCCAAGGGTGTGAACCGTATAGAGGGCGTTGTTGGCCGCATTCTCGAAATCCGGAGACGAGACGTTCTGATCAGGTGCGCCTCTCGATCCAAGTGGAGAGCCAGGAGGCAGTGGCGCCGTGATCACATACTGCGTGATGGCGTCCCCGGATCGTCTCGCCGCACGCTTGTGCCTGCACGTCATTCCGGAGGTGCGGCACCGTCGCGGTTCGCACTTCTGCAGCCACGAGTGTCACACGGAATATCGGCGCGGGCGAGTCGCAGAGCGTGCAGAACGGAAATGCCGCCTGTGCGGCCGGCGGATGCCCCGGAAGGATCAGAGTGCGGGATGGCGGAACCGGGTAGAATGGGGTAAGGATCGTGGCTGGAAGTTGTGGCGGCGAGGCTGATTGCGGCAACGGTCAGAGTGGCCACCGTAGCTGCTATTAGGTGAGGCCGTTCGGCGAAACTTCGTCAGCGCGCCATTCGGTCTTCGACAACTGAAAGTTCTGAGATCGTTGGCGGAAGGAAACCTGCATGTTGATTCGGGTCGGCTATGAATTAGTCTTTTACTGTCCACAAGAGACGCCGATGATCCTCATGGTCAACGTCCATTACTCCCGCGCCTCGGATATCGTCAGTCCCGATTGCCTGATCACCGATCCGGAAACGCCAGTCATTGCCTATCGGGACGGCTTCGGAAACTGGTGTAGCCGGATTGTGGCGCCCATCGGGAGGATTCGCCTGACAAGCACCGGGGTGGTCAGAGACTCGGCAAAACCCGACGTGGTGACGCCCTCCGCTCAACAGCACGCTTTGCAAGATTTACCAGAAGATACTCTGGTTTTTCTGTTGGGCAGCCGGTATTGCGAGACCGATCTACTGTCCGAGGCAGCGTGGTCGCGATTCGGTCAGTCGACGCCAGGATGGGCGCGCGTCCAGGCGATCTGCGATTTTGTCCACAACCATATCACTTTCGATTATCAGAAAGCGCGCTCCACGCGCACAGCTTGGGAGGCGTTCAACGAGCGTGTGGGCGTCTGTCGCGACTACGCGCACCTGGCTATCGCGCTCTGCCGCTGTATGAATATTCCGGCGCGGTACTGCACCGGATACCTTGGCGACATGGGGACGCTGCCGCCTTACGGCGTGATGGATTTTGCCGCGTGGTTTGAAGTCTATCTCGGTGGGGGCTGGCACACGTTCGATGCACGGAATAACGTGCCCAGGATTGGACGAGTGCTGATCGCGCGAGGCCGCGACGCGGCCGATGTCGCCATCGCGACCACGTTCGGCCAAAATACTCTGGAGAGTCTTAAAGTCTGGACGGATGAAGTAGCAGAAAGCGTGCCGCAACTCCGCTAGTCGGCGAATCCGATTATCGAGGTGCGCCTCCTCACCGTACGGCATATCACGGCCTCTCGTAATACCGGATTTTAATTGTCCGACGCCACTCCACATGCATGAATAGGATAAGAAACTCCAGGCTGGGTATTGGCTTTGCCGACAACTAGGAATCGAGCGGCTCCATGTCAACGGCGACTTTGAGCGTATGAGCTCCACCGCCTAGGATTAAGCCGCGCAGAGGACTTACGTCACCGTAGTCCCGACCCCAGGCGAGCGTCACGTGGCCGTTTGAGGGGACAATGTTGTTCGTGGGATCCATGTCAAGCCAGCCGATTCCAGGACAATAAGCAGACACCCAGGCGTGGGATGCATCGGCGCCCACCAGCCTCGGCTGCCCAGGAGGTGGACAGGTTCGAAGGTAGCCGCTTACATAACGTGCCGCGAGATTCAGGGAGCGGAGGCAGGCGATTTGCAAGTGTGCAAAATCTTGGCACACGCCCCGCCGTTTCCGGAAAACCTCTTCGGTTGGCGTCCGGACGTTGGTCACTTTCGAATCGAAGCGAAAGTCCTCGTGGATGCGTGCGGTCAGGTCCAGAAGCGCCTCCGGCATTGGCCGCCTGGGCGTAAACGACTGGAGCGCATAGGCGGCAAACTCCGGCCGTATCCGGATGCGCGGCGACTCAAATCCAAACTGGTAGGCTTCGAGCCCCGCTGGGCTGTGATCGTTGGGAACCGATCTGGCTGCCTCTTCCCAAGGGAGCGACAGTTGAGGCCAAGGCGTCGCCTTCCCCTCCATTATCACTTTGCTCCGCGCTTCTACGACCAATTCCCTGTGCGGCTCCTGAATGGTGAAAAAGCAGAGAAGGTTCCCAAAAAAGTCCACCCGCTCGGTGCGCGTTGCCGGGCGCGGCTGGATACGCAACTGGCTCTGCGCCAACTGATGGTGCGGTAAAGCGCGCGGCTTCAGGCACGCCACGTGGTTTCCGACCGAGACGGGATATTTGTATTTGTACGTGGTCCGGTGAACGATTCTATAGATCATTGGCCTATGGTGATTGGCAAGGTGCGGGCGTGACTAAAGTACCTGCTCGATAAGTTATTCGACCAAGAAGGCAGCAATCGTTCCAGCTCCCGGAGGAAGCTCGCAAGCCGGGAGAGCCCATCGGAACCATTGGTCGCCGCGGCGCCCGGCAATGGGTACTTTAACTTTCGCAAATCGAAACTGCGTAACAATGCCAGCGCGGACCGCATCGCCTGTAAGTCAACCGGGAGGTGCCGAGGAAGCTTTTGATAGAGGTCCGCGAGGTGGCTCAGTTGAAAGTCCAAAGAGCGGGGATTCGTCTCATCCGCCAAGAGCACATCCAGCACGGCTAAGGGCTGCAGGGTTGTGTAGTACCGAGTCCGGTAGGTCATGGAGCTATCCGCAACCTCAAGCAAGCATTCCAAAAGCGACCAGTCCCGTTGATTCAGGGGCGTAGTGATCTCGCGCAGTTGCCTAGTCAGATAGATCGCGCGCTCGAGACGCCGGCCAATGGTCATGAACAACCAGCCCAATCCGCGGTTGATGTTTTCCCGCTCCATTCCGGAAAATGCAGAAAGTAGTTCCAAACAATCGGTCAGCATCGCCGGATACTCGAGAAACGGTGTGCCATGCCCGATCTGAATTGAGTCCCGCAGTTGGCCGATAAGGAACATCATATCGGTCGACAAGCGCTCGCGAATATTGCCGCCAATCCGGGATACCTCGGTCAGAGCGCAAGCCAGACTGTCGGGCCGCTTGGCATCCGTTAACAGCGAGGTCATTTCCTGTTCCAGTTCAACAGAAGTCGGCCGCCTGTGTTTAGGCTTTGGCAACTTGCTGTGCCGCGACTCCAGGCACCTGTGCAGGCGGATGAGGCAGACAAGCTCTGCTTCCTCGGCGCGCTGTACGCGAGGGATCATGGCGCGTAAGATCCGAGCAATGTTCTCGGCTCGCTCGACATATCGGCCCAACCAGAAGGCATTGTCAGCGACACTGCTAGGCACAACCCGCGAGACACGGCGCAACTCCACCGGCTCATTCCGCGGGCGCAGCATACTGAACGTATCGACGGGGCCGTCCCACAGGACCCATGCGTCCTTGCTGTGGCCGCCCCGCTGCATCGAGACGACCGATCCTTCCGCTTCGGCAACACGTACCAGTCCTCCCGGAATCGCAATCCACCCGCTGCCGGTATTGAGCACGTAAGTGCGCAGCACCACGCTGCGCGAGTTGAGACATCCGTTGTCCCACACCGGCGCAGTGGACAAAGCGACCTGCTCCTGCGCCACATACTCGTGCGGGCGGGCCCGCAATTGCTCGGCAAACTTGCCTTTCTCGGCGTGTGGGAGTTCGGCCCCAAACACCGGTTCCTTACCGCGTGAGGGAAACGCCGGTTTCACCACCACCGAGTCGAGATGGTTGAGCACCCAATCGAGCGCGTACGTCTGCCCGCACCACCAGGTCGCCACGGACGGAAGTTTGAGCTTCTCACCAAGCACATGCCCGGCGAGGCCGGGAAGAAAGGGCATGATCGCCGCTGTCTCAATCAGACCGCTTCCCAGTGCGTTTGCCACCTTCACATTTCCGGCGATGATAGCGTCAACGAGGCCGGGCACGCCCAGAAGCGAATCGCCCCGCAGTTCGAGAGGATCGCAAAAGCTATCGTCCACACGACGCAAAATCACATCGACCTTCTCCAGTCCGTCGACAGTCTTGAGATGCACGCGGCGGTTGCGCACCGTCAGGTCCGCTCCCTGGACTAGAGTGAATCCCAGATATCGCGCGAGATAGGAGTGTTCGAAGTAAGTCTCGTTGTAGGGTCCGGGGGTAAGCAATACGATGCGCGGATTGTCGCGCTGGGTGAGGTTGGTGAGCGCTTCGCGTTGCGCACGGAAAAATGGAGCGAGGCGCAATACGTTCGAGGTACGGAAGAGATCGGGTAGAACATCGGAGACAATGGTGCGGTTCTCAAGCGCATAGCCGCTGCCCGAAGGCGCTTGCGTGCGATCGGCCAGCACCCACCACTGGCCGTCGGGCGAACGGGCAAGATCAACGGCCAGCATATGCAGATAGCTATGCGCGGGAACACGCACGCCCACGAGCGGCCGGAGAAATGCGGGGTTGCCGTAGAGAAGTGCGGCAGGAAAGTGGCCTTGCGCCACCAGTTCCTGCGCCCCGTAAAGATCCTCTAGTAGCAGATTGAGCAACTGGGCGCGCTGAATGATGCCCGCTTCGATGAAGCGCCACTCGTCCGCCGGAATCAATAGCGGAACGATATCGATCCGCCAAGGCCGACTTGCCCCGAGCGGATCGCCGTAAATGTTGTACGTGATCCCGTTCTCGCGAATCCGACGCTCGGCACGGGCCCAGAGTCGTCCCAGTTCCTCGGGGCCGATCATCTGCAGCGACTCCATCAGGTGTGCCCAGTGCGGCCGGGGAGTTACACCATCGGCCGATAACTCGTCATAGGCATCTCCGTAGCGGAGCGGAGTTTGATTTAGATCCACAGTCATGGGACAAGCCCCGGCTTCTCGATGTGGGTCTGTTTCCCGGGCCGAGGCAGCCGCAGGTCCAGAGTCATAGGAAAGATCGGATTGGTTTCTTCCTCCGGCGCCCCCATAAGGCCGGGTATGGAGTCGGACCTTTGAAAGCGTTCCCGACGGCGGTCTGCGGCCTCCGTTGCGTTAATTGGCCGGGCTATATACGTGCGACCGGCGGGTGATCCCACGTGGTAGGTGCATCGGCCAATCGAACGCTCTTTCCAGCGGTCGATAATATCGAAGACAAGCGGCGCATGCACGGGGATTGTGGGGTGTAACGCCGCCGACAGCCGTCGGGCGCGATACCGTACGCCGGCTACAGCCGCTCCGGGTTCGCCCGTAGAATAGAGTGGCACCCGGCGCCCATTGCATGCAACTACGTAGCGGGACTCCGTGGTGAACCCAGACACCTTCACCTGAATACGCTCGAAGGACGAGTCCACGGCGCGAACCGTTCGGCCGGAAGTCGTCTCTTCCGCGAGAACATTCCAAGGCTCGAGGGCGTGACGCAACTCGAGTTCGACCCCATCTACAGCGATCGACCCGATCTTCGGAAAGCGAAACTCCAGCTGTGCAGCAAACCACTTCTCCTCGAAATTGTATTCAGACCGGCGCAACTGGGTGAGCACATCGGAAAAGTCGCGCCTGACAAAATGCGGCAGCATAAAACGGTCATGGAGCACGGGGCCCCAACGGACCAGGCCGCCTTCGAACGGACGTTTCCAAAACATGCACACCAACGCGCGGATTAGCAGCATCTCTATAAGACCCATTCTGACATGGGGAGCCATTTCAAAGGCACGCAATTCGAGCAACCCAAGGCGCAACCCGAGACCCTCCGGGGGATAGAGCTTGTCGATGCAGAACTCGGCGCGATGCGAGTTTCCGGTGACGTCGACGAGCAGGTTGCGGAACAATCCATCCATCGTGGTCGGCGGGCAGTCGTTCGCAGGCAAACTACTAAAAGCGACCTCGAGTTCGTACAAGGCATCCATGCGCGCCTCGTCTACGCGCGGAGACTGGCTCGTCGGGCCGACATACATACCGGAGAACAGGTACGACAGCGACGGATGGTTTTGCCAGAACGCCAGCATGCTACGCAGCAGATCCGGACGGCGCAGGAAAGGGCTATCCAACACGGTCGCTCCGCCGATCACGATATGACTGCCGCCGCCGGTAGCGATGTGGCTGCCGTCGTAGGCAAATTTTTCAGCGGTCAACCGATTATGGCGCGCTTCCTCGAAGAGCAGTGTGTTGATCTGTTCGAGTTCGTCCCAATTGCTTGCGGGCGGCAGGTTTACTTCCAGAACGCCGGGATCGGGAGTGATGCTGAGTGATCGCAACCGCGGATCGGAGGGCGGAGGGTAGCCCTGCAGCCAAACTGGCTTGTGCAGATACTGGCACGTATCCTCGACCGCGGCGAGCAGGTCGAGATAGTCCGCGAGCTTGGATGCATACGGCAAAAACACGTGCAAGCGGCCTTCTCGATCCTGCACGCACAGCGCTGGCCGGATCAGTTCCGGCGCAGTTTCAGCCGTGCTCGAGAGAGCGGGCAGCGGATCGGCCACGGGATTTCTCTGGAAGAGATCCATGCGCCGGCTAGGGCGTGATGGAAGCCTGATCCGATCTGCGAACGGCGCAGCCTCATACTCGTATTCAAGTTCATCAGACACCACCCAGGGCATCAACTCGGTCGGTATGCGGTAACCGATGGGGGAATCGCCTGGCGTCAGTAACATACGTTCTGGGCGACGGAACCACAACTGGCTCGACCAGCACAACCGACCCGCCGGTTGACGGCGGCGAATAGGCAAAATATACCCGGCCAGCTCCGTCGACTCACCTTCGCTGTTGTACGCCGGCAGCGTGTTTTCGAAACTCACCTGAAGGCGACGCGCGAGCGCATCTATGAACTTTAAAGCATCGGCCGCGCCGAAGCTGTAGTCCTGATCTTCGCGAGCGATGAGATCGATATTCTCCCAAACAGGGACGCGGTCGACGCGCCAAGAGCAGCTTAGCGCCCAACGCGGCAACGGCTCGCCTGGATACCATTTGCCTTGTCCGTCGTGAAGCAGTGCGCCGGGCGCCACTTTCTCGCGGAGGCATTGGATGAGAGCCCAGCCGCGGGTTCGCTTCATTGGTCCAAAAGCATCGATGTTCCATTGCGGGCTTTCGGGCTCGTCGATGCCGACGAACGTAGGCTCGCCGCCCATGGTCAGGCGCACATCCTGCGCTTCCAGGTCCGCGTCGACGCGATGCGCTACCTGTTCAACCTGCAGCCAATCCTCCTCGGTGAAGGGCTTGGACGGCCGTGGTGCGTCATTCAAGCGGCGAACGGACATGGAGTAGCCGAAGTCCACGTTGGCCAGCTCGACCGTGCCCTCAATGGGCGCGGCCTTGGAAGCGTTCGGGGTGCAGACGAGCGGGATGTGACCCTCGCCGGCGAACAGGCCCGAGGTCGGATCCATCCCAATCCAGCCCGCACCCGGCAAAAACGCTTCTGCCCAGGCATGGAAATCGGCAGAGTCGGTTTGCGGACCGCTCGGACCTTCCGACGCTTTCTCGTCCGCCGCCAACTGAATCAGATACCCGGAGACGAAGCGTGCCGCGATTCCCAAATGTCGGAGAATCTCCACGAGCAGCCATGCAGAGTCACGGCAGGACCCCGTGCACTTTTCAAGGGTCTGCTCGCATGTCTGGACGCCCGGATCCAGCCGCGTCACATAGTCAATTTCGTTTCGCACCCTCCGATTCACGTCAACCAAAAAGCTGATCGTTCCTCGCCTCTCGCGGGAAAGCTTCCCAAGAAGAGCCTGGAGTAGAGGACCGGCGGCATCGACCCGACGATAGGGTTCGAGATCCTTAGCTAGCTCCGGAGCGTACTCGAAAGGGTAGTCTTCGACTCCTGGTTCCAGAAAGAAATCGAACGGATTGAACGGGGATAGCTCCGCGACGAGGTCCACCTCAACCACAAACTCGGTGGTCTTGTCCGGGAAAAGAAGGCGCGCCAGATGATTGTTGTGGGGGTCGAGTTGCCAGTTGAGAAGGTGCCCGGCAGGAGTGACGCTAAGCGAGTAGCTGAGGATCGGCGTTCGACAATGCGGCGCGGGACGCAACCGTATAACCTGTGGACCGACTGAGACCGCCTTGTCGTAACGGTACTGTGTCCGGTGATTGAGAGCAACCTGTATGCTCATCCACCCTCATGCGGCCCACGCCTGGAGTTTCTGGCTCGTCCTCACTTCGCTACGAACCTATAGGGGCGCCGAGGCTCTCGCGGAACCTGCTGCTATAAGGCTACCTTAACGACGGCGCTAGGTGGGGTGCAATTTTCTGATCACTGCGATACGTTCCGGGGTTCTTCGCAGGCCCAAGGGACGGAAATCATCGCTCTCTGACCCAACCGAGCCAAGGGGGTGTCGAAAGCGGCGCGCGATATCGTCTTGGAGCCGGGACTCAATCGAGATCTTTGACTTCAGGTGTTAGGAAATGCCACCTACGGAAGCCGCACTTCTACCGCCGAGCCAACCATCGGACGTCCAAGAACCAGCGTGACATAGCGGCGCTTCGCAGATGATGGCCCAATTGAGATAATTTGTGCTTAAACGACCGCTTCGCCAAGTTCGTTGGTTGTCCTGGCGAGGGCGTTGTGCACCCCCTGCTCCCAAGCCTGTGCGCCTGCATCAGTAGACGCAGCAGGAAACAGAATGGGCCGCGAGGCACTAACGATGCCACCTTCCAATCCGGCTGGGCCCGAGCTTTGCACCCACACCAACACCCCATGCGAGCACCGAAACCCAGAGGAAAGCCCGCATCAACCGCACGCGCCATGACATCGTGAAGCTCCCTTCGAGCAATTCGAGCGCTCGGGCTTCGAGTGCTCTGGCGGAAGCTTACCGCGCCGGGTCCTTTGCCGCGTGGCTCCTCACATACTCCCTGAAGGATCGTGCGAGCCTTTTAGTCACCGGACCCGGCGCCGGCTTGTATTCATGGTTCTCGATGCAACTCACGGGTTGCACCTCCCGGGTCGTGGAACTGATGAACACTTCGTCCGCCGCCCATATCTCTTCGACTGTTAGATCTCCCTCCGCGATGGGCACACCTGAGCTCGAGCCAACTTCCAACAGGATCTGCCGGCTGACGCCCGCCAGGCATCCGGAGTTCTGCGCCGGCGTGCTTACTCTACCATTGTGTACGAAGAAAAGATTGGCTGCGGTGCACTCCGCCACACATCCGTCTTCATTTAGCAGCACCATGTCTTCGAAGCCGCGGCTGCGGGCCTTTTCTGCTGCCCATACGTTCTCGAGCCATGAGGTGACCTTCACCCCCGCCAGCGGGTGCGCGGCATAACGCCCGTGCTCCAACAACCCCAGCTTGACCGGGCCTGACCGCATCGGCAAGTCCACCGTGTACATGATGAAGTCAGTCACCGGCATCTTCTCTTGGCTCCACCAGATGCCGATCTGGTTGTACACGAAGTAAATTCGCAGGCATCCATCCTTGATTTCATTGGCCAGGAGCAGCTCGGAGACGGCTTTGCGCACCTGCTCCTTCTCATAGGGCAGCGGGAGGTTGACCCGCTCTGCATCTCGCCGCAACCGCTCCCAGTGACGTTCGAATGCAAACGGTCGCCCCTCGTAGATGCGCAGCGTACTAAAGACCCCCCAGCCGTTCAGCAACCCCGCCTGCCCAGGCGAAAGCCGGACCTGCTCCAGCGGTAGAACCCGGTCGTTGTGAAAGACGTGTTTGTGCATGCCCATGGATTACACACCGATAACCGCCACAAGGCGAGCGTAAGCTCTCCTCAATGACTCATCCGGCCCAAGTTCGTCCGCCGGGATATAAAGGCCGGCAGGCCAGGCTATTCGCTGCCGTTCGCCGAAGAATGGCCCGTGAGGGCGAGATGCCCCGCATTCGGATGCGCTCGCCCGCAGATGGGCACGTGGCAGTTGCCGGGTCCTGCGCTCCCGCACAACCTCGCTTACTGTCCGTAGAATTGTGCACCCCATGAGCAACAGAGATCTGGATGCGGCGTGGAGATATCACAACCGGACCAAGCACTCCTACCAAAGCGTCCACGGCGATCCACACCGCCTGGACTGGCGCAACCAGCCTCGGCTGTTCAAGGTCTATCCCAAGCTCGACCCGATCGCGTTGCTGCGCCAAGTGCCACAGACGGGCGTCGCCGCCCTTTCTGTGATCAGCGCCGTTCCGGCAAAGTCGGTGTCCTTTGCCGTTCCCGACATCAACGCGCTCGCGCTGTTGCTGCACTTCTCGGCAGGCGTGACCAAAGAAAAAAGATACCCCGGCGGGGAGACATTCTTGTTCCGGGCGGCGGCCTGCACGGGGGCGCTGTACGAATTCGAGCTGTACTTGGTGTGCAGTGACCTGCCGGGGCTTGAAGCGGGCGTTTACCACTTCGAGGTTGCGGATTTCAGCTTGCGCAGGCTGCGCCAAGGAGACTGGCGCGGCGTGCTTACCAATGCCACCGGCGGCGAGCCCGCAATCGTGCAGGCACCGCTGACCATGGTCTGCGCCGGGACTTACTGGCGGAACGCCTGGAAGTACCGGGAGAGGACGTACCGTCATTTCGGCTGGGACAACGGGACGATCCTCGCCAACTTGCTTGCAATGTGCTCAGCCTTGCAACTGCCCTCCAAAGTGGTAGTGGGCTTCGCGGATGAGGAGGTCAATCGCCTGCTTGGCCTCGACACGCAGCGGGAGGTCGCGTTCTCGATGGTGGCCGTGGGCCGCACGCGCGGCGAGCCTCCGCCTCCGCCGGCCGAGATGCAACCGCTCAGCCTCGAGACCGTGCCGCTTTCACCCAAGGAAGTGGACTATCCGGCGATGCGGGAGATGCACGCGGTCTCCTCGCTCAGCTCCGCGGAGGAAGTCCGGGCATGGCGGGGGAAGGCCCCGACGAAACCTCTGCCTGCTGCGAAATGGCACATTACCCGGCTGGAGCCTTTAAGCGACGGTGAGATCCCGAGGTCAGAGCATGAATTGGGCCGAATTGGGGTAAGGCGGTGCCGTTCGGCCCGGCAGTTCCTACGGTAACCTCGTTTGAGGAGGCGGTGAAGGAACTCAAGCTCCAGCCCGACCAGTACCTGCACTCCACGCGTCTGCGGGAGTGGGCACGGCGGAACAAGAACTCCAAGTTTATCCCCGAGCCTCTGTTACAAGCATGGGGCTTCGAGACGGATCACTTCTTGTGAGCGGCAACCCGGTCTTGAAATGGTGCGCCGCGTAGGGACTCCAGCAACCGACCCGCTGGACACGTAAACATTGTACTCACCGTCTACCGGTGGGCAATCATCGTGCGTAACGCCGTGACTTCCTTTTCCTCTGCCGGATTTGTGGCGAGGAACTCCAGTCCGTATTGATGGTCAACACGGTTTCGAACCGTGGCTTTCAACCTGATTGGCTGCCGAGAGCCCACCAAGAGAAACTCCAGTTGGACTTGGTCGCCAATCGCAAGCTCAACAATCGCGTACACCGCCATCCCGCCTGCGTTCAGTTCTTGCCCGCGCACGTGTGCGACTCGGAATATTCCCGGCTTGCGGACGAACACACGGACCGGCAGGCTTACTTGGTAGCGTGGCCAGCGGCGTGTGCTCTTAGGGTACGTCCCTAGCATAAGGTCAGGGTATCCACCATCAGCCGGACAGTCCAGATGCCGGAAGTGCCTCGGCACGATGCCGCACCAACGAACAGAGAGGGTCAGTACCGGAACTCCTGCGGCGACACGTGCCCGAAGACATCGTTCAGCAAGGCAGCCAGCCGCAGGCCAGCAACCGCAAGCCGGTCGTCCACGACCTTGATCTGCCTGCGAGAAGCGGACCGCCAGAGGCGAGGGGCGTCGTCCCAAACCGACCGGGCACCGTCAGTATTGTCGTCCGCCTGCCCTTGCACCAAATTTGGGTAATTGACCACGCTCGTGGCTTGACATACGCTACTCGGCATTCCGTCCGGTATCAGACATAAATGGACTCAGTATGGCGTTGAAGGCGGTGCCATCGCAGCCCCCGGGGTTCCGGGGGGATGGCCAAAGACCCGAGCGGCGCTTTGCAGATCGACGAGCGTCGAGACGGAGGCGACGCTCACGGCAACGCGGGAGCGCCGGCTCCACACTCGCTACGCGGTTTCCGGCGCGGCTTACGTGAAAACGATGGACGGCGGGGGCGGTCGCTGGGCAAAGCTCGGCGACCTCAGCCTGAGCGGCTGCTACCTGCAAACGCCTGAGCCCATGGAGGTGGGCAGTAGCCTGTCGCTGTTGGTCAAGGTCACGGGCCAGGAGTTCGAAACGGCGGCGATCGTACGCTCCTGTTGCCCCGGCATCGGCATGGGGTTGGAATTCACCTTTCTGCGCAGTAGTGACGGCAGCACGTTGCGCTGTGTCATCGCCCGCCTGAAGGAACTCGACACTGTCCCTGGGTAAGGTAGATCTGGACGGTTCCGATTGCTCGGAATTGCCAACTCCCCTGCACCGCCGTGTTGAAGTGCCAGGGCCTCCCTACACGATTCATGGCCTGCTCCAGATCGCGGATGCGCTGGATGCCGCGCACGCGAAGGGAATCATTCATCGCGACTCACTCTGCTGGTCCTCTGAGACCCTTGACGAGATAAAGATTGGCCGAGTCGTACTGGAAGGTGCAGGCCATCGCCTCGCCATAAAAAAGGCCCGATTGTCCGGGCCTTGCTTGCATAGAGGCACAACGAATCGTTCTGTACAGCAATCTTGCAGTCAGGCTCTGCTCAAATCAAGTTACTGAAGTACCAACTGCTGAATTCTCACTGGGTTAGTTGGTACGGGGCGTGAATAGTTGTCGATAGCCCAAGCTTTCGATGTCCTTGAACATCGGCGTCCCGGGCGGCAGGCCGTAGGGACTGGTGAAGTCCGTGTCGAAAAAGAAGTCGCGCGTGCCATTGGTGTACACAGCAACACAGCACTTGTAAAACCCGGTATTGTAGGTTGAGTAGTACAGGCTCGCCAGCGAGCCTTTGTAATACTCGTTGGTGCCGCCCCAGTTTTCCATCAGGTGCAGGAAATTGTGGATGCCTCCGTCGGTACCGATGTCATCCGCGTTAGCTGCTTGAGGCCAGGTTGTCGGGTAGGTAAAAGTCATGTTCTTCCCCGAGGCGATTGCCACCCGGTAGTAGGTGGTGCTAGCAGTCCGGTTCCCCAGGTGAGATGGCGAGGTGTTGCCGCTGGTGCCCAGCATGCTCACTCTGTCGTCCCAGCTGTTCGAAAACAGAGTAACCGCATCGGCGATCACAGCCGCCGCCGCCATTCCAGCTGCGTCAGTCCCGGTGGTCCAGGTGGTGTCGGTGGCGTTGGAGTTGTAATTGCCCTGGACGTACACGGGGTTCTCCGATGCCACTGTAAATCCGCCATTGTACGTTACGCCGTTATAGACAGTTGGATTAGGATTCAGCGGCAGATTGCCAAGCGATCCATCCACCAGTTTCAAAACGTGGCGGGCGCCGCTGACCCAGTTCTTGCGCCCGGTCGTGCCGCAATACAGAATGCGATTAGTATTACCGCTCGCCACGGTGCCATACGGATTAGGGTGCGTCCCACCGGTGATGATGGTATTCAGGTTCCCATTGGGGCTGGCCACCGTACCGTAGAAGGCCTGTCCCAGGTTTTGCGCACCCCAATTGTCGAGTACCCCGTTTTCATTGTCGTCCTCGGGAGAATAAGTCTGGTTGCTCATCTTTGTCTCCAGCGCGCCGTCGGGCACGCCCGGGACACTGGCGGAGTTAACCGTATCCTCAAGTCCCGAGTCCCCGCTCTTGGTGTTCGCAGGGTGCGAAGACGTGGCGTTGGGATTCGGCAACATGCCCCGGCGATCGGAAAAATACAGGACGTAGCCGTTTTGCGCGGAAGAATTCACTCTTTGGCCGCTGGTGCCGATCGCTCCCGCCAGCCATCGCTTCAGGTTGCCTACATCGATTTCGACGGCGTTCATTACTCCATTGGTCGTGCACGTATTGTCCGTTGTCCCGTAGACGGTTGACCAGTCTATGTCCCGAGGCTCCCCCTCGCGAGGATCATAGAAGTTGATGGGATACCAGTTGAATTGAGTAACGCTCTGGGTTGCCGGGGATGACGAGGTGCCAAACTGCCATTGTGTGGCCCCGCTGTCCGTCAGCAGCGGCGGCGCGGCGCTCCACTCGGTGCACTTGGCGGGGGTGCCCGCCTGCGTAACACAGAGCGGGGCAGTCCCGGCACCTATCTGCGCTAGCGTAGATGATGAAGAAGGAAGCGCGAGGCCAGCTTGAAAGGCGCTTGGAGTTTGCCGCTCCGCCGGCTCTTGCAGCAGCAGAATTGCGTTCGGATTGATCGGGTTTGTCCCAGCGGCAGGATAGTTATTTCCAGGGGAGCTAGGTGCTGTCACGCCTCGGGCAAATCCCAGCTTCAGCCATTCCTGGGTTACGCCGACCCATGCGCCGGAGTTGTTCAGGTACTCCACCCGCAAGTAGCCATCGATCAGGTTCCAGGTCGCGGTTCCCGCGGACACCGCGGCTGCGCTGGTCGCCGGGGGTGTGCTATTCACAACATAATACGGAGATGAAGGCGATGCGGGGCATCCTGCAGGAACGCCGTTCTGCGGTGGCGGACTTGCCGGAGGGCAAATGGCGAGCGTCGGCGCGACGCTTGCGCTGCTGCCCGAGTCAATCGGTGCGCCTGTCCCTACATTGGGTGCGTAGGGCCAATCTGGGGTATCGGCGCCGTTGCTGGCCGCCGTGCTGCTAGCAAAGACAGTGCCCGCCGAGGGAAGCGCGTTGGTCGCCGCTGCGAAGTAGAGCTGATAGGTGCCCGCAGGATACCCCGAGGGGTAGTTGCCCGCCGTCATAGTAATTCCATAGGAATTGGTTCCGCCAGAACCCGTGATGTTCGCCAAGCGGATGTTATTCGCATCCGAACTTCCGCCCGGCAAGTTGGCCGGATTATCGTCCAGCAGAACATGAATCTGCGCCATGTTATATTCGCGCGATGAGCCCAGCACCGAGGTCGGCGACTCGCCACTCGGTGGCTGGCGAATAACCTCGTACGGGAAGTTGGTCCCGTTGACGAATGGCAGCGACAGTTTCTTCGCGCCCGTCCCCGGAGGCGTGCTGGCCCCCGTGACATAATAGTTCCCATTGATGATCTGATCGTGTGTGGTGGTGTTGGAAAAAGTAGACCAAGTGGGATTATTTAGATTCACCGCCGGCTGCGCCGTGCTGCTCCCGCCTCCGGTCACGCTGCCGTCCCCGTAGCTGGTGCCTACTGCGGCCATAGCTTGGCAATTCGTGGTCGGAGTGCTGCAACCGCCACTGCTGGAAGTCGGAACATACACGGTGCCGCTGTGGCCGCTTAAGTTGGTATTTGTATTGGGCAACTGGCTCCGGACAATGTTGCCGAATGCCGATACCTGGCCCTGGAAGGTCAAGGTGGCCGCGCCAACGAACGGGTAGAAGTCCCCGTTGGCATGCACAGGGCCGGCGAAAGTCATGCCCCCCCCGGGGAAGATGGAGCAATCGGCGTCACAAAAGGCTCCGAACTGAAACACCGGAATCGCCGCTATCTGGGCACTCCGCATCATGGTGACTTCCTGTCCGCCCCACATCGATGCCGTCACCGTCATGTTCAGGGGAATGACCTGGGCATACAAACCCTGATACGGGCCGGCAGTGAGACTGCCCCAGTTCGCTATCCCCGTCAGAGTTGACGGACAACTCGACGCATTCCCATTTCCTGGCATCACCGAATACTGCTTCCAGGTGACTCCCAGTATTGACGGCCCATTTGTGGTAGGCAGGCCTGCGTCGCAGATTTGGGCGGCAGTGGGCACCTGCACATTCTGGAGCAACACGCTTACGTTGGAGTACATTTGCTCGATGCCGCCCTCGGCGGCGTGATAGGCCAAATTATTCTGCAGATCGGTCCCGCCCACCTTGCCCTCGGTGTTGACCATCATCATCAGCCCGATCGCCATCCCCGACAGCAACACCAGCATCAGCAATGTCGCAATCAGCGTGAATCCTTTGGTGTGCCGTCTGGCCCTGTTTATACTGTTTCTCCCCATGGGGTCGCTCCCATTGCCTCGCTATCTCCGCGTTAATTCGGGTAGTTATTGGTGTACGTCAGGTTCCGCGCGCTTACCGATGTCTGCAAAGCCAGGCTCTGATACCCGTTTCCTACGGCACTCCATAGGCTGCTGTCGATCGCCATATTCAGAATGTTGATCTTGGTGATCTGGTTGGGAAGTAGTCCACTCGAGGCGCCGTTACATCCGTCTGCACTAGCGCCAGGGCTGGAACAGCCTACCGCTGGCGTGTTGGTGGCGCTGTTGAAAAGGTCATAGCTGAACTTCAGGTAAGCCAGATTTTCCGCCACCGGTATCGGAGAGTGACCGCTGACCTGCCGCATCAGGCGCGGCGGAGTAGTGGTGTTGTCGATGTAATAGGTGATTACCAGAAGGCGGCACGGCCCTGTTCCTCCGCAGGGCGCGCTGGAATACGCTCCGGTAACGCTGTGCTGTATGCCGTTCAAGAGATAGCCGGAGGCAGTCTGATTCATCTTCAGCGCATCGCCGTTGGCGAATGGAACGCTGTAGTTGGTATGGCCGTTCGCATCCGTACCGGTGGTGACGGCGCCCGTGACTTCGACTACTACCGTAGTGCCGCCCAGCGTCATCATCACAAGATCGCCGGTAGTCAACCCGACCGCGGCATCGTTCACGGCTTGCGGCGTGGCCACGCCACTCGGCAAACAGCCATCCGTCGTCCATGTCAGGGGTGTCGCGGGCGTGGGCTGCGAAAACGTCACTTTGCCGGCGGTCGTGACCGAAGGCACGTAGCAGTTCAGGTAGAAGCTGGAGTCGGTGTACACCACCGTGACCACATCGGTGGCCCCTTGCGCCGCCAGGAGCGTCGGCCCCAGGTTGTAACCCGGAATCAAACCGTAAAGATATGGCGTGCCGTTATGAACGGGATACGTTCCAGCAACGCCGTTGAGGCGGCACGTCGATTGATCGCAACCATACTCCGGGGTGCTGCCGGAGGGGAGCGCGATAGCCGTGCCAGGATTTAGTCCCGCCCCAGCGAGGCTCAAATCCCTCGTCAGCATGTTGGACGCGGCGCGAAAATCCTGCTGCAACTCCGCCCGTTGTGAAACCGTCCAGCTCGCATGGAGGCCCTGGATATAAACTTGTACTGCGGCAGCCAGCACAATCAGTCCCAGGGCCATGGCGATCACCATTTCCAGCAGGGTGAATCCGCCTTTGCGTTTTGTTGAATACTTGCTCATGGCGCCCGTTACTGGTACTCGGAAATATACGAATTCAGGACGTAGGTTCTCGGCAGGGCCGCTTGGGTTGCCGTATATTGCACGGTGATCGTGATGCTGCGCAGTGTAGTATCCAGGTTGGTCAGCACAATCGTGCGCTGATAGCCGGTCAATGGGATAAATGCATCGTCCGCCGTCCCATAGATCCCGTCCGGCCCCGGCTCGTGCAGGGTTTGCGTGCCCGCGGCCGCATCATCCGCCGTCCCATAGATTCCATCTGCTCCAGCGTTGTAGATTGGCTGTGCCCCGGTCAGGAAGATGCCACACGTAGCGGTGCCGGTGATGGGGCAGTCGGTGGAGCCTACATTCTGGATCTGGTCCCAGTTAATCTGCGCCGTATTGCGCGCTGTCACGATGCTCTCGTACGCCTCGTTGGCCAGTTGTTTGGCAATCATGTCTTGCTGCGTGGTTTGCGTCGCAGCCATGGCCAGCCCAAACACGCCCAGCAAGCTCACCATCCCTACCGTCAGCAGGAGCATCGAAATCATTACTTCCAGCAGCGAGAATCCGTCCTGCGCCTGCTTTCGCGCTCGGGAATCTCCACGGGGCCGGATCATTGCCGCACCCATTGATATGTCTCTCCGCTTTGAGAGTAAAGCCTCCAGCCGTGAATATGGCCAGTGCCACCCCAAAGCGTGATCGCCCGCGAACTCAACAGGTTTCCAGATTGCGCGATATAGACCACGCCGCCTTCCCAACTGCCCGAACATTGACCGGCGCCATTCTGGGCGTTCTGTGCCGAACCGTCGGGGCAGAAATAAACCGTGTTTACTCCCGCCGTGTAGCCATTGGCGGCGTAGCCCAAATCAATGGCCTGCAGCCCGGAGTTGTAGTAGTTGTCCGGGGCCGTCGCCGTTGTGGTAGGGAGCCCGGTTTGCGCAAGAAACGATACATCCGGCGGCAATTGATAGGTCACCGCACTCTGGTCGCCCGTAAAAGTCGTTCCGCCCGCGGGCAACACCGGCGCCACTACGATCGTGTTCGGCACGGCCGCGTTCGAGAACGTCACCGAATACGACGTGCGTTGCGCCACCGCGTTGTCGTGCGCCTGCCGCATGACCGCCATCGTGGTGTTATAGGCGTTGATCAGGTGCTGCTCTGGCAGCAACCAGGCTATCGTGAGGAATACCATCCCACTCACTACCATAGCGACCGCCAGGACTATCGCCATTTCCAGCAAACTGAAACCGGCCGCTAGGTCTCGCGCTGCGTTTTTTTCCAGCTTGGTCATCCCAATCTATGGGAGCAGGCAATCCGAGTTTTTAGTGCCCGCTTTTTCTGGAAGCTTTCGGAGCCGCAGATAACACGTGCGGCCTCGCAGATTCCGGGAGGCTTCTTCCCCCTCGCATTGCCCCTCCGCGACATCGTAGTCTGAAACCTAGCAAGGCAAGTCGTTACGAGAGGAGGGGCTAAGGTGTACAGGAGTAACCGCAACCAGCATTGCCACCAGCTCCCGCACATTCGAAGCAAATTCTCAGGATGCAAGTAGCTGGCCAGTCGCAAATCCATAGGCAAGTGTTTGAAAGGAATCGAGCGTGAACAAGGAGAGACGGCTGGGGTGGGACATTTTGTCTCAATACATCTTGGAACGGGCCAAGTTGTCCAGCGGCCTTAGCCGCGATGTTTCCTTGTGGCTCAGTCTCGAACTAGCAGTGGGCCCTGGCCAGCGCTGCCGCAGCCACCGGGACGGCAATGTCGCCCACCGCAGTCTACGATTCCAAAATCCGGAAAGGCATCCTCGTACAAGCGGAGTCCACGTGCCGGAATACGCACACGCAGACTCCGCTCTCACCGCGATGAAAGGCCGTCCACTGATGAAGAGGCTGGATCGACCAAGCGCTACGCGGCCTTCCTCAAGAGGATGCGCCTGCCCGTTTGAGTACCCGGCCGGTTGCAGCCCCTTGTCGCATTGGCGCAACGTCGCCATGTACCGAACCCTGATCGCGGGCGTACAATCGGCGCGCCGTTGCAATCACCGCGAAAAGTGATTCCGTGGGAAGCAGCCGTGGGGAAGCTCAGCCGCGAGTGGCGATGATCACTCCGGCTGGGCCCGGCAGACGCACCCGGCGTATGTCCCGGAAGCCGGCCTCGTTAAGCCAGGCCGCGTAGTCCGGCTCGCTGTAGCTGCTGCCGCCGCGCGTGCCCACCAGCATGTTCAGTGAGAACAGGGCGGCAAAGCGGGGGGCGGTCTTGTCCGGTTCCAGGATAAAATCCTGCACCACCAAGCGCCCTCCGGGAGCGAGGGCAGCGTGCGCCCTCCGGTAGAGCGCGCGATTTTCTTCCGGGGAGAACATGTGGCAGATGGCAGAGAGCAGCACCAGGTCGAAACCGTCTCCCAGGGGATCAACCAGCATATCGCCGGCACGCGCGTGGATGCGGTCGCCGAGACCCGCCTTGCGAATGTGTTTCTGGGTGAGTGGGATGACATCAGCGAGGTCCAGCACTTCAGCCGTCACCTCGGAATTCGCTTTGGCAAAGGCGATGGAATAGGCGGCGGATCCGCCTCCCAGGTCGAGGATACGGCGGATGCCCTCCGCTCCCACGGTGTTCACCACCACCTGAGATCTCTCCCGGGCATTGCGGTCCATGGCAGCGATAAAGGTGTTTGTCCATTCCCCATCGCCGGTTCTTGGCGCCGGCGTTCCCGCAAGCACCGACCCGGTGAGGTTGGACCAGCGATGCCAGATATTGGCCGTGTGCAGCAGGGCTTTGCGGGCGCTGTCCGGCGAGGCGTCCGCGAAGAAACGCGCACTGAGCGGCGTGTTGCGGAAGATTCCCTTCTCCTTGCGCAGCAGCTTCAGGGCAGCGAGCGCGTTGAGAAGCATCTCCGTGCCACGCCGGCTGGCTTGGATCCCCTGGGCGACCAGGTCTGCGGAAGCGCCGTCTGCTACCGCCGTGAAAACGTCCAGCTCCAGCGCGGTCAGAACCGCACGGCTGGGCATGAATCCGCGGATGAGCTCGTTGACGTCATCGGGCAAGACACCGGCCTGGTCCTTAGCCTTCAGCATGGCTCGATACTGGTTGCCATGTTCCGTGATCATCGCCTTCATCGCCGGGGCATCGTTCCAGACCAGCTGTGAGACGGGCTTGCCGGATCGCAGGTGCGAGGCAACGATCTCGGGCACGTCCGGCGCCTTCACGCCCCGGTACCAGATGCCATCGGGATAAACAATCATCACCGGACCCTCGTCGCACAGCCCCAGGCATCCGCAAGTGGTGACCTGAACTTCACCGGCAGCGCCCCGCTTCTCCAACTCGCCGTGCAGGGCGACGAGCACATCGCCAGAGCAGGCCGCGGAACAGGACTTTACCCCCTCGGGCTTCTCCTGCATGCACACGAAGACGTGATACTGAAACGGCTCCACTCGTCCTCCTTATTATTAAGCCGCTAAGGGACTAGAGACGGCGCCTACATGGTAATCATCTCCGGCCGCTTCATCCGGCTCTGCACCGCGATCGACAGGCGGCGGATGCCCTCGCGGATTTGCTCCGGCGGCGCATTCGAAAAATTCAGCCGCATGTGACGCCCTCCTTCGTCCCCAGTCGCGTAGAAGGAGTCGCCGGGCACGAAGGCCACGTTTTGCCGCAATGCATCCGCAAACAGCGCCCTGCACTCGATGTCCTGCGGCAGGGTCACCCACAAAAACAGGCCGCCCGCGGGATGGGTCCAAGTGACCTCCGGCGGGAAGAACTCCTGGAGCGCGGCCAGCATGGCATCGCGACGCTCGCGATAGACCTGCCGGATCTTGCGCACGTGCTCATCGAGAAAGCCGTCGCGCGCCACCTCGTAGGCTACCACCTGGGCGAAGGTGCTGGTGTGCAGGTCTGCTCCTTGCTTCAGTTGTACCAGTTTCGCGATCACTTCCGGCGGCGCCACGATCCATCCCAGGCGAAGGCCGGGAGCGAGCGTCTTGGAAAAAGTGCTCAGATAGATCACATTGCCGAGCCGATAGCCGTCATCGCGCCGCAGGTTTTCACGGTCGACCACGATCAAGGGTGGCAGGTGCTCCCCTTCATACCGCAGTTGGCCGTACGGATCGTCCTCGATGATGGGAATGCCGTACCTCTCGGCCAGGAGCACCAATTGGTGCCGCCGCCCTTCCGTTAACGTCACCCCTCCCGGGTTCTGGAAATTCGGCAGTACATACATGAACTTGGGCCCGGAGCGCAACGCCTCTTCCAGTAGCTCGGTCCGCAGCCCGTCGTCATCGATAGGTACCGAGACGTACTCGGCGCCGTAAACATCGAAAGCCTGCAGCGCGCCCAGGTAGGTCGGCGCCTCGACCAGCACGCGGTCACCGGGATTAATCAGCAGCTTCCCGATCAGATCCAGCGCCTGCTGGGAGCCGGAGGTAATGAGAACGTTGTCCGCCGCCGCCACGATCCCATAACGAGCCATGTTCTGGGCGATCATCTCCCGCAGCGGAGCGTAGCCCTCGGTGGTGCCGTATTGCAGAGCGCAGGCCGCCTTCTCAACCAGGACTCGCTGGCAGGCTTCCTGAAATCGCTCGATGGGGAACAGCTCCGGCGCCGGCAGGCCGCCGGCAAAGGATATAACTTCCGGGCGCTGCGTGAGTTTCAGCAACTCCCGGATCACAGAACTCTTGATGACTTTCGTCCGTTGCGCAAAGCGATCAGTCCAAGGCGTAGGCATGACTCACTCCCTTCCAGGAATCCCAAGGGATCGGCGCCCGGCTGGCGCGTTGAAAGGACATCGCGCTCAGTCTCAATCAGTCCGCAGCGGACAGGGACCGGACCTCCACGCCGTCAAGAATTTCGTTCACCTCTTCCGCATCGATATCGCTGACGTGCGGGATGCCGGTGATGCGGCTGGCTTCCATCGTCAGCGAGGCAATGTCGTTACGGTCGATGTACTTCAGCCCGAACTTGCGTGCCCCGGCCATCAGTTGCCGCAGACCCTGCGCCAGCCGCTGATAGTAAGTGTAGATGCCGATGGCGCCCGCCGGCAGCTTGCTGAAGCGGTCGCCCAGCTTCTGCCGCAACTCGGGCGCGGTGACGAAGATCTCGTCCATAGTGGTGCCGAAGCGCTCGATGTAAATGGGCAGGTTCTGCGCCTCGACGGACTTGCCGATCGTCTTGGCCACCATGGCCGCGGCCAGCGGCGCACGCGCCATGGCGATCAGCTTGACGAAAGGCGCGCACAGAGCGAAGCCCTTGAATATCTGGTCCTCGAAGGTGTAGCCGCCGGCCAGCGCGACCCCCGGGATGAACTCGCCTTTGTCGCGCAGCGCCACCAGATACTCGCGCAGGAGTGAATGCAGTTCGACTCCCGGCACGCCCCACTCGTTCATCATGCGCCAGGGAGACATTCCGGTGCCTCCGCCGGCCGCGTCCACGGTGAGCAGGTCGATCTCGGCCAGCGAGGCATACTTCACCGCGCGCGCCAGGTCGGCCGGACGATAAGCGCCGGTCTTCAGCGTGATGTATTTCGCACCGCACTTGCGCAACTCTTCCACGCGCCGCAGGAAGCCATCGCGGCTGACCATGCCGACGCGCGAGTGGCGCTCGAATTCATGGAAGCTGCCTTTCTTGAAGGCTTCGATCACCATCGGGTTCGAGGGATCAGGCAAAACGACGTAGCCGCGCCGCTGCAGCTCCTGGGCCTTGTTGAGGTCTTTGATTTTGACTTCGCCGCCGATGTCCTTGGCGCCCTGCCCCCATTTCAGCTCGACCGACTTCACGCCCAGTTTCTTGATGGCGTATTCCTGTACGCCCAGCATGGTGTCTTCGACGTTGGCCTGCACGTATACTTCGCCGTAGCCGTCCGTCTGCCAGTCGCGGAAACACTCCACGCGCCATTCCAGGTCCACGCTGGAGATGACTTTGCCGTTCTCAAAGCGCGACTCCATGTCCATCCCGACAACGTTCTCTCCGACGGCAATGCCGGTGCCGGTGATGGCCGCGCCTGCGGCCAGACCGGGCCAGTTGTTCTTGGCGACGTTGGTCGAGCCCATGGCGCCGAGCGTGAACGGCAGCTTGTAGCGAATGCCGTTATCGCGGCCGAGCGTAACCTCTAAGTCCACCGCCGGGAACAGAGCACGATTGGAATCCTGCTCCATGCCCCACGCGCCCGAGCAGCGGCCGAGAATGGTGAAATGTCCGAGATCGACCGGATAGTCCTTCTGGCTGGCGGTGGTGATGATGCCGAAGGGCTGGGGATAGATCATCTCCGCGCCGCGGTAGGCGCTCTTGCCGATCTCGCACATGCCGATGCAGCCATCCACACAGGTGGCGCACATGCCGCTGATGGGAACCACGGCATCTTCGGTGCGATTCTTGGTCAGCGTCGCTGCGGAGGAGTTCAAGCGCGTGTAGCTCATGGTTTTTCTCCTAGAAGGACCGTTGCTAGAGCGCGGGTCTTGATCTTTACGTCTGGACGTAATGGACCTGCCAGCTCACAAGCATGGCAGGGGTCCAGGAAACACATGGCATCGTCATAACTCTGGAAACATACGGGAGCAAAATTCAGGCAGCCGCTGCACAGCGTGGTTTCGGCCGCAGGACCGGCGCAGCGCAGCTCGCAGACCGGGCAGATGTAGAGGCAGGCGCCGCACTGGCGGCAACGCTCGCTCGTCATGTCGAATGGCCGCGAAACGTGGCGGTCCTTGCCTCGGCCGGCAAAGCCGATGGCGCCGGCCATCATCTGCTGCTCGCACATGCGCACGCAGAGGCCGCACTGGATGCAGTCTTCGTGCTCGGCTTCGTAGCGGCACTCGTGCATGCCGTAAGCGGATGCGAAGTCCTGAATGCGCTTCGACGAGGGACAGGTGGCGACGTAGAGTTCGATCAGCAACTGGCGTGCACGCTGCACCCGCGCCGAGTTGGTGTGCACCACCATCCCCTCTTCGGCAGGCAGGCTGCAGGCTGCTAGCAGCTTGCTGCGTCCCTCCGTCCCGCGGCGTGCCTCGACCACGCACAGCCGGCAACCGCTCGCCGGAGCCAAGCCATCGTCGTGGCAAAGAGTGGGGATCGGAATGCCGAGAAAGCGCGCGGCTTCCAGCACGGTCGTGCCCTTCTCGACCAGGACTTCAATGCCGTTGATCGTCAGTTTTGGCACACCAGTGCTCCCGTCTCAACCCGCACTGCCTTGGGCTGGCAGACCTCCAGGCAAGCGCCGCAGCGCGTGCACTTGGCGCGGTCGATGGTGTGGACACTTCCCTTTTCGCCGAGGATGCCTTCTCCGGCGCAGACGCGCACGCAGGCGTGGCAGCCGTCGCAGAGCGTGGGCTCGATCTCGTAGAAGATCAGCTCACGGCAGACCTTGGCCGGACAGCGCCGCTCGCGGATATGCGCCAGATATTCGTCGCGGAAGTAGCGCAGCGTGGTCAGCACGGGGTTGGCGGCCGTCTGACCGAGAGCGCACAACGACGCCTGCTTCATCAGCCAGCCCAAGTCCTCGAGCAGCGGCAGGTCGTCTTCAGTCCCGTTGCCGCCGCAGATGCGGGTGAGGATCTGGCGCATGCGCTGCGTTCCCTTGCGGCAGGGGAAGCACTGCCCGCAGGATTCGTCCTCGAGAAACTCCATAAAGTAGCGGGCTACATCCACCATGCAGGTGGTTTCATCCATCACCACCATGCCGCCGGAGCCCATCATGGAGCCAGCCTCGGTCAAACGCTCATAGTCGATGGGAAGATCGATGAGCTTGGCGGGGATGCAGCCTCCCGAGGGGCCGCCGATCTGGATGGCTTTGAGCGCCTTGCCTCCGGGGATGCCTCCGCCAATGTCATAGATCATCTCCCGCAGCGTGATTCCCATGGGCACTTCCACCAGGCCGGTGTTGTTAATCTTGCCTACAAGGGAGAAGACCATTGTGCCTTTGCTCTTCTCGGTGCCGATGCCGGCGTACCAGTCGGGGCCCCGGTTGATGATCACCGGCACGCTGGCCCAGGTCTTGACGTTATTGATGACCGTCGGCCGGCCCCACAAGCCTTTCTGCGCGGGATACGGGGGCCGGGGGTTCGGTTCTCCCACCCGGCCCTCGAGGGAGGCGATCAGTGCCGTCTCTTCACCACACACGAACGCCCCCGCGCCCTTGACCACGTGAATGCGCAGCTTCATGCCCGTGCCCAGGATGTCGTCGCCCAGCAGTCCGTACTCTTCCGCCTGATCGATGGCCGCGCGCAGATGCTCGCAGGCCAGCGGGTACTCGGCGCGCACGTACACGTAAGCTTCCTGTGCTCCCAGGGCAAAGGCGCCGACGATCATGCCTTCGACCACGCTGTGGGGATTGCCTTCGAGCAAACTGCGGTCCATGAAAGCGCCGGGATCGCCCTCGTCGCCGTTGCAAATGAGATAGCGGGGCGCGGGATTTTCTCTGCACACCTTCCACTTGACGCCGGTGGGGAAACCGGCGCCCCCGCGCCCCCGCAGCCCGGAGCGGGTGACCGCCTCCACGATCTGCTCCGGGCTCATGTTGGAGAGCACCCGTGCCAGCGCGGCATAGCCGCCCACGTGAAGATAGTCGTTGATATCTTTGGGATCGATTTTGCCGTTGTTGCCGAACAGGACCCGCTGCTGGCGCGCATAGAAAGGAACTTCCTCCTCGTGGATCACGCGCTTGCCCGAAACCGGGTCGCGGTACAGCAACTTCTCCACCGGCACGTGGCCGTTGCTGACGCTGGCGACGATCGCCGGCGTATCGCTCGCCGCCACCTGGTTATAAAAAGTGCCTTCCGGCCAGACGATCATCAGCGGGCCGCGTTCGCAAAAACCGTGGCAGCCGGTGCTCTTGATGTCGATGGCCTCCTGCAGCCCGTGCTTCTCGAGCGTCTTGCGCAGCCTGGCCAGGACGTCGTGCGCGCCGGCGGCCGTGCACCCGCTGCCCGCGCATACCGTCAGACAAGGCCGCTTGGGATCGCGCGTGGCGCGGAGTTCGGTCCGCAAGCTCTCCAGTTCTTCAACCGACTTGAGCCGTGGCATCGCGATCTCCTGTCTCTTCTGCGGATGCAACCTCTTCCTCCACTTGCGGCCTGAGGCGGTATTTGTTGAGCATTCCGCGCACCTTGGCTTGCGTCAGGTGAGGATGGGTTTTGTCGTCCACGCGCACCACCGGAGCCAAACCGCAACAGCCGACACAGCGCACCGTCAGTACTGTGAACTGGCGATCGCGCGTGGTGCCGGGCGTGGCCAGCTTCAAGTCGGTCAGGATGCGGTCCAGCACGCGCGGCGCGCCGCGTACATGGCATGCCGTTCCGAGGCACACCTGCACTTGATGCCGCCCGCGGGGCACCAGGCTGAAACAGCGGTAGAACGTCGCCACCTGATAGACATCGGTCAATGGAACGCACAGCTTGCGCGCTACCCGGCTGAGGACCTCCTGCGGCAGGTAGAAATATTTTCCCTGGATGTCCTGAAGTATAGGGATCAGGTTGGCGCGTTGGTCGTCGAACTTTCCGAGAATGGAATCTGCTTGCTGAATTTCGGTCTCGGTCATGGCGAAAGTACCGCCTCCCCGTACCGCTATGGCGGGACCAGCAAAACCCGCCTCGGTGAAGGTGAGCATGCGGCCGTCCAGCCCAGCCTGCCTGCCGCCGCCGTGCTATCCCACCATGGGCGCGGCATTTGCGCGACGCCCGCACTTCCGGCGCTGCGCCTCGGTCTGCGCCATCCTCCGCGACTTTATAGGGCGGTTGGCGCACTCGTGGCCGCGGGCCCGCAAAATCTGGAGCGTCATCGACGCGTGGGATGGTAGCCGCACAAGCTCACCTGGTCCTTATTCTTTGGGGCTGCGACGCCACAGGATGCGCGTCACTGGCCCCTTCAATACTTCCTGTTCAAAGCCCTTGGTCGTCTCGGCCGTATCGCTCTGCCGGTTCTCGTCTGGATTCGCGAGCCGCTGCCGGCAGGCCGTCAGCCGGGCCTCGAACTCGTGATCGGCCAGTGCGTCCGCCAACTCCGAGCGATGCATGCGACCCTTGCCTTCACACAGCGGACATGGGAGGTAGTGGCCGTTTCGGGAAGTGTCGCTCATGAATGCCTCGCGAAACTTCGCATTAATACAGACAAATAAAAAGGCGCCCTCGAGGGCGCCGGAAAAGCTCGGTCATTGAGAGTTGGTCGCACACGAGGCGCGTCCACGGCCTTAATCCATTCCGTAGCTTCGCATGTTCCACTGGGCCGGGCTGTGATGAGAGTCACCCATCGCGGTGACTGGATCTTTGTAAGGCCAGAACCTCTCGGGTATGTCCCAACTTGGTTGTGTTCTAGTCAGGGACACAGAAAAACCTCTTCATACCCGGAAGTCCCAGCAAGCGCGGCTAAGCCGCTTTCTGTACTTCATGTACTTTGTGTACTCTTCCTTGCCGGTGCTCCGGCCTCGTTTTCCCCCGAGGAACGGTCGAGAGTCGCTATTAAGCCCGAGGGCGTTGAGGCGGCTTCGGCTGTAGCGGGCGAGGTCGAGCTGACCTAGCTTGCAGCACCTGGTTCCCTTCCCGGCAGAGGTGCTTCTGAGCGATTTATCCGGCTATGCCGATGCTGCGCGAAGTCTCTCGTCCATCGATTGGATGGTGTAGTGCTGATCCGGGACCGGGAATCCGGCTGCACCAAACGATTCGCGAATCAGGCGATTGGCGTCAAAGTAAACCTGCCAATAATGCTGGTTGTTGCAATACGGACGAACCGCGAGCACCGGGCCGGCAAGATTGAAGGTGAGGATTTCGACGTCGGGCGTGGGGTTGGCGATCACGTTGGGAATCTGCGCCAGCCCCTTCTTTAGGATCGCGATGGCTTGGGCGTGATCGACACCATGCGCCAATTGGGCGGTGAGATCCACCCGCCGATATCCGTTGGTGGAGAAGTTTTGGATCGTGTCGGAGAAGATCTTGGCGTTGCCGACAATGGTGCGAATGTTGTCGAGGGTGTCGACGGAGGTAACGAAGAGGCCGATCTCGTGCACCGTGCCCATGACGCCGCCGACGACGACGAAGTCACCGACCTTGAACGGCTGCAGGATCACGATGAACACACCAGCGGCGAAGTTGGAGAGCAGCCCGCTCCAGGCCATGCCGATCGCAATACCGGCGGCAGCGATCAAGGCAGCGAAGGTCGTGGTTTGCACTCCGAAGTAGCCGAGGATGGCGACTACCAAGGTGATGTTCAGTGCGGCGGCCACCGCGTTTTTGATCCAACGCACGAGGGTAGGGTCGATCTTTTGCTTGGTCAATGCGGTGCCGATCATGCGGATCGCGATCGAGATCAGCCAGCGGCCGATGACCCATAGGGCGAACGCGCCGAGAATTTTCAGGCCCAGGTTGGCGAGATTAGTGGCGACGTACTGGTGGAGATATTCCAAATTGTTGGCCATGAGGTCCTCGCAATTCTAGAGTTTGAGCAAAATGGCAGTACTGACGATTGACTGGTATCACGTGCAAAGGGCCGATAGAAGTTTCCGGATACCCGGAGCTAAAAGTCAAAACCGAGTCTTGCGCTCGATGAGACTAAGGAGAAACAATCCCTCGCCATTGCGGGCTTTGCCTCACAACCGAGGTTGAATTCCCCTTTTGAACGTCAAAAACGGCACCAGTTTATACCCACCTCACCGCTCGCCACATAGTGCAACGATTTTTCCTCGGCAGCACTCCCTATGGCGGTGATTTTTATTTGCGACGAATCCAAATTTTGGAGGTTGCAAACGCCGTTGGTTGTGATATAAAAACACCCCATAGCGAGCCAGTTATGCGACTGCTTGCCAACACGAACCGCTCTTTCGCCGCCCCTTCCGGGCCGCGGGAAAAGCTCTCCCTGGGCCTTACTCTGCTGCTTATTGCTCTGCTCCTCGCGTCAGGAGCCAGCGGATGATGTAGCCCAGATAAAAGCATCTATCGAGGCCATCATCCAGAGCGGATGATGGCCTCAAGTTTTTTGTAGGCTAATTTTCGAACGAAAGGTGGAATTCCATGGCTGCCAGCAATCAATTTCAATTCGCGATCGTGCCGGGCCAGGACGAGACCGGGTACCGGGGCATGAGCATCGGCGTCGGCGGCGAACCACGCGTGGTGCTGAGCAAACCGGAGATGCGAGAGCTTTTCCAGTTCCTGATGCGGGAAGCGCGCAACTTCGAGGACGCGTGTTGCTGGCATCGCTGCCGCAACTCGGGCTCGCTGTACCGCATTCGGGGGATTTCCGTGCGCGCGGTCCGCTTTTACTGCGATCGCCATGCCACTGCGGTAGAACTGGCCGGCTTCAGAGTCTTCCCCGTCGACCAAACTGCGTGAGTCGTAGCTGGGGAACCGCAGAATCGTCGCCGTCCAAGTGAGCCCGGCAGGAAAACCCCGGTTCAAAGCGCCGCAGACTGAGCTTAACGGGTCCATGGAAGATTCCGAAGAGCCGCCATTAGCTCGCTCGCGGTTGCTCGCTCCGGAATGATGGCGTGAGGATGCAAGTGTTCCGGCACCACCGTTGGGTCGTCGGCCATCACAATCAGCAGCGGCAGCTTTGGCCGCACGGGGAGTTGCAGGCCAGAACAGGACCAGCCCGCATGCTTGCGATTGGCGCCCCCGACTGTCATGACGATGGCATCACACGGCAGCAACTGGCAGGATAGGAACTCGAAACGACCACTGCAAACAACGAACACGAACTCTTTGTCCCGCAGTTCCCCCGTGTCAAATGGCGGTGGTTCGCAGAAGACCACGAGGCGCGCCGACGGACTCTTGTCTGCTTGCACGGGCAAGGCTCCATCAAGTGTCAACGTTTCTGTGGGGAAATGTGTCAGGTGGTCAAGCACATAGCCTTGGAGTACGTGCGCGGGGACGTGCACACGAACACCATCGAGCTACTGGTCGCTGCTGAACGCGGCATCATCGGCAGCTTCCATAAGGTGTCGATAAAACACCTGCACCGCTACGTGGCGGAGTTTCAGTACAGATTCAATCGCAGGGCAAGCAGGACGCGCTTCGAGGAAACGCTGAAGCGGCTGGCCGGGTGCGGCCCGCTTACTTACGCGGCTCTGACTCGGGAGGAATCGGCGGCAACAATATCGTAGCCGGTTTCTTGGCTTCCACTTTTATCTGGTTCTGCCTCATCGGCTTGGAGTGCGCCAACTTGCGCAGCGCCCGGTCGAAGGCATCTTGATCGACCTTGAGTTCCTTTGTCATTCTTCTTCCGTCCTTGCGGCTTGCGCCGTTTCGCCAGACGGGCTTCCGCCTCGCTGGGCGTCTTGAGACCTGCCTCGCGGAACAACTGCATCAGTTCTTCTAACATCCTCGGCGGTTTCCAGCGGATCGTTACTGTAGTGGTTGACGCCCGCCTTCCAGTACCGCTCCCAGCCCGCCTTGGTCTTGGGTATCAGGAGTCAGTCTCTCAATCGCTGCCATGGAGATCGTTGCCTCCCTCTATTCGCCTTGTTGTTGTGGACCATTAAGCTCCCACAGTCCCTGGATCCAGAGGAGTTGGGCAGACGGCAGCCGCAGGAACCGCCACCGTGTTCCACACCGGAGTGTTCGCCGGTACGCCACGCTCGGTGCCGAACAGGGTGTAACCCCCGAGGCGCGCCGTGCCCGCGGATGCAATCTCTTTCGCCATTTCGCAGATGACGGCAGGACGGGAATACTAACCATGTTTATTTCGCAAATGGTCTTTGTCAATCATTGCGGCGCGAATTATACGCCTGAGCGATTGTCCGCCTGGTGTTGCCTCGAACACACTCCGCAGCACATCTCACACTGCCGGGTTGGGGACGGCGACTGTCTGAGCGAGCAGGCCTCAAGGGACTGCTACACCGAGACGCTCTTCCCTGTCCCCAAGTCCACGCTCCAGCACCAGATGCAGCGGACCTGCCATAAGCTGGGACTTGAGGGCTTGAGTCTCCATTCGTTTCGGCACACGTTCGGCACCAGGCTGGGTGAGGCTGGCGCCAGCGCCCACGTGATCGCCAACAACGCCGTCTACTGCCGTCGTGTTCGCTCGGCTTCCCGCGGGTTGGGACGGCGCATATCACCCCTCGCCGCGACGGCAATTCGTCTTCACCCTCGCCGGGGAAGCGGAGGTGACTTCAACCGATGGCGACGTGCGACGCATGAAGCCGGGTGCCGTATGGCTGGTGGAAGATACGAAAGGTAAGGGCCATCGGACTCGTGTCATGGATCCTGCCGGATGGTTGATCGCCTTGGTGTGGCTCGATTAGAAGTTGAAAAGTATCGCGACCGTCCAAGCGGGACCGGCGTGCCACAACCGGGGCCGCGAATTGTGATCCTTCCTTGACACCGCTCAGGGCCAAGCGCACAATCATCGCTGGTTCGACCGGCTCCTAATCCTCACCTACAGGAGTCACTCCCATGAAAAGCATGAGAATCATTGCTCCGGCGCTCGTCGCCATCTGCCTGCTCGTCACGACGCTGGCTTTGGGGAGAGGCGACAACCTGCCCGCGAATACCAGCGGGAATGCCCGCCGTTACGCGACCGAGGGCGTCATCACCCGCGTGGATTCGGCGGCGAAGAAGATCGCGGTGAAGACGGCCGACGGCACCGAAGAGGTGTTCAAATTTACGGGGAAGACAGCCATACATGCGGCCAAGGGCATCAAGACGGGTGCGGTGGACAGCTATCTCGCGGGCAAGGAAGGAACCCATGTCGTTATCCATTACACCGAAGAAGGGGCTGACAAGACTGCGGTGGCGGTCGATGACTTGGGCAAGCATACGGTGAAAGTCGGCAAGGGCACGATCACGGGCATCGACAAGGCCGGCCACACCGTGACCGTAAAGACCGAGGATGGCTCCGAGCAGACCTACCACGTCGCCAAAGATGCCGCCGTCGATACCGAACATGGGGTCGTCAAGGGCACCGAGTACGCCGCCAAAAAGGGCGAGAAGGTCTCCGTACATTACACGGAAGAAGCCGGGCAGAAGATCGCGCACTTCATCAAACTCATCGGCTGCGCTTCGGTAGAGGTACGCTGCGAAACACCCGCGATGTAGAGGTTGCCCGCGCTGTCCACCGCCATGCCAATGGGAGTTTCGAGTTCTGTGCTCGTGGCTGGGCAGCCGTCGCCCACGGAGTCTGTTTGTCCGGTGCAACCGCTGCCGCCCCCGGCTACGGTGGTGATGGTGCCGCCGATGTTCACCTTGCGGATGCGGCAGTCGTCAATTTCCGCGATGTAGAGGTTTCCGGAGGAGTCCACCGCAACGCCAGTGGGACAAAGGGAATCGCGGCGCAGCAGCTAGTGGTGGATTAAACTTCTGAGCGATGGCTTTTTCTTGTGGCTTAAACAAAATACGATTAAAGCGGGCTTCACGTGGCTTATCCAACCCTGGAGTTAGACCCGTTTGTGTTTCCACACGGGTCGAGGAGTTTATGTCACTGCCTGCTAATGGTTGGCTGCCTTGTCCATCTCCTCCATCTGGAACTGCACGAAGCTGTTCCAGGCATCGTGATACTTGAACAAATCTGGTGTTGTTTCCTGGACCATGATGGCGCGAGCTGCTTCTTGCTTGTCCTCATCGAGCAGCAAGTGCAGCGCCTTCAGATAACTCGCGACGTAAGGTGTTCTCGCGTTGTTGACGGCAGCCAGCAGCTGCTTTTCTTGCTCTGAGTTGCACTGAACTTCAAGTTTCGCTACTAACTCCGAAATGTTTTGCGTGTTATTAGCTCTGTTGGCGAGGAGCGGGTCGATCAGTCGTTTATCGTTAAGGAGGAATATCTCCATAGTGATACGACTATTTCGACTCGAATATGAAAAAGCTTCTCGCGCCCATTGAAGTTTGGCCCACCGCTTACCGAGTAAGGTTGGTGTCGTGGTTTGCAAATCGGACTGCAGGAATGGCGTGCTCTGAAGCCTTTCGGCAAAATCCTCGGCAGCTAAAGGCTTACTGAAGTAGTACCCTTGGACTTCGTCGCAATTGTGTGTCCGCAGGAACAGCATCTGCTGTTCGGTCTCGACGCCTTCAGCAATCACCTTCAGGTTAAGGCTCTTTGCCATGCTGATGATTGTGGCTGTGATGGCAGTGTCGTCCGAATCCACAGTCATGGCTTGCACAAACGAACGATCGATTTTCAGCTTGTAAACGGGAAAGTGTCGCAAGTAGCTGAGGCTGGAATATCCCGTCCCGAAGTCGTCGATGGACAGCTTCACCCCGCTCTCTCTTAATTTCTGCAGCACCGATAGCATTACATCTGCATTGGAGAGGAGCAAGCCTTCCGTAAGCTCCAGTTCGAGATACTGAGGAGGGAGACCGGTTTCGTGCAGCACCTTTCCGATAACCTGGAGGAAGGACTCTTGGCGAAACTGGATCGCTGACACATTCACCGCAACGGGTAGTGCGGGAAGGCCTTCGTCTTGCCATTGCCGAGCCTGAGCGCATGCAGTCCTGAGGACCCATTCGCCGATAGGGATGATCAGTCCGCTGTTCTCCGCAATCGGTATGAACTTGTTGGGTGGGACCAGACCCAGTTCCGGATGGCGCCAGCGGAGCAGAGCTTCCGCCCCGGTGATCTTTCCGGTCGCAAGGTCCACCTGCGGCTGATATTCCAGGAAAAGTTCTTTCCTCTCGATGGCCAGTCGCAAGCTGCTTTCCAGGGTCAGCCGTTCCACAGCCCGGCTGTTCATCTCCTGGGTGAAGAACTGGAAGTTGTTCCTGCCATTCTCCTTGGCGCAATACATGGCGACATCCGCGTTCTTGATGAGGGCTTCGCCGTCGCTGCCGTGGTCGGGAAATACGCTGATGCCGAGGCTGCAACTGGCGCCGAGCAAATGGCCTTGAACCGTGAACTCCGTGCGCATCGCCTTCATGAGGCGGTCTGCGGCGACCGCCGCGCCGGCTATATCCTTTACGGCGGTCAGCACGACCACAAACTCGTCGCCGCCTAACCGGGCCACGGTGTCCTGTTCGCGCGCCCACTTGCTCAGGCGCTCTGCAACCTCCTTCAGAAGAAGGTCGCCGACCGAGTGCCCGAGTGAATCGTTGATGGTCTTGAAGCGATCGAGATCAAGGAACAATAAGGCGACTTTTTCTCTGCGCCGGCGGGCACTGGCCATCGCCTGGGCAAGCCGATCCTGGAGCAGACTCCGATTGGGCAAACCCGTGAGGGTATCGTAGTAAGCCTGGTAGCGGACCTGCTCCTCCAACAGCTTGTGTTCCGTGATGTCCTCAACCGCCCCAACGTAGTACAGTACGCTGCCATCGGCACTGTGCACCGCACGCGCCCTGCCCCGGAGCCAGATCTTGCTGCCATCCTTGCGATAGACTTGAAATTCTCGATTCTCACACTCGCCTTGCTCGCGCAACTGGCGACCGAATTCAAGGCGGCGACTGGGGTCCACATAAAGCTGACTGGCGTCGCTGACACGGGCAAGCATCTCCTCCGGGGAGTCATAGCCGAATATGCGTGCGAAGGCGGGATTCACATTTAGGTAGCGTCCATCTGCCGTGCTGTAGTAACAGATTCCGATGCTGTTCTCTTCAAAGATGGTGCGGTATTGCTCCTCTGCTTCTCGCAATGCAAGCTCCGCTCGCTTGCGCTCAGTGACGTTGTCAAAAGTGGCTATAAAGTATCCGTTTCCCGCACCGTAAGCTGAGATGGAAAACCATATTCCCAAGGCGTTAAGTTTGATCTCGAATTTCTCTGGCTTACCGGTCAGTGCCACTCGGCCATATATCTCAAACAACTCTGGCTGCGACTCTTTGATCCCCGGGATAACTTCGGTGACTCTCTTGCCCACGACGTTTTCCAAGCCGGTCAACTTTCCAAATGCACTGTTGACAGCGAGGTAGGTAAAATCTATCGGATGGCCATGGTCATCAAAAAGCATCCTGCAGTGGGCGAACCCCTCCAACATGTTCTCAAACAGCGAGCGATATCGGTTTTCGCTTTCTACCAGCGCCTCGTGCGCGCGCTTGCGTTCCGTGACGTCCACCTTAATTCCAATAAAATTGCTGATCTTGCCGTCCGCAGAACGAACGGGAGTAATGGTCGTTTCCTCGACGTAGAGGCTGCCGTCTTTCCGGCGATTCGTGATCTCTCCCTGCCATACGTTGCCCGAAAAGATCGTCTTCCGCAGATTCTCGTACAAGCTGGCGGCATCTTTGCCGGACTTCGGGATCCGCGGTGTCTTACCTAGAGCCTCCTCGGATGTATAGCCTGTCACTCTAGTGAAAGCCGGGTTTACCCACTGGATGGTGCCGTCACGGTCGGTGATGATAATGGAGTTGGCCGCCGCTTCCAGCGTGGCAGCCTGCACGCTCAGCCGGTCTTCCGCAGCCTTGCGTACCGCTATCTCACCGGTGAGCTGCTGGTTGGAATACTCGAGCTCCTGCGTGCGCTGCCGCAGCCGATCTTCCTGCCTTTTGCGTTCGGTCGTCTCGACCGCCAGGGTCAGAATGCGATCAGGACTGCCGGAAGGGCCGATCAGCGGAATCCATGACGACGTAACGAAGATGGTCTCTGGTGGTGCGCCAGGATCGCGTTGGATAGTACGGGGACTATCTATCGCGTCGAAAGCCCGTCCGGTTGCGATGACGTTCTCGAGACTTGCCACCAAGGGGTCGGACACTTCACCCCAGATGTCCGAGAAACGGCGTCCGAGGGATCTCCTTGCCGGGTGCGAGCGCTTGGAGCGCGGGATTCACCAGTTCGTAGATGAAATCCGGCGCCCGCAAAACGGAAATTGCGACGGGAGACTTCTCGAATATTTCGCTCAAGATTTGCCGCTCAGCCTGGATTTCCCGAAGGAGCCCCTCGCGCTGCATCTCGGTCTGCCGGCGCGCGGTGATGTCGCGAAGCCAGACCAATAGGCCTCCCATGGTTGAGGGTGAGACGCGGATCTCGAACCACGTCTCCAAGGGCGGATAAACGCTTTCGAAAATGGTGGCAACCCGCTCCTTCATCACACGCCGGTACTGGTGCTCGATTTCGGTTCCGATCGTTTCGGGAAACACATCCCATTGGGTCTTGCCGAGCAGTTCCGTTCTCGGTTTTTCAAGGAGCCGCTCGCCGTCACCGTTCAAATAGGTGAATCGGAACTCGGAATCGTAAACGAGAAAGCCGTCGGTTGCGTCCTCGAGGATGCTCTCGGCATCTATGGACGGCGCTGGCCTCGCCTTAAGCTGCACCACTTCGCCCTCGAGGTCGGCAAGGCGGGCCCGGAGTTGCTCGAACGTCATTTGGGTTAGCCATGGCACACCACCTTCAGTGTCGCGACACTGCGATCCTCCACGAAGCTCGAAGCCCCGTGGATTCTTCTGGAAGAGGAGAGCTGCAGCGTGGGCTTCCAAGCGCTATGATCTCGCGGTCGGCGCGAATGTCAATGCCAAAAAATGGGGCTAAAGCGCGAGTGCAAGACTCGCTGAGACTCAGGCGGTTTTCCTGGTCAAACGAATCGCTCAGGGTTGAAGGGATCTAGACGGCGACGAGATCCCCCAACGCGTACGCGCACGTATTCGACGTGAGCGGACTGCCGTCTACGGCGCCCACGCGTCGAGCGGCTGCACCGCGATGAAGACGTTGGGGGAAACGTCGGTAGCCGCGGTTCTACTGGAGTACAAACATGAAGGCATGGACGCGGAAGCCGTAGCCTGCCATATCAAGCAACCGTTTCCCAAAGTGCCGATCATCCTGCTTCAGCGTACTGCGAGATGCCAGAGCGAATCCTGTGGCTGGTGGATGAATACGTGATGAAGAGCGAACTGCCAGAACGGCTGGTGCCGATCATCGAACGAGCGTACAGGCTCACACCACGTTCGGACGAAAAGTGCCAACGTAGCGGGGCGGCAGCGTAAGGACTCTGCCTCTTGCTGGTCGTGGCAGGGGGGGTGCCAACGGTGTCCTGAACCGAGACAGGTTCGGGACGCTCTTTTTGTGGTCGGTCCATCAAAAACTGGTCTACGCGAAATCCTACGCGTGGAATTCTCAGGCCCGCCATGCTCTCGCTAAAATCACGACTGCGCTCTATGGAACACGTAAAAGAACACAGCCACGCTGAAGCAAGCAAACGCATAGATGAACGACGAGAACAGCATTACCGCAGGGATCAGGCCCCGCAGGGCATTGAGGACGTTGAAGACGAACCTCCACACTAAAAGAGCCGTTATCAGCATCGTTCCGATCAGTGCCAGCAATGCCGCATTTTTGAGTGTCATGGTCGGAGTATGAACGTTGCCAGTGTCATCCGCAACTCCGGCTCCTGCCTTGGGGCGCTAATTCGGACGATGGTTCGGGCCCAACGCGACTCCACCTCAGAGGAGTATGGCGGAGAAAGGAGAAAGAACGCGAGGGAGCGCTACCACTGTGGGTGGCAGGTCGGCGAGCAGCTAAAATCTAACCAGTTGGGCATCGAAATTGAAACGGCATGGATACCGAGAAGACTATCGCCGAAATAGAGTGGCTGGAGCGCATCTTCGCGCTGCCGGACACAAGACTGCCCCAGCTGGCCGACCGCGAGGCTGCGAACCGGAAGCACGATGACATGCACGCTGCGAACCCAAGGGTTTGCCGGCAGCCAGCGTGGACAAACTCCGGAAAATGTTCGTATTCATGGACGCCATGGAAGATGCTGACGAACTGCGTTCGATCCCGACATGGAAGCCGCACCTCATGAGCGGCGAGAGAAAAGGCACATGGAGCCTATACGTCACGCGAAACTGGCGAATCACCTTCCGGATTGACGCCGACGAAGAAGAAATATGCGACGTTAATTTTGAGGATTACCACTAGAACAGAGGGGAGAGGAGAGGCTGTCATGCCTATGTTGAACCCACCGCATCCTGGCGAATTTATCCGCACTGAAATAATAAAGCCGCTCGGCCTGTCTGTGACAGTGGCCGCTGAAGTCTTGCCCGTTTCCCGGCCCGCGCTCTCAAGCCTGCTTAACGGCAGGGCCGATCTGTCCGGAGAAATGGCCCTGCAGATAGAAAAAGCGTTTGGCCCCAAGATGGACACGCTCATGCGGATGCAGGCTGCCTATGACATTTCACGCACCCGCAAGCGCGAGAACAAAATCCACGTTCGCCGCTATCGCCGCACAGAAGCACTGGCATGACTGGGGGCTTATTGCTTTTTCGGATTGTCCAAGGGGGCATAGGGTCCACACGGAGACTGGGTGCTGAGGCACCGTGCGCCTACTCCGGCAATCCCAGGCCCAGCTCGCCCCTCAGAAGCAAGAACTGGGGACGAAGTACGCTGGCCCAACGGCCAGTACTCTGCGACGAGAACGCGATAATGGGAAGTTGCCGGTCCCGACGCGCTACTGTCGCGAGCTCGACAAAACCTTACAAGCCGATGAATTCCCTTGCCCCGTCCCATTTACATGTCGCGCTCTCTGCCGCCAAAATCGAATGGCCGCCTCAACCTGCTGCCATTCAAGGAAGCAGTGGCGGACATTCTGGAGGTGAAGCCGCCAGAAGAGCCGAAACGAAGAAAACGCTCGACGACTACGGGAAAAAAGTGGGCAGTTAGCCGATGAAAGTGAAAGCGGATTGCACTCCGGCGTTAGATTCGTACTTTCGGCAAGCGCGCTAGCTGATCACAGGCGGCGAATTGGCGTCGAGGAACGTAAGCGTAACAGTTCGATCCTGGCGAACGTTGGTGACGAGTGCGGGACGGAAGCATACGAGGCAAGTGCCGTCGGGACGCCGGACGCTTGGATATACGATACCGGCCGATCCCGAGGCCAGCAATTCCCTGGCAAGCCCCTGCGAGCTGATGTAGCTGTTCGGGTCCAGGCACTCGCCATGGTCGGCATCGCCGCGGATGTCGTGGAAGTCAGAACGAAAATCTGCCAGGTAATCGTCGAACGTGAATGTCTCCGGTTCCCGCCAGTTGATCTCCCGCAGTTCCGGAGCCTTATGGAATGCCATTTCGGCTTGGGCCGTTTCCAACTCGAACGCCGCATACCAAGCGCCGCGTTCGGGACCGTTGAAGCGGCTGCCGGCAGGATGAGCATGGGTGAATGCCGCATTCACGATGTGCGCATACGCGACACCGAACAGGAGTTCGTGAACACTGATGCCTGGAAGCAGGTTAGCTTCTCCGAGCACTCGGTCATTGGTGGCGCCGTCTAGCTCGAATAGTTCCTGTAGCTGATCTTCGCCGGCGGCAAGCCTTCCCAAAACGCTTTCGTCGCTGTAGCGGGATGGAATAAGTCGGTGGGTATCGTCCTGCCGGACTGTTGTGAGTCTTGGCGTCACCGGCCCCCGCGGCGCGCGTCCAGGAGTTGGCGAACGCGCACAAGGGCAGGAACTCCGCCTTTGATCAGGTAACGGAGAGGCGCTTCTCCCTCAAACATCGGATTGGAGTTGGGCAAGTTGACCCAGGCATCAGCCAATTTCCGGCTGTACAGGATATTGAGCGCCTTGAAGATCCCGAGGAGCAAAGAGATCCGGGTCAGCTTGTCCTGGTCCAGGGTTTTCTTGTGCCCGCGCTTCAGCTGATAAAACACGCCATTGGAGACACCGCCCAGGAGTTGCCGAGTTGATTCGTCACGCAATTGCCAGGCATGTGCGAGCTTGAAAAATGCTGGAATAGCGGAACGGCTCAGCCGCTCCTGAACATCTCGGCTGGAAAGATCTACAGTCCTTTGCGTTGAAAACCCGGCAAGTGGCTGTTGGAGTGTCGCCATGAGTCAACCTCCATATCTGGAGTATGATACATCCATTTATGGAGTTGTGCAAGAGGAAAAGCGCGGGTCCGACTATAGGAAGATGTCCAGTGCCCAGGACGGTGTGCGTTTCTGACATTAATCCGTGGCGAAGACAAAGCGAATATGCGACCGTTGAACCGAACATAAGGATCCATGGCACGATGCGCCATTGAATTGTCTACGTGGGACCTTCTTTGCGACGGGGGGAGGAACAGCTGGAGGCATTTGGAACCTTCCCGCTTGCCCCTTCCCAACCTGGGACGCGCTGATCGTGGCCGCGGCAAGGTCGGCCCACTACTCTCCTGGGCCAAGCTCTTCCCCACTCACGATCCAATCAATGCTCTCGCGGAAACGAAAACACAGGATCGATGTCCACCGGCACGCCCTTCGCGCCGCGGTGTTCCCTACCCCTGCGGTCTTTTCAACTTTGCCGATTCATTTGTGAATGGCCTATCCAGTTTTTCTTAATCCCGCCAGCTTTCCTTTCAAGTTTGCGACGACTTCTTTAGCATCGCCGATCCGCTGTTGAACCTTGCCCGCCCTCTTCTCGGCTTTCCCTTCGGCTTTCAAATTGCGGTCACTCGTAACCTTTCCAACCGCCTCCTTGATTGTTCCCTTCATTTCGTGGAAGCTGCCCTGGATCTTGTCTTTCGTACTGGTTTTCATATTTCTCCTTCCCCCTCGTAAAGGGCGGATTGCGGCTCTTCTGAGCCTCCTTGAGGGCTGCGACTTTTGTAATCTCGTGGCTTTCTGAGGTCTGAGCAGAATTGACCGTCTCTTGGAATGGGCTTCGGCTCATCCCGGAACGGGCAGGGGTAGATTTCTTCACCTCCAGCTGTCGGCAATACGGGTGGATCGTGCTTTGCACCGGCACCGGCGCTCGCCCGAGAACCGCCGGGATTCTTGGTGAGAAAGCCTGATGGGATAACGAAGTCGGCCTCGCGAGCGGACTGAGTACACTGTTTTGGCTTCCAAACCGAAAGAGTGGCTCGGGTCGAAGGAGGCCGAGATGCGCAAGGTTGTGATTTGCATTCCCGACAGCAGACGTTGGCGATGCTCGATGTCGATACAGGTGAAGTGGAAGAGCGTGTCCTCGCACACGAGGGCGAGCAAGTACGTGAGTTTTATGCTGGACTACCCGGTCCAGTGCGGGTGGGCATTGAAGCGACCGGTTCAATGCAGTGGTTTCTGGAGTTGATGGAAGAAGTGGGCGTGGAGTGCGCGGTCGGACATCCGGCGAAGATCCGGGCATGCGAACCGCGCAAGCAGAAGCATGATCGCCGCGATGCACTGCTGCTGATGCATTTGCTAGCGGAAGGCCGCTTTCTCAGGATCTGGATGCCATCGGTGGAACAGCGCGACCTACCTCGCCGTTGCCTTCGGCTTCATCTTCCCTTGCGCCCAGCGCTGCTTGAGCAGCCGCGACAGCTTCCTCCGGGCGGCGGCGATCCTCGCCCGTCCGGCGGCGCTTTGGTTTTCAAACGCCATCTCTCGCCCTTAGCCGGTGACTCCACCACAGGTCAATTGTGCTCAGTATTGCGTGCCTGCGTGTGCGATAGTTTTGTCTCAAGAAAGAGGAAAGAAGATGAGGCGTTCCAAGGCGCTTGCAACAGTGTTCTGTCTCTTTGCGGTCTTCGTATTCGCTTTGCCGAAAGCAACCGCCAGCGACTGGAACAAGACAACCGGGATGACGTTCAGCGAATCGGTGGAAGTTCCAGCAGGGGTGGCCGTGCCCGCCGGGACATACATATTTGCGCTACTCAACTCAAGTAGTAACAGCAACATCGTTCAGTATCGAATGCTCGCAGTTCGCAGCTATGCGGTCCCGAACTTGGCGGTCATAACAGTCACGCCTACAATCCGGCCTAAACAGAGGCCGGTCAAAAGAATAACTCTTGAACAAACGTATTCACCCCATTTCAGCGCTTCTCTACAAACGGTCATACTCAGCCGTCAGTCAGACGATTCGTTCGTATCCCAAGTGTGGCATCTTGAGGAAAGTCGTCACGACTACTGGACTCAGCATCAGGAGTGACTCGTAAACGGGTCCGGCAACCGGATAGGAGATCACTACGTTGCCGTCGAGCGGAACCCTCGCTTGGATGCGCGGAACGAACTGGGGCTCCGAATGAAAGTTCTTCCGCGATTACAAGCGCCTCGCAGGAGTCAGCAGCTAGAACATAACCAATGTCGCAGCCGTTTTAAATTTCCTGCCTGCTCGTCTGATTCCACTGCTCACCGCCTCGAAAACACCGAGAAATCAGGCCTCGGCCGGTCCCAACCCGACAATCGGAGCGAGCCTCGTAGCCACCAGTACTTCCAGCAGGCTCGCCGTGTTACGAACGGTTCCCGAGAGAGAAACGAGCGCATCCGAGACGATGGGATGTTCGCCCGCTAACGATTCAAGACGGTCACCCACCTTGTAGAGTTGCTTGGCTTCGTGCAGAATCGGACTTGGATTCTTGGGCGTCATGGGTACACACTTTTATGAAGCTTAAGGGGGGAGAACTTCAGATGGGCTGACTTAGTTCAGGGAACCTGAAGAGGAGAAGGTGGTAACCACCTCAACTATGATGCTACGCACGTGCGCCGCCGTTGTCAAGCAGTCCAGCGTCTGCTCCATACGGACACTTCAACCTCGCAGCGCCTCTTCGTCCCCACCTCTACCAGATAACGGGAGTCGTGTGGGCTGTACCGCGGGGTCTGGGTATTCGCAAGGGGGCATTCCACAGTGCTCCGTTCCACGTTTGGCGGGCAGTCTGCGCAGAGAACGTTTCGTGCCCGAATCCAGTAAGCCTTGCCTTGCGGCTTGCGATCCGCGGCGATTGCCTGCGCCACCTGCTCCGCGCTGCTCAGCCACCCGCTCAGTTCCTCGGTTCCGTCCCCGTGGACAACTCTGACCTGATATTCACTACCGTGGTTGTGCGCCATGTGTTTTCTCCCTAGCGCTAGGATGGGTTCGATGGTTTCGGAGGGTTTGGATTTTCTAGCAAATGCTAAATCCTACGCTAAGGCGAGGACTGTTCAATTTTGCTCAGACCACAACCAGAACCTCCCCGGATTGACACGCGCCAGTTCCTGTGCATAATATGCACCTCAAGCCGTATCCTCCCCCGAAGAATTACTCCCCTTAAGCGTTTCCCCGACGCTTGTCTCGCCCAGAACGTGAGCATGAACTGGTTGGACTGTGGCTGGAAGGCAACGATGGCGGAAAATGTCCCGAAACGGTGTGTGACCTGTCGATCGCGTCCCGCTCACCCTCTTCACCTTCTCGAACGGGCTGATTGTGCACGTCCGCTTCGGCTGCCCATGCTCTAGCGAGATTCTTTATTCCGACAGCGCGCAGAGCCTAGGGATTCCAAGTTTTCCCGCAAACTCCTTCATCATAGGCAGTTGCCTTCTGCGCATTCGGAACTCTTAGCGGCCAAGAAAGCCCGAGAAGTTCAGGGTCCTAGCCTTCGGCATGCCAATTGTGGCAAGCCGTGAGCATGGCAAAGAAACGCACCAAACTCGACAGGTCACAGCGGCAGGCCAACCAAAAGGGCATCAAGGGAGAAAATGGCGACCAAGCTGGGAAACCAAGGAAGGGAAAGAGAAGCAGCAGGAAGTGCAACGATATGCGGATACTGTAGCTGCCATCATCTTAGCGCCATTACTGAATCGCACGTTCATCGGTATCGCCAAGAAAACAGCACGCGAAACCCGACGAAGCGCAGGGGATCACTTTCCAGCACAGCAATGCGAATGCGAGGTTTTTGGGCCGAAGCCGGTTTCACGACGACCACGTTTCGTTGGGTGATTTGCTCTGAGGATAGCCAGGTTTGCGGAAAGCGGACTTCGTCCCAGATGCTGCGCTGCAGCTCCGGCCAGGTCTTTCGAAAGATGGCTACCCAACAGCCGGGTATCAGGTAGGCGGTCTCCTCCGCCGTCATGCGTCATACGAAGGCGAAGAAGTCGATCCGCATCCGTGCAATTGTGCGATCGCGGGTAACAACTGGCTGGCCAAACGATCCTTGGCTATGAAGACGTTAACGAGGTTCAGAGTTTGCTCTGGGACATCCACTGCTCCAGTGAGCAAGATGATTGGCGCTAGCGGCTTGAGCCGCCTCATTGCGATGGCAACCTCTTGCCCGTTCATTTCGGGCATGAAGTAATCCAGGATTACAACGTCCACCGAGTATTTGGAAGCCAGTTCCAATCCCTTGCCACCGCTTGCAGCGGTCAGAACGGTATAGCCGAAGCTTTCAAGGAACGATTTCTCGCATTCCAGCACGTCCTCGTTGTCGTCGATGCAAAGGACGACTGCGCTTTGGAGTGCCGGAGAAACCGCCGCGGGCATGGTTCACCTTCAAAGCAATTTTCAACACTTCGGCTCAGGACGCTGTTCAAAATTGCTCACACCATGCTCGGTGGAAACCGATCACGTTCCAACCGACACCCCAGCGGCTAACTTGCTGTGGAGCGGAGGCTCGATTTCACAAGAGAGGTTGTCGCTTGGTTTCTTGGGAAACTGCGGAGAACAGCGAATCGTGCAGAACTACGTTGAGCAGCGAACTGTGGACTTCAAGCTCACCGTTGTAGCGAACGAAGCCCAACTTCCTGAACCTGTTCATGAAAAAGCTAACCCGCGAGCGAGTTGTGCCCACCATTTCTGCTAGAGTTTCTTGACTGACTTTGGGAACTGCAACTTCGCGCTTTCCGTCCTTGCCGAAGTGAGCAAGCAGGAGAAGAGCGCGAGCAAGTCGTTTCTCACTGGAATTGAAAAGCTGGTCAACCAAATCCTCTTCGTATCGGATGTTCCGTGTCAGCAAATATGCCACGAACATATCGGAAAACGCGTGTTCCCGGTGAAGCACTTCCATCATGGACTTCTTATCGATTCGCATCACAGAGCAATCGGTCATCGCGGTTGCGGAGCACAGTATCTGGCGGGCCGGTAAAAACTGGTCAGAATTGACCGTGCCGGTCATTAGCCTGCCAGCTTAGCAGCTCGAAATTTACGAGACGATCAATTCTGACCAGTTTCCCGAAGCCTGACCCTTGATACTGGCCATTCACACAGTTCTGAGGGCAGAGGGAACTTCGTGAACAAATTTGGTTTTGTGGAGGATTTGATGAATCTAAATCTGCTGGATCCGAAGCTGATTGTGGTCGCCGCCGTGGTGATTCTGATCATCGCAGTGCTGGCTTGGCTGTACGTGCGAAAACGCAGGAGTACGACTGCAGACCTGCGGCAAAGATTTGGGCCCGAGTACGAGCGGGCGGTGCGGGAGCATGGGTCAGGACGAAAAGCGGAAGCGAAATTAGCGGACCGCGAGAAGCGGGTCGAAAAGCTCAACATTCGCGCTCTTGATCCGATGGAACACGAACGTTTTTTGAAACGGTGGGAGTCCCTACAGTCTCGTTTTGTCGATTCCCCAAAGGGGGCAGTCACAGAAGCCGATGACCTGGTGTCCTCTTTGATGAAAACTCGTGGCTATCCCGTATCCGATTTCGATCAGCGTGCCGCCGACATTTCTGTCGACCATCCCCGAGTGGTGGAGAACTACCGGTCTGCGCATGAGATTGCGCTGCGGCTTGGGAAAAACGCAGCAACTACGGAAGATCTGAGAACGGCGATGATTCACTACCGCTCCCTGTTTGAGGAACTGGTGCAGGTACCAACGACTGTTAAAAGGAAAGAAGTGGCGTAATGGCTGAACGGCACCGGACGCAAAAGGCAACACGCACTAGCCATTCCTTCATCGCCGTTTGAGATTCCGTCTCGAATTCATAAAAGGAGAAATATGAAAAAGCTCAGATTGTCAGTAGCCATGGTCGCGCTGCTCGCCGTCGGGATTTTGGCCGGATGCTCGCAGACGGCCACGAAGTCACCTGATGTTTCCGACAGCATCCGTAAATCGCTCGATCAAGCAGGGCTCAAGAACGTTTCCGTCAGCCAGGATCGTGACAAGGGCATCGTGACCCTCGGCGGACAAGTCGCCAGCGACAACGAGAAGTCACAAGCCGAATCGGTGGCAAAGTCCCTCGTGGGCACGCAGGTTGTCGCGGATCAGATTGCCGTGATTCCCGTGGGCGGAGAAAAAGATGCCAAGGCCGTAAACTCCGATCTGGACAAAGGCATCGAGCAGAATCTGGACGCGGCGCTGATCCAGAACAAGCTGCACGAACACGTGAAATACGAAGTGAAGAGCGGCGTCGTCACGCTGACCGGAGAAGTGAACTCGGAAAACAAGCGGGCGCTCGCCGAGAAGGTGGCGACTGGAGTGCCCAACGTTCAGCAAGTGGTGAACGATCTGCAGGTTAAAAATCAGAAAGCCACTTCATCGCAGTAGGAGAAAAACTGTCGCAGCAGCTCGGAAAAGGCCACGGGCCGCGCGCAAGACGGCAACGAAGCCCGCAAGATGGCGTGACTCCCAAGGCTGCGCTCGCCGGCAGGACGTGGCGGGCACTATGGGCTCGTGTGTTGGCCGACCAAGCCTTCGCCGGATTGCCCACGCGAACGGCCGGGTATGTTGAACTAGGAAGGATCGCCTCGATCATCGATCGCTGCATAATCTTTGCAGTCAGGCCTGAACAGAGCAGTCACGAGGGAAGTGGCAAAGTAATGTATCGATTAGTAGCGGAGATCGGTAAACATGAGTATCTCTGCGCTGAAGACATCGTTCATCGTGAGTCTCGTATTTTTCATGGGAATAGCCACAGTTTCGCATGCGCAGGCCACCAAACCAGCCCCGCCGACCCCTATCGATCTGAAGAAGGTCGAGCTCGGTGGGACGCCCTGGAATCCACAATGGGACCAGATCATCGAGAAGGCTCTCCCGCCCGAAATGCTTTCTTCGCACGTCCCCCAGGGCGTCCGTCGATTCTGCCCGCGATTTTACGAGTTGGGCGAAACCGACAAACGCGCATTTTGGGCTTACTTCTTCCAGGCACTTGCGGGTGCTGAAGCCGGCCTGAATCCGAACACGAGTGTCCGTCACACCGAGCCGGAAGTCGCGAAACGCGATGAGGTGAGAGGAATGGCCATGCGCAGTCAAGGATTGTTGCAGCTTGCGTACGCCGACCAGAAGCGTTACGGCTGCAATTTCAATCGGCAATTGGACCGTGCGCTAAAGGCGAACGATCCGGCCAAAACCATTCTCCAGCCGAAGAACAATCTCGAATGTGGAGTGAAGATTCTGTTCAACCAGATCATCGTCCAGCACAAACCCTTGCTGACCCGGTCGGGATACTGGTCGACGTTGCATCCGGACGGGCCGAGCTACCGTGTATTCGCCAAGCAGATGACAAATCCCCCAACTGCATGCGATCTGTCTGCCAAGTCGACGATCGACAAGTCGGCTACGACGAAGTCCGTGCAGGATGACGCGAACCGGGGTGAAACTCCTAAATAGTTTGGCGCCGACTGCACCGGTCGGAGACAACTTTCCAAGGTTGGGTAATCGGAAGCCGTTTTGGTCGTGTGCCAAGCATTTACTTCCAGCTTTCACACCTGTACGTTCAAACCCCATCTCTTTGAGGACCCCGAACATCAGCCGCTTGTCGTCGTCGCAGCTTTCGACGCGCACCCACATCCACTCGCCGATCCTGGTGGCCTCGTCGGGGAAGTCGACCTTCACGTAGTCGCCGCGCTCGTACGTCGGCACCTTGGCTCCTGAAACCGTCATTTTACCCTTTTCCAATGCGGACACCGGCATGTCCATGCCTAGTCCCCGGCGTTCCGAACGGCCTCGGAAACCGTCGCACGGCTGAGTTTTGCCGAGGGCATCCTCTGCGAAGAGGCATTGTCGCAGATAGCCTGTAGGCGGCACTTGTACTTGCTATCCAGCCCCGATACCGACCGGATCGCCGTGGCCGCCTTCCCCAGTTCTTTCTCGACCCTGTCGATGTCGGCAAACGTCCGGCGCCCTTCTTCGGCGAGCGCCACGTTCTTCTGGAGGAGATCCGAACCCTCGATGCGCATCCGCTCGAACAGGGGTTTCAGCACATCAAGGTCGCGGGGAAGCCACTGGCGCGTGGTTCGCAAAACCCAGACTCCGTCCTTGCAGCCCCAGCGGGCTTCCCTGTCGGTCTGCCGAAGCTGGCTTTCCTCACGTGTGAGCAGGATCGCGACCGGGATCGAACGCTCCTTGGCGTCCCGCACCACCACTGGCGTGTCAGCCGTATCAGCTCCGCTTCGCCCTTAGCCCCACTCGTGGCACTGGAGGCGTAGGCAAACAACGCAGCGTTGCTGGGCCAGAAAGCGACAACGGTAAAGACCCAGACCGCCAGAATGAGCAGCGCAGACAACCCCAACCAAACGCGATAGCCGAATGGGGTCTTCCATCCACTGATCAGTGCACCGAAAGCCGCCACCAATGTCGAGGGTGACGTGGGTAAGAAGAATTCTGCCGGGGTCGACTGGGAAACGAGGACCATACGGCAACAGGGTGAGCGACTCTGGCGGTGACGCGCTCCAAGCTCCCGCTACAACTCTGAGGTCGTAGAGCTTTGCGCCCACGCCAACACCCCATGCGAGCACCGAAACCCAGAGGAAAGCCCGCATCAACCGCACGCGCCATGACATCGTGAGGCTCCCTTCGAGCAATTCGAGCGCTCGGGCTTCGAGTGGCTCTTAAGCTCACCCCCCGAGTAATGCCCACGGTGGGGACGTGACGTTGCCTACCCCGGAAGTAATCCGAAGCCGCTTGTGAGGCAGGCCAGTGGCCCCATGAGCCCGAGACGTGACCGTCCTATCGGAATACGAGATTAGTTCGTCGATGAGCTAGAACGGATTGACCTGGGGAAAATGAATCTTCAGCTTATAGCAAATGAAGAGAACCAGGATCGCGCCCAGTGTGGAAAAAATGAGGCCGGCGGGATGATATCGTTCGTTTCCCGGGCGCGAAAACATGTGGGTAACGCCGCCGCCGATGATCGATCCGATGATGCCGAGCACGATCGTCCAGAAGATCGTCATATGCACGTGCATCACCGATTTCGCGATAACCCCCGAGATTAACCCAATAAGAATATACCAGATTAAGTGAAACATACTTTTTCCTCCAGCGTTTGCCTTCAGAGCGTCGTCGAGTATAACCCAGGGTCTGGCAATTAAGTAGACATTTGACGTCCACCTCGGTGCGTCAACGACTCAATTCCAGCAGTTCCGTGCAACTTCCGACGCACAAATCCGGCCCGTGCGGCTTCGAAGCTGGGGCTCCACCTCAGGCTCGTCCAGTGGTTTCGGGTCCAACGAAAAGAAATTGCGTAGCCCCACGCCGCTGATTGGAGGCAGGTATGTTTGGTAATTTGTCGCGCATAAATCGAGAGCGTTGGTTGCCGTGTTGTTTCTGGTAGCTTCGGCCAGCGCCGAGTCGGTAAGCACCTTCCTACAGGCATCTTTCACGGACACCGTTCCCGTCACCAGCGGCCAACAATCCGAGCTGGTGAGGGTCTCCGGAGAAATCTTCATTCTCACCGACGTCAACGCAGCGGGCAGTTCCTGCACGCCGGCTGCTGTTTGTGCGTCCGTGCCGATTGCGATGCTCCGTGTAGCGGTAGGCAGCGGTGTGGGACAAACCAGCGGCAACAAATATTTCGCGGTGAATGCGTCCGCAGTCCAGGGTAGGTTTGGCATGCCGGGCTCGTTTGTGTCGCCCATCGTCTTTGATTTGTTCTCCTCGAATGGAACGAATACGAAGCCGGTCCCGGTCACGCTGAAGGCGGTGGTAACGGTCAACGCGCAGGGAACGGCGACGCAGATCGCGTTGCCACCCGTCGGCCTGGTGAGTTGGTGGAAAGCTGAAGGCAACGCGGCTGACGCCATGGGCGCCAACCCGGGGACGATCGAAGGACCGGTGAGCTTTGTTACCGGCAAGGTCGGAGAGGCCTTTGGTTTCTCGGGCGCGGATTCGGTGAATGTTCCGGCATCGCTGAGCCTGCAGCCCACGACCGTCACCTCCATGGCCTGGGTAAAGAACCTGGGTATCTCCAGGGGCGGACAACTACATCCTGTCTCAGGGCGCCGACTCGTGCACGGCGGCCTCCTATGCCTTGTACACGGCTACCGGGGGAGTGGGCTTTTACGTTTTCGATGGCGTCAATTTTGAGCAATCGCCGCTGGCTACCCCGGCCCAGGTCTGGGATGGGAACTGGCATCTGGTGGCTGGCACCTACAACGGCGCGACGGTCCGGCTTTACGTGGATGGTGTTGAGGTCACCCCGGGAACCGCGACAACCGTGACCATCAATTATGCTCTGCCGAACCAGAATTTTTACATCGGCGCCTACCAGGGATCGTGCCAGTTTGGGTTTGCCGGCGACATCGATGAGGTACGCATCTTCAACCGTGCGCTGAGTGCAGGCGAGATCCACGACGTGTTCACTGCAGCGCAGGGTATTCATTTTTAGTGTTCAGGCCGTGGCGTCGTGCTCGTAGCGGGTCTTCCAACCGAACATGCGAGGACGCTGGGAAGTGACCGATGCGCAGTGGGCGCGGCTGCAACCACTGCTGGAACCCAAGCGCCGTGCCGATGGACGTGGGCGTCCGTGGCAAGACACGCGGCAGGTGCTCAACGGGGTGCTGTGGGTGTTGGGCACGGGAGCGCAATGGCGCGAGTTGCCGGCCAGGTATCCTCCGTATCAGACCTGCCATCGCCGCTTTCAGCATTGGGTGCGGGGAGGAGCGTTGGAGCGGGCGCTGCGCGTGCTGGCGGCAGAGTTGCAGGGGCAGGGCCGGCTGGACCTGGAAGAAGCCTTCGTCGACGCTACCTTTGCCTCCGCGAAAAAGGGGGCCTTGCGGTGGGCCCCACCAAACGCGGCAAGGGCACGAAGATCGTCGCTGTCGCCGATGTTCACAGTCTTCCTCTCGCCGTCAGCGTGCAGAGCGCTTCGCCCCACGAGAGCCAAGTCGTAGAAGAAGTCCTGAGCCAGAGCTTTCTCGACCAGTTGCCCGCACGGCTGATCGGCGACAAGGCCTACGACAGCGATCGGCTCGACCGTGACTTGTTTCAGCGCTACGGCATCGAGCTGATTGCGCCACACCGGCAAACACGCCGTCGGCCCACACAGGATGGCCGTCCGCTACGCCGCTACCGAAGACGCTGGCGGGTCGAGCGGCTGTTTGCCTGGCTGCACTGGTTCCGTCGCCTGGTCACCCGCCGGGAATATCACATCGAGAACTTCTTCGGCATGGTAAGGCTGGGATGCATCAAGCTACTGCTGAGGCATATATGAGACCGGTTCTAAGCTAGTGTGAGAATGGTCGGGCCCCGGTTTGCTGGAACCGTAGGCCATTCTCATCCTGAGAGAAATTTCCAACAGATGAGGGCACAACCGAGAGATAAGAATGCCTCGTGAATGTCGGCCCGTTTCTCGTAGCGAACGCGTAGTCGCCGGAACTGATTCAACCATGCGAAGGTTCGCTCAACTACCCATCGCCATCGGCCCAGCCCGCTGCCATTTTCGGTGTTGCGCTTCGCAAGAAAAGGAAGGATGTGTCGGCTACGCAGACCTTGCCGGATCGCCTCTGCGTCGTGACCACGGTCGCCGAACACGCAATCAGGACGATGGCGTGGGCGTCCTCGTTCTCCCTGTAACGGGGGGATGGCATCAACCAGAGCCAGTGCTTGCTGCGAGTCATTACGATTGGCCCCGGTGAGTTGTATCACCAGCGGGATTCCGTTCCCGTCACAGAGCAAATGGCGCTTGCTGCCCGGCTTCGCTCGATCCGTGGGATTGGGACCGGTGCGCTGCCCCCAAAAACAGCTCGCACGGAACTACCGTCCACAACGGCTCGTGACCAATCAATCTGCCCGTAGCGCGCCAACCAGTCCAGCAAAACGAAGTGGAGCAGTTGCCAGATACGACGCTCCCGCCAGTCGCGCAGGCGACGCCAGCAGCTCATTCCTGAGCCGCAGCCTATCTCTTGCGGCAGCATCTCCCACGGTATCCCGCTGCGCAAGACAAACAGAATACCGGTGAGACACGCACGATCCGGCAACCTTGGTCTGCCGCCCTTGGGTCTGGGTGGTGGAGACGGCAGCATCGGTTGAACCAGATTCCACAAAGCATCGGGAAGCAAAGGAGTGTTCATGGATTGTGCATCCTAAACTGGCGAGAACAGTGTTCCAAGCCTTGCAATTGGTCAAGAATGGGGTTTACCTAGAAAGTCGCTGACGTTGCAGCCAAGTTCCGCTAGACCCCAAACGTGACAACCCGTTCACTTTCATCCCCTTGCGGGTGGGCAGCCGCCCATGACCATTTTGTTAGGCTCTCTTACGGGAGGTCGGAATGTTGTTAAGCCCCGCAAAGGCTAGGGAGTTCATCGCTACGTTTGAGGGCATAGATCTCACAATGTCCAGTGGCAAACTCAATAAAAATTAACGAATCGTAATTATCATGCAGCGGCTTGCTAAATTCCTCTGGCGCGTCTCGCCAATCCTCAAAGTGAAAGGTCAACGCTTCCTGAAATGAGACGAACATTGCGGCCTGTTCGCCGAATTTATACAGGCTACGCGCATCGACTCGGAGGCTATCCCCAGTCAGTACTTCTATGCGTCCCACGGCGTGACCGCTGCTATGGGGCGATACGAAAACACCGCACTGAAGGAGACGCCGTTCTGTTTGCCATTTGCGAAACAGATCTACGACTTCGGCCAGCGTTATCAACATTAGCGGCGCGGATTATACGCTGTCCTCGGCCTCTTCGGGGAAATTCAGAAGCCGCGTAGTGTTCAGCTTGGGGAAAGCGCGTTGCATAGAACGATAGAAGCCGTCCCATGTCGAAGCAGCGCGCATGAAGGCTGTTGCGGCGCGCAGATGGTTGTCCAAGGCAGGGATGCCGATGTCCTCAGTCAACAATTGATGGTGTTTCCCTTTGCGATGGCCATGCTCGTCTTTCGGATTGCGGTGCCGGAGTTCCTCAAGCACTCCTGGCACGAGTCGTTGGTAGACGAGATCATTGGTATATTTGCCGACCACGCTAGGGCGGTTAACTTTCATGCTGAGAATCCATAATTACTCCATTCGAATCTGGGCTGTGCAAGTCGACTTGCGCACCCCTACGATCACCTGGTGCGAGCGTCTCATCTGACGTTGACGTCAAGTGTCGCATTCGCCGGGTCGCAGTGCTGTTCAAAACTGCACAAATGAGCGGCGCGGCGTGGAGGCTTCACAGGCCGGGGTCCCAAAGAGATTCTCCCCTCGGGCCGCGAGAACCCCTCCATCATGCTCTCACTTCCACCGTATGCTGCTGGCGGTCATCAACCAGGGGAATCGCCGCGTCATCTTGCAGAACGCCATCCACGGTGACGCCTTTCGCGCTTCCTGCATCGCGCGGTTGGGTGACCGTAATGTGATAGACCGTCTCGCGATAGCGGTAGTGAAGATTGAACTGCTGCCAATCCGCAGGAAGGCACGGCGCCAAGCGCAGTTTGTCGACTTCCAGCCTCAGCCCCAAGAGTGACTCGAGGATAAGCCGGTACATCCACCCGGCGGAGCCCGTGTACCAAGTCCATCCCCCGCGGCCAACGTGGGGAAAGAGCGCATACACGTCAGCCGCGATCACATACGGTTCCACTCTGTAGGTGTCAATTGCCTCGGGAGACTTCGTGTGGTTGACCGGATTGATCATGTCGAAGAGTTCCCATGCTCGGCGATTGTCGCCCAACGCGGCGAACGCCATGGCTGCCCAGATCGCCGCATGAGTGTACTGGCCGCCGTTTTCCCGCACCCCGGGGACGTACCCCTTGATCGAACCGGGATTCAAGTCCGATTTATCAAACGGCGGATCCAGAAGCTGGATCAACCCACTCTCCCGGCGAACCAGTCGCCGATCGACCGCGTCCATCGCCATGCGCGAGCGATCAGCCTGGCCCGCCCCGGAGAGAACCGCCCAGCTCTGCGCGATGGAATCGATCTGGCATTCGGGATTGGTTGCCGACCCCAGCGGCGAACCGTCGTCAAAGTAAGCGCGCCGGTACCACTCGCCGTCCCACCCATTCTGCTCGATGTTCCGGCGCATTTGCGCGGCCTCTGCCTGACAGCGCTCGGCGAAAGAGACATCGCCCCGCAGGCGCGACACTTCGGCGAACTGCAGCAGCACGGCGTACAGGAAGAAGCCTAACCAGACGCTTTCCCCCTTGCCGTGTTCGCCAACCATATTCATGCCATCATTCCAGTCGCCGCAGCCGATAAGTGGCAGTCCGTGTTCACCCACTCCGAGGCCCCTGAGAATCGCTCGGACGCAGTGTTCGTACAGAGTGGCTGCGGTTTGCGACTGGGCAGGCAGGTCCCAGTACGAGTCTTCCTCCGCGCTCACCAAGCGGCCTTCGAGGAAGTGAACGGGTTCATCGAGCACACCGGTGTCGCCGGTGCTCAGCACGTAGCGGCTAGTGGCCAGCGGCAGCCACAAGTAATCATCCGAAAAGTGAGTACGCACGCCCCGGCCGGCTGGAGGATGCCACCAATGCTGGGCATCTCCCTCCTGGAACTGACGGGACGCGCACAGCAGCAGGTGCTTGCGCACCAGGCGCGGCTGAGCATGGATGAGCGCCATAACGTCCTGCAGTTGGTCGCGGAAACCGAAGGCGCCGCCCGGCTGATAGTAGCCGCTGCGTCCCCAAAGCCGGCACGCCAAAGTCTGGTAGACGAGCCAGCCGTTGGCGAGTGCGTTGAGAGACGCGTCGGGTGTCTCCACCTGCACCGCGTCGAGAGTGTGCGTCCAATACTGCCACACCGCTTCCAGCGCGGCTCGGGTGGCAGCCGACCCGCAGAACCGGCGAACCAGGCTGGACGCATCCCCGGCGTCCTGCCCCACGCCGAGGGTGAAGATGATCTCGCGTTCTTGCCCACCGGCAAGTTCGAATGGAACCTGGATCGCCGCACAGGGATCGAGCGCAGCCCCCACCTTGCCGGAGAGCCGCGAGCGGGACATCGCCGCCGGACTGCGGAGGGCGCCATTGCGTCCGAGGAACTCAGCCCGATCGCAGGTCACGGTTTGCTTGGGAGCGTCCGCGGCGAAGAAGCCCACCCGGCCGGCGAACTCCGTGTGGTACGGGTTGCGCGCGAACAGGGCGGCACTACTCGGAGCAATTTCGCTGGTCACGTGCATGGACGTGTTCGGTCGCAGGTCACCCAAAACCCATTCCACGTATCCCGTGGCGGAGAGCCGGCGCGATCGATCCGACTGGTTTCGCACCTTCAACACCGCGAATTTGACAGGCGCGTCCAACGCTACATAAACCCACAACTCCGAGCGTATGCCGCCTTCCGTGTGTTCGAACACGCTGTAGCCGAATCCGTGCCGGCTGATGTAGGGCGTCGCGCCGCGGCTGGGCCAGGGTGTGGGCGACCAGAAGTGGCCGCTCTCCTCATCACGCAGGTAAAACGCTTCTCCGCTGGAATCGCTCACCGGATCGTTGTTCCAGGGAGTAAGGCGAAACTCGTGGGCATTCTCGGCCCAGGTGTTGGTTGAACCGGACTCGGAGATCACGGTTCCAAACCCTGGGTTCGCCAGCACGTTGACCCATGGTGCGGGAGTCGTTTGCGTGCGCGTTGTGGTAATCACGTACTCACGCCCGTCGGGGGTAAAACCGCCCAGCCCATTTGAGAAGATAAGATCGTTGCGCGGTGGTGCGGCTGCGGCGAGTTCGGGGCGATGTTTCCGAGTCGGCGTAAGGCGCGGAACGGTCGCCTGCAGCGGCTCACGAAGCATGATTTGATCGGCGAGCGAGCCGTGCGTATCCGAGATGGTGGCGCGAGCGACCGTTTGCAGCAGAATGCGATCTTCGCTGGATATCTGATCCGTGGAGCGTACGAAGATGGCGCCGGTGCGGCCTGCCGGAATGGTTTCCTTGCCGGCTGCAATCAACCCCAAGACCTGTTCATGGAGTTCTTGCCGGTAACCTGCGTGCTCTTCGTTCCAGATCACCAGGTCCACGGCCAAACCTTTCAGGCGCCAGTAGGCATGGGCCTGCACGAGTTGGCGCACCAGATCGATCTTCCCGGAGTCTCCGATCTGCAGCAGCACGATGGGCAAATCGCCAGAAATGGAATAGCCCCACAAACCCGATTGCCCACGGCGGTTTTTGATCAGCACGCTGGGATCGGCGCGCAGCGAGGAATTGGCATAGAGGATGGAGCTCGCCAGACGCGCATACAGTTGCGCATCCGCCTCGGTAGCATTGAGCTGCCGCAGGAACACGTCGCTGTGGGTCCAGGCCAGATCGAACACCCGGTCCGCGAGACGCCGGTCCTGGTATTTGTCAACCAGGCCCAGGCATGCTTCGCGAGTGTCCCCCATGCCGGTCACGATGTTGATGGTTGCGGTTTCTCCGGGACGCAGAGTTACTCGATGCCGGATAGCAACAACCGGATCCAGCACCGAGCCTTCACGGCCCGAGAGCGGGGCGGGGTCGCTCATGGCCTGCGGAGCGGCAATCGTGTTTCCGCGCCCGATGAATTGCAGGCGGTCCGTCTCATAGGAAGCTTCTCCAATGTCGGCCGCGTGCACCGCCATCAGATGAAACATCCAGGGTGCGTGCTCGTCGCGCGAGCGGGGGCGGCGGGTACAGAGGATCGCGCGCTGTTTGCGGAGGATTTCGGTCTGAACAAATAGATTGCTGAAAGCCGGATGGAGTGCCTCGGCCGCCGCGGACGCCAGAACCACCTCCGCGTAACTGGTCACGTCGATGGCCCTGCGTGTCCAAGCGCGGTTGGTAATGGTGATGCGGCGCAGTTCGATGTCGTCCTCGGGCGATACGGCGACCTCGGTATGGGTCACGAAGTCATGCTTGCGGCAGCGAAACTCGGCTCGCGCCTCCGAGAAAATAGCTTCGTATTCTTCGGCCGGCTCGCGGGTCGGTTGGTACGCGGTCGACCAGAACTGCCCGCTCGCGACTTCCCGCAGAAAGCAGAATATGCCCCAGTTGTCGCAGGTGGTGTCTTCGCGCCAGCGCGTGACGGCGATGTCCTTCCAGCGGTTGTAACCACCGCCCGCGTTCGTAACCATGACGTGGTATCTGCCGTTGGACAACAACTGCACTTCCGGTATCGGCGTGTCCGGGCTCTCGAACACGCGCACCGGGGTTTCCGTGCCGGTGGGAGTGGTGCGCACATCGGAGGAGTCGGCCGCTTGGGTATAGAACGCGGTGGCTTTGGGAACCCGCTCCTGGAGCAGCAAGGTGGTGGCCTGGAATAACGGGTCCGATTCAAACCGCTTCTGCATCGGCCGGTTCAAGAGCAGATAGGCCAGCGACAAGACACTCATGCCCTGGTGATGCGCCATGAAGGAGCGAACGATGGCGCTCGATTTTCCGCGCGGCAGACGCGAAGGCGTGTAGTCGATCGCCTCATAGAAGCCATATCTGCCTTCGGCGCCTTCCGCGGCCAGCCGTTGCAGATTCAGACACGCCTCCTCGGGCGCCACCATGAGCGCGAGCGCCGAGGCATACGGCGCAATCACCAGATCCTCGGCGAGGCCGCGTTTCAGGCCCTGACCGGGAACGCCGAAGGCGCGGTACTGATAATTGAGATGAACGTCCGTCGTGTTATAGCCCGATTCCGAAATACCCCACGGCACGCCGCGCCTCTTCCCGTACTCGATTTGACCGTGGACGGCTGCCTTGTAGGTTTCGTCGAGCAAGGTGTGGTCGTAGGTCGGCATCACAAGCAGCGGCATCAGGTACTCGAACATCGAGCCGCTCCAGGAAAGCAGGGTTGGCGCTCCATTGGAATTGGTGAGCAATCGGCCCAGGGCGAACCAGCTCTCCTGCGGCAGTTGCCCCTGCGCAATGCCGACGAAACTCGACAGTCTGGCTTCCGATGCCAGCAGGTCGTAAAAACTCGAGTCCCTGCGGCTTTCGCCGACGTTGTAGCCGATCGCCAGAAGATGACGCGCCTTGTCGAAGAGAAAGTCATATTCAAAGCGGGCGAGTTCTTCGCATTGTTGAGCGAGAGTTGCGAGGGTCGAAATTCTTGTCCGGGCTCGCTGGCCAGCCTGCGCGATGAGGGATTGGAACTCAACCAGCCAGGCGCTCGCTTCTGGCGTCGCTCCCGAACCGTGCCGCTGCTCGAGGTCGGTCAGTAAGCCCGCTTCAAGGGCCGCCAGTTCGCGCAAGGTGGGGATATGGGAAAGCTCGGGGCAGTCGATGTGCCCATCCACCGTGGTGAGGAGCGCGGACCAGGGAGCGAGGAACGCGAGTTCATCGCCAGCGGCCCGGCATTGGCCGGCGAAAGCGCTTGCCCACCAGCTCGCTTCGCTGTCGGAGCCCGGCTCGAGGGCATCGGCCACCTTCGCAGCCAACGACATTAATCCTTCGAGGTTCAACCGGGCGGTGGTAAGCGTCACCGGGGGTGATCCGCGGAGGCGTGCCAACTCATTCTGGAGTTGCGCGAGTTGGGTTGCGGCCGTGCCACCAGCGGCCTCCTGGAGGCCCTCCAGGGTGTCGCGGAGCCCGGCAAACAATCGCGCTCCGAGGATCTTGTCATCGGCAACGGCGAGCAGTCCGGGGCGTAACGTCAGCAGGCTTGCGGCGAGATTGCCGCTGTCCACGGTCGAAACGTACCTAGGGGTCAAGGGTTTAAGCGATCTGGTGTCGTACCAATTGAAGAAGTGGCCGTTGTAGCGTTGCAGGGTTGCCATCGTGTGCAGCGCATTCGCCGTGCGTTCGATGAGCTGTCCAGCGGAAACGTAGCCGAAATCGTAGGCGGACAAATTCGCCAGCAGCGCCAGGCCCATGTTGGTCGGCGAGGTGCGATGGCTGACTACAGCGACAGGGTTTTCCTGATAGTTATCGGGCGGCAGCCAATGATCTTCGGGGCCGACAAAGGTCTCGAAGAACCCCCAGGTCTTGCGGGACAGTTTGCGGAGAAACACGGTCTGGTCAGCCGTCAGCCGTGCTCCGCGGTGTACCAGCAGGCGGCTAATCCACCATGCAATGACCGGCGAAGTGAGCCAAAGTGCGAGTAAGGGGCCAGCACAAGGCAAGGCGGAAGGCCTCAAAACCGCGAGATAAATCGCCGCGACGATCGACAACGCGGGGGCGATCCACATCGTCCGGCAAACAGCGGCCAGATTCGTACAGTTGCTAAGATCGTGTGCGCTCGACGGATTCCATTCGAGCATTCGCCGGTGTGTAATCCACATCCGCCCCGCCGTGCGGAAAATTGCGTCCAGCGTAAAGAACGCCTCATACGGCAGGCACGCGAGCGTGAATGCCGCCTGCGCAAAACGCCTTTGCGCGGAGTGCGCGGCAGCCGCGAGGTGCTGGCGGAGAAGCACCTCGCCAGGCTTGTACAGCACATCCAGGATGGAGACCATGAGGGAAGGAAGCAGGACGATCGCAACCACCGCCACCGTCCAGAACCATGCGTCCGGCAGCACCGTCCAGCCCAGGATCAAAAACAATACCAGCGCCGAAGGTGTGAGACTGCGGCGAAGGTTGTCGAAGATCTTCCACCGGGATAATGCCTGAGAGCGGGTTGTGCTGAGCATGCCCGTCCGGGCCGGGGGCGCCTGGCAGGACCCATCGGAAGATCTGCCAATCGCCGCGAATCCAGCGATAACGCCGGCTTACATCCGCGCTGTAGCGAGAAGGATACTCCTCATACAACTGCACATCGCTCAACAGCCCCGCCCGCGCGTAGCACCCTTCCAGAAGATCGTGGCTGAGAATGCGGTTTTCCGGGAAACGCCCCCTCAGCGCCTGTTCGAATGCATCCACGTCATAGATGCCCTTTCCGATGAACGAACCTTCATGAAAGAGGTCCTGGTAAACGTCCGACACGGCGCGAGTGTAGGGATCGATGCCCGGCTCACTCCCCCACATCCGCGCATACCGCGAGCGATTTGTGCCAGGCAAGCTCGCGGCAACTCGTGGTTGCAAAATGCCATAGCCTTCCACCACACGCTGCTGGCCGGGATCGTAACGCGCACGATTCAGCGGGTGCGCCATCGCCCCCACAAACTGCCAAGCCGAGTCGCGCGGTAACTGCGTGTCGGTGTCGAGGGTGATGACGTACTTCACGCTGGAAAGAACCCGGATGTCGCCCACGACCAGGGAGAAGCGGGTGCCTGAGCCGCCCCGCAAAAGTGCATTTAAATCGCCAAGCTTGCCCCGCTTGCGCTCGTATCCCATCCACGTCCGCTCGCGAGGATTCCAGCGGCGCGGCCGATGAAACAGGAAGAATGTGTCCGGAGTTCTTGCCCGGGTATTTGTCGTTCAATTGCTCGATTTTCTGCCGTGCCAGCCGCAACAGCGGTCCATCCTCGGGCAGCGATTCCTGGCCGGCGTCTGGAAAATCAGTGAGCAGGCCCAAGTGCAGGTTGTCGTCTCGATTTGCCAGGAACCGGACTTCCAGCGCCTCGATCAATTCCTCGAGATTGGTTGCTCTGGTGAGCATGGTAGGGACCACCGCCAGCGTGCGCGATTCCGGCGGAATCCCTTTGGAAAAATCCATTCGCGGCAGTAAGTGCGGCGGCGCCAGCAACGTCGCCAGCCAGTTCACCAGGGCTACCGCCAGGTGGCTTGCGCACAGAAGCGAAACCATTCCCATCAGCCCAAGCGCCCAACCATGCAGGCCGCCGGCATGCGCCGTCGCCAGCAAGCCTCCGGTGATTACCGCTGAAAGCAGAACGATGGCTCCCAGATACAGCAGGAGCGGGAAGCGGCCGCCCAGCTTGCGCAGAGCCTCCGCCGCCGACAAGCGCACCTCGGCCTTTTCCTGAAGCTGCCGCAGTCCATCGTCGATCAGATAGAAGCCGACATGGCCGGCACGAGAGTTGCCTGCTCTGGGCTGGCCGCGTTCTGCTGCGCCAGCTCGATCGCTGCGCGCGCCACCGCACTCTCGGACAGGCGGCTGTTCTTCGCCGTCTTCTCGATGACGTGGCGATAGCGGTCGCGCGTGGGAAAATCCATCCTGCCGTAAACCCCGCCGATGTCCTCACGCAGGATCTGCTCGACCGCGCTCATGGTCTCGACAAACTCGCGCCAGTCCGTCGCGCCGAGAAAACGAAGACTCGCGATGCTGTTGCTGACGGAAACCTGGTCGGCGGCCTGGCGCTGGTTCTCCGCCTCGACCAACTGCTTGATCGTCGTGCCTGCTTCCGAAAGGCGCTGCTCAATCCAGGTGAGAGGCAAGGCCAGAGCGGGGCCCTGCCCTTGCAACCGGCGCGCCAGTTCCGCCACGAACGAACTCACCAAAGGTGGATTCGACCGCGCCATGTCGGCAATCACCAGAATCAGGCTCTTGGGATCCTTCTCGGCGGTCGCGGTCATCTGGTCCACCCAATCGTCGGCGCGGTTGCGGTCGATCCGGTCGGCTGGCGACGCACGCCGCAACGCGGCGGAGATTCTCCACCAGCGCAAGACGGAGCATGATCGGGAGGGCCCAGAGTTCACCCAACTTCAGCGTGGCGACCGTCTGGTAGGCAGCGATGAAACTACTGAGGCTCTCCGGATCAACGCGCCCATCGCCGTGCGAGATTGTCTCCAAGGCGATGGCGTAGGCTCTCGGCAAACCCGCGGATGGGCCGTTCAACAAGCAAGGCAGTTCTCGGCTGTACCCCTTCGGAAAATGTTTCTTCGCGGTGCGAATCTGCTCCTCGATCAGGTAGAAGTTGTCGAGCAGCCATTCCCCGGCCGGCGAAATCCGCCGGTTGGCCGTAACCGCCTCGGTCAGCAGCTCGCGGACACCAAGCAGAACGTCTTCGTTCTCAGCCAGCCGGGTCAGGAGTTGGTCCGAGGCACGCTTTGGATTCAACTGGTGCGAGCCCGCCAAGCTCTTCCCGTGCTGCTCCATCTGGTCGGCGGTTAACAACTCGGAGCGTAGCGGCGGCTCGTCCGTGGCGTACTTTCGCGCCAAGCTTGACGTTCGGATTCGCGCCTTGAGGCGGAGCAAGGGCCCGCCGCTGGTCTTCCTGTTAACGTTCAACTTTCGAGGTCTCCTCTGGTTTCGTGGCGCTCACTCGCGCCGTCGCAAAGGATGGGGCCGACATGGGAGCCGTCTGGATCTCCGTGGCTATTCCCAGTGCACGCCCCGAAACCGAGGTTGGCGGGGCTTGCACTTGCGATGCCACTGAGGGCGCCACAGGACCGAGGATTTTACGAAGAAATGATGACCTCATGGCCGGGGCTGGAGAGTTTATCTGGCGAGCAATATGATTGCCCAAAACCCCAGTGCGGCCAGCAATAACGAAGCTCCCATTTGCAGCGGACCAATTCTCGGCGCGTAGTGATCGAACACGGCGGCCTCCTGTGGTTGTGATTGGCTAAGAAGAGACACTTCAGAGGAACTGACTAAGCGCCTGTGACAAGACCTCATCGTTTCCGACGAAGTCTGGATGCCAGGCCTGTAAATCATGGTGAGGCCTCCTTCCGCCAGGCTCGCTTTTCTATTTCCCACGCAACATCCGCCAGTTGAACCTGCTCGAGACCAGACTGTTGCGGGGCCCGGGCAATCTGCTCACGGAAATCCGCAGACAACGCTTCCAATTCGGCTAGGCTTTTTTCGTCCAATCCGGTCATACGGGCGATACCTCATGCATCGCGTTCCGAGCCGCTCGAAATTAGAGCACCGGCGGCGCACCACGGTCGCCGTTGAGTCTTCAAGACGAGCACCGACACTGTTCTCACGAGTCGAATAGTGAGCATTTTCGCTCTTGCACTCCCCCGTTCTGTTGTTGCGCCCGGAAGGCATTCTTAAGGCGTTCCAGGACGTACTCGCGACCGCACGCCTGCATGGAGTACCAGAGAGATACGCAGTGATGGACCAGGTAACTCGGCTTTCTCCGGTGTCATGCGGACGCCCTCGGACGAGGCCGTGTCTAGTACGTCCTCCACCGTCAGCCGGGTTACGACTCTTTGCGCGCCTGTGGGTGCCATCATGCTCTTCGCCTGCCGGAGGTCCACTCCGCATTTTGAGTGTCGCCCTGGATCAAGGCAAAATCTGTTCACAATTGCACACCTCAAGACCTTGTCTCCGAGCTGCGCTCTCCTCAACGATGAGCATTTTTGAACATCAATCTCCCCTCCCACTGGTTAGGCTGTAAGATCGCAATGACAAAAGCTCACAAATTCGTCAGGCGTGCCAGCGGTGCATTGGCGTTGTCGGTGGTGCTTGTCTGTGCCCTGAGTCAGGTGTGCAGCGGCTATTCGGTGCTGACGCACGAACAGATCGTGGATCTGCTTTGGGACGAACAGATCAAGCCTCTGTTGCTGCAAAAGTATCCCGGCACATCCGCCGAGGACTTACGCGGAGCACATGCGTATGCGTACGGCGGAAGTCTGATCCAGGACATGGGCTGGGCGCGAAGTCTCCTTTGAGGAAAATCCCAAAGCCCACATTCGGACAGAGTTCGGCTTTGATGTTGTCCAGGTTGCGAAGCAGAGGTACACCTCGGACTCGTACCACGATTTCATCGGGTTTCAAGTGCCGAAACCGCTCCTGGAGCGAGCGTTCCGCCAGACCTACGGCATCGAGCTCAAGGACGTTTTCCTCAATATTGATCTCTCCATCGGAAGCTATCGCCGCTCCATCAGCAGCGTTATCCCGGAGATGACGCGGGTAGCGCTGCTTCTCAAGAAAGATGACCTGGTCAAAGAGAACCCGACCGTCAGCAAGAGGAAGTTTCTGTACAACCTGAAGCGCAGTGATTACGAACGCGAGTGGGGAAAGACCTACCAGAAGCCTGGTTTCGGCGCGAGAATCTTCGCCGTACTGTTCAGGCTCATGCCCAAGGTGGGCCCATTCAAGGCACTGAAGTTCCAGATGCCAAGTCCCGTCCTCGTTGTCGTCGATGCAAAGGACGACTGCGCTTTGGAGTGCCGGAGAAACCGCCGCGGGCATGGTTCACCTTCAAAGCAATTTTCAACACTTCGGCTCAGGACGCTGTTCAAAATTGCTCACACCATGCTCGGTGGAAACCGATCACGTTCCAACCGACACCCCAGCGGCTAACTTGCTGTGGAGCGGAGGCTCGATTTCACAAGAGAGGTTGTCGCTTGGTTTCTTGGGAAACTGCGGAGAACAGCGAATCGTGCAGAACTACGTTGAGCAGCGAACTGTGGACTTCAAGCTCACCGTTGTAGCGAACGAAGCCCAACTTCCTGAACCTGTTCATGAAAAAGACTGACCCGCGAGCGGGTCGTGCCCACCATCTCCGCTAGAGTTTCTTGACTGATTTTGGGAATTGCAACTTCGGGCTTTCCGTCCTTGCCGAAGTGAGCAAGCAGGAGCAGAATGCGAGCAAGTCGTTTCCGTCGCGTTCCGCCGCACCATGCCCATTAGAATCGTCACGACGCCGCAAACGAGCAACGCAACGCCCCCGCCTTCCATGATGTGCAAAGTCTTGCTCTCAATTCCGGTCTGGCTGAGTGCGTAATAAAGCAAAAGCACTCCGGGCAGACCGAGCAGCAAGCATCCCAGGATAATGTGCCACAGCATCACGATCCAATGGAGCCGGGTCTGGTAAATCACCGTTTCACCGGGAACCAAGTTCGATTCTACGTAGCTCATCTGCTCTTTCCCCCGAATTCGCTCATCCTTGCTGCACGACTCCAGTCTAATCAAGCCGCTCTGAGCACAGCTTGGGTGTCGAAAACAGATTCGACGTTGATGTGGAGGCATTTCACATCGCCGCCCAACTCCGCCAAGCGGGTTATCAACCCGATCGCATGGTTTAGCTCGGTCGCCGGGATTTCATGCACGTTGGCAGTGAGTTCCAGATTGTACTTGGCCGTTTTCGCGTGGTCTTCGGTGGACTGTGGCTTTTTGCTCCGCAGAGTTCCTCCCAACGTCCGAAAAAGGCTGATGAGAGAGTGGCTGCCGCAAACTGTGCATGCATCATGCAGGCTGTTGCTGATGGTTTCACGACCAACAGAGAACACGGCATTGAGGAGGGGACCTGCGCTCAAGCGTTCTCCGGTATCGGCTCCTGCATTCATAACCAGAACCTCTTAACGGCTTTCGGTTTTATTTCGCACTCACATGATGCCACGTTCCGATAATGCCGCGCTTGATCGCCGAGGGTATCCAAGCCGTGCCGGAGGTAAGCTACCAATCCGACGGCAGTATTGCGCCCCGAGTTTTGTTCAGCGGTTATGCGACGCATCGCTTCTCACGTTTGCTTTATCTTCCGAGATCTCGACAGGCGGAATTGGAGCGCCCTCGTTGAATTGAACAAGGCGCTGGAGAAGGACCGTAGCCTGCGTTACCAGAGCGCCTCGGACATGCGCACTGACCTGAAGCGGCTGGTTCATCCGGTTACACGCTCCCTCCGGGGTTCATTCCCGGACGGACGCGCAAGTAAGGAATTGCCCGTTCCAAAGCCGTTTCGCCGTATCGCACCCAACGTGGAATCGGACGCGGCGTCAGCGCCAGCATGTTGGATAAGTGATAGAAGGACGGATGCAAATCCGCGACCAGCTTGACGAACGCTGTGAGCGGCACAGCCAGCAGCAAGCCCATCACACCCCACAACCAGCCCCAGAAGAGACTCGCGGGGGTTCGTACTACGCCGTAGGTCGTGACGGCGCAACATGAAAGTTCACTGCCGATCATTCCGATCAAGGTAGAGCACTGGTGACGCCACGGTCGAGCTGGGCGCCATTCGGTGCATGGGCTCCGAGTGGTTGGTGTGCAGAGCGGAAGCTGAGTTCAAACTATTCGCTCGCAACGGGCGCTGCGAGTACTTAGTGCCTTCCCTCTTTGCACCCCTCCTGCGGCGGCCGGCTGAGCGGCCGGCAGACGGCCGGATAGCAAAGCGGCAAGGCTTCGGAGGGCCTTTGAAAGCCGATGAAAGTGAAAGCGGAGTGCACTCCGGCGTTAGATTCGCACTTTCGGCAAGCGCGCTAGCTGATCACAGGCGGCGAATTGGCGTCGAGGAACGTAAGCGTAACAGTTCGATCCTGGCGAACGTTGGTGACGAGTGCGGGACGGAAGCATACGAGGCAAGTGCCGTCAGGACGCCGGACGCTTGGATATACGATACCGGCCGATCCCGAGGCCAGCAATTCCCTGGCAAGCCCCTGCGAGCTGATGTAGCTGTTCGGGTCCAGGCACTCGCCATGGTCGGCATCGCCGCGGATGTCGTGGAAGTCAGAACGAAAATCTGCCAGGTAATCGTCGAACGTGAATGTCTCCGGTTCCCGCCAGTTGATCTCCCGCAGTTCCGGAGCCTTATGGAATGCCATTTCGGCTTGGGCCGTTTCCAACTCGAACGCCGCATACCAAGCGCCGCGTTCGGGACCGTTGAAGCGGCTGCCGGCAGGATGAGCATGGGTGAATGCCGCATTCACGATGTGCGCATACGCGACGCCGAACAGGAGTTCGTGAACACTGATGCCTGGAAGCAGGTTAGCTTCTCCGAGCACTCGGTCATTGGTGGCGCCGTCTAGCTCGAATAGTTCCTGTAGCTGATCTTCGCCGGCGGCAAGCCTTCCCAAAACGCTTTCGTCGCTGTAGCGGGATGGAATAAGTCGGTGGGTATCGTCCTGCCGGACTGTTGTGAGTCTTGGCGTCACCGGCCCCCGCGGCGCGCGTCCAGGAGTTGGCGAACGCGCACAAGGGCAGGAACTCCGCCTTTGATCAGGTAACGGAGAGGCGCTTCTCCCTCAAACATCGGATTGGAGTTGGGCAAGTTGACCCAGGCATCAGCCAATTTCCGGCTGTACAGGATATTGAGCGCCTTGAAGATCCCGAGGAGCAAAGAGATCCGGGTCAGCTTGTCCTGGTCCAGGGTTTTCTTGTGCCCGCGCTTCAGCTGATAAAACACGCCATTGGAGACACCGCCCAGGAGTTGCCGAGTTGATTCGTCACGCAATTGCCAGGCATGTGCGAGCTTGAAAAATGCTGGAATAGCGGAACGGCTCAGCCGCTCCTGAACATCTCGGCTGGAAAGATCTACAGTCCTTTGCGTTGAAAACCCGGCAAGTGGCTGTTGGAGTGTCGCCATGAGTCAACCTCCATATCTGGAGTATGATACATCCATTTATGGAGTTGTGCAAGAGGAAAAGCGCGGGTCCGACTATAGGAAGATGTCCAGTGCCCAGGACGGTGTGCGTTTCTGACATTAATCCGTGGCGAAGACAAAGCGAATATGCGACCGTTGAACCGAACATAAGGATCCATGGCACGATGCGCCATTGAATTGTCTACGTGGGACCTTCTTTACGACGGGGGGAGGAACAGCTGGAGGCATTTGGAGCCTTCCCGCTTGCCCCTTCCCAACCTGGGACGCGCTGATCGTGGCCGCGGCAAGGTTGGCCCACTACTCTCCTGGGCCAAGCTCTTCCCCAGTCACGATCCAATCAATGCTCCCGCCCGAATAAGACCTCAATTTCAGGAGCAAATCCAACGTCGGTGTGTTTTGCCCTTGTTCGTATTTCGATAATTGCGCCGGTCCGCTTATGATTGTGGAAAAGTTGCTGAGCGAGACGGTACGACGTGGCGATATAGTGTGACTGCTGAACGAGCAAATTTCTGCTTCCCGAGAACAACCCACATGGGCAAGGAAGAGGCGAAGAGAGCGGTCAGACAGTCGAAGAAGTCACGCGGCAGGGCGGAGAAACAGGCGAGCGACTCCCCGCTGTCTTCGCGCTTGGCGACTGAGAGGGTAATGCTCGATGTTCAGAGAGTCATGCAGGGGCGGGAGTTCCAAACCATCGAAGAAGCCAACGCGTTTCTCGCAACGCTCGCCGGGCGGGGCTTGAAAGAATCCCTGAAAGAGGCTCCAACCCCTTCGCCGCAAAGGGAAGCGCAGGAGATCGCTTATCACGCGATGGAAGCTCCAACCCGCACACGGGCCGTCGCCCTCGCCCAACAAGCGCTTGCAAAGGATCCCCATTGCGTGGATGCTCTCGTCACCCTCGCGGCAGCCGGTGCGCGCTCGGTCGAGGATCTCATTGCTGGCCTGGAAAAAGCCGTCGCGGCCGGCGAACGTTCGCTCGGAGCCAAGTACTTCGAAGAGAACAAAGGCCATTTCTGGGGCATTCTGGAAACGCGGCCTTATATGCGCGCCCGCCAGCAGCTGGCCGACTTACTGCTGCACGCCGGGCGCACAACCGAGGCAATTAATCACTTCAAAGGCCTGCTCGAACTCAATCCCAATGACAACCAAGGCATACGCGACATTCTGCTTGGCTGTTATCTCGTCGGCGACGATCTGGACGGAGCTCGCCACCTGCTACGCGCATACGAGGAGGATGGCGGGGCCGTCTTCAACTGGGGACGAACGCTGGAGCGCATTCTATCTGGGGACTTTAAAGGCGCTGAGCACGCCCTTGAACACGCGCGCAGCCACAACCGCTTCGTCGAACTCTACCTTACTGCCAAGAAGAAGCCACCGCGAGCGATGCCGGATTCTTACAGCTTCGGAAGCGACGAAGAAGCCCTGATTTGCATTGAATGTTTGGGCGAAGCCTGGGCCGCACACCCCGAAGCGCTGATCTGGCTTTTGATGCAGGTTGAAGAGCTCCGGGAAGCAGACCAACTGCTCCAGAAGAAACGACCGGTGAATCCAAGCCAGCCGCTTCTATTCTGAGCCGCTCGCCGCCTCTGCTGACCGCGCCACGAGAAGGCCGAGTCTCTGATGGGTTTGGGCTCAAGAACCGATTCCAAACCAAGGAGGCTCAGTTTTGACTGGATCTGCAGTATTTTCTCCCAGATTTTGCAGTTAATTTCGCGCATGGAGTTCGAGTCGGCGGTACGCCGGTATCAGGCCGAGCGTCACGCCCGCAGCTTCAGTAGCTCGGGGCAGTTCGTCGAGTCTCAGTTGCGGTGGCGATCCAGGCAAGCGCCTTTGTGGCCGGCGCAGGTGCAAACCAATTGAGCTTCCCCGTATAGACCACGAAGTGGGAGGTGCGCTCGTCCAGACAGCTCTGCTGGATTCTTCAATCCGCGCGGGCCGGACTATACCGGCCTCTCTGCGGAACAAGCGCTGGATTGCCCTGCTCTTTACGGGTTATAGGTCGCTGGCTCGCCGGTCAGTCTCTAACAAAAGTTGCTGGACGCGTGGTGAGGCAGCTTTCAAAACTACGGCTTCCACGTGTCTCGACTTTCCATCGCCCATGTGGCCAAAGTACATAGAAAAAGGGCTCCAGCCAAAAACAGCAGACTGTGCGCCGCCGTCACGCTGCCAAAAACTTGGATTCCTGAAGGCTTGACCAACCTTATCAGAAATCCCAGGATCAAACAGAGTACGCCAAGCCACCAAGACAAACTCCTAACCGATTTGTAAACACCGGCCATTTTGGCTGTCCTCCGTCGTCGACTCCGGGATGGAGGTAGGATATTCCCCTGTCGCCAAGAAGCAAGTCAATTCTGTGCGGCTCCAACGTATAGACCGACCGATCAAAAGAACACTCTACGTCGTAAGCCGGATCGACGTTCGCTCAACCGTTCATGCATCGGCAAGGCATTCGGCAGCATGCACAGGCACAGGACTCTCCTCGGTCGGCGCAACTCTGATTTTCGTGGGCAATCTGAGCTGGCATGCTGCTACGCGGCCGAGCGCGGTTTGATCTTGCTCAGTGGCGCACTCGCCGCTGCAAGCCGCAGGTCGTAATCGGCTTAGAGATTCATCCAGAACTTGGGCGTCATGCCGAAGTTGCTTGCCTAGCACCATGCGCAGCAGAACGTCCGGACAAGACATTTGAAGCGGGGATCGAAGCGGGACGTTCGATGGGAGGGCCGTCTGAAATTGATGCTATCGGCCACGTGCCGCAGCCCCCGGGTGGCGGCCAAGCTAGCTGGGCCACGACGTGTGTAATCCCCGGTTCTATGGAGAGGATAAGTGGACGCCGACGGTCCTGCCAACTCAGGTGGCCCAAACCGGGGCGATCTTGCATCGGAGTGTAAGCAGTGTCACCTCCGGCGGGCAGTTGAGGCGAATCGGCACAAAGATCGTCCCGATTCCGCGGTTGGTGTACAGCTTCAGTGCACCCACTTGCCTCAGTCCTCGGGGATATTTTCGCGCCAAGGGGGGCAGGTAAGGACTGCCGACCAGCGGCAGGCGCACTTGTCCGCCGTGCGAGTGACCCGAAAGCTGTAGGTCCACAGGATGGCCGGCCACCACGTCCGCATAGTCCGGTTCATGGACTAACAGCAGCGTAAACCCTTCTGCACCTTGCAGCGTCCGGGCTAAGTCGGCGGCGCCAAAAAGCACATCGTCGACACCGGCAATCCAGAAGCACACCCCATTCTCCTCAACCCGCACGTTGAAATTTCGCAGAACCGTGACCCCTCTTGCCTCCAGCGCTCGGGTGACAACGCAAGGGTTGCTAGCATGATCATGGTTGCCAAGCACGCCGAAGACGCCCAGGGGCGCATGTAAGTCACCGAGAATCTGGGCGCAGGCCTCGCTGTCAAGGGCAGCGCGAGATCTACTTACGAAAGGTGACGCCGTGACGTAGTCTCCGGTCAGAACGATCAAGTCGGGAGCTAGTTGGTTGGTAATCTCTACGGCAGAGCGGATAGCATCCCCCGCTCTGGCCGAGTCGTAGTGCAGATCGCTCAGCTGGGCGACCGTTAGCCCATCAAGGCTTTCCGAAAGCCGCGGGAGCGTGACTTCCACCCGTTCCACAAGCGGGCGACGCGGTTCGACCCCGGCAGCGTCGATAGCAAAGCCAGCCAAGCCGGCAGCACCGAGCGCCGCGGAGAGGCGCAAGAACCGGCGTCGGGTAACGGGGGGAAGAGCCAACTTGTCAGTCTAGCACTGATAAACTGGTTGAGGATCTCGCACGAAGAAGCCTCCCACGGGCGATGCCGGATTCCTACCGCTTCGGGAACGGGGAAAGAAGCCCTGATTCGCCCAGGCGCGATTGGGCGACACCATTGGCTCCGCGCCGCAGCCCAGGGTGAGCGCCAAGCTGGCCAGCCCGGGATGTCTGTGTGAGCGGACCGAGGGAATTCAAGGACTCCCGGGTGCTTACACTGCAGATTTCCCTTGGAGAGATCAGGCGGACGGCCGATTTGGTTTCGCTGGGCTTTGCGTGCGGGCCGGCAAATTACAAAACCGGCAGCCCCCTGTGGGCGGCTGCCGATCAGGAATCGGCATGGATCAGAAGGTATAAATTGCGGCACCAGCAGCCAGCCCCAGAGCAGTTTGCGCGGTGTGCGACGCTATGCTCTTGCCCAAACTCACTGGGATGAAGATGATGTCGCCGGGCTTCAATTCCAGATCCGGGCTCTTCGCCTGAAGAACTTTCTTCAGCGGAACAGGAAGCTCTTGCAGCCCGCTGGGCGTCTTGCGCAGCATCTTCGTTCCATTCAAGGCAGCGGCGTGGGTCGGGCCCGCAGCCAAGGCAATGGCTTGCGTCATGCTCATCCTCTCGTTCTCCATGACGAAGCCCCCGGGCCGGTTCACCTCTCCAACTACATAGACAATACCGGCGCGGGACACCGAGACCACGTCCCCGGGCAGCACCTCCGCGGTATTGTCTAGCGACTGGAGGTCAGGTCCTATTTTCACCGTCTGGGGTTGGCTCGGATGGTCTCGGTGCGTGATAGTGACGGTGTTACCCGCCCTCTGCCCCAGGCCGCCCGCCATCAGGAGCACATCTAGCAGGGTGTGGCTACCCAGAACTGTATACACCCCGGGCTTGGCGACTTCGCCGATGACCGAAACAGCCTGTGTGGTGTACTCCTTCACGTTGATGGTGACCTGGGGATGCTTGAGGAAGCCGCCCTCGACCAGCCGGGATTCAAGACGCGTTTGGGCTTCTTCCGCGGTAAGGCCTACAACCGGCACCCATCCTAAGGGAGCGAAGTAAATGTTGCCTTCTGGCGTGACTCGTGCATGCCGAGCCAGCTCAGGAGTACCGAAGACACTGATGTCCATCTCATCGCTGGGGCCAAGGCGGAGTTTGGGAGCCTCCCCGGCTGTGAATTGGGACGTTGAAGTCACGGCCAGGTGACTCGCTTGCGGCTCCGTCCCAATTGAGGTCACAGCTGGTTGATCCTGTCGCGGCTGTGCCCCGCTGCTGAGAGCCTGAGCAGGCGACAGTTGTGCTAGGAGGATGACGAGAGCTGCGAGATAGAGCAAACAAAAGTTCTTCTTCAACATCCGGGTCTCGATTATCCTTGCGGAAACACAGGGAACGCTGGTCGATGCTGCATAGAATACCATCGGCAGCCCCAGGTGCAAAGTGAGCTCTCGGCAAGCCGGCGTTCACTCGCTGGGCTTGATTCAGAAACGATAACCAGCCCACAACTCCGTTTCGCGGCGTACTCCTGCATGGGTCCAGTCACCCGCCCTGCGATGAAAGCCGGGCCAGCTGAAACGCAGGACAGAGTCAGTCACACGGCTCAGTGGGATCTCCCGCAGGCTGGACATTTGTGGAATGAGCTGTGGCTCTGGTCTGGGCGACACCCAGGAACCATGCACCAAAATAGCCTCCGCCGTGTCGGAATTGATTTAGTTGCGCACTGCTCCGGTATAGAATGCTTTGGCGATATTTTCAATTCCTAAGCCACCTGAAGAATGTGTCCACTAATGCGCACAGTACGCCTCCAGTTTACAGAAAGCGTAAACGCAGACACTTTTTCTTCGCTCATCGCCTGAAGCGTTCGGGTCGTCGTATTGCATTGACCGTGTTCGCGTATGTCATCGGAATAGCCGTTCTCCTGCTGTTGTGGCTGAATCTGGTGCGGAGCTAACTCTCGAATCTTCCCGCGCTGCCCCTGCTCCAGCCTTGCGACAACTCAAGCCAGTTCCCTTCCCTGCCGCTGAACGGCAGTTGGGCCTCACCTCTCGTGGTACTCGGCAGCCTCAGCAGGCACGGAAGCCCCCACGCAATTCGACTCGATGTGACCTGCAGAGCAGTCGATGAACTCGCGATGCCATAATTCGAGCATCAGTAAGCTCCATAGTAGATAGCGGTTATCGGATCGCCCGGCCAAGTGAGCATCGAACAGTTCGCGAACTGCCGTAGGTTGGAAGTAGCCGCGCTGGAGTGCCTGTCGCGAGAACAGCATCTCCTCGACGTAGGGACGCAAAGTTCCTCGAAACCATTCTCCGACTGGCACTCCGAAGCCCATCTTCGGCCTGCTGACATTCTCCGTCGGCAGCAGATCGGCAAATGCACGTTTGAGCAGGTACTTGGAGTCGCGGCCACGGAGCTTCATAGAAACCGGCAGGCGCGCTGCGAACTCCATCACCTCGTGGTCAAGAAAGGGCGACCGCGCCTCCAGCGAATTAGCCATTGACGTAATGTCCACCTTCACCAGCAGGTCGAAGGGCAAGTAACTGCGGACGTCGACGCACATGCTGGCATCCACCGGGTCGAGATTCGCTGCGCTTGCGAACAGCGCCTCCATCCATTCGGTAGGACGCGGTATCCCGAGTCGGCTGCGCAGTTCCTCGCGATAGAGGCGCTGTTTCATCGGCTCGCTGAAATAGCTGACCCACCGGCCATAGCGGCTGCTCATGGTCTGACAAGCCGCAGAAAAAAAGCGCTGGGCACGCGAGAGGCGGCCCTTGGGATTGCCGGCGCTGGGCAAAATCGCCGCCGCAGCGCCCAGCATTGCACTGCTGCCAGGCAGATGCCGAATAGCTTCAGCCAAGCGCATCGCAAAGTAGCGCTCGTAACCAGCGAAGTTCTCGTCGCCGCCATCCCCGTTCAGGGCCACCGTGACGCCGGTGCGCGTCAGGCGTGAAACGTAGTACGTAGGGACGGCGGAGGAGTCGGCATAGGGCTCCCCGTAGTGGCGCACGAGCATGGGAAGGATTGCCAGCGCGTCGGGCTCTACGATGAACTCGTGGTGGTCGGCGCCCCAACGCTTCGCCACGCGGCGTGCGTGTTCGGTCTCGTTGAATGCGGCTTCTTTGAAGCCGATGGAGAAGGTCTTTACCGGCTGGCTGGAGAGGCCCGCCATCAATCCCACCACGATGCTGGAATCGATGCCGCCGGAGAGAAAAGCGCCCAGAGGCACGTCACTGATGAGCCGCAACCGGACCGCCTCGGTCAGCTTCTCCCGCAGCTCTTCCGCGGCATCGGCCTCGGAGATTTCCAGCTTGGGCGTGTACTGGAGATCCCAGTAGCGCTCGACGCGTAACATACCCCTGCCGTCTTCACCGGGCTCGAAGCTGAGCCAGTGCCCGGGGGGGAGCTTACGAATCGCGTGAAAGGCGGTATCCGGAGCCGGGATGTAACCCCAGGAAAGATACGAATCGATTGCGGCGAGGTTCACCTGCCGCGGCACCCCTGGGTCAACGAGCAACCCCTGCAGCTCGGAAGCAAACAGAAACTGAGAACCGGCCTGGGCATAGAACAGAGGTTTCTTTCCGACACGATCGCGAGCCATGAAAAGCCGGCGGCGAGGCTGGTCCCAGATAGCAAACGCAAACATTCCCCGCAGGAATTTCGGACAGTCGATCCCCCACTGTTGGTAGGCGCGGAGTAGGACCTCGGTATCGGTGCAGGTACGGAAGCGGTACCCGAACTTTTCCAAGTGCGCGCGCAATTCTCGGAAGTTATATATTTCGCCGTTGAAGGTGATCCAGACAGTGCCCTCTGGATTCGAAAGCGGCTGATGGCCGGCGGGTGAGAGATCAATGATGGAAAGTCTTCTGTGCCCCAGGGCGCAAGAGGAGTCCCACCACAGGCCGGCATCGTCAGGTCCGCGGTGCCGCTGGGCGTCGACCATGGGAAGCAGGCGCGCTTCGAGGTCACAAGGCGCGTTGGAGACGATGCCTGCGATTCCACACATTCGCTAGCTCCTTGGCTACCCGCGGCTAGCGGTCTCCCGAACTGACTGCATGGGCACGGGATACCGTTCATCGGGCAGATCGCGGCGGGTCTTGCCGAAAATCAGCTCATAGTCTTCGCCGCGCAGACGACGTTGTGCCTTGCCGGGAACTCCGGCGATTAACGAATATTCTTCACTGAGCGGGCGGGTGATCACGGAACCGAGCCCCACAATGCAGCAATTGGGGACGCGTGCGCCGGGCGCGCACCGGATCTCCGAGCCAACGTAGCAGTAGTCGCCGATTTCCACGGGGCGGCCTTCACGGCGGTTATGCGTCCAGATCGACGAATTCCGCCCACCGAGGATCGAGCAGCGCCCGATGGTCACCCGGTCCGTGAAGTCGATGCGATGTTCCGCGGTAACGACGCTGCCGTAACCGAGACAGAACCGCGAATCGGGGTCATTCGTGCAATCGTTGTCGCGGATGGCATTGATGAAATTAAAGCGGATGACCTGGGAATAATCACCGAACTCCAACCGGCGACCGCCGCGAAACAGGTTCAACAACCCGATCACCACGTGCGCTCCCACCTGGACTTCGCCGCATCCCCATAAAACCGTGCCGTGGCCAATCGAGGAGTGGTCGCCGATGCTCAGGCTCGCGCAGTCCAGGTAGGCGATGCCGATGCGGACATCTTTCCCGATACGATAACCGAAGCACCAGCGGTACACAGTCCGCTTGAGAAAGCCGGGCAGGGCGGCGGCAAACATCAACCCCAGCATGCGCATTCGCCGTCTCACCTGGTTTCGCTCCTTCTTCCCTATCGGACCAGTTGCCTCAATTCCAGCTCCGCGTTAGCTTCTGTCGAGCGGTCCTTCGCATCCCGCCCGCGGACCCACTCCAGCAGCTCGGGGATGCCCTGTTCCAGGCTCACGCGCGGCGCATATCCGAGCAGCGCCCGGGCGCGGGAGATGTCGCCCACACAATGGCGAATGTCGCCGCCGCGGTACTTCCCCACGATCTCCGGGTGCAAGCTCTTACCCAGCCCCCGCGCCAGCAGCTCCGCCACCTGCTTCACCGATGTCGCTCTTCCCGTCCCCACGTTCACCGCCTGGTAATCGGCGCGATCGTTCTCCAGCGCTAGCAGATTCGCTTGCACGATATCACTAACGTGCACGAAATCGCGGGTCTGCTCGCCATCCTCGAAGATGAGTGGAGGCTGGTCATTCAGCAGGCGGGAGGAGAATATGGCGCACACCCCAGTGTACGGGTTCGACAGCGCCTGGCGCGTGCCATACACGTTGAAATAGCGGAGGGCCACCGCGGGAATGGCATAGGCGCGTCCGACGACCAGGCAAAACTGCTCCTGGTCCTGCTTGCTGATGGCATACACGGAGGTCGGAAACAGCGGCTTTTCTTCGGAGGTGAGCATGGGCTTCAGGGTCGCTGCGCAGCTCGGACACTCAAACTCCCAGCGCCGCTCGGACAACTGCTCCGCCGGCCGGAGCTGGGGATGCACCGTGCCGCAGCGGTCACAGGCGTACGCTCCTTCTCCATAAATCGACATCGAAGAGGCGACAATGATCTTGCGAAGCTTCGGTCGCCGTTGAGTGATCGCCTCCAGCAACACGGCCGTGCCCAAGCTATTGGCGCGTACGTAGCGCTCCATCTCGTACATGGACTGGCCTACGCCCACTTCAGCAGCCTCGTGATAAACCACGTGTACACCGTCAATAGCACGGTGGAGCATGGCACGGTCACAGATGTCGCCCCCCAGGAACTCTGCCTGGGGGTTCAGGTACTGCGGCTTCCCGCCCTCGTGCACCTGCGGAACCACGGCATCCAGGACCCGGACCTTGTGCCCGCGTTCGACCAACGCATCCACCAGGTGAGAGCCGATGAATCCAGCTCCGCCCGTCACCAAGATATTCAGTTTCTCCATGCAGCGGCCTCTTTTCCCTGCGGCGGCTTCGCACCTATGACAGGGGCTCGCCGGTTCTGTACCACCGATCGAAACACCTCGCAGACTTTTGGCGCGTGTACGTCGGCGGAATAGCGCGTCTCCACGGTCCTTCGTCCCGCCATACCCAGCCGCTGGCGCAAAAGCGCGGAGCGCAGCAGCAACGTCAGCTTGTGCACCCATTCCTCATCGCTGCCAGCGAGGGAACCGTTCTCGCCATCCGCGATGATGTCCACATTTACGCCCACGGGCGAACACACGGTGGGAACGCCGAGCGCCATGTACTGCAACGCTTTCAACCCGCACTTGCCGCGGCTCCAGGCATCATCCGGCAGGGGCATGATCCCGATGTCGATGGCGCGCAGGTCCTCGATTTCGGTGTTGGCCCGCCACGGCATAGCTTCTACTTCCACCCCGCCCAACTCATATTTGGGGGTGCCGATTACGCGCAGCCGAAAGCGTTCCTCACGGGCTAGCCGCTGCAGCGCGCCGCGGAGGGTATCCAGGTGTTGTACCGTGCTGTAACTGCCGGTCCACCCGATCACCGGCACCTCGGAGGCCGCACGCGACTCGATCCGATATTTCGCAGTGTCGATAGTCGTGGGAATCATGGTCACGTTGGGGTTCAGCGAGGAGGCGTATTCGGCGAGATAGGGATTGCCGGCCATGACGTGGGAAGCCAACTGGCAGGCGGTCCGGGTTTTGCCGGAAAATTTCAGCAGGCTCAGCCATCCGTTCGAAGGGCTGCGGTAGGGCACAAACACCGCGTCGTCAAAGTCGAACACCACAGGAATCCCCGCACGGTGCACCCAGCGCTCAAAAACTGGCGGCCCTAAGAGCGAGGCCTCACGCAACACATAGACGGCGTCGTAGGATCCCAAGGTTTTCATCAACCGGGTTCGGCGGCCAAAGGCGTTCGAGATCAGCCGCATCTTCTGCAGCCAGCGCCCTGGCCGGTAGAGAAGCGCATGCAGTTCAGCGTCCTCAAAAGCGGCAAAGGTCACTTCCACGCCCAGTTCGCGCAGCTTTGGCTCCCATTGTTCGAGGCGAAAACGCTGGCCCGGGGAGGTATCCGGGATGCTATGGACCAGAGCGAGAACGCGAATTGGAAAATACTTCATGCGCTTTTGCCCACGCTGCACTCCGCGCCTAGCCAGCGGCCGGCATAGAAGTACCGATTGCCCCAATGTTTGCTGTTCAGCGCGGGCACCGCCTTGGAAAGCGAACGAAGAGCAACCAGCATGGTAACCCGGGCTGGGTGATTTCGGAAAGGGCCAGTCGAATGGGAGCGGGCCATTCCATTTTCGTGGGCAAGCTCGCAACTCAATCGGACGGTGCAGCAGTTTCTGCATTCCAGGCCGCGCCAAGAAAGACGATCATCGCAGAGAACTCCATCCACACCATCAAGCCGATCGCCCCAGCCACCTCGCCGTAGACAAGTCCATACCGCATCTTTCGGACGTAAATTCCAAACAGCAAATTGACGCCCCACCACAGAATCGTCGCTGCTGCCGCTCCGGGAAGGACGGAACTCCAAGTCGTTGCGGCCGGTCGCGCAACGCGATAAATCAAGGCCAGGACGACCATCGCCAGGATCATTGCCAAGACCGGAAGCATAATGTTCCAGAAGCCGCGAACCACCGGGGACTTGCCGAATCCGCGAATCATCCACTGGCGCACTGGCCCGCCAAAGACACTCAGCGCGACGGCGATAAGCCATGCCACTACGGACACGGCGAACAAAATCAAGCCACGAAGCTGCCGGCCGAGAAACGAATGTCTCTTGTGATCACCATAAATCAATTGGATGCCTTCCATAATGAGCTTCATTACCTGCGCGCCAACGAGCAGCGTCCCGACCCAGCCGAGAAACACCCACTGCCAGGCGTACACTTCCGGGCGCAACAGGAATTCGGATACGAGCTGCCAGCTGCCCGGGGGAAGAACCTCCGAAAGCCGCACCGCAAGTTCCTGACCGCTCTTCCCGCGCAGAGAACTGCTCCCCAGGCCCAGCGCAACCAGCAGGATCGGGAAAAACGCCAGGAACATATTGAATGCCACGGCTTGCGAAACCATGCCGCATTGTGGAATGACTCTTGCGAACGTGCGGAACAGTCTCTTCGCAAGAGAACTGGGCGCCATTGCCCGGAATTATACCGTTGGCAGCCGATGGGAGCGATCAGGCGCGTAGCACGGGATGATCATTCCCGTGCCTCACATGGCCAAACGCCGGTTGGATGGCGTCGCGGCGATCGATGGCGACGTAGCGGTGCAAGATCTCTTGCAGCACCTCTGTATCGGTAACAAGGCGCTGCCGCTCGCTGACCAGCCTTTCGAGCAATCGTTGCGTCGCTCTTGTGAGGATGCGGCGCACCGATCAGATACATGGGGATATTCGAATCCACTAAATCACGGGCGCGCACCCAAGCCAAGCTCTCCAGCGAGTCGTGATTTCCGGCTCGCTGGGGTGGCAGACCCGTATCCCATCTCGATCTCCGCCAGCATGCGGTCGACATCACCCGTTGGAAAGTCGAGTCGTGCGGCCGCACGGATGACCCCCAGCTTCTTGGCGACCGTGCCCCGCGGTTCGCTCCGACGCGCTAGGTCAAGCGCCTGTCGCACCCACTCGGCGATTCCGGGCAGTCTGCGGCTTCAACTGCCGCAGCAGCCGCGCGGATGGCAAGCGAGTTTCCGAGCCGGCGCGCCAGAATCTTTCCGCGCCGGAGCGGCGGTCACGTGTTGGTCGAAGCGAGCGGAATTCATGGGTCGCGGATGTGGCCGGTCACTGATCGACACGGGTTTGCGATCCGTACCGTTGAAGTTGTCCCTGGTCATGGAACCTCACCCCCAAGATGAGTGCTATGCGCGTGTCCACGCGACGCGAAATGGAAAAGGAGGAATCCTAGCGACGAAGTACGCTCGGTAACGCGAGTCTATCACTTCGCGCGCAAGCCCGCGGAACTTTTTGCGGAAGCTGGAGCCAAGCTTTCCCAACATCTCGTTTCGTATGGCATCACCGCGAGGTAATGCACGGCAAGGCCAACTGGACTGGTTTGATCGGCGCCATCTTGGTGGTTGTCGCCGGTATCCTGATCTTCTTCCTGATTCGGCGGCTAAAACCGCCTAAGCCACCTCATTTCGGTTAACTTCGGTCTCTCTCGCCGGCACCCGCCCAGTAGCCCTGAATCGGAGCGAGAACGTGCCCAGACGTTCACAACGTTCACAACCTTCAGTTCGCTGACGCTCCCCAGGCTACTTCTCCAAAGCACATCAACACCGAAACTCTTGGCGTGTGTTCGGTGCGCCCCGGGGACGAGAAAAACTGCGTTATCCCGAATTCCAATCCGGTCCGCTGCTCCCAACACCAGCACTGTGACTGCGATGTATTGCGCCCGACGGTGAGCACTCGCGTCGCCCCGATGTCTGTCAGACCCGAGACGACCGAGGTGAGCTGATTAGAGGTCTCACGTCGCGTTCGATGGTGCGCTGGTATTCGTCCTGAGCGACCTCCAACTCATAGGCCGCTTGAGCGTTGAGCCAGAACCGCACCCTGGTATTGAAATAACGACCCAGGCGCAGTGCGGTCTCGGGGGTGATGCCGCGACGCTCGTGGACAATCTCTACAATGACTTTTTTGCAAAAAAAAGGACCCCGCCACGTGACCGCTTCAACGGCGCCGGCGCCAAGGCAGTGCTCGCGTAGCTAAACTGCTCCCAGTTGGGCCAGTGGACGATTCGCAGTATGCAGGTTCTCGCACGTAATTGGCTCCCAGCACAACTTCGCTTCCAGCCAAGCACTTAACGAGTTGGAACCAAAGGTGTTGTGCAATCTCCGCGGGACGATTCTGGCAAAGAAACGTGCTCAATGTGTGGTGAACCAACCATTCGCAACTTTCGGCCAGGAAAACGATTAAGGAATGTATACCCCGACTACTTCGCCTGTTAAACTGCTGTTCCCGGTTAATCTCAACAACATGCGAGGGGGGAGCGGCTATACGCTTAGCCACACAGTGTTGTACGCATAGTGGTGTACGCATGAAGGTATTATTCAGTCCGCTGCCTGAGCCCAAGTCGCGCTGGACACTTTTCCTCGCCAGCTATGGTGTGCAGGCATTGGCTCTGCTGCTGGTGATCAACCTGAACCTGCTGTACCCGGCTCGCCTCGAACTGCCTGCGCGCTACATGATCACTACTCTGGTGCCGTATGAGCCTCCGGTTCCGCAGACTCCGCAACCGGTGAACCCGCGCCTGGCGCCGAAGATCATCAAGCCGGTGGCGGAGGCACCGCCGTCGACAGCGAGTCTGACCCTGCCACCGCTCCCCAAACCGAAGAAGCGTGAAGCCGAAGTGCAGGCGCCGGACCTGAAAAACTCCGCTGCACGCCTGCCGCAATTGCCCGCGGAGCGCCCGGTAGTCAAAGCGATTGCGACCAACACGTTCTCCACCGGCAGTTCGGCCATGCCCACCACCAACCGCCCGGCATCACAGGTCCAGACCGGCGGTTTCGGCGATCCCAACGGCGTGCCCGCGCGCGCGAGCAACGGACGTGCGGCAAACATCAACGCCTTCGGCGCCTGGGAGCTGCCCTCAGGTCCAGGACGCGGCAACGGCACGGGCGGGGCCAACGGGGTTCCCGGCGTGGTGGCTAGCGCTGGATTCGGGAATGGAGTGGCCGTGGGCGGTCCCAAAGGCGGAAACAGTGGAAGCGTGAAGCCGGCCGGCTTCGCCGATTCCACCCCGGCGCCGGATGCACAACCCAAGAAGGTTGCGGCCAAGGAGCCTCCCACCACTCCGGTCGAGATCTTGTCCAAGCCGAAACCGAAATATACCGAGGAGGGCAGGAAGCTGAAGGTCGAGGGCGAAGTCCGCCTGGAGGTGCAGTTCACAGCTACCGGCGAAGTACACGTGATCCACATCTTGGAGGGATTGGGCCATGGGCTGGATGAGCAGGCCGTGCGCGCTGCCGAGCAGATCAAGTTCAAACCGGCGCTGCGCCAGGGCAAGCCGGTGGATTCCAGCGCCACGTTGCACATCATTTTCCAGTTGGCGTAGCGGGAGCTGCAGGCCCCGCTCGCGGACAACAACCAAGGACGTTATGCGCAGATCAGCATGGGGTATGACGAGCTTCCTATTGCTGGTGGTGGCGGCGCCCGCGTGGGCTGCCCAGCCAACGTCGTTCGAGCAGGTGATCAGCCGCATCAACCAGCGGGAGACGCAGTTTGCGCAGAGCATGCGTAATTATTCTCCCATGGTGGAAACCTACATCCAGGACATGAAGCCCGATGCCGAATTGGGCGAAGTGCCCGCGGGCGACACCTATTTTCTGGGGCGGCTGGACCTGAGCCATGGCTTGACCACCACCACCAGCTTTCTCCCCGACCGCAGCGGCTGGTTCCACCGCCTCTTCGGCCCGCTGACAGCGATGAAATATAACGCGGCCGGCTTCGCCATCATCTCTCCCGATGAGAATGAATTGGACAACGCGCACTACGACTTCACCTTCGTGCGCCGCGAGTTCTTGGGCGACGTGCGCTGCCTGGTGTTCGACGTAGTGCCCAGGAAGAACACGGGGCAAGGGCGCTTCGTGGGACGGCTGTGGGTGGAAGATCAGGACTACAACATCGTCCGTTTCAACGGCACCTTCGCGCCGCGGCCTCGCCGCGCCTACTACTTCCATTTCGATAGCTGGCGGCTGAACATGGGTCCCAACCTGTGGCTGCCCGCCTATACCTACTCGGAAGAGCAGGACATGAAGTACTCCATGCCGCGCAAGCGCCTGTCGTTCAAGGCGCAGACCCGCTTCTGGGCCTACAACGTGCACAGTCGCGGACGCCAGGACGAGTTGACGCAGGTGCTGGTGGAGCCGGCGCCCACAGTAAAGGATCAGAGCGACAACGCCCAGGACCTCTCGCCGGTGCAGGCGCAACGCATGTGGGTTCGGGAGTCCGAGGAGAACGTGCTGGACAAGCTGGAGCGCGTCGGCTTGCTGGCGCATGAAGGTGAAGTGGACAAGGTGCTGGACACGGTGATCAACAACATCGCCATCACCAACAAGATCGATCTGCAACCGGAGATCCGCTGCCGGGTGCTACTGACCGCGCCACTGGAGTCGTTCACCGTCGGCCACACCATCGTGATGAGCCGCGGCCTGCTCGATGTGCTGCCCGACGAGGCCGCGCTGGCGGCCGTGCTGGCGCACGAGATGGCGCACATCCTTTTGGCGCATGACCAGAACCCGATGTACGGCTTCAACGACAAGATGATCTTCCCGGAGAACCAGACCTTCACCAAGCTGACCCTGCGCCATCCTCCGGAGCAGGAACAGGCGGCGGACACCAGAGCCCTGGAGTTGCTCAAGAACTCGCCCTACAAGGACCAGTTGGCGAATGCTGGGCTGTTCTTGCGGGCGCTGCAGCAGCGAGCCCCAGTGCTGCCCAACCTGATCCGTGCCCACCTGGGCAACGGCCTGACTCTGGGCACCAACACGCGCATGTCCGACCTGATCGCCTCAGCGCCGTCGTTGGAGATGAACAAGCTGGACCAGATCGCCGCCCTGCCCATGGGAGCGCGCATCAAGGTCGACCCGTGGGACGACCGCGCCCAAATGTCGAAAGCCAAGCCGGTGGCGCTGCTCTCGCCACGCGAGAAGATGTTTTTCGAGGTCACGCCCGTCTTCCCATATCTAACGCGGTGAACGACAAGCATGCCACTGTCAACCGTCGAATCGCCTCTGGCAGTGAAATAACCTTCTCCTCGCGCACATATATCGCGAGTAAGCGCGCGAAGTTGCCGTATTGCCCGCGGATGGGGATTCGATTTCAGAAATACGCCATCAGGCACCGAGTTGCGGTTCTCGACCAAAGAACATACTGGATCGCTGGAGCCTTCGTTCTTTTCCAATCAGTTTTTGGGCGATTGCTGAGGCCCGATCTCTTACCAGATGATCTTGAGTCCCCTGTAGAGGCTGAACTTCTCATCAGGGGTTACGACTGGGATGCTCTCGGCTAAAGCCTGAGCGATAATTTGGCGATCGAATGGGTCGGTATGGTGAAGTGGCAAGCCAAAGAGCTGATACGCGTGACGGGCAGTATACGGCAAAACTCGCAGCTTCAAATCTTCGATGGCAGCGAGCACATTCTCGGTCGCCAAATTCAGCTTTCCCTTTGCCCGTTTGATTGCAATCTCCGACAGCGAGATCGCGCTGATCTCAACCACGACGCTCTTGGCTTCTAGCGCTGCGAGGGCCACACGTGAGATCCGTTGCGGAAACCCAATGGCCCAGATAAAAGTAACCGTGTCCAGCAGAAGACGCATTCACTAGCGCCCTTCCAGGAAGTCGTCTACTTCTTCATCGGTCATAGGCTTCCACCAGTCGGGATCAATTTCGACGATCTTACCCTTGAGAGTTCCAAACTTACGCTTTCCCTCGCTAGCCGTAGCCGTGCGAACCAAGTCCGCTACCGGCGTACCGCGGCGGCAGATCGTCACCGATTCACCGTCTTCGACCTTCTTGATCAACTCGGGAAGCTTGTTCTTCGCTTCCGCCACATTTACTTTCATCGCTTCATCATAGCTATCTTATATGGCTATGTCAAGAAGCCGAATCCGCCATTGAAGCAGCAACCAACATAAAATCGGTGCGGTTGCCCGCCAACCTCAGATGAAGCGCGTCAAGCCGCTGCTCCCACTGGCACTTGGAGCAGCAAAAGCCGTCCATCAGCCGCACACTCCCCGATGACTTCCATCGGCAACATTTCGCGCATGGCTGACTCCTCCACCCGTCCGGCTGCTGCGCCCTCGATCGCGACGGCGCGCGACGGGCGCAACAAAGATTCTCCCGAGAGTGGCCTGATCTTGCGAGAGTGCCCGTCAGCGAATTGCTGGTTTCTTGGGCTGAAACCTTGGCGTGGGACTACGGCCTGCGCGGTTACGATGCCATCCAACTAGCCTCCGCAGTGACGTGGCAGCAGTCGATCGGGGAGGATGTCGTGTTGGCGACGTTCGACCGGCAACTATGGCAGGCGGCGCCCGGAACAGGCCTTCTGGGTGTGGCCAGAAGACTATGGGAGATAGTCCTGTCCTTTTCCAGCTCAGCCCATCCTCGGAAGCAATCCAATCAGGCAGTCAAGCCTTCGACGCGCAACACCACAACTGGCCCCGTCATCAACCATGCCGCCGTTCTGGAGTAAGATTTCATCCTCTTGCTGGCTTGCTTGTAGCGCTGAGCACCGCCGCAACTCGCGGATGAACCTGGGGCGTATGGCCGAGGGCGACTAAACGTCCGCGGAAACGCCGACCTTCACCGGGGGCGGCACATAATCACCCGCCCGCTGACGCTGCAGCCGCTCGAGCTAATCGATGGCTCGGTAGAGCTGGCGCTCGTTGGCCGCCCCATAGCGGAGGAGTGTGTAGTGCGCGGTTGGTCCCGAGCAGGCGCTGCGCACGCTGGCGGAGAGGCTTCGGTCCCGGCGGGGAGTAGCATGTACCGATGGCCAGGATGGGTTCCGGACACGAAGTCAATCGAAGAAAATTGCGGGCAGCCGACCGGCCCTCGGCCGCCCGCCAATCTCAATTGTCAATTAGCTCGTCAACTCCTGTGCCAGCCGGGATGGTAGTTACAGGTCCATCCGCTGGCCTCAGGGAGGTGTGCCCCTGGGGGCCTCCGCACCCTACTGATGTCCCGTGAAACCTGGCCAGTGAGCGCTCACCGCCGCCCCCCTAGGCGTGGTGTCTCCAGTACAGCACGGCATGAGAATAAAGAACTTACTGGCTTTGTTTTTGCAAGATCAGATTCACTTCCCCTGGAGCTTTAATAGCAACTCGATGGCTTTCTCCTTCTTCCTCTCCAACATAGTCTCGTAACGGATAATCTTGTCGATGGCATCCTTAGGGGGCAGGCTGGTGGCGAGAAGATTGGCTTGATACTCCCGCTGCTCGGCCTGCTCAACATATGCTAGGAAATTCTTGGTCCCCAAGATCGTGGCATCGAGTATGTTGAGAAGGATCTGCTTGTACTGTTCGGCGTCGGGACCTTCGCCACCAACACCAGCATAGCGCTCACGAAGCCGTTCCCGTTCCGGGTCTGAACTTCCCTGTTCTCCTGACGCACTGCAGGTACTCGACCAAGTAGGAGATTTCGTAACACTTGGCTACGAACCAGTCATCTTTTCCGAAACTTTTATCCAAAGTTTCCTGGACTAAGGCGGAAACATAACCAAACTGCTCCACCTCTTTACGCGCCTGCTCTAACACCAACAGTTGTCCCCTGACGGTGCCAGTGGTTGTGGCGACGAACTTCCTGGATGCCTTCGTGGGCTTACCAGGGAGTTGGCCATCAAGAAGGCCAAAGGGATTTTCAATGTCGACGAGTCTGCCGGCCCAGTATGCATCTGTCTGCTTCTGGATTTCACCCACCTCGGCACGGCGCGAACGCCTCAGCCTCCACTCCGATTCCGCGATCGTGCGCACAAGGGCATGTTGCATCGCGTCCCTTGGAGACCAGGCCCGCTCCAGTCCCCTCAGCAAGCTGTCATACTCCTCTGGATCTTCTTGTGCATCTCCCTGGCGTATGACAACGTCACGGCTGAATAAACCATACTTGACGGCGTTGTATCTGATCGCGGCTTTCCCCGCGGCGGTCTTGGGCCCGGTCGAATGCTTCGAACTCTCTCGATTTGCCTCCTTCTTTCGCTTAGACGTGGGGGAGCCGGGGGGCTGACCTACGCTGGCTGATCCTTCATATGCTGCCGAGCTGTTCGAGGCATTTGCTGGTGTGGAAGTCTGCTGCCCGTCCGCTGCCCCAGACCTTTCGTCATTCCCCGGTCTGTTCTCATTCACGGCGTTGCCTGCCATACCACTCTTCCAGTGCAAAAGTCTCCCACAGAAGTTACCAAAACGCAATAGGACAACTGTTCCCAATATCTATATGCTTTATACGGTTATCATAGTAACTTTATAGATTGAGAGGGGGTATGGGGGTATCCACTTCACTCAGGTAGAGCTAGCCCTTTTAGATTGAAAGCCTTCTTCAGCCCAAAGTGAGCCTTTTATAAACTTACGAGGGTAGATTTTTGAACGGGGATAGGGGATTTCAGGCACTTTTTCAGACGGAGAAACGATGGCAGGATGGGGCGGTAAGCGAGCCGGGGCGGGCCGCAAGATCGGAAACATGGCAAGGCTGGCGCCCTTGCTCGTGCGGACTCTCCAAGCTCTCCCGCGGGAAACCGCCATCGAACTGTTGGAGCGTCCTCAGCAAAACCCCGCCGGATTCGGCTGGGTGCCGACGCCTACCGCAGGCTGCACCGAGAGATGAACAAGCATTGTTTCTGAATCGGACAAGTTGCGGGGGCAACTGTCTGGAGAAAGCAACATGGTCTCCCACCGGGGCCCCGGGGGCAAGTTTGGCTGGCTCGGTCGCGAGGCCGTGCGCCTGCGGCGATTCTGCCGCGCCAGGCGGTGGGAGAGAATGCTTAGAGGAAAAGCTCAGCCCAATGGCCAGGAAAGCAACCAAGCCCGATCCAGCAATGCAGGCCGGGATCGATGCGTGCAGATGCCACCACTTATCTCATGCCCATCTCCAGATGGCCCGCGAACTGAGGATGAACCCGGAGAGGTTTGGCAAGATCAACAACCACAAGCAGGAACCGTGGAAGGCGCCCTGCCGATATTCATCGAAGATATTTGCTTCAAGCGGTTCGGCAGGAACCGTCCTGGCAGGGTCCTCCGTATCTGCCGAGGGAGGAGTTTACGCGGGAGGTGGAAAAGGAACTGACCGGGCGGGATTCTGAACCGAGTGAGTTGATCTATTTCAAGGTTTACAAGAGCCAGGCGCCGGTGATCGAACAGGCGATCGATACGGCGGCTCTCATGCTCGGGTCGGACAAGGCACGGGGGTACTGCCTGGAGATGATCTGCGCGGATTTCCTGGCGGGGGCACATCTGGAGGGCGGAAACCCCAAGGTTCTGCTGTTGTCCATGCTCCACCTCTTCCGACTTCTGCCGGCTGCGCTGAGGCAGGAATTCCTCCAGCAGGTCGGCGAAGCTGCATGAGCGAGATCCCGCCGAAGCGTCCCCCGGTCCGCCTAGACGCCAAGGCATACCAGAGGCTATGCAAACAGGTCTTGGAGCGCGACCGTTGGTGGTGCCAGTCCTGCGGCTCGCGGTCCGCAGTTGATGTTCATCACAAGCGATTTCGGAGCCATCAGGGCGCGGATGCCAAGAGCAACTTGATCACTCTCTGCGGCAAGTGTCACCGGGACATTCATGAACGCGCCACATGAAATACAGCCGTCGTGACCGGGGCTAAGGAGCCTGGCCAGATCGTATACGGCGGGTTCGCTTTGGGTGGCGGATGATGGAATGGAGAATGGTTCCCGCGGCTCTGTTTACCACACTTTCTTGAGATTCTGGAGTCCTCGCAAATAGTCCTCCTTCTCCAGCCTGCTCTCCACTCCGAACTCCGTGAGAACCATCATCATCCGTCCCAGAGGGAGCCCGGCAAGTTCAGCGGCCCTGCCGAGGGAGGCTTCCCCCTTCTTGTACCTCTCTACTGCAAGCAGAATTCTGCCGCGAGTCACCATATCCCGCACTGCCTTGGACAGATCACTCCGCTCTTCTTTTGTGATCTGGTTGAGGAATTCATAGTTGCCGCGGTCCATGCGGATGCTCATGGTCTTGCTCATTGCTCTTCCTCCAACTCCAGTCTCGCGTTTTCGATAATTGATTTCTTGTAGCGTCCGTAATTCGCAAGCGCTTCAAGTTTGCCAAGGGCTTCGCTACGGGTAATCAATCCTTTCTCGCGGCTCCGAACCAGGATGCCCACAGCGGTGGTGAATGCGATACCGAGCAACTTGCAGGCATTGATTCCATTCTTATCGTCGATGCCCAGGAGCTGAGCCTTTCTCGTGAGGGCGAGCACAATTGCCTCCGCTTCACCCTTGCCCAAACTAAAGTCCACCTGCAACTTAGCAACCAGTTTGGTGTTCTTGACAGTGATGACTCTGATCCGCGACTCGTCCATGGCCTTTTGAATCATCAGCCCATCCAGCGTCTTCTTAACACCGCAACATTCCTTCTCGACCTCCTTCGGAATGGCAACCTCTAGGCTGATGCCAGCCAGGAAGGGGTCCAGTAGCTCTGCCCTGGTGATGAGAATCAGCGTGGATGCGTCCAACACAAACATTATTATGACGAATTGTTACAACTGCAATTGTACATCATAGGGTTCAAATTAGCTATGCCGCTTCCGCAGTCAAGAGTGCTATCACGTTCGGTGCCAGAGTTCGCACCCGGCGCAATCTGGTGTGTTCGTACCAGATCCTGGCCTGGGAGCGGGAGGTGGACAACCAGCGGGATACCCGGTTCGTGGAGCTCGGGCGGTATCGGTGTGAGGTAAGGTCGGGGCAGTACTGGCGGCTGGAAAACCTCAACCTCAGCTCGTTTGACGACTTCCTGGAGAGGCGCTTCCCCGAGTAAGGAACTGACCGGGCGGGAATCAGAACCGAGCGAGCTGATCTATTTCAAGGTCTACAAGAGCCAGGCGCCGGTGATCGAACAGGCGATCGATACGGCGGCTCTCATGCTCGGATCGGACAAGGCGCGGGGGTATTGCCTGGAGATGATCTGCGCGGATTTTTTGGCGGGAGCGCATCTGGAGGGCGGAAACCCAAGGATCCTGCTGTTTTCCATGCTCCGCCTCTTTCGCTTTCTGCCGGCTGCGCAGAAACAGGAATTCTTGCAGCAGGTGCGGAGGCGGCGTGAAACCGTCCCCAGGGAAACGCCGCGGGATTCGGTTGGGTGCCGATGCCTACCACGGGCTGCACCAGGGAATCCTCAAACGGGATGGCTGGCGCCGCCAACAGCGGCGTATGGCGGGCACGAATTATAGACATCGCGCGGAACGCAAGCAACGTGACTGGCCCGTGAAGGTTGTGACGTTTCTCGCCTGATCATCATGACGCAAAGCCACAGCCAAAGGACGACTCCCTCCAGGGGAGACCTGCTGCGAACAGCGTTACGCCCTGAACATCGAGCACGGCACCTGCGGGTCTAGGCAGCGGTGGCTGCTTGCTGGTCGCCTGCCTCTGTTTCCTCGACATTGATGCCTGTTTGTCTGCTGGCGAGGATCTCTGCTTCGGCTTGCAGCCAGTCCTCGCGGTCGTGGCAGTGCTCGCGACCGCGCGCCTCAAAGAGCTCGTAAGCGCGCCGGCTGATTTGGTCCGTTAGCTCTGTGATATCGGAACTTCGGCCGCCGGGTTCGGAGTGCTCTGCGGTTCGTTTCATTTCGCCTCCGAGGGATTGGGAGGAATTGGGAAAGGACTCTACGCCGATCCGGGGCAATGTCAATTCCTCAAAAGTGGTGCAGTTTGGGGCAACGAGGATTGCAACTTCGGTGGGGCAACCTTGATTCAGTTTGCCAAGTCGGGCTTCGAGAGGAGGAAGACCTCGGGAAAGAACGGCACCTGCTTCGCAGGTCTCATCAATCATCTCGGGCTCGCGGCGGGCGTCATTGCGTCTATCGAGGCGCTCGATGTTGAGCCGCAACTTATCCGCTTTGGGCCATTTCTCTGCCATGCGCTAAGCTTGGCATGAAACCTGGTGCCAAGGTGAGTGACCTTCAGGGCACAAGGCCGCCCCCGTGTGGGGGCCGCCGGTACGAGCAGCTTCGCCGCTCTCAATCCCTCGTGAAGTATTGATTGCGACCGCAGGGTCGGCGTATATGCTCAGTCCGTACCACACGTTGGCGTTAGCTGGTTGCGCGGATCATACATTCTCTTGACGACTGCTGAACATCGTGGTGACAGGTGCCCCTGCTTCCCCGATCTCTCACCAGATGATCTTGAGTCCCTTATAAAGGCTGAACTTCTCATCAGGAGTCACCACCGGGATGTTCTCGGATAAAGCCTGAGCGATAATCTGGCGGTCGAGTTCGGCGGCCGCGTCCAAGCGGTCCAGCTTCACGCGGCCAGCGCGCTCGATTCCAGAGAACGCCTTGACCCGTTTCCCGGCGGCGAAATCCTCAGTCCGCCTGTCCCGGGCAGGTCGGGATAGCTTTCACCTTCCCTTATAAGAAGTCGCACACAAAGTGAAGGTAAAGGCGCTGTTGCTTCCGAAAGGAAACCAGCGAATCATCGTCGTCGCCGTGCCGTGGTACCTCAGTGCCTGAGCTTAAACCATTCCGGTCCCCGGACTGCGGAGGCGGGAGTCAAGCGACGTCTTTTGCAGTTGCCGATAAACGATGCGCAGTGTCGCCAAGGCCGGTACCGACAAGAAACTGCCGGCGATACCTGCGATATAGCCGCCGGCGAGGACTCCGAAGATAATGACCAGGGGATGGAGTTGCATGCCGGCGCTGAGCAGGCGCGGCGACAAGACATAATCCTGGAAAACGCGGAACGCGGCCAGAAAGGCAAGGATCCAAAGCAGATGATGGAAGCCGCTCAAGCCGGCAACCAACAGGATGATGGCCGATCCTGCCAGGGGCCCCACCATGGGAATAAACTCTAGAGGAAAGGCGATAGCCGCCAACAGAAGTCCATAAGGAACGCCGAGGAGGGAGAAGAACACCCCGTAGGCCAGGAACACCGCCACCGCCAGCAGCACCAGGGCTCGCATGTATTGTGCAAGCAGCAAGTGCAGGTCGGCCGCGATTTCGTTGATCATGTCGCGCCGGGATCCCTCGGCCAGGATGCCCAATACGGAGATGCGGATCACCGCGCCATCTTTCAAAAAGAAAAAGCTCAGGATGGGCACCAGGACGATAAAAATAAGACTTCCGGCATGCGACAGAACGCCCAAGGCCGCATTGGGCAGGAGTGAGAGAAGGTCCCGCGAATGATCGACGAGTTGCTTCCGCAGAGTCGAGACGATGGTATCCTTGACTGTCTGAACGGATGACGCAGCGGTCGCTTCGGCCGGGTGTTCGAGTCTGGAAAGAAGTTCCGGAACTCTTGTTGCTAAGGCGTTGGCCTCCAGCACGACTCGAGAGCCAATGGCAATTCCAATAACAATCAGCAATCCGATCAGTGACAAATAGACGATGCCGAGAGCGAGTGCTTTGGACCGTCCCGGCAGCCACCGATCGAGAAACTTTACCAGTGGCCATAAGAGATACGCGAACAACAGCGCCACCACAAAGATGAACAGGGTTTCTCGAATGAGATAAACCACTCTCAGCAGGAGGAGGACAAAAACCACTGTCCAGGTATAACTCGCTGTGCGACGATCCAGGCCGAGCACGACTTCACTCCCATACCCTGATTAGTGATGCCGCCGAAACCGATCTTGGGTTTCCCATAGCCGTCCATGCTAGCCGCCTACCACCAAGTCGACAAGAGTGATCTTCTGGCCCCAGGGAACTCGGTGCTCGGGTTGCGGCGCGAGCCACCGAGTTTGTAAAAACAGCCGGACGAATTCAAGGCAAGAAGAGCCCACCGGAGGCAACCTGGAAGATGTGGTCCTGAAGAAGACTGCCGGGACCGATCCGTACAAGTACAGTTTTCAGTAAATCCTGCGGTAGCCAGGACGTCACGTTTCCGCCGCCTCCGCACGCTCGAGCCCGAGCGCCGCCATGTCCAGGTCAAAGCTTGACCCGCATGGCGCTATCGGTTTCATTCACCGCGACGCGCTCGATCTCGTCCAAGGCAGTACCGAATGATATCCTAACTATCTGCCGCAACATGGTGGTCGTCTCCTACATCCGCGTGCTTTCGGCCGCATTTTTGATGGGATTGGCAGCGGCCGCGCCGATGGGTCCTGTCAACATGCTGGCCATCCGCCGCGGCGTGATCGGCGGTTGGCGCCATACCCTGGCCTGCGGAATCGGCTCCGTCACCGGCGATCTAATCCTCTTCTCTCTGGTCCTTCTCGGTGGTCACTACCTCTTTTCCGACCTGTCCAACCCTATGCTCCAGACCGTCCTGGCGGCCATCGGCGTAATCGTCCTGCTTCCGCTGGGAATCTACTTCCTTGTCCGCACCCTCAAGGAGCCCCTGCGGGCCTATGCCAACGCTCGCCAACACTGGGACGAAGGCACCGTCCCCGCGCATCTGGTCGCCGAAGTTGCCGACAGTACCGCCCTGACCCTCTTCAACCCCTTAACCATAGTTTATTGGGTTGGCGTCACCTCCAACTGGCTCCCCGTCGCCCATTCAGTCTTGGGCTATAGCGCCCCCGGGTGGGGAATCCTGATGGTCGCGGCCGGCCTGATGACCTGGTTCACCGCGCTGATCGTCGTCGTTCGTTTCATCCCCCACCGCATCGGCCCGATCTTCTTCCGCCTCGTCAACGCCATCCTCGGCTTTATCCTCCTTGGCTTCGCCGCGTTTTGTGCAATAGTACTGTCCCGCCATTTCCTGCATGGAGTGTAAGTTCCGCCGCGAAGTTGCGATGGAATTGGTTGGTCACCGTGGCCTAGAAGCTCTCCGGACATACGCACATTTCGTGCAGAGCGCGACCGCATCGACCAAGCTATTTTGGCACTTGAAGCCGTCAACGGCCACGTCGCCTTTGACCAACTTGCGCTGAATGGTAAGGCCATAAAACTCCGGCCCGAGAGAGTGGTCCTGCTGTTTCTGGGCCTGTCTAATAATCGCTGCGAGCAAGTCCCAGCCAGCCAGCTCGCGGCTGTCCTCCGGCACACCGGCGGCATGGCTCCGCGCGGTGACGACGTGCAGCATCACGATCGTAGAATGGAAATGGCGCGCCAATGTCGCAGCCTGATGAATCACATCCAGTGAAGCAACCGGGAAATCAACCGGCAAAAGAATTTTCTTAATATTCAGCATCGCGCAAAAGTCCTTGAGTCAAAATGTCCCTCACCGTCTTCCTTAGTCGGAATTTCGGATTTGGATTTCTGACTCGCGCACATCGTATGCTTCTCCTGCCTTGGACACAGCCAATCTGCCATCCAGATGGCCGGAAACGATCCTCCAGCATCAGCTTCAATGGCAGGGCGGCAAAGCACCAACAAGCCGATCAGAACAATGGGCGACGCATGCGCAAGCGAGAAACATTGGTGGCGCATCGGAATTTCCTTGTACGGGGCCGGCCAGGCCTTTTCGTCGCGCAGGCTGAGGGTTCGGGACAGTATGGCCGCCGCGGTGGATATTCCTATTATTATGATATTGACAGATTCACGATGTCCCGGCTGTTCAAAAGTGCGCCTCCATAGCGTAGCTCACCTCAAGGAGCTAGGCCTCCACCTGGCAGTCTCGCTGTGGCCCCGAAGCGAACCTGAATTATCTTCAGACCTGAGCAATTCTGAACATCGCGCCATCATCTGCCAGGCGCATCATCTCTGTTAATCCAAGGCGGCCGGCAGCGTGAAGTTGCGCGCGGCGCAGAGAGTGTAAGCCGGCAAATACTGGCGAGTTTCGGGACGGCGGTTGCCTCCTCCACAGATGGGCGAAACGCGTTTCCACACCAATGCACTCCCCTTAGGAGCGGCGCTGTCCCGAAAGACCTTTCAGGGCTGGGTAGGCAACACGGAGGTGGACGATGTACAGGGGAACGATGATCGAGGCGCTGATCGCGACGGTCGAGCGCGCTGAGTGCTGGGCGGCGGCGAATCCGGCCGAGGATCCTGCGGGAAGGGAACATTGCCCCGCCGGCGGCTTACCTGCGGTCCTCCGACGAACAACTGGTGAAAGTGGCATAGGAAGCATCATCATGGGCACCCCGGCGGCACCGGGGCCCACAGCAGCCAGCAGTAGGGGGAACTCTATGGCGAACTCGCGATGCCGCCTTCTCATTGTCGATGACGAGCCCTCGATCAGGGAGCTTGTGTCTGACATTCTCATGTCGCAGGGGTATGACGTTCTGACCGCGAAGATGGCGTGGATGCCTTGAGCCAGCTGACGGAGCCACTGCCCGATGTGATCATCTCGGACTTGAGAATGCCCCGGATGTCGGGAGTCGAGTTGTTAGCGGTAGTCCGGCAACGATTCCCGCATGTGCCGGTGATCGCGATGAGCGCAGAATTCTTGCGGGGCGAGTCGCCGGCAGGAGTGCTGGCAGACGCCTTTCTGCCCAAAGGGAACTTTGCTGCCGACCAGCTGTGCGCCACTATCGCCGAACTGATATCCGCGTCTCCACTTCGATCGCGGCCAAGTACGGTCGCGTGAACAAATTTTGGGGTTTGTGGACATTCTTGATGCAGGGAGGTTTCGATGAATCTAAGTCTGATGGATCCGAAGCTGATTGTGCTCGCCGTCGCGGTGGTTCTAATCATCGCAGTGCTGGCTTGGCTGTACGTGCGAAAACGCAGGAGTACGACTGCAGACCTGCGGCAAAGATTTGGGCCCGAGTACGAGCGGGCGGTGCGGGAGCATGGGTCAGGACGAAAAGCGGAAGCGAAATTAGCGGACCGCGAGAAGCGGGTCGAAAAGCTCAACATTCGCGCTCTTGATCCGATGGAACACGAACGTTTTTTGAAACGGTGGGAGTCCCTACAGTCTCGTTTTGTCGATTCCCCAAAGGGGGCAGTCACAGAAGCCGATGACCTGGTGTCCTCTTTGATGAAAACTCGTGGCTATCCCGTATCCGATTTCGATCAGCGTGCCGCCGACATTTCTGTCGACCATCCCCGAGTGGTGGAGAACTACCGGTCTGCGCATGAGATTGCGCTGCGGCTTGGGAAAAACGCAGCAACTACGGAAGATCTGAGAACGGCGATGATTCACTACCGCTCCCTGTTTGAGGAACTGGTGCAGGTACCAACGACTGTTAAAAGGAAAGAAGTGGCGTAATGGCTGAACGGCACCGGACGCAAAAGGCAACACGCACTAGCCATTCCTTCATCGCCGTTTGAGATTCCGTCTCGAATTCATAAAAGGAGAAATATGAAAAAGCTCAGATTGTCAGTAGCCATGGTCGCGCTGCTCGCCGTCGGGATTTTGGCCGGATGCTCGCAGACGGCCACGAAGTCACCTGATGTTTCCGACAGCATCCGTAAATCGCTCGATCAAGCAGGGCTCAAGAACGTTTCCGTCAGCCAGGATCGTGACAAGGGCATCGTGACCCTCGGCGGACAAGTCGCCAGCGACAACGAGAAGTCACAAGCCGAATCGGTGGCAAAGTCCCTCGTGGGCACGCAGGTTGTCGCGGATCAGATTGCCGTGATTCCCGTGGGCGGAGAAAAAGATGCCAAGGCCGTAAACTCCGATCTGGACAAAGGCATCGAGCAGAATCTGGACGCGGCGCTGATCCAGAACAAGCTGCACGAACACGTGAAATACGAAGTGAAGAGCGGCGTCGTCACGCTGACCGGAGAAGTGAACTCGGAAAACAAGCGGGCGCTCGCCGAGAAGGTGGCGACTGGAGTGCCCAACGTTCAGCAAGTGGTGAACGATCTGCAGGTTAAAAATCAGAAAGCCACTTCATCGCAGTAGGAGAAAAACTGTCGCAGCAGCTCGGAAAAGGCCACGGGCCGCGCGCAAGACGGCAACGAAGCCCGCAAGATGGCGTGACTCCCAAGGCTGCGCTCGCCGGCAGGACGTGGCGGGCACTATGGGCTCGTGTGTTGGCCGACCAAGCCTTCGCCGGATTGCCCACGCGAACGGCCGGGTATGTTGAACTAGGAAGGATCGCCTCGATCATCGATCGCTGCATAATCTTTGCAGTCAGGCCTGAACAGAGCAGTCACGAGGGAAGTGGCAAAGTAATGTATCGATTAGTAGCGGAGATCGGTAAACATGAGTATCTCTGCGCTGAAGACATCGTTCATCGTGAGTCTCGTATTTTTCATGGGAATAGCCACAGTTTCGCATGCGCAGGCCACCAAACCAGCCCCGCCGACCCCTATCGATCTGAAGAAGGTCGAGCTCGGTGGGACGCCCTGGAATCCACAATGGGACCAGATCATCGAGAAGGCTCTCCCGCCCGAAATGCTTTCTTCGCACGTCCCCCAGGGCGTCCGTCGATTCTGCCCGCGATTTTACGAGTTGGGCGAAACCGACAAACGCGCATTTTGGGCTTACTTCTTCCAGGCACTTGCGGGTGCTGAAGCCGGCCTGAATCCGAACACGAGTGTCCGTCACACCGAGCCGGAAGTCGCGAAACGCGATGAGGTGAGAGGAATGGCCATGCGCAGTCAAGGATTGTTGCAGCTTGCGTACGCCGACCAGAAGCGTTACGGCTGCAATTTCAATCGGCAATTGGACCGTGCGCTAAAGGCGAACGATCCGGCCAAAACCATTCTCCAGCCGAAGAACAATCTCGAATGTGGAGTGAAGATTCTGTTCAACCAGATCATCGTCCAGCACAAACCCTTGCTGACCCGGTCGGGATACTGGTCGACGTTGCATCCGGACGGGCCGAGCTTCCATGTATTCGCCAAGCAGATGACAAATCCCCCAACTGCATGCGATCTGTCTGCCAAGTCGACGATCGACAAGTCGGCTACGACGAAGTCCGTGCAGGATGACGCGAACCGGGGTGAAACTCCTAAATAGTTTGGCACCGACTGCACCGGTCGGAGAGAACTTTCCTAGGTTGGGTAATCTGAAGCCGTTTTGGTCGTGTGCCCAGCATTTACTTCCAGCTTTCACACCTGTACGTTCAAACCCCATCTCTTGCTTGAGGTGTTGCTCCAGAACGGGAACCCAGCGGTGCAATCGAGCACAATGACGACCTTCCATCGTTCTAACTGATGTGAGCGATGTTGAACAGACGCGTCAGATCGAGGCCTGATAACTTTGCGTTACGTGGTTCTCAAGTTATGACGAGAAGAAATCAAGTTGCCGCTCCGGAAGGCGGCCATGATATTCACACTCAAGACCTTGTCGTGTCTCATCTGCAAGCGCGGCAATTCTTCTTGCCGCATCCACCTCGATCGCAGCCAACCGCACGGCGCCATCAGTTCGGTCAGTCGGGCCTCGCAGAGCTCGAAATGCAGGTCCTCCTCGATCGGGCCGACTTCTCGCCGGGTGAGATCGACGGGAAAGGCCGGGAAAAACAGCCGCGAGGCTTTGGCGGCGTTTTCCCAGTCCGCGCGTGGGATTGCTCCAGGTGCGCGGAGCCGCAAAGCGCTGCTCCAGGCGCTCGGAGCCGATACTGTTGAACCGATCGTGTCCTACACGATCACCGCAGAAGACGTCGCGGGGCCGTTTCTCAAGACGATTCCGGAAAATACGACGGAGCAGTCAAAACTTCCGGGCCTTTACTACACATCCGTGCTGGAAGAGCTCGGCGCGAAATTCCACTCGGCACCGGCCTTGCTCAAGCGCCTGAACCCCCGCGCCCATTTCACCGCGGGAGAGCACATCCGCGTCCCCAACGTGTTGGGTCCGCTGCGGCACGAGCGCGCGTGTCGAGGCGTAGACGGCAAACGCGTGCCGGCCCAGACTGGGGCGGTCAAGATCGTTGTCTCGAAGAAGGCATCGGTCCTGAGGGTGTATGACCGGGAAGGCCAGATCATCTTTTATGCCCCGGTGACGAGCGGCAGCGAGCACGACCCGCTCCCGTCTCGGGAATTGGGTGATCACTGCGGTGGTGCGAAATCCAACCTACAACTACAACCCCGACTGTTCTGGGACGCCGATCCCGCAAATGCCAAGGTGAAGATCGCAGCGGGTCCAAACAATCCGGTGGGTGTTGTCTGGATGGGGATCAACGTCCCGCACTACGGGATACACGGTACGCCTGAAGCGGGGGAGATCGGACATTCCGCGTCTCACGGGTGCGTGCGGATGACAAACTGGGACGCCACCAGGGTCGCCGATCTGGTCCGAAATGGAACGCCAGTCGTGTTCGAGGAATGAGAAAGCGAAGCTCGCGATACGGAAGGACCTAGGGACATACAAGATCGCTCAGCTGCGCCAGAAACTCAAAGACCTCCATCGGCGAGTGCTTGCGCTCAATGGGACGCCGGATCCGGGGCGTATACGGCACGCCGAATGGGGCGTGTGCATCCGGATGACGAAGTGGAATGTGGATGATTCGTCGCATATGGTTCGAAGCGGCAAACCGGTCATTCTGGAGGAATAGGCGTGAGACTCTGCGTTTGTATTGCCGTGCTTTTTCCGGTGTTTCTTGCGGTTAGCTCGACCTCTTCCATTCTTGAGATGACTCCGCCCATCAGAGGACTCGCCCTCACGGATCTTCGGGATACGTTCGAAGAAGTTCACAACGGACATCGGCATGAGGCGATCGACATTCTGGAGCCGAGAGGGACACCCGTGCATGCGGTGGTATCCGGAACCATCCGCAAACTGTTCCTCAGCAAACCGGGCGGCAACACAATCTACCAGTTCGATGAAACGGGAGTGTATTGCTATTACTACGCGCACTTGGAAGGGTACGTGAAAGGGTTGCGGGAGGGAATGCGGGTCGAGCGTGGGGACGTCATCGGTTTTGTGGGATCGACGGGAGATGCGGATGCGCGAGCACCGCACTTGCATTTTGAAATCCACGAGTTGGGGCCGGAAAGGCTGTGGTGGAAGGGGAAGGCCGTTAACCCATATCCTGTCCTGGTGGACGCGGTGAAGCGAGCGAAATAGCGGACGATCTTCTCTTCTTGGTGGCGAAAACGAGGCACGCTTGGCGAGGTCATCGAGGCCGAGTCCGGTATTCCATTCAGGCCCCCCGCGATGACACTGGAGCGGCAATATCAGAACGCAAGCCCAGCAAACATCCTGGGGGTGATCCAATTAGGCCGTGCAGCACCACGCCCGCAGCATCCGGCCCTACGGAGTTGATTTCGCGGTACCAGGGATTCGCGCTGTCCCTCAGCCATGGCGGCTCTTCATCCCACTCCGCCTTGGGGATCCAAAGGGCAGAGAAACGAAGAGCCGGCCCGCAAGCACTGATTTACAAGACGATCAATTCTGACCAGTTTTCCGAAGCTTAAGGTTTGACACTGGCCTTCACAAGGTTCTGACGGCAGAAGGAACTTAGTCGGGCCGCGTCGCCATCAGATTCAGAAGAAAGGAAGAACGACAATGCTGCTACTCATCATCATTTTGGTGTTGGTTTTTGGCGTCGGTGGAGGGTACTACGGCCATACCCGCTGGGGTCCCGGCGGCGGGGCTGGTATAGGACTGGGGACAATATTGTTGATTCTCCTCATCGCCTACATGCTTGGCTTGTTCCGCTGAAGGTGACGACCGGCGATGAATTAAGGTCGAGGCTGCCGTCCTCAGCGTACTGACCGCCGCTGCGCCTTTACGCGCAGAATGAGCATGTACAGCATGTACAGGACGATCACGGCGTTCGCCGCTACTACCCCCCACTTGAGCGGACGCGGATGGCGCAACAGCGAGTACAACTCCCCCGGCAAGTACAAAGCACCGGACAGCAGCGCGAACCATTGCGCCCATTCCCGCTCGCGCCACAGGCCCAATGCCTCGACGAACCGGACTGCCGCATAGACCAATGCTCCTATTGCCAGCACCCAAAGAGTCTTGTCTGTCGCTCGATCCGCCGCATTGAAGAAGAGGTTCGACAGCCTGCCTTCGGGGTTAACGCGGAGAATCTCCGTGAGCCACTCGGCGACGTCATCGAGATTCATGTGCAGCAGCGCGAGCACTCCAACCCCGAGGAGCAGGGCAAGGATTCCCTTCGCCGCTTCGAGTACCGCGACAGTGCGGAGGCCGACGGAGTGGTTGGCGTGCGGCACGGCTGCTGGTTGTTCGGATGCAAGCGGATCGGCAGAGGCTACTCGTTATTCGTTCATGCGTTCCTGCTATTGTCCGATGGAGCCGTTCCGGTGGACCCGGCCGCCTTCATGGAAGCGGTGACGCACCATGCTTTGGGCAAGCAGAAAAAAGAGGACTGCCAAGACGACTACAAACAGGAACTTTCCAATTCCGAACGAGGGTGGCTTTCGTACTGCAGGGGCCGTCTTATTCGAATAAATTGTCATCAGGGCTCCCTCTCCGCCAGGTCAGGTGCCTGTGTCACGGGACCGCATTCAATATGATCCGTCATGTCCCGTGTTGCCGTTCAAACCGTATCGCTCTCCCACGCGGCGTTCACATGCGAGTTTTAGGCCCCTATGATCAGGCCGTAGTTCATTCTAAGCGAGATTTGACATTAGAGACCGTATGGGAATCACCGAATCACCAGCGCGTCAATAAGAGATATCGACGAGCGGCGAGGAGGCGTCTTCACTTCATGGTGGGCTGGCAAGAAGGCGGAGTCTGTGCCATTTTGAACATCGGTCGTCGGCGCGGCCAATGGCGTCACCCCCGGGATTCGCGGCAGCCGGCATCGATTCCGAGCAACTTCAGATTTTCCAATCTGAACTCTCCTTACGACGATGTTGACAAAAAGGGAGCTCTAGCCCGTCTCGATGTGCTCAGTCGCGGGTGGAGAGAAATCCTTCCTGGTGAACAATTGCGGCATCTTGCAACCCGGTTGTTGGACATCTATGAGTTGCGGGCCGCTGACAGCCTGCAGCTTGCCGCAGCTTTGACGTGGTGTCAAGAACGTCCATCGAATAGAAACTTCGTATGTGGAGATGAACGCTTGAGCAAAGCGGCCGAATCCGCTGGCTTCTCCGCCCTCCAGCTTTCTCGAGCTGTTCCCTAATGTGACACGTCATAGTGGCCGAGCCTACCAGAATCGGCAGAACCGTCACACCGTGCGCTTCCAGCGAGCGCGTGACGACGCGAGGATCGGCGCCCCGGCAGGACGTGCAGTACAAGGGGTGCGAGCGGCTGCGCGATTTGGCGGAAGGGGCAGCGCTTCGATTGTGCACCTTGGGTGCACAAAGCCCGCTCAATGCCGAGCCCCGCGGCAGTTTCGCCAATTTCCCTCCCCTTCGTCCAGCCGATGGCGGCAGGTGTTCGTGTACTGGGAACGGCGCAGGCAGTTTTCGGTCAACGAGGGGTCTGCAAGCACAGTCCCAGATATGGGCCAGGGTAGGATTCTCTGCGACGAGCACGCGATAATGGGAAGTCTATTGCGACGCGGCCCGCTCTCCACGGCCGGCCCGTGCTGAGCACGGGCGGATTAAAACCGGAAATGGTTGCCCGGGTCTGGGAGACCCGCCCCGGTTGCTACCGCGCCATAGTTGTCAAAGATTTTGGTCAGGGCCAACCTGGGCCGGCCCGGAGTTGCACCGCTTCGAAACATCCAGGTTCTTTACCGCGCCATTACACCGACTTCCACTGAGCCATACGCCGCGGTCGCTCGGCCGCCCAGAACCCTAATAAAACCTAATATTTCATTCAAAATCCGATCAGCGCATTCTCCTCGTCTCCGGTCAAGGGCTGCCCGTTGATGACCTTCGCCGCCGCCCTGGCGGCGACCGTCGCTCGATCGTCCTCCTGTTCCGGCAGTTCCACGCTGCCCAACTGGAACAGGCCAAGCGAACCGGCTCCCGCGCGCCAGCCCTCTTCCACGTGGTGGACGACAGCTGCCAGGCAGTCCGCGAGATCTTTGGAGCTTCCCGCCTGCGCCGGGTGATCGATCTTGTGACCGGCGCGCTCCAAGCGGGCCAGCTCTTCTTCCAGTTTGGGGAACTCATAGCACAGGACCCGCCCGTCATATAACGCCTGCTTCAACATATCGTAGGCGGTGGTGTCGTTGTCCACGCTGAAGTTGTCGGCGGTGAATCCGGAATCCTTCAGCGATTTCAGCGACTCTTGGGATTGATATTGGTCGAAGGTGATAAGCCCGAACTGCATCCCGGCTTTGTCGCGCAGCTGGTGGATGAGGGCACGGATTTTGGGTATATCGATTTCGCCCCGCGGCGGGGCGACGATGCGTAGCGCCAGGTCGATGGACGTAATGGGCAATTTCTCGTTGACCATCTGCAGCGTCTTTTCATCCAGCCGCTCTACCGACTTGGTGCCGATGCCGTGGCCGACAATTAATCCGGCAGCATCGCGGTTCTTAGCTAAATCAATGTGGGCATAGTAAAGTCCCAGGCACAAAATTCTTTCATTGAGTGGCTGGGTTTTGATAGGACCCGCAAAGATGGAGCGCTCCTGGTTCGGCTTCTGGCGCTCGATGTGGTGCAGCCGCTCCGGCACCAGCACTTCAGTTTCCGGGTTTGGACTCTGCAGGGTCACGTCCAGCGGTCTGCCGTGCGGGTCCGTGCTGCTGAAGGGATGTTGCAGGCCTGCCGCCGTCCCTAGCTCGAACATCTTGCGGATGCACTCGCGCCGGGGGATAAACGGAGTGAGCGACAAGACACTGTAGCCCGCAAGGTCACGGACCGCCCGGTCCGGATCTTTCACGAAGGACTTGTGAAAGTCCATCGGCACCTCGATCACCCTGCCGGTGACATCGGTTTCCGTACCGTCGAGTACACGAGTACGCCGGGTGGTGCTCCCCACCTCGACCATGAAGTTCTCCGGCAGGAAGAAGTGTCGCGGCTTGGACTCCCACAACGGGCGGCGGCGCACGAAGATGGTCTTATCGGTCATGGCCTCGGCCTCTTTCCGCTCGGTGAAGTCATTGGGGTATCTCGCCGAACTGCTGAACCACAAATGCCCAGGCAACCTGCCACGCACATTGAAGCGGGAGCGGATCCTGGCGCCCAGTTTGTTCGTGATCACCTCGGCCTGGTCGTACACGTCGGTATCACCCGGAATGGATCGCTTGGATCGCTCGACCGTAGCCATGAAGTTCAGCTCGTCGAAAGCAGCCGAAAAAACGCCTTCGCCCAAAATGGCCTGTTCGGTCCCAGCCACTGGATAGCAACCGATGTTTTTCGACGGAAAGCGGATCTCGGTCCGCAAGTTGTGCTGGTACGGGCAGACCTTGCGAAAATACGGTGAGCGTTTCAGTAAGCTGAACACATTCGAGAACAACACTCTCCGAGCCTGCTGCTTGTCCACCGAGACGTTCATGAAGGCCAACGTGGAGCCGGGGATGAGGCCGTATGTGAAGGCCGGGTCTTTTAGAAGGGACACCAAATAGATCTCGTAGGCGATGCCGATGGCGATTTCCGAGGTTTTGCCGCTGCCAATCGCGCCACCTAAGCAGATTTCTATGTAGTCACCTTCGAAGATTTCCACCAGGTCATCGAGGATGGCGGGATAGATCGTGTCGCGCAGGCTCTTGCCAAGGTACTGAGGGTCCAGGATGAAGGTCTCGACTGAAACCGGTTTTGAGACGTAGTCAGCGGAGTAGATGCTGCGCAACAGTTGACTGTCACGGGGTGCGGAACTAACGTCTTCCGCGTAAATGCGGCGGGCTGGATCGCCCATGCGCTGCAGGCATTCCGCCCTAGTCGCCATCAGCCGATTTCTCCGCTCTTCAGTTCTGGCCCTGTCCTTCGGTTCCATCGTCGTCCTCGGCCAGCTGGTGGTCGATCTCGGCGAGCTTCTCGTCGATCTCGCTGGTTCGGCGGATCAGGTTGCGGTCGGTGGGATCCAGGCTGGCGACCGCTTGTCGGGCCTCCGTGCAGTCTTGGCCTTGCTGCTGGACGGCGTCATCCGCATCGGGCCCAGTGGCGCGGCGATTTGATCTCCGCTCGTGGTGGTCCAAGACAGTGTTCGCGGTCGCTGTCCTTATCTTGTGATCGGGCTCAGGATCGGTGTAACGGATATCGCCCTTCGGCGTGAGAAAGGCTCGCCGCCTCACAGCAGTCAATCCCTCCGCCAGCACTGTCACGCTGGGTTCGAGAAGGCCCTCCAACATTTCATCGATCCTCTGCCGAATTTTCGGGTTGCGCATGTTGTTCGATCCTTGAACCGCGAGTTGGCGAGGTCCGCCGGCATAACCCGCGTCTCGCGCGGCCTGGGTCTGGTTTCCGTGACCAACTACAGATTTCGCGAATTTTTCCTGTTTTATTGTCAACTCGCGGTCCCTCGATGCAACCACCCGTCCCGGAATTTGGTGGTGTCCTAGTGATTGCCCGACCACGAAGTCGTAAGTGACCAGCTGGTAGTCCTCCTGCACGACCTCACCCTGCTGGCCAGCGCACTCTCCCGGCCGGGTAGTGCCGAAGCCGCGGACGATGATGCCCACCTTGCCCCCGGCGCGCACGATGGCCGCCAGGTCCTTGCCCTTCTGCGTGGGCACGATCACCGCCGTGCCGATCACCTCGTTCTGCGGCGTGTACTCCACCTTCTTGAGCAAGGCGGCGATGTCGCCGATGCGGCTGGCGCCATGGGCGGGGTGGTCGGCCTGGCTGAAGACGGTGTCGCCCGAGCCGAGGCGCTCTTTGAGCTTGTTGACTTCGCGGGAGAGGATCGGGGCGGGGTAGATGCGGTGGTTGCCGTTGAGCTCATTGGCGCGGTGCATGATGCCGGTGACCTGCATCAGGCGCTTGCCGTTGTGCTCGACTTCCTGAATATCCTTGAGCTCGAACGGAATGGCTTCGAACAGTTCTGGTTTGGCCATTGCCCCTTTTTGCCCCGCTAAAAGCGAAACCGCCCGAGCAAAACTCCCGGAGAGGAAATTCACGTCCGGAAAAATTTTGCTCGGGCGGCGATGTCACCTTACCCGATTTACATCGAATCCGTGCTCATCTTCGCCTGGCGGGGACTTGCTGTCAAGCAGAAAAAAGGAGGAGGGTTCAAACGGAGAGGCCTAGTCCTCCCCAGTGAGTAGCCATTCCATAGTTCTGCCGAACTCGCGCGCAATCCTCAGCAAGATCTCAGCCCCGACCTCGACTTTGCCGTGCTCGACATTGGACAAGTAGGCCTGGCTGATGCCAATGCGATCAGCAAATTTCTGCTGAGTCATGTCAAACCCGCGTAGCTCCCGGATACGGCGCCCAACCGCCGTCCAATCAACCGTTACCGATTTCGATCTGCGTTTCGGGCTTGACGTTATATCAATATAGATATAAAATATATCTATCAATATTGAGCACGCCGGCTCTTCTGCGTTTCTTTTACATGCGCATCGGCAACAAGACAAGGAAGCCGTTCGTGACTTAGGAGGTACGCACCGTGAACAGCCGACCCAACCCGCCAGCGAAGCTACACTCCCTGCTACGCCGAAATTTGCAGCTTGCCCGTGCGATGTGCCAGACCGCCTTATCTTCTGGGGCGGAACGGGCTCTTCGAGATTATTCAGAACAGCTAAGCCTCTCCGTCGAACGTGGCGATCTACTACTGATTGACGGAAGGTGGTATGTGACCCATTCCGGGCTGCTGCGTATAGCCACGCGCAGGCGCTGCTGTGGCATTGACGTCACGGCTATACGCCGACTCTGTGATCCCTCCTCTTCACGCTGGGCGTTCAAGGCCACGGTATACAAATCGCCGACATGCAAGGGCTTTGTCGGCCATGGAGATGCCGACCCATCCAACGTCTCGGCCCTGGTCCGGGGCGCCGAGATGCGCGTGGCCGAAACCCGGGCGGTCAATCGTGCTTTGCGGAAGGCTTACGGGATTGGGATTTGCTCGGTCGAAGAGATCGGTTCCCTGCCCGCTCGCGGTCAGCCCGAGCCGAATGTCCGGAAGCTTCCGCCCCAGCCTGCCAACGGCAACGGTGAACCCAAACTCCGTGACCAGCTCTGCCTGTTGATTCGCCAGCACCGGCTGGATGCCGCGCTGGTTAAGCAGTACGCCGCCGATTTCTGCGGCACTCAGGATCTGCGCCAGGCGAATCGAGAACAGATCCAGTCGTTCATCACTCACTTGGCGGAAGTGGCCGGCAGAGACCGCGATGGATTGCTATGCAAGCTCAACAGCTATGGCCGAAAGCCAGAGACGGGTGCGGCATGAAACGACGTTTCCAAGGCCTGGCTTCAACGGGGCAAGCCAATATCGAGGTTCCCGATGGCGTGTTCCTGGCCCGCGTTGATCAGATCCGGTACTCGCAGGAGCGCCAGAAGCCCTTTTACAACGTTCGGTTCTGCGTGCTCGAGCCCGAACCCTTGGCCGGGCGAAGCTTCTCTGGCCGACTCTATTGCACCGCCAAGGCCCTGTGGAAATTCAGCTGGTTTCTGCGCGATTTCGGCTACGACCCGGAGCTTCTCGGCCGCGATGAGGTGGAAGAAAAAGGCCTCATCGGACTCCGCGGGGTGGTCAAGCTCTCCCACACCGTAGTGAATGGTCGCGCGTTGGTGAACCTGGACGCCTTCGCGCCAGCAAGCGCCTGGGAATCGATTTCATCGCCGGCTCCTCCGCCGCTGCGCTCGGAGTTGGCCTCGTGACCTTCAGCTACACCCAGCTCGCCCAGTACCTTGCCTGCCCGTTGCGCTATCGTTATCGCTACCTGGACGGCTGGCAGGAGAAAGAAACCCGAGCCGGGCTCCTGTTCGGGCGTGCCTTCGAGCAAGCACTGGCTGCGCTGTTCCGCCGTGAAGATCCGGGTTGCGCGCTCTTCGAGGCTTGGTCGCAGTACAAGAACTCTCCTCTGGAGTACCCGAAGAGCGAAACCTGGGATCAGATGCTTGAGCAGGGGATCCACTTGCTCACCCGATTTGTCCAGGATGACCGAGTGCAAATCCGGAATCCCCGCCGCAATCTGCAGATCAAGTTCACGCGCTCCATCGGAAACGGCAACGAATTCGTCGCCTACGTCGATGCCATCGGCCAGCTCGACGCAGAACGCTCGGTCATTGACTGGAAGACCACTGGCGCCCGCTACCCCGACCAACCGGAAGGCCTGCTGGCGCTGGATCCCCAACTCGTCTGTTATTCCTGGATCACCGGAGAACCCAACGTCGGATTCGTGGTCTTTGTGCGCAAGCGGCTGGTCGAGGTTCAGTATCTGCAGGCCACAATCACACAAGAACAGCGTGACGGCTTTGGCGCGATGGTCGCGAGCACCATTCGGCAGATCGAAGCAGCCCAGTTTCCGGCGCACAGCGGCATCCGCTTTCCGCAGAACGGATGCATCAGTTGCTCTCACTTGGGACTCTGTCTGGGGAAACAGGATTTGGTCGACTCGAAGCTCATCCGCCGCCCAGGAGGCGACCTTGGTTGGCTTGACGAGCTTGATTTCTAGAGACCCACCGATGCCGCCCAAGCTCAATCGCCGCCGGGCCCTGTTCGTGCTTTCCAAGATCGACGAGATCCTCGCTTGGGAGCAACGGAAAGAGGCCGAGCGCGACACGCGCTTCGTAGAACTCGGGAAGTACCTGTGCGAGGTGCGGGCGGGGCAGTACTGGCGACTGGAGAACCTGAAGTCTTTTGAGGAGTTTCTGGAGAGGCGGTTCCCGGAATCGAGGAGAAAAGCGTACTACCTGATGTCCATACACGAACACCTACCACCACAAGCGAGGAAGGAACTAAAGAATATCGGCTGGACGAAAGGGAGGGAACTGGCGAAGCTGGCGCGGGCGGAAGGTCAGCACTTCGATTGTGCACCCTGGGTGCACAAAGCCCGCTCAATGCCAAGGGAGGAGTTCACGCGGGAGGTGGAAAAGGAACTGACCGGGCGGGAATCAGAACCAAGCGAACTGATCTATTTCAAGGTCTACAAGAGCCAGGCGCCGGTGATCGAACAGGCGATCGATACGGCGGCTCTCATGCTCGGATCTGACAAGTCGCGGGGGTACTGTCTGGAGATGATCTGCGCGGATTTTCTGGCGGGAGCGCATCTGGAGGGCGGAAACCCCAAGATCTTGCTGCTGTCCATGATGCGGCTCTTCCGGTTGCTGCCCGCAGCGCTGAGGCAGGAATTCCTTCAGCAGGTTAGCGAAGCTGCATGAGCGAGATCCGGCCGAAGCGTCCCCCGGTCCGCCTGGATTCCAAGGCATACCGGGATCTATGCAAGGAGGTATTGGAGCGCGATGGCTGGCGCTGCCAAGCTTGCGGCTCGCTTTCCGCAGTCGAAGTTCATCACAACCGATTCAGGAGCCGTCAGGGTGCGGATGCCAAGCAGAACCTGATCACTCTTTGTTGCAAGTGTCACCGGGAAATTCATGCATGCGCCAAATGAAATACCGTTTTGCGCCCGTCCGTGCTGATTCCCAAGGCCACGATCATCTGGCGATTCCGGAACGGTGTGCCGTCGATCAGTTGCGATGTCTGCGGTCACCGATGGATACCGGGGGTGGGCAATCCGCCGCTGTGCCCGAGGAAGCCCTACCGAGTAGAAGGCTGCGATTTTCATGTAATCTCCGCCATGCCGTAGCTGCCGGGATGGTAGGTGACTGTGCGTCCATAGCGCCCTACAAAGTCTTCCACGGCCCTGCGTACCCCAGGAAAGTCCGGTGCATCCGTGTCATGCACCAGAATGCGGCGCGTGCGCGGCCCAAAAGACAGGAGATCAGAGAGCGCGCCTTCATAGCTGTGGTCGCCATCAACCAAGAGGATATCGATTGCCTCCGGCATCAGCGCTTGTAAAGCCGCAGCATGCTTGATGCTGTCGGCGCGGAAGAACGTCCATTGGGGATGGCCGGAGAAAACAACGGGGCAGGAATCTAGGTCCACGCTCCACAAATGGCCGCCGTGCTCCTCCAGTCCGGCCAGCAGAGCCGAGGTGCTCACTCCTCGGCGCACCCCGATCTCCATTACCCTACCGCGGGCTGCGTTTTTGAGCCGCGGCAGGTGGCCCTGGATGTCCGACCAAACCGCCAGGTTGTGCTCGTAAGCCAGCTTAGCCGACAAGCTGGAAGACCATTCACGGCAATAACTGCCCAAAAGCCGTGTGTCGTTGAGCGATCCCCACGCGAGGCCATTTTTACCGCGAACGCCGATGCTTTCCACGCCGAGCGCATGACCCAGCTGCTGAAATCTCTCGAACTGGTCAAGACTGCCAACAATCCCCTCAAGAAGTGCTTGTTTGGCACCCCACGGGAGTTTACGTCCGAGGGATCGCAGAATAGCCTTGGCTGCCAACTTGAACATCTTTTTATTTCCCGTCGTCTCTCACCTCGCGGTGAGGAGTCTTGTGCTGGTTTTCCGCCGCGGGGCATTCCGAGCACTGTCGATCGAAGGATGAACACGCCTTGCTCGCGCCCTTCCGCTTAGACAGGAGCGCCGTGTGGCCTGCACGTGGGCTTGGATTCTCAGTAAGAAGAGTACAAGAATCGACATGAAGGGGAGCCGGAGTTTCATTCGCCTTCCGCCTGCGCAGGCGTGCACGGACCGGAATTTCATCCGGTCGCGGTAGGGACGACCATTCCTGATCGCCCTCCCGCTCGGATCCGTACGGGCGCTCATTAGCGCATACGGCTCTTATCTCGGATGATTGGCGGCTAAGCACACTGCGGGCCGCACACCCAATGACCCGTGGGACACGCAAAAACCCGCTCTGTGTAGGGCACGTGCTAGGTCGAAGGGTGTTCTCCTTGATCAGCAGCCTTCCCTCCTCACTCTCCGCGGGCGGTTTCCCGTCGTTGTTCGAATGATTCATCGGTACTATGCCGCCGTCCGACTCCTCGGGGACGTACATGCGGGCTTTGTGGCTATCGCCTTCTCCCGCCGGCCTACCGTCTTCGATCCTGGCAGGCATACCCGAGGTCTCCCGGCTCTCGTGCATGAAGTTTCTAGGCGTGCCTGGGGTCTACGACTACGCAGGACTGACCAAGAACTCGCGCTGGCGTTCCCGGCCATATTGCCTTCCGCCAAATCCAGAGCGTCGGCGTCCTGATTGCAAATTTTCGAAGCTCAATACCCAGCCCACCTATACCCCTATTTACGCTTCGCCGTGCACCTCGCGGTACCCAGCACAAAACTCGAGCCAGAGCGGGTCGCTACTCCTTTCTCGTGAGACTCTCGCATTCTCTGCTTCATGCCGGTTTATCCCGGCGCACGGATTTCCTTTTTGACTTCGGAAACGGCAAAGATTTTACACCCGTTTTGCCCTCCCGCACGTTGGTTGAACCATGTTCCATCTGGGCCGCCCCCAAGGGTCTGCGACCCGCACCATCACGGCCGAGATCACCGATTCCAGCTACAAGAGCCAAGTGCCGGGGATCGAACAGGCGATTCGATACGCGGCTCTCATGCTCGGATCGGACAAGTCGCAGGGGTACTGTCTGGAGATGATCTACGCGGATTTCTTGGCCGGGGCACATCTGGAGGGCGGAAGCCCCACGGTTCTGCTGCCATCCATGATGCGGCTTTTCCGGTTGCTGCACCCAGCAGCTTCGCGTGGCATTCCTCGGGAAAGTTAGGCGTCACTTCCACGAAGCGCCGCCGCGCGGGCGCCAGGCAATGACCCACGATGACCTCTGGTTTCTCCGGCAGCTTGGCTCCGCCCATCCAGATGTGCGATGATGCCTCCGCGCCGAGATGATCCCGTTTACTGAGTTTTAGCCTCTCCACAGTGGAGATGGCTTCAACGACGTACGGTATTAGCCAACAATGAGTTTGGAATGAGCCCGAGCAGTAGGCCTGAAACCGCAGTCGAGTTGAACGGTGGTCCCTCCGCCATCGCTCAGCCGCATACTCAGGTGCCGGTCATCATCGAGCGCAGCCATGGCTGGCTCGGCTTGAACTGGCGCGAACTCTGGGCTTACCGCGAACTGCTGTACTTCCTTACATGGCGAGATGTCAAGGTCCGGTATAAGCAGACTGTCCTAGGCGCCGCTTGGGCTGTCATCCAGCCGCTGTTCACGATGGTGATCTTCACGATTTTTTTCGGGAAACTCGCGGGGATGCCTTCCGACGGCATCCCTTACCCGCTGTTTGCCTACATTGGCACACTAGGATGGGCTTTCTTCTCCAACGCCATAACCAGTAGCGGAAATAGCGTTGTATCGAGTGCAAATCTGATCACGAAAACTTATTTTCCCCGAGTCATAATCCCGGCTGCGGCAGTAGTTGCCGGGTTAGTGGATTTCGCCGTTGCGCTCCCCGTACTTGCCGGGTTATTGATCCACTATCGCGCGGAAGTGAGCTGGAGACTCAGTTTCTTCCCAGTGGTTGTGGTCCTCGCCACGCTGTTAGCGCTCGGGGTTGGTATGTTGATGGCGGCATTGAACGTAAAATACCGCGACATCCGACACGCCTTGCCGTTTTTGGTACAAGTGTGGATTTTCGTTACGCCTGTGATATATCCAGCGAGCTTGGTTCCCTCACGATGGCGCTGGCTACTGCGGTTGAACCCGATGACGGGCATCATCGAGGCTTATCGCGCATCCTTGCTATCGCGACGCTTTGACTGGGGTTCCTTTGCCGCGTCGGCTGTGCTCACGCTGGTGATCCTGACGTGCGGACTATTCATATTCAGACGAACAGAGAAGAGCTTCGCTGACGTCATCTGATGCCGCCAATAATCAAAGTGAAGGGGCTCTGCAAGGAATATCGGATCGGTCTAATTAGGAAACCGTATTCAACGGTTCGGGAAACGATCGCCGAAATGGCCCGTCTGCCGCTTCGTTGGTTGGAGGGTGGCCGTCGAGAAACGACAAGCAACATTCAGGCACTTAGTCATGTCAGTTTCGAGCTTATGCCTGGGCAGGTGCTCGGCCTCATCGGACGGAACGGGGCAGGAAAATCCACGCTCCTGAAGATACTCTCCCGGATCACCGAACCGTCCAGTGGGCGAGCAGAGCTATTCGGACGAGTGGGGAGTCTGCTGGAGGTCGGCACCGGCTTCCACCCCGAACTCAGCGGGCGGGAGAACATTTTTCTCAATGGTGCCATTTTGGGGATGTCGCGCCATGAAATCCGGCGAAAGTTCGATGAAATTGTCGCATTCGCGGAGATCGAGAAATTTCTCGATACCCCGGTGAAGCATTATTCAAGTGGGATGTACATGCGCCTTGCATTCAGTGTGGCGGCTCATTTGGAACCCGAGATTCTCCTGGTCGATGAGGTGCTAGCGGTCGGTGATGCGGCCTTTCAAAAGAAGTGTCTGGGGAAGATGGGCAGCATCGCGTCGTCCGGCCGGACGATCATCTTTGTGAGCCACAACCTGGCGGCATTAAGGTCCCTGTGCACACATGCTTTGCTGCTGGACGAGGGCCACTTGCTTTACGAGGGTCCTGTCGCCGCCTGCATCGAGCGGTACCTTGGCCGGCTGACAAGAGCTGTTTCGAATCGGGTGGATATTTCCGGTGCCAGGCGTCCGGCGATTGCCGACACGCGCCTGCGAATGGAGACGGTCCAGCTGGTCTCTCGTGATCACAAGCCATTAATCAAACCAGGGGACCCAATTGAAGTGGAGCTGGAGTTCATTGTTACCGAACCTTTAGATGAGGTGGCGTTAGGAGTTGCCGTTCGGTCCCTGGACAATGTCGGGCTAATGGAGTGCCGAAGTAATCATGATTATGGCGTTATCCCCAGACTCGAACCCGGCCGCTACGGGACAGCCTGCCGCATTGACCATCATCTACTCAGCCCTGGAACCTATGTCTTGTCCGTTGGTGCGCGATGTTCCCGCAGTTACTTAGACTATGTTCCAGACGCGATGACGTTTGAGATTGACCACGATGACGCTGTAGCTTCGGTTTGGTTAGATGGGGTTGATGGCTACCTGCGCCTACCATCCCGTTGGAAGCTGCCGTATGCACTTGATTAACGTGTGCGGGTCGCTTGACACCAATATGACTTCAGACTTTTTTCGACGTCTTCTTGAGTTCACTTTCCTGAGCGGGGAGTGCTGAAGGGAATTCAGTATCGTTGCTCCGAGTCGGCGAGGCGTTGCGCATTCGCTGTGCATCAAGCTCTTTCTTTTGTGCGCCTGCGAGCAGTACAAGATGGGAGAAAACCTGATGTCACGGCGGTGGTGGTCGGTCGAAACGATGACTACATGCCGGATTTCTACCGACGCCTACAAGTGACCGTTGCATGGAACCTTCAAAGCTTTGTGCAAGAGGTGGTGTTTGTTGAATGGAACCCACCAGCCGACCGGCAGTTACTGTCGATTCAGTTAACGAAGGAGTTTCCACAGGTCCGGGCCTATGTTGTGCACCCCAGACTCCATAAGGGTTTATGCGACAATCCCAATCTGTCGCTTCTGGAATACCACGCGAAGAATGTCGGTATTCGACGCGCTGAGGGTGGCTGGGTAGTGGCAATGAACGCAGATGTGGCGATCAGTCCAGACATGCTCTCCGTCTTTCACGGGTTGCAAATGGGCGGCGATTCTGTGTTTACCGCACAGCGGGTAGATATACCTTGGCGGGAGGGCCGAACGCGTCACCTCGCTCTTTTCGACTGTCTCCACTATCGCCGGATTATTCCCTACCAATCCCTTGGCACGGGCGATTTTCTCCTCACCAGCAAAGAGCTATGGCATCGCGTGCGCGGATACGACGAAGCGCTAGTAACACACCGGATCGGATGTGATGTCCGCGGTGCGGCACAAATGCGCCTCCACGGCGCCAGGATCCGCAGGGCCGGCACTGTGCTCCATTTTGCCCACCCGACTTCGTGCACGGAGAAGGTACAGCCGCACCATGGAAATTACGCCTCCCTGGATGGCCTCCCGTATCAGAATCCGCCGACTTGGGGGATGAGCAACCGACGCGAAGTACAACTAACAGAGCGAGTATGGAGCTTGGAATGAGAGAATTGGTGCTGGGCGGGGATGGACTCATCGGCACTGAAATCGTCGAGCAATTGCGAGCAAAAGGGCATACGGTAACATCATTGGATCTGCATACTGGGTGCGACCTTTGGCACGTGGACATTACGCCTTTCCAAGAGTGCGACCGGGTTTGGTTTCTTGCCTGGGATGTGGGGGGTGCAAAGTACATCGCCGCAACAGAGCATCAACACCAGCTGTACAAGAACAATTGTACGGATGGGAGACGCCGGAGATTCGCAGTCATGTCATTACCGACATGGTATTGTCCGGTTTGAGATGGGCGAGGTTCAATGTAGGACGGACGGGACAGAGCGGCGCCGCTTGGTCTACAAGAGCGACTGTGTGGTCAGCATCTTGATGCTTGCTGACAGCGCCTTAATGTACGCGGATACGGCTGGCCTGGAGTGGGTGACAATCAGTAAGGTAGCCGAGGAGATCGCGCTTCAGCTCCGGGTTGGCGTCCGCTTCGGCAGCGAGCGCGGCAGCGAATGGATGGTCGAGCCGACGAAAATGATGCCCGGGTGGAGCCCGGAGGTACCCCTGGGCGAAGGCATAAGTCTGGTGATCGCAGATGCCCGCAATTACTTGAACGGTGCTCGCTAGGGTGCTGATCTGCTTCTCGTCGTCATGTTCAAGCGCGCGATAGTAACTGCCATCGGCCGAGAGCGGGCAAACCGCCTGTCAGCCCCTTACCACGATTGGAGAGCGCGACGACGTACTCGGCGATTCTTGTCCGTTCTGCCAGCGACGAACTTACAAGTGAACCTTGGGTGCGGGTGGCGTCCTCTGCCGCACTGGATCAACTTGGATGCGGCGCGGGGTCCGAACGTGGATGTTGTGTGGGATTTGCGGAAAGCGCTACCATTTGCCGCCGACAGCTGCACCGCATTGTTTTCGGAGCACGTGATCGAGCATCTTTCGAAGGAGGACGGCCAAAGCCTCGTAAATGAGATATACCGCGTGCTGATGCCGGGTGGTGTAGTGCGAATCTCCACCCCAGATGCCGGACGCTATCTTCGGTCGTATGCAGGTGACGGGAAGTTTCTCTCGGATCCGCGCTTTAAAGAGTCTGTAGACACGCCCCTGGATCGTGTGAATATAATGATGCGCGAGTATGGACTGCACCACTGGGTGTACGATTTCCAATCGCTGCAATTGGTGCTCCGTCGCGCGGGATTCGTAAACGTATTAGAGCAGAGCTACGGCAAATCGTGTCACCCGTCTATGCAGGCAGTCGACAGTGAAGATCGTGCGTTTGAAAGCCTGTACATCGAGGCGATCAAGTGAGCTCCACAACCGCATTGAGGAGCGATCGCGAAGAATCCGCAGCAGCGAGTAAGTCTACTGGGGACCGCCCCAGCCGGCGTCTGCTCTTTTGCTCGTGGTGTGCGTTTTATCCTGCGTTTTGGGCTGTGGTCGAGAAGCTTGTCGAATGCCACGGGTTTTCCGTTACCGTCATTGCTCCGCACAGGGCAGCTGTCGAGAAGGTATGGTCCTTTTCTGGTTTTTTCACACCCAACGATGCCAAGCTGTCCATCGGTGACGTACGCTTAGTGCCCTTACTCAATGTCAACTCGCCTACGGACGGATTCGATCCAGTGGAGCTGCGGCGTGCGCTAAGGGGGGTTGAGCCTGACGCAATCTGGATCCAAAACGAACCTGCGGACGGGATGACACGACAAATCCTGAAGCATTTTTTCTTTCGGCGTAAGCCCAAGATAGCTTGTGCCGTCGTGGAAAACATCTGGCGAAGGCCGCCGATGATCCAGCGATGGAAAGCTTGGACGTTGTGTCAACGTATCGATGTCTTGCTGACTTGCGCGTCACTTTCGGCCGCTGCCACGTACGACGCGTTCATGCCCAGGCGGGTAAGAAGCAGCACGGTTTTTTTGCCGCATTTCGATCCCATAACCAGTTGGCGTGGAGACTTTTCGATCCCGAGACAGCCAGCTGACTTCTGGATAGGTTTCGTGGGCCGGATTTGCCCCGAAAAGGGCTGGCGTGTGCTTCTTGATGCTCTCTTGGAATTGCCGGTGAATGCCAAGCTCGTCATTGCCGGAGATGGACCAGACGCTGCTTTGTTGCAGGAGCAGATCCGCTCGCCAGAACTCAGGAGCAGAGCAATTTTCGCTGGCCCGCTCCCGGCTGAGAACGTGCGCGCTCTCTATCTCCAGGTCGATGCCGTGGCAGTGCCGTCCTTGACTACGCCGAAATGGAAAGAACAGTTCGGCCGGGTGATCGCCGAAGCCATGGCGGCAAGCCTGCCGGTAGTCGGCTCCGATTCGGGAGCGATTCCCGAAGCCATTGCTACAGCGGGAATAGTGGTCAGAGAAGGCGATCCACACGAGCTGGCGAACGCTTTGCGGTGCCTCATGACAGATCGTGGTCTTCGTCAGAAACTGAGCGAAGCAGGCAGGCGTCGCTTCGAAACCGAGTTCAGCATCGACGCGTTCGCATCCCGGCTCGCCGGCATTCTGGCGGCCGGCTGACACTCGCAGCGATTCTCCGCCTTTGCCGACACTTCTATGGCGCGAGGATTCAGACTGCACGACGGACGTTGCTGACGCGAGCTACTGACATGCAGGTCGATCTGCGCAAATCATGGACGGTTTCATTCCTCCGCACATGGCGCGGCCGAATGAGTACGATGTCATTACTGAGATTCTGGAACTACCTCTTTTTCGAGCAGGGCGCCGCCGACCCGCGCGGGTTACTGCAGCTACGCATGAGCCCGCCTGTATGTACAAACGTGCTGCTGCGCAAGCATAAGAGCGATGTAGCAACATTTGAAGAGATCTTTAACGACGGCATTTATCGTTCGATTATCCGACATGTACCATACATAAATTGTTTGATCGATCTTGGCGCCAACATCGGTCTGGCCTCGTTGTATTTTGCCAGCCACTACTGCAATTGCCGCCTCTTCGCAGTCGAACCACATCCTGAGACGTACAATCTCCTGACCCGTAATCTCCAATCGCTCATTGCTGCCGGACGCTGTAAAACGCTCGAAGCTGCGGTATGGGATCGAGCGGGAGTTACGTTGGTGCCTTCGGGCGAGGAGCCGGACAGTTTCAGTTCTTTCGCAGTCATTGAATCTCGTTCTGGCGAGTCAAGGAATTCACCGATAGAAAACTTCACCATGGCTCAGGTTTTGCAAATGTCAGGATTCTCCACGGTGGATCTCTTGAAGGTAGACATCGAAGGTGCGGAACGGCAGTTGCTGCGAGGTGATCTCTCATGGCTGGACCGGGTGAGCGCCCTTGCAATCGAATTTCACGGCGATTCGCGGGACGATTCAGGCTTTGACGAAAAGATTGCGGCACACGGGTTGGAAATCGTCGAGGAAGGCCAACATACGGTAGTAGCGTGCAGGAGCACGCACCACACGGCGGTGAAGTCTTGACACAACCGAGGAATCTTGTTGCAGTAGTCGTTCCGCATCACACCACGGATCTGACAGCCGATGAAACGATCTCAATCCGTCATTTAACAAAGCACCTTGGTAGGTACGATAAGTACTTGGTGTGTCCTCGAGGCCTCAAAGTCGACCACCATGACTTCGCTATCAAGAGGTTCAACGACAAGCATTTTTCAAGTGTTTTCGAATACTGCAAGCTGCTAATGTCTTCGGGCTTTTACGAAAGCTTTACTGATTATAAGTATATCCTCATTTATCAACTCGACGCGCTTGTGTTTTCGGATCAGTTGTTGGAGTGGTGCAGTACGGATTCTCGATTATATCGGCGCCCCCTGGCTAAAAGACAGGAATATGCCGGAGCAGGGCTTCTCGTCGGTCGGAAATGGCGGCCTTTCCTTACGCAAAGTGGAAAGCCACATCAAAGTTCTGCATGCACCCGGAAACGTCATCGACCCCGTTGCGTACTGGGAGGAGTTTTGTTTGCACAATTCCCGACTGTCGCAATTGTTCAATCTTCACAAGAAATACTTGAAGAGGCTCGAAATCTTCAGCGACGTGAAATGGTATAGTCGGCACCCGCACGACATGGAAGATGTTTTTTGGGGTACTCTCGCTCCTCGACTTTGTCCCGAATTCAAGGTTGCTTCGGTGAAACAAGCCCTGCGATTTGCCTTTGAGGTTGCCCCGCGCTACTGCTTCGAACAGAGTGACAGGCAGCTTCCGTTCGGTTGTCACGCTTGGAATAAATACGACCGGGGTTTTTGGGAACCTTATCTGCTACGGGACTATTGAAGTCACACGAAAAGCTGCATGGACCTAATCTCGGGTATGAGTTCCTCTGAAGACCCCGGGGCAAGTGACCCTGGAGGCGACTTTGGAACCAGGATATCCCGGGAAGGTGTGGTCATGAATGGCGGGGCGTGTACGGTTCGGTTCGGTAAACTCAACACCCGCGGAGTTCTTCCGAGCAAAGCCATTCGGTTAGAGCGTGCGTTGCTGCACTACTCGCGGTCAGCTTTGAAAAGAGCGCCTTTGGTAACTTTTGACACGAAGCTTTGGTCATTCCCTGCGTGGGGTTGAGGAGGGGCAGTCGCGACCGCTGACCTTAATTTGGAGAGAGCAGGGGCTCATGGTATATTGTCCCAATGGGGATACTTATTGTCCCATGGGACCACCGAATTGCCAGCACCGGAAGCGCTCACTCGCGAATGATGAACGCTTACTGTTTGCTGGCCGCAAGAAGCAACTATGCCAGGTGCTCGATGCCATTAACCAGAAAGGGTAGCACGGGATTGACTTTGCTGTTCATTCTGGCACTTCGACTTTTCGCCACAGGAACTCTCCGTGAGTCTGATTGCTGAGCACGTGATGCAAACTCCAGCCGCACAGAAGCTATATCTGGATTTGTTGAAGGCATGCCTTACGCGGTCGATATTCGGGGCGGAATACAGGGAAATACATCGGCCGACACAAGCAACGAGGCATCGCGTCGAATGGGCGCTTTACCCTTTCCTCGAACGGTATCTGGATTCACATGGCCTTCGATTGGTGCGTAAAATCCATCTCGAACAGGAAAAACACGTGCGGTTGGAAGGGATTGGCCTATGTGAAGGTGAAACGATGATCGGGTTGCGGCGACTCGACAACTTGGAGCGATGCGCAACGTACGTTCTCCAGCACGAAATTCCGTGTGACTTCATCGAGACAGGGGTATGGCGCGGAGGAGCCGCCATTTTCCTACGCGCGGTTCTCAAAGCTTACGGCGATACTTCGAGGGCTGTATGGCTAGCAGACTCATTCCAGGGATTGCCCAAGCCTGACCCTCAAAAATACCCAGCCGACAAAGGAGATCTGCAGTGGCAGGCCAGTGACTTGGCAGTTTCAAAGGATCAGGTGCAGGCGAACTTTCGTCGTTACGGTCTCCTCGAAGGCGCAAGGGATGTCGCGTGGCGGAGCATAGGGCATATTGCTCTCCCGGCGCATGAAGGTGTTCGTCACCTTCCCCAGCTTGTCCAATGTGCTGGTCGCGAAGGTGCTGGAAGCGTGGCGGGCGGCTGTCTACTCGTCGAGTCCAAACAGCCCGTGGAACTCGAAGCTCTGTTGCCGTATGACGGCGCATACCACTGCGCGACCATTATTCGCGATACACAAGAGCAGCCAGAATGGGCTGCGGAGCGGGCGAAGATGGGTTGCGAATACGTCCCCCAGCATCACCGCATGGAACTCAGATTTGACCAAATCTTCGCCAAGGTGGGAGTAGCATGCGCGTCCTCGTAGCCGGCGGAGCCGGAATGATCGGGTCTAACATCGTACGTCTACTCGGCCCTTCTGCTGTCGTCGCAGATGTCAGTGTCGATGGCTGGGACTTGCGTAACTTCAGCGTGTGTCAAATGGCGGTCGAGGGCATGGACGCCATCTACGACTGCGCCGCGCGCACCGTGGGCATCGAATACTCCTCAAACCATCACGGCGAGATGTTCTACGACACTGCCGCCATCTCCCTGAATTTGCTCGAAGCCGCGCGACTGGCGAACGTCAAGAAGTACATGGTGGTCTCCTCCTCCTGCGTCTATCCCGACTGGGCTCAGGTGCCGGTGCTCGAATCGGACGGTGAACCAGGAGCGCCTGAAAGCGCCAATCTGGGCTATGGCTGGGCCAAGCGCTTCGCGGAAATTCAAGGACGGCTTTACGCCGAGCAGTACGGGATGCACGTGGTCATCGTCAGACCGGGAAACGTCTACGGCCCATCCTACAACTGGGCGAATCCGGAGATGCACGTCATTCCGTCGCTGATTAGCAAGATGCTCGGCGGCGACGATCCGCTCACGGTGTGGGGATCGGGCCAACAGACCCGATCATTCTTGTATGAGGAAGACTGCGCCCGGCTCATGATCGCGCTGATGGAGAAGGGCACTAGAGGAGAAGCCTACAACCTGGGCGGAGAAGAAGTCAGCATCGGCAAACTGACTAAGCTCCTGGCTGAACTGTGCGAATATACGGGCACTATCATCTTCGATGCCGGCAAGCCGGAAGGGCCGGCACGCAAGGCACAGAACACCAAGAAGCTGGAAATGCTCTTAGGAAAAGCCCTGCTGACCCCGCTCCGCGAAGGACTCCAGAAAACCATTGAGCACTGCTGTCCGGTTAAAAGTCGAAGAGAATCAGTTAGTTGAGTCTTCGGCGAAATTGGCATCTTGGTCGATGGGCGCATAAAGTAGGCGTTTTCTCGAAGATCGGAAGATCGTGAGGCTGAGAATCTGTAGAATTGGGTACAGACTGGCCTCCAGTTTCAGGCGCATGATTGCTACCAGCACGGTAGCGCAAAGGTTTTACCAGCCGCCCGCCGGTCTTCACCAGCCGTGGCTGCAATCTCGTCAACGACCAGTTCTCGACAACCGCCAGACGGTTCTGCATGCAAAACGGGTGGAGTGCCTTGCATGCGGAGGCAGTTGGATGTATCTTTCTGGGCAGTCGGGAGATCAAAACGGAAATCCTGGTCTACACTCCGTGATGTGGCGGGCATAGAGCTCCGAAATCGGGAGATTAGGGCCTAAGCCACGGGATCCGTGAGGAAGTGATCGGGGGCCCGTCGCGGGCGACTCTTGCCTTTTAGAGCTGCTGGTCGTTCCGCCGACGCCCATTCAGCGCTAAAAGGAGTGAACGCATGGCACAAACCAAGGTTCTGGTCGCAGGAGCCGGCGGCTTTATTGGACATCATTTGGTGACCTACCTCAAAAACAGGGGCTACTGGGTTCGAGGTGTGGACCTCAAGCTTCCAGAATACTCCTCAACTGCTGCAGACGACTTTCAACTCCTCGATCTCAGGGAGTTTGGGAACGCGCTGCAAGCCTGCGAAGGTGTGGCTGAAGTCTATCAGCTGGCAGCGGATATGGGTGGCATCGGCTACATCACATTCAATCATGCCCTAATCTTCCGCAACAACGCGCTCATCAACCTGCATATGTTAGAAGGGGCGAGGGTGAGCAAAGTAAAGAATTATCTCTATACGAGCAGCGCATGTGTCTATCCACAGTACTTACAAAACAATGCGGACGTGACTCCGCTAAAAGAATCCGAGGCATATCCGGCGGACGCAGAACCGGGGTATGGCTGGGAAAAACTGCTATCGGAACTGGCCAGCACATATTATCGCTTGGATTACGGTATGAGGACTCATATAGTGCGTTTTCATAACATCTTTGGCCCACTCGGCACGTACGACGGTGGCCGAGAAAAGGCGCCGGCAGCCCTTTGCCGCAAGCTGGCATTGGCGCAGGATCGCGATGAAGTGGAAGTATGGGGTGACGGTCAACAAACGCGCTCATTTTGCTACATCGATGATTGTGTTGAGGGGCTATATCGGTTAATGCAATCTGATTACAACGAGCCGCTGAACTTAGGTCAGGATCGTATGGTCACCATCAATCAATTGGTGGACATGATCGCGGAGATCGCGGGAAAGAGGATCATCAAGAAGCACGACTCCAGTAAACCTCAGGGTGTGCGTGGGCGAAACAGTGACAACACGAAATTGCGAGAGGTCTTAAAGTGGGAGCCTCAAGTAACGCTGGAGGCGGGGCTGGAAGTGACTTATGGGTGGATCTACGAGCAACTGCACCGTCCCGAACCAGCTCGAGTCTGTGTCCAGCACGCGAAAGGCGCGGGTCAATCCACCCATTCTTGATGACGGATCTTAACTTAAGCCACGCTATGGAGCTGCCCAGCATTTCGATTATCACTCCTTCCTACAACCAGGGCCGATTCCTGGAAGCTACCTTGCGCTCGGTGTTGGAGCAAGGCTACGCCCGCCTAGAGCACCTGGTCATAGACGGCGGGAGCACTGACGAGAGCGTGGAAGTCATCCGCCGTTACCAGCAACACTTGGCCTACTGGGTGAGCGAGCGAGACCGTGGGCAAGTGCACGCGATCAATAAAGGCTTGGCGAAAGCGACTGGTGACGTTGTGGCGTTCCTCAACAGCGATGATTTGCACCTGCCCGGCGCTCTGGCCGCCGTGGGAGACCACTTCCAGCGCAATCCAGCATGCCAATGGTTATGCGGAGACACGATTTTGTTTGGTGAGAAGCATGCGACCTCCCTCGTCCATGCCATCATCCCGAAATCTGCGGCCCATTGTCTTTGCTGGGCCTACAAGGCCCCGCAGCCAGGTATGTTCTGGAAACGCGAGCTGCTGCAGGGTGGCTTCCAGGAGTGCTGGCCGTTTGACTTCGATCATGACATGTACATCCGCCTATTGCTCGCGGGGCAACGGTGTGAGCATTTGCCGGTTCCAGTTGCGGCCTACCGCCTGCACCCGACGAGTAAGACCGTGGCGGAAGGCGCCCGGCAGATTGAGGAATTCGAGCGCATCGCTGAACACTACGAATCTAGATTACGCGGAGCCGATCGCAGGTGGTGTGCGGCCACGCGACTTCTACGGCGATCGTACGCTGCCAGTCAAGCCGGACAGGCGCGATCCGCAGCGGTGCTCCTGCTGAGAGCTCTTCATCGTCATCCAGAGAGTGTAGCTCACCGTCCGTTCTGGGGCTGTCTGCGGAGGCTGTTCCTATCGGCGTTGGATAACGCACCACGGGATCCAGACAGGCGTTCCTCGCCGGCAGCAGGCAATGAACGACTCTGAACGTCTGTAACCCGACGACGGGCGGTCTGACTTTGAGGTTGGATGCTGAACGGGAACAATCACGAGGACCAAGGCGAGAGAGCGTCGGGTCTCGCGTTTGAACGCTCGGTCGAAGCTGTGGACTGTGACCCGACCCGTACCGAAGTATTCGTCAACTATAAACGCTGAATCGTGGAAAACTGTATGGGGGCTAAACGATGAGTGGCGCATCCATAAAGTTGCCGGTTTCGGCAAACGACTACGCTTGGGTTCCCCAACAATGCCCAGTGTGCCGGAGCGGGCGCAAGAAGTTTCTAGGTTATCGTGGTGGCGACGCTCACCGCCAAAACCTGGGTGTGCGCTGTGCGATTTTTCGCTGTGCCGGATGCGGGTTGATTTACCCTGACCCGATGCCGATTCCCCGCCACGGAATGGAACAGCACTACAACTTGAACACGGAAGAATATTTTTATTTTCATGATCAGCAAGTTAAGTATGCTGGGTCCGAACTGGCGCTAAGAACTGCAGCTTCATTGATCGGTGGAAAGGGCAGGCTCCTAGACGTTGGCGCCGGTCGTGGCGAACTTCTTCGTGCAGCCAGAGAGTCCGGGTGGGAAGCACTCGGCATCGAGCCTTCACCTGCTTTCGCCGTGGAAGCCGAACGCTATTCCGGCTCGCCTGTGCTGCGCACGCCGCTTGACGAATGCAATTTTCCGCCCGGCAGCTTCGACGTTGTGTTCCTCGCCGCAGTTCTGGAGCACCTTTATCATCCGGACCAGACGCTAGCAGCCGTCGCTCGCATTTTGCGCAAGGGTGGAGCTCTGTTTCTCGATGTTCCAAACGAGGCGGGTCTGTACTTCAAGGTTGGCAACTTGTACGAACACATGCGTTTCAGCCGGCGAACAGTGAATCTTGCGCCTACTTTTTCCCCTTATCACGTCTTCGGGTTCACGCCGAAGTCTCTGCGCATGCTCCTTGCAGCTAACAAGCTGGAGCCACGGATCTGGCGCGTCTACGCCGGAACTAGCGCGTTGCCGAAACGCAAAGGTCTCTTCGGAGCAATTGAACATCTCGGAGCACGCGCCGTCACCATGGTGAGCAACTTAGGTGCGCTGGGAACCTACATCGAGACGTGGGCAATCAAGACTTCAGTAGAGGAGGCGCATTAATCAGCTCACGATCTGCTACGAAGAGTGGCATTTTGAGGTCGACATGAGATTTTGCTTTCCGAGCTGGATAGGACCCAGGCATGCCGGACTGGGAAACGAACTGATCCCTTGGGCCAAAGCCTTCATTGCTAGCCAGGAGCTTAATTTGAAGTTGCTGCACCCGGCGTGGGGCCTCAATGACCGGCAGTATTACGAAGACTTTGGGACATCGCGATTTGATTGGGTCGGATATTACGCTCTGAAGACTTTATTGCCTTGCTTTGCGTTTTCGGAAGCGGATTACGTCGCGACGGGCGAACGGGATTACGATCGCGCGATCGTCAGTTACGCGAAGAGAATGGGATTGCATAAAAGACGAAGTTACATCCTGTTAACCGACGGTATGTGGGGCGGATACTATGCGGTTCGCAAAGCCAAACCTTTCATAATCCGCGAGCTCTGCAAAGCTCGTTTTGCTCTGAAGAATCTATACGAACTGGAAAAGAGGACTGCGGGGAAGAGATTGAGAATTGCTGTACATATCCGCAGAGGTGATTTCGCGGCACCTGTTAACAGCAAGGGCTACCAGGGTTTGTGGAACACACGCGTACCTTTGAATTGGTACTCCAACGTATGTACTGAGTTACGGAACAAATTGGGGGAGAGCGCCTGCTTCGTCCTTGTTACCGATGGTACAAGCGAAGAACTAAGCGAGTTTATTGCGGAATTTGAACCGGTTACTTCCTTCGACCAAGAGCATCGCGCATGCAGTGAATTGCTCTTCATGGCTGGTGCCGATGCTCTTGTGTGCTCGATTTCCTCGTTTAGCATGTGGGCAGCGTTTCTTTCGGGCGCTCCTTACTTCTGGTATTTTCCCCATCTTCAAGAGTCGAATGGTTTCTTAACCATGTGGGGAGACCCGATTTCGGTTAGAACGGAGTCTGACGTTTTGCCGCGAGGAGTACCGGTCGCAGAAGACGGCCGCATCCCAACGCGTGTAATCGAGTACCTGAAGTGTAAGGCACGACTCAATGATGTCCGCACTGATCTGGTCCAATCGGGCGGTGTTCCAGCAGGTTCTTTCTCAGATGTGCTGCATTAGGGTGTTCGACGAGTCGAACAATTTAGGATAAATGAGGGCTGGTCTTCCCATGAATCTGAGAATCTCGCTTGTGATTCCGGTGCGCGACGAGTCCGGCACGATCGGCGAATTACTTGCCACGATCCGGGCGCAGACGCGCCCCCCGGACGAGATCATTTTCGTTGATGGCGGAAGCACGGATAAGACGACAGCGCATTTGCGTGCCGGGGCAGGGGAGGACGCGCGCATTCGGCTCATCGCAACAGAAGGCGCCACACCGGGACGGGGCAGGAATGTGGGCATCGCGGCGGCCAGCTACAACTGGATCGCCTTGACTGACGCGGGAATCCGACTGGAGCCAACGTGGCTTGAACACCTGGTCGCAGCTGTGGACTGTGACCCCACAGTTGCCGTAGTATTCGGCAATTACGAGCCGATCATGGACACGTTTTTTGAGAGTTGCGCCGCCACCGCCTACGTTGAGCCGCCACACCACACACCAATGGGGCTGATGCGGGGCCCGTTTATCGCTTCATGCCTGCTGAAGCGCGACGTGTGGAGAATGGCCGGAGGGTTTCCTGATGTTCGCGCTTCTGAGGATCTTATCTTCATCGAGCGCGTGCAGAGTCAGGGGGCGGTCATCGCCTGGGCTCCAACTGCCATGGTGTGGTGGCGACTACGGCCAACGTTATACGAAACCTTCAGGCGGTTCGTGTCGTATTCCAAGCACAACGTCTGGGCGGGCCGGCAGCGCTATTGGCATTATGGCATCGCAAGGCAATACGTGGGTGCGGTCGCGATTCTGGCACTGGCAGCACTGCAGAGTCGCTGGTGGCTTGCTGCGTTGGTCGTGGCAATTGTGCTCAGGATTGGGAAGACGATCTGGCGTCATCGCCACGGTCGCCGACTACTGTGGTTGTTCAATCCAGCGCGGTTCGTGCTCGTCGGAGTCATTCTCGCCACGATTGACCTGGCAACGTCTATCGGATGGGCCCAGGCGCTGGGCAGACACAGCTCCGAATCCCAGACTGGCGTGCCGAACTCGTCAAACAGCAGATTCGCTGGGTAACTCTGCGATACTGTATCTACGATCACCGCTGCTGAGTTGACGGAGGCCCTTGAACGCCACTCTCATTGAGTTGGACCGGCGCGCTAGGCCTCAGAGCGCGGGTGGACGGACCAATAATTATGTGAGCCAAATTCAACACGGCCCTTCGTGGCCCAATCAACTACATGGTCGCGCTGAACGGGCCGCCGAGTAGTGTCAGCAGTATAGCTGCAGTATCCAGCGCGCCAGAGCGTTTCAAATGTCCGTACGTAAGACGGGTTCGCGCCACTTGGGTGGTGCTCTTCCGGGATAACTTCGATGAGCCATCGCGGTTTGGGATTCATGGCCAGCGTGCGTACCGCCCCCGTAAGCAGGTCAGTTTCATGTCCCTCAACATCGATTTTGATAATTAGGCGCTTACCTGCAAAGCGATCAGCAATCAGTGCATCGAGACTATTGACCGGAACTAGGCATGCACCGTCAATGGCCGATGTTCCCGCCCAGCCCTTGATGACGGAAGCTCCTGTCCCGCTACCATATAGGGTCAGCAGCCCGGTGCGGAAGACAGAGCGATCGGAAAGACCTCCACCTCAGTGAGCTTGTTCACCGCCAAATTGTGGAGCAAAACAGCGACATTCGACGCAAGCGGTTCTATTGCAATAACGTGTTTCCCAGTTCTAGCGGCGAGGCAGGTGTACAGGCCCACATTCGCGCCTATATCAACGAAGACATCACTGTCGTCGAGCTCGGCTCGGAGGAGATCGATCTCCGCCCGCTCGAACGTACCCACTGTCATGGAAGTATTTTCTGCAACTAGCAAGAATCCATGCGGAGTCAGGATCGGTGTAGCCGAGGCGAGCCGCTCACTGCGCATTGCACGATAAGCGATCCGTAGCAGCGGAAAGTGACGTTTTACAAATGAACGCAACCGAGTGAACACCAATTGATTCTACTATGAGAACGATTTTCACAGATGCCACGGGTTCCACAGAAGGGTGCACGGTCGTTCCCGAATGTGGGCTCAGGGGGTGCGATGGCGAAGCTGTTCACGAAGACCACCTTGCGTCCCGTCGGATGGCCGGCGTAGCTCCAGTTGCCGGTCTCCAACGGCATCGGCGGGTGGAAGCAACACCTGCACGATATTCAAATTCCTGTTGTATTCCCTGTATTTAGGATCTCAAAACTATGATTTTCAAGCCTTTGAAGAACGCTATCAATACGACATTTCGCGTGGCTGGGTATTTCGGGGTTGATGGGTTCAAGGCAGTTCGGACTCTGGTCGGATTACCTGGATTTGCGCGTGACGCCAAGGCCTATGCGAAGCACCAGAACAAACAATTCCCACTCCAGTGGAAATATGCCTACCCGGTCCTGGACGAACGCTACATCAACGCCGGAGCAGTGGATGGTCACTACTTCCACCAGGACCTGTGGGCAGCCCGAGAGATCTTTCGCGCCAATCCCGCCCGACACGTTGATATCGGCAGCCGTATCGACGGCTTCATAGCCCATTTGTTGGTATTCCGCGAAGTTGAAGTGGTTGACATCCGACCACTAATGCCGAACGTTTCTGGTCTGCGCTTCACGCAAGATGACGCGACGGAACTCAAACGGTTCGCGGATGACTCGCTCGAAAGCATTTCCAGCCTGCACGCCGCGGAACATTTCGGACTGGGGCGTTACGGGGATGCTATTGATCCCGACGCCTGGTCGAAGTTCGCCCATGCGTTAACTCGCGTGTTGCGGCCCGGCGGACACCTTTATTTCTCCGTACCTTGCGGACAGGAGAAGCTCCATTTCAACGCGCACCGCGTTTTCTCCCCCGACACTTTGCTCGACGCCTTCTGCGGATTGAACCTGGTGTCGCTCCACGGCGTGGCAGACGATGGACATCTCTACGAACATATGCCCGCCAAAGCGCTGGCTGGCCAACAATATGGCTGTGGACTGTTCCATTTCACGAAGTAGCGGAAAGGGACCTTCTGCGTAGCGGTCCGGCCTTGCAGCGGCTACGGGGGGCGACCCATATGGGAAGCAGCGCCAGATTGACGCGAAACGAGGCAACTGGGTACAATGCCGACCGCTTGGGAGTCCAAAAGGAAATCCCGGTTAAGACAGAGGACGACATAATCAGAGCATTGCTTCCCATGACCGTTGGATCATGAAATGAAGCATGCCAAGCTACGTCTACGCACGACAATTTGGTGCTCCTGGATTCCTTCCGCAAGCAAGTATGTACGATCTGAGAACTTCTCGCGGTGATTCGTGAGTCGCAGACGACCGGCCATAGCCCAGCGGCGGTTGAACCCGAGCGCATCATGCTGGTGACCATCATTCTCCATACCCTACAATCCGCGATCTCTGCTCGCTGGGCAGAGGCGACGCGGCACCGTCGGAAACCAAGCGTATATGGCGAGGTCGGATGGTGAAGACCCTCTACATCTGCTATCTCGGGCTTTTCGAACCGCTTGTGCAGACTCAGGTACTGCCGTATTTGTGCCTGCTCGCCGATGCTGGAATCGACGTGACGCTTCTGACATTTGAGTCAACCAAATGGACCTTGCACGACCAGGAGCACTGGCGTGACGAACTCGCAAAGCGGCAAATCCGGTGGGTATCGCGGCGCTACCATAAACGTCCATCGCTGCCGGCAACAATGTACGACATCGCAGCAGGCGCACTGCTCGTGTCGAGACTAGTTCGCCGTGAGGGTATACACGTCCTGCACGCGCGTAGTCATGTCCCCGCTACTATGGCAATTCTTGCGAAGAGAAACTCCGGCTGCCGGATGCTGTTTGACATTCGAGGGTTTTTCCCCGAAGAGTACGTCGATGCCGGTGTTTGGCCCGCAGGAGGGTTCTTATACAAATTGACTAAGAAAGTTGAGAACGTGCTGCTCGCCGGAGCTGATCATTGCATCGTGCTGACCAACCGCGCGCGGGAGGTCCTGCGCTCTGGTGCGTATCCTGACCTGCCAATAAACGTGCCGATCGAAGTCATACCCTGCTGCGTCGATTTCGAACGCTTTAAGCGGGCGAATGGATGTCGCACTTCTGTTCGACGCGAACTCAATGTAGCGGGACGGCAAGTCCTAGTTTATGTCGGTGCTATGGGTGGTTGGTATTTGTCCGAGCAGATGGCGGACTTTCTTGCCGCTGCTCACGCGCGGAAATCCACCGTCTTTTCGTTGATACTGACTCAGAGTTCTGTCACTCAGACTATTGAATCTTTGACGCGGCGGGGCATACCAGATGACAGTTTTATGGTGCGCACGGTTGCGCCGACGGAGGTCCCCCGGTATCTTTGTGCGGCTGATTTGGCTTTCTGTTTCATCAAGCCGGCTTATTCGAAGCTGTCCTCTTCTCCAACCAAGATTGGCGAATACCTGGCCGCTGGCCTTCCGGTAGTCTGCAATTCTGGTATAGGAGACATCGATGAGTTGTTATTCACGGACCGGGTCGGTGTGCTGGTTCGAGACTTCACGCAGAATTCATACACACAAGCCCTCGATGACGCTGAACGACTGGTGAAAGAAGAAGATATTGCCGAACGATGTCGGCAGAGCGCGTGCAAGCATTTCGACCTTCGCACCGTCGGCGGAGCAAGATATCTGGAAGTCTACCGGAGACTTGGAGCCAGTCTTCAGGAGCAGGTTGCCGGAGAGCACTCTGCGGGCTCAACGCGCAGAATATAATGGGTGCTTGAATCCACGAGCATGGGGTTCCCGCCAAACCCCGTCGCGCGTTGCGGAGCGAGAGTACGAGTTGATCTATGCGAGGACCCGCACGGATCTGCCCGATGAGGGCCGTCCTGCCGTGCCGCTGCATGCGTGTGGGAAGCGGTGAAAGGTGAGGCGCATGCCGTCTTGGCAATCGCCCAAAGTCGATCCAATCGGGGAACAGTGTGCAACGTCGGTCCCGTCCTGGCGTGATCTGCGTTGCCCCGACTGCGCGGGCCCGCTGATATCGTCTGCGGCTTCGCGAGAGGATGGTGCGGAGTCGCTGAGGTGTGGGGCTTGCTCAAGGAGTTTTCCCGTACATGATGGCATTCCTCGGCTGCTGTCAGCTGAGCTGCAAGATGCGCTTCGATCGGGGCCATCCGGCAGCGTTGATGGCAAACTCCAGCTAGCCACCATCCGCTCGTTTGGTTTCGAGTGGACTCGCTTTCCCCAAATGTACAGCGTTTGGGAAAGAAACTTTCTGGATTACATGTCGCCGCACGGCCCGGAGTTTTTCGCGGGAAAACGTGTCCTGGATGCGGGCTGTGGCGGCGGACGCCATGCCTATTACGCGGCTCAGTATGGTGCAGAGGTGTGGGCGGTGGACGTGAGCAATGCGGCCGAAGTTGCCCGCAGCAACACGCGTGAGTACCGGGGGGTGCATGTAGTCCAAGCTGACTTAAACAGGCTGCCCTTCCTTCCAGAAAGCTTTGACTTGGTTTACTCGTTTGGTGTCCTCCATCACCTCGAACATCCCGAAGCCTCTTTGCAAAGAATCCTGGCATACCTAAGACCGGGGGGGGAGGTCCGCATTTTTGTGTACTGGGCGCCGGAACGGCAGCCCATAAAGCGAGCCCTGCTGTCGATCACGACGACCATTCGCAAGATAACTACGAAGCTGCCACTCGCAATCGTGTATATGTTGTCTTATCCCATAGCGGTACTGGCTTGGGCGTGCTTTGTTCTGCCATACAAGATGCTGCGAAAAGTGCCTTTCCTGCGTCAAATCGCCGAGCAACTCCCGATGAAGCAATACGCAGGTTATCCTTTTCGAGTCTGCATTTGCGACCAGTTTGACCGGTTGTCCGCACCCATCGAGAAACGTTACACGAGGGCCGAGGTGGGAGCCTGGTTCCGCCGCGCTGGCCTGATCGATATTTGTGTGCAGGAAAACTTTGGATGGGTTGCGAGTGGTCGCAAACCCGGGGGGGAGTGAGAAGAAATGGTCACTGGTAGACACTTGGTTCCAGCATCCTGGCGAGACATCGTCCTTTATTCGGCGATCGGTCTAATCACTCTTCTTGGCTTCCACGAGGCTCTGCGAGAAAAGTCAGATAGGCGCTATGTAAACCACATAGCATGGGAGATCGTGAACCAAGCGGATGCCCATGACAACACCGCACGCGTAATGGTGCTGCGCGATTACTTGCTTGCTCATGTCAGCTATCAGGGACTTTCGCAGCAAGGCCGACCATTTTTCCGCGACAGCGCTGCCCATACGCTGCGCTCCGGAAAAGGGTACTGTGGCGAGGTGACACGAGCTTTCATTAACATGGCGGAAGCGGTCGGCGTCCATGCCCAGCGCATAAACCTCTGGGGCCCGTCGCCGCACGTCGTGGCCGAAGCCGAGCTTACCCCCGGGAATCGTGTTCTGGTCGATGTGCAAAACCCGCCCCGCATCCGTGGGCTGCGCCGTCTCGACGAGGTCATGGCGACTGGCCAGTTCACCGACTACTACACTGTCAACCTGCGGCGCCTGCGCATCACCTGGCTTGTTTCGCGAGTCAGAATCGAGATGCACGGCCTCACTTACTGGACCGAACACCCTCACGCGTTGAAGGCGTTCCTCTGGTTCAGCTTAGGTTTCATCCTGCTGATAGCCTGCAATTTGCGGAGAGCAGCGCGTTCTTACCTACGCAGAGCCCGTTGGGTGAAGATTTCCGGTCCTCCCACTCCGCCACAGCCCAAGACCGAATCATTGCAAGATGTCGCAAGGACCAGGCAAAGTGCAGCGGCAGCCGCTCCCTCGCGCAGGAGTTAGCGCGGTCGGACGGAAGCCGCCGCCAGGGGCTGGCTTGGGGCGCCATTCAACCCAGGGGACAGAGCGTTGTTGCGTGCTCGCAAGGCCTGCGATCTGCGGGCGAGCTCCCATGCCCTTCGTGCCTGTTTGCGCAGGGCTCTCTGTTCCAGGCCGATGAGCGCGAAAACCAACAGCCAGGGCAACAATTGTGCTCTCTGGCGGAAAATCAGCCCCACATTGCCGAAGGTCACGGAGTACAGCAGTCCGAGCATGAAGCAGAAGAAAAACAGCGGCAGGGTATCGCTGAATCGACGCCGGCAACAGAACCACGCGCCGGGCACAACGCCGACGATGAACACCCACCACCAGACGACCAGCTCGGGAGCGACCAGAATTTTCCTTGTGCTGCCTCCCAGCAATTCCCAGGGGAATGGCGCCATCAGCAGGTGCGCGCCACCGATCAGAGTGGTCATACCGAAGCCGGATGGCGTTTGGATGTCATAGTGCATTTCGTACCCGGAGCCTCCTCCGGCGAGCCCACGCCGGTAGGAGTCAAAAGCCTTGGCATCGAAACTGTTGAATGTGGCTTCATGACTAACGAGAATTCCGGACCAAAGCAGCAGTGGAATGACCATGAGGGCCACCAGGATCGCCGACCCTACATTCATTCTCTTCAAGGCGAGATGAGGCAACAGGAGGGAGAGCAGGATGGCAGCCCCGATCACCCAGGCAGCGTAAAAACGGAACGGAATTACCAGCAGGATCGCCAGCACGCACATAACGACGTGCCGAACCGACGCTCCGCGGCTCTTGAGCTGTACGCAGGCGTACAAACCGATCCCTTCCAACAAAATGACGATCGGCTCCTTGACCGTTTGTGCCGACCAGACGATGAGCGACGGGGCAAAACAACAGCACCAGCCGACTCGGGTTGCCACCCATGATGAAGCGAGCGTTCGCGCGAGGCGATAGGTGAACACGACGGTCAGGGCACCGAAGAAACAGTTCAATACCGCCGCGGTCATCCGATGGGGTTCGTCTGTGATGAGGAACAGCGCGCCCATGAGATACCGGTATCCCTGATGGTGGCCCTGGTAGGCCCCGAGCAGAACGACGGGGAGTTGCGTAAAGTCGATTCCCCGCCATCGTTCCAGCAGGGGAATCCCGAGAACCCATCCACTCGAGTCCTCGTCCTTGAGAACGCTGATCAGTCCAAACTGGTAGATGGCGATCGAGAAGAGGAAGCGCGCGATGAAAGCTGCGATGAACAGCCGCATCTGAGAACGCAGATCGCGGCGGTGAGTCCAGGTAACGGAAAGGATCAGGGAGCCGAATACGGCGAGGAACACGAACAGAATCAAACCCGGGACCAGACCGATATTGCTGTTGATCAGCATGGATGGCTGCCAGCTTCGACCCGATCGCCCGTTAATTTTCCGGCGGAGCCGTTGAGCTCTGGGATTCCTGCTAAACTACACTTTTTCGCAAATTGTTTCCAGCGCCACTGCCCCAACGTCGCTGTGGATTCTCGGCAACGCTGGGTAGTGTCCTAATTTGCCGTTCTCACTGTTGAACTGCGGCATTCAACATGCTCCGAGTCCACTCCGATATGGTTTTCTTGCTGGCGCATGCCGCTGCCGCCACTGCCTTTAGATCGTCAGCCGCAAAGGGCACGGGCACAATCCGCCCTTTGGCTTCACCCTTTGGCAGCTTGGGCCGTCCCGCTCTCCTAGCTTTCTTCTGCTGTGCCAAGGTTCCTGAACTGCTGTGCAATTGCCGCTCGAACCGCCGTTGCCGGGGATACCACGCAAGAGTATCCGCTCAGCTCCGCCTTGCCCCCCAACCGGGCGGGGGTGCGCCGACATATTCGATCTTGGGGGCAAGCATAATCAGCACCAAAGTTGGTGTGTCTCCCCCTTCGGTTAGATGCCCAACAGACCGCCGATCTGACCGTGATACAATCCGCAGAACTGTTCCTGAATGCTAGTTTCATCGATCTGGCCCGTGAGCGTGCGCGCGGTGCGCATGATGAAGGTCTCCGTTAACGACCTACAATTCTTCAACGCGCGGGAGGTGTAACGCAAAACCTCATGGAGCGAAACAGTTTCCATACACCACTGTTGCCCGGAGTGGCGAATTCTTCCCTGGATTTGGCGGGGCCCGCGATCCCAATCAATCACGTTCCTATCGCTCCGCAGGAGGCGTTCTGGGCGACTTATTGGCTGGTTTTGCGGAAACGGAAGTGGAGCATAGTGTGCATGGCGGCCATCGTCGTTACCGTTGCAACCATCGTTTCCCTACGCATGCGGCCGGTGTACCAGGCGGCCGGTCGAATCGCCATCAATCGCAGCAGTACGGATGCCCTGCTCGGGTTCAAGGATCCATCGGAAAACTACGAAGGCCCGGCCATGGACATCAACACCCAGGTGAAGATCCTGCAGAGCAACACTATCGCGCTCATGACAGCCAAGGCGCTGAACATGGACGGCAGTACCGTCGGGAATGGCCCCGCGCCGGGGCCGGCCAGTTCGTCAGCGGACCCAGCACGGAAAACGTCTGTAGCGGAGGAGTTTCGCCACAACTTGACCGTTTCTCCGGTACCGGATACCCGCCTGATCGAGGTGGCGTATTCCAGCCATGACCCACAATTCGCGGCGCGGGCGGTCAACACGCTGCTCAGCATCTACGTGGAACAAAACATCAAGACCAAGTTCGATTCCACGACCGAAGCCTCGGATTGGCTGACCACCCAGCTCAACGAGTTGCGGCTGAAGGTGGAAACTTCGCAAGAGAAAGTCCTGCAGTACCAGAGGGAAAACGAGCTTCTGGGTGTGGATGACAAGCAGAACATCATCACATCGAAGCTGGACGAACTGAACCACGAGCTGAGCGCGGCGGAGGCGGAACGCATCCAGAAACAATCCCGCTACGAGTTTAGCCTCAGCACAAACACCGGAGCGAAAACCGGAGCAGATCCAAACAACCTGTTGGAAAAGTTGCTTGCGCAAGAAGCGGATTTGAAGCTGCAATACGCCAAGGCCTCCACAGAGTTCGGACCCAACTACTTTAGCGTGCTTGAGCTGGACAGCCAGCTCAAGCAGATCGAGGCGTCCATCCAGGCCGAGCGAAAAAGGGAGTTGACGCAGGGCGAGAGCGAGTACAAGGCCGCGCTGGAGCATGAGAAAATGCTGCGCGCGGCATTCGAAACCCAGAAGTTGGAAGCCAATCGCCTCAACGAGAAGGCGGTTGGCTACAACATTCTCAGGCGCGATTACGAGACCAACCGTCAACTCTACGAAGAGCTGCTGAAGAAAATGAAGGAGGCGAGTGTAACGGCTGCGCTCAAATCGAGCAATCTACAGATCGTCGATTCCGCCTGGGTGCCAACCCACCCGATATCGCCGAACATCCCGCGCAACATCGGATTGGGCCTGTTGCTCGGCATCATAGGAGGCGTCGGGCTCGCTTTTATCCTGGAAGGATTCGATAACACGGTGAGCACGCCCGAGCAGATTGAGCTGATCTCGGCTTTGCCCTCGTTGGGCATGATTCCACTGAACCGGTACCGGCACTCCAACAACGGCCGCGGTAAGCTGACAATAGCTGGTCAACCCCCCGGTTCCGACCTAGTCGCTCTCGATCGTCCGCAATCAGAGGTGGCAGAATCATTCCGGGCATTGCGCACATCCGTGCTCCTCTCCTGCGCCGGCGCTCCGCCCAAAGTGATCCTCATCACCAGCCCTTTGCCGCGGGAGGGCAAGACCACCACCTGCCTGAATTTTGCCGTCGTGCTGGCGCAAAAGGGTGGACGAATCCTGCTGATCGACGCGGACCTGCGCCTGGCCGGCATTCATCATGCGCTCGGGCTGCCGCGCTCTCCGGGGTTGAGTGGCGTCTTGGCCGGTAGCGATACCTTGGAGAACGCCATAGTTCCCTGGCTGCAACTGCCGAACCTCTTCGTGCTGCCCGCTGGACCCAGGCCTCCCGATCCCGCAGAACTGCTGTCCTCCACCCGGATGAAGGATTTGCTGGAGACCTGCCGACAACAGTTCGATCATGTGGTGATCGACACCCCGCCGGTTCTCTCGGTGACGGATCCCGTCGCTCTCTCGGTGGAAGCCAACGTCGTCGTCCTAATGGTGCGCTCCGGCCAGAGCACCAAGAACTCGATCCGCAGAGCGCAAGACCTTCTGTCCCAAGTCAACGCCCGTGTTTTGGGCATCGCCGTGAACGCGGTAGACTTGCAGTCGCCCGACCTCTACTACTACTACGGCGGCTACGCGTCCAAGCACGGTAGCCGGTATTACACCGACGGGTCAAGCCGCGCAGCAGCGGCCAACTACACCGACGGGTCAAGCCGCGCAGCAACGGCCGACAGCACCGACGGGTCAAGCCGCGCAGCAGCGCCCAACAGCGGCGGTTAAACTGAGAAACGCATCTTCGCTTCTCCGGTCGTGCGAGTACTTCTGACAACCCGGGTCCACAAGACCGCTTTAGCGGTTTTGCTCCTATCATTCGCATCGGCGTACGCGTGGTGGGTGCTGCTTGCGTACCGCGCGGCCCGCTTCGCCGCCAGGTCGGATCTGGGAGGTTTGCAGAGAGCAATCGCCCTGGAGCCGGGCGACGCTGAATATTACGATCTGCTCGGTACCCACCTGTTTTACGCGTCCCAAGATTTGACATCCAGCATCACGCAATACAAGACCGCCGCAAGCCTCAACCCCTATGTCGCGCGTTACTGGCTGGACCTCACCCGCGCTTACTTGACGGCCGGCGATGTCGCGCAGGCACGCGCTTCGCTGGCCCATGCCATGGCAGCGGAGCCGAGGACGCTCGATGTGTTGTGGGAAGCCGCGAACGATTACCTCGTCCTCGGTGCCACGGACGAAGCGCTGCCGTATGTTCGGACCGTGCTGCAGAATGATCCCAGCCGAACCAGCACAGCCCTGAATCTGTGTTGGCGCACGATTGGCGATGTCAATCTCATGATGGCGCAAGCGCTCCCCCGGAACTCCGATGTGTACCTCGCCTTCGTAAAGATGCTGGTGGACCGGGACGAAGGAGCAGCCGCGGCACAGGTATGGTCTTCCCTGTTGTCGCTGCGCCAGAAGGTGCCGGCGGAGAGCGCATTCCCATACGTCCAGTACCTGATTCAACACCACGAGGTTGCCAGCGCGACCGCAGCCTGGCGAGCCTTGCCGGGCATAGCGCCGAACATGCGGCAGTACATGCCCTCGGACAACAATCTGATCGTCAACGGTCAATTTGCCGAGGATCTTCTGAACGCGGGATTCGACTGGCGTTACCAGGAGATCCCACACGTGAAGGTCACCCTAGACGAGGGCCGGCACGACGGACAGCGGTCCGTGGCAGTTGCTTTCGATGGGGGTAGCGTGAATCAAACGGGCATCTATCAGCTCGTGGCTTTGGAACCGGACACGAGCTATGAATTCAGTGCCTGGGTACGTACCGACAACCTGCTCGGCGTCGCTGGCCCCCGTCTGGCGATCCAGGACGCATACGGAACCGATACGTTCTTCCGAACCGATAGTCTATCTGGCACGACCCCCTGGAAAGAACTCAAGGCGGAATTCACCACGCCTCATGTTGCCAGCCTTGGTGCGCTAAGGATTACCGTACCCGGCACCACGCATGTGGGTGGCACCCTGTGGATAACCGACCTGCGACTAACAAAGTTGCCCGCGAAATCGTGATGGCTGTCCGAGAATCAAATTGGCGCCGAGAGCCGCGGATCTTCGAGACTCGCTCATTCCCTCACAGCGCTCCCCGCGCGAGGGTTGCCGCCCGCATCCTGCTTCTCGGTATCACGGTGCTATTAATGTTCGCGGTGCTTGCGTTAGGCGCCACCCAGCAGTGGGCGGTGTTCGCGCTTGAAGCCGGCGCGGTGTTTCTATTGGTTATTTGGGGAGCGCAGCAGGTTTGGTCGCAATGCTTGGAAGTCGTAAGCAGTCCGCTGTATCTGCCGGGCTTGCTCTTCGGCGCTTTGGTCACTCTTCAGCTCGTCCTGCGATTGTCAGCGTACCGCTACGCCAGCACCGTCGAGGCCCAGCGCCTGGCAGCGTTCGCGATTCTTTTCTTCCTCGTCGTGCAGGTATCCAGGACCGCCGCTAACGTTCGGCTGTTGGGGTGGATGGTTACGGTGTTCGGGTCAGCAGTAGCGATGTTTTCCCTCGTCCAGAGTCTTACGTTCAATGGCAGGATCTATTGGGTATGGCAGACCGTTGACCTCGGAGTGGAACTGGTCTATGGCCCTTATGTGAACCATGCCCACTACTCGGGTCTGATGGAAATGCTCACGCCCTTCCCACTGGTGCTGGCGATCTCCGAGTTTCTCCCCAGGCCAGTTCGGGTCCTGTGCGGGTTCGCCGCTGCCCTGATGGGAGCAACGATTTTCCTGTCGAAGTCACGTGGGGGGATCATCGCGTTCCTGCTCGAGCTTGTTCTGCTCGGCATGTTCATCGCTCTTCAGCGGCGCCATCGAAGCACGCTGAAATGGTTTCTGCCCTTTGCCGCGGCGGTGGTGGTGCTAGGCTGGTTGGGGGGTACCTCGACCTATCATCATCTGGCGAAGCTCCGCGACCCCTTGCAGCCGTCGCTGGCCGGGTTCCGCTTGAACATCGTGCACGACAGCTTCAAAATGATCGCCGAGAAACCAGTGTTGGGTTGGGGGCTGGGCACGTTTCCGGCTGTGTATCCCCAGTTCCGCAGCTTCTATACCTCATTATTCATCAACCAGGCCCACAACGATTATCTGCAAGTTCTTGTAGAGACCGGCGTTGTGGGTCTTGTTTTTGTATTGTGGTTCGTGGCGCGCCTATACCGCGCCGGCCTCGCTCAGCTGGATTGCTGGTGGCAGGATCGAACGCAGGCGGTGAAGCTCGCCGCACTCGTAGGTTGCACCGGTCTCCTGATACACAGTGTTGGAGATTTCAACCTGCACATCCCGGCTAACGCTGCCTGGTTTTACGTTCTAGCTGCCGTGGCATCGACTAGACTTGAGGAATTCTGATCGCCCGCTCTAGGCACTATGGTTCTTCGTGATTATGCTCAACAGCCTATGGCGGAAGGGGACGGGGTCTGGACCTGCAGCTTCTTCGGTTCGGCGTACAGTGAGCAGCAGTGATTTTGGGGGGAATACAGATGCCTAACTGGGCTCCGTTTGTTATCTCCTTCTCGACTTCCCTGGCGCTGACAGCAGGCGTGATTCGGGTGTGCAACCGAAAGCGCTGGCTGGTGTTCCCGCGCGAGGAGCGCTGGAGCCGCCGCGCAGTAGCGAAGTTCGGCGGCATGGCCATCCTGCTGTCGCTGGTGGCAGGCTCCTGCACTCTGCGCCTGGACCACCATATGCGCGTGATCGTGTTGCTCACGGCCGCTATGGCGGTCCTGGGGTTACTCGACGACGTCTTCGAGCTCCCCGCCCGTTGGAAACTTGCCGGCCAGGTTGCGATTGCCATGCTGGCTGTGTGGTCGGGAATCGGCTACCCTCTTTTCGGGCACTTCTGGCCTGATTTTCTCTTTGTTGCCTTCTTTCTCGTCGCCGTCACCAACGCCTTCAACCTGTTGGACAACATGGATGGGCTCGCGGCCGGAGTCGGCATCATTGTCACCATCAGCCTTTGGTTCCTCACGCCTGGACCTTCCCCCTTCCCCGCTCTTCTCCTAGTGATGGTCGGGTCACTGCTGGGGTTCCTCCTGTTTAACTTCAACCCGGCGAAGATATTCATGGGCGACATGGGAAGCCTGGCCGTCGGATTCTTTCTTGCCTGTTCGACCATCGTGACCGCCGGGCGCATCACGACTCTGTTCTCGATTCTGTCGGTTCCCGGTCTAGTGCTGTTCCTGCCGTTGTTTGACATGCTGCTGGTCAGCATCACCCGGCGCTTCAGTGGACACGCGATCTCCGCCGGCGCCAAGGACCACACCTCGCACCGGCTGGTGATGCTGGGCATGAGCGAACGGCGCGCGGTGTTGACGTTGTACGTCATCTCCGCCGCGAGCGGGGCGATTGCCCTGGCCTGCAAAAATGCAGCGCCCGGTGTGGGAGCCGGCGTACTCGCCGTTTCCTTCCTCTTCGCGACCTTGCTGTGGTTCTATCTCGCCAACGTGCAATTGCCCGACGGATGGCTGTCGCGCACCAATGTGTTCACCCTGGCGCTGCCGGAAACGCTCAATTCCCTTGCCCGGCGCTCCGGCGTGGTATTTACCGACATCGTTCTCCTGGTCATCAGCCAGTACCTAGCTTTCCTGCTGCGTTTTGACCGGGTCCCCGCGATGTACCTATCCTCGTTTCTCTGGGGCTGCACGCTGGCGATTGCCGTCAAAATCCCGCTGTTCTCGTTGTTCGGGGTATATCGCCGCGATAACAAAATCCGTACCCTGTCCGACATCTACCCCATCGCCAAGGGCAACATCCTGGGTTCGCTCACAATTGTGGCGGGGCTGACGTATGTCGCTGGCTTCCACGACTTTTCCCGCATGGTAATGGGAACCGACGCCGTTCTCTCGATCCTCCTCATGATTTCCGTGCGCGTTGCCAGCCGCTTCTTCGACGACGTTCTGACCAGGTTCCCCACCAAGGCATACGTGCTGGTCGGTGGGCCGAGTGCTGAGTTCTATTACCGCTATTTCGAGTGGCAGAAATCTCACGCCAATATCGTTGCAATTGTGAACGCGTCCAAGACCGACGTGGGCGTGCAGTACGGGGTGCCTGTGATTTCTCCATCGGACCTGCCGGGGCTTCTGGTCAAGAAGAACATCCATGCCATGTACCTGTTGCCTGACTGCTCGACGCAAGCGCGCGAGTCTATTCTTAGCCTGGCGCGGCGACACAGCATAGCGGTGCACGTGATGCAGCTCACCGTGGGAACTCTGGATAGCGTCGCGTCGTGACCGAACGCGGCAGCAGCCCGGTCCTCGCAGTAATGCACACCGTCGATCCTGCGACAATTGCCGATGCCCGCCCCAGGATTAAGGTGGCGCGCATTATCGGGCGCCTCAACGTCGGTGGTCCGGCTCGCCAGGCCTGCTATCTCCACGAGGCACTGCGCGACCGCTACGACACCGTCCTGGTGACCGGCCGCCTGGATGAAGGCGAGGCCGACATGAGTTACCTGCTGGCGTCGCAGAACGGGGTGCGCTGGATCAGCAAGATGTTGCGGCCCGTCAAGCCCTGGTCGGACCTGGTAGCGTTCTGGCGTATCCTGCGGATCCTGCGGCAGGAACGCCCGGACATTGTGCACACGCACACGGCTAAAGCGGGCGCCCTCGGCCGTACAGCTGCCGTGTTGGCGCGGGTGCCAGTCCGCGTCCACTCCTACCACGGACACGTGTTCCGGGGATACTTCGGCCCTGTGCAGGTGCGGCTCTGGCTAGCAATCGAGCGCCTGCTCGGAAAATTCACCACACGGATCGTCGCGATCAGTCCCTCGCTGGCCGAGGAACTGGTGCATCGGTACGCTATCACCACCGCCGACAAAGTTACCGTGGTCCGGACCGGTTTTGATTTGCAGTCCTTCCACGCAATTGACCAGAGGGACCGTGTGCGGCGCGAATTTAAGATTCTCCGCTTCCGACTTCCTCGTGCTGTGGGCGGGACGCATGGTACCGGTGAAGAATGTCGGCTTACTCGGTCAGGTCGTGCGTCGGGCCTCCACTCTGCGTCGTATACACTTTCTCGTGGTCGGGGATGGCCCGGATCGCGACCTGTTGCTTAAGCTTACGGACCGCTGTGGCAACATTCACCTCGCCGGGTGGCGAACAGATATGCCAGAACTGTGGGCCGCGGCTGACGCTGCTCTGCTAACCTCGTTGAACGAGGGCACCCCCACCGCAGTCATCGAGGCCATGGCCGCCGGAAAACCATTCGTCTCCACCCAAGTGGGAGGAGTGGTGGACCTGGCGGTGCCGCCGCTCGAGGAATCTGGTGTTCCCGGCCTCCTGCGGGCGGCAAATGGGTTCCTGAGCGTCTCGGATCCTGTGCCCATGTTAAAGGGCCTGGAGCGACTCTCGAGCGACGATGCGCTCGCGGCGCGCATGGGCACCTCCGGCAGGCAGTTTGTATCCTCCGTGTACGCGCAGGAACGCCTGAAGCGGGAGATCGCCGCGCTCTACGACGAACTGGTGAAATCCCTCGGGTTGGCCAAGCAGGAAGTCAGCGCTTCGCCCCGCCATGCTGGGGTGTGACCTGGGGAGCTTTTCCGCTGACGTACCGTCCACCCGACATGACTTTGCGGACGGCCCTGACCAGCTCCTCCTTTAGTTATCCGGAAGCACCCGCCTTTAAGATGCCCTTCGCTCACGCGCTGGAACCCCGCGTGGGGCCTGCGGGCCTTTCGGGTTTTCTTCAATCTCTCGAACCTCCACGAAGGTCGTGTCGCGGTTCAGCTTGCCAAAGAGCCACACTACGAAAGAGCCCTACTAACAATAATGTGAGGGCTACGAGTGGCACCCCGAGGGCGACAATGGCCTTCCAGTTCAACGTTATTTTTAGTCCCCCGGCACCAGTAGACAGGCTCCGCAGCACGAGCCATCCCGCAGTGGTTATGGTAAATAGCACCGCACCGATGGCGACTGGTGCTGTCCCTCGTTTCAAGACGTAGGCCATACGGGATTGGCGGTTTTGTTTCACTCTCTTGCTCGGAGGTTCCACGGTTCATGCGGGAGTTCGTTGCCGCGTGCAAGACAATGCCGCCGCTGGTCGAGTTCACGACGGGGGTGTTGGAGTTGAAGTTCCAAACTCAAGCAGCCCGATGCCTGTTCCAGATGTTTACCTCAACCTCGTACCGGCTCCTCGACCCCACTTCCACCAGATCGTACCGGTGCGTTTGGCAACCTGATTTGGCCCACCTTTGACACTTTCATTTGGCCCACCCCTGGGTCATGAACTCTGCGTTGTTCCCCAGCTTCAGCCTGAGCCGGGATGGGGGTGCAGGGGCAAGGGGTGGCGTTTGAACCCCTTGCCCCTGCCCAGCGCTTTACGAAGCTTTCTTCTTCTGTCGTATCTCCATGGTTCTCCGGAACCGGTAAGAATCGATCCCGGTCTCAATGATGTGCGCCCGGTCCGTGATCCGGTCCAGCAATGCCTTACACAAGCGGGGATTGGGAAACACCTGCGTCCACTCCGAAAAGGGGAGGTTCGTGGTCACGATCCACGTCGCCTTTTCCACGCGGTCGGCAATCACCTGGAATAGGAACTCCGCGCCGATCTCCGCCAGCGGCACGTAGCCCACTTCGTCGAGGGCGATCAGGTCGTAACGCAGCCAGCGCGCCAGCGCCCGCCGGATAGCGTTTTGTTGCCGAGCTTCCACCAGCTCGTTCACCAGGTTCGCGGCGGTGGTAAAGCGCACCCGCCGCTTCTGCCGGCAAGCCGCGACGCACAGTCCCGTCGCCAGGTGGGTCTTGCCTGTGCCGCATTCGCCCATCAGCACCACGGGCTCAGCGCGCTCGATGTAGCCGCCCACGGCCAGTTCGCGGATCTTCGCCGCCGGAATTAGCGGCGCCTGATTGAAGTCGAACTCCTCCAGTGTCTTCAACCGCGGCAGCCGGGCATCACGCAACCGCTGCTGAATCGCACGCCGATCCCGTTCTTCGCTCTCCATGGCCAGCAACGCTTCCAGATATCCAATGTGGCTCCGCTTCTCCTTCACCGCCTGCTCCGCCAGCGGCACGAAGTTGGTGCCCACCACAGGCATACGCAATGCCTGGCAGTACTGCTGTACGCTGGCGTGTTCCAGAGCTTCGGTGGCGGCTGGCTTCATCGCACCACCTCCGCCGCGGTCATCACCTCACCCAGCAGCAAGTCGTACTCGTTCATGACCGGCAGCGGACGCTGGTAGCGTTCCAGTCCACCATCGACACCGCAGCACTCCGCAGGTGGATGGGCTAGTTCGCCGAAGCTCAGCAAGTGCCGGACGGCTGCCGCATCGGTGCATCCCAGCGACAGCGCCTGCTCGACCGCGTGCTGCAGCCGATCCCAACCCTGCTGCTTGCCCTGGCGCAGCAACTCGATCATCTCCCGCGTCCCCGCCTGCCGGCCGTACCGTTGCTGGAACGCCTGCCACAGCCGATCGAACCCTGCTGTCCAACGACCACGTTGGCGCCACTGCTGCAGCGGTCGCGATCCCGCCAGCGCCCCGGGCTTCTTGACCAGCACATCCAGGTAGTGCTCCAGATCTAGAACCTGCTCATAGCGGCCGAAGCTGCGCTCGTGCCGCGCCACGTATTCCTGCTCCCGCCAAATCTCCACGTAGGCCGGCAGCAGCCGCGCCTGGCAGCGCGTTCCTGGCTTCAACGGGGTCGAGTACCAGTTGGTTCGTACCTTCACACAACCCTTGCTGTCCACCGTCGGAAAGCTAATCTCGGCCAGCTCAAAGCCCTCGGCGGCGAGCGGCAGCAGGTGTTCGCGTTCGATGCGCATCGCTTCGCCCACCGACAGCGGCTTGCCGGTAATCCGCCGCTGCTCACTCTGCTGACAGCCTCGCAACAGGTGCTGGTTCAGCTCCTCCAGATCCTTCACCTGCGGGATGGGCACCAGATGGTTCCGCCGGAAGTAGCCCACCTCACCTTCCACCCCGCCCTTTTCGTTGCCCCGCGCCGGATTGCAAAAATCCGTCTGAAAACCCCAGTGCGAGCGGAAGGCGATCAGCCGTTCGGTCTCCACCCGCTGGTGCCCGCGCAGGATCTTCTTCACCGCGCTCTTCAGGTTGTCGTACCGCAGCAGCCGGAACACGCCCCCAAAATAGTGAAACGCCCGCTCATGGGCTTCCAGGAATGCTTGCTGCGCGGCATGGTGGTAGGCCACATGAAAGGCGCCGCCGCCGGCCATCGAGCGCATCGCGAAGATGTGGACCGTCTGCCGCTCGCCGCCCATCTCGACTACCGCGTCGTACCAGTCAACCTGCGCTTCGCCGCCCCACTCATAAACCTGGGGCACGAACGTTTCCCGCGCAGCCAGGCCCAGCTCCTCCCGCCGTTGCCGCACATAGGCCCGCACCGTCGATTCGGCTACTACTGCTTCGGGTCGCTCCTGCCGAATCCGCCCCCAGATCCGGTGGGCGGTGTGGCGTTGCTTGCGCGGTGCCTGCGCATCGGCCCCCAAAATCTCGTCAATGAACTCCATCACCGGTCCCAGCTTGGGTTTCCTGCGCACCGGGGTCTTGCGATCCGGCGGAATCGCGCTGGCCAGCGCCTGTCGCACCATCCGTCGGTGCACTCCGAACCGCCTGGCCACCCCCTGGATCGTGCCCATGCCCTGGCCGTACTCCCGTCTGATCTGTTCGAACAGCTCCACCTTGCATCTCCTGTCCATCGACCTCCCCGTCCCGGCTGGCAGGGACAGCGTAGGCCGATTAGTTCTGCAGGGTGGGCCAAATCAGACCATCAAAGTGGGCCAAATCAGAATAGCGAAATCATACCGGCTCTTCGACCCTGCCTCCACCAGATAAAGGGAGTCGTGTGGGCTGTATCGTAGAGACGGGATGCCCGTAAGGGGGCATTCCACGGTTCTCTGTTCCCTGTCTGGCGGGCAGTCGTCGCAGAGGATATTTCGTGCCTGAATCCAGTAAGCCTTGCCTTGCTTGTGATCCACGATTGCCCGGGCAACCTGCTCCGTGCTGTTCAGCCACCCGCTCAGTTCCTCGGTTCCGTCCCCGTGGACAATTCTGACCTGATATTCACTACCGTGGTTGTGCGCCATGTGTTTTCTCCCTAGCGCGAGGATAAGGTTCGGGGCTTGCTAGTCTGTATCATGCATGGTCCTAGGAACGGCACACTGTTCAAAATTGCACAAAAGGCAAACTTCCACCCTCAAGCGGACATTCCGGTCGTGCAGCTCAGCATCGACGAGACGCAACCTGCGTCGTTTCACCACGAGATCGGCAGGCGTATAGCGCCCCTCCGCGAGGAGGGGATTCTCATTGTGGGGAGCGGCAACCTCGTGCACAACCTCCACGCCTACGCATGTGGCAGGCACACGGTCGAGCCGTAGGACCGCGCTATAGCGTTCGAAAGGCGTTCTAAACTGGGGTTGGCCAAGCAGGAAGTCAGCGCTTCGCCCCGCCATGCTGGGGTGTGACCTGGGGAGCTTTTCCGTGCTTTTGCAGCCACGCTGCGCTTTGCCGCTTGCTCTCGGCAAGATCATCGCTGCTCATGTATGGGGCCACTTCCGCCAGTTGTTCCTGGCTCACTGGGTTGCCCTGCGCCGCCGCGATGCGGAGCAGCTGTCCTGCGCAATAATCCCATCCGGGGCCTAGAATGACGCTGGCTGCCGCCGAGGGAGGTCTGGAATCAAAGGTCGTTGTCGGTTAAGAACCGGCCATAGCCGTAGGTCGGCTCCGCCATCGCACCCTCCTTTGGGGGTTAAGATTAGCCGATCCTCGGGGAGCACGTCGCTTCTCAGCGAGGCGGTCTGGGCAAGAGCCCACCCGGTAGGCATAGCGATGAGAGAGGGTTTGATACAGGTCGATCTTCTGAACTCACGAGGCGACAGGGCAATCTCAGACACAGTACCTGTTAACGGTTGCGATACCTGTTCAATTTTATACATTGCCGAGAATGAACCTGAGGAACGCTGTCATTATTCGTGACGAGAGGCAGTGCTGTATGACTCCTACCGAACGACCAGTTGCGCATAAAGTCCTGCTTGTGGATGACGATGATGCCGTTTGCGGCGGGATGGGGAGTGAGCGAAGCGAACAGGCTGCGGCTGTGGGAGCCGCAGCCCCATCGCAGCCGAGCACGGCCGTGGGCATCTGGGGGGGGAAAGGCGGTCCTGGCCCAAAATAGCGTCCGCATTTCCCTGACTTCCGTCGGGGCCGTAAAATAAACTCAAGGGGGTGTGGGCATGGCGAACTTCCCATATCGCCTCCTCGTCGTCGATGACGAGCCTTCCATCAGAGACCTCCTGCAGACGTCACTCTCCATGGAGGGTTATGAAGTTCGTGTCGCAAAGGACGGTTTTGACGCATTGGCACAAATGCGGGGCGCGCTACCTGACCTGATTCTCAGCGACCTGAAGATGCCCAACATGTCGGGCTTCGAGTTTCTCTCAGTAGTTCGCAGGCGGTTCCCTCAAATCCCAACCATTGCCATAAGCGGAGAGTACGAGCCCCCTGCCCCAGAGCTGGGCGTGCTCGCGGATGCCTTCCTTGCCAAGCCGCATATGCCCAAGGAGCTGTTTGCAACGATTGTGGAGTTGCTAGGTGTCGCTCCCCTGCGCCCGGCACTCCCGAAGGACAGATCGCCGGTCTGGGTTCCCCGCAACGGGAAATATTATGTAATTACCTGCACCGACTGTTTGCGTTCCTTCTCCATACCCGCAGAGGAAAATGACCGGGTCGTTCGCGACCTTCGCACGCTGGAGTGCATTTTCTGCAACGCACTGGTCAAGTTCATCGTCGAAGAAAAGTTCCGGCTGATACCCGGCAGGGCGGGATGACCAGTTCCGCGAAACACCCAAAGCATCCGGTCGTAAATCCAGTGGTGTTTAAGCCGATGCCAAAGGGCACCCGCTCGAAAGCCCGCCTCACCCCCGCGCTTTTAGCCTAACAGCCTGTGGTGCAAGTCTGGATTCGTGAGCGGAAAGTGCTGAAGTATCCACAGTCATTGTTCGTAGAATGCGCGTATGGCGATGGGGACGCGCAGGCTGAAGTTGCTGTTTCTGGCCCTCCGGCACGCGGCCAAGAAGTGGACCATGCCAATTCATCACTGGCGCGAAGCGCTGAACCACTTCACGATTCTGTGGCCGGAACGGATGCCGGCCCTGGAGAGAGTTGCGCAATGACAACGCGGAACGCTTCTACATCGATGGGCAGGGGAAGGGAGACCCTTCCCTGCACCCCATCCCAAAAACAAGACCCGGCCGCTTAAACAAAAGTCTGGACACACCTAATCCCTGATAAAGGCGGTCGCACCCCTACGCCGCGGCACAGGCAGGGGTGCGGCTCACCTTTGTCGCACGCCTGCCTCGTACCCCGCCTTTCCTCATGCGACAACCCTTCTGCCCAGCAGGCATGGCCCGCCGTGACCGCCCCTATCTCCTCGGTATCGTGACTTTGCGGGAGTGTTCAGCTGCGAGTTGGTAAGCACTCCGAAACGTGTGCCAGGGCGAGGTTGCAAGAGGCTTCACACTCCATCGCGCAAACCATACCCTAACCGCCCTACTGACCTCAGTAATCAGCATGATATCCGCTGGCAACTTTGGCACGCAGAGTGCTCTTCCGAAGCTGGGGCTCCACCTCAGGCTCGTCCATTGGTTTCGAGGTGCAACGAAAAGAAATTGCGTAGTCCCACGCCGCTGATTGGAGGCAGGTATGTTTGGTAATTTGTCGCGCATAAATCGAGCGTTGGTTGCCGTGTTGTTTCTGGTAGCTTCGGCCAGCGCCGAGTCGGTAGGCACCTTCCTACAGGCATCCTTCACGGACACCGTTTCCGTCACCAGGGGCCAACAATCCGAACTGGTGAGGGTCTCCGGAGAAATCTTCATTCTCACCGACGTCAACGCACCGGCCAGTTCCTGCACGCCGGCTGCTGTTTGTGCGTCCGTGCCGATTGCGACGCTCCGTGTAGTGGTAGGCAGCGGTGTGGGGCAAACCAGCGGCAACAAATATATCGCGGTGAATGCGTCCGCAGTCCAGGGTACGTTTGGCATGCCGGGATCGTTTGTATCGCCCATCGTCTTTGATCTGTTCTCCTCGAATGGAACTAATACAAAGCCGGTCACGCTGCAGGCGGTGGTGACGGTCAACGCGCATGGAACGGCGACGCAAATCGCGTTGCCGCCCGTCGGCTTGGTGAGTTGGTGGAAAGCTGAAGGCAACGCTGCAGACGCGATGGGCGCTAACCCGGGGACGCTCGAAGGACCAGTGAACTTTGTCACCGGCAAGGTCGGAGAGGCCTTTGCTTTCACCGGCGCGGGTTCGGTGAATGTTCCGGCATCGCTGAGCCTCCAGCCCACGGCCGTCACCTCCATGGCCTGGGTAAAGAACCTGGGATCTCCAGGGGCGGACAACTACATCCTGTCTCAGGGCGCCGACTCGTGCACGGCGGCCTCCTATGCCTTGTACACGGCTACCGGGGGAGTGGGCTTTTACGTCTTCGATGGCGTCAATTTTGAGGAATCGCCGCTGGCTACCCCGGCCCAGGTCTGGGATGGAAACTGGCATTTGGTGGCTGGCACCTACGACGGCGCGAAGGTCCGGCTTTACGTGGACGGTGCGGAGGTCACCCCGGGAACCGCGACAACCGTGACCATCAATTACGCTCTGCCGAACCAGAATTTTTACATCGGCGCCTACCAGGGATCGTGCCAGTTTGGGTTTGCCGGCGACATCGATGAGGTACGCATCTTCAACCGTGCGCTGAGTGCAGGCGAGATCCACGACGTGTTCACCGCAGCGCAGGGTATTCATTTTTAGTGTTCAGGCCGTGGCGTCGTGCTCGTAGTAGACGGAATCGAGCAGCGCCACGCGCGCATTCCAGATGCGTCTTTTATAGCGGCCTGCTTATCTGATGCTTTTAGACGGTCGAAGCCGCAAAGGGTTTAGCGGTTCTGGAAGCGTCCCTGTACTGCAATAAAATAAGAATCGCGAGGTAAAACTGGTTGGGATTCGGCCTGCATGCTGCCAAGCGCCTGATGCCGGGGCTCCGGCGGGCCAAGGATTCTCGTGTGACCGCCATTTCGCGCCGCCACTCGGGGAAGGCGCAGAATTCGGCTTCGGGCCCGGCAACTCGCCGCATACCAGGTACAGTTCGAACTCTTACAGGGCGCCGATACACAGGGTTGGCCAAAGCAGGAAGTCAGCGCTTCGCCGCGCCATGCTGGGGTGGGACCTGGGGAGCTTTTCCGTGCTGCTGCAGCCATGCTGCGCTTTGCCGCTTGCTCTCGGCAAGATCATCGCTGCTCATGTATGCAGCCACTTCCGCCAGTTGTTCCTGGCTGACTGGGTTGCCCTGCGCCGCCGCGATGCTCGACCACATGTAGGCTTTCACATAATCGCGCGGCACGCCCCGTCCAGTGAAGTAGAGCGATCCCAGCATGCTCTGCGCGCCCACCTGCCCCTGCTCGGCGGCCTTGGCGAACCACTCAGCGGCCTCGACATCGCTGTGTTGAGTGCCTGTACTATCTGCGCGCAGGTACAAGGAGCCAAGCTGGAACTGCGCTTCGGTATCCCCTTGCTCAGCGGCCTGTGCCAGTGAATTCAGGGCCTCTGCCTGCGGTCGCCCTTGCGCCGGACTGGCGGCCGCCTCAGGCGGTTGTCGCCGGGCTGAATAAATCGTGACTCGAGCAGCCCATCCCAGTACGCCCACCAGGACCACGAGCACTGTCGCGATCCCGAGCCGCCGCAAGCGGGCTCGGATGCGCTCGCCGCGTTCCTCTCGTTCCCGCACCTCTTGCTCGGGGTCGGCTTCGTCCAGCCACGATGATGACGTGTCTCTCGTCTTCGCCTGAGCAAGTGCGGAGCCAATCAACCCGGACACACGCTCCAGCGTGGCTTCGTCCGCCTTTCCGAAGCCCCTCGTCGTTGCTGAAAATGCCTCGAGGATTCCTGAGAGCTTGCCGTTTTCGAAAATGGGCACGGCCACGATCGAGCGGATGCCCAGCGCTCGGGCCCCTTCATTGTTCACCCGGGGATCTTCTTCAGCATTGTCACAGCGGACTGTCTGGCCCGTACGGACACATTCCCCCGTTACACCTGAACTCGTGTCCACCGGGGCGCCGACGCTGGGCACGTTCTGCCCGCTGGTACACCGGCATGAGATTACCTTACCGTTGGAGATGGCCACCACGACGCCACTGGCTCCTGTGAGCGACCGCGTCTCGTCCGCAAATTGGACAAGCAATGTGTCGAGCGGCACCTTTGGGCCCTCCATCAGGCCAGAAATCGTGTGCATCGCCGACAATTCTTTGCTTTCAGATGATGAGGGTGGCGGATCGGGCCGCGGGTCGAAGTAACTGCTTTTAATCGGCGGCTTCATCTAGCGCCTGCGGATCTGCGCACAAAGCCCAACTATACATGAACTTGTTGTAGTCTGGCCTGCCGGCACGTGAATGTCAATCGCTGGCGCCACCCGCGTGGGGTGAGCCGTTTCGGCGCCGGTAATGGCACGTGTAGAATATATACGTGCGACTCAGTCCGCCGCAATGGTAGACATCCACTGTCACATCCTGCCCGAGGTGGACGACGGCCCAAAGTCCCGGGAAACGACCCTGGAAATGTGCAACTTGGCGGAACAACCATAGCCAACAAACCGGCCGTGGTCGAACACAATCCACGCGCATCGTTGCTCGGTCAGAACCTGCCTTATTTCCATTAGTCGTTAACTTGCGCCAGAGTTTGGCATGCCGGGAAAGGCCGGCATACTTCGGCGCGCGGCACGAAAACAAAACCGGCATGCTGTCCAACAACATGCCGGTTTCGAGAAGATTCTATCGACAGGATCCCTAGCGGCACGCGTTACTGCCGTCAGGGCTGACGCAGCTGGAGCTGCGGGTCGTTAGATAGACAATAACTCCCGCTCCAGCAGCGGCTGCGATACCGATCAGAACGACACCGCTGCCTGAGCTGCCCTGTGTTTGCGGCGCCGAGCGAGGCTGTGGGTTATTGTTACTGCTGTCGTCAAAGGCCACGGTCACGACCTTGCCTTGCGGCACCAGGGTCTCCCCGTCTTTGTCGATGACCTTGACTGTACCCAATTCAGCGGCAATGACCAAATTGTTCTGCACCTGGGCAACCCGGTAGTCCGTCTCGACGGCTGCAGCTGGGACTACGCTCACGTGACCAGAACGGGCTGCCATGCTCTTGCTCGTCATGACCGAGGCGCCCCCGCCTTGTAATACGAAGGAGTTGCCTTCGTAGAGGACGGTCGACTCCGGGTCCACCACAACCGAGCTGCCATTTAGCACGAGATTCGCTGCAGAACTCTTCCCTGTGGTCACCCGGTCCCCTGAAAACACAGCAGAAGACTCCGGCGCCGGCACACCATTCAGCAGTACGGCTCCCTTGGTATATGCCATGGCAGCCGGATTCACTGCCAGCAGGGAGGCAGGCAGAAGGACTACAAGCAGGGTGGCGATCGCACTCCGTGTCATTTTGATCATCTCCCGCTCCGGCGCGAATTCTAGCTCAGGCTTGGTTGCAGTGTCAACAGAGTGGGCGGTAGTGGTAGTGTCTCAGACACTACCGCGGTAGTGGGTCAGTTTGGTTTTCCACAGGCTCGCTTCAGCATCCCGGCCTGTGGCATCATGGACGCGCATAAAAACCTGCCATGCCCAAGCAAGGCCCCAATCGCAACGTCTTGCAGCGCGTGGCCGTGACCAAGCCCTTCGTAAGTGCCGCCTGCCGAACTGGCAGACACGCGCAGTGCATCAAGCGCAACTGCACCTGTCGGGCGTGTCACTCCACGCGGAGGAATTGAGTATGACCGTAGGCAAAGGCAAGCGCCCGACCGATCCCAACCAGCTCGCCAAGTGGGTTGTGGAGCAGTCCGTCACCGACCCGCCAGATGCACTAGAGACGCAACGGGCCCCATCAGGCCTTTCCGCATACATGGCCGCTATCGGGCGCAAGGGTGGAAAGATTGGCGGGAAGCCCCGCCTCAAAACCATGACCTCGCAGCAGCGCAGCCGAGTAGCGGCCAAGGCTGCACATGTGGGTTCATAGACGCCATCGAGCAGATAGTGGAATAAATCCACTCCGTTCCACGTCCCGCGCGACTCAGCCCGCTCGGGTTCGGCGGAGTTCGTGCTCTCATCATCGGTGACGTATAGCGCGGCCCCCTCGCCTGGTGCCCACACCCCGAGCACAAGCCAGTAGTCAAGATCGCCTCCGGGTTTGAAATCGGGCCGGGCTGACAAGGCTGCGATAATATCTTTAGTGGGCAGTTCGGGCCGAATCGAAAACATCAGCGATTGATGTGGCCTTCTGGGTTTACCTCGTCTTTAAAACGATTCTCGGGAGCAACTTACCATTCTGAGCCCAGTCCAGTGTTGACTCGGGCGACGCAACTCCGCCAAAGCTACGCTTCCGCTAGACATGAACGGCGGCAGCTATCTCGAGCCGCGTGCCCGCGCGCTGGAATGCGATCACTTTCTCCACGATCTGGTCCACGTCGATGGTCGGCCGCCACCCCAGGAGCTGGCTGATTTTGGTTATGTCGGGCACGCGCCGCGGCATGTCCTCGAAACCTTTCTCGTAGGCCTGGTCGTAGGGCACGTGAACGATCTCGGATGAGCTGCCGGCTTTCTCCTTCACCAGCAACGCGAGCTCGTTGATGGTGATCTCGCGCCCGCCGCCAATGTTGAACACTTCGCCCACCGCGCCGGGATGGTCGGAGAGCCCGGCCAGCGCCTTGACCACATCGCCCACGTAGGTAAAGCAGCGCGACTGGTTGCCGTCGCCGTAGACGGTGATGGGACTTCCCTGCACCGCTTGTTTGACGAAACTGGGGATCACCATGCCGTAGCGGCCGGTCTGCCGCGGCCCCACAGTGTTGAACAGGCGCACCACCACCACCGGCAGCTTCCTCTCGTGCCAATAGGCGATGGCCAGGAATTCGTCGATGGCCTTGGAGCAGGCGTAGCTCCAGCGTCCCTTGGAGGTCGGGCCCAGCACCAGGTCGTGATCTTCGCGGAAGGGCACGCGCGTGCTCTTGCCGTAGACCTCAGAGGTAGAAGCGATGATCACTTTCTTACGTTTCTTGTTGGCGTGCTTGAGCACCAGCTCGGTGCCGTGCACGTTGGTCTCGATGGTGTTGACCGGGCTTTCCACGATGAGCTTGACGCCCACGGCGGCAGCCAGATGGTACACCACATCCGAGCGATCGATCATCTCCGCCAGCAGGTGCTCGTTCTCCACCGAGTCGATCACATAGTGGAAATCCTTGCGGGCCTTCAGGTGCTCGATGTTGTCGATGCTGCCGGTCGAGAGATTGTCGAGGATATAAACTTCCTGGCCCTCGCCGAGAAGTTCCTCGGCGAGATGACAGCCGATGAAGCCGGCGCCACCCGTGATCAGTGATCGAATCGCTGCCATGGAGATCGCTGCCTCTCTCTATTCGCCTTGTTGTTGTGGACCATCAACCTTCAACAGTCCCTGAATCCCAGGGGAGTTGGGCAGACGGCAGCCGCAGGAAACCGCCACCGTGTCCCACACCGGAGTGTTCGCCAGTACACCACGCCCGGTGACGAACAGGGTGTAACCCCCGAGGCGCGTCGTGCCCGCGAATGCATTCTCTTTCGCCACTTCGCAGATGACGGTAGGACAGGAATACCAACCATGTTTATTTCGCAAATGGTCTTTGTCAATCATTGCGGCGCGAATTATACGCCTGAGCGATTGTCCGCCTGGTGTTGCCTCGAACACACTCCGCAGCACATCTTACACTGCCGGGTTGGGGACGGCGACGTTTGAGCAACACCGCTGCGCTCCGCCGTAGCCCTTCATAGGTTCCTCGCTTCCCACTTAAACCATTCGCGAATACGCGGGTCAGGATGGTTCCCTGATTTGGCCCACCCTGCGATGGACAGGAGATGCAAGGTGGAGCTGTTTGAACAGATCCGGCGGGAGTACCGGCACGGGGTGGGCACGATCCAGGGAGTGGCCAAGCGGTTGGGAGTGCACCGACGGATGGTGCGACAGGCGGTGGCCAGCGCAATTCCGCCGGGTCGAAAGACCCCGGTGCGCAGGAAGCCCAAGCTGGGCCCGGTGATGGCCATGTGGGGCAACGGCGGGAGGAACTGGGCTTGACCGGGCGGGAAGCCTTCGCGCCCCAGGCTTATGAGTGGGGCGCTGAAGCCCAGGTGGACTGGTACGAAGCGGTGGCGGACGTTGACGGCGAGCGGCGAACAGCCTACGGTTTCGATCGCTCCCTGGTCTCAACCTGCGCGCCCCCGATGCGTACCGTCAGGGTATTGCCAGAATTCAGCAGCCGATAGTGGTGCGGGCGAGCCAGGTTCACCACGACTCGCGTGACTAATGGGTTTACCAGATAGAGCGAGACGTTGACGTTGCGCACGTCGCCGGCGTTGACCGCTAGACTGCGGGGGTGACGTATGTGCAGGTTAGCCAGGTCAATCACGATCCGCTCCGGATCGCTGAGAGTTGTGACCGAAGGGCGCAGGACCTGGTCGCCTTCGATGTGTATCTCCACGGCACCTTTGTCGCGCGAGACCGTGATGTTCCGCACCACCCCCGGCCTGTGGCCCTTGGCGGCCTGATGGGCAGTCGTCTCTTCCCCGCCCCCGTCTTGCGACACGGTCTCGAGACTGGCTGGGCTGGTCGGGACGATGGCGGTTGCAACCCGAGGGGACACGGAGACCTTCGGTGCTTCCAGCACCACGTCCTGAACGGCTTGGGTTTGCTGATCTGTCTGCGCACTTTGGGCCGGTGCCATCTGCGGCGACTGCGGCACGGCCGTGCTCTGCAACTGCAGCGCGGGCGCGGTCTGAGGCTCAGGCAGCGCGACCTGCTGCGCCTCCGGTCCCGAGACCAGCGAAGCCTGTGCGGTCCGCCGCTCTAGCGGCTCCACAGGGCCACTCGCGGTATCTAACTCGTATGCAGCAGCGCCGATCTTGACAGTTGCCATCCTACCGGAGCAGGAGAGTTCATACTTGTGTGGGCGTGCTAACTCCAACTCAACCCGGGTTACCGGGGGACTGTCCTGGATCATTCCCACGCGGATACCCTCCACGTCTCCAGCATTGACCGGGATACGGCGGGGGTGATCGTAGCTAACGCTGGACAGGTCGATGACAATGCGCTGCGGGTTGGCCAGCACCGTGGCCACAGCTGCCAGCGGGACGCTACCTTCGATCTGAACCTCAACTCTGTCGCTCCACTTTCGCACGGTGACCTTGCGTACCACGGCACGGGAGTGCGCTCGGGAAATGTTCGCGACCTTGGCCCGCAATGACCGCGCAGGCCACGTGATCGCGCTAACCGGCGAGTCGGCCAGAGCGGCCGTTTGTGCTGCGCCTATCGTAAGCAGCACTAGTCCCACCCACAATCCTGGGCGGCGGTCTGTCATTGTTACAGGCGTGGAGGATCTCCCGCAGGTCGCCTCGGTAGTTTCCTCCCGGAAAGCAACAAAATACAAGGGCCATTGTTCTTTGGTGTGGCTTTGCACGTTATGTGGCGAGTGGCATCGCTGCCGCAACTCGGGCACGCTGTACCGCATTCGGGGATTTTCGTGCGCGCGGTCCGCTCTACGGCGATCGCCATGCCCCCGCGGTAGAACTGGCCGGGTTCAGAGTCTTCCCCGTCGACCAAGCTGCGTGAAGCGTACAACGCAGGAGCCGGCGGCGGTAAGACTGGTTGATTTCCGCTGAATCTGGGCTAATATCGGCAGCAGGGCATAAGTGGAGGTCAGTTCCAGATACGACGCATGGCATGCGCAACGCAGCGCATACGAACAAGGTCCCTCGGACCGATTATTCGCCTGGCATAAGACCGTACTCAGGCGGCTTCCGCCAATCGATGGTAAGGCAGTTCTCGAAATCGGATGTGGCCGAGGAGACTTCAGCATCTGCCTGGCTCAGAAGCATCCCGCGGCAAGGATTACCGGAATTGATTTTTCCCGGGTAGCCATTGATATTGCTCGATCTAGATGCAACCCTCAGTTGGCCAACTTGAAGTTTGAGACAGGCAATGCTGAGTCGCTGCCTTTCTCGGCTGGAACCTTTGACCTCGTGATCTCTTGCGAGTGCCTGGAACATGTCCTGCGGCCAGGACAAATGGCTGCAGAAATTTCCCGGGTGTTGCGGCCGCGCGGGCAGTTCATCCTCACCACCGAAAACTACTTCAACGGCATGGTGGTGGCATGGCTGTACTGTTGGGTTACGAAGACCCCGTTCGGCTCCGGTTCAGGCCTCCAACCGCACGAGAGTTTCTTCCTCTATTGGCGTGTCAACTCGCTGTTGCAGGCGGGCGGGCTAGCCGTCGAGCACATGGAGAGCAATCACTTTCAGTGGCTCCTGCTTCCCCGCACTGCGCCGGACAAGCTGTGCACGGAAGATTTCGACAGCAGATTCTGGAAACGAGTGTTCCGCCCGTTTGGCAGGCATTTCACCTTCCAGGGATCGAAGCGGCAGGACTTGCAACATCCCACGGACGTTGCGCCCCGGCAGGAAACGGAGGCCCCGGCGTAGCGCTGAAAAGAATGGTCATGCATGGAGCCGGCGCTTATCCGAACTCTTCAGTGCGCCCGGGCTGGAAATCGATCGGCGAGCGGCCATGGCGCTGGTCACGCGGCGTGAAAACCTGCCCTGATCGTTCCCACCGCTACGATTGGGAACGCCTCTGCGGCTTCCGCTTCCGGTCGCAGCACCACACCCCCAGAGTGAGCGCCTTCTAGCGGCCGGCGTACCCGTTTATATGTTGCAATGCTCAATAATTATCCGTAAGCGTCCGGTGGCGACCGTCTGGACGAGGCGGTGATGGAAGGACATCCTCGCTTGTGGTGAGCTTGATATGAATCATCCCCGGCGAAGATGCCGAAGCTCGTTCGCCACTGATCGCCGACGGCGCGCTCGGCGACGCCTCCACCGTGACCGGCAGCAGCTTGAGCGCGCCGTCGCTGTTGCCGAGCCGCCCGGCACCATACAGCTTGCGCCAATAGAAGACCTGGTTGGCGTTCACCCGGTGTGTCCGCGCCACAGGCACCCTGGTCAATGGGCTGATGATCGGAACCGGTAAGGCCTCCGGTTGAAAAGGCGCCCGCGGCGGTTGCACCCGCGGCAGCTCCGGCAGTCTCCGCTCCGGAGCCCAAGCCCGCCAAGATTGCCCAGGTATCCCCGGCAGAGCTGATCTTCAAGGTTAACCCACAGTATCCGCCGGCGGCAGCGGCAGCCGGAGCGATGCCAGCAGGCAGGGGCTTCAGTTCAGGCTGCACGAGAAGGAGTTCCGCGCCGCCGACGCGCTAAGAAAGGGCTTCCCCTATTATATCTTTTTTGGTATATTGAAAATATGAGCTGGACGGTCGAGACCCTGAATGAAACCGTTGATGCGGAGGTCGAGGCCTTGCCCGAAGACATGCGGGCGAGGCTGGCGCGCATCGCAAAGCTCATCGAGGAGAAGGGCCTGGAGCGTGTGGGCGAGCCGCACGTGAAGCATATTGAAGGCCGTATCTGGGAAATGCGGCTGAAGGGCCGCAGCGGAATTTCGCGGGCGCTGTACGTGACGGCGGTGGGCCGGCGCGTGGTGATCGTCCGGGTCTTCGTCAAGAAAACGGAGAAGACGCCGCGGCGGGAGATAGACCTGGCGCTGTCCCGCGCGGAATCGGTTCAATGATGGAGGTGTAGCAATGGCACGCATATCTGACATGCACAAGAAGTGGATGAAGGAGCCGAAGTACAAGAAGGCTTACGACGCGCTTGAGGAGGAGTTTGTCCTGGCGGGGGCCGTCATGGATGTGCGCAACCGCGCCGGCCTGACGCAAGAGGAGCTGGCCCGGAGGATGGGCACGACGCAGCCCGTCGTCGCCCGCCTGGAAAGCGGGCGCACGCGTCCGTCCATGCGGACGCTGGAGCGCCTGGCGGAGGCAACCGGCTCTCGTCTGCTCATCAGCTTTGAGCCGCGCGACGCGAAGCGGCCAGCCAGCTGAAGTCAGGGCAGGAAAGCCGCGACGCGGTGTGGTGGACGGTCACACATTCGCGAACCAGTCGTCTTCAATGCGGACGACTTCGATGTTCTCGGTGTGCACGCCGAGCCTTAACTCCTTGAGCTTCTCTGCGAATTCGCCGCCGTCGAGGAGATCGATCGGCGGAGCACCGTCCCGTGTCGCTTCTTTTACGGCGGCGGGAGTGAAGGTTCCGGTCGTGATGAAGAGACCCTTGTCAGCCCGCCCCACCATTGCACCGCGAAAATCGCGGATCTCGCCTGGTCCAACGGCACCTTTGTATCTTTTGCACTGAAAGAGCACATGAAAGCTCATGAGCCCGTGGATGCGCGCAATGCCGCGACCATCGATTCCGCCGTCTCCGCTCCGTCCTGTAACCTCGACCTGGGTGAACCCCGCTTCTCTGAGCATTCGTTGCACGAGGCGTTCGAACGCGGCGGGGCTTAGCGTTTGAGTGAGCAGTCCGTACAGCTTCTGTTTCCATGGCTGTTCTTCAGAAACCTCGGGGTGCAGGGCGTCTTCGGGGCCTTTGTTCTCGGGTTCCTCTCCGTCTTTGCGTCCTAATGCCCGCACGGCGCGGACAACATCCTGAGCATTCAGCTCCTGTACCCCTTTTGCCTTCGCGATTAGCGCCTACAGTGGGACATGTTACGACTGTCCGGCTGCTTCCTTGGCTGTTCCCAGCGCGAAGAGCTTCGCTTTCAACCTGCTCAACTGATCGACGTACTCTGCAATTTCGGCTGGGTCTCTGCTTTCCTCGATCCGGTGGGCCAGATCGTATACCGCGGTCAGGAGATCGATGTGTTCGTCCGCGAACTCGGCCATGTATCCGCTCCCCCTTGCGCTGGCATCGATTCGGCGCAAAGTCTCACCGCCGTGCGTCGGATTAGGAGTACGCGAATTTCCGGCTCTTCAACCAGCAATTTGAAACCAGCAATTTGAATCTTGTTCGGAAATCGGAACATGCCGCTGCCCGAGCCCCCCAAAGTGCTATCTCTTACCCACAGTTATGCGGCAGATTGCGGCCAACCTGACTATGCACACCCCAGTAAACGTGCAACTCGCACTGGCAGTTGGTCAGCGTGTGGGAACTGCGGTGGCGTCTGAGGGATTGTAGGATGAGAAGTACTGGCCAGCAAGACGCCCTCAGGGATGTTGTGATCTCCGCCGCCTAATGGTGCAGCCTTCGTCTGATCCACTCCCAGTCGTCCTCCCAGCCGGGCTGGAAGGGTCTCCGATGGCGCTGGCATAGGAACATCGGGCTGGGGCTCAGGGCTTGGATATTGCCCTGCAGGCTCAGAGACGAGCACGGATTCCAATGTTACCAATTGCACCCCCGCTCCCCCGCCGACTCAACAGCTCGGCAAAAAGGATGGAAAGTCCTTCAAACTGGCACGTCGGAAGTCGGGGAATGCGAGCGCGGGCCAATCCGGGACGTTGGGGGGGGCGCTGCTGTTCCGGCCAACGCTGACTTGCTACTGCTTTTCGGGAGGTCGCGGTTTTTCTCGCGAGGACAGCCCGCGAGCAGGCAAGAAGACGAAGCGTCGCGCTCCGCAACCAAGGCACCGCACCGGCCGTATCCCGAGCAGTGATAATACTCTCTCAAAACGCTTCCGGCGGTGGCTCAATCTGTATTTAGTGTCTCCGCAGTTAGGACACCTCATTTTGGGTCACTAACTTACTGATGCGTGCGCCGCGTCTTGGCGCGTTTACCACGAATACTGTAGTTCTGGGTGGATTTGACCCCAGAATCCTCGCCACCCAAGCGGCCCGCAATAGTCCCCAGCATCCAAATGAGCAGAAAGACGGGCCCATTATGGACGCCAAGGGCGAGCGGGACCGCCTGTTAGAATATCTGTACAATCTGGTCTACCTGATCGAGCAGACCAGAGACCCCGCCAAGATTGCCGAATACGCCGACGTACTTAACAAGGTGGAAGCGAAGATCATCGCGCTTGGGCCACCCCCACTACCAAAATGAAAGCGAAGTGAACTTGCATTCAGGTTCGGGCGAATTTCAAACCTTCCCCCAGTCCCAGCCCGGCCAGTTCGCAAGTACCGCTGTGGCAAACTTGCCACACTTCACCATTTCGCCTTCCTGATGGTCCCAGTGACTGGGACTCCAGGTGCTGAAAAAATCAACAGTTCCAAGCGTATGATGATCCACGCCACGGGGGTGGGTGCATTGTCGTTTGATCCAAACAAGTCCGACATTCCCGAGGATGCTGCCCAGGCATTGACAGAGGCTCTCGACAGGGCCGGGACACGTCAGACGTGCGGCGAGGGCATGGCTCTGTTCCAGCAAGGGCAGCCGGGATATGGCGTGCTAGTGCTGCGCAGCGGCAGGGTTGGGCTATTTGTTTCTTCGGCGGATGGGAGCACGCGGCTGCCATATCGCACCGTGGGTCCGGGGTGCGAACTGGGGCTACCGGCCCTGTTTTCGGGCAAAACATTCGGCCTCACTGCTGAAGCCCTTGAGGAGTGTGAGTTCAGCCTTGTGCCAAGGGAGGCGGCCTTGAAACTTATGCGCGACCGTCTGTATCTGTGCCTCCAAGCCGCGAGCCAGATGGCTAGCGAAATCACGGCCCTAGGGCTAACAGTGGGCGGTAAATTAGGATGAAAAGCATATACATCGGCAACCTGGATTGCAGCGCCACCGAGGACCAGCTCCTGGCGTTGTTTCTGCCTCACGGAGCGGTTGAGAAAATCATGATTGTGAGGGACCGCGACACCGGCCAGTCGTGTGGTTACGCATTCCTCGATATGACGAACGACGGCGAGGCCGACAGAGCCGTTCAGGGCTTGGACGGAACGGTTCTTGGAGGCCGCACCCTGATCGTCGTCCATTCCAGCAATCCAAGCACGGCTTAGGATATTTTCAAAGGAAGTCTCTGATCCCCAACATCGGATTCCAATAGGTCGGCGCCCTCATCCCTAGAATCAAAATCATCAGTGAGCATTGAATCAGCGATTCGCGTAATTCCATGCTCTCTTTCGCGACCACCGGAGCGGTCTCATCGAGTAACATCTTCACTGAAGCAGCAGGGTTTCCAGGACAAGATCTTGTTCGTCGTTCCGGGCGGACCGGAAGTGGTCGCAATCAGCCAGCACTTCTGGGTAGGTCCCGCGGTTGTAAGTTTCCGCGTTCTGCGAGGCGCCTGCCCTTGGACCGGGCATGTCGGAGGCCGACCTTCACTCGCTTCTGGATGAGCGCCCGCTCAAACTCGGCCTCTGAAGTGGGCCTTGCGGCCTGTGGCGTCTGCCGCTCCTGATGGGCGTGATCTCAAACGTTTCGCCTGTACGGAACTCATCCAGAGCTGCAGAACCCTCCGCGGAAGCAAAGCCCGCTCCATCCCAGCAGCCAGAACCAGTGAACCGCGAGCCCGCCACCGTCGTCAAAACGCCCGCCACGGTAAGGAAGCCGTTGAAGGCGGCGCCGCCGACCATCATCACGGACAACCTGCAGAAACCCAGGCCATCCCTGCCTTTCCGCAACTGTACCGCTCCAGACGCCTCTTCCCGGTCATACCGCTGGTCGCTGCAACGGAACCGCTGAGGCCTCCGGTTGGGAAAGGCGCCCGCAGCCGTTGCACCCGCGGCAGCTCCGGCAGTCTCCGCTCCGGAGCCCAAGCCCGCCAACATTGCCCAGGTATCCCCAGGGGAGCTGATCTTCAAGGTTAACCCACAGTGTCCGCCGGCAGCGCGGCTACCCGCGTCCAGGGTGCGGTGGTGGTGCACGCCATCACCGGCACGGACGGGACGATCCAGCAGCTTCGCGCCATCAGCGACGATCCGCTGCGGGTGAATGCGACCATGGAGACGGTCAAGCAGTGGCGCTACCGGCCCTACTTGCTCGGCGGCACACCGGTGGAGGGCAAGACCGACATCAGCGTCGGCTTCAAGGGCGAATAGCCGCAGACTGCAATCGCATCTACCTGTTTATATTTGCAATGCTCAATAGTTACTCCCTGGATTCCCCCGCTTTGAGCACGCCCCCAGACCGCTGGGAGTACCAAATTTGCCGCGAACCAATCCTCCGCCGGGTTTCAGTGCCGCGAAAAACACCCCTTGAGAGATCGGAAGTACGCGCGACAGAGCGGGATTTGCGAACGCTTCCTGCCATCGCGTGGCGGAGGTTGGCGGGCCACGGCCGAATGCCGGCATGCATTTGTTCGAGCCCGCAAAGGAACAAGCAGCTTGTCACCCCAAACGGCCATGGCCTCATGAGACCTGCGATTATTAGGAGTTTATTAGAGAATCGCGATCAAGGAGCCAACAGGGAAACAGGATCCTGTGTGGCCCGTTGGCGGCAAGCTGGAGCAACACGTTTAATCGCTCTCTTACGACTGTGGTTTAGACGCTGTGGCAGACCGGGCAAGCTCCCAACCAAAGAAAAGCTAGGACCTGTGGAAAAAGGCCGCTGCTCAGTGGCGTAGGCGAAGCCACGCCTGAACACGAGCGAAGCGGATCTCAGGAACGAGGTGGGTATCTTGACAACGACTGAATTGCAACTTCCACAAACCGGCGTACTTCCGGAAAGTGGCATGCACGCGTCGGCTGGCCCTCTCTGCCCGAGATGGTTTGCCGTGTTCACGAGCTCGCACCACGAAAAGCGCGTCCTCCAGCACTTAAGGGAACGTCAAATTGAGTCGTTTCTGCCGCTGTACCGGACGGTGCGCCGCCGGACGAACCGCTGCAAGGTGACGCTGGAACTGCCGTTATTTCCCAATTACCTGTTCGTGCAGATCGAGCGCAGCCAGCGCGCCCGCGTGCTGACGGTCCCGGGGATATTGTCGATCGTGGGGACGGGACGAGAACCAGCGCCGCTCCCGGACCTCGAAGTCGAAACGCTGCGCTCCGGCCTGCAGTTGCGGAAAGCCGAGCCCTACCCCTACCTCACCGTCGGAGAGAGAGCGCGGATCAAAGCGGGTCCGCTGGCCGGCATGGAGGGCGTGCTGCTGCGCAAGAAAAACGACCTCCGGGTTGTGCTCACCCTGGACCAAATCATGCGGAGTGTGGCTGTCGAGGTCGATGCCGACGATCTGGAACCCGTCAGCCCGCGGCTTTTCCGCGGCGCCGTGAACTAGCCCCAATGATTTCCCCTGTAAACCGCTTTTGTAAGAGCAAGGAATGCCAAACATTACGAAGGTAAGAGCCGGGAGCTCTGACCTCCGCCTGGAGCAAGAGATGAAACCGAGCCGTACGCAATTGCTGCTGTTGATCGCCTGCCTATTCCTGCTGGCTGCGCCCGTGCTGGCCCAGACGAGCGCGATGCCTTCCGAAGCGGAAGTGGGGGGTAAGCTGGATGCGCCGCTGCCCGATGCACCCAACCCCGAACCGCGAGTGCCGCCGCCCTCGGCCGTGCGCTCGACGCCGACGCCCGGAGGGATGCAGGTGGCGGACAAGGAGTTCGTGATGGCGACGGGCATCCTGTTTGGGTCCAGCGTTGCCAATGTCGAACTGACCCACTACTGCCTGGAGAACGGGGAATGCAGCTTAGTGCCCCGTGCTCTGGTCCGCCGCCGGGCGCTCTTCGGAGTGGGCCTGCCTGCGGATGCGGGGATCACCGTCCTGGGGTACTACCTGAAGCGCTCGGGGCGCAAGTGGTGGTTTGTGCCCGCGGCGATCGTCACTGCCGGCAATGTCGTTTACGGGATCCATGCCGCCGAGCACATGGGGCGCTGAAGCGTCAATTCAGGCGCCGTGACCGACTGACCAGGCTGTACAGGGTACGCCTGTCCGGCTACACATTCCCTGAGCCGCGGAGACCAAGCTCAACTTGGCGCCCGCACAGAAATGACTCGAGAAAATGGAACATACTAATAACGAACCGACGAAGCTAGCTATTCCAAGCTCCCGGCCTGCCTACGATTTCCCGGTGGCTCCCGTGCTTTTGCACAATGGGGAGCACGAAGCGACGGAACTGCCTTTATTGGAAATCTGGCGAATCCTGGTAAAGCGCAAGTTCGTCATTCTCGCTTTCCTGGCATTCTGTATCCTTGCTGTCTCGGCGTACAGCTTTTTGAAGAGACCGATGTACGAAGCTGTGTCCCGCGTCCATATCGATCCCAGCCAATCCACCAACATGGGATTGGAAGACCTGGTGGAAGAAAAGCTCTCGTCCACGGACACCAACAGCCGCATCCAGACCCAGGTCAAGATCCTCGACAGCGACACCGTGGCTCTGCAGGTGATACAGCAATGGAAGTTGCCGGGCACGATTGGCTATGGCATGCCGAAGATCAAACCCGGCACCAACGTTGCCGAGTTGACTCCTGCAGCGCGAGCAGCTCCTGAAGACGTTTCACCGCAACTTGAAGGTGCAGGTGCTGCCTAACACGCAACTGGTGGAGGTCCACTTCCGTAATCCGGACCCGAAGCTGGCCACCAACCTCGCCAATTCCATCGTGGATTCCTACATCGAACGCAACTTCCAGTCGCGCTTCCAGGCCACGATGCAGGTTTCGGACTGGCTGTCCAAGCAGATGGAGGAGCTGAAGACCCGGGCCGCCAACGCGCAGGATGAATTGGCGCGCTTTCAAGAGCAGCACAACATCCTGGGCGCGGACGAGAACGACAACATCGTTACCGACCGGCTGCGGCAGTTGAACCAGCAATTGACCGATGCCGAGGCCGACCGAATCTTGAAGGAAGCGCGCCACCGCATGGCGATGTCCGGCAATCCGGAGCTGGTGGCCGCGGTGGTCCCCAGCACCACCCTGCAGGTGCTGCGCACGCAGCAGGCTGAACTGCGCTCGCAATACGCACAGCTCAGCACCAAATATGGCAGCGGATATCCCAAAGTTCCCGAACTGCAGGGGCAACTGGCGAAGCTCGACACCGAGATCGACGCCGAGGTCAAGAACATCGGCCGCCGCATTGAAGATGAGTATCAGTCCGCCCTGCAGGCGGAGAACATGATTCGCAGCCGTTTTGAAGCGCAGAAGCAGGAGGCGTATGCGCTCAACTCCGCCACCACCGGCTATGCGATTCTCAAGCACGAAGTGGAATCTAGCCGCGACTTGTACGACAGCTTGCAGTTGAAGCTGAAAGAAGCTTTCGTGACCGCCGGCCTGAGCTCGAGCAACGTCAGCATCGTGGATCGGGCGGCCATTCCCGGCAAGCCGATTTCGCCCGACGTACCGGTGAACCTGGCGCTGGGGTTGTTTGGCGGGCTGCTAGGGGGCGTGGCGCTGGCTTTTGTGTGGGAGTCGCTGGACGACACCATCACCACCACGGACGATGTGGAAGCCACCAGGCTGCCCTCGCTGGGAAGCATTCCCTGGTTTCAGGCCAAGCCCTTCAAGCCTTCGACCTCGGTGTTATCCCGCAACGGCCACGACTTGTTTATGCTCAAGCGGCCGCAGTCGAACGCCGCCGAGGCGATTCGCTCCCTGCGCAGCACGCTGCTGCTCGCCAGTGTCGACCGCCAGCCCAAGATCATCGTCGTGACCAGCGGATTCCCCCAGGAGGGCAAGACCACAACCAGCACTAACTGCGCCCTGGCGCTGGCGCAAAAAGGCGCGCGGGTACTGCTGGTGGATGCCGACATGCGGCGTTCGCGCGTGCACCATGAATTCAACATGACGAACGACTCCGGACTTAGCACCCTGCTTTCAGGAAACTCGGGACCGGAGAGCATCCAGAAGCCGATTCCAGAGCTGCCCAACTTCTCCGTGCTTCCTGCCGGGCCCAAACCGCCTGCCCCGGCGGAAATGCTGGCTTCGCGCCGCATGCAGCAGATGATCAATACCTGGGCCACCGAGTACGACCACGTCCTGATTGACACCCCGCCCTTGTTCCCGGTCACCGACTGTCTGGTTTTGTCCGCGATGGCCGACGCGGTGTTGGTGGTGGTGCGCTCCGGCTTCACCCGCAAGAAGGCGCTGCAACGGATGCGCGATTCCCTTCAGCGGATCAATGCCAACGTCGCCGGCGTGGTCCTCAACGGCGTGAACCTGAAGCTCGAGCACTACTATTCCGGCCCCTACCGCTACGGCTACAAGAACCACTACTACGAGGGTTACTACCATGACAAGAATTAGCGCGCTGGCCGGCATTCTGCTGCTGGCGCTGGCGGCCCTCAGTACGGCCGGACAGACCACTTCCGCCGCCGCGCCCGTGGCCGCCGCCCCCGCCCTGAAAATCTCCGCCGGCGACCTGCTCGACATCGCCGTGTTCGATACCCCGGAGCTTTCCTCCAAGGTTCGCGTGGACCATCTCGGCAACATCAATTTGCCGGTCGGCGGGGAGCTGCACGTGGGCGGCCTGACCGTGGAACAGGCCGATGCCGCCCTCGAGCAGCGGCTGCAGGAGAAGGACATCGTCAAGAATCCCCACGTCACCGTGTTCATCCTGGAGTACGCCACGCAAGGCGTCACCGTGCTCGGAGAAGTAAAGACGCCAGGGGTCTACCCCGTGCTCGGCGCGCGCACGTTGTATGACTTCATCTCCGCCGCCGGCGGTACCACCGCCACCGCCAGCAACACGGCGGCGATCATGCGCCGCGCCCAGCCGGACAAGCAAGAGGTGGTCCACCTCAGCAACGATCCCGCCAAAGCGACGGCCGCCAACGTACCCATCGGGCCGGGCGATACCATCCTGGTGCCGCGCGCCGGCATCGTGTACGTGGTGGGCGACGTGGGCAAGCCGGGCGGCTTCCTCATCGACAACACCGAGCGCCTCAGCGTGCTGCAGGCCATCGCCCTGGCTCAGGGCGCCAACCGCACCGCTAAGCTCAACGACTCCAAACTGATTCGCAAGAGCGTCGCCGGCCGCGAGGAGATTCCCCTGCCGCTCAAGAAAATCCTGCAGAACAAGTCCGCCGACATGCGCCTGGAGGATGGCGACATCCTCTTCATTCCCTCCAGCACCCCCAAGAGCATCGCCTGGGGTAGCGTCCAATCCGCCGTTAACGCTGCCGGCTTGGCCGCCATTTACCACTAGTCATGGCCAACCCAGGCCGTCCTGATAACTCGATGGACGCTGCCACCGGTGTCCCCGCCCGCAGCTCCGTACGGCAACGCCTTCTGCGCGGGCTGGGAGCGACTGCCCTCGGGCCAGTCGTGACCATGTTCGTCCAGGTGGTCAGCGTCCCGGTGTTCCTGCACTTCTGGGGCACCCGGCTGTATGGCGAGTGGCTGATCTTGAGCGCCCTCCCCGCCTATCTGGCGCTGAGCGACCTGGGATTTGGCAGCGTAGCCGGCAACGATATGACCATGCGCGTGGCCGCCGGCGACCGCAAGGGAGCTTTGGTCAGCTTCCAGAGCACATGGGTCCTGGTTACGTCGTTGTCCATGCTGTTCGCCGTCATCGTCGTGGGAGCGGCCCTGGCGTTGCCACTGAGGAACTGGTTGAACATCACCTTAATGTCGCCGCGGGATGTGCGCGTCACCCTCATCCTGCTGTCGCTGTACAGCCTGGTTGCCTTGCAGGGATCCATCATTTCCGCGGGATTCCGCTGTGACGGTCGCTATGCCACCGGCGTGCTGCTGATGAGCCTGTTTCGCATTGCCGAAGTCCTGGCTGCAACGACGGCGGTATTTCTTCATGCCAGGCCGGTGCACGTCGCCGCGTTGAACCTCGGAATGCGGACAATTTCCATCCTCGTGCCCGCGGCGGTGATGTTGTCGGTGACGCCCTGGGTTCGTTACGGAGTCAAACACGCGACTTCGTCCTCCGTGCGCGAGTTGCTGCGGCCAGCCTTCGCCTACATGGCCTTCCCCGCCGGCAACGCCCTCAGCATCCAGGGCATGTTGCTGGCAATTGGGATTGTACTTGGGCCCATCGCCGTGGCTACGTTTTCCACCATGCGCACCTTGACCCGATTCGTGTTGCAGGTGATGGATTCGATCAAGAACAGTGTCTGGCCGGAACTTTCCGCGGCGTACGGGGCGCAGGATTGGCGGCTGGCGCGCAAATTGCACCGCCATGCCTGCCAGGCGTCGCTGTGGTTGGCGGCGCTGTCGCTGGCGGGGCTGTTCGTCTTTGGTCCGCGGGTCTATGCCATCTGGACTCACGGCCGGGTGACCATGGACCCCACCACCTTCCACCTATTGTTGCTGGTCATGCTGGCCAGCTCGTTCTGGAACACCAGCTCGGTGGTGGCCCTGGCCACCAACCGCCATCAACGAGTGGCCGCGGTCTATATCTGTGCGACCGCGGCGTCGGTGGGCCTGGCAGTTGTACTCACGCGTTCGTTCCAATTGCCCGGCGCGGCGGTGTCATTGCTGGTGGTTGATCTAGCCACCGGCTGGTTCGTCATTCGCGAATCCTTGGGCCTGTTGCAGGATTCTTTCGGCGGGTTCATACGCGCGATCGCAAACTTCCCGAGTTTTGCCGCCGTTCGGTACTGATGAGCCTCGGGGGCTGAATTGGCTTGCAGTTACTCTCACTAAATGCGGCTTGCCGGACCGGGTTCCAGGGGAAGATGGCGTGGCTTACCGCCATCAGCGCCCTGTACTTCGTGGGCCAGGTCCTCGCGGGCACAAGTGTCATCGTGGCGGCGCAGTTTACGGTTGCCATCTTTTTCGGCTTGCTCGCGGTGGTGGCGGGCGGCGGCGTCAGGTCCGTGTTTGGCCTGTTGAACCTGATCCTCATCGGACGTTATCTGCTAATCGCAATTGCAATCAAGATTGTCATCCTGGAGCCGGCGGACAAAAACCTAAGCGAACCGGGAATGACCTCTTTGGTCATGATGGTGGGGTTTTTCGCACTGTGCGTCGCTACCGTCATCGCGCGCGTCTTGCCGCAGCCATGCGACGCTTTACTCCCTCCCGTCAGGAGGCCTGACGTTCTACTTCTCCTTTGCGGTGGTGTTGTTCGTGCTTTGCAATGCCGCGTACTTCGTCGGCATGGCGCCCAGCCTGAATGGTGAAGGCGTCACCACCGGCGGAATACTCGGATATGCACGTACCCTGGGCTCTCTGAAGGCATTTGCCGTGGTGCCCGCTATGTTCTATGCGTGGTCATCGGGCTCGCGGCGCTTCCTGACGCACCCGCTGGTGCTCGCAATTCTGAGCGTGGGCCTGGCGGTGGGAATTTTCGCCACCACCAAGCAGGATGCCATGGAGCCATTGATGTACTACGGGCTCGTGGCCGTTTTCCGTCGTGGACTCCGGTACCGCAAGCTGTGGGCCTTGGGGTTGGCAGCGGCCGCGCTCTTCGGACTCGTCGTCTTCCCATATTCCCAGTTTGTCCGCATCTCAGGCGGGCGCGAGGGCAGCTTCAGCCAGCGGCTCGTGGTCATCGAGGACGTAATGTACAAGGTTGTGACCGATTCAGCGTTCCGCTCCTCGATTGCCACGGATGCCAGCGGACAGACGGCCGGCCACAGACTCTACTGGGACTACAAGGTCCTTACCCCGCTCAACCGGCTTTCCCTGGTAGCAGATGCGGATCGTCTCATCGGCGCCAGCATGCGCACGGCGCCGACCGAATGGGAAACCGTCACCTGGGGCTTCAAACTGCTGACCCCCAGCTTTCTCTATCCCGATAAACCCAAATACGAGGCCGGCAACTACTTTGGGCACTTGGCCGGTGACCTGAACATCATGGACAGTAATACACAAGTCGCCTACGGTCCTTTTGCCAACTGGTATAACGCCTTTGCGCTGCCGGGCGTCCTCGTCGGAACCATGGTTCTGTTTTTCGCCCTATATTACTGGTTCAGGCTGTTCTGCGGAAAGGCGAAATGGAGCCGAAACGCAGGAGGCAGAGCTATGTGGCTGCTGCTGATCATTGGGACCTATCACCACAGGCTGGCGGAATCCACCTTGGCCGGCATTATAGCCCAGCTACCGATCCCCGTGATCGTGCTGGTACTGTTCCTGATCGCAGAAAAACTCACCATCTTCTTTCCAAGAAACACGCCGGCTGTTCCGAACGGCCCCTATCGGCAGCATGTGATAAGCGTATGATCCTGTCCCGAGTTCCAAATAAAGGCCTCGTACGACGAGCTTTGTGTCTTCCGCTTCGGCTGATTCCGAAGGAAGCACAGGTAAGGGTCCTCCAAGGCCCTCTGCGCGGGAAGAGATGGATAGCAGGGTCGAGCAATCACGGTTGGTGGCTCGGCACCTATGAATATGAGAAACAAAGGGCATTTTCGATGGTGGTCCGGGCCGGCGATATAGTCTATGACCTCGGCGCTAACGTAGGCTTCTACTCCCTCTTGGCCAGTTTCCTCGTTGGCTCGGATGGACAGGTTTTCAGCTTCGAACCTGTTCCAAGGAATCTCAGGTTCCTGCGAAGGCACCTGGACTTGAATCAGATAGCAAATTGCTCTGCGCTGGATGTTGCGGTCAGCTCCTCAAACGGGGTGGCGAATTTTGATCTTGGCCCCACCCCTTGCCAGGGACACCTCACGACCGAGTCGCGGGCGGCACTAACCGTGCGAACAGTCGCGTTAGACAGCCTAGTTGCCTCCGGGAAGATCCCGCCTCCGAATGTAATCAAGTGCGATATTGAAGGAGGCGAGTATGATGCGCTCACCGGAGCCAGAGACACCCTTTCAAGGTACCGTCCGGGCATCTTCCTTGCCACCCACGGCCCCGAAGTCCACGGACGGTGTCGCGAGCTGCTCACGTCTATCGGCTACAACTTAACGGCACTCGACGGGCTTTCATTGAATGAGAGTCGCGAAATCCTCGCGGTCGAACCCCTATGGCACTCCGCATCGCCCATTTAGTCAGCCATCCCATCCAGTACCAAGCGCCGCTGTTGCGACTGCTCGGAAATGACAACGACTTGGACCTGACGGTGTTTTTCTGTAGCAGCTCCTCAACGCGTCGGCACTTCGACCGGGGATTTGGAAGGGAAATAGTCTGGGACGTTCCTTTGCTCGACGGTTACAAACACGAGTTCTTGCCTGCCCTTCGGGGCACCGACACGTCCAATCCGACATTTCGGCGCCCGATTAATTACGGACTGGCCAAGCGCTTGCGGCACGGGCGATTCGATGTGCTTTGGGTCAATGGATACTTTCGCTGGATAAACTGGGTCGCCATTGCTACGGCGAAGCAGCTTGGTATGCGAACCTTCGTCCGTGACGATGTGAACCTGCTCAGGGGGCGCAAGGCAGCGAACAGGGCGGCAAAAGTTTTGCTATTCAGGTGGCTGCGACAGGCCTGCGACGGGTTTCTGACCATCGGCAGTCTTAACGAGCAGTTCTACCGGGAATACGGAGTCCCTCCTCGTAAGCTTTTTCGAGTTCCGTTCGCGGTGGATAACGATTTCTTCCAAAAGCGGGCGACCGAGGCGTCAGGATCACGAGAAGAACTCCGCAGGTCTCTGGGGCTGGAGCCCGGCCGGCCAGTCATTCTATTCGCTAGCAAATTTATCAGGCGCAAGCGGGCACCCGACCTTTGGCATGCATACAAGCGGCTGTCGCCGAATGGGTGCGACGAGCCAAACCCGTATTTGTTGTTCATCGGCGATGGCGAGGAGCGGGCCCAGTTAGAGGCAGAAGTGGCGCAGACTAAGTGGAGCACCGTCAGGTTTTTGGGCTTCGCTAACCAATCAGCCTTGCCTCGCTATTACGACTTGTGCGATGTGTTTGTCCTCCCCTCCGTTGATGAGCCGTTCGGATTGGTAGTGAACGAGGTTATGAATGTGGGGCGCCCCATAATCGTTAGCGACCAGGTGGGTTGCGGCCCCGACCTAGTGAAGGACGGAGGGAACGGCTACGTATTCCCTGCCGGGAACACGGTCGCCCTCGCCCAAGCATTGCAGGCAGTGCTTGGCGATCCGGATCGCGCGCGCTCCATGGGCACAAGGAGTCTGGAGATTATTCAGTCGTGGGATTACAGCGAGAACGTTCGTGCCCTGAAGGCGGCGTTCTTAACAGCAAGCTCATGAAAATTCTGCATGTAATTCGCACCGTCAATCCGGCTTGGGGCGGGCCGGTGGAAGGCATCCGGCAGCTCGGCGCCGCTGTTGCCGCACGCGGCCATGGAGTGGAGGCCGCCTGTCTGGATGCGCCCGACGCGCCCTGGCTGAAGGACTTCCCGCTGCCGGTGCACGCGGTCGGACCGGCGCTGGGCACCTACGGATACGGCCGGCGCTGGGCGTCCTGGCTGCGCCGGAATCTCCGCCATTATGACGCGGTGATCGCGAACGGCATTTGGCAGTACCACAGCTTCGGGACCTGGCGAGTGCTGCGAGACACGCAGATACCGTATCTGGTCTTCACCCACGGCATGCTGGACCCATGGTTCAAGCGGCAATATCCGCTCAAGCACTTGAAGAAGTGGATGTACTGGCCGTGGGCGGAATACCGCGTCCTGCGCGACGCCCGGGCCGTGCTGTTTACTTGCGAAGAGGAACGTCTGCTGGCGCGGCAGTCTTTCTGGCTCTATCGGTGCAACGAAGTGGTGGTGGGATACGGAACTTCGTCTCCCCAGGGCGACCCGGTGAATCAGGCGCAGGCGTTTTTCGCCCTGCATCCCGAGCTTCGCGGCAAACGCCTGGCTCTCTATATGGGGAGGGTCCATCCCAGAAAAGGGTGCGACCTGGCGATTCAAGGCTTTGCGGCGGCGCTCGGCGCCGATCCTGCGTGGCAACTGGTGGTCGCCGGTCCCGACCAGACGGGATGGAAGCGTGAACTTGTTGCGATGGCCGAAGCGGCTGGGATCGCGAATCGGATTACCTGGACCGGCATGATCGGCGGCGACGCCAAGTGGGGCGCCTTGCGGGCGGCGGAGGTTCTGCTGCTGCCTTCCCGCGGAGAGAACTTCGGCATTGTGGTCGCCGAAGCTCTGGCTTGCGGCACTCCGGTGCTGATCTCGGACAAGGTCAACATCTGGCGCGAGGTGCAATCCGATGGCGCGGGGATTATTGGCCCGGACAATCCTGACGGCGCCTGTTCCCTGCTGCGCCGTTGGCTGGCGATGAGCGCCGCCGATCAGCAGATCATGAAAGCTCGCGCCGGCGAATGTTTTCGCACAAGGTTCGAGGTGGGCCGAGCCGCCGAGAACATTTTGAATGCGATCCATGCCCCGGCGCCGCCGGCGCTATCCGAAAAACATGCGAATTCTCCTGGTTGCTGCCTATCGGAACGATAAGCAGGAAAGCATGCAGCGGTTTGCTGCCGTGATGGCCCGAGGACTCTCGGAAGGCGGCCACACGGTGCGCACCATCCGCGCACCCGCCGTCTTTGGCCGCTTGCTGCCTTCGCCGACCGGGCTCGGCAAGTGGCTGGGATATATCGACAAATTTCTGCTGTTTCCGGTGCTGCTGAAGGCGGCGGCGCGCCGGGCGAACGTTGTACATTTTTGCGACCACTCCAATCCTTTTTATTCCAGGTATGTCGGCCGTATTCCGCACGTGGTCACCTGCCACGACGTAATCCCTATCGCGAATGCTTTGGGCGAAACGCAGGATCATCGCATGCCGTGGACGGGCAAGATTCTGCAACGCATGATCATGAAGGGCCTGGTGCGGGCGCAACACGTGGCTTGCGTCTCGGCGCACACCGAGAAGGAGTTGCTCCGGCTGACCGGGCGCGACCCCGGCGCGACCACCCGGGTCTCGAATGGACTGAATTACCCGTACCGGCTCATGGGTCTGAAGGAGGCCAAGGAGCGGTTGTGCAGCCTGGGAGTCAGCGGAAGGTTCCTGCTGCACGTGGGCGGGAACCAGTGGTACAAGAACCGGCTCGGGGTGCTGAAGATTTTTGCCGAGGTGATCCAGCACCCTGCTGCCGCCGAGCTGAAATTGGTGATGGTCGGCAAGGGCTGGACGGGCGCGATGCGCGACTTCGTGCATGCCCGCGGCCTCGCCGATAAGGTTGTCGAGCTGCAGGGGGTTGGCAACGAAGACTTAGGCGCGCTGTACTCCTCGGCCGTGGCTTTGCTGTTCCCTTCCCTGCAGGAAGGCTTCGGCTGGCCCATTGTGGAGGCGCAAGCTTGCGGCTGTCCGGTGTTTACCTCCAATCGCGCGCCCATGACCGAAGTCGGCGGCAACGCCGCTGTGTACTTCGATCCCATCCAGACCACGGCGGCGGCTGAAACCATTATCCAGAACCTGCCTCGGGTTCAGGAGATGCGGCAGGCCGGTCTGGAGAACGCCAAGCGCTTCCGCACCGAAGCCATGATCGCGGGCTATCTCGCCCTATATCAGAAATTGTGCCCCAGCAGGGCCCCAGCACGGATGGCAGCGGCTTACCTTTCGAGCGAGACCGGCGGTTGAGGCTTTGAAAACAGTGCACTGCACGCCAGTTCAGAATCTCCGGGCTTTTCGTTTGCCGCCAAATTTCCGGGGCCGGCCGGCTTGGTTCGTGCAACTGTGGTGGCTGGTGCAAGCGACTCTGTTCCGCTGTTCGCCCCAGATTGCCTACGGCTGGCGGCGCTGGTTACTGCGCAGGTTCGGCGCCAAGATCGGCAAGGGAGTACAGATTAGGCCCACCGCGGAGATCACCTATCCCTGGAAGCTGGTCATCGGGGATTGGAGCTGGATCGGCGACCACGTGACGCTCTACACCTTGGGCGAAATCCGGATCGGCGACAACGCCGTGATCTCGCAGCATTCCTACATCTGCGCCGCCTCGCACGACTACGCCGTTCCCGCGTTCGATATTTACGACGACCCGGTGCGCATCGAAGCCGAGGCCTGGATCGCCGCGGGAGTATTCGTCGCTCCCGGAATCCGCGTCGGTCGCGGGGCGGTGGTGGGCGCGCGCAGCGTGGTGCTTAACGACGTGCCCGCGATGATGATTTGCGGCGGGCATCCGGCCAAGGTAATTCGCCCCAGGCTCGCTCTCCAAGATGAGCCGGCCGCGAGCCTTTCCGAGCGTGTCTGTCCCTTGCAGACCTGACATCACCTAACCCTTTCCACTAGCCTACAAAGTCCGTGTTCCTGCCAAGCGCCGTAATAATGCGCGAGACAGGGAGCTAGAGGCGTATGACAACCCGCATTACTCTCTACAACTTCTATTTGCGGTTGCTGATCTACTCGCTGCCGGTGTTGGCGTTTGCGCTTGCGTTCTATCTGACTTTCGTCATCGGGCTGCGGCGAGACGGCAGCTATCTTCTTTATCAATACCTGCGCCTGGTGATTGTGACCACCTTTGCCTGGTCAATAGCGGTCGAGCATGGCCGCCTGGCGACGGTGTCCGAGCTGTTTGAGGACTATTTCTGCCTGCAGCGTGTGACGATTGCATGCGCACTTACCTATGCGGTGACCACTTTCGTAATCTTCTTCACCCGTCTGGGCAGCTACTCGCGCGTGTTTCTTGCCCTCAGCGCCGTCGTGCTGCTGGCCGCGACGCTGCTGGTGCGGACGGGTTTCCGTCTGTATGTCATCAAGCAGCGGCAGATTCGCAGGGCGTCTCGCATTCTAATTGTCGGCGCCGATAGGTTCGCGCTCCGGGTGGCTTCGCGCCTGAGACGGGGGCCATTGGCGTCCGGCGCTGTGGTCGGATATGTGCGGCTGCCAAACCAGCCGGTAGCGGTGGAAAGAGCGCCGGTCTACGAATTTGCCGGCTTGAGCGACCTTCACCTCGATCCGCCGATCGACGAAATCGTAATTGCGCTGCCCTCGGCCCATTACTCGGAGATTCCCGCCATTACAGCCCAACTGGAGGCTCTGGCCGCGCCCATCCGCATGGTGCTCGACTTCGGCGACAACATCATCGTTCGCGACAAGCTTTTCCAGGTGGGCCGCTTGCAGATGATGAACCTGGATCCGACTCAGGCCGAGTCGCTGGCCTATCTGCTGGTAAAGCGTGCCTTCGACATCGTCTTTTCCTGCCTGTGTATGTTGGTCACGGCGCCCTTGATGTTGGCTATCGCGGCGCTTATCCGCCTGACATCGGAAGGCCCAATCCTGTTCGCGCAGGAGCGTGTTGGGCTGAACGGGAAGATCTTCCGCATGTTTAAGTTTCGCACTATGCGGGTGTCATCCGGCAAGGAAAGCGATACGGTGTGGACAACAAATTCCGATCCGCGCCGCACCGCCGTCGGCGCCTTTCTGCGCAAAACCAGCCTCGATGAACTGCCGCAGTTTTTCAACGTGCTGCGCGGCGATATGAGCATCGTGGGGCCGCGCCCGGAGCGCCCTTATTTCGTGCAGAAGTTTCGGCGCGACTACCAGAAATACAGTGCCCGCCACCGGCTTAAAGTCGGCATCACCGGCTGGGCCCAGGTCAATGGCTACCGCGGAGATACTTCCATTGAAAAGCGCGTGGAATACGACCTCCACTATCTAAGACATTGGAACTTCGTTTTCGACCTGAAGATCATTGCCATGACCCTATATGCCGTCCTGGCAAGCAGGAACGCGTACTAGGAACCAACCGCGGCAGGCACATCATGAGTATTCGGCATTACACATTCATATTGGTGTTATCGATGTCGCAGCTCGCGGGAGCACAGCAACAACAGCAGCAGCAACAGCAGCGCTCAATCCAGCCCATCGACCGGCAGGTGAACGCGGATGTTGTCGCGCAGCCACAGGAGATGTTGCCACAGGTTGCTGCGCACACTCAGCCAATCCCGGCCGACATCCTCGAACCGCCGCGACTGCCGCCCCTCGATCCCGTCCGTTCCAAGTCAGGCACAGCGAACCAAACGGCAAGCAGGTGGACCCTCGCGCCAGGGGCGAATCCCAAGGATCGTGGTTTCTCGGCCACTTCGCCGCCTGCTTTGAGCCAACTCCCGCCGCCGGCCAGCGTATGGACGCTTGGGCCGACATCAAATTCGATGAACCATGGTCTCTCGACCACTTCGCCGCCTGCTCTGGGCCAGATCCCGCCGCCGGCCAGCGCGTGGACGCTTGGGCCGTCGTTGAAGGCAATGGAACAAAACGCTTCGGCATCAGCCACGACTCAGGCGGCTCCGACCGCGGTGAATGGCTGGATGCGTCCCAAGAGCGTGCCGGATAAGACATCGCTTGCGCTGGTGCCCGGCCAGGCTCTGGACCAGATGGGATCTGGAACCTTCGATACCGCCTTCCGGCCTGACCTTTCCGGGACTCGCAGCCTCTTTCAGACGGACGACTCCCGGCCGGGTCTCGCTGATTCTGCTGCGGCCGGCGGCGAGACCGGGCTGGCAGCTACTGAGGCAGCCAACGGCGCCATCCTTTACGGCAAGCATTTTGAGCCTACGCGGCCGTTCCGGGGGCTCGAATCGCCGTTTACTTCTCCAATGTCGGCCACAGGCCAGGCCCGGCAACTTACTCCAAGCCGATACTCCAGCTTACATTCTGCTACGGTGCGAGAGTCCGAGTTGCCCTCGGAGTTGCAGCACCGCCCCGAAGTTCGGCGAGCCCTCCGAATAGCTTCGTCTCACGGCCAACATGACGAGAAGGGCTCATACTGCAAGCTTCGGCCCCAGTGTGCCACTCAGGCGGCCAGGAACAAAAGCACCTCCCGTATTTCGCGAAGATCTCAAGCCAGCATGCGACTTCGCTTGGAATCTACCCTAGGCAACTGACGACGCCGACGGCTTGCTCCACGGCATCGACTATCAATCCCAATGAGAATCCTAGTCAACGACTTTGCCGGGCATCCATTTCAGATCCAGCTAAGCCGCGAATTGGCACGTGCGGGGCATAAGGTGCTGCATACTTACCTTGGAGCCAATAACACGCCCAAGGGTTCAATCTCCGCCCAGGAGCATGACTCGCCCAATTTCGCCATCGAATCATTGCAGATCCTGCGGGAGTTCAAAAAGCATTCCGTGCTGTCCCGCATCTTCTCCGATCATGCTTACGGCAGCGCGGTCAGCGCGCGGGTGCGGGAATTCAAGCCGGACATCGTAATGTCGGCCAACACGCCCCTGGACGCACAGAAGCTGCTGGTGCGAGCCGCCCACGAGGCCAACGCCAAGTTCGTATTTTGGCTGCAGGATTTGTTGAGCATCGGGGTGGAATTTGCGCTGCGAAAAAAGCGAGTTCCCTTTGCCAGATACGTAGGGAACTTCTACCGGCGGATGGAACAGAGATTACTTGGCGCCAGCGATGCGGTGGTATCCATCGCTCCCGAGTTTCACGAGGTCATTGAGAAGTGGCGCATTGAGATGCGCAAGACCTTCGTGATTGAAAACTGGGCGCCGCTCGATGAAGTGACTCCGCGGCCGCGGAATACCCCCTGGGCGCGAGAACGAGGTCTCCTCGGGAAATTCTGCTTCATGTATTCGGGCACACTCGGCATGAAGCACAATCCCGAGCTGCTCTTGCAACTGGCGACGCACTTTCAGGCACGCGAGGAAGTAGTCACGGTTGTAATTGCGGAGGGCGCCGGCGCGGATTGGCTAAGGAAGAACGCCCATCAGGTTTGTCCCGGAGCGCTGGTTCTCTTGCCCTTCCAACCGTACGACCGCCTTTCTGAGGTGCTGGCGAGTTCCGACGTGCTGATCACGTTGCTGGATAGAGACTGTGGTGCATTCGCGGTTCCTTCCAAAACTCTGGCCTACCTGTGCGCTGGCCGGCCTCTGCTCGTGAGTTCGCCGGAATGCAATCTCGCCGCCCGGATCGTGCACCGCGCGATGGCCGGGGAGGCGGTACCACCCGATCATCCCCAGTCGCTGCTCGAGGCTGCTGAACGAATGCTCCAATGCGAGCCCTTGCGCCAGCGATATGCCGCCAATGCGCGAAGCTATGCCGAAAAGACGTTTCAGATTGAGGACGTCACCGAGCGCTTCCTCGACGTGTTTCATTTCGCGCTCGGCAAGCGCAGCTATGCCTGCAGCGCCCTCAGTGACTCCTTGCCGCTGTATACTGTCCCGGAGGCCAAGGGTCGAACTCAAAAAGTAACGTTCCCGGCCGAAGTGAATGCTTGCGGTAGCATTGCGCCAAATCCAAATGGTTAAAGATCTTAATCCGAATCCCAGGAGGACGAATGTCCACTAAGAAAGCACTTGTATGTGGCGCAGGTGGATTCATCGGCAGCCATCTGGTAACCCGCTTGAAGAACGAGGGCTACTGGGTTCGCGGTGTCGATTTGAAACACCCGGAATTTAGCCCCACCACCGCCGATGACTTCATCCTTGCCGACCTGCGAGACGCGAAGAGTTGGGAGAAGGCCCTGGACATCGAGTTCGATGAAGCCTATCAACTAGCCGCCGACATGGGGGGCGCGGGTTACATTTTCACCGGTGACCACGATGCTCACGTGATGCACAACTCGGCCATGATCAACCTGCACATGGCGCACTACGGCGTGCAAAAGCGTGTGGGCAAGGTTTTTTACTCATCCTCAGCGTGCATGTATCCGGCCTACAACCAGGAGGACCCGCAAAAACCGAACTGCGCGGAATCCTCGGCCTATCCGGCCGCACCGGATAGCGAGTACGGCTGGGAAAAGCTGTTCAGCGAGCGCCTGTACTTCGCGTTCTTTCGCAATCACGGACTGGACGTGCGCGTCGCCCGCTTCCATAACATCTTCGGTCCCGAAGGTACCTGGCAAGGCGGACGGGAGAAGGCGCCGGCCGCACTCTGCCGGAAAGTTGCCGAGCAGGAAGACGGCGGAACCATCGAGATGTGGGGCGATGGCGAGCAAACTCGCTCCTTCCTCTATATTGATGAGTGCGTGGAGGCGGTACGGCGATTGATGAATTCAAGCTTCCGCGGCCCGGTGAATATCGGTTCGGAAGAGATGGTCACCATCAACCAGATGGCAGAAATCATCATGCAAATCGCCAGCAAGAAACTCGGTGTCCAGCACCGGCCCGGTCCTACGGGAGTTCGGGGGCGCAACTCGGATAACCGAGTTATTCGTTCCGAACTGGGCTGGGCACCCAGCATGTCCCTGAGAGAAGGGTTAGCGAAGACCTACCGGTGGATTGCTTCTCAAGTGCAGGCTCATCGTCCGAAGGCCTACGCGCACGCAGCGGAACAGAATGCGTAGCTGTGTGACCCGCACACAGCCAGCGCAGCCTGTTGCAATTCAGGGCCACGAGAAACTCCCCTCTACCCCGATGCCGCGTCTGTTCTGGCTGCTCGCCAGTCTGCTTCTCAGATGCTCCGGCCTTTTTTTGGCGTTTCCTGTCCTCCTGAGTCGCACCTCGGAGTGCTGACCGCTTCGGCGCGAGTGGTAGGCGATTGCACCTGAAATGAAGCAATTTGCAAGTCGTCTTCCCGGGCCCGCGAAGTCTCCGTAGCGTGAAGCTCCTAAAGTCCTTCAGATTCAAACCCATGGCAGCCATACGTCCCAGCGGCTTGCGGCACCTGAATTGCGCAGATTGTTCATTGCATTACTCAGGAATCCGAATCAAGGGTGAAATGCCCCCGATCTGGCTTCGGGTCTTGGGCTCCGCGGCCGAACCAGGGAACTCAATGTCCTCCCCTAGACCGCTAGTGACAGGGCGCGAGGAGAGTAACCGAGTAGGAATTGGTAGTTCCTTCTCAGTTGAACCTGTTCCTGGGGGTTCCACCATATCGGTCAGGGGTTGACTGGTGATTCCTAAGGGTCATTTTCGCGCTCTTTGGCGGCTCGCGGGTACGCTCTTCACTGCCGCCGCCATTTTGATTCTTTTCTCCGCCGTCGCTCAGGCGTCATGCGCCAGCCCCGCCAACGCGATTGAGGCGGAGAACTGCAACACCACTGGTGTGGCTCCGCAGAGCACCTGGGACGTAAGCACACACGACGCAGGCGACCCGACCATTCAGGGATTTTCCACCGACATCAGCGTCAACGTCGGGCAAACCATCTCCTTCAAGATCAACACTACGGCTGCCGCCTACCACCTGGATATCTATCGCATGGGGTATTACCAGGGCAATGGCGCGCGTTTGATCACCACCCTGCCCACTCCTCCCAACACCCTAATGGGACTGGCCCAGCCGGCATGCTTTACCGATCCCTCGACCAATCTGGTTGATTGCGGCAACTGGTCAGTCTCGACTTCCTGGACCGTCCCTGCCAACGCGGTTTCCGGAATTTACTTCGCCAAGGTAACTCGTAACGATACCGGCGGCGCCAGCCACATCGTCTTTGTAGTCCGCAACGACAGCAGCACCTCTGATGTTCTGTTTCAGACCTCGGACGAGACCTGGCAGGCTTACAACGAGTGGGGGGGCAATAGTCTCTATGGTCCCAGCGGCGCGTTCGACATCAGCAATCGTGCGCTGAAGGTCAGCTACAACCGCCCGTTCCACACGCGGAGTTTTGAGAACGCTTCATTCGTCTTCTACTCCGAGTATCCGATGGTTCGATTTTTAGAAGCCAACGGCTATGACGTTACCTATTTCACGAGCATCGACGCAGCACGAAACGGGAGCCTGATTGAGAACCACAAGCTGTACCTGTCCGTAGGACACGACGAGTATTGGTCCGGACCGAAGCGGACCAGCATCCAGGTGGCCCGCGACGCCGGCGTGAATCTTGCCTTCTTCAGTGGCAATGAAGGGTTCTGGAAGACGCGCTGGGAAAACAGCATTGACGGGACCTCTACGCCATATCGAACCCTGGTCTGCTACAAGGAGACACTCACCGAGACTCAGACTGATCCACTGGACATCTCCAATGGGATATGGACAGGCACCTGGCGCGATCCCACATTCTCTCCGCCCGACGATGGTGGCAAGCCCGAAAACGCCGTCACCGGAACGATCTTCATGGTGAACGGCTGCGGATCTGACAACACGGACTTGTCGATCCAGTATCCCGTGGGATGACGGCCGGATGCGTTTCTGGCGGAATACGCCAATCAATGCGCAATCAAGCGGGCAGAGCACGACTCTGCTCAAAGGTAGCTTGGGCTACGAGTGGGACATTGACGCCGATAACGGCTTCCGTCCCGCCGGTCTCTTCCACCTTTCTACCGCAACCTATAACCTGACGACCGACTACCTGATCAATTACGGCAGCCTATATAGTTCGGGCACGGCCACACACCACATGACCACGTACCGAGCTCCAAGCGGGGCTTTGGTCTTCGGCTCGGGGACGGTGCAGTGGCCCTGGGGATTGGATTCGAACCACGACACCTATTGCGCCAACAATGGCTATCCCACCGACCCCAACATGCAGCAGGCGACGGTCAATCTGTTCGCCGATATGGGTGTGCAGCCGGCCACGATCGAATCCGGGTTATCGACGGCGACGCAGTCGACCGACACGACTCCTCCGGTATCCACGATTACATCGCCGCTGCCGGGAGCGACCATTCAGCCCGGTATCGCCGTAACGATCCAAGGCACGGCGACCGATTCGGGCGGCGGCGTAGTGGGCGGCGTCGAGGTGTCCACCGACGGCGGAAACACCTGGCATCCGGCCACGGGACGTTAGACGTGGACCTACGCCTGGACTCCTCAAAGCAACAGCTCGGCTACCATACGCAGCCGGGCAGTGGACGACAGCGGCAACTTGGAAACTCCTTCCGCGGGAGTGTCGGTAACGGTTGCTTCCCCCGCCTGTCCCTGCACGATCTGGCCGAACACCACAACTCCAAACTCAACCACGGAGTCCAGCGACTCAGGAACCACCGGCTATGAGCTGGGGGTGAGGTTTCAGGCCGATTACGATGGAACCATCAACGGCATCCGTTACTACAAGGCACCGGACAGCGTAGCGCCGCACCAGGGACATCTGTGGGACAACTCCGGCAATCTGCTGGGCACGGTTACCTACAGCAACGAGACTGCGCAGGGCTGGCAAGAGGCAGATTTCACTAGCCCGGTATCCATCACCGCCAACACGGTCTATGTGGCTTCCTACAGCACGCCCAACGACTACTACTGGGCCGATGGCGGCTACTTCTTGTCGGCGGGAGTAGATAGTCCACCCCTGCACGCCTTGAAGGATGGCGTGTCGGGTTCGAACGGCATATTTGGCAATCCGGGGGTATTTCCCACCAATACTTACGGCAGCACAAATTACTGGGTGGATGTAGTGTATGTGCCTTCAACTACGGCAATGTTGAACTCCATCGCCGTGGCCCCCGGCAATCCGACCCTGCAGATCGGGCAACCGCAGCAGTTCACCGCCACTGGAACCTACAGTGATAACTCAACTAAGGACCTTACGACCCAGGTCACCTGGACTTCGTCCATCACCAACGTAGCCACTGTTAGCAGCTCTGGGCTCGCTACCAGTGTGGCGGGCGGCGCGTCCAACGTGGTCGCCACTCTGGGAACGGTGAGCGGCAGCACGACTCTGACCGTCGTGGCCGCGCCCCTGAGCATCACCACTACTACTTTGCCCACGAGCCAGCAAAACCTGCCTTACTCGGTGACGCTGGCGGCGACTGGCGGCGTGCAACCCTACACCTGGTCGCTGGCGGCGGGAAGCTTGCCGGCAGGACTTAGCCTCGCTTCGAACGGGACCATCAGCGGCACTCCTACTACGTCGACGGGAACGGCCAGCTTTACCGTCCAAGTAAAGGACTCGGCATCGCAGGAAAGTTCGATCAATCAGGAGCAGACGGCCACCCAAAACCTGAGCATTTCGATTATTTCGCTGATCACCATCTGGCCGGCGACCACTGTTCCGACTGTCGTCGACGGCAATGATCCCAGTGCCGTGGAACTGGGAGTCAAGTTCCAATCTGATGTTAGCGGCCCTATCTACGGAATCCGTTTCTATAAGAGTGCTGCCAACACGGGTCCGCATGTGGCCCATCTGTGGGACAGTTCCGGGGATTTGCTAGGTACGGCAAACTTCACCAATGAGACCGCTTTCGGGTGGCAGGAAGCCGACTTTGCCACTCCAGTGGAGATTGCCGCCAATACCGTGTATGTGGCTTCCTATCACACGTCGGTCGGTCACTACTCCGCAGACGTGAATTACTTCGCAACCGCGGGCGTGGACAACCCTCCGCTGCATGCGCTGGCCAATGGCGTCTCAGGCAGCAACGGCGTATACATGTACGGCGCGACTAGTGCCTTCCCGACGAGCGCCGGCAATGGCACGAATTACTGGGTCGACGTGGCCATGCTAAATTCGGCGGCGACGCTCTCTTCGATCGCCGTTAACCCAGCGAACCCGACTCCCGCTGTGGGCAGTCAGACCGGGTTCACCGCCACCGGAACCTACAGCGACGGCAGCACGCGCAACCTGACGGATGTAGTAACCTGGGCCTCCTCGAACACAGCGGTGGCTACGATCAACACACTGGGTACGGCCACCGAAATTGCGACTGGCTCCTCGACGATTTCAGCCACGTTGGGCGCGGTCAGCGGAAGCACCACGCTCTCGGTACAGCCGCCTGCCCTCGTCATCACCACAAGTTCTCTTACGGATGGCCTACAGAACCAGCCCTATTCTGCAACCCTGGCCGCTAGCGGCGGCTTGCCGCCCTACATCTGGTCGCTAGCTTCAGGGACTTTGCCGGCAGGCCTGAGTCTCGCGACAAACGGGCAGATGACGGGTACACCGTCGCTTGTAGGCAGCAGCACCTTCACTGTCCAGGTGCAGGATTCCAGTTCGCAAACGGTGACCAAGTCGTTGAGCCTCAATATCGATGCTCCACCCGACTTTTTCACCATCTGGCCGGCGACCACTGTTCCGACTGTCGTCGACGGCAATGATCCCAGTGCCGTGGAACTGGGAGTCAAGTTCCAATCTGATGTTAGCGGCCCTATCTACGGAATCCGTTTCTATAAGAGTGCTGCCAACACGGGTCCGCATGTGGCCCATCTGTGGGACAGTTCCGGGGATTTGCTAGGTACGGCAAACTTCACCAATGAGACCGCTTTCGGGTGGCAGGAAGCCGACTTTGCCACTCCAGTGGAGATTGCCGCCAATACCGTGTATGTGGCTTCCTATCACACGTCGGTCGGTCACTACTCCGCAGACGTGAATTACTTCGCAACCGCGGGCGTGGACAACCCTCCGCTGCATGCGCTGGCCAATGGCGTCTCAGGCAGCAACGGCGTATACATGTACGGCGCGACTAGTGCCTTCCCGACGAGCGCCGGCAATGGCACGAATTACTGGGTCGACGTGGCCATGCTAAATTCGGCGGCGACGCTCTCTTCGATCGCCGTTAACCCAGCGAACCCGACTCCCGCTGTGGGCAGTCAGACCGGGTTCACCGCCACCGGAACCTACAGCGACGGCAGCACGCGCAACCTGACGGATGTAGTAACCTGGGCCTCCTCGAACACAGCGGTGGCTACGATCAACACACTGGGTACGGCCACCGAAATTGCGACTGGCTCCTCGACGATTTCAGCCACGTTGGGCGCGGTCAGCGGAAGCACCACGCTCTCGGTACAGCCGCCTGCCCTCGTCATCACCACAAGTTCTCTTACGGATGGCCTACAGAACCAGCCCTATTCTGCAACCCTGGCCGCTAGCGGCGGCTTGCCGCCCTACATCTGGTCGCTAGCTTCAGGGACTTTGCCGGCAGGCCTGAGTCTCGCGACAAACGGGCAGATGACGGGTACACCGTCGCTTGTAGGCAGCAGCACCTTCACTGTCCAGGTGCAGGATTCCAGTTCGCAAACGGTGACCAAGTCGTTGAGCCTCAATATCGATGCTCCGCCCGACTTCCTCAGCATCTGGAGCCCGACCGTGGTTCCGGCAACCTTGGACGCCGGTCCGGACCATCCGCTGGAACTGGGAGTCAAGTTCAGGTCTGACGTCAGTGGAAGCATCCAAGGTATTCGGTTCTATAAGAGCGCCAACAATACAGGCACTCACATTGGCAATTTGTGGGACACCTCCGGCGACTTGCTGGCATCCGTCACCTTCTCGAACGAGACCGCTTCGGGCTGGCAGCAGGCCAACTTCGCGACCCCGGTGGCCATTACCGCCAATACCGAATACGTCGCCTCGTATCACACTACGGTCGGCGATTTTTCGTTCAATGCAGGATACTTCACCAATGCCGGAGTGGATAATCCGCCGTTGCACGCACCGCAGAACTCTACATCTGACAGTAATGGCGCATACGCATACGACAGTTCTACCTGCGGCGGAGCACTACCCCCTTGCTTCCCCAATACGGCCGCCAACGGAAAAAATTATTGGGTGGACGTGGCATTTGTGCCCGCCTCAAGCGCAACGCTGTCTTCAATCGCTGTGACCCCAGTCAATCCGACGCTGCAGATTGGACAGAAAGACGCGTTTACCGCTATTGGCACCTACAGCGACAACAGCACGGTGAACATCACCGACACGGTCACCTGGAGTTCCTCAAACACGAGCGTCGCCAGCGTAAACAGCATCGGCTCCGCAAGCGGGGTTGCTGGCGGCAGTGCAACCATCACTGCGACACTTGGAAGCATAAGCGGTAACACCACGGCGACGGTGCAGGCGGCACCTTTGGCAATCACCGCTACTGCCTTGCCAGCGGCGGCCATAATCGTCCCGTACTCAACTATGTTGACCGCCACTGGCGGCGTCCAGCCATACACCTGGTCGCTGGCTTCGGGCAGCTTGCCTGCCGGCTTGACTTTGTCCCCGACAGGACAGATCAGCGGCACGCCACAGGCTGCGACCACCAGTAGTTTCACCGTGCAGGTAACGGATTCAGGTGTCCCGCAGGCTGCGATCAATCCACAACAGACGGCCACTCAGGCGCTGAGCATTACTACCAGCATACCCGCGTTCTTCACCATTTGGCCGACCACCGCGGCGCCGACCACCCCCGATGGCGGAGATGCCAACGCGGTCGAAGTAGGGGTGAGATTCCGGGCCGATACCGCAGGCATCATTACCGGAATTCGCTTCTACAAAAGCGCCAACAACACCGGCACTCATGTGGGCGATCTGTGGAGCAGCACCGGGTCGCTGCTGGCCACTGCCACTTTCACCAATGAGGCCGCCTCCGGGTGGCAGCAGGTGAACTTCTCGACCCCGGTGCCGATCGCGACCAACACCATGTACGTGGCCAGCTATCACACAACCGTCGGACATTACGCCACCGACCTAAATTATTTTGCGAACGCTGGAGTAGACAATGCGCCGCTGCATGCGTTGCAGAACGGAGTTTCCGGCGCTGACGGAGTGTTCACTTACGATGCTACTGCGGGCTGCACTCCGAGCATCCAGCCCTGCTTCCCGGCGAGCAGTTTCAACAGCGCGAATTATTGGGTAGATGTCGTATTCCAGAACACGTTTGCTATTTCCGGCACGATCAGCGGGCCAGGCGCAAGCGGCGCCACCGTCAACCTGAGCGGCGCCGCCAACATTACCACCACGGCTAATGCTTCCGGCAGCTACACCTTCGCTGGCCTCACGAACGGTGCCTACACGGTCCTGCCCAGCAACCCGGGCTTTGGCTTCACACCGAATAGCCAGAGCGTCACCCTAGCCAACGCCAGCGTCACGGGAGTCAACTTCGGCAGCATAGTGACCTACACCATCTCCGGCACGATCAGCGGTACGGGCGGCAACGGTGCTACCGTCACTCTGACCGGCGCCGCCACCGCGACGGCCACTGCCAACGCTTCCGGCAACTATACCTTCCCCAGCGTGGTCAGCGGCACCTACACTGTCACACCCAGCATTTCGGGCTTTGGCTTTGCGCCCAATAGCCTGAACGTCACCGTAGCCAGCGCCAATGTGACCGGAGTGAACTTCAGCAGCACTGTCACCTATGGCGTTTCCGGGACCGTGAGCGGGCCGGGAGGAAACGGCGCCACCGTCAACCTGACCGGCGCCGCCACCGTCACCGACGCCAGCAACATGCTGGTATATTCGCAGTTCGATGCCTCATCCCTGGGCTTCTCGGGGGGCACGAAGAACGAGTGGGAGTATTACTGCGACCACGCCACGTACACCGCCAACACCACCGACCTGACCGATCCCAACGGCGGCAATACGGCCATGAAGCTGGTTGGCCCAGCGACGGGGGGAAGTTGCGGAACCCTGGCCGCCGGCATTCAGCAAGTCGTATCCGGTGAATCTGCGGGGAACACCTACACCTTAAGCGTGTGGGCACGGGGAGCATTGGGCGGGGAGCAGCTACATCTAGGTATTCAATCAGGGAACAGTTGCTCCGCACTCCAAACACTCACCACCGCCTGGGTGCGGTATAGCTGTTCTGTCACCACCACAGGCACCCCGGCCGGCTACCAGCTCAGTTTCAGCAACCAACCGAACGTGACCGTCTATCTGTGGGGTGCGCAACTGGAGCCGCGTGCCACTGTCGGCGTCTACGTTCACACCACCAGAGCGCCGGCCACGATGGTGATGGCTGACGGTTCTGGCAATTACAGCTTCACCGGCCTGGCCAACGGCACCTACACGGTTACACCAACCAGTAGCACAGCTACTTACACTCCCGCAAGCCAGTCAGCTACGGTCAACAATGCCAATGTCACCGGACTCAACTTCAGCACCGTCACCTACAGCCTCTCAGGCACGATCAGCGGTGCGGGAGGCAACGGCACTACAGTGACATTGACCGGGGCTGCGACCGCTACCACTACCGCCAATGCTTCTGGCGGCTACACCTTCACCGGCCTGGGGAATGGCTCTTACACCGTTACACCCAGCATCACCGGATTCAGCTTCACCCCGTCTAGCCAAGCGGCCACAATAAACAACGCGAATCTTACCAGCGTCAACTTCAGCACCGTCACATACAGCATCTCCGGCACGATCAGTGGCACGGGCGGCAACGGCGCCACCGTCAATCTGATCGGCGCCGCCACCGCAACGGTCACCGCCAACGTCAACGGCAATTACACCTTCACTGGCCTGAACAATGGCGCTTACACGGTTACACCTAGCCCGATCGGTTTTGCCTTTACTCCGCTGAGCCAGGCGACCACGGTAAATAACGCCAATGTCTCAGGAGTAAACTTCAGTAGCACGCCCACCTACAGCATCTCGGGGACGATCAGCGGACCGGGCGGCAATGGCGCAACTGTCACCCTGACCGGCGCCGCCACCGCGACGGTCAATGCCAACGCCTCCGGCAATTACAGCTTCACCGGCCTGTATAACGGCGCCTACACGGTTAAAGTCAGCAATACCGGTGTCACGTTCACTCCCACAAGCCAATCGGCTACGATAAATAGTGCCAACGTAAGCGGGGTCAACTTCAACACCGTCACCTACACCATCTCTGGCACGATCAGCGGGACTGGCGGCAGTGGCGCCACCGTCAACGTGACCGGCACGTTGAGCGCGAGTGCGATCGCTAATGCCTCGGGAAACTACACTGTCGTCGGCCTGGTGAATGGCACCTATGCGGTTACTCCCAGTAATCCGGGCTTCGGCTTCACTCCGAATAGCCAGAGCGTCACCATAGCCAGCGCCAATGTCACGGGAGTGAACTACAGCAGCACCGTCACCTACAGCGTTTCTGGCACCATCACTGGCGGCAGCGGCGCCACCGTCAACCTGGCCGGCGCCGCCACCGTCACCGACACCAGCAACATGCTGGTGTATTCGCAGTTCGATGCCTCATCCCTGGGCTTCTCGGGGGGCACGAAGAACGAGTGGGAGTATTACTGCGACCACGCCACGTACACCGCCAACACCACCGACCTGACCGATCCCAACGGCGGCAATACGGCCATGAAGCTGGTTGGCCCAGCGACGGGGGGAAGTTGCGGAACCCTGGCCACCGGCATTCAGCAAGTCGTATCCGGTGAATCTGCGGGGAACACCTACACCTTAAGCGTGTGGGCACGGGGAGCATTGGGCGGGGAGCAGTTACATCTAGGCATTCAGTCAGGGAACAGTTGCTCCACCCTCCAAACACTCACGGCCGCCTGGGTGCGGTATAGCTGTTCTGTCACCACCACAGGCACCCCGGCCGGCTACCAGCTCAGTTTCAGCAACCAACCGAACGTGACCGTCTATCTGTGGGGGGCGCAACTTGAGCCGCGACCCACCGTCGGCGTCTACGTTCACACCACCAGCGCCCAGCTCACGACGGTCACGGCTGACGGTTCTGGCAATTACAGCTTCACCGGCCTGGCCAATGGCACGTATACCGTCACACCCACCAGTACGGTAGTTACTTATGCTCCGGCAAGCCAGTCGGCTACGGTCAACAATGCCAACATTACTGGACTCAACTTCAGCACCGCCTACAGCCTTTCCGGGACAATCAGCGGTGTGGGCGGCAACAGCGCTACCGTCAGTGTAACCGGCGCCGCCACCGCTACCACTACAGCCAATGTTTCCGGCGGCTACACCATCACCGGCCTGCCCAACGGCGCCTACACGGTTACAGCCAACAACCCCGGGTTTATTTTTACTCCGGCAAGTCAAGCAGCTACCGTCAATAGCGCCAATGTAACCGGGGTTAACTTCACCAGTACTGCCGCCTACAACCTTTCCGGCACGATCAGCGGGCCGGGCGCAAGTGGCGCCACCGTGAAGCTGACCGGCGCCGCCACCGCCACCACTACAGCCAACGCTTCCGGCAGCTACACCTTCACCAATCTGAATAACGGCGCCTACACGGTTACAGTCAGTCAAACCGGGTTTGCCTACACTCCGGCGAGCCAAGCGGTTACGATAAGCAATGCCAACCTGACGGGGGTCAACTTCAGCACCGTCACCTACACCATCTCCGGCACGATCAGCGGTACGGGCGGCAACGGCGCCATCGTCAACCTGACCGGCGCCGCCACCGCGACGGCCACTGCCAACGCTTCTGGCAGCTATACCTTCTCCGGCCTGGTTAACGGTGCCTACACAGTCACGCCCAGCAATCCAGGCTTTGGCTTTGCGCCCAATAGCCTGAACGTCACCGTAGCCAGCGCCAATGTGACCGGAGTGAACTTCAGCAGCACTGTCACCTATGGCGTTTCCGGGACCGTGAGCGGGCCGGGAGGAAACGGCGCCACCGTCAACCTGACCGGCGCCGCCACCGCCACTGACTCCAGCAACATGGTGCGATACTCGCAGTTCGACAGCGCGGCTTTGCCGGGGAGTGGGCCTTGGGCGTACTTCTGCGACCACGCCACGTACACCGCCAACACCACCGACCTGACCGATCCCAACGGCGGCAATACGGCCATGAAGCTGGTTGGCCCAGCGACGGGGGGAAGTTGCGGAACCCTGGCCACCGGCATTCAGCAAGTCGTATCCGGTGAATCTGCGGGGAACACCTACACCTTAAGCGTGTGGGCACGGGGAGCATTGGGCGGGGAGCAGCTACATCTAGGCATTCAATCAGGGAACAGTTGCTCCGCACTCCAAACACTCACGATCGCCTGGGTGCGGTATAGCTGTTCTGTCACCACCACAGGCACCCCGGCCGGCTACCAGCTCAGTTTCAGCAACCAACCGAACGTGACCGTCTATCTGTGGGGGGCGCAACTGGAGCCGCGGCCCACCGTCGGCGTCTACGTCCACACTACCACTGCCCAGCTCACGATGGTCACCGCTGACGCTTCCGGTAACTATAGCTTCACCGGCCTGGCCAACGGCACTTACACGGTTACACCGACCAGTAGCACAGCTACTTACACTCCGGCCAACCAGTCGGCTACGGTCAACAGTGCCAACGTCACCGGACTCAACTTCAGCACCTCCTACAGCCTCTCCGGGACAATCAGCGGTGCCGGCGGCAACGGCGCCACAGTGACATTGAGCGGCGCGGCCAGCGCAACCACCACGGCCAGCTCCACCGGAACCTACACTTTCAGTAACCTGGCCAACGGATCCTACACGGTGACGCCCAGCGCATTGGGCTTCAGCTTTACTCCGGCGAGCCAGGCGGTTAGCGTCAGCAACGCCAATGTCGCGAACGTGAACTTCAGTTCCACGGTGGCGTTCGTGTACAGCATATCCGGGACGATCAGCGGCGCTGGCGGCAACGGCGCCACCGTGACCTTGAGCGGAGCGGCAAGCGCGACCGTCACCGCCAGCTCTACCGGGACCTACACCTTCAGCAATCTGGCCAACGGCTCGTATACAGTTACGCCTAGCAAGACCGGATTCACATTCACTCCGGCGAGCCAGCCAGCCACCATCAGTAATGCCAGTGTGGCCGGCCTAAACTTCAGCACGGTCACCTACACTATTTCGGGGACAATCAGTGGCACCGGCGGCAACGGCGCTACGGTAACGTTGAGCGGCGCGGCCAGCGCAACCACCACGGCTAGCTCCACCGGAACCTACACCTTCAGCAACCTGGTCAACGGCTCGTGTACAGTTACGCCTAGCAAAACCGGATTTACGTTCACTCCGGCGAGCCAGCCAGCCACCATCAGCAATGCTAGCGTGACCGGGCTCAACTTCAGCACCGTCACCTACAGCATCTCGGGAACGATCAGTGGCACCGGCGGCAACGGCGCTACCGTCAACCTCACCGGCGCCGCCGCGGCGACGGTCACTGCCGACGGTTCCGGCAACTATACCTTCGCCGGGCTCACGAATGGTACCTATACGGTTATACCCACCAACTCAGGCTTTGGCTTTGCGCCCAATAGCCTGAACGTCACCGTAGCCAGCGCCAATGTGACCGGAGTGAACTTCAGCAGCACTGTCACCTATGGCGTTTCCGGGACCGTGAGCGGGCCGGGAGGAAACGGCGCCACCGTCAACCTGACCGGCGCCGCCACCGTCACCGACGCCAGCAACATGCTGGTATATTCGCAGTTCGATGCCTCATCCCTGGGCTTCTCGGGGGGTACGAAGAACGAGTGGGAGTATTACTGCGACCACGCCACGTACACCGCCAACACCACCGACCTGACCGATCCCAACGGCGGCAATACGGCCATGAAGCTGGTTGGCCCAGCGACGGGGGGAAGTTGCGGAACCCTGGCCACCGGCATTCAGCAAGTCGTATCCGGTGAATCTGCGGGGAACACCTACACCTTAAGCGTGTGGGCACGGGGAGCATTGGGCGGGGAGCAGCTACATCTAGGCATTCAATCAGGGAACAGTTGCTCCGCACTCCAAACACTCACGATCGCCTGGGTGCGGTATAGCTGTTCTGTCACCACCACAGGCACCCCGGCCGGCTACCAGCTCAGTTTCAGCAACCAACCGGGCGTGACCGTCTATCTGTGGGGGGCGCAACTGGAGCCGCGACCCACCGTCGGCGTCTACGTTCACACCACCAGCGCCCAGCTCACGACGGTCACGGCTGACGGTTCTGGCAATTACAGCTTCACCGGCCTGGCCAACGGTACCTACATGGTCACACCAACCAGCACCTCAGTTACTTACACTCCGGCTAGCCAGTCGGCTACGGTTAACAATGCCAACATTACTGGACTCAACTTCTCGGCGAGTCAATGAGTGCAAACCCCTATGACGACGCGGCCCCCTCTCCACGGCCATGTGGCGCGTGAGCGCGCGTGGCTACAACCTGAGCGCGTCGAGTTTCTGCCATCGCTGTAGACGTTAGCAACTGAAGACGCGCCCTTCGATCAAGCGGTGGTTGCAATTTTGGGGGCTGTCCTGATAGGACAGCCCCCAGTTTTGTGCACACCATTATAATGAACAGCTTATTGCGACGCGGCCCGTTCTCCACGGCCATCCCGCGCATGAGCGCGGGCGGATTAAAACTTGAAATCACTGCCTGGATCTGGGAGAATCCAGCCCGGTTGCTACCGCGTCATAGTTGTCGAAGATCACACCCGCCAACCTAGGCCGGCATTCAGCGCCAGAGCGCGGGAGACATCGTCGCTGCTCCCGTTCTCGATAGCGCGCCGGATCTCATCCAGGCAGACTACCTGCCGACAGCGACCGCTTGGACAAATTGCTCATCCAACTAGACTGTTCGAGGGAAGCACGCTCGCGGAAATGGACATCCGCGCGACCACCTACGAGGAACACCTGAGCGAGATTCACAATCTGATTTTCGGCGATAAGCGCACTCAAATCCAAACGTTCATCCAACTCGCGCACCAAAAGTAGGCCACTGTCGGAGGTGACGCGAGAACCTTGGAAATCAACTTTCAAAGACGGGTTGAACGAGAGCTGAACGGGCTGATTTTGCTTCTCACCCACCGGGTCGAACCTCCGCGAAGTCGATTTCACTCTCAAAGCCGCATGAATGCTGGCGTTGGCGCGATCATACAACCACCTTGCTCAGAGTTCAAAAAGGAAATGTGGGATTAGTTCTTGCGCATCCGTCCGCGTGTCTGGAGCTGTTTTCTGCTTCAGGGGTTCACGGTTAGCGGATGACCCGCCAATTGAGCGTTGCCAATGCCGGTGTCAGTGTGCGCACCGTGGGATTGCAGACCAGGAAATTCACGCTGTTCGCAGTCACATAGGCCAGCACGTTGAGGCCGGAGGTATATCCGGCGCCAGGCGCGGCGTTAAAGGCCCAACTGATGGTGTCGGTGCTGAGTGTCCCGGGGGCGCTCGTGGCTACCGCAGTTGCACACCTTGTCGCCGGAATCGAGCCGGTGCCGAGGTTGGTAGCGCCGGAAGCGATGAGCTTAGCGGCGTTGACTCCGCCGACTTGGACAGCGGTCGCGTTGACTGTTCCGGTGTCCCAGTCCAGGGTGATCGCGGGAGTGGCCCCGAACTTGTAGATTTTGAACCGGTGATTCACAGGGTCAACATCCATGAAGGCGTTGCAGCGGGTCAGGCAAGTTCCGGTGGCATACGGCTGTTGTACAAAATGGAAAGCGGTTGCGGTCTGATCAGAGATGAAGAATGCGCCTCGCGGATAATCGGTGGTATGGAAGTACTGACCCCAGTTGCTGCCGATGTTGAACAGGCGCGGGTAATTGTGGTAATTGACGCTGCCCGAGTCTCCGGTGTAAATGCTGGACGGAGTGTCGTTCTCGAACCAGAACATTGCAGTCGAGCCCGTCATCTGCCCCTTAGCGATCCAGCTCATAAAGCCAGCTTCACCGGCTGTATTCGGGAAGTACCCACTACGGCTCATCTGACCCTGGTGCGCCGCCAGCGCCCAGTAGTGCGGCACACTTACGGTATCTGAGTTAGCCCACCTGGCGGAATGCGGCTCTACGGTCAGAGTGCTCGAAAGCGTCTGCCCGCCCGGCGTCATCACGCTGGTGACTTCCGCTCCCGGCCACAGCCGATAGCCAGGAGTAGTCAAACTCCACTGGCCGGTATAGCCCTGAATGCCGTTGTTGGGGTGAGTCAGCCACACTTCGAACTGTGTGCCCGAAGTGGAGCGCAGCACCGGGATCACCCAGTGCAGCGGATTGGACGGCGAGATTTCCGAATACAGCGAGTGCGTGGCATCATCCGCGACGAAAGAGAAATAATAGCCGCAGAGTCCGCCCTTGATGACGTAATCCGTGGTGAGATGGGGATAACGAAATGGAGCCGTGAAGGTCGAGCCGGTAGTGGCTGAAACCTGCACTTGCTCGAATCCAGTCTTGTTGCCGGCCACGCAGAGGATGTTCCCGGTTGCGATCCCGGCCATGCTGGCCGGGGTGACCGTGGCCGTTCCGGGCGCGGTGACCGCCGTTCCCAGCGTGGTGTTGACGGTCGAAACCGGAAATGCTGCGCTTGAATCCGTCACTTGAAACAAGTTCCCGCCCGTGGGCTCCGTAATCGCGGTCGCGTTGCCGGTGATGCCCTGCGTCTGATCCACCAGGTAGCGCCCTGCGCCCTGCGTGCCGTCGCCTTGCGTCACCTTGACTGTAACCGTGGAAGCGGTCGAGCTCACGATGGTTCCGGCGTACTCTTGCGTTCCCTCCCACGCCATCAGGTCGATGCCTTCGCAGCCTTCGCCCGAACCGGCCGAGAAGCCGCCATAGCAGCGCAGAATGCCGTAGTACGCTAGGATGTCGCCGGTCGAGTATTTATTGCCCCAGGAGATGTGTGAGAAGGTATTGCCGGGAGTGTAGGAGTTAGCAAAGTTCTCCTGCACCGCCTGCCAGGGCAGATTCACATAGCCGTTCTGGAAAATGTTCGTGCCGCCGCCGAGATAGAGCCCGTTGAGGTTGAGATTGGTCTGGTGCAGCCCTTTCACGCTGTTGGTGGCGGTGTACACCGAATCCCAGCGGTGCCAAGCGGCGAAATTTGTGCCCGGCTGGGAGCCCGGAACGTTCACGCCCGTCTGATAGTCGCCGAAGCGGAAGTCCTGGATCTGGACATTCGCCGGCATGATGTTGAAACAGCCCCCACCCGAACGTGGCTGTCCGACGTTGGCCCAGTTGCAGAGGCGCGGGTCGGACGTGCTATGGGATGACGGGATGATGACCGGGGTGACGCCCGGCGCGCCCGGCGGAATCGACGCCACGGTGGCTTGCGTGCCCGAGTTGCCTACCACGGTTCCGCTGCTGTTCACGGAAGGCGGGGTCTGTGCCGGGCTCTCTATGGCGGCGGCAAATACGAGCACCAGGACCAGCAGAAGCAGCTTCGAGAATCTCATCGTTGTTTCCGTAACCATCACTGCTTTCCCCTTTGGCCGGCTGCTGGTTCTGTGATTTATCGTCGTAACTAGAGGCACTCACCATGAACCGGCTCGGCGCTCAGTCTAAAAGCTTACCCGCATTTCCGGTTGCGCACTATATCCACGCTGGCCACCTCCACCGGAGTAACATGACCGCCACGGACGGCTCGGGCGCGATTGTCGCGCACGGCGCCAACGCAAATCCTGGAGCGCCGACCGCATCCCTGACTACCACTCGCAACAATTCTTCGGGCATCGGCATAGGCAACGATTGGACAACGCGACGAACGGGGACGACCAACCGCCTTACCGCGGATCACGCCCTCAAGGGGGCGAACGAACACGAACCCGTTGCGTTCGATATTCCTGGCAGACTGCTCCTGCGCGCATTGCGGCCCCTACCTGGCTGCAGACTGGCTGTGGGTCCGCTTGTGGCACTGGGAGCACAAGGTGATGAGATTGGCCTCGGTATCTTGGCCCTGCCGACTCCTGAACTGTAGGTGATGGACCTCCAAGTTCGCCATCGACCCGCAGACCTGGCATCGCCAGCCATCGCGATCGAGCACTTGCACCCGCAGACGCTGGTAGACATCGGCCTCCAGACGAGCTCGTGGGGTCTTAGGCATGCCAGTCATGCCGGCTGGGTGGCCTCGCAAAGGAACTCTTCCTTCTGGGCTTTGGGGAGGAAGCAGAACCGGCGCAGGATGGACAACAGCAGTACCTTGGGATTGCCATTGTCTAGGTGCGCTCCCGCCAGGAAGTCAGCGCAGATCATCTCCAGGCAATACCCTCGCGATTTGTCCGAGCCCAGCATCAACGCCGCTGTGTCGATCGCCTGTTCGATCACTGGCTGCTGGCTCTTGTAGACCTTGAAATAGATCAGCTCGCTCGGTTCGGAATCCCGCCCGGTCAGTTCCCGCTCCACCTCCCGCATGAACTCCTCCCTCGGCATGGAGCGGGCTTTGTGCACCCAGGGTGCACAATCGAAGCGCTGACCCTCCGCCCGCGCCAGTTTCGCCAATTCCCTGCCCTTCGTCCATCCGATATTCTTCAGTTCCTTCCTCACTTGTGGCGGCAGGTGTTCGTGTATCGACATCAGGTAGTAAGCCTTGCGGCGGGACTCGGGGAAGCGCCTCTCCAAGAAGTCGTCAAAAGACTTCAGGTTCTCCAGCCGCCAGTACTGGCCTGCCCGCACCTCGCACAAATACTTCCCGAGTTCTACGAATCGCGTATCGCGCTCGGCCTCTTTCCGTTGTTCCCAAGCCAGGATCTCGTCGATCTTGGAGAGCACGAACAGGGCCCGGCGACGATTGAGCTTGGGCGGCATCGGTGGGTCCCTAGAAATCAAGTTGGTCAAGCCAACCAAGGTCGCCTCCCGGGCGGCGGATGAGCTTCGAGTCAACCAGATCCTGTTTCCCCAGACAGAGTCCCAAGTGAGAGCAACTGATGCAGCCGTTCCGGGGAAAGCGGATGCCACTGCGAGCAGGGAACTGGGCGCCTTCGATCTGCCGAACGGTGCTGGCGATCATCTCCCCGAAGCGGTCGCGTTGCTCCTGGGTAATGGTGGCGCGCAGATACTGGACCTCGACCAGCCGCTTGCGCACGAAGACTACAAATCCTACGTTGGGTTCTCCGGTGATCCAGGAATAACAGACGAGTTGCGGGTCCAGAGCCAGCAGACCTTCCGGTTGGTCGGGGTAGCGGGCGCCGGTGGTTTTCCAGTCAATGACCGAGCGTTCTCCGTCGAGCTGGCCGATGGCATCGACGTAGGCGACGAACTCGTTGCCGTTTCCGATGGGGCGCGTGAACTTGATCTGCAGATTGCGGCGAGGATTCCAGACTTGCACCCGGTCATCCTGGACAAATCGGGTAAGCAAGTGGATCCCCTGCTCAAGCATCTGATCCCAGGTTTCGCTCTTGGGGTACTCCAGAGAGGAGTTCTTGTACTGCGACCAAGCCTCGAAAAGCGCGCAACCTGGATCTTCGCGGCGTAACAGCGCAGCCAGTGCTTGTTCGAAGGCACGTCCGAACAGCAGCCCGGCTCGGGTTTCTTTCTCCTGCCAGCCGTCCAGGTAGCGATAGCGGTACCGCAACGGGCAGGCTAGATATTGCGCGAGCTGGGTGTAGCTGAAGGTCACGAGGCCAACTCCGAGCGCAGCGGGGGAGGTGTCGGCGAGGATATCGACTCCCAGGCGCCTGCCGGCGCGAAGGCATCCAGATTCACCAGGGTGCGACCGTTCACAACGGTGTGGGAGAGCTTGACCACCCCGCGGAGTCCGATGAGGCCCTTTTCTTCCACCTCATCCCGGCCGAGCGGCTCCGGGTCGCAGCCGAAGTCGCGCAGAAACCAGCTGAACTTCCACAGGGCCCTGGGTGTGCAGTAGAGCCGGCCAGAGAAGGTGCACTCGGCCAAGGGTGCGGGTTCGAGCACAGAGAACCGAACGGTGTAAAAGGGCTTCTGGCGTTCCTGCGAGTACCGGACCCGATCGACGCGGACCAGGAACACGCCATCGGGAACCTCGGCAGCTTGGGCCGTTGAAGCGAGACCTTGGAAACGCCGTTTCATGCTGCGCCTTCCTCTCGCTTCGCGGTATAGCTATTGAGCTTGCACAGCAGACCTTCACGGTCGTTGGCGGCGAGCCCCGCTAGGTGAGCGATGAACGACTGGATCTGTTCACGGGTGGCCTGGCGGAGGTCCTTAGCGCCACAAAACTCGGTCGCATACTGCTTCACGAGGGAAGCATCCAGCCGGTGCTCGCGGATCAACAGGCAGAGCTGATCGCGGAGCTTGGGTTCGCCATTGCCGTTGGCAGGCTGGGGCGGAAGCTTTCGGACATTCGCCTCGGGCTGACTGCGAGCGGGCAGCGATCCGATTTCTTCGACCGAGCAGATCCCAATCCCGTAAGCCTTCCGCAAAGCACGATTGACCGCGCGGGTTTCGGCCACACGCATTTCGGCGCCGCGAACTAGGGGAGATACATTGGACGGATCGGCATCGCCGTACCCGACGAAGCCCTTCGACCTGGGAGATTTGTAGACCGTGGCCTTAAAAAGCCACCGGCCGACGACGGGATCGCAATGTCCTTCCTGCAAAACAGTATGGATTCCCAGGCAACGCCGCCGAAGCGCTATTCGCAGAAGACCCGCGTGGCTCACATACCACTTCCCGTCGACGAATAGGATTTCGCCCTGCGAGACAGAAAGACGAAGGGTTCGGGTCAGGTCGCACAAGGCTCTAAGCTGTTCTCCGGGCAGGGACGGACAAAGCTGCTTGACTAGGCGGAGATTCTGACGTACTAGCTTAACTTCGGTTCTGTGCTGCATGGGCGTGCCTCTTTGTTGATGACATCATAACGAGGTCTTAATGATATCACAATGGCCTCCAGTGTCAAGAGAGAAGTCTTCTCTTCTCCAGTATTTCTACCCCAATGAGTGAAGAACGAGTCCGCCTGTTGTTGCGTATGCCGGCCAGCCTCAAGGCAAAACTCGTTGAACTCGCTCAGCGGGAACGCCGTTCACTGAACAGGCAGATCGAGTTTCTTCTCGAGCGATCTATTCGAGAAGAGTCGAAGGACGAAGCCGGCGAATCACTGCGCCCAAAGAGCGAGAGCACCAAGCGAAAATGAGGCAACTGTCCGCTAAATATCGGCAGTTGGATATTGCCACGGCGCTTCGTGACCTCGCCTCGCTCCCGGGAAATCACCTGGAAGCGATTAAATGCGAGCGCGCGCTGGAAATGCGCGGGGTGTGCCAGTCACGATTGGTGGACAACTAGTCGATGGCTTTGGGGCAAAAGTTCTGTGTTTTCGCCAGCCGGAGTCTGATACTGCAGTGACCAGTCGAGCGCTACACATCTCCTTGGCGCCGTCGCGCAAAACCCTCCAAGTGCTGGATGACGCAGCCGTGGAGCGAATTGCCGACGATTTTCAATCCCGTTTGCTGATGTTCCGCCTGCTACATCATCGCGAGTTCGTCCTACCCACGATGGACCTCTCGCGCTTCGGCCCTCGGATTCGCGACCTTGTTCGTGCCCTGATGACGCCGCTCGGAGATAGTAATAATGAGGTTTACCGGCAACTCTGGCAGGCGCTTATCAACCAGGAGTGCAATGCACGCGTCGACAGAGCCCACGAGCCTGAAGCCCTCGTCACGATTGCGCTGTTTTCCTGGTGTCACGCGAATGGAGCCGAAACCAATCTTGTCGGTCAGATTGCGGCGCTGGTGAACGGAAACCGTAAAAGGCTGGGTGAAGAAGCCGACCTAAAACCACGGACACCGAGCCCGGGCGAGGCGAGCAGTGCCGCAACGAAGCTCCCCGCTGCGGGCGCACTCCATCGCCGGTGCATTACTCGCGGGTGAGTCGTCACGCACAGAAATTCGTACAAGATCGCCCAAGTGGTACACCAAGCGTCCGCACGCACTCGTTGATGCTCAAGCCACTCGCGGCATGCTGCATGAAATGGCGAGTCTCCGTCGGCAGCACATACCAGTACGTTGGTGTCGACGACGAGCACTACTGCCCTTCCATGGCCCGGTGCAGAGCGTCCCGGTCGGCGACGTTCGATCAGCGTGCCGCCGCTACGGAACGTCGGCAGGGGAGGGATCTTGTATCGCTTCCTCGAGGACCGAAACAGCATGCGCAGCGCCGTCTCGACCAGTTCGGACATGGTGCGCCCCTGGCGGCTGCCTCACGCTTGAGTTGGGCCACAACCGTGTCGTCTATGGCTATCCACATCATGGGTATGGGATGCGATGGCCACCGGAGGTAGAAGCGGCTCCGCCCAGCCTGCTTCCTTTTCGCGGCCCTCGCGCGATCCGACCGCGAGTGTCTGGTCTAAACGGGAGACCGCGTTCCCGGTCTCAATGCCTCTCAGCCAGAGCGGCCTCCAGCTTCGCCAGCCTAGCCTCCAGGTCCTGGATCCTCGACTCCTGCTTCCCGATAGTCGTCCGCTGTTCCTCGAGCAGGCGCTGTTGCTTCTGGACCGCGTTCAGGAGCATGGCGTTGACGAAGTGATAGCGCACCGTCTGCGGGGCGCCGTCTTTGTCGTAGACGACCAGTTGCGGGGCCACCTGGGCCACCTCTTCGGCCACCAGCCCGTACTGCCGCGTCTGCGCCTCGTCGAATTCGGGCTTGTAATAGAAGGCCACCGGACGCAGCTTCATCAGCAGGTCGCTCTCCGCGCCTATGTCGGCGATCTGGTGCTTGAACCGGCGCGAGGAGGTCACGGTGCCGAGCTGGTCGGAGGAGTTGACGAAGACCTCCACACCGCTGGCACTGGTGGCCCCGTTGATCCCGGCGATGAAGGTCGCTGTCTGCTGTGCATCGGTGCCGATGCGGATGGTATTTGATTCGCCGGCCACGCCTTGGTTGCCGATGTAGATGTTGTTGCTTTCAGCCCCGGTGAGGTTGTCGCCCGCCCCGTAGCCAAGCGCGATGTTGCTTTGTCCACCACTGAGGCTAGAGAGTGCGTGGATGCCGAAGGCGGAGTTGTAGTTGGCCGTCGTGTTGGCGAGGAGCGCGTTGACGCCGAAGGCGGCGTTCCAGTTGCCGGTCGTGTTGGCTCTGAGCGCGGCGTTGCCGAAGGCGGAGTTTTGGATGCCCGTCGTGTTGGCGGCGAGCGCCACGTCGCCGAAGGCGGTGTTGCCGCTGCCCGTCGTGTTGGCGAGGAGCACGGCGTTGCCGAAGGCGGAGTTGTTGGTGCCCGTCGTGTTGGCGGTGAGCGCGCCGGCGCCGAAGGCTGAGTTGCAGCAGTTCGTCGTGTTGGCTTTGAGCGCGCCGGCGCCGAAAGCGGAGTTGCTGCTGCCCGTCGTATTGGCGGACAGCGCATTTCTGCCGACGGCGGCGTTGGCGGTGCCCGTCATGGTCAGGTTCCCGGCCGAGGCGCCGACGAAGGTGTTATCGGTTCCGAAACTGTGCAGGAACAGCGTGTCCCCCAGGGCGATCACGCCCATAGTGCCGTCCGACGAGGTGTTGGGAAGTGCGAGCGAATTGAGGCTGGCTGCCCCGCCGGTGAGGGAACCCGAGAGACTTAGGTTGCCCGTGACGCTCTGGTTGCCGGTGAATGTGTTGCTGAGGGTCGTAGCGAATGCACTGGGAAGAAATCCCGCCAACGTAGCGGCGTCCACGTTGGTCAACCCGAAGCCGTTCACACCGCTCAAGATCGAAGAGGGTACTGTCCCGGTCAAGTTGGCGGCATTCAGATTGGTCAGCCCGGAGCCGTTTACGCCGTTCAGAGCGGCAGGAGGGATAGTTCCGACCAGACTGGCGGCTTGCGGAGCCGGCAGGCTAGTCAGGCCGGAGCCGTTGCCGGTGATGACGCCGGGGGTGTCCACCGTCAGGTTGCCCGCAACCTCCAGCGGCACAGTTGGCGAGGTGGTCCCGATGCCGACATTGCCGGCATTGGGTTCGGTTACCAATGCAAACTTGCTGGTCACTGTGCCCGCCCCGCTGGGAGAGCCGATGTAGAGGCCGGTGAAGTTGGACAGCGTGGTCCCCGTGTTCATATTTGGACCTTCAATGTTGATCGAGCGCACCGGAAAGGGGGCGTTGGCATTCACCACCTCGGTCGTGGTCAGCGCCGTGTCGAACGCAGTCACTCCTCCCGTCGCCCCAGCTTCACGGATATAGGCGATGCGCGCCGTCTGCTTCGACAGGTTCGCGGCCGTGCTGTTGTCCATAAAGTTCATGTCGAAGGCTGAAACCACAGCGTTGCTGACGGCCGTGCTGTTGTTGTAGGTGATGTTGGAGAGCAGGGCGTTGGTGGGCGCACTGGTCGTAAACTCCACGTCGAGTTGGGCTCCCGGGCTCGCGGTGCCGATGCCCACCGGTTCGGTGGTGCTGACCGCCTTGCCGGTGTCCGAGATCGAGGAGCTGATGAGGTTTGTGCCCGTGCTGTCGAACTCGACGAGCGTGTTGGGATTTCCGCTGCCGGTGATCGCCGGCGAAGGCACCAAGGTACCCGCAGCAGTCGTGCTCGTACCCGTCTGCCCCGCGCTGGTGGTAGCGCCTGCGGCTGCCAGGGGCGCCGCCAGCACAAACGACGAAGCCGGTATGCCGCCCAGGGTCTCGGCGTCGGCCGCTTTCAGGGCATAGGGCACGCTCACCAGCAAAATCCGCTGCTCTGCTTGACCCTCAGGTTGCACCCCCAGCCATTGCGCTTCGTTGGCGCTGAACAGCTCCGGCGTCATGCCTTCGGCGCTGTTGGCGCCCAGCAGAACCGTGTAGCGTCCCTGCTGGTCCAGGGTGACGTTCTGCGTCTCCAGCCACAGCACGGCCCCACCCGCTTGGTCTTTATATAGTGCAAAGGTGATGCCTGTGACTCCCGTGCGTGGGTTGCCGTCGGCATCCCTCACGGAGCTGCTGAACTTGACCAGGTGTGGGACAGCTTGACCCTGCGCGCTGCCCGCAGTAGACGCCTGTTGCGCCAGCGACCCTCCGGCAAGCAAGAACACCACTGCCAGTTCACATCCAAATACACCCAGTCTCGCGCGCTTGGTTTTCATGATTCGCTCCTTTCTTGCTCTCGGCTGCTCAGGAGAACGGTGGGAAGAACGTTCCGGAGAAGAGAGCTGTCATTGGCTGCCATGGCCGGCCCCTTGGGGAAGGAAAGTGGAATCAGTAGAGCCGTGGCCGGGAAGTAACTTCGTTTATCACTGGATGATCGCCGTGTCGGTGATCAATCTCACGTAGGGGCGTGACGAAGGAAAGACCGTACCCGTGGGAGAAAGCGAGATACCGCACTGGATGCAGCGCTGGCCCACGCTGAATCTGTCCGGGGGGCACGCTCCGCTATGACGGGCGACGCGGTGGCGCGGAATCAAAGGGCTGACTTGTCTGCGGTGAGTGAGGGGGCTTGACCTCACAGGCAGGAGTGCTCGCGGTCACAGAAACAATCGCGAGCTTGTGCTTGAATATTTAATTGTGTCCGCCTCATCGCCCCAGTTCATACCACGACGCACCTGTTCATACTGGTGAGGCGGCCCCCGGCTTTATCCCAGGCCCTGGCAGTGCGCTATCGAGTCGGTTGTCAACTGAACCAATCAGGAGCCTCCCGCACGTCGGCCCTTTTCGGTCGCGGAAGGAGAGTGTTTCGGTGTCTCGAACCAACTCCCTGGCAGTTATCTGCACGCTGGCGGTTCTGTTCCTGGTTCAGCCCGGCTATTCCTCGCACCATTTTCCCGACTATCCCGTGCGACCGGCGGCTGAGTACGCCAACAAAGTGGCCAAGGCCGGCCTGATCGTCGCCGTCGAACCGGTGGAAGATCCCGAGCAACAGAAGACGTATTTCAATTCTTACCTTAGCTCCAAGGGGATACTCCCGGTCTTCATCGTCATCCAGAACACCTCCGCCACGGACACATATCTGTTCGACAAGTCCGCCGTCGGGTTGGGGGAGGCAGCCGAGGTTAGCGGCAAACGTGGCAAGACCGCGTCGCTGCTGGGCTCCGGCGGACTCGTCGATCTCACCCTGGTCACCGACGTTAAGCAGGTTCAGGAAAACCTTATGAAGAAAGAAGTGCGGAGCAAAACGCTTTCGCCCGGCTCCTCCGTGTACGGATTTGTCTATGTCCCAGTGCCGACGGACGCTCCGCGGAAGAAGATGCATCTACAGGTGCCGCTTACCAACGCGCAAACCGGTGACACCGAAGTCGTGAACGTGTTCTTCTAGGAAGGAACCTTATGTCGACCGCTCGCCGCTGCCTTCTCTCGCTTCTCCTGTGCTGTTCGCTGCTGCTTACCCTTTCCGAGATGGCCCAGAACCAGACGCCGCCGGCGCCACAGAAGCTGTCACTCACCGCCGTGCTAGTTCTCACGCCCGAGTTCTGTGCAACCGTAAAGGGACGGGAAAAGATCCCCGTCGGCAAGACCGCCTGCACTGAGTTGGAGCCCGTGCTCAAAGGCATCTTCACCAGCCTCACGCGGGTCGATGACTCCTCTAAGGCCGGCGATGCACAGGTCGTGCTGGAACCCAAGTTCGCCGATGTGGGCTCCGCCCGGGCCGGCTTTAACCACCGTGAACTGGTTGTCCTGGTGGAGTGGACCGTACGCGATCAGTCCGGAAAGGCCGTCTGGATTGAAACCGTCCAGGGATCAGCCAAGAGCCACATCGGCAATGCATTCACGCACAACAGCGACCTGAAGCACCTCGTGAAGGATTCGGTGCAGGATATGGCCGAGCAGTCGGTGGCCAAGATGTCCTCCTCGCCGCAGTTGCTCAAGGTGAGCGCCCAGCCGGTCAAATAGGCCAGAATCCGCAGCGCTCGGCGAGCGGATTGACTTTGCCGAATCGAATCGTCCCATTCCGGGAGGAAGGACAGTCATGACTCGCCATCTGCTCTCTTATGTGTTGGTCCCGCTCTTATTGGCGGCGCTGGTTGCGCAGCAGGCGCCCCAGGTTTCCATGCCGGCATCCCATGCTCCTGGGACGGTGACGGCCGCTGCCCCGGCACAGCAGCCCTCTGCAAGCATTCTGCAGGACGGCACGCCGATAAAGCTGCGATTGCTGAACAAGCTCGATTCGCACACCGCCAAGAACGGCGATGAAATCCTGTTCGGGGTCGTCAACGACGTTGTGGTCAGCGGCGTCACCGTGCTGCGCCGCGGCTCGCCCGCCACCGGCGTGGTCACCCAGGGCGAAGCCAGCAAGACCTTGGGCCGTGCCGGTAAGCTGAGCTTCACCATCAACGACATCAAGCTCCGCAACGGAGGCAAGGCTCCAGTGCGAGCATTCAACCGGACGAGTGGAGAGAACCGCACCGGAGAAATGATCGGCGTGATGGTTGAGGTGCCGATCGTGGCGGCCCCGTTTTTCCTGCTCATCCACGGCACAAACACAAGTTTTCCCCGCGGAACGGAGATCACTGCCTTCGTCAACGGAGACCTCCGCTTGGACTTGGCCAGCTTTGGTGCAGCCCCATCTGCCGAGACGGCAGATGATGAATTCAAGACGGCCTTGCAGATCAGCTCTACCCCGGATGACGCCCAGGTTCAAATCGACGGCGCCACTGCCGGCAGTACGCCCTTGAACGTCACGGTAATGGCCGGAAAGCATGAAATCTCAATCAAGAAGGCGGGATACTCCGACTGGAGCAACAACCTGTACGTGAGTGGGGGAACAGCCCACGTCGAAGCGGTGATGGAACCGCTGACCGCGCAGTAGCCCGCTACTACCGTCAAAACCCACAAATCTGCAAATACCCCCGGATCCGCCGCACGCGCTCGCGCAACGCCGGAACGAACGGCGCGTAGGCCCGGAGAAAAATCTCCAACTAGAGGCCGGATACATTTACGCAGACTGTACTTCGTCCCAACAATCTCCCTTGCAGTCAGGCGGCGGACCATACATTCTCAACAACAATTCCCGATGCAATGGCCACCGGAGGTGGAGGCGGCTCCGCCCAGCCTGCTGCTTCCTTTTCGCCGCACTCGCGCGATCCGTCCGCGAATGTCTGGACGGAGACCGCGCTCCCGGCCTCAATGCCTCTCGGCCAGAGCGGCCTCCAGCTTCGCTAGCCTAGCCTCCAAGTCCTGGATCCTCGACTCCTGCCTCCCAATAGCCGTCCGCTGTTCCTCAAGCAGGCGCTGTTGCTTTTGGGCCGCGTTCAGGAGCATGGCGTTGACGAAGTGGTAGCGCACCGTCTGGGGGGCGCCATCTTTGTCGTAGACGACCAGTTGCGGGGCCACCTGGGCCACCTCTTCGGCCACCAGCCCGTACTGCCGCGTCTGCGTCTCGTCGAGTTCGGGCTTGTAATAGAACGCCACCGGCCGCAGCTTCATCAGCAGGTCGCTCTCCGCGCCTATGTCGGCGATCTCGTGCTTGAACCGGCGCGAGGAGGTCACGGTGCCGAGCTGGTCGGAGGAGTTGACGAAGACCTCCACACCGCTGGCACTGGTGGCCCCGTTGATCCCGACGATGAAGGTTGCTGTCTGCTGTGCATCGGTGCCGATGCGAATGGTATTTGATTCGCCGGCTACTCCGGCGTTGCCGATGTAGATGTCGTAGCTTTCGCCCGCCGTGAGGTTGGAGCCCGCGAATTGGCCAATCGCGGTGTTGTTTGTTCCGCCATTGAGGTTAAAGAGCGCGCTGATGCCGAAGGCGGCGTTGCCGCCGCCCGTCGTGTTGAGGTGGAGCGCACCTGCCCCGAAGGCGGAGTTGTAGCTGGCCGTCGTGTTGGCATTGAGCGCTCCGAGGCCGACGGCGGCGTTGCTTTCGCCCGTCGTGTTGGCTTTGAGCGCGGCGCTGCCGAAGGCGGCATTGCCGCCGCCCGTCGTGTTGGCAGTGAGCGTGCCGTTGCCGAAGGCGGCGTTGCCGGTGCCTGTCGTGTTGGCGTTAAGCGCGTTGTTGCCGAAGGCGGAGTTGGTGCTGCCCGTCGTGTTGGCGCTGAGCGTCAAGGCGCCGAAGGCGGAGTTAAGGTTGCCCGTCGTGTTGGCCTGGAGTGCTTGGTAGCCGAAGGCGGAGTTGGGGCCGCTCATACCTCCGCCCGTCGTGTTGGCCTGGAGCGCTTGGTAGCCGAAGGCGGCGTTGCCGCCGCCCGTCGTGTTGGCGCCGAGCGCGTTGGTGCCGAAGGCGGCGTTGTAAGGGCCCGTCGTGTTGGCGGTGAGCGCGGAGGCGCCCACGGCGGTGTTGTTGCCGGTGCCCGTCATGGTAATGTTCCCGGCCGAGGCGCCGACGAAGGTGTTATTGGTTCCGAAACTGTGCAGGAACAGCGTGCCCCCCAGGGTGATCACGCCCATAGTGCCATCCGACGAGGTGCTGGGAAGTGCGACCGAATTAAGGCTGGCCGCCGTGCCGGTGATTGAACCCGAGAGAATGAGGCTACCGGTGACGCTCTGGTTGCCGGTGAATGTGTTGCTGAGGGTCGTAGCGAATGCACTGGGAAGAAATCCCACCAACGTAGCGGCGTTCACGTTTGTCAACCCGAAGCCGTTCACACCGCTCAAGATGGAAGAGGGTACTGTCCCGGTCAAGTTGGCGGCATTCAGATTGGTCAGCCCGGAGCCGTTCACGTTGTTCAGCGCCGAAGACGGTATGGTCCCGCTGCCCAAACTGCCGGGGTTCAGATTGGTCAGGCCGGAACCGTTGCCGGTAAGGATTCCGCCGGCGCCGACCGTCAGATTGCCGTCCACTTCCAACAGCGAACCCGGCGAGGTGGTCCCGATGCCGACATTGCCGGCATTGGGCTCGGTTACCAACGCGTACTTGTTCGTCACCGTGCCCGCTCCGCTGGGAGAACCGATATACAGGCCGCTAAAAAAGGACAACGACGTCCCCGAGTCCATGGTCGGCCCTTCGATGTTGATGCCCCGAATGGGATACGACGCGCTGGCATGTAGAAATTCGGTCGCCGTCAGCGCCGAATCAAACGCCGTGACCGTGCCCGTAGCCCCTGGCTGCCGGATTAGGGCGATGCGCGCTGTCTGCTTCGACAGGTTCGTGGCCGTGCTGGCGTCCATAAAGTTCATGTCAAAGGCCGAAACCACCGCGTTGGTGACGGCCGTGCTGTTGTTGTAGGTGATGTTGGAGAGCAGGGCGTTGGTGGGCGTAGCGGTGGTGAACTCCACGTCGAGCAAGGCTCCCGGGCTCGCGGTGCCGATGCCCACGGGTTCCAGGGTGCTGACCACCTTGCCCGTGTCCGAGATGGAGGAGCTGATGAGGTTCGTACCCGTGCTGTCGAACTCGGCCAACGTGTTGGGGCTTCCGCTGCCGGTGATCGCCGGCGAGGGTACCAAGGTGCCCGCAGCCGTCGGGGTCGTGCCCGTCTGCCCCGTGGCTGTGCCCGCGGCCGCTGGCGCAGCCAGCACGAACGACGATGCCGGTATGCCGCCCAGAGTCTCGGCGTCGGCCGCTTTCAGCGCATAGGGCACGCTCACCAGCAAAATCCGCTGCTCTGCTTGACCCTCAGGTTGCACTCCGAGCCATTGGGCCTCGTTGGCGGTGAACGCATCCAGCGGCAGGCCTTCGGCGCTGTTCGCCCCTAGCAGCACGGTGTAGCGCCCCTGCGCGTCCAGGGAGACGTTCTGCGTCTCCAGCCAAAGCGCAGCTTCACCCGCTTGGTCTTTATATAGTGCAAAGGTGATGCCTATGAATCCCGTGCGTGGGTTGCCGTCGGCATCCCTCACGGAGCCGCTGAACTTGACCAGGTGCGGGACACCCTGACCCTGCGCGCTGCCCGCGTTAGCCGCCTGTTGCGCCAGCAAGCCTCCGGCAAGCAAGAACACCACTGCCAGTTCACATCCAAATACGCCCAGTCTTGCGCTCCTGGTTTTCATGATTCGCTCCCTTCTTGCTCGCGGCTGCTCAGGAGAACAGTGGAAAGAACGTTCCTGAGGACGGAGCTGCTATTGGCTGCGAATGGCCGGTTCCTTGGGGAAGGAAAGTGGACTCAGTAGAGAGAGCCGTGGCCCGGATTAGGGCTTCCCAGTTATCACTGGATGAACGCCATGTCGGTGATAGCGCTCACAGCGGGGCGTGACGAAGAAAGGACCGGACCCGTCGAGAAAGCGGCATGGGGCGGCATCGGTTCTTCTTCTGGGGCGGTCAGGCAGAACGACGGTAGGCGCCGGTCAGCGTGCTCGCCGTGAAGAGCGCGATCACTTTCGACATCAACGCTACGAAACCACTGTTGAAGGCGGTCGTTCCATCCACACCCGGTCGAGGAGCCGAACGGATTCCCATGCCAAGGCAGGCGGTTTCGGGCTGGATATCGCACGGAGCGTCGTGACTACGCACGCTTGCATGACGACGCCTGGACTGGAGGCACTGTTTCCCCAAGGGATATGTGTGATGCGCGTCCATTACACAGCGGATCCTGAGAGGGCAAGCCCTGAATGGAAGCAGCGGGAACGGCGCAAATACACAACGGAAAGCGCATGGCAGTCAGAACAGGAAATCGTATTCGGCGCTGGCGGAGGTGAACGCCTGTTTGCAGACATTCTCAATAGGTACGGCAACAAGATTTTGATTGACCCGGAGACCGTCGGGGTTCCAGCCTGGCCCGCATTGGGCGTATTTGGGAGGATTTGATGTAGGCAAGGCCAACCCAACGGCAGCACTGGTCGCCTGTGCTGACTACGATGGCAACCTTTACATCCTTCGCGAGTATTACCAACCTGGGCTGAGTCCTAAAGAGCACGCACCATTCTTACGCCGACTTCGGGGTTTCACAGACCCGGAGACTTCAGTCTTCGCCGATCCGAGCATCTTCTACAAGACGCATGCCCAGAACGACGGAACCTTCAAAGCGATCGCGTCGATCTATGCGGACGAGGGAATCACCAACCTATCATCAGCTCCAGAGAACAATGAACTGCTGGGAATGGAGCGTATCCTCACCCACTGGATGAATTTAGACAGAACGATGCCCTCGCTCTTCATCGTCTGTCCGAAGGAAATGCAAGACATCGCTAAGCCGATTTACGGCGTACACAATGATGGCTGCCCGAATCTGATCTGGGAGTTGCGCCGCACCCGCCGCGAGGAAGTAGGCCCCATCCAACTCGCCAAGAAGAACCCGAGCGAAAAAATCGTTGACAAAGAAAATCACTTGCGGGACTGCCTGAAGTACCTGGTGCTCACTCTTCCAGAACCGGCGCGTAAAAGCATTGAGATGCAAGTAGCGGAACACGTCAAGCACTTAGCCGAGCTAGGAGACTTGACCTCCGCCTACGTGCGTGGGCTGCAGAAGAGGGAAGAACTCGAAGGAGTGAGCCAACCGACCCGACCAGGACGCTGGATCCTGCGCCACGGAAGGAGGTGGTTTTGAACTGCGGCACAACCTCGGCGCTTGTTGGCGCGGCTCGGTCTTCGCAACTTGGGAGGAGAGGTGAGGACCGTCGCCGTCATCCTTTTCCGAAGATCGGATTGCGGTTAACCCTCCCCGGAACCTCCCCAAGACCTCCCCGTGAGCCGTTCCTCCCGAACCGGGGGCCGAGTTGTCCGCGCGGTTGCTGCACCGCCCCGAAATCCAACGAGCCCTCCTATCGTGCGGTCGCCTTCTCGCCGATTTCGCCCTCCCGCTCCAGGAGCGCCGCTTTATTGCGCCGGCAGAACCTCGCAAATGCTGAGGTTGTAGCGATCAGTTGTGGGCGCGGTATCGTTGATGGTGACCACCGTGCCGCTCACCGGCGTCGTGGAGGTCTCCCGCTGCACCCAGTACGTATCCCCGACGGTTGCCAAATACTGATGCACCAAGGTTTGATTGGCGCCGATTGTCCGGCTGGTCGCGTTATCCCAATCGTTGCCCACGCCGATGATCCAGGAGTTGTCGCGGGTAGTGGTCAGCGAGGCCGTGGGCGCTCCAGGATCCGCGTTGCCGGTTCCGGTAGCGCCGATCGCTCCGGATCCGTTCGTGCCGGTAGTATCCGTACCGGTGAAGGTCACGACGGTGATGGAAGCGGCTTCGCTCTTCGACAGCGTCGCGGTGACGGTAGCGTTGGTCAGCACGGCGGGAGCGAACGCGCGCCAGACTTCAGCCGTGCCGGCCTGAGTGTTGGTACGTTCAACCAGCACCCAGGTCAGGCTCCCGCCACTGATGCTGGAGACGGTGGTGTTGGTGCCCGAACTCGGCCCGTCGGCCGAGATGAATGCCAGCAGTAATTCGTTTGCCTTGGTCGTGGTAAAGGTCGGTGACGCTATGGTGGTTGCGGACGTACTGCGGTCGGTCGAAACCGTCTGGTCGATCGCCAACTGGGCCGTGGCGGTGAAGTTTACGGCTGTGACGCTGGCTCCGTTCACCGTCACGGCCTGGTTGGCCGGAGTGAAGGCAAATCCGGCGTTGCTGGGCGTGACCGTGTACGGACCGTTCACCACGACGCTGAAGGTGTAGTTGCCGGAAGCGTCGGCTGTGACCGTCGCGGCGGCCGTGCCAGTCAGGTTCACGGTAGCGGCTTTGCCGCCCGTGCCGTTGATCGTGCCGGAAATGCTGTAGGTGGCCGTGGTGAAGTTGAGCGCCGTGACGTTGGCATTGCTGACTGTGGCCGGCTGACTAACCGGCGTGAAGGTAAACCCGGTTTTGCTGGGTGTAACCGTGTAGGCGCCGTTGGCCAGGCCGGCGAAGGTGTAGTTGCCGGAGGCGTCGGCGGTGACCGTCGCGGTGGCGGAGCCGGTCAGGTTCACCGTGGCGCCGTTACCGCCTTGCCCGCTGATCGTGCCTGAAATACTGTAGGTCGTCGTGCTGAAATTGACCGTGACGTTGGCGGTGGTCAGGGTGGTCGTCTGGCTCGCCGGAGTGAAGTTGAACCCGGTGTTGCTGGGTGTAACCGTGTAGGAGCCGTTAGTCAAGCCGGTGAAAGTGTAGTTGCCCGAAGCATTGGCTGTTGTAGTGGCGGTGGCGGCGCCGGTCAGGTTGACGGTGGCGCCGTTGCCACCCGCACCACTGATTGCCCCGGAAAGGCTGTAGGTCATAGTGCTGAAGTTGAGCGCAGTCACGTTGGCGTTGGTCACGGTGGCTGGTTGGCTCGCCGGGGTAAAGGCGTATCCCGTCTGGCTCGGTGTCACGGTGTAAGAGCCGTTCAACAGGCCGCTGAAGGTGTAGTTGCCGGAAGCATCGGCCGTGACCGTTGCGGCGGAGGCGCCAGTCAGATTCACAGTAGCGGCGTTGCCGCCCGTGCCGCTGATCGTCCCCGAAATGCTGTAGGTAACCGTGCTGAAATTGAGCGCGGTGACGTTGGCATTGTTGACGGTAGCTGGCTGGCTTACCGGAGTGTAAGTGGCTCCGGTACTGGTCGGTGCAACCGTGTAGCCGCCGTTGGCCAGGCCGGTGAAGCTGTAGTTGCCGGAGGCATCGGCGGTAATCATCGTCATCGGGGCGTTGGTGGTGTGGACGTAGGTGCCGACACTGGAGTGCGGCTCCAATTGTGTGCCCCACAGATAGACCGTCACGCTTGGTTGGTTGCTGAAGCTAATCTGGTAGCCGGCAGGGGTGCCTGTGGCGACGATGGAGCAGCTATACCGCACCCAAGAGGTAGTCAGGGTTTGTAACGCGGGGCAGCTATTGCCAGATTGAATGCCTAGGTGTAACTTCTCTCCTCCCAAAGCTCCGCGCGCCCACACGCTTAAGGTGTAGGTGTTGCTCGCCGATTCGCCGGAGACCGTCTGCTGGATGCCGGTGGCTAACGTTCCGCAACTGCCACCGCTGGCCGGGCCAAGCAGCTTGAGCGCGGTGTTACCGCCGTCCGGATCGGTCAGGTCCGTGGTGTTGGCGGTGTAAGTCGCGTCGTCGCAGAAGTAATTCCACACGTTCGGCGTTCCCGGCGGATTGCCAAAGGACGAGGCATCGAACTGCGAGTACAGCACCATGTTGCTGGACCCGGCCACGGTGGCGGCGCCGGCCAGGTTCACGGTGGCGCCGTTGCCGCCAGGTCCGCTGATGGTGCCGGAAACGCTGTAGGTAGTCGTGCTGCTGAAGTTCACTCCGGTCAAATTGGCGCTGGCCACGGTGACGCTCTGGGCATACGGCGTGAAGGCGAAGCCGGGGTTGCTGGGTGTAACCGCGTAGGGGCCATTCACGAGGCCGGTGACGGTGTAATTTCCGGAGGCATCGGCGGTCGCACTGGCGCTCAAGGTGCCGGTCAGGTTGACGGTGGCGCCACTGCCGCCCGGCCCGCCGATCGTGCCCGAGAGGCTGTAGGTGACGGTGCTGAAGCTGACCCCTGTCAGGCTGGCATTGCTTATCGTGACCGGCTGGCTCGCGGGAGTGAAGGTATCGCCGGTCTTAGTGGGTGTAACTGTGTAGGCGTTGTTAGTCAGGCCGCTGAAGGTATAGTTGCCTGAAGCATCCGCTGTGGCGGTCGCGGTGGCGGCGCCGGTCAGGCTGACGGTGGCGCCGTTGCCGCCCGGACCGCTGATCGTGCCCGAAATGCTGTAGGTGACGGTGCTGAAGTTGACGGCAGTCACGCTGGCGTTGGCTACGGTAGCTGGTTGGCTCGCCGGGGTGAAGGTGAATCCGGTCTTGCTGGGTGTAATCGTGTAAGCGCCGTTGGCCAGGCCTGTGAAGGTGTAGTTGCCTGAGGCGTCGGCGGTGACCGTCGCGGTACCGGCGCCGGTAAGGTTGACAGTGGCGCCGCTGCCGCCCGGACCGCTGATGGTCCCAGAAAGGCTGTAAACGGTGCTGAAGTTGAGCGCGGTGACGTTGGCATTGCTGACGGTAGCCGGCTGGCTGGCTGGACCGTATGTAAACCCGGTATTGCTGGGTGTAACCGTGTAAGAGCCGTTGGCCAGGCCGGTGAAACTGTAATTGCCGGAGGCATCGGCGGTGACCATCGTCGTTTGGGCACTGGTGGTGTGGACATAGGTGCCGACACTGGGGTGCGGCTCCAATTGTGCGCCCCACAGATAGGCCGTCACGCTTGGTTGGTTGCTGAAGCTAATCTGGTAGCCGGCCGGGGTGCCCGTGGCGACGATGGAGCAGCTATACCGCACCCAAGAAGTAGTCAGGGTTTGTAACGTGGGGCAGCTATTGCCAGATTGAATGCCTAGGTGTAACTTCTCTCCTCCCAAAGCTCCGCGCGCCCACACGCTTAAGGTGTAGGTGTTGCTCGCCGATTCGCCGGAGACCGTCTGCTGGATGCCGGTGGCTAACGTTCCGCAACTGCCCCCGCTGGCCGGGCCAAGCAGCTTGAGTGCGGTGTTACCGCCGTTGGGATCGGTTAGGTCCGTGGTGTTGGCCGTGTAAGTGGCGTAGTCGCAGAAGTACGCCCAAGGCCCACTCCCCGGCAAAGCCGCGCTGTCGAACTGCGAGTATCGCACCATGTTGCTGGAGTCAGTGGCGGTGGCAGCACCGGTCAGGCTGACGGTGGCGCCGTTGCCGCCCAGTCCGCTGATCGTGCCGGCAACACTGTAGGTGACCGTGGTGGCGAAGTTCAGTGCGGTCACATTGGCGCTGGCCACGGTGACGCTCTGGCTATTCGGCGTGAAACCGAAGCCGGGGTTGCTGGGTGTAACCGTGTAGGGGCCAGCCGCGAGGCCGGTGAAGGTGTAGTTTCCAGAGGCATCAGCGGTCGCGTTCGTGCTCAAGGTGCCGGTCAGGTTGACGGTGGCGCCACCGCCCCCCGTCCCGCTGATCGTGCCGGAGATGGAGAATAGGGTTGAGAAATTAGCCGTAGCATTGGCATTGTTGATGGTGATGGCCGAGCTGGCGGGACTGAAGGTGAAGCCCGCCTGCGTCGGTGTGACGGTATAGGCGCCGTTGAGCAACCCCGCGAACGTATAAGCGCCCGAGGCGTTCGCCGTGACCGTCGCGCTCGAAGCTCCGCTCAAGGTCACGGTGGCCCCGTTGCCCGCCGGCCCGCTGATCGTGCCCGAAAGGCTGTAGGTGACCGTACTGCTGAAGTTCACTCCGGTCACGTTGGCGTTGTTGACGGTAACCGGCTGGCTGGCCGGAGTAAAAGCGAACCCGGTCCCGCTGGCTGTAACCGTGTAGCTGCCATTGGGAAGACCGCTGAAGGTGTAGCTGGCCGGAAGCATTGGCCGTGGTCGTTGCGGTGGAGGTACCAGTGAGATTGACGGTGGCGCCGTTGCCGCCCGTACCGCTGATGGTCCCAGAAAGGCTGTAAACGGTGCTGAAGTTGAGAGCGGTGACGTTGGCATTGCTGACCGTAACCGGCTGGCTGGCTGGAGCGTAGGTAAACCCGGTATTGCTGGGTGTAACCGTGTAAGAGCCGTTGGCCAGGCCGGTGAAACTGTAATTGCCGGAGGCATCGGCGGTGACCATCGTCATCGGGGCGCTGGTGGTGTGGACGTAGGTGCCGACACTGGAGCGTGGTTCCAGTTGTGCGCCCCACAGATAGACCGTCACGCTCGGTTGGTTGCTGAAGCTAATCTGGTAGCCGGCTGGGGTGCCTGTGGCGATGATGGAGCAGCTATACCGCACCCAAGAAGTAGTCAGGGTTTGCAACGTGGGGCAGCTATTGCCAGATTGAATGCCTAGGTGTAACTGCTCTCCTCCCAAAGCTCCGCGCGCCCACACGCTTAAGGTGTAGGTGTTGCTTGCTAATTCGCCGGAGACCGTCTGCTGAATGCCGGTGGCTAGCGTTCCGCAACTGCCCCCGCTGGCCGGGCCAACCAGCTTCAGTGCGGTGTTACCGCCGTTGGGATCGGTGAGGGCCGTGGCGTTGGCGGTGTAAGTGGCGTGGTCGCAGAAGTACGCCCAAGGCCCACTCCCCGGCAAAGCTGCGCTGTCGAACTGCGAGTACCGCACCATGTTGCTGGAGTCGGTCGCGGTGGCGGCGCCGCTCAGGTTCACGGTGGCGCCATTGCCGCCCAGCCCGCTGATTGTGCCGGCAACGCTGTAGGTGGCGGTACTGCTGAAGTTCACTGCGCTCACATCTGCGCTGGCCAGGGTCACGCTCTGGCTGGGCGGTGTGAAGGCGAAGCCCAGGTTGCTGGGTGTAACCCTGTAGGTGCCGTTTGTCAGGCCGATGAAGCTGTAGTTGCCGGAGGCGTCGGCGGTAGCGCTCGCGCTCAAGGTGCCGGTCAGGGTGACGGTGGCGCCACTGCCGCCTGTCCCGCTGATCGTGCCGGAGATGGAATATAGGCTCGCGAAATTAGCTGTGGCATTGGCACTGTTGATGGTGATGGCCTGGCTGGCAGGAGTGAAGGTGAAGCCCGCCTGCGTCGGTGTGACGGTGTACGCGCCGCTGGCCAACCCCGTGAAGGTATAAGCGCCCGAGGCGTTGGCGATGACCGTTTCGCTCGCAGCTCCGCTCAAGGTTACGGTCGCCCCGTTACCGCCGGTGCCGCTGATGGTGCCGGAGATGGAAAACACGGTTGAGAAATTAGCCGTGCCATTGCCATTGCTGACGGTGACGCTCTGGCTGGCGGGGCTGAAGGTGAAGCCCGCATTCGTCGGTGTGACGGTGTAGGTGCCGTCGCCCAAGCCCACGAGGCTATAGGCGCCCGCGGCGCTGGCCGTGGTGGTAGCCACGGTAATTCCGCCGAGACTGGCGGTTACGGTGGCGCCGTTGCCGCCGGCGCCGCTTATGGTGCCGGAAATGCCAAAGGTGTTCTCGAATACGACATCCACCCAATAGTTGGCGCTGTCGAAACTGGTCGCCGGGAAGCAGGGCTGGACGGTGGGCGTGCACCCCGCGGTGGTATCGTAAGTGAAGACTCCGTTGGCGCCGGAAACTCCGTTCTGCAAGGCTTGCAGCGGAGGATTGTTGACCCCGGCGGTCGCAAAATAATTCAAGTCGGCGGAGTAGTGTCCGACGGTGGTGTGATAGCTGGCCACGTATGGTGTGCTGGCGGCGATTGCCACCGGAGTTGGGAAGGTCACCTGCTGCCAGCCGGAGGCGGTCTCATTGGCGAAGGTGGCGGTAGCCAGCAGCGAGCCGGTGTTAGTCCACAGATCGCCCACATGGGTGCCGGTGTTGGCGGCGCTCTTGTAGAAGCGAATCCCGGCGATGATGCCGGCGGAATCGGCCTGGAACCTTACCCCTAGCTCGACCGCTGAGGGATCTCCGCCGTCGGCTGTGACCGGCGCTGCGGTGCTCGGCCAAATGGTGAAGAAAGGTATGCCGGTAGTGAGGCTCAGCGTCCCGGTGGCCGTCTGCGGCGGATTAACCAAACCCTCCTGCACGCCCGAGTCCTTCACCTGCACAGTGAAGGTAGTCGTCGTCGCCGCGACCTCCGGTGTGCCGGTGATCTGTCCCGCCGGAGATAAGGTCAACCCCACGGGCAAACTGCTGCCTGCCGCCAGCGACCAGGTGTAGGGCTGGACGCCGCCCGTAGCGACCAGCGTAGCCGAGTAAGGCGCGTCCGCGGCGGCATTGGGCAAGGTGGTGGTGGTGATGGCCAATAGCGCCGCCTGAACCGTCACCGTGGTACTGCCACTAGTGGTTCCGAGCGTGGCGATGATGTTGCCCGAGCCGCCGGCAACCGCCGTCGCCATCCCGGTGCTGTTGATGCTCGCTATGCCCGTGTTCGAGGAACTCCAGGTGACCTGGCTGGTAATGTTCGCCGTGCTGCCGTCGCTGTAGGTACCGGTGGCGGTGAAGGACTCTGGGTTCCCGATCTGCAGCGTCGGATTGGGCGGGGTCACCGCGATCGAAACCAGCGCCACGGTTGAGGTCGGCGTATAAACCAAGTCCACCCAGTAATTGCCGCTGTTGTAGCTGGTGCTGGGAAATACGCCGGGAGTAGTGGCGAAGACGCCGTTGCCGCCGGATACCCCATTCTCCAATGCGTGGAGGGGTGGGTTGTTCACGCCAGCGGTGGCGAAATAATTCGCGTCAAAGGAATAGTGGCCCACGGTGGTGCTGTAAGAAGCCACGTACACGGTGTTGGCGGTGACCGTGACTGGGGTCGCAAAGCTCACCTGCTGCCACCCGGAAGCGCTTTCACTGGTAAACGTGGCCGTGCCTAGCAGAGTGCCCGCAGCCGACCACAAATTCCCAATGTGGGTGCCGGTGTTGGCAGTGCTCTTATAGAATCGAATGCCGGTGACAGTGCCGTTGAAATCGGCCGTGAACTTCACTCCCAACTCGTTCTGGTTAGCATCGCCAGAATCGACAGTGCCCGGAGTTGTGGAACTCGGCCAGATGCTGCAGGGACACGACGGAGGCGCGATATTGATGCTCACTCCCGCCCCGGGCGTCTCCAGATTGCCGCTGTCATCCACCGCCCGGCTGCGCAGCGTAACCGCACCCGTGCCGGAAACCGTCCACGCGTAACTCCAACTCGCGCGGCCCGTGGCAGGATGCCAGGTGGTGCCTCCATCGGTAGACACTTCCACTCCGCCCACCACGCCGCCGCCGCTATCCGCCGCTGTGCCCTGAATGGTGACGGTCGCCCCGGGCACCAGCGTGGCTCCTGAAGCGGGCGAAGTGATGGTGGACACGGGGGGAGTGGTATCGGAGGAAGCCGATGCCGCCAGCAGCCCAGCTTGCAGTGTGGCGGGCTGGATGCCCATATCGGCGAACAGGTTCACCGTCGCCTGCTGCATGTTCGGGTCGGTAACATATGGCCCGCTACCGCAGTAGGTGTCGTGAGTATTGTCGAGTCCCCAGGACCACTGCACGGTGCCGGCCCCGAATACCAGGGCCTTGCTCGCCGCTCGGTACAAGGTCGAATGGTGGGTTGCCGCTCCCGCACCATAGGTGCCGCCGAAATCGATGAGATAGTCGGTGGTGAGATTGTAGGTGGCCGTCGCCAACGGAAACAGGCCGGCGGGACGAAATCCGTTGTCCGCGTCCACGTCCCACTCATAGCCCAGTGTTCCGGCGGGAAGAGTAAAGGTTTGCCCGGTGGTCTGACTGGCAATGGCCGTACCACGCCAGAAGCGCATCTGTCCGTCGGCCGCGGGAACCTGCATCGACAGATCGGTGTTGTCCGCTCCACAGCCACTGACCTGGAACAGGGTTCCAGTAACCGCGTTTTCCGGATTGCCACCATCGGCTGGGGGACTGAACGTTGGGTCGCGCCAGGTGCCCGTCCAAGTGGGAGGGTCGAGAGGGTCAATCTTGGTTTCGCCCAGCGTCTCCTTGTAGGAAACCAAGGTGCGGTAGGCGGTCGAGGTGCCATCAATGCTGTTTTCCCATCGCGTCTTCCAGAACCCTCCGTTCCCGGTGAAGAAACCCAGGTGGACACCGGCGGTGCGGGCCGCTTGAATGTTGGTTCGCTTCGGTCCCGACCAATACTCGTCGTGCCCGACGGACAGGTACAGCTTGTGCTTAAGGATCAGATTTTGGTGCAGCAGCGCGTAGTTGGGATCGGTCGTGGGATCGCTCGGCAGACTGCCGGTGCGCGCCGCGTCCAGGCTGGTGAAATAAGTGACGTCATACCCATTGGCCTCCAGCCACCGAACCATCGGATATTCCGCGTAAAACACCCAGGATGCGGGCTCAAGACTGCGGGTATGGAAGGGACGGTTGTAACTAACCTTGTAGGCCCGCTGGCTGTTGTTGAAGACGCCCGTTGGACCGTACAGGCTGTGACCGCCGAAATCGTTATACGCTTGCCAAGTTTCGTCCGCGGTCTGGAACAGGACGGCGGAAGTGCTGGCATCGTTGCGAACGATGAAAACAATATGACTGGTGCCGACGGCATCGTCGCGCACCAAATGCGCGAAGTAGATGCCCGAAGTGGCAGTCGCTGGTATGGTCCAGGAGGCCGACACCGCCCAGTTGCCGCAGTCCACCAGATTCGTGGTTGTGTCCGTAACACACGCCGGCTGCGTCTGTGGCAGCGTCACCGAAGGCAGAACTGGATTACTCAAAGCCTCGCCGACGATCAGCCGCGCTCCGTCCCCCTGGTAGTACCCCATGCGATAGATGTCGAGGTGGTACTTGGTAGAGGTGGTGTTGATCTTGAAATTGACCGTTTGTCCGACGTTGAAGCTGATATCGGTGGCAAACCCCTGGATGCTGGGATCACCGGCGCCGCTGATGTCCCATTGCGACTGAGGCGTCCCCGGCAGGCAGTTCTCCGCCTCAATCGCGTTTGCGGGAGAAGTGCACGAAGCATGAGCTGCAGCGGAGAAAATAATCAAAACGCTGACAGCGACGAATAGCGCGCTCGCGAGGCGCAGGAGACCGCGAAAATGACCGTAGGGGTTCACCAGTCAACTCCTTGGCTGATATGGTGTAGCCCCAGGAACAGGTTCAGCCGAACAGGAACCACCAACTCTTACTCGGCGACTCTCCTCGTGCCCTGTTCCTAACGGTCTTAGGGGAGGAGATTGAATTCCCTGATTCGGCCGCGGAGCCCGGGACCCGAAGCCAGATCGCGGGCATTACGCCCTTGGTCTGGATTCCTGGATGATGCAATGGGCTTGATCGCAATTCACTTACCACGGAGGTTTTAGGATGCTTGGACTGCTATGCGTTTGAATCTCAACGATTTAAGGATTCACAGGAAAGAAAAATTTTCGATGGCAGCGGGACGCGTGCAACTTGTTGCAGTTCAGGTGCAATCATCTCCCACCTGCACCTGACGTGAGGGAATTTGCTCATGCAAGGGTAGGCCGTTCCCACCGCGAAGTGTAGCAAGCTTCTTTTTCAAATGTTTTTTCACTGCGGGTACGCCCAGCAGCCAACCGATTCTGACCTATCTCTACCGTGTCATCACTGCGAATCGCGGCCACGTGCGAATCTTCGATGGTTGCGCATAGCGCGACAGCAAACTCGCCAAGATGAAAGGCGACCTACTGCTGAAGTGCACGAGCACGACCCGCGCTACGGCGCCTTCCTGGCTGCCAAACACCGTCAAGGGAGTGCTCGGCTCCTTGGCCTTCATGAGTTGTTGTTTTTATCCCGTGCGGCAGGCGTTAGGGCACATGAGTGATCGATCTCACGTGCAACCCTGGAGAATCGAATCGACCGCCTCGCTCTCCCCCTCTGCGCGATGAATGATTTCCAGGCACTCGTCCAGGGTCTCTTGGCGAGCCCATTCGGCATGTCGCGTTAGTCGCTGTTGCTCCTCGGTCAGGTGGTGGCGCGGAAAACACCAGTAGCACCAGGCGTCAGATTCAGAGAAGTACTGCTCCCCGTCCCCAAAAGGGCTCGCCAGCCCCACCCAACGGGCGCGTCTCCGACATTTGTTGCACTTGACCTGTTCCCACATCTGTGCCTCGGAGGTTTGGCGCCAGCAGAACCAAATTGCTCCTGTGCCGTCGTTCCACTGTTTCGGCTCCGCCCACTCAATCTTGTTAGGCGTACAGATGGGCTGCACCGGCCGCTCGCGATAAGCATGTTTCATAAATTAGCTCCACTCCCCGGGGGTGTTGCACCCTCGTCTTTCATGAATTGGGCGCGTAGTATGTCCAAGAATTCTGTGCAAGAGCGAACGACCAAGCCGTCCACGCACTTACCCGAAAGCATCGAAGGGCCTAAGGCCTGCCCTCCCCTGTAGCCAACCATTCCGGATCTTGTCGAATTGCCCGGTCAGTTCCCTTCCCATCTCCCGCGTAAACTCCTCCCTCGCCATGTGCGCACTTTGTGCACCGCGGTGCACAATCGAAGCGCTGACCTTTTGCCTGCGGCAGTTTCGCCAATTCCTGCCTTCGATGTCTGCAACGAGCACACGATAGTGGAAAGTCTATTGCGACGCCGTGCCGCTCTCGCTCTCATATCACCTCGCCGTCCGACAGGGATGTTGAAGGCGGTCGTGTTACCTCTTTGCTGTTGCTGATCTTCACCAGAAAAGGATATTCCTCGCCGAACAGATCCTCGATGACAAGCCTCGCTTCCAGTTCCGCTCCCATTGTTGAAGCCAAGACATCTGGAGCTGCCCCGATCAAGAAACCGCGGAGGTGGCTACCACGTGAAAGGGCCTGCCAACGACTCATTCTCTCATTGAGAACCTCATCGAAAGAAAAACGGATATCGGTTCCGTATGCACACTCGTGAAAGCAGTAGCGACGGAAATGGTCAACACAAGGTTTAAACCATGATATTTCGCCGCCCAGCCAGTCCGCCCGCAAGTGAAGCTGGCAAATGGTTAACGAAGCAGTCACAATGATGTTCAGCCGCAAAGCAATTCCAGTACCCTGTGGAAGGGGGAAGATATCAGTTCCCCAGCGGGATCGCTCAGTGAGGACCCGCAACGGGTAGGAGCCCTGTGGCAGACGTTCGCAATCGACAGGACAACCGGCAGCTTCTAATCGTCGAAGGATTTGCCACTGCTCGGGATGCAACGCTCTCTTTGTCATCTTATTTCGTTTGTTTCCTCACGCTCTTCGTGCCACCACAGCGGCCGTTCCTGACGAAAGCTTGTCGATGACAGGCCGCCACGAGAAGACATCCGCAACACCGGACGTGACACCCTTTACTCGGTCGACTGTTCATGAGATTCTGAGGTTACGCTCCTCCTCAAGAACGCCGTAAGTGTCCAACGGCCACGGTGGGGAATAATCCTTTTGCACGGACTCCGATTGTGCCTCACTTGGTAAGTGTTTGCGAGTTACGAAAGTAATTGATTTTCAGTGATCAGACTCCCGCGGGTCGCTTGCCCTCGATCAAGTGCTCGACCTCCGGATGAAAGTGGCGTCGCCCTGGAAGCCGCTCAGCTGAACTTTGCGAGCGAATAAGACGTGCTACGTCCGCCGGCTGGATCCTTCGTTAGGACGCCCTTCTTGATGAGGTCCTCGATGTCGCGCAGCGCGGTATCCTGCGAACACTTCGCGAGCTTTGCCCATTTCGAGGACGTCCGGTGCCTAGAAGGGGTGTTGCTCCGCTAATCGCCGACCACGGTGATAACTACCATCCGCGCACGTCGCATTCCAGATGGATGCCACCGATTGCGGGCGCCTTCAGTCGCAGGCACAGGACGATATGAAGTCCGCCAGCGATTGCTCCATGCACGCGGCACATCACGAACCAAGGCGAGCAGAGCTCACCCTCCGCACACGGACCAGGACGGAACCCGACCCGACCCGCCGCGCCAAGCGCGCTGAGGCGCCGGATAGACCTGGCGATTTCCTCGTTTGAACGAACGCTCACTTCAGACCTTCGACCAGATATAGATCGGCCAACATGCGGTGAAATCCGTAGACGCACGTTTTCCCGTCAGGACTCAGCAGAATCGGACCGATGGTTTCGATCCCAGCCGGATCGATCGGCATCAGCTCTTTCCACACGGTTCGTTGACCGGTTGACACCTCAATTCGGTAGACACGTGCTGGAAGCTCACCCGGATGATACGTGTACAAGCTTCGGCCGTCCTGACTCCAGGTGATAGGAACCTCGCTCGCTTTGAGACCGTTGATCGGGCGGGGCCCTCCCCCATGGATTGGATAGAGCTGCCCGTTTTGATCAGGGCCAATTGCGGCCACGGATTGCCCGTCTGGGGAGATGGCGAAGGCCATCGCACTCACGCCTTCCGGAGATATGGGCTGAGGCTTACCGCCGGCGATATTCTGGACGTAAAGCCGCACTCCTCGGTCGGGCTCGTTACCGGAGAAGACGATTGCCCGGCCATCCGGCAGCCAGCGTGCCCATATATGATTGATGGAGTCGTTAGTTAGTGGCTTGGCCTCGCCAGCTCTGGTCGGAAGCAAGGAAAACTGTGCCGGCGAGCCGGGGGGCTGGGCGATTGCCCATTTCTGATCAGGAGAAAGCGCCACCGCCGTACCCTCACCGAGGCGCACAGCGGGGGAACCGTCGGTGCTGCGGAGATACACCGCATACGTCCAACCACCGGTTCCATGGCTCAGGACTGCACCTTCCCCCTCTTCATCGAACAGCAATGTTTTACCGTCTGCCGAAATATCGGCAGCGTAGGAATAATCGAGCCAGGAAAGCTCGCGCTCCCGCCCCTGATTTCCCGCTAGACCCATCAATTCCCGTCGCCAACTGGCGCGCGTGAGCAACACACGGCCATCATTCCAAACGTCGAGCAGGGTCAGGGTTCCCGGCATGCGAGCCACCAGCCGTTCACGCCCGGAAAGTGTGACTGCATACAACGCGCGGTCGATCCCGATTTTGGTAGCGGTGAACCAAACTTCGTCACCGCCTGGCGACCACGCCAGCCCTTGCAAGCTGAGCCAATCGCCTGACAGCGTACGTCTGGCGCCACTGAGGTCCAAAACCATCACCGCTCCACTGTCGTCGCCCTGAATGGGGTGATCCAGGAATGCGATCCGGTCACCCGCCGGAGAGACCCGCGGATGGCTGATCCACCCTCCAGTTTCGTACAAGACTTTCCCCAGCGGATACTCCAGGCGGTTGCGACCTCCCACATCGCGCACCACCGCCAGATTGTTGCCATCCGGCGACCAGTCAGCCCACTGCACACTCTCGAGCACCTCCCTGGGAGCACCGCCCACCAGCGGCGCCCGCGCAAGTGTGCCGACGTTCACCCAGGTTCCAATGGAAGTGCTGTTGAGGGAGAGAGCCATTTCGCCGGCTGAGGAAACTGCCAGCAGTTGCGTGCGGCTAAGACCTAGCGGGCGCGACTCCGGAGCTTCCGGGCGGGTCGTGAAAACTTCCGTCGGGTTCCCTTGCCAGGCGGCACTGTACAGGATCGTGTGCCCATCGGGAGCAAATCTCGCCGAACGGATGGCGCCGCGTCGGAAGGTCAGTTGGCGGTACCTCGGGGGTATTGGCGTGATTTGCCATACGCGCTTGCCCACGACAATTCCACCAGCGAATGCGACAAGCACACAGGCCGCGGCCACCATCACCAGGGGAGCCCGTCTCGCCGACGCTATGGGGCCGGCAGCAGCGGCTGCTACAGCTTGGGTTCGTGAGGCGCTTTCTATTGCAACCTGTGGCGCCGCCGTCGCGTCACGCTTCAGACGCTTGAGGTCGCTTCTAAGTTCGGCAGCGGACTGGTACCTGAGATCAGGATCCTTCTCCAACGCTTTTTCGACGATCTCGCCCAATTTGGGCGGGAGCGCCGGGTTCAGTTGCAGCGGCGCGATGGGCATGCGGTTCAGGATTGCTTCGAAAACGATTCCCGAGGTGTTGCCGGTAAAGGCTAGATGACCGGTCGCCATTTCATAAAGGACGACTCCGAGTGAGAACAGGTCGCTCCTGACGTCCAGGTCTTCACCCCGCACTTGCTCCGGCGACATATAGGCGACAGTGCCGACCGCCGACCCCGGACTGGTGAGATTCTCGGTGATCGCAGTGGGTGCTCCCGAAGGATCAACGCCTTCCGCTACGGCCTGGCGCTTGGTGATCTTGGCCAATCCGAAGTCCAGCACTTTGGCCTGCCAGCGCTGGTTTATAAAGATATTTGCCGGCTTGATGTCGCGGTGCACGATGCCCTTGGAGTGGGCCGCATCGAGCGCATCCGCAATCTGAATACCGAGTTCGAGAATCTGGTCGAGCTTGAGCGGTTTGCCATCGACGCGACGCTTGAGGGTGTCGCCCTCCAGGAACTCCATCGCGATGAAGTTCTTCCCTTGGTCCTCGCCCACTTCATAAATGGTGCAGATATGCGGGTGGTTCAGCGAAGAGGCCGCGCGAGCCTCCCGCTGAAAGCGCAGCAGCGATTGCTGGTCATAGGCGAACTCTTCAGGAAGGAATTTTAGCGCGACGAAGCGGCTGAGCTTGTTATCCTCTGCCTTGTACACCACACCCATCCCGCCGCCGCCCAGCTTCTCGACGATGCGATAATGCGAGATGGTCTGGCCGATCATGGGTGGCAGGAGGCCAACGAAAAGGGTAATCGTAGGGCCGCTGTGGATGGCAAGTCAATCGAAAGCAACAGGCCGCGACCTCGCACACCGGATCTGCACGCCGATTAGTGTCGCAAAAATCGCTTCTCTGACAATGTCGGCGGGAGACCAATTCTGTGGCCAGTTAGCCCGATGCCTTTCGGCATCGAAGTCCGCTGCACCGAGTGTCAGGCGTTGATTGATCGGGTGCCAGATGCGCGGACGGCATACTGTCGGGCAAGTGAATATGCCGGTCATTGCTGCGTAGCTCTAGAGTTGCCCCGAGCCGGCTGGCGCCCTCCCCGCTTCAACGCACTTTTCAGACACTACCTAAAAGTGCAACCTGGTTGCACAAAGCGCGTTGCCCAAAGAACAATTTAAGGCAGAGGTGGAGCGGGAGCTTTACCGGGCGGGAATCAGAACCGAGCGAGTTGATCTATTTCAAGATCTACAAGAGCCAGGCGCCGGTGATGGAACAGGCAGTACCATGAAATCCTCGCGAAGGATTTCGCCGGGATGAATTGGCGGCAAGAGCTTTTTAGACTTGGCCATGAGCGCCTCTTCGGATCAGTTCGTTTCGGACCCAAGTACAAGATCGAGGCCCGCGGCTTCCGCGAACGCTCGGAAGTCCCGGTCTCGCGTGAGGAGAGGAATGCCTCCGTCAATACAGCTCTGTGCGATCAGCGCGTCGCCGAGGCGGGCCCTGCGGCGCTTTGCCAGCACCTTCGCCCGCAACACTCCTGCCCGTTGCCAATAGCCAGATCCGATCTCGATCAGTGGTACTTCTGAGAGTGTTTCGGCAACGCTGGAAGGGAGCTTCGGGTCGCTCAACAGTTCGGTGAGCACAACGGGCACCATAACCAGCTGCCGGTCTTCCAGCGCCTTGTCGAGCAGCTGCGCATCCTTGCCGGCTCCGCCTTTCAGAAAGACAACCCATGTGCTCGTATCGGCCGCGATCATCGGTCGGCCTTTAGCTCTACCCATGTGCGCGTGAAGCGAACCTTGCCTCGGAGTTGGCGTAGGCGAGCATACGTCCGCGATGCCGCAACCAGCTGCAGCCCCGTACGGACGGTCTGGGTGATGCCGGTACCGCTGGCTCGTTGCGCCTTCTCGAGAAGGTCCAACGGTACCTCCACGGTGATCTTACGCGCTGTCTCCATGCTCTTTTATACCATACTCGAGACCAGCATTGAATATGGTATCTCCTGCTCGGACAAGCCCGGGCGCCGTACCCCAGCCAGCTCCGGCTTAGGTGCCTGGGACTAGTTCGTTTCCGAGGCGGTCAGGGCTTATCCTCCCCAGTAAGTAACCATTCGACAGTTCTGCCGAACTCACGCGCAATTCTCAGCAAGATCTCGGCCCCGACCTCGACTTTGCCATGCTCCATATCAGACACGTAGTTCTGGCTGATACCGATATGGGCAGCGAACTCTTGTTGAGTCATATAGAAGCCGCGCAGCTCCCGTATGCGATGCCCAACCGCGCTCCAGTCCACCGTAATCGGTTTTGCTCTGTGTTTTGGGCTTGACGATGTCATCGAGATGCCGATATAATATCGATGTCGGGAAACACATTTAGAGAGCTAGGTTCCTTATTACATGCGCTCCATTCGAAAACAAGCAAGCCATCATTGGCTAAGGAGGTACCTACAGTGAACAGCCGAACCGCTGCCCCTTCAAACCGACAAGTCCTCATTCGCCGGAACCTACGGCTGGCCCGAGCAAGATGGGGGTCCAATCTAAGTTCCGCAGTTGAATATGCTCTTCGGGATTATTCAGAACAATTACGCCTGTCCGTCGAACGTGGCGATCTGCTGCTGATTGACGGAAAGTGGTATGTGACCCATTCCGGGCTTTTGCGTATAGCCACGCGCAGGCGTTGCTGTGGTATTGCCGTAACGGCCATGCCCCGACTCTGTGATCCCTCCTCTTCCCGCTGGGCATTCAAGGCCACAGTGTACAAATCGTCGACATGCAAGGGCTTTGTCGGCCATGGCGATGCCGACCCGTCCAATGTTTCTGCCCTCGTCCGGGGCGCCGAGATGCGTGTGGCCGAGACTCGCGCGGTCAATCGTGCCTTGCGGAAGGCTTACGGGATCGGGATCTGCTCGGTCGAAGAGATTGGGGCCCTGCCCGGTCACAGTCAGCCCGAGCCGAACGTCCGGAAGCTTCCGCCCCAGCCTGCCAACGGCAACGGTCAACCCAAACTCCGCGACCAACTCTGCCTGTTGATTCGCCAGCACCGGCTGGATGCCGCGCTGGTTAAGCAGTACGCCGCCGATTTCTGCGGCACTCAGGATCTGCGCCAGGCGAATCGAGAACAGATCCAGTCGTTCATCACTCACCTGGCGGAGTCGGCCGCCAAAGACCGTGATGGGCTGGTCTGTAAGCTCAACAGCTATGGCCAGAAGCGAGAGGACGGTGCGGCATGAAGCGGCGCTTCCAGGGCCTTGCATCAACCTCCCAGGCCAATATCGAGGTTCCCGATGGCGTGTTCCTGGCCCGCGTTGATCAGATCCGGTACTCGCAGGAGCGCCAGAAGCCCTCTTACAACGTTCGGTTCTGCGTGCTCGAGCCCGAACCCTTGGCCGGGCGAAGCTTCTCTGGCCGACTCTATTGCACTGCCAAGGCCCTGTGGAAATTCAGCTGGTTTCTGCGCGATTTCGGCTACGACCCGGAGTTGCTCGGCCGGGATGAGGTGGAAGAAAAAGGCCTCATCGGACTCCGCGGGGTGGTCAAACTCTCCCACACTGTAGTGAACGGTCGCACGCTGGTGAATCTGGACGCCTTCGCGCCGGCAGGCGCTTGGGGGTCGATCTCATCGCCGGCTCCTCCCCCGCTGCCCTCGGAGTTGGCATCATGACCTTCAGCTACACTCAGCTCGCCCAGTATCTGGCCTGCCCGTTGCGGTACCGTTATCGCTACCTGGACGGCTGGCAGGAGAAAGAAACCAGGGCCGGGCTGCTGTTCGGACGTGCCTTCGAACAAGCACTGGCTGCACTGTTCCGCCGCGAAGATCCGGGTTGCGCGCTGTTCGAGGCTTGGTCGCAGTACAAGAACTCTCCCCTGGAATACCCCAAGAGCGAGACCTGGGATCAGATGCTGGAGCAAGGCATTCACTTGCTCACGCGCTTTGTCCAGGATGGCCGGGTGCAAATCCGGAATCCCCGCCGCAATCTGCAGATCAAGTTCACGCGCTCCATCGGAAACGGCAACGAATTCGTCGCCTACGTCGATGCCATCGGCCAGCTCGACGGAGAACGCTCGGTCATCGACTGGAAGACCACCGGCGCCCGCTACCCCGACCAGCCGGAAGGTCTGCTGGCTCTGGATCCCCAACTCGTGTGTTATTCCTGGATCACCGGAGAACCCAACGTCGGATTCGTGGTCTTCGTGCGCAAGCGGCTGGTCGAGGTCCAATATCTGCGCGCCACCGTTACTCAGGAGCAGCGCGACCGCTTCGGGGAGATGATCGCCGGCACTATTCGGCAGATCGAAGCCGCCCAGTTCCCTGCCCGCAGCGGCATCCGCTTTCCCCAGAACGGGTGCATCAGTTGCTCTCACCTGGGACTCTGTCTGGGGAAACAGGATCTGGTCGACTTGAAGCTCATCCGCCGCCCGGGAGGCGACCTTGGTTGGCTTGACCAACTTGATTTCTAGGGATCCGCCGATGCCGCCCAAACTCAATCGCCGCCGCGCCCTGTTCGTGCTCTCCAAGATCGACGAGATACTCGCCTGGGAGCAGCGGAAAGAGGCCGAGCGCGATACACGATTCGTAGAACTCGGAAAGTACCTGTGCGAGGTGCGGGCAGGTCAGTATTGGCGGCTGGAAAACCTCAGTTCGTTTGACGACTTCTTGGAGAGGCGCTTCCCCGAGTCCCGCCGCAAGGCTTACTACCTGATGTCCATCCACGAACACCTGCCGCCACAAGCGAGGAAGGAACTAAAGAATATCGACTGGACGAAAGGAAGGGAGTTGGCGAAGCTGGCGCGGGCGGAAGGTCAGCAGTTCGATTGTGCACCCTGGGTGCACAAAGCCCGCTCCATGCCGCGGGAGGAGTTCGCTCGGGAGGTGGAAAAGGAACTGACCGGGCGGGATTCCGAACCGAGCGAGTTGATCTATTTCAAGGTCTACAAGAGCCAGGCGCCGGTGATCGAACAGGCGATCGATACGGCTGCGCTCATGCTCGGATCCGACAAATCCCGTGGCTACTGTCTGGAGATGATCTGTGCCGACTTTCTGGCCGGGGCCCACGTCGAGAACGGCGACCCCAAGATCCTGCTATTTTCCATGCTTCGGCTCTTCCGGTTTTCTGCCAGCCGCGCAGAAGCAGGAATTCCTGCAGCAGGTAGCGGAGGCCGCGTGAAGCCGTTCCCAGCAAAACGCCGCCGGATTCGGCTGGGTACCAATGCCTACCACAGGCTGCACCAGGAAATCCTCAAACGGGATGACTGGCGCTGCCAAGCTTGCGGTTCCCTGCGCGGCCTCGAGGTCCACCACATCCAGCGCAGAAACCAGTCTGGCGATGATTCCGAGGGCAATCTGATCACCCTATGCTCGGACTGCCATAGGGCGATTCACGCGTGATGGGGCTAGGGCCACGGGATGCCCCTACGATATAGAGCCGGCGCCGGACGAGATGCCGCTTATTGCCCGGCTTCAACGGTAAGTTTCAAACCCATCACCTTGGTTACAGCAACCAGCGTGGAGAGGCGAGGATTGCCGTGGGCCGACAGTGCCCGGTAAAGGCTCTCGCGCTCAACGCCCGCCTCCGAGAATTTCATGGAAGGGATTGAAGAATTACCCGTGCAGGGGCGTGAGCCGTAATGCCGCGGTACATGCTGGATACCGATATTTGCTCTTATATCATGAAGCGCTCGAACGATACGCTTCTCAAGCGCCTAAAAAAAACTCGGAGCCCGGGCAAGGATTTTCGGTTTTAATCCGCCAAACGCACACGCGCGGGATGGCCGTGGCGAGCGGGCCGCGTCGCAATTCAGTGCCACAACCAAGCCAGCAAGAAGATCAAACCGTACTCCAGCACGTTGGTATATGCGGGCTTCTTCTTTTTGGTCTGTGTCTTCACGCCACAGCGTCCGCGCGGTGGTAGCGTCTGACCCTAATCAGCCGCTCATGCTTCATGGCTGCGGCGAGGTCATAGGCTAGTTGCATCTTCAGCCACGTCTCCGGTGTGCTACCAAACGCCTTGGATAGGCGTATAGCCATGTCGGGACTGAGGCCAGCCTTGCCCGTGACCAGGTTGCTGAGAGCCTGACGGCTGACGCCCAGCACCTGCGCGCCAGCAGTAACGCTCAAACCTAAGGCATCAAGACAGCCGTGACGGACGATTTGGCCGGGATGGACTGGATTCTTCATAGGCATCGCATTTCTCCTTTCAATGGTAGTCGGTCAACTCAACGTCCCATGCATCGCCGTCGTGAAAGCGGAAGATGATCCGCCAGTTGGCACGCACGGTCAGAGACCAGAAGCCCCGCAGATCGCCTTTGAGCTGGTGCAGGCGATAGCCAGGCAGGTCGAGAGCCTGCGGTGTACTGGCGGCATCGAGGAAAGCCAGAATTTCCTCGACGGTATCGAGAAAGTCAGCACGAATGCCGCTGCGGTCACCCCTCTCGTAAAGACGTTTCAGACCACGATGTTTGAAGGTCCGTATCACTTTGGTTATTGTAATGTGTCAATCGACACTTGTCAACTAGTCAGGTAAGTTCGTCCTGGTGCAGATTGCGTGCGGTAGGCCGATATTTAAGGCATGTCCCTACTCTGAATCTCCAAACGCCCGCCGCACCTGGTCACCGCACCTGGTCGCCACAGCGTACCGGGATTCATCTTCGTTCATTCTTGTTTGAGACGCTCGGCTTGTACGCGATCCCGCTACGACGCACTGACCTGCCGAGAGCGAAGGTCTGAGGGACGGCGCCGCTCAGATAGAAACAGCGTGACCTCGCGTAGGATTTGGCGGCAAGCCCGAACATCAGCACGGGTAGGAGCTTCTCATGCGCTCCCGGAGGTCGCAACCTAGAGTGGGCGGCACGGGTTCCTCCGCCATAGCGCCGACGACGTGAAACAGCATCCGCCCAGCCGGGGTGCTGAGGTCCAGGTTGTCTCTCGGGATGCTGCCGGGGCTTCTCCAGCATGGCTTCAGGAGACCAACTCGCTGGCAATTGGGCGGAAGGTTATTTTTGAATGCTCCTCAAACAAGAGTCAGGGTGGAAGCACGACGCCCGGCTACTGCAACCCCTCTCCGAGAAACAGTGCGGTGAGCACACGACGGAAGCGGTAGGCATAGGTCTTGCCGTCCGGAGTGATGAAGAAGTTGCCGTACAGCACACCCGAGGAATCTGGCGGCATGGTTTCCAGCCACGGTTTGCGCTCCCCGGTCCAGGGATTCACGAGAGCAATGTGGGCCGGGAAGCGGCGATCCCATACGTAGACCTGTGTGCTGGAAGCGTACCACTGCACCACGTCCTCGGTGTTTGCAATGCCCTTCGCCGACTGCGACTGGCCGCCGCCAACGGGAAACAGTTCGAAGCCGCGCTGCTCGGACCTGCCGATAGCGTATTGCCCGTTGGGCGCCACCATTACCTCGGTAGTGCCCTCAGGCGTGATCGGGTTCCATTTGCCGGTGGCAACGTCGAGGAGGTAACCACGAGGAGGCTGGCCGGCATCGGTGCCGGTAAAGACGATTTTGGATGAATCATGCGTCCAGGAGGAGAAGACTGAGACGTTGCGGATGCCGCCAAGGTTGAAGGTACGCGTCTCCCCTGGACCGGTGGGATAGAGCGCCATCTTTCCCGGCGTGGAGGGAAAGAAGGAAACCACCCACTTTCCGTCAGGAGAAATGCCGCTGGCGGCGCCGTCACCCAGGCGGATCGCCTCGTGGGTGTCGGAATTCGCGACATAGGTCAGGTAGTCGGTGCCCGAAGCAACCCCAACATACGATAGCGCGATGAGGGAGCCATTGTCGGAGACGCCGCTCAGAGTGCCCGCTTCGCTCGCCAGATCCACGATCTGGTCCAACTGCTGCCCGGGCCGTCGCACCGCAACATCGTTGGTGGCCCGGACTTGCGTCACCAATATTTTTCCGTTACCTGCAATATCCTGCAACCAGATGTCGGTAGGTCCGGTGAATACCATTCGTTGATGTGCGGTGCGAGTGACGGCCCATATTTCTGTCTGTTCGCCAGCCTGACTGCCGGAAAACCACAGTTCCTCTCCGTTCGGCGTCCACGCCAGCCCCTTGAGGGCAGACCACTCGCTGGTCACGCGAGATACCTTGCCTTGACGATCCACCCAAGCGACGTAGCCCCGATCGTCGCCGGCAACCGGGTGATCAAGAAAACCAATCGCATCCGCGGCCGGTGAAAACCGCACGTGGTCAACCCAGCCGGTGGTGCGATAGATCACGTGTCCCAGCGGATACTCAAGCGTCTGCTGGCTGCTGCCGCAGCGCACGACCGCCATTTCCTTTCCGCTGCCGTCAATGTCGGCCCCGCAAACATCCTCCAGGAGCGGTCGCGCAGCGCCGCCGGAAAGCGACCCGCGCGCCAGGGTGCCGCTCATGTTCCACCAGAAGCGGCTGTGCCATCCGAGCAAGACAAGTATGTCGCCCGCCTGCGAGATCCCGCTGACATCTCCCGCCAACGCCATGCTGCGAGATTCAATGCTGTCGATCCGGGTGGTAAACAATTCGAAGGGCTTGCCGCGCCAGGCCGCGCCGTAGACCACGTTTTGACCGTCCGGCGTGAAACGCGCCGAGCTGATCATGCCGGGACCGGATACAAGCGGACGAAAGGCCGGCAGGGGCGAACGGCCTGACCTGCGTCCGACTATGAAGGCAATCGCCAGAGCTGCCAGAATCCCGACCAGGGCCACAGCGGTCCAGCGACGCGGCTTGGGTTTCGCGATTGCCTGAACGGCTGTCGATGCGCCGCTCGGGGCTGACAAGGCTTCGATGGCGAAGGCCAGGTCACTGGCGGATTGAAACCGGCGCTCGGGAGTCTTCTCCAGGCAGCGGCGGATGATCCGGTCTATGCCGGGCGAGATTGCCACGCTGGAATCGGAAAGCTCGGGCACGTCTTCCTTCAGAATGGCGCTCATGGTCTCGACCGCCGAACCTTTTTGAAAGGCGCGCTTGCCCGAGACCATCTCGTACAGCACGGCGCCGAAGCTGAAAATGTCGGTGCGGTGATCGACGCGCTCTCCGCGGACCTGCTCAGGCGACATGTAGCCGACCGTTCCCATGACCATTCCAGGCGCCGTGCCATTCACGCCGACAGTCTCCTGCGTCCCGGCCGCCGCCGCTGCCACCGGCGATGCCTTGGCGAGCCCGAAATCGAGGATCTTCACCCCGCCGGTCTTGACGATGAAGACGTTTTCCGGTTTCAGATCACGATGAATGACGCCCTTGGCATGCGCGGCGGCCAAACCGTCGGCGATCTCCGCCGCATATTCCGTCGCGCGACGCACCGGGAGTGGTCCCGACTCGAGTTTCTGCCGCAGCGTCTCGCCTTCCAGCAGTTCGGTTACAAGGTAGTGAGCGGCGCCCTGGACGCCGACGTTGAAGATGCCCAGGATGTTGGGATGGTTGAGAGCGGCGATGATGCGCGCCTCCTGCTCGAATCGCAGCAACCGGTCGGCGTCTTTGGCGACGGATTCGGGCAGGACCTTGATGGCGACATCGCGCCCGAGCCGGGTATCGCGGGCGCGGTACACCTCGCCCATGCCGCCAGCGCCCAGCGTTGACGCGATTTCGTACGGGCCTAACTTCGTGCCTGGAGGAAGTCCCATGCGGGTGGGGAGAAGTCGTGCGGATTATATCTGATCCATGGCGGAAGCGTGTCGGAGTCGAACCGACCCGGCAAAGTCTGTGCCGTCGCACAGAAGCCTTCATAAAACCCGCACGCAGTCCCGCCCGTAAGTGGTTCATTCTCTGAGCGGGTTTTTCTACGTCTGGGACTTCATTGATGAGGCTCTTCGCACACCGAGATTCTAGCAAATGACTGGCGTGAACAGGCCTTCACGTAACTTTCGCCCGAAACCGGCACCGCCGCCTGAAACTTGCGTGAATGATTTCCTAACAATGTCGGCTCCTACCACCCGAGTACACTTCGGCGATCGCCAAACCACCGAAAGGCTCGGGAGAAAGGAGCCGAGCATGCTGATTATAGGTTGTGACTATCACCCGGGCTTCCAGCAAATTGCGTTCGTCGACACGGCAACGGGCGAGTGCGGCGAGCGGCGACTGAACCACACCGAAGGAGCGGAGCAGTTCTATCGCGATCTTTGCGTCCGCGGCGTCGAAGCACGGATCGGGATGGAAGCCAGCGGACACGCCCGCTGGTTTGAGCGGCTGATAGCGGAGCTGGGATTCGAGCTGTGGGTTGGGGATGCCGCAGAGATCAGCACCAAACGTGTACGCAAGCACAAGAACGACAGGCAGGACGCGGAGCTACTGTTGACGTTGCTGGTAGAAAATCGTTTCCCGCGGATCTGGGTACCGAGCTGCGAGAACCGTGACCTGCGACAACTGCTGTGGCACCGTCACCGCCTGGTGCAGACGCAAACCCGCTTGCGGAATCAGTTACACGCGGTCGCGTTGAACGAAGGTGTACGCCGCAAGAAGGCACTGTGGCGGCCCAAGGGGCGAGCCCAACTGGAGTCGCTGGTCCTGGCGCCGTGGGCGAGCCGACGTTGACAAGACCTGCTGCAACTGCTCGATCAAGTCGATACGACCATAGTTGAGCTGACGGCAGCCATCGAGAAGGAAGCGGAGAAGCGCCCCGAGGTGTTGCGGTTGATGACCCATCCGGGGGTGGGCGCGCTGACCGCGCTCGCCTTCGTCTTGATCATCGGCACTCCGGAGCGCTTTGCCAGCAGCAAGCAACTCAGCAGCTATATCGGATTGGTGCCGTCGGAGGAATCGAGCGGAGAGCGCCGGCACCTGGGACATATCAGCAAACAAGGCAACACGCTGCTGCGTTTCTTGCTGGTAGCGGCAGCACAAGCCACGGTGCGCAGTGATCCCGACTGGCGGCGAAGGTATCTGCGCCTGGCCATGCGACGCGAACGAGCGATCGCGAAAATCGCCATGGCGCGCATGCTCGCCGTCCGCCTCTACTGGATGTGGCGGAACGGGTGGGATTACGCACAGTTGCCGAAGCTTGGTTCGTACGCGGGATAGCTCGGAAATCGCCTTGGTCGGAAGTAAACGGCCGCGTTAATGATTGGGCGTCCCGCTCCCCTCATCGAGGGGAGTCCGAACACGTAATCATGATCGCCGCTGCGATCGGAGAGATGTTTGGGTCGGACCAAGTTCCTGACCGACGGATTACAAGCGAGCCTTTGGGTGCGGAAAGCGATCCTCCAACTAGAGCGAAATGGCGCGCTCTTCGGCGTCAGCGGCGGAGCGCGCGCAAATGAGCTTGACACCGCCGACATTGTTAGAGAGGCGATTTTTCAACAACAATCCCGATGCGGGGGCCACACTTCTTCATCACATCCTCTTCTTTTATTCCGTCCCCAGAATCCGCTTCGGTTCGCGCCCGATCCCCGTCCCCTGCACCTTCAACTGAAGATTTCCGGATTGATGGTTGCTCAGGACGTTAATGACTGCGGTTCTCGTGCCTGTGGCGCGGGGCGTGAACCTTATTTCGATGGCGCAGCTCGCACCCGCCGCCAGACTTGATCCACACGCGCTCGTCTGGACGAAGTCGCGGCCGGTGGCCTCCGCAACCGTCATTGAGCCGATGGCCAGCGGCCCGCTGCCCTGGTTGGTGAGCACAACCGTCTCCGCGGAGCTGGTGGTGCCAACCATCTGCTCGCCGAAAACCAGGGCCGAAGTGGACAGCGCGGCCGCAGGCCCCGATGTCCCCGTGCCCGCCACAGGGACCGCCTGCGGGCTGCCCCCGCCATCGTTACTGATCAACAGAGAAGCCGTTCGGCTCCCAGCCGCCGCCGGCGTGAAAATGACGTTGATCGTGCAATTGGCCCCAGCTCCCAAGCCCTTGCCGCAGGTGCTGCTCTGGGAAAAGTCCCCAGCGTTCGCCCCCCCGAGTGCAATCTGCCAGAGGTTGACGCCGGTACCGCTCTCATTGGTGATCATGACCGGCAGTGGGCCACTGGGTGTGCCCACCTGCTGGCTGCTAAAGGTCAGGCTCGGGGGTGCAGTGCTGATGGCCGTGCCCACGCCGGTCAGAATGATCGTCTGGACGCCGCTTCCCGAGTTATCGCTGATGCTGATGGAAGACTTGCGTGGGCCTGCAGCCTGCGGCGTGAAGGTGCCCTGGAGCGTACAACCTTCGCCCACCGCCACCGTGTTGGGAGAGATTGGGCAATTGTGACTGACACCGAAGTCATTACTGTTTGCGCCGGCAACCGCGATGCTCTTGATGGTCAACGGGCTCCCGCTATTGTTGGTCAGCGTTATCGTATCCTGGGCGCTGCTGGTGGCCATGAGCTGAGTGCCAAAGAACAGGGAGGGAGGTGAAAGGATGACGGGCGCAGGGGTGAGCACGAAGCCGTGAGCCACACCGCTCGCGTCCGTGTAGGCCCCGGCGATATTCCCCGCCGCGTTGATGCTGAGGCCGAGGGTTCCCTGAAGCCGACCCGGGCCTGTGCTTGTGCCCGGAGGGTCGAAGGTGATTACCGTGCCGTTAGCAGCGCGCACGAAGCCGTGAGCCACACCTCCCGTGTCCATGTAGCTTCCTACGATATCCCCCGTGTCGTCGATGCCAAGCCCGAGGGTTCCCTGAAGCATGCCGGTGCCTGCGCCCGGGACATCGAAGGTGGTTATCGTGCCGGTGGCAGTGCGCACAAAGCCGTGAGCCACATAGCTCCCGTCCGTGTAGGTTCCCGCGACATCCCCAGCCGTGTTGATGCTGAGCCCGGCCGTTCCCAGAAAAACCGAGTTGTTGCTCGGAGGGATACCCATGCCCGCGCCTGCCCCGGGGCATTAAAGGTGGTTATCGTTCCATTGGCAGCGCGCACGAAACCGTGAAACCCATTGTTCGCGTCCGAGTAGGTTCCTGTCAACACCCCCGCCGAGTTGATGCCGATAGCGGCGGTTCCCAGACTATTGCTCGTGCCTGCGCCGGGAGCGTCGAAGGTCGCTATCGTGCCGTTGGCAGCGCGGATAAATTCGTGATACACACAGCTCGCGTCGCAATACATTCCCGCGATAACCCCTGTGTTGACACTGATGGGAACGGTTCCCGGGCACCGAGCGCCCGTAACATCAAAGGTGGTTATCGTGCCATTGGCAGCGCGCAGGAAACCGTGAGCCACACCGCTCGCGTCAAAGTAGGTTCCTGCGATATTCCCCGTGGTGTCGATGCTGAAGGGAAACGTTCCCTGGTCAAAGCCCGTGCCCGCGCCCGGAGCGTCGAAGGTGGTTATCGTTCCGTTGGCAGCGCGCACGAAGCCGTGAGCCACAGCGCTCGCGTCCCAGTAGATTCCCGTGACATCCCCCGCCGTGTCGATGCTGATGGGGACGGTTCCCTGATTCGTGCCCGTGCCTGCGCCCGGTGCGTCGAAGGTGGTGAAGGTCTGCGCTTGTGCCGACGGGGCCGCGAGGACTGCCGGTGCAAGCATGATCGCCAAAGCCAGCGCAACGCCTGCTGCTCGCCGGCGTATTCCAGGAATCCGGCTCCGGCCTTGCGTTCGGCTGTTCATAGACCGTTCCTCGTCTTATTGACCGGGATTTCCATCTTGACCTCCCGAATGGCCACCCTTATACACCCGAGGCTCTTACGACCAACCGGCGAATTTTGATGATTACGCGACGTTCTACCGTGAAGTGCGAAACGCTGTGATCCATACCGCCACACCCCAGCGGGTAGCCACTGTTGATCAATTGAGATTCATCCGCGTCCATGGGGGGATGAAGCACGGCTGGGACGCATTTCGCCGATTGGCCGGCACTATCGGGGAGCCGCACGACAACGACTCTTGGCACATCATGCTGCGATGCCCACGAAGTTCCTACCGACTGCCAGGAGGAGTTCTATCCGGACCTTACGGTCCTGCGTGGTCAGCTACATAAGCGGCATACCGACCACCTGAATGCAAAGAATACTTGAGCGATGTCGGTCTGACTCAGCGACCTCGCCCACCCGCGTCCACTGTCCATCCTCCCACGATTACTTGTGGGGCGCCATGGCTCCGCTCATGCCCCGGCGCGTTCCTAGGGAGCAACTTTCTGGCGGCGGATAGCTGGAAGGCGCAGACGGTGGCGCCGCGCATCGCCAAGCTGCTGAGCCCGACCGATAGTGAACCTTCGGCGTGCGCGGCGTCGAGCGCGTCGGCGATCTGTACGGCCAGATCGAGCAGCGTCTCCGTGTCCAACACCTTGCCCTCGACGGAGCGCCTGAGGGTTTTGCCTTCCATGAACTCCGTGGCGATGAACGCCTGCCCGTCCTGTTCGCCGATGTCGTAAATGGTGCAGATGTTGGGGTGGTTCAGTGCCGACGCGGCTTGGGCTTCGCGTTGAAAACGGGCGAGTGCCTGCGGGTCGCGGGCAACCTCATCCGGCAGGAACTTGAGTGCGACGAAGCGGTGCAGGCGGGTGTCCTCGGCTTTGTACACGACACCCATCCCACCGCCACCGAGCTTCTCGACGATGCGGTAGTGCGAGATGGTCTGGCCGACGAATTGGGAGGAGGTGGCCATTGGCGGGAATGTTAGGACGCAATTGCGGGCAGGTCAATGAGGACAGCATGCCAACGGCACGCCGGAGGAACTGGCGAGCGCGTACCACAGGAAGGTTCTGCAATGGCACCCCGACAAGCTCGACACGATGGCGCAGGAGCTAAGGGATTATGCGACCCAGCGCACGGCACGGATCAACGAGGCGTACGACCGGCTCAGATCGGCACGGGTGTAGCGCCACTTGGCCTTGCGTCCCGAAGCCCCTTTTGCGCATACTGAGTCCTTGCAAAACGTCGGAGTGTCCCGTGCCTAAAATCGTCAAGAGAATCGCATCACTGCTCGCGTTATTCATCGTGATCGTATTCGCTGTTTTTGTGTTCAACCAGACGGTTCAACTTGTACAGTCTGCGCGGCACGTCAATGTGGTGCTCGGCGACGGCGTGATGTGGGCTCTCATCTTCACATACTGCGTGTTGTTAATCGCTCCCGTCGTGGTTTGGTTCCGACTGCCGAAACGCATGCTTCCGCCAGCAGTAGCCGAAGGTGCCGAGTATGAGCGCTTCTTGGCCGATTTCAAGAAGCGCTTGTCGCGGAACCCTCGGCTCCGTGAAATACCCCTGAATTCAGCGACAGACATCGACGCGGCCCTCCAGATACTCGACAAGCAGGCTGATGATGCGGTGGCCTCCGCCGCCTCGGCGGTGTTCCTGAGCACAGCCGTCCTGCAAAGCGGTCGATTGGACGTATTGGTCGTGCTAGCCGCGCAGACGCGGCTCATCTGGCAGGTGGCGCACGTCTACTATCAAAGGCCGACGATACGGGATTTCGTGCAGCTATATGCGAACGTTGCTTCGACGGCCTTTATCGCTGCTGGGGTTGAGGATATTGACGTTGACGTACTGGTCAGCACGGTTTTCGGCTCGACGGTGGCGGCGATTCCGGGCATGCACCTCCTCACGAGTTCTGTCCTGTCCGGCTCAGCGAATGCCTTTTTGACGCTGCGTGTCGGAATGATTACGAAAGAATACTGCCGCTGTACGGTGCGGGTCGAGAAGATGGGTCTACGTAGAGCCGCAACCCTCAAGGCTGCGAAGCTGCTGGGCTCGATTGTTCGGGACGGAACTGTCAAGTTGTCCAAAGCCGCTGTGACTGCATCAACGACGAAATTGACCAAAGCCTTTAATCGTGTGGCGCGGCGACGTAGAACCGTTGAACCCTCGTGCGAGAACACAACGACAGTAGCGGAGTAACCTAATTATTCGCATCAGGTTCGACATTCCTTGACCAGCCCAAATACCACTTCTGTAGTCGCCGTGGCTGAGACATGTTCCTTTAGGTTCTTTTCTGGGACGAACCTGCGCAAGCTCCTGCAATTATCATCGATATCCCACCAGCGATCAGTACGGCACTGATGATCGGCGGCACAGGTTTCCTGTGGCGAGTTTGAACGCCGATGTTTACGTTGCCAACTTTTATACCTGCTGTATCAGTCCGGGGGATCGGCACCAACAGCGAAACGATACCGAGTACCACAAAGAGCAGCCCTGCCCATAACAACATTCTCATGGGTTTCCCTAGTCCTTCCGGCGAAAAGCCCAGTGCCCGCATAATGAAAACCGCAACATCGCACCGACGATTCCGACGACAATGTCAACGAGCGGCTCGTACCCTGCTCCGCGCACGATCTTCCTACGCCGCCTTTTTCCTTTTCATCTTTCCCTGCGCCCAGCGCTGCTTCATCAGCCGCGACAGCTTCCTCCGGGCGGCGGCGCTTATGCGACCACGCCTGCGGGGCTTCTCTGCCACTTTTGGCGGACGGCCTGCCCTTCTGCGCCCGGTCGAATTCAGACCTTCGATTGCCACGATTGCACGGTCGATGCGGTCGCGCTCCGCGTTGAGTTCATCAAGAATCCGGTTAGTATCCATGCAGTCTCCTTCGGTCCGGCATAGTAACAACACCCTCGCAAACGGGCAACTGATTACCTCGTGCAGTCAATGTCGGTGAATGGCATCGGTCCGTGCATTGCCGTGGACAGCCAGCCGGCTTGAGCGTACAAAGAGACTAGAGCAGCAATGGAATGCAACGTTGGAATCAATTAACGCTTGCTGTGGCCGCGCTCGGAGCGGGCCTGCTGATGCTGGTTGCCGGCGTCGTCTCCTTGCGTCTGCTCCGCTGTCCGCACAGGAAGATGAGTTGGCCAATCCGCCAAAACGGGCACGCCTATCAGGTCTGTTTGGATTGCGGCATCAAGCGCCTGTTCGATGAGACCCAGTTCCGGGCGTACGGGCGCTACAGCCACGACCTCGATCAGCTCCTGTCTCCGCCCCAACACTGAACCGGCGCAAACAATCGGCCTGCCACGATGGCACGGTAGTCAGAGTGGACGCCGCGCTGGCTGCTCACGCTTTCTTCTTATGGGAAGAAGATCAGCTTAGAGTTAGCTATTCCGGCAGATGCCGCGCTCCAACTATGCGAGGCCGCTGCGGATCACCATAAGCTGTGTGGCTCATCACTGCATCTGGCATGGGTTCGGTGTTGACTGTAGGTAAGGCCGGAGCGTCGAGCCTCCCCGCTTGCCGAAACTGGGCAACCTGCTTTCGACCTGACTCTGCGCTCCGGCACTTGGGCTCGCACTGGATCGAGGTGGCCGGTGATCGCCAAGTGCGCCAACCCGCCGTGCCCTGCCCGCTTCCGCTACCTAAGCCATGGAAAGTTGTTTCGGCTCGAAGTTGCTTACGGCAAATACCAGTACTTCTGGCTGTGTGCCGACTGTGCTTCCAAAATGTCGCTGAAGGTGGAATGGGGGAAAGGAGTCGTCGCCGTGCCAACATCGGCTGGCCACGAGCCTCACTAGCCTGCCTGCGTGGCGTGGGTGCCCGCTGACGCATTGCCACGTAGGCGGAACAAGTACACAAGCCGTCTCCGCATGCTTGAAGCGGGCAAGGGCGAGCCGATGGTGACAGTCGTCACTGCCCACTGATGCCGGCCAAGCGCAAACTAATATCGAGGACCGGGAGGTTCTCATTGAGGAGGGACTCCCATGACTGCCAAGTCGAAAGCTCGGGAACCTCGCTCGCGGAAACCAAGTTCTTCAAACGACATTACAGAGCGCATCCGTCAACGTGCCTACCAGTTGTACGAGGAGCGCGGAAGGATTGACGGCCACGCCTCGGACGACTGGCTCCAAGCGGAGGCAGAGATAGTCGGAAAACGAGGGCAGCCGAGCGTGAGGCGCAGGAAGCCGAAGTAGCAGGGACAGTTGCATGTTGCTGAAGTCTTCGGCAGGGTAGCACATCGGCGAACACCAGATGAGAGAGGGCTTGATACAGGTCGAGCTTGTGAACTCACGCGGCGAGAGCGCCGTCTATTGGATTCCCGCCGCCCCCGAAGTCCGAGCGGGGTTGAAGCTCTGACGTTCACCACGTTTCCCGATGTCCCGCCCGTGCCGCATCGCTTGGGCACGCCCGAGCCCGCCTCATCGTGGTCTCCCCTGTAATGTGTCTCACACAAGCCTCGTTGTGGTTTACGATTGCCCGACCGGAACAGGTGGAGAAATCATGGCCCAGCCGTCCCGGCACGTTCCCTTGTCGCCTGAAGCACTAGATTAACGTAGCATGCTTGTGCCTGGGCCGCCAGCGCGCATTGGCCGCAAGGCGCGGTCGACGCAGGCAAATCGATGCCCAAAAAATACCAGAAATTTGCTGCCACCCAGGGCCGCGGCATGCGTCTACTACCGGGTTGGCAGTCCCACAAGGAGGCTAGCGCAGATGAAGATCGTAGAAACTACTGAAATCGCTCCCACGTGTCATGCCGGCTGCAAGCTGGTAGAGACAGCGGAAGTCGCTCCCACGTGTCATAACCTCAGCCTGGTAGAGACGACCGAAGTCGCGCCGACCTGCCACTGAGTCCAGCCGTAGTTCGCTCCCGCACCGGGGAAACTGGCGCCTGCCGCGGGAGCCGCACTTATGCCGTCATTCATCGCAGAGCGGCTTTCGATCGGAACCTTTTATAACCCGCACCTAGTGTCGTGTCCCGGAAATACGTGAACAAAGTCTTGCGATCTTGTGCAGGATCGAATTGGCAGTTGCAGTCCAGACGAAGGGGCGGGGCGAGCGGTTGTAGTGCCGCACAAAGGAATCGATCTTCTGGATCAGATCCTTCACGCTGCGGAACGAGCGGCGGCGGATCGCCCGCTGGGTGATGAGAGCGAACCAGCGCTCCACCTGATTGAGCCAGGATGAGTAGGTAGGTGTGTAGTGGATGTGGTAGCGAGGTCGCTGCGCCAGCCAGGTGCGCACCTTGGGGTGTTTGTGGGTGCCATAGTTGTCGACGATGAGGTGCACGTCGAGTTCTTCCGGGATGGATGCGTCCAAACGGCGCAGGAACGAGAGGAATTCCTGGTGCCGGTGTACAGCGCAGTACGACGAATCCGGCGGCAGCGGATGCGGGTATTTCTGGTTGCATTGCTGGGAATGGCTCTGGTGATCTCGGCGTACCAGGCGATCGACATCAGCTTTTTCCGCTATGACGATGATTCGCTTCCCTATGTGTATGCGCATACCCAGCGTCAGTTCCTTGATCTGGTGGATAGACTCAACCAGATTGCTGCGCGTAATCGCAGCGGAGTACAGACGAACATGACCATCGTCGCCGAGAACTATTGGCCTTTGCCGTGGTATTTGCGCGACTCCCCCAATGTGGGTTATTGGGGCCACGTGGTGCCGACCCGAGAGGCGGTGGTAATTGCGGAAGAATCTCAGCAAGCCGAGCTGGAGCCAATACTCGGCGACCGCTACGACCGGGTTGGTTCTTATAATCTTCGGCCGGGCGTCGTGCTGGTCCTGTTTGTCCGCCGGGACGTGGCGCGCTAACGGTTGAGCAGAGGATCGGCCGTCCAAGGCAAGAACTCGGGATTGCCTTTCCACTGGACGATGCCGTCCCCTAATTCAGTCCCAGGTCGGCCTTGAACTCCACCATTGGCCAGACCACGATGCCCAGAAACCTTGCCTCCATCCCCGGGACGGAAGGGGTCAACCTCCGGCCTGTTCGTCCTGCCGATATTCTTTTAGGTACTTTCTCCATTTGCGGCAGACTGAAGACAAACGGTCGGCCAAAGCGCACGCGCGGGCCATCGCGTCGAGGGACCTGCCTCCGCGAGTGCCCGCCTTTGTTTTCCGTCTGCGCGATGGCGAATAAATCTACCCGAAACAGGGCCGAAAGGGCTCGGAAGAATTCTGCTGGCGTCGCGATGCGCAGAGATGTCCGCCGCGCGACCGCCTTCGTGAAATGTTTTGTGTTGTGCGTCAATACCCAGTCGGGTTTGCTGGCAACGGCTGATAAAAGCACAGGAACGTCCGCAGCGTGCCGGATCAGGTGCCGGCTGGATAGAACCAGATCCTTATCCGGGTAGGGAACAAGCTCTGGGTTTGTCAGCCTGATGAGGCGACGATAATCCTCAATCAACTGGTCGGCATCAACGGATGGTAAGCGTTCTGCATGAAGAAGCAGGTTTTCCTCCACTTCATCGCGAACCACTTCGGCCAGCACCAATCTGCAGACCTTCGCAGCGCAGAGCGACAGTGTGGCCTTATCAAGGCCCCATGGGGAGACAATTCCCCCGGTCAGGACATTCGAGTCCAAGAACAGCCGGATTCTGCGTTGGCTGGTCACTTCCCGCGGCGGCTGCGAGGACGATGCCGAGAGGAGCGATTCGAGGAAGCTGTCTTTTTCGGAGTTTGGAAGTAGTGGCGCGTATAAACGCTATTGCGAATTCCAGGGAGAGTGGCCAGTAGGTCGTCTGGCGTGAGCCCGGCAGCCGTCAAACTCGAGCTCAGCGCTTCGCAGAGATGCACAAAACGCTGTTGCTCGGGCAGGAGAATGAGACCGTCGCCCAGCCGCAGCACAGCAAAGGGCGCGCCGGTTTCCAGCCCAAGATCCTGGCGGAACTGTTTAGGAACCGTCAGCTGGCCCTTCTCGCCGATCTTGGTCGTCGTCAGGTACTCGATAGTCGTATCGTGGGTTGCCATAGCTAGGTAGGAAAATCCTACCACAGGAGTCCGAGTGCTACCAAGCGCGATTATGGACGTTAACAATCAACTGGATGTGCGGGGAAAACCGAATCGTCGAATAATGCCGAAGCGTCCATTGAGCGTCCCGATAAGGCTTCCAATGCCTGTCTGAACAGGTAGTAAGCCGCTATCCGGGCCCCTGATTCCAATCAGTTGCCTCACCCACACGCACACCCACACCCCGTTCGGGTAGGGCGGCCGGCCCGAATCTTGTTGTGGCGGCGAGCGGTGCCCTCCGGCGCCGGCGTAAGACCACCAGTCCCGACATCGATCATGTACGCCGGACGCCGGTTGCCCTCGCCGCATGCGATCCGGTCAGCCTTTCAGCCCTGAGCACACCGGCTGTATCTCATCGGGCGCGCTCATGAATTTCCCGATGACACCTGTCGCACAGAGTAATCAGGTTGCTCTCGGCATTCGCGCCCTGATGGCTCCTGAATCGCTGGTGGTGAACTTCGACTGCGTAGAGCGAGCCGCAGGACTGGCACCGCCAACCATCGCGCTCCAAGACCTGTTTGCATAGCTCCTGGTATGCCTTGGCATTCAGGCGGACCGGAGGACACTTCGGCCCTATCTTCCTCATGCAGCTTCGCTGACCTGCTGGAGGAATTCCTGCCTCAGCGTTGCGGGCAGCAACCGGAAAAGCCGCATCATGGATAGCAGCAGGATCTTGGGGTTTCCGCCCTCCAAATGCGCCCCCGCCAGGAAGTCCGCGCAGATCATCTCCAGACAGTACCCCCGCGCCTTGTCCGATCCGAGCATGAGCGCCGCCGTATCGATCGCCTGTTCGATCACCGGCGCTTGGCTCTTGTAGACCTTGAAATAGATCAACTCGCTCGGTTCTGATTCCTCTGCCGTTCTCTAGGCTTCCTCACCGCTGCTCACTCAGCTGGGATCTTTGATGTATACTATACACATGAAACGTACGAATCTTGTGTTGGACCCAGAGCTGCTTGATCGAGCTACCCGCCTGCTAGGGGTGAAGACTTACTCCGCCGCGGTCAACCTCGCATTAGCGGAGGTCCTCCGCCTTCGCAAAATTCAGAGTCTCCCTCAGTTCTTTGGCCACGGGCTTTGGCAGGGAGACTTACAGGAAATGCGCGAGGACAGGGTCCAAGGGCGTCGCCACGGCGAAAGCCGGCCGCGAGGCCGGCGATGATGCTGGTCGACACCTCAGTCTGGATCGAGTTGCTGAATGGGCGGCAGGGCTCAAGGGTTCCGGAACGGGAGTTGTTGAATTTCGTCACCTGCGGACCCGTCCTACAAGAGGTCCTGCAGGGCCTGCGCAACAATCCTGCGAGCGACGCCTTTCGCGAGGCTTTCCTGGCGCTGCCGGTACTGAGTGATCCGCTGCCAAGCACGTCATTTCTATCGGCAGCCGAGATTTACCGCTTGGGGCGAGCGAAGGGCTACACGATTCGCTCCTCGACCGATTGCCTCATTGCCGCCATCGCGATTGACAACCGCATGCCGGTCTGGCACAAAGATCGGGACTTTGAGGCAATCGCGCGATATACGAGCCTCCGTACCACGCGCCTGAGGTAAATGAGTGGCATCACTCTCTCGGGCACGGCCGTTACTGGGAACCATGTCTCCGTCCTTCGTCTTTTGCAGCCTTTCCAAAATGTTTCTTAGCCAGACGTTCTGCCGCGCAGGGTACGCCTCTCCCGATAGGTGTGAATTGCTCTGTGGCACTCGGAACGGTTGAATATCTCCAGGACTACAAGGAAAGGACGCGCAAGCCATGAAACACAAGACCAGCATTTCCCATGATGAAGCCTTGGTTCGAGAGCTACGCGAGAATCCGGACTTTGCCGCCGAGTACCTGAGAGCAGCGCTGGAAGACGAGGACGAACCGCGCGTGCTCCTGGTAGCCTTGCGCCGGGTGGCTGAAGCCCGGGGCGGCATTGCCAAGGTGGCCAAGGCTGCGGGCGTCGAGCGCGAGAGCCTTTACCGGGCACTGTCGGCCCACGGCAATCCTCGCCTCTCCACGCTGGTTGCTGTAACCAAGGCGATGGGTTTGAAACTTACCGTTGAAGCCGGGCAATTAAGCGGCATCTCGTCCGGCGCCGGCTCCATATCGTAGGGGCATCCCGTGGCCCTAGCCCCATCACGCGTGAATCGCCCTATGGCAGTCCGAGCATAGGGTGATCAGATTGCCCTCGGAATCATCGCAAGACTGGTTTCTGCGCTGGATGTGGTGGACCTCGAGGCCGCGCAGGGAACCGCAAGCTTGGCAGCGCCAGTCATCCCGTTTGAGGATTTCCTGGTGCAGCCTGTGGTAGGCATTGGTACCCAGCCGAATCCGGCGGCGGTTTGCTGGGAACGGCTTCACGCAGCCTCCGCTACCTGCTGCAGGAATTCCTGCTTCTGCACGGCTGGCAGAAAACCGGAAGAGCCGAAGCATGGAAAATAGCAGGATCTTGGGGTCGCCGTTCTCGACGTGGGCCCCGGCCAGAAAGTCGGCACAGATCATCTCCAGACAGTAGCCACGGGATTTGTCGGATCCGAGCATGAGCGCGGCCGTATCGATCGCCTGTTCGATCACCGGCGCCTGGCTCTTGTAGACCTTGAAATAGATCAGCTCGCTCGGTTCTGATTCCCGCCCGGTGAGCTCCCGCTTCACCTCCGGGCTGCCGCCGGGGACGCCGATTTTCACGGACGTGGAAAGCTTGAGCTGTCGACAACTGTTCACGCTCCGTAGTAACTAGCCGCTCGGCCGTCAAATCATCCCATGCTGCCGCATTTTGCACATGGGGCTGCGCCAAGGTCTCGTCTGCCATTGAAGAGCCTTGTGAGGAGCTTGGAAGCGCGAGCCACGGTTGCAAGACACTCCCAGCCGGAATTGGCGATCGTCCTTGCAAATAATCCGCAAAATGGGTTACGATAAAGAAGGGTAGACAAATGGTACAGAAAGAAAGAACAACGAGTCTAAACGTGAAGGACCCGGAAGCCCACCGGCTCGCGCAGGCTATCGCCCAAGAGACCGGCGAAACCCTCACGCGCGCCGTTACGGAAGCCCTGCGCGAACGTTACGAGCGCCTCCACAAGCGTGACGCAGAAGCGCTCGCGGCCGACATCCGCGCCATCGCCGATCGCGCCGCCGCCCACATCAAAGACCCCTATCTCGACCATGCCGAATATCTCTACGACGAGCACGGCCTCCCTAAATGATCCTCGACACCTCGCCGCTGGTCGCCATCCTCGCAAAAGAACCGGATTCCGAACGCTACGTCTACGCCATCAGCCACGCGCCCCGCTGCCGCATGTCGGCCGGGAATTTCCTCGAACTCTCGATCGTCATCGAGGGCCAGTTCGGTGCCGACGTGCTTCGGCAATGTGATGCGCTCATCCGTCGCGTCGGCATCGTGATCGAACCCGTCACCGTCGACCAGGCGCACGCCGCGCGTCAGGCTTTCCACGACTTCGGCAAGGGCCGCCACCCAGCGGCCCTGAATTTCGGCGACTGTTTCGCCTACGCGCTCGCAAAGATCACCGGCGAGCCTCTTCTCTTCAAGGGCGAGGATTTCAAAAAGACCGATATCGTATCCGCTCTATGACGCGCGACCGCCGCTGGCTGTCCACCCGTCATCTCTTAGCTGGTACGACCTGCGGCTTGCAGCGGCCAGTGCGCCACTGAACAAGATCAAACCGCGCTCGGCCGCGTAGCAGCACGCCAGCCCGGACAACCCTCTGCGCGCTGGTGCAGCGATGCCATCGGCTCACGAGTGAATCCGTCGCTGGCACCTGGAACACGGCCGGGAGGGTTAATTGTCGCCCATCAGAAGAGGATGAAAAGCTCCCCTCCCAACTGATCCATTGGTCCTGAGTACCGGCTGCCGCAGTATTATCCGCCAAGCCCCCCTCTGGTTATGGGCAGACCCACGGCGATGCGTAAGCTGCGGACCTGTCCCTCTTCTCCTGCTCGTATTTGCGGATGGTCTCGTCCGGCGAGCCCGCGTTGGCTGTTCCTGCTTCAGTGTCCGTTTGTCTCCCAACGAAACCGAACAGGCTATGGGGTCACGTATCAACCGCGAGTATGAGACAGTAGTGGCAAAGCGGCCAGCGAGTTGACAGCGAGTCATGAGCGGCAGCGAGGAGTGAGTTTCGTACCGAAAACATCGGCACCGTTGAAGCGGTTACCTACCGCCACTGCCTGGGTGGACCGCCGTATACGATCCGGCCAGCCCCTTTTAGCCCCGAGCCACAGCGGCTGTATTTATTGGGTGCGCTCATGAATTTCTTGATGACATTTGCCGCAGAGCCTTGTCGGATCCGAGCATGAGCGCCGCCGTATCGATCGCCTGTTCGATCACCGGCTGCTGGCTTTTGTAGACCTTGAAATAGATCAGCTCGCTCGGTTCTGACTCCCGCCCGGTCAGCTCCCGCTCCACCTCCGCCTTAAATTGCTCCTTGGGCAACGACTGCGCTTGGGCAACCAGGTTGCACTTTCCAAGCACTGTCCCTCCCGGCGCGCAACTTGGCTTCGCCCGGGCAAAGCGGCAAAATTTAGAGCTGTGATGTATATTGGCGTGAGTTCGCCGCCTACGGCGATGCTCTCGTGTCGCTCAGCACCATCTTTTTCGACGCCGGCGGGACCCTCGTCTATCCCGATCTCGCTCTCACGGAGTGGGCGCTGGCGTCGCGTGGCATCTTCCCTGCCGACGACCAACGGTACGCCGCTGAACGGGAAGCCAAGCGCCAGCTCGACGAGGCCCGCGCCGAGCATCATTCGGTGGACGCGCAATACTGGGACATCTACTACCGTCGCCTGTTCCACGAGTTGGGCATGGCCGAGGACGCGGAACTCCAAGCCGCCCTGGTGGCCGCCACCCGAAAGGGCACCAACTGGCGGCAGGTGCGTCCCGACACCCGCGAGGTACTCGCACGCCTCAAACAGCGGTATCGCATTGGGCTGATCAGCAACTCCGACGGAAGCGTCCGTCGACTTTTCGAATTACTCGGGCTCGACGACTGCTTCGATTCCTTTACCGACTCGCACCTGTGCGGTTGCGAGAAGCCCGACCCGCGCATCTTCGAATGCGCCATGGCGTCGCTGGGCGCCAGGCCGCAACAGAGCCTCTACGTGGGGGACATATACTCCATTGATTTCCTGGGTGCGCAGGGGGTTGGCATGGGCGCGGTTCTGATGGACCTCGCCGGCGCGTACCGGGACACGCCTTATCCGCGGGTGGAGTCGCTGGCGGAATTTGAGTCTCGCCTGGAGGACTGGTAGCAAATTCACTTTCGCAGGCCGGCGGCCCGATTTCCGGTCGTTTGATTCGATATCCGGCACCGGCGGCCGCGCATTAGATCTCGCCTGCCCACCGACGGGCTATCTTTCAAGGTCCTCCGGCCACACCTGAATGCCTGCTCCGGGTGCCGCTTCCCATAGTTGCCGGTCAAACGTCGCCAACACGACATCCTCCCCGATCGACTCCTGCCAAGTCAGAGCAGAGGCTAGTTGGAGGGCATCGTAACCGCGCAGGCCATGGTCCCACGCCAAGGTTTCGGCCCGAGAAACTCGGCGGCGTTGCAAGTGACGGACAACACGCAGTCGGGCAAGCAGACGGTGCAGCTGTCAGGAGCCGGTCACTAACGCCCCAGTGCGGGGAGGTTACGAAACGGCCGCTGGTCCTGAGCCTCGAGGGTGCTTTAACGCTTGACGTATAATGGTGTGCGTTATAGACTCGAAAAGTGATCAAGTCCTTCCGGTCGAAAGATACGGAACAGCTTCATTCGAGGGAACGGGTCAGGCGGTTTCGGGCTTTCGAGCGGGTGGCCCAGCGAAAACTCCGGCAGCTGGACATTGCCACGGAGCTACGTGACCTGGCGTCGCCCCCGGGGAATCACCTGGAAGCGCTTAAAGGCAACCGCGAAGGGCAACATAGCATTCGCATCAACGATCAGTGGCGCATCTGCTTTGTCTGGCGCAACGGGGATGCCTATGATGTGGAGATTGTGGATTACCACTAGAGGAGCTCATGGCCAAGACTAGGAAGCCCTTGCGACCGATTCACCCCGGCGAAATCCTTCGCGAAGATTTCATGGTGCCGCTCGGCCTGAGCATGAATAAGCTGGCGCTTGAGCTTCACGTTCCGGTCACGCGCATCTCTGAGATTGTCCACGAGCGTCGCGGTATTACCCCGGAGACCGCACTGCGCCTGGGGCGTTACTTCAATACCAGCGCGCGGTTTTGGCTCAACGCTCAAGCGGCCTACGAGTTGGAGGTCGCCCAGGACGCACTCCAGCACACCATCGAGCGCGACGTGACACCTCTAACCAGTTCACTTCACTCTTCTCGGTACTGACAGACACCTAGAACCATCCCAACATCCTGGGCATCTTCGACGTTGGCGTGCAGGGCGCCACTCACTACCTTGTAACCGAACTGCTGGAAGGCGAGACGCTGCGGCAGAAACTCGAGTCGGGACCACTCCCGGTGCGTCGCGCGACGGAATATGCGGCGGAGGTCGCCGACGGTTTGGCCGCCGCGCATGCCAAGGGCGTCATTCATCGTGATCTGAAACCGGAAAACGTCTTCATCGTCAAGACCGGCGGGGTGAAGATCCTCGATTTCGGGCTCGCCAAGGCATCGCCGGTGGCAGCGGCCGCAGCCGGGACGCAGGAGACTGTCGGCGTGAATGGCACGGCGCCTGGAATGGTCATGGGAACGGTCGGCTACATGTCGCCTGAGCAGGTCCGCGGAGAGCGCGTCGATCACCGCACCGACATTTTCAGCTTCGGCGCCGTGCTGTACGAGATGGTCTCGGGCAGTCAAACATCCCAACAACACCGCGGGCGCTTGCCCTTTGGTGACGAACGCATCCACAGCCGACGCGGCGCGTTTGGACACGTCGATTTGTCCCGAAAGCATGATGATCGGGAGGCGAGGGTGCGTGCGCCTGATCTCGCGGGCTACCGCCTTCCCGTTCATCTGAGGCATGCGGTAGTCCAAGATCACAAAGTGGACGGGATGGCTTTGCAGCAGCCGCAGACCGATCCTGCCGCTGCTGGCCGTGATCACGTTGTAGCCAGCCGTCTCAAGAATCAGTCTGCGGGCATGCAGGCCCTGTTTGTAGTCATCAATGCAGAGGATCAGCTTCTTGTTGCGGGGCCGCGGCGACACCTTGGCTAGGGACGGTATCTTGCGCCTACCTGTCTAGCTAGAATGATGGCGGGGAGAGCAAGCTTATGAGACGCATATATTGACATTGCTTCGCTCGAAGTCAACGCCCAAGAATGGTGCAGTCCGTTAGCCCTGCTTCGGTGCCCAGAGTTCTGCTCGGGTCGGATTCGCACCTTTGTTCCGCCCGTTTGTCTAGTATGGCTGAGTGCACGTCTGGGGAAATATCCATGGCGCACGATCACAAGCGCATGCCCTTGCATGCGCAAACACCTGAGACCATCGCATGCCAGCTTGAAGCCTTTCGCAAAAAGTTTGGTCGCGACCCTTGCCCGGACGACCCGATCTTCTTTGATCCCGATGCGAACGAACCTGTGCCGCTGAACCCGCAACAGTACGATCAGGCCATGATTGAGACCATGTCCCAAGCAGGCACTGATCCGGCCTTCATTTATGCCTTCAGGCGCACCGGGAGGATCGTGACCAAGAGCAACAAACATCGGCTAACCGAAAAGGAATTGCGGCAGTGGAACGACGCAGTCGACGAGTACCAGCGCCGAGTTGATTCTGGCAAGGTGATTTGATGGGTAGGAGAGGCAATCCAAATTGGGGGTAAGCCGGTGCCGGTCGGCCCGGTGATTCCTACGGTATCCTCGTTTGAGGAGGCGGTGAAGGAACTCAGGCTCCAGCCCGACCAATACCTGCACTCCACGCGTCTGCGGGAGTGGGCGCGGCGAAACAAGGACTCCAAATTTATCCCCGAGTCTCTGTTACAAGCATGGGGCTTCGAGAGGGATCAGACTCCAGCAACCAACCTGCGACGCCGATGAGGTTCGCGGGCAAAGAAAAAGCCTTGCGGCACGGCAAGGCTCCGGTTGCAAACCACCGCCTGTCCTACCTCGCCTTCGCCCTCCGCCTCATCTTTCCTTGCGCCCAGCACAGCTTCAATGTCGGTGAGTAGCGTCGCGGATCTGACCGATCCTACAAACAGCGTACGGGGGAGGCACGGCTGGACTGGTGTCAGCTTGCGTGAGGTCCTGTTTAAGATGCAACCCCTGCCGCCTCGCACGCGCCGCCTTCTGACTCTGTTACGAATAAGTTAATGTGTTTGGGGAGTTGTGACGAGGCGTGAGGGGTTGCCCAGCCTCAGATGGCAGCGGCCCGCAGTTCGTCAGGGACCAGGTGCACGGAGCCGCCCTTGACGCGGATCAGGCGGCGCCGCTTGAAGTCCGACAGAAGCCGGCTGACCGTTTCGCGCGAGGCGCCGATGATGCGTCCGATCTCCTCGTGGGTCATGTGGAAGGGCACGCAGACGCCTTCCTCGTCGACCTTGCCATGCTCGCTCGCCCACTCCAGCAGCATTTGCGCCAGCTTGGAGCATGTGCTGGGCGCCAGCGCCAGCAACCGGGCCTGCTCCCACGACTTGTGCAGTTCCATGCTCAAGTGCTCGGCCACCCGCAGGGCGACATCAGGATGAGTGCGCAGGAAACGCTGGAACTTGCGTGCCGGGATGAAGGCTACCTGGGCCGGGGTGAGCGTCTCGGCAGTGGCGGCGTAGGCTGAACCCGCGATCAAGCTGCTCAGGCCCAGCAGTTCTCCCGACTCCGCCAGACGGAGGATGATGCTCTCCCCGTGCCGGGAGCCGGCGGTGAGCTTGGCTTCGCCGCTGCACAGTACGAAGAGGCCACGAGGAGCCTCGCCTTCGACAAACAGCACCGCATTCGCGGGGTAGAGGGCGGTCTGCCGGATCATGTTCAGCTCCCGCATAGTCTCGGCCGACATGTGGCAGAACAGGGTCTTCTGCCGGGCACCGCAGTCCACGCAGTTCTCCACTACCCGTAATCCGTAGGGGGCTGCCGAATCCGAGGGGGTCAAAGAGGCCTTGCTGGTTGCCGTTTGCATGGCTACTTCCTCCATCGATCGAGGCGCCTGTCCGCACTCCGCCGGCTACACCCGGCGTCGTGATCCATCGGTGGCTCCTTGTCCAATCCCTCAGAGTGTGCGGTCTCAAAGAGCTGCCACAAGGGAGCCACAGGCCCTCAGACCGCCGCTCAACAGAGAACCGGCCTGACCACCTGTGCTTGACCCTAGTGTCGAACCTCTGCTGCAGACCAGCCTGTGATGCCCATCACCCTTTGCGGTGACAAGAATCACGGGAGTTGACAGTCCTGGAGCGCCAGGTTCCGCGAATTCCGCCGTTGGCGCTTCGAGGAAGGTGCCGAAATAGCTGGTCGAGGCGGCCGCGCTCCGCACGAAACCGCTGACCGGAGGGTTCAGCCTGAGTGATCGCACCGGGGACGCCTACGGCCGGAAGCGCTGAAACTCGCGGCTACAGAGGTTGCACCTTATCTGCCTGCCAGCCTTTCGGCCCCTTCACCACCTCGAACTGTACAGCTTGGCCTTCCTTTAGACTTCGGAAACTGTCGCCTTGAATCGCGGAGAAATGCACGAAGACATCTTCGCCATTCTCGCGCTGGATAAAACCATAGCCCTTGGCATCGTTGAACCATTTCACCGTTCCTTTTTCCATTGCCTTACACGCATTCCTTTTCTTGAGTCTTGCTTTTGACCAATCGCGGGGCACCGAAGAGGCATGTAACGCTATCTGGCGGATACTGCTCACAATCCACCGCCCAACGCTATTAAATCGTAACTGCTCCCGTGCCGGGATTGTAAAAGGCTCACGCACCGTGTCCCCGCTGGGTTCCTTCTCGTCCGCTTCCACCAACTGCTGGACCGCGAGCCAATGCTCAAGGCTGTGTTCGTACCCCGAGTCGTAGGAAGTCACGACCGGCCGTCCGCTGCTGGGTTGCGATTCCCCTTTCACGGGCTCCTCCTTCAAAGACTCCAACTTTCTGGAGTTATTCGCCGGCTGGGGAAGCCTGGATAGCTCGTGGTGGCAATCGGTATTCGTGCAGATGGCTCTCTCGGTACCCATCTCAGAAACCTACGCGCCGACCTCAGCCCGTGCTGGCTTCGCTACCGTCAGCCTTTGCGGCGGCTTTCTTGTGATTCGGATACATCACCCGCTTCCGTATTAGCTTCATTTCATCCTTGATGACGGCTATCGCTTGCAGCCAGAAATCGGCGCGGCGGTCCAACAGGCTCATCAGGCGGGAGCGGTCCACCGACACCAACTCGGAATCCGCGATAGCCTCGGCCGTCTTCAGGTAGGGCTGATCGGACACCGTGGCCAGCAAGCCAAGGATGTGGCCCGCGCCCACGGTTTTGGACATGCGTTGTCCGTCGGCACAAATGCGCGAGAGCCGCACTTTCCCTGTGCACACCACAAAAACCCCGCTGGGTGGCTGTCCTTGGTGGAACAGAATTGTTCCGCGCGGGCTCGCAACGGGAGTCCCCATTTGCCCTAAAGCTGGCGCAAGCTCCAAATGCGCTTCTGGTGGTCCGGTCGGCATTGGTTGACGGGCGAGTTGCACGGAGTTCATGTTCCACCCTCTATGCGGCCACTTCGGCGGCGAATTTGAGGATCGGTCTCTCCTCCATTGTTTCTATAGTCTCGCTCCGCAAGGTATGGACAGTGTCCTGCTCCACCTTGTAAGCCTTGGCCGACAGTGGGCTGACGACGAGAGGGCCGGATCGTGCTGCAATACGAGGGAAAACGTCGCGAGTGAACCTCTCGGCGTCTTCTTCGGTTTTCCAGAAGGTCACGCTGATGAACTGATTGCCCACGTACGCCTCGACATCATCGACGAATCCGGGTTGGCTGCGGATTATCGGCAGGTCGTGGTCAGTAACTCCATCCTTAAATTCCACAACCCGTTTGGGCCTTATGGTCGCTTGAATCACTCGCGTGTACATCTCGCCCCCTCACTTCTGTTTTTTCTCGGTTTAGATGGGGGGCGGACTTGGCCGCCCCAATCACACGAAAACATCTGACCGCTTTAGGCCGCTACGGAAGCGGCGATCTTATGGGAAGTCGAGTAGGCAACGTCGCACGTCTGCACCTTGGGAGTCGGCTCGACCAAGTTCGCCAGGGTCTTCAGCACTTCTGGGTAGGTGGCGCGGTTGTAAGTTTCCGCGTTCTGCTTCGAGTCCCACAGGCTGATTGCGACCACTTCCGGTCCGCCCGGAACGACGAACAAGATTTCGTCCTGGAAACCCTGCTGCTTCTGAAGGGTCGGGATGATCTCCTTCTCAAACTTCTCGGTAAATTCTCTGTGTCGGTTCGGCTTTAGCTGCATGGAAACGATGCGAGCAAACATGTCAACCTCCTGGGTTGCGTGCGGTGGGGCTAAGAGGGGGGTACTTCAGATGGGCTGACTTAGTTCAGGAGATCTGAACGAGAGAGGAGAGGTGCTCGCTCACGCCAAACCCTAGCCTCATTTCGTTTGGTTGTCAACCATGAAATCCAGCGGTTAATGCCGGAACTCCCACGGCGAGGCATGCCCCAGAACCTCATTTAGTAGGAAGTGCGCCGACGCCACGAGTGCGACAAACTCGTGTGCGCTCTCGATGCTGTCAAAAGGAAGTTCGCGATTCATGGCAGCCCTCCTCACCATTACAGTGACGGGGAAGCCTCAAGCTTCAGGCAGCTTTGGCCGCAAGTCTTGCCTCTTGGATGGAGGCGATCGTCTTGACTATCGGCTCCAGAGCGTCGGGTTCCACTTCCTCGAGACCGACACCCTCGTTCGTCCACTTAAACACCACGGCCGTCATCCAGGAGGCAACCGGGCAATTCAGGCACGGCTCGGCCTCGGACTGCTCATACGAAGCCTGCCGCTCGTAGCACTCTAATGGGTCCGGTTGCCGACACTGCGATGCGATCCCGAGCGTGTTGAATCCATTTCGCGTCATAGACACCGCCAATAAATGCTCATCGTTAGGCGAAGCATGCGCGAGTTTTGTGGAGATGAATATGACCGGGATTAGGCGAGCTGTGCTGACATGCTCCACCCCGTTCTGCAGGTTCTCCAGTTTCATCCAATGGCATGGAAAGCGGAGATTTCCGGCTTGGGTCGACGGCTGCCGTCAGGCTGCCCGAACCGCGATTACATGTAAACGCCCCCGTTGACGTTCAGTTCCTGGCCGGTGATGTAGTCGCCGTCGGCAGCGAGAAAAACCGCGGCTTTAGCCACTTCTTCGGGCTCCGCGAATCGCCCAAGTGGAATTTTGGACTTGATCTTCGCGGCCACATCCTCGGGAATGGCGGCCACCATTTCGGTGGAGGTATATCCCGGCGCGATGGCATTGGCGGTGATGTTGTGGCGCGCCAGCTCGAGCGCCAGGGTCTTGGTGAAAGCGATGATGCCGCCCTTGCTGGCGGAGTAGTTGGCTTGTCCGAAGGCGCCGGCCTGGCCCACCACCGAGGCGATGTTGATGATGCGCCCGAACTTCTGTTTCATCATCGCCGGCACGGCGGCGCTGGTGCAATAAAAGGTGCCGTTCAGGTTGACGGAGATGACTTCCGTCCAATCGTCCTCCGTCATCTTCCGCATGGACCTGTCGCGCGTGATCCCGGCGTTGTTCACCAGGATGTCGAGGCGTTGCCATTTGTCCAGGACTTCCTGGACGATGCGGTGCGCTTCTTCCTTCTTGGAGACGTTGCCCTGGGCCAGCAGGCACTCGCCGCCTAACTCCTCAATTTCTTTGGCCACCGCGTCGGCATGGACAGTATCGGTACGAAAGTTGATGGCTACCGCGGCGCCGCGGCGAGCCAGTTCGATAGCAATGGCGCGTCCGATGCCACGCGACGCGCCGGTGACCAGCGCCACTTTGCCCTTCAGTGAGCTTGCTCCGTGTCCATTGGCGTCCTGCATTCGATTGCTCCCGTCTGCAAGTGCACGAACCTCTACATGTGGAAACCACCGTTTACGTTCAGCTCTTGTCCCGTGATGTAGTCGGCATCCCCGGCCAGGAAAGCGACCGCCTTGGCCACTTCTTCCGGCTCTGCGAACCGCCCCAGCGGGATGGTCAGCTTGACCTTGTCCGCGATCTCCTTGGGAATCGCTTGCACCATGTCGGTGGAGGTGTAGCCCGGAGCGATAGCGTTGGCGGTGATGTTGTACCGCGCAGTTTCGAGCGCCAGCGTCTTGGTGAAGGCAATGATGCCGCCCTTGCTGGCCGAATAATTAGCCTGGCCAAAGGCGCCCGACTGGCCGACCACCGAGCTGATGTTGATGATGCGCCCGAACCTTTGGTTCATCATCGCCGGCAGGGCGGCGCTGGTGGTGTAGAAGGTGCCATTCAGGTTGACGGCAATGACTTCCGCCCAATCATCATCACTCATCCTCTTGAGCGTCCGGTCGCGCGTGATTCCAGCGTTGTTCACCAGGATGTCGAGGTGTAGCCACTTATCGAGAACTTCTTTGACGATGCGGCGGGCCTCTTCTTTCTTGGAAACATCACCCTGCACCAGCATGCACTCGCCGCCCATCTCGCGAATCTCCTTGGCGGCGGATTCAGCGTGAGCCTTATCGGAGCGGAAGTTGATGGCAATGGCGGCGCCCCGGTAGGCTAGTTCGAGCGCGATGGCGCGGCCAATGCCGCGCGACGCCCCCGTGACCAGCGCCACCTTGCCCTTCAGGGAGGCCATTCCGTTGCGATGCTCCTCGACAGCCTGGCTGGGTTGGGCGCTGCAACTCACGATGGCCGGGTCCACACGTATGACCAGGTATCCGCCCACCGCCCCCGCGCCGAACCCGGGCGCGAACACCCGCATGGGGCGATTGATGCGCCCCTCCCGCACGGCATCGTGAATGGCCAGGAGAATACTGGCTGCCGAGACGTTGCCCACCCGCTGAATGTTGAAGTAAAGCCGCTCGGGCGCCACCCCCGCAGCCTCGGCCAGAGCCACCACCATGCTCTTGTTGGCCTGGTGCGGGACCACCAGCTCGATGGCGTCCAGCAGGCTGCCGGTGCCATTGCCGTCGGGATGCGGCTGCGCGATCAGCTCGCCGATCATCTGCGTCAGGTAGCGTCCCGCCAAAGCCTTGACCTCCGGCCCGTAGACGGTGAGGTTGTTGTCAAATTCCGGATTCGGCCAGATGATGGAATTCACCTCCGACCAGGGGCCGCTGGCGTAGGTCTGCATCACTTCAATGTCGGGCGGGGCGCCGGCGGGAGCCGGGCCCACCACCACGGCGGCCGCACCATCTCCGAAGAGCATGCGCGAGGTCCGCACCGTCCCGATCTTGTCGGAGAACTTCTCCGCGCACACCACCAGGATGGGCCGCTCGACCTCCTGCAGCAGGCGCACCGCCTCGGAAAAGCCGTAGGGCATCCCCGCACAGGCGGCCACGATGTCACAGGAAGCGTGGGTCTGCATCAAACCTAACTCCCCGGAAAGCCAGCAGGCGACCGAGGGAATGATCATGGTGCTGGTGCAACTGCAAAACAGGACCGCACCGATTTCCGCCGGCCGGCGCTTGGCCTTGTCCAGCGCCGCCCGGGCCGCCAGCAGCGCCATTTCCTCCAGCCTCAGCTCGGTGTAGCAGCGCCGCTCGATGCCCGTCTTCTCGAAGATCTCAGATTCGGTCATGCGCGACCAGCAGTAGGCGTGATTGCGGATCAGGTCGGCGTTGGTGCAGGGAATCTCGCCCTCGTAGGTGGCAATGGCTTCCAGGCGAGGCATGATCTTGAAGCGCTGGCGCACATTAATCGGAGGGTAGGGCCGTATTGGCTGGCTCAGCGCCAGGGTCGGAGGCAGGCACGGCTTGAGACGCACCGGATCCGGGTGCCCACTCTTCAAGTTTTTTACCCGGTGGATGAACTCCAGCACATCATGGCTCCGCGGGTAGAAGGCGACGACGTAATCGTCCCGCTTGAGTTTCCCTACTTCGATGCAGTGGCTAGTGGCCGGATCCCAGCGGTACCGGTTGTGCAGGGTCATCGCCTGCCGCATTAGCGCTTCCAGCTCGGGGACCGCATGCGCGTAATCGATCACATCGTCGTAGTCATAGCTGGGGTAATCGGGGTCGTAGCTCCTCAAATGGTAGGTGAGGCTCTCCGGCATGGCCAGAATTTCGGGGATGGTGGGCTTGATGGCATGAACAAATCCTCCGGCGCTTAGCTTGTTGCGGAAGACGTTCAGCAAGATGCGGAAGCTCTCGTCCTCCACCTCCGCGTCCCACAGCGGCGGCAGGGCTTGATAGGCCTCCTCGATAGCTTTGGTGATCGCGGCTTTGTCCCAGGGTTTGAACACCGGCAGGAAGATGTCTTCGCGGTGCCGCGGCAGATCACCCCAGCGCGTGGGACGCTTGTCGTACATAGTCAAGGCATAGCGATTCACCCAGAAGAGGTCCAACGCCAGATCGCGGCAGACCTCGTAGCGGTTCTGGTAGTGGCCGGCTCGTATTCGGGTCACCAGGTCGGCCTCGCTGGGCGCCTTGTCTCCGAAGTCGCGCGTGATCGCAGCCGTGAACTGCTCGAGCGTGTCGAACACGGAGAAGTCCAGCTCCGGATAGAAGTTGCCGGGGAAGACGATCCGGCCGTGGCGATTGATCACAAATGGTTTCATGACCTTGATCTTCCTCCTTTCGCCGAATCCTGACAGCGCGAGACGCCGCCGGGTGGCGGGTTATGGCCGAGGCCTGAATTTGCATTCGTCCCAAAGGTTGAATCGATCTCGCCCGGATGGTCGCGGCGAGGATGTGAGGCGGAGATGCTGCGGCAAAGCCGCCAACTTGTCAAGGCGGGAACCCTTCCCGCCGCCTGGGCAATATGCCGGCTGCCTCTATCAAGTGCGTTGGTTCGTGAGTTGAAAGTCCGGAAGAGTCGCCGTCAGGACAGAGGACAGCCCCATGGCCAAATACGGACCGTCTGCTCCACCACATGGCTGGGGACCTCTACTACGCTAATCCTGGGCATCTTGCTCTACTATCCTACGCCAATCCTGCCCATGTTGCTCTATTAAATACCGTGGGACTGTGACGACGATCACGCTGCTGTACCGCAGCAATCACACGTCGTTCGTTGCTCTTCTTTCGCGCGATCTCACGCCCCCTCCGCCAGAAAATCTTCCGAGGCATCGAACTTTAAACAAGTGGCCGGGATTGCAGCTTTCCCTTCGCCGGCCCTTCGGAGAGCGTTCTGATGCGGCGTGATCAGCCTGATCGTCATCGCGGACGTGGTGATCACCAACGGCATGCTCTCCGCAGCAGCATCCCGCGCCGGTCCTAGGCTCACGGGCTGGCTCACGCCTTCGAGCCAACTGGAGGACGTTTAGCCGAACAGGGAATGGATTCGGCCCGTTATCGGGTACGGGTGAGCACACTGACTGAGTTGCAATCCCGTCCCGAGGTACTTTCCGTCCTCACACAGAGAGGTGACCGGTATCACGGCCAGCGGGCCTCGAAAAAGGGATAGTGACAGCAAGCGAGCGGCGAAAAGATACTGTCCCGCCTGAGCACTGCAGCAGCGAAAAAAAACTGCTGCGTTAGCCGCCGGTTTCCGCGGCCCCCACTTCACTTCAGGTTTAGAGCAACCTTGGAGGGGGAGGTATGGGTGCTCCCGTCACTCACCGGTTCGCCCGTCAGGCGCACCCTGCGGAATGCGAGCGCGCCCCCTTGCTCATGGCCGACCCGCAGGAGTTAGCGCTCCCCAAGCGTTCAGACGTGGAGTGGGATTGCTCCGCCAGGGATGCCGCACCATCTCGTTCAAGGAGGAAGTCATGGCTGACAAGTACACCTGCAGCTGTGGAAATCAAACTTGGCAGATTCTCGAGACTGCTGTGCGCTGCACGGCGTGCGGGACCGAGTTTGTCGCGCCGCCGCACATGCCGGTCGCGGCGTTCAATCACATGGTCACGCTAGAGCTGGAAGAGGTACTGGAGTAATACCTGCCAGTCCGCCGAACATGGTGTTCGCATGAAGGAAAGGCCGCGAACATGCGTCGGGCGGCGCTCTGGTTGCACGCGTCCCGCCACTCCAGGGCGGAACGGTCTCCTGCCGCGATCTGGTCGCGCGACGTCTCAGGGGTGAAGTGGTCGCGCACTCGCCCAGGCACGGGGCGAACCGTGGCGGCTCGCCCCTCGTCAGAACTTACGCAGCCACGGTCTTCGCGGATGGCCGGACCTCGTGCAGTCTTCCCGGCTTTACGTCATAGATGAATCCCCGAACGGGAATGTGCTTCGGGATCCAGGGATGCGATCGTACCCTTCCAATCTGGCGGCGCACGTTGCTCTCGAGATCAGTGAAGGTGAGGAAATGGACGGGGGCGAAGGCGGCAGTACCGGTTTGTTTCTCGAGGCGATTGCGCAAATCTTCGTCCTTGAAGGTCAGCATGCCGCAGTCGGTGTGGTTGATGATGAGGAACTCCTGCGTCCCCAGCAGGTGATGGGAGATGAGCAGCGAACGCAAGGCATCCTCGGTGGCGATCCCGCCGGCGTTGCGGATGATGTGGGCATCCCTGGTCTCGAGCCCGAGGAGTTGCTCGACGGTGAGGCGCGCGTCCCATGCAGGCCAGCACCGCCACCTTGCGCGCTGGTGGCATGGCCAGATGTCCGAGCTTGAAGTTCTGGGCGTAGCGTTCGTTGGCCTTAAGCAGTTCGCCAGTGGTGCTCATGGTTTCTCCTTTCGCGGAAAACAAAAAAGCCGCTCGCTCGGAGCGGCTTAGGGTTAAGGTCAAAGCTTGTCAGGAAACAGGGACCGATCCCACGCCGCTTGGCAGCCAGCAACAACAACACGGGCGGGCAGAAGGGTAGGGCAGAGCTGGACGGTTCCGATTGCTCGGAATTGCAACTCCCTTGCACCGTTGTGTTGAAGTGCCAGGGGCTTCCTACACGATTCATGGCCTGCTCCAGATCGCGGATGCGCTGGATGCCGCGCACACGAAGGGAATCATTCATCGCGACTCACTCTGCTGGTCATCTGAGACCTTTGACGAGATAGAGATTGGCCGAGTCGTACTGGCCATGGCGGCGATGATCTGGAACATCTCTCCCGCCGGCCCGCCTCACGTCATCGCGGGCGATGGTCATTAAGCCGATGCTCGCCGAGGAGATCAGCGAGCATCCATGCTGCTCCGGCAATCGCGAAGGTCTCGGCGGTTTCGCCCCAATTCGTAGGATTGCGGGGATCCGCGATAAGCAACGGTACCCACACGAGTAGACCAAAGATTACGAGCATCATTGTTAGAAGGCGGGTCGCGAGAAGTGACATTCGATTCGTAAGCAGAGCCACAGCCGCGAGTGCGAACAAAACAGTCGTCGTTACCGCCCAAAACATCTGAGTTGGCGGAAGCCACTTCGGAACAAGGGTGGCGGTAGGGTGAAGATAAATCGCCTGTTCGAGGGTAAAGGAAGCCGCACAGATGCCCAAAAGAATGCGGCCGATCCGATTCAGCGTTTCCCCTGACCATGCCGAAGACAAGCGCGCATAAACGATCGCCGCTCCGGTCACGAGAGAGAACTGCTCGAAGAAGTTGCCCCAGCTATTGTAGATCTGCGGTGCAGCGACGATTCGTGGCACGCACCCTAAGGCGAAGCCAAGATAAACCGCACCCAGGACGGCTGCGCCCGTTTTCGCGGTCCGACGGAACTGAATCGCAGCTCCGCCGAAAATCTCGGCAGCGGCGGCTGGGTAAACAATGTAACCCGGCAGATGCCAGCCGTTGTACTCGTGGCAGGCCAGCGTGATGAGGCCGAAGGCCAAAGCCACCACTCCAAACACATGACGGCCGAGGTTCGAACTAGGCGGTGATTTCGAACTAGGCGTTGATATGGTCATTTGTTTTCAATCCCATTCACGCAGGTGTGTCACGACGCGGGAGAGCCGATCGTCGGCAACCTTCATTTGGGCAACCGGGGGATCGCAAAGGGATGCACCGAGCTTTATACAACGGGATGGATCAAGGGTATAGTGCATGCGTGCCCCTTCAGTTTCCGCCAGTTTCCGGCGGGCTCCCTGAACCGAGTCCGCCTTCCTGAACCGCACGCAGCACCGTCCCGACTCCGAGCTTCATCTCGCGTGCGATCACCTTCCACGCGAGCCCCACGTTGCGCCTACAGCATTCAACCGATTGCAGGCTTTTATTGTTGGCTCAAGATGTCCGTTAGACGAAACAAGCGGGAAGACCGGGCGAGTCTCCCATAAGCGGCGTGACCACTCAAACCAAAAACTCCAAAACTACCCAAAGGAGGACACCACGGCCCAAACCAGTGCTACTCTCTGGAAACTTCATCCGGGAAGAAGGCTTCGAGCCACAACTTCAGCGTTAGGTCGTCCCGATTAGGATTGCCCAGGTTGGGCCGCAGTTCTGTCTTGTATCTCGCTCGCAAAACGTTTGGGTCGAGTGGGCTTTGCACAAATACCTCACGTCATCGCGGTCGATGGGCTTTTTAGGTCGTCGGCCATTGTGCCTACCTCGGGCCGAAGACTTGGCGATATGGCGCGGGTAACGCGATATGTGACGGGGGGGGCGGGTCAAGGGAATTCATCGGCTGGCAAGGTCTGTCGAGCATGCGTCGCCGTCCTGAAAGCAGAAGACGATCCGGTAGTTGGCGCGCACTGTCACAGACCAGAAGCCCAAAGTGTTGCTATTAGTGTTTGCCATTTGCCATTGGTAATTACCATGATAAGATACCAATATGAACACTAAACTGACACTCGATAAAACAGGCCGAATTGTGTTGCCAAAGCCGCTACGAGACGAGATGGAACTAGTCCCCGGCGATACGCTGGAGCTGGAGAGTTCGGGAGAAGAGATCACCTTGAGGCCAGTCCGGGGGAGTGTACCGCTGCGAAGGAAACACGGGATCTGGGTTTATCGGGTAGGCGAGTCACTCCCGGATTCGGTTGTGCAAAAGACGGTAGGTCAGGTGCGACGTGAGCGCGAAGAGCAGATTTTGGGGAAGAAGCATTGAAATTATTCTTCGACACTTCCGTCCTGATCCCGGCTTTTTTCGAAGATCACGAACACCATGAGGCCAGCCTTAGCGTGTTTCTTAGGGCCGACAAGAAGCAGGCCTGCTGTGGAGCGCACAGTTTGGTGGAATTTTATGCCACCACGACTCGGTTCCCCAGCCGGCACCGCCTAAGTGGCGAACAGGTTCTGCTCTTGCTCGAGAACATCCAAGAGAGACTCACGATTGTCACCCTGGACGCACAGGAATACTACGGCGTCCTTAAGCGAGCCGCTGAAGCTGGCATAGTAGGAGGTGCAATTTATGATCTTCTGTTGGCCAGCTGTGCCCTGAAGGCCGGTGCTGAGATTATGTACACATGGAATGTGCGACATTTCCGGCGATTCGGACCAGAGGTTGCCAAGCGGGTCAGAACTCCGTGAGCCTGAGGGCCGAGATCTTGCTGAGAATTGCGCGCGAGTTCGGCAGAACTATGGAATGGCTGCTCACTGGAGAGGATAGGCCTTGACCTGAGGAGCCATTTTTTCTTGGTGTGATGAGGTCTCCGGTCCCCATCGGGGTCCGTCTCAATTAGTTTTTCTCAGGTGGTGGGGCTGCCGTCTTGCCGGCGTGCGGGTTGGGGCCACTCGGAGGCAAACCCAGCCCGCCGTGTGAATTTTCCGCGCCCATGGGTGGCATGGGCATGACGCCGTGCGCCCCCGGGCCCATCGTGCCGGCCGCGAAGCACGTAACGCGGCCACTCTGTGCGACCCGCAACTCAGAAGGGCAGGGGCCGCTTTGGATCACGGTTCTCGCATCAAGCTGAGCCTGCTGGGGCTGTTCCACTTGCACAAAATATAGTTTTCCAGCGGCGTCACCGGAAACACCCACCGTCAGCCCGGGTCCGGGGACTTGCGGAAAAGGGCGTCTTGCGTGATTAACAATGTAATTACAGAGGTACCTGAGGCGATGAGAGCCGAGCTGGTTCGTATCGGCAATTACCGCGGTGTTCGCATTCCGAAGCCTCTCATCGAGCAGTGCGGATTGGATACGGTCGAGTTGCGCGTCGAGAACGATTGTCTGGTCATTTCTCCAGAACGCCGGCCCCGCCAGGGCTGGGAGGAAGCATTCCGCGCGGCTGCACCCGCGGTGCACGACGAACTCCTGCTGGAGACTGGGGAACCGAATGAGTTCGATCGCAAGGAATGGCAGTGGTAGACCGGTCGCCCTAGCGGGATGAGGTCTGGCTGGTAACGCTGGATCCGACCCAGGGCAGTGAGATCCAAAAGACCCGCCCTTGCGTAGTCATCTCACCCGATGAGATGAACCAGCATCTGCAGACCGTCATTGTTGCTCCCATGACTACGGTCACGCGGCCGTACCCTACAAGAGTGCCGGTTCGCTTTCAGGGAAAACGCGGGCAGGTGGCTGTGGACCAAGTCCGCGCCGTGGACCGGCAGCGCCCCGTGCAGAAGCTGGAAACGGTTTCGGCGAGTACCGCCCAGGCTGTCACCGCCACACTCCTCGAAATGTTCAGCCGCTTGTAATGTGCTGGGCGCATCTCGAGGGCAGGGCGTGAGTCGGGCGGCACTCGCGACATTACGGTTGTCGTGCACTGATGTCAGCGCGGATCACGGCTAGGTAGTTGCGGGCAGCTTCGAGGGCTTGCTCGGCTTCATGGTGGGAAACAAATCCGGTGTCGTCGTACAGAGCCATGTTCCGCTTCCGGCGTAGTCGGTCAAACACGGTCAGCAACCTGGCGTGTTTCTTGTCAATGCGCGCCTGGACGAAATCGATGATCGCGATGTGATGTCCAGGTTGACTTCGAGCGCGGGAACCATGACTGAACATGAACCCGAGAGAAGCTTTCAACATTGCCTCATAGGCTTGTTGAAGGCAAGCCTCCTCATCGAAGGCAAGGATCTTATGGGCTGAGGCGAGCTTCTTCTCTGCGCTTTGGGGAAAGCGCTCAATCTGTCCCCAATCTACTCTTTGTGGCTTGAGCCTTTTCACGCGCGGCTCACAAGAACAACCCGCTTATTGTGCCAGATGTTCTCCAGGAAGGCGTCGTTGCGGCCTCGCCGTGATTCGAGCTCCTGCCGGCTCAGGACCGTATAATTGATCTCGCGTCCGAGTTGTCGCTCGAGTTTTCGCATCGCCTCCGCCAAGGTTTCCCCGCGGGGCGTACCTATCACAAGCACGTCGATATCGCTCGCAGCATCCTGCTGATTGCGTGCGAACGAGCCGTACAGATATGCCTCGTCTATTCCTTTAATCTTCTTGAGGGATTGTGCGATAAGGGGAACCGCTCCGATGGTCTTTGCCACGATGCTGCGCAGTTCACTAAAGAGGGAATATTCACGGTCGAGTTCAAAATACTTCTGGCGACCATTCACCTCGGACCGGAACAGTCCTTCATGCTCCAGACGCATGAGCTCTTTCGAAAGGTTGGATGGATCAATCCCCAGCCGTTTCGCCAGGTCCCGCAGATGGTGTCGGGCGGTCGGATTGGTGAAGAAATAGGCCAGCAATCGCTGGCGGGCTTTGGAGCGCAGTTCGAACATATGGTGTGAATGTACCACAAATGTGGTGTATCATTTCAACTCCGAGCCGGCCTAGGTCGGCCAACAGAATCCTTGACAACTATGGCGTGGTAGCAACCGGGGTGGGTCTTCCCAGACTCGGGCGACGATTTCCGGTTTCAATCCGCCCGCGCTCAGCGCGGGATAGCCGTGGTGAGCGGGCCGCGTCGCAATAGACTTCCCATTATCGCGTGCTCGTCGCAGAGTATCCTACCCTGGCCCACATCTGGGACTGTGCTTGCAGACCCCTCGTTGACCGAAAACTGCTGCGCCGTTCCCAGTACAAGAACGCCTGCCGCCATCGGCTGGACGAAGGGGAGGGAATTGGCGAAACTGCCGCGGGGGTCGGCACTGAGCGGGTTTTGTGCACCCAGGGTGCACAATCGAGGCGCTGCCCCTTCCGCCAAGTCGCGCAGCCGCTCGCACCCCTTGTGCTGCACGTCCTGCCGGGACGCCGATCCTCGCGTCGTCACGCGCTCGCTGGAAGCGCACGGTGTGACGATTCTACGTAACTTCAATCTCCGGATTGAGACGAGAGGAGAGCGCCTGTGGATCGCCGGCGTGGACGACGTGCTGAACGGTAAGGCCAAATTGGGTCAAGCTCTACGAGGAGTACCCGCCGATGGCACCACCGTGCTTTTGGCCCATGAACCGGACTGCGCTGACTCAGTGGCTGGCCAGGCAGTGGACCTGCAGCTTTCAGGACACTCGCATGGCGGACAGGTTCGATTTCCGTTGCTTGGTGCCGTTTACCTGCCGCCTATGGCACGCAAAGTATCCGTACGGACTGAATCAGGTAGGCCGGCTCAAGTTGTACACGAACCGCGGGCTGGGGACCATCGTATTGCCGGTGCGCTTTGGCTGCCCGCCGGAAATCACTTTACTGACACTCCGGTCCGAACTTGCATAATTCCTCTGAACCTCCAGATCCGGTCGCTCGTCCTACCATAGCAAGCACACCCTCGCAGATGACAGGTTTCGCGGTCACAATCGATAACCTAAACTGGCATTGAGAACAGGTCACTCTGCTCGTACCGGCGGTTCCCCAACCGGGGCCGCCGGTTTTTTATTTGATCAGCTGTACCGCCCGCGACCATCTGTGGGGCTGCACGCCGCTCAGAAAACACCTGATTGTCGAACTGCGATTGTCGTGCTGCGTGGCCTTTGAAACTGCGTCACTTGCTGGAGCCGCTGCCAACAGGTTTCTTGAACCCCCTAATCCGGCCTGCGGGTAGCCCTGACGTATAGCCAATGACCATTTTGTACACTCTAAGGTGCAAGCGGCATTTCCGTGAATCGCCCTGCGAAGATTTCCGTGATGAAACCTTGAGCCTGTAGTCAGGCGGTTGCAGCTACGGGCTGCTGCTCCTTGGCGCCGATGATGATCAGCCATAGCATGATCGCCAGCTCTCCCAGCGTGAGCGGGAAGAGGGTGTTCCAGACCGTCGCCGCATATTGCGGCCACAATATGCACGTAACGCTGTGTGCCAGGTAGACGAAGCAGTTGAGCACCAGCCAGAGGCCCAGGATACGCGGCAGGAACCGCGACTTGTACACCAGCATCCCGAAGGGAAACAACCAGAGCCCCCAAAAGACCTCATTCACCGCCACCCCGTGGTTGTGCAGGCGGAGAAACAGCATCGCGAGCGCCTCGCGCTGCGGCTTGTCGAAGACCGCCAGGAAGTCGGCACCTCGCACCAGCAGCAGCGCAGCCGCGTCGTTGATGGTATTGACGAAGTAGATGGGGGTCACCATCAGGGCGCCGAGAATCACCACCAGCCGGGCCAGGTCCCGGTCAACTTCCTTGAACAGCCGGTACAGCGCCAGCGTGAGGAAGATGACCATCGTCCCGGAGCAGATCGCTGAGGATGCCGAGGCGGAACAGCGTCTCGTGGGCCGCAACGTTCTTGGCCGTCGCCGCCGCGTTGCCCGACACGATGATGTGGGCGGGAATGTAGATGAGACGCAAGGGCGCGGTCATGAGCGTGAGGTAGAGAAGCCCTGCGACTCTGGCGTTGCGGCTGAGCGTGGTCATGTGCGCCCCCACGGTGGGTTCAGGCGGAGATACGCGACAGCGAGCTGGAAAGTTCCGCCTGTACCCGAAACTTACGCGATTTCTCAACAATTACCGAGGTGATGAGGTCGCCTGCCTCCCATTACGCTCGTGGTGGTCGCCCCATAACAACTATCCGAAGGACGCGCCTCCTGCGAACCACAGCACGATCTGGGTGGAACCACTGAGAGCTGCAAACCCGACTGGACAGTTGCGTCCAATGGCCGCAAGTCTTACACTGCCGGTCGGCCTGGAGTCCTTATTCGAAATTCCCTATGATTTCTTACCCAGTCGCTTGGCGTGCCATGTGATGCAAATTCCGCGGTGACCCCATGTTCAATTTTCGCCGCGTACGCGTTCCACGAACTACCGCATTCGATCCTACGTTGCCCTCGATTCGGGTGAATGGTTACTTGTTCCACGCTGAAACCTTTGGCAATCCCGCTTCTCCGCCCTTGATCGTCATACACGGCGGTCCCGGAGGCGACTACCGGTCCTTGCTTTCACTGGCCATGCTTTCGGACGAATATCACGTGTTGTTTTACGATCAAAGAGGGTCTGGATTGTCCCCGAGGGAAGATCATTTTGATCCTTCGATAGAGGCCTTTCTTCGGGATCTCGACTCGCTTGTCGACTTGCATGGAATGGGCAGGAAGATGCGTCTGATTGGTCACTCTTGGGGCGGCATTCTTGCCACCGCCTACCTTGCCCGACATCCAGACAAGGTGAGCCATGCCGTTATCGCCGAGCCTGGCATCCTCCACCCGGAATCGGCGAAAGCAATGGTTGTCAAGTTGCGCGAGTATCTCACTTTCTGGAAGAAGATTTCCGTGCTCCCGATCTTCCTCCGTTTCCCCTTCGTTTTCTCCGAAGACGGACATGAGCGGATGGACTATATAGCGACGAAAATGGTGGGATCTTCCGAAGGCCCTCCCTATCAGTGCGAAGGCGAAAAGCTGCCGTCTGGCTTTGTCCGCCGGGCAGGTTATGCGATTATGAAAGCTACGGTCATCCCTCTGATTGATAATCCCGCACTTTTCCGCGACAATTACACCGATGGTCTGCACAAATATGCGGGGAAAATACTGCTGCTCAGCAGTGAATGTAGTTTCATCGGCTACGAGTTCCAAGAGCGGTATCATCGGCCAAGGTTTCCACGAGACACTCAGCACGTAATGATCGATGGGACCGGTCACAACATGCTGACTTTAAGGCCCGCTGAGAGTCTGAAGATCATTCGGCCTTTCCTTCGTCAGTAGTTGAACCGGAATTTTCCGTATCGAAGCTGAAATCCCAGGTTGAACCCCAACCTCTGGGTCCCGGAACGCTCCGCCCTGATTGTTGAGAACAGGCCTTCACGTAACTTTCGGTTTTCCCACGCACGACGGCTTTTCCTCGCGCCGCCCTGATGGGCGTCGGGCGTTCTACCCAACGCGCTGTGACCGGGCTGTGCATACCCAACGGCCTCGTGCTCACTCCTTCGCGGCAATCAGGAACAGCAGAGTCGCCGTCGGAACAAACAAAACTGATGGTTCCTTAAACTGTTCGACCACATGGCCCCAACCAGCATCGCGTCGCATCTCGCCGGTCAACGCGGGTGACTCAATCCAGAAGCCGTCAGCTTCAACGCCTCTAACAATCCCGCCGTAAACGGCGTTGGGCATAGCCTGCAGCCGGAACAGAATGTGTTTGTCAATCAAATGGGCTTTGTCAATCATAGCGGCGCGGATTATACGCCCTGGCGATTGTCCGGGTGTGTTTGGATTCGGAATGCAGCCGGGCGCGTGGGCAAAAATTTTGACGTGAGCTGTCAATTCATCCCATGACCAGCAGGGAGCGCCCTCAGATGTTCCTAAAACCGCTTTTGGACGAAACGGGAGGCCACATAGATGATTGCCAGTACTACCACGAGTTCAATCACGTTTTTGATTGTCATATTCGCCCCCGCATAAGACCGGCGGCAGTCTGCGCCGAGGGAGGGGGCGCGGGCGGCTTTAGTCGCCGAATCGGAAAAAGATCAGGATGCACTCCCTTGCCCGTCATACCGCTTGTAGGGGTCTAGTCGGGGATAGTTCGGGAAAATGGCTTTGAGGATTGCTGCGCTCTCCTCTAAAGTCATCCACTTGGTCTCAGGGGCGCTTTGTGTCCACTTGCCGTGGGTGCCTTGTGTCCAGTCGATCAGCGTTGGCATTAGCGTGACCTCGCGATGATGCCATTCTACGCCTATCCCGCATGAGCTGCTGGGCGCAAGCCAGGTGCACGTCGCACAGCTTTCGGGACCGCAGGCTCCGCTTGTGCCGAAGTGGGTGCACCGGCTCGTCCCAGGGATTACTTGTGATAACGCGATTTAGCACTAACTGGCCGATGCCCCTTTCTTCGCCGCCGCCCCAAAGATTGGCGGCGCGCTCCGGGTGCGCGCTTGTTACTGCGCCAGAGAGCCTAAAGATTTCAATCATTGCTCGGAAGTCGCGATGATCACAAGGTGGTGGTCGAAAGTCAGTTTCAGCCCTGTGGCACCTTTATCGTCGAGCCCGCGCTCCACGACGGTCGACTCCGGTAGGTGCAGCAGACCTAGATGCTTCCGATAGGCGGTGCCCAAATTGGGGACGTTGCGTAATTCTACAAGTTTCAACTCCGGCCCAACTCTCTCGATGTTCAACTGCAGCGGGCCCAGTATCAAACCACCGGACTCGCCAATACCACTCATCGCCTTCACCCAAACTTCTGTTTCGGGGTCCCCCAGCAGTCGATCTAGTTCCTCTTGGATTTTCTCGGCAGGTACTTCCTCTAGCGTCATGGTTCCATCTTTTCTCCCGGCGTTCGGGCGGTAGAATTCGGGTGCCCACGCGCCGACCGGGCCCGCTCGTGGGCGAGGTGCCCGGAATCGGTCCCCGGCGGGATTGTTAACGAGAAAGCGTTCTCGCCAACTAGCCCCGCTTGCTTGTTCCTTCGGCTCGTTCAAACAACCAGAAGGCGAGGCCTACAAGTACGCTCAGGCCGATTGCGACCGAATGCCAGGACGCGCCAAACGCCGCCTTCCCAATAGAGCATCCCCTAGCGCGAACAACAAGCCAATGGCTGGTATCAATTTCTTCGATGATTTCACGGCACTGCCCAGCGGTATTATGCCCCAGCTTCCGCCGAGTTTCACCGGTTACTTGTTGAG
>CAWEGO010000002.1:1682500-2474951 GCA_963808725.1 uncultured Acidobacteriota bacterium | reverse complement strand
GAAACGCTTCAGCAGGAGAGGCCGGATGTCCGTCTTCCAGGCGGCGTCGATGATGGTTTCGTGGGAAAGCACCGAATACCCCAGGAGCGGGGGCGGCCACGCGACAAGGAAAACCAGCAGACACACCAGAAGACTTCGACCTGAGACCAGGGGAGCCATTCTACCCTCCGGAGGTTAGATTCTGTCGGAAGTTCCGGGGGAAAACAAAAAGCCCGGCTTTTCACCGGGCTTCAGAGAAATATGCGCGCTCAGCCGGAAATGTGCTTGTCCAGCGCTTTCTGGATCGTCTCTTTGGGCACGTAGCCGACGATCTGCTCCTGCACCTTGCCGCCCTTGAAGATCAGCAGGGTGGGAATGCCGCGAACGCCGTAGCGCTGCGGCGTGGCCACGTTCTTGTCCACGTCCATCTTGCCTACCTTGATCTTACCGTTATATGCGCTGGCCACTTCCTCAACGATGGGCGCCAGCGCCTTGCACGGACCGCACCATGCGGCCCAAAAATCCACCATCACCGGCTGTTCCGATTTGAGCACGTCGCGGTCGAAGCTCTCGTCGGTGAATTCCACAATCCCGTTCCCTGCCATCTCTCCTCCACAATATCAGTGCGAATCGCGTAGTTCTGAACTGCGCTATATCGTATCACCTCTCGTTTGATGCACAAGGGTTGGAGAAGTCGCAAAGAGAGCAATCGCGCACACGTCTTCCCCCGCTCGTCTTGCTGAGTGCTGACTGCTGAATGCTGATTGCAAAATAAAAGCGCCCTGAACTTTCATTCAGGACGCCCACGGCAGCCCTCCCCCAGAACTGCCTAACTACGGGCCGAAGTCTAGGACTGGAGGCTGTCACCTGTAAATATAACTAAGGTAACGTCAAGGTAACCTGCCCACAAGATGCTGCAGATGGGGTGCACAACCCCATTGCCGCCAGTCCGCACAATCCGATTGTTGGTCCCCTGTTTTCAATTGGATGCGGAGGTTGGGGTATGCAGTCCAAAACCATCTCGCCGGCTGCCCGGCGAGAAAATCAGATTGGCTACATCGTCAATTTATTCTTTGCAAAGCTCCTGCCGCCGCGCGCGATGGTAGTCGGCCAGCCGCGCGTTGGCGTTTGCGATAGTTTCGGCTTCCCCGGCCACGCGTTCAACATCGGCGCCACGCACCGCGACGTACAACTCGTCATCGCCGATTTCGGTGTAGATGCGGTTGCCCACGCAACCCGCGCTGAGCGCCACGCCACGAGCGAGCGCAGCGGGAAGCGCCATGCAAGTCGGGCGGCCGAGAGTCGCGGACTGCGTCCCGAGTCCCGCGCGCAGCGCCGCCTCGTTCAAGAGCATGATCGTCGATGGCCTACCCGCAAACAGGACCACGTCAGGCGCAATTGGGGTTTCGCCGAGCGGCGCGTAGACGACGAACCGCGGCGTCTCGCGCAACTGTGCGATATGGGCGAGATCTTCGGGCTTGATGTAACCGAGTTGCGTCATGAAGGCCAGCGTCCGGTCAATCTCGGATGCGCGTTCGGCAGGCAGCGCGATGCTGTGGGTGAAGCACCCGATCGCGCAGTTGTAATGATCGCCGGGCTCGGTGTAGAAGACCTCGCCAAGCCCCGCCAGTCGCCAGAAACTGCAGCCTGCGGGTTGAGCGCCGCTAAACTTGCGCACTCCTGGGGGTGCGCTGCGAGCAAAGGTCACGGCGACTGGCCGGCGATTCAGCCCGAGAGCTTCGGTGATTTGACGTTCCAGCCTGCGGTAGTCGGCCATCTCTGTCTCCCCTGTCAGGGTAGGTCAAAGCAGCCATGCTATCGCCGCGGCGGAACATTGGGCAAGCGGTGGCCCGACGGCGCTCGGTAGTCTGGTACAATCCCCTGCTGCAGGTTCGCACCATTACGAGGGATTTATGGCGCTGAAACGCTTTCTGGTATTCGCATTCGATCCTGCCGACGCCGCCGGAGGCTGGCGCGATTTTCGCGGCGATGCCGACACCAAAGAAGAAGCCGAGCACCTGGCGGAAAAGCATCACGGCCGCATCCAGATCGTCGATACCGGCTTTGAGGAAAGGGTAGGCGGAGCCCCCGTCCATCTGGTGTACACCCTGTACCGGGAGTTCGAGTACCAGGAACACTAGGAATTCGGCGTTGGGTCGCTGGCCAGCAGGCCGAAACGACCCGTCGTCGATTGAGACGTGCCCCGCCGGTCGCTTACGAATTGCCGTGCCAGCCCCAACCGTGCCGCATGTGATGCATCTTCTGCAACTGGTCGGGGGTGAGGATCGAACTGAGTTGTGTCTGCGTGTTTTGACGAATCTGCTGAAGCTGCGTCTGTTTCTGTGCGTTGCTCAATGACGCATTGTTGAGTACCGCCTCACGCTGCTGCCTTGCCCCAGAGAACAGGCCCTTAAGCTGGCTCCGCTGCGCCTCAGTCAGACCGAGTTTTGCCTGACGGGCGGCCTTCATCTGCGCGAGCTGCTGCTGCTGTTCCGGAGTGAATACGGCCTTGATCTGGGCGCGTGTGGTTTGACGAAGCTGCTGAATCTGCTGCTGCCGCTGTGCTTCGCTTAAGGTCGGATCGTGGCGGATAATCGCGATCTGATCTCGCATCGACGTGCGCAGGTTATGCAGTTGGGTTTTCTGCTCCTGCGTAAGGGCCAGGTTAAACCTTCCGGACCGTGTTGTTGACGTGCTCGCCGCCGGAGCCGAAGGCGTGTTTTGGGCAAAGGCCAAGCTGGCACACAGCACGGCGCTGGCAATCACTATGAAGAGTTTTGAACGTTTCATTGGTCGATCCCTCCTGTTGCATCTATTCCTAAAAACCCAAAAGCCAGAGGAGTTGTTTCGGCGTAAAAGTAAAGATTCATCAAGCCAACGTAAAAGTTGTGTCAATGCGAAGACGATCCAAGTCACCTGCGGTATTTGCACTTGCGCCTCAGCGCCAGTTGGATGCCGTGCAGTAGCTATGCGATACTGGGGCTGCACAGATCGGAGCAACTGACACCAAAACTGGCATCAATGTTTTGGAGCAGGCGGAGCCAATCACCCCTAGTCGGCAGTAAAGTTGCTTTGCGGTAGTTGGTTATCTACCACGAGCCGGGATGGCGGAACTGGCAGACGCAGCGGACTCAAAATCCGCCGGGCTTCGGCCCTTGGGGGTTCGATTCCCCCTCCCGGCACCAGGTCTCGAACGGGTCCTCGCTGAACATTCCTATACGGAATATGGACGATCACCGGGACTTCGAGCTGGCACGTGGCACGAGTCACTCCGTACGAACCAGCTCAACCAATGTCTCGTTGATGCTGCTCTTGGGGGCGCTTTGCTGGAAACTGCAAGGAAAGAAAGCACTTCCGGATTAGATTCCGGTGCTGTTCGGTGGCGTCAAACCCGGCAAAGGAACGCGCCACTCTCCGCTCAGCCTTCGCGCCCGTCTGGTACACAGTAAGTAGAGCACGCCAAATTTTACGTTTCAAGATTAAATTTTCTGTCTGTGCAGACAGTTGTGCAGACACACGGGTCGTGATCGTGTCGAAACGATTGCCCCCTGCGCGCGCGGTTGGCTGGAGTCAGTATTGAGGCGGATACTTGCAGAGACGCAGCAAGCCTGCGTCTCTACATTTGCATTTCGGTTGAGAACTCAGACGTAGCAAAACCAGGTCTCTACGTCAGGATCACTGCTTGTCCGGGGAGCCCGTCTCACCCTGGCCGGCGTGCTTGCCCATGTGCCCCTTGCGCTCAGCCTGGATCTGGTCGAACTTGGCCTTCTGCTCGTCGTTCAGCATGTCGCGGATCTTCGAGTTCGACGCCTGGCGGATCTGCTGGAATTTGGCGCGTTGATCCTCCTGCGACATCGACGTATCCTGCCTCGCCGCCACCATCTGGCTGTGCTCATCCTGCAGGATGGATCTGACCTTGGTCTGCTGATCGTCGCTGAGGTTGAGCATCTTGGTCATGTGCTGTACGCGTTCGTCTAGGCTGGGCATCCCGTGATGCGGGCCTTGGCCTTCTCCCGCGGCGCCGGCTGGGGCGCCCTGGGCCAGTGCCGGCAGCGTCAATGCCGCGAACGCAAAGGCTACGATCAGAAGTCGAATTGCATTTTTCTTCATCGTCTCTCCCTCTTTTCAAAGACGACGCGCCCGGCAAACCCGCGGAGTGTCTTTGCCCGCAGTGCCCCCCGGATCTCGGACGCGTCGCTTATTAGTTGGAACGCACATGTCGGCATCGATGTTGTGCGGTGGAAGGTAAAGTTTTGTAAAGCCTCGCTTGACCCGCAACGAGGCGCCCGATAGGCTGGCTTCCCCCTCGCTGCGCTCGGGATTTCGCCTGCGGGCTCAGACGCCCGCAAAGCGGCTCAACTTTTCGCGCGACGGCGCGTCTGGAGGTCCGAACCATGGACGGTAAGCAACTCGACATCGCCACGCAGCTGGTCCACTCGGGTGAGCGCCAAGTACCGGCGGCGGTTCCCGTCGCCACTCCAATCTATGCCTCCGTCACCTACACCTATGGTTCCATGGCGGAGGTGGACAAAGTCTTCGGCGGAGAAATGCCCGGCTACGTCTACAGCCGCTATGCCAACCCAACGGTCACCGCGCTCGAGAACGCGGTGCACGCGCTCGAAGGGGGCTTCGCCGCCAGCGCGTTCGGCTCCGGGATGGCCGCGCTGCATGCCGCTTTGCTGGCGTGCGACATCGCGCCCGGCGTCACCGTGCTCGCCTCCCAGGACCTCTACGGCGCCACCATTGGGCTTCTCAACACCGTTTTCGCATCCCTCGGCGTCAGCACCATTATGGTGGATTATTCCGACCTGGACGTGCTTGAACAGAAAGCACGCCAAGCCAAGCCTCGCATCATGATCGCCGAGACCATCTCCAATCCGCTGCTGAAGATTTGCGACTTGGCGCGTTGCGCGGAGATCGCTCACGCCGTTGGTGCCAAGCTGATCGTGGACAATACTTTTGCAACTCCCTATCTCTGCCGCCCGTTCGATCTTGGCGCCGACCTGGTGGTGCACAGCGCCACCAAATACCTGGGCGGACACGGCGACGTGATGGGCGGCATCGTTGTGGCGCGTGAAGAACCGCAGCACAATGCGCTGCGCAGCATCATGAAGCTGGCCGGCGGCATCATGAGTCCCTACGACGCCCATGAAATCATGCGCGGGTTGAAGACGCTGGCGCTGCGCGTCGAGCGCCAGTGCGCGAATGCCCAGACCATCGCCACCAAGCTCTCGGCGGATCGACGCGTCGCGCGCGTCCACTATCCCGCGCTGGCCACCGGCGATGCCCGCCGCCAGCTCGAGCGGACGTTACGCCCGCATTACGCCGGCGCCATGGTAGCCATCGAGCTGGCCAACAATACTAAGGAGGGCGCGTTCCGCTTCATGGACGCGCTGCGGCTGGTGGTGCGTTCCACCAGCCTGGGAGATGTCTTCAGCAGTGCGCTGCATCCCGCCACCGCCTCCCATCGCGACGTGGCTCCGGCCCGCCGCCGCGCTCTCGGCATCGCCGACGGCCTGGTGCGATTGTCGATTGGCATCGAACACGTGGACGACCTCCTCGCCGATCTGAGCCAGGCGCTTGACGCTAGTGCGGCGTAGCGCCGGCGCCTCACCGGCTTCCCTGGCAGCACACAGGCTGGTGGTGTAGCCTGACCACCATGTCCACGCTCACGCGCATTTGCGTCTTCTGCGGATCGAGCGTCGGTTCGCGGCCGGCGTACGCTGCGGCTGGCCGGCGAACTCGGACGCACGCTGGCGGAGCGCGGTCTTGGCATCGTCTTCGGCGGAGGCAAAGTCGGATTGATGGGAGTGCTCGCCGACGCGGCGCTCGCGGCCGGCGGCGAAGCCATCGGCGTCATCCCGGAAGCGCTGGTGGCGCGAGAGATCGGGCACACCGGACTGACCAAGCTGCATGTTGTCCGCTCGATGCACCAGCGCAAGACGCTCATGGCCGATCTCGCCGACGCCTTCATCGCCTTGCCCGGCGGCTACGGAACTTTTGAAGAGTTCTTCGAGGCAGTCACCTGGACGCAGCTCGGCATCCACCAGAAGCCCTGCGGGCTGCTCAACGTGAACGGCTACTACGATGCGTTACTGGCGCTGCTTGGCCGCGCCGTCGCCGACGGATTCATCCGCGAGGCCAACCGCGCGCTGGTGCTCGACGCGCCGGATGTCCCAACGCTGCTCAAGAAACTGGAAGCCTTTCGCCCCGCCGCTGCCGAACTCGGGATCGGCAAAACCGAGCGCTAAACAAGAAGCGCACCGACGTATCAGTGGCAGAAGCGTTGTCGGCCTTTGGTAATCGCGCTCCCAATCCGGATGCCTCCCAAACTTGGAGCTTGAGGGCTTGACGCTGCGCCAGCAATAGTCAATAGTTGTCAGTTTCGTCTTCGCCGCTCAGCGCGGCTGTACGACATAGTTCAGGAGGAACCAGCCGTGATCCGTGAGGATATTCTCCAGAAGTTCCCCGACCTCTTCGGGACCAAGCAGGTGAACGGCCGCGAGGTCAACGTCGAAAAGACCATCACAACGCTCACCCGGGAGTTGGGTCCGGAGATCGCCAGCGCTCTCAACGCACGCCGGACACTGCTCGAGTCCCCGGCGCCGGTGCGCACGAAATATGCCTGGCCGAAGTGGGACGAGGCATTTGAGGATCCGGTGAGCGGACAGCCGTGGACGTTTCGCCAGATTGTTCAGGGCATGATCGACAATTTTCTTGGCCGCGAGAGTAAGCTGCGCTGGCGGCTCAATGACGAAGTGCCCATCCCCAAGGACGCCCACCCGATAGACAATCCCGGCTTGGAGCTCACCGGCCCTTGGCATCCGCTGGACATGGCCTTCAACGCGTTGAACAGCCCGGCGCCAGTGAATATGCCGGACTGGGAAGACGCTTCCCCGCCGCATTTCCAACCCGATGGCACGCCCACGAATCAGCCGATTGGGATTTTTGCCGCCCTGCAGAACGCCAAAGACATTCTCGAAGGCAAATGGACCGACCGCGTCTATGAGGTCGTGAAGAAGGGACAGAAACGCACGTACAAGATCAATAAGCCGCCGTCGGGGTGGCCGACCCGCTTCTGCCGGCCTCCTGGCAACCACGTGCGCTTTGATTACATAACCGTCGATGGTGAACCCGCCCCCGGACTGATTGCCATCGCTACTCTGTGGACCTTCATCGGTTACGACTTGCTCAAGCGCGCCGGCACCGGCGTGTACTTCTACATCCCGAAGATTCAGACGCCTCAGGAAGCTCTGATTCTGGAAAAGCTGCTGTCGCGGCTTGAAGGCATGATTGGCGTCCCGGCGGGCACCATTAAGATCAAGGTCCTCTATGAAGAGGGCAATGCGGGACGTTCCCTGGCGGCGATCGCCTGGGTGTTGCGGCGGCGGCTGCTAGGAACGAACGTCGGCCGCTGGGACTACACGGGAAGCATCATCGAGATGTGGAAAGACGATCCCAAGGGTGTCTTTCCCGATCCGCAGACGGTCGGCATGGCCGTTCCCACTATGATCGCTTATCAGCGTTACAACGCGCTCCTGATGCTGATGGCCGGTATGAAGAACGGCGAACTCACCCAGGGCGCCCCCATCGGTGGAATGGCAGCGGTGATGATCTATCAACCGAGCGACCCTTATGGCCGCTCACGGTACAACCCGCTGGCGCTGCGCGCGATGGCGGTCGACAAGGTGCGCGAGCGCCTGCTAGGCCTGATGTTTGTGCCCGAGGGGTCCCTGCCGGCAGGTCAGCAGCCGACCTTGGACGACATCCTTGCTGGAAGGGTGAAGGGACGGCTCTACGATGCCTATCGGCAAAGCTGGGTCGCCAGCCCGGAGACGGCCTACGTGGCCGCCGGCAATGCGCCTTTGCGGGCCCAGGTGAGCGAACTCCAGGGGATACTGAATGTCCCGCTGGAGACGACGGACGTGAAAGGCAAGCCGGTGCCTACCGTTGCCAGCGGCCTCAGTGATACGGAACGTGCCTTGTTCCAATCTCGCGGCCTGTTGAACTCGCAAGGCAAAATCACGCCCTGGGTCATCACCAAGGACTCGGTCGACGCTCCGGAGAAGATCTTCACCCAAAAACTCTGGGACGACATCTACAGTGTGCCCAAGGGCGACATCACCATCGAGCACATTCAGCACTCCTTCTATATGGCGGCGAATTACGGTTTCCAGATCCTCAACGGCAACTTCGCCGCCGCCATCGACGACTACGAACTCAAGCTGCGGTTCATGAATGACCTGGCGACCTACCGCATCAATGTGTCGTGGCTGTGGGCCCTGGCCCATCACCAGGCCACGATCACCAAAGACGGCTACTTCAAACGGTCGGCGCTGACCGAGGATGGAGTCGAACTGGCTACCAATGCCGAACCGGTCAAAGCCGGAACCCGCTTCACTCGCGAGATGTTCGACAAGGTGTGGGACTACCACAACGAATGGACCTCGGAGTTCTTCGCCGAGCTGGACCGCCGCCACGACCCCGGCCGCTTCGACCGCTCCAAAGCGCCGCTCATTATGGACCTGCTGAAACGGCAACTGCTCTCACCCCACTACATACAGCACAGCGCCCGCGTGCTGTTCGTCGTGGGGCAGGCGAGCCCGCAGGAGCGCGCCCAAATCATGGATGCGATCTTCGATCTCTCGCGCGAAGAAATCATCAAGGGCGTGCAAACCGGAAAGCTCAGTAAGGCCGCCTTGTCCGCGCATGACTATGTCTATGACATCTTCGAGGAAAAGCAGCGCCCGGCGCTGAGGACACAAGAGAAAGCATCGGTCAGAGGGTGATGTAGGATTGCTACTGCATCCTTAATTCGTGTCATCCTGAGCCAAGCCCGAACCGAGCACAAGCGAGGTGAGGGCGAGCGAGGGATCTGGAAACTGTTGCGCGAGACCATGCTGTTTGTCGAATCAGCAGGCGATAGTCGGCCCTGACTGCAGCACCAAGATCCTTCGCGTGTGACCGCGCGGCCCCGCAGGCCGAAAACAAGAAACCACGCGGTCGCTCGTTCAGGATGACAGCTCGTTAGGAGGAACCATGGGTCCAGGCGTGATCGTACTGATCATCGTCGTGGCCGCCGTGATTGTAATCGGGCTGATGTACAACGGCCTGGTGCAGTTGCGGGTGCGCGCCGAGTCGGCCTGGTCCGACATCGACGTGCAGCTCAAGCGCCGCCACGACTTGATCCCCAACCTGGTCGAGACCGTCAAGGGCTACGCCGCGCACGAAAAGGGCGTGTTCGAGAATGTGGCCAAGGCGCGCTCCATGGCCATGTCGGCCACTACCCCTGAGCAGGCTGGCCAGGCCGAAGGAATGCTCACCCAAGCGCTGCGCAGCCTGTTTGCCGTGGCCGAAAACTATCCGCAACTCCAGGCTTCGCAGGAGTTCACCCAGCTCCAAGGCTCACTCAACCAGATGGAAGACTCCATCCAGAACGCGCGCCGCTACTACAACGCCGTGGTACGCGACCTGAACACTCGCATCCAGAGCTTTCCCACCAACATTCTCGCCGGGATGTTCGGTTTCCAGCAGCGCCAGTTCTTCCAGGTAGACGCGCCGGCCGACCGGGAGAACGTTGCCGTAAAGTTCTGAACCATGCTGCGCGGCATCAGATTTCGGAAGGACGCGGCTTCAGCCGTGCCGAAAACATGCCCTTAATGAATTGTCATCCCGAGCAGCGCGAGCCGATAATGGAGGCGAGCGCGTCGCCGAGGGACCTGGAGTTTCTTGGCACTAGCAAAACGCAAGGTCCCTCGACTTGCGCTCCCTCACTGCGTCCAGTCGCGCATCGCTCGGGATGACAATCTATTTTTATTGCGGCGCGGCTCAAGCCGCGCCCCTCCGAAAGCAACCTATGAAACAGCTTCTGAGCCGGTGTGCGTTGGGGCTTGTGCTCTTGGCTTCGCTTGCGATCCCCGCCTCTGCGCGTAGCTGGCACATCGCCAATTTCGAGGCCGCGATCGACGTTCACCTGGATGGCTCCGCCTTTGTTACTGAACGCATCACCGCCGTGTTTAGCGGCCAGTACAACGGCATCTACCGCACCATCCCCGTCGAATACCCTGGACCGCATGGCGCCAACTACACGCTGTTCGTAAACGTGGTGGGCGTGAAGGACTCCGACAGCGGGCGTGCGCTCAGGTACGAATTGCATCGCCAGGGTGATTATCGTCAGATCAAGATCTACATCCCCGGCGCGGTGGATACCGACAAAACGGTCGAGATCGAATACGAGGTGAAGAATGCTACCCGCTTCTTCGCCGACCACGACGAGTTCTACTGGAATGTGACCGGCAACGACTGGCCGGTGCCCATTGACCACGCCTCAGCGCTGGTGATGTTCCCGCCGGCGGCTTCCGGACAATTGCTCGCCCAAGGCTTCACTGGGATTTACGGCTCGCGCCAGCAGGAGGTCACTTCCGAGACCCGCGAAGCCGCCGCCACGTTCGAGACCACCAATCCTCTGCCCATGCGCGCCGGCCTGACGGTAGACGTCTTTATCCCCAAGGGCATCCTGCACGCACCCGGCGAACTGACGCAGATCGCATGGTTCGTGCAGAGCAATCCCGTGCTGCTGCTGCCAGTGATCGTCTTCGCCGTGATGTTCGGGCTGTGGTACACGGTGGGCCGCGATCCCGACCCCGGCATCTCAGTCGCTCCCATGTACGAGCCCCCCAAGGACATGACCCCCGCCGAATGCGGCACGCTGGTAGACGACGCGGTCAGGCCTCGCGACATCACCTGCACCCTGGTGGACCTGGCGGTAAAGGGCTACATCAAGATCGAAGAAGTACAGGAGCAGCACTTGCTGTTTAGCGGGCGCAACTACATCTTCCACCTTTTGAAGCCGCGTTCGGAGTGGAAGCAGCTGGCGGCGCACGAGCAGGTTATGCTCGAGAACCTTTACGCTAGCGGCGGAGAAAGCACCACGCTCTCCGCGCTCAAAAATCACTTCTACATGGCGATTCCGGAGATCAAGGACGACCTCATCTTCGAGCTCAAGCAGAAGGGCATGTACACGGTGGACCCCGACTCGGCGCACGCCTACCTGATCAGCGCCGTGGTGGCCATCGTGGTCGTGCTGCTGCTGCTCGACCACTTCGGAAACTTTCCGCTGCTGCAATCGGGCGTGTGGAGTGTAGCTGCGGTCATCCTCTCCGGCATCATCGTGTACCTGTTCGGACGGCAGATGACAGCCAGAAGCCTGAAGGGCGCGCGCACCTACGTCCAAATCCTCGGTTTCGAGGAATTCATGAACCGCGTGGACAAAGACCGCCTCAAGCAGATGCCGCCCGATACCTTCGAGAAATTTCTGCCCTATGCCATGGCTTTAGGCGTGGAGCACCGCTGGGGGCAAGCCTTTGCCGGAATCATCCAGAACCCGCCGTCGTGGTACACGGGACCGATGGTGGCGGGTTACGCATTCAACCCCATCCTGTTCACCAACAATATGAGCTACATGTCCAGCCAGGCGCACGAAGTGTTCGTCTCCGCCCCGCGGTCGAGTTCCACCGGCTCCGGCTGGAGCGGCGGCGGCTTTTCCAGTGGCGGAGGCTTCTCCGGCGGCGGCTTTGGCGGCGGGGGTGGCGGCGCTTTCTAGAGTCCCTTTTTGGCCGGAAGGTTACCCGCGCCGTGGACCCGCATTCTGCGCGGGATTGATGCAGCGGATGCTGCTACTGTCCCGCTCGCGATTTTCGTGATATAAACCAAGCACTGGGTTTCCCGCTCTGAATGAGGACGGCGGCCAAATCGCTTCGGCCCCTTGGCGCAACAGGTACGACGCCCGACGTGCGTACGGGACAACGTTTCCCGCTGCAGTTGCCGATCACCATCTCGGAAGAGCAGTCCCCACGCAAGCACCGGGCGACCACGGCGAACGTCAGCGCAGCGGGCGTGTATGTGCGGGCCGAGAAGCCCTTGAAGGTGGGTTCCAAGATCACCTTCGACATCATGCTGCCGCGCCAGGTGCTGGGTACCGAGCGCGACGTTAAGATACGCTGCGCCGGGCGCGTGGTGCGGGCCGAATCCAGCCACCGGGTTCCCAGAACGAAACCAGCCGCGGCACGGGACAAGCTGCGCGGCATGGCGTGTGTGATCGACCAATATCGGTTCGTCCGTAATAGCACGGAGTAGCATGCTCAAGATCATTTTGGCGGATAACCAGGCGATTTTCCGGGCGGGTGCGGCCAAGGTGCTGGCCGTGGAAGACGAAGTGCGCGTCATGGCGCAGGCGCAGTCGGCCGAGCAGATGATGATGGCGCTGGAGAAGTTCCGCCCCCACGTGCTCATCTTCGCCGCCGCCCTGCAGGCGGATCTGAAGGAAATGGCCGCGCAGGCGGCGCGCAGCAAAACCCGCCTGGTGGTGATCGCCGAGAATGGCGAACAACCGGCCCGCTATCTCAGCGCCGGCATGCACGGCATGGTGTATCGGAACATCGGCGGCCAGGCCTTGGTGGACTGTGTTCACAAGGTGGCCGGCGGCGAGAACTGGGTGCAGGACATGCGCGCTCCCAGCGAGATCGTCAACGAAAACGACTTCGTCGGCGCCCGCGTGCGCGACCGCCTCACACCCAAAGAGCTGCGCATCGTCGCCCTCATCGTCCAGGGCTTCAAGAACAAAGAGATTGCCAAGCAGCTCGGTACCACCGAACAGGTGATCAAGAACTATCTGCGCAACGTGTACGACAAGATCGGCGTCTCCGATCGCCTGGAGCTGGCGTTGTTCACGGTGCACCACCGCATCCTGGCCGAAGCCGCCGCCGCGACTGCCGCCGCACATGGCACTCCTGCGCCTCCGACTCCGTCCGAGGTCCGACCAAGCTAAAAGCGGCTGTTCGCTCTTGGCCGTTAGCTCTTAGCTTTCGGCTGTGGGCTGTTGCCAGCACTCGTCCTCCTGCCAAGAACGCAAGCATGAACTCTCCGTTTGTGCAGGGGAAACTTTCAGAACACGGAAGTAAAAAGCCCAGCGCTAAGAGCCAAAAGCCAAGAGCCTATTCTGCACGGGAGACACCGTTGCCGCCCCCCTTGAGCAATTCGTTCACGATGGTGACCAGATCTTCCGGGTTCACCGGTTTTTCCAGATACAGGTCGGCCAGGGGCTCCGTGTGGAAGGCCTCGGCAACATAGCCTGAGACCACCACCACCGGCATGTGGGGATGCTTCTTGGCCGCCTCCACCACTCCCCGGCCATCGCCATCGCCCAGACGCCAATCGGTCACCACGGCGTCGAAGGCGGCGTGCTGGAGCTTGTTGATGGCGTCGCGCGCCGAGGTCGAAGCCGTCGCCGTGTGGCCGGCTTGCTCCAGGATCGCGCACTTGAGCGTCACGACATGTGGCTCGTCGTCCACGCAGAGAATTCTCGCCATCTCGGGTCCTAGCCGCGCGAGAGTGAGTTTGTGCGCGGCGCCGGCTGCCGCCCGGGCAGCCGCGGAAAATACGCGCTAACGTTAATTCGCCCTCCTGCCCATGTCAATGAATGCGATATAAAAAGCGAGGCCCCGTGCCCGGGGTACAGGGTCTGCGATGTAAGTGCAATGCAATCAGTCAATTACGCAAGTTTCTCTCCGATACTCTTGGCCTGCGTGAATAGCAGCAGGTAGTCCGGACCGCCCGCCTTGGAGTCTGTGCCCGACATGTTGAACCCGCCGAAGGGATGCGCGCCCACCATGGCGCCCGTACACTTCCGATTGATGTACAGGTTGCCGACGTGGAACTCGTCCCTGGCGCGCTTCTTCTTCTCTGGTGAGCTGGTATAGACGGCGCCGGTGAGGCCGAACTCGGTATCGTTGGCGATCTCGAGCGCGTGGTCGAAATTGCGCGCCTTGGTCACCGCAAGCACCGGCCCGAAGATCTCCTCCTGTTCCAGCTTCGACTTCGCCGGGATGTCGGCAATGACCGTGGGCTCGACGAAGTAGCCGTCCTTGCCTGCGGCCCGCTTGCCGCCAGTGATGATCCGTCCGTCTTTCTTTCCCTGCTCGATGTAGCCGAGAATGGACTTCATCGATCCTTCATTGATCACCGCCGCCATCCCTGGGTTCTCGGTGGGATCGCCCAGCGTGATCTTCTCCACCCGCGTTTTCAGCAGGCCGAGGAACTTGTCATAGATCTTCTCGTCGAGGATCAGGCGCGAGCACGCCGAGCACTTCTGTCCCTGGAAGCCGAAGGCCGAGGCCGCCACGCCTTCGACGGCCGACTCGATGTTGGCGTCGGCATCCACGATGATGGCATCCTTGCCGCCCATCTCCAGCACTGTGCGCTTGATCCATATCTGGCCCGGCTGCTGCGTGGCCGCCACCTGGTTGATCCGCAACCCGACTTCCTTCGAACCGGTGAAGGCGATGTAGCGCGTCTTGGGATGCGACACCAGCGCGTCGCCGAAAGTCGCGCCCGCGCCCGGGCAGAAGTTAACCACTCCGGGCGGCATACCGGCTTCCTCCAGCAGCGAGAAAAAGAAGGCCGCTATGGCCGGCGAATCGCTCGAAGGCTTCAGGATGACGGTGTTGCCGGCGACAATCGACGCCATGGTCATCCCCGCCATAATGGCGCCGGGGAAGTTCCACGGTGGCACCACGACGCCAACGCCCAGCGGGACGTAGCGCAGGTAGTCGCGCTCGCCCGCGAGTTGCAGCGGAGGCTCAGCTTTATCGAGGCGCAGCGCCTCGCGGGCGTAGAACTCCAGGAAGTCGATGGTCTCGCCGGTGTCGGCGTCCGCCTCGGCGTAGTTCTTGCTGACCTCGAAGATCATCCACGCGGAAAATTCGTGCTTGCGCTTGCGGATCAGCTCCGCCGTCCGCAGCAGCAGGCCGGCGCGCTCTTCCGCCGAGGTACGGCTCCAGGTCTCGAAAGCCTTCAGCGCCGCCCGCATCGCCGGCTCGACCTCCGCGGCGCCCGCCTTCGAGAACAGACCCACCAGCTCGGACGGGTTTGCCGGATTGATGGAGCGCAGCTTGTCCTTGGTCTTAAGGCGCTGGCCGCCGATCACCAGATCGTATTCGCGGCCCAGCTCGCTGCGCACCTTCTCGATGGCGGTGCGCATCGCCTTCTTGTTCTGTTCCTGCGTGAAATCCGTGGCGAGCTCGTTGCGAAACGGCCCAGGAGCAATGCGGGGTTCGACGCGCGGTGCTTCCACTGTCGCCATGATGGCCTCCTATGAGAGCGAATGATGGTTCAACAAGAAAGCAATTCTACCATTCGCTGACCCGCCTTGGGGCCCGCAGGGGGGTACCCCCCCTGGGGGTCACCTTCAGTGGAATCATCAACTTACGGGATACCCCGCGGGGAGATCTATGAAATGAAAGGGGTTAAAAGGAAAATCTTGAGCCATAAGGAGTTATCTGGATGTAATCAACGATATGCAATGAATATCATATAGATTACATTTTTGTCAAGCGGAATTTTACACCCTCCCGAATTAAGAAGGAACTCCCTGACGAATCGAGAGTCGCGCAGCGACGACTGAGATTAGCCCGGCACGAAGTGCCGGGTAGTGGGCGGTGTGATGGGCGACGGTGGGACGGCTGAAAATCGACTGGGTGCAGTGTTCCCTAATCTTCGCCACTCCAGGGATTCAGCCAGTCAACATAATCCTCCAGCCGCGCCTGGTAATAGACCACGGGAAGCTTGGAGGCCGCCAGGCGCGTGAATGTAACAGCTGCACTGTCATCTGGGTTCACGACTGTTAATCGCAATGGCCTTTTTTCGTGCTTTCCCGTTTTTAGCAGGTTCGATCGAAGGGCACGCCTAAGAACTAGTCGAGCAAACTGGTCCTCCTTCGGCAGCGAATATCCCACAATGCAAAGCTCTGTCGAGTCAGCCACGGCGCGGTAGACCGACCGCCACGTCTTCTTGAGACATTCAAATTCGAAGCTCTTGGTGGCAAGCGGAGGAACGATTACAGGCTGAACTTTGGCGAGTTCAGGGTGTTTGGAGAAGTTAAAATGCGGGTACACGCGCACCTGATCGTCGAGCTTTTCAGTTCGCTTCAGGAGCTTATTCGACAGGTCCGCGATCCTGAACCAGTCAATGGAGCCATGCGGCTTAAGGATGGTGATGTACTTTCCACGCCGCCTGCGGTTGTACGTGTACGGCATCCAGAAATCGTCCTCGCGGTCCCATAGCCCCCGCTCCAACGTCACGTCCCAGTTGAACGTTATCGCGGTATCAGCATGCTTCAGGCTCTTTGCGGCGAACGCCTTCATGGGATTCAGGGAATCTACCCCTTGCATTCGCTCCCACAAATAGTCGGTGACAGCCTTCAGAGTGACGTTCTTCACCAAATCCAATTTTTGCTTCGGCCAAAGGCTGCTTTCGATGAACTCCTCTGAATTGAACGATTTCGCCATCTCCAGGAGGTTTAGGAAGTCTTCGATGTTCGGATAGTTCCTGAGCCCTTCGTTGAAGCTCGGGTACAGGTATGAAAGAAGAGCATGAACTAATTCTTTGTTTCTTGCGTCTCTGCTGCCCAGCCGGGTGATGGACTCGGCAAGGATGTCCTTTGCCACCGCAATGCCGCACGAGGCTGATGCACCCGCCCCGAGAATGTAGACACGCCGGCGAGTCAGGTCTGGTGCCCGCTTTTTCTTCGACTTTGGCAATTGAGGTTTGCCACGACGCAGAGGCTATTGTAAGGTGCGGAACCTTGACTTCGCGGCCGATTCTTGTCCAAGGGGCGGCAGCCCTACCGCGTCGCCACCGGCCGTCGCACCCGCGAGACGGCCGCGGTGCGCTCCTGCTTCTCCCAGGAGAACGGACGCCCATCGATGGCTCGCTTCAGCGTCTTGAACAGCACCACCGAGAACAGTTGCCGGTAGGCGAAGCGCTGCAGCCAGACGTGGGCCAGCAGCCACACGTCCTCGCCCTGGCCGGTTTCGCGCCGCTCCAGCGAGAATGCGATCACCGAGGCGATGAAGTCGATCACCAGGAACGCCGCGAAGAACACCACCAGCTTGATGAAGGTGGCGGGGTCGGCGGCGTCGGGGTGGAAATAGCGGTTCACCGCGTAGCTGAGCGCGCCGAGGATAAACATGATGTCGATGAAGGGCGAGACCAGCGGCAGCAGGATCTGGAAGATCGCGATGTTGGGCAGCGCCACCCACCCCAGCGCGCCCTTGCGCGCGAACGCCCGCCGGTGCTTCCACACTGCCTGCAGGATGCCGAACGACCAGCGGAAGCGTTGCCGCATCAGGCCGCTCGGACGCGTGGGGGCTTCCGTCCAGGCCAGGGCACGATCTTCGTAGTAGACGCGCCCGCCCCGCTCCAGGAGCGACATGGTGAGGTCTGCGTCTTCGGCCACCGTATCCAGATGGAAGCCGCCGGCGTCGCGCACTGCCTGCGTGCGCCACGCACCGATCGCCCCCGGCACCACGGAGACGGCGCCGAAGACGTCCAGCGCGCGCCGCTCGAAATTCTGGCTGGTGATGTATTCCAGCGCCTGCCAGCGTGTCCACAGGTTGACGCGGTTGCCGACCTTGGTGTTGCCGGCGACCGCGGCCACCTCCGGGTCAGCGAAGTAGTCCACCAGCTTCGAGATCGCGTCCGGCGCGATGATGGTATCGGCGTCGATGCCGATGAATATCTCCTCCTCCACGCGCGCCAGCCCGAAGTTCAACGCCTCGGCCTTGCCGGAATTCCCTTTGGTGAGCACCACCACCAGGCCGCGGTCTCGCTCCCGCTGGAAGGCTTCACAGACCGCCTCGTACGTGCTGTCCTTGGAGCCGTCATCCACCACGATCACGCGCAGCGCCGGATAATCCGATCCCAGCACCGCCTGCACCGTGTTGACGATGACTTTCTCTTCGTTGAACGCGGGAATCAGTACCACCACCGGCGGCCGGTACAGGTTGGACGGCTGCTGGCCCGGCTTTCCCGCCTGCAGGCGGTCGTAGATGGCGAGCGCGCCCACGAAAAGCAGGCGCAGGGTCATCAGTCCGTCACCGAGGAAGAAAATGACGACGATGGCGGCGTACAACAGGCCGATGAGCCAGAAGACGAAGCTGTCCACGCGCGCCGCCCAGCGTTCGTCGGCCGAGATCGGTGGCATCACGTCGGCGATCTGCTTGCCCATCAGTTCCGACACGGGCACGATGCTGTAACCTCTCGCCCGCAGCCCGTCGATGATCATGGGCAGCGCTTTGACGGTTTGGGTGCGGTCGCCGCCGCCATCGTGCAGCAGGATGATGTTGCCGCAATGGAGCCAGTCAGCGGGCGCGCAGGGCGGCAGGTGCTTCAGCACATCGTTGGTGATCTCTTGCGCCGTGCGATGCGGATTGTCCTTCCAGTCGCTGGGATCGATTTTGTCCCCGACCGTGATGTAGCCCATGTCCTGCGCAATCTCGAGCGGCCTCACCTCGTCGGCGGTGTCGGGCTCCTGGTCGATGGAATAGGGCGGACGGAACAGCAACGGTTTCACCCCCAGCTTGGCGGCGAACAGCCGCTCCGTCATGTTCAGCTCGAATTTCATGTACTGCTTGGAAATGTTGCTGATGTCGGGGTGATAGAAGGTGTGATTGCCAATCTCGTGGCCTTCGCGGTAGACGCGGCGGGTGATGCCCGGCTCCTTCTGCGCCTGCGCTCCGATGAGGAAGAAGGTCGCCTTGACCCCTTTCGCTTTCAGCACGTCCAGGACCTTTGGGGTAAAAGTAGGATCGGGGCCGTCGTCGAAGGTGATGGCGACCGATTTCGGTTGGGCGCCATACTGCGCTACCTGGTAGGGGAGGGGCAGCGAGTCGAAGCTTTCGTCGGTGATCACGCCAGCGGCATCAACGGTTAGCTCACGTTCGCCGTTCTTGGGGCGCTGTTCGATGTAGATAATCTCCCCGCTGCCCTCCATATCAACGTCGTAGCCAGGCAGTACCGGCTTGAGCTTGTCGGGAGCGCTGGCTTCGGCAGGCGTGTCCCAGACCGCCCACAGCGAACGGTCTTCCGAACCCAGACGCCAGAGCGCGAAGGTGTTGATCCCCAGCTTCTGCGCGGCGCGCATCTGGTTGAGCGCGGTCACACCGTCCAGCCACCATACGTCATGGCGCTGCTTCTTTTCGTCGCTGTAGGCGAAGTGCGGGTTCAGGCTGTCGCCGTCAAACTCGATCTCCCCTTCGGAATCGTGCGCCGTCAGCCAGGCGTCCTGCACCGAGATGCTGCCCCCGCTCTTGCCCACCCAGTCATACCCGTAGGCGCCGATGCCGCACATCAGCTTGTCCTTGGGCACCAGCTTGAGGACATTTTCCAGGTTGTCCACGAACCAGTCCTGGCTGGCGATGGGACCGGCACGGCTCCCGCCCGAGTGTTCGTCATAGTCCATCAGGATCAAGCCGTCGGAGTGGACCGCCAGGTACTTGTAGTCGAAGTCGTCATCGCCCGCCGGCACGTTGACGTAGACTTTCAATCCCCGCGCGTGCAGATCGGCCTCCAGCTCGGTCACCAGGGCACGGAATCCCGGCTGAGAGGATCCGGGAAAACCCTCGAGATCCAGGCTCACCCCGCGGTATTTGTCGGACGCCAGGAAGAGCACGAGCTGCTGGCGGAAGTTGGCGCGCGCCGCCGGATTCATCAGGAACCCGCTGATGTCCAGCCACTCGTTGCTGATGGGCTGGAAGTTGTTCACCAGGGGAAAAACTTCCGTCTCCGCCTTCGCTTCTTTGAGGAAGGGCATCACCTTGTCATCGACCGGCTGCACTTTTCCGCTCCGCACCACGTCGAAAAAGGTGTTCAGCAGGCTGACGCCCTGCAGCCGGCCGTCGGCCGACATGAGGTGCAGCCACTCCGGGAAGAGCAAGTCGATCTGCGGGTAGTAAGCCTTGAGCGCGGAAAAACTGCCCGCGTCCCAGGTTACATAGAACGCTCCGCGGATGCCTTCTTCTGAATTCAGCACCACCTGCGAGGGCGGCTTCTTGCTTCCGCGGTGGGTATTGGCGTGCTTCGGAGGATGCTTTCGCTCTTTCTCCTTAATGGCGTGGTAGGGGCGCTTCTGATCGGCAAGCCGCAGGCTGGGAAGCGGCTGGCTGTGCATCAGGGTGAGAACGAATACGACGATGGACAGCGACACCAGCGCCGCCGCAACGTCAAAAACGATGCGCAGGCGCTTCCAGCGCTTGCGCTGCGGGTCATGAAATACGGCTTTGGCCATGGGCAGGAGGACGCTTAATCGTAAGGCGGGGTTCGAGCCACGTCAAACGGGAGATTGTCAGGCTCTTTCCGGCTTTGTTCCAGTTAGATGCAAGTTAGCAGCCGTGGGTTTTTCCGAGCCATCAGGCAGCAGTGGACATCACAGGCCGGGGCGGTCTCAACCAGCTATAATTCACCATCGGCGGGCATCTCCTACTGATTGCCTCGCCGCTATCAGTGTGAGTACAGGATCGATGGTCCCCAGGCTCGTTGGCATCGCCGGTCCTCTGAAGGACTCGACGTTCCCGCTCGACCAGCAACGGTTCTCCATCGGCCGCGATCCCTCCAACCAGCTCTCCATTGCCGATAACACGATCTCGCGCCGCCATTGCGTGCTGGAAAAAACCGCGGATGGCTTTGTCATGCGCGACCTCGGCAGCCGCGCCGGGACCGTGGTCAACGGCGCCGTCACGACCAACGTGCTGTTGCAGCACGGTGACCAGATCGCAGTGGGCGACTCCACCTTCCTGTATCTGGCCGAAGCCGGCGAGCTCCCGCCCTCCCGGGTGGAACTCTACGATCAGGCGCTCGCCGACGAGTCCACCGTGCAAGTCCCACGCCAGGAGGCCTTGGCCGGTGATCCCGAGAAGGTGCTGGAGATTCCCGCTTCGGACCACTTTGCCCACGAACTGGGCACGCTGCTGCACATCGCCACTCGCATCGGCTCGGTTCCCGACGTGGAATCGCTGCAGTGGCAGTTGCTCGGTCCCGTCTTCGACCTGGTGCCGGCCGACCGCGGCGCATTCCTGATCTTCGGCAGCTCTCCGGAAGACATATCCTCGGTCGCTGCCTGGGACCGGGTGTCCGGGCCGGCGCGCGCGGTGTATGTCAGCCGCACCGTCATGCGCAAAGTGGTGGAGGAGCGGGCTGGGCTGCTGGTGAACAACGTCAGCGCTAGCGTGGGATTCAAGGCTTCCTCTTCCCTTTTCGATGCGCAGGTACGATCGTTGCTGTGTGTGCCTCTGATCCTAGCCGGGCAGAGCGCCGGCCTCATTTACCTGGACAGCACCCGCTTCCTCGAACGCTTCACCGAGCACCATCTCAAGTTGATGACCGCTGTCGCCGGCATCGCCGCCCTGGCGCTGGAGAACGCCCGCCGTTGGGAGTCGCTGCGCAACGAGAACCGGCGCCTGCGGACCGAGGCTGCGATCGAGCACGACATGGTGGGCGAAAGCCCGGCCATGGCCGCTGTCTTCCAGAAGATCGCGCGCCTCGCGCCCTCGGACGCCAGCATCCTGATCTGCGGTGAAAGCGGTACCGGCAAGGAACTGGCGGCGCGCGCCCTCCACCGCAACAGCCCACGCGCCGATAAGCCGTTCATTGCCATTAATTGCGCTGCCATCACAGAGACCCTGCTGGAGAGCGAACTCTTCGGCCATGAGAGGGGCGCATTCACCGGCGCGGTCGGCGCCAAGCCCGGACAGTTCGAGGTGGCTGAGGGTGGCACCGTCTTCCTCGATGAGATCGGCGAAGTGGCTCCGGCGCTCCAGGCCAAGCTGCTGCGGGTTCTCCAGGAACGCGAGTTCTACCGCGTGGGCGGCACCAAGCCGATCCGCGTCGATATCCGAGTCGTCGCTGCCACTAATAAGGACTTAGCCGCGGAGGTCGCCGCCGGCCGCTATCGCCAGGACCTCTACTACCGGTTGAACGTGGTCTCCTTCACCATGCCTTCGCTGCGCGACCGCAAGCCGGACATCCCTCTGCTCGCGCAACACTTCGTGGATCGCTTCAGCCGGAAGTGCAAGCGAGCGGTGAAGGGCGTATCGCCCGAAGCCCTGGCCTGCCTGACCAACTATTCCTGGCCAGGCAACGTTCGCGAGTTGGAGAATGCCATCGAGCGGGCGATTGTGCTCGGTTCCGGCGACTGGATCATTCCTGAGGACCTTCCCGAAACTGTGCTGGAGGTCCCGACCTCCGGCGGCACACCTACCCGCTACCACGATGCTGTCCTCGCCATGAAAAAGGAGCTGATCACCAACGCGGTCGAGCAGGCCAACGGCAATTACACCGAAGCGGCCAAGATTCTCGGCCTCCACCCCAACTACCTGCACCGGCTCATGCGCAACCTCGACCTGAAGGCGCGCGCCGTTACCGACTGACGCCCCAGCGGTCTATCCGAACGGATAGTCGCGGCTATCCGAACGGATAGTGATCGCCGTGCGATCAGAGCCCTCTGCTTTTCGGCCAACGGCTGGGTCCACGTCACATCTATCCGAGGATCAACCACTTAGCCTGACCTCGGCGGCCGGACACGGTGCGTGCTATCCCCGGCATCGCGATTGCTATGTCCAGGTCAAGAGTTTCGAGGATGATCGAAACGCCTTGAGAGGAGACTTACGATGAACCGGATGAAGAGAGTAGCGCTGAACGTGGTGGTGATGGTCGGAATGACCCTGGCAATGAGCAGCCTGGGGCTGGCGCAGCAGGAAACGATCCCCGATCAGTTCCTGGGTGCTGATGAGACCAGCGCAACCCAAGCGGCATCGCAGCCGAAGGACAAGGGCAAGGCTCAGTCGGCGAATTCGCACCGGCAGGCGAAGACCCGCAAGCAGCAGGCGGCTAAGCAGAAAGCCTCCAGCCAGCAGACGGTGGTCATCGCCCGCAAGTAACACGCGATTCTCAAGGCGCGACGGTCCTGGCCTTGAGAGAGTGCAACCGGCCAGGACTGCGCAGAGCGAACCGCGAAGCTTCCATCCAGCTTCGCGGTTTCCATTTTCGCTACTCAGTACTGCTATAGTCACGGCGTGCGCCAACTCGTGCGCCGTCATCTCCGCTTCTTTTTAACGGCAACCGCTGCCGCCTTCGCTCTGCGGCTGTTCTTTCTCTGGAAATTTCGCTTTGTCGCCGGCGACTCGTTCATCTATGGCGATATCGCGAAGAACTGGCTGCAGCATGGCGCCTTCGCCATGACCGAGGGCGGCGCTGTCGTCCCCACCGATATCCGCTTGCCGGGATACCCGGCATTCATCGCGCTTCTATGGAAGATCGTCGGCCTCGATCACTACACCGCCGTGATGGTAGTGCAGATGTTCTTCGACGTTGGGACGTGTTTTCTAGTTGCGGCGCTGGCGCGCCTGGCGCTCTGGGAACGGGCCGCGATGGCAGCCTTCCTGCTCTATGCTCTGAATCCCTTCACTGCTAACTATGCCGCCACACCGCTGACGGAAGTGCTGGCGATCTTCTTTACCGCGCTGGCGCTGCTGTTTACCGTCGAGGGACTCGCCAAGGACGGCCTACGCTGGTGGATTTTTTGCGGGCTCGCCATCGCCGCCGGCATCCTGCTGCGCCCCGACTCTGGCATCCTGCTGGCAGCGACCGGTGGGTATCTGGTCATCCAATTTTTCCGGCGTACGGACAAGCACCGGGTAATCACCGCTGGCGTGGTCCTGGTAGCGGTTTCGCTGGCTCCGCTGATTCCGTGGACGGTGCGCAACTGGCACGTCTTCCACGTTTTCCAGCCGCTGTCCCCGCGCTACGCCAACAACCCCTGGGAGTTCGTGCCCGCGGGATTCAACCGCTGGGTCAAAACCTGGCTGGTGGACTACGTCTCTGTGGACGACGTTTACTGGCCTGTGCCCGGTGACGCTTTGGATATCACCAAACTGCCGCCGCGCGCCTTCGATTCCGCCGAGCAGCGCGCCGCGACCGCGCGCCTGTTCGTCGCCTACAACGCCACTTGCGATCCGTACTGCCGCATGACACCCGAACTCGATGCGCAGTTCGCCAGCCTCGCCGACGAACGCGTCCACCATGCCCCTCTGCGCTACTACGTGGACCTGCCACTGGGGCGGGTGACTGACATGTGGCTGCGCCCACGCACCGAGGCCTTGCCCTTGGACTCGCATTGGTGGCGCTTCCGCCGCGATCCTAAGGACTCGCTGATTGGAGTGCTCCTCGGGGCCATCAACCTTGCCTATCTGGTAGCGGCGCTGGCTGGCGCTGCCAGGAAGCGCGTCGCATACGCCGGGCTCTTCGTCCTGTGGATCGCGTTGCGGTGCGCGTTCCTTGCGACCCTGGAGAATCCCGAGCCGCGCTACACCCTGGAGTGCTTTCCAGTGGTATGCGTCTTCGCTGCGGCGAACACCCGGCGCGACAAAAACTGAGTGCCGACTGCTGATTGCTGAGTGCTTACTCCGCGGGCGGGTGGTCGCTCATCCGAAACTGGGTCCGGAAGTGCTCTGAGAGCAGGTGGATGGCGGCGCGATTGCTCTGTGGATCGGTCTGCGCCAGGTAGCGCATGGCCTGCACTAGCACGCGCTGGCCTTCGACGTAGCGCGGATCTGGCTTGTGCTGGCGCTGGATGGGTTTCCGTCCGGGAATAACGGGGATGGTAAAAAGCTTCGCCATGAGTGCGTAGGCCCTCGGATTGCTTATGCAACGGCGAAACGCACCGATGCCTTGCTTCCAGCCTTTGAGTATATCGCCGGATCCACCGGCGCACTACATTTTTCTGCCCCCCTGCAAGAAGCACAGGCTCAGAATGAACCTTGCGGGCTGACTATCTGGGTTCGTCCCGTGGTCTTCAGCTTGAAAACGTCTCCGGGGATGTTCTGGTTCAGCTTGATGTTGCTGTACTTGGCCAGCCGGTAGTCGCCCTCCGATTCCACGAACTGCTGCTGGACCGAGATGCCGAGGGCGGGATCGATCCAGAGAATGATGTGGTCGAAGATGTTCTTGCCCTTGTCGCTTTTGGGCACCAGGCTCAGCTTGGCGGCACGCACTCCGCCCGCCTGCTCGTATCCCTGGAAGCTGACCTCGAAAGACTTCTCGAGGTCATGCCCGCGCCCGCCGAACCCCAGCACCAGAAAGCTCTCCACCTCGGCGCGGTTCTTGCCCGTGTTGTAAATCGTGACCCGGTCGATCCGGGGTTCGTACACCCGCACCGTGCTGTTCTGGTAGAGAACGTACTTCTGAGTGGGGTTGGCGATGTTGGCGGCCATCTCCGTCTGCTTCGACGTTCGCCGGAAATACACTCTGCCCGACTGGGTATCAGTCTCGTTCACCACTTTGCTGTACTGATCCCAGACGAAATCGGCCTCAGCCGTCTTGAAGCTGGCAGCCACGGCATCCATGTGGCTGAGCACTTCCTCGAGATCGGCAGAAGAAGACCCGCCCTGCGGCGCTTCCGCGGCAAACGCCCCGGCAGCCAGCAGAATCCACACCATCGCCAGCCTCGCCGCGGCTGTCATCTGTATTCTCTGTTCGCTCATTGTTTGAGCCAGACTTTGTAAGCCACCACGCGTCCGTTCTTGTCGCGTACCGGCTCATAGCGAGCAATCTCCACCTCGCCGGCAATAATGGGCTCGATCACCCGCCGCAGATAGCCCTGGATGGCGGTAGCGTCTTTGCCGGCCCCTTGGGGGGCATCGACCTGATAGATGTAACCGCTCTCTACGTCGGGAATGAGAATAACTCGGGTCGGATGCGGCGTGCGCTCGATGGGTTTGTCTTTGAAGTTGACCTTGTAGGGCGCCAGAAAGATGAAGACCAGGATGAGCGTGACCATGATGTCGTACTGAACGCTGCCACGGTCATAGCTCCACCAGATGAAACTCGCGATGGTTTTCCACACGCGCCTCATAGGCTCAATGATTCAGTGTAGATTCCCACCGCCATGCTTGGCAATGCGCGCGGCTACGGTCGAGAATTAACCACAGACGACACAGAGGAATACCAGGGCATGATTTTTTGATTTCGGCGATTGCCAGATGACCCGATGACCCGATCACCCGATGACCCGATTCTTCGTGATCCTCTCCGTACCGCCCAGGTATGGCCTGAGCACCTCCGGAATCACCACGCTGCCGTCCGGCTGCTGATAGTTCTCGACGATGGCTACCCACGTCCGCCCGATGGCCAGCCCTGAGCCGTTCAGCGTGTGGACGAATTCCGTCTTGCCCTTGCCTTCGGGCTTGTAGCGGATGTTGGTGCGCCGCGCCTGGAAGGCTTCGAAGTTCGAGCACGAGGAAATCTCGCGGAACAATTGCTGCCCCGGCAGCCAGACTTCGATGTCGTAGGTCTTCGCCGATGAGAACCCCATGTCGCCGGTGCACAGCACCATCACGCGGTAGTGCAGCCCGAGCTTTTGCAGCACGGTCTCGGCATTGTTGGTCAGCTTCTCCAGTTCGTCGTACGACTGCTCCGGCCGCGCGAACTTCACCAGCTCGACCTTCTGAAATTGGTGCTGGCGGATGATGCCGCGCACATCCTTGCCGTAGGAGCCGGCCTCGCTGCGGAAGCACGGCGTGTACGCGGTCAGCGAGATGGGCAGGCGCGCCGCGTCCAGCACCTCGTCGCGATAGAGATTGGTAACCGGAACTTCGGCGGTGGGGATCAGGTACAGGTTCTTGTCGCCGTGCGGCACCTTGAACAGATCGGCTTCGAACTTGGGCAACTGCCCGGTGCCGTACATCGAGTCGGCGTTCACCATGTACGGCGGCAGGACTTCGGTGTAGCCGTGCTCGCGCGTGTGCAGGTCGAGCATGAAGTTGGCCAGCGCCCGCTCCAGCTTCGCGCCCAGGTCCCAGTAGACCGCAAAGCGCGCCCCCGTCAGCTTGGCGGCGCGTTCCAAGTCGAGGATGCCCAGAGCCTCTCCGAGCTCCCAGTGCACTTTGGGCGCGAAGTCGAACTTCGGAGGCTCGCCCCAGCGCCGAATTTCTTTATTGTCTTCGGCCGTGCTGCCGACGGGAACGCTCGCGTGCGGCACGTTGGGAATCCCGACCAGCAGCCCGCGCAACTCCGCGTCGAGCTGTTCCGCAACTTTTTCATGTTCCTGGATCTGCTCGCGCAGGCACTTGGTCTCTTCGATCAGCGCCGCCGCATCCTGCTTGTTCTTCTTGAGTTGCGCGATTTGCTCCGAAGCGCGGTTACGTTTGGCCTTTAGGTTCTCGGCCTCGGTGATGGCCTTGCGCCGGCGGGCGTCCAACTCGCCGAAGCGACCGATGATCTCCCCGGGATCGAGTCCCCGCTGCCGCATCTCCTGTTCGATCAAGGGCAGGTTGTCACGGACAAATGCAAGGTCGAGCATAGAAACAGCTAATCTACCGGAAAGCGAAGGAGATGCAAAATGCGCATGAAACTGTTGCCGCGCGACTGGCGTTCAGTGATATAAACGGCTCTTGTCGTGGAGCCCTCTGAAACGCTAGAACAACCCGTACTTGCAGCCGACGCCGTAGCCGAGCCGGTGGTTTCAGGCCTGTGGCAGGCGATTAGATTTGTTCTCCACCTGGGTTGTGTTTACCTGATCGCCAACTACGGTGCACTGTGGCTGAGTGCGCGGTTCCGTGGATGGGTACTTCCGCTGTTTGACCACGACCCAGTGAGCTACTTCCAGTTTGCATACTCGCATCTATTCGTGTCTAACGTTGTGTGCACGTGCATAGCGGCGCTGGTTTATTCGAAGTGCCGGCATCGAGTCGCGTGCTATGTCTGGATAATCCCCGCCGTCATTTTGGCTTACAAGTTCCTTACCTTTGGAGCCGTCATCTCCCATAGCGTTTTCGGAACTTTTGTCCAAAAAGCAGGCGTGTACGAATCAGCCTTCCACCACTATTTCGGTGGGGGATTTTCAATTCCCGAGTATTACAGTTACAGGGAACTGTTCGCAATCGCAGCTTCAAACCCAGATATGCAACGCGGCGTTGACCAGTACCACTTCACAGCGCCATTCTATGCGGGTGCTGCGTATAGCATCACAACGCTCGTCGCCATCCGGCTGAATCTGCCCTCAATTGTCGACTTACTTCGCCGGCTGCGGCGGAACTGAACGTCCCTGCTCGCCGTGGCGCCGCCCTGTCGTACACTAATCTCGCCCATGAAAGAGGCCGCCCCGTGAGCCCGCCGCCCAACGTGCCCGATCTGCGGGTGAACATCTCCGGCATCGAACTGAAGAACCCGGTCATCGCCGCCAGCGGCACCCTGGGATACGGCGTAGAGTTTGAGGAGATCGTTAGCCTCGACAAGCTGGGCGCGCTGGTGGTCAAAGGGCTCTCGCGTGAACCCATGCCCGGCAATCCTCCGCCGCGCGTCTTCGAAACCGCCGCCGGCATGCTGAACGCCATCGGGCTGCAGAACATCGGCGCGCGCGAGTTCGTCGCCGAAAGGCTTCCCCGCCTGCGCCGCCACAAGGACGTGGTGGTTTTCGCCAACGTCTTCGGCTCCACTATCGCGGATTACATCGAAGTCATCAACATCCTGAATGACGGCGAGGGTATCGCCGCCTACGAACTCAACGTTTCCTGCCCCAATACCGAGTCCGGCGGGATGGCTTTTGGCAGCGACCCCGGAATCCTGCAGGAACTGGTGTTCGCGGCCACCCGTAGGGCAGAGCGGCCAGTGATCGTGAAACTCTCGCCCAACGTCACCAGCATCCCGCAGGTGGCGCGGGCGGCGGAACACGCCGGCGCCGACGCCATCTCGCTGGTTAACACCTTCGTGGCCATGGCCATCGACGCCGAGACCCGCAAGCCGCGCATCGCCAACGTCACCGCCGGGCTCTCCGGGCCGGCCATCAAACCCATCGCGCTGCGTATGGTGTACGAGGCGGCGCGCGCGGTGACCATCCCCGTCATCGGCATTGGAGGCATCACCACCGCCACCAACGTCATCGAATACATGCTCGCAGGCGCCACCGCAGTCCAGATCGGCACCGCCAGCTTCTGGGACCCGGTGGCGACGGAGAACGTCGTGCAAGCTCTCACCAACTGGTGCATCGAACATCGCGTGGAGAAGATCACTGAGTTGATCGGAGGCCTGCAGGTCTAGGCATGCACGCCGTCAGCCCGGTTCTGCTCTCCGACGCCCGCATTCTCGCCGCCTACCTGATCTTTCTCGGCAGCTACTTCGTTTTCGCACTGGGAAAATTTCCCGGGATGAAGATCGACCGACCGGGCGCGGCCATCGTCGGCGCGGTGCTGATGGCTGCCTTCCGCATCGTGGGCCCGCGCGAAGCCGTCGCATCCATCGACTTCGGCACCCTGGTGCTGCTGTTCTCCATGATGCTGATCGTCGCCAACCTGCACCTGGCGGGGGCCTTCGACTGGCTCACGGAATGGATCCTCGAGCGCCTGAAACCGCACCACCTGCTGCCCACCGTCATTTTCACCAGCGGCCTGCTCTCGGCCTTCCTGGTGAACGACATCATCTGCCTGGTAATGACGCCGTTCGTGCTGCGCATCACCCGTCGCGTCGGCCTTGCACCCGTGCCTTATCTGCTGGCGGTCGCCACCGCCTCGAACATCGGCAGCGTGGCCACCATCACCGGCAACCCGCAGAACATGCTCATCGGGTCGGTCTCGCGAATTTCATATCTCGATTTCATCGCGCACCTCGGTCCGGTGGCCGTGCTCGGGCTGTTTGTGGACTGGGCGCTCATCCACCGGATGTTCCTGCGTAACGGGCTCGATCGCGTGGAGGTGAGCGAAGCCCTTGCCTCGCCCGGGTTCGCACATGGTTCCCTGGGCCAGAAGCCCATCGTGGTGCTGGCGCTGGTGCTGGTTGGTTTCTTTGCCGGCGCCCCGGCAGCCATGGTGGCGGCCGTGGGCGCAGCGCTGCTGCTCATCACCCGCAACGTCGAGCCGCGCAAGGTTTACGACGAGATCGACTGGGGACTGCTGGTCTTCTTCCTGGGACTGTTCATCATCGTGGGTGGCGCCGAGCGCGCCGGGCTCACCGAAACCCTGCTGCGTCCCATGACCATGTGGAACCTGCACCGCATCCCCAGCTTCGTCGCCGTCACCGCGATTTTTTCCAACATGGTGAGCAACGTCCCGGCGGTAATGCTGCTGAAGTCGCTAGTCCCGGGCTTCCCCAACCCGCACACCGGATGGCTGGTGCTGGCCATGGCTTCGACCCTCGCTGGCAACCTGACCATCACCGGCTCGGTGGCCAACATCATCGTGGTTGAAGGCGCCCGTGCGGAGGGCGTACACGTAGGCTTCCGCGAATACTTTCGCCTGGGAGTGCCCGTGACGGTAGCCACACTGTTAATGGGGTCAGCATGGCTGTGGCTGATCGGGTGAGCCAGGACTTGGAGATCACCCTATTATCCGGTGCCTATTTCAGCTTCAGCTCATCCGGTAGCCGGTCCCGGATCTCCGGCGGCAGGCGGTCGGAGAGCTGGCGGGCGCGTGACTTGGCGGCATCCAGCACCACCAGGGGCACGGGCGTAACGATGGCGACAATCAGCCACACCAGCGCGGAGAAGGCGAACCCGGCCAGTGCCACGATTTCCAGCAGCAGCGCGTGCTGCGGCGAGTAGCGGCGGATCACGATGAAGGCCAGCAGAAACAGCCCCGCCGAAATGGTGGCGAGGATGATGAGCGAGATGTCGATCGAGCGATGCAGGTGCTGGCGCGAGCGGCAGCGGGCGCAGGCGGCGAAGTGGGCTTCGTAATCACCGCGCATCTCCGGCGCCAGGCCAGAGATGTCGTAACGCCAGCCAGCCAAGATGTCGCCGACCACGGAATCCACGCACTTTTCGTTCATGCTCGTGCTTAAAGCCGGATAGCTTCCAGCGCCTGCCACTGCGACGCGAGCATCAACCGGTTGTGCAGCAGACTGGGGCGGGGAGCCAGCGCCCTTTCCGCGGTGTCGCGCGCAATCTCCGGGTGGTTGTTCTGCTCGGAAAGGTGCGCCAGCACCACGAAAGCCGCACTCCCATCATAGTCGCTGGAAAAGAATTCCGCGAGGGCAGCGTTGGAGAGGTGCCCTACCCGGCTCATCACCCGCTGCTTCACCGACCAGGGATACGGCCCCACCCGCAGCATCTCCAGGTCATGGTTGGATTCCACCATGAGCACGTCGGAGTCGCGGATGTGATCGCGCACGCTGGCCGGCATGTAGCCCAGGTCGGTGACGATGGACAGCTTCACGCCGTCCACGCCGAACGTGAAGGCCACGGGATCGGCGGCGTCGTGCGGGATGGTGAATGGTGTCACCTGGATGTCACCGATGTGGAAGCTGTAACCGGAGCTGAACAGTTCGAGGCGCTCAAGATGCGTCTGCTTCTTGCCGCACTGCCGGCCCCAGGTGTCGTTGGTCGCACCCGTCATGTACACGGGGATCTTCAGCTTGCGGGCCAGCACCGGCAGGCCGGCAATGTGGTCGGAATGCTCGTGAGAGATGAGGATCGCGGCGAGCCCCTGCGGATCTTCGCCTGCCGCGGCCATGCGCTTCAGGGTCTCGCGGCAGGAGAGGCCGGCATCCACCAGGAGCCGGGTGCGGGCACTGGCAACGATCGCACAGTTTCCCTTGCTCCCGCTCGCCAGCACCGTCATCCGCGCGCACATTTGCTGCGAAGCATAGCATGGAATCGCCGAATCACGGCGATCCTCTCAGCTCGCGTACCATCTTCTCGAGAAACGCTCCCAGATAGGCGCCGACAAACGCCGGCATAAACGCAAGCAATCCGGATAACTCCCCTGCACGGTGCCACAGCAGATGCCCGAGCGGAAGGAACGCCCCAAACAGCAGGCCCCATCGCCAGGCCCGCCGCGGCCCAAGATACCCGACAATCATCGAAAGCGCGAGAATCGCGATGAGCGAGGTGGAAGTGTCACGAAGCGTCAGATCGAGCGCGGCTGTACCGGCAGCCAAAACCACGGCAACCACCCAAGTTCGGGATGCGCTTGTGACCTCCGTGTCTCAGTGCCTCCGTGGTGATCAATAGCGATAAAAACCGCGGCCCGTCTTCCTGCCCAGCCAGCCCGCATCGACCATCTTGATCAGCAGCGGGCAGGGACGATACTTGGGATCGCCCAGGCCATCCTGCAGCACGCGCATGACGTCGAGGCAAACGTCGAGGCCAATGAAATCGGCGAGGGTCAGCGGGCCCATGGGATGGGCCATGCCCAGCTTGAAGACCTCGTCCACCGACTCGGCCGTGGCCACGCCTTCCATCACGGTGTACATGGCCTCGTTCAAGAGCGGCATAAGCACGCGGTTGGAGACAAACCCCGGCGAATCGTTCACCTCCACCGGCGTTTTGTCGAGCTTCTTGGCCAAGTCAAACACCGTCTGGAAGGTATCCTGCGAGGTGGCCAGCCCGCGGATCACCTCCACCAGCTTCATCATGGGCACGGGATTGAAGAAGTGCATGCCGATCACCTGCTGCGGGCGCTTGGTGACCGCAGCCAGCTTGGTGATCGAGATGGACGATGTGTTCGACGCCAGGATCACCTCAGCGTGGCAGAGCCGGTCGAGATCCTGAAACAGCTCGGTCTTAATCTTGAACTGTTCGGTGGCGGCCTCGATTACGAAGTCGCAGGTGGCCAGCAGCGTATGGCCTACGACCGGCGTGATGCGCTTGAGCGCCGCTTCGCGCTCGACGGCAGTGAGCTTGCCTTTTGCCACCTCGCGTTCCAGGTTCTTGTTGATGGTGGCCATGGCGCGGTCGAGGAAGGTCTGCTCGATGTCCACCAGCACCACGTTGTAACCGCTCTTGGCGAAGACGTGCACGATGCCGTTGCCCATCGTGCCCGCGCCCACCACGCCTACGGTTTTGATTTCCATGATTGCCCCCGAAGCCTTACTGGATGATTTGAGTAATGAAGAAAACGCGCCAGTGTAGCAGAAGGAGCGAGTCTGCAGCATTGAGCCGGGCCTTCAATGGCTCAACTGATTCGCACCAGCAGACAGGTAATATTGTCGTCGCCGCCAGCGGCGCGGGCGGCCGCAACCAGCGCGTCGCAGGCCTTCTCCAGGCTGGAGGCTGAGCTGGTAATCTCGCGCAGCCGCTGCTCCTTCACCAGCTTGGTCAAGCCGTCGGTGGCGAGAAGAAAGGTATCCCCGGGAGAGACGGCAACGTCCTGCACGTCCGGCTCGGCGGCCTCCTCCGAGCCCAGCGCGCGGGTGATGATGTTCTGCATGGAAGAGCGCTCCGCTTCTTCCACGGTCATCAGGCCGCGCCGCACCTGCTCCATGACCAGGGAGTGATCGGAGGTGAGCAGCCGGATCTGGCCATCGCGCAGCAGGTAAACGCGGCTGTCGCCGACGTGCGCGATTGACGCCTTGCCTTCGCGCACCAGCAGCGCCACGATGGTGGATCCCATGCCCAGCCGTCCTGGGTGCTCCTGCGCCTCGCGGAAGATGCGGATGCCGGCCGCCTGCACGGCGCTGGCCAGCGCGTTGGCGTCCAGCGAGATGTCGTCGAACTTCTCGCCGACCTGGGGAAAGGTGCCTGCCGCAGAATAGAGGCGGAAGTACTCCAGCACGGTCTCGACCGCCAACTGGCTGGCCACTTCGCCGGCGGCTTGGCCGCCCATGCCGTCGCATACGACGTAGACGCCATGCGCAGCGTCGTAGCCGAAGTTGTCTTCATTATTGGTGCGGACGCAGCCAACGTCGCTTCGGCCCGCCACCTGGACTGCAGGTATTCAACATTCAGCACGCACCATTCAGCCAGTTTTGGCTGAGTGCTGAGTGCTGACGGCTGAGCGCTGCTTACGGATGCTTCTTCCCCGCCACGTCCAAGCGCACCTCGGCACGCTTCAGGGCGTACAAAGCGCGCTCGTAGTTTGTATCCGGATCCTGACTCTTCAGCCGCTCCTCGGCGCGCTCCTTGGCCTCCCGCGCCCGCGGTACATCGATTTCCTCCGGGCGTTCCGCTGCCTCGGCGAGGATGGTGACCTTCGCGGGCAGGACCTCGGCAAACCCCCACGCCACCGAAAGGTACTGTGGCTCGCCGCCCTTGCGATAAACGATCTCGCCGACCGCAAGTTCGGTGATCAGCGGAGCGTGCCCGGGCAGGACACCCAAGTACCCGTTCTTGCCGGGAATCTGCACCTCTTCCGCCGTGTCGCTAACCAGTTGCTTCTCCGGGGTGACAATCTCGAGTTGGAAAACATCGGCCATTAGCTTTTAGCCCTTAGCTCTTGGCGCCTTTGCTTGCGACTCGCGACTTCCGACTCACGACGGTTCCTACGCCGCCGCCGTGGCCTTCATCTTCTCGGCACGCTCCAGCACCTCCTCGATGGTGCCGACCATGTAAAACGCCTGCTCGGGGATGTCGTCGTGCTTACCCTCGATGACCTCGCGGAAGCCCTTCACCGTGTCGGCAATCTTCACGAACCGTCCCGGCGTGCCGGTGAACTGCTCGGCCACGTGGAAGGGCTGCGAGAGGAAGCGCTGGATCTTGCGCGCGCGGGCGACGGTGAGCTTGTCGTCTTCGCTCAGCTCGTCGATGCCCAAAATGGCGATGATGTCCTGCAGGTCCTTGTAGCGTTGCAGGATCTTCTTCACGCCCTGGGCTACGTCGTAGTGGTCGTTGCCGACGATGCGCGGATCGAGAATGCGCGAGGTCGAAGCCAGCGGATCGACGGCGGGATAGATTCCGATTTCCGTCAGCGCGCGCGAAAGCACGGTCGTGGCGTCGAGGTGAGCGAACGTCGTGGCCGGCGCGGGATCGGTCAGGTCGTCGGCGGGGACATAGATGGCCTGCACCGACGTGACCGAGCCTTTCTTCGTGGAGGTGATGCGCTCCTGCAGTTCGCCCATCTCCGTGGCCAGGTTGGGCTGGTAGCCCACGGCGGACGGCATACGCCCGAGCAGCGCCGACACCTCCGAGCCCGCCTGCGTGAAGCGGAAGATGTTGTCGATGAACAACAGCGTGTCCGTGCCTTCGACATCGCGGAAGTATTCGGCGACAGTCAGCGCCGTCAGCGCCACCCGCAGGCGCGCTCCCGGAGGCTCGGTCATCTGGCCGTAGATCAGCGCCGCCTTCGATTCGTCCGGCTTGCCGGGCACGATCACGCCCGATTCCGTCATCTCCAGCCACAGATCGTTGCCCTCGCGGGTGCGCTCGCCCACGCCGGCAAACACGGAGAAGCCGCCGTGCTGCTTGGCAACGTTGTTGATCAGTTCCATGATCACGACCGTCTTGCCCACGCCGGCGCCGCCGAACAGCCCGATCTTGCCGCCCTTCAGGAACGGCTGGATGAGGTCGATGACCTTCACGCCGGTCTCGAACATTTCCGCCGTGGTGGCCTGCTCGTCGAAGGCCGGCGCCAGGCGGTGAATGGGATGTCGGCCGGCGCAACCCTGCATCGGGCCCAGTTCATCCACCGGCTCGCCGATGACGTTCATCACGCGGCCCAGGGTGCAACGCCCGACGGGCACGGTAATTGGCCCGTCCTGGTCGATGGCCTTCATGCCGCGCACCATGCCTTCGGTCGGCTGCATGGCCACGCAACGCACGCGGCCTTCGCCCAGGTGCTGCTGCACCTCGAGAATCACGTCCACGGGTTGGGGCACGTCGAAGCCTTCGCTCACCACGCGCACGGCTTCGTAAATGGGAGGCAGCTCCGTCTCGGCAAACTGCACGTCCACGGCGGGACCGGCGATCTGGATCACTCTTCCAACATGTTCAGCCATATGAAGACTCTCAATTTGGAAATTGATTCATTGAGTCATTGATTCATTGATCCATTGAAAAGCCGCGGGCCCAATGAATCAATGAATTAATGCCGCAATGGCTCAATCTACTGCGCCGCCGCCGCTCCGCTCACCACTTCGATGATCTCCTTGGTGATCCTCGCCTGGCGCACGCGGTTCATCGCCAAGGTCAGCGAGTCGATCATGTCGCTGGCATTGTTCGTCGCAGAATCCATAGCGGTCATGCGCGCGGCATGCTCGGCCGCGATAGATTCCAAGAGCGCGCGAAAAATCTGGACGCCCACGTACTTCGGCAGCAGGCTGTTAAACAGCTCGCTCGCCGGCTGTTCGTAGATGTAGTCCACCTGCGCGGTGGCGAACTGTGCCGCCCGTTGATCGATGGCGTGCGTGTCCGCTTCTTCCGTGGCTACACCCGCCGTGCGCGCGGCTTCCCCGGCGCGCTTGCGCTGCTCTTCCGTCATCGCCTCGGCCTGCAAAATTTCCTCCCGCCCGATCTCCTTGATGGGCAGGATCTGCTCCACCACCAGCCGCTGCGCGATGACCGATTTGAATTCGTTGAACGCGACGTACACCGCGTCGATCTCGCCCTTGGTGTAGCGCTCGATCGCGCGCTCGGCGATCTCCTGCGCGTCCTCATGGCTGAGCTTGCCGAAGATGCCGATCTTCTCGCCTACGATCTCCACCGGCCCTACGCGCCCGTCGCCGGCGGGCTTCTCCGTCATGTAGGGGAACCTGCGTCGCAGAAAGTCGCGGCCTTTGCGGCCGATGGTCTCAATGTCCACATTCTTTCCTGATTTGCTCTCCAGGAAACTCATCGTGGTCTTGAGGATGTTGGTGTTGAAGGCACCGGCCAGGCCGCGGTCGCCGGTAACTACCAGCATCAGGATGTTGCGCTCCTCGCGGCGCGCCAGCAGAGGATGCCGCGGCTCACCTGTTTCCGGATCATAGATCTCGGCGCGTGTCACCAGCGATTGCAGCACGTTGGTCAGCATGCGCGCATAGGGTCGCGCCGCCAGCGCCCGCTCCTGCGCCCGCCGCAGACGCGCCGCCGAGACCATCTTCATGGCCTTGGTGATCTGCCGCGTGTTGCGCACGCTGCGGATGCGGCGGCGAATATCGAGAATGTTGGCCATTTAGCTCTTGGCTCTTAGTCCTTATTACTTGTTATTCCGAGCGGCTTCGGCCGCGAGGAATCTTGGTTCCAAACCGACAAAAACCGAGATCCTCGACTCGCGCTTCCTCACTCCGTTCGGTCGCGCTTCGCTCGGGATGACAATCACGAAACTTCTCCGTGCGGCACGGCTGAAGCCGTGCCCTTCCCAAACAACTACCGGCTGGCTGCCGCCGGCTGCTGCTTCTCCGCCGCGAACCGCTCCTTAAACTCCGCGATCAGCTTCTTCATGCCGGCCTTGAGCGGGTCATCGAGCACCTTCTTCTTCATGATCTCGTCCAGCAGGCCGGGATTCATGGTGTCGGCGTACTCGTAGAGACCTTTCTCGAAGCCGCGGATCTCTCCACCGCCAGGTCGTCGACGAACCCGTTGGTCCCGGCAAAGATCGATCAGGATCTGCTTGGAGAACGGCAGCGGCGAGTACTGGTCCTGCTTGAGCATTTCGATCAGGCGCTGGCCGCGGTTCGAGCTGCGCCTGCGTGGCCTTGTCCAGGTCGCTGCCGAACTGTGCGAAGGCCGCCAGCTCGCGGTACTGCGCCAGCTCCAGCTTGAGCGTGCCCGCCACCTGCCGCATGGCTTTGATCTGCGCGTTGCCGCCGACGCGGCTCACCGACAACCCCACGTTCACTGCCGGTCGGATACCGCTGTTGAACAGGTCGGTCTCGAGATAGATTTGGCCGTCGGTAATGGAAATCACGTTGGTGGGGATGTACGCGGAAACGTCGCCCGCCTGGGTCTCGATCACCGGCAGCGCGGTCAGCGAGCCGCCGCCCTTGGCGTCGCTCATCTTGGCGGCGCGCTCCAGCAGGCGCGAGTGCAGATAGAAAACGTCGCCGGGATAGGCCTCGCGCCCCGGAGGCCGCCGCAGCAGCAGCGAGATTTCGCGATACGAGGCCGCGTGCTTGGAAAGATCGTCGTAGACGCACAGCGCATGGCGGCTGCTGTCGCGGAAGAACTCGCCCATGGCGCATGCCGAGTAGGGCGCGATGTATTGCATGGGCGCCGGCTCCGAGGCCGACGCCGCCACCACGATGGTGTAATCCATGGCGCCGTGCGTCTTCCAGGATCTTCACCACCTGCGCGATTGATGACCGCTTCTGCCCGATGGCGTTGTAAATGCAGATCAGGTTGTTGCCCTTGTTGTTGATGATGGTGTCGAGGGCAACGGCGGTCTTGCCCGTCTGGCGGTCGCCGATGATCAATTCGCGCTGGCCACGGCCGATGGGGATCATGCTGTCGATCGCCTTCAGACCCGTGGCCATGGGCTCGCGCACCGGCTGGCGGTCGATGACGCCGGGCGCGATGCGCTCGATGTGGTAGAACTTGTCGGTGGGATCGGGCCTTTATCGTCGATGGGCTGCCCCAGCGCGTTCACCACGCGCCCGACCATGGCTTCGCCCACGGGCACGCTCATGATGCGGCCGGTGCGCTTGACCTCGTCGCCCTCTTTGATCTCGGTGTATTCGCCCAGCAGCACGGCGCCGACCTGGTCTTCTTCCAGGTTCATGGCGATGCCGGCCACGTCGTGCGGAAATTCGAGCAGTTCGCCCGCCATGACTTTGTCCAGCCCGTAGATGCGGGCGATGCCATCGCCCAGGCTGATGACCGTCCCCACTTCGTCCACCGCGATTTTAGATTCGTAGTTCTCGATCTGCTCGCGGATAATCTTGGTGATTTCGTCGGCTTTGATTTGTGCCATAAATTAAGCCTTGGCTCCTGGCTTTTGGCTATTAGCTCTCGGCTCTTGGCTAAAGGCAAAAGCCAAGAGCGGTTCTATCCTGCGCTCAACTCCTGTTTCAGCTTTTCCAACTGCCCTCGGATCGATCCGTCGTAGATCGTGCTCCCCACCTTCACTACGGCTCCGCCCAGCACCTTGGCGTCGGTCTTGTACCGCGCGCGGACCTTCTTGCCGGTAACCTGGCTCACACGGGCTTCCAAGGCCCGCTTCTCAAGATCGCTCAGCTCGCGGGCGCTGGTGACCTCGGCGTCGGCCAGCCCCAGGCGCTCGTTCAGGTCGAGCTCGAACTGGCGCGCGATCTCCGGCAACGCCGCCACCCGCCGGTGGTCGATCAGCACCGCGACGAAGTTCCGCAGCATGCGCGTGCCGCCAATGCGCTGGATGATCTGGTCCAGCACCGCATGCTTCTGCCGCGCTTCGACCGAAGGGTTTTCCCAAACCGTGCGCAGGTCCGGCACCGAATCCACAATCTTGACGAACGCCCACAACTCGTCCTCCACCGTGCGGGGATCGAGCTTCTTGTCGGTCACCACGTCGGCGAAGGCGCGCGCGTATCGGCTGAAGACGGACATGCTCTATTTGCCGTTCTTTCCCAGTTGATCGACGAAGGCCCGCACCAGCTCCTGGTCGGTTGAGGCGTTCACCTGGATGCGTTTTTCCGCCAGCGTCACCGCCAATTCGCCGGCATAGGCGCGCAATTGCGTGCGCGCCAGGCGGGTTGCGGCAATGATCTCCTGCTCGGCGGCTTCCACGATCTTGCGCTTGTCTTCCTCGGCGCCGGCCTGGATGCGCGCTTCTTCTTTCTGCGCCTCGGCCTCGGCGGCGGCAGCCATGGCGGCAATTTCGCTATCCAGTTTTGACAACCGGCTTTCGATTTTGCTCAGACGGTGGCGAGCTTCTTCGCTCGCCTGGCGAGCCTCGGCGATACCCTGCTGGATGGTCGCGGTTCGGCTGCGGAACGCCGCAGGCAGCTTTGACTTCATGATCATCGCCAGCAGCACCGCGATGATGACGAAGTTCAGAGTGACAAAAACCCAGTAGGCGGCGAATGGCGTCAGCCCGGTGATTCGGGCCAGCCAGCGCACCGACGCCGACTGCTTGAACTCCGCGGTTTCATCTTCACCGGCTGCTTCACGCGATTCCTCGGCCAGCTCACTCCCCAACCCCTCCCCATGCTTGGCAGCGGCGCCTTCTTCGGAATGCGCCGGCTTCTTCGGTTCCGATTTCTGCTGCTGCTCCGCCGGAGCGGGAGATGGCGAGTGCTGCTGGCTCCATGCCACTCCCGCAAACAGGACGACCAGGACCACTGCCAGAAACCATCGCGCGAAAGCATGTCGAGTCATGATTGCTGGCCACCTGCTACGGGGCTTCCGGCCACCAGCGCCGGTTTGAGGACGGTTTGGATGATCTGGCTGGCCAGCGTTTCGCTTTCGGCCTGGAGCGTCACCTTGGCCTGCTCGACGTCCTGCTCCAGGGAAGTTCGCGCCGCCTTGACGCGCGTCTCCGCCGCCGCCCGGGCTTCGGCCACCGCTGCCGCGCGAGCCTGCGACCACTGCTGCCGGCGCGCTTCCAGCTTCTTGAAGATAGAGAGCCGGGCGTCGCGCAGGCGCTGCTCGTATTCGGCGGTGCGCGCTTCGGCGGCCGCGATGTCGGCATTGGCCTTCTCCACCGCGCCTTGCGTACGCGCCCGGCGCTCGTCCAATACCGCCACCAGCGGCTCGTGCACGATCAGCTTGTAGGCGTAGAACAGCATGACGAACACCACCACGGTGGGGATAGCCGCGAGCAGGAGTTCGCCTAGCTGCCGAAGAATCTCATCCATGGAATCGTTAGACCAGCCCAGGAAACAGAAAATTTACGATGGCGTCAAACTCATCAAACTACCATCCCGTACCGCTTGTGTCAACGCGGGGGAGTGCGGGATTGATGCGAGTTTTCATGTAGTTAGCCGGGAGAAGATAGGTCATCGTACGGCCCTGGCCGGCCAAGCGATGGCTCCGGCCGACTTGACTTTTCCGCCGACAGGTTTAGCATATAAGCATCACCTCCGATCCGAGTCAGGATCGAATGGGCTGGAGGCCAAGGAAAAGTCACCGCTTCTTGGCAGCCGGCCCATTTAGCTTTACCTCAGTACTCAGTAGTCAGTACTCAGTACCCGGCACTCAGTACTCAGTTTCACTCCGTGCCGGCCGCTCGCTTCTTGACTGGGTCCAGCAGCGCGTTGAGTACTGAATACCGAGTTACTGAGCACTCGCTACTCTCGCACGAAGCTTCGTACCTTCCTCAACACCGACGCCGGCACCTGCGCGCTCAGCTCCACGAAGCCATCACGGTATTCACGAGAAAAAATCCGCGCCTGGCCCTCCAAGATCGCCAGCGCTTTCCCCTCCCGCTGCGGCACATGCAAGGTCACGCGGCTTAGCGGATCTTCCTGCAACGCCGCGTCAATCCGATCCAATAGAGCGGAAATTCCTGTTCCCTTCACCGCTGACACATGCACCGTCTTAGCATCATCCTGCAGCGCGTCCCGCCGCGCGGCCGGCAGCAGATCGATCTTGTTCACGACCCGCAGCCGCGGCTTGTCCTGCACTTCCAGCTCGCGCAGCACCTTCTCCACCTGCGCCTCCTGCTCGGCCGCGACCGGGCTGGTCACGTCCGAAACCTCGAGCAGCAGCGACGCGCGCTGCACTTCCTCGAGCGTCGCCCGGAACGAGGTCACCAGCGTGTGCGGCAGGTTGCGGATGAATCCCACCGTATCCGACAGCAACGCCTTGCGGCGCGAGGGCAACCGCACGGCGCGTATCGTGGGGTCGAGCGTCGCGAACAGGCGCGGCGATTCCAGCACGCTGGCGCGCGTCAGCGCGTTGAACAATGTAGATTTTCCGGCGTTGGTGTAGCCCACCAGGGCAACTGTCGCGACCGGCACGGACTCCCGCCGTTGCCGCTGCTGCGCGCGGGTGCGCCGCACGTTCTCCACCTGCTGCTGGATGTGGCGGATGCGGCGGGCGATTTTGCGGCGGTCGGTCTCAAGCTGGGTCTCACCGGGCCCGCGGGTGCCGATCGGTCCGCGACCGCCGGCGGCAGTGCCCGCGATCTGCGACATTTCGATGCCCCGCCCGGTCAGCCGCGGCAGCAGATATTCGAGTTGCGCCAGCTCCACCTGCAACTGTCCTTCGCGGGAGCGGGCGTGGCGCGCGAAGATATCGAGTATGAGCTGGGTGCGGTCGATCACCCGCACCCTGACCGCGTCTTCGACGTTGCGCTGCTGGGAAGGCGAGAGGTCGTGGTCGAAGATGACCAGCTCAGCGCCCGCCGAGGCCGCTGCCCCGGCGATCTCTTCCAGCTTGCCGCGCCCGATCAGCGTCGCCGGATCCGGCTTCTCCCGCGACTGGATGAATTCTCCCACGACCTCGGCGCCGGCGCTCGCCGCCAGTTCACGCAATTCGGCCATCGATTCCTCAGCGCTGAAGTCCGCGGATGCATCTTCGCCTGCGCGTGCCACGCTGCTGTCGCGCGCCATGCGCGGGACACTCGCGGGTTTCACCTGCTTCCAGGGTTTGCGCCGCGGCCGGTGATCGAGGCCGACGAGGAAGACGCGCTCATTGCGATCGCGCGAGGTACCGGGGTCGCCGGCAAACCTGCTTTTGGTTTGCTGGGGTGGCGTAGGCATTCCCCTGCCGCCGGGAGCGGACCGGTTTGCGCGGGCACCGCGGATCGTCTATCCCTCCGTGCCGGAAGGAGTGGCCGCAGCTCCGGACACCACCTGCGGCGCCGAGGCGGCCGGTTTGCCTTCGATATGCCCCGGACGCTCCATCGGGTGCACCGGCCGGGGCGTGACCACGGTGGAAATGGCGTGCTTGAAAATCAGTTGCTCCTGGTTGTTGGTCTCCAGCACCACCGAATACTTGTCGAACGAGCGAATGCGTCCCGTCAGCTTCACCCCGCTCAGCAGATAGATGGTGATGGTCGCTTTTTCCTTGCGGGCATTGTTGAGGAAGGAGTCTTGAATATTCTGTGCCGGCTTGTCCATCGCCGATCTCCCCGAACCACAAAGATTAAGATGCCGCCCAAAAAGACGCAGAGGATCGCCGGGCGGCCCCATTGGTACGATACGGCTGGTGCCCGGCTTTTGCAACCCGCATTGACAGCCGTCAGCCTGCGTGCAACCATGCCCTCCGTCTAAGGAGAGAAGATGCTTGCCACGCCAGCTTTGCTCAACATCCCCTTCCATCCGCCTACGGACTTCGGCAGCAACTACGAGATTATCCTGCGCTGGATCCATTTTGCCGCCGCCATCACCTGGATCGGCCTGCTTTATTTCTTCAATCTCGTGAACATGCCATTGCAGAAGCAGTTGGATGCCCCGACTAAAGCCAAGATGAATCCCACGCTACTGTCGCTGTCGCTGTGGTGGTTTCGCTGGGGGGCGGTGGTGACGGTGCTGGCCGGGATCGTCTTCTGGTCGCGGATCACCGTCCTCGACGCCCGCAATCATGGCTACAGTGCCGGCAGCGTCTTCGGCAGCTTCTTCCTGGTGTGGACACTAGCCTTCGTCATCGAGCAGGGAGTGCTCATGGCCGGCAAGGGCGCGCTCAATAATGGAGTGGTGCTGACGGTTATCTTTGTCGTGATTCTTGTTGGCGCCGCCGTGGTCTTTCTCGAGTGGAATTCGCAGGTGGAGAACAACCGCGTGCTCGCGATCGGCGTGGGCGGCGGGTTGGGATGGTTCATGCTGCTGAACGTGTGGGGCATCGTCTGGCGCGCCAACAAGCGGCTTATCGCCTGGACCCGGGAAACCTCCGCTGCCGGGCCCATGCCGGACAAATTGGGCCGGATGATGCGACAGGCCTTTATCGCCTCGCGGGCCAACTTCGTTATTTCTTTCCCTTTGCTTTTCTTCATGGGTGCGGCGAGCCACTATCCATTGTTCGGACGCTAGATTCAAACAATGAAAACCACAGAGGACGCCAAGGACGAGGAGGAATCGAATTAGTACCCCTGAATAGAATTCCTCGGCGTCCTCTGCGTCCTCCGTGGTTTTCAGTTTTCCCCTCACATTCATGTCAGAATGACCCGGTGGACTCCGCCAAATTCCAGCACGGCATCGAGCTGTTCAACGCCGGCAGCTTCTTCGAAGCCCACGAAGTGCTGGAAGACGTGTGGCGCGAAGCCCACGGCGAGGAGAAGAAGTTCCTGCAGGCGGTCATCCAGGCCGCCGTCGGCCTGCACCATCACTCGACCGGGAACATCACCGGGGCGTGCTCGTTGCTGGCCCGCGCCAGCCGCAAACTGGCGGACTACCCCGGCGCGTACTGTGGGATCGCGGTGGAGGGCTTGCGCGTTTCGCTCGAGGAATGGAAGGGATCGCTCGCAGACGGCGCCGCGCCACCGGCCCCACCGCGCCTGCAGGCCAGTGCTACAATCTCGACTCCGGTGAAGGAATCTGCGGTCAAATCCCCCGCGCTTCGAGAAGTGCCGATGCTGGACCTGGGGCGGCAGTACGCCGAGATCCGCCATGAGATCGAGCAGGCGATCGAGCGCGTGGCGCAGTCGCAGCAGTTTATCCTGAGCGAGGAGGTATTGGCCTTCGAACGCGAAGCTGCTGCCTATCTAGGCGCGGCTTTCGTCGTGGGCTGCGCTTCCGGCACCGACGCGTTGTGGCTGGCGCTGGTGGCCTCAGGCGTCGGGCCCGGCGACGAGGTCATCACCACCGCGTTCAGCTTCTTCTCTTCCGCCGCCGCCATCGTGCGCGCTGGGGCGCGCCCGGCGCTGATGGACATCGACCCGCGCACGCTGAACCTTGATCCGGCGCTGGTTGAGCGGCGGCTCAGGGGCTCGCGTCCCGCCAGGCTGCGGGCGCTGCTTCCCGTGCACCTCTACGGGCAGTGCGCCGACATGGACGCATTCGCGCGCATCGCCGCCGAGCACAAACTGGCCGTCATCGAAGACGCCGCCCAGGCCTTCGGCGCGTTGTGGCGCGGACGGCGCACGGGGACGCTGGGCACGGCGGCCGCGTTCAGTTTCTATCCCACCAAGAACCTCGGAGCTTTCGGCGATGCCGGCTGCGTGGCGACCGCCGACTCCGAGATAGCCGCGCGTATACGCAGCCTGCGCAATCTCGGCATTCGCGAGCGCTACGTTCATGACGAGATTGGCGCCAACAGCCGTCTTGACGCTCTGCAGGCGGCAGTGCTGCGGGTGAAGCTCCAGCACCTGGAGCGCTGGAACGCCTGCCGCCGCGAGCATGCCGCCGAATACGACCGCCTGTTCGCACGCGCCGGACTGATCGCCGACGGCCCGAATGCGCTGGCTCCTGTGCGCCTTCTCGAAACCGTGCTCCAGGCCCACCATATCTTCCACCAGTACGTCATCCGCGCCAGGCGCCGCGGCGAACTGCGAGCCTTCCTCGCTTCTCGCTGTATCGGCACCCAGGTGTACTATCCGCTGCCTCTGCACCTGCAGAAATGCTTCTCCTACCTGGGATACAAAAAGGGTGACCTGCCGGAATCCGAATGCGCCTCGCGCGAAGTGCTGGCCCTGCCTATGTTCCCCGAGTTGACCGCCGACGAGCAGCGCTATGTGGTGGAGTCGATCGCGGAGTTCTATTCTTAGCACCAAGTACTCAGTACCCAGTACTCAGTACTCAGTAACGATGCGAAGTGGTTTTCACTTGGTACTGAGTACCAGGTACTGGGTACTATCTTCACCGCCGCCGCTTGCGCGCAGGCGCCGCCTTAGCAGCCGGCTTCCCTTCGCCGGGCGGGAGCACGCGGCGCACCATCACCCCATTCATCTTGTAGGTGCGGACCTCGACGTTGCCGGCGTCGTCCTTCACGCGCAGGACGAAGATCGGCAGCTTGCCTTCCTTATCAAACTCCTGCTCGCCGACGCGGATGGGAAGCATCCCCTGCAGCTTGCGTTCGCGGTAGGCGGTTTCGTAGCGGTGCTTCTTTACATTCCAGGAGAACACACGGATCTGGTTGAAGTCGAACGGCATGCCATCGCGCGGCTCATTCACCGCGACCACATACTGCGGAACCTGCTTGTTGAGGTCCTCCACCTGGTTGAGGACGAAGAACGCGATGATGCGCTGCCCTTCCGCGTACTGCCCGATCTCAATCGGCACATCGAGGTCCACCATGCGCGCCAGCACCCATCCCACGCGCGCAGGGGCGGAAGTGCCGGGCGGGGGCGGCACGCGCACCAGCCACCAGTCCTCCATCGGCTTCGTCGGGCCTTCTTCAGTCTCCTTTTTCTCCTTACTTTTTTTGGCGGCCACTGGCTTAGGCTGAGCGCCGCCCTGGGGAACAGGCTTTTCCGAGGTCGCACGCACCAGCAAGTCGATCTTCGCCCCCTCCTTGAGCAGGTAGAGGTGCTCGCCCTCGCGCTCGGGCGTGACGTGCAGATTGGTGGCGAAGCGCGTAGTGCCGGGTGCCTGCACCGGGTCGGCGGCGTGCTCGGAGGCCAGCTTCTGGCACTCGTCGTAGACCTCGGCGGTGGTCAGGTAGCGCAGCTCGATCCAGCCGACCTCGTTGGCCTCGTTGCGCACGCGAACGAAGCGCCGGTATTTCTCCAGCACCTCGACGCGCTCGCCGTTCTGTACTTTGCCCACCTTCTTATAGACGGTCGCGACCTGGTCGCGCAGGAAGGCCTCTTGCCCCGAGACGTAGGCGTACTCCTTGGCCTTGCCGATCTTCTGGCCACAGCCTGCCAGCAGGCACAGCAACACCCCTGCCGTCACCCAGGTCTTGTGTTGTGGTTGGAAGTGGATCACCGGGGTACAAGACAATATAACCCAGCGCGCCGGGAAGCGTGATCCTGCGGGCAAGGATAGGTCCGCCTGGCTGATCCCCAAAAAAGCGCGCGGAGTCTATGTTCCGGCGCGAAGGGCTGTCAAGAGCTCCAGGTTGGTTAAGTACGATCTTGTAAACGCCTGCTGGGCACGGGTTTCCGGGCAGGGCTCACTCGGCAAGGAATGCCAGCAGCGCCTGGTCGAACGCCTGCGGTCTCTCGATGTGAGGAATGTGCCCGGCACCCTCGATCTCGACCAGCTTCGATCCCGGGATCAGTTCCTGTGTCTTCTTGCCCAGCTTGGGATAGTCACCGGCAATCGCCTTCATCTCTGGCGAAAGCCGCGCCTTACCCACCACGGTGCGATCCTCGTGGCCGATGATGAGCAAGGTCGGCCTCTCGATCCGCGAGAACTCATAGCACACCGGCTGTTGGTAGGCCATCTCGTAGGTCAATGCCGAGGCCAGCGCGTCGCGTGGATACTCGCCCGTCCCCAGCACCCAGGCCTGGTCCCGCACATAGGCTTCGTACTCTGGCTTCCAACTGGTGTAGTAGCCTTTTTGATATTTCAAAAAACTTTCGTAGGTGGCGTGCAGCTCGTTCTCATAGAGTTCCTCGATCGAGGCATAGGGAACGAAAGTGCGGTAATCCTCCAGGCCGATGGGATCCTCCAGCACCAGCTTGTCCACCATGCCGGGATACAACAGCGTGAACCGCGTCGCCAGCATTCCGCCCATGGAGTGGCCGACGACCACGACACGGGCGATGCCCAGTCGATCGAGCAGCGCCTTGGTGTTCGCCGCCATCTGGTGAAGGCTGTAATGGATGTTCGGCCGCGAGGAGAGACCAAAACCAATCTGGTCCGGCGCCACTACGCGGAAGCCGCGGGAAGCCAGCAATCCGATCACGCGCTCCCAGTAAAACCCGGAGAAGTTCTTGCCGTGCAACAGCAGGACGGTTCTGGCGTTGGCCGCCGCGGTGGGCTTAACGTCACGGTATGCCATCCGCAGATCCTGCCGCTCGATCTGTACGTGGAAAAACTCGACGGCATACGCTGCTCGCGGCGGCTCCTGCGCGGCCAGCGCCGCAGCCAGGCACATCACCCAGACTAGTAAGATATTGCGGCCCATCGCGGCGGCATCATACACCCGCGCCCGGTAGAGACGCAGCATGCTGCGTCTCTACCAGGGCCAGGCCTAAGGGAATCGCTAGAAGTGGAACCCTATCTGGGCGGTAATGGCGCGCGGCGTGACGTAGTGGGTACCGCTGAAAGTGGAAAGGAAGTTGTAGAGCGCAGTTTTGTTGGTCAGATTGATGACCGTGAGCTGGGCGCTCCACTTGTACTTTTCGCCATGGAAAATGTTGTCGTGCCCAAGGGCAATGTCAAAGAGGTTCTTGGGATCGATACGTGGCGGGTTGTGATCGTCGTTCTCCGTTCCTGGCGCTGGCACCTGTACCAAAGTGGACCCGAACTGCGAGGCCAGGCACGGAGTCGGCAAGGGTGTCCCTGCCGGGTTGGTTGGGCTCGGCGGTGCGGGGCGGAAGGAGCCGCAGTAAAGACCTGCCTGGAATTCCTGATCGGCGGTCAGGCCACTCAAATCGATGGCCGGCAGGCCGCCAAGCATAGTGGACTGGGGACAGGTATTGGACGCGCTGATTCCGTAACACGGCACCGCGCCCGCAACCAGTCCGCTGTCGTAACGCCAGTTGAAGCCAAGCCAGGGGCCGCGCTTCCAGGGCTGGTATTGCAAGTGCGTCGTCTGGTTGAATTTCTCGTCATGGTCGATACGGAAAACCCCTGAGGGAGCCGAGGGCACGGCGCCGACTCCGGCGACCTGCGGGGTGAAGAACCGCGCCGCAACGCTCGAAAAGACCACGAACGCCGTAAGCCCGTGAAAGTTCGGCACGCTCACGCGACCGGCGACGCCCGGAATCTTGGACCTGTCCCATTCCACGGGGAATGTAATCGGCGTGTCACCAAGCACGCTGAAGTCAAAGCCGTGGTGCGTGTACTTCCAAATGTACTCGCCCGAGAAGACCAGATATTTCCCAAACGCTTGTTCCAAACCGGCGTGGAATTCGTTACGCCAGCCGGGACCCAGCGGCGTAGGGGTGCTGGACTGCGCCGGCGGAGTATTGCCGGACCCGCAGCCCTCCCCAGCGACGAAGAAGAGCGCGCCTATCACCGAATTCTGGCACCCCAGGCTGGACAGCACCAGATTTTCATTGAAAGGAGTCTCGATAATCCGCGCATAGGAGACCCGAAGCACGGTGTTGGTGGACTTGATGTTGTAGGCGATGCCCAGACGAGGCTCGGGCTGCTTCGTTGTGGTTAACCCGTTATACATGTCACCGCGAATTCCCAGATTGAAGGACCACCTGCCCTTGGTGATCGTGTCCTGAACGTAAAGCGCGAGTTCCTTCACGTCGGTGCGGCCGTGAAACGTGTACAGTCCCCCGCCCTGCGTCAGATCGTAGGGAAGCAGGGTCGCGCACTGGGGAAGGCTGGCATCCGGACAACCGAACGACGAGAGGAATGTCGGATCGACGATCCCAATGGTGTCGTTCTCATTCAGGAACGTCTGCTCATAGACGGCACCTGCTTTGAGATTGTGAATCCCCTTCACGTACGAGATGTCTGAGCGCAGCCCAGCGTTGGTGAGAGTGCGGTATTGGCTCACCGTTTCCGTTTGAAGATTGGTTGGCCCTAGATCGGCGAATGGATTGGCGCTGGGATAGTAATTGAATTCATCTCGGCGCACGTAAGCACCCAGAGTGAACACCGCGCTGTTGCTGAGGAGTCGGGTCCATGAGGGCGCGATGTTGAACGTCTTAATCTGAGAACGTTGGTCCGTAGGACCAACGACATTCCCATTCGGATCAAGCCCCCCGTTGTCGACAACCGCGCCGTTCCACGGCGACGCATACTGGGCGTCGAACGAATTCGGGGTCTGGAACCAGGAACGCGTGAATCCTAAATTCAGGTGAATGGAATCCTTATCGGAGAGCTTGTAGTCCACACGGTCGAACACATTCTCTTCGTTGCCTTTGTCGTGCATCACGACGTACTCTGGCGGATCGAGGAATCGTCCGCTATTGAGCCCGTTCGCGGAGATAAAGTTTCCCCAATTCTGGCCTCCGTAACCGAGAGTGAAACCGGCGTTGGACGTGCCAAAGTTGCCGTAGGAAGCGGTAACGCTGCCCTTGGGCGTGGTCAGGCCCTGCCCCGAGCGGGTGGTAACGTTGATCACCACGCTAGTCTTGTCGCCGTACTCGGCCGGGGGTGCGCCAGCGAAGACCTCCATCGACTCCACCGAATCGAGCGGGATCTGGTTGGAAAAGACTTTGCTCTGCTGGTCGGTGATGGGCTGACCATCGACCACAAATGAGTTCTCCGCGTGATCCCCGATTCCGTGGAACAAGCCATTGGAATCCGCGGCGATTCCCGGCGTCGCCAGCGTGACCAGCGAACTGACTGACGACGACGCACTCTCGAGAGGAAGCTTGTCGAACAAGCCGCGATCCACGTCGGTGTGAAAGCTGGAAGTGTTCTCGAGCAGGTCTTCCGCAGCAGCTTCGACCGTGACCTCTGTGGACGTGCCCTTTACCGCCAGGCTGACGCTGAGGTTTACGGGAACAACCGACCGAACGTCGATGTCCTGAACGTAAGGAGCGAACCCCGTCACGGTTACGGTCAAGTGGTAGGGATTGAACGGAACGTTGGGGATACTGAATTTTCCCGAGCTATCTGTCGTCGTCGAGCGCTCAAAGCCGCTGACCGGATTGCGTATCTCTACGATTGCGTTCGGGACTACGGCTTTCGAAGGATCTGCCACCGTGCCGTTGATCGAACCCGAAGTTCCAGTGGATTGCGCGCCCACCGGTGCCGGCAACAGAGCGACCGCCAACACCACAGCCAAAAACAGGGACTGCCGCTTGCAAGAATGCATGTCGAGCCTCCTCCTGTGAAAAAGGCAGAATCAGGGTTAAGGAACGGACTCAGTTGTCGGACCCAGATCGGCAGGAGGCGCTCGCCCGCTGAAAGCGAAAACCGGAAGGCGATGCTTGGCGGGGCTTGGCTGCACCCGCACCGTGGAGAGTTGAATAAAAACTGGTTTCAGCGCGCCCGGAGTGACGGTTGCCGCGACGGCTCGTGCGGCCACGCAGACTGGACACGTCACCGACTCCGCGCCGTTGGCATGGTGGTGCGTCACCACCGCCACCGCTGACCACAAGGTCAGCAGCAGACACAGCCACGCCGCTATTTTAGCGACCGAACGCATACCCCATTACAAGGTTCTGTAATATACCCCGGTGCAGTATATTGAGGCAACATGTCCCACACCCTGCGCGGCAAAGACAAGTTGATGAAGCGGGTTCGCCGGGTCCGCGGGCAGATCGAGGCCGTGGAGCGCGCCTTGAACGCCGAGCGTCCCTGCGCCGACATCCTGCAGCTCATCGCCGCCGCTCGTGGCGCCGTCAACGGTCTGATGATTGAAGTGCTGGACGACCACATCCGCTGCCACATCGCCGCCGGGGCCGGGCCTAAGGCCGGGGCGGAAGCGGAAGAACTGGTCGAGGTCCTGCGCAGCTACCTGAAGTGAGACGGGCTGGGCGAGGCCCAGGGTGCCTGACAATACCATACCCCTGTATAGTATATAATTCGCTCCATGTCTTCCTCCGCTCCCGTCGCGGCTTCCTCGCACGAATGCTGCTCCACCGAGCACGCGCCGGGACACGCCGTGGAACTCCGGGATCTGCTTCGCATCGCATTCGTCGCTGCAGCGGCCGGTGCGGTGTGGTTCCGGCTTTGGCAGCCCTTCCCTCACTGGAGCGTAATCGGCATCGCCGCCACCGCCATCGGCGGCTACCCAATTTTCAAAGAAGCGGTCGAAAACATCTTTGAGCGCCGCATGACCATGGAACTCTCCATGACCATCGCACTGCTGGCAGCGCTTCTGGCCAGAGAGTTTTTCACCGCGCTAATCATCACGCTTTTCGTTCTGGTGGCCGAGGTCCTGGAAGGGCTGACCGTGAGCCGCGGGCGAACTGCCATCGCTGATCTGCTCGACCTGCTGCCGCAGAACGCCACTCTCATCTCGGAATCGAACACTACGCAGGTGCCGATTTCCGCGGTCCATCCCGGCGACATCGTTCTGGTGCGCCCGGGTGAGCGCGTGCCGGCGGATGGCGCCGTGGTCGCCGGCAACTCCTTCGTCGACGAGTCCACCATCACCGGCGAATCCATGCCCGCCGAAAAGTCTGCGGGCAAAATCGTGTACGCCGGAACCGTCAACCAGTCCGGCGCATTGCAGGTGAAGGTGGAGAAATTGGGCCGCGATTCCAGCTTCGGCAAGATCATTGAAGCAGTAGAAGAAGCCGAGCGCTCCCGCGCACCCATACAAAAGACCGCCGACCGGCTCGCCGGCTACCTGGTGTACTTCGCGCTGGGTGCGGCGCTGCTGACTTTCATCATCACCCATAACGTGCGCTCGACCATCTCCGTGGTGATCGTTGCGGGCGCCTGCGGCATCGCGGCCGGCACCCCGCTTGCCATCCTGGGGGCCATCGGCAGGGCCGCTCAGCAAGGCGCCATCATCAAGGGCGGGATCTACCTGGAGAAGCTTGCCACCGTAAACACCGTACTCCTCGACAAGACCGGAACCGTGACCTATGGAGAGCCCGAGGTGGTGGAGATCAAGCCGGCCGACGGGTGGTCCGCCCTGGCGGTGCTGAAGACGGCGGCGACCGCCGAACTGCACTCTGAACACCCTGTGGGCAAGGCCATCGTGCGGCGCGCGCGGGCGCAGTCCTTATCCATCGCTTCGCCCCAAGCCTTCACCTATGAACCGGGCCATGGCGTGATTGCCGGCCTGAATGGCAGCGAGATCGTAGTCGGCAATCGCTCCCTGCTCAAGGCTCGCGGCCTGCCGGACCCCAGCTCCGGCAACAACGGCTCTTCGGAAACATTCGTCGCCAGCGGCGGAAGGCTGGCCGGCTCCATCGTGGTCGCCGATCGGTTGCGCCAGGAAGCCGTGCAGGCCGTCCGTTCGCTCCATGCCATGGGCATCACAACCACGCTCCTGACCGGTGACAGCAGCACGGTGGCCGACGACGTGGGGAAAGCCTTGAACGTGAACCACGTCCTCTCGGAATTGCTCCCACAGCAGAAGGCGCAACATGTTCAGGAGTTGGTCCGGCAAGGCCAGACCGTGGCCATGGTGGGAGACGGGATCAACGATGCCCCGGCACTGGCCCAGGCGGCGGTAGGAGTCGCCATGGGCTCAGGCACCGACGTCGCACGGGAGAGCGCCAACGTGGTGCTGATCGGCAACGATCTTTCGCGCCTGGTCACCACGGTCCGGATCGCGCGGCATTGCCGCTCCATCATTATGCAGAACTTCTACGGCACCTTGATTGTGGACACCATCGGCGTGGGGCTGGCTGCCGTGGGCCTGCTCAATCCGCTGCTGGCCGCTTTCATCCACGTGTCCTCGGAGATGACCTTCATCCTCAACTCGGCTCGTCTGCTTCCCACCCGCTTCACCCGCACCTGAAAATTCCTGCATTTGTAGCGTGCCCATTCGGGCTGCGCGCGACGTTGCATTCAAATTGTAAATTTTCTTGCATTGTGGATGAAGCCTGTGCGATTGTCGGCGCAATCCACAAGGCAGCTCCCACCGCGCCTCGGGTAGTGGGCCTGTGCGATTGTTTGCGCAATCCACAAGGCACGTCCCACAGCAACTCGGGAAAATGGGTTTGCACCAGAGGGAGGGCCGGAGTGTGTCCAAAAGCGATGTGATCCTGGGCGCCTATTACCAGGGCCAGGATTCAGCCGACGATCCCGACGAATACATCAGCCTGGCGGTGGCCAAAGAGTTGGAGCGTTCCGGGCAGGGACGGTTCATCAACCGCGGACGCGCCTTCCGCTTGTTCACGCGCTGCACCCCGCGGGATCCCAGACAGTACGGCAGCAGCAAGGGCCGCGGCGAGTCGCTGAACATCGGCCCGGAGATGATCCGTCGCTATGTCGCCCGCGAGCCTCGCGCCGTGGCTGCGGTTAAAGCATGGAGTTCCGCGTCTACTCAGAATCGGCCGTAACCACGTGCGGCCGAGCGCCACTCAATGTGATGTCCTCTTGGCCGATGTCTAGTCCATTGCCCCTTCGACCGTTCTTAGCCCGTGTCCTGTGCGCGCCACCACTGGACTTCGGGAATCTGCACGGTTCCGCGATTCAGGCTCACCCTAGTCCATTCCACGAGGCAACTCAGCTCTCGCGCCGATGAAAACCTTGCCACCTCGTTCGCAGCAGGTAAGCGCCGCTTTGTCCTAACTCAAGCGATGTGGGGGGCACGTCAGCCCCAACAAGGAGTGACGGAACAATGAAGTCCCACAAGGTAGCTACACCATGCATGTGCGCTAGTGTACTCGTGCTCCTCACGGCAACCCTTTGCGGCCAGCAGGATCCAGGGCCGCGCGGTGCTCCTATCGGCGCCGGCAGCCCGGTCGCAGGCTTAACGTCGAACGAGCTTCGGTTTTTTAATGATGGAGCGAAAAGATTCAATAGCCCCGATACAGTGTCCAGCGGCCTGGGCCCCTCCTTTAACGGCGATTTCTGTGGTACCTGCCACTCCCAGCCGGCTGAAGGCGGAAGCAGTCCCAGCGCCACCGCTTATCCCAACATCGGCGCTAACCCGCAGGTGGCTTTGGCTACCGCCGCAGGAGCTACCAACACCGTTCCCAGCTTCATTAACGCCAACGGCCCGGTGCGGGAAGCTCGCTTCAAATACAAACTGAATGCCGATGGAACTCCCGACACCAGCCGGCCGGATGGCGGTGTGCACGATCTCTTCACCATCGCGGGGCGCAGCGATGCTCCCGGCTGCGTCTATCCCCAGCCTAATTTCGCTCAGGCCCTGGCCACCAACAACGTGATTTTCCGTACTCCCACCCCGGTGTTTGGCGCCGGACTGATTGAGACCATCGACGAAAACACGCTGGTCAAAAATGCTAACGCCAATGCCGCCCAAAAGCTGGCTTTTGGCATTGTTGGCACCTTCAACCGCAGTGGCAACGACGGCAGCATCACTCGCTTCGGCTGGAAGGCGCAGAACAAGTCGCTGCTGATGTTCGCCGGCGAAGCCTACAACGTGGAAGTGGGCGTTACCAATGAACTGTTTCCCAATGAGCGCGGCAACTTCACCAGCCCGGCCATTCCCGCGGGGTGTCTGCTCAATACGACCCCTGAGGACACCAGCAACTTCCTCGGCCGCAAGGCAGCCGCAACAAATGATGCCCAGGTGCTATCGGACATCACGGCGTTTGCTGATTTCATGCGCTTCCTGGATCAGCCAACTCCGTCATGCACCGGCACTGCCTGCTCCGCGTCCATACAGAACGGAAATGCCAAGTTCAGCGCTGTAGGGTGCGCATTGTGCCACACTCCCTCGCTGACCACTGGCCATTCCACTTTCGCACCAGCAGCTTTGAGTAGGGTGCAGGCCAATTTGTTCTCCGACCTGATGCTGCACAACATGGGATCCGGGCTAGCCGACGGCGTCTCGCAAGGGTCGGCGAATGGCAATCAGTTCCGCACTGCGCCGCTGTGGGGGATTGGACAGCGTACCTATTTCCTGCACGACGGCCGCACCGCTGACCTCTTGCAAGCCATCCAACAACACCAGAGCACTGGTTCAGAAGCTAACCAATCGATCGTGCAGTTCAATGCCCTGAGTCCGTCGGATCAGCAGGATATTCTGAATTTCCTGCGATCGTTGTAAAGAAGCGCGGGTCATCCTGGAGAGACGTAGCCCGGCTACGTCTCTCTTTTTTGTTTTCGCTAATCTCCGAAGCACATCCCCATGGCGCGTGCGGTGCGCACCAGCTCGCCATGGGGATCCACGCATTTCATCGCGCCCACCGCCTCCGCAATGTCCACCGTCTCCACCCGCCCGCCGCGCAGGCACACCATGCGGCCGAAGCCGCCCTGCGCAATGAGGTCCACCGCGGCCACCCCGAAGCGGGTGCTGAGAATGCGGTCGAAGGGCGAAGGCGAACCGCCACGCTGGATGTGTCCCAGTACGGTGACCCGGGTCTCGCGCTTCGCGGAGGACCCGATGGCATCGGCAATCACGCCCGTCACCGAGTGCACGCGCGGCGAGAGGCGCCGCTCCTGCTCACGCTTCTCCGCCAGTTCCGGCGGCAGCTTCACCCCTTCCGCCACCACGATGATGGTGAAGCGCTTGCCCTGCTGCTCGCGCCGGCGGACGAATTCGCAGATGCGGTCGATGGTGAATGGGATCTCGGGGATCAGCACCACGTGCGCGCCGCCGGCCAGAGCGCTTTCCAGCGCGATCCATCCCACGTCGCGCCCCATCACTTCCACCAGCATGATGCGATGATGCGATTCCGCCGTGGTATGGATCTTGTCGATGGCCTCGGTGGCGGTGTGCAGGGCGGTGTCGAAACCGAAAGTTATTTCGGTCGCACACAGATCGTTGTCGATAGTCTTGGGCACACCCACCACCGGCAGGCCGCGGGCGGCACAGCTCCAGGCCGATCTTCTGCGTGCCGTCGCCGCCCACCACGATCAGGGCATCCAGGCCAAGCGCACGCGCGTTGTCCAGCGCACGCTGCGAAAGGTCGCGCACCACTTCCCTGCCCTCCTCCACCAGCTTGTACTTGAAAGGATTGCCACGGTTGGTGGTGCCCAGGATGGTCCCGCCGCGCGGCAGCAGGCCGCTGACGCTTTGCAGGTCGAGCCGCACCGACTTCTCCGGCCAGATCAGACCGTCAAAGCCGTCGCGGATGCCGATCACCTGCCAGCCGTACTTCTGCACCGCGCACTTTACCGCCGCCCGAATCACCGCGTTTAGCCCGGGACAATCGCCGCCCCCGGTGCAGATGCCAATGGTGCGTACTTCGCTCATGCGCACTCCTCGCGGGAAAAATCGATTCTAGCAGTGGGAAAATAAATGAAGCATGAAAGGAAGCAAGGATTCGCAGACGCAGAGGGCTAGGTTTCCCGATTTGGTCGAAGCGCCGCCCTCCGGAGGGAATCCCGCCAAGATCGAAATCCCGTGCCGTCCGTATGATTAGGGAACCGTCACGTTCAATACCACCGCCGGACTAACAATCGACCCTGAAGTCGCCGTTATGTCTGACGTTGTGCTGGCTGTGCAGCTTTGGGCCGTGGCAAGACCCCCGCTCGCGCCATTGGTGATCGTCACGCACGGGTTCGATGACGCCCAGGTAACGGAATCGGTAATGACGACCGTGCCTCCGCCCGAGAGCGTCCCCGTAGCCACAAACTGCTGCTGCGAGCCCTCATCTATTGACGGGCTCGTGGGCGTGACCTGGATCGAGGCAAGATTGGCGACTATCGCGGTCACTGTTGTAGAACCGGTAACTGTGGCGGAGGCAGCCTGGACGGTTCCGCTCCCCGGCATTAATGCGGTAACCAGGCCACTGGGCATGATGGTGAGCGCGCCGTCCGGAGTAACTGACGTCAACGACCAACTCGCCGCAACTGTTGAAGTGCTGCCATCGCTAAAGGTGCCATTGGCCACCATCTGCACGGTGCACACAGAACCTGAGGGACACGTGGGTGGGGTCCCGGTTTCCGCCGTAATCGTGGGCGTCAGCGGGGTTACCGTGAGAGTCGTCAATGTAGGATTGACAAAAAATCCATTGCAGCCTGCCACCAGCAGGAACACAACCGTGGCTAAAGCAAACCACACCAGACCCGCCCGCCCATGATTCGCCATCCAGACAACCTCCAGCAGAGAATCCTACCAAACCTGCGTCCAACATGAAGGAACTTAGAGTGCAAGTATACTGCTCCAGGGGCACCCCGCGCGCTGGCCGTCCGCGTATTCCTTGAGCATGAAACCCACGTCACGCCTAAGAGTTGCTTTCGCCGTCTGGCCAGTCCTGGCGCTGGTTCTGGCCCTGCCGGCGCTTCCCCAGAGCGCGCACGCGCCGCCTCCAGATGTCGCGGCCTCGATCCGGGCGCACATGGATTATCTCGCCGGCGACGCCCTTGCCGGCCGTGGCAGCGGCACTCCGCAGGAACACATGGCCGCCGAATACGTCGCCGGCGAACTGCGCCGCTATGGCGTAGCCCCCGCCGGGGAGAATGGTGGATACCTGCAGCATGTCGCGCTCGAGTACCGCTCGCTGGCCGCGCCTCCCGTGCTCAGCTTCGACTCCGGTGGCCAGACCGTACGCTGGACCAGCGGCAACGAGATCGCCGTCCGCTGGCTGGGCGACGCCTCCATCTCCGGCCCGCTCCAGAAGCTCGGGACCGCCGACCCAAAGGCGCACGTGAAAGCGGGGACGGTCGTCCTGCTCATGGCGACGGATGACGCCACTGCTTTTCAGCAGGCCTATGAGATTTCGCAGCGCGGCGCCGCGCTAGTCCTGACTCCCGAGAGCCCGTCGCTGGCCAGCGCCTGGTCGGATGCCCGACGCCGCCTGCCCAACCTTCCCCCGCGCATCAAGGCGTTGCCGAAGGAAGCCGGCATCCAGGAGATGAGCATGGTGGTCGTCCGCGCCACCGCTTTCAAGACGCTCTCCAAGCTTGCCGACGGCACGACGATCCGCCTGGAAGCCAAGCTCAACCCGGTGCAGCCCGGCGAAACCTGGAACACGGTGGGCACGATTGCCGGCAGCGATCCCAGCCTGCGCGACCAGGCGGTGCTCTTCTCCGCCCACATTGATCATCTGGGAACGAAGGTGACCAGCCACGGCAAAGTGATCTACCACGGCGCCGACGATGATGCTTCCGGCGTGTCGGCCGTGCTGGAACTGGCGCACGCTATTGCCGCCGGGCCGCGTCCGCGGCGCAGCGTGCTGTTCGTCTTCTTCGGCAGCGAGGAGCGCGGCGGGCTTGGTTCCACCTACTTCCGCGAGTTCCCACCGGTGCCGCTCGCCCACATCGTGGCCGCGCTGGAGTTCGAGATGCTCGGCCGCCCCGACGACGCCATCCCCAAGCACAAGCTCTGGCTCTCCGGATACGAGCGCTCCGATCTGGGCAGCGAGCTGGCGGCGCACGACGCGCCCCTAGTCGCCGACCCGCACACCGGGGAGCACTTTTTCGAACGCTCCGACAACTACCCGCTGGCGCGCAAAGGCGTGGTGGCGCACACGATCTCAAGTTTTGGCTTGCATCGCGACTACCATCAGCCCGGCGATACCCTCGCGCACATCGATTTCCCCCATCTCGACGAGGCCATCGAGTCCATGATCCCCGCGGCCGAGTGGCTGGCCAATTCCGATTTCACGCCGCACTGGGTGGACAAACCAGGGAGTAGGGAGTAGGGAACTGCAAGCAGATCGGGAGATCGGGTCATCGGGAAATCGGAAAACTATGACCCGATGACCCGATCACCCGATGAGCCGATCCTCCTGCTCCTACTCCCTCCCTGGCTTCTTGCCGGCGTTGGCGATCTTTTCGTCGATGGGTTTGCGATAGCGGTAGCCTTCGTCGGTGCCATGCCAGTGGGCGATGGTCGTTTCGCCCAGCTTCCAGCACAGCAAGATGGTGCGGTGCTCGACCTCGCAGGGAAAATCGAGCAGGCCCATCTCCAGGTCTTTCACCAAGACCCCGGTGGCCTCGATCTCCGCCAGCGCGTCTTTGATCTTCTGTACCAGGCGCTCTCTCTCGCGCTTGCGCGCGGCCAACTGGGCCACATCGAGCAGCGTGCCGCCGTTAAGAAACACACGGCTGGAGACCGCCTTGAACTCCTGCTCGATGCGCTCGGCGGCCTGTTTGCCGTCGATCGCCGTCTTCAGCAGCGATCCCAGCACCGGCACCAGCGCCTGTGCTTCGTCTAATGTGAACGTGCGTTCCGCCATGGAATCGTTTCTGGCCGACGACCGAAGACCGACGACCGATGGCTCACTGGATCTCCAGCATCCGATCCAGCGCTACCCTCGCCCAGCATTTTACTTCTTCTCTCACTACGATGCGGTTTACCACGTTGCCTTCCACCAGATTCTCCAGCGCCCAGCATAGATGCTGGGGCGAGATGCGGAACATGGTGGTGCACAGGCATCCCGAATCGTCCAGCGTGATCACCAATTTATCGGGGTTTCCCTTGGCCAGGCGGTTGACCAGGTGGATTTCCGTGCCGATGGCGAACTTCGTTCCCGCGGGCGCTTCGGCCACCAGCTTGATGAGTTTCTCGGTCGAGCCCAGCGCATCTGCTTTCTGGCACACTTCCCAGCGGCACTCCGGGTGCACGATCACGTGGATGCCCGGATAGCGCGCACGCACGTTGTCCACATGTTCCGGCAGGAAGCGCTGGTGGACCGAGCAGTGTCCTTTCCACAGGATCACGCGCGCGTTGCGCAGCCGCTCGGGCGTGAGGCCGCCCATCGGCAGGTATGGGTCCCAGGTGACCATGTCATCGAGCGGAATGCCCATCGCGTAACCGGTGTTGCGCCCCAGGTGCTGGTCGGGCAGGAAGAACGCTTTGGGCGTCTTTGCGAACGCCCAACCGAGGGCGCCCGCGGCGTTCGACGACGTGCAAACTACCCCGCCGCGCTCGCCGCAGAAGGCTTTGATCGCCGCCGTCGAATTGATGTAGGTGATAGGCGTGATCTGGTCGCCGGAATCCGACGTCAGGCCCAGCGCAACCAGTTGCTCCCAGCAGTCTTCCACCTGGCCGATCTCCGCCATGTCGGCCATGGAGCAGCCGGCGTTCAGGTCGGGCAAGACCACTTGCTGCGAGGCGCGCCCCAGGATGTCGGCGCTCTCCGCCATAAAGTGCACGCCGCAGAAGACGATGTAGCGCCCCGCGGCCTGCGCCGCCTGTTGCGAAAGCTTGTAGGAATCGCCGCGGAAGTCGGCGAACCTGATGACCTCATCGCGCTGATAGTGATGCCCGAGGATGACGCACTCCCGCCCCAGCGCCTGCTTGGCGGCGGTGATGCGATCGTCCATCGACACGTCGGGCAGGACGAGATAATTGTCCAATCGGCAGGCTGTTGCCAGTGACATTTCTTTTACCGCCTTCAGTCCCGGCACGCTCGCGCGCCCGGAACGGGGATGTTGAAAGCATTCCTGCGGCTCCAGTAGATCCACTGCCGTTATGGACGGCCCGACCTACGGGGTTGTTGAAGCCACAGTCTGGTTCGGCCGGCAGGGCCCAGATTCGACCCCGCCGCCTGTTGCCATCGCTTCATTGTCGCATTGCGGCTGCGTCCAAAGCAAGCTCGGTTCGCATGGCGCGAGGGCCCGCTCGACTTCGCTCAGTGCAGCCCTCGCCCGCGGAGTCGCGTAGCGACGACCGAACTTAGCCCAGGACTTTCAGTCCTGGGTACGCTGCATTTCGAATTTCATGCGAGCGCGAGGGAGCGGATGCGACTGAGCGCGAGCGAGGGATCATCCGCGCAGATCCGCGGCGAATGAAGTTTTACCCCCCGATGTGCACCATGCTGCGCGAGGGCTTCTCGAATCCCGGCTCGCCGATGTGGTGCCGCGCTTCCTTCTGCGCGATCACCTGGCGGATATATCCGGCCATGTCCTCGTCGGATCCGCCACGGCGCATCACCTGGTGCAGATCGTGATCGAAGAGCGAGAACAGGCAGGTGCGGATCTTGCCATCGGAGGTCACGCGGACGCGGCTGCAATGTCCGCAGAACGGTTGCGACACCGGCGCAATGATTCCGATCTCGCCGACGCCATCTTCGAAGGTGTAGCGCCGCGCCGTCTCGCTGCGGGTGTGGGGGATTTCCACCAGCGGACGGAATGGGCGCATGCGCTCCAGCACTTCCGCGAGCGTAACCACGATCTCCGGCGACCACACCCGGTCTTCCTCCAGCGGCATGAACTCGATGAAGCGCACCACTACGCCCTCGTCGCGGGCGAACTTGCCGAACTCGACGATCTGATCGTCGTTGAAGCCGCGAAGCAGCACGCAGTTCACCTTCACCGGTTCCAGGCCCGCTTTCTGCGCCGCGCGGATGCCCGCGAGCACCCGATGGAATCCGTTGGAGACACGGGTGATGCGGGCAAAGCGCTCGGGCTCGACCGCATCCATGGAAACCGTGACTCGCCGCAGGCCGGCGTCCTTTAGCGGCTGCGCCAGTTCCGCCAGCAAGTGACCGTTAGTCGTGATGGCCAGATCCAGCGGACGACCGTCGAGCGTGCGCAATCCCGCCAACTCCTCGATGAATCCCACCACGCCCCGGCGCAGCAGCGGCTCGCCGCCAGTGATGCGTATCTTCTCGATCCCCAGGCCAGCAAACACCCGCGCCATGCGCGCGTAGTCGGCGAACGGCAGCTCGGCGTACTGCGCGCCCTCGTTGCCTGTCCGGCAGTACACGCACTTGTAGTTGCAGCGGTCGGTGATCGCGATCCGCAGGTCGGTAATGGGGCGGCCGAATTTATCGGTCAGGCGTTCCATAGCGCGAGAAACCGGCTATGTTTCCGAGCGGTGGGAAAGAGAAAGCTACACCCGGCGAAGACTCGCCGCAGGCAGGACGTTTCCTTTCCAAGCACGGGAGGCAAAGGCGTTTCCACCCTTACCCTCGTCTCCTCGCTTCTCTGAGGAGCACCGCCTCCGGGACCATGGGTATGCCGACAGGTCCCGGCGGTCGGAAACAATAACGAAATTATACGCTTTTCCAGGGCAAGGGGGCAGGCAGCAGGACGCAGGAGCTTTCGCGCCTACTGACTTGTGTTCTTTGCTGCAGCCGCCGTGCGGTTGACTTCGCCCAGCACTCCGCGGGAACGGCTGGCCAGAATGGCCTGGCGGATGCGGTCCTTGTCGCGGTCGGTCCACAGCTCGCGGATGGTCTTCCACCCCTCTTCGCCGCGGCCGCCATACAGATAATTCACCACCATGGTCAGAACCGCGCCCTTGGCGTCGAGTAACTCCTTCTCCTCGGCGGGACTCAGTTCCTTGGCCTTGCCGCCGCCCAAGGCCGTGCCGCTCGTATTATTGCGGCCAATGAGCAAATCCTCCGCGCTGTGGGAAAGACCGTTCTTGGCGGCTTCGATTTCGCGCTGGTATTCGGGCCAGTAGGCGGAGCTCACGTTGTAGAGAGTGTTGCCGCGCAGGCGGAACACCACCAGCGGCCGCGGTGAATCGGACTCGTCCAAGCCCTCGATGCCAACGAACGCGAAATCATGGGTCGTGATTTCAACCTTGCCGTTGTTGTCGCGGTCCTCGAAGACGAGCGGTGGGGTGGTGGTGATCTGCCGCACCAGCAGCGGGTTCTCGCCGGGAGTAAGGATGGAGTATGTAAAACAACACTGGCCGGCGGTGCGGTGGGTCTCGATCACCACATCAGGCTTGCCGTCGCCGTTGATGTCGCTACCGCTGATGGCGTTCACCAGCGCTTCCGCGCCCGTGACTTCGAACAGGACCTTGCCGTCGGCGGACTTCAGCACCGCGCGGCACTGGGCCGACGCGCCCTCAGGCGCAGCCCCAATCTCGATCTTATATCCGTCCCACAGGTTCTCGGTCCACTCGCCGACCCCCTGGGCGCAGCCGCGATCGAGGGCGGCCGCCGACGCAGAGAGGATCGACATCACAAAAAACAACGCTACATATCGCATAGTGTGCTGGAATCATCTCGCGGAGGGGGAAGGCCCGTCAACTTCGGCGTGCGCTTAAAGATTGTCATCCCGACCGAGGGACGGTTAGTCCCGAGTGGAGGGACCTTGTGTTCTGCCACGTCTCTTATCACTTGGAATGCAAGGTCCCTCCACTCGCGCTGAAGCGCTCGGTCGGGGTGACAATGATTTGGAACAGCACGCCCCGCCGCGCCATCACATGCCGTCGTAATTCGGGCCGCCGCCGCCCTCGGGCGGGACCCAGGTGATGATCTCGTACGGATCCATGATGTCACACGTCTTGCAGTGCACGCAGTTGGACGGGTTCAGGTGGATCTGCTTCCCGCCGGGCACGTCTGACGCTTCCACCATCTCGTACACGCTGGCGGGGCAGAAGTGCTGGCAGGGGTTGCCGAACTCCGTGACACAGCGCGTGTTGCAGATGTTGGTGTCGTGAATGACGAGGTGCGCTGGCTGGTCCTCTTCGTGCTTGGTGCCCGAGTGATAAAGGTCGGTGAGCTTGTCGAAGGTCAGCTTGCCGTCGCCCTTGTAATCGTTGATCAGATGCGCCTCGGCGCCGCCATCCGCGGGCAGTTCGGCGAGCATCTTCAGCCGGCGATGCCCGGCGGTGGCGGCGTAGCGCGCGTGCAGGCCGCGTCCGCCGGTGAGTTGCTGCAAAGCGGCGTGGAACATCCCCGCCCACAAACCGTGCTCGAACCCCTGGTGGAAGTTCCGCACCGCCCACAATTCCTGCTTGATCCAACTATTCTCGACCCGCCGCTGGTATCCGGCCAGGCGCGCAGCGGAAAAATCGTTTTGCGATAGAGCTTCGAAGGCGGTCTCCGCCGCCAGCATGCCGCTCTTGATGGCCAGATGGATGCCTTTGAGGCGTTGCGAGTTGAGGAATCCGGCCGAGTCGCCCAGAATCATCCATCCATCACCCGCCACCGGCGGGACCGCCCACCAGCCGCCATAGGGCAGCGACTTGGCGCCATAGCGAATCATCTTTCCGCCCTCAAGCAGCGCCCGCACCAAGGGATGCAGCTTGAACTCCTGCAAGACGCGCTGCGGATCAAGACGTGGGTCGGAGTAATCCAGCCCGGTGACAAAGCCGAGCGAGATGACATTCTCCTTCCCGCCGTAGATCCATGCTCCGCCGTACTCGCGCGAGGTCAGCGGCCATCCCATGGTGTAGATCACTTCACCGGGCGCGATGCGTCCGCCGGGAAGCTCCCACAGCTCCTTCACGCCCACGCCGTAGGTCATGGGATTGCGGTCGCGGTCGAGACGGAAGCGCGCGACCAGTTGCTTGGTCAGCGATCCGCGCGTGCCTTCGGCCAGGATCACAATTTTGGCCTTCAGATCGTAGCCCGGCTCAAAGTTGCCCTTGGGCTGATTGGACTTGTCCACACCTTTGTCATCGGTGCGGACGCCGGCGACCCGCTCGCCCTTAATCAGCAACTCCGACCCGGCAAAGCCACTGAACACGGTGATGCCGGCGGCCTCGACCTTCCCGCCCATCCACTTGGCAAAACGGTTCAGCGAGATCACGTAGTTGCCGTGATCGCGCAGCGGCGGAGGCGTGACCGGCAACTTGAATTTGCCGGCACGGGTCAAGAAATAAACAGCTTCTTTCGTGACCTCAGCTTCGATGGGCGCTTCCTTTTCGAATCCGGGCAGCAGCTCACGCATTGAGCGCGGATCGAGAAGCGCGCCCGAGAGACAGTGCTGCCCGATCTCGCGCGCCTTCTCGAGAACGTAGATGTTTTCTTTGCTGAGCTGCTGGTCGGGATTCCCGGCGTTGTGCTCGTCGATAAGTTGCGACAAGCGCAGGGCGCAAGCCAGCCCGGCGGGCCCGCCGCCGACGATGACCACGTCGGCTTCCATCTGCGGGCGCTCGATGCCGGTGAGCGGTTTGCGGAAAATCAACATTAGTTTCGAGTTTCGAGCTTCAAGTTTCGAGTGGCCGACGACTCACACGGATGCTCTGGCCGGCATCTTTAAGGATTCGAGGAGACCATTGAGCATACGCCGCACCTCGTCGCATTGTTTCTCCAATGGAACGTGGTCGGCTTCGCTCAAGTATCTGAGGTCTCGGGCGATTGCCAACTGAGTTTCAAGCTCCAGCAACGAGCCCCGCGCTTGCCCAAGAAGTTGCAGAACTCCCCCTTGGTAAGCCGGCCTTGCCCTTCTGCAATATTCGAAATTACCGATACGGCCGCACGTCGCAACTGGGAGGTAAGTCCGTACCATTTACGTTTAGGGAAGCTTTCAGTCGCATGGTAAGTCTCGACCGCCAAGGCTTTGCTTTTTTGCCAAACTAGCAACTGTTTGTAGGAGTGGCTCACGCGTGCTCCTTGCTACGGCAGGAACTCGAAACTTGAAATTAGAAACTTGGCTACGTGCCGGCTTTCGCCTTCTTGATCTCCTCCACCAGCGGCGGAATCACCTCGAATAGGTTGCCGACGATGCCGATGTCGGCCACCTCGAAGATGGGGGCTTCGGAATCCTTATTGACGGCGACGATGGTACGCGAGCCTTTCATCCCGACGATGTGCTGAATGGCGCCACTGATGCCGAGCGCCACGTAGAGCTTGGGCGCCACCGTCTGGCCGGAAGAGCCGATCTGGCGGTCCATGGGCAGCCAGCCGGCGTCGCAGATGGGACGCGAAGCCGCGAGCTCGCCGCCCAGCGCCTCGGCCAGTTGTTTGGCCAGCGCGATGTTCTTCTCTTCCTTGATCCCGCGTCCCACGGCCACGATGATCTCAGCCTGGGTCAGGTCTACCGCCTGCTTGGCTTCCTTGAAAACTTCTCCTGGCTTGTTGCGTATCGCGGAAGCCGGAACGTCAGCCTGCACCGTCTCGACCGCAGCCGCCGACGCGCCGGCTTCGACCTGGTCGCCGCGGAAGGCGCCGGTCTGGAAGGTGGCGAAGTACGGAGGCTCGCCGGCGAAAGCCACGTCGGCGGCGAACTTGCCCTGGAACATCTGCCGCACGAACAGCAGCTTGTCTCCTTCCTTCTTGTACCCGGTGCAGTCGCTGACCAGCGCGCGGCCGAGCGCGGTCGCCAGCTTGGGCGCGAAGTCGCGCACCTGATAGGTGTGCGGCATGAGCACCAGCGTGGGCTTCTTGTCGGCGATGAACGGCTTGAGCGCGGCGACGAACGCATCCGGCGTGTACGCGGCGAGCTGCGGCGACTCAATGTCGTACACCTTCGCGACCTTTTTGCCCGCGATTTCCTTCGCGATCTCGCTGATGCCGGAGCCGACCACCGCCGCCTCCAGCGTCCAGCCGGTTTCGCGGGCGATGGCCTGCGCGCCGGTGAGCGTCTCGAACGAAACACGGTTCAACTTCCCTTCACGCTGCTCGACGATGACAAGGATCATATGATTTCTCTGGTTCGCCTACTTGGTACTCGGTACTTGGTACTCGGTACTGCTCTCACAAAACCCTGACTTCGTTCTTCAGCTTCTCCGTCAGTTTGCGGGCGACATCAGCCGGAGAGCCCACGAGCATCTCCGTCTTCTTCGTCTTCTGGGGAACATACAGCCTCTGTATGTTCAGTTGATTCGCGACGAGGTTAGGCTGCACATCGGCGAGTGCGACCTTGCGCAGCGGCTTGTTCTTGGCCTGCTTGATGCCGATCAGCGTCGCATACCGCAGCTTGTTGATGCCCGACTGGATGGTGAGCACCGCCGGCAGCGGCATGTCGACGTGCTGGAAGTATCCGGCTTCTAGCTCGCGCTTCACCTTGATGCCGCCCTCGGACTTCTCGATCTGCATGATGATGGTGGCGTGCGGCCAGCCCAGCAACTCGGCGAGGATGACGCCTGTCTGCGCGAACCCGAAGTCATCCGACTGCAGCCCGGTAAAGACCAGGTCGAACGACTCATCCTTGATGGCAGCGGCGAAGGCGCGCGCGATGTTGGCGGCATCGAGAGTGACGAACGCCGGGTCGTCGAGATGAATGGCGCGATCGGCGCCCTTGGCCAGCGCCTCGCGCAGCACCTGCTGGGCGCGCGCCGGGCCGGCTGTGATCACAACCACTTCACCGCCATGCTTCTCTTTCTGGCGCAGCGCTTCTTCGAGCGCGTACGCGTCGGGCTCATTCACCTCGTAGGAAACATCCTCGCGGATCCAGGCGCCGGACTCGTTGAGTTTGAGCGGAGCATCCTTCTGCGGGACCTGCTTCATGCAGACCAGAATCTTCATGCTTCATCTCCGTGGGAAACGAAACCGGACAGTATAAATGAATCGGGTGATCGGGAGATCGGGTCATCGGGTCATTGCGAAGAGGTGAGGTGGTCTGACTTTCAGATCAGCCGATGAGCCGATCGCCCGATGTCCCGATTACTCTATGAACGCCACCGACTGCACGCCTGAGACTTCGAAGCGTTTGCGGCAGCGCATGTTCTTGCACATCACCATGTCGTCGCGCCGCACCATGTAGGAACGAGCCTTGGCGAAACGGGCGCGGTCGCGCTCGTCGGCGCGGCCGGCAAGCTGCCGCTTCTTGGTGCGTACCAGCCATCCCAACTCGTATTCGCCGGCCTGGCGGCAGTGCGGACAGGTCAGCGGCGCCAGCTTTTTTTCCTGCCGCTCGTCGAAGAAATCTTTCTCGTCCATAAAAGTACTCGGTACTCAGTACTCGGTACTACTCTGATTATTGCATAATGCCCCGAGAGACTGACTTGGCCGGACGCAAAAAGCCGAAACCATTCCGTGCGGTGGACGCGGTGAAAGCGGCTGCGCGGGAGAAGATCGGCGCTCCCCCGCCCACCCGCCGCGTGCCTAACGCCAAGAAAGAGCGCCGCGAGAAGCACAAGCCCACTTTAAACAAGTTGCTGAGGGAAGAATCATGACCAAGCGCGCGCCAAAATCCAGCCGTCCGCACATGCCCGGCTACGGCCTGCCGGAGGACAACAGAGGACTGCTGCCCTGGAAGTGGGCAGACCAGCGTCTGGCCAAATCGCACAATTACTGGATCTCGACCGTGCGCCCCGACGGCCGCCCCCACACCATGGTGGTGTGGGGTTTGTGGCTGGCGAACGTCTTTTATTTCTCGACGGGGCAGGATTCGCGGAAATCTCACAACCTGAAGGCCAATCCCAACTGCGTGGTGTGCAGCGAACTCGCGCAAGAAGCGGTAATCGTCGAAGGAGTTGCTCGTGAGGTGCGCGAAGCCGCGCTGCGGAAGCGCTTTTTCCAGCTTTACGAGCGCAAGTACAACTTCGACATGTCGCCCTATCAGCAGGAGCCCATCTGGGCGGTGCGGCCGGTGAAGGTCTTCGCGTTCGATGAAAAGCTGACGCTCAACCGCGCCACCTGCTGGCGGTTTTAGCGGAATAGAAACTGTCATCCCGAGCAAAGCGCGAGAGAGCCCTGGACCGGGCGCGAACGAGGGATGAAGCTCGAAACTTGAAGCCGGTTTGAATGCTCGAGCTCCACACCCCCGTGCAGTAGGTCAAGGGAATCCTGCGGTTGAGGAGGAGAACCGGCGTGCAGCGATGGGCCAGAGCGCTGCTAGCAGTGCTGGTGGGTAATCTGGTGTATTTTGCGATCCTGCCCAAGCTGCCCGCCTCGGTTCAGCATGTACCCTTCCGCCTGGATCTAGGGCTGCTGCTGGATGGCTGCCTGTGTACCTTCGCGTTTGTGCTGGTGAGCCTCGCGCGGCCCCGCCGGTGATTCCTTTGGTAACCTGATCTCCGAATTCCCGCTCGGAGCATTGCTTCTCCAGCGATAAGATGGAATTGTGCCCGTGCTGGGTTCGCGAAACGGGCAGCCAACGCATGCAGAGACTCGCCATCCTGTACGATGCAAGCCAGGCGGTGCTCTCTACCTTCGACCTGGATGAGGTCCTCAGCCGCATCCTGGGTATCGTGCGCGACGTTTTCCACCTGGACAAGGCCGCCATTCTGCTGCTGGATGCCAGGACGCAGGAGCTCTACATCAAAACGCAGTTTGGATGGGATCCCGGCAGTGAGACCATTCGTGTGCCGCTGGGCAGCGGCCTTACCGGAACCGCTGCCCAGACCAAGAAGCCGGTGTACGCGCCGGACGTGAAGCGGGACCCCCGCTATATTCGTTCTCTCGCCAGCACCCGCTCCGAGGTGGCCATCCCGTTGATGGTGCGCGAAGAGATGGTGGGTGTGCTCGACTGCCAGAGCGAAAGGCTGAACTTCTTCGACGAGGACACGCTGGAACTGTTGCGCCTGTTTTCCACCCAGGCTTCCATCGCGCTGTCCAACGCCCGTCTCTATTCTCTGGAGCAGCGCCGCCGGGCGCAGTTGGAGGCCATCAACGCTATCGCCCGGCAGACCACGGCGGTGCTGGAGATCGGGGAACTGCTGGAGCAGGTGTGCTCGCTGATTCTGGAGGCGTTCGGCGGCGACCATGCCAGCGTGCTGCTGTTCGAAGACGACCGACTGGTGCTGCGCGCGCACCAGGGCCGGCTGACGCCGTTGTTCAAGATCGGCGACGAACTGCCGACGGGTGAGGGACTATTCGCCCGCGCCATCGATTCCCGCAAGGCGGTGGTGGAGAACGACGTGGGTAAGGTCCCTGGGCACCTGGCGGGGTGCCGAGAGACGGTGTCGGCGGTCTGCCTTCCCCTGGTGTCGTTCGGGCAGGTGCTGGGGGTGCTGGCGCTGGAGAGCGCGTCGTCTGAGGCCTTCCTGCCCGCGGACGTGAACGCGCTGGAATCGGTCAGCGACATCTGCGCCACCGCCATCCAGAACGCGCGTTACTTCGATCGCGTGCGCCAACTGGCATACCTGGACGGCGTGACCGGCATCTTCAACCGCCGGTATTTTGAGCTGCGCATCGCCGAGGAGATGGCCCGCAGCACCCGCCATGGCCTGACCTTCTCGGTAATCATGATGGACATCGACCACTTCAAGCAGCTCAACGATGAATTCGGGCACCTGCTGGGTGATGAAGTGTTGCGCCAGGTTTCGGCCATCCTTGCCCAGCAACTGCGCAAGAGCGACGTGCTCAGCCGCTATGGCGGAGAGGAGTTCGCCATCATCACCCCGGAAACCGGGCTGGACAGTGCCTTGGCCGTCGCCGACAAGCTGCGGCGGGTGGTGGAGAGCTGGCATTTTCCCGGCGTGGCGCGCCCGGTGACCATCAGCGCCGGGGTGGCGGAGTTTCCCGCCCAGGGGGCCACGCGCGACGATCTGGTCAAGGCCGCCGACGAGGCGCTCTACGTGGCCAAACAGACCGGCCGCAATCGCGTGGTCACGGCGCAGATGCTGCGCGGCACCTTCTGACCTTCCGGTCTCACTGCACAGGATGCTGGGCAGCCCTCCGACCCGAAGTGCTACGCCGGTTTCCCGCGCGGCAATGTCCGAAGGGTTACCAAAGAGGGTTGCACTGCGGACCTGCAGAACGCACAATAAAAACCGGATTTATACTCAATGGCCAAGGTTGTTGCACCACCGATCTCCCCCTCCTACGCGAACTTCGTCCCCAAGAGGATCGTCGCCCGGGTTCTACTTGCAGGTCTCGCCGAGCCCACCTGCGCCGTGCTGCGGGATTGCTTCAAGCAGTTCGGCATCCAGACCGTGAGCAGCAATGGCGACACCGAGAGACGGCTGCAGAAAGAGAAGTTCGAAGCCTGCGTGGTGGAGCTGGGCCGAGCGGACGCGGAGAGCGTGCTGAGCGCCGCCCGCAACTCCACCTCCAACTCGCGCATTGTCATCTACGGCATTTCGCGCGACACCCAGGAAGCCATGCGCTTCTCCAAGCTCGGCATCAACGCCGTGATCGATCGTCCCGTGGACCGGCAGACGGTGCTAAAGGTGGTGCGTTCCACCCACCTGCTGGTGGTGCATGAACTGCGGCGCTATGTGCGCCTGCCGGTGGTTACCGAAGTAAAAGTGAATTGCGGGCAGAGCAGCTTCCAAGCCACCACCGTGGAGATCAGCGCCGGCGGCCTGTCGATGAAAACCGACGTCCGGCTTTCCAAGGAGCATCCCGTGGAGGTCACCTTCAGCCTGCCGCCCAACGGCAAAGTCGTGGTTTCGCGCGCCAGCGTGTGCTGGAAGCGCGAAGACGCCAGCATGATCGGCATCCGCTTCGACCCCACCGACGAACGCCGCCTGGAAGTGAAGCGCTGGATCGACAGCTACCTGGAGATCGGGTGAACCCCAGTTGCCGGTTGCGGTCGAGCCACGGCAATCGGCACTGAATCATTGTCATTCTTCCGTCGAGCAAAGCGAGACGGGAGAATCTGACGGTGATGCGGCGCAGCCAACCAAGGTAGCATCGGCGGTTCCGTCAGATTCTCCGCGTGCCTTCGGCTCGCGAAGAATGACATTTTCGAGGTAGAGAGAGGTTCTACCGAGCGTATCTATTCTGAAACCCACCTATCCCCCCAACAGCTCTTCCAACTCCTTTTCGCCGATCACCTTCACCCCCAGCTCACCCGCCTTGTCAATCTTGGAACCGGGATCGGCGCCCGCCACCACGTAGTTGGTCCTTTTGCTGACGGAGCCGGAGACGCGCCCGCCGGCATCCTCGATCAGCTTCTTGGCCTCGTCGCGCGAGTGGTTGGCCAGGGTTCCGGTCAGGACGAAGGTCTGGCCGGCGAGCCTGGTTCCGCGTTCTTTCTTCTTGCCCTTGAAAGTAAGGCCGGCCTTGCGCAGGTCTTCCACCAGTTTGCGATTGCGCGGCTCCTCGAAGAATTCGCGGATGCTCTGCGCGATGCGCGGCCCGACCTCTTCGACTTCTTCCAGCTTGGCGATGCTGGCGGCTTCGTCCTTCAGCGTAGCCGCCTCAATAATGTCGTCCATGGAGGCGAAGTGCTCGGCCAGGAACTGCGCCGTGCGCTCGCCGACGAAGCGGATGCCGAGTCCGTAAATCACGCGCTCGAGCGGCAGCTTCTTCGAGGCCTCGATCTCAGCGAGCACGTTCTCGGCCGACTTCTCGCCCATGCGCTCCAGGTCCGTGAGCTGCGGCTTGGTCACGCGGTAGATGTCAGCGACGTTCTTCACCAGCCCTCGGTCGCAGAGCTGGTTGACGAGCGCATCGCCCAGGCCGTCGATATTCATCACCGAGCGCGAGGCGAAGTGCAGGATCGACTCCCGCAGCTTGGCCGGACAGTTGGCGTTTACGCAGCGGTGGTCAGCCTCGCCTTCGATGCGCACTACATGGCCGCCGCATTCCGGGCAACGTTCGGGCATGTGGAAGTGTTCCGTACCGCGAGGGTGATCTTTGTCCTCGACCACCGCAACCACTTTGGGAATGACGTTGCCGCCACGCTCCACCGTGACCCAGTCGCCGATGCGCACGCCCAGGCGGTCGATTTCGTCCATGTTGTGGAGCGTGGCGCGGCTGACGGTGGTGCCGCCGATGGGCACGGGCTTGAGGTGCGCCACCGGCGTCAGCTTGCCGGTACGCCCGACCTGCACTTGGATGTCTTCGATCTGGGTGACGCCCGAGCGCGCCGCGTATTTGTAGGCGATGGCCCAGCGCGGGGCTTTGCCAGTGAAGCCCAGCGTGCGCCACAGCCGGGTGTCGTTGACCTTGATGACCACGCCGTCAATTTCATAGCCGAGGCTGTCGCGCTTCTGCTCCCAGGAGCTGATGAAGCGCCAGACGTTGTTGATGTTCTTGGCCAGGCGCCAGTTGTTATTCACTTTGAATCCGGCCGTGCTTAGGGCTTCGAGCGCCTCGGCTTGATGGCCGAGGAAGGTGCGGCCGTCTACCAGCAGGAAGTAGGAATAGAAATCGAGACGCCGCTGGGCGGTGATGTTGGGGTCGAGCACGCGCACCGCGCCGGCTCCGGCATTGCGCGGGTTAGCAAACTTCGCCAGGCCCTGGCGCTCGCGTTCTTCGTTCATGCGCTCGAAGGCCTTGAGCGGCATGACGACTTCGCCGCGCACTTCGAATTCCTGCGGCAGGCCGGCCTTTTTCAGCGTGGCCGCCGGGATAGAGAGCGGGACGGAGCGGATGGTCTTGACGTTCGGCGTTACGTCCTCGCCCACCGAGCCATCGCCGCGGGTGATGCCGAGGACGAGCTTCGATTTGCCGTGCTCGTCGCGGGCGTAGCGCAGCGCCATGGAAAGGCCATCGAGCTTGAGCTCGCAGACGTACTCGATGCCGTCGCGGCCGGAAAGCTCGCGCACGCGCCGCTCCCAGTCGCGCAGTTCCTGCTCGTTGTATGCGTTGTCGAGCGAGAGCATGGGGCTCGAGTGTGGCACTTTGACGAAGCCTTCACGGGGCTTGCCGCCAACGCGCTGCGAGGGCGAATCCGGCGTGATCAGATCAGGATGCTCGGCTTCGAGCTGCTTGAGCTGCCGCATGAGCAGGTCGAAGTCAGCGTCGGTGATCTCGGGCTGATCGAGCACGTAGTAGAGGTATTCGTGATGGCGGATCTTCTCGCGTAGCGCCTCGATCTTGCGCAGATCCTGAGCGGCCGTAGGCATAGGGCGAAATTATAGATGGCAGACAAAAACAACTGAAAACCGCCGAGTACACAGAGGACACAGAGGAGATCAGATTTAAATTCCTCGGGTCCTTCGCGTCCTCTGTGTTTTAATTTTTCTGCCCTTAATCCTTAATCCTTTATTGTTGACCTCGATGCGCAAGGTCGTCCTGCTCTATAACCCTATAGCGGGCAAGAACCGCGAGCGCCGCCGCGCCGACGTGGAAGCCGCGGCGCAGGTGTTGCGTGCTGCCGGAGTGAAGGCTGAGACGGTGGCCACCCGTGCGCCCGGCTCGGCCGGCGAGCAGGCGCGGGAGGCGGTTGCTGAGGGCTATGACACGGTGCTCGCCTGCGGCGGTGACGGCACCATCCACGAGGTGGTCCAGGGGCTGGCCGGCACCGACACGCCTCTGGGGGTCATCCCGCTGGGGACGGGCAATTCCCTGGGCAACGACCTCGGGCTCTCGCGCAACCCCGCACGCGCTGCTCGGGCGATCCTCGCCAGCGAGCCGCGACGGATCGCGGTCGGCAAGGTCGAATATCCGGAGCGCGCGACCGGCCGCGAGAGCGCACGCTATTTCATCGCCATCGCCGGCGCGGGTGGGGATGCCCGCATGCTCTATCAGATGAACGTGGCCGACAAGCAGCGGCACGGCATGGCTGCCTATTATGGCGAAGCCCTGCATCTTCTCCTGACCCACCGCTTCCAGCGCTTCGAAGTCGAGTGGAAGGATCGCGAGGGCGAAGCTCACCGCGTGCACGTCACGCAGATCCTGGCCGTGCGCCTGCGCCAGTTCGGAGGCATCCTGCGCTGGCTGGCGCCGGACGCCGCGCTGGAGAGCGACGATCTTCAGCTGGTTTTGTTCCGCACGGCGAGCCGTGTCTCGTATTGTCTGTACCTGTTGCGCGCTCTGCTCGAGCAGCGCTGGCAGACTCCAGGCGTGGACCTGGTGTGCGCGCGCGAGGCCATCTGTCGGCCGATTGCGGGAGAGCCCGCAAGCAGCATCTACGCCGAGGCGGACGGTGAACTGCTGGGCGGCCTACCAGTTCGCTTCAGCACCGTTCCGAAGGCGCTGACGCTGCTTGTGCCGAAATTTGCCGTTGGCCGTTAGTCGTGGGTCGGTAGCCGCTGAAATTGGTTTGCCAACGACCAACGACTAACGACCGCCGATGCCAGTAGCGGATGTTAAACTTCCTTCAGCAGCCCGCACATTTGGAACCGATCACGCACATGCTGACTGGCGCCTGCATGAGCCGCGCCGGGTTGAACCGCAAGACGGGCCTGGCAACCGCCACGCTGGTGCTGGCGGCGGAGGCCTCCGACCTCGACGTTCTCTACGGTATCCACGGCCGAATCGCCGTCTTGCAGCACCACCGCGGCTGGACGCACTCTTTCGTTGGCGTGCCGGTTATGGCTGGGCTTGCGGTCCTCGTGGTGTGGGCCTGGAACCGGCGGTTTCGTAAACCACGCCTCGACGCCAAGCCGCCCGTGCGCTGGGGAGTGCTTTATGCCATCGCCCTGCTAGGGCCGCTCAGTCACATTCTGCTCGACTACACCACCGCCTACGGCATCCGCATGTTCGAGCCGTTCTCCTACAAGTGGTACGAGTGGGACACGGTCTCGATTGTGGAGCCGTTCATGCTGGGGGTGCTGATCCTGGGGCTGATTCTGCCTTCGCTGTTCGGGTTGATCAATGAAGAGATCGGGGCGCGGCAACCGCAGTTCCGTGGACGCATGGGTGCGATCGCAGCCCTGGCGGCCGTAGTGCTGATGTGGGGGGTGCGGGACTTCTATCATCGCCGCGCCGTTTCCGCGCTGGAGGCGCGCATCTATCAGGGCCAGGATCCGGTGCGGGCTTCCGCTTTTCCTTATCCCTGGAATCCGTTTGTGTGGCATGGGGTGGTCGAGACCAGGGACTTCTACCAGACCCTGCCCGTTGATTCTCGGCGGGGCGAAGTCCATCCTCAGGATCGCGCGCGCACGTTCTACAAGCCCGAGGAAACCCCGGTGCTGGAGGCCGCGAAGAATTCGTACCTCGGGCGCGTGTACCTGGATTGGGCAAAGTACCCGCTACTCATCACCGAGCCGCTCGGGGAGCGTGACGTCGCTTATCGTGTGCGGTTTATTGATTTGCGCTATCGCTATCCCGGACGCCAGACGCCGCTGGGAGCGTCGGTGGACCTGAACAAGAACTTGCAAGTGGTCGCGCAGCGAGTCGGGCGCCGGCAGCAGCCGGCACCCTGAGCTAGCCGTCTTTAGCTCTGGAACTTCTGCGCTCTCCGCGCATCCAACGTTTATGCCAAACCTTGAGACGGCAGTCTTCGGCGGAGGGTGTTTCTGGTGCCTGGAGGCGGTGTTCCAGCGTCTGCCGGGCGTGAAGTCGGTGGAATCCGGCTACATGGGAGGCCGGGTCGATAATCCCACCTACAAGCAGGTCTGCACCGGGAGCACCGGCCATGCGGAGGTGGTGCGTGTGACCTTCGACCCAAGCCAAATCAGCTATCGCGATCTGCTCGAGGTGTTCTTTGCCATCCATGATCCCACCACAATCGACCGCCAGGGAAACGACGTGGGCACACAGTATCGCTCCGCTATCTTTTACAACTCGGACGAGCAGCGCCAGGAAGCCGAGAAGGTGATTGCCGAGTTGACGGCCGCGGGGGAGTTCTCTGCGCCCATCGTGACCGCGATCGAGCCGGCCGCGGCGTTCTTTGTCGCCGAGGACTACCACCAGAACTACTTCAACGAGAATTCCAACCAGCCCTACTGCCGGTTCATCATCGCACCCAAGCTTGAGAAGTTCCGCAAGGCTTTTGCGGAGAAGCTGAAGGCGTGAGCCGCTGCACTGCTCTCACAGTGGCTGTGCCCGAATTCACCGTCACATGCCAAGGTAGGCCTGCCGCACGAGGTCGGACTCGAGCAGTTCCTCCCCTTTCCCCTCCAGGACAATCCGCCCGGTCTGCAGGACGTAGGCTCGGTCGGAAACACTGAGGGCTTCGTAGACGTTCTGCTCAACGAGGAACACGGTAATGCCCTTCTGGCGGATGTCGTGGATCTTCTCGAAGATTTCGGCCACCAGCTTGGGCATAATTCCCAAGGACGGCTCATCCAGCATCAGCAGAGATGGGCGTGACATCAGCCCGCGGGCGATCGCGACTTGCTGCTGTTCTCCCCCGCTCAATGTCTCGGCGCGTTGTTTCCTTCGCTCTCCTATCCAGGGAAACAACTGCAGAATGCTGTCCAGGGACTCCGCGACGTCCTTATCGGAATCTAACGCATAGGCGCCCAGCAGGAGGTTGTCCCAGACCGAGAGCCGGCCGAACAGCTGCCGCCCTTCCGGGACCAGAGCGATTCGCCTCCTCACGATATTGTAAGCAGGAACGACATGGATGGGCTCGCCGTCGAGCAGGATCTTGCCCTCCCAAGGCCGGAGCAGACCGGCGATGGTGCGCAGAATGGTGCTCTTCCCAGCGCCGTTGGACCCGATGAGGCTCACAACTTCGCCGCGCCGCACCGTGAGGGAGACATCCTGCACCGCACGGACGCCCCTGTATCCGACGGACAGCCCCCTAATGTCGAGCATGGTACCGCTCTCCCAGATAGGCTCGGATGACCTCAGGGTTGACGACGACCTTTTCCGGAACGTCCTCCACGATTTTCCGCCCCGAATTGATCCCGACAACTCGATCCGACAACTGCATGACCGCTTCCATGACGTGCTCCACGATCACCAGCGTTATGCCGTTCTCCCGCACTTTACGAACCAGGGTTATCATCTCCTTGAGCTCGACGGGGGTCAGGCCCGCCATGGCTTCGTCCAGCATAAGCAGCTTCGGCTGGGTGGCCAGGGCCATGGATACCTCGAGCCTCTTCTTGTCCGGGATCGTGAGGGAAGTCGCTGCCGCATCCCGCTTCTCCCACAGGCCGGCAAACGCCAGGACTTCTTCTGCCTTTGTCCGCGCCGCTGCTTTCCTGGGGATGTGCAGGAAGGCCCCGGTCATGACATTCTCCAGGGCCGTCATGTCGCTGATCACCTGGACGATTTGGAACGTCCTGGCAATTCCCATCTTGCAGATCCGATCCGTGCTGAGGCGGGTAATATCCCTTCCCTGGTAGAGCACCCGTCCGGCGTCCGGCCGGTAGAAACCCGTGATGCAATTGAAGAGGGTGCTCTTGCCCGACCCATTCGGCCCGATAATGCCGACGATCTCGCCCTCGCTGACCGTGAACGAAATATTGTCATTCGCCAGCAAGCCGCCGAACCGTTTCGTGATGCCCTGCAGTGCGATGAGGGGTGCCGCGCTCATGACTTCCTCCTCCCCGCCTCGCCGCCCGCACTGCGCCGTGCCGATGCATCGGCAACTATGGCAGATGGGCCTCTTCCTCCGATCCTCGAGAGCAAGCCCCACACGCCCTGGGGATAGTAGGCGGAGATCAGCATGATCAGAGTTCCGTAGACGATCATGTCGATGCCGGTCCCCTTATAGCCAAGCCAGACGCGCGTTCCCTCGGAGATCGGCAGCAGGATGGCCGCGCCGATGACTGGCCCCATGACGGAATTCGCTCCTCCCAGCATGGAGACCAGCACGACCTGGATGGAGATGGAAAGGACCAGGACGCTATCAGGATCCAAATACAGAATGTACTGCGCGTAAAACGTCCCGGCCATAGCGGTGAGAAAGGCGCTGATCATGATTGCCGCCAGCCGGTAGCGCACGAAATTGATCCCCACGACTTTCGCCAAGTCGTGGCTTTCCTTGATGGCGCGGAAGTAGAAGCCCATGCGCGAGGTGGAAACCCAGGAGCATACAAGGAGCGCAAAGATCAAGAACCCCAGCAGGATGTAGTAGTACGGCACCTTGGACGAGAATATGAAGTTCTTGAACGACTCGTTCAGCATCGGGAGTGTCAGCCCTTCCGCAGCGCCGACCAGCTTCCAGTTATTGAAGTGGATCCGGACGATCTCCGCGAAGGCAATGCTGGCGATGGCGAAGTAGTGGCCCCGCAGGTTGGAGCAGGGGATGCCGATGACGGCGGCGGCGAGGGCCGCCAACACCCCTCCGGCCAACAGTCCGATCCATGGGTTGACATGGTAGGTCGTGAGCAGATAGGACGACGTGTAGGCGCCAATGCCGAAAAACGCCACCTGTCCGAACGAGAACATCCCGGCGTACCCGCCCATGATGTTCCAGGCGACACCCATCATGGCGAACAGAAACACCATGATCATGATGTGCAGCGGAAACGCGCCCCTGAAGAATACGGGATACAGCAGTAGAAGGACCAGCACGAGCGCGAGCACGGAGATCTGTCTCCGCGTGAAGGTCCGCATGCTCACCACCCCAGGAGGCCCTGCGGCCGAATCCAGACCGTGATCAGGTAGACGAGGAAGACGATGGCGTATTTGTAAGCCGGATCGAAGTAATAGCCCCCCAGGGTCTGGACGAATCCGATCAGGATCCCCGCGATGAATGCCCCCTCGATGCTGCCAAATCCCCCGAGAGCGACGATGCAGAAGGAGATCAGCCCGAAGAGCCCTCCCACCTGCGGGTATATGTAGTAATACATGGACAGGAACGCCCCCGCGATTCCTACCAAGCCGGCCCCGACGCCGAAGGACAGGGCGTTGATGCGCTCGGTGTTGATGCCCATGAGCAGGGCGGATTCGCGATTCATCTCCACTGCCAGAATTGCCTTGCCGGTCTTAGTCTTCTTGAGGAACAGGAAAGTGGCCGCCGACACCAGCACGCTGCCCAGGGAGGCCGCGAATTTCGGGATGCTCAGCTCGACGCTGCCGAGCGTCCAAGTACCGGTGAGGAGCGGCTTCTCGATAAGGCGGAAATCCGGGGTCCAGAGCAGTACGGCCAGGTTGGCCAGGAAGATGCTCAATCCAAACGTCACCACCAGTTGCGCCAAGATCGGGCCGGTCATTACCTTGCTGACAATGAAGTGATAGCTGGCGGCACCCAGGATGAAGAGAACGGCGGCACAGATAGGGATGGAAAAAATCGGGTCCAGATGGAGCAGCTTGTAACACCAGAAAGCGATAAACATGCCGATCATCAAAAACTCGCCATGGGCGAAATTGACGATGTTCATGACTCCCCAGATAAGGGTGAGCCCGATGGCAACCAAGGCATAGACAGAACCGATCAGGAGGCTATTTACTAGCTGCTGTGGCAAATCACCGCCCATCATCCCACCTTTCCCACCATGCCGGCGGGAGGGGCGGCTCTGATCGGCCGGCCCACCCCCTGCTCAGGTCGGTCGCGTTGGCCGTGCAGGAGTTGTCGGTGACCTCGTTGCAGCACGTACTGTTGGGCATACTTCTGCTCCTGCTTACTGACGTTGGAGCGGGCGTAACCGGCTTGGCTCCTTCCACCGAAGCCAAGCTACTTTCGCGATTTCCAGGCCGGAAACGGCCACACCAAGTCCTGGGCTGCGGACTCGAACGGCCAGACGGTGACGTACTGCTGGTTTTGAATCTGCACCAGCGTACCGGTGGCGTAGATGTTCTGCTGGGTCTGGGGATCGAACTTGACCCCCTTCCACGGATAGATCACCTGATCGCCGGGGATGCTCGTCTCGCGGAGCGCCTTGACGACAGCCTCGGGCTCCGTGCTCCTTGCTCGGTTGATGGCGTCGGCGAGGACGAACGGCGCGGTGAAGCTCCGGGCGGCGTTCTCGCTCATGTCAACTCCGAACTTCTCCCGGAAGAGCTTGTTGACCTGCCCCACCAGCGGCTTCCTCTTGGCCAAGTCCAGCGCAAACGTTGACCGCACTATGATGTAGTTCGCGTCCGCTCCGACCGCCGGCAGATACCCGGGCTCGATGTAGCCAGCCATCGTCAGCATGCCCTTGGGATTGAAACCCATCTCTTTGAATGTTTTTGTGAACAGGATGGCGTCCGTGATGTAGGAGGCGTGCATGAGGACGTCCGGGTTGGCTCTGATCAACCGGCCCACCTCGCTGGTCACGTCGGTTGCGTTGGCCGTGTAGGAGAGGTCGGCAACTATCTTGTACCCGTACTCTTGGGCATACTTCTGCTCCTGCTTGCCGACGTTGGAGCCGAACTCGGTGTTCTCGTACAACAGGGCCACGGTCTGGACCTTCTGCTTCTTGACTCTCTCGAGGTCCTTCAGGAATTCGAACTGGTCGTGGGCGAAGATGCCGTCGTGGGGACTGACCCGGAAGAAGTACTTGAACCCCCGCTCGGTCAATGTGGGGGAAGAGGAATCCGAGCATACGTACGGGATCCTCAGCCGCTCGGTAGCCTGGCTGGCGGTCTTGGTCACGGAGCTCTGATACGCTCCGATAACGCCGACCACCTTGTCCTGCGTCACGACTCGCTCGGCCTCCGCTTGTCCGTTCTTCGGCTCGCCCCTTGTGTCAGCCCATACCATCTCGATCGTGGCTCCGCCAAAATTGGGCAGCCCTGCCGTTTTCGCCAAGGGGAGGGAGAGATCGTACTTGCCGTTGATGATGTCCACCGCCAGCTCGGCGCCTCGCCGGCAGTCGAGGCCTGTCGAGGCCAGGTTCCCCGTCAGGGGATACAGTCCACCAATCTTGATGGTCTTCGCCGCAGCGAATAGCGGGGGCACCATCCAGGCCGATACGGCGAGGGCGCTGCCACCGATCAAAAAACTTCGTCGTGTTACGTTTCCCATCTTGCTCCTCCTGTTATCGATCGGATTGACCGAACTGCCGTCTCGAGGAATGCACGGGTTTGCGGCGGAAACATCTACCGACAGCTCTCGAAATTTGTCAAGCGGAATCAAGATCCGGTAATGGGCTAATTCAGCCCACTACCCAAGACCCTGATGGAGTCTGCCTTGCCTTGGGTGGAACCGATCGCCTGTGGACAGCGTTGATGAGCAGCGGCAACAAGAAAGCTCGTCGTGCCTGGGCGGAGTCCCGAAACCCATAGCAAATGGCCGCCTTTGGGGTGAGGGCGTCAATTTCACCTCTGCCTGCTTGAAATTTCTCCAGATTTCCTGAAATCTGTCGAATGGGCCGGTCCGATTTTGAAACCGGACTGCAGGGCCGCGTTGCGGAGAAGACTGGGCCTGAGTGAGTCTAACGGCGGGGAGAGCCGATTCTCTGCAGTCCGGTTTTGCGCAGTGCAGCGCGAACTTCGGCCGGAATTGGCGGCATTTTTGTGTTTGGCACGGTGGAGAAACCGGCTGGGCAGACGGACTGGCGGAGGGAGAGGGATTCGAACCCCCGGTACGGTTTCCCGTACAGCGGTTTTCAAGACCGCCCGTTTCGACCGCTCACGCATCCCTCCGCGATGCGGCCTCGGCTTAAGTTTACCAGCACTCCGTCGCGCCGCCAGCAAGCAGGGAGGCACGCGGTACAATCGAATCCACGCTCACCATGAAGCGGTTCTTCCAACTATTCTTGCTGGCGTTGGTGCTGGTGGCGGTGGCCATGATCTCCGCCCTGACCGCCATGCGGCTGGCCATCCACGGGCGCCAGGCGCGTGTGCCCAAAGTCGTGGGCATGACCGTGGCCGAAGCGCGCAAGGCTGCGGCTGCGGTCGGTCTGCTGCTGGACCGGGAGGGCGGTTTCTACAGCCGCGACTTGGCCGAAGGCCGGGTGCTGTCGCAGGCTCCGGCCGCGGGCACCCTGGTGCGGCGCGGCTGGCACGTGCGCGTCGCCGAGAGCCTGGGTCCGCAGCGAGCCGCGGTGCCCGACCTGCTGAAGGAAAGCCAGCGCGCGGCCGAGATCAACATCACGCGCCGTGGCCTGGACGTTGGCACAGTGGCCGTGGCGCACATTCCAGATCAGCCGCCTGATCAAGTGGTGGCACAGAGCCCGCCGCCGAACGCCCAGGGAGTGGCCTCGCCCAAAATCAATCTTCTGGTGACCGCGCCGGCGGAACCTGCGGCTCTCATCATGCCCACCTTCATCGGACGCCCGCTCGCGGACGCGAGCCAAGCCATTCAGGACGCCGGCCTGCGGGTGGCCGTGGTCAACACGGTGCTGGCTCCCGGACTGCCCGTGGGAACCGTGCTGAAGCAATCGCCCGGCGCGGGACAGAAGGTCACGCCAGGAGTGGCAGTGACGCTCGAGGTGGCGCAGTAGCGAAAGTCGCCAGTCACCCGTCGCCAGAGTAACGTTGCGGCGGTATTGCCAGCCGCAGACTGGCTACCGGCTGCTGGCGACTTCGATCATGGCAGCGAAAAAGCCATCGCAGGGATGAACGCCCGGTAAGGTCCGCAGGAATTTGCCGCGGACGAGAGAATCAAAATCATCCCTCGCGACTTCGCCTTCGGCCTGGAGCCGCTGCAGTTCGTCGCGGCAGTCGAGCAAGCGGAAGTCGTTGCGCATCACCTCGGCCACCACATCCTCGTTTTCTTCCCGTTCCAGCGAGCAGGTGGAATACACCAGGCGTCCGCCGGGGACGAGACAGGAGAGCACCGCGCGCAGGATCGACACCTGGCGGCGGTGCAGGTCCGAGAGATCTTCGGGCCGGAGCCGCCATTTGATTTCGGGATTGCGCGCCAGCGTGCCGGTACCCGAGCAGGGAACGTCGGCGAGCACACGGTCGAAGGTCGGCCCGAGCGGCAAAGCCTCGGCGTTGGCGGCAACCACGCAGACATTCCGCGCGCGTACCAGACGGCGCGTCAACGTGGCCCGCGCGAGATGAAGTTCCGCCGCGACCACCAGCGAAGACGAGTTGCGTTCGGCTATGACTGACGTTTTGCCGCCGGGCGCCGCGCAGCAGTCCAGTATTCGCGTGCCGTGACCGACCAGCAAGGCCACCAGTTGGGAGGCTTCGTCCTGCGGATAGGCGCGACCTGCGGCGAACGCGCGCGTCTTGGTCACGTCACCCGAGATCACGCGGCGAGCGCCCGCCACGAGCCCGCCCAGCGCAAGCTCGACGCCTTCGTCCCGCAAGTCGCTCTCAGCTTTGGGATCTCGCAGGCGCAGCGTGGGCACTGGGATTTCCTGATCGTAGCGCGCGATCTGCTGGACTGCGCCGAGGCCGTACTCGGCCGACCATCGCTGCAGAAGCCAGAGCGGATGTGCGGTGGCGGATGCGATCCGATCGAGAGATTCTTCCTCTCCTATCGGCGGCACCGGAGCGGGCCGGGATGCGGCGATCTTGCGCATGACCGCATTCACCATGGGTGCGGCAAATCGCCGGCCTGCGCGCTTGACCAGTTCCACCGTCTGATCAACGGCGGCATGCGCCGGGACGCGCTCCAGGTGCGCCAGTTGATACACGCCCATGCGCAGCGCTGTGACAACTTCAAGATCGAGCTTGTGTGGAGGCGCCTTCGACCACAAGGCGATCATTTCGTCGAGTTGTGACCGCCAGCGCAGCACACCCATCACGATCTGGGTACAGAGCGCGCGGTCAACTGGAGTGAGGCCATTCAGCCGCTCGGAGTGCAGCAGTTCATCCGCGAACGCGCCTTGCTCGACGCGCATCAGGATGTCGAAAGCGGCGGAACGGGAAGGGGATAAGGCCATTAACTTGTATCGAGTACCAAGTACCGAGTACCAAGTACCGAGTACCAACTACCACGTACCAAGCCACCTCGCCGAACTCGGTACTAGGTACTTGGTACTAGGTACTCCCCAATCTCTCCCCCGCCTTCGGCCTGTACCCATGAATGAAGTCCTTCGCGCTCATGCGCCGTCTGCCTTCGGGTTGCAGTTCGATCACCTGCAAGGCGGTGCCTTCGCCGCATCCCAGGAACAGGTCTTCGCCGGCGGCCTTCATTTCGCTGGGGACAAGCGGTCCTATTCCATAAGCGGCCAGGCGTGCCCGGTGCAGCGCCAGGTTCTTGCCGCGGAAGCTGGTGAACGCGCCCGGCCAGGGCTGGAAGCCGCGCAGACGGTTCAGAATCTCCGGCGCCTCGCGGTTGAAGTCGATGCGGCCTTCGTCTTTTTCGAGAATCGGCGCGAGCGAGGCCTCAGTGTTGTCCTGCTTGCGCGGCTGGATCGTTCCACCCTCGAGGCCGCGCAGGGTTTCGAGCATGAGTCCGGAGCCGAGCTCGGCCAGCCGCGGCGCCAGGGTCACGGCTGTGTCCTCGGGATCGATGGGCATCTCGCGCTGCAGCAGGATGTCGCCGGTATCGAGTCCCTCGTCGATGCGCATGGTGGTCACGCCGGTAATGGTTTCGCCGCGCGCGATGGCCCACTGGATAGGCGCCGCGCCGCGGTACTTGGGCAACAACGAGCCGTGCAGGTTGATGTTGCCGTGTCGCGGCAAGTCGATCATCCACTTGGGAATGATGCGCCCGTAGCCGACTACGATTATGGCCTCCGCCGCGAGCGCTGCGAGCTGCTCGCGGAATTCCTGGTTGTTCTTGATCTTGTCCGGCTGGACAACGGGCAGCCCGAGCGATTGCGCCAGCCGCTTGGCCGGCGGAGCGGCGAGTTCCTGGCCGCGTCCGCTGGGCCGGTCCGGCTGCGTGACGACGAGGCGAACTTTATGTCCGCCCACCACCAGCTTCTTCAGCGTGGGGACGGCGAACTCAGGCGTACCGCAAAAAACGAGATCCATCGCTTTCAGGTGGCGGCTTGGAGGTTCATCGCACAAAAACCAGATAGAACAAGCACAGGTACACAAACAGACCCACGGCCAAATAGAACCCTCGTCCGGGTAATGGCGTCCAAACCCAAACGAGAATCCCCGCGAGGAGCGCGTGTGGCACACCTACCAACAGCTGCAGCCACAGCGGCCAGTTATCAAATTTCGTCATCGAAAAGAGCCTTTTCCGACTATCCAGCCTTTACCACTCCCCCGTTTTCATCAGCTTGCGAATCTTGCGCTTCATCAGATCGCGCTTGAGCGCGCTGATGTGGCTGATGTAGAGCTTGCCATTCAAGTGATCGGTCTCATGCACGAGGGCGCGGGCCAGCAGCTCTTCGCCGGTGGTCTCGAAGGGCTTGCCGGTGGCATCCTTGGCGCGCACGGTGACGCGCAGCGGACGCGTGACCTCTTCCCGGAACTCGGGAAGGCTCAGGCAGCCTTCGCTGCCGCGCTGCTTCCCCTCGGTGCGAACGATCTCCGGATTTACCAGCACCAGCTTGGCCTTGGGGTCTTCCTTGAAGGTAACGTCGATGACGGCCAGGCGCTTGGAGACGCCGATCTGCGGCGCCGCCAGACCTACGCCATGCGCCGCGTACATGGACTCGAACATGTCCTCGACCAGCTTGCGCAGCTTGTCATCGAAGACGGTGATGGGTTCTGCCGGTTTCTCCAGAACCGGGTTGCCATATTTGACGACGGGATAGATCAAGCGGTTTCTAGTTTCTCGTTTCGATTTCTCGAATTGTTTCTACGGACGTTTGGGAAGGGCAGGGCTTCAGCCGTGCCGCTGGAGGCGTATATTTGTAGGGGCTTTAGCCCCTGGGGCCATCATCTACCTCAGGGGCTAAAGCCAACCTCAAACCACCCTAGACGGCACGGCTAAAGCCGTGCCCTTCCCGAAACTAAAATCGCCGCAACTGCTCGCGATAGCCGTCAAAGTTCCGCAGCATTTCTCCCATGGAATCGCCGCCGAACTTCTCCAGCGCACAGCGCGCCAGCGTGAGCGCCACCATGGCCTCGCCTCCCACTCCGGCTGCCGGAACCACGCACACGTCCGAGCGCTCATAGGCCGCCTTCACCGGCTCGCGCGTCCGGAAGTCCACCGACTCCAGCGGCCGCCGCAGCGTGGAGATCGGCTTCAGATAGCCGCGGACCAGGATGTCCTCGCCGTTGGAGATTCCGCCTTCGATCCCGCCGGCGTGGTTGGTCCTGCGCATGAACCCGGTGTAGCCGGCGCGACCGTCGCCAGTGGCGCGCCGATCATATCCTATCGCATCGTGCACGGCCGACCCCGGCGAGGCCGCAGCGGCGATGCCGGAACCGATCTCCACCGCTTTCACCGCCTGCAACGACATCACGGCGGCGGCCAGCAGCGCGTCCAGGCGCTCGTCCCAGTTGGCGTAGGTGCCCAGGCCCGGAGGAACGCCGTGCGCCACCACTTCGAAGACGCCGCCGACGGAGTCGCCGGACTTGAGGGCGTTGTCCACTTCCGCCTTCATGCGCTCTTCAGCCTCAGCATCGGCGCAGTTCAGCAGCACTTCCTCGCGGGTAGAGAGAGCCTGAATCTTCTCCCAGGCAAACTCCGCATCCCGCACCGCGGCGCCACCCACCGCCAGGACGTGGCTAAGCACCTCGATGGCGAACTCGCGCAACAGCAGCTTGGCGATGGCCCCGGCGGCGACGCGCGCCGCCGATTCGCGCGCCGAGGCGCGCTCCAGCACGTAGCGCGCTTCCTGGAAGTTGTACTTAAGAGCGCCGGCCAGATCAGCATGGCCGGGCCGCGGCGAGTTCACCGCCTTGTGTTTTTCCGGATCACCCGCACCCACGGGCAGAGCCTCCTGCCAGTTCTTCCAGTCGCGATTCTCGATGGTCAGGGCGATAGGCGAGCCGATGGTTGCCCCGTGCCGTACCCCGGAGAGAATGTGCGCGCTGTCGCGCTCGATCTTCATGCGTCCGCCGCGGCCGTATCCCTGCTGCCGCCGCCACAGCTCGCGGTCGATGAAGGCGGAGTCGACCCTTAACCCGGCCGGCACCCCGGAGAGCACGGCTACCAAGGCTTCGCCGTGCGACTCACCCGCGGTGGAGAAACGCAACATGGGGGGATTCTATCTGATAAGCCGGCGGAGTACTGATTACTAGGTACTGTCCTTCGGCGGGGCTCTCAAGCCACGCACCTTATTCCTCTTTCGCGGCGCACAGTTCGGCCACTGCCGACTGCGTCCGTTCCGCCAGAGCATTCAAATCACGCTTTGTGTATCCGGCCACCGGAATGGCGTCGCCGATAATCAACCGCAGGCGCCCAGGACGCAGATGCGATGAGCCTCTGGGAAAAGCCTGGTATGTGCCCAGGATCGCCACCGGCACTACGTCCGCCTGCGCTTCGACGGCCACAAGGAACGTGCCGCGGCGGAACGGCAGCATCTCTCCGGTAGGCGAGCGCTCGCCTTCGGGAAAAACTACCAGCGGCAAGCCCCGCCGCAAGGTCTGCACCGCCTCCCGCAGAGCGCGGCGCGAGAGCGCGACGCTCTCCGGATCAATCATCAGTTGTCCCGCGGCGCGCAGGTGCCATCCCACCAGCGGCACCCCGAACACCACCCGGTGAGCGATGATGCGGAACTGAAATGGCAGGTAGCGGTAGAGCACGGGGATGTCGAGGGCGGAAAGATGGTTGGCGGCATAGATGCGCGGGCGGCTGAGGTCGAGCCGTTCCAAGCCGGTCACCGTCACCGGCATGCCGTAGAGCCGGAGCAGCAGCCCCGACCAGAACGCCACCATGCGGTGCTGCGCCCGGCCGCTCTGGTCGAGAAGCGCCGCCGCCAGCGATACCGGCTCCACGAGCAGGGTAAAGAGGATGGTTAGCGGCCAATAGACTAGCGCCGAGCGCAACCGGCTCAGCAGCTCACGGATTCGTGCGCCAGCGTTCAGGCCCGCCTGCGCGAAGTTCGCGCGCCGCCCCGCGGGGAACCGTCGCTGCCGGCAATGATAGAGCGCAGCACGCGTGCCAGCTCCCGTCCAGCGGTGCGAAGTTCGTCGCGATGGTGCAGGGAGAGCTCGCTCAGCAACCGTTCTCCCTTGGGAGTCAGGTGGATGGTTACCTGCCGGCGATCGACGCCGTCGCGCTCGCGCTGCACCAGCCCGTGGGCGACGGAGCGGTCGATAAGTTCCACCGCGCTGTGGTGCCGGATCTGCAGCCGTTCCGCCACCGCGCGGATGCTGGGCTTGATCCCCTCGGGTAGGCCGCGGATGGCCAGCAGCAATTGATGCTGTTGAGGGTCGATGCCGGCGGCGCGGGCCGCCTCCTGGCTGAAGGTCAGAAACTTCCGGATCTGGTACCGGAACTCGGCCAGGGCTTGATAGTCGGCGCTCGGGGCTGGTTTCGGCACGGCGTAGATTCTTACCCCATTGACCACCGGAATGCAATCGCGCGGATTGTTTTTTGCCCGCCCTTTCCCGAGCATTTAGAATCGTAGGTTCCCCCAAAGGCTTACGAGGCGCCCGTGCGTACGGAGGCAGAACTTTGATCAAGCGTTACACGCGGCCGGAGATGGGCCGCATCTGGAGCGACGAGAACAAGTTCCGCACCTGGCTGCGGGTGGAGATCGCTGCCACTGAAACTCTCGCCGCAGCCGGCCTTGTGCCAAAGAAGGCTGCCGCAGCCATCCGCCGCAAAGGGGATTTTGATCTCGAGCGCATCGCCCAGCTCGAAGCCGAGGTGAAGCACGATGTGGTCGCCTTCACCACCGCGGTGGCGGAAAAAGTCGGCCCGGAATCGCGCTGGCTGCACTTCGGCCTCACTTCCAACGACGTGGTGGATACCGCGCAGGCGCTGCAGGTGCAGGCGGCTTCCGCGCTGATCCGCGAAGACCTCGTGCGCCTGCGGAGCGTGCTCGATCGCCGCGCCCACGAGTTCCAGCACACTCCCATGATCGGACGCACGCACGGCGTCCACGCCGAGCCCATCACCTTCGGGCTCAAGCTGGCCAACTGGTATTCGGAGGTCGAGCGCAATATAGAGCGGTTCGAGCGCGCCGCCGAAGAGATGCGCGTCGGCAAGCTCTCGGGCGCGGTGGGCAGCGCCGCCCACCTCGATCCGGCGCTCGAAGAAAAGATATGCGAGCGGCTGGGACTGAAGGCGGCGCCGGTGAGTTCGCAGGTGATCCAACGCGACCGGCACGCATATTACCTGGCCACGCTGGCGGTCATCGCCTGTACGCTCGACAACATCGCCACCGAAATGCGCCACCTGCAGCGTACCGAAGTGCGCGAGGCGGAAGAGTTCTTCAGCGAGAAGCAGAAGGGCTCGTCGGCCATGCCGCACAAACGCAACCCGGTGAACTGGGAGCAGATCAGCGGACTGGCCCGCGTGGTGCGCGCGAACGCGCAGGCGGGGTTTGAGAACGTCGCCCTGTGGCATGAGCGCGACATCTCGCACTCTTCGGTGGAGCGGGTGATTCTGCCGGATTCCACCATCCTGGTGGATTACATGCTGCACAAGGCGGCTGGCCTGCTCGAGACCGAACTCGTCTATCCCGAGCGCATGAAGGCGAACCTGGAGAGCACGGGCGGGCTGGTGTTCAGCGGGCAGCTCCTGCTCGATCTGGCCGAGGCCGGCATGCCGCGCGAGGAAGCCTACCGCCTGGTTCAGAGCCACGCCATGCGCGCTTGGAAAGAAGGCCTGAACTTCCGCGAGCTGGTGTTGAATGACAAGGAGATCAGGTCGCGCGTCCCACACAACAAGCTAGAGCATGCGTTTGATCTCAAACGTCAGTTGCGCAACGTGGGCAAAATTTTCGCGCGCGTGTTCGGGAAGAAGGCGCGCCCGAAGTAGGCCTCCTGCAAGAGAGTGTCATGCCGAGCGAAGCGAGGCATCTATGTATTGTTGGGCAGGGCGCGACGGGCTTCACAGGCGATTGATCAGCGAGGCGACATAGCCGGCGCCGAATCCGTTATCGATGTTGACCACGCTGACGTTGGAGGCGCAGGAGTTCATCATGCCCAGCAGCGCCGCAAGACCTTTGAAGGCGGCGCCATAGCCAACGCTGGTGGGCACGGCGATGACCGGCACACTCACCATGCCGCCCACTACGCTCGGCAGCGCGCCTTCCATGCCGGCGCAGACGATCACCACCCGCGCGTCGAACAACGCCTGGCGGTGCGCCAGCAGGCGATGGATGCCGGCCACGCCCACGTCGTACAAATGCTCGACGTCGTTGCCCATGACTTCGGCAGTGACCACCGCTTCCTCGGCCACGGGGATATCGCCCGTTCCCGCCGAGACCACGATTATCTTGCCTTTGCCATATTTCGTGCGGTCTCGCTGGAGCACGATGGCGCGCGCCAGCTCGCGGTATTCCGCCTTCCTGACCGCGCGGCGGACCGCCGTAAATTGTTCCGGGGTCGCCCGGGTGGCGAGAACACTGGCCTGGTGCCGTGCCAGGCGCGAAAAAATTGACGCCACCTGCTTGGCGGTCTTGCCTTCGGACAGTACCACCTCTGGAAAGCCGGCGCGCAGCGAGCGGTGGTGGTCCACTTTGGCGAAGTCCAGGTCTTCGAATGGCAGGTGCCGCAAGCGGGCGACGGCATCGTCCGGCGTGAGCTTGCCCCGGCGTACGTTCTCGAACAGTTCGCGGATCGCGTCAGGATTCAAGGGAGCAGTCAGCAATCAGCAGTCAGCAATCGGCTAAAACCCGCGCATCAGGTTACATTCACAATCATGGGTGCGGCAACCCGACTGGGTTCGACGGCTGACTGCTGAATGCTGAGTGGAGTGCTCCTTACGCCATCGCACTGCGTTGCGGGGCGCGCGCTTTGCGGACGGTCTGGAGATAAGTACTGCGGGCCGCGGAACCGTTGAGCTTGCGGAAGAACAGTGAGCGGATGTAGCGCTTGGAGAGGCGGCCAGCCAGGTAAGCGTCGTAGAGTTCGCTTCCTAGCATGTAGCCGAGCTTCTCGGTCGCCAAGGCGAACCTCGGCCCAGCGAACAGGGGCTGCTCCTCAACGGATGGCGCGGAAGTAACGCCGAGGTCGAGATCGCGCACCGCCGGCCGGGCCGGATACAGCAGGCGCGAGCCGAAATAACCGAGCGCGTGCTCGACCACCCGCGTGTAGAAGCACTCTTCGCGATTCGTGGGTTCGCCCGACGCCGCTGCTGCGTCGTTCGAAGACGCTGCCGGACGGCAGGCATGATGCACGAAGCGCGCGGCTTCCTCCGCTCCGCCCACCATCTGGAACTCGCGCACGAAGATGGCCTCCAGGCGCGGCACGTAGCAGCACCCGCCGCTTTCGATATGGGCGAGGATTTCCTTGAGTTCATCTTCCCCGGCGCCTTTGCGCTCGAGCAGCTTGCGCATGGTCTCGTCCGACGGCCGGCTGTACACCTCCGGCATGCGGTCCACCAGGTACACCGGCTGGGTGCCGTTGTGCGCCGCGTACTTGTCGATGTGCAGGAAGCGGGCCAGCGCGTCCACCAGGTTGTAGAAGGTGGGCGCGAGGTCGGGGGCGGCGTGCTCCTCCCGCCAGCGCTCGATGCACTGCCGGTAGCTCTCGTACTTCTCCAGCGGCGTGGCGTTGAACACACAGAGCACATCGCTCTCTACCCGCACCGCTTCCACGTGCTCGTGGCGTTCACCGGCGGCGCGCCAGTAGAGATGGTCGATGTTCTGCAGCAGGGTGAGCACGCCAGCATCGGGCAGCGCGACGCGCAGCACTTCGGGGATGTGATTGGGCGCGAGATGCGACTCGCCGAACAGCACCACCACGATGGCATTCGGATGGCGGCGCGCGATCTCGGCGATCTTCTGGGCGGCGTGGCGGTCGCGGCGGGCGATCTTGCGCAGGTCGTCGCGTGGCATGCAGTCGAGGCCATAGACCCCTACCGCGTGCTGGCGGGCCGCGATTAGCAACTCATGGAACGGCTCCCAGTCGTATCCCCAGTCCAGGTCGAAGCGGGTGCGCTCACGGAGTTCTTCATCGTCGATCTGGCCGCGCACCCACTCGTCGAGAATGTGCTGGTCGCGGGCGAAGATCGTCTCCACAGCCAGCACCGCTGGCCGGCCGCCTCTCGATATTCGTTCCAGTATCTGGGAAGCGAAGCGCTGCGAGGTGGGCAAGGCGTGGTAATCGCCGACCAGCACCACGTCAGCCTGGCAAAGCTCGGCTTCCACCTGCGGCAGGGTGAGGAGAGATTCGTAATCGCGAAAGGCTTCGCTGAAGTCGCGGAGATACTTGCGGCGCCCGTTGGGATCAGCGGCCCGGAGTTCGCGCTGCAAGCTGGCGAGAGCGTGCAACTGACCGGCGCTGCGGCGGCGTGAGCGCGCTCTCGACGGAGATTCCATGGTCGCGTAACTGGCCCATCATCAGCAAGTTAGGGGAGCCTTTCTTGACTTCGGTGAGCCCGGTCCCTTGTCTTCTGTGGGTTTACCGGGAGCGTATCCTCACGCCCATTTCGGTGCCAGATTACGCACGGCCAGCGGCTCCTGAGGTGATGCCCCCGGGCGAGCCTTCCGTGGCCCGGCCATAACCCCAAAAAAGAGCAACGCCGCCCTCCAGTTGTCCCTGAACTGGCATTTCGCGCGTTTCCAGGCCGGGGAGAATCAGCCTCGCTAACATCCGCCGCACTAACCTCGACGCGAGGCTTCGGGTGCTCAAGCCGTTACTAGCAGAAAATTTTTTCACGGAAGCTGAATTTGACCTTGGGGTCCAGATGTACTAGTGTGGGCTTACACCAGGAAGGAGGTGATCCAGTGAACAATTCCGACTGTAATAGTAGATCAGGTGAGGTGGCTGAGGCTTAGGGCGAATCGCTCTAACTTCCTCGCAACTCCGGTCGTTCGGGAGTGTCAGGGGCCACCGTTAAAGCGTGACCGCCTCAGGCCAATCCCAACAGACTACCGGCGGCCCGCAGACTCAAGATGAGCTGCGGGCCGTTTGATTTTGCGCCGCCCGTTCAAACCCTCTGCGAACCACTGCGGCAGCGGAATCGGCGATGGGAAAGCTATCGAGTTCCTCGGGCGTGATCCAGCGGAGTTCGCTGGCGTCGGCGCCGGACCGAGCCTCCCCTGAGATCCGCCGGCAAAGAAAATCGACCAGCACGTAGTGGTATTGGACCTTGTGCTCGGGGTCGCGCAGGATGCGGTCCACGACCTCGAGCGCTTCGCCCGCCTCGACCTCCAGTCCGGTCTCCTCTTTGGCCTCGCGCACTGCCGCTTGGCGGAGCGTTTCACCCAACTCGACGACTCCGCCGGGGATCGACCACTCGCCTTTCAGGGGCTCGGTGCCACGCCGCACTAGCAGCGCGCGGCCGCCCTCGACGATGACCGCGCCCACGCCCACGATCGGTCGGTCAGGATAGTCGCGTTTCATGCGGGGAGCAGAGGCTCAGGAGAAGAAGTTGCGCGGGCTGAAGTCCACGATCTTCCAGCCCTTTTTGCCGCGTTCCAGCTCGAAGCGCATCTGGCCGCTCTTGCGGACCGGAGGCGCCGCGCCGCGCGGATTCTCTTCGAGTTGAATATCCACGAGCACGATGCCCTTGGGCCCGTCGGTGGCGGTCTGCGCGATACGGAAGTACACGGTGAAAGAAGTGTACTTGTTGAAGAAAGCTTCGATCTGGTCTTCGAACTGAAGGTAGCCATCCATCTTGTCGGCGTCGAAGGCGGAGAGCATCAGCCGCTGGGTGTGGCCTTCGAGGCCGTCGCGCAGATCGTTCAGAACGCTGTTGGCCGCGGCCGTCGAAAACACCTCAGTATTGACAGGGTCCTGCGAACCTTTGTCCTTCTTGTCTTTCTTTTTCTTGGACTGGTCCGGCGGGGGCGGCGGCGGCTGTTGCTGCGGCGGCGGGGGTTGTTGCTGCTGTTGCTGCCCGGACGAATCATTGGGGTTCTGCGGGGCACTGGAAGAAGATGAGCCGGAATTCTGGGCGGCGGGTGCGACGCTCCAGGCTACCAGCAGCAATAGCGGCAACAAAAGGCGCAGGGTAAACGTACGCATCGGACCTCCCGCAGGCAAAGTCGGAGTAACGTCATTATCGGCCAAAAGACACCCGCTGTGGCAGGTATTTTGGATTGACAGCCTCTCAATCGCGTGTTACGTTTCAGCCACTCTTCCCCGAAAGAAGAAGTTAGCCAAGTCTGTAGAAACGCTCGACTTGCGCCACGGCGCGGGGGGCAGGCGACGATTCGCAGGCCAGCACCAAAGGGCAGCGACCCGGAGTTGTGCCGCGCGGTTCCAGCACCTAGAGTGGAGGCGCTATGGAGCGCAGGGCTCCCTTTGTCCTTGCTTGGATTCTCTTTCTCGTTTGTACTTCGGTCGGTCAGGATGACGTAGTCAGGATAAAGGGTCGCGTCGCCCCCGCTGCCATTCAGATCCCCACCCGCTCTTCCGTCGCGCCAGCGAAGAATCGCGCCTCGAGCTCTTCCTCTGCACAAAAGACGCAAGCCCTGGCAAATTATTCGCGCCTTCCGCTCAGCTTCGAACCTAATCGGGGACAAGCTCCCGACGCGGTGAGGTTTCTCTCCCGTGGATCGGGCTACAACCTGCTCCTGACGAGTACCGAAGCTTTGCTGGCGCTGGATAAGGCCCGATCCCGACCGCAGCATATCGGCACGGATGGCAACAAGGCCACGCCAGAAGCCAGCGCGCCCCTGGACTGGCTGCGTGTTCGTTTCGAAACACCGCGTCCTGGAATCGCCATCAGCGGCGAAGACCAGCTTCCCGGCAAGAGCAACTACTTCATTGGCAATGACCCACACAAATGGCGCAGCGGAATCGCTAACTATGCTCGCGTGCGTTATCACCAGATCTATCCCGGCATCGACCTTGATTATTACGGCAACCAGGGGCAGCTGGAATACGACTTTATTGTGGCTCCCGGAGCCCGCCCGGAGCAGATCGGCCTGCTGATCGACGGCGGCGGAAAACTCGAACTGAGTGCCGGCGGCGATCTCCTCGTGCGTGTGGGCGGGAACACCATCCGCCTGCAGAAGCCTCGGCTGTACCAGGAGATTACGGGCACGCGGCGCGAGGTCGCGGGCGGCTACGCGCTGCAGAACGGCCGGGTGAAGTTCCGGGTTGGCGATTACGACCACCACCAGCCGCTGATCATCGATCCTGTCCTTTCCTTCTCTAGCTTCTTTGGCGGCAGCGGCGACGAGCTGTTCATCCTCAACAATATCGACGGCGCCATCGCAGTCGACAGCAATGGCAACATCTATGTCGCTGGCGAGACGCAATCTGCCAGCTTCGCTTTTCCCGGGTTCCCGCCGGGCGGCAACAAAAGCACCTGCGGCACGGACAGCGCGTGCAACGTCAGCACGGGCGGAAGCGACGTCTTTATCGCCAAGCTGAACCCCGCGGGGTCGGCGGTCCTCGCCTTCACCTATGTGGGCGGCAGCGGCCGGGACATCCTGGCGCTGAGCAGCACCAGTGGCGGATTGGTGGTGGACGGCACTGGCGTCTACATCAGCGGCACCTCGTTCTCCAGCGACTTCCCAACCACGTCCGGGGTCTTCCGGCCCAATTGCACCAACGCACCTGCCTGCACAAGTGGTGGCGACGGGTTTGTCACTAAGCTGGATGTCAACTTGGCTTCCCTGATTTTTTCCACCTACCTGAGCGGCACCGGCACCGCCCAGGCAGGACAGATGCAGGTGGATAGCCAGGGCAACGTCTACGTGATCGGGCAGGCGGAGAGCGGGTATCCGGCTGTCGGCACGCTCACCCCGTGCTCCCCTGCGTCGACTTGCGTGACGGGCTTCGTCACTGAACTCAACAACACCGGCACCGGCCAGGTGTTCTCCGATTTCCTGGGCGGCTCGGGGCAGGACTACGTAGACGCAGTGGCCCTGGACAGCAGCAACAACATCTACGTCCTCGGCTCAACTACCTCGGCCGACTTCCCGGCGCAGAAAACTCTGCTTCCCGCAGTGACCAGCGGCGGCGTCTACAGCAGCACCAATGGCACTGTCTGGACGGCGCTCAACAGCGGCCTGACCGGGCTCAATATCCAGGGCCTTGCCGTAAGTCCCACGAATGGCCAGGTCCTCATCGCCGGCACAACGCAGGGAGTTTTTCAGACCATTACCGGCGGCACGAGCTGGACACAGGTGTTCGCGGCCAACGGGACGGCGATCGCCTTTGATCCTCTGAACCCGCAGACCGTCTATGCCGGGACTGGGGACGGCGTCAACGGCTTGCTCAAGAGCACCAACGGCGGGAGCACCTGGAGTTCCACTACGCTGCCCTCGTACTTCATGAATGCGGTCGCGGTGGACCCGATCAACGAAGGCACGCTCTACGTCGGCACGCAGGGCGGCGGTGTGTGGAAGAGCACGAACGGGGGCACGAGTTGGACGCAGATACAAACCAGCAGCGGTTTGGCGGGAGTACTGATCAACTCGATTGTGATTGATTACACGAATTCCGCCATCGTCTACGTGGGCTCTGCCGACCAGGGCATATTCGTCAGCACGAACGGGGGCGGCAATTGGAGCCCGGCGAACAACGGGCTGGTGGCCAGCAACACTGGGAACACGGCCACGGTCCGCACTCTTGCCATCGACCCCAACACGCACACCACGCTCTACGCCGGCACCAACTCGGGAGTTTTCAAGAGCACGAACGGCGCCGGCACCTGGACGCTGGCGAGCAACGGGCTCAGCCAGGGAATCGCAACCATCGCTGTCAGAACCATTGCCGTCGATCCCGCCAATTCGCAAAACGTGTACGCGGGCTCTGGGAGCGCGGGACTGTTCTTCAGCAGTAACGGCGGCGGGACGTGGTCACTGCTCAATAATCTGGGACCGCATGGCATTACCGCGCTCGCGCTTTTCCATGCGGCCCCGTCCCCCACCACTGTCTACGCCGGGAGCAGCTATGCATTCGCTTTCGCGGCGAAGATCAATTCCGGCGGCGGGTCGCTGGCCTATGCCACGTTGCTCGGCGGCAATTCCCCGACTTACCTCTGGGGAATCGCTCTCGATTCATCGAACAACGCCTATGTAGCCGGACAAACCTACGCCAGCAATTTCCCGGTCTCGGGATCGGCATTCCAGAAGACCCTGCTGGGCAACACCAATGGGGTGGTCGCCAAGCTGAATTCCTCCGGCAATGCGCTGAGCTACGCCAGCTACCTCGCCGGCAGCGGTTCGGACGCCGTCTATGCCATCGCGGTGGATGGCAACCAGCAGGCCTGGCTTACCGGCATTACCTCCTCCAATGATTTTCCGCTTGCCAATGGCATATGGCTGCAGAGTCCGGGGAACGGTGGGAGCGATGAAGGGTTCGTAACCCAGTTCAATGCCACGGGTACTGGACTGGTGTTCTCCACTTATCTCGGAGGAGAAGGAAACTGTCAAAACTGTAATGGGCCCGTCAACAGCGGGGGCGTAGATCTCACCCTGGATTCCAGCGGCAATGCCTACGTAATCGGATTCACCAATGACAACAGTTTTGTCACCGCCAACGCACTGCAACCGGCGATAGGCGGTGGCTATGATGCCTTCATCGCCGAGATCAGTGCGGCAACCACGACTACCGACCTCTCGATCTGCTTCGTTGATTCCTCCGGACAATGCACCACCACTCCACCGGCGGCGGTGCCGGCCGGGGGCGATATCGTCCTCAATCTGCAGGTAACGAACAACAGCACAACTACGCCGGCAACGGGAGTGGTGGTGGGAGGCCGAGGAGGCAACGGCCTGAACGCGATTGCATGCACGGTGTCCGTGGGCATCTGCCAGACTAGTAACCCCAGCATCATCATTCCCAACGGCGGCTTTGCCAGCCTCGGCACGTTGGCTGCCGGGGCCAGCGCGCAGATCAGCGTCACGCTGGTGGGCACGCAACCCGGCTCATCTGTGGTGACGGTAGATGTGCGGGAAAACGAGACAGACTCCAATCCCGCCAATAATACCGCCAGCACCACGTTGACGTTCCTGCCCGGCGCCGACCTTTCCGTCGACATGAACGTGGTGGCGTCGCCTTCGCCGGCGCAGGTGGGCAGCACGTTAACCTACACGGCGAACATCACCAACCTCGGGCCTTCGAACGCCTCGAATGTCGTCGCGGTATTCAGCCTCTCGCCGTCCACAGCCGCTACTTTTGGAACACTACCCGCAGGATGTACCAGCACTGCCGCGGGCACGCTGACCTGTACGATCGGTCCGCTGGCCGTGGGGGCCTCGGCGCCGTCGCTCACAACCACCGCGACCGTGGTCTCTCTGCCCCTGACCGCGACAATCGTGGTGAGCAACAGTCCCGAGGCCGACCCCGATCCCGTAAACAATTCGCTGAGCATAACCACCGGCGTGAGTGCCGCCGGCGCGAACAATGCCGAGCTCAATGGCCAATACGCCTTCGTGGCGCGCGGGTTTCTCCCCATTACAGTACTTTTCAGCAATGTCAGCACAACCGTCCCCGCAGGATCTGGAGCTATTGAGGGCGCTTCGCCTGGACCTTACCTGGCTGACGCGTTCGAGTTCAGCCCGGCTACGACCGGTACGTTTACAGACGCTCGCATTGATCTTTGGACGAGCGCTGCTGACGGAGCGGTTACGGCTGCGCTTTACAGCGACGCCGGAGGCACGCCGGGAACCCTGCTCGCACAACTCACCACCACCACCGCCCCGTTTTTTTCCAGCCTGCCTGTCGTGTCTTTCAGCGCAAATAACACATCGTTCACCCAAACCTCGGGGCCAGCCGTCACCTTGACGGCGGGCTCTCAATATTGGCTGGTACTGACTCCAGGCGACACAACTAGCTCTTTGTTTTACGCCATTGGCGGGGCAACGGCCCAAGTGCCTCAGGCGCAACAGAGCGCTCAAAACGGCGCTTGGACATCAACCGGGCCTGCCAATGTCCAGGTCGAGATCGATGGCACACCGTCGTCCCCGACCGGCGAGGCGATAGTTATTGGGGGCAGCTTCACGGCCGACGGCGCTGGCCACATCACTGGCGGCGTAAAGGATGTCAACATCTCGGGTGTGACGGCCGACGCGAGCATCATCCCTGCAAGTAGCAGCTATTCGGTCGGCGCGGACAACCGCGGCCAGTTGACGCTGGCCAGTGGGTCGAGCACGCACACCTGGGACTTTTCCCTGGGTTCGATCTCGGCGGGCGTGGCGTCGTTGGGACACATGATCGGCCGCGGAACCACCACTGCGACGATCGGATCCGCCATTAGCGGCGTCTTCGAAAAGCAAGTATCCGACCGCGTTTACATTGGCCGCCCTCAACGGAGATTGGGCCTTCCTGGACGAGGGCACGGACAGTAGTGGCGGCCGTTTCGCCTCGGCGGGCAGATTTACCCTGAGCGCGGGCAACATCACCAATGGAAGCGAGGACTTCAACGATAACGGAGTGTTCGACAACGGTACCACCACCGCTTCGGTGCTCACCGGCTCGCTGGCTTCGCTCGGCACCCCACTCGACACCACCAACGGCCGCTTCGTGCTGACCGCCGGCAGCGGGACGACTCCGGGTCACTCCGCGGTTTACGTCGTTTCCGCCAACGAGGCGCTCTTCATGAGCATCGATCCCATTAGCGCCAATCCGTTGGGAAGCGGCTCGGCGTTGCGGCAGAACACCACTTTCTGTCCGACGACCGGCAACTGCGCCTTCAATAACACCGCGCTGAGCGGTAATTCCGTGCTGTACATCCAGGGCAACTCCAGTTCGGTCGCTGGCGGCTCCAGGGTCCAGGTCGGCGCTCTGACCTTTACGCCGGTATCTCCGCCGGGCGCCATCGGCAGCATAACTGGTGGCCTTGACGAAAACGACGGCGGCACCATCAGTACGCCCTCCGGCAATACCGTTTCGGCCAGCTATAGTGTGGCGTCCAACGGGCGAGTGACGATCACCGGCGGGGGAGGACATAGCCCCTACATCTACCTGGTTAACCAAAACCAAGCTTTCCTGGTAGGGAGCGATAGCAGCACCACACAGGCAGGCACGGCGGAGCCCCAGGTCGGTCCGATCGCGTTTACAACTGGTCTGCTCGCCTTGGGTACGCAAGCGCCGGCGGTGAGCGGGACGGGAGTTGGTGACCTGGTGGAAACGTTCGCCGCGACCTCAAACACAACCGCGGTCAGCACCAACAACGTGGGAGACACCAACAGCATAGCCAGCGGGTTATTCGAAAGCGCGGTGCTGACCAATTTCGAGGTAAATGCCCTCGATCAAACGACGGGTCGCTTTACCTTCTTGTCCGGCGGCAGCGGCGACAGCGCGAGGGTAGGCTATTTCGTCAACTCGGGCCGGCAAATAATCATCAATGCAAATTCGGACACCACCACTCCGAATATCATCATCAGCGACAACCAGAGCGTTACCAGCGGCGCCCTGACGAATCTGACCGCGACCATCGCCGCGAATCCCGCCGCCGGCGTCTACGCGGGTGGCGCCATCACGTACACCATCGTTGTGAGCAACGCGAGCAGCACGGCCGCCACCAGCGTGGTGCTGGCCACCGCGTTTTCGCCCTCGCTCACCATCAACAGCATTACCCCGAGCCAGGGCACCTGCGCCGCTGCGGGCTTGCCCGCTACCCTCGGCAGCTTCAGTTGCGCGCTGGGCACGGTGACCCAGGGAACGCCGGTAACGGTCGTTGTTGCCGCCGTCGCGCCCGCCAGCGGCAACACCTGCGGCAGCAGCAACCTGGGCTGCATCACCGCCAGCGCCTCCGTCGGCGAAGCCACTCCCGCCACGGTCACCACGCCCATCCTTGCCCAGGGCACCACCAGTTGCACCGGCACCACGACCAACTGGGTCGGCGGGACCGGGAACTGGAGCGATGCCGCGATGTGGAGCACCGGCGTTGTCCCCAACAGCACCAGCGTCAATGTTTGCATTGCCAACGGCAACCCGGTCGCCTCGCAGGTTACGCTCGATATCAGCGCCTCGGTCGCCAACCTCTACATTGACAGCGACGCCAGCCTGATCATCGGCAACGGCAACACGCTCACCCCGGTCGCGGGGACCATTTCCAACGCCGGCACGATCACCATCGCCGCAGGGGCGAACAACACGTTCCTGTCCATCAACGGCGCAGTGACCCTGACCGGAAGCGGCACGTTGACGCTGTCCACCTCGGGAGGCGGCACGGCCTACATCAACGAGGCCTGTAATTGCAGCGCCGCGCTGACCAATGTCAACAACACCATTCAAGGCGTCGGTGTGATCGGCAACAACGGGCTGCCCTTTACCAACCAGGCGGGTGGGACCGTCAACGCCAATGGGGCGGGCACGCTGGAGATCAATTCCGGCGGCGTCACCAACCTGGGAACCATGGAAGCCACCGGCGGCGGAACGCTGCAACTGAACAGCACCACTGTTACCAATGCTTCGGGAACCATAACTTCGACCGGCAGCGGTTCGAACGTGCAGTTCGTGAGCGCCACGGTTCAAGGCGGCACGCTGACCACCTCCGGCGGCGGCGTTCTGGGAGCGCCCAATGGCAGCACGGCCACGCTGGATGGAAGCACGGCCAGCGGCCAGGTCACCATCAGCGGAACCTACACAACCGCCGACGCCAGCACCACCGTACTGGCGGGCACGATCAACAACACGGGAACTATCCTGGTCAGCTCGGTAGCCGACAACACGCAGCTTAGGATGAGCGGCCCCGTGACCCTTACCGGTGGCGGCACCTTGACGCTGTCGACAACCGGCTCAGGCTCGCCGGTAATCAACGAGAATTGCAACTGCAGCGCCTCTCTGACCAACGTTAACAACGTCATCCAGGGCGTCGGTACGATCGGGAACAACGGGCTGCCGCTGGTCAACCAGGCGGCGGGGGTCATCAACGCCAATGTGGCCGGGACGAATGTTCTGGTTATCAATGGCGGCAGCGCCACCAACCTGGGCCTGATGACGGCCACCGCCGGCGGTACCCTGCAACTGAACAGCACGACCGTCGTCAACGCGTCGGCAACCATCAGCGCGACCGGGGTCAGCACAAGCGGGGCGGCTTCGACGGTGCAGTTGGTGAGCACCACGATCCAGGGCGGCACCTTGAATACCGCGGGCGGCGGCGTGCTGGGAGTGCCCAACGGCAACAGCGCCACGCTGGACGGAAGCACGGCCAGCGGCGCGGTGAACAATCCCGGGACCTATACGTCGGCGGACGGCAGCACGACGATATGGCTGGGGACGATCAACAACCCGGGCGCGTTCCTGGTGAATGCAGTCGCCAATGCCACGCAACTGAGGATGAATGGTCCGGTAAGTCTCACGGGCGGGGGCACGGTGACGCTCTCGTCCACTGCCTCCGCTGCTGCCATCATCAATGCCGCTTGTAACTGCAGCGCGGCGCTGACCAATACCTCGAACCTCATTCAAGGGTGGGGAACGATCGGCTACAACGGATTGCCGCTGGTCAATCAGGCGACCATCAACGCCAACGTCTCTGGACAGACGCTGACGCTCAATCCCGGTAGCACCACAAATGCCGGTCTGCTGGAAGCGACTGGCGGGGGCATCCTGGCGCTGAGCAGCAACGTCATCGCCAACCAGAACGGCACGATTACGGTGAATGGAAGCACTTCCGCGGTGCAGTTCGTCAGCAGCGCCACCATCCAGGGCGGGACCCTGAGTACCGCGAACGGCGGGGTGCTGGGGACCACCGCCGGGCAGACCGTCACGCTGGATGGCCATACCCTGGGGACGCTGACAAACAACGGTACGTATACAGCCGGTGACGGCAGCACGACAGTTTGGCTGGGAACCATCAACAATCCGGGCACGTTCCTGGTGAACGCGGTCGCCAATGCCACGCAACTGAGGATGAGTGGAGCGGTAAGCCTTACGGGTGGGGGCACGGTGACGCTCTCGTCCACTGCCTCCGCTGCTGCCATTATCAATGCGGATTGCAACTGCGGCGCGGTACTCACCAATGCCTCGAACCTCATTCAAGGGTGGGGGACGATCGGCTACAACGGATTACCGCTAGTCAATCAGGCAACCATCAATGCGAATATCGCAGGGCAAACGCTGACGCTCAACCCCGGTAGCACCACGAACGCCGGTCTGCTGGAAGCGACCGGCGGCGGCATTCTGGCGCTAAGCAACAACGTCATCAACAACCAGAGTGGCACGATCACGGTAAGTGGGGCCGGTTCAGCGGTTCAGTTCGTCAGTAGCGTCACCATTCAGGGCGGAGCTCTCAGCACGTTAAACGGCGGGGTGTTGGGGACCACCGCCGGGCAGACCGTCACACTGGATGGCCATACTCTGGGTACGCTGACAAACAACGGCACGTACATGGCAGCGGACGCCAGCACGACGATATGGCTGGGGACAATCAACAACCCAGGCGCGTTCCTGGTGAATGCAGTAGCCAATGCCACCCAGCTGCGGATGAATGGTCCCGTAAGTCTCACGGGCGGGGGCACGGTGACATTGTCCACGACCGGCGCCGGCACTGCCATTATCAACGCGGATTGCAACTGCGGCGCGGTACTGACCAATGCCGGGAACCTCATTCAAGGTTGGGGAACGATTGGCAACAACGGATTGCCGCTGATCAATCAGGGGACCATCAATGCGAACGTCCCGGGCCAAACCTTGACCATGAACCCAGGTGGCGGGACTACGAACGCCGGTCTGGTGGAAGCGACCGGCGGTGGCATTCTGCAACTGAACAACACCACCTTTGCCAACGGGACGGGAACGATCGCCTCGAACGGGAGCGGCTCGACGGTGCAGTTGGTCAGTGCCACCATCCAGGGCGGCGCGCTGACCACCTCCAGCGGCGGCGTTCTGGGAGTGCCAGCCGGCAACACGGCTACTTTGGATGGAAGCACTGCCAGCGGCGCAGTGAACAACACCGGAACCTTTACAGAGGGTGACGGCACGACCACCGTGTGGCTGGGCACCATCAACAACCCCGGCGCGTTTCTGGTGAATGCAATAGCGAATGCTACGCAACTGCGGATGGACGGAGCGGTAAGCCTCACGGGCGCGGGGACGGTGACCTTGTCCACCTCCGGTGCCGGCACGGCCTACATCAACGAGGACTGCAATTGCGGCGCGGTCCTGACCAACGTTGGGAACACGATTCAGGGCGTGGGCGTGATCGGCAATAACGGCCTGCCCGTGGTCGATCAGGGGATCATCACCGCCGCCGATCTCTCGGGCGCTGGTTCCTACATGCAAACCGCAGGATCGACTGTCATACCGGCCAGCACCAGCGGCTCGGTCTCATCGGTTGCTCTCAGCGGTGGCCTGATTCAGGTGGACGGGACGTTGAGCGCATCGGGCGGCGTGAGCGTCACCGGCACCGGCACTTTGTCCGGCGCGGGAACGGTCAGCAGCAATGTAAGCATGGCTGGAGTCCTGCAGCCCGGCGACATTCCCTCGCCCGGCATTCTGACGATGATCAACGCCGGCACCTACACGCAAACCTCGAGCGGCGCGCTGAATGTGCTCATCGGTGGGACCACCGTCGGAACGCAATACTCGGAACTGAACGCCATGGGCACGGCGACCCTGGCGGGCACGCTGAATGTAAGCCTGATCAACGGATTCAGTCCGGTTCCGGGCGATTCATTCACCATCGTTACCGCGGGCTCGATCTCCGGCACCTTCGCCACGGTTAATCTGCCTACCCTCAGCAGCGGAGCGTGGCAGGTCACGTATTCCGCCAGCACGGTCGTTTTGTCCGTGACTGCCTCTTCGAACGTCAGGAAACATCTACACCACCGGATTTGAGAACCCGCCGTTTACCCTGGGCAACCTGGCCGGCCAGGACGGATGGCTGGTGGTCACGAATTGCACCTCGGGCGCTTCCGCCACCGTGCTGGTTGAGAACACGCTGGTGCAGTCTGGTTCGCAGGCCGTTTCGGTGGCCAGCCAGCCAGGCTGCCAGTCCGGCCCCTATCACAATGATTCCTCCTCCGGCCCGCTGGTCGATCTTTCGGCCGGAATTTATTTAGCCAGCAGCGCGACTCAGTCCGCGTGGCAGTTCGCCGGGCTTGGGCCCAGCGTACTACCCACTTCGCCGCTATACCTGGGCGGAGTCAACATCCTTGCGGGCGGCGAGATTGACGCCATCACCAGCCCCTTCCCTAAGGTCGGGACGTGGAACTATGACGCCTGGAATAATCTGGATATTCTTTTCGATTTCGGCAGCAGCCCTCAGATGTACACCATCACTTTAAACGGCGTCACACTGGCGTCTGGCATCTCCTTCGTCGCAATTTCCAGCACCTACGGCACCAGCCTTTTTGACAGCTTCGGCAACAACCCTAACGGCAGCGACACGGCCTACCTCGACAACTTCTCACTGACCAATCCAAGTCTCGGTGTCTTGACCATCTCGCCAAACAACGTCACCGCGGGCAGTGGGGCGTTCACCCTGACGGTGAATGGCGAGGGCTTCGTCAGCGGCGCGACCGTCAACTTCAATGGCACGCCTCTTACCACCACGTTTGTGAGCGCCAGCCAACTGACAGCATCGGTCCCGGCCACGGACCTGACCACCGTCGGTACCGACAGCATCACGGTGACCAATCCGTCCTCCGGCGGAACGTCGAACGCGGTCACCTTCACGGTGAATAATCCGGTCCCGGCCATCACTTCGCTCTCGCCCTCCAGCGCCGTGGCCGGCGGAAGCGCCTTTACACTGACCGTGAACGGCACGGGATTCGTCAGCGGTTCGATCGTCAACTTCAACGGCAGCGCACGCGCGACCACCTTCGTCAGCGCGACGCAACTCACCGCGGCCATCCTGGCCAGCGACATCGCCACCGCCGGCAGCGCCAACGTCACGGTAACCAACCCCACGCCGGGTGGTGGGACCTCCGCGCCGGCAGCGTTTACGATTTCCACGGGGAATCCGACGCCCACGATTACCTCGATCTCGCCGACGGGTGCCGCAACGGGCAGTGCGCAGTTCACGCTGACCGTCAACGGCACGGGATTTATCTCAACCTCGACGGTGAACTTTGGCGGCAACGCCTTGGCGACCACCTTTGTCAGCGCCACGCAGCTTACCGCCGTGGTCCCGGCCGCGGACCTGCTGACGGCTGGCATCTTCAACGTCACGGTGATCACTCCGGCGCCAGGTGGCGGCACCTCGAATGCCGTCGCCTTCGCGGTTGGAAACGTCGCCGACCTAGCCGTGGCGATGACCGCCACGCCTTCACCGGTCCCCGTGCTGGGCAGCGTCACCTACCAGATCACCATCACCAACAACGGTCCCGACAGCGCCACGGGAGTCACGCTCACGGACGCTTTGCCGGCCGGGACCGTGTTCGCCAGCATCGTCGATAACTCGGACAACCTCGCGCCCTGCGCCGTAGCGAGCAGCACGCTGACGTGCAGCTTCGGCTCTCTCGCCGTGGGCAGCGGCAGCGCCGTGACCGTCAATCTCATTCTTGTGCCGTTGGCCGTGCCCTCCGGCGCCGGCACCTACGACAACACCGTGAACGTGGTGGCGAACGAGACCGATCCCAACCTCGCGAACAACAGCGCCACGCAGACCGTGCAGGTCACCGGAACCACCCCGCCGGAAGGCGGCGCGTTCCGCAACCTGCCCGGTTTCTCGACGAATATCCTGGGCCCGAATGACGACGCCTCGACGGCTGCTGTGCCCATCGGCTTCTCGCTCAATTTCTTTGGCAGCTCGCCGGTCAGCTCAGCGTTCATCAATAACAACGGCAACGTGACGTTCGATTCGGCTCTCTCCACGTTCACACCGTTCCTCCTCACCAGCACCACGCGCGAAATCATTGCTCCCTATTTCGCCGATGTGTATACCGAGTTCCTCGGATCCGGCCTGGTCACCTACGGCAACGACACGGTGAACGGCAACACGGCATTCGGCGTGAGTTGGCCCAACGTTGAATATTACGGCGAAGGCGCCGCCACCCTCCTCGACCTGTTCCAAGTGGTTTTGGTGAACCGCCCCGATGTAGCCGCTGGGGACTTCGATATTGAGTTCAACTTCGACAAGATCCAGTGGGAGACCGGCGACGCCAGCGGTGGCACCGGCGGACTGGGTGGCTCATCAGCCGTCGTTGGCTATTCCAATGGCTCCCAGACCGCGGGATCGTTCTTCGAACTGCCAGGCTCGGGCATCCCTGGTTCGTTCCTTGACAGCAATACCACCACGGGCCTCATCTACAACAGCCTGAACAGCACCCAGCCCGGGCGCTATCTTTTCCAGATAAGAGGCGGCGCGGTGCAGTCATCGGCGGATCTGGCGATCACCGGGACGGGCCCGTCGACCGCCTCAGTGGGTGTCACCGCCAGCTATGTCTTCACGGTGACCAATCTCGGACCTAACACGGCCACCGGCGTGGTCGTCACCGATACGCTGCCCGCAGGCTTTACCTTCGTTGCTGCGGGATCTAGCAATATCTGCCAGCAGAACAACCCCGGCATCGTGACCTGCAATGTGGGTTCGCTGAACAACGGCGCGAATGCAATCATCACCATCCAGGCAACGATTCCGCTGACCGCCTCAGGCCAGGTGGCCGACGTTGCCGTCGTATCCGTTCCCAATAATCAGGACCTGAACATTGCCAACAACACCGCGACCGTCCTGACTACCATCCTCGTCCCCGACCTCACCATCGCCAAGAGCCACAGCGATCCCTTCGCGCAGGGCCAAGTGGGCGCCACCTACACCATCACGGTCAGCAACGGCGGCGGCGGACAAACCGCCGGCACAGTGACGGTGAGCGACACGCTCCCGGCCGGACTGACGGCCACGGCCATCAGCGGCACCGGCGACTCTAACTGGTCGTGCACGCTCGCGCCGCTGGGCTGCACCCGCGGCGACGCGCTCGCGGCCGGCGCCAGCTATGATGCCATTACGCTGACGGTCAATGTCGCGGCGGACGCAACCATCGGCCAGGTGACGAACACGGCCACGGTCGCGGGCGGCGGCGAAGTGAATACCGCTAACGACACCGCCAACGACCTGACCAACATCGTGACGGCTGCCGCCATCCTGGTGCCCACGGTTGTAGTGATCCCGCCCACCGAATCGACGGGCACCACCATCACCTACACCGTCACCATCACCAACAACGGGCCTTCGGCCGCAACCTTGGTGACGCTGACCGACCAGCTCGCCGGCAGCGCCAGCTTCGTCTCCGCTACCTCCGACAGCATGACCTGCCCCACGCCGGGCGCAAGCAGTGTCAACTGCACGCTGGCGGTGCTGAACAACGGCGCCAGCGCCACGGTGACGATCACGGTGAACCTGACGGGCGGGGGTTGGGATGTGAACACCATCGGCATCGGGTCGGCGGTGCCGAACCCGAACCCGATCGCTAATCTCGGCGTGCAGAAGGCCTCGGCCGGTGGCAACACCGTGACCGGCACGAACGTCGCGGTGCAGCCGGTGGACAGCGCCTCCGGCGAATCGCCGGCAATCGTGACCTTCAGGAACATCACGCGCGGCGGCACCACCACGCTGGTCAGCTCGTCCGCCGGAACGGCTCCGCCCGGAGGCTTCCGCAGCGGCACGCCGGGGGTCCTCTACAACGTCGCGACCACGGCGGGATACACCGGCACCATCGGCATGGGCCTGGCCTTCAACGGCCAGAGCTTCCATCACCCGGCGAAGGTGCGGCTGTTCCACCTGGAGAACGGCTCCTGGATTGATCGCACGGTCGCGGTCAACCCGACCGCCGGATATGGCGCGGCCGTAATTACTTCGCTCTCGTCCTTCGCGCTCTTCGAGCCGATCGACCAGGCCCCGGTTGCCAACCCTGGCCCCGTAAGCGTTACTGCGGGGACCAGTCTGCTGGGCGCGACGATCACGCTGAGTGGCGCGGCGTCGTATTCGCCCGAAGGCAATCCGCTCACCTATACCTGGACCGGGCCCTTCCCGCAGGGCAATGGCACGGTCACCGGACTCAACCCGACGGTGACCATGCCGCTGGGCACGAACCTGGTGACGCTGGTGGTGAGCGACGGCGAACTGAGCTCCGCCCCGGTCACCCAGAGCATCACCGTAACGGCCTACTCGCTTGCCGCCGCGGCCACCGGCCCGACCACCATCAGCGCTGGCAACTCGGTGGGCTTCAATATCACGGCCAGCCAGCTGTTCGGGCCGTTCCCGGCGCCGATCTCGCTCGCCTGCTCGGGCCTGCCGCAGGGTGCGCAGTGCAACTTCTCATCAGCGACGGTCACGACGGGCGGATCGGCAGTGACACTGACCATCTCCACCACGCCGCGCACGGCGGCGGCGCTTGCTCCTATCCACCACCGCAACCTGGCGCCGCTCTACACGCTGTGGATGCCGCTGCCGGCCGTCGTCCTGATGGGCTTGGGCCTGCGCCGGCGCTCGCGCAAGCGCGCGGCAGCGCTGATGCTCCTGCTGCTCTTGGGGATGATGTTGCTGCTGGTCTCCTGCGGTGGAGGCAGCATGGTGAGTGCGCCGGTGACGCAGACGGGCACCCCCGCCGGCAGCTACACTGTTACCATCACGGGCACGGCGGGTACCGGATTGCAGAACACGGCAAACGTGAGCTTCACCGTGCAGTAAATCGGATTCACCACGGAGGCACGGAGACACGGAGCACGCTGGCAACTCCGGTGGAAGCCCCCCGCCTTCAGGCGGGGGAGCCAGCTCGCATCATTCCTTCCGGGCTTTAGCCCCTGCATAAAATGTCCACGCTTCTCACGATGATTGCGCTCCTTCAGCATTAAGGGGTTCGAAGCGCCACCCGGGAGCGCCAAGCGACATCAAACGATCACCAATAGCAGCAAGTGTCTCGGCGCGAATGGGGCATGGGAGAAATCAGCTCCGGGAGTGGATTGGGATGTCCCCTCAGGGGCTTAAAGCCCTTGGCGGGGGCTTCCACCTTTTGTGGCGCGCTCGATGGTCTATTGCGTCTGGTAGCTCACGTCGAAGTACGCCTTGGACTGGCTCGGGGTACGCACGCCGGAGACATCGCCGGTCTCCACCGGGCCGCTGCTCTGGCCGGCGCCGACTTTGCTTGCTACCTTGCTCCCACCGAATGCCTGTCGTGAGGTGGCGGCGGTTTGCCCGGGATTGCGGATCGCCATCAGGCGGAGGATGCCGGTCCTGCCGCCGCGCAATTGCACGGCATAGCTGTGGCCGGCGACCGCCGGGGCTTCCTGCTCATATTGCACCGCTGCCAGCTTGCCTCCGCCAAACGCCGGACCAAGGTCGGCGATGCCGATCTGCGCCGCCAGCGTAAAGCGCCCGCTGGCCATTTGCTCGACCGAGATCTCGACGTCGGCGGAGCCGCAGGCCGAGCCTGCGCCGGAGGCGAAGCTGAAGCCCACACAGCCTCCGTCGGCCACCTCGAGTGTGGCGCGCTGTGCGGCGGCGAACTGCGCGCTGGTCTCCGCTTCCGGACCGGGCAGCCAGGCGAAGTGCACCAGCGGTGCCGATTTCCCGAGCGTAGTTTTCTCGACCACGGTGTGGTTCGGATCGACCACCACGGCAGCTTGCAGCGAGCCGCTGCTGGAGGCCATGTGCGCGTCCGGCCACTCGAGCCCGGCCAGGGTGCTGGCGCCGGCGCGGATATCGAAGGTTTCGGAGGCAACCGTCGCGCCGCTGACCACCAGCGCGATGGGCACGTTCTGGGCGTCGGCACTGCCGGCGTTGGTCACGCGGAAGCGCACCGACACAGTGTCTCCGGGCTTCGGGATGGAAGGCGTGAAGGACACGGTGGCGGCATTGATCTGCAAGTCGGGAAGCGGACCGGCTGGACTCATAGCCTTAGCCATCCCGCCGCCGCCGGCGCCACGCGACCATGTACCGGTAACGCCGCCACCGCCCCCAAGTCGCAACGCGGCGGCAGGGCACGCGCCGGTGCTCAGATCGAAACTCAGCGAGAACGCCTTGGTGGCCGACCCCTGCGCGTTCGTGACCGTGACCGCAAACAGAGGCGTCTGGGTGCCGGGGGTGGTGACGGTAAAGGTGAAGGCCGGCAGGGCATACATGGTGCCGGACAATGTAGCGGTACCGCTCACCTGACTCACCGTGACCCCGCTCAAACCAGCCCACTGCCAATTGACGGTGGGCACATTGAAACCGCTGAGCGCATTGATGCTGAAGGAGGGAACCAGGGCTTGGTTCCCGGTCCCGATCGGGATGCAGATCGTCCCGCTCGGCAGGCTGAGGTTGATATCGCCGATGTTGAAGAAAAGCGTGGTCGGCTGTGGACCAGCCGGCGGCGTTGCGTTAGATGGCGTCACCGTCACGCTGGCAGGACCCGTGGTCACGTTTCCGCTGGCATCGATAGTAGCGACGAAGTCCACTGGTTGGGGGGAACCGTAGGGAATCGAGGTAAGTTGCGCCGGAGTGCTCGTGACCGTTGACCCGGTGAAGCCGAGGGTTACGGAGCCGGTAGTGACGTTGTCGGAGCGCGTCGCCGTGAGCGTCAGGGCGTCCGTGAGCGGCCCATTCAGTTCCACCGGGCTGGCGCTCGTCGTGTTCCCCTGCGAGGAGGCGATGATGATCCCGGGCGGAATGCCGATGGTGATGGGCAGGCTGGCGGTGTTGTCAGTGCAATCCGGCTCGACGGGATTGGGGCAGGTGGGACTGACATCCACAGTCAAGGTCGCCTTCGTGCCAGACGGGATCGAGAGCGGGATGTTGAGCGTTGCCTGCACGGGCACGACTTGGCCCACCGCGATCGGTCCGGTGATGGTAACCTGCGCCGGGGGCACGGTGAAACCCGTACCGCTGATTGAGAAAATCACCGGCGGTGAAGACGTGAATGGCGCATTACCGATGTTGGTGACTGTTGCCTGAATGGTCTGCGACCCCGTGCCGAGGGTCGCGTTACTGGCCACATTGGTGATCTGTGTGACCAAGTTGGGCAGCGGAACATTGGGCGGGGTGATAACCACAGGAAAGACACCGCCGTTATTGGTGCAGTTGCTCTCCGGGATCGGGCACCCGGTGTTCACGCTGACGTAAACCTGGGTTTGGGTGACAGCCGTGATAGTAGTCGGGATGTTGATGCTGACGGTCACCTGCGCGCTCTTGCCTACCCCGATGGGCCCGATGGAGCCGGTCGCGGAACCCAGCAGCGTGCCGGTGAGATCCTTGAGGTTGAAAGTCACGGGCGTAGTCTGGGTGAAATCCGCCGTGCCTATGTTCTGTATCGTGGCCTGGAAGCTTTGAGGACCGGTGCCTGCCGGGATCGGCAGTCCCGCCGTCGTGGGAGAATACACACTGACTAACTCCAAGTCGGGAAGCGAATTGGTGGTGACGGGCACGGCGGGCAGCGTCCCCTGCGTGAACCCGTTCTGGTAGCGGAAGTCCGTCACGGACCAACCCCTCCCTGGAGTAAGAGTCCAGACGGTAGTCACGGTTCCGAGCGAGGCGGGGTACGTTGGCGGCTGGCAATTGGGAATGCCTTTGCATGCGGGATCGTTCTTGATGGTATAGAGCAACTCCCAGTTGCCGGTTACGATCGAGACATTTCCGCTGGCGCTCAACTGCAGACCCACGAGGTGCACCTGCATACTGCTGTACGTGGGGAACACACTCTGCAACGATTGCTGCAGCACCGTCAGCCCCGAGAAGCTTGGGTCGAAAAACCCCAGCACCGTCGCCGGGCCGCCGCTGCCGCAGCCGCTCCCCGTGGCTGAGCCGGTCTGCAGCGTAGAAAAGGCCTGGGCCAGCAAGGTGGTGCAGGTGAGAGGATCGAGGTAGGTCGGTTGGTTCACGGTCACAGAGCTGAAGAAGACGGCGCTGGCTCCCAGGTTGTCGGTCACCTGGAGCCGGGCAAAGTACTGGCCGGGGACAGCGGGCGGGGTGGTGGCAAACTGGGAATCGGTACCCGAGACGGTTCCGGTCGCGGGGTTGCAAATGGGAGCATTCGTCGCAGGCACGGAGGCGCCGGCCTGCGGCGGTTTGAAGCCCAGGCTGCAAAGCGTCCAACTGTAGCTTAGGGTAGTGCCCGCCAGCGTGTCCGAAGACTGGCTGCCGTCGAGCGTCAAGGGCGCGCCCGGCTCCACGGTGATCTCGGGGGGCGCGATGGCGGCCACCGGCCCGCCGAAGCTGAAGCCGCCGGAAAGCGTGGTGGTCATGCCGCCTCCGGTCAACACGGTGAGGTCCACCGGGCCGGGGTTCTCGGGAGGTACGACTACGGTGAGCTGCGTGGGGCTGACGAACGTCACGTTCGACGCGGCCACGCTGCCGAACATGACTTTGGTGTTCGCATCGAAATTGCTGCCCGTGATGGTTAGCGCGGTGCCGCCGGTTGAGGGCGCGGTGGTGGTGGAAAGCCCTTGGATGCTGGGCGCATTTCCTGCCGCGGCAGAGCCGGCCTGCAAAGGCGAGATGGTGAACACCGCCGCAGAACTCACTCCGCTTGGCCTGTTGAGGGTGAGCGTCACCGGCCCGGGCGTGGCGTTGGCGGCGACCACCAGGTGCACGCTGACATTGGTTGCGGTGCCGCCGGCATTCAGGGTAGCGGTGACAGATGGCGAGGAAGAGATCACCGCGTTAACGTTGCCCAGTTGCGTGCCAGTGATGGACGCGTCGGCGGTGGCTCCCGGCAACAGCGAACTGGGACTCATGGCGCTGATCACGGCCGGCTCGGTGTCCTGGACCAACTGTTGGATCTCCTGCGGCGTCGCCGGACGCGTGGTCGGGGCCTTGCCGGCGGCTACGACGGCGGCCATGCCCGCCGTGCAGGGCACCCGGCCGGGAATCGTGGGATTGTTGCTGCCTACCATCACCGTTCCCGAGACGCAGAGGAACGTGCTGGTACCGATGGAGGAGTCGATGCCGAACGTGGTGCCGATGACGCCGGCGACCGCGGTGGGAGTCTTGATCTCGAAGCTCCCGCTCGGCTGGGTAATGGGCGCAACCTCGGCGCGCACGCGGCCGTAACCGACTTCGATGGAGGTCTGCTGCGATTTGGCGTCGCTCTTGATAATGCGCAACTCTGCCTGTGAGCCCACGGAGAGGATGGACTGGTCCAGCAGGGTGATGCGCGCGCGGCCGCCCTTGTCGGTGCGGACCAGGTCGTTCCACACGACGTCGTCGCCCTTCTTGGCGATCGCCGCAACTTGCTGCTTGGCGGAACCGCGCACAATGTTCGCCGTGGGCAATAGCGCGGTGATGTTGCCGGCCTTCGGTCCCGGGACCGGAGCATCAGGCGGCGCGGCTTGAGCAGCCACTGCCAGCAACAGCGCGACGATCGCGATCCACAAAGTCCGACGTGTCATCCCTCTCCCCACTTCCTTGATCCGCATAACGCCGAAATCGCCGAAACCAGATGTTGCGGCCGTCGATTTCGGCGATGGCGTCGATCTCGGCGATTTCGGCGATGAAGCATGCGGCTCACTTGGTTTTCATCACGTACACGCCATCCCAGTCCGCCGCCGGCCCTTCGCGGCGGTATTCGTGCGAGCGCTTGAGCAGCTCGTGCGAGGGCCCGTCGTCGGGATAGCGCGCCAGCAGCGCCTCAAAACTCTCAATCGCCTCGTCCCAGTGGCGCTGGCGATATGTGGCCAGCGCGGCCGCGAACTGCGCCAGCAGGTCGGCATAGCGCGGCGCCTCGGAGGCAAACGCCAGCAGTTCGTAAAGGCTCACCGGCTGGAGCTTGCCCTTGACGCGGGTGTAGTCCAATTCGCGGCACACGAATAGCGGGCTCACTTCGCGCCAGGTGACTTCGCTGATGATGATCCCGGTGTGGTATTCCTTATTCAGGCCTTCCAGTCGCGACGCCAGGTTCACGGCATCGCCCATCACCGTCCAGGCTAGGCGCCGGTCCGAGCCCATGTTCCCGACGTTGACCACGCCGGTGTTGACCCCGATGCCGATGGTTAGCGGCTTGCGCCCCTCCGACTCCCACTTGCGATTCAGTTCCTGGAGCCGCGCCTGCATGTCGAGGGCACAGGCGCAGGCACGCTCGGCATGGTCCTCCTGCGGGTAGGGTGAGCCCCAGAACGCCATGAGGGCGTCGCCGATGTATTTGTCGAGCGTGCCCCAGCGTTGGAAGAGGATGTCGGTCATCTCGCCGAGATACTCATTGAGCAGAAACACCAGCTCGTCCGGGCTCATGCCCTCCGCAATCGTGGTGAACGACCGGATGTCGGTGAACATGATGCTCAGCTCTTTGAGTTCGCCGCCGCGGCGGAAGTATTTCTTGGGATCTTGCTCGATCAGGCTGATGACGCCGGGCGAGACGTATTGCGAGAACGTCTTGCGGATCTTGCGCTTCTCGCGCTCCTCGAAAATCATCCGGAAGCTGGTAACGCCAGCATAGTTGACGATCAGCATGCCCGCCGGCAGAACAAACAAAAGCCACCAGCCCAAGTGCTTGAAGCTTTCATAAACCGCTGTGCCGAAGACCAACAGCGCCAACATGGCCGATATAGTGGAGAACAGCGGCTTGCTATGAGCGAAGACCGCGCCCATGCCCAGGCCCAACGCCAGTATGAACGCCAGGTCCACCATCTCCTGGGTGAGTCCGCGGCGCAGGAAGCTGCGGCCGGGCTCGCCGGTGTGGAGCAGGTTGTCGATGGTGTTGGCGTGGACCTCCACTCCCATGGCGGAAGACTCGAAGGGCGTGGCGCGCAGGTCACCGACGCCGAGCGCGGTAGCGCCGACCAGCACGATCTTGTCGCGATAGGCCTCAGCCGGAACCGCGCCGTTGATCACCTCTACCATCGAATACTGCGAATACGTCCTGTACGGTCCGGCATAGTTGATGAGCACCGTACCATTGCGCTCGGGACGGAAAACGTGGCGCCCGAGCTGGATGCTCTCCAAGCCATTCTCCGCCATGAAGGCGATGGTGTCTTGGTCTGAGATTTGTTCGAATTCCTTCACCGCCTGGAAAGAAAGCGACGGGAAGTAATCCTGGTCCTGGTAGCGGACGATGAGCGGCTCGCGGCGATAGATGCCGTCGGCATCGGGGGTGGCGTTGAAGAAGCCATATGTCTTGGCAGCTTCGGCCAGCAGGCGGATGTTGGGTTCGATGCCCCACTCCACGTCGCCGGGCCAGGCCGCCTTCATGTCGAAGTCGCGGCCATTCTTGGTCACCTTTCGGATCTGAGGGAAAGCCTGCAGTGAAACCAGGTCGTAGTAATCCTGCGCCGCCTTGGGATCGGTACCCTCGGTGCGTTCGCGGTCCAGAAAGATGTGCCCCAGGATGACGTTGCCGGCATTTTTCATCGATGCGGCGAAGACGGCGTCGTTGTCGCTGGTGCGCTCGAGGACGCGGATCTTCTCCCGCGCCGCGGGATCTTTGCCCATCTCCGCCTGCAACCGTTGCAGCGCGTCGAGAGCGGCGTTCTTCTCGGGGGTGGGGAAGTCTTCGTCGAAGGCGATGGTGCGGGCGCCGCCGGCGTGCAGCCGGTCGATGAGCCGGGCATAGGCGTCGCGTGCCACCGGGAACGCACCCAGCTTGCGCAAGGTGTTTTCATCGATGGCCACGATGACGATTCGCGGATCGTGCGGACGCGGACCGCGCACCTTGAAGCGCGTATCGAGCGAGCGCAGCTCCACCGTCTGCAGCAACGAAAGCGCCCCGCGGTTCGCTCCTACGATCTCCGCCCGCCAGAACAGCAGCAGGCCGGCCAGCGTCACCAAAACCGAGATGAGCAGGTCCACGCGCCCCAGCCGCAGACGCTTCAGCGCCGCCTTCCAGCGCCCTGCCCGCTCTGTGTGATCTGTGTCCACCCGCTCCTCAGCGGCGCTTGCCGAACTTGTACACGAACGACACTCCAACCTGGCGCTCGTCGTAATCGGTGATGGGCGTCAGGTTGGCAGGCGTCAGGTAGAAGTAATTGGCGCGATAGAACGAGAAGATAAACACCGTGTTCTCGTCATTGCGCAGTTTGTAAGTGAGCGCCGCGCGGTACGAAGGGCGATTGTAGCCCGAGGGTCCGAAGATGGTGGCCGTAGTGGCGCGGTAGGCTGCTTCCATGATGAACCAGCGCGGCGCCTCCACCAGGACCGCCGCCGTGTCCAGCCGGTTGGAATCGTAGGTCAGCAGGCAGGGATCGGAGAGCCCCAACGAGGGATTGCACACCGATTGCGGCGTCACATTCGGCTCCTGGCTCTGGCGCTCGAGTTCGAAACGGAAGTTGGGATTGATGTGCCAGCCGCCCAGCTCGTAGAGCCCGCGCAGCGCGGCATAGACGCGATGGGTTTGCGAACTCTGCGTGGGGTCGATGTTGTCCACCATGTGTCGCAATTCGTAACCCAGGGTGGCGTAGGTACGGTGATAGGGCACGGTGAGTTCGGCGAAGGGCATGCGCACAAACTGCGAGACGCAGGTGGTGGTGCTCTCCGTGGGCTGGGTGGCGACGCAGTTGGCTGGCGTCGGCCGCGTGCCCCGCACCTCGCGGTCGCGATAGCCGAACTCCAGCACCGCGCGCCGGTAGAAGCCCAGATCATGCAGGGTGAAGTGCATTTCCGGTCCCCACAGGACCGTTTCATAACCGGTGGGATCGCACGTGGAGGGATCAACGCAGCCCGGGCGAGGATTGGTGAGTTGCCCGCGCAGATTATTGTTGGAGCGGCGGAGGATGCCGTCCAGGGTCAGGGAATGCGTCAGGTCGTAACTGGCGCGGAAGATGCCGTCCTGCAGGTCGTTGATCTGGCGCGCGTTCATGGAGGCGAAGTTGGGCTCGTAGCGCACGAACGAGCCGCGTAGCGTCAGCTTGTGCCAGCGGTAGGTGGCTTCGGCGCGGCTCCCCCAATCGCCTTGCGTCCCGATCCCGGGCTCCGGCATGCGGGTGTCGCAAGGAGGGGTGTTGGAGAAGCACGGCAGCGGAACGTCCCCAAACGTCGTGCGGGTATCGAAGTTGGTGAACGAGTAGGCGTACTCGGCGTTCACGCGCAGCCCCCAAGGAAACTGTAGTTTTAGATCGACGCTGCCAACTTTGTTTTCCGCGGGGTCCGGCGGCGCGCCGATCAGGCAAGCGCCCTGGTTGGGCTGAGTGGGATCGCAGGGTAGCGGCAGGGTGCCGGGATTGTCCTTGCTGTAGGAGAAGTTGAACCCCAAAACGGCACGCTTGGTGGGTCTGTATTCCACACGGCTGCCCGCCACTGTGGCCAGATAAGGACGGCCGAGGATGTTGTAATTCCAGATCGAGCCCCAGCGGTCGATGTAGACGCCGCCTACGGTGGTCAGCTTCCAGCTATCGCCCAGCTTCCAGGACGTATCTACGCCACGGATGTTCTGGTTGAAGGACAGCAGCGAGAAGTTAACCAGGGCATCACCCACGATGTACTCGTCGCGCGGACCGTAGATGCGGAGGTAGCCTTTCTGCAGGCTGTTGTGCTCGGGGTCGATGCTCTTGTCGTCGGTGGCGCGGAACATGGTGAGGAACTGCAGCCGCCGCGTGCCCATGAAACCGTGGTCGTAGAAGTAGTTGAATTCAGCCAGATCGTTCTCGCCCGGGACGTAGAACGATTTGGTAACGTCGCCGCCGAGCTGGGTGTAGCGAGTCATCAGCCGCACTTCCCCCAACTCCTGATCCTGGCCGCCGCCGGCCGCGTTGCCCAGCTCGAAGGTCGAAGCGCTCGGCTTGGGCGGCTGCTCGGGCTGGGTCGCAGGCTGCGTCTGGAGCGGGTTCTGCGGCTGCTGCGGCTGGCCGGTGTCACTCGAAGACGGCGGAGGAGGGTTCTGGGCGACCGTCGTCGCCAGCAGAACCATGCTGCAACAAAGGACTGCGAGCAATCGCATCGCACACCTATAGCCCAGGGCCCATCTCGACTGGAATGAGCTCTGCAGGTTGGACTTCGGGGGGAGGCTCATCCTGCGAAAGCGCCCGTAAAACGGGCTCGTTCGGTATCCTCTTCAATTTTGGGATGTCGCGCCGCATCAGGGTACATCAAAGAAGCAGGAAATCAAGCAAATTCAGCAGGTTGGGGTGGCCAAGACGCGTGACGAATGGGGCACCTGCGGCCTTGGCGGACGGGGCGACCGTCCCCCGTGAGTATTGGCTCGGACAGCCAAATTCCGTCCGCCAGCCAAGTCTCCACATCTAAGCTCGCATGGCCCTCGAGGAATACAAACGCAAACGGCGCTTCGAGCAGACTCCTGAGCCTCCGCCAAAACTGGAGAAGGCGTCGCAGCACCGCTTCGTGGTGCAGAAGCACCGGGCGACGCGCCTGCACTACGATTTTCGCCTGGAAATGGAAGGCGTCCTCAAGTCGTGGGCCGTGCCCAAGGGACCGTCGCTGGACCCCGCGGACAAACGCCTGGCCATGCAGGTGGAGGACCACCCGGTTTCCTATCTGGATTTCGAAGGCATCATCCCGCCCGGCAACTACGGCGCGGGGACGGTGATGGTGTGGGATATCGGCACCTGGGAAGCCGAGGGCAACGCCTCGGAAATGCTGGCCAAAGGCGACTTGAAGTTCCAACTTCACGGCGAGAAGTTGAAGGGCGGATTCGTGCTGGCGCACATGCGTTCGCGGCGTCCCGGCAGCAAGGGCACGGAGTGGTTGCTCATAAAGCATCGCGACGAGAACGTCATGCCCGGCTACAACATTGACGACTACGACTACTCGGTGCTCACCCGGCGCTCGCTTGATCAGATCGCCTCCGATGCCGGCTCAGCGGAGTGGCAGAGCAGCCGCGCCGCATCAAAGACCGCCAAGAACGCCTGGCTCGCCGATGCGCTTGCCAAGGTGCGGAAAAGGAAGACCGCAGAGGACGCGGAGGACGCAGAGGGAAGAAAATCAAGAACCAGAATCAAGACCCGGTCCGGCCACGCCTTGTCACCCAAAAAGAAACAAGTAAACAATTCCTCGGCGTCCTCCGTAGTTTTAAGTGGTATCCCCGGCGCGGTGGAAGAGCCCATGCCGTCCGTCATCCACCCCATGCTGGCGACGCTGGTGGACGAGCCCTTCGATGACGACGAGTGGCTCTTCGAGATCAAGTGGGACGGCTATCGCGCGGTAGCGTTTATCCAGAACGGCAAGGTTCGTCTGGTTTCGCGCAACCAGAACGACCTAACCAGCGAGTATCCGGAACTGAAGGATCTGGCAGATAACGTCCGCGCGCGCACCGCCATCCTCGATGGTGAGATCGTCGCGCTCGACGAGCAGGGGCGCGCCTCGTTCAGCCTCATGCAGCAGCGGACGGGCTTTCGCGAGCCCGGCCGGCGTGGTGCCCGCAATGCTTCCATCCCGATCCTGTATTACGCCTTCGACCTGCTCTACCGAGACGGCTACTCGCTCTTCAAAGTTGACCTGGAGAAGCGCAAGGAGTTGCTGGCCGGCATCGTGGCCGCCGGCGACGGCGACATTCTGCGTTACTCCGATCACCAACTCGGCCAGGGCACGGCTCTGTTCCACGCCGCCGCGGAGAAAGAACTGGAAGGCATCGTCGCCAAACGCCGCCGCAGTTGGTACATCCAGAAGCGCAGCCGCGAGTGGCTGAAGATGAAGATCACCAAGAGCCAGGAGTGCGTGATCGGCGGCTACACCGATCCCAAGGGCAGCCGCCAGCATTTCGGTTCCGTGATCCTGGGTCTCTATGACGACCAGGGACAGCTAATCCACGTCGGCCAGGCAGGCAGCGGATTCACCGAGGCATCGCACGCCGACATGTGGCGGCAGCTGCAGAAGCTCAAGACCAGCCGCAATCCTTTTCACGGCCAGGTCCAGACCGGGCGCGGCATGCACTGGGTGAAGCCCGAGTTGGTGGCGCAGATCAAGTTCACCGAGTGGACCCACGAGACCGAGGGCGGCGGCCTGAAGATGCGCGCCCCCGTCTATGAAGGATTGCGCTTCGACAAGAAGCCGCGGGAGTGCGTCTTCGTCGAACCGCGCTCGGCGCTTAAGGAAGCAAAAAAGGCCGAATCCGGCGATGCGGCGTAAGTTGAGGCGTCCAGCGGGCGTGAGCCAAGCGAGAGCCCGCTGCCGAAACCCCGAGCGAAGCGAGGGACCTTGCGACGGTGTGTGGCCTCAAGGAAAATTTGTCCATTCTGGTATCCTTCTCCGCATGCCTGAAGGCGACATTCACGAAATGCACGAGCAAGCCGAAGAAGCGCGGCACAATCCCAGTCTGAGGCCGGTCAGCCTGACCATGGCGGTGATGGCGGTGCTGGTGGCCACAGTTACGCTTCTGGGACACCGCACCCACATCGAGCAGGTGATCGCGCAGGCCAAGGCCAGCGACCAGTGGGCCTTCTACCAGGCCAAAGGCATCCGCCGCCACAACTATGAGGCCTTCTCCGAGCTGCTGGCCGCGCTCGTGGCCAAGGATGAGGCCAGGGCGGAAAAAGCCCGGGAGAAGTTCGCGCAAAATGCCGAGCGCTATGGCGACGATCAGAAAGAGATCGAGAAGGAAGCGCGCAAACTCGAGCAGGAAGTTCTGGTGGCCGGCCGCAAGGCTAACCGGTTCAATATAGGCGAGGTATTTCTGGAGATCGCGCTGGTGGTGACATCGATCACGCTTCTGACCACCAACCGCGGTTATTGGGTAATGGGGATGGTGTTCGCGGCGCTAGGCGTGATCGTGGCGGCGACAGGATTCCTTGTAAGGTAGCTGGTTTCGCCGCCTCATTGAAAGGCAAGCGTATTCATTTCCTGCAGAACTGCCGGCTATGTCAGCTATGATTCAACCGCGCTTTCGGGAGCTAGGCCCGCGAAACTTACGTGAAGGCCCGTTCACAACAACTACACGGCGAGCGGACGCCGTAACTTGCGGAGCTATAATGCCTCCATGTTTCGCGGCATCGCCATTGTGCTGCTGCTTAGTTACTGCGCCCCACTGCTATCAGGCCAAAGCTCCTCGGGTCTAAACGCTGCCGAAGCCACTAAACTCGCAAGTCTGATGTGCCGTCAGCTTCCTAACCTCGCGAGCTTCCCAGAGACAGTTGTTGTTCTGAGCCCCCAAGACCCTAAGGTCAAGAGCGCGATGGAAAAAGGCTACTGGTGGGATGACGTGTATGACACGCTCATCTTGCTGGGGCAGTATTCCGTGCCATGTTTGGTCGACCGGATGGCCGATATTCGATGGATGCCGGACCCTCGCATGGAACCGCTTCTGGGTGCCCCGGTAGTTGGCGACATTGCATATATGGTCCTGAAAGACAAAGAAGTACCAGACCTGCTGCCGGCCCTCGCGCACAAGAACGCCAAGGACATGAGGATGGATGACTGGTTTTTGTGGCCGAGTATCGGTAGTCACCGGCTGCAATTGCAAACCGCAGTTCGAGCTTGGTTGCGCAAGCACCCTGAGTGTTGCGCTGCTCGGGAAGCCACTCGCGATACGGCGTTGCCGAATCCGATACTCCGCATGTCCACGGCTCAGCGTGCACAGGCGCAGGAGCGGTTCGCCCGTTTGCGATCTGGAATGACCGTGGCGCAGGTTCTCAAGGTCTTGGGTGAACCGGACGGGAAGGATTCGTACGAAACGTATCGGGGCACCGAAGATACGCACCTACTCGGCATTGGTTCAGCAGACCGCAACGAGAACCTTGCATACATTTACTTCGTCGAGCGCTGGACGAAGGACATTAAGGGACGTGGCCTACTTCACGTCCTTCATCGCCAGCAGCGTGCCGTAATCGCGTCCTGAAGGCTCAGTCGCCCGCGCCACCACTCCGGCGAAAGCCTCGCGGAACTCGGGATAGCGGGCGACGATGGCGCGGATCACCGCCATGTTCTCGTCGAACATTTTCTGGGTGTTGGAGACGTCGGGCATGCGGTATTTCACCAGCAGATTCAGGTCATTCCCCGCCGGCAGAGCGGACAGATAGATCACCTGGTAGCTGCGGCCGCCGCTGGCCGCGAGCGCCAGCGGATGATCGCTCGAGGGCAGGTTGGAGGGGCGCACGCCCTCCATCTCGTCGCTGATCTTGTCCAGGGCGCGCGTGCTCATGAAGTCCACCGGCGCCGCCAGATCCCAGGCTGTCAGGTAGTAGAACCAGGCGTTGAGGTTGGCGCCCTTGGTCTTGTACTCCCGCGCCTTGGTCAGGAACCACTGACTGTCGTGGCCGCCGATCTCCTCCGGCTTGCTGTAATAGCCGGCCAGCTTCCAGGCCCCGCCCTCTTGCCTCAGCACCAGGGTGAACGCGTATTTCCCCTTGGGCGTGCTGACGTCCTGAATCACCACCCCGTAACGGCCAGGCGGCAGGTTGTTGATGACGAAGCTGGCCCAACTCGAGGTCGCCCACACGCCACATAGGAATTCCGCGCGCGCGAGGGGCGTGTTGCCGGGAGCTTCCAGCAGATAAGAAGCGCGCACAGTAGGCTGGGCGCCGGCGTAAATCGGCTTCTGATCGATCACTACCCCCTCGACGCCGGCAAAATTCGCGGCCAGACTACTGGCGGCTGCTTGTTTCAGGTGGAAGACGTCTCCCTGTGAGGCGTAATCGAAGAACTGGCGCGCGGTGCGCTCCAGGGCCGAGCGCGTGGGCTCATCCATCTCGGAGGCGGACGAACAGGTCTGGGCCACGGCCCGCGGCAGCACCAACGCTGACAGCAGCAGCAGCAGCGCCAGGGACTTGTGATTAAGACTCCTCTGATTACGGAACATGGCCATCTCGCTCAAATGGAAAGCTATTGTAAATGGATGCCGGAAAGTTGATAGTCCGATAAAAGTATTGTCCATTCGTGTAAACGGAGGCTGCAGCCGCTGGGGTACAATCAAGGCAGAGAGCGCGTTTCCGAAGGTGTGGCTGGGATGACCCTTTTCTGGAGCAAAGCCGCCGTAATCGTAACTTCGCTACTGTTCCTGCCGGGGTGTTCCGCGGCGCAGACGACTGCCGCCCCGAAGCCGGGCACACAGGTGACGCCGCCGGCGAGCAAGGTGGTGCGGGCGAAGCAACGCAAGCACGGCACGTCCAAACCGTCTCCGGAGCCTCTGCCGCAGACGGTACCGCCGCCGCTGACTCCCGAGCAGATGCCCGCGGCGCCGCCGCAGGTCACGTACAGCAACGGCCTGCTGTCCATCGTAGCCGCCAATTCCACGCTCACCGACATCTTGCATGCGGTGTCGACGCGTACGGGCGCCACGGTGGATGCGCCGGCCCAACTGACCCGCGAACGCGTGGCCGTGCGCATCGGTCCGGGAACGCCGCGCGAGGTGCTTTCCGACCTGCTGACCGGTCCGCGCTTCGATTACATCCTGCTCGGCTCCGACGGCGATCCCAATTCGGTGACCAGCATCATCCTGACCGCCAATCAGTCCTCGCCCAGCGCGGGAGCGGCCATGGCTCAGAGTCAGCCGGCGCGTGCGACCATGCCTCCGCAGGTAGATACGGATGATGAGGCCGAGGAAGACCAGGCGTCCCAGCCCGCGGCACCTCCGGCGCAGCCCGCCCAGCAGGCCCCGCCCGGGCACCGTCCGTTCATTCCGCAGCAGCCGCCGGATCAGGTGGGCGGACAACCCTCCACCTCCGGCGAGGGGGGGCAGCAGGTCAAGAGTCCTGAGCAGTTGCTGGAGCAACTCCGCAGAATGCAACAACCGGGCAATCCACAGCAGAACGAGCAATAATCGGATTCACAACCCACACGAGGCCGCGATCGATGGGATGATGGCTACTGCTGAAGCGTCGCTTCCTGGGCGACGAGAGCGGGCAAAGGCTCTTCCTGAGCACGAGGATGTTGCGCGAACACTTGCAGGATGCCGTGGATGGCCGCGTAAGCAGAAACAATTCCCAAACCAACCGATAAAACCACCGTTAAGAATAACGTTAATGAAACCAGGATCGTTCTCACTCTTGGGCCCGTCCTTCCTTAAATACCCGGCCTCGGCCTGAATGCCGTGCCACCACCTTAACCTGCCGGCCGGACGCGGCTGAAGATGCCGGTGGGCCATTGGCCCGCAGCCACAGCACTATTGGGCAAGCCACTGACGATAAAGGGGTTACTTTTTCTTTTCTGCGTTCCACACCGTTCTGGAGATCGCTCTCCCACAGAACGGGCAAAAGTTGATGGGATACACGCTCGGCCGATCCTCCGGCGAACGCACCGCGTAATCGGAATCCACTTCGTTCAGGATCCGTCCGTGCATCTGCTGCTTGGGCGCGTGCAGAATCGCCTCGCCCTCCACCGCTGTCTGCAACATTTCGCAACAGTGCTCGGTCATCGAACCGCACACTTTACCCCGCGTTGACGCCTCGCGAGATTAACAACTAAGATACGGAGTAACGCTGTGTCCTGCCGCTGCTGAAGCTTCCAGGGAGACTGCCCGAGGTTTTGGGCGCGGGCAACGCAGTCATTCTGTCGATGGCCATCAATAAGATCACGGTGCGCGGGGCGCGTCAGCACAACCTCAAGAACATCCACGTGGAGATCCCGCGCAACACTCTGACGGTGATTACCGGGCTGAGCGGCTCGGGCAAGTCGTCGCTAGCCTTTGACACCATCTACGCCGAGGGCCAGCGGCGCTACGTGGAGACGCTCTCCGCCTACGCGCGCCAGTTCCTCGACCAGATGGAGCGGCCCGATGTGGATTCCATCGACGGGCTCAGCCCCGCCATCTCCATCGAACAGAAGACCACCTCGCGCAGCCCGCGCTCGACCGTCGGGACCATCACCGAGATCTACGACTACCTGCGCCTGCTCTACTCCTCCGTCGGCACTCCGCATTGCCCCAACTGCGGGCGGGAGATCACGCGGCAGTCGGCGGAGCAGATCGTGCAGCGCGTTATGTCGCTGAAGCCCGAAGACCGGGTGATGATCCTGGCGCCCATCGTGCGCGGGCGCAAAGGTGAGTTCAAGAAGGAATTGGAGAAGCTGGCCCAGCAGGGGTTCACCCGCGCGCGCATCGACGGCGAACTGCGCAGCATGGAAGAGGAGATCAAGCTCGACAAACGCAAGAACCACACCATCGAAGTGGTGGTGGACCGCCTGCTGGTGAAGCCGGGGATCGAGCGCCGGCTGGAGAACTCAGTCGCGATCGCCATGAAGCTCGCCGAAGGCCTGGTGCTGGTGGCGGTGGTGGGCGGCGAAGAGCGCCTGTACTCGTCGAGGATGGCCTGCCCTGAGTGCGGCATCAACGTGCCCACGCTGGAGCCGCGTTCGTTCTCCTTCAACAGCGTGTACGGCGCCTGCCCGGAGTGCCACGGACTGGGCAGCCGCTATCGATTTCGACCCCGCCAAGGTGATCGTAGACTGGTCGAAGCCGCTGCTGGACGGCGGACTGGGGCCGGGCTCCGGCTCGACCTACCTGCAACGCATGCTGCACATCGCGGCGGAGGCTTACGGTTTCGACTTGCGCACGCCCTTCGAAAAGCTCCCCGCGAAAACTCAGAACCTGATCCTCTACGGGCCGGAGAAGGGCGAGTCCAAGCGCGCCGGATGGCAAGGCGTGCTCGCCTTCCTCAAGCAAATTTTGGAAGACTCTTCGTCCGAAAGCTACCGCGACTGGCTGCTGGAGTACATGTCGGCGACACAGTGCGCCGCGTGCCAGGGCCAGCGCCTGCGGCCGGAGAGTCTGGCGGTCAAAGTCAACGGCATGTCCATTGCCGAATTCACCGCCTTGCCGGTATCGCGTGCCGTCGAGGCGGCGCGCGCCATCCGCCTGAGCCAGCGCGAGGAGCAGATCGCCGGACGCATTCTGGGCGAAATCATCGAGCGGCTGCGGTTCCTCCATGCGGTGGGACTGGGCTACATTTCGCTCGACCGCTCGGCGGCCACGCTCTCCGGCGGCGAAGGCCAGCGCATCCGGCTGGCCACCCAGATCGGCTCGCGAGCTGCGCGGAGTGCTCTACGTGCTCGATGAGCCTTCGATCGGCCTGCATCATCGCGACAACGACCGCCTGCTGGCCGCGCTCGAAGCGCTGCGCGACCTGGGCAACACGGTGCTGGTGGTCGAGCACGACGAGGAAACCATCCGCCGTGCCGATTACGTCATCGACCTGGGCCCGGGCGCGGGACGCCACGGCGGCGAGGTGGTCGCCGCGGGCAGTCCGGACGAGATCGTCCACGCTCCCGAGTCGCTCACCGGCAGGTACATTTCCGGGGAGATGCAGATCGCGATGCGCGCCCAGCGCCGCAAGCCCAACGGGCATGCCCTAGCCGTCGCCGGAGCGCGCGAAAATAATCTGAAGAACATCGACGCCGGCTTCCCGCTGGGCGTGATGACGGTGGTCACGGGCGTCTCCGGCTCGGGGAAATCCACGCTGGTGAACGACATCCTCTATCGCGCCCTGGCGCGCCAGCTCTACCGCTCGCGCGAAGAGCCCGGCGAGCACAAGTCCATCACCGGCGCCGAGCACATCGACAAGGTGATCCGCATCGACCAATCGCCGATCGGCCGCACTCCGCGCTCCAACCCGGCCACCTACACCGGCGTGTTCACGCAGATTCGCGAACTGTACGCCATGCTGCCGGAGTCGCGCGAGCGCGGCTACAAGGCGGGGCGCTTCTCCTTCAACGTGCCCGGCGGGCGTTGCGAAGCCTGCCAGGGCGAGGGCCAGAAGCGCATCGAGATGAACTTCCTGCCCGACGTGTACGTGCTCTGCGACGTCTGCGGCGGCAAGCGCTACAACCACGAGACCCTGGCGGTGAAGTTCAAGGGCTACTCCATCGCCGACCTGCTGGAGACTCCCGTCGCCGACGCGCTGCCGGTGCTGGAGAACATCCCGCAGGTGAGGCAGAAGCTGCAGACGCTGGTGGACGTCGGCCTGGGCTATATCGAGCTGGGGCAGTCCGCGACCACGCTCTCGGGCGGCGAAGCGCAGCGCATCAAGCTGGCGCGCGAGCTCTCCAAGCGCCAGACCGGACGCACGCTCTACCTGCTCGACGAGCCCACCACCGGGCTGCACTTCGACGACGTCAAGAAGCTGCTGGACGTGCTCCACCGGCTCACCGACCTGGGCAACACGGTGATCATCATCGAGCACAATCTGGACGTCATCCGCAACGCTGACTGGATCATCGACCTTGGGCCGGAAGGCGGCGAGGAAGGCGGACGCATCGTCGCGCAAGGCACGCCCGAGCAGGTGATGCGCTGCCGGAAGTCCTACACCGGACAGGCCTTGGCCGAGTACTTCGCCAACGGCGCGCACCGGCGGGAGGCCGCGGGCGTGGTCTGAGCGCATTCGTCAGCAGTGGGTCAGTTTCCGAAAAGGCGACCACACATCGATTTGGGTGCGAGAACCTTGCAGCGCAGTAAGGGGCGATAGTTAAAACCCGGTTATCGTCAAGAATCTGGTGGCAGCTTTTACCGGGGCTTGGAATTTCAATCAAACGCAGTCTAGAATTTGGTCAGCACGAAACTTGGAGAGGCTTGTAATAGCAGCGTGAAGCGACTCTTGGTGATACTCGTAGTGGCAATTCCTGCATTTGCTGCGCAACCAAAGTGCAAGGGAAACCCAAAGGTCGTTGGCGCTTGCTACCCGGTTCACGGGAGGATCACTTTAGGGGCCGACACTGTACGTCTATGGCTCTGGCCCATTGGAACAAAGCGGATGCTGGGCGTCACGGCAGGACCGAGACTCGACGATGCAGATGATCCCATCCGGCCGCAAAATCTGAAGTTCAACCCTGGCGACGAAACTATTTACGGCGACTTCGAGGTATGCCCCTTCACGCGGGAACGGAAAGGCGCGATGCGGTTGGTTTGTATCGAATCCGCCTCTAACGTCGTCGTGAAGCGCGCTAAGGTTTCCTCGAAATAGCAGTTAGTCGTCGCAAAAATCACTGTCTCACAAGTAAACCCCAAGGGCTGTGCAACAGTTGAACCGGAAGCCGACCTACTGCGCATCAGCGCCGCAATTTACAAATTACCAATTACCAATTACAACTTCTCTTCTGGCTCCCGACCTTGTCCACCACCGACAGCCCGTTCCCTGAAGCCCAGCCGCCGCTGGAGATGCCGCCTCCGCCGCCGCGCGATCCCGTCTGGAGCGGCTTCGACGTGGTGATGATCGTGGTGATTGCCATCCTGGGAATCTTCATCTTCGGGACTGTGATCAGTGTGGCGCTGATGACCACGCACCACCGCGTGCCGGCAGCCTCACCGGCGATGGTGAGGGTGATGCTGCTGGCGCAGTCTCTCTCCTACATCGTGGTGTTGCTGTTCATGCGCGAGCTGGTGGTGCGCCACTACCACCGCCGCTTCGCCGAAGCTGTACGCTGGCACTGGCCTGGCGAGCATCGCTGGCTGGCGTACCTGCTGGGCGGCATGGCGCTCGCGGTGGTGGTGCAGCTCGCCTCCGCGCTGCTGCCTATTCCCAAGACCCTGCCCATCGACCGCTTCTTCCAGAGCCGCAGCGTCGCTTACATCATGTCGCTGTTCGGCATCAGCATGGCGCCGCTGGTGGAAGAGCTGTTCTTTCGCGGCTTTCTGTATCCCGTTCTGGCGCGGCGATTGGGAATCACCCTCGGCGTGGTGCTCACCGCCTTCGGCTTCGCCCTGGTGCACGCCTCGCAGCTCGCCAGCGCCTGGGCCCCGCTGCTGGTCCTGTTCATGGTCGGCCTGGTGTTTACACTGGTGCGCGTGGTCACCCGCAACGTGGCGCCCGGATTCCTGATGCACGTGGGCTACAACTTTATGCTGTTCGCCATGCTGTACATCGCCACCGACCACTTCCGGCACATGGAGCGGATGCTGCAGCAATGAAGGAAGAAGTACTCGGTAGTTGGTACTTGGTACTTGCTACTTGGTACTTGGTACTCAGCACCAGCCGCCCTGTGGTATAACCCAATTAAGGATGATCAACGCCCGCCAGCGCCTGCTCGAAATTCTCGCGGAAAAATCCTTCCGTCTGGGGCAATTCAAGCTGTCCTCGGGCGCGACCAGCGATTATTACGTCGATTGCCGCACCACTACGCTCGATGCCGAAGGCGCGCGCCTGAGCGGACGCGTGGTGCTGGATGCGATCCGGGCTTACGGCTGGAATCCGCAGGCTATCGGCGGCATGACCTTGGGCGCCGATCCCATCGTGGTGGCTGCCGCCCTGCTCAGCGCGCAGCAGATGCAGGTGCGCTCCAGCCCGGTGCAACCGGACCTGCCAGCCTGGCGCATCAACGGCTTTCTGGTGCGCAAGGCGGACAAGGAGCACGGCACCGCCCAGCGCATCGAGGGCTTCTGCGAGCCGGGATCGTCGGTGGTGATCGTGGACGATGTCTGCACCACCGGCGCCTCGACCATCGCCGCCATCGAGGCCACGCGCGCCGCCGGCATGAAGGTGGTCGGCGTATTGTGTCTGGTGGAACGTGAGGAAGCCGGAGGCCGCGCCAACGTCGAACGCGCCGCCCACCCGGCGCCCTTCGCCGCCATCTTCAAAGCCGGCGAAATCCGCGCCGAACACTTGCGGCGGCTCCAGCAGGGGCCCGGCGCTTTATAATCGCCGCTTCGCGAATCTCATGATCAAGACCCTCCAATGGACCGACGCCGGCATTCGTCTGCTGGACCAGACCAAGCTTCCTACCGAAGAGGTGTATGTCACCTGCCAGAGCTGGGAGGAGGTTGCGAGCGCCATCAAGAAGATGATCGTCCGCGGCGCGCCCGCCATCGGGGTCACGGCCGCGATGGGCATCGCTCTGGGCACACGGGACGCCGATGCCGGCCACGTCGCGGAACTGCGCCGCGAGTTCGAGCAAATCTGTGACGAAATGGCGGAGACGCGGCCCACCGCCGTCAATCTGTTCTGGGCGATCCGCCGCATGCGCGAGAAGTTCGAGCAGTGCGCGGAGTTGCCGGTCGCGAAGATTCGCCAGGAGCTGGTCGCCGAGGCGCAGCGCATGTATGTGGAAGACCTCGCGGTGAACGAAGCCATGGCGAAGAATGGCGCCGTGCTGCTGCCCTGCTCGGGCGCGATCCTCACCCACTGCAATGCCGGCGCGCTGGCTACTGTCGGTGGCTACGGCACGGCGCTGGGCGTGATCCGCGCTGCCGTCGAATCGGGGAAGAAGCTGAACGTCTATGCCGATGAGACGCGGCCGTTTTTGCAGGGCTCGCGTCTCACTGCCTGGGAGTTGATGAAAGACGGCATTCCCACCACCGTCATCGCCGACAACATGGCGGGCGCGATCATGCGCCAGGGCAAGATTCAAGCGGCCGTGGTCGGCGCCGACCGCGTGGCCGCCAACGGCGATGTCGCCAATAAGATCGGCACTTACACCGTGGCGGTGCTCGCGAAAGAGAATGGCATCCCGTTCTACGTCGCCGCGCCGTGGTCAACCGTGGACATGGACTGTCCCGACGGGGAGCACATTCCCATCGAGCAACGCTCGGCTCGCGAGGTGACGCACATCGGCCCAACCCGCATCGCGCCTGAAGGAGTGAAGGTCGAGAACCCTGCCTTCGACGTTACGCCCGCGGCCTACGTCACCGCGATCATCACCGAGCGCGGCATCGCACGCGCGCCGTACACCGAGTCACTCAAGAGGCTGGCGGAAACGGCGGTAACGGTCTAGCACGGTTTTGCATTTGCTGTTGTCCGTGGAAGCGCCGAGCTTTAGCCCGGCGGAAGGACAGCCCCAAGGGAAAATGGGCTCTAGCCCCAGGGCCTGAAGGCCCAACCTTATTTCAGAAGGTTTTTCGCAGGCCTGAAGGCCTGCGCTTCCACCGGCCGCAGAACTTTTCAGCTGGTATCTCGTATCAATGATCAGCGAGAAATTCATGCTGACATTTCTTCTCTGGATTATCCTGCTCGTCATCTGCTGGCCATTGGCCCTGCTGGCGCTGATCCTCTACCCGGTTGTGTGGCTGCTCCTGCTGCCCTTCCGCATCGTAGGGATTGCCGTTGACGGAGCGCTCAGGCTGGTTTGGGCTATCGTGACGCTGCCAGCGCGGGTGCTGGCCGGCCCGCACCGCGCCTAGAACGCCATTTCTTTCAGGTTTGGGCTGATGATCAGCGTGGCGTCGGTCGCGGCCTGCACATCGCCGGCGGTCATGCCGGGCGCGACTTCCTCCAGCACCAGGCCCGCCGGAGTTACGGTCATATATGCCATCTCGGTCGCAATGTGGTTCACCACCTTCAAGCCAGTGAGCGGCAGCCGGCATTTTTTCAGGATCTTGGGTTGGCCCTTGGCAGTGTGTTCCATGGCGATGATCACGCGGCGCGCGCCCGCCACCAGGTCCATGGCCCCGCCCATACCTTTTACCACCTGGCCAGGGATCATCCAGTTCGCCAGGTTGCCCGACTCATCCACCTCCATGGCACCGAGCACGCTCAGGTCCACGTGCCCGCCACGGATCATGGCGAAGGAATCGGCGCTGGAAAAATACGCCGTGCCGGGGATCTCGGTGATGGTCTCCTTGCCGGCATTGATCAGGTCGGGATCTTCCTCGCCGGCGACGGGATACGGCCCGATGCCCAGCATGCCGTTCTCGCTCTGCAGCACCACGTCCATGCCCTTGGGGACGTAGTTGGCGACCAGCGTGGGCATTCCGATGCCCAGGTTGACGTAATAGCCGTCACGCAGCTCTTGCGCGATGCGCCGCGCAATGCGCTCCCGCATCAGCTCTTTTCCGACTTTCACAGGTGTTGTAGCCATGTATGTTTCTCGTTCCTGATTCTGTGCTCCGTAGAAGCAATCCCTGTCATCCTGAGCGAGCGCGCCTGGGGTTGGTGCGCGAGTCGAAGGACCCCTATTCGGAAACATATCGCGCGGAATAGGGGTGCTTCGACTCGTGCGGGCAAAACCGGCCCGCACTCGCTCAGCATGACAGCGCCTTGAGGAACAGCTACCACGAAACTGTCTTTAGTCGTGCCGTCTATTCCCACTTCGCTTCGGCTCTCCGGAACTCCGTCACCGCCAGCTCCAACTCATCAAGCGCACCGTCGCGCCGCTCAAACCGCGCCGCACTCGCCAGCAAGGCGCCATAGGGATCGGGAATGCCGCCCATCGCGTGCTCGTACGCCCCGCCCATCACCGCCAGCTCCGCCGCCAGATCGCGCAGCGTAAGCTGCCCTTCCTCGTACATTCGCAAGTACCGCAGCACGCTGGCCCTGACCTCTTCGACGGTGCTGTCGGGCGCCGGCATTCGTTCGCTTAGGCGGTCGCCTGCCTCACCGTGCGCTTCTCGATGCGCTTCTCGTAATTCGTGCCCTGGAAGATGCGCTTCACGTACACGCTGGGCACGTGTACCAGGTCGGACGGAATCTCGCCCACGTTGACCAGGTGCTCGACTTCAGCGATGGTGACCGTCGCGGCCGTGGCCATCATGGGATTGAAGTTCCGCGCCGTCTTGCGGAACACCAGGTTGCCCCACTTGTCGCTCTTCCATGCCTTGATGAAAGCGAAGTCGGCCTTGAGCGCGCGCTCCATCACGTACCAGCGGCCATCGAACTCGCGCGTTTCCTTGCCTTCGGCGATCGGGGTGCCGTAGCCAGTCGGAGTGTAGAACGCGGGAATGCCAGCGCCGCCGGCGCGGATGCGCTCGGCCAGCGTCCCTTGCGGGTTGAGTTCCAGATCCATAGTGCCGGCAATCACCATCTGCTCGAAGGCCTTGTTCTCGCCGACGTAGCTGCCAATGTGCTTGCGCACTTGCCCGTTGCGGATCAGCACGCCCAGGCCGAAATCGTCCACGCCGACGTTGTTCGAAATGGTGGTCAGATTCTTCACGCCTTTGCGCGCGATGGCGGCGATCAGGTTCTCGGGAATGCCGGATAACCCGAAGCCGCCCAGCATGATCACAGCGCCATCCTGCACATCGCGGATGGCTTCCTCCGCATTGGCTACGACCTTATTCATGATTGCCGCCTCGAAATGATAGATAGCGCGACCGGCGAGGGCCGCGGCAAACGGGGATTGTACTCACCGAAAGTGGCGGAGGGCAAACCCCTATTTTCTCCGTGCCTCCGTGTCTCCGTGGCGAAACCGGTTTCCCCGTTCGAACTCCGCCTTCAGCTCCGGCGTGCGCAGGTTCTCGCGGATGTGCGCCAGCTGCTGCTCCAGCCGCGCCAGCGCTTCTTCGATGTTTCGGGTGTTGGTCAGCGCGATGTCGCGCCACATGGAATAAGGACTGGAGGCGATGCGGGTCGTTTCGCGCAGGGCGCGTCCACCAATAGCCAGCAGCTCGGGGTCGTCGCCCAGTTCGTCCAGCACGGTCGCAGCGAGCGCTGTCGAAACCATCTGCGGCAGGTGGCTGATCCAGGCGCAGAGCCGGTCGTGTCGGGCCGGATCCAGCGTGACGATGCGCGCACCAATGCCCCGCACCAGCCCGAGGAATTCGCCACTCAAACCGGCTTCAACGTCTTGTCCAGGCAGCGGCGTGACCAGCCACACCGCGTTTTCGAAGAGATCCGCCTCCGCCTGCTCGATGCCGCTGTGCTCTTTACCCGCCATGGGATGGCCGGGCAAAAATCGCGTGGCAGCATTTTCTCCGAACACCGCCTGTGCACGCGCAGCGATCTCGCTCTTGGTGCTGCCGACGTCGGTTAGGAGCGTGCCTTCGGCGAGCATAGGGCCGATGCGTTCGATAAGATCGAGCATTCCGCCGACCGGCGTCGCCAGCAGCACCACTGGGCTTTCGCGCGCCGCCCGCAGCGGATCGGCGAAGCCTTCGTCGATCACGCCTGCCGCCTTTGCCTGCAGCAGCACCGGTTCGCGGTCGCAGCCCACGATGCGCCCCGCGAATCCGCGCTTTCTCAGCGCCAGGGCAAACGAGCCGCCAATCAGGCCAGTGCCGACAATCGTGATCTGCTGAATTGACATTTGTATTAACCGCCGAGTCGCCGAGAACGCCGATACTAATTCATTCTTGTTTTCTCGGCGATCTTGGCGTCTCGGCGGTGAAATGAATTAAGCGATCTTCCGTCCCACCGCCGGCGCAATCATCCGCAGCTCCTCCATGAGCTTGGCGAACTGTTCAGGATAGAGCGACTGCGCGCCATCCGAGAGCGCCTTGTCGGGCTGGTGGTGCACTTCGACAATAACGGCGTCGGCGCCCGCCGCCACCGCCGCACGCGCCATGGGTGAGACCTTGTCCCGGCGGCCGGTGCCGTGCGAGGGGTCGGCGGTAATCGGCAGATGCGACAGTTTGTGCACGATGGGGATGGCCGAGATGTCCAGCGTGTTGCGGGTATAGGTCTCGAAGGTACGAATGCCGCGCTCGCACAAAATGATCTCGTAGTTGCCGCCCGCCATGATGTATTCGGCCGAGAGCAGCATCTCTTCGATGGTGGCGGCGATGCCGCGCTTCAGCATCACCGGCTTGCGCACCTTGCCTAGCTCGCGCAGCAGGTTGAAGTTCTGCATGTTGCGTGCGCCCACCTGATAGATATCGACGTAGGATTCCATCAGCGGAATCTGTGAAATCTCCATCACTTCACTGATGACCAGCAGCCCGAACTTGTCGCCGGCTTCTTTCAGCAGCTTCAGACCGTCTTCGCCCAGGCCCTGGAAGGAGTACGGCGACGTGCGCGGTTTGAAGGCACCGCCGCGCAGCAACCGTGCTCCGTACTTGGCGACAATCTCAGCGATGGTGAACAGTTGCTCGCGCGATTCTACCGAGCAGGGGCCGGCTATCACCACCACGTCGTTCCCGCCGATCGACACTCCGTTGCGCAGCTTGACGGTTGTGCCCTCGGGACGGAAGCTGCGCGCCACCAGCTTGTAGGGCGAGCTGATGCGGTGGACCTCCTTGACGCCGTCCATCACCTCGACGTCGCGGATATCGAAATCCACGCGCGCCCCGACGGCGCCCAGCACCGTCTGCAACTTGCCCGTGCTGCGGTGTACTTCGAAGCCGAGCTCCACCAGTCGCTCGATCACGGCCTGGACCTGCTCTTCGCTGGCCCGTTCCTGCATTGCGACAATCATGGCTTTGGCTGTTGGCTCTCAGCTCTTAGCTTTTGGCCAAAGGCCAAGAGCCAAAAGCCAGGAGCCTAGTCATTCACCTCCACATCAAATTCCGTCCCTTGGCCCGCCTGTGGCTGCACGTCCAGCTTCTGGATGGTGCGCATTACGTCGATCATGCGCTCGTAGACCCGCTTCAGGTCGTCGTCTGAGAGCGGCCCCCGGTTCAAACGGCAAACGTTCTCGAGGATGATCCTTTCACGGTCCGGCTCGTAGACCGGCAGGTTGGTGTGGCGCTTCAGCCGGCCGATCTCGACGGCGCACTGCGCGCGCTGGTTCAACAGCTCGACCAGTTTGCGGTCCAGCTCATCGATCCGCTTGCGCCAATCCGCGATGTCCATGGTAGCAATCAGCACTCAGCAATCAGCACTCAGCAGGTTCATCTGGCTGAATGCTGAGTACGGACTGCTGAGCGCTCTTTCGTTCGCTCTCCCAGCAACGACCCGATCAGCTCCGCCACCGCTTGCGGCGCGCGCTCACGGCCTGCCTGCTCGATGGCCTGCACGATGGCGCTTCCCACCACGGCAGCATCGGCGAATTCTCCCACTTCTGCGAACTGAGCGGGAGTGGATATTCCGAATCCCACCGCAATCGGCAGCGGGGTGAACTTACGCAAGCGCCGGACCAATTCGCGTGCATCGGCCGCCACTTCCTCACGCGTACCGGTCACGCCGGTGCGCGAGACAGCGTACACGAATCCGCGCGAGGCCGCAGCGATGCGCTTCAGGCGGTCGTCGGTGGAAGTCGGCGCGGCCAGAAAAACCGTTGCCAGATCGCGCGCCCGCATGGCGCGAAGATAATCGCCGGCCTCTTCTATCGTGAGATCGGTGATGAGCGCTCCATCTATGCCGGCGTCGGCTGCCGCGGCGCAAAATCGCGCCAGGCCCAGCCGCAAGACCGGGTTCAGGTAGGAGAAGACAATCAACCCGGCCTTGGGCTTCTGCCTGCGCACTTCGCGCGCCAGCTCCAGCACCTGGGCCAGCGTGGTGCCGGTCCTGAGCGCGCGCTCACTGGCCCTCTGGATAACAGGGCCATCGGCGACTGGATCGCTGAAGGGCACGCCCAACTCGATCACCTGCGCGCCGGCATCGATCGCGGCAAGGACGATCTCGCGCGTGGTGGGCAAATCGGGATCGCCGCAGGTCACGTATGCGACCAGCGACGGCTTCGGATTGAAATCGAACGGCATCCCAATGCTGTTGCATCACGGAGGCACTGAGACACGGAGGATTGCCGGTCTTCTCCGTAACTCAGTGTCTCCGTGGTGGACTTGAATTCATAGGGCCAACTGCTCGCGCAAGATTCCGATGTCCTTGTCGCCACGGCCGCTGATGTTCACCAGGATCACCTCATTTCGCTTCATGCTGGGCGCGCGCTTGAGCGTCTCCGCCACCGCGTGAGCGGATTCCAGCGCCGGAATGATCCCTTCCGTGCGCGCGAGCATCGTACAGGCTTCGAGTGCCTCCGCGTCCGACGCCGCAACGTACTCGGCGCGGCCAGTATCTCTGAGCCACGCGTGCTCGGGGCCGATAGCGGGATAGTCAAGGCCGGCCGAGACCGAATGCGTGCTCGCGATCTGTCCGGCATCGTCCTGGAGCACATAGGTGTACGTGCCTTGCAGCACTCCGGGGGCAGCGCCCGTGATCCCGGCTGCAACCCGCGCCGCGTGATCTCCCAAAGACGGTCCGCGGCCGCCGGCCTCGACGCCGATCAGCCGCACAGTTTTGTCGGGCAGGAACTCGTAGAAGATCCCCATAGCGTTCGAGCCGCCGCCGACGCAGGCGATGATTGTGTCCGGCAACCGGCCTTCCGCTTTGAGGATCTGCGCGCGGGCTTCGCGCCCGATCACCGACTGGAAATCGCGCACCATAGTGGGATAGGGATGCGCGCCGAGCACGCTTCCCAGCAGGTAATGCGTGGTGCGCACGTTGGTGACCCAGTCGCGCATGGCCTCGTTGATGGCGTCCTTGAGAGTGCGCGAGCCGGAGTCCACGCCGCGCACCTCCGCTCCCAGCAGACGCATACGGAAGACATTCAGCTCCTGCCGGCGCATGTCTTCCGTGCCCATATACACCACACATTCGAAGCCGAACAGCGCGCATACGGTCGCGGTCGCAACGCCGTGCTGTCCGGCGCCGGTTTCGGCGATCACGCGCCGCTTCCCCATCTGGCGGGTCAGCAGCGCCTGGCCGAGACAGTTGTTGATCTTGTGCGCGCCGGTGTGCAGCAGGTCTTCGCGCTTCAGGTAGATCTTTGCTCCGCCTAGCTTTTCGGTGAGACGGCGGGCGAACGATAGCGGCGTGGGACGGCCGGCATAGTTGCGCAGAAGGTCGTCCAACTCGGCCTGAAAACGGGCGTCGCGTTTGGCTTTGGAGTACTCGCGCTCCAGTTCCTCGAGCGCGGCCACTAGCGTCTCGGGAACGTAGCGCCCGCCGTAGGGACCAAAGCGGCCGGGCACAAGACTCGCGCCGCGCTCGACCAATGGTTGGGCGGGGCGACGCCGTGTTTTCGCAGTTGCTTTCACAAATTACAAACTACCAAGTTACAAATCAGCGTTCTTCGCCGCCTTCACGAAAGCCCTCACCTTCTCGTGGTCTTTTTTCCCGGGCTCGCGTTCGACGCCGGAGACCACATCCACGCCCCAGGGCCGAAACAGCCCTATGGCCTTGACGACATTTTCCGGGTTCAACCCACCGGCAATAATGAGGTCGAATCGCCCGCCCACAAAGCGCACCAGCGGCGCCGCTTCCTTCCAGTCGAATTTCTTCCCGGTTCCTCCGCGCTTGGTCCACGATCCAGAGTCGAGCAGGTAAGCTCTGATCAGGCCCTTGGGTGAGGCGGGGGCAAAGCCACCGGCTGACAAACGTTTCATTGCGACTGCTTTGTAAATGCGCAGCTTGATCCCGGCCGCGCGTGCTCCGTCCCGAAGCTCGTGAGCGAATTCCAGGGTCTCGTCCCCGTGCAACTGCACTCCTGTCAGCCCCGCCTTTGCCGCAGTTTCCAAGATAACGTGGGACTTTTGGTTCACAAACACTCCAACCGTCTCGACCTTCCGTGGCAACGCGGCGATGATTCGTTTCGCCTCACTCGGACTGATCCGCCGCGGGCTTTGGGCAAAGACGAACCCCAGCGCATCGGCGCCTGCATCCACTGCGGCCTGCGCGTCTTCCAGGTTCGTGGTGCCGCAAATCTTGACCCAGACCATGTTTCACGTTTTATGTTTCACGTTTCGTGAAACGTCCGCCGCTTCCGCCAACATCTTCGCCAGCTCGCCCCCCGGATCGTCTGCCCGCATCAGGCTTTCGCCGATCAGGAAAGCGTCGTATCCGCAGGCGCGCAACCGGCGTATGTCGTCGCCGCGCTGGATCCCGCTTTCGGCGATGCGCAAAACCCTCGACGGAATCTTCGGCGCCAGCCGCTCCGCCGTCCCCAAATCGACTTCAAAAGTGCGCAAGTCGCGATTGTTCACGCCAATGATTTCTGCGCCCAGGTTGAGCGCTCGCTCCAGCTCGCTTTCATTGTGGACCTCGCAGAGCGCGTCCAGGCCGAGTTCGCGGCTCCGCTCGTGGAACCGCAAGAACTCGGAATCGTCGAGCGCGGAAAGGATCAGCAGCACGGCGTCGGCGCCGTTGGCGCGGGCCTCGAGCAATTGGAATTCGTCCACCATGAAATCCTTGCGCAGGCAAGGCAGGTTAGTTGACGCCGAAGCCTCCACGAGGTCGCAGAGATCGCCGTGGAAAAACTGCTCTTCCGTGAGCACCGAGAGCGCCGCCGCACCCGCCCGCTCCAGTCCGGACGCGATCGACCCGACATGCAGGGTGGCGCGAATCGTCCCGCAAGAAGGCGACGCCTTCTTCAGCTCCGCGATCACCGCCGCGCCGGAGCGAGCTCTCTGCTCCAGCGCGCCGCGAAACCCGCGCGGCATGTGGGTCGCGGCCCTGCGCTCCAGTTCGCACAGATCGGCCATTTGCTTGGCCGTATCCACGCGCTGGCGAGTTGCAGCAACGATTCCCGTAAGGGTGGTGAACATGGAATTAAGACCAGCAGTATAAACCGCGCGTAGCGACAGGAGACGCCGCGGGCGCTCTTGGGAAGGCTGCTCCGGTTTACTGGGCCGCCGGGGGAACCGACGGAGGTGGCGCAGGCGCAGTGGCCGCTGGCGGAGGCGGCGCTGGCGGTTCATTGTCCCACACCCCTTCATCGCCGCCGGTCTGAGCGATGAAGAGGGCTCGGGCCTGGGCAGCTGCCGCCGCAGCCGCGGCCTCCGCCTCGGCGACGGCCGGTGAAGGGGCAGGGTCGGGCCCTGCCACGGGCTTGGGCGTGACTTGAATGGCTCTGATAACGTTCGTATCTCCGACGCCGCCGACGATCACGTAATTCACGGGCGATCCTTCAAGCAGTGCCGCTAGCACGATTGCCGGGGGCTGGGGCCCCAGCTGCACGGTCACGCGTTCGTTCAAGGCGGGAACTTCAACCACCGCGCCGGTGGACTCGCGCACCCGGTCCATGATCTCGTGCAGGGTCGCGTTCTGAGCGGTGATCGTTAGCAGGCCGTTCTGGTAGGCGACGACGGCGGAGGACGCAGGGGCTGTCTGGGGCTCGACCACCGCCGGAACCGGACCGGCCTTTGGCTGCGCCTTGCGAACCCGATGGGCTGAGGCCGCCGGGGTTTGATCGGACGCAGGCTGCCTGGCCGCCGCCGTCGCTCCGACGGCACACAACAGCACTGCGGCGGCAAGCGCTCCTTTTGCGACGGGGAAGCCGGGTGTCATGGCGCTGCCCGCTCCGTTAATGTTGATGTTGCGTGCTGGGCTTGGGTGCTGCCGCCAGCACGACAACCGGGCCCCTGGCCGGAGTCTTGGCAACAATACGGGCTATGCCCGCCTCGTCAAACTCAATGCTGATCTTGAACCTGCCATTGGCATCGTGTCCCAGATATTCCCAGGTCTCCTGATAGTCGACCACATTGCAGTCTCCATAGTTATTCGTCCGCCACGGCGCTCCCAGTAGCTCCTTGATCTGTGATCCAGTGGTGTCTCCCACTTTGATCTTGGCGATCATCTCCAGGGTGACTTCATTGGTCGTAAAGGCGGCGGACTTGGGAGCGTCCGGTGTGCCCGCGAAGGAATAAGGCGCGAAGCAAAGCGCTATCAGAATGCAAGCGTATTTCATGAGTTCGACCTCCTTAGACTGAGTAACGGGGAGGGCCCGGCGGAATCTCGGAAACCGAGATCCCGCCGAGAAAGCTCCCAAACAGCATCAATGATGATCGTGATGGCCGTGATCATCGTCATCGCCTTCTACGGCTCGTTTTGCTGCTCCGGTGAGTTTCAGGATATGCATCCCGGTACCGGCCCGGTCTGCAAGGTAGATGTACCCGCGATCGTCGAGTTCAGGGTTGTTGGTCTGGATCGCGTGCACCGAGTGATTGTCCCTGCCGGTGTTGGCAAAGGTGCAGCCAGGGCCGGCAGAAGGTCCGCCCGCCGGTCCGCAACCCGTGTCGTTGGGCGCAGGTACAAAATAGCCGATCGCACGCGCAGCGTCCGGATTGCGAATGTCAAACACCCGAACCCCGCCGGCGAACCAGGAAGCAATCACCAACTTGCCGTAGTACGCTGGATAGAACAGCTCCGTAACAGCATGCACTCCAAAGCGTCCGCCCTGATTGCAGAAGCCATTCGGGCCAGGGACGGGATCCTGCGGAGTAAGGTTGGTGGGATACACGCCGGAGTAAGCTGCGCCGGCGAGACCGTTGGAAACGACGTGGAATGTACCGTCGAAACCGTCGGGTACATCCAGGCGGGTTAGGGCCGGGTCGTTGGCATCGACCGAGATCTGTCTTGGGTTCGCCTCGTCCGTGATGTCATAGAGCCACACCGCGTGCGGTGCGCTCCCAGCGGTACATTCGTTGCCCCCTTCTTCGGAAGTGACGACCAGCACGTTGCGAGTCCTGCCGTTCTCTTCTCCGAATATGGGGAAGGAACTGTGGCCGCCTTGCAGAGCCAGTCCCGGCAGAGTGAAATACCCCTTCTGCGGCGCCAGCATGTCAGCCTGGCTGGGGCTCACCGCGCAAGCCGCCGGCGAATTGCAATTGCTCAGCAACGTGCGCCGGTCAACGATCTGAACCACACCGCTGCCTCCTACGCCGTAAGCCATGTAAACGCGATTCTTTTCAGTCCCGGCGGAAATCGGCCCGTGGATTCCCGAAGGCGGAGTAACCGTCGCCGGCCCCTCGCAAGCGGGAGGTGTGCAGGGCCCGGAGGTAGCCGAACCCGGCTGCTGGCCGACCATTCCGAAGTCGCGGATGTACTCGGGGTTGGCAGGATCGTGCAGGTTGAAAATCTTGAGGTGCTGGGTCGATCCGCTGTGTACCCAATTCTGGGTGGGATCGTTTGCCACGAGGTACGCTATCCCCGTATCGCACTCCCACCAGTTCTTGTGGGTGTTGCTGTAGAGGGTCGTGTTGATAGTCGTGAGAAGCACTGGATGGGAAGTATCGGTGACGTCAAAAATTTGTTGAGTCTCTGTGGGAGTGGCGAGTCCGGAGGAGTTTCCATTGCTGCGCAGCAGGTAGTAGTGGCCGCGCTTGCGCGCAGCTTCCGCCCGGCTGTTGGAAGGCAAAACGTCGCCGCTGCAGACATGGGCCATCTGGTTCCCGGCAGCATCGAGCGAGCCTGCGAAGCCGGGAATGTGCGACAGATAGACCGGATGGGAAGGGTCGGTGACATCGAGCAGGGAAGTTCCATTAGCCTCGACCAAGCCGTTCAACCGGTTGATCCCCGTGCCGGCATGGTGAGCCATGTAGGCGATGTATCGGTCGCCCTGGCGGACCACCAATGGCTGGTAGGTGGAGCGGCCGTCCAGAGTGTCGTAGCCCACGAGTTCCATGTTCCATGACGACTGGGCCACTCTTCCGGTTCCGTCGGTCAGGAGCGTCACCGCGGGTGGGGTCAACTGTGGCCTTACCTTGTGATCGAAGTGCGCGGTAGGGACGTTGGATCCGTAGGGCGGATAGTCGGGTGAGTGGTCGCGGTCGCGATCACCATCGTGGTCACCTGCCATCACGTATGCCGGTGCGACCGTGATGAGCAGGAGCAATACAAACAAGATTTTGGGGTGAAGGAGTTGGGCGAGGGGCAATCTGGCGCTGTGCATGGTTCCTCCCTTTCGCTGTGGAGATGACACAACTCGAGTCGAACTACAAAGCCAAGGGCCCTTTTGAGATACGGATCCCTTACGTACCAGTGCGAAAGGAAAAAACGTTCTATGAAGTAAATCCGAGCTGGGCTCAACTCCAAGGCTAAGCGAGCGGCCCCCACAAGCGCGCGGCAGTCTATGCTTCGGAGCCGGTAGATGTCAAGGGCCGAAGTTTGCAAAATTTTGTCAAAGCGACGCGCCGACTTCCGCGCCCCACGCGGGTTTGGGGGGGGCGCTTCTGTGACGGACCTGCTGAATTTTTCCACACCCCCGCATTGCGGGCACGTGCGAGTAGCGAGTTGTCACCTAGCTCTTTTCTTACTCCTGCCGGACTTTTTCTTTTGCCGAAGTCGACTATCCGCGATCTGATCCTGGCCGAATGTAGGTAAGCGTGTGATGCGTGAGCAGCTTGCGGTCGAGGCTGACGCACTCGGCCACCCCGTACACGAGGCGCTTGCCGAGCTTGAGGTATCTTCGCCCGGCAGCGGAAGTCCTGTTCCTTGGCTGCCGCCAGAAAGCTGGTCTTCATCTCGGCAGTGACGCAGCCATCATCGCTGCCCAGCAGGGTCTTGATCGCCAGCCACATGGCCACGTCCGCCGCGGCCATGAACACTAGCCCGCTGACGATGCCGCCCGGCCGCTCGAACGCTTGCCGGAAGGGCACGGTGAGGATGCACTCCCCGGGGCCGATGGAGTGTACCCGAAAACCGTAGGCGCGAACGAAGGGCAGGTCCGCGAGCAGCCGCTGCAGCTCCGGCTTGCTCACGGCTGTCTTGGTGGAAACCCTGCCTTGCCGGACCATTCCGCCCATCCTCGCGTTGAACAACAAACGCCGTCCCCGGTTACGGAGCGAGGAATTCTAAACCGAAGAAGAGATGCCCCACACTGAAAATCCCCGAAACGAAAAGGGATAGGCCCTTGTTCATACCTCACCGCAAGCGGTGACCTGGATCACAGCGGGAGCGGGAGGCCGGGATTGTAATAGGCATTGGTCGGTCATCAGACCAATTTGAGCGTGCTGGCTACTCCCGCCAAAGTCGAGTTCGAGGCCATCCGGCGAAGCAAGGTCTATGAAGAAGTCGCCCGGCAAATGCAGGCCCACCTGCTGGAGAACTTGAAACCCGGCGACGTGCTGCCACCAGAACGGGAGCTGGCGCAGAGGTTCGGCGTCAGCCGCGGTTCGGTGCGCGATGCCATTCGCAGCCTGGAGCTGATCGGGCTGCTGGAGCCGCAACAGGGCAGGGGGACGGTGGTTTGCGAACCCTCGTCGGACACCCTGCTCGGCCCGCTGGCTGCGGTGATCGTGCAGAAGCGCAAGCTGGTGGCTGAGCTTCTGGATGTCCGCAAGGTCATTGAACCGCCGCTGGCACGGCGGGCGGCCCTGCACGCCACCACTGAGCAGGTCGCCGAGATGGAACAGATCCTGGAGCGCCAGCGGAAAAAAGTGCTGCGCGGGGAAATGGCAATCGAGGAAGACAGCGAGTTCCACTACCGCATTGCGCTGGCGGCCGACAACTCCGTCATCCTGCGGATCGTGGATGTTCTGATGGACATGCTCCGGGAGACCCGCCAGCGATCGTTGCAGACTCGGGGCCGCTCACAGAAGTCGCTGGCCGGCCACCGGCAAATCCTGGCGGCTCTGAAGCGGCACGATCCGGTGGCGTCGGAATCGGCCATGCTACGGCACCTTGAGGAAATCGAAAACATCGTTCTACCAACGCACTGATAAAAGAAAAAGAAACGGAGGTATTCAGATGGGCCAGTTATTCGCGGTTGAAATCATCTACCGAGGGGTCTTCCAGAAGACCCTGGCCAAAGGCATCTGCCGAGGGATCGTCCTGGCTGCGCATGAAGAAGGCAAGCCAGGAATCTCCTTCGGCCGCTATGGCGACAGTCCTGAACGCAACGGCATTCCGGCGAAGAGCTTTGCCATCGTGGCTAGCGATGAGCAGACGCTCGAGGCGGGAATGGCCCAGTACGAACCCAAACAGGTCGATGTAGCCGTCGTCCTGGATGACACGCTCTGCAAGGGCGCGGAATCCTGGGGCTGGTACGGGCTGGAAACGGTCAACAAAACCATCAAACCCAACGGCACCATGATTGTGGTTTCTCTGCAGGATGCGGATTCCCTCCTGCACGCCATCCATGCCAAGCAGCAGCCCTACAAGCTCGCCGTGCTGAAAGGCGTCGCGAGCTTCTCAGGCATGTGGGTCTACAAGGATGACCACACCGATGTCCGCGTCCTGGGCGCCATCGCCAAGGCGCTGCCCGATCTGGTCAGCCTGCAGTCGATCGAGAAATTCATCAAGGACAAGCTGAAAAACGACCTGAAGGTCACATCGGCCCACGTGGCCTATGAGCGCTTCAGCGCCATCGAGGTCGCACCCGGAACCGGCAACACCGAAGAGCCCTTCCACTTCGACCTGCCGGGATGGCAGGCACTGCGGCACGGTGTATCCGTGGATGGAGTGACCGATCGCGGCGGCGCGTATGCCGATCCCGTCACCGGTCAACTCGGTGGCTTCCGCCCGGGGCGCAACGACAAGTTCAAAAAGTACACCACACGGACCATGCGTCCGGTGGTGAACTTTGAGACCTGCACCAAGTGCACGTTGTGCTGGCTGAACTGCCCGGATGCGTCGTTCGACGTAACCCCGGACGGCACCTACGACGCCAACCTGGAAGCCTGCTGCGGATGCGGTATCTGCGAAGCCGTGTGCCCCGTTCCCAATTGCATCACCATGGTGAACGAGAGCGCGTTCACAGATAACGCCAGCCAGTGGGAAGCCTTCCGCAAGGACAAGGCCGGATATCAGGTATGGCTGAAAACGGTCGTGAAGCCCGACGGCAAGCGCCAGCATGGCTTCCGTTATCGCGGCCAGTACAAGGAAGAGATCCCAGCAGCTTTGGAAATCGCCAAAGGCTGACGCCCGGAAAAGGAGATTGATTATGGCAACAGTGACAGTGTCCGTAGAAGAAAAAAAGAGAAAGAAGGTGGAGCAGGAAGCCCTGATCACCGGCGCGGAAGCCATTGCGATTGCCTGCAAGCTGGCTAATGTGGACGTGGTCACGGCCTATCCGATCCGTCCCTATGACACGGTGATGCAGTACATCTCGCAGTTGAAAGCTGATGGCGAGATGGATTGCGAGTACATCGTGGCCGAGGGCGAACATTCCCAGTTCGAGATCGTGAAGCACGCTTCGGTGTGCGGCGCCCGCGTGTTCTGCGGCTCGAGCGGCGTGGGCTGGATGTATGCCATGGAAGCGCTGACCGTTACTCCGGCCTTGCGCGTGCCCATGGTAGCCATGGTAGGCAACCGCGCCCTTGATGATCCCGGCGCCTTCGGCGTGGAGCACAACGACGCGCTGGCGGTTCGCGATCTGGGCTGGAACCTGGTGTGGGTCGATAGCGCCCAGGAAGCTCTGGACACAGCGCTCATCGCCTACCGTGTGGCGGAAGATCGCCGCATGTTCGTGCCGGTTGCTCTCAGTTGCGACGGCGCGTTCCTCACCCACTCGCAGTCGCTGGTGAAGTATCCCGACGCAAGAACAGGTGAAGCAGTTCCTGCCGCCCTACAAGCGCGGTGAATTGCTGCTGCATCCCGACAACGTGATTTCCGTCGCTCCGCAAGTCAACGAAGACTGGGTGATGGAAATCCGGCGGCAGAACTTCCAGGTTACTGAGCGCGCCATTGGCGTGATCAAGGAAGTCTATGCCGACTTCGAGCGGATCTTCGGCCGCAAGTACGGCAATCCGTTCTTCGAAGAGTACATGACCGAGGACGCGGACGTGGTTCTGCTCGGAATGGGAACGCTCTCCACTCCGACCCGAGTCACCATCCGCAAGATGCGCGAACAAGGTAAGAAAGTCGGGTTCGTGCGGCTGCGCTGGTTCCGTCCCTTCCCGGGAGAGGATCCTGGCCAAAACCCTCCGGCGCTTCAAGGCTGTCGGAGTCATCGATCGCGACTTCTCCTTCGGTTCACCCCACCTGAGCGGCGTGGTGGCTACCGAAGTGCGCTCCGCCCTGTATCCGGGCGATGGCGCGAAGCCGCCGGTGCTGGGCTTCATTTGCGGTCTGGGTGGACGCGAAGTCACGCTGCCGGATGTCGAGAAGATGGCCGAGATCACCCTGGAAGCGGGCAAGGGGAAATCGCAACCCTTGACGCAATGGATCGGGCTGCGTGGGTAACGCGCCGGAAAGGACAAGCACAACATGAGCACATTTATAGATACCAAGCCAACGCAGGACCTGGAGGCCTTCAAAGGGGTCAAAAAGGTCCCGCATGAGGAGTTTTACTCATCCGGCCACCGCACCTGTCAGGGCTGCGAATCGGCGCAGATGATGAAGCTGCTGGCCAAGGCCGCTGGTCCCCGGACCATCGTCCTGGGCAGCACCGGGTGCATGTACGTGGCTAACACCTCGTACTACTCCACCCCGTGGGGCGTGCCGTGGATGCACACGCAACTGGGCAGCGCCGGCTCGGCGGCCCTGGGCGCGGCGGCAGCCTTTCGCGCGCAGATGCGCAAGGGCGCAATGAAGGATGAGCCCATCAACGTCATCGCCTTCTGCGGCGATGGCGGCGGCGCCGATATGGGCCTGGGCGCCATCTCAGCGACGATGACCCATCCCGACTACAACCTGCTGATCCTGATGTACGACAACGAGTCGTACGCCAACACCGACATCCAGATTTCCGGGACGTTGCCCTATGGCGTCAACACCTCGTTTAGTACGCCGGGGAAAGTGACGCGCATCATGCACCACCGCTGGAAAAAGAACGTGGCGCCGCTGATGATCGCGGGGCACCCCACCGTTAAGTACGTGGGCACCATCTCCACGTCCTACGCCCTGCAGGCCATGAACTGCGTCCGGCGCGCGCTCACCATCGGCGGGCCGACGTTCATCCACTGCCTGAACCCCTGCCCGAAGGGATGGGATTTCGATCCCTACATCGCGCACGAGTTGGGCGAGCTGGCAGTGAACACCGGCATCTGGCCGCTGTACGAAGTGATCGAAGGCAAACTCAAGCTGTACGGCAAGACCGAGCAGATCGCCAACGGCAAGTTGAAACGCCTGCCGGTGCGCGATTACCTGCTCAAGCAAGGGAGGTTCGCACACTTCACCGAGGAAGATATCGAGTTCTTCCAGGGCAAAATAGATGAAATGTGGGAAAAATGGCTGGTTCCCGGCGTGATCCCACTTCTGAAGGACCTCGAAGGCTGACAAGCGCCGCCCTCCCCAACCAGGGAGGGCGGTTTTCTTCCTAAGCTTTCGTAAGTCTGCGGAAGAAGTGGCCAAGCGGGAAACCGGCAACAGCAAGCCACCCCAGGAGGGTGCCTATGGCTACATCGGCCTCGAGTGTCCTTCCTGAACCCAAGATCGTCAACCGCTGGGTTCAACTAATCGCAGGCGTGATTGCGATGATGGCCATCGCCAACCTGCAATACGCCTGGACCTTGTTCACCACGCCCTTAACCAAAAGCATGGGCGCGACCCTGGCCGCCGTCCAGGTGGCTTTCGCGGCATTTATCCTCTGCGAGACCTGGCTGGTGCCCTTCGAGGGCTACCTCATCGACCGCCTTGGTCCTCGTCTGGTCATCGGCATCGGCGGCATCTTGGTCGGCCTGGGCTGGATCGGATCGGGGATAGCGGGCAACTTGCATGCGCTGTATTTCTGGTACGCCCTGGGTGGCATTGGCGCCGGGGCTGTATACGGCGGCTGCATGGGCAACTCGCTGAAGTGGTTCCCCGATCACCGTGGCATGTGCGCCGGGTTCACTGCCGGTGCGTACGGCCTGGGAACGGCGCTGACCGTGGCGCCGATCGCCAAGATGATGAAAGTCTCCGGATACCAGCACACTTTTATCTTCTGGGGCATTATTCAGGGCATTATCGTCTTCGCCGCCGCCATGCTGATCGTCGCTCCGCCCAAAAACTGGATGCCTAAGGGGTGGACGCTGGCCTCCGCCAAAGTCAGAACATCCGCCTACGATATGACTCACTGGCAGATGCTGAGGCAACGGTCGTTCTATGTCATTTACATCATGATGACGCTGGTCGCTTTCGGTGGCCTGGTGGTCACGGCGCAGATCAAACCCATTGCCGTTTTCTACCACGTCGACAAGGTCATTGTGTTGTGGGGCATGTCGGCGCTGGTCGTGGCCATCGAACTGGACCGCATCCTGAATGGCCTTTGCCGGCCATTCTGGGGCTGGGTCTCCGATCATATCGGGCGTGAGAACACCATGTTCATCGCCTTCCTGGGCCAGTCCTTGGCCATTCTGGGTCTGCTCCGGTTGATCAGTCATCCGGTGTGGTTCATCCTCATGACGGGCCTGTGCTTCTTCGGATGGGGCGAGATCTTTTCGCTCTTCCCCTCCATAGTCGGAGACCTGTTCGGCAGGAAGTGGGCTACGACCAACTATGGCGTCGTTTATACGGCTAAAGGTCTGGCCTCGATCTTCGCTGGACCGGTGGCCGCCATGGCCAGTGTCAAGACCGGCTCGTGGATGGCGATTTTCTGGGTCATGATCGCCTGCAACCTGATCGCCGCGGTCCTGGCACTGGTCTGGCTGAAACCAGTTGCCATCCGCACCTACGAGAAGGCGCAGGAAATGCTTCGCCTGGAGGAAGAGGCGACACGCGCCGCAGCCAAAAAGCGGGAAGCTGTATTGGCCTAACTTGCAGTTTGGTCCGCGACTCGGGGCCTCTTGGCGATTGCCGGAGACCCTTTTTTAAATCCCCGCCGATAGCCGGTATGAGCAGCCAGGGAAACCTTAGGCCAGCCGGTCCAAGTCATGCTTCTCTTCTTCGCTGGTTTCGCCGTCGTCAGACTGCTCAAGCTCATCGGGATACGGACGCTGGCGCCGATGTCGGCCAGCCTCCCGCTGCGAGGGCTGGACAGATCCATCTCCAGACTTGGTGATGGGTCCCAGGCGTGATATCGAAAAGTCAGACATCGATCCTTCCCGGACAGATGCGCGGCTCCGCCTTTACCCATCGGCCACACACCCCGATAACTTTAGTTTTCCATGACATTAACTCGCAGTTAGTTCCCAGCAGCCGGAGTTAAACGCCTCGCCGGCCACTCCGGGAGCTTCTCTAATGATTGCTTAAGAACCGCAAGGCTGCCATACCGGGCCGCCAGCGCCGCACAACGGAAAGCGTGCAACTCGCTGAATCAGCGAGTAGCAGGCAAGGCCGCGATGGAGATCCCCGCCGGCGGCGATGGAACCGAAGTTGCAGATTCCGGTTTCGGGTACCTGCGGCCGACGGCGGATTTCTATGCAACGAGTCCTGAACCAGGAAGAAATTGATGCCATTGTGCAGGCGGCGCGCGGGCAGACCTCCAGCGGATCCAAGGAAGAGAAATCCGTACAGTCGTGCGACTTCCGGCAGGCGGGACAATTGTCGCGGGAACTGGTGCAAGCCGTCAGTGGGATGTTTGAGAGCTTTGCCCGCAACCTCTCCGAAGCCCTGGGATTTTATCTTCCCGTGGCGATCCAAACCCTGCTGGTGTCGGTGGAACAACTGATCTATCAGGATTTCTTGGTGCGCACCCCGGAAGTCACTTATTTCGACGGCGTGGTGCGCAAGCGCATCGTGCAGCACTTCTACAACAACCTGCTGCCCAACTCCTACTTGTTCGTGGGCCACGCCGAATCGCTCTATGGCATTAACAACGACTTCCACCTGGTTCACTTTCCCGGTGCCACCGCCTACTTCAAGACGGAAAAGCGGATCGGAGGCGGAGTATGAGCCAAGCCACGCGGGAACGCATCGAGAGGAAGCTGGCGGAGGTCGGCAGCCTTCCCACCATCCCCACGCTTCTGGTACCGCTGCTGCAGCACCTTTGCGAGCCGGCAGAGGACGTGAGCCTCGATCGGGTGGTGAAGATTATCTCGCAGGACCCCTCGCTCGCAGCCCAATGCCTGCACATGGTGAACTCGCCGCTGTTCGGGGTGCGCTATCCGATCGACACTGTGCGCGGCGCGGTCATGGGCCTCGGCGTCAATCGTGTGCGGCAGATTGCCATGGCGTGCTCGCTACTGAAAGCTTTCAGCACCAAGGGCGCAATTCCGGCTCGGGCGCTGTGGGCACATTCGCTGGCCGTGGCGATGGTGGCCCAGAAATTTGCCCACGAAGCAGGATATCCGGAACCGGAGCAGGCCTATTCCGCCGGCCTGCTCCACGACCTGGGAATCATGGTTTCGCTCACCGCCTGTCCGGCCGAATTCGAGGGCGCAGCCCAGGCCGCCTCCCGTGAGCATCGAGCTCTCTATCTTTGCGAGCGGGAGCTGAACGGATTCGATCATGGCGAAATCGGGGCGATGCTGGCCCGGCGATGGCAGCTACCAGCTCCCTATCAGCACGTTCTGCAATATCACCACGAGGCAGAGCAGGCGCCCGGGCATCGCTGCCTGGTGGCCATTGTGAGCCTGTCGGACGTGCTCTGCCGGCTGCGCAATTTGGGATACGGCTTCGAGGAGATCGGCTTTGTCGATCTCGCCACCGAGCCGGCGTGGGCCGTGGCCGCGGCTGAACTTCCCAAGCTGCAGGACTTCGATCTGGCACGGTTCACTCTGGAACTCGACGCCTTCATCACGGAAGTCGAACAGTCGATAACCGCACTGTTCGAGCTTGTATGACGATACTGGCCGACCATACCCGGCGGGTGATTCGGGTTCTGGTTGCCGACGACAGTGCGGTGATGCGCTCGGCGCTAAGCCGTCTTCTGCAATCGGACAAGGACATCAAAGTCGTAGGTGTCGCCAAGGACGGGCTGAACGCCGTGCAGCAGGTCGGCGCGCTCGATCCCGATGTGGTCACGCTCGACGTGGAGATGCCGGTCATGAATGGTCTGGAGGCGCTGCAGCGCATCATGCGCGAATGTCCGCGACCGGTCATCATGTTCAGCTCGCTCACGGCAGAAGGCGCTGAGGCCACCTTCGACGCGCTCGCGCTGGGGGCTTTCGACTATGTGCCCAAACCCGTCGGCTACGCGTCGGCGGCCGCGGTCGGGGATGAGCTGATCGCCAAGGTAAAGGCCGCCTATGCGAGCCGTGTGCGGCATATGCCCATCGGCGCCCACGCCTCCCTTCTTGCCCAGCCGGCGCCCAAGCCGCGTATCGTGCAACCGCCGGCGAACATTTCCCTGGTTGCGGTGGGATGTTCTACCGGAGGGCCAGCCGCTCTGCAGCGCATTCTGCCGTTGCTCCCGGGGGACTTCCCCGTTCCCTTGCTGGTGGTGCAACATATGCCGCCGGGATTCACGGGGCCGTTCGCACGCCGGCTGGATGGCTTGTGTGGGTTGCGGGTTAAGGAAGCGGCACAAGGCCAGCCGCTCGAGCCCCATACGGTTTCGATCGCGCCGGCCGGCTGGCAAACTACCGTGCTGCGTAAGGGCGCGACGCTGGCGGTGAGCCTTTCGAAAGAGCCGGCGGGCATGCTCCATATGCCGTCGGTGGACGTCATGATGCTCTCGGTTGCGGACACCTGCGGCAGGCATGCGCTGGGGGTAATTCTCACTGGCATGGGCGCGGACGGCGAACACGGAATGCGCGCGCTCTATTCCTGCGGCGCTATGACCATCGGCCAGGATGAACGGTCCTGCGCAGTGTACGGAATGCCCCGTGCCTGCGCCGAACAAGACACCCTGCGAAAGGTTTTGCCTCTGGATGCCATTCCCATCGAACTGGTCGCGCTGGCCAACAATCTCGTCAAGCAGGCCGGCAGGTAAAGATACGGCGAACCCCGGCCGGGCTGCACGACGGTAACTGAAGGCGGCGGGCCAACATGTCGATAGAGGACATGGCTGCTCGCAGAAGCTATTGGCGAGCTCCGGTGCTGCGGATGATTCAGGAGGGCTAACTATGCGCATGAAATGCAGACATCCCCGCCTTCTGTTCCACAATAGGGATTGCGCAGCGTTCGCGGCGGCTTCCGCCTGAGTGCCAGCCGTGACGTCCCCCATTCCAGCCACGCCGGCGACTGCAGACGACGCCCGTTACATGCGGTACGTGGCCCGACAGCCCATCCTGAATGCGGATGAGAGCGTCCTCGGCTACGAATTGCTGTTTCGCGACGGCGTCGTGGATTATTTCTCGAGTCCCGACAGCGACGCAGCATCCCGCAGCACGCTGGACGCGTCCCTCCTCCTGGGGCTCGACGTGCTGTGCGATGGACGGCTGGCCTTTGTCAACTGCACCCGCGACCTCCTGCTCAACGACTACATCACCTTGTTGCCGCCCGACCGGGTGGTGGTGGAAATCCTGGAAACCGTGCCCGCCGACGAACCGGTAATCGCCGCGTGCCGCCGTCTGAAGAAGGCCGGATACAGGATCGCCCTGGATGACTTCGTTCCCGGCGATCCCCGCGAGCCTCTGAGCCGTCTGGCCGATATCATCAAAATCGACATCCGGAGAAGTTCACCGGCAGAGAGCGCCTCGATTTTACGGCCGAGCGCAGAAGGATGCCGGCTGCTGGCCGAGAAGGTGGAAACCCAGGAAGAGTTTCTGGCCACCCGTAGAGCCGGGTTCAGCTACTTCCAGGGGTATTTCTTCCGCAGGCCGGAGCTCATGCGGGCCCGCGAGATTCCCGCCAATCGCATGAACTATCTGCGCCTGCTCAAGGCGGTTTCGCGAGCCGAGCTCGATCCCCGGGAGCTCGAAAATGCCATCAAGGGCGAAGCCTCATTGTGCTACCGTTTGCTGCGCTACCTGAATTCACCCCTGTTCGGGTTCCCAGCGGAGATCCGGTCGGTGCGCCATGCTCTCGTGATGCTCGGCGAGCGCGAGGTCCGCCGCTGGCTGCGCCTGGCGACGACTTTGGTGGCGGGCCAAAGCCGGTCCTCCGATCTGGTGCTGGCGGCTCTGGTGCGCGCTCGCTTCTGCGAATTGCTGGCGCCGAGCCTGCAGCCGGGCGATCCCGATTTGTTTCTGGTGGGGCTGCTTTCGCTGATGGATGCGATTCTCGGCATCCCCATGGCCCTGGTGTTGGCGGGCATCTCGCTGGACCCGGAAACCACGGCGGTGCTGCTGGGACAGAGCAGCCCGCACTCCCCGATTTACGAACTCATGCTGGCCCAAGAGAATGGCCAATGGGAGAAGGTGGCGCAACTCTCTGGCCGGCTTCGCTTGCGTGGAAGTTTCATCGCGGAGTGTCACTGGAAAGCCATGCAATGGGCACGCCAGATGACCAGCAGCCTTCCCACCGATTCCTGACCGGTTGCCTCGGATCTTGAGCGGCCACCAGTGGCGCGGGTCCGCTCAAAGTGTCGGCAAAAGCTCTGCTGCCGAAGAAGGCATTCTTCCAAGCCCGGGCGCCAGAACTCAGGCCCCGCTGTCGTAGGCCGCTTCTACGCAGGCCCAGCGGCGTCCAGGGCCAAAATTCCGTTTTCACGAGAGGAGGAGTCCCGTTAGGCCCGAACCATCGTCCGAATTAGACGCCCCAAGGCAGGAGCCCGGGTTGCGGATGACACTGGCAGCGTTCATACTCTCCGACCATGACACTCAAAAATGCGGCATTACTGGCGCTGATCGGAACGGTTCTGATAACGGCTCTTCTGGTGGGGACGTTCGTTCTTAATGTCCTCAATGTCCTGCGGGGCCTGATTCCTGCGGTAATGCTGTTCTCGTCATTCATCTATGCGTTTGCCTGCTTCAGCGTGGCTGTGTTCTTTTACGTGTTCCACAGAGCGCAGTCGTGATTTCTAGCGAGAGCATGGCAGACCTCCGGGGCCCTTCGCGCACCGCTCTGCTGATTTCGTTTGGCCTGGGTTTGTGCCTGTTTGTACCTGAAATTGACGTCGCATCCCGCCGGCAGGCTCGCATTTTCCGGGTTCATGGCAGGTTCTAATCGGAGTGCGTCAATGACGGTGGGCGTGCCGGCCCCCTGTCCAATTCGTGGGTCATTGGTGTGAAAGGCTCCGCCAAAACCGGACGCGACAGTTGAGCGCGTACTTCTTGTCGGGAGTCAGCAGAAAAATTGCACAAATCGAACTTGGCGTGTGAGAATCTCTACGAGGTCGCGATATGAACGCCGAAGCCCATGCCGAAGACGGCTTGAGCGCAGTTCCCCTGCACAGCGCCGTGTTCTGTGTGGATTGTGAAACCGTCAGCAACAGCCAGCATGATGCCTGCAGTGTTTGCGGCAGCCATTCTCTGACCAGCCTTTTTCGGATGTTGGGAGGGACTCTCCGGAGCCAAAAGCCGCTTTCCACCGAGGAGCGCGCGAAAACGGCGAAGTACAATCTGGAACTCACCCTCAAAGCGCATGAGATCCCGGCGAACGAACTCAACCGTGCCATCGAGTCGTTAAGCCGCTTGGCCGAAGTGTGCGGCGATCTGGAATCCCTCCACATCAACGTAGAATCTGTTTTCGATACCCAAGGAATGCTCCGAGTGGCGTGAGCGAAGCCTTCCGTCTTTTGCTCTTCTTGATTTGTACAAACTGACTGCTACGGGAACTGCTCCAATCGCTGATACTGCGTGCGGAGGCAAAACCGCTGATACTTGGTAGTCTGTGCTGTAACTGTTGGAAACAGAGGCTTGGTGCCGAAGAAGGGACTCGAACCCCCACGCCCTTGCGGGCACATGGACCTGAACCATGCGCGTCTGCCAATTCCGCCACTTCGGCATAATGCGGAGTGGTGCAGATTCGCTCAGCTCCGCGGTTGGCATCGTTGATTCTTGCAGACGGCCGGGACGCTGTCAAACGCCCACTGGTTCTCAGGTTTTTTCCCTGCCGTGGCCGGGTGGTTGTACACTGGTGCGCGCCGGGTTCGGCATCTTGCGGCCCAAGCTAGATGGGGAACTCTCCCAAAATCCCGCCTGAGATCAGCACTAAGCTCCGCACGCTGGCTCACGATCTGAGCAATGCCATCGAGACTGTCATGCAGGCCGGCTACCTCTTGGGACAGGCCAAGCTGGACGAGGACACCAAGAAGTGGGTGGTGTTGATCGACAATGCGTCCCGCGATGCCGCCCGCATCAACCGCGAGATCCGCGACATCCTCCGCGCCGCCAGCGAATGAACCGCTGACCGGAGGTTCTCAATAGAAATCCGAGCAGCTCAGGAAGAATCCGCACCGCTCACGCCCCAGCTAGCAGTGAGATTGCTGGAGCGGAGCCGAACAATCAGGACAGGTGCGGATGGTTTCCGCGGGAGGCCCCGAATCGGCGGTTTTGCGCTCGTCTTCCACGTGCTGGTTTATACGACAAATCCACCACCGAGGCACAGAGACGCGGAGATTCCTCGAGTCGATTCGTCTCCGTGTCACAGCGGTTGAAGTTCGGCTGTCCCCCCAGGCTTACGCGGCGCGCTCGGCCGCCAGCGTGGCATTCATGGTGATGTTGGCATTGAGCACCCGCGACACTGGGCAGCCCTTCTTGGCGTTATTGGCGGCCTCCTCGAACTTGGCGCGGTCGGCGTTGGGTACGCGCGCTTTCACATCCAAGTGGCTGGCGGTGATGGTGAAGCCGGCGTCGGTCTTCTCCAGGGTCAGGGTGGCCGTGGTCTCGATGCTCTCGGCGGTCATGCCGGCGTTGCCGAGCTGCGCCGAAAGCGCCATGGAGAAGCAGCCGGCGTGTGCCGCGGCGATCAGTTCTTCGGGATTGGTGCCGGGTTGGTTTTCGAAACGGGTGCTGAAGGAGTACGGCGTCTGCTTCAGCACTCCACTATCGGTGGAAACCGTCCCTTTTCCGTCCTTGAGGCCGCCTCTCCAGACGGCGCTGGCTTTGCGTTGCATAGGATTCCTCCCAGGCGATTTCAAAACCTTCACAAGATAGCACTTTTGCGGGCTTGCGGTCAGCAGGTGCGCCCCATTGAAGCAGCCGGTATCCGACCGCACGTTTGGCTGCCTGGGAATCTACTGGCCCAGCACGTTGATCTCGGCCGCCGAGGTCCAGGGATTGCCGTGCAGTTCGTCGAGCCCCACCAGGCGAATGTATTGTCCGGTGGTGGCTGGGAACACGACCTGCAGTGCCGGGGTACACCCGCGCCCGGTCCCGGACAGTTCGTGCTCAGGCTGCCGTAGTTGAAGGTTCCTGTGGCCACCGCCGTACCCCAGTTCACGCCGTCCGTGCTGATGTAGAAGGCATAATCCTTGATCCAGCCGCAGGCGCTGCCATCCTGCCGCGGCAGATACTGGAAGCCGCTCAGCGTGTAGGACGCCCCCAGGTTGATGCTGATCTGGTGCGGCGTCGGCGGAGCACCGCCGCAGAACTGGGTGTGCCACAGCGTGGCCGGGTTGCCGTCGAAGGCGTTGGTGGCGGCTCCGTTGTAGCAGGTGGTCTCCTGGCTGTCCACCGAGAGCAGCGACCAACCCGTTTGCGGGATCGAGCCGGGAGCGACCGTCAGCGTGGCTTGCGCGCTGCCGTTGTAGGAGCCCGAAATGTTGAGTTCGGTCACGGCGCTCACCGCCGTGGTAGTTATGGTGAAGATTGCGCTAAGGCCATTGGCCGGGACGGTCACGGTTGCCGGAACCGTGGCCGCTGGGTTGCTGCTGGAAAGGCTCACCACCGCTCCGCCCGCAGGCGCTGGCCCGCTCAAGGTCACCGTGCCCTGGGCACTGGTGCCGCCCACTACGATTGCCGGATTCACCGTCACCTGCGCCAGCGTGGGCGGCGGGGTGTTGGACGGTGCCCCCGAGGCCGTGCCCAGCACGTCGATCTCGGCGGCTGAGGTCCAGGGATTGCCGTGCAGTTCGTCGAGCGCCACCAGTTGGATGTATTGTCCGGTGGTGGCCGGGAAGGTGACCTGCAGTGCCGGCGGTACACCCGCGCCCGGTCCCGGACAGTTCGTGCTCAGGCTGCCGTAGTTGAAGGTTCCTGTGGCCACCGCCGTACCCCAGTTCACGCCGTCGGTGCTGATGTAGAAGGCGTAATCCTTGATCCAGCCGCAGGCGCTGCCGTCCTGCCGCGGCAGATACTGGAAGCCGCTCAGCGTGTAGGACGCCCCCAGGTTGATGCTGATCTGGTGCGGCGTCGGCGGAGCACCGCCGCAGAACTGGGTGTGCCACAGCGTGGCCGGGTTGCCGTCGAAGGCGTTGGTGGCGGCTCCGTTGTAGCAGGTGGTCTCCTGGCTATCCACCGAGAGCAGCGACCAACCCGTCTGCGGGATCAAGCCGGGAGTGACCGTCAGCGTGGCTTGCGCACTTCCATTGTAGGAACCGGAGATGTTCACCTGCGTTGTGCTGCTTACTGCCGAGCTATTGACCGTGAAGGTTGCGCTGACGGCGTTGGCCGGGACGGTCACGCTGGCCGGCACCGTGGCCACGGCAGTATTGCTGCTGGTCAGGCTCACTACCGCTCCGCCCGCAGGCGCTGGAATGCTGAGCATAACCGTACCCGTCGAAGCACCGCCCCCCGCCACCGTGGCGGGATTCAAGCTCACACTGGCCAGTGCAGCGGATTGCCCGCTGGCAAGTGAGCCCAGCACGTCGATCTCGGCGGCTGAGGTCCAGGGATTGCCGTGCAGTTCGTCGAGCCCCACCAGGCGAATGTATTGTCCGGTGGTGGCCGGGAAGGTGACCTGCAGCGCCGGGGGTACACCGGCGCCCGGTCCCGGACAGTTCGTGCTCAGGCTGCCGTAATTGAAGGTTCCGGTAGCCACTGCCGTACCCCAGTTCACGCCGTCCGTGCTGATGTAGAAGGCATAATCCTTGATCCAGCCGCAGGCGCTGCCGTCCTGCCGCGGCAGATACTGGAAGCCGCTCAGCGTGTAGGACGCCCCCAGGTTGATGCTGATCTGGTGCGGCGTCGGCGGAGCACCGCCGCAGAACTGGGTGTGCCACAGCGTGGCCGGGTTGCCGTCGAAGGCGTTGGTGGCGGCTCCGTTGTAGCAACTAGTCTCCTGGCTGTCCACCGAGAGCAGCGACCAACCCGTTTGCGGGATCAAGCCGGGAGTGACCGTCAGCGTGGCTTGCGCATTTCCATTGTAGGAACCCGAAATGTTGAGCTGGGTCACGGCGCTCACCGCCGTGGTAGTTATGGCGAAGGTTGCGCTGACGGCGTTGGCCGGGACCGTCACGCTGGCCGGCACCGTCGCCACGGCAGTATTGCTGCTGGTCAGGCTCACTACCGCTCCGCCCGCAGGCGCTGGAATGCTGAGCATAACCGTACCCGTCGAAGCACCGCCGCCCGCCACCGTGGCGGGATTCAAACTCACACTAGCTAGTGCCGCAGATTGCCCGCTGGCAAGTGCGCCCAGCACGTCGATCTCGGCCGCTGAGGTCCAGGGATTGCCGTTGATCTCCGACAGCGCGCGCAGTCGGACATAGTGCCCGGTCGCCGGCGGGAATACGATCTGTAGCGCCGCGGGCACGCCCGCGCCCGGTCCCGGACATTGCGTGCTCAGGCTGCCGTAATTGAACGTTCCTGTAGCCACTGCCGTGCCCCAGTTCACGCCGTCCGTGCTGACATAGAAGGCGTAATCCTTGATCCAGCCGCAGGCGCTGCCATCCTGCCGCGGCAGATACTGGAAGCCGTTCAGCGTGTAGGACGCCCCCAGGTTGATGCTGATCTGGTGCGGGGTCGGCGGAGCACCGCCGCAGAACTGGGTGTGCCACAGCGTGGCCGGGTTGCCGTCGAAGGCGTTGGTGGCGGCTCCGTTGTAGCAGGTGGTCTCCTGGCTGTCCACCGAGAGCAGCGACCAACCCGTCTGCGGGATCAAGCTGGGATTAGTGGCCGAGTTTACTGTCTGCGCTATCGTGCCCGAACTGGTGGTGTAGTTAGCATCGCCGGGATAGCAGGCCAGGATCGTGTGCGGGGTGGTAGCAGCCGTAAGCACGCTGGTGGTGATGCTGGCCTGCGCGCTGCCGTTCAGGGCGACCGCACTGCCCAAGGTGGCTCCCGGAGCCGAGCAGAGGCCGCCGTCGTAGAACGAGACGCTTCCGGTGGGCGTTGGTCCCGCGCCGCTAACCGTCGCCGTGAACGTGAGCGACGAGCCGTAGATCGAGGGATTAGCGCCGGCGGTTAAGGCCACCGTCGTGGTCAACGTCATCAGTTGCGACATCAGCGTCAGGGTTGCAGACTGGCTGGTGCTGTTAAATGAGGCGGTGATGTACACCGGAGTGGTGCTCAACACCTGCGAGGTGCTGACATTGAATGGCGCAGAGGTTTGCCCCTGGGCAATGGTGACACTGGTCGGAATCGCCGCCGCCGGATTGCCGCTCTGCAGCGTCACGACCACGCCCCCCGACAGCGCGGGGCTATTGATCGTCACCGTGCCGGTCGCAGGATCGCCGCCGATGACCGAGGATGGATTGACGGTGACTGAGGTGACTGCGTTGTACTGGGCGCTGTAAGTGCCGTTGGCGCTGGCGGCGAAGACAGCGTACTGCATCCCCTTGATGGTCTGGAGGGTGTAGCTGACCGGGCTGCCGTTCAGGGTCAGGCTGTTCAGGGGCGTCCCGTTGAACTGGCCGGGCAGCATTGCCTGCAGCCCCTGCGCGTTGGCGCCCACCAGGATGTTAAAGGTCAGCGTAGCCCCATCCCACAGACTGCAGCGAGAACGACGAACCGTTGCGTCCGTCCAGCCACTTCAGCAACTGCACCGCGGAAATGATCGGCACACCGCGTGCTTGCGCCGAGGCCAGGATGGCAGCCGTGCCCGTCGAACTGGGGGCAGTGGGATACCGCGGTATCGTTGTGCATGTTGGCGACGAACGCACCGTAGTATCCCAGGTTAAGCGCATTATCCAGCAGCGTGTCGATGTTCAGCGGGTAGGTCTGGCCGGACTCGTCGGTCATCTGCGACGGCGCCTGGTACACGTCGACCATGGTCCCGTTCAACGTGGTGAAGCGCATCGGCATGCCCGAGCCGGTAAACAGGCCGGGAAGGTTATTGATCCACGTGGAGGGGTAGTAGTAGTAGGTGGTATCCAACCGGATGCCGTGATTGGATTCGACTTGCGGCTGGGAGTCATAGTCGCTCCAGGCCACGCAGTGCATGCGGTGGGTCCGGCTCGCCGGAACACTCGGGTAGCCGGAGGCGAACGAACTCAACTGCGCCGTATAGTCCGCATCCAGCGCACTCAAGGAGGTGAAATCGGAGCAGTCGGGGCTGGTATCAACGTGAACGCTGACCTCGAACCCGGCGGCGATGAAGTCGGCGGCCTGCGCGTTGCTGAGCGGGTTGCTGGCGATGACCGGTGGAAACAGGTACGCCGTGCTGCGGAGGCATTGCCAGGAGTCCACACTGCATCCCACAGGGCTCGCCTGCAGTAGCTGGTCGAAGCGGGCTGCGGAGGCGCCCCCGGTGGGGTAGAAAGTGCCGTGGTCATCGCCGGTCAGGACTACCACTGCCTGCAGGCCCCATGGGAAATACCAGAAACGAGGCAGCGGCCTCGTGATCGAGTTGATCTGCAGGATGAGATTAGCCAGCAGGCGCTGCTGCTCATCCGCCTGCGGTATTTGGACCTTGTTGAAATCGATCCAGTCCGGTTCCGGATCGAAGGAGGCGGCGCCAAAGAATAAGTTGTAGGCGCGGATGGGAGGATCGTTGGCTGAATCGCGTGCCTCTCCGCTCCAGGCAGGGTTGCCCTGGCGAGTATAGGCAACCGACCGTGCCAGGTCGTAGGTGAAGGCCGTGGCTATGCCCGCACCCGCAGGATTGGCGGTCACCGCCGGATTGCCGCTGGGGGTGGAAGCATCCGAATAGAGGTCCGCGAAGCTGATGGCGCCGTTCAGCGTGTACAGCTCAGCCGGACCATGAAACTGGATGGTCTGTCCCACCAAGCCGACCCCTGGCCCGGCCGTCGTGTTCATCAACACGTAGGCGTTGGATAGAGCCGAGCCGGTATCGACCAGGCCCAGCATTCCCGCCAGTTGCGGGTCGGGGTGCATGGCGATGAGGTTGCCGCCGCCGTTGACCCAGTTGGTGAACATGGTCGCCTGGTCTGCGGTCAGCGGAGTATCACCCAGCAGCACCACGTCATATCCGGCCAGGGTTGAGCTCTGCACCTGCGAGATATCGAGGACGGCGAATTCGTTCAATCCTTCGGCCCGCAGAATCTCGGCGTAGTACAGGCTGTAGGGGTTGGCCGCGGCGGAGACAACGAGGATCGGCCCACCGGGCCCCGTGGTAGACGAAGTTGGAGACGGCGCGGCGGTAATGAACGAGGAGACGAAATTGGCGGCCAACGCGTTGCCCTGCAGATCCTTGATGCGGGGATCGGTGCTGCCGCCCTCCAGCGTCACCGTGTAGGTGGCTGAATTCTGCAGTGCCGATGTAGGCGTCAGGGTGACGGTCTCGGTCTCGCTGTTGTAACCGACCGTCGCCGGCACGACTGCATTCGAGGGATCCTGCAGGATGACGGTGTTGCTGTTCACGGTAGTGGGATCGAGCGCCTTGCTGAAGAGGATGCTGATGGCGCCTTGCGGGTCCACGCCACTGGCGCCGTTCGACGGGCTGATGGAGATCACCGTGGGCGGGGTGGTATCGGGGACCGTCTGCACGAACGCGACGTCCACCCAGTAGTTGGATCCCAGGCTGGTGCTGGTCGGGAATACTGTGCCGGTACCATAGTCAAACACCCCGTTGCCGCCCGCGACTCCGTCGCCCAGAGCATGCAGTGGTGGGTTGTCCACTCCGGAACTGATGAAATAGTTGACGTCGTCCGCATAGCCGCCGAAATCGGCGTGGTAGCTGGCGATGTAAACCGTCCCCGCGGTGATCGGGATCGGGCTGGAGAAGTTGGCTTGCTGCCACCCCGATGCAGTTTCACCGGTGAAGGTGACGCTACCTAGCAGCGTACCGCCGGTGGTCCACAAATTGCCTGTGTGGGTTCCGGTATTGTCAACGCTCTTGTAGAACCGGATGGCGGAAATGCTGCCGTTGGCGTCAGCCCGGAACTTAACTCCCATTTCCAGGGAGCTATCGGGCCCGGAGTCGGGGTTGGTGGGCACCGCGGTAGGCGGGAAGATGGTGACGATGGTGGGCGGCGGATAAACCGTGAGGCTCAGCGCTTGCGTGGCGGTCTGTGGCGAGTTGAGAGCATCCTTGGCTCCCGAATCGGTGACCTGCACCGTGAAAGTTGTGGTCTGAAGGGTGGTGGGGGTGCCGGTTATCTGTCCATTGGAGGCCAGGCTCAGCCCGGCGGGAAGCGTCCCCGACAGCAGCGTCCAAGTGTAAGGCAGGACTCCGCCGGTGGCCGCGATTTGGAAGCCGTACGGCGAGTTTTGGGCTCCTATGGGCAAGGACGTAGTAGTGATAACCAGCGGCCCCCCTAGGACGGCCAGCAGGGCGCTGCCGCTGATGTTGGCCTTGCTCGCGGTAATCGTGGGGCCGTCGCCCGAGAGCCCAGTGGCCAGGCCGGAACTATTAATGGTAGCCGCCACCGGGTTCGAAGAAGACCAGGTCACCTGGCTGGTGATGTCTTGCGTACTGCCGTCGCTGTAGTGCCCGGTCGCGGTGAACTGCTGCGTACCGCCCACCTGGATGGTCGCCTGGCTGGGCGCGACCGTGATCGAGTTCAGCATCAACGTCGAGGTGGACGTGTACACGAGGTCGACCCAATAGTTGGCAGAATTGAACGTGCCCGACGGGAAGACATTGCCGGTGCCGTAGCCAAACACTCCGTTTCCGCCGGAAGCGCCGTTCTGCAGAGCATGCAGGGGCGGATCATCAAAACCAGCCGAAGCAAAGTACCCACTATCGAGTGCGTAATGGCCGAACGTCGGTGTGGTATGAGGCTATGTAAACGGTGTTGGCGGTGATCGCCACGGGGGTGGTGAAATCCACCTCCTGCCATCCTGAGCCGCTTTCGTTGGTGAACGTAGCCGATGTCAGCAGAGTTCCGCTGCTCGACCACAGGTTGCCAACGTGCGTGCCGGTGTTGGCGGCGAACTTGTAGAAGCGGATGCCAGTGATGTTGCCGTTGAAATCGGCCTGGAATTTCACTCCCAGTTCTACCGACGAGTCCGGCCCGGGATCGCCACCGGCGGGCGCGGCGGAACTGGGCCAGATGGTGCACGGGCAGGTCTGCTCCGCAACGCCGACGGTCACGCCGGCGGAAGGAGTTTCCAGGTTGCCGCTGTCGTCCACTGCCCGGCTGCGGATGGTCACGGAGCCGGTGCTGGCGATGGTGCCAGTGTAGCTCCAGTTGGCGAGGCCAACCGCGGGATGCCAAGTGACGCCGCCGTCCAGCGACACCTCAACTCCGGCCACCATACCGCCGCCGGCGTCCACCGCTGTTCCCTGGACGGTGACCGGCTCCCCCGGTTCCAGGTTCGCTCCCGGGGCGGGAGAAGTGATGGTGGAAGTGGGCGGGGTGGTATCGGTGGATGGGCTCGCCGGAACCAGGGGCGCCTGCAGCGACACCGGCTGGACTCCCATGTCGGCGAACAGATTCACCGTCGCCTGCTGCATACTGGGATCGGTGGTCGAGCCCAGGTTGGTGCCGTCGTGATTGGCATCCAGGCCCCAGGCCCACTGATAGCTGCCGGTGGAGAATACCAGGGCGCCGCTGGGGGCCTTGTACATCACGGCTTCGTTGATGGCCGTGCCGGCGCCATAGGTGACGCCATAATCCAGCAGGTAGTTGCCGGGATCGTAGACCGAGGTGGCGGAAAGCTGGAACAGCCCCGCGGGCCGGAAGCCATTGTCCTCGTCATCATCGAACTCGGCGCCCACGGTGCCCGGAGCCAAGGTGGCGGAGCCGGAAGTAATGTTGGCGACGCTGGTATTGCGCCAGAAGCGAAACTTAGCATTGGGCGCCGGTACCATCACGGCGGCGTCCTGTCCGCCGTTCATGCGGAAGAGGTTGCCCTTTACCGCGTTCTCCGGCTGGCCGCCGTCGGCCGGTGGACTGTTGGTGGGGTCGCGCCAGGTGCCAGTCCAGGTGGGCGGATCGAGCGGATCGGTTACGTCCCCGTAGGTTTCTTTGTAGCAGACCATGGTGCGGTAAGGAGTACTGCTGCCGTCGATGCTGTTCTCCCAGCGCGTCTTCCAGAACATGGTGTTGCCACTGAAGAAGGCCAGGTTCACGCCGGCGTTGCGCGCCGCCAGGACGTTCGCCCGCATGGCCGCGGTCCAATATTCGTCGTGGCCGTTGGACATCCACACCTTGTGGTTCAGGATCAAGGCGCCGTTGCGGTCGGTATCGGTGTCGGTGGAATAGGTGACATCGTAACCATTGGCTTCCAGCCAGCGCACCATGGGATATTCGGCATTGAACGTCCAGTCGCTGAACTCGAACACGCGCGTGGTGAACGGCCGGTTATAGCTGACCTTGTAGGAGCGACACTGGGGCTCCCATTGGCCGCAACTGTCGTTGGTGTAGAGGTTCTGTCCGTTGATGCTGTCGTTATAGGCCTGCCAGGTGGTATCGGAAGCCTGGAACAGAATGTTGGAAGTGCTGGCGTCGTTGCGCACGATGAAGAAGATGTGGCTTGCGCCGCCGGTGTCGCCGCGTACAGGACGAGCGAAATAGATGCCAGAAACCGCCGTGGTAGGCACCGTCCACGAGGCCGATACCGCCCAATTGCCGCAGTCGTACAGTCCGACGCTGGAGTTGCTCACGCAAGCAGGCTGGGTCTGCGGCAGCTGGGCCGAAGGCTCGATCGTGGTGACCAGCCGCGCGCCGTTGCCCTGGTAGTAGCCCATGCGGTAGATGTCCACGTTGTAGCTGGTGGCATTGGTGTTGACCTTGAAATTGATCGTCTGGCCAACGTTGACGCTGATGTCGTCGGCGAAACCCTGAATGCTGGGATCGCCGATGCCATTAACGTCCCAGGTGCTCTGAGGCGTGCCAGTCAGGCAGTTCTCTGCTTCGATGGCGTTGCCGGGGCTCGCGCACGATGCTCGCAACAATCCCGGGAAGCCCAACCCTACAACCAGCAACGTCCAGAGCAACAGGCGCGTCGGAAAAACCCGCTGCCCAGAGTCCGCAATTCCTATCGCCGGCTTACTTAACATCGTTCGCACCCGTCGAATTCGTTCGTGCATCGTGGCCCTTGTGACCGGAGACAGCTCGTTCCGCTCAGCTAGCGCTGCCGGCGTGCAAAATCAACCCTTTAGGGACGTGTTGTCAGGCCGGCTCTTACCGGCCGCAGCCCTAAAACAGCAACTCTCCTGCCACCGCAAGCCCTCCCAAGGCCGGGAGGGCATTGGCGAGAAAGGCTTTGCAGTGCTGGAGTACCAAAAAGGGCTAGTCCTTGCGTACTTGTGCGCAAACTATTTCACTCGGTAGGAACGAGGTTTCAGTATTGTCTGCGGATAAAACCAAGGTAATCAGTAGTAACCGGGACTTGGCAGAGCAGCTCTTAGCACCGTTCTAAGGGCAGTGCGTGGTCTTTGCTCGATGCCGCAGTTCGTTATCGGATCGCCGCCGCCGCCGATGCCGATAATCGGCGCGCCGCCATGATCACATTCGTCATGCGCTGCAAGGTGGCGAGATCGTAGTCGTCGAATGCCGACGGGCGCTCGGAGAACACGCCCAGGACTCCGCTAACTGCGGCCTCTGCGTTGAAGAGCGGCAGCAAGAGGGCGGAGCGGATACCGAGCCGCCGGCAGTTCTCAGGATCTACCCGTCGATCCGAGTCCACGTCGTTGCAGCGCACGATCGTTCCGCTTCGTAGGCATTCTCCAGAAAGACCGCGTCCGGCAGGGATCGCGATTCCCAGGTCAGGAGCTGAGGCTCCGCTCTTCGCCATGCAGACCGCCGACTGGCTTGTCCCCAAGGCAATGGCGGCTCCGGACGCATGAGTGATGCACCGCGCACGCTTCGCCAGCAGATCTAGAAGCGCTGGCAATTCCAGTCCGTGGGTAGCGAGTTGATGCTCGGCAGTAAGCAAGGCGGTCAGAAGCAGCTTGTCAGGTCCATTCTGCCCCGCTGCCGCGAGGCTCTTGCCGTTGGAGGATGGCGTTTGAGCAGCCTGGCCTAAGCCGGGCGCGGGCAACGTGAGCCCGTGCGGACGTTGAACCGTCGGATTCTCCCGTCTGGCGCATCTGGCCGCCACATCCTGGTAGAGCCACTCGATCAGCCGGGCGCGAGATGTCTCCCCAATATTCGAGAAACATACGCCGGCGCGGCCATGATCGTTCCACGCCACTTGCCCGCTGGCCTCGATCGATCCACTGGATTCGGCCCAGTCGAGAATCACCTGAACCGGGCGATTCATGTTCGCCGGGGCCATGGCTTGCAGGGCCATGCCGCCCTCGCTCACGTTGAGGATCGTAGCTTCGTTCCAGTGATCGAGGTTGCACACCAGGGTTCTCACCGGGAGACGCACGGAGTGGCGTTGGCTTGGAATCATCTTTGCTTAAGGGGTCTCATGGACACCCCTACCCAGGGTTCGGAGCGAGCGCAAATCCCAATGGACGACCCGCGAACCAAAACGATGGGCTGTAGGGCTGAATCTGCGGGAGGGCAGAGATTTCATTTTGCTCGCTCTCCCGCCGCGAGTCAAGGCGAAAGCGCCTCTCGTAAGGAGGGCGCTGGGTTTACCTCGCATGTCACTTGCTTGGCCAGCCAGATTCTGGGACACTGATTGAAAGTTCGGAATACCTCCTTGTTGCTGGGAAACAAGAGCCAGCCAAAGCAGCCTCCCGGGTGTGGCAGGACACGTGCAGCAAAGGAACCGCGGGATTCTACGAGCGAAGCGCACATGAAGGTCCTCCACCTGATCAGTAGCGGCGGGATGTACGGCGCCGAGAACGTCGTCGCTGCCCTTGCCCGCGACCTCGAACAAATGGGTTGCTGGGTGCGGGTCGGCGTGTTTCAGAACGAACATTGTCCCGACAACAACGTAGCTGATCAACTGGAGCGGCGCGGGGCCAGCGTGATTCGCATCCCTTGCCGCGGCCGCGTCGACCGGAGAGCGATTCGGCAAATTCGCGAGGTGGTGCGCGGCGAGCAGATCCAGCTCGTGCACTCCCACGGATATAAATCGGACATTTACAGCTACCTGGCATGCCGGCGCCTGGGAGTGCCGATGATGGCGACCTGCCATCTCTGGACGCGGCAAACCCCCGCGATCCGCGTGTATGAGTTCATTGATGCGTGGTTACTGCGTCGCTTTGACGCGGTAGTGGCCGTTTCCGACGTGATCGCCGAAGACGCACGCCGGGCGGGGATCCCCGCAGCCAAGATATCCACGATCAACAATGGGATCGACCTTGCTCCCTTCGCTTCGGCAACGCCAACTCTGGCGCAGGAGATCAACAAAGGGGACAGGTTGGTGGTCGGGACCGTCGGCCGGCTGGTTTCGCAAAAAGGCATGGACTACTTTCTCCGCGCCGCCCGCACAGTATTTGACGAAATGCCCGAGGCGCTGTTTGCGGTAGTCGGAGACGGCCCCGACCGCGGGAAGCTGGAGCGGCTGGCGCAGGAACTGCGGATCGAAGGGCAGGTCGTCTTTACCGGGTCCCGCGCGGATATGCCCCACGTTTACGCCTCGTTGGACGTTTTTGTTCTGGCCTCGCTGGACGAGGGATTGCCGATGGCCGTTCTCGAAGCTCTGGCGTCGAGCCGGGCGGTTGTGGCAACACAGGTTGGAGCAGTACCCAAAGTGATCGTCTCCGGGCAGACCGGCATGCTGGTGAAAGCGGCGGACGTCCCCGGGTTAGCCGACGCCATCCTTGTCCTGCTCCGCAACCCGGAGCTGCGGGCGCGCCTGGGGCGGAACGGCAGCGTCTTGGTGCACAAACAGTTCTCTTCCCGCGTGATGTCGCAAGAATACCTGCGACTTTATGAACAACTGTTATTCGCAACCGGAGCGGTGCAAGGTTCCGAGAGCCTAATGGGAAAGGTGTAAGCGTTGAGCATGCAAACCAGGGTGGAACAGGTGAAGCCGCTGTTTGTGCGGCCCGATTGGTTTCTTCAGAAAAAGCGATACAACATTCGCCTACGGGCAGAGATCATCCAGCAGTTTCTGAACGGCGAACCGTTCGACTCCATCTTGGACGTGGGCTGCGGGGATGGATCGCTTTCCCTTCCCCACCTGCGGCCGCAGAACCACCTCACTCTGGTAGATATTTCCGAAGACATGCTCGCCGCCGCCCGCGCCCAGATTCCCGCCAAGCTGGCCGGCAATGTGAAAATCCTGAACAATGATTTCATGGGGGCAGAACTGAAGCCTCATGGCTACGACTTGATCCTCTGCGTGGGCGTGCTTGCCTACGTCGAGTCTCCGGACGCGGCCATCGCGCGGGTTGCATCCCTGCTAAAGCCCGGCGGGACCGTCATCACCGAGAACACGGACTCCTCGCACCTGCTGAGCCTCCTCTATGCGCGCGCGCGGCGCGTGCTGGGACCTGATTGTTCATTGAATGCCGTCCCCACCCGCACAGTCCTGGAGCTATATCGCAAACATGGATTCGAGCTGTCGGCGATGTACCGTTACAGCCTGGCGCTGCCGGGGCTCGGCTCCATCCTCAGCCAGCCTCAGTTGTACCGGCTGGTGCGCGCCCTGCACGGAACGCTCGGCACCAACCGCAACACCTGGCTGGGGAATGAGTGTCTGTATTGCTTCAAGCATGTGCCTTAGCCGGCACCGGCCGCCGCCCAAAGAATTGCCGTTGGGTGTGCAAGATTTTGCCTCTGTCCGAGTCCACACGGCGACCCTTCTTAGTATCTATATGTAAATAAGCAACATACCTGCAGACTAAGGGACTGGATCCGGCATGGACCGTGCGCAATACGAGCGTGAGGGAGACGCAGCCCGTGCATAACCCACTGACTCTCGATCAGGCCAAAGCGAGCCTGGCCGAAGCTGCTATGGCCAAGGCGATGCGAAGACCGATCAAAGTCTTTGTGATGGATCTGTGCTGTTTCATCCCCTTCTACACCAGCCAGCTTTGCCAGGCGCTGACGGATGAGCAGGTGGACGCAACACTTGGTTCGATCCGGTACCACCTTCAACCGGATTACTTCCGCCGGATCGGCCTGCGCAACCATCCTGGGCTGATGGACCTGGTCGGACGGTTCTCCATTGCCAGCAAGCCCCTGCGCCGGATTCTCAAGGTACTGGAATGCTGCCTGAACCTTGCGGCACTGGCGGTGCGCTTCCTGTTCGCCAAGCCCGACATCCTGCACGTTCAGTATCTGGCGCTGCTGGATTACGGCATCCCAGTGGAATACTGGTTTCTGCGGTTTGCCAAGCTGCTGGGGATCCGAATTGTGCATACAGTGCACAACGTGCTGCCACCGGATAACGGCGAACCGCGCCGGCACGGGTACGGCAAGGTTTACCAGCTCGCCGACCTGCTGATCTGCCACGGGGAAGAGGCGAGAACCAGGCTGATCAAAGAGTTCAGCATTGCCGCGAAGAAGATTGCCATCGTTCCGCATGGGCCTATGTTCGAAAATGCGCGCCTCTCGCAGCAGGAGGCACGAGCGGCATTGGGGTTCAGCCCGGAAGAAGTCATCATCCTTAGTTTTGGCGTCATCAGCCCGTACAAAGGCGTCGACTGGCTGCTCAATGCCTGGCACAAGATCCCGGGACTGAAAAACGCTCGCCTGGTGATCGCCGGCACCGGCGATCCCGCCCTGCTGGCCTCAATCGAGCAGCAAGTGCAGGCGCTGGGGGTGCAGGATTCGGTCCACTTACACCTGAAGTTTGTTCCGGTGGAACTGCTGCCCAGCTTCTACCAGTCGTCCGACGTGATCGTCTACCCCTATCGCGAGATCACCACCAGTGGCGCCATCACCACCGGCATCGGCTACGGAAAAGCCATCATTGCCACCCGGGTGCCGGCATTCCGGGAACTTCTGCGGGAAGGCGAGACCGCTCTGTTCGTGGATTATGGCGACGTGGACAGCCTCGGCGACGCCATCTCACGGTTGATCCGCGATCCCAAGCTGCGAGCCATGCTGGCCGAGAATGTCGCTGCCTTGAGCCGGCGGTGCAGTTCCTGGGAAGCCATCGCGGAAAGAACGCGCCAGTGCTACGAGGCGGTTCTGCGCTCTTCCCGCGCGAAAGCAACAGCCTAACTAACCGACAGGATAAAAAAAGGCCGTGTCGCGATACGCGAACACGGCCTGAACTGCCCGGAGTGTGTTATTGCACGCTCACCTGAACATTAGTGGGCGGATTCGGACGGGTAACCGTCGCCGCGCTGGCGAGTTCATAAGCACCAAGAGACGGAGGACTGGGCCGAACCAGCCCATTGATGTCGTACACCGGGACGTGACTCGTGGTCCCAGCTCCAGCTGCAGGACTCCCGGAGAGGATTTGCAGGCTGTTGGTGGACGAACCCGCCGCGGCGCTGGTGAAATTAGGATTGCTGTTCAGGCTCGCGGTAATGCTGCTGGTGCAAGGCGCGCCACCGCTGCCATACCAGTCATTGTTGGTTCCCGACCAGTTAGAACAACCGGCGTCACCGGAAGCGAAGTAAGGCTCCGACGAGGACTGCTGGATGATGTTGTTATACAGAGCAGCCGGCAGAGCGGAAGTGAACGCAAAAGCGCCGTTATCTTCACCGCGCGAGCCGCAATCGAAGAAGCTATTGTTATAGATGTACACCGGCGTGGTGTAGGAGTTGTTGTTCGAGCCGCCGCCGTAGATGCAAGTGTACTCGGACAAGTCTCCGGAAGGATCCGGGCCCTTGCCATCGTGGTAGAAGACGTTGTTGTAAACCTGGATCCCTCCCGCCATGGTGGAATTGTTCGTCGCCAGGTTGAGTCCGTCACAAATCGCGTTGCGGATGATGTTGTCATGGATACGCAAGTCACCGTCATCCGTGGTGGTGAGCGTGGTATGCCACTGCACCCCTCGACAGCCAGCAGTGCCGGTGTTGGCGGTGTCGGGATCCACGATGTTCCATCCGAAGTCAACATGGCTGGTCGCGGTGTAGAAGGCATGATAGAGCTTGCAGCCCAGGCCGTTGCCATTACAGTCCGCGCCGACGTTGTGCCACCAGTTCCCGTACCACCAGTAATTGTTGGTGTCGGCGTTGGTGATGCAGCCATAGACGGGAGCGTTGGCGTTGCAACTAATGTCGTTTGCGACCATCCGCCAGCTGGTTGGTTGTGGCCCGCCGATATCGATTCCAGGGCCGCGGAAGGTGAGGCCGAACAGGGTCCAGTTGTCCATGTTGCCGCTGATGTTGGGCACGCGCCAGATGTACCCGCAACCGCTGCACGCCGTTACCGTAGCGGTCGCACCGGGATAAGCTCCCATGGCAAGGGGTGCCTGGGCACACGGAACTACTCCCCCACAGCTATCTCCCGTTTGAAACGACAGGGACGCTGGTTGCGAATAGGACGAAGAGAGCGGGTCCATGGTGCTCTGATTGACGCCGTTTTCCACGTAAGCGACGTCGCCGGCCGCCACCGTGTTCTTAGCCTTGAGCATGGTGGCCCAGCAGCCACCAGAGAAGGTTCCGGCATTGCTGTCGCTGCCGCTGGTGGCTACGCAGTAGATATGGCCTGTGGACCTCACCGTGAAGGTGGCGCCCGTGTAGCTGTAGCCGTTGATGGTCTGCGAAGGACTTGTGGACGCCTGCCCGTTAACTGTAACCACGAAGCTGCCCGTCCCTGCTGTGCAGCTTGATCCTAACTGCACTACCACTTTCTGATACCAGAGCCAGGTGCCGCCCCAGGAAACCACCCGGAGGCAGTTCTGACCGTTCCAGTTGACCGTGGAACTCCCCTGGGTGGTGCCGAAGCCGTTGCCGTAAAGGGTGACGTATGCCCCGGCGAAACCGCTGACGCTCTCGCCGCCGCTGTTCGGGGCACTGCTAAGGTCGGTGAAGAAGATCTCGGGTGGCGCCACCTGCGCGATGGCCAGCGTGGTGCCCAGGATAATTAAGGTTAGAAGGCCGAACCGAACTGCCTTGCTCATGGTCTCACTCCGATTGGGTTTGTGCAATGCGCCTGTTGTTCGCAGGACAATCACGTCTGACTGGATTCTCGTGCATCGTGTGCGGAGCTCCAAGATGCCCTCGGGCCGATGGCGTGCATTGTTCCGCAGTCCATTTACTCGAAAGGCACTACCGCCCTGGTATTGCTCCGTCTGGATTTCTCTATTCCAGCACGCGCTGCACCATTCCTGAAACAGGCGAGAACAGGCGACTTACGGAGCGCATGGCCGCCGCACAGCGGGTAAGAAATTCAGGCTGCGGAGTATTGCTTTCTCCGATATTAGCTGAGTTAGGCGCGCCTCGCTCGGCGAAACTCTAATTGTGGATCGCCCTTCCCGCCCTCTTGAGAAAAATCAACTACGCGGGGGTGTACGGTTTGAGTAAAATAGCCCAAGTACTACCTCAGCAAAGCCGGCGTTGGCTGGCACGATCTGCAGAGCGTCGCGGTCGCCGCTACGCCTCGCCTTTCGACCGCGCGCTGATCCTGACCCTCGATGAGGAAGGTGACGGCTGGCCCGGGCTGCTGGCTCTCGGGGAAGGCACCGAGATCAAGATTCAGGATCCCTTTCCCTCATTCTCTGGGATGGGTCTATTCGCAGATGACCGCGCTGCTCGGCAACGCATCCTTCAATCTTTTCGGTGAGCCCCTGGTAGTGAGCCCGCGGGATGCGGTGCGGAGTTTCTACTGCTCCGGCATCGACGCCCTGATGATCGACAACCTCCTTCTCAAGAAACACAACGGCTGACCCCGTTCACGCGGCCACCCAGGCCGGCGCACTCCCCCTGCTACGCGTGCTCTCTGTGTACCAGAATGACAACAACCACCACCGTTGAAGACATCAACATCGCGGACGCTGTGTGGAGGAAGAGCCAGCCGAAGAACCACAGCCAGCAGGCTGAAAAAATCCGCTGATTCTCCCTCTCTCCGCGCACACAGTCAAGCAAAACTCGCGTGCGTGCGGCAATACTTTTGTAAACCATTTGTAAATCATAGGTTGCAGCAATTGCTTGCACATCCATCGCAAAGTCCTGCAGTGTTGCGGGCCGCAACAGACACTTTCTGAGGATTAACGCTTCTGTTCGCACTGTACACAAAGGAGATAGCGGCGCGCTGCGTGGACCCCTGCGGGCAAACTTGGCGACACAAGTGCTTGGTTTGTGCGCATGAACCGACGGGGGATTTTGCTCTGCCTAATTACGGTGTGCCTGTTGGCCTTGGTGTCCCCAACCCAGGCCACAGCGGCCAATCCGATCTTGATCGTCACCAATTTGTCGGCGAACCCTTACACCACCTACCTGCCGGAGATTCTGGGGACGGAAGGGTTCAATGAGTTCGACACGGCTGATATCTCTGTGGTTACTAGTGCGACTCTATCGGCCTATGACTTGGTGATTCTGGGCGACATGACGCTCACAGCCGCGCAGGCGACCATGTTCACCACCTGGGTGAATGGTGGCGGCAACCTGATCGCCATGCATCCCGACCCGCAATTGGCGGGATTGCTGGGCCTGGTCGATACCGGCACCGCTCTGTCCAATGCCTATGTGTTGATGAGCACCTCGGCTGGCCCCGGGGTCGGCTTGGTGGGGCAAACCATTCAGTATCACGGCCCGGCAGAGCTGTACACCCTGAACGGCGCCACCAGCTACGCCAGCCTATACTCGAGCACCACCACTCCCACCAGCAACCCGGGGTTGACTCTAGCGCAGGCTGGATCCGGGCAGGCGGCGGCGTTCACCTACGACCTGGCGCGCTCGGTTGCCTATACCCGCCAGGGCAACCCGGCCTGGACCGGAGAGGCACGCGATGCCGCCAACGTTCCTCCCATCCGTTCCTACAATTTGTTCTATGGGGCTGCATCCTTCGACCCCGAGCCAGATTGGGTAAATCTCAACAACGTGCAGATACCGCAGGCGGATGAGCAGCAGCGTCTGCTGGCCAACCTGATCCTGCAGATGAACACCACCAAGAAGCCGCTGCCCCGCTTCTGGTACTTGCCCGGCGGATTCAAGGCAGCGGTCATCATGACCGGCGACGATCACGGCTCGTTCTACACCGCCAGCGCGACGGCGAACCGTTTCAGCGATGCTCTCGCCGCCAGCCCTTCCGGGTGTTCGGTGGCGAACTGGACCTGCGTTCGCTCCACCGCGTATCTGTTTCCAAAGATAATTGCTACCACTACGCTAACTAATGCCCAGGTTGCCGCTTACATTGCTCAAGGTTTCGAAATCGGCGTCCATGTCGATTCCGCCACCACCTGCGACGACTGGACGACCAGCACGCTCGATACCCAGTACGCCAATTTCCTGGCCTCCTTGCTCTCCCAGTTTCCCAGCGTGCCGACACCGCAGACGCACCGCATGCACTGTGTGAGCTGGAGCGACTACGACAGCCAGCCGACGATCGAGCTCAAGCACGGCATCCGCTTCGACACCACCTACTACTACTGGCCTTCCACCTGGATCAACAATCTGCCGGGGATGTACACCGGTTCCGGCATGCCGATGCGATATACCGATCGCAACGGCAATCTGATTAACGTCTATCAGGCCACGACGCAGATGACCGACGAGTCCGGTCAGACCTATCCGCTGAACATCAACACGCTGTTAGACAATGCCCTGAGCGGAACCGGCTATTACGGCGTCTTCACCGCCAACATGCACAACGACCAGGGAAGCTACCCGGGCCCGGGGTGGAGCTTCATCGTCGCCTCAGCACAAGCGCGCGGTATACCCGTGGTCACTTCGTTGCAGATGCTGCAGTGGCTGGATGGGCGCAATGGATCTTCCTTCGGTTCGCTGGCGTGGAGCGGCAACGTCCTGAGCTTCAGCATTACCGTGGGCGCCAACGCCAACAACCTGCGCGCCATGCTCCCGGCCAACGCCGGCACGCTCGGGTTGAGCGGCCTCCTGCTGAACGGCAGCCCGGTCAGTTATCAGCTTCAGACCACCAAGGGTGTCCAATACGCCGTGTTTGCGGCCAGCGCCGGGAATTATCAGGCGACCTACGGTGGCAGCCCGCTGTTCAGCGTCGCGGGCGCCATCAGCCCGGCTGCGGTCGCCAGCGGCGCGACCGTCACCGCGACGGGTCCAGTTACGGTCACCGCTACCGCGGACAACTATGGCAACTACTCCTTGAATGGCCTGCCGAGCGGGACTTACACCATCGCACCAGCACAGGGCTCGATCGGGTTCTCTCCCGCCAGTCAGTCGGTGACCATCAGCGGCGCCAACGTAACCGCGGTCAATTTCACCATGGTTCAAAACTGCCCCTGCAGTCTCTGGCCCACCGCCACCACTCCGGGCACGGTGTCGTCAGGTGACGCCAGCGCGATCGAGGTTGGTGTGCGTTTCCATGCCGACGTGGCAGGCAACATCACGGGGATTCGCTTCTACAAGAGCAGCCTCAATACTGGCACGCACGTCGGGAACCTGTGGTCCAACACCGGCACCAAGCTCGGTAGCGCCACCTTCAGTGGTGAGACCGCTTCGGGCTGGCAGCAGGTCAACTTCGCCACCCCGGTGGCGATCACTGCCAATACCGTGTACGTGGCCTCCTACCACACCACGACCGGCAACTACTCCGATGATGCCGACTACTTTGCCTCCAGCTACGACTTTGCACCGCTGCATGCGGTGCAGAATGGAACCGGCAGCGCCAACGGCGTCTACATTTACGGCAAAAGCGCGTTCCCGAGCAACACTTACGAGGCCGACAACTACTGGGTGGACGTGGTCTTCAGCCCCACCGGGACGTACACGATCTCGGGCACGATCAGCGGCGCGGGCGGCAACGGCACCACGGTGACGCTGAGCGGCCCCGCCAGCGCCACCGTCACGGCGAGCGCTACTGGAACCTACACCTTTAGCAGCCTGGCCAACGGCTCCTACACTGTGACACCGAGCCTGGCGGGCTTTACCTTCAGCCCCACCAGCCAGAGCGTCACCCTCAGCGGCGCCAGTAAGACAGGCGTGAACTTCACCTCGGCGGCCATCCCCACGTACAGCGTCTCGGGCACGATCAGCGGCGCGGGCGGCAGTGGCGCCACAGTCACGCTCAGCGGCACGGCAGGCAAAACCACCGTTACCGCCAACACCTCCGGCGCCTACACCTTCACCGGCGTGGTGGCGGGCTCCTATACGGTGACGCCGACCAGTTCATCCGGCTACTCCTTCACGCCCGCCAGCCAGCCCGTTTCGGTGGCCAGCACCAACGTCACGGGCGTGAACTTCAGTACCGCAGTCGAGACGTACACCCTGCAGGGCACGATCAGCGGAGTAGGCATTAATGGGGCGACGGTAACCCTCAGCGGAACCTCGAGCGCGGTGACGACCGCCAATTCCTCGGGCGCTTACACCTTCACCGGCCTGGTGGACGGCTCCTACGTGGTTACGCCAAGTATGTCCGGATTCAACTACACCCCGGCCTCCCAGCCGGTAACCATCAACAACGCCAACGTCACCGGCGTCAACTTCGCCGGCGCGCAGAATTGTCCATGCAGCCTGTGGAGCAGCACGACGGTGCCGGGGACCGTCAATGCTGCTGATCCGAACCAAGTCGAACTCGGAGTTCGTTTCACTTCCGACGTGGCCGGATTCATCAGCGGCATCCGCTTCTACAAAGGCAGCTCCGATGTCGGTCCGCACATCGGGAACCTGTGGTCGAACACGGGTACGCTGCTGGCCACAGCTAACTTCAGCAACGAAACCGCCTCGGGATGGCAGCAGGTGAACTTCGCCACCCCGGTGGCGATCACCGCCAGCACCCCCTACGTGGCGTCCTACAACACCGCTTCCGGGGACTACGCGTACGATCAGAGCTACTTCACGGCGGAATACAACAACGCCCCGTTGCACGGGTTGCAGGATGGGAGTTCCGCGGGCGCGAACGGTGTCTATCTCTACGGCGCCAGCGCGTTCCCGACCAACACTTACCTTTCCACCAACTATTACGTGGATGTCGTCTTGACGACTGTGACGACTGGGCCGACGCTGTCGTCAGTAACGCTCAACCCGAGTTCAGTGGCGGGTGGAACTTCGTCAACCGGAACGGTGACCTTGAGCGGCCCCGCACCTACCGGTGGGGCGGTGGTAACGCTGTCCAGCAACAACGCGGCGGCCACGGTACCGGCTAGCGTGACAGTGGCAGCCAGCGCAACCACAGCAACCTTCGCCGTGACCACCACGGCAGTGGCCAGCGCCGCGTCGGCGACCATCTCGGGGACCTATAGCAGCGGGACTCAGACGGCAGCGTTGACCGTGAATCCGCCGGTGGTCTCGTCGGTGACGCTGAATCCGACTTCCGTGACCGGAGGCACTTCGTCAACCGGCACGGTGACCTTGGGCAGCGTGGCGCCTACCGGCGGATTGTCCGTGGGCTTGTCCAGCAACAACGCGGCGGCCACGGTGCCGGCGAGTGTAACGGTGGCGGCCGGCGCAACCACGGCGACCTTCACGGTAACCACAACTGCAGTTGCCAGTACCACGTCGGCGACCATCTCGGCCACCTTTAACGGCGGAACTCAGACGGCGGCGTTGACGGTGAATCCGTCGGGAGGGATCTCGTCGGTCACGCTGAATCCGACTTCCGTGACGGGAGGCACTTCGTCAACGGGCACGGTGACCTTGAGCAGCGCCGCGCCAACCGGTGGGGCGGTGGTGACGCTATCCAGCAATAACGCGGCCGCCACAGTGCCGGCGAGTGTGACAGTGGCAGCCAACGCAACCACGGCGACCTTCACCGTGACCACCACGGCAGTGGGCAGTACTGCGTCGGCGACCATCTCGGGGACTTATAACAGCGCAACTCAGACGGCGACTCTGACGGTAAATCCGCCGCTGGTCTCGTCGGTGGCGCTGAATCCGACTGCTGTAACCGGAGGGACATCGTCAACCGGCACGGTGACCTTGGGGAGCGCAGCGCCGACCGGCGGACTGTCCGTGACCTTGTCCAGCAATAACGCGGCGGCCACAGTGCCAGCGAGTGTTACAGTGGCAGCCAACGCAACCACGGCGACCTTCACCGTAACCACCACGGCAGTGGCCAGCGCCGCGTCGGCAACTATCTCGGCCACGTTTAACGGTGGAACTCAGACCGCCGCTCTGACGGTGAATCCGCCGGTGGTCTCGTCGGTAACGCTGAATCCGACTGCCGTGACCGGAGGCACTTCGTCAACCGGCACGGTGACCCTGGGCAGCGCGGCGCCGACCGGCGGACTGTCCGTGACCTTGTCGAGCAACAACGCGGCGGCGACGGTGCCGGCGAGCGTAACGGTGGCGGCTGGTGCGACCACGGCGACTTTCACCGTGACCACCACGACGGTGACCAGCGCGGCATCGGCCACCATTTCCGCGACCTTTAACGGCGGGACTCAGACGGCGACGTTGACCGTCAATCCCGCTGGCGCTACCTACAGCATCTCCGGCACCATTAGCAACGCCGGAGGCAACGCCGCCACGGTTACGCTGAGCGGCGCGGCCAGCGCGACCGTCACCGCCAGCTCTACGGGAACCTACACCTTCAGCAATCTGGCCAACGGCTCCTACACCGTCACCCCCAGCAAGTCGGGCTACATCTTCACGCCAGCCAGCACCGCGGTGACGGTGAATGGCGCCAACGCTACGGCGAACTTCACTTCCACGGCGGAGTTGGCGATTGACCAGACGGTTTCGACCGACCGCGGCACGTCCGCCACCACTATAGCGTCACCGGCGTTCACCACGACCAAGACGAACGAGTTACTGCTGGCGTTCATCTCGGCCGACGCGCCCACTTCGGGCACCAACACCACCGTCTCCAGCATCGCTGGCGGCAGCCTGACCTGGACGCTGGTTAAACGTACCAACACGCAGCTTGGCACGGCTGAAGTGTGGCGCGCGTTTGCTCCCGCGGTGTTGACCAGCGCTACCGTCACCGCCACGCTGTCGAGAAGCGAAGCCGCTTCCATCACGGTCGTGACCTTCGCCGGCGCGGATACTACCGGCACCGGCGGTTCCGGCGCCATCGGAGCGACCGGCAGCGGCAATGCAGATCCTGGGGCGCCGACAGCATCGTTGACCACCACCCGTAACAACTCCTGGGTGTTCGGTGTGGGAGATGACTGGGATAACGCCACGGCGCGGACCGTGGGGGCCAACCAGACCATGGTGCACCAATATCTGGCCACCGCGATCGGGGATACGTACTGGGTGCAGAGGCAGACTTCTACGACGCCGACCAGCGGAACCGTGGTCGCCATCAACGATACCGCACCCACAGCCGATCGCTACAACTTGACGATTGTTGAGGTTCTCCCGGCGCAGTAAGCAGATGACTAGAGAGTCCGGCATGCAGCAAAGGTTCCCTCACGGATGGAACAGGATCTGGTCCTGAAAAAGAAACGGCAGCACCCGGCAGGCAGTGAAATGCCCGCCGGTCAGGAAGCCTCGTGATCCAGTGAATGAAGGACATGAACGACCCAGGCTGAGAATTCTAAGGAGTATTGCCATGCGTAAGCGCGCCATCATTCCCGTAACTCTGTTACTTCTCATATCCGCGTTGATCTTCACGTCCCCTGCCTGGGCGAGTTGCACGGCTCCGGGCAACGCCATCGAGGCGGAGAACTGCCTGACGGGCACGCCGCAGAGCACCTGGGACATCAGCTGGGAGGCGTGGGCGGGATCAGGGTCGCCTCCCCCCGCCGGCGATTCCAGCATCCAGGGTTTTGCCGACGACATCAGTGTCAACGTCGGCCAGACGATCAATTTCAAGATCAAAACCACCGCCAGCAGTTATTCCATCCCCATCTACCGCCTGGGCTACTATCAGGGGAACGGGGCGCGGCTGGTTACGACGCTAACGCCTTCGGCCAAGCTGCCTCAGACGCAGCCCGCCTGCGTGACCAACGCCAGCGTCGGACTCTACGACTGCGGCAATTGGGGCATCTCGGCTTCGTGGACCGTACCCACCACCGCGGTTTCCGGCATTTATATCGCGCGGCCTACGCGCAGTGACACCGGTGGCGCCAGCCACATCATCTTTATTGTGCGCAACGACGCCAGCACTTCTAACATCCTGTTCCAGGCTTCTGATACGACCTACCAAGCCTATAACGACAGCATCGATGGACAGAACCTTTACACCACCGACAGTTGCGGCTGGTGGGAACCGCAGTGCCGCGCCTACAAGGTGAGCTACAACCGGCCTTTCACCACGCGCGTGTTCGAGTACGCCGACTGGACGTTCAATGGCGAATATCCCATGATCCGCTGGCTGGAAGCGAACGGTTACGATGTCAGCTACACGACGAACACCGATACCGACCGCAACGGCGCCTTGATCCTGAACCACAAGGTGTGGATGTCCAACGGCCACGACGAGTATTGGACGGCGGCCATGCGGACCAACATCCTGACGGCGCGCAATGCCGGCGTGAACCTGGCCTTCTTCAGTGGCAACACCATGTTCTGGAAGGCCCGCTGGGAAAACAGCATCGACGGCAGCAACACTCCCTATCGTACCCTGGCCTGCTACAAAGAAACCTACGGCGATGTAACTGACCCGGACGATCCGCCCACCTGGACTGGCACCTGGCGCGACCCGACCAAGAGTCCGCCCGCCGACGGCGGCCAGCCGGAGAACGCGGTGAAGGGCAACATCTTCCGCATGAACGGCGGGCAGGACGCCGCCGTGATCGTACCGTCGACCTACGCCAAGTTCCGTTTCTGGCGCAATACCAGCGTCGCCAAACTCACTTCCGGGTCTACCACCCTGGCTCCGGGCACCGTGGGCGCCGAGTTCGATGACGACGAGGACAATGGCTTCCGGCCCGCCGGTCTGATCCGGATGTCCTCCACCACGGTCACCGACCCCGGCAACGTCCTGCTCGATTACGGCGTCACCTATGGTTCCGGCACGGTCACCAATGAAGTCGTGATGTACAAAGCCCCCAGCGGCGCACTTGTGTTCTCCACCGGCAGCTATCAGTGGGCCTGGGGCCTGGATAACCACCACGACGGCACCAGCTTGGGCGACACCACCAACACGGCGATGCAGCAGGCAACTGTAAACCTGCTCGCCGACATGGGCGCCCAGCCAGTAACGCTGCAATCCGGCCTCACCCTCGCCACGGCTTCGACGGACACCACTCCGCCGGTCTCCGTCATCACCTCACCCGTTGCGGGGGCGACCATCGCCTCGGCGACCAAAGTCACGGTCCAAGGGACGGCCACCGACGTTGGCGGTGTGGTGGCCGGCGTCGAGGTCTCCACCGACAACGGCGCGACCTGGCATCCTGCCACCGGGCTGGCCAGTTGGACCTATACCTGGACGGCCTCGGGCAATGGCACTGCCACCATTCGCAGCCGCGCGACGGACGACAGCGGCAATATGGAAACCCCGTCGGCCGGGGTCACCGTGACCGTGGGCGCGGGCACGCAGACTTGCCCCTGCACCATCTTCGGCAGTTCTACTCCCGGCACCGCAGACACCGGGTCGGATTCCCCCGTGGAACTGGGCGTGAGGTTCCAATCCACCGTTGCCGGCTCGGTCAGCAGCATCCGCTTCTACAAGAGTGCGGCCAACACCGGCACTCACATCGGCAACCTCTGGTCCAATACTGGGACACTGCTGGCCACGGCCACCTTCGCCAACGAAACCGCGTCGGGATGGCAGACCGTCAATTTCACCTCGCCCGTCGCCATCACCGCCAACACCTACTACATGGCCAGCTATCACAGCACCATCGGCCACTATGCCGAGGACGACAACTTCTTCACCGCGGCCTATGTCAACACCCCCTTGGTCGCGCCGCAGGATGGAGTCGCGGGCGCCGATGGCGCGTACACCTACAGCTCCTCCAGCGCCTTCCCAGCCAGCGATTGGGAAGGGGCAAACTACTGGGTGGATCTTGTGTTCACACCCTCATCGACTACAACCGGGCTGTCCTCGGTCACGGTCAACCCAACTTCGGTGACCGGAGGCACCTCAGCGGCGGGCACCGTCACCCTTACCGGGCCGGCACCCAGCGCTGGATTTACCGTCACCCTCGCCAGCAACAACGCCGCCGCTACTCCGAGCACGACCAGTGTGACCATCCCCAGCGGCTCCTCGAGCGGTACCTTCACCGTCAACACCACTGCCGTTACTACCAGTACGGCGGCTCAAATCACCGCCTCGAACGGCACGACCGACGTAGAGGCCACCTTGACCATCACGCCGGTGGCAAACCTGACCGCGGTCAGCGTGAACCCCACCAGCGTTACGGGTGGCAACAGTTCCACCGGAACGGTCACCCTGAACAATCCCGCCCCGACGGGGGGCGCTGTGGTGTCGTTGAGCAGTAACAGCGCCTCGGCTGTGGTTCCGGCGACGGCCACGGTCGCGGCCGGGAGTACGACCGCCACCTTCACGATAACTACCTCGGGGGTGAGCAGCGTCACGACCGCGGACATCTCCGCCACCTACAATTCCGTGACCCCAACCCCGGCAGCGCTCACGATTAACCCGGCGGCGCTCTCCGCCGTGAGCGTGAATCCCACGACCGTGGTGGGCGGCACTGCCTCCACCGGAACCGTCACCCTGACCGGCCCGGCTCCGACGGGCGGCATCCTGGTCTCGCTGCAAAGCAACAACGCCGCGGTCACCGTCCCGGGGAGCTTGACCGTACTGGCCAACACCAGCAGCATCACCTTCCAAGCCACCACCACCGCCGTGACCACTTCGACGCCGGTAACCATCACCGCTACCTACGCGGGCGTCAACCAGACGGCAACCCTCACCGTCACCACCGCGGCGCAGTTGGCGATCGACCAGACGGTGTCGAAGGATAGCAACAGCGGCGCCAAGACCATCGCAACCACGGCCTTCACCACCAAAGCCGCGAACGAGCTGTTACTGGCATTCATCTCCGCTGACGGTCCCAGCTCGGGCACCAACACCACCGTCACCGGCATCACCGGCGGCAGCCTGACCTGGACACTGGTGAAGCGCACCAACACCCAGCTCGGCACGGCTGAGGTGTGGCGTGCGTTCGCTTCCGCGGTGCTGACGAATGCGACCGTTACCGCAACCTTGTCGAGCAGCCAAGCCGCTTCGATGACCGTCGTCACCTTCACCGGCGCGAGCACTGCCGGCAGCGGCGGTTCCGGCGCCATCGGAGCTACCGGCACCGGCAACGCGGCCACGGGCGCTCCTTCGGCCAGCCTGGCCACGACCGTCGCCAACTCCTGGGTCTTCGGCGTGGGCGATGACTGGGACAATGCCATAGCGCGCACTGTTCCGTCGAACCAGACCATGGTTCACCAGGACGTCTCCACTTCGAACGGCGACACTTACTGGGTACAGCGCATGGCGGCTACGACTCCGGTGGCAGGCACGGTGGTCACCATCAACGACACCGCGCCCACTACTGATCGTTACAACCTCACCATCGTGGAGATCCTGCCCTAGCATTAAGGAGGCACACGACGATACCTGCCGCACGCCAACCAGCACCGCGGCAGGTATCGAGCCCGACGGGCGGCGAATGCGTCTGGATCAGCTTCCGTGGTTCCTGCTATGCGACCGATTTACAGCTTGACGTGGATCGCGGCCCTGGTGGCTCTCTCGCTGGTGGGCTGCGGCGGAGGAGCTGGCAGCTCGATTACGCCTCCCAATCCTCCTCCGCCTGCTGCACCGTCTAGCGTCTCGCCCACTTCCGTCACCTTCGGCAACACGCTGGTCGGAACAACGGCTTCGATTTGGAGCGTCACCTACGAGAATGACAGCTCCGGTTCGCTGGCAATAACCACCGTCTCGGCCAGCGGTGACTATGCCCAGTCCAACAACTGCGGCAGTTCGCTGGCAGCAGGAGCGGCCTGTACCATTAACGTGACCTTTACTCCTACCGCGTCCGGCGCTCGCAGTGGCGGCCTGCAGGTCGCCGGCGACAGCCCGCAGAAAGTGCCATTGAGCGGCACCGGCGTCACCATGCACAATCTCCAGTTGAGCTGGGACGCCAGTAGTTCGTCGTCCGTGATGGGCTATTTCGTGTATAGCGGAAGCGTCTCCGGCGGACCGTACACGCTGCACAACGTGTCACCAACGCCGTCGATCAGCTTTCCGGCCAGCGTCCCGGGAGGACAGACCTGGTATTTCATCGTGACCGCGGTCGATGCCAACCAGGTCGAGAGCGTCCCATCGAACGAGATAGCGGAGACACTGCCGCCGTAAAGCGGTCGTCGTCCTAAGCGAGAGGCATCTCGAGTCTCCCGAAACCAAGCCTGCCTGACGCCACGCAGAATTTAGCGGCTTGGGTTAGTCCCGGCTGCTACAATCTGCCCCAGTCTTTCCGGCCAATCAAAATCTGAAACTGTGGAGGAACGCTTGAAAAGCATTCGCACGCTGCTACTCCCTGCGCTTCTGTTATTTTCTGTCGCGGCCGCGCAGAACGCCGCAGCGCAATCGGTCGCGCGTACTGACGTTTATCACGTCCACTTTGCCAAGGCCGCTCTGGGCAAGGCCGCCCAGCTCGGCGACTTCCTGAAAACTCCGGATCCCAAAGCCGCCATGCCGGAGCACCGCATCGTGCTGCGCCACGAGGATGGCGACTCGTGGGATTACGTCATCATCCAGCACCTGGGGACCAAGGCCACGGTGGAAGCGACCGGAAACCCCGCGCCCCCCGCGGCCCGCGATAGCTACGACTGGCACACCGACACCTTTGTCAACGGTCCGGCGTGGCCGGAGTTTGTTCGCGCCCTGGGCCTGGGCGAGGCCGCCGCGAAGACTGCCGGAGCTGTGTATGTCGTTTCCATGTATCGCGCCGCTCCGGGACATCGCGAACAACTGGAGAAGAATCTCAGCACGCCGCCGACCGCCGATGATCCGATTGCCGGCCAAGTCCTGATGCAACACCTGGAAGGCGCGGCCTGGACCTATCTCGCGGTCGTGCGCTACAACTCCTGGCAGGACTTCGCCACCGGCACGAAAAACACCTTGCCGAAGGGGGACTCAGGGCCGTGGTTCAGCTTGCGCGACCACGCTTCTTTTCATACCGATACCCTCACCGACCGAATCGCTCCGTAGCGCGGCGAACTTAAACTCTATGTCAGATGACAGCCCGGCTCCGGCCGGGCTTTTTCTGCCTTCCAATAACCTGTCATCCCGAGCGAGGGCGCGGCACAACAATCCGCGCCCGAGTCGAGAGACAATGCCGGTGTTTTTTTCGGGAACGGCGGGCGATCGGCGCGCCTGTCTAGGTAGTCGTCTCCAAGGTGTCGACGAAGGGGAAGAAACTTCAGATTGGAGCAGTGATTTGGTAGACAAAAGCTTCCCGGCCACTCGCGTCGATCCTCGATCCCACGCGAACTGCGCCTATCTTTTCCAGGGCCCTCTGCGAACGGAAATTCCGTGTACCAACCAGAAAGATCACGCTGTTCACGAACTTGAAGGCGTGCCGCAGCATGAGCTGTTTCATCTCCCGGTTGTAGACGCCGCCCCAATGGGACCTGGCCAGAAACGTCCAGCCGATTTCGATCTCGCTTTTTTCTGGGTCGTATCCGTGGAATCGCGACGACCCGATGACCCGTCCATCTTTGCAATCAATGGCGATCAACGCTCCCCCGGATTCCAGGGCCTCGCGGAAAAATCCCTTGAAAACCTCTTCCTGGTAACGGTCGTTGGCCGGATGCTGCTCCCAAATGAGAGGATCGCAAGCTACCGCGTAAAGCTCATCGAAATCCTCTGGCCGAAGCGGCCTGAGCGCGAGGAGTTCGCCTGTCAAAATGGGCTGGAGATCAAATGACATGCTTGGTTCTGCCCTGAAACTTCGGATATGTGAAACAGGCCCGGAGGGCCTTCCCAGCATAGCCCAGCGCTTCTAGCGCTGGGACCCAGTTATGGCAGAACCGTAGTCCCGGAGGGACGGGCCTACCCGAAGACATATTTCGGATCATATTCGATCCCATGTTTCGTCAACAGGCTCAGGAATTCGGACTCGAACGAGTGCTTCCGGTGGTGCTCGGGTTGGGAGTTCACATAGTTAATTACCGAACTCATTTGCGACCGGCTCACGCTGAACGCCGCGTAACCCTCTTGCCAGGAAAAGCCGCCGCGTCCAATTTCGTTCATCCATTTGGAAGAGACTCCTTTCAGCGCCTGAGCGGCTTTGGCGAGCGGAAGGACGGGAGGCAATGAGAGCAACACGTGGGCGTGATTCGCAATGCCGCCGACCGCGAGGATGTGGATGGCACGGTTGCGGCCAATCTCGGCCATGTACCCCCACAGGCGAGGCTGGAGCTCGGTCGGGATCAGATCGCGGCGGTTCTTCGTGCTGAATACAACATGCAGAAGATTGGCGGTGTAGGTGTGCGACATGCGGCGGAGCTTAGCACAGGGTTCCGTCCCGTAGGGGTGACAGATTAGTTGTGTCAGAAAAGGCCCGTAGGGCCTTCCGAGCTTAGCCCAGCGCTTCAGCGCTGGGTATTAGTAACGGGGGTCGTAGTCCCGGCAGGGACGAGCCAATCCGAACCCAACACTCCGCGTTGAATGCATAAGGCCCGTCCCTCCGGGACTGGATCCGACCACCCCCTTACCCAGCGCTGGAAGCGCTGGGCTAATTTGGGCAAGGCCCTACGGGCCTAGCGGGTTACTGGGCCAACCGCCCGGCTACCTGACAAATTCAATCCTTATTACGTTCCTAGTGCTCAGGTAGACCCCGCTCCCGTTGACGCTGTACTGCGGTTGGAGTTGATCGTTCACTCTCGCTGCATCTGCCAACAAGAAATCATTGTGGTCCTTGTCAGGGTCAAATGTATACTCCTTGATCCAACCTCGATAAATGGCACCGTCATCACAATAGACAACTGCCCAATCTTTGTTCGACGGCTGATTAATCTTTGCCCAAATCGACTGAGGATCAGGCGCAATCCCTCGGAGGATCCCGTGCAACCCTGAGCATTTAAAACGCAGATAATGGACAAAAATCAACAACCCGCCCCAAAGTAGCCCTACGGCAACTAACGCGAGGGCAAACCGCAGCCCCGGCAGGTCCGTTGAGTTTGTGTTCAGGAACCCGTGCAGCCATCTCCTATCACACCACCGGAGAACGGTGACCAAGAGGACTCCATAGATAACGCTCCATGCAGCCTCAGCGAATTCGCTCTGCTCCTTGACGGGATACTTGGCCCTGAACAGACGAAGGGCGACAAACCCCGGCATGACATACAGAATGAATTCTGTAAGGTGCTTTAGGGGCTCCGTTACGTCTCCGGCTGCCATAAGTGGCTAACTACCGTCATTGTTTGGCGCCGGGGCAGGAGGAGCGTCTGGCGCTTGCGGCGCTGGTGTCACTGGTTGGGCCGGTGCCAGCGGCGGCCGCCCAGTGGGCGGCGGTCCTTGAGGCCCTAGCCGCGTGTGGCTAAAAGATCGCTGAAAATCCTCATTTATGTTGTCTTTCTTCGACATGTCTCCTCCAACAGCGAGTTACCCTTCCGGTCCTCGACGTTGTGACAATGGCCGGGGCTAGCTGCAGCCGCTAGTCGAACCGCAACTCATACACCGATAGCACGAGCCGTTGCGCGTCATGATCGAGCCGCAGGTCGAGCAAGTGGGGGCGTCGCCGAGATCGACGATCTCCTTCAGGCGATCAGCAGGGTGCACCTTGCCGGTCGTCGGCCTTCGGTCGTCGGTCGTCGGCAAACCAGTTGTCGGTACGCCCTTCTCTTCCGGCAAAGCCGCCGGCTTCGGCCGCAATCCTTCGAACAACAACTGCTGCTGGCCGGTCAGGAACCGCATTTCCAGCCAGCGGAAGATGTAGTCCATGATGGAGCTGGCGTAGCCGATGTCGGGATGGGTGGACCAGCCCTGGGGCTCGAAGCGGGTGTGCTTGAATTTGTCGCACAGCAGCTTCAGCGGCACCCCGTGCTGCAGCGCGATGGAAACGCCGAGGGCGAAGCTGTCCATCAGCCCCGAGACGGTGGAGCCTTCCTTGGCGATGGTGATGAAGATCTCGCCCGGCTGGCCGTTGGGATAGACGCCCACGGTGATGTAGCCTTCGTGTCCGCCGATGTTGAACTTGTGGGTGACGGAGAAGCGCTCGTCGGGCAGCTTGTGGCGCGTGGCGCGCGGCGGGGCGTTCAGGTCGTCGGCTTCTCGGAGAGCGGCGGGCGAGGGCGCCCGCCCCACGTCATCTTTGCTGGAGGTGGCAGTCGCAGTGCCGGCGGCGCTCAGCGGCTGTGCTTTCTTGCAGCCGTCCCGGTAGATGGCCACCGCCTTGAGGCCGAGCTTCCAGGCCTGGATGTAGGCGTCGGCGATCTCTTCCACGCTGGCGTTCTCGGGCATGTTGATGGTCTTCGAAATCGCGCCGGAGATGAACGGCTGGGTGGCGGCCATCATGCGCAGGTGTCCCATGTAGTGGATGGAGCGGTTGCCCTTGGCCGGCTTGAAGGAGCAATCGAAGACGGGCAGGTGCTCGTCCTTGACGTGGGGCGCGCCCTCGATGGTGCCGGTGGCGTCGATGTAGCTGACGATGGCGCTGGCCTGGTCGCTCGAGTAGCCGAGCTTGAACAGCGCCGTAGGCACGGTCTGGTTGACGATCTTGATCATGCCCCCGCCGACCAGCTTCTTGTACTTGACCAGCGCCAGGTCGGGCTCGACCCCGGTGGTGTCGCAATCCATCATGAAGCCGATGGTGCCGGTGGGCGCCAGCACCGTGACCTGCGAGTTGCGATAGCCGGACTTCTCGCCGTGGGTGAGGGCTTCGTCCCAGCATTCTTTTGAAGCGTCGATCAGGGACTTCAGCATGGAAGTGAAGCCGGCAGGAGCGGCGCCACTCGCGCCGAACGAGCTGCCAATGCTGTTCACCGAGGCGCGGTGCATGCGGATGACGTCGAGGAAAGGCTCGCGGTTGACATAGAAACCGGGCGCGGCGCCGCCGTCGTTGGCCGTTGGCCGTTGGTCGTTGGCCTGCTTCACAAAGTCGCTCGCGGGCTGAAGCTGCGGGCAGGATTCGGCAATCCGCGACGATTGCAGATACGCCTCGCCGCACATGATCGCGGTGACGCAGGCGGCGTAGTCGCGTCCGGCTTCGGAATCGTAGGGCAGGCCGGCGGCCATGAGCAGCGCGCCGAGATTCGCGTAGCCCAGACCGAGCGGGCGGTAGTCGTGCGAGTTCTTGCCGATCGCTTCGGTGGGATAGCCGGAGTTGTCCACCAGAATCTCCTGCGCGGTGATCACGACGTCCACGGCGTGGCGGTAGGCGTCGATGTCGAACGCGCCGTTGGGCGCGAACTTCATCAGGTTGAGCGACGCCAGGTTGCAAGCGGAGTCGTCGAGAAACATGTATTCCGAGCAGGGATTAGAGGCGTTGATGCGTGCCGTGTTCTTCGACGTGTGCCAGCGGTTGACGGTGGTATCGAACTGCATGCCGGGATCGCCGCACTGCCAGGTGGCCTTGGCGATTTTCTCCAGCAGGTCGCGCGCCTTGTAAGTGTTGACCACGCGGCCGCCGAGGATCGCACGCGTCGAGAAATCGGCATCGCGCTCGACCGCGAGCATGAACTCATCGGTCACGCGCACCGAGTTGTTGGCGTTCTGGAAGAAGATGGACGAATAGGCTTCGGAGTCAGGCGAGGAGCCGTCGTAGCCGGACTGCACCAGCGTCCAGGCCTTGGCTTCTTCTTTGGCCTTGCAGTCGATGAAGTCGACGATGTCGGGATGGTCGATGTTGAGGATCACCATCTTGGCGGCGCGGCGGGTTTTGCCACCCGACTTGATGACGCCGGCGAAGGCGTCAAAGCCTTTCATGAAGCTGAGCGGTCCGCTGGCGATGCCGCCGCCGGAAAGACCTTCGGTCGAGCTGCGCAGCGGCGAGAGATTCGTGCCCGTGCCCGATCCCCACTTGAACAGCATGCCTTCGGTCTTGGCCAGGGTGAGGATGGAATCCAGAGAATCCTTCACCGAATTGATGAAGCAGGCGGAGCACTGCGGGTTGCGATAGCCGCTGGTGGAGAACTCGACGCGGCCGACTTCCGGGTTCCAGTGCCAGTTCTGGGCGTCGGCGTTGGGCTCGATGCGGTCGCAGCCGACGTTGAACCACACCGGCGAATTGAAAGCGGCCATCTGGTGCAGCAGGATGTGCACGAGTTCGTCGTGGAAGATGGAGGCGTCTTCGGCGGAGCGGAAGTATCCGCCGGCGAGGCCCCAGTCCTGGATGGTCTCGGCGACGCGAATGACGAGCTGGCGCACGCCGGTCTCGCGCTCGGGCGTATCCATCTTGCCGTGGAGATACTTGCTGGCCACAATGTTGGTGGCGGTCATGGACCAGTCCTTGGGGACCTCCACGTCTTTCTGCTCGAAGATGACGTTGCCGGCAGCGTCGGTGATCTGCGCCGCGCGCTTCTCCCATTCGACCTCGTCGTAGGGCGAGACCCCGGGCTTAGTGAAGAATCGGCGGAAGGCAAGGCCGGCCTTGCGGGCCGGACGGGTGTTGGAAGCGGAGCCGGTGGTCAAGCCAGCGATTTTGTCGGTAACGTCAGCCATGTTCAGTCTCCTGGGTGTCTGTTGCCAATCCGAGCAGTGGGAGGGCAGACCTTATTTATATGTACTTATATGAAGCCGACGCCTGCACGATTCCAAGCGGAAGAGGCAGGCGGCGTCACCGCATCCAAGCCTCCCGGGTCACCTCTACCAACCGGGAGCGAACCGCACAATATACCTGCTAATGGTACTTGTCAATAGGCAACCACAACATATTGTACACCTGTTTATTCTGGGGGTCAGGACGGCAAGTAGCCCGTCTGGCTCCCTTCCGCGGAGAATGGGCGGGCTCGAGCTCTACATAAACGTCTTCGAAGATGCGCGCCGGGGCGATGCGCCGAGAACCATCCGCTGCTTCCACCAGATAGTCGCCCGGCTTGCCTTGCTGTTGGCAGCCGCTGACGTCGGTGATGGTGCAGGGCTCGTCGAGACGTTTGGCATTGGCCAGAAAACGCGTGCGATAGAGCTTCCAGTCATCCACGGGCGAATCCTCTGGGGCCGTAGCCTGGCTGGGCGGCGTGGTAGCAAGGTTTCCGAGTGGCGAAGGAGGTCGCAGTGCGAGCAATTTAACACGCGTCGCGAGCCCGCGGAGTTGTGCATATCTTGCGAAGTGTGGAAAAGGGGACGGGGGTGGAATCCGCCGAAATGCCGCCCCTGCGGGGCTCACGTCCCCATTGCACTTTACCCGGCGCTTACGCGCCGGGTTAACCCCAATGCCGCCCTGCGGGCTGGATTCTCGGCGCATTTATACCACTCTCTTACCTCGAAAGCGGCCGTCGCGCTGACCGCTGTAAGCTGTGCCCTTTCACCCTTGCAATCCGGGCAGTCAAATCTGGGAGCAATTTTGGTAGACTCGCGGGCCGGAAAGCACGTTTCAGTTTCACGTTTCAAGTTGCGAGGCAGTCATGAGGAAAGCTGGGATTGTCGCTGTGATGCTGCTGCTGTCCGTTTTGGCCGTAGGGCAGGCGTCCCCGGGAGCGCAGGGGCGGAAGGTTGGCGATTTCGCGAATGTGCCGGAGGCGCCGGCGGATACGCTAATCCGCTGCGGCGTCGTGATTGACGGCCAGACATGGCAGCCACACAAGGGCGTGGACATCTGGCTCAAAGGCACAAAGATTTCGCAAGTTGCCCCCCGAACTTACGATCAGTTAATGCCGGGCGGGACGAAGGTCATTGATCTTTCCAGCGAAACCTGCCTTCCCGGTCTGATCGACGTCCACACCCACGTGCTCCTGCAGGGCGACATCACCGCCGAAGATTACGACCGGCAATTGCTGAAGTGGTCGCCGGAATACCGCACTATTCTGGGAACACAATCGGCGCGCAAGGCGCTGGAGTACGGGTTCACGAGCATCCGTGATCTCGAGACCGAGGGTGCGGGCTACGCCGACGTGGACATCAAGAAGGCCATCAACGCGGGCGTGATTCCCGGTCCGCGGATGCAGGTAGCAACGCGCGCGCTCGACGTAACGGGAGCGTATCCGCTGCTGGGCTATGCGCCGAACGTGCCGGTGCCGCACGGGGTCGAGGTGTGCGACGGCGCGGACGCGTGCCGCAAGGCGGTGCGCGAGCAGATCATGTATGGCGCCGACTGGATCAAGGTCTACTCGGACCGCAGTTACTACATCGATCCTAACCCGCCGGCGGGAATCTCGCCCGCGCCCGTGCTCAATGACATTCCGACTTTTACCATCGACGAGCTACGCGCGATGGTGGACGAAGCGCACCGCCAGCGGCACAAGGTGGCGTCGCACGCCACGGCGTACAACGGCGTACATAACTCAGTCGAAGCCGGTATCGACACCATCGAGCACGGCGACTACATCTCCGACGCCGACCTCAAGCTGATGGTCCAGAAGGGCACGTATTACGTTCCCACTCTGTACGTCGGCGAGTACGTGGCGGAGGGGCGCGCCAAGGCGGGAGCGCCGGTGTGGCTGGAGATGACCAAGATCAGCGCCGACACCTTCCGCCGTGCCTTGAAAGCCGGGGTGAAGATCGCCTTCGGCACCGATGCCGGCGGGTTCGACTGGAACATCAATCCGGCGGTGGAGTTCTCTCTGCGGGTGAAGTACGGCCAGACGCCGGCGGAGGCGCTGCGTTCAGCTACGGTGACCGCATCGGAACTGCTGGGGATGCAGAAGGACATCGGCAGCATCGAGCCGGGCAAGCTGGCGGACATCGTGGCGGTAAAAGGCGATCCGCTGGCTGACATCACCGTGCTGGAACATGTGGATTTTGTGATGAAAGGCGGAGTGGTGTTCAAGGGCGGTCGTTAGCGTCCCGTTGCGCGAAGTCTGTCATTCTTCCGGCGAGCGGAGCGAGACGGGAGAACCTGGCGATTTCGAATGAACCACCCACGACGGTGGTGAGGACATGCTCGTCAGATCCTCCGCTCGGCTTTGCCTCGCGAAGGATGACGGCATCGGTAAGGGCGCTCTAACCCTGCGCACGGCGACTGTGGCTAAGTCACTCCTATGCCGGTGCAGCTGCAACCAACAGGAATCGCCCGTCGTCGCTCTTGTCGGAGAACTCAACGCGGAAGCCGCCACGCTCGATGCGCTTGAAGAAAGCAGGCTCGTCGTACTTGAGCGAGCTGCTCATGCGCAGAGGGTCATCTTGGCGTAGGCGCATCTCGCGGCCGCCGATCCTCAAATCCAGATCGCGCGCCGGGACGAAGTACTTCACTACCTCGTGCAGCCCGGCCAATCCGGGGCGCAGCTCGAAGCGCAACTCGCCATCCGATGGCGCGAGGCCGAGCGAGGCCAGCGGCGCAAAGGCGAAGCGGCGGTTGGTGGGATGGTCGTAGCCGCGCAGGGTCTCATCTCCAGCAAAGATTTCTCCGTCAAACAACGCACGGTCCGTCGACCGCATGACGCGGCGCAGGCGCGCGGGGAAGCGATCGGGATCGAAGGCGCCCAGCGTGTTCCCCAGGACGGTATAGACAGCGGAACGTCCGGAATCGCGGACGGCTGCCGCAACGGCGGCGAGGTGTTGGTCCGATCCAAGGTCGAGCTTGAAGCCGTGGACGGCGCGGGCGGCTGGGGCAGCGCAGGCCAGGGCCAGTTCCAAGAGACCCTGGCTGAAATCGCTACCTATATATAAAGGGGGGGGGAACGCGTCCAGGAGCACGCGGTCCTTCGACCCCTCGCCGCAGCCGAGGCCACAGACCGTGTCGATTCCGGGCCAGAGTTCAGCCAAACGGGAAGCCGACCGAGAGAGCAGCCCGAGTGCGCGATCGGCGTTGCGGTACTCGGGCGAGTGGCAAAGCGCCACCCAGGCCTCCACCGAGAGCGGCAGCCAGTAAAAGAACTGCTCTCCCAGGTACCCGCGGGCGAGGGCCTCGGCGAATTGGGCCGCGATCTGATGCTCCGGGAGCAACACCGTGATGGGTAGCGGGATGGGAGTGGCGGCCATGCGGGCGGGTTATGGATGCGCCGGGTTGGTGAATCGACAGCAAAAAAAAGCCGAAATTTTGCTGTGACTCCGGGAAAACGGCCGGCATCTAGTATTGGGTTGGCAGTCACCTTAAGGAGGCTTGAGCAGATGAAGATCGTAGAAACTGCTGAACTGGCTCCCACCTGTCACGCCGGCTACAAGCTGGTGGAGACAACGGAAGTCGCACCGACCTGTCACAACCTCAGCGTGGTGGAGACGACGGAAGTCGCGCCGACCTGCCACTGAGTTCCCAGCCGTAGTTCGCTCCCGCAGCCGGGAGCATGGTGCCCTGCCCTTGGCCGGTTTCGCCAAGGGTGGGGATTTTCTCATTTATGCCGTCATTCACTTCAGAGCGGCTCTCGGTCGGGACGTTTTACAACCCACACCTAGCCGAGGCACTGCTGTCCGAGGGCGCTGCCGTCGATCACCTTTCGATGGCCGACCCTCCCGCCGGCGACGATGCCCTTTTCCCCCGCATTCGCGAGCAGTTTCCGCTTCTGCTGCACGATTATCTCGGGCAGCTCGCCGATCCGCTGAGCGATCACGCCCTGGAGCGTGCCCGCAACCTGCAGCAGCTCTATCGTGGGCCGTGGATCGCGGAACACTTTCAATGCTTGCACACGGAAGACGGCAAGTACACGCTGGATTATGTCTTCCCTCCTTTGTACACGGAGGATTTCCTGCGCCGGTTCGCGGCCAACGCGCGGCGCCTCGCGGACTTTGTGGGCGCGCCGCTGGTGATGGAGAACATCCCCGGCTTCTTCTCGGTGGAGCACGCGCAGATGAGTGAAGCGGAGTTCCTGCGGCGCTTTTTCGAAGAGACGGGCTGCGGGTTCCTCATTGATGTGCCGCACCTATGGCTGGCCGCGCACTACCAGCGGCGCGACCCGCGCCAATATATCGGCGAATTTCCGCTGGATAAGGTGGTCGAAATCCACGTGGGCGGCGTGGAGGATGACCGCGATTTGGATGGACCGTGGGTGGCGCCTACGCGTCCGACGCGCGAGATCCTCGAGCTCGGCGTGTGGATTGCCGAGCGCGCGCCCCGGCTTCGCGCCGTGACCGTGGACCAGTTCTCTCCAACGCTCGCGGCTGAGGTCATGTTCGAGTCGGTGGAGATGACGCGGGAGGCGTTTGGGGTGAAGCTTCTAGCTACTGGCTGCTAGCTTCTGCTTCTACCACTTCTTGGGCGTCTGGCTAGGAGCCAGCAGCTCGCAGCTAGGAGCTAAATGAGCGATCGGGCGGTACAAGACGAGGTCATCCGCTATCTGGCGGATGCGAACGTGCGGGCGCAGGTACCTCACGGCGCACCGATCTCCGCCGGCGAGGCGGCCAAGGCGGCGCAGTTCGCGCATTTTCTGGCGCGGCGCTACTATCGCGATCGCTTGGCCCGTTCATTCCGCTATTCACATCGCCTCCGCAAACAGACCGGGCGGATCGCGGAAGAGGTGGTGGACGGCGCAGAGTTCGATCGGTTCCTGAGCCAGTGTGTAATGAGTTCCCTGGAGTCGGCGCAACGCGTGGGGGAAATGGCGCGCGCGCACCTCACCCTAGCACCGCCGCCCGCTGCGTGGTGGCCGGATCTGCTGGATTATGAGTATGCCTATTTTCTGCAGGCAGCGACCGCGGAACGAGGAGCCAGCGGCGACCGGCCGTCGCCGGGCGTGAGCGCGCTGTGCCGGCGCTTCGCGTGGGCGCTGCCCGAGATGCTGCCGCGCGTGCGCGCCGGGGAAGCCATCGGCAACGACCTGCGCGAAGCTACGCTGCTCTTTTCACGCACACACGCCGGACGGATCTACGTGGTCGAAGTCGAACCGACGATGGCAAGCGTATTCCGCGCCACCGACGGCCACCGCACCGTGGACGAAATCGCCAAGGCGGCTGGCATTCCGACCGAACAAACGCGCACGATGCTAGCATCGCTGGCGGGTATCGGCGCCGTCCGGCTCCCATCCTGAATCCGCGAACAGCCCCCTAGGACCATAATGGGCCTCAGTGTGCAAAAACTTTCACACCGATGCGTATCAATTCTGCATTTTTTTTGTTTTTGTGGCCGAGTTGCTGCTACTATAGCCTCCCTTTAGGGAGCTCTTTATCCAGAAGTCCGGTCGGCTCCGTTAGCAAGCGGCTCAAACTTGGGTCCTATCGCGTGAAATCCCCCGTCGCTCGATAGAAACACGGTCGCCAGTGGAAACTATTTAGCCACCCACTGGAATGAGCAGGAAGGATCCATGTTGCTGCCTCCCCCCGCCGCAACCGAGCAGGCCTCCGTCCGCTTCGATCGGGCCTTTGGTGCGGCCCAGTCCTCCGTCTATGGGAGCCTACGAAGTTGCCAGCAGCACGCCACTCCCCCATCCCCCCACCAACCATCTGGTGACCGTACACTGAAAAACTTCATCTTTGGCGCGCTCATCTTACTGCTGGCCTCGCAGATGTTTGCCCAGACCACCCTGATGGGAACCTCCAGCGTCCTCTCGGTGGACTCGAATCCTAACGCTCTGGCGCAAGCCTATCGGGAAACCGCCAACGCCTCCGGAACCGCAACCGTCATTGAGTTCTATGTCGATCCTACGTCCACTTCAACCTTGGCGGCGGTCGCTCTGTACTCCGGCTCAACCTCCGCCCCCAAGAGCCTGCTGGCCCAGGCCAGCTTTGTTCCCGTAAGCGGCTGGAATGCCGTGAGCATCCCCGCGGTCAGCATCACCAAGGGCACCACCTACTGGATCGCGGAGCTGGGCCTGGGCAGCGGAACCTTGGTTTATCGCGACGGAAGCGGCTCCTGTCCGGCTCCGGACATGACCGGATTAACCGCAGGCTTCGCGGCTACCTGGAAAACTGCCGACAACTGGAAGCAGTGCGGCATCTCGGCTTACGTGCTCACTGGCGCGGCTGCCCCGGCGCCGATCGCCGTCAGCCTCTCACCCACGTCGGCATCGGTGGTGGAAGGTGCTACCCAGCAATTCACCGCTACCGTAGCCAACTCCACCAACACCGCCGCCAATTGGAGTGCTACTTGCGGCTCGGTTGTCTCTGGGTTGTTCACCGCGCCGGCTACGCCCCAGACCTGCACGGTCACAGCCACAAGCCAGGCTAGCGCCAGCGCCTCAGCCTCGGCCACCGTGACGGTAACCGCACCGGGCGTGGTTACCGTGAGCCTCTCGCCGGCTTCGTCCTCGATTCTGACCAACGCCACCAAGCAGTTCGCGGCTACGGTTACCGGCACAACCAATACCGCTGTCACCTGGACGGCTTCTGGCGGGACCATCTCCACGGCCGGACTGTACACCGCACCAGCAACGGCGGGAACCTATACCGTAACCGCTACCAGCGCGGCAAACACTGCTGTATCGGCATCAGCTACCGTTACGGTAACGGCTCCGGTGGTTACCGTCACCATTTCGCCAACCACGGCCTCACTGGCTATCGACACCACCCAGCAGTTCAAAGCTACCGTCACCGGCACGTCTACGACTACCGTGACCTGGTCGGCAACGGGCGGAACGGTCTCCTCGAGTGGCAAGTACACCGCGCCGAATACCACCGGCAGCTACACCGTGACGGCGACGAGCACGGCGAACACCGCCGTGTCGGCTTCGGCCACTGTGACTGTCACGGCTTCGGGTCCCACGAACCTGACGGTGGACGGGTCTCTCACGTACCAGACCATCGATGGCTTGGGTGCGAACATGAACCCGGACATGTGGTTAGGCGGCAACCTGAAACCCGCATTGGATTTGTGGACACAAACCAACGGGGCCAGCCTGTACCGCCTCACCATCGAATCTACAGACTGGGTCTGCCCTGGATGCACCCTGGCCGAGGCCAACGCACAGATTAGCCTCCTGCACAACCTTGACAGTGCGACTTTGGCGTCCACGTATGGAACCTCCAAGATGGAAGACCTGTGGAACATGATCGCCTACATGAACGCAGACGGAATCCCCGGTAGTGGGATCATGCTGAATACCCAGGGTTGGACTGCCACTTGGATGGGAGGCACCGGTGCGTACGGTAGTGGTAGCACCCTCACTCCAGGGTTGGAACCGCAGTTCGCCACCATGTGGGCTTCGTTGGCCTACTATGGTCTCAACGTGAAAGGGGTGAGTTTCTCTCTCATCGACCCTGTGAACGAAACGGACGGCAACGGTACGCAAGGACCTGAAATTGGTCCTTCACAACTCGCCACCGCATACGCTGACCTGGTGAACGAACTGGCCTACATGGGCCTTACGAACATTACGCTCGTCGGTCCCAGTAATGGCAGTCCTCCCAACATCTCGTACTCCGACGCTTTGGAGGACAACATCACGGTGCAGAGTAACATCAAGCACTTCGACGTCCACTCTTACCCCGGTGGCGGGAGCGAGTCAACTGGGCCTGCGATTGCGATTCCAGCTACATACCCTGGTGCAGACTGGTGGGTGTCGGAGACCAACATAAACTACCAGAACGGTGACTACGGGACCTGCCCAGGCCCAAGTGATTGGACATGGAGCAAGGAAACCGGCGACCTCATCCTGGGAGAACTGCTCAACGGTTTCAGTGCAGTGATGGTTTGGGGTGGATACGACAGTTACGAGTTGATGGAAAGCCCCCCACCCGTGCCGTTGAACTGCTTCTGGTACATGAGCTATAACACCGGTACCGGCGTGTTCGCTCCGCTGAATGGGTTCTACGTAACTGCGTCGATAAACCACTTCATTCGCCCAGGCTCGGTGCGGATTTCCGCGACCGATACAGTTTCAGGCGGAAATACAGTTGCCACTTACAACTCGGCCGCTGGCCAGGTGTCGATAGTCGGTCACAACGTGGGAAGCTCAAGTATCACTATCAATGGCCAGTTGAAGAACCTGCCGGTAACAATGACGTCGCTGGCGCTCTACTTTACAAATAGCAGCACGAACTTCCAGAGCCAATCGGCCGTTCCTGTGAGCACGAGTGGGGCTTTCACCGTTGCCGTACCGGCAGACACCTTCTTCTCGTTGAGTAACTAGACTAGCCGGTCGTCGACCCGGACTTTTCTCCCACCGAGGCGGGCGGAACGCCCGCCTCAAGCACAGGCGGCGACCTCCCGGATCGAATCCAGGATGTAGTCCTGCTCCTCTTCGGTCATTTGGTGGAAGAGGGGGAGGATGATGGTCTCGTCGGTGGCGCGGTTGGTCTCCGGCAGGCGCGCATCCCAGTTGCCGGCGGCGTAGGGCGGCTCGCGGTGGCTGGCCATGATGCCGCGGCGAGTGGAGATGGCGCGGTCCAGCAGCTTCTGCATGAGGTCGTCGCGGCTGATCGGAGCGCCCGGCACAACCCGCGCGGCATACGACTGAAAGTTGTGACGGCACTCCGCCGTTTCCTGCGGAGGCAGCAACCATCCCAGCGACGCAAGCGCCCGCGTGTAGCGCCCGGCTAGCATGCGCCGGCGAGCGATGAAGCCGTCCAGCCGCTGCAGTTGTACCAGCCCGAGCGCACCCTGCAGGTCGGTCATGCGGTAGTTGTATCCCACCTCGGCGTAGCTCTCGATCACCACCTTGCTGGAGCTGTGGCGCGCCAGGTCGGACACGGTCATGGCGTGCTGTCGCAGCGTGCGCAGGCGAGCGGCCACCGGTTCATCGTTGGTCGTAATCATCCCGCCTTCGCCGGTGCTCAGGATTTTGCGCGGATGGAAGCTGAAGCAGGCCAGCGGCGAATGCGGATGCCCGATGCGCTGGCCGCGATACTCCGAGCCGATGGCGCAGGCCGCGTCCTCGATCACCAGCAGGCCCTTGCGAGCGGCGATGGCATTGATCTCGTCCATCGCTGCCGGCAAGCCGATCTGATGGACCGCCAGGATGGCGCGGGTGCGCGGCGTCATGGCCTCCTCGATGCGATTGGGATCCAGGTTGAACGTGACCGGATCGATATCCACGAACACCGGCTGCGCGCCAACATAGCGCACGCAGTTCGCGGTGGCGATAAACGAGTAGCTGGGACAAATGACTTCGTCGCCTTGCTTGATGCCGCTGACGATCATCGCCAGGTGCAGCGCCGTAGTGCAGGAAGAAACGGCAACCGCGTACTTCGCGCCCACGTATTCCGCGAATCGTTTTTCGAACTCGGCAACCTTGGGGCCCTGGCTCACCCAGCCGCTGCGCAGGGCTTCGAGCACAGCCTGCTCTTCTTCCTGGCCAAAGCAGGGACGGGCAACGGGGATCATCTTGTTCAGCGGACGGGCGGCGGTGGTCATCGGACAGCTCCTGCAGCCAAGGCTGCGACGGCGGCGTGGCGCCACGCGATCAGGCGCCGCAAACCTTCTTCCAGATCGACTTGCGCGCGGAAGCCCAGCATGCGGTCCGCCTTCTCGGTGCAGGCGCGGCGCACTTGCGCGTCGCCCAGCTTGCGCTCTTCGCGATACACCGGCTTCAGCGGCGAGCCCGCCAGGTGTAGCAGTGTTTCGCAAAGCTGTTTCAGGCTGGTCTGCACGCCGGTGCCGACGTTGAAGGCTTCGTCGGTGACGTTGCTCTCGAGCGCGACCAGGTTGGCGCGGGCGATGTCGTCAATATAGACGAAATCCATGGACTGGCTGCCGTCGCCGAAGATCTGCGGCGGCTTGCCGGCCTCGATGGCGTCGAGCCAGCGAATGAGCACTTCGGTGTAAACGCCGGTCAGGTCCATGCGCGGGCCATACACGTTGAAGTATCGGAAAGCGACATACGGCAGGCCGTGCATGGTGTAGAAGGCGCGCAGCATCTGCTCATTGGCGATCTTGCCGGCGCCGTAGAGCGTGCGGTTGTTGAAAGGATGCGCTTCGTCGATGGGCAGGTACGACGGGTTGCCGTACACCGACGCCGACGACGCAGCGACGATCTTCTTGACCTTGTGGGTGACGCAGGCCTCGAGCACGTTGAGCATGCCGCCCATCAGGACTTCCACGGCTTCGCGCGGAAATTCGGCGCAACGCGTGATGCGCAGCGCCGCCTGGTGGAAGACGTAGTCCACGCCTTCGGTGAGGCGGTTGACCAGGGCGGCGTCGCGAACGTCGCCTTCGACCACCCGAACCCGGCCGCTCTTCTGCGCCTCGGCCACGTTGGCCCAGGTGCCGCGGATAAAATTATCGAGGATGCGAACCTCGGCCGCGCCGGCGGCGAGAAGTTGGTCCGTGATAGTGCTGCCGACGAAACCGGCCCCGCCGGTTACGAGAAAACGTGCTCCCTTGATCTGGTTCATTTTCCCCTTTGCCTGCGGCACGGCTAAAGCCGTGCCCTTCCCAAGAAATTACTTGTCGCGCCGGTCACGCAGCACGCGCGCCGGAACTCCGGCGGCGATGGCGTAGTCCGGCACATCGTGATTCACCACCGCACCGGCGCCGATGATGGCATTAGCGCCCACGCGCACGCCGGGCAGGATGACCGCGTTTGTCCCGATGTCCGCGCCGAAACCGATAACCACGGGCTCGATAACGAGAGGCGTGGCAATGATCGGATCCTCCACCGGCTCGCCGGTATGGGCCGAACCCAGCACCTTGCCGCCCGGGCCCCACCCGACGTAATCCTCGAGCACGAGGCAGCGCGCGTCGAAGTAGGCTTGCGGGCCGATCCAGACGTGATTGCCGATTTTGCAACTGCCGTCGAACCGTCCCTGGATCATGCACTGCGCCCCGAGGAAGACCGAGTCGGCAAATTCCATGGTTTCCGGGTGCTTGAGCACGACGTTGGCCTCGACCTGAAGATCGTGGCCCACCGACTTGGCCAGAGCGCGCACCAGCACGCGCCGCATCATGCGGTCAAACGCGCTCTCGCCCGAGCGAAACCGTCCGAACAGATCCAGCAACTCCTCGCGCGACTGCTTCTCGCGCAGAGAAGCTGCGAACTCCCACTCCCACGTGGGATCGAGACGCACCTGCTTGCTACCGAAGACAGCGGCTACTTCGCGAACGCCTGCCGGGCCGGTTCCGTTCGACATTGCGACTCCTTGATGACTGAGGCTACGAACTCCACCTGCTCGCGGCTGATATCCGGAAACATGGGCAGCGAGAGGATGCGATCGGCCAGACGCTCGCAGACCGGGAAATCTCCCTTTTTATAGCCGAGCGACTTGTAGGCTTCCTGCAGGTGCAGTGGGCCGGGATAGTGCAGGCCGGTCTCGACGCCCGCCGCGTTGAGATCCTTGCGCAACTGCTCGCGATCGTCCGCCTGGATGACGTAGAGATGATACACGTGGTGCGCGTAGGGCATCTCGACCGGCGTGATGATGCCGTTGCCGGCGAGCAGATTGTCATAATGCTCGGCCGCCAGGCACCGCCGGTCGTTCCAACTGTCGAGGTGCGGCAGCTTGACCGCCAGGAAGCCGCCTTGCAAGCCTTCGAGACGGAAGTTGTAGCCCGGAACGGCGTGCTCGTACTTGCGCAACGAGCCGTGGTCACGCAGCATTTTCATCTTCGCCGCTAATTCGGAATCGCTGGTGACAACGGCGCCACCTTCGCCGAGCGCTCCCAGATTCTTGCCAGGGTAGAAGCTGAAGCAACCGGCAGCGCCCATGGTGCCGGCCTTCTTGCCCTTGTATTCGGCGCCGTGAGCCTGGCAGGCGTCTTCGAGCACCGTGAGTCCGTGGCGCGCGGCGATCTCCAGCAGCGGATCCATATCCGCCGTCTGGCCGTAGAGATGAACCGGCAGCAGCACGCGAGTGCGCGGGGTAATCGCGCGCTCCACCAGAGTGGGGTCCATATTGTAGGAGACCGGGTCCACATCCACGAACACCGGGCGCGCACCCACCGCACTGACCGCTTCCGCGGTGGCGATGAAGGTATTGGGAACGGTGATGACTTCGTCGCCGGGGCCGACGCCCATGGCGAGCAGGGCCAGCTCCAGCGCCACCGTGCCGTTGGTCACGGCGATGCAGTGGCCGGCGCCCAGGTACTTGGCGAAAGCTTCCTCGAAACGGCTTACTTCCGCCCCGAGGACGAACGACGAATTCTCCAGCACGCGCTCGAACACCTGGCGGAATTCATCCATCAGGGGAGCATGCATGGCGTGGAGATCTACGAACTTGACTTTCATACCGTCACCGCCTTGTTGACGATGCGCGCCGGAACTCCGGCCACGATCGCGTTATCGGGAACATCTTTGGTTACCACGCTGCCGGCGCCGACGATGGCGTTCTCGCCGATGGTGACGCCGCAAAGAATGGTGGCGCTGGTGCCGATAGAGGCGCCGCGCTTGACCCGCGTAGTCACCACCTTCCAGTCGGCCTCAGTCTGCAACTGGCCGCCAGCGGCGGTGGCGCGGGGATATTTGTCGTTGATGAAGGAGACGTTGTGGCCAATGAAGCAGTCATCTTCAATGGTCACGCCTTCACAGATGAAGGTATGGCTGGAAACCTTAACGTTCTTGCCGATGATGGCGTTCTTCTGGATCTCGACGAAGGTCCCGATCCGGGAGTTGTCGCCGATGGTGCAGCCGTAGAGATTGACGAACGCGTGAAAAACCACGTTGCGTCCCAGCTTGACGTCGGGCGCGACCCGGCAATAGTCCATAGCCTTAACCCTCTCTCCTTTGCCCTTATGCCCGCATCGAAACCACCTTGGCTGCAGGCCGGCCGATCTCCGGACCCAGCAAGGTGACTTCCCTGCCGTTTTTCTCGATGGATTGCTGCGCGGCTTCGAGCAGACGCACCACGCGATACCCGGAAACTGCGTCGCTCAACGGCTGGCGGTTCTCCAGGATCGAGCAGACGAAATCGCGTGCCATCAGGCGCAGCGCTTCCGTGGTCTCCAGATTCGGCGCCAGCATGTCACCGTTGCGATAACCGGTAAGCAGGCGCTCGCGGCGCTCGGGATCGTGGTTCACGGTGAAACCGCGGTCGTAGACCTTGATCTTCTCACTGCTCTCCATGTCGTCATAGACGATCATCTTCGAGCTGCCGCCCACCAGCGTCGTGCGGACTTTCACCGGCGACAGCCAGTTGACGTGGAAGTGGGCGATGAGCGACGAATCGTAGCGCGCGGTAACGTACGCGATGTTCTCGTAGGGACAACCGAGATGACGCGCGCCCACGGCGGAGACGGCTATAGGATCGCTGTCGCACAGGTAATTGAGGATGGCGAAGTCGTGGGGCGCCAGGTCCCACATCACGTTGATGTCGCTCTGCACCAGGCCGAGATTGATGCGCACGGAATCGAAATACAGCATGTCGCCGATGTCGCCGCGGGAAACCATTTCCTTCATGCGGCGCACGGCGGCGGTATATAAGAAGGTGTGGTCCACCATCAGGAGCTTGCCCTGTTTTTCGGCCAGTTCCATCAGGTCCAGGACTTCGGCAGTGCTGCGCGCCAGCGGCTTTTCCACCAGCACGTGCTTGCCGGCCAGCAGAGCCTGCCGCGCATACTCATAATGGGTCGAGACCGGAGTGGCGAGCACAATCGCATCCACCCGCGGACTGTCGAGCAGCTCGCGGTAATGACGCGTCACCTGCACCGTGGGATAGCGGCGCTGCGCCCGGGCCAGCGCTTTGGGATCGAGGTCACATACGAAGGCCAGTTCGCCCTCGTCCACTTCCCAAAAATTGCGGATCAGATTCTGCCCCCAGTAGCCACCACCAACGATAGCCACTTTGATCTTTTGCATGCGTCGCCTCGGTTGGGCTTAGTTCTCCCGCCATGGGAGGATGCAACCGGGATTCCAAGCGGGGCGGTAACGCACTCTGGTAATTAGCCTCTAAGATGTTGAAAGTACTGGGCCAATCGTGGTTCGACCGAGGCTGGGGGGTGGTGACCCTTAGACCTTGCAAAAGTTTGCATATCTGCCCGCTGGTTTGCTTCCGTGCGCAAGTCCTTGGGGGAAGACCGGTCTCACCATAGATAACTGCCTCCGGCCCCATCCCAGGCTGCTGACGGGAATGTTTTTGGAGTATTCTGACAGGAAACCAGCGACTCCATGTTTGAGGGCGAATCTGTGCGTTTAGCGATCATTGGCTCCGGTTACGTAGGCTTGGTGGCAGCAACTTGCTTTGCCGAACTGGGACACGAGATCACCTGTGTCGATAACGACCGGCAGAAGATTGAACGGCTTCAGGCCGGCGAGGCGCCAATCTACGAGGAATTCCTGCCCGAATTGCTGGTCCGGCACCGCGGGCGGAGCCTGGAGTTCACCACCGACCTGAAGCAGGCGCTGGCGGGTGTGGCGGCCGTGTTCATCGCGGTGGGTACGCCTCCCACCGAGGAAGGCGAAGCCGATATGTCATACGTCGAGGAGGTGTCGCGCGCCGTCGCGCAGACTCTCGACGGCTATAAGGTGGTGGTGGAAAAGAGCACGGTGCCGGTGTTCACCCACGACTGGGTCCGCAAAGTGATGCTGCTGAACGGGGCAGAACCGGCATCCTTCGACGTGGCCTCGAACCCGGAATTCCTGCGCGAGGGGTCGGCGGTGCGGGACTTCCTCTATCCCGACCGCATCGTGCTGGGCGTGGACAACGAACGCTGCTCTGGCGTGCTGCACAAGATCTATGAACCGCTCTCCAGCGGGCGCTACTACCAGGAAGGATCGCGCATCCCCGGGCCGGCCGAGCCCAAGATCCCGCCGGTGATCGTGACCAGCGCCAAGAGCGCGGAGCTGATCAAGCACGCCTCGAACGCGTTTCTGGCTACCAAGGTGTCGTTCATTAACGCGGTGGCCAGCATCTGCGAGACGGTGGGCGCCGACATCCAGCAGGTATGCGACGGCATCGGCGCCGACTCGCGCATCGGGCGGCGTTTTCTCAATCCCGGCATCGGCTACGGCGGCTCCTGCTTCCCCAAGGACTTGAAGGCGTTCCACGCGGTGGCGCGGGAAAACGGCTACGACTTCCGCATGCTGGAAGAGGTCAGCCGGGTGAACGAAGAGCAGCTCGTACGCTTCGTGCGCAAGGTAAAGGGAGCGCTGTGGACGCTGCGCGGCAAGAAGCTGGCGGTGCTGGGGCTGGCCTTCAAGGGCGGCACCGATGATATCCGCGAGTCGCCCGCCGTGACCGTGGTGGAGATGCTGCTGCGCGAGGGCTGCGAGATCCGGGCCCATGATCCGGCGGCGATGGAACGCGCGCGCGCGGTGCTGCCGCAGCGAGGCATCACTTATTGCGAAGGCGTGTATGACGCCGCCAAGGAAGCCGACGCGTTGCTGATCCTGACCGATTGGAAAGAGTTCGCGGCGCTGGATTTGGACCGGCTGCGCACGCTGCTGGCCTATCCCATCGTGGTGGATGGACGCAACCTGTACGATCCGGCGGCCATGTCGGCGGCGGGATTCAGCTACTACAGCATCGGTCGGCCGGCGCTGGCGGCCGAGACGCGGGTCGAACCCCGGGCGCGAGTAGCGGCGGCCGCGGCCCCGCTGCGGGAGAAGTAAGCCTATCTGTTGAGCGGCCGGCGCTGCCCTCGATAGTCTAACGGAAAAACATATAGTGCTGTGCGGCCAGGACGGCGATGCCGACAACGATCTGCAGCGCCGTGGAGCTGGCGACCCGGAGGAGAAGCGGCCGCGAGAGGCGTTTGAACACCAGTGGCACGTTGGTCAGCGCGCTGCCCATGGAGGCGATCACGGCCGCGGTGCCCGCGAGGTTAGGCGTGATCTTGCCCGCGGCGCTGAGGTTGGCGGCAGCGGCCGTGGCACTGGCGCTGCTAGCAATCCCGCTGATCCCGCTCGCGGCCATGAAGCCGATGCTGCCAAACGCACGCTCTGCCAGCGTACCCACTACTTCGATGGCAACAAACAGCAGACCGTAGGCAAGGACCCGGCGCAGAGAGATCGGCGAACCCAGGGTCAGCTCCCGGCCCGGCTCGTCGTCCGGTTTGCCGGTGCGCAACAACAAGGCAACGCACGCCATGGCAAGGAGCGGGCCGACCGCGGTAAGCAGCGCCCGCGGCGCAAACAGCGCCAGCAGCACGATGTTGCGCATGAACATGGCGAGGGTCACCAGCAAAACCACCGCCGTGGTCCGGGAGCCGGTGCCGACGGTCATGAGTTCAGCGACCGCGGCGCGGCTGTTCACCAGGCCGCCCAGGATGGCGGTCCAGTACAGTCCCCGCGCGCCGTACAGCCGCAGCAGCACATAGTTGACGAATGCGATGCTGGCGATCACAACCACCGTGATCCATGATTGCCGCAGGTTCACCAGCTCCCAGCGATCGATGAAGCGGTCGGGCAGGACGGGATAGATGACCAGCCCAATCAAGCCGAGGAGCACGGCGGCGCGCAGCTCTTCCATGCTCACGCCGCCGGCGAACCTGCGCAATTCCACCTTCCACGCCAGCAACAACGTCATGAGGATGGCCGCGGCGACCGGCGTGAACGTGTGGCCCAGCCCGACCAGCACGCCCAAGGCGTAGGTCACCAGGAGCGCAGCCGAAGTGGTGATTTCCAGAGAGTGACTGCCGATCATGCTGCGGGCATTGAGGAATGCGACCAGCACGATTACGCCGACCATAGCGAGCAGGCCGTACGCGGGCGAAATCAGCACGCTCAGGGCGCCGAGCAGCGCCGTCAACCCGAAAGTGCGGATGCCAACGTCCTTGTTGGCCGATTCGCGTTCGAAACCGACCAGCATGCCGACGGCCAGCGAGATCGCGATCTTGACCGCAACCGTTTCCGGCGGGAACCTGGTCGCTGCCTGGATTAGCAAGGACATATCCCGAGGAGATCCACTTCTCCACCGTGCGCGGTGGTCGTTCTTTACTGGTACGCTAGCACGCTTGCGCCTGGGCCGCTAGCATGTACCTCTGCCTCCTTAGGTGCCGCCATCCGGCAGAACGATAACCTCATCTAATACAATTGTTCGTCTAACGGAGCTCGTCATGATGAAGAAGAGAAAGCTGGGCAGTCAGGGACTGGAAGTTTCCGAACTCGGTCTGGGCTGCATGGGAATGACCTGGGCGTATGGCTCGCCGGACGAGCAGGAGTCGCTGGCGACGCTCGACCGCGCCCTCGAACTCGGCATCAACTTTTTCGATACCGCCGAGGCCTACGGCCCCTACAAGAACGAAGAGCTGCTGGGACGAGCGCTCAAGGGACGCCGCGAGCGGGCGATCATCGCCACAAAATTCGGCTTTCGTTTCGAGAGCGGCAAACTGGTCGGCACAGACAGCCGGCCCGAGCATGTGAAAGAAGTGGCGGAAGGCTCGCTGCGCCGGCTCGGCACCGACCACATCGACCTCTATTACCAGCATCGCCTCGATCGCAATGTGCCCATCGAAGAAACGGTCGGAGCGATGGCGGATTTAGTGCGCGAAGGCAAGGTGCGTTATCTCGGGCTTTCAGAAGTAGGTGAGAACACGATCCGCCGCGCTCACAACACCCATCCCATTTCAGCGCTGCAGAGCGAGTATTCGCTGTGGGAGCGAAATCTCGAGGCGCGCATCATTCCTGTTCTGCGCGAACTCGGCATCGGCGTGGTGCCGTTCTCACCGCTCGGACGCGGGTTCCTGACGGGTGCGGCGAAGCGCGCGGAAGAGTATCCGGAAAGCGACTATCGGCATGGCGATCCCCGGTTCCAGGGTGAGAATTTCGATCGCAACATGCAGGCAGCCGCGCGAGTGCACGAGATTGCGACGCGCAAGGGCGCCACGCCGGGGCAGATCGCGCTGGCGTGGCTGCTGCACAAAGGCGACGACATGGTCCCCATTCCCGGCACCAAGCGGCGCAGCTACCTGGAGGAAAATGCCGGCGCCGCCAACGTGAAGCTCAGCCCTGCAGAAATGAAACAACTCGATGAGGCGCTGAAGCCGGAGGCGGTGTCTGGTCCTCGCTATAATGAGCACTACCAGGCGTTCATCGACCGCTGACGCCACTCCGTTCTCCGCAAACTGGTCGGACATCCGCCGTGCCGAAAATTACGCCGTACTGAGTAAAACTTCGCAGCCGGGCGGGGAGGGCGGCTTGGGCGCGGCTTCTCTGTACCCTCCACTTCAAACACTGCTGCAAGAGGATAGAAGCAATCTGCTCCACAGTGCATGACTGGCAAGCCGCTTGCAACGTGCTTTTGTGACAGCCTCAAAATCCAGCCAGTACAAACGGGCGTGGCCCGAAATGCGCCTGTCGAGTTCGGCAAGAAGCCATGAGCCCTCCCAGGTTCCATTCGGCTCATGGGACGCAAGACCAGCATGAGCAAGCAAGGATGAGGTGAACGACGGCCGAGCGAGCGTCGCTGCCTGTTCTCAGGTGCGACGGCTTTAATTGTATGATCGTCAGCCAGGGTTCTTCTGCTTTCATTAATGTGGGGTTCTCGCTGATCGTCACCTCTCCGTAAGCTTGGCCTGATCGCCGCTTTGCACGGCGGTTGTACCAGAGCGCCACGTCTGGGTTCTGCACGTCCGGAACCTGATGCAAGTCAATTTTGCCCGACCAAGCTCCCGCGCGAGCTGTGCGCGGAAGTGTGGTTCGGGCGCCAGGAGTTCATGGTGAGAAAACACCTGTCGCAATTATTACCGCTGTTCCTCTTTCTGTTCCTTGCTTCTGCCTTCTTGTCGGCCCAGGTGTTACTGGGCGATCAGAATATCGAAAGCACACTCGATTCGAACGCTGCCCGGGCGTGCCCAAGCCTTTGCGACGACTGCGGGCTCGAATGGCGTGTTGAACTCGCTGAGCCTGTATGTCGATTCCACCTCCACGGCCAGTCAGGTCGCGCTCGGGCTTTATAACGACTCCAGCGGACATCCATCATTGCTGCTGACGCAAGGCGTGTTCACGCCCCAGGCAGGAGTGTGGAACACGGTGAGCGTTCCCCCGGTCGCGGTAGTCTCCGGAACGCCCTACTGGATCGCGGTGCTGGGATTGGGCAGCGGCCGTCCTTATTTTCACGACACGATGACGGGCTGCACCAGCGAGGGCTCGAGTTCCGGCGCTCTCGCCGCGCTGCCGGTAGTGTGGTCCACGGGCGGAATATGGACAGCATGTGCGCTCTCCGCCTATGGTTCAACCAGCGACAGCAGCGGCGCTACGGTCTCAGTGACGGTCGCGCCGGTTTTGGTTTCTCTGCCCGCGGGCGGCACGCAGCAATTTACCGCAACCGTGACCGGAACGAGCAACAGCGCGGTCACTTGGTCGGCGACCGGTGGAAGCGTTTCGGCCAGCGGCCTGTACACGGCTTCCAGCACGGCGGGAGCTTACACCGTGACGGCCACCAGCGTCGCCGATACCACCGAGTCTGGTTCCGCAACGGTTAATGTCGGCACGCCGGGGATATTGACGGCCAGCCTCTGGCCGTCCAATACCGTGCCCGGAACCGTTGATTCCGGCGACGGCAGCGCGGTGGAACTGGGGGTGCAGTTTACCTCTAGCACGGCTGGCGCCATCACCGGGGTGAAGTTCTACAAATCCGCCAACAATACTGGGACGCACGTCGGCAATCTGTGGACGAGCAGCGGAACCTTGCTGGCCTCGGCCACCTTCACCAATGAGACCGCATCCGGATGGCAAACGGTAACCTTTGCGCAGCCGGTCGCAATCCAGGCCAACACTACCTACGTCGCTTCCTACTACACCGGCGCGGGCCACTATAGCGACGACAGCGGGTATTTTGCGACCGCGTACAGTGCGCCGCCGTTACAGGCTCTGGCCAGCGGCGGAGTGTACGTGTACAGTTCCAACAGCGCCTTCCCCACTCAGGGATGGAATGCTTCGAATTACTGGGTGGACGTGATTCTGCAATATGCGGTCGCGCCAACCACAGTAGCGGTCGCGATCACGCCCACGTCGGCCTTGCTCACGGCTGGCGGCACGCAGCAATTCACCGCGACGCTGACCGGCACGAGCAATACCGCGGTTACCTGGTCAGCGAGCGGCGGCAGCATCTCCTCGGGCGGCCTGTACACGGCACCGGCGAGCGCCGGGACGTACACCGTGACGGCGACCAGCGCCGCTGACATCACCGAGTCGGCTTCGGCGACGGTGACGGTCAGCGCGCCCGTGGTGGCGGTGGCGGTCTCGCTCTCTCCCGCGTCGGTGTCCATAAACATAAACGGCACGCAGCAATTCACCGCGACGGTGACCGGCACAAGCAATGCCGCGGTCACCTGGTCAGCAAGCGGCGGCAGCATATCGCCCAGCGGCTTGTTCACGGCGCCGGCGATCGTCGGTATCTATACCGTGATAGCGACCAGCGTCGCCGATCCCACCAAGAGCGCTTCGGCCACGGCGATAGTGATCGCCCCACTCACACACGCGGTGACGTTGACCTGGACTGCTAGCACGTCGACCGTGGTCGGTTACAACGTGTATCGCTCAGGTCAATCCGGCGGACCCTACACGATGATCAACACTGCGCCGCAGCCCGGCACGACCTATGCCGATCTATCGGTACAGGCGGGGCAGACGTACTACTACGTTGTGACGGCGGTGGACAGCAGCGGCACGGAGAGCGTCTATTCGGACGAGGTGACGGCGGTAGTGCCTTCGCCATAGCCGGCAGCGCACAAAAACTAGCGTAACCAAGACGGCGGTTCAGCCAGTCGCATAAGCGATTCGGTTGAACCGCCGTTTGCATTGCCCGGGAGTCCAAGCCCCAACGGACACTGCCGGCGCGCCGCAACCGGACAGCGTTGCCGGCCGCAGCAGTGCATGCGCGCGCAACCGCGCCCGGACAATTACGCGGAGACATGTCCGCATCCGCTCGCGTCAACGGTCTCTTGGAATCTTCCGCGAAATCGAACGCGCACATACGCTGCTGGCTAGAAGCTCCTAATGAAATCGTTGCACACAACCAGTAGCGCAATCCCCCCGCTTAGGAGATATCCCCGTGAAGAAGCACTTTATCCTTTTTTTTGTAGTTGCTCTTTTATGCATTGCGTCACTCCCTGTCTCCGCCCAGTCGGCTTCGGCTACGTCATCCGTGGCGGCACTGTTAGGTGACACCCGCATCGAGTCGCAACTGGACTCGAACACTTCCGGCCAGGCCGAAGCATTCCCGGTGAATGCGACGGCCACAGGCAGCGTCGCCTCGCTGGCGATTTACGTCGATCGAACCTCGACCGCCCAGCAAGTCGCGGTGGGGCTGTATGCTGACGGCGGCGGCAATCCCGGCACGTTGCTCGCGCAGGCCAGCACCGCGCAGCCGAAACCTGGCGCCTGGAACACAATCGCCATGCCTGCCGCTAATGTAGTCAAGGGAACACGCTACTGGATCGCGATTTTGAGCAGCGGCAGCGGGACCCTCCAGTTCCGCGATAGCAACCGGGGCAACTGCCAGCAGCAAAACCAGCGCGCAGACCACGCTCAGTTCTCTGCCGGCCTCCTGGACTACCGGTGCAAGCTGGGCGACCTGCAAGGCGTCGGCCTACGGTTGGGGATTGTCCGCGCCGGTCTCGGTTGCGGTCGCGGTCGCGGTGGCGCCGAGTTCGACGACGCTCCCGTTGGGCAAGAGCCAGCAATTCGCAGCCAACGTGAGCGGGACCACCAACACGGCGGTTACCTGGGCGGCCAGCGGCGGGAGCATCTCTTCCGGCGGAGTGTTCACCGCGCCCATGAGCGCGGGCAGCTTCCTGGTGACGGCCACCAGCATGGCGGACACGACCAAGTCAGCCTCGGCGGCGGTCAGTGTAACAGCAACGGCGACGGTCGCGGTGACGATCTCACCCGGTTCGGCATCGCTCTCCACCGGCGGGTCGCAGCAATTCACCGCCGCGGTCACGGGAAGCTCCAACACCGCGGTAACCTGGTCGGCGAGCGGCGGTACGATAACCACGAGCGGCCTGTACACGGCTCCGAGCACCGCTGGCACCTACACGGTCACCGCCACCAGCGCGGCGAATACCGCCACGTCGGCGTCAGCGAGCGTGGCGGTGAGCGCGGCCCCGGTGGTCGCCGTCTCCGTCACGCCAGGATCGGCATCGCTTACCACGGGCGGTACGCAACAGTTCACGGCCAGCGTCAGCGGGAACAGCAACACCGCGGTAACCTGGTCGGCGACGGGCGGCTCGATCACCTCCGGTCTGTACACGGCTCCGAGCACCGCTGGCACCTACACGGTCACGGCCACCAGCGCGGCGGATACGACCAAGTCGGCGTCAGCGACGGTGACGGTGAGTGCGGCCCCGGTGGTCGCAGTGACGATCTCGCCGGTGTCGGCCTCGATGTTGACCAGCGGCACCCAGCAGTTCACGGCGACGGTAACGGGCAGCAGCAACACGGCGGTGACCTGGTCGGCAACGGGTGGGACCATCACCACCGGCGGCCTCTACACCGCGCCCAGCACGGCGGGAACCTTCACGGTGACGGCCATCAGCGCGGCCGATTCCACGAAGTCGGCGTCGGCAACCATAACGGTCAGCGCGCCGGTGGTGGCACTGTCGATCTCGCCGGGCTCGGCGTCGCTCTCCACCAGCGCCACCCAGCAGTTCACGGCAACGGTAACGGGCAGCAGCAACACGGCGGTGACCTGGTCCGCGACCGGCGGGACCATCACCACCGGCGGCCTCTACACCGCACCCACCACGGCGGGAACCTTCACCGTGACGGCCACCAGCGCGGCCGATTCCACGAAGTCAGCATCGGCGACGGTAACGGTCAGCGCGGCGGTGGTAGCGGTATCGCTCGCGCCGGGCACGGCGCCGCTCTCGACTGGCGCCACCCAGCAGTTCACAGCCACGGTAACGGGCACAACCAACACCGCCGTCACCTGGACAACGACAGGCGGAACGATCACCACGGGTGGTCTCTACACTGCGCCTGCGACCGCCGGCACCTACACCGTTAAGGCAACCAGTCAGGCGAATACGGCGATATCAGCGTCGGCCACGGTCACGGTGAGCGCGCCGGTTCAGCACTCCGCCACGCTCGCATGGGCAGCCGGTGCAGCAACGTCAGATCCCTAATCCCGTAAGCGGGTACGAGATCTTCCGTAGCACCGCCTCGGGTGGACCATACACGCAAATTAACCCGGCACTGGTAGCCGGTCTAAGTTACGTGGACAGCACAGTAACTGCGGGAGAAACGTACTACTACGTAGTGACGGCTGTCGATTCTGCCGGGACGGTAAGCGTGGACTCGGCCCAAGTGCAGGCGGTGATACCGTAAACCGCTTGCGCAACACCTAACGACCAAGGCGAGATCCGAAGTTGGATCTCGCCTTTTCATTTTGGCACCGGGCTCCGCGGTCTTTGCGCAACGGGGAAACCCGCACGAAACTCCACCTGCTATTCTGGAACTGAACCAGGTTCGACTCGATTCCCCATGCCGGCAACGCAAACGCTCTTCGGATGCATCACCCGCCTGTTGCTGTGGCCGCTGGCTCTCGTGGGATTGCTGGTGGTAGTGGCGACGCTCACGCCGCTGGATGCCTGGTGGGCGAAGCATCTGGCCGGAGGCTGGAACGATCCGCCCGGCGAAGTCTTGATCGTGCTGGGTGGCTCGCGGCCCAGCAGCGATGGGGTGATTGCCTGGGATTCCTACGTGCGCAGCTTGTACGCAGTGCGGGCTTATCGCGAGCGGGCCTTCCCGCTGGTCGTGCTGAGCGGCGGCACGGGCTTGCCGCCGGTGGCGGCGTCGATGCGCGACTTTGTGCAATCGCAGGGAGTGCCGGCGGCGGTGCTGCGGGTCGAAGAACGTTCGCGGAGCACGCGCGAGAACGCGCAGTACGTGGCTGAGATGCTGAAGGCGGCTCCGGGCCGGAAGGTGCTGCTGACCAGCGACTACCACATGTACCGGGCCTTGCGAGCCTTCCGCAAAGCCGGGCTGGACGTGGCCCCGCACCCGGTTCCGGATGCATTCAAGCGCAGCGGCACTCTGGGCGGCCGCTGGCCGGCATTCCTCGATTTAGCAGGGGAAAGCGTGAAGATCGTGTACTACTGGATTCGCGGCTGGATCTGAGTCCAGCCGGGCGGCATCAATGGTGTTCGAGCGGCGGGTTCCCGTGGCCGTTCCCGTTCGCCGGCGTAGGGGCCGGAACAGGCAGAGCTTCGCTCTCGAACTTTTCGAACAACCAGTTCTCGTCCGCCTCCAGACAGGCGGCGAGCAGTTTGCGCTCCGCCTCGGTCGGTGGACGATAGCCGTGGATGATCTTGCTGAGGATGGGATCGCTGATACCGATTTGCCTCGCCAGATGGTTTTGCCGCACGCCGCGTTTGAAGATCTGTAGCTTCAGGTTCGGATACATAGCCGCCTCAAGTCCAGAGAATGGCTTTCCGGTCGCACATCATTTCCGTTTATCACCGTAATCGTAGTAGTAGTACGAATGATCATGGGAGGCCACAGAGTTGAGGGAGACGCCCAGCAGCTTGTGGCTGTCCACCTGCGCCAGCACTCTCTCCAACGCCTCCTTGTTGGTAGCGCGGGCGCGCGCGACGACCAGGATCCCGTCGCAACTGGCGGAGATCAGCTCGAAGTCGGCCAGCGGCAGCGCGGGCGGACAATCCACCAGCACCAGCTTGAAGTTGTCCCGGCACCAGGTGATGAACTCCTTCCAGGGCGCCCCGGAGAATAATTCCGGGGGATTCTTCGTGGCATCGCCGGCGCAAAGGAAATGGAGATTGGGAATGTCGGTGGCCACCACGGCCGCTTCGCGCGCCACCCGGCCGCTCAGTATGTCGGCCAGGCCAGGTCCGTCGTCATGCCCAAGGCACCGGCTGGCCCCGTGGGTACGCAGATCACCATCGATCAGTAACACCGGAAATTGGGGAAGCTGGGCACAGCACAAGGCCAGGTTGGTGGAGGTCAGGGTCTTGCCGTCGCCCTTGGCGGCGCTGGTGACGGCCACGGTCCGGAACTGGCGCCGTGCCTGCAAGCGAAGCACACGTGTACGGAAGCTGCGATAGGCCTCCAGGGCCGGGGGCGCGGGCATGCCTTCATCCTCAGGGAAGAACAACCGCCGCGGATCGCGCGGAAGGCGGACCATCCGATACGCCTCGGTAGGGAACTCCAACACTCCGATCGAGGGCCCTTGCTGGGCCGCATCGAGCGCGCTAGCGATCTTGGCGCTGGTGGGCACGGCCGTGTCCAAGCCTGCCAACTGCTGATCGACGCCGCGGTTGATGCTATCGAGCAGTTGATCGACATTCATCACATCGATGGGCTGGGGGGCGCGCGGGATGGGGGTCTCGTTCACCTTCTGGGTCCGTTTGAAGAACTTGCTCACAACTGGCCTCCCACCGCCCGGCGAGGGACTTCGTTTTCCTCATACTGCCCGCGCGCGGGCAGAGGACGCGACTCGGCGGAGGGACCCGCTGCAGAGCCGGAGCCGTTGGCCGAGGGGGCCACCACCGAGGGTGGCATCAAGGTAAGCCCGGAAACGGCGGCGCGCACGATGTCAGGTTCCACGTCCTTGCGGTGCATTTGCGCCGCGATGCTCAGGCAACTGTCGCAGAGCAGATTGATCAGGCGGGGCACTCCCTGAGTGCGGCGGTACACTTCGTCGAGCGCCGCGGCGGAAAACAGCAACGGCCCTTGCCAGCCCGCCAGACGCAATCGTTGCTCGATGTAACTGGCGGTCTCGGCGGAGGTCAGCGGACGTAACTGAGCCAGCAGCGCAATGCGCTGCCGCAGCGCTCGCATCTGCGGTTGCAGCAGCACGGTCGCCAACTCGGGCTGGCCGCACAGAATGACCTGCAGCAGCTTCTCGCGGTGGGTGTCCATGTTGGTGAGCAGCCGGATCTCTTCCAGCAAGTCCACGGTCAAAAGATGAGCCTCGTCGATCAAGAGCACGGCGGTGCCGCCCTTGCTCTGGGCTTCCAGAAACAGTTCGTGGAGGGCCAGCAGGCGGCGCGGCTTGCTGGTGGAGGTAACCGTCACTTCAAATTCGTCCAGCACCGACTCCAGAAACTCCTCGCGGGTGAGCACCGGATTCACCAGGAAAGCGGACACCAGTTTGCGCTCACCGTTTTTATGGAGGTGCGAAAGCAAGTGCAGCAGCGCATTGAGGATGGTGGTCTTACCCGTGCCCACCGGACCGGTGGCCACCATGAACCCCCGCCGGCGGATCACCCCTTGCACCAAGGCCACCAGGGCGTTGCGGTGCGGGTCCGCCAAGTGGAGGAACTTGGGATCGGGAGTCAGAGAGAATGGTTCCCGCTTCAGGTCAAGGAAGTCCAGATACACGTGCGAACCCGCTTTCTTAGGGATAGCGCAGAAATTTTTTGTGCAAGCATCCTTCCAAAGTGGACCGTATTGGAACAGATGATTAGTCATTAAGAATCAAGCAATTGGCAGTTCGGGGACGGTTTAGACCGGGCGCATCCAGGGGATGTGTGCAACTTCTTGCGCACAAGCCAGACTTTCCCAGTCTCGCCGAGTCCCCAGTTGCATGTCAGCAATCCGACGACCACCGTAATTGGGATATCTCTGCGGCATCACCTGATGATTGAAGGGCTTGCACAATTAATGAATTAGGTGCGATTCTTCGTGCACCTACGGCAAAGGTGAAAAGCGGAATGGGGAATCTACGAGGGACACTCAAACGCACCTTACTGATCCTGGCTATCCCAGTGATTCTGCTCTTTGCCGTGCTGAAATTCGCCACACCTCGGTCGGTCATCGTGCGCTGGGACTATGACTACGTCCACGATCCCCCCTGCGCTTCGGTGTGGGCCTACGACTGCGTCCTCGGCTTCCATGTTTTTGTCGGCAGCCCGAATAACCGTTCCCAACAGGTATTCGTGGCCAATCGCTTCGATGCCGGCCACCACCTGGTGAGCAAACAGATCGAGACCTCGTTCCCTGCAAACCGATTCGGCTATTTACAGTTCTGCGTGGCGGCGGTGAAGCAAGGGCAGATGACGGTGATGGTCGAGAGTACTCCCCAGTGCATGAAACGGTGGGTGCTTCCCTTCGGGATCGCCAGCGATCGGACGAGGTAAGCTTTCCGTTGCACCCTGTCGCCGACCGGGAAGACGGGCCAGCAGCGCCGGTCTTGGTCAGATGCCCTGGCGCACGAAGACAAGAAATTTACAAACAATGAGTGCGGTTTAGCCGAATCGGTGTAGAATGTTTTCGCCCGCCCCTTCCTGCCCATTACTACGCTGGAAATCCATCTAAAGGGCCCTGATGCGAGGCTGCGCGCCGATCGCTCTGACGACTCTGCCGCTCAAACGGCACCCCGTGTTGCTGCTTCTGGGTGCGATAGGGACCTTCGCGATCTTCATTTCTGCGATCTCTCCGCTTGACGACCTGGTGCAGCAGGAGTACGCGCAAAAAACCTGGTGCAACGGCTCCGGGGCGAGCCGGGCGGAGCGGTCGCCATCGCGTTCCCACCAACCACCGGGATTTCCGCCAACTCGGCTGCATGAGCCCGCGAGCGGAAAGTCAGCCGGAGAATGTCCGTCGCCCGTACCATTAAACCCAAGCACGGTGGTCGTCGCGAGCGTGGACAACCGCGGTCCCCCGTTGCTCGCCCGCCCGGCATAACACTGATTCAGAACTCGGCCCACGACCCACTCCCAACCGGTTCCGCGAGGATGAGGATAGTGTTAGTGAGCAACTGCTGGCAGGAAAAAAGCGTTCAGCTCAGATTCCTATTGGGTGAACTGCGCCTCGGCGCGGTGAACTTGCGCGGCGTGGTCCTTAACCACGGGCTCCATCCGCGTCCGGAGTTCTTTGTGCCTGATCTGCCGCCGTCGGTCGATGTCGCAGTGATCCGCTCCCATCCTCTGCTGCTTACTGTTCCCCAGTATTCCGGAGTCACGGCGGCGTTCCGCTATATCCCGGATCGTTATTACCGGTGTTACGTGGACTTGCGGCAGACTCTGCCCGATTACCTGAAAAAGTTTTCCAGCAAGTCACGCTATACCTTGCGGAGGAAGGTGCGTCGGTTCACTGCACTCTCCAACTGTAGGAGCGATGTGCGGGTGTTCGCGCGGCCGGACGAAATGGAGGAATTCCATGTCCTGGCCCGCCAGATCTCGGCCAAGACCTATCAGGAGCGTCTGCTGCATGCCGGCATCCCGGACGATCCTACGTTCGTCGCCGAAATGCGCAGCCTGGCGGAACGCGACGCGGTCCGCGCCTACACCTTGTTCTTGCATGATCATCCTGTCGCCTACATGTACTGTGCGGCCATGGGGGAGAACGACCTGATGTATCGGTTCGTGGGCCACGACCCCGAATACGGCCACCTGTCTCCGGGCGTGGTCCTGCAATACTTTGCTTTGGAGAACCTGTTCGCTGAGCAGAGGTTCGACTGCCTCGACTTCGGCGAGGGCACCGGAATGCACAAACAGTTTTTCTCGACCGGCAGCCTGGCCTGCGCCGACGTTCTACTATTTTCGCGACACGGCGCGGCATCGCGGCATCGTGGCCCTGCATGCGCTGCTGCGCCTCACCTCCCGCACCGCGGCGGCTGTCTTCGAAGCCGTGGGGATCAAGCGCAAACTGAAAAGATTACTACGCGAGGGCCCGTCATCGATGGTGCGCTCGTCGGGAAGAAAAACACCCACGCCGGGCGAGCTTTACCACCAGACCGACATCGACCTTGGCGGCAAACCCCTGGCCACCGGCGCGCGCAGAAAAATCGGTTAGAAACTCTTGCTGGAAAATAGCTTTCTGCGAATCCGGTAGGCGCTGACCACGAGCCAGGGGACGGTGCGCAGTCCCCACTCTGCCAGTCGCAGCTTGCGGCTGCGCAGGTAGTGGTTGGCGGCGCCGAAGTGCTCGCGCGCGGAACTGGCGTCCCCAGCGAGCAGCGCCCGTTGGCCTTGCAGGTATTCGATCTCCGCATTTTTCTTGGCGATGGCCCGCTGCACTAACTCGCGCTCGCGCGATCCCTGGCGGCAGCGGCTGAGCGTTTTCATCAGCACCTGCAGGTTATTCTGGGCCAGCCACACCGGGTCGGCCGTCATGCTGCCCTGCCGGCGCCGATAGCGGGTGAGCACTTGGCGCTGGTAGCTGAGGTGCTTGCCCGCGACGGCGAGACGCAACCACAGATCATGATCTTCGGAGGTCCGAATGGCTTCATCGAAGCCGCCCACTTCCAGCACCGCCTCGCGCCGCACCACTACGGTGGAGGTGAGCGGCGCACACCGGCGAAGCAGCAGGCTTTCAAAGCTCACTTCCCCGCGGGAAGGAAAAACCTCCATGAAGGTGCGCCCGTTATCGCGGGTGTCGCCGAAGATCAGGCCGTCCGCGTAGACCAGGTCCAGGGAAGGGTCACGTTCGAGCAGGCCGACCTGGGCTTCAAGGAAACCGGGTTCCCACAGGTCGTCGGAATCCAGAAAGGCGACATACCGTCCGTGGGCGGTGCGGATGCCAGTGTTGCGCGCCGCGCTCACCCCGCGGTTCTCCTGCTGGAGATAGACGAGGCGATCGGCGAAAGGCCGCAGCACCGCTTCCAGCGCCGCGGTGTCGGGGGAACCGTCGTTCACCACAATGGTTTCGAAGTCGCGGTAGGTTTGGGCGAAGACGCTGTGGAGGGTTTCCGCGATCAATCCGGCAGCGTTGTACGCCGGGATGATAACGCTGACGAGCGAGCCTTGGCCGTTGGCGCTCAACTCTGCAATTTTAAACCACATTTCCTTTTTTACGTTGCTGTCAGGCGCGGTATGATCGGGTCAACGCCAGTAAATCCGGGGTTAAGAGGGTCACATGGGGATTGCCGAGGAGTATGTAGTATCTCGACACTGCAGCGCCTGCAGGAAGAGGATCTTCAGCGCAAACCAAACAAGTGGCTGGCAGCTCTGCCGCAGTGTGCTCGAGCACGGCGCGTACTGGACATCGCTTGCGGTTTGGGTTACGACAGCTTGGCTTGGGTACGCGCCGGCAAGGAAGTCATCGGCATTGATCTTAACTACGAGCTGCTCCGCAATGCATCCCGTTTGGCCGAATCGCAGAAACTGAAGGTGCGCTTCGTGGTGTCGAGAGCCACCAGTTTTCCTTTTGCCGACGATTCTTTCGACATATGTTATGCGGAGAATATCTTTGAGCACGTACCCGACTGGGAGAAAATCGTGAAGGAAGCGCATCGTGTGCTGGCGCCCGGGGGGGTCTTCTTTATAGTAACCACCAATCGGCTCTGCCCTATCAATCATGAGATCAATCACATGCACTTTTACCCGCTTCTCCCGGAGTGGCTGAAGCGCCCGATCCTGAACTGGGTGGTCAAGCACAAGCCCGCGTGGGTCAATTATTCCCGTTTTCCGGCCGTGAATTGGTTCACCTATCGCGGTCTGGCCAGATCTCTGCAGGACGCCGGGTTCGATGCTTTGGAGGTGTTCGACGTGGTTGATGTTGAACTCCTCTCCGCGCGTGCGAGGAAGTTCGGGTTCTTGTTGCGGCTGCTGCGAGAACACCCTGCTCTGCGCTACCTCTTATACCCGCTGTTGGTAGCGACTCAGGTGTTCGGGATCAAGCGTCCTGCAGAGGCGGGACCTTTACCACAAGTGGCAAATGAACAGAGCGCGCTTACAGGGGCACCGCCCGCATAAGAGACGAGCATTGAGCATCCACGTTTAGTCCATGCGCAAGCCTGGCCAAAACTCCAATGCACGAGAGCCTGGTCGGTGCGTTATTTGCGCTTGGCCAGCAATTCGTCGTACACACTCACCAAACCCGTGATCATGCTCTGAGCGGAAAACCTGCGCTCGACGGTTTCCTTCCCATGCTGGCCCATTCGCTGGCGCAACTCGGGATCGCGCAGCAGAATCAGGATCCGCTCCGCCATGGCCTGCGGGTCGTCAGAGTCCACGATGTAACCGCTTTCCCCGTCGGCGAGTGCTTCCGCATTGCCACCGACTCGCGTCGCCACGCACGGCAGGCCGGAGGCCATGGCCTCCACCAATGCGTTAGAGAACCCTTCGCTGCGCGAGGGAAGGCAGAATACGTCGCTGATCGCGAGCAGCGGCATCACGTCTTTCCTGGCGCCGAGAAACTTCACGCTATCGGTGAGCGCGAGAGAACGCGTCAGCTCTTCCAGCTCACGCGCGTATTCCGGCTCGAGAATCCCGCCGACAATGAGGAAACTCGCGCGGGGAAACTCGCGCTGCACCATGGCCGCCGCCCGCAGCAGAACGTCCAGACCCTTCACCCGGCGGATATTGGCGGCGGTGATGATGAGATGCGACGCCCCGGCGCATCCCAAGCTGGCGCGTGACACTGCGGCGCTGTCTCGGGACGCAATCTGATCCAACTCGATGCCGTTGTAGAGCGTCAGCACTTTTTCCGGCGGCAAGCCATCCTCTGCAATGCAATAGTTGCGGACTTCCTGCGAGACCGCCAGCACGCGGTCGAAAAAGTGGTTGACGAAGCGATACGCCAGCCGGTGTTTCGAGGCACGGAGAATCCCCAGGTCGCGGCGGCTGGAGATCAGAATGGGAACGCCGCTGAGCCGCGCAATCGGAGCTGCCCACAGATCGGAAGTCTCGAAGAAGGTGTGCGCGATCGCTACGTTTTCCGAACGAATCAGTTTCCGCAGCTTGAGCGCCATCGTCACCGCATTCATGTCATAGGTGCGCCGCAGTGGCAGGAAATGGAAAGGACAGGGGAAGTCGTGGAACACCGCGGGATCGAGCCGGAAGGTGACCAGCGAAGCGCGATACTTTTCCGGCGGCAGCAGGCGAATCAGCCGCAGCAGGATGCGCTCGGCGCCTCCCTGCCGGCACAACTCGTCGATGATGAACAGCACGTGCGCGGGTTCAGGCACGGTTCGAGTACGTGAGCCGATCACAGCGACATCATATCCGGCGCGGCTCACGCTTGGCATGGAGATGGGGTTAGGCAGACAGGTTCGATTCCCGGTAGCGCTGCCAGTTTGCGGTTCGTCGCCGCCATTGACGCGCCTTCCCACCCCGCTTAACATCGGGGGCCACGTTTCCCTGGAGATCCCGCCGTGATTGGCCAGACCATCTCGCACTATCGCGTCCTCAGCCGGGTGGGCGTAGGAGGCATGGGGCAGGTGTTCGAAGCCGAAGACCTCCGCCTGGGACGCCGCGTAGCGCTGAAGTTCCTGCCTGACGATCTCTGGCAGAACCCGCAGGCGCTGGAGCGCTTCCAGCGCGAGGCGCGCGCCGCCTCCGCCTTGAACCATCCCAACATCTGCACTATCTATGACATCGATCAGCAGGAAGGCCGCCACTTCATCGTCATGGAGTTGCTCGAGGGCCACACGCTGAAGCAGTTGATCGAGCACGGGCGCCTGGACATGGACGAGCTGATCGACCTGGGCATCCAGATCGCCGACGCGCTCGATGCCGCTCACCGCAAGGGCATCGTGCACCGCGACATCAAGCCCGGCAACATCTTCGTGACCGAGCGCGGACAGGCGAAGGTCCTGGATTTCGGACTGGCCAAGGTCAGCACCCAACCACGCGTCGGAGCTGCCGCTATAGCGAGCACGGCGGCCACCGTGGGCAGTGCTTCCGCCGAACATCTCACCAGTCCCGGCAGCACCGTCGGCACCATCGCTTACATGTCCCCGGAGCAGGCGCGCGGCAAGGAACTCGACCCGCGCACCGATCTTTTCAGCTTTGGAAGCGTGCTCTATGAGATGGCGACCGGCGTCCTGCCATTCCGCGGTGATACCTCGGCGGTGATTTTCGAGGCTATCCTGAACCGCGCCCCGGTGCCGCCGGTGCGGCTGAACCCGGAGGTCCCCGCCAAGCTGGAAGAGATCATCCAGAAGGCCCTAGAGAAGGACCGCGACCTGCGCTACCAGAACGCTTCCGACATCCGCGCCGATCTCAAGCGGCTGAAGCGCGACACGGATTCGGGCCGCTCGGCAGCGGCGGTGGACGTGGCCGCAGCGCCGGCATCGGGAGCGACAGCCGCCGCGCCCTCTTCGGGTTCAACACCGGCGGTGCGCACGCCTTCGGGCGCGATTCCGGCGGCACCGTCCGGTGCGACCGCGACGGTTGCTCCGTCCCGGCCGCGCAAGACCCGCACTTACATGATCGCGGCGGTCGTGGTGGTGGTCGCAGCGGCGCTGGCCGCGTACTTTTATATGCGCCGTCCCCGCGGGCTGACCGAGAAGGACTCGATCCTGCTCACAGATTTCGTCAACACCACCGGCGATCCGGTCTTCGATGGCACGCTGAAGAAAGCCTTGGCGGTGGACCTGGAGCAATCGCCGTTTCTCAACGTTTTCCCCGAAGCCCGGGTGCGGCAGACGCTCAAATTCATGGGACGAACTGGTGACGAGCGCATCACCACGGAAATCGGGCGCGAGATTAGTCAGCGCAACGGCATCAAGGCCATGCTGGTGGGCTCCATCGCCAGCCTGGGCAGCCAGTACGTGGTGACGCTGGACGCGGTGAATTCCACCACCGGGGATTCGCTGGGGCAGGCGCAAGCGACGGCGGGAAGCAAAGAGCAGGTGCTGGGCGCGCTCAACGATGCCGCCGGGAAGATCCGGCAGAAGCTGGGCGAGTCGCTGGCCTCGATCCAGAAGTTCGACAGGCCATTGGAGCAGGCCACGACGTTGTCGCTGGAGGCGCTTAAGGCGTTTACCCTGGGCGATGCTCAGCGGGGTCGCGGAGGGCAGTTGGCGGCGATCCCGTTTTATCAGCGCGCCATCGAGCTCGACCCCAATTTCGCCATGGCCTATGCTCGCCTGGGGACGATGTACGGCAATATCGGGCAGACCGACTTGCTCGAACAGTATCAGAAGAAGGCGTTCGAGCTGCGCGATCGCACCAGCGAGCGGGAGCGGCTTTACATCACGGCCCACTACTACTCCGATACCGGGCAACTCGAAAAAGGCATCGCGGCCTACGAGCTCTACAAGCAGACGTATCCACGCGACAGCACTCCGTACAACAACCTGGCCGCCATATACCTACCCCTGGGGCAGTTCGATAAAGCTCTGGAGAATGCCCGGGAAGCCATTCGGCTCGACCCCGATCTGGCCAATGGGTATTTCACTACCGCGCAAGCCTACGCGGGCTTGGGCCGCATGGACGAATCCAAGGCGGTCATTCAAGCGGCCTTGCAGCGCAAGCTGGGAGGAGCCTACGCACATCTCCACCTGGCGCTCCTTGCCTGGGGTCAAAATGATCAAGCAACCCTCGAACAGGAACTGGCGGCGGCCAAGGCCGCGGGGCGTGAAGGGGAAATGTTGGCAGCCGGTTGGCGAGCCAATCTGAACGCGTATGCCGGACGTATGCGGCAGGCGCGGGACCAGTTCGGCGGGGTCAAGGAGATCTGTTTGCAGGCCAACCTGAAAGAACTGGCTGGCAATGTGGTCGCCGGCCAGGCCGACTGGGAAGCAGCTTATGGGCAGCAGGCGCTTGCCCTCGCGGACGCAGCCGCCGCCCTGCAACTATCCCCGACGTTGAATGTCACCACCCAAGCTGCGATCACGCTCGCCGTAGCGGGGCAGGAACGCAAAGCATTGGACGCCCTCAACCCCTTTCTGAAGCAGCGGCCCGACGACACTATCCTGCAGCGAGTCCTGCTTCCTACGGTTCAGGCAATTGCGGAATTGAATCACGGCAATGCCGAAAAAGCTCTGCAACTCCTCAAATCGGCGGAGCCGTACGACGCCGGCAGTCCTGGAGTTCATTATCTGCGAGCGACCGCGTACCTGCACAGCAGCCGGCCCGCGGAAGCAGTCCAGGAGTATCAGAAAGTACTTTCGTTGAAAATTACGCGCCCGTACGGCGCCGAGCCGGTGACAGCGCTGGCCCAACTCGGGCTGGCCCGCGCCTATCTGGCGCAGGGCGATAAAGCCAAGGCCCGCACCGCCTATCAAGACCAACTCGCCCTCTGGAAAGACGCCGACTCAGATCTGCCTCTGGTGCAAAAAGCCAGAGCGGAGTATGCCAAGCTGCAGTAGCCCCGGTTTTTCTGCATCGCATTTATTGCTTCCTCAGTTGGCCGCTCGCCAAGCCAACACTGAGCAGAACAAGACAGTAAATCGGACCTGGAGGTAGAGAATCTCATGAATCCTCTCCTCCTTGCGGTTTCGCACCGGCGGGCATGCAAACCCCGAAAGATAAAAGCAAGTGGCCGCGTAGATCCTTTAGATTCAATGGCAAACGTATTGTATTGGCCGGTAACATGGCTGGCGCTGAACGGGGTGGTTCGGCTATAATGTAGCCGTCTCCACAAGCGGCGAACTCACCAGCCAACCCAACCGAAAGTCGCGAGGTTTTATGGTCGAGGTAGCAAAAGCTGATCCGATCTGGTTCTTTCCCCACAAGTTCTATGCTGCCACTCGCAACATGCCGAAGGAGCAAGCCGACAGGCTGCTCGATGAAGTGATCTTGCTGTCGGAGGTTCGGGATCTCGACGCCCTGCGGAAATACGATTTTGTCTCCATCGAGAATCCCTATCGTAAAACCAAGGCCGTCGCATAGAGGTCGGCACTAATACCGCACAACGCGGCGATCTGCCGGATTTAAAGCGTAACTCCGCGATGGAGGGGAACTGTTTGCTTTTGGTGCTCCCCGTTTTCGGTGTGCGCCTTGGCAGGCCTGGAGCGGGCCAGGAAGAGTTTCGGCAGCACGCGCTTTTCGGAGCGCAAACGCCGGGGCCGTTGGGGCGATAGTCGTCCTTCCGATCTCATAGTTTTTCTCACCGCTTTCTAATCCTTCCTCATTTATCGCCTGAACCGCGGCCGCCGTCAACCGGCGAATCTTGGCTCTAAGTTACTTAGCACCAATAAGATAGGGGTGTGCACAGCGCGGGTGTCCGGGCTTGGTGCAGGTAGCGGCACCAGTCGCGCCACCAGCGGTGATTGCTTCGAGTCCCAATGTGGAAATTCGGCGCGATACCCGTCGGGAAAGCAATCGTTTGTTTCCGTTCGATGAAAATCTCAACAATCCTTCGTGGATAGTGCATACCGTGGTACATGGCCTTCTTTGCGCTAGGCGTTCATTTTGGCGTAACAATCGCTGGTTATAAAGAAGGTAATGACGATCCCGTACTGCGACACCATCATCCTTTCCGACCTGCATTTGGGGTCGGAGGTGAGCCGCGCTCGCGATGCCTTGCGCTTGCTGGAGAGTCAATACTTCGAACGGCTGATCCTGCTGGGCGACATCTTCTGCGATCTGAACTTTGGCCGGCTGAAAAAGGACCACTGGCGCCTGCTGTCGTACATCCGCAAGCTCTCGAATCCCAAGCGGGGCATCGAGGTAGTGTGGGTGGAAGGCAACCACGACCACGGCCTCTCGCTGGTCATGTCGCACCTGGTGGGAATCAAGGTTTACCAGCAGTACGTGTGGGAGTACCGCGGGGTGCGTCACCTGGCGGTCCACGGACATCAGTTCGACCGCTTCCTCACCGACAATGCCTTGCTGGGCAGCCTGGCGTCGGCCGCATTTCTGCTGCTGCAGAAGCTGGACTTCCGCCAGCAGCGCTTCACGAAGCTTATCGACCGGCTCGACACGCGCTGGCGGCGGCACTCGCCCAAGGTCGCCGCCGGCGCGCTGGCCCACGCCCGCGCGCACAGTGCGCAGCGCGTCTTCTGCGGCCACACGCACCAGGCCATGCAGCTCGCCGAGGACGGCGTGGAATATTTCAACACCGGATGTTGGATCCAGGCTACGGCCACCTACATCACCATCGATGAACAAGGAGTGCAGATCCATGAGTATGAACAGCGATCTGACGATCATTATCCCGGCGAAGAACGAGGCGATCCTGCTGCCGAGGTTGCTGAACTCCCTGGCGAAGCAGGACTTCTCGGCGATGCAGAATACGAAAGTGTATATAGCTGACGCCGGCTCGACCGACGGCACCCCCGCCATCGCGCGTTCCTTTGCCGATCGCCTGGCCATCGAGGTCATCCCGGGCGGCCTGCCTGCCGTGGGGCGGAACAACGGCGCGCGGCGGGCGGCCACGCCTTACGTGCTGTTCATCGATGCCGACATCCAACTGGACGACCCCACGCTGGTGCGCCGCACCGTGGAGCTGATGCGGCGGAAGAAACTCCACTGCGTCACCACCAACATCCATTGCCCGCAAGGACGGGGCTTCGACCGCGTCCTCTACGCCACCAGCAACCTTGCGCAGCAGCTTTCGCGGCTTTGCCGGCCATTCTCCACCGGCATGTACATGCTCTTCGACAAGGCCCGTTTCGACGAACTGGGCGGCTTCCACGAAGGCGCTCTCTATGCCGAGGATTACCTGCTCAGCAAGAAAGTGGCACGCCTCCGCTTCGGAATCGTGCGCGGACACATCATCACGACCAACCGCCGCTTCAAGAACATGGGCTATCTCACGGTCGCGCGCCTGTTCCTCACGACCGCACTCAATACCTGGAACGACAGCTTCTTCTTCCGCGACCACCGCTACTGGCATTCCGAACCCCGGACGTTTACAGGGGCGTAAGGTGTAGCATGTAGCGCCAGCCTCCCCGCTTGCCAGAATGTTATGATCAGCAAGTATGGCGAGCTACGATGAGAGAATCGTGCGGGATCCAGGAGTTTGCGGGGGAGAGCCCGTCTTCAAGGGCACGCGTGTCACCCTGCGCACCGTGCTTGCCAGCCTGGCAGCGGGGGATGGCGCCGAAGCGATCCTCGCCGATTTCCCTAGCCTGAAGGCCGAGGACATTCAAGCCGCGATTGCGTTCGCCGCCGCCTCTGATGAGGAAGATTTGCCGGTGCCGGCAGTCCCGCACATTCGATGAAGATTAAGCTGGACGAAAATCTTCCCCTCCGCCTGTCAACCGTGCTGAACAATTTCGGCCATGACAGTCCACACGCCGCAGCAAGAACGGCTCATTGGTCATGCGGACCAGGAAATTTGGCAAGCGGCGCAGAAAGAATCTAGATTCCTGATCACTCAGGACTTGGACTTCTCGGATTCGCGACGCTTCCCTTGTCCGCGCCGCGATGACGCTGCCTCCCGTGAGAACGGGCTTTATTGGAAACGGCACTCTCCAGCAGGTACCATCATTCGATGAATCCATGAAGGAGACGCTATGCCGTACTACGCGCTGTTCTATGATGTTGTGGATGACTATGTTGCACGCCGCGGGGCCTACCGCGAGGAGCACCTTCGTCTGGGCCGTGCCGCCCAGGCTCGCGGTGAACTTGTGCTCGCCGGCGCGCTGGGCGACCCCGCAGACGGTGCGCTGCTGGTATTTCGAGTAGCTGATCGCGCCACCGTCGAAGCGTTTGCGAAAGAGGACCCCTACGTAGTGAACGGGCTGGTTGTCCGCTGGCAGATCAGGCCCTGGACTGTGGTCATTGGAAACGAGTAGCTTATGATCTGCCGAATGTGGCGCGGATGGACGGCGTCTGCCAATGCAGACGCCTATGAGGGATACCTCAAGGGGGAGTTGTTCCCGCGTCTTCAGGCGGAGCTTACGGATCAAGGCTACCGGGGCTACCACCTGTTGCGGCTTGAAACGGGCAAGGAAACAGAGTTCGTGACGTTGGTGTGGTTTGAATCGCTGCAGTCCGTTCAGTCCTTTGCAGGCGCGAACTATGAGATCCCAGTGATCTCGGAGAAAGCACGACGCTGGTTGGTGCGATACCAAGAGCGCTGCGAACACTACCAACTGAGTAGCTTCCATTGGCCACCTCCGGCGAGCTGAGTCTGGCGCAGTCGCCAGGGGTGCGAATGGAAGCTGGGACTACTGCTGCTGTTGTTGCGGCTGCTGAGGCCGCTCCGGGATAGATTCTTCGACCGGTTGGGCGGCGGTTTCCTGCAACTGCTCGCGGCCTTCGTCGTCCACCACCGGGCGTACGCGCACATCCACCGAGAGCCGCTGATCGGCATGACCCTTGTACACTCCCCGGACGGGGGGCACGTCGCCGTAATCCCGGCCGTAAGCGACGCGGACGTGCCGCAGCCCGACCGCCTTTCCCAGCGTCGGGTCGAAGCCAACCCAGCCCGTGCCCGGCAGGAAAACATCAGTCCAGGCATGGGAAGCCTGTCCGCCGATCACTTCCTCCAGGTTGCTGGCCTCGTGGTTCTCAGGCTGGGGCACGAGATATCCGGAGACGTAGCGTGCGGGCAGGCCGCGCATCCGAACCACGCCCAGCAGCAAGTGTGCGAAGTCCTGGCACACCCCGGCGCCCAGGGTGAGCGAATCTTCAACCGATGAGTGGACGTGAGTGGCGCCTTTGACGTAACGGAACCTCTGGTGAATCAGGTCCGAGGCCGCCTGCGCGAATCCCAGGACCGTGCCTTGGCTGGCCTGGCTTGCCGCCTGGACTAGTTCCTCGAGCCGAGGCAGGTGGGGCACATAGGTACTGGCGGCGATGAAGTCGAAATGCTCTTCACAAAGTTCTTTCCCCTGCGCGTCGAATTCGCCCAGGGTCATGGAAGCTGCGCCATTGGCGCGGGCCTCGTGCGCCAGCACCACCGACTCCGACTGCACCGTCAGCCGATGGTGCTCCTGGAAGATGTTGAACTGGTGCACCCAGTTACCGAAGGCGTCGTGATACGCAGTCACATGCGAGTTGGGCGAGGTGACCAGCCGAAAGGACAGGCAGCTCTGCTTGTCGTCGTGCATGGGGCGGAGGCGCACCTCGTTGTAGCTCTCGGAGACCGGCCCGTCGTATTGGAACTCCGTGACGTGCGTCAGGTGATACCGGTTCATGCCACCACCGCATAGTAGAAGTAAGTTCTGGCGATATCGTGGCCGATCAGGCGGAGATTGCGCAAGAGATCGCTCAGGTACGGGTGCAAGCCGCGCGCGAAGATTTCTTCGATGGTGCCGTAGCGCAGTCCCTCCAGGACTTTGCCGGTGAGGCGCTCGGCTTCGTTGGCATAGGCACCCTGACTGCTACCGCTGATGGCGCGCAGGCCGGCCTGAACTTCCGCGGCGGTGAAGCGGATGGAACGCGGATGCAGGGGGTGCAGGATCAACATCTCGGCCACCTTCTCCGGCCGAATGGGCGAGTGATACTGGCGGTGATAGGCTTCATAGGCGCCCACTGACTTCAATACCGCCATCCACTGGTGGTTGTCCGGCGCGCCGGCCACGAGAAGCCCCTCCAGCAGGTTGTGATATTGCACGTCCACCAGGCGGGTGGTCGCCTCGGCTCGCTCCAGCGACCAGCCGATCCGCAGGAACTCCCAGCCCTCATCGTGCGGCAGCGTAGCATCGGTGACGCCATGAAAGCGATGGCAGGCGAACTTGACGGCGTCGCAGAAACGGTGCGGACCGGCGGCGATCTCGTCAGCCGCATCGAAGCGGTTCACCATGTGATACATGCCGTTGATGTCTTCCCACATCTCGCGGGAGATGCGCTCGCGGATGGTGCGCGCGTTCTCGCGGGCCCGGGCCACGCACTGCACGATGGAGCTGGGGTTGTCGGCGCGAAAAGCCAGGAAGTCGAAAACTGTGTAAGCATTGGCTTCTGCATAGAGCTGCTGGAAGGGCTTCTCTTCCCCCGCCATCACGACCAGCGGTTCCCAGCGCAGACGATACTGCGGGTCGGATTGCTCGAGCATCATGTGATAGTTCACATCGAGGATGCGAGCCGTGTCCTCGGCACGCTCGATGTAGCGTGCCATCCAGAACAAAGAATCGGCGATGCGGGACAGCATCTCGGGCATCTCAAGCTTCTCCGTGCAGCACCCAGGTGTCCTTGCTGCCCCCGCCCTGCGAGGAGTTGACCACCAGAGAACCCGGGGTCAAGGCGACGCGGGTCAGCCCGCCGGGCACAATGATCACCTTCTCGCCGTCGTAGAGGCAATAAGGACGCAGGTCCACGTGGCAGCCGATGATGCGGCGCGTGCCCGCATGATAGGAAGGCACGCGCGAAAGCGCGACCACCGGCTGCGCGATGTAATTGCGCGGATTGGCCTTGATCCGTTCCCGGAACTCCTCGATGGCCGCCCCATCCGAGGCCGGCCCGATCAGCATGCCGTAGCCGCCGGACTCGCCGACCGCCTTCACCACCAGCTCCGGCAGATGCTCGAGCATGTACGCTTGGTCGCGGTGGCCGAGATAGGTTTCGACGTTGCGCAGGATCGTATCCTCGCCGAGGTAGTAGCGGATGAACGCCGGCACGTAGCCGTAAATCGCCTTGTCGTCGGCTACGCCGTTGCCCACTGCATTCACCAGGGCGATGTTGCCAGCGCGGTACGCGCCCATCAGGCCGGGAACGCCCAGCAGCGAGTCCGAGCGGAAGGCCAGCGGGTCGAGGAACTCGTCGTCGATGCGCCGGTAGATCACGTCGACGCGCTTCAGCCCGCGGATGGTCTTCATGTACACCACCCCCGTGTCCACGATCAGGTCGCGGCCTTCCACCAATTCGATGCCCATTTGCTGCGCCAGGAAGCTGTGCTCGAAGTAGGCGCTGTTGTAAATGCCCGGCGAGAGCAGCACCATCTGCGGCTGGTCGACGCCGCGGGGCGAGAGGCTGCGGAGAATCTTGCAAAGCTCGGCCGGATAGTGATTGACCGGCAATACGTCGCAGGCCTGGAACGCGTCCGGGAAGGTGCGGGTCATGACCAGCCGGTTCTCCAGCACGTAGGAAACGCCGCTGGGGGTGCGCACATTGTCTTCCAGCACCATGAACTCGCCGGTCTTGGAATCGCGCACCAGGTCGATGCCGGAGATGTGGGTGTAGATGCCGCGTGGAACCTCAATCCCCATCATCTCGCGCCGGAAATGCTGGCAGGAATAGACCAGTTCGCGAGGAATCTGGCGGTCCTTGAGGATGCGCTGTTTGCCGTAGATGTCCTGCAGAAAAAGGTTCAGCGCCACCACCCGCTGCGACAGCCCGCGCTCGATGCGGTCCCATTCTGAACGCGGCAGGATGCGGGGGATCAGGTCGAAGGGAAACAATCGCTCGGTGCCTCTGCCGTCGCTATAGACGGTGAAGGTGATCCCTTGCATCAGGAAGGCCAGATCCGCCAACTGGCGGCGCTCCTCGAACTGCGCCGGAGCCATGGCGGCCAGCTTCTGGAACATTTTGGCATAGTAGGAGCGCGGCTGGCCGGGAGCGCAGAACATCTCGTCGTAGTACGATCCCGGGTCATAACCCTCGAAAAGAGCCCGATGAAACACTCCCTGGGAAGCCGCCGACATAGCGACGTACTATAGCAGGCAAGCCGGTCGCGGAACCCACGGAAGAATCTATCGGAGCTATAACTTGAGGCGCTTTCCTCAGTCGGCGCGAGCGGGCCCCTCAATGGGACAGGCGGCCTGTTCCTGGTAAGACGTGGCCTCTCGGATCGCGACAATGCGCGAGGTGATGATCGGCGCCCGATACTCGGGGTGCTGGAACTCCAGGTGCATGCTGCGCCCAATAAAGCGGTATCTTCAGCATCGAGCCTCCCCAGTTCGAGCCCAGGATTCTGACCCGCGAGGGGCGGGGGCAATATTTCGGATGACCTGAAATCAGCACCCAACCGTCACCGCAGTTGACGACCGTGTACCAGCGGTGTTGCGTTTGAACCTCTAACCGGCTGCCTTGCGCGAGGTCTTCCAGATGCACACCGCCTTCGATCTCCGATTGCGCGAGGTTGTGGTTGATTTCATCGCCCAAGTTGGGATGCGGCCGGAAGAGATGCGGGATGGTTGATGCGATCGAGATACCGTCCCCCACACGGATAGCCTGCCTACGGGACCGCCTAGCGCGCATGTTAGCCGACTAGGTGGACCGGGTCAACCGGGTGCTTCGGCCCAGCGCGATGCGGAGTGGCCTAATCCGCCACCTTCCGATTGTGGGCCGGAGTCAATGGTGGTGTGCCAGTTCCTCGGACAGGGTTGCAAAACATTGCACACTCTATTGCACAAGATTTCGGGCAATCAGTAACAAGCAACTTAGAATCAATACGTTGGGTATGAATTACTTTGGTAATCAGAATGCCTACGAAATTGCCTACTTGCGAAAATCGAAGCGGAGAAATGGTATGAGGAACATTCTCAAAACCGTCCGGGTACTGATCTTCGGTGGCTGCCGCCACAAGAAGATGGGCTGGCCGATTTGGCTTGAAGGACACTCATACCGAGTTTGTCTTGGTTGCGGCATCAAGCGGCTGTTCGATGAACAGACCCTGCGCGAGTACGGCCCCTACAGCTATCACCTTGGGCGAGAGGGCGCGACACCAACCCTGGACCAGCATCGCCAGGTAGCCTAGGTCCTCTCTCGAGTTCGTTCGGGATCGTCCGCCGCGCCGGAGCCCCATCATCAACCGCATGCGGCGCCGAGCATCCGAGCCCGCGTGGCAATCCCAGATCACAGCGTGTCCCAGAACAGGACAGAAGCGGGCCCCTAGCCTGCCTACGTCGGCTGTCCAGAAAACTGGCAGCGCGATTGCAACTATCTGCCTCCTTGACGAGCAGGTTCCATGGATGAAATCACCCAAGAATTCCTCATCGAGAGCAACGAGTTGCTCGATCAGTTAGATCGGGATTTGGTTGATTTGGAAAAGGATACTGGGTCGAAGGAACTGCTGGCGCGGGTCTTCCGCAGCATTCATACAATCAAGGGCACGAGTGGGACTTTGGGTTTTCCCAAACTGGAATCGGTGGCCCATGTTGGGGAAAACGTGTTGAGCCGCATGCGTGATGGCAAGTTGATCCTGAATGCCGAAATCACCAGCGCACTGCTGAAGATGATCGATGTGGTAAGAAAAATCCTGCGCACGGTCGAGTCCAGCGGGAACGAGGGCGATCCTGAACTGGCGGAAGTCATTGCAGCTCTGACCGGGTTGCTGGATGGGCGCGAGGGCGCCAGGGAGCCAAGCATGGATACGACCCCGGAGATGGCGGAGCCCGCCGAGCCGAAAAACCTGGGCGAGATTCTGATCGAGAAGCACGCGACCTCCCCGGGTGCGGTGCAGGCCGCGTTCGAGGAACAAAGGAAAGGCGATCCCCGCCGGATCGGTGAAATTCTGGTTCACCAGGGCGCGGCCGAGCCCAAAACGGTACTGGAGGCCTTGCAGGAGCAAGGGACCCAGACTGCTTCGGCAGCCGCCAGCACCATTCGGGTCGATGTCAACCTGCTCGACAAAGTCATGAACCTGGTGGGAGAGCTGGTGCTGGCCCGGAACCAGATTCTTCAGTTCACCAGCACGCAGAAGGATGCGGTTTTCCTCGGCACCGCGCAGCGTCTGAATTTGATTACTACCGAGCTGCAAGAAGGGGTCATGAAGACCCGGATGCAGCCCATCGGGAATGTCTGGAACAAGTTTCCCCGCATCGTTCGCGATCTGGCGGTGAACTGCGGCAAACAAGTGCAACTGGAGATGGAAGGCACGGAAACCGAACTGGACAAGACCTTCATCGAGGCCATCAAGGACCCGCTCACCCACATCGTGCGCAATTCTCTGGATCACGGTATCGAAGCTCCCGCCGTGCGGGTGAGCAAGGGGAAACCACCGGCCGGACGCTTGCGGCTGCGGGCTTTTCATGAGGGTGGACAGGTCAACATCGAGATCTCCGATGATGGGGCCGGCATTGATCTCGCCAAGGTCAAGGAAAAGGCGATCCAGAAGGGTGTGATCTCAGCCCAGCAATCCAGCAAGCTCTCGGACCGCGAGATCGTGAATCTGGTCTTTCTCCCCGGCTTTTCTACGGCCGAGCAGGTCAGCAATGTTTCCGGCCGCGGCGTCGGCATGGATGTGGTCAAAACCAACATCGAGAAGATTGGCGGCACAGTTGATCTGGGCAGCGTCTCCGGTCAGGGCACAACGCTGCGCATCAAGATCCCGCTGACCCTGGCCATTATCCCCGCCCTGATTGTGACCAGTGGGCGTGAACGCTTTGCCATTCCGCAAGTCAGCCTGCTGGAACTGGTCCGCCTGGAAGGAAAGGAGGCAGAGAAGGGCGTTGAGATGATCCATGGAGCGCCGGTGCACCGCCTGCGGGGAAACCTGTTGCCGCTGGTCCATCTGGACCGGGAACTTCGTCTGGAGACGCAGGGAGAGGCGCACAGCGATGCTGGCGGGGCGGTCAATATCGTGGTGCTACAGGCCGATGGCAGGCCGTTCGGCCTGGTAGTAGACGATATCAACGATACCGAAGAGATCGTGGTCAAGCCGTTGGGGAAACAACTGAAAGGGATCGCCTGCTTTGCCGGCGCCACCATCATGGGCGATGGGCAGGTGGCTCTGATCCTGGACGTACTGGGCCTGGCCCAGGAAGCTGCCGTGATCAGCGAGAGCAAAGAGCGTTCTTTCTCCGAAGCCAAGACCAAAACCGATGATGTCACCTTGAAACAGGACTCCTGGCTGGTGTTTCGCGTGGGAGAGAAGGGCCGGGTGGCGATTTCTTTGTCCATGGTTTCGCGGCTGGAGGAGTTTGAACCCTCGGCTATCGAGACTTCCGGCAACCAGCCGGTGGTGCAATACCGGGGCGAGATCATGCCGCTGGTGCACGTGGCGGAAGCCCTGCAACTCCCTTCACCGAGCCACAAGCAGGATCGCCTGCAGGTGGTGGTCTACGCGGAGGAGGGACGAAGCATCGGCCTGGTGGTGGAGGAAATTCTGGACATCGTGGACCAGCAGGTGGCGATCACCCACGGCCAGCAATCGGCGCGGCTGCTGGGGTCGGCCGTGATCCAGCAGCATGTCACGGACTTGCTGAACGTACCGGAGATCGTGGCCGGATTGGTGCCCGCGAAGAAAGAAACGCCGGCTTTGACGGAGGCCATGCATGTCGTCAACTGAGCAGCAGTTCTGCACCTTTTTCATCGAGCGTCTCCTGTTCGGCGTGGAAGTGGAGAAGGTACAGGAAGTCATCCGCCACCAGGGCCTGACCCGCGTGCCGCTGGCTACGGAGCTGGTAGGCGGACTGATCAACCTGCGCGGGCAGATCGTCACCGCGGTCAATCTTCGCCGCCGGTTGGGTCTTCCGGATAGCCCGTCCGGCCAGCTCCCCATGAACGTGGTGGTCCGGACGGGAGATGGCGCGGTCAGCCTGCTGGTCGATGAAATCAACGACGTGGTCGAGGTGGAGCAGAAAGCCTTTGAGCCGCCTCCCGACACGCTCGATGTCGCCAGCCGGGAGCTCATCCAGGGAGTCTACAAACTGAAGGACAAATTGTTGCTGGTCCTCGACACCGACAAAGCGGCAAATGTGAGCGCACACCTATCCGATAAAAGGTAACCCAGGAACAAAGTTCCAAAAAAGGAGAACGTTCTGATGTCAGTTACGCGGCAAGTCTCGACTCATAAACGTGGGCAGGGTGGAAACGGTCACAGCGCAGTCGCCGAACCCGATGTCGTCCCCGCCAGCAGAAAGCTAACGGAAATACAACAGAAGGCGGCTTACCTGGATCTGGTCCCCGTACCGGTGATGGTGATGGATCGCGAGCACACCATCCTCTATTTGAACTCAGCAGCGGCGAAGATGGCTGGGCAGGGGCAAGAGGCAGGCCTGGGTGCGAAGTTCTGGGATCTGTTTGATGTTCCCGCGTGCCGCGCGGGCACTTGTTCCGGGGCGCGAGCCATGCGGGAAGAGAAGACATTGTCGGCCGAGGCCATGGCCGTCGTGCAAGGGAAACAACTTCACCTTAAAGCAACCACCACGCCACTGTACGGCGCCGACCACCAGGTCATTGGGTTTCTCCAGGTGCTCGAAGACATCGCGGGGCAAGTCCAAGTTGGCGAGGAGATTTCGCGGCTGGTGGGCGCTTCGCGAGAAGGGCGGCTGTCGGAGCGCGGCAAGGCGGACCAGTTTGAGGGGCGGTACCAGGACCTGATCCGGGAAGTCAACGAGATGCTGGACGCGATCCTGCTGCCCATCGGGGAAGGCAACCGCATTCTGGCCCAGATCTCGGCCGGCAAAATCGACGAGCTGATCACCCAGGTCTATAAGGGCGACCACGAGAAGATGAAGAACGCGGTCAACAACGTGGCCGTGGTGGTGCAGAAGCTGCGCGATGAGATGGGACGGTTGATCACGGCCTCCCAGGAAGGCCAGCTTAGCCAGCGCGGCAAGCCCGATCAGTTCCAGGGCGCGTTTGCCGAGCTGCTCAAGGGGGTCAATCAAATGCTGGACGCGATCCTGCTGCCCATCGGGGAAGGCAACCGCATTCTGGCGCAGATCTCGGCCGGCAAGGTGGACGAACTGATCACCCAGGTCTACAAGGGCGACCACGAAAAGATGAAGACCGCGGTCAACAACGTGGCCGTGGTAGTGCAGAAGCTGCGCGATGAGATGGGACGGCTGATCCAAGCGTCGCGCGACGGCCAACTGAGCGAGCGGGGCAAGCCCGATCAGTTCCAGGGCGCATTTGCGGAGCTGCTCAAGGGCGTCAATCAAATGCTGGACGCGATCCTGCTGCCCATCGGGGAAGGCAACCGCATTTTGGCGCAGATCTCGGCCGGCAAGGTGGACGAACTGATCACCCAGGTCTACAAGGGCGACCACGAAAAGATGAAGATCGCGGTCAACAGCGTGGGGACCGCAGTGCAGACCCTGGTGGAGGAAATGAAGCAACTGGCCGAGGCTCTCAGGCACGGGCAGCTCGACTATCGCGGCGACACCAAGAAGCTGCAGGGTGAGTTCGCCAATGTGGTGGTGGGTGTGAATCGCGCCATCGAAGGCATGGTGGTCCCGATGCATGACGTGGGGGCGGTGCTGGACAAGCTTGCCGGCGGCGATCTCACGGCGCAAGTCACCACCAAATATGAGGGTGATTACGAGACCTTGAAGGCCGCGGTAAACAAGCTGGCCACCCAAGTCCGCAGCGCCATCGAGCAGATCGGAAAGAACGTGTCTGCCCTGGCCTCGGCGTCGGAAGAGCTGAACAAGGTGAGCCAGCAGATGGGGTCGAGCGCGGAAGAGACCGCAACCCAGGCTAATGTAGTTTCAGCAGCCAGCGAGCAAGTCACCAAGAACGTTCAGACCGTGGCCACCGGCTCGGACGAGATGGCGGCCAGCATCAAGGAAATCGCTAAGAATACCGGGGAAGCCACCCGCGTAGCTACTTCCGCGGTGAAGACGGCAAATTCCACCAATGAGACCATCAACAAACTGGGCCAGAGCAGCGCGGAGATCGGCCAGGTGATCAAGGTGATTACCTCGATCGCGCAACAGACCAACCTGCTGGCCCTGAACGCCACCATCGAGGCGGCGCGGGCGGGAGAAGCCGGCAAGGGCTTCGCCGTGGTGGCCAATGAAGTCAAGGAACTGGCCAAGGAGACGGCCAAGGCGACCGAGGACATCAGCCGCAAGATCGAAGCCATCCAGGGTGATACCACGGGAGCGGTGTCGGCGATCGGGCAGATCAGCACGGTGATTGGGCAAATCAGCGATATTCAGAACACCATCGCCAGCGCCATGGAAGAGCAGAGCGCCACCACCAACGAGATCGGCCGCAACCTGGCTGAAGCCGCCAAGGGCAGCATCGACATCAGCAAGAACATCGGAGGCGTTGCCGAAGCGGCCCGCTCCACCGCGGCGGGCGCAGGGGACACTCTCAAGTCGGCCCAGTCTCTGGAAAAGATGGCGGCCGATCTCCAGCTCCTGGTGGGACAGTTCAGGTATTAGGAACGAGGTGCCGATAAGGACAGCACGCATCGCCGCCGGCAGAGGGACCGCCGGGTCCGCGCGGAGCGCGGCTCGGAGACGGCAAAGGTCCGTCTTCGGCCATGGTTTCGATCCGATCCCGAGGAGTTGTGCATGCAGGTCTTAGTGATCGACGACTCGTCCACCATGCGGAAGTTCATCAAGAAGATATTGGTGGGGGCGAGTTTCGAAGTGGTGGAGGCAAAACATGGGCGGGAAGCATTGGAGGTATTGCAACAACATCCGAACGTCTGCCTGAGCTTGATTGACTGGAACATGCCGGAGATGGACGGCATGGAACTGTTGTCGCGCATCCGCGCCGATCACGCCTTCGATGCCATGCGCATCATGATGGTCACCACGGAGATGGAACTGAGCGGAGTTGCCCGCGCGCTGGAACGGGGAGCCAACGAGTACGTCATGAAGCCGTTCACCAGGGACGTGATCCTGGAGAAGCTTCGCATCCTGGGGTTCCCGATCCCCGAGGAAACGACTCAGAGTGCTCTGTGAGAAAGCTCAGGGTACTGGTCGTAGACGATTCCGTCGTCATCCGGCGCATGGTGCGCGAGGTGGTCGCGGCCGACCCCGAACTGGAGGTTGCGGGAGTGGCGGCGAACGGGAAGATCGCTCTGGCCATGGTCGATCAATGCACGCCGGATGTGGTGACCCTGGACATTGAGATGCCGGAGATGGACGGACTCACCGCCCTCAAGGAAATCCGCCGCACCCACCCGGCGGTGCGGATCATCATGTTCAGCACCCTTACGGAACGGGCGGCGCTGGCGACCTTGGATGCGCTCGCCCTCGGCGCGGATGATTATGTGACCAAGCCTTCCCAGGTCAATAATGTTTCCGAAGGCAGCCAGCGTATTCGCGAGCAGTTGATCCCCAAGGTCAAAGCCCTCTGTGGCCGGCGAGCCATCCCGCCCCTTCCCGCCGCTCGCATCCCTGCTCCGGCTCTTTCCCGGCCGACCGAGCGGGATTCCAGGCCGGACGTCGTGGCCATAGGCACCTCGACCGGCGGTCCGAACGCGCTGGCAGAGATTCTTCCGCGCATCCCCGGCGACTTTCCCCTGCCCATTTTGATCGTGCAGCACATGCCGCCGGTGTTCACCGCGTTCTTGGCCGAACGGTTATCCGCATCCTCGCGGATACCGGTCAAAGAGGCGTCGCCGCGAACCGAGATAGGGCCCGGACAGGTCTGGATCGCCCCGGGCGACTTCCACCTAACCGTGCTGCGAGAGGGCGCGCAGGTGCGGCTGGCCACCATTCAGATTCCGCCCGAGAATTCGTGCCGGCCGTCGGTGGATGTTCTGTTTCGCTCGGTGGCGGAGGTCTACGGCGCACGGTCGCTGGCGGTCGTGCTGACCGGAATGGGGCAGGATGGCCTGCGCGGGTGTGAACGTATTCGCGAAGCGGGTGGCCAGATCGTGGTTCAAGACGAGGCCAGTTCCGTGGTCTGGGGTATGCCGGGCGCGGTGGCCAACGCCGGAATCGCCGATCACGTCCTCCCGCTGGCGGAAATCGCCGACGAGATCATTCGCAGGGCCGACGCCAACCGCTCCCCGGACCCCGGAGCCGCGGCCCGAGTGCCCGGGCAGGTGGTGTGACATGGGACTAGACACCGCCGAATTCGACTACTTGTGCCAATTCGTGCACGAGCAATCGGCCATCATCATCGATCCCGGCAAGGAATACCTTGTCGAATCCCGCTTGACCCCACTCGCCTACCGGGAAGGCATGGAATCCGCCCAGAAACTGCTGGAGCACCTGCGCCGGGAGCCGCCTAACGGGTTGCATCGCAAAGTCCTGGACGCGATGACCAACAACGAAACCATCTTTTTTCGCGATGCCGCTCCCTTTCAAGCCCTGCGCCAGGCCATCATTCCCGAGTTCCTGAGAAAAAGGGCGGCGGAGCGCAAGCTCTCGTTCTGGAGCGCCGCCGCATCCAGCGGACAGGAGGCCTACAGCCTGGCCATGCTCATGTGCGAGGACTTTGCCGGCCTGCCGGGATGGAGCGTTTCGATCCTCGGGACCGACATATCGACGGCCATCCTCAATCGCGCCCGGCAGGGACGGTATTCCCAGTTGGAAGTGAACCGCGGCCTTCCCGCCAAGTGCCTGACCAGGTACTTCAGCCGCGAAGGCGTGGAATGGCAGATCAGCGGCGGTATTCGCAAACTAGTGGAGTTTCGCGAGATGAATCTGGCGGAAGCCTGGCCGGCGCTTCCCCAGTTCGATGTCATCTTTCTGCGCAATGTGCTGATCTATTTCAGTGTCGAAAAGAAGAAAGAGATTTTGCGCCGGGTCCGCAGCGTGCTGCGCGAGGACGGGGTGATTTTCCTGGGCACCGCCGAAACCACTTTGAATCTTGATGATTGCTTCGAACGCGTGCCCTGGGAGAACACGTCGTACTACCGGATTCGCCGATAAGGACGAGGCCATGCAGATCCACGCTGAGGACGTGATCAGGCTCACCAATGACATTTGGGCCTCCATGCTGGGCATGGAGCTGGCGCCGTGCGCGCGGGTCGATTTTGCCGGCGCCGAACCGGTCCTGGCGGCCAGCGTCGAGATCATTGGCGAGTGGCAGGGACGCATCCGGCTGGACTGCTCCTCGCGGCTGGCGCGCGAAGCGGCCGCTCGTTTCGTGGAAGCCGATCCCGCGGAGATCACCTCCGAGCAGGTTTGTGACGCCTTAGCCGAACTCACCAACATGACCGCCGGCAGCGTGAAGGCCTTACTGCCTTGTGCGTCGCGGCTGGCGATTCCGGGCATGGACGCAAGCTCCCTGCCGGCTCCCACCCGGAGTGAGATGTGGCTACAGTCCGGCTTTACCTACGAAGGTGAGCCATTGCTGATCACCATTGTTCAACAGAGCGGGTCCGCTTCTTCCCGTGAGCCGTTGACCCAGTAATGGAAACCGGGTTGCTGGCCGATGGATACGAGACATGCGAACACTTATAGTTGAAGACGACTTCACCAGCCGCTTTCTGCTGCAAACCTTTCTTGCCCCGTACGGCGAGTGCCACGCGGCCGTCAACGGCAGGGAGGCCGTCGACGCTTTTCGCTGGGCGAAAGAGGGCGGGACTGGATTCGACCTCATCTGCATGGACATCATGATGCCCGAAATGGACGGGCAGGCAGCGCTGAAGGAGATTCGCGCGCTGGAGGAATCCGCAGGCACTCTGCCGGGCGCAGGGGTGAAGATCATCATGGTGACGGCCGTGCCGGACATGAAAGTGATGGCCGCATCCTTTCAACTCGGTTGCGACGCCTACCTGCGTAAGCCCGTCGACACCGGGGAGTTGTTGCGATATCTGAAATCCCTCTGCCTGCTGCCGTAAGCCGGCAGAAGCCCAGGGAAGGTTTCCTCCGAAGCCAGCATCAGTAAGACATGCTGGACGGAGTGGAAAGGCGAAAAAGTCCCCGGCGATCCCGTTCTCGCTGGGGTTCTTGAACCCAAGTGGTGCAGAAGGAACAAAAAGGGGCGAGTGTCCTCCAGAGTGCGGAGGAAGCCAGCTTTCGAGCCCATGCAGATTGGGAGCGGACCTTCGACGCCGTACCCGATCTCATCGCCATTATCGACACGCAACACCGAATTGTGCGCGTGAACAAGGCCATGGCGTCGAGACTGGGATTGCCGCCGCAACAGTGTGTTGGGCATAAGTGCCACTCTTTGGTTCATGGATCAGACGAGCCGCTGCCCTGTTGTCCCCATAGCCAGTTGCTCAAGGATGGGTGCGAACACAGCGCGGAAGTCCACGAGGATTGCCTGGGCGGCGATTTCATCATGACGACCTCTCCACTTCGCGACCGCGAAGGACGGCTGATCGGGTCTGTCCATGTCGCCCATGACATCACTGAGCGCAAGCGGGTAGAGGACGAACTGCGGTGGAGCGAGACGGAACTGAGAGCAGCGCAGCGCTCTGCTCACATCGGCAGTTGGAGACGGGAAATTGAGACCGATGTTGCCGCCTGGTCGGAAGAGTTCAACCGCATCGCCGGCCGTGATCCCGCCCTGCCCGCGCCGAGCTATGAAGACCTCGCACAGGTGTGGACCCCGGAAAGCTGGACCCGACTCCAGGCTGCCACCCAGAAGGCCAAAGACGGTGCTCCGCAGGAACTGGACCTGGAACTGCTTCGTCCCGACGGCACAATCCGCTGGGTCATTGGACGGATTGAAGCCCGATACAACGCCAGAGGCCAGGCCGTACAGCTTCATGGCACGGTGCAGGACATCACCGAACGCAAGCAGGCCGAGGAGCAACTCCGCTCCAAGACGGCGCTTCTGGAAGCCATTTCCAACTCGACCATTGACGGAATCCTGGTGGTGGACGGTGAACGCGAGAAGATCCTGCAGAATCAGCGATTCACCGACATTTTCAAGGTCCCTCCGCACATTGGCGAACAGAAGGATGTTGGAACCATCGTCCAGCACATCTTCAGCACACTGAAGAATCCTGCACAGTCCGCAGAGACGATCGCCTACCTTCGCAATCATCCCAGCGAGACTTGCCGGGGTGAGATTGAGCTCAAAGATGGGACGGTCTTGGATCGATACTCAGCGCCGGTTATCGGAAAGGATGGAAAGCGGTACGGAAGAGTTTGGACCTACCACGACATCACGGAACGCAAGCGGGCGGAGGAGGAACTCCGCTCCAAGACGGCTTTTCTCGAAGCCCAGGTGAACTCCACGGGTGACGGAATCCTGGTGGTGGACGATGAAAACCAGAAGATCCTGCAAAACCTTCAACTCATGAAGATGCTCAAGATCCCTCAGCACATTTTCGATCAGAGGGATGCCCTGGGTATGCGCCATGACGTTGGTGCGAGAGTCAAGAATTCCGCCGAGTTCCTGGCGAAAGCCGCCTTTCTTTCCGAGCACCCGAGTGAGACCAGCCGGGATGAGATTGAGTTCGAAGATGGAACGGTCCTGGACCGATACTCAGCGCCGGTGCTTGGCAAGGATGGAAAGTACTACGGAAGAATCTGGGCGCTCCGCGACATCACGGAACGCAAACGAGCCGAGGAGGAACTCCGCTCCAAGACGGCTTTTCTGGAAGCCCAGGCCAACTCCACCATCGACGGAATCCTGGTGGTGGACGGCGCAGGCCAATCAGTTCTGTACAATCAGCGCTTCACGGAGATCTTCAAGATCCCCCAGCACATTGTCGAAACCAAGGATGATCGAACCATGCTCCAGTACGTCATCGGGAACATCAAGAATCCCGAAGTGTTCCTGGAGAAGGTTGCCTACCTTTACGATCGCCGCAGCGAGACCAGCCGGGATGAGATTGAATTGAAAGATGGGACGATCCTGGACCGATATTCGGCGCCGGTGGTTGGCAAGGAGGGAAAGTATAACGGAAGAATCTGGACCTTCCGCGACATCACGGATCGCAAACGAGCCGAGGAGACCCTGCGCCGCAGCGAACGGGAAGCGCGAGCGCGCCTGGCTGAGATTGAACAGATTTACAAGCATTCTCCGGTCGGCCTTTGTTTGATCGATCGGGAGTACCGCTTCCGGCGCATCAATGACCGCTTGGCCGCCATGAATGGTTTCCCCGCCGAGCATCATATCGGGAAAACCCCAGAGGAAATACTACCGGATCTCGGCGCGTTTCTCACCAACAGCTTTCGGTTGATCTTAGAGAGTGGGAAGCCTCTCCTTGGCATGGAGGTCCACGGCAAGACTGCGGCGGATCCGCTGACCGAGCGGGACTGGTTGTGCAGCTATTTCCCGCTCAAGTCTGAAACTGGCGAGGTGGTCAACATTGTCGCGTCAGTGCTCGAGATCACGGAGCAGAAGCGGATCCAACAAGAGTTGGCCCTCAAGAATCGAATCGCCAAGATTTTTCTGACCAAGTCGAACGAGGAAATGTTCGCGGCCATCTTGGAACTGGTTCGCCGATTCTTTAAGAGTCCGGGCGGTTTCTTCGGTTACGTCGACGACGATGGCGTCTTAGTCTGCCTCTCTGCGATCAGCGATCTTGGGCAAGACGGCCAGATGGCCGACAAGAGCATCCGCTTCCCCCGCGAGACCTGGAGCGGCCAATGGCGCCACAGTCTGATCGAGAAGAAATCGTTCTGCTCGAATGAACCCAGCCAGCCGCCGGAAGGCGATTCTCCTCTCCGCAGGTCCGTGGCCGCGCCCATTCTCTATGGCGGTGAGCCCATCGGCCTGCTTCAAGTCGCCAACCACGCAACCGACTACACCGAGGAAGACCGGCAGGTTCTGGAACGCATTTCTGCCTACCTGGCGCCGCTCCTCTATGCAAGATTGCAGCGGGACCGCCTGGAGCGTGTGCGCCAGCAAGTAGAAGTGGAACTCAGAAACGCCCGAGACGCCGCCGTCGCCGCCAGTCAAGCCAAGAGCCAGTTCCTCGCCAACATGAGCCACGAAATCCGCACCCCGATGAATGGGGTGATCGGCATGGCTGGTTTGCTCCTGGATTCGGACCTTACGCAAGAGCAGCGGCGCTATGCGGAGATCGTCCGCACCAGCGGCAGGACGCTGATGTCGTTGCTCAACGATATTCTGGACTTCTCCAAAATCGAGGCCGGGAAGGTAGTTTTGGAGACTTTGGATTTTGACCTGCGCACCACCCTGGAAGACCTGGCCGAGCTGCTGGCTTTCAACGCGCATGAGAAAGGACTGGAGCTGACCTGTCAGATTGCGCCGGAAACCCCCGTTCTGTTGCGGGGCGATCCTGGCCGCCTGCGCCAGGTTCTGGTCAACCTGTTGGGGAACGCCATCAAGTTCACTCATCAAGGTGAAATAGCCATTTCGGTAGAGCTCGAGAGCGAGGACGACCGCTCGGCAACTCTCCGCTTCGCGATCACCGACACAGGAATCGGCATCAAACCGCACCAGGCGGACGACCTTTTCTTGCCCTTCATTCAGGCGGACGGATCCATTACCCGCAACTATGGCGGCACCGGTCTGGGGCTGGCGATCGCCAAACAACTGGCCGAGTTGATGGGCGGTCGGATTGGAGTGGAGAGTGCGGAGGGCAAAGGTTCGAAATTCTGGTTCACCGCTGTCTTCGAAAAGCAGCCGGGTGCGACACCGCCGGCCACCGCGGCCTGTGCCGGGTTACAGGGAGCAAAGGTGCTGGTGGTGGACGACCACGTAAGGAGCCGCTCGCTCGTCGCCACTCTGCTGAAATCCTGGGGATGCCGCTGCGAGGAGGCTGTGGATGCGGCTTCCGCTTTCGACGCTCTGCGGCGCGCCGCGCAGGAGGGTGACCGCTTCCGGATTGCGTTACTTGACCTTCACCTGTCCGGCCTGAGCGGCGAGGAACTGGGACGACGGATCGCGGCTGACCCTCAGTTGCACCATACGGCGCTGCTTGGCATGTCCCGGTTGGGCGCGGACGCCGACCTGGGAGGGATCCAGCGAGCCGGCTTCGCGGGATACGTTCTAAAGCCGGTGTCCGAGAGCCGGTTGAGGGCGGCCTTGGCGTTGGCCCCGGGCGGTGACCAAGGAGGACGTGTCCCATCCGAGGACGACTCAGAGGGCAAGCCCAGCATCCACCAAACGAAAGCTAAGGCGCGAATCCTCGTGGTCGAGGATAACCCGACCAATCAGGAAGTGGCCCTGGCCATGCTGATGAAACTCGGCTACCAAGCCGACGCGGCGAGTACCGGTGCGGACGCCCTCAACGCACTCCAGGGCGCCGACTACGATGTTGTCCTCATGGATTGCGAGATGCCCGCCATGGACGGCTATGAAACTACCCGCCGCATCCGCGCCCAGGCGGGAGTGCGTGATCCAGATGTTCCCATCCTGGCGCTCACTGCGGATGCGATGTCGGAAACCCGCGAGAGATGTCTTGAAGCTGGGATGAACGACTACCTTACCAAGCCTCTCGAGCCGCAAGAGTTGGACCAAGCCTTGAAAAGATGGCTTACCCCAGTCGTCGGTGAGGCGGAAACGCTCACCGGACACCAACTAGCCAGGGTCAAAGCCATTTTTGACGAGGAAGGACTGCTGAAGCGCCTGATGGCGGACAAAATCCTGGCTACGAAGATCATCGCCGGCTTTCTACAGGATATCCCCACGAAGCTGTGCACCCTCCGCAAGCTGCTGGAAGAGCGCGATGCGAGTGGCATTCGCCTACAGGCGCACTCGCTCAAGGGGGCGGCTGCAACCATTTCCGCAGGCGCTTTGCGCGACGTCGCTTGCGAAATGCAGGAGGCGGCGACCGCGGGTGACCTGGAGCGCAGTGCCACCCTGTTGCCCCGCGCGGAAGAAGAATTCGAACGTCTCAAAGCCACCCTGGAACATTCGGGATGGTTAGAGCCCAAACCAGATCAAGGATAGCAATATGAAAACGCTTATCGTCGAAGACGATTTCACCAGCCGGCTCTTGCTGCAAACGCTTCTCTCTCCCTACGGCGAATGTCATATCGCTGTCAACGGCCGGGAAGCTGTTGACGCCTTTCGCGTGGCCCACGACAGCGGGCGAAGTTACGACCTGATCTGCATGGATATCATGATGCCCGAGATGGACGGACAAGCGGCGCTCAAGCAGATCCGGGCCCTGGAAGAAGCCGCAGGTGTCTTGCCGCACGCCGGAGTGAAAATCATCATGACCACGGCCGTCAGCGATACCAAGACGGTGTTCGCATCCTACGAGGGGCTTTGCGATGGCTACCTGTTCAAGCCCCTCGACACCGGAAAGCTGGCTCAATACCTGCAGTCCTTCGGGCTGCTGTCGCCAGCCGGGAAGGGCCAGGCTTCTCCATCCCGATAAGCGGCTCACTGTGCCGGAAGAACCTCGCAAATGCTGAGGTTGTACTGGTCGTTAGTGGGAGTCGTATCGTTGATGCTCACGACGGTACCGGCCGTGGGTGTCGTGCCGTTCTGGCGTTGCACCCAACCCGTGAATCCGCCTGACCACCCTCCCCATCCGCTTCCCGATCCAGCGTACTCGGAGACCATGACCTGATTGGAGCCCAGGGTCCAGGAGGTTGTATTAGCCGCAGCGTTAGCCACTCCAAAGACCCAGGAGTTGTTGCGGGTGGTGGTCAGCGAGGCCGCGGGTGTGCCACGGGACGAGTTCGCGGTGCCGGTAGCTCCGATGGCTCCGGATCCACCCGTACCGGTGGTGTCCACCCCGGTGAAGGTCACAACGGTGATGGTGGCGGCAACGCCGCGCGGCAAGTTGGCAGTGACCGAGATATTCGACAGCGTGGTGGCGGAAAACGCCCGCCAGATCTCCGCGCTACCCTCTTGTGTATTGGTCCGCTTGACCAGTGACCACGTTAGGTTTCCACCGGTGACGCTGCTCACGGCATCACCCGGATAGGACCCTGGACCGCCCCACATGAACGGTCCACCGTCATCTGTGGAGACGAAGGCCAGTAGCAGTTCGTTCGTCTTCGTGGTGCTGAAGGTCGACGTCACAGTTATGTTTTTTCCGCTCCAGCTATGGTTGGTCGAAATCGTCTGGTTGCCCGAAGCTATCTGGTCGATCGCCAACTGCGCCGTGGAGGTGAAGTTGATCGCGGTGACGTTAGCACTACTCACCGTCACGGCCTTGTTGGCGGGCGTGAAGATGAATCCCGACTTGCTGGGCGTCACCGTATAAGACCCGTTGGCCAGGTTGCTGAAGGTGTAGGTGCCCGTAGCACTCCCGGTAACAGTTGCACTCGACGCGCCGCTCAGCGTCACCGTGGCGCCGTTGCCGGCCGTACCGCTGATGGTGCCGGAAATACTGTAGGTGACCGTGACCGTGCTGAAGTTGATGCCGGGCACGCTGGCATTGCTCACCGTTGCCGCCTGGCTCGCGGGAGTGAAGGTGAACCCGCTCTTGCTCGGCGCGACCGTGTAGGACCCGTTGGCCAGATTGCTGAAGGTGTAGGTTCCGGTGGAGCTGGCGGTAGCGGTTGCGCTCGAGGCGCCGCTCAGCGTCACCGTGGCGCCGTTGCCGCCCGCGCCGCTGATCGTGCCGGAAATACTATAGGTGACCGTGCTGAAGTTGATGCCGCTCACGCTGGCGTTGTTCACCGTTGCCGCTTGGCTCGCGGGAGTGAAGGTGAATCCGCTCTTGCTCGCGGTGACAGTATAGGACCCATTGGCCAGGTTGCTGAAGGTGTAGGTACCCGTCGCACTCGCCGTAACGGTTGCACTCGAGGCGGTACCCGTCGTACTCGCCGTAATGGTTGCACTCGAGGCGGTGCCCGTCGCACTCGCCGTAACGGTTGCACTCGAGGCGCCGCTGAGCGTCACCGTGGCGCCGTTGCCGCCCGCGCCGCTGATGGTGCCGGAAATGCTGTAGGTGCCCGTACTGAAGTTGATGCCGGTCACGCTGGCGCTGCTCACCGTTGCCGCCTGGCTCGCGGGAGTGAAGCTAAACCCGCTCTTGCTCGGCGTGACTGTGTAGGACCCATTGGTCAGATTGCTGAAGGTGTAGGTCCCGGTGGTGCTGGCAGTGACCGTTGCGCTCGATGCGCCACTCAGCGTCACCGTGGCGCCGTTGCCGCCCGCTCCGCTGATCGTGCCCGAGATGCTGTAGGTCACCGTGCTGAAGTTGATGCCGGTCACGCTGGCGTTGCTCACCGTTGCCGACTGGCTCGCGGGAGTGAAGGTGAACCCGGAATTGCTGGCGGTCAGGGTGTAGGACCCGTTAGCCAGATTGCTAAAGGTGTAGGTCCCGGTGGCGCTAGCAGTGACAGTTGCGCTCGAGGTGCCACTGAGAGTCACCGTGGCGCCGTTGCCGCCCGCGCCGCTGATCGTGCCGGAAATGCTGTAGGCCACCGTGCTGAAGTTGATGCCGGTCACGCTGGCATTGCTCACCGTTGCCCCCTGGCTCGCGGGAGTGAAGCTAAACCCGCTCTTGCTCGCGGTGACGGTGTAGGACCCATTGGTCAGATTGCTGAAGGTGTAGGTGCCCGTAGCACTCGCGGTGACGGTTGCACTCGACGCGCCGCTCAGCGTCACCGTGGCGCCGTTGCCGCCCGCGCCGCTGATCGTGCCGGAAATACTATACGTGACCGTGCTGAAGTTGATGCCGCTCACGCTAGCATTGCTCACTGTTGCCGGCTGGCTCGCGGAAGTGAAGGTGAAGCCGGAGTTGCTGGCCGTCACGGTGTAGGACCCGTTGGCCAGGTTGGTGAAGGTATAGGTCCCCGTCGCACTCGCGGTGACGGTCGCGCTCGAGGCGCCACTGAGAGTCACCGTGGCGCCGTTGCCGCCCGCGCCGCTGATCGTGCCGGAAATGCTATAGGTCACGGTGCTGAAGTTGATGCCGGTCACGCTTGCACCGCTGACGGTGGCGGGCTGGCTCGCGGGAGTGAAGGTGAAGCCGGAATTGCTGGGCGTTACCGTGTAGGAGCCGTTCGCCATGCCGGTGAAGGTGTAGTTGCCGAAAGCATCGGCGGTGGTCGCGGCGATCGAGGGCCCACTCAGGTTTACAGTTGCACCGGCGCCGCCCGCGCCGCTGATTGTGCCGGAAATACTGTAGGTGGCCGGGTGAACGCTGGAGCTGCCCGTGCTGAAGTTGACCGCGGCCACACTGGCGTTATTCACCGTCGCGTTCTGGCTGGCAGGGGTGAAGGTGAACCCGGAATTGCTGGGCGTAATCGTGTAGTAGCCGTTCGCCAGTCCGTTAAAGCTGTAGTTGCCGGAGGCATCGGCGGTGGTGGTGGCGCTCGAGGGGCCCATCAGGCTCACGGTCGCACCATTGCCGCCCGCGCCGCTGATGGTGCCGGAAATACTGTAGGTCCCCGTCGGGCTGAAAACGATGTCCACCCAGTAATTAGTGGATTCGTAGGTATTGGTTGGGAACGCGTTAGCGTCGTAAACGTAGAGGCCGTTGGCGCTGAGCGCTCCGTTCTGCGGCGCATGCAGTGGCGTGTTGTCGTAGCCGGTGGCGAAATAGTCGTTATCCGCCGCGTAGTTGCCCGTGGGCGTGTAGTAGGAAGCTACGTAGGTAGTGTCGGCGGTGATGGGCACGGGGGTGGCGAAGTTCACCTGCTGCCAGCCGGTAGCGGTTTCATTGCTGAAGGTCGCGCTAGCCAGATTGGCGCCGGTGTTCGACCACAAGTTGCCGATGTGCGTGCCAGTATTGCTGCTGCCTTTATAAAAGCGGACCGCGCTGATGGTACCAGCCACGTCGGAATAGAAAGTCACACCGAGCTCGGCCGGGCTGGGATCGTTGAAGGACGGCGTGCCGGGAATGGTGTTGTTATTCCACAAGCTGCAGGGGCAGATTTGGCCCGCGTTGAAGTTCACGGCCGCCACATTCGCCCCGCTAACGGTTACAGCCTGGCTGGAGGGAGTGAAAGTGAATCCGCTGTCGCTGGGAGTTATTACGTAACTTCCGCTGGGCAGGCCGTTCAAGGAGTAGTTGCCATAGTTGTCGACGCTGGCAGTGACCGTGACCGGACCGGCGGCTGTAACCGTCGTGCCGCTGGCGGCCGCGGCCGGGCTAATCGCGCCGGAGATGCTGAACAACGGGCTGCCGCCGTAGGTTGCCAGATAATTGCCGGCGCTGGCCGCGAACACGGCGTACTGGATACCCTTGGTGATCTGAAGCTGATAACTGACCGGGTTGCCGTTCAACGTGATGCCGGTCAACCCCAGGGTGCCAGCGTTGCTGGGGAGCATGGCGGTGAGGTTGTTGGCGTTGGCGCCCACCGTGATGCTGAAACTCAGGACGTTGCCGCTCCACGCCAGCGAAGCGAAGGAAGATCCGTTGCGCCCATCCAGCCACTGCAGCATCTGCAATGAGGTGACCACGGGCACACCCCGTGCTTGCGCTGAGGCGACGATGGAATTCCACCCCGGGCCCGGGTAGCTTCCCTGGTCGTTGTGCATGTTGGCGGTAAAGACGCCGTAATAGGCGCTTCCGCTCAAGGCATTGTCCAACAGCGTGTTGATGTTCAGCGGATAGGTCTGACCAGACTCGTCGGTCATCTGCGTCGTGGCCTGATAGACGTTAATCAGATTGCCGTTGCGATCGGCGAATCGCATGGGCATGCCGGAACCGGTGAACATTCCCGGCAGATTGTTGATCCAGGTGGAAGGCCAGTAGTAGTAGGTGGTGTCGAGGCGGATGCCGTTCTGCAGCTCGATGGTCGGCTGCGAATCGTAGTCGCTCCAGGAAACGCAGTGCATGCGGTGCGTCTGCGGCGCCGGCAGGCTGGGAAACTCGGAAGCGAATGACGCCAGATAATTGGTGTACTGGGCACTTAGCGCGCTGGTCGTCCAGTCCTGGCAATCGGTGGCGGAGTCGACGTGGACGCCGATTTCGAAACCTTGAGCAACGTAAGCGGCGACCTGGGCATTAGTTAGCGTATTGGTAGCAATTATGTTGGGGAACAGATAAGCGGTGGAGCGAACGCATTGCCAGTTCGCTACCGAACACCCGGAAGGGCTGGCGGCGAGAGCATCGCTGAAACGGTTCGCCGTCGCGCTGGCGGTGTAGAACGAGCCGTGATCGTCGCCGGTCATGATGACCGCTGCCTTGAATCCGCCGGGCAAGTACCAGAAGCGGGGCAGCGGCTTCTTGTTGGCGTTCATCTGCAGGATCAGGTTGGCCAGCAGCCGCTGCTGCTCATCCGCCTGCGGGATTTGGACCTTGGTGAAATCGACCCAGTTGGGCTCGGGGTCGAAGGATGCGGCTCCGTAGAACAAATTGTAAGAACGGATTGGAGGAGCGTTGGCGGCATCGCGTGCCTCTCCGCTCCAGGCCGGGTTGCCTTGGCGAGTATAGACAACCGAGCGCGCCAGGTCGTACGTAAACGCCGCCGCCTGTCCGGATCCGGCCTGCGCTAGAGTCAAGGCCGGGTTGCTGGTGGGAACGCCGGCGCTCGAGTACAGGGTGGCGTAGTTGGTGGCGCCGTTCAGCGTGTACAGCTCTGCCGGGCCGTGATACTGAATGGTCTGCCCCACCAAGCCGACTCCGGGGCCGGCCGAGGTACTCATCAACACATACGCGTTGGACAGAGCGGTCCCGGTATCGACGAGGCCCAGCAATCCCGCCAACTGAGGGTCGGGATGCATGGCGATCAGGTTGCCGCCACCATTCACCCAAGTGGTGAACGCGGTCGCCTGCGCGGCTGTGAGCGTCATGTCGCCCAGAATCACCAGGTCGTAGGCCGATAGAGTCGTGCCGTTAACCACGGAGATATCAGCCGTGTCGAACTCGTTGAACCCTTCATTGTGGAGAATCTCCGGCAGGTAGGTGGTGTAAGGGTTCGATGAGCCGGTGATGATAAGAATTGGATTGGCAGCTGCCGCGCGAGTCGGCGCAGCCAAAGCCAGCACACAGACGGCAATAACAACAATAAATAAGAGTGTCCCACGGCAGGGTTGTAAGAGTTTCATAGCACAATGCGTGGTGCACCGTCGGGGCCGAAACTCTGCCATTGCAACGTTACTTTAGTGCGCCCCTATCTCCTTCCATACCAATGCGAAACAGTCCGACAAGCCCTGCGAAGATGCACCCGGCGGGCAATACTGCAAAATTTTGCAGTCGGCGAGCAAGCGGTTTCCCCCCCGGCGAAAATTGCCATCATGTGGCCAGATTCTTCGGTTGGATCACGCTTCGGGCGCATGGTTTTTCAAGGCGATCCGTGCCTACGATCGCCGTCGACTCGATCTTCCTTGAAATGAACCTTTTGTTCTGTCTGCGCTTCTAATCTGTGGCTGGGGGCAATTGGATGCGTCTACAACTCTGGCGCCCAGAGGGCGCTAGAAGGAAGTTGGGCACCTGCATCCTGGCACGCTCCTTTCAGGAGGCCGGCACATGCGAGTAAATCCGTTCTCGGACGCATTGTCCTTCCTAACGACCGGCGGTTGGACGACTGTAGTCTTCTGGCTGCTGCTGTTGGCCAGTATCGGCATCGCCATCTTTAACTACCGGCGTGATCTCCGGCAGCGTTCAGCGCTCCACGTATGGAACTGGCTGTCACGCTTGTTCATTGGGGCCTTGTGGTGGCAGCAGTCGTTGTGGAAGTTGCCGCCGACCTACACCGACCAGCCCGACGGCTCGGGCGGACTGCGCTACTGGATGGAGCAAATGGCCCAGTACGCTTCCCTCGCCCCGCAGGCGGATTTCGTGAAAAAGATCGTCCTGCCCCACTTCTACTTCTTTGCCCCGCAGGTATATACCGGCGAGGTGCTGGTGGCGATGTCCCTGATGCTGGGCCTGTTCACAAGATTAGGGGGTTTCATCGGCGCTCTCATGGCGATCAATCTTTGGTTGGGGCTCTACCGCTCGCCGTCGGAATGGCCATGGACCTACTTCTTCCTGGTGGTGATCCAGATCATGTTCATTGCATACCGGCCGGGGCGTAGCCTCGGGTTAGACGCGCTTATGCGGTACGAGGAGTCGTCGGTCGTCGGCAAGAGCTGGCGCACGCGAGTCGCTAACCTGGTGGCATAAATCGGCTGCGCTGGATTTGTGGTATCCAAACCACGATTGATAGAATCGATCCCGCCGTGTGGTGGGAGCGTGGGATGCGGATGCTCGATACAGCGCGGTTCCAGGATGCAGACCGATACGCGTCGTACCTGAAGACACCCGCGGGCAGGCTGCGTTCCGAGCTGGCGTGGGAGAACCTGCGCCGTTCTTTGCCCCGCAATGCATCGAAGCGGCGCGCGCTCGATGTGGGCGGTGGCACCGGTTTTGCGAGTGTGCAGCTGGCACGGATGGACTTTGAGGTCGTTCTGCTGGACAGCTCGCGAGAGATGCTGGGGATCGCACAGCAGCAGGCCGAGGCCGGCGGAGTGGCGCCGTGCATTTCCTTCCGTCACGCCGAAGCAGGGCAGTTGCCTGAACTCTTCGCGGGCGACTCCTTCGACGTCGTCGTTTGCCACAATCTTCTGGAGTACATTGAGGAACCGGCCAGGACTGTTCGCGATATCGCTCGTGTGCTGCGGAACGACGCCCTGGTTTCCGTGTTGGTGCGCAGCCGTGCTGGAGAGGTGCTGAGAGCAGCCATCAAGTCGGGCGACTGGGCACTCGCAGCCGCCAATCTTTCCGCGGAAACAGTGGTGGATTCGCTCTTCGGCGAGCCGGTCCGCGTGTTTGCCCCCGCGGGCGTTCGCGACATGCTGGCCCGTACCGGACTGAAAGTCGTCGCCGAACACGGAGTCCGGGTGTTTTTCGATTACCTGGGCCTGGAGGACCTGACCGACGAAGCGTACCGGCAAGTGTTCGAATTGGAGCTGACACTTGGAGCGCGGCCGGAGTTCGCTGCGATTGCGCGCTACGTCCAGGTGATTGCTCGCAGCTCCGGCGCGTTGAGCAAGGAGGCGGGACGATGACACCTGCCGCTCCCGAGACGGCGTTGGTCCGGCCCGTTGAAATGGGCGCATTCGCTCTTGGACTCGGCCTGACCAACGAGTGCAACCTGGCTTGTTCGTTCTGCTATCGCGATCCGGCACGGATCGACCGGCTGAGCCTCGAGCAGGTGCGATCCGTGATGGCAAGCCTGCCCGTCCGCTCCGTCAATCTGGGTACCGGCGAGAACGGAATGCACCCGCAGTTTCGCGAGATCCTGGCCTACCTCCGGAGTCTGCCTTTGAAGCTGACGATCACCTCGAACGGCCATAGCGCGGCCGTGCTTGATGACGACGAACTTCGCGCTTTTCATGATGTCGAGTTCTCTTTGGATTACCCGACCGAGGCGGAGCAGGACGCGCAGCGCGGTGCGGGCAATTGGGTCCTCATCCATGAGCAGGCGGCGCGTTGTGTCCGCCTCGGGATTCCAGTCACCTTCATCGCCGTGATGATGAAGGCGAACTATCTTCGCCTGGCTGAGGTGGCGCGCGTGGTCAAGCGCCACCAAGCGCCGCTGCGGGTCAACGTCTACCAGGCCGTGCGCTCCGACCTCTATGCCTTGAGTTACGAGGAGTACTGGCAAGGCTTTCGTGCGCTGTTCGCGGAAACCGACGTGATCGCCATCGGGGAGCCGCTAGTTCGTGCCATGGCGGGGCTGCCTCCGAGAGCCGGCGGATGTGGGGTGAATACCGTGCGGGTCACTCCCCGCGCCAGCACCCAACCTTGCGTGTACTGGCCGGGAGCAGGGGAGCCGCTGTCGCTGCTGCTTTCCCTCAGTAGCGGAGTTGTGGAAACGACGCCCTTCGTCGAGGCGCGCACCGTGCCCGAGGCCTGCCGCCCCTGTGCTTATCTCGAGTCTTGCTACGGCGGATGCGCCGGGCGGCGCCGTCTCCAAAACGCTCTCCATCAGCCCGATTTCTACTGTCCGGTCGTTCGCGGCGAACTGCAGAAGCTGGAGATCCGCATGGCGCCGGCTCGTGACCTTCCCAAAGGCGAGAGCGCGTGCACGACCATCGTGATAGCGCGGGATTAGCTCATGCAATCCCCTTGTCGCATACTGTTGCTCGCACTCGGCGTGTGCCTTCTGTTCGGGCCTCCACCCGCTACTTCGACCCCTCCGCAGGCGCCTGCCCCTCAAGGCGCACAGGTTCAGCCGCGCAAAACGAGCCCGCCGTACACCGGCGACCTCTCGATCTTCGAGTACAAGGATCGTGACCAGAAGCTGCAGGTCGAACGGGTTATGGACATTCTGGGCATTGTTAAGGGAAAAACCGTGGCGGACATAGGGGCTGGTTCTGGATGGTTCTCGGTCCGCGCCGCCCGGCGAGTGACGCCAACCGGTCTCGTCTATGCCGTGGATATCAACCCGCAGGCCATTCAATATATCCAGCAGCGCGTGCAGCGTGAGGGCATCGGCAACGTTCGCGTGGTCCACGGTAAGCCAGATGACCCCTTGCTGCCGGCGGAGAGCATAGATGCCGTCCTGCTTCTGAAGACGTACCACGAAGTTGCCGAACCGGTTGCGCTGATGAAGAGCTTGCGCAAGTCGCTACGGCCGAAAGCGCGCATTGGCATCATCGATCGCAACGGCAATGGCGAAGATCATGGCGTGAGCCGGAGAACGTCGTAGTGCGAGAGGCCGGGGAAGCGGGCTACCGGCTAGTTGGTGATTACAACTTCGTGAAATCTGACGGCGAGGACTACTTCCTGGTTTTCGAGCCCCGCTAGCCGGTCTTGCCGATCCACACCACCCGGAAGAGGGTCAACAGGATGCGAACTCCCGCCCGAAGGGTTCCGGTCATCGTTCCAGAGACCTTGGATTTGCCGCCCGCCCTCCGGCGATGGTCCACCGGCACCTCCAGAATGCGCAACCCGGCCCGCGCGGCGCGGATCTGCATTTCCAGGTTCCAGCCATAGGTTTCCTCGCACATGCCTAGCTTTTCGAGAGCTTCTCGCCGAATGGCGCGGAACGGGCACATGTCCGTGAATCGCACGCCGTATAGGACCCTTAAGATCAGACCAGCCGCCCGTCCTGCAAACAACTGAGATAAGTTCATGCTTCCGGTTTCGCGGTGTCCTCGCGTGCGCGAGCCGATCACAAAATCGTGCGATCCATCCAGGATGGGCGCCAGCAACCGCGGAATCATCTCGGGACAGTCGCTGCCATCTCCGTCAAGAAAGACCAGCACCTCCGACTGCGGCGATACTGCCCGCACACCAGCGCGGCAGGCACGCCCATAACCTCGCCGTGGTTCGTGGACGACGCGAGCGCCTGCGGCCCTGGCTCGCTCGGCAGTACGGTCGGTGCTGCCGTTGTCGACCACGATGATCTCGTCAATCATGTTTCGCGGGATGGCGCGCACGACATCGGCGATGGGCTCTTCCTCGTTTAGCGCCGGAATAACAACGGAAACCCAAGGCTTGTGGCGCCGGTCAGCGGTTGCTTCGGATGTCACTCCCGGAGACACGCCGGTCATAGACTCCAGCGCAGCCCGCAGTTGGCGCACGAAGGAGGCGGTTGGTCGGTCTGCAATGCGCGGCGGAATTCCTGGTATTTGGCTCCGTTCCAGATTTCGGCCAAGGTCTGCTGGGTAGCGTCACCCAGCGTGAAACTGTCGTAACCGCGCAGCGAGAAGGGGGCGATGCAGCAGGGTAACGCACGCCCGTGTGCCGTAAAGTACATGAGCGTCCACGGGCGACGGCACAGCGACCACGGTTGCGTGGCGTCTTTCTTTTTCAGGCTGGTTCCGGGTTCGGTAGCTCCGGAGGCATTGAAGCTGACTCCGAGCAAGGCCGCCAATTCCTCCGCCTCCCGGATGAGGCGGTCCTCCTCAGTCGTGAGACTCTCAAACAGCGATGATGCCGGACGCGCCAACCCCTGGCCATCGGGGAAGTATACAAGCCGCTGCAGGTAAACTTCGGGCACTCCGATCTGGTGCGCCAGTTTCACGAATGCGGGGAGTTGCTTTACCGTGTCTTTCAGCCCGGTGAGCCACAGGGACACGCGTGGAGCGGCGACGTTCATCTCCTGCTGCAGCGCGATGAAAGAGCGTACATTGGCAACGATGCTGTCGAACCTGTCCAGGCCGCGCACGATCTTGAACGCCGAAGGCTCGGCCGCGTCCAGCGATACCCGCAACTCGTCCAGCCCGGCTTCGATCAACTCCCGGCCTTTGCGAGGGTTCAGCAATGTGCCGTTGGTGTTGAACAGGACGTAAGTGCCGCGCGCCTTGAGATAGGACACCATGCGTGGCAAGTCACGCACCATCATTGGTTCGCCGATGCCATGCAGGACGACACGCGCGATTTTGGGGTATTGATCCACGATCTTCGTAAACAACTCCCAGCTCATATCCGCCGGAGGTTCCAACTCTTCGAAGGTCCGGGGACAAGTGGTGCAAGGCAGGTTGCAGCGATTCGTGGTTTCCAGATAGAGGCAGACGGGATCCGAGTCAACCAGGACCTTCAGTTCGGGACCGGTCTGCTCGAAGTAGCGGCGCGGATCGGGCGGCGCGGTTTCATCGCGCGATTCATCTTGCATTGGGGTCCTCCGCCCGGTGGGCAATATTCACGGTCGTAAGCGACGGTGATTGCCGACGCTTCCGCAGCCACTCAGTAGCCATCAGCACAACGAACGGCAAATACAACAAAGTGTTGTCGCGGAACAGCGACTCCGGCGTCTCCTGTAACCGGCTTTCGTAGAGTATGAACCCAGCCACGGTCAGGTATAGCAGGGGAACATAGGGCACGAAAACCAGCAGGGGAAGGAGCCAGGCGAAATACCAGGGATAATGGGGCGAGAACAGGACGCTGCAGAGTGCAGCCAGCACGGCCGCGTGCACAAGGAAGTCTCCCTCACCGCGCTGCTGGCGGACGGTCAGCCATGCCGCGACCGCGAGCAGCACTAGCGCCAGGAGGGCCACATACCAGACACCATCGAACCAGGACACCGGCCGCGCCTTCTGCAGCAGCGTCCAGAGGTAAAATCGCTCGCCGCTCTTCAGGCCTTCCTCCTCAATATAGCCCGGAAGAAATCCCAGCACACGCAAGCCCACCTTCGCGTACGGCAGGTATCCCACTATGACGGTAGCCGCGAAGCCGGCCGGCATCTTCCAGTCCCAGCGCCGGTAGAGCGCCGGGAAGATGACTGCGGGATAGAACTTGATAAGGGCTGCGCACCCCAACGTGATGCCGGTGAGCCCAGGCAAATTACGTCTTCGCGCCCAGAGTGCAAGCACCAGAAACGCGATAGCGGCAGCATCGATATGCCCACTTCCGGCGAATTCCCAGACGGTCAGCGGATTCCACGCATAGATCAACACCCGTTCGGCGGGCAGCCCGAGCGAGACCAGCAACCGGACCAGCATCCAGACGGCCAGCGCTTCGAAGCCGACCATCACAGTTTTCATCCATGTGACGGATTCGCTGACTCTGGTGGTAGCAAGAAAAATGGCTTGCGCGACCGGCGGGTAGATGGTCGGGGCATAGTCGCTGCGGTTGATCCGAGGATAAATGCGGTCGTCCTGCAACGGCTCCAGTTCCGAGCTGTCGGGCACGAATCGGTAGGGATTGATTCCAGCCGCCTGCACCCGGCCATCCCAGACGTAGCGGTAAATATCATCCGAGAGATAGGGAGGCGCAAACAGAATACTGATCCGCAGCAGAGCCGCGAACAGCAAGACTGCGAACAAGACTCCAGGCGCTTTGCTTCCTGTCAGCACCAGGCGCACACCCGTAAGGTAGGCCAGACCTTGGACGAGCACAGTCCCCACGAACCACGGAAGATTGTTCTGGCGTTGCAGATGCAAGCCCACTCGGTTGAGCAGGAGCAGAAGGCAGCCGAGAAGCACCAGGACCGCGAGTTTTCTCGCGCTTGGAGACATCACGTCGCTCCAACCGCGGGCCATTCCAGTCCCAGCTTGTGACGGCCCCTCTTTTCGATTAGCGAGCACAGGTAAGTACGGGTATGCAGTGCATGATGTGCAGCCAGATTTTGAGGGTTGTGCCGGCCGTTCCCAGCGAACAGCTCTTCGCAGAGCCAGCGGAGCGATTCAAGATCATCCACGTCGTACCAGGCAGGCAGGAGTTCGACGTTGAGCCCGAGTTCCGCCGCACGTTCCATCGTCTGATCGAACACCGCAGCGCTGCTCCAGGTGATGTCCTCGAACAGCCGGGCATGGACTTTTTTCGAGCCAATAAGGTAATACCCGCCGTCAACGGCCTTCCCCAGCACCACACGATCTCCAGCAGGTGCCAGCGCGTCGATGGCCTGCCGCAGGAGCGAGCGGGGCAGCGTTGGGCTGTCGGAGTTGATCAGGCAAACCGCTTCGTAGCCTGCCGCGAGAAAGTCTTCCGTGGCGTGTCGAAGCCGCTCCCCCAGATCAGCTCCGCGCTGGGGGAGCAAACGGAACCGGGCTGGCAGTAATCCATCGAACGCGGACTCATTGCCCACAGGCGTGTATGCCACATAGCCATGGATGTTCTCCGTCAGCAGCGTTGCGATGCAGTCTGTCACATCCTGCAGGAAGCAGGTATTGAGCAACGTGGCCTCCTCCAGGTCCAGCGGGGGCACCAACCGGGTCTTTACCGCTCCCCTCGCCGGTGTCTTGGCCATCACGGCAAGGGCGAAATTGCCGGGCGGCAGGTTCAACCGCACGCCTGGCTCCAGCAAGGGATATTGCATTTGCATCGGATGGTCAGGATACTTGGGCTGCCGGGGCCGAGCAAGCGGCGATGGGTCCAACATTCATTAAGAACACCAGTGGGTTCGAGCCGCCGAACTCAAACAGTGATTGCCTTCATTGTGTCCTCTAAGGCTTTTGATTCGTTGACGTGGCTTTAGGTTCCTAGCGTCCCTGAAAGACGACCTTGTCGCGGAAGTTGCGGGCGCCGTACTCGACCAGCGCAGCAACCGCGGCGCGCATGTCTGCGCTCTGAAACAAGGGCGGCGCTACCTCGTCAACAATCCTGTCAGCGGCGCGGGTACCGCCCTCCAAGTAGGCGCGTACCATCCGCTTGCCGGCGGCGTATGCCAGCGTGGGGCCACTCGCAAGGCGTTCCGCGAAGGCCCGGGTCTGCGATTCAAACGCGTCATCGGGCACGACTCGGTTCACGATGTTCCACCGCTCGAACGTTGCCGCGTCGTACGCATCGGCCGTGTATATGATTTCCCGGGCGCGGGCCGGCCCGGCTCGTTCCGCCAGGCGTTGCACGCCGCCGAGCAACGTGGTGGTTCCAATCGTTGCCTCGAGCTGCCCCATCCGGGCTGACGCGGCTGCCCATATAAGATCGCAAGCCAGTGCCAGCTCCAGCCCTCCTCCGACGCACATCCCTTGCACGGCGGCCAGGGTTGGAAAGGGCAACTCTTCAATGTCCGCCATCATTCGCAGATGGGTTGTGAACCTGTCTCTCGCGTCACTTCCGGTTTTTCCCTTGAAGGCGCTGACATCGGCCCCAGCGCAAAAGATTTTGCCTTCGGCCCGCAGTAACAGTGCTCTCAACGGAGCCTGCTTGAGGCCGGTTACGGCAGTGCGGAGATCCTCTATCAGCTCCCCGCTGAGCAGATTGAGCGGCGGATTCGCCAGCGTGAGTATGCCCAGCGAACCTGAGGTTTCAAAACGTACCTTGTCCATCATGACCTCCTTAACTCTGCGCTTGCAGCCGGCCGCCTCTCTCGTGCTCTGCAACGCTGGACCGCCATGTCATTCGTTTTACTGCTCCAGGGCCTTCTTGAGGTTCGAAATCGTCTGAATTACGGTTTCATCCCCCGCAGCCGTGTTGAGCATAGCGTGATATAGAGACCGGTTCGGCCATTCCATGTGAAAATACTTCTCAATAAAGGCAGCCCGCTCCTGATCGACGGTATCCACATGGTCTTCAGCCTCGGTCTCACTCATGCCCCCAGCCACCAGGCGGCGCACCTTCTCTTCCCTCGGGGCAAAGAGGAAGACATGCAAAGCATCGCCTCGATTGCTCAGGAAATGCTGGGCTCCTCGGCCGACGATGACGCAGTTTCCGGCGGACGCCGCGTTCTGGACTACTCGCCCCGTGATCCGGAAAATGCTATCGGCATCCAGCAGTTTCAGACGGTGGACATTGGCACTGCCTTCAAAGCTGCCTCGCATGATCGATTTGAACAGACGGTAATAGAGAGGGTCGACGCGTTCCTCGCGGCACTTCACCTCCGCCTGGTCGCAGTCGATGAGCCGGGCGATCTCGCAGGTCAGCAACTGGTCCCAGAGTTTCCAGCCCAGGCGATCGGCGATCTTCTGAGCGATCTCGCCGCCGCCGCATCCGTACTCTCGCTCAATGGTGATGATCTTAATCATGGCGCTTTCTCAAGACTGGGCTTCAGCACTTCGGCAAAATGTTCTCGGCTTTTCTTTAGCCGACCGCTGCCGCGCCACCTGCGCGCGGATCGTTCTTCTTCAAGAGAAACGACAAACAGAACATAATCGCTGCTCCCACAGAAAGAACCCAGAAGGCGTCGATGTACGACAGGGTCGCAGCCTGGGCCTGCACGGTTTGATAAATCCTGGCGTAAGCCTGCCGCTGGGCGTCATGCAGGCTCATTCCGCCATGGGCTGTCTGCTGGGTCAGGCCATTGACTACGTTTTGAAGAGTTTGATTCCCCGCAGTTGTATGGCTGATGAGGGTGCTCTGGTGGAATTGCTCGCGGCGCGCAATCACGGTGGTGACCATCGAAGTCCCCACACTGCTGCCGATGTTGCGCATGAAATTGATCATGCCCGCGACCGCGTTGCTCTTCTCAGCCGGCATGCCGATATAGGCCGCCAGAGTGATGGGCACAAAAAGAAAACCTATGCCAACAACCTGGGCAACGCGCAACCACGTGGCTGTCCCGAAGCTGATCAGCAGGTCGATGCGATAGGCGGAGTAATACATAGCGATGGCCAAACACAGCCAGCCAAAGGCAATGATGTAGCGTACCTGCACCTTGGTTGTGAGCTGGCCAACGACAGGCATAGCGATCAGCAACAAAACGGCACCGGCGGAAAGAACCAGCCCAGCCAGTTCCGCGGTGTATCCCAACAGGGTCTGGAGAAACTGTGGCATGAGCACCAGACTGCTGAACAGGAGGATCCCGAAGACGAACATCATCAGGTTCGAGCTCAGGTAGTTGAAGTTCTTGAAGAGGCGAATCTCAATGATCGGCTCCTTGTGGAACCACTCCCAGATAACCAGCGAAAGCAGGCACGTGGCGGATATGATGATGAGGGTCACGATGAATCGCGAACCGAACCAGTCGTCTTCCTGGCCCTTGTCCAGCAATATCTGCAAGGCGCCAATCCCTATCGCCAGCAGGGCGATACCGATGTAATCCAGCCTCACCCCGGCAGCTTTCAGGCGGCTCAAATACGGCGGATCTTCGATGAGGCGGAAGACCAGAAACACGGTGGCCAAACCGACCGGCAGATTGATAAAGAAAATCCAGCGCCAGGAGTAGTTAAAAGTGATCCAGCCGCCCAGCGTCGGTCCGATCGTAGGGGCCAGGACTACCACGACGCCATAAAGCGCGAATGCCAGGCCCCGTTTTTCCGGCGGGAAAACGTCCGCCAAGATGGCTTGCGCCGTAGGCTGCAAACCTCCTCCCCCAGCGCCCTGCATCACGCGGAACAGCAGAAGCAGGCCGAGACTAGGGGCTATTCCGCAGAGGAGGGAGCTCACAGTGAAGATAGCCAGACAGGTTATAAAGAAGCGCTTCCGCCCAAATCTGCCGGCGAGCCAGCCGCTGACGGGAAGGACAATGGCGTTGGAAGCAAGATAGGCGGTGAGAACCCATGTGCTCTCGTCGTTGCTGGCGCCCAGACCGCCGGCTATGTAAGGCAACGCCACATTGGCGATGCTGGTGTCGAGAACTTCCATGAATGCCGCCATCACCACCACCACGGCAATCAGCCAGATGTTGTGTTTGGGGACCCAAGGCGCCTCGTAGGTGGGAGTGCTCATCGCAAATACACCTTGGGTTCGACGCTCATGCCCGGCCGCAGCTGGAGGTCGCGGTTCTCTCCGGGATCGAGAATGATCTTTACCGGAATCCGCTGCACGATCTTGACGTAGTTGCCAGTGGCGTTCTCCGGCGGAAGCAGGCTGAAGAGCGGACCCGTAGCCCCGGCGATGCTGTCCACGTGGCCCTTGTAGGTGCGGCCGCTTGAATCCAGAGAAAACTCCACCCGCTGCCCGGGGCGCATTTGCTTGAGTTGGGTCTCCTTGAAATTGGCGGTAATCCAGACTTCATCAAGCGGAACCACCGTCAGCATCTGCTGGCCGGGCTGGACGTTCAAGCCGACGACCACAGTCTTGTTCACCTCGCCGCTGACGGGGGCAACGATCCGCGTGTATCCCAAATTCAGCTCAGCCTGTTCCAGGATGGCGCGCTTCTGCTGGACGTCGGCCACGGCGGAGAGCGCGCGGGCGCGGGTCGAGGCCACTTGCTGGGGCGCCGTTTGCGCGTACCGGTGATTGGCTTCGGCTTGAGAAAGTCGTGCCCTGGCCTGCTGCACGGCCTGCTGCGCCGCAGCTTCATTGGCGCGGGCAGCGGTGATATTGGCGGTGCTGGCCTTCGCTGCAGCCAGGGACTGATCGTAGATCTGCTCGGAAACTTCCTGCTTGTCGACCAGGAGCTTGTAGCGCTTGAGGTCGTCCTGGATCTTCACGTCGTTGGCTTCGGCCTGCTCGACTTGAGCGTGGGCGGCAGCGAGCTGTTTTTCAGCGGCGATGATCCCCGCCGTAGCGCTTTCAATGTCTGACGCGGAGAAGCTCAACTGGCTCGAGGCACTCACGGAAGTGATAGGAACCGTAATGTTCAGCGATCGCGCTGTGGCTTCGGCGTTGGCAAGATCGGCTCGCGCCTTGTCCACGGCAACCTGATAGTCCCTGGGATCGATCTCAACCAGCACCGTGTCCTTCTTCACGTACTCGTTGTCACCCACAGTGACCCTAATCACATAGCCCGAGACGCGCGCACTAACGGGATAGAGGTGTACGTCCACCTGGGCGTCGTCCGTGGATTCATAACTGGTGAGATAACGCCAGAGGAAATACCCGCCCACGAGCACAGCCAGCGCCAGGCCGATGATCAACCACCGGCGCCCGGCTTTCGTCCGCCGGCGCGAAACCAGCACGCGAAACCGCTCGCGCCTGGTTTCAGGAGCCTGGTTAGCCGGAAGCTCCTCGGTTTTGTCGACTAAAGGGCGTGCATTCGTATCCTGAGCCATGCCTTATCTTCCTTTGAGGTATTCCTGTACGCCGGCTTCGGCGTGTCCGGTCGCCCGAGCCAGTTCAACCTTCGATACGTTGTAGGTGTAGAGACTCGAGATCAATGACTCATTGGCGCTGGCTACCAACTGCTGTGCCTGGACGACCTCAACGGTGTCCGTGACCCCGGCGGCAAAGCGGTCACGCGACTGCTGCAGAGTCTGGTTGGCGAGGTCGACGGAGCTGCGGGCGACTTCGACCAGATCCGCCGCCGATTGCAGATCCAGTAAGGAGTTGCGTACGTCCTGGTCAATCTGCGCCCGCAAGTTATCGAGCTGCTCTTGGCTCTGCCTGAGCGCAGCCTCTGCCTGCAGGATGTCGCCGTGGACTTTACCGCCTTGGAAAATCGGGATGTTAAGGGCTGCGGTAGCGTCCAGCGTGCCATGAGAGTTGTTCGGGTTTACGCCGATGTCGCCGTAATTAACGGCCGTCGAAACCGAGGGGTAATAGCCGGCGGTGGCCGCCCTCCGCGCTAACTGTGCCGCGCGGACCTGGGCCAGCGCGCTCTGGTAATCGGCGCGGGACGCGTAGGCGCGACGAAGGGCTTCGTCGAGGCTGACCTTGGGCTGGGGCTCGAATATCGGGTTATCCGTCAGCGTGAACTCCTGCCCGGTGGGCAGGCCAATTAGGCGCCCAAGCGCGATCTTCTGTTTAGCAAGATCGTTCCGGGCTGAAATGAGCTGCTGCTCCTGCGTCTGCAGTTGGACCTTAGCTCTGAGCGCATCGATGGCAGCAGTGGTTCCGGCTTTCAATTGGTCCGCTGCCTGCTGGTAGAGTGCCTGGGCGGTATCGCGCTGGGCGATCGAGGTGTCAACCCGTGCAGAGTCGGCGATGGTTTGCAGGTATGCCGATGTCACCGCGAATACCACCAGTTCACGGGCGTCCTTGTAGGAGTATTGCGCCGCCCGGATCTGCTGTGCGTCGGAACGCGTCTGCTGGATCGATTTCCAGTTGAACACCGATTGCGTCAGATAGGCGCGGGTATCGAAGATTCCAAACGGCCCAACCACAGGAGGGATGTGGATCCCGAGCGCGCTGAAGGCCTGGACGTTTAGCCCGACCGTCCTGAGGTTTATCTGTTGGGCAGTGACACTGGTGGAGGTGTTGAGATTGGGCAGCAGATCGCTCAGCCCTTTCCACCACTGGCCACGCGCCGAAGGGATTCCCTCGCTGGTCAGAAGCAAGCCAAGATTCTGCTTAAGCCCTCGATCAATGGCGTCCTTCAACGAAAGCGGGAGCGCACTGGGAGTAGCATTGCCTGCCGGCACGCTACCGGAGAACGAGTTTTGCGGCTGAAAGCCGACAGTTCCCTGGCTCAGGGTGATGACGTACTGCGTTGCTCCACCCGCCCCGCTGGGTGATGTTGCCTGCGCCGAAGATCTGAACCGGCCCGAAGAACAATACTACGGCCACAGCCAGCCGACCCCGTGCGAAACTGAGCATCAGTAGAGTCTCCTTCGGTTACATCACGAACCGGCCCTCCACGCATGACCATCGTCTGGTTTCGGCCTAACGCTTCAGGTTCAGATAGCAATAGGGACCGGGTTGTTGCATTTTTTATTTGAACTTGGCCGGTGCCTCGACCGCTATCTAGCCGGCCGTCCTCGGGCTACACCAAATGTCGGCTTGACCTACAGCGAACGTCGGATTGTCCTCGGCCTCCTCCAATTCGATACTCGGATTGACTGCAATATCTCGAGGAGGCTTGGTCCATGCCAGAGCGCGAGACAATTGAGCGAGCCCATGAAGACGCTCGCGAGGGTAAGTCGCCGTCCACGCAGGCCGGTGAATTCGTCCGCGAAGAGATGCATCACGTTCGAGAGGGCAAGCATGGTGCACGTTCGCCCCAGCAGGCGATTGCCATAGGTCTCTCCAAGGCGCGTCGCGCCGGGGTGAAGCTCGGAGCGCCCAAGGGTCCCGCTTCGGTTCGAAACAAGGCTGAGAAGGATATTGAGGCCGGCGAGCATCCGGGGCACAAGACGTTCGTACCCGCTCCCGAGCGGTCTCGGGCGCGCTGAAGCGCGAATCAAGAGGCAGCGCAAGTCGACAAGCGATCTCGCGGCAAACCAAGAAGACCGCGGCGAAGCGTGGTAAACGGGCCCGCAGTGCGGCTGCGTTGAAAGCCGCCCGTACTCGAAAAGCCGCATAACTCGCCAAGCTCCGTGGCTACACGCGGATATAACCCTGAACTCTAACTTCACATTTCAAGGAGAGAACAATGACACCGAATTCATTGCAGGAGCTGTACGTGGAACAACTCAAGGATCTCTATGATGCCGAGCAGCAGATTATCAAGGCGCTGCCGGAGATGATCGATGCAGCGTCGTCGCCAGATTTGAAAGGAGCACTCACGGAGCACCTGGAGATCACCCAAACGCAGGTGACGCGGCTCGATCAAATCTTCGCCGCCCTGGGAGTAAAAGCGAAAGGCGAGACATGCAAAGGGATCAAGGGCGTCATCGAGGAAGGCAGCGATTTGCTGGGCGACATCGACGCCGCTGATGTGCGAGATGCCGCCATTATTGCCTCAGCGCAGCGGGTTGAACATTATGAGATGGCGGGATACGGCACGGCGCGCAGCTACGCTACGCTCCTGGGCGAGGACGAGGCGAGCCAATTGCTGCAACAGACGCTGGAGGAAGAGAAAGAAGCTGACCAGGGGCTGACAATATTAGCCAGTGCGATCAATGTAAAGGCTACCGCCGGCGAGATGGTCGAAGACGAAGAAAACGCGGCGTAGTGAGCCACGGGGCCCCGGGGGCAACTCCGGGGCCGCTGATATGAACTCTGTGCGGAGAATCTTTAGGATGGCGGGGACGTTCTGAACGTGAAGGCTCCGTGCCCCACGCGCACAACCTCTGGCGAAAGCAGCAACTCTAACCGGCAGGAGAAACTACATGCCGGCAAAGAAAAAATCGAATCGTCGCAGATATGGCAAGGCTGCCGGGAAAAGCGTGGCCAGCGCCATGCGCCGCAAGAAGCCCGGCAGCCTTCGGTCGGGAAGGAGCGGCAAGGGAGGCAAGGTGACGAGCCGCGAGCAAGCCATTGCCATCGGTCTCTCGGAGGCGCGCAAGAAGGGCGCTAAAGTTCCTAAGAAGGAAGCGGCTTAGCCCAGAGGCAGCGCTTATCGAATCGTTCACACGTGGGAGAAATGGTCGGTCGTAATGCGTTTTCCCGCGGAGCCACTGGCCGGGGTGATCGGCTCGAAGAAAGCGGCTGACAGGGGGTGCGGAGGTCTTATCGCAGCACCGCTGCACGCGTCAGCGCCTCCACCGCGATCATGACAAAGACCACCATGATCGCGATGCCGCTACCCAGTAGCAGGACTTCGCTCAGCAGGTCAGGTTCCATTAAATCGTCTCTCCGCATCCCTCCTCCTTGCGTGTTAGAAGCAAAGAACAGGCGAGAGGAAACGCGACTACCAAATAATATGGTTTACATGTACAGCATTCACCGTAGGGCGGGACAATCATGCCGCGCCGCGGGGCGCTTTCTTTTGTTCGAGGGCCCGACCAATTGGAGCGTTCCGCTGAATGCCAACACGCGTGGTCGTGCCCGCAGCAAGTGCCGCTACCAGGTCTTAGTGATGCGGGTATCGAAGCCGAATCCGCCGTTCTGGTCGCGGGTCCCGCTGAAGGTCACGCGCGGCGTCGCCTGGTACTGCACTTCGATGGTTTCCTGCTGAACGGCATTCACATCGGTCTGGAAGGTGACATAGACCTGTCCGGTGACGTGCTGTTGCACGGTGATGCAGGCGCCCGTGGCCTGCTGATTGCAGCCCAGAAGCGGATCCACAGACAGGCTGGAGATGCCCGCGACCCTTTCCGCCCGGCTCGTGATTTGGCCGCTCACCTGCGAAGCCACTGCCGCTTCTGCACCCAAGTTGCCTGGCGCCGGATTAGCAGCGGAAGCTTCCGTGGTCTTGCCGAACGCCAGCAGGTTGATGATGTCGGAAGGAGGCAGCGACGGATCGGACATGTAAGCGGTATGCAAACGGTCGACTGGCCCTTGGAACTGAAGGTGGATGTTGTATTGCTGAATGGTAGTGCTAACCGTGAGATTGACATTGGCCTGGGTTTCTGCCGGGTTGGCGAAATCAACCGTCCCGCTCTCGACTACGTAGCGATTGCCATTGAAGATGAGATCGCCACCGGTAAGGTTTACCCGGCCCAGGATCACCGGTTGCGCCGTCGTTCCTCGGATACGCAGGTTAGCAGCGCCATCCAGGCTCAGCGTCCGGCTCGACAGGCTGACGTTGCTCGCCGACTGTAGCGCAACGTCCAACTGCAGGTTCTGCGAGAAGCCTGGCGTGACAACCGGAGTAGTCTCGCCGCCGAATTGGTTGCTGAACGCGTTCAGGTCGAAGTCGGGCGTAAAGCTCAGGTTGTCGATGCGCACTTGTCCGCCCAGACGGGCTGTTTCTGGGCTGCCCTCCAGGGTGAGGTGCGCGTCCACGGATTCACGCATGCCTTCCGGATAAAGCATTCGCATGTCTTTTGCGGTCACCGCCAAATCAAAACCCGGCGATGGCCCATATACCACGCTGCCCGCGGCGGTTACAGTGCCACCGCCCATCGTTCCCTGGAACTGAGTAACTTCCAGCCGGTCACGAGTAAGGGTCAGCACGCCGTTGCCGTCCCGCAGTCCAACAGGCCAATCGCCGCTGGCCAGGCTGGCGTTGATGACCTGCACCTGCCCTTGCACATTAGGATTCGCACGGCTGCCGAATGAGTTGATGTTGAAGCGAAGCTGCCCCGAGCTGCTGATGTCGGGATTGACGAGTTGCGCCAGACGCAGATCGACGGTACCAAGGAGCAGCAGGGATATTGGTCCCGCGTTGTTGGTCGGGACCGCTCCCTGGAGCGTGAGGTCGGTGCCGGTACCGCGTAAGGTAGCGCGCTGGAGCGCCAGGACGCCGTTGGTGTAGTCGATGTGGATGGGGCTCGCCGCGGCGATCTGCACCGCGTTCCTATAGTTCACCTGCAAGCTCGGGATCGTGGCATGCGCCTCGATCTGCGCCTGGTTCTTGAGCGGGCCGCGCAAGGTAGCGTGCATCTCGGCCTGTCCTGTGATGTTAGCGGCCTGGGACGGCGCGTAGGCTGCCAGGATCGCTTGCAGCGGAATTGTTTGCGTATCGAGTGTCGCCTGAGTGTAGTAGCCGCCGCTCAAATCCACTGTCCCGCGCGCCTGCACGGAGGTGTTCACTACCTGAGAATCCAGGGCCACATTGGCCACATGATTCGCCACCTCAGCCTGTAGCCTGAGGCCGGTGATCGTCTGGTCCCGTATCTTGAGCTGCGGGGCTGTGAGCGATGCCGCGAGCTGCGGATTTTGAAAAGTACCCTGGCCGCTGGCTTGCAAGTTGAGCACGCCGGCGACATTGATGTTCCGTGCCTTAAGTGTCTGCAGACGGTCAAGCTGAATGCCAGTCGCGTCCAATTGGGCTCGGTAGGCGTGCTGCTTGGGGAGGTAACTGAACTGAGCTTGCGCCGAACCAGCGGGCGCGCGTAGCACCAGCTTCCCAGTCACTTCCTCTCCCGATCCTTGGAAGTTCAAGCTGGCCGATTGGATTGGCTCCTGCATAAGTTTTGCCTGCGTGAGCGTCACCGTGCCGTGTCCGGAGGGATTCACCTCCGAGCCGCGAAGGGTGACATTGGCCGAGAGCAGGCCACTGACCGGCGCCGGCGATCCGGCAAGCTTCGCCAAGTCGCTAACGTTGATTTGGGAAGCGCTGAGCGTCGCCTGTAGCGGGCTGGTCTCGCTCAACGCCCAATGCTTCAGCCCGGCACTGGCGTCGAACGTGATGTGACCGCGCGGCGCCGCCTCGAGATCGCCGTTGTGAAGACTCGCCGCCGATGGGCTGATGCTCACATTGGCACGCAGCAGCCGCCACGTCGTCCCGCGTACCCCCAGATTGGCGGCGTTCAACTGGCCGGAGATCTCGGGAGACCTCGTGGACCCTCGGACCAAGCCGGTGAATGAGGCTGTCCCGCTCAGTCCGAGGGTTGGCGTCGGCTGCGAACTGCCGAACGCGTTGGCCACGGTTTCCAGTTCGTGCAGATCGGAAGCTTGCACCTGCACGGCGAGACTGGAATGCCGGCTGATGGTACCGTTCAACGTAAGCGAAGTCTGCGGCGTCCGCAGCGAGCTGTTCGCGAGCGTGATCTCGTCGCGCGCGGCGGCGTACCTGGCATGGATGGCCCCATTCAGCGGCAGAGCACGAGCGCTATCGTTCACCGGCGCGGAACTCCCCTGAATGCTGGCATCGGCGCGCGCTACCATATCATTCAGCGTTTTTCCCCAGGTGGCATCGGCGTCAGCGTTGACAATACCGCGCAGCGCCACTTGCTTGAGCGACGGCGAATTCGCCAGCGTCTTAAGATTGGCTAGCGACAGCCCGCGCACCTGCGCCTGCAGGTGGGAGCGAGTTGCCCCGCTGATGTCGCGCAGGGTCACGCTGCCGGTGAGATCGCCGCCCAGCAAGCGCGCGCGCAGATTCGAGACAGAAAGATTTCCGCTGCTCATAACGTAGCGGGCCGCGATGTCACTAATTCGGACACGCAAACCAGGCGTCTCCAGATCGAGCGCCTGGCTGCTGAGATTTCCGTTGAGGGTCACGGTATTCAGCAGTGGACGTTCGGGTTCGCTCTGGTAGTGCACGGAGCCGGCCATTTGAACGACCCCTACCGGCAACGACGGTTCCTTCATGATGCGGCGCAATTCGTCGGTGTTCAGCACGGCGGTGTAGCTGGCCTGCACGCGCGGCTGGCTGTAATTCTCCAGTGTGGCCTCGAGCACGAGTTGCGAGCGCCCGCTTCTCAAGGTGGCGCGCCCCAGTCTGAGCACAGCCGGCGAGGCTTCAAACTGTGCCTCGAGATCGTGCGGCATGGGATTGTAGGTACTGAACTGCAGGTGGCCGTCGCGATAGCTCAACTGTCCCGAGTAGCGCTGGCGGGAAGCATCGAAGGCCGACTGTAACGTGAACTGGTGCAGGTCGGCATCGAGGGCGCTCTCGCGATCGTTGTAGTAAACGTCGCCGCGATCGAGCAGCAGGTGCCGCACCGCCATGTCGAAGACGCTGGTATGGCTCTGACCAGTGCTTTTGACCTGCGGCAGGTTGTTCCGGCCGTGCGCGTCCACGAACATCCGCACCACAGGGTGGTCGATGCGGACCTCATTCAGGTACCACGTTCGTTGCAGTATCGAGACCACGCGCACTTGCAAGCCGATGTGATTGACTTCGAGCAACGGCGGGGTCGAATACGGCGCTGCCCCGTACACCACTATGTTGTAGAGGTCAACAGCGGGGCTGATACCCGACCAGCGCAGGGCATAGTCTCTGGCTTGCACGCGCGTGCCCAGAGCTGTGCTGGCCTTCTGCTCGGCGGTTTGCAACAGGTAGCGGTGAAATCTGGCATTGTGCAGCAGCACGAAGAGTGCGACCGCTACAAAAATGACGAGCAAGCCCAGTCCCCCCGCGATCCAGGGCAAGGCCCGCTTCCACGCAGCAGGACGCCGCGGCTGACGGGGCTGGTCAGGGGGCTCGTAAAGCGGGGGTACAGGCAGGGCACTCAAAACGCTTGTCCCAAGGTGACGAAGATCTGCGTAGCTTTGATTCCCGGCGGGGCGTTGAGGTTGTGGCCCAGGTCGACGCGCACCGGGCCGAGCGGAGTAGCGTAGCGCAAGCCCCCACCGACGGAATTGGTGTATTGCCCATGAAATCCAATGGTGCGGAAGACATTACCGCCATCGTAGAAGGTCGCAAAGCCGAGGTTTTTCTTGATCCAATCCAGCGGATAGCGCAGCTCCGAGTTCGCGATCAGCAATTGATCTCCGCCCACGGGCACAGTGATCAGCGAACAGGTGGAGGGTACGGCGGGATTGCTGCACGCAGGCAGCGTCCGCTGCGGGCCTGCTCCGTTGAGCGGAAATCCGCGCAGTGTGCTGCCGCCGCCGGAGAAGAACTCTTCACTCAGAGGCACGTGGCTGCCGGAGAATGCTTCGGCAAAACCAACCCGCAGGCTGTTCGCCCAGATAATCTTCTTGGGAATCTTTTTGTAATAGGCGGTCTGTGCCGTCAGCTTGCCGAAGTTGACGCTCGATCCGAGTGCACTGGGGTTCAAGTCCAGTTCCGCACTCTGATAAATGCCTTTGTGCGCGTCCAGAACATTGTCGCGGGTATCGTGGATATACAACGTCGAAAACGTGGAAAGGCGGACATGGAGGTCCGAATCCGGGACCAGGCCGGGAATCAGCAACCGCGTCAGTTCAGTTTCGCTGACGGTGTAGCGCAGGAAAAAGTTTTGCGTTTTGTGCGCATTGAGCGGCCGCTGCAACTGCCAATCGGCCTCACCCAGACGCGAAGTGAAGATGGGGTTCTCGCTGTTGTGCTCGCCTGAGAGCGTCAGGCTCGAACTCCACTTGGTCCAGCGAAACGAGGGATCGGTAAAAGTCGCCGCGCCGCGCTGGTCCAACCGGCCCGCCAGCCCGGAAAAGCTCAGCGAGTCCGCCTTGCCCCACAAGTTCTTGCGCGTGTATTCAAAGGTACCGCGGGGGCCGTAGAAGGTCTTCTCGCTGGTCCTGAAAGTGGACGGCAACCCGACGACGGGCAGGCCGGGTACGGCAACCGTACCGCTGGGCACGCTGCCTCCGCGATTGATCACCTCAAAACCGAAGCCGTATGTGATCACGTTTCGCCTCGATTCATGGACTTTGATAATGACGTCCTCTTGGGTTTGCGTAGTGATGCGCTGCCTGGGATCCACCTCTGCCCAGTCGAACACGCCCAGGGTATAAAGCCGGCTTTCTGAAGTCAGCATGTCGTTTTCGGTGAGTGGCCTGCCCTTCGCTATCTCCTTCGTGTTCTTGTTGACCAGCTTTTGTTGGCTTTCTTGCCTTCCCAGGGTGACAACCCTGGCAGTCTCGACGCGCGGGCCCTCAGTGATTGTGTAAACAACTTCGATCCGGTGCGGCTGACCCGGCAGTTGGTGCGCAGTCTCGCGGAAGGTCGCGGTGAGGTAACCTTTGTCCAGATAGGACGCCAGGATCTGATTGCGGTCCTGGTCGGCCGCGCTTTGCGAGTAGGGCCGTCCCGCCGCGAGCTTGAGGCCCTTGGGCGCGATCTGCGATTCTGACAAACTCTGGTTGCCGTTGATGCGCAGCGCTTCCACGATGTCCTGCTGGCCTTCATTGACGCGAAAGGTCACCAGTAAATTGCCGCTTCTTGTGGCCACTTCCGGGGTTACTTTGACGTCGCTGAATCCGTCCGCCTTATAAATGTTCTCCAGGTTCTTGACGCTGGCCCGCACCAGCTTCTGGCTGTATTTGCCGTGGGTGAAAAGCAGGCGTGCCTTTTCCACCGTGATGCCCGGTTTCAACTGCTTTTCGGGGATGTGCTCATTACCGGCGACGATCACTGCCGCCACTTTGTGCCGCGGTCCCTTGGTGACGCTGTAGACGATGAGTTCACCCCCAGGCTGCTGCTCGACTTGTACATCGACCTTGGCATCGAAGTAGCCCTTGGATTGAAACTGAGAGATCAGGTTTTGCTGTCCTTCATGGATCAGTTCCGGGTCTACTCCCACCTGCTGATAGATGGGCAGCAACTTGCGTTTGGTCCAGCCCCACAGATGTGCTCCTTCGATCTGGGCGTGCACCATGGGTCCGGTCTGGACGTTGAAGGTAATGTCTGCACGATTCGTCTGCGGGTTATAGTTGGCGCCGATCAGGCGGACCTTCGCCGCCAGGTACCCCTGCTTGTTAAGCCGGCTCTCCAGATATCGGGTGGCGTTCTGCAGCGTCTTAAGCTCGTAGGTCTTTCCCGGACGGATGGCCGAAAACCGCAGCCGGGCCATGGTGGAATGCAGCACGCTTCCCAGACGATGACTTTCTTGCGGCGTCGTACCGGTGATGTCCACGTTGCCGAACTTGGCCCGGCGGTTCAGCGTGACGTGGAAGATCACGTCTACCAAGCCGTCATGCCGGTGCATTTCCAGTCCGGACCGCACCTCGGACCGGAAGTACCCGATGCGGCGCAGGTATGTCTCCAGTCCAGTGCGGGCACGCTCAACGTCCGACTGTGTGTACTCACCCGGCGGAGGATAATTGGTTGCTTGCAGCAGCCGTGCATACGAGAGGCGTTCCGCTCCCGGGAATTCATAGATCCCGAAGTAGTACGCGGGTCGCAAGATAAACAGGACGCGCACCCCGCGCGCTTCCGGCAGCACATCCAGTTGAACGTCCTTGAACTTGCCGGTGCGCTTCAGCGCAGCGATCGAGGCGTCGATGCTGGCCTGGGCAAAAGGCTGGCCGGCGCGCTGCTGGAGAAGCGGCAGCAAGCTTTGCGTGTCCACATTCGGACGTCCTGCTACCTCCACCGAAGAGACAGTTTGCCCCTCATAGAAGGCACGGATCTGTTGTGCCTGGGGCGCGGTTCCAGGGGCCTGGTTTGGCGATTGAGTGGGCGTCGTCTGCGAGGTCAGCGGCCCGCCGAGTGCGATGCTGAGCAGGATGAAGACGCAACTGCGGCATGGAAAGGCCTGCACCGGGCTCGAGCGGCGGAAGCAAAACACGCACTTGAGATGCTTCGTCCCAAACGGGGTTTGTCCCCGAGGCCGGCAGGCTTTCTGCACCAGCCTTGGTGCAACAGGTGTCGGTTCGCACCCGGCCATTCCGGCCATCACGATGGTTTCGACCGATGCCCATCCAACAGTGCTTCCTGCAGCGGCATCCAAACCCGATTAACGAAACTGCCCACGCGAATGGGAAAGCGTAATGCGGAGACTGAGGCAGCATCGGAGCCAGCTGTTTCTGTCTGGTGATCCTGACATCATGTCCGATTCCATCCTGGGCACCGAGCAGCAAATCGCCTCCATTTGGGATCTGGGAGGCTTGACATTGCGAGAACTGGCTCGACGCGTGTGGGACGGTATCTATCAAAACGAGCTCCTGGACCGCGGCTACGAGCTCGCCTACAACTTCCTGCTCGCGGTCTTTCCTCTCCTTCTCTTCTTGATCACGCTGCTCGGATTGTTCGCGTCAGAGGGCAGCAAACTGCAGACCGACCTGTTCTTTTATTTTCAGGAAGCGCTGCCGCCCGCTGCGTACGGTTTGATTGTCAGCACTCTCCACGAAGTTGCCCAGAATGCCGGCGGTGGCAAGATCACCTTCGGTTTGTTGTTTGCCCTGTATTTTGGATCGGGTGCAATAACACAATTGATGTCCACACTCAACGCGGCTTATGGAGTGCGCGAACGGCGGTCCTGGCTCAAAGTTCACCTGGTGGCGCTCGGAATGACGATCGCGATGTCAATGCTCATCGTGGTGGCTCTGTTGTTTGTGTTCGCGGGCGGATGGCTGGTGGAGATGCTAGGGCGACCGGTTGGGTTGGGCTCGGCCTCCGTGGTAGCAGCCGGAGTTTTGCAGTGGGCGCTCGCTTTGGGGTCGATGGTGCTTTGCTTGGCGGTTATCTATTATTTTGCCCCAGACGTGGAGGAGCCGCGCTGGTACTGGATCACTCCCGGTTCCGTGGTCGGGGTGCTACTGTGGGCGATCGCTTCTGCCGGGCTGCGGGTGTACCTGCATTTCTTCAATGTTTACAGCAGGACCTATGGCTCCTTGGGGGCTGTGATCATCCTTATGCTTTGGTTCTACATCACCGGCTTGGCATTTCTGGTTGGCGGACAGATCAATTCGACGATTGCGCATGCGGCTGCCGGCCACAGCCATCCGGCGAAGGCAGCGGGCAGAGAAGCGGCTTAGCATGAACACAAGGAAAAGCTGGTGGGCGCTGTAGGATTCGAAACCATCAACACACGGACAATCAGACGCTTAGCGGACTCGGGTGCCACCGAACGGAGTGCAACGGACGCATGGGGAACCGTTAGTGAACAGGAATTGGACAGGGAACAGCGCCTCTATGCGCTGGCGCGGGCGTACGGCTGTGATGTCCGCAAGCCGAGGGGGTTCTACGGGCTCAAAGCCTGAATGCTAGTGACGGTTCTTGGGTTTCAAGCTGATCGCTACCTTCATTACCGCGCCATCCACAGGATCAATCTCGAACACTGCCTTGCTGGTGTAACGTGCGGTCTCCAGCCGATATTTGTAAACGCTGTACCACTGAAAAATGTCGGTGTCCTGCGGGGCACCATACTTGGACTGAAGCTGCGCAGCGGTGTAGCTGCGGTCGGCAAGCTCAAGGATGAGGTAGGCGTCGCGCTGCTTCTCCCGTTTGACAGCCACAATTTCGGAGAAAGGAAAAGGTCGGCGAGCCAGACGGTAGTCCACGATTGCCATCTTGTGCCGGCGGAAAATCCCTTCCTGTACGATCTCGTCAATCCTTTTGCTTACTTCCCCCTCCAGCATGAAGCTATCGCCTTTTGCGGCGCACGGGTTCTTATCCGGCCTGCACTCCGCCAGAACCTCGTTCGCGACATAGGCGCGAAGCACCTTGGAATTTTCCAGCACCGCCTTGATGCCTTGCTCTTCGGGCAGGCCTGCGGCTATGAAAAGATAGGGAACCATCTCGCGCCAGTCAAAGTCGTCAGCAGAGAACTCGGCCTGGGCACCGGTGCCGGAGGGCTGGCTGCCACCGTCCGATGCGCTCGATAGCGCCGGACCGAAAACGGAGAGCAACGACAAGGCCACCAAGAGAACTACCCGCTCCATGTCCATGAGCAAGGCTGAGATCATAGAGGCTGCGAACAAAAACAGCTAGGCATTCGGATCGCCCTAAGCTCTTCGCCACGGCGGCGCTAAAAACTGACTCAACCGGAGGTGGCCTGGAAAATCGTCCACACCACGTGATTACTTCAGTAACTTTGCCACAAGGTTCACTAGTGCAATACTTTTCAACAGCAGGAGGGTTCTTAGTGTTACCAGCGTAACAGACATGGCGAGATTCGGCAATCAAACACATAGAGATCGCCTATCCTGCGCGACAGTTGTGATCTCATGACGGACCAGTGGAACCCCCAGAATAGGCAATTCGCGTTCGATCGAGATATCTCCGAACAGCGGAAATGGATCCCGATGGCCCGTCTCTGATGCAATCAAAGCGCTTGGGCCGGTACCAGATTGTCGCCGAGCTTGGATGGGGCGCCATGGGTTTAGTTTACAAGGCTCACGATCCTCGGATTGATCGCATCGTAGCCATCAAGATCATCAATATTCCCGCAGCCGATCCGAAGGAAAGCCAGGCGTATCGGGCAAGGTTTATGCGTGAGGCGCAGGCCGCAGGCAGACTTTCGCACCCGGGAATTGTGACGATTTACAACGTCGACGAGGACCCAGTCTCTGATACCCCCTACATTGTTATGGAGTACGTGCCCGGAAAAAGATTGGACACCTTCGTCGCGGATCTGCCCTCTCAGCGGCTGTCCCTGGAGATGAGCCTGGCGCTGGCGCAACAGATCGCCGAAGCCCTGGATTACGCACATTCGCAAGGTATTGTGCACCGCGATATCAAGCCCGGGAATGTAATTGTCACCGAGGAGGGCCGCGCCAAGATTGCCGACTTTGGGATCGCAAAGATCAACCGCACTGATTTCACTGTGCCCGGGCAAGTGCTTGGCACCCCAGCTTTTATGGCTCCGGAGCAGTTACTCGAAGGATCGGCCGACGGCCGGTCCGATTTATTTTGTTTGGGCGTAGTTCTCTATTGGATGTTAACCGGCACGAAACCCTTTAGCGGCGAAAGTGCGACCAGCGTAGCTTTTAAACTTGCCTACAAGGATCCGATTCCAGCTACCGAAATCAGTCCTAACCTGCACCCACACTTCGATGCGGTGCTGCGTCGCGCCCTGGCGAAAGCTCCCGCCGCGCGTTACCAGACCGGCAAAGAGTTTGCGCTCGATCTGAAACTTCTGAGTGAAAGAAAAGCGCCTCGTGTCTTAGACATCTCCAGCGCAAGCACAAAAGCCGGAATCTGGGCCCAAGTCGCGCCACGATCCCTTTTCTTTGCGCTGAGGTCCATGACGCTCCTAACGTTTGCGGAGATCAGAATATGGCTGCAGCCGTTGCTGACCATGAAATCGCAACAACGCGTGCGAAAATGGGATCTAAGGTGGATTGCTATGGCTGCGGCACTTCTCTTGATGACCGCCGTGGGCCTTCGGTTTGCGATGGGGCGCCGAGCCGCAGCCAGTGCACGGAATGGTTCGGCTTCCGCGACGCGGGCGATTGCTGACCCTACTCTGGCACCGCCACCTCCTCCGCCTGTGATCGAGATCCATGAGATCGACCTGCAAAACTTGGAACCGGCAAATGCCGATAGTAAACCCGCACGAAACCGCACGACCGAGCAACTCTCAGCCAGGAAACACGGCAGTTCGAGATTGGTGCCAGTCAAAAATGCTGTAACGGTAGCACACAAGGCGCTCCCGATCTCTGCGGAGATGGTTGGAAAACCAGAACCGGTTGTTTCGAGCATGCCCGATGCGATTCCTGAGCCGAAAGCTCGTGCCACTTTGCTAACCCTTGGCGAACATCCATTTCGCTCTGCCACGCTATCGATTTCGGTGGACGGAAAGCTTGCCTCTGAAGAGCAGCTGACAGGGACTCGCAAACTCCCTTTCGGATCTGCACGCGGAATTATTTCTGAAGCCATACGCCTTGCCCCCGGCTCGCACGCGGTGGAAGTGCATGTAGTTTCCGAGCGCGATCACTGTGATCAAACGCAAACGATTGAGGGACAGTTTCAAGAAAATGAAGTAAGAAAGCTGGAGATTAAATTTGTTGCTCGTGTTCTGCAATTGAGTTGGGAATGAGTGCGTGTTCCTAGCCGAACGGATGGCATTCCACGTCACGCGATGGGCCATTAGCTCAGCCAGGGAAAACAGCGATACTCGGAGTATATGTGCCATTTGCCATTCAGGTTGCGGCCAGGACGGATGTGGGATGCGTCCGCACCAACAATGAAGACAATTTTGGATATGACATCCGCCATGGAATCTTTGTCGTTTGCGATGGAATGGGTGGCCACGCTGCCGGCGAGATCGCGAGCAGAATCGCGGTCGATAGCCTGCTCAGAGTTTTCGCTAAGGGTGTGCCGGAAGGCTCTACGTTTTCACCGAGCGACAGAAATCATGAAAGTTCAGGAAACTCTGTGCCTTTGAACAGGGCAATTCAATTCGCCAATCACGCAATCCGGGAAGCAGCCAGCCTGGATGAGGAGCGATCCGGCATGGGTTCTACCATTGCCTGTGCTCAGGTGGATGGCAATCTGGTCTCGATCGGCCATGTTGGCGACTCTCGTGTGTACCTCATTCGCGAACGAGCAATTCAGCCGCTAACGCAAGATCACTCGCTTATCATAGAGAGCAGGGGCGAGATTTCTCGAACGCAGGCGCAAGCATCGCAAATGCAGAACATAATTACGCGAGCCCTCGGCCCGGAGGAAGTGGTCGAGCCAGACTTCGACAGCATCGTCGCAGCTTCGGGCGACGTTCTCGTGCTAGCCACGGATGGCCTCACGAAGGTGTTGCCTGAGGAAGAGATTCTCTCGGCAGTCACGTCAGCCGCAAATCTAGCGACAGCCTGCGACAGCCTGATCGATATGGCGAACCAGATGGGCTCCAACGATAACGTTACCTGTCTGCTGGTTCGATTGGTCGAGCGGTCATGGTACGAGAGCGTCGCTCGCAGACTTCAATTTTGGAGAGCAAACAATGGCGCGCCTGTATCTTAAATTTGGGGAACGCGTAATACAAGAAGTCGTTCTTATCCGAGGCGTGGTCACCATCGGCCGGCAGCCGGACAACCTCCTTCCAATCGACAACCCTGCTGTATCCGGGCATCACGCTCGCGTTTATTGGAAAGATGGCCAGTATGTTCTCGAAGATTTTGAGAGCTTTAACGGTACGTACCTGAACAATAGCCGCATCAAAGAGGCTGTACTTGCAGATCGAGATGTGATTGCTATCGGCAAACATACGGTCGTCTTCTGTGAGCAGAGCAGCGACGAGCCGGCGGCAAAACATAGATCTGTCGATCGAAATGCTTGGATCCAAGATCAGCTGGACAAAGCGCGATTGCCTCAGCTTGATCCAACGATGTTCTTGGATACGCAAAAGGCCAAGGGGATGGTGGCTCAAGCCGCTGCGGCCGCCCCGGGTGGCGCTATCGGAACGGAAATCGATCGAGCGACTGCTATCCCCTCCCGGGCTGGTAACACGATTGCCGGGCAACGCAGAATCGGCACCTTGACAATTCTTGAGGGTAAAACTGACCGGGAACATTACTTGCTCCCAAGCAAGTTAAGTGCGATCGGAAGATCGAAGCTGGCCACTATTCGCCTGAAGAAGTGGTTCGCTCCGCGGGTCGCCGCCTCGATCCAGTTGCGGGAAGACCGGTATTTCATCGTAGCGGCGGGTAAGACAAGCAAAATTGTAATAAACGGCAGTGAGATGGTTGGCAATCAACAAGAGCTCAGACCGGGAGACGTAGTTCAAGTCGCGGGGATTAAGGCGAAATTCGACGACAGCGTGTAGTCACCTATCCCGGCGCCAATTGTCACAGTCACCCGTGAGAAGCCAATAAGATCGACTCAAAGTGCAGCAGGAGTTGCTGCGGCACGCCGACATCCGCACGACGATGAACGTCTACACCCAAGCGGTGAGCGAGGAGAAGGGCTCAGCGCATTCGAAAGTGGTGCGGATGGTGTTGTCGCAAGGGGCTTGAATTGGGCAGTTTTTGGACAGTGGTACCCTGCAAGTGATTGAAAAGATGGTGGGCGCTGTAGGATTCGAACCTACGACTTCCACCGTGTGAAGATGGCACTCTACCGCTGAGTTAAGCGCCCAAGCCTTTCAATCTATCACTTGCGGACACACCAAAACGCCCACCGTACCAAAGCGTACCAAATTTACGAGACTACGGCCAGCTTCGGGCCGCGCCGTCAACTCCGCGTAGATCGCACAGGGCAAGGAGACAATACTGACAGATCTGTATGGCGATGGGGGAACATCGTGTAGGAGCCCGAAGAGCCCGAAGGATTTGAGGGACACCTGGTTGCGGTCGCCAAGCCCACGCCTGAAGGCGGCAGCTCCAGTCCCCTTAGCTTTACGATACCAAGCGCTGGAGCCGCTGATCTCCTGTTCCTCATGTAAGCAAGAGCGGCTATCCCAGCCCCTTTCCCAAAACTCCCGAACTCTGCGAAAATCGCTGGGACGACCCGGCACATGGCCACGGACCGAGATACTCCAACAGCCTCCGAAAGCGCGCAACTTTCGCCCCGCCAGTGGGTTAGTAGAGGTGTGAGCAGCCTAGCGCTCAGCCAGGAACTGCCGGCAGGCGCCGCTGCCCGTCCAAGACTGGCCGGGGGAGGGGGGACGATGGCCGCATCCTCAGCGGCCTTGCACCTGCTCAGCGACGCCGAGGTGATGCTGCGTGTCGCGGCCGGGGACGATGCCGCCTTCGACTACCTGGTGGAGAAGTTCCGGCGTCCGCTGGTGAGTTTCATGTATCGCATGACCCACAATCAAGGGGTGGCGGAAGAACTGGCGCAGGAGGTCTTCCTGCGGGTGTATCGTTCGCGGGCGAATTACGCGGCGGAGGCCAAGTTCACCACCTGGCTGTACCGGATCGCCACCAACCTGGCGGTGAACCATGCCCGCGACACCAAGGCGGAGCGTTCAGGAACCAGCCTGGATGAGCCCGATCCGCAGACGGGATTGACCCTCGACGTAGCCGATCCCGAAACCACGGTCGAGCAGAAGCTGCTCCGGCGAGAGCGGCTGGCGGCCATCCGCAAGGAAGTAGAATCGCTGCCCGAGCGGCAAAGGCTGGCGGTCATCATGCACAAGTACCAGAACATGGACTACCGGCAGATCGCCGAAGTGCTCAAGCTGAGCGAGTCCGCCACCAAGTCGCTGCTGTTCCGCGCCTACGAAACACTGAGGGTTAAGCTGGAGAAGTTTTTGTGACGGGGGAGTTATGACCTGCAAAGAAGCACGAGAATACATCCTGAACGCGGCCCAAGAGAGCCCCGCCGCCGGATTCCACCCCAGCACGCCAAAAGCGGGCGCGCCGGGGACCCCGCTGGACGAGCACTTGAATGCGTGCGCGAGCTGCGCCCAGGAACTGAAATCCATGCGCCAGACCGTGGCGCTGCTGGACGAGTGGGAGGCACCCGAACCGTCTCCCTACTTCGATTCTCGCCTGCGGGCGCGCTTGCGCGAGGCCGCGGCCGAGCCTCGGAGCTGGCTCGGCTGGCTGCGCAAGCCGGCCATTGCATTCGCCCTAGCCCTGCTGATGGTAGTGAGCATCACCATCTTCACCAATGCTCCGGATCATAGCGAATTCGCGAAGACCGCGAAGCAACCGGCTGTGGTGACGACGGGAACTGCGGTGAGCGATCTCCAGGAACTCGAGCACGACGGCGATATGTACGCCAACTTCGACATGCTGGACGACATTGGCCCGCAGGCACAGACGGCCAATCCCTAGAGAAATGCTGAGGATCAAATCCATCGCGATGCTGGCCGCTGCCGCCCTGGCGCTGGTGATCGGGTGTGCGCCACAGGCGATGGCGCGGCCGCAGGAGCGTGGCGGCCAGAATGGTGCACGGATGAGGGGTCCGGGACCGCATCGCGGTGAATGGTTGCGGCAGCATCAGAACCAACCTCCCGCGGAGCAGGAGAAAGCCCTGCGGAATGATCCCGCGTTCAAGCAACTTCCCCCCGAGAGACAGCAGCAGCTTCTGAATCGGCTGCGCGACTTCAACAGCCGGACGCCGGAGCAGCGGCAGAGGATCCTGGATCGGATGGAGACCTTCGAGCATCTGCCCCAAGGCCAGCGGCAGCAGTTGCGGGACCTTTACGGCCAGATGCGAACCCTGCCTCAGGACCGCCGCATGGCTGTGCACCAAGCCGCGCGGCGGTTGAGCGGGATGGATCCCGCCGAGCGCGAGCGGGTGCTGAATTCTCCACAATTCCAGCAGCGTTTTTCCCCACAGGAGCAGGATCTGGTTCGCGGACTGGCGCAGTTCGAGCCCGCGCAACGCTAGTCGCCAGTAGCCGGTCGCCAGTACCAAGGACCAATTTCATTCGATTACGGCGATTTCGGCGATCCCGGCGATTAGTTCATGGTGGCCATCATCCGCCGCAGTGACGCCGCTGTCTGGCGGATCTCGTCGGCGTCGGATGCATCGGGCGACATCTTCAGATAATCATCGAGGTCGGCAAGCGCTCCGCGGGTCTGCCCCAGGCTCCAGCGCAGCAGGGCGCGCTGTTTCACGTCTTCGGGCGAGCGCGGATAGATGGCCAGGATGAGGTCCACGATGGGCAGCGCTTTGCGAAAGTTGCGTACCGAGAGGTAGATGGATTTCAGATTATTCAGCATGCGCACCAGCACCTGGCGCCGGCTGACGGCCATCAGGAACTCGGGCTGGAGCGGCATCTGGCCGCCGTAGATCTCGTCCAGCGCGCGCTGGCAATCCTTGGCGGTGAGGATGCTGCCGCGGTTGAAGGGGTCGATGAGGATCTCGCGGCCTTCCACGTCGTAGTGCTTGAGCAGGAAGTGTCCGGGCATGCCCACACCCACCAGCGGAAAACCCACGCGGTGGGCGACTTCCATATAGACCACCGCCAGGGTGATAGGGATGCCGAGCTTGCGGTCGAGCACGTCGTTCAGAAACGAGTTGCGCGGGTCGTAATAGTCTTCCCCGTTGCCACGAAAGCCTTCTTCCTCGAACAGGACGCGGTTCAGCGCGGCGATGGATTCGGAGGGATCGCCCAGGTCGGGAACCAGCCGCTTGACGCGGCGCGCCAAGTCCTCGATCCGTCCGCGGTAGGCGTTGATGTCAAGGTCGGGATACTCGGTCTGGGCGATGGTGAGGGCGGCACGCACCAGATCGATGCGCTCGTCCTCAATCTCCTGTCCGACCAGAGCGGCAAAAGCGTGCGCCAGCGTGGCTGGATCGCTGTGCGACATAAGGTTATGTTAACAGAGGAGGCAATAGGGGCCGCTGCCGCGCGGATCGGCAAAAGCTCGGCGACGCCGGCGCAACTACCGTCGCAACAGGTTCTTGGCGATGAAGAACACGTTCGCCGGGCGCTCGCCCAGACGCCGCATCAGGTAGGGATACCACTCGGTCCCAAATGGGATATAGACGCGCATACGCCAGCCGTCCCGCACCAGCTTTTGCTGCAGGTCGCGGCGGATACCGTAGAGCATCTGGAACTCGAACGAGTCGGGAGCGACCCTCTCGGCGCGGGCGAAAGCCTTCGTCGCCTCGATGATCCTCTCATCGTGGGTGGCGATCCCGTGGTATACGTCACTCTTGAGCAGCGCCTTCATCAGTTTGACGTAGTTCGAATCCACTTCCGATTTCTTCTGAAGAGCCAGCTCGGGCGGCTCTTTGTAGGCTCCCTTGCACAGGCGTATGCGAATGCGCTCGGCCAGCAACTCTTCAACGTCGCGCTGGCTGCGCCGCATGTAGGACTGGATCACCGCGCCGACGGAGTCCTCGTGCCCGCGCACGCGGTGCAACTCGCGCACGAAGTCGAGGGTGCGCTGGGTGTAGGGCGAGCCCTCCATGTCCACGCGGACGAAGTTGTGACAGCCGGCGGCGTGCGCAACCAGCGAGCAAACGTTCTCGTGCGCCAGCTTCTGGTCGATGTCCAGCCCCATGTGCGTGAGCTTGAGGCTGACGTTCGCCTTCAGCCCGCGCGCGGTGATCTCGTCCAGCAACCTGTGATACAGCGCTGCGCTCTGCTGCGCTTCCTCGGGATTGGTGACGTTCTCGCCCAGGTTGTCGATCGAAACCGTCAGGCCGAGGTCATTCATGGCGTGCGTGGCCGACATCGCGTCTTCGACGGTGGTGCCGGCGACGAAACGGCTGGAGGTGCGTTGTCCAATGGAAGAGCGCTCAGCCACCGCGCGCAGCGCGCGGCTCTCGGAAAGCCAGACGAAAAACGCCCTCAGCATCCCTGTGGCCTGCTCGGGCGCTTGATCCCTGTGGGATCGTCCATAGGGATTTTGTACCACATCGCCCGCATGAAGCCGCAGAGCCCAGCCAGGGACTGCATCGGATTTAATGTGCAAACGCTTGCACTGTCGCGCCGTCTCAGAATCAGCTATACGCTGCATTCCCATCACTTACGCGCAGCGTTCCTGGTAGGCGGATTGCCCAATATGAGACGCCCGACTGTATCGGGCATCTCCCACCATGCGCTCCCGAGTCCGCCGGGGTGTCGTTGTCATTATGTTGCTGGCGGGCGTGTGTACTGCTTCTATACCGCCACAAACACCTGGTCCTCACCGCACAACGCGAGCAGTTTCAGACGCCGACTGGACACCTCCGTTCGATTCACACGGCCACTGCCCTGCCGTCCAACCGCCTAAGCCTCTGGCGACACCTTTGCCGGCGCTTCCCAAGGCAGGACGGGGAAACCTGAAAATCCACTTCGTGATCGGGGTTGACGGCCGGTTGCACCAGCTGGCCGTGATCAACAGCGCGGGCCGCGCCGCCGACTCTAAAGCCTTCAATGCACTGCGGCAGTGGCGTTACGCGCCCGCCACGTGCAACGGCGTGCCCATGGACGCGGAGGGCACGGTCGAGTTTCCGGGAAAGTAAGCATCGGGTGATCGGGTCATCGGGTGATTCAAACGGTGTTACACCCATTCATTCGGGCAAGCTAAAGCTGAAGATCACACGCTGCGCCCTGGGACAGATCACCCGATCTCCCGATGGCAAAATCACCCGATCGCCTCATCTCCCTTGCTCCTCCAAAAACCTCTCCACTTCAATGGCGGCCATGCACCCGGTTCCCGCAGCGGTGATGGCCTGGCGATAGCGGCGGTCCGCAACGTCGCCGCACGCATAAACCCCGGGGATGGCGGTGAACACGTAATCGCGCGTCATCAGGTAGCCGTCAGCATCGGTTTCGAGCTGGCCGTCCAACATCGCCGTATTGGGCACATGCCCGATGCCGAGGAACAATGCACTGATGGGAAAGGTGCGGGTGTGTCCGTTGTGGAGGTTGCGGAGCTTGAGACCGGTGACCTCGTTCTTCGCGGTGTCAAACACGTCGTCCACCACGGTGTTGGTGAGGAAGTGGATTTTGGGATGGCTGTGGGCACGGTCGAGCATGATCTTGGAGGCACGAAATTGGTCGCGCCGATGGATCACGGTGACCTTGGAGGCGAAGCGGGTGAGGAATAGCGCTTCTTCCATGGCGGAATCGCCGCCACCGACCACTGCAATCTCCTTGCCGGAGAAGAAGAACCCGTCACAGGTGGCGCAGGAGGAGACGCCGTGTCCGATCAGCGCCTGCTCATTGGGCAGGCCGAGCCAGCGCGCGGTGGCGCCGCTGGCCACGATGAGCGTGCGGGTATGGACAGGCGGCTTCCCGCCCATCAGGTGCACTACAAAGGGACGCTGGCTGAGATCGGCGCGCTGGACGTGCGCCGTTTCGTACTCAGCCCCGAAACGCGCCGCCTGCGCCTTCATGTTCTCGATCAGCTCCGGTCCCTGGATGCCTTCCGGGAAACCGGGAAAGTTCTCCACCAAGGTGGTCAGCGAGAGCTGTCCGCCGGGCTCATGGCCCTGGAGCACCAGCGGCTTGAGGTTGGCGCGCGCGGCGTAGATGGCCGCCGTCAGTCCGGCGCAACCGGACCCGATGATCACAGTATTGCGGATTTCCATGGCTACTTAGATTAATGATTTGCGGGTTTGATTCCAAGTTGAGCCGGTTTGCGGGCGTGAGCGAAGCGGGAGCCCGCAGGCGAAATCCAGAGCGGAGCGAAGGACCTGCTGGCTGCTAGAACGTTTCTCGCTACTGGCTCTTGGCCTTTGGCTTTTGGCTCTTGGTTGGCTGGGAACTACCCGGACCCAGCCGCGCCAGTTCCGGAGGCACGCTCTCCCGCACTCCCAAGGCCGCGCGGTAACGGCTCATTACCCGGCTGGCGGTCGCGAATACTGTCTCGTACGCACTTTGATCGGCCGGAGCGCAGCGCGAGAGGCCCAGAGAAGGCTTGCCGAAGCGTTCGATGCGGATGCGGCTGGCCGGCGTGTCGGTGGAAACCACCGTGGCCGGACTGGCCACGTTGGAAACGCTGTCCTCGATGGAAACCTGCATCACCTCCTTGGGCTCGCGCCAGCGGAAGACGATGGTCTCGATGATGTCGTTGGCATCCAGGCTGACGGAGTACTGGGCGTTGATAAGCGGCACGTCCGGTGGGAATTCGCGGCGCACGCGCACCCAGGAAGCGATAGGAGCCTCGGGGGCGGTGGAGCGGCCGCGCGCGATCTCGAACTCCGGCCCGAAGCGAGGAGCGGTGGGAATGCGCTCGAGCGCGGCAACGATCTGCTGTTTGTCGGCGTTGCTGGGAGAGCAGACGTTCATGTAGTTGACGCGCACCTTCATATCGCCCTGCTGGGGCTGCTGTTGCGCCGGCGCGGATGCCGTACAGAGGATCAGGATCGCCAACGATTTCAGGGGGGACACGGAGCGATTCTAAACTAGTTGCCCATTGCGAGCCGGCGGCAGGCAGTGGCCAGGCAGATTCCGGTCGGGGGTCTATTGGCCGCTCGCTTTCTGCTCGTGAGCGTCGCTTAAATGGGCACGGATAACACCGAGGAACTCCTGGATATCGACCGGCTTGAGCAGGACCGGAATGCCCAGACGCTGGGCGCGATCGCTGATGTCCTTGCCGGCGTAACCGGTGAGCAGCAGCGACGGCAATCCCGGCTGGCAGCGATGCGCATGCTCAATGACCTCGAAGCCGGAAGCCTTCTGCCCGAGCGACAGGTCGCACAGCAGCAGGTCGAGTTTGTCGCCCTCCAGGGCGCGCCGCGCTTCCTCGGGCGACGAGGCACCAAGCACTTCATAGCCCTTCTGCTCGAGGATCATTTGGTAGGTGAGGAGCACCGAGGGTTCGTCATCCACCACCAGGATGCGGTACTTACGGGCGGTCATCGGCACACCACCGGCTGGTCCAATCTGAACGCCATGAAATCCGGCGCTTGGCGAACCTGCTAAGCACAAGATTTTACTGCGAACGCTGTGGAGGCTGGACACGTATCTCTTTGTCATAACGCCGAGCCGGAACCTGGCTGCCCTGTCCGCCCCGCGGACGCACCATACGTCTATAATCTTGCGAAACTGGGCTGAGCAAACTTCCGATGAAAGGTCCCTCCTACCGTCGCAAGCTGGCGCGTCTGGCCCCCACGACCGGCTTAGGCCGCTTCACGCTCTACCTGCTTCTGGTGGACCTGTTCATCTACGGACTGAGCCGGCTGCGCTCCGGCCGAAGCGGCGCGGGAGCACTGGACGTTTGGGTCGTGCTGCTCACGACCACGTGGATCGTGCTGGGATTCATCCTCAGCCTGCGTTGGTTCCGACGCCGGTTCATGTGGCGGCTGCGCAACCGCCTGATCGTCACCTACACCTTCATCGGCGTGATCCCGCTGGTGCTGGTATTGATGATGGCTCTGATTGCCGGCTACCTGTTCGCCGGCCAGTTCGCAACCTTCCTTGCCACTTCCGACCTGAATTCCGAGCTACGAACACTTGAGGCAGCCAACTCCGCCATGGCGACCGAACTGGCCACGGTCGCCCGGGTTCGTGGCGTGCCCACCGGCAAGGACCTGCTTGCGTCCCAGGAGTTCCGCCCCGACGAACACATGAAGACAGCGGAGGTGGTGGCCTGGTATCACCCACCCCAGCAAACCAAAACCGGGTTTCCTGGGGACCCCGGACGCGGGCAACGCATCGAACTCTACGCACCTGGCGGCCGAAATATCGGCGAGCTCCCCGCCTGGCTCAAGGATGATTTCCAAGGGATCGTCCGCGATGACACCGGGCTTTATCTGCGGGCGGCCAACACCGTGTCTGCCGGCGGCGCGACCCTGACCGTGCTCTCCAGCATGCCGGTAGATGGCGCGCTGGTCGAACGGATCGCCGGTGGTCTTGGCGAGGTGGCGATCTATCCCAGTAGCCTGATTCGCGGCCGTGCCAGCGGGGATCGCCGCACGGCGGAGATCTCTGTAGACTCCGGGGACCAGCCAAACCAGGAGGCACGACCACGCTTGGCCCGCATCACAGGTGGCTCGCTGCCGCACCAGAGCCGGCGCCTCGACCGCAAAGTCACTTTCTTCGCTCCCTTGGCGATCGTGGACTGGAAGACCGGGGAGGGCTCGCGCATCGCATTGCGCGCGACCACCCGGCCATCGCTGCTGTACGCGCGGCTATTCCAGACCATGGTGGACTTTGGCGGCGCCATCTGGACGCTGCTGATCGTTCTGGCCATTGTTTTCGCAATCATCGAGCTGATTGCACTGATCGTCGGCGTGGGGCTCACCCGCACCATGACCCGGTCAGTGGCCGAACTCTACGGCGCGACGCAGCACATCAATCGCGGCGACCTAAAACACCGCATCACAGTCACCACGCAAGACCAGCTGGCGGCGCTCGAAAGCTCGTTCAACTCCATGAGCGAGTCGCTGGAACAACTGATCGCCGAGCAGAAGGAGAAGCAACGCCTCGAGAACGAGCTAACTATCGCTCAGGAGGTGCAGTCGCAGTTGTTTCCCAAGGCGATGTCGGACCTGGAGTCGCTCGAGGTCCACGGCGTATGCCGCCCGGCGCGCACCGTCAGCGGCGATTACTACGACTTCCTCCCCTATGGGCTGGACCGGTTGGGAATCGCTGTGGGCGACATCAGCGGTAAAGGCATCTCGGCCGCACTGCTGATGGCCACCATCCACTCCGCCGTCCGCGCCTACGAGATCGGACGCATGCCGGCCATGACCGCACACCTGGTGGCGGCGGGAGGAGAGGCCCACGCACCCACCCACATCTTCGAAGCGCGCTCCGGCAGCAGCGACGAGTTCTCTCCCGCCCAGGTGCTGAGCCTGCTCAATCGCCAGTTGTATCGCAGTACCCCGGCGGAAAAGTACGCCACGCTTTTCCTGGGCGTGTACGACGGCCGCTCGCGCGCGCTCACCTATTCCAATGCCGGACATCTCCCTCCGGTCGTCCTGGGGCAGGACGGGGCGCTGCGGCGGCGTCTGGACACGCCCGGGCTGGTGATCGGCCTGTTCGACGACCAGGGCTATGAGGAGCGCACCATCGATCTGCGGCCCGGCGACATCTTTCTGGCCTTCAGCGACGGGGTCACCGAGCCGGAGAACGAGTTCGGCGAATTCGGCGAGGAACGGCTGATCGAGATCGTACGCGACCACCGCCACCTGCCCCTGGCCCGGATCTCGGAAATGGTCACCTCGGCGGTCAGCGACTGGATCGGCGCCAACGAGCAGCCGGATGACATCACCCTAGTGCTGGCGCGGGCACGGTGATCGGCGGCGATGGAAGCGCAGGCCTTTAGGCCTGCGAAAGTCGCCCAAGAAGAATGGCCTTTAGGCCCTGGGGCTATAAAGCCCGTTGTTCTTAAGGTGATCCTCTTTGCGCCGGGCTGAAGCCCGGCGCTTCCACCCGCTACGCTATTCCACCCGCTACACTACAATGTGAAACTGCCCCTGCGTTCCTATTCCTTCGGCATCCCCGTCGGCGTCTGCAAGTCGGGGACGCCCTGCGCGTGCATCAGCTGGTTGAGTGCAGGCAGGTCCTTGGCGAGAATCTCCCGCCAGTTCGCCAGTTGCGCTTCCAGCCTGCGGTTGAGCAGGTCAAAGACCTGTTGCATCTGCGCCGGGGGCGCGGAGTCGGCGGAGTCCTCGGTGTGGGCGAGCGAATCGAGCGCCTCGTTGAGCTTGCTGGGGTAGCCCAGATTGCCCTCCGAGCTTTTCATCTTCACCTGAAGCAGCTCTTCCTCGATGGGAGTCATCTTTTCATCGAACTGCTTGGCGGCGGCGAGGACGGGTTTGGCCTGGGCGCTGTCGCCGGCCCACTGGCGCAGTGTCTCCAGCTCGCCCCGCAACTGGCGGATCTGATTGACGGCAACGTGCAGCCGGTTATTGGCCTCGCGAATCTTCACGCCGAGATCAAACTCCTTCTGCAGGTCGGCGGCGGAGACGTTCGTCACGCGCGGATCGAGGCGCAACTCAAGAGGTTCTGTCTGGCTTTGCCCGTCAGCCGTCAGTTTGACCTGATAGCTTCCGGGAACGGCGAGCGGACCCCACGGGCCAATATCGGTGTAGAACGCGCCGGGAATTTTGACTGGGGGCTCGTAGCGAAGGTCCCACGGGAAGCGGTTCATGCCCGCTTCGGCGGGGATCGTCTCCCTCATTTTTTCCTGGTCGGGCCATTCGGGCGGCTGCTCGGCGATCTTCTTTTCTTTGCTCGAGTAATGCCGCACCAGCCGGCCCTGGCCATCGAGGATGTCGAGCGTTACTTCACCGGCCGGCTTGCCTTTGAAGTAGTAGTCGATGACGGCTCCGATCGGTGGATTCTGCCCGACTGGCCGCCGGCGGTCTACCTGCTCGGGAAAATGCAGGCGCAGCGCGGGCTCGGGTTTATAGAGATGGAAGTTCGACCGGGCGAGATCCGTGGACAGCTCGCGCAGCGGCATCAGATCGTCGAGCACCCAGAAAGACCGTCCGTTGGTGGCGATCGCCAGATCGTTATCGTGAACGACAAGGTCAGTCACTGGCGTCGAAGGCAGGTTCAACTGCAGCGGCTGCCAGTGCGCGCCGTCATCGAAGGAGACAAACACTCCTCTTTCGGTCCCGGCATAGAGCAGGCCCTTGCGCTGGCGATCTTCACGCACAGCGTGGACGAAGTAGCCATCGGGAATGCCCTTGGTGATCGCCGTCCAGGTCTTGCCGTAGTCACTGGTTTTCAGGATGTGCGGGCGGAAGTCATCGAGCTTGTGGCGATCGACGGCTACGTAGGCAGTTCCGGCATCGAAGGGCGATGCCTCCATGAGCGAGATCATGCTCCACTCGGGAAGCGATTTGGGCGTGACGTTGGCCCAGTTCTTGCCGCCATCGCGGGAAAACTGGATCAGGCCATCGTCGGTGCCGACCCAGAGCAGGTCTTTCTGCTTCGGCGACTCGGCGATAGTAAAGATGGTGTCGTAATACTCGACGCTGGTGATGTCGAGGGTGATGGCGCCGCCGGAGGGTTCCTGTTTGCTCTTATCGTTATGCGTGAGGTCGGGGCTGATCGCCTCCCAGCTCATGCCGCGATCGCGACTGCGGAAGAGCCGATTGTTGGCCGTGTAGATGGTGCCGGGATCGTTGGGAGAGATGATCAGCGGCGAAGTCCAGTTGAAGCGGTATTCCAGGTCCTTGGCGCCGTGGCCGGACACGTCCAGCGGCCAGACGGAAACGTCTTGCATCTGCTGGGTGCGTTTGTCGAATCGAAAGATCGTGCCCTCGTTCCCGCCGTAGATGATGTTGCGGTCGCTGGGATCGGGAGCGACGTAGCCGGTCTCGCCACCGTAGTCGAACCAACTCCATCGGCCGATCACGCCGGAATCGTCATAGGTGGCAATGGCGACGCTGCTGTTGTCCTGCTGCGTTCCGTAGAGATAGTAGGGCCACTGATGGTCGTCGATCACGTGGTAGAACTGCGCGGTGGGCTGATTGTCTTGCTGGGTCCAGGTGTGGCCGCCGTCGAGGCTGATGGTGACGCCGCCGTCGTTGCCGTTGATGAGGCGGTCGGGGTCGGTGGGATCGATCCACAGCCCGTGGTGATCGCCGTGGGGCGCGGGCAGAAGGTTGAAGGTCTTACCGCCGTCGGTGGACTTGAACATGCCGGTGTTGAGCACGTAGACGGTATCCACGCTTCTGGGGTCGGCGAAGATGTGGGTGAAGTACCAGGCGCGCTGGCGATAGCGCTCGTCGTCATTGATGCGCGTCCAGGTGTCGCCGCCGTCGTCGGAGCGGTAGAGGCCGCCCTCCTTGGCCTCGATCAGAGCGTACACGCGGTTGGAGTCGCCGCCGGACACGGAAACCCCGATGCGGCCCAGGATTCCCTCGGGGAGGCCGTGGCCTTCCAGTCGCTTCCACGTGGCGCCGCCGTCGATGGACTTGTAGAGACCGCTGCCGGCGCCGCCGCTGTTCAGGCTCCAAGGCGTGCGATACACCTGCCAGAGTGCGGCGTAGAGGATGTTGGCATTGTTAGGGTCGAACACAACGTCGATGCCGCCGGTACGGTCATCTTTGTACAATACTTTTTCCCACGTCTTTCCGCCGTCGGTGGTGCGGAAGATGCCGCGCTCGGCATTCGGGGCATAGGCGTGACCCAGGGCGGCCACGAAGGCGATGTCGGGATTCCTGGGATGAACGACGATGGCGCCGATGTGACGGCTGTCGCGCAAGCCGACATTCTTCCAGGTCTTGCCGCGATCGGTGGACCGGTACACGCCGTCGCCGTAGGACATGTTGCCGCGAATGCAGGCTTCGCCAGTACCGACATAGATAACGTTGTGATCGGAATCGGCAACGGCGATCGCGCCGATGGATGAGATCGACTCCTTGTCGAACAGCGGGGCCCAGGTGGCGCCGCCATCGACGCTTCTCCACACCCCACCCGCGACCGCTCCGAAATAAAAGACGTTGGGCTCGCCGGCAACGCCGGTCACCGCCAGAGCGCGGCCACCGCGGAATGGACCGACCAAACGCCACTTCATCTCCTTGAACAGATTCTGCTCATAACCTGTCGTTTGGCCTTGGGTGTGTCCCGGCACCGGGATAACGGTCAAAAATGCCAGCAGCAAGAAAAGGATAAACGGCAATCTCGAGCCCATGCGAGGAGCCCTCCTGAGCAGTTGAGCAAAACCAGAAATCGTACCACGACCTCAGCACCGCCGTGGCACGCCGGGATCCAGCCTTTTGGTTCTGAGCCTCAGCGTCAAAATGAATCCGTTTTGATAACGCAGACGCGATCTCCAAAAAGGAGTTTTTTGCGTTACAATCTTGGTATCGATTGCGAATTTCCACAAACTCCAAACCTTTATTTTTGACCGGGACGTTCTTGAAGCGAGAACCCCGACAGGGCAGTTCGAGCACGAAACCTGTTTTGATTCCGAGATGGTTATGAGAGTCGCGCTGTTGGCATGGGAATCGCTGCATTCCATTCCCGTGGGCGGGGTCGCGGCCCACGTCACTGAACTGGCGGCGGCACTGCAGAGGAAAGGGCATGAAGTGCATGTCTTCACCCGCATGGGAGCTTGGCAACCGCATTACGAATGCATCCATGGCGTGCACTACCACCGGTGTCAGTTCCGGCTGGACCCGGACTTCGTTGAAGAAATCAACGACATGTGCCGCTCCTTCGCCTACCACGTGTGTGCCACGGAAAATGCCATCGGCCCGTTTGACGTGATTCACGCCCACGATTGGCTCGCCGGCAATGCCATGATTTACGTTAAACAGGGGCGCGGGCGGAAGACCGTGCTTACCCTGCATTCCACCGAGTACGGGCGCAGCGGTAATCAGTTTCATAATGGCCGCTCGGAGCGCGTCCGCCACCAGGAACGCGCGGCTACTTATTGGTGCGATCGCGTGATCACCGTTTCGCACTCGCTGAAGAAGGAAATCATGTGGATGTACGAGGTCCCGGACTGGAAGGCCACCACCATTTACAACGGGGTGAACCTCCACAATTACGATGGATGGCTGGATCCGGCCGGCGTCAAAGCGCGCTACAGCATCGGCCCCACGGATCCGACCGTGTTGTTTTCCGGGCGCGCGGTCTATCAAAAGGGACTCGATCTTTTGGTGGAAGCCATCCCGCACCTGCTCCGGCACCATCATCGCGCGAAATTTGTCTTCGCGGGCGATGGGGAGATGCGGGCGTCCGTGGAGCAGCGGGCGTGGGAGTTGGGAGTACATCATGCCACCCGGTTTCTTGGTTTCAAGAACAACGGAGAGTTGACGGACCTCTACAAAGCCTGCGACGTAGTCTGTGTGCCCAGTCGCAACGAACCCTTCGGCATCGTCGTGCTGGAAGCGTGGAGCGCGGGCAAGCCGGTCATCGTCACCAAAAACGGCGGCCCGGATGAATACGTCTGGCACGAGGTCAACGGATTGAAGATTTATCCCAACTATGATTCCGTGGGGTGGGGGATTGGCACCTTGTTCACCAACTGGGAGTGGGCGCGCTGGATGGGACGCAACGGCCGCGTGGCCGTGGAAGCCGCCTTCACTTGGGATGCCATCGCCGACCGCGTTGCCCACGTTTACACCCAGTGACCACACTTGCCTCCGGTGCGGCCCGGAAGGGACGAGGAAATCCGCGCATGAGCGAACTTCCAGAATACGTGGATGGTTTACCCAATATCTGTGGGGCGGAGGAGCAAGTGGCCGCCGCCACCGCTGACGGGGGGCCCGTCTACCTGAATGACAGCGGCATTGACTTTGGCAGGATCAAGAGCGCGTTTGCCATTGCGCTGCACATGCACCAGCCGCTCATTCTGGCCGGCACCGGCGATCTCCGCACTGCCGAGGTGATCAGCAATCTGCAATACATGATGGAGAATCCGCAGATCGGCGACAACCACAACGCGCCAGTATTTAAATGGTGTTACCAGCGCATGGGCGAATTTATTCCGCAACTGGTTCACGAGGGCAAACAGCCGCGGGTGATGCTCGACTATTCCGGTTGCCTGTTGCACGGGTTGCGGCACATGGGGTTGGACGATGTCTTTGACAATCTGCGGCGCATCACCGGCGACCCTGCCTACCGGCGTTCGGTGGAATGGCTGGGCACAGCCTGGGGACACGCGGTTGCGCCCAGCACTCCGGCACAGGATTTCCGCCTTCACGTTCTAGCCTGGCAGCAGTATTTTGCCGCCATCTTTGGCTTGGAGGCGCTCGCTCGGGTCAAGGGCTTCTCACCGCCGGAAATGGCGCTGCCTAACCATCCTGACGTGGCCTATGAATTTGTCAGGACACTTAAGGATTGTGGTTACCGCTGGGTCCTGGTGCAGGAACATTCGGTGGAGCGCGTGGAAGATGGCGGCAGCTTGCACCATCGCCACCTGCCTCACCGTCTGGTAGCGAAAAGTTCGGAAGGCCAGACTGCCAGCATCATCGCCATCATTAAGACCCAGGGCAGTGACACCAAGCTGGTGGCCCAGATGCAGCCCTACTACGAGGCCAAAGGCCTGGGACGAATGCCGTTGGCCGGCCGCAACGTCCCACCCCTGGTGACCCAGATCGGGGACGGCGAGAACGGTGGCGTGATGATGAACGAGTTCCCGCCCAAGTTCTTGGAAGTCATGCGCGAAGCGTCGGGCTCGGAAACCCCGCCCGTGAATGCCACGGAATACCTGGAGTACCTGGCCGCGATGGGCCTCCAGGAAACCGACTTCCCGGCCATCCAGCCGCTTCACCAGAAGCGCATTTGGGAGCGGTTCCAACCCGGCCAAGGGCGCGAGCGTCTGGAGAGCGTGATCGCCGAGCTGCGAGCCCAGGACAATCGCTTCAACATGGAGGGAGGCAGTTGGACGAACAACCTCTCCTGGGTGAGAGGCTATGAAAACGTGTTGGGGCCCATGGAGTCGGTGAGCGCCCTGTTCGCGGAACGAGCCCTGGGGAAAGTCTCAACCGGTGACCGCCGTTACCGCAATGCGCTCTTCTATCTGCTGCTGACGCAGACCAGTTGTTATCGCTATTGGGGACAGGGCGTCTGGACCGAGTACGCGCGCGAATTGTGCCGCCGCGCCTCCGACATCCTGACCCACGATTTCTGAGCTCCACCTTCCGGCTGGCAAAAAAAACCGCCGCGATCCGATTCTTATCCTGCAATCCAGCGGATTGCAGCATCTAATCCAGATGCTATGCTTCCTGTTTGCCTGAGAACGTCCCGAGCCGGCTTGATCACTCTTCTCGCCCTGGCCTTCGCGCTGGTGCCCGTACAGGCTCAGCCGCCCACGAAGTCGTGGAAGCCGGACATCATCCTGCCCGCGCCGGCTTATCCTTTCACTTTTGTCGGCTATGGAGACATACGATTCACGGATCCAGCCGACACCAAGAATTCCAATGCGACCATGCGCAGAGCGGAGATCGCCCGTATCGCCGAGGAGAAGCCGGCGTTCGTGATTATTAGCGGCGACCTGGTGCTTAGCGGCGGCAGCAGGCAGGATTGGAAAGTGTTCGACGAGGAAACCGCGCCCCTGCGGCAGGCGAACATCGAACTGCTTCCCGCTTTGGGCAATCACGACGTGGCGGGGGCAGAGGACCAGGCGCTCGCCAACTACTTCCAACGTTTCCCCCGCCTTGAGGGCCGGCGGTGGTACTCAGTGTGCGCCGCCAACTTGGCGCTGTTTGTGCTGGACAGCAATTCCGCCAACGGCCCGGGAAGCCGGCAAGGGCAGTGGTTGGAACAAGGACTCCAGGCGCTGCCGCCGGACGTGGATTTCGTGCTGGTAGCGCTGCATCATCCGCCGCTCACACGGTCTAACGACGAGACGCCCGGCGGAGGTCACTCGCCGCGTCCGCAGGAGCAGCCACTGGCGTCGATGCTCGAACAGCACCAGCAGAGCATGCGGGCGCGGATCATTGTCCTGGCGGGGCACGTGCACAACTACGAGCGCTACGAGCACGGCGGGGTGACTTATGTCGTGAGCGGAGGTGGAGGGGCCACACCCTACATGATCCAGCGCTCCGAAAGCGACTTCTACCGCGATCCCGGCCCGACCTACCACATCTGCAACCTGGTCGTCGATCACGGCGAACTGCGCTTCCAGATGCTGAAGTTGACCCTGGATGGCGCACAACCGCAGTGGACGGTCAGGGACTCCTTCATCTCGCGGGCGGGCGAGGCTCGCCGGGCCGCTTCCGGGCGCTGAACGGAAGGGCAGCCAGTTACGTTAAACACATTTTTTTTAGCAACATAGCCGGCCTCGCCCCAACCACCGGGCTGTTTACCCTCTTGGTACAGGTGCTCGGGGCGGGCGGTCTGGGCCAAGCCGGTCCGGAATGAGGGATCCTAAGCTGCACAGCCACCTTCGGCCAGGCAATGAACTATATTGACAGTCGGGGAAGCAATGCTATAGTCGCCAGAACGAGGCCTTTCGGAAATGAAAAATATTTATGATGTAATGCGGCAGAAGGAACTCGAGATCGAGCGCCTGAAAAAGGAGATTGAAGCGCTCCGTGTAGTTGCGCCCATGCTGGAAGAGAAGGAACCGGCGCGCGAAATCGCGGCCGCCGCTTCGCCGGCCAAGACCTATTCTGCGACCCAGCAGAGCAATGAACCGGTGATGGGCGCGGATACGGGCAAGGCCGCGCGGGTTTGGCCTTAGCCGCCGCGAACTGTCACGGGTCCCCCGCTCCCCCGCCCGCCCGCCGACGGGCCGGAGGAGGTGACCGTTTCCCATAGCGTCGGGCTGTGCGAGCTGGGCCGGTCCGGTTTTCCGGCTCCCCGGGGTGACCATGTTCGAACGAAACTTCAACGACAGCTTGAGAAGCGATGGCGCCTTCACCGGTCCGCTGGACCAGGAGACTTTCCGCGCCCTCCTCTTCAATTCCTTCCTGCGTCAACAGAACCGGATGCGCGCCGGCCAGCGGGAGGGCGAACGGCTGGCGGCCCTGGCCGCCGCACGCCGCGCCGTGGCTGAGTCCGGCGACCTGAGGGCGGCGCTGAACATGGTGGTCACCCGCGCGCTGGATACCACCGGCTCCACTGGAGCCGCCATCGCCATCGGCGCCCAGGGAGAGATGACCTGCTGGGCGATGAGCGGACCCACAGCGCCTCCGCTGGGTGCCCTGGTGCCTCTCGACTCCGGGCTCTCGGGAGAGTGTGTACGCAGCCGGCGCACGCTGCGCTGCGACGACACCGAGAACGACCCGCGCGTTAACCGTGAAGCCTGCGCCCGTCTGGGCGGCGTGGGATCCATGCTGCTGGTGCCGCTGGTGCGGCGGAATGCCGCCGTCGGCATCCTGGAGGTGTTTTCCACCCGGCCGCACGCCTTCGACGACACCGATGAGCACGTCTTGGGGTTGCTGGCGGTAATCGCCAGCGCAGCGCTGGCCGACTTCACGGGCAGCGAGGCCGCGCCGCGCGTTTCCCGGAACCTGGCTACGAGCGTCCGCCCGATCTCTTCCCCTATCTCGCCGGTGTGATCGGGGCTTACCCCCTGCCAGCGTGCAAGTTCATTCGACGAGAACGTCGGCGAATGTTTGACCTTCCTTGGGGTCGCATTGTAAACGGATGGCGAAGTATCATAGGAGCCGATGCTCAGCACTTGCCACAAGTCTGGCTTGGCAGGGTGCGGGTTTCTGCTGCTGGCCCTGGCCGCCGCGGCCCAGACCAGGCCCGCTACCAACTTCTCCGGCTACTGGAGGTTGAACCCGGAGAAGAGCGACTTCGGCGGCGCCCCGCCGCCGGACTCGGCTGGGTACGTGATCCGGCACATCGGCGCCAAACTGGCCTTCGACTACACCCAGGAATCGAAGACCACGCGCGTTGAGATCACCACCGACGGCCAGGAGCGTATGACCGATTCCAACGATGAGGCCGAGGTCTGGACGCGCAGCTTCTGGGAGGGGCCGGTGCTGGTGTTTGAAGCGCGGCAAAAGGCCCGCCCGGCTCATCCGGCTCCCGGCATCCGGTGGACCAGCCGCTGGAAGCTCTCGGCGGATGGCCAGACCCTCACCATCGAGCGGCGGATCACGGCCCCCGAAGGCCAGCTCAACCAGGTCCTCGTCTTCAACCGAGAGACCAAGGAAACCAGCAAGAACAACAGCCAGTGATCAGGACTGTCCGGCAGCGGCGGTCGTGGGGGCCGGCAGCGTGAACAGGAAGGTCGAGCCGTGCCCCAGAGTGCTTTCCGCGCGGATGGCGCCTCCGTGTGCCCGCACGATGTGCTTGGCGATAGCCAACCCGAGTCCGGTGCCGCCCGACTCTCGTGACCGCGCCTTGTCCACGCGGTAGAAGCGCTCGAACAAGCGCGGCAGGTGTTCGGAAGCGATGCCGGGGCCGAAGTCGCGCACGTAGAACTCGACCCCGGCGTCGGCATCGCACGCGCCCAGGACGATCTTGCCACCCGTGGAAGCGTACTTCAGGGCATTGTCGATGAGGTTCGCCAGCACCTGGTGGACAGCATCGGTATCGGCCTCTACGGCGCGCGCCGTTGGCACTTCTACGATCAACTCCACCCCTTTCGACCTGGCGATCTCGACAAAGCTCTTGGCGACGTCCTCCAGCATCTCTGCCGGAGCGACCGCCCGGAAGCGGAAGGCCACTTCCCCGGATTCCACGCGCGCCAGCGTGAGCAGGTCCTCGCTCAAGGTGGCCATGCGTACGGCATTCTTGCGGATGATCTCCAGGAACTCGCGATCCGGCCCTTCGGCCGGGGCCGATTCCAGCAAGGTCTCGGCGTATCCCTGGATCGAGGTCAGCGGCGTACGCAGCTCGTGCGACACGTTGGCCACGAAATCGCGGCGGGTCTTCTCCACGCGCTCGATCTCGCTGACGTTCGTGCAGCACGGCGACCACCCCCGCTCCCGGCATGGGTGCGGCGGTCACGTTGTAGAAGCGGCCGGGGAAAATGGAGGTGGCGCGCGTAGTGCGCACGCCTCCGCTCTGGATGGCTTCCGTGACCGCCCGCAAGAAGTCGGGGTCGCGGACCGTCTCGACCACAGGCGCTCCCAGCCGCACTCCCGACGCCGTGAGCCGGGTCATCACGCGGTTAGCCCATTGCACCTTGCCGTCGGCGGAGACGGCGATCACCGCTTCCTGCATGCTGTTGAGCAAGGTTTCCAGTTGCTGCTGGCCGGTGCGGATACCGCGGAAGCTGTGCTCGAGTTGGTGCGCGGTGGAGTCGAGCGCCGCAGCCACCTGGCCGATCTCGTCGGAGGAGTTTTCCGCGATGCGAGCGGTCAGATCTCCGGAAGCAATGCGAGCGGCGAAATCCACGATGCGCCGCAAACGACGCGCCACCGACTGCGCCGCGATCAACGCCAGCACGACGGCCACCAGCACCGCCAGCCCTGATGTCCACAGCAGCGTGTGGCGCACTCCGGCAGTGGTCTGGAGGAGCGACGCCAGCGCATACGCGGCGATCACCACCGCGAACATTAGCAGCAGCTTGAAGAAGACGCGGTTGCTCACTTGGGCGACTCGAAGCGGTAGCCAGTGCCGCGGACAGTGCGCAGGTAGCGCGGGTTCTCGGCGTCGGGCTCGATCTTCTCGCGGATGCGGCGCACGTACACGTCCACCGAACGCGGGGTGACGTAGGCGGTGTCGCGCCACACCGCGTCCAGCAACTGGTCGCGGGTGAAAACGCGCCCCACGTGGCGCGCCAGGTAATCCAGCAGGCGAAACTCGGTGGCAGTGGTGGCGACGGGGTTGCCGCGCACCGTCAGGGTCATGGCCCCGCTGTCGATCTCGATCTCGCCCATCTTCAGCAGCGAGGGGGTGAGCGGCTTCTCAAAACGCCGCAGGACGGCCCGTGTGCGCGCCACCAGTTCGCGCGGACTGAAAGGCTTGGTGATGTAGTCGTCGGCGCCCAGGTCGAGGCCGAGCACGCGGTCCGATTCAGCGGTCTTGGCGGTCAGAAAAATCACCGGAGTCATGCCCAGGATGGGCATCTGGCGGATGCGGCGGCAGAGATCGAGACCGTCTCCGCCCGGCACCATGATGTCGAGCAGGAACAGCGAGGGACGCTCTTTCTCGGCTTCGCTCAGCACGGCGCCGGCCGCGGGAAAAGCATGCACGGCGTAACCGGCCGCCTCCAGGTGGTGCCGCACCAGGCGGCTGATGTCGGCATCGTCCTCGACCAGAAAAATGAGAGGCTTCACAGCGGTATTGTACCGGGCGGAGAGAAATTCCGGCGCGCCTTGGCGCAGTGCCCCCTTGGTCGCTCCGGACGGCAAACAGCCGGACATGAAGGTGGGCGCTGCTAGCAGGGTTGTGAAAGTAGCAGAGAGTCTCGCCCCGCAGCGCGGCGCCTGGTTGGCGGGAGCAATGTGTCCAGGGTCTTGCCGGTATGAGATTATCTCCCGCGCACCTCGGTATATTGGAATCAGCCACTTACGAGCATGAATCCGATAGGTCCGAATCGAAATAAAGGACTTAGGGGTACAATCCGATTCGCCAATGAATTAGCCAATAGATAATGTATGTCGCTAGACAATATCACGCCTGGCGAGGCGTTGTCAAGTATCTTGTTAAATATATTGTTTCTGTATTAGCTGGTTGCAATAGTCATCAAACAGCGGCGAGGTCAGGGCTGGCGTGGTGTCCCCGCAATCTGGTTCAAGAAATCAATAACTGCAGGGGACGCGGGACACGATCCGGACAAACGCCCCGCAAGACGTTCGCTTCTATGAACCGTATGGGGCGAAAGGGCACTCTCTAGATCCTTCGCGCGCAAAAGCGGCGCGCTCAGGATGACAGTCTCCCGGACAGTATTGCAAAGAATAGAATGTCATTCTGAGCGAAGCGAAGAATCTAGACGGTGCCCCTTTGCACCCATGCGGTTTCTTGGGGCGAAGATTTTCCGCAGCTTTTCGGGCGCGAGCGGCGCGTTGCGGCCTGGCGCTCCTTGCTTCGCGTAGCTAATCAGCTTCTGCACGAGCCCGTTCAGTAACGCATCGAGATCGTTCGCGTCGCGGCTGCTTCTGCCGCCTATTGAGGGTGCACGATGGTCCCGGCCCACACCAGGTACATGCAGAAAAGCACGGTGACCGCCAGCATGACCACGATGATCGACCTTCCTACCGTGGACCACCAGGACGGCCGGCGCCAGAATTTTTTGCGACGACGGATGCGAACGTGATGCTTGTGGTGTTGGTGCGGTGTAGGAATTACCGGTTCCGGCCCTGCCAACTTCTCCTCCCTGTACAACCGAGCAAGCCAGTTATCCTGCAAGAAACTCTTTCCCTCATTCTGCGATGGAATGCGGGTGAAGTTCAATTAGAAATCGTGGAGGTATTTTCCCAGACACCACCCCTGGCTGGAATCGCCAGCGCGCGCTTGCACCGGCATGAGCCAACACGGACGCCAGATCAGCTTGCCCTGGCCTCGGCGCTCCGGCCGCTGCTGGCGGACGCAAAGCCAACCACCTGGCGTACGGCCTTGCCTTCGCGCAAGCGATCGAACCCCGCATTGATGTCGGCCAGGCTAAGCCGGCCGGTCATCAGGCGGTCGACGGGCAGGCGTCCCTGCCGGTAAAGCGCGATGTAGCGTGGCATATCCCGTACCGGCACGCACGTGCCGATGTAGCTTCCCTTGATGGTGCGCTCTTCCGCGACCAGGTTCACCTGCGGAACGGGAAAGGTGTGGGTCGGCGGAGGCAGGCCCACGGTCACGGTGGTGCCGCCGCGGCGCGTGATCTTGTAGGCCAGTTCCATGGCTTTCACCGATCCCGCCATTTCGAACGCGAACTCCACGCCGCCCTGGGTTGCGGCACGCACCTTCTCGACGCAGTCCGTTTCCGCAGCGCTGAACGTGTCGGACGCACCCAGGCTCTTAGCCATGGTCAGTTTGTCCGGCAACACATCGACGGCTACGATCTGGCGCGCACCGGCTAGGCTCGCGCCCAGCAAAGCCGCGAATCCCACGCCGCCCAGTCCTACGACTGCGACCGTCGAGCCCGGGGAGACTTTGGCGGTGTTGAGGACCGCGCCCACTCCGGTCAGCACGGCACAGCCGAACAGCGCCGCCTCGTCGAACGGCAGTTCCGGATCGATCTTGATCAGCGACCGCCGCGAAACGGTCGCAAACTCGGCGAAAGAAGAACAACCGAGGAGGTGGTTGACCGGCGCCCCGTTTCGGCCGAGCCGGCGCGCGCCCGAGAGCAGCGTGCCCGCGGTGTTGGCGGCGGCGCCCGGTTCGCAAAGCGCGGGGCGTCCCTGCGAGCAGGGCAGGCAATGTCCGCAGCTGGGCACGAATACCAGCACTACGTGATCGCCCTTCTTGAGGTCGTCGACGCCCGCCCCGATCTCCTCGACCGTCCCCGCCGCCTCGTGCCCGAGCACCATGGGCGTGGGGCGCGGACGGTCGCCGTTGATCACGGACAAATCGGAGTGGCAGAGGCCGGCAGCGCCGATCCTGACCAGCACTTCACCCTGCCCGGGACCTTCGAGGTCAACTTCTTCTATCGAAAGTGGCTTGGACTGCGAATATGGCGGAGCAACTCCCATCGCGTTCAACACTGCAGCCTTGATCTTCATGACTGGTCTCCTTGAGATTTTGCGGTCGTATTAGTTCCCTGTTGCGTGACCTCGCCGCGCTCGATGCGGAACACGCGGTCGAGCATGCGGGCGGAGTGTTGCAGATCGGATTCTGAGATCAGGATCGACATGCCTTCCTGCCGCAAACCCGCGATCACGTCGCTAATGCGCTGGGCCAGCGCGGGAGCGACGCCCTCGAAGGGTTCGTCGAGCAGCAGCAGGCGGGTGCCGCACATCAGCGCCCGGCCCAGTGCCACCAGCTTCTGCTGTCCTCCCGAGAGCTGCAGGGCTCTCCGTTCCCCCATGGCTACGAGCTCCGGAATCTGTTCGTAGATCTTCTTCAGCCTCTCCTCGGAGCCGTTGCCATTCATGGCCCAAAGGGGAAGCAGGATATTTTCTTCCGCGGTCAATTCCGGGATGAGGCGCCGGTCTTCGGGCATGTATCCGATGCCGGCGCGGGTTCTGCCATGCGAAGGAACTTTTCCCAGGTCCAGGCCGTTGAACTCGACGGAGCCGCGGCGTGGCGGCAGCAGGCCCATGATGCTGCGCATCAGGCTGGTCTTGCCGGCGCCGTTGCGGCCGATCAGGCCGGCCATGATGCCGCTGGGAATTTCCAGGTGCACGTCGCGCAGAACCGTGACCGCCTGGATCGCCGCCTCGAGACCGGAGATCTTAAGCACGCGCGATGTCCTCCGCTTCCGAGCGCACGGCCAACTGTCCTCCGACCACGTACTTGCGCACATCAGAGTTGCCGAGCACGTGAGCGGGAGCGCCGTCGGCCAGAACCCGGCCTTCGTAAAAAGCGATGACCCGCTTGGAGTAGCGGCTGACGATCTCCATGTCGTGCTCGACGAAGAGCACGGTCACGCCCTCGGAGCGGACCGCGTTCATCACCGTGTCCATGATGCCGAACTTTTCATCCGAGCTGACGCCACTGGTAGGTTCATCCAGAATCAGCATCTCGGGCTTCACTGCAAGGGCCACGGCGATGTCCAGCAGCTTGCGCACTCCCTCCGGCAGCACGCCGGCTGGGCTGTTGCGATACTGGGCGAGCCCGAAGCGCTCGAGCATCGTTTCCGCTGCCGCCATCAGCGTGGTTCCGTGGCCGGGAACGATCTTGGGAGTGCGCGCCAACCGCCGCGGCTTGCTGTTGCGCAACACGATGCCGAGAGCCACGATCACGTTTTCCACCACGGTCAGCGAGTCATAGAGCTGCGGAATCTGGAAGGAGCGGCAGATTCCCAACTGCGTGATCTGGCGCGGATGCAGGGCGGTCACGTCCCGCCCTTTGAAGCTGATGATGCCCGCGTCCGGCTTGAGGTAGCCGGTAACCATATTGACGAAGGTGGTCTTGCCGGCGCCGTTGGTCCCGATCAGCCCCACCACCGTGTCCGGCTCGACGGCAATGGAGATTCCCCAGGCCGCGGTCACCGCGCCGAACTTCTTGCACAGCCCTCGGGTATCGAGGATGGGCGTCATGGTGAACCTCGGCGGCGCAGATGCCCGAACACCGACCACAGCCCAGCGGGAAGAAATACGATCACGATCAGCAGCGCGCTCCCCACCACCAGTTGCCAGGTGTTGGGGGAATACTGGTAGGCGTAAGTGCGAATGATCTCGAAGACGAACGCTCCCAGGAAGGGCGCGATCACGCTTCCGGTCCCGCTCAGAATGGCCACAAAGATGAATTCGCCCGAGGTCGTCCAATAGGCCAGGTCGGGATCGATGTGGCCCACGGTCATGGCGGTCAGGGCGCCACCCAGTCCGGCCAGCGCTCCGGCGATCACGTACTTCACGTGGATTGCATGGCGGACCGACGCCCCCATGTATTCCACGCGAATCTCGTTGTCGCGTATAGCCGGCGAGAGCCGTCCCAGGGGAGTTTCGAAATAAGCGTGCATCAGCAGCGCGGCCACGAAGGCGAGCACGCAGGCCAGCGAGAACAGCACGTATTGATGTTCTTCGCCGCCGATGGGCCGTCCAAACAGGGTGGGCGGCGGAACGTTAAATCCGTCGGTGCTGCCCAGGGCTGCCGTCCGCACCAGCAGCCCGTACAGGATCATGGAAAACGCCAGGCTCAGCATGGCGAAGAAAATGTCGCGGTACTTGGCCATCAGAAAGCCCAGGAGGAACGCAATCACGCTTCCGACCACCATCCCTGTCAGCAGTAATAGCAGCGCGTCTCTGATCCCGAAGAACTGTCCTAGGCTGCCCACGGCGTACGCCCCCAGGCAATAGAAAAGGCCTTGCCCGAAGGAAACCAGTCCGGTACGCAGCAACAGCATCAAGCCCAGAACCACCAGCCCTTTCCCCAGCGACAGGGTAAAAAGGAAAAGCCACTTGGGGAGAAGCAGCCCAATCACCAGCAGGGCAAATAAGGCAGCGACCAGCACCAGCAGTGTGTGATCGGTGCGCTTCATATCTTGCGGACCTCGGGGCCGGCAAACAGGCCTTTGGGACGGAAGATGAGTACCAGGGCCATCACTCCATAAATGCTGAACAGCTCTACCTGCGGCAGATAGTGCACCGCCGCCGAGCGCACCAGCCCCACAATCAGCGCCCCCAAAGCCGCGCCCGGCAGGCTGCCCAGGCCTCCCACCACCACCACCGCAAAGGCCAGCACGATCACCTGCACGCCCATGCCCGGTACTACCGAGACCGTGGGCGCGGTGAGCGCGCCGCCGACGGCGGCCAGCATGGTGCCGATGGTAAACGTCACCAGGTAAAAGCGGGATACGTTGATGCCCATGGCCATGCTGATCTCGCGATCGTGGATCACCGCCGAAAGCAGCTTGCCGTGATGCGTGTACCGCAGGACAGCGGCGAGCGCCGCTCCCGCCACCAGCGACACCACGATCAGAACCACGTTGTACACGGGATAGATCAATCCCGCGAATTCAACGTTCCCCAGCATGCCGTAGGGCTCGGAAACGTAGTACGCCTCCACGCCCCAGATCAGCTTGATCACATCCTCCAGGATGAGGAACAAGGCGTAGGTGACCAGCAGCAGGACGATCTCATCCCGGCCGTACATGAAGCGCAGCAAGCCGCGCTCGATCAGCGGGCCGGCGACCAGCCCGACGATCACCGCCGCCAGCAGGAGCATAGCGTAGCTGGCGAGCGGCGCGTGGCCGTGTCCCAGCCAGTATCCCACCAGCGTGGCCGCCATGTACGCACCCAAAGCGTACAGGCTCCCGTGCGCCATGTTGAGGATCTTCATCACCCCATAGATCAGGGTGAGACCCAGCGCGATGACGAAGAGCCATGACGAGTAGATGATCCCGTCAACCAGCAGCGCCAGCAATTCGCGCATCAGCCACTCCCGTGTGCCGTCAGGTCGCGTAGAGAGCGTAACTTCATTCGCCGCGGATGAACACGGATCACCGCGGATTTGTAGCCTCTTTCAATCCGGGTTCATCCGCGTTGATCCGCGGTAAAGAAGTTACGCTTGCGATGCCTAGCTGGGTTTCTTGAATCCGGCTTTGATCCAGGCTTCGCTCTTCACCCCGTCCGGAGGCGTGACCTTGTCCGCCGGATAGGTCTTGACGTCCACCAGCGTAACCTGGCCTTTCTCATGCTTGACCGTGCCGTAGGCCGTCCCCTGGACTGCTTGATGGCCCTTGCCGGTGGCCATCTGGACCTTGCCGCCCGGCCCCTCAAAAGTCAGGTTCTCGAAGGCCGCGATGACCTGGTCCTGGTTGGGCGCCTTACCCTTGTTGGCCGCCCGCGCTTTCTCGTAAGCCGACTTCACCCCCAGGATCGCCTGCGCCATCTTGTAAGCCGGATAGCTGGGCGGAACTCCGTATTTATCCTGATAGGCCTTGCGGAACCAGCGGTTAAGCGCCGTGTCGGGCGCGAACATGTCGAAAGGACCGCGGGCCCCGATGATGGTGCCATCCGGGATCTGGCCGCCGAGCTTCTGCACCGCCGTCTCGCCGCAGGTCAGCAGCACCGTGCTCCTGGTGAACAGGCCGCGCGGTGCCGCTTGTAAGATGAATGCCTCCATGTCCCCGCCCCAGAAGCTGGAATGCACCACGTCGGCGCCACTCGCAAGCAGAGCGGAGATCTCTGCTCCGTATTGCCCAGACAGAAACTGCGGCCACTGCGCCGTGGCCACTTCGACTCCGGGCTTCAGAGCCTTCATCGAGGCCTCAAAGTCGTTCCACGAATCCTGACCCCAGGCGTAGTTCTGGTTGATGCCGGCGATCTTCTTGAGATTGGGCTTGGCTTGGGTCATATACATCGCCGCCGCAACATTGTCCATGGTAGCCATGGCCCCGGTGCGAAAGACATACTTGTAACTGGCATCCTCGAAGATGCGCGGCGTGCCGCAATCGAAGAACACGGTCAGTTTCTTGAGTTCCTCGGCCAGGGGAGCGATGGCCAGGCAGTCGCCGCTGGAGATGTATCCGATCACCAGGTCCACGTCGCGCTGCACCAGATTGCGGTATTCGGTTACCTGCTTGGTGGTGCCGCCGGCTTCGTCCAGGAAGGTCAGTTCGATTACCGCGCCTCCCACGCCTTTGGTAGTGTAAGGCGCGGGCAACTTGCCGGCATTGGCAGCCTCGGCCACCAAATCCGCCGCATTCTTGGCCGGCACACCGAAGGGCGCCGCGGCTGCGCCCGATAAGAATGTCACCACGCCGATCTTGACGGGTTTTTCCTGCGCGGCGGCAGACGCCAGCAAAATTGCGACGCAGGCCGCCACAACCATGACCTTGTAAGCATGCGAGAAATGCGTTTTCATTGTTCCCTCATGTGGTTGAGATTGGATTCTTGTTTGAGGTCCGGACCCGACACTCCTTGTTCACAAGCGCTTTTCGTGCAAGTCCGGCGGCTTCACGGTAAACGATAAGAATTCCCGCCCTGGGAACCCGCGCCGCCGATGGGATGATAGGCAGGCTCGAATTGCCTGCGGGCGCATTATAGCGCCCGGAGCCGAGGTGTAGCGGTTGGATTTTCTTGGAGTTGTAAACGCAGCCGCCAAAAAGGAGGGTCTGGGGGCGGTGCTACCGGATTCAGTTACCGCCAGACACGCTGCTGCAAATCGGGCGCCGAGACCACCATGGGCTGGCCATGTACGGTGGCGGCGTGCATGTTGATGGCTGTCGCCGCTTGGGTGCGCAGGTTTCCAGCCGCTCGGTGGAAGTCCAATGTGGTGACGTGATGTTCACAATGTACGCAGGTGAACATGGTGCCGTCCTGAATCCGTTTGATGGTGTAGTGTTTCACGGTTTCCATTGTAGCGCTGGTTCCTGGGGAACCCGTGCAGCACGACGGCGGGGTAAGGCGCAGGAATTAGATCAGGGCCCTAGGGTGGCCCAACGGCAAAATCCTGAGGACCTAAAACCAGGTTGGTAGCGCTACCGGGAATCGAACTTGAAGGCGTTGAGCGGGCGTGAGCGAAGCGGGAGACCGCTGCCGAAATCCCGAGCGTAGCGAGGGACCTCAGGCCAAATTGATAGCGCTACCGGGAATCGAACCCGGGTTTGAAGATTGAGAATCTTGCTACCCAGCTAACACCGTCAGTGAGTTACGGCCTGTTTCGACCAATCTGTGTACCACCTTGTGTACCACGAAGCTCGAAATCGGCCCTATTGGACCGCTTCACACTCTATCCGTTCAATCAACCGGGTCGCGCTTGTGTGAACAGCAATTAGCAGAATCACTACTTGACAGGGCCGACCATTTTACATACCCTGCGGTCCCGCAGTCGCTTCGACAGAAATAACAATTCGAATCGGAGGCTATAGATTCCATGAGTGAAACTCCTGCTCCCAAGAAAAAGGCAGCTGATTATGCTACCGAGCCTCATCGGTTTGGAGCGGTAGCCGCCGCCTCGCTCGCATGCTCGGGTAATGCTTGCGGAGATATATCTACTGAATACACTACCTCGTGGCAGTTTACGAATACGGGCGGCCGAAATGTGGATGTACATGCGCAGAACGCCTTTATGGGCGGCACGTGGGATGCCCGACTGTCTCCAGGGCAGTCTGCAAATGTCCCGTTTCAGTGGGTTGTATCCCCATTCAACGCCAACTACGTGTAGTTAGTGGGGCGGCCTCCCCTGCCCGATTTGGTTGCATGGCGAAGCGGGAAAGGCGTCGATGCCAGCGCTGCGGACGGCCATCACGGACAACTCGCGGCCCGCATCCCGGCGGTGCGCCAGAATCATGTGGAGCGGTGGAAGCCTAGGAGCACTTTTTTGAACCGCCCCCGTTGCTACCCCCGTTGCCAAACCTGAAATTCTTCCACTTTCTCAGGGGGCAAATTTCCAGCGCGGTGCGAATGCGGACTTGCTTCCGAGGGCGTTTTGCTCCGCACTCTTCCAGGCCGATAACTAAGTGAACTAATTGTGCTCTGCCCCACGCTCCGCACTCTTGCATCGCACGGCGCACCTGACTGGGGAGCCACAACCGAAGCCGCGGGGGGATGGGGAGAACTCACGGGGCGAACCCAGGAGCTGGGGGGGATGTATACCATTTTGTGTACCACGATTCGCGCTAAAGGCCGCAAGCGAGCGCCAGCGCCGTTTTGGAGCAAAAAGAAAAGCCGCTGAAATTAAGCGGCTTAGCGGATGATAGCTGGTAGCGCTACCGGGAATCGAACCCGGGTTTGAAGATTGAGAATCTTCCGTCCTAACCCCTAGACGATAGCGCCACCGGTGAGGACGCTCGGATTATAACAAAGGCGCGCCGCGTCTCATTCGGCGCTGTTCCCAGAGAGGTCCCTTCGCTTCGCTCAGGATTTTGGCAGCGGCTCCCATTCGCTTTCGCTGCACTCAGGCTCGCTCACGGCCGCTCAACGCCTCAACTTGACAACCCGCCGTCCGAGGTTCAAGATCCTCTCTGCAGTGAGCGAATAAAAAGCGAAACTACCGCACACAGAAACCCCGTAGTTCCGCTCGCCCGTTTCGATCCCAGTTCGCGAGGTATCCCATGATGGCGTCCGCGCTGCGCGTATTCCTTTCCCCGGCTATCGGCCGGCGCGCCCTGGCCGGGATCGAGGGAGTGGTCCCGGCGTCGCGGCTGGGAGTACGTCCGCAGCCCGAGACCATCCCCACCGGCATCCCGCAGGTGGACGAACTCACCGGAGGCGTGCCCCGCAGCGGCCTGACCGAGATCTTCGGGCCGGCCTCGTCGGGCCGCACCAGCCTCCTGCTCGCGCTGATGGCCCAGGCGACGGCGCGCGAGGAGGTCTGCGCGCTGGTGGACGCCAGCGACGCCTTCGATCCCCACTCCGCCGCCGTCGCCGGCGTGGACCTCCAGCGGGTGCTGTGGGTAAGGGGCGCGGAAGTTTCAAGTTTCAAGTTTCAAGTTTCACGTAGGCGACTTGAAACGCGAAACGTGAAACGTGAAACGTTTTCCCGCGTCGAGCTAGCTCTGCGTGCCGCCGACCTGCTGCTGCAAGCCGGAGGATTCGGTTTGGTAGTGATGGACTTGGGCGACATCCCGCCCGCGATCGCGCGCCGCGTCCCGCTGACCTCGTGGTTCCGCTTCCGCCGCGCGGTGGAGAACACGGCCACTGCGCTGGTGGTCGTCGAACAGGAAGCGTCGGCGAAGAGCTGTGCGTCGCTGGTGCTGAGAACCGAGCAGTCAGCACTCAGCAGTCAGCAATCAGCAAAAGCAGGATCGAAACCATCGCATGCGCGGTTGTTGCATGGAATACAGATAGAGGTCGAAGTTCTAAATTCGCGCATGCTGCAGCGTAAGCCTTCGCGTGCAGCCACGACTACATTCGAATCACGATCCAGTTGGTTTGGCTGATTGCTGAGTGCTGACTGCTGAGTGCTGAGTGCTTTACTCCGCCATCTACGTTCCCGATTTCCTGGTCGCGGCGGTGGTTCGCCTGGAGCCGACGCTGCACGAGAAAGCCGTGGCCGTGCTCGAAGGCAAGCCTCCGGTGGTGAGGGTCGCAGCCATGAACGGGACGGCAGCCGAATCCGGGATCGAGCTGGGCATGACCAAGCTGCAGGCCGCAGCGTATCCGGTGGAACTGCGTCCGCGCTCTCCGGCGCAAGAAGCCACCGCTCACGCCGCGCTGCTCGATTGCGCGCAGGCTTTCTCGCCGCGCGTGGAAGACACGGCTGCCGACACGATCGCGCTTGACATCGCCGGCCTCGAGCGCCTTTGCGGTCCGCCGCCAAAGCTGGCGCAGGATCTCGCGCGACGCGCCTCGGAACTTGGGCTGGAAGCGAATGTCGCGATAGCGGCGAATCCCGACGCGGCAGTTTGCGCCGCGCGCGGATTTGCGGGCGTGACCATCATCCCGGCTGGCAAGCAAGCGGAACGCCTGGGGGCGCTTCCGGTGGACGTGCTGCACGTCGCGCCGGAGATCCTGGAGACGCTCGACCGCTGGGGCGTGCGTAATCTCCGCGCGCTGGCGGCGCTGCCCGAGGTCGCCATGGTCGAACGCCTGGGACAGGAAGGACTGCGGCTGCAGAAGCTGGCGCGCGGCGCCGTGGAGCGTCCGCTGGTTCCAGCGGAACCGCCGCTCAAGTTCGAAGAGACCATGGAGCTGGAGCATGCGGTCGAGTTGCTGGAGCCGCTGGCGTTCGTCCTGGGACGCTTGCTGGAACAGCTCTGCGCCCGTCTGGAAGCGCGGGCGCTGGCGACCAACGAGCTCCGCCTAACACTGGATCTTGATGCGGCACAGATCGAGGATTCACCGCGGGATCGGGTGATTGATTCAATGACCCGATCACCCGATCTCCCGATGACCCGATTCCTCCGCCTTCCCCTGCCCATGCTCGACGTGCGGCTCTTCCTCAAGCTGCTGCAATTGGAGTTGCGCGCGCATCCGCCGGCGGCGCCAGTTGTAAAGGTGACGCTCGCGGCCGAGCCGGTACAGCCGCGTCCGGGCCAGGGAGGATTGTTTCTGCCGGCAACGCCGGCGCCGGACCGGCTGGAGCTGACGCTGGCGCGTCTGGCGGGGCTCGTAGGCGAGCAGAAGATCGGGGCCGCGGAGGTACTGGACACGCATCGTCCCGACGCGTTTCAGATGAAGCGATTCGCGCCGTCTGCGCCGCAGGGGCCAAAGCAATCGGGTCATTTGAAAACAGATCACCCGATCACCCGATCTTCCGATCTCCCGATGCATCCCGCCATGGCCTTGCGGCGTTTTCGCCCGCCGCTGGCAGCCACGGTGGAAGTGCGCGAGGGAGAACCGGTACGCATCGCCGCCGGAGAGATCCGCGGCGAAGTGGCGTCGGTCTCCGGCCCCTGGCGAAATTCAGGGGATTGGTGGAAAGGCGGGGAAAAACTCTTACCGCGGATCAACGCGGATTCACACGGATCAAATTGGGCAAGGGATGAATGGGATGTTGCTTTGTCGAACAACACGGGTATCGCGCTTTACCGGATTTACTGCCAACTCGACACCGGACAATGGTTCGTGGAAGGAAGCTATGACTGAGGGGATCGGGTGATCGGCAGATCGGCTCATCGGGTCATTTGAAAACAAACCACCCGATGACCCGATCACCCGATGTTGCGATGTACATCGAGCTCCATGCCGCCTCCGCCTTCAGCTTCCTGGAGGGCGCTTCCGTGCCCGAGGAGCTAGTGGATAGGTGTGTGGCGGCGGAGATGCCGGCCATGGCCCTGCTCGACCGCGACGGAGTTTATGGCGCTCCGCGCTTTCACCTGGCCGCGAAGAAGGCGGGCGTGAAGGCGCACATCGGAGCAGAGATTACCACTTCACTTCCACCACGGAGGCACGGAGTCACGGAGAAGAACATCCAAAAGAATTCCTCTATGTCTCCGTGTCTCCGTGATGAGTTCCGTATTCCCCTGCTCGCGGAAGACCGCCCCGGCTATCAGAACCTGTGCCGGCTGATCACGCGCATGAAGATGCGCGGCCCCAAAGACGCGCCGCCGGAGATGGTCGCCGCTTGCGAAGACGATCTGCGGGAATACGCCGCTGGCCTCATCTGCCTCACCGGCGGTGACGACGGCCCGCTAGCCACAGCGCTGGCCGCAGGCGGGATCGAAGCAGCGCACCGCGAGGGCGAGCGCCTAGTCTCGATCTTCGGCCGTGACAATGTTTACGTCGAGCTGCAACGTCATTTCTTGCGCGAAGAAGAAGCACGCAACCAAGCGGCGGTCGCGATCGCGCGCAGGCTCCGCCTGCCCATCGTCGCGACCAACGGCGTTCGCTATGCGCGGGCTGAACAGCGCGAGATTCTCGATGCCTTCACCGCCATCCGCCATCACCGCACGCTCGAAACGGCTGGCCGTCTGCTGGCGCGCAACTCCGAGCGCTACGTGAAAACGCCGCAGGAGATGGCGCGCCTGTTTGCCGACCTGCCGGAAGCCATCGCCGAAACCGGACAGCTCTCGTCGCGGCTGGAGTTCACGCTGCGCCGATCTCGGTTACGAATTTCCGCGCTATCCCGTGCCTGAGGGCGAGACCATGATGTCGTTCCTGCGCAAGCGCACCGAGGAAGGCTCGCGGGAGCGATACGGCCGCGCTGAACGCCACCTTCGGCAACGCGCAAAGCGGCAGATCGAGCGCGAGCTGGCGCTGATCGAAAAGCTCGAACTCGCCGGCTATTTCCTGATCGTGTGGGACATCGTGCGCTTCTGCCGCGAGCAGGGCATCCTGGTGCAGGGACGCGGCTCGGCGGCCAACAGCGCCGTCTGCTACTCGCTGGGTATCACCGCTGTCGATCCCATCCAGCATGGACCTGCTGTTCGAGCGCTTTCTCTCGGAAGAACGCGGCGAGTGGCCGGACATCGATCTCGACCTGCCCAGCGGCGAGCAGCGCGAGCGCGCCATCCAGTATGTCTATCAGCGTTACGGACAAGCTCGGCGCCGCCATGACTGCCAACGTCATCACCTACCGCGGTCGCTCGGCCGCGCGAGAGATCGGCAAGGCGCTGGGCTTCGATCCCGAGATGCTCGACCGGCTCGCGAAGCTCGTCGGCTCGTGGGAGTACCGCGATCCGGACGAAACGCTGGCACGCCAGTTCCGCGACGCCGGCTTCGACCTCGCGCATCCGCGCCTGCGCAAATTCCTCGAGCTGGCGCTCGCGGTGCAGGACCTGCCGCGGCATCTCGGCCAGCACTCGGGCGGCATGGTCATCTGCCAGGGCCAGCTCGATTCCGTGGTGCCGCTCGAGCCCGCAACCATGCCCGGGCGCGTAGTCGTGCAGTGGGACAAGGAAGATTGCGCCGACATGGGCATCATCAAGGTGGATCTGCTCGGACTGGGCATGATGGCGGTGCTGGAGGACTCGATCGCCATGATTCGCCGCGATTATGGCGAGCAGGCGGACCTGGCGCATCTCCCCGCCGACGATCCCGCAGTGTATGCCGCGCTGCAGAAGGCCGACACCGTGGGCATGTTCCAGGTGGAGAGCCGGGCGCAGATGTCCTGCCTGCCGCGCCTGCGGCCAAAATGTTTTTACGACATCGTGGTGGAGGTGGCCATCATCCGCCCCGGGCCCATCGTCGGGCAGATGGTGAACCCTTACCTGAAGCGCCGCCAGGGCACGCGAGCCGGTCACCTATCCGCACCCCTCGCTCGAACCGGTGCTGGCGCGGACCTTGGGCGTGCCGCTCTTCCAGGAGCAATTGCTGCGCATGGCCATGATTGCGGCGGGCTTCAGCGGCGGCGAGGCGGAAGAGTTGCGCCGCGCCTTCGGCTTCAAACGCTCGGAGCTGCGCATGCAGCGATATCGAAGTAAAACTGCGCGCCGGCATGGATCGCAACGGCATCGCGCCCGAGGCGCAACAGCAGATCGTCAGCTCGATCACCTCGTTCGCGCTCTACGGCTTTCCCGAATCGCACGCCGCCAGCTTCGCCTTGCTGGCCTATGCCAGCGCCTGGCTGAAGTGCCATTACCTGGCGGCCTTCACTGCGGCGCTGCTCAACAATCAGCCCATGGGGTTTTATCACCCGTCGACCCTCGTCAAGGACGCGCAGCGGCACGGGCTGAAGTTCAAGCCGGCGGACGTGATGAGATCGGACTGGCTGTGCACGTTGGAAGCAGTCGCGAGTCGCGAGTCGCAAGTCGCAAGCACATCAGGCTCACGACTCACGACTAACGACTCACGACCAGATTTTGCCGTCCGTCTCGGCCTCCGCTACGTCAACGGCCTGCGCGAGGAGGCCGCGCGCGCCCTGGTGCGCGAGCGCGAGCGGCGGCCGTTCGCTTCCATCGACGAGCTGGCGCGGCGCGTGCCTGAGCTGCGCAAGAGCGAACTGGTTGCCCTGGCGGAGGTGGGGGCGCTGAATGCAGTTGCCAGTGGTAAGTGGCCAGTGGCCAGCGACTGGTCACTGACCACCGACCACCGACCACTGAAGATCCATCGCCGCGATGCGCTCTGGCAGGTGGGAAAGGCCGCCCGCCCGGCCGGGCCGCTGCTGGAGGAGATCGCAGAGCTGGAAGGCACGTCGCCGCTGGCCGCGATGAGCGACGAAGAGCGTCTGGTGGCGGACTTCCGCGGTACCGGGCTGACCGTGGGACCGCATCCTATGGCCTATCGGCGCAGGGAGATGGATGCGCTGGGGGTGCGTCCCGCGCACGAATTGCCCGGCCTTCCCGATGGCCAGCGGGTGCGCGCCGCCGGGTGCGTGATCGCGCGGCAGCGCCCCGGCACCGCCCGCGGCTTCGTCTTCCTCAGCCTGGAGGACGAGACCGGCATCGCCAACGCCATCATCACTCCTGACCTGTTCGAAAAGAACCGGCTGCTGCTGGTGGGAGAGCAGTTCCTGCTGGTGGAAGGTGTGCTGCAGAACCTGGACAACGTGGTCGCGGTGAAGGCCGAGCGGGTGTTGCCGCTCGCCATCACCGGCGCCACCACCCGTTCCCATGACTTCCATTAGGCCGGCCCTGCGCGATGCAGTTTCACTGCCGCCATAGAAAAACTCGGCATCAAGAAATTCCACAAGAAAATTTTGGCAACCGCGCTTGTCCCCGCGCAGCAGAAAAAATTTGTTCTATACTGGGTGCGGGTGAGCCCGCCGGTATCCCGGACTTATTGAAGGAGAGCTGTTACATGGCCAGAGCTAGTGCCCTGAATCGCAAGAAAGCGTACACCAACAACGGTGACAATTACGCCGGGTCATCTGTCACGGTGATTTCGGCGCCCAGCACCCTGGAAGAGGAGATCCGCATCCGCGCCTACCTGCTGTACGAGCAAGAAGGACGGCAGGAAGGCCGCGACGAGGAATACTGGCTCCGTGCTGAGTCGGAGATCCTGGGACGCAACGGCCAGCACAGGAGTTAGTCCGGGATTGACCGCGGTCCTTCTTATCGACGACAACCCAGTGCAGTTGCGCGCACGCGAGGCGGTTTTGCGCAAGGCCGGGTTTGAAACCCACATTGCCGCGACGCAGGAAAGCGCTCTGGAACTGTTGCGCAGCCAAGCGGCGGATGCCGTCGGCGCCATCATCACCGACCACATCATGCCGGGCACAAGCGGGGCGGAGTTTGTGCGCGCCTTGCGCAGCGCCAAACCCGGGGTGCCGGTCATCGTGATTACCGGGCTGGCGGAGGCCGAAAGCGACTACCGGGGCGCGGGCGTCACCTTCCGCCAAAAGCCCTGCCCGCCGGAAGAACTGATCGCGCTGGTGCGTTCCAGCATTACTGGCGCCACCGGTTAGGACATCTCACTCCCGCAGCCACGCTGCGCTTTCTTAATTCCCCGCCGGTGCCTCGGCCGGCGCGGGAGCGAACATGCCGGCCTCCTCGCTGTGACGGCCATAAATGTCGTCGAAGTCGGAGTGGATCTCCCGAAAAGCCGCCAATAACAATGGATCGAAGTGTTGGGGGAGGGTTCGGCCGTCGCCTTCGAGCATCACTCGGCAAGCGGCTGGGTGGCTAAGCGCCGGCTTGTAAGGGCGTTTGGTGCGCAAGGCGTCGTACTGGTCCACCAGCATCACGATGCGGCCGGCGAGAGGGATTTCCAGCTCCTTGAGCCCGTGGGGATAGCCGGTGCCATCCCAGCGTTCGTGGTGGGTGAGAGCGATCTGCCGGGCCAGTTCGATCAGGGGAGAACACGAGCCGGAGAGCAGTTCGGCGCCGACCTCGGTGTGGCGCTTGAGCAGCTTCCACTCGTCCTCGGTGAGAGGGCCGGGTTTGAGGAGAACGGCGTCGGGCACTGCGATCTTGCCCACGTCGTGCATGGGAGCGGCCTCGAACAGCAGCTCAGCGTCGGGCGCAGCCCAGCCGGTACACAGCGCCAGGCGGCGAGCGTAATGTGCGATGCGCACCACGTGCACCCCGGTCTCGTGGTCGCGGCAGCGGGTGGCGGTCAACAACCGCAAAACGCTCTCGTGGTAGGAGCGCTCCAGCTCCCGTGACTGCTGCCGTTCGGCCAGGAGCGCCGACTTCAGTACCCTGGGCGTAGGCCTGCAACTGGCGGTTGGCCATCTCCAGTTGGCGCGTCCGCTCTTCCTCTTCCGCCAGCACCCGCTTTAGATCGCGGGCATACAGTTCGAGCTGCGGGCGCAGATCGGGAATGCGCTGCGGCGTCCCGACGCACGTCTCAATGCCGTTGCATCTTCTCATGGGCTTTCCTTTGCTGCTCGGTCGCCAGCGCTCCCCGCACGCACTCCAGCAACTGCAGCGGGCTGAAAGGCTTCACCAGGTAAGCCCGAATGCCAAGCGCCAGTCCCCGCTGCCGGTCTTTCTCCTGATCCCTGCCGGTGAGCATGACGATGGCGATATCCGCGGTGGCGGCTTCGCCGCGCACCACTTCCGCCACCTCGATGCCGGTCTTGCCCGGCATCATCCAGTCCAGCAGGATGAGGTCGGGATGCTCGCTCCGCGCCAGTTCCACTGCCTGATTGCCATCGGCGGCGTGCAGAACCCGCAGTCCTGGAGCTTCCAGCGTAGTCTCGATCAGCGTTCTCAGGCTTTCTTCATCATCGGCAATCAAGACGGTTTTCATCATGGCCCTCGGCCCTATATATCGGCACGATTATGAAATACGACAGTGAAGAAGATGAGTGCATTGCACGCACACCTCCAGCCCACGAGCAAATTTTTGGAACGGCGCTACCCCGCCTCTACTATGAAGCTTCCGCCGCAAAGGCGGGAATGAGATAGCAGCCGAGACGCCTCGCGTGTTGCCAATCTGGTAAGAATCGGCCGCGTGGGTTTCAATTGGGGAAGCGGCCATCCACAGCGTTGTACGTTTGCGTCACGCTCATCCCCGACTCATGGCCGACACTTTGCTCATCGCGCGTTGCGCAACTTTTTCCTCTCTGTGAGAGAATGATGAGAATCCGCGGTGTGGACTGATGCCCCAATTTGGTAGTTATTCGCTGTTGCTGGCGCTCGCCCTGAGTGTCTATTCTCTGGTGGCCGGCGCGATAGCCCTGATGCGCCGTGGTCCTTCCGCCGACCGCATCGGCGACACGGCGCGGCGCGCGGGTATGGCCGTGTTCATCGCCATCACCGCCGCGGCGGTGGCGCTGGTGGCCGCCGCCTTCACCGACGATTTCTCCGTCGCCTACATCTTCCACCACAGCAACCGCGATCTCGCCATCCCCTACAAGTTCTCCGTGCTGTGGTCAGGACAGGAAGGCTCGCTGCTGTTCTGGGCGTGGCTGCTCTCGGCCTATGGATTCGTCATGCGCTGGCGGCACAAGGTGGATACGCGCCTGGTGGCTTATGCTTCGGTGATCGTGGCCGCGGTGCAGGTGTTCTTCACCCTGCTGATCAATTTCGCCGCCAATCCTTTCGCCATGATGATTGGCAACATCCCGCCCGACGGCAACGGACTGAACCCGCTATTGCAATACCCGGAGATGGTCATTCACCCTCCCATGCTCTACCTCGGGTACGTCGGCTTCTGCATCCCATTCGCCTTCGCCCTGGGCGCGCTGATCATGAAGTATCCCGGCGAGAAGTGGATCCACATCACCCGCCGCTGGACCATGGTGACCTGGCTCTTCCTGAGCTGCGGCATCGCCCTCGGCGCCCACTGGGCATACTCGGTGCTGGGCTGGGGCGGATACTGGGGCTGGGACCCGGTGGAGAACGCGTCCTTTATCCCGTGGCTCACCGGCACCGCGTTTCTGCACTCCGTCATGATGCAGGAGAAACGCGGCATGCTGAAGATGTGGAACATGTGGCTGATCTTCGCCACCTTCATGCTTTCGATTCTCGGTACCTTCCTGACGCGCTCGGGCGTGGTCAGTTCGGTGCACGCCTTCGCGCAATCCTCGATCGGCACCTGGTTCCTCATCTTCCTGTCGCTCACTTTCGCCACCTGCGCGTATTTCTTCGTGCTCAATCGCGGCGAACTGAAGAGTGAGAACAAACTGGAATCACTGGTCTCGCGCGAGTCCAGCTTCCTGTTCAACAATCTGGTGCTGCTGGCGGCCTGCTTCGCGGTGCTGTGGGGGACGCTGTTCCCCGTGCTCTCGGAGTGGGTGCAGGGCACCAAGATCACGGTGGGGCCGCCGTTCTTCAACCGCGTGATGCTGCCCATCACCATGCTGCTGCTGGTGCTGACCGCGGTGGGACCGCTGCTGGCCTGGCGTAAGACGTTGCTGGAGAGCCTGCGGCGCAACTTCCTGTGGCCGGCCGTGGCGGCGGTGGTGACCGCCGTCCTGCTGATCGCCTTCGGGATGCGCCCGTGGCAGGATATGTCCGTTTTCTATGCGCTGATGGCTATCTCTCTCTCGGTGCTGGTAACGGCCACGGTGGCTTCAGAGTTCATCCGCGGCGGACGCGTGATCCGCGAAAAGACCGGGCAGAGCTTGCTGGCCTCCATGGTGCAACTGACGCGCCGCAATACCCGCCGCTATGGCGGCTACATCGTGCACTTCGGCGTGGTGGTAGCGGTGATCGGCATCGCCGGCTCCGCCTTCAATCAGCAGAACGAGGCCCCGCTGGGCGTGGGCGACCGCATGAGCATCGGCCCCTACACGCTCGTGGGCCGTTCCTACACCCAGGACGATAATCCCAATTACGGCAGCGAGTCCGCCATCGTCAACGTCTACAAGGGCAACGACAAAGTGGCGACCATGTTTCCCGAGCGGCGGATGTTCAAGGCCAGTGGCCAGACCGCTACCATCGTGGCCAACCGTTCCACGCTGAAAGAAGATCTCTACCTGGTCTATGCCGGCCGCAATGAAGATAACGGCCCGCCCATCATCCGCGCTCATCTGAACCCGCTGGTCATGTGGCTCTGGCTGGGGGTATACGTCGTGATCTTCGGCACGCTGGTGGCGCTGGTGCCCAACGCCGCTGCGGTCAGCCTGCGGCAACCGGTGCGCGCACCCGCCGTCGCAGCCGCCGAGGCAGGGGATTGATGGTGAGCCGACACTCCACCTTGTCATCCCGAGCGAGGACCGGGCGAATCATACCCGGTCCGAGTCGAGGGACCCCTACCTGGCTGAGGATGCTGCAACTCGCCGCCGTTTTCGTCGCCGCTACCTTCCTGCTCGGCGCCGATCCCGGCGGCGCGCGCTTCGAGAACCTCGGCCACAAGCTGATGTGCCGCTGCGGCTGCAATCAAATCCTGCTGGAGTGCAACCACGTCGGGTGCCCGTATTCCGAAAAAATGCGGCAGGAACTGACGGCGGCCCTGCAAGGTCCGGACAGCGATGACTTGATCCTGCAGCGTTTTGTGCAGGAGTATGGCGGCGTGGTGCTGGCTGCGCCCACCAACACTGGGTTCAATCGTGTGGCGTGGATCACGCCGTTTGCCGCGCTGGGCGCGGGCATCTTCGCCGTGGTGTGGGTGGTCCGGCGCTGGAGATCGGGCCCGTCCCCACCGCTTCCCGCCCCGCATCCTGGCGATACCGTGATCGACGAGTTCCGCGAGCGCGCCCGCAAGGAGACGGAGCTATGAGCAGCGTCCTGGTCATCGTCCTGTGTTCGCTGTTCACGATGATTCTCTTCTTCTATGTTTTCTACACGGAAGACGAAGTCTGGGTGGGCGAGGAAAAGACGCAGCTGGGGTATCTCTACGAGCGCAAGGAAGTAATCTACGACAACCTGCGTGACCTGAACTTCGAGTACAAGGCGGGGAAGTTCCCGGATGGCGACTTCCAGGCCATGCGCTCGACACTGGAAGCGGAAGCGGCGCAGGTGCTGGCCGAGATCGAGCTACTGGAGAACGCGCCCAGCGTGGCTCCGGCAGTCCCCGTGAAATCCCGCAAAGGAGCCCGCAGTTGAAGATCTCCAAAATGCTATGCGTGCCGGCAGCTTTGGTGTTGCTGTGCGCCCTGTCCATGGCCACCAACCTGAAAGGCACGGTGAAGAACGGCACCACCGGCAAACCCGCCGCCGGCGATGACGTGGTTCTGTTGGATATGTCGCAGGGCATGCAGGAAGCTGCCCGCACCAAGTCCGACGCTCAAGGACGCTTCAGCTTCAAGTACGAAGAGACTGGCGGGCCGCACATGGTCCGCGTACTGCACCAGGGGGTGAATTACTTTCCCCAGGGCGGCATCATTCCGCCAGGAACCAGCACCGCCGAGGTCACTGTGTACGATGCCGCCGCGAAAGTGCCGGGCATCGGCCTGACCGTAGACATGCTGCGCGCGCAGTCGGAAGGCAATAACCTGCAGGTGACCGAGCTCTGGGTAGTGAAGAACCCTTCCAGCCCTCCGCGCACGCAGATGAGCGACAACGCCTTCGAGATCATGCTGCCCCCGGACGCGCAAGTCGATTCCGGGATGGCCTCCGGTCCCGGTGGGCAGCCAGTCAACTCCGCGCCGGTTCCGCAATCGGAAAAGAGCAAGTACGCGTTTACCTTTCCGTTACGGCCGGGAGAAACCCGTTTCCAGGTGAACTATCATCTGCCCTATTCGGGCACGATCAAGATCGGACCCAGGCCGCTCTATGCCACCGATCACGTCGTGATCATGCTGCCGAAGACCATGCAGTTCACTGGCGGCGGCGCCGGATACCAGACCATGAGTGGGGCTGACCCCGACGCCAACATCCAGGTGATCACTAACGTCAACCCCGGACAGGACTTAAGCTTCAACCTCTCAGGCACCGGCACGATCCAGGAAGGAGAGCAGACTGCAACTGCCGGCGGCGGCGGTGGGCAGGGTAGCGGCATAGCGCAGCGCCGCGGCGGGCCCGGCGGCGGACTGGGCGCTCCGGAAGAGACTCCGGATCCGCTGCACCGTTATCGCGGGTTCATCCTGGGCGGGCTGGCGGTGGCGCTGGCGCTGGGCGTGTTTTACGTGGTGACGCGGCCCAAGCCGGCGATCACGGTCAGCAATGCCGTACCACAGCAGGCCGCGGCAACGGCCAAGCGAGCGGCCGCATCGCCAGCGCGCGTGAACGTTCCACCCGTGGCCGTGGCGCCGCCGCGAAACGGCGACCGTCTGCTCGACGCGCTGAAAGAAGAACTGTTCCAGCTCGAGATGGAGCGCCATCAGGGAAAGCTTTCCGCCGAGGAGTACGAGAAGGCCAAGGCGGCTCTCGACACCACGCTGGCGCGCGCCGCCAAGCGGGCAAGCTCGTAGCGGCTCGGCGGCCTAGCTTCTAGCTCTTAGCTTTCGGCTCTTGGCTTTTGGCTCTTAGCGGTTTCGGAAGGGGCCTGGCTTCCGGCCGGGCCGCACACCCTTTAAAAGTGTCATCCCGAGGAAGCGCGAACTGAGCTTGCGAGGTGAGCGCGACGAGGAATCTTGGGTCACATTTTGAGGCCATGTCTTCTGTGCGTTTTCTGGCTCCGCATTCTGGAGGACATAAAGGCCGCGGAACTTCCCCTAACCCATTGGCGTATAAGCTACTGCAGGAACGCATCCGCGCGCCCGGCGCATCATCTATATGCTTGGGTATTCCTAATATGGGTAACGCACTGAAAACGGCATTGCTGCTAGGGCTGCTGACCGGCTTCATGATCCTGGTGGGCGACTGGCTGGGCGGCCAGAACGGCATGATCCTGGCCTTGGGTATCGCCGCGGTCATGAACTTTGTCTCCTATTTCTTTTCTGACAAAATCGCGCTCATGACCTACCGCGCGCAGCCGGCCACGCGCGAACAACTGCCGCGCGTATATGAAGTCGTGGAGCGCATCACGCAGCGGCAAGGCCTGCCGATGCCGAAGATCTACGTGATCCCGACGGACTCGCCCAACGCCTTCGCCACCGGCCGCAACCCGAGCCACGCTTCGGTCGCCGTCACGCAGGGCATCCTTAATCTGCTTGACGACGAAGAGCTGGAAGGTGTCCTGGCGCACGAGCTGGGACACGTGCGCAACCGCGACATCCTGATCAGCTCCATCGCCGCTACCCTGGCCGGCGCCATCACCATTCTGGCGCGCATGGCCTACTGGGGCGCGCTGTTCGGCGGCATGGGCGGCCGCGATCGCGAAGATCGTGGCGGAGGCGGCCTCGGCGCACTGTTCATGCTGATCCTCGCGCCTTTTGCGGCGATGCTCATCCAACTCGCAGTGTCGCGCTCGCGCGAATATCAGGCCGACGCCACCGGCGCGCACTTTACCGGCAATCCTTACGCGCTGGCGCGCGCCCTGCAGAAGCTGGACGCCTATTCGAAACGGATACCCATGGTCGCTTCGCCTTCGAGCGCGCACCTGTTCATCGTGCAACCGCTGTTGGGAATAAACTTTGCCGGCCTGTTCTCGACCCATCCGCCCATCCGCAAGCGTATCGAGCGCTTGACCGGCCGTCCGCCGGAGATGCTGGAGTAGCGAGTACCAAGTACCGAGTACCGAGAGAAAAACAGCCCGCCATTTTGCCGGGCTTCTTTCTGCACTTTTTCAAAGAGTTTTCTTGGCAATACCGCAGGACACTCCTACTCGGTACTCGCAACTCGGTACTCGGTACTTGGTACAATCCGGAAGAATGGCTTCCAGAGCAGGCACCGAACCCGTGCAGCGCGCCATGCAACTCGAAGGCGCGCTGCGCCGCGTCATCCGTGGCACCGACGAAGTTGTGCGCCTGGCGCTGGTGGCACTGTTCGCCCGCGGGCACCTGCTGATCGAGGGCGTTCCCGGCGTGGGCAAGACCACGCTGGCGCAGGCGCTGGCCCGCGGTCTGGACTGCTCCTTCCAACGCATCCAGTTCACCAGCGACATGCTGCCCAGCGACGTGATGGGCATATCCATCTACTCGGCCATCGAGCAGCGCTTCGAGTTCAAACCGGGGCCGGTGTTCACCAATGTCCTGCTCGCCGACGAGATCAACCGCACCACGCCCAAGACACAGTCCGCGCTGCTCGAGGCCATGAACGAGGGCCAGGTGACGGTGGACAGCCACTCGCATCGGCTGCCGCAACCCTTCCTGGTGATCGCCACCCAGAATCCGGTCGAGCATCACGGCACCTATCCGCTGCCGGAATCGCAACTCGACCGCTTTCTGCTGCGGGCGCGCATGGGATATCCCACGGGCGAAGGCGAGCGCGAGATTCTGCGCTCGGAAGCCGGCGCGGCGCGGCTCGACGAAGTGTTGCCGGTGCTCAGCACTGCCGATGTGGTCGCCATCCAGGAAGAAGTCGCCAAGGTGCGGGTGGACGAATCGCTGCTCGACTACACCCTGGAGATCGTGCGCAAGACGCGCGACTCCGAGTTTCTCTCGCTCGGCGTCTCGCCGCGGGGCTCGCTCATGCTCTACCGCGCCGCGCAGGCCATGGCCTACGTGGAAGGCCGCGATTTCGCCGTGCCGGAAGACTTCAAGTCGCTGGCCGTGCCCGTCTTCGCGCACCGCGTGGTGGTGAACGCGCGCTACTCCTCGATGCTCAAGAAGTCCGATCAGGCGGAGCAGGTCCTGCGCGAGATCGTGGAGAGCGTGCCCGTTCCTCTGTAGCGGGCTACATGCCTTTTCCCTTCGCCGGAGCTTTGGTCGGTGCCTTGGCGCCCAGCGCCTGCTCCGCCGGAATTTCGTTGCCGCTCTTGTCTACGTAGTGGATGTCGAATGCGGCATCGCCCGACAGGAAAGCTGTACAGGCCGTAGCGCAGGTGAACGCGTGCGGATGCTTGGGAGGGATGTAAACGAAGCCTCCGCGATCCAGCGTCGTGCTCTTGCCATCCTGCATCTGCACTTTTCCTGAACCACTGACCAGCATCACTTCTTCAGCCGACGTATGCCAGTGCATCGGCACCCGGCAGCCGCTGGTGAACTTCAGCATCAGCGTAAACGCGCCCTTGCTCGGGTCTCCATGCTCTGGCGCCATGGTGAGGCATGACGGCAAATACGGCGCCGAACCAAGTTTCAACTGGGCTGGATTCGCGATGTGAGTCTCGTCCCCGCCCTGGGCCCAGGCGCACAGCGCAACTAATCCAACCGTAGCAACGAGCAGCAAGAATCGGCAAGTGTGTCGCTTCATTTTCCTTCGCCTCCCTGTAAGGCTAACTGCGGTGCACGATTCTAGGACAAAGAAACCCAGCGTGGCAATTCGCGGCACTCGGGCTCGCGATGGTATTGTTATGCGCGATGTCCGTACTGCGCTTTCTCATGCTGCTGGCTCTGGTGGTCTGGATCGGCGGGATCATCTTCTTCGCCGCTGCCGTCGCGCCCACCGTCTTCAAGGTTCTGCCCACGCGCCACCTCGCGGGCGCCGTGGTCACGCGCTCGCTGGGAATCCTGCACGGGATGGGCATCGTCTGCGCCATCGTTTTTCTCGTCACCTCGATGCTGTATTCGTACTCCGCGCGCGGCGCCGCTCATCCTTTTGCTATTCGCCATGTCCTCGTGTACGTGATGCTTGCACTGACGGTCATCTCGCAATTCGTAGTGTCGAGCAAGATGCTGGCACTGCGTACGGCCATGGGCGAGATCGATTTCGTGCCCGTCGCTGACGCCCGCCGCATCGCTTTCAACCAGCTTCATGCGTGGTCCACGCGGCTGGAGTCGGGCGTGCTGGTCCTCGGCTTGGTGGTGCTGTTTCTGGTGGCGCGAAAAGTCAGCTATTAGCTTTTGGCTCTTAGCTCTTGGCTTCTCATCGTCGCTTCGGCAGAATGGCTGGGCTGTAAACGTACAGGCCAAAAGCCAATAGCCAAGAGCCGCAATTATGAAATCCGGCATCATCGGCCTGCCCCAGGTAGGCAAGACATCGCTGTTCACGATCCTGACCAAGGCGCACGTGGAAGCGCACGGCGGGCGCGAGGCGCACATCGGCGTCGCTCGCGTTCCCGATGAGCGCCTCGACAAGCTCGCCGCGCTCTACAATCCGCGCAAGACCATCCACGCTTCCATCGAGTACGCGGACGTGGCCGCCATCGGGCAGGAAGCGCTCAAGGATACCGCTTACGCCACCGCGCTGCGCAATGTGGATGCGCTGGTGCACGTGCTGCGCGCCTTCGACGATCCGGCCGTGCCGCACGTGGGCGCCATCGATCCCGCGCGCGACGCCCGCAACGTCGAATTCGACCTGATGGTCAACGACCTCGGGCAGATCGAGAAGCGCCTCGAACGCCTGGTCAAAGACCTGAAGAAGATGCGCTCGCCTGAGCTCGAAAAAGAGAACGAGCTGATGCTGAAGTCCAAGGAGCAACTGGAGCGGGAGCGTCCGCTGCGCGAGCTGGAGCTGGTCCCGGAAGACCGCAAGCGGCTGCGCGGGTTCATGTTCCTCAGCCAGAAGCCGATTCTCTACGTCCTCAACGTGGGCGAGAGCGCCGACCTGGGCAGCGAGCTCGAGCGCGCGGTCGAAAAGTTCGGCCTGCAGGAGATCGCCTCACGACCCAATGCCGGCGCGACCGCCATCTGCGGCAAGGTCGAGGCCGAGTTGGCGGAGATGGACGACGCCTCCGCCGCCGAGTTTCTCTCCAGCTATAACTTAAAGGAGAGCGGCCTGGTGCGGCTGATCCGCAAAACCTACGAACTGATGGGACTTATCTCCTTCTTGACGGTCGGCGAGGACGAATGCCGCGCCTGGACCGTTCCACGTGGAACGCGCGCCGTCGAGGCTGCCGGCGCCATCCACACCGATCTCGAAAAGCACTTCATCCGCGCCGAGGTCATCCACTGGGACGCTCTGCTCGAAGCCGGCTCCGAGGCCAACGCCCGCGCCCGCGGCACCCTGCGCCTGGAAGGCAAGGACTACATCGTCAAGGACGGCGACGTGGTGCACGTGCGGCACTCGGGATAGAAGCGAGTACCGAGTACCAAGTACCGAGTACCAAGTATCGAGTGAGGAGGTTGACGTGGGCCAGCACTTTAAAGACCTCATTGCGTGGCAAAAAGCTATGGATCTGGTCGAGCACATCTACCGGCTTACTGAGGCCTTTCCGGCGCGGGAAAATTATGGACTGACGAACCAACTCCGAAGAGCCGCAGTGTCAGTTGCCAGCAACATTGCCGAGGGACAAGCTCGGTATTCGAAGAAAGAGTTTCAGCATTTTCTCAGGGTCGCAAGAGGTTCCCTGGCCGAGATCGAAACTCAGGTGCAGATCGCTCGCCGGCTCGATTATCTCGACCAGGAGGTGTGCGACCAATGTGTTGGCGAGATCGAAGAACTAGGCCGAATTCTCGCGGGGCTGATATCCTCTCTTCGCATACCGAAGACGGATTGATCAGGCCTTCTTGGTACTTGGTACTCGGTACTTGGTACTCTTCTCCATGCATCCCATTCTCCTCAGCCTGTTGATGGGCCTGACGGCCGCGGCGGCGGACGTTTTCGGCGGCGCGCTGATCGCCCACCGAGCCTGGGAGCGGCACTACCTGAAATATTTCGTTGCCCTGGGCTCCGGGTTCATGCTGGCGGCGGCGCTGCTGGAAATGGTGCCCGAGGGCATTCACCTGGCGGGCGCGCGCGGGCCGCTGTTCGTGCTCGCCGGATATCTGCTGGTGCACTTCTTCGAGCACACGGTCACGCCCCACTTCCACTTCGGCGAAGAGACGCACGCCGACGAATTCGTGCGCGCCCACACCGGCTTCTCCGTCCTGGTGGGCCTGGTGGCGCACACTTTTTTCGACGGCATCGCCATCGCCAGCGGCTTCCTGGTCTCGGAGTGGCTGGGATGGGTGATCTTCCTGGCCGTGTTCCTGCACAAGATCCCGGAGGGCTTCACGGTGGCCTCGGTGATGCTGGCCAGCGGACGCAGCCGCGGCATCGCCTGGGGATCGTCCGCGCTGCTCGGCGCCTCGACCATCGCGGGGGTGCTGGCGATGTCGGCGCTGCAGCGCTACCTGGGGGTCGGGCTTTCGCTCTCCGCCGGGGTCACCATCTACGTGGCCGCTTCCGATCTGATCCCGGAGGTCAACAAGGAGCCGGGCGTGAAGATGGCGCTGCTGGTGTTCCTGGGCGTCGGCCTGATGTTCGCCCTGGACCAGCTCTTCCACCTGCACTAGCCAAGTCTTGGGACTCTATGGGTACCCACCCCCCCACCCGTACCCCTAGTAGAATCATCATCTTAGCCACGGTTAACCGTCGTGGACCGATGATCTAAAGGACTTACACACAAATACCGTCATGCAAAGGAGTTAGCGGGCTGTCCAGGGTAATTATCTATATGCTATACGTACTGTGACAATAATATCACGTCAATGCAGCGCCGTCAAGAAGATCCTTGAGGGGAGGCCGCGATGACGGAAGCGCCGAGACGCCGAGGCCCGTAGGGGCCTGCCCTGAGCGGAGTCGAAGGGAAAATTCCGAGCGTAACCCGGCCCCCAGCAAAAGTGGGTCTTCTGGAAGGTTTTTCGAGCGCAGGGCTCGTCGCTAAATGTTGGCGGATACTGTACAATCGCGGCTGCCAAGCGCGGAGGGCTATGCCTGCCGATTCAGGCCCGAGTGAGCACCTTTTCGTCCGCCGCATCTCGGTAGAGGAGCTGTTCGGACGATACACGTATGACCTGCGGCTTCCAAACACTGCTGATAGCTCGCGGCTGTTGATTTTGTACGGCGATAACGGCTCGGGAAAAACGACACTGCTCTGCTTGGTTTATTACCTTCTGACCAGTGTCGAAGGTCGGGACTACAAAGGTTTTGTGGCTAAGACGCCCTTTAGGCGTCTTGTGATTGAACTTGGCAGGGGTACGGAACTCGTAGCTGAGCGCAGAGGTGCAGAGTTGGTGGGTGCGTTTCGCGCCTCTATCAAACGCAACAACAAGACTGTGTGCTCACTGCTGTTCAAGGTCGACAAGGACAATGACGTTGTTCCGAAAACGCTCGGGTATCAAGACCAATTCACGGCATTCCTCAACGCTGTCCGGCAACTGAGGATTTCCCTCTTCTTCATCACAGATGACAGAGAGTTGCTGAGTAATGTGGTGCCGTCACGAGGGGACGAGGGCATCGAAATCATGCCTGATGAAGCAACCGTCCTCCACGGACGGTTGTGGCGAAGAAGAAGGGAGCGTAAAGGCATCGACATTGCTCTCGAGCAGGCGATCCGTCTTGCGACGGATTCTACACGCCAGAGGGTCATAAGCGGAACAAGGCAAGGAGAGGCAGACGCGGGCACGATCTATGCCACCATCATCAGGAGGCTTGCCCACCCCTCAAGCAAAAAAGATAAGAAGCTGCCCGACATCGACACGCTGATTGGCCTGCTCAGAAAGCAGGCTGAGCGAAGTGCTGAGTTTGCGAGATTTGGGCTACCGTCGCCGCGGAATATTGACAAGTTGGCTGAGGCCATAAAGCGGGCCCGCCATAGCTTGCCAGTGATCTCTACGGTAGTTCAGCCATATGTCGATGGGATCATTGCCAGACTCGATGCCCTGCAAGAGGTACAACAATCGATTTTTGCCTTCGTGGGAACGATCAATTCGTTCTACCGTGACAAGACGGTTCAGTTCGACCTTGAGCATGGTCTGACTGTTACTGCAAACGGTAGCCATCTAAGACCAACCGCGCTCTCGTCAGGCGAAAAACAATTGCTCCTGCTGTTTTGTAACGCTATGGTTGCCAAAGACGAAGCTACGGTCGTTCTGATTGACGAACCTGAGATGTCACTCAACATCAAATGGCAGCGTCAGTTGATCCCGTGCCTCTTGGAAACCAGCAAGAAACGAAACGTGCAGTTCATTCTGGCTACACATTCGTTCGAACTGCTTGCCCCATATAAATCACATGTGGTGCAACTCGTCGATGCCGAAGCCGCCGCAAAACACGGTCCTGCCGCGTCGAACGCTTCAGGAACTAGCAGCCATTTACAAGCTTGAACGCACCACCAGAGATGTAATTGTAGAGGGTGGGGGCGACAAGTGCCTGATTGAATGGTTCCTCGGAGACAACGACGTTGAGAATGTGGTCGTGTATGAGATCTCCAGCTTCCAGATTGACGCGCAGGCGGTTCGGAAATGGGGGGGCGAAAACAACAATCGCGGCCGGGTGATTTCTCTCGCTTGCGAAATGGAAGCGACTGTAGGCGATCGTATCTATCTCACGTGCATTGCTGATACCGATCTCGACACGATCCTGGAGAATAGGCACAATTGCAAGTTGCTTCTCCTCACCGATTACACCTGCATGGAGATGTATGCCTTTAATCCAACAGTGTTAAACAAATACCTAAAGCTAAACCACGGGCACTTTCCCAAGCCCGCCAAGACTGTACTTGCCGAGATTACGCCCGCCCTCGAGCAGCTTTTTCTGGCTCGGATCGTCAATTTCATGCTGGACTTAAACTTGGAGGCGGTTGCCTTCGAACGTTCGTGCGAGCTTCGCACGGACGGGGTACACCTAGACGTGAGAGATTACGTTGGAAGGTACCTGAGCAAGAACAGGAAGGCATCTGGCATAGGGGGTTTCTTGTCGGAAATGTCAAAATACGAGAAGAGGCTGACGTTCCGACCCTCGCAATCAAATACAGGGGCATGATTTCTTAAATCTATTGTCCTGGTACATCGCCCAACACAAGGGTTTTTCGAGGCTCCAGGAAGAAATGCTTCAGCGTCCTCTTTTCACGGCCGCGGCAGAATCCGCAAGGTTGCGGGCTGAGCCATTGTTCGAGGCCCTACTGTCTCGCCTCGGAAACGTCGTCTAAAGCCGCCCTGACTACTCGTCACTGGCGGGGCTACCTGAATGATCGGTGCCGCCCCTCCGGGGCTCGGGAATTTTTTTGATAGCGCACCCAGGGCTTCCGGCCTGGGCTAATTTATTTCGGCCCCTTCGACTACGCTCAGGGGCTAATTTTTCCCTCGTCGCGGGTGAAGACCAAACCGCCGAGAATCCCAGGCCCGGGCAGGCCTGGACCTTGGTAGCAGGCTCCCCACGCCGTAATATCGTCGTGTAATATTCATATATGTTGTTTTCTGTCAGACTCTTAATATAATGTAATACTATGGCGAATAAGGAATACGCAGCCGTAAATGCCAAGGGACAGATCGTAATCCCATCCGGCATCCGCGAGCGCTTCGACATCAAGCAGGGCACCAAGATCGCCTTCGTCGAGGAACAAGGCCGCCTGTTCATTCAACCGGTCACCGATGCTTTCATCGAGAGCGTCCGGGGGAGTCTCAAGAAACGAGGGATGCCGCCAGAGCTGGAACGTGATCGGGACCGGGAGTTTTCATGAGGGTTCACGTCCTGGATGCTAACGCGCTCTACCGTTTTCTGATGGACCAGCCCGGGGCGGACGTTGTAGAAGGATTATTTAAACGGGCGCGCGATGCCAATGCGACTTTGATGATTTCGGTGGTTAACTGGGGCGAAGTCTATTACAACATCGCCAGGAAGCGGGGTTTTGCCGAAGCGCAGGAGTTCATGGGCAAGGTCCGGCTGCTACCCCTGAGCGTAATCAGCGCGGACCAGCCCATCACCGAGGCAGCGGCGCAACTGAAGGCGGGATATGGGCTGCCCTATGCGGACTGTTTTGCGGCGGCCATCACCGGAAAGGAGAACATCCTGGTAACGGCCGACGTGAAGGACTTCAGGAAAGCCTCCTGGCTGCAGATCTTGCCCCTGCCACAGCACAGGCATTAAGGGGGAGATTTCAAACTCCCACTTCTTGATCATGTGCTTTCTCTGCTGGCTGCCCGGTAAGCCGACCCCGGCTGTTACTCCACTACCTGCTTGGCCTTATAGCCATCGCGAGCCACGATCTGGTACTTCACGTCTTTGCCCTTCTGATCGTGGACCTTGAGCGGATGGCCGTCGCCGTCGGTGAGTTCCACCTTGATCTTGCGATACCTGCCATCCTGCTTGGCGTTGGTAGGGTGGTAGGCCAGGATGTACTGGTTGCGGATGGTATGGGCGATGTCGGCGAACACTTCGGGAAACGCGGCCTGGAAGCGGGGAAAGTACACCTGTCCGCCGGTCATGTGGGCGATGGTAGTCATCTGGTTGTCGGCCTGGAGGTAATCCATGCGGATATCGGAGCAGCGATTGATGACGTCAATGGAGGTCCGCGGACAATCGCCGGGGCTAAGCAAACGAGCAAACTGTCCGGTGCTGACGGCGAAGACGGTGACGTTGCGGGTCTCCTTGAGCTGCTTCAAGACGTTATCGTAGTTCAGCTTGCTGAAGGTATCGCGGCCGCTGGAAATCAGGATGATGTACTTGCGACCGTCGAGCCGGTCCAGACGGTCGACGGCCTCGTAGAGCGCGTCAAAGAGATTGGTCTCGCTCCACATGGGTTGGCGGAGCTGGCGCAGGGCGCCGAAGACCTCGCGCTTGTCCTGGGTGAAGTCCACCAGGATGTGGGGCTTCATGTCGTAGTACATCACCGCAATCCAATCGTCCGGCTTGAGCGAATTGGCGAAGGAATAAGCCCCGTTGAGCGCGTCGATGATGAAGAAATAGTTGGTGGAGGCGAATTCGGTCAGCAGCACCGCGGTGATGGGCGCGTTCTGGGTCTGGTTGAAGCTGGAGATCTGCTGCGGCACGCCATCCTCGAGGACGCGGAAATTCCCTTCCTTCAGCCCGGGAATAAACCGGCCCTCCTTGGTGGTGACCAGCACCGGAACGCTGACCAGGGTCGCGTCCACGTGCAGAGAGTATTCCGGCATGCCTGCCGGCTTCTTGGGAGGCTTGGGCTTCTCCTCCGGCGGCGGCTCCTCCTTCTTCTTGGGGATCGCCATGGGGCCGACATCGTTCTGCGGCCCGCCCGCTTCGTCCGGCGGCTCGGCCGGTTGCTGCTGGCTCGCAGACTGGTCCGACTGTCCCCGCAGCGGCAGCACCAAAATTCCGGCAGCCACCAGCAGGACGGTGACGATTGCAACCAAAGACCCTGTACCGATGCGGCGGAAAAAGCTGGAATGGAACGACATGACGGCCATCCTGGAAAGGTTCCCGTGTGCTAGTATAGACGCACAATTCAGGATTTTCGACTTCGTTTCCACACACAAAGCCCCTTGTGAATGGAGAGAAGTGTGATCAGGTGGTATGAAACCGATATTCTTCTGCGCGTTGCTTCTCTCACTAGCCGTGTCCGCCGCGGCTTCCGCCGGCTCTGAACCGTCTAACACCGCTCCCTTGAATGCTCCGCTCATGAGCGTGGACCAGGTGCGTCCTGGCATGAAGGGCGTGGCTTACACCGTCTTCCAGGGCACGCAGCCGGAAGCTATGGAGGTCGAGATCCTGGGCGTGCTCCGCGACGTGAACGGCCCCAAGAGCAACATCATCCTGGTGCGCCTGCTGGGCGAGAAGCCGGAATACACCGGCGTGGTTGCGGGCATGAGCGGCAGCCCCGTCTACGTGAATGGGAAGCTGCTGGGAGCGCTGGCGTTCCGTATTGGCCAGTTCTCCAAGGAACCGATCGCCGGGGTCACTCCCATCGCCGACATGCTGGAGATCAGCGAACTCGACCACAGCCGGCCAGCCGACACTCAGCCGGCTTCCGCCAAGGTGCGGGCCGAGACCGCGAGAACCTCCGCGCCTGGAGACGCCGCCGGCCTCGAGCAGTATCGCGACTTCCTAACCCCCATTGATACGCCGATCGTGTTCAGCGGCTTCAGTGAAGACACTCTGCGGCGGTTCGCACCCGAATTCGCTGCCGCCGGGATTACCCCGGTAAGCGGCATCGGGTCCGCCGATCCCACGGCGCATGATCCCGCCCCGCTGGCGCCGGGCTCAGCGGTGAGCGCCGTCCTGATCGAAGGCGACATGAACGTGGCCGCCACTTGCACCGTGACCTATGTCGATCCCGAGCGCGTGCTGGCCTGCGGACATCCTCTGCTGCAGTTTGGCATGGTGGACTTGCCCATGACCAAAGCTGAGGTGGTGGCGACGCTGGCTTCGCCGCTGAATTCCTTCAAGATCGTCAACACTACCGAGGCCGTGGGCTCGTTCGTGCAGGACCGCCATACCGGCATTCTGGGCCGGCTTGGCAAGACCCCGGAGATGATCCCGGTGACGCTGACCGTCCGCGGCGGCTCCAAGCCCAAGCAGTTCCACTACCGTGTGCTGAACAACGCCAAGCTCACGCCGGTCGCGGTGATGGCGACGGTGTTCAACTCGCTGCAGGGCGTCAACGAGTACGGCGAAGAGATCACTTATCGCATGCAGGGCACCATCCAGGTCCAGGGCTATCCCGCGGTCACCTTGCAGAACATGTTCGCGCCCTTCGACAACAACACCCCCACCGCTGCCCTGGTGGCGATGTCGCTGGGTGAGCGCTTCGGGCGCATCTTCGACAATCCCTATGTCACGCCGGGGATCACGGGAGTGAATCTGGAGTTCGACCTGGCACGCGAGCGGCGCTGGGCGCGGCTGGAAAGCGCGCGCACCGACGTGACCGAGGCGCGGCCCGGAGACTCGATCGTCATCGAATCGGTGCTGCGGCCTTACCGCGGCGAGCGCATCGTGCAGCAGATTCTCGTCAAGGTGCCGACTTCGACCCCGAAAGGAACTTTGCACATCCTGGTCAGCGACGGCGATACGCTGGACCGCATGCGGCACGTGATGCCCGCCCTGTCGCGCAAGATGGACCTGGCCTCTACCATCGCCATGCTCAACCAGGAGCACAGCAACACGCGCCTCTACGTCTCGCTGCTCGAAGCCAACCCGCAAGCCATGGTGGAAGACAAAGTTATGCCCACGCTGCCGCTCTCGATAATGAACGTGATGGACGGCATGCGTGGCACCCAGGACATGGTGGTGAGCGGCGAGTCGTCGGTGAACGAGGCCTCGGCGCCCGTGGATTACGTGGTGGCGGGCGCGCAGGTGATCAGCGTCACCATCAAGTGAGCGCGCATGCCGCTAATGGCATCCAGCAATGAGTCAGTTCTTCATCTCGGTGGAGAATTTGCTCCGGCGGATTTTGGCCGCGATGGTTTCATCGTGCTCAAGGCATTCCTGGTCCGGAGTGAAGTGGCGGAGATCAAGGCGGCAGTCGAATCGCTCCTCAGATTGCCCCGCGATCCGACCTGCACTCGCCAGCGCGCGCCTCGATAGTATGGAGAGCCGCAGCAATGAACGCTTTATGTTCATCACCTGATGTATGGAGATATTTGCACTCCCGGCAGGCGATGAGACATTGGCCGAAAGTATGCGATCAAAATAAATTCCGAGCCTCGGAGGGGCGGCAGGTGCTTTGAGACGCAACATCCCCACCCGAGCAAAAGAGGCTCGGGTGGGGCACCCTCAAGGGCATGAGCAATACGAACAGCTTGGCCGGGCCGCCCGCCCCCGAAAGATGGAGGCCACGCCGCTAACGTGCCGCCACGTTTTCAATCAGGTAATGGTCAAGTTGGTGGCCGGAATGAGCGGGTGCAGTCATCGAGGGGCTTCAACTTCGTTTGCCCAATCGCGAGATTCGGCCCCCAGCGATTGACCCTAGCAGTTGCCGGAGCCGGTAAGGTTACTTCCCTGTATTTCCGGCCGCAGCCTTCTTCGCCATGTCTTCATGCAGCGCGGCCTGTGCATCGGCTTTAGCTGCAGCCTCAGCGTCGTGTTTTGCCCAATAGCGGCAATGGCTGGCTCCCATTCCGAATGCTGTGCCCTGCTTGGACTCCAGGGCCGGGAATGGCGGATTCTTGTCGTACACCTCGGCCTGCCTGAGATACTCTTCCGAGCTTGACCTCAGCCGCTGGGCTTCTTCGCGATAGTACGAAGCGATTCGCAGATGGTCGCCAGGCGTCTTTGCGTTCTTGAGCAGCGTGTTCAGTTCATGCTTGGTCAGTGGACGCTGCCCATCTGCTGGCGTCGCATAGGCAGAAACGACAGACAACAGTGCGACAACGACCGCGAGATTTGCGAGATGGCGCAAAACGCTTTTCATAATCCCTCTTTCTACGGACACGGTCATTGGCCTTCAGCCAGGAATGGCTTGTAGCCTCTCGCCCAAGAGGTGGCGTCGCTTCCTCTGAACGCGGCTCCTTCCACAATGGCCACTCGGGGAGAATTTGCCTTCGTCTCTGGATGCGGCGACTGTCAAGTAAACGGCGCGACAGCGCGACTTCGGTCTCGCATCCCTGCATAACGCGATCGGGAACCGAATCATGAAGGCCATGCCGAGAACGCAAAGCAGTTCGAATATCACACTAGCCGCCACTGTGTACCTCTACTGGCGAGCCTTGCGCCGACTTACAGTCGGCATAAGGTACCGGCCATGGCCATCAGATACCAAAGCCCATAAAATGTGAGTAAAAGGTCCATAAAAAGATCGTAAAACCACTTACACGCAGTGATACACGTGGTGTCCACACGTCTAACAAGACACCTTATGAACTTTTTAGAAATGTTTTATGGACTATTTACAACTTTCTCTATAGCGTCACAGGTGCGCAGGAGACAATAGCGTCCGGCCACTGTGCGGCGTGATGCACTTTGTTCCGGATTCAGAAAACACAAGCCCCCCACCGCTCCCCGCCCGCGCGCGGATCGGCTCTCCCTCGCACCCCCCGCCCCCCCACGCGCCCACGCCACAGCCCCTCGCACACCGGACGCGCCCGCCCCCGCGCCGCGTCATCGCCCCCGATTGCACATGAAATAGCGCATTGTGGGAGCACGACGCCGCGAGCACAAGATGTGGGGGTGCACTTTCAGAGCGCGCTGTAGCCTATCCCGTCAACGATGAAGCTCTTGGCTCCAGCCGCCGCAGCCGATGTTGCCCTTCTGATAAACTATTAACAATCCCCATGAAGAAGTTTTCTTTCGTTCTCTCTGCCCTGATCCTTCTCAGCGCGCAGTGCCTGTTGGCCGAAGGCACGCGCCTCTGGAAGCAATCGAGCTTCGACGATTTCGAAAAAGGCACCGCCAAAGGCGTGGCCATCACGAGTGAAGGTGCGCTGGAGCTGGCGCCCGCCTTCCAGGCGGTGTACACCACGCCCTCCACCTACATCTGGGCCATCGCCGGGGATGGCGAGGGCAATGTGTTTGCCGCAGCGGGAGCGCCGGCGCGGGTGTACCGCGTGACGCCCGACGGCCAGGCCACCGTGGTCTTCGCTCCGCCGGAACTAGAGGTGCAGGCGCTGGTGGTGGACACCAGCGGCGTGCTATATGCCGCCACTTCGCCCGACGGCAAGGTGTACAAGATCGAGCGCTCCAGCAAGAGTGCCAAGAAGCCAGCAGCGCCGCCACCGGCCAGCGAGGACAAGGCCGACCTCGATCCCAACTTCACGTCGTCAGTCTTCTTCGAGCCCAAGACGAAATACATCTGGGACTTGGCGCTCGATGCCAAGGGCCAGCTTTATGTCGCGACCGGAGACCAGGGAGAGATCTTCCGCGTGGACCGCAAGGGCGCAGGTTCGGTGTTCTTTAAGAGCGACGAGGCTCACATCCGCGTGCTGGCGTTCGACACCAAGGGAAACCTGATTGCGGGCTCCGACGGCAGCGGGCTGATCTACCGCATCTCTCCCGCCGGCGAAGCCTTTGTGCTCTATAGCGCAGCCAAGAAAGAGATCACGGCGCTGGCCGTGGATGCGGCCGGCAACATCTATGCCGCGGGGGTAGGCGAGAAAACCCACGCCTTTCCGCCGCCGCCGGTGAACATGCCACAGCCGCAGCCAGTTCCGCTAGCGCCCTCGGGACATGGCGCCATGGCGCCAGGGTCCGCGGCCATGACGTTCTGCGGGCGCGGCGGCGCTTAACGTTAGCGTGGGTGCAATACCGCCGTTTCCGACCACGCCCGGTTCGGAGGTCTACCAGATCGCCCCGGACGGCTCGCCCCAGCGCATCTGGTCGTCGCACGAAGACATCGTTTACGCGCTTGGCTTCGACGATCGTGGACGCCTGCTGGCGGGCAGCGGCAACAAGGCGCGCATTTATACCATCGAAAGCAACGGCGATTACGTCGACCTGCTGAAGGCCAGCGCCACCCAGGTCACGGCCATCACCAAGGGGCCCAGGAACGGCCTGTACGTTGCCACTAGCAACCTGGGCAAGATTTTCCTGCTGGGAGCGCAACCGGACTCCGAAGGCAGCTATGAGAGCGACGTCTTCGACGCCCACATCTTCTCGCGCTGGGGGCGGCTGGAGGTGCTGGGCGCGGGCAACTACGAGCTCTACACCCGCAGCGGGAATGTCGATAATCCCGACCGCAACTGGAGCCGCTGGGTGAAAGTGGACATGGCAAAGACTGCCGAGGCCAGCGTGCCGGCTGCGCGCTTTATCCAGTGGAAAGTGGTGTTGCGTCCGGGGACGACACCGGCGCGCATCGAGTCGGTGAACGTCAACTACCGCCCGAATAACGTGGCGCCGGTAATCGACGAAGTGGTGGTGCAGGTGGGGGTGCGGTACAACGTGATGCCCATGCCGAAGACCGGCGGCGAAGGCTCGCCCATCTCCAGCGGCCCACGCTTTGAGGTGCCCCCGCAGCCCATCCGCGACCACGAGTCCATCAGCGCACACTGGGCGGCCCACGACGATAACGATGACGAGCTGGTGTACTCGGTCTACTACCGCGGCGACAACGAGACACAGTGGAAGCTGCTCCGGGACAAGATCAGCGACAAATATCTCACCTGGGACGCCGGCCTGTTTCCCGACGGCGGCTATACCATCAAGGTGGTCGCCTCCGACGCGCCCTCGCATTCGCCCGATGAGGCCCTGAGCGACGCCAAGGAGAGCACGCGCTTTGAAGTGGACAACACTCCGCCGCGCATCGAGAACCTGCACGCCGCCCTGGAAGGCGGGCAGATGCGCGTAACCTTGCGCGCCGCCGACAACTTCTCGCCTATCAAGCGCGCCGAGTATTCCGTGGATGCGGGCGAATGGCAGTTCGTCGAGCCGGTGGGGCTGCTCTCCGACAGCCGCATTGAGAATTACGACTTCAGCATCCCGCTGCCGAGCGAAGCCGCCGCATCCGAGCCGGCAGTGAAGGGAAAGAAGCGTCCCAAGCCGGCAGGCGCTGGCGAACATGTGATCGTGGTGCGCGTCTACGACCGCTTCGAGAACATGGGCGCGGCCAAAACGGTGGTGAGGGAAAAGTAGCTCTTAGCTTTTGGCTCTTAGCTTTTGGCTCAAAACCCGTTCCCTCACGGCTTCCTCGAAGCGCCCAAGATCAGACCATCCTGATCGACGTACCCACTGCTACAATTTCTTCATGCCGCAACTCCTGCGCAGCGCTGGATGGCTGTTCACGATTGTGCTCTCGACCGTCCCATCGTTCTGGCTGCTGGTCCATCCTCGGGCGGAATACTGGCGCAGCCGACGCGGCGCGCGCTTCCGTATCCTGGGACCGCTGTGGGTCGCCATGTGGGTCACGGTGGCCGCGATCACCTGGCCGTGGCGGCACGTCCTGCTCTACGACAACGTACTTTCCTGGCTGGCTGCGGCGCCGTTCTTCGCGGCCGGGTTCTACCTGTATTATCGCGGTCGAGCCAGGTTCAGTTTCGCGCAGTTGATCGGGCGCCCCGAGGTCTTGGGCGATAAATTCGAGCAACGGCTGGTAACCACCGGCATTCGCGCCCGCGTGCGCCACCCGGTGTATCTGGGTCATTTGTGCGAGCTGCTTGGATGGAGCCTCGGCACTGGGCTCGCGATCGCCTATGGCCTGACCGCATTCGCGATCATCACCGGCGCGGTGATGATCCGGATGGAGGATGATGAATTGCAGCGCCGCTTCGGCGAGGCCTTCCGGCAGTATCGTAAGACGACGCCTGCGATCGTTCCCAGATTGGTTTCGCACGGCGCCGGGGATACAACAACAGGGCTAAGAGCCAAGAGCTAAGAGCCAACAGCGCTTTTGAATGAAATTCGAACTCTTTGTCGCCTCGCGCTACCTGCGTGCCAAACGCAGGCAGGCGGTCATCTCCGTCATCACCGCCATCTCCATCATCGGCGTGGCGGCAGGCGTGGCCTCGCTCATCGTCGCGCTGGCCATCAACAACGGGTTCCGCCAGGACCTGCAGGAGCGTCTACTGGGCTCGACCGCGCACATCAACCTGATGCGGGTGGAGAACGACGGCATCCGCGACTGGCGTCCGCTGCTCGACCGCCTCGCGAAGGAGCCGCATGTCAAGGCCGCTGCACCCGCGCTCTTTGAGCAGGTGCTGATATCACGCGGCGCGCGCGCCAGTGGCGGCATTCTCAAGGGCGTGCTACCCGACTATGAGAAGAAGGTCAGCGAGCTGCTGCAGACCGTGAAGTTCGGATCAGCCGAGGAACTAGAACCACCTTCCCACACTTCAGAAATCACAAATCAGCAATCACAAATCTCCCAAATGCCTCCCATCATCCTCGGCAAAGACATGGCCGACGAACTGGGCGCGACCCTGGGCTCGGTGGTGCTGGTCACCAGCCCGCAAGGCGAACTGACCCCCTTCGGGTTGGTTCCCAAGTACGTGCGCTTCCGCGTGGCCGGGATCTTCAAATCCGGTTTCTACGACTACGACACCGGCTGGGCCTTTATCCGGCTGGCCGACGCGCAACGGCTGTTCGGGCTGGGCGACGTCATCTCCGTGATCGAGTTCAAGGTGGACGACATCTACCAGGCCGGGGTGATCGGCAAGCAGATCGAGCGCGACGCCGGCAGGGGCTTCATGGCCACCAACTGGATGGAGCAGAACCGGCACTGTTCCGCGCCCTGAAGTTGGAGCGGGTGGTGACCTTCATCACCATCGGTCTGATCGTGCTGGTGGCGGCGCTGAACATCCTGATCTCGCTCATCATGATGGTGATGGAGAAGACCCGCGACATCGCGGTGCTGATGTCGCTGGGCACCCGCCGGGCGCAGGTGCGGAACGTGTTCATCTTCCAGGGAGTGCTGATCGGCGTGGTGGGCACGGCCATCGGCCTGCTGCTAGGCTACATCCTCTCCTGGCTGGGCGGGCACTACCGGCTGGTCACGCTCTCGCCAGAGGTTTATTCGATTGACTATGTGCCGTTTGCGGCGCGGGCGCTGGATGGCCTGGTGGTCGCGATGGTGGCGCTGGCGGTGTCGTTCGTGGCCACTATCTATCCCTCGTGGTCGGCGTCGCGGATTCTGCCAGCCGAGGCCCTGCGCTATGAATAGTCAGGCCCCCAGAGGCCAGAATGGGAAGACGCAATCTACAGCAAACGCGCGTACGAACAGTGACTCTGGTTATCCGCGGCGAATCCTTCGGGGAGGTACTTTGGTGATGCGCCTGCAGACGATTTAGCTGGCATGGACTGGCGGATGGCGGGATCATCCTCCAAAGCGCCCCAGAGGCGCGGTCGCAGGCGTATTTTTGGAGGGTGAGTTGCTAATTTGTGACTTGGGAGTTAGCGCTTGCATCCAACAAAGGTGGCAGAGATCCTGCGTGTAGAGCGGCTTCGGAAAGTTTTCCGTTCTGGCAGCATGGACTTAGTGCTCTTTGAGAATCTGTCCTTCCGGGTGACGACGGGAGAGATGCTGGCCATCGTGGGAGAGTCAGGCGCGGGAAAGAGCACTTTGTTGCACATTCTGGGAGCGCTTGATAGGCCTTCCGAGGGTGACGTATACTGCGATTTGACCCCGCTGCAGGCGCTTTCCGACGAAGACGCGGCCGATTTCCGCAACCGGGAAATCGGTTTTGTCTGGCAGTTTCATTATCTGCTGCCGGAATTCACGGCGGCGGAGAATGTGGCTATGCCCTTGCTGGTGCGGGGGCAGGAGCGCGGCAAAGCTGAACAGGAAGCGGCGCTCTGGCTGCGGGAGGTCGGGCTGGCGGACCGGGCGCACCATCGTTCGGGCGAGCTTTCCGGCGGCGAGCAACAGCGTGTCGCCCTGGCCAGGGCGCTGGTGACGCGGCCGCGGTTGCTGCTGGCGGATGAGCCCACCGGCGACCTCGACAACCGTACGGCGGATTTGGTATTTACCTTGATCGCCAGGCTACATCGCGACTATCGTTTGACCTCTCTCCTGGTCACGCACAACCTCGATTTTGCGCGCCGCTGCGACCGGGTATTACGGATGCATCAGGGCCGCGTCGAGGAGGTCGAGCCACAATCGCTCCCAGCCTGATGGCAGACAGGCGGGAGACGGAAAGCTGGTCCACCACGGTGGACGGAATTTGAGGGTTGGCGGTTGCGCGAGCGCCACTCGGCAGTCGCTGCAAGGCAGGTTTGCTTTGGCTGCCGTCCCCGGCAGGAACGGCAAGGGGAGAGAGTCCAGGGAGGGACGGTCGGTAGTCCCAAAAGGGCTTTCCGGCGAGGGAACATGTTTGAACGGTACACCGAAAAAGCTAGGCGCGTGATCTTCTTCGCGCGCTACGAGGCCAGCCAGTTCGGGTCTCCCTACATCGAGACCGAGCACTTGCTGCTGGGCCTGCTGCGCGAGGATAAAGCGCTGACCAATCGCTTCCTGCGTCGCACGCCTCGGTGGACTCCATCCGCAAGCAGATCGAGGGGCACACCACGATCCGCGAGAAGGTTTCGACCTCGCGTCGATCTGCCCGCTGAGCAATGAGTGCAAGCGCGTGCTGGCCTATGCCGCCGAAGAGGCCGAGCGGCTCTCGCACAAGCACATCGGCACCGAACACCTGCTGCTCGGCCTGCTGCGCGAAGAGAAGTGCTTTGCCGCCGAGATTCTGCACGAGCGCGGGCTCAAGCTTGCAGACCATCCGCGAGGAGCTGGCAGCGCACCACGCAGGAAAGGTCAGGCGCAGCCGCAACGCAGCGCGCGAGTCGTCGCTGCTGGCGAGTTCTCGCGCGACCTGACCCAGGCGGCCATGGACAACCAGCTCGATCCGCTGGTTGGCCGCGAGCAGGAAGTGGAGCGCGTCGATTCAGATCCTCTGCCGCCGCACCAAGAACAACCCGTGCTGATCGGCGAGCCGGGCGTAGGCAAGACGGCCATTGTCGAAGGTCTGGCGCAGCGCATCGCCGACGGCGAAGTGCCGTCGTTCCTGGCGGACAAGCGCATCCTGGCGCTCGATCTTTCCCTGATCGTGGCCGGCACCAAGTATCGCGGCCAGTTCGAAGAGCGGCTCAAGACCATCATGAAGGAACTGATGGAGTCGCAGAACTGCCATCATCTTCATCGATGAGCTGCACACCCTGGTGGGCGCGGGCTCGGCCGAGGGTTCGCTCGACGCGGCCAACATCCTGAAGCCGGCGCTGTCGCGCGGCGAGATTCAGTGCATCGGCGCGACCACGCCGGGTGAATACCGCAAGTCGATCGAAAAGGACCGGTCGCTGGAGCGCCGCTTCCAGTCGGTGAAAGTGCCGCCGCCGAGCGAAGAGCGACGCCATCAAGATCCTGAACGGCATCAAGGACCGCTACGAGAAATTCCACGCGGTTAGCTACACCGATGAGGCCATCAACTTCGCGGTGTCGCACTCCAACCGCTACATCCCGGACCGCTTCCTGCCCGATAAGGCGATCGACCTGATCGACGAAGCCGGGGCGCGCGTGAAGCTGCGCCAGACCTCGCTGCCGGAAGAGATCACCGAGGTGCAGAAGCGGATCAAGTTCATCGTCCACCGCATGGAGAACGCCATCGCGAACCACGAGTTCGAGAAGGCGCGCTTCTACTCCGACGAGGAGCGCAAGGAGCGCGAGAACCTGCGCGCCCTGCGCGAAAAATATCACCTCGACGATTCCTCCACCGGCATCGTGACACGCGAGGACATCGAGGAAGTGGTTTCGCGCTGGACCGGCGTGCCCATCACCTCGATCAAGGAAGAAGAGTCGCAGAAGCTGCTGCGCATCGAAGAAGAGCTGCACAAGCGCGTGATCTCGCAGGACAAGGCGATCTCCGCCCTGGCCCGCGCCATCCGCCGCTCGCGCGCCGGCCTGAAGAGCCCGAACCGGCCGATCGGCTCGTTCCTGTTCCTGGGCCCGACCGGCGTGGGCAAGACGGAAGTCGCGCGCACGCTGGCGCAGTTCATGTTCGGCAGCGAGAAATCGCTGATCCGCTTCGATATGTCCGAGTACATGGAGAAGCATTCGGTCAGCAAGCTGATCGGCTCGCCTCCGGGCTATGTCGGCTACGAAGAGGGCGGCCAGCTCACCGAGCGCGTCAAGCGCGCGCCCTATTCGGTGGTGCTGCTGGACGAAATCGAGAAGGCGCATCCGGATGTGTTCAACATCCTGCTGCAGGTGTTTGAAGACGGCCAGCTGACCGACGGCCTCGGCAACACCGTCGACTTCAAGAACGCCATCCTCATCATGACCTCCAACATCGGCGCGCGTCACCTGATGAAGCGCACCGGGCATGGGCTTCCAGAGCGACAAGGAAGAGACCATCTCCGAAAAGGTCGAGGACATGGTGAAGAACGAGGTGAAGCAGCACCTTCAACCCCGAGTTCCTGAACCGCCTCGATGAGGTCATCCTGTTCAACGCGCTCACCGAGCAGGACCTGATCCAGATCGTGGAGTTGATGGTCACGCAGCTGAACCAGAACCTGGCGCAGCGCGCGCATCACGGTCACGGTGACCGAGGAAGCGCGGAAGTGGATTCTCGACAAGACGATCACCGACCGCAGCTACGGTGCGCGTCCGCTGCGCCGCGCCCTGCAGAAGTACATCGAGGACCCGCTCTCGGAGGCGCTCATCCAGGGCACCATCAACACTCGCCCGGCGTTCCTCGAGGTCTACCTCGAGAACGAGCAGCTGTTCTACCGCCAGGTGGGCGAAGGCGCCGAACAGCACGAGGGCGTGCTGCTGTATTCCTAGCAATCAGCAGTCAGCAGTCAGCGGTCAGCGCAAGCTGGCGGCTTTGTTTTGCGGGGAATAGGATTCATGGGGCTTGGCGGAGCCCGGGTCTCCAGGAGCTAGAAGGTGAAGGGGCACGGCTTACCAGCCGTGCCGCTAATCCCTAGAAATGAGGGGCCTTTGGGCCCTGACGCAGATTCCCTCAGCGGCTAAAGCCGAGTTTCTACAAGCCCTTTACGGCACACCTGAAGGTGTGCCCCTTCACAAGCTACGTCTATGGCGCTTCTGCGCGCGCGGCGGTTCTTCTTCCAGCACCGCGAACTGCAGTTTCCTCTGCATGCGGTCGATGCGGTCGAGCACGACCTTGACGCGGTCGCCGAGCGAGTATTTCTTCTTCGTACGCTCACCGATGATCTGCCGGGTGTTCTCGCGGTAGGTGTAACGGTCGCCGGTGAGGGTCGCGATCGGCACCAGGCCTTCGATGAACATATCCATCAGCTCGACGAAGAAACCGAACTTGGTGACGCTCACGATCAGGGCATCGAACTCGTCCCCGACGCGGTCGCGCATGAACCGGATCTTCTTCCACTCCATCAGCTCGCGCTCGGCATCGTCGGCGCGGCGCTCAGCCTGGCTCGATTCTTCGGCAATATCGTGGAGTTCTTCTTCGGAGATGACAGGGGCTAAAGCCCCCTTGTTTTTTGCGTGCTTTGCGGCACGACTGAAAGCCTGCCCTGAGCTTGTCGAAGGGTCGTGCCCTCCCGAGTCGCGCCGTGCCGCCCGTTTCGACCACGGCGATGGCGTCTCGCTGTGCGCCGGCACGCCACGCCCGTCTTCGGCGCTGAGCACGTCTTTCAAGATGCGGTGAAGGATCAGATCGGGATAGCGCCGGATGGGCGAGGTGAAATGCGTGTAGGTAGGCGCGGCCAGCGCAAAGTGTCCGACGTTCTCCTCCGAGTAGCGCGCCTGCTTGAGCGAGCGCAGCATCAGGTAGGAAAGAATGCGCTCCTCGGGCTTGCCCGCGATCTTGCTCGGTCAGCTTCTGGTACATGCGCGGGGTGATGTGCACCTCCTCCGGCAGCTCGATGACGTGCGCCGGACGGCCGGTGCCGCGGCGCGCCCGGCGCTCGGCGCGCATTTCCATGCGCCGCACCGGCAGCGCGCCCACCCCGAGCGAGTACCCGAACCCGGCAGCGATGGTCTCGAACTCGAACACCCTCTTGGGATCAGGCTTCTCGTGGATGCGGTAGAGCGAGGGCACGCCTTTGTGTTCGAGATAGGAAGCCACGCACTCGTTGGCCGAGAGCATGAACTCTTCGATGATGCGATGAGCGATGTTGCGCTCCGAGCGGGTGACGCCGCGCATCATGCCTTGCTCGTCGAACTCGATCACCGGCTCGGGCAGGTCGAAATCGATGGAGCCGCGGCGCACTCGCTTGCGGTTCAAGACGAGCGCCAGTTCGCGCATCAACGCGAAGCTCTCGGTGAGGCGCGCGTAACGCTGGCGCAGGGGCTGGTCACCTTCGAGGACCAGGGTGACGTTGGTGTAGGTCATGCGCTCGGCGGAGCGGATCACGCCCGGGTGTAGCTCGTAGCCGATGATCTCGCCCTGGTGGTCGATCTCCATCACGCAGGACATCACGAGGCGGTCTGCATCGGGGCGCAGCGAGCAGATGTCGGTCGAGAGCCCGACCGGCAGCATGGGAACGGCGCGGTCGGGGAAATACACGGAGGTGCCGCGCAGGCGCGCTTCACGGTCGAGCGCCGAGCCGTCGGTGACGTAGTGCGCAACGTCGGCGATGTGGACCTGCAGTTCGTAGCTGCCGTTCGCGAGACGGCGGACGAAGACGGCATCGTCGAAATCGCGGGCGGTTTCGCCGTCGATGGTCACGATGGGCAGGCTGCGGAAATCGCGCCGCCGGCCCAGTTCGTCGTGCGGGATGATGTCCGCGATGTTCTGCGCTTCCTCCAGCACCTCGGCCGGGAAGCGGTGCGGCAGGTGGTGCTTGCGGATGATGATCTCAACATCTACCCCGAAGTCGTCTTCGTAGCCGAGGATCTCGACCACGCGCCCGCGCGGATTCTGCGTGGGCGAGGGCCAGTCGGTGATTTCCACGTCTACTACTACGCCTTCGAGGTCGGCAAATTCCGTTTTGCGGCGCGCCTCCTGACCGATGACACGGTGCACGGCGCTGCCTTTCGTGTGCCTCTGTCCCTCTGCGCCCTCGGCGTTGGTCTTTGGAACTTCCATCCCCCGCGGAATCACGATCTCCTGCGTGATCTTCTCGTCGATCGGGGTTACAGAGTTGAAGCGCGTTCCATAATGGAACGTGCCGACCACGGTGGAGTGAGCCCGGCCGGCGATGCGCACGATGCGTCCTTCGGCGCGGCCGTCCCGCACCGCTCCCATTTCGACCAGCACGCGGTCGCCGTGCATGGCGTTTCCGATCGCGACCGCCGGCACGAAGATGTCGCCGTCGAGGCGCCGCTTTACGTCCTCGGCCTCCGGGATCACGAAGCCGTAGCCGTCGCGGTGCATGCTCAGGCGTCCCAGAACCAGGTTGCGGCCGGCGGCTTGGGGGATGGCGTAGCGGTCGCCGGGCACCTCCATCAGCTCGCCGCGCTCGACCAGCCGATCCAGATGCCGGCTCAGTTCCCCGCGCTCGTCCCCGTGGACTCCCAGTTCGCGCACTAGTTGCTTGAAGCCGGCCGTCTTTTTCGGCTGGCGGTCGATTTTGTCCAGGATGAAGCGGTCGGAAAGCATGATTCCGGCAGTCTAAGAACGGGAATAGCGAGTTGCGCCAGCGTTCTATGCCCAACGTAACTGTATCCTAAGCAGGAATGGATTTCCTGAAAGGGCCGTTGCCTGATATAACAAATTCAATCCGGACAGGAATAATTACATCTTCCGCGGGTCGGCAGATGTGAAAAATCCGGAGGCGGCGAGCGCTCTCGCTCCGCAAGTGTCGTGGTTGCAGCAACTCTCCTTTCCCGGCCCGACGCGGCAGGAAGGGATGGGTTTGGCGACGGAAGTGCGAACAAGTTGTTCCTTATCCGGTACGTGAGAGCGATTTTTCTTGCTCGGAAGCAAGTGCAAGGGTAAACCAGCAAGAGAACGGTAAGCCGTCCTCAGCACACCCAAAGCGGGGTGGGTTGGGGACTCTGGTGCGCGTCGTGACCCAGAGGTGAATTTAAGGAAAGGATTTTTAGAACCATGTGGAAGCCCACGAATCAACCCGCAACCCCTTCGCAACCGGAGAAGCCCATGAGCGCGAGCACGCCCAGCATGACCCCGTCCGAGCCTACGCCGGCGGGCGCCCCCCGCAATGCCGTTATCAACTCCGCCGAGCAAGCGACCATCGGCAAATCCCTGGTGATTAAGGGTGAAGTGACCGGTTCGGAGTCGCTCTACATCGATGGCCGGGTAGAGGGTTCCATCAACCTCGCTGGCAATCGCGTGACCGTCGGCCGCAACGGCGTGGTCGCCGCCAACATCAATGCCCGCGAGATCGTAGTGCTGGGCAAGGTGCGCGGCAACCTGGTGGCCAGCGACCGCGTGGATATCCGCAGCGAAGGCTCGCTGACCGGCGATGTCGTTGCCCAGCGCATTTCCATCGAGGATGGCGCGTTCTTCAAGGGCGGCATCGATATCCGCAAGCCCGGTCAGAAGACCAACGGCGACGCCAAGGAAGTCCCGGCAGCGGAAGACAAGACGCCCGTCGGAGCCCGCGTCTAGCAACTCGGAGTGCCCCACTTTTGCCCGGCAGGGGTGGGGGTGTCGTGAAGAACCACCAAGAATCCTCGCTCCTGCACGGCCGAATGCGGGAGCGGGCGATTCAATCCCCACGAGCGCCCACTCGTCCGGCTACTGTGATGTTGGAAAAGGTCCTGCAGCTTCTCTCGATCGCCTGCGCCCACCGCAAGCTTTCCAAGCCGTTCACGGCTGAAGTGGATAATGGCTACAAAACCGCCGACTGGATGCCCGTTGCTCACAGCGGCCCCAGCCATTATGTGGTCTGCCTGGACTGCGGCAAGAAGTTCGGGTACGACTGGAGCAATATGCGAGTGGTGAGGTAGAACCGCCGTCGACTGACCGTTCTTACCGCATATACAGCAAGATGTGGCGGGAAATACCGGAAATCAGGTATTCACGGTTTTCCATTAACGTGGCATGTTTTTGTGCCGGTCTCGTCTTCCTGGTATTTCGCCGCAAGCTGCTCACCCGTAGACCAACTAACCACCGATTAAAACAATAATGTGTTTGAGGAGGTTTCCAATGCTCCCCCCAATGCCCCGCACTTGCGACCAGTGATTCACCTGGTCGGGGGTTGCACCCGCGTCGGGCGTCTTCTGGCCAACCTACGCAAGCCAATAAAGGAGATTTGCGATGAGTATTATCGACAAAGCGCTAAAAGCAAACCAGACGTTTGCTAAGAAGTACGATAGAAAGCTGGGGGCGCATCCAACCCCCAAGATCGTAGTTGTAACCTGCATGGATCCCAGACTTTCAGACCTCCCTGAAATCCTGGGGCTGCCGCAGGCCGATCTCGACGTTATCCGAACCGGCGGGCCAGCGGTAACCGAAGATGTGCTCGCAGAGCTTATCGTTTCCAACCGTATCCTCGGAACGACGGAGATCATGCTCCTCAATCACACCGGCTGCGGATTCACGACATTCACTGACGATGAGCTGAACGCGAAACTCTCAGCTTTAACCGGCGACGCGTCGCCCGCTCCGATGCGCTTCTTCTCTTACAAGGACGCTGAACAGAACACACGGGAACAGATCAAGAAGGTCAGATCACATCCGTGGATCGCCCAAGAAGTTCCGGTGAGGGGTTTTATTTTCGACGTGGAGACCGGTCTTATCAGGGAAGTCCAGCCGGTTCCACAGCACGCCGCTGCCTGAAGGACGGCGGCCTTCCCAGATCGATTCCGAGCGGCGACGGCCCCCGGAGCTTGGGCGGCGGGTCAAATGCCGCTTCTCGATGAAAATCAGTCTGGATCAGATCCGCCGAACCGGCAAAGATCAGGGTAGTGAATTTCATATAGCGCTTGGTGTTGAGCGCGACGTCCGGGAGTTCTCACTGCCAGCTTGCCAGCTGATACGGCTGAACTGGCCCAATACCCGCACCAGGAAGGGGATGTTCCTGGGAATCCACGTTCAGACCAGACAGAGGCTGAATGAAGTGTGAGGAACAATGACGAAACCGACGAGCTTTCAAGCCGACATTCGCCCGCTTTTTACGGAGCGAGACATTCGTGGCATGAGCAAGGCGTTCAACCTGGGAAGTTATGATGACGTCAAGACGCACGCGGCCGCCATCTACGACCGCATTCGGGGAATCGGTGGCGCGGTAATGCCGCCCCCGCCCCCGAGAGGGGGAGGTCCCTGGCCCCAGGCTCGCATTGAGCTATTCGCAAAGTGGATGGCGGACGGGTACCAACCTTAGGCGAAGTCATCTGATAAATGTCCGCTTTGTATGCTGCACTTTCAGGACGCCCGATTACCGCCCGCTTCTTGTCAAATTGAGGGCTCAAGATGAACGATCAACAAAAGAAGGAGCAGTCTTCTGGAGTGCGAGATCAAGAGATCCGTGCAGCACTGGATCAGCATTGGGCGGCGTCCGATGCCAACGATTTTGAAACCGAGCACCGCATCTATCACGAGGACGCAGTGCTGGACTACCCGCAGTCAGGCGAGCGAACCAGCGGTCGGCGCAACATACTGAACCAACGCTCCAGTCAGCCGAGCAAAAAGCGGTTTACCGTACGGCGAATCATTGGCGGCGGTGATCTTTGGGTCACCGAATTCATCCTGACCTATGACGGCAAGCCGTCCTACACCGTGAGCATCATGGAGTTCAGCGGCGACAAGGTGGCGCGGGAAACACAGTACTTTGCGGATCCATTCGTGGCTCCCGCATGGCGCGCTCAATGGATCGAACGGATGGACACGTTGCCGGGCGCCCCTCGATAAGAGCAGCCGCGCCGCCGCGTTTGACGGGCTGTCATTCCGAGCCGCGAGAATCTTGGTTCCCACCGACCAAACCAAGATCCCTCGTTGCGCTCAAGTCATTTCCGCCGGACAATGCCAAGGGCCCGCGCGAAGAGCGCAGCCGCCTCGTCCACGCCCAGGATGTGCGTGGCCCCAAAGTAGATCATTCCATACGGTCCGAGGACCATCGCCGCCAGGATGACCGGTGCGTGATGTCCCCAGAAGTGGCGAATCGCCCAGGCCGCTGCTGCCGCGACTATGGCCGCCGCCCAGAGTTTTGCGAGATGCTGAGTCGGCAGCCCGGTTTGCCCAATGCGGCGATTCAAGGTGCGTCTCAAAAGCACGAATTCGATCCACGAAGCTACGCCGGCCGAGATCGTCAGGCCGGCAACACCCCAGCGCGCTTCGAGGCCCAACGCCGGCGGCAGAGGAATCGCACAAAGATAACCGAGCCCCGTGGTCAGAACCACCCGCACCACGGCATACCGGAGCGGCGTCCGGGTATCGCGAAGCGCATAGTAAGTGGAGGAATAAAGCCGGCTGAGCGTCGAAGAAAGCAGTCCGACGGCCGAGCCGGCCAGAATTCCCCACACGTAGACAACGTCAGCGCGGGTGAAGCGGCCGGTCTGGTAAATGGCGGCGACAATCACGTCTCCGAGTACAAGAAACGCGACCGCGGACGGCAGGACGAAAAATGCGATCTGACGGAGGCCTGAATCGAGCCGTCCGCGCAGTATGTTCGCGACCTCCTGTTCATTGCCCAGCGCGCCCGACATCTGGGGCAGTTCGGCAGCCGAGACCGACATGCCAAACAGGCTCACGGGAAGCGTGTACAGCGTCTGCGCATAGGCCAGCGCCGCGACCGCGCCGGTGGGAAGAAGGCTGGCGAGCAGCGCGTCTACGTAGGCACTGATCTGCACCACCCCGCGGCCGACGAATACCGGCGCGAAGTTGCGCACTACGGTCCTTACGTTTTCCGTTTGATAATGCAGTGTGAGGTGCAGACCTTTCAGCAGCTTCAACACGACCGGCAACTGCACGGCAACTTGAAGGCCGCTGCCGACCACCGAACCCCAGGCCAAAACCCCCGCCAGCGGATATTGCGCGTAGCGACGGCCGAATCCCCACATGGCGGCGATCATGGCCGCGTTCCAGATGACCGGCGCCGTGTAGGACAGAAAGAATCGGCCGTGGCTGTTCAGGATTCCGAGACACCAGGCGGAAAAGACGAGCAGTCCCACCCCGGGAAAAAGAATTCGCACCAGCCGGATCGTCAGTTCGCGCTTCTCTCCGGAGAAACCGGGGGCGATCGCGTCGATCAGGTAGGGCGTCGCCAGAACGCCGAGCAGCACGAGAAGCGAAGTGCTGAGCGCGAGCAGGGCCGCGACCGCGCCGGCAGTTCGCCGCGCCTCTTCCTCGTCTTGCCGCGCCAGCAGCTTCGCATAAACCGGAATAAACGACGCCGATAGCACGCCCTCGCCAAACAGGTTCTGCAGGAAATTGGGAATCCGCAGGGCGGCTTTGAAGGCGTCGGCCGCGTCAGAATTGCCGAAGTAGTGGGCGAAGACGCGGTCGCGGATCAAACCTGCGACGCGGCTCAGGAAGATGCCGGATGCGACAAGAAAGGCGAACCGCTTCGTTCTGCCTGGTGGCGTTGGCTTAGTCGTGGAGTTCGATGCGGGGGAAGACATCAATAGCGCGATTCTACACGCGAGTGTCCGAGCGTTCGCGCTGCAAACGATGATCGTCTTTACTTCTCTTGTCCCGGATCGACCGCGCGGTCCAGATAGATCCACAGCACGCGCGAGAACAGCGTGATGCTCGGCGCGAACGGCACGAACAGAAGCACGCCCCAGAGCGCCACCTTCACAAGCGACCATCTTGTCAGCATCCACAACACGGTCGCGAATACGCAGATGGCGACCACGCCGATGCCGTAGCTGATGTACATCGCACCCAGAAAGTATCCCTCCTCACGCTCGAACTTTAGGTCGCAGATCGGGCAGCGCTCGTGCATCCGGGGAAAGCCGCGCAGAAGGGAGCCCCGGAAGATCTTCCCGATCCGGCAGCGTGGGCAAAGCTGGTGGAGGATTGCGCTCGGCGTGGACATCTTCAAAGGACCGCCGTCTCCTCGATCAGCCGGCCTTCCCGGTAGCGGTCGAGCGCGAGCAGGTTCGTATCCACCAGATCGCATTTGTCGCGAAGAATCAGGTCGGAAAGGATCTTGCCGGTCGCGGGAGCGTGCATCACGCCGTGTCCGCTGAAGCCGTTGGCGAGGAAGAAGCCGGGGACCTCCGCCACCGGGCCCAGGATGGGATGGTGGTCGGGCGTCATCTCGTAGAGGCCTGCCCAGGCGCGCTTGGGATTGACCGCCAGGTTCTCGAAGCAGGGCACGCGGGCGGCGGCGCGCGTCAGCACTTTTTCGATGAATCCCGGGTCGAATTCGGTCTTGAAGCCCGGCGTCTCCTCGGGATCGTTCCAGGCCAGCAGGAAACCCAGCGACTCCGGCCGGAAGTGGAAGCCGTTGGACATGTCGATGATCATGGGCGCCGAGTGCGGGAACTGGTCGAACGGCTCGGTGGGCACCAGCATGCGCCGCAGCGGTTCCACCGGCAGCTCCACGGCTGCGAGCTTGGCCACCTGCGCCGCCCATGGGCCGGCGGCGTTGACCACAGTGCGTGTGGCTACCGGCCCGCGTGTAGTCTCGACACCGGTGACGCTTCGGCCGTCCGCGTGGATGGCCGTGACCTCCGTATTGCGCCACAGGCGCGCTCCCGATTCCGCGGCGCGCGCCATGAGGCCCACCATCGCGCTGTAGGGATCGACGAAGCCGTCGGTCGAGCAGAAGCTGCCGCCCACAACGTCATCGGCGCGCAGTTGCGGGAACAGGCTCCGGATCTCATCGGCGCTCACCATGCGCGCAGTCTTTAGGCCGAGCGCCTTCTGCTTCTCCTGGTTGGTCCGCAGATATTCGAGATGGCGCTCGCTGGTGGCAACGAACAGATAGCCCTGTGGCTTGTAGCCGGCAGGATGTCCCAGCCGCTCGTCAAAGCTCGCATAGAAGGGAATCGAGTACAGCGACATCTGGATGTTCACCGGAGTCGCGAACTGCGCCCGCACCCCTCCCATGCTCTTACCCGTCGAGCCCTTGCCCTGGTGGGTCTCGCGTTCGATCACGAGCACGTTGCTGCATCCCGCCTCGGTCAGGTGATAGGCGATGCTGGAGCCGACAATGCCGGCGCCGACGATGACCACGTCCGCTGTTTCCATGAGTGTTTAATCCTACTGCAAAGTAGCCCGTCAGCAGCCGCGCGGTATTACACTTATTGCGCTATGGCGACGCAGACATCTTCCCGCCCGCAGCTTTCCTATCTTTCCGAACAACTGAACGAGCTCAAGAAGAAGGGCACGCATTTTCGCCTGCGGGTGCTCGAGGACGAGCAGGCGCCGGTCTGCACCTTCGACGGCAAGAAGGTGATCAACCTGGCGTCGAACAATTACCTTGGCCTGACCACGCACCCCAAGCTACGCCAGGCGGCGATCGAAGCGACGAAGAAATACGGCGTGGGCTCGGGCGCGGTGCGCACCATTGCCGGCACCATGAAGATCCACATGGATCTGGAGGGGAAGATCGCGCGCTTCAAGAACGTGGAAGCGTCCGTCGTCTTTCAGTCGGGCTTCGCCGCCAATGCGGGCACGGTGTCCGCCGTCCTCGGCAAAGATGACTTCATCATCTCGGACGAGCTGAACCACGCCTCCATCATCGACGGCGCCCGGCTTTCGCGCGCGACCATCAAGGTCTTCCGGCACAAAGACACGGCGCATGCCGAAGAGTTGTTGAAGGAAGTCGCCGACAAGCCCGGCCACAAGCTGCTGATCAGCGACGGCGTCTTCTCCATGGACGGGGACATCGCGCCGCTGCCCGCGCTCTGCGGCCTGGCCGAAAAATACGGCGCCATCATGATGGTGGATGACGCCCATGCTTCGGGCGTGCTCGGCCGCAACGGGCGCGGCACGATCGATCACTACAACGTTCATGGGCGCGTGGATATCCAGGTCGGCACGCTGTCGAAGGCCATCGGAGCGCTCGGCGGCTACGTCTGCGGCTCCCACGACCTGATCGATTTCCTCTATCACCGCGCGCGGCCGTTTCTGTTCTCGACTTCTCATCCGCCGTCGGTCGCGGCCACCTGCATCGCTGCATTCGAGGTCCTGGAACAGGAGCCGGAGCGCATCGAGAAACTCTGGGAGAACACGCGTTTCTGGAAGAAGGAACTCGGCGGGCTGGGATTCAACATCGGCGGAGTGAACACGCCGGCCAGCGAGACCCCAATCACGCCCATCATTATCGGCGATGGCGCGCGCACCATGGAATTCTCGCGCGAACTGTTCAAAGAAGGCGTGCTGGGCACGGGCATCGTCTTTCCCACCGTGCCCGAAGGCAAGGCGCGCGTGCGCACCATCATGACCGCGACCCACACCCGTCAGGAACTGAATCAGGCGCTGGATGTGCTGGGCAAAGTCGGCAAGCGTATGGCGATCATCTGAGAAGGCGTCTGTCTGCCTACCACACCTTGTAGGGCAGGAACTTGCCCGACATCGTTATTTTCACCCGATCGCCCTTGGGATCCTGCTCTTTATCGACATGGACGGTGAAGTCGATGAGGCTCATAATCCCATCACCGAATTTTTCGTGGACCACCGCCTTGATCGGCATGCCGTACACCTGGATAAATTCGTACAGGCGGTAGATCAAGGGATCAGTAGGCACCACCGGTCCCAGGCCTTTAGTTGGAAAATCAGCCAGGATTTTAAGGTCCTCGCAGGGAAGCTCCAGCAGTTTGGCCAGTTTGCAGGTTTCCTCTTCAGTCGCCTTTGCCTGGCGGTAGAAGAGTGCGGCAACCCAGGACTCGTCGTGTCCGAGCGCCTTGCCAATATCGGCGAAGGTCAGGCGCTTCACTTTCTTGGCAGCCAGCAGTTTCGACGTGATCTCCGGCAATTCCATTTCGTCCTCCGTAGAGGGCAGATTTTATCGGGGGCCGTGCCTTCAGGTTATCGAAAATAACTATGGCGCAAATCGAAATTGTCTATCCGCCTTCAGGCGTCCAGCTTTTCAGCCAGCTCCTCGAGGCTCGTGACCGTATAGTCCCACGCGTCCTCCGGGCCGAAGTCTTTCTTCTGTCGCGGGCCGTATTCGGTGGGACGGGCGACGAAGGCGGTGCGGTAGCCATGCGAGCGCGCAGCATTCAAGTCGTAGTTGTGCGCGGCGACCAGCATCAGAGCGCTGGTGGGCCGGGCCAGCAGTTCGGCCGCGCCCCGATACACCGCTGCATCGGGCTTGTAGCGCTGGAACAGGTCGGCGGAGAGGACCGTGTCCCACGGCAGACCGGCATACTTCGCCATATCCACCAACAGCCCCAGCCCGCCGTTGGATAGCGTCCCGATCAGGTAGTTCTTCTTGAGCCGGGTGAGCCCGGCAACGGTGTCCGGCCAGGGATCGAGCCAGCGCCAGGCGCGCGCCATCTGCCGGCGATCACTTTCCAGCACGTTCTCGACACCATATCTCGGCAGCAGCGCGTCCAACGATTCGCGGTGCAGCACGTCAAGTGTCACGTAGGGCCGCTCGCCCTGCCGCACCCGCGCCATTGAGGGCTCGTAGGCGGCCCGCCAGTCGTCCACCACCCCGGCCCAGTCAGCCTGGTAGTTGTTCTCCCGGCCGAAGCGCTGGAACCACTGCCGCAGGCTCGTCCGCCAGTCCACAACGGTGCCGAAGACGTCGAATAGCAGGACTTCGGTTTCATCGCTCGTCGTCATATAGCTTAATCCGCCCGGTAGGCGAACCGTCCGCCCACAATGGTCGCAACGGCTTTCCCGGTGAGCTGCCAGCCGTCGAAGGGCGTGTTGCGCGACTTCGAAAGGGACTTCGCGGCGTCGAAAGTCCAGCGCTGCGCGGGATCGAAGATGGTGACGTTGGCGGCAGCGCCGCGGGAGAGGCTGCCGCGGCCGCGCAGGTTCAGGGCGCGCGCCGGCCCGGCTGAAAACAGTTCCACGATGCGAGTCAGTGGCAGGCGTTTCTCGCGGTGCAGCCGGGTGAGGGCCAGCGCCAGCGCGGTTTCCAGGCCGGTGACGCCGAAAGCAGCGCGGTCGAACTCCACTTCCTTCTCATAACGCGCGTGCGGGGCATGGTCGCTGGCGATGGCGTCGATGGTGCCGTCGGCCAGCGCCACGATGAGTGCCTCGCGGTCGGCGGCGGAGCGCAGCGGCGGGTTCATCTTGAAGCGGGTGTCGTAGTCGCCGATGTTCTCGTCGATGAGCGTGAAGTGGTGCGGCGTGACCTCGCAGGTGACGTTTACGTGGTTGCGCTTGCCGCGGCGGATGGGCTTGAGGGCCCCCGCGGTCGAGACGTGGGCGACGTGCAAATGGGCGTTGGCATTCTTGGCGAGGATGGTGTCGCGTTCAACGACGGAGGCTTCCGCGTCGTCGCTCATGCCGCGCAGGCCCAGCCGGAACGAGACCGGGCCCTCGTTGACCGAGCAACCGGCGGTCAGGCGAGTGTCTTCCGCGTGCTGCACCACAGGGATACCGAGTTGGGCAGCGGCGGCCAGCGCCTGGCGCATGATGTCGTCGTGCAGGATGGGACGGCCGTCGTCGGTCACGGCCACGGCGCCGGCGCGCTGCAAGGCACGGAAATCGGTGAGCCGTTCGCCTTCGCTGCCCACCGTCGCCGCCGCAATGGGAAAGACGTCGACTATGGCGCCGCGCGCCGGGTCCGCGATCCAGGCGATAATCTCGGGCGTGTCGGCGACGGGTGACGTATTGGGCATCGAGCAGACCGTGGTGAAGCCACCGGCTGCCGCCGCCGCCGTGCCGGTGGCGATGGTCTCTTTGTAGGACTGGCCGGGCTCGCGCAGGTGCACGTGCAGGTCGATGAAGCCGGGGGCAACGATCAAGCCGCGAGCATTGAAGGTCTGGTCCGCGGAACCGCGCAGTTTGTTGCGTGGCGCGACCTCGGCCACACGGCCCTCACGCAGCAGCACGTCCATCTCGGCATCGATCTTGTTGGCTGGATCGATGACACGTCCGCCCTTGATGAGGAGTGAGGTGGAACGCGATTTGTCTTTTGGCGTCACGAAACTTTACCAACGCTGTCATCCTGAGCGAGCGCGCCCTGCGCCTTGCCCTTGGTCCCGGCAAACTTTGGCGCGCGAGTCGAAGGACCCCTATCCCAAAGGTGTCGCAGGTAGGGGTGCTTCGACTCGTGCGGACAAAAATCGGCCCGCACTCGCTCAGCATGACAGAAGAATGGGCAGTCCCAGTTCAAAGTTCCCCAGTTCATCGCGCCGCTCCCAGCGCCGTGAGCAACACGGCCATGCGGACGCAGACCCCATTGGCGACCTGCTCGGTAATCACCGAGGCCGGAGCATCCGCCAGATCGCCCGACAACTCCGCGCCCCGGATCATCGGCCCGGGATGCATGAGAATGGCGTCGCGCTTGGCCAGTTGCAGGCGCTCCGGCGTGACCTGGTATCCGGCGATGTATTCGTCCATGTGCAGCGGCAGTCCGGCCAGCCGCTCCTTCTGTACCCGCAGCACCATGACCACATCGGCGCCGCGCAGGGCTTCGTCGATATGCCGCGTTACCCGGACGTTCGCAGCCAGACTGGCGGCGACCTCGGGCAGCAATCCTGGCGGTCCGCATAATGTCACCTGGGCGCCGCACTTGCTGAGCAGGTGAATATTCGAGCGTGCCACCCGGCTGTGATAAATGTCGCCGACGATGGCGACCTTCAGCCCGCGCAGTTGTTTCTTGTGACGCAGGATAGTGTAGGCGTCGAGCAGGGCCTGGGTGGGGTGCTCGTGCAAGCCATCGCCGGCGTTGATCACCGGGATATCGACATGGCGAGCCAGCAGGTGGGGCGCGCCGGAAGAGGGATGCCGGATCACGATGGCGTCGGCGCCAGTAGCGCGCAAGGTCAGGCCGGTGTCCACCAGAGTCTCGCCCTTCTCGATGCTGGAGGCGGTGGCCTGCACCAGCGTGGTGATGGCGCCCAGTGCCTTGGCGGCAAACTCGAAGGATACGCGCGTGCGCGTGGAGGGCTCGTAGAACAGCAGAGCAATGCGGCGGTTGCGAAGCAGGGGGCGTGGCCGAGCGCCGTGCATGCGCCGCGCCAGGCGAAGCACGCGGCTGATTTCGTCGGGCTCGAGGTGTTCGATGCCGAGCAAAGACCGGCTTTTCTTCATCGCGTCGGGCCGCGCTCGTTTCTTTCCGCTAACAGCACCTTTTCGAGATTGTCCACTTCGTTGAGCTTGACTTCGACAATCTGCTTATCGCTGGTCTGCACCTTGCGGCCGATGAAAGCAGCCTCGATGGGAAGCTCGCGGTGTCCGCGGTCGATGAGCACCAGCAGTTGCACCCGCGCCGGGCGGCCGCGGTCGAACAAGGCGTCGAGGGCAGCGCGAATGGTGCGTCCGGTGTAGAGCACGTCGTCCACCAGGATGACGTTCTTCCCCATCACCGAAATCTCCAAGTCGCTTTTCTGCACCAGCGGCTTAGGGCCGACGGTGGTAAGGTCGTCGCGATAAAGCGTGATGTCCAGGCTGCCCACCGGGATCTGCGTGTGCTCGATCTGGTTGATGACCTTGGCGATGCGCTGCGCCAAAGGAACGCCCCGGCGGCGTATGCCGACCAGCGCCAGGCCGTCCACCCCGTTGTTCTTCTCCATCACTTCGTGGGCCAGGCGCACCAGGGTGCGCTGGATCTCGGAGGCGGACATCAGCAAGTCTTTGTCCGCGATCGGCGACGATTCGGGCTTTGCCTGCGAGCTCATAGCGGAAACCTACCTCAGATCAGGCCAGACCTTTCAAAAGAAGCTGCATTCTACGCGCGGCACAGCGAGCCCGGCAAGAAGTCGTCGGTCGTTGGCTGTCGGTCGTGGGCCAAAGCTGGTGCAGGCGCGGCTCGTGGCGGCCGAGGACCGATGGCCGACGACCGTTCCTATGAGGATGGCTTGTTCTTTCCCACCGAGACGCCGATCGCTCCCCCCAGGCTGGCAAGCACCAAAAAGACCAGGAAAAAAAGCACCACTAGGACGGTGATGAATGCAGCTAAAGCGCCGGGAGACATGAGGTTACGCATCATCTCCTGGGCTCTGGGGTCGGGGCTCTGGGCGGCCGACTGCTCGATCGCCTTTTGCATGGCTTCCCGCACCGAACTACCCAGGTGGAAGAAGACCAGACGTAGCGCCTGCGGGACACTGTAGAAGAAGAATCCCAGTAAGCCGCTTATCCCACCCAGGCGCATGCCCATGCCGGGAGTGAGAGTAGCCTGCGGACGCCGCCGGCGGTAAAACCGGACGGCCAGCGCTCCTGCGGCCAGTATGCAACACCAACTCGCCAGCAACACCAGCAGCCCAATCGCCCCCTGCCCCAGGTGGAGAAGCAGCCCGAGGCCGGCCACCACCGCCGGCACGAAGAAGATGGCCAGCGCCAGCAGCAGTCCGGCCAGCCCCGAAGCGCGCGTCCCTTGCGCCCAATCGATCACTCCGGGCGGCGCCGGCGCCTGGCCAGCGGGCTGCGCCGCGGGTTGTAGTTCTTCAGGCGTGCCAGGGGAAAACGCTGGCATAACGGCCGGCTCTGCAGCCGCAGTGAAAACACGGATCTGAGGCGCACCACAGTGCGGGCAAAAGGCCACGCCGTCTTCCACGCTCGCACGGCAGCGATGACAGGAATGATCCACTTCGAATTCAGGTTACAGGAGGGGCCGGGAGGCGCGCAACGGCGGGGAGAGCAGCCACGGATTTACACGGATCGACGCGGATTTCATCCCAGAGTAGCTCAGATCCGTAGTGATCCGCACAAATCCGTGGCGTTTCTCACATGGTTCCTCTTTCTCCGCGAGTCTGCACGTAGATCAGCGCGAAGGCGGAACCCTTGCCCTCGGGTTTTACCGAAACGATGCGATGGCGGTCTTCGGTCCCCGCCACCAGATTGGTTTCGTTGCGCAAGCCAGTCTCGTCGCAACGCAACCTGAGGCCCGAGAACGTGATGCTCCCGTGGCACTCCGAGACATCACCATACGCCTTCAGTTGCTTGCGATAGAAATCAAGGAGCTTGTCCGGCGGATCGTCGGAACGGTACTTGAGGGCCACCATTTTGAACCCGGCAACCGCAAGGTCCAGAGACACGTTGGCGGCGTGCTTTTTCTCCTCGTCTTCGGCGCGGGTCGCGCCTGGGTAGACCTCAAGCCCGGTCTCTTTGGGATCGACTTGAGTGTTCACGTGCAGGCTGCCCACCGGAGTTTCGATATCCACCTTCTCGTTCGTGCCTTCGCCCTGCTTATGGACCTTGCAGCCGCAGAGTCCGGCGAGCACTGCGCCCGTCAGTACCACGACTACAAAGGCGTGCGCGGATAAGGACCGTTTCATGGATGGCCTCCTTGCGCCAGCGCAGCACGGTCGATGCCTGTCCCGCGCGCGGCGATTCCCGGGATGGTGACCGGCAAGTGTCCGCGAATTGAAATCTCACCGAACAATGCTTTCACCGCGCTGATCTCCGAAACCGGCGCATTGGAAAAGGTACAGAGATAATTCTGCACTTCCGGGAACTGCGCCGCCAGATATGGGTTTCCCAGCGCGATGAGCGCCGTCTTGCTGGCGGCGCGCTCCAGCAGACTATGCAGCAGAGCGGCGGTGGCGTCGTCCAGCGAGACCGAGCCGGTGAGCACGCCGTTGATGCGCAGCACCTTGCCGGCGGAGGGCGCGGCGATGGCGGCCGCGACTACGGTTTGCGCGCGCTCCGCCGCTTCCAGCACCTGCTGCGACATGCCGCTCGCGATGCGGGGATCGATATAGAACACGTTTACGCCGGGAATGCGCGCACGCACCTCCCGCTCCAGCACCCGCCCGGCGTCGGTGCGCACGTCGTCCGAGAAAACCACCACCAGCACACGGTTCCCCGCCGGGCCTGGTGTCTGATACGCAGGCAGAGGCGCAGGAGTTCCGCTGCCCTGAATCGGAATAACATGGCCGTTGTCGCGGACCAGGGCGAGAGCTTCATCGGACACTTGCTCGGCCAGCGCCAGGTCGGCGGGACGGGCGATGTTCTCGGCCAGCGCCTGGATGTCAACCAGCCGGGCTTTATGCAGGCCGACCGCCGCCTTGGCGCGCAGGATCTTCAGCACGGAGGCATCAATCTGCGCCTCCGGAATCTCGCCGCTGCGCACGGCGTTGATCAGCTCGTGGAAGGCGGCATTGAGGTCGGCGGGAATGAGCACCACGTCGTTGCCTGCCTTCACCGCCTCGACCGCGGCGCGTCCTCCGGGGAACAGCCGGGTGACGGCGTTCATGTCCATGGCATCGGTGATGACCAGTCCCTGGAAGCCGAGCTGCTGCTTGAGCACCCCATCGATCACGGCGCGGGAAACCGAAGCGACGCGGTTGGGATCGGGATCGAGCGCCGGCACGGTGACGTGCGCGACCATGACCGAATCGACTCCGCCCCCGATGGCGGCGCGGAACGGCGGCAGCTCGACGCTATCGAGATGGGCGCGGTCAGCGGAGACGCGCGCGATGCCAAGGTGCGAGTCAGTCTCCACATCGCCATGCCCCGGAAAGTGCTTGGCCGTGGTGAGCATGCCGTTTTCCCGCGCCCCGCTCAGGTAGGCGAGCACGTAGGGGATCACCTGCTGCGGGTTTTCGCCGAAAGCGCGGGTGTTGATGATGGGATTGGCCGGCGCCGAGTTCACGTCGGCTACGGGAAAGAAGTTCCACTCCACGCCGATGGCGCGCGCCTCCTGCGCGACCACGCGAGCCATCTCGGCCGCGTAGCGCGGATTGCCCGTCGCGGCAAAAGCCATGGCCGCCGGGAAACCGGTGGTTCCGTGAAAGCGCATGGCCAACCCGCGCTCGAAGTCGGCGGCAAAGATCAGCGGCAAGCGTGACTCGCGCTGCAGTTGATTAGTGAGCATGGCGGCTTCGTAGGGCTGGTTGCGGAACACCGCCCCGCCTTCGGAAGCCACCGTAAGCAGCACTCCGCCGATGTGGTAGCGGCGGAGGTTGTCGCGGAGCTGCAGGAAATCCGGGCTCTGCGCGTTGAAGAATTCGGTCTGCGCGCGGATCATCAGCATCTGGCCGATTTTTTCCTCGAGCGACAGCTTGTGCAGGGTCTTTTGCGCCCACTTGTCGCCATCGTGCGTCAGCCGCACCGGACCGGGCCGCTGAAACTTGTCATCGCCAATGCAGGAGCCCACAACCAGGAGGAGAATGATGGCCAGCCTTTTGGGCATGAGTGGGTTATAGCAGAGCGTCGGGAAGGTTGTCAGTTACCGCCGTACGTGCTCGAGGACAAGAGCGACCGCCTGCGCCTGCACCTCCGGGTCATCGCCAAAGCCGCGCAGCCAGCGCACGTCGGCCTCGCGGCGGAACCAGGTCATCTGCCGCTTGGCGTAATTGCGATGCGCCTGCTGCGCTGCCGCGATGGCGGATTCGCGATCGACTTCTCCGCGCAGGAGTTGGACTGCCTGCTTATATCCCAGCGATTGCATGGGTGGCGCGGATGCGCCGTAGCGTTCGAGGAGCCGCGCAGTTTCCTCGACCAGCCCGAAGTCGAACATCTGCCGCGCGCGCTGGTTGATGCGCTCATAGAGTGCGGCACGCTCGGGGTCGAGCCCGATGCGCAGAATGCGGAACCCGGTGAGCGGATCACGTCCGTGTTGCCACAGTTCCGTCATCTTCCGGCGTGCGGCGAGGCAAACTTCGATGGCGCGAATCAGTTTGGGCGCGTCGTGGGGATGGATTTTTCCCGCGGCCGCAGGATCGAGCCGCGCAAGGATGCGGTGCAAGTGCTTTGATCCCTTGCTTTGTGTGATCTCCCGCAAGCGCGCGCGCATTTCCTCGGACCGCTTCGGACCGGCGAACAGCCCTTGAAGAAACGCGCGCAGGTAAAGCCCGCTGCCACCGACCACGATAGGAAGGTGTCCGCGAGCGGCGATCTCCGCCACCGCACGCCGGGCTGCCTGCGCATAATCGCCGGCGGTGAACACCGCCGTGGGGTCGACGATGTCCAGCAAGTGATGCGGCGCGCGAGCACGCTCTTCGGCGGCGGGCTTGGCGGTGCCGATCTCGAATCCGCGATAGAGCGCCACCGAATCGCAGTTGACGATCTCTCCCCGGAACCGCTCGGCCAATGCCAGGGAGAGCGCGGTCTTGCCGCTGCCGGTCGGACCGACAATGACTAACAGCAGCGGCTCGGCGGATGCAGGCAAGTCAGCGGGAGCTCCAATGAATGACGCGCGCGAAGCGCACTACGGTGAAGATCAGGATCAACAGGGCGATGAGGATCAATCCCAGGGTCTGCTGGCGCGCCGGCTGCATGCCGGGATTGTAGCTGACTGCAACCCGCAGAATACCGCTAATCCAAGTGGTCGAACTTGTCGGGGTTGTAATAGAAGTGGAAACGGAGGAGCAAGTACTGGCCGCTGAATTCGTTGGGCAGAGGAGGGAACGGGTTCGATGCTGTGATGCCGCCCCAGGCGGCGCGGTCGAGCGAGACGTCCCCCGAGGGCGACTCCAATTTCATGCCCGCCACGCTGCCGTCCTTCAGAATGGCAAATTCGATGGCCACCCTGCCCTTCTTGCGCAACGGGGGATAAGCCGCTTCGGGGATGACGTTGTACCAGTTGATGCGCACGTCGTGGAGCACGCGCGCGAGATAGGGACCGAAATCCACCCCCATGGTGTCGCTGAGGACCTCCAGGTTGCCTTGGGCGGCCCTGCCACGGCCCCCACCGCCCATGCCGCCAACATCCCCACCACCGCCGCCCATCCCGCTGGCTCGCCGGGCGGCGCTATCGCGCGCCGCCTGTTCGATGGCGGAACCGGCGGAGAGCGGCGCCTTGGCGAACAAATTCGGCACGTTGGGGGTGGTTGAAGGCGGTTCGAGTCGCGCTACCTGATTCCCTGACGGACCAGACCGGGGAGGCGATGGTGGTGCGGCCTGCGCTTCGGGCGGAGGCGATGGCGGCGCGATGGGTCCGGGGTGGCGCATGGCGCTGTCCCGCAGTTCCTTCAGCGTTTTCTCGTCGAGCGTGGGGTGGCGCGAGGTGGCAATGCGATCCTTGTCGGAAATGATGTCGCTGTTGGGCCGCTTGGTCACCCGCTGGCTGTCCTTGGGCATCTCCACGTAGGTAAGCTCGCGGTTACGGTCGATGATTTCCTGCGCTGTCCAGACCCGCACGTTCTTCCCCGGCGAGTAGCGGAGCAGAGCCGGCAGGGTCATGAACAGCAACATGTGGAAGATGATGGAGAGCAGGCCGGCTTCGCGCAAACGGCTGCGCGAGCGCTCGTCATTGAATTCGAGCACCAGGACCGGCACGATATGCCGGTCGGAAAAACGTTCCAGCTCTTCCGAACTGGTGGCTGGCTCGGTCGTGGCCATCCTGTCTGCTGACACACCTCTACTGCCCTGGGAGACACTCCGAAGCGACCGCGGGCATTGGCAGTAATGAATATTGTCTCACACGCACCATTGGGCTGAGCGTTCGATCTTGTATTCCACATTGCTTGCGGATCGGTGTGTAGTACCAGCTAATGCGTGACGGCTTCGAGCGGCGCCGCCGGCATGGCCGCCGCCGGCAACAGCGCCTTGAAGTTTTCGCAGTCGGGGGCGGAGCGGTACACCGGGCAGAAGTAGCAATCCTGCGCGCAGACCACCGGGCAAGTGGCGCGGTTACTCCAGCAGGGACGTGCCTCATCCGAGATGACCGGACAGCCCCGCTTGCTTTCGAAGCCGCAGTTGCGGATCTGCCAGCATGGCAAGGCGGCGAGCAGGTGGCGAATGCCGGCAAGGTTCATGCGGGCTTCCCGCACCAGGCGCAGAAGCATCGCGATCCAGGGGTAATCGTGCTCGGTGAAGTAGCGGGTGCCGCGGGGTGATTTGATGGGGATCAGCAAGCCTTCGCGTTCATAGAGCCGCAGCAGGTCGACGGAAACTCCGAAATGCCCCGCGACTGCGCCGATCTTGATGCTGCCGTTGGGCAGGTGTCCCTGCTTTTTTTCTATCCCCAGACGCATAGGCTCACCACGATCCTGGATTTGGTGTACGGCAGTCCTGTAGCGCATAAAACCATAGGCACGTACCGAGCCACAGCCGGCCCCAGCCGCATCGATCATTTCTGTTTTGTTTTCAATCGGTTAGGAATGAGTTGCGGAGCCGAAAAGGGAAGCGAGGAACGCGACTTCGGGTTTTCCCGCAAAGGCCAGCGGATTCTCGCCCAAGAGCGATTCTGCGTGCTGCGTTTCTCAACAGCGTTGATGAACACCGTGCTGCGTGCCGCTGGTTGGTACAATACCAGCACTCATGTCTACGCTCTTTCAGGCGCCGCCGTACGACCCCGCGCGCGAACGAAGACGGAAACGCGTGGCTATCATCGTTGTAGTCGCCGCCGTGCTGGCGGTGATGATCTTCTTCCGCTTCCGGAACTGGCCGTACGAGCACGTGGTTCACAACTTCTTCCAGGCGCTGCAGCAGCAGGACTATGAGAAGGCGTATGGCATCTGGATGCACGACCCTGACTGGAAGCAGCATCCTGAGCGGTATAAAAACTATCCCTTCGGCGAGTTCCGCGCGGATTGGGGACCGGGCGGGGAGTGGGGGCTGATCAAGGAGTACCAGATCGACGGCTCGGTGCGCCCCAAGAACGGCAGCGGAGTGGTGGTGCAGGTCACCGTCAACCACCGCGCCGACAAAGCGCGGATCTGGGTGGAAAAGAAAGACAAGACCCTGACCTTCTCGCCGTTTTGAGAGGACCGCTATGCTGACCAGCGCGCACGTGGTGATCTACACCAAGGATGCCGAGGCGGACCGCGCCTTCTTCCGCAACGTTCCTGGGATTTCGCTCCGTCGACGCGGGACACGGCTGGCTGATCTTCGCGCTGCCTGCGGCCGAGGCGGCGTTTCATCCGTCGGAGGAAAACAACAAGCACGAAATGTATTTCATGTGCGAGGACCTGGGCGCGCTGATGGCATCGCTCGGGAAGAAGGGCGTGCGCTTCGGCGATATTGCAGAAGAGCAGTGGGGAACGCGGACGCGCATGCTGCTGCCGGGCGGTGGCGAAGTTGGTTTGTACCAGCCGAAGCATGCGGTGACGTTCAAGCGTGCCGGCTAAAACAGGTAAAGGCAGCGCCCGCAAGAAAGCAGAAAGCAGCCGTAGGATGGCTTAGAGACTTTCTGCATCGGCAAAGGGAGAGGGCCCCACAGCGCCTGAAGGCGTTTCTCTTTCAGCCTTATTTCCCACGCCTGAAGGCGTGGGCTTCCACGGCATTCAAAGCCCTCGAATCGGCCTGAGAGCGGCTTGGCTAGCTTTCCGTAATAACGACGCGCAACTTGGTTGCCTGCAAGGCCTGGGTCAATCGCGAGAGCCTGCGCCTTCAGGCCAAGGGAGAAGAGCGTCTTTGGGCCCTTTGGCCTCTGCCGAACGGCACCGAGAGATGTTAGCGTGCGCCTCCATGGAAACTCGCACCTTCTTCGTCACGGCTGTGACCTGGCAGCGGCGTCTGATCCTCCAGAGCGACGCCCTCGCCCGTGAGCTTATATCCGCCCTCTACGACTACCGCGCCGCCGATCGCTTCGCCCTCCACGAGTTCGTGATCATGCCCGATCACGTGCACTTGCTGCTCACGCCCGCGCCGACGCTGACGCTGGAGCGCGCCATGCAGTTCATCAAAGGCGGCTTTTCGTATCGGGTGGGCAAGACTAGGCCGAACCTGATGGTTTGGGAGAAGAGCTTTACGAATCATCGCATCCGGGATGAGCGGGATTACCAACAGCATCGGGAGTACATTCATCAGAATCCGGTGCGCAGACACCTCGCACAAGATGCCAGCGAGTTTCCCTACAGCTCGGCGCATGCTGGCTTCGAGCTGGACCCTTCTCCGTTTGCCATGGGGATCAGGGTGCTGGTGGCGCGCGCGAGCATCCGCGACCAGACGTAGCTTTCAGTCCACCGTGGAAGCCCACGCCTTCAGGCGTGGGACAATAGCGTTAGTCTGAAACCCGGCTTTAGCCGCCGCGGCAAAGGGAGATGGGGCCACAGCGCCTGAAGGTGCTTCTCTCTAGCTTGATTTCCCACGCCTGAAGGCGTGGGCTTCCACTGTGGTCAAAGCATTTCCCAGCGGGGCACGGCGGATGATCTTGACACGCCGAACTGCTCCGCGTACAAATAGGGGTTGAATATGTCGCGCTCGACCTCCATTTGCGGAAGCACTGACATCATGGCCATGGCCATGTGCATGCCCGCGAATGGTGGGTCGTGATCGGAGCCGGCGACAGGCAATAATCAAAAAGCTCTCAGACGACCCACGAGGATTCGTGGGTCGTTTTGTTTTTACCGACATCTTTCGTGAGGAGAAGATCATGTCCGACGAAGCCACCAGCAATAACCATTACCGACTTGCCACCCTGGCCGTGCACGGAGGCCAGCAACCCGATCCCACCACCGGCGCCCGCGCCGTTCCCATCTACCAGACCACGTCTTATGTCTTTCAAGACGCGGAGCATGCCGCCCGCTTGTTCGCGTTGCAGCAGTTCGGCAACATCTACACCCGCATCATGAACCCCACCACCGATGTCTTCGAGAAGCGCATCGCAGCGCTCGAAGGCGGCGCGGCCGGGCTGGCGCTGGCCTCTGGGCAGGCGGCGGAGACGCTGGCGCTGACCACGCTGGCGGCTGCGGGCGACGAGATCGTCTCCACCACCTCGCTCTACGGCGGCACCTACAACCTGTTCCACTACACGCTGCCGCGCTACGGGATCACGGTGCGCTTCGTGGACGCGGTGGACTACGACGGCCTGCGCCGCGCCATCAACCAGAAGACCAAGGCGCTGTACACAGAGACCATCGGCAATCCCAAGCTGGACATCGTGGACATCGAGCGCCTGGCCGCAATCGCGCACGAGCACGGCCTGCCGCTGGTCATCGACAACACCACGCCTTCGCCTGTGCTGTGCCGGCCCATCGAGTTCGGCGCCGATATCGTGGTGCACTCCGCCACCAAGTTCATCGGCGGACACGGAAACTCGATCGGCGGCGTGATCGTGGACGCCGGCCGCTTCGACTGGAAGAAGTCGGGGCGCTTCCCGCAGTTCGTCGAGCCTGACCCGTCGTATCACGGCGTGTCGTTCACTGAGGCATTCGGGCCGCTGGCGTTCATCCTCAAGGCACGGGTGCAGGGGCTGCGCGATACTGGAGCGTGCCTCTCGCCATTCAACGCCTTCCTGCTATTGCAGGGAGCGGAGACGCTGCACCTGCGCATGCAGCGCCACTCGGAGAACGCCCTCGCCGTCGCCACGTTCCTCACTAAGCATGCGGATGTGGAGTGGGTGAATTATCCCGGTCTGCCGAAGAGTCCGTGGTTCGAGCTGACGCGCAAGTACTTGCCGAACGGCGCGAGCGCGCTGATCACCTTTGGGATTCGTGGCGGCCTGGAGGCCGGGCGGTCGTTTATCAACTCGCTGAAGCTGTTCAGCCTGCTGGCCAACATCGGCGATGCCAAGTCGCTGGTCATCCATCCGGCATCGACCACGCACCAGCAGTTGACCGAAGCCGAGCAGCGCGCTACCGGCACCACGCCTGAGCTGGTGCGGCTCTCCATCGGCATCGAAGACGTGAACGACATCATCGCCGACCTCGACCAGGCGCTGACCAAATCGCAGAGCGGCGGTCGCAAACCGGCTACACCTGGCATCGAAACGGCGCCGGCCGTGGCCGCAGGGAGGTAAATATGAGCTTGGAACCGACACTGGAAGGCGACTTTACTTTTGCGGCGGATGAGCCGTTTCGCCTGGAATCCGGCGGCGCGCTGCAGCCGGTGACGCTGCACTACGCGGTCTATGGCAAGCTGCGGGAAGAAGCGATCCTGGTCTGCCATGCGCTCTCGGGTTCGGCGCGCGTGGCCGATTGGTGGCCAGGCATGTTCGGCGCCGGGCGTCCGTTCGATACCGATCGCGACTGCGTGATCGGGATCAACGTGCTGGGTTCGTGCTACGGCTCGACCGGCCCGACCTCCACCGAGCCGCGCACCGGCAAGCCCTATGGACCGAACTTCCCGCTGGTGACGATCCGCGACATGGTGCGGACGCAGGCGCTTCTGCTGGCGCACCTTTGCGTGGAGCGGCTGAGCGTAGTGATCGGCGGCTCCATCGGCGGCATGCAGGCTTTGCAATGGGCGGTGGACTTCCCTGAGCAGGTGGGGACGGCGGTCGCCATCGGCGCCACGCCGCTCTCGGCCATGGGCCTGGCGCTCAACCATCTGCAGCGGCAGGTGATCCAGCTCGATCCCGATTTCCGCGGCGGACGCTACGACGAGCAGCCCGCCCGAGGGCTGGGGATCGCGCGCTCCATCGCCATGTGTACCTACAAGTCGGCGTCGCTCTTCCACCAGCGCTTCGCACGCAAGCCTAACCGCAACGGCGAAGATCCCCTGGCGGCGCTGGAGAATCGCTACGACATCGCCGGCTACCTCGACTACCAGGGCGGAAAATTGGTGGAGCGCTTCGACGCCAACAGCTATCTGGTGATCTCGAAGGCCATGGATACCTTCGACCTGGCGCACGGTTATGCCTCGGAGGAGCAGGCGCTCGAGCGGATCCGCGCCCAGGTGCTGCTGGTCGGGATCTCGTTGGACTGGCTGTTCCCCGCCGCCGACGTGCAGGCGCTAGCGGCGCGGCTGCGCGCGGCCGGGGTTCACAACCGGTATCTGGAGTTCGTTTCCGAGCACGGACACGACGGCTTCCTCGCCGACACGCACTTACTTGCGCCACTGCTTTCGGCGGCCCTCGCAACCGAGGACCCTAAGCCACGGCGGCAGGTATGGCGTGCCGCCGCAAGTTACCCGGCAGGAAGGGAGATCTGATGTCAATGCCGACGCCGTGCTCTGGTCGAGAAGTGCCGCCTCATGGGGAAGCAAAGGACAGCTCTCTGCTAGCTCAACCGCCTGCTCCCCAACTACCGTTTCGTGCCCTCGAGCCGGATCGTCTGGGAAATGATTTCGCGGTCTTGAAGACCCAGGGACTCACTACGAACAAAGCGCTTTAGGAAGCGGGAAACGCCTCCCCTGCACAGCATGCGGAACACTGAAGGCGAAATGCGCTTGGGGGTCAGCAAGTGCAACATTCCTGCCGAATAAAGATTGACGCCGAAGCGCTGCGCAATCTTGCGTAGAGATTCCCGGCTATAGATGGAAATGTGCTGCCCCGTTTCGAGGGCGAAGTACCACCATTCTCCGGGTTTCGGCTTGCTCGCGGGCAGAAGCTGGGTGGAAAACAGGATATTCTGCGAGCTAGCGAATATCCTGGAGATCTCATTGAGCGGATCCTCAAGGTGCTCGAACAACTCGAACGCCGTGACCAATTCATAGCGCTCGTCGGTGTTTCCTTCGAATCCGCGCGCCAGGAGGTTGGTCGCATAGCGATCGTACCAGCCAAAATCCAGGCCGCAGTCGCGCATGAGCCGGACCAGCAGCCCGCATCCCCCCCCGTAGTCGAGGAAGCGCGCCTTGGGATCGAAAAAACAGCGGATGATCATTTCCGTGATGGGTGCAAACGCCAGGTTGCGGCCGACCAAGCCGACGTCCACGCGTGACACGGCATCGTCGTAGGCCTCTTCCAGCCAATACGGAGGTTCGGTCCGCACGAAGCCACAACTCGGACACAGGTAATACTGAACCTGGTACCTGCAGAGCACCAATGCGGACGAAAACGGCTCGGTGGTGCTGGAACAGATTGGGCAAAGCATGGGAGGTTCCGTATTATCAACAGGCGATGGCGCCGATTGTACTACGAGCCATCCTCTCCCACGAGCGCGTGCGTATCCGTCATGCGCATGAGGAGCTGCGAACCGCTGCTCTGGCAGGGTGACGGAGATTGCAGCGAAGTGCTAGGATTTCTCAGCCTTCGAGCCTGAATATCGCGAATCGCGCGAACCGTGTGCTGGCAGGCTGGGCGGCGCCAACGGATCCCGATCATGTCGGCGAACATCTTTGTCGAGACCTACAACAGAAACCTTTGGGGATTCGGGTCCGGGCATGGCTCCTCGCCCGCGGTCACCCGGGCCTATCGCGCGTACGTGGAAAGCTTCATTCGTGAGAATGGCGTCGGCTCGGTAGTGGATTTCGGCTGCGGAGACTGGCAGTTCTCGCGATTCCTGAACTGGGGAAGCGCTGAGTACCTGGGCCTCGATATCCACTCGGCTCTGGTCCGCGAAAACCAAAAAAGGTACGGCGCTCCGAATATCCGTTTCGAGGTTTCGCCCGATCGCCTGGCCGATGTTCCCGCAGCCGACCTGCTGCTGGTCAAGGATGTGCTCCAGCACCTGCCCACTCCCGCGATTTTCGAGTTCATGCGGGAAGTCGTGCCGCGGTTCCGCTTCGCGTTAATCACCAACTGCGCCCATCCCGCACGGAATTGCAACCGGGAAATTGAAATGGGCGGGTTTCGCCCCTTGGATTTGCGCCAGGAGCCATTCTCATTCGATGTCCCGGTGGTGTTCTCGTTCAGTGGACCGAAAAGATTCTCGTTCAAACGGTTTATGACGTATCCAGCATGGCACAAGCTGGTCTTGCTGTTCTCCTATCCCCACGCCTAGGGCGACCGACTTACTGGCGACGGACGAGAGCACGGTTGTCGCCGCCTTGAGAGCCGCGCAGCTGACGGAAGAATTCCAGTTCGGAGCTGCGCACCTTTCCGCAAAGCTCAGAGTCGTGCTCCGGGAAAACACAGATGTCACAATACCGCTCCCCGGATCGCCCCCGGTAAAAGGCATCCAGATCTTCCAACAGGGCGCGGTCGGCCAGGTCCAGCGCCAGCAGGTAGTCTCCATTGTTCTCGTACACAAGGGCGCTTCCGTACCCGGCGCGGCGCAGGTCTTCGAAGAGCGGCAAGCCTTCTTCGCCCTGCAATCCCATGAAGTACGGGTCGTACTCGAAGAACAGAACCGGCTTCAATTCCGCCAGCAAGGGCAACGCGCTGCGCACAATGAGGCTGTCCATGCCATCGGTATCCAGCTTGATCATGCCCGGCCGCGAGAAGCGTGGGTGGTCGTGCAGGATGTCGGCAAGAGTCTTGAAGTGGAGGGTCTGCCGCCCCCCAGGGTCGCCGATGACGCGCGCCGTCCCGCGCTTCGACTCGACCCTGCCCGGCAGCGTCTCGGTGGCCCGGCCCACCAGCGTATTTTCCAGTTCAATATCTTCCTGGCCAGCCATGTTGAGCTGAAGAATCGAAAAAAAGCGCGGTTCACCTTCGACGCACAGGATGGGGAAATGAGCGCGGCTGCGCAGAATGGCTACGCTATCCCCCACGTTGGCGCCCACATCGACCAGAGTAAAATCCGGCCGGTGCGCGGACACTTGGGCCGCTATCCTGCCCAGGTTGGAAACACATTGCGGGCAGGCGCGACGGGAGTGCGGCAGGCGGTGCGACAGTGGGATCCACAGCTCCATGCCTTCAAGCTGGTAGCGCACCAGCGGATCGCAGCAGTTGAGCAGCGCTCTCCAGCCGGAGCGGGCAAAGGAGTATCGCAGCCGGCGCAGGACACTGCGCCCGGGCTTCTCCAGGGTGCGGGTGAAGAACCACTGGGCGAGGGCGGAAACGGGAGTGCGCAAGCGCCCTGGGCCTTCAGGCCCCGAGTACTTCGAACTCATGGAACTCGTTCCTGTGCCCGGAAGGAATCAGGACATCGTAGCGGGCGGGTTCGTAGTGGTTCTCGGCGGTGAAGGGCGGCAGAAAGTGATCGCCGACCAGGTCGTCGCGTACGAAGAATGCGTTAACGCCGGTGAAATTGCACCCCACGAGGCGGTAGCCCTTGCCGGCGCCCAGCAATTCCAAGGCTTTCAGGCTGGCGCCAAAGTAACAGCTGCTGTCCCAGACGAAGTCGGGCCGGTAGGGGATGGTCATAATCTGGTGGGGACCCAGCTTGGCGTTATATTCCACGACCACAACCCGGGGCTGGTAACGCACGATGGCCTTCCACGCCCAGTAGTCGTTTCCGTCGATATCGATGCTAAGCACGTCGAATCCTTCGTCCACCGTGGTGGAGCGCAGGAGCGTTTCTACGTTCTCGGCAGTGACGCGCTGCTCGATAAGCTGGAGCCGTCCGCCGGCAAGCGCGGTGGCGAACTTGCTGCGGATCGCAGCACAACACCATCGGTCAGCCTCCATCCAGGCCCCCTTCCAGCCGCTGAGCAGGAGGAAACAGGTGTTGTTCTTCAGCCCATCCCCCACGCCAATCTCCACGAAAGTCCTGGAGGCCGGTCCGACGCGGTGCAGGATCTGGGCGATAATGCCGTCTTCATCGCTCTGGGAGGCTGCGCGGAAGCCGAACCGGGTGAGCCGCTTTTCGTCCTGGTAACGCGGGTTCCCCGCCAATTCCAGGCCGTAATACATACAAGAAGTGAGCCGGTGGAGGCGTTCCAATTCCTCCCGGGTGCGCGCGAGGTTGTGGGGGACGTTCCAGCACAGCCGCAGATTGGCCCCCAACTTCACGAGAAAGGACGTGGAAACCTCCAGCGTTCGAGCCGCCTGAACCGCGCATGCTACCGAGGGGCAACGACTGGGGATTATAGAATAGTGGGTCGCAGGGGCTCAACAGCGGAAGCCGGGGAATTCGCCGATGGAGTAATTCTCTACCGATGCGGATTTTAATCAATGTCGATCTTCGGCCTGGGGGAACGGCCGGAGGCGTTGAGCAGTTCGTCATGGGCCTGCTCTATGGGTTGGCCAGGCTGCGCGATGGCCCGGAGGAGTACGTCCTCATCCAGAGAAGGCGTGATACTTCCTGGCTGGATCCTTACATTGGCCCGAATCAGAGGATCGTATTTAAGCCCCAGCGCAAGATGTCTCAAAAACTGGCGGCATGGGTGCGTGATCCCGCGGGCACTGCCTGGAGTTGGACCCGCAAACGGGTTTTCGGCCACGACTGGGTCGCGCAATCGGACGGTTTTTACGAATCACTGGGCGGCGACGTCATCCATTTCCCATTCCAGCGCTTCATCCGCAGCGAGGTGCCGGCGGTCTTCAATCCGCACGACCTCCAGCACCTGCACTTGCCGGAGTTTTACAAGCGACGACAGATCGCGCGACGGGAGAGCACGTATAGGGAGGCCTGCCGGTTGGCGCGGGCGGTGGTTGCCCCAACGCAGGCGGTCAGGGATGATTTGATACGCTCCTTCGGGCTGGACCCTGCCAAGGTGTGGTTCGTTCATCACGGTGCTCCGACTGCCCTTTACAAATCGCTGAGCGAGGAAGCCTTGCAGCAGGTCCGCCAACAATACGATTTGCCGGCAGAGTTTGCGCTGTATCCAGCGCAGACGTGGAAACACAAGAACCACATTCGCCTGCTGCAAGCGATCCAATTGCTCCGAGACCGCGATGGCCATCGATTGAACCTGATCTGTACAGGGCACAAGAACGACTTCTGGCCCACGGTTGAAGCTTGGATCGAGAAGTTGACGCTAACGCAGCAGATTCGGTTTGTCGGATTTGTGCCGGCCGCCGAATTGCGCGCGCTCTATGGGTTGGCACAGTTCGCCGTGTTTCCGAGCTTGTTCGAGGGGGGCGGGCTCCCCGTACTGGAGGCATTCCATGAAGGCGTACCCCTTGCTTGCTCCGACATTCCGCCTCTGCGGGAGTATACCGAAGGCGCGGCTCTGCAGTTTGACCCACAGTCGGTCGAGAGCATCGCCGGCGCCCTGCTCGCAATGGCCAAGGACGCGGATCTGCGAACCACGCTGCGCAAGCACGGGCAAGAGCGCAGTCGTATTTTCACCTGGGAGCGAGCAGCGAGAAAATATCGGGCACTGTACCGGCACGTCGCCGGCCGGGTCCTCTCAGCGGAAGAGCGCTGCATGCTGGCTGAGGGGCCCGCGGCGCGCTAAGAGCACGCCTGTTTTTGGGGGAAGTTTGCTTTCCCGCTGTATGGGCACTGCATGCTGACCGGCAGCCGAGAATCCGGGAAATACGCCATGCAAGATTTTTCCCAGGCCGCGATCGATGAGGTACGGCGGTATTGGGACCGTCGCCCCTGCAACATACGGCACTCGCCGCAGCCGGTGGGCACGCGCGCCTATTTCGATGAAGTCGAGGCGCGGAAGTATTTCATCGAGCCGCACATCCCCTCCTTCGCCCAGTTCGAGCGCTGGCGCGGGAAGAAGGTGCTGGAGATCGGCTGTGGCATCGGCACCGATACCGTCAACTTCGCGCGTCATGGGGCCGAAGTCACGGCGGTGGACCTTTCCGCCAATTCGCTGGAGATCGCGCGCCAACGGGTCGAGGTCTACGGGCTTCAGGAGCGGGTGCGGTTCTTCAGCGGCAGCGCGGAAGAGCTCACCTCGTTCGTGCCCCAGCAAACCTACGACCTGATCTATTCCTTCGGGGTCATCCATCACACGCCGCATCCCGAGCGCGTGCTGGCGGAAGCCCGGCAGTATGCGGCCGCGGGCTCAACATTGAAAGTCATGGTCTATCACCGCTACTCGTGGAAGGTGTTGTGGATCGTGCTGGGCTACGGGCGAGGACAGTTCTGGCGCACGGCGGAACTCGTGGCCCGAAATTCTGAAGCACAGTCCGGATGCCCGGTGACCTACACCTATTCGCGGCGCGAAGCCCGGCGGCTGGTGGAGTCGCGCGGCTTTCGCGTAACCGATCTCTTCGTTGACCACATCTTCCCCTATCGCATTGCCGACTATGTCCAGTACCGCTACGTAAAGGCCTGGCCCTGGAGCTGTCTGCCGCAACCGGCATTTCGCTGGCTCGAGCGGCGCTTTGGCTGGCACCTGTGCCTGACGGCGGAGGCCGCGTGATGTCCTCGAAAGTGTCCGTCATTGGACTCGGGAAACTGGGCGCGCCGCTGGCGGTGTGCATGGCGGCGCGCGGCGTAACCGTGATCGGCGTGGACGCGGACCAGCGCAAGGTGGACGCCATCAACCACGGCCAGCCTCCGGTTCCGGAGCCTGGCCTGGCTGAACTGCTGGCCAAGTGCGGCGGGCGATTGACCGCGGTCGAGCAGATCGGGCCAGCGGTGGCGCAGACGGACATCACTTTCATCGTAGTCTCGACTCCCAGCGAGCCGGGCGGAGGCTTTTCGCTGAAGTACGTCGAGCCGATCTGCCGGGAGATCGGGCGGACGTTGGCGTCGAAGAAGGACTACCACCTGGTCTCGCTCACCAGCACGGTGATGCCGGGATCGACGGGAAGTTGCGTCCGCAGCCTGCTCGAACAGGCGAGCGGCAAGCGTTGTGGCCAGGATTTCGGCCTGTGTTATAGCCCGGAGTTCATCGCGCTGGGCAGCGTGATCCACGACTTCCTGAATCCCGATATGCTGCTGATCGGAGAATCCGACCGCCGCGCCGGCGACGCGCTGGAAGCGCTCTACCGGCAAGTCTGCGAAAACCAGCCGGCGGTGGCGCGCATGAACTTCGTCAACGCCGAGATCACCAAGCTCGCCGTGAACACCTACGTGACCACCAAGATCAGCTTCGCCAACATGCTGGCGCGCATCAGCGAGCGTCTGCCCGGCGCGGACGTGGACGTCATTACCTCGGCACTCGGCCTCGACACCCGCATCGGCGGCAAGTACCTGAAGGGCGCCATCAGCTACGGCGGGCCGTGCTTTCCGCGTGACAACCTGGCGATGGCGGCCCTGGCGCGCCAGGTGGGTACCTCGCCGGAGCTGGCCCAGAGCGTGGACCACTTCAACCGCTGGCAGGTGGAGTGGCTCGCCGATTTCGTGCAGCAACATTCGCAGGGACCGGTGGGTGTGCTCGGCCTGACTTACAAGCCGGGGACGGACGTAGTGGATGAAGCCGTGGGCCTGCTGCTGGCGTGCGAACTCGCGCAGAGGGGCGTGGCGGTGATCGCTTATGATCCGGAGGGAGAAGAGAATTCCGCGCGGGTGCTGGGCGATAAGATCCGGTTTGCGCTGCGAGCAGAAGAATGCATCGCCGCGGCCGACCTGGTCGTGGTTACAACTCCGTGGCGCGAGTTCGCCTCGATCCCGGCGGAGCTATGGGCGCGCAAAGGCACTCCGCGCACCGTGGTGGATTGCTGGCGCCTGCTGAAGCACCTGGAGCGGCAGCCGGGCGTGCGTTATCTTGTGTTGGGAACGTGCGAAACGACGAGTGATGGCGCCGCTTCAGCTATTGAGGGTGTCATCCTTCGCGAGCCGAAGGCGAGCGGAGGATCTGACTAAGCCGTCTGCACCACCGTAATGGGTTGCGCCGCCGCTGCGGCCAGATTCTCCTGCCTCGCTCCGCTCGACAGAAGAATGACACTTCCCACTTACAGTAGAATCGCACCAGCTGCTTAAAAGTACGACATGATTAATCTCGATCACAGTTCTGCCCTTACCCTCTTTGCCCTGCCCAAGGCTTTCCGGGGCCACATTGACGTTATCCAGCGCAACGCCATCCGGAGCTGGGCGGAGCTCAAGCCGGCGCCCGAGATCCTGCTGTTCGGCGACGACGCAGGCACCGCGGAGATCGCGCAGGAATTCGGTTTGTGGCACATCCCCTCCATCCGCCGCAATGAGTTCGGCACCCCCCTGATGGGCGATTTTTTTCAGCAGGCGCAGTCCGTGGCTACGCACGACACGCTCTGTTACGTGAATTCCGACATCATTCTGCTGGCCGATTTTCCGCAGGCGGTGGCGCGCATCGCTCGCTTCCGCGAAAAATTCCTGATGGTCGGCCGCAGGCTGGATCTCGACCTCGCCGAACCGCTGCGGTTCGACGCGAATGGCTGGGGAGCCTCTCTGCGCAGCCGCGCCCTCAGCCAGGGCACAATGAATATTGCCCGCTCCATCGACTACTTCGTCTTCCCCCGCAACCTCTACCCGCCCTTGCCGGAGATGGCGCTGGGGCGCTTCTGGTGGGACAACTGGCTGATCTGGAAGGCACACGCCGTCGGCGCGGCAGTGGTGGACGCAACCGCGGTAGTGCTTGCCATCCATCAGAACCACGATCACTCGCACTACGCCGGCGGCCGCGAGGCGATGCTCGCGGGCGAGGAAGCCACGCGCAACTGCCGGCTGGGCTGCGAGAGCAATCCCGCTGACTTCGAAAACGGCCTCTACTGGCGTTACTTCTACACTATCGACGACGCGACGCACGTGCTGGCGTGCGACGGCATCAAGCCTACCCGTCGCCATACCTGGAAGATGGTGAAGCGGACACTGGGAAATCCCCGCAGCCTGCCCGCGTTGATCCGGCAGACGCTGGCAGGAACGCGCTAGCGCTTCCCGGCCGGGCGCTGGTTCTTTTCTTCTTCGTTAGTCCGAGTGCCATTCTCGGCGGGCGGCGTGGTTTCGCCGCTGGGCCTCTTGTACACATCGAAGAAGCGCTTGATGGCGCTCTTGACCGCCTCGCGGGTGCGTTCGGGAGCGGCGCCCCGGCGTTTCCAGAAGAGGCTGACGCGGTCGGCGATCCCGAGGTTGGCGAAGTAGAAGACGCCGTCCACTTGCTCGATGGCCACCCGCCGTCCGATCCTCAGCGCGCGGGTTTCCTTGCCGTGGCAGAAGATGCGCGCGCCGCCGGGCAGCTCCACCACCGCGATGTGCAGGGGCGGCTTAAAGCCCTCGGGAGCGACCGTCAGCGTGGTGTAGGAAAGCACCGACCCGTAGCCGGATATCTCCACCGGGACCATTTCCACCGGGTGGCGAGGACAGATGCGCACCGGCGGCGCGACCACCCAGCCGCAATTCGGACAGCGGGAGCCTGCGATGCTTTCCATCAGGCCACCTGCTCCACCAGCGTCACCCAGTTGTTGGTGGCCATGCCACCGATCGAGTGAGCCAGGCCCACGGTTGCCTTCACCTGACGCCCCACGGCACGGCCGGTGAGCTGCCACACCAGTTCGACCACCTGCGCCAGGCCGGTGGCGGCCAGAGCATGGCCGTGGGCGTTCAATCCGCCCGAGGGGTTCACCGGCAGGCGCCCTTCCAGCGTCAGCTCACCGTTCTGCATGGCCCTGGTGGCCTTGCCCGGTGGAAACAGCCCAGTGTCCTCCAGCGCCAGAATCTCGAAAGGAGCGAAGGCGTCGTGGATCTCGGCCACCTGCACGCGCTCGGGTCCGAAGCCGGCCATCTTGAAGGCGGCTTTGGCCGCGTCCTGGGTGGCGCGGAAGCCGGTGAGCGAGCTGCGATAGCGAATCGCCAGGTAATCGCTGCCCTGGCCCATGCCTGCCAGCTTGAGTCCGGTGGGATCGGAGGTCAGCAGGATCGCCGCCGCGCCGTCGGAAATAGGACAGCAATGCTGCAGCCGCAGTGGGTCGGCGATCATGCGGCTGCTCATCACTTCCTCCATCGTCACCGGCTGCTGGAAATGCGCGTACGGATTGCGCGCGCCATTTGCGTGGTTTTTGACCGCGACGCGCGCCATGTCCATTTCGGTGAACAGGCCCTTCGCGAGAGCGGCACGGGCCACCATCCCCGCCAGCGCCGGCATGGTGGCGCCGTAGGAGCGCTCGTGGGGATCGATGACCCGGCTGATGATCTCAGAAACGCGCGGGGTGGAAACGTGGGTCATCTTCTCGCCGCCCACCACCAGCACGTGGTTGTGGAATCCGGAGGCGATCAGAGCGAATCCTGCATAGAGCGCCGCCGCGCCGGACGAGGTTGCGGTTTCGACGCGCACGCCGGGAACATGCGAGAGCCCGATGTAGGTGCCGATGTGGGAGGCGAAGTTGCCCTCGCCCACGAACTCCTCCGGATCCATGGCGGTGACCACCAAGCCGTCGGGCGGACGATCGGCCTCGCGCAGCGCCTCCAGCGCGGCGTCGGCCATCAAGTCTTCCAAGCTTTCCGACCGCCGGCCGAAGCGGGTCATGGCCGCAGCCGCGATCCAGACGTTCTCATCTTTCCGGCCCCATGGTTGTCGCGAGGTTGGCCGACTGCCCATTTATAGATGACGCGGGCAGGGAATGCGACGGGTTAATGGTGGATGAATTCCAGCAGCAGGGCAACGTGCCTGAGGTTCATTGGTAAGGCGTCATCGTTTTGAGCTGAGACTATGCCAGGGTGTTAAGCTATTTGGGACGGGCCCGTAGCTCAGCGGTAGAGCAGGGGACTCATAATCCCTTGGCCCCTGGTTCGAATCCAGGCGGGCCCACCAGGAAATAAGGAGGTCCCTCGCTACGCTCGGGATTTCGCCTGCGGGCTCGGACGCCCGCAAAGCGGCTCAAGTTCGAATCCAGGCGGGCCCACCAGGAAATAAGGAGGTCCCTCGCTACGCTCGGGATTTCGCCTGCGGGCTCGGACGCCCGCAAAGCGGCTCAAGTTCGAATCCAGGCGGGCCCACCAGGAAATAAGGAGTCCCTCGCTACGCTCGGGATTTCGCCTGCGGGCTCGGACGCCCGCAAAGCGGCTCAAGTTCGAATCCAGGCGGGCCCACCAGGAGATAAGGAGGTCCCTCGCTTCGCTCGGGATTTCGCCTGCGGGCTCGGACGCCCGCAAAGCGGCTCAAGTTCGAATCCAGGCGGGCCCACCAGCGAGGACCCCTCGCTGCGCTCGGAGGCTGCCATGCATGACGTGATCGTAGTACGGGAGTGGGATGCCGACAGCTTCCACCGGCGAGTCCTGGAGCTTGAGTCCCAGGGTTACGAAGCGCGGCGCGATACCTACCACATCAGCCCGGAAATGAATCCGGAGAGCGGTAACATTATCCACCTGCACACCATCGAGATGAGCCGCGCGCGCCCTTAGCCGGTGAAGGCGGGGCCCCAATTTAGGCCGCTTAATTCGCGGCCTTGATGATATAGTAAGAAAGCCTTGCTCTCACCGTACGGTCTGGAAATCATCGAAAGCTGCATCACCTGCAAGCTGCGGGCGGACAAGATTTTTTGCAATCTGCCGCCGCATACGGTGCAGGCGCTGGAAGCCATCAAATACACCACCGCCTATCCCAAAGGAGCGGTGTTGTTCGTGGAAGGCCAGGCGCCGCGCGGTGTCTTCATTCTGTGCCGCGGGCGGGTGAAGCTCTCCATTTGCTCCAGCGACGGCAAGACCCTGATCCTGAAGATTGCGGAGGCGGGCGAAGTACTGGGCCTGAGCGCCAGCGTCTCCGGCAAGCCCTATGAGCTGACTGCGGAGACGCTGGATCCGTGCCAGGTCAATTTTGTCAAACGCGAGGACTTCCTGCGCTTCCTGCGCGAGCACAACGATGTCTGCCTGCGTGTGGCCGAGCAGCTCAGCGAGAAGTACAACACCGCCTGCCACGAGATCCGCTCACTCGGCCTGTCGCACTCCGCGGCGGAGAAATTGGCGAAACTGCTGCTGGAGTGGTCGGTGAAGAACGGCGGCGCCCGCCAGCCCGACCGCTTGAAGCTCACCCTTACCCACGAAGAAATCGCGCAGATGATCGGCACCTCGCGCGAGACTGTGACCCGTCTGTTCGCCGACTTCAAAAAGCGGCAACTCATTCAGCTCAAAGGCTCCACGCTGGTCATCCGCAACCGGGCGGCGTTGCAAGGCCTTGTCAGTCCATAGTTTCCGCGTGTCCGGCCCAAATATGGCCCGCGGCTTCGGCAGTCCATCACCCAAAACCGTGATTCGGGTCACAGCTTTAGAGCAGCGCCGGACCTTACAGTTGCACGCATGAACCGGGGCAATCATTTGCCGGTGAGTGTGCTCGGCGCCGGGCAGGCGTCGGACCGTGTCTTTTCAGGGTTGCCAGCACAGGCACTGCGCCAGCTTTGCGATCTCCACAGCATCCACGATTATCCCAGCGGCGCCCTCCTGTTTCAGGAAGGCGAACCCGCGGATGGGATCTTTCTGGTGTGCAGCGGAGCGGTGAAGCTTTCGGTTGGTTCCAGCCACGGCGACAGTCTGCTACTGCGCGCTGCTGGCCCGGGCGAGATCCTGGGACTGAGCGCGACCCTGACTGGCCAGAGTTATGAAGTGAGCGCCCAGACCACCACCGCGGCGGAACTGGCCTTCATCCGGCGCAAGGACTTTCTGCGCTACCTGCGGGAGCACAGCGACGTATGCATGCGGGTGGTAGAATCCTTGAGCAACGACGTGCAGGCCGCTTACGAGCGGGTGCGGACGCTGGGCCTGGCGCGCATGCGCCACAGTCACAATTAGCCGCCATCGCAGAGTACCCAGTACCGAGTACCGAAAAGCGCAAGCGAAAGACTTGCCTGGCTCGCTACTCGCTACTCGCAACTCGGTCCTGCGAGAGGCGTGACGACGGTCACATTCGCCTGTGACGGCGCTCATAGCCTGGGGGAGGCGTTCGGTTCACTCTACTGGCGTGGGGGCCCCTGCGGCTGGGGCGCGCCCAACTCTCCGCCGAGGAGGCTGGCCATGGCGCAAGACGAACGTGACATCCTCGAGGTGCTGAAGTTCGAACTCGCCTTCCTGGAACAGGGAGGCTACGGGCGCTCGGTGCGCACCCCCTGGAAGCCAACCTCGATTTTTCAGGATTCGATTAGCTGCTTGAACTTCGGCGAGCCCGAGCGCGTGCACCCCTGCGCGGAGTGCCTGCTCATCGATTTCGTCCCGCCCGGGGAGCGCGGGGCTGAGGTTCCCTGCCACCACATCCCGCTGAACCCGAGCGGGGAGACCGTGGACGCGGTGAACCGCTACGATAATCAACAGGAATTGGAAGAGAAGGTGAAGCAATGGTTGCGAGCCACCATCCAACGACTTGAGGCGCAGCGCGCCGCTGGCGGCCCCCCCAAATAGTCTTGCATTTCTTGCTGGCAGCCAAACTTCCTGGAAACCATGCGCCCTCGCATGATCGCAGTCAGCCTATATTGACTTCCTTCCCATAACGGGACTGCCCCTCCACCGCCATGTAAGTTAGCGATTGCTTTTTTTCAACGGGGAGCCCAAAGTGTCGGTATTTTAGGGTGCGATCCAAGGAGAACTTCGGATATTTCATTAAAGGGGCAGGCGAAGCCGTCCATGAGATTCCGAACCCACGGCGGTAAATCTAAGAACTTCACTCTCATCTGGGCCAACAGCGAAGAAATCACCAAGCGCTGCATGGCCGGCCACCAATCCAAGGTGGGACAGCGCGAATTCATGCGGTCAAAGAAGAGCCTACCAACAAGGGGTGTTGCATGAAGCATGTGAATAGCCGCAGTCGGACCGTTCTATGGCTTGGGGCGGCGGCGTTGCTCCTGGGGCTGGCCCTGGCACCGGCCTTGGCCGCCGAGGGCGAGCCACCCAGCAAGCCGGACAACCCACCGGCAGCCGCAGGGTATGTCGGCGCTGATACCTGCAAAACCTGTCACGAAGAAGTTTACAAGCAGTTTGAAACCACCCCCCACTACAAGACGCTGCTGGACACCCGCGGCGGGGCCGCCCACCAAGGCTGCGAAGGCTGCCACGGTCCCGGGGCGGAGCACGTCAACGGGGGCGGCGACAAGACCAAGATCTTTACCTTCAAAGGGGTCTCCGCCAGCACCATCAGCAACCGGTGCCTGGAGTGCCACGGCAAGGACCAAGAGCGCGCCAACTTTCGGCGCTCCGCCCACCACGACGCGAACGTGGCCTGCACTGAGTGCCACTCCCCGCATCACCCCAAGAGCGAGGGCGGCCAGTATCTGCTGGTCAAATCCCAGCCCGAACTCTGCTACGGCTGTCACCAGGAGATGCGCTCCCAGTTCATGCGGCCCTTCCACCACCGCATCCAGGAAGGGTTGCTGGTGTGCACCGACTGCCACAACGAGCACGGCTCTTTCCAGCGCAAAATGCTGCGCACGTCGGCCAATCAAGACCAAGTCTGCTTCAAGTGCCACACCGACAAGCAAGGCCCCTTCGTCTACGAGCACGTGCCGGTCAAGACCGAGGGCTGCACCATCTGCCATTTCCCGCACGGGTCCTCCAACCCACACATGATTAAGCGGGCGGAGGTCAACCAGCTCTGCCTGGAATGTCATACGCTTTGGCAACGAGGCGGCTCGACGCTGTCTCCCGGTCCGGCTGGGCCGGCGCACAACCAGGCACAGAAATACCAGGCCTGCATCATGTGCCACACCCAAATCCACGGCTCCAACACCAGCGCCGTGTTCTTCCGGTGAGGTGCGTCATGCGGCGATCTGGAAAGGCAACCAGCAAACTTCAGCCGCGCGGCCTGCAGCCGCCGGTCTTGCGGGAGTGGCTTATGAAATCCATTCGATACTTCTTGGGTGTCACCGCCATGCTGTGCTTGGTGCTTCCGGCGACGATGCGGGCTCAGTCGGCGGCGGCCTCCTTCGACCTTAGTCCTCCGCCCGACCCCACCGAGGGGAAAATCCAAGACAACTATGTCATCCACCAGAGTCTGGAGATGGGATGGCAGCAGACCAGCGTGGGCGGCAATGGGGAGACCTACGGCACCTTCGTCGACCTCGACACTGGGTTCCGCTTGTTCGACCAAACCCTGCAGATGCGCTCGCTCAACCACAAGGGGGCGATCTTCGACACCTTATGGGCCAGTAGCTTTGGTTACGGGGGCGATCCCAACAATGCCAGCCGCTTGCGCATGTCCAAGGACAAGTGGTACGACTTCAACGCCAGCTTCCGGCGTGACTACCAGCGCTGGGACTATGACCTGTGGGGTAACCCACTCAACCCGCCCAACATTACGGCGGCAGGAACGCCCAACCCCGCCTTTCCCGCCGAGACCGCCCTCGACTTTTCACCCCACATGCTGGACACAGTGCGGCGCAACGCCGACTTCAATCTCACCATTGCGCCCCAGTCGCGGGTTGACCTGCGCCTGGGGTACAACCGCATGGTCTTGGAAGGACCGGACACGACCAGCATCCACGGGTTCGCGGACGCTCTTCTCTATCAGCAAGTGCGGACCATCCAGGATACCTACCAGATTGGCTTCGACGTGCGCGTCATTCCGCGCACCGTGATCAGCTATACCCAGTTCATTCAGAACTATAAGCAGGATAGCTGGGCCATCGACCAGAACCTGGCCCAAGTCTTTGGCGTCAATACCCCCTACGGCAGGTCGCTGTACAACCCCCTGGCGGCGATTGATCCGGTGACGGGCACCACGGCGGTGGACATTGGCCTGCCCATCAGCACGTTTGCTAATCAGCCTTGCGCCAGTCCGTTCACGGGCACACATGCCAACCCCACTTGCAGCACGTACACCTTCTATGGCTCTGGCAGCATAGTGAACGGGGCTCTGGTAAACCCGGGACCGCGGACCAATCCCATTGCTGATTTCTTTCCCACTGAGCAGTTCAGCCTGCACTCGAACTACTTTAAGAACGTTGACTTCACGGCCCACGCCGCTTACAGCAACAGCCAGGTGGACTGGTCGTGGAACGAACTGAACGTCGGCCTCGGCCGTGGGCCCACGGGCAGCACGGTGCGCACGGACCAATTGGCCGGCCCCGGCGCCAATAACCGGGTGGATGTCAATGCCGATGGCGCCGTGACTTGGCGCGCCACCGATCGCATTCAGATCTCCGATACCTTCACCTACAACAACTTCCGCTTGCCGGGATCTTGGAATGAAACCGAGACCACCTACGCCGCCGCAACCGCGAGCCTGGGCCTGAATTCTCCGCTGGCGGCAACTCCCGTTGTAGCCCTGAGCGCTATTGCCAATTACCTCGACATGAAGGTCAAATCCAACCTGGCCGATGTTGCGGTCGATCTCACCCGCCGGGTGGGTGGGCACCTCGGTTATCGTTTCACCGACCGGAGGTATAGTGAAACCGATTTCCTTAACGGAGTGCTGGCAGCGGCCGGCGCCGAGAGCGGGAATGGCTTCGTCCCCATCCACGAAAACAGCGGGCTGCTCGGCCTGTGGGCGCGTCCCAGGGACAACCTGCGGATGAACCTCGACCTGGAGGTAATAACGTCTTCTCCCGGCGACTGCTCAGCCGCCGCGGCCGCCTCCGGCCTCTGCACGCCCGGGCAGGCCACCATCACCCGCATGAGCCCGAATCACCTGCAGCACTATAACTTCCGTACCCGCTGGGCCCCGCAGCCATGGCTGACGCTGACCGGCTCAGTCAACATCCTGGAGAGCCGCGACAACCAGTCGGCCTCTTCGCTCATAAGCCTGCCCATCAACGTGCAGCACAACCGCAACTTCGGCTTCGCAGCTACCATCAGCAAGAGCAGCAATTGGTCCGTGGATTTCGGCTACAACTATAGCGACGTGTTCTCCACTACCGCCATCTGCTTCGCCGCCAGCCCGCTGGCGCCGGGCACCCTGACCGGTACTTGCCCGACGGACATGCAGTCGCAGGGACAGCCTTTCCTCAGCCCGTCTTTCTATAGAGACCTCACTCATGATGGCTATGTGAACGCCATGGTGAAGCCGTTCCGGCGGACGACCTTCATGGCGGGCTATGACATCATGAGCGTGAGCGGCACCGGCCTGCTCCTGGCCGCCTTTGCCAATCCGACCACCACCCCCGCTACCACGATTCCTCTGTCCAGCCTGGGCACCCAGGACTACATCTACCACCGGCCCTCGCTGGGCATGGCCGTGGAACTCTCCAAGGTGCTCACCTGGAAGACGACTTGGCGTTACTACGACTACAACGAGGGCGCTCAGAACCCGTTCGCACCCACGCTTCCGCGCAACTTCAACGCCCACGTGGTGGATCTTGCTTTGCGCTACGCGTTCTAGGCTCTGCAGAACTACACCGGAAGGCCATGGGCCTTCCGGCTTTTTCTCTTCGGCGCGGCGGGTGCCTTTGTGACGGCGGTCACAATCAATCGTGCACAGGGTCACAGCCCTCTGCTCTCCAGATTTGACATCCTTGGCTTGGATCCCGAGCCAGGCCTCCGTATCAGTATTTAATGGTTGACAAAGCTGGATTTTGTGGAATTTTTAAACGCTGCAAAATACCCCACCCCCAGGAGGAATATCGTGAACCTAGCGTTTGGTAAGAGACTGGCGGTCATGGCCGTGGTTTTGGCTATGCTCGCATTGCCGCTGGCTTCCTTCGCCGCCGATCAGGCTGCCGACCTGTTCAAATCCAAGTGTGCCATGTGCCATGGACCCGACGGCAAGGGCAAGATGGCGGGTACCAAGGACTTGGGCTCCGCCGAGGTGCAGAAGGCGTCGGACGCAGATCTGACGGCCACCATCACCAACGGCAAGCCGCCCAAGATGCCAACTTACAAGGGCAAACTGACCGACGACCAGATCAAGTCGCTGGTCGCTTACGTCCGTACTTTCAAGAAGTAACCAACCCGGCGAGGCGCCGGGGTCCCCAGCAAGCCTGCTTTTGGCTTGCTGGGGTGACGGCCCGCCGAAAAGGAACATCCATGGACCACGCGGAAACCACAAACAGGGTACAGCCGGCACGCCGCCGCATTATGCAGGTCCTGCTGGGCGGCGGCTTGCTGGCTTCCGCGGTTGCGTTCCTTTACCCGGTGCTGCGCTATCTGGTGCCGCCGGCCGCGACCGACCTGGGTGGCGACAGCGTTGTGGCGGCCAAGGTCGGAGAACTCAAGGCGAATAGCGGCAAGATCTTTCGCTTCGGGCAGCCGGCCGGGCTTGCTGGTACGCACCGCCGATGGCGAGTATCGCGCCATGTCCGCGGTCTGTACCCACCTGAACTGCACCGTGCAATACCGCAGTGAGCTGCGCGAAGTGTGGTGCGCTTGTCACAATGGTTTCTACGATCTGAACGGGCGCAACGTAGCCGGACCGCCGCCGCGTCCGCTCGAGTCTTACGCAGTACACATCAACGGCGACGACGTGGTGGTCAGCCGCCGGCGGGGGGCGTGATGGCGAGCCCGCCGGAAGCCGCATCCCGGACCTCCGCCCACAGCAACCGGCTGGTGGCCTGGCTCGACGAACGCTTCGGCTGGGAAGATCTGCTCGCCCCGCTGCGTCACAAGACCGTTCCTGTCCACAAGTTGTCGTATTGGTATTTCCTCGGCGGCATCACGCTGTTTCTGTTCGTCATCCAGGTACTGACCGGCATTCTGCTGCTGCTCTATTACCGGCCCGGGCGCCAATGAAGCCTTCGAGAGCGTGCAGTACATCATGACCCAGGTGAAGTTCGGATGGCTGGTGCGCTCCATCCACTCCTGGTCGGCGAACCTGATGATCTTCACCGCCTTCGCGCACATGTTCAGCGTGCTGTTCCTGCGCGCCTACACGCAAACCGCGCGAACTCACCTGGCTCACCGGCATGATTCTGCTGTTTCTGGCGTTGGGCTTCGGTTTCAGCGGCTATCTGCTGCCCTGGAACACGCTGGCGTTTTTCGCCACCAAGGTGGGAACCGAGATCACCGGCCAGGTGCCGCTGATCGGAAAACCTCTGTTGATCTTCCTGCGCGGCGGCGAAGAAGTCACCGGCGCCACGCTGACGCGCTTCTTCGGCTTCCATGTCGCTGTGCTGCCCGGAATCGCCACCTTGCTGATTGCCGCCCACATCATGCTGATCCAGCGGCTGGGCATGAGCGTGCCGCCCAGCCAGGAAGCGGCGTGGAAGGCTCAGCCCCCGCACAAGCGCGAGATGCCCTTCTTCCCCAACTTCTTCGCCCACGAGCTGATGGCCTGGTACATCGCACTGGGCGTGCTGGGCGCGCTGGCCGCGCTCTACCCGTGGGAATTGGGAAGCAAGGCCGATCCCTTCGTGCCCGCGCCCGCCGGCATCAAGCCGGAGTGGTATTTCATGTTCATGTTCCAGACGCTGAAGCTCATCCCCGCCAAGGTCGGTCCCATTGACGGCGAGTTGCTGGGCATTCTGGGATTCGGATTGGTGGGAGTGGTCTGGGTGCTTCTGCCTTTTCTGGGCGGCGATCGTTACGGCCGCCGGCAGGTTTTTATCCGTGGCTTGGGCGTGTTCGCCCTGGCCTACATGGCATCGATGACGATCTATGGCTATCTGGCGAAATAACGGCGAGGCGCGTGCGATGAGCGAACGGCTTTTTGGCTTTTGGCTTTTGGCTCTTGGCTGTTGGCCAAAACACAAGAGCCAAAAGCTAAGAGCCAGGAGCCATGAGCTGTTCTTGTTTTTTGCGGCCGCCTGCTTCCTGCTCCCTGCCACTGTATGTGGCGCCCAAGCCCAGCCGCAGATCGCCAAGAGCAGTTGCGTGGAGTGCCACTCCGGCTTCCCGGCGCCGACCGGGGTGACGGAGGCGCAGTGGGCGGCTGACATCCATGCCCAGAAGGGCCTGACCTGCGCCAGTTGCCACGGCGGCGATCCCACCGAGCCTTCGCCGGAAGGCGCGATGAGCAAGAAGGCCGGCTTCCGCGGCAAACCCAAACGCACCGAGATCCCGGCGCTGTGCGCCAAGTGCCACGCCGACGGCGCCTACATGCGGCAGTACAACCCGTCACTGCGCACCGACCAGTTCGCGCAATATCAGACCAGCGTCCACGGCAGGCGTCTGGCCAAGGGCGATACCAAGGTGGCCGTTTGTATCGATTGCCATAGCGTGCACGGGATCCTGCCCGCCCGGGAACCGCGCTCCACGGTCAACCCGCTGAACGTGGCCAATACCTGCTCGCGCTGCCATTCCGATGCCGCCTACATGAAGGATTACAAGATCAAGACCGATCAGTTCGCCGGATACAGCGCCAGCGTGCACCACGAGGCCATGGTGGTCCGCGGCGACCTGAGCGCACCCACCTGCACCACCTGCCACGGCAACCACGGGGCAGCGCCGCCAGGCGTGGGGTCGGTGGAAAATGTCTGTTCGACCTGCCACGTCTTCCAGGCGCAGTTGTTCGATACCAGTCCGCACAAGGCGGCCTTCGCGGCTATGGGCACGGCTTCCTGCATCACCTGCCACAGCAATCATCGCATCGTCCACCCCACCGACAAGCTGGTCGGCACCGGCAACGAAGCGGTATGCACCAACTGCCATGCAGCCGGTGATCCTGGCTTCACGGCCGCCGCCAGGATCCACGACGATCTGATTAATCTGGATGAGGCCCTGAAGCGCTCCGATGAAGCGCTGAACAAGGCGGAGCGCTCGGGCATGGAGATCAGCCAGGCGCGGATTGAGGAGGCGCAGGGGCGCGACTCGCTCATCAAGGCGCGCGTGACCGTCCATACCTTTCAACCCGATAAGGTGGAACAGGACACGCAGGCAGGCATGAAAGTCGCGGACAAGACTTATAAGGCCGGCGTACAAGCCCTGGCCGAGCGTGACTATCGCCGCAAGGGGCTGGGCTTCACGCTCATCACGATTTTGGTAGTCCTTGCCGGACTACGCATGTACATCCGTCAGGTTGAATCCCGGAACCAATCGGGAGGTAGCTAGGCGATGGGAGTTTCACTATGTCAGCGGGCTATCGAGTACGGCAAGCTCCGTGGCCTGGCATTCGGCGTAGCAGTTGGTTGTTGTTATACGTATTCATATTTTTCGTAAGCCCGAGCTGGGCCGCGGATACGCCCAGCAACGCCGATTGCCTGGCCTGCCATGACGACAGGAGCCTGACCACCAAGCGGGGGGCGAACACCGTCTCGCTTTACGTGGACGGGAAGAAGTTTGCCTCGTCGGTGCACAGTTCCCTATCCTGCACCTCCTGCCATGCCTCGCTGGAAGGCAAGGAATTGCCGCACGACACGCCGGTGGCTAAGGTGATCTGCGGTACCTGCCACAGCGGGGAAGCCGAGCAGCTCGCCAAATCGCTGCACGGAAAAGCGGCGGCCCACGGCGACGCGCTGGCCCCGCGCTGCGTGAATTGCCACGGCAACCACGACATCCTTCCGGTAAAGGACCCGCACTCGGCAGTGGCGCCGCTGAGGATCCCGTTTGTCTGCGGCACGTGCCATCAGGAAGGCACGCCGGTTCAGAAAAACCGGAATATCGGGCAGCACAATATCCTGGAGAACTTTTCCGAGAGCATTCACGGACAAGGGCTGCTGCAGAAGGGGCTAGTGGTGGCGCCGAGCTGTGCTTCGTGCCACACGGCGCATTCGATTCTGCCGCACACGGATCCGGCGTCTTCCATCTCGCGCGCCAACATCGCCAAGACCTGCACCCAGTGCCATGCCGAAATCGAGATGGTGCACCGCAAGACTATCCGCGGCGAGCTGTGGGAGAAGAAAGAGCACGTGCTGCCGGCCTGCGTCGATTGCCATCAGCCGCACAAAATCCGCAATCTCTTCTATCCCCAAGGCATGGCCGACGCCGACTGCATGCGCTGCCATGCCGACCAGCGCTTGCAAGCCGCCGACGGGCGCAACCTGTTCGTGCGCACCGGCGAGCTGGCCGGCTCCCGGCACGTAAAGGTGGCGTGCAGCCAGTGCCACTCGGAGGTGAATGCCTCGCGCATTCGCCCCTGCGAAACCATTACCCACAAGGTGGATTGCACCGCCTGCCATGCCGAGATCGGACAACAATATCAGCGCAGCACCCATGGTCAGTTGGTCGCCAAGCACGACCCCAACGCTCCCGACTGCAAGGAGTGCCACGGCACGCACCACGTGCTCGGGCGGAAGGACCCGCAGTCGCGCACCTTTCCCATTAATGTGCCCGAGACGTGCGGCGGCTGCCATCACGAAGGTCAGAAGGCGGCGATGCGCTACACCGGGGTAGAGCACCAGATCGTTCGTCGCTACGAGGAGAGCATCCACGGCAAGGGGCTGCTGAAGAGCGGGCTCACCGTCACCGCGACCTGCACCAACTGCCACACCGCCCATGGCGAGCTGCCCGCTGCCGATCCGGAATCCACGGTGAATCCCAAGAACGTGCCCAGCACCTGCGGGCAGTGCCACCACGGCATCCAGGAGCAGTTTGTACAGAGCATCCACTCCACCAGCGTGACCAAGACTGGCCAGGCGTTGCCGGTGTGCAGCGACTGCCACACCGCCCACTCCATCCGCCGCACCGACGAGGACGGCTTCAAGCTGGACATCATGAACAAGTGCGGGCGTTGCCACGCCGAAATCGCTAAAACCTATTTTGATACCTATCACGGCAAGGTCTCGCGCCTCGGCTATACCAAGACCGCCAAGTGCTACGACTGCCACGGGGCCCATGACATCCAGAAGGTCACCGATCCCCGGTCGCACCTGAGCCGGGCCAACGTGGTCGCCACCTGCCGCCAGTGCCACAGCGACGCCACCCGGCGCTTCGCCGGATACCTGACCCACGCCACCCATCACGACCCCAAGAAATATCCGTTCCTGTTCTGGTCGTTCTGGGGGATGACGGCGCTGCTGCTGGGGACGTTCGTGGTGGGCGGGGTACACACTTTGCTGTGGCTGCCGCGCGCCTTTGAGATGCGCCGCGAACTGCGCGCCGAGGAAGCCCGGGAGGCGGAAGCCAACCAGCCCGCCAAGCCCGCGGAGGACAAGAATGCAGAACACTAACTACGAGCTCGACAGGCCGATACAGCAAGGAGGCGGAGCGGCCACGGCTGTAGCGCCTGCCGTCGTTGCCCGCGCTGCCGCCGTACCGGCAGTGGCGGCGGAGCGCGAGTTCGTCCGCTTCAACCGCCTGCATCGTACCCTGCATGGTTGCATGATCGTCAGCTTCCTAAGTCTTGCGACTACCGGGCTCACGCTGAAATTCTCCTATACCAAGTGGGCGGTGGTGCTGTCGCGCTTGCTGGGAGGATTTCAAACCGCCGGGTACATCCATCGTTTCGCAGCCGTAATCATGTTCGGCACGTTCATCACCCATCTGGCGGACCTGTATCGCAGCAAGAAGCGCGGGCAGCTATCCTGGCGCAGTTTGCTGTTCGGCCCGAACACGCTGGTGCCCACTGGGCAGGACTTCCACGAATTCGTCGCCACCATGAAGTGGTTCCTGCACCTGGGCCCGCGTCCACGCTACGGACGCTGGACGTACTGGGAGAAGTTCGACTACTTTGCCGTGTTCTGGGGAATCTTCATCATCGGTTGCACCGGGCTGACGCTTTGGTTCCCGGTGTTTTTCACGCGCTTCCTGCCGGGATCGTTTATCAACGTTGCCACCATCATTCACAGCGACGAAGCCTTGCTGGCGACGGGCTTCATCTTTACGGTGCACTTCTTCAACACCCACTTGCGGCCGGAGAAGTTCCCCATGGATACCACCATCTTCACCGGCCGCATGCAGTTGGCGGAGCTGAAGCGCGACAAGCCACGCGAGTACGAGACGCTGGTGGCTCGCGGCGAGCTGGAGGAACATCTGGCGGAGCCGCATCCCGAGATCGTTGTCCGTACCATCCGCGTTTTTGCGTGGACGGCACTGGCCGTCGGCTTCAGCATCGTGGTCTGGATCATTTATGCCATGTTGTTTGCGTATCGGTAACCGGAGGTTGGAAATGCCAGCGAGGAACGCAGCACGAACGGTTAGGCCTCGCGGTCGGCGTGCGTTTGGGCGGTTTTTGCCGGTCTTTATACTTCTTATAAGCTCCGCCTGGGCTGCCAAGAAGCCCGCCAACGCCGACTGCCTGGCCTGCCACGGTGACGCCAGTCTGACCCACGAGGTCGACGGCAAACAGGTAAGCCTGGGCGTGGACGAGGCCAAGTTCAACAACTCCATCCACGGGGCGATCCTGACATGCGTGGATTGCCACGACGATCTGAAGTCCGCGCCGCACGAGGTCACCCCGCTCAAGGTGTCGTGCTCGAAGTGCCATGCCGACGCCGACCAGGGGTACAGCCATAGCATCCACGCCCAAGCCAGAGCCAAGGGGGATAGCAACGCCCCCACCTGTACCTCTTGCCATGGCGGCCCGCACGAGATCCTGCCGCCGAGCGATCCCAAATCCAAAGTCGCTCACGGCAACATCCCGGCCACCTGCGGCGCCTGCCACGGGCAGAAATTTGTTATGGAGAAGTCTGGCCTGAGTTCAGCTACTTTCGTCAACTACGAGGAGAGCGTTCACGGCCGCGCCGTGGCCGCCGGTTCCACCAAGGCCGCGGTCTGCACCGATTGCCACGGGCAGCCATGAAATCCGGCCGCCCAACGACCCCAAGTCAAGCATCTACCAGGCTAACGTCCCCGCCACCTGCGCCAAGTGCCACGACAGCATCCGGCAGGAGTACGCGCAGAGCATCCACGGGCAGGCGGTGGCGCGCGGCAACTTTGAGGCGCCGGTGTGTACCGATTGCCACGGCATCCACACCATCAAGTCGCACCTGGACCCCAAGTCGTCGGTCTTCGCGGGCAACATCGCCCGGGCCACCTGCGCCAACTGCCATGAAGGCATGCGCATGTCGCAGGAGTACGGCTTCTCCGGGCGGCGCATGACTACCTACGCGGCCAGCTACCACGGTTTGGCCGCCAAGCTGGGCTCGACCGTGGTTGCCAACTGCGCCAGTTGCCATGGGGCGCACAACATCCTGCCCTCCTCCGATCCGCGGTCGATGATTAACAAGGCCAACCTGGTGAAAACCTGCGGCCATTGCCACCCCGGCGCCACCGACAAGTTCGTACAAGGCAAGGTGCACATCGACGTGCCGCTCTCGGCCGATATATCCAGCATCGCCATTCGCTGGATCCAGCGGCTATACATCCCCTTGATCATCGTGGTGATCGGCGGCATGGTCCTGCACAATTTCCTGATCTGGCGCAAGAAGGCGATGGACAAGCGCAAAGCTCAGGAGCGCACCGTGGTTCGCCTCACCCTGCAGCAGCGTATCCAGCACTGGTGCCTGCTCACCAGCTTCATCACCCTGGTGATCACCGGATTTGCGCTGGCCTACCCGGATAGCTGGCTGGGGATGGTCTTCGGCGAGAACATTCGCCGCTACGGGCACCGCGTGGCGGCTGTGGTGCTATTAGCCGTCGGGCTCTACCACGTTTATTACCTCCTCGTCATCAAGGAAGGCCGCCGGGCCCTCAAAGATTTGCTGCCTACGCTCAAGGACGGTTTCGACATCCGCGACAATCTTGGCTACTATCTCGGCCTCGGCTCCCAGCGACCGGCCTTCGCCCGCTTCAACTACGCGGAAAAGGCCGAGTACTGGGCGCTGGTGTGGGGCTACTTCCTGATGGGCGTCACCGGCCTGATGGCCTGGTTCAAGATGGGAGTCGGCCACTGGCTGCCACGCTGGTCGGTGGACGTGGCGCTGGCCATCCACTTCTATGAAGCGGTGCTGGCCACACTGGCTATCGTGGTGTGGCACTTCTACCAGGTCATCTTCGATCCCGACGTGTACCCGCTGAACTGGGCGTTCTGGGACGGCAAGATGCCGGAGGAGTTGTACCACGAGGAGCACCCGCTGGACGCGCTGCGGGAGATCGAAGACCGCGCCCATGCCGCCGCCGCTAGCGTCGCGGCCCCGGGGTCCGGCGATGGGTCGGCGGCTGGGGATCGCCACCAGCGAGAAGTGGAAGCCAAGTGGAGGGGAAACAAGTAAATGGTGGAGCAACTCAAACCACGAATTCCGGGACTTATTCGCAATTATCTCAGCCTGGTAGGACTCGTCGTTATCGCGCTGTGCCTGGCCAACTTGCTGTTCCTGTTGCTGGTGGACGTGCTGGCGGGCGGATCGAATCCCTATTTCGGCGTGCTCACCTACATGGTGCTGCCGTTCTTCCTGGTGATTGGCATCGTGTTGCTGCTGGCGGGCATGCTGCGCGAACGCGCCCGCCGCCGCAAGATCGCGCCCGACCAAATTCCCACGTACACCAAGATCGACCTGAACGTCCCGCGCCAGCGGGCGATCTTCACCTTTGCCGGCAGCTTCCTGGTGGTGTTCGTGTTGCTGACGGCAGTAGCCAGCTATCGCGCCTACGAATTCACCGACTCCACCCAGTTCTGCGGCCAGCTCTGCCACAACGTGATGAACCCGGAGTTCACCGCCTACCAGGCGTCACCGCATGCGCGGGTGCATTGCGTGGAGTGCCACGTCGGTCCTGGCGCGAGCTGGTATGTGCGTTCCAAAATGTCCGGCCTACGCCAGGTCTATGCTGCCACCTTCAACACCTTTCCGCGGCCGATTCCCAGCCCGGTGGAGAACCTCCGTCCGGCGCAGCAAACCTGCGAACAGTGCCACTGGCCGGAGAAGTTCTACGGCGCACAGTTGAAGACCATCAATCACTTCGGCTACGACGAGAAGAACACTCCCCGCCAGATCAAGCTGCTCATCAAGACCGGCGGCGGCAGTCCCACCACCGGCATGACCACCGGCATCCATTGGCATATGAATATCAGCAACGAGGTCTGGTACGTTCCCACCGACAGGCAGCGCCAGAACATTGCCTACGTTAAGATCAAGGACCACCAGGGACGCGTGACCGAGTACTTTGCCAAAGACTCACCCGTCAAGCCGGAAGACATCAAGAAAGCCACACTGCGGCGCATGGATTGCATCGATTGCCACAACCGGCCGACGCACATCTACCAGCCACCGGACAAATCCGTGGACGACCTGCTGACTGCCGGGCGGGTCGATGTCTCGCTGCCGTTCATCAAGAAATACGCGGTCGAGGTCCTGACCAAGCCGTACAAGACTACGCAGGAGGGCCTGGAAGGCATCGCGACCGACCTGGATTCGACCTACCTGACCAAGCATCCGGATGTGTACTCGAAGAAGCTGCCCGCCATCAAGCAGGCGATTACGGAAGTGCAGCGCGTGTTCACCACCAACATCTTCCCCGAGATGAAGCTGGACTGGCGCACGCACCCCAATAATATCGGCCACTTGTATTCGGAGGGCTGCTTTCGCTGTCACGATGGCCAGCACGTCAGCAAGGAAGGCAAGGTCATTGCCCGCGACTGCGAAAGCTGCCACATCCTCCTGGGCCAGGAGAATGGAGGTTCGGCCATGGCCAAAGTGCCGTCGGCTACCTTCCAACATCCCGGCGGGGAGATGGACTTCGCCGCCATCAATTGCAACGAGTGCCACAGCGGCGGGGTGGGACCGTAGCCGCACGTTTTCGAGGCCCCCAGTGAGTCTTACGTAAGGTTTGCGCAATGTGCGCATTCCCGAGCGCGCACCAGATCCTGGAACCTCCGAAAACGGATGGTTAGTGATATGGGAATCTATCGCCAATTAGAAGCTATCTCTTAAATTAAGAAAGGGCCGTCATCCTGAGCGACCGAGGGCTCCCGCGCGCCCTCTCCAGCGCGGGAAACGGTCGCGAAGGATCTCGGTTTCAAAGGTGCCCAATGCATTTATGAGACGGCCTCTAACCTCTGCTCACCTGTTGAAAAGGTGCCGCACAACGAGCACTGCAACGGCATACCCCGCCCCATAACTTGGAATTAAGGTGGTGACTTCGATTAGGGCTGCTCGCTTGGATGCCGTGCAAGCTATCGTCAATACTGCAACAGCAACCCAGCCAAAGACACCAATTGCAATCACGTAGCCCCAGTTGTGAACCATGGCCCCCGCTAGTGCTCCGAGCCACAAGCTTGAGGTTCCGATTAGAATTGCAAACGGAGCCAGCCTGGGCGCTTTGGTAGAAGCCCGAACACGTTCGGCAGTGACATCGGTCTCTGTATGCTCTCCTTCCTGACCGTCGTACATCTGAATGATCCGGAACGGAATACTGGCGGCTTCGAGGTTCATCGCTGCGATTCTCAGGCTCAGATGGGCCCCAGAGCCAAGCAATTGTCGCTTTGCTCCAGTTGGCTCAATCACCCATAAAGACCTTCGAAGCACCTGCGCGTGGTCCCCAGTTAAATAGCGATCACCAGTTTCAATGTGGTATTCCAACCGAGCACCAGTCGGGAAGGGAGCTTCAGCCGCCGTGTAGCCACTCCAACGCATTCTTAGGTCTGGTATGAGTGCAATCTTTCCACCCTCTATTTCTACGTGAACGGTCCGGTTCCAATCGCGTCGACCGTGAGCATTTTTCCAATAAAGAGCCCAAGCGAGCACCATCGCGACACAGGCGGCGATCCACCATGACGATCCCCGAGGTCGCATGATCGCAAAAACAACAAAACAAAGCACCAATTCCACGAAAAGCACCAGCACTCCCACGATCCACAAAGGAATCGTTTGCCTGCTGATGGCTATGCGCGTTGGGGTGCCTCTGTCAGCGGCGTCCACGAAGATTTTCCGTCACCGGGTGATTGCTGTGACTCATTGTATGCTCGTGGCGCGTACTTCGAATCCTCATAGCTGGCGGTAACGGGCGTTAGCACCAACTGGCCTGAGGACGAGCCTGTGACCGCTAACCGCCTGCCTGTGACATGGGTCACATCCCCTTGCCCGGAGCGAACGTATCCTCGATCTGTTAGCCATTGGCTTACGTGGGGAGTAGCCAAATGCACACTGACAACAAGCCTCGTCTGGTCTTTTGGGAAGTCACCAAGGGCTGCAATCTGCGCTGTATCCACTGCCGCGCCACCGCGACCGAGCTGTCTTCGCCCACCGACCTGCCCACGGAGAAGGCGCTGGAGATCATCCGCCAGATCGCCGATTTCTCCAACCCGATCCTGGTGCTGAGCGGGGGCGAGCCGCTGTTCCGCCGCGATATCTTTCAGCTCGCGCGCTACGCCACCGACCGCGGCCTGCGCGTGGCCCTGGCCACCAATGGCACACTGGTCACGAAAAGCGTGGCGCAGAAAATCGTCGACGCCGGGGTACGCCGCGTCTCGATGAGCATGGATGGCGCCGATGCCGCCACCCACGATAGCTTCCGCGGCATCCCCGGCGCCTTCGAGAACACGCTGCAGGGCTTTCGCAATCTGCAGGAGCTGGGCATGTCCCTGCAAATCAATATGACGGTGGCCCGCCACAACGCGCACCAGCTTCCCGCGGTGATGGAACTAGCGCGCTCGATCGGCGCCGACGCGCTGCACACCTTCCTGCTGGTGCCCGTAGGCTGCGGCGTGGATATCGCCGCCGAACAGATGGTCCCGCCGGAGGAGTACGAGCGGATGCTCAACTGGTTCTACGACCAATCGAAGAGTGGAGACATCGAGTTAAAGGCTACGTGCGCGCCACACTACTTCCGCGTCGCCAAGCAGCGACAGGTGGAAGAGCGCAAAGCGGCGCAGTCTGCAGCGCAAGCGGAGAACGTTGATCCCAAGGCCATCGGACCCACGGAGACACTCATGCCTAGCGGTACCGGCATCGTGCTGCATCCCCATGCCCAGCGCGCAGGCCATCCGGGCGGACACCCCGGCGGCCATCCTCAGGGCATGAACGCCGCGACCAAAGGATGCCTGGCCGGCACGGGCGTGTGTTTCCTTTCGCATGAAGGCGAGGTCTTCCCCTGCGGCTACCTGCCGGTGAAGGCCGGCGACTTGCGCGAGCAGACTTTCGCCGAGGTTTGGACGGATTCGCCGGTTTTCGAGCTGCTGCGCGACACCGGCAACTTGAAGGGCAAATGCGGGTGCTGCGAGTTCCGCAACATCTGCATGGGATGCCGCGCGCGCGCCTTCGCGGCCACCGGAGACATGCTGGACGAAGAACCGTTCTGCGTGTACCAGCCGCGGAGTGAAAGGAAACCAGTACCCAGTACCTAGTACCAAGTATCGAGTAGTAGGTTTGGCATCGCGCTGTGCTTGTACTCGGTACTGGGTACTAGGTACTTGGTACTGACTACTCACAAATGTCCGGCACGGTCACCGATCTTCGAACCCTGAACCAGGCCCGGCTGCGCTCCTTTGTGTTGCCGCGCGAGCACGGCGCCTGGGGCATCCTGCTGGTGCCGTTGGTGACCGGTGCGATCGTGGCGCTCCTGCGCGGCGGCGCTGTGCTTCCACTGTTGCTGTTCCTGGTGGCCTCGATATCGCTGTTCTGTTTGCGCACGCCGGTGGAAGCTGCGCTGGGCACATCGCCGCAGCGCATCGACACTCCTGCCGAGCGGCGGCTGGTGATGGCTGCGGTTGCTGGTTATTCAGTCGTGGCGTCGATCGCGCTGGCTGTGCTGTTGTGGCATGGAAACAATCCCCGCCTGCTCATGCTGGGCGCGATCGCCGCGTTCTCCTTTGGCACGCAAGCCCTGCTGCGCTGGCTTGGCCGCGAGACCCGCTTGCCCTCGCAGATCGCAGGGCTGGTTGGACTGACCTCCACCGCTGCCGGCGCCTATTACGTCTCCACCGGCCGCTTCGACACCACCGCCTGGATGATCTGGGCCGCCAACTGGCTGTTCGCCGCCAACCAGGTCCACATGGTGCAGATGCGCATTCGCAACGCCAAGGTGGCAGGTCTCAGAGAGCGGCTGGCACGGGGATGGAAGTTCCTCGCCGGCGAGATCCTCACCGTCGTCTTGCTGGTGGCGTTCTTCCATTTCCGGCTGCTGCCCAAGATGAGCGTGGTCGCCTTCCATCCCATGCTGCTGCGCGGCGCCGCCTGGTTCTTCAAGAAGCCACGCCCTCTGCGCGTGCACCGCCTGGGATGGATGGAACTCGGCTTCGCCCTCATCTTCGGCGTGATGTTTGTCTCAGGGTTCCTGCGATAACCCTCCAAGACAGCAAAAAGCCGGACGGGTTAGTCCGGCTTTCTTCACCTGGCGGCGGATTTGCGTTGCGGTTACATCACCAACGCCAGGTGTTCCAGTTCCTGTCGCATCACTTCCAGCGAGCAGCCTGCGCTGCCCAAGCGGCTGGCGGCATCCCGCGCCGCATCCCGCGAAACCCCATAGCCGTGGCCCATCATGAAGACCTGCAGCAGCTCACCAGACTGCTGCGAGTCCAAGCCTCCCTGGATCAACTCATTCCTCAGATTGGCCACATCCGATATGTTGAACTTTTGTCCCATCTTTCACCTCCGACCCTTGGCCTCACCTTCTTCTATCGTATTGGACACGTTCTAACGTTAGTTGTTGCGAACAAAATTTTGATGGAAGCGTGCAACCAAATCCGTTTTCGGGAATCGCCGGGTTGTCCGGAACCGCGCGCCGCCGATTTCCACCGCTCCTCTTGTTACCTACGTGCGTATGGCACACCAGGTTCCCCTCTACTCCGACATCTTGCTGATGTGGACGTCGAAACCGGTCTTGGGCAGCAGCGACGCCAGCTCGAACGCGCGGAACCCGGCGCCGGCGATTTCGGTGTGCCGGAAGAGCCCGGGCTCGGTTTCGACCACCTGGCGGTTGCCGCTGAAGTCATCGAGGAACGCCTGCGCCGATTTCACATCGGCGGAGCCCTTCACGTTACGGCGCGTGATGGCTTCCGTCGCGTAGGAGCGCACCAGCTTCGGCCAGTACTTCTCCAGCAGCGGCGTGCTGGCGAAGATGTCCGCCCACACGATGTTGCCGTCGATCGCCACCACCACACCGACCGCGTTCTGGTTGCGCAGTTGCTTGATCACGCTCTCGTACGAGTGCTCCATGGGTGCGGCCACGGCGTCCACCTTCTTCTGGACTTCATCGTTGCCCATCAACTTGGCATACGACGTCGTGCCACCGACGGAGGCTTGGGGCGCCGCGTTGGCCATGACCCGTGTCGACTCGTTCACCTCCGACCAAACCTTCTGCTGGTCCTTGTCCGCCATGGCGCCGGCGCGGACGCTGGGCTGCGCCATCTGGGTTACATACGCGCTCTTGCCGGCGCTGGCGCCCATGCCGCCGAACTGCGCGCTGGTTCCGGTCCAGCGCCCGGGCTCAACGCAGAACACGCTCAGATCCACGGGATCGCTCTTGGACGGCACAATGCGGTCTTTGCCCACCACGCGGTCCTGCTTGCCGCCGGTGACGATCTCGCCCGCCAGCAGCAGCAGCGGCTTGTCGGAATTGTTCACCAGCACCAGCCGGTTTACCTGCGCCCCGTCGTGCCGCGGCGGCAGCGGCCGGCGGCGTACCAGACCCTGCACCTGTCCGGCTTCGCTCACCACCACCTCGCCCGAGCGCAGACCTTCGTCCAGAGTGATGAACATACTGGTATCGTGGCGGCGGTCGCTGACCACGGGAAAAATCGTCAGGCTGCCGTGCGTGATCGGCGCGAGCACGCGATGGTCAGCGGCCGATACCTCGTCGGGCTGCCGGCCGCCCCAGGCAATAACCTCGCCCGCCATCAACGTAAACAACCCCAGAGCCCCAATCCATACCGTTCGAGATAATGTCATTTCTTTCCTCCCGAGGCGCTTTGAAGCGCTGCCCTTCCTTCGGGAAGAACGGCAGGACGGTGTTTTCTTGCATCCAAGTTGATACCATCCAGCACAGTTGAACCGGAGTCGTGTCCAACAGGCCATGAGCGGCGCTGCACAAATGCCCGGTCCGGTGGCAGGGAGAATCCGCGCCAGCGCGGTTGCGGATCTCTACCAGCACAGCCATGCCGCCGATGTTGGCTTGTCCGAGCAGGAGTTCGCTCGCATCCTCGGCGAGATTGCCGCCAAGCACCTGCCCGCCGGGGCTGATGAAAGCGACGCCGTGGGGTTCTGCCGCGGGCTACGCCTGGAGGAGCTGGCTTTGGCCCGTGCCTGCGCCGCCGGCCATGAGCGTGCCTGGGAGCTTTTTCTCACTCGCTATCGCGAGAAACTTTACGACGCCGCCCGCTCGATCACTCGCGAAGACAGCTCGGCTCGCGAACTGGCCGACTCCCTCTATGCCGACCTCTACGGCACGGAAACGCGCGAGGGCCGCCGAAGCTGCAAGCTGAACTACTACACCGGGCGCGGCTCTCTGGAAGGCTGGCTGCGCGCCACGCTGGCGCAGGAATATGTCAACCGCTACCGGCGCCGGCAGCGCGAGGTCAGTCTGGAAGAAAAGACGGAGGCGGGCGCGCAGTTTGCCGCCGCCGATCCGCCTCCGCAGCGGGCTCCCGATCCGCGGCTGGTGGAGGCCACCGACGCAGTTCTGGCAGCGCTCGCAGCTGAAGAGAGGTTTATCCTTGCCTCGTACCACCTGGACGGGCGCACGCTGGCGGAGATCGCACGTACGCTCGGAGTGCACGAATCCACCGTCAGCCGCAAGCTGGAGAAAGTCGTACGCGCGGTGCGGGTGAGGATCATGAATGAATTGCTGCGGCGCGGCATGAGCCGCAGGCAGGCGGAGGAAGCGCTGGCGACCGACGTCCGCGACGTTGCGGTGGATGTCACCGCACGTCTCGCGCAAAAAGACGGCGCTTCTGCGTTCTATAGGAAGGGCACTGACTAAATGGCCGAAGTTCCAAGGATCGTGCGTGAGCGCCTGCGCAGCCAGATGGCGACCGGCGAGCATCCCGATGCTAACCTGCTCTCCGCCTTCTCCGAGCGCCGGCTCAGCGAGCAGGAACGAGCGCAGGTGCTCGACCACTTGTCGCGCTGCGCCGAGTGCCGCGAGGTAGTGGCGCTTACGGCGCTGCCGCAGGTCGAGGAAGAGCGGCTGGTGGCGGCAGGGGCTGTGGCATCCGGCCGTTCCTGGTGGCGCTCGCCCGTAGTGCATTGGAGCGCGCTCACGGCGGCAGCGCTAGTGGTCATGATCGCGGTCGGCGAGCGAATGCGGCTTCGCCAGGGACACAGCGCGAGCGCCCCAGCCATCGCCACGGTCAGCTCGAATGAGGCTGGGCAGAAGTCCGCCGCACAGGGGGCCCAGGTCTCTGCGCCCGCGAATGGGCGGAAACAACCCGCCCGGATTGCAAAAATTCCAACGACCCGTCAACCCACGGAGACGCTCAGTCGTGCGGAGACGGCCGAGGCTGGGAGTGCCGGCAAAGCCGCGGCCATGGGCGGCGGTTCCGCCGGCGTTGCGGCGAAGAACGTCCCTCGATCGCACCTGCCTCTCGCTGCGGTTCCCATGAAACCACATCCGAGCGCCGAAGCCGGCAAGATCGAAGCTCCTCCACCAGAGAAGGAGAGGAAGGTCGACCAGTTCCGGGCGCAGGCGGTTCCGTCTCCTTCAGTCGCGGCCGGGCAAGCGGACGTGGTTGTCGGGACGGCCGCAGCCGGGACGGCCGCCGCTGCCGCCCCGAAGAGCGAGGCCACGATCCTGGTCCAACGTCCCGGCGCGAACTTCACCAGGCGCGCGTTCCTCGGCCCACGTTGGAGCGTCTCCGACTCCGGCGCGCTGCAACGTTCCTTCGATGGCGGGCGGAGCTGGAAAGAAGTCATCGTCGCGGAGGGCGTCACCTTTCGCGCGGTTGCAGTGGTGGTCACTGACGTCTGGGCCGGTGGATCCGGCGGCGCGCTCTATCACTCGGCCGACGGAGGAGAAAACTGGGCGCGTGTGCGAATGCAGGTGAACGGCCGCACTCCGAGTGGGGACATCGTGCGTATCGAGTTCACAGATGCCCAAAACGGAGTGGTCGCCACCTCGACCGGCGAAACCTGGACCACCTCCGACGCCGGCGCGACCTGGCGCTGGCAGTGATCGGCCATGGTCGATCGCCTGCCGGATTCCACCGAGCGTGGCGTCATCCGCGGATGAGAAAGAGCAGCCCGGCCACGACCAGCACCGCTTCGATGATGGCGACGAACACTCGCTCCGGCAGGCGGTCGACGATCAGCTTGCCGAGGAAAGAGCCGGCGACCATGATGGGACCGAGTCCAAGGCCGATCAGCGCGCCGGATTGCGTCAGCACCCCGGTTTCGTGATACGCAACCAGCTTTGTCACGTGCATCACCACGGTCGAGAGCGCCTCCGTACCGATGTATGCACCCTTGACCAGGCCGTAGGCGAGAAAGAACGGCGCCATGACCGGCCCAACGCCGCCTAGCAGAGCGGAAAGAAAACTCGCTCCGGCGCCAATCCCAGCAAACGCAGCGATTGGAAAAGGCTCCGGCCGCTTCGGACGTACGTGCCGCCAGACAACGATCACCAGCAGGAATACGCCCAGCAGGCGCGTCAGAAAGTTCAAAGGCGCTTTCGCGAACAGATATCCGCCTACCAGCGCCATGGGAACGGCGCCGATCGCAAACCAGCCGACCACGCGCCACCGCAGCTCGCGCCGGTTGAACCAGACGCGGCTGCCGTTACCGATCAACTGCGCCACGGTGAGGATCGGCACGGCCTCTCGCATTCCGAATGCCGCAACCAGCACCGGAAGCAGCACCGCTGCACCACCAAATCCGGTAACCGCTGCTAGTGTCGACGCCAACAGCGCGACCAATGCGAGGACAACCCACTGCAATATGCCGGGCATGGCAGCACGCCTCGAAGACGTTTACTCGCGCTCGAAGAGCTTTTCCCACTGCTCGCGCGGTGTGGCCGGCAGGGCGGCGACCTTGAGGTTCTCGCGCACGTGCTCGGGCTGTCCCATGCCGACCAGCGCCACCGCCAGGCCAGGCGTTGAACGCGCGAACTGGATGGCATTGGCGCCATCGCTGCCCGCGCCCAGCCGCTGCTCGATGAACTCCGGCAGGTTGCGCGTGAGCTGGCCCTGGGAGAGCGTGGCGCTGCCTACCACCATCACGCCGGCGCGCAACGCCGCCTCCAGCAGCGAGACGTTCTCTTTCCCCCAGGTCTGATTGTGGTAGGCGTAGGCTTCCGGCATCCCCAGGCTGAACGGCAACTGTACAAAGCGGAAGTGATGCTGCTCACCGCCGGCCTGCTGCGCGATCTCGGCCGTCTCGGCCAGGCTCATGGCATCGCGCGCAGTGGGCGGAACGCGGAACCCATTCCAGGTCGCTTCGCCGTAGTAGCGGATCTTGCCGGCATTGACGGCGTCCTCGAGCATGGCGAACGCCTCGCGCAACCGCTCGCGAAAGCGTTCCCGCGGGACTTCACCCAGTTGTGTCTCGGGATTGTGTACGTAGAAGACGTTGACGGTCTCGACGCCCAGGTTGCGCCTCGAGCGCTCCAGTTGGTCGGAGAGGTAGCCCGGGGACATGCAGTGCATGCCGCCGGCCAGCTCGGCAGGGTTCAGGATCCCTTTCTCCACGAATTCCGCGCGGAAGTATGCGCCCGGGTTGGGCGGGACCTCGCCGTCAAAAGAGAGATATCCCGCCTTGGTGCAGATCACGACCTCATCGCGCTGCAGCTCGCCGGCAGAAAACATTTCCCCTAGGGCGGCGCCGATGGTACGTTCGGATCGCTGGTGGCGGTAGTTGATGGCCGTATCCAGCAGGTTGATTCCGGAAGCCGCCGCCAGGCGCACGGCCTGGGTGTAAGCCACATCGGCTTCGGCGGTGGGTTCGCCGAGATAGGTGCCGAGCCCGATGGAGGAAATCCAAAGGTCGCCGGCGCCCGGCACGCTGACTTGGCGACGGAAATTTCCTGCCCGGCTCAGTTCCGGGAACCGGCTGCGATAGCGCGACGTGCCTTCCGGCGTGGCGAACCCGCTCAGCATAGCGGGTTAGTGTAGCAGGGGGCGATTCCAGCAGGCTTGAACCACGGTCAAGTTTTCTAGAGTTGCACCACAATTGGGCAGCAACCCACGGCGGCCGGAGCATCTCTGTACAATAGTCGGCGAGGGTACATCACCCCGACGGGAGGGATTGATGAAGAGCTTCTTGGTCGGACTGGGGATCGGCATCGGACTGGGCGTTCTATTTGCGCCCGTGAGCGGGGACGAAACCCGCAGCAATATCCGGGACCGTGCCAACGATCTGGCAGACACGGCCCGCGAGACCTTCGAGCAGGGCCGCGAGCGAGTGCGCAACGGCATTAGCGCCATGCGCGGGGAGGCTGAGGCAGCGACGGGAACGTAAAGCAGCCGTCCCACGGGCAGCACTGGAAACACATTCTGACATCTTCTTGACCAGCGATCACCACGGGCACCGCGGCGGTGTCCGTTTCTTGTCTTCTTGTCTTTGCGGTAGTGGGCTAGTAGCCCACTACCGTCTTTGCCGATTCCTTGACACCCTCTGACCCTGCCTTTATTCTTAGTTTTTGGCCCTGCAGTCAAGAACGCGTCTGGGCGCGCCAGGACGTGGCACGCGCTTCGCGGATTTCATGCCGGGGAACGGCCAGATGTTCATCAGTATCCGCGAACTAGAACACCACGAAGTCCCGTTTTCGCAAGAGCTTAGGCCGGAAGCGATCGACTTCGGTCCGGACCTCCGCCAGCACACCCCACTCAAAGCACAGGGGCGGGCAGAACTGGTTGAGGAGCGGCGCGGACACGGGCAGGCCCTGGAAGACATTCGGGTGGTCGGCGATTTTTCCACCCAGCTCGAGCTGCGGTGCGCGCGCTGCCTGGAGCCGGTGCTGCGGGACGTTGCCGGCGACTTCGACTTGATCTACCGGCCGCTGGGGGCTGACGCGGGCATGGAGGAGCGCTCCGTCCGCGGGGCCGAGGCTGACATCGCGTATTACCAGGGCGAGGGCCTGCTGCTGGAAGACGTGCTGCGCGAGCAGGTACTGCTGGCGGTTCCCCTGAAGGCGGTGTGCAACGACGCCTGCAAGGGTCTGTGCCCGCGCTGCGGCAGGAACCTGAATTCCGAAGCCTGCACTTGCCAGCCGGTTCAGGACCAACGCTGGGGAGCGCTGCACGAGATCCGGGACAAGCTGAAGCTCTGATTTCATTTTGTCATTCCGAGCGCGAGCGAGGAATCTTGGTTTTGATATCGAAGGTTTCTTATGGCCAATCCAAAACGCAGACATTCCCAGGCACGCACCAGCACCCGCCGTGCCCACGATCACCTTACTGTGCATTCACTATCTGAATGCCCCAACTGTCACGAGCGCAAAATGCCGCATCGCGCTTGCCCCAAGTGCGGGTACTATAAAGGCCGCGAAGTCCTGGAAGTCGGGACCGAGAAGTAATCGGCGGCCACGTACGCTTCCCGGACGGTCCCTGCGATACCGATGCCGACCGTCATAGCCCTCGACGCGATGGGTACAGAGCGCGCCCCCAAGCCTGAAATCGAAGGCGCCATCCAGGCCGCGCGGCATTACGACATCCAGGTGATGCTGGTCGGCCGGGAAGCCCAGTTGCGGGAAGAACTGGCAAAATATCCTGCCGCCGCCGACTTGCCCATCTTTATCGTCAACGCCACCGAGGTGATCGGCATGGGCGACAAGGCCGCGCAGGCCATGCGCGCCAAGCGCGACTCCTCCATGCGCGTCGGCCTGCGGCTGGTGCGCGATCGGCGCGCCGACGGCTTCGTCACCGCCGGCAACACCGGCGCCGCCATGGCCACCGCCAAGGTGGTGCTGGGAACGCTGCCCGGCGTGGATCGCCCCGGTCTGGCTGCGGTTTTTCCCACCGCTACCGGCTCGGCCGCCATCATGATCGACGTGGGCGCCAACGTCGATTGCAAGCCCCACAACCTGGAACAATTTGCGGTGATGGGCGAGGTCTACTTTCGCAGCATCTTCGGCAAGCTGCGGCCGCGCGTCGGCCTGCTTTCCATCGGCGAAGAGGAGACCAAGGGCAACGAGCTCACCTTCCAGGCCTTTCATCTGCTGAAAGCGCTGCCCATCAACTTCATGGGCAACGTCGAAGGGCGCGACCTCTACAACGGCAACGCCGACGTCATCATCTGCGACGGCTTTGTCGGCAACGTGGCGCTGAAGGTCTCCGAAGGCGTCGCCCATACCGTGCGCTACATGCTGCGGGAATCGCTGAAGGCGACCATCGCTTCCAAGGTTGGCTCGCTCCTGGCACGCAATGCCTTCAAGGCTTTCAAGCGGCGCCTCGACTATTCCGAATACGGCGGCGCGCCGCTGCTGGGGGTGAAAGGCGCATGCATCGTCAGCCACGGCTCCTCCAATGCCAACGCCATCAAGAACGCGCTGCGCGTGGCCGCCGAGTGCGCGCGCGCCGGCATCACCCGCAAAATCGAGCACGAACTGGCCCAGATCCAGCACCACGCCGTGCTCACCCAGACATGAGCGCCATCGCATTCCTTTTTCCCGGGCAGGGATCGCAGTCCGTCGGCATGGGCAAGGATCTGGCGTCCACGTACCCGGCCGCGCGCCAGACCTTCGACCAGGCCGACGCGGCGCTCGGATTCAAGCTGTCCGACCTGTGCTTCCAAGGTCCGGAAGAAAAGCTGAAGCTCACCGAGATCACCCAGCCCGCGATCCTCACCGTTTCCGTGGCGGCCTGTCGCGTGCTGCGCGAAAAGGGAATTCATCCCGCGTTCGCCGCCGGACACAGCCTGGGCGAGTATTCAGCGCACGTGGCGGCGGGAACCGTGAGCTTCGAGGATGCCCTGCGCACCGTCAGCCGTCGCGGCCGCTACATGCAGGAAGCGGTGCCGGTCGGGGAGGGCGCCATGGCTGCCATTCTCGGGATGCCGCTCGCCGAGCTGAGCAAAATCTGCGCTGAGGCGGCGCAGGGCGAAGTCTGCTCGCCGGCAAATATCAACTCTCCCGAGCAGATTGTGATCTCCGGCAGCATGCGCGCGGTCGAGCGCGCCGCCGAGCTGGCCAAGCGTCATGGCGCCAAACGCGCCATCCTGCTGCCGGTCAGCGCGCCCTTCCACTGCTCGCTGCTGCAGCCGGCGCAGGACAAGATGGCGGCCGACCTCGCGCAGCTCCCGTTTCACGAGATGCAGATTCCGGTCGCATGCAACGTCGATGCCGAACTAGTGGAGAAGCCCGAAGCCGCTCGCAGCGCGCTTATCCGCCAGGTGACCGGCGCCGTGCGGTGGGAGCCCTGCGTGCGATTGCTGATCGCCAAGGGCGTCGGGACTTTCATCGAGGTCGGACCCGGCAAAGTGCTCAGCGGACTCCTGCGCCAGATCGACCGCTCCAAAACCTGCCTGAACGCGGAAGACGAAGCCTCGCTGCAGAAGACGATTCATCACCTGACCGCTGCCAAGACCGGCGCCGCGTAGCCCTAAGCCGTGCCCCCTCACTGGTCACAACCGCACTGGAACAGTCTAGAATGCAGCGTGGAGGTCCAAGCATGTCCGACGTGGTTTACGTTTCGAACGCACGCATCGAGCGAGTAGCCGGACCGGTCCGCCTGGCGTGGCTGCCGGGCGAAAAGGAACCAATCACCTTCAGTGTTCACGGGGCGATCGCCGAGCATTACAAGATTCCCAAGGAAAAGCTCGGCGAGAGCCACGCCGCAACCATCGACTATGTCATCGCTGCCACCGCCGGTTGAATGCTGGGCACCTTCGGGGGCGCGCTGGAGGCGCGCAACATTGATGCCAGCGGCGGACGTTTGACGGGCCAGGTCCGCGGCGAAGTGGAAACCGACGAAAAGGTCCTGGTGATCAGGCGTATCCACGTGGAATACCGCCTGGTGGCGCCGGAAGAAGCTCGCGAAACCGTGGAGCGCGTGCACGGCATGTATGCCATGCGCTGCCCGCTGTATCGCACCTTGCACGGAGCCATCCAGCTCAGCTCCAGTTACGTGCTGGCACAGCCCGCGTCCACTTGAAGTCAGCCGACGCGCAGCACGCCCGCGCCTTCGATGCGGCTGTGCTTCATGTCGGCAAGGGCGCGATTGGCTTCCTCCAGCGGGTAAAGCTGGATGTCCGTGCGCACCGGGATTTCAGCGGCGAGCTCCAGAAGCTCACGCGCATCCTGCCGTGTGCTGTTGGCGACACTGCGCACCACCCGCTCGCCGTAGATCAAGGAATAGTCCATTTCCGGGATCGGGGTCATGGTGATGCCCGCCAGCGCCACAGCGCCGCCTTTGCGCAGTGCGCGCAGAGCATCGAGCACCAGCGGTCCCGCCGGCGCAAAGATAATCGCGGCGTCGAGTTCGCGGGGGGGACGATTTTTCGCATCGCCGACCCACGCCGCGCCCAGCTTGGTCGCAAGTTCACGATGCGCCGCCGCACGCGTGAACACGTACACTTCGCATCCCATGTGGCGCGCAAGCTGGAGCACGATGTGGGCGCTGGCGCCGAAGCCGTAGAGGCCCAGCCGGTCGGATTTGACTGCACCACTAAGCTTTAACGACCGGTATCCGATCACACCCGCGCACAGCAGGGGAGCGGCATTCTCGTCGGAGAATTTTTTGGGGATCTGGTAAGCGAAGTCTGCGGGGACGACGACCGCTTCGGCGTATCCGCCATCCACGTCGTAGCCAGTGAACTTGGCGTTGACGCACAAATTTTCGGAATTGCGACGGCAATACTCGCAGCTTCCGTCCGTCGAGTGCAGCCAGATCACGCCGGCACGATCGCCTTCGCGGAAGCCCTTGGCGCCCGAGCCGACCGCATCCACCACACCCACCACCTGGTGCCCGGGCACGAGCGGCAGCTTGTGCATCGGGAGCTCGCCTTGGACGATGTGCAGGTCCGTATGGCAGACGCCGCATACGCGGACTCGCACCCGAATCTCTCCCGGGCCGGGCGTCGGCTCCGGAATGTCTCTCGCCTGAAGCGGCGCTTCTTCGGCGGGACGCGGCTGTTGGAGCACCATCGCACGCATAGAGCACCTAGGGCGGGTTCAAATGTGTCGCGGGTGGAAGCGCAGGCCTTCAGGCCTGCGAAAAGTTTCCAAAAGAAGATCGGCCTTTAGGCCCTGGGGGCTAAAGCCCTCCCCTAAAGTTGCCTTTCGCCGGGCTGAAGCCCGGCGCTTCCACAGTACACTAAACGTAAGACCACCTTACACGCTGGCCCGTATAGCCTGCAGCGGCTCGAGCTGCGCAGTGAAGTGACGCAGGAACGGAGCTCCTTCCACCAGCTTGAGCCCCACAATCTGGTCGCGGCGCTTCCAGACCTCCAGAATCACCTCGATGACGTAATCGATGTGGCTCTGCGTATAGACGCGCCGTGGAATCGCCAGGCGCACCAGGTCCATTCTGGCGGCGGCGCCGAACATCAGCGTCCCGATCTCGACCGACCGGATACCGCCTTCGAGATAGAGCTCGTTCGCCAGCGCAACGCCGGGGAATTCCGCCGGCGAAATGTGCGGCAGAAATGCGCGCGCGTCGATATAGATGGCGTGGCCGCCTGGCGGCTGCACGATGGGAACGCCGTGCCCCGAAATGTGCTTGCCGAGATACGCGGTGGAAGTGATCCGATATCGCAGGTAATCCTCGTCGAGCGCTTCCTGCAAGCCGACTGCAATTGCTTCCAGGTCGCGCCCGGCCATGCCGCCGTAAGTCGGGTAGCCCTCGGTGAGAATCAGCAGGTTAGTCTCCTGCGCGGCCAGCACGTCGTTGTTGGTGCAGAGGAAGCCGCCGATGTTGGCCATGCCGTCCTTTTTGGCGGACATGGTGCAGCCGTCGCCCAGCGTGAACATCTCCTGCGCAATCCGCTTCGGAGTCTTGTACTCGTATCCTTCCTCGCGCAGCTTGATGAAATACGAATTCTCAGCGAAGCGGCAGGCGTCGAAATAAAGCGGAATGCGATGGCGCCGGCAAACCACGCTCACCGCGCGCGCGTTTTCCATGGAGACCGGCTGGCCTCCGCCGGAGTTGTTGGTGATGGTGAGCATCACCAGCGGCACGCGCTCGCGGCCCACGCGCTGGATCAGTTCTTCGAGCGCCGCCACATCCATGTTGCCCTTGAAGGGATGCACCAGCGCTGGCTGCTTGCCCTCGGCGATGGGCAGGTCCACAGCCTCGGCGCCCACAAACTCGATGTTGGCGCGCGTAGTATCGAAGTGCGTGTTGTTGGGGACCACGTCACCCTTCTTGCACATTACGCTGAACAGGATGCGCTCAGCGGCGCGGCCCTGGTGCGTAGGGATCACGTGGCTGTAGCCGAAGATCTCCTGCACCGAGGCGCGGAAGCGGTCGAAGCTGCGGCTGCCGGCATAGCTCTCGTCGCCTTCCATGATCGCGGCCCACTGGTGCGTGGACATGGCGCCGGTGCCGGAATCGGTCAGCAGATCGATCAGAACATCGTCGGCCAAGACCAGAAACAGGTTGTAATGCGCCGCGCGCAGCAGCGCTTCGCGATCGGCGCGGGTCGTCCAGCGGATGGGTTCTACGCTCTTGATGCGGAATGGCTCGATGATGGTCTTCATAGGCTAGCCACACCTTGACCCCAGGATAATTTATCAGCATCCTGCAAATGAGGCTGGGGCGATCCTGTTAAACTGGACTGTGAGGAGCCCGTCCACAACAGTTTGGCTCCTTGTTAGGTGGGTAGTACCCTTACTTGCATGTCCGCGCGCTCGGATTTCCTGCTCACGATCCTTCCGGTGCTCTCGTTGTTCCTGTCTCTTCTGGCTACGTCCGCTACTAAGGGTTCTGAGTCACGCTGGTATATCGTGTTCACCGCACTCCCGGTGCTCTGCTTAGCAATCTTGCTCGCCGGCGCCTTCGCTGCCAAACGGCAGCTACGAACCATGGACGGGTGGAAACAGGGAGTCTGCGGCACATCTATCTTGCTTGGCGCTATTGGCTGCCTGATGAGCCTCATTGCCGTTGTCCTCGGATATTTCAAAGTGGGCGGCCGCCCAATATTAGGGTTATTGGCAGCAATTATCTGTACCTTGTGTTGTCCGACTGCTTTTGTGATGGGACTGGTCGTCAGGACGAATGTAGGTAAGTTAGTTATGAGCGCAGAAGTAGTACAAGGGGTATGGCTGCTTATGCTGTTCAGCACCGGCGGGGTTCTTTGATTATAACCGCCGATAAATCAGCACTAAGAACCGATAGACAGCAATGCCGAATCCACTCGCTGCTCCCTTCGGTCCAATAGCTGATTCGAATCACATGCTCGCCTGTATGGTGTGAAGGGGGGACTGCGTGACCATTCGCATCGGCATCCTGGGCGACCTCAATCCTGAGTTTCTCTCACACATCACCATCGGCACCAGCCTGCAGCATGCTGGACGCGCGCTGGGCGTCGAGGTTGAGTCGCAGTGGCTGCCGACGCCTTCGCTGGTGGGAGCGGAGGGCGAGCGGCTGATGGCCGGATATCACGGGCTGTGGGCAGCGCCGGCCAGTCCGTATCAGAGCATGGAGGGCATGCTCGACGGCATCGAGTTCGCGCGGCGGCGCGACTGGCCGTTCGTCGGCACTTGAGGCGGCTTCCAATATGCTCTGGTAGAGTATGCGCGTAACGTGATGGGACTGGCCGACGCCGACACGGCGGAAAACGGTTCCGATTCCAAACACATCGTCATCACGCCCGTGCTGTGCGCGGTGCCGAACCGCAATCCGGGCGATCCCAAGCTGGTCGGTCCGATTGCGGGCATCCGCATGGAGCCGGGCACGGCGCTCCATTCCATCTACGGCGGCGCCGAGGCCGTCGAGGAGCACTTCTGCAATTACGAAGTGAACGCGGAATATGTGAGCCGGTTCGAGACAGCAGGTCTGAAGCTCGGCGCTTGGGGCCCGCAAGGCGAATTGAAGGCGTTCGAACTGCCGACCCATCGCTTTTTCCTGGCCATGCTGTTCCAGCCCCAGCGGGCGCGTCAGCAGCCGCATCCGGTGGTGGTGGCGTTTTTGAAGGCGGCGGCCGGGTTTGCGCTCGGCAATGCCGCAGAACCAACCGGGGCCTAGACTGCCTTCAGCCTAGACGTGTCCGAAAGCGGACGCTTTGAAGGGGCGCGGCTTCGAGCCGCGCCGTAGCGGCGCATTGAAGAGTTGTCATCCTGAGGGAGCGCGACCGAGCGCGTCCGGCGTGAAGAAGCGCGACCGAAGGACCCGCTTTTGGAGGGCCTTCATTGCATGACACTTTCAAAGCAGGTCCTTCGCTTGCCCTCGCTCGCTATGCTCGTTCGGGCTGCACTCAGGATGACAATTTCTTGCTTCTTGCCGGCGCGGCTGGAAGCCGCGCCCCTTCAAACACTACGCGCTTGCCGCCAAGCCCTGGTGGGTCTACCATAGCCAGTTCCCATGCCCAAGGTTTCCCTCTTCATCCCGTGCTTCGTGGACCAACTCAGCCCGCAGGTGGGTATGGATGTAGTGCGGGTGCTCCGTCGCATCGGCTACGAGGTGGACTTCCCCGAAGCCCAGACTTGCTGCGGGCAGCCGGCATTCAACACCGGCTATTGGGATGAAGCGCGGCCGCTGGCCGAACGCTTTGTGCGCATCTTCAGCTCGGCCGAGGCTGTGGTGTCGCCTTCAGGCTCCTGCACCACCATGGTGAAGACCTTTTACCCGGAGCTGCTGGCGGGAACGCCGCTGCACGACGATGCCATCAAACTGGGCGAGCGCGTCTACGAGTTCACCCAGTTCCTGGTGAAGATCGCCAAGGTCACTGATGTGGGCGCGAGCTTCCCCCACAAAGTCACAATCCATGATTCCTGCCACGGCCTGCGCGAACTCCATCTGAAGCAGGAGCCGCGCGAACTGCTGAAGAACGTGCGCGGGCTGGAGTTGGTCGATTTGCCCTACGGCGAGGAGTGCTGCGGATTCGGCGGCGCCTTCTCGGTTAAGTACCCGATGATCTCCGCCGCTATGGGCGACACCAAAGCTGGCAACATTGAAAAGTCCGGCGCCGAGTACGTCACCGCCTCCGACCCCAGTTGTCTGATGCACATCGAGGGCATCCTCCGCCGGAAGAAGTCCCAGGCGCGGACCATTCACGTGGCCAGCATTCTTGCGCAGACCGCGGCCGCCGGGGGCAAAACGCTATGAGCGCCGCCTCCCAAGAGTTCGAGCGCAAAGCGGCGGAGAAATCCGCCGACCTGGTGCACCGCGGCATCGTTCGCTGGAACATCGATCAATACGACACCGGCGTCGGCAAGGGCAAGTCCCGCTTCGCCGACTGGGAAGCGGCGCGCCAGCGCTGCCACGACATCAAGTGGGAGGGCGTCAACCATCTCGACAAATACCTGCTTCAGTTCGAACAAAAAGTGAAGGAGAACGGCGGCCACGTCTTCTGGGCGGAGACCGGCGAAGAAGCGCGGCAGTACATCTGCGAAGTCGCCAAGCGCGGTGGCGTGAAGAAGGTGGTCAAGTCGAAGTCGATGGTCTCCGAGGAAATCCACCTGGCGCAAGCCCTGGAGAAGATGGGCATCGAGGTAGTGGAAACCGACCTCGGCGAATTCATCGTGCAGTTGCGCAACGAGCCGCCCTACCACATTGTCACGCCGGCCATGCACCTGAACCGCAAGCAGGTCTCCGACCTGTTCAAGGAGAAGCTGGGAGCGGCGGAAACGCTCGACCCGCCGGAACTGGTGGCGATCGCGCGGCGCTGGCTGCGGAAGTCGTTCTTCTCCGCCGAAATGGGCATCAGCGGCGCCAACTTCATCATCGCCGATGCCGGCATGGTGACCATCACCACCAACGAAGGCAATGGCCGGCTCAGCACCAGCGTGCCCCGCATCCACGTGGCGCTGACTGGGATTGAGAAAGTGATCCCGCGCTTGCAGGATCTGGCCACGCTCTGGCCCACGCTGGCCACGACGGGCACGGGGCAGCCCATCACCTGCTACAACACGCTCATCGGCGGGGCGCGGCGCGCGGGCGAAGTGGATGGCCCGGAAGAATTTCACGTGGTGCTGGTCGATAACGGGCGCAGCGAGTTGCTGGCCGACCTGGAGCAGCGCGAAGTTCTGCACTGCATCCGCTGCGGCGCCTGCATCAACGCCTGCCCGGTATTCCGCAACATCGGCGGACACGCCTACGGCATGACCTATCCCGGCCCCATCGGCAGCGTGCTCGAGCCGCGCTTGCTCGGCTTAAAGGAGTACCAGCATCTCTCCTTCGCGTCGTCACTGTGCGGCGCGTGCACCGATGTCTGCCCGGTGCACATCGATCTGCACCATCACCTGCTGCACAACCGGCGCAACGCCATCCATGAAGGCACGCATTCCGCTTCGGAACGCCGGGGAATGAAGCTGTTCCGCTGGACCATGATGAGTCCCGGGCGCTTCAGCTTCTTCGGATCGCTGGGCCGCACGGCACTGCGCGCGATTCACGGCCTGGGGCTGGAGGGCACGGCGCTCGATCCCATGCGGCCGTGGACCAAGGACCGTGCCGCGCCAACGATGCCGCGCGAATCCTTCCGCGACTTGTGGAGAAAGCAGAATGGCGTCCGCTGACAATCCGAGCCGCGAGCGAATCCTGGGGCGCATCCGCGCCGCTGTCCAGACCACGGCGCCGCACCACGATGGGCCCGCCGGGCAGATATTCGCTCCGGTGACGGACCCGCTCGAGCGCTTTCAGAAAGAGTGCGCGGCCAACATCACCGAATGCACGGTGACGGCCAACACCGCGGGCAGTGCCGCTGCCATCGCCAAAGTCCTGGCTTCGCTCCCGCCGGGGAGATCTTCGCGCAGGACGCGCCGGAACTCCGCGCTTTGGCCACCGCCTTCCAGGACGGCCGCCCGCTGCGCTGGTCCAGCGAAGGCCCACCCAACGAGGCTTCTCAGGCCACCATCACGCTCTGCGAAGCCCTGGTGGCGCAGACCGGCTCGGTTCTGGTTTCGTCGGCCAACGGCGGACGGCAGGCCACCGTCATCGCCCCGGTGCACATCGTCTTTGCCAGGCTGAACCAGCTCGTGCCCGACCTGGAGGCGGTTTTCGCGCGCATTTACGAACGGGGGATCGCCAGCAAGAACTCCTACGTGTGCTTGATCACGGGCTCCAGCCGCACCGCCGACATCGAGAAGATCCTGATCATGGGCGCACACGGCCCACGCCGGCTGATCGTAGTGCTGCAAACCGGCTGAGACGCGGCCAGGCATCACCTTAGTAGGTGATTCCAGTCACTGCGTTCCCGGCATCTAACCTTCAGGATGTCGGTGGCGAAGCAGGCTTCGCCTGCTCTGAATAGGTTTATCCCAGGCCTTTTCGCGCCGGGGCTCGGCCGGGTTCGAGCGGGCCGCACGGGCGCATGGTGTCCAGCAAATGATTCTGAATCACCGGATCGGCGCTCCCGGCCGGATCCGGCACTCGAAAAGGAGTGGCCAATGCCAGAGAACAGTCTTACCGTAGTCGACAATCGCACCAACAAAACCTACACCCTGCCGGTCGAGAAGGGGACCATCCGGGCCATGGACCTGCGGCAGATCAAGACCGGTCCCGAGGATTTCGGGCTGATGACCTACGACCCGGCGTTCATGAACACGGCTTCCTGCAAGAGCTCGATCACTTTCATCGACGGCGACCGTGGCATCCTCCGCTACCGCGGCTACAACATCGAGGAACTGGCCGAGAACTGCACGTATTTGCAGGTCGCGTATCTGCTGCTGTTCGGCGAGCTGCCGGACGAGAAGCAGACCAAAGACTGGGTCAAGCAGATCACCCATCACACCATGCTGCATGAGAACACCAAGGAATTCATGCAGCGCTTCCGTTACGACGCGCACCCCATGGGCGTGCTGGCCAGCACAGTGGCGGAGCTTTCCACCGTGTATCCCGAGGCCAAAAACGTCCGCGACCCAGAAACGCGCCTGCACCAGATCGTGCGTCTGATCGCCAAGGTGCCCACCATAGCGGCCTATTGCTATCGCCATAGCTTGGGCTTTCCCTACGTGTACCCGGACAATGACCTGAGCTATCCCGAAAACTTCATGAACATGCTGTGGAAGATGGTAGAGCCGAAGTACATTGCCAACCCGGTGCTGGCGCGGGCGCTGGACATTCTGTTCATCCTGCACGCCGACCACGAGCAGAATTGCTCGGCCAACACCATGCGCTGCGCGGGAAGCTCCGAAGCCGATCCCTACCTGTCGGCGGCGGCCGCCTGTGCCGCGCTGGCCGGGCCGCTGCATGGCGGGGCCAATGAGGCCGTCCTGGTCATGCTGGCCGAGATCGGCAACAAGAGCAACATCCCCGCCTACATCAAGCGGGTCAAAGAAGGACATGGCAAGCTGATGGGATTCGGCCATCGGGTCTACAAGAACTATGACCCGCGGGCGCGCATCATCAAGCACATTGCCGACCAGGTGTTCCAGGTCACGGGCAAGAATCCCAAGCTGGAGATCGCGCTGGAGCTGGAGAAGATCGCGCTGGAAGACGAGTACTTCGTCAGCCGCAAGCTCTATCCTAACGTGGATTTCTACTCCGGGATCATCTACCAGGCGATGGGCTTCAAGCCGGAGATGTTCACCGTGCTGTTCGCCATCCCGCGCGTCGCCGGCTGGCTGGCGCAGTGGCAGGAGCTGCTGGAGGACAAAGAGCAGAAGATCTCGCGTCCACGGCAGGTCTACACCGGGCACGAGCTGCGGAAGATCGATACTTCGCGGTTTTCCGTCGTGAAGGCGATGTCACGGTAAGCCAGATTTTTTCGTCGGGCGCCGGGCACAATCCGGCGCCCTTTTTATTGATAGAATTACAACTCTTGATGCCGATGCCGCGGCGGAGGTGGACCATGACTTACGAAAATCTGCTGTTTGAGACGGAAGGCCCGATTGGGGTGATCACGCTGAACCGTCCCCAGCGGCGCAACGCGCTCTCGCTCGAAATGATGCAGGACCTGATCGCCTGTCTCAATACGGTCGGGCAGGACTCCGCGCTCCGAGTCGTGATCCTGGCCGCAGCGGGAAAGGTGTTTTCCTCCGGCCACGATCTGGGACAGATGGTGGGCAAGGATCTCAATTACTATCGCCGCACCTTTGACGTTTGCTCCGAGCTGATGATGAAGGTGCAGGCGATCCCGCAGCCGGTGATCGCCGAAGTGCAAGGCATCGCCACCGCCGCCGGCTGCCAGCTCGTCGCCACCTGCGACCTCGCCATCGCCTGCGAAGAAGCCGCGTTCGCCACGCCCGGCGTCAAGATCGGCCTGTTCTGCTCCACGCCCATGGTCGCGCTCAGCCGCGCCATCGGCCGCAAGCGCGCGCTGCAGATGCTGTTCACGGGCGACATGGTCCCGGCGACCATCGCCGCCGAATGGGGATTGGTGAACAACGTCGTGCCGGCCAGCGCGCTCAAAGCCGAAACCCGCAAGCTCGCCGCCCGCATCGCTGATGCCAGCCCGCTGACGGTTGGGATCGGTAAGCAGGCGTTCTATGCGCAGATCGATCTCGACCAGCCCAAAGCTTACGCGTACACGAAAGAAGTCATGGCGATGAATTCCATGGCCGCCGACGCGCAGGAAGGGATTTCGGCATTCCTGGAAAAGCGGGCGGCGTGCTGGGCGGGAAAATAGAAAACTAACTCCTACCTCTGTCATCCTGAGCGAGCGCGCCTGTTTTGCGCGCGAGTCGAAGGACCTCTATGTTCTTGCGACGGCAGGGGTGCTTCGACTCGCCTCGGCAAAGAGCAGCCGAGGCTTGCTCAGCATGACAATCAGCGAATAGCGCCCCCGAGCTCCGCCAGGCTGCCGATCATCGCATCCGGCCGGAGTCCGAGTTCCTCCTCCGGCGCTTTGGCGCGGTTAATCCAGCAGGTCCACAGTCCGAAACTCTTCGCGCCGGCGATGTCCCAGAAATTTGAAGAGATGAAGCCGATCGCATCCTGCGGGACCTTGAGGCGGCGCGACGCTAGCTCATAAACGCGCGGGCTGGGCTTGAAGATCTTCACTTCATCCACGCTGATGACATCCGCGAAAACTCCCTCCAGGCCAGTGCTCTCGACCACCGCCGCCAGCATGCGTGGCGAGCCGTTCGACAGGATCGCCAGCTTGTAGCGCGCAAGCGATTGCAGCGCCTGCCGGACCTCGGGAAACGGGTCGAGATGCAGGTAGGAGTCCATCAGCTTCTGACGCGTCGGCGGCGGGCAGTCTAGGTTCAAGCTACGGCAGGCGAAGACCAGCGCCGACTCCGTCACCTGCCAGAAGTCCTCGTAGCGTCCCATCAGGCTGCGCAGCCAGGTGTACTCGAGTTGTTTGGCGCGCCAGAGCTGGCTCAGCGCCGGGCCTTTATCGGGGAATGCCTGGTTGCAGGTGGAGATTACCGAATGTACGTCGAAGAGCGTTCCGTAAGCGTCGAAGGCGAGGGCTTGGATGGCGGATGACAAGGGGCACCTCTTCTGAACGACTCAGTGTTTGCCGGATACGATCGTGAAGGGGCACGGCTTCAGCCGTGCCGTCACAAGCCAAGAAACAACTGGCCTTTAGGCCCTGAGGGACAGCTCCCTCAGCGGCTAAAGCCGGCACTTTGGTTGCTGCTACGGCACGCCTGAAGGCGTGCCCCTTCACAAGACATGCCCGCGCGGAATCAGTCTAGACTCCACAAGGAAACCTGCCTCAGCGCGCGCCGAACCGCCGTGCCTCGTAGGCAGCGATCTCGGCCTCGTGCTGGAGGGTGAGGCCGATGTCGTCCAAGCCTTCGAGCAGGCAGCGCCGGCTGAAATCGTCGATCTCGAATGAGGCGGCGAGGCCGAGGTCGTCGCGGACCTGGCGCTGCTCGAGATCCACGGTCACGCGGTATCCCTCAACTTCCTTCGCCCGCTTCATAATGGTTGCGACCTGCGCTTCCGGCAGCACCACCGTCAGCAGGCCGTTCTTCACGCAGTTGTTGGCAAAGATGTCGGCGAACGATGGCGCGATGATGGCGCGGAAGCCGAAATCGTCGAGCGCCCACGGCGCATGCTCGCGCGAAGAGCCGCAGCCGAAATTGCGGTCGGCGACCAGGATGCTGGCGCCGCTGTAACGTGGCTGGTTGAGCGGGAAGTTCGGGTCGAGCGCGCCGTCCGGCGTGCGCCGCCAGTCGTAGAACAGAAACTCCCCGAAGCCGGTGCGCTCGATGCGCTTGAGGAACTGCTTGGGAATGATTTGGTCGGTATCCACGTTGGCGCGGTCGAGCGGCGCCACCAGACCTGCGTGCGTGCGAAACGCCTTCATTGGAAGCGCCATCTCCGGATGTCGGTGAAGTGCCCGGCAACGGCGGCGGCTGCGGCCATCATGGGACTGACCAGGTGAGTGCGTCCGCCGCGTCCCTGGCGGCCTTCGAAGTTGCGGTTGCTGGTGGAAGCGCAGCGCTCGCCCGGTTGCAGGACATCGGGATTCATTCCCAGACACATCGAGCAACCGGAGTCGCGCCATTCGAAGCCGGCGGCACGGAAGATCTGGTCGAGGCCTTCGCGCTCGGCGTCGCGCTTCACCGCTTGCGATCCCGGCACCACCAGGGCGCGCACCTTGGGATTCACCTTGTGGCCACGGGCGACTCGCGCAGCCGCCCGCAGATCCTCCAGGCGCGAGTTGGTGCAGGAGCCGATGAACACCCGGTCCACGCTAATATCTTCGATCGCCGTTCCGGGCGCCAGCGCCATGTATTGGAGCGCGCGCTCGGCAGTGCCGCGCTCGGCGGCGGTGCGGGCTACGGCCGGATCGGGCACTCGGCCGGTCACTGGCACCACCATGCCGGGATTCGTGCCCCAAGTCACAAAAGGAGCGAGGCTGGCGGCGTCGATCTCGATCACCTTGTCGTAGTGGGCGCCGGGATCGGATGGAAGAGCGCTCCAGCGCGCCACCGCCTTATCCCACTCCGCGCCGCGGGGAGCGAAACGCCGGCCGCGCAGGTAGGCGAACGTCACTTCGTCGGGAGCGACCATGCCGGCGCGGGCGCCGGCCTCGATGCTCATGTTGCACACCGTCATGCGGCCTTCCATCGAGAGCCCGCGTACCGCCTCGCCGGTGTATTCGACCACGTGGCCGGTTGCGCCATCGGTGCCGATCGTCCCGATGATGCCCAGCACCAAATCTTTGGCGGTGACGCCCTCGGGCAGCGGGCCGTTGATGCGGATCTCCATGGTCCGCGGCTTCTGCTGCGGCAGGCATTGGGTGGCGAGCACGTGCTCGACTTCCGAGGTTCCGATACCGAACGCCAGCGCGCCGAAAGCGCCGTGCGTAGAAGTGTGGCTGTCGCCGCAGACGATGGTCATTCCCGGTTGGGTCGCGCCTAGCTCGGGGCCGATGACGTGGACGATCCCCTGGTCGGGTGAATCGATGTCGTAGAGCGTGAGGCCGAATTCCCGGCAATTATGCCGCAGCGCTTCCATCTGCCGCGCTGCGATCGGATCGGTGATGGGAAGATGCCCGGGCGTAGTGGGAACGTTGTGGTCCACAGTGACCAGCGTCCGCCCCGGCTGACGCACGTGCCGGCCGGCCGCACGCAAGCCGTCAAACGCCTGCGGAGAAGTGACCTCATGCACCAGGTGTAGGTCTATGTAGAGCAGAGGCGGCTGCCCCGGCGGCTCGCACACCACGTGCTCCTGCCATATCTTTTCGAACAGAGTGCGCGGCCCGGCGGCGCTGGGCGACTCCTTCTGGATGGGCTTTTGAAGTTCTACGGCCATAGCGCTAGGCGGCCTCACACCGCATGATACGCCCGCCGACGGTCGACAACATCGGCCACCGCACTTTCCACCAGCGCGCCCATCTCGGTCGTCGAGACCACACGCTTGGCGCGGCTGCGCTGTAAGTCGGCGGTGCGGTGTCCCTTGTCGAGCACCTCGCGGATGGCATCTTCAATGTCCTGCGCGCCCTGTTCCAGGCCGGCGCTGTGGCGCAGCAACAGGGCGGCGGAGGCGATTGCACCCAGCGGATTGGCAACCCCTCGTCCGGCGATGTCCGGCGCCGAGCCGTGTACGGGCTCGTAAAGGTCCACCTTGCCGCCGATGGTAGCCGAGGCCAGCATTCCCAGCGATCCACTGATCACCGCCGCCTCGTCGGAGAGAATGTCACCGAACAGATTTTCGGTGACGATGACGTCGAAGGATCCGGGATGGGTGATGAGGCGCATAGCGCAGGCATCGACGTACATGTGGTCGAGCTTGATCTCAGGATACTCGCGGGCCACACGGGTGACGGTCTGCCGCCAGAGCTGAGAAGTCTCGAGCACGTTGGCTTTGTCGACCGAAGTGACCTTCCGGTGGCGCATGCGGGCCTGGCGGAAGGCGACGTGGGCCACGCGTTCGATCTCGGCCTGCGAGTAGCGCATGGTGTTATAGGCGGCTGGGGCAGAGCCATCGGTGAATCCGCGCGGTTCGCCGAAATAGATTCCACCCAGCAGTTCGCGGACGATCAGGACGTCGGCGCCCTTGATCACCTCCGGACGCAACGGCGAGCAGTCGGCGATGGCGCCGTACGCGACCGCGGGACGCAGATTGGCATAGCCGCCCAGGATCTGCCGCAAGGCCAGCAACCCGGCCTCGGGCCGCTCGGCGGCAGGCAGGGAATCGAACTCCGGTCCGCCCACCGCGCCCAGCAACACCGCGTGGCTCTCCGTGCAAGCCCGGGCCGTCGCCTCCGGCAGGGGAGTGCCAAACTGGCGGATGGCTACGCCCCCGACCGCGCGCTCCTCGAAGCTGGCCTCGTAACCGTAAAGATCCAGCACCGTGCGCAGGACGCGCACCGCTTCCCGTGTGACTTCCGGGCCGACTCCATCGCCCAGCAAAACCGTAATATCAAGCCTCATGGTCCCTGTCCCAAAACGCACTCAGCAATCAGCAGCCGCCTTGGCTGAGTGCTGACTGCTGAGTGCTCGTCTCTCACGCCGTACCCAACGGGCTGGGTACGCTGTGCGACTTCTCCATTTCGTTGATGGCCGCCAGGGCTGGCATTTCCTCGCGGATGATGGCCAAAAGATGGCGGTCCTCCACCACCTTGATCTGGTCCGCCAGAGCCACAAAGCGCTTGTAGATGCGGTCCAGGTCGCAGCGGGAGAAATCATATCCCAATTGCTGGCACTTCAGGCCGAGCGCGTGCCGGCCGGAATGCTTGCCCAGCACCAGCTTGCTTTCCGGGACGCCGACGGACTGCGGGGTCATGATCTCGTAGGTCAGCGGATTCTTGATAACGCCGTCCTGATGGATGCCCGCCTCGTGGGCGAAGGCGTTGCGGCCGACGATGGCCTTGTTGGCCTGCACCGCCGCGCCGGTGATTTCGGTCAGCAAACGGCTGCAGGGATAAAGCTGTTCACTGTGGACGCCGGTGTCGTAGGGCATCTGGTCGGTTCGCACCCGCATCGCCATTACGATCTCTTCCAGCGAAGCATTGCCGGCGCGTTCGCCGATGCCGTTGATGGTGCACTCCACCTGCCGCGCCCCGGCTTCCAGGCCGGCGATGGAATTCGCCACCGCCAGGCCGAGGTCGTTGTGGCAATGCACAGAGATCACCACGTCCGGGTGGTTCTGCACCCGGCTGCACACCGCCTCGATGATGCGGTGCATCTCGCTGGGAACGGTGTAGCCGACCGTGTCCGGAATGTTGACCGTAGTCGCTCCGGCCGCTACTACCGCCTCCGTGACTTCGCACAGGAACTCAATTTCCGTGCGAGTGGCGTCCTCGGGGGAGAACTCGACGTCGGGGCACAGCGAACGCGCGAAGCGCACCGCTTCCGCCGCCCGCTCCAGGCATTGCTGGCGGGTCATCCGCAGCTTGTAGTGTAGGTGGATGTCTGAAGTTGCCAGGAAAACGTGGATGCGTGGCCGCTCGGCCTGGCGCACTGCCTGCCAGGCGCGCTCGATGTCCTCGAAGCTGGCGCGGGCGAGACCTGCGATCCGGGTATGGCGGACCTCCTGGGCTACGGCCTGGACTGCCTCGAAGTCACCATCGGAAGCAATGGGGAAGCCGGCCTCGATGACATCCACGCCCAAGCGCTCGAGCTGGCGCGCCATGCGCAGCTTCTCGTCCAGCCGCATGCTGCACCCTGGTGACTGCTCGCCATCACGCAGCGTAGTGTCGAATATGGTAATACGAGCTCGTTCCATCGGCCATCCTCCCGGTTGGGCTGGACCCACGCTAAAAGCTTAGGGTACGCGCCCTTGGCCGGGCAGCAAAGTTTATAGTTTTTCTAGGTCGATAAGTATTGCTTATGATATAAGGGCTGCTGTCGCAGTAACCTGCCGCTGCGGAGTGGGGTTACGAATGGAGCTGTTTCAACTGGAAACCTTCCTGACGGTGGCGCGAGAGGGCAGCTTTTCGCGCGCGGCCAAGAAACTGTTCCGCACTCAGCCGGCGGTCAGCCAGACCATCCGCAAGCTGGAGGTGGAGCTGGGCGAGCCGCTGTTTGACCGCTCGTCGCGCGATGGCGTGCTGACTGATGCCGGTCGCGTGCTCGAGAACTATGCCCTGCGCCTCTTGAACACCCGCACTGAGGCCCTGGTGGCGCTCGACGAGCTGCGGCAGATGCTCAAGGGCAAGCTGGCGGTCTCCGCCAACGAGTTCACGTGCCTGTACCTGCTGCCGGTGCTCGACGAGTACCGCCGACTGTATCCCATGATCAAGGTGGCGGTGCAGCGGTCGCTCGCCCGGCACATCTCCGATGAGCTGATCAGCCACAGCACGGAGCTGGGCGTGCTTACCTTCCGTCCCGACGACCCGCTGCTGCGCTCGATCGTGGTCTACCGCGACCAGTTAACTTTTGTGGTACCCCCGCAGCATCCTTTGGCTTCGTCTGGGGAGGTCACCATAAGGCAACTGGGGACGGAGTGGTTCGTGGCCCACAACGTGCCGTCACCCTATCGGGAGAAAGTCCTGGAAGCGTTCTCCCGGCACCATGTTCCGCTGCAGATGCCGGTGGAACTGCCCACCATCGAAGCCATCAAGAAATTCGTGGGGATGTCGAACGGCGTGGCCCTGATTCCCGGCATCTGCGTGGAAAACGAAGTCGCGCGGGGCGAGTTGATACGGGTTCCCGTCCGCGACCTGCACTTCGAGCGCAAGCTGCGCATCATCTACCGTAAGAACTCGACCCTGTCACACGCCGCGCGCGCCTTCCTCAAGGTGGCGGAGACCTTTGCGGCCAAGAAGGGCGAGCCGTATCTCTTTCAGCCAGAGAAGTAGGTGGGAATCCGCAATTGAGTCATTGATTCATTGATCCATATGGTATTGAGCGCAATGGACCAATGAATCAGTGAGCCGATAATCAATCCTAGCTCTCCCACGCTCCTAGCAGCCGCCGCACTGTGACCAACTGCCCGAGGTGGTAGGAGTTGTGGTCGGCCAGCAGCAGCGCCTCGCGCAGGATGGTCTGGCCTTCGCCGTGGGAAAGGGGGGCGAGAAGATCGATCGCAGGGTCCTCGACCAGATCCTGCATCGCCTTCAGATCGGCGCGAAACTTCCTGATGCTCTTCTGCCAGGCCTTGTCGTCGGGCGGAGCATCGCTTTCCGGCCAGTAACCCGCAGGAAACTCGGGGGAGACGTGCTTGGAATTGCGGCTGAACTCCAGGATGTCCCACTGCGCGATGCGCATGTGCTCCAGCAGGCGCCACGGCGAATAGGGCAGTTCGGCAGGTTTGGCGCCGCGCAACGCGGGAGGCAATCCGGCCAGCGCTTCCTCAAAATTGAGATGGGCGTTGCCGCCGCGCAGCAGATCGAGCAGGTGCTGGCGCAGCGCCCGGTGCGCCCGTCGTTCTACTTCGGGCCGGGCGGCCGTTTTGGACTTCCTGGCTGCCTGTGCTGATAGTTTCTCGGCCATAGCTGAGTCTCCCGTCAACCACTATTATGCGCCGCGGAAAAGAAAAAAGGGCGGACCGAAATCCGCCCCCAGCAGAGACTTTGGTGTCCTCAGGCCCTTCCACCGCCTGGCGGGCCCGTGGGGCCGCCGCGCGAGAGTTGCTCAATGGCGCGCTCGCGGTTGATGCGGCGCTGGCGCTCCTGCTCCAGGGCTTGCCGTGGATCGCGGCCGGTCATCTGGCGGTACCAGGCTGGGGCATGGGTCCAAGCCCAGGCTTCGCTGACCGTCCCCCGGGTCATGGCCTGGATGGTGCCCGGCTGCCCGAAGGTGCTCTGGTACAGGTGGAAGAAGATCCCGAAGAGCATAATCAGCGCCGAGATGTCGTGCAGCACGTAGCTGACGGCCACCGCCACGGCGCCGAAAGTAGGCGCACCGGCCCACATGATGATCCCGGTGATGAGGTACACAATGCAGCCCACCACGATCTCCCAGAACTGCAGCTTTTGCCCCCCGTTGTACATGCCCACATCTTCGGGTTCGACCGGCTCCGCGTTCCGGAGGAACTCCGGCAGATGCTTGATCCAGCGGCTGTCGGCCTCCGTCCAGCTCATCGGCCCCCACCAATTGATGATCTGCAGCCCGAAGAAGAACACGAACCCCACGCCGAAATAAGGATGCAGCATGCGCGTAGTGGCTGGCCCGCCGAACGCCGGCGCGAACCAGCGGAACAGGAACGGCATGTAGATGGCGAAGCCGGTGAACAGCGCCAGGAAGAAGAAAATCCCGTACGCCCAGTGTAGAAACCGGGTGTACACGGAGTGGCGCGGGAGTTCGCCTTCGTGGACCACGGTGCGGCCCAGCTGGTCGAATAGGGCTGGCTCCTTTTCCTGCATGCGTCCGATGGAAGTCGCCATCACGCCTCCTTTCTGCCCGCCGGCGGTTGCGGCTTCGGGGGCGGCACTTCGGGTTGTTCACGCTTGGGTCCTTCGAACACGTAGTGGAAAACCACGCCCACGAAACCTAGCGTAGCCGCGAACAGTCCCAGGGGCTTGAAGATGCTCTTCCAGCCCTTGTAGACGAACGAGACGCTCGGGTTCTTAGGCAGGGCGCCATAAAGCTCGGGATGCTCGGCATCGTGCAGCACATAGATGACGTGCGTGCCGCCGACACCTTCCGGGTCATAGACGCCGGCATCCTTAAAGCCGGAGACGTCGCGCAGTTGCTTGGCGCGATTCTCGGCCAGGAACTTCATGTCCTCCTTGGTGCCGAAGTGCAGGCAGCCGGTCGGGCAGGACTTGATGCAGGCCGGTTCCAGACCTTGTCCTACGCGGTCGGAGCAGAGCGTGCACTTGTAGACCTTCTTGGTCTCCTTGTTGAATCTGGGGATATTGAACGGGCAACCGGAAATGCAGAACTCGCAGCCAATGCAGTTTTCCTGCTGGAAATCGACGATCCCGTTCGCGTATTTGACGATGGCGCCATCGGCCGGACAGGCATCGAGGCACCCAGGATCGGCGCAGTGCATGCACTGGTCCTTGCGCATCAGCCACATGAAGGTCCCGTCTTCGCGCTGGTGCTCCCGGAACTTGATCAGGTTCCAGTAGTTCCAGTTGGTCTCCGGCATGGTCTGGTAGGTGTTGTCGAAGGTAGTCGGCTGGAACGGCATGTCGTTCCACTCGACGCAGGCCACCTCGCAGGCCTTGCAGCCGATGCAGGTGGTGGTATCGATGAGTTTGCAGACCTCCAGGTCGCGCTGCACGCCCGCGCCCGACACCGGGCCAGGGTGGCCCGAGATCTGCTGAGTCTGGAGTACTGTACGTTCGCTCATTTTCTCGTGCCCCCTTCCTAAGCTTTCTCGAGCTTCACCAGGAAGCCCTTGAATTCGGGTGTGTAAGCGTTGGCATCCAGCACGGTCGGAGTGAGCAGGTTGGCCGGCGTCAGTGCCGTCTTCCCCTCATCTTCGGCAATGCCTTTGTAACCCCAGTGGATAGGAACCCCGATCTGGTAGGTGGTCTTGCCATCGATCTGCATGGGCCGAATGCGCTTAGTCACCATCGCCTTGGCGATGTATTCCGAGCGGGCGCTTACAACCTTGACCTTGTCACCTCCCGCGATCCCCTTTTCTCGCGCCAGTTCTTCCGGGATTTCCACGAAGGGTTCGGGCACGAGCTCGACGTTCATGGGGTTGTTCTTGGTCCAATAGTGGTAATGCTCGGTCAAGCGGTAGGTGGTGCAGACGATGTTGAAGCCTTCCGCTGGCGTCCCGAACTTGTCCATCGGGGTCTTGAACTTCTTGACCACAGGATTATTGGAGTGGTCGGGATGCAGCGGGTTGAGGATGGGACTTTCGAAGGGTTCGTAATGCTCGGGGAAGGGCCCGTCGGCGACGAAGCCCAACGGGACAAAGATCCGGCCTACACCCTCCGGATTCATGATGAATGGGCCCATGTGGTCCTTGGGATTGGAGTCGGGTTTGAAGTCGGGGACGTCGTTTCCCACCCACTTGCCCGCCGCCTCGTTCCACCACACCTGCTTGCGGCTGGGATCCCAAGGCTTGCCCGAAACATCGCAGGAAGCCCGGTTGTAGAGGACGCGGCGGTTCATCGGCCACGACCATCCCCAATTGGGATAGATCCCCAGGCCGGAGGGATCTTCGGTGCCGCGGCGCTGCATCAGCGCGCCCGCTTCCGTCCATGAACCGCAATAGAGCCAGTTGCCGGAGCTGGTTGAGCCGTCATCGCGCAAGAAAGCAAAGCCCGGCAGTTGCTGGCCTGCCTTGATAGTGGTCTGCGTCTTCGGGTCGGTGACGTCCTTGATGGCTTTCCCGTTGATCTCCTTGGCCACTTCGGCCAGGGAAGGATTGTTCGGGTTGGTGTACGACCAGGTCGCTTTCAGGATCGCATCCGGGAACTTGCCGCCTTCCTTCTGGTACAGCTCGCGGACTTTCAGGAAGATGCGGGCCAGGATTTCCTGGTCGAGTTTGCAGTCGCCCGGCGGAGGCAGGGCGGCGTGCTTCCATTGCAGCCAGCGCGCCGAGTTTACAAAGGTGCCGTCTTTCTCCGCAAAGCCGGCTCCAGGCAGACGATAGGCGGTAGTGTTGATCTTCTTCATCTCCTCCTGCGTGATGCCGGGAGACTTCCAGAAGTCGCTGGTCTCGTCGGGATAGATCTCGCAGACCACCAGGAAGTCCGCCTTCTTCAAGGCATCGATGTTCTTTTGCGAGTCGGGTCCGATCATCACCCCGTTCATGCCGAAGGCGAACAGGCCCTTGACCTTGCCGTTGTACATGTCGTTCCAGATGTCGGCGAAGGAATAGCGCCGGTCCACCTTAGGCAAATAGTTGAAAGCCCAGCCGTTCTCTTTCGTCGCGGCATCGCCGTAAAGCGCCTTCAGGAACGACACCGCGAACTTGGGCGTGTTCGACCAGTAGTTGAACGAATCCCACTCCTTGGGCTTGGAGGGCTTGGGAGTGATGCGGTTGGAGTAGGTCTCGAAGTCCTTGTCGTTGGGGTTGGGCACCTTGAGATAGCCGGGCAGGATGTCGAAAATTCCGGCCATGTCGGTAGCGCCCTGGATGTTGGAGTGGCCGCGCAGCGCGTTCATGCCGCCGCCCGCGCGCCCAATGTTGCCCAGCAGCAACTGCAGCATGCAGCCGGTGCGGATGATCTGGGTGCCATAGGTGTGCTGCGTCCAACCCACGGCGTAGATGATGGTCGCAACCTTCTTGGTGTCCCCGTTCTTGCGGATGGAGGTAAACAGGTCGGCAGCCTTCAGGAATTGGTCCTTAGGGATGCCGGTGATGCGCTCCACCATCTCCGGCGTGTAGCGCGAGTACTGCTTCTTGAGGAGCTGGTAGACACAGCGCGGATGCTCCAGCGACAGGTCGTAAGCTGTGTTGGGAGGCAGCATCGGCGGAGGCGGTGCCGTGCCTGGCTTTGCCGCGGCAGCGGTCTTTGCCGGATTCGCGGGAGCGTGCCTCGCCGCCGCCATCATGGTAGCGCCGGCTGCAGCCTTACCCGTCAGGTCGCCGCCCTCTTCGTAGTTCCACGTGGACTTGTCGTAGGTCTGCTTCTCCGGATCGAAGCCCGAGTACAGGCCGTCCTCGGGAAGCTTGAACCCGTCCTTCACCACGAAGGCGGCGTTGGTGTAGTTGACGACATACTCTTTGTTGATGCGGTTGTTGGCGAGGACGTAGTTGATCAGCCCGCCCAGGAAGGCGATGTCGCTACCGGCGCGAATCTGCAGGAACAGGTCCGACACCGCAGCTGTACGCGTGAAGCGCGGGTCCACCACGATTAACTTGGCATTCCGGTTGCGCTTGGCTTCCACTACCCACTTAAAACCGCAGGGATGGTTCTCGGCGGGGTTGCCGCCCATGACCAATGTCATGTCGGTATTCCGCATGTCGGTCCAGCCATTGGTCATCGCCCCGCGTCCGAACGTTGGTCCCAAACTTGAGACCGTGGGGCCGTGTCAAACCCTGGCCTGATTTTCTATAAAGGTCAGGCCCATGCTCCTCATCGTCTTTACGACGAGGTAGTTGAACTCGTTGGTGTCGGTGCAGCCGCCGGTAAAGGCAACCGTCTCCAGGCGATTGACGGTACGCCCTTCGCCATCTTGCTCAATGAAAGTGGCGTCGCGGGTTTTCTTGACCCAGTGGCCGATCTCGTCGATCGCCTGGTCCCAGGAGATGTCTTCCCACTCGGTGCCACCGGGACGGCGCACCTGCGGCTTCAATATCCGCCGCTCATTCATGATGTCCTGCTGGAGCGACGAGCCCTTGGGACACAGCGTGCCGCGGTTGATCGGGTGGTCGGGATCGCCTTCCACGTGCACCACCTGCGGGGTCACGTTCTTGGCCTGGTCGCCGATGGTGTGGATGATGACCCCGCAACTGACCGCGCAGTAGGGACAGGTGCTGCGTGTCTCCGTGGTGCGGGAGATCTTCAGCCCCTGCGTTTGCGCCAGTAGGGGCGCGGCATCAAAGCCGAAGACGGTGAGGCCCACGCCTCCTAGCAGTCCGGCTTTAAAAAACGTTCTTCGGGAAACTTCCATGACACAGCCTCCCTGTGGAGCCAGATTTCAGCAGAGAATGTACGGATACGAACGCAGGATGAAAGGGTCACACGTGCGGACACTCCCCTGGGCAGCGGGAGCAGGCCAGTGACGCCGCAACCTGAGAGGTCCATCCTACCTCCGGCTTCTTGCGGTCCGTGGGCCCTGGGGGTCGGCCCGAAAAGCGGAAAGCAGCCTACACCCCCATGGGTTCTAAGTCAATGTAGATGCCGGTTTTCGCAACGGGGTTGCGAGGGCGGAGCCCGGCAACCAGGCTACAGACCCATCAGGTTGAGTTCGATCTTCTGGTAGCCGTGCTCCGCAGCCCACAGGTCCAGGGGCGCGGCGGCGATTTCGTCGACCACTGGAACCGCCAAGCCGTTGAGCGTGAGATCCACGCTCTTCAAGTAGCGCTTGCAGGTGTCGCAGGCCTCGACGCGAACGTGCGGGAAGTCCTCAGCCGAGAAGCGCGGCAGCTTGCCTTGATCCACTTCAGCGCAGTTCGGGCACAGGATGCGGCGGAACTCCCACTCCGTCGCGCAGCACGAACAAACCAGCGAGCGCTTGCCGCCGTCGCCTTCCGGACGAAGCACGCCCAGTTGCGGCTTGCCCCCGCACACCGGACAGGACGACCCGGTGTAGCCCGCGAACTGAACCTTGCTGTCGAGCGCCAGGTATTCCGCTACCGGCTGCAGGCAGGCGCGGGCGAAGAAGCGATGGGTTGGGTCAGCGTGCTCGTCGTCCGGCTGCGAGTCCAGCAGAGCTCGCCACTGGCCGGGGGTCTGCTGGCGCAGCTCCCGAGCTGCTTTCGCCAGCCCCGGGGGACCTTTCTTCTCCACCAGTTCGAGGAAAGACGGGAAGCGGTTGGTCAATACCGATACAACGAGCTGCTCGCCGAGCGGCCGCGTGGGATCGGCGTGCAGGTCGTCCGACGCTGCCGCCTCGAAGACATGCTTCTGAAACACAGCGATCTCGCCGTAGAAGCCCAGCACCTGGGCTGCCGCTGGATATTGCGCGGCTAAGTCGCGCGCTCGCCGGATACGCTTCTCCCAATCAGGCCGGGTCATGATGGCAGGCCATTATTCATCGCCGCGCGATTAGGGCGCAATGGCTGCCCGCTTTTGAGCTGGCCTTCGGCGGAACATCCACGCGGCCAGCTCGGTCCCGCGTCCCTTCAGCTTTGTGCGCGCGAGCGACAGTAGCACCATGGCCACGAAGATCACCGCCAGGCCGAGCGAAGCTCCACCGATGCCCATCGCCCGCTTGGAAAGAATGGAAAAACGGCCGTACACGAACTCGATGTGCACCCAGTAGACGAGCAGCGAGGTCTGCCCGAGCTGGATCATGGGACTGAACCCCCAAATCGCTGTGGGTGCCCCACCCTTGGCCGGGGTTGCCAAGGGTGGGTTGAGAGTCCATCGGCACCATAGATAGACCCCGAGCAGGATCATCAGCAGCAGCCCGACACGAATCAGGAAGAAGTTCGGACTGGTGTGCCAGAAATCGTAGACGCCGTAAATTTGCCGCGGACGGTGGTCGAGCCATCGCGCGATTGCGGTGATCCCAACTCCTGCTCCGCCCAGCAGCGCAAAAGCCTGGACTTCCCGCCGGCGAACCCAATCGCTCACCAGCAGAAAGCCAGTCGCCAGGCCGGCAAAGGCAAATCCGGTCCAGGGAAAGACCGGGAAGAGCCACGCCTGGGGCTGTTTGAACGTGTGTACGCCGTTGATATAAGACTCGAGCGGCCAGGGCAGCACACGCAGGCGCAAAGTAGTCCATACCAGAGGCGTCGCCAACGCAATCGCCAGCGCGACACCTGCAGCTACAACCGCCGATCGTCTCCGCCCGCCGCCAGCCAGCCGGCACATGACGCCCATCAACATCATGGAGAATCCGATGGTGTTCAGGATGTCCACCCGCAGCAGGTCGGTCCACGGCGCCCACGGGAGTCCCAGCAGGTACTCCTGCACCCGGAACAGCAGGCCCAGGCCGAAGATCTCGGCGCCGCGGAGAATCGTGGTGCGCGCTATCTGATTAGGATCGGCGCCGCGCTGCCGCAGCTTGTCCGTGACCAGGGCGAACGAGATCCCGGCAAGAAAAAGAAACAGCGGCGCGGGCAGCGTGCCACCCAGTTGCGACCACATGAAAAAGGTGCTCTTGCGCGCCGGGCCGCCCAGCCAAGAGTCGTAGCAGTGGGTCTGGAACATGAGCACGCAGGCCAGCCCGCGCATCCAGTCGATGTAAGCCAGGCGCGGTTTGGCCGAAGCGGTCATGAGCTTCATCACCAAGTTTCGAGTCGAAATCTCCTATAGCCGTCGATCATTTCAAAATCGGAGCGGTTGGAGGTGATCAGCCGGGCGCCGTGGGACCGCGCGGTGAGCGCGATGAGCACGTCGAAATGCAGATCGCGCAGCTTCTCCGGCGGGAAACCTTTATCGGCGCGAATCTTCGCCAAGAGCTGGCCCGACTCCCGCCAATTCTTTTCCGTGGGGGTCAGGATGGCGTGATTCCTCTCCAGCGCCTGCAGGAATTTGCGCTCGGCGGGCTGGGTGGTGCCGCGCCACAATTCCGCCAGAACCACGGCGGATGTCCGGATCAAACCGGTCACCGATTCGATCCGCTGCTGATGGCGCCCGGTGCGCAGGTGATCGACGAAGATCGAGGTGTCGAAGATGACAAGGTCACTCACCGTGGCCCGCGAACGAGAGCTTTCCCGCGTTCTTCCTCAGCAGCTTCTTGAATCGTTTTAGCGCCACAATCTCCTTGAGCGCCACGTGAACTGCCTCAGTCCGGGACTTGACCCCCAGAATCTTCGCGGCTTGGTCCGCCAGATGGGTATCCAGCCTGATCAACGTCATGGTCACGGCCATGGGTTTGACCTCTTGTATATATAAGACGATAGAATCGTATATACAGTCAAGTCGCTCTTTGGTACGCGGGTAACTTCTGGACGGCCAGCCTCAGAACGGCTGCTTGCGGGCGGCGAAGGGGATCTGAATCAGCGCCTCCAAATCCACGGGCTTGCCGTGCCGCGTGGCCGGCCGGAACTGCCAGTGCAGCAGAGCGACGCGCGCGTTTTCATCCAGCGTATCGTCCACCCCGCGCAGGACCTTCACGCCATCCACGGTTCCGTCGGCGCGAATGATGGCGTAGAGCGTCACCGTGCCCTCCACATTGGCCCGCATCAGCGACGTGGGATACGAGGGGTCCACTTTGTGTACTACCACCGGCGCGGTGAGTTCACTCTGGTCGGAAATCTGTTTCAAGGCGGCGAAGCGGACAACCCAACTGCCTGCGACGGAAGTTAGGTTGGGGGTATTGACGATCATCGAGTAGTACTTGCGAGGTCCGAATACCTCTTGCTCGACCGTGCCGGGCGCGGGTGCGCGCGTCGAACTGGAATTGTGTGTCTCGTGGGGAATATCGGGCGCTGGGCGGGCGGCAGCGATGATGACGTTCCTTTGGGCGTCGGCGAATGTACTCGGCGTCTTTCCGGCGACCGCTGCCGGCGTGCTGTCGGCCGGTCCCGCGCCCACGTAAACACCCGCCGGATTGCCGGAGCTTCCGTTGCCCGGTCCAGCGCCGCCGCCCTTGGCCGTTCCGCCCGGGCCAGCACCGGTGGCGGGGATGTCGGGTGTCCCGGGGGCGCCGGGCTTGCCTTCAGGCGTGGCCGCGAATATGCCGCGACGGTTGCCCGCGGGAACTTCGATCGGACCCCCAGCCGGCGCCGGGTCGAGACCCAGCGCGATCAATTGCCCCGCCGATTGCGGTCCTGAATTTTCCACGCTGACCGGAGGCGGCGGTGGAACAGCCTGCGCTGCCTGGCCTCCTCCCGTGGAAGCGCGCTGTTCCGGAGCCGGCAAGTTCGGCGGTTCAAGGTGGGGCTCGGCGTGAGCCAGATTGATGTCACCCAGCTTGCGCTCGACCGACGCCAGATCCGGAGGCGGTTCTACCACCGACGGCGCGCGCCCTGGCACATTCAGATCCGAGAGCCGGCGGGATGCGTTCTCTTCCGGCGGCGGGACAGGAGCCGCGGCCAGCCAGGGCACCGTCAATTGCGAGGGGGAGCGGGTGGCGCCCGCGACCGGAGGCTGCGGCGCCGGCGTCGCGACCACCAGGTTTGGCAGCTTGACCGGGTGCGGGATCACCTTGGGAGCGGCGGGGTTGACGATGGTCTGCCGAGAGTTGTCCGGGTGCTCCGGGAGCGAAATGATGGGCTGCTTGGAATAGGCCGGCTCGCCGCGTTGCGCCACTTTGGCCGGCGCACTGGCGGTGAACACCGGCGGCAGGTATTCTGAAACCTGGTAGTACGTCAGCGTGGTGTGGCGGGTGACGGGCTCGATCTCCACCCGCGGCCGAAGCGGATACGTCTGCGAGAATCCCCACAGCGCGGTGATGACGAAGGCGTGATACAGAAACGACTGGCGCAGCCTGGACCAGGGAATCGAAGCGGAGACGAACACATCCGGCCAGAAGTCAGCGGGCGCGGAGGTCAGCCGCAGTGGTCGCGGACGCCGCCGCAGCAACAGGTCCCGCAGGTTCCTCCAGAAGACGCGGTGCCACGGGTCCAGTTCCACCAGGAAGCCGGGCACACGCGGGGACCAGGAAGCATTGCCGAGTTGGAGTTCACCCAAGGCCATGGGAGGACGAGTGGAGGTGCTCACGATTATAAAGCAGCCAATAGGTCAAAATTCCGGGAATCGCAGCCGCCGCTTTGTGCCAAGATTAGGGGCAATGTTTCCGCGGGAGAAAGTCATGCAGGCATTGGCGGTTGCGATGCTGCTGGCGTCCACGCTGGCTTTGGCCCAGAGCCAGCCGCAGAAGACGGCGGCGCCGGCCGACGACTATTCCGGTATGTACAGCTTCCTTGAGGAAGGGGAGTTTGTGCAGATCAGCCTGGAGGAAGGCAATCGGCTGACTGGGTTCATCTCCCGTTATAGCGACAGTGAGAAGGCCAGCTTCGTCGATCACTTCTTCGAGAAGGCCGAGTTCCACGACCACAACATCCGCTTCAGCACCCGAAGAGTTCATGGCACCTGGTTCGAGTTCAAAGGCGCCGTTTCGCGAGGCCCCGGCGAGACCCGCAATGCAGAAGCCTATTACGTGATCAAGGGCACGCTCACGCAGTACACCTCGGACGCCAACGGGGTGGTGGTCGCAAAAGAGCGCGAAGTCACGTTCCGCTCCTTCCCGCTAGACAGCGAGGACGAAGCCGCCGGCGCGCGCCGCTAGATCCGGCGCTAGCAGGAACTGCTGCTCCGCAGCGCAGGCATCCTGTATGCTCGTCGCGTCGCATGGGCACTCAGGTCAGCGAAACCGGGAGCGAGATCAGGGCCGGGCGCACGCGGGCGGGCCGACATTCGACCCTCCTCATGATCGTGCTCGCCGGCACCACGGCGCTCGCCGTGCTGGTTCCGTTCTTCTTCCTCGGCAATGCTTCCGGGCACGACTTCGAGTTCCACCTGGCGTCTTGGATGGACGTTGCCGGCCAGTGGCGTGCGGGCGTCCTCTACCCGCGCTGGGCCGCGCTGGCCAACTGGGGATTCGGAGAACCGCGGTTCATCTTCTATCCGCCGGCTTCGTGGATGCTGGGCGCCGCGCTGTCATTCGTTTTGCCGTGGGCGATGGTTCCCGGCGCCTTCATCTGGCTGGCGCTCACCCTCGCCGGCGTCGCGATGTTCGCGCTGGCACGGGAATGGTTGCCGACAAGGGATGCCATGGCCGCCGGCGTGCTGTTTGCCATCAATCCCTATCACCTGGTGGTCGTGTATTGGCGCAGTGATTTCGCCGAGCTGCTGGCCAGCGCGCTGATCCCGCTGGCAGTGCTGTTTGCGATGCGAACGACAGAGCCACGGCGGGCTTTCGTGCCGCTGGCGCTGGTGACCGCGGGAGTCTGGCTGAGCAACGCTCCCGCCGCCGTCGTGGTGACCTACATGATCGCGCTAATCCTGGTCATAGTTGCAGCGCGCGAACGCAGCGCAAAGCCCCTGATTTGCGGCGGAGGCGCGCTGGCGCTGGGACTGGCGCTGGCTGCGTTCTACATTGTGCCGGCTGCGTGGGAGCAGCCGTGGGTCAACATCGCGGAAACGCTCTCGCAGGGACTGAAGTTCCCGGAAAATTTTCTGTTCACCCGCACCGCCGACGCCGAACATACCCGTTTTAACTTCATCGTCTCTTGGATTGCGGTCGAGGTGATCATTGCGACCTTCCTGGCCATGATCGCCGCCGCCCGATGGCGGCGTGGGCAGCCGCGGCTGTGGTGGGTCCTGACGGCATTGGTGGCGGTTTCCACGATCCTCATGTTGCCGGTGACCTCGCCTTTGTGGGCGCACCTGCCGGAGCTTCGTTATGTGCAGTTTCCCTGGCGCTGCCTGCTGGTGCTCGATGTGCCTTTTGCCCTCGGCGTGGCGGCTGCCCTGGGACGTCTGCGAAACACGCGGCGACATGCGGCTTGGGCCGCAGCGCTGGCCGGGCTTGCGATCACCGGCTTTCTACTAACGCGCAACAACTGGTGGGATCCCGGCGGCGCGGCCGACTTCTATGAAGAGCACTTCAGTACGGGCACGGGATACTTTGGCGTCGACGAATACGGCCCGCACGGGTCGGATCATTACGACCTCGACCAGCATGCGCCCCTGGTCAGTTTGCAACGCGGGGAGGACGCCGGCGCAGAGACCGGCACGCCCGCACAAGTCCGCGAATGGGGACCAACGCGGAAAGAGTTTGCCATCAACTCACCCGAGCCGGTGACCGCCGCCCTGCGTTTGCTGAACTATCCGGCATGGCGGGTGGAAGTGAACGGCAAACCGGTGCATGCGCTGTCTAACGATCACACCGGACAGATGTTGGTCGCGCTGCCCGCCGGGATCAGCCGAGTGCGGGTGGCGTTTGCCGACACCCCCGACCGCCGTTGGGGAAACGTGATCTCCGCAGGCGCGGTCGCGATCCTGTTGGGGCTGGTGGCATCTCGCCGGTGCGTGAGGCGGCCGCGAGCGGCAGTTGGACGTAGCGTTTAGAGGTGTTTTGTACAATTCACCGGCGTGAAGAACCTCGACCAAGCCCTGACGACTCACTACCGGGAGCGGTCCGACCACTTCTACAAGGCCATGGAGCGGCTTGCCAATGACGTGGCACCATATTCCACATACTCCACCAGCATTGCGTTATTGGCGGTGCACAGTTGCATCTCCCTGAACGACGCGATAAGCGTCGCTTTGACCGGCAGTCGGTGCAAGCACCAAGATCATCTGCGGGCTGCTGCCGAACTTGAAAAGATTTGCAACACTCATAGAATCATGAACCAGAGAGGGGTCGATCATTTGCGCTGGCTGCTGGCACGTAAGATTGACATCGCTTACGGAACGAAGAGGCTAGATTCGCAGTTCGTCGCTTCCGCCAAGGACAAAGCCGAAAAGTTCAGTGCTTGGGCATACAATAATTTTGAAGGAGTGCTACGTGGCTTATAGGCGGGTGCTGACTCCGGAACAGCAGGAGGCGAGGGGAATTAACGCTGTGGCGGAACTGTTAAGCCACCGGCTGATCGTACCCAAGATTTTCTTGAAGCCGCCCTGGCCTCAGTCCCGGAACCGTGTGGACCTCCTGGCGGTTGACCGTGCAGGGACCGGGGAAATCCACATAGCCGAAGTAAAGTCTGGCATAGCAGAGGCCTCTCAATCATTGGAACGGGTCAAGGCTATGCCGGCTCATTACAAGTACATCGCGGTTATTGGCGACCGCCGTTATCGCCCTACCGACGAGGCCCTCTATGCAGCGGATGGCTTCGGAAGGGTCGGCCTGATTCGGATCATCGAAGATAACGCTGGGAATCTGCATGCCGAACTTGTTGTGGCGCCCGAACGATTTCGAGCGGACCCAGCGGTTTTCAAGACCATCGACCGATTTACGTCCAAGCATCGCGCGGATATTGAAATTCGGCCTTAACGGAAAATGCAGAAGCACTGGACCAGCCCGGCCACACCAGCTGCGCCGCCTCGTGGGGCGCGGGTGCCGGAGTGTGTCCGCATCGGCGGAGTAGAATCCGGCCGGCGACGGTGCTGGCGCCGATGTCGGGCGTCACCGACACCGTCTTCCGGCGGTTTATCCGCGAGATGGGCGGCTGCGGGCTGATCATGACCGAGTTCACCTCGGCCGACGGCCTGCTGCGCGACCAGCGCGTGCTCGGGCGCTACCTCCATTTCTACGACGACGAGCATCCCATCTCGGCGCAGCTCTTCGGCAGCGACCCGCAGGTGCTGGCCGAGGCGGCGCGCATGGTCGAAGGCCTGGGCTTCGACCTGGTGGACCTGAACCTGGGCTGTCCGGCGAAGAAGGTGGTCAAGTGCAACGGCGGCTCCGGCCTGCTGCGCGACCTGCCGCGCATCGGGCAGATCTTCGACACGGTGCGCGCGGCGGTAAAGATTCCCTTCACGGTAAAGTTTCGCGCCGGGTGGAATGACCAGGAGATCGTCTGCGTCGAACTGGCCCGGCTGGCGGAATCCTGCGGCTTGGCGGCGGTGGCGTTGCACGCCCGCACCCGCGAGCAGGGATACGCGGGCACGGCGCGCTGGGAGTGGATCGCCGCCGTCAAGCAGGCCATCAAGATTCCAGTGATCGGCAACGGCGACATCCGCACTCCCGAAGACGCGGCCGCCATGGTGGCGCAGACCGGCTGCGACGCCGTTATGGTGGGGCGCACGGCGGCGTCGAACCCGTGGATCTTCCGCCAGATCGCGCAGTTCGAGGCGGGCGGCGGCTACGAACAGCCAACGGAAGCCGATCGCTATCGCATGATCCGCACCTACTTCCGCATGCTGATCGAGGAGCAGATGCCCGGCGCAGCGGGCAAGATGAAGCAGTTCGCCTCCTGGTTTACCCACGGCGTCGCCAACGGCGGCCATCTGCGCAAGGCCATCTACGAGGCGCGCAGCGAGCAGGAGATCCTGGGGCGGGTGGAGGAATTCTTCGAAAGCGCCGTCGGCTGTCGGCCGTCGGGAATCACGCGATAATCGGCTCCGCGCCGTACTTTCCCGTTCCCATCTCCTTCACGTAGCCCCATGGGATCGCCGGATCGTGGGTGAAGATCACCAGCCAGCGGCCGGGGATGGCCTCTTCATAAAAGCGCTTCTTGTTCTCGATGGTTTCCATGGGGAACAGGTCGTAGGCCATGATCCAGAGCAGGTCGAGGTGCGCCGCCGTCGGGATGAGGTCGGAGACGTAACACGCCCTCTGCCCCTGGCTCTCAATCATCACCACCTGCATGTAGCGCGTGTGCCCGGGGATGGTGCGGACTGCAATGCCGGGGATGATTTCGCGATCTTCCTTCACCAGCTTCATCCGTCCGCTTTCGAGGAGCGGGTTGTAGTTGTCGCTGATGTAGCTGACGCGGTCGCGCAGGTATTGTTTTTGCCCGTGCTGCCACTCGCCCTCCGGGGCATAGTAGGTGGCGCGCGGAAACGTGGGAACAACGCGGCCGTTGGTGCGCACGGTGTTCCAGCCGCAGTGGTCGAAGTGCAGGTGAGTGTTGATGACGATATCGATGGAGTCAGGCGCCACGCCGGCGGCGGCGAGGTTGCCGAGCAGCCTGGCTTCCGGCTCGTACACCTTGCGGACGCGGTCGTCGAACTTGTTGCCGATGCCCGTCTCGACTAGCACGGTTTGCTTTCCGCCGCGGATCAGCAGCGAGTTCAGGCCCAGCACCACGCGGTTCTTCTCGTCGCAGGCGGCTTTCTTCAACCACAGCGCCTTGGGAATGATGCCGAACAGCGGCCCACCGTCGAGCCAGTAGTTCCCGTCGGAGAACATGGTCAGCTCGAAATCGCCGACGGTGATGCGCCGTCCGTTGGTGGTGACAGTTGCTTTCTCAACTGCGAGATCGACTGCAACTTGCGCCATGGGTCTCCTTTTGTCATTCCGAGCCTGCGCGAAGGAGCGTCGCGACCGAGCGCGTGCGAGGAATCTTGGTCTGCCAGACAACACCAGGATTCCTCGCTTCGCCCTCACTCGCAAAGCTCGCTCGGTCGGCTCGGAATGACAATACGCTCCCATTATGCAGAACTGAAGCCCGGCAGACAGGACGATTTAAGGAATCTGTGTCTCTAGGCGCTCCCGGTTGTAACCCCGTAAAGTTTGTGCTTCAATTACGTCAACGCAAACTTTTTGGTTTCCCACTGTACCGGGCGCATGTCGGCACGGGAGAAGTCCAATCCAATATCCTCTGGTTAGCAAGCCGCGCCATTCGTTTTCTGTTGTATCGGTGGTCGTGGAGTCGGCTAGTACGTGAAATTGCACGGGAATGCCGCAGGGGAATGCTGCGCATCGGTACGATATACAAATCAGGATTTCATCGTCAGGGGTTGGTGCTCGGTGTGGTGCCGTCCCGTGGTAGTCAATATAACCTGCTACAGTCCTGCATGCGGGACATGCAACGTATAAATAATCGCGCCGGTTGGGCCACAAAGTTTGATCTTCAGACGTGGGCGGTCGTGTGGGGAATGGGAGCACGATTTGGTGCGGACAATGCCCACACTGAATCACTCCCCGAAATATTGGAGGGTTTAACGAGACAGGCATAGCGGCGCGGATTATACGTCATCTTTCTGTCTCTGCTCAGCGATTGCGCGGCTAAGGTACTCCCCCACTTCCGTGAGCATCCGGGGCGTCCATGAAGCCTCTTGATGGCGCCTGCGATCCTGAAATATCTGGTCTATCGGACCGAAGCCGTGACGAAAAGACTGGCGACTGGCCCGTTTTCTAGCACCCCAGGCGATCACATCAGCAGCCTGTAGGGTACCGAAGTTTGTGTCATGCTCAAAGGCCAAGGCGCCAATGTTTAAGAACTCCGCGTGCTCTCTTTGCAATTGCTGAATATTGGCGTGTGATTTCCTCACATGATCCGCGTAGGGATTTCCACTGTCCATGATGATCGGGATTCTCTGATGATGTGAATTCGCAGCCGCAATTACTTGAGTCCCAAACGCAGCCAGCAAGAAGCACATGCCATACACGCTGAACACTTTTCTGGCTTCGGCTGGAACCTTTTTTCTGTACTCAGCGTTGCTCACTGACGCGGAGATACTCCCGACACGATGAGAGCGAATCGCATCAGCAACATCGCGAAACAATGCCTCCCGGCAAGAGTGCGATACCTTCGCAAACCGCCCATTAGGGCTGAATTCCTTCATGTGGAGCGGGGGCTCAATCGTATGTTTTTTAAGGATCTCGTCCCATGCGTCTTCAAAGGCGAGGAATCTAACGCGAGCAATGAGCATTCCGCCCACGACCGCATCCGGCGTGCCCGGATCATCACCGCCGCTCTCGTCAAGGTAGAGCCGGAGCGCCAGTGTCTCCAGTTCGGGATCACCAGAGTTGTGTAGCACGAGCCAAACCTCATTTCGATACGCTCGGAGACTAACCCTCTGTTGACTTTTCGACACGTCGGGGCGGGCTCGGAATGACAGTACGCTCCGATTATGCAGAGCTGAAGCCCGGCTCTACCTGTCCGACATCATAATAATCTGGCCTCACCGCCGACCCAATAGCTCACGTTCAAAGTGCTCCTGCATGCGGGTGAACAGGTCCGTCTGTGCCGCCGTTCCCGAGATGGAGTGCAGCTTGCGCGGGTAGAGCATGAGCTGGAAGCGTTTGCCGGCGTCGATAAAGGCCTGCATCATCTGCATGGTGTTCTGCAGGTGAACATTGTCGTCGCCGGTGCCCTGCACCAGCAAGAGGCTGCCGTGCAGGTCTCCGGCGGTAGAGACGGGCGAGCTGCGGCGATAGCCTTCCGCGTTCTCTTGCGGCAGGCCGAGATATCGCTCGGTGTAGATGGAATCGTAGTCGCGCCATTCGGTGACCGGCGCCACCGCTACTCCGGCTTTGAAGGCGGTGGTACGGGTCAGCGCCCACAGAGTCATGCAGCCGCCGTAGCTCCATCCCCAGAAGCCGACGCGGTCTTTGTCGAGCGCCGGGTAGCGCTCCAGCGCCTGGCTGAGCGCGGCGAGCTGGTCCTGGATCTCGGTCTTGCCGAATTCCCCGCGCACCACACTGGCGAAGGCGCGGCCGCGTCCCGCCGAGCCGCGGTTGTCGACGCTGAGCACAGCGATGCCCTCGCGCGCCAAGATCTGATTGAAGAGGAAACGATTGCCGCCCCACGTGTCGCGGACCAGTTGCTCGCCCGGGCCGCCGTAGGGATACAGAACCAGCGGAATCTTGCCACCCGCCGGCACATCCGGCGGCATGATGAGCGTTCCGTGTAGGACCGTGCCATCCTCCGCGCGGAAATCGACGAACTGCGGCGCTGTCAGGTGGTAGGCGGCCAGGTTGCGGGACTCCCAGAAGGCGTTGCAGGCGCCGTCGCCGTCGCCACTCATGCGGCAGAGCGAGAGCCGCGGCGGACTCATGATGGAGGAAAATACGTCTATGTACCACTTGCCACTGTTCGCGAATGCGGGTTGGTGCGTTCCCGGCTCACGCGAGACCTGCTCGAAGCCGCTGCCGTTGAGGTGGACGCGGAAGAGCTGGCGCCGGCGATCGTCGCTCGCATTGGCGGTGAAATAAACCAGGTTGGCCGCCTCGTCCACGAACGCGACGTCGAACACCTCGAAGTCGCCGTGGGTGAGCTGCGCCTCCAGCTTGGCTTCCCCGGCCGTGGGATCGGCGCCGTTGAAGCTGTAGAGGTAGAGATGCGTGTGGCCGTCCCGCCAGCTCGTCCACAGGAAGCGGTCCTGGCCGATAACGGTGAAGTTGTCGTTGACCTCGACCCAGGTGGGGCTGCGCTCGGAGAGCACCAGCCGGGCAGCGTTGGCCTCGACGGCGACAAAATACAGGTCGAGGCGGTCTTGCGCGCGGTTGAGCACCTCCACCCAGGCAATCCCCGGACGCACCCAGCCGAAGCGCGGGATGTAAGGCTCGTGCAGTTGCGGTGGGCCCGACGGATTGTCGCCAGGGTCGATCTGCACCTTGATCCAGCGGATCTTCCCGCCGTTCGCGTTCACCACCCCCAGCCGGACTTGCGGATTGGGATCGCCGGGCTTGGGATACTTCTGGAAGTCCACCGTGGGCTGGGTGGGAATCAGGTCGGCGATGGGGTAGGTGGGGACAGCGTTTTCATTCATCTGCAGGAACAGAATCTGCCGGCCGTCGGGCGACCAGAAATAGTTGCGGCGGACGTTCGAGCTCTTCGGCATAGATCCAGTCCACTTCGCCGTTGAGGATGTCGTCGTCGGTGTCATGCGTGAGCTGGCGCAGGCCGTTGCCCTCGCGGTCGGCCACAAACAGGTTGTGCTTGCGGATGAAAGCGAGGCGCGAGCCGTCGGGCGAGAAGCGGGGATCGCTGGCGCGGTCAGGCGAAGACGTAATCTGCACCGCGGTGCCGGTATCGAGACGGTACAGCCAGAACTGTCCGAGGGCATCGAAGAGAATGTGCTTGGAGTCGGGCGCCCAGTAGTATTGCGCGACCGAGTAGCGCGTCCGGCGCTCCTTCTCGCGCTCGCTCAGGCGACTGAACGGCGGCGCCAGGGTGGCCAGCTTGCCTTCGGAGACTAATACCGCCTTCTTGCCGCTGGCGATATCCACGCACCAGAGCTCGCCACGCTCGCCGGAGTCGTCCCGCAGGATGTATGAGACTTTCGTCCCGTCGGGGCTGAATTGGACATTCTGCGGCGCCGGTCCGGTCAGCCCGCCGGGAGCAAATATCGTCTTGACGGTGAGCCGCGCGGGAGCAGCCGCAGACGGTTGCTGGGCTAGGACGGTTGCGGCAAGAAGACAAGCGACCAGCAGGTGTCTCAACGGGCACTCCCAGGTGAAGGCGGAAACGGGAGAGTGTAACAAAGAAGGCGGGAAGCGCGGTCCGGAAGCGCTCCTGGGTAGTGTCCTTTAGGACACTACCCGCTCCTGGGGGACTACTTGTTGCATCAGTGCGGCTCGAAATTCCAGCCACAACAGTTGCAGTAATAGGCGGGAGATGCGTCGATCAATACACCGGTGCTACGCGCAGACGGGTCGACGACAAACCCAAAGCTCACGGCATCTTCTCTGGGGAGGGTTACCATCACTTCATATTTACCCGGCGGCAGATCGCCAAAATCAAATCTGCCAGAATTGTCAATCACCACGTCTCCAACCTTTTCCTCATGTCGGACGACGTTGCCTTTGTATTCGGTCGAGGGCAGGTCTCTAACCAGACTCAGCGTCGTGCCGACTGCCTTGAATCGCCGACGAAACCAGCGATATTGAAGAATCCAAAGATTCTTCCCAACAACTTGTCCGCGGAATCTCGCAAGGTGAGGAGGCGTGGGTGCTGGACTGTTGAGCGTGAGACCTCCGCATTTACCCTGGAGAGACGGCTTCAATAACAGGAAGTAGTGACAAGTGAAGAGAGCAACGAAGGCAGCGATGACCACCGCAAGTACAGTGATGGCGGAACCGAGCATTGTTCTGCCCCGCATCTCTCAATTATGCTCCGTTTCAGCTGTTGATAACCGGCTTTTGCGCTGCCGACCGCGGGCTGGAAGCGCCCGCTCTACGAAGTGCGACTGGATGCAAACGAGTCAGTGAGTGGGTTTACAATCCGGATCGAACCGTACCTCTGGTTGACCGCAAAGTCCTCTGAATAGACAAGTGTCGCGCCGCAAGTCTCCGCCGCTTGAAGCAAGGCTTCGATTTGCGCTGGGCCCCTCCGCGCTCCCGCGACGAACTGCATGAGCGATAAGTGTTTCGTTGATACTAATATTCTGGTGTACGCGCACGACCGCTCGGCAGGGGTAAAGCACAAGCGCGCTCGGCTCCTCATTGAGGACCTCTGGAACTCCGGAGGCGGGGTCCTGAGTACCCAGGTGCTTCAGGAGTTGTGCATCATCAGGAGCCACAGCGTGGTCGCTATCTCTCCGAGGAGAGCGGGGGCCACAGGAGCGAATGGACGTGCGATTGCGTTCCCAGAAACACGCGCCCGCCCACGATTCGGTGCGCCGGGAAAACTGTTACAATCCTCAGCAGGTCCTCCCTGTTTTGGCCATGAATCCAGACTTGGAAAAGCTGATTGCGCTGCAGGAAGCCGACCGCGAGATCGAGCGGCTCAACCAGGAGATCGCGCTCCTGCCGCGGCGGGTGGCGGCGATCGAGAGCAAGCTGGCCGACACCCGGGCGCGCATCGAGAAGGCGAAAGCCGCCATGGCTGCCGCTCAGAAAGACCGCAAGAAGCTGGACACCGAAATCCAGGACCATCAGCAGAAGATCTCCAAATACCGCGATCAGTCGCTCGGGGTGAAGACCAACGAGCAGTACAAGGCGCTGCTGCAGGAGATCACCTTCGCCGAGCAGGCCATCCGCGCTTGCGAGGACAAGATCCTGGACGGAATGCTGGCCGTCGAAACCCAGGAAAAGAACCAGAAAGCCGCCGAGGCCGAACTGAAGCAGGAAACGGCGGAGATCGAGAAAGAGAAATCCGAAGCTCGCGCTCGCACCGAGGAAGACCAGAAGCAACTGGCGGAGTGGGCGGCGCGGCGCAACCTGCTGCGCTCGGAGATCTCGGCGGACGTGGTGCCGTATTACGACCGCGTCATGGCTCTGCGCAAGAGCGGGCTGGCGGAGGTTCACGAGGACAGCAAGTGCGCCGCCTGCAATGTGATGCTGCGTCCGCAGACCTACAACGAAGTCCGCGCCAATGACCGCGTGATCGCCTGCGATTCCTGCGGACGCATCCTTTATTATGTGCCTCCGCCGGAGCCTGAACCGGCGCCCGGCCCAGCCCCCGCTGCGGCCTCTCAACCCGCGGCCGAGAGCGCCAGCTAGCCATCCCGGGCGCGATTTCCTGCGGCCCACGCCGGATATTCACGTCCAAGAAATCGAGTCGGGCATAGAATACGCTCTCTGCTTCCGCTGCCCGTCTCGGTTTGAAAGGAAGCCGCCATGCTGCGCAAAGCGCTATCGCTGCTGTTGTTGTCCGCCATCTTTGCCATTTCCGCTCGGGCGGAGGAGTCGCGCCATTTCACCTTCCGCTATGAATTCACCGTTCGCAACATCAACCCTGGCCAACGGGTGCGCGTCTGGATCCCGCTGGCGCATTCCGACCAGTTTCAGACGGTGAAGGTGGTCTCCTCGACCGGAGACCTTCCCCTGAAGAAGACTACCGAGGGCGAGTACGGCAACGAGATGCTGTATGCCGCCGAGGAGAAGGCCAGCAAGGCCGAATACCACTTCGCGGTGGAATACGACGTGGTGCGCAACGAGCGCGTGGTGCCGCTCAATGGGACAGCGCACCTGGCAGTTGCCAAGCTGTCGGAGCGCGAGCGGCAGCGCTTCCTCGAGCCCGACCGCCTGGTGCCGGTGACCGGCTTGCCCGCCGAGATCGCGGCCAAAGAAGTTGCCGGACGCTCCACCGACCTGGAGCGCGCCCGCGCCCTCTACGAGTATGTCTTCCGCACCATGAAGTACGACAAGAGCGGCACCGGCTGGGGCCGCGGAGACACGCTCTGGGCCTGCGATTCCAAGCGCGGCAACTGCACCGACTTCCACTCACTGTTCATCTCCATGGCGCGCTCGCAGAAAATTCCGGCGCGCTACGAGATGGGATTTTCCATTCCCACCGACAAACACTCGGGCGAGGTCGCGGGATATCACTGCTGGGCCGATTTCTACGTGAAGGGAACCGGCTGGGTGCCGGTAGACATCTCCGAGGCGTGGAAGCACCCCGAGAAGCATGACTACTTCTTCGGCGCGCACGACGCGAACCGGGTGCAGTTCACCATGGGACGCGACATCACCCTCAATCCGCCCCAGCTCGGGCAACCGCTCAACTACTTCGTATTCCCTTACGTGGAAGTGGACGGCAAGGAATTCAGCAACGTGGTGACCAAGAACTCGTTCGCGGACGTGAGTTCGGGGACGGCGGTGGCGAGCCGCTAGGCGTCGGCACCGGCGCTGGCGCGCAGCCGATGCGCGGTCAGCCAAATGTAGTGCAGGGCGGAAAGAATGGTGAACACCATGGTGGCGTACAAGCCGATGCGGCGCGCCACTGCGACCCATTCGCCGGGCGCCACCTGTTGCAGCATCACGAAGAACACGGCTGCGACCTGCGCCGTGGTGTTCAGCTTCCCGAAGATGCTGGGCCTAAAATCGCGCAGCGTGTTGGTGATGTAAAGCACGCCGGACACCATCAGGATGGAAAAATCGCGGCTGAACACCAGCACCGTGTACTTCCAGGGGATCTTGTGCATGATGGAGAGCACCATAAAAAGCGTGCTCAGCAACATCTTGTCGGCGATGGGATCCAGGTACTCGCCCAGTTGAGTGTGCTGCTTAAGGACGCGCGCCAGCGTGCCGTCGAAGAAGTCGCTGACCCCTGCCAGCACGAAGAGGCCGAGGGCCCATTCGTAGTTGCCACCCACCACATTGATCACGATGAAGGGGATAATCACCAGGCGCAGCAGGGTGAGCAGGTTGGGAAAGGCGGCGAGCTGGCGGTATGCCTTCATTCCCCGTAGCGGCCGAAGAGATACGCCAGCGGCCGGCCGGTCTTCTCCTGGAAACGCTCCTTCAGCGACGGGATGTCGCCGCTGTGTTCGTCGGCCTCCATGCGCTCGACGCGGTGCATCGGAAAGAAGACGGCGGCGGGACTGGCGGGTTCTCCTGCTCGCACCAGGTGGACGAAATCCTCGAAGGAGTTCAGGTCGAGGCCGCGCAGGCTGATGCCCACGGCGGAAACCTCCAGCAGTACCCCCCAGAACTTCTCGCGGGGCGAGCTGAGCGTCACCAGCACCACGGCGCCGGGAGCGAAGACTGCGTCACGAGCGGGAGCCGCCGCCGCTTGGTTGTCGGGCATGGGACGATTCTCCGCATCCCCGGCGCCGATTGCAAGCACGGAACAGCGAGCAGCGGCAAGCATCGCTCCGCCCGGTGTGCGGGAGCTTGCCGCCAGCCGCCTTAGCTACCTCGCACCCATAGAATCAGCCTTCGCGCCGGCCGCCGGCTTGAGTCGAATGAACGTCTTTTCCCCTTCGCCCTGTGTGATGGTGATGGCGGTCTCTCCAGGCGTGCCAGCCGCGCTTCCAGCGCCGCCAGTCGCGTGCGCAGCGCATCGTTATCGGTCTTCAACTCGCGGATGGCCGCCAGGGTCAGATAGGGCAATTCGCTGTAGTTCACCATCTTGAAGCCGCGCGCGTCCGCCGACACCATCTCCGGAAACACCTTCTCCACGTCCTGCGCCAGCAATCCTGAGTTGCGGCCCGGGCCGAAGTGGTAGTCCGGATACTGCTCGATGTTCCAGTCGAAGTGCACTGGTTGCAGCTTCACCAGCTTGTCCAGGATGGGCGCGAACGGCAGAATGTTGCTCTTCAGCCGTGCATCCGAGGAGCAGGTGCCGGCCAGCGCGGTGCCAGCAAAGTTCTGCACGCAGCCGTTGCTCCCGGAAGTACCCACCCGGATGTCGCCCACCACTTGCAGCGCCGTGACCGGCGAGGTCGTTCCGATGCCCACGTTGCCGGCATTGGCTTCCGTGACCAACGCGTACTTGTTCACCACCGTGCCCGATCCGCTGGGCGAGCCGATGTAGAGCCCGGTGAAGAAGGAGAGCGAGGTTCCCGTGGCCATGCTGGGCCCTTCAATGTTGATGGAGCGCACCGGGAAAGGAGCGTTGGAATTGACCACCTCGGTGGCGGTCAGCGCGGTGTCGAAGGCCGTGACTCCTCCCGTCGCCCCAGCTTCACGGATATAGGCGATGCGCGCCGTCTGCTTCGACAGGTTCGCGGCCGTGCTGTTGTCCATAAAGTTCATGTCGAAGGCGGAAACCACGGCGTTAGTGACGGCCGTGCTGTTGTTGTAGGTGATGTTGGAGAGCAGGGCGTTGCTGGGCGCAGCAGTGGCGAACTCCACGTCGAGTAAGGCTCCCGGGCTCGTGGTGCCCACACCGATCAACCCATTGCGCTGGAACATTGCCGAGTTCCCCAGGTTGGTACCGTTCACAAACATGCTCAAGTACCCACCGCTGCCAGCGAATGTTTCCAACACGTCAAAGGTCTCGGGATTGGAGGTACCGCCGCTCGGCGTGGGATTGCTCACGCTCACCGTGGCGCTGCCCGCCGTCGCGAGATCGGCGGCGGTGATTGAGGCTTGGAGCTGCGTGCCACCGCTGACGTAGGTTGTGGCTCGGTTCTTACCGTTCCAAAGCACCTGGGAGTCGGGTATGAAATTCGATCCTGTCAGGGTGAGGACGAAGGTACCGCCCCCGGCGCTGGCGCTGGACGGCGTCAGCGAAATGAGCATGGGAACCGGGTTGCCGGCCAGAATGGTCTGGGACAGCGCGGGCGAAGTGCTTCCGGGATTGTTGTTATCGCCCGCGTAGACTGCGGTGATGGAATGCTGCCCCAGAGACAGACTGGAAGTGGTGAACGTCACAACTCCCGATGGGTTCAGCGTCACGGTTCCCAGGGTGGTTGAGGCGTCCAGGAAGGCCACATTACCCGTCGGCGGGTTAGGTCCGGTGGTGGTCACGGCGGCGGTCAAGGTGACGGTCGCACCGACAACCACGGGATTGGCGCTGGCGGCAATAGTGGTGGCCGTCGACGAGATATTGACGCCCGTCGTGGTCCAGCCCGCGAGGAAATTGCCTACGTCCAGGGACCCGAGACCGGTAGCCTCGTCGTAGCCGGGTCCGACCACGTAACCCGCAAGCCCGCCGGTCAGAGTGAGTGGCGCAGGTGTGCTGTTGTCACACATGCTCGGAGTATTGCCGGTGAGATCGCAGGGGGAAACGCCGCTCGAGGCAATGGTCACGTCATGGAAGATATTGTTGGTCGTGGCCGCAATGTTGTAGAGGTTTGGGTTCAAGTTGCCCTGTGGGATCCCCAGCTTCTGGTTGAGCAGCGCGGCGATGCCCGCCATGTCTTGAGCAGCAGTGGAGGTGCCGAAAAAAACCAGGAAAAACTCGATGCAATCGCCGCCCCCTGCCGTGAAACACCCCACATAGCCATCATGCTCAGCGGAGCTGAAGGCCAAATCCGGGGTATAACGGCCGGCTCGAGTGGCCGGCACTCCGGGGCCGGTCTGCCAGAAAGGTGTAGGGACGTAAGCGCTTACTCCCCCACCGGAACTGGCCACTTGGAAGGGTTCGTTGGGATCGGTAGTGGTGGGCTCGTTCCAGGCGCCCTCGGGAATGTAGCTGAGAGCGGATGCCGCGGTAATAGGGTTGGTCGCGCCCCAATACAGGCTGTAATTGGCGTCCGCGAATTCGGTTCCGCCCACGCAGGTGGCATAGCTGGAGGAACAGATGTAATTTGTGTTCAGGACCTGTGCGGCGGGAGGTGTCTGAAACGCGATGTCACAGCCCGCCGCGCCGGAGTCACCCGAAGCCACGAACACCGAGATGCCTTCCGCGGCCGCCTGGCTGAACAGATTGTCCCAAAAGGCGACTCCGGCCTGGCCCTGGTTGCCTTCGCAGTCGCCGAAGCTGAGGCTCATGATGTGGGCCAGCAGCGGTGTGGTGTCGACCGCATACGAGGCGGCAATGGCGATGCCGTCGGTGGTGAAGCTGGAGGCGCTGATGACCAGGTCGAGGGTGGCGCCCGGGGCGATACTGCCGGCGCGGCTCACATCGACAGTCGCTTCCGCTTGATCGCTGGAAAGGATGCCATTGCCGGGCGGGAAGGCCTGCGGCGGGCCGGGATCGATGCCGTCCGGCGGGATGATCACGGTGGGTTCCTGGATGGGCAGCCCAAAGAGACCTTGAAAGTTTTCGAACGTCGGCGTTGAATACGCGGGAGCGGCCAATGATGGCGATGGTCTGGTTGGCGCCGGTAACGTTGGCCGGCACGTCATAGATGACCGCGAAGTCACCCGGCACGACGAAGTTTTCGCCGGGTGCAAGCGTCAAACTTGGCTTCGCACCGTTGGCCGCAAAGTGATGGACCGTGCTTTTGACCATGGGGCGCGTCTCGACCGTGTAGAGACCGTGAATGGCTTGGATCACGGGAGCCAGCGCCGCGGGGATCCGCGGCGGGGCAGTGAGGGAGATGCGCTTCTTGCCGTTCATCAAGAAATAGTGCATCTCCCCGCCAAAGGCATTGCCGACCGCCGCCGCGGCGCCGCTGAAGTTGATGCGGACGCGGCTCTCAGCGACGGAATCAACCTGGAGGTTTTGCGACCGCAGCCACTCGGTGATGGCGGCGAGGTCGTGCCTCGAAACCCCGAATCGTTCGCCCACCTCTCTCGGTGTGAGCCAGTGGTGATAGTCGCTGGAGGCGGGGTTCTGCTGGTTTCGCAAGAATTGCTCGAAAGCCTGCTGCTCCTGGGGCGAGCGAGCGAGAACCAGCGTGAGCTGCTGCAAGCGCAATTCGGCGGGCACGGCGCCGACGTCCGCCTGCGGCTGCGCCCACGACGGATGATGGCCCTCCAGCGCAACTACTTGGATGGGATTGACGGGCCCGAGCACGCGATCCCCAGATTGCGCCCCCGCCCGCGAAGCGCACACTGCCAGCAGCAGAACCGCAAACGATAGCGACCGCCCAACTCCTCGAGTCATAAGGCACTCCCAGAAGCCGAAGACGGGCCGGCTTCGACCCACACGGGCCCTGATACGCTGGCCACAAGAAAACGGCTGTGACTGAGGAATATTGTTGGGAAAACAGAACAGACGAGAGCTATGCCACAGATTCGGCGGGAAGTGGGACTGACAATTTGGGGCGCTTCTTGCCCCGACTTGTTCTGAAATCAGAACAGAATCCAGAATTGGCGAGTCTAGCCGTGAGCAGATTCTGTTGCCGAACGAGTATGCGCCAAAACAAAAAAGCGCCTTGCGGCGCTTGTCACTTCGCGACTCCGTTGATGTCAGTTTCTATCGCAGAGCTGGTGAACAGTCGTTGGAGGGATGCGGGCAGGCAGCTTCGCGGTCGACAAAGGACCAGCGCAGGATGACACCAGCGGATACCCGAAACTGGTTCTGCGAATGAGGCGCCAACTGGCTCATCACGTAATCGACCTGGACCGGCCGCAGGGCCAGGTGCTTGCGGACGACAAAGTCCATGCCGAATCCGGCAGCCAAGGAGAAGCCGTTGGCAGTGAGAGATCGTGGAGCCGCAGAGTTCAAGGTAGCATGACTAAACCCAAACAACTGGTGCACGAAGACCTCGACTTTATCGCTGTGGTTGTGGTGGGTTATCTTCGGCCCGACCATGAAGGAGTTGTAACGCGTCCTTACGGCGTTATTGTCCTCGCCGGGCGATCCCAGAAACCCGCTGGCCTCGGTGACGAATCCCAGGTTGTGGGTTATATTCCAGGTGAGGGAGGAATTCCAGCCGCTAAGGCCTGTTCTCTCGGGCAAGAAGCTGGTGTCCTGCAGCAAGGAGGTGGACAGCCAAGAGTAGCCGCCGAAGGCCTCCAACCTGGGCTCATCGCCAGCGACCGCGACCGCCAGCGGAACCAGCACCACCGCCAGCAACAGGATTTTGCGATGCATCCGTCCTCCTGAGGGGCTGAAAACTACCGGGACCAAGCACCTCGCCAGAAGTTCACCACTATCCCGGCGGAGTAGGTGAGATTGTGTATGTGGGCCCAATTGGGCCCGGCAAAGGGAGGCACCCACCCGGTGTAGTAGTAGTAGTTGAGCTCGCCTACACGGACGGCGAAACGTTTACTCACTGACACGTCCAAACCGCCGCCGAGTTTCGTCGAGAACTCGTTACCCGACGTGTTGGCGAGCCCGGGACCGTCGGCGAAGTCATTGGTAAAACCGGCCAGTGCATGAACGAAAGGCTCCATTCTGCCTTTGCGAACCTTGCAACGTGGTCCGAACATCAAGCCGAACTCCCGGAGGGCACCGCCGGGAAAACGGCTGGAGACGTCTTTCCTGTAGTACTGCATGTCCGCTATCAGGCCGACATTGCGGAAAAAGTAGTAAGCGCCATCGATGTCGAACCCGGCAAACTCATAAGCACCAAGACCGTCGAGAGTGCCCGAGCGCATAAACGAGTAGCCTACGAACACCTCGGTTTTGCTGTAGTCCTGGGCAAAAGCGCTGCTCGCCAACAGTGCCAGGGATAGTGCTACTAAAGCAAGCGTCTTCATCATTTGTCTGCTTCTTGAGTTGAATGGTGGGCTATCTTCGGTCCGACAAAGAAGGAGTAGTAAGGCGTCTTTACGATGCTGTTATCCTGGCCGGGCGATCCCAGAAACCCGCTGGCCTCGGCGGCGAATCCCAGGTTGTGGTGTTTGAAACTTCCAAAAGCTTTGCACTCTAGTATGCGTTCCTACTTGCCAGGACGGCATAGACGGTCATGGCGAGGATCTTCAGGTCGAAGACGAGGTTCCAGTGTCTCAGGTAATGGAGGTCGTACTCCATGCGCTTTTCAATGGAAGTATCTCCCCGAAGACCATTGACCTGCGCCCAGCCGGTGATGCCGACTTTAAGTCCGTGGCGAGCGCTGTACCGGTCGAAATCCCGCTGGAACTGCTGCACGAAACAGGGACGCTCCGGGCGCGGTCCAACCACGCTCATGTTGCCGCGCAGCACGTTGAAGAATTGCGGGAGCTCGTCGAGGCTGGTCTTGCGCAGGAAGGCGCCCAACCGCGTGCGGCGTGGATCGGAACTTGTCGTCCATACCGTGTCGCTCTCTTTATTGGACGACACCTGCATGGTGCGAAACTTATACATGGGGAAGATTTCTCCATTCAGCCCGACACGGTCCTGCACGAAGAAAATCGGCCCCGGCGAGGTCAGCTTGATGATCGTTGCGATCAGCAGCATGAAGGGCGCCGCCAGCAGGAGGGCCAGAACCGAAAAGATGATGTCGAAGATGCGCTTCCCCACGGCGTATCCAACGGTGTCGATGGCGTAGGGACGGACGTCGAGCAACGACAGACCGCAGAAATCGAAGATCCGGTCCGGCGCGAACACGCCTTGCCCCAGATCCAGCACCACCCGCGCCGGAATGCACAAACGCTGAACCGATTCGAGAAGCTTGTGGATCTCGCCCAAGCGGTCCAGCGGCAGGGCCACCATGATTTCTTTGCAGTGAAACACCTCCACCACATCGTCCAAACGATCCCAGGTGAGCACCGGGGCGTCCAACCCTGCCGAAGCCTGGCTAGGCAGGGCCACGAAGCAAGCGACGTTGCAGGGCGTGAGCGGGTTTTGCGAGAGATGGCGAGCGGCCCCGACCGCGAGCTCGTCCGTCCCCAGCACGGCGACCCGGAAGCGGCCGTTTAACGATCCCCTGAGAACGTAAGCCACGCCGCGGAACAGGTGGATCATGCCCAAGGTGAGAAAGAAAATGAAAATGCATCCCAGCACCATGAACAGGCGGGCGAAGCTGGTGCCGCGATAGAAAAAGAGACCGGACATGGCAAACAGCACGCAATAGATGGTCGCTTTGGTTGCCGTGATGACGCCGGTTTGAAGCGTGAGCAGAGTCTCGATCCGGTTCAGCCGTAAATGCTCGACCACCAGGGCCCACAGCAGGGTTACGAAAATGGTCAAGTCCTCATAGGAGCGGAGGTCGGGGTCGGCCTGCGCAAAGTGGCCGGAATAGAACCGGATGTAGCCCGCCAGCGCAAAGGCTAAAGCGGGGACGGAAAACAACCCGACTTTCAACCAGAATTGAATGAGGTTGATCGACCGTCTTGTCATGGTTTTCTCAAGGGCTGGTTCGGACGTTGAACGAGCTGGGAGTGCGCAGGCGGCGCCGTCAAGCCGCCGCCTCTGTTCTGATCTTTGCTGGAAATAAGGAAATACTCCGGGCTACGCCGGTCTGGGACTGGGAACCCTAAACAGGCAGATTGCTCCTTGGAATGATTTCATTCCTCCCCGCAGAGACGCCGCTTGCCGATCTCTACTGCAGCCGGTCCATCGTCACAAAGGCTTCGTAGGTCGGACTGCCTGTGACCGAGTTAAACGTTGTTAGAAACTGGATTGGTGCTCCTGGGACGGCGTGGATCACTGCCGACCCCTGGGCGTAGCCTCCGCTACAAGAGAGCATAGTGTTGGGTCCTCCAATTTCAGCCAGGCTCTGCGCCCCGTTCTCATCGTTCCACGTGACATTGGGATTGATGGTTCCGCCAGTACAGGTCCCGCCCGTGATCGTCATGTATATGTTGACGCGGAACAGCCCCGAAACCAGAGGCGTAAACAGCGTGGTAGCCGCAATGGCCGCGGTTTCGTTAGTAAGAGAGAGGCTGTTTACGCTTCCGATCGCCCGCGTCTCGTAGCCGTACATGTAAATCTGGGTAGGGGTGCCCGGCGTGGGATTGGCCGCGAGTACCCGCCCCACGATTTGTACACCGGAGAGAGGATACCTCGGGAGCCCGCTTGCGTTGCCGTAGTCGTGGCAGTCTCCGGCTGTCGGTGTGCTCGACGTGACCGTTTGGCTGGGCACAACGTAGTCGCCGACGCTCGCCGCGTTGTCGAAAATGCAGTTCGTTATGCCTGTGAAAGCAACATCAGCATTGCCCGTGTTTCCCGCCCCCGCCACCACGGCTCCAACTACGCCGGTCGCAGCAAAGCTTCCGCTTGTGGGGACGGTCGCGACTGTCCCCGAGTTGGTGTATCTGACCAGAGTGTTCAACGTGGTTCCTGTCGAGTCGTTGGGGATTGGCTCGGCGACCGGCAGATTGAGCTCCAATCCATTGGCGTTGACCCTTAGTCCGTGCTTCCCCGTGCTATCCAACACCTCCAGGATGTACGCTCCACCTGAAGCGCTAGGGGCTACCGAGTTGGTGATCAATGCGCCAAATCCGGCGGGATCGTTGGTCGAGGCTAGCAAGCCGCTCACGCCGGTCGTTCCCGTGGCCGCGACCGCAAGCGCCGCCCCGGTTCCGCCCGGAGCGGCGGTGACGGCCTGTGGCGCGGAAAACGCATTACTTGCGTTCACCAGCGCGACGTTAGCGGGAAGCGTCGCTGGGGGTAGCGTTCCGGTCAGATTGGCTGCGGTCAGATTGGTCAGCCCGGAGCCGTTCACGCCGCTCAGCGCGGCTTGAGTCACGGTTCCGCTCAGCTGGCCAGCCGGCAGGTTGGTCAGCTTGGAGCCGTTGCCGGCGATGACGCCGGGACTGTCCACCGTCAGGTTGCCTGCCACTTCCAGCGGCACAGTTGGCGAGGTGGTCCCGATGCCCACATTGCCGGCATTGGGTTCCGTCACCAACGCGAACTTGCTCGTCACCGTGCCCGTCCCGCCGGGCGAGCCGATGTAGAGGCCGGTGAAGTTGGATAGCGTGGTCCCGGCATCCATCGTTGGACCTTCAATGTTGATCCCCCGCACCGGAAACAGGGCGCTGGCATGCAGAAACTCGGTGGCCGTCAGCGCCGAATCAAACGCCGTTACCCCGCCCGTCGCCCCAGGCTGGCGGATTAAGGCGATGCGCGCCGTCTGTTTCGACAGGTTGGTGGCCGTGCTGGCGTCCATGAAGTTCATGTCGAAAGCCGAAACCACGTTCTCAGTTACCGCCGTGGTGTTGTTATAGGTGATGTTCGAGAGCATGGCGTTGGTGGGCATGGCGGTGGTGAATTCCACATCCAGCAAAGCATTCGGGCTCGCCGTGCCGATGCCCACCGATTCCGTGGTACTGACCGCCGTGCCGGTGTCCGAGATCGAGGAGCTGATGAGGTTCGTCGTTGAGGCGTCGAACTTGGCGAGCGTATTCGCGGCCCCGCTGCCGCTGATCGCCGGCGAGGGCACCAATGCGCCCGCAGCAGTCGGGGTCGTGCCCGTCTGCCCCGTGCTGGTGGTAGCGCCTGCGGCCGTCGGCGCCGCCAGCACGAACGACGATGCCGGTATGCCGCCCAGAGTCTCAGCGTCGGCCGCTTTCAGGGCGTAGGGCACGCTAACCAGCAGCACCCGTTGTTCGGGCAGCCCTTCCGGCTGCACCCCCAGCCATTGGGCCTCGTTGGAGCTGAACAGCTCCGGCGTCATGCCTTCGGCGCTGTTTGCCCCTAGCAGAACCGTGTAGCGACCCTGCGCGTCGAGCGTGACATTTTGCGTCTCCAGCCACAGCGCCGCACTCCCGGACTGGTCCTTGTACAAGGCAAAGGTAATGCCCGTGGTGCCGGTGCGTGGATTGCCGGCGTCGTCCTTGACGATGCCACTGAACTTAACCAGCCGGGGAATCGATATAGTCGGTGCCGCTGACTGAGCGCTTGCAGAGGCGGGACTGGCTTGTGCCGCCGCCGTGTGACTCCCGAGTAGTCCAATTCCCAAGCAGACCAACGCCAACATACGCTTAGTTGTAAACATCGCACATCTCCTTTCGCGCACAGGCACTTATTCAACCTCATAGATTGCGCATGTAAGATTCGTCATATTCGACATCATGAACTGCGCATTCAGCGCAGCGCCTCGGTTAAGGCATGGTGCGGATGCGGTTGGGCTCGTCTTCCGCGGTACGTAAGGCGGCCGGCGTGGATGGCGAGTTCAGCGGCATTTTTCTAGCGTCCGGTCTCGAAGTAGCTGGCGCCGTTGCAGTAAACTTCGCAGTGCGTCGAGCCACCGCTGGTACAAGTCCTGCCCACCGAGCACCAAGCGTTGCAGTCGTTCGCTACCGCGTGCATCCCCTCAAGCCGCGATGAGCAAACGGGGAGCGAGCCGATAGTAGCGACAACGGGAGCGACCGGGATTTGAAAAGCTCCGCAGGCGATGCTTTTATTCAGGGCGAAAGTGTTGCCCGATGCCGAGGCGCAGCCAGTTCCGCCGTAGCTCCATAGGTTCGTAATTGCCGATCCACTGTCGTTGCGTGTGCCCGACTCGTGAAATTCAGCTGTTCCGGTCAAGGCGACGACTTGACCGATGGCATTCGATGACAGGTTAAGTACGCGGGCATTGTTCATCGACAGCCTTCCGCCGCTTTCCGAAATAAACGACGTTGGAACGGGCACACGGCCGGAGTTCGTGGCCCCAAAATCGGGTGAGACTAGCGAAAGAGAGCCGCCTGACATGACGATAAACGGGTTAGTCCCCGGCTGGGCTGGATTCTCGAAGTGCATTCCCTCCATCGACACCGAGGTGCCGCCGCCGCTCTGCTCATATTGGCAGTTATCAAATGACCCGTTGGCGAAAAGAATGTTGGGTGCTCCTCCGATATCCACAGTCACGCAGTTGGGGAGGTAGCTCGCGGTCTGCGCGAAGGTGGTAGCGTCGAACACGATACTCTCGCCAGTATCCGTGAGGCCCGATGGGATGTTGAGGTTCTTGCCGTTATTGGCGACGAAATTGTGGAAGAAATTGTCGAGGAAAGCAGTGCTGCCGAAGGTGATGCCAGTGCCGAAGTTCAAGATGCGGTTATGGTCAATCTCGGCCCCGATGGCGCCGTTGCTGCCGCCGACTGATAACCCGGTTGTGCTGGTTCCCGACCCAGGCCCGACGAAGTTGCAGTTCTCCAGGCCCCAGCCCACGTAAATCGCGCTGGACGGATTTAGCGTGATTGCGGTGCCGCTCGTGGGGATGTAATTAAGAGCCGAGTTCTGGTCGGTGCAGACGATGCGGGCGAACTTGCCGCTGGTCGTCATGCTGATGGGCGTGGAGAAATTGGCCCCTCCCGTGGTGTTGACGATGATCGTTCCGCCGTTCGAGGTAATCGCCGCATAAGCTGCATTGATCCAGCTTCCGATGTCCGCCCCGCTCCAGCCGCAGGTGTTGGCCACATCAACGTATCGGTAGCCGTTGGCCGCGCAGAGGTACGTCGTTCCAGGAACCGTCTGGTTGGCGGTGAAGTGGGTGGTCTCGGCCACGGAGTCGTAGCGCACCGCTTGCCCGTAGGCCAGCGAGCCCAACAACAGAATGGTCAGGAGGTAGCGCAAGTCTTAATTCGCAGGTCTTCCAACCTATGAATTCCTAGGGGGAAATCGGGAACCCAGAGAATGTTCACGGCCAGGCGGGTTTGCCTCCCGCTCCGCTAACGCCCGACTCAATCTCCAGCATTGCGGACGGAAGGCGCTTGATACTCGATTTCATGAACGGCATATTCCTGGGGACGCATTCTGGATTGATTGAACTGAGCCACCTTCTCCGCGACGAACGCGCTGAACTGTGCCTCGAAGTGGGCCGCATCGAAGCGCTCCACCTGCTTACGGATAAACACGGGAGAGAATTCAGACTCGACGGATTCGAAGGCCAGCATCGCTTCGGTCAAAGCCTCCGCCGTCTGCTCCCCGAAGAAGACGCCGGTGGCCTCTTTCGGGCGGACCGGATCTCCTGGGTAGCCCCCCGCGACCGTTTCCAGGGCTCCGCCCCGGCCATAGGCGATGACGGGGCGGCCACTCGCCTGCACCTCAATCGGGGCCAATCCGATATCTTCCTCTCCCGGGAATAACAGGGCGCGGCAGGAGCGGAAATGCTGGCGCACTGCCTCGTCCGGCTGAAAGCCCAGGAAGGTGATGGTGGGACCAGCCATCTTTCGCAAAGCCGGCATCTCTTCCCCTTGTCCGATGACGACCAGTCGCCTGCGCAAGGCGTTGCAAGCGGCGATTGCCAGGTCAACTCGTTTGTAGGAAACCAGCGGGCTCACCACCAGGTAGAAGTCCTCTGTCCCGGTGGACAGGGAGAACGCGCCGAGGTCCACGGGGGGATAGATGACGTCAGCGTCGCGGCGGTAATATTTGCGGATCCGCGCCGCCCCGTTCCTCGAGCTGGCAACAAAGTGGTCCACGCGCGCCGCCGCCGCATAGTCCCAGTTGCGTACGTAATGAGCTGCCAGAGCGTACAAGGACCGCCCCACTCGTCCCCAAGGAGCCGCGGAGCGATAGTTATGGTACATGTCCCATACGTAGCGCATGGGAGTATGGCAATAACAGATGTGGCAGGTGGTAGAGCGCGTGAGCACGCCTTTGGCCGGACCGGACTCGGAACTGATCACCAAGTCATAGTTATCGAGATCGAGGTGCTCCAGCGCCAGCGGGAATAGGGGGAGCAGCTTGCGGTAGTGCCGGGTTATCCCGGGGAGCTTTTGCAGGAACGAGGTGGCTATCTTACGGCCGTGCAGGAAGGGCGCAAGCTGGGATGGGTCCAGGAACATCATGAAGATGTCGGCTTGCGGGAACATCCCGGCCAGAACTTCCAGGACTCGTTCTCCTCCCCGGCGACTCGAATACCAGTAATGCACGAGAGCGACGCGGAGGCCGTCCGTCGGAACCATCGATCGACTATCGACCGTGGCCGCACCGGCCACCCTTATACCGGTAATCAACGCTGGCTTTGCCATGTGAGTTTCCCTTTGTTTTTTGTGGGATTGCGCTTGCTTCGGGTCTCAGTTCAAGGCCAGAAGTCGGCGGTAGATTGCTGCATGCTGGCGTGCACATTCGTCCCAACTGAACCGGGATGCCTGGAGCAATCCCTTCCGGCGCAACTCTTCCCGGCGATCGCTGGAAGAGAGCACGCGCTCGAGGGCAGCGGCGATGTCGTCGACGCTATAGGGATCGAAATATTCCGCGGCATCGCCCCCCACTTCCGGCAGCGAAGCCGCCCGCGAGCACACCACCGGTGTGCCGCAGGCCATGGCTTCGACGACCGGCAGCCCGAAGCCTTCGAGCGTCGAGGGCTGGATTACCAGTTCGGCCGCGGCGTATAAAGCCGGCAGCAGGTCATCGCTGACCTGCGCCACGAAGCGGACCGCATCTTCCAACCCCAACTGGGCGCATTCCCGCAACAGACCTGGCTTCCAGGTAGCATCGTCTCCGATCACCAGCAGTTGTGGGTCAGCTTGTTTACGCTGGCGCAGCAGCGCCAAGGCGCGCAGAAGACGGGCGACGTTCTTATGGGGCTTCAGGTTGCCGACATAAAGCAGATAGGGCTTGTGTACCGAGAGCGCCTGGGAAACCGTGGCCGCACACTGCTGGCGATCTCGCGGATGAAACTGCGCTCCCACGCCGCAATAGATCACCGAAACCTTGGACGGTGCGATGCCCAGGCGCTCGACGATTTGGACCTTCGAGTACTCGGAGAGGGTGATCACGTGCTCGGCCTTGCGGGCGGCCAGGTTCAGCATCGGCCGCGCATACAACCAGGAAGCGAGGGTCCGACGAAACGCCGGTTCCACGATGTGGATCAGATCACAGATCGACACCAGCAAGCGGCCGCGGTACAGCAGAGGCGCGTTGTAATGGGGTACGTGAAGCAGATCGCAACCAGAGGCCGCACGGGGAATCTCCATCTGCTCTCCCAGGCTGTAAATGGGTGCATTCACAATGGCGACCCGTCCGCAAACCGCCGCGAGGAAGCCCGCATTCTGTTCGTGTACGATTGCCCGTATGGCGAAGTCGGTATTCTGCCCAGCGGCCAGCCCGGCTATGAGGTTATACGTGTACGTACCCAGGCCGGTGTTGACAAAGCGTGCATCGATTACGATCTCTGGCGCCATCCGCTCCCCACTTTCACTGCAGGGCAGTACCCTGGATATTGTTTTATAACCCTGGGTCGGTCTGGACTTGTCGTGATGGTATTGGAGTGGTACGGAATCTTAGGGCTTGCGGAAGATGAGCAGCAAGCCTCCAGACAGTGCCAGCCATCAGCCAGAAATACAAATTGTTAGGAAACACATCAAAATGTGGAACGAACGCCGCTCCTACGAGGATGGACACAAGACCAGCTCTTAGGAATGGATGCTTTGCCTTGACCACGGTCATAATGCAGAAGAGAAGGAACACAGCCGCGCCGACCAAACCAGCCCTTAATAAGATGGCTAAATAGAAGTTTTCCTGGTGAATGTGTGGCCAGCTTCCAAAAAGAAGGTTTCCAGGATGCCAGGCGTAGATTTCGTTCTTTGCCTGACTAAATTCCTGTATTCGCTGCATGGCGCTCTCGTCGCCAAGTCTGGAGACAAGATCATCCACAAATTGGGTATCTTCAAAGAACGCGAGCAGAGACGCATAAAGAGTCAATCCCAGGAGCACTACCACCATCAGCCACTTCTTTGATCTCGGCCAGGTCGGATCAGTCCAGCAGTGAATCCGAGAATGGCGCTTCTTGAGCCGGACAGGATGAGCGACCCCGTGAGCACAGGGATGAGCAGCATTCTTGTAGCTTTTCCGGCCTGGTGCCGAAATACCAGCAGGCCGAGCAAGGCCAGACCACAGAATACCCCCAGGTCATTTGGCGATGCGAATGTGGAGCTGAAGCGGGTGTAGAGGCCACCTAAGATAAAGCCGCTGGGACGGTCTGCAAGAATCTCCACGCCCAGGAAGGCGATGACGACCCAGCAGCATCCGACACCGAATCGAACGAGCCCTTCAATATCCTCCTCGAAATCGATGAAGGCAAGCGGAATGCATTCCAGCGGATAACGCCAGTAGTAAAGCAGAGTGTCGGATGGGTCTTCCGTAAAAATCTTGAGAGTTCCGCATAAAGAGAACCAAAGGACGATCGGAAGCGCATACCACAGTAATGGAGAGTATCTGAACTTCGCACGCCATGCCATCAGTGCGACCAAGGCGACGAAGGAAAAGGCCCTGATGATCCGGACCCATCCCGGAGCACCCTGGTCGTACAGGGTTGCCTCCGGAGGGGGCCATTGGACGATCCAGCGGTGGCCGTAGTAAACAATACTGAACAATATGTACAACTGCAGCAGCGTGCGCGGACGGATACTCCATTCTGTTCGCGTCAAAAACAGAATCACGGAGACGGCAGCAAAGAAGGTCAGAATGGTCAAGCGACTATCGTGTTCACTATAAGGAAGTCGCGCGGGCTATACCCCCGCGCAGTTGTTCCGACGGCGACTGCGTGACTAAGACTCTCTATACGCCTTCGTCAGGATGTTCAGGGTTTGGCGAGCGCAGCGCTCCCACGAGAACTCTTGGACACGGTGCGCACCCGCAGTGCTGAGCTGAGAGCTCAGGCAGGAATCAAGCAAAACCATTTCCATCTTCGCCGCAATGTCCTCCACCGAACAGGGATCGAAATACCGGAGAACATTCCCGGAAATCTCTGGCAAGCAAGAGTTGTTCGATGCGATGGTGGGGATGCCGCACGCCATCGCTTCCACCAGGGGCAGGCAAAACCCTTCATAGAGCGAAGGAATCACGGCCAGCGAAGCTCCCTTAACAATCAGACACATGTCTTCATCCGGAAGCGCCCCCGTAACCACAATTCTCTTCCCACTCGGATCGCTCTTGGCGGCGGCCTCTCTTATCAGCTCACTGCGCAAGCTGAAGGTGCCTGCGAGCACCAACTGAAGGTCGAGATCGGGATATTTGTTCGACAGCAACGCAAAGGCCTCGATCAGACGGACGAGGTTCTTGCGTACGTGAATACCGCCGTGATGGAGCAGGTATGGCTTACGAATTCCCAGCCGCTGCAAGAGCGCGGACTGCTTATCAAAATCAGGCGGCGCGGTGTTGTAGAACTCCGTCGCGTACCCAAGGTATGTAACCGTCACCTTCTCTGGGTTCACCCCATACTCCGCAACGATGTCGCGCTTCGAACACTCGGAAATCGTAATGATCTTGCGCGACAGGCGCGATGCAACTTTCATAAGAAGTCGGCCCGCAAGCTCGCGATGCGGCAGCAACTCAGCCAATTTGACCGGAGTCGTATCTGCGATCATGGTTACGGTGGGTACGAGTCCAAACGGAAAAATGCAAAAGGTCGGGCAAAACAGCAAATCAGCCCGGATACTTGCGGCTGCGAGCTGAGAGCCCAAACAATACCAAAACCGGCGGTCCGCGCTGAAAATGTTCGCCGGAGTTGGCTGAAAACCGGGAGAAGGCGTCCAGTTGTTCGCATCATTGGCGTGGCGCGGGAAAACAAACGGCCGAATTTCAACCGTGCTTTGCCCGTCCAGCAGTTGCTTGATTTCCTCCAGCAGCCGTTTGGCATAGACATGGTACCCATGATATCGATTGGTAGCGGCCAGCGACCAAGTATCCACCGCGACAATCAATCCAGCCCTCCCCGGTGAGCTAGAAAGCGAGGCGAACCCCTTGCCTTCGATACAACCACCAGACATACAACGAAAAGCTTGCTGCCGCGAGCGTGCCGGTAACATAAAAGGGAAACACCTTCCCCGCCATCCAAGCCAGAGACAGAGCCCCGGCAAACATAAGAGTCAGCGGCAGGCTGTGGGCCGGAAAAGGGAGGCTCCCCGTTTTCCGCCGGACCAAGTACGCATTCTGGGCGAGAAGAACAAATTCCGTCGCCACGGTGGCGACAGCGGCCGCCACGAACGAATAGCGAGGTATGAAGATGAGATTCAAAGCTCCATTGGTCACGGTACACACAATCGCCGTCCAGATAAAAATCCGCTCATGATTGGTGGCCAGCAAAACGGCGTTGAGAGCAAAATTGAGAAACATGGGCAGCGTGGCCCAGATGAGAATCTTAATGGCCAGCGCGGACCCTGCGTATCGCCCACCGAGCGCCCAGGCGACCGTGGGCGTGGCGAAGAAAGTGACCGCAAGAATGGCAAATAAGGCAAACGCATACAGCAGCGTCATGATCTCGGAACAGCGCCGTTGCGAGGCAGAGTTCCACTCCCGGGAAAAGTTAGGAAACCATACGCCAAAGAGCGCATAGGGAAGAATCTGAAGCGCGGAGTAGGCTCGGTAAGGGATGCTGTAAATGCCGACCGCAATGTTTCCGGCGAGTTTGGAAAGGAGCAAGACGTCCACGCGGTCGTAGACGCTTACGATCAGTGGGTAAAGATTGAAGGCGAACGTAGCGGACATAAGCTTTCGATCGACACTCAAGTGTTTGGGCCCGGCGGGAGCGTGCCGTGCCGCCGCTCTCACGGCATCGAGCATTCCCGCCAAAGCCGCCGCCAGCTCACCCAACACAATCCCACGCAGTCCATAACCCGCCTCGATCAGGCCAAAGGCCGTTGCCACCAGTACTGTCCCCATGATTGCTTCCGTCCGGGCTATGGGCGCGAAATGTTCGGTTCCCCGCAAAATGCCTTGGCAACTCTCGATGGCCGCGCGTGGGAACAGGGCGCACCCGAGCAGCAAACCCGCCGTCCAAAGTGACTCGGGATAGCGCAGGAGCAGAAGCAGGGAGACCGTGCTGGCAACGCCGATGACCAGATAGGCAAAGCGAAGTTTCGTGAGCTGCCATCCCAGGCTGCGCCCCACCCGCGGGTCTCGGGCCACCTCACGGGCCAAAAAATCTCCGAAACCGCCTCCCGAAAACAGGAAAGCCGTCTCGGTGATCATGACCAGCAGAGCATAAGCCCCGAGAATCTCCGGACCGCCAATACGCGCGACCAGCAGCAGAACCACAACCCGGAAGAGGTAGCGAATAATGCGCGCTGCGGCTAAACTGCTCGCTCCGCGGCGAAGGTTGGGCGCGTGCTCGGCGCCGGCCACAGTCGAGGGATGACGGTGGCGGGGCTGGCCGGCGGTGGCCATCGAGCTAGAAGCCAGTTCTGTCAAAGTTTATTCAAGTCGGCTGTGATCGCGCGATGCGTCCGGCATCGGCTCATCCGGGCCGCCTCCGGGAGCCATTTCGGCGGACCCACCGTGGGTTAGACTTGACCGTGGCGATGACTTCTTCCGCCAGCGCTTTGCCCGGGTCCTGCGGATCGATTTTCCCCCACTGGGCGCTGCCCAGCACCCACCCAACCGCAATGAAGATGGAGAGCACTGTGCCCAAGGCAATGATCAACAGCCGGGGAGGCCATGATTTCTTCTCGGGTACATCCGGCGCATCCAAAACCTTGACGGTGGGAATCTCTCTGGCTTCCTCGACCCTGGCCAGCTCATACTCCTGCGTCAAGGTCTCAAAGACCGTCTCCTGCACTCTGACCCGGCGGTAGAGATCCGCGTACGCGACCCCCAGCAACGGCAGCCTGCGGATCGAGGGGTAAAGCGAGTCCTTCTCCTGTTCCCCTGGAGCCGGCGAACCTTCGCCTTTCCCGCCTATCTTGTCGAGCTGGCTTCGAAGTTCCGTGATGCGAGCCTGCAGCGCACGTACCCGGATATTGTTGCTGGTATAGATCTGTCTCAGTTCTTCGAGCTGGGACTGAGCCGCGACGAGCTGGCCTTGCAAGGTCGCGGCCGCTTCCACCATCGTCCGGCCCTGTTCCTTGATGTCGATTGCCGTGTTCTTGCTGGCGTACTGGCTGAAGTCCTTCTCTGCCGATTCCAAGTCCGCTTTCACTTCTTGCAGCCGGCCTTCCAGGAAGATTCGTTCCCGGCGGGCCGACGAGGTGCTGGCTTCCGCCACCGCGCGGTTCAGTTCGTCAACGTACATGCGGGCCATGGCTGCCGCCCGATAGCGATCCCTGTCCGTGACCTTGAGGGTGACGATCTGGCTCTTACGATCCACGGAAATGTCAGTATTGTCCTCCAGGTCTTTGCGCGCATCCTCGATACGCCGGTCCCAGTAAGCTCGCTTCAAGTTGAATTGCGCGACCAGGTGGTCTTCCACCGTGCGGCTCCTCAGGATGCCGGCAAACAGTTCGCTGGTATTCCGGAAGCCCAGATCACCGCCGAGGTCGCCCAGGAGAGCGCTGCCACCGGCGCGCCCGGCCAGCGACGACGCCGCCAGGGCAAAGCCGGACATGGAGCGATTGTCGGGCGGCATCAGGCGAGCCGTCGACCGGTAGCGTGCCGGGACCAGAAGGGCGATCAGCGTTGCGGCCACAGCCCCGCAGCTCACCACGCGGACCACGAACCGGCGTCGCTGCCAGAGCAGCCGTAGCTGGGCAATGGATCGCTCGCGTGCCAGCTTATCCCCGCTCACGACACGGAGAGCAGCGTGAAGCTCGGGATCCAGGTCAAGGTTCTGATGTGGATGGATCGAAGTATCAGCCATTTTCCCTATCCATCGTTGGCGGAGTTAACGGGCGCTTGAACGCGGCCGCCATTGCCGGTATGAGTTTCAGGACTGGGTCAGCGAACAACTCTGGGCCTGCTGTCGTACCCGTTCCCGCCAATGTTGTAGAAGGTCACGCAGCATGGCCTCCCAGGAGATGGTGGGCCGCCAGCCCGTGTCCCCTTGTATCTTGCTGGGATCACCACAAATCCGCTGCGGCTGGCCTGGGCGGGCCCGATCGGGAGCGACTTGAATCGCCAGGCGCACGGAGGTCAAGGATTGCAGGACGTCGACGGCGGTTGAAATGCGATACGTGGCGCCGGAGCAGACGTTGTACACTTGGCCGCCCCGCCCGCAATGCAGCAACAGAGCGTAGGCGCGCACTACATCCCGCACGTCAGTGAAATCACGTTCCACCTCGAGATCGCCGACCTCCAGCACCGGCGAGCGCACCCCGATTTCCATTTCGGCAATCTGCCGGGCAAAGTCGGAGAGAACGTAGTCGGCGGTCTGCCCCGGGCCGGAATGATTGAATGGCCGGGCGGTAACCACTCTTTCCCGCTGGCTGGGTGGGTATAGATACACCAACAACTCCGCCATCGCCTTGGTAGCCGCATAGGGGCTCACCGGTTGCAGGGGACAATCCTCGCTCAGCCCCGCCTCACCGCGCGCGCCGTACACTTGCGCCGTGCTTACGTTCAGAAGCCGTGGACGCGAGGCCAGGGGCATGCAGGCGTCCAACAGGTTGTGGGTGCCGGCCACGTTGATGTCGAAGGTCGCGCGCGGATCGTTCCAGGAATCGGCGATCGAAGGGACCGCCGCAAGATGGTAGATCTGGTCCGGTTGCGTCGCTTCACAAATCTGCCGCAAGGCTGATAAATCGCGGATGTCAGCCTCAAAGTAGGTGACGCTGGCGCTGGGCTCGCGGGGAGCCGTGCGGGAGAAGACGAAGACTTCTACGCCCTGCTCCACCAGAAACCTCGCCAAGTGAGTTCCCACGAATCCGGTTCCCCCGCTGATGAGCGCCCGCAACCCAGCCTCCCAAATCACTCCCTCGCCCAGGGTTAGCCCGCCACCACCGCCCGCGCTTGCGGCAACGCCTTCTCCAGCTGTGCCAAATCGCTGTCCACCATCATCGCGATGAGCTCTGCGAAGGAGACTACCGGCTGCCATCCCAGTTCACGGCGGGCTTTCGAGTAGTCTCCCCGCAGGCGATGCACTTCCGCTGGCCGCGTCAGTTGCGGGTCGATCTCGATGTAGTCGCGATAGTCCAGGCCGGCATGGCCAAAAGCGACCTCCAGGACATCGCGCACCGAGTGTGCGACCCCGGTCGCCACGACGTAGTCCTGCGGCCGTTCCTGTTGCAGCATCAGCCACATGGCGCGGACGTAATCGCCGGTGAATCCCCAGTCCCGCTCCGCTTCCAGGTTGCCCATGTAGAGTTTGTCCTGGAGGCCCAACTTGATGCGCGCCACCGCGTAGCTGACTTTGCGGGTGACAAACTCGATCCCCCGGCGCGGCGATTCATGATTGAAAAGGATCCCCGAGCAGGCAAACAGGTCGTAGCTTTCCCGGTAATTGACCGTCATCCAGTGGCCATAGAGTTTGGCGATGCCGTAGGGACTCCGCGGATAGAAGCGGGTCTTTTCCGTCTGCGGAGACTCCTCGACCATGCCGAACATCTCGCTGGACGAGGCCTGATAGAAGCGGATACTCGGGTTGACGGCGCGGATCGCCTCCAGCAGCCGGGTAACGCCCAGGGCGGTGAACTCTCCCGTCAGCACCGGCTGGCTCCAGGACGTCGGAACAAAAGACTGGGCGGCCAGATTGTAAACTTCCTGGGGCCGCGATCGTTCCAGCGCTGCCATCAGAGAACTGGGATCGAGCAGGTCGCCGGGGATCAGTTCGATTTTGTCCTGCAGATGGGCGATGCGCTCGAAATTGATCGTACTGCTGCGCCGGACAAGGCCGAAAACACGGTAACCGGCTTCCAGCAGGAATTCGGCCAGATACGACCCGTCCTGGCCGGTGATACCGGTGATCAGGGCACTGCGCTTCACGTTATCGAGTCCTCCATTTGGGCCAGTAGGTCAACTGCAACGAGGCGGTAAAGTTGGAATTCCTTGTGGGAGAGAGCAAGGGGAAATCCCATTGCTCGTATTGCAGCGCGCTGGCCAGGCTCAACCGGGGCCGGAGCAAGAGGTCGGCGCGGGCGCCGTAGTCGGTGTATTCGCCGCCTTCCAGGAAATTCTTCGACACCGTTGCCCTGCGGAAGTTGAGCTGCAACGTGCTCCGCGGCGACAACCAGTACGTGCTCCAGGCCTGCAGCCCGATGCCATCGCGGCCAATCCAGCTTCCCAGAAGGTTCCCATTGTTGGTGTAAAAGTTGTGATAGACGTAGTCAAAGTAATCGAACTGGCCGTTTCCGGCGTTGTGCGCCGAAGGAACGTTGGTGTACACCGCCTCGATCCTGAGATCGAGCTTGGGAATCTTGGGAAGCTGCGGCATGTAGACGCCGGGGTTGATGGCCGCGCGGGCCGGCGCCGCAAACGCGATCGGGTATTCCTTCTCCATGGCGTTGCCGGTGAGCAGAAGCCACTTCCGCAGGCCAGGAATCCGGTACGTCCATTCCAGGCTGTTGGTTTGCTTGCCCGGCTTGTAAAGCGGACTGGAACTTCCGGAGTTGATCTTCACGAAACTGGAGAAGAAGGTTCCCCAGGTCAGCGGCTGGGGCGAGATGCCAAACACCACTGTCCGCGTATACCCGAACTCCAGGTTGCGATTGAACTTGATCGCAATGGTTTCGCCATGAACAAACGCGCGCGAGGGGGACTGGTCACGTTCCAGCTTCCCAAAGAAGAATTCGGTACGCACCGGCCCCAGCAGGCGGCTGAGAACGCCCGGGAGTTCCAAGGGTGAGTTCTGGCTGATGCGAACCATGGGAATCGGTTCGGCGTTGTCGCTCCAGATCAACGGCCCGCTTTGCCCCGGTCCATACCACAAGCTCTCCTGGCCCGCCGAGACCTGGAATCCCTTGAGGTTGAGCGCGGCGTAACTATCGAGCGGCTGGAAACGGTTGGTGGCCAGCGGCTGCGTCGATGGCGCCACAGGATTCACGTCCGCGGCCGCAATCGCTTGCTGCACGTTTAGCGGCACCTCCGGCAAAGCGGGAGCGTGCTGATATTCCCCACGGAAGTAGAAGGCCAAGGGCCCGGCTTCGGCGCTGGTCGAGAGCCCGGTGATCTGGTTGAATCCCTGGGCATAGGGGCGGCCGAAATCGTTGTACAGGGTCTGGCCGAAGTGGTAGCCGTCGGTTAAGGGTGGGCCGGAGATGGCGGTCGAGCGCGTGTAGACGGATTCGACCTCCGCTCCTACGCTGCGGCCGCCCTCCAGCAGGCCGACTTCGCGCGAAAACTCGTTTTGCAGTTGATGATAGAAGCGGACTGCCTCGGCATCCGTCGGGGCATCGTCCTCCAGCAGACCACCCGCCTCTGCCACCAGGCGGGCGCACTCCATACGGGTCCAGGGCTTGAGCCCGGCGAATCCGGTTTGCACGTAGCCCATCGCCACCAGGCGGTCAAATACGGGATAGACCCAGCTATCCAGAGGCACGTACGGGGAGCCCATGTCGCGGGCCAGGGTGGGTTCCTGGCTGCGCTCGAAGGTGCCCCACTCTGCGCCGTTCAGCTCCGGATTGTGATGGGAGCGGTACACTTGCCAGCCGGAATACCAGCCCAGCGCGCTGCCGACCAGCGCATCCGAGGCAAAATGTTCGCGGCCGATGACGCGGGCCGCGGTGATGCCGGAAGCTGCGCCATAGGCCAGCAGTTCGGTCAGAGGGCCGGGATATTCGTGGGCCAGGATGCTGGCCACCGACCATGCCGCCGCGGCGTGCTCGGCGGGGAAAGAACTCCCGCCTTGCCAGAACTCGCCCCGGCCATTGCCCTGCAGCGGACGCTCCCGTCCCGCCACCAATTTGATGGCCTCGCCTTCTACCAGGCTGTCGAGGGCCGCCTCACCCGCCAGGAAACCGGTTTCCTGGGCATGATCGTCTTCGGCTTTCTTTCCCCACAGGTACAAGCCCCCCGCCGCCGTAAGCATCGACGCAACCCCGTAATTCGAGAGGCTCTGGCTGTGTTGAATCAGAGTCGGGCTGTGAGGCAAGTGTTGCTCGATGGCGTTATCGCTGGCGATGGTGGCTGCGGTGACGGCAAGAAACGGAAACAGCACGGGCGCGTCGTTCAAATGAAGGCGCAGCGGACTAGTCCAGAAAGCCTTCTGATCGGAGAGGATGTTGAGGCCGAAAGTGCGTTCAACTGAATGGTGCGGAGGGTCGACGCTGGATTCAGCCTGCGCGGGGCCCTGCGCCGGTTGGCTCATCATCTCCTCGGCGGCCAGTTGCTCTTGGCGCCGGCTGGCTTCGGCAGCGGCTTCCTGCTCGCGCTTTCTCTGTTCTTCCGCGGACAATTGTTCTTCGAGCGTCGCCAGGTTTTTCTTCAGCTCTTCGATCTGCTGACGCAACTGTGTCGCTTTGTCGGAGCCAGCAATCGGCGGGTCACCAGAGGAACTTTGTGCCTGTCCGCGGACAGGCAGGAAGGTTCCGACGAGCAGGAGAATGAGTGTGCCGCGTTTTAGGTGTTGCCACATGGCCCGAGTCCGGCTAACTGGCGCATCAGTGGAGTACAACGGCGAGACCAACGGAGGAAGCGATTTGCGCCGTTGACATCAGGACCGTCCAATTGCGGCCAGCAATCTTGGGCGCCTTCTCGGGCACCACGACCGTATCACCCGGCCGCAACGTCGCGCTCATCGGATCGCCGACCCACCACCCCCCGGAGTTGTTCTTCGCGGCGATCACCGATCCATCCGCCCGGATCACGAACACCGCTTTCTTATCGGCAATCTGCGTCAGCCCGCCCGCCTGGCTCAGATACCACTTCGCACTTCCTCCCGGACGGTAGCTCATCGCGGTGGGATTGAAGACCTGTCCGGTCACCATCACGTAGTTGGCTTTCTTGGGTATCACGAGCACGTCGCCGTCCCTCACCGGCACGTCGGCGGCTGTGTTTCGCCAGGCTGGCACGTCCGATCGAATATGAATAACCACCCGCCCCACGGGCGCATTGGACTCCAATTGCTCGAGCGTGGTCTGCGTCTGCGTAATCGCCGTCATCTTGGCGTTCTTCTGTTCGGTAGTGTTCTCCGGCAGGCTATTCAAATAAGCCTGTTCCGCCTTCACTCGTCGTATCAATTCCTGGTGGGACTTTATTTCCAGTTCACGCACCTCACGGCGCATCAACACCGCGCCGTAAGGATAAGCTTCTGCGCTGAATCCACCGGAGCGCGTCAGGACGGAGCTCAGACGCTCGCCCGGCGCGATGCCATAGCTGCCCGGGTGCTGGACTTCGCCCCGCACCGTCATGGACGCGCCCAGTTCATCCCAGCCGGGGAGCTGCGGAATCGTGAGCACATCGCCGTCGCGCAGCAGTACGTCGTGCTTGGGGTCGGCGGTCATGGCCGCCGCGAGATTGACCTGCAGGTGCTCACTCGCGCCGCGTTGCGGATCGCTGGCCGCGAACCGGGTCAGATCGGCGCTTTCCGCGTACGCGCTCCGCTTCAGGCCGCCGGCGACGCGAACCAGGTCCTCCACATGCATGTTGGTGGTGAGCGGGTACCGGCCCGGCTTCGCCACCTCGCCGTTCACGTACACGGTCGGCGGCTCGACTTTGGCCAAACTCCTGTGCACCAACAGACGGTCGCGCGGCTGCAGCAGGATGTTTTGCACCGGGTCCCCCGCCAGCGCTGCGCGCAGGTTCACGCTGAGAATCTTCAGGGTTCGGTCAGGCTGGGTGCGAAATAGCTGCGCGTAATCGAGCCCGGCATCGGGCGTCACTCCGCCCGCCAGGTAGACCACATCGCGAACATGGGCCTGGCCGGACATAGTGTATTGGCCCGGGGTGCGCACTTCTCCGCCCACCCATACCGCGGGCGCGACTTCAAAATCGTAGCGGCTGAATATGCGGACGGTGTCGAGCGGCTGCAGCTTCGGCGCCGCTGGCGGATTGGCCAGCGCCGCGGAGAGGTCGAAGCTCTCGACGCTGGGGCGGAAATCGGGTGGATTCAGCCGCACGATTTCCGCATAGTGGGGCGCCGGTTCCGGAAGCAGGTCGTTATAGGTGGCAACCAGGTCGGTCAGCTTCATTCCCGGCTTGTAAGCGTAGCGCCCCGGCCGCAGCACATGGCCCCGCAGGTAAATGGCGTCCGCGTTGTAGGGCGCGATGGGGAAAATATGCACCGCGTCGCCATCGTGGATGGCAAAAGAACTGAGTTGTTTCGTGACCCCGTCGGCATCGGCCGACGGCGGCGAAACCTCGAGGCTGAGCATGGTGCGTTTTTCGTGCGCCTCGATACGCTGGACTTCGATGTGCTGCAAGGCCGCGGCCGGTAAGATTCCGCCGGCCAAGTCGAGCACCTCCGCCAGCGAGGTCTCGCCACGCAATTCGTAAATGGCCGGCCGCCGCACCATGCCCTCGACCGTCGCCTGCGGGCCGATGGAGGGCACGAGCAGCGTATCCCCGTTTTCCAGCCGCTGCAGATCGGAGCGGATGCCGTGCAACAGCAGATCGTAGGCGTCCACTTCCTCAACCAGTTGCTTGCCGCGATAGTGTTTCAGGGAGCGCAGCGAACCACGCGGCGTGACTCCGCCGGCGGCAAACAAGGCGTTCAATGGGGTGGAAAGCGAGCTGATGTCATAGGCTCCCGGTTCCGTCACGTCGCCCACCACGTACACCCGTACCGTCCGCAAGCGCGACAGGGAAACGTCTGCGAAGATGCCCCGGAACTGGGTGCGCAGCGCCTGCTGTACTACCTCCTGGACTTCGCCGAGGGTCCGGCCGCTGACCAGCAGGGGGCCGGCTTCCGGCAGCGAGACTCGCCCTTCCCGATTCACGATCCGCAGCAACCGCTGCGAGACGCCGCCCCAGAGATCGATGGCCAGGCCATCACCCGGCCCCACTACGTAGTCCGGACCCACCGGCAAGTCCATGGGAATGGCATCCGGCGGGTTGGTGGTGTTGCGAAAAACCTCCAGCCCGAAGCGTTCTGGCGGACGGTCGTGCACGGCAGCCTGCACATACAGGTCATACAGCGAGGGAATGTCTGCATACGGATTGGCTTGGTGCACCATTCTGACCGGCGCGAGATCGGCTTGCTGGGAGAGATATCCGCGTGGGTTGGCGGGCCGCACCGAGCGCTGCGAACCGCTGTTGCTCGCGACCAGGTCGCTCGTATCACCCTGGGTTGGAGAAGCGCGCAGATTATTCAGGCGGCTGGCCAAGTTGTCGCTGGCTGAAAGGTCCGCTATCTGAGAACCCGTAGGGGACCCATCGGCGCCCTTGAGCGTGTCGGCGGCGGTTTCGAAACGTGGCTGGGTTGCGTTATCGTCGCGCGTACCTGGCTCTTCGGCAATGCCGCTGGCGCGAAGGGTCTGCGGTCCGCTTGACGGCGGGGGCGGTTCGGAAGGCCAGGCGGGAGTTGCCTCGGGTGCGGGCATGCCAGTGGGGGACTGAAGCTTTCGCGGTTGCCCTGCCCGTGGCGGTTGCACGCAGTCCTCGTCCTGGCGGGGATCACAGGTTGCGGCGCGCTCCCGCTCTCGCTGATCTTTCCCGGGACGCAGAGACTCCGCATCTTCCTGCGCCTCGATCTGCACCAGGCGGCGCGCGCGTTCCTTCAGAATCAACTCCTGCTCCTTGGCAAATTCGGAATCCGGATTCGCCGTGGGCATCAGGTAGCCGTAGCGTTGCAGCAGCCGGGTGGCCAGCGCGCGGAATGTGATATCCGTCTCCAAGCGGTCGAAAATCGCCTGATCGGTAAGCTTCGAATCTTCCACCACCTGACCGTTATCAGTCGCTTCCTTTGCCACCCAGCTTTTTAATTCCACGAGCAGCCCAGGATCTCTGACCAGAACCACCCGAATTTGCGACGCGGAGGCCGCAACCCGGCTGAGGTTTTCCTTCGAGAGATCCGACAGGCCGGGGGTTCGCATCTCCGTGGAAGAATCATCGCGCGGAGCTCGCGGCCTTTCGTTTTGCTGCTGACCGTATCCGGGTACGCACAGCAGGAATGCAAGCAGCGCACTTAGGATTTTTTGCATGCTCATAACCAATTCCTGTCATCAAGCACAAAGCATTCGGCAGCGCTGCGCCGGCGAAACTGCTCCCGGCAGCCGGGCGAGCTCACCGCCAAACGTTTGTGCTGGGTTTGAAGTCCACTGGCAAACTCACCGCCGCGCCTGCCAGGCAGCCGTTTCTGGCGCCTGCGTCGATTCATCCGGGGAATGGCGGCGAGCCGGCGAGTCCGGTTTCAACGCTCCACGAAGCCAGATATCCATGTAAGTCCTGGCGAAATTGGGCGAGTTAGCCCCCCGGGAATCGCCGCCTCCCAGCAACTGGGAGAGGATCTGCTGATAGGCAATGATCCCTACCAGCGCCCGCCCCATCAGCATGGGATCCAGGTTGCGGAGGACCCCACCGTCGATCCGCTCCCGTATGTACTCGCCCAGAATTTCGTGGAACGACATCAGGCGCGGGCTGTAGCACTTCTTGAGCAGCTCCGGTTTTTCCAGCGCAGCGTAAAACACCAGGCGCAGAAACACCGGATCCAGCAGTTGCTGCAGGTGTTCCGCCAGCGAGAGGAACACCTCCTCGTTGTTGCCGGAGGATTGCAACAGCGGGAGCAGCGATTCCGGCACCATCAGTCCCAGCTTGCTGTTCAAGACCTGGAGATAGAGCTCCTGCTTGTTCTTGAAGTGCCGGAAAATGGTGATTTCGTTGACGCGGGCTTTGCGAGCCACTTCACGAGTGGAGGTCTCGTGAAATCCCTTGGCCGCGAACAACGCGGTAGCGGCCTTGAGGACGCGGGCGCGTGAATTCAGAACTTTAGTAGCAGATGTCGACATTGCCGCCTCTTGGGGCCACGCCATCGCGGCCGGGGGCCTGAATGGGTCAAGCTGCAGAGGGATTGTGATACGGATGGCCGACAGCAACCACGTCGGCGGCGTCAACTTCGACGGCGACTGCCCGGGCAATCAATTGGACGGAGAGGATCAAACGGGACTTCCCCTTCCTGCGAACCAAAATGCCTTCCATATCGGCGAGAGGACCCTGTCTCACGCGCACCCGGCGGCCGGCGGTGAGATAGGCGTGCGGCATCATGTTCTGCCCTCGAACCGAACACAGGCGCAAGGCCTCGATTTCATGGTCTTCGATCGGAGTCGGGCAACCAGGCCTTCCCACCAGGTTCACCACCCCAGGGACGGTGACCACCGGCTTGCGATGCTCGGCAAGAACCATCCGGACGAAGAGGTAACCGGAAAACACCGGCAGGCGGACCAGCACCCGGCGATCCTTCCAACGGTGAACCGTTTCATAAAGCGGAAGAAACGACTCCAGCGACTGGCTGTCCAGTTGTTCCTTGATCCGCTTCTCGTGGCGGGACTTGGTGTAGACGGCATACCACCGAAGTTGGTCGCTGGCCGTTGTTTGAGACCACAACGACACCGTCGAAGCCGGGTGCAACGGCAGCAGGCCATTGAGATTGCCCGGCGGGGAACTCTGCGAAAGGCTGGTGTGAGCGACTGGAAACATGATCATCGCCTCGTCGTGCTGCAGCGAGTACCGTGCTTACAGCTTCGCCCCGTCACTTACAGGGCTGCTGTGACCTAACCCATTAAAAATGTATTGGTTACGTTGTGGTTAGCCGATGAATTCTAAGTTGTGTCGGAGGTCGGTTAACGTCCGAGGACACGGGTTGACTGGTTTCTTGGGGGGCGACTGGTCCCTGCGGCTAAACCCACCAGCTACGACGACATGGAATCTGTGAGCACTCACTTGCTTCTCCTGGAAGCAATTGCACACCTGCTTGCAGATTAGCCTGATGAGCGGGCGAGTTTGCCTTTCCCGTCCGCGCTTGTCAAGAGGTTTTACGATTCTTCTTCCGCAAGTTGTGGAAAAACGGGTGGCTGCTCTTAACCTCAGGCGCCGCTGCATCAAATTGATAGCCGAGTTGAGCCTCTGCTAGAATCGTGATCTTGTTGTAGGCGCGTAGCTCAGTTGGTTAGAGCGCTACCTTGACACGGTAGAGGTCTGGGGTTCGAGTCCCCACGTGCCTACCATTTCTTTTTCAACGGCTTGGGGCCCTTGGCTCATCCGTCCTCCGTGATGTGTTAGTGCGGCACAGAAGAGTCTCTGGCTCTCCAACCAGACTATGCCCAAGCCGGTTTTCAGCGGGTCGGTGGCCCAACTGCCTAAAGGGGACTTCACCTCTGGCTGGCACAACTTTGAAAGGTGCTGGTGTTCCTGCTCGTCATGCGACTTTTCCTTTCCGAGCGACAGCTTCACTCCGGGCTTGCATTGATTTGACGAGATCGGCCGACGACGCTCCTTCGAGCGACAACCCGTAGCCAACTTCCCGCACGACGCGCTCCTTCAACGGTTGAATGAAGTGGATGCGTGTGTTTCGGCGGGTTACCTCCGGAGCCTTCAGGTACAGCCCGGCCAATTCTTGCGCCCGACTGAGCGCCTTACCGTTCGGCACAACCTCGGCAACCACTCCCCATTCGCGTGCAGTACGCGCCGACAGCGGCTGCGGGTTCAGCAGGAACGCCTCCGCTCGTCCCGCTCCCGCGCGATAACTCCAGGTGGTAAAGATTCCGTCGCCGGGCGCAACGCCCGCGGAGAAGTGGGCCACATCCTGAAAGGTCGCACCCTCGGCCGCCACGATCACACTGGCAAGTAGCGCGTAATCGGAGTGCACATGGGCACGCCCCTCGATAGCCGCGATGACTGGTACGCGTATGTTGGCTATGTTTTCCAAAGCCTGAACGCCTTCGTCGTGAACCTGGCTCCAAACGCCGGGATCGGCGACATCGCCGAAAGAGGACCAATCGACATCAGGAATGAACTCCCCGCCTGCACCCGTGAGGAGTACGATCTTGTTCGCTCGATCTTGCGAAATCCGGTAGAAGGCATCGACAAGTTCCGTGTGAGCTTGCGCGGACATAATGAACGGCCCGCCGTTGCTGTGGAACTCAGCAACCAGCACACCCTTGTCATCTCGGGTCAGCTTTAGGTTGTGATAAGCAGTGAAGTAGTCACTTTGAAGTTGCATGGTGCTCTCCTCTCTGTTCTGTACCCTGAGGGTAAATTGCGTTTGCCAGTCTGCTGGGGCCACAGTCAATATCCGCAACTGCCTGAAAACCTCGGCAGTGATCCCGTTTCGCGCTCAGTTGCTATCGATCGAGATTCCTTGCTTTTCGCGCAGGGCAGACTTCGACTCGTCTCGGTCAGTCTGCAGGAACCAACCGGTGCAGGCCCCGGAATCTTCCCAAGTGGGCTCTGCGGAAGCGACCAAGGAGGGAGGAATCGCCGCGCCATCCACGCCAATAAAAGCGCGGCAAATTCCTCCCAGGGAGAAACGGGCTAGTCTCCGGCTGCCATATGTTCGAGGGAACCCCCCGGCGTCAGACGCAGGTGAACCGCAACGTCCAGACGTTCCCCGACCAGGTTGTTGAAATTCTGCCTGCTACCGATGTCCTCGCCGCTGGGCGCGTGAGGCGCTTCGGGAAGGCTCTGACTCTGCATGAATGTTCCCGTGCATTTGGCGCCGTGATAGGCTTCACTGGCGCTAGGCACGGTACACTTTTCATCTTGCACCACCGGTGGCCAGTAGGTACTGACTACCGTCTTCACCAACTGGGGAAAGTCTTCGCGGAACACCTTGGTCGATACTGATGTCTCGATTCCGCCCTCTTTCCCATCGGCCGGGGGGTCGAAAACGAGCGTGACTTCGCGCGCATCGCGGTGGATGATGGGAGGCCCATAGACGGGACCGTAATAGGCTTCACTCGGGTTCAGCTCAACGTTGCGGTCCACGCGAACCACGCTCAGCTCGCCCTTGCTTTGCAGCTTGCCGTCCGGCAGCCGGACGATACTCTTGGAGTGGAAGCACACAATCGTGTGATTGGCCTGGTCCGCCAGCCAACGGCTCTTGCTGAATTTCCCATGCTCATCAATGGAAGGCGACATAGAGGTAGCGGGAAAGATGTGCAAATCGACACGCGACTGGCTGGGATCGCCGTCGTCGACCTTCAAATCTCCCTCCACCCTGGCGATGCCGACCGTGATGTCGATCTTCGTTTTCCCGTAATCGGTCGTCGCGTCGGTGGTAAGTTGCGCATCGGAATGGCGGGCGTCCACCTGCCAGACTCCGGCCACGGAAGTGGATTTCTTTGCGCCCAGAGTGAGAACACCCAGGGCGACGATCGCCGCTACTGCGAATACAGCCGCGTGCTTAAACATCTTCTTCTCCTTTGCTGCATGATTTGAGTCCGTCAGAAAACTGACGTTGGAACTCGTCTAATCGCTAGCGCGCGCAAACCTTCTCAGTTTCCTCTTCCAGAACGCGGATGAAGTTCGTCCCGGGTGGTCGTGTCCGTGAATCCTCGATGGACGACGCTGGCGTTCGCACCCCCCAATGGCTGATTTAAATCGGAGATGGACTCTGCGTTGTGCACTTTGCCGCAATCAGCGCAGCAGACGCATCACGCGATGGAGGGTTTTTTGGGTACCCCGTCGGTTTCATAGAGAAATACCACGATAGTGGTAGAGCAACATTGGGGCTGGATCCGGATCTCGCGCCGGCAGGTCGTCCCGCTCAACCGTAGGAGGCCACTGAACTCATTTCGCTTCTTCAAGTTGCAAAACAAGTACCGGTTCGTGTAAGCTTTTTCTCCGGTTCTATCGGTGCTCGGAGCCCTCCGAGTTGGTTTCGGCCTTCTTTCTCCTCCGGCTTGTGGGGGGCCGAATGAAGTTGGGCCTGATCGTCCTCGCGGCATTGCTGCTCAAGAGCGGGGAGTTTCTCGCCCGATATTTTTGGCAGAGATGGTGGTTCCCCTTCGCCTGCGTGATTGCGGGCGCCTTTGCGATTTTTGGCTTCCATCGCCTGTGGCTTTACCAGACGGTCAAGAAGCTCAATCTGCGTTTCGAAGAGCGCCTCGGCGAACGCATGCGGGTGGCGCAGGAATTGCACGACACCTTGCTGCAGGGGTTGCTCAGCGTGTCCATGCAACTCCACGTTGCGGTGGACCAATTGCCCCCAGACTCAGCGGCGCGCCCGCGGCTGAACCGGGTTTTGCAATTGATGGGACAAGTCATCGAAGAAGGCCGGAATACGCTGCGCGGACTGCGGTCCTCCACGGAAAGTGCTCATGATCTAGGGGGATCCTTTTCGAAAATCCCGCAGCAGTTCGGCGACCAACAAGCCACTGATCTTCGCGTCATTGTGGTAGGTCCCGCCCTGGCGTTGCAACCGGGCATCCACGAAGAGGTTTACCGTATCGGCCGGGAAGCGGTGCTGAATGCATTCCGCCACGCCCGGGCGAGCAATATCGAAGTGGAACTGGAATATGCGGCCAACCAGTTAAGGGTTCTGGTCCGCGACAACGGTTGCGGGATTGATCCTCAGGTGGTGCAATCCGGCCGCGACGGACACTGGGGGCTCTCCGGGATGCGCGAGCGGGCGGAAAGAATCGGCGCCAAGCTCAAGGTTTGCAGCCGCAACGGAGAGGGAACGGAAGTTGAACTTCGCGTCCCCAGCGATATTGCTTTCGCATCGCAGCGTTTGCGTCCAGCGTCTAATTGGCTGACGCGGCTGTACCAGCGGAACAAAGAGACGGCCGAGTCAGCGGCTACGAAACGAGCGGCGTAAATGAATGCTCCCACGAGGATCCGTGTATTCAGCGTTGATGATCATCCTCTGCTGCATGAGGGGATCGCCACGGTCATCAGAAATCAACCGGATATGCTTCTGGTGGCGGAGGCGTTCAATGGGCAGGAAGCCATTCGGCGGTTTAGGGAACACCGGCCCGACGTGACGCTCATGGACCTGCGGCTTCCCGACATGAGCGGCATCGACACGATGATCGCGATTCTGACGGAATTTCCCGAAGCCCACATCATCATTCTGACAACGTTTGAAGGCGACGCGGAAATTCGACGTGCCCTCGAAGCCGGAGCTCGCAACTACGTGCTCAAAAGCATGCCGCCCAAGGAGCTGGTGGAAGCTATCCGTCAGGTGTACGAAGGTAAAAAGCGGATTCCGCCAGAAATTGCCGCGCATCTGGCGGAACACTACAGCGACGAGGCTCTGACCGGGCGCGAAATCGAGGTTCTCCAGCAAGTCGCCGGCGGCAACCGGAACCGGGACATTGCCAATAAGCTCTTTATCACAGAAGAGACGGTCAAAGTGCACATCAAGCACATTATGGAAAAACTGGGCGCGAAGGACCGGACGCAGGCAGTCGCCATCGGAGTGCGCCGCGGAATCATCCAGCTCTAAGAGACAGCTTCCATAAAACGCCGGCCAACAGCCAATACCTCAAAAGTGGTAAACAAAAATCACAAGCACTAGGGATTCATCTTGCCAACGGCGCCTCTACTCTACATCTTGCATCAGGGAGGCGACGGCTGCTCAGGATATTCTCCAGCTTCCCAGCGGGATGGCCCGGCGCCGGGCTGCTGCTCCTGCGAGCGGCGGTTGGCGTTCTGCTTATCGTTCGGGGCATTGCCTGCATGATGAGTGAACAGGAGACGAGATTCCTGTTCGCCGTCGCATTGCTGACAATCGCTGCCGGCGCCTTGCTGCTGGCTGGTTATCTCACCCGCTGGGCCGCGCTTGTAGCCATTGGAGCCGGGGTAAGCACGATGTGTTCCTGGCTGCCGGCTCCCAACGTCGCATTGTTTGACACCACAACGGTGGCGGCTCTGGCTACGGCGATAGCGGCCGCTGTCATTTGCCTTGGTCCCGGCGCATTTTCACTCGATGCGCGATTTTTCGGGCGGCGGGAAATCATCATTCCCAGGATTCCGCATAACACCTGACTCCTCGCCGGCCACGATACCCCGATTTGCCGATCGGTCGGGACTTCCGCATGCAACGACACGGTCAACCGGCGTTGCTCACCATGATGGGAAGGCCGCACGCGGTTTCCAGCAGGTAACGGCCGGCCGCGATGCGCTCAGGCCGCTTGCCGGTGGCAGGATATCCCTCGACGCGAAGAACCACGAACCCGTTGTGGCGCTCGAGCCTTATTTTGCGAACGCTGCTCCCGCCGCCGCTCTCCACCGCTTCGGCTAGACGAAGAATTCCGCTGAGCAACGCCACCATGTGCCGTTTCGCGCGTCCCAGCCGCGCATAGGCGGGCTGCGCGAAGGGGAGTGCGCCGCGATGATAGCGCGCCACCAGGCCCACGGTTCGCAGATGGTCGGCGGTCCAGCCCGGTGGCGTGTCCAACTTCTCCAGCATGCGGCGGCTGCGTTTGTGATGCTTCTTCTTGCCCGCGGCGCGGCCCACCTCGTGGGTGATGGCCGCAATGCGCAACAGCTCGCGAGCGTCCACCTCGTGGACGGCCACGTTGCGCGTCACCCCGCACGAGACCAGACCATCGTAAATCTCCAGGCTCCTGCGCAGGACCCGCATGGCATGGGCGGGATCCGGATCGTATGAATCTCGCCCAGATCTGGAACTTCCTGGCAATCGCCCGCCGCAGGCTGTCGCCGGAGAGCAATCCCTGGCGCCACTGCCCGAGCAGCGACGCGCGGCCCACCAGCTTTTGCTTGTACACGGCAACGCGTTCGGCGCGCTCGCGGCCGATGGCGCTTCGCCAGCGTTCACGCTCCTCCGGCGTGGCGAAGCTGCGGGTCTGCAAGGCCGTGGCCCACAGAACGTCCAGGTCGTGGATCTCCCCCAAAACATCCTGCAATTGTTTCAAGTCTTTGCCCCAGTGCTCATCGTGCAGGGGCAGAAAGTTCTCGATGACGTAGCGGAATCGCTTGATGCCAATGCGAAGCGCATGCAACGCGACTTTGCTTCGATTGCGAAGGGCGGTTCGATGCAGCCGGACTACGTCCTCGAGCTTTTCCAGGGCGATCACCTGGAAGATATCCGAACCAACCGGAAGCTGCCGCTCCCGCGAATCCAATGTGTGTGCCCAGCGCAGCCAGGTGCGAGTATCGAAGCCCGACAGCGCTGCGGATGCCTGTGCCTTCAGCTCCCGTTCGCGGGCGTCACAATACGCGCTCAGGCGGTCCTTGACGGGATCGTCTGCCCCGCCCAGCTTTTCTATCCACTCCTTCAGCACCTGAACGTCGCGCAGCTCTCCCAGGGCGGAGAAGAGCGCTTTGCCGGCTTTGCGCATCCTCCGCCAGGTGGGATCGGGATCGATGGCGCGAAACCCTTCCGCCATGGAGCGGCAACGCCGCAGGGCAACCCGCAGGTCGTGCACCGGGGCGGCGGCGAACCCGGACTGGACGCGCTCGCACTCTGCAACCACGCGTTCCATCCAGTAGCGGATGCCGCGCTTTTCCTGCGCGCTTGCGGGAGCTGTTGCCATGATTACCGAACCGTTTGATCTCAGCAAATATTTTAGGAGAAAGGTCGGGCCGTATCTCCGGTAGCGCTGATTTCGGCTCCGCTTAGAATTCGAAGTACGCGCCGCCGTGGCCGGCGTCGGTTTCGCTGGCCGGCAGCAAGCCGACGATGCCGCGCAGCGTCTCCCAGGCAGCTTGGTTGAGGGCTGGGTCGGAGCCGACCAGGTCGCGAATCATCTTCCACGCCGCAATATTGAGGGCGCCCTCGGGCGGAGGTCCCATCGCCAGCGAGACCGAACACTGCGGACAGAAACAGATCCGCTGCGCCGCCGACTTCTGGCGCGGCCGGATGCCCACGGTCTGCGCGAACATATATACCGCGACGGATTTTTGTCCGGCTTCGAGCTCGCGATTGCAGCGAAGACAATACAGATGTTCCAAAGACCCTCCCGTGGCTGGCGGCAAGAAAATACTGGCTGCAACCCAAGCCCGGCGCAAGTATGGAGAAAGATTCCCGCGAGCAGGAACTCAGGATTGCGAAGACCCCGAACCAAGCTGGGCTCTAGCCAGAAGCCGAGGGCATCGCGCACTCTACGGCTATGAGTGCAGGGGATCGCTCGCCCAACGGCGGGTCACGCTCAGTCAAGTTCTTCCGTCCGATACGACGTCGCAACCTGCGGGGATGTGAACAGGTAGCTGCCGTCTGCTATCGGGTCGGCGGCAGTGGCATCGAATTCCTGCTGGTCCGAACCCGCAGCGGACGCTGGACCTTCCCCAAAGGCAGCCTCGAACCGGCGCTGACGCACGCCCAGGTCGCGGCTCTCGAGGCCGTCGAAGAGGCGGGCGTTCATGGCCGGATGGAGGAAGAGTCCTTCGCCCGCTACCTTCGTCGCAAGCGTGGCGGCGTGGGAAATTCTGCTGCCACGGAGATTGTCGTCCACGCTCATCTTTGTGAAGTCCTGCGGCTGGACCCTCCGCAGGAGGCCAATCGCAATCCCACCTGGTTTTCTGCCGCGAAGGCGAAACGGCGTTTACGGGAAGGCCGCGCGCCGGATTACGGCGCCGAGTTCGCTCGCGTTGTGGACCGCGCCGTGGAGCGCATCCAGCGGCTGCGCCGCGCAGCCAGCACGGCCACGGATGCGCTGAACAAAGTGCAATTCGAGGCTTTCGAGCCGGCACGATTTCATCACCGGATGGGGCAAGCTTCCTTTGTCCGCCACCTGCGTCGTGAGCCTGCCACCGAGATCGAGCTGGCCGCCAACGCTCATTCACCTAAGATCCTGCGGTTGGTACCACCGCAAGACTTCGATCGTCGTCCCGTGGCGGTACGCGTCCCCCAGCTCACCAGCGGAACTGGCACGGCGGGCGATGCGCCGGCCAAAGCTTCAGGAAACGGCAGAAAAAAAGAGTGAGGAAGACGAGCCACGGATCGTCACGGATTTGAAATTGGATTTGTTTCTTGTCCGCGCTCATCCGTGGCAATCCGTGGCGTTTCTTTTCGGATCTCGTCCACGCGCTGCGCCATGGTGTATTTGAGCTTGTCGATGCCTTCGCCGGTCACGCCGGAGATGGGATAGAGCGCCAGCTTCTTGCGGCGGCAGAACTGGCGCAGCTTGGCGAGCTTGCTCTTATTCGCGACATCGATCTTCGAGGCCGCCACCAGCATCGGCTTGGTCTCCAGGCCGGCGCCGAAGCTGGCCAGCTCGTTCATGATTACCTCGAAATCCTTCACCGGGTCGGGACGGCCGCTTGCATCCGACACATCCACCAGGTGCACCAGCAGGCGTGTGCGCTCGATGTGCCGCAGGAACTGCGTACCCAGGCCGGTGCCATCGTGTGCGCCTTCGATCAGGCCGGGAATGTCGGCGACCACGAAACTGATCTGCTCCGGTTCTTCGCCCACCGCCACCACGCCCAGGTTGGGCTCGAGCGTGGTGAAGGGATAGTCGGCGATCTTGGGGCGCGCGGCGGAGATGCGCGAGATCAGCGTGGACTTGCCGACGTTGGGATAGCCGACCAGGCCGACGTCGGCCAGCAGCTTGAGTTCGAGCCGGTACGAGCGCTCCTCGCCGGGACGGCCGGGCTCGCACTCGCGCGGGGCCTGGTGCGTGGAAGTCGCGAAACGCGCGTTGCCGCGCCCGCCGCGTCCGCCGCGGGCGATCACGATGCGTTCATCCGGACGCGCGAAATCGTGCACCCGCTCGCCAGACTCGGCATCGTAGAGGATCGTCCCCACCGGCACCTTCAGGACAACGCCTGCGCCCTCGCGTCCGGTGCGGTTGGAACCTTCGCCGTGGCGTCCGCGCTCCGCTTTGTGCTCGGGATTGAAGCGAAAGTGGACGAGCGTGTTGTGGCGCTCGCTGGACTCCATGACCACGTCGCCGCCATGGCCGCCGTCGCCGCCCGAGGGGCCGCCGCGCGGGACGAACTTCTCGCGGCGAAAGGCCATGCACCCATTGCCACCATCGCCGGCCTTCACGCGGATATTGGCTTCGTCAATAAACATGAAAGACAGTTGTCAGTTGCCAGCAAAAACCGATGTGTCTAGTGAGGCACACCCGGCGCGTCAGGCGTGACACGGCGGCTCGTGCCCAGGACTTCCATTGGAGCATAAACCGCTGATTTGGTGGAGCGACAAGACTGGCGCGGGGCTTGCACTTTCGCCAGCGGGAGGGACTCCATGACCCGCGAGAATTGGCAAGCGCTGCTGTTCGGCCTGATCCTGCTGGCGCTGTGCTTCGTGCAGTAGCTTGCCGAAATCCCGAGCGCAGCGAGGGAGCCCTCAGGCCTTGGCGATCTCGGCCGGCTCGACCAGTACGTACTTCCCCATGCCGCCTTTGTCGACAAATTTGATGACGCCGGTGACCTTGGCGAACAGGGTGTCGTCCTTACCGCGGCCGACGTTGAGGCCGGGCTTGATGCGGGTGCCGCGCTGGCGCACGATGATGGTGCCGCCAGGCACGAGCTGCCCGCCGAAGGCCTTGACTCCCAGCCGCTGCGCGTTGGAATCGCGGCCGTTGCGTGAACTGCCTAATCCTTTTTTGTGTGCCATAGAGAACCAGTTGTCAGTTGCCAGTTGTCAGTTGCAAACCAGATCCTTCGCGCCTCAAGCTAGTGAGCATTACGCGGCGTGGTTCGACTTGCGCTTCTTCTCCTGCGCTACCGCGCGCTCCTTGGCGGCCCGGCGCTTTTGACGCCCGGCCTTTTGCGGGCCGGTGAGCTTCACCTCGACCGAGCTGGCGCCGTGTTTCTTTTCAAAGCCGCCAAGGGCTTCGCGGGTAGCCTGCGATTTGGCCCCAGCCGTCCGCTTGTCGAATCCGGGCTTGCGACCCGCTTGCGATTCCACCTGCCGCGGCGACCGGCTCTGGCCTTCCTGTCCCGACGAACTCGGCTCGCCGAAATCTTCGGCAGACGGTAATTCGAACTGGGGCCGTTGGCCCGTGTAAATGTCCTTCATGTTCACCTCACCCTGGCAGCCGCCAGGGGGCTGCCACCACAGCCGGCAAAAATGCCGGCGCTACTTCTTTGGCTTCTTTTTGGGCGCCGCTTTCTTGGCCGTCTTCTTGGGCGCAGATTTCTTGTGTGCTGCAGCCTTGTGCGGAGCGGCTTCAACTTCGGCTTCCGCCGCTTCGTCTTTGGCCGGCTTCGGATGCGCCGGCTTGGTTTTCTTTTCTGGCGCGGGAAGTTCCGGAGCGGTGAAGCTTTGGCCGTCGAAGGCGATCTCAGTGATGCGCACCGCGGTAAACGCCTGCCGGTGTCCGCGCAGTTTCTTGTACTGCTTCTTGCGCTTGTAGTGGAAGACGAGGATTTTGTCGGCGCGGCCCTGTTCGACCACCTGGCCGACCACGCGCCCCTCGCCGGGCCGTCCGATCTGGCCCTCCGAGGCGCTGACCGCCAGCACGTCCGAGAACTCGACACGGCCACCGTCGACCGGCGTTTTCTCCACGCGGATCACGTCCCCGGGCGCGACGCGATACTGCTTACCTCCGGTGCGGATGACCGCGTACATGCTTCTCCTCCGTCGATTCCAAAACCCTGAATGTCTGTAGGGATTGGTGCTACAGGCAAACCTCATCATTGTAGCGGCTGCAGCGCGGAAGGGTCAAACTCGACGGCTGATCGGTACTGTCCTAATTTCGATTTCCACAGCCGTATGCAAGGGGGGATCGGCAGGCGGGCCTTTTGCTTTATGGAACCCAACGGGCCTTGCCTTTGGGTCGCAAAGAGGCAACCGTTTCGCTAGGCTTGGTTCGCTCACCGTCGGGCCGGACGAACACAACGCTACCTGCGGGAATCCCTAGGAGCCTCTCAAACCATCGCGCCGCGTTCCCCAGTTTCCATGTCGGATTCGGACGGCGAAGCGGTAGCTTAATGTCCTTCCACAAAGTTTTGGTTTTCACGATGCCTTTCGGTCCGGATGCAAAATCTTATCAGATGGCGTAAGCATTCCGCTTGCCAGTTTCCGGGGCTCTGAACTCAAACTGTACCACTACCGGCTGATCGTGCGATCGTGTGCTCGGGTGATCGCGCTGCGGTAACGGATCTTCATCGCCACCAGTGGAACCAGCAGGCACAGCGTCACCAGGTTGGCGACGATGATGGGCGCCGACCACACGAAGATCCCATAGACCAGCCAGAGGCAGACGCCGCTGGCGAACGCCGAAAGCATGCCGAAGGAAAGATCGTCACAACGCTTGGTGCGGAAGGTCCTGAGAACCTGCGGCACGAACGAAACCGTGGTCAGCGTGCCGGCGACGAAACCGATGAAGGTGGCGATGGTCATTGGGGACGAGGACAGTTTAGCCGATGCTCGCGCGCCGCGGTTACCCGCAACGGCCGTCGCGCAAGAACGCCGGAGATGTGTCGCATGAGTTTCCGGCGTAAGAATATTGTTGACAGCGCGCGCAAGCCGCCGCAATATCGGCGCAAGCGTCCTCGTGGCCGCTGATGAAGCGGCTGTGAGGAAACAGAAAAACTCCTTAGGGAGAACGTTCAGGAGGAAAGCTCAATGGCAACGAAAAAGAAGGCGAAGAAGAAGAAGCACTAAGTGGGAAGTTTTCCAACGGCCTCCACGCACCCGGTGCCTGCAAGCGGACCGCGAGCGTGGAGGCTCTTGTTTTTGGAAGTGACCAATGGAAAGTGGAAGTGGGAAGCAGAAACTATTGACCAGCTCCGCAACCCGCCGTACTATCCGGACACGCCCTCGTCGGTGGCGCTGCGGACCCCGCCGCGCGCGAGTCGTGCATGGCCTCAAAAAACAAGAAACAATCCGGCGAAGTGCTCATCCCCGACAAGCTTTACTTCCGCATCGGCGAAGTGGCGCGCCTGTGCCGGCTTCCCGCCTACGTGCTGCGCTTCTGGGAGACCGAGTTCCCGCAGTTGAAGCCGGGAAAAAGCAGCAGCGGACAGCGCATGTACCGCCGCCGCGACGTGGAGACGGTGGTGCACATCAAGCAGCTTCTCTACCAGGACGGGTTCACCATTGCGGGGGCGCGGCAACTGCTGCGGTCCGAGAACCGGCCGGGCAAGAACCAGAACGCGCTGCCCTTCGCGGGCCGCCCGTCGCGCGACGAACTACGCCAGGTGCGGCAGGGGCTGAAGGAAATTTTGGGCATGCTGTCCCCCCGCCGCTGACGGTACGAACTTTCAATTTGGAGTCCAGATGAATTTCGTTGAACAGGAACGCGAGCGAATTCGAATTTTGGAGACTGCGAGAAGTCAGCCAGATCGAATCCGCGGTGGGAATCGGTTTGAGGAAATCCGCAAGCAGATTGACGACGCTCGGCGTTTCTGCGAACTTGCCACTGGCCTGCCCGAATTTCCCACGGTGAGTCCGTTTGAGAACCTCCGCAGCCAGATGGGCCTCTTCCTCGGAGCGAAAGCAGCCCTTCAAAGTTCCTTTGGGACCTTGCTGGATGCGATTAACGGCCCTAACCGCTTCTTCCAATCGATCGCCAGTCAGGCGGCTGAGTTCTCCCTTGCGGTAAACGAGTTGTTCGAGCCGTTCTCGCAGTTCCGCCTGGAGATTCTGTCGGCTGTAGGGGACTTGCAAAAGTTTTGGAGTGAGGAAGAAAAGGAAGTGTATTCGTTCCTGGAGGATAGAGGATGGCTAGGGTTGGAGGATTACCTCACGGTTGCGGAATTCCGCGAGGTGCTCCATCTCGGCAGGTCGGGGGACCTCGAGGGTATAGACCGGTTTATCTGCCAACTTTTCCATAATGACGATCACCGCTTTCTGGATTCCATGATCACAACGTGGTCGAGCGTGGAATACCTGGCAAACCGCCGCCAGATTGTCGACGACGCGGTGGCTGCACACAAACAGATGAAGTACACCCTTAGCGTTCCCGCTCTCTTGCCGCTGGTGGAAGGGTTGGCTCGCGAAATCGTTAAGCATCCTGCTTCGAACCAAAGTGTGGTGAAGATGGCGGCGCGGAATTACCATGAATCGGAACAGGAGATCTGGAGCGAAGTTGCCCTCCGGGTGATCTTAACGATCATGTACTCACGGTACGATGATGCCAGCCCAGGTACCGTCGCTCAGGTTAACCGACATGCCATCTCGCACGGATTCTCAACTACGTACGCGTCTGAAGCATCTTCGCTGAAAGTGATTCTTCTGATCGACACCTTTATTCGGGTACTTACGGGCTCGACAATCAAGGCTTCCGCGCCGGTTCCTGTGGCAAGTGATTGAGATGAATCGGGTGCGGCATCTCGCCTCCGTTATTGCCGCATTGATCGCTTTTTTCGCGATGCCCGCCTGGGCGCAGCACGACCATCACTCGATGGCCGGAATGAAGACGTCGTCCGCGGCCCGGCTCGAGGTGCAGGACGATGCCGCGGCGCAGGTGCTCACCGTCCGCGTAGGCCCGCTGAATCTCCCGGCCAACTCCGATCACATGGCGGTGGCGCAGGCGCCGACTCTTTTCCTGGAGATTCCCTTCGACGGCTGGATCATGGCCTACCATCCGCGGCTGGTGGACGGCGCCGGGCATACGGAGCCCAGCCGCCTGCTGCATCACGTGGCCTTCTACAACACCGCGCGCCCCGACTTCCTGTGTCCCAACAAGCAGGAGCACATCTTCGGCGCGGGCGGCGAGTTGAACGACTGGCCGGCGCTCGCGGGCTTCGGCTATCGCGTGCACCAGGGCGACCGCATTCGGGTGAGCACCATGTTCCACAATCCCACCGAGACCAGCTATCCCGAGACCTGGCTGGAAGTAAAGCTCGATTACCGCAGCGCCGCGAAAGGCGAGCCGCTCAAGAGCGTCTACCCGGCGTGGTTCGACGTGGGCGAGTGCGGCGATTCAGCCTACGATCTCGGTACCGGCAAGACTCTGAAGATGGGCCAATTCAAGCTGGGCTACAGCGGCCTGCTGCTGGGCGTCGGCGGACACATGCACGATTACGGCCGGCAGCTTGACCTGTACAACGTCACCCGCGGCGAGGACGTGGCGCCGCTGAAGGCGCAAGTGGATTCCTCCGGCAGGATCCAGAGCATGCCGGTAGTACTCTTTACCGACCGCGGCGGCTACAAACTGAACAAGGGAGACGTGCTGCGGGTGAGCTCGATCTATCAGAATCCGCTCGGCAAGCCCATCCCCGAGGGCGCCATGGGAATCGTGGTGGGATATTTCCTGCCGGAAAACGACGCCGAAGTGGCGGGGCTGAAGAAGCAGTAGTCAGTTGCCAGTTGCCAGTTGTCAGAAGGGGCTCGCGTTCGCTACTCCCTACTCCCTCACTGCCTACTCGCTATCTTTCCATGGTTTCGTTCACTTCCATGCGCCCGTTGGACTCGACGGTGATGGTTTTGTGCACCGGCTTGTATCCGGTGAGGGTGAGGGTCACTTCGTAGGTGCCGGGGCCGAGCAGGAATTCCGCCGGCGAAGCGCGGTCCATCATGCGGGTGTTGAACATGATCTGTGCGCCCTTGGGGAAGGTGTGCACGGTGACGCGCGCCGCATTCTCCTCCCCGCCGCGGCCGATCAGCTTCTTCAGCTTGTTGACCTGCTTGATGTCGTCGGCATTGCCCAGCGGCTTCAGCGTAGGCTGGAACTGGAAGGTCTCTCCGGGATTCAGCGCCAGGTTGGCCGAGGCCTCCATATATCCGGCCTTGTGCAGGGCCAGCGAGTGGCTGCCTTGTCCCACCACCAGTTTCGCGGGAGTGGTTTTGCCGGTGTCGTGGCCATCAATGATGATGGAAGCTCCTGGAGGATCGCTGGCAACCGACGCCACCGCCGCCAACTGGTTCAGGCTCACCGCCACCGTGGCCTGGCCGCCGGGACGGACCGCCACGCTGCGCGATTCCGCCGCGTATCCGGGCTTCGACAGCATCACCAGGTGCTGGCCGGGGCTAAGGTTGCCCAGCGATAGCGGCGTGGGCCCGGCTCCCCTGCCGTCGATTTGCACCATTGCGCCTGCTGGCACCGAATTGACGACCAACCCCCCGACGACGGGCGCAGCGGGAGCGGCGACGGTCTTACGGCGCGCCACCTTGGGGGTTCTCTTCGCGGGCGCGATCTCGATGATCGTAGGCTGCGCTTCGGGCTCAGGCCGCGGAGCCGGCGTCAGGGTGAATGAATCCGGCGATGCCTTGCTGACAAGCGGAGCCGTTACCGCGGCCTCGGCTTCCGCACGCAGGCGGCTCGCCCGTATCGAGTCGCCGATCATGAAAACGGCCATCACCAGCAGCGCCGCTCCAATGACTCCCACCAGAATTTTGATTTGCCGCGGTGTGAGCGCGACCGGGGCGCTCGCCGCCGCACGGGGTGCTGGAGCGATCGTCTGCGGCGCCTCATTGGAGGCAGCCACTGTCGGCGCTACTGACGCGGGCGCAGAGCTTTTCGTCCGGGAAGCAGCCGGAGTCGCCGGCGCGGGAATATCGTAACCGAGAAGCGGTTCGCTCTTCGGGGTGCTGGGCGGCGCGGACGCAGAAACCGTGACTGGTTCACCCGCAGCGGGGTACAAGGTTACGTTGTCCATGTAGGGCGACAACCCGGGCATGGTGGGCGGTGCGGCTTCCGCACGCGGCGGTGTGAACGGCGGCGGTGGCGGCGGCACGTTGATCCGCGGAGCATTTACCTGCGCGCCATGGTTCTGCGGGACGCTGATCTGCGGAACAACGATCTGCGGGACATTGATCTGCGGAACTCCCGGCAAGGACTGCCGGCTGGCTGCGCCGCATTCCACTTCCAGCTCGATCACCAGGTCTCCGGCATGCTGGAAGCGGTATTCCGGGTTCTTGGCCAGCGCCTTCATGACCACGCGGCTGATCCCGACGGGCAGCTTGGGCGTCACGTCGCTGGGCGCAGGCGGCATGACTTCCAGGATCTCGCGCTGCACGCCTTCCGCCGTGCCATCCCCGAAGGCCTTCTGGCCAGTAACCATTTCGTAGAGGATGGCGCCCCAATTGAAGACGTTCGAGCGCGCGTCCGGCGCCCGTCCCTGGATTTGTTCGGGCGAGAAGTAACGGACTTCATCGCCGGACTTGCCGGCGAGCGGGCCGGGGTCGGCGGCGAAGTCCAGGATCTTCACCGTGCCGTCCCATTCGGTGAGGACGCCGGGAGGAGTCAGCCGGCGATGGAAGATGTCCTTGGCGTGCGCGTGATCCAGCCCGCGGCAGACCTGGCGGGAGATATCGAGCAGTTCGCTGGAGGAAAACCCCTGCTGGGTGGCCAGCGCCGCGTCCAGGGGAACGCCCTCCACAAACTCCATGACCACGTAGGCCAGCTCTTGTTCCTCGGCGCCGGCGTAGATGCTGACGATGTTGGGGCTGTCGAGCACGCTGGCCGTCTTGGCGCGCAGCAGATACTCGCGGGAGCGCTCCATGGCTTGCGGAGTGTCGGCGCACAGCACCCGCAGCGCCACTGTCCGCTTCTTCTTCGGGTCGTAGGCCTTGTAGACCGTGCCCAGCTCTGATTTGCCGATTTCGCGAACGATCTCGAAGCGGCCGATGAGGGTTGCCATAAACTCTAATCAAGCCCCGGCGCAGACACCTGGAGCGCCAATGGGTTACTGGTAACGATAGCCCAGGTGGCTGGGAACCCGGAGGTTACGGAAGGCCAAAAGGGACGGAGCACTCTAGGGTTTGCGGTATTCAGAGCCATTCCGGGCAGAGGCGCTAGAGCAATTTCATGGGTAGTGCGCCCTGCCCACTTCAGCGCTGATCGGTTCTCTTTAGGAGAGAAAAGCGCCCGCCCTTCGACTGTGTCATCCTTCGCGAGGCGAAGCCGAGCGGAGGATCTGACGCCCTCGCTTTTACAACCGACATCGGCGGTGTGGGCCGATACGCCAGATTCTCCCGCTTCGCTTCGCTCCGCGGAAGAATGACAGTTTAAGCTGTTGGTGTAAGACCGCATCAGACTGGAGCATTAACAGGTACAGCTACTCTGAATCTGCTATAGCTACGCAACTCCGCTTCGCAAACGCGCGCGCAACATAGCGACGGCGACGTTGAAGCGCCCGGCGAGCCATTGCTCCAGCTTCAACTTTTCGGCGGCGGGAATGTAGGAGAACTTCACTCCGGCATCGCCAGTGGAATTCACCCAAACCACCACGCCAGTGGCAGGAATCACGTTCCCGCTTCCGGGCGAGATGAAACTCAGGTCCAACTCATCACCGGCGCTCAAACGCGCACTGGCTTTGCACCCGGTGGTATTGAGCTTCAGTCCACAACCCTCGGAGCCCAGATTCACCATGAGCGCTCCCAGCAGGGGCGTGCTCTTGGTGTGCAGCGTGGCGGCGATCCGCACCGCTTCCCGATGTTGTTTGCGCCGTTTTACAATGACCGCGGAGTGAGCGGCTTGCAGGCAGCGGGCAATCTGCACCACCGAGGCCGGCTTGTGGACCAGGTACTGCACCCCCGCGCTGAAAGCCTGACGAAGATCCAGCAGATCGCTGGCTATGCCGATGAGCAGGCAATCTTTGTTCATTTTGGACTGGCGCACGGTCTGCAGGAATTCACCCAGGTTAATGATTTCCCGCCAGTCGACCACCACCGTATCGATCCTTTTCTGTTCCAGCGCGTTCAGAGCGGTGGTGTAGTCGCTGCTTCGTTCGCTTCTTACCCCCAGCCGCGCGAACACCCGCTCCATGCTTCCCAGAAAGTGGCTGTCATCACAGAGAATCAGCGCGTTGATGTCGAAAGTTAGATAGGAATTAAGACTGGTCACTGGCGTCCCTTTCCTGCTCTTCTCGAAATTTGGCTAAACCCTTTGTCCACAATCCCTGCCCGTTGTCCCTGATCCCACTTCCCAGGCGCGAGCGTTCGGCGCGGCGTCTCGGCTCAAACCAGCGAGCAAATCAGCGACCATTGCCACGCCGGCTGCCGCGGTGGAAAATCTCTTACGCGGGGCGGAGGGTGATCTCGAGGAAGATGTTTTTTCTGCTCCACAGCCAGGGGAAGCGCATGAGGAAATACTTGCGCGCGAGCGCCTGCCGGGCGACGCCTTCCTCGGCACGGTCCAGGATGCGGGCTTGCCCGTCGATCCAGGCGCCGGTGACCTTGCCGCGCATAGTGCAGGGAGCGAGCCGCACCTGCGGCTGGTTGCGGATGCGTTTGAACTTGCCGGAATCGCTGCGGGTCATGACGTAGAGCTGGCCGGCCTGCTCGGCGAACCAGACCGGGGTCGGTACCTGCTGGCCGCTGCGCCGGAAGGTGGCCAGGCTGATGTACTTCTGATCCTGCAGTGGCGCGGCTGGGGAGGGTTCAATCACGGACTGTCCTTGCTCCCGCCATCTTCGCACGGATGGCGCGTCACACGCCGCGCCATCTTGGATCACAGACACAAGGTGCATAAAATGTGGAATACTGTAGGGTGAACGCCAGGAGGAAACCCATGGCAGAAACTACGTTTGCCCAGACGATGCGGGCAGGAGAAAAGTTCGCGGAATCGGTGTGTGATATCGAGAACGCCAAGGCCGCGATCTCCGCTGCGGTGGACGAAGGCAAGGAGGCGGCCCGCCGCGTAGTCACCCGCGGACGCCGTGCCGCCGATCACCTGGAAGAAAGCGCCGTGCGGGGCATTCGCCGCTATCCTCGCGCCACCGTGATGACTACGTTCGGAGTGGCGCTGGGCGCGGGGCTGCTGCTGGGATTGTTGGTCGGCAGCGCGCGCCGGTAGTTGTCGATTGTCTCACCCGCTTTGTCCCTGGGCTCCGGGCAGAGGGAGTAGTGCGCCCGCGAGCATCGCTATTGCCGTCTTGATCCGCCGCCTGTATGATTTTGAGCTCCCCGAACGCCAACCTAACGCACTGTTTCGCGATGAAGGAGTCTATCTATGAATTCGAACCGCAGAAGTTTCTTAAAAGGGGCAGGCGCGATCGGCGCCGTAGCCGCCCTGGGCGGGTTGAACACCTTAAACGCGGAAACCAAACTGGCAGGCCCGCCGAAGAAAGGCATGGCGCGCGGTCTGACCCTGCTGACCCTGCGCCGCAACGGCGAATACCGTCTGGGCGCCAAGACCAGCAAGGGCATCCTCGACGTCAAGGAAGCGGCCACCGTTCTGAAGCTGCACTCTCCCGCCACGCTCGATGACATGCTGCAGCACGATGAGGGCGCCAGCGTGCAGGAGGTGGTTGAAGCCGCCATGAAGTCGAATGCCACGCAGAGGCTGTTCCTCAAGGAAGAGCACATCGAGTATGGGCCGCTGGTCACCCGCCCGGAGAAGATCGTGTGCGTAGGCTTGAACTATCGCAAGCACGCGCTGGAAATCAAGTTGCCCATTCCCAAGCAACCGGTGCTCTTCAACAAGTACAACAACTCGTTGCTGCACCACGGCGGCACCATCAAGTTGCCCTCGGCCGTGGCTGCCAAGTTCGACTATGAAATCGAACTGGTGATCCTGATGGGCAAGGAGGCGCACGACGTTAGCGAGAAGGACGCGCTTTCCTACGCCGCCGGATACGCCACCGGCAACGATTTCAGCGCCCGCGACATGCAGTTTGAAACCGGCGGCCAGTGGATGGCGGGCAAGACGTCCGACGGCTTTGCCCCCTTGGGTCCGTATTTCGTCACCGCCGAGCAGGTTAATCCCGACAATCTGAACCTGGAGTGCCGGGTGAATGGCGAAACCCGCCAGTCGTCGAATACCAACGACCTGATCTACAACTGCAGCCAGATCATTAGTTGGACCTCGGCTCGCATTCCCCTCCGGCCAGGAGACATCATCTTCACCGGCACGCCGGGAGGAGTGATCTTCGGCGGAGTCACCAATGGGCTCGCCGTGAACAAGGAGAAGTGGGGTTGGCTCAAATCCGGCGACAAGATCGCCTGCAGCATTGAAAAGCTGGGAGAGCTGAAGTTCGACCTGGCGTAGGCTGCGGGAACCACCCATAACCGCGGAGGACGCAGAGTACGCCGAGGAGATCCCGCGCAAGCCTCCGCGTCCGTGGTGTCCTCTGCGGTTTGAATTTGCTTTCCGCCGCCTATTTCACCTTGGTGGCTTTGCCTTCCATGACATTGGCCCAGGCGCCCCCATCCGTCGACACGTCGTAACTATAGGTGTACGACGTGGGAGAAACTTCGTTGAGGATGAAGCGTCCTTTAACCTTTTTCCCTCCCATGTCTTGTTCGGGAGAGAGCCAGGTCCAGGTCTTCCCGGAGATGGTGCCTTTCGACACATCGTGCTCTCCCATGCTGTCAAAGCCCTGGTAGGTATAGACCTTCTCTTTAGCGTCGTACCCCATAACCGCGACTTCTTTCGTCGCCCCCATGGGACCCGTACTGTTGGAATTCATCACCAGAAAGAAATCGCCCAGCATCGTATTGTGGTCGGTGCCGCTGAACTCTCCGCCAGGGCCATATGGGCTGGCCTTCATGTTTCCTTCGTTTTTCCACTCGCCCAGGAAGTAATGCAGCCGCTGGTGCTCAGGAGCGGCCTTGGGCATGGGTGGCGCTTGCGCTACCAGCAGGCTGCCAAAGAGGGTGAAAACCATCCCGACAACCGCGGCCATTCTTTTCATAATCTGCCTCCTCGAAAACCGGAGCAGGATAGCAGATTGGGCCGGTTTCCCGTAAGTTCGCGCAACATCAACATCAAATTGAGGTGTCATTCAGAGCGACCGAAGGGAGCGACGAATCTCTGCATTTTGATTTTCAAATACATAGATCCCTCGCTACGCTCGGGATGACAGTATTGATTTCTTGAATGAAATTACGGGCACCCCACGCTAGCTCACCATCAGTACGCCCAATACGGCCCTGGGCCTGCCGGAGTGTTCTGTCCCTCGATCGCTGTATAGACGTTACGGCCAAAGAAGAAGGGCAATCCCCAATCGAAGCACGGCGCGGTCGTGGTGGTGTTTACGAAGCAGCTTGGGTTGTCTCCGGTGAGGTCGTTGAATGCAGTGTTGTTCCCAGAGAACAACGTGTTGACGTTTGCCGCGTTGAAGGCAACCGTCTCGCTTGTTCCGGTCGTTCCCTCGGTGGTTGTTGTAAAAGGCGTCGTCGCGGCAGGGCAATAAAACCCGGTATTGTCGCCACCGCAATCCGGCATTCCGGTGAGTGCGGTGGTGAGGAAGAAAATGCCATTCGAACCCGTGTCCAGGAAACTTCCCGGATACGATTGGCCGTTATACGCGGTGGTGAAATTCCCGTACTCATCGACCTGGAAGATGGTGGCGCTGCCCAGGCCATTGTTGGACTGCGTACCAATCCCAAAAAACATGGTGCCAGACGCAGTAGCCTGCCCGGAAGCGGACGCGATTTTCGGCAATTGGATGAGCACACCATTGTTGTCGCTGGCAAACGTGGCCACCGGATTCGGCACCTGTTGAGCGAGAGAGACGGTGGTCCCGGCGCAAGTCGTCGCCGTCGGGCACGAGTAGTAGAAGCCAGGAGCGGTGCTGGAAACACAGGTGGGGCCGCAGTCCTGGATGAAGGATCCCACCCCCAGCAGTCCGTTGGCGCCTAAAATTTGCAGTGTGTCCGCAGCTCCTCCCGGAGAACTATCCTGGCAAGCAGTGGGAATGTCGCCGAAACCTGTAGTCGTATCCCCAATCACCTGAATGGGGACATTGCTCGCCACCTCGCCGGCCATCTTGACATCGGCCATCATGACCGGGCCCCAGGTGAAGAAGCTTACAAACTGAGCGCACTCGACCAGATTGCCCTCCTGCGCCAGAGGGAGGGTGAGAGCCGATTTGAGAATCCTCAGCCCGTACGACCCGGTGTCAACGTCAACGTAAGGGATAGTCTGGCAATTCGTTGTACCCGGAACGCACACAGTAACGCTCGCAAACGGCACGTCAGACGAGATAAACCCGGTTCCGGCGGGGCCGGCATCGACGGTTAGAGGAACCGAATTTTGTGCACTCCCGCTCCCGGTTGGTCCCGTGCCGGTGCCGCTGCTGCTGCTGCTGGTAGTGCCGCCGCACCCGAGGGCGAACATCAAAGTCCCGAACAAGGCCAGCGCGACGAACCTGGACATAATCAATCTCATCTTCGTTTTCCTTGGTTAGCGTATGGCGTCGGCCTGAACTCCCGACGGCAAGAGTTGAGGAAGATAGGCACGGCCGGCAAGGGCTCGCATGTGCCCGCCCATCTCGAAGACCAAGTCCGGCTCGTGGATGACCACCGGTCCGCGCTTCACGCCCCGGCGCTGCATGGCTTGCTGTACTTCCTCGAAGTGGTCACCAAGGAGCTGCTTCAAATCCGGCTTCGACGCACCCTGCCATGCGACGCCGAACACGGTGCCGGAGGGCGAGACGTATTCCCGGATCACTTGCCCGCCCGGCGTCTGCAGCTCGTGGACGGCATGGGTTGCCGTTTGGGTGATGCGCACCGAGGCGCCCATCTTCGCCTGGTCGGCTTGAATGGAACTCTCGTCGGCGCCCAGCGCAGCCCAGGCGAGCGCCGGCAAAGCCAGGATCAGCAGCGTGACTATCCAATAGAGGTGAAGACTGCGAGGACTGGCTTGCTTGGGGCCGACCATGATCTTTTTCTCCGCCAGCGCAGTCGCCGGCACACTCGTATGACGAACCCGGAAAGGGCAGCGTTCCCTGTGAGATGCCAAAGCGCAGGATGGCGTTGCTCGGCACCAGATCCGGCAGAAGGTAGTGGAGGCATAGCGTGGACGTGAGCGGGAATGGCGGGAATCTAGAAAATCATAGAGGGCCGAGATGCGATGGGACTAGAATCGGCTCAGATGCTATCTGACGTTGAGATTCGGGAGGCTGTTAACAGCGGGCTGCGGATTGAGCCGTTCGACGAAAAATATGTCGAACCGGCCAGTTACGATATCCGCGCTGGGCGCGTCCTCATTGCGCGACAGGAATCGTTGATCTTCGCAAGCAGAATGTGGTTCTGCGCCATGGCGATTGGGCCGAAATGGAGTCCTTGGAAGCGTTTGAAATACCCACAACCCTGGCAGCTACGGTTGGACTCAGGAGTGCGTTAACGCGGCGGGGGCTCGACTGGTTTGGTGGCCCGCAAATAGACCCCGGCTACAAGGGCAAAATTTACACATCTGTATTCAATGCTTCCTCGACACCCATCGAAATCGCATACGGACAATCCTTCGCCACGGTGATCTTCTATCGCCTTGGGAAACGGCCTCACGCGAGTATTCAGGAAAGTTCCAAAAACAGATGACGTTCCCCGAGGAAGATGTGGAGAGGATGCTCAAGATGGAAACGCATACCCTCTCAGATGTCATTCAGTCGGTTGGCCTGTTGGAGCAGACGGTGGATAAACTCACAAGATCAAGCGAGAAAATGGCAACCGACCTCGGGTGGGTTAAGAATCTGCTGATGGCTATTTTGGTTGCGTTGGTAATCGGGATATCTGTTTCATTGATTGTCCACCATTAAGAACCAATCAACTCTTCGAGCGTCCAAATGCGGCTGCTCAGCCCCGCTGCTTGTGCTGGTGTGATTCGCAGGCTGCCGCGGACGCGGGCAAAGTCGTAAAGCGCCACTACCCGGTAGACACCTGACTGACGCTCGGGTCGCGCGCCCGCTATAATCCCTCACCAGCCATGGACTTCGACCAGCTCATCACCTTCGTCGAAGTTGCCAAGCAGGGCAACTTCTCGCGGGCGGGACAGAAGGTGTTCCGCTCGCAGTCGGCGGTCAGCGCACAGATCCGGCAGCTCGAGCAGGACTACGGCGAGAAGCTGCTGGACCGCGTGGGCAAGGCGGTGCGGCTCACCCCGGCGGGAGAAACCCTGCTGGAATATGCCCAGCGCCTGCTGACGCTGCGCAGCGAATCGCAGCGCGCCGTCGCCGACCAGGGCTCCACCCCGCGCGGCGTGCTGTCGATCGGGGCCAACGAGGCCACCTGTCTCTACGTCCTGCCCGACCACTTCGCCGAGTACCAGCGCCTCTACCCTGGGGTGCAGATCAACATCTATCGCAACTTCAGCCGCAAGATTCTGGAGAAGGTGGAAGACGGATCCATCGACGTAGGCATCGTTACCCTGCCCATCAAGTCCCCCAGCCTGAAGAGCCACTCCATTTTCCGCGACCGCCTTGTGCTGGTGGCCAGCGCCAATCACCCGCTGGCGCGGCGCCACAGCGTGCGCATCGCCGAGATCGCCGAGCATCCGCTCATCTTTCCCCGCACCGGGTACACGCGCGCCCTGCTCGACAAACACTTCCGACCTTTTCGCGCCAGCCTGCGCATCGCCATGGAGTTACCCAGCGTGGGAATGATTAAGCGGTTCGTGGCCGCCGGACTCGGCGTCTCGCTGATCAGCGCCAGCTTCGCCCGCGATGAGGTTGCGACCGGCCAGGTGAAGCTGGTGGAGATCGAAGACGTCGACATCCACCGCGAGCTGGGACTGGTCTACCGCCGGGACCGCACCCTGCCGCGCGCCGCGACCGTGTTCATCGCGCTCATCCGACAAAGGGCAGCGGGGACAAAGCAGGCGTCGGGGGCGTAGAAGGGAGCGACGGGGCAGCAGCAAGCGCAGCTAAAGCCCTATTCCGGCGGGTTCACGCCAAAGTCGAAAAGCCGGTTGGCGGATGCAGCACCGGGTGCAAATGCTGTCGAAACCGCTGCACTTATGAACGCGTATTCACCTGGCTTCAGTGGGGCGCTCGGAACGACTTTGTACACACCGGGCGCTACTTCGTCGATGTAAACGGAACATTGGCCTTGTCCTCGGTGCCGGAGGAAGAACCAAACGCGTTCGCCTTCATCACCACTGTTTCCCGCGTGTCACCCTTCACGTTCAGGCGCAGCAGTGTGAACTCGTTGGGAGTGCTGGTGCCGAATCCCGCGTGGCTCAGGCCCGCACTTGTTTCCTCAAAGTAGAAATAGAAAACGGCGCCCGCGTCACTGAAGCGGATGTTCGCCCGCGGATTGCGCACCACCGCCTTCCACTTCATTTTCGCGATCCCATACGTCATCGCCATCGCAAACGTGCCGCCGGACTTGCCCTGGGTGTAGACGGTCGGCTCGAGCAAGATCATCTTCTTGCCCGAGGCCCTCGTGGTGTAAGCGTAAATCCCGGATTCGTGCGGGGCGTTGGGATCGTTCGGATCGGGCGGCGGAGGGGGTTCCTTCGGCTGATCGGCTGAAACCGTAGGTGCAATCTTGGGCGTCATCATCGCCTTCACGATATTCGCCGATACCCCGCTGCTGTTCAACTCCACCAGCGCCGGAGTCGATAGGTCGAAGTTCGTCTCTGATATTTGAATTTTCGTGATGATGACTTCTTCCGGCAGCTTGGCATTGACCATCTCGATGATCGATTTGTTGGTCAACGCATTCGGGTCGGCAGCACCGCCCGGTGTGGCGGCTGGCGGCGCCTGTGCTGCGACTATGCTGGCGAGACTCACCATCAAGACAAAGAGAACTAGAATGAACAACGGCCGGCGAGACATTGCGTGACCTCCGTGCTGCGCTGACGATCTCTGCTTGGGTTCGTTTGGCCAGAAACCAGAAAAAGGGATGGCAGCTTCTTTTATCCGACCTGGACACGCGAGTCGGTGACCCCTGTCACGGCGCTTTGTGAGCCCCGCTCACGCACGTATGCGCCCCAAGTTCGGGTTTCATAAGGGCAGGTCTCGCGAAACCGTGTGCACCTTTTTTCACTATTGTCGGGGCTGGCCCGTCGAGGGTGACTATCCTATTGAAGAATAAAGCGGTTCACTGTCTTCGTCGCTTCGACAATGGAAATCGGCTTGCGGGATGGAGGCTGGCGGGGGTCCCGGCGTGTCTACGCGGGCAGGGTCAGTGTCCTCTAGCGAGGAGGCTGACATTCCCAAGGAGATCGGCAGGATGCCCGAAGTCGCAGTATCGAACCTATGAACTCATCCCGCATGCATACCATTCGGCACGTCCTCAGCGTGGACGTGGAAGATTACTTCCAGGTGGAAGCCTTTGCTGAGTCGGTCTCGCGCGACAACTGGGAGCAGTATCCAAGCCGGGTGGTAGCGAACACCGAGCGTCTGCTGGACTTGTTCGACGAACACCGGACCAAGGCAACATTCTTCCTGGTGGGATGGGTTGCCGAGCGGTTTCCGGCGCTCGTGCGGGAGATCCATCGGCGCGGGCACGAACTGGCCTGCCACAGCTTCTGGCATCGCACGGTTTACAGCCTTACTCCCGAAGAGTTTCGCCGGGATACGCGCGCCGCCCAAAAAGCGATCGAGCAGGCGGCCGGCGTGCCGGTGCTGGGATATCGCGCGCCGACCTGGTCGATCACCGCCAATTGCCTGTGGGCGCTGGACATTCTGGCCGAACAAGGCTTTGTCTACGATTCCAGCATTTATCCCATCCACCACGATCTCTACGGCGTGCCCGGCGCGCAGCGCTTTCCCTATACCCACACTTGCAATAACGGAATGACCTTGCGCGAATTTCCGCCAGCGACGGTGCGCCTGCTTGGCCTGGACCTTCCCGCGGCGGGCGGAGGATATCTGCGAATCTTCCCCTTCGCTTACACCGATATGGTGATGTCGCGTTATGAAAAACATTACCAGCAGCCGGCGGTGGTGTACCTGCATCCCTGGGAGGTCGATCCCGGACAGCCGCGCATTCCTGCCAAGCTGCGATCCCGGCTCCGCCATTACACCAACCTGAATCGGATGGAGGATCGGTTGGTGCGTCTACTGGGCAAGTATCAGTTCTGGCGATTTCAAGATGCCCTCGCCGCAGAGGTTGCGAAGACCCGCCTGGCGCCGGCCGGAATAGCGCGCCCGCAAACGCTGACGGCAGGAGCTCCGAATGCGAGCTGAGGGCAGCACCACCACCTCCGGGCCGGCCGTGATCCCCACCTACCACGAGATCACCGAGGAGAATTCGTCTTACTCGTATACGGTGACGGCGGCGCAGTTTGCTGCGCACGTCGCCGTCATCGCAAAACAGAAGCTGCCGGCGCGCTCTCTGCCGCGCATAACCTTCGACGACGGCGTGCAGTCACAGTACCTCCATGCGCTGCCGATCCTGCGGCAGAACTCAGTCGCGGCGACATTCTTCGTTAATGCCGGACTGATCGGCGTGGTCCCCGAATACATGGATTGGGCGCAGCTCGAAGACACCTTCCGGCTAGGACACCGCGTGCAATCGCACGGCTGGTCGCACGCCTACCTGCCGGATTGTTCCGATGTCCAGCTCGACGAGGAGCTGCGGCGTTCCAAGTACACGTTGGAGGACAAGTTCGGAGCGGTGGTGGACGAGATCTCCATGCCCGGCGGGCGCTGGGACCGGCGCGTGCTCCATGCTTGCGAGCGCGCGGGCTATCGGCGAGTTTATCTCTCGGACCCCTGGGCGCGTTCCGCCGCAAATACCGACGTCGAGGTCGTGGGCCGGCTGATGGTGCGCTCCACCGTGGGCGGGGAAGAACTCGAGCGAGCGCTGAATGCCCGCGGCGCCGCCGTGCTGATGGCACGCGCCAAGTATCGGCTCAAGGAGCAGATCAAGAGCGTGATCGGGCATGGACTGTATCACCGGCTGTGGCTGGCGCTCAGCGGCTACAACAAGTTCGCCGACGACTACCAGAGAACGCCCGAGCTGAACTTCCGCCAGAAATCTAAGTAGCGTTGGCTGCCACCCGTCAGGAACCCTCGTCGTTCGGCCCTGGGATCCACCCGTCGCGGCCGGCATCCTGAAAGCGATTTCGCAAAGAATGCAAATGTTTGCACAGCCTAGCAGATCTGTATGCAAGCCTGTTGGTCACCTCGCTATAAATTTCAGTAACTTACCGCCGTGGGCCTGCTTGAACTTTGGTAACTACCTTGCCTCCAGTGCCATGGCAAAAGCGGACGTTGGTAAAGGTGACTTGCACATGGTCGTCGAACAAGTTGGGAGGCCGGAACCGCAGGTTCAGGAAGTTGAGAGAGTCTCGCGGCCGGGCGTGAAGCTGAGCTGGATCCGCCTGACCCAAAGAAGAGCTGCGCAGGATGTCTTTAGCTGGTTGGCTCTACTAAGCTTTTTGGTTTGGGTGTCCCACAGTCACGCGGTTCGGAATGCCGTGCAATCGGCGCAGAGACTACTTGCCAAGTTTCTGCTGCATGGTTGAGGTCGCCCGATGACCAGCCCGATCGCCGCATTCGCGACTTTCCTCTGTCCCGCTCTCTACGTCGCTCTGCTCTTACGCCGCGATCACGCTGTAAAAGATCGCTGGGTGCGATGTTTGGGCGCATTGGTAGGATTTCAAGCGGCAGTCTTGATACCGGTTCACATCCTGGCTGCAAACCAGATCCTGGGAATTACCCACAAGCTGACGATTTTCCAGATCGCGGCATTCCAACTTTTGATAATGGCAGTCGTAGCTGCGGGATCTTTTTGTGGCCCTCGACTCGCCAATGGGAGCCAATCCAACCCTGGAGGTTGACGCTTCCGCAAGCCTGGGCCGTGAATGGGGCCATATTATCGGTTTCATACATCATCTTTGCGGCCGACCTTCTGAGTTCGTATCCCAGCGGCTTCGACGGCCTCGTGTACCATCTCCCGCTCAGCCTGCGCTGGCTGCAGGAGGGCTCTCTGGCGATTCCCGCGTCACGCGTCTTCCAATACAGCATGCCCGGCAATAGTGAAGTCGGGATGATGTTGCTGCTGGCTACGGGGAAGCAGGCGTTTTCTCCACTGATGAATTCTTTATCCCTCGTTGTGCTTGCGGTCTCTATCTACCTGATCGCGAGGAAGTGCACTGGGGATGGAGTCGCCTCAACCGCAGCGGTGGCGGTCCTGCTGACCATTCCGATGTTTCAATTTCAGGCCTTCTCCACATACGTGGACTTGAGCGGCACCGCTTTTCTGATGGCTGCCATCGCCTTGTTCCTCTGCCGCCGCCAAGCAGACGGTGGCGCCGATGCGCGAGGCTGGTCGTGGAAAATAATAGCGCTTTCTGGCTTGGCTTGCGGCATCAGCATCGGAACGAAAGCGGTTTTCTATCCCTACGCTGCAATCTTTCTGCTCATCGGCGGGGTGGTGCTGGTGCGGGAACGCGCGCAAGATCGCAAGGCCCTGGTTCTCGCCATTGCGGCTTTGTGCCTGAGTTGCGCGCTTCCCAGCGGCTTCTGGTTTTGGCGGGCTTTCCAGGCTACGGGGAATCCCGTCTATCCGCTACAGGTCGCGGTTGGCAGCCATTTATTGTTTCATGGGTATCCTTCGACCGCGATTACCGCCCTGGATGTAGCGCGTGACCATGCGTCTTCGGTGTTGGGCTGGCTGGCTTATCCCTGGACAGAGAGGAAGGCCGATGTAGGATTTCTTTTACTCTCTTATGGAGTAGATAGCGGCCTCGGTGGGACGGTTGCATCGTTTGTGCCGTTGGGACTGGCGTTTTGCGCGTATCTGTGTAAGAGGCGCGTGGCAAATCGTGCGATCGCCGTGCTGCTTTTGGCTTGGATCGTGATGTTGTTGTTCTGGTGGTTTGCCCTGCGACATGATCTCCGCTACGGCATGCCGCTATGGGCTCTAAGCTGCGCGCTAACCGCGCCTTTGCTTGCATACTTCCGGCGTTTGAACTCAATCGTCATTCGTTGGGTACTCACTTGTTCGCTGCTGGTCACGTGCAGCATCTCGACGCTTAGTCCATTGCACGACATACTCGCACGTTTCAGAAGCCGCAACTGGACCCGATCTCATTACTACGAATACCCGTCCGTCATAGATCAATTGCCGACAGGAAGCCGGGCCCTGAATCGAGGATATGGCTTCAATTTTCCTTTGGCGGGCAAGTCATTGACCACCACCGTGGTTCCAGGTTTTGAAGCCCCGGCCGACCTTGACGCTCGCTATTTGGCGGCTGCCAAAATCGATTTTGTGGTCGAGAGCTCGGACGTTGAACAGCATCTCCTCGATTTGCGCAAGGCGGGAGGAGAACTGATTTACGAGCGTCCGCTGGTGGTCAGTGACAGCGGCAGGCGCACCTACTGGCGCGTCTGGAAGATTACCCAGGCCGCCGGCGCTGCAGCACGCGAGCTCACAATGAATCACTGAGCGCTAAATCGCCCGATATCCTCTGCGGCGAAAGGCCAGCGCTTCCTCCCGCTTGGGAAAAGTGAAATACGTCCCCTTGGAGAGATCCAGCTTCACCGGAGTGGCGCTCCTGGCCGCGACTTGCCGCAGCACCTGGGCCATGCAGTGAGCGCCGTGCCGCTTGGAGCGGCGGATCAGATGGTCGAGCGATTCGCCGGGCTCGATCTCCATGGTGTCCTGCAGCAGCGCATCGCCTTCGTCCACTTTGGGGACCATGTAGTGAATGGTGAGCCCCACCTTGGTCTCGCCGTGGTACATCTGCCAGAAGGTCGGCATCATGCCCTTGTAGAAGGGCAGCGGCGCGTGGTGGATGTTGATGCTTCCCAGCGGCGCCAGGCCCAGAACCGGCTCCTTCAAAATGTAGGGGCAGGCCACCGAGACCAGGACGTTGGGAGCGCGGCGTTTTATGCCCTCCAGGAAATCTGCATCATTGGGATTGGACACGGCCTCCTGCTGCACGTTGTAGGCGAGGCACAACTGCTGGAAGGAGTAGTAGCGGGCGGCATTCCGTCCGCGCGGCACCAGCGCCATGGCGCGCGAGGCCGCCCAGCGCGTAACCAGCCGCGCCACCCCGGGAGCGCCATAAAGCCACAGCAGCTCCCGCAGCAGTTTTCCCCGGCCGCGCTTGCCCATGGTGCGGCAACAGGAGACCTGCGTGATCTCAAACTCGCCGGCGTAGCGGCGGAAGAATTCCTCAAAAAAGGGCAGGATGTATAAGGGATCGTCCTGGGTCAGAAACTCGATTTTCATGATTGATTCCTCACGGTTTGCCAGACTACGTATTTGCGGCCGCGCAGCACCTCGACCACACTGAATAGCGCAGCCGCGTTTAAAGTGCAAAAGTACAGAGGTACACCCAGCGGCTTGAACTTGCGGTGCAGGGGGATCAGCGTCGTCAGGAGCGCGGAAAAGTAGAACAGCACCTGCATCAGGAACACAGCGCGATAGAAGCCGGGCCGCGCGGCCAGCACGCCGCTGGCGGCGAACACAATCAGCAGCCAGATCGGCACCATCCAGCGCAACACCTTGTGAGAGATCAACTGGAACGAGGTCCAGGCAAACTTCCACGGCTTCAGCAGATCGGGAACGCTCAGCAGGCCGCGCATGGCGCGGGTGACCACCCGCACCCGCATGGAAAATTCTTCCGCGGTGGAGCGCGTGGTCTCTTCGTAAGCCAGAGCACGGTCTTCGAAGCGCACGCGGTAGCCTTTGCGGATCACCTGCAAGGGCTGGACCAGGTCGCTGATCACGTCATCCGCAAGATCGGTGTAGGCGGCTTTGCGCACCGAGTAAATGCAGCCGCAGCAGCCGCTGATGGTGCGCAAGCGGCTCTGCAGCATCTTGATCATGTTCTCGTAGTTCCAGAACACGATGGTTCCCATGCCGGTGGGCGAGTTGCCTTCGGTGTCGAAATACTGGTAGCGGCCGCTGACCGCGCCGATGGCCGGGTCCTGGTAGTTGCAGGCCAGGTATTCCAGGGCCTTGGGGTGGTAGACGGTGGTGGCGTCGGAAAACACCAGCACCTCGCCGCGGGCGTGCTGGACGCCCTCATTCTGGGCATGGGTCTTGCCCCGGCGCTGCGCCATGCGCACCAGGCGCACGCGGGGATCGCCAAAACCCTGGACGATGGCGTCCGTCTGATCGGTGGAGCAGTCGGAAAGAACCAGAACTTCCAGCTTGTCGGCGGGATAGTCGAGGGCCAGCGTCTGCGCAATCTTTTTGCCGATCGCCTCTTCCTCGTTATAGGCAGCGATCAACACGGAAATGGCCGGAGTGTAGCCCAGCGACGCTTTCCCCGAGCGCTTGAACAAGTTCAGCAGCGCCAGGAGCAAGGGATAGCCCAGGTACACGTAGGCAATCAGGGCCGCGGCCACCCAGAAGCCAATCTCAGCAATGCGCACACTTGCCATAGGGTTCCACCACCTACCATGCCGCCGGCTGTGCCGGCTCAGCAATCATCACGGGCGAGCTGGGTTCGGCTGCGGGGGCTTCCGCAGCTTCCCGCAGCCACGCGCGCGCGCGTACGACACAAGCCATCAAGACCCAGGTACACCCGTTCACCTGAAAGTAGGTAAAACGATCACCAAAGATGTTCGCGATGAGGACCGAAGTGATCAGGGCGACCAATCCCAGTCCCAGCCCCCGCATGTAGGGCTGGTCCGCCGAACGAAAGAGCAAGTAGCCTTGCCACCAGGCCGTGAAGATCACGGCAAACAGCAGGATCAGGCCAATGAAACCGTTCTCTACCACCATCTTCAGGTAGTAATTGTGGGTGTCTTCGTACTGCTTCACGCGGTGCATGTAGAGGTAGGTGGAGAATCCGGTGCCGAACAAGGGATTTTCCAATACCAGCTTCTCGGCATCCTCCCAGATCAGGACCCGATCTGCGGAGGAGGCCTCCAGCTTGCCGTCATCGCCGACCGTCATGGTGATCCGTTCCAAGATCGAGGTGGGCAGCACCACACGCCAGGTGCAGAGCAGGAGGATGACCAGCACCAGCAGCTTCCGGTTCTTGAACAGTCCCTGAACTACCAGCGCGGCGATGAAGCCACCGTAAGCGCCGCGGGAATAGGAATACAGCAGGGAGTACATGAGGACAGCGATCAGCCCCAGCAGTCCCAGCTTGCGCCACTTGCTGGTCTCACAGCTCATGTAAGCCACCAGGAACGCCAGGGCCCCGGCAGCATAGGCGCCCAAACCATTGACGCCGGCCCAGCCGATGGTGCCGGCATCGCGCCGGCCCCAGGAGAAATGGGAGAAGTCGCGCCCGTAGTTGGCGCGGAAAAAGGTGTATCCCACCAGGAAAGCGGACACGCACATGACCAGCAGCAGCAGCTTCATCTGCTTTTCATTTTTGATCGCATACAGAGCGGCAAAGTACATCACGGGCATGAAGGCCAGGTTCGCCCAGAGCGTCATGCGAAAGTCCATGTGCAAGGGCATGGGGAAACCCAGGAAGAACGAGCCACGCCATAGCGAGATGTAGGTGAGCACGAACAGGGCGATGATGAGGCCGTTGAGCGAGTTCCTGGGCACGCTGGCGCCACGGCCCAGCAAGCCGCCCACGATGATGCCGAGAATGAGGATATAGATGATGTGATCTCCGAGGGGGAACTGCTGCAGCTTCTCGCGCGTGGTCTGCAAAGGAATCAGGAGCGTGAGCAGGTACAGGCCGACGATCGGCCTCCACACCATGGACAGCAGGGTGGCCAGCAGGACGCCGAGATACAATATCAGCGGGATCAGGTGGCCGATTCCGGTATTGAGTCCCATGCTGGCGTTCCCTCGCTAGTTGCCTGCCGTCGCGGCCCACTTCAAGGAGATGCGGCTGAAGATGGCCCGGTCCTTGAGGCGCAAGAACGGTTGCTCGATGAAGTAGTAGGAGGCGCTGGCGACGGCGATGGTGACGACCAGCGCGGCACCTACTCTTTCCCAGGCAGCGAACCCCGCCAACCTATTGGAGACCGTGTAACCGATGGCGGGATGGTAGAGATACAGCGAATATGAGATTTGCCCCAGGTAGCGCATGGGCTTCGCGTCAAACCAACCCCAGGCGGTGGTCTGGCTGAAGGTGATCAATTGGATCACCAGCACCGCGACCAGAAGCGGCTCGAAGGCGAATCCCACCACGTCGCGATACAAAAACCCAGAACTCCCAGAACGCACGGTGTAGTGGCTCGAGACCGACAACAGCCCGATCGTCAGCAGAGGCAGATAGACCTTGGCGGAGATTGCCCGCCACAGCGGCCGCAGAGCGCCACGCTTGACGATGATGGCGGTCAGGCATCCTACCAGGATGTGATCGATCCTGGTATCAAACGCCCGGTAGATGTAGGCCTGGTCCACATGGAAGACCACGCTGAGCACCAGGCGATAAACCCATACCGAACCGATCAGACCGGCCACGCACCAGGTAAGCCGCTTCAGGTTGTGGCGGCCGAAATAAAAACTCAGCGGCCAAAGAAGATAGAACTGCTCTTCGATGGCGAGCGACCAGGTATGGCTGACATAAGATCCGGCGGGGTGGAAAAGGCCCTGGTAGTAGTTGCTGACATAGAAGAAGGCGCTCATCACATCCGGCCAGCAAACCTTGTGCCCGGTGACCAGCAGCAAGAACAGCCAGCCGCCCCAAAAGCAATAGAATGCCGGAAAGATCCGCAGCGCGCGGCGCTTGTAGAAGCCAGAGATGGAAACCCTGCCTGTCTTCTCGTTCTCTTTGAGCAGCAGCCAGGTGATGAGGAAGCCGCTGAGAACGAAAAAGGCGAGCACACCCAGACTGGCGGGGATACAAGTAGAAGTAAAGTGGTAGAAGATAACCAGGAAGACGGCGATGGCGCGCAGGCCGTCCAGCGCCGGAATTCGCGAGGAACTCAGATTCGGTATCATGCTGTCCGCGCTCGCACTCGCCACCGTGCCTATCGTGGGCTGACTCATCCGTGAAATCTCCCTTCGCCGCGAACCCTTCGGGGGGGAGAAGGCCACTTGCAGATATGCAAGCAACCGGGCTGCCAGCGAGCGATGGGAATGTCAACAATATGCTTGATTATCAATGAGATAGAGACGGATTCTCGGTGTGGTTGAAGGAATGGTCCGGAAGCTGCAAAGTTTTGCAATGTTTTGCGATTGCGGCAAGAAATTATTTGCTGGAGTGAGCATCTCCGGCCCCCGGTGTGGCAGCGCCCGAGGTGCGGCTTTGGGATGCAAATTGCGAAGCTATTGGCATTAGGTTGGCTCGATTTGTTACAAGAAGACCATCGGGAGGCGAGAGTAGCGGATGCCCAGGGTATCGGTAGTGATGCCGTCCTATAACTGTGCCCAGTATCTGGCGGAGGCCGTGGATAGCGCCTTGGCCCAGACGTACAGGGACTTCGAGATCGTGGTGGTCGATGACGGTTCCAAGGACAACACCGAAGAGGTGGCCCGGCGCTACGGATCCAAGATCCAGTACATCAAGCAGGAGAACCGTGGACTGCCCGGGGCCCGCAACACCGGCATCCGAGCCTCCTCTGGAGAATACATCGCGCTGCTCGACGCCGATGACAGTTGGTTCCCGGAAAAACTCGCCCGGCAGATCCCCGAGTTTGCCGATCCGGAGGTCGGCCTGGTTTATTCCGATCTGCGCGTGGTTTACGACAACGGGGAGGTGGTGCCTTCGTTTCTGAGCAGCCGCCCCTTGGCTGCCAGCGGTCACGTGTTCGATCGCGTGCTGCAGAGCGGGTTCATCATTCCCTCGAGTGTCATCTTGCGGCGCAGTTGTGTGCAACAGGTGGGGCTGTTCGATGAGTCCATGCGATCGCAGGAAGACGTGGAGATGTGGTTGCGGGTTTGTCTGCGCTGGAAGGTGAAACTGGTGGCGGAGCCGCTGGTGAACCGGCGCCAGCGCGCGGGAGCGCTGACGGAGAACGATGATCTGCGGACCGCGTACCACATCAAGCTGTTTCACAAGGCGCTTGAGATCCCCGGACTCTCGGCGGAAAACCGCGCGCGCATTCTTCGCCGGCTGGCCAATTCGTACTACGAGCGCGGCTACTACTGCCTGGACGCGGGGAAGATCGCCGAGTGCCGGAAGAGTCTGCGCCGCAGTCTGAAGTACGATTGGCGCAACCTGGGAGCGCTGCGTTCGCTGCTCCTAACCTTCATCCCCGGACCGGTGCGCGCGCGAATGCGGCGCTCAAAGGCCCGGGCCTGGCCGCGCTAGCGGGCTGCGGCATTTGAAGTGCAGCGTCCGGCGAGCAGCGCCACGCAGGTGTAGCTCAACGCACCGCGCAGTTCCCGCCACGTGGTGGCAACCGGGTTCCAACGCATGAACGTCAGCCAATTCCGCAGGTACCCCCATTGCCCCCGCATAATGTATTTTGCGTAATAGGCGCCGCGGGCAACATCGTTGGCGGAGTCGAGGCGCTCGATATCCTTGCCAGGCTTGCGACCGTGATGGTGGTAGACGATCAGCTCCGGGACATAGGCGCCCGCCAGTCCTGCCAACGAGGCTCGCGCGCAGTAGTCGATGTCCTCACAACGGAAGCGCGTGCCGGCGCCCAGCATGGGATCGAAACCGCCGATCGCGTCCACCACTTTGCGGGTGATGATCAGGCTGGCGCCTTGGATTTGTCCGGCACGCAGGAAACTACGCGGTGGGATCGGCTCGAACTTGGTTCTCGTAAGGTTGCACCCGTAGGGAGAGTCGGTCGGGTCGTACAGCATGATGCGGCCGCCGCAGTAGTCGAAACTTGGCCGCTGGAACAGCTCGGCGGCCAGGCGCAAATACCCTGCGCCAAAATAGCAGTCGTCATCGGTGAACACGATGACATTGGCGCTAGCCGCCGCCAATCCGGCATTGCGTGCCCGACTCAAGCCGCCCTCGGGCTCCGATACAAGCACAACCGGAAACGGGGCGGTCTCCTTAAAGGACCGAACGACGGCGGGGGTATTGTCGGTTGAGCCGTTATCGACCAGGATTAATTCCGCCGAGCTAGCCCGCATCTCGTCGAGCGAGAGGCTCTTCAAACAATTGGCAAGCGCGTCAGCTCGGTTCCGGGAACAAATGATTACGGACAGTCGTGCGCCAAACGCCATCGAAAGTCTCCTTTGAAAATGCCGCTCAGGTGCGGCCCCTTACACTGCATTCTTACCTCACAGACCGGTGCCGGCGCGCATCGCAGGACGGCGGACCGCCCAGAAAGCCTTCCGCAGCCGTACTCCCCAAGTACCCATCGAAAGCACGAGAAACCGGAGCCAAGCCTTCGGGACCCAAGGACACTGACGGATTGCATGAAGATAAAGCTGGCGGGCCTGCGAATATTCTTGCTGCCAGCAGTAACGATCTGCGGCCGCGATGCCAACCGGTCAAACCACAATACATTTCCTTTAGAACACTAATCATTGTGATGTGTTCACCGAGCCCAACTAATTTTCTGTGCCAGTGCTCTGACGAGCCTTAAAACAACGATCATAAGAGTGCCTTCAAGCATTTCCCATCTTGGCGGGAGAAAGTTGCACTTCGGCAGCAAGAGACGGCTGATGTAACTTCTCGAAGATGGCATACCCCTTTCGGTGACCCGGGTTTTGCGCCACCAGCCTGTAGGAACGGTCGGCAAGAAGACTGCTGTGATACCGGTAATTGCGGAACGTATTGATATCCTCCAACACCACAAGCTTCGCTGCCGGGATTGCGGGATATTCGAGGCCGTCCGCCAGTTCCGACCCGTCAACCAGGACCAAGTCGATGCCACCAGCGGCACTCATGTCGGTGACCCGCTCTAACGACATGCACTTGACGGGAGAGTCGGCTCTATAGCGGTTCTGGAGCTTCTTGAACCCGCGCGATTGTGTGCTTGTGCAGAAGATAGTTGGACTGTTGAGGTTCTCGAGAATCCCCGCAATAAACGCTTCCGTCGTCCCCGTTCCAGCGGCGGCCCCGATCAGCAGAGCGGTACTAACATCCGCCTGTCGTGCTATCTGTCTAACTGCACAGAGGAATTCATCTGTTTTCATCCACGAATACCGGTAGGGCAAGAAGTAGCCGAATGTGCGCTCCAACCAGTGCAGCGGCCCGCATACCATTTCTTTGGCCCTCTCAGTGAGCCGTTGCCGAAAACGTGCGTGGCGTGGCCCGCGGCCAAGTCCAAGGCGCGTGCTGGGATAGGAATCGAACGTGGGAGAGCACAAAGTCCCCGGTTGACGCACCGTAGGGCTTTGGGCGGGCCCAGAAGTCACGTCACTGACGACCGCTCCGGCCAGTGCGGACCGCAGCTTCTCAGCCATGGGCGCCTGTTGGTTGGCCCGCAGCAGGTCGCAGATATAATCAATCCAATCGTCGAGACTGGTCTCGGGCAACTGATGAAGGCTATAATGCCGCGACGAATTGCTCTCCGGGCTAGTGACTTGGCCCCCCAGTATGCGAACTGCAAAGCGCATGCGGTCGAGTTCACGATGGTGCACCCAGGAGAATTGATTGGCACGCGTGCTCGCTTCATCCAGCCGGCCTTGGCACAGCAGGGAAAGGATCAAATATGCCCACTCTACGGGGTCGGGATCCCTAGCTGTATATGTCTCGACGACACTTCTGATAGTCTCAGCCAACCACTTCAGAGCCTGCGCCGCATTTCCTCGGTATAGATTGCAAATCGCCAGTCGCAGCTTTGGCTCTGGGATGAATTGTTGGTAATTCAAACAACGCAGATATAAAAGCTCCGCCTCCTCGTATCTTCCGGACCATAGCTTTTCATCACCCCGCCGGAGAAGGTCCCGATCGACGCCGTTGCTGGTAATATGTGAATTGCTGAGCTGCGCCTGTTTGTTAACAATTACGAGTTGTTCAAATGGACCGGCTTGTACAATCCTCTCATTGGGGCCAAGCCTCTGATACAAATGGAACCATTGATAAATCTGATCGCGCTGCTTTGCTGTGTGCTGATCATGAACCATCCGATATCCGCAGTCTGTGATCCGCAGCAGCTCATCCGAATGCCTAAACAGATAAGCAAGCTTGTCTAACACATCCGATTCTTCAGCAAACACGCAGTTCTCGAAATCCACGAATCCCGCCGCCTGTAGAGAAGAAGTCTTTTCGGCGACTAGACATGCCCGGCATGCTGGTACCTCGAAATGCTTGCGGACAACCTCTTTGGCGATCGTGCCACACGCCGGCACCACCCAGGAGGCATTCAGCATGCGCGCATACGGCTCACCAGAGATCATGTACGCGGACGCCGCCCGCCGCCCGTCCCACCCGAAATGGGGACATATTAGGGAAGGAAGCTGCTCCGACACAGTTTTGCAAATCCGACTCCGCCATGGGTAATTGCTAGCTTGACTCCCCGTAAAAAGCACCGGGATGACCTTGGACTCGCCATAATCCCGGTAAAGACTTTCATCAACGAAATTCGGCCAGACAAATAGATCGCCGGCGATCTCTGGGGTGTACTCCCCCATAGAAACTGAGGGCGTAAAAAAGGTATTGACGCCCCAAGCTGCCATGTCGGAGATAAACACCTCGCGAGTTTCACAGTAGGCATCACAATTGCAGAGACCCAGCTTAGGTACGTGCGGATATGCCGAGATACTTGTTATGCCGCGTTTACCGACGTAAACTCCGGATTCGAACAGTGCGAGGTCGGGCTGGTGCCGATCGCAGACCTCCTGGTAATCACAAGGCCCATCAATAACGGCAACCTCGAAGAACTGTTCCAGGCACCTGACGTGCTGGCGTCCATGCAGTCGGATGAATTCCGGGAACCCGTCCCTGACCCATTGGAAAAACAGGAGTTTCGGTTTGCGCTCGATTTCCATATTATTCGGACAGATTCGCCTGTTTCGTTGAAGCCGCCGGTATGCCTACGATGCTGACCGCGGATAGATCCGGACCAGTAGCCTTAGCCGAGTCGGAGGGAAGGATCAGTTCAGCCCGCGGATTCAGGTGCACAATGCCGTTGCTCTCGCTGCGGCCTTTCATCACTATCCGTCTAAGGCAGCCGTCGTAGTAAATGAAGACGCCCGGGACGTTAATCTCCGAGCTGATGTTGAATCCCACCAGAAAGACGCCGCTGCGCAGATTCATGTCGAGAGTGAAGGTGACGGTAGCGGTTTCGCCTTTGTTCATCTCCAGCGAGCGGCCGCTGAGCAGCCGGCTGGTGGCGGTGTCGAAAACCAGTTGCCCGTCGGCGGTGTGGATCAGCAGGGCGGCGTGGGCATTGTGCAGCTCCCTCAGCGCCTTCAGCTTGACCTCGAGCACCACGCTCTCTCCCGGGTCAAACACATCGCGTTCTTCGCCCGCGACCGTGCGCAGGCGAACGTCGGCGAGCTCGACATTGTCGTTGCTGGTCTCCTCTTCGAAGAAGGAGTAATACTTCTGGATGGCCCCGGCGACATCGCCCAGGAACACGGGCTCGCCGTGCTTCAGCAGCAGGGCCGTCTTGCACAGGCCGCTCACCGCCGCCATGTTGTGGGAGACGAAGACCAGCGTCGTTCCCTTGCGCACGAAATCCCGCATCTTGTCGAAACACTTCTGCTGGAAGTGGTAATCGCCGACGCTCAGCACCTCGTCCACCAGCAGCACTTCGGGATCGATGTGCGCCGCTACCGAGAAGCCCAGACGCGCGTACATGCCCGAGGAATAACGCTTCACAGGAGTATCGAGGAATTCGCTGATGCCGGAAAACTCCACGATCTCGTCGAACTTCCTGGTGATCTCGGCTTTCTTCATCCCCAGGATGGTCCCGTTCAGGTAGATGTTCTCGCGGCCGGTGAGGTCGGGGTGGAATCCGGCACCCAGCTCGATCAGAGCGCCCATGCGGCCGCGGACGTGCACTTCACCGCGGTCGGGCTTGAGAATACCGCTGAGCAGCTTCAGGGCGGTGCTCTTGCCGGAGCCGTTGGGGCCGATGAGCGCCAGGGCCTGGCCGCGAGCGTCGAAGGAGATGTCCTTGAGGGCCCAGAATTCCCGCTGGCGCAGTTCGCCGCGATGATTTCCCGACACCAGCCACTTCGCCATCGAGGGGATCAGATCGCGCAGCGAATCGAACTTTTCCCCCTTGGTGAATTTCTTCCAAACCCCGCTAAACTGGATCCCGTTCTGTCCCATGGCCGCTCCTTAGATGGCTTCCGCAAACGCCGCTTCCGACTTCTGGAAGATCCTCCAAGCCAGCAGGAAGATCAGCCCTGACCAAGCGGCGGAATACGCCAGCCAGCTCAGGGAAGGCGGCTGCTGCAGCACCACCACCCGGCCGATGCTCTCCAGAACCGGCCCCAGCGGATTCACCATCAGAATCCAGCCCCATTTGCCGAGCTTGGAGGCAGAGTAGAACACCGGGGTGAAGAAGATGCCGTAGGTGAGTACCACCTCGACCAGGTACTTGACGTCCCGGAAAAAAAGGTTGGCGCAGGCCAGCAGCAGCGCCAGTCCCGCGGTGAACAGCATCAATACCGCTAACAGCACCGGAAGCCAGAAAATCTGGACGCTCACTCCCACGCGCGACAGGATCAGCACGATGGCCAACACCGATTCGGCCACCGCAAAATCGAAGAAGCTGGCCAGCACCGCTGCGATGGGCATGATGGCCCGGGGAAAATAGATCTTGGTGACCAGTTCCTTGTTGCCCACCAGGCTGTTGGTGGCGAAGCGGATGGCGGCCACGAAGAAGGCCCAGGGAACGGCTTTGGCGGCGACGCCCAGCACATCAGACTTGTTGATGGGGTGGCCGGAGATGGTGGAAAACACCACCATAACGATCATGCCCGAGCCGATGATAAGAACCGGCATCAGGATCGCCCAGAAGAAGCCCATGATCGACTGCTTGTAGCGGATTTTGATGTCCCTCCAGACCAGCATGAGGAGCAGGTCCTTGTACTGGAGCAGGCCCTCCTGCCGGCTGTCGGTTTCGGCCACCGCCTCGCGTAGGGCGGTGGTAACCACAGGTGATTGCATCGTGGCGCTCATATCGGTTGGTCCCTGCTCCCAAGCCTCCGTTGGTTCTAGCTTCATAAGAAGGGGTGAACTTTCCAATAAAATCCCGCCTCCAACAGGCAGGCGAGTACGGCGATTCCGATGGCTACGGCGGTGTACATCATGCGGCGGTGATGCTCCCCCGGAGTCTCGATGGCGGGAATCGCCACCAGCAAGGGCAGGTTCGCCGGCAGCATCTGCTTGACCTCGGTTTCCGACTTGATGGCGGGGTTCAGCATGTCGATACCGATCGCCAGCGCGGTGCAAGCCGCGAGCGACCCGAACAGCACCATGAACATCATGGCGGTGCGGTTGGGCTTGAAAGGCCGTTCTGGCTCGCGCGCCGGATCGAGAATGGTGAAACGTGCATCTTGCTGAGTCTCCTGCAAATCCTTTGCCATATTGACGGTGAAGGACTTATCCAGCAGCGACTGGTAGTGGGCCTTGGAAACCTCATAGTTGCGGGTCAGGTCGGCCATCTGCTGTTCGCGCAGCGGCGAAACTTCCACGCGTGCGCGGTAGGTGCGAATCTGGTCCTGGATGCGCTTCTGGTCCTCGTTCAGCCGCTTCATTTCGCGGTTGATGACCATGAGCTGGACGTTGTCTTCACTACCCTTGCCGCTGTCGGCCGCGGGATCGGAATCGCGGGGCAGAGACCGCAACTGCTCCTTGACCTGCTGCAGCCGCTGGCTGGCTTCGACGGTATCGGGAAAATTAGCAGTGTACTTGCGGCGCAGATCGGCCAGTTTATCTTCGAGCTGCCGCTTCTCCAGCTCCAGACGGCCGCGTTCGGTGACGGGGCGCGGGCCTGTGGCGCCACTCGCCGGCTCCGACGCGCGCAGCAACATAGTGCGCTGGATGTCGTAGCGGTTCAGGGCATCGCTGTTGGCCTGCAACTGCCCATTCAACTGCGACAGCATCTGCATGTTATTGTTCTGCGATTCGGGTGTCTCACCCACATGGGCCATCTTGAATTCGCTCAGCTTGCGTTCCTGCTCTTCCAGATCCAGCTTGGCCTTCTGCAGCTCCGTATTCACGAACTCATTGACATCGTTTGTTCCGGTTGTACCGGCCTTGATGTTCCACGCGATGAAGCCGTCGGCCAGTTGATTGACCACCGGGGCCACCAGATCCTTCGATTTGCTTTCATAGCTGATGGTGAAGGTGCTGATGGCGCCCTGCTTGACCTCGATCGTGATGTCCTTGCGCATCACATCGACGATCTGTTCCATGGGCGTGTTCTTGCGCAATTCCGGGTAGAGATTCAAGCTCCCGATCATCTTCTGCAGGTTGGTGGTACTCAGCACGGTCGTCGACATGGTGCCCAGCCGCTGCTGCAGGTCGATGGTAGTGGTCGACTGGGCAATTTTGTCGGGGACTTTCTGCGGTTCCAGCATGATGCTGGTGGTTGCCTTGTAGTGATCATGCATCACCGCGATCACGGTGAAGCCGGCCAGCGAGATGGCCAATGACCCCAGCAGGATCCACCCCTTGAAGTGGACCGCCGTCGTCCAGTACTGGCGTATCTGCTGCAGCGGGTTTTCTAAACTGTCGGACTTCATCGAACTCATTTCTCCAACGGCAGCGGCGCGGGTGAAAACGAAAATGTGATCATGGCGAAGCTAACGTCGGGCGTACCGCCGGCCCCGGCCGAGCCGTGGAAGCGGCGGTAGGAAAATCCGATACCCGAGATCCGCGACAGGCGCAGCGAGTAGTTGATTCGCGGCGACACAAAATAGCCATCAGAAGGCCCGGTCAGTCCCAGCGGCTGGCCGTGGAAATAACCGGCATCGAAGCCCAGGTCGGCATGGCCGAACTGTTTGCCGGCCCCCGCTACTACGTTGTCTTCCCAAATGCTGTTCAGGCGATAGGCGGTGTTCATCTGGCGGGAGGCGCCGACGTAAGCCTTGATGTGGTTGCGCATCGCCGCCGCCAGATTGGCATGGTAATTAGCCGCCTGGGCGCCACATCCGACCGATGGTCCGCCGCCGAAGTCGGCGGTCATGGTGCGCGTCGGCTGATAAGTAATCCCCACCCCTCCACCAAAGGTGTTACAGGTGGGCGGACTGCCTTCTGCAGTACCGGAGAAAACACGCGCCCCATTCCCGTAGGCATGCAGTGTGATGGTCTGGCTGAGAATTCGGTTATAGCTCAGCCCCAACCCGAGGGCATCGTCATGCAGGCCAGGAGCAGAACCTGCGGGCTGGTAGGTGAAAGAGTAATAAGTGTCGCTGACGCTGGCTTGCACCGACTGCCGCGGGCTCAACTGGTAGGCCATCCCGTAGCTGGTGCTGGCATTCAGGGAATTGCCGGTGAGGGGCTGGACGGAAGCGTAGTTGGCCCCGCTCTCGGACACTCCCGAGACCACGGTTTGCGAGTTCAGATTGCTGGTCAGCCGTCCCACTTCGCCGCCGTAACCGGCATGGGTGTCAAAGCTCCAAGTCAGGCGCCGGGTGAAAGCGCCGCCAGCGTCGAAGGTGAGATTGTGGAACGTCACCGATCGGCCGGTCTCCGAGTCATAGGGCACGATGCTGGGCGCATATTGCAGGACGTAGAAGCCGGTCCGGGTGTGGCCCAGGAATCCCAGATAAGGAGCCATTTGCGGCAAGGCGGCGGAATAAGCCGGAGTTCCCTGGAAGGCGCCATCGCGCTCGTAGGTTCCGGAAAGATTCAGGCCGTAGAGCAAGTAATGCTGCGCCGGATTGCGGACATAAGGCGCCCAGGGTTCGACCGCCCCCGAGTCCTGAGCGGACGTATCGACAACGCCCACGGCCGGAGATGGTTCATTGCTCGACACCGCAGGCTGCCACATGTCCACCGCGATCGGCTGTTGCCCGAAGAGCGAAGGAATATACGTGCGCGGAGCTTGGTCACTGGCGGCTGGGGCGCTGCCCTCGCTGGAATTGGACGCCTGCTGGTCCTGGCCTGCTGCGGACATTGCCATGAGCAGGAACAACACGACAGCGGTCGTTACCAGGCCGCGAATTGTGGAAGCGCAGCTCACGGCACTACCACCGTGTCGCCCGGCGCGAGCGCGATGTTCTGGTCCGCAGCGCGGCCGTGCACCACGTTGGAGTAGTTGAACGGAAACTTGTGCTGCTGGCCGTTCACCTGGCGCAGGATGACGATGCTCTTGCGCTTGGCGAAGGGGGTGAACCCACCGGCCTGCGCGATCAACTGCAACACCGTGGTGGGACCGGCCAGCGGATAGAGTCCGGGACGAACGATCTCACCGGTGATGAACACGCGCCGGCTCTTGATCTCGGTAATCTCCACGGTGACGCGCGGGTTCAATAGGTAAGCCTTCAGCTTGCCCGCCACCACGTCCTGGATCTCCGACGAGGTCATGCCGATCACTTTCACCTCACCGATCAAAGGCAGCGAGATCATGCCATCGGGACGCACAGTCACGATCTTGGACAGGTCGGGTTCTTTCCACACACTGATCTGCAACATATCCGACTCGCCCACTCGGTATTCCGGCGAGACAGCCGGCATCTTGCCGGTACGGGCGTCGGCGGTGGAAGGCCCAGCACCGGGCTTGGAGACCTCGGCGTCTTTGGGCAGAGCATTCTGGGCGAATGCAGACAACTGACAGGACAGTCCCAGTATCATGATGAGAATAAGTTGGTAAGCGAATTTACGTGACATAGCTGGACCCCGTTATTCTTCCTGCATCTCCTAAGTTGCAACTGCCCTTCCAAGTCCCTGAAAGATAGGGCTATTAACCCCCTGTAGCTGAAGGCAAACGCGGCCCTATCCGAGGACACCGACGAGGGACCGTCAAAAGTGCAAAAAAATGCACATCGAGTGACAAATTTTTTCCAACCTCCTGCTACCCCTACTTGGCCCCACGCCCCACCAGCATCACCTTCGCCGTCTCAAAAATGATCGCCAAGTCGAGCATGATGGAAAGGTGCTTGATGTAAAACAGGTCCAACTCCAACTTGTTCTTGGCCTCATCGATGCTGGCGCCGTACTGATACTTGATCTGGGCCCATCCTGTGATCCCCGGGCGCACGGTGTGGCGCAGCGCGAAGTAGGGGATTTTGTCCTCGAGCAAAGTGCAGAAAAAGGGCTGCTCGGGACGCGGTCCCACCAGGCTCATCTCGCCGCGCAGGACGTTCCAGAACTGCGGGATCTCATCAATGCGGCACTTGCGGATGAACTTGCCCACGCGGGTGATGCGGCTGTCGCCGTCGGCGGCCCACTTGGCGCCGCCTTTGTCCGCATCCTTGTGCATGGAGCGGAACTTCATCATGGTGAATTCATTGCCGTTGAGGCCGATGCGCCGCTGACGGAACAATATGGGACGCCCATCTTCCAGAAAGATGGCCAGCGCCGTCGCCACCAGGATGGGGAACCCCACGATCAGCGCGATCAGGGAGATGACGATGTCCATCAAGCGCTTGGTGTTGAGCACGAAGGCGGACTTGCGGAAGCCGTCGGAAAGGATCAGCCAACTGGGCGAGAGGCGCTCCAGCAGGATGCGGCCGGTGATGCGCTCATACAGGGTGTGCGCATCCTCCACCGGAATGCCTGCTATGCGCAGATGCAACAGCTCGCGCACCGGCATGGTGCCTCGCCGGTCGGCCATTGAGATGACGATGCGGCCCACGTTTTCGCGGCTGGCGACGCTCTCCACGTCGGCGGCCGCGCCGATAATTCCCGGGTTCACCAGCGACTTGCCGATGTTCTCGCCTTTTTCATCCAGGAAGCCGACTACTTTGAAGTTGAGATCGGTGCGGGAACAGATCTCCTTGGCCAGTGCGATGCCGCTGCCGGCGGTGCCCATGATCAGCAGGCGCTCCCGGTTGGCCAGCGGGGCCAGCGATTCCTGCAGCACGCGCCACCCCAGGATGAGCACCAGAATCAGGGGCGTAGCCAGCACCGCTACGCTGCGCCCGATCGCCAAGTTGGGCGCGACGTAATAGAGAATGGCCAGGATGACGCAGGCCAGGCCCAGCGCCTGCATGAGGCTGACAAACAGCACCGCCCGCCGGTTGGAAGCACGCAGGTCGTACACGTCGCAGTAGTAAAGCGCCAGACCGCACACCACCACCACCAGGCCGAAGCGCGCCAGGTTTTCCGGAAGGGTGATGAAGGACCACCACTCGCTGAGGGAAAAGATGCGAATCCCGGTGGCCAGCAGCAGGCCCACGACGGTGAGCAACAATTCCGTCGTCAGCAGAAACAGGGTCTTGCCGGGAATGACTTGTCCGCCGATCTTAGCCATAAAGGATCAGGTATTCTCGGCGGCGGCCGCGCGGGGAACGAGAGCCGCACGCTTGATCTGGGGCGAATCCTCTTCAGTCCGCCGAAGCGGCCGTGTCGGTCTTCGCCGCACTTCCCATACTGCCCAGGCCCGCCTCACGAATCTTGTAGAGCAAGGCGCGATAGCTGATGTTCAGTGAGCGGGCAGCTTTCTTGCGATTCCAGTTGTTGGCCTGCAGAACTTTGAAGATGATTCTCCGTTCCAGTTCGCGCACCGCCTGGCGGGTAACTTTCTTCAGCGCGATGGGGGCATCGGTGGTGGGAATCTCGGGATCGAAATGCTCCTCGCGGTGCGCCAGCAACTCGCTGGTGATGGTTTCCTCCGCGCCCAGAATCACGTAACGCTTGATCAGGTTCTCCAGTTCACGGACGTTGCCCGGCCAGTGATAACGCTCCAGCAGCGCCAGGGCGTGGCTGGAAGGCATGGCCGCGCGGCAGTTGTACTTTTCGTTGTAGTAGCCGAGGAAATAGTCCACCAGTCCGGGGATGTCGTGGCTGCGGTCGCGCAGGCGGGGCAGGCGAATATTGACCACGTTGATGCGGTAAAACAGGTCGGCGCGGAACGTGCCGGTCTCAATCTCGTGTTCGAGTTCGCGGTTGGTGGCGCAGACCACGCGCACTTCGACCTTCTTGTCCTCCTGCGCGCCGATGCGGCAGAACTGTCCGTCTTGCAGAAGTTGCAGCAGCTTGGCCTGCAGGCCGGGCTCGAGTTCCGAGATTTCGTCCAGGAAGAGCGTGCCGCGGTGGGCCATTTCCACCCGCCCGGGCTTGCTGCCGTTGGCCCCGGTGAAGGCGCCCTTCTCATAGCCGAACAGTTCACTCTCCAGCAGGGTGCCGGGAATCGCAGGACAGTTCACCTTCACCAGCGGACCCGAGGCCCACGGCGAATGCAGGTGAATCATGCGCGCGATCAATTCCTTCCCTGTGCCGCTTTCACCCTGGATCAGGACAGGGATATTGGCCCCGGCAAGCTTCTCTACTCGCTGCCGGATCGCCCGCATCGCCTCCGATTGCCCGAAGATCACCTCTTCGGGTGGTAAGCCATTGGTCACGTGTGCCTCCATCAACAACACGGCCACTGCAATCTCAGTTTGAGAACATACTTCCGACTTCTCGATTACTGCACCGTTACCCTGCACTCGAGGCACCAAACGGAGCCGCCGAGGCCAGCACTAAGGTGTCATTAAGAAGTATTCTGCTTTCTTTGAGTTAGGGGAGAAACTCAGGTCGCGATCGGGGCCGAAAATCACTCTGGCCGGGAGGGAGGTTACCAATGAGGCCGAACGCTATAGGAAAACTCTTTCACCGAAGGGAATGCACTTTCCGTCTACTGTCCTTGGGAATCAAGGAATTGCTGAACTTAAGTCCCCACAACTGGTAACCATCTACGACCGCTACCCGCAGCAGGCGGGCCCGCAACCGGCGCACAGCGCGCGGCAATACCTTGGTTCTGGGCATAGGTGCGGAGGGTACTTCAAGAGCAATGGTAGTGAGGCGCGGCAGCAGGCGGCGGGTAGCCAGCAAGGCTCCGCCCACGCTGATATTCAAGGCGGTAGCGAATTCCAGGAACTCCTTGCCCTCGGAGTCTTTACCGCGAACAAAGACGGGAACTGCAAGAGGTACGCGTTCGTTTTTCCTACGCTCGACGAACGCTCTTCGTGGGGCCAATTGCGCTCCTGGGAGTGAACGTTAAACGAAGGCCCGCACTCGGAATGCCAAAACCGAAGTACTAGAACTTTCGATTCGATGCTGCTCGAGTTCGCAGTAAGTCTAGCGTTTGCAGCGCGTTCCGGCAACCATAAAATGGGGGCACGGGTCCGCTATGCGCAACCACTTGCCATCGTTCTGACAAGTTCTTTGCATTTCCTCCTTGACAACTTTAGGTCAGGGCCGTAGCATAAAAAGCCTCCCCTCAGAGTCTGTGACAACGGATTAAGCGCAACGTGCGCTAAATGTGTGCGCACTTCCCCGGCGCATGAGATGTTGGGCTCTGCAAAGGACCGTGTAGTCCCGGAACGCATGCGCGCCGGGGCTGCGGTCAGATCCCCCGGAACCAAGGTGTACCTGGCGTCCCGTTCTCATTATGAGCGCTGGCAGGCCTACGTCCGACAGGAATGGGGAGGCGGTCGAGGGGAAAGCCTCACCCGCCGAACTGTTCAAGAGCACAGTTGCGTTCTCCTGGTCCGACAAGGACGGCGAAGCCCAGCGGCAGGAATTCGAAGATCTGCTGCGATCGTACGAGAAGTTGCAGGGAGAAAGCCGCCGCCGAACCACCGCTCTGGCGCACGCCGCGCACGAACTGAAAACGCCACTGGCCATCATGGCCGGATATCTCGATCTGTTGTTGACCGACAAGCTGGGTGCGCTCAGCGACCGGCAGCGCCGCATCCTGGACGACATGCGCGCCAACGCTTCGCGCCTGCAGCAGTTCATCCACGACTTTCTCACCTACAGCGCGCTCGAGACCGGCAACGTCAGCATGCGCTTCGAGCTGGCTGACCTGAATGCCTGTCTCTCGGAAGTTTGCAGCTTCTGGCTGCACCGCTTCCACCAGCAAGGCGTGGCGTTGTACTTCCTGGCCAACGAAAAGTTAAAGCCCTTCCCCTTTGATAACTTCAAGGTGCAGCATATCGTGTCGAACCTGCTCGACAACGCCTTGAAGTTCACACCCAGCGGCGGCACCGTGTGGCTCAACGCCGAGCCGCACGTGTGGGAGCGGCGGGTGGGAAAGTCGGAGCGCGTCAGCGGTGACCGGCGCCGGCAGTCCGGGTCGGTGCCCAATTCGGTGCGTATCTCGGTTTCCGACACCGGCGTGGGCATCGCTCCCGAGTTCCAGCAGGAGATCTTCGAAGATTTCACCAAGGCTTCGAACGACAAGGCTTCCAACGACAAGAATTCTCAGGGCATGGGCTTAGGCCTTTCCATCGCGCGCCGGCTGGTGCAGGCACACGGGGGAAGGATCTGGATGGAAAGCCAGCCGGGGTCGGGGACCAAGTTTTCGTTTCTCATCCCCCTCAACCCGTTTTAAGTTTTAGGAAAGGTACACCGTGGCAGCGAGCAATGCGTCAAGCATTCTGGTGGTGGATGACGAGCCCAGCATGTTGGGCTACATGCGCACCCTGCTGGAACTGGATTCGCACCGCGTCGAGACCGCTTCCAGCGGTGAGGACGCGCTGCAGCGCGTGCGCCGTGATCCCCAGCCGAATGTCGTGCTTCTCGACCTGTTAATGCCCGGCTGGGACGGCCTGGAGACGCTGGAAAAAATGCGCGAGGTCCGGCCCAACTTGAAGGTGGTGATGCTCTCCTGCGTGAGCGACACGCGCAAAGTGGTGCAGGCCATCCGTCTGGGCGCCCAGGATTACCTGACCAAGCCTTTCAACAAGACGGAACTCGACGGCGTGCTGCGCCATTGCTTCCAGAATCAGCAGACGCTGGAGGATGCCTGCGCGGAAGCCGAGCCGCTGGGAGATGACCTCTACTTCGTGGCCGCCAGTCCGGCCATGCGCCGCATCCGCACCCAGGTAGCCCAGGTAGCCAAGGTGGACGTGCCCGTGCTGATGCTGGGCGAAAGCGGCACCGGCAAGGAAGTGGTGGCCCGCCTGATCCACAAGATGTCGGCGCGCGCCCACCGCACTTTCCTCAAGGTCAATTGCGCCGCCGTGCCCGCCGATTTGCTGGAGAGCGAGCTGTTCGGATACGAGCCCGGGGCCTTCACCGGCGCCAACCGCTCCAAGCCCGGCAAGTTCGAACTCTGCAACAAAGGCACGATCCTGCTGGATGAGATCGGCGAGATGCCGCCCCTGCTGCAGGCCAAGCTGCTGCACGTGCTGCAGGACCAGACCTTCTCGCGCCTCGGCGGACGCGCCACCATCAGCGTCGACGTCCGCATCCTGGCCGCCACCAACATCGACGTGCAGGCGGCCCTGGCGAATCGCAAGCTGCGCGAGGATCTCTACTACCGGCTCAACGCCTTCACCCTGCAGATTCCCCCGCTGCGCGATCGCAAGGAGGAAGTGCCGCTGCTACTCAAGCACTTCATGACCCGAAGCGCCGAGCGCTACGGACGCCCACCCCTCCCCTTCTCCCCCTCGCTGCTGGAATCCTGCCTGAAGCACACCTGGCCCGGCAATGTGCGCGAGCTGGAGAACTTTGTGAAGCGCTATCTCATCCTGGGCGATGAGACACAGGTCTCCCGTGAACTCCAGCCCGAGGCCGCCGCGCCGGCTGACAGCGCGCCCAAAGCGCAGGACGCGCACCCCGGAGGATTGAAGTCGCTGGTGCGTGGCCTCAAGGATGAGGCCGAAGCCGAAGCCATTGCCCGCACCTTGGAACAGACGAATTGGAACCGTAAGGAAGCCGCCCGCATCCTGAACATCAGCTACAAGGCCCTGCTGTACAAGACACGGCAGTACGGCATCGAAGGCCCGGGACGGCAAGCTTCGCGCGTCGCAAGCTCCTCGTAACTCCTTTCCCATGCCCCATAGAGACGCAGCATGCTGCGTCTCTACTGCGCCGAAGCGGGGACTCGCTCACTCTGGCTGTAGCTGCACGTCCAACTCAAGAACCTCTTGCGGTCTAAGTCGGATTCGCCCTCCGAAACTCCCGCCCCCATACGCAGGCCAAGGCTTGTAGCCGGGTGCAGTTATCTCGACAGACACGTCGGTCATCGAAGGTACGAGGAGATGCGCCCCCGGAGCCGAGGTGTAAATGAAGAATGGCGTCCCGATTCTCTGCAGCCTAACGGCCGCCGCTCCTACCGCCCCTCCTGTTACGGTGTCGGTCACCGTTCGGATCTCAGGCCCAACCCTGCCACCAACATCCCAATTAGCCTGGCTTCGCAGGGGGTTAATGACATCCAAGTTTTCGGGCACACTTATCCGACTTGTCTGGCTGACAATGAGAATCAAACGCTGGACATGAGTTGGACGGTGAGGGTGGGCTCAGTCACTTATAGTATCACCACAGTTGTTGGCCCCGGGGGGCGTTATATTCGAGAATACCTCGGTATACGTCGCATTGCCATTGAGGTTCGGATTGCTCGACTGGTCCGCGATCTCGAACAGAAGGTTCTCGTAAACTCCGCAAACATTTGTGCCGGCGGGGCTTCCATTGAGGAAGTAAGCAGTACCGTTAACTAGGCTGATAACCGGTCCCAGTCCACCCCACGGTGACTTTTTTACGACGAGCGAGGTCGCTCAAAATGTTTCGCTCTTTCCGCGTCGGTAAAACGTTTCAGTATTGAGTCTCATTCACTATATACGTCTTCTCTCCGCCGCATTCGCGCTGTTCGTATACCCACATAGTGTGTCCAAACGCCTGCACAACAGCGTTGAACCCATCTTGGAGCGAAACGTCCTTGAGTTGGATGCGAATCGGTACCGGTTCTTTGCGCGTAGGGTTCTCAGTATAGACACCTGGATGACCTGTCTCTAAACCAGGTTTGAGGTGAAGGTCAGCAGCACTCTGCCGTATCTCCGGTAGCGCAAGCAACCTTGCAAAAACCAATCCGACCGTGGTCTGCTGGTCAGTCGTTTGCAACTCAAAACTTTGGATTCTACTACCCAAGAAAGGTGGAATGCCAGTTCTGGGCACCAGATTAAGCAGGCCGCCTCGATCCTCCCAATGATACCCCGGATTGGCCGCCTCGAAGTCGTCTAACGCCTCGCGAACGGTAGTGCCTGGTCTCGCTTTGAATTTTGTCGCAGCAGGTGTATCCGCGCAGCCTTGCGTCAACACTACACCACCGGAGATCCCAAGATCCCGCAGCACCTCGGTCGCGACATCGGGCGGCGAACCGCCACGGTCAATGTCGTTGGTTATTGGCCGGCTCAGAATTTCCCCTCCCCCCGCCGGTGGAGTCTGCTGGCCGGCACCGTCCACCAGCATCCCCGCAATAACCAGAATCCAGGCTACGAATACAATGAGATATTTCATATCACTCCCTTCTGACGCTCAGTCTGTCGTGATCGTTGAGGTAAACGTCGGTAGTCCTTGATTGTTGGTTGACCGCGTGATCTGAATCACAGTTGTCAGATTGTATACAGTTGTTCCGACTGTCGCTGTCCATGTTTGAGTATACGACTGGCTCAAATTGGCTGGAGGACAGGTCGGCGCGGTATCCCAAATTCCGTAAATGTCACTCATTACTTGCGTAGCAAGGTTCGGCGAAGCACTGCCCACTGAATTCAACGTCGGACTCGGCGTGGTGGGGGAGACATTGCTGAACGATTCTGTTAATGTTACGGTACCGTTCTGTATCCGGTTTCCTTGTTGGTCGGCCAGTACGTACGTGAACCACTGATAGCCTCCGCACACGTTTGTGGCCGAGTCATACACATTTCCACTAAGGTCTGTGACGGTTATGTTCGTCCCCGTGTTGAGCGGCCCCCTGCCATTGTTCGGGGTTTGCCCGGGCTCGCTAATGCGCCCGAGAGCTGACGGAACCTGGTTGAAGAAATTCTGCGAATTGCTCGTTAGTCCCCCCGCCGTCACGGTAACGACCTGGTTGCCGCCAGCGGCGGCTGAATTTGTGGGGGTGAAGGTCGCGGTTATTTGACTGGAAGAGGCGACGCTCACGCTCGACACTGAAATATTTGGTCCAGCGTCAACCGTTGCGCCTGCGGCAAATCCCGAGCCGCTAATTGTTACGTTGATCGCCGTACCAACCAAGCCCTGAGCAGGGCTAATACCGCTGATAGTTGGCCCGACAGAGGAGGTTACGTCAAAGCTGGCAGGAGCACTCGTAACATTTACGTTGGTGTTCGTGACTGTGACGTTCTGCGTCCCAACGGGTGCGTTGCTAGCTATAGTGATTGTTCCGGTTATGGTGGTGTCGTTGCTGCTGACAGCGGACATCGTGATGCCAGTGCCGCTAAAGCTCACCGTGGGAGCTGTGCCGAACCCACTTCCGGAGATAGTCACTGGGAAATTGCTTCCCAGGTTACCCCAGTTTGGGGCAATAGTGTTGATTGCGACCGGGTTCGTCTCCGTCTGTGCCACCTGCTGGCTGTCCAAGTCATAGGTAGCCCAGCCGCGGGGAAGGCGCAAACAATAGCGCCCTGTGGCTAAGGGTCAAGGGACGGCTGTGGATAATCCTGAATTCGGAACAAACCGCAGCCAGCCGTTGGCGGGTGCCCCTGATTTCAACTGCTTACCTGCGCCGTCGGAAACCGCCCTCGTATCCTGAAAAGTCAGTCGTGTTCCATTTTCAGAACAAGCAGGGCAGGGCTCGCGCTTTGTTCTTTTCATTGATCCGGGGCTACAATTCGCACTCCCATGACCGCTCCTTCCGATCGCCGGTCGAAAATCTGGTCGGTCGTGCGCGTCTCCAGTGGCAATTTTCTGGAGATGTACGACTTCATGGTGTTCGGCTACTACGCCTCGGCGATTGCCCGCACTTTCTTTCCGGCAGGAAGCGATTTCGCGTCGCTGATGCTGTCGCTGATGACCTTCGGGGCCGGATTCCTCATGCGTCCGCTGGGCGCGATCGTGCTCGGGGCCTACACCGACCATTACGGCCGCCGCTCCGGCCTGCTGTTGACGCTGGCCTTGATGGCGGTGGGCATCCTCTCCATCGCGTGCGTGCCGGGATACAAGATCATCGGCATTGTGGCGCCGCTGCTGGTGGTATGCGGGCGCCTGCTGCAGGGATTTTCCGCCGGCGCCGAACTGGGCAGCGTCTCCGTCTACTTGTCAGAGATCGCGACTCCAGGACACAAGGGCTTCTACGTGAGCTGGCAATCGGGCAGCCAGCAGGTTGCAGTGATGTTCGCCGCGCTGCTGGGAGTGGTTCTTAATTCCAGGCTTTCGACGGAGCAGATGACGCGATGGGGATGGCGCGTGCCGCTGCTGATTGGCTGCCTCATCATCCCGGTGCTGTTCGTGCTGCGCGGCTCGCTACAGGAGACCGGAGCGTTTCTGGCGCGCAAGGTGCATCCCGCGACCGGCGAAATTCTGCGCTCGCTGGCGGCGAATTGGCGCGTGGTCGGGCTCGGGACCATGCTGATCACGATGACCACCGTCTCGTTTTATCTCATCACCGCGTACACGCCGACCTTCGGCGGCACGGTCCTGCACCTGGCGATGAAGGACAGCCTGATCGTCACGCTTTGCGTGGGCGCTTCAAACCTGTTGTGGCTGCCGGTGATGGGAGCGCTCTCGGACCGCATTGGGCGGCGCCCGCTGCTCTTGGCGTGCACCGTGATGGCGCTAGCCTCGGCGTATCCAGCGATGTCGTGGCTGGTGGGCGCGCCGTCGTTCTCGCGGCTGCTGACGGTCGAACTCTGGCTGTCGTTCGTCTACGGCAGCTACAACGGCGCGATGATCGTCTTCCTCACCGAGATCATGCCGGCCAAGGTGCGCACCACAGGGTTCTCACTCGCCTACAGCCTGGCCACCGCCTTCTTCGGTGGCTTCACCCCAGCGATTTGCACCTACCTGATCCACGCGACCGGAAATCGTGCGGTGCCAGGATTGTGGCTGTCGTTCGCCGCGGCGTGTGGACTGCTGGCGGCGCTGTTCGCCCGGCCCTACCATGAACCGGTCGCCGCTCCGCTGGCATCGGAGCCCGAGGGCGCGTAAAACAGCTAGAACGAGAAGCGCAACCCGAGTTGGATGTCACGCGGGCCTCCGCCGGGCTTCGACCGCACTAATCGTGCAACGGTTCTGCAACCGCTTGCACCAGCCGCGGGTCGCTCTCGCCGCTCATGGCGTTACGGATTCAGCAAAGCGATTGAAAATGCTGTGTTGTCTCTAGGCCGGCCAAGCCTGGCCGGCTGGCAGCGCAATTGCTAGACAGCCCCATCAGCCGAGACTTGGGCTCCCAGGGTGGACGGTGCCGAATCAACCCGGCTAAGGCCAGCCCTTCAGTCCGCGCCCTACTTCGGAGACCGCGCAAGCTCATGCGGGAAAAAGCGGGGCAGCGGACCCTTGGGATTCTTGGGTCGGGGGTGCGGCCCGTTTTTCCGAATCGCTGGTTTAGGCCGTCCACCTGGGGTCCTGAGTGCGGCAATCTCCCCCACCAAATTTTCTCTCCCGTAGGTGTAGAGCGACACCAACCACCAATTAGTTCTCGCTATCCCTGCAAGCGGTTGGGCATCCTTCACAAAAAAGGCAAAGTTTTTCGCTCGCCATTCCGGAGAGCGCTTCCATGCCGCGAATTAAGTGACGATGCTTTAAGCAGTTACAGCCGCGAGAGCCCGGCATGCCAAGGCTTCCTGGTTGGCACTCTGGTTGCATTGTTCACACGCTGTTTACCTGGAGGCTATCTTCAACGGGACGACTGCAGGCAGCTTTCCGGCACACACTAAGCCAAGTGGAGAGGTCATGGCACCAGCTCAAGCCGAGCGCCGGGGAGAGCAGCGTTTCCCGCTGCGCTTACCTGTTGTAGTGAAGTCAATACACGATGGAATCCAGGAAGAATCCTCACTTACCCGGGACATCAGCGCACGCGGCGCCTTCTTCTATCTCGAGGGCAAGCTGGCGGAGGGCACACCGGTCGAACTGATCCTCACGCTGCCCGCCGAGATCACACTCACGGACAACATTCGCGTGCGATGCAAGGGTAAGGTGGTGCGCGTGGTGGGTACCATCAATGGCGGCAAGACGGGCGTGGCGGCCGTCATCGACCAATACGATTTTGCCACCGAAAGTGATCCGCTTTATTTCTAGCCTGCATTAAGGCCGCTGCGGTTTCGCCGGCGGCCTTTCTTTGCTCCACAGCCATCAGGCGCGTCCTCGCGCGCTCGCCGTAACCAGGCGGAAGTCGTCGGGGAAGGAGCACAGCTTTTCATTGCCGGTTTCGGTGATGAGGAAGTTGTCTTCCAAGCGCAGGCCGCCGCCGCCCGGCCAGTAGATTCCCGGCCCGATGGCCAAGACCATATTCTTGCGGATGGCGCCGGTACCCGCCTGGTGCGCGTAGGGCGGTTCGTGGGCGCGCGCCCCAACGCCGTGACAAACAGGATGTGACGGCTGTCCGGGATATCCGCCTTCGGCAATGCGCTGGCGGATGAGGCGGTCGAGTTCGGGCAGAGGCGCGCCGTCGCGCGCGAAGCTGGCGGCCTCGTTGAAAACTTTCAGCAGCAGATCGAGAAGCTGGTGGTATTCCTTCGTGAGTTCGCCCGGGCAGATGTTCTTGGTCAGAACGCTCCAGTAACCGTCTGCGCAAACCCAGATTTCGATCAGCGTGGGCTCGTGCTCCTGGACGGGTCGGTCGCCGGTAGAGGTAAACGGTGCGATGCCCTTGCCCGACCAGACCTGGGTGAAGGCGCGCGCCATCTCCACCTTGCCTTCGTAGCCGATGCCGCGGGCGTGGACGAAGCCCTCGAACATCGCCGCCAGTTCGCTTTCCCTCATGCACGGGCGGATGCGGTCGCTGATAAATTCCAGCCCCAGTGCGGCCAGCTCGTTAGCCAGGCGCATGCGCTGGATCTCCTGCGCGGTCTTGATGGCGCGGCAGTCGTCCAGCAGCGGCGTCGCATCCACCACCCGCCCGGAGACTGATTTGAAAGCATCGAAGTAGCTCTGCGTGAACGTCGTGGGCTCGCCGACCATGCGGTCGCAGGACTGCGTTCCCATCCCGAGTTCGATGCCGACTTTGTCGCTCAGGCCGCGCTCTCGGAGCACACCCAGCGCCAGGTCGAGGCAACGCATCTGCGGCGGGCGCGGATCGCGCTCGTCGTAGCCTTTGAACAGGCGGAGGTCCTTGGTCCAGGCCGTGCGTTCGGCGTCGGCCCGTTGCGGCTCGATCACGCACAGCGTGGGCTCGCCCGCGGCGGGGAAGACGACCGCCTCGTAGCCCTTCATGCACCAGTAATTCGAGAGATAGACGATGTTGTCAGGCGCGCGGCAGACCAGCGCGGTGAGGCCCTGGTCCTTCATCGCGGCGCGGACGCGTGCGAGCTTGGCGGTATCGATGGGGTACGGCATTCCAGTTACCGTGGGGAGCCGTGACGAGTATCGTACAGCATCGGGGGCGGGCGGTCTCAGCTCAGCGCCGCTCTTAACCCGTCGATCAGCTTCTGGACATTCTCTTAGCGAGCGGCTCCAGCAGGCCGCCAGCCACTGACGTGAGCTTGTCGAAGACCTGCGCCTCGCCCGTCCACGAGACTCTTGTTCCTTCCGGAGACTCGGCCAAATCGAAGCCGGCACTAACGCTGGCGCCGCCTCCGGGAAGTTTTCCCTGCCCTTTATAGAGCGCGAAGCTGGAAGGGTTCGCCTGCTCGAGACTCAGCTTCACTTCCGCCGTCCCTTTTATGTAGGAGACACTAACATTCACCTTCACCGTGAAGTTGCGCTGGTCCTCGACGATCATGCCCTGATACTCGGGGAGCAGGGGCGCGAACCGGTTGGGATCAGTCAGGAAGGCATACACCTCTTCCCGGCTCTTGTTCACCACGAAGTCGCCGCTGAATTTCATCGCCATCGGCTCATCTCCCCATCCGCTAGGCGGCAGATCATATATCCTTTGGTAGCCAGAGGAGCCGATTGACTCATTGATTCATTGGGTCATAAGCCGGCTCAATGAATCAATGGCTCAATGAAGCAATGGCTCAATCCGGGATCGCTGTGGGACGAACTGCGCGACGGCCTGCCCGTCGAACGCGAGCTGTCCTGCCGGCTCATCCGCGCGACCGATGGAGAGCTGCCGGCGTTGCTGTCTGCTGCAGTCGCCGTCAAAGAGCGTTTCCACCCCGGCGTAATCACCTACTCGCGCAAAGTCTTTCTGCCCTTGACCAACCTGTGCCGCGATTACTGCGGCTACTGCATCTTCCGCCGCGATCCCTCAGACGCGGGCGCGCACACCATGACGCCCGAGGAAGTGCTGGCGGTGGCCAAGGCGGGCGAGAAGCTAGGCTGCCGCGAGGCCCTGTTCAGCCTCGGCGACAAGCCGGAGCTGGCATTCCCCGAGATGCGCGCCACGCTGCGCCGGCTGGGATACAAATCCACGCTGCACTATCTCGAAGCCATGTGCGAGTTGGTGTTGCGCGAGACCTCGCTCTTGCCCCACGCCAATCCCGGCCTGCTGAGTGCGGAATGGGTGCGGCGGCTGGGCGCGGTGTGTCCCAGCCTGGGTCTGATGCTGGAAACGACCAGCCGCGCCCTGATGCGTAAGGGAGCGGCGCACGATCGCGCACCAGACAAAATTCCCGCGCGCCGATTGCGGACCATCGAACAAGCCGCCAAGCATCAGATCCCGTTCACTACCGGATTGCTGATCGGCATCGGCGAAACTCCGGACGACCGCGTGGACACCCTGCTCGCTATCCGCGAGGTGCATCGCCGCTACGGCCATATCCAGGAGGTGATCGTGCAGAACTTCCGGGTGAAGCCGGCGATCCCCATGGCGTCGTGGTCCGAGCCTTCGCGCGGCGAAATGCTGCGGACGGTTGCGGTAGCGCGGCTGGTGCTGCGGGAGATGAACATACAAGCGCCGCCGAACCTGTCCTCGCCCGGCTACGGCGCGCTGATTGCGGCCGGCATCAACGACTGGGGAGGAGTTTCACCGCTCACGCCGGACTTCATCAACCCGGAAGCGCCGTGGCCGCACCTGGCCGAACTCGAGCGGCGCACCGAGGCCGCGGGGGAGCGGTTGCGGCATCGGCTGTGCGTCTATCCGGAGTTTGTTGCCGGGGTAGCGGCACGGCGCGGATTGATGCCCGACAGATTACGCGCGGCCGCCGACATGCAGGGGCTGGCGAGGGCGGCATGATGGTCGTGCTCAGCGGCGGAACCGGCGGCGCCAAGTTCGTACAAGGCTTGGCCGCAGTTGTGCCCGCACGCGAGCTGACCGTGATCGTCAACACCGGCGACGACCTCACCTGGTGGGGACTGCACGTATCGCCGGACCTCGATTCGATCATCTACGCGCTAGCCGGCATGTTAAGTCGCGAGCGCGGATGGGGTGTCGAGAGCGATACCTTTCAGTGCCTGGAGGCCATGCGGCGGATGGGCGCGCCCTCGTGGTTCCAGCTCGGCGATCGCGACCTGGCTACGCATCTCCGCCGGACCGAACTGCTTTCCGAGAACAAGACGCTCAGCGCTGCGACCGCCGCGATCGCACGCTCGCTCGGCGTTCAAGCGCGCGTCCTGCCGATGTCCGATGATCGCGTCGAAACGCGAGTGATAACCGCCGATGGCGAGTTGAGCTTTCAGGAGTATTTTGTGCGCGAGCGCTACCAGGTGGCTGTCCGCGGGGTGCAGTTCGAGGGCGCAGAGCGGGCGCGGCCTGCGCCGGCGGTGCTGGAGGCAATCGCGCAAGCGGAGGCGGTGGTGATCGCGCCGAGCAATCCCATCACCAGCATCGGGCCGATCCTGGCCGTGCCGGGCATCCGCGAGGCGCTCAAGCAAACCAAGGCGCTGGTGGCGGCCATCAGCCCCATCATCGGAGGCGCGGCGGTTTCCGGTCCCGCCGGCGAGCTGATGCAGACGCAAGGTCTGCCAGTCTCGATCGCCGGTGTGGCCCGCTGCTACGCCGACTTCTTCGACCTGCTGATCGCCGACGAACGGGACTCGGCATGCGGCAGGCGAGTCGAGGGCATTGCAGTGCGGTACACCAGCACTGTGATGAAGTCGGAAGCTGACAAGGCGGCTCTGGCGCGGTCGGTGCTCGGGTTCCTCCGCGAGCTGACGGTGGAGGCCGCTGTTTCCTGATGCCGCGGCGTAGCGATGAAGCCACGGAGTTGCGGGCTATCCCGATCATCGGGATAGGCGAGGGCCTGCCTGGCGATTCGGTTGCGGAGGCGATCATGGCGGCTCTCCGGCGGCAGAGGCTGAAGCTCCTGCCGGGAGATATCCTGGTGGTGAAGCACAAGATCGTTTCCAAATCGGAAGCCCAGATGGTTGTCCTCGACCGGCTGCGGCCCTCGCCGGCGGCGCGCCGCTGGGCAGCGCGGTACACGCTCGATGCGCGCGTGGTGCAGTTGGCGCTCGAGCAAGCCAGGCGCGTGGTACGGCGCAAGCGCGGGGTCATCATCACGGAGACGTCGCACGGGTTGGTGTGCGCGAATAGCGGCGTCGATGTCTCCAACGTGGATGGCGGCCGGTGCGCGGCGCTGCTGCCCGCCGATCCTGACCGCTCGGCCCGGCAGATCCACCGCGCCATCAAGAAGAAGCTGGGCGTCTCGGCGCCGGTGCTGATCACCGACAGTTTCGGGCGGCCCTGGCGCGAAGGATTGTGCGAGGTGGCAATCGGCGTGGCCGGCATGAAGCCTTTCCGCGACTTCCGCCAGCGGCGCGATTCCCACGGCTACCGGCTGCGCGCGTCTGTGGAGGCGGTGGCCGACGAGCTGGCGTGCATGGCCGGCCTGGCCTGCGGCAAGCTTTCGCGAAGCCCGGCCTGCATCATCCGCGGCTTCCGCTACCAACCCGGACACGGTGGCGCGGCTTCCATCATTCGTCCCAGGGAGCGCGACTTGTTCCGTTAGGGTTCTACCAGACGACTTGGAGAAACGGGCACTTCTGGATTTGCGCGTCCGCCGTTACCAGGGGCAGTCCTTCCGCCCGCGCGGTGGCAGCGATAACTCGATCCATCGGATCACGCGGGAAGTCGGCGGGGAACTGGATCGATAAACTCGCAATCAAGGGCGTGATCGGCTTGATGACGATACCTTCGGTCAGCAACCCCAGCGTTGCTTCCACCGTTCCACGCGGGGTGATCTTCCCGCGTTCAATCATGTTCGCCAGTTCCAGCAGCGTAACCGCGGAGATGGCCAGGCCTCCATTCCTTTCCGCTTCAATCATCTTCGCCGCCCGCTGGGAAATCTTCGCGCGATGCGCCTGAGACCAATACAGGACGTGCGTGTCGAGGATGATCACTTCAACATGTCCCAATCTTCCAACGGAACGGTGGGTTCTGTGAGGTCACCCTTCGCCGGCAACAACACTCCTTCCAGCCTTCCCAGAAATTTCTTGGGTTTTGAGCCATCGACCGGAACCACTTTTGCGACCGGCTTGCCCCGTTTGGTGATCACCACGGGCTCGCGGGTCTTGGCGACCTCATCCATAACCGCAAGGCAATGAGTCTTAAATTCACCAGCGGCCATCTGCTTCACAAAGCACCTCCGCTCCAATAGACATCATAGAACGACTATGGACATCTAGCAATGACCACAAGCGGCTTGGTACATTAGCCGGCTGACTATGCCACGGCCACTCCGGACCACGGAGCTGGAAAGGCCGTAGTCCGAAACGTCTTATACTCACCCTACCATGAATCGCTGGAGGCATCGTTTGCGTTTGTGCAGGCTGTTTCCGTTGTTAGTCGTCGCGGCTGCGGCACTGTTCACCGCGCCGGCCGCTGGCGCTCAGAGTGGAGAAAAGGACGGCAGCCCGGAGTTGATCCGGCCCGAGGAGCTGGCGAAGGCTCTCCGGTCGTCCGCAAAACCCACGGTTCTCAACGTCGGCCCGCGTGTGATTTACGTGCAGGCGCACATCCCCGGAGCCGAGTACATTGGACCCACGGCCAAGCCGGAGGGATTGGAGAAATTGCGCGCACGTGCCGCCTCGTTACCGCGCGATTCGTTTCTCGTGATCTATTGCGGCTGCTGCCCATGGGAACACTGCCCCAACGTCTGGCCGGCATATAAGGAGCTGAAGCAAATGGGTTTCACCAGGCTCAAATTGCTATACATCGCGAACAGCTTCGGCTCCGACTGGGTCGAGAAAGGCTTCCCGACCGCCAAGGGCGAGTAGCGGACTGGATCGGCGAGTCTGGTGACCAGGAAAGCAGCAGTCTTCATCGCGGTGATCGGATTAGTCGCTGCCCTCTACTGGCATCGGCGCAATTCCAGTCCTAAAGCTTCGAGCTCCATCCTGCCAGCACCCGCGATTACCCTGACCGACCTCAGCGGAAACCCCCTCAACCCCTCCCGCTACAAAGGCCAGGTGGTATTGATCAACTTCTGGGCGGTGTGGTGCACGCCCTGCCGCGCGGAAATCCCGCAGTTCATGGCGTTGCAGGACCACTACCGCTCGCAGGGGTTTCAGGCCGTGGGCATCTCCCTGGACGACCCGGAGGCCGCGCTGCGCGATTTCTGCCGCGAGTCCAAGGTGAATTATCCGATCGTGATGGGTAACCAGAAGATCGCCGAGGCGTTCGGCGGGGTGCTGGGGCTGCCCACCACGTTCCTGATCGGGCGCGACGGGCTCATCCATGCCAAGTATGAAGGCGCAACCGATTTCCCCAAGCTGGAGCAGGAGATCACAGCCTTGCTGCAATCCGGTCGCTAACCCTGTTTCCGACCGGAGGGCGCGCTCAGAACTGAGTTTCCTCTTCCCCCCTCGGCTTGTGGCCGGCTGGGGCGGTTTTCACGCGGTGGAGAGAGGCGATGGCTTCATCCACCGACTTGTAGATCCCTGAAGACCTCGTCGAGCCTGGTGACCCGCAAGAGGTCCCGACACTTGGGCGACAGATCGGCGAGCTTGAGTTCGCCGCCACGATTACGCGCGGAGATGAACAATCCCACCAACCCCGCCAGCCCTTCGCTGTCGATCTGCTCGATGCCGCCAAGATCCAGAACCACGCGATTGGTCTCCTTCAACAGGGAGAGCACGCTGAGGCGCAGCTCATCCACTTCCTGGCCGAAGACAATGCGTCCCCGGCAGCGGACAACGGCTATTTCTGCCTGCCTGACCACATCCAATCGCAGTTGCATCGAAGCCTTCAATTCAGCGAAAGTATCATAGGCTAGAAATCGCCGCCGCGCGACGGAAACTGATTGCCAGCAAAAACAGAGCCTTCATACCTCCTGACATGTTCGGAAATGGGCTGGTCCCGGTAGCGGGTCCAATAAAAAGTTTTCCACAGCAGCAACAGAGACCTACTCGGATTTAAAGTAGGTACAGTGGGAGTGTGTTGGCCAACTCCAAGGCCGGGCCGTTACCATGATTGCCAAGTGCGCTAACCCCGCCTGTTCTGCCCCGTTCCATTACCTGCGTGAGGGCAAGGTTTTCCGTATGGAATTCGATTCCAACGGCAGCGCTCTCAACCCCAAGTTGGCCGGCAGCAATCCGGTTCGCAAGATCGAGCATTTCTGGCTGTGCGGGCCTTGCTCCACCACGCTGACCCTGGTGATGCACGAGGGCAAAATCGAGACTGTCTTGATCGAGCCGGAAGTGCTCACGCGCGCCTCGTAAGAACCAGAACGCCACGGATTTTCACGGATCAAATTCCGTGCCCTGGTACTTACCCGTCAGGTCGTACCAGCGGATTCGCAGCACGTCGATCAGCATCTTCAGGCCGTCTGGGATGGGGTGGATCTTGGAGCGCTGGTCGTGCGCCCACTCCACCGGCACCTCCGCGGTCACCAACCCGGCCTTATTGGCGAGAAACAGAATCTCGGGATCGAACCCCCAGCGCTCGATACGCTGCCGTGGAAAGGTGGCTTGCACAGCCCGCCGGGTAAAGGCCTTGAGGCCGCACTGGGTGTCCTTGAAGCGCAGGCCAAGGACGATCCGCAGCAGCAGGTTGAAAAGGCGGCCGAAGAACTGGCGGTAGACGGGCTGGCGCTCGGTCTGGAGTTCCGCGCGCAGCCAGCGCGAGCCAATGGCGATGTCGGCGCCCTGCTGGATGGCGGCGATCAGCTTCTCCGCCTCGCCGATGGGAGAGGAAAGGTCGGCGTCGGTAAACAGCAGCAGGTCGCCGCCGGCCTCCATCATGCCGTGGCGGACGCTGTAGCCCTTGCCGCGGTTGCCGGGATTCTCCACCAGTCGGACGATCGGATTCCGGCGCGCCCACTCGCGCACGATCTCGGGCGTGGAGTCGCGCGAGCCGTCATCGACCACGATGACTTCTGCCGTCCACCCCATCTCGGCCACGTAAGCCAACACCTTCTCGAGCGTGGCCTCGATGCGCTGGCTCTCGTTATACGCAGGAATGACGATGCTGTACGTAAGCCGCTCCGGGTACAGCTTACGCTGCGCTCTCGCAAAAACAAGAACGCCACGGATTCTCGCCGATCAGATTGCTTGATCTGTGCTATCCGTGTCGATCCGTGGCTTGGGTTTACGCCGCGCGCCGCTGTTGCTCGAGCATGTTGAAGAACTCGCGGACCAGCTCGCCGTCCCAGAGGCCCGCGCGGGCTTCTTCCTCCATGGTGCGGCGCGACTCGTCGTGGCCCAGCGCCGGCTTGTAGGGGCGCTCGGTGCGCAGGGCGTCGTACACGTCCACCACCTGGAGGATGCGCGCCAGCAAAGGAATATCGTGGGCGCGCAAGCCGTCCGGATATCCGCTGCCGTTCCAGTGCTCGTGGTGGCTGCGGATGATGGGCAGCACCCGGCGCAGCGACTTCAGCGGCTTGCAGATGTTCTCCCCGATGATGGGGTGCTGCCGCATGATCTCCCATTCTGCGGGAGTGAGGTTCGTCCCTTTCTTAAGCACTTCGTCGGGAATGCTGATCTTGCCCAGGTCATGCAGCACGCCGCCGCGCTTGAGCGCGGTGACTGACTCCTCGTCCAGCTTGAGGTGGCGTCCCAGGTTGCTGGCGTAGACGGAGAGGCGGTCGCAATGGCCCTCGGTGTAGGGATCGCGCGCCTCCACTCCCAGGGCCAGTGTGAACAGCACCACTTCGACGCTCTCCAGTTCGTCGGTAAACTCTTTCAGCTTGAGCAGCGAGTGCACGCGCGCGAACAGCTCCTCCGGGAAGATGGGCTTGTTCAGGAAGTCGTCGGCGCCAGCCTCGATGCCGCGGATCTTGTCCTCGCGATCGGCCAAGCCGGTGATCATGACGATGGGAATCAGCCGGGTGAACGGGTCCTCCTTCAACTCGCGGCACAGCTCGTATCCCGATTTGCCGGGCAGGATCACGTCCAGCAGGATCAGGTCCGGCTGCTGTTTCTGGATCGCCTGCTGCGCTTCCTCGGCGCTGGCGACACTGGCGAACTCATAGCCGCGTGAAGAGAGCAGCTCACGCGTGAGGAGGACGTTGTCGGGATTGTCGTCCACGATGAGGATGCGCTGCGCGCGGCGGCGCCCCGGAACTTCGACGATTGCAGCCGGTGAAGGTACGGCCTTACCCGAGGGGTGCATCATTCTGGCCTGTTCGCTATTCTATGCCAAAAGTTCGAGGGAGCGGGTTACAGGCCATCTCAGCCCGCTGGGAAGCTGTTTACTGTTCGGGCGACTCCCATTCTTTGTCGAATCACCGCGGTGGCTTGTTGGAAGCCGCGGCCTACAATCTTCTCCTGGCTGTCCACGATTACGGCCGGATATTTGCGCAAGCGGTAGCGTAGGGATTTCCACCACCCTTCGATGGAAGCCGCATCGATTACCCGGAAGACTATCTTGTCGCCGTAAGCAGCCGCCATTTCCCGAACCCAATCCGATAGCTCCTGATACTCCGCCTTTAAGTCCTCCGGAAGTGAAGAGGCAAGCTGCTCCTGGCGGAAATGTTTGCCCACCCCCGTGGGTTCCCAAGCAAGCTCACAGTGCCGGCAATGGAAGAAAGCTACCGGGGCATAAGCGATTACCTCGACCATTATGAGTTTTTCCGGTTTCATAGCTCTACTAATTAGATGCGCTGCTGCGGCCTGTCGTCGCACAGCCACGGCTTGGTGAGGCGCGAATTCTTTACCCGATTGCAAAGCCAGTCAAGAGGAGTGAACCCTGTCACAAGTTCGGAGGCGGCATTTGCACCGACGCCGATGAAGAATTACGCTTGACTCATGAGGCGCAGGTGGCTGCTGCTTCCGGGGCTAGTCTTGGCGGGCGTGATGGCCGCGGCTTCCGGGTCCCACGCCATCTATTTCGGCGCTGCCACCGAGGTGCAATGGTTCGTGGGCGCCCAGGAACAAGCTGCGCTCAAGCTCAAGATTCGCCCCCTGTATGTGGACGGCAAGCTGAAGGAGTTCACCACCGGCCAGCCGCGCGACATCACCGACCGCGCCTTCGTGGTGCGCAAGGCTTACCGCGTTAACGATCGGTTGCCCACCGATCCCAAGCAAACCCCGAAATGGAAGTGGCAGCGCGCAGGATGGTTGCTGGTGGATCGCCCGACCGGCCGGGTCAGCGAGCTCCACCTGCCGGATTTCGATCCGTTCTATTCCACGGCGAACTGGTACCGTGACTACGTCGCGTATTGCGGGGTCTCCAGCGACGTGTCGAAGGTGTATGCCGTGGTGGCGCAGATCGGGGTGAAGAAGCCGCTGGTGCGCAAGGAGCTGGGAAAAGCCCACGGCGGCGACCTGCCGGATTCCGAGTGCGACGCGCCCACCTGGCAGCGCCAGCCGGTGCAGGTCACCTTCGTCCCCAAGGATGGCCAGCCCGTCACCTTCGCCATCCACCGCCAAGCCGCGGAAGTGCCCGCTGACCACGAGGCCGAAGAATGAGGTCGCTTGACGAATACCTGAAAGATGCCGAGCGTGCCCACGGCCACCTTTGCGCCGGGCAGGTGCTGGGAGTGCGCATGGCCATGCTGGGCCTGGCGCGGCTCGGGATCGAGGATCCACACGGCAAGGACCGCAAGCGCCTGGTGACTTTCGTGGAGATCGATCGCTGCGCCACCGACGCCGTGGCCGTGGTCACCGGATGCCGCCTGGGCAAGCGCGCGCTAAAATTCCGCGACTGGGGCAAAGTGGCGGCTACGTTCGTCGATACCGCCGGCGGGAAGGCCATCCGCGTCGCGGCCAGGGAGTCCTCCAAGGCCCTTGCCCGCTCCATGCATCCCGAGATCGCCGACAAGAACCGGCAGCAGATGCTGGCCTATCGCGAAATGCGCGAGGAAGACCTGTTCGATCTGCAATGGGTGAAGGTCGATCTGCCACCCGAGGAGTTTCCCGGCTACAAGGGCGAGCGCGTGGTCTGCGGGAAGTGCGGCGAGGGGATCAATTTTAAGCGCGAAGTCCGGCGCGACGGGAAGGTCTTATGCCGCGCCTGTGCCGGGGAGAGCTACTACGCGCCGGCGTAGCGCCGCACCGCTGAAAGTGTCATCCTTCGCGAGCCGAAGGCGAGCGGAGGCTCTGGCAAAGTAGCCTTCGCCACCGGACTGGTCGCGCCATCGCCGGCGTCAGATTCTCCCGCCTCGGTTTGCTCGGCGGAAGAATGACATTCAAGTCTTACGCGGCCGTCCGAGCGTGCTCATACGCGTGTCCCAGGCGGAACAGCGTGGGCTCGTCGAAGTGCCGGGCCATGATCTGCATCCCGATGGGCAAGCCTTCCCGCGAGTTACCGCAAGGGATGGAGATCCCCGGCACGCCCACCAGGTCTGCGGTCACGGTGAAGATGTCGGCCAGATACATGGAGAGCGGGTCATCCACCTTTTCACCGAGCTTGAACGCCGGCGTGGGGCTAGTGGGCGTGATGATGACGTCCACCTGCTTGAACGCTTCTTCGAAGTCGCGGGTCAGCAAGGTGCGCACCTTCTGTGCCTTCAAGTAATAAGCGTCGTAATAGCCGGCGCTCAGCGCGTAGGTGCCCAGCATAATGCGCCGCTTAACTTCTGCGCCAAAGCCCTCGTCGCGGCTGCGGCGGTACATCTCCGCGAGCGTGCTGCTCTCCCGTGAGCGGTGGCCGTAGCGCACGCCGTCGTAGCGCGCCAGATTGGAAGACGCCTCGGCGGTCGCGACAATGTAATACGTGGGGATAGCGTAGGCGGTGTGCGGCAGCGAGATGGGCACCACTTCACAGCCAGCCTTCGCGGCCAGCAGTTGAATCGCGTTCTCCACCGCCGCATGGACTTCCGCATCCATGCCCTCGGGGAAATACTCCTTGGGGACGCCGATCTTCATCCCGCGCACCGGTTTGCCGATCTCAGCCGCGTAGTCGGGCACGGGAACGTCGGCGGAGGTGGAATCCAGCGGATCGCGTCCGGCGATGACCCCGAGCAGAAGGGCGGCGTCCTTGACCGAGCGCGTGAACGGGCCGATGTGGTCGAGCGAGGACGCGAAGGCGATCAGTCCGTAACGCGAGACGCGCCCGTAGGTCGGCATCAAGCCCACCACGCCGCAGAACGATGCTGGCTGCCGGATGGAGCCTCCGGTATCGGAACCCAGCGCGGCCAGCGCGAACCCTGCGGCCACCGCGGCGGCCGAGCCACCGGAAGATCCGCCCGGGACGCGCGTCTTGTCCCGCGGGTTGCGCACCGGACCGTAGGCTGAGTTCTCCGTCGACGAGCCCATGGCGAACTCGTCGCAGTTGGTCTTTCCCAGCATCACCGCGCCGGCCGCTTCCAGGCGCGCCACCGCGGTGCAGTCGTAGGGAGGAATGTAATTTTCGAGAATCTTCGACCCCGCGGTGGTGCGCACACCGCGCGTGACCATCACGTCTTTGATGGCCAGGGGCACACCCGCGAGCGCAGGCAGCGGATCGCCCTTGTCGGCCAGCGCATCCACGCTGGCGGCTGCCGCCAGCGCACGCTCTTTGGAGAGCGTTAGAAACGAGTGGATTTCGCCATCCTCCGCCGCGATCTTGCGGTAGAAGTCTTCGGCCAGACTGGTAGCGGTGACTTGCCGCTCGCGAATGGCGGTAACGGCGCCGGCGACGGTGAGGGAGTTCAGATCCATCTCTACTGCACGAAGTTGCCTTCGGTTTCAGAGGTCGGCGCGTCCATTTCCCGATCAAAACTCTCGCGGATGGCGGCGAGGGTTTCTTCGCGGCTAATGCCTTTCTCTTTGGCTAAGGCATCGGCCACGTGGCGCGCGGCATCGGAGAGCACGATTCCCCAGGCAATTGCCTCTTTGTCTTTCCATGCACCGATTTGAAGGCTGCAATGCAGCCCACCTTTGGCAACCCAGGCGCGCAGCATTTCGCGGCTGTGTGGGTCCTCTTGTGCACCCGGCGGGATGGCCAGTTCCTGATCTTTTCGCATCGCAATCTCCGTCGCCTTGGGAATTACCGCTCGATGACCTTGGGAACTTTGAAGAACGTCCCGTCCGACTCGGGGGCGTTGGCGAGCGCGAGCTTGTGGTCGAGGGACTTGCCCAACGCGTCGGCGCGCATGGCATATTCGAACCTGGCGATACCCTGCTTTTCCGCTACGCCGTAGCGGTCGGAGACCTGCGCCCCTTCGACAAGCTCAGGGCAGGCCATCGGAGGCGCACCGGCAGTATCCAACTGGTTGAGCCGCTCCATGTATTCGAGGATGGAGTTCAGGTCGCGCACCATGCGCGCGCGCTCTTCCGGCGTCAGCTCCAGGTTGGCAAGGTCGGCCACGTATACCACGTCTTTTTCGCTGACCTTCATGGCTCGGCTAGGCCGCGCCTTTCTTCTGCGGAATCTTCTGCGGCGGCACGAACTCGATCGTCTCCACCTTCTTGCTCAGCATGGTGTTGAGCAGCTCCAGGTAGCGCGGAACGAAGCCGGCTAGATTGGCGCACCAGGCTTCGTCGGGCACGCGTACCCGCAATACCCCCTCACGGAACTCCAGCACCTCGGTCTTTTCCGCCACCGTGCGGCCACACGCGAGCTCCCAGGCAATGCCGGCCGCATTTTCCGCCGGGGCCCGGCGCAATATGTCCGCGACGATCTTGTGGAAGCCTGCCCGCGCAGGTTCCATATTCGCGTCCCCCCTCGGCCAGTTGTTGGAGTTCCGCAGCGCGCATACCGTCACTGCTTATGCAGTGTGAAACCCCGATTGTAGCATCTGGTTGCTCCACAATTTTGGCCGTCATTACCGCGGTGTCGGTGGATTGTTACGAAAGGTCGAATCAGGACATCAGGCGGGAAACTTCAGGCGCACAAAAGCGCGCGCCTGCTCGGGATTTTCCAGCCGGCCTTCCAGTTGCGCATCCTCGACCGCGGTGAGGATCTGTTTGAACCGCGGGCCGGGCGCATAGCCCATGGCGATCAGGTCGTCGCCGGTGAGCATAGGCTGGGGGCGGATCTGCTCCGCCGGCAGCTCGGCCAGCTTCTGGCGCACGAAGTTGTAGAGCGTGAGGTCGCGATGGCTGGCCAGGCAGTCGAGCCGGTGCAGTTCGAGGTGCTCGTCAAAGCGCGGCAAGCGGAAGAAGCGCTTCAACGTGGAGGGCTTCATCTCCTGCACGTCGGCGAAGCGCATGTGGTTGGCCACCAGGAGCGCGATCTGCTCGGTGTCATGCTTCGAGAAGCGTAGCCGATGGCAAATCTCTTCCGCCATCCTCACGCCCACCTCGACGTGGCCGTCGAAGCGGATGCGGTCAGGCGCCACGCGGAAGGTCGGCGGCTTGCCGACATCGTGCAGCAGCGCGCCCATCGCCAGCGTGGGTGACGCCTTCTCCAGCAGGCCTTCCAGCAGCAACAGCGTGTGCACCCAAACGTCCCCTTCGGGATGGAACTGCGGCGACTGCTCGACGCCGTGCATCTTGTCCACTTCCGGCAACACTTCCTTCAGCAGCCCGGTTTGGTCGAGCAACTCGAAGGCGCGACGCGCATGGCCCTCGGTGAGCATCTTCACCAGTTCGTCGCGCACGCGCTCGCGGCTGACCTGGTGGATTTCGGAACGCAGCGCGCGGATGGCCTCGAACGTTGCCGGGTCGATCTGGTATCCGAAGCGCGCGGCGAAGCGGACGGCTCGCAGCATGCGCAGCTTGTCTTCGGCGAAGCGGCGTTCCGGCTGGCCGATGGTGCGGATGATGCCCGCATTGAGATCGGCGCGTCCCCCGACGTAATCCAGCACTTCGTTATTCAGCGGATCAAGCAGCAGGCCGTTGATGGTGAAGTCGCGGCGCTGCACGTCTTCCTTGGGGTCGCGCGTGTAGATGACCTGGTCGGGATGGCGGCCGTCGGTGTAGAGGCCATCGCTGCGGAAAGTGGCCACTTCCACGACTCCCTTATCATTGTCATCCTGAGCGAAGCGAAGGACCTGCTTTTCCTCTTCCACCGGCACCAACACCACCCCGAACTGCGCTCCCACCGCCCAAGTCCGGGGGAAGATGCGCATCACCTCGTCGGGCGTCGCGTCGGTCGAAACGTCGTAGTCGGCGGGCTCGCGTCCCAGGAGCAGATCGCGCACACATCCGCCGACCAGGTAGGCCTGGTGGCCGTGGTCGCGGAGGGTGCGGACGATTTCGGTCGCTTTGTCTTTAGCACTCAGCATTCAGCAGAACAATCGCTGTTCAGCAGTCAACGGGGGCTGTTGGTATAGGTGTTTTCGCCAGATCCTTCGCTCGGCCGCGCCTCGCGAAGGACGACACCCTGCCCGGATATTAGGGTTGATGGCAAACGCCGCAGGAACTGTCATTCTTCCGCCGACCAAAGGGAGGCGGGAGAATCTGACGACACAGCCTCCGCAACCGACGCTGGCGGCGTAAGCATTTTCGTCAGATCCTCCGCTCGGCTGCGCCGCGCGAAGGATGACACCCTACTCTGATATTAGGGCCGATGGCAAACGCCACAGGGACTGTCATTCTTTCGCCGACCAAAGGGGGGCGGGAGCATGTGGCGACACAGGCTGCGCAGCACTCAGCCGAGGCTGATGGGCCGAAAAGCTGCGGATAAAATATTATTAGGTTTCGCTGATTGCTGAATGCTGAATGCTGCTTACATCCTCGGCATCGAGACTTCCTGCGACGAGACCGCGGCCGCCGTGGTGCGCTCGGGCGAGCAGGTGGTGTCGAACGTGGTCGCATCGCAGATTGCCACGCATTGGCCCTACGGAGGAGTTGTGCCGGAGCTGGCGTCACGCGAGCACTTGCGCGCCATCGTGCCGGTGGTCCGGCGGGCGCTTGAGGAAGCCGGACAGACTTACGAATCTGTCGATGCCGTGGCCGTTACGCAGGGACCGGGACTGGCCGGAGCACTGCTGGTGGGCGTCAGCTACGCCAAGGCGCTGGCCTTCGCGCTGAACAAGCCGCTGATCGCCGTCAACCACCTCGAAGGCCACATCCACGCGGTGCTGCTCGAAGAGAAGCAGAAAGGCAACCGCGAGATCGCCTTCCCGGTGCTGGCGCTGGTGGTTTCGGGAGGACACACGCATCTGTATCTGGCCGAGGAACAGGATCGCGGATGGACGTACGAAAACGTCGGCCAGACCCGCGACGACGCGGCCGGCGAGGCATTCGATAAAGTTGCGAAGCTGCTGGCGCTCGGTTATCCCGGTGGCCCGGTGATCGACAAGCTGGCGCGCCACGGCAAGCCGGACGCGGTCAAATTTCCGCCCGCATACATCAAGGGACGCCCGCGCCCGGGCCGCAGCCGTCGCCGGGCCGGCGCCGATACTCCCGGCTCCACGTTCGACTTTTCTTACAGCGGGATCAAAACCGCGGTGCTGCGCTACGTCGAGACCCACAACATGGAGGCAGCGATCGAGCAACGCCGTCGCGCGCTGGCTGAAATGAAGTCGGCCACGGCTGACGAAGTGCTGAAGCTCTGCGACCGGCGGACGCTGGATCTGGTCGCCTCATTCCAGCGGGCCATGGTCGCGGACCTGGTCGGCAAGACTTTGAACGCCGCCCGCGAGCTCGACGTCGCGGCGCTCTTCATCACCGGCGGTGTCGCGGCCAACAGCGAACTGCGCACAGCCTTTGAGCGCGAGGCCGCGATGGCCGGCCTGGCGGTCTATTTCCCCTCGCGTCCGCTCTCGACCGACAACGCTGCCATGATCGCGGCCGCGGCCTATCCCAAGTTCCTGGCCCGCGATTTCGCCGGGCTGGAGCTCTCCGCGGAAGCCTCCCTGCCGCTGCGGTGAATGAGCACGCACACCACGGGTGTGGTCGGGGATGTTGCCAGAAATCGGACAGGCTCGACGCTATGCGTCTTCCGTCCCGGTGCGCTCTTCGATGGCCATGTCTTTGAATTCACTGGATTCAAAGACCAGGGCACATTCCAGGCACTCGACGAATTCGCTGTCTTCGTCGCGCGCCACGACGCGCACACGCGGGTGCGTGCAAGGCTTGTCCATGCTGACTCGCTGGCGTGCTGCTTCGGAGGATGGTAAGGGCTGGAGTGAACTCATATCCGGAAATTGCACCGGAAACGCGGGTATTGTAGCCCGGTCCTGTAGCTTGTCAAGAGCTTCCTGGGAACCCTTGGTAACAAGTATGCCATTCGCCGGTCACCCCGGCGTTGGTGACTGTGAGATGCTGCGGTTTAAGCCCAGTTGCCTGCATCAGCCCGAGTCGTGTAGGGTGCGCCCTTCAGCGCATGCCCAACCAACCGCAAACCGGACTGGTGCGCGCCATGGGTCGCTGGACCCTGGTGGCGCTGGTCATCAATTCCATCATCGGCAGCGGCATCTTCGGACTGCCCTCCCTGGTGTGGAAGCAGGTCGGAAGCGCGGCGCCCTGGGCCTATCTGCTGGCAGGAGCGGGGATCGGCGTCATTATGGCCTGCTTTGCGGAAGTTTCTTCCCGCTTCACCGAGGCCGGCGGACCCTATCTCTATGCGCGCGCTGCCTTCGGACGCTTCCTGGGGATCGAAATGGGATGGGTGCTGTGGCTGGTACGGCTGAGCGCGGCCGCGGCCGGCGCCAATCTCTTCGTTATCTATCTGGCGGAATTCTGGCCGGGGGCCAAGCAGCCGGCGGCTCGCGCCCTGGTGCTTACGGCTCTGCTCGGCTTGCTGGCGGCTATCAACTACCGCGGCGTCAAGTCGGGCGCGCGCATGAGCAACGTGTTTACGGTGGCCAAGCTGGTACCGCTGGGCTTGCTCGCCGTCGCGGGCACGGTTTTCATGCTGCTGCGGCACGGACCAGCGCCTTCGACCAGCACGTTCCATCCCGCTGCTGGCGATTGGATGCAGGCGGTGTTGCTGCTGGTCTTTGCCTATGGAGGGTTCGAAGCCGCCATGATCCCGCTGGCGGAGGCGAAAGACCCGCGCCGCGATGCTCCTTTTGCGCTGCTGGTTTCCCTGGCCGTGTGCGTGGCGCTGTTCACGCTGCTTCAGATCGTAGTGCAGGCAACGCTGGCCAATCCCGGCCAAGCCGACCGTCCCCTGGCTGACGCGGCGCGCCAATTCCTGGGAGCGGCTGGTGCGCGTTTCATCAGCCTGGGCGCGCTGGTCTCGCTCTACGGATACCTCAGCGCCAATATGCTGAACACGCCGCGGCTGACCTTCGCCTTGGCCGAGCGCGATGACTTCCCGCCGATCTTTCGGGCGGTGCACCCGCGCTTCCGTACGCCCCATGTTTCCATCGTGGTATTCGCGGCGCTGGTGTGGGTGATGGCGGTGGCCGGCGACTTCCGCTGGAACGTAAAACTCTCGGCGGTGGCGAGACTGTTCGCTTACGGCGCGGTTTGCGCCGCGCTGCTGGTGTTGCGGCGCAAGCAGCCGGGCGCGGCGCGTTTCCCGCTGCCCGCCGGACCGTTGTTCGCCTTGCTGGGGATCGGGTTCGCGCTGGTGCTGGTGAGCCGCATGGGCCGCGACGAATTGAAGATCATCGCCGCCACCATGGTGATCGCCCTCGTCAACTGGCTCTGGGCGCGCCGTCGAACGCGGACGGGAGCTTCTGTATAGGGACGACGTAGCAGATTGAAGGCTTCAGATGGCCAGCGAGTGCCGACTGTTGGCCTTGCCCGCTCCGGCTTCGACGTGCTCGATCTGCTCCGCCAGCCACTTACTCAGCACCTTCTTGCTCTCGTTGGGGATGTAGATGAAGCGTATGCCGGCGATGCCCTTGCCGTCCGACCAGGCGAACTCGCCTTTGACTTCCAGGGTCTGGTGGACGCCGGGCAGCTCAAAGCGCACCTCCACCACCCAACTGGGGGTGATCTGCTCGCTGAGCGCCACAGCCATGCCGCCATCGCTGATATTGGTGATCTTGCAGGCCAGCCGCTTGACCACGCCAAAGGTCAGGTAAGCCTGGGCATCCACGGGATGGCGGAAGTAGCGGCGGTGCTCGGTGATCATGAAACCGTGGGCGGCGCGCAGCGAGCGTATCGCCCGCTCCAGGGTGACCGGCTTGTCGAGCGCGAAGTGCGCTCCCATTTCGAAGGCGGCGCGCATGTTGGTGGTGCCATTGATCACCGCGATGACGATGGCCCGCTTGTTGGAAGGCGATTGCTGAACGCTGGCCATCAGCTCGGTGCCTCCGGCCACGTCGTCGCAATCCACGATAATGGCGTCGAACTTATTACTGTCCAGAAGGTCCAGCATTGATTCCGCAGTTGTCGCCACCTCCACCGTGATCCCCAAATCGTCGAGCGCACGGCGGAAAACCCGCACCGTGGCCGGATCACGGCACAGGAGGAGGGATTGCAGGGCCATAGCTTGCATAGTAGTCCGCAACCGTGACCGTCCCAAGTAACCAAAGTAATTCCAATTGGGCAATCCCATTGGCGCCGATGCGGCCTGCCAGGCGCGGGCTGACGAGCTCTGGCACATCCATGTCGCTGATGGCTGTGCAGTGGTAAAGTTAAGGCCGAACCCATGGCGCGGCAACCCATCACCGCGGAGCTGGAAGGCTTTCACACCCTGGACTGGCGCGAACTGGAGCCTCGTCTCACTGCGAGCATGCGCGGGGCGCTCGAGAAGGTGCTGGAAGCCGGGGATGGCGGCGCGCTCTCCCCGGAGCAGCAGCGCCTGCTGGCGCACGCCGAAGGCGACGACCTGCTGGGACTGCTCTGTGCGGCCGACCGCCTGCGCCAGCAGCTCGTGGGCGACACCGTCACCTACGTGGTGAATCGCAACATCAATTTCACCAACGTCTGCTTCGTGGGATGCAAGTTCTGCGCTTTCAGCCGTGGGCCGCGCGAGGCGGACTCATATTTCCTCTCGCTCGAAGAAGTCTCACGGCGCACGCTGGAGGCGCGTGAGCGCGGCGCTACCGAGGTCTGCATCCAGGGCGGACTGCCGCACGGGCTCTCGAAGTTCTATTACCGCGACATCCTGCGCGCCGTCAAAGCCGCCGTTCCCGACATGCATACTCACGCTTTCTCGCCGATGGAGATCGTCTATGGCGTGGAGCTGACGGGTATGCCGGTGCGCGACTACCTCCTCATGCTCAAGGAGGCCGGCCTGGATACGCTGCCCGGCACTGCCGCCGAAATCCTGGACGACGACGTGCGCTTCGTCCTCTCGCGCAACAAGCTCCGCACCGAGCAATGGCGCGAGGTGATCACCACGGCGCACCGCTGCGGCATCCGCACTACATCCACCCTCATGTACGGGCATATCGAGACGCCGGACCATTGGCTGGCCCAGTTGCGGCTGCTGCGCGAAATCCAGAGCGAAACCGGAGGCTTCACCGAGTTCGTGCCCCTGGGATTCGTGCACCAGAACACGCTGCTCTATCAGCAGGGCATCGCGCGGCCGGGGCCGACGCTTGCAGAACACCTGAAGATCCATGCGTTGGCGCGGCTACTGCTGGCCGGCTCCATCCGGAATATCCAGGTCTCGTGGGTCAAGCTGGATCGCAAGGTGGCACAGCTCTGCCTGCGTGCAGGCGCCAACGATTACGGCGGCACCGTGATGGAAGAGAACATCTCGCGGCTGGCGGGCGCGACCGCCGGCCAGTACCTGAGTCCGGAAGAATTCCACCAACGCATCCGCGAGCTGGGAAGAATCCCCGCTGAACGCAACACTGTCTACACCAAACTAGCCGAACGGACACGCCCGGCCAAGCACGTGGCCTGACGCGCATGGCGCGGATGCGATTGCCGCCGCGTCGCAGCTACTCGCCCTTGAAATTGATGGAGATGTCGGTCTCGCCCTCGACCGGTTTGCCGTCGAGCAGGTAGGGACGGTAGCGCCACTGCTTGGCCGCCTCCATGGCCGCATTCACCAGCAGCGGATTGCCGCTGATGATACGGAGCTGCTGGATCGTTCCGTCGGTGCCGATGACGGCGTGCATCACCACCGCACCCTGAACGCGGGCGGCGCGCGCGACCGGCGGATACTGCGGGTTAACCCTGGAGATCAGCACCCCCGGGGTTACCTGGGGAATCTGGGCGGGCTTGGGTGCGGGAACGGAAACCTCGGGAGCCGTCGCCGCCGCTTTCTGAACCGGCGGTGTCCCCACCGTTCCCGCCGCAGCGGCAGGCGGTATGACCGGGAGCGCTATCCGGGGCGGGGCAGGTGCGGCAGGCTGGGGTGGCCTGGGCTTCGGCAGGTTGCGCGCGATGACGACTGGCGGCGCAGCCTTCGGAGGCTTCGTTACGGTGGCGGGTCTTCTGCTGACGCTGGCGGGTGCCCTGACGATGGCGGCAGGCTCGCGGTTCACCGGTTCTGGCTGCTTGGCTGGTGCGGGCGCCGCTTCCGTGGCGGGTGTCCTGACGGTGGCGGGCTCGCGGTTCACCGATACTTGCGGCTGAGCTGGAGCGGGCAGGGCTTGCGCGGGCGGTTTTGCTGTCCTCGATTTGGGTGATGATGAGGTCCGTACAGCCGAAACGTTTGAGGTCACACCCGTCAGGTGCGGCAGGCGCCACCACCGCTGCTGATACGCCACCAAACCCAGCGCCAGAACCAGCGCTCCCGCAAGCGCCATCTTAAATCCCATGCTGGAGCCGGTCCTGCCACCGAGGTTGGTAAGCGTCGGTAGCTCGGATGCGGCGACCATGGGTTCGGCCCCGTTCCCGGAAGCCCTGGGAGCCTCGGTTACTAACCCCTGGCCGCACATTCCGCAGAAGCGGGTGGCAGCCAGATTCGCCGAGCCGCATTTGGGACAGGCGACGCCCGCCTCGCGGGCCGCCAGCGCGGCTGGGACTTCACCCAACGCAACCGGCTGCCCCAGGTTGGCCGCGAGAGCTTCCAGCGTCAGCGGCTCTCCCTTCGGAGCTAGAGCGCTGTCGACCGTGCCCTGCTCCAGCCCCTTGGCCAGGCTGCCGAACAACTGCTCCAATTCAGGATTGTTAACCGCGTCCTCGTCACTGGGCGCCAGGGGCTGTTGGCCGAGAAGGCGCAGCAACTGCTCGGTGGTCGAGGCCGGTGGCTCGGCCCCGCCTGGTTGTCCCGGGTTAGTGTTGTCGAACATTCCGTTTTAGAAACAGAGGACGGAATCCACGCGGGGAAGCGCGGCCCGTTACTTGGCTCTCAGTGGGGATCTGAGACGCTCAGGGGGGAGGGGTGCATTTTAATACGGCTGGGGGCAGGCTGCATCCATTACTTTCGCTACCAGCCCTGGTTACGGCAGGATGGCCCGCTCCGGTCAAACCGGGTATGAGACAATACGCAGCCATTCCGTAATGGCTGAGCAAAGATCATGGTTCTGCCCGAACCATTCAACGTAGCCGCCTGGCTGGTGGACCGCAACCTGGAGGAGGGACGCGGAGATAACGTCGCCATCGAAAATGGCGATGAGCGTGTCACTTACAAGCAGTTGGCCGAGCGAGTCAACCGGCTGGGGAACGCGTTGCGCGCTCTGGGCGTACGCATGGAAGAGCGTGTCCTGCTGATCCTGCTGGACACGCCGGAATTCGCCTACAGCTTCCTGGGCGCGATCAAGGCCGGCATCGCCGCTGTCCCGCTCAATACCCTGCTCAAGCCGCCCGATTACGAATACATGCTGAACGACTCGCGGGCGCGCGTAGTGATTGTGAGGGAAGCCCTTCTGCCGCAGGTGCAGGCCATCCCTCGCGAGCGGCTGCGATACTTGCGCGACATCATCGTGGTGGGCAATGCCCCCGCCGGGACGCATTCGTTCGCTGACCTGACCGCCAAAGCCAGCCCGCAGCTTGCCGCCCAACCCACCAGCCAGGATGACGCCGCCTTCTGGCTGTATTCCTCCGGAAGCACGGGATTTCCCAAAGGCTGCGTACACCTGCACCACGACATCGTGGTCGCCTGCGAGCTCTACGGCCAGGGAATCCTCGGCGTGACCGCGCGCGATCGCTGCTTCAGCGTGGCCAAGCTGTTCTTCGCTTACGGTCTGGGAAACGGGCTCTACTTCCCGTTCTCGGTGGGGGCGACCAGCATCCTGTTACCAGGCCCGCCCACGCCGCCCAACGTCTATGCAGTGATCGAGCGCCATCGGCCGACCTTGTTCTATTCCGTCCCGACCAGCTACGTGGGGCTGCTGGCGCACAAGCGTGATGGCGCCGATTTCGACCTCTCTACGATTCGCAATGGAGTCTCGGCCGGCGAATCGCTGCCACCGGCGGTGTTTGAGCGCTTCAAGCAGCGCTTCGGGGTCGAGATTTTAGACGGCCTGGGTTCGACCGAACTGCTGCACATCGTGATCTCGAACCGGCGCGGGGCGGTGCGGCCGGGATCGAGTGGGCAGGTAGTCCCCGGATACGAAGCCAAAATCCTCGACGAGAACAATCAGCCGGTCGGCGTTGGCGAAACCGGCAGCCTGGTGGTCCGCGGCGACAGCACTTGCGCCTACTACTGGAACAAGCATGAGAAGACCAAGCAGACCATCGAAGGCCACTGGATCCGCACCGGCGACAAGTACTACCAGGATGCCGACGGATATTTCTGGTACGCCGGCCGCTCCGACGACATGCTGAAAGTCTCCGGGCAATGGGTGAGCCCGGTGGAGATCGAGGCGGCGCTGGCCGCGCATCCGGCGGTGCGTGAGGCGGCGGTAATCGGGCGCGAAGACGCCGAGCGCCTCATTAAGCCCATGGCCTTCGTCGTGCTCGAACCGGAGGCGGCGGGAGACGAAAAATCCGCGCGTGAATTGCAGGACTTCGTGGCCAACAAGCTGGCGCCGTTCAAAAAGCCGCGCTGGGTGGAGTTCGTCAGCGAACTCCCGAAGACCGCCACCGGCAAAATCCAGCGCTTCAAGCTGCGCGAGCGGGTGCGCGACGCATGAAAGCTTCCATTGTAATGCCGGTGTACAACGAGAAAAACTACATCGACGAGATCATCCGCCGCACCCTGGCCGCGCCGGTCGAGAAGGAACTCATCATCGTGGACGATTATTCGACCGACGGCACCCGCGCCCGCCTGGAGGAGATCGCGAGCGAGAGTGCGGGCTACCCGATCCGCGTGCTGTTCCACGACAAAAACCGGGGCAAGGGCGCGGCGCTGCGCACCGGCTTCGCCGCTGCCACCGGGGATGTTGTCATCATCCAGGATGCCGACCTGGAGTACGACCCCGGCGAGTATCCCAAGCTCATGGCGCCCATCCTCGAAGGCAAAGCCGACGTGGTCTATGGCTCACGCTTTGCCGGCGGCGAAACCCATCGCGTGCTGTACTTCTGGCACTCGGTCGCAAACAAACTTCTCACCCTGCTCTCCAACATGTTCACCGACCTCAACCTCACCGATATGGAGACCTGCTACAAGGCGTTTCGGCGGGAGATCATCCAATCGGTGAAGCTGACGGAAGACCGCTTCGGCTTCGAGCCGGAGGTGACGGCGCGCATCGCCGCGCTGAAGTGCCGGGTGTACGAGGTCGGCATTTCCTACTCAGGACGGACCTACGAAGAGGGCAAGAAGATCGGGTGGAAAGATGGCGTGCACACGCTGTGGTGCATCCTGAAGCACAATCTGTTTACCTCGGGCGGCTGAGCTCTTGGGAGTGGCGTCACGCCGGCGTGAGAAAGGACTGACGGCTGTCCCGTACGGTTCCCGCAATACGAATTGAGGTGTCATTCAGAGCGACCGCAGGGAGCGAAGAATCCATGTATTTGACTTTCAATGCATAGATCCCTCGCTGCGCTCGGGATGACACCATTCGATTGTTTGAATGAAATTACAGGCCTAGCCCCGCTCCGTTTGGTGGTCCCGACCGTTGCCCCCCAGCTCCACCACTACATTCCTTTCTACCGTCGCGTTGCCGTTATAGACCGCGCACATGATGCGCACCGGCCCGCTCAGCGCCCGGGCTGCCGCCAATCCTACGTCGAAGTCGCGCCAGGACGATTTCAGCATCCAGTCGCCGCCATTCGGTATCCAAATCTCGTATTGCTGATGTTGCGCCATGCGCTGGTATCCCTAGCTTTCCCGCTCTGGAGCCTTTTTTCAATGTCATTCCTGAGTCCGATGCGGGTGTAAGCTTCGTTCGGTGTCCTCACCTTCCAGACCGCGCATTCTCCTTCTTTGCACCACCACCGGCTACCAGGCGCAGGCGTTTGGGGATGCGGCCGAGAAGCTGGGCCTCGAAGTTGTCTTTGGCACCGACCGCTGCCACGTCCTCGATGATCCCTGGGGAGACGATGCCATCCCGCTGCGGTTCGAGAATCCGGAAGAGAACACCCGCAAGATCGCAGATGCGGCGCGTGAACGGCCCTTCGCCGCCATCATCCAGATCGGCGATCGGGCTACGGAGACAGCGGCGCTGGCCAGTAAGGCTCTTGGCCTGCTCAACCATCCGCCGGAGGCAGCCGAGGCGTGTCGCGACAAGTATCTCGCGCGCGGACGCCTGCGCCAGGCCGGGATCAACGTACCCGACTACCGCCGTTTCCCGCTGGACGCCGACCCGCGACAACTGCTGGCCACGGGCGCGGTCACGCTGGATGTCCCACGCGTGCTCAAGCCGCTGGCGCTTTCGGCAAGCCGCGGTGTTATCCGCGCCAACACCCCCGAAGAATTCGTCCGCGCCTTCGAGCGCATACGGACGTTGCTGAAGAGTCCCGAGGTCGGCGTGCTGCGCGAAGAGACTAGCAACTTCATTCAGGTAGAGACCTACATTGACGGCGACGAGATTGCGGTGGAAGCCATCGTTGATCGCGGCCGCGTGCGCGTGCTCGCCATCTTCGACAAGCCCGATCCGCTGACAGGGCCGTTCTTCGAGGAGACGATTTATGTCACGCCCTCGCGGATCGACCGCGAGCGGCAGCGGCAGATCGTCGAGACTCTGGTCCAGGCAGCCGACGCGCTCGGGCTCTACCACGGCCCGGTGCACGCCGAACTGCGCATCAACCCCGCCGGCGTCTGGATGATGGAGGTAGCGGCGCGCTCGATTGGCGGGCTGTGCTCGCGCGCGCTGCGCTTCGAGATCCCGCTGGTGGATAAAGAGGTCTCACTGGAAGAGTTGCTCATTCGGCTGATGCTCGGATTGGATGTCTCACGCATCTATCGCGAAAATGCGGCTTCGGGCGTGATGATGATTCCCATTCCCGAAGCGGGCTTCTACCAGGAAACGCAGGGCATCGACGAGGCGCGCGCCGTCTCCGGCATCGAAGAGGTGGTCATCACCGCCAAGGTGTCCCAGAAGCTATTGCCGTTGCCGGAGGGCGCGAGCTATCTGGGCTTCATCTTCGCCCGCGGCAATTCACCCGAATTCGTCGAGAACGCCTTGCGGAGCGCGCACGAGAAGCTGCGCTTCGTCATCAGCCCGGCTTTGCCGGTGATCTGAGGTCTTTGTTCAGGTGCCGCCCCTGAAGGGGCTCAGGTCATTTCCTGCCCTTACCCCGGGCTTACGCCCGGGGCTAAGCCAAATGTCGCCGCTTCGCGGCTTGCCGCCGTTCTTCTCCGCGTCCTCCGCGTCCTCTGTGGTTTTCATTACAGCGGCGCAGCGGCCCGATCTTTGGTTGCGATAAAATGTCTTGCTTTTCTTCTGCATGGGAGCAGCCCAATGAAATCGAGAGCGGTAAGCATACTGGCAATCTTAACCATCCTGATCCTCTGTATGGCCGCGCCGGCGGACGAGAACGAGAAGCCTGCCCCCGAAAAGAGCCACGACATCCTGGAGAACATCAAGTTCCGCAATCTTGGTCCGGCGGTGGGCGGCGGGCGGGTAACGGCGGTCGTGGGCGTGGCTGGTCAGGCGAACATCTACTACGCAGGCGGCGCTGCCGGCGGCGTGTTCAAGACCATCGACGGCGGGCTTTCCTGGAAGCCGATCTTCGAGAAGGAGGCATCGGCCTCGATCGGCGCCATCGCACTGGCGCCCTCGAATCCCAGTTTGATCTGGGTCGGCACCGGCGAAGCCAATCCGCGCAATGACATGGTCACCGGCCACGGCGTGTATTTTTCGCCCGATGCCGGCGCGAGCTGGCGCTTCATGGGACTGGACAACGCCGGCCAGATCTCGGCCATCCTGGTGCATCCGACGAACCCGGACGTGGTTTTCGTCGCGGCGCTGGGGCGGGTGTGGGGCAGCGGCCCCGACCGCGGCGTCTACCGCACCACCGATGGCGGCAAGAGCTGGCAGAAGGTGCTTTACGTGAACGAGCAGACCGGCGCCAGCGACCTGGTGATGGATCCCGCGAATCCCATGGTGCTGTTCGCCGGCATGTGGGAGGTGCGGCGCTATCCCTGGATGCTGCAGAACGGCGGCGAGGCCAGCGGCATCTACCGCTCCACCGACGGCGGCAGCGCGTGGAAGAAGCTGAGCGAAGGACTGCCTAAGCCGCCGCTGGGCCGCATTGGCCTCGCCATCGCGCCCAGCAATCCGCAGCACGTCTATGCGCTGCTGGATGCGAAGAAGGGCGTGCTCTGGGATACCACCGATATGGGCGACCACTGGAAAGAGGTCAGCAACAATCGCGAGATCAACGCCCGGCCGTTTTATTTCTCGCGCCTGTTCGTGGCGCCGAATGATGAGAGCCATCTCTACTTTCTGTCGTTCGATATCGTGGAATCGCGCGATGGCGGCAAGACGGCCAAAGTAATCGGCAAGGGCGTGCATCCTGACCAGCATGCGCTATGGATCGATCCCAGGCATCCGGAGCGCATGATCGAAGGCAACGACGGCGGGGTGTACATCACCGCCGACGGCGGCAGGAACTGGCGCTACCTGGACAACCTGCCCATCGAGCAGTTTTACCAGGTTGCGACCAGCGACGACGAACCCTACCTGATCTGCGGCGGATTGCAGGACAACTTCGGCTGGTGCGGTCCCTCCAGCAGCCTGAGCCGCGAGGGCGTGGTGGGCGCCGATTGGTTTGTAACCGTGATGGGCGATGGTGAGTACGTGGTTCCCGCTCCCGGAAGGTCGAACATTATCTATGGCGATTCGCAGGGCGGGCACATCCGGCGCCTCGACAGCCACACCGGCCTGAGCCAATTTGCGCGCCCTTATCTGCCCGGCGTGGGGAGCATGCCACCCTCCGAGCTGAAATACCGCTTTAACTGGACTTCGCCCATCGCGGTGTCGAGCAGCGATCCCAATGAGATCTACCTGGGCGGCAACGTGGTGTTCAAATCCACCGACGGCGGCATGAACTGGTCGCCGATCAGCCCCGACCTGACGCGCAACGACAAGAGCAAGCAGCAACACAGCGGCGGCCCGGTGGAGCTCGACCTCAGCGGGGCGGAGACCTTCGACACGATTCTGTCGGTCGCCATTTCGCCGGCCGATCCCAAGGTGATCTGGGTGGGCACCGACGACGGCGTGGTGCAGGTGACGCGCGATGGCGGAGAGAACTGGACCAACGTCACCGCCTCGATGCCCAACCTGCCGGAGTGGGGACGCATCCAGCAGATCGAGGCCTCGCCGTTCTCCGCCGAGACTTGCTATGTGGCCGTGGATCTCCACGAGCTCGACAACGACAAACCGTACGTCTTCAAGACCCACGACTTCGGCAAGACGTGGACAGTGATCACCAAGGGACTGCCGGCCAGCGATCCGGCGCGCGTGGTGCGCGAAGATACCCAACCGGCGTGGCTTCCTGGTGGCCGGCACCGACACCGGACTGTTCTACTCCGATAACGACGGCGAAGAATGGAAGTCCCTGAAGAGCAACTTCCCGACCGTGCCCATCTATGACCTGAAGTTCGTCCAGCGAACCCACGACCTGGTGGTCGCGAGCCACGGGCGCGGCGTCTTCGTGTTCGACAACCTGACGGCGCTGGAGGAGGTGACGCCGGAGACGGCGGCCGGCGACTTCCATCTGTTCAGCGCGCAGACGGCCTATCGCTGGCATCTGTGGAACAAGCGCGGCTTCGGCCAGGCCGGCTTCTCCGCGCCCGATGCCCCGCGCGGCGCGGTGATCGATTACTTTCTGAAGGCGGAGATCGAGCTCACACCGGAGCTAAAGGAGAAGCAGCAGACACCGGTGAAGATCGACGTCTCGGATGCCGATGGCAAGTGGGTCAAAACGTTCTACGGTCCATCGAAGCCTGGCTTCAACCGCGCCGTCTGGGATCTCCGTTACCAGCAGCCTGTCCGGCTGGGCTTTCTGCCGCCGCCGGAGCCCAACCTGTTCTTTGACACCAACCTGGGACCGCCGGTGGTGCCTGGCACTTACCAGGTCTCAGTGACCGTGAACGGCAAAACCGAAGCGCAGCGCGTGGAGGTGGCGGCCGATCCGCGCTTCCCCGCCGACATGGAAGCTTTCCGCGCGCAGACCAAGGCGGCGCTCGAGGTCCGCGATCAGCTTTCCGACCTGAACGAGGCGCTCAATCGTTTGGACAGCCTCAACTCGCAGATCGGTGTGATGAAGAAGCTGCTGACCGCGGATGAAACCTCCGGCCGCATGGTGCCCGCTGGTTATGCTCCCGTGCTGGAGCAGGCGCGGGCGCTGGAGAAGAAGGTCAAAGCGCTCGAGGAGCGGGCCTACAACACCGAGTCCCAGGGCCCCGAGGCCAAGGACTACGTCCGCTTCACCGAAAAGCTCTACGACCACTATGAGGACCTGCTGCGCGGGATCATGATGGACTATGACCGCGCTCCCAGCGCGTTGCTGGTGGAGGAGCATGCCGATCTCTACAAGGAATTGCAAGCGTTCCTGCAGGACTTCAACGGGCTGCTGAGCACGGATGTAAGCGGATTCAACAAGCTGGCGGCCGAGAATGGGGCGGGATCGCTGTTCACCGGCGCGCCCATCCAGATGGCCAGTGAGCCGGCAAAGAGCAAGGGCGAGTGATTGCCCGTTTTGGTTGTCATCCTTCGCGAGGTTGAGGCGCCTAGCGGGCGTCCGAGCCCGCTGCCGAAATCCCGAGCGAAGCGAGGGACCCCCGAGCGGAGGATCTGACGAGAAAGCCTTCACCACCGCTGCCGATAGCGCAGCGCGGAATTCCTGGATTCCCCCGCCTCGCTTCGCTGGGCGGAAGAATGACAGTTTGTGATGAAAGGATGACACCATGCCTGATGCAAGCATTCCCGAAAAATACCGCGACCTGTTCAACAAGCGCGCTTTCGCCAGCCTGGCCACGCTGATGCCCAACGGCGCTGTCCAGGTGACGCCGGTCTGGGTCGATGCCGAGAACGGCAACGTAGTCTTCAACTCCGCGCGCGGCCGGGTGAAGGACAAGAACGTCCGCCGCGATCCGCGGGTCACGCTCACGCTCATCGACCCCGACAATCCCTATCGCTACCTCGAGGTCCGCGGCCGCGTGGTGGACATCACCGAGAAGGGCGCCGACCAGCACATCGACAAGCTGGCCAAGAAATACCTGGGCGTGGACAAATACCCGAACCGGCAGCCGGGCGAGGTGCGCGTCCTGTACCGGGTGAAGCCGGAGCACGTGACTACCCACGGATGAAACTGCCGCTGAGTCCACGGCGAGCGGGCGAGCATCCTTAGTTATAGATGCCGATCACAACAGCAGCTCTCGAAAGGGAGCAGGTCTTCGACCTGTTCCGCCGCTGGGGATACCTGGAGGCCGATCTCGATCCTCTAGGGTTCTTAGTGCCTGAGCCCTGCCCGGAGTTGGACCTCAACGGTCCCGACGCCGTGCCCGCCCGCCGCTCCTATTGCGGAACGATCGGGGCGGAGTTCATGCACCTGCCCGACCGGGAGCGGCGGCGCTGGATTCAGGAGCGACTGGAAAGCCCACCCAGCCCGCCGGACCGCCGGCGCATCCTCGAGCGGCTGGTACGCGCCGAGGTCTTCGAGCAGGTGCTGCAGGCGCGATACCTGGGCACCAAGCGTTTTTCGCTCGAAGGCGTGACCGCGCTCATTCCGCTGCTCGACCAGATCCTGGAAGGCGCTGCGGAGCACCACGCAGAGTGGTCAGTGCTGGCCATGAGCCATCGCGGACGGCTGAACGTGATGGCGCATGTGGTCAATCGCCCGGCTGAGGAGATCTTCGCCGGCTTTGAAGATGTTGATCCGCGCAGCGTGCTGGGCGGCGGCGACGTTAAGTATCACGTCGGTGCGACGGGCGACTATGCGGCGCACAACGGGCGTGACGTGCACATCCACCTAGTGTCGAATCCCAGCCATCTTGAGGCTGTGGACCCGGTGGCGATGGGCCGCACGCGCGCCAAACAGGTCCGCGCGGGCGCCAACGGCCGGGAGTTGGTTCTGCCCATCGTGATCCACGGCGACGCCGCCTTCGCCGGCCAGGGCATCACCGCCGAGACGCTCAACTTCGCCGGCCTCGACGGCTTCTCGGTCGGTGGGACGGTCCACATCCTCGCCAACAACCTGATCGGGTTCACGGCCCGCCCGCCGGAACTGCACACGGCGCGTTTTGCCGCCGACCTGGCCAAGCGGCAGGCGATCCCGATCCTCCACGTCAACGGTGAAGATCCCGAGGCGGTGGTGCGCGTGGGCGCGCTGGCGCTCGAGTACCGCTATCGCTTCCACGACGACGTGGTCATCGACCTGATCGGCTATCGCCGCCACGGCCACAGCGAAGTGGACGATCCCACCATCACCCAGCCGCTGCTCTATCGCAAGATCAAAGACCATCCCCCGCTGTGGAAGCTCTATGCCGAGCGCATCGGCGCGGAGGCGTCCGCGACGGCGGCCATCGAGGAAGAAGTCCGCAGCGAACTCGGCGCCGCGCAGAAAAACGCGCGCAAGCTGGAGAAGAAGCCCACCATGCGCACGCTGCCGGAGTACTGGTCGCCGTTCGCGGGCGGGTGCTGGTTGCCGAAGTATGAGGTCGATACCGGACTCGACGCCGCGGAATTGGCCGAGATCACCGATGCGCTGACGCGGACTCCGCAAGGCTTCCACATCCATCCCAAGATCAAGCGGCTGCTGGAACAACGCGCGCAGATGGGGCACGGAAAAGCTGCGGTGGATTACGGCATGGCTGAGGCGCTGGCGTTCGGCTCGCTGCTGCGCGACGGCATTCCTGTACGTCTTACCGGCCAGGACAGCCAGCGCGGCACCTTCAACCAGCGCCACGCCGCGCTGGTGGACATCGAGAACGAGCAGAAGTACTTCCCGCTGGCGCACGTCGCGGAGGGTCAGGCGCGCTTTGAGGTGTACAACTCCGAGCTCTCCGAAGCCGGCGTGCTGGGATTCGAGTACGGCTACAGCCGCGATTTTCCCGAGACGCTGGTGCTGTGGGAAGCGCAGTTCGGCGACTTCGCCAACGGCGCGCAGGTGATCATCGACCAGTTCATCAGCTCCGGAGAGGACAAGTGGAACCTGCTTTCCGGGCTGGTCGTGCTGCTGCCCCACGGCTACGAAGGGCAGGGTCCGGAGCACTCCAGCGCGCGCATCGAGCGCTACCTGCAACTGGCGGCCCAGGACAACATACAAATCTGCCAGCCTTCCACCGCGGCGCAGTATTTCCACCTGCTGCGGCGGCAGGCGCTCGCCAAGTGGCGCAAGCCCCTGATCGTGTTCACGCCCAAGAGCATGCTGCGAAATCCGGATGCGGCCTCGCCACTGGCCGCGTTCTCCGAGCCGCGCTTCCGGCGCGTGCTGCCCGATGCGGAGATCGAGGACGCTTCCCGCCTGCTGATCTCGACCGGCAAGATCGGGCACGAACTGCGCGACGAGCGCAAGCGCCGCAAAGCCGACTCGACTGCCATCGTTTTCGTTGACCAGTTGTACCCGTTCCCCGAGGAAGAGCTGTCGGCGGAGTTGGAGCGGCATCCGCGGGCGGAGATCGTCTGGGTGCAGGAAGAGCCCGCCAACATGGGAGCGCTCTTCTATATGCGTCCGCGGCTGCGGCGCATCGCGCACGGGCGCGCGATCCTGAAAGTGACGCGTTCGGCCAGCGCCAGTCCGGCGACCGGGTCGGCCAAGGCCCACGAACTGGAGCAGAAGACGCTGCTTACCCTCGCCTTCGAAGCCGGCAAGAGCTGAGCCGACGTATACTCTGAAGGGTTCCAGTAGGATTTTAAATGTCCCACCCTTGGCAAAACCGGCCAAGGGTAGGGCACCCTGGAGTTTAGTTTGTGGAAGGCGTCATGCCAACGCGATCTCGCGCCGCCGCGCGCGTCTTGCTGGGCGCTGTCCTAGCGACGCTCGCCCTCTCCACCGCCGCACTTGCCCAGAAGTCCGACGAAGACCGTGTGGAGTTCGGCCACAACATCACCATCCAGGAAGGGCAGACCTCCGGCGATATTTCCTGCTTCAACTGCTCGGTTTATGTTCGCGGGAGAGTGAACGGCGACATCGCCGTATTCGGCGGGCGCGTGGTGGTCGAAGGCAGCGTGAGGAGCGATATCGCGGTCTTCTGGGGAACGGTCCGGCTGGAAGACGGAGCGCAGGCCGGCGGCGACGTGGCTGTGTTCGGCGGCAATATCCGGCGGGCGCCCACCGCCGGGGTGCGCGGGGACGTGGTTTCATTCGGCCGGGTGTGGGTGCTGCTTCCCGTCGTGATGCTGGTGGTGATCGCGTGGCTGATCATCGCCCTGATCGTGTGGCTGCTCACCCGCAACCGCAGAACGCCGATGCCAGGGCAGACCGTGCGGCAGGCCTGAGAGTGGTCGGTCGTTGGTCGTCGGTCGTCGGCCAGTGCGTGCATCGTGGCGGCCTAAGGCCGACGACCGACAGCCGACGACCGGGCTTAGAATTGGGCCAACTGCCCACTCGTCGGCTCGCTTCAACAGTACCAGGGCTCGGTGAGGTAAGGAATGGTGACGCGCGCGGCCGCAGGCGGCATCGCCGGAATCGTTTGCTCAAGATCCGCGCCACGTGCGAGCTGCGTCAGCTTCCAAGTCTGGGCGAAGATCTCGCTGCGGCCCGCTCCTTTCTTGCTCTCGCACTGCACCATCTCTTCCACCTTGCGCTGCAGTTCGTCCACGCGTGGATCAGGGTTGCGCCACGGATAAATCAGCCGCTCCGGCTCAAACGCTCCCAGCTCGATGCCGTACAAGTCCGTGATCTCCAGCAGACGTGAGCCCGCCGGAATCAGCAGGCGAATGGTGAGCTGCACCGGCGGCACCTGCTCGATCAATTCCAGCTTGGCGATGGTGCCGAGCAGCTCCTGGTAGCCGTCGAGCGTGGTCCACGGGGTGAAGGGCACGAACGTGGGCACGAGGAACAGGCCGAGCGCGCGCATCAGCTTTGCCAGGTGGATGAAGTCGGCGCGCGAGTGGCCCTTGTCCAGCATGCGCAGCACGCGGTCGTCCACCGACTCGACCGCCGTGGTCACGAAAGCGCATCCCGTCTGGCGCAGCACCGGCAGCAGTTCGCGCTGCTCGAGCAGATGCTCGACCTTGATGGTGACGTCGTAGGAAAGGTCGGGAAATTCGCGATGCAGCGCCTGCACCATCTCGACCGCGTGCGCCGGCCCATTGAAGAAATCAGGATCGCCGAACGTGATGTGCTGCGCCCCAGCCGCGACCTGGCGGCGGATGTCCTCGAGCACGACTTCGCGCCCGACGATGCGAAACTTTCCGTTGTACACGGGCACGATAGGACAGTGGCGGCAGCGATGCTTGCATCCGCGGCTGGCCTGGGTGTAACCGACCACGCGCGTCGAGCCATCGGGCAGCGTCAGGCGAGCATACTTGTCGAGCGGCGGCAAGCCAGTGCGGTCCGGCACGAGAAATTCCTGGCGGTCAAGCGAGACTTCCGGCTCGGCTTGCGGCAACTTGGTGAGATCGCCTTCCGTCTCCGCCAGCCGCCGCGCCAGGCTGCGCAGACCGCTTTCAAACTCACCACCGAGGATCGTCGCTACACCCAATCCGCGCAGCAGATCGGCGTTCACCGGTGCGTACAGCCCGTAGGCGCAGAGATGCGCACGCGGGTTGAGCGCGCGTGCCTTGGCCAGCGCGCATACTCCGAGCCGTGTTGCCGTGTGCATGGGAAGAAAAATGCCGATAAGCTCGGCGCGCCGGACCGCATCTTCGTCCAGGGTTTGCCGCGAGAGGTCCAGCAGGCGGACACAGTAACCGTCGGCGCGCAACCAGGCTGCCGGGGAGGCAAGCCCGAACGGCTGCCGTCCCAATTCGTAGGTCGAGATGAGCAGCACGCTGAGGTCGCGCATGGCCCGCAGCCTAGGCTTTGGTCTTGGGAGGCACGTATCCCGGAGGCAGGGCCGCGCCCTCGCCGAAGAAGAATTCCTCCAGGTGTTTGACCAGGACTTCCTGGTCCTTCGGGCTGGCGGGATTCAGCCGGTACTCGTTGAGCACCATCTTGCAGTACTCGCCCCACATCTTCCAGGCTTCCTGCGAAACGTTCTCGTAGATGCGGCGGCCGAGCTCGGTGTCGAAGGGCGGCTCGTCGAGGCCCGGCATCTCGCGCTGGAACTTCACGCAGAATACGGTGCGCTTGCCCGGAGTCTCGGGCGTCGGCGGTCCCGGAGGTGTGCTGCAGCAACCCATAGGCGCTCCTTGGAGGAGATATCCCAATAAAGTAGTTTACAGAAAATCCTCCCACGCTGCGCTGCTGCGCCGCCGATGCCCCGTTCTAGCTGGTGGCCGCCGCCGCCCTTGGAACCTCGGACGTACACGAGCTGCACCGCGTCGCCTTCAGCGGAATGCTGGCGCAACAATAAGGACACTCCCGCGTAGTCGGAGCTGCCGGCGCCGGCTGCCGCTTGAAGCGGTTCACCTGCCGCACCAGCAGGAAGATGACGAAGGCGACGATCAGGAAATTCAGCACGTTGTTGACGAATATGCCGTAGTTGAGCGTGGGCGCGCCCGCCGCCTTGGCTGCCGCCACGCTGTCGAAGTGCCTGCCCGTCAGGCTGAGGAAAAGGTTGGCGAAATCCACCTTGCCGATCACCAGCCCCAGCGGCGGCATCAGGACGTCCTCGACGAACGAGGTCACGATCTTGCCGAAGGCCACGCCCAGGATGATGCCGATCGCCATATCCAGGACATTGCCGCGAAGCGCGAATTCCTTGAACTCCTTGAGCATTGCTGTGCCTCCCATGCGAGCGCGCCGATACTCGCTGAGTGGACGTGAGTTGTCAAGACCGCTCGGAGGTCAGGATGCAGTGCGGCAGGTGGAGGCCGGGGCGAGGGTGCAGTCCAGCCGACAACGCTTTCCCGCACGCCAGTGCCGGGAAGGGGCAATGCCGTCGCGGGATAGTAGAACCACTCATGTTGAGGTCACGTTACGGAACGATCGGCTGGTAAGCATGTCGAAGAGTAAGAGGCCAAGCAAAACCAGAACCGCTCTAGATTCGCCTGGCACAATTACCGGGCGAAACCAACCAACATAGGCGACGAGACAGAGCATGTACCCAATATTGATAAGGAGACGCTGCAGGAAGGCTGCGAACTCCCGGAGCGTTGAAATGTCCTCGTCCTCGATTCCCTCGGGGTCGAAATGCATCACGTCGTTCCTGATTCTTCGAACCCGGTCCAGATCTATGATGAACGTACCCCGATCGATTCCAACCGACAGCTTTGCCCAATTCTGGGGGCTTTCCAACAGCCTAACGCACTCGCCCAACGTGAGGTCGGCAACCGACCTGATCTCCCGGGTTGGGTCTTGAGGGTCGCGAACCGAGCTCAGTTCGCTGTTCGTAAATTTGCCATCGATCAAGACACGTATTTGATTTTCGATTTCAGACAGCACGAGGAATGGCTCGGCAAGCTCGCGGAAGGTCACACTGATATCATAAGCCGTCAGGATGCCGCAGATTTTATTCGTCGAATCCCGCACTAAGACGCAGTCGCGCTCCTTTATCGCCGTAATCGCGTCAAAAAGTGATTGATCCACGGTGATCTCGTTGTGTGGTTCCATCGCGTCCCGAACAAAACGGCACTCACGGCCGAGTGAAAGAACGCTCCCGATGGACCTCCAGCTGACCAATCCCTTTACCGTCCTTTCATTCGTCATCACTGGCAATTGGGAGAAATCCTTCATCAACATTATCGTGATTGCTTTCTCGATTTCCGCGTCGGGACACACCGCCGTAGGCGGTCTGTGGGCAAAGCCAAGGCGACCCACACGGAACGTAGGCTCGATTGAAACCGCGACCGAGACTTCCGCGGTATTCGAGAGCTCGCCCCGATCGGCCCCGACGAGTTCTACTGTTACTGCCGAGTCTCGTTGCGGCTCCTCGACAGGTCTCTTCGGGATGAACGTAACTGGGGCGTCCAGGTATGTCCAGTTGAAATCGGGATCCGTGTCCAATCCGAGACGATTGAGCGCCTGTCGAATTGCACTCACAATGAAACTTCCTCGTCGTTGGCTGAGCCAAAACCAGGACAGTAGGGTACGAACGCTTACCGAAGGCCGTTCGCCCGAGTGGACTTTCTCGCTGATGGCCCGCAAGTCGGCAGGGATATAGGGCTCGTCCATTGTGGCCTCACGGTTCTACAGTGTGAGAAGCTGGGTGTCCCTTCGTGCTTCGCACGTGTAGGATTCTATTCCTCCCGGCATCGACCGCGGAGTCCCCATTTTGGCGTAATGGCGGCACTGCGCCAGGTGGTGGCGGAACTTCTGCTGGGATTCCTCGCCAAACCCGAGGGCGATCCCAACGCGCCGGCGCCCCGCATCCGCAGCCGCAAGGATTACTATGCGGCGGTGAGCGAGAAGCGCCCGCCCAAAGCTGCCTCAGCCGGCGGGACCGCGGCGGCAGGGTGAGATTGTCATGCCGAAATGCTCTACACCATGACCTCGAGCGCGCGCGGCAGCACTTCGAGCTTCTGACACTCGAGCTTGAGCACTTCGCCGTCGACCATCACGTTGACCGGCGCATCCAGCTCGAATTCGATCTGGCGCGCAGGCTGTCGCGACGCTAGCGGGTGCTTGACGTGCGTGCCGGTGTAAAGCGTATGCAGATTGGCGATCAGCCCGAGGCGACCGATCGGTCCCCAGCGGACGTATTCGATCAAGCCATCACCGGGATCGGCGCCGGGCGCAATCATCATCTTCCCGCCAGTGAACTTGCTGTTATTGAAGGTGAGGAAGAGGCACGGGCGCCGATCGTACTCCGCCTGGTTGTCCACGCGCAGCGGAAAGGGCCGGCGGTCGAGTCGCGCCAGACACGTGAACAGGGCGAGCAGGTAGCCGAGTTCGCCGTATCGCTGGAAACGCTGGTGGCGAAGGAAGGCCACGTCGGCGGCGAATCCCACGCTCAGCAGGTTGATGTAGTAGAGCACGCCGTCTTTATGGGTCATACGCAGAACGTCGCAAGAGCGGCTGCGGCCAGCGAGAAGCGCCTCGGACGCGTGCTCGGCGCCTCGCGTGCTGAAGTCGCGCAGGAACGAATTGCCCGTGCCCAGCGGCAGAAATGCGAGCTGAGGACGCTCGCCGCCGAGCGCCTCCGGGAACAGGCCATTGACGATCTCGTAGGAGGTGCCGTCGCCGCCGACAGCGAGAAATCGGCGGAAGCCGGCGCGGTAGGCGTCGCGAGCGAGTCGGATTCCGTCACCGGGGCTGCGCGTCTCGTGCGCTTCGATACAGACCCCGGCCGCGCGCAGTCGGTCCAGCGCCGGACCGGCAAGCTTGCCGCAGCGGCCTCCACCTGCGGCCGGGTTCACGATGGCGAAGAACCGCTGGCTCACAGCGCCGCCACCGCCGAGGCGCGCTCGGTCGAGGCGCGAATCTGCTCCGCCAGTTCGATGCGCTTGATCTTGAGCGATGCTGTGCGCGGAAAATCGCGGTCCCAGATCATGTAACCGCGGACGCGCCTGAAGTCGGGCAGCCGGCGGTTACGCTCCACGAGTTCGCGCCGCAATGCTTCGTCGAACTCGTGCCCGGGCTCCAGGCGCAGGACGATCACCAGCATCTCGCCGCTTGTCGGGTTGTCGGGCCACAGATAATTGGCTGCGAACACGCAGAATTCCTTCACCGGCAGGCCTTCGAAGACGGTCTCGATGTCCTCGGGATAAATGTTCTTGCCGCCTTCGGTGACGATCATGTTCTTCTTGCGGCCGAAAAGCTGAAGGTGGCCGGCGCGATCCATGCGGCCGAGATCGCCGGTCATGAGCCAGCCATCGACGATGGTCTCCGCCGTCATTTCGGGATCGTCGAGATAATGCGACATCACGGTCTGGCTGCGCACGGCCACTTCGCCGATGCCCTCGTCGCTCGGGTCGATGATCTTCACCTCCATTCCCGGCAGCGGCCTGCCCACTTTGTCGGGACGAAACGGATTGAAATCGTTCAGGGTGACGGCGGTGCCGGCTTCGGTGAGCCCGTATCCGTTGGCGACGGGGATGCCGAGATCGTAGAAGAACTGCAGCGTTGCCGGCTCGGTGAAGGCGCCGCCCACGAAGAGTGCGCGCAATTCTCCGCCAAACGCCTGGTGGACTTGTTGCAGCAGCGCGCGGCTGATCTTGAGGTTCGGCCGCTTGCGGGTGAGCAGTTTGTTCAGGCCAATCAGTCGGTCGAGCAGCCAGCGGCGATGCGCCGGGAGTTCCGCGAAGCGCGTCCGCAGGCCCTTTTCCAGGTTCTTGAGCACCATGGGTACTAAGGACATGTAGGTGATCTTGTAGCGCGGAAAGGCGTCGCGGACATATTCCGGGCGGAGCGTCCGCAGGTGCATCACGGCGGCGCCGCAAGTGAACGGCCCGATGAAGCCGACCATGAAGTCGATCGCATGGTTGGTGGGCAGGATGCTCAGGTAGCGCACGCCGGGCCAGAACGGGTACAGCGCCGTAAGCGAGATGCACTGCTCGAGATAGTTCTCGTGGGTGAGCACACATCCCTTGGGGCGGCCTCCGGTGCCGGACGAGTAAACGATGCACGCCGCATCCTGGCGGCGCCGGGGCACGAAGCGCGGCTCACCCTCCGCCTTGAATTCCTCCCAGGGCTGGGCGCCGGCAATGTCGGTGTTAGTCGGAGTTTCGGCTACAAGCACCGTCTCGACGCGGAGGTTCTTGAACTCGGGGCTGGCCATGATGGCCCGCCACAGGTGATGTTCGATCACCAGAACTTTGGCTTTCGAGTGTGCCAGAAGCGCAAGATGCTCGCTTGCGGTGAGTTTGTAATCGAGCGGCACCAGCACGCCGCCGCAGTAGAAGATGGCATAGGCGGAGACCAGCCACTTCGACTGGTTGGTCATGATGATGGCGGCGCGGTCGCCCTCGCCGAAACCCGAGTCCTGGAGGGCGCGCGCGAGCGGCAGCGCCATCTGCCTGAAATCGCTGTAAGTCAGCCGGCAGTTCTCGCGATCACGGTCGGCCTCGATCAGGCACACTTCGTTCGGCCAGCGTTCCAGCGCATCGCGCAGCGCCGCTCCCAGGCAATCGTAGTGACTTAGGTCGAGCAATTGAATTCAGCGCGCAATCGGCTCATCGGAAGATCGGGTCATCGGGTGATTGCGCCAGACCCTCGGGATTTTCCAATCACCCAATCACCCGATGGCCAAATGACCCGATCACAGTCTTGACTGGATTCTCTCGGCCAGCGCTCGGAAGCTGCTGACGCCCTGCATCTCGTAGTCGGGCAGCTCGACCCGGAAATGTTGCTCGAGACGCGTCAGCAACTCGAGCGCTTGCAGACTGTCGATCTTTAGCTTCTCGAAGAAATCGTCATCGGGCGCGAGCTTCTCGCGCGCCACCTTGAAGTGCACGGCCGCCAGCTTCAGGATCTCATCGGTCGTCTGGTCCAGCGTGGGCATGGCGTCTCTTATCTCAATTTACCAAATACGATTCACGGCAAATATGGTTGCCGGTCCGTGCTCTCGACGAACCTCCGCAAAGCCTCGTCGACCGCGGGCCGGGCGAACAGGGTGCAGAAGATCTCGATCTCGCGCCGCAGCTCGTTATACGGGATTGGCTTGATGAACTGCTTGGCAGTAACGCTGGTGTGCCGGTCGAACTTCCCGATTTGCGCGGCAGTTGCGCGCGCCACGCGCGGGGCTTCGCCTTCCGCCGGTACCTGACTGACCAGCCCGATGGCCTGCGCCTTCTGCACGTTGAAGCTGCGCCCGGTGAGCAGCAGATCGCGAACAACAGCATTGCCGAGGTCGCGCTTCAGGCGCGGGATCCCGCCGAAGCCGGGAATCAGGCCGAGGCGCAGCTCGGGAAAGCAGAAGCGCGCCATTTTGTCGGCGATGATGAGATCACAGGCCAGCGCCAGTTCGAAGCCTCCGCCGAATGTGACACCGTGTACGGCGGCGATGGTGGTGAGCGGCGAGGCGTCGATGATGTTCAACACGCGGTGGATTCGTTCGAGGAACTGGCGCACGCCGGCCACGCGCTCGTCCACCGGCAGATCGCGGCCGCGAGTGTAGAGCTCGCGCAGGTCCGCGCCGGCCGAGAATCCCTGCGGCAGCGCACTGTAGATGATCAGCGCGCTGGCGTGCGTGGTCGCTGTATCGAGTTCCTCGACGAATTGTTCCAGCTCGTCCAGGGTCAGAGATCCGATCTCGTTGAGCGGCTCGCGGTGCAGAGCCAGCTCAACGACACCGTCGCACATCTCCCACGACAGCGCCTGGCCACAGTGCTTCTTCATGCCGGTTTCGCCGATTCTGCCACGCCGTCTGGCGCATACATCTCGTCGATCGCGGAGCGGAAGCGCGTGGCGATGGCATCGCGCTTCAGCTTGCCGTTGGCGGTGAGCAGCCCATTTTCAACGGTGAGCGCTTCGGGCGACAGATGGAACGCGCGGATGCGCTTGTAGTGCGGCAAGTCCAGATTGAATTGCTTCAGCACGCGCTCAACGTCGGTACGTGCGCAGTTGCCGGTGATGATCGCCGCGAGGAAGCTGCACCCGTTGCCGACCAGCACAACTTGTTGCGCGCCGGGCAAGCACCGCAGGAGTTCGTCCTCCAGCGGCTCGGGGGCGATGTTGTGGCCGGAATTCAGGATGATCAGGTTCTTGATGCGGCCGATGATCCGCCAATTGCCGCGGGCGTCCACTTCGCCCTGATCGCCGGTGTGGAACCATCCGCCGCGCAAGACCTTCGCCGACTCCTGCGGTCGGTTCCAGTAACCGGAGAAGACGTTGGGACCGCGTACCAGGATCTCTTCGTTTTCGCCGACGCGCATTTCGATCCCGGGGATCGCCGGGCCGACCTTGCTGGGCTCGACGTAGCGCGGGTCATCCATGGTGCAGATGGCGGTGGTCTCGGTGAGCCCGTAAACTTGCAGCACCGGGATGCGCAGCATGTCGAAGAAGAGCTGCGTCTCCAGGGCCAGCGGCGCCGAGCCGCAGATGAGCGCCTTCAGGTTCGGACCGATGCTCGCCCGAATCTTGGGGAACACCAGCCCGCCCGCGAGCATGAGCCAGAATGCCTCGCGAACCCCTGATTTCCCGGCGTGACCGCGAAGGTACGCCTTGGTCGCGTTTTCGCAGATCGTGTGGGCAAGCCCGCCCCGCTTTTTGATCTGGTCGGCAATCCCGGCGCGCATGCGCTCGAGCAGCGTGGGGACGTTCAAGAAATAATCGGGAACGGCGAGCTCGAGGTCCTGCTTGATGCGGTCGAGGTCGGTGTTGATGGTGAGGACGGCATGGCGCGACAGGCAGCTCAGCAGCAGGATCCAGGATCCTGCAAAACAAAATGGCAGGTAATGAAAGACTCGATCAGGCCCGGTCGTTCCGCCCATCAGCAGATCGAGCCGTTCGCTGGTACAGCGCAGCATGTGGTTGAGGTTGCCGACGTTGAGCACCACGCCCTTGGCTTCGCCGGAGGTGCCGGAGGTGTAGATGATGGCCACCGGATCGGAGCCGGCGAGCGGGATGGGCGCGCGCTCATTGTCGGCCACGCCCGAGCCGCGCACGAAAATTTCTTCGAACAGGACGGCGCGCGGCATCTGCGGCCAGACTTGCGCCACACCATCGCGGAGCATGGCCTCGCCGCACACGATCAGCGACGGCATGCAGTCCTTCATCATTGCCACGAGTTCTTTCGGCGCCTGGCGCGAGTAGAGTGGCACCACGATGATGCCTTCGGACATTGCGGCCAGGTCCACCGCGGCCCAGCGCACCTCGTTCGCCGCCAGCAACGCGCAGCGGTCGCCTTTCTTGAGGCCTGCGCCCAGCAGAAAGTTTCTGGCAGCGCGAACCAGTCCCAGTACCTGGCGGCCATTGCTCGAAATCAGTTTGCCTTGGTTGACCTGCTGCAGCACCGGGTGATCGGCGCTGTGGCGCAGGCGCTCGAAGATATTCTCGACGAAGTTCACGCGGCCCTGGCCTCGGCCAGCCTGAGCAGCGTGGGGCTGAGCGGCGGCAGGTAGTCCTCCCAACTCAGTGCGCCCGTCCGCACGGGGAAATCGGGATAGCGCTGCTGTACGTTTTCTTCGAGGTACACCCCCATGCGCGCCATGGTCTTCAGGTTCTTCAGCACGGTGCTGGCGATGGCGCCGCGGATGGCCTCGCGCTCCGCGCACAGCTCTTCCATGATGTCGATCAGCTTGGGCTCGAGCTCGGGATCGTCCACTTCCACCAGCAGATGATCGTGGCCGCGCTCGTGCATCAGGTTGCGGATGCGCTCGTCCATGGTCACCCCGGCTGAGGGCACCAGCCCCGGCATCGAGGTCACGATGCCGTGATAGCGTGAAGAGACCATCATGTGCCCGGCGCGGAGCATGCTCACCATCTGGTACATGTCGTAGACGTCGGAGGTGACCACGGGAGCGTTTCCCAGCCGCGCGGAGATGCGCTCGCAGGCGTCGCGGTCCAATTGCTCGGTCGCGACCAAGACCGGGAAGATTCTGTGCCGATTGGCGAAGGCCGCGACCGCGTTGCCGAGCGCAGTCAGGTAGCGCGTGTACGCGGCGTCCACACCCGGACCGGAGTTGTGGAAGTACACGGTGCGATAGTGGCTCGACTGGTACGCGCCGGTGGTGACGCGCAGAAGGTATTTCGCGACCGACGCCTTCACCGGCCACCAGAAGGGATTGATAGGGCACACCAACAGCACGGTCCTGGAGCCGTCCCAGCCGATGGCGCGCAGCGCCTTTTGCCCATAATTCGGGGCCAAGCGGCTCGAAGGTCCAGGCGGTATCGGTTCCGAGTTCGGTGGGCACCGCCAGTTCGGTGAGCAGGGTGCGCGATTCCGTCGTTGCGCGTGATGACCAGCGATTCGCCGCAATAGCGCCGGCACATCGACTTGACAAGGTGGTCCATATCGCCGGCTTCGGCGCCGTAGCCGACCGAGAGTTTGTTCTGTGCGGCGGCGATGCCCAGCGAGCCGATCATCATCGTGGTGAGAGCGTTGGCGAACTTGCTCTTGAACATCGAACCTTCGCAGGCAACGACGCCATGCTGCTGCCGGACTTCGCGATAAAGGAACGGCGGGAAAATGTCCGGCAGGTGGACCTGGCGCGCATCGCCGAAGTAGCCGCGGGTGCGATCGAAATTCTGGGTCATCACGCTGAGCGCGACGTTCTCCGCCCCCAGCACGCGGCGCACCTGGCGCAACATCTCCTCCACCCGCACGTCCGAGCCCGTGTTGCGCGTGCCGTTGTATCCGGCGAAGAGCAAGCGGAGTTTCTCGCCCGGGCGCCAGGGTTGGCCGCCGCCGAACATCCACTGCAGCCGGGAAATCTCAATCAGGCTGCTGACCCAAGCTTCCAGCACGAAGTCCATCATGCCAGCGATCCTCCCGCCGGGTTCCCAGCGAACTCGACTTTGGTTTTCTGAGGTGATGCGGCCGAGGGCCACTCCTGGTAGCGATAGGTGAAGTGGTTCTCGGTGGAAAACTTCAGCAGCGGATAGCTGTACTGGGAGAACAGCGCGGGTGCGACGCCCAGCTCGCCGACCACGCGGCTGTTATCGAAGACGGTGTTCCACACCAGGTAGGGCACGAATACTTTCATCAGCGACGCCGCGCGGCCGAGCCCGCCTTTGCGGTTCGAAAGCCAGTTTACCCCGCCCGTGAACGGCTTCTCCAGAGTGGGCACGAAGAGTGGAGGACGTTTGCCCCGCGCACGATTGAGCGCCGCGGTCAATTCGCGGTAGGTCTGCGACTCGGTGCCGGAGGAAAGATGGTAGATCTCGTGATCCGGGTGTGCCTTCTGATGCAGCGTCACCACCGCATCGGCGACGTAGTTCACGGGGACGATATCGACCTTGTCGCCGGCGCGGAAGGGCAGAACCGGCAGGCCCGCGAGAAAGACGAAGGCGCGCACCATGTCGAACTGCGTGGTCTCGGCGTGGCGGCTGTCACCCAGCACGATGCTGGGCCGGAAGATGGTGCGATCCACGTCCGGCAGCAGCTCGCGGATCATGTGCTCGCAGAACTTCTTGGTGCGGGCGTAAGGATCGTAGTCGGAGCGGTCCCACTGGATGGCCTCGTCCTCGCGGACCACTTCGTTCGAGCGCTGCCCGGCCACGGCGACGGTGGAAACATGGCTGAAGCGCCGCAGCCCATGGTGGTCGCGCGCAGCCGCCGCCAGCTTGATCACCTCCAGCGTCCCACGCAGGTTGACGTTCAGGCAGGCCTTCTCGGATTTACGGTTCAAGGAAGCGGCGCAGTGGATGACCGCGTCGGTGGTTTGCACCAAGCGCGAGTAGTCGTCCGACGACAGCCCGAAACGTGCGTCGGTCAGATCACCGCGAAAAATGCTGATTCGCGTTTGCAGGTACTCGTGGAATTGGGGAAAAGGGAAGTGGAGCTGCAGCGACTTCCACAAGCGCACTTCGGCGTCGTGTTCGTCCTTGGCGCGGACAAGCAGGTTCAGCCGGTCGCGGTGCCCCTCCAGCAGCCCCGCGGCCACATGCGCGCCGATGTATCCGGTCGAACCGGTCAGGAAGATGGCCACGTCGCTCCCGTGTCGATGGTGGCGCCGCCGCGCACGCCCGGTCCCTGGACGGGTTTCGGTCCGAGCAGGCGAAAACTGTGACGCGACTCGTATTCCACTGCGCGTCCTTCGATCAGTGGATAAGTCCACTTGCGCAGCGCCGGAATGTGAACGTCGATCCAGAACTCGTACCAGTCGATGGCGCGCGGGTTATAGCCGAAATCGGCGACTTCACCCGGAGGAAGGGCCGCCGAAAGCAACTCGGCGTTCTCGCCCTCGAACGCGTGCTCGTTACGCAGGATGAACGGCTCGAAGAGATCGATCAGCTTCTCGAGTTTTTCCAGGTTGCGCTCGGCGCGCGCCAGCACCGGCTGCTTCAGCGGAACCGGCGCCATGATCTTCTGGATGGCCTTGATGATCGCTTTCTGCCCCGGCGCGGAGAAGCGCACGTAACGCTCCTTGGAGACCGGAATGGTGTCGAAGCGCAGCCGCAACCAGCATTCGAGTCCTTCCTGCGCGCGATAGTACTTGCGGTGCGCCAGGCCGGTGAGCTCGATGGAGCGCCGCATATCGCAAGGATTCGCCACCGACGTTGCGAGCTGATAGATCGGTTGGTGGCAGCGCTCCACCAGGGCCGCCGCGATCAGCGTCATCCCGCGCGTGACCGTATCCACCGGGATCAAGTCCAGGCACTTGCGCTCGTTGGTCGGAAGCTGGCGGAAAAAGGTTCCCAGCAGATAGGAGAGCGCCGCTGAAGTGTTGATGCCCTCGTTCCACCCGCGGAACGGCTTCTCGACCGAAGATTCGACAATCGACGGCCTCACCACCGCGATGGGCAGTCCGGCGCCGTGTTTGGCGAGCAGCGATTCCGCCACGCTTTTCGTAAAAGTGTACGTGTTGGGCCAGCCGAGTTCGTGAGCGCGCCGCGTTCCGGCCTCAGTAAGCTCGTTGCGCACCCAGCGGATGCGGTTCTTGCGAATCTGGTTCTCGAGCGCGGCGCCATGCAGGTCTTTGGCGGCGGTGGCCTTGTCCAGCGCCTGCTGCCGGAGTTGCTGGGTGACTTCCGGAGTCTCGGCGCGGGCTTCGGTCTCGGCGATCACGTGCCGCAGCGAGCGCACTTCAGCTTCGGCATCCCAGCCGGGAATGCGCCGCGGCGTGTAGTTGGGCGTGAGGACTTCGGGGACGCGTCCGTCGACGAAGCCGACCACGTAGCACGTGGAAAGGTGCAGCACGGCGGCATGGTCGGATCGGCGGAGGAACTCGATCAAGTGGAGGATCGAGTCCACGTTGGCCGCGATGGCGTCGCGCAGATCGGGATTGAAATCGGTGAGCCCGGAGCTGTTGATCACCACGTCCAACGTGCGCGCCAGCCGTTCGCGGACTGCCGGGTCCATGCCCAGCACCGGCTGGCTGACGTCGCCTTCAATCACCTCGATCCGCTCGCGCATGAACTCGGGCAGGCGTTCTCCGTAACGGCGGTAGAGAGGCTCGAAGACAGGCGATTCCTCGACGATCTTTTCGAAGCGCTCCAGGCCTGAGGTCGCGCGCTGCGGCCGCACCAGGAGATAGATCTTGGCGATCTCGGGCAAGTCGATGAGCGTATTGGCCAGCCAGACCTTCCCGATGAAGCCGGTCACGCCGATGAGGAGCACGTGCTTGCCGGCGAGCGATTGCCGCACTGAAAGCCGGCGCACGGTTTTGGCGGGCTCGAAGTTCAGCGCCGGCCGGACCCTGGCCGGCGCCGGGCGCTGCGCCGGAGTGACCGCGGAGACGAGCACGTCCGGGCCGGCGAAATCGAGATCACGGCAGAGGCGCTCCAGCGGCACTTCTCCGTTGGGGCTGAGGCCGGTGATGCGCGCCAGCGCGCCCCGTGGGCGGATCACGGGATCCAGCAGACGCCCCGTCGCCATGCCATCGCGGAACTCCAGACGATTGGCGAGCAAGTAGCGCACGCCCAGGTGCTCGGCCAGCGGGCGCATTACGTGGTCCAGCCCCTGGCTGACCAGAACCACCGCGGCGCCGCTCTGCAAAAGCTCGTTGAGCTGGGCAACGCCATGCGGCTTGAGCTTCGGCTTGAGGCGATATTCAAAGTACTCGGCCCCCAGCAGGTCGAGGCGGTCGCGGCTGATGCCGCGCAGCACCGTGTGCAGCACCCGCGTAGCCCCGCGCCGGTGGGTCAGGTACAAGACCGGCCGGGCCAGCGCCATCAGGGCCATGGCGCCGCGCCGCAGCCATCTCTCCAGGAATGTCTGGGCGTTCCAGGTGAAGAACGCCGCCGGACGCACCGCGGTCAGGTTCAGGAGGCTTCCCTCAACCCGCCAGAAGACGTAGGGGCGAGAAGAAGATGCCGGGTTGTCCGGGGTTGGGTTCACAACAGTTGCGTTCTTGATTCACACTGTCATCCTTCGACTCGCGCGCCAACGGCGGGCGCGCTCGCTCAGGATGACAGGACTACGCACAAACCCCGCATTTTACTCGCTAAAAAGGCCGCCGGATAGACCGGCGGCCTCCACAAAAGCGTTGCTGGCCTGGATGCTCTAGTCGCCCAGGACTTCTTCCCCGACTTGCTCTTCCACCTTTACCGGCTTGGGAGCGGCCAGCGAGGCGAGCGACACGAAGTTCTCCGCCGTCGGTTCTTTCAGCACCACCTTGCGGTAGAGCTTCATCATCTCTTCGTCTTTCGGGCTCTTCTGCTTGGCGTCGCGCGCGCGGAGCTTCTCTTCGCGGGAGTTCTTGGCGATGCCCAGGCGGTCGAGGTCGTCCTGTTCTTTCTCGGTCACCAGCTCCTGGTTGATCTTGAGCACCTTACCGGTGGTGATCACTTCGGCCGAGTCCATGTTGACGCGCTTGCCGCCGGCAAAGATCTCGTGCCGGCCGTTTTCCTCGTACCACTTGGTGAGGGTGGCGGTCATGTGCATCTTCTCGATGATGTTCCGCCAGCCGATGCCAGTGTTGTAGGCGCAGAAAGAAATCTCGCCTTCCTGCGTGGCGTAGGGGATGATGCACTGCTCGGTCCGCCGGAAATCGTAATTGAACAGGTCCTGGAACCACATGCCGGCGATGAACAGGATGTTCCAGCGATCCTTGCGACGGTTCTCGATGTCCGCCAGCGTGCGATCAGCGCCGACCTTCCCATACTTGCCGGAACGCGCTTTTTTGCTGGCGCCGAAGCTCTTATCGAACTTCATCAACAGGTCGAAGATCGTGAAATGCGTGGTGGTCTTGAAGGGATCGTAGTTGCGCATTACCGCCAGCGCCATGCCCAGCAACGACAGCGTGCGCCCGCGGGCGGCATCGGTGATCTCCCGCACGTCCTTGGCGAGTTGGCCGGCATCGAGGAACGCGGTGATCGGCGCGGCTTCCTTGGTTTCCTTGTCCACCATGATGCCCATGCCCACGCCGCAATTGGGATGGCAGCCGCAGCTCATCTGTCCCCACTGTTCTTCGGGGCCATGCACCAAGTCGGCCCAGTCGGAGAAGGTGGAGATAAACGACAGCGGGAACCAGTCGCGGGCGGGCTCGCCCAAGCCAGTCTGGTTCTTGACGTCGTGCGCCAGATGGGACAGCGTGTAGCGCTGCGCGTGGCGGCGTTCGTCGGTGATGGCCTCGTCGCGTCCGGTGAACGATACCGGCTGGAACGAGCAGAAAGAGATGATCTTGGGATTGTCGAGTCCGAACTTGACGATTTTGCCCACTTGCTCGTTATTGATGCCATTGACGATGGTGGTGACGGGCACGATATCGACGCCGGCCTTGTACAGGTTCTCGATGGCCTGCAGCTTGACGTCATACAGGTTGCCGACCTTGCGATGCGCGTTGGCGGCGTTGCCGATGCCGTCGAACTGCAGATAGGCGTAGCGCAGCCCGGCCTCGGCCGCCTGCTGGCAGAACTCGAAGCTCTTGGCAAACTCAATCCCGTTGGTGGCAGCCTGCACACTGTTGTATCCGACCTTGCGCGAGTAGCGGACCGCATCCAGGAAGTAGGGCGAGAGCGTAGGCTCGCCTCCGGAAAACTGTACTGAAAGCTGGCGACGCGGCTTGAGCGACACCGCGTTATCGAGCATCGTCTGAATCTCTTCCCACGTCAGTTCGTGGACGAACCCCACCTGGTTGGCGTCCATAAAGCAGGGATCGCACATCATGTTGCAGCGGTTGGTGAGGTCGATGGTCAGCACGGCGCCGCGGCCCCATTTGACGGTGCTGGTGCCGTGGTGGTGCAGGTGCTTGTCGGCGTGGGCGACGATGTCGCGCCCGGGGAACGATTGCTCGAGGTGCCGGAAGAAATCCACGTCGATGGACATCACGTCCTCGAAGTGGCCGTGTTTGGGGCAATCCTTCACCATCAGAATTTTGCCGTCGCGCTCGATGATCTGTGCCTTGATCTCGCCGACTTTTTCCGCCATCAGGATGTCCACCGGCAGTTTGCCGTCGAGGATCTGCTGGCGGATTTCCGGCACGCAGCGCGGGCACAGAGAGTCGGTCTGCCGCGGCCAACCCAGTGGCGGCTTGGTCTTCTGCCAGGACTTCAGGATCGGCTTGTCCGACCACCCCGGGGTAAACGAAGGATTAGGACTGATGCGGTTCAACCGCTCGTAAACCACCCACCCCACCTGTGCGGCGGAGGTCAGCACCTTCTCCAAGTACTTCACCGGCTTGCGCATAGCTTCTAGCTCCTCGTGGTTGCCCGCAGGGCGCGGATATTCCCGGCGCCACCTTGCGGTTCGGCGTCGGGCCGTTGCCAAGGACAGGCCCCCCATACTCACCCTATGTTAGTTAGATGATGTGCCTTAGCCCAACAGGTAAGCCCCGAAGTGGGTGAAATGGAGGTTTAGCGGCACGGTTTCGCATTATATGGGGCTAAACCATTGAAAACAACGGGGAATAACACACTGGCAATAGCTAGTCGGATCGTTTTCGGGTCAGGGGTGGGCCAAGACCTCAATGATGATGGTATCAATGCCCAACGGTGGGAACGGTATTTCTTTGCCACCACTTTCAAAGACCGCCATCTGCTGTGGACGAGGGGCACCAGAAAGGCGAACGCCGTTAACGACAAGTGGGACTTGCTCCAGTCCAGCGACCAGCGCCTCTGCGGCCTTCTGTGTCAAATCGGATGACTTGGGATGCCGCGAGATAAATATTCCTGTACCGCTGCAGCTCTCAACGGCTGGCGGGTTTACGGCCCATCCGGCTTCGCCCAAAATGTGCCGCAGCAACATAGCTACCCCAATCGTGTCGTTGTCAAGTACGTATAGGTTGAACGAGATATTGCAGGTTCTCACCTCTACTCTTTGGCCTGCAAACGGCTTCAGTCGCTCAATCAGCTGGGAGCGCCGTTGTCCGTATAGCAAGTGCGATCTGGGGCCTTGTTCAGTTAGCTGTTTCAGTAAGGAGATGTTCTCCCGTTTCAATTGCTCAGTGCTGTGGTTTACGTCTGCTACTTGTTTTCGCAAATATGCCTCTTTGACATTACCCATCCACACGACGAGGATTGTTGATGTTACGCCGATCACCAGACCCGCAATCAGCCCCCAATTGGCCCAGTCGTATATGCGCGATGCTAACGGTTCAGATGGCCACATCGGGGACACTACCACTTTCTCGGTGTTGTAGGGATGACCCTTGCCATTGTATGTGGAGGCGCAATCGCTTCCGCCGCGTGTGCCTCGAAATTGCCTTTTTCCCCGGTTGGTACTAGCCTATTCGCAAAGTGGGGTGGGGGTGGTGGGGACAGGTTTTCGCCGTTTCCCTGTCCATGGACTCGCCAAAGGAGAACGGCGTCAGGCGAGGTCACACCGCCCCGCGCCACATTACTGAATTGCAACGTCGCTCACGCCCAACAAACGCCTCAAGCTGCCGCTGACTCGCGTTGCAGCCGGTCGATCTTTGCCGCCAGGATGAAGTCGCTTTCGGTGAGGCCATCGATCTTGTGGGTCCAGATGGTGATCTCGACCTTACCCCACGCCAGGAAGATATCAGGATGATGTCCCTGCTCCTCCGCTACCGCTCCCACGCGGTTGACGAAATCGAGCGCGCGCTGGAAATCGGGGAAGGTGAATCCCTTTTTCAGGTGGTGCTCGTTGACCGCCTCCCAGCCCGGCACCTGTTTCTTGAGTGCCTCCAGTCCAGCGCCCTTCACCGGCGGGACGCCGCCGCGGCAGGGAACGCACTGCTTTTCGGCTAATTCGGCCATGAAAAACCTCGTTTCATCTTTTAGGGCTCCAGTCTCGGCACCTGAAACCTGCCACGCCCACGATTGTACGCTGCCCTAATAGCAGACGCGGCATGCCACGGATCGGTCACATTCATTTTCCTCCAGAAGTGTCATCCTGAGCCGTCCGAGCCGAGCATAAGCGAGGTAAGGGCGAGCGAAGGATCTGGCGCAGTGTGTGCGCAGCCCATGCTGGCGGAGAAGGCTCAGCACGCGTTCGTGCCGAGGAATGGCAATGTCAAGATCCTTCGCTTGCGACCGCGCGGCCCAGAACGGCCGCAAACAGGAAACCACGCGGCCGCAAGCTCAGGATGACACCGCCGGCGATACGCCCACCGCTTGAAACTTGAAACGTGAAACGCACCGATGTGTATGATGGGCGCGCATGACCGAGCTTCTGGAGACCTACCGCCGGCGTCCGATTCGCTTCCTAGAGGTATGGGAGGAGGGAGACTGGCGGATCAAGGTGTATGGCATCACCTTGCCGGGAGGTTCGCTCAACCCGGAGTTGCTGGCGGCGGCCAAGGAGGCGGCCCTGCGCTGGTTGCGACAACCCTTAGCTCCCGGCCGCCGCCACTACGGCGTGGGATTCATGGGAGTACACGAGGGGCCGGGGGCAAACTTCGTCTCCCTCGACTGGTGGGCCGACGACAACGAACTCTATCACCAGGTTTACCTCTCGCCCGCCGACAATCCCCACCACCTGCAATACGTGACCCCTACCGGACTGGCTTCCACGGTCTGGGACTTACGGGTGTTGTGTTTCGAACGACAAGCGTGGGTGGATACCGTACTGGCCAATCCCGCAGGCGCGGACTTCACCGGTTATCTGAAACGCCGGCTGAATGAGGACGTGTAGAGAGCGGGCCGCGGCACGGCTCTCCTGCAGTCCCCGCTCCGCCAGATTCAGGAGCGGGGAGACTGTCGCCGTGCCCTGATGTTGATGGCCAGCAGTGCCACCAGCGATACCAGCGTGTAGGTGGTGGCAAAAATCAGTTGCGGAGGCGGGATCGCACCCCAATCCTGTCCCGTCGCCCGGTGGAACTCCCGCAAGGCGCCGCCGACCAGGGCAGCGACTACCGAGAATGCGCTCAGCGCCAGCACCAACTGCAGCGCGCGAAGAAACTTCCCGCGCCACCGCTCCAGGTCCGCGAGAACGAAGAAAAGCAGCCCGGTTGCGGCCAGCAGCAGGGCACTCCGCGGATTAGGCAGAAAGCCGACGCCATGGCCCATCACATTGCTCGCCACCAGCAACGCGGTGCCGACAGAGAGTGAGATCAAACCAGTGCGCTCAGGGATGCTGATCATGACGAGAGTTTGCGGCGGTGCGGGGAAGGCGTCAAATTACAGCAGTAACAGCCATCGTCCGGATGGACCCAGACCAGTGTTGAGCCAAAAAGGCGCAACGCTGCAGCCCTTGCTGACCAATCCCGCAGGCCCGGATCTGGAGGCTTATCTCAAACGCCGGTTGAATGATAGCGAGCATAGATGAACCACTGGCGTGACTTCTAATTGCCGAGTGTTGAACTTAACATCGTCGGGTGCTGGACGCTCTCAAGGCGAGAGATTTCGAAATACGCTTCGAGTCCCATGCTGCCGGCATCCTGGAAAAGGACTTCCCCGAAGCACTCGACGAACTTGAACGCGGCCTGAGCACCCTTCAGGTACCCATAACCGAGATCATCGGATCAGGCGGAGGAGAACATAATTTCCTCCTGGTGCGCATAGGCTCTGACTGGCGGGTTGCAGATGTATAAATGAAGGTTCTCAAGCCGGGTGCCTGAACGGGAAATCTCGTCCAGGGGAGGAGACCGATGATCAAGGTCAAACAGGAACTTGCAGCTGCCCTGGATGGCCTGCTCCAACAGGTTTACCAAATGCGGGGAATGTTCGGGGACGAAGACCGAGCGATTGCACGGGCAGTGAAGGATGCTGAGGATGCTCTGAAGGAGTACCGGAAGGAGGGGAGGCGCTGAAGGGCATACCTGGTTTGAAAGAGGGGCACCCGTGTGGGCTTCATCGCCGCAACCCAAACTGAGCCATGGACCTTCAGTGGCGGATCGAACTCGCGTCGGGGTACAGGGCTGGCCCTCAGATCGTACGTGTGCTCAGCGAGGACTGGTGCACTCGGGAACTGTACTGTCCGGCGTGCGATTCCGACGAGCTGGCACCCACCCCGGCCAACACGCCGACCACCGATTTCGTTTGCCCTGTGTGCGGCCAGCGCTTCCAATTGAAGAGTCTTAAGAACTGGGGCGTGAAGAAGGTCGTCGATGCTGGTTACAATGCGATGCTGCGTGCTATCCACGCGGACCAGACACCGAACCTGTTCCTTCTGCATTATTCCGGCAGTTGGTGTGTTCGAAATCTAGTACTGATTCCTCGAGTCTTCTTTTCTAAGAGCGTAATTGAAAAGCGGAGCCCGCTTGGCTTGCAAGCCCGACGGGCTGGGTGGGTCGGGTGCAACATCCTTGTGAGTCGGATACCAGACGACGGGAAAATTGCCATGGTATCTGACGGCTTGGCTGTCCCCGTACAGAAGGTTCGCCGGGAATTCACGCGTATACGCGGGTTAGCGCAGCTTCCACCTTCACTGAGGGGCTGGACACTGGACGTTCTCAACGCGATCCGTAGGCTCGGAAAACGGCAATTCTCGCTACAAGAGGTCTACGGATTCGAAGTCACCCTGAGGGAGCTTCACCCGCATAACCAGAATGTGCGGCCGAAAATCCGTCAGCAACTTCAGGTTCTTCGGGACATGGGGCTGATTGAGTTCACCCGTCCAGGCGAATACGCAATCCGAGAGTAAACGCCCAGTCAGCCAATGAAAGAAGCCGACGCCGCAGCTGGCGTGAATCGCCAGCCGTCCAGGTCTCGTGCCACACGTGCGATTCGGCTAGGTGACAATGCTAATCCTGGCTGTCCACCAGCTCCGGCTCGCCCACGTGCAATTCCTCGGCGGTAGTTTTCTTCTTGCGGCGAAAGTGTCCCAGCCAGTGTTGCAGCCCTTCCATGTAGGTATAGAAGACGGGCGTGATGTAGAGGGTGAGCAACTGGGAGACGATCAACCCGCCCACCACCGCCAGACCCAGCGGACGCCGCGCCTCGGCGCCGGCGCCAAAACCCAGCGCGATCGGCAAAGTGCCCATCAGGGCGGCCATGGTGGTCATCATGATGGGGCGGAAGCGAATGATGGCGCCTTCGTAGATGGCGTCGCCCGGGCTCTTGCCCTCCTTGCGCTGTGCCTCCAGCGCGAAATCGATCATCATGATGGCGTTCTTCTTCACGATCCCCACCAGCATGATCAGCCCCACGAAGCCGTAGAGGTTCAGGTCGGTCACGCGCCACTCCAGCGGCCAGAAAGGCTGGCGGAAAATCCACAGCGTGAGCAGCGCGCCGAATCCCGCCGCAGGCAGGCCGGAGAGAATCGTGATGGGGTGAATGAAGCTCTCGTACAAGATGCCCAGCACGATGTAGATCACCAGGATGGCCATGACCAGCAGCACACCCAGGCCGCGGAACGACGACTGAAACGCTTGCGCGGTTCCCTGGAAGCCGGTGGTAATGGTGGAAGGCAACACCTGCCGCGAGATCTTGTCCACCGATCGACCGCCTCGCCCAGCGCCACGCCCGGCGCCAGGTTGAACGAGATGGTCACTGCCGGCAATTGGCCGAGGTGATTGACGGTCATCGGCCCAGGTTCCGGGTCAGCGTCGCCACAGCGTTGAGCGGCACCAGGTTGCCCTTGCTGGAACGGATGTAGAGCAAGGAGAGCGCCGTGGGATCGAGCTGGTACTCCGGCAGCAGTTCCAGGATCACCCGGTATTCGTTGTTGGGCGCATAGATGGTGGAAACCTGGCGCATGCCATAGGCGGAGTAGAGCGCGTCCTCTACCTGCTCCGCGTTCACGCCCAGGGTGGCCGCCTTGTCGCGATCGATCTCCACATTTACCTGGGGGTTGGCGATCTGCAGGTCGCTGGTGACGTCTTGCAGCTCTTTCAGGCCTTTGAGCCTGGTCTCCAGTTGGGGCGCGTACTTGTAGAGTTCGCCGGTGTCCGGGCTTTGCAGCGTGAACTGGTAGAGCGACTTGGTGAGCTGGCCGCCGATGCGGATAGGAGGCAGGTTCTGCATGAAGGCCCGCAGACCGGGGACCACCGCCAGCTTGGGACGCAGCCGCTGGATGACCTCGTCCACGTGCGGCCGTGTATTGCGTGGCTTCAAGCGCATGAAGATGCGGCCCGTATTTAACGTGGCATTGGGGCCGCTGGCGCCCACGCTGGAAAACAGGTTGTCGACATAGGGGCTGTCCATGACGATCTTGGCCAGCTCTTTCTGGTGCGCCTTCATGGACTCGAACGAAATGCCCTGCTGCGCCTCGGTAAACATGAAGACCGAGCCAGTGTCCTCGCTGGGCAGAAAGCCGCCGGGGATCACCGTGAAGAGATATCCGGTGCCGGCGACCAGGGCGAGCAGCACCATCATGGTGGCCAGCCGGTGGCGCAGCACCGGCTTCAATGTGCGCACGTAGAGCCCAAGCATGGCGTCGAAAACCGCTCGGAAAGCCGGTACAGACGCCCGTGCTGTTGCTCTTTCGGCGGCCGCAGGAAGCGGCTGCACAGCATGGGCGTCAGGGTCAGCGAGACCAAGCCGGAAACCAGGATGGCGGCGCCGATGGTCACCGCGAACTCGTGCAGCAGCCGGCCCAGGATGCCGCCCATGAACAGCACCGGCATGAAGACCGCCGCCAGCGACAGCGTCATGGACAGGATGGTGAAGCCGATCTCCCGCGACCCCGTCAGCGCCGCCTGCATGCGCGCCTTCGCCGCCTTCCATGTGGCGCACGATGTTTTCCAGCATGACGATGGCGTCGTCGACCACGAAGCCCACCGAGAGCGTCAGCGCCATCAGCGACAGGTTGTCCAGGCTGTAGCCCAGCAGGTACATCACCGCGAACGTGCCGACGATCGACATGGGCAGCGCCAGGCTGGGAATGATGGTGGCCGAGATGTTCCGCAGGAAGAGGAAGATCACCAGGATCACCAGCCCGATGCGTCAGCAGCAGGGTGAACTTCACGTCGTTAACCGACTCGCGGATCGAATCCGAGCGGTCGTAGAGGATGTTCAAGTCCACCGAGGCGGGCATCTGCTGGCGGAACGTCGGCAGCAGAGCTTTGATCGACGTTCACCACCTCGACGGTGTTGGTGCCGGGCTGGCGCTGGATGGCCAGCACGATGGCACGTTCGTGTCGTTGTACCAGGCCGCCAGCTTGTCGTTTTCCACGCTGTCGATGACGCGTGCCGATCTGCTCGAGCCGCACCGGCGAGCCGTTGCGGTAGGCCACGATCAGCGGGCGGTAAGCGGCAGCGTTCATGAGCTGCCCGTTGGCCTGGACGGTGAAAGCCTGGTGCTCGCCGTAGAGAATGCCGGTCGGCAGGTTGACGTTGCCGTTCTCGACCGCATTCTCGACTTCGTCGATGCCGAGCTGGCGGCAGGCCAGCGCACGGGGGTCGAGCTGCACGCGCACGGCGTACTTCTGCGATCCGTACACCTGCACCTGGGCCACGCCGCTGACCATGGAGATGCGCTGCGCCATCAGCGTTTCGGCGTATTCGTCCACGTCGGAGAGCCGCAGCGTGGGCGAGCTCAGCGCCAGGTACAGGATCGGCTGGTCGGCCGGGTTCACCTTCTGGTAGGAAGGCGGGGTGGGCATGTTCTGCGGCAGATTGGTCGCCGCCTTGGCGATCATCGACTGCACGTCTTGCGCCGCGGCGTCGATGTTGCGGTCGAGCGCGAACTGCAGGGTGATGCTGCTGGCGCCCTGCGCGCTGACCGAGGTCATGGAGTCGACGCCGGCGATGGTCGAGAACTGCTTTTCCAGCGGCGTGGCCACCGCCGAAGCCATGGTCTCGGGCGTCGCGCCGGGCAGGCGTAGCGCTGACCAGGATGGTGGGGAAGTCCACGTTGGGCAGGTCGCTGACCGGCAGCAGACGGTAGCCCATGATGCCGAAAAGCAGGATGGCAGCCATGACCAGCGTGGTCATGACCGGCCGCTTGATGAAGAGTTCGGCCAGGTTCATGGCTTGGTTTCCTGCGCTTGCATGCCGGCGTTCTTGATCTCGACCTTGCTTCCGGGCACGAGACGGATCTGGCCGTCGGTCACCACCTTCTCGCCGGCGCTCAGGCCCGATGCGATCACCGCTTGGTTGTCGATGTTGCGCTCCACCTTCACTGGCCGCGGCTCGGCCGTCAGGTCCGGCTTCACCACGAATACGTACGAACCTTCCTGTCCCGTCTGAATGGCTTGCGTCGGCACTAGGATGGCGTTCGGCTCCTCGGTCAGGGTCAGCGCGACGTTGACGAACTGCCCCGGCCATAGCCGCCGCTCGGTGTTCGCAAACGTGCCCTTCAGCTTGATGGTCCCGCTGTTGAGGTCCACGTTGTTGTCGATGAAGGTGAGTGTCCCCTCTTCCGGGCGCTCTTCCTGGCCCTGGATGATGGCCGTCACCTTGAGCTTGCCCCTGGCCATGTGCTGCTTGATCTCCGGCAGCGCCTGCTGCGGCACCGCGAACTCCACGTAGATAGGATTGACCTGGTTGATGATGACCATGGGGTCGTCGGGATTCGCCTTCACCACGTTCCCCAGGTGCAGCATCACGCTGCCGGTGCGGCCGTCCAGTGGAGAATAGATTTTCGTGTAGATCAACTGCACCCGCGCATATTCCACCTGCGCGCGGTCGGCTTTCACTGTGGCCACCATGGCCTCGTGGTTGGTCTGGATCTGCTCCGCCTGCTCTTTCGCCACTACTCCGGCTTCCACCAGCTTGGTATAGCGATGGGCCTCGACTTCGGCGTTCTTCGCCTTGGCCTCATCCTGCGCCAGGTTGGCCTGGGCGCGCAGCAGGTCGGCCTCAAAGGGTCGCTGGTCGAGCGTGAACAGCAGTTGTCCCTTCTTAACGTTCCTGGCCCTCGGTGAAATGCACGCCCACGATCTCGCCCGTGATCTGTGGCTTGACCCCCACCGTCGTGTACGGGTCAACATTGCCGATCACCCGCACCTGCACGGGGACCGTCTTCTGCACCACATCGGCGATGGTAACCGGCACGCGCGTCGCTACGGCCGGCTGTTTCTTCTCGCCGCAACCGGAGAGCAGAAGTCCGCTGGCCAGCACGGCGGCGAGGGCCGCGCTTCCGCGCACGCTTGTGGATTTTCTATTAAAGCTGGGGATCATCCGTTACGCCTTGAGCTGCGATTATTTTGCCTTACGCCGGGGATTCTGGCCTTCACGGATTTCCATCCCGCCCAGCCAGATGTCGGTCAGTGTTTCGCTTACCTCTTTGACGTCAAACTCCTGATAACGTTTGGCGCCGTAAATCTCCTGGATCAGGGAGTGGTACACGATCATGCCGACGAACCCCCTGGCCGCCAGCAGCGGGTTGACCGCGCGAAACGCTCCCTCCTCGATCCGCCCCCGGATATATCCCGCGATGAGTTCGTAGTATGCCACCACGTGGGTCTGGAAAAAACGCTGTGAGCGCCGCTGGTTCTCCAGCGCGCTGAACAACAGCAGCCGGCTCAGGCTGTCATCCTGGGCGCGACGAACCAGAATATCCTCCGCGATGCTGGCAAAGATCTCGCGGTTGCTGGCCCCCGAGCTGAGTTGACGCTCCAGCGTCGGCTGCCAGCCTGCCAGTTCGGACTCGCGGTCGATGATGGCCCAGTACAGGTCTTCCTTGCTGGGAAAATGCCGGAAGATGATGGCTTCGTTCACCCGCGCGCTCTCTGCGATCTGGCGGGTGGTGGTGCCCTCGAATCCCTGGCGCGCGAACAATTCCTTTGCCGCCTCCATGATCTGCAGCCGGCGGTCGCGTGCCGGCAAACGCACCTGCGAAGTCGTCGCCATGTAAGTGAACACTTACTCTAGAGTACGGGGCCGGGAGTGTCAACGAGAGCGCAGAACGATAGTGTGCTACCCGAGGACGGCGGCGGATAGTCCCTTCGCGGCTAATGCGAATCTAGTGTCCCTGTACCTTCGGCAGATGGAATTCCATTGATCAAGTGAATGATACTGTCCTTTGGCGTTGCTATTTTTATTGGGCCCTGGTGGTTCTCATCGCGGAGGTTTTATTGATGTCGGACTCGGAAATTCAGCGTCGTCCGGAACAACTCGAAAAACAGATCAAAGCCCTGGACTGGCGCGACCTTCAGCTCTGGGGGATTGGCGCTTGTGTTTTGTTAGCTCTGGCCGCCGGTTTTTTTCTTTTGCTGGCCCCGAACCTGCTTTGGAAGTTCACCGATTCCGTCCACGCGACCAATCTGCCCCAGTACACGGCGGGCTTGATCGTTCTGCTGCTGTTGTTGAACGCGCAGACCCTGCACCAAAGGTTCCGGCTGCAAAGAACCCGCACGGAACTTGTCCGGCAGTTGCAATTGGCGGAGCGCGCGGCCCAGGTCGACGCCCTCACCGGCGTTTTCAATCGCCGCTACATGGAAAAAATGCTGGAAAAGGAAGTCAGCCGGGCGGAGCGATACCAGAACAACCTCTGTTTAGCGGTCATCGATGTCGATAGGTTCAAGGACTTCAACACCCGCTTTGGCCACCTGGAGGGAGACCGGGTCTTGATGACAGTCGCCAGCCTGATGCGCAAGAACTTCCGGGCGGCGGACACCATCGTGCGCTACGGCGGAGATGAGTTCATCGTGGTCATGCCCGAAACCGCCATGCAGGAGGCCGCGGTGGCGATCAATCGACTGCAGGAGGTTTATCTTGCCGGGTGGAACCAGGCCAACGACCGCGGCTATTCCATCACGGTCACCTGTGGGATGGCCGAACCTAAACCGGGAATGACAGCAAGTGAATTGATCCACCAGGCCGACCGTCTGATGCTGGACGCTAAAGCCCACGTGTGCGCTCCCGCCTGACCCTGCCGAGACGATCCGCGTAGTAACCACCCCCTGCATCGGCGGACGATGCTGCCACCGCCCGTTTCGACGATCCCTAACCTGCACCGCCGTAATTTTCCAGACTGCAGCACCGCGGGCTACGATGCGAACTGTGAGGCGGGCTATGCTGCTTGAATTTCCCCGATCCCGCGCACGCTTCGTCCCCCCGGAGGACCCGCCCGTCCTCCGCTACGGTGTGGCCCTGCTTTCGAGCACGGTCGCGCTGCTGTTGACGGTTTATTCTCCTCTGGTCGAAACCCGGCTGCTGGTGTTCGCGCTGGCGGTGATGGTGAGCGCGTGGTTCGGTGGCTGGAAACCCGGCCTGACCACCACCGCCTTCTGTGTCCTGGGCGACGCCTATTCCTTCTTGCCGGTGCAACCTGCCTTCCGCTTCTACAAGGATTACCTGGTCCACCTGGCGCTGTTCGTGCTGGTGGCCTTGGCGATCTGCGCCTTCAATGCTGCGCTGCGTTCGGCGCAGCAAGCGCTAAAGTCCTCGGAGGCGAACTTCCGCTCGCTGGTAGTGAATGCTCCCTATGGCATTTGCCGCTCCAACGCGAACGGCCAGCTCGTGGACGCCAATCCCGCGCTGATCGCCATGCTCGGCTTCTCCGGCGGCGACGAGCTCTTGCGCCGCAACCTGGCTACCGATATCTACAGCAACGCCGAACAGCGAGCGGAGCTGCTGGAGTGCTTCCGCTCCGGCCGCAGCTTCGACAAGGTGGAGGCGGAGTGGAAGCGGCAGGATGGCTCGGCCCTGATGGTGCGCGTCTCCGCCCGGCCGATCCGCGTGGCCGCCAAGAGCGTCTCCTTCGAACTCTACGCCGAGGACGTCACCGAGCAGCGCGCCCTGGAACAGCAACTGCGGCAGTCGCAGAAGATGGAGGCGGTCGGACGCCTGGCCGGCGGCATTGCCCACGACTTCAACAACCTGCTGATGGTGATCTCCGGCTACTGCGAGTTTCTGCTGCAGCAACTCGGCCCCGATCCGTCGCTGCGCGGCTTCGCGCAGGAGATCGCCAACGCCGCCGACCGCGCCACTGCGCTCACCCGGCAGCTCCTTGCCTTCAGCCGCAAACAGTTGCTGACGCCCAAGGTGCTCGATCTGAACGCGGTGGTCAGCGAAAACCTGAAGATGCTGCCGCGGCTGATCGGCGAAGACGTTGAACTGGCTACCCTCCCCGCCGATGCCCTGGGCCGAGTGAAGGCCGACCCGGGGCAGATCGAGCAGGTGGTCATGAACCTGGTGGTGAATGCGCGCGACGCCATGCCCGGCGGCGGCAAGCTCACCATCGAGACCGCCAATGTGACCCTCGACGAAGCCTACGCTCGCCGCCATCCCGGGGTCTCGCCCGGAGAGTATGTGATGCTGGCCATCAGCGACACCGGCGTGGGCATGGACAAGGAGACCCAGTCGCACATCTTCGAGCCCTTTTTCACCACCAAGGGACAGAAGGGCACCGGGCTCGGCCTGTCGATGGTCTATGGCATCGTCAAGCAGAGTGGCGGCTATATCTGGGTGTATAGCGAGCCCGACCACGGCACCACCTTCAAGATCTACCTGCCGCGGGTGGAGGAAGCGGCGGAGGATAAACCAGCCGTGCAGCCTGAGCCGGCGGGTGCTCCCTTGAGCCACGAGACCATCCTGGTAGTGGAAGACGAGCCGCAACTCCGCGACCTGACCCGCCAGTTCCTGGAGACGCACGGCTATACCGTGCTGGTGGCGGAACACGGGGCGGCAGCCATCGATGTGGCCCGCCAGCACAAGGGCGTCATTCACCTGCTGCTCACCGACATCATTATGCCGGTCATGAACGGGCGCGAGCTGGCCCAGCGCATGGCCGTACTCAGTCCCAAGACGCGGATCCTGTTCATGTCGGGCTACACCGAAAACGCCATCTGGCGCAACGACATGATCGAAACCTCAGCCAACTTCCTGCAGAAACCCTTCACCCTCGATGCGCTCACCCGCAAGGTGCGCGAAGTAATGGAAAGACCAAACCCCAAAACGGAGAAACCCAAGATGCCACCGACCAAGCAGTTCCTGATCGAAGCCGAGAACGATCTTCCCGCGCGCGCGCCGCGCTTCACCCTGCAACTTCCGGTGCACTACCGTGTGGCCGGAGAAAGCATGTGGCGGCACGGCACCACCGCGAACATCAGCCGCTCGGGGGTGCTCATCCGCACCGACCAGCCCCTGGAGCCCAACGCTTACCTGGAATTCAACGTGGAACTGCCCACCGGCGTCTTCGGCATGGCGGCCACCGAGATTCTGTGCCGCGGCGAGGTCGTGCGCCAGGTCGACGCCGAGGGGGATGACATGAGCCCAGCCCTCGCCGCTCGCATCCTGGATTACCACTTCCATCGCACCGGGCCCCTCGCGGCGTAGCGCGTTGGTATCGAAGTGAGTCTTTGGGCGCCCACCCTTGGCCGCTGTTGCCAGGGGTGGGTCTGCCGGCGGACGCGGTGTTACACTAGCGGCTCGCCATGGCGGAAGAGCGACAGTCCCGCACCCTGTTGTGGATCGTGATCGGCGGAGGCGCCTTCTTCCTCTTCGTTCTGGCGGTGTTCACGCTGGTCTACGTGAGCCTGCGCCGCGCAGAAGGAAGGGAGGCCTTTGGCGGCTTCGGCGGCCAGATTGGCGTGGTCGATATTGAGGGCGTCATCGTCGAGCCCAAAACCGTGGTTTCCGAGCTCAAGAAGTTCGCCAACGACGATTCCATCAAGGCCATCATCCTCCACATCAACACCCCGGGCGGCGGTGTCGCCGCTTCGCAGGAGATTTACCAGGAAGTCAAGCGCATCCGCGATCAGAAGAAAAAGCCGGTGGTGGCCTCGATCGAGACCGTGGGGGCCAGCGGCGGCTACTACATCTCCTCGGCTACCAGCAAGATCTTCGCCGACCGCGGCAGCATCGTCGGCAGCATCGGCGTGATCGCGGATTGGTACAACTACGGCGACCTCGTCCGCTGGGCCAAGATGAAGGAGATTGTGCTCAAGACCGGCGAATTCAAGGACACCGGAGATCCCATGCGCGATCTGACTCCGGCCGAGCACCAATACTGCAGCAATTGCTGGATAACATGTTCGCGCAGTTCATCCATGCCGTGGCAGAAGGACGCCAGCTGAAGGAAGAAGACGTTCGTCCCTGGCCGATGGCAGAGTGTGGACCGGCGAGCAAGCCAAGCGACTGAAGCTGATCGATGAGTTCGGCGATTTCCAGGCCGCGGTCGAGGACACGGCGAAATCGGTCGGCATCACCGGCGAACCCACCCTCGTCCACCCGGAAAAGCAGCGGCGCACCCTGCTCGATGTGCTCTTCGGCGACGTTTCCGAATATCTTCCCGACCGGGCTAAGCTCATGCAGAGCAATATCGGCTTTTATTACCTGTGGAAATGAGCGGATTGCCCCCGCCCCTGCGATGTAAGATACTGATCCAGAACGAGAACGGGATACAATGCGAGTGAGGTGGCGATGACGAAAGCGGATTTGATCGACGAAGTATCGCGGCAGGTGGAGCTGACGCGCAAGGACAGCGAGGTCATCGTGGAAACCATTTTCGACAGCATCGTGCACTCGCTGCGCGCGGGCGACAAAATCGAGATCCGCGGTTTCGGCAGCTTCCGTACCCGCCAGCGCAATCCGCGCGTCGGACGCAATCCCAAAACCGGCGACCGCGTCGAAGTCCCCGCCAAGAAGATCCCTTTCTTCAAGCCCAGCAAGGAATTGAAGGACCTGGTCAACACCAGCACGCCCGCGGCGCAGCCCGCTCCCGCGGCTACGGTGCCGCCTCCGCAGCCGAGCTAATTCGTTCCCCGCGGATAAACGCAGACGACACCGAGGCGTATCCTGTAAGGACTTCTTTAACCCTGAGGTTTCTGATGTCCACCGCCAACATAACCGCAACCCGGGCCCCGGTCACGACCATCCGCGAGATCGGCCAGCACGAAGGCCAGGCCGTCACCATCCGCGGATGGCTCTACAACCTGCGCGAGAGCGGCAAGCTGCTGTTCCCCATCTTCCGCGACGGCTCGGGAGTGATCCAGGGCGTAGTGGCGAAGAATGCCGTCCCGCCGGAGATATTCGAGTCGGTCAAGAAGCTCACCCAGGAATCGAGCGTGATCGTCACCGGCAAGGTGCGGGACGACAAGCGCGCGCCCGGCGGCTACGAACTCGACGTCAGCGAAGTGCAGGTGGTGCAGCCGGTTCCGGAGGCCGATCCGTTTCCGATCTCGCTCAAGGAACACGGCGTCGACTTCCTGATGGAGCACCGCCATCTCTGGGTGCGGTACGCCGCGCCAGGCTTCGATCCTGCGGGTGCGCGCGGAGGTGATCAAGGCGGCGCGCGACTTCCTGGATGAGCAGGGATTCATCCTCACTGACCCGCCCATCCTCACGCCGGCGGCCTGCGAGGGCACGACTACGCTGTTCCCGGTCGATTACTTCGGCGAAGAGGCCTTCCTCACCCAGTCCGGCCAGCTCTACATCGAGGCCACCGCCATGGCGCTGGGCAAGGTCTATTCATTCGGGCCGACGTTTCGCGCGGAGAAATCGAAGACGCGCCGCCACCTGACCGAGTTCTGGATGGTCGAGCCGGAGATCGCCTATGCCACGCTCGACGACCTGATGAAGCTGGCGGAGGAATTTGTCACCTTCATCGTCAAGCGCGTGCTGGAGCGCCGCCGGCCGGAGCTGGGGACCATCAGCCGCAACCTCGCGCCGCTGGAGAAAATCGACACGCCCTTTCCCCGCATCACCTACGACGAAGCGGTGAAGATGCTGCACGAGGGCCATGCCAAGGGCGAACTGGAGAACCGCTTCGAGTGGGGCGGCGACCTCGGCTCTCCCGACGAGACGTATCTCTCGTCGAAGTTCGAGCGGCCGGTCATAGTGCACCGCTACCCGACCGCGGTGAAGGCGTTCTACATGGAACCCGACCCGCAGCGGGCGGAAGTCGCGTTGTGCATGGACATGCTGGCGCCCGAGGGCTATGGCGAGATCATCGGCGGCTCGCAGCGCATTGGCTCCTATGAGCTGCTGCTCAAGCGTATCCGCGAGCACGGCCTGCCGGAAGAGGCGTTCAAGTGGTATCTCGACCTGCGCAAGTACGGCGGCGTGCCGCACTCCGGCTTCGGCATGGGCATCGAGCGGGCGGTGACATGGATCTGCGGCATCGAGCACCTGCGGGAAACGATCCCGTTCGCGCGCACGCTGACGAGGATCTATCCGTGATGCTCTCGTTTGTCATCCTGAGCGAGCGACCGCAGCCGTATCGCGGTCGCGAGTCGAAGGCCCCCTACCCTCTCGCTGGTCATAGGGGTCCTTCGACTCCGCTCCGGCTTTGCCTTCGCTCCGCTCAGGATGACAGCAGTTTCCACAACTCGGCGTCTCGGCGGTGAAAAATATGGATGTAAGAGCCAACTGAATGGCGTCGGCAGCGAACGTCTCCGCCCGGAAAATACGCGTGATCGGGGTCCCGCTCGACCTCGGCCAGTCGCGGCGCGGCGTGGACATGGGCCCGTCGGCGGTGCGGGTCGCCGGTCTTGCGGCTCGTCTCGAGGCGCTGGGGTTCGTGGTCGAAGATGCCGGCAACATCGCTGTAGCCATTGCCGAGCAGAAGAAAGAGGGCCATCCCAACGCCAAGTATCTGAAAGAGATCACCGCCACTTGCGTCAAGCAAGCCGAACTGGTGCTGAAAACGCTGGAAGCCGGCAAGACGCCGCTGGTGCTGGGCGGCGACCACTCCGTAGCGGTTGGGACGGTCTCCGGCGTTTCCGAGTTCTTCCGGCGCCAAAACCAAAAGCTAGGGCTGCTCTGGATCGATGCCCACGCCGACATCAACACGCCTGAGAGCTCGCCCAGCGGCAACGTCCACGGCATGCCGCTGGCGGCGATCATGGGACTGGGTCCGCCGGAGCTGGCCAACATCTTCGGCTTCTCGCCCAAGGTCGCGCCCGAGAACTGTGTGCTGGTGGGGGTCCGCGACATCGACGCCGCCGAGAAGGAGAACGTGCGCAAGGCTGGCATCGAGGTCTATACCATGCGCGACATCGACGAGCGCGGCATGCGCGCCGTGATGGAAGAGGCGCTCCGTGCCGCTGGCCGCGGCACCGCCGGCTACCACGTCTCGCTCGACATGGATTGGGTCGATCCTGAAGACGCACCCGGCGTCGGCACGCCTGTCCGCGGCGGTGCGACTTACCGCGAAGCCCACCTGGCGATGGAGATCATCGCCGACCACGGCCGGCTCACCAGCTTTGAGATTGTCGAGGTCAATCCGGTGATCGACGAGCGCAACCAGACGGCCAACTTGGCAGTCGAGCTGACGCTGTCCGTGTTCGGAAAGAAGATTCTTTAGCGCATTAGCACTCGCCACGAGGACACACGACCATTGGCATCCAGTCAGTCACGGCTTCCGCTTGAACGACGTGTCTACGTGGTTCACACTGGCGACTGGCAACTGGCTACCGGCGACTGAACATGAAGAAGCTTCGCATCGGCATCCTCTTCGGCGGGCGCAGCGGCGAGCATGAAGTCTCGCTGCTTTCGGCCGCTTCCATCCTCGACGCCATCGATAAGGACAAGTACGAGGTCGTGCCCATCGGCATCACCAAGGAGGGCCGCTGGCTCACCTCGGCCAGTGCCGAGAAGCTGCTGCGTGGAGAGTTCTCGAGCGCCAAGCACCTGCGCGCCGGCGATCCCGACGCCACGCCGGGCGCAGCGCTGCTGGCGAAGGGCGAGTCTATCGTCATCCCGCCGGTGCCGGGCGATGCGTTGGCGCCGTTCGAAAGCAATGTCCCGCAGCGCCGGCTCGAAGACCGCGCCATCAATGTGGATGTAGTTTTTCCCGTGTTGCACGGCACCTTTGGCGAGGATGGCACCATCCAGGGCCTGCTCGAGCTCGCCGACCTGGCTTACGTCGGCGCAGGCGTGCTGGGCTCGTCCGCGGGCATGGACAAGGACGTGATGAAGCGCCTCTTCCGCGACGCCGGGCTTGCGCTCGTCCGGCACCTGACCTTTCTGCGTGCCGACTGGGAGAAGGACTCGAAACGTGTGCGCAAGGAGATCGAGAAGAAGCTCAACTACCCCCTGTTCGTGAAACCGGCCAACATGGGTTCATCGGTAGGCGTCAGCAAGGCGCGCGACCGCAAAGAACTCGAAAAGGCCATGGACGAGGCCGCCGCGTACGATCGCAAGATCGTCATTGAGGAGAGCGTCGGCGGGAAGGACCGCAAGGCGCGAGAGATCGAGTGCTCTGTGCTGGGCAACGACCGGCCCGAAGCGTCCATCGCTGGTGAAGTCGTCCCCTCCAAAGACTTCTACGATTACGAGGCCAAATATCTAACTGAAGGCTCGGATCTCATTATCCCCGCCAAGCTCAACAAGAAGCAGATGCAGCAGGTGCAGGAGATGGCGGTGCAGGCATTTCTCGCCGTCGATTGCGCGGGCATGGCGCGCGTGGATTTCCTCATGGACCCCAAGACCGAGAAGATTTACGTCAACGAGGTCAATACAATTCCCGGCTTCACCGCCATCAGCATGTATCCGAAGCTGTGGGCGGCATCAGGACTGCCGTATCCCAAGCTGATCGACCGGCTGATCCAGTTGGCGCTCGAACGACACGGGGAGAAGAAGAAGACAAGGTTCACTCGATAAATTGCGGATTTTGTCCACGTACTACAATGCTGTCATCCTGAGCGAAGCGGGACCGGAGCTTGCGACGGGAGCGCGAGTCGAAGGACCCCTATAAACAGCAAGAAGTACTATGTTTACATTCTCGCGAGTCTCTCCGGCACGCTTTACATCGGAATCACCGACAATCTCGAAAGACGAATGGTGGAACATAAAGAAGGCCTGATCCCCGGCTTCACAAAACAATATGGTGTCCATCGGCTGGTTTATTTTGAAGTTTACAGTGATGTGCGAAACGCGATCCGTCGCGAAAAGCAGCTAAAGGGCTGGCGGCGTGAGAAGAAAATTGCGCTCATCCGCGGTACTAATCCGAGCTGGAGGGACTTAGCCAGAGCATGGTACGAGGGTAGAGGTCCTTCGACTCGCGCGCCAAAACCGGGCGCGCTCGCTCAGGATGACAGATAGTTAAGCTTTTCGTGTCACTCGAGCCCCACTCTTTGGCTATGCTCCTTAATCTCCGCCAACACCTCCAGCGCCACGGCCAGCGCGCGCCGGCCATCTTCGAGTGGCACCTGCGGATGCTTGCGATGTCGCACGGCGTCGAGGAACGACCGCAGCTCCGCGTGCAACGGTTCCTCGGAAACAACCGCGGGCTTCTGCATGCCAATCCCTGGATTAGGCGAGGCCTTCGCAGCGGCGGACGGATCGACGGTGAACACCATTACGTCCTGCCGTGAGTAGTCGATGGAGATGTACTGCTGCGGCTGGAAGAAGCGCAGCTTGCGCACCCGCTCGGTGGAGACACGGCTGGCGGTGAAGTTGGCCACGCAGCCGGATTCGAACTCCATGCGCACGTTGGCGATGTCCACCCTGGGCGTGAGGATGGGCAGCCCGACGGCGCGGATCTCCTTCACCGCCGAATTCACGAACGAGAGCACGACGTCGAGGTCGTGGATCATCAGGTCGAGGATCACGTCGATATCCAGCGAGCGCGGCGTGAACACGCTCAGGCGGTGGACTTCGAAGAACATGGGACGGGTCAGCAGCGGGACGGTGGCGCGCACCGCCGGATTGAAGCGCTCGAGATGCCCCACCTGGACTATGCGTCCCGTCCGCTGGGCGACGCGGATAATCTCGTCGGCTTCGGCCAGCGACGGCGCCAGCGGCTTCTCGATGAGCACGTCGATGCCGGCCTCCATCAGCGCTCGCGCCACCTTCAGATGCTCGACCGTGGGCACGGCGACCGAGGCCGCATCCACACGGCCGCGCAGTTCGTCCAGCGTCAGACAAGGGGGATTGCCGAACTCGCGCGCAACGGCAGCAGCGCGGGCTGCGTTAGTGTCGACGATCGCCGCCAGCTCCGTGCCTTCCTGTTGGAGTTGGCGATAGACGCGGGCGTGGTTGCGCCCGAAAGCGCCCGCGCCGATTACCGCGACCCGGATTTTCTGGTCAGGAGACAAGGAATTCTGATTCTAAGACGTAATAGGTAATTTTCAACGCCGAGACGCCAAGGACGCCGAGACTTCTTTTTTCCCGCCCCCAGCGCACTCGGCGTCTCGGCGGTGATATACACACAGACTTTCTGCAACCTCTCGCCCACCCGCAGAGTCCTAATAAGGCGTATCATTCGGGACGCAATTCGAAGGAGAGAAAAAGCATGGCCTATCAACTGCCCCCCTTACCGTATGACTATTCGGCCTTGGAGCCGACCATCGACACCCAGACCATGCAGTTGCACCATGACAAGCACCACGGCGCCTACGTGGCCAACGCCAACGGCGCGCTGGAGAAGCATCCGGATCCTGGAGAAGAAGTTCCCCACCGTGGAAGATTTGCTGCGCAACATCAACCAGGTACCGGAGGACGTGCGCACGGTGCTGCGCAACAACGCCGGCGGACACGCCAATCACTCCATGTTCTGGAACATCATGCAGCCCAAGGGCGGCGGCCCGGCCACCGGCCCGGTCTCCGAGGCTATCGCCAAGGCCTTCGGCGGCTTCGAGCAGTTCATGGAGCAGTTCAACACCGCCGGCACCAAGCAATTCGGCAGCGGCTGGGTGTGGCTGGCGCGCGGCGCCGACCACAAGCTGCAGATCATCACCACTCCCAACCAGGACAGCCCCTTGATACAAGGCCTTTACCCGATCATGGGCAACGACGTTTGGGAGCACGCCTATTATCTGAAGTACCAGAACCGCCGCGCCGACTACTTGAAGGCATGGTGGAACGTGGTGAACTGGAAGGAAATCAACAAGCGCTTCGAGGAAAGCGAGTCGGCCCTGAAGCGGGCGGTTGCCTAACCAGGCGGCGCGTGATTGTACGGGGCGGAGATTCCGCCCCGTTTTGTTTAGTCGGCGACAATAGCTATTCCGGCGTCATTCGCCACGCGGATGATCTGGTCGCCATCCAGCAAGAGACACTTGCCCGCATCGAGGGCCAGAGCTGTAGCGCCCGCGTGGCGCATGGTCTCGATCGTTGCCACCCCGATCACCGGCACATCGAAGCGCATATCCTGGTCCGGCTTGGCTACCTTGACCACGGTGAGCTTGCGACTCAGGGTGGAATCGCCGGCTAGGCCGGTCATGATCTCGCCCGCGCGCCGGATGGTGGCATCCGTTCCTTCCATCGCTTCGACGGCTACGCAAGCGGCCTCGGCGATGACTACGGTCTGCCCGATATCGTATTGGGCAAGGTGCCGGGCCACCGCGCGCCCATACGCGATGTCGCGCTGTTCCTGCTCATCGGGGGTGCGGGTGGTCAGGACGCCCGCGCGTGCGAGTAGTGGCGACAGGAAAGCCGTTGAATCCAGCAGGGCGATGCCTTCGTCGGCGAGAACCCTGGCAACCGCGCCGATCAGGGCGTCGGTATTACGGCTGCGCAACGACAGCAGCAGCTTGGCCATCCTCCAGTCCGGCCGGATGCTGGAGAAGATCTGCTTGTGTTTCACCTGCCCAGCCATGATGGCTTCCGAGACGCCCTCCCGCTTGAAGGTGTCGATCAGCTTGCCGAGCTCACCGAGTGACATCCAATGCACAGCAGTAGCGCCGTGGTGCTCGATTTCGGGAGAGGTTTCCTCCTGGATGGCAACTACGACCACCTCGGCTCCGCGTGCGCGCGCGGCGTCCAGCACCAGCAACGGAAAGGTTCCGTTTCCCGCGATCAGGCCGATTCGCATGGGAGTGGCCAGTGGTTAGTGGGCAGTGGGCAGTTAACGGCGAGCCTCCTGGAGTGAAGCAATCAACCCGTTCAACACTTTGCCGAGTTCAGCCGAGCAGGCAAGCAGGCGTTCCGCATCCGGCGCCGGAAGGTAGTGCAACCGTTGTGCGAGCAGGATCTGCGTTTCACTCTCGAGCAGCGAGCCGCGTGCGTGGCCCAGGAACTGGCGAAACTCCCCCGTGGATTGACGACCCTGGCCCTCGGCAATGTTGCTCGAAATCGATACGACTGCACGCCGAAGCTGACTGGTAATTCCGTAACGCTCGTCGTCTGGAAACTTCTTCGTAACGGTGTACACGTCAACGGCAAAATCCATCGCCTTCCGCCACGCTATCAGTTCTCGATACGATTGCACCTTCATAATGCACGCCCCGCCCAGAACCGACTGACCACAGCTGACCACTGGCCACTGAGCACTGGCCACTAACCACTGACAACTGGCCACTACTTGATCACGCCCCGCTCCGCCGTCTCCACAAACCTGATCAGTATCTCCACGTCCTCGCCGCGGTCGGACTCGGCCTTCAGCTTAGCGAGCGCCTGCGAGGTGTTCAGCTTGGAGGCGAGCAGGACCTTATAAGCGTGGTGGATTTTACGAATGCGCTCGCGGCTGAACCCGCGGCGTTCGAGACCGACTTTGTTCAGCCCGAAGGCGTGGGTGTCGCGTTCGGCGGAGGTGAGCGAAAACGGCAGGACGTCCTGCGTAATGGTGGTGCCGCCCCCGATGTAGGAATGCGCGCCGATGCGCACAAACTGGTGGACCGGGCAGAGGGCTCCGACCACGGCCCAGTCTTCCACGGTTACGTGGCCGCCCAGGGTCGCAGCGTTGGCCAGGATGACGTGGTCGCCGATCGCGCAATCGTGCGCGACGTGCGTGTAGGCCATGATCAGCGTGTGGTTCCCAACGCGGGTGAGGCCTCCGCCGCCCGGCGTCCCGCGGCTGATGGTGACGTACTCGCGGATTACGTTGTGATCGCCAATCTCGAGCCGCGTCGGCTCGCCCTTGTACTTCAGGTCTTGCGGGTCGATCCCGATCGCCGCAAAGGGGAAGATGCGATTGCGGTTGCCAAGGCGCGTCGGCCCACCCATCACCACGTGTGAGATCAGCTCGCAGTCCTCACCCATCTCGACCCCGGCCGCGACCGTACAGTATGGGCCGATGCGGCAGGACGCAGGGATTCTGGCCGCAGGATCGACAATCGCGGTGGGATGGATCGTGGCGGTGGGAGCGGCCGCAGCCTGTCTTACCGGCGCCATATCACGCCGATCCGGGCGCGCCGGCCTTGCTGCGGGTGGCGGCGTCTCCCGGCGCCGGCCGGTCTACCAGCACGCAGGTCACGATGGCCTCGCAGGCCAGTTTCTCCCCGACGTAGGCCTTGCCGCCCATGCGCACGGCGGTGGTGCGCCAGGCCAGCACTTCGACTTCAATGCGCAACTGGTCTCCCGGCACTACCGGCTTGCGGAACCTGGCGCGTTCGATGCCAGTAAAGAACATCAGCTTACCGTCGCGTCCCGCTATCTCGGTGAGCAGCAGTGCGCCTCCGGCCTGGGCGATGGCCTCTACGATCAGCACTCCGGGCACGATGGGGTAGCCGGGGAAGTGTCCGGCGAAGAACGGCTCATTGACGCTGATGTTCTTGATGGCGACAATGCGGTGTTTGCGCGTGATCTCGACCACGCGGTCGATCAGCAGAAAAGGGTAACGATGCGGCAGGATGGCCTGAATCTGATTGATGTCCAGCGTCCCGCTATCGGCGGCCGGCGCTTCTGCTGCAGAATGTACGGTCTCTGCCATCGGGAGCGGCCATTATAGAGCGATTGAGCCATTGGGTCATTGATTCATTGAGCCTTTGGACCATGGGAGGGGGACGCAATTGAAATCTCTGCTCAGCCGTCTGACGGTCCAAAAGTCCGAAATGCTCGGCTGTCTTCGCCAATTGGTGGAACTGGAATCTCCGAGTCACGACAAGTCGGCGCTCGACACTCTGGGCCAGCATCTCGCGGCAGAATTCGGAAAAATCGGCGGTCGAACACGATTCCATCCCCAAGAACACGCCGGCGACCACCTGCAGGTGGATTTCCCCGGAACCGGCAAGCCCATCCTGATGCTCGGACATCTGGATACGGTGTGGGATCTCGGCACGCTGGCGTCGATGCCGTTCCGCGTGGCCAAGGGACGCGCCTACGGCCCCGGCAGCTTCGACATGAAGGCCGGCATCGTGCAGGCGATCTATGCCATCAAGGCCTTGCAGGAACCCGGCGGGCGCCAGCCGCGACCCATCACCGCGCTGCTGGTCACCGATGAGGAGGTCGGTAGCCACTCCTCGCGCCCGATCACCGAGGCGCTGGCAAAGAAATCCGCTGCGGTGTTGGTGCTGGAGCCTGCACAGGGGGCAAAGGGCGCGTTGAAGACCTCGCGCAAGGGCGTCGGCGGGTATCACGTGAAGGTCGAGGGACGGGAGGCGCACTCCGGGCTCGACTCCGGCCAAGGCGCGAGCGCGGTGCTGGAACTGGCGCGCCAGCTCCTGGTCATCGAGAAGTTCACCGATCGCAAGCGTGGCATTACCGTCAATCCGGGCGTCATTCGCGGCGGCACGCGTACCAATGTCGTTGCCGGCGAGGCTACGGCTGAAGTGGACGCGCGCGTGAGCCAGTCGAAGGACATCGCATATCTCGATAAGAAGTTCCGCTCCCTCAAGCCATTCGACCAGCGCTGCCAGGTCGAGATCACCGGCGGGATCGGCCGCCCACCCATGGAGCGAAGCAAGAAGGGCGTAGCTTTGTTTACGCTCGCCCGTCGCCTCGCGAAGGAGTTAGGCTGGGAACTCGAGGAAGCCTCGGTGGGCGGCGGGTCCGACGGTAATTTCACGGCAGCGCTGGGAATCCCCACGCTGGACGGCCTGGGAGCTGTGGGCGAGGGCGCTCACGCCCGCCACGAGTCGGTGGTCATCGCCGAGATGCCCCGCCGGGCCGCCCTGCTGGCGCGCCTGATCGAGTCCATCCCCTGATTCAGACTACCTCGACAATGGCGCGGTGTCCCGGGGCTGCAGCAATCTTCGCATCGCAGGTAAGCAAGGGCGCGTTCAACGCCTCGGCCAGGGCGACATAGACGGCGTCGTAAGCCGTGAGGTGGTGGCGCAATTCCCAAACGCGATGGAGAAAAAGAGTGTGGCCATGCCGAGTCATGCGGATGGCTGACATGTCTTGGAAAGCCTCCTCGGCGCGTGCCGAGGTTGTGGCGTGCCGGCGCACGTAGCGCCGCAGGGCATTGGCAACCTCCAACTCCAGTAGATGAGGCACGTGCAGTGGGCCGCCGAACCGTTTTATCCAACGCCCAATACGCACGCCTTTTTCGGTGCGCAGTACCCACTCCACGACGGCGGAAGCATCGAGGACTATCACCTGCTGTCGCGCATTTCGCGGATGACGCGCGCCGCCGAGACCGGCAACACCACTGGCTCCCGCTGCTGCAGCCGCTCTTGCATTTCCTCCAAGGTGGGACGCTCCGCGATTTCTCGAATTTCGGCTAGCAGGTAATCGGATAACGACATGCCAGCCATCGCGGCGCGCGCCTTCAAGGTGCGATGCAAGGCATCAGGAACGTTGCGAATCTGGATCATTTTTGACATGTGATTATGATAGTTACATGTGCAGAACATGTCAACCCAGACGCGCGCATCTATTTACCTGCGGGGGACGAAGGGGCTTCTCGCTCCAAGCCGCCGACGCGTATCATTCGCCTGCACCAAAACACATAGAAAGGAAGCATCATGAAGAAAATGACCTGGCTGTTGCCTCTGGTCCTGCTGCTCGGACTCCAATTGGTTGCGCAAGAGCATTACACCGAGGGCCCGGTGTGGCGCGTATCGACCGTCCGCGTAAAACCGAACCAGTGGATGCCTACCTCACCAGCCTGCGCAAGGATTCGAAACCGTTGCTCGATGAGGAAAAGCGCCAGGGGATGATCCTGGATTACAAGTTGTTCCTCAAAGAGACCAAGAATGATCCCAAGGATTGGGACCTTGCCCTGGCTGTCCTCTATAAGAACCATGCCGCTATGGACAACCTGGGGGCTAAATTTGAAATGGTGCGCGACAAGATCCTGGGCGGAAAGCAGCAGGCGCACCAGTTGGGGGAGAAGCGGGAGGAGATCCGCGAAGTGCTCAGTTCGGACCTGCTCCAGGAGATCATGCTGAAGTAACAAGTCTCGCAGCGACGTGCCATTTGATCAAGCCCCCCGCGCGGGGGCTTTTTCTTCGGGGGCGCATTCCCCAGAGACCGCTTTTGACTGTACCCACATGCTGCCCTACAATTGGTGTAGGGGTCGTCTCCGGCCTCAGATGGAGGCCAAGTGTTAGGCAAATTGGGTTTGCCCGAACTCCTGGTGATTCTGGTTATTGCCCTGCTGATCTTCGGTCCGGGCAAGCTGGCGGATCTGGGCAAGGGGCTCGGGGAAGGAATTCGCAATTTCAAGTCGTCGGTGAAGGACGGCCAAGACGATCAGCAGAAAAAGTCGTAGCGGGCTGCACTGCCATGCCCGATAGCTCGCAGCCCTGCGCATCCCCTCCTGTAACGCAGGATTTTCTTCCTGACTCACGCTACCCTGACCGCCGCCGCGTTGGCTCGTTTGCGGCATGGCTGTCCTGCCGACTTGTCATCTTAGGTTCGACCATCATCGGTGTTTGGATTCTCATCCTTCCCGCCGATCGCGTTTACCCACACAAGACACCCGCAATCGAACTCCTACTGTTGCTCTGGGTTGTGCTTATAAATCTCTTTTCACACCCAGTCGTTTACGGATCTGCGGACAACGTCGGAGTGCGCTTTCGGCGGTACTTAAGCGTCCATTCGCTGCGGTGGGGTGAGTTTTCCAAAGTGCAATGGCAACCGGGACTTGTAATGCTCCGTCTTCGGCAAGGAGCGCTGCTTCGCGGGTGGTTGTGTTTCGTGCGCTATCAATCCACCCCGTTTCCCCTCTGGAGTTGGTGGAGGCGTGAGATGCCTGACGAAGTAAGGTGGATAGAACGCAAGATTCTTGAGGCGCAACAAAACAGCTAGAGTACGCAGTGCTTCTGCAGCATCCGATACACCAGTGGCACCGGCAATCCCATTACATTGAAATAACAGCCGTCCAGGTGGGTGACCCAGCGCGAGGCCATGCCTTGGATGGCATACGCGCCGGCCTTGTCCATAGGCTCTCCGGTGGCCACGTATTCGGCGATCTCGGCGTCGCTCAGCGGGCTGAAGCTGACGGTAGTGGTTTCCGCACGCGTGTCCTCGACTTTGGGCCCGAGCAAGCAAACACCCGTAGTCACCAGGTGGGAGCCGGCGGAGAGCAGGTGCAGCATACGGCTGGCGTCTTGTGCGTCGCGGGGCTTGCCAAGCACCTGGCCGTCCACGATCACCACCGTATCGGCCCCCAGCACGAACTTTTCCGCGTGGCGCGCCAAAGCGGCTTTGGCTTTTTCACCGGCAACGCGGCGGACGTAATCCTCCGGCCACTCCTGCGGCCGCCGCGCTTCGGCTACCTCCACCTGGCAGAGCGTGAACGCGATGCGGGCATTGCGCAACAGCTCCGCCCGCCGCGGCGATGACGACGCCAAAACCAGCTTCACGTTGCCCGTTTCAGGTTTTACCTTTAGCCGTTTGGACATCTTTCCCCACCGCGCTTTATTCTACCGATTCCCTGTGTCTTTCATCTTTCAGCGCAACCCGACCAGGCCGCGGACCGAATTGATCAGCTTGGCCGAGTCGTAACCGATTCCGTCCTTGAACACGGTTTCGACCTTTTCGATGTCGGCGATGTTGGACGAGGGATCGCCGTGAATCACCACCAGGTCGGCCTGCTTGCCGGGAACGATGCTGCCAATGCGATCCGCTTCCCCCAGGAACTGCGCACCGTTGAAGCTGGCGATGCGGATGGCCTCCGCCGGCGTGAACCCCGCCTCGACCAGCAGTTCGACTTCGCGCTGGTCACCGTAGCCCGCGATCACCCCGCCGATCCCGGTAGGATCTTCGCCCGCGAGCAGCCGCCCGCCGGCCTCCACGAACGCCCGCTCGAACTGCATTTCTTTCTTCAGCAGCGCCGGCCACGGCGAAGCCTCGGTGCCATAGCGCTGGCGCAGAAACGCGGCATCGCCCACGCGCACCTTGTTGGCCAGAAAAGTGGCGCGCGCGTCGGGCGAGAGCGCGTCCAGCATGCGTTGCTGCAGCGACGGCCGCTCCGGCAGGAACATCTCGAACACCGGCAGCGTCGAAGTCACGGCCACGTGATGGGCTACCAGTTCGCGGATGGTCTGCTGCACCTCGGGGCCGTGGATATCGATCTGCTCTGCCAGTTGCTTCAGCGCGGGACCGGTGGGAGGACAGGTGTCGGGCTTTTTGTCGGGAACGAAGTCGGTATCCACCAGTAGGCCATGTTCCAGGTCGTCGATGCCCAGCGCTGCAGCCTCTCGGAACGTCACTGAGCACAGATGGCCGGTGATCTTCAGCCCGCTCTTGTGAGCTTCGTCAATGGCGGCGCCCAGTTCGGCGCGGGTGATGAACATGTACGCCTTGAACGAGGTAGCACCCTGGCCGGCCCAGAATGCCACCGTCTTGCGCGCGTCTTCGGGGCCGGTGAGGGCGTGCATCTGCACCGCGAACGAGCCCTCGCCCTCTAGATAAGGCCCCGTGACATTGATCTTCGGACCAGGAGCTTTGCCGTTGTCGATCTGCTTTTTCAATTCGATATCGGTGTAGGTTTCGAGGCCGCCGGTGGTGCGGATCGTGGTCACGCCTGAGCCGAGATAGAGACGCGGGAAGCTGTAGCCCATCTCCGTGAACCAACCCCCGCCCGCGGGGTAAAACATGTGGTCGTGCATCCCGACCAGGCCGGGAATGACGCTGTAGCCGTGGAGATCGAGGACTTTGGCGTCGCCGGGGACGGCTGCTTTTGCAGCGTCGCTGACCGACTGGATGCGGCCATTCGCGATGACAATGGTCTGGTCATCTTTTGGCGGCGCGCCCGTGCCGTCGATTACGCGCATATGGGTGAGCGCGATGACCGGAGCGTCCACGGTGACGAAGGCTTTGACCTCGGGCGAGAGCTGGGTCTGGCCAAGAAGCGATGTCGATAGTAGCAAGACGAGAACGTAATTTCGCAAGGGAATCACCCCGGGTGCGAACGGCAGATTAGCGCATGTGCGGAGCATTTGCTACCATCGCCTGCCGAGGAATCCCTGCTGTGCGATGCCCAAACTGTGATAGGGACAATCCTGGCGAACCCAAGTTCTGCCAATTTTGCGCCTACGAGTTCGAGTCAACAAAGGATGAGCTTCCCGCACCTAAGCTGACCCTGCCCACCGACTTCCCTGTCCCTGACATGCCAGGCCTCGGCAGCGTGCTTAGGCATGGCTTCGCCACTTACTTCCGTCATTTTGGGCTGATCTTCCGTATCGCGGTGGCTGTCTGGTTGCCAATTGAGCTGGTGAAAAACTACGTCTTCTTCAGGCTCGGCGTGCAGAATTCCACTGGAACCTGGCGCATAGATGGGTTGCTGCAGGAAATCTTCGGCACCTTGGTTGTACCGGCGATAATTTTTGGTGTAGTAGAAACCACCAGAACAGGAGTTCGACCGTCCGTCCGTGAGTGCCTACGATGGTCCGGCCCCAAGTGGGGCGCAACGATAGGAGTAACCGTCAGAGCTGGCTTCATTACCCTTATCGGCATAGTCCTCTTGATTGTGCCGGGCATCGTGTTCCTCACGTGGTATGTTTTTGTCACCCAAGCAGTTGCCATCGAGGACCGCTCGAAGTCTGACGCGCTCAGCCGCAGCAAGCAACTATCAGCGGGACACCGGTGGACGATCCTTGGTGCGGGCGTCGTTGTCGCGCTGGTCTGGCTGTTGCTGATTGTCGCAGCTTCCTTCTCCTTGGCACTGGCAGACCATTGGCTGATACGGGCGGCTATTGATCTGGTGAACGATCTCGCCCTTGAGCTTCCAACCGTAGTCTTCCTGATGTACTTCCTGCATCTGGTGCAGCGCGAGAAACATCCGTCGGGCGTGGCCGTCGCCGCTGGCCAGAACGCGTAACGGGCGACAAAGGCGCCCGCGCCACGTCAGCCGCGAATGCTAGAATCGACTCAGGGTCAGCTCCGCCAGATGGATCGCGCGCACATCCGCAATTTCGCCATTATTGCTCACATCGACCACGGCAAGAGCACGCTGGCTGACCGCCTGCTCGAACTCACGGGATCGCTTTCGGCGCGCGAGATGCAGGAGCAGGTGCTCGATGCCATGGACCTGGAGCGCGAGCGCGGCATCACCATCAAGGCGCACGCCGTGCGCATGAAGTACATTGCGCGCGACGGCCAGGAATATCAGCTCAACCTCATCGATACGCCCGGCCACGTGGACTTTTCCTACGAGGTTTCGCGCTCGCTTGCCTCCTGCGAGGGCGCGATCCTATTGGTGGACGCATCCCAGGGCGTTGAAGCGCAGACGCTGGCCAACGCCTATCTCGCGATCAATCACGGCCTCGAGACCATCCCCGTCATCAATAAGGTCGATCTCGCCAGTGCCGACGTGGAACGCACCAAGGAGATGATCGAGAGCGCGATCGGCCTCGATGCCTCGGACGCGCTGCCGATCAGCGCTAAAACCGGCCAGGGTGTTCCCGAAGTGCTGGAGCGGATCGTCGCCAGGGTCCCGCCTCCGAAGGGATACCCGGAAGCCCACCTGCAGGCGCTGCTCTTCGATTCCTGGTTCGATCCCTACCGCGGGGTGATCGTGTTAGCGCGCGTGTTTCAGGGGACGATACGGCGCGGGCAGAAAATCCGCCTGTGGTGGAATGGCAAAGTTTTCGAAGTCGAGACTCTGGGCGTGCTTACGCCCAAGCCGGTGGCCGTGGACAGCTTGAGCGCGGGCGAAGTCGGGTTCCTGAGCGCCAACATCAAGAACGTCGCCGACACCAAGATCGGCGACACCATTACCGACGATGACCGCCCCGCCATCGAGCCCCTGCCCGGCTTCGAAGAAGTGAAGCCGATGGTCTTTGCCGGGCTCTACACGGTAGAGGCGCACGAGCACACGCAACTGCGCGAAGCCCTGGAAAAGCTGCGCCTGAACGATTCCTCGTTCTTTTTCGAGCCGGAAAGTTCCGTCGCGCTAGGCTTCGGTTTCCGCTGCGGTTTCCTCGGCCTGTTGCACATGGAAATCATTCAGGAGCGGCTGGAGCGCGAGTTCAACCTTAATCTGATCACCACGGCACCCGGCGTGCGCTATCGCATCACCCGCACTGACGGCCAAGTGGTCGAGATCGATAATCCATCGAAGTGGCTGCCCGTGCCCGAGATCGCCAAGGTGAATGAGCCGGTGATTGTCGCCACCATCCTGACCAACGAAGAATACGTGGGCGGGATCCTGAAGCTGGTGGAGGAGAAGCGCGGCAAGCAGAAGGCGTTCGAGTACGTGAGTTCGTCGCGGGTGATGCTGACGTATGAGTTGCCGCTGAACGAGATCGTGCTCGACTTCTACGACCGGCTGAAGTCGGTATCGCGCGGGTATGCCTCGCTTGACTACCACCTGGCGGGCTGGTGGGAATCGCCTATGGTGAAGCTCGACATCCTGGTGGCGGGCGAGCCCGTGGATGCGCTCTCACTCATCGTGCACCGCGAGGCGTCTTACGAGCGCGGCCGGGCACTGGCCGCCAAGATGAAAGAACTGATCCCGCGGCAGATGTTCGAGGTGGCCATCCAGGCGGCGATCGGCGGCAAGGTGATTGCGCGCGAGACAGTGCCGGCCATGCGCAAGAACGTGCTCGCCAAATGCTACGGCGGCGATATCACGCGCAAGCGCAAGCTGCTGGAGAAACAAAAAGAGGGCAAGCGGCGGATGAAGCGCATCGGGCGCGTCGACATCCCGCAGGAAGCGTTTCTGGCGGTTCTGAAGGTCGGCGAACCATAATGCGATACTCGCAAGTAGGTCGTCAAAAGCATTGATTCTGGGGTGAATTTCTGCAGATTTGAAGTCCGCGAATGTGCAAAAGTAACCTCCGGAGAGGTAAGGAATCAGGCCGGCGACCCGGTGCCGAGTGCACAACCGGTTGTGCGTTGTAAATCCTTGACCTGCGGGCGCTTATCCGTGCCGCGGAAATTAGGCAAAGTGCTGAAATTGGCGCCATAACGGGCTGATTCGGCAACCCCGTACTTAAATTCCACAAGATTTTCCACAAAACCTCAGGAAAACATTCCGCCGCCAGAGATAAGGAAGGCCGCCCATAACGGACGGCCTGACTTTTTGCGGGCAGCGGTCGAACTACTGTAGTTTCGGGGGAGTCGTTGCCGGCTTGGCGGTCCCCGGCTTGGGCATGGTGGTGCCACTGTTGGGCCGGCTGCTGGAACTGGGATTCGGGGCTGGAGCCGGTACGCCCGACTGCGCGTTGTAAAGCTCCACCACCTGCTTGGTCACGTCGGCGCTGGCCCCGAACCATAGCACCGGTCCCTGCGGCCACGGCTGAGAAACGTCCATGAGCACTGCGTACTGATTGTCCCTGGCGAACTTGTCGATTAACGGCGCCATCTTCTGCAGGATGCGTTGTGCGATCTCGGCTTGCTGTTGCTGGTACTCGTTCTGCGCATCCTCCGAGGCGCGCTGCATCGCCTTTTGCTTGGTTTCCAAGCTGCGGACGAGGGTGCCGCGCGCTTCCTCGTTCATTTTATCGCCCTGGGTGTTGAGCTGCTTCTTGAGATCGTCGATTTCCTTGCTGAGGTTCTGCAGCTCGGTGCGCTTGGGGTCGAACTTCTTGTCCAGCGCTTCCAGGTCGCGCCGCCCCTCGTTAGAGGCCAGGATAGCGCCCTGAATGTTGATGATGCCGACCTTGTTGAAGCCCGCAACCGCAGCAGGGGTGGCGGGGGTGGCAGCCGGGGCGCTGGCCGGGGCCGCAGCCGCGGGGGTGGAAGCCGCCTTGCCGGTCTGCGCCAGAGCGGCCAGTGACAGGATTACCGCGAACAGCACAACTACGGGAGCAAGCTTGCGTTTCATCGGATGCTTAAGACTCCTTGGGAGAATAGCCGCGAGATTCCCCGAAAATGCGATCGGGACACCGCCTTCACAGTGCGGACCTTTCAGCCCCGGCCGGTAGAACCACGCTCGCCGGGAAGGCTCATTTTTTCGCGGGAGCGGATACCCAGCATTATAGGGTGAGCTTCACGCTAGCGTCAAAGGGATCTTGTTTTGCGCAAACCACCCTTAGCCTTCAGCAACCTCAGAACGTCGTGCTGACCGTGAACCGGAAGGTCTTGAGCGGTTCCTTTAGAAGGTAACTGGGGAAGAAGTTCCTCAGAGTCTGGGCGTAGGTGTAGTCACCGGCAGCGCCGGGCGGGAACATGCTACGCGTGATCAGACTCGGGGTCGGCGCATCGCTGTTGAGCCGCATCGGGTTGTAGGCCCAATACACGCGGAAGGGGGCGTTGATGACCGGCATCATCACCTGGACCTCCAGTCCGGTGGACATGCGGACCACATAGTTGGTCCCTGGGACGATCTGCAGTCTCTGGCTGAAGGGGGGAGAAATCTGCCCGGGGGCGATGTTGTTGATGCACTGGAAATAGGGGTTGACAGGAATAGGCATCAGGCTCGGGCAGCCGAAGCCGATGCTGTTCAGGCTTTGGAGTTCGGTGCTGGAGATGCTGAGCTGCGAGCTGCGTGCCGAAAAATTCATGCCCGTATCCACGAAGGGAGCGAGGTTAACCGGTCCCACCAACGGAATACGATATTCCAGGTTAGAAATCCAGCTGCTGTCGCCGCCGGGAAAAACAATGGATCGAATCGGGACCGGAATCGTCCACACGCCGTTGCGGGGAAGGGCCGGATTCAGCGGGACCGGCGAGCCGTCGGGATTGGTAAGGATGACGCTGGCGGTCGTCTCCACGAAAGCCACGGGTGAGACCGAGCGGATATCAAACCCGCGCAAATCCTGGTCGCCCCCCGGATAAAAGCGCTCGAAAGGCGGCGCCACCAGCCCGCCGTATCCGCTGAGGAACGAGCCCTGCACCCGGAAGCCCAGCACCTGATGGCCTTCCCGGCTGGGGTGCAGGCCCTTCATGGAGATAAACCGCTTGTATTCCGCGATCGGCCGCACCGTCCTGACATTGCCCCCCAGGCCGGCGACTTCCCCGCCGAAAAAATAGCTCTGGCCGTTGGTCGGCCGCAGCGGGTTGTTGATGGTGCTGTAGGTGAAGCTGGGGACCAGCTTGCTGGTGATAATGCCGCGCAGCGCATTGGGTCCGGAGAGGCCGCGGAACGCCAGTTGCTGGAAGTACTCCTGCGACGCTTGGCTAAAGGTGGTCAGCGTGGAGGTATCCCAGCCGTAGGTGATGCCGATGCGCTTCAGCGAATGCCGCAGCGGATAGCTGGCCGAGGCGGTGAACCCGGTGCTCGACTGGGTAAAGTTTTGCAACGTGTTCAGCACGTTTTGCGGCAAGTTGAGTGCTTGTCCGGCCAGAATGTTGGCTTGCCGCGCCTGGTTGTAATTGAACTCGCGCGTATACACGGTGAAGCCGAGCTGCAGCGGCCGGTCCAGCACGTAGGGCTCGGTAAAGCCGAACATCAGGTTGCGCTCCAGGTTGCCGATGTTGGCCGAAACCGTCAGGGTTTCGCCCAGGCCCAGAAAGTTGTTGGTCTGGTAGTTGAGGCCGACGAACGACCCGGCCAGGCCGCTGACGCCGCCGGTCAGCCCGATCGAGTTCTTTCCCTTTTCCTTGACCTTAAGGGTGATATCGACGGTGCCTTCCTGGGGATTCTGCTTGGTGTCCGAGTCCTGATCGGGCTTGAGCGGCTCGAAGTAGCCGAGCTGGTTCAGACGCAGCAGGCTGAATTCCCAAAGCTTGGCGTTATAGGTCTGGCCTTCTTGCAGCGCCAGCTCGCGGCGGATGACCTTGTCGCGGGTGGTAGTGTTGCCCTGAAACTCGATGCGCCGGACGGAGAACTGCTTGCCCTCGTCGAGGTCGAACTTCACCGTTACCGTCTTGTGCTCCTCGTCGATCTCGGTGTCCGGCACCGGCGTGAAATTGATGTACCCAGCCGCGCCATAGGCGTCACGCAGGTTCTTGATGCCTTTGCGCATCAGCTCGGTGTTGAAGATGTCGCCATCTTTCATGGGAATCTGGGCACGCAGGATCTGGATGTTAGTGATGGCTTTGTTGCCAGTAAACTTCACCTCTTTCAGGCGATAGCGGTCACCCTCCTCAATGGGCAGGGTGATATCCACCGACTTGCCTTCATGCTTCTTGAGCAGCGGCAGATGGATGCCATGAGTGTCGTGAATGTTGGTCTTGGGGTCCTGCACCAGGGCTTTGAAGTAGCCCTTTTGCTGGAGCGCGTCGCGGACGCGTTCGGCGTCTTCACTCAGCTTGGTGGCGTCGTAGGTGCGCGAGATCAGGTTCTCCAGAATGATCGAGTGCGGAATCCCGATGGGCTTCAGGTTCTTCATCGCGGAGCGCAGGTAGCGGCTGCTGACGGTCTTGTTTCCCTCGAACTTGATCTTACCCACCTTGACCTTGGGGCCTTCTTTGACCACGAAGGTGACGCCGACCGCCGCCGGCGGGATCTGCCGCACCTCGGTGCGGACGGTGGCGAACTGGCGGCCGTGCTCCGCCAAAAGTTCTTTCAGCGTGACCTCCGCCTTCTTGATTTTGGTGGGGTCGTACTGGTTCTCGACCGTCAGCCCGACCTTGCGCTCCTTGAAGCGGTCCAGCACGTCGCTGGTGCTTACCGAGCTCAAGCCCAGGTAGTTGATCTCCCGGATGGTCGGCCTCTCTTTGACGTAGATGTTGATGATCCAGCCCTTGGGTCCCTGTTCGCGCTCGAAGCGGATGTCTTCAAAGTAGCCGGCGTTCCACAGCGAGTTGAAGTCACGCACCAGAGCAGCCTCGTCGTAAACGTCACCCGCATGGGTGAAAATTTTGGAGCGGATGGTGTCGGCCGGGATGCGGCGGTTGCCGTAGATCCGGATTTCCTGGATCAGTTCCTGCTGTGAGCCGATCATCACTGCAGAGCCGAGGAACAACACCGCTAGCACCAGGGCAACAAGCCGGGCCAACCGGGGACCATGGTCGGCGCGAACCTGTAAGGGAACCTCAAGAAACGCAGAAATATTCCACCCTCAGTCTGGATTACGGGAAAACGGGAATTATACGGTAGCGGGGCGGTGGATATGAAATCGAGTTACGGTCCGAGCACAGGATCCCTCGCTGCACTCGGGATTTCGGCAGCGGCCCTTCGACTTCGCTCAGGGCTCGGCCTCGCGTTGCTCGGACTCGGCTAATTCCCGCTTCCCTTCGCTGGGCTCAGGGCGCTCACGCCCGCTAGGCGCGCTCAACCTCCACCAGCACCGAGTAGAAAGTGGCGCCGGCGCCCATGTCGGTGAGCCGATCCGAAGTGAGGACGTTGATGTTGCGGCCCTTCGGCGAGAGTTTGGCCCAGTCCAGCCGGGCCGCCACCACGCCCGGCGGCACGGCGCCGTTCACCCGGGCCGTCAGCTCGATTTCGCCGCGGCCGTTGAATACGCGGACGCGGTCGCCGTCGCGGATGCCGCGCGGCTCGGCGTCCGCCGCGGTCATCTCCAGCAGGTGGCGATCTTCCATCTGCTGCATCACCGGCAGGTTAGTGAAGGTGGAATTGAGGAAGTTGTCCGCCTTGCGAGCCAGCAACTCCAGCGGAAAGGTGCGAGCCTGTGGAGTGTGGCGCGATTCGGTCGGCGGAACGAAGGCGAGAACCGGGTCCAATCCCTGAGCCGCCAGAGATTCGCTGTAGAACTCCGCCTTGCCCGAGGGCGTCGGGAAGCCGCCGTGAGCGAAAGGCAGGAAAAAGGATGCGACCTCGCTCCCTCGCTGCGCTCGGGATTTCGGCAGCGGGCTCGGACGCCCGCTAGTCGCCTCAACTTCGCTCGCAACAGCGGCTCGCTCAGGATGACAATCACCAGAGAAGTTCAGGCGCACGTGCCCCTCGCGTTCCAGCCGCGCGCGGTCAATGCCGGCCAGCCAGGGATGCGTGAGGTCGAGGACGGAGTCGATGGCCTCGTCCAGCGTTGTCCGGAAGCAATCCTCGGTGAATCCCATGCGCGCAGCCAGGTCGGAGAAGAGCTGGAAGTTGGAGCGGCATTCCCCCAGCGGCTCGATCGCCGGCTGGGAAATTTGAAGATAGTAATGGCCGTAGGCGGTCTGCAGCTCCTTCTCCTCGAAGAATGTGGGAGCGGGCAGCAGGATGTCGGCGTAATCGGTGGTATCGGTCAAGAACTGCTCGTGCACCACCGTGAACAGGTCCTCGCGCGCAAAGCCTTGCGCCACGCGGTTGTGATCGGGAGCCACCGCCACCGGATTGGAGTTGTAAACGAAAACTGACTTGACCGGGGGATCGGCCAGTTCGGTGAGCGCGTGCCCGATCTCGACCATGTTGATGGTGCGCGCCGGCCGGCCGAGCGCCACCTGCATCAGGTCGGGACGCTCCAGGCGCTCACGCCGCAGCGGATAGGCGCCGCTGGTGGAGAGCTGCAACCCGCCACCCACCTCCTTCCACGATCCGGTCAGGCAGGGCAGCATGGCGATGGCGCGCACCGCCATCCCGCCGTTTTCCGAGCGCTGCACGCCGTAGTTCATGCGGATCGCCGCCGGACGCAGGGTGGCGTATTCGCGCGCCAGCCGGACCACGTCCTCGCCGGAGATACCGGTGATCGCGGCCACCCGCTCGGGCGGATACTGTGTAGCCCGATGCCGGAGCTGGTCGAAGCCCAGCGTGTAGCGTCTGACGTAGTCGGCATCGTAGAGCTTCTCGCCGATGATGACGTGCATCATGCCCAGCGCCAGCGCCACGTCGGTGCCCGGATGGATGGGCAGATACCAGTCGGCGCAGCGGGCTGTGCGCGTCTTGTACGGGTCGATGACCACCAGCTTTGCGCCCTGCCGCCGCGCTTCCTCAATGAACGGCCACAGGTGGACGTTGTTGCCGTGGATGTTGGCGCCCCAGGCGATGATGTAACGGGAGTGCGCGAACTGCTCCGGCTCGGTGCCCAGCTTGCGTCCCAAAACCGAGATCAGGCTTACCTCGCCGGTCTTCGAGCAGATGTTGCGGGCGAGCTGCGACGCGCCCAGCCGGTGGAAGAACGCGCGGTCCATGCCGGAGCCGTGCAGCACACCCAGCGTGCCGCCGTAGGAATAGGGCAGGATGGCCTCGCTCCCGAACTGCTGGCAGATGCCACGGAAACGCTGGCAAATCTCATCGAGAGCCGCGTCCCAGGAGATGCGCTCCCAGCGCGCGCCCGGGCCTTTGCCGCCCACGCGGCGGGCCGGGTAGAGCACACGCTCCGGCGAGTACACCCGGTCGAGATACTTGGCGACTTTGGCGCACAGAAATCCGCGCGTCACCGGATGCGCCGGGTCGCCCTGGATCTTCGTCGCGCGGCCATCTTCCACCGTGATCAGCACCCCGCAGGCGTCAGGACAATCGTGGGGACAGGCGGCATGGACAACTTTTTTCATCGAGCACCGATTATAAGCGACGACCAAACCAAGTTGTCATCCTGAGCGGCCGAGGGTTCCCGGCCGTCTTCTCCAGGCCGGGAAACGGTCGCGAAGGATCCTGGTCCTGGGGGGTGCCCGCGACCAGGTATCAAGTTGGGGACTCTGAGGCGCGCCACGCAATCGTTATGATCATGCCAACAGGGTCAAGACTGGGGCATGAGCATGGCAACGACGCAGGTTATTCTCTATTTCGACACTCCCGCCGACGCATTGCGCTTCACCCTTGCCGCCAGTTCCGCGCTCGCCGGCGATGGCAAGAAATCAAACGACCAGCCCGACCTGAGCCGCGAGATCAAGCTCGCCACCCGCATCCGCGCCGAAGATGTTACCGTCGCCGCGCCCAAGTAGCTGAGCGCTCACGCTCTGTACCGGCTTAACGCGGATTACGTTCCTCTGAAGGCCGCACTGCCGAGACGCCGAGAACGCAAAGGAATCGCGATGCAACAGCGCCGTAGGCGCGGCATAAATTAGCCCAGGACGTAAGTCCTGGGTAACGATCAAAACAGTCCCCGAGCCCCTTTCAGGGGCGGCACTGACCATTCCCGCGCTTCGCGCTTCGCCCGCACAACCCACTTGCCTTAGACGCACCGGCCAGGGTACACCAATGCCAGACGAGTGCCGCATATGGCTAAAGACAATTGGACGCGTGACGAGTTAATTCTTGCCTTCAATTTGTACTGCTTGTACTGCAAGATCCCCTTCGGAAAAATCCACATTCGAAACCCACAGATCATTTCCCTAGCTAAAGGCGGGTGGTCCGGGTAACCATGGGTGCCCCAGACGAGCGTCCCTCGCTCGTCTGGGAGTATGATCGCTCCGAGTGTGCCGCACAACCTTCTGATTGGAACTGGGAGATCGGAAAACAATCCCAGACAAGCTGCGCTTGTCTGGGGCACCCGGCCAGGATGGCGGACGTACTGCAACGACCTGCAGAACAGTAATCCGACCTCGCGGTTTCTGTACAAGTGTCCCTGCCGGGTGCCCCAGGTTCGCGCCCCGGTGTTGGGCGCTAACCTGGGCGAAGGAATATCCTCTTTTGATCCCAGACAAGCTGCGCTTGTCCGGGCACCCCGATACTGAGGGACGCGGGCTTACCAGGGCCACCCGCGACCCGGCGAACCTGGGGCACCCGGCGGCTGAGAGATCGAGGCGTCAAGGCTGAACACGCGCGCCCCTTTTCATCTTGGTGGCCGCAGTGCTGGCGGTGCTTCTGGTCTCAGTTCGCCAAGGTCGACTTTCAGGCCGCGTTCACTTAGGCACCTCCCAAGCATCTGCCGAATGTGGATCTGTTCCTGTTCCATATCCACGTACGCCCTTGGCGCATAGACCCGAGTCTTCAGGTAATCAATGCCGTAGTTATAGCCCACCGCTGAACCAATTGCTTGGTACAAATCAGTTTTCAAGTCCAGAAGGCGTTCGCCCCAACGCTCCGTCGCCGGGTCGGTCGCAAGATGTTCCAGCACCTTCTGCCATGCATCACGAATCTTCTGGTCACCGCGCCCACCGAACACAGTGTCGATAGAGTTCAAGGCTTGAACGTGTGCAGGGGATAGCCCTACCGCGCGCGTGGACATCAGGGTCAGGTAAAGTTGCACCCTTCGGTTCTTATGTTCGCGCAGCCGGTCAAGGGCGCGCTGCGTTAACAGCGCCAGCACCGGGCCAATCACAATCGCAGCAACAGTCAGCCAGTCGAACCACACAGGCTTTGGCATAATGGTTTTGGCCAACTCCTAACGGTAGTATGACATGTACTGTTCCGCTCAGGGTCATAAGAACAGATGCGTAGTGTCTCAGTTCGCCCGTGACGGGCGGTAGCGGCGGGTGGGCCAGGTGATCTTGCGTCCCGCCCACATCGGGGTGCCCCAGACAAGCGGCGGGGTGGCCCGGACAAGGCCGGTTCCGTCAAAATAGAGTGCCCCAGACGAGCGTCTTTTGCTCGTCTGGGAGATATGATCGCTCCCAGCGTGCAGCAAACCTTCTGACTGGAACTGAGAGATCAGGAAAACCTATCCCAGACAAGCTGCGCTTGTCTGGGGCACCCGATATTGCGGGACGCGGGCTTACCAGGGCCACCCGCCTCGCATCATTCTTCCTGCTTGCCTTGGGCTTCCGCCCTGTGTACGTGAGAACCCGTGCCGCCCCTTCGGGGCTCACGTCTTTTGCTCCACTGTACCCGGCGCTTACGCGCCGGGCTAACCCAAATGCCGCCCTTCGGGCTGGATCTGGGCCGGTCCAGGCCGCTTTCTGACTCGAAGAGCAGTTCTCACGCACACACTTCCGCCCTGGGCTAATTTATTTCGACCCCCTTCGGCTTCGCTCGGGGCAGGCTCTATGGGCCTCTGCCGTAATCCACACATCCACCATTCCGTGTGCCTCCGCGTTCTCGGCGTCTCGGCGGTTCCGTTTCGTTTGTCCGCGGCGAGCCTTGCCCTAGGCGTGGCACGGCGGCGCTTGCCCACGTGAAATTTTGCTTGACAAAAATGTAATCTGCATGATAATAGCTGTGTAGTTGCAATCGCAATGAGCTAACTCATTGCGGCTCAAGATTTTCCTTCTAATTACTTTGTTTTCATGGACCACGGCAGAGATATCCCCCTAAGTTTAATGTTTTCAGAGCACAGCACCCCCCGGGGCGGGGTATCCTGCGTGGCCGGTTTAGGCTGTCGTGAGCGATCTCAGCGCTGACGTATGGGCGCTGCGAGTATTACGCTTCCGTCAACGTTTCGCGCAGAGTCGCGGCTTCGGCTCTTTGACAAATTAGCCCGAAAACAGGCCAAAAAGCGCACCTAACTCCTTTGCGGATCGGTTGTTGCGGGTAAGTCCTTTGTTTCATCGGTTCTCATCGGTTGCCATCGGTATTACCGAGTGTAAGTCGATGATTCCATTGGATAGCATGGGCATGGGGGTAATGCCATGCTGCCCCCGCATTGGACGGCAAACCAAGGCGCGGCAGCGTAGAATGCAGCGATGGAGCCCGACATTCCCATCCCGCTGGGGCGAATGCTGACTCTGTTCCGCATGGGCGCGGGCGGGCGCATCGGCAGTGGACGCCAGTGGATGAGTTGGATCACCCTCGACGACCCTGGTCGGCGTCATCCAGCACGCGCTGGCGACCGATTCGCTGCGAGGTCCGGTGAACACGGTCGCGCCCAACCCGGTGACCAATGCGCAATTTACCCGCGCGCTGGGCCAGGCGCTGCACCGGCCAACAATCTTTCCGCTCCCTGCATTCATGGTCCGGCTGATGTTCGGCGAGATGGGCGAAGCCCTGCTGTTGGGCAGCCAGCGCGTGGATTGCGGAAAACTCATGGCCAGCGGCTTCCGCTTCCGCCACCCTGAGCTCAAGCCCGCGCTGGAAGCCATCCTGTAAAGACGCGGCTCGCTGCGTCTCCTATTTTTCGAAGAACATCTTGACGGCGGCGACTGCCAGTATAACGGCAAAAATCCGGCGCAGCACCAGGTCGGGTATCTTTTGCGCCCAGGCGCCGCCGAAGTAGCCGCCCAGAAACAGTCCGAGCGCCAGCAGCAGGCCGATCTTCAGATCAGCGTTGCCCGCCTTGTAGTACTTCAGGAAGGCCAGCAGTCCCGTGGGCGGAAGCAGCACCGCCAGGGTGGTGCCCTGGGCCATGTGCTGGTTCATCTTGAAGCCGTAAAATAAAATCGGGACCAGGACGGCGCCCCCGGCAATGCCCACCAAACCTGACAAGACGCCGACACCGAGTCCCGTAAGAATCGCCCACAGGATAATCACTTTCGTCTCCTCTCGCCCATGAAATTGCTCCATCGCTCGCGCACGCTGCGCGTGCGAAGAGAGGCTAGTGGACTTCTTTGCCAATACGGCTCAAGGTATGTGAGAAACCGATCGTCAGAACCTTCCCTCGGAGCTCAGACCTCGGAACCAACCCGAACTCCGGCTGGCGGCTGTCGTAGGCGATGTCGCGATTGTCTCCCATGACAAACAACTGCCCTGGACCAATCTTCACAGGTCCAAAATCATTCATGAATCTTGTACCCGTGTTTCTGTACACGTGCTGAATGTAAGGCTCATCCAGCTCTTGTCCATTTAGGAAGACATGGGCCTGATGTGCTTCGATCGTGTCTCCCCCGATTGCGATGAGACGCTTCACCATGAACAGATTCTCGGGTTTGTGCTGGATGATTACGACATCGCCTCGTCTCGGTTCTGCGCCGTCATATGCATGAGCATCGACGACGATCCTTTCATCTTTCAGGATGGTCGGCTCCATGCCCGAACTCGGGACCTGATAGCCGCGGTGCGTCTTCGCGAAGTAGAACAGATAAGTGCCAAAAGCGAGGAGGGCAGCAACAACGAGGAGGGCAATAAACCGTTTCAACAAGGTCACATCTAGCACCCGCACAGATTCTCTGTCCAGAAAAATCGTCTGGAGCGCTGGGGCATCAAAACCACGAGACGCAGATTCAACGGCTTAATTTTTTCTTCTTGCCTGCCCGAGACTCGCATCATATCGTGGGACCAGAAGATGGACCGATATCTCTGTATCCATTCCCACTTCTACCAACCGCCGCGGGAGAATCCCTGGCTCGAGGCAGTTGAGCTACAGGATTCCGCCTACCCGTATCACGACTGGAACGAGCGCATCACCGCCGAGTGCTACGCGCCCAATGCAGCCTCGCGCCTGCTGGATGGCTCCAACCGCATCACCAAGATCGTCAACAACTACGCCCGCATCAGCTTCAACTTCGGCCCCACGCTGCTCTCCTGGCTGGAGGGAAACTCGCCCGGCACCTACCAGAAAATTCTCGATGCCGATCAGGAGAGCCAGGCGCACTTTTCCGGCCACGGCAACGCCATCGCCCAAGCTTATAACCACATGATCCTGCCGCTCGCCAACCGCGCGGACAAGTATACGCAGGTGCTGTGGGGCCTCCGCGACTTCGAGCGCAGGTTCCGCCGGCAGCCGGAGGGCATGTGGCTGCCGGAGACGGCCGTGGACACGGAAACGCTCGAGGTGCTGGCCCACCTGGGCATCCGCTTCACGGTGCTGGCGCAGAGCCAGTCGCGCCGCGCACGCAAGATCGGCAGCCGCGTCTGGAAAGACGTCCAGGGGGTCATCGATCCTTCGCGTGCCTACCGCCTGCGGCTGCCCTCGCGCCGCGTGATCACGCTGTTCTTTTACGACGGCCCCATCTCCCAGGCGGTGGCCTTCGAGGGCCTGCTCGATAACGGCGGGCGCTTCGTGGAACGGCTGCTGAGCGGCTTCTCCGACGCGCGCACCTGGCCCCAGCTCATGCACATCGCCACCGATGGCGAGACCTACGGCCACCACCACAAGTATGGCGACATGGCGCTAGCCTATGCCCTCGATCACATCGAGACGCAGAACCTGGCGAAGATCACCAATTACGGCGAGTTCCTGGACCTGCACCCGCCGACCCACGAGGTCGAGATCGTGGAGAAGAGCTCGTGGAGCTGCATCCACGGCATTGAGCGCTGGCGGGCCGATTGCGGCTGCTCGAGCGGAGCCCACGCCGACTGGAACCAGCAGTGGCGCGCTCCTTTGCGCCAGGCTTTGGACTGGCTCCGTGATGACCTGACCCCCAAGTTCGAGCGCAAAGCCGCCGCCCTGCTCAAGGCTCCGGGGCTGGCCCGCAATGACTACGTCGAGGTGTTGCTCGACCGTACCCCCGAGAACCAGGAGCGATTTCTCGAGAAGCATGCGCGCGCGGCAGAGCGGCTCGGTTCCATCCCCAGCGAGGACAAGGTCGCGATCCTGAAGCTGATGGAACTCCAACGCCACGCCATGCTGATGTACACCAGTTGCGGCTGGTTCTTCGACGAGCTTTCCGGGATCGAGACGGTGCAGGTGATCATGTACGCCGCCCGCGCGGTGCAGCTCGCGCAGGAGCTGTTCGGCGACCACATCGAAGAACACTTCCTCGAAAAGCTGGCGCTGGCCCGCAGTAACATTTCCCAATACGGCACCGGCGCCGACCTCTACCGCAAGTGGGTGAAGCCGGCAGCCCTCGACCTGCTCAAAGTGGGCGCCCACTACGTCATCAGCTCGCTGTTCGACCCCTATGGCGAGCATTCTTCGGTGTACTGCTACACCGTGGACCGCGAAGACTACCGCATCCTCGAGTCGGGAAGGGCGCGCCTGGCGGTGGGGCACGGGCGGGTGTGTTCGCGCGTGACCCAGGAGTGCGCCCACCTCACCTTCGCAGCATTGCACCTGGGCGATCACAACCTGAATGCCGGTACGCGCTATTTCCACGGGCAGGAAACCTATGATTCGCTGGTGCGCGAAGCCGGCGACGCTTTCCTTTCCGCCGACCTCCCCGGCACATTGCGCGCTCTCGACCGCCAGTTCGTCGGCGTGACCTACTCGCTGAAATCGCTGTTCCGCGACGAGCAGCGGCGCGTCATCTCTATCATCCTCGATTCCACCCTGCGCGACGCCGAAAGCAGCTTCCGCCAGCTCTATGAGCAGCACGCACCCTTAATGCGCTTCCTGGGTGAGTTGGGCACGCCGCCGCCCAAGGTATTGCACATGACCGCCGAGTTCGTGCTGAATGCCAGCCTGCGGCGCGCCTTCGAGGAAGAGAACTTCGACCTGGAACGAATTCGCGCCTTGCTCGACGCCGCCCAGCGCGAACGCGTGACCCTCGACAGCGCCGGCCTCAGCTATGCCCTGCGCCACAGCCTAGAGCGGATGATCCAGCGGTTACAGGCTGGCCCCGCGGAGCTGGAATCCCTGGAGAGACTGGAAGCGGCTGTCGATCTGGCGCGCAGCCTGCCCTTCGAGGTCGATCTCTGGGAGGTGCAAAACCGCTACTACCAGATGCTGCAGCAGGTGCGTCCTGAGTTCCAGGCCCGCGACGACGATGCAAGCCGTAACTGGCTGGCGCACTTTGACCGCCTGGGAGAAAAGCTCTGCATCCTGGTTCCGGCGCCACTGCCCCCGGCGCCGAGCGAAACACCGGTGCCACTGCCCCCGTCGTCGAGCGAGGCGCCGGCGCCGACCGCAGTTTAGGAAAGAACGCCACGGATTCACGCGGATCCGCACGGATTAAGAGTTCTTGATCCGTGTCATCCACAAGAATTCGTGGCGTTTTTTCTGGCTAACCGCGGCGCAGGACGGTGCGGGTAATGCGGTCGTGCCAGCAGAGGCCGTACTCGTCGATGGACGCCCACAGGAATCCTAAGCCCAGCGCCATGCCGGAAACCATCATGGTGATGGCGCGCCAGCGCCGCAGGCTCCGCCGCGCCGGCAGGTTGTCGAAGGTCCGGACGCACAGCCCCGCCACCCGCATTCCGGGTGTGGCCGCCGCGTGCACCAGAAAAAGGTATTGGTACATCGCCCACAAAAACACGGGCACTGCCAGGGCCAGCAGGAACGCGGTCCGCGAACGCGGCAGCGTGCCGGCGATGTGCAGGAAAATGGTTGCGAACACTGCTGCGGCGATGGCAACCAGCAATCCATCCAGCGTCGCCGCGAAGATCCTGCGCGAGAGCGATGCGTGTTCCCCGACTGGGCCGGCATCGTCGTCGGGTTGGGGCTCGGGAGGCGATTCCAACGTGATAGCCGGCCGGCCCTCGCCGCCGAACAGCAGCCCCGAGGGCTCTTCGGCGTCAAGGATGCGCGGCTTTTCGAGGATGGGCTCAGCCAGTTCCTCGATAGTGGGGATCGGCTCCAGGTACGACGGAGGCTCCGCCGGCCGCGGGAACTCGATGAGATTGCTGGCCTCGGGCTCTGGCGCCGGCTCCGGTGCGGGTTCCACCTGCGGTTCCGGAACAGCATAGTGCGCCGCTGCCGTGGCGCGGGCGGCGCGCTCGAAATCGAGGCTGAGCGACGGTATCCGCGGCATGCGTTTGCGGCCCCGCCGCGCGCAGAATGCGTCCACCCGCGAGGCCACCTCCTGCCGCCACACATCGTCCTGCCCGTCAGACAAGGGCGGATCGTCGCCCCGAGGCTCGGGATCGAGGAGGGCGGCACGAGTCGAGACCTCGCGCTCGCGCGGACACGTGCACTGCTCACCGCAGATCGGGCAGGCCATGAACGGGTTGTGAGTCGGCCAGAGCGCGCCGGAACACGGAATCCTTTTGCGCCGGTAGCGGCTCGCATGCTAAGTTCGAGCCTCTCCCATGTTCCGCCGCAACCGATTAGGTATCACGGCTGCCTTCGTTTGTCATCTGGTTCTGGCGCATTCCGTAGTTACTAGCCAGTTGCTTCCGTCTGTGCCTGCCGGTGCGGCGGCGGGCAATGCGCCGCAGGTTGCGCCCTCCGGCCCTCCCCCGCGGCCGCGGGAAGAAGTCATCATCAAGGCGCGCGAGCAGGAGAAATCCGGCGACATCTACAAGCTGCGCGGCGACGCCGAAATCGATTATCGCGACCGGGTGCTGCGTGCAGACGAGATGACCTACAACGACTCCACCGGTGAGGCCACGGCCAGCGGCCACCTGACGCTCGACGGCGGTCCGCACGACGAGCACATTGTGGCTTCTCATGGCCACTACAACGTGTGGGCCGAAACCGGGACGTTCTTCGATGTGATCGGCACCAGCGGCATCCGTTTCCATGGGAGCAGCGTCATCCTCACCTCCACCAGTCCGTTCGCCTTCACGGGACGGATCGTCGAGAAGACCGCGCCAGAAGTTTATGTGGTGCATCATGGCTCAGTGACCTCCTGCGAGCTGCCGCGGCCCAAGTGGTCGCTCAACGCCGAGCGCATCGTAGTGGACATGAACGGCAAGGCTCGGACTTACAACTCCCTCTTCCGGGTCGAGAACGTGCCCTTGCTCTACCTTCCCTACGCCGACCAGGCCGTCGATCAGCTTGGCCGCCAGAGCGGGTTTTTGCTGCCCAGCATGGGCAACTCGTCGCTTAAGGGCCTCATTTTGGGCGATGCCTACTATTGGGCTATCGACCGCAGCATGGACACCACCCTGGGCGCCGAATACTTCTCCCAGCGCGGCTGGTCACAGCATGGATCGTGGCGCTTCCGGCCCAGCGACGATTCCTACCTCAGCGCCCACTACTACGGCGTGGTCGACCGCGAGGGTCAGGGCGGCGAGGACGTCAACCTCGACGGCCAAGCCCAGTTCCCCTTCGGCTTTCGCGGCGTGATCTCCGCCGAGTACCTCAGCACCTACGTCTTTCGCCTGGCCTGGGGGCAGACCTTCACCGAGGCGGTGAATTCCGAGGTGAAATCCGCAGCCTTCCTTTCCAAAAACCTGGACGGATTCGGATTCAACTTCCTGGCGGCCCGTTACCAGAACTTCGAGAGCGAAACGCCGGGCAACGTGGTCACCATTTTTCACGCTCCCAGTTTTGAACGTCTCCAGTGTCGACCGGCGAATTGGCAGCACGCCGGTCTACTGGTCGTTCGACTCGGCGCTGCAAGGGGTGTCCCGCAGCGAACCGGGCTTCCAAACCAACGACTTGGCCGGGCGCTTCGACGTGAACCCACGCGCCTCTTTGCCCTTGCTGCTCGGCGGTTGGACGCTGCGTCCCGAGATCGGCCTGCGCGAGACCTACTACTCCGAGCGGGAGTTGCCCCCCAGCACTACCAGCGGTCTGCCCACTCCTGTCGAGCAGTACATCAATCGCAATGCCGCAGAAGCTTCGTTCGAGCTGCGCCCGCCGTCACTGGTCCGCATCTTCGAGCGTCCGGTCTGGGGACACAAGCTCAAGCACGCCATCGAACCGCGGCTGGTGTACCGCTATGTCGGCGGGGTGGACAATTTTGCCAACATTATCCGCTTCGATGACCGTGACATCCTCTCCGACACCAACGAGTTGGAATACGCGGTGGTCCAGCGCCTCTACATCAAGCCCACGGCCGCGCCGGAGTGCCACGAGCCAGCGCCCACCGCCGCACCGGCGGCCACCTCCAGCGCCGCCCTGACCGGAGATAAAGGCAAGCCCTGCGCCACCCGCGGCGCCCGCGAACTGCTCTCCTGGGAGCTGAAGCAGAAGTACTTCTTTGATCCTTATTTTGGGGGAGCGCTGGTGAATGGCGTACGCAACGTGCTGGCCACCACCGACGATTTCACCGGCATCGCCTTCCTCGCCTCGCCGCGGCGTTTCACCCCCATCGTTTCCCGCATCCTGGTGCATCCCAGCAATCAAACCGAATTCGGCTGGCAGCTCGATTACGACACCGTGGCTAGCCGCATCAATGGCAGCACTCTGTTCGCCAATTACCGGCTGGGAAACTTCTTTCTCGGCGGCACGCACACTTACTTCCACGAATTGTTTGCCCCGAGTCCGCCCGACCACTTCAACCAGTTCCGGGTGATGGCCGGCTATGGCAACCTCGCCAAGCGCGGCATGAACGCTGCCGCCAGCTTCGGCTTCGATGCCAACCCAGTCGGCACTCTGCCCATAACCAAACCGCTGGCTTACGTGGCGCCGCATGTCCTGCAGTATTCCGCCATCCAGACCAGCTATAACTGGGACTGCTGCGGGGTAAGCTTCGAGTATCGCCACTATGAGTTGGGGACGATCCGCAGGGAAAACCAGTTCCGCTTTTCGTTCACGCTGGCTAATATTGGTGCGTTCGGCAATTTGAAACGGCAGGAACGGATCTACTGAGGAGCAGTCAGCACTCAGCATTCAGCAGTCAGCTAAACCGGCAGCCATGCCCGTGCCGGGGCTGAATGCTGAGTGCTACCATAGGTGTGTGGATCTGTCCGCCAAACGCGTTGCCCTCGATAACCGCCTGCGCTCGTTGGGGCGGCTGCTGGTGGCCTATTCGGGCGGAGTGGACTCCGCCTTTCTCGCCTGGGCGGCGCATCAGGCGCTGGGCGATGCGACGCTGGCCGTCCTGGCTGATTCCCCTTCTCTGGCCCGCACTCACCTAAGCGACGCAGTGGCATTCGCCGAGGAGCAGAAGATCCCGCTGGAAGTGATCCAGACCGCCGAATTCGACCGCGCGGAGTACGTGCGCAACGACGCCGCCCGCTGCTTCTACTGCAAGGACGAGCTGTTCACGGTGATGGAGCAGATCCGCGTGGCGCGGGGCTTTGACGCCGTGGCCTACGGGGTCAACCTCGACGACCAGGGAGACTTCCGTCCCGGGCAGCAGGCCGCGCGCCAGCACGGCGTGGCAGCGCCGCTGCTCGAAGCAGGACTGAGCAAAGCGGAGGTCCGCGAACTGGCGCGCACCGCCGGCCTGCGGCTGTGGGACAAGCCCGCGTCGGCGTGCCTGTCCTCACGCGTTGAGTACGGGCGAGCGGTCACTCCGGAAGTGCTGGCGGTGGTCGAGCAGGGCGAGGATGCCTTGCGCCGGCTCGGATTCCGCCAGTTTCGCGTGCGGCACCACGGAGAGATGGTTCGCCTGGAGATCGCGCCGGAGGAAATGCCGCGCGCCTTGACCCCCGCCATGGCCGCCGAGTTCGCAGGCATCTTTAAGGCGCTCGGCTTCACCTACGTCACTCTCGACCTGGAGGGCTTCCGGTCGGGCTCAATGAACGCCGTGCTCCCGGTAGCCTCCCTGCGCACGGGCTCGCGCTAGGCGGGGTCTGCTTAACGCCCTGCTGGGCGTTGTTCCACAAGTCACCGGTGACCCGATGGATCAATAATTGAGCCGCTCCGCTGTGAGATAATGAAGTTTGATTTCATCGATGCAGGTGGTGTTCGTGGATTTTTTCAAGCGCCCGGTGTGGCTGGTAGTGCTGTTTTGTCTGGGATGTTCGGCCCAATCGCTTTCTCCGGAGGCCAACCAGCGCATTGAACGCCAGGTGCGCGCCCATTTCAAGGTGCCCGACGCCGTCACCATCACGGTGGGCACCCCCAAACCCAGCGAATTTACCGGCTACGATACTCTGCCCATTACCTTCGAGGGCGCAGGGCAGAAGAACACCCATGATTTCCTGCTCTCCAAGGACGGCAAGAAGCTGCTGCGCATGACCGATATCGACATCACCCCCGAAGGCTACGCCAAAACCCTGGCCCAGAATGCTGAGACGCAGCGCGAGCAGTCCGCGCTGATGAAGAAGATCAACGTCACCGGCCGGCCCTGGCGCGGGGCGGCTTCGCCCAAGGTCACGATCATCGTCTATGACGACTTCCAGTGTCCCTATTGCGCCATGTTGTACCGCGCATTGTTTGCCGACAGCCTGAAGGAATACAACGACCGGGTACGCATCGTCCTCAAAGACTTTCCCTTGTTCGAGATCCACCCCTGGGCCAAGCACGCCGCCATCGATTCCAACTGCCTGGCGGAACAGAGCAATGAGGCCTACTGGGATTTCTCCGATTACGTCCACGCGAACCAAAAGGAGATCAGCGGTCCGAATCGCGACTTGAACGCATCCTCGGCACGGCTCGACGCTGCCGCCTTAGACGCCGGACGAAAGCACCAGACGGATGGAGCCATCCTGCAATCCTGCCTGAAATCGCAGCCCGATGCCCTGCTCAACGCTTCCGTGAAAGAGGCCGACGCGCTCGGCGTCAGCTCCACGCCTACGCTGTTCATCAATGGCGACAAGACCTCGGGCGCCCTCACCGAAACCGAGCTGCGGTCGGAGATTCAGGCCGCCCTGCGGAACGCTGAGCAACCGGCAATGGCCGCGGGAACTGCCCCTGCGGGCACTGCCCCTGCGGCGGCGCCGGCGCCGGCGAAATGATACATGCACGCGGCACCCTTCGATACAATTCCGGTGGCTTTATGGGAGGCGGATTGGTGAATCGCAATCATCTACGCGGGCTGGCGTTCTGCCTTCTCGCGCTGTTCGTGGCGCTGGCCGGGTGCAGCTCCAAGGAGAGCTCCGGGGACGCCGTGGCCAAAGTCAACAGCAAGAAGATCCTGCGCGCCGACGTTGAGAAGTACTACCGCATGCAGACCGCCCAGGCGCCACAGCAGCCCAGCGCCGAGGAGGCCGCCAGCCTGCGCCTGGCCATCCTGAAGCAGCTCATTGACGACGAGATCATGATGCAGAAGGCGGAAAAGCTCGGCCTGCTGGCCACCGAGGAGGAGGTCAACAGCAAGCTCAGCGAAGTCAAGGCGCCCTACACCGAGGAGCAGTTCGAGCAGCGGTTGAAAGAGCGCGGCTTGACAGTGGACGACCTGAAGCGTGAGTTCCGCCGCAACATCACCATCGAAAAGGTGATCAACAAGGAGATCACCTCCAAGATCACCGTCTCCGACGCCGACATCGCCGCTTACTACAATGCCCACAAGTCGGAGTTCAACCTGGTCGAACCCCGCTACCACCTGGCGCAAATCGTGGTGACCGCCGGGCCCAATCCCGAGTCCGGCAACGTGAAAAACAAGGCGCTGAACGAGGCCGACGCGCACAAGAAGATCGAGATGGTGGAGAGCCGGCTGGAATCGGGCGAGGACTTCGCCACCTTGGCTATGAACTACTCCGAGGACTCTTCCACCGCGGGCAATGGCGGCGACATGGGGTTCATCCCCGAGTCGGCCATCAAGAGCGACCCCACGGCGCGGGAGATCGTTTCCAAGCTCAAGGCCGGCCAGACCAGCACGGTGATCTCCGTCATGAACCCCTCCACCCGGCAGGTGGCCGGCTATCGCATCGTGAAGCTGCTGGCTCGCGAACCCGCCGGACAGCGTGAGCTCAGCGACCCGCGGGTGCAGCAGACCATTCGCGAGCAACTCCGCGGCCGCCGCGAACAGTTGCTGAAAGCAGCGTATTATGAAGTCGTCCGCGACGAAGCCCGAGTGGAGAACTACTACGCCCAGCAGGTTCTGAAGGACGCGGGGAAGTAAAAACGCCACGGATTTGCGCGGATCAAACTTTTTATCCGTGTTAATCCGTGGCGTTTTTACTTTACTCCACGATGGCCAGCGCTTCCCCGGCATTCACCGTCGCTCCTTCGGCGGCGATGATCTTGCTGACTTTGCCCTTCTTGGGCGATTTGATCTCGTTCTGCATCTTCATGGCTTCCACCACGATGATGCCCTGCCCGGCCTCGACGTCTGCTCCGGCCGTAACCAGCACGCGCACTACTTTGCCCGGCATCGGTGAGACCAGCTTCTTGGGGCCTTCCAGCCCGGCGCCGGCGGCCTTGCGCGCCCGAAAGGAACGCGGATCGCGGACCTCGGCCTCATAGCGCTCGCCGGCAATCATCAGGTGCATCTCGCCGCCCACCCGCTCGCGCTTGACCTCCCAAGCCCGGCCATCGATCACGATCGAGAGGATGTCGCGGCCGGCTTCGACCGCGTCCACGCTCAACTCGCGGGCGTCCAAAAGACATTGCAGCTTTGCGTCCGAACCACGTGTCAGCTCCACCCGGTGCATCTTGCCGTCGATGGTGACTTCGTAAATCATTTCACTTGGAGCGCAAAGCTTCGCTGCGCGCCGCCCGCTTCCAGTTGGTGGCAGCAGTGCCATCCGCGCTCACCCCAGCGGCAGGCGACGCAGTCCCGGCCGGAACTGCCGCACCGTTCTCCATCTGCGTAAACAGGACAGCAGCCACCGCGGCGATCCGGCGGTCTCCGTCGCGCGCCTCGTGCAGCTCCTTCTTGCTGCGCTCCAGCAGGCGGTCGAGGTAACCGGTGTTGATCTTGCCGGCGATGAAGTCGGGATCGTGCAGGATACGCCGAAACAGCGAAATATTGGTCTTGATGCCGCCGGCGAAGTATTCGTACATCGCTCGGTCGAGGCGCGCGATGGCCTCCTGGCGGGTGGGGGCATAGCCGATCACCTTGGCCAGCAGCGGATCGTAGTCGATGGGCACGGTCCAGCCTTCGTACACGCCGCTGTCGCGCCGAATGCCGGGACCGGAAGGCTGCAGCAGGCGGGTGATGGTTCCCGGGCTGGGCATGTAGTGGTTGTCCGGGTCCTCGGCGTAGACGCGGCACTCGATGGCGTGGCCGCGCAGCGTGATGTCTTCCTGCCGGAAGGGCAGCTTCTCGCCGGCGGCGATGCGGATCTGCAGGTGCACCAGGTCCAGCCCGGTGACGAACTCCGTCACTGGATGCTCCACCTGCAAGCGCGCATTGACCTCCAGAAAGTAGAAGTTCTTCTTCTCATCCACCAGGAACTCGACGGTGCCGGCGTTGGAATAAGCGGCCGCCTTGCCGACGCGCACCGCCGTCTCGCCCATCCGCCGCCGCATCTCGGGATCGACGAACGCGGACGGCGATTCCTCCAGCACCTTCTGGTGACGCCGCTGCACCGAGCACTCGCGCTCGCCCAGATACACCAGGTTGCCATGCTCGTCTCCCAGGATCTGCACCTCGATATGGCGCGGATTCTCGATCAGCTTCTCGATGTAAACCTCGTCGTCCTTAAAGGAGCGCATGGCCTCGCTCTTGGCCTGCTCGAGCGCTGACGCCAGCTCCTCAGGAACACGGACCGCGCGCATGCCTTTGCCGCCTCCGCCGCCCGCCGCCTTCAGCATCACCGGATATCCGATCTTTGCTGCAACTTCGCGCGCCTGCGCCAGCGATTCGAGCCCCTTGGTAGTGCCCGGAACGAAGGGCACGCCGGCTTTCTCCATGGTCTGGCGGGCGCGGGTCTTCGAGCCCATCAGTTCCATGGCTTCCGGCGTGGGACCGATGAACTTGATCCCAGCCTCGCGGCAGGCGCGGTTGAAGCTGGGATTTTCAGACAAGAAGCCGTATCCCGGATGCACCGCCTCAGCTCCCGACTTGCGGGCCACTTCGATCAGCTTGGGGATATTCAGGTAGGACTCGCTGGCCGTCGCCGGACCGATGTGGTAAGCCTCGTCAGCCTTGCGCACGTGCAGCGCCGCCCGGTCCACGTCGGAATAAACCGCTACCGGCGAAATGCCCATCTCGCGGCAGCCGCGGATCACGCGTACCGCGATCTCTCCCCGATTGGCGATGAGAATCTTCTTGAACATGACGACAGCGTTGCGAAACAGGCAATTCTACTCGAAGAGAAGCGCTCCTACGCTGTGACGTGCGACCATCACACGATCATCGGTACCCCAGAACCTTTCGGGCGAAACAGAAAAGCCTCTCGCCGCGGAGAGGCTTTTCCTTCTGAGGAGGATGGTTCTTACTTCGGCTGCTCGGGGGTGACGATGCCGCCGCCCTTCTGTGCCAGCTTCTCGGCATTCTGCTTTTTGGTGGCCATGGTTTTGTCCACCCAGTCGTCGGCGATCTTCAGGTCGGCGGCGCGGGCTTCGGGATCGCCGCATTCTATATCCGCCTTCTCCCGGTAGAGCAGGTTCAGGTAGGCCATGGCGTCGTCGTAGTCGGGACGGAGCTGCAGCGCTTTGGTCAGATTCTGGATGCCCTCATCCACTTTGGGCAGGTTGCGGTCGCGCAGCGATTCGCAGACCTTCTTCTCCTTCGCTGGGATCGGCTCCTCCGGCTTCAGTCCCAGCTTGGCGCGTTCTTCCTGCCGCGGCGCGTAGGACTGCGTCCAGTCGATCACCGCGATGGAGTAATACTCTTCCGGATCATTGGGATCGAGCTGTTTGGCCTTCTCGTGGTACTCCTTGGCCTGCTCGAACTTCTTCATGTTGAAGTAGAGCGAGGCGATGCCCTTCACGCTGTTGATGTTGCGGGGGTCCATCTCCAGCACGCGCTTGTACTCGTCGATCGCCTGCTGCCCCATCTGGTTGTTTTCCGGAGTATCGGCGCCGGGGATGTACTGCTGCGCATAGGCGGTCGCCAGGTACAGGCGCGCGTTGAGCAGCCTGGGATCCAGGGCCACCGCCTTCTGGAAGTGCGCGATGGCATCTTCGTACTTGGCGTTCTTGTAAGCCTGAACGCCCTTGTTGAGCTGGTCGCGGGCCTTCAGCTTGGTGCATCCGGCAAGGACTAGAAGCACAGCCGCGAGGCTCAAGAGTGCCGCCGCCCTGGTCAGGAAGTGTTTGCCAGGTCGGCCGTTTTCCGACGTTGATTTCATCAGTGCTTTTCTCCGGAAGACTGTGCAACGTGCAGCAAGCGCGCGGTGCACTCCTTGATCTCGGATAGGTATCGTTCGTGGGTTTGCACCGACTCCGCAAGGCTGTGTACGTCCCGCGTCAGCAGTTGCACTGACTCGGCGAGGGCTTCGTGACGTTCCACGAGCCGGTCGAGCCTATCGTCAATGTTCACGCGATGTCATCCATTTGTTGGAAGACTAGCCCCCAGCCTCAATCTTGGCCGTGATCAGGCCGACCTTTTCCACCCCGGCGGCATGGGCGATATCAATCACCTGCGCCACCTGGGCGAACTCCAGGTCATTATCGGCCTTGACGAACATCACCTTTTCGGCGCGTGTCTTGTAGATTTCTTCCAGGCGCCCCTGCAAGGTGTCCCACGTGACGTCGTCCTGGTTGATCTTCAAGGCGGTTCTGCCGCCGGCGCCCTTCAGCAACTGCACCACCACGGTGCGATCGGCGGCGGGCGGCGGCGTCTTCTGGTTGGGCGGAGGCGGCTGCGGCACCAGCGCGTCCAGGCCTTTGGGCGTGAGCGGTGTGATGACCATGAAGATGATCAGCAGCACCAGCAGCACGTCGATCAGCGGGGTTACGTTGGGGTCGGCGTTGAGTCCGCTAGGCCCACCGATTGCCATTGCCATATTCAGTTCCTCGTCATTCTCCGCTGGGCGCTCCCGGCGGGGCTCCCGGACCGGCCTTGCGCTGTTCGGTGAGCAGGCCCAACTCGTCCACGCCCGCGGCGCGCACGTTGTCCACCACGTCCACCACGTTCCCGTACTTGGTACGGGCGTCGGCCTTGATAAACACGCGCTTATCGGTACGGTTGGCCAGCCGGTCCTTCACCAGGTGGGTAAGCTGGTCGGCTCCCGAGACCTGGTCGGAGCCAAAGAAGATCTTGTTGTCGCGAGTGATGGCGACCAGCAAGGCGTCTTCCTTGTCGGCGTCGGGCATGGCCTGCGGATTGTTGACCTTCGCCAGGTCCACGCTCACGCCCTTCTGCAGCATGGGCGTGATGACCATGAAGATGATCAGCAGCACCAGCATCACGTCCACCATCGGGGTAACGTTGATGGCGGAGGTGACCTTCATTTGTCTCTTGCCAAGTGCCATAGTTCGACTCCGCTGGCGCGCTTAACGCCGCACCGCACCGCGGCGCTTGAGGAAATAATCGATCAGTTCGCTCGACGAGTTGTCCATCTCCACGTCGAAGGCCTCCACCTTGTTGGTGAAGTAGTTGAACATCATCACCGCGGGGATGGCGACGAACAACCCGACGGCGGTGGTCACCAGCGCTTCGGAAATACCTCCGGCGACGGCGCCCAAACCGGTGGCCTTCTGCGCTGAAATCCCCTGGAAGGCGTTGATGATGCCGACCACCGTGCCCAGCAGTCCCACGAACGGGGCGGTGGATCCGATGGTGGCCAAGCCGCCCAGGCCGCGCTTGAGCTCGGCGTGCACGATGGCTTCGGCGCGCTCCAGCGCCCGCTTGCTGGCCTCGATGTCCTCACCCGGAATCTCGGCGGACTCGCCGTGGGCCTTGAATTCCTGCAGACCGGCGGTAACCACCTTAGCCAAGTGGCTCTTCTTATGCCGCTCGGCAACACGGATGGCTTCTTCGATCTTGCCTTCACGCAGCGCGCCGGCCACGGCCGGGGCGAACATGCGCGACTGCTTGCGGGCGGAATTGAACGCCATCCAGCGATCGATCATCACCCCGATCGACCAGGCCGACATGATGAACAGGATGATCACCACGGCCTTGGCCAGGACGCCCATCTGGTGCCATAGTGCAACCGGGTTCCAACCGATCTCCCCGCCTTCCTGGAACATCCACAGCGCGGCGCTATGGACGGAGTTCAAACCGAGACTTGCAATCTGTGCTAGCAACATGTGTTAATCCTTTCCTCCTCAGAACTTCTTTCGTGTGTCTTTGAATCTGCTCTGTTCGAGCGGTCTTCAGAACTTCTTGAATCCAGGCTGGCCCAGCCTAACACGGGATTCAACCTCCAGCGGGTTACGGGCGGACGTGGCCACATCTCCACAACCGCCGCTGAATCCTGTTTCTATCCTCCCGACAGGGTGAAGTTCACCGTGATGGTGGTCTCCACCGGCACCGGCTCGCCATTGAGCAGGTACGGCTTGTACCGCCATTGCTTGACCGCGTCCAGCGCATTCTGTACCAACATAGGATGCCCACTGATCACCCGGAGGTTTTCGATGGTCCCCTGTTTACTTATCTCGGCCTGCAGCACCACTGCCCCTTGGATGCGCGCGGACTTGGCAATCGCAGGATAAGTCGGTCTGACCTGGGAGATGAGGTTGCCCTGCTGGACGCCTGCCGATACCCGCACGCGGGCGGGCGGGGCGACCACCTTGGGCATCGCCACCGGGATGTTACCGATGATCCCGCCCATCACTCCGTTCAGCGAACCGCCCGGCACTCCGCCCTGAACGCCTCCGATCACACCCCCTGTGGTCATCGGCGGAGGCGCCTCTTCCTTGATCATCGCGACTTTCTGCGGAATCTTGGTGGGAGTGCGCAGTTGACCGTTCATAATATCGGTCTGGATCACCTTGACCACCCTCACTGGCATGGCGGCCGGCGGCGGGGGCGGCGGGGGCGGCGGCGGGGGCGCAACCAGGAAGGTCATCAGTTGCTGTCTGGGCAGCGCTTCCGTGTAAATGAGCGGGACCAGAATCATCACTCCGATCAGCAGACACTGCAGGAGCAACGACAATACCGTGGTCCATTTCCGCCTGGTTCTGAGCCTGCCCGAGGATTCCAAAAGGCTGTCTTCAAACATAGCCTTATCTCCGTGTAGTTTCCAACCCCTCTTTAGACACCGCCAGCCCGCATTTTGCTCCCGGGCCTCCGCAGTTACCCCCGAACACCGTCCTCGGCTGTTGGTCCCTTCGCTGCTCTCAGGGCAGGCTAGGAACGGCCACCGCGATACTCTACTTGGCCGACGGCCGAGGACCCCTTAGTATCTTGGCTTTCAGCTTCTCCCGGCGGCCGACGTCGGCCGCGACCGGCAGCGGACGGCCCCGCTGGCCGCCGCGCCAATCCTGGTAGGCCACCAGCATGGGGGCGGCGACCGCGATGGAAGAGTAGGTTCCGATCAAAATGCCGATCACCAGCGCAAACGAGAACCCGTGCAGCACTTCGCCTCCAAACAGGAACAGCGAAAGCACGGTCAGAAACGTCAGCCCCGAAGTCAGGATGGTCCGGCTCAGGGTTTGGTTGATGCTCCGGTTCACGATTTCGGCAAGTTTCTCCCGCCGCATCAACTTGATGTTTTCCCGGATGCGGTCGAACACCACGATGGTGTCGTTCATCGAATACCCCACCAGGGTCAAAATAGCGGCGATAACAGTAAGCGTTATCTCCTTGTTCGTCAATGAGAAAGCTCCCATCGTGATGAGCGTGTCGTGGAAGCACGCCACTACCGCCGCCACCCCGTAGATGAGTTCGAAACGGAACCACAGGTAAACCAGCATCCCGGCCAGCGAGTAGAGCGTCGCCAGCAGCGCCTGTTTGCGCAATTGCGCCCCCACCTGGGGACCGACGATCTCTACGTTCCTTACCCCGAAACTGGAGACGAAATAGTCTTGTTCAAGCGCCGAAAGCACCGCTGGCGGTACCGTGCCCTTCAGATCGTCCAGTGACGCGAGCACGCCGCCGCGGGTCTTGTCGCGGAAGTTGACGATCTGCTGCGCCAACTGGCCGTAGCGCGCGTCGGCATCGGTGCCCAGGTGCAGCGGGTCCTTGCTGAGCAGGTCGTCTTTAATGCTCTGCACGCCGCTGTTGTTCAGGTCCTGCTTGCCCTGGGGGGCATTGCTCTCGAGCGCGTGGATGATCTGGTTCTTGCCCTTGTCCAGGGCCTGCTCGGTGGTCTCCTGGATGTCGAGCGCCACCAGCAGTTCGTTGTTGGCTGGCGCGCCGAAGCGCTGGATGCGGGCGTTGTGCAGCCCGGCGCGGTCCATAGCTTTGCGGACGTCGTCCGGGTTGGGCTGCTGCGCGAATTTCACATACACCAGCGTCCCGCCGCGGAAATCAATCCCTAGCGGGATGTGGTGCCAGAACAGCATGGAGAGGATTCCCGCCACGCTGAATATCAGCGAAAACGACAGGAAGTACCACTTCTTCCCCAGGAAGTCGATATTCGTATTTTTGAAGAATTCCACGTTTAAACCAGCTTTTGGCTTTTGACTCTTAGAATCTTGGCTCTGGGCTTTGCAGGGACGCGGCCTGCTGCGTCCTTGCACGACCCCATTAAGAAAATGTCATCCTGAGCGACCGAGGGTTCCCGCGCGCTTTCGGGGTCCCCGGCACGCCCGATGTTGGCGTGCTGGGACGGACAAGCGCGGGAAGCGGTCGCGAAGGATCTCGGTTCTGCTACTCCAATCTTCGGACGTTTGCTAAGCCTATCTGACCGCATGGGCTCACCATCGGTATCCGGATCTTCGTTTGCCCTCGCCTCGCTGCGCTCGGTTCGGGCTTCGCTCAGGATGACATCTCGAAAACGCGGACGGCGTGCGCGAGCCACCCCTGCAATTACCCAATTACCAAATAACCCAGTCACATAACCCACCCACAATCACCCGATGACCCGATTAAATGCTTAACGCTTCTCCTCGCGCCTTTCGGTTCAGCACCGCGTCGAAGATCACCCGCGAAACGAACACCGAGGTAAACAGGTTGGCCAGCAGGCCGAAGGTCAGCGTTACTGCGAACCCCTTCACCGGCCCAGTTCCGAACATGAACAGGATAGCCGCCGAAACAATGGTCGTAACGTGCGTGTCAATGATCGTGGTCAACGCGCGATCGAAACCCTGATCCACGGCCGAAGCCGGCGTCTTGCCGTTGCGCACTTCTTCCCGGATGCGCTCGAAGATCAGCACGTTGGAATCGACGCCCATGCCGACCGTCAGGATCACCCCCGCAATGCCCGGCAGGGTCAGCGTAGCCCCAGTGAAACCCAGGAAGCCCAGCAGGATGACCAGGTTCAGGGTCAAGCTCACGTCGGCATTGATGCCCGCGCCGCGGTAGTACACCAGCATGAAAGCCAGCACCACGGCCATGCCGATGATGGCCGCGCGCACACCTTCGCGAATCGAATCCGCACCCAGCGATGGCCCCACCGTGCGCTCCTCCAGGTAATGGATGGAGGCGGGCAGCGCGCCCGAGTTCAGGATCATGGCGAGGTCCTTGGTCGCCTGCTCGGTGAACGCCCCGGTGATGCGCCCCTGATCGTGGATCTGCTCCTGGATGGTCGCCACTTCCATCACCTTGTTGTCGAGCACGACCGCCAGCTTGTCGCCCACGTGCGAGCCGGTGAAGGCAGCGAAGCGGCGCCCGCCGTCACCGGTGAGGATGAAGCTCACGTCAGGACGGCCGTTCTCATCGCGACCAGGCGTGGCCTGCCGCAGGTCTGTGCCACTGACCGCGGCTGTACGCGACACGATGTAGTACGCCTCCTGCGGCGCTTCGCCGGTGCTCCCAATGCTGCGCCCCTTCATCAGAATGGTATTGGGCGGGAGAACGCCGCCGGGATTCGCCCGCAGCGCCTCCTGCTGGCTGGCGTACGGACCGCTGATCGCCTGCCGAATCTCCAGCATGGCGGTGGACTGGATGATCTCCTTCACACGCGCGGGGTCGTCCACCCCCGGCAGTTGCACTAGGATCTGGTACTGCCCCAGGCCGTGCTCCTGGATCGTGGGCTCGCTGACCCCGAGCTGGTCCACGCGGTTGCGGATGGTTTCGATGGCCTGGGTCACCGCCCGGTTCTTCAGGTCGTTGGCTACACTGGGCTTCATCTCCAGCAGCCAGTTGTTCTCCGGTAGCGAGGTCAGGTTGTACTCAGGAAGCCGGTCCTGCACCAGGCCGCGCAGATCGCCGCTCGCCTCCGGCGGTACCCCTTTGAGCACGATCTGCTCAGGATGGTTGGCCGGATCAGGCTTGGTGATATCGGTGTAGGTGAGGTTGCGGCTACGCAGGTCTTCCTTCAGCCGCTCGACGGCGCGATCGGTGTCCGCGTTCACCGCGTCGTTGACCATCACCTGCAGGATCAGGTGGGTCCCGCCTTTCAAGTCCAGGCCCAGGTGGATGCGATCGAGGATCGCCGATTTCAATCCTTCGCCGCTCAGCTTCTGCGGCAGCCCAAAGATGCCATACAGAAAAGCCAGCAGCACCACGATGATGAGGAGTGTCTTGATCCAGAGGTTCTTGGTCATGAATTAGTACCGAGTACCGAGTTGCGAGTACCGAGTAACCGCTCGGACATGAAACCGAACTTGGCACTCGGTACTCGGTACTCGGTACTTATTTTGCCTGCTCCTCGGGGCCGGCCACCGTAGCCACCGACGAACGCAGCACTTCCAAGCGCAGATTGTCGGGTGGAACCCGCAGGTGGACGACATCGTCGCGCAGCGCGATGATGGTGCCGCGCAGACCGCCGGTCGTAGTCACCCGGTCCCCGGTCTTCAGGGCTCCCAGCATGGCCTGCCACTTCTTCTGGCGGCGCTGCTGCGGCAGGATCAGCAGGAAGTAGAAGATCCCGAAGATGAGAACCAGCGGCAGCCACAACACGGCTCCGCCCTGGCCGCCCTGCGCGAGAATGAGACTGCCGATAAGGTGTAGGTCCATCAGAACTGCTTGCTTTGTATGGCGCCGTGGTGAAGCGCGCTTCCTTCCCTTTATTTCCTCAAGGAATGATCCGCTAGGCCGGGTCTTCCCCCTGGGCGGAAGAGTTCAGGCTGTGCGATCGGACCTCGGAGAGTAATGCTTCCAAGTGCCCAAGTTTAATAGATTGCCGCACTTGCCGCATTGTGTCAAGGTAGAAGGCCAGGTTATGGATGGTGTTCAGCACCGCCGCCAGCGTCTCGTTCGAGCTGTAGAGGTGCCGCAGGTAGGCGCGGGAATAGCGGACGCACACCCGGCAGCCGCAACGCGGGTCAAGCGGACCTTCGTCCTGCGCGAAACGCGCGTTCTTGATCGCCAGCTTGCCCTCTGACGTGTACAGCAGCCCGTGGCGCGCCGCCCGCGTGGGCAGCACACAATCCATCATGTCGATGCCCAGCGCGGCGTATTCCGCGATCTCATCCGGGGTGCCGACGCCCATCAGGTACCGCGGCTGGTCTTGCGGCAGATGCGGCAAGGTGGCCTCGACCATTTCCCGCGTTAGCGCCCGTGGCTCCCCCACGCTCAACCCGCCAATGGCGTAGCCGGGGAAGCCGATCTCGACGGTGCGCCCGGCGGATTCCCGCCGCAAGTCGCCGAACATGCCGCCCTGGACGATGCCGAAGAGGAGCTGGGACGAGCTTCCAGTTTCGAGTTTCGAGTTTCGAGCGCCGGATCCGGAACTTGAAACTTGAAACTTGAAACCCGAAACTTGTCCCCAAGGCACTTCCTGCCGGTGCTCCTCGAAATACCGCTTGCAGCGTTCCGCCCAGCGCGCCGTCATCTTCATGGACTGGCGGGCATGCTCGCGCTCGGCCGGATACTCGGTGCACTCGTCGAAGGCCATAATGACGTCGGCGCCCAGTGCGATCTGCGCCGCGGCCGCGGTTTCCGGGCTCAGGAAATGCAATGCACCGTCGAGATGTGAGCGGAATTCCACTCCCTCCTCGCGCACCTTGCGCAGGTCGCTCAGGCTGAACACCTGGTAGCCGCCGGAATCGGTCAGGATGGCGCGCTCCCAGCTCATGAACCCGTGCAGCCCGCCGAGCTGGCGGATCGTGTCCGTGCCCGGGCGAAGGAATAGATGATAGGTATTGGCCAGCAGGATCTTGACCCCAAGTTCTTCCAGCGTCTCCTGCGGGACGCCCTTCACCGTAGCCAGTGTCCCGACCGGCATGAAGACGGGCGTCTCGACATCGCCGTGCGCAGTCCTGAGCCGCCCCGCGCGCGCCGAACCGCAGCGGGCTTCGATTTGGAACAGGCTGGACATGAATGCTTAATTCTATAGGGAAGCGAACCCACCAAGAGGACGCAGAGACACGGAGGCGAGCAATCTTCCAGACCTCCGTGTCTCTGGGGCGGGTCTGATCAGACTTTCCGGTCCATGGCCTCATTCGCCAGCCGATCCGCTTCCGCGTTGTGCTCGCGGCGAACGTGCTCGATGCGGAACCACTGTAACTGCCGCGAAAGCCGCTTCGCTTCTTCATACAACGGACGCAGCTCTGGACTCCGCACCTTGTACACCCCGTTCATCTGCCTGACCATCAGCTCGGAATCGCTCAGCACGCGCAGGGCGGAGTGCTTGTGCTCGAGCGCATAATTCAGCGCCGCGATCAGCCCGGAGTATTCGGCGAAATTGTTGGTGTGGTGGCCGAGGTAGCGGCCGAACTCCGCGATCCGCGTCCCGTGCGGGTCCTCGATCACCACGCCATATCCGGACGGTCCCGGATTGCCGCGGGCGCCGCCGTCCACGTGCGCCGCGAGGTGCTGCGGAGGATTTCCTGCTGGCGACGGACCACGCAAGGATTGGGTCATTGAGTCATTGTGCCATTGAGCCATTAAAATACGCGAAGGGGTCCTCCAATCACTCAATGACTCAATGGCCCAATGGCTCAATTCTTCTGACAGCTACCTTCCTTCCGACAGCCGCGTCGCCAGCCGCTCCGGCAGCCGGGCGGCGATAATGTGGTGCTGCGCCTTCTCGATGTTGTAGGGCACGCGGTAGAAGATGACCTCGTAGCGGTCAGGATCGAAAACACAGAACGCCGCCCGCGGATCGCCGTCGCGGGGTTGTCCCACCGACCCGGGATTGATCATGTACTTGGCGCCGCTGCTCAGATCAAGCACCCAAGTCTCATGATGGTTCTGCGTGCCCTGGTAGATGGGCCGCAGCGTCTCCCAGCGGTCGTTCTCGAAGGCGAATCCACCCTGGATGTGGGTGTGCCCAAAAAAGGTAAGCGGATAGTTAGAGCGCAACAGCGACTCCTGCGCGTCGCGCATGACGATCACGTACTCGTCTTCATCGAGCGGCGAGCCGTGCACCAGTTGTACGCCGTCCGCCTCCGTGCCCGCCCACGTTTCCTCCTGGTTGAGCGGGTAGCGGAAGGGCAGGAACACCGGCCCCCGCGGCATCAGCTTGAGCCACTGCATGTTTTCCGGCGTAAGGGCCTGCATGGTCCACAGTGCGGCGATCGCCGCCACCGGATTGAAGTCTTCCATGCTCATCAGGCCGGTGCAGGCCTTGTCATGATTGCCGCGTACCAAGAGCCCGCCCAGTTTGCGGGCGACCTGCGTCACCTCGTTAGGACTGCCCCCGTAGCCGACGATGTCTCCCAGGTTCGCCACTTTGTCGCAGGAGGGCGCCACCTCCAGGCAGGCGTTCACCGCCTCGAGATTGGAATGCATGTCGCTCAGAATGAGGATGCGCATGGAATACGGCACTCAGCAGTCAGCAATCAGCACTCAGTAGCCAACGGGCAGAGATGATACCCTCCGCGGGCTTGCTTGTCATGTTCGCGGATGGGACGCGGCGCCGGGCCCAATTCCTCGGTGGCCCGTGACTCCGTGGTGGGTTTACTGAGTGCTGAATGCTGAGTGCTGAGTGCTCACCGGACATCTCGCCCAGTGTCCGGGCTCGACCTCGGCCAGCGGGGGAAACGCCCGCGCGCAGGCTGCGATGCGCATTCCGCAGCGCGGCTCGAAGGCGCAGCCAGGAGGCAGCGCCGTGATCGCCGGCACCGTCCCTTCGATGGTCTTCAGCGGACGAGCGCGGTCGGTGGCGAGCGTGGGCACGGCTTCGAGCAGACCGCGGGTATAGGGATGGGCCGCATTGCGGAAGACCTGGCTGGCCGCCCCGATCTCCACGATCGCGCCGGCATACATCACGGCGACACGGTGCGCCACCTGCGACACCACCGCCAAGTCGTGCGAAATCAGCAGCATCGCCAAACCGTATTTCTGCTGCAACTCGCCCAGCAGTTCCAGGATCTGCGCCTGGATAGTCACGTCGAGCGCCGTGGTGGGTTCGTCGGCGATCAGCAGTTCGGGCCGGTTGACCATGGCCATGGCGATCATCACCCGCTGCCGCATCCCGCCCGAGAGCTGATGAGGATAGTCACGGCCACGGCGCTCGGCGTCAGCAATCTGCACGTCGCGCAACGCTTCCACCGCCCGCTGCCAAGCCTCGTTCTTACTGACGACTGGCGACTGGCGACCGGCGACTGAGTTGTGCGCCAACACCGCTTCCGCCACCTGGTCGCCGACGCGCATCACCGGGTTCAGCGCCGTCATCGGCTCCTGGAAAATCATGCTGATCCGGGCGCCGCGCACGCTCCGCATCTCTGCCTCGCCGGCGCGCAACAGGTCACGGCCGGTGAACTGGACCTCGCCGGATATCCGCGCCTGCGCCGGCAAGAGGCGCAGGATGGCCAGCGACGTCACTGACTTGCCCGAGCCCGATTCTCCCACCAGTCCCACAACCTCTCCGGGGCGCACCTCGAAGCTGACATCGCGCACCGCCGGCACGCGGCCCTGGGCAGTCGCAAACTCGACACTCAGATCTCTGACTTCAAGCAGCGGAGCACCCACCTTCTTAGTGTAACTGCAGCGCATTTTCTGGAAGCTGCATAAAATGCGGTTGAGATCGAGTTTTCCACAGACCTAATTTGAGGAAATCGGCGTGGCTGGAGGTGTTCCCGATCCTTTGTTGGCACTGGCTCGCTCCACCCCTGCTGCATATCGCTGTGGAAAATTTCAATAGCGTCAATGCTGGCGAAGGCGCTCTGACCTTGCGGATTTTCATAAGTCATTGCGATTCGTGCGGGAACGAGGCCTCGGTTGCTGCGATTGTCGACCAACAGACATTGCACCTGTTTTGTAACATAGGCCTGTGGACAGACCGCAACTTGATGAAAAGCAACCACATAAAATCACTACAAATCGGTTGACTTCCAATCCAGTGGGTGTAAAAAGTCCATCGTTCTTTGACACTTACTTAAGTTTTCCCGGTTGGTAGCGCGTCCGGGGCTCAAGCCAAGTCACCGTCCAGCTTCTCGAGACCCAAGGGCGGAGGGCTGGTGAGGGTCGTAGCAACCTTCTGGTCGAGGAGAACGAGGAGCTGTCGAAGGCAAGATAGAACCCCGGGGCGGTAGCCGGTTTTTCCGGTTGGCGGCGAGCCCGGAGCCCGAGCTGGAGGCGCAAGCCTTCTTAAAGATCGCACGTCGTGACCCGCAAGGTAGCGGCGGTCGCAGGTCGGCAAGGGTCGAATCGCGAGCCGCTGGTCGAGAAGAATCGGGGGCCATAACCTCGGGGTTCTTGTTTTTATCTGCCCTCCAAAATCGGCTTCGGCTCCCTCCCCCAAGAAGGCCCGTGGTTCGCCACGGGCCTGTTTCATGAATAGCCAAGAATAAGCTAGCCACGGATTCACACGGATTTAAACGGATCAAAAACCAAGAAGAAAATGATCCGTATTGATCCGTGAAAATCCGTGGCGTTTCTACAGCGGAATATTCCCGTGCTTCTTGGGCGGGTTTTTGTCGCGCTTGGTGTCGAGCATCTCCAGCGCGTCAATCAGCTTCTTGCGGGTATCGCGCGGGCGGATTACGGCGTCCACGTACCCGCGCTCGGCCACGACATAGGGATTGGCGAAGCGTTCCCGGAACTGCTCGATCAGCCGGGCGCGCTCCTGATCTTTGTTCTCCGCCTTGGTGAGCTCGCGCTTATAGACGATGTCCACCGCGCCCTCCGGCCCCATGACGGCGATTTCCGCCGTCGGCCACGCGTAGTTCACGTCGGCGCGAATGTGCTTCGACGCCATGACGCAATACGCCCCGCCGTAGGCCTTGCGCGTGATCACCGTGAGCTTGGGCACGGTGGCTTCGGCGAAGGCGAACAGCAGTTTGGCGCCGTGGCGGATGATGCCGCCGTACTCCTGCTGCGTCCCGGGCAGAAATCCGGGCACGTCTTCGAAGGTGATCAGCGGGATGTTGAAGCAGTCGCAGAAGCGCACGAAGCGCGCGCCCTTCACCGATGAGTTGATGTCCAGCACACCCGCCAGCATGGCCGGCTGATTGGCCACCATGCCCACGCTGCGCCCGTTCAGCCGCGCGAAACCCACGACGATGTTCTTGGCGTAGTGCTCGTGCACCTCGAAGAAGTAGCCGTCGTCCACCACCATGCGGATGACGTCCTTAATGTCGTAGGGCTTGTTGGACTCCGACGGCACGATGGTGTCGAGCGCCGAGTCGCCGCGGTCGATGGGATCGGTGCAGGGACGCCGCGGCGGATCGTCGAGGTTGTTCGATGGAATGAAGCTGATCAGCTCGCGGATCATGGACAGACACTCGGCGTCGTCGCGCGACAAGAAGTGCGCTACGCCCGAGGTCTCATTGTGGGTCATGGCGCCGCCGAGCTGGTCCTTGGTGACCTCCTCGTGCGTGACGGCCTTGATCACGTCCGGCCCGGTGATGAACATGTAGGAGGTTTTGTCCACCATGAGGACGAAGTCGGTGATGGCCGGGCGAATAGACGGCGCCGCCGGCGCACGGGCCCATGATGGCCGAGATCTGCGGCACCACGCCCGAGGCCAGCGTGTTGCGCAGGAAGATGTCGGCATAGCCGGCCAGCGACGCGACGCCTTCCTGGATGCGCGCTCCGCCCGAGTCGTTCAGCCCGATGACCGGCGCGCCGACGCGCATGGCCATGTCCATGATCTTCACGATCTTCGCGGCGTTGGCCTCCGACAGCGAGCCGCCGAACACGGTGAAGTCCTGGGCGAAGACGAACACCAGCCGGCCCTCGATGCGGCCGTAGCCGGTGACGAAGCCGTCGCCATAAACCTTCTGCTGCTCCATGCCGAAATCGGTGCAGCGATGGGTGACCAGCTTGTCGGTCTCTTCGAAGGTACCTTCGTCGAGCAGGAAGGCGATGCGCTCGCGCGCCGACATCTTGCCTTCCTTGTGCTGGCGCTCGTGACGCTCTTTTCCGCCGCCAGCTTCTGCCAGGCCGTCGCGCTTCTTCAGTTCTTCCAGCTTCTCTTCCAGAGTCATGCGGGGAATTATAAGGAGGCAGGCAGCTACTAGCCACTAGCTTCTCGCTGCGAGCTTTTGGCTTTTGGCTCTTGGCTCTTGGCTCTTCGCCTCAACTGGCTACTGGCTCGCCATGTCCGACCACCTGTACTTCTTGCCGTCCCAGAAGACGGCTGAGGTCGATTGCTCTTCTTCTTCAATCAGATTGATTGCGACAACGGGCCGCTTGCGGTAGTTGACTCGGGTGAGCGAGAGACTGTCGAAGGGCAGGTTGATGAAGACGAACTTGGCCTTGGGAACGGGCGCGCGCCAGGCTTCTTTTCCGGCGCCATGGATCACCAGGACGAGATTCTGGCGGTTGGGATCGGTGGCGCTGAATTGCGCGGTAACCCTGGGGTTGCCGTACCCGTAATTCGTATAGTAGGGATCGACCACCCTGTAGTTGTGGCTGGCTTCGTCCATGAGCGGTGTCTTGCAGCGGGCCACGATCACGGCGTCTTCCACGCCGTCGCCATCCAGGTCAGCAGTGAGGAAGATTACCCAAGGCAGGCCCCCGGTTTGGGGATGCAGGTAGTTCACTTTCATGCCGGTACGTTCAGTGGCGACTTCAAAGCAGGGGCCGAACTGCTTCTTCACGATTTCAGCAAGATCGGCAGGCGGCTGCGGGTGATCATCGGCTTGGCCTTTCGGCGCCTTCCACAGGATCCATCCCCAGGTAACAAAGAAGAGAGCGATGAAGAGCCAGGCAAGCCTAACCAAACGCATAACGAAAGTCTAATCCCGTTCTGCTCAGTTGCGGTGGTTACGAACTGGGCACCCCGCTGGAAATCCGGCCACTGCCATTCCGTCATCCGGCCGTTCCCTGATGAGGAAACCGGCCACGGACAAAGGCGGCCACGGATTTTCACGGATGGGCGCGGATCATTTCTGTCTTCGTGATCCGTCCCCATCTGTGTGAATCCGTGGCTAAAGGGTTGTCGCCTTTTCGGCGATGAGCTGGCAGACCTTGGCGACGAACTCCACCGCCGGCATGTCGTCGGTTTTTTCTTTGCCGCGGGTGCGGACGTTGACCGAGCCGGCCTGGGCTTCCTTCTCCCCCACCACCGCGATGTAGGGCGTCTTCTGCAGCGCATGCTCGCGGATCTTGGCGTTCATCTTCTCGTTGCGATTGTCCACATGGACTCGTGCGCCAGCCTCGCGCAACTGCGCCCCGATCTTCTCCGCATAGTCATGATGCTTCTCGCTGATGGGTACCACCACCACCTGCACCGGCGAGAGCCATAGCGGGAAGGCGCCCGCGTAGTGCTCAATCAGCACGCCGAAGAAGCGCTCCACCGATCCCCACAGTGCGCGATGGACCATCAGCGGCTGGTGGCGCTGCCCGTCTTCGCCGACGTACTCCAGGTCGAAGAGCTGCGGCAGGTTGAAATCGAACTGGATGGTGGAGAGCTGCCACAAGCGGCCGATGGCGTCCACCAGCTTCACGTCGATCTTCGGCCCATAGAACGCGGCTTCGCCAGGGATGACCTTGTAGCTCACGTTGCGCCGCTTCAAGGCGTTCTCCAGCGAGCGGTTGGCCAGCTCCCACTGCTCGTCAGACCCGAGAAAGTTCTTGCGGTCTTTTGGGTCCCAGGTGGAAAGCTCCACCTGGTATTCGTTGAAGCCGAAGGTGTTCAGCACGGCTAGCGCGAAATCCATGCAGCCCACGATCTCATCCTCGATCTGCTGCGGGGTGCAGAAGATGTGGGCATCGTCCTGAGTGAAACCGCGAACTCGCATCAGGCCGTGCATGACGCCCGACCGTTCGTAACGGTAGACCGTCCCCAACTCGCCCAGGCGGACCGGCAGGTCGCGGTACGACCGGAGCTGGTCCTTATAAATAAGAATGTGGAACGGGCAGTTCATGGGCTTGATGCGATAATCCGCATCGTCCAGCTTCATGGGGGTGAACATGTTCTCAGCGTAGTAGCCCTCATGTCCCGAAACCTTCCATAGGTCCACCCGCGCCACGTGGGGAGTAAAGACCAGAGAATAACCACGCTTCAGGTACTCATCGCGCAGCCAGTCTTCCATGGTCTTGCGCATGATGCCGCCCTTGGGATGCCAGAAGATCAGCCCCGGGCCGGCCAGCTCCTGGATGGAGAACAGGTCGAGCTGCTTGCCGAGCAGCCGGTGGTCGCGGCGCTTGGCTTCGTCCAGCTTGTGCAGGTAGTCGTCCAGCTCTTTCTTCGAGTAGAACGAGGTGCCGTAGATGCGCTGGAGCTGCGGGTTCTTCTCGTCGCCCAGCCAGTACGCGCCGGCGATGTTCAACAGCTTGAAGGCCTTGACCTTGCCGGTCGACGGGAGGTGCGGACCGCGGCAGAAATCCACGAATTTGCCGGTGCGGTAGAGCGAGATCTTTTCATCGGGCGCGGTGAACTGCTCGATGAAGTGGCACTTCATGAAGTCGCCTTCCCCCTTGAAGCGCTCCAGGCCCTCCTGGCGTGGCAGGAAATCCCGCGCGTAGGGAATGTCCTTCTCCACCAGCTCCTGCATCTTCTTTTCGATCTTCTCCAGGTCCTCGGGCGTGAACGGCGTGGGACGGTAGAAGTCGTAGAAGAAGCCGCTCTCGGTCGCCGGTCCGTGCCCCAGCTTGGTCTCAGGAAAAAGTTCGAGCACAGCCGCAGCCAGCAGATGCGCCGAGGAATGCCGGAAGACTTCGAGCGCCTCCGGGTCGCGGTTGGTCAGGATGCGCAGCTCGGTGTCTTTTTCGAGCGGCCGGTTCAGGTCGATGAGCGTGACGTTGGATTTGGCAACCAGGGCGGCATCGGCCAGGCGCGGCGAGATTTCCCGCGCGACATCAAGCGGCGTCGTGCCCTTGGGGACTTCTTTCACGCTCCCGTCGGGGAGCTTGACTTGGATGGTCTGGGCCACTTGTGCGGTCTCAGGCATGGAACAGACCACGAGTTTAGCAGAATCGAGAATCACGCAGGCCCGTCTCCGCGGCCGGGCCCGCGTAGAGCTCCATCAGTGGGTGAAGGCCACCGCCTGCGGGCAACCGCCGAGAGAAACAGTGCCGAGCGAGGTCAGCGTCCCGCCACCGTTGATGCTGTATCCCGCCACGGTTCCGTCACCGCAGTCGGCCACGATCAGGAACTGATTGAGGGCATCCACGGCCAGCCCTTCCGGCCCGAAGCCTGTGGGATAAATGTTGATCACCGTCAGCGCACCGTTGGCGGCGATGGTGTAGGCCTCGACATCGTTGTCGTTGACGTTGACCACATAGAGATATGTCCCGGTGCGGTCGGTCACCAGGTACTGGGGCGAGTCACCGGCTGCGAAGGGCGAGCCCGCCACGGTGCTGAGCGAGCCGTCACCATTCACCGTGAACGCGGAAACATTGTCGCTGTTCGAATTGGCCGTGAACAGGAACGTGCCGGCGGGATTCATGGCCAGCGACACCGGCGCCGCGCCGGTCGCGTAAGTTGGGGTCGCCAGCGGGGTCAGCGCTCCCGTACTGGTATTGAGGCTGTAGGCGCTGACGTTGCTGGAGCCTTCATTGCTCACGTAGACGAAGCTATTGGTGGCCGCGATGCCCTGCTGCGGCGTCGTCCCGGCGAGAAACGGCGAGGTCGCTAATGCCGTCAGCGCGCCGGTAGTGCCGATCGAGTACCCGGAGACGTTGTTGCTGCCGTCATTAGCCACGTACACGAACTTGTCCGAGGGATCGACCACCACCGCGCCGGGATTGGTCCCGGCCGCAAAGGGCGAACCGCTTACTGCCGCCACCCCGCCGGTCGTGGTGTCCAAGGTGAACCCGGAAACCGTGTTGTCGGCAAAATTGGTCGTATACACGAACCGGTTAAGTGGATCCACCGTCGCCCAAACCGGTGTGCTGCCCGTCTGCACCACCGGGACGGGGCCAGGGTTGATCGTCCCATTGCTCAGCACCAGCACCGACATGACATTGTTGGCGGCGCCCGACGCACACGCGGCGTTGGGGACGAAGACGAATTCTGAGCCGGCAGCCGGCGCTGGTCCCGGGGTGTTGACCACGCCGCAGCCGTTGGCGTTGTTATTGCCGCAGCCCGACACCCCTAACCCCACCAGCACTACCGCCAGCAGTGCTGCACCTGAAGCTTTATTGCCCGTGACTCTCATCGCGCAATCTCCTCTGCCCTGAAAGAATTGAAAACACTAGGTCTTGACCAGCAGCAAACCCCGGAGTGGGAAGAAAGTTGCGACCGCCGTTCCAGACTACGATCCCCCGGGAATGCTCCTGCCGGTTAGACGGATAATAAAGCTAAAACCGATGCCGGGAAGCGGACATCTTAAGTAGTTAGTTATGCAAGCCCAAGTCCAGCTCGGACGGGTCTTCGGCATCCGCATCGGCCTGCACTACAGTTGGATCATCATCGCCATCCTGATCGTGTTTTCTCTCTCCGGTCTTTTTCACCAGGAGAATCCCGGCTGGACGCCCGCCGTGGTTTGGGGTACGGCAGTCCTCGCTGCCCTCCTGTTCTTCGTCTGCGTCCTGCTGCACGAACTGGGACACTCGGTAGTCGCCCAGAGTCGCGGCATCCGCGTGCCATCCATCGTGCTGTTCGCCTTGGGCGGCGTCTCGCAAATGGAGGGCGAGAGTCCCGACGCTAAAACTGAGTTCTGGATGGCGCTTGCCGGCCCCGCGGTGAGTTTCGTCATCGGGTTTCTCTGCCTGGGAGTAGCTCGCAGCATGGGCTGGGTGGGAATATTTGCTCCGGCACCGTCCCCCCTGGTGGCCATGGTTGGATACCTCGGCTACATCAATTTCCTTCTGGGGGCGTTCAACCTCATCCCTGCGTACCCGCTCGACGGCGGGCGCGTCTTTCGCGCCGCCGCCTGGTGGATTACCAACAGCGTCGAGCGCGCCACGCGCATCGCCTCGTTCGTAGGACAGATCTTCGGCTTCCTCTTCATCCTTTACGGGTTGGAGAGATTCTTCTCCAGTGACCATATCGGCGGACTGTGGATCGCCTTTATCGGATGGTTTCTGCTCGACGCCGCACGTTCCAGCCGGGTGCAGGTGGAGATCACGCACGCGCTGGCCGGCATCAAAGTGCGCGACGTGATGGAGCACAACTGTGCCGTCATCGATGCCACCACCAACCTGCAAACCCTGGTGGACGAGCACCTGCTGCGCACTGGTCAGCGCTGCTTCATCGTGCAGAAGAACGGACAGATGGCTGGCCTGGTCACGCCGGCGGACATCAGCCGGGTCGAGCGCCGGATGTGGCCGCTGACCACGGTCGAGCAAGCCATGCGTCCGCTGGCGCAGCTCCAGGTGGTGTCGCCGGATGCGCCGGTGGTGCAAGCGCTCGAGACCATGGCCCGCGAGAACATCAACCAATTGCCGGTGGCCTCCAACGGCCATCTGGAGGGCGTTCTCTCCCGCGCTCACCTGCTGGAGATCCTTCGCACCCGGGCCCAGCTCAAAGGGTAAGCAACCGGAGATGAATCAGATGCACCGCCACTAGTTAGTGGTGGCAGGACCGCGATCGAGGCGCACGGTGCGAATCTCCAGCGCCCGCTCGGCGCGGGAGGCATCCTCCAGCCGTTGGCGATGCGCTGTGAGCAAATCGCTGCGCGTCAGCCAGCCGATGACCTTGCGCGGGTTCTCGCGCGCCACCACGGGCAGGCGGCCAACCTCCTCGCTGACCATGTGGTCGGCGGCCTCGCGCAGGGAGTTGTCGTCAAAGACGATGGCCGGCGGGCGTTTGATGAGGCGCCAGAGCTGGCTGGTCTCGGGCTCCTCGGTGTTGAAAATGTCCCGCCGCGTGAGCACGCCCACCAGGTCGCCGTTGCGATCGTGGACGGGGAATCCCTGGTGTCCGGTGCCCGGAGCGCGCGAGGAGAGCCAGGCGCGTACGCTGGCCAGCGTATCGTCAGCGGCCAGCGCCACCACCTGGCGCGTGGCTCCATCGCGCACCAGCACCTGATCGAGATAGTCGACCGTGTAATCCACCAGCACGCGCGCGCCGCGCCGGGCAATCTTCTCGGTCATGATGGTGTAGCGCATCATCAGCGCGGAGATCAGGTAGGCGGCGGTGCAGCCGCCCAGCAGCGGCAGCAGGCTGAGCGGCTGGCGCGTGGCCTCGAAGGCAAAGATGACGGAAGCCAGCAGCGCGCGCGAGGCACCGGCGAACATGGCCGCCATCCCCACCAGCGCGGCGATTTTGGGATCAATGCCCAGCCCGGGAAACAGGTGCAGCGCCGCCACGCCCAGCACGCCGCCGAGTCCTCCGCCGATGGTGAACAACGGCGCCAGGGTTCCGCCCGAAGTGCCGCTGCCGAGTGAAATCGCCCAGGAAACAAATTTCAGCACAAACAGCACGACGAGCGCCCGGCCGACGATATTGCCGGCGACGATGTTCTCGATGTTGTCGTAGCCGACGCCCATGGTGTGCGGGGCGAAGTAGCCAACCACGCCGACCGCGACGGCGCCGATGGCCGGCCACCACATCCAGTGGATGGGCAGCTTGGCGAATGCGTCCTCGACCGCGTAGACCGCGCGCGTCGCCCCCACCGCGGCCACGCCCACAATCGCGCCCAGCGCGATGTAAATCGCCAGAGCGTAGTCGTGAGGGTGAATTACCTCGGGCATGGCGAAAATGGGCGCCGTGCCTACAAAGGCCACGCGCACACCCTGCGCGGTTGCGCAGGCCAGCGATACCGGAATGATCGAGCGTGGCCGGTATTCAAACAGCAGCAGCTCGACGGCTAGCAGCACGGCAGAGACGGGGCTTCCAAAAGTTGCGGCCATGCCGGCGGCGGCTCCGGCGGCGAGCAGCGTCTTGCGCTCATCGGCCGTGGTGGTGAGCAACTGTCCGACGAGCGATCCGAGCGCGCCGCCGGTGGCGATGATCGGACCTTCGGCGCCGAACGGGCCGCCGGTCCCGATGGCGATCGCCGCTGAAAGCGGCTTGAGAAAGGTGATGCGCGGAGGAATGCGGCTGCGTCCGAAAAGCACCTGCTCCATGGCTTCGGGAATGCCGTGGCCGCGGATGGCCTCCGAACCATAGCGTGCCATCAGGCCCACGATGATCCCGCCGATCACGGGCACGCCAATCACCCAGAGCCCGAGGTGGTTGTATGCCGGTGAGCTGAAGGCGGTCGAGAAGCGTCCGTAGAACGAGATATCGGTGATGAGGCCGATCAGGCGGGTGAGCGCCTGCGCCACCAGACCGGCGCCCACCGCGATCAAAATCGAAAGCAGGCTGATGTAGACCACCCGGCGGTTAACGACGGGCGCCTGCACGGGCGCGCGCGCCGCCGCCAGCGTGGGGGCGAGCGAGGTGTCAACGGGGAGCCCCGGCGTGGTGGCCGCTTTCGCCAGATCACCGCCTGCAGTCCGGACTTCGGGAGATTGGTTGTCGTTCGGGCCGACCACGCAAGTGTATCGTATCACGATCATAGCAAGCGACACTCGCGGCGCGACCGCAGGCGCAACCCGTTGCCAACACCCAGACCAGAGCCTTGCTGTGCCAAGGTGGCGACCCAAGATGACCTTGGCGCGCGTGGAATACGAGTCCGTGTAGCGCGCGAGTTCGTTCCACCAGCCCGACCATTACCAATCGGTTAACATGCAGCGGCGATATCCATCGTAATACGACTTCAAGAGCATGGATATGTTGCCCTCCCTCTAGCGAGCCCACCGGCCGACCATTGCCAATCGGTTAACATGCAGCAGCGATATCCATCGTAATGCGATCTGACCGGATGGCCGGTCCTTGACATATCCGTGAATTGGTGTAAGATGCGCTTCCTGCCAGCGTCGGTTCGCAGGCCGCATCTCGGGAGAGACAGCGATCGTCGGGCGTTCTACGCTGCGGGCCATGACCACAAGTAGCAGCTGAACACACGACTGAAAGGAGAAGGAAGATGGCCGCTTTGACACCCCCTGAGCTACACAAATACGAGTTGATAGGTGCCGGTATCTACAAGGAGTGGTGGGCGAACCCGGCAGTAGTGGGGCTGATGGGTTTCGCTCTGACAACCATGGCTACAGGCCTCCACAACGTGGGTTACTGGGGGGCTGGACCGACCTTGGCTTTGGCGCTCGCGTTCGGCGGCACCGCACAGTTCATTGCAGGCATCGTGGACCTCCGCAAAGGGAGCATCTTCGGCGGGTCCGCCTTCATGTCTTACGGTGCTTTCTGGTGGGCGCTCTTCCTGCTCCTTTACGTGCAGCCAAAGACGGGAATTCCAGCGGGTCACGCCGAAGAACTCGGGTTCTTCCTGATGTGGACACTGTTCACATTCGCCTTTTGCCTCGCAGTTCAGCGTGTGGGCAAGTACCTGGCGGTCCTGTTCTGGCTGCTCTTGCTGGCCTTCATTCTGCTGGATCTCGTGGTCATCGGCAAGGTGCCGGCGCCGGTGGCCGGGTGGGAGATCCTGATCGTCGGGCTGATCGCCTATTACATTGCGATGGCGACCCTGGTGAACACAGTGTACGGCAGGAAAGTTTTGCCACTATCCTAACGGCAGGGCAAGAGACTCGCGAAGTTTGCGGCTGGTGCCATAGTCGTGGGACGGGCCGGTGGGAATGAGGCTGTCTTCTTCGCCAGCGCATCCTCGCTGGCCAGCGTGGGTCTCGGCGCCCGACGAACTAAGCGCGCCCCAAGTCGTGTTCAATCAAGTGCGGCCCGGCACTGATGGTGGCGGCACAAAACTCCAGTTAGGCCTCGCTTAATCTCCTTCCACACGGAGGGCGGAAGCCACCTTGAGCAGGGCGCGGGCCACTTGGGACAAAAACTCGGCATTAGCAATGGCCTCGAGATTGTCCTGGAGGCGGGCGCTAAACTCAGGGAAGTCGCTGCCGCGGTAGGTGCGGAAGAGCCAATCGCCGCGCGAGTGCAGGCGGCGCAGCTCGCGAAGAGCCCTCTCGTACTCTCTTGCTGAGGGTGGCATGGCCTCTCCTCGCCGTCAAGATATATCGCTAGACGATAATATCCTATCACGATGTTGTCTGCCAACCGGCATTTTTCTTATCCGGGTGCTGCCCGGGAGGCTTCGGGCCCCGAGTCGATTTCGGTGTGCCTTCCTGAGGGATGCAGTCGCTACAATCAAGCCGTGGAACTCGATGACACGATCGTGGCCATCTCTACCCCGCCGGGCCGGGGCGGGATCGGCGTGGTGCGGCTGGCTGGTCCCGAGGCGAAGGCTACCGCCGCGCCCCTGCTGCGGCTGAAGCACGAGCTCGAACCCGGCCGCGCCGTCTTCGGCGAGCTGATCGAGCCGGCTACGGGCGAGCGCATTGACGAGGTGGTGGCCACCTTCTTCGCCAAGCCGAATTCCTACACCACCGACGATGTCGTCGAGATCTCGGCACACGGAGCGCCCGTGGTGCTGCGGCATGTTGTTGAGCTGGCTGTGGCCGCGGGCGCGCGGCTGGCCGAGCCCGGCGAGTTCACCATGCGCGCCTTTCTGAACGGCCGGATCGACCTGACGCAGGCCGAGGCGGTGCGCGACCTGATCGAATCGCAAACGCTCTATCAGGCCAAGGTGGCGGCGCAGCAACTGGAGGGCGCGCTCTCGCACCGGCTGCAGCCCATCAAGCAGAAGCTGGTGGAGCTGATCGCGATGCTGGAAGCGGGCATCGACTTCGCCGAAGACGACGTGCCGGTGGCCACGGGCGGAAGACATCCGGCGGCGCCTGGCCGAGATCCGCGAGCCGCTGGCGACGCTGCGAAGCTTCGTTCGCCTACGGCAAAGTCGTGCACGAGGGCCTGACGCTGGCCATCGTGGGCCGGCCGAACGTCGGCAAGTCGAGCCTCTTCAACCGGCTGGTGGAGCGCGAGCGCGCCATCGTCACCGCCACGCCGGGCACCACGCGCGACCTGGTGAGCGAAACCGTCTCCCTGGGCGGAATCCCGGTGAAGCTGGTGGACACGGCGGGGATCCGCGCAGGCCTATGACGAGGCTGAGAGCATCGGGATCAAGAAAGCGTATGAGGCTCTGGCTGATGCCGATCTGGTGCTGGTAGTGATGGACCTGTCACAGCCGGCGGCGGAAGAAGACGCGCGCCTGGTCGAGATGGCCGGGGCGCGGCCGAAGATTGTGGTGGAGAACAAGGTGGACCTGGATGGTCGTCGGTCGTCGGCTGTCGGTCGTCGGCCAGAAAACGGCCGCATCCGAACGTCTGCAAAAACCGGGGAAGGTATCGCGGAGTTGCGGCAAGAGATCCTGCGTCACGTGGCAGGCGAAACTGTCGGGCAGCGGGAAAGCGGCTTCCTGACCAACGTGCGGCATCAGGGACTGGTACGCGAGGCGATCGCGGGACTCGACGCCGGCCGCCGCGCGCTCGACGAGAGCATTCCGCACGAAATGATGCTGCTCGATCTCTACACTGCGCTGCATGCGCTCGACGCCATCACCGGCGCCACCACTACCGACGACATCCTGAACCTGATCTTCAGCAGCTTCTGCATCGGCAAGTGAGTACAGGCCGGGCACCAGCAACGCCGATCCGGCTAGGTGTCCAGGCAACCTAATTTGCTGGTCAGGAGCTGCCGGAAGCGCGCCAGTTGTTCGCTCTCTTCTGCACTGCTGGCGAGGAACTCCACACCATAATGCTTGCCGGCCCGGTCGCGAATCACCCCTCTTAGTTTCACCTGGTGATCCGTGAGAGCGACCTCGACCTCATCCCCGATCGCCAGGTCGATGTCGGCAGAAAAACTGATTCCTCCGGGATTCATCAGAGAGCCCTGGGTGTTGATCACGCTCGTATACCGGGATTTGCGCAGAGTGACCCGCACAGGCACCGTGAAATGCACCCTGCGCCAGCGACGCTTGTCGAGTGCGGCCGCAGCCAATTCGGTGTGGGTAGCCATGCGGGTATGTTGGCTCTCTCCGCGATTCCGGTCAAATTACATGGGTAATTTCGAGCATGGGCCGTAACTGCAAGATTCGCGAGGGCTTAGAGTCGCGAACTTGCGCCAGGCGAAGGGGAGTAGTCAGAACCCGGCGCCTTTTGTCATATGCTGCCCGGTAAGCTTTCGCGATATCCAAGTGAGGTGTCATTCCGAGCGACCGATGGGAGCGAGGAATCTATGCTTTTGTCTTCAATGCAGGGATCCCTCGCTTCGCTCGGGATGACAGCGTTCGAGTTTTTGAATGGAATTCCAGGAAACAACATCCTCCGGAGGCACCCTATGCGACGAGCTTTCTCGGCTGTCCTGCTGCTGGCGCTTTCACTCCCGGTGATCGCGCAAACCGACCAGGGCGACTACACCAAGCTGGCGAGCGAGGCAGACTTTATCGCCCGCGATTTCACGTTTCACACCGGAGAAAAGCTGCCTGAACTGCGTCTGCACTGCGCAACCTGGGGCACGCCGCGGCGCAACGCGGCGGGCGAGGTGGTGAACGCGGTTCTCCTGCTGCACGGCACCATGGGCACGGGCATCGGCTGGGGACGGCCATTTGCCACCAGCCCGCAGCATCATCCGTTGCTCGGCCCGGGCGCGCCGCTCGATGCCGGCGAATATTACGTCATCGCGCCGGATACGATCGGTTCCGGTAAATCGTCGCGGCCCAGCGACGGCCTGCGCATGAAGTTTCCCCACTACAACCTGGAAGACATCGTTGCGGCCGAGCGCCTGCTGGTGGAGCATCTGGGAGTGAAGCACCTGGTCGCCGTCGTGGGCGCGTCGATGGGCGGACGCCAGGCGTGGCAGTGGGGTGTGCAGTATCCCGACTTCATGGACGCGCTGGTGCCGATGATCTCTTCGCCCTTTCCCAACGCCGGCCGGCGCGGCGTGATTGACTTTCTTCCTGAAGCCATCATCAAGGCCGATCGGGCGTGGCAGGGCGGCGATTACAAGATGAATCCGCAGAGCATGCACTTCGCCGACCTGCTCTATTCCTTGTTCTTGCGCACGCCGGAGTGGTATGACCACGAGCTGCCTACCCGCGCCGACAGCGAAAAGTGGGTGCGCGAAGGGCACGGGCAGTTCGATTCGCCCGACGCCAACGACTTCATCTACCAGATGGAGCTGAACGACGGCTTCGATGCCTGGTCGCAGCTCGACCGCATTCACTGCCCGGTGATGATCATCAATATGGCCGCCGACAACATGGTGCCGGCCGAGCTGCAGCAGGCGCAGAAGGCCGCTGCGCGCCTGAAGAAAGCGACTTATCTCGAGGTGAAAGAGGAAGCCGTCTACGGGCACGGCGCGCTGGCGCGAACGACTGATGTTTGGGGACCGAAGCTGCGGGCATGGCTGGAGAATATCCAGTCGAGTCGCTGAAAAGGACCGCAAAGGTTCATTTCGAGAGCGCGGCAAGGGCTTCGCGAAATAGGACGTCGAACGAGGCCGGCTTGCCGTTTCCGCCGACAGCGGCCAGGGCGCGCTCGGCGGCGGCGCGCTGGTAGCCGAGGTTCATCAACGCGGAGAGCACGTCTTCCTCGACCGGCGTGGCCAGCTTGGGCGGTGGAGCTTCGCCAAAGCCCTCCAGCTTGTCGCGCAGCTCCAGCACCATGCGCTCGGCGGTCTTCTTGCCGACGCCGGGGATGCGGGTGAGGCGCGCAATGTCTCCCGCGCGGATGGCCGCCACCATCTCCGGCGCCGGCATTCCGCTCAGGATGGTGATGGCGAGCTTGGGTCCGATGCCGCTCACCTGGATGAGCTTCTCGAAGAGATGCTTCTCCTCGGTACGCAGGAAGCCGAACAAGGCGATCACGTCCTCGCGTACATGAGTGTGGATGTGGAGCGCCACCTCGCTGCCGGTGTTGGGTAGATCGGAAAACGTGGGGATGGTGATGGTCACGTCATAACCAACGCCGGCGGCCTCGACCACGGCCTGGTTGGGATGCTTCGAGATGAGCCGTCCGCGCAGGTGGGCAATCATGGGACTTCTTTACCACGGATCAACACGGATGAACACGGATTTCAAGAACCTCTTCCGAAAAATCCGCGACAGTCCGCGTTGATCCGCGGTAAAGAAGTTACGGCCTGCGACGGTAATAGATCGCGAACTCGAACCCCGGGTTAGGGGGAAACAGTTCGGCGACGGCGCGCAAGCGCTCGGCCAGCGCCGCGGGGGCCAGCAGCGGGTACTCGCGCTCGCGCAGCTCGAAGTAGTCCACGTCGAGCGAGAGGGTGAGCAGGTAGATGGCGATGGCGTCGGCGAAGGTGGCGGAGAAGTAGTCGTTGCGCGCCTTCTCGGCGTCGGGGCCGCTGCCGGTGGAGAGCTTGCGCAGTTCGTGGGCGTCGAACGAGGTCTCGCCGCGGGCTTTTTCCTGCGCCTGCCGCCACACCAGATCGGCAAACGACTTGGCGACCCCGGCGCGCTCCACGAAGGCGTGTCCCACGTTGATGTAGAACTCGAAGGCAACGGAGAACTTGTCCTCGGTCAGGCGAGTGGAGATGAAAACGTACTGCGAGTCGCCGATGCCGAGGTTGCGATGGCAGACCGCCTGGTCGCTCAGGGCCACGTCATAGCGGTCGGCGATCAGGGTCTCGTCTCCCTGGCTGACGGTGAGCGGCACGAAGTAGTAGGCCTTGCGCTCCAGGGAGGCGGCGATGGCGCCCGGCACGGCTGCGACCGTGCGTTCCAGGTCGGTGGGCGAGAGCGAGTATCTGGCCTATGCTGGCGAAGCATACGCCATTGGGTGCCTGCGAGACCTGCGCCTGGCGGATCACCTCTGAAGCCGGCTTGGTTATGGTCTGGGCTGCCTGCGACACGAGAAGTATTGTAGCTTAGGTGCGTGCCGAAGACGGATTGGGCAAGCGCGATCGCGAGGAGCGGCCTGCTGGCGGTGGTGGCGGCGGCGCTGACAACGCCGCTCTCGCTGCTGCTGGGCAGCGTCGTCTTCTACGCGCAAGCGCGCCTGGGACGGATGGATTCGCGAGCCGGCTTCGAACCCAACCTGTTTCTGCGACAGGTAGGATTACCGGCGGGCGCCGCCGTGCTGGTGGTGACTTTTGTTGTGGCGCTGTGGCGGCTCAGGCGATCGGGTGATCGGGAGATCGGGTCTTCGGGTCATTGAAAACCAAACGCGGATCATTCCAATATGGCTCACAAACTGGCAACGGCGAAGGCGGCGGCAATCGCGGCGGTGTTCGCAGTCACGCTGGGTGTGATGATGTTTGTCCCGCTGTGGTTTGTGCTGGCGTTTCTCAGCCGGCTAATCACCGGACAGATCCACCGCGCCACGTTCGTGCTGGCCGGCGTTGCGGCGGCAGCGTTCATGGTGTGGGTTTTCCGGCTGGCGTTCTCTTATTTTGAGCCGAAGATCACGCAGGCCCGGCCGCGACCCTGGCGCTGAACTCCCGGTCATTTCGTCCGCGGCTTGGCGGCCTTTGGCAGCACCACCACGCAGCGCCCTGGTCCCTCGCCGCGGCTTTCCGTCTTTAGCTCGGGATGGTCGCGCAGCGCAAGGTGGACGATGCGGCGTTCGCGCGCGGTCATGGGAGCGAACTCATAAGGAACGCCGTTCTTCAGCACCTTCTCCGCGGCCACGCCGGCGGCCAGCCGCAGTTCCTCCAGGCGCATGGCCCGGTGGTTCATGCAATCAAAGACCACCTTGTCGTGACCTTCCGATTCCAGCCGCAGCATCTTCTGCGTGACGTGCTCGAGCGAACGCAGCAACTCGGCGCCACGTTCCAGCAGCAGCGGCCCGTCCGGCCCGGAGAAGGCCACCAGAATCTGCGGGCGTTCCCAATCGCGGTCTTCGACGGGTGGGTCGACGATGATGCGGTACTTCAGGAGGAAGCCGGCAGCGCTCAGCACCTCGCGCAACCAGTGATCAATCCGTTTTGCGGCAGCGACTTTGTCCTCGAGGGGCATCGGTCAGATTATACGGAGAGGGCGATCGAATTCTGCGCCGCGGATCAACTTAAAACCGCGGAGGACGCTAAGAACGCAGAGATTCGTCCTATATTTCCTCCGCGGCCTCTGCGTTCTCTGTGGTTTTCATTTTGGGCCATTATCTCCGTGAACGCGGCAAAAAATCATTGTCTCTGCGCCTTTTTCCTCGCCTGCTTCGCCATGTGCTCGCGCATCTCACGGCCGAATTTCGTTCGGTTCACGATCATCTGCTGCACGATCCCGATCACGTTGCCCAGCACCCAGTACACGCACAGCCCCGCCGACAGTGACCAACTGATAACCCCCAGGAATACCGGCATGGTGAACGACATCATCTTCTGTTGCATCGGGTCCATGCCGCCGGCCGGAGTCATCTTCTGCAACAGGAACATGGTGAGGATGATGCCGATGGGCAAGATGTGATATGGGTCGGGCGACGATAGATCGCTCATCCAGAGATAGGGCGCGTGCCGCAGTTCGACGACCACACCCAGCATGCGGTAGAACGCGAACAAGAACGGCATCTGCAGCACCATGGGCACGCAGCCGCCCACCGGGTTGGCGCCCTCTTTCTTGTACAGCGCCGAGATCCTCCGGGTTCATCTCCTGCCGCCGCGGGTCCGACAGCTTGTATTTCTTGTACTTCTCCTGGATGGCCTTGATCTGGGGGGCGATCTTGGCCATCTTGAGCGATGACTTCATGCTCGACCACTTCAGGGGGAACATGGCGACGTTGATAATCAGGGTCACGATGACGATGGACCATCCCCAGTTCGGCACCCAGTGATCGTGCGTCCACTTCAGCCACAGGAACAGCGGTTTGGCGATAAACCCCAAGTACTCGCCGAAATTCACCAGGTCTTCGAGGTTGGGACCTTCCGCCGATGCCCGCGCCGCCGGGGCGAGCCGCGCCAGCTCCTCCTTGCTCAGCGACGCGTGCACGGTCTTGAGCACATCCAGGGTTTTGGGCCCGACGAAAATGCGTTCTTCCGTGGGACCGCTCGCGTTGCCCACGGCCGCGCCCAGCACGGTGATTTTATCGACCTTGGTCGGGTCCGGCTTCTCTCGATCCTTGGGGATCTCCAGCGACTGTTGCAAAGTGACCATCACCGCGTCTTCTGGTGCGCTGGGCAGGAACACGGCGGCAAAGTACTGGTCCGCCGCAGCCGCCCAGTGGAAGGGACCGCGGATGGTATTGCCGCCGCTCACTTTCTTGACGGCGATGCGCTCGATCTTGTCGCCCGACTGGTAATCGATGGTCGCCGCCGCATAGGAGGCGGGCGTGGTCTGGTCGCCGAAACCCGCCGGCCACGCCGGATAGGCCTGCACCGCGCCACCGTTCACGTAAACCGAGGTCTCCGCCTTCACCACGTAGGAGTGGTCGAAGCTGAAGCGCTTGCGGACGATGGTTCCACCGTCGGAATACTCGTAGGTGATTGAAGCCGGCGCGTGCTGCTCGCCGGTGGCACTGGCCACGTAGAGCGCGTCATTCAGTTTCTTACGCAAGCCCTCGTCGTAGCTCCACAGGGAAAGCGGATAGCCATACTTCGCAGCCGCCACCGTGTTGACCAACTCCAACGGATTACCCTTATCGTCCTGGTACTTCTTCAGGGATCCACGACTTAACCTGCGCGCCGCGGTTGGTGAAGGTGATCTTGTAGAGATCGTTCTCCACCACGGTCTCGCTCTCCGCCGCCGCCACCTTCGCACCTGCGCCGGCGGGAGCAGCGGGCGGTGTGGGCGGTGCTTGCCCGGGCGTGGGACTGGTGGCGACCGGCTGCGGTGGTGTGGGGGCGGGAGTCTGCTGCTTGGTGTAGCGGCTGATGAACGGCTGCATCGCCAGCAGGATGAGCATGGTCAGCGCGAAGGCCAGCAGCAAGCGCTTCTCGCTGCCGGGCTCGTGCTGGGGATTCTGGAAGTCGCTCAACTTGTGGACTCTTTCAGTTGTCAGTTGTCAGTTGCCGGTTGTCAGTTGCAAGGACCGGCGCGCCAGTGCAGAGTGCGGGATTACCGTCCGAAAAGGAGGTACGTCGCCCATCCAGGGTCTGTTCCGGCCGACAACTGGCAACTGCCAACTGGCAACTGACAACCGGATCAAACCCGCCCTTGGCCAAGGGATGGCAGCGCGCCAGCCGCCATGCCGCTTTCAATCCGCCCCTAACTATGCCAAAGCGCGCCACCGCTTCCATGGCGTACTCCGAGCAACTGGGGACGTAGCGACACGCCGGGCCAAGCAGCGGCGAAATCAGCCACTTGTACGCGCGTAACAACACTAAAGCGATCCGCTTCATTCTGAACTCACTGACTCTCCGTCTTTGGCCGACGACCGTATCCTCCCGAACGCCCGCGCGATCTCTTCTCGCAGTTCGGCGAAACCGGCTCCCTGCGCGGACTTCTTGGGATGGATCACGACATCCACCGCATTGCCGACCATACCCAGGTTCAGGCGCACGGCCTCGCGCAGCCGCCGCCGTATGCGATTGCGCTCCACCGCCGTCCCCAGTGCCCGCGTGACCGTGAAGCCCACGCGCGCCGGACCGGGGTCCCCGGCAAACCCGGTTTTGGTTTGCTGGGGTGGTGGACCTGAGTTCCGGCGGAGGAAAAACACCGTCATGTGCGCGGAAAAAAGCCGCCGGCCGTTGCGGTACACCTGGTCAAAGTCGGCGTGTTTGCGGAGCCGCGCCTGCCGCGAAAGCCCCGCCGGAGCACCGCCCGCTGCGGGCACACGACTTACTTCAGGGGGCGCCATGGCGGCCGTCACTACTCGCGGAAGCCCGGCTTTACCGAGACGCGCTTTCGTCCCTTGGCGCGGCGTCGCGCAAGTACTGCCTGCCCGCCCTTGGTTCTCATGCGGACACGGAACCCGTGCGTCTTGGAGCGGCGGCGACGGTTCGGCTGGAATGTGCGCTTCGGCATGGACGATGGCGCTCCTGATCAAAAGTTCCTGACAAAACAACCTCCGAGTATAAATGACCCTTCCTTCGGCGGCAAACCGCGCCCGCGGCGCGGATACGTCTCTGACGTAGGTCCAGCCATCCCACAGCGCCCTGAGTCGACTCTTCTTGCGCCACGGACATGTCGTCCCCTAAGGTGCCGCCCTGGGACCATGGCCTTGCGATACCTATTCAAGAAACCGGGCCTGGGATAAATAGCGCTCTACAGCTACTTTAAGGAGACCATTCCATGTGGACCTCAACCGATTCGACAAGCAACCCGCAGCAGCCGCGGGGAGAGCAGCAGAAACACCAGGGCGGCTCAGCTTTGCCGGCCGGCGGGGAAACGGCCTACATTGGCAAATCGCTGCTGATCAAAGGCGAGGTCAGCGGCTCCGAACCCATTCACATTGAAGGCCGGATCGAGGGTTCCATCTCCCTGCCCGGCGGCCACGTCAGCGTCGGACGCGAAGGAGTGGTCACATCGAGCGTGCAGGCCGGGGAAGTCATCGTACGTGGGACACTTCAGGGCAACATTACGGCCAGCGATCGCGTGGAAATCCATCGCGGTGGGAACGTGATCGGCGAAGTGGTGACCCAGCGAATCAGCATAGAGGATGGCGCCCAAATGAAGGGAAGCATCAAGATGGGCCGGCCAGACCCCAAGGCGCACCTGGAAATCCACGGCGACAACGGCACCAGGGCGGCGGTGGAACACAGCACCCCGGTCGAGGAACACCCGATGCCGGCAGCTCTGACCACCAATTGATGCGCTGCTAGCTGGAACGGAGCTGGGCGCGCATGGATTCGGATGCCGGATTTCTCGCGGTTTTATTGTCCGACGGCCTTTTCACCACGGCCGATCCATTTTTGAACTTTGCCAGCATTCTTTTCCGCTTTCCCTGAGACTTCCAAATTGGGGTCGTTCGTCGCCTTGCCGACTGCCTCCTTAATTTTCCCCTTCAGTTCGTGGAGCTTGCCCTTGGTCCGGTCTGTCGTGCTTGGTTTCATCATTTTTTCCTCTCTTTTCTTTTCGTAATAAGCTTCGACTAGGGCTGTGAACCCGAAGCCGGCGCTCCGTGCCCATTGTTGAGGTGCATGCGAGAAAGCAGTGAGTGTGGTCCGCTATAGAGGAATTCCAGGGCGATGTTTCCGCCTGCAAACCCCAGCAAGCTGTAGTTGCCCATTCGGAATGCATCCTTGGGACCGTAGCGGCCGGGATACCAACCATAGACGGCAGTCATGGCGCCGGCATACGGAGCCACGAGCGCAGGGAAAGAAAATACGCGATGGCCATCGTCGCCGCGGCGTGCGGTCAGGGTCGAAATCACGGCATGGCGCAGCCGCGGCAACACGCCTTTGCACTCACAAGGGTAATACAACGTGTCCTCTCGGAAGGCTTTCGCGAGCGCATAGCGCGTCGAAGTGGTTACCGTCGCGATGCCGAAGCTGGACCCAAATCGCTTGCTGTAACCCGCAGCGCCTTGTTTCCACTCGGGCGGGGAATTGTCCGCCTGGCTTATGCCAGCAGCGAGTGCAGCACCGGCGAAGGGATAGGGGCCGAACGTATCGAAGAAGTAGTTGCGGAGCCTGGTTTCCTCTGTCGGAGAGGTGTACGTCACGTCCAGTTGCGGTTGCGTCGGGCCCGCTGAAGGCAATACCGCCGCGCTGGAAGAGTCGCCGAAATTGCCCAGGGATTGCGCCATGGCCAACGGCGGCAGGACGGTCAGGCCCGCAACTGCCAGCAACAAAAGCATAAGTCCGCGCGTCTTCATGTCGAGATTCTCCTTGGTCGATCTAAGATCCCACCGGCACACCAAGAGGGTGCGGTTCTTCATGCGGTAAGCGGGCAGGTACCGTGGTCGCACTGGCACGCAATCTCCACCTCCTCGGATCCCGCTTCCTTACAGGCTTGACCGCAGTATTTGTCGCCAGTTTGCACCAAGCATCGGCATGGCAGGTGCGCGCACTTGTTCTGCTCATTTGGTTTCATCACGTTCTCCTTTTCCAACCCCCGTCTTAAGTATTGTGGCGGGACGCTATCCCCACCGCTCCAGACTCTCGGCCTGTTTCTGATGGACGACCCACCATTAACTCGGCATGCGATTCCGGATCGAGAAAGATGTGAGCAGAGACTGCTTCCCGGGCACGTCCAAACTGGGACGGTGCCTCGGGCTGCTTTGGGGTGATGCCGTAGCTCGCCAGGTCGGCCGCCGTAAGCTTGCCTTTTTTCTTCTTCCGTTCAGCCATTACGCCACCTCTTTCGTTTCAACCGTCGCTGGCACCTGCACCAGTTCCTCAAATAAAGAGCGATAGTGAATCATCGCCGTTCTCAGGTCTTCCGTAGTGGCTTGATCTCTTCCAACCCGGCGCGCAATATCATGCGCAGAGCGGTAGTTCTCCACCACGCGGGGATGCCCGACAGAAATGTCGGCGGCACGTTGATCGAAACCGGATACAGGATAACCACGAGTTTTCATTAAGGAGGACACAAGGTCATCGGCTTCTGTGACTGCCCCCTGGGGGGAATCTACAAACCGAGACTGTATGGACTCCCACCGTTTCGAAAAACGCTCGCGCTCCATCGGATCAAGAGCGCGAATGTTTAGCTTTTCAACCCGCTTCTCGCGATCCGCTAATTTCGCTTCTGCTTTTCGTTTTGACCCGTGCGCCCGCACCGCCCGCTCGTACTCGGTCCCAAACCTCTGCCGCAGGCCTGCAGTCGTACCCCTGCGGTGTCGCACGTACAGCGAAGCCAGCACTGCGATGACCAGAATCGCCACGGTGGCGAGCACAATCAGCTTGGGATCCAGCAGGTTTAGATTCATCGAAACCTCCATGCATCAAGAGTGTTCACGAAGTTCTCTCTGCCGCCAGAACCTCGTGAATCGTCAGTATCAAGCGTCAGGCTTCGGAAAACTGGTCAGAATTGATCGTCTTGTAAAAGCAGTTCCCGCTCCTGCGCCAATCACCGGAAACTCCCGACGAACCAGAGCGCAAAACCATTCACGATCCTGCATGGCGCTCCGTCCAAACCGAGCGCTCAAAGTGGTCTAATGTGACCAGACATCCGTCTTCGCCCCTTCTATTATGTGCGTAGTGAAGAAGTGAGGCGACCGTTACCAAGGCCAGTCCAGCTTCCTCTCACAAGTGAGGCACAACATGGAAACCGTATTGGTTGTTCTTCTGGTGCTGTTTTTGCTCGGTGGCGGCGGCTGGGGATACCGTCGTTGGCGCGCCTAGCGCTGTCACAGGATGAACGAGTGGCATCGATGAGGGAAGCTCGACTCTGGAGATAGCCCCGCGAACCCTCTTTCAGGTTCCCTGAACTAAGTCAGCCCACCTGAAGTTGTCTCTTCTTAGGCTCTCAGGAAAGCTGCGTACCCATGCATACGAAATCGATCCTGCACGAGGCTCAGCAACTCTACGACGTGAGTGACCGCCTTGACTCGCTGGCGGAACAACACCCCCTGGTCTCAGCGGCACTCATCACCATCTCAGCAAGCGTTCGTAATACCGCCACTTTGTTGGACGTGCTGGTCGCGACGAAAATAGCGTCGCTTCAGGGATTAGACCCAGCAAATGCCTGATTTGCTCACCGCTGTCTGGGAGTTTTGTGTAGGGGATTGCGGCGGCTGCCGCTCTGCACGAGCAGCTTTTTTCCCTCCTCTGCTTTCCGATGCACGTCTAATGAAGAGGAGCCCTGCATCTATTTGAAGTGAGAGGGGCCAGGCCCTTATTTATATTCGTCCTCGAAAGTTTCTTAAAGACTCGAAGGCTCTCTCCATGCGTGCCCATGTAAAGTCTGCGATGCTAGCCGTCCTCGGTGTGCTCGCTACCGTTGCTGTTGCCCAGACCAAGCCGCTGGTCGTGTTCATGGCTAGCGGTACTATCGCCATGAAAATCGACCCGGCCAAGCACGCACCGGGGCCGGCGGTACCGGCTGAGGACCTGCTGGCCGGCGTCATCATCTCCCCGAGCACAGTCGGCACATTTTCGCTCCAGGCACCTGCTATCCCAACTGCTGACCTCTCCATCACCAAAACCGCAGATGCGAAGTCGGTAACTGCTGGCGACAAGGTCACCTACACTGTTGTGGTTACCAACAACGGGCCGTCCACGGCAACGGGCGTGACGTTGTCCGACCCGCTACCCGCAAATACGACGTTTCAGTCGATCACAGCGCCCCCGGAGTGGGCATGCACAACCCCGCGAATCGGCAGCGGCGGCACAGTCGCGTGCACCAGCCCGAGCCTTGCGGCCAGTGTATCGGGCACTTTCACATATACCATCGCCACTACTGCCGCAGCCGTGCCGATGATTTCTAACATCGCGAGAGTAACTGCCAATGAACCCGACCCGAACATGGAGAACAACTCCTCCGCAACAGTGTCCACGACAGTCAATCCCTCGGCCGCGACCACCTATACCACCATCGACCTCGTTCCGATCAGGCCGATTCCCAGCCCGGTTGCGTGCAGGTGCGCTTACTCCAATTCCGCCCGGATCGTATACTGCCTCGCTGACATGTCCCACGTAATGTGCAGAACATTCGGTTTACAGCAAACCTGGCAGTCTTCAACATAGTTCTGCTGAATTCCGGCGGAGAAATCCAGGAAGGTGTCGTTCCACTCTCCGCAGCCCGCGCATTGAAAACCTGGTGTCATGTCAGCTTATCCACCCGACTGCAGCTTCCACACAATCTGCCGTAGCATACCCAGCCATACTTCGGCGTCGCCGGCTTGCAGGCCGAGGCGGCGGACCAGCCGGCGTAGCTTTTCCTGGGCAGAAACCTCGGTACGTGGACTGATGTAGCCGCTGGCGCGCAGTGCGTCGAACAGCATCGCGGTGATGCGCTCCACCTCGCCAGCGGTGGCGGACTGCAGTCTCCTGGCGGGCCGCACGGCCTTGGTGTCGCGCACCAGTTCGTACAGGCAGACCGCTACCGCCTGCCCCAGGTTCATCGAGCTGTGCTCTTCGCGCGTGGGGATGCGCATCAGCCAATGGCAGTGGCTGAGATCGCGGTTCGAGAGGCCGCGCTTCTCCGAACCGAACAAAAGGGCGACGCGGTTGGCTCCGAGTTGCTGGCGGATGAGCCGCGCGCCATGTTCCAGCCGCCGCAACGGGTGCCGCAATTCCCGATCATGGATGGCCGTGGTTCCGACCACCAGGGCGCAGTCGGCCACAGCTTCGGCAACGCTCCGGTGTTCTTCCGCGCTGGTCAGCAGGGCCGAGGCTCCGACGGCGGAACGCGCTTCGCGGAAGGCTACTGGGTACGGGGTCACCAGGCGCAACTTCAGGAACCCGAAATTACTCATGGCGCGAGCCGCCGCCCCGATGTTGAGAGGATTGCGGGTAGCAACCAGGACGACGCGCAGATTGTCGAATTCAGTCCGTGCCGGCAAGGCTGTCATTCTACGACGCTCAAGCCACGGGCTGAGGGGTGGTGGCTGAAAACCACCAGCCCGCTCGAAAATCACCATCGGCGACGTAAGCCGCGAGCCAGGCTGCGCCAAACATCCTACTGAAAATAAATGGCTTTGTTCACGATCGGAATGAAGACGTTGTTTGGCAATGCTTCTGCATCTAGTTCAGTAGGTGTTTGTTGTAGGTTTTGCGGTTCGGAGAAGGGGTGCGCAAATGCGATACCTAAGAATTCTAGCTCTTGCGGCCGTATGTGGCGTTTGCTTGCTTGCGGTACCGTCCGCACATGCACAAGTTGCGTTCGGCATCGGGGTCGGTCCGGGCTACTATGGCCCGCCAGCGTGCGCCTATGGCTACTATGGATATTACCCGTACGCGTGCGCGCCTTACGGCTACTACGGTCCCGGTTGGTTCTACGGCGGTGCCTTTATCGGCGCTGGCCCGTGGTTCGGGTGGGGCGGAGGCGGCTACTACGGCGGTCGCGGATTCTACGGCGGTCGTGGCTTCGCCGGCGGTCGCGGATTCTACGGCGGTCGTGGCTTCGCCGGCGGTCGTGGCTTCGCCGGCGGTCGCGGTGGCTTCGGTGGGGGCGGATTCCGCGGCGGCGCAGGCGGATTCCGCGGTGGCGGCGGTGGCTTCCACGGTGGAGGCGGTGGCTTCCACGGTGGCGGCGGACGCAGGTAAGGCCATCCTTACCTGAAAAGCTCGAAGAAACGGCCGGCAGCACAAGACTGCCGGCCGTGCCTGTTGCAGCCAGGCGTTCTTTGATACCGGGGCTACTTCTGCTTTACCACCAGTTCGCCATTCTCCACCCGCACGTCGCTGACGAAATCCGGGAGCTTTAAGCGATCCTGCTGTTCCAGCATTTTCTTCTGCAGGGCATCATTGACCAGCGACACCGGCACGTTCAGGTCTCCCACCTTGAATTCCGTGGGATCAAAGGTCGCGTATCCGTCTTTCGAGCCCAGATGGCCGGCTACGGTGACGTAAGTCTCCTTCCCGGCCACTTCGGTCACGAACTGGCCGTGGACGATATCGCCTTCAAAACTGATGATCGGTTCCTGAAGGTTGCCGGACTCAACCGAACCCGGCAGCGCGGCAGTCGCCGGCATGTCCGCCGGGGGGCCAGCGGAGCTTGGAGCCTTGCCCTGCGCCGGCGCGGCTTCCGCTGCCTGAGCGATGGCAGCCCCGATTTCATTGGCAGTCAAGCGTACTTCCGACCCGCTTTGGCCCTGGTCGCGGGCCTGTTCCAACTGGCTCACTTTGACTTGGAAAGACTGGGCGTTGGCGGCGATGGCCGCCGGGGTTTGCCGCGGCGCCACCGGTTGCGGCTTCTTTAACGCAAGCACCAGGGCGGCCACTGAGATGAGAAGCGTCGCCAGGCTCAAGATCCGACCCAGCCGGATTTTCCCACGCCCGTCGGACTTATCCCGCACATCCATCTTCATCCTCCGAACCACGCCTCCCAGTATGCGAGCATTCGGGACCGGCTTGTATATGACAAAAGGGTGGGGTTAGCCCGAGGGAAGTACCTGGACTGCCTGCAGCGCGGATCGGCTAGAGTGCGCGGTCCGCCCGCAGACCTTCTGGCACGGTGTTATCTTACTCATGAGACGGTAGCCCTCATGTCCGACCCAAACACTCCGGAATCCCCGCCCACCGGTGAACCCGACGAGTCTTTCGGCCAGCTTCTTTCGCAGTACGAGCAGAGCCATTCGCGCAAGGCGGAAGATGGCGGCAAGCAGCTCGAAGGCACGGTGATTGTTGTCTCCGGCGATTCGGTTTTCCTCGATATCGGCTTCAAGAGCGAAGGCATCCTGCCGCTGGCCGCGTTCCAGGGCGCGGGCGAAACCGTAAGACCCGGCGACAAGCTGCTGGTCTCGGTGAAGGGTCGCGATCCGGAAGGCTACTACCAGCTTTCCCGCTTCACGGTGGAGCGGCCCACGGACTGGACGTTGCTGGAGCGGGCCTTTGCCGATAAGGCGACGATCGTGGGTACGGTGACGGGCGTGGTCAAAGGCGGACTCAGCGTGGATGTGGGGGTGCGGGCGTTCCTGCCCGCCTCGCGCAGCGGAGCCCGCGACGCCGCCGAAATGGAGAAGTTAGTGGGGCAGGAGATCCACTGCCGCATCATCAAGCTCGACGTGGCCGACGAAGACGTGGTGGTTGACCACCGCGCCGTTGCCGAAGACCAAGAGCGCTCGGTGAAGGAGCGCCGGTTCTCGGAGATCAAGGAAGGCGACACGATCGGCGGCACCGTCCGCAGCCTCACCGACTATGGGGCTTTCGTCGATCTAGGCGGAGTGGATGGCTTGCTGCACGTCAGTGACCTGGCCTGGGGCCGCGTCAACAAGCCGGCGGACGTGCTAACGCTCGGCCAGCAGATTGAAGTCAAAGTGCTCAAGGTCGATCCCGACAAGCGGCGCATTTCGCTGGGCATGAAGCAGCTTCAGCCGCATCCCTGGGATTCGGTAGCCGAAAAGTACAAGGCCGGCGAGCGCGTGCGCGGCACGGTGACGCGCGTCGTCGAATTCGGCGCGTTTGTCGAACTGGAGCCGGGCATTGAAGGGCTGATCCACGTTTCAGAGATGTCGTGGGCCAAGAAGTTGAGGAGTGCCAGCGACGTGGTGAAGCCAGGCGAGACCGTGGAAGTGGTGATTCTGGGAGTAAACGCGGACGACCGGCGCATCTCCCTGGGCCTCAAGCAGACGCTCGGAGATCCCTGGGCCGAGGTGGCGCAGCGGTTTGCGGTGGGCTCGGTGATTGAAGGGCCGGTCACCAGCATCACCAGGTTCGGCGCCTTCGTGCAGCTTTCCGAAGGGGTCGAGGGCATGATTCACGTCAGTGACCTCAGCGCCGAAAAGCACATCAATCACCCGCAGGAAGTGGTGAAAATCGGGCAGCCGGTCAAGGCCCAGGTGCTCGCCATCGATAAAGAAAAGCGGCAGTTGCGGCTGGGCATAAAGCAAATGGTTCCCAGCGGCCTGGATGAATACATCGCCGAACACAAGGAAGGCGATGTGGTCACGGGCCGCATGACGGAAGTTTCCGGCGGACAGGCGCGCGTGGAACTGGGCGAAGGCATTCAGGGCACGTGCCGAATCGCCGCGGATGGTCCGGCGAAAGAAGAAACGCGGGCCGAGTCGAAGGCCGATTTATCCTCGCTGAGTTCCATGCTGAAGGCGCACTGGAAGGGCGGCGATGCCGGCGGCGGCTCCAAGCCGGAAGCCATCCGCGCCGGGCAAATCCGCAACTTTCGCATTGCCAAGCTGGATCCGGCGGCGAAGAAGATTGAATTGGAGCTGGCGTAGCCAGCCTAGCATCGTACGAGCGCTTGCCCGATACGAGGTGGCTCCCATCCCGGGCTCGCGCCCATTATGACAGGCGCGTAACCCCCGGAAACCCGTCCAACCCGGAATCAAAACTCAAGATTTGTTCGATGCCATGCTGTTCCATGACGGCCAGATGAACCGCATCGCGCGCCGACAACTGCCTATGTCCAAGGACGATCTCCTTGGCGCGCTGTGCGGCTGTCCCATCAACGGCCAGCACCTCGTCGACGACGCCAAGCAGAGCATCGAATGCCGGTTGGATGGCGTCACGGCGATCGATGGCGACATAGCGGTGCAAGATCTCTTGCAGGACCTCAGCATCGGTAACCAGGCGCCGCCGCTCGCTGACCAGCCGTTCCAGCAAGCGTTGCGCGTCGCTCTTGTGCGGGTGAGGCGCACCGATCAGATACGTGGGAATATTCGAGTCCACCAGAATCACGATCGCGCACCCTGGCCAGGCTCTCCGGCGAGCCGCGACGTTGGGGTCGCTGGGGTGGCAGACCCGTATCCCATCTCGATCTCCGCCAGCATGCGGCCGATATCACCGGTGGGATAGTCGAGCCGCGCCGCCGCACGGATTGCGCCGAGCTTCCTGGCGACCGTGCCCCCAGGTTCGCTCCGCCGCGCCAGCTCGAGCGCCTGTCTCACCCACTCGGCGATTGACATGTGGCGCGAGCGCGCTGCGCGCTGAATCTCCCGGTACTCGGGATCCTGCACAATCACTTGCAGGCGCTTAGCCATAACATGAGTCTATCTGGCTCATTATTATGAGTCAAGTTGCCCGGCTCGTCCTCATGGTCGACCATGCGGACCAGGAATTGGTGGTGGCGGCATTCCGGGCGGGAGCGCGGGGCATTTTCTCCCGCTCCGAGTCGCATTTCGACGCCCTGTGCAAGTGCGTCTCCTGCGTGCACCAAGGCCAGAATCCGGGCCAATTCGCGGCAACTGGAGTATCTGCTGGAAGCGGTGGCGCAGACCCCTTCGCTGCGCGTGGTGAGCGCCGATGGCAGGAGCTTGTTGAGTAAGCGGGGAGGAGAAGTCGTGCATCTGGTGGCCGAAGGTCTGGTCAACCATGAGATCGCGGAGCAACTCCACCTCGGCGACCACACGGTGAAGAACCACCTGTTTCACATCTTCGACAAGCTGGGCATCTCCAGCCGGGTGGAGCTGGTGCTGTATGCGGTGAGCAGCTCAAGACGGCCACCCACGCCGGTTCAGGCTGAAGATTCTCCTGCCGTCCTGCCCGGCGACCAAAGAGCCTGAGTGAATGCAGCGGGACTAGCGGCGGGAGTGTCCGCCACCGGAAGGATGTCCGCCGCCCGAGGAGTGTCCCCCACCGCTGGGAGCGGAATGGCCTCCTCCGCTGGGTGATCCGCGGTACCCGCCACCGCTGGGATAGCGGCCACCGCCGTACGCTCCGGATGACCGTGGCGTAACGATGGGCTTGCTCATGTTCAGCGTTGGCCGGGAATAGCCTCCGTACCCATAAGCGCCACGGCCGTATGCGCTGCTTCCATAACCGCCGTTTCCATAGCCGCTACGGCCGTAAGCGCTGCTGGCTGGGCTGCGGCTCAAGGGCTGCGGCGCCGCCGAACGGGGCTGTGGTGTGTAACGTTGCAGGCTTTCACCGCGGTTCGGAGTGGATGGTGCTGCCCTGCCGGGTGGATCGTTCGGCCTTGCGCTCGTCGAACTCCCAGGGCGCGACGCATTGCCATAAGGAGCCGGCCGAGAGTTTTGCGCTTGCGGAGTCTGGCCCGTCCGGCTGGAAGCGGGGGCGGAGCCGAAGCGCCGCCAGCCATCGTTCCCCGAAGTTGCTCTGGCGCCACGGTCACTGGCCGCTACGCCTTCGCGGTTCGCTCCCGATGGGGAAGATGTTCTTGAACTGGGCGTCCCTGCCGATCCTCCATAACGGTTCGTGTCTGAAGCCATCGGCCCTTGCGTGTTCATGGCCGTCCGGGTATTGTTCTGGCCCGCGGCAAAGCGGCCATCGCGCTGGATCGCCTCGTGTACTTGCGCTGCCTGCCGCTCAAAGGACTGCGGCGCAGCAGCGCGACTGCCGAAGAAGTGTCCCGCCCCGCCGCGGGTGGTGGAGGGACTCGCCGCCCGGCCGCTGGCCGACAGACTCGCCCGCGTGGGGGTCACGGGCAGATTCCCGGTCATAGCGTGAGCCCCGGCGAGCATCTCGCGGCTCACGGGCGTCGCGGCAACCCGTCCCTGGCCGAAGCGTCCGGCCGGAACGGTAGAAAACGCGTTGCGCATCCGCTCATTGTTCATCGCCATCCGCACGTTGGAGAAGCGATCTCCGGCATGCAGGGGTCCCCATCCGCCATGGAAGCCGTTGAAGCCGCCGATGCCTACCTCACCAAAGCGTCCGCGGTAACCGCCCCACCAGGGAAAGAAGCGGTCACCGGGCCCGATAGGCAACCAGCCAAACGAGCCGAAGCCGCCGAAGCCGAAGCCAATTCCGACTCCAAAGCCCCCTCCGCCAAAACCAAAGAAGGAGACATAAGCCGGCGCCCAGATTGGCCGGTAGGGATACCCGAAACCAACGCCCACGACGGGTCCGGGCCACCACGCCCACGAATTGCCATAGAGGAACCAGCGTCCGTAATGATACGGAGCCCAGCCCCAGGGTTCGTACGAAACCCACGTCCAACCCCAGTACGGCTCCCAAACCCAATTGCCGGCGCGATAAGGAACCCATCCCGGAGCGACGGCCGGGATCCAGACTGAACCGTAATCCGGAACCGTGGTCCAGTTTCCGTAGGCGTCCAGATCCTCGCTCCCCGTGTAGTAACGATCGGTGTGGCGCCAAGCCCCGGCATCGCGGATGATGTGATCCCGGTCGTTGTTCCATTCATCCCAGTCATCTCTGGCGGGCGCATCGGCAACCTGATATTGAGCGTCGTTTCCAGTTCCACGCACCGTGATCAGTTGGCCCTTTGCGACACGAACACTGCCACCCGGAGTCGAGATTTCCGCCTCACCCTTGCGAACAATCACCTGTGACTCCTCCGGCGAATTAACCAGAATCCGGTAAACGCCCTCATTGCCGATGGGATGAATTGCCAGGTTGGGTGTGTCGATCTCGACCCGAGCTTCACCGTCCTTGAAAGCCGTGTAGCTGGCCATGCCCTGCGCTAACTGAACCTGGATATCGCTGCGGGTAAGGGTGGCAATCTGAGCCTGCGCATGGTCGCCCAGGCGAAAGACGTCAGCGTAGTCGAGTTGCACCTCGGCACGGGAGTTGTCGCCGGTGGAAATCTTATCGCCCGCCATCATGGGGGCATTCAGCGCCGCCGCCGACCAGTCCCCGGAATCGCCGCGCTGCGTTGAAACTTCTCCGTGCGTCAGGCTGATGCGTGCGACCCCCGGCTCATTGCTCTGTTGCCCGTTCGGCTGGGGAGGGTGTTGCGGGCCCTGCTGCGGCGGGTATCCCGGCTGCGGGTAGGGGTAGCGCGGCCCCGGCGGCGGATACTGCCCGCCCGGAGGAGGAGGATATTGCCCCGACTGCGGATATTGCGACGGCGGTGCGGCCTGCGGACCTGGCGGTGGATACTGCGACGGCGGTGCGGTCTGCTGGCCTGGCGCCGGATATTGCTCGCCGGGCGCTGGGCCGGGTTGCTGGCCCTGGTCGGGATATTGCGCGCCGGGATCAGGACCGACCTGCTGGTCCTGATCGGGGCTGTATTGCGCTTGCATGCGAGTGGCGCCAAGCCCCGCCACCATCAGAATAATTAAGAATGCTGTTGCGAGTCTGCTTCGCATGGCCCACTTCTCCGTCGGGAATGTCTTCAATAGAGACATCTCCCTTCCTGCAGACTGCATGTGCTATGCCAGAGGAACGAGCGGCGGCATGGTTGTAACTTGATGAATCGCAAGGGGGAAAAAGCCAACTGCGGACGTGGGAAAGCTGGTTGGTGGCCGGTTTCAGCCGGCGTGGTTGATTTCAGCCACCTAGGGGATCCGCGGGCTGTTTAGGCGGCGCAGATTCCCCGAGTTCGACAACCCGGGTCGATTAGTGATATGGCGATTTATCGCCAACTATCCAGCCGACGCAGTGGACTCACCATAGCGCGAACGACCATGCAGAACTTCGTTGAGCGTGCGGCCCAGCTTTACGAGCACGAGCGGAGAACGCCCCAAGCGCGTTCTCCGTTCGGGTCATACGTTCGGTGATGGGCAGCGTGGGTTGCGGCGGGTCTTGCTCCGGTTCAAGTCGTCATCACCGAGCAAGCCGCCAGTCAGGGACACGCCGGAGCTAGCCACATATCGCGAGTCACTGCAACGGCGGCACCGTCGGGGGGCCGGGGCTGCCGAACCCCTGTAGCGTCACGTAGTACTGGGGGGATTGGAGAAGGGTGGGGAGAGAGAGGGGGAGGCTGAAGGGGACGGACTGCGGGTTCGGGGTCGGGGTGTAGTCGAGGACTATGCCCGTGGTGAAGTGGTCGTGGACGGTGGCGAATCCGTAGGTATTCGTGACCGAGAACGCGGTGTAGACGTATGGGGATGTGTCAAGCGAGTAGGTACAGGGGATGTCGGGAATGGGCGTGGTGGTGGGAACGCCGCCGGACTCGCTGACGTTGGCGGTGAAGCAGGTGATCAAGATGTCGGTCACAACGAGGAACGTCCCCGTCGGCACCGTGTAACAACCCGAAGGCGGAGTGCCGCTGGGGAGGACCCGGACGTAGCAGCCGGTTGTTGGGGCGAAGCCTTGCCAAAACAAGGTAACGAGACTGTTGGGGGGAGCAGGGGGAGCAGGGGGGGCCGGCGGTTGGGCGGATGCATGGCGCGGAAGAAACGACACGACAACCGCGACGACCACTACTAAGCGCAACGTCAAAAGCATGAGCTTGGCAAAGTGTTTCATGTGATTTCTCCTCTAGAGAGAGATTCAGGTGGAATCGCCTCTATTAGGAGAATCGGAAATGGGGGCAAAAAGACGACAGCGCAAGTCAAGATCGCAATCAGCCGGGGCGATGCTTCCCGTGATAGTTGTTGTGAACATCTCTAACGAAGTCGGCTACGTCAACCCTCTTCTCAGAGGGTTTTGCTTTTTCTCAGGTACACTTCGGCCTCAGCGCCGAAGCACTCCGTTGTTGGAGCATCACGGTTCATCTGCTTCCACCCGTTCCCTGGCTCGGTCCTTTTCACCTTACGGTGTGCCCACCAAACATCTCTTCGATCACTCAGGACCATGAGGAGTAGTTCGGACTCCCCACTCGCGCGGGGAGGCGGATAGCCTATTCAGGGGTCCGGTCACTGCCTTGCAGGACCATGTTCACAATCAGGCATTTCCGCATGGGCTTCCCCGTTCCGCCGTGTACGCCGGCAGAACTCTTCATAGTCGATCTGATCTCTCATCATGATCCACAGCCGGATTCCCAGCTTGCGGCCGGTGGCCACGGTAGCTTTGCCGAGCCCTTTCTGCGCCAGCTTGCGGCGAAAGAACCGCTTCAGCGCGTCATCCCGCCGCGCCGCGTGGCCCACCGCTTCGCACCACAGAAACCGGACCAGCGCGTTGCCCTGCTTGGTCAGGGCGCCACAGCGCTGGCGGCCGGCGCTGGAGAACTCGCTCGGAATCATCCCCACATAGCTGGCCACCGCCTTGCCGTCGGCAAAGCGCGTCGCATCGCCTAGAAATACCTCCGTCGCCAGCCCCGTAATCGGGCCCACGCCAGGATGCGTCATCAACCGGCGCGCCTGCGGACGCTGTTCGGCGCAGGCTGCCACCGTCTTGTCCAGCGCTTCGATCTCGGTCTGCAGTTGCCGGTAGGTGCGGACCAGCGCATCCCGCCGTTGTGTCCTGTACGGCGGCAGCGCCAGTGAGCCGATCGCCTCCAGGCCAGCCTTGCTCCACAGCGAGGTGCCGCGGCGTAGACCGTGACTTAAGGCAATCGACTGCAACGCGTTCTGCATCCGCACCCGGATGCGCACCCACTGATGGCGATACAGCAACAGCTCGCGCACATCGCGCTGCTCCACCGTAGGCATCCAGATTTTCGGGAAGCGATCCTCGGCCAGCAGGTTCAAGAGCAGCATGGCGTCACGCCGATCGTGCTTTTGCTTCCGCGGCTCGCAGGCACGGATCTTGGCTGGGTGTCCGACCTGGCACTCCACACCCAGCTCATCCATCAGTTCCAGGAACCAGTGCATCGAGCCAGTCGCTTCAATGCCCACCCGCACTGGACCGGGTAGTCCAGCATAAAACTCCCGTACTTGCTCGCCCTCGTGTGCGAGGACACGCTCTTCCACCTCACCGGTATCGACATCGAGCATCGCCAACGTCTGCCGTCGGGAATGCAAATCACAACCTATAATGCGCATCTCGGCCTCCTTCGGTCCGAGCCACTCTTTCGGTTTGGAAGCCAAAACAGTGTACTCAGGCCGCTCGCGAGGCCGACTTCGTTATTCCATCAGGGGTTACCACTAACCATCCCTCCCCAGCCGGTGTCCGCGCCGATCGCAATTGCAGCTCTCACTCCTTCTCGGAATCATCGGCAATGCCGATCTTGGACAGCCGGTAGCGCAGCGCATTCCGCGAGAGCCCCAGCCTGCGCGCCGCCTGGCTCTTGTTGCCGTCGGCTTTGCGCAAGGCTTCGCGAATGATCTCATCTTCCCACTGTTCAAGAGTCATTCCTTCAGGCAAAACGGGTTCGGATGAATTCGCCGCCTTCCCGCGGTTCGCGTCCAGACGGATGTCCGCAGATTCCAGCACAGATCCATTCGCCAGCGCGCAAGCCCGTTCAATGACGTTCTGGAGTTCGCGAACATTTCCCGGCCAGTAATGGTCCGTCAAAACGTGCAAAGCTTCGGGAGCTATCCCGGTGATTTGTTTGCCGGATTCCGCGGCAAAGCGCGAGAGAAACAGCTTCACCAGCTCGGGGATATCTTCTTTGTGCTCGCGCAGCGGAGGGATATCAATGGGCACGACGTTCAGGCGATAGTAGAGGTCCTCACGGAAGGTGTGCTGCTCGAGGGCCTCGCGCAGGTCGCGATTGGTGGCGGCAATGAGCCGCACATCCACCTTCAGGGTGCGCGTGCCGCCCAGCCGTTCGAACTCACGCTCCTGGAGAACCCGCAGCAGCTTCACCTGAACTGCCAGCGGGACATCGCCGATCTCGTCGAGGAAAAGCGTTCCCTTGTCCGCCAGCTCGAACTTTCCGCGTTTGCTGGCGGCGGCGCCGGTAAACGCGCCTTTCTCGTAGCCAAAAAGTTCGCTCTCCAGCAGGGTCTCGGGAATCGCAGTGCTGTTGATTTTGACGAAAGGTCCGGAGGCGCGGCGCGACTTCTCATGAATGGCGCGGGCGATCAGATCCTTGCCCACGCCGCTCTCGCCGCCGAGCAGCACGGTTGCGTTGGTCGGGGCGACGCGCTCCACCGTGGCCAGAACTTCCTGCATTTTGGCGCCGCGCGCCACGATGTTGGGGTGCTCGTAGCGCCGCCCGAGGGCCTCGCGCAGCGAGCGGTTCTCTTCCCGGAGCTGGCGCACGTCCAGCTCTTTGTGGATCACCATGCGCATTTCGGCCAGCGAGAAAGGCTTCACCACGTAATCGGCTGCCCCGGCTTTCATCGCCTCGACCGCGGTTTCGACGCTGCCGAACGCCGTCATCACCACCACCGGAAGCGCGGCATTCAATTGCTTGACCGTTTGCAGGAACGCGAGGCCGTCCTGTCCCGGCAGCTTGAGATCGGTGACCACCAGGTCCACCGACTCGCTGCGCAGGAGCTTCAGCCCAGTCTCGGCGTCCGCGGCGGAGAGCGTGGTGAAGCCGTCCTCGCCCAGGTTGAGCTCGAGCAGCCGGCGCATCTTGGCTTCGTCTTCGACAATCAGAACCGTCGGCATAGTGGTTATCCGGATAGCAGTGCTGTCTCCTTCCGAACCCCCGCTGATTCCGCGGGAAGAAAGATCACGAAGCTGGCGCCGCCGCCGGGCGCGCTCTCCACCCGAATGGAACCATGGTGCTCTTCCACAATCTTGGCCACAATGGAGAGCCCCAGCCCCACCCCTGTCTGCTTGGTAGTAACGAACGGATTGAAAATCTGCTCCCGCAGCTCCGCAGCGACGCCGGGGCCGGTATCTTGCAGCCGGATTTCGACGCCGCGGCGGCCATCGGATTCAGCGGCGATAACCTCCACCCGGAGCGTCCCGCCCTGGCTCCCCATGGCTTCGTAAGCATTCTGGACAAGATTCAGGAAGGCCTGCTCGCAAAGACCTTCATCGAGCGGCACCATCGGCAGATTCTCCTGATACTTCCGTTCGATGCTGACCTGCCCTCCTCGCCACTGCTGCGCCACCGATTTCAGCGCCCGATCCAGCAAAGCCGCCGGCTCCTGCGGAGACGCTTGAGCACGCAGCGGCCGCGCGAAGTCCAGGAAACGGCTCACCAGCGCGCTGAGCCGATCCACTTCCCCGGAAATATATCCCGCCAGCTCGCTCGCCAGCGGATCCGATCCTCGCAGCTTCTCATTCAGCATCTCCGCCGAGCCTTTGATGACGCCCAGCGGATTGCGAATCTCGTGCGCGAGTCCGGCGGAGAGCTGGCCCAGAGCCACCAGCCGCTCGGAGCGGCGCGCCTCGGCCTGCGCCTGTTCGAGCTGGCGATTGGTTTCTGCAAGCTCTTCCGCCAGCTTCTGATAGCGGTCCGATTGCCGCCGGCTTTGTAAGGCAAAGCGGTTCACCACGCCGGCGGCCAGGAAAAAGAACAGAATACGGATGGCGAGTTCGGCGACCCCACCCGCGTCCAACTCGTATTCCTGAAGCGCCGGATACAGATACGAACAGTAGGCGGCGGAAGCCAGCAGCGTCCAGAGCAGCGTCTTCCAGGGCCCGAAGTAGAGGGCGGCGGTGACCACGGGGAGGTAGTAGATGGGATAGTAGCTGCTGTTGATTCCCGGTCCTCCGGTGTGGTCCAGCAGCAGCGTGGCCAGCAGAATCTTGAGCAAGACCACGTAAGAACGGCCGCGCGGTACGCGCGCGATCAGCCACCCCTCAGACAGTTGCAGGATTCCGATCCCGAGCAGGGTGAGCTGCTTGTGGTACTCGCGCACCGGGGGCAGGATCGCCAAGCCGGCCAGGAAGATCAACCACAGCAGATCCAGCCAGTCGATTTTCCCACGCCGCTCTACGCTCATCGTTACGCGCCTTCAGCGCCTCCCCATTCCGCACACACTTCAACACTTTACTTCATACACGGCATGCGGAGACAAGTTGCTTGATCGTGGCTGGGCTCTCGGCCCGCGGCCGTTGGGCGGTCGTGCCCGGCTGTTACGATATCAAAGAGGGTGCAAGTAAATCGGAAGGGTGGGCCGTGTCGCGGCTTGAGGATATCTTTCGGCAAAGTGTGGAAGCGCTGCGTGCGCACAAGCTGCGCGCCTCGCTGACCATCGTGGGGCTGACGCTGGGCGTGGCCACGCTGATCACCGTCATGACCATCGTCCAGGGCGCGAACGCTTACGTCGAGAACAAGATCGCCAACCTCGGCACCAACGTCTTCCAGATCGCGAAGACGCCGTTCGTGGTCACCGATTGGGACGCGGTAATCAGGGCTCTTCGCTTCAAGCGCATCGAGTGGGACGACGTGCGCGCGGTGAGCGAGCGCTGCGACTCCTGCCAGATGGTCGGAGCTTCCGCGACTGATTCCGTCCACGTGCGCTATCGCGAGAAGGAACTGCAGGACATCAACCTTCTCGGGCACACCGCCAACATGGCGGAGATCGACACCCGCACCATCGAGCTCGGCCGTTACTTCGGAGACTCGGAAGACCAGCAGATGAGCAACGTTTGCATCATCGGCCAGACCCTGGTGGATGAATTCTTCCCCGGCACCAATCCGCTCGGCCAGGTGGTGCGCGTCGGCAACGATGAGTTCCGCGTCATCGGCACCATGGAGCGCATCGGCTCCGTGCTCGGCCAGGAGCAGGACAATTTCATGATCGTCCCGCTGCGCACGTATCTGCGCCAGATGGGCACGCGCTCCAGCCTCACCATCAACGTGAAGACCGTGGGAGGACCTGCCTTCGAGCAGGCCCAGGACGAGGCGCGCCTGGTGATGCGCGGGCGCCGCCACCTCCAGCCCGGGCAGGACGACGACTTTTTCATAGGCACTAAGGACAGCTACATCTCGCTCTGGCGCTCCATCAGCGGCGCTTTCTTCGCCGTGTTCGTCATGGTGAGCTCGATTTCTGCCGTGGTCGGCGGCATCGTCATCATGAACGTCATGCTGGTGAGCGTGACCGAGCGCACTAAGGAGATCGGCGTGCGCCGCGCTCTGGGAGCTACGCAGCGCGACATCCGCCGGCAGTTCCTGCTGGAAAGCGTGCTGCAATGCATCATCGGCGGCGCCGCCGGGATCGTGGGCGGCTTCTTGTGCGCGCTCGGGTTGCGCAGCTTCACTTCTTTCCCCACCTCGGTGCAGACGTGGGTGGCCGTCCTCGGTCTGATCCTCAGCTCCGCCATCGGGTTGTTCTTCGGCATCTACCCGGCGACGCGCGCCGCACGCCTCGATCCCGTGGTCGCGCTGAGGTCGGAGTAACGATGCAGCGCGCCGAGATCAAAGAGAACCTGAGGAACGCGCTGGCCACCCTGCGTGGACACAAGGTGCGCTCCGCCCTGACGGTGCTGGGCATCTTCATCGGGGTGACCTCGGTGATCTCGGTGGCTTCCATCATTGATGGCCTGAACCTCTACATCCAGAAGCGCGTGGAATCGTTCGGTTCGCGGACGTATTTCATCTCCCGCATCCCGTTCGGCCAGCCACCGGACCGTTTACCGGAAAAGATGCGCACGCGCCGCTACCTGGAAACGGACTACGCACAATACCTGCGCGAATCCTGCCCCGCAATCGAACTGGCCACGCCATTCAAGACGCGCGCTTTCTTCTTCGGGGAGACCAACGAGGTGCACGCCGGGGACAAGCGCGTCGAGCGCATCATCCTGCGCGGCGCCGCGCCCGACTACGTGGATGCCATCCCGCTGTTCGCCGTCAATGAAGGCCGCTTCCTCTCCCGCTTCGACGAGGAGCACTCGCGCAACGTTGTGGTGCTGGGCGCGGCGTTGGCCGACTCGCTCTTCCCCAACACCGACCCCATCGGCAAGGTGGCCTACGTCAACGGCCGCCAGTATGAAGTGATCGGAGTTTTCGAAAGAGATCCCGGCCTGTTCGGCGGCGGCGGCGTGGACAGCTTCGCCGTTATCCCGCTCTCGAATTTCCAGAAGAACTACCCCGAATCGAAGGAGACGCACATCGCCTTCACCATTCCCAAGCACGGCGATCCCCAGCTCGCCGTGGACCAGGTCACAGAAGCCATGCGCCGCCTGCGCCATCTGCGGCACAATCAGGAGAACGATTTCGAAGTCATCTCCTCCGATTTCCTGACCCAGCTCTGGAACCAGCTCACGGGCGCGCTGGTGATTCTGACCGGCATCATCAGCTCGGTCGGGCTGCTGGTCGGCGGCATCGGGGTGATGAATATCATGCTGATCTCGGTGACCGAACGCACCCGGGAGATTGGCGTGCGCCGCGCCATCGGCGCGCGTAAGGCCGATATCCGCGTCCAGTTTCTGCTCGAAGCGGTGCTGCTGACCTCGACCGGTGGCGCGCTCGGCATCGCGATCGGCATCCTCGTCGCCACCATCGTGCGCCACGCCTTCGCTTCGGTGCCCGCCACGGTCTCGCCCTTCTGGGTCGTCACCGGGGTGGCGATGTCGGTTGGCGTGGGACTGTTTTTCGGCTTCTATCCCGCCAACCGCGCCGCCAACCTCGACCCCATCGTTTGCCTGCGGTATGAGTAGGTTCGACGGGGCGGCGACAGACTACTGGGCGTTGAGTTTCGGCCCGTACGGCCGCGGGGCTTTCTGCGGCGACCTTTCTTTTACCTAATAGTAATATACTTGACAGATTATAGTTATGGTACAATACCGTTCGTATGGTACTTGACCTCATATACGGGAGATCTCAGACTGGGGGGTATGGCCAGAGTCATGCTGCCGGGCTACCGCTGCGAGCGCTGCGCGCACGCGTGGCTACCGAGGTTGGCCAATGAGTACCCGAAGGTGTGCCCCAAATGCAAAAATCCCTATTGGGACAGGCCGCGAAAGTCGGAGCGATCCGTTCGAGCCCAGGGGCTTGATCCGAGAGAGGGGAAGGGGCAGGCACGGGTCCGATAGCGTCTGGACGATGAAGCCATGAAAGGCGCGAGATGCTGTGCGCCAACCCGCATCGAGAGGCGAGATAATATGGGCCTGTCCTCCGTATGGCGGCTAGCAACAAGACGGCAGTACCATTACCGACTCCGGTGTACCACATCACACATGTCGACAACCTTGGCTCAATCATCGGCGCAGGCGCGCTGCACTGCTGCGCAGACCTTCTGGGCGGCGGGACATATTACGTGAATATTGCGCACCAGAATATTCAGGATCGTCGGAGCAGTACATCCGTGCCGTGCGGACCCGGCGGAACCCTGCATGACTACGTACCTTTTTACTTTGCCCCTCGTTCGCCTATGCTCTGCGCGATTCACCACGGCAGAGTCGAGGGTTATACCGGTGGCCAGTCCGACGTGATCTACCTTCTTTCCAACGCGCAACTTATTGCCGGAAGCGGTTGCGGGTTTGTCTTTACCAACGGGCACGGGACCATGGCGCTGACGGATTTCTTCGACGACCTGAACAGATTGGACGAAGTTGATTGGGAAGTGATGCGCCTGCAGTACTGGAATGACACCCCTAAAAGATCCCGACCGCAAGCGACGCCGGAGTGCTGAATTCCTCGTACATGGGCGCTTTCCGTGGGCCCTTGTGACGGAAGTTGTTGTCATGAGCAACGCAGTCAAGTCCGCGATTGAGGCTGTGCTCAGCCGGTCAGGGGTTCACCACAGGCCTAAAGTCACTGTTCGTCGAGGCTGGTATTACTAATGGTACAGATAACAAGCGGTAATTTGCTTCAAGCGAATGTGGACGCGTTGGTAAACACCGTCAACTGCGTCGGCATCATGGGGAAGGGCATCGCCCTGCAGTTCAGGCAGGCCTTCCCCGACAACTACCGCAAATATCAGGAAGCCTGCCGGGCGGGGGTCGTGCAGCCGGGAAGGATGTTCGTCGTGGAAACCGAGAAGTTTGTCGGCCCGAAGTACATCATCAATTTCCCGACGAAGCGCCACTGGAGAGGCAAGTCGCGGCTCAGCGACATTCGGGAAGGTCTCAGCGCACTGGCCAAGGTGATCCAGACACTCCAAATTCGATCGATTGCTGTACCGCCGCTAGGGTGCGGCAGCGGAGGGCTCGACTGGGGCGAGGTTTCCCGGCTCATCCAAAGACAGCTGTCCGAACTTCCCAACGTCCAGGTCCTCGTTTTTGCTCCCCAAGGCGCGCCGGCGGCTGAAGAGATGCGAGTGGCGACAGCGAAACCAAGAATGACCCGGGGAAGGGCTCTCTTATTGGCCCTGCTCGACCGTTATGGATCGGTCGGGTACGGGCACACAATGCTTGAGGTACAGAAGCTCGCATATTTTCTGCAGGCCGCTGGCGAACGCCTACGGCTAAGATTCACGAAATACATTCTTGGCCCCTATGCTGAGAACCTGCATCACGTGCTCCAGAATATCGAAGGACACTACGTTAGAGGTTACGGTGACCGGAGCAACCGTGCCGAGATTACCTTGCTGCCAGGAGCTCGTGATGCTGCCGTAGCATTTCTGCAAGACGACAAAGAGGCCAGTGAGCGAATTGACAGGGTTAGCCGTTTGATCGATGGTTTTGAGACGCCTTATGGTCTGGAGTTGTTGGCCACCATCCACTGGATCGTGAGTGAAAACTCGAAGGCAGCGAGTGACGTTTCAGCCGTAGTTCGCGGCTTTGCGGATTGGAACCGTCGCAAGCGCGAGATCTTTCGCGAGGACCACATACGCAAGGGCTGGGCTCGACTGCGCGACGAAGGCTGGTTCTCCGGGCTCGACTCCGACCCTGTCTCTGCGGAGGACAGCGAGGCCCCGCACCGACGACTCGCCTGAAACCGAAGCCCGTCCCTCGGGAATAACCGCCGATTGTGGAACAAGTGGGCGAGCAGGGCAGGACCTTCGGATCCAGGTACCGAAGCCGGGACAGACCAGCAGAATCCAAGCGCGTTTCACGCACTTATGTTCGGGCGCTAGCTTGCCGCGGAGCGTGCGCGGAGATAGGCGTCGATGCCGCGGGCTGCGCTGCGTCCCTCCTGGATCGCCCAGACCACCAGCGACTGTCCCCGCCGCACATCGCCGGCCGCGAACACTCCGGGAACGGAAGACATGTAGGTTTCGTCGGTCGCGACGTTGCCGCGATTATCGAGCTTTACGCCGAGTTGCTGTAGCAGTCCGCTGCGCACCGGACCGACGAATCCCATCGCCAGCAGCACCATGTCGCACTCGAGGAAAAACTCGGAAGCGGCGACCGGCTCGAACTTGGGCGGCGGTCCCACGCGCACTCCGGCCAGACCGGTAACGCGGCCATCTCCATTGCCGTGGAAGGCGGTGGTGGAAACGCTCCACTCGCGGATGCCTCCCTCTTCGTGCGAGCTTTCCGTTCGCAGTTGCATCGGCCACAGCGGCCAGGGCGTGCTGGGCGAGCGTTCCGCCGGAGGCATGGGCAGCAGCTCAAACTGATGAACCGACTTGGGGTGCTGGCGGTGGGTGGTTCCCAGGCAGTCGGCCCCGGTATCTCCGCCGCCGATGATGACCACGCGCTTTCCGGTGGCGAGGATTTCTTCCTGGGTACGAAGATCGATCCCTTCGCAGCGCCGGTTCGACTGCGAAAGATAATCGACGGCATAATGGATTCCCTTGAGCTCGCGTCCCGGGAGCGGAAGGTCGCGCGGCTGTTCGGCGCCGCCGGCCAGCAGCAGCGCATCGTGGTTCCGGCGCAGCTCGGGAACGGAGACATTCACACCGACGTGGGCATTGTTCACGAACTCGATGCCTTCCTCCACCAGTTGTTGCAGCCGGCGCTCCAGGATGTGCTTCTCGAGTTTGAAATTGGGGATGCCGAAGCGCAGCAGTCCGCCCGCTTTTTCGTTCTTCTCGTAGACCGTCACCTTGTGGCCGGCGCGCCGCAACTGCTGAGCGGCCGCCAAGCCAGCCGGACCGGAGCCGATGACGGCCACGCGGTGCTCGGTTTCCATCGGGGGCGGTTCCGGACGAATCCATCCCGCGCTCCAGGCGTGCTCGATGACACTCTTTTCAATTTGCCGGATGGTTACCGGCGGCTCATTGATGCCCAGCACGCATGAGGCTTCGCAGGGCGCCGGACAAATCCGTCCCGTGAACTCCGGAAAGTTGTTGGTGGCGTGCAGGCGGCGAATCGCTTCCTGCCAGCGGTCGCGATACACCAGGTCGTTCCAGTCAGGAATAATATTGTTCAGCGGACAGCCGGTGTGGCAGAACGGCACGCCGCAGTCCATGCAGCGCGCGCCCTGCGCCCGCACTTTCTCCTCGGGAAAGTCGCGGTACACCTCGAACCAGTCGTTCACCCGTTCGATTACGGGCCGCCGCGGCGGAAGTTCCCGCGGATACTCACGAAAGCCAGTCACTTTACCCAATGGATCACCTTCAAATACAAAAGCAGAATCTCTTACCGTCCAGCCGCAACCGCGGCATCAACCTTGGCTGCAGGAGGCGGATTAAATGCCGGGACGGCAGCCTTCCCGTACCGTGGTATCCCCAGTACTCGTTTGTAGTCGTGCGGAAACACCTTTATAAATTTGCCGATGAGCTCCGTCCAGTTGTCGAGCACGTACTTCGCCCGCGCGCTGTTGGTGAAAGCCAGATGCCGCTCGATCAAAGAACGCACGGTGGCAATATCCTGCTCTTCCAGCAGCGGTTCGAGATCGACTCCGGCGAGATTACACCGCTTCGTTTCAAAATCTCCCAGCTCGTCGAGCACAAAGGCGAAGCCGCCGTTCATGCCGGCGGCGAAATTCCGCCCGCATTCGCCCAGCACCACCACCGTGCCCCGGGTCATATACTCGCAGCCATGGTCGCCAGTGCCCTCCACCACCGCACTGGCGCCAGAGTTGCGAACGGCGAATCGCTCTCCCGCTACTCCGTTGAAGAAGGCTTCGCCGCCGGTCGCCCCGTAAAGCACCACGTTGCCGATGATGATGTTTTTCTCCGGCTCGAACGGCGACTGCCTGGGCGGAAAGACAATCAGCCGTCCTCCCGAAAGTCCTTTGCCAACATAATCATTGGAATCGCCTTCCAGCGACAGAGTGATGCCGTGCGCCAGAAACGCACCGAAGCTCTGCCCGGCAGAACCTTCGAAATCGAAACGGATGGTGTCGTCCGGCAGTCCCTCCGCGCCATAACGGCGAGCCACCTCGCCACTCAGCATCGTTCCCACCGAGCGATGCACGTTTCTTATGGGCAGACGGAGATGGATAGGCTGCTTGTTTTCCAGGGATTCACGCGCGTAGTCGATTAGCCGGTAATCCAGCGACTGGTGCAGCCCGTGATCCTGGGCTTGCTTGCAACGCCGCGCGATACGCGCCGGCATCTCCGGTTTGTACAGGATGCTGCTGAAGTCGAGGCCGCGTGCCTTCCAGTGCTCGATCGCCGGTTTCATTTCCAGCATGTCGACCCGTCCCACCATTTCGTTGAAGGTGCGGAACCCCAGCTCCGCCATGATCGCTCGCACCTGCTCCGCCAGGAAGAAGAAGAAACGGATCACATGCTCGGGCTGTCCCTGGAACTTCTTGCGCAGCTCCGGATCCTGGGTGGCGATGCCCACCGGGCAGGTATTCAGGTGGCACTTGCGCATCATCACGCAGCCCATCGCCACCAGGGGCATGGTGGCGAAGCCAAATTCTTCGGCGCCCAGCAGAGCCGCGATGACCACGTCGCGCCCGGTTTGCAGCTTGCCGTCGGTCTGCAGACGAATGCGCCCGCGCAGATCGTTCATTACCAGAACCTGCTGGGTTTCCGCCAAGCCGAGTTCCCACGGAATCCCGGCGTGCCGGATCGAACTGAGCGGCGAGGCGCCGGTGCCGCCGGAATCGCCGCTGATGAGGATCACGTCCGCATGGGCCTTCGCCACTCCCGCCGCAATCGTGCCCACGCCGACTTCCGCCACCAGCTTCACGGAGATGCGGGCCTTGGGGTTCGCGTTCTTCAGGTCGTAAATGAGCTGGGCCAGATCTTCAATCGAGTAAATGTCGTGATGGGGCGGCGGTGAAATCAGCCCGACGCCGGGGATCGACCGGCGCACGCGGGCAATGGTTTCGTCCACTTTGTGACCGGGAAGCTGTCCGCCTTCGCCGGGCTTGGCGCCCTGCGCCATCTTGATCTGGAGCTCGTCGGCGTTGACCAGATACTCCACCGTGACCCCGAAGCGGCCGGAAGCCACCTGCTTGATCGAGCTGCGGCGATCGTCGACGAATCGCTTCTCGTCTTCGCCCCCTTCACCCGTATTCGACCTGCCGCCAATCCGGTTCATCGCCCTAGCAAGAGTTTCGTGGGCTTCCTTGCTGATGGAACCGTACGACATCGCGCCCGTGGCGAAGTGCCGCACGATCTCGCTGGCCGGCTCCACTTCTTCGAGCGGAACCGGCGCGGCAGCCTTCTTGAACTGCATCAGGCCGCGCAAGGTGCACAGGCCCTGAGTTTGATTGTCGATGGAATCGGAGTATTCCTTGAAGGTCTGGAAATTGTCTTCCCGGACGGCGCGCTGCAGCTTGCTGATGGTGAAGGGATTCACCAGGTGCTGCTCCCCGTTCGTGCGGTAGGAATAACTTCCGCCCACGGCAAGTTCCGATTCCGAGTCCGTAACCGGCCGCAAGGCGTGCTGGTGCTTCATTTCCGCTTCGCGCGCCAGCACGTCCAGCCCAATGCCCTCGATGCGCGAAGTCGTTCCGGTGAAATATTTCTGCACCAGCGATTTGTTCAGGCCGATGGCCTCGAAGACCTGCGCCCCGCGATAGCTTTGCAGGGTGGAGATGCCCATCTTCGAAAAGGTCTTCAGCAGTCCTTTATTGATGGATTTCTTGTAGTTCTTCAGGGCGCTGTCGAAGGTGCAGCCCTCCGGCAGATGGCCGCGGTTGACCATGTCCTCCAGCGTCTCGACCGCCAGATACGGATTGACCGCACTGGCGCCATAGCCGATCAGCAAGGCGAAGTGCATCACTTCGCGCGGCTCTCCTGACTCGACCACCAGGGCGCACTGCGAGCGCGTGGCTTCGCGCACCAGGTGATTGTGCACCGCCGTAAGCGCCAGCAGGCTGGGGATGGGCGCGTACTCTTCGTCCACACCGCGATCGGACAAGATGAGCAGCGTGTAACCGGACTTCAATGCCAGCGTGGCGCGCCGGCAGAGACCGTTGAGCGCGTCGCGCAGTCCTTTCTCGCCGCTTTCCACGCGGTAGAGAGTGGGCATAGTCGTGGCCAGGAAATCGCCCTGCGCAACCCGGCGCAACCGCTCCAGATCGCGGTTGGTCAGCACCGGATGGTCCAGCCGCAGGGTGTGGCAGTTGATCGGCTGTTCATCCAGAATATTGCGTTCCTGCCCGATATAGCTGATCAGCGACATCACCAGCTCTTCGCGGATGGGATCGATAGGCGGATTGGTGACCTGGGCGAACAATACCCGGAAATAATTGAACAACGATTGCGGATTGTCGGAGAGGCAGGCCAGCGGCGTGTCCGCTCCCATCGATCCCACCGGTTCCTGCCCGTCGGTGGCCATGGGAAGAAGGATGCGCCGTAGATCTTCGTCGCTGTATCCGAACATCCGCTGTCGGAAAACAATGGTGTCGTGGTCCGAGCCCATGACGCGGAACGGCTCCGGCAGATCGTCGAGCCGGATCTGATGCTCCTTCAGCCATTTTCCGTAAGGCTTGCGCTTGACCAGATCACCCTTGAGCTCCTCATCGGAAATGATCCGCCCCTGCTCGGTGTCGACCAGAAACATCCTGCCGGGCTGCAGCCGCCCCTTCATGCGGACGTTTTCCGGCTTGACCGGCAGCACGCCGGTTTCGGAGGCCATCAGCACCAGGCCATCGTCGGTGACGAGATAACGCGCCGGCCGCAGGCCATTGCGGTCGAGCGTGGCCCCGATGACCCGGCCGTCGGTGAAGGCGATGGCCGCGGGCCCGTCCCACGGTTCCATCAGCGAAGCGTGATACTCGTAGAAGTCGCGCTTCTCCGGGCTGGTGTGCTCCGACCACGCCTCGGGAATCATCATCGCCATGGCGTGCGGCAGGCTGCGGCCGGACTGCACCAGCAATTCGAGCACGTTATCGAAATTCGCGGAGTCGCTGCCGCCGGGGGTCACGATCGGGAACAGCTTCTTGATGTCGCCGTTAAACAGCGGCGACGCGAGCGTTGCCTGCCGGGCCACCATCCAGTTGGCGTTTCCCTTGACGGTGTTGATCTCGCCATTGTGCGCCACGTAGCGATACGGGTGCGCCAAGTGCCAGGTGGGAAAGGTATTGGTCGAGAAGCGCTGATGCACCAGGCACAGCGCGCTGCTGACATCGGGATCGGTCAGCTCCCGGTAAAAATTGCTGATTTGCGGCGCCAGCAGCAGGCCCTTATAGATGATGGTCCGCGCCGAGAGTGAGGGCACATAAAACATGCCCTTGTGCTCCAGGCTCGAACTGGCGATTTCGTTTTCCGCGCGGCGGCGGACCACATAGAGCTTGCGCTCGAACGCATCCACATCCATGCCGGCGGCGCGTCCGATGAAGAGCTGCTGGATGTACGGCTGGGAAGCGCGCGCCACGCGACCGATGGCAGAACCATCCACGGGAGTGTCGCGCCAGCCGAGAACGGTCAGACCTTCTTCACGGGTAATGCGCTCCAGCACTCCTTCGCACTGCAGCCGGTCGTGCTTCTCGACCGGGAAGAAGATCATGCCCACGCCGTATTCGCCCGGCGCCGGCAGGTTGAATCCCAAGCCTGCGCACTCGCGCGTGAAGAACTGATGCGGAATCTGAATCAGGACGCCGGCGCCGTCGCCGGTCTCGGCATCGCACCCGCTGGCGCCCCGGTGGGTGAGATTGATCAGGACGTGGATGCCCTTAACGATGATGTCGTGCGACTTCTCGCCCTTGATGCTGGCGACAAAGCCGATGCCACAGGCATCGTGCTCATGGCGCGGATCGTAAAGCCCTTGCGGCTTCGGAAGTCCTTGAAAACGCTCGTCGTGGTTCATCCTACGTCCAACCTCTCCGTCACTGGGTTCGCGCAGACACTAAACACACGGTGCCGCCCAGCACCTGGATGGCGACAAATCACCAGATACTTTAATACCCGGAAACCGAGCCCCAAGTACAGCGCACAATTTCGATTCAAACGATGCAAATTTCGAATACTGACAACGAGACCGCCGCGCTCTCACCTACTCTGAAACAGGCCGGGCGGCAGGGACGAGGGCTGGGGAAGAGATGGCAGCCTGGGCGTCGTCGGCAAGGCTCCCCGCTCCGACCGCGTTGCCTTTCAAATTCTTGATAAGGTCGAAGAGCCGGCTGGGATTGATGGGCTTCGAAAGGTATGCGTCCATGCCTGCCGCCAGGCAGCGGTCCTCGTCTCCTTTCATGGCATGGGCAGTCATGGCGATGATGGGCACATGGCGGCGGCTTACGTTTTCCCATTGCCGGATGGTCGCGGTTGCCTCAAAACCGTCGCATCCCGGCATCTGAACGTCCATAAGCACCAGGTCGAATGAGCCTTGCTTCACCAGGGCCACGGCTTCGTGCCCATTGTTGGCCACGCTCACGCGGTGGCCACGCTTTTCGAGCAGCCGCACCGCCAGCACCTGGTTCACGGGATTGTCCTCGGCCAGCAATATTTCGAGAGTGGAGTCGCGGTCAGGGCGATGCGACGGTGCGAGGGAGGGTGCAGTCTGCTGCGGAGGCGCCGCGGTTCCCAGCACAATGCGGATGGCCTGCATTAGATCCGGCCCGAATATCGGCTTCGTCAAACAGGCCCGGATGCCCGGTTGCTGGCAACGCGCGGAGCAACCCGTCAACGTCAACAGAATGATGGGGACTCCGGCCAGAGCAGGATCTTCTCCCATTCGTTCGGCGGTCGCGTAGCCGTCCATATCCGGCATCTGGGAATCCAATAAGATCAGCCCAAACGGCCTGCCGGCTGCGCTTGCTTTGTGCAAGATCTTTAGAGCTTGGCGGCCGCCGGAAGCCGACAGGGCGCACATCCCCCAGTCGCGCAGGCTCTTCGCGAGCAGATGCCGGCTGGTGGCATTATCGTCCACTACCAGCACGGGAAGATCCTGGAAGGCTTCGATCGGCGCCACTGCCGGCCTGGTAAGGCGGTCTTTGGGCAAGGCCAGGCGGGCAGTGAAATGGAAGATGCTGCCCCGGCCTTCCGGATTGCTGTCCACCCAAATCTTCCCGCCCATCATGTGCAGCAGGCGGGCGCAGATCGCCAAACCTAGTCCGCTGCCGCCGTACTGCCGGGTGGTGGAGCTGTCGGCCTGGGTAAAGGCTTCAAAGATCATGCGCCGTTTTTCGGGCGGAATTCCAATGCCAGTATCCCGGACCGTGAAATGCAAACCAACGTCGCTCTCGCTTTCCGATTCGGCGTGCACGCCGACCACCACCTCCCCTTGCTCGGTAAACTTCATGGCGTTGCCGATCAGATTGACCAGTACCTGCCGCAATCGTCCGGGATCGCCCACCACCCAGGCCGGAACCTCATCTTCGATATCGCCGATCAGCTCCAACCCTTTCTCGTGGGCGCGGAAACTCATGCTTTTCATGGTCTCGCCCAGAGTCTTCGGCAGGTCAAAATCGATCCGCTCAAACTGCAGCTTTCCCGCCTCAATCTTGGAAAAGTCGAGGACATCGTTGATCACCAGCAGCAGCGACTCGGCGGAACTCTTGACCATGTTCAAGTCTTCCCGCTGACCGGGCGCGAGCTTGGTCTCCAGAAGCAGATCGGTGATGCCGATGATGCCGTTCATGGGGGTGCGGATTTCGTGGCTCATGGTGGCCAGAAACGCACTTTTCGCCTGGCTGGCTGCCTTGGCCGCCTCTTCCGCGCGTTTGCGCTCGGCGATCTCGAGTTGCAGATTCTCCTCGGCGTGTTTGCGCTCGGTGATATCAATGGCGGTGCTTTCGATCATTTTTTTGCCGGACGGGTTCCCCACCATCATGGCCCGCTGCAGAATCCAGAACAGAGTGCCGTCCCTCTTGCGCTGCTGGCACTCGTAATTCAGGACCTGGCCGGCGGTGGCTAGCTTGCCGAGAAGATCTCGTGCGCTTCCGCAGCGGCATACAGCGCGGCGGCAGAGCAGGAGAACGCCTCCTTGGAACTGAAACCGTACATGGCGAGAAAGGCGCCGTTGCAATCGAGCAACTCTCCCTCCACGGTAAAAAGAGAGACGGCCGCAAGATTCCCTTCAAACAATTCCTGATACTGCCGGGCCACGCGCTGGGCGACCTGGGTCTGGTTCTCCAGCAAGGTGAGGATCATGCCAAAGGCAACGAAGTATTTGGGCATGTCCCAAAACAGGCTATTGACCGCTGGGCCCAGGTGCAGAGCCCCCAGAACATCGGCCAGAGGGAAGAACGCGCCCCACGCCAGAAACGAAACAGAAGTGAGGAGGACTCCCGGCGAGACCCTGCGGTGATGCTGCCAGTAGAGAAAGGCGGTGATGGCAAAGAAGCCAAACAACAGGAAGTCAATTCCGTATGCCGGGTAATCGCCAGCTCGATAAACCACCCAAGCGCCTGGCGTCAAGAACGAGAACACCAGCACCCTGATGGCGAGGCTTTTGCGGCTGTAATACGTCAGGGTCAGCGCCGTGGCCGTACCCATGGCTATGACCAGAGTGATTCGATAGAGCCAGGGACGGTGGACTGCAAACACCATTCCCGTCCCGTAGAGGATCGAAGGCACCGCCCCCAGCAGGATGAAAATGATGCGCCTGCGAGTGGTGGTGCACGCCCGCGAAACCGAGAAAAAAAAGCTGGTTCCGGCAAACACGAGAGTGGAATGGGCCAGCCACAACTGCAGGGTGGGTGAAATCAGAGAAAAGCTGAGCAAGCAAGCTGCCGCGAAATGGATGAGAATGGCGATCCAGCCAATCATCCAGAGGGCAACTCGCCACTGGCGGTCGCGCAGATAGATCCAGGCGAACAGCGCCACCAGCAGCGCCATCACGCACAAAACGACGATATGTTGGAACTGCGCCGACATCGTCCCAGCGCTGCCGTTTCTGTCCACGGCTCGGATCGCCCCGGCCGGCTGCGACCGAAAGGGTTAGGGAGTCATGGATGCACCGCGCGATCTCATTAGGATCTATCGGTCGAGCACTACGAAAACCTTAGGTGCTTTGGTCACCGCGAGTCCCCACCGATAACTGGACGGGCTGCAGAAAACTTTTGGCAGTTTGGGCCAAAAAGCCACCCAGCCCGATAACAAATCACGCAAGTGCTATCCCTTGCAGCACTTCTAGTCCCGATAAAAAAATTCGATTGGACGGAGTTCATCGCCCGCACTACGCTTAACGGTTACGTCGGCTGGCGTTTGGGCTGGCCGCACATTGGTGTCTCTGCTCCCGCCGAACCCAACGGGAGGGCTCACTACATGAAACTTGCGGGCTTTCTGCTGCTGCTGGCCGGCTGGGCTATCGTCATCTTTGCGGTCGCGCTGCTGGCCTCGACGCCACAACGAGCCGGCTTTGTGCTGGCCGGGATCGGCGTTGAGGTTTTGGGACTGGTCCTGGCCGTCCGTTCCCACCTGGTTCTTTCGGAGGACCGCAGATGATGTCCTTGCCGGTTCCTGCGCTCTCCGAAGCCGGGACGGCGGTCTGCATTCTCTTCATTCTTCTGGTTCCCCTGGCTGGCGCCGGGCTGGCCCTCATTAATACCGGCCTGGGCCGGTCGCGCAGCGCAGCCCACTCCATGTTGGCTTCGCTGTGCGTGATCGCGGTGGCGGCGCTGGTGTACTTCGCCTGCGGCTTTGCCTGGCAGGGATACCTCGGCCGGCCGGCGCACGTCTTCACCCTCGCCGGCAAAGAATGGAATTGGCTCGCGGCCGAGCCGCTGTTCTTACGCGGGCTGGAGCTCGACGGCTCTCCCGCTTCGCTGGCGGCATGGCTCGAAATGCTCAGCGTGGGACTGGCGGCGCTGATCCCGCTGGGCAGCGGCGCCGATCGCTGGCGGCTTCCCTCAAGCTGCGCCTCGACCGCACTGCTGGCTGGGATCACCTATCCGTTGTTCGCGCACTGGGTTTGGGGAGGCGGATGGCTGGCGCAATTAGGCGCCAATTATGGGCTCGGACACGGCTTCCTGGACGCCGGCGGTGGCAGCTCGATCCAGGCGGTGGGAGGCCTGACGGCTCTGGCGATGGCCTGGATCCTGGGCCCGCGCCTGGGCAAGTACTCGCGGGAGGGCATTCCGGCGGCGATCCCCGGGCATAATGCCGTGCTCGTGCTGCTGGGCTGCGCTGTGGCCCTGGTGGGGTGGCTGGGCCTGAACTCCGCCGGCGCAATTCTCTTTACCGGAACGGCACCCGCGGAAACAGTGCTGGTCGGAATCAATACCGTGCTGTCGGCGGCGGTCGCGGCTCTGGCCGCCGCCATGATCACGCAAATCCGCTTTGGTAAGCCCGACGCGTCGCTGGTGGCGAATGGCTGGGTCGGCGGGCTGGTTGCCAGCAGCGCGGCCTGTGCCTCGGTCACTCCCGCCACCGCCGTCTTCATCGGTCTGGTTGCCGGCGTGCTGGTCATCTTTGTTGTAGAGCTGCTCGAAGTGCGGTTAAGGGTGGATGATCCTTCAGGCGCCGTCTCCGTGCACGCGGTGGCGGGGATCTGGGGCGTGCTGGCGCTCGGCTTTTTCGCCCGCTTCCCGGGCTCGGCCGGACAGTGGCTCGCGCAACTCATCGGCGTGGCAACCTTGTTAGGATTTGTCCTGCCTCTCACCTATGTCCTGAACTGGCTGCTGAACCGCTTCTACCCACAACGCGTTCCCATGGAAGGCGAGCGCTTAGGCATGGATGTCCATGAACTGGGCGCCACGGCTTACCCGGAATTCGTCATCCACACCGAGGAGTTCATCCCGCGGTAAAGCCGGTCCTTAATCTGTCATGCTGAGCGAGTGCGGGCCGCTTTTGCCCGCACGAGTCGAAGCACCCCTACCTGCGCGAGATTTATCGGGTAGGGGTCCTTCGACTCGCGCGCCAACAACGGGCGCGCTCGCTCAGGATGACCTCTATGGAGGGACGTTCCCTCACCGCCGCGCCAGGTAGAACATCAACCCGAAGATGACCACCGGAATCAGCGCCAGCATCACGTAAAACAGGATGCTTCCGGGTCCAGGGCGTGCGCCGCCGTTTCCAGTCGTGCAGCTCGGGGCGCTCGGCCACTCCGACCTGGTCCGGATGCTCGAGGTCCCAGGCGAACTCGCGGGCGCTGGCGTAGCGGTTCTTGGGTTCGCGTTCCAGGGCGCGATAGATGATCTCCTGCAATTGCGGAGAGATTTGCGGATCGATCTCGCGCGGCGGGACGGGATTGTTCAGCAGCCGGTCGTTCATGATGACGAAGGCATTCGGCCCGGTGAACGGCACTTTCCCGGTCAGCATTTCGTAAAGCATGACGCCCAGAGCGTAGATGTCGCTGCGGGCGTCGCCGCGTTTGCCGCTTGACCTGCTCGGGCGAGATGTAGTCGGGCGTGCCCATGGTCTGCGAGAACTTGGCGAAGGTGAGCCGCCGCGAGCCGGCGTTGGCGGCGATGCCGAAATCGATCAGCTTGATGTGATCCTCGGCGTCGACCATGATGTTTTCCGGCTTCAGGTCGCGGTGCACCACGCCGTGGCTGTGAATGTAGCTCGAGCGCGTCGCAAATGGCGAGGGCGATCCGCACGGCGCGCTCGGCGGGAAGCTTGCGCTGCTCGTTCAGGACTTGCCGCAGCAGGCGGCCTTCCACCCACTCCATCACCATGTAGACTCGGCTGCGGTCGTCGTCGGCGAACACCTTCATCACGCCGGGATGATCGAGCTTCTCGCCGATTTCCTGCTCGCGATGGAAGCGGTCGAAGAAGACCGGGTCGCTCTCCATCTCCGGGTGCGGGACCTTGATGGCGACCTGGCAGTCCGGTGCGCAAGATCGGTAGCGCGGAAGATGGAGGCCATGCCGCTGCGGGCGACCAGCGCTTTCGATGCGGTAGTGATCGAGTTGGTCGCCGGGATGGAGTGGAGTCATTGGGCAGCGCCGGCGAGCGCGCGCGAAGGCGGGAGCCAAGGGACTCAGCGAAGCTTGTAAGGCCGCCCGCGGTACATGCCCACGCGTTCGACGCTTCGAACGCGGATTAGCTGCACGCTGATATTATCGCTGCCGTCTCGTTGATTGGCAAGCGCCACCAGTTCCTGCGCCGCGACCTTCAAGTCGGAACGCTGGCTCGACGAGCTGCGCCATGTCCGACGCCGTCACCGCGCCGTGCAGCCCGTCGGAGCAGAGCAGCAGCACATCGCCGGCCAGCACCTGGTTCTCGCTGGTCTCGACGCCGACGAACAGTTCGGTTCCCAGGGAGCGGCTGAGCAGGTGGCGAGTGCGCGCCGAGGCGGCCTCGCCGGCTGGAGAGCACTCCCAGTCGCTGTTGCTCGCTGGCGACGGTGTGGTCGCGCGTCAGCGGCTTGGCGTGGCCGCGCCGGATGAGATAGCAGCGCGAATCGCCTACGTGGGCCACGGCCACCCGATCGAAGCGCAGAGCGCAAGCCACAAGGGTGGTCGCCATCGCGATGCCGCCCGGAGCGGCGTTGCGGCCGGTCTCGTACACGTGCATGTTGGCGGCCTGGACCAGGCGGCTCAGCAGGCCGGTGTGAGGTTCGTGCTTCGGCGCTGCGCGAAAGCCAGAAACCAATTTCTCTACCGCTGCCTGAGACGCGACCTCGCCCTGTTCCTGTCCGCCCACCCCGTCGGCCAGCGCGAACAACCAGCCCTGGGTGCGCGCCTCTTCTGGAGTGGCCGGAAGGGCGCAGCCAAGGTAATCCTCGTTGTTTTCGCGCACGCAGCCACGGTCGGAAAGTTGCGCGTATTCGACGTCCAGCAAAGAATTGTGCGGCGAGCGCTGCATGCCGGCATCGGCGCCGGCTCCCCGTAAGAGCGGCCCTTGAGAATACCTTAACATTTATGGCCCTGAGGAAGGGCGGGCCTGCGCCCGCCCGTTTCCATTCCCGTCATGCTACCGAACTGCGGGTTGGCACCAGCGTGGTCCGCCCGGAACTCTTGCTGGCGCGAATGAAGTAAATCCCTCCATAGATCGCCCAGACCAGGGCGATCGCCAAGGCCAACAGCGGCTCCATTTTGGTGCCGTATCCCATGAACGGCCCCACCAGGTAGAAGATCATGCAGGCCAGGTTGGCCAGCAATCCGAACAGCGGGATCAGCACGTGCCGCACCACTTTGAAGTTGGGATGGCCATGGTAGCCGACCATGCAGATGACGCAACTCAGGCCGTAGAGCAGGAAGGTGCCGAAGTTGGAAGCCAGCGTAACGGTGAGCAGCGAGTTGGGAAGCGCTGCCATCTTGTCGTGGGTGAGGTAGCCGAAGCTGGACCAGAAGCCCTGCGGCAAGGCCTTGATGGCCGCATCGGTGGGCGCGCCGGCATCGCCGAAGGCCATGATCACGCCGATGCAACCGATGACGGCGGAAATCACCGCCAGCGTCCAGATGGCGCGGTGCGGCGTGAGGTTCTTCCCATGCAGCATGCCGAAGTGCTCCGGCACTTCCTGGTCTTTGCCCATAGCGTAGGTGACGCGCGCGCCGGTGTTCATGCAGGAAAGCGTGGTGCCGATGATGGCCAGAAACACGGTGAAGGCCTCCACCAGCATGAAGATCCGCCCGCGCCCGGCGCCGAACAGCGCATCCCCGACCATGATCATCATGTCGCCGATGGGCGCCGCCGAGCCCGCCGCGCTTTGCATGGTGTACCCGCTGTTCAGGAAGTAGTTGGCCGCGAAATACTCGATCAGATAACAGAACGCCCCCTGAATCAGCAGCGAAAGAATCACCGCGATGGGGATGTCACGTTTGGGATTCTTGGCCTCGCCCCCCAGCGCCGTGCACGACTCAAATCCCACCAGGATCAGAATCGCGACCGTGGCCTGCACGAAAACCCATCCCCAATTGTGGGCCTTGAATACCGAGGAAGCGCTGGGATGAGCGAGGAAGGCACCACTCGCGTCTTTCTCGGCATAGCTGATGTGGAAGGGCACCGGCTTGCCGGCGCTGTCCAGCGCGGGCTGAGGGATGCCATCCGCGCTGCGCACGATGACATCGGTTTCTTTGCCGTCCACCATCTGCTTCTGCGTGGCGAACTCATAGGTGTACGCCGCGCCCGAGGTTGAATCGAACTGGAAGGCAACCGATCCCGGAGGATGGTTCATGCGATAGCCAAACGCGATCACCGAGAACACCAGCAAGGCCGTAATCTGAATGACGTTGATGGCGATGGCGACCGAGGTGGACCCAGTCACGCCACGGTAGGCGATGTAAGCCACCCCGAACGAGAACACGATGCAGACGGCCATCATGAACATGGGGCCCGGATTGGAGGCGTTCATGAAGTTGGGCCACAGCGTTCCCGCCAGATATCCACACAGGATGCCCATCACGGCCACCATCACGCCGGGATAGATCCAGTAATAAAGATGCGAGCCCCAGCCCACGATGAATTTGGCCAGCCGGGCATACCGCCAAGCCTTGTCATGGTTGAGGAAGGACTGTTCGGCGAAGTAATAGGAGCTTCCCGGTCCCGGGATACAACTTCGACAACTCGGCGTAACTCACGGCGGTCGCCAGACAAAGCAGCAAGGCGACGAAGATGCCCAGCCACATTGCCGGCGCGGTGACGCCCGTGGTTGCCTGAATATAAAAGGTTAGCCAGAGAAAGGCGCCGGGGGCGATGAGCGCCATGGCATTCATCGTCAGTCCGGTCAAGCCTAGGGTTGGTTTCATCTCAACTGGAGCGTCAGCCGCCATGTGCATTCTCCTTAATTACTATTACTGTTTTCTTCGCAGATCCGGTTCCTGAATTCCCGATGCCCCGCACAACTCAGTCGCCCAAGACAGCAGCAATGCCATGGCCGCCAGCGTGACCAGCACGCCCGCTATGGGATGGGCCTCCAGCGCAAACAAGCCGGCCAGCAAGGATGGAGCGCCGCTCATTACCCCAACAAAGCAGGTCCCCGATTTTCGCATTGGCCTCATCCCAAGCATCCTTTAACCCCCTGCCTTCCCCGCCACCGCCAGCCGCTACTTGGGGGCCTCGTTGGGCTCGAGCACGAACATCATCCCCAGCACCATGCTGTTCTGGCCGCTGACCGGCAGAGTCCCGGGTTTGCCCTCGGGGAAGAAAGACTGGTTCGATGCATCGTGCCGGTACTCAAGCCGGGTGATCAGGTGGGTGGCGAACCGACGTTCAAAGGTCGCGGTGAATTCCTCGATGTGAGGCCCTACCCCGTTCGCATCGACGATGCCCGTGGTGTAACCCTGCGGATCGTTGTAATACTCGTAGCGGGTGGCGAACGCATACTTCGGGTTGAACTGGTACTTGACATAGCCCGCTGCACCCCACCAATCGAAAGGTTGGATGGGGCTGGTCTGTTCCACCCGGCCGTAGTCGCCCCACAACTGAAACGACCACTTGGAGTTCAGGTTGTAGGCGATGACGGTGTCGAACACGTTGCGCCAGTGGCTCCCGTCAAACTGGGTCGCTCCCGGGCCGCCCAACCAGGTTTCGGTGACCGTCAGTTTCTTGGTGGCGGTCCAGGCGAGGCTCAAGCCGCCGGTCTTGCCGCTGTTGAAATAGCCGGTGCTGGTGTCGTGGACTACGTCATTCCAGCCATTCACCAGGAAGCCGGTCAGCGAGAACTTGGGGTTAAAGGTGTATTGGGCTCGCGCGCCATAGTGGTAGTACGGAATGGCATAGTAGAACAGCAGGCCGCGCGAGTAGTTCCAGTTGGCGTTGCCCTCGATGACCTCGGCGCCCATGGGCGTCACGAACTTGCCGACATCGATCTGCAGGCCCTTGCCCACGGGAGCCAAATAAGAGAAGTACGCTTCCTTGAGGTACTGCAGGAAGGTTGGGTCGCCGCCGCTGATCACGTTGACCTGCTGCATGGCATCGCCAAAGCCGAAGATCACCTTGTATCCCAGGCGGTTGTCGGCGTCGGGGGTCTTCACCAAGCCGAGTTCGATCAGGTTGAGCGCAAACTGGTTGTTGCGCGGGGTGAACAACTGCAGGCTGGTGAAGTTGCCGGGGACAGTACTGAGGGCGGTGAAACCATCCGTCGGATGGTTGAAGTTGTAACCGTAATAGCCATCCACCAGGCCGGTAACGGTAGCGCCGTTCAACACACTGGACAGCCCGGCCAGAGGATCAGGCTTCGCAGGCGCGGGCGTGGCGGCGGGCGCAGGCGTGACGGCCTGGGCAGCGGCGGCAGCGGGCGTACCATCCGGGAGCGCATAGACAGCCGGCCGCAGAGCAGGGGCGCCGGCCGGAGCCGTCTTCGCCGCCTGCAACTCGTCCCGTAGACGCTGGACTTCTTTCTCCAGCTCCGCCAGGCGCTGCAGCACGGCGGCATCGGTCTGGGCCGATGCGGGTGGGTTACTGGTTTCTTCTGCCCCGAGCGGCGCCGGGAGGAGGTAGCCCAGCGCCACCACCAGCGCGAGAGCTGCGAAACGGCGAAATCCGTTCATTACGATGCCTCACCTTTCATCCCTGTCCCAGGGGCGGACAGAGGAAGTTCTTGGAATTTGCAGATCTTGAAACCGGTAATACCGCGGCAGCAGCACGGCTCAGGGTGCGCCCAACGCTGGTTCCACTTCCGAACTTCGGGCAGGTGTTGCAACATTCTGTTGGTGAGAAGAACAGTGCTTTTTCATATCTTCGGAAGCTCGTTCGGAAACCCTCCGCGCTGATCCCCTGCGATGATGACTGCAGGGGCCTGGCCAGCATTCTTCATGTAGTGCTCACCTCCGAGCCGCCATCGCTGGGTTAACAGAAGCGGTGCGGCTGGGATGTAAGCTAGCGGCCAATCCGATCACAGTCCAACGCATTTTTCCGCTGGCTAGGATCACAGATACATTGAGAAGTTAAATCTATAACCTTAAGAAATTAAATCTATCGCCTGGGCGGCGGGGCGCACGCCGGGAGGAGCTTCTCCAGAGCGCGCTGCAGGGCTTCGAGATCATCGCGATCCAATTCGAGGAACTCGCCTGCCGGTGTGTGGAACTCCTCCATCAGATCGGTCTTCGTTCTCACGCCCTTCCTCGTCAGCACAACACGCTTGACCCGGTGATCGTGTGGTAGCGTCCGGCGCTCCGCAAGGCCGAGCAGTTCCAACCGGTCCACGATCCACGTGGCGTTGCAGGCAGGGCACTCCCACTCTTCGGCCAGGGATCGCATACTCCGGCCTTCCCGAGGGTCTAGGCTCACCAGCGCGCGTGCAACGTTAGGCGTCAATCCGCGACGTTTGAGGCTTCTGGTCCGTTGCGGGGCAGTGCGCATCAGGAAATCGAACATCAAACGCCAGGCGCGGCGCGCGAGGGCTTTCTTGGTCATCGATGAGCCGGACAAAGATGCTTCGATTACTTGCGGACCACAGCATAGGGTAAAATCCTCGCGTTTGCGAGGTCAAGAAGAGATCCCGACCCGCTTTTGGACTGGTTGGAGGAGGCATGGGCGCCGGTCATCGGTGTCCTGAAGGAAGGACGTGAGCGGCATGGCGAAGGCGAAGGAGTTTAGGGTAACTATTGAAGACAAACCGGGCGCCTTGGGGAATTGCTGCCTCGCCTTGGGGGAGCGTGGGGTGAACATCCTGGCATTTCAATCGTTCGTGGAACACGGCGAGAGCTTGGCCCGCTTCGTGGTGGATGATCCGGCCAGCGCCAACGCGGCGCTGGGCAGCCTGCACATGAACTTCGAGGAAGTGGACGTCGCCGTGGTCAGGCTGACGCATCGCCCGGGTGAGCTGGGCCGCGCCGCCTTGCGGCTGGGCGAAAACCAGATCAACATTGACTACTCCTACTGCGGGCTGGAGCCGGGATCGACCCTGCCATTGGCGGTCTTCGGGGTCGACAACGTGACCAAGGCAGCGGCCTTGCTGGACGCGCTCGCCACCAAATAGTGCCGGGACGGGCAGCGCTTCGAAAGTGCAACCTTGGTTGCACAAAGCGCAGTCGTTGCCCAAGGAACAATTTAAGGCGGAGGTGGAGCGGGAGCTGACCGGGCGGGATTCAGAGCCGAGCGAACTGATCTATTTCAAGCTCTACAAGAACCAGGCATCGGTGATCGTTCTGGTACTGGCTGTTCGGCAAGCCCGACGTTACGATGGCCTGCAACGGGGATGCTGGCCGGGCTGGTTGCCATCACGGCTCCTGGCGCCTTCGTGTCACCCAACTCCGCCGTCATCATTGGGATTTTGGCCGGCCTTCTGGTGTGGGGGGGTGTGCTCTTCAAATGAACGCGTGCTCAAGGTTGATGACCCCTGCGGCGCGGTCTCAGAACAGCGCCGACGCGGAGGCCGCCACCGCGGAGAGATTGGTGTTGACCGCAATCACCGAGATGCGCAGGTCGCTCGCACCCAGCGTGTCGCTCTCTCGAGCAAGCTCTGCAGGAGCACATGCATATCCGTCATCATTTTCGACCTCCGTCATTGCGACCAATCTGTGCGCTTTGAAATTCTGGTCCTCTCTTTCGGTCCGAACTAGAACTTCACCAGGGTGGCCAGGGTGGCGACGGCCTAGTCTTTGCGCAGGTCCGGACGCATGGGAAAACTGCTACCACTGCGGCCTTTAGCAACAGAGTTTTCGTGGTCTCCACGTTCCAGTCTCCTCCAGGATTTCTCCGGCGAAAGGGCCACTTAACTAGCTAGCTGGCGGGTAATCAAACAGATGGCGCGGGCGCCACTGGGCCGTTTTCCTCTTTCGAATAGCAGAAGCGGTGCGGCTGAGATGTAACCTACCGGCGATGCTGATTTCAGTCCAATGCATTTTTCCGCTGGTAATCATCACGGATATTGTCAAACTTAAATCTATAATCTCTAGACATTAAATCTATCGCCTGGGCGGGGCTGCAGCCCGGCTCGGTGGCCGCCGTGGTCCCGCCGGGGTTGGGGCGCAAGTATCTTGACTATTCCTCCACAATGCGAGAGGCTTCGCGTTCTGGGCGTTCACGGCGATAGGGGGAGAGCCGCGTGGAGTCGACGATTTCATCGCTCATTGGCGCGGCGGAACGTGGGGAGGGTCCCGCCGCGGAAGCGCTGTTCGCTGCCCTCTACTCCGAGCTGCATCGGGTGGCCAAGCGCGAACTGGCGCGACAGGGCGTTCCCGTGAGCCTGGGCGCGACCACGCTTCTGCACGAGGCTTACCTGGATATGTCGGCACGCGAGGGCCCGTCGTTCCCCGACCGCGCGCGCTTCATGGGTTATGCCGCGAGGGTCATGCGCGGACTGATCATCGATCATGCCCGCAACCAGCGTGCCCAGAAGCGAGGCGGCCAGTTCGAGATCACCTCCCTCGCGACGAACGTCGGGGAGAATGTGGTTGATGATCGCGAGCTTACGCGTATCGGTGAGGCGCTGGACGAGTTGGCGAAGATGGAGCCCGCGCTTGCCGAAGTCGTCGATCTGAAATTCTTCTGCGGCTTCTCGTTCGCCGAGATCGGCGAGATGCGCGGCGTATCGGAACGCACGGTGCAGCGCGATTGGGAGAAGGCGCGCATTTATCTCCATCGGAGCATTAGCGCGGATTTGTCGGCTTGAGGATCTGATGCCCAAGCTCAGCCCCGATCAATGGCAAGCCGTGAGTCCATATCTGGACCAGGCGCTTGGACTGGCGGAGGAAGAGCGCGCCTCCTGGCTGGCATCCCTGCGCGAGCGCGATCCGGCTTTGGCGGACCATCTCCAGGCCTTACTCGAAGAGCATCGCGCTCTGGCACGAGACGGCTTCCTCGACCACCTTCCGGTTCCACTACCAGAGCCTGGGCTGGCGGGCCGGCGGATCGGCGCCTACACGCTGCTGTCGTCCCTCGGCCAAGGAGGTATGGGTACGGTTTGGCTGGCCGCACGGAGCGATGGCCGCTTCCAGCGCCGGGCAGCGGTCAAGTTCTTAAGTCTGGGCCTGGCCGGCCGGGGCGGCGAAGCGCGATTCAAACGCGAAGGCAGCATCCTCGGCCGTTTGGCCGACCCGCACATCGCCGAACTTCTCGACGCCGGCGTCTCTGCCGAAGGGCAGCCCTATCTCGTGCTCGAGCATGTTGAAGGCGAGCACATCGACGAGTACTGCGACCGGCATCGGCTCGATGTCGAGGCGCGAATCCGCCTGTTTCTGGATGTGCTCGCCGCTGTGGCGCACGCGCACGCCAACCTGATCGTGCATCGCGACCTCAAGCCCTCGAATGTGCTGGTCAGAAACGACGGCCAAGTCAAGCTGCTGGATTTCGGCATCGCCAAACTGCTGGAGGACGAAACCAGCACTGGCCCCGCCACTTTGCTGACTCAGCAAGCCGGAGGCGCGCTAACCCCGGCCTACGCGGCGCCCGAGCAGGTAAGCGGAGGAGCAGTCACGACCGCGACCGATGTGTATGCGCTGGGTGTCCTGCTCTATGTGCTGCTGACGGGGCATCATCCCGCCGGCGCCAGCATGCGTTCGACTGCGGACCTGGTGAAAGCCATTGTGGAAACTGAACCAGATCGCATGTCGCGCGTCGTAACGGCTGGAGAGGATGTCCCAGGCGCTAACGCTGCGGCCACAAGCCGAGCGTCAACACCCGACAAGCTTCAGCGCCTATTGCGGGGCGATCTAGACACCATCGTGGCCAAGGCGCTGAAGAAGAATCCGCAAGAGCGCTATGCCTCGGTTACCGCGTTTGCGGACGACCTTAATCGTTACCTCACGCACGAACCGGTCAGCGCCCAGCCGGACACGATCGCCTACCGGGCACGAAAGTTTCTCCGGCGACAGTGGATGCCGGTAACCGCACTTACGCTCGTGATCCTGGCGCTTTCGGGAGGCCTTTTCGAAATTAACCGGCAGCGGGTCATTGCGGAACGGCGATTCGCGCAGCTGCGGCAACTGTCCACTAAAGTGTTTGATCTCGACAAGGCAATTAGAAATCTTCCCGGCTCTATCGAAGCGCGTCAGGAGTTGGTTTCCGCTTCCCTCGAATATTTGCGGGGCTTGGCTGCCGACGCTCGCGGAAACCTGGAATCTGACCCGGGAAGTCGGAGAAGCGTATTGGCGCGTTGGCCGCGTACAAGGTGTGCCGAGTGAGCTCAACCTGGGTCAGCTCGCAAAAGCTGAGGTCAGCCTGAAAGAAGCGGACAGACTGATGGAAGCAGTTCTCGCCGCCCGCCCCAACGACCGGACTGCGCTGCTCCGCTCCGCCAGTATCGCCCACGACCGCATGATCATCGCCCAGGAGGAGCACCGCAACGCGGATGCCGTCGCGTTCGCGCACAAAGCCGCCGAGCGGATGGATCGATTTCTGCTGCGGGGTGATGCTCAGACTTCCGAGCTGCGCGAGGCCATCCAACTCAATGCAAACGTGGCCTTGGCATACACAAACATGCATATGTACGCGGAAGCCATCCCCTATGCGCGGCGCACTGTGGAACTGGCGCAGCCACTGCCTTCGGCCCGCTACCGGGCCGCCGGGGGCCTCAGTTTGTTAGCCAATGCACTTCGTTACCAGGGGGACTTGGACGGGGCGCTCGCAGCCATCCAGCAGGCGCGGAAGATCGCAGAAGAAGCCACTTATGAAAATGATAAGGCCAGGTGGTTCAACATGTACGCGGTTCTCCTGCGGCAGGGCCTGATCCTTGGCGAGGACGGCGGCGTGAACGCAAACCGGCCGGCGGACGCGGTTGAGCCGCTTCAGAAGGCATTCGACCTGGTCGAAGAAGCCGCGAGCAAAGACCCAAGCGACTCCGCCAGTCGCATACGAGTGGGCAGCTCCGGCATCGAGCTGGGCAACATCTTGCGGCATCTCGATCCCAACCGAGCGCTGGCGGTGTATGACGTTGCGATCCGCCGGCTGGGTGAGATTCCGAACAGCGTGCCGGCGCGCCGCTATGTGGCTGTGGTGCTTGCGAATTCGTCCTATCCGCTTCGACGTTTGCATCGCGCAGCCGACGCCAGAAAGCGCATTGATGCAGCGCTGGCTATTCTCAAAGAAACAAAGGATTATCCGGCCGAACGGGTCAAGCTGGACAGCGAGACTTATGGAGTCTCCTGCGCGCTAGCGGACTACGAGGCTGAAGGGGGCGATCTCCATCGCGCCGTCCAGATGTACGAGCAATTGCTCGACAAAGTGATGGCGGCGAAGCCAGAACCTCTCACCGACCTGAGGGACGCACCTAGGATGTCAGGGCTATACGAGGCCCTTACCGTCCTCTATCGCCGGACCGGCGAGAATGCCAAAGCGGAAAGCAGGGAGGCACGTCGCTTGGAGCTTTGGCACCAATGGGACCAAAGGCTCCCGAATAGTGCCTTTGTCCGCCGTCAACTTGCAGCGGTGAGTATTCGGTAGAGTTGCCTCGGCACCTCCCGCTCGTTTAGATGTCGTCTTTTTCCCGCCGTTTCCGATATCCCTAAGTAGAGGCTGGAAGAGTTCCCGCCGGATTGTGAGGTCGGCCATGTCAATTTCCAAGAAGTCCCTGGTAGCAAAACAACCACCCGCCGCGGCTCAGCCGCCAAGCACAGCTGCAATTCCCGCAACCCGTTATTCGCCGCTGACGGCGGCCACCAAGCGCTACGTGGGTCCCGGCCAGACGTGGTTCAACCTGACTCGGCAGGACCTAGAGAGAATGAGTCGGGAACAACTGCAGAAGAAGGCGGATATCAACTATCAGCAACCGGCTGGGACTGCGCGAAAGTCGCTGTGGCAAAGATTGGGAAACCTTTTTTCGCGGGGTGTGACCCGCGCCAATCAACGGGGCTAACAGGAATCTTGGCTTGCGCTGTCGTCTTTTTGCCGCCGTTTCCGATATTCCTGAGTAGTAGGGAATTTCCAACAAGCGTAGTAGGGGCCCGAGGACCGCAGATACTGGGCGACGCCTTCGGGGGTCACTACAACGCCCAATTGGGCAACGCCTTAGTGCGCTGCCACCTAGAGGAGGCGACAGTATGCGTCAATCATCAACCGCCAAAGCATGGATGCGGACATGGTCAGCAGTGGTGGTGCTGCTGCTTTTGAGTGCCGCGCGAATTTTCGGCGCCACCATTACCGTTACCAGCACCGCCGATAGCGGCCCCGGCTCGCTGCCGGCAGCCATCGCCAGCGCAGCGAACGGCGACACGATTAACTTTAACCTCACGTACCCGACGACCATCACAGTCAGCACCCCGCTTACCCTTGGTCCTAGCGTGACAATCGCCGGGCCGGGAGCCTCCGATCTGACGATCAGCGGTGCATTCTCAGTCGGGGTTATAGTCGTTAACGCCGGGGCCACGGTACAAATCTCGGGTGTGACCATCACTGAAGGTGGATCGGGCTTGGGAGGATGCATATTCAACGGGGGCACGCTTACTTTGACCAATACCACGGTAACCAATTGTATGAATTTCGCCGAACTCGGAGGGGCCATTCTGAATGCAGGTAGTGCGGCAACGTTGAATTTGAGCAACAGCACAGTAGTGGCAAATTTTGCCGGCGCCTATTTAGGATCGGGAGGAGTCATCCAATCTTCACAAAGCGTCCTGGGCGCTGGCGGCGGGATCTTCAACTATTTGGGTGCGGTTACCCTGACTAACAGTACTGTCTCTCACAACCTCACCTACGGTGGCCCGGATAACTACGGTGGCGGTGGTGGCGGCATTTTCAATTTCGGCGGGAACGTCGTGCTAAACAGCAGTACCGTATATTTCAACACAAGTAGCAACGGAGGCGGTATTTACAACGGCGGGGCAGGAACGCTGACTCTAATCAATAGCACAATCGCCGGCAATTCGGCACCCGGGGCTGGAGGCGGCATTGAGAATGATAGTAGTACGGCGGTCGTCAGCTTCAGTACTGTTTGGAATAACAGCGCAAGTGGCAATCCGGATGCCACCACCGTCAGCCTAAACCTTCCCCCTACTGGCAGCGGCGGCAGTTGCTGCATTTTCATCCTTTCTGGGCCGGGCGGTGGCATTGACAATAGTGGCCCGCTGACAATTAAGAATTCCATTCTCTCGGCTAATACAGCACCCTTTTCAGGAAACTGCCAAAATGATGCACCCAGTTCAGAGTTAACCAGTTTAGGCCATAACCTCTCCGACGACGCGACCTGCACCTTCTTCACCGGAACGGGCGACCTGAACAGCACGGCGGCGGGGCTTGCTCCGGCCGGCCTGCAGAACAATGGCGGCCCTACCGAGACGGTCGCGCTGCTGGCCACCAGCGCTGCCGTGAATGCCATTCCCGTGAGTCCTACGAATTACTGCACCGATGCGAACGGAAACCCGGTTACCACCGACCAGCGCGGTGTTCCCCGGCCGCAGGGAAGCGGTTGCGATATCGGTGCCTTTGAATATTTTCACTCACTCTACCTGGTTCCAGCCGTGCAAACCCTCGTGCTCGCCGACGCAGTGCAATCGTCGACTCTTCCACGGATCGTGCAGGTGGTGCTGAAAGTGCCGCTGCAAGCTGCCGTCGATTCGCTGAATCAGGGCAATGTCCGAGCCGCCAAGGGCCAGCTTGAAGCCTTCGTCATTCTGGTCGATGTAGACAGGTTGGCTGGCGGGCTCAGCCAGGAAGAGGCCGCCGCCTGGACAAGCTCAGCAACAGCGATCATTCAAAGCCTCGGAAGCTGATGGCGCCCCACCCTCCCCGGTTTGGTAAGGGTGGGGGCTTCTCAACCTCAGGGATCTATCGAGGTTGGGTACCACGGAAAGCAGGCTATCGCTGTGTCCCTGGTGTTGAAACAGCAGCAGGTGCGGGTGTAGGGAGTTTCCGGTATTCAGCTTTGGCTTGACGAAGTATCGGGATACCAGGGTCTGCATCCTTCCAAGTTGCAAAGAAATCATCGTAGGCTTTGCGGCTTTTTTCGAAGTCGCCTTGTTTCGCGTAGGCCTGCGCCATGCCGAGCTGCGAGAGCGGGGCATATACTTCCCAGTCGTCCCATCCTCGATGGCTGAGGACCTTCTCGAACTCTGGGCCGGCCTTATTGGGCTCTCCAGCGGCCAAGTAGGCCAGTGCGCGCTCATAAGGAACGAGTATTGTGTTTTGCTCGTATTGTGCTGCAGGGGCGAGTAAATCCACCGCTCTGGTCGGATTGCCTCGCTGCCGCTCGATAATAGAGTAAAATTCTGGCTCACAAAGTTTTTGATTGCGGGTATCTTCAGGAAGCAGCCGGGCTTTTCTTGCTGCCAATTCTTCCGACTGTTTCAAGTCGCCAGTATGGCCTAATGCCTTGGCGCAATAATCGAGCACGAGATCGTTGTCTTTGCTCCTTGCTTCAGCTTGGCGGCACAGATCGCGCGCCGAGACGACGTTTCCCGCATAAGCTTCAAGGAGACCGTGCCAAGCGAGGTCTGACGCCACGTTTTCCATTCGGTGCGCTGTGATTTCGCGTTGCACCAGAGCGTCGCTCAGTGAACGAAGCGCCTTGAAGTGACCGCGTAGGAACGCCAGTTGTACTTGAAAACCAAGCCACCTCACGTCATCTGGGGAGAATTCGCGTTCAAGTTGTTCCATCGTGGCAGAATCGTTTTCAAGAAAGGCGATCCGGTATCGCATAACCTTCTGCGATGGCGCGAGGGTCCCTTTCTGGCTCCACTGGTCGAGAATGTTCCTTGCTTCGTCGAAACGGCCCAAGACCATAAGCGCATGCGCTGCATTCGTATAGTATGAGACAGACGGTACGCGGGAGTGGTCCACTGCCCAATCGAATTCCTGCAGGGCCAAATCCATTTCACCTTGCAATGCGTACGCCCGCCCCAATAAGTTGTACACCTCAGCGCTTCTTGGGTACGCTTGTTGGTACAAAACGAGTACAGCGACCTCCTTTTCGAGGTCGCCGGTAATCGCCGAATGATAGAGAGCGGTGGTTCGAAAATTCTCTTCTTGTGTGAGACGGCGGTCTTTCAGCTCGACAGCCTTGGCGAAATTCCCTTTGGATGCTTGTTGGTCGCCAACGTTGTTATAGGCCATACCAAGCATTCCGTAGGCGGAACCGAACTGTGCGTCTATCTCAACTGCCCTTTCGAAGAAAACAATGGAGTCACGTGTCTTACCCGCACGATACAGCGCCAGACCGGAGCTGTAGGCTTGCAAAGCCTCGAGCGAACTGGTGGTGGCAAGGTCAAGGGGCGCGTCAAATTTCTGGAGAGAGCTTAGACCCTCGCCAAGCCGTTTTCGCAACTGCGAGCCTGCTTTGCCCAGGGCAGCGACCACTTGATCCTTGTTGTTTGCCTCGATTTGCTGTCGCGCAATGAGTTTTTGGCTGTGCGCATCAATCGCATCCAAGGTGATGACATAGGTGCTGCCGATCGCGGCAATTTCCGGCACGACGAGGGCCTTCAGCCCACGGCGTTTGCAGATTTCGATGCCCAGATCTTGAGTCACACGCTCGTCGGGATTGCGGCGCATCATCCGCATGGTAGAGGTGACGTCAGGTTCTGAAAGAAGGCTGAGGAACGGGGATTCGGTAAGTTTGACTTTGAGAGGTTTGTCGAGCGAGTTGTCAAAGATGGGATCGCCAGTCTTGTTGACAAAACTCGCCAGGAGAATGACATCGCTCCCGCTCAGCGCCGGCCGAGCGAAGAAAACGCGCCAGATCACAAGGGCGGCAACCACGAGGAAGACCGCGACGCCAGCCGCCACGATGAAGCGGCGTTTCTTCGAAGGTTCAGACCTTGGCCCGAGCGGGGGAACCGTCGCGAGGCGTTTTTCGATGGGAACCGGAGCAGGCAGGTCGCCGCTTTCCACGTGAGCGATGAAGCGGTAGCCGCGACGGGGGATCGTCTCGATAAAAGTAGGTTTCTCGGCGTCATCATCCAGCGCTGCCCGCAAGCGTTTGACCGCCGCGTTAACGCTGTGTTCGAACTCGACCACGGTGCCGTCAGGCCAGAGGTGTTGCCGGATGTGCTCGCGCGTGACGATCTGGCCAGGCTGTTGCAATAAGAGTTCTAGGAGTTGCAGTGTCTGGCCTTGGAGACGGGTCTTCTTCCCGTTCCTGGAGAGGTCTCCGCTTTGAAGATCCAGTTCGTATCCGCCGAAGCGCATCACCGGCGGCTCATCAGTGTGAGCGGGTTCGGGCGAGGTGGCCACACGCGACTCGCAGCTGAAAGTCGATCCGTAAGGTAGGCCGGCGCAAAAGGTAAATCCGTGGCACCGGCGACGGCTCCCGGGCTACGCGAGGCTGGTATTCTATCATCGCTGCTGCGAACTTGGCAATCCGAGCCTGCCATAAGTCCCCAGGAATCATTGGCGTACCTGATATCAGCCAAATTTCAGATGAATGTCAGCCACATTGCATTGAGGTATGCCTACCCGAGGCAGAGGATTGCCGCGAAGTGGGGGGCTCCATGAAACACTTGGCGTGCACTTTATGGCTGCTTTCGGCCCTCGTTCCTCTCTGTGGGTGCGGAGGGGGAAGAATAACTTCAACTCCGTCACCACAGGGTCTGAGCATTGCAGGCAATTGGCAATTCGGCACAACATCCGAATCGGGGATGCCTCCCCTGGGAATTGCTGGCAGTATCAGTCAATCCGGATCCGGCAGTTCGTTGAGCGGTGCAGTTCATGTCAGCGGTTCAAATTGTTTTGATCAGCCGACCACCATGAGTCTAACTGGTACCCTGACTGGCAGCAACATCTCCCTGACTTCCACGCCGGTTGCTGGACAGGTCATCGCTTTCACCGGCAGTGTCACCAATAACGGTTACGGTTTTACAGGGACGTATACCATCAATGGCGGTTGTGCCAATGGCGACCAAGGAAATGTGGCCGGCATTGAGATACCCATACTCGACATCTGGAGCGGTACCTTTACGGCTTCCGGCGGAGAAACATTCAACGTAGACCCGAATGTGGCTCAGGACAGCAACCCCAGCCCTGAGGGTAGCTTCCCCATCACCGGAACAGCTACCTTCAGTACCCCTTGCTTCAATTCGGGGACGTTGATGTCTGGAACCTTTCCCTCAGGCAGCTTCATAATCGGCACATCAGTCGCATTGGAAATTCAGACCGGCAACGGCGTCGTCAGTTTCCTTGGGACGGCAAACCCGACCACAGGTCAGATCAGTGGGAACTACACGGTCTCCGGCGGCACCTGCGATCAGACCGGCACGGCAGTGTTGCTTCCGAACCCATGGGATTATTGACCCGGGCGGCACTCCCCGACAAGTTTTCGTGGAGACTTGGCTGCGGCGGCAGGCACCTAGGAGCCTCTGTATGGCCGTCGAACGAGCTATCGAACTACAAGAGCAGAGCCGGGCCTTGCAAGCCAAGGGGAAGCTCGATGAGGCCTCCCGCGCTTGCCGCGAGGCGCTGGAGTTGATGGAGAACGCCGAGGGTACCGATTCGCCGGATGTGGCCAATCTGCTCAACGATCTCGCCGATATCGAGCAGGAGCGGGAGAACCTCACCGAAGCACTGGCGCTCACGGAGCGTGCGGGCTCGATCGAGGATGCGCTGGGCGAGCGCTTCACCGGCAACGACGCCGCACGCATCCGCATCCGGACACGGTCGATCGCGGGTGAGATCCTCCGCATCCAGGGCGATTACGCGCAGGCCGAATGCGACCTGGAGCAAGCCTTGGCGATCTCCGTCGCCGCGTTCGGCGAGGCCTCAGAAGAAGCTGCCGAGGCGCGCAACAATCTCGGTGTGCTTTACAAATACTTGGGGCGGTTTGAGGAGGGCTTAAAGCTTTACAGCCAGGCGCTCCGACCGATCATCGCCATTCATGGCCACACCTCGCTGGCCACGGCCACCCTCTATCACAACATCGGAGGAATCCTCCATGCTCGGGGTGACTTCGCCGCGGCCGAAGCGCCCGCGCGCTGGGCTTGGGAGATTTCGCGGCAACTGCTGGGCGAAGACGATCCGCGGACCATGCTCGACGCCACAGCTTGTGCAGGGGTTCTCGACGGACTCGAACGCTACGATCAAAGCGAACCCATCTATCGCCGTGCGCTCGGGATCTTCGAGCAGGCCTACGGGCGCGATCACTACGAAGTGGCGGCGACGCTGCATAACCTCGCTGCCCGTGCTGGCCGCGCGCGGCCAGTGCCAGGAAGCCGAAGCTTGCTACCGCCGGGCGTTGGCCATCAAAGAAGAACTGCTGGGCGCCGCTAGTCCCGATGTGGCCCTGACGCGCAACAATCTCGGCAAACTGCTCAGCGGCATGAGACGGTCTGCCGAAGCCGTGCCGCTTCTCGAAGCGGCGGTGGCGGTTCTCGAAGCTCGTCTGCTTCCCTCACATTCACATCTCGCTATTGCTCGCGAGAATCTGCGGAACGCGAGCCGGTCCTGAGATCACACCTTGTAACCCCTGAACCGAAGCACTCGCTCGAACCAATTCGATTCGATCAGTTACTTTGGCATTAATCACGGGTGAGGGGTTGGTCCGTCATCGCAGACTCGCATCACTCCCGAATCGCATTTATGAGATGGCTAGATGGCTTGTAGTTTGGCGGCGAAGGAGCTGAGGGCGTCGCCGTCGCCTCGCAACGTCCACGCGGGCTTCGATTCAGGGCGGGCTCGCCCAAGCCGGTTGGCGGATAATTGGACTTCAAGAAGTGCACCTCGATTTCGGGGGCGCTTCGGTGAGACGCACGGGCGGATAGTCGTCATAATTACTCTGCATGGCGCGGCCGCGGTGGATAGTAATTGCGCAGATAGTTAGCCCTGTGTACCTCCGGGGGCTTGTGGCAGGTGGTACCCTAAGCTGTCATAATCGCCTTCCACCTGATAGTAGTGAAGGGAGGGAATCATGCAGAGGAATACAAAGTTGCTTGCGCTGGCCGGGCTGGTATGGCTGTGGTTCGGCCTTTCCGCCGCTGCCCATGCGCAGTTCCTAGTCATCGGCGAGGATAACAAGCTGTACTGGGACGACACCGGCAAGACGGTCTTCACCGAACCCGGCAAGGACGAGGTGCTGATCGTCGATATCAAGGACCCCGAGGCGCCGAAGATCATCGCCTCGCTGCCCTTGATGAACACGATGATCGGCCCGCCGACCAATCTCGCGATCACGCCAGACGAGAGCCTGGCGCTGGTCGCCAATTCCCTGACCTATCAACCGGCCGGGGCCGGCTGGAAACCAGTACCCGACAACAAGCTCTTCGTGATCGATCTGAAAACAACGCCGGCGAAGCTCATCGCCACCGTCGAGGTCGGCAAGCAGCCCTCGGGCCTCGCGATCAACAGGAAGGGCGACCTCCTCCTGATCGCCAATCGCGCCGACAATTCGATCAGCGTGCTCACGATCCACGGCAAGGAGGTCAAGCTCGTCGACACGGTGCCCATGGGCGATCCCGTCTCGGCCGTCGCCATCACCCCCGACGGGAAGCATGCGTTGGCCTCGAAGTATACGGTCAACAAGGTCGCCTGGCTCGACATTGACGGGCAGAAGTTGACCTACAGCAAGATCGATTTCGGGGTAGGCGTGTTTCCCTACAACGTGCAGATTACCGCGGATGGCCGCTTCGGCCTCACCGCGAACCAGGGGAACGCCGGTGTACCCGACGGCGGCGCCGGCTCGGTGACCGTCATCGACCTGAAGGCGACCCCGCCGCACGTGGTCGACTACCTGGGCATCGACCACTTCCCGGAGGGTCTGGCGATCAATCCGACTGGGAACCTCGCCGTCGCATTGGCGCTGAACGGCAGCGGTGGTGCCCTGTCGAAGGACGCATGGTTCGCGCATCCGAACACCATCGTCGACGTGCTCTCGACTGCAGGCGGCACCGTACGCAAGGTGAGTGCGGTCAACGCGGGCAGGAAGGCCGAGGGCGTTGCCTTCAGCCCAGATGGCAAGTACCTCTACGTCGCCAATTTCTACGTCGGCAATTTCACACCCGGCAACTTGCAGATCTACAGGGTGCAGGGAGACAGGGTAGTCGACACCGGCAAAGTGCTGAGGCTGCCTGGCCATCCCGCCTCGATGCGCAGCAGCGTACCCTAAGGCCTTCTACATCGACAGCCTCTATCGACCGCACCCTTCGCCTCACCACACCCTGCAAGCTTTCTCGCGCACCATCGCCTGGCCGGCTTTGCAACTGAAGGCCTTGGCGAAATCCGAATTGCTCTGCATCACGCCGTCACGCGCCAGCGTCCGGGCGAGTGCGGGTCGATGATCGCCCGCCGCCGCGCTTCCTCGTCAGACGTGTTCCGACACCATAGCTGGGCGAACGAGAGGAAGAACCGCGGCTCGGGCTTGTAGCCGTCAATCTTGGGCATGTCCTTGCCCGCGATCTTGTCCATCAGCGCCATGGAGGCGAGGCGCACGCCGCCGTTATCGGCCGTGTTCTCGCCCAGGGTGAGCCTGCCATTCACTCCACGTCGGCTATGGTCAAGAAGCTGGAATACTCATCGGCGATGCAGCCGGCACGCTCCTCGAACGCCTTGCCGTCTTCGGCCGTCCACCAGTCGCGCAGGTCGCCTTCCGGATCGTACTTGCGTCCCTGATCGTCGAAGCCATGGGTCAGTTCGTGGCGTTTGCACAGTTGGGGTTGCACCGCAAAACTGCACACACCCTGCGTCATAACCAACTAACTACTTGACAGATTTCCCTGCGCCGTCGTTGCTTGCGGAAGCCCCGGCGCGATTCGGCGCAGGAAATTTTCCACGCGAAAATTTTTCGTGCTAGTATGCCGAACAGCCGCCAAGTTCGTCAGGGTTTTTGGTTCCGCAACTCCGGCCGAAGATTTTCGGCGCAACCCAGGTTGTTCAGCCCGGGCATTTCGCACAGCACGTCCTGCTCGGCAGCGTCCTTTCATACTGTTCTTTTATTGACGAGTTCTTTCCGCCGTCTCCGCCCCTCCGGAGGCGGCAGCCGAGTGGCCGCAGAAAATGTCGCTTGTTTCCGCAACCGCCGCAGTCAATCCCTGGATCCGAATTCTCGGGGCCCTGGAGAAAAAGATCAACCGCACCACCTTCGAGACCTGGCTCAAGCCCACCCGCTATAGCCACGCCGAAGGCGGGGTGCTCTACATCCGCATGCCGCGGCCGGAATTCCGCGTCGTCGAAGAAAAGTACATGGACCTCATCCTGGAGGCCATCGACAACCTCGGGCTCGACCTCCAGGACGTGAAGTTCGTCACCGAAGAGGACGATCCCACGGCCACCCCGGTGCGCCACAGCTTCCCGGCGAAGGCTCCGCAGGGGGGAAGTCCCGCCGCAGCCGGCCCGGCGCGCCCCGGATCGCAGGCGCGCTTCGACTTCGACTCCGCCGCCCAGCTCAACCCCAAGTACACCTTCGACGGATTCGTCATCGGCGCCGGCAACCAGTTCGCGCATGCCGCTGCCCGCGCCGTCGCCGAGAACCCCTCCAAGTGCTACAACCCGCTGTTCCTCTACGGCGGCGTCGGCATGGGCAAGACCCACCTGATGCAGGCCATCGGCCAGGAGGTCAAGCGGAACCAGCCGCAGCTCTCCATCTGCTACGTCTCCAGCGAGAAGTTCACCAACGAGATGATCAACTCCATGCGCTACGACCAGCATGAGCAGCTTCCGCGACCGCTTCCGCACCGTGGACGTGCTGCTCATCGACGACATCCAGTTTCTGGCGCAGAAGGAGCGCACCCAGGAGGAGTTCTTCCACACCTTCAACGCACTGCACGAGTCCATGAAGCAGATCGTCATCGCCAGCGACCGCCCGCCCAAGGAGCTGGCCGAGATCGAGGACCGCCTGCGCAGCCGCTTCGAGTGGGGCCTGATCGCCGACATCCAGCCGCCCGACCTGGAGACCAAGGTCGCCATCCTGCAAAAGAAGTCGGAAAGCGAACGCGTCCAACTGCCCACCGACGTGGCTCTCTACATTGCGTCGAACATCCGCTCCAACGTCCGCGAGCTCGAAGGCGCGATGATCCGCCTGATCGCCTACTGCTCGCTGACCGGCGCCCAGGTCAACCTGCCGACCGCCCAGCAGGTGCTCAAGAACTTTATCGACGCGCAGAGCCGCAAGGTCACCATCGAAGCCATCCAGAAGGCGGTGGGTGAGCAGTTTGGGCTGAAGCTCACCGAGCTCAAGGCCAAAAACAATTCACACTCGATCGTCTATCCGCGGCAGATCGCCATGTACCTGGCCAAGCACCTGACCGAGGCCTCGCTGCCGGAGATCGGCCGCCAGTTTGGTGGCAAGCACCACACCACCGTCATGCATTCGGTGGACAAGATCGAGACCGTGCGCAAGGCCGACAAGGATTTGAACAGGCTGCTGAATAAGCTGACCGAGCAGTTGGGCGGATGATTCGCAGAGTATTGGCTGGCGCCGCTGGGGTTTTCCACCAAAACCGCGTTTTCTCTCGGCCAGCCCTGTGGAGACCCTGTGGAAGCTGTGCAGGCCTCGGCCCTGGTTTTCTTCTCTCGCCTGGTTTTCCTGTCCAGCCACAGACGAGAGGACGGAATACGCGTGCGCTTCGGTGGGCACATCCGGAGCGCGCTCAGCAGGATGGCTGGGATTTCCACTTTTCCCCAGCCCCTACTGCTACTACTGTTTAGAAGTTGGTGTTTTTGATATAAGAGGGGGAACGTGATAGAGGCGCCACATATGGAATCGACCGGGGCTCAGACGGGGGCTGCCATGGAAATCGCCGTCAGCAAGTCCGACCTGCTCAAAGAGCTCACCGCAACCCAGGGCGTGGTCGAGCGCAAGACCACGATCCCCATCCTCTCGAATTTTTTATTCGAGGCTGCGGGCGACCGGCTCACCATCACCGCGACCGACCTCGACCTCAGCCTGCGTACTACGTGTCCGGCGAAGGTCAAGAAAGAGGGCTCCTGCACCATCCCGGCGCGCAAGCTGTACGACTACGTCAAGCTGCTTCCCGAGGGCGAGATCAGCATCAGGCTGCTGGAGAACCACTGGGTCAATATCCGCCTGGGCCGCTCCAACACCAAAATGGTAGGCATGGCGCGCGCCAATTTCCCCGCGCTGCCCGTGTTTCCCACCGGCACCATGTTCAAGCTCCCAGCCCAAGTGTTGCGGACGATGATCGCCAAAACCATCTTCGCCATCTCCAACGAAGAATCGCGCTACACGCTGAACGGCGCGCTGCTAGTGCTGAAGGCGGAGTCCATGACCATGGTCGCCACCGACGGCCATCGCCTGGCGCACATCGAGAACAGCGCCGGCAAATTTTCCGGTCCCGGCACAGAGCTGCGCGTGCTGGTACCGAAGAAGTGCATGGCGGAGCTGAACTCGCTGCTGCAGGATTTCGACCAGGATACGATTGATTTCGCGAAAGATGAGTCCACGCTGTTCTTCCGCGTCGGCGACCGCCTGCTGACCTCGCGCCAGCTCACCGGGCAGTTCCCCAACTTCGAGGCCGTGCTGCCGCGCGACAATACCAAGACCGTCACCGTGCGCTCGGAAGACATCGCTGGCGCCATCCAGCGCGTGGCCCAGTTCGCCGACGAGCGCTCGGGCGCCATCCGCCTGCGCCTCGACAAGAACGAAATCAAAGTATCGTCGTCCTCGAGCGAGACCGGAGAGTCAGAAGATTCCATCGAAACCGCCTACTCCGCCGACCCGCTAACCATCGGCTTCAATTCCCAGTACCTGCTCGATTTCCTCAAGGCTTCCTCATCGGGCGAAGTCCGCTTCGAGTTCAAAGACCCGCAGTCTGCCGGCCAGCTCCGCCCCGCCGAAAATGGCGACGAGTTCAAGTATCGCTATATCGTGATGCCGATGCGGATCTGACCTGGTCGCGCGGAAGCCGCAGCTTAGAAGGCCTTAGGCCGTGAAAATCATTTAGGGTGTGGGATGAGAGCGACGATGGTGTACGTCTCGCCCTGGACCTGAAAATAGAATCGCCAGTTCTGATTGATCCTCGCCTGCCAGATGTCATTGGCCTGGTCATATTTTTTGGCTCGAAGCGACGGATGCCGAAGGTTCTCCGCTAGGAGATGAACCTGCTTATCGAAGGCCTTCTTCACGGAAGCGGGCGCGCCCTGATAATCTCGCCAGGCGCGGTGGGTCAACAGCCACTTCATCGACCTCGGCTCTTAGCTCTCCTGACGGGTTTCCGGCCCTTGCCCTTGAGAGCAGCCACCATTTCGCCGGCGCTTGTAAAAGGCCCGTAGACGCGGCCCTTCCTGATGTCGTCCAACCCCTCAGCGATCGCCCGATCAACGATGAACTTAGGCGTGAAGATAATTTTTCCGTTATTCGCTTGCGCTTCCAGAACATCGCCAATTTGCACGCCGACCTGCTCGCGCACTCGCTGCGGAATTACGATCTGGTACTTATTCTTGACGGTAACAATGGCCATGGTTGGAAAGTTCAACTGTTCAACTTCAGCTTAGCATTCTACGAAGGATCTCGTCAAAAAGACGGCGGAATTTCAGGCCCTTTTTCCGCACAAATCCGCACCCTTGCACACCCCAAAATCCCTCCCGAGTCGTGGTATAATAAACGCTACTCGGGTGGCGGCTAAGTGACTTAATAATCAATCATTTGTGTTCATCCAACCAGCAGAAAAACTGATTCGCGGCCTCGCCCTCGCTTTGTCTAGAAGGATTTAAATGGCAACCAAAGAATCCACGCTCCTCGCGACCAAAGAGCAGACCAAAATGATCCGCGACGGCAAAAGCAACGGCGCGCCCAACGGCGTGCCGGTGAGCGACTACACCGCGGATTCCATCAAGGTCCTCGGCGGGATGGAAGCCGTCCGCAAGCGGCCTGCGATGTACATCGGCTCAACCGGCGAGATGGGTCTGCATCACCTGGTCTACGAGGTGGTGGACAACTCGGTCGATGAAGCCCTCGCCGGGTACGCCGACAAGATCGAAGTCACCATCCACATCGACAACTCGATCACCGTGATCGATAACGGCCGCGGCATCCCTGTGGACGAGATGGTGGTGGACGGCGAGAAGCTTCCCGCTGCCCAGGTCGTCATGACCAAGCTGCATGCCGGCGGAAAGTTCGATACGTCGTCCTACAAAGTTTCCGGCGGACTGCACGGCGTGGGCGTCAGCGTGGTGAACGCGCTCAGCAGCCAGCTCGATCTCGAGATCTGGCGCGACGGCTTCGTCTGGGAGCAGACCTTCTCCAAGGGCGAGCCGACCTCGAAGCTCAAGAAGACCGGCAAGACGCAGAAGCGCGGCACCAAAGTCCACTTCGTTCCGGACACGGAGATCTTCTCCGTCACCGAGTACAACTTCGACACGCTGGCGCAGCGCCTGCGCGAACTGGCCTTCCTCAACAAGGGCCTGCTCATCACGCTCAACGACGAGCGCACGACCGACCCCAAGACCGGCGAGGCCAAGCAGGCCGAGTTCAAATACAACGGCGGCATCGCCGAGTTCATCAAGCACCTGAACCGCGGCAAGAGCGTGCTGCATGACAAGCCCATCTACATGGAAGCCGAGCGCGACGGCGTGGCCATGGAGATCGGGCTGCAATACAACGACGGCTACTCCGAAACCGTTTTCAGCTTCGCCAACAACATCAACACGGTGGACGGCGGCTCGCACCTTTCCGGCTTCCGCACTGCGCTCACCCGCACCATCAACTACGCCGGCCAGCAGCTCGGGTTGTTCAAGGACGTAAAGGAAAACCTCACGGGCGACGACGTGCGCGAAGGCCTGGTGGCGGTGATCAGCGTCAAGCTGCCGCAGCCGCAGTTCGAAGGCCAGACCAAGGGCAAGCTCAATTCCGATATCGCCGGCATCGTGCAGGCCTTCCTCAACGAGCGCCTGGGCGCGTTCTTCGAACAGAACCCGCCGGTCGCGCGCAAGATCATCAACAAGGCCATCGAAGCCGCGCGCGCCCGCGAAGCCGCACGCAAAGCCCGCGACCTCACCCGCCGCAAGGGCGCGCTCGATTCCGGGGGCCTGCCCGGCAAGCTCGCCGACTGCTCCGAGCGCGATCCCAACCGCTGCGAGCTGTTCCTGGTGGAGGGCGAATCCGCCGGCGGCACCGCCAAGCAAGGACGCGACCGCCGCTTCCAGGCCATCCTGCCGCTTAAGGGCAAGATCCTCAACGTGGAGAAGGCGCGCTACGACAAGATGCTCGCGCACGAAGAAATCCGCGCCATGATCACCGCGCTGGGCACCGGCATCGGCAAAGAAGATTTCGACCCGACGAAGCTGCGCTACGGCAAGATCATCCTCATGACCGACGCCGACGTGGACGGCTCGCACATCCGCACTCTGCTGCTGACGTTCTTCTTCCGCCACATGCAGGAGCTGATCAAGCGCGGGCACGTCTTTATCGCCCAGCCGCCGCTGTATTCGATCAAGAAGGGCAAGTCGCAGCAGTACATCAAGGACGACCGCGAGTTCGTCAAGGTAATGGTGAAGCGCGCTTCCGAAGGCCTGGTGGTGCGCTACGGCGAGGGCGCGGCCACGCTGGAAGGCGCGCCGCTGACCAAGTTCGTCACCACGCTCAACGAGTACCTGACGTTCTTCGACAAGGTGGACAAGCGCCTGCGCGACGAGGAGGTCACCGAGTTGCTGCCACGCCTCGACCTCTCCAAGCGCGCAGACTTCGAGGGCGAAGGCGATGAGCCGCCGAAGAAGATCGCCCAGCTTGAGAAGCAACTCAAATCGCTGGCGAAGGCAAAAGCCTTCAAGTCGGTGGAGCTGAAGTTTGAGACCGAGCACAACCTGTGGGAAGTCCACTTCACCGACGCGCAAGGCGCCGAGCACGTCATCAACTGGGAGCTGGCGACGTCGCCCGAGTACCGCCAGTTGATCTCCAAGTACAAGCAGATCGAGGCCAACATGGAGCCGCCGTTCGTGGTGCAGTCGGTGCCCCGCCAGGGCGGGCCCGCAACCAACGGTGACGAGGCCGAGAGCGACGCCGAGCGTACCGAGCGCGAGAAGGCCGCCAAGAAGGCTCCCAAGGCGGCGAAGGGCAAGGAGCGCGAGGAAGTCGAGATGCAAACCGCGCGCGAGCTCTTCGATTACGTGCTCAACGAAGGCCGCAAGGATTACACGGTGCAGCGCTACAAAGGTCTGGGTGAGATGAGCGCGACGCAGCTCTGGGAGACCACCATGGATCCCGAGCGCCGCACCCTGCTCCAGGTCAAGCTGGAAGACATCGCCGAATGCGAGACCATCTTCACCACGCTGATGGGCGAAGACGTTGAGGCCCGCCGCAAGTTCATCGAGGACAATGCCCTCGACGTGAAGAACCTGGATATCTGAGGACTGCTGATGTGTAGAGACGCAGCATGCTGCGTCTCTACAAGGGGTGAGGATGGGAGGTCCGCCTGGCGACCTCAGCTCCGCGTCGCTTGCTCCAACAAATACAGATACGAAACGTACACCTGTCCCGTCGCCCGCTTCATTCCGATCTCGCAGGTGCGGCTGCTGGAGTAGTAGCCGTCTTGTGCCGTGCCCTTGAGCTCGGCGGCCTCGCCTTGCGTCGCCGACGCGGTAAGTTCGGGAAACAGGAAGCCGCGGTCGCCGGCGAAGCCGCAGCAGCCGGCGCTGAGGGGCACGACGATTTTGTCGCTGCAGGCGCGGGCGATGGCTTCGAGCTTGGGCACCAGGTTCATCTTGGTGGCCGAGCAGACCGGGTGCAGCGCCACCGAGTCTGCCTTCTGCATGACCTTCAGCTTGGGCAGCAACTGGTCGTGCGCGAACTCCGCGCTGTCGAGAATCTTCAGGCTGTCGAACTTCTTCTGGTTTTCCGGCGTGAGCTGCGGACGGCAGGTGACGATCCCGTAGGTGCACGGCGTGGTGTCGATGACCAATGGCAGCTTGCCTCCGTCGGACCACTGGCAGAACTTCTCGATCGTCCGGTTCACCAGCACGTCGTGCGCCTGGTCGAAGCCCTTGGACGAAAATGGCACCCCGCAGCAGACACCCTCCACGTCCGCCGGGATGTACAGCGGAACGCCGGCGCGGTGCGCGAGCGTGACCAGCACGTCCATCAGCGATTGCTCCCCAGCTTCGCCCGGGGCGCGGCCCAGCACCCGCGAGATGCAGGTGGGGAAGTAGATTGCCTGGGCATTCGCCCGTTCGGTTGCGGGACGCGGGCCTGGCAGGCTGCGGCACGTCCGCGGTCCAGAGCGGGAACTCCCCAGCGAACGAGCGGATGGTACGCGTGATCGCGACCATCGCTCCCATCCCCAGCGCCGACTGCACCATGTGGCCGAGGCGGAGTCCGAGCCGCATCCAGCGTTCGAGCTTTGCGAAATTTTTCGCGTAGCGCACCGCGCGCACCTGCGCCGATTTCGAATGCCGTAACCGGCGAAAGCGTTTAGTGAGCTGTCCGGTGTCAATCGAGACCGGACAGGCCGTCGCACAGAGCCCGTCGACCGCGCAGGTGTCCAGCGCCATGTAAGGGAACTCCGCGTCCAGGGCGGCGGACATGCCGTTGCCGCCGGCATCTTTCAAGCGCTGCATCTCGCGCCGCACCACGATGCGCTGCCGCGGGGTGAGGGTCAGCTCGCGGCTGGGGCACTTGGGTTCGCAGTAGCCGCACTCGATGCACTTGTCCACCTCCTCCTCCACCGCCGGCATGGCGCTTGAGGTCGGCAAGGTGGCCCTTGGGGTCCGAGTTGATGATCACGCCGGGGTTGAGCAGGCTGTCGGGATCCACCAGCTCCTTGAGGCGCTTCATGATGCGCTAGGCTTCGCCGCCCCACTCCGTCTCGACGAACGGCGCCATGTTGCGTCCGGTGCCGTGCTCGGCCTTGAGCGCGCCGTCGTAGCGCTCGCACCACCAGCTCGACCACGTCGTCGATGAAGCGTGCGTACTGATCGACCGACGCCTGGTCGTTGAAGCGACTGGGTGATGACGAAGTGCAGGTTGCCGTCCTTGGCGTGGCCGAAGATGATGGCCGTTCGTCATAGCCGTGCCTGAGGAACAGCTTCGTGCAGGTCGACACGCAGCGTCGGCCAGGTGCTCGATGGGGAAGGCCACGTCCTCGATGATGACCGTGGTGCCGCTCTGGCCGCACCGCGCCCACCGAGGGGAAGATGCCGGCGCGGATCTTCCACAGCGCCGCCTGCTCGGCCGCGCTCGTGGGTGAAGCGCGGCAGCTTCCAGCAGGCTTCAGTGCCGCGCAAGGCATCCAGCGCGCCACGGACTCCAGGTCGGCGCGGTCGGCTTCGCTTGCCGCCTGGAACTCCACCAGCAGGCCCGCGGCGCCCTCGGGCAGGCTTGCGGATCGAGGGCGGGATGCCCGGCTGGTCCTCCACCGAGCGCAGCGAGGCGCGGTCCATGAGCTCCAGCGCCGCGGCGCCCGCGTCGCGCAGGGGCACGATGGCAGCGCAGGCAGCGTGCAGGTCCGGAAACAGGAGCAGCCCGGTGTACCTTCACCGGCAGGTCGGGCACGGTGTTCAGCACCGCCTCGGCGATGAAGGCCAGCGTGCCTTCCGAGCCGATCAGCAGGTGCGGAAGATGTCCACGGGCCGCTCGAAGTCGATGAACGCGTTCAGCGAATAGCCGGTGGTGTTCTTGGTGCGGTACTTGGCGCGGATGCGGTTACAGCAGCGGCAAGTTGGCCTCGATCTGCCGCTTCAGCTCCAGCAGGCCCTCGGCCAGCGCGCGGTTCCTTGGCGCGGAATGCCTCGTCCGCGTCGCACGTCGGCGGTGTCGATCACCGTGCCCGAGGGCAGCACGAAGGTCAGCGAATCCAGCGTGTGATAGGCGTTCTGGCCCACGCCGCAGCACATGCCGCTGGAGTTGTTGGAGAGGATGCCGCCCATCGTGCAGGTGCTGATGGAAGCCGGGTCGGGGCCGATCTTCGCCCCGTACGGCCGCAGTATGCTGTTGACGTGGCCGCCGATCAGCCCCGGCTGCACCCGCACCTTCTTCCCGTTGTCTTCGACCGACAGTTGTTTCCAATGCCGGGCCACTTCCACCAGGATGCCGTCCGTGACTGCCTGGCCGGAAAGGCTGGTTCCGGCGGCGCGGAAGGTGATGGGAATCCGCTGCTGGTGGCTGAAGCGGAACAGCGCCTGGATCTCGGCGACGCTCTGCGCCAGAACCACCGCTTTCGGGATCAGGCGGTAGAAGCTGGCGTCGGAGGCGAAGGCGATCAGCTCGATGGGACGGGTGAGAACTCTCGCGGGCTCCACGATCTGTCCCAGTTCCTGCTTGAGTTTCTCTGAGGCCGGGAGGGCGGTGGAACCTGCGGGCAGGGACGCCGGTTTGGGCGGCTGGGCAGCATCGGTTGCGGTTGCCATAAATAGAAGGAGGATCTCGCCTCGCCGTGCGTGCCTGGATTTTCCAGGCAGGGAGGCGCGATCTCCGTTATAGGTTAAACCCGGACCAGAGGATTACCAAGCCTGCCCTGAGCTTATCGAAGGACGCAAGGATCGGCGTGGGTGCGGACGGCCTGGTTGGCCAGCGAGTTGGCTTCGCTGTTGTCCTCGCGAGGGACGTAGCTGATGGAAAATTCCAGGGAGCGGGCGAGCTTGCGGCAGGTCCAGTTCAGGGAGTAGAGACGCGGGCTGAGGCAGGCATACTCGCCGCTCATCTGCCGCACCACCACCTCGGAATCGGAATAGACGCGCAGCGTCCTGGCTTTCTGCCCGTGGGCATACTGCAGAGCTTCCAGCAGCGCAACGTACTCGGCGACGTTGTTGTCCTGGTGCCCGATGCGCTTGGCGATGCGGATCTTGTGTCCGCCGGCGTGTTCGATCACTACTCCGATTCCCGACGGCCCAGGATTCCCGTGCGACCCACCATCTATATAAGCGATCAGATCCAAGATTCCGTCCTCTCGAATCCAACATGCTTGAGAAGTTTTCCGGCGTCAAGAGATTTATCTGGTTCAGACGTGGCGAAACTGGATCGCTTTCCACAACTTTGTGAATAACCCACCAAGAAGTGCCTGAACGACGCCTTGACACGCAGGATTGGCGCGCCGTTCTACGGTTTGCACCTTGGCGGCGACACAGTGAAAGAAAAAAATACTGCATTGCATCGAAAGTGGGCGTTATCTGCTGCCGTCGCTCTCGCGCACGGCGATTTCAGTCGGTGCAGAAATACGCCAATCAGACTAGACTGGCGCCCTCAAAGGGGGCGTATGGCAACCGGGAGTAAGGAACGTTCCATCGTGCGGGCCGCGATCCATCCCTCCATCGGCGTGGCGCGCCTGGGCAACAGCCCGGACGAGTTTTTTCTGGCGCCCGAGGTGCCTGAGCCGGTGCCGCAGCCGCCGGGATACTACCGCGACGCCAGCGGCGCGTTGAAGCGCCAGGCTGCGCGTTTTCGCATCTACGGTCTGAATGCCAAAGGGGAGGCGGTAGCGGAGCTCACCGCGGCAAACGCTGACATCAAGTGGACCGTCCACTTGGCGAACAAGAAAGCCGCCTGGTACCAATTCCAGATCGCCCTCGATATCCCCGAAGCAGACTCGGCGCCACCGTCCCTGCTGCGCAACGCCGCGGTCGGCGATCGCAAGCGTCTTGCCATCGACCCCGGACCACGTCACATCACCGGCAAGAACATCAAGGGCGGCGGCTCGCATACGTTTGACACCGGCAAGTTCATGGATGAGCCTGTCTATCTGGGCGAGCTTAGGACTGACGAGGCAGGACGTCTCATAGTTCTGGGAGGGCGCGGCCAGTCAGCTTCTTACAATCGTGCTCGCGCCATCACCTTCGCTAACAATGACGGCTGGCACGATGACACCTCCGACGGGCCGGTCACCGCCAAGGTGGTTTATCAAGGCAAAGAGCTGGCCGTGGACCCGGGGTGGGTGGTGGTGGTCCCGCCGAATTATGCGCCGTTGCTGAAGTCGGTGCGCACCATGTGGGACCTGATGCGCGATCTCGCCATCTCTCACAAGCTACCGAAAGCGTGTGAGCAGCCTCCCTTGCAAGCACCCAAGCGGCCCTCGTTCCAGAATGACATCCGCCCGCTCTTTGAGCGGCTGACTCATTTGGAATGGGTAAACGCTGGTTATGCAGCCGCGTTTGGCTGGAAAGGGCCGCTGCATTTCACGGATCCGCAATGGCTGGCACGTCTGGCCAGCCGCAGCCCCACGGTCAAGGAGTTGCGGCGGTCGCTCGCCAATCAATTCCGCGTCTTCGATCGCGATGCCCGGTCGCCGATACCGTGGCCGTGGCAATACGGAGACGCGATGAACGTTCCGCCGGCCCACACGCCGCGCCAGAACGTCGCTATCAGTAACACTCAACTCAAGATGCTGCAGCAATGGGCGGACGGAGAGTTCGTCCCCGACTATCCTCCGAAGAGGGAACCGCCGCGCGCGATCGAAGACGTACCCCTAGCCGAGCAGCCTGACACGCTCGACCGGGCCAGCCTGGAGTTCTGCCTAGCCGATGCCTTCCATCCAGGATGCGAAATGACGTGGCCAATGCGGCAACCCAGTATCTACATGGCAGCGTTTCGAGTTCTTCATGCTCCGGCGGGCTGGATCGAAGCCGATTATGGGCCGCAGCTCAGCCTGGACATGATCCCGCCGCCGGCGAACCACCCCTTTCTCGGACAAGTGCCGGGCGGGATCACGCGCTGGATGGCTGTCCCCTGGCAAACCGATACCGCGAGCTGCCGCGACGCGGGAGCTTATGGCAAGTCCTATGATCCGTACCTGCCGACGTTCTGGCCGGCGCGCGTTCCCAACGAGGTGCTGAACGAACCGCACTACGAGATCGTCATGGACCTCAAGCAGTCATTGAATAAACGAATGGCTGCCTTTGCAACCCGGGCTGCGTGGACGCGCCCGCTGGGCCACAAAGGCTACCTCGATCAGATCAACAACATGATCGAGCGTTTTGGTGAGATGGGTGTGGTCGAGCACCGCCCCGGACCGGGAGACCAGCACTTCCCCGCGGCCATGCAGGTGCAGAACCTGCCCGCACCCACGCGACAGCGGCTCGAGGTCGAGCAGGAGCCGTTGACCGCGTCGGATGAGATTGATCTTTCTGGCATCGAGAAGGTCCGGCGCTTTCCGCGAGGCTTGAAATAGAGTGCGAGAATTTGAAGTACTCATCGTCGGAGCTGGTCCCGCGGGCGCCACGGCGGCCCTGAACCTGGCGCCCACGCGGCGTGTCTGCCTCATTGACCTGCGGTCCGACGTCCCGCCGCGCATCGGGGAATCGCTGCCGCCGGCCGCGCGCCGGCTGCTCACCGACATGGGATTGTTCGAGTCCTTCCTGGCGCAAGGCCACGCGCCCTGTTTCGGCAATCGGGCTGCGTGGGGCAGCGATGAACCCGTCGAAACGGATTTCCTGCGCGATCCTGACGGCCATGGCTGGCATCTGGACCGCGCGCGCTTTGATGGCTGGCTTCGAGGGATCGCAGTCGCGCGCGGTGCGGTGCTCCTGGCTCCGGCCCGGCTGCGATCCATCGCGCACGATGCCGGGCGGTGGCAGATCGAACTGGCGGCGGCCGGCCAATCGCTAAGTCTTGCCGCCGATTTCGTTATCGATGCCGGTGGGCGCACCGCTCCCGTCGCCACCAGACTCGGCGCTCGCCGGCAGGCGCGGGATGCTCTGGTGTGCGGCTGGGTTCATGGTGCTGCTCAAAACGTTGGCGCGGCCGCCGGACTGACCTACATCGAAGCCCGCCCGGACGGCTGGTGGTACACCGCGGCCCTCCCGGACGGCCGCCGCGTGCTGGCCTTTCATACCGATGCCGATCTGCCGGCGGCGCGGATCGCCGCGAATTCCCAAGCTTTGCTGGCCCGTGCCAGCGAAGCTGGCGAGCTGGCGCAGGTGCTTGCCGCGTGCGAGTTCACTCCCCAACGGAGCGGCTTCACGGCCGCCCATACCATGGCCGCCGATCCTTGCGCCGGCAGCGCCTGGCTCGCCGCCGGCGATGCTGCGCTAAGCTTCGATCCGCTTTCCGCGCAGGGCCTGCTCAACGCACTGTTTACCGGCCTGGCAGCGGCGGAGGCGGCCGACCGGCATTTGTCTGGCTGTCATGATGCGGTGCCCGGCTATGTCGAGACTATATCGCGCATCCGTCTTGCCTATTGCCGTCAGCTCTCTTTCTGGTACCAGGCCGAGACCCGCTGGCCGGCTGCGCCGTTCTGGCAGCGACGGCATCACGCCCATTTCTGCCGATGTGCTTAAATGGATTTGAACTGGCGGGCGAACTAGTATCCGGCCAACTTATGGCAAAGGACGTTCTATCGGGGCGAGTGCTCGGCCATTTCCGGCTGCTGGAGGAAATCGGCTCGGGCGGCATGGGTGTCGTGTACCGCGCCCACGACGAACGTCTGGACCGCGATGTGGCGGTAAAAGTCCTTCCCGCCGGTGCCCTTAGCGATGAAGCCGCGCGCAGACAATTCCGCCAGGAAGCGCAAGCGCTCGCCAAGCTGAACCATCCCAACATTGCGACTATTTATGACTTCGACTCCTCGGAAGACGCCGACTTCCTGGTGATGGAGTTGCTCAGCGGCCAGACCCTGCACGATAAGCTGCTGCGCGGCCCGCTGCCACAAGCCGCGGTTGTCCCCGTCGCCATACAGATCGCCGGAGGGCTGGCGGCGGCGCACGCGCAGGGCATTCTTCATCGCGACCTCAAGCCGGGAAATCTCGGGCTGACGACGGACGGCAGGGTGAAGATTCTCGACTTCGGTCTGGCCAAGCTGCTGCAGCCCGGGCCGAATGACGCCACCCAAACTCAGACCGGGGCCGGTTGGATCAAGGGGACGATTCCTTACATGGCGCCGGAGCAGTTACGTGGCGAGAAGGCCGATGTCCGCACCGATGTCTACTCCGCTGGCGCGGTGCTGTACGAAATGGCCACCGGCAAGCGTCCGCATCCGGAGGAAGGCCCGCTTCTTATCAACGCCATTCTGAACCAGTCTCCCAAGCCGCCATCAACCCACAACCGGCACATGGGACCAGGGCTGGAGGCGGTGATCGTAAAGGCGATGGATCACAATCCCAGCCTGCGCTACCAGTCCGCGCGCGAGTTGCTGGTGGACCTGGAGCGGATGCAGAGCGCGGTGGTTCCGGTGGCTGCGCAGCAGGCATCGCGGCGGCAATTGCGCAAGCGGGCAATCTGGGCTGGCTTGGTGGTGGCTGCTTTGCTGATAGCGATCGGTGCCTGGCAGTTCACTCGCCACCTGCAAGTCCGGCCACAGGAGGCGGTGCGACGGCCGCTGATTCTGGTCGGCGAATTCGAGAACCGGACTGGCGAGCCAATCCTCGACAACACGCTGAGCGAGATGTTTTCCAGCACATTGCAGCAGTCGCGCGTCCTGGCGGTTTTTCCCGCAAGCCGCCTGGCCGATGTCTTGCGACGCATGGGAAGGCCACCGCTGGAGCGCATTAAGGAAGACGTTGGCCGGGAAATCTGCCAGCGAGAAGGATTGGCAGGGGTGCTGCTCGGCTCCATCACAAAATTGGGCAGCAAGTATGTGCTGATCGCGCGTGTCGAAGCGCCCTCGGGCGCCGACATCGTGACCGCCGAGAAATCAGCGGCAAGCGTCGACGACATCCCTGCGCAAGTCGATGCCATCGCGGATACGCTGCGCCGCACCCTAGGCGAATCCCTGCAATCGCTCAAGGAGAATTCCGTCCCCCTGGCACAAGTGACTTCATCGTCGCTGGAAGCAGTCCGGTATTACACCCTGGGGAAGCAGAGCCTCTACAACGGCGATCCGCGGCAGGCGATGATGATGTTCAGCAAGGCGGTGGAACTCGATCCCAAGTTCGCCATGGCCCATGAATATCTCGGCATCACGTATTGGCATTTGAACGACTCCGGTAATGAGGAGAAGCAGCTTCGGGAGGCGGCGTTGCTGGCGGACCGCGTCTCCGAACCGGAGAGAGTCAAGATCATGGGCGAGTATTACCGCGTCATCATGGACTATCAAAAGGCCTGCGCCTACCTTCAGATCCCTTTCTCAGCTCCAGCCAGCCGATCCGGTTCCCTATGTCAGCCTGGGCGTCTGCTCTGCGGAGCAATTCGATTTCGCCGCCGCTGTGGGCTTTACCGAAAAGGCCCTCCAGTTCGTGCCCCAGTCGCGCGTCCGTATCAACCTGGCCTCGCAGCTTTTCCGTAAAGGCGAGACGGCAAAAGCTCTGGAAGAAGCCGAGCAGTTCAAGAGTGAGTACGCGAACGACCTGTTTGCGCAGATTACTCTCGCACGCATCTATTTCGGTCTGGGGCGTCTTGACGGAGCGCGGCAGACCTTCGAGCACATGGTACAGGGGGGCGGCAACAGTGAGATTGAAGCGCGTCTTTCTCTGGCTGACCTGGATCTTGCCACCGGGCGCTACCGCGAGGCGCAACAAGAGTTGCAAGCTGGCCGGCTCGCCGCGGAGAAAGAGCACAACGCGTTTTTTGTGCAAAAGGCGCGGATCGCGCTGGCGCTCGCGCTGGCGTCGGACGAGTCCTCGAAAGCGCGCGCCGGTGGGGCCATCGCCGGCACCGAGCCGTCGAGCGGTTCTCCCCCGGTCAACTTCCGCCTGGGAACGGCCTATGCCCGCAGCGGCCAACTGCGCGCCGCCAACAAGATGGCCCGGGCGCTGGACACGCTGGCGGGGGAACGCGACATCCCCGCGATCCAGGCGCTGCGCTACCTGCTGGCCGCAGAGATCGCACTGGCGGAACATAAACCGACGGAGGCGCTGGTAGTCGCGCAGAAGGCGGTCGCCTACTATAACTCTCCCCTGGCGGTCGAGACCCTGGCCGGTTGCTACCAAAGCGCTGGCAAGGACCAGGAGGCGGCGCAGCAATATGAGTTGGTGCTGGCCCGCAGCAACGAACGTATCGAGAGCTTCGACGCTCCCGCTTTTCACAATGTGGTGGAAGACGAATACCAGCTCGGAGTGCTGGATCAGAAGCTGGGACAGGCGGAGAGTGCACGAACCCATCTGCAGCGGTTTCTCGGATACTGGTCGCAAGCGGACCCAGGTCTGCCCATGTACCAGAACGCTCAGCGGCTGTTGCGAGCGTTGCCAACAGGAACCCCAACCGCGGCCAGATAAAGAGCCGACTCGCGCACGCCGTCGATACCGAGGTCCTTCTCGATCTCGCTGTCCTTCAGCGCCGCGGTGCAGAATGGGGCCAAGCCCAGCCAGGTTGCCACCAGGCAAAACGTCTGGCAGAGGTGGCCGGCGTCCAGCAGCACCACGCGATAGGCGCGGGGGAAGCGGTACTTCCACATCGTCCGGGGAAAAACCGCGGTCATCAGAAATACCGCCGCAGCGTCCTGAACGAATTTCTGCCCGGCGGCATAGGACACAGCTTTCTTTCTCGCCGGCACTGAACGCAGGCGTTCCAGGCGATGGTGAACCCCATCGTAGTGGTATAACCCCTGCGACAGTCCTTCGACGCGCATGGCCAGCAAGTACACTTCGCCCGGATGCCGGGCGCCGCCGGAAGGACTGGTCTTGTGAAACAGCCGCCCAAAAGGTGGCGCCTCGATCGACCCGGTGACGCCCCAGGTGTAATACAGCAGTTTAGAGATGGCGCCCAGAGAAACACTCCCGGAATACTCGCGATGCGTCTTGCGCGCCATCAACACACGCACAAATTCGTCGTTCGAATCACCCGCGGGTGGCAGCGCGATGCGCGGGGCACGGGGATAGCTTTTCGCCCGCGGTGGCTGGGGAGACTCTGCGACGTACCGCTGCATCAGGCGCCCGGCCTGCGTCGTGCTGAGGAAGGGAGTGTCTTTGGTGGCAAAATGAAAGCTGCCGTGCGGCAGCCACCCCGCCCAAGCGCGCTCGAGGCCGGCATCCCGCTCCGCATCTCGCGTGCCCTTCACCACCAGGAACGAGTTCTCCTGGAGCTGGCGGATGCCGGCACGAAGACTGCTCGGGCTGAACTCCGGCATGAACGCGAACAAGTCCGCGGGCGGCTTCCAGCCTTCGAAGAAATGCAGGATGCGGACAGCATCCGGTTCGGCGCTGGCGGAGACGCGCGTCCGGTAATTGATCAGCACCAGTTGCTGCTCTCGCCAGGCGACCAGGAGAGTTCGCGCGCGCCGCAGCAGCATGGGGCGCCTGGCCATGTTGCCGCCTCTACCTACCGAACGGGCCGCCCCCTGACCCAAACGGACCGCCCAATGAGGGCCCAAACGGGCCGCCCAAGGCCGCTCTCAGCTTCTTGAGATTGAGCTGCAGGCTCTTCTGAGCCTTTTCTATGGCGGCGAGCGCTTTCTTCGCCTCACTCCGGCGCTTGCTGGCCGCGGCGCTTTTGCCCGCTGTTCGTTTCCTGGCCATTTCGGCCTCCTTTCATGGTTGTCGTCTGGTTGCACGGGTGATGACGGGGGTTGAGGTGAGCCCTTTTAGCCTTGCGCCTGGGTTTTGTCAAATAAATTTCTCGGGAGCAGAAACACGATCGGCACCTTCTCTGAGAACGCCGCCTTCAGGGATGCGGGCGCCGGGCGGCTGATGCTCCTTCTAAACGGACAGGTGCGCATCACGAAAGAGCAGGTGCAGATGCTGCCCAAACAGGTGAAAGAAACGCATCGCGAGGCAGTAAGCTGACCTTGCTGGTGCGGAAAGAAAGCGGCGCGAGCCCAGGCAGTGGACTCGCGTCGATAAGAGTTTAGCTGGTTGCGTCCGAGGCCGCACCGGATGGCCTCTATAGGGTGACGCTGAGTTCAACGTTAACGCCGGGATACATGGGGTTGCACAGGTAATACACGCCGTTGATTTCGAGAACATAAACGTTTTGCGTGTAGAGCCAGTTGCTGGGCCACGCGCCAGCGAAGCCGAACCAGTAGCCGCCGTATTGGAAGCGGCGATTACCGTAATCGCCTTGGGTGACATGAAACGTGTGCTCCCGTCCAAAATTGGCCTTGTAACGGTCGTCGGGAATGCGGCCAGCGGCGGTCTTCGCCGGCGCTGCCGGCTTAGCCTGCTGAGCGGTTTTCTCTTCTGGCTTGCTGTTCTTCTCCTGCTGTGCGCTTTTCTCTTCCGGCTTGGTGTTCTTCTCCTCTTGCTGTGCGGGTTTGGCGGGTTGCGCCTTTTTCTCGTCCTGGGCAGGCTTGGCTTTCTGTTCTTCCTGCTGTTCGTGCTGCTCCTGTGCGTACACCAAAGCAGCGGCTCCGAGGGTCAAACACAGAACTGCTGTGCTGATCACTCCAATTAGTTTCATGGGTGTTGCCTCCATTATCTATCGATCGTTTACGTACGCTTGCTCTATGCTGCTGCTGCTTGGGCTGGGTGCAGTGTGGATTGGGCTGGATGCGTAGTGTCGATGATGTCCTTCGCCTTGGCCACTTCTGCAGCCGTCCCGTGAGCGATCACGATGAACTGATCCGTCTTCAACGCTGTTTCATACTTCACAATGCTGTCCTTGGGAATTCCTATGCTGTAGAGGCCAGCCCCCAGAGCACTCAAGCCTCCTACCACGACCGCGCCTTCCAATGCCCCCACGATCCACGCCACCAGCGGTCCGGCCACTAAGATTGGGCCGATGCCCGGAATCGCGAAAAAAGCAGCACCGAATAGAAGCCCCCAAAGGCCTCCCCAGAATGCACCCATCTTGCCCCAATGCTTCATGCGGTCGCCGGTATTGTAGTAGCCCACCACCTGCTCATCTGTTTGGTAGCCCTTGCCGACGATCGATAACTTGCGCATGTCGACTCCGCCACGCTGAAGCTCCTTCACCGCTTGATCCGCTTCCGTGTGCGTGTGATACACCGCGACAACTGAATTTTCCTTGGACATTTCCCGGTCTCCTCGGGGACGTGCCGTCATTCCCAGACCATCAGGCGAAGTCCCAGGCGCAACTATGACAGCCCGCTGCCGGGAAGACTGTTCCGTATTGCTCAGTGGCGGGTGGCCCATTTTTTCGGGCTCGCACAGTCGTCAACCCGTCCGGAAACGGCAAGGCAGGAGCAGCAAGGAATGGTCGGGAGACTGGATTTGGACCAGCGACCCCTGGGCCCGGAACTGTATACTGCTGCAAACGGGGTGCTACAATCCACGCCTCACCTTAACAACCTTGGGCAGGTCGCAGCCGATGAAAGTCGCAATCACTGGCACACTCTCGATTCCTCGAAGTGATGCAATCCAACTTATCGAGAGCCGCACGAATGCCAAATTCAGCCCACACGTGACCCATGACACGAATTATCTTGTCGCGGCCCGCTTTGATACCAACAAAGCTCGGAGGGCAGCGGAGATCGGCGTAACCGTAATCTCAGAGCACGACATGATGGAATTTGTGGAACAAGGCGCGTTCCCTGCGAACAAATTGCCAGAACGTCCCAAACACCCTCACGTGAGCCATTTTCCCGATATCACGTGGACGGAGACCTACGAGCCTGAGCGTATTGTTCTGCTCGAATACCAAGACGCTGAGGGCGTCGTAAGCCAACGGTACGTTGCCTTGTCCTGCAAAGGCATCGGCTCAAACGGAGTTGAATACATCGGCGGGTATGACGCCGAAACATTCAAGACATTCCGCGTAGAAAGAATCATCCGAATGGAGCAGATAAAGCGTGCAGCAGCAATGGGCGCATAAACAGAAGGGCTGCTGTCAGAAGCTCGGCGGGCCGAACCTCAGAGGCTCTGCGCAGAAAACGATTTTCTTTCGCTTACTGAAAACACTCGTCTGGGGCCATCCGCACACGTTCTCGAACCCGGTAGATTGACTGATACAGCAAGATGCCTGCGTCGCCGTACTTCTCCCACTTCCGCGTGCTGTAGAAGATTCTCACCCATCCAAGCATCGGCTCGATCTCTAGGCTGAAGCGTACTCCGAACCTGAGTTGCTGTGCGCGCTGCTCAAAAAACTGAATCGACTCCGGACTGCTACCCGGATGAGGGCGCATCGAGGTACCGCTTCTCCATTTTTGCGACGACCTCTAAAGCGGCTTCGCGGTTCATCCCGCATATTCTGCCAGAAATCGCAAGCATTAGACGTACTGACGTTTTGCTACTTCTTCCGGCCAAAGAGGCGCAGCGCGTATAGGAAGAGGTTGACGAAGTCCAGATACAGGGCGAGGGCGCCCAGCACCGCGGCTTTCCGGTCTTCTTCAGTGCCTTCCATTCCCGCCGCGTGCATTCTCTTGATCTTCTGTGCGTCAAAGGCGGTCAGGCCCACGAAGATCAGGATGCCGGCGTAGGTCACCACCCAGTAGAGAGCGGAGCTGTGCCAGAAGATGTTGACCACCGAGGCCAGGATGAGCCCGATGAGCGCCATGAACAGCAGGCTGCCCATAGAGGTCAGATCGCGCTTGGTGGTGGCGCCATAAATGCACATGGCGCCGAAGGTGCCGGCGGTGATGAAGAACGTCAGGCCGATGGACTGGGCGGTGTAGACCAGGAAGATGACCGAAAGAGTCAGGCCGTTGAGTGCGGCGTAAAAGAGGAAGGCGCTGATGGCCATCACCGGGGTCATGTGCTTGATCGCCCAGGTAAGCCCCACCACGATGGCCAGTTCCGCCACGATCAGGACCCAGAACAGGCCGGAGCCGAAGATGCTCCGGATGAGGGCGGGATTGCCGGCGGTGTAGGCGGCCACCAGGCCGGTGACGGCGAGCCCGCCGGCCATCCAGCCGTAGACGCGGGTGATAAAGGTGCGCTCGGAGGCTAGCGGCTGCGAAAGCGCATACGGCGGAGTGCCCATGGTGGCCATCGTTCGTCCTCGTTCTAAAGAAAACGGGAGGATTGTACTCCCGTCTGCCCTCGCAGGATCCGTCGACCAAGGCAGGAATGAGCAAAGATGGTCGGGACGGGCAGATTTGAACTGCCGACCCCTCGCACCCCAAGCGAGTGCTCTACCAGGCTGAGCCACGTCCCGACATATCTCACCGCTCGGCAGCGGTGTGGGGTAAACGTGATTTTACACTATGGCGCGGCGTGCGACGGCCTCTTGGCTCACCCCGCCTTCGTGGCCGAACCCTTGCCGACGGCCATCTCCGCCAGCGTCTTCAGGTCGGGGACTTCCAAATCAGGCTTGGCGGAGACGCGCTTCACCGCGCCCGGGCCGCGGCGCGTCACCAGCACGGTGGACATCCCCATCTGCTTGGCCGGGATCACGTCGTGAAAAACGCTTTGCCCGGCGTGCAGCACTCGCCGGGGCGGCAGGCCGATCTTCTGCAGGGCCATCTCGAAGATGGCGCGCGCCGGTTTGTAAGCGCGGGCCTGGCCGGCGGTGACCACCCAGTTGAAGTCGACGTGCAGTTGCGGTGCGGTGTCTTTGAACAGGTCGTCGTCGATGTTGGAGATGATGCCCAGCCGGAATTTGCCCTTGAGCGCGGCGAGCGCCATAACAGTGTCGGGGAACGGGATCCAATTTTTGATGGACGCCGCCAGGCTGCGGGCTTCATCGGTCGAGACCGAGAAGCCGAAGCGCTGGCCGAATGCCCGCATCACTTCCTCGAGCACGGAGCGGTATGGGCGGAACGGGCCGGCCTGAAGAGCTGGCTCCAGCTCGGCATAGACTTCAAGGATCTCATTGGGGATCACCGGCTTGCCATGCTCGGCCAGCAGCGGCCGCAGCACGCGCAGAATGCCCGACTCCCAGTCGATCAGGGTGCCGTAACAGTCGAAGGTGATGGCCTGGAAGGAATCGAAAACCAACAACGTGTCTCCAGTGCGGAGTACCAAATACCCAGTACCAAGTACCAAGTGCCGTTGCAGCCGTTGTATCAGAACCAGTTGTTAGGCCGCAAGCGTGGGAAACTTAGCCACCGGCGAACGCACTTGCATCTAAAGTGTCTGCAGGCAGGCCCGGGAATTTAACGCTGAAGGAAATTTGCGAGGTGAAGGAATGGGCATCCCCGCATACAGGACGTACGTCCTCGTGCTTTTGCTGGTGCTGACATGCGTGGCAGTGGCGCAGGCCCAGCAGCAGGTGGCAAGGGCCCGGGTGACAGAAGGCCCGACCATCACTTATGTGGATGACCAGTTCGCGGTGGTTGCCTGGAGCACGGATGCCCCCGCCGAAAGCCGCGTGTTCTACGGCACCAACGCCGACGACCTGATTCGGGTGGCGGAATCGCTGAAGGCGACCACGCTGCACCGTGTCGATCTCCCCGGCCTGAAACCGGACACTACCTATTACTTCCAGCTCGACACCGGCTCGGGCGATGCCCCAGTGCACGAGTTCCGCACCGTGGCGGCGAATGGCGCTCCGCTGCGTGGTCAGCAGCCCGTGCCGGCCGCCACCGCTCCGCCGCCGGAGCCTGCGCCGCCCGCGCCGCCGGGCGTAACCATCACTCGCGGGCCGACCATCGAATTTGCCGACGACCGCTCGGCGGTCATCTCCTGGGCCACCAGCGACGCCGCGCCCAGCGTCGTCTACTACGGCACCCGCCGCAGCGACTTGACGATGACCGCGGAAGCGGCCAGCGGAACCGCCTTCCATCGCGTGCACCTCTCCGGCCTGGAGCCAGCCACCACCTATTTCTTCGCGCTCGATACCGGACAAGGCCAGCCCTCCGGACCGGTGAGCAACTTCCAGACTGCGGTCGCGGACGGCCAGCCCATTTACAACCGGCAAGCGGTACAGGCTGCCGGCGATGCCGCTCCGCCGGCCGATCATCCGCCAGGGAACCCAGCGCCGGCTGCCGACAATGCCGCTCCGCCGACCGATCATCCGCCAGAAAACCAAGAGCGGCCCCGCCCCTACGGCGGCAAAGAGGTGCCCGCCGGGATCGAGATCCAAGCCACCCTGCAGGACGAACTCTCCACCAAATTTTCGCGCTATGGCGATAAGTTCACCGCTATCGTCAGCCAGCCGGTGAACGCGGCGGATGGCTCGCTGGCGATCCCAGCGGGTTCGAGGATCACCGGCGAACTGGTGGAGTCGGAACAGGGCAGGACCCTGCCGGCGTTGCGCGGCCGCGGCAAGCTCAACCTGCGCTTCCGCAACCTGATCCTGCCCGATGGGACTACGCTTCCACTGAATGTCTCGTTGGTCTCGGTGCACAACATGAAGGCCAACGAGGAAGGGCAGGTGCAGTCCGGCACTTCGGGCAAGACCGTGGCCAAGGGCCTCGGCATTGGCGCCGGCCTGGGCGGGGTCGCGGGGCTGATCTTCGGCGGTCCGCTGAAGGGCCTGGCGATCGGAGCTATCGTCGGCGGCGGGTATGTGCTCTCCGCCAAGGGCAAGGAGGTCGACCTCCCGGCCAATTGCGGAATGCTGTTGCGCCTGGAGCAGACGCTGCGGGTGCCGGGGCAGACCGGCGGCGGTAGTGGGTCGGTTTGAATTTCCGGTGTCGACCCAAGACGCCGCCCATGTCAGGCAGGCGATTTCTCGCCCCACTTATTGCGGAAACGCGTCGACGCATCACGGGTGATAGGCCCGCCATGGCCGAATCCGGCAGCATCGAATGAAAGACTGGCAATTTTACGCTGGCTCGCACGACCTTCCTTCAAACTCTCGAAGCCGATGGGATCACCGAGGCCCAAGATGTTCATGCACACATCGCCCGCGAACAGCATGCGCCCCGGACACCACAGTAGCGCGACCTGTCCCGCGCAATGCCCAGGAGTATGAATAACGTCGATGCCGCCAGCGATGGGCAGTGTTTCCCCAGCGATCAAAGGCTGGTTGATGGCTACCGGCTCCAGTCGCTGGTCGGGATGGTAGAGCAGCTTGCACAGCACTCGCCGCAACAGGCCAGGTGCCGCCCTCAGAGGCCGAAAGGGACCTCCACTTTCGGCTATAGGGATATCGAGCGTGTGCAGGTAGGTCCTCGCACCGGTTTCCTGCACGATTGCAGCGGCGCTCCCGATGTGATCAGGGTGGCCGTGAGTGAAAATTAGGTGCTTGAGCTGATCTGGCGAACGGCCAAGCTCGCGGATCGCCCCGAAGACGGCTGCCTCCTTGCCTGGGTAACCAGCGTCGATCAGTGTCAACCCGTCATCGCCCTCGATCAGAAAGGCGTTTGCCATTCCCATCGGGACGACGTGCACACCTTCGATCACACGCTTCACAGCCATAGGCAGAACCCCTCGCACTGTTTACAGGGTAATCGCAGATATCTAGGGCTCAACGAGCCTGAGTTACAGCAGCGAATCATCCATGTGGGAGGGGAAGACGGCGGGCCTGCGGGCAACGGGGCGCGCGCGCCGGCGCGGCTGCGGGAAGGGCGCACGGGCGACTTCGTCTTCATCGTCCTTGCTCATCCGCAGCCGCGAGGCATACCGTGCCAGCGCCGCAGGATCGTTGTCGAAGAAGCGCGCAGCCAGGCGGCCGACGGCGCTGCGCCGCGCGGTTTCCAGATCGAGGGCGGCGGTGTAGAGATAAGCGCGGCCGTTCTTCTGGCGCTCCACCAGTCCTTTGGCGCTCATGCGGTCGAGCACGGTCATAACCGTGGTGTAAGCCAGCGGACGCGGCATGCCGGCGCGCACCTGTGCTACCGAAGCGCCGGGATACTTCCACAACACCTTCATGCACTCCAGTTCCAGCTCCGCCAGGCGCCCTTTGCCGCTCACGGGGTCTTCTGCCACTTTGCCTTGATCTCTTCGATCCGGCTCAGTGACTTCGCTTTCAGCCGGTCGTCCTGTCCGATTGCACCGGTGGAAGGCTCAAAGTCCAGTTCAGAGTTTCCCCGAGGCGGGGCGACGTCGCTGCTTGCGGGCTGTGGCGCGCTCTCCGGCGCCGGCTTAGGGGCGAGGAACTTGCGGGTGTTCAGCAGCGGACGGCCAAGCGACGGGTTGTAGGCGGTCCAATCGTCGTCATAGCCGGACTCGCGTTCCAGGTGGGCACGCATGCTCTCCATCTTGGAGTCGAGATCGTCCAGGTAGTGCAGCATGAGCGCTTCCGGAAACATGGGCAGCTTGGGCGAGCCGAACTCGTACTGCCCGTGGTGGCTGATGATCAGGTGCTCGAGCAGGGTCTTCAGCCCGTCGGGGAAGCCCGGAACCTCGGCGATCTTGGCGTGCAGCATCTCCAGCTCGATCACCATGTGTCCTAGCAACTGCCCGCGGCTGGTATAAGCGAACGAGCGCCCATAGGATAGCTCGTGGATCTTGCCGATATCGTGCAGGAAGGCGCCTGTGAGCAGCAGGTCGCGGTTGATCTGCGGATAGTTGCGCACCGCCAGGTCGCACAGCCGGAACAGCGACACCACGTGGTCCAGCAGCCCGCCGATGTAGGCATGGTGCAGCGTCTTCGCCGCCGGCGCGGTTTTGTAGGCGGGTGCGATCTCCGGGTCGGACATGAAGGCTTCGATCAGCGCCTTCAGGTACGGATTCTGTAGCGTAGCGACAAACGCGCCCAGGTCGCGCCACAGCTCTTCGATATCGCGCGGGCACTTGGGCAGGTAGTCGGCGGGATCGACCTCGTGCTCTTCCAGGCGCCGCAGCTTGTGGATGGTGATCTGATAGCGGCCGTTGTACTTGTTGAGCAGCCCCTTGACCTTGATGAAGTCGTCCTGCTCGAAGCCTTCCATCACGCCGGCGACGTTGTCCCACATCTTGGCTTCGAGCTGCCCGGTGCGGTCGGAGAGGGTCAGCGCCAGGTAGGGCTCGCCGGTTTTCTTGGCCTTCACCTGTTTGGACGCGACCACGAACGAGGAGGTGATGACCTTGTTCTCCTGCTCGGCCGCGCTCGCGATGTAGAAGTCCTTCATGCCGCGCCTGTATTGTAGCCCAAGGGACTTCTGCGCCGCGGATGCACGCGGATAAACGCGGATTTTTCGGAAAGGCAAACCGCAGAGGACGCCAAGGACGCAGAGCTTTGTTCTTTCTTCTCCGCGTCCTCTGCGTTCTCCGTGGTTCTAAGCTGGTTCGTGTGGATCCGCGGCGGAACAATCAGAAGATGCCCAGCTTCTTGTGCCGCTTCTTGCTCTTCGGGCCCTGGGCGGCGGTGTTGGTAAAGACAGGTTGGGTCTGGTTGGGGCTGGCGCCGGTATCCACGTATCCCGGCCGGACATCGACGTAGGCGTCCTCGCGCAGCTTGGTGAGATACTCGCGCAGCGCGGGCTGGAGTTTCTTGTAATAAAGCGTATCGCCGATCTCCGGTTCCACGTCCTTGAGCGGAGGCACGCCCGCCTGCTCGTGTTCGGTTACCTTCAGGATGAGGAACCCCTGCTTGGTGCGCACCACGTCGCTGACGCCACCCGCCTTCATGGCGAAGGTCTTTTCCTCGAGTTCCCGGGCGAGGGTGCCGCGCTTGAAGTAGCCGAGGTCCCCGCCCTGGGCGGCGGTCGGACCGTCTGAGCTCTTCTTGGCGATCTCATCGAAAGCCGCGCCGCCGCGCACCTGCTCCAGCAGTTGCTGCGCTTTCTGCTGGACGGCGGCTACGCCCGCCTGGTCGCCGGGCTGCACCTTTTCCGTGGACACCAGGATTTCGCTCAGCCGCACCCGCTCCGGATGCTCGAAGTCCTTCTGGTGCTCGTCGTAATACTTCCTTTCCTCTTCCTTGGTAACTTGAATCTTCGGCTGCACTTCGTTGCGGATGACCAATTGCGTCAGGATCTGGTTCTTCAGGTTCTGCTTAAAGTCCTCGAAGGAGACACCCTGCTCCTTGGCCGCTTTCTCCAGCTCGTCCATGGAAGAAAGGCCCATCTGCTTGCGCATGTCGTCCAGGCGCTTGATCAGCTCCGTGTCGCCGGTGATGCCCTTGTCCTTGGCCTTCTGCAGCAGCAGTTGCTGGTCGATGAGGTCGCGTAGCAAATCCTTCTCGCGCGTGGCGAACATGGCGTCGGCCTTGTCACCGTACTGCTGATGCAACTCCTGGCGCACCTCGTCCTTGCTGTGCTGCAGCTCGGAGCGGGTGACGATGTCGCTGTTGACCCGCGCGATGACTTCTTCGATGACGGTGGTGGTGGCGGTGTCGGCGCACCACGCCGGCAGCGCCGCAAGCAGAAAGAACAAAACGGGCAGAAACGACTTCTTCATCATGACCAAAAAACCCAGTGAGACCATCTCCGATTTTACATGCGTCTCAGCGGCAAAACCAGCGCGCGGGCGAGTGCAACCTGCCTGCGTGTCTCCCTGCGGAAAAGCATTTACTATAAAGCGGTGCGCGAGAAGGTGCTGGCCTCGATCCGCGAGCATGGCCTGCTGAAACCCGGCGATCGGGTAGGGCTAGCGGTGTCGGGGGGCGCGGACTCGGTGGCGATGTTGCGGGCGTTGCTGGAGCTGCGCGCTGAGCTGGGCGTGGTCCTCGCGGTATTGCACTTCAATCACAAGATTCGCGGCGCGGCTGCCGAGCAAGACGAGCGCTTCGTCCAGGAACTGGCCGGCCAACAGGGCCTCGAATTCCACGCGTCGAGCGCCGATGTGCCGGCATACGCGACCCAGCACAAGCTCAGTCTCGAGGCCGCCGGCCGCGAAGCCCGCTACCAGTTCTTCGAATCGTTCTTCGAGCGGCAGGCGCTGGACGCCGTCGCCACCGGGCACACTATGGATGACCAGGCGGAGACGGTGCTGATGCGCGTGCTGCGCGGCGCCGGCACTCGGGGTCTGGGCGGGATTTATCCCAAGCGGGCGGTGATCGGCTGCGGCGGGGGAGCGATGGGTTCGATCGTGCGTCCGCTGCTCGGAGTTCGGCGCGCGGAAGTTCTCAGCTATTTAGGGGGCCTCCACCAGTGCTGGCGTGAAGATGCCACCAATGTCGATCTGCAGTACACACGCAATCGCATCCGCCACGGGCTCATCCCCCTGATCGAGACGCGGTTTCAGCCCAACGCCGTGGCGGCGCTAGCGCAACTGGCCGAAGTGGCGCGCGAGGAGGAAACCTACTGGGAGGCCGAACTTCGCGAGATCATGCCGGAGGTGGTTCAAGTTGCCGGCGCGGACGCCTGCCGCCTGGCGGTGAACGTCGCTCGGCTGTGCGGCCTTCACCCGGCACTGCAGCGCCGTATCCTACGCGAGTGTGCGCAGAGGCTTGACGTTACCCTCGATTTCGAGCACCTGACGCAGTTGCTCCGCGCCGCGCATTGCGGCGCAAAAGGAAAAGCAAGAACAAAGGCCTTCGAGCTTCCCGATGGCTGGACGGTGGTGTGCGAGCAGCAGGAACTTCGTTTCGAGCTGCGGCCTGACCACGAGTCGCCGCCTTCCTGCTACGAGTATCGGCTGTCCATTCCGGGTGAGGTGGAGATCAGGGAGGTGGGGCGGGTGATTCGGGCGTTCTTGCGGCCAGCGAAGTCCGGAGCCTCGGGATATAATCCGGAACAGTCTCTGGATCCGGCTGCGCTGGGGCCGGAGTTGGTGATCCGCAACTGGCAACCGGGCGACCGTTTGTGGCCGGCGCACAGCAAAGGCCCGAAGAAGCTGAAGGAGTTGTTCGAGCAGCGGCACGTGCCCGCGGCCGAGCGGCGGTCGTGGCCGGTGGCAGCGAGTGGCGGCACGCTGGCATGGTCGCGGGGCTTCGGCGCTTCCGCCGAATTCCAGCCCGCCTGCGGCTCGCCGCTGGTGGTGGTGATCGAGGAGCACGTCGTGCATCCTCGGCGGGAGCGGGGACGGTGAAGGCTGAGCTGGGCGATTTGACGGTGGTATTCACGGCCGAGCAGATCGCCGCCCGTGTCCGCGAACTGGCCCGCCAAATCTCCGACGATTACCGCGACCGCACGCTGCACGCGGTCTGCGTCCTGGAGAATGGCTTTGTTTTTATGGCCGACCTGATGCGAGCGATCGAGGTACCGGTGGTCTGCCAGTTTCTGAAGCCCGAAACGCGGGCCGTCGAGCACGGTGATGAGATCTTTTACGGCGAGGTTAGCGTTCAGGGACAGCATGTGCTGCTGGTCGAGGGGGTGGTCCAGTCCGGGATCACCCAGGAGTTCCTGATTCGCAACCTATTGGCGCGGGGAGCCTTGTCGGTAAAGCTGGCCACCCTGCTGGACAAGCAGGAGGACCGGCGGGTGGCGCTCGAGGCCGACTATTGGGGCTATGCCATCGGAGCCTCGTACGTGCTAGGGTATGGCCTGGGGTCGCCGTTGCTGGGGCGTAACCTGCCCTACGTCGCCGCCAAAGCCCCGGCGGCGACCAGCGGGTAAGCCGCTGCGGACAAGGTACTTTTGGCACCGGACGCGCGGCGCTGAAGGTTTAAAATAGGAACGGTCGAAAGCACGGCTTCAAGCATCTAAAACCCTACCAGGGGTTTGCGCTACCATGGGTATCGTTGGGTACCGTCCCTGGGCGTGAGCGCCGGGGGATGAGGATTGTGGGAGGAGTGTAAGGTGAATTCAACCGTTAAGACGATCTTGTTCTGGCTGGTGATCGTGCTGTCCTGTGTGCTGTTGTGGCAGGTGGTGAAGGCCAGCGGCAACGGTGCCAAGGACAAGTCGATCAACTTCTCGGAGTTCATGTCGCAGGTGAACCAGGGCAATGTTTCCGATGCGACCCTCATGGGTACCGAGGTCCAGGGCAAGTACCGCAACGACAAAACCGGATTCCACACCACGGTCCCGGCCAACTATCCCGACATGATCAAGCAGTTGCAGGATAAGGGCGTCAACATCACGGTCAAGGATCCGCAGAGCAACTGGCCGAGTTGGCTGTTCCAGATTTTGCCCCTGGTACTGTTCGGAGCGCTGTGGTTCATCATGATCCGCCAGATGCAGACCGGCGGGAACAAGGCGCTCAGCTTCGGCAAGAGCCGCGCCCGCCTGCTCTCCATGCAGCAGAAGAAGGTCACCTTCAAAGATGTGGCCGGCGTGGATGAAGCCAAGGAAGAGCTGCGCGAGATCATCGAGTTCCTGCGCGAGGCGCAGAAATTCCAGAAGCTGGGCGGACGCATCCCCAAAGGCGTGCTGCTGGTCGGGCCTCCGGGAACCGGCAAGACCTTGCTGGCCCGCGCTGTAGCCGGCGAAGCCAACGTACCGTTCTTCTCCATCTCCGGTTCCGACTTTGTGGAGATGTTTGTGGGCGTGGGCGCCAGCCGCGTCCGCGACCTCTTCGAGCAGGGCAAGAAGAACGCGCCCTGCATCATCTTCATCGACGAGATCGACGCGGTCGGACGCCATCGCGGCGCCGGCCTGGGCGGCGGCCACGACGAGCGCGAGCAGACGCTCAACCAACTGCTGGTGGAGATGGATGGCTTCGAATCGAACGAAGGCGTCATCCTGATTGCCGCCACCAACCGTCCCGACGTGCTCGATCCCGCCCTGCTGCGGCCGGGCCGCTTCGACCGGCGGGTAGTGGTTCCGCGTCCCGACGTGCGCGGACGCGAGGAGATTCTCCGCGTCCACACCCGCAAGATTCCTCTTAATGACGACGTGGATCTTTCAGCATCCTGGCGCGCGGGACTCCGGGCTTCAGCGGCGCCGACCTGGCGAACCTGGTGAACGAGGCGGCGCTGAATGCCGCCCGCCAGAACCGCAAGACGGTGATGATGTACGACTTCGAGCTGGCCAAGGACAAGGTGCTCATGGGCGCGGAGCGCAAGTGCATGATCCTCTCCGAAGAGGAAAAGCGCATGACCGCCTATCACGAGGCCGGACACGCGCTGGTGGCGGCCATGATGAAGCACGCCGATCCGCTGCACAAGGTCACCATCATTCCTCGCGGCATGGCGCTGGGCGTCACCATGCAGTTGCCCATCGACGACAAACACACCTACAGCCGCGATTATCTGGAGACGCGCATCGCCATCATGATGGGCGGGCGCGTGGCCGAGGAGCTGTTCCTGCACCACGATGACCACCGGCGCCGGCAACGACATCGAGCAGGCCACCGAACTCGCCCGCAAGATGGTCTGCGAGTGGGGCATGAGCACGCTCGGCCCGCTCACCTTCGGCAAGAAGGAAGAGCAGATCTTCCTGGGGCGCGAGATCGCGCAACACCGCGACTACAGCGAAGACACCGCCATCAAGATCGACCAGGAAGTGCGCCGCATCGCCGACGACGGCTACAAGGCCGCCGTCGATGTTCTCAGCGGCCACCGCGACACCCTGGAGAAGATCGCCATGATGTTGCTGGAGCGCGAAGTGCTCGATGCCAACGAGATCCAGATGCTCATCGAGGGCAAGGAGCTGCCCCTCAAGGTGGCGCCGCCGGTCGCGGACGAAGTGCAGAAAGTCCTCAAGCCCGAGCCTGCACGGCAGCCGAGTGCCAGCCCCGGTCCGGCACACGCGTGAGCAGTTGTCAGTTGCCAGTTATCAGTAGCCAGTTGGGCGACCCGAAAGATGGGTCGCCTTTTTTGTTGGTTGTCATCCTGAGCGGAGCGGAGGCGAAGCCGGAGCGCAGTCGAAGGACCCCTATAGCTGGCTCACGGTGATTGGCGCGCGTTCGTCTCTGGCCTTCGGTGACCTGTATGCCCCCGCTGGACATTGTTACCGTTAGTCCATGGGCAAGACCAACAACGCAAAGATTCTCTACGGGGAAAACGATCCTGAAGTCCTCGCCGCTGAAGCAGCGCGTCTGCAGACAGCCGGCTATGCGGTGACGCAAGCTGCCGGCCGCAAGGAGATCGAGGCATCTCTGGCGCGTGAGCGCTTCGATCTGGTGATCCTCGGCCACACCCTCACCCGGAACGACCGCCACCATCTTCCCTACATGGCGAAGAGGTCGGATGAGATGACCCGCGTGCTGGTGCTGCACTTCAGCGGTCATCACCACGCCGTGGATAAGGTCCTCGATTCGCGCCAGGGCGAAAACGCCGTGCTGGACGCAGTCGCCGAGCTGCTGGCGCTAGTGCCAGTCGGTGTGTAATTCGGCGGTCGATATTGCCGGCGAGACGCCGGCGCTACTTCACCGGCACGCCCTCGAGCGTGGTCAGCCGTCCCACCGGATACGGCCCCAGCTCACGATCCCACCACGGCGAGCGCTGGTAGAAGAAATTCAGACGGGCATGAGGATCGGCGGCGAATTGCTTGTCTGACTCCACGCGTTGCTCGAACTCCTCCCGCAGTTTGGGGTCTTTCGCCATCATCTCGCGCGCCAGCTTCTCCGCGACGTAGTCCTCAGCAAACTCCTTCTGCTCGAAGATGGCGTCGAAGTAACCCCAGGCGACGGCGGAGTCGGGCGCTTCCGGCTCCAGCCACTCCATGGCGACCTTGGCGGCACGCTGATCCATGGGGACCACAACCGAACCTGCTGGAAACGAAAGTTGTTCATGCACGGGAACGCAATGTCCGGTAAAAGGCTGGGCGGCGAATTGCGGCGAGAACATCACATGATGTCCCTCGAATGATTGCGTATTCCATTTCAGATCGTTGCAGCGATAGGTACCGACTTCAGCGCTCCAAGACTGCGTAGTGCGCTCGAGCCGCAGTCCGTGCGCCTCCAGCACTTCTATGATTTCCTTCCACTGCGCGGGAACGACATAGGCGCGAGGCGGCGTGATGGTCAGCGTAGCTTCCAGCCGGGTAGGTATCGGCACGGTGATGTCCAGCGGCTCGTGCGTGTAGCGAATCCAGAGCTGTCCTGAAACTCCGCTCAGCTCCCGCGTGTATCTGTAGGTGTGATACAGGAACGGCTCGGTTTCTTTGCTGGGGGCGGTGCGCAGCGGGAACTTCGCGCGGGGATCGAAGCGCTTGCCGGCGGCTACCACCGCGGCATCGGCGTCGCGGTTCAGCCGCACCAGCGTGGCGGCGTCGCGGTTCATCACCTCCAGCAGGGCGCGCAGGATACTCGTAGTTGCCGGTCACGCGCGTCTTGTAGTCCTTGAGCATGTGCATCTCGACCAGCATTCCGGGGCGGTTCTGCAGTACGACGTAGCCGTCGGAGAAGCGCGGGGTGCTGGGGAAGCGCTCGATGCCTTTGGTGGGATCGACATCGTCCTTGAGAAAGATCAGCGGCCCGATCACATGGCCCGAGGCGGCGACGGATTTATCGAGATAGGGCGCAACACTCTTCTGCTGCCAGTCGATGACGGCTTGGCCGTTCCCCGCTCCGGTCGAAAGCCCGTAGGTGACGTTGTACTGGTAATCGGCGCCGTCGGTGACGTGGTCATCGACGAAGAAATCCGGCAGCCAGCGGTTCCACAGCTTGAGCCAGGCGCGGGTCTCGGGCGCTTCCGCCTTCACGTAGTCGCGGTTGAGATTGAGGTTGGTGGCGTTGACCCGCCATCCCATTTCTTCGGGACCATTCTGGTTGATGCGGTTGTAAGGGCCGAAGCGCTCGTGGCCGTCGGCGTTGTAGATGGGGATGATGACCACCACCACGTGCTCCAGCAACCGCGCCTGCGTTTTGGTGAGAACCATATCGCGCAGCAGCGCCAGGCAGGAGTCTTTGCCGTCCATTTCACCGGCGTGGATGGCGTTCTGGATGAGCAGAATGGGGCGGGCCGCGCGGTGCAGCGTCTCGGGATCGAAGACGCCGTCGCGCGAGACCACCACGTCCACCAGCTCGCGGCCTTCGCCGGTCTTGCCGAAGACTTCGACCCTCACCTGCCCCGGCGCAGCCGCCGCCACCCGGCGAACGTAGGCCATGGTCTCGTCGTAGCGCGGCGTGGTGCGGTAGTCGCTACGCTCGGCGGGCGTACGCCAATCGACGACGTTGCTGCCGGCGGACATGGTGGACGGTTTCTGCGCGGCAGTCACTGTGCCCAGCGCCACTAAAAGAAGAAGCACAACCGTGATGGATTTCATTTTCTGTGCTTAGACGTGATCCTGGGAGAAGCGGAAGCTTTTTTCTTCTCGGGCTCGGAGACGCCTTCGAGCACCTTCTCCACCACGTCATCGATCACCGGCTGCGGAGTTTCCTCGGCCGCTTCCAGCACGACGCCGTCGGGGTCTTGCCGCTTCCTCATCAGCAGCACCACCACGTGCGCGATCGCGGCGTTGTCGGTGCCCATGCCCTCCGGCGTCTTGGCCTTGATGCCAACGTTATTTTGCGGAACTCGCAGCAACTCGGCGATCCGCGCCTGGATCTTGCGCGCATGCGGCCCGATGCGGGGCTCCGCCAGGATCAGCGTGGAATCCACGTTAGCCACACTGTAACCGGCACTGGTGACCCGCTTCAAGGCGTGCTGCACGAAGGTGGCGGAATCGGCGCCCTTCCATTTCTTGTCGCTGGGCGGGAAGTGCGAGCCGATGTCGCCGGCGGCCACGGCGCCCAGCAGCGCGTCGGTGAGGGCATGCAGCAGGACGTTGCCGTCGGAATGCCCGGCCAGGCCGCGGTCGTGCGGCAGCTTCACTCCCCCGATCTTGAGCGGGATCCCGCGCTTGAATTCGTGCGAGTCCCAGCCGTAGCCGATTCTGAAATTCATTTTTCCGCCGCGTATACACGCGGATAAACGCGGATTTTCTTTCTTGAGTTCTCAAAAGCCAATCGCCGAAATTCTGGTTTGTTACCAAAATTCAGGAGCAGGCCAGTGTCGATCTCTTGGCGCGCAAGTTCGTCTGGGATCATACGTATCATTCCATCCCGGGTTACCCATCCGCTTGTATCCGCGGCGAAAAGTCTTATCCCGTCACGCTGGCGCGCCGGCGCTGCTCCAGCGACAGGAAGAACTCGGCCAACTCCAGGTCTGCGGGGGTGGTGATTTTGATGTTCTGCGCCGAACCCATCACCACCGCGACTTCGTGTCCGGTGCGCTCGACCAGAGAGGCTTCGTCGGTGCCCTGGAAGCCATCGGCCTGGGCCTCGTCGGACGCTTTCTTCAGCACGTCATAGCGGAAGCCCTGCGGCGTCTGCGCCAGCACCACGCGCGCGCGCGGCAGGGTGGAGACGACCACGGCGCCCTCGGCCGTCCGGTCTACCTGTTTGACGGTATCGATGGCCGGCAGCGCGGCAATGGCAGCTCCGTGCCGCACCGCCGCCTGGATCACGTTTCCGATGATCTCCGCGTCCACGAAAGGCCGCACCGCATCGTGCACCAGCACCAGGTCGTCGGGCGCGGCGTCGATCTTCGCCAAGCCGTTGGCCACCGACTGCTGACGGTGCTCGCCGCCCTCGACCACCGTGATCTGCTTCTTCAATCCTTCTTGCTGCAGCCGGGATTTGAAGCCTGCGGGATCATCGCCGCGCAGCGCCAGGACGATCTCGCTGACCTCTGGCACGGCCTCGAACTTGCGCAGGGTGTGGATGAGAATGGGCACGCCGCCGATCTCGGCGAACTGCTTGGAGGCCGCGGTCACGCGCGCGGGCTTGGCACCCGCCGTCAGTCCGCCCATACGTGTGCCCAGCCCCGCCGCCGGGATGATGACGAAAACCTTCATAGGGGCGGAAAGTATACACGTTTCAGGTTTCACGTTTCAGGTTTCATGTGCAACAAGAAGGGCGCAACCCTGTTGCGCCCAAGCGTGAAACGTGAAACTCGAAAACGTGAAACGTTATTCCGTCGGCCTCTCCGCCATGATGGGCTGTGGCTTGGTGGTGGACTGCGGGCGTGGCTGCTCCGGACGAGGCGCCCCCTGGGCCCGCTCGTCGTACTTGCCGAAGATCATCTTCCCGGCGGTGGTCTGCAGCACCGAGGTTACGGCGATGTCGATGGTCTTGCCAATCGCTTTGCGCGCGTTGTCCACCACAACCATGGTGCCATCGTCCAGGTAGGCCACGCCCTGGTTGTATTCCTTGCCTTCCTTCAGGATGAACACCTTCATGGTCTCGCCGGGCAGCACGATGGGCTTGAGCGAGTTGGCCAGTTCGTTGATGTTCAGCACCTGCACCCCGTGCAGGCCGGCGACCTTGTTGAGGTTGAAATCGTTGGTGACGATCTTCCCGTCGTAGGCCTTGCCCATCTCGATCAGCTTCATATCCACTTCGCGCACTTGCGGGTAGTCGTCCTCGACGATCTGGATGTCGAGCGTGGTGAGCTTCTGGATGCGCTGCAGGATGTCGAGGCCGCGGCGGCCGCGGTTGCGCTTGAGCGAATCGGCGGAATCAGCCACCAGTTGCAGCTCGCGCAACACGAACTGCGGGATGACGATGATGCCATCGAGGAAGCCAGTCTCGGCGATATCGGCGATGCGGCCGTCGATGATGACGCTGGTGTCCAGGATCTTGTAGCTGCGCTTGCCCTGTTTCTCCCCGCCGAAAACCCCGCCCAGGGCGGAGAGATTGAGCAGGTCGCCCTTGTTGGCCCCGACCACCAAGCCGACATAAGCCATCAGCAGCATCACCAACAGTTGCAGGAAGCTCTGGGTGTTGCCGGCGGGAAGGCTGTTGCGGATGACCAGGCTGAACAGATAGGCGCCCAGGATGCCGAGCACGCTGCCGATGGCGGCCCCGATCAGCCGCTTCAGGCTGACCGTCCGCAGCCGCAGCTCGAACAGAATGACGGCGGCGCCTAACACCAATCCGGCGGCCGTAGCCGCCTGCCGGCTCAGCCCAAAGGGCTGCAGCAACATGCAGGCGACCGCCAGGACCAAGATGAATGCTATGCGAATGATTACGAGGTCCACGGTGACCTTCTTGCAGCCACTAGCGGCCGCCCCGCGGACTGAAGACACTCAAACCACCGCACCGGTGCCTCCAGCCCCGGGCCGATAAGAACCTAAGAACTAGATGAGTTGCCTTGCTGCTCGGCTCTATTATTCAGCCGGGAGAACTATACCACGCGCGCCGCCGCGCGGCTGGCATATCTAACATACATCTCACCAGCAGCTTACAAACCTTGAGGCCACAGTTATCTGAACAGTTAACAGCCGGTCCGGTTTTGCGGTTGACCCCGCATCCGCCAAAGCGCATGTTCAGCACGGCAGCCCACGGCTGCCGCAGTTTTGCTCTGGCGTTGAACCAGACGCCTCGCCATAAACCCCTCTTCCGCTCCGGCGGAAGACCAATAAGACCGGCGCACATTCTCGGGGGAGAAAGCGCCGGTTTTTCTTGAGCAATCAGCATTCAGCATTCAGCAGTCAGCTTGAGCGTTCGCTCGCCTGAAGGCATCCGACCACTCCTGCTTTTGCTGAATGCTGAGTGCTGACTGCTGAGTGCTTGGTATACAATCCGCACTTCGTTACCCTGTCGACATGAAAGCCATTCTTGCCACGCGCACCGGCGGTCCGGAAGTCCTCGAACTGCAAGACGTTCCCGATCCCCAGCCCAAGCCCGGAGAAGTGCTGGTGCGGGTGGAAGCCGTGGGGGTGAACTTTGCCGATACCATGATGACCCGTGGACTCTATCCCGGGGGCCCGCAGCCTCCGTACATTCCCGGTCTGGAGTTCGCCGGCACCGTGCCGGAGACCGGCGAGAAGGTGGTTGGGCTGGTACCCAAGGGCGCCTATGCGGAGCAGATTTCAGCCCGGCGCGAAGGGTTGCTGCCGTGGCCGGAGCGGCTGAGCGCGGCCGAAGCCGCCGCCTTCCCCGTCAACTACTTCACCGCCTACTTCGCCTACTGGATGGCCGACGCCAAGGAGAACGAGCGTGTGCTCATCCATGCCGCCGCCGGCGGCGTGGGAACCGCTGCCGTCGAACTTGGCCGGCTGTTCGGTGTCGAGACCTTCGGGACCTCGTCTTCGGACGAAAAGCTGGCCCGCCTGAAGGAACTCGGCCTCGACCACGGCATCAACTACAAGAAGGCCGATTACGAGCGCGCGGTGATGGAGATGACCGGCAGCGAAGGCGTGGACATTGTCTTCGAAATGCTGGGCGGAGAGGATACCGCCAAGAGCACGCGCTGCTTGCGTTCGCTGGGCCGCATGATCATCTACGGCACCGCCAGCGGACAAGCGCCGCAATTCGATTTTCCCGCCATGTTTCAGCGCAACGCCAGCGTGCACGCGCTGTGGCTGACGCCGATGGCCGGTCATCACGACCACATGGCGCAGGCCTGGGAAGACATGCTCCCGTGGCTGGCCGAAGGCAAGCTGCATCCCGTCGTCGGACATCAACTTCCGCTGGCCCAGGCGGCGGAGGCCCACCGGCTGATGCTGGAGCGGAAAAATTTCGGCAAGATCGTGCTGGTGCCGTGAAGCCCGCTATTAGCTCTCAGCTTTAACACGTCTGATGGCTCGATTGCAACGTCTGCTTCCGTGTGTCCTGCTGGTGGCGATAGCCGCCAACGCCAAATACATTCCTGATCCCATCGTCCGCTACAAGATCGAGGCGCGCCTCGATCCCGCGGCCAAGGTGGTCACCGGCCACGAAACCATCGTCTGGCGCAACCATACCAGCGACGTTATCCCCGACCTCCAGTTCCACCTCTATCTGAACGCCTTCAAGAACAACTACACCACCTTCATGCGGGAGAGCCGCGGCCGCCATCGCGACAGCCGCTTCCGCGGGCTTCCCAACGAGTGGGGATACGAGCAGATCTCGTCGCTGAAGGTCGATGGCCAGGACCTCACCGCCAGCATGCGCTTCATCCAACCCGACGACGGCAACCCGTACGACCAGACCGTGCTCGAAGTTCCGCTGCCCAAGCCCATCCCTGAGGGTGCGAGCGTCACCATCGAGATTGCCTGGACTTCCAAGCTGCCGCGCGTCTTCGCCCGCACCGGCTTTCAGGACAATTTCTTCCTGGTCGCGCAGTGGTTCCCGAAACCTGCCGTGTATGAAGCCAAGGGTGAGCGTCACCGCGCGCAGGGCGGCTGGAACTGCCATCAGTTCCACTCCAACACCGAATTCTTCTCTGACTACGGCACCTGGGACGTGACCCTCACCGCGCCGTCGGATTTCGAGATAGCCGCCACCGGACGCCTGCGCCACCAGCACACGCAGCCCGACGGCGCCACCGCCTACAACTTCTATCAGGAGGACGTGCACGAATTCGCCTGGACGGCGCAACCGCGCTCGCAAGTGCTCAAGATCGAGCGCTTGTTCAAGGCCGATGAGCAGGTATCGCCCGCCGAGATCGAGGAGTGGTCGCGCAAGACCGGCACGCCGCCCGACCAGGTGAAGTTGCAGGACGTCGCCGTCACGCTGTTCATCCAGCGCGAGCACCGCGGCCAGATCGACCGCCACTTCCGCGCCGTGTTCGAATCCATCAAGTGGTTCGGGCTGATGTACGGCAAATATCCGTATGACGTGTTGACGGTGGTCGATCCGCCCTACAACGGCGCGGGCGCCGGCGGCATGGAGTATCCGACCTTCATCACCGCCGGAACCAGCTACTGGCCGGGAGCCCACAAGCTCTCGCCGGAACAAGTTATCGTGCACGAATTCGGACACCAGTTCTGGTACGGGCTCGTCGGCAACAACGAATTCGAAGAAGCCTGGCTCGACGAAGGCTTCAACTCCTACTCCACCGGCAAGGTGCTGGAGCGCGCTTACGGTCCGAACCATCAGTACGAGCCGGTCTTCGGCGTTCCTATCCCCGCGCAGCCGTGGCTCGATCTGCCCGTGCCGCGCTACCCGTGGAAAGGCATCGAGAACCTCCCCATCGGCCAGTACTGGGAGTGGGTGCCGCGGGAAGAGAAGTATGGCCGGGCGAAAATCTACGCCGAAGACGCGCAAAACGACGCCATGGAGCGCTACGCCTGGCTCGACCTCAACTTGGCCAGCTATCGGGTGCAGGCCTACGCCAAGCCGGAGCTGACGCTGCTCACGCTGGAATCGCTACTCGGTGACGCCTGGCCCAAGGTGATCCGCACCTATCAGCAGCGCTGGCGCTTCAGGCATCCCGACGCCATCGACTTCATGGATACGATGCGCGAGGTCTCCGGCCAGGACATGAAGTGGTTCTTCGACCAGACGGTGTACGGCACCGGCATGCTGAACTACTCGGTGTCGTTCACTACCGGGGAGGCGCCGCTGCAACGCGGCCTGTTTGATGATGCTGGCGGCAAGCCGCAACTCGCTGCGCAGCAGAATCGCCCGCGGCGGCCCATCGAGTCCGAAGTGCTGGTGCGCCGCCTGGGCGAGATGCAGTTCCCCGTCACCGTGCTGGTGAAGTTCGAAGACGGGTCCGAAGTCCGCGAGCACTGGGACGGGCAGTATCGCTGGGCGAAGTTCAAGTACGCGAGCAGACCCAGGATCGTATCGGCGCAGGTTGATCCCGACTTTCAGTGGAAGCTCGAGGTCCACCGCACGGACGACAGTTACCAGGCCCAACCTGTGCGCCTGGCTGCCGACAAGTGGTATCTGCGGTGGGTGGTGTGGATCCAGAACGTGCTGATGGCGTTTTCGTTCTTCTCGTGATGGTATGACTGTTTCGCAAGCGATTTCGGCCGGTCTCAGCGCCGCCTGGCGCAACAAGGCGGTGGTCGCGTTGTTCTTTGCCTGTAACCTGCTGCTGGCCGCGGCGGTGGCCGCGCCGATGCACTCCGCCATCGCCGACCACCTCGGGAACAGCATGACCGCCAATGAGCTGGCGCGCGGGTTCAGCGCCTCCTGGCTCACCGAGTTTCAACTCTCCTACGCGGGTTTCCTCAAAGGTTTCTCGACCGCGATCGTCTATGGCGGGATTTTGTTCCTGGTGTTGAATGCGGTGCTCTCCGCCGGCGCCTTCGGAGTGTTCTCGCAACCCCCGCCTGAAGACGGCGGCCCGGGGAGCATGTACGCCTTCGGGAGCAGCCTGGGCCGGTTTTGGGGACGATTCCTGCGCCTGACCGCGATCGCGTCGGTCCTCTATTACGCGCTCTTCTGGTTCTGGGCCGGGCGCGCCGCCCAGTTCAATCGCTGGCTGTTCCGGGACAGCGTGCGGGAAGCGCCGCACTTCTACCTGGAGTGGCTGCGCTGGGCGCTGCTGTTCTTCTGCTGTTTCGTGGTGAGCGCCATCGTGGACTACGCGCGGGCGGCGCTGGTGGCGCATCCGGATCGCTCCACGCTGGCCGCGCTCGGTGACGGCGCCGGCTTCGTCGCCGGCCGCCTGGGGCGGGTGATGGCGATTTATCTTGCCCTGGGAGTGCTGGCCGCAGCGGCGGTGCTGGCCTATGCGGCGTTCGCGAGGTTCTTCCCGCAATCGTCGGTGATCACGGTGTTCATCTGGTTCGTGGTGGCAGAGATCCTGCTCTGGATGCGGTGGCTGTTGCGCCTGGGATCATGGGGGGCGGCGGTGGCGTACTACGAAAGCACCACCTGAGCGATTCCTGTCTCCTCATCCGTCGCGTCGAGGTAAGCGGCTCTTCAAATCTGCGTTATTGAGGTTTCGGGGGCTCGTCCTTTTCCAGTTCCGCGCTAAGCCGGATGTCGCCGCTTGTCAGTTTGATTTTCCGCTCCCAAGTCTTGTATCCGGACTTCTTCAGGCTGACGGTGTGCTCGCCGGACACGAGTTCAATTGACGATGGCGTGTTTCCCATAAAGCTACCGTCAACCTCGATATCCGCTCCATCGGGAACCGACGTAACCGACAATTTCGGCACTGACGCAGACTTCTGGACTTCAGAAGCCGGTGGGCTGCCGGCCTCTACCTTCGCGTCCGCCTCAGCAGCGGCGGGCGCGCGCAATGTCGCACCGTTGTCCGTCCAGTGTTTCTGGATCGCCCCGCACGCTTCCTGCACCGAGGCGCCCAGTGAAAGCGTTGAGCGGCTAACAACGGCATCGCCAGTTTGTTTGGCAAAAACGGCCACCTTGTTTCTGTGCCTAAGGAAGCCCTTTCCGCCTTCGTGATCCAACAAGACAATATAATCAGCCTTTGTCTGGATGTTATTGATGGTTACTTGGGGGCAGCGTTGGCCAAAGGTTTTGATGATTTCCGCAGTTTGCGGACGCGCGCCGCCATGAGTCTCGCCCCCATATGCACCGCCCGAGCCTCCGGCATGGCCAGAAATCTCCCACGATTGGCTGTCGGTGATAAACACACGCGGCTTGTCCCCCGGCTTGTCTTCCGCAAATGCGAACAGACAGCACACCGCAACGACCGCCAAAAGCAGCTTCGTCATAGATTCACCTCCGTGGAGTGGCGTGGGTTCTAGCCGCGTGCCCATCTTTGTCACCGGTGTGCATGGCCGATCCGCCTCCCTCACGGCGCGCACAGCACGTCGTTAAAGTAATTCAGCATGGCCCGTTTGGGTTTTTCCTTGAGGCCGTTCAGCGGGACCTTCTGTTCGATGGTGCGGTTGCCGGTAATGGAAGCCGCGCCCAGGCGCACGATGTGATCCTTGCTCAGCTCCAGGTACACGGGCACCGGCATGGTGAACTTATCGTCCACGCCGGACTGCGTGATCTTCAGGCTCAGCAGGTATCCGTTAGCGGCCTGGTCGAGTGAGTAGTCCAGCTTGTAGCTGGGCAGGGCCGTCCCATACACATACTCATCGAAGTACCAGTCCATGGTGTGATTGCCGCTCATGTCCATGCCCGGGGTCATGTGTTTCTCGACCATGGCTTTGAAGTCCTCGGTCGTAGCCGGGCGGTTCGCATAAGTCCTAACGAAATCCTGCATCATCGACTTAAACTCGGAGTCTCCGGTCTTGGCGTTCCACATCATCATGCGGATCATGTGCAGGATATAGGCGCCCTTGGCATAGATCAGCCGGCGACTGACATCAAAGCCAGCTTTGGTGTTGTTCAGGCGATGACCCTGGGTGACGGGCCCGACATCAATGGCGCGGAAACCTTCCTTGTTCGTCTCCGTCAGCATCTCACGCTCGTCGTTCCAGAATTTAATAAACTCGCTGTTGCTCTTCTGGATAGCCTGAATGAACAACGACGCGGAAAAATCGGCGAAGCCTTCGCTCATCCACTGGTCGCGATAGTTATCGAACCCGACCGTGTGTCCCCACCACTGGTGTGCCACCTCGTGCGGTCCGACCACCTTGAAGTAGCCACGAGGATCGTCCATGTGCAGTCCGTGGCGTGCGGTGCTGTCGAAGAAATACGTGATCGGCAAATACACTAGCGTGGGCCAGGACTGGCCGTAGTTGAAGGCGCTGTGTTGTGTCATCGCCAGGCGTTTGTAAGATGTCGGGCCGAAGTAGTCGGTATAAAGCTCCACCGCAAGTTGGCCTTCGGCAAGAGCCTTGTCCATCATGCCGGTGGTGGTAAGGGTTCCAACCGCAGCATTTTCCGTAACCGTGCTGTAGGTCTGCCCGGTCCAAACATCCCTGTGCACTTCGACCTGCTTGCCGGCGCCCTGGGCGATCAACTTAACGATGTCGGGCTCGTCCTGGTTGGCATAAGATTCGACCACAAAATCCAGCTTCTCGATTTTTGCCTCCTTGCGCTTGAATCTTCCGAAGTTGAACCCTGCTATGGCTTGCGGTACGTCGCTCCGCCATGCGCTGAGGTTCTCGTTGCCCTCATTGACTTCGCGAAGGCGGTTCCCAGTAGCCACCATCGCCATTCCCTTTGGGATATGGAAAGTCATCTCATAGGAGGCGTACTGGCCGAGGCCCTGGCTTGGAAACCATGAGTCGCGTGCCCCGCTAACCGGGTAGTAGTTATCGCCTCCCTCATTCTTCACGGCATCCTTACCGCTATAGATAGTGCGGATGGTGAACTCCTCTCCGGCTTCCAGGGCTCGGGGCAGGATCACGGCGAAGCCCGGATCTTCGTCCTTACTCTCCTGGATGAAGGAAAGCGGATGGCCGCCGGAATCGCTGACACTCTGCGCCCGCAGCGATGGAAAGAGATCGAGGTGGACTACCCGCAGCCCGGCGCTGCGTGCGGCAATAGTTGTGGTGGCGTCACCGTCCAGTCGCCCACCTTTCTCGAAGGTCGTGTTCAGCTTTTGGTGACTGATCTTGAACCTATTCCGCCGGGCAGCGTCTTCTTGGTCATGCTCTTGCGCGAGACGAAATGACGCCCACACGCCATGTTTGTTCTCATCCCAGGTCATCAGTCCCGCCTGGTCGGACCCCATCCCAAAGGCGTGCACGCCCCTGGGATCGAGGGCGTAGATCATGCGGCTGTCATATTTCTTGCCCTTGATGAACGCCACGAACAGACCGCCCGGCTTGGTGCCGAGGACGTCCTCCAGCAGCCGGGCGTGTAGGTTGTAGTGCAGCTCGGTACGCAGTCCCGAATTGACGCGCTGCAGTGCAGCGCCGGGATTGCCGGCCGCTGCGGCCGCGGTGCCTGCTTTCTTGATCTCGTCGGCAGTGCCGTCGGTGAACCGCAGCACCAACTCGTTGAAGCTCTCCTCCATCCGCGGTTCCTTGGTGAGGAGGCTCAGGCTGTGCTGCTCGCTGGCAGTCGGCGGCACCAGCGTGAAGGTGCCTTCTCCGAGGAACACTGCGCCCGTCACCTTGCCATTGACCGGCGCCAGGAAGGAAAACGTCCCTGAGCGAAAAGTAAACGTTCCGGCGTCGCGTTGCAGCACGAGATCGTGGACTGCGAGCGTCACGTCTCCTAACTGCGACTGCCGCAACTGTTGGTAGGTGGGATCGCTGTTCGGCGCGGTTGGCGCCGGCGGCGCGGGAGACGCTTGCGGACGGGACGAGAGCTCCTGCCCCACGGCGGCGCTCACAACCAACAAAACTGAGAGGAGAGTGACGAGAATAGTGCAGCGCATGACATTCTCCTTAATTAAACGGCTGAAGAGATCAGCGTGCCTGATTATGCGCCGGGCTCGGCATTCGTCAAGGACTTGTAAATTTTTGTTCTACTTTCAGAACAAGCCCATCCCGCAGCTAACCAAATCCATTCCTTGCCAGTCTAATCTGGTGAAACGCGTTGCACGGTTGCCAGGGAACCTTCGGCAGCGGTGGAGCGTACCTGAAAGAGGCTTCTGACAGAGGGAGCCAGCGAGAAGTCGAGCAAAGGGGTTAAACAGATTGTCTCGCCGCGGGTTGGCGGCCAGGGCGAGGCGATCTCGGGGACGAAACAGTCCTTGCGGACCGGCGTCCGTTTAACCCCCGGCGGCACATTGTAGAAGCTCTGTGCCGAAAAGCAAGCAGGGCGTAAAACCCGGTGCCCTCCGCCTTCGCCGGCGCCAACCGGTGGAAGCTGGCCGCCACCACTACTGCCGTTCGGCAGGTCATGGCCGAGCACGAAGGAGAGCACAATGCGCAAAGCAACAATCCTGAAAAGCGTGGTCATCGCAGGCTTACTGACACTGGCAGTCAGCGCCTATGCAGCCAATACCATCACCCTCAACAGCCCCGCGATGGTCAACGGCAAGCAATTGGACGCGGGACAGTACGTCGTCAAGGTCAGCGGAGATAGCGTCACCTTGCTACGCGGCAAAACCGAAGTCGCGGCTGCCAAGGTCAGGCTGGAAGACCGCGGCAGCAAGGCCCGCTTCAATACGATCGTCACCAAGGCCAACGGAGGCAGCCTGCCCTCGATCAGCGAGATCCAGTTCGAGGGCAAAAAGCAGGTGCTGGTGTTCGACAACAGCTCGCAGGCGTCGAACGACAGCGGCGGCGGAAGGCAGTAAGGCGCGCAGCTCGCCGCAAACAAGATGGGGAGCCAAAAGGCTCCCCACATTTTGCCCGGACACTTACCACTTCCCACTGTCTTCAATACTTCGGCATCCTGGGATCGACCCGGTCCGACCATGCCAGCACTCCGCCTACCAGGTTCTTGACTTTGTGAAAGCCTGCCTGGCGCAGAAACTCCACCGCCTTGGCGCTGCGCACGCCGGAGCGGCAATGGGCGACGATCTCGCGGCTGGAATCCAGCTCGTGCACGCGCTTGGGCAGATCGCCCAGCGGGATCAGGTATCCGTTCAGGTTGCAGATCTGGAATTCGTGCGGCTCGCGCACGTCGAGGATAAAGATGTCCTCGCCGGCATCGAGGCGCTGCTTCAGCTCCTCGGGCTGGATCTCGGGTACTTTGGTGGTCACCGGGGCCTCCTCGCCGCGAATCCCGCAGAACTCCTCATAGTCGATCAGCTTAGTGATCGTCGGGTGCGCGCAGCACACTGGGCAGTCGGGATTCTTGCGCAATTTTAGCTCACGGAACCTCATGCCGAGAGCGTCGACCAGCAGCACGCGCCCGATCAGCGGCTCGCCCTTGCCGAGAATCAACTTGACCGTTTCCGTGGCCTGGATCACGCCCACCAGTCCCGGCAAGATGCCCAGCACGCCCCCCTCGGCGCACGATGGAACCAGCCCCGGCGGCGGCGGCTCGGGATACCAGCAGCGGTAGCACGGGCCATCTCTTGTCGCCAGCACACTCGCTTGCCCTTCGAAGCGGAAGATGGAGCCGTAGACGTTGGGCTTGCCGCTAAGCACGCAGGCGTCGTTGACCAGGTAGCGGGTGGGGAAGTTGTCGGTGCCGTCCACGACCACGTCGAAGTCGCGGAAGATGGAGAGCGCATTCTCGCTGGTGAGGCGCGTCTCGAACTTGCGCACATCGACGAACGGATTGATGCCCTTGATGCTCTCTGCGGCGGAGTCCAGCTTCTTCCGCCCAACGTCGTCGGTAGAGTGGATGATCTGCCGCTGCAGGTTGGTGAAGTCCACCACGTCGAAATCGACGATCCCCAGCGTTCCCACCCCGGCCGCGGCCAGATACATGGCCAGCGGCGAGCCCAGGCCGCCGGCGCCGATGCACAGCACCTTGGCCGCCTTCAGCTTGAGCTGACCCTCCATGCCCACCTCGGGCATGATCAGGTGGCGCGAATAGCGCAGCACTTCTTCGTTGGAGAGCGTCACGGGTTGAACGTTTTCAGAAATGGTTGCCATAAACTCGGCCTTTGGCTCTTGGCCTTTGGCTTTTGGCTTGAACCTGATTTTCTCGGGGGTTAAAGCCAAGAGCTCACAGCCAAGAGCCGAATGCTACAACATCCACCGGCGATGGAAGGAACGATGGAGAGCGTGTCGCCGTCCTGCACGGGCGTGTTTTCCTTCTGGAGGTAACGAATGTCCTCGTCGTTCAGGTACACATTGACGAAGGCCCGCAGCTTGCCGTCGTCAGTGTAGAGGTGCCGGCGCAGATCGGAATACTGCGACGTCAGGCCGGATAGGGCTTCGCCCACGGTCCTGGCCGGCACGTCCACCGTGTCCTTCTTGGCGGCGTATTGCCGCAGCGGTGTTGGGATCAGGATCTTCATGCTTTGTTTCTACAGATGATGTTTGAGGTCACCGCGATTCACCGGCACTTTTGGCTCTTGGCTGTTAGCTCTTGGATTTTGGCCAAGAGCCAAAGGCTAAGAGCCAATAGCGTTCAATCCGCCGCTTCCGCCGCCAGCACTCGAACCTGTTCGTCGGTAAAGCGCTTGTCCTCTTCCCCCGTGCCCTCGAGAGCGAAAGAGTTCGTCAGCGCTGCCCGTCCCTTCTCCACGCTCGTGATCACGTACGAGCATTCGATCCAGTGGGCTTCGGCCAGGTCGGTTTGCGACCACTGCGCCGGGCAGTCGGGATGCGAGTGATAAAACCCCACAATGTCCAGACCACGCTCGCGCGATTCCCGCTGGATACGCACCAGCTCCCGGGGATCGATATTGTACCGATTGTGCGGCGAATCGACACGGGTATTTCCCGCGCGCAACACCGCCTCGACCACGCGCTCGTCGTCCTCCATACGCCCCAGCATCACCCCGCAACACTCGTGCGGATAGGTCTCCTCGCCGTGCCGGCGCAGAGCGTCAAGTTCGGATTGGCGGATGGTCAACATTATTCGAATTGGGCCATTGGGCCATTGGGTCATTGCAAAAGAGCGCCCCGTGCCTCAATGGCTCATGACCCAATGGCTCAATCTTCCCAAAACCTCTCGCTCAGATACTTATCGCCGGAATCCGGGAAGATGGTTACGATTACCGCCTTCTGGCGCCGGCGCGTAAGCTGCTCCGCGATCTGGAGACAGCCCGCCACGGCTCCGCCCGCCGAGATCCCCACCAGCAGCCCTTCTTCGCGGGCCAAGCGCTTCACCGCCGCGTAGGCTGCCTCGGTGGTGACCGCCAAATCCTCGTCCGCCAGCTTGGAATCGTAGATCCCGGGGACGATCGCTGTAGCCATGTGCTTGGCGCCCTCGATGCCGTGGAACGACGAATCCGGCTGCAGCGAGACGCAGCGGATCTTTGGATTGAGTTCCTTCAGTCTGCGGCTGGTGCCGACGAAGGTCCCGCTGGTCCCCAGCATAGCGACGAAGTGGGTTACGCGCCCGTGGGTTTGCTGCCATATCTCGTTGCCGGTGGTTCGGTAATGCGCCTGCCAGTTGGCGGGGTTGGAATACTGGTTGGCGAAGAAGTACTTCTCCGGCTCGGCTGCGATCATGGCGCGCGCCTTGCGGATAGCGCCATCCGAACCTTCATCGGAGTCGGTATAGATAATGTTCGCGCCGTAGGCGTTGAGAATGCGCTTCCGTTCCACCGAAACATTGGACGGCATGCACAGCGTGACGCTGAAGCCCAGGGCCGCGCCGATCATCGCGTAAGCGATCCCGGTATTGCCGCTGGTGGAATCGAGCAGCATCTTGCCGGCGGCGAGCTGGCCGCTGCGCATCGCTTCCTGCACGATGTTGTCCGCGGCGCGATCCTTCACCGAGCCGCCAGGATTGAACCACTCTGCCTTGGCCAGGATTTCGACCCCAGGCAGGCCCTCGCCGATCCGCTCCAGCCGCAGCAAGGGGGTGTTGCCGATGCGCGCCAGCGCACTCTCACCCAGGCGCGCGAGCTCCTCGCGCCCGGCCGCATCGGGAATTTTCACCACTCTCGTTACCAAAGGACGATCCACCCCGTCTTTCGTTCGGATGCGCGGACCCATTTTGCAATGCCGCGCTAAGTGCCTGTATAAAGCAGGCTTACCCGGGCTTTACGCGGATTCCCCCACCCGGCAAAGACGCCTGAAGAGGCTTAGTGTATAAAAACCGGTTGCGCTCAGGCAAGCAAACCGTTATTGCTTGTATCGTACTCGAGCCGGGCCGCCGCCGTAGCCGTTTTTCGGCCAGCCGGCATCTGAACAGTTAGATTCACGCGCCGCGACGAAGCTTCAGGAGTATCGTGGCCGGCGCCGAGCAAGACCTATGGCCAAGAACATCACCGAGAAGAGTTATGACGACGCGGTCGCGTGGCTGCGCGAGCACGGCTTCGACATCCTGGAAGCCCCCGGCACCCAAAACCGCGTTTTTCTAAAGAAGCTGAATGTCTCCGCCGCCATCGAAAAGACCGCGGATGGCGGGGTGAAGATCTTCGCCCGCCCCGGCTACCTGTTCGGCGGCGAGATCGCCAAGCTCATCGACCGCGGCTACCAGAAGTTTCTGCGCACCACCAAGACGGAAGTGCCAGCCACCGCCGACCACCTCACCGCCATCCACCAGTTCACGGAAGAGTTGAAGGAAGCCACCGGCTCACCCAGCCTGTATAACGAATCGCTGGGGACCGTTACCGACGACCACGTCTATGACCGGGTGGAGGAGCGCGACAAACCGGCCGTCGAGCGCCCCAAGCGTCCGTGGGACGCCAAGCCGCAGCCGGCAACGAGCAAACGGCGGGTAAAAGCTTAACTTCTCTACCGCGGATTCACGCGGACAAACGCGGATCAACTGAAAACCGCCGGAAACACTGGGGAAGAATGGAAGGCCCTCCGTGTCGTCCGTGGTTTGAATTTGGTTCCAGATCCGTGTTGATCCGCGCGAATCCGCGGTAAGAATTAGCGCCGTGCCCGCTGTAGCTCCCGGTAAGCTTCGCTGCGCGAGACGCCCATCTCCTTCGCCACCAGCTTCAGCGCAGCCTTCTCGTCGAGCTTGCGCTCGTCCATCACCTGCTCCACGCGCTGGCGGACACCGGTTCCCGTCCGCACCGGCGCCTTGCTCTCGCCGCCCTCTTCGGCGCGGCCGATGAGCAGAGTAATCTCGCCTTTGACTTCGCCGCGTCCGCGCAGCTTTTCCAGAACTTCGTCGGCGCGTCCGCGGAGGAACTCCTCGTGCAGCTTGGTGACTTCGCGCGCGATTACCACGTGGCGCGAGCCGCCCATGGTGGCGACCACATCCGCGAGCGTTTCGAGGATGCGGTGCGGCGCGTCATAATAGATAACGGTGCGGGGAGCGTCGCGGACGTTCTCCAGCTCGTCGCGCCGCTCGCCGCTCTTGGCCGGAAGAAAGCCGTGGAACTTGAAGGAATCCGTGGGCAGGCCGCTGGCCGCCAGCGCGGCTACGAACGCCGACGCGCCGGGCACGGGAATCACCGGCACGTGATGCCGGATGGCCAGCGTGATCAGCCGGTAGCCGGGATCGGAGATGGACGGCATGCCGGCGTCGGAAACCAGCGCCAGCCGACCGCCCTGCTCCAGGTTGACGATCAGTTCGGCGGCCCGCGTCATCTCGTTGTGCTCGTGGTAGCTGATCATCCGGGTCTGGATGCCATAGTGCTCCAGCAGTTTGCGCGTCTGGCGCGTGTCCTCGCAGGCGATCAGATCGACTTCCTTCAGCACGCGCAGCGCCCGCAGCGTGATGTCTTCCAGATTGCCGATGGGAGTGGCCACCACGTACAGGCACGGTCCATGCAACGTCTCACTGCCGTGCTCGGGCTCGCCGTTGGCCTTCATCGGGCCAAGTCTATACCTCGGCATGCAGCACGGCAATCGCGCCTCAATGACTCAATGGATCAATGACTCAATGGTTCAATCCGCCAAATTGACCCGCGCTGCGTGCGAAACTTACAATCCCTTTGTGCCTCTCCACGAGTTTCAGTGTTCCAAATGCGGACATCGCTTCGAGCGTATCCAGAAATTTTCTGATTCTGATCCCAAGAAGTGTCCGAAATGCGGCGCCGGGAAGCTCAAGCGGCTGCTGCACGCGCCGGCAATACGGTTCAAGGGCGCGGGCTGGTACGCCACCGACTATCCCAACAAAGGCATGGCCGAGGCGGCGAAGAAGGAAAGCGGCGCCACAGACAGCAGCGCCGCGCCGGCCAAGGACGCCACGCCAGCCAAGGAAAAGACCGAGACCAAACCGAAATCCGAGCCCAAGAAGAAGTAGCCATGGAACTGCGGACCATCGAGCCATTCATCGAATATTTCGACAAGGTACACGCGCGCACCATGCGCGTGGTCAAGAGCATCCCTCCCGACAAGCTGGAGCACAGCTTTGGCGAGGGGCGCTTCACGCTCGGCGACCTGGCGCGGCATCTCGCGGTGGTTGAGCGCTACACCTGGGGCGAGTGCGTGCAGGGCAAGCCACAGCGCTACCACGGATGCGGCCGCGAGCTGGCCGACGGCCTCGAGAACGTCGTTGCCCTGATGGAGCGACTGCACCGGGAGTCGATGCAGATCTTCTCCCGCTTTACACCCGAAGAACTTGCCGCCAAGTGCCTCACCCCCGATGGCTCGCCCATCACGCGCTGGAAAGGACTGCGGCTGATGATCGAGCACGAGATCCATCACCGCGGCGAAATCTACGCTTACCTCGGGGTGCTCGGAGTCAAGACTCCCCCGCTTTACGGCATGACGTTCGGAAGAACTGCGCGCGGCCGCGGCGAAAATCCAGAAATCCACTCGACTGTCATGCTGAGCGAGTGCGGGCCGCTTTGGCCCGCACGAGTCGAAGCACCCCTATTATGCCCTCCGTGTGCTCCTGTAATAGGGGTCCTTCGACTCGCGCGCCAAACCCGGGCGCGCTCGCTCAGGATGACACTCGTATTGAAGAATAGACAGTCATGAATCTTTCCACGCCATTCTGAATCCAATCGCTGAGGAGCAAGCACATGATCACCATCCGCCGGAGCCAGGAACGTGGAGGCGCGGACCACGGCTGGCTCAACACCCGTCATACCTTTTCTTTCGACACTTACCACGACCCGGCCCACATGCACTTCCGCGCGCTGCGCGTCATCAATGAAGACGTGGTCGAGCCCGGCCAAGGATTCCCGACGCACCCCCACCGCGACATGGAGATCATCACCTACGTGCTCGAGGGCGCGCTCGAGCACAAGGACAGCCTGGGCAATGGGTCCGTTATCCGTCCCGGCGACGGCCAGCGCATGAGCGCAGGCACCGGCATCCTGCACAGCGAATTCAACGCCTCCAAGACCGAGCCGGTACACTTGCTGCAGATTTGGATCATGCCCGAGAGTAAAGGCATCGCGCCCGGCTACGAGCAGAAGGCGTTTCCGGAAGCGGACAAGCGCGGGCGGCTGAAGCTGATCGCTGCGCCCAACAGCCACAACGGAGCCGTCACAATCCACCAGGATGTTTCGCTTTTCGTCGCGCTCTTGGATAAGGACCAGAAGGTCGAGCACGCGCTCGCGCCCGGACGCCATGCCTGGCTCCAGGTCGCGCGCGGCTCGGTGGAGTTGAACGGCACCCGCCTGGAACAAGGAGATGGCGCGGCCATCAGCGATGAGCAGAAACTGGCCATCACCGGCAAACAGGATGGATCAGAAACTCTGCTATTCGATCTGGCATGAATTCTGCCGCTTGAATCCACCCGCGAACGGGTCTATGCTGCCCCGGATCGAAAACCATCTGGGGGTGAACAATGGCAGGCACGAGGAAAGTAATTGACTGTCGGGACCACCCGGCAGCTGGCGACTGCACCTTGGCAATGTCCGGCAGCGAAGAGGAAGTAATTGAGTTGGCCGTGCTCCACGCGACCACAGTCCATGGGTACGCGGATAGTTCCGAATTGCGGCAACAGCTTCGTTCCATGCTCAAGAACGAGAGTGACGTCCGCTCGACAGCAGCCTGAAACAAAAGCGCCACGGATCTCTGCGGACCACCGGATCTAATTCTTGATCCGTATTCGTCCAGCTAGATCCGTGGCCTGTCTCTTACCGAGCTCCTGCAGGCTGTTTGGGTCGTTTGCCGGGAGCGGCGCGCGAGACCGTGAACGCCATCTTGTGCGCCTTCGCGTCCGCATCCACCACCACGTGATCGCCGTGCAGCACTTCGCCGTCCAGGATCTTCATCGCCAGCGGGTCCTGCATCAGTCGTCTGGATGGCGCGCTTCAGCGGACGCGCGCCGTAGTTGCACGTCGTAGCCCTCGGCGAACAGCAGCTCCTTGGCGGCGTCGGTCAGCTCCAGGCTGATCTTGCGGTCGGCCAGCAGCCGCCGCAGGTCTTCCAGCCGCAGCTCGACGATCTTCGTCAGCTGCTCCTTGCCCAGCGGGTTGAAGATGATGATGTCGTCCACCCGGTTCAGGAACTCCGGCTTGAAGTGCGCCTGCAGGGCGTCCATCACCTGCTTGCGCGCCTGCTCGAAATCGTCGGGCGTCGTGCAGCGCTTCCGGCGAAAGATACGCTGAGCCGATGTTGGAGGTCATGATGAGGACCGTGTTCTTGAAATCCACAGTGCGGCCCTTGCCGTCGGTCAGGCGGCCGTCGTCCATGATCTGCAGCAGGACGTTGAACACGTCCGGGTGCGCCTTTTCGATTTCGTCGAACAGCACCACCGCGTACGGCCGCCGCCGCACGGCCTCGGTGAGCTGTCCGCCCTCCTCGTAGCCGACATAGCCCGGAGGCGCGCCGATCAGCCGCGACACCGCGTGCTTCTCCATGTACTCGCTACATGTCGATGCGCACCATGGCGTGCTCGTCGTCGAACAGGAACTCGGCCAGCGCGCGCGCCAGTTCGGTCTTGCCCACGCCGGTCGGCCCGAGGAAGATGAACGAGCCGATCGGCCGCCGCGGATCGCTCAGCCCGGCGCGCGAACGCCGGATGGCGTTGGCGACCTGCTCCAGCGCCGGGTCCTGCCCGATGACGCGCTGCCGCAGCCGGTCCTCCATCGTCGACCAGCTTCTTGACCTCGCCTTCGAGCATCTTCGAGACCGGAATGCCGGTCCACTTGCTGACGATGCGGGCCACGTCCTCTTCGTCCACCTCTTCCTTCAGCATGCGCGACTGGCCCTTGCCGTCGCATCTGCGCATTGAGCTTCTCCAGCTCGCGCTTCGGCCTGGCGCAGCTCGCCGTAACGGATCTGCGCGCACCGCGTTCGTAGTCGCCCTTGCGCTCCTCGGATCTGCTCTTCCAGCTTCAGCTTCTCGATGCGCTCCTTGAGCTCGGCGACCCGCGTGATCGACTCCTTCTCCTGCTTCCAGCGCGCCTTGAGCGCGTTGGCTTGCTCGCGGATGCTCGGCCAGCTCGCTTGCTCGATCGGCCGCCAGCCGCTCGCGCGAGTTCGGGATCGTCTTCCTTCTTCAGCGCCTGGCGCTCGATCTCCAGCTGCGTGGCGCGGCGCTCGAGCTGGTCGATCTCGGTCGGCATCGAGTCGATCTGGATGCGCAGCGAGGCCGCCGCCTCGTCGATCAGGTCGATGGCCTTGTCGGGCAGGAAGCGGTCGGTGATGTAGCGGTGCGAGAGCGTCGCCGCCGCCACGATGGCCGAATCCTTGATGCGCACCCCGTGGTGCACTTCGTAGCGCTCCTTCAGGCCGCGCAGGATGGCGATCGTGTCCTCGACGTTGGGCTCGCCGACAAAGACGATCTGGAAACGGCGCTCCAGCGCCGCGTCCTTCTCGATGTACTTGCGGTACTCGTTCAGGGTGGTGGCGCCGATGGCGCGCAGCTCGCCGCGGGCCAGCGCCGGCTTCAGCATGTTGGAGGCGTCGATGGCGCCTTCGGCCGCGCCCGCGCCCACCAGCGTGTGCAGCTCGTCGATGAACAGGATGATCTGCCCCTGCGCTTCCTCGATCTCCTTGAGCACGGCCTTGAGCCGGTCTTCAAACTCGCCGCGATACTTGGCGCCGGCCAGCATGGCGCCCAGGTCCAGCGCCACCACGCGCTTGTTCTTCAGCGCTTCGGGCACGTCGCCGGAGACGATGCGCTGCGCCAGCCCTTCGACGATGGCCGTCTTGCCCACGCCGGGCTCGCCGATCAGCACCGGGTTGTTCTTGGTGCGGCGCGAAAGCACCTGCATGACGCGCCGAATCTCTTCGTCGCGCCCGATCACCGGGTCGAGCTTGCCGCGGCGCGCCAGCTCGGTCAGGTCGCGGCGCGTAACGCTCCAGCGCCTGGTACTTGGCCTCGGGATTCTGGTCGGTGACGCGCTGCGTGCCGCGCACCGAGGTCAGCGCCTTCAGGATGGCGTCGTAGGTCGCGCCGTGCTGCGCCAGCAATGCCTGCGCCGGGTCGCGCTTCGCCTGCGCGATGGCCAGCAGCAGATGCTCGGTGGAGACGTACTCGTCCTTGAAATTGTCGGCTTCCTTGAACGCCTGATCCAGCACACGGCCGACCGCGGCCGACAGCGATGCCTGCGTTGCGCCGCCGCCCGAGACCTTGGGCAGACGCTCGATCTGCGCGGCGCGCCTCGGCGAGAATGACTTGGCCGTCGGCGCCAATGCTGCTCCAGCACCGGCACCACGATGCCCTCGCGGTCCTCCAGCAGCGCCGCCAGCAGGTGCACCGGCATCATCTCGGGATTGCCGTGCTCCGACGCCAGGTCGTTGGCGGGCTGGAAGGCCTCCTGCGCCTTGACGGTCAATTTGTCCCAGCGAATTGGCATGGTTGTAGCTCCTAGCTTCTAGCTCCTGGCTTCTAGCCAAAGCACTAGCAGCTAGAAGCCAGCAGCTCGAAGCTAAAAAAAGCGGGAGGCGGGGCATTATTCCCGCTGCTCCCGCCCAATACTAGTCGATGCGACGCGTTTACGCCGCTTTGCCCTTGCTCTCGATCGTCTTCTGGCCGATGTTGACCTTGATCTGCTTGGGCTTAGCTTCGGCGCGCTTGGCCAACTGGATCTTCAGCACGCCGTTCTCGTAGTCGGCCTTCACGTTGTCGGGGTCCACGGTGTTGGGCAGGGTAAAGCTGCGCACGAACGAGCCGTAGTGCCGTTCGACGCGATGGAAGTTCTCTTCCTTCTCATCCTTCTCGAACTTGCGCTCGCCCCGGATGGTGAGGGTGTTGTTCTCCACACGGACGTCCACGTCCTTGGGATCGAGCCCGGGCACTTCCACCTTCAGGGTGACGTTCTGCTCATCCTCGTAAATGTCCACCGGAGGGATGAAGTTGCCGGCGGTCAGATCCTGCTCGGCGCGGGGGGCGTAGTCCTGGTACAGGCGGTTCATGCGATCCTGCAGCACATTGAGTTCGCGGAAGGGATCCCAACGAGTCAATACAGTCATATTCTCATTCTCCTTCTTGAAGTTCTACTGATGCGTCAATGCATTGGATGCTGCATTTAGTCTAAACGCATCATAAAAGTTGACTGTGTTGCTGTCAAATACTGCTTCTGCCTTTGAATCAATGGCTTACAACAGCAATCACGCACTTTAGGTAGCTTGTCTCTGGGATCGTGAGCACGATGGGGTGGTCTTTCGACTGTCCCCGTTTTTCTAGGATGCGGACAAACCGATGCGCGTCTACTGCCGCGGAGGCCAACATTTCCACAAATTCGCCCTCCCCGACGTGGTAGGAGCAAGAGCAGGTGACCAGGATGCCCCCCGGTCGCAGCATCTTCAGGGCTCGCAGATTCAGCTCCTTGTAGCCGCGCAGGGCGGTCTGCAGGGCGCGCCGGCTGCGGGCAAAGGCTGGGGGATCGAGCACGATAGTGTCGTACTGGCGGCCGGCGGCGGCGTAGTCCTTGAGCAGGTCGAAGGCGTTGGCCTCGATCCACTCGATCTCCGGCAAGCCGGAGTTTAGAGCGGCATTCTGTTCCGCCTGCTCCAGGGCCGGCCGCGAGCTGTCCACCCCGGTCACCCGAGGACAGACGCGCGCCAGGTGCAGGGCAAACCCTCCCTGATAGCAGAATACGTCGAGCGCGTCGCCGTGGCCGCAAGTAGCGGCGGCGGCGTAGTTTTCCCGCTGGTCGAGAAAGGCGCCGGTCTTCTGCCCGGTGAGCGCGCGGTGATGGAAGCGCACGCCGTTCATGGTGAATACGGTCTCGGTCCTCTCGCCGTGGAGAAGGCCGTCCTTCAGCGGCGCAAGCTGTTCAAGCTGGCGGATACGGGGCTCGGCGCGCTCGACGATCCCAGCGGGCGCAAACTGCTCCACCAGTTCGGCCACGGCGGCCTCTTTGATCTCGCCGGCATCGGTGGCCTGCGTCAGAGCCTCGAGCACCAGAACGTCGTTGTAGCGGTCCACGATGAGGCCTGGGAGTTCGTCGGCCTCGCTGAATACGACGCGGTAGGCGTCGGTGTCCCGGACCACGTTCCTCCGGTATTCGACCGCATTGCGCACCCGCTCGCGTACCAGTTCGGCAATGTCTTCGATCTTTGCCGGGGAAAGCAGGCGGAGCGCGATCTCGGAAGCCGTGCTGTAGAAGGCAGTGCCCAGGAGCCTGCGACGCTCGCTCTTGACCTCGACCAGGGCGCCCGGGCCGGCGCCTTCGGCAGAAACCACGTCGGAGCGGTAGATCCAGGGATGCCCGGCGCGCAGGCGTGCCACGGCGCGCGCGTTCACCACCACGGCAGGTCTCGAGTGCTCGGCCATCGCGGTAGCGGATTCTAACGGGTTGGCGGCGGAAAGTCTTTGGGCATTGTGCATTTGGGAACGCCCGCTCCATCGCGCCATGACTCTGCTATAGTTACCCGGCACGCCTTCCCGTTTGGTCATCATGGCCGCATCTACTCAGCCTGATTCTGTTGCCCTTGCCAAGCCACAGCCGCTGCCGGTGGTGGTCTATTTTTCTGCCGATCGCCCCGCCGAGAAAGCGACCTCGGGCATGCACACCTTTCGCCGGGTCGAGCTGGAGAGCCTGGAAGGGCGTCCGGCCAATGGCGGGCGGCTGGCGCGAGGGGCGGAGCGGGTGGTGGTGGCGTCCTCGGAGTGGCTGCTGGCGCACGCGGTGGACACGCTGCGCGCGCCCAACGTCCGCATCATCGCTCTGGCCGACCACCGCTTCCACGATCCGCGGGTAGACGCCCTCGTCTACGCCTATCTTCCCGTCAACACCCCGCAGGACCTGCTGGAGCGCATGGTGGGCAACGCGCTCGAGCACATGAACCTGCTCGACGCCCGCGAGAAGCTGGGCGAGCGCCTGGCGCTGGCCGGGGACGAGATCCACGAGCTGAACCAGATCGGGGCCGCGCTCTCCGCCGAGCACGATACCGCCGCGCTGCTGGAGATGATCCTCACCAAGATGCGGGTCATCACCTCCGCCGATGCCGGGTCGTTGTACCTGGCGGAACCCATCCCCACCCAGCTTCCGCCGGCGCAGAGCGACCGCCGCAACCACGTCCGCCGCCGCTTGCGCTTCAAACTGGCGCAGAACGATTCGGTAGAGGTGAAGTTCCGCGAGACGCTGATGGAGGTGAACGAGCGGTCCATCGCCGGGTACGTGGCCAAGACCGGCGAGGGCGTGATCCTGGAGGACGCCTACCACCTGCCGCCGGAGGTGCCCTTCACCTTCAACCGGCAATTCGACGAGGAGTCCGGCTATCGCAGCAAGTCCATCCTGGCCATTCCCATGAAAGACCAGCAAGGGGAAGTGGTGGGCGTGGTGCAGTTGATCAACGCCAAGCGCGAGCGCGAGGTGCGGCTGCACGCGGTGACCACGGTGGCGGCCCAGGTGGTGCCCTTCACCCGCCATCAGCAGGCGATCGCGGAATCGCTGGCCAGCCAGGCGGCGGTGGCGCTGGAGAACAGCCTGCTTTACCAGGCCATCAAGAACCTCTTCGAGGGCTTCGTCAAGGCTTCGGTGACGGCCATCGAGGCGCGCGATCCCACGACTTCTGGACACTCCTTCCGCGTCGCCAACCTGACCGTGGCCCTGGCCGAAGCGGTGGACCGCACTGATTCCGGCGCCTACGCTGGCCTGCATTTCAGCCGCGAGCAGATGCGCGAGATTCGCTACGCCTCGCTGCTGCACGATTTCGGCAAGGTCGGAGTGCGGGAAGAAGTGCTGGTCAAGGCCAAAAAGCTTTACCCCGCGCAACTGGAGCTGGTCCAGCAGCGCTTCCAGTTTATCCGCAAGTCGCTCGAAGCCGACATGCTGCGCTCCAAGCTCGACTGCCTTCTGGCCCAGGGACGCGAGGACTTCCTGAAGCAGTTGCCGGAGTTCGATGCCCGGATGGCCGAATCCCTCCAAGCCCTCGACGCGGAACTGCAGGTGATCCTCGAGGCCAACGAGCCCTTGCTCACCCATGGCAGCGGCGGTTTCGAGAAGCTGCTGGAGATCGCGGCCCAGCAATACACCGGCGCCAACGGCCAGCGGAACCCCCTGCTCAACCCGGACGAGGTCCGGCTGCTCTCCATCCCCAAAGGGTCGCTGGATGAGGCCGAGCGGTTGCAGATCGAGTCGCACGTCGTCCACACTTTCAATTTCCTGCAGCCAGATTCCCTGGACGCGCGAGCTGCACAACCTGCCGGCCATCGCGCACGGCCATCACGAGAAGCTGAACGGCACCGGCTATCCCCGCCGGCTGGCCGCGCCCGACATCCCGCCGCAGACGCGCATGATGACCATCTCCGACATCTTCGACGCGCTCGGCGCCACCGACCGCCCCTACAAGCGGGCCGTGGGCCTGGAACGGTCGCTGGAGATTCTCGAAAACTTTGTGAAAAACGGGGAACTCGATCCCGAGCTGTTCCGCATTTTTGTGGACGGCAAGGTCTACGAGCGCTGGAAGGTCGAGCCGTTTCCCTATTGAGGGAGCAGGGAGCAGCGCTCCGGTCATTTGCGTGAGCCCAGCGCGCGAGGCATCTCCCTTGGAATTCCTCTGTTCACCAATAGAGCCGGAGGCTAGATGGATCCTGTCGAGTTCGTCGAGCGACACGGTGTAGCGCTTGAGGGAGGGCGTGGACCACGGCCTAACCTGGCTGAAGCCATAGCTGGCGGCCCTATCCGCGGCAACTGGTGGGGCCATCCCAAGGGACGCGAGATTTTCCGGGCGACGCGCACCGTGCGCGATTCTACCGATGTGCTGGTTTGCCGTTTGCTGGACGGGAAGGTGACTTACATCCATCGGCGTCTCTGGCCGGCGATCGTCAGGCTGGCGCATGCACTGGACAAAAGCAAATTGGCAGCCCTACATGAGGAACACACGTCCACCGGGGCGCACAGAGTTCGCTCGGTCCAATTCCCCAAATGGGTGCCGCCAGACGTAAGCCAAGCGGCCCAACGGCTTTCGGAGGAGGAAGCCATTTCCCAGATCGGCAACTGGATACTCAAAATACCTGGCAAGAATGCCCAAGCCCAGCCGAGTGAAACCCGGCCGTTAACCTCGGGCCTCGTGGAGGCTGCGGTTGGCGAAAACGGGATTTGCGACATGACCCTTCCATGCCTGTTCTGAATCCAGAACAGGCTTCATTTTTTCCCCCGCTTAAAAACGCCGCGGTATAGCGTGACCGCCGTTTGATCAATTTGCTGCCCCCACGGCGGCTTGCCGTGGTGCGGGCAGCGCCGCAGGACGAGGTACTTGCCTATGAGAGCGGTGGTCTTCATCAACTACAGCATCGCGCCCTTCCATGTCGGTCATGTGGGATGGGGATTCGAAAGGCAGCCCGGCTACTTCTGTTACGGTGCCAAGGAAGCAGTCGGGATGCAAGAAGTCGCTTTGCCTGGACACCCCAACGGCGCTTTCGTCGCCGTCGGCACCGAGCAGGAAATGCTGGCCGCCATGAAAACTGGAAACCACCCCGGAAACGGCTTCCGGTATGACGATTACAAATACATTGAGGTGGACAGTTTCGATGTTGTCGCGGCCAGCGATCTGGCCCGGCAGTGCCACAATTGGGGCTACACCGTGGTTGGCAACAACTGCATGGACGATGTCTACCGAATCATCAAGGCCTACGCCGATGGCGACGGCAACATATTGCCGCGGCCGCTGGCGCATCCGCGCCCGGTGGATTTCTTCCAGGCGATACCGTCGCCCGTCCGGCACCTCTAGGACGAGGATTGCCGCTCTCTCAAACCATGCCTGCCCAGATCGGCTGAATCCGGCCATGGTAAATACGGATCAATCCGAATTGACATAGCGATACTGATTGTATGTAATCGCCTGCCCTTGTTTACAGGCACTGGAGGTTGCTCCGATGAAGAGACGACTGTCCCTGGCGTTGGGCTGCATTCCAACGGCTGCCTCACTGCTGCTGGCCCAAGCCTTCTTGCTGCTTTTGTGGCTTGTGATGGGGGCGTTTCCGGCGTGGGCCCAAATGGGAGCGAGCCTTTCCGGCGTGGTGACGGACCAAACCGCCGCAGCCCTTCCCGATGTCGCGGTGACAATCAAGAACGTCGACACAGGTGCAACGCGCACGATCGCAACCGACGGCGGGGGGCACTTTCAGGCGTCCGGCCTGCCTCCGGGGCGCTTCCAGATTCGAGCGGCAAAACAAGGGTTCGCCGATGAAACGCTCACGGGAATCGGCTTGGCGGCCGGCCAGGAGGCCACGGTCGACATTAAGATGCAGCGGAGCACCCCCGACGCCTGCACGAGCGGCCACGAGTTCGCCACCACCGATTGCACGCTGACCTGGCACGGCATCACGCTGTACGGTGCGTATAACGTCGGCGTCGGCTGGGTCAGCCACGGCTTACCGGAAAACGGCTATAACTATGAAGGCGAATCTCTGGTGAACCGAAACGGCTATCAACATCGATTCCTCGTCGCGCCGAACAACCTGTCGCAGACGGGTCTGGGCATCAGGGGCAAGGAAGAGTTTCTGCCTGGCTGGTCGGTTGTGTTCAACGCTTCCACCGGCATCAATCCGCAGTCCGGCCTGCTGGCCAACGCTTCAAAGACCGACATCATCAACAACGGCCTTCCCAGGAGCAGCTATTCGTTCGCCATCGACGGCGCGCGCGCGGGCCAGCCTTTCAATGACGAATTCTATGCCGGTATATCGTCCACAAATTTCGGCACGCTGACCTTCGGTCGCCAGCGCGCTCTCGGCACCGATGCGATGCTCGTTTACGATCCGGCCGGCGGCGCCTATGCCTTTTCGTACATCGGGTATAACGGCACGATGGCCGGTGGCGGCGACACCGAGGACACCCGTTGGGACGACGCCCTGAAATATCGCCTCACTGTTGGCCCGGTCCATTTCGGCGCGATGTATAAATTCGCCGATGGTTCCGGCGGCTGCTACTCGGCCGCGGCAGCGTCGGGCTCGACATGGAGTGCCACCACTTGTACGGCGGAATCGGCGCATAACAACGCCTATGGATTCGCCTCGGCGGAAAAGCCGGCAAGTTCTCTGCCGACGCCGTCTTCCAGCGTTACAACCAGGCGATCAGCGTATTGAACCCCTTGCTGGGGCCGCAGAGTCTGGCGGCGCCCTATCAGTCGACCACTGACAGCATCGATACAACCCAGATCAGCGGGATGAATCTGATCGATCCGAACGGCACCGTCTATGGCATCGTGACCGACAACTACGCAATCATGGTCGCTGCCAAGTATGTGTGGGATCCGTTCAAGTTTTTTGCCGGCTACGAATACATCTGGCAGAACAACCCGAAGAACCCGTTGGGGGTTGGCGCTTCGGACCAGGGCGGCTACATCATGAGCGGGGTCGAAGACAACAATCTGGATTCTGAAAAGTTGGTGAACATCTGGTGGACGGGCGTGAAGTACACCTACCGCACCAAAACCGACTTCACTTTCGCCTGGTATCAACAGCGGCAGAACGACTTCCGTATTCCGCCGACCTGCTCGCCCGCAGCCGGTTTCCGCAGTTCCTGCGCGGGCACCCTCAACGAGGGGTCGTTCTATACGGATCATCACTTCACCAAGCGTTTCGACGGTTTTGCCGGAATTGCGTATTCCTACGTGAGCGGCGGTCTGGCCATCGCCATTCCTCATGGCCCCGGCGTCCCCTATTTCCACATCAACAACGTTGCTCCGACAGTCGGTGGTCGCTTCACCTTCTGATCGCTTCCGCGGCGGGCTCAGTCGGGCGGCTCCGCTGAATTTGCTTAAGCGGGCGCTATTGGGCGATGATTTTCAGCGCTGTCACCTGGCGCACCCAGCGCGCCATTTTCTTGTCGCCGGGAATGACGATGCGGAACGGTCCTTCTTTGGTGTCAAGTGGCTTGTGATCGCGGCCGTCGGCGAGGAAGACTTCGCCTGACGTAAATGCGGGCTCGATCTCAGCCAGAGTGATGACCGCGCTGTACCCGTCGGCTGCCTGGACCAGCAGGCACGAAGCCATGCGCTTTCCCCGAAGCGAATCTCCCAGCGCCACGCCGCCTTTTTCGAGCACCGCTTTGAGCGGAATGGCGTCAAACTTCAGCGGCTTGCCATCGTGCGGATCTTTCACCTCGAGCACGCGATGGGGAAGCGCGGCGAGATCGGCGGCGCTAAGAGTCTTGGTTGCGCCGTCTTCGGTCTGGACCTTGAGTTCCTGCGCCAGCGCGCAGCTCGCGACCAGCACCAGCGCGGAGAAATGCAGCAGTACGGCCTTGGCGGTTCGCGCAATCGTCTTGCTCGCGGATACCATGGTGCCCGACATTAAAACACAGGAGGCCGTGATGACGCTTTCGGCGCGCAACCATCTCCCCGGCACCGTGGAGGAAATCACT
>CAWEGO010000002.1:0-1677500 GCA_963808725.1 uncultured Acidobacteriota bacterium | reverse complement strand
TCACGCTGCCGAGAAAAACCTCTAAGCAGAACGGACAGGAACCGTACCTCAAACCGACACAGGTAGACGAGGAGAATATCCAAAGGCGCTCGAGAGAACGCTTGTTAAGGAACTAGGCAAATTGACCCCGTAACTTCGGAAGAAGGGGTGCCCCGCCAGGGTTTACAGCCCGAGGGGGCCGCAGTGAAAAGCGCTCTGCGACTGTTTAACAAAAACACAGGTCTCTGCAAAGTCGAAAACGACGTATAGGGGCTGACGCCTGCCCGGTGCCGGAAGGTTAAAGGGAGAGGTTATCCTGCCGCAAGGTGGGAGAAGCTTTGAACTGAAGCCCCGGTGAACGGCGGCCGTAACTATAACGGTCCTAAGGTAGCGAAATTCCTTGTCGGGTAAGTTCCGACCTGCACGAATGGCGTAACGATAGAGCGACTGTCTTGACGAGCGACTCGGCGAACTTGTAGTACCGGTGAAGATGCCGGTTTCCCGCATCTAGACGGAAAGACCCCGTGCACCTTTACTATACCTTCACCATGAATAATGGCTCTTGCTGCGCAGGATAGGTGGGAGGCTTTGAACCTGGACTCTCGGGTTCAGGGGAGCCAACGGTGAGATACCACCCTGCGAGTGCTGTCGTTCTAACCTACCCCCGTCAACCGGGGGAGGGACATGGTGAGGCGGGTAGTTTGACTGGGGCGGTCGCCTCCTAAATTGTAACGGAGGCGCGCGAAGCTACGCTCAGGCTGTTTGGAAATCAGCCGTCGAGTGCAAAGGCATAAGCGTGGTTGACTGCGAGACCTACAAGTCGAGCAGGAGCGAAAGCTGGTCTTAGTGATCCGGTGGTTCTGCATGGAAGGGCCATCGCTCAACGGATAAAAGGTACGCCGGGGATAACAGGCTGATCGGAGCCAAGAGTTCATATCGACGCTCCGGTTTGGCACCTCGATGTCGGCTCATCGCATCCTGGAGCTGTAGAAGGTTCCAAGGGTTAGGCTGTTCGCCTATTAAAGCGGTACGTGAGCTGGGTTCAGAACGTCGCGAGACAGTTCGGTCCCTATCTGATGTGGGCGCAGGAGATTTGAGGGGGTCTGTCCTTAGTACGAGAGGACCGGGATGGACGGACCGCTGGTGTTCCAGCTGTCGTGTCAGCGGCATGGCTGGGTAGCGAAGTTCGGTTGTGATAAACGCTGAAGGCATATAAGCGTGAAGCACTCCCCAAGATGAGATCTCCCAACCCGTAAGGGGCAAGAAGGGCCCAGGAAGACCACCTGGTTGATAGGCTGGAAGTGGAAGCGCGGCGACGCGTGTAGCTTACCAGTACTAATCGCCCGTTCGGCTTGACCATAAAATTTACCGAGCACATCAAAAATGCTCTTGGCTTTTGGCTAGAGCCGCGTAGACCCTGTCTATTCAGTTGTGAGGCTTCGTCCTCGAAGTTCTTTGAAGATTGCAGCGTTGATTCCGTCAGCGCGGGCGATGCCGCCCGTGGTATGAGAATCCGGCTAAGAGCCAAGAGCTAATAGCCAGGAAGCTGCTTCGATTTGTCGGTGATATTACCGCGGGGGATACACCCGTTCCCATCCCGAACACGGAAGTTAAGCCCCGCAGGGCCGATTGTACTGCACGGGAAACTGTGTGGGAGAGTAGGTCGTTGCCGGCATAAATAAAGGCCGATTATGGAAAACATGGTCGGCCTTTTCCGTTTTCAATCCCTAACTAAATTCACCCTGTCATCCTGAGCGAGGGAGGGACCCGCGCGTTTTGCCTTCTAAACGCCCCAAGATGGACACCCGCGGCGAGACATCCCCTACGCCGCCATCGACTGCCGCCTGTACAGCGGCAGGAATTCCTCGGCAACGAAGGTTTCGTACGAAGTCGGGGTTGTGTTCGCTGCCGAGCGTGGCTCCAGGGCGCAAGCATGTCCCGAGTTGAAGGCTGCCGCGAGCTCCAGGATCAGGTCGGCCACGTTGCCCGACATTCCCAGCTGGATCAGGGCGGGGCGCAGTTGCTCGTCGCTGGCCTGGACGTACTTCAGATCCGGTTTCCCGATCGCGTTGCCGATAACGGCGGCGGCCTCGGTCATGCTAATGTCCCTCTGTCCCAGCAATTCCTGCGTCTGCTGTCCGTCGAAATCGAGGTGGAAGAGCGCCTCCGCGGCGGCGCGGCCAACGTCACGCGTCGCAATCATGGGGAGCTTGAGGTCGGCGCGCAGGGGGCCACTCGCCATACCCGCCACGCGAATGATGCTGGCCTGGGCCAGCGTGTTCTCCATGAAGTAACCGGCGCGCAGGTGCAGAGCATTGATACCTGGGATGTGATCGAGCCTCTGCTCGAGATGGTGCAAACCTACGATCGGGCCAGTTTTGTCGGGTTTGTCGGCGCCGACGCTGCTCAGCGACACCACGAACTTCACTCCCGAGGTCTCGACCGCGGTCGCGATCGCCTCGACGACCCAGTCCTGATAGGCGCGATAGTCCTTGCTGGTCAGGGCTGGCGGAATCATGGCGTAAACGGCCTCGCTGCCGGAGAAAGCCTCCGTCAAGCCGGCCGCGTCGGTGAGATCGGCGGTGAAGGGCTCCGCGCCCATCTCCACCAAGGGTTGCAAGCGGTTAACGTCCCGTCCAATGGCCCGAACTTTCTCGCCACACGTGAGAAGGTGGTTGGCGACTATACTGCCCGTATTTCCGGTTGCACCCGTGATCGCGTACATCATGGTGACCTCCTATACCAACATTCGATGCAAGATGGAGGCCGTAGCTCCGAAACAAGATTAGGGAGGCCGCGCCGATGCGGATCGTCTCTGTCGTTTTCGCTACACTGTTTCTGCTTGTGCCCGTTCGGTCGGCTTCGCAAGCTGCGCCGCACTCTGCGACGGCGGACGCCGGGACCATCGCCTGCCGAGCACTCGAGGCGCACACCGACGACGAGCTGAAAATGACCGTCGTGGTTTTTCACCAACGGGATGAAGCGCAGCGCTCGCAACTGGCGGCGTTGCTGCGCGAGCATTCCGGAGCCATGGTCGAGGTACAATCCGGCGATGGGGCTTGGCGCCGCGCCCGCCTGGTGCGGCTAAAGAGCTGTTTCGGGCGCGGCCTGCTGATGCTGCGGGCTCCGGCGCCGTTCTCCGATCGCGCCGAATTCGTGCTGCGCCTGCCGCCAAAATGAAAACCGCCGTGACTTATCCCGGCTGCTTTCCCACTGCTTTTTCAGCGACCGGCCGATCGCGATGCCCCGCGCTCCTCAGGGGCCCGCCAGGCTCTAGCTACGCAGCACCCGCCTTGGAGAACGACCGGATCGCGGCGGACTCGTCCTCCATCACCTCGAGCACCGTGTTGAGCATGGTGAGGCGAAGCAGGGTTTGTACGCGTTCGGTGGGATTGCTCACCTTCAAAGCTCCGCCCGCGCCGCGCACCGTGGTGTAGCAACCGAACAATGCCCCAATACCCGAACTGTCGAGGTAGGTCAGGTCGCGAAAATTCAGCAATATGTTTTTGTAACCCTGCTTCAGGAGGTCGTGAATAAGCTCATGAAGCGTTACACCGCTTCCCGGGGCATTCGTCTCAAGCGTTATTCGCCCGCTCAGGTCGACCACGGTGACCCCACCAGCCTGCCGAATGTTATACGTAACGCCCATGCGGAACTCCTCTCCGGCAATTACTTGGGTTCCCTGCCCAGTGGTTGCCGCGAAAATATGCTCGAGCAGGATTTCTCCATTCCTTGGAAACCCGCGCCCGCATTATCGATGCGTATATATAACGCAACCTGTGCCAAAGACAAGCGATTTCGTGGCAGGTTTCTGTTCCGGTCCCGACGATGGTCGTCGTAGAATCGCCTGATCACAAGCAACCACGGAGGCTGGGGGCGTATACCCCGCACATCCCACGCGCACGCTCAGAGGGTTCCAGCGCTCCGAAAGGATGAGGAATGCTCAAGGTGCAATTACGCCGAGCAGGAGAAGTAGTTGTGCTCCAGTGTGAAGGCCCGATCGTCTCGGGATCCGACGCCGAGCATCTGGGGCAGAAAATCATCTCCGAACTGGACGAAGGAACCCGGCATCTGGTGCTGGAGGTGAGCGCGGTTCCACGCGTCGACAGCAGCGGGCTGGGCCTGATGGTCCGCCTATTGATGCGCGCACGCAAGGCCGGAGGCGACCTGAAAATCGCCTGTCCGCCTGCCTTCGTCACCAGTTTGCTGGAGATGACCCGGCTCTCCACGCTCTTCCATGTTTTTGCTTCGGAGCAGGAAGCGGTGGTCTCTTACCGCAAGCCGGCGCCGCAGCTGGCGAAGCCCGCATCGACTCAGGCACGCATCCTGTTTCTCGATCAATCCTCCGACCTCTGCGCCTTCGTGCGAACCGTGTTGACCGCACACGGCTACGAAGTGCTTTCGACGACGCACGCCAAGGAAGCCAGGATTCTCCTGCAAGTGGGAAACACCGACGTGGTGCTGCTGGGTCCGAACACGCCTCGTGTCGGGTTTGAGGGCCCCAGTCTGGCGGCCTTCCTGGCCGCACTTGCCCCGAAGGCGACCGTCATCGAACTCGACCAGCAGTTTGAGACATTGGGGGCGGAGCAGGCTGGCAGTGTCCTGTTGCAGATTCTTCAGGAGGGAAAGAAAGCTAACGCCTGCGGGACCGCGTAATCCTGCCCGATGAGCGACAGCTAGCCAAGGGTGTTTCTACTGCCCGAGCATCCCCTTTTTCAGATCCGCATTGGGCGGCTTGGGCCCGAGCCACACCGAGAAGAGCACCGGGCCGAAGGCTGGAGCGGCAATGGTCAGCTTGTGCTGGCCGTTGATGGCGAGGGTGGTGCCCGTGCCTGGGAGGTGAGTAAAGACCATCTGGTCGCCCTCCTTGACGGGCTCGAGCGCGCCCAGCAACCGGTCGATGTCGGCCTTCATGGTCTGCTTGGCATCCGGCGCATTGTTGTTGAACGATTCCTCGAATGCATCCGCCATCTGGCTCTTGCTGGCGCCGTGCAGGAACTGCATCACGATCCGCTTGGGTGCGTCGGCCTTGATGATGGCGCCAGGATCCGACGACTTCTGCTCCAGGTAGAGTCCCGCGACGTAGACTTTTACGAAGTACTTCTTGCGCAATCCCAGGCCATTGAGCACCAGCGTTTTGCTCCCGACCTGTACCGTGTCCGGCAGGGTCACCCCCGCCAGAGTGGCGGCGTGTAGCTCGAACATTGATGCCACCGCGAACACAACAGCGGCAAGCGCTATGGCGGTCTTCCGCATAAGGACTCCTTGGGATGCAGGATGTGACCCGCGATGCTAGCACAAGCCCGGCTATGAAAGTGCCCGGCCTGAGCGCTGGTCAATGTCACGGATGGTGCAGAGGTTGAGATGATTGCTGCGCGGCCTGGGTTCGCCATCCATCCCCAGGCCGCCGATTGACAGCCTGCGGGCTGCAGCGTATCGTACCCCGCACTTCCGCCTGGGACGTTCAAAGGATTCCAGCGCTGCCGCTCCGAAAGGATGAGGAATGCTCAAGGTGCAATTACGCCGAGCAGGAGAAGTAGCCGTACTCCAGTGTGAAGGCCCGATCGTCGCGGGAGCGGACGCCGAGTACCTGGAGCAGATGATCAGCTCCGAACTGGACGAAGGCACCAGGCATCTGGTGCTGGAGGTGAGCGCGGTTCCACGCGTCGACAGCAGCGGGCTGGGCATGATGGTCCGTTTAGTGATGCGCGCGCGCAAAGCCGGAGGCGACCTGAAAATCGCTTGTCCGCCTGCCTTCGTCACCAGTTTGCTGGAGATGACCCGCCTCTCCACGCTTTTCCATGTTTTTGCTTCGGAGCAGGAAGCGGTGGTGTCTTACCGCAAACCGGCGCCGCAGATGGCAAAACCCGCCTCGACTCAGGCACGCGTCCTGTTCCTCGATCAATCCTCCGACCTCTGCGCCTTCGTGCAGACCGTCTTGACCGCACATGGTTACGAAGTACTTTCGACGACGCTCGCCAAGGAAGCCAGGATCCTTCTGCAAGTGGGAAACACCGACGTGGTAGTGCTGGGCCCCAACACGCCTCGGGTCGGGTTTGAGGGCCCCAGTCTGGCGGCCTTCCTGGCCGCACTCGCCCCTAAGGCGACCGTCATCGAACTCGACAAGCAGTTCGAGACATTGGAGGCGGAGCAGGCTGGCACTGTCCTGTTGCAGATCCTTCAGGAGAAGAAGAAAGCTAGTGCCTGCGGGACCGCGTAATTGGGCGGCGACTCGCCGAGTGTCGTTACCGGCATGAATGAAGGCATGGAGGCACGGTCGGCCTTTTCCTTCAGGCGAAGAGCACTCCTGTCAGCGGTTGAGCATGACCATCGCGCCGGTGAAGGTCATCGGGACGCTGAGCGATTTTGTCATTCGGGCCAGGGACATAGACCAGCTTCCCGAGCGGTCGGCGGGGCAAGCGACCTTGCAGGGCCAATTCAATCCGTTGGCTCGCTATCTTGAGATACTCGATTTCCAAGTCTGCTCCAGCTGCGCGACGCTCGTGGACTACCGCGGCGCAGGCTGCGCTGCCAACTCCGATGTAAGGATCTATCACCAAGTCGCCGGGATTCGTGAGCGCAAGAATAAGCCGCTCGACAAGTTCCACGGGAAACTGGCACGGATGGGCGGTTTTCTCCACGTGGTTGTGCTTCACATTAGGGATCACCCAAACGTCGCCGGGATTTTTACCGAGCGGGTTGCAGGTGTACTGCCCTTTGTTCGGGCCTTTGAAGGCCTTCTTGCCGGGGTATTTTTGCGGTACGCGGATCGGGTCAAGGTTGAAAACGTATTGGTCGCCCTTGGTAAACCAGACGATTGTCTCGTAGCGTCCAGAGAGCCTGTTCTTGCAATGCAGGCCGTGCTCGAAGGTCCAGACTATGCGATTTCGTAGTCTTAGCCCCAAGGACTTGCAGATGCGATAGATGTATATGTCAAGCGGGAATATCTCCCCATCGGTCGAGATGTGGTTGCCTACCTGCCAGCATAGACTTCCATCATGTGCAAGGGTCCGGGCCGCCTCTCTTAGCGTTTGCTCTTGCTGTTCGAGGTAGTGCTCGAACACGAGCCGCTTCTCGTACTTTTTGCCGATATTGTAGGGTGGGGACGTGATAACCAAACGAGCCCCGCCGTCTGGAATCTGACGGAGCAATTCCAGACGGTCGCCGTGGAATAGGGTGACGCGCGCTCGCGAGTCGTAGCTAGAGCACAAATCGTCGACGATGCCGTTCCTCTTCAAGGCTCGATACCTAATACAAAAATTGGAAGAGTGATGCTCATCTTGGCATAGGGAAGTTCGCGCACCACTCTCTCGTAGTGGGCCACGTTTTCGTCAATTGTGTTCGCAAATTTCTGCATCGGAACAACCAAGACTCCGACATCGATCAAACCGAGCGAGTATGACACCTGAAACTTGAAAACGTCCGTGTACCATCGGGCCATATTGCCGAACTGCACTTCCACCTGAATCCTGGCCTTCTTGTAATCGGCCCTGATCCCCGTTACCTCGTCTTCTGTCACAAGCGGCTGATGTTCCCATCCACGTCTCACGAAGTCGGTGTCGAGCAAATTGTTCAGTGCCTGCTGATCCGTGTTGAAGACCATTGTTTTGCGACCTCGAGTTCGAGTCTTTGGAGGATCGAGCTGAGGGACTGCGACCTTGCTGAAGATTTCCAGAATGTCGTCTCGCTCCCGCACGAACGCCGGACTGCTCAATACCTCCAGAGCGAAGCGGTACGAGAACGTGGTCAGTTTCACTTGGCATTCAGGCTATCCGCAAGTGGTTGAACGCTCAAGTGGTTGAGTGTTGCCGAGTGCGGCACCATGCCCTCCGGCTAATCGCTCTAACGCGGTTGGCAAGCACCATTACCGCATCATAGGGCGTGTTTCCTGTGGATTACAATGGGCCGAATTTCCAGGGGCAGTTTGTCAGGGTGGGTCTGTGTGTTCCGTCGGGGGCGCAGGCCGCGCCGCGTCCTGCGGCGGCCCCGGCACTGCCGCCTGCTGCACCTTGCCTTGGCCGAGGAGAATGCTGTCACGGGGCCCCTACTCCGTACTCCCTTACTCCCTATCCTCTTTCAAACGCGTGCTTCCTTTCGAGCGCATCCAGCGCAGCGCGCATTTCGGCCTCGATCTCCGTCCCCTCGGCCAGCAGTTCGGGCGTGGCCGTGGCGTACTCGCCCTCCAGGCGCAACCACGTCTCGAGGCGCGACGCCGCCTCCAGCAGGCGCGCCGCCGGGCTGCTGACGTACTGCGCGTCGATGGGATCGGCGATCCACACCCGCTCGGCGCCCAGCTTGCTGTTCCAATAGACCTTATGCCGAACCAGCTCGGTCACCTGCTCGTCGGTGGCCTTGGCGAAGTCCCACTCGCGGCGCTTGAAGTTGTACTGCCGCGCCGAAAACGGCACCGGCACCCGCTTCGGCGACTTCACAAACTCGAGCTGCTTGCGGTCGACCTCCTTGCGCAGGATATTGATCGCCGGGGCTTCCACGTCCGCGGGCTCGAGCGAGGGCAGCACTTCCTTGACCGTCTGCGTCATCTGCAACGCCACCAGGCAGTGCAGCCCCTCGCCGGATTCCAGGCGCAGGTCTCCGTGCAGGACGTAGAAATCCGCCTCCGCGCTCGAACGCCGGAACGGCCACTCCAGCTCGATCCGCAACGGCAGCCCGGCCAAGGTGACGTAGACCTCACTCCGCTCCCGTCTGCCGCCATTCGATGGTTCTGTCGTCATATCGCCAAGCATTTTACCCGAGGCTGGTTCTCACTCTCCGGTTGTCGCGCCGGTCCTATCCTTATATATTCTCCCCGAAATCAGGAGGCCGTCCGTCATGCGCCATACCAAGCCTGCACTGCTCATCCTACTCTGCCTGCTGACAACCCTTGCCGCCGCTCAGACCAAGCCGGTCGTCGTGCTGATCGCCACCGGCGGCACCATTGCCATGAAGATCGACCCGGTGAAGCACGCGCCGGTGCCGGCGATTTCCGGCGAGGATCTGCTGGCCACCGTGCCCGAGGTCTCAAAGTACGCGACCGTTGAGGTGAAAAACGTCTCCAACGTGCCCTCCGATTACATGGACCCGGCCCGCTGGACCGCGCTGACCCACGAGGTCAACGCCGCGCTGGCCCGCCCCGAGGTAGCCGGCGTCATCATCTCCCATGGCACCGACACGCTGGAGGAAACCGCCTACTGGCTCGACCTCACGATCGATTCCGACAAGCCCGTGGTCCTGATCGGCGCCCAGCGCAACGCCTCGGAATCCGACTTTGACGGCCCGCGCAATCTGCTGAACGCCGTCCGCATCGCCGTCGATCCGGAATCCAAGGGCAAGGGCGCGATGCTGGCCATGAACAGCCAAATCAACGCCGCCCGCGAGGTCACCAAGACCCACACCTCCAGCGTGGAAACCTTCAAGTCGGGTGACTTTGGCTTTCTCGGCGAGGTGGATTTCGACCGCATCGTGTACTGGCGCGTGCCGTTGCGCCGCCAACATGTGCCCATCAAGACCGACAACATGCCGTACGTCGAAATCGTTCCCATGTACGGCGGCGCCGACGGCTACATGGTCAAGGCCGCGCTTGACCACGCCGCCAAGGGTGTCGTCGTCGAAGGCCTGGGCTGGGGCAACGTCAACAAGCCGATGTATGCCGCCATCAAGGACGCCATCGCCAAGGGCGTGCCCGTGGTGATCACCTCCCGCGTGCCCAACGGCCGCGTTCTGCCCAACTATGGCTTTGAGGGCGGCGGCAAGACCCTGGTCGAGGCCGGCGCGGTGATGGGCGATGACCTCTCGCCGCAGAAAGCGCGCATTCTGCTTATGCTGCTGCTGCAGGAGGGGGTCAGCGGACAGAAGAACCTGCAAGCGGCCTTCGATCGCTAATCTTGAGGGTGCCCTACCCTTGGCCGGTTTTGCCAAGGGTGGGGATTTTCTTTCACGCCACCACGCCCTGCCTCCGCAATCCGGCGATTTCGTCCGCTGAATACCCCGCCAGCCTGAGCACCTCATCGGTGTGCTCGCCCAGCTTAGGTGCGGGACGGTCCGGCGACTCGTGCGCGCCGTGGATCTCGGCGGGAAATGCCACCTCTTTCATCCCAGATGCCCTCTGGTGGAACAGGCCGCGGGCTTCGGCCTGCTCGCCACGCTCGACCTCGCCGAGCGTCTTCACCGCGCCGACCGGCACGTCGGCCGCCGCCAGCGCCTCCACCCATTCATCGCGCGTCCGCGTGGCAAACACCGCGCGAAAGTCCGCCAGGATCTTCTCCCGCATCCCCAGATCGTGCTGTTGCCCGGCGTACTGCGGCCGCCCCAGCGCCTCGCACAGTGATTGCCAGAATTTCGGCTCCAGCGCGCCCACGGTCAGGTGCCGGCCGTCGGAGGCGCGGTACACGGTATAACAAGGATGCCCGCCCAAGAGATAGGCGTCGGCCAGCGACGGCGGCCGTCCCGCCTGGAACATCTGCGCGAAGTGCACCGTGAGCAGCGACACGATGGCATCCGACATGCCCAGATCGATATACGCCCCCGCGCCGGTCTCGGCCGCGCCCTTCATCCCCGCCGCCAGGGTGAGCGCGGTAAAGATAGCGCCGGCCAGATCGGAAAACGGAAGCGGTGGCACACGCGGCTCGTCCCCGGTCGCGATCCCCAGCAGTCCCGCCTCCCCGACATAATTAAGGTCGTGGCCGGGGCGGTCGCGGTTGGGACCGGTCTGGCCGTATCCGCTCAGCGAGCAATAGACGATCTGCGGACTGCGCTTGCGCACCGCGCCGTAGTCGATGCCGAGCCGCGCCGCAACCCCGGGACGGAATCCCTCGACCAGCGCCGCGCTCCGCTCCCCGAGGCGCAGCAGCACCTCGCGGCCCTCGTCGGACTTCAAGTTCAGAACCAGGCTTTTCTTGTTGCGGTTGATCTGCGCGAACAGCGCGTTGGTCCCGCCGAAGATGGGCGAAGGCTCGCGCGTCCAGTCGCCCGTGCCCGGCGCTTCGATCTTGATGACCTCCGCGCCCAAATCGGCCAGCAGCATGGTGGCATAACCGCCCGGCAACAGACGCGTCAGGTCGAGCACGCGCGCTCCCTGCAATAGGTTCCACATGCGCGCGATGATAAACCAACCCCGTTAGTCTGATGGTGCTACAATCGGCGGCACGTTTTTGGGCGATGCCCCCCGGAGGTCAGCCATGACCATCCTCCGTCTGTGCGACAAAGAATCCGCTGCCGTTCCTCCTGAATCCACGGTCGCCGAAGCCATCCGGCTCATGCTGGAACGCCGCGTGGGCGCGGTCGTAGTCGTGGAGGCCAGCCGTGTCGTGGGCATCTTCACCGAACGCGACGTGCTCAAGAAGCTGGCGCTGAGCGGGCGCGATCCCGAGAAGGTCGCGGTGCGCGAGCTGATGACCACGCCGGTGGAAACCGCCTCGCCGCAAACCACTGCCGATGATGCCTTGGTTTCGATGTTGGACAACCATTTCCGCCATCTGCCGGTGGTGGACCCCTCGGGCAGGCTGCGAGGTGTCCTCTCGATTCGCAATCTGCTGCACGAGCAGGTGGCGGAACTGAGGCGGCAGCGCGATTCCTTGGAGCACCACATCAGCAGCGAAGGACCAGGAGTGCCCAAAGCCAGGGATTGACTTGGCTGGTGGCCCACGCCTCGCCCTCGGATCCGAGATATCCTGACGGTGCCCCACCCAGCGCCGCCTCGATAATCGGATTCGCCGGCTAGCCGATCTGTGGCACACTTTCCGCGATTTCATCCGTCCAGACTTTAAGGCTCTCCAGAGTATTTTGGCCGAACGTGGTCGCGATGGCGACATCAGCCGCGTCGCGGCCTCGCGCGATCAGCACTCGTCCAATCCTGGGCACGTTGTTCCGTGCATCGAAGGTGTGCCAGCCGCCACCGAGATAGACTTCAAACCACGCGGCAAAATCCATCACGCCGTAAGGCGGCAGCGTCCCCATGTCGCCAAGGTACCCGGTGCAGTACCGCGCCGGAATATTCATGCAGCGGCAGAGCGCGACCGCCAGGTGCGCGTAGTCGCGACAGACGCCCACACCCTCGTTGAACGCCTTCCAGGCTGTCCGCGTGGGGCGCGCTTTCTGATAATCGAAAGCGATATGGTTGTGGACAAAATCGCAGATCGCCTGGACGCGCGCCCATCCTGGCGTCGACTGACCGAATCGCGACCACGCCGCCTCGGACAGCAGGTCGGTCTCGCAATACCGGCTGCCCAACAGAAAGACCAGAGTCTCTTCGGGCAATTCTTGTAAAGCGTGCTGTTGAGCGGAGGGCGTCACCACGTCGGGTTCTGCCGAGTCTCTAACCACCCCGGTGCTGGTCAGGCGAATCCTGCCGATGGGCGCCACAATCCGGCTGCACCAGTTTCCGAAGCCGTCCCGATAGGCCGTGACGGGCGTTTCCGGATCGGTGGTCAGGCAATCGGGAGTGACAATATCCGAGGCGCGCGAGTAATGGATGTTGAGCATGAGGATCATCGGCGTCTCTTGCGGACAGTTAAAGACCAACTCATAGCCGACCTGAATCAACATGCAGGTTTCCTTCCGCCAAACCCTTGCCGCAACCAGCTTCGCCGCTACAGCTTGCAGCCACGACCCTTACCCTATTCTACAGAGCCTCGGACCCCACCCCGACAAAACTCGGTTCGCGGCATACGCTTTAGCGCTGGGTGTAGGGACGGACGAACCCAGTCCCGGAGGGACGGGCCTACCCGAACACATATTTCAGATCATATTCAATCCCGTGTTTCGCCAGCAGGCTCAAAAACTCAGATTCGAACGAATGCTTCCGGTGGTGCTCAGGCTGCGAATTCACGTACCGGATAACCCGAATTGATCTGCGACTGGCTCACACTAAACGCCGCGTATCCTTCCTGCCATGCAAAACCGCCGCGTCCTATTTCATTCATCCATTTCGAGGAGATGCCCTTCAGCGTCTGGACCGCTTTCGCCAGCGGCATCACGGGAGGCAACGAGAGCAGGACGTGCGCGTGATTCGCGACGCCACCAACGGCGAGAATGTTGAGGCGTTTAGCGGGCGTGAGCGACACCGAGCACCCGCGAGGAGAGCGGGAGCCCGCTGCCGAAATCCCGAGCGTAGCGAGGGACCTTAATCCCGGCGCTGTTCGGTGCTGAAGACCACGTGCAAACGGTTAGCCGTGTAGGTGTGAGACACGCGCCGAGGCTAACACACGGGATACGAGGCCCGTCCCTCCGGGACTGGGTTCGTGGACAACGCCTACCCAGCGCTACCACCCCAGAACGCCAAAACCGGGCGTTCCGGGGACCCCGGTTGAAGCGCTGGGCTACATTGGGCAAGGCCCTCCGGGCCTGTTGGTTGGAGGGCACGAAAGTGTCGGAATGACAGAAAGCATCTACGCCGAGCCACCCGCCCCTCGGATTCCGCCGAGGCTGCAAGGCCCGTAGAGCCTGCCCTGAGCGAAGTCGAAGGGGCCGAACTAAATTAGCCCAGGGCGGAAGCCCTGGGTAGGCAGGCAAGAAGGGGCGAGCCCCCTTCAGGGGGCGGCACACTAGCGTCTGACCGCCGGCCTACTTCTCAGCTGCCAGCTTGCCCCGTCTAAAGAAGATCGACAGGTTGAGCTCTATCCCGCTAGGCCTCTTTCGCGTGAGCTCCACCGTAATGTTCTCATTCGTCAGGTTTTCGATCGCGAACGGGAGAAGCATTTGCGCCTCAGACGATTCTTTGTTGCGCCTGGCGCGACTCTTGATAAGCCTTGTATCGAGCTCCCCATAGCCAACCTGGACACCCCACACTCGGTATATCGTCTCGAGCATCTGGGGGCTGGGCACGTTCTCTTCCTTCAAGTACTTCAAGAGCCCGGCGCGGGTGAGGCCTAGCTTACGCGCGAACTCCTCGTACGACACGTTTTCTGACTCCTTCGCCTTCTCCCTTCTGTCGCGGAGCTTTTGCGCGAAAACGCTCATGAACGCTTTGTCACGCGGCGAGTGGCTCTTCATACAGGTCCGCCGACTATAATGAAAAAGTTCTTGTCTGTCAACTAGAATTGACGTAAACTCTAATATGCAAAGTAAACTCCAGTTTTCAAGGTGACTGCCAACGCTGGGGAGAAATTTTGGATGCGCCGGAGGCGTATACTGAGCGTCCACGGAAGACGGACCTCCTCCGGAGCACCGCCGTAATTTGCGAGGTGCGTATGCTAAAAGCCGCAGTTTCCGGAAGCTTCCACCGTCACCTGACGGCGATTACCTCGGCTGTTCACGAGCTGGCAACGCTTTCCGTGCATGTGCTCTCGCCGGCCGACCCGCGAATTGTCGCGCATCAGGGGGAGTTCCTGTTCGTGGCGAGCGACCGCGTCAGGTCGGTGCGGCTCGTCCAGGACCGACACCTGGACTCGATCCGCGCGGCAGATTTCCTTTGGCTAGTCTGCCCCGATGGGTACGTGGGGCAATCGGCGTCGATGGAGGTTGGCGGTGCTGCAATGAGCGGCGTGCCCGTTTTTGCCACACGGGCGCCTGGTGACCTGACGCTCCGCGAATACGTGACCGTCGTCCCGACACTGGCCGATGCTCTGCGTATCGTGGCGGCCAGCTCGCGGCCAAGGCGTCCCGAGGGTGTCCTTATCGATCCTCATGCATCGGTGGAAGAAGCCCACCGCATCCTCGAGCGAATCGAGGCGGCCCTAACGCGCGCGGACGGCTTCGGCGACCCAGCGCCGCGCGTCTATCGGGACGTGGTGGACCTCCAGGCAAAGTTAGGCCTGCCCACCGGCGTGCAATAGCGGCCAGAAGGCCAGGGCAGTCACTCTGTAAATGTTAAGTTTCGAAGAGCTGACGGAAGCACGACGTTATCTCCAAAGCTTTTGTTTGCTGCACGTCCCCAGCCTTCTCAGTCTGCGGTCTGGAATCAGCTTTAAGCTCCTCCCCAGAGAGGGGGACTTAGGCGACAGAAGAGCGCGCCACATCACCACGACTGCTACTTGCTACAGTTCCCTGTTCGACTGCCCACCTCGATTCCGCATGCCCGGGTTCAAACGTGTGGAGGGTCTCCGATCCAGATTTGCGAAGATGGCTTTGCGTCGCAAAAATTGGAGGTCCGAGGGGTCCGCCGGTGTGTACTGCAATTGTCGCGCCCTCCCCATGGTCATCACTTCGCTGGGTAGTTTTGATAAGAACATCGACGATCACATCGGAGTGATTCTCGGTCAGCTCTTGAAGAAGCCCGAGCGATTCGGAATAGGAGAAGCGGGCCCGGCGTTACCGGAAGACCGCTGGTATCCGCCCAACGCGTTCCACACCTACTGGACCCTGGAGATTTTCGATCTGCTTGAACGCAAGTTCCATGCCGACTACGAGCGACTTTCAGATGCCAAAGTGTTTGATCTCAGGCGTCGACGCAACGGAATGCTTTTGTGGGCTCGACAGCAACTGGGGCATCAGATTGGACTGCATTCTGCGACTCCGCCGTCTTCCGTGTTGGATTCAGACCAGCTCGCTTGGTCCCTGGTGATCTTCCTTCGGTTCGACAAGAAGTTCGTAGTGAATTTGGAAAATCGAGATTTTGTGAAGCAAGCGCTCAATTGTTTGTTCTCGACCCAAACCGACGGCACGTGGCGGCACTACAAGCCGCTCTTCCATTACGAGGAGGCAGGAAACGCATACTGCTACGTGTTTGAGACTTTTGCGGCCTTGCTCCAGTGCGCGCTTCAGGAGGGGGCGGAAGCCGTGATGGTTCGCGAGCTGCTCAAACCCTATTGCAAAAACCTGATGGATCTGTGGCGGTATGCGGACTCAACGAAGATACCGCTGCCGCACTCTGGTAAAGGAATCGGTTGGTGTTCTGGCCATAGGACCAACGTTACAGACCCGGAAAGTTGGGCTACAGCCAGTGTTTTCTCCTACGCGCAGGCCCTCAGAAGGCTGATGGGCATATGGTGTCGCGAGGAGGCCCTCGGTAGCCTAAACGCTCCGCGAAGGCGACTAAGCCCAGAGAAAGCCGCCGGACAAATGGCCTTTCGGGGCAAATCTTGGGGCACCAATAAGGTCTCCGTCTCCGAGCAGCTTTGGACGACATTTATCAATCCAGTCCGAATGCACAAGTGTACCGACAAGCTTGAGCCAGATAGCCGGCCAATCGGAAAGGAACGCGCCAGGTCCGCAATACTCTTTGGGCCACCCGGTACCAGCAAAACGACCCTAGTGCGTTTGTTGGCAGATGTTATCGGTTGGAGGTATGTCGAAATACACGCAAGCCATTTTGTGGCAGAGGGTTTAACGCAGGTCCAGAAAACGGCGGACAAGATTTTCAAGCAGCTTTCAGAGCTAGATCACGGCGTTGTGCTCTTCGATGAGATTGATGAGCTCGTCCGTGAGCGTGAGATGGAGGAAGATGCTTTTGGTAGATTTCTTACCACAAGCATGTTGCCGAAATTGGCTGAGCTTTGGGAGGCACGGAAAATCCTGTACTTCGTAGCGACCAACCATATCAATTACTTCGACAGCGCGATAATCCGAAGTCACCGCTTCGATGCGCTGATACTGGTAAGCCCTCCATCATTCACGAGCAAACTTGACGAGCTGACGAGGCTGCTATCGGACATGCACAGCATGTCCAATGTTCGCTTTGACATCAGCGAGGCCCAAATCCAGAACGAACTGGAAGAGCTCGGAAAAAGTAGGCCCAAGCCCAGTATCAACGAAGGAAAGGCAGAGCGTGTGTGGCGGGAAGAGGTGCTCGACCCAAAGTTCGCCTTGGCTAAGCTCGCTCTGTTGCGGTGGGACGAACTGGCCGAACTTGCCAATCGCCTAGCCCCGATTCTCAAGGGTCAGTCTCCGACGCCGGACAAAGTTTCACCGGACATCTTAAGGCAAGCACTCACACATGTTGCCGACTCTCAATGGCGTAAGGGCGGAAGCTACGTCGATTACCTCAGAGACGCGCAGTCCGAACGGAGAGATTACCAGATGCTGAATGTCTGGGAGGTTAAGGGCAAAACACGAAAGCCGGTCCCGGGGGTGGTTCGCGCAAATGGCTTGAGATGGCTTCCCAAGGCTGTCGACTCACTGCGGGACATCGAAATCCCTGGGTTCCGGCTAGTTCCGGGCGCGCCCGGGCGGGTTGAAATCCGGGCGTCGACCTCGAAATCGAAATGACACTCCCACTCGCGGAGCTATTGCTCTCCGCCAAAGACCCTATCCTGGCTGGGCTGATCGAATCTGAATCCGCGCGGTGGCCCTGTCACCGGACCGAACATCCGATTTGGGGACTCATTCGAATCGTGATGGCGCAGCAAATCTCCACGACGGTCGCCTGTAGGCTCGCTGAAAGGGTGAAATCTGCTCACCCGCACCTCACCACGCCATCGCCCGCTGCGGCGCCGACCCCGGCGACCCTGCGCGCGTTCGGCCTTTCCGAACGTCGAGCCCGGTGTTGCGCCAGCATTGTGCAGAGGTCGGAAGAGATTCTCGCCAGAGTGCAGGACGGCCAAACATGGGAAGAGGCTCTCGCTGGTATCAAGGGCATTGGCCCCTGGACAATCTCGGTTTTTCGCATCATGGTCCTTCGGGAGCCCGATGTGCTTCCCGTAGGGGATGTTGGACTCGAACGCGCCATCTCAAAAGTCTACGGAAGACCCCGCAGTGTCGAACGCCTCGGTGAGACTTGGCGGCCTTTCCGATCGGTACCCTGTTGGTACCTCTGGCGAACTCTCGGCAACGAGCAACTCGGCTAAGGGTTGAAACCCCGCACCCGAATCGTTAAAACTAGCCAGCGTGGACCCGCGCCACATCGCCGAGCTGCTCGCGCCGTTTCTCCAGTCGCCGCCCGGGCCGCCGGCATCGCTGACTGGCGCGCAACTGGAGCAGGTATCGGCTTACCTTGACCTTCTGCTGCGCTGGAATGCTCGCATCAACCTGACCGCGGTACGCGACCCGGAAAGCATCGTGACGCGACACTTCGGCGAATCCTTCTTCGCCGCCCGCCAGCTCTTAAAGAAACAGGAGGCAGGAGGCAGCGGGCAGGAGGCAGGGGCCGGGAGCCAGGGGCGCGCCATCGACCTGGGCTCCGGCGCCGGCTTCCCCGGACTGCCGCTGAAGATCTTCGCCCCCGGCCTCGCGCTCACGCTCATCGAGTCCAGCCAGAAGAAGGCGGTCTTCCTGAAAGAGGCGGTGCGCACGCTCGCATTGACGGGCGTCGATGTATTCGCCGGCCGGGCCGAGGACTTTGCCGCGGCCGCGGATCTCGTCACCCTGCGCGCGGTCGAGCGCTACGAGCGCGCGCTCGGCGCGGCGGCTCGCCTAGTCGCGCCCGGCGGACGGCTGGCGTTGCTCATCGGATCTCCGCAGGCGGCGCGCACGCCGCAACTGCTTGCGGGATTCGGTTGGCAGGCGCCGATGGCGATTCCGCGGTCCTCGGCGCGCGTCCTCTTGGTAGGCACGAAGCCGATTGGCTAATAACCGGCCGCGCTACCGGTGGGAAGGTGGCTGCGATTTGCCGGCGCGGTTTGCGGTCGAGTGCGCGCCGCGCGTGTCCCGCGCCGCCGCGAGTGGGACGCTATCGCATTTCGCGCCGTGGCAGACCGAGAGGTATCCAGATGGGTTCCTCCAAGTGCCGGGGCGGGCACGAATCAGGAGAGTAACAAGTGGGAGCGGACTTGCGTTTTGGGTAGGGTGCGGGCTCTGCGATGATCAAGATGGTGCGTGGCAGGCAGCGCAGTGGGCGGAAATATCGTAACACGAGCTAATGTTGCTGTTTGTGGTTCCGCCGATTGCGTCGCGAACCAGACTGGTAATAAGTGGTCTGTGGCGGCTGCGTACGTGGAGATTTTCCGGCGTGCAGGAACAAATAGCACGTCAGGCACAGTCTCCAGTGGGAGGCGCCTGTCGATTCTCGGGGCGGACAACTCGGCAAACGAGAATGTTCCACGTGGAACAATTTTGGACTCTCCAGAAAACAGGGCTCGGGGCCGCGCCTAGGATCTCGGCATCTCAAAAATGTTCCACGTGGAACATTTTCACAGAATTCCTCCTTTTGCACAGCGGTTTGAGGTTGAGTCCGACCAGCAGCTTGGCGTACTCTGAGGTTGCCAGCCGATTCTCTGTAATCGAACATGGGTCGTGTAATCGCGGTGGCCAATCAGAAGGGCGGGGTGGGCAAGACCACCACTGCCATCAACTTGGCGGCGTCGCTGGCAGCCGCTGAAGTTCCCACCCTGCTCGTCGACTGCGATCCGCAGTCCAACTCCACCAGCGGCTTGGGTTTTGCGCGCGACGCTGAGCGGCTGAACACCTACGATCTGCTCATGGGAGCGGGCGCTGCCGCCGACGCGCTGCAGCCCACCGAAGTCGAAACGCTGTGGGCGATTCCGGCGCACAAGAATTTGATCGGCGCCAACCTTGAGTTGGTCACCGCCGAACGCCGCGAGTACCGCCTGCGCGACGCGCTCGCCGCCATCCGAGACCGCTTCCACTTCATCGTACTCGACTGCCCGCCCGCGCTCGATCTGCTCACGCTCAACGCTCTGGTTGCGGCCGACTCGGTGCTGATTCCGATGCAGGCGGAATATTTCGCGCTCGAAGGCGTCAGCGAATTGCTCGACACCATGGATCGCATCCGCCAGTCGCTCAACCCGATCCTGGAGGTCGAGGGCGTCGTGCTCACCATGTACGACGAGCGCACCAATCTCGCGCAGCAGGTCGCCGGCGAGTTGCGAAATTTTTTCGGAGAGAAGTTGTTCGCGGCCACTATTCCGCGCAACGTCCGCTTGGCCGAAGCTCCCAGCCACGGCAAGCCGGCGCTGCTCTATGACGTTCGCTCGAAGGGCGCGGAGAGTTACATTCGCCTGGCGAAGGAAATCATGGATCGCGCTAAGCGTCGCGCCGAGCCCGCACCGGAGCCAGCGCCCAAGCCACATCCCGAGCCCGATCCGATGCCGCAGCCAGCCGACATCCAGCCGCCGCGCGTGATCGAGTTGCAAGTCGAGACGACCGAGCCTGCAGGTGTTGCCGGCGAGCGGGAATCCGGCGAGTAAGAAAAATCTTCGGCTCGGATTGCCTGCCCCGAGCGAAGCCGAGGGGCAGATGCACGCGGATCGAGTCTGAGAAAAAAATATGAGCACGACGCCCACCACCATGACCACCTTCGACCCCAAACGCAAAGCCCTGGGACGCGGTCTGGAATCGCTGCTGCCGCGGACCGCACCCACGCCTACTCCCGACGCAGCTTCCGCGGCGCCGGCCGCAGCGCCTTCCACCGAAGGCGTGCGCGAGATCCCGCTCGAGCTCATCGACCCCAACCCGTACCAGACGCGCACGCACCTGGACGAAGCCGCGCTGGCGGAACTGGCGGCCTCCATCCGGTCGAGCGGGGTGGTGCAACCTATCGTAGTACGATATATAGATGGCGGTCGATATCAGCTGATCGCCGGACAGCGCCGCTGGGCTGCCTCGCAGCGCGCCGAGAAGGCAACCATCCCCGCCCTGGTGCGCCAGGTCTCGAACGAGCAGGCCATGGAAATGACCATCATCGAGAACCTGCAGCGCGAGGACTTGAACCCCATGGAGCAGGCGCGCGCCTTCGAGCGCCTGTCCAACGAGTTCGGCCTCACCCAGGAGCAGATGTCGGAGCGCACCGGCAAAGACCGGGCGTCGATTTCGAACTTCATGCGCCTGCTGCGGCTGCCGCCCTCGGTGCAGACGCTGCTCGCGACCGGGCACCTCAGCATGGGCCACGCCAAGGCGCTGATGATGTTCGACTCGGAAGGGCTGATCGTGAAGATGTCGGAGCGCGTGCTGAAGGAGGCGCTCTCCGTCCGCCAGACCGAGGAACTGGCCCACCAGTGGATGGCCCCGGTCGGCCCCAAGCCGGAGCCGGAGCGGCGCCGCGTCGATGCCAACGTGCGCGCCATGGAGCAGGACCTGGAGCGCCTGCTGGGCATGCGCGTCCACATCCAGGACCGCGGCGGCCGGGGAAAGATCACGTTTGAGTACGGATCGCTCGAACAGTTCGACTCGGTGGTGGAGAGACTGAAGAGGTAGCCTCGAGTCTCATCTCTAATTACTTCGCCTGATTTCGGACGCGTCGGAATGCACGCTCCCACTGTTCGAAGACTGCCCCTATGAAGTAGTCAACCCAAGGAGTCAGGTCTTCTTTGGAGGTGTGCCAGTGCCGTTGCGAAGCATTGAGTGCCTCGTAATACTGAGCGCGGCTATCGAGCACCACCTGGTCGAGCGGATAAACCTTGGCAAAGCGATAACCGCCCCTCTCGATCAAGTAGGTCGAAATGAGGCGTGCGGTTCTACCGTTGCCATCCACAAACGGATGGATTGCGAGGAAGTCACAGGCGAACTCCGCAGCGGCTAACAGCATAGGGGCGTCCGCGCCCTGCTCTGCCGAACGAAACATGCTGCTGGTTCGCTCGCATAGCGCGCGAAGAAACTCCTCGGCTCGCTCAGCGGGGACAGTGGGAACTTCCACGGTGGTTCCGTCCGGACGCCGCCAACGTATCCGGACCTCGCCATCCTTGATCCGCCCTGCCATAGCCCCCTTGCTGCGGAGAAACATCCGTTTGTGCATCTCCATGACAAAATCGTAGGAGAGTACCGGTTCAACCGCTGTGTTCAGCGCCCAGAAATACGCATCGATGATGTCGCCGTGCGCCATGAGCCGTTGCCGGAGCTCTCCTGTCACGTTCGCTCCAGGCTCGGTCTGGGCGGCCACGAAAGCCTCCACGTAGTCGGCGGACACGCCCTCGCCCTCAATCTCGCTGCTTGCGAACACGCTCAGCGCGATCGACCTGGCGGCATCAGCTTCCCGCCGGTCGAGCTTGGTCGGATCCAGATCAGGAGCCTTTTCTGCAAGAATGAACCTTGCCTTGGCCAGCCGCTCCAGTCGACCGAGTGCGCGCAGGTCGAGACTGTAGCGGGGATCGGGGCGCACTGGATTGACCGGAGCCGAAACGAAATCAAACCCAGCGGCGTCATAGGCTTCCAGACCGCCCCCGACAACGCGAATGATGGTATTCCCTTCCTCGTGGGCCAACACAGCCTCCATCGCGTCCAACAATCCCGAAGCATTGTACCGCTTCGCTCTGTCGCTACGACATCGTGCTCCTGTTGAATCTCCAGCGTGTGGCCGCATTGGGCATGGCCACGCCTCCAGACTGCGGGGGTTGCGCCGCGCCTTCTTGGCAAGGGCCCCCTTTCAGTCGTGCTGCCAATTAGCCGCTATTCATGTGGGCTTTTTGGCCCGTGAGGGCCAGCTTCCGGTGGCAACCTAAGGTCTGGATCTACATACATCGCCAGCGGCGCGAGTGGGACGCCAAGGAAAAGGAGATGGTGGCCTATAGCCTGGTCAACATGGTCGGCCGGGCCAGCGCGGCCAACATCCTAGGAATCACCGTCAGGGAGCTGGACAAACTCGTCGAGATTTACGACCTCTCAGAGAAGCTAACGAACCTCGCGGAGCCAGGCGCCTCGATCACCTGGGCACGAGAAATCAAGAATCTTAATAGGAAGATCCTGACGCCCTCAGTCGTCGACACGATCATCAGGAAAATCAACGAGCAGGAAATCACGAACTCTAAGGACATTCGGAAGCTGCGGCAAGTGCTAAGGGACCCGGTGGCAAGGGACAACTTCCTCGTCCAGGGAAGCAGTATTGAGAGCGCAATGCAAACTCTGTCTCCAGCCCCGTCAAAGAAAGCGGACGGTCTGCTCGGGGACATAGAGCAGCTCTCGGAGTCCATCCAACGGTATTCTTGGACTACCCTGGCCGCGCTGAAGGGTGACCAGCAGGTTCTGAGGAAGCTGGAAGACACCGAGAAACTGCTTAAGGAGCTGAGGAAGACCCTATCCAGGTAGCCGGTGCGCCTCGCGCTGCCTCGGCTCGGCTTTGGCTTCGCTTCCGCCTGCCTCAACTTCCACCTCGCTCAGGCAGGCTCCCCACGTGACTCGCGGCTGTATTTGCCGCGGCTGGAACTCCTCCTTTATATTGCTCACGTCATGTACGACGACTTCTATGTCACCGAGCGCTGGTCGGGCAAGCAGGTCCACTGCATTTACCAGGCGCTGATCGTGGCCATCTCCACCCGGCACGCCGATGCCGTGGACATTAAGTTCCTGGTGGACGGGCAGCCGGCATGGGTCGCGCTCCCCCACCCGGCGTGGGTGGAGTACAAGAAGCGCACCGGCCACGACATCACCGATCCGCTGGCGGTCGAGATCGCCGGGCACTATCTGAAGCAGGCCCTGGATGCAGGCATGGAGTCCGGCCGCGAGATCTACGCGCTCAGCGTAGAGGAGACCCTGGCCCATCTCGATGCCGTGATGCAGGAGTTCGCCGCCGCTCGCCGGTGATGCTTCGCTGCCGGGGCATCCCGATCTGGCAGTCCGCGCCCAGCAAAAATCGCAGACTTCCCTTGGTTTTGCGTCCCAGCGGGTGCACAATAGAGGGTTCCTAGTCCCCATCCGTATACATACTGGCCCCGACCGGGGCAAAAAGAGGCAATCATGGCTACTACAGTTCAAGAACCCCAGACGGCGGGCGCCGTTCAGCACCACAAACTCGCGCAGTGGGTGGAGGAAGTCGCGCGGCTCACCCAGCCGGAGCGCGTGCACTGGTGTGACGGCTCGGCCGCTGAATACGACGAGATGCTACGCCTGATGGTGCAGGCCGGCACTGCCATCACCATGAATCCGGAGAAGCGTCCGCACAGCATCTTCGTGCGTTCGACCCCGGCCGACGTGGCGCGCGTGGAGGACCGCACCTTCATCTGCTCGCGCTCGTCGGAGGACGCCGGCCCCACCAACAACTGGCGCGACCCGTCGGAGATGAAGGCCATTCTCAACAAGCTGCTCGCCGGCTGCATGGCCGGTCGCACGCTCTACGTGATTCCTTACAGCATGGGGCCCATCGGATCTCCCATCGCCAACATCGGCGTGGAAATGACCGACTCGCCCTACGTGGTGGCCAACATGCACATCATGGCGCGCGTAGGGACGGAAGGTCTTGGACGTGCTGGGCGAGGACGGTGAGTTCGTCAAGGGGCTGCACTCGGTCGGCGCTGCCGCTGGGCGCTTCCGATCAGGACACTCCATGGCCCAACAATCCTACCGAGAAGTACATCTGCCACTTCCCCGAGACGCGCGAGATCTGTGTCGTTCGGCTCGGGCTACGGCGGCAACGCGCTGCTTGGGCAAGAAGTGCCACGCCCTGCGCATCGCCTCGGTGCAGGCGCGCGACGAGGGCTGGATGGCCGAGCACATGCTCATCCTCAAGCTCACCAGCCCGGACGGCCAGGTGAAATACATCACCGGCGCCTTCCCCTCGGCCTGCGGCAAGACCAACCTGGCGATGCTGATTCCCACCGTGCCTGGCTGGAAGGTGCAGACCGTGGGCGACGACATCGCGTGGATGAAGTTCGGTCCCGACGGCCGGCTGTACGCCATCAATCCGGAAGCCGGCTTCTTCGGCGTTGCGCCTGGCACCAGCATGAAGTCGAATGCCAACGCCATGCTGACCGTCACGAAGAACTCGATCTTCACCAACTGCGCGCTCACCCCCGACGGCGACGTGTGGTGGGAAGGCATGACCGACACCAAGCCGGCGGAGCTGATGCGACTGGTTGCGCCGTCCGTGGACGCCGGCCAGCGGCCGCAAGGCAGCGCATCCCAACGCCCGCTTCACCGGCCCGGCCCGGCAGTGCCCGGTGATCGCTCCCGAGTGGGAAGATCCCAAGGGCGTGCCGATCGACGCCATGCTGTTCGGCGGCCGCCGCGCCAGCGTCGTGCCGCTGGTCACGGAGGCTTTCGACTGGCAGCACGGCACCTTCCTCGGCTCGACCGCCAGCAGCGAGACCACGGCCGCGGCCGCGGGCAAAGTCGGACAGCTCCGGCGCGATCCCATGGCCATGCTGCCGTTCTGCGGCTACCACATGGGCGATTACTTCGCGCACTATCTCAAGATCGGCTCCAAGCCGGGCGGCGAAGCTGCCGAAGATTTATTACGTCAACTGGTTCCGCACGGACGAGAAGGGTGGCTTCCTGTGGCCGGGCTACGGCGAGAACAGCCGCGTGCTGAAGTGGGTGTTCGAGCGCTGCAATGGCACGGCCAAGGCTGTGGATACGCCCATCGGGCGGCTGCCGCAGCCGGGCGACCTCGATGTCCGCGGGCTGGATATCTCCGCGGCCAACCTGGCCAAGCTGCTGAGCGTGGACGTGGACGGCTGGCTCGCCGAGGTGCCGCTCATCCGCGAACATTTCGCGCGCTTCGGCACGCATCTGCCCCAGGGCCTGCGCGACGAGGTGGATCGCCTGGAGCAGCGGCTGAAGGCAGCAAAGCGATAGTTCTGAGTAGAGACGCAGCATGCTGCGTCTCTACCCTCCTTAAGACTGTCATCCCGAGCGAGCGTGACGCGAGGGATTCTCGGTTTTTTGATTGGGACAAAACCAAGATCCCTCGACTCGCCGAAGAACGCATCCGCGTTCTCCGGCTCGCTTGGGATGACAGCTACATAAATGGTCCATTTCGGCACGACTGAAAGCCTGCCCTGAGCTTGTCGAAGGGTCGCGCCCTGACACGTGATCTTTCACGAAGCGGACTTTCCAGCATCCCGGTCCGTACCCGGTCTGGATGCGCCAAACGTGAAACAGTCCCATGTTCTCCCGCAAGATACGCGTTGAATACGAAGCTGACGGCCAGCGCCATCCTGCGCCGCTGAAGTGGCTGGACAGCTTCTCCATGCGCAACTTCACCAACGCGCAGATGTTCGACGACACCCTGCCCGTGGCCGATGGCGCCCTCGAGATCGGAGCCCGCGTGCCGCTTCCCGAGCTCCAGAGCGCGATGGAGGATTGGTTCCGCCGCAAGGGCTACCTGGCGAAAGACGGCCCGCTGCTGATAACCGAGTCCTAGCCTCGATCACGGACTGGCGATGCTCGCATCGGTATAATCCCAGCCATGGCATTCGCTCCGGTCGACGAGCAACTCGAGTACATCCGCAAAGGCGCGGCGGAGATCATCCCGGAATCCGAGCTCAGGCAGAAGCTCGATGAGTCGCGCAAGACGGACAAGCCGCTGCGTGTCAAGGCCGGCTTCGATCCCACCGCGCCCGACCTGCACCTCGGCCACACCGTGCTCATCCGCAAGCTAAAGCACTTCCAGGATCTCGGCCACACCGTCATCTTTATTATTGGCGACTTCACCGGCATGATCGGCGATCCCACCGGCCGCTCGGCCACGCGCCCGCCGCTCACCCGCGAGGAAATCGAGAAGAACGCCGAAACCTACAAGGCGCAGGTGTTCAAGATCCTCGACAGCAAGAAGACTGAGATTCCCTTCAACAGCGAATGGCTGAGCAAGCTGGGCGCCGAGGGCCTGATCCGCCTGGCGGCCAAGTACACGGTCTCGCAGATGCTCGAGCGCGAGGACTTCCACAAGCGTTTCCAGGAAGAAAAACCCATCGCGCTGCACGAGCTGCTTTATCCGCTGGCGCAGGGGTATGACTCGGTGGCGATCGAGGCGGACGTCGAGCTAGGCGGCACCGACCAGAAATTCAATCTTCTGGTGGGACGCGAGCTGCAACGCGCTTACGGGCAGCCATCGCAGGTGGTGCTGACCATGCCGCTGCTCGAGGGCCTCGACGGCGTGCAGAAGATGTCGAAGTCCTACGGTAATTATGTGGGCATCACCGAGCCGCCGCAGGAGATGTTTGGCAAGCTGATGTCCATCTCCGACGAGTTGATGTGGCGCTACTGGGAGCTGCTGACCGACACCTCGAGCGTCGGCATCCAGGCCATGCAGCAGCAGGTCGCCTCCGGCCGGCTGCATCCGATGATCGCGAAGAAGGGCCTCGCGACCAAGATCGTCGCCGACTTCCACTCCGAGCAGGCGGCGAAAGAAGCGAGCGAGAATTGGGAAAAGATTTTCCAGAAAAAAGAGGTTCCAGCCGACATTCCGCAGGTCTCCGTCAGCTATGAAGATATTGCCGCCAAAGACGGCGGCGGCGCGGTGAAGCTCGACAAGCTGCTGGCGCGCTGCGGGCTGGCCGAGTCGGTGAGCGATGGCCTGCGGAAGATCAAGGCCAAAGCGGTGCAGATCGACGGCGCAGTGAAGACCGAGCCCATCCTGCACGTCACAGTTCCGGCGGAAATGACCATTCGCGTGGGGCGGATGCTGCGGAAGGTGACGATATCCTGACGTATCACGATCTTGTCATCCCGACCGAGGAGCTTAAGCTCCGAGTGGAGGGACCTTGCGTTGGGAAAGCGCAGGGTCCCTCCACTCGCGCTAAAGCGCTCGGTCGGGATGACAAGATTTGCGCTTAGGCCCCAGTCTCCTTCGCTGCCTTAATGCCAGACCAGATGGCGCCCTGCATCCAGCCCGGCCAGGGCGAGGCGTGTTCGCCGGCGAACCATGGCCATGTGCGGGAAGGATTCTACTAGACGTTAGCTTGCTTTCCTCCGCGTCCCCCCAAAGCCGGTATCTCCATAGGTCATGTGATCACGGTCACGCAGTAGTGTGCGAAATGCCCCACATCTGAGCCGCGTCCGGCAGCGCGATACGCCTATGGCGTATGCTCGGACTCGTGTTTTATTGCAGTTAGACAGCATCGTTAGGCCGCCGCGGATTGGTCTGCCAGTTGCAATTCAAACCAAGGGATTTAGTTATGCTTGCCGTGCGCCCTGCAAAAGTCGCCGTGAACTCCAAGCCGGAACCGGCCATCTTCGGTCATTTTTCTCCAGCATTACGAAACGCCCTGGAGTCCGTGCAGTGCACCACCTACTATCCGGCCGGAGCGGTACTGTTTGTGGAATCGCAACCATCTCGCGGGGTGTTCTTTCTGTCTCGCGGGCGGATCAAGCTCTCGGTCTGCGCCCGGGATGGCAAGACGCTCATCCTTCGCGTGGTGCAGCCCGGCGATGCCTTGGGCGTAGGCGCGGCGGTCGGCGGCCGAACTTATGAAGCCACGGCCGAGACCTTGGAGCCTTGCGAGATCAGCTTCGTCCGCCCGAGCGATCTGCTTCGCCTCATGAGCCAATACAACGAGTTCGCCATGCGCATGGCCGAGTATCTCAGCCAGGAGTACAACTCCACCTGCCGCGAGCTCCGCAGCCTGATGCTATCGGAATCCGCGAGCGGGCGGCTGGCGAGGCTGCTGGTGGGGTGGTTGGACACGGACGGAGACACCAAACACCACGGCCAGATGAAAGTTACGATGACCCACGAAGAAATCGCGCAGATGATCGGCACCTCGCGCGAGACCGTGACCCGCCTGCTGACCGAGTTCCGGAAGAAGCAATTCGTCCAGCGGCACGGCTCCACCATTGTGGTGCGCAACCGCGGCGCCTTGGAGTCCTTGATTACAGCCTAGAACGGATTAAGATGCGCTATCCCATCGGCAGTAAAACGGAACTGAAAGCTCCTCCCAAGGGCTTTCGCGTCATTGGGGTTGACCTCAGCCTAGGGGGAGTCAACTTTGTCATGGGCGATTTCGAGACCTTGCTGGAGGCGAAGGAAGTCGCTACCCAGAGGGCGCAGGTTGGCAGTCCAATCTATATCTATGATGATGAAGGCGAGTTGGTAGAGAGGTACGGAAGCTGGCACTAAGCGGCGCCCGTGGTAGTCATTCTCTCCGCGTTCTCTGCACCCTCCGTGGTTTTCTTTTGATCCTCCGAAACATCGGCCAGGCGTGGCGGTGCTGCTTCATGTCCACGCGAAGCCCAATGAACGCGACCCCCTCGCTCTGGAGCAGGAATCTTTGCTCCGCGCCTTTCCCTCCCGGCAGCAAAATTTTGCCGCCTGCGCCGACCACGCGCTGCCACGGCAGCAAGCTGCCGGAACCGTGCAGCGCCCAGACTACCTGCCGCGCGGCGCCTGGAAAACCGGCGGCATAGGCGACGTCGCCATAGGTCGCGACCTTCCCCCGCGGAATCTTGCGGATGATGGTGCGGATGCGCGCGAACATGCCGCTGTTGGCGTTCGTTTTCATTCCAACACCTGAAGAGGCCATGCCTCCCGAAAACATTTTCACTCGTACCGCAGCGACTCGATGGGGTCGAGCCGCGCCGCCCGCGCCGCGGGGTAGATCCCGAAGAACAGCCCCACGGAAAGCGCGACGCTGAAAGCCAGGACCACCCACGCCAATGACACCCGCGAGGGCAGGGGCGAGAACGCGTCCACCGCCAGGCTGATTCCTCCGGCGAGCAGGATGCCGATCACCCCGCCGATCGCCGTCAGCACCATCGCCTCCAGCAGAAATTGCACCAGGATGTGGCGCTTGCGTGCGCCCACCGCCTTGCGCACCCCGATCTCCCGCGTGCGCTCGGTCACCGACACCAGCATGATGTTCATCACCCCGATGCCGCCCACCACCAGGCTGATCGACGAGATGACCAGCAGCACCACGTAAATGCCTCCGGTAAGCGACCGGTAGAACTCGATGATCTGGTTCTGGGTGCCGATCTCAAATGAATTGGGCTTCTTGGGCGGGACGTGGCGGCGGCGGCGCAGGATCTCCGTCACCTGCTCCGTCACCGAGGGCATCGCGGCCTGGGCATTGGTCTTGATGTCGATGTAGAGGCCGTCCTTGGCGTCGGGATGGAGCTTGAGCAGGGTGGTGATGGGCAGCCAGATGAAGTTGTCGCGATCAAAGCCGAACATCGACCCCCGTTTCTCGAGTACTCCGATCACCTCGAAGGCGTCATTCTCGAAGTTGACCGTTCTTCCCATCGGGTCCTGGTGGGGAAACATCTTTTCGGCCACGGTGGCGCCCAGCACCACCACGTTGGTGCGGCGATGGACGTCGCCATCGCTCAAAAAGCGGCCCTCGCGCACGTAGGAGGTGTAAACATTGATGTAGTCAGGCTCCACGCCCAGGATGGCCACCCCGGAAGCATGGATGTTGCCGTAGCGTACGTCAGGGTTAGGGAATTTGGTGGGGTCGAGATACACGCGCGAGGTGACGATGGCGATGTCCTGCGCCTTTTGCCGGATATCTTCCGCATCATCGCGCGTCAGCTCCTTGCGTTGCCGTTCTTCTTCGCTGGGAAAGCGGAAAGCCATCTGCGGCATGCGGGAGACGGTCACGATGTTGGAGCCGAGGCTGGCGATCTGCTGCGCGACCGAAGTGTTGAGGCCGGTGATCACCGCCGCCATGGCCACGATCATCATCACCCCGATGATCACCGTCAGCATGGTGAGGCTGGAGCGCAGCTTGTTGCTGCGCAGGTTATCGAGGGCGACGCGGATGAGTTGCAGCAGCATAGGTCAGTCCGCCCGCAGCGCGGTCACCGGGTCCATGCGCGCCGCCCGGCTCGCCGGGTAGATGCCGGAGGCGATGCCGATCGCCGAGGCCACCGCCAGCGCCAGCACCACCGACCAGAGCCGGATCACCACCGGCAGTGCCGACAGCCACGCAACCAGCACGGAGAATGCAACTCCCAGGGCCACGCCCAGCGCGCCGCCGGCGACCGCCAGCGCCACCGACTCGGCCAGGAACTGCTGCAGAATGTCGGAGCGGCGCGCCCCCAGCGCCTTGCGCACGCCGATCTCGTGGGTGCGCTCGGTGACCGAGACCAGCATGATGTTCATGATCACGATTCCGCCCACCACCAGCGCGATGCCGGCGATGATGGTGGTCACCAGAAACACCACGCTGGTCATGTTGCTCCACATGTCCAGCATGGTGTCGGCGGTGGAGATGGAGAAATCGTCCTCGTCCTTGTACATGCGATGGCGGCGGTTGCGCAGCACGCTGCGCGACTCGTCGATGGCGAGCTGCATGTCCGCCGGCGTGGCCGCCTGCGCCTGGATCACCAGCGATTGGCTGGCCACGTTGTACATCTTCATGTAGACGGTGATGGGGATGCGGACGTAGGTGTCCTGCGGCTGCCCCAGGAAGTCGCCGGACTTTTTGGCCACGCCGATCACGGCGAAGGCGGCGCCATCCACGATCAGCTCTTTGCCCAGCGGGTCTTCGTGGGGAAACAGGCGGTCGGCCACGTCGCCGCCGATGACGGCCTCGTAGCGCGCGTGGTCGATATCGGTCTCGGTGAAGTGCCGTCCCGATTCCAGCTCCATCACCTGTCCGATAAAGGCGGCTTGCACGGTCACGCCTCGCACTTGCGTGGTGTCGATGGATTGGTTCTTGTACTTCGCCGTCTTGAGGTCCTGAAAAACGGCGGCGGCCAGTTGGCAGTGCGCGCAGCCGCGCTCCACCGCCAGGAAATCGTCGTAGCTGAGGTTGTGGCGGCGGTTCTCGCGCAGGAAATCCTCCATGGACTTGATGCCCTGCGTGAACTTCGACAGGCTGAACGAGGTGGAGCCGAAGTCCATTACCCGCGAAGTCATGTACTGGTTGAAGCCCTGCAGGACGGCCACCACCGCGATCACCGTGGCTACTCCGATGATCACCCCCAGCACGGTGAGGAACGAGCGCAACTTGTGTGCGCGCAGCGCATCCAGCGCCATCACGATGGCTTCATTACGCAGCATAGGCAGGAATGCGGGAAGGATAGCAGAATCGCTGGATTTGCGATTCGCGATTTCTGATATCTGATTTGAACCGGAGCAGTCCAACCTCCCTTCAGTCGCAAGTCACTAAGTAGAAATTCCCACCGCTCCCATCTGCCTCCCCGTAACTCCCTTCTCCGCGCGATGGGAGAAGAACAGGTCGGTGCGGCAGGCGGTGCAGAAGTCGAGCGCGGTGATGTTCGACTGGGCAAGGCCAGCATCCAACAGTTGGCGCCGGTTGGCCTCCCGCAGGTCGAGATAGATGATGCGCCCGGCATCACTGTGCCCAGGAGCGCGCGCCGTCAGGAAGAGCAGAGGGTATCGCTCGTGCACCGCATCCGACTCGGTAACCTCGCGAAACAAGTCGCCGGCGTAGGCAAACTGCGCGTGGAAGCGCTCACGGACCTCTTCGCCCACGGCGTAGCAGCACGAGGCGATCCCCGGTCCGATGGCCGCCCGCAGATCTTCGGGTTCAGAGCCGAAGTGCAGCCGCATGGCGCCTACGCCCTTCTCGACGATGCGCGCCAGCGTGCCTCGCCATCCCGCATGGAATGCGCCTACCGCCTTGCGCTTGCGGTCCGCCAGAAGCACCGGCAGGCAATCGGCGGTCTGCACCGCGAGCACCAGCCGCGGAGTGTCGGTCACCAGGCCGTCGCCGGTGAGAAGTTGCTCCGGCAGATGATCGACCCGGTGGATAATGTCGGAATGAATCTGCCGCAAGCGGACCAGCGGCCACGGCTTGCCTTCCGCGTCCACCGCTCCCAGCGCCCGCAGCAGCCGGGCGCGATTCTCGTCCACTGAGGCGTGGGTGTCGTGCTTGGTGTAGCCGAGGTTGAGAGCGTGGCCGCCGTAGGCCTCGGAAACCCCGCCGGCGCGGGTGGAGAAACCGTGCCTGAGCCAGCGAATGCGGGACAAGGCGTCAGCGCGAACCAGCAGGGGATTTTCGTTGGGACGATTGGCATTGGCTTGCACCGGGAATGATTCTAACGGGTTCTGATGTCCGCGGTGGCGGGTAGTGTCTGAAAGGTGCGCAGAGGTACTACGGCAGCAACCGCAGTTGCTCTGCAATTGGCGGTTCGACTCTGGCGGCCCGCTTCGGTTCCAGCGGATTAATGCGACCAGGAATATTAAGTGGCTCATCGGAGAATATGTCTGCCACGGTGATGATTTGCAAGGCCGGGAACACCCCGCGAAGGCTTTTGTATGATCCTGCCAGCCCCGCTTCTGTCCGCATCTCTGGTGTATTTTGCTTCACGGTGACCAATATGCCCATGCTGGCGCGGTCACGCGTCATCACCCCTCGCAGCTCACGCACAGCCGCCGGGCCGACGTGCTCGCCTGCTTTGACGGAAATAACAATGTGCTTCGCAGGTCCGGTTAGTTCATCTCGGAAGTAGATGCGACCGTCCGCGCCACGATCTCGGCCCTTCTTTTGCTCAATGGGGGGAGCGCCAAGCCTGCCGACCGCCCACCACTGAAACGCAAACTTATCCTCGCGTGCGAGAGCCTCTGCTTCTGACACGCTTACCGGCTCGCCGCGCAGTTCGATTTTTTTGAATACTTGGAAGCCAAATTCGTGTGCTAGACGCTGTTTGATGATCGCGGTGGCTAGCATCGTCACATCAATCCCAATCCACTCACGATGAAGCCGTTCGCCGACTTGAATTGCCGTTCCGCAGCCGCAGAATGGATCTAAAATTATGTCGCCCTCGTTGCTGCTGGCCCTGACGATCCTTTCTAGCAATGCTTCCGGCTTCTGTGTCGGGTAATTAAGCCGCTCCTGCGCCTGCGAGTTAATGGGCGCGATATCTGTCCAGACGTTCCCCATCAGTACACCGCGGGCTTTTCTCTAAGTAGCGCTTCAGCCGTGGCCGCTTCGAGGTGCTGTCGGGATACCAGATGCGTCCCTGATGATCTAACTCCGCCATCGTCTCTTTCGAGTAGCGCCAACCAAACGGTGGCGACGGATAACCGCGCCATTCGTACATCATGTTCGGGCGCGGCTTGGGACTCGTCATGTTGTCCAGCATGTACGCGCGGCCATCGGCGTCTTTATAGCGGTACTTTGCCTTGAGGTATTTTTCGGAGTGGGGAATATATTGCGGGTTCCATGTGGGTTTCCCCTTTGCGTAGTACAGGATCGTGTCCGACACCGGACTCCAACGCTTCGCATCGCTGTGGGTATTGGTGCGCTTCCAGATGATCTCGTTGCGGTATCCGAGCGGCGTGAATACCGCGTCAAGCAGCATCTTCAGGTAATGGCTCGCCGTCGAATCGCAATGGAGGTAGAGCGAGCCCGTTGGTTTTAGGACGCGATACAGATCAGTGAGGCGCGGAGCCATCATTACGAGGTACGCCATCATCTGACTGTCGCCCAAGAATGCGTGAAGAGCGCGGGTAACCGTTCCTAGCCTGCTGTCAGATTCTTCGATTTCGCGGCACACGTCCGCCACGTGGGGGCTATGCCAACTCCACGTGTCCTCAAATACAGCCTTCTGAGTGGTTGAGCGCTGTCCTGTGTCCTCACTGAATATGACGTTGTAATCTTCGTCGCTGTTAAATGGCGGGTCGAGATAGATGAGATCGACGCTCTCATCCGCTATGTGTTCGCGGAGGATGGACAGGTTGTCCCCGCAATACAGGCTGTTCTTCATGGCCTCGCTCGGGGGAGGGCGAAAATACAGTTTGGGCGGGCATCTGCCCATGTGCAACAATTTCGGTGCAATCTCGTCCCTGCAACGTTAGCACCATATATTGTGCACCATCTCAAGCGGCCACAAGAGAGACGTTTCCGCTTCAAGGCACCTTTCGGACGCTGCCCGGTGGCGGAGCCGGTTTGACACCATCACCCGCTCCCACCTAACCTTTTCTATTCCGCGGGGGCGCCGATGAAAGTCCTGATCCTGGGAAGTGGCGGACGCGAGCACGCGCTGGTCTGGAAGCTGCGCCAGTCCCCGCGCGTCACCCAGGTGTATTGCGTCCCGGGCAACGGCGGCATTTCGGCCGAGGCCCAGTGCCTGGCCGGCGACTTGAAGAATGTGGACGGCCTGCTTGAAATCGCTGCCCGCATCCAGCCCGACCTGACCGTGGTTGGCCCCGAGCTGCCGCTCAGCCTGGGCGTGGTGGACGAGTTCCGCCGCCACAGCTATCGCATCTTCGGACCCACGGCCGCGGCGGCGCGCCTGGAGTCGAGCAAGACTTTCGCCAAGCAGTTCATGCAGCGGTACAACATTCCCACCGCCGGGTACGCGGTGTGCGCCTCCGAGGCCGACCTGCGAGACGCGCTCCCGCACTTTTCCCCTCCCATCGTGGTGAAGGCCGACGGGCTGGCGGCGGGCAAGGGCGTCGTCATCTGCGACACCAAGGACGAAGCCGCCAGGGTCTCGTCCGAGATGCTAAGCGGCAAAGTGCTGGAAGGCGCAGGGCGGCGCGTGGTGCTGGAGGAGTGTCTCGAGGGCGAAGAGATTTCCTTCATGGTGGTGAGCGACGGCGAACGGGTGGCTCCGCTAACCGCGGCGCAGGACTTCAAACGCGTGGGCGATGGCGACACCGGTCCCAACACCGGCGGCATGGGATCGTATTCCACCGACGAGCTGCTCGATGGCGAGATGCAGGAGTGGCTGCTGACGCACGTGGCGCGCCCGGTCATCGTCGGCATGAAGGCGGAGGGTTCGCCGTACAAAGGCATCCTCTACTGCGGGCTGATGATGACCGCGCGCGGCCCCATGGTGCTGGAGTTTAACTGCCGCTTCGGCGATCCCGAAACCCAGCCCGTGCTGATGCGCATGGAGAGCGATCTGCTGGGCCCGTTCATCGCATCCATCGAAGGCCGGGTCAGCGACGGCGATCTGAAGTGGTCGCCCGACCCCGCCGTCTGTGTGGTGCTGGCCTCGGGCGGCTACCCCGGCGCCTACGAGATGGGGAAGAAGATCACCGGGATCGAGGAAGCCGACCGCCTGGCAGGCGTCAAAGTCTTCCACGCCGGGACCACGGCGCGCGATGGCGCCTTCTACACCGCGGGCGGGCGAGTGCTGGGCGTCACCGCGCGCGGCGCTGACCTGGCGCAAGCGGTCGAGCGCGCCTACGCCGGCGTGGCCCGCATCCAGTTCGAGGGCATGCACTATCGCAAGGACATCGCTGCCCGCGCGCTGAGCAGGCAATAGTATCGCTCGAAAGGAGAGCATGCCAAAGCAACCGCTGGTCTCCATCGTCATGGGGTCCGACTCCGACTTGGAAGTGATGCGCGAGGCCGCCAAGGCGCTCGATGACTTCGGCATCCCGTATGAGATGGACATCACCTCGGCGCATCGCTCGCCGGCGCGCACCAGCGAGTTTGCGCGCCAGGCCGCCGGGCGTGGGATCAAAGTCATCATTGCGGGCGCCGGTGGCGCCGCGCATCTGGCGGGCGTGATCGCCGCCGAGACCACGCTGCCAGTGATCGGCGTGCCCATGCCGTCGTCGTCGTTGCAAGGTCTGGACGCGCTACTGGCCACGGTGCAGATGCCCGCCGGGATTCCCGTCGCCACGCTTGCCATCGGCAGGCCGGGCGCGACCAACGCCGGCATCCTGGCAGCGCAGATTCTGGCGCTCAGCGATCCCGCCATCGCCAAGAAACTGGCTGCCCACAAAGAAAGACTCGCCCGCAGCGTGGAAGAGAAATCTAATACGCTGAAATCGCAATCCAGCAAGGCTTGAACCACGGAGGCACGGAAGCCCGGAGAGATAACAACTTATTTCTGCGTTTCTCCGTGCCTCGGTGGTGGGTTCTTATAAACGCCATGGAGGCATGTACATGAAAAAACCCAGTACTAGCGTGGCATTGCGATTTAAAACCGGTTCTAGTCAATTGAGAATTCAAATACGGCAAAATCGAACTGTAGCGGTCCTGCTCCATTGCAAGAGGCGCTGATTTTGAAGGCGTTGGTACCGTTGGGTAGTACCCCCAAAGTGATTGGAAGCGTAGTAACTGAATTGCCATTGCCATACGGAGGCACTACGTCAGGACCAATGGTGAATAGGCCAGGGCTCGTGAGTATACCGACCGCCGGTGGAAATCCGGGAGCACCCAGAGCTGTGAGGGCAAGTTGTCCGGCACAATCGAAGTTACTTGTTACAGTAATCGTTATGGTGGGGGTTTGATTCTGGATGGTTTCGCCAAATTTAACGGGTTGGTCTGGTGTGCAAGGGGATGGGCTGCATGCGGTCACCGAAATTGCGAGTTGTGGTAGAACGGGTTTGCGGAGGAGCAGCAGAAGCCAGTCCCACCAATGCTGTGCAAAGTACTGTTACTGCGAATACACGGCGCATTTGAAGCTCCTTGCATTGAGATTGGGGCCGGGGGGAGAATAGGCACGCGTAATCCTACGGCTGGACTTGGCGCTGTTCTGTGATGAATGTCACACCTCAGAGTTTGGCCCTATGAACGGTTAGTACATGATCGGAATCTCATTTTTCGAGCTACTGCGCTTTGACGAGCAGGAGACCGAGCGCTGGCATCAATTCCTGGCCAAGCAGGGCCCGGCAGCGCTGGATATCCCCGTCGATCTTGCCGGCGGCAAAACCGTGCGCGACCTGCTGCTGCACATCTTCGGCGTGGAGCTGAAGTATGCCGAGCGCCTTTCCGGCGGCGCGCTGACGAAGCCTGGCGATCTCCCAACGCGTACGGTCGACGAGATCTTCAGCATCGCTGCGACGGCGCAGGGGAAGATGAAGACCTATCTGAAGACGGCGTCGGAAGGCGACCTGAACGCAAAGATCACCTTCCCGACGCTTTCAGCCGGGGAGCAAACCGCCAGCCGTCGCAAGGTGCTCGGCCACGGGCTCCTTCACAGCCTGCGCCACTGGGCGCAGCTCACGACGGAGATGCGCCGCGGCGGCCACAAGGCCGAATGGCATCATGATTTTTTGTTTACGGATGCGTTAACGTGAGCTTCTACGTGTGACGAAGGCCGACCACCAAAGCGAGGACACCGCCGGCGAGAAGTACGATACCCACGGCCGGGGGAAGCTTCTCGCTATGTTCAGTCTGGACGCCGATTTTGGCGTCTCCGATGTTGAGGCTGCGGCTCTCGCGGTGAGGGACCGGTACGACGAAGGCCAGCAGTCCCAGCACCAGCAGCAAGATTCCGACAATGGCAACACCTTTCATAGTAGCCTCCTGTCAAGAGATCGGGTTGCGCCCCTGAATCACGCGAATCAGCAGAACCACCAGAGCGACCACCAGCAGCAGGTGGATGTACCCACCCAGGGTGTACGAACTCAGGATTCCCAGCAGCCACAGTACTAAAAGGATCACAAAAATCGTCCAAAGCATGTCGGTACTCCTGAATTAAGGGTTGGAAGCGCGTTCGCACGACGCACTCGCCATAGGGTGCAGCAGAGCTTGGGTGCGGAGATCAGCGATTCAGTTGTCCGAGATGGGAAAGGAGGTCAAAGGTACGGTTTAAGCTGACTTGGCAAAGCCGGGGGAGCACTCCGCGGCGGGAATCACCGCGCGTACCGTCGTGCCGGAGGGATCTGAGAGCAGTTCGAGTCGGCCTCCCAGTTGCTCCATGCGCTCGGTCATGCCGCGCAGCCCGACGCCTTGGATGCCGGTCCAATCCGGGGAAGACTGTTCCAAGAGGTGCGGCCTAATGCCTTTTCCGTTATCTTTGATTTCCAGGATGGCCATGCCTCTGTCGGTCAACAGACGAATCGCCGCCGTCGAACCGCCGGAGTGCCGGTGAATGTTGGTAAGGCTCTCCTGCAGAACCCGGAACAGCGCCACCTCGGCCTCGCGGCCGAGGCGGCCAAAGTCGGCCTGTACGTGCAAGGTACTTTGGATCCCGCTGCGCGCGGAGAACCCGTCCAGATACCAGGAAATCGCCGATTTCAAACCCATCTCATCCAGCATCGGAGGATACAGCAGATAGGAAATCGTGCGGACTTCCTTGAGCGAATTCTCCACCAACTCCCGGCACTCTGCCAGCAGTTGATTCGCCTCGCCCTCCTGGGGCCCGATGAGAGAAGTCAGCGAGCCCATGATGATCTTGATCGCCGCCAGGTATTGGCCCAGGCTGTCGTGCAGATCCCGCCCCAGCCGCCTGCGCTCCTCGTCCTGCGAGCGGAGCAGATGAAAAGAAAGCCGGCGCAGCGACTTCTCCGAATCCTGCAACCTTCGTTCCGCCAGCGTCCGCGATGCAACTTCTTGTTGCAGTGCGTTCTGCGCCAGCATCTTTTCCGTGGAATCGCGGACCACTTTTCCGAAGCCGATCAGCTTGCCGGAGTCATCTTTAATGGCGGTGATGATTACATTCGCCCAAAATTTGGAGCCGTCCTTGCGAACGCGCCAGCCTTCGTCTTCGAAGCGCCCATCCCTGGCCGCCACTTGCAATTCCCATTGCGGCTTCCCGTGTTGCACATCTTCGGGCGGGTAGAAGCAGGAGAAATGTTTGCCGATAATCTCCGCGCTCTGGTACCCCTTGATGCGCTGGGCTCCAGCATTCCAGCTTGCGACGTGCCCCTCGGGGTCGAGCATGAAGATCGCATAGTCCCGCACCGCCTCCACCAGCAGGCGGAATCGCTCCTCGCTGTGCCGCAACTGCAAGGCGTTTTCAAGTTCCTGCGTCCTTTGCTGAAGGTTAGCGATGGTCCGCAGGCGTTCCTCGAGGCTCCCTGGTTCGGGATCGCTCTCACTGGGAACCACCCCCGAGTGTTGCGCGCACATTCTTAGAAACGGCTCGATATTCCGGTCATGATCGAAGCCAGCGATCGGGTAGGCGCAGAGCAATGAGAAATAGTGCTCCCGGGCCAAGCCATTCCAAAGCTGCTCGAGGCGAAGCGCTTCCTGCGATTTCCCTTCCGCCCACAGGAGCGCCACCATTTCTCCAAAGACCGCGATGCGGGAGCCCTTGCGCTGCGCGGCGTGGCGGGCTTGGGTCAAGAGGTCGCCAATGACTTCGGTGAAGCGTCTCTCGTCCACCACGCCATTTACCATGATGCGCGAAAGCGTTTCACCTGCTTCCGCCAGGATGTATCGTCCCTGGTGGATGGCCTTGTCGGTGTCCAGGCCTAGGTTCATTAACTGCTGCGCCAGTGCGTCCTGGTGCGCTTTGGTGGCGATGACAATGGCGGAGTCGCCGGCCGCAACCGCTCCGCCGACAAATCGACGCAGCACATCCAGCAGCGCTCCATCGTCCGCGTAAAACTGAACCTCGTGTGCTTCCTGCCCTTCTCTGACGCTGGCAGCGGGAATCACATTCATGTCGAAACTCGGGCCACGCAGGTCCGTCAACTTCTCGTGGGCGGCAGTGCGCAAATGTCGTCCTGGTCCAACCATGCGGAAAACCTTCCGATTAGAGACTAGCAGCGAAGACGAGTTGCCAGAATACAGAGAAGCCCGTATTTGGAACAGCATTGTCCGTAGCGCGAGGAGATCCTTCAGGCCCGGGTAGCCCACCCTACAACTTCAGCTCCTTCAGCCATTCCCGCAGGCTTCCGCCCAGGTCGGGACGCTTGAGCGCGAACTCGACGGTAGCTTTCAGGAAGCCTAGCTTGTCGCCGGTATCGTGGCGTTTGCCTTCGAAGACGTATCCGTAGAGCTTCTCCCGCTGGAGCAGCAGTCGCAGGCCGTCGGTGAGCTGCAGTTCGCCGCCGGCGCCCAGCGGCGTTTGCGCCAGCGTCTCGAAGACGGTGGGCGTGAGCACGTAGCGCCCGATGACGGCTAGATTGGAGGGCGCGTCCGCGAATTTTGGCTTCTCCACCAGGTTGGTGATGTCATAAAGCCGGCCCTGGAAGCGTCCGTTCACCGGCTTGCCCGCGATCACGCCGTAGGCCGAGATGGCCGGCCCCTCGACCACTTGCGCGGCGATCACCGAGCACTGGGTCTCGTTGAAGACGTCAATCATCTGCTTCAGGCAAGGGACGGGCGCGTCGATTACGTCGTCGGCCAGCAGCACGGCAAAAGGCTCGTGGCCGACGAGTTCGCGCGCCATCAGCACCGCGTGCCCCAGCCCCATGGCCTCTTTCTGGCGGACGTAGGCCACGTGGATCATGTCCGAGATCTGCCGCACGACGGAGAGCAGCTCGGTTTTGCCGCGCTCCTCGAGCATTTTTTCCAGCTCGTAGCTGACGTCGAAGTGGTCCTCGATGGCGCTCTTGCCGCGCCCGGTGATGATGATGATCTGGTCGCAACCCGCGGCCAGCGCCTCTTCGACTCCGTATTGAATGATGGGCTTGTCGACCAGCGGCAGCATTTCCTTGGGCTGCGCCTTGGTGGCGGGGAGGAAGCGCGTGCCCAGGCCGGCGGCGGGGAAGACGGCTTTACGGACTCTCATCTTTGCCATGCAATTAGCACTCAGCAGTCAGCACTCAGCAATCAGCGTTAGGCCGTGCGGCGGTCAGCAACCCGCCCCCTTCTCGAGCAGTCAGGTTTTGCTGAGTGCTGACTGCTGAGTGCTGAGTGCTGAGTGCTTCGGACAACCGATGGCCGCGTCACAATACGGGTGATTCATCTCCCATCATCGCCTTCCGGATAATCTTCACCGGCGGAAAGCCCTGCTGCAGGAACTGGTTATGGAACTCCTGCAGGTTGAACCTGGCTCCCATCTTCTGTTGGTAATCCGCGCGCAGCTTCAGGATCTCGAGCTTCCCCAGCGTATACACCAGATACGTGGGATCGGAGGTGCCGCGCTTGGTCTCGGTCTCGGCCACGGCACGCGATTGATGGCCTTCCTTGACGAAGAAATCCACCGCCTGCTCGAGGCTCATCTTGCCGGTGTGCATCTCGATGCCCACGATGTAGCGCACGTTGCGCAGCAGCGCGTCCTGCAACTGCCCGAGGCGGAGCTTTAGATATTTTTCGTCGCCGCGATCGCCGCCCTGCTTGCCGTAGCCTTCATCGAGCATCATCTGCTCGCAATAATGGGCCCAGCCCTCGGCGTTGGAGTGCGAGCCTACCAGCTTCCGCACCTTCGAGGGCGCACTCTGCACCCACAGGAACTGCACGTAGTGTCCGGGATAAGCTTCGTGTGTCGCCACCGAGGTCAGCGTGTCGTAGTTGAACTGCGCCATGAACTCGCGGACGTGTTCCGGCGTCCAGTCTTTCTCCGGCAGCGTGACGTTGAAGTAGGCTTCCTTGGCGGTGCGCTCGTAGGGGCCGGGGGTGTCCATAGAGGCGAAGGTGAGCGCGCGCATGAACGGGGGCGTCTCCTCGACGATGGGCAGCACCGGCGAGGGAATGGTCACGATGTGGGCGCGCTCGATGAAGCCGCGCAGGTCGCCGAACATGTCGCCCACGGTCTGCAGCAGCTTGTCCGGAGGCGGATAGTTGGTTTGGGCTTCCGCCAGCACTTGCTCCAGCGTCTTGCTGGGATCGATTTGCGCCGCGGTTTCTTTCAGCCACTGCTGGTTGCGGCGCAGGTCCGCGTATCCGAGCTTCAGCAGTTCGTCGAGCGGCGTGTCCACCATTTCGTCGTACAGCAGCTTCTTTCGATAGTTCTCGGCGCCGATGCGAAAATCGCCGTTCGAGCGCGGCAAGAGGTCGTCCTTGAGCCACTTCTCGTAAGCGCTGAGGCTGTCGATCACCGCTTGATTGCTCTGCTTGAATTCATCGAGCAGCTTGCGGTCCTTCACCTCTTTGAACGCCCCAGGAACGTCCTGCTGGAAGAAGTGGATGATCCCCGGCAGTTGCATCAGCGCAACCTGCGTATAGATTCTCGGCGGGTTCTTCAGGTTGGCGCGCGCCGCCTCGAACACTTTGGGCATCAGCCGCTCGCGGGCGATGACCGACCGCAGGCGCTCTTCCGGGGGCGCGAAGTTGCGGCTCATGATGAGGAAGACGCTGTAGGTGATGCCGCCGGTGTAGCGGTCGGGATTCCGCTCCCACTGCCGTATATGCTCCAGCTCGAGCAGCCGCCCGTCAATTTCGTGCAGCACCAGCTCACGGTCGGCCTGTTGTTCGGCCGTGAGTCCGGTCGCGCTGAATCCCTCGATCTTTCCTCGCGCCTGCTTCATCGCCTTGATCTCGGCTTCGACTCCGGCGCGGGAATAGTCTTCCAGTTGTGTGTCGTAGCGATGGAATCCGGCGGACGTGCCGGCGGTGGGATGGAACGGGAAGTAGTAGTCGTCGAAGTACTGGTCCACCAGCCGGTCCCAGCCCGCCGGCGGCTCTGCCTTTGTTTCTCTTGCTGCTTGCGCCATGCCTGTACTCATCATCGCCGCCAAAATCAAAAAGCTCAACATGAAATCGCGAAAGAGAAGTTTCATCAGCACCTCGGCAGGGGAGTAAGGTACCACATGCGCCCACCTGGGAAGGGCGCTTGCCTGGGCTGAATGCTGATTGCTGACTACTATTTCCCCACCAACTGCCTCAGCACGTACTGCAAAATTCCCCCGTGCTGGTAGTACAGCGCCTCCTGCGGCGTGTCGATGCGCACGGTCACGGGGAACTCAATCAAGTTGCCGTCGGCGCGCTTGGCGCGAACCTTCAACTGCCCGCCCCCGGTGAAATTGCCGCTGAGCATCTTCTTCAGCCCGGAGATTTCGTAGGTCTCCTCGCCCGAGAGCCCGAGCGAGTCGGCGTTATCGCCTTCCTTGAATTGCAGCGGGACGATGCCCATGCCCACCAGGTTCGAGCGGTGTATGCGTTCGTAGCTTTCTGCGATCACCGCGCGGATGCCGAGCAGCGCCGGCCCCTTGGCGGCCCAGTCGCGCGACGATCCGGAGCCGTACTCCTTGCCCGCCAGCACCAGCAGCGGCACGCCTTCTTTCTTGTATTTCTCCGAGGCCTCGAAGACGCTCATGCCTTCCCCGTCGGGCAGGTGGCGGGTCCATCCGCCTTCGGTGCCGGGCGCGATCTGGTTGCGTAGCCGCACGTTGGCGAACGTCCCGCGCACCATCACCTCGTGGTTGCCGCGGCGCGAGCCGTAGGAGTTGAAGTCCTTCACCTCGACGCCGTGCTCGATCAGGTACTTGCCCGCCGGGCTGTCAGTCTTGATCGAGCCGGCGGGCGAGATGTGGTCGGTGGTGATGGAGTTGCCGAGCTTCAGCAGCACGCGCGCGCCCTTGATGTCCTTCACCGCCGGCGGCTTCCCCGGCATATCCACGAAATACGGCGGATGCTTGACGTAAGTGGACTTCGCGTCCCAGGCGAAGGTCTCGCCCGAAGGCACAGCAAGCGAGCGCCAGCGGTCGTCGCCATCGAACACGCCGGCATAGCTCTTCTGGAACATGCTTGACTGAATGGAGCGCTGCACCGTTTCCACCACTTCGCGCTGTGTCGGCCAGATATCGCGCAGGAAGACCGGCTTGCCGTCCTTGCCAGCGCCGAGCGAGTCTTTGCTCATATCGATGTCGATACGGCCGGCCAGCGCGAAGGCCACCACCAGTGGCGGCGACATCAGGTAATTGGCGCGGACTTCGGGATTGATCCGACCTTCAAAGTTGCGGTTGCCGGAGAGCACCGAAACCGCGACCAGGTCCTTGTCCTGGATCTCGCGCGAGATCTCCGAGGGCAGCGGGCCGGAATTGCCGATGCACGTGGTGCAGCCGTAGCCCACCAGGTTGAACTTCAGCGTTTCTAGATACGTCATCAGGCCGGCTTCGGTCAGGTACTCGGTGACTACTTTCGACCCCGGCGCGAGCGACGTTTTCACCCATGGCTTGGTCGCCAGTCCCTTCTCGACCGCTTTTTTCGCCAGCAAGCCGGCCGCAACCAGCACGTAGGGATTCGAGGTGTTGGTGCAACTGGTGATGGCGGCGATCACTACCGAGCCATCGGCCAGATGTCCGTTGCCGCCGGCGGCGTGCGCCTTCGCGCCGGGCTTCTGCAACGTGGGCAGCGCCTGCGCGAATGAAGTTCCCGCAGCCGAGAGCGTCACCCGATCCTGCGGACGCTTGGGGCCGGCGATGCTCGGTTCCACGGTCGAGAGGTCGAGCTCCACATTGTCGGAATAGACCGCCTCGGGCGTGCTCTCGGCGTGGAACAGCCCCTGCTCCTTGCAATAGGCCTCGACCAGCGCAATCTGCTCCTCGCTGCGTCCGCTGAAGCGCAGGTAGCGCAGCGTTTCTTCGTCTACCGGGAAGATGCCGCAGGTCGCACCATACTCTGGCGCCATGTTGGCGATGGTGGCGCGATCGGCGAGCGGCAGCGTTCGCAGACCAGGTCCGTAATATTCAACGAACTTTCCGACGACACCCTTCTTGCGCAGGATCTCCGTGACGGTGAGCACGAGGTCCGTCGCCGTCGAACCTTCGTGCAACTGCCCGGTGAGTTTGAAGCCGACCACGTTCGGGACCAGCATGGAGACCGGCTGGCCAAGCATCGCAGCCTCGGCCTCGATCCCGCCGACACCCCAGCCCAGCACGCCGAGGCCGTTGATCATGGTGGTGTGCGAGTCGGTGCCCACCAGCGTATCCGGATACGCGACCGCCTTCCCGTCTTCTTCATTCACGAACACCACGCGCGCCAGGTACTCCAGGTTGACCTGGTGGACGATCCCGGTGTCCGGCGGCACGACTTTGAAGTTCTTGAATGCGTCCTGGCCCCAGCGCAGGAAGGCATAGCGCTCGCGGTTGCGCTGGAACTCGAAGTCGGCGTTGGCCTGGAAGGCGCCCGGCGTGCCGAATTCATCCACCTGCACGGAGTGGTCGATCACCAACTCGGCCGGCTGCAAGGGGTTGATCTTCTTCGCGTCGCCGCCCAGCTTCTTCATGGCATCGCGCATCGCCGCCAGATCCACCACCGCGGGCACGCCGGTGAAGTCCTGCAGCAAGACGCGCGCGGGCATGAACGCGATCTCTTTGTCCGGCGCCGCCTTGGCGTCCCACTTGGCGAGCGCGCGGATGTCCTCGGCCTTCACCGACTTGCCATCTTCAAAGCGCAGCAAGTTTTCCAGCAGGATGCGTAAGGAGTAGGGCAGGCGCGTGGTCGCGAGGCCCTGCTTGTCGAGCGCGTCCAGGCGGCAGATCTGGTATTCACGTTTCCCCACACGAAGCTGCGAGCGGCTCTTGAAACTGTCCTTCATGACTTCTGTCCTTCCACGATGGCGCTATCGAAACTTTTAAAGTTAACACACTTGGACAGGTGGTGGCCGCAATTCTCCGGGTGGTAGTGGGCTACTTTCAGCCTTTTTCCTGTATGGCGCGAATCTCTTGACGAATCTTATCAATCCGCTTTCTGATCTCAATTGCCACATGCCCTAAACCCGGCCTTGTTTCCAAATCCGGCAAGAGCTTTTCCAGAAAGGCCAATTCGTCTTTCAATATTGGGAGTCGAATCATAAGATCGCCTCAGGCTACTTGTCTTTCCGCCCTCCGCTCGTATGACTCCAAGAGGGCTACCAAATCCGCCACATCCCAGAGCCGATCTGCCACGCCAGCGGCCATCGCCGGAGACACGCGCAGTGTGCGGTGAATCTTGATGAAATTGTACGCGAAGTGGTTCAAGGCCGTCGCAGCCGCATGGTTCTGTAGCCCACTACCCTCCCAGGTGGTTGCTGTATGAAAGCTGTATGAAAAGAACGTTAAAGCAACCACGCCGGGGGGCATGGCATCTCTACGGAGCCGTGCCTGCGCGCCGCTTGGAAGACCGTATCCGTGAACTGTGCTACGAAGCCCTAGAGGCACAGCACACTGAGTTGGACACGATCCTTTTGGAGCTAAACTCCGCGCTCCGCGAGCATACCAAGCGGATCAGGAAAATCGCTGTTATGAGGCTTGCCAGCGGCGACCCGAATCAGCCGCCAGAAAGGCGTTGTGCCTAGCGCGCGCCCGTCCACGCCTGGTAGACGACAACGGCAATCATGAAAAGCAAATAGGCGCGGAGACACCACAGGATCAAGAGCTCAGCTCCCTTCAGGCGTCGCCGCGGAACGTGCTGCTTCTTGGCTTCGGCAAGCTGGTCGGGCTCCAGCGTCGCCCGAACCAGTTCCTGTTCCGCGGGATCCACCGGGTGGTGCTCTTCCCCGGATGCAATCTTGCTCGTCATTCTATTTACCCCCTAAGGCCGCGAACAGACCGGGCGCGACTATGCTGATCCCGAACAACACCCCGGCCGCGGTCAAAAAGACGACCACGGCGGTCGCAATCGCGTTCGCCCAGCGCGGGCTGACCATATCGCCCATGAGTTCTTTGTCATTCACCAGCATGAATAGGAATACCAGGGCGGGCGGCATCGCCAGCACCGCGATGACATTCACAAACAGAACCACGTAAACCAGCGGCAGCCCCGGTATCAGCACGATCGCGGCAGCCACGGCGGCCCACATGAATATCATCGAGTAGAAAGCCTTGCCCTGGCGCATCGGCAGGTTGAGGCTGTGCGGCCGGGACGACACCTCGCCGAACGCATAAGCCGACGAGATCGAGATGGTGACGCACGCCACCATGCCCGCTTCTACGATTCCCAGCGCGAACAGCGACGCACCCAGCCGCCCGATGAGCGGCCGCAGCGCCTGCGCGAATTCCGCTGCCTGGAAGTTCTCCGCGCTCATGTGGTGAGCGAACAACGGGGTGGTTGCGATGACGGTGGCCACCGCGGCCGCGGCCGCCAACGCCGCTCCCAGCACGGTGTCGAAGCGCCCGAACCTCACATCGCCTTTGGTCAGGCCCTTGTCCACGGTGGCGCTCTGTTGGAAGAAAAGCATCCAGGGGGTCACGGTGGCGCCGATATCGGCCAGCACGATCAGCAAGGTATCTTTGCTCAAGCCAGGAAGCGGCTGCCAGGCCGTGAATGCGTGGCCGACAGCATGCCAGTCGGGGTGCGACAACAGGGCCACCGGGATGAACACCAGGTTGAAGGCGGCGACCGCCAGCGTGATCCGTTCCCAGGTCCAGTAGCGGTGGGTCATCAGTGCCGTGTACAAGAGCGCCAGCGCGGCCAGCACCGCGGCCCACGGCGGCACACCGAAGAAGCCCAGTCCGGCTCGTATGGCGATGAATTCGGTGATCAACGTCAGGAAGTTGCCGATCCCCAGGTCGATCATTGAGAACCATCCCCAGAACGGCCCAAAGCGCTCGAAGATCAGCTCGGCATGCCCGCGATGGGTGGCCGCTCCCAGCCGCACCGTCATCTCCTGGACGACGATGGCCATCACGAAGGTGAGAACGATGAACGGAAGAAAAAAGCCGATGCCGAACTTCGCGCCCGTCGCCGCATAGGAGAGCATGCTGGGGCCGTCGTTCTCACCCAGCATGACCAGGATGCCCGGCCCGACCAGCAGCCACAGCAAGCGCAATCGTGAGAACCCACCGCCCCGGACACGAGCGGCCAGGACGCGAGCGCGATCGTGCGCACGATCAATATCTTCGTGGGTGATCGTGATCTCTTGCGCCGGGCGTGAGATCAAGTCCGCCTTGCCGTCCAAGGTGCTCTCCGAAAGCTGGGAACTCCCGCTCATCGCTTAGTAGCAGTGCATATGCATAACTGAACCGAGGTTAACGTTTCCGCAACTTACCCGCTCCCGCCGGCGCCACCCACACCTTTTCTGCCGCCGGGCCGCCTACCGAGACTTTGTTTTTGTCGGTGATCAAGGTCATGGTCTGGTCATAGTTGCGCTCCACTACCTGCAGCTTCGCTCCGGGACGGATGCCGCGCTCGTCGAGAAAACGCAGCAGCGCGCTGTCCCGCTCGTACATGCTGCTCACCTGATAACCCTTGCCGGGTTCAGCTTCCGACAGCAAGCGCAGCCCGCGGCGGCGGCGAACTTCGCTGCGCTCGGGAACCACCGGGTTCCCGTGCGGGCAAGTCCCCGCCGGACCTAGTTTCTGCGCCAGTTTCGCCTCGAACTCCGCCGACACAGCGTGTTCCAGGCGCTCAGCCTCGTCATGCACCCGATACCACTCCATGCCGAAGACTTCCGCCAACATGCGTTCGATCAGGTGGTGCCGCACCATCGTCCGGAGGGCCACTTTGCGGCCGGCCGCAGTCAGCTCGACCCGGCCATCGGCACGCACCGCGACCAGGCCGTCGCGCTTCAGCCGCCGCAGCGCCATGGTCACCGCCGGCGCGGACACAGCCAGCCGGTGCGCCAGCGTTGCCGAGATGACGTGCTCACCCTCGCTCTCGGCTTCCAGCACCGCCTTCAAATAGTCTTCCTTGGAGATGGTAATCATGCGAATAGCCTTCGGCGAACCTCCGTGCCGTAGGCGGATTATACCATTGCAGCAAATATATTAACTGGCATTAAGTAACTGTGATGTATTACAGTTCATGTCCGACCGGGGGGGGGCCGACAAACCATGAGATCGCCTGCCAAATATGTTCTGGCCTCCTCGCCCGGTTTCGGTCTTTTGGTTGCGATGGTGGTCTTCCTGTTTCCGCCGTTGGCGTGTGCGCAGGGTGAAACGACGAGCGCAATCATTGGGCAGGTGAGCGACGAGACGGGAGCAGTTGTTCCCAATGCCACGATAAGGATCACGAACCGTGACATGGGGCTTAGACGTACCGCCAGCAGCGACGCAGCCGGCCGCTTCGATCTGCCCCAACTCAAGCCTGGGAACTATTCGGTCAGGGTAGAAGCGCCGGGCTTTGCGCCGCAGCAGAATGACGACGTTGTGGCGAGTCTAGGTCAAAAGCAAACCGTCAATTTCACGCTTCACGTGGCTCAGTCCAGTCAGACGGTCGAGGTGAGCGGGGAAGCTCCCCTGATCAATCCCGCCAATGCGAATACATCCACGAGTCTGAATGCGCCGGCGCTCGAGAACCTGCCCAATCCTGGCGGCGATTTGACCTACCCCTTACAGTTTGCGGCAGGAGCGCTCATCAATACCGCTGGCAGCGGTAATGATTTCGTTGGCGGCACAAACGGCTACGGCAATGTGGAATTCAATGGCCTGCCAGCGCTCGCCAACGGGTATATCGTAGACGGGCTCGAAACCAACGACCCGCTCACCAACCTAAACAGCGGCCTCTCAACCAATCTTGTGCTGGGCCTGAATTCGATCGCCGAGGTGACCGTCAACACTCTTTCCTACTCGGTCGATCAAGGGCGATATGGAGCCTCGCAGGTCAACTACATCACCAAGTCCGGAACCAATCGCTTTCATGGAAATCTTTACGAGCTTTGGAATGGCTCGATTCTCAACGCGGCGGATTACTTTCTGAATGCCACGTCGGAGACCCATAAGCCGCGCTCCAATGTGAACCACTTCGGCGGCAGCCTGGGCGGGCCGATTGCTCATGACAAGCTGTTTTTCTTTTTCGACAGCGAATGGGTGCGCATTGCCCTGCCCATCTTCTCGACCATAACGGTTCCCAGCCCGGCATTTCAGCAGTGCGTGCTGCAACAACTGCCGCAGGATGAGAAGGACTTTTACCAGAACATGTTTTCATTGTATGGAAACACCAGCGGAACGCCGCTGACCGTGCTGTATTGCCCCTTCAACTCCGACGGCACTCCGGCGTCAGGCAATCCGCGGAACGGAAACGGTTGCGCGAACCGGCGAGGCGTCTCGCACTCGAGCGATGACCATGAGCAGGTGCAGACCGCCCGCATCGACTACAACATCAATCCGAACAATACGGCGTGGTTCCGTTTCCAGGCCGATACTGGTGTTCAGGCCGCCTACACCGATCCGATCAACCCGCTTTTCAATTCCGTTTCTGCGCAGCCGCTCTACTCGTTTGCCGCGGGATACACGCACGTCTTTTCGCAGAAGCTGGTGAACTATTTCAATCCCGCATTTTCCTGGTACGAAAGCCTGTTCGCGCCCAGCAATTTTCAGCAGACGCTGGCGGCGTTTCCTATCGTATTGCAGGGTGTAGGCGGCAATGCGCCCTTCACTACCCTGGGAGGGCTCGACAACACCTGGCTGCAAGGCCGGCGCGCTACGCGGTTCTTCATCAATGACAATCTGGCCTGGAGTCACGGCAATCACGAGTTCAGGTTTGGGACCAACACGCGCATCTTTCGCCTGAATGACTACGACTTCGGCGAGGGCACGGTTCCCACGGTGACCTACACAACCTTGCAGCAATTCATAAATGGGGTCGCCTCTACCGCGAACGAGACGTTTCCACAATCAACCAACGAGCCCTTCAACTTCCTTAACCTTGACCTTTACGCGCAGGACACCTGGAGGCTGACCCCGAAGCTCACCTGGACGATTGGCCTGCGCGACACCTTCAACTCCAACCCGCTGAATCCGCATGACCAGGTGGCGCGCCTGTCCGGCGCTTTCGACTCCATCTCCCACGACGTCAACCAGCCGCTGAACGCTGTCATCCAGACCGGTCTTGGCAACCTGTTTGCCGCAACCCCGGCCGCGATCCTTCAGCCGAGAACGGCGATTGCCTGGCAGTTCCAGCCGGATACGGTGTTGCGGGCCGGGTTCGGCGTCTTCAGTGACCTGCTGCCGGGAAGCATCGCGGACTTGATCGCGAGCAATCCGCCGTATGTCAACACATTTCAGGGTGGTTTGCTGGGCACGGCAGGCGGCACAGCCATCGCTCCGGGCGTGCCGAACAGCGCCGTCGGTGCCACCATTGCTGCGAATGAAAGCTTTGCTTACGGATTTTCGCATGGACTGACCGGCCTTCCACCGGTCGCGATCACAGCGGTTCCGAGCGGCAAGCTCCACGCACCCTACTTCATGCAATGGAGTCTCGGGCTTGAGCATCAGATCGGAAGCACCGCCAGTGTGAAAGCACAGTACGTGGGCACCCGCGCCGTGGACCAGCCTTACCTCATGCAAGTAAACGGCTACCAAACTGTCTGCCAGGGCTGTTTTGCTCCTCTCCCTTACATGCAGCCGGCCGATCCCAGGTTCGGGGCGGTGACACAGTTTTCGACCGGCGCCGGCAGCAACTATAGCGGTTTGCAACTCACCGCCATGAAGCGCCTGGGGCATGGACTGCAGGGGCAGATCAACTACACCTGGAGCCATTGCTTCGACGAGGTCTCGAATGGCGGATTGCTGCAATTCTCGGCGGGGGCCATCCTCTCGCCTCTGCCCAATGAGCTTAAGCGCAATTACGGTCCTTGCGACTACAACGTCCGCCACAACCTCACCGGGCAATACGTGTATGAGTTGCCTATCAAGGTGAGCAACCGGTGGTTGGGGCACGCGGTGAACGGCTGGCAGGTTTCCGGGACCGTGTTCTGGCACAGCGGGCTGCCGTTCTCGGTGCTCAGCACGCCGTACTCGGCGCCATGCCAGCAGAACCCGCAGCAGACCTGCGGCATCGTGCAGGGCCCCGGGCCTGAGTTCGCCAGCCTCGTGCCTGGAGTGGATCCTTACTGTCGCAACTGCAATATTACCGGGGTCACTCAACCGGGTACGATCCAGTGGCTCAATCCCAATGCTTTCGTGTCTGCCTGCAACGGTGGCGATAATCCTGAGAACTGTCAGTTCGGGACGCTTGGCCGCAATGCCCTTCGTGGTCCGGATTTCTTCTGGAGTGACCTGTACCTGACCAAATGGTTCCCGATTCACGAGCAGGTAAAGCTTCGCCTGGATGCTCAATTCTTTAATGTCTTCAATCATCCCAATTTCGGGCTTCCCAGCGATGTATTCGCCGGAACTTCCGGATTTGGAGCGCTCACCTACACGACCGCGCCGCCAACCGGCCTGCTGGGCGTGGGCTTGGGTGGCGATAGCAGTCCACGAATGATCGCGTTGCAGCTTCGGCTGGAGTTCTGACTAGATTGTTTCCAAATAGAAAAAGCCAGCGGTAGCTCCGCTGGCCAGATCGAAAACCACAAATTTTCTTCAGTGCTTGAGGTCGGCTTCCTGCAGCTTGGCACCGGGCGGAACCATCCACAGCTCGGCCTGGTCGCCGTATTCGCCGCCATCGCGGAGTTGCAGGCGCTTCTCATCGATGCCTTTTTCCTGGGTGAGATACTGCGCGGCGCTGGCCGCCCGCTGCTGCGCGAGCTGCCGGTTCTCGCCCGATTCGATCAGCCCGAGCACCACCAGCGAGCTGTCGCTGTCGCGCTGCAGGCGCAGCGCCACGCCATCCAGCACGGCCTTGCCGCTGTTGTCGACGCGGGCGCTGTTGCGATGGAAGGAGACATTGTTCAGCTTGGTGGGCGCCACCGCGGCCCGGGGCGCATCCACGTTGACCGTGGTCCTGGCGGTGGCGGTCAGATCGCGGTCATCGCTCACTGTGGCCACCACCTGCACCGAACCGGCGGGCAAGTCGCGAGTGTCGAGCACGGCGGTGTTATCCCGTTGTACCAGCCGGGCATTAGCGGCGCTGAAGGTGAAAGACAGCGGGCGATGGTCGGCGCTGGACGCCTCACAAGCGATGGTCGAGCTATCGCCGGCATGCACTGCCTGGGGTTCGGCCGTGCAGGCGATGACGGGCGGCTGCGGAGCCGCCGCCGGGGCCTGTACTGCGGCGATCGCGGCGGCTTCCGGCGCGGCGTGCTGCGAGGTTTCCTGCGGCAGAGGCGACGCCTGCGGTTCAGCCTCGCCCGTTTCCGGCGCAGCCTCCTCCAGTTCCACGCCATCGCCGAGATGGATGTCCTCCAGCGACAGCGTGACCATGGCGGTCGAGCTGGTCGGAGTCACATTCAGCACGATCATCTCTCCCAGGCTGATGCGCGGAAACTCCGCAAGCCGGCTGTAGGGGAACTTGCCCGCCGGGACCTGGCTGTCGTCATAGTAGGTGGCTTTGAACGACAGGTTATCCACCTCATCGTTCCGGTAGCTGTCATAGGTGCGCACGGCGCGGAAATAGTCGCCGGCCTTCACTCCCTGGTTAGCGCCGACATTCAAGTAAACCTTCCGCCCCATTCCGGCCATGGTGTCAAAGTCTTTTCCCAGGACGATCTTGCCGGTGAGCTTTCCATTGGGCGGCGCGAAAGGATCGAAATTGATTTTGCCGCGCAGCACGGGCGTGGGCCTTTCGGCAAACGGGATGGCGGCGTCGCCCGGCATGACGTCCTCGCAGTTGAACTCCACCTGGGTGATAGCAATGTTGTTGTGGATGGCGATCACCCGCACCCGGCCAATATCGGCGTAGGGGCGGCCCAGTTGCCGCAGCAAGGTGTTTTGTCCGCGGAAGTCCTCGTAGTGGTTGGGGTCGCTCACCTGGCGGACCAGCCAGTACTGGCTTCCCACCGCGAACCCGCTCCCCTCCAGGTAAACGTAGCCGCCGTCCGCGTAGCGGGTTTGGTGGGGCGTCCCCCGCCCGCCGGCCACGAATCCCACCTTCTGCAATCCCTGATTGCTGACAAACCCGGCGCAGTACACGTCCGAATAGGTTGGGGCTTGCTGCCGTGCGACGATGTTGGTGGGCTTGATTTGCGCTGGGGCCGCGGTGGCTACCGCCAGCATCAGCAAAACTAGGCTAGGTTTCATGGATTCCTCCCCGGATTGCTCAGACAGGGCCCTGGCCGCCATCGTCGAATCCGGCTAACACGATGATCCGGAAGGCGCAAGACCACGCACCAATCCTGACTGTCTGCATGAAACTAGCAATGGTACCGGAGAGGGTCAAGGTAACCTCTGTTGCCAGAAAGAAACGATTTTCGAGCATGACCTTTAGATAGTGGCAGAATCGGTTGTTGCATCAGTTGTTGTGCGCCTGTAATATGCGCGCGTTCCAGCTATATGCCTGGTAACTCGCATTACATGCCGCGCCTGCTTCCGCTGCGCCTGCCCCGCGTCTGCGTGGCGATCGTGGGCGTCACGCCGGCTGAGATGTTCGAAAAAGCGGAGGCCGTGGTTAGGGATAACCCGTTCATAGAGTTGAGGTTAGACTATATTCGGCAGCCGGCGCTGGCGCTCCAGAAGCTGCGCCGCTTCGCCGATTACCACCCCGAATCCCTGTTGATCGCCACCTGCCGCCGCGCCGTCAACGGAGGCAAGTTCCGGGGATCGGTGGCGGCCCAGGTTGACGTTCTGGTAAAGGCCGCCGCCAACGGCAGCCAATTCGTCGACCTGGAACTGGAAAGCGCCGCCGCCTTGAAATCGAAAGACCTGGACCGCTTGCGCGCCGCCGCCGCCGTCATTCTCTCCTTCCACGACTTTCGCGCCACCCACAAGCTGGATGAGACCTTCGAGAAGATGGCCGTCTTTCCGGCTGACTACTACAAGGTGGTCAGCACCGCCAAGTCGCTCTATGACAACGTGGTGATGATGAAGTTCCTGGAGCGCCAGAGCGAGAAGCACTCCCTGATCGGGCTGTCGATGGGCGAGCAGGGCATCATCAGCCGGGTGCTGTGCGTGCGCGCCGGCAGCGTCTTCACTTTCGCCTCGGCAGCGGCCGGAGAGGAGACCGCGCCGGGACAGATCGCCGCCCGCACCCTGCGCGACACCTATCGCATCGACCAGGTGGATGCCGCCACCAAGGTGTACGGCGTGGCCGGAGATCCGGTGGCGCACTCGCTCTCGCCGCTCATGCTGAACACCGCGTTCCGCCGCGAGAACGTGAACGCCGTGTACCTCGCGCTGCACGCCACCAAGCTGACGGACCTGCTGGCCTGCGTCCGCGACATTCCCCTGCACGGGCTCAGCATCACCATGCCCTACAAAGAGGCGATCATCCAGCACCTGGATAACACCGACACCGTCACCGAAAAAATCGGCGCCTGCAACACTGTGATCCGGACGCCGGACGGAAAGCTCTACGGCTACAACACGGACGTCTCCGGCGTGGTGCGTCCGCTGGAGCAGCGGCTGCACCTGGCCGGAGCCAAGGTGCTGGTGGTGGGCGCGGGAGGCTCGGCGCGCGCCGCCGTCTTCGGACTGAAGGAGCGCGGAGCCGAAGTTTTCATCATCAACCGCACCCCGTCGGTAGGGCAGAAGCTGGCCCGCCAGGCCCGCGCCAAGTTCCTCAACCGCACCCAAATGCGCAGCCTCGAGTTCGATGTGATCGTCAATGCCACGCCCGTCGGCATGGGCGGCGCCAAGGTGTCGCCGCTGAGCGAGAAAGAACTGAACGCACGCATCCTGTTCGAGATGGTCTATACCCCGGCGGAAACCAAGCTGGTCAAGATGGCCCGCGCCAAGGGCCTGCAGGTGATCACCGGGGTGGAGATGTTCGTCCAGCAGGGAGCGCGGCAGTTCGAGATCTGGACCGGCAAGCCGGCGCCCGCCGATGACATGCAGCGGGTGGTGATCGCAGCGTTGCAAGCCCGCGCCGCCAACGGCAACCACAAAAACCAGGGCTCGTCGGAGCTGGCGGCTTCGTAAGCGAAGCCGATCATGTGGTTGATTGAACTCAAGTAACTCATCGCTGCGCAAGCAAACGGTCGCACAAGGTGTCCAAATCGCGAGCTATTGGAAAGAACGCAATTGGCACTCTGTTCCCTAGTTCCGGTTCGGCATAGAATCGGTCATTCAGTTTGTCCTCGGTGATCGGGCCCCCTAGGCGATTGATCAGCTCTGTGCGACAGCGTTTGACTGTGTTGCGACAGCAGTGATCATACTCATCATTCGCCTCCACAAAAGACTGGCGAAGCAGCATGTCGCGTAGGTGTTGTGCGCCTTCGGTGCCATCTGTATCGGGAATCTGCAATCGTCGGCGCTCCTCGATGAGCCGATTACCGCGTCTAATGTCGATCTGTCGAATCTGATCTGTTATCGTGCGACACCTGGCAACAACCTCGGTCGCGCTGCAATCTGCAAAGGTGCCATCGCTCATGCAGGGTTTCGGTTTTGGGGCTGGCAGAGACAATTTTTTTGAAAGCTCCTCAGCAATCTCCGGAGCGGTTGGGATATGCTGGCGGGCGCTTTTGGGAGGCGCCGTCACTTTTGGCGCTGTGATATTACTTGGCGCCTGCGAAGCCGATTCGAGCGCGGCCGCGGCGCCTGCGTTGGTGCTGTGCCTGCAGGATGATCCGACTTGCTGTGCGCAATCTTCTGCTGAATGCGAGGAATTGAGATGGCTAGGACAATTACCGCTAGGACAACGGCACCCAAGAATCTCAACATTCCTGGAACGTATTGGGCCACTTTAGGGGATGTGAAAATCTCCCATTCCCAATACACAAAGGCAGCGCCCATTATCACGACACCCAGCCAAGGATTGAGCCAGCCAGTCATGGCCAACCCGAAAGCCAGAAGCGCGACGCCATTGACAATGATAGTAACGAAGTCGCGACGCTTGGGGTTGTGCTGGTTGCCAGACACGGCGCACACCTCCACGGCCCGCTTGCGCCGCTGAGTTAAGCTGAAGTTGGAAATTGGAAGCGCAGGGGCGATAACGAAATTATACGTCTGCCCCAGTTGCATTACGCTTTGCACGCTGCGGCACGGCGCACAACATGAAGCCGTCGAAGCATTCAAACACGTCGGTCGTTCGCGAGCAGGTAGGCCGCTCTTACGCTGAGGGGACTGTGCCCGCGTGGAAAATAATCGCCGATCTGGGGGAGCGGATTTCCAAGGATGTGTGGGCAAACGTGCCCAGTGACCTGTCGAAAAATATCGGCCATTATCTGTATGGTACACGCAAGAGTGCGGATCTCCGTCCACGTCGGTCCCGGCGAACCCGATCGGGTCGCGCTTGAGCTGCCCAGGCCGGGCGCACAGCACTCTCTCCAGTCCGCCGCCGGTTGGGCCGCTCCTTGGCGGGCCACCGCCAGGTTTCGGGATGTTGTCGAGAAAGATTCCAGGTTCCTGCCTCAAAACCGTTGCTATTTTCCGGCAACTTAGGCTAAGATACCAACGGGATTCGGAAAGACCCAGGCCCGGGTTTCTCTTCGTACCAGCTAGCCCGTCTCTTCTACATGTTCGGCCCGTGAAACTTTAGAGAATGCCCGGCGCGGTGTCATTACGCGCTGGTCCCCAGTCGGAGCTACTGATATGGCGTGGTACGCATACTGCATCACCGAGCAGCAGGCCTTCCAGCAGAACGGGACGCGCGCGCGCCGGCCGTTTCCCGTCGAGAATCTCAACGGCATCAATGGACAGCAGGTGTTCGGGTATCCCAGCGGGGATTTCGCTGTCATCGTCAGCGAATATGATCGCGGAGGACCGCTCGACCAGCGGGCCATTCTCGACCACGCGCGGGTGGTGAGCGAATGCTTCCGCAACACCACCGTGCTGCCGTTCCGCTTTGGCACCGTTTTCGACACCGATGAAGCGCTGCGCCGGGCCGTCCGCGCCAATCGCCGGGCCTTCCTGGCCACCGTGTCGCGGCTGCGCGGCAAGGCGGAGATGCACCTCAAGTTGCTGGTCAAGGACGGATCTCTGCGCGAGGCCCTGCTCGAGGTCGAACTGCCGCTCACCGCGGGCAGCGAGTACCTGACCAAGCTGCGGGAGAAAGCCTGCAAGCAGCGCGAGCGGCAGACCCGCGCCCGGGCGCTCTCGGTGCAGGTGCACAAACTGTTCAATCCTCTGGAAGCCAACGTCTGCTGCAAGAAGGTGGATTCTGGCGGCATGCTCATCGATATCGCCCACCTCATCGACGGCAATTCCGTGCAGAAGTACCAGAGCCGCTACAGCACTGCGGCCCGGCAGTTGAAGGATGTCGAGTTGGCCATCAGCGGGCCCTGGCCGCCCTATCACTTCATGCCCGGAAAACTGCGCAGCGCCTGAGCCGCGTTTCCGCATCGCATCCTCCCCAGGCGATCCGGCCTGGGGATTCTTTTTTCTTCCCCGCTTACCCTCGCCCCGGCTGCTGCAAGGTGGGGGCAGTTGACGATACTTCCAACCCACGCATATCATTTCAAGTTTGGTTGGTAGTTCAGGGGGTAGTAGTGCCAGGGCGCTCGACCGGGTATCTCATGGACAAGAAGCGGTTGGATCAATTTAAGAAACGGCTGGAGACGCGGCAGCACGAGCTGCGGCGGTTGGTGGTGCGCAACGTGCAGGATGGCCGCGCGGCTGACGAACAGGCGGCGCAGGACATCGCCGACAAGGCCGCCAACTCTTACACCAAAGAGTTCCTCTTCCACCAGAGCAACAACGACCGCCAGCTTCTGCAGTTGGTGGAGGAAGCGCTGAACCGCATCCGCGAAGGCGGCTACGGCGAGTGCGTCAACTGCGGCAACGAACTCAACGCCAAGCGCCTCGAAGCTGTTCCCTGGACCCGCTACTGCATCAATTGCCAGGAGAAAGTCGAGCAGGGACTGCTGGAAGAGAGCAGTATCTGAGTTGTGGCCTGTTTGACGGTCCCGAATTGCCGCTGTTAGACTCAGACCTAGTTCCCTTTCTCAACTTCAGCAAGGGTTGGCGTGGCCTACACTCGACAACAACTCAAGCAGGACAAGTTCGCCGAAACCGCTAAAGACACCCTCTCCTGGGCAGTCGAACACCAGAAGCCTCTCGCTACCGCCTCGATCGCGGCTCTGGTGGCGCTGGTTATTGTGGCCGGCGGCTGGATCTACTACAACCAGCGGGATCAGGCGGCAGGCACCGAGATCGGCGCTGCCCTGCGCATTTACGGCGCGCCCCTGATCCCGGCCAATGCTGCCAAGCCGGACTACACGAGTTTTACCTCGGCCAAGGAGCGTGCCGAGGCCGCGCGCAAAGCTTTCCAGCAGGTCCAGGACAAGTACCCGCACACCCGCGCCGCTGAGATCGCCCGTTATTTCGTAGGAGTTACCTCGTTCGATCTGGGCGATACGGCGACCGCGGAAAAAGTCCTGCGCCAGGTGGCCGGCTACCGCAACCACGATCTGGCGGCGCTGGGCAAGTTCGCGCTGGCCTCGGTGTATCGTGCCGAGAACAAGGATGCGGAGGCCATCAAGCTCTACCAGGAACTGGCCGTGCGTCCCGCTTCCACCGTCCCCAAGAGCACGGCGCAATTGGAGCTGGCAGGGCTCTACCAGCAGAAGCAGCCCGAGGAAGCGGCTAAGCTCTACACGCAGATCCAGAAGGACGATCCTGGCAGCCCGGCGGCCCAGGTCGCCACGACGCGCTTGGCCAGTCTGAAACCCGAGTCGTCAGTCGCCGGTCACCAGTAGCCAGCTCGGGTTTGACTGGCAACTGGCTACTGGCGACTTCCTCAGGGCTCATCCACCCGCGCCTCGTCCACCAGCATGATGGGAATGTCGTCGCGCACTGGATAGACGCGCCGGCACTGCGGGCACTTGAGCGAGTCCTGCGCGGCGCTGGGTAGGACAGGCTGCTTGCACACCGGGCAGACCAGAATCTCGAGGAGTTCCTTGGCGATCATGGCGAGCCGCCTCTGAGCGGCACGAACATTGTATACGGTGTCATCCTGAGCGAGGCACGCTCCGGTTTTGGGGCGTGCCGAGTCGAAGGACCCCTGCCGTGCCGAGGCCCCGCCAACAAATCCCTGACATCCTGCCAAGCCTGCGGTTAAGATAACTCTCGGGCCTTATTCCAATATCACGAGGGATTCATGGCGGCAATACTGCTTGACGGCGTCAAAATCGGAAACGAAATCAAAAACGAAGTGGCGGAGGAAGTGCGCCGCCTGCACGAGACCGGGCTGCGCCCCGGACTGGCCGCGGTGCTGGTGGGCAGCAACCCGGCGTCGGAGATTTACGTCCGCAGCAAGGTGCAGACCTGCGAAGCGCTGGGGCTTTACAGCGAGAAGATCACGCCCTCGGAATCGGCCAGCACGGAAGAGCTGCTGGAACTGGTGCATGATCTGAACTCGCGCGACGAGATTGACGGCATCCTGGTGCAACTGCCGCTGCCGCCGCACGTGGATTCCAAGAAGGTGCTGCTGGCGGTCGCGCCCGAGAAGGACGTGGACGGCTTTCATCCCATGAACGTCGGCTTTCTTTCCACGCAACGCCCGGGCCTCGCGCCGTGCACGCCGGTCGGCATCATGGAGATGCTCCGCCGCAGCAACGTCCCCATCCAGGGCGCCGACGCGGTGGTGGTCGGACGCAGCGACATTGTCGGCAAGCCCATGGCCATGCTGCTCACCAATTCCAACGCCACCGTGACCATTTGCCACTCGAAGACGCGCGATCTGCCCGGGGTCTGCCGCCGCGGCGACATCCTGGTGGCGGCCATGGGCCGCACCGGCTTCGTCACTCGCGACTTTATCAAGCCGGGCGCCACCGTGATCGACGTGGGCATGAACAAAATCACCAGCCGCGAGGAGTTCGAGCGATATTTCAAGGGCAACGAAAAGCGCGAGCAGGCCTTCGCCAAGAACGGTTACACCCTGATCGGTGACGTGCATCCCGAAGTTGCCGAGGTTGCCGGAGCGCTCACGCCGGTGCCGGGCGGCGTCGGTCCGCTGACCATCGCTATGCTGATGGCCAACACCCTGAAGGCGGCGAAGTTGCGCCGCGGCGCCCGCTTCCTCAGCGCGGCCCTGGCCGAGCGGAGCTAGGTTGCTGCGCGTCGGGCTGACCGGCGGCGTGGCCTGCGGCAAAACCACGGTCGCCGGGATGATGCGGCAGCGCGGCGCACATGTGGTGCTGGCCGACGAGGTCGCGCACGATCTCATGCGGCCGGGTCAGCCTGTCTATTACGAGGTGGTCCGGCACTTCGGTTCGGACATTGTCGCGATCGACGGCTCCATCGATCGCAAGAAGCTGGCCGAAGCCGCGTTCGGTTCCGGACGCATCCAGGAATTGAACCAGCTCGTACACCCGGCGGTGATCGCGCGCCAGGATGCCTGGACGAATGAAATGGCCGCCCAGGATCCGGACGGTATCGCTGTGGTGGAAGCGGCACTGATGCTGGAAGCTGGCGTGGGCAAGCGCTTCGATAAGCTGGTGGTGGTTGTGTGTACGCTGCCGCAGAAGATCGAGCGCTTCGCACGCCGTCACAACCTGGATCTGGCCGCCGCTGAACGTGAGGTGACACGCCGCATGGCCGCCCAACTTCCGGACGAAGAGAAAGTGCGGGTTGCCGATTACGTCCTCGACAACTCTGGTCCACTGGCAGAACTCGAAGTAAAGGTGGACGCGCTGATGGAGGAACTGCGGGGTCTGGCGGATTCAAAACCAAATGAAAACCGCAGAGGACGCTGAGGACGCAGAGAAACAACACGTAGAAACCTCTGCGTCCTCTTTGTCCTCGGCGGTTTTGAGTTGATCCGCGATGATCCGCGGCGAAGCAGTTAAGATGATAAGTCCATGAGATCGATTCGTCCCATCCTGTTTGCTCTGGTGATCGCCGGCGCCTTCTATTACTTCACCACCCACCGGCGCGCGGTGAGCCCCGAGTCCACCAGTTGGGTGACGCGCCCGGCGGAGGTGGACATCACCCAGGCCGCCGGGCCCCAGAGCTTCGATCCCGAAGAGCAGGAAAATATCGCCGTGTACAAGAAGGCGATTCCGGCGGTGGTGAACATCACCTCGACCACCGTGGCCTTCGACTTCTTCTATGGCGCGGTGCCGCAGCAGGGCCAGGGCTCCGGGTTCATCATCGACAAGGCCGGCCACATCCTGACCAACCATCACGTTATCGGCGACAACCCCCGCCGGCTGGAAGTCACGCTCTCGAACCGCAAGAAGTACTCGGCGGAGATCGTGGGCCTCGACAAGTCGCACGATTTGGCGGTGATCCAGATCAAAGCCCCCGACGAGCTGACGCCTGCCGTCCTGGGCGACTCCCACGGCCTGCAGGTGGGACAGAAGGTCTTCGCCATCGGCAATCCCTTCGGCCTGAACGGCACCATGACGCGCGGCATTGTCAGCTCGATTCGCTCGGTGCGCGAGCCCGAAGGCGGCGCCATCATCGACGAGGCTATCCAGACCGACGCCCCCATAAACCCCGGCAACTCCGGCGGACCGCTGCTGAACTCCCACGGCGAGGTCATCGGCATCAATACCCTGATCCTCAGCTCGGTGGGGCAGAGCGCCGGCATCGGCTTCGCCATCCCCATCAATGCGGCCAAAGCGGTGATCAACGACCTGGTGCAGTTCGGGCAGGTGCGGCGTCCGGTGCTGGGCATCCGCAGCCTGCCGATTGGGCCGGAGCTGGCCTCGCAGATGGGCCTACCCGCTGACTATGGCGTGCTGATCCTTTCGGTGATTCCGGGCGGTCCGGCGGATCACGCTGGCCTGCGCGGCGGCTCCGAGAAAGCCTACCTCGGCAACACGCCCATCATGCTGGGCGGCGACCTGATCGTCCGCATCGACGATCAGGACATCGAGGACCAGAATGACATCGCCCACGTCATGAACCAGCACCACACCGGCGACAAGGTCAAGGTCACCTTCTACCGTGGGAAGAACAAGATGGAAGTGACCCTCACCCTGGGTGAGGCTCGCAACAGCACGGCGGCATAGGTCGTTTAAGAACGGCAAGGACGGCGGGGTGAACCCTCTTACCCTTTTTGGACTATTCGCAGTGACGGCGATGGTGGTCTGCTACTCCCTGGAACGGCGCAGCCATTGGTTCATTCTGGGGTTCGCCATCTCTTGTGCGCTAGGCTCCGTCTACGGCTTTCTCCAGGGAGCGTGGCCGTTCGGAGCGGTTGAAGCGGTGTGGTGTGTGATCGCGGCGCGCCGCTGGGTGGGCGCCAGGCCAGGTTGAACCCAAGTAATCCACAGATGTCAGTAGTAGAATATTGACAGGGCCGGGTCGAGCGGTAATATCCGTATCCGGACCTGTTTGGGCACGACCCGAACAAAAAGAGAATGGGGAATGACCCATGGCAGACAGAAAACAGTTTTTTGGCGAGATCAAGGCTGACCCCGACCTGAAGAAAATGCTAGAAGCTTCACGCCCAGTGACCGAGGAAGAGTTGCGCGAACAGAGGATCAGCTTCGCCTTCGGTAATGCCCCCGCTGACGCTACGAACATCACCAAGGACAGCGTACGGCAGGCATCCGAGCACATACGCTTATTGCCGTAACCATCTCAATGTGGCCTGCACGACGCTGGCCACACCCTCCTATCATGTCCGTCCGCGAAAAGGACAATCCCGCGCTTTTTACGAGAATTCAAGAGCAAAATCTCTTGCGGCAATACGACCTGTTGTCAAACTGCATTGAGATTGGGCTCGAAAAAGGCATTGAAGCCTTTGACAAATACACGCTATGGACCTTGAACTATACGGCGGTCGCCAATATTGCTCAGTTTGGGGGACGATACCGCGAAGAGCCGATTTACGTCGGGAAACATACTCCTCCGCATTTCGACGACGTGCCCAATTTGATGGATCGGTTCTTTTCGCTCATCCACGAAAACTGGACAATCGTCGACCATCCGACATGGCTTGCAGCGTATGCCCTGTGGAGGCTGAATTGGATTCACCCTTTCGTTGAAGGCAATGGAAGGACAGCTAGGGCGGCCTGCTACTACTTGATCTGCGTGAAACATGGCAAGTTGCTTGCCGGGAAGAAAATTGTGCCGGAACGCATACGCGAAAACCGAGCGCCTTACTATGCTGCACTGGAAGCCGCCGACCACGCTTGGGATCAAGGCAAGCTCGATGTTTCCGTAATGGCCAAGTACCTCGAAGAGTTGCTGAAGGGGCAACTCACCGAAGCCTGATTCGACCAGGCTGACACTACCGACATACAACTCCATTTGACTCCCGCCCAACGCTGGGCTAGCCTCAAATACTTGCCCTGCGCGAGGCCCATGCCAACCCTGCGTAAGTCATTGATTTTACTTGTTATCGCCTCAACGGCGACGGCTGCGACCGTAGCTCCAGTCCGTGCGCCTCACGCCATGGTGGCCAGCGGACACGAGCTGGCGTCGCGGGCGGGAGTCGAGGCCATGCGGCAAGGCGGCAATGCGGTGGACGCCGCCGTGGCCACCGGATTCGCGCTGGCGGTCGTACTTCCAGAGGCCGGCAATTTGGGCGGCGGCGGATTCATGCTGCTGCGTCTGGCCGATGGCCGTGCGCATTTCGTCGATTTCCGCGAAAAGGCGCCGGCTGCCGCCACGCGCGACATGTACCTCGACGCCCAGGGCAACCCTTCACCGGATGCCAGCGTGGTCGGCTATCGCGCCATCGCGGTGCCGGCGTCCGTCGCCGGACTGGCCTATGCCGAGAAAAAATTCGGCAAGCTGACGCTGGCGCAGGTGATGGCGCCGGCGATCCGCCTGGCAGGGCAGGGCTTTGCTCTCTCCGAGCATGACGCGCGCCGGCTCCGCGATCCTTCCCTGGGTGCGTTTGCCGAGACGCGCCGCATCTTCCAGCGTGACGGCCATTATTATCAGCCGGGCGATACCTTCAAGCAGCCGGACCTGGCGCGGACTCTTGAGCGCATCGCCGCCGATCCCGACAGTTTCTACCACGGCGCGCTGGGGCAGGAGCTGGCAGCCGCGCTCCAGAAGGGCGGTGGTCTCATCACGGCCAAGGACCTGGCGGCCTACGAAGTGAAGGAGCGCGAGCCGGTGCGGGGCAGCTATCGCGGATACGAGATCATCGCCGCGCCGCCGCCGTCCTCGGGCGGGATCGCATTGATCGAGGCGCTCAACATCCTGGAAGGCTACGACCTGGCCAAGCTCGGCAGCGGGTCGGCCGAGTCCGTCCATCTGGTGGCCGAGGCCTTTCGCCGCGTCTTCTTTGATCGCGCCGAACTGCTCGGCGATCCTGATTTCGCCAGCCTGCCCGTGGCCGCGCTCCTGGACAAGTACTACGCTGCGGCCTGGCGGGAGACCATCGATCCGCATCGCGCCACTCCCAGCGTGGACTTGCGCCGCCCGGTGCAGGTGTTCGACAAGCTCGACCGCGTGGCCAGCGCTGCAGAATCCGATCACACGACACACTACTCCGTCATCGATGCCGCCGGCAACGCCGTCGCTGTTACCTATACGCTTAACGATCTCTTCGGATCGCGCGTTACCGCCGAGGGGCTCGGCTTCCTGCTCAACGACGACATGGACGACTTCACCTCCAAGCCTGGGGCGCCCAACATGTTCGGCCTGCTGCAGGGCGAGGCCAACGCCATCGCTCCCGGCAAGCGGCCGCTCTCCGCCATGGCGCCCACCATCGTGCTCAAGGACGGCCGCCTGTTCATGGTGCTCGGTTCGCGCGGCGGACCCAGGATCATCACCGCGGTGGCGGAAGTCCTGGTCAACGTGATCGACTATGGGATGAACATCCAGCAGGCGGTGGACGCTCCACGCTTCCACCATCAATGGATGCCGGACGTGCTGCGCGTGGAGAAGGACGGCTTCTCTCCCGCCGTGGGAAACCGGCTGGCGGCCATGGGACACAAAATCGAGGAGGGTTATAACGAGCGCGGCAAATGGCGCGGGCGCTGGGGCGATGTGGAGTGCGTGGCCGTCGATCCCAAAACGGGCGAACGCCTGGGCGCCAGCGACAGCCGGTATCAAGGCAGGGCGGGAGGGTATTAGAATTTGAGCGGCAGATGCTTTGCGTGGAATCTTGGTTCAAAAGAACCAAGGTCCTTCGCGACCGTTTCCCGCCCTGGATAAAGCGGGCGGGAACCCTCGGTCGCTCAGGATGACAACTCTAATAAAAAGTTTGTCTTAACAGGGAAGCAATTATGCTGAAAGCGATTTCCACCCACGTCTACGTACGGGAGCGGCTGCACGGCGGGCTGCTCGACGGCCTGCTCCAGGCCGGCGCCGAAACCATCGAGATCTTCGGCGCGCGCGGCCACTTCGACTACGCCAACCGTCGCTCCCACGTGAAGGAGATCGGCGACTGGTTCCGCGAGAAAGGCATCCCGCTCAACTCCATTCACTCGCCCATGTACAGCGAATACGAGTGGGGACGCCGCGGCTCGCCGCCGGTCAACATCGCCTCGCTCGACAAGCGCGCCCGCATCGAGGCCATGGATGAGATCAAGCGCGCCATCGAGGTGGCCGAGCAGCTCCCGTTCCGCTTCCTGGTGCAGCATGTCGGCACCAGCGGCGAGGATGGGGACCCGAGGAAGTCCGAGGCCGCCATGACCTCGATCGAGCATCTGAAGGCCTTCGCCAAGCCGCTGGGGGTCACGCTGCTGCTGGAGAACATCCCCAACGAGCTCTCCACGCCGGAGCGCCTGGTGGAGCTCATCCACAATGCCCACTTCGATGATGTCGGAGTCTGCTTCGACGTCGGGCACGCGCATATCATGGGTGGCGTGCCGCAGGCGTTCGCGCTGCTCAAGCCGCTGGTCCGCTCCACCCACGTGCACGATAACGCCGGCCTGAGCGACGATCACCTCTGGCCCGGCGACGGCACCGTGAACTGGGAAGAAACCATGAACCTGCTGCGCTCGGCGCCGCAGGCTCCGCCGCTGCTGCTGGAGATCAAGGGCGAGGGCAAGACGGACATCGTCGAAGGCCTGGCCAAAGCCTTCCGCAAACTTGAGCCGCAGCCGGCTGCCGCGAAGTAACGCCGCCGTCCCGGCGGCTGTCGGTGTAGGCGTCTCGCCCACACGGGCCAGTCGGAAACTTGCCCACGCCTGAGGGCAGGATGCCCTCAAGACAGCCGGCAAGATGCCGGCGCTACATGCGTGGAACCCTATGCCGGCCACAGCCGGGTCAGGTAATCGACCATGCTGAAGGCCAGCAGCAGCCCCAGGAAAAAGAGGCCGCAGATGATCACCACGCGCATCAGACGCGGCGTGTACTTGGCGCCCATGAAGAAGAGCACCACCAGCGACGCTTTGAAGGTGGCGATGGCCAGCGCCACTACGGTGTTGAAGCGGCCCAGGTCCACGAAGGCCACCAGCGTGGTGATCAGCGTCATGGCCAGCAGCGTGGCCCAGGTAACGACGTAAGTCTTTTTCGTAGCGACGTGTTCTGCCATATCAAGTGTGCATCTGGCTGATCAGGTATAGGAGCGGGAACAGGTAGATCCAGACAATATCCACAAAGTGCCAATAGAGACCGACGTTCTCCACGGGGTTGTGATACGCCGGTGAGTAGCGCCCCTTGTAAGCGCCGATCGTGATCCACGTCACCAGGCCAATGCCGATCAGCATGTGCAGCGCGTGCAGCCCGGTCATGATGAAGTAGAGCGAGAAGAAGAGCTGTACTTTGCCAACGTCCACCAGCGGAACGCTCGACGAGAAATCGAAGTTAATGCCTGGCACCTCATGCATGTGCCAGTGGTGGTGGTACTCCACGCCTTTCAGCGCCAGAAACGTGCAGCCGAACAGCATCGTGAGCACCAACCACATCACGATGGCGTTGCGGCGGCCCTGCTGCGCAGCCTGGACTCCCAGCACCATGGTCAGGCTGCTGCAGATCAGCACCGCGGTGTTCACCGCGCCGATGGTCAGGTCCATGTGCTTGCTGGCTTCCAAGAACGACGGGAAGTACAGCGCGCGGTACACCAGGTAGGCGCAGAACAGCCCGCCGAACATCATCATCTCGGTGAGCAGGAAGACGAACATGCCCAGCGTGGCGGTCTCGCGCTGCTGGTCCAGGTCGCGGTACGGCACCTGCAACGCTGTGCGGTGAACGGCTTCGGCTTCCGTGCTAGGCGACAAATTCCATCTCCGGATGCTTGTCGTAGGCGTAGGCCTCTTCGGTCACGACAGGAGTCTCCTCAAAATTGTGCGTCGGCGGTGGCGACGTGGTCTGCCACTCAAGGCCGGTCGAGCCCCACGGATTCGCGGGCGCGATCTCGCCGTAGCGCAGCGACCAGATCAGGTAGATCAGCGGCAGCAGATATCCCACCGCCAGGATGGACGCGCCCGCCGTGGACATCACGTTCAACACCTGGAACTCCGGAGCGTAGGCGTGATAGCGCCGCGGCATCCCCAGGTATCCCAGCAGGAACTGCGGGAAAAAGGTGACATTGAAGCCGATGAAGATGATGCCCGCCGAGAGCTTGGCCCAGCCTTCGGGATACATCCGCCCGAACATCTTCGGCCACCAGTAATGGATGGCGCCCAGGTAGGCCATCACCGTTCCGCCCACCATGATGTAGTGGAAGTGGGCGACCACGAAATAGGTGTCGGTGACGTGGATGTCCACGCCCAGCGCTGCGACGAACAATCCCGTCAGCCCGCCTATGGTAAACAGGCCGATGAAGCCGAAGGCGTAGAGCATGGGCGTGCGGTAGGAGATCGCTCCCTTATATAAGGTAGCGGTCCAGTTGAATACTTTGATCGCCGAAGGGATGGCCACCAGGTAGCTCATCACGGAAAAAAGCAGAGCCGAGTAGAGGGAGATTCCGGCCACGAACATGTGGTGGCCCCACACCAGGAAGCCGAACACGGCGATGGCAATCGATGCGGCAGCTACGAATTCATAGCCGAAGACGCGCTTGCGGGAAAACGTCGTTACCAGTTCGCTGACCACTCCCATCGCCGGCAGCACCATGATGTACACCGCGGGATGAGAGTAGAACCAGAACAAGTGCTGGAATAGCACCGGATCGCCGCCCAGCGCGGGGTTGAAGATGCCGATGTGCCACACCCGCTCCACCGCCACCAGGATGAGCGCGATGGCCACCACCGGCGTTCCTAGGATCATGATGACCGCAGTGGCGTAGTTGGACCAGAGGAACAGTTGCATACGCCGCCAAGTCAGCCCCGGAGCGCGCAGCTTGTGGATGGTGGCGATAAAGTTCAGCCCGGTGAAGATGGACGAGAACCCGGCGAAGAGGATGCCCACAATCGAGCCGAAAACATAGCTGTTGGAGTATGTCGTGCTGAACGGCGTATAGAAGGTCCAGCCGGTGTCCACCCCGCCGATCGTGATGCAGTATAGCGTGATCCCCGCGCCAATCACGTAGAGGTACCAGCTCAGCAGGTTGATCTTGGGGAAGGCCATATCGCGCGCGCCCACCATCATGGGCAGCACGAAATTGCCGATCACCGCCGGCACCGACGGGATCAGGAAAAAGAAGATCATCACGATCCCGTGCATGGTGAACAGCTTGTTGTAGGTGTCCGAGCTCACCAGGTCGCCGGTTGGGGTCATCAGGTTAAGGCGGATCAGCGTGGCGAAGAAGCCGCCGATGAAGAACATGACCGTGATCGACATCATGTACAGGATGGCGATGCGTTTGTGATCGGTGGTAAGCAGCCACGAGCGGATACCGTAATCCACATTCAGGTAGTGCTCGCACGGTTCGACGGCGGCAGCGGGTGCGGCGCTCATGGTCGGATCACCTGTGGTTCCACCTGGGGATTGCGTTTGCGCTGCTCCTCATCCGGGATGGGAGCGTTGGGATTCACGTTCAGCGGATTCTGCTGCAGCGACTTGATGTAGGCGATAAGTTCCAGCATCTCTTCTTCGTTCACCTGTCCCTGGAAAACCGGCATGATTTGCTGCCACCCGGCCACCAGTTTGCCCGGAGGCCGAGGCCCGAGGATCCGGTAGCGAATGTAGTTCTCGTCGGCGACGCCCGTGGTGCCATCCTGGAAGTGGATCTCCCGGCCATACAGGCCGGCCAGGTCGGGACCGCGCGCGCCCTTGTCGGAGCGATGGCAACTGATGCAACCGAAGTGGCGGAACAGCTTTTCGCCCGAGGAAGCGAGCGACCCTTCCCCGCCCGAAGCCAGCCAAGCCTCATAATCCGCTGGTTCCATCACTATCACCCAGCCGATCATGCCCGAGTGCGAGGTGCCGCAGTACTCGGCGCAGAAAAGGTGATAAGTGCCGGTGCGCGTCGCCCGGAACCACACCGTGCGATAGCGGTTGGGTAGCACGTCCATCTTCACCCGGAACGCGGGCACGTAAAAGCTGTGGATGACGTCCTGCGAAATCAGCGTGACCGCGACATCCTGGCCCAGCGGCACATGCAGCTCGTTGATCTCGCGCTGGCCGTCCGCGTGCTCGAACTTCCACATCCACTGCTTGGCGGTGCCGTAGACGCGCAGCGCGTTCTTGGGCGGCGCGCCGTAGCTGAAGTACACCTCCGCGCCCCAGACGAAGATGAACAGGGCTATAACTAGCGGGATGATCGACCAGGTAGCTTCCACCGCCAGCGAGCCTTCGATCTGCTCCGCCTTGGGGTGGACCGACCGCCGATATTTGATGGCGAACACTGCGATGGTCAGAAAAATCCCGACGCTGAAGAAAACCGTGACCGCGACCAGAAAGAGATAGAGCGGGTCGACTTTGTCGGCAAAGTTCGAGGCCCTCACCGGAAACAATGGGAAGTTAGTCCACATATCAGGCGGCCCGTCCGGGAGATTTGGGCTGGCGCGCCGCCACCGCTGCCTTCACACGCAGGTCGCGCCGCCACGCCAGCGCCAGGAATCCGCCCAGCAGCAGCAACGTCAGCCCGCCACCCAAGCGGAGCATGTTAGTTACCACAGCGCCGTACTTGCCGGTGGCCGGATCGTAGTGGTAGCAGTACAGCACGATCTGGTCCACTACGTTGCCCAGTTTCCCCTGCGATGCCTCCACCAGCGCCAGCCGCAGGTCCTTGGGCGTGTATTCGATGCCATATAAATAATGAGAGAGCTTGCCTTCCGGCGTCGCCACCATGATGCCGCTGGCGTGAGCGTACTGCTGGATCTTCGGGTCCCAGGCATAGCGGAAACCCACCGCCTTGGTGAGCGCCTCGATCTCCGGCGTGTCGCCGGTGAGGAAGTGCCAGCCTTTCTCCGCGCCGGCGCGGCCATAACGCCTTAGATACATATCCCGCTGCTCGGTGGCGGCCGCGGGCGTGTCCCGCGGATCGAAGCTGACGGTCACGATGTCGAAGTCGCGCCCCACGCTCCACTTCAGCGGCAGCACGCCGCCGACCACCCCGTTCAACACCTGCGAGCACAGCATCGGACACTGGTAATAAACCAGCGTAAGCAACACCGGGCGCTGGCCGAAGTAGTTGCGCAGCGGAACGCTCTTGCCGGTCTCGTCGCGGAAGAGGAGATCGAGCGGAAGCTGCTGGCCGATGCGCTGGTCGATGCCCACCTCTCGCAGGATGGGGATGGGCGTGTTCTGCGTCAGAGCCTGCTTGGGTTCGTGCATGTACTGGGCCCAGAGCGGCGCTGCGGCGCAGACGAGCGCTGCGGCGATGGCCTTCACAACGCTCTCACGAATTGTCATCCCGAGCGAAGTGCGCCGCGAGCCAGCGAGCGGAGCGCGAGTCGAGGGACCCCTACCCGATAAATGTCGAGCGGATAGGGGTGCTTCGACTCGTGCGGGCAAAACCCGTCCGCACTCGCTCAGCATGACAGTGTAACGAGTACACTTCTTATCAATCTGTACCCGCTTGGCGAAATGAAGACTGCGATTCACAGCTTCCATAGCATCTACTTCCTTGTCTTGCTCAAGTCTCCTTGCGCCCGCGAGGCGCCCGGCATCGGTCCCGCAGCCGGGTTCGGATTCGGCGCCGTGGGCGCAGGCCCGGTTCCTGGAGCCTTCCATGGCAGTCCGCGTTCGGCCACCAAGTCCATTGCCTTGTCGATGGGAATGCGCGCGACCCCCGCCTTCTGGTCCACCCAGCCATAGCTGTTCAGCGTCTCCGTGGCGGACAAGCGGTACACGTTGTAATCGGCCACCGGATCGGGCTGAAGCTGCGGCGGCGGCACGTTTGGTGGCGAAGTGAACATTCGCGGGCTGGGTAACGGCCCCTGCTGCGCTGCCTTGGCTCGCAGGTGGCTGAACATCCCCCAGAGCACCAGCAGCACCATCACCGTCGCCAAGGCCAGCGCGGCCAGGAACGCCAGCACTACGCGCAAATCCGGCTGGCGCGGTTCGTAGCTCACTCCGGGGTTGCGCACATCTTCTTCTCGGATTTCAGGCTCACTTGGAGGCATGTCCCACCACTTCTTCAAAACGTTGGTCGTGGAGCGCAAGCAGCGGCCGCTGGCGCAGCGCCCACACAAAGGCCGCCATCCAGATGCCGCCGATGCCGATCGGCACCACGATGTCCATCCACTGGAAGGGCAACCCGTGCGGGTGGCGGGGCAGCGCGTTGGGCGCGATCCAGAACAGCAGGTCGAGGTACCGCACCAGCACCAGCAGGATGGCCACCCGCGCCAGGCGGCGGGCATCCCGCTTCAGGTCGCGCGAGAGCAGCAGCGCGAACGGCACCGCAAAGTGAAACACTACCAGCCCCAGCGCCACGTACTTCCAGCCGGTGTTCAGGCGGTGCAGGTACCAGGAGATCTCGTCCGGCTCATTGCCGGCCCAGATGATTACCAGTTGCGAGTACGAGGTGTAGGCCCAGAGCATAACGAAGGCCAGCATCATCTTGCCCAGGCTGTGCAGGTGCTTCTCCTGCACGATCTCCGACATGGGCGGGTGCTGCGCCAGCAGGAACAGCATGGCGGCACAGAACGAAAGCGCCGCCAGCATTTGCCCGGATATCAGAATCAGCGGATAGACGGTCGAAAACCAGTGCGGGTCCAGCGACATCAGCCAGTCGAACGAGGCAAAGGTCACGGTCAGGCCGTAGATCACCAATCCCGGCCCGCTGAGGCGCTGCAGCCGCCGTCGGGGCAGAGGATCGCCGCTCGCGTCCTGCGCCGCCGACCAGCGGTTCAACAGATAGGCCAGCAAGATCCAGGCCAGGAAGTAGATTACGGCGCGGGCAATGAACCACGGCTCTTGGAGATACTGCAACTGGTGCGGGAGCTTGGCGTCGTGCTGCACCACCTCGCGATGATCCCACACGTAGAGGTACGGGATTCCCAGGATCAGCGGCACAAACATCACCGCCAGCAGCGGGACGACGCGCAGGGCCGCTTCCAGCGGACGCCGGATCACGAATCCCCATAACCCTCCGGCCAGGTACTGCATCATCAAGACCGCCAGGCATCCCAGCGAAAGGCCCAGCCACCAGACGTATCCCAAAAGATAGGAGCGGAAGAACTGGGTGGGGCTGTGCCCCGCGACGGCCGCAATCACCGCCCCAGCCAGGAACACCACGCCGATCACCAGCGAGCGCCGCTGAATGCGGTCCAGCCCCGGCGGCGCGGGATACGGCAGGGTTGTGGGAGCGTAGCTCACCGCTTTACCTCCGGCCTTTCCGGCACGCCGGTTTGCGGCGGCAGTTGGCGCGGCTCTGGCGGCGCCATCCCTTTCACACCCGTCTTGCCGGTGATGCCTTCGGTGCTGGGCGGCATCGGCTGTCCAAGCTGGCCGCGAATGTCGGCGGGCACATCGGCCACGGCCGCGTGCTGGCTCAACTGCAGCGCGCGGATGTAGGCAATGATCTTCCAGCGATCGTCGACCGCGACCTGCTCCGCGTAGTCGGGCATGCCACCGAGGCCGTTGGTGATGACGTTGAAGAAATGTCCCACCGGCGCCTGGCGCAGGCGCTCGTCGTGGAAGCTGGGCGGATGCAGATATCCGCGCTGGGCCACCATACCGTTGCCGTCCGCAAGCTCGCCGTGGCACGGCATGCAATAAATGTTGAACCGCTCGCGCCCGCGCTCCAGCACTTGCCGTGTCACCGGGAAAGGCAATGTCGTGACTGGCTGGAGATTCTCTAGGCCGGTCACGTAGGCGGGGTCTTCGTTGATTTCGCTGCGATCCACCGTGCCCGCCACCAGCGGGCGGGCGGAACGTCCGTCGGGAAAGAACTCGCTGACGCGCAGTGGCTTGAACTTGGGCTGGTTGTGCATGTCCTGGCGGCAGCCGGCGAGGAAAAACAAAACGATTGTCATCCCGAGCGAAGCGCGAGCGAGCATCCCGAGCCAGCGCAAGTCGAGGGGCCTTGCGTTTTTCGCGCGGACAACCCAAGGTCCCTCGACTCGCCCTCCTGCGCTGCGCTTCGTCGCGCGTCGCTCGGGATGACAATTTGTGCAGGGAAGCGCTTTAATGCGGCACCTCCGACACCTGCTTGGGATTCAACCCCTGCAGGAATTTCTCGGTCTGGGCGCGGTCGTACCGGGGATCGTTGGCATAAATGCACAAGAAGAACCGGTCTTTGCTGGCGAACGCGAAGCGCTCGACATTGAACACCGGGTGGTAAGGCATGGGCAGCCGGTTCAGCGCCAGCATGCCGAAAACGGCGAAAAGCGCCCCGCCCAGGATGGTCATCTCAAAGGTTATGACGATGAATGCCGGCCACGAATTCAACGGCCGCCCGCCCACATTGATGGGGTAGTTCACCGCGGAAATCCAGTACTGCATCAGGTATCCGCCGATGCCTCCCAGCAACCCTCCTATCAGCACCACCAGCGGCATGCGGCTGCGTTTGTGGCCGATCGCCTCGCTCACTTCTTCGACCGGAAAGGGACTGTACGCGTCCATCCGGCGATAGCCCTCGGCGTAGGCCTTGCGCGCCGCCAGCAAAAGATCGGTCGGCGAATCGAACTCCGCCATCAGTCCGAAGATGGGCGCGCGCTTCATTTCGCTTCCGCCTCCACTTCGGCCTGCGGCAGCAGCGTGCGCATCTCGAAGATCGAAATCATGGGCAGGAAGCGTATGAACAGGTACATGGCCATCGCGAAGAACCCGATGGTGCCCACGAAGGTGAACCAATCCCACTTGGTGGGGTAATACATGCCCCAGGACGAAGTGAGGAAGTCGCGGTGCAGGCTGGTGACCACGATGATGAAGCGCTCCAGCCACATGCCAATTAGAATTACGATCGAGATCCCGAACAGCGCGCCTACGCTCTGCCGCACCCGCCGCGACCACAGCACCTGTGGCAACACGATGTTGCAGGAGATCAGCAGCCAATACAGCGGCGCGTAAGGGCCGAACATGCGGTTCTTGAGCATGAAGAAATCGAATTCGTCGGAGCCGTACCAGGCCATGAAGCCTTCGATGATGTATCCGTAGGCCACGATCAGCCCGGTGGCCAGCATGATCTTGGCCATGTTCTCCAGGTGGCGCATGGTGATCATGTCGCCCAAGCCGTAGAACTTGCGGATGGGGATGGCGAGCACCAGCACCATGGCAAAGCCGGAATAGATGGCGCCGGCCACGAAATACGGCGGGAAGATCGTGGTGTGCCAGCCGGGCAGGATGGCGATGGCGAAATCGAAGCTGACCACGGTGTGCACCGAGACCACCAGCGGCGTGGCCAGCCCGGCCAGCAGCAGGTAAGCCGTCTCGTAGCGCTGCCAGTGCCGCGCCGATCCCCGCCAGCCCATGGCCAGAAATCCGTAGGCCGCGCGCGCCAAGCGGCTCTGCGAGCGGTCGCGCAGCGTGGCCAGGTCGGGAATCAGGCCCACGTACCAGAACATCAGCGAAACCGTGAAATAGGTCGAGACCGCGAACACATCCCACACCAGCGGGCTGCGGAACTGCGGCCACACGTCCATGGTGTTGGGATAGGGGAAGAGCCAGTAGGCCAGCCACGGCCGGCCCAGGTGCAGCAGCGGAAACAGGCCTGCGCACATCACCGCGAACAGCGTCATGGCCTCGGCGAAGCGGTTGATGGAATTGCGCCAGGGCTGATTGAGCAGCAGCAGGATGGCGGAGATCAGCGTGCCGGCGTGACCGATTCCGATCCACCAGACGAAGTTCACGATGGCGAATCCCCAGGCTACCGGAATGTTGATGCCCCAGATGCCGACGCCCTTCACCACCAGGTAAGTCACCGCGACCAACAGCAGCATGGTGAGGAGCAGGCCAATGCCGAATCCCACCACCCAGCCCAGCGTGGTGCGCCGCGAGAGCACGATGGCGCTGATCTTGTCGGTCACCGTGGCAAAGGTGTACCCGGGCGCAATCACTGGCGCCTTGCCCGTGCGCAACGCTTCCTGGGTGGGATCTTCTGCCATCGTTATCCCTTCTTCTCGAGTTCCGGATTGGGATTGCGCACCGCGGCCAGATACGTGGTCCGCGGACGCGTGTTCAACTCCGCCAGCAATCCGTAATCGCGCGGCTCCGCCTTCAAGCGCGACACCCGGCTGTTCGTGTCGTTGAGGTCGCCGAAGATGATCGCCTCGCCGGGACACGCCTGCTGGCACGCCGTCTGGATTTCCCCGTCGCGAATCTTGCGCTGCTCCTTCTCCGCGTCGATGCGCGCCCGCGTGATTCGCTGGATGCAGTAGGTGCACTTCTCCATCACCCCGCGGCTGCGCACTGTCACGTCGGGGTTGCGCAGAAACTTCAGGGTGGGCGTATTCCAGTCGGAGAACAGCAGGAAGTTGAACCGCCGCACCTTGTAAGGACAGTTGTTCGAGCAGTAGCGCGTCCCCACGCAGCGGTTGTAGACCATGTCGTTCAGCCCCTCGGAGCTGTGCACGGTGGCGCCCACCGGGCAGACCAGTTCGCAGGGCGCGTTTTCGCACTGCATGCAGGGCACGGGCTGGAAGACGGTCCGCGGATTCGCAAGGTCGCCCTCGTTGTAGGCATCCAGGCGGATCCAGTTCATGTGGCGCTCGCGGATCACCTGCTCTTTGCCCACCACCGCGATGTTGTTCTCCGCCTGGCAGGCCACCAGACAGGCGTTGCAACCCACGCACGAGTTCAGATCGATGGACATGCCCCACTTGTATTCGTTGTATTCGTAGGCCGGATACAAGGTGTCGTCGCTGGCAGGCTCTTCCTTCATCTCCTGGGCAAAGCGCGGATTGGCGATGAACTCGGCGAGCGTCGCCTCGCGCACGGGCGCGCGCTTGATGGTCTCCTCGATGGCGGTCTTGTTGTCGATGACCTGGTGGTTCTGGGTGAGGGCCAGCGGGTAATTCTCGCCCACCGGCGTGATCTTCACTCCAGTGGCGATCCAGGGAGCATCGCTGGTACGTACCTGGAACGCGCTGTAGCCGCGCCTCGAGCCGTTGTTTCCGGCGCGCGTTCGGCCGTAGCCCATCGCAAGCGTGATGGTGTCGTCCGCCTGCCCCGGCGCAACCAGCACCGCACCGCGCACTTTGCGGCCGCGATTTTCCACTTCCACCACATTCCCGGTGCGCAGGTCCATGCGCTCGACGAGCTCAGGGCCCATCAGCACGGCGTTGTCCCAGGTGAGCTTGGTCAGCGGTTTGGGCAACTCCTGCAGCCAGCCGTTGTTCGCCCAGCGGCCGTCGTAAACCGAGGGGTCGGGTTGGAACACGACCTCTGGCTCCACAACGCTGTGTTCCACCTTCGGAAATTCCAGCGGACGCGCGCTGACTGTACGTGGCTTCGATTCCGAACCGGCGATAAAGCCATCGTGCAGCCACTTGCGCCACGTGGCTTCGAAGTTTGTTCCCTTGAATTGCGCGCGCCAGTAGCCGCGCACTACGTCGTAGCTCGATTGCTCCGGTTGCTGGGTGAACGCCGCCATGAACTCGTGAGCGGAGCGGCCGGCGAACAGCGGCGCGATCAGCGGCTGGATGATTGATATCGTGCCGTCATAGGCGCGCGCATCGCTCCACGTCTCAAGCGGATGCGCCTCCGGCACGTGCCACTCACACAAGCCCGAGGTTTCGTCCTGGTACATGCCGAGGTGGATCTTGAGCCTGACCTTCGAGAGCTTATCGGCGAATCCCAAGTCCACCGGCGCGTTGTAGGCAGGATTGCCGCCGATGATCGCCAGCATCTGCACTTTGCCGGCATCCATGTCGGCGATCAAATCCTTAAGCGAAGCCGTCTGGTCGACCGGATTGGCCTCGACGGGATCGACATAGGTCACCGTCGTGCCGACATTCCCCAGCGCCTGGTTCATCGCGTGCGCCAGCGCATGAACCTCTGGCGGCTGCTGATCGCCCACCACCACCAGGCTGGTCCCGCGATGGTCCCTCAAGTCTTTAGCGGTGGGGCCCACCCAGCGGCCCTCGCGAGTCACCACTAAGGTGTAAAGAGTATCGCTCGGCAGGTCGTGGAACTCGGCAATGGCCCGGGCAAATGCGCGGATTTCGGACGAGCGCATCGGCATGCGATGGTCCGCCTTCACGCCCGTGAGCGACGGCGTGCTCTCTACCACGTACAGCCGGTTCATCGCGACGCCAGGCTTCATCTTGCGGCGCGAGGTGAAGTCGCGTATGTAGCGCTGGAAGCCGAGCAGTCCGGTAGGTGATAGGAAATCAGCATCTAGGGACAGGATCACGCCCGCCTTGTCGAAGTGGTAGATCGTGTCCACCACTTGCCCGAAGGCCATCTGCGCGCCGGCTTTCACGTTGTCGCGGTTGACGGGCTCGTACTGATGCCACTTAGCATTCGGGTATTGCTTGAGCACGGCGGCAATCTGGCTGGCGAGAGTCGGAGACGTAACGGTCTCGGTCAGGAAGCGCAGGCCCGCGCCTCCCGAGGCCTGCTGCTGCGTGAGCCCAGCGCGCATGTTGGCCTGCAAAGTTCCCCACGGACGCACCGTGCCGTTGTAGCTGATGGTCTGCGAGCGATCGGGATCGTAAAGGCCGAGCACCGAGGCTTGCGAGTGCGCGTCCGCCGCGCCCAGGCTGGCGCCGTGCTGCGGATTGCCTTCTACCTTGATCGGGTGTCCTTCCATGCTCTTGACGATGATGGGCCGCGCGATCCCGCTCACCGGAAACGCGGTGGCGAAGTACAGCGGCCGGCCCAGCACAATGCGCTCCGGCTGGACGACATAGGGCACGATGGGTTCGAGCGGCTGCTTGGTGCAGCCCGCCAGTCCGGCCAGCGCCAGCGATGCCCCCGCAAGCCGCAAGAAATCGCGACGCGAGCAGCCTTCCGGCCACTCCGAAGCCAGCCGCGGAAATTCGCGGTGCAGCACGTCATCGAATCCCGGCTCTTCGGCCAGCTCTTCCAGGCTGCGCCAGTAGGTGGGACCAGTCGCCTTGGAGAGCTTTTCCCGAATCGCCGCCAGGTCGAGCCTCGCGCCGTGCTTCGCGATCTTGACCAGCTTCGCGTCTTTACAACTCGGCTTTGTGCTTCCGTGTTCCATCATCGATGACACGTGTTGCAACTGGTAATGTCTCTCGGACTTCGAATCTCATACTGCTTGATCAGAGCGCGTCCCATAATCCGCTGATCGGTATAGGTGACGCCCGCAAGCGTAACCGGATGCTCGGAGTTGGGCCGCTGCCAGCGCATGTTGAACACTTGTTCCTTCGGGCGCAGGTATTTGTCGGGCGCGCGGTGGCAATCCAGGCACCACTCCATCTGCAGCGTTCTGGCCTGGAACATCAACGGCATGCGATCCACCGGGCCGTGGCACTCATCGCAGCCCACGCCCTTGGCCAGGTGAATGTCGTGGCTGAAATAAACGAAATCGGGAAGGTCGTTCACCCGCGTCCACCGTAGCGACTGCCCGGTGCGATAGCTGTGGCGCACCGGCTCCAGCATGGGAGCGCTCGTCCAGAGTTCAGAATGGCAGTTCATGCAGGTCTTGGTGGGCGGGATGCCGGCGAAGCTGGAGGTCTCCACCGAGGTGTGGCAGTAGCGGCAATCGATGCCCAGGCCGCCGGCGTGGTGAGCGTGGCTAAAGGGCACAGGCTGCTCCTCCACCTCGCCCATGCGGTTGAACCAATAGGAGCCCTGCCAGATGTACAGCGCCCAGCTCAGCGCCGCCAGCACAAACACGAATCCATAGATCGTGAAGCGAGAGATGGTGTTCGTGCTGCGGTGGAAAATCTGCGCCATCGAAGAGCGTTCCCCTGCAGACGCGGCGTCCCACCACGCCGGGCCCGCGGCTAACCTTACGGCAACGTTGATCGGATGACTGTGGTTTTGCAGCGGCCCACATCAAGCGCTGCAGGAGCAACGAGGCGGCGAATTATAAAGGTACCGTCTCCAGCCTCGCAAGCAAGCCCGGGAATAACTCCCCGGCTAAGTTGGGTTGGATGTCAGATGAGCGCATAGGGTGCGCTGATTTTTTCTGCGGCTCTCTGCACGGTTGAAGTGTCATCCTTCGCGAGCCGAAGGCGAGTCGGAGGATCTGACGGAACCGGCTGCGCTACCTCGGGTGGTTGGGCCGCCGTTATGATCAGATTCTCCCGTCTCGCTTTGCTCGACGGAAGAATGACATTTTGTCCGGGCTGACTGCTGAATGCTTCCCGCTCACTCCACCGACCGCACATCCTCGGGCAAAACCAGCACGAAGGTGCATTCGCTCACGCCCTGGGAGCACGTGAGCACCCCGCGCCGGATGACGTGTGTAGGGGTGGCGTCCGGGAAAGGCGCCGGGAAGTGGGCGGTCATGAGCGCGGAGGCGAACGGCTTCAGCTTTTCGCTGCCACGGATGAACCTGACGCCTTCGACTTTGGGACCGGCCGCCAGCGCCACGAAAAACTCGGCTTCCGCGTTCTCCTTCACCAGCGGCCCGACCTTGAGAGTGCGCTCGCGCGCCAGCTCGCCTCGATATTTCTCCACCGCGGCACTCACGTGCTGTTCGCCGACCAGCGCTGCCAGGTGCGGACGGGTCTCCGCCGATGGACGCTCCGCCGCCAGCGCCATGGCATACAGGCGCTCGGCCTTGGCCTTGTCTCCACGCCGTTCGTAGATCTGTGCCAGGTGGTCGCCGATCTCCGAATGCTGATCCAGCACCCACGCCGCATTGATGAACTCCTCCGCTTGCTTCAGGTCGTCTTTCTGGAAGTAGATCCACCCCAGCGTGTCCCAGTACGCAGCCAGTGCCCCGACCAGGCCGAGATCCTCGATGCGCAGATGATCGAGCGAGACGTTGCGCAGCTCCGCCGCCGTAGCGGCGATGGCCGATTCCGCATATTGCTGGGCGCGGTCCAAGTGCACCTTGCGCTGCGAGAGCTCGTAGGCGACATCGTTCCACACCAGCGGAACCGGCTGCAGATCGACCGCCTTGTCGAACGCAGCGAGCGCCTTGTCAGGCTGGCCCAGGTTCAGATACGCCTGCCCCAAACCCACTTGATAAAGGGCGTTATCCGGCTTGAGCGACACGGCTTTCTCCAGCTCCGGCGCCGCATCCGCGTACTTGTGCCATTCCACGTACAACGCGCCCAGGTTGCCGTGGGCGAATTCATCCAGGGGATTGATCTCGAGCTGCTTGCGAAACGCGCCCACCGCTTCTTCGTACTTCTGCTCGCGCCAGTAAGCCAGTCCCAGGTTGTTGTAAGCCCATTCGTCGTAAGGATCGATCTCGGCCGCCTTCTGGAAGGCGAGAATGGCCTCGTCGTTTTTCTGCATGCCAAGGTAGGCGCGACCCAGATTGTTCCACGCGTACTTGTGCTTGGGTTCGAGAGCCACCACGCGCTTCAGCAAGTCCACCGCCAGCTCGTAATTGTGGTTGCGGAGGGCCGCCAGCGCCGAGTCATGCAGGTCCTCGGCCTTGGCGTTCTCGGGAATAGCGGGAGTGCCGGCCGCGGTGGTCTCGAGCTGAAGCTTCTGCTCCTCGTCGGAATGCACCGCCCGGCGAAACGCCAGATAATCGCGGGCGCGCGCGGCCGGCAGTTCGCTCATGCGCGTCACCAGCACGCGCTCGGCGGTAACGCGGTTTTCTTCCACGCTGTAGGTGGAGCGGTACTCGCCATAGTCGCGCTTGACCGTAACCGGAACCGGCGCCCGCGCCACATAGCGGCGCGGCAGCTCCAGCTTCAACCGCACATCGGTCTCTCCCGGCGCTCCCAAGCGCAAGGGCTCGGCATCCTTGTCACTGGTTTCGGTATCGGCATCCGGCAACCCCAGCAGCGGCAGGTAGAGGGCGGGCTGCGTCTTGTGCGCCGACCAGTCCAGATAGTTGGGCTGCGCTACGCGGTATTCAAAGTGGAAGGGCTTGCTGGTATCGGCGGGATCATCGGCGCGGACCTCGCTCACCTCGCCGGGCATGCTGTAGAACACATTGAGAGTCTGCACCAGCTCCTTCCACTGACTGGAAGGGGTGCGGCGAAACGCCGCGCGCAGGGCCAGCTCGTTGTCGCCGCGCGCCGTCTGCCGCACCGTCGCCTCCAGCTTGCCCAGTTCGCTGATCTTGCCTTCCACCTCCAGCAACTGGCGGTTAGGGAAGGGCGGATCGGCGGGCGTCAGCACCAGGCTGGCGGGATGGTCGCCGGGAATCACCAGCGCCTTTTTGTTGCGCAGGGAAATCGCCAGCAGCCGGAAGGGCGCGACCTCGGTCGTGGTGTCCATCCAGAGGTATTCGTCTTTCAGCGGGACCACGGTGATCACGTGGTCGAACTGCGAGGGCGCGGGCACGTCGGGATCGATGGCGCGGCTGCTGTTGATGAGCGCCGGATACGCCGAGAGCCCCACCGACTGCAGCAGCGACGCCAGCAGGGTGTGCTTGTCTTTGCAATCGCCGTAGCGGTTGCCCAGGATTTCCCCCGCCGGGTGCGGCTGGTAGCGTCCCAGCCCGAAGGACAGGCTGACGTAATGGAAGTTGGTGGCGACAAAGTCGTAAAGCGCGGCGATCTTCTCCAGATCCGTCTTCTTGTCGCGCACCAGCTCGGCCGCCTTGGCCCGCACCGCCGCGGTGGGCGTGATGCGGTCCTTCTGCAGGTCCCAGTACCAGCGCCCGACTTCGTCCCAACTGCGCAGGGTGCTCAGCTCGATGTCGGGCAGTTCCGGCTTGGGCGTCTTCAGCTTTTTCTTCTTGTCGGCGTCGGACTCGCGCTGCAGGTTGGAACTCTCCCAGCGATAGATGCGGCGGTCGCCCTGGTCGCTGATCTCGGGCTCGAACCCCGGCTGCGTCTTGAGCTTGATCTCGCGCTCGCGCGGCAGGTTGATCTCCAGTTGTTCATCCAGCAGGATGGTCTGCTTCTCGAAGCTGTATTCCATCCAGAAGTGGTTGGGAAGCAGCGGCTTCTCGGTGCGCACGACGATGCTGTATTCCAGTTCCTGTCCGGGCTGCAGGCCCGGTACGGTGATGTGCTTCTCGCGGAAGTCGCTGTAGACGGGAGCTTCCCGCGCTACCGGCGAAGGCAGGTCCTGCATGTCGGCGGCGCTGGCTTCCATCACCGAGCCGTCAGGGCGGCGCACCCGCACGTAGGCCATCTCCATCTGCTCGTTGGCCGAGCTGTAGCCAAAGACGAGCTGGCTCAGCCGCTGCACGCCGGCGTCGCTCTGCACCCGCACCCGCGCCGTCTGCTCGCGGCGTTCGCTGCCGTCGTTCTCGAAGCGGACCACCGTCTGCAACTGCTCGACCACGTAGGCTTCGTCGCGGAAGGCGGCGGCGGGATCGGCGGGTTTAGTCTCGAGCTGCTGCGCCGGCAACACTACGCCGGCAAGGAAAAGAAGCACCGCGGGGAACCACTTCAGTTTGGACATGGCCGGAACGCCTATTTGAATTCAGCCGGGGCCAGGAAGCAAGCCGCCAGATGATCGCTCCGGTTAGACGTATGCCGGTTGGTGAGAACGCCTGTTGTCGCCAAATATCCCCGAGTGCGTTAGAATCGCGCCGTTTGGAGGATTCGGATGACGCTCTGATTAATCCATGACCATGAATCCTACTCCCGCTGAACTGGATGTGGCCATCGACAGGACACCGACCGAGATAATCGTCCACTGCACCGGCAGAATAACGGCAGATACAACGGAGTTGCTGAGGACGACCGCTAAACCGCTGCTTTCGCAGGGCGAGAGGGTCGCGCTGGACTTAGCCAATGTAAGCTACGTGGACAGCGCGGGGTTGGGCACTCTCGTCGGTCTTTACACTTCGGCGAAGGCTGCAAGCTGCCAGTTTAAGCTTATCAACTTGGACCGACGCCTTAAGGAATTGCTCAGTGTTACACAATTGATCGAGCTTCGGTGGTTAGGCTCATAAACATTCAATCATGCCGGCGCGGCCTTCGCGAAACCGTGCCCTGGCGATACGCATCCAATGCGCTAGCTTTTGTGCGTCCTACAACGAGGCTTCCAGTCATGAAGGTGCAGGATATCGCCGTCCCTGTCGGCGAGCGCTACTTCGAAGACTACGTTCCCGGCTCCGTGTTCGAGTACGGGAGCATCACCCTCACCGAGGACGAGATCGTGCAGTTCGCCGAGCGCTTCGATCCGCAATTTATCCACACCGATCCACGGGCCGCGGCGGAAGGGCCGTTCGGCGGCTTGATCGCCAGCGGCTGGCACACGGCGGCGGTCATGATGCGCCTGTTTGTGGACCACTACCTGTCGCATGTCGCCAGCATGGCTTCTCCTGGCATCGACGAGCTGCGCTGGACGCGGCCGGTGCGGCCCGGCGACTCCCTGTCGATCCGCGTGTCCGTCATCGAGGCAAACCGCTCCCGTTCCAAGCCCGATCGAGGCATGGTGCGCAGTTCGGTCGAGATGCTGAATCAGAATCAAGAGGTCGTGATGACCCTCAAGGCGATGAACATCCTGCGCTGCCGAGAGCTTCCCGAGTAGCCTCCTGGCGCTAGCCTCTCGTTCGGTACTCGGTACTCAGCCCTACTTCACGTGCTTGGCGGCGGCGCGAGCGATGGGCTTGACCTTCTCCGAGGCGGTGTGGGCAAACTCGCTGCCGCGCTCGAACAGTTCGGCGCCGCGATCGATCAGACCATCGGCCTGCTCGCGGGCATCTTCATATTTGCGCCGCAGCAGCTTGCGCATCTGGCGGCCGGACTTGGGCGCGAACAGCAGCGCCGCGAGCGCTCCCACGCCCAGGCCAATGAACAGGAAGGTGACGGCGGTGCTGGCGGTGCTGCGATCCGACGGCTGATAGTCTCCAAAGCGCTCGTAATCGGTCATGGATGTCCCCCTTCGTCTTTCATTTTAAACTGAGCCCGGAATGCGCCCAAAGTGGTTAGACAAACTGGCAGGCCCGCGGCGTTGTCCCACAATGAAAATAGTTCCGTGCAAAGAGTAAAGAGTAATGATGGTAAAGTTGTAGCTATGGGCAGTGCCGTGCGGTTACCTCCCTGGCAGCCGCGCGTCTAACTGCCATGTAGCAGGGGGTGGGGGTTGTTTCAGCAGATGCAGCGAAGCATGGTCGCTCGGTGGCGATGGGCGCTCAGCGCTTCGATCGCCGTGCACCTGCTGGCCGTGTGCCTGTTGTTGCGGCAGCCGGCGCCAGTTTTTGTGCGGCCCCAGGCGGTGGTCGTCGGCGCCGGAGGGACATCGGTCACAGCGTTGTACCTGCCTTACGACCGGGGTGTGCACTCTGCCCCGGCGACGGAGGCGCGCGTTCCTTTGGACTTGGACTTGGCCGCATCGAAATCGAAAGCACTACGCCGGAAGCGCAGGCGCAAAGCTCCGCTCAAGGCTGACCTCAAAGCGGACAAAGACCAGCCCGGCGATGCTCTCCAGACGGCGCGTGCCGGGACGCCTTACGGATCGCTTGCCGAGGGCCCGGCTGACGGCCGCGAGATCCGGCCGGCTCTGCCGGTGGCCTTCGTCAACCCGGAGGTGTCGCGCTCCGAGCTGCCTGCGGGCGTGCAGGGAGACGTGGTGGTTGAGGTTACCATCGACGCCCGCGGCAACATCGTCGAGAAGCGCATCCTGCAGCGGCTCGGCTACGGCATCGACGAGAAGGTGCTGGCCGCCCTCGAAGGCTGGCGCTTCACTCCCGCCACTCAGGACGGCGTGCCCATCTCCTCGCAGCACGACATCCACTTCCATTTCCCGAACTGAATGGCAACGCGTGGGCCTACCCGCTGCTCAGAAAGCGCCGCGGATTCCTTCCGAGTAGTAGCCCTTCAACCGCCAAAAAGGATGAATCACCTAGACGATGAACTCGACAAGTTGCTTGTGGATTATGTATTCGTCGAGAGTAGTTGCTGCATGGACCGGAGGAGGCTATCACGCCTAAGCTGGCTTGGCTTCGAGGATCCCCACATCATTTCCGACCGGAAAAACTCCGGCCAGACGAAAATCCGCTGCTTGGAGAAGTGCTCTCCATTCGTGCTCACTTCGCTCTCTGCCGCCGGTAACAGCAAGCATGTTGAGATCACTCATCAGGTGGCTTTCCAGGTGGGGGTCCGCCTGAGAGACCAGCGGAGGGAGGATGAATTCGATAACCAGCAGACTGCCGTTCTCCGGAATCACGGCGCGGCAGTTCTTGAGAACCGTGATGGCCTCCGCGTCCCGGCGCCCGTGCAGAACATGTTTGAGCATGTACACATCGGCGCCGGCTGGAACCGACTGGGTCAGATCTGCCACCAGCAGTTTGCACCGCGAGGAAACCTTTGCGCCCGCGAAGCGCGCCTGCGCTGCCTCCACGCTGGCCTCGCGATCAACGAGCATACCTCGAAGATGGGGATGGAGTTCCAGCACGGCAAGAATCAGTCCGCCCCCGCCCCCGCCAAGATCGGCGACCACGTTCGCGCGTGAAAAGTCCCACGCACTCGCGATCGGAGCGTAATCCTCTGCGGGCGCCGTGCCCATGACCGCGCGAAAGATCGAGTCGGCTTCAGGATCCTGTGACCAGCGGGAAGGTACCTTCGGATCACGCACCTGTGAGGCAGGCTTGCCCGTTCGGACGCAATCGGTAAGCAGGGACCAGTTGTCGGCGAGCAGATCGGCCCAGAAAACGACGGCTGGCCATGCCGACTGAGCCACGTCCCTCCGCAGCGGCCTTCCAAACGGGGTCAGCCGAAAATGTTTCGGCGCCGTTTCCTCTGCAATGCCGATGCTGGCCAGGGCGCGCAGCAGGCGATACAGACCATCGCCATCCGCCTGACATCTTTCGGCCAGGAGATCGACCCTGCACACTTCATCTCCGAGCGCATCGGCAACGCCCAGACGAGCTGCTGTGCAAAGTACGCGGCTGCGGGAATAGGACATTGCCATCTGCACCAGTGCAGCAGTTGGCGTCACATTGCCGATGTCGCCATCCGATTGGGCCATAGAATACCCCGACACGATGAGACGTTATCTTGGAGCGGAGTAAACCTCGTTAGGGCTCTTGTTCCGCTCCGGTGGCAGCCGCGCACCCACGAGCACCGCCGGAATAATCGTCAGGAGAAATGTCAGGTGATACCACACCGGAAATTTGCTCCAAAGGGCGATGTGCGCAGACAGGAACATTACCAGCACCACGCTGCCGACGATCAATGGCGCCCAGCGGCTGGATGGGGATATCCAACCTGTTACGGCACCAGCCACCAGCGAGGTCACGATCGCCATCAAAAGGCGTGCCCATTTCATGCCCAGCGTGAACTGGAGCGTGTGCTCGGCAGCGGTGTAGTTCGGCAGGCTCAGGCGAAGCACGCGGTTGATCACCGAGACGACGACAATCCACGTGAGGAGTCCTGCGAAGCAGGCGAGAATGTAACGTTTCATCACGCGCTCCTTTGATCTAACTATAATAGTATAATTAAACCAATGAAAGCTGAACTATATATTTTGGGCGTTCTGCACCGCGGCGACTTCCATCCCTACGAGATCAAGCGGCGTCTGACCCAGGCCATGATCGAGTGCTTTACCGATGTAGATGTCGGCACGGTCTACTATGCCGTGCGGCAGCTTGCCGAATCTGGCCTGTTAACCGCCGTCGCCCACCAGCGCGTGGCTCGGGGCGGTATGCGTACCGTCTACCGCATCACTCCGCGCGGACGCGACCGCTTTCGTGAACTACTGCACGCGCAATTTGCCGCCGAAGGCGATCTTAGGGAGACGCTCTACGGCACCATGCTCTTCTTGCATCTCGCTGATCTCAACGTGGTCGCCGAGGCTCTGCGCGCCCAAATCGATCGGCAGAATGCGCGGCTGGCGGAGATCCGAAAATTGCGTCGGAAATGGGTGGCGATGCTGCCCACGGGTAGCCGCCACCTGATGCAGCACATGGCGGAGCAATGCCGACTCGACCTACGGTGGCTCCGCGCGGTACTTGCCGATGTGGAGGCCGGACACATTCGCGATGTCCCTGACCCAGCTCGCCTCGCACCCAAGCCCCAATGTATTACGGGTAGCACACATGGTCATCATAAACACAGAACTGACAAACCCTCCCCCGAGAAGGACCAGAAGATCGAGCGAGAGAGGAGAGCCAAGAGGTGAACGAGACTCGGTCACCATCGACGCCCGCGGCAACATCGTCGAGAAGCGCATCCTGCAGCGCATCGGCCACGGCATCGACGAGAAAGTGCTAGCCGCGCTCGAAGGCTGGCGCTTCACTCCCGCCACCCAGGACGGCGTGCCCATCTCCTCGCAGCATGACATCCACTTCCATTTCCCGAACTGACGTGCTCCGGGCCTTAACAGGCACACTCTCAACATGGGTAGCCTCAGCGCCGTGTAGCCGGCGAGCTACGTCTCGCAATCCCTCTAGATAAATATGTGCCAAGTCCGCTACTGCCCTCCCAAATGTTTTAGGCCGTATACTTGCTTTAAAAAGGAGCTGAGGAATATGGCTACATCAAAGCGTGATGCCAGCGAGGCGGCGCGTCTATTGAGAACGTCAAAGAGCAAAAAGGTGCGGAGCGTTGCTGCATCCGATCTTGCCCAAGCCAAGCGCCATCCTAGGCGAAGGGGCAGGAGTCGTTAGCTCGGAATTTTAACCTTTTTGCACCTCACGATAGCGGCGACCGGTATTGTCATATCGCCGGCGTGCAGGGAGACGTGGTGGTCGAGGTCACCATCGACGCCCGCGCGGCAACATCGTCGAGAAGCGCATCCTGCAGCGGCTCGGCTACGGCATCGACGAGAAGGTGCTGGCCGCCCTCGAAGGCTGGCGCTTCATTCCCGCCACCCAGGATGGCGTGCCCATCCCATTCGCAGCACGACATCCACTTCCATTTCCCCAACTAAAGATTCTTACTCGATAGGCCGTTCCAGGTGCCCGATCGCGTGGGGTAGACTGATGCTTCGTACGGTTACAGAGACCCGACATGAAACTTCCCCTCAAGGTGCCCTGCGTCTGCGGGCACACGGTTTCATTCTCCACCTATGGTGATGAAGCCCTGCCGCGCGTGACTTGCCCCGAATGTGGGTTTTCCACTGATGTCATAGACCCGTTGAGTGTTAGCGTCACAGGGGAGCGCCTCTTGTATCGCAGCAAGGCTGAGCTAGAAGACGGCGATTACAGCCTATCGATAATGATTGGGGCTATTGCGGTTGAGTCTTTTCTTACCCGGCTCTTTCTGAAGTTGAAAGGAATGGACAGTTATGCCACGACGTTCACTCTGCCGACCCCTGTGCAGGAAGAAGCGTGGGAGCGTGAGTACCCGAGGAGCGGGGGCTTCACCGGCCCCGCAGACTTCGTTTCCAAAGCGATCACGGGGATGGCCTTTGATGAATTCGTGTCCGGAAATACGGTCGCGGTGAAAATAATGGCCGGACTTCCGGATGCGCCGCATCCGTCTGCGAAACAATATTTCCAGGATGAGCTTTTCAAGCGCCGCAACAGGATCGTCCACTGGGGATACGTGAATTCTGCGAAGGCAGAAGCGCAACTCTGTCACACGTTGGCAATGGCGGCTGTGTCAATACTCAGAGAGATGGACAAGTCCAAGTACGGTGCACTATAGAACTGCGGACGACGGCTGTCCGCCGCCATCGTTTACAATCAAGAGTTGTCCTGCGCCGGCAGAGGCGGCAGGCGATCCCAGCACTTCAACGGAGAGTTTTCGTGGCCATACCAGCAACCCAGTTGCGCCCCGGGATGATCATCAAGCACAACAACGACCTGCACTCGATCTTCGCCGTCGAGCACCGCACGCCCGGCAACCTGCGGGCGTTCATCCAGGCCAAGCTGCGCAACCTGCGCACCGGCGCCATGTACGAGCACCGCTTCCGCTCCGCCGATGCCGTGGACCGCGTCACCGTGGACGAGACCACCATGGAGTTCCTCTACCGCGACGGCGACGACTTCCACTTCATGAACACCGAGAGCTACGAGCAGACGCACATCTCGCGCGAGGTGCTGGGCGGCGCGGTGGATTTCCTGACGCCGAACCTGCAGCTCCAGGTGGAGTTCTATGAAGGCAAGCCGATTGGCATCGAGCTGCCGGCCACGGTGGACCTGGAGGTGGTCGAGACCGAACCCGGCCTCAAGAGCGCGACTGCATCCTCGGTGATGAAGCCGGCCAAGACCGAAACCGGCCTGGTGGTGCAGGTGCCGCCCTTCATCAACCAGGGAGAAAAGATCCGCGTGGATACGGCCGAGGGCGTGTATCTGGAGCGGGTGAAGGCGTAGCTAGTCGCCAGTCGCCAGCGGAACAGGTTGGGTTGACTGGCTAGTGGCGACTGACTACTGGCGACTGCTTAAATGGCTGACTCGCAGTCCAGATCTGATCTCCACTGCCGCCGCTACGTGGTGCGCGGGCGGGTGCAGGGTGTCGGCTTCCGTTTTTTTGTGGAGCGCGAGGCGCACATGCTGGGCGTTGCCGGCTGGGTGCGTAACAATCCCGACGGCACGGTGGAAGTGCTGGCCATGGGCACGCGCGAGCAACTGATGGGATTGCGCGGCCGGCTGCGCGACGGGCCGCGCGCCGCACGCGTAGACGATGTCGATGAGGCCGAGTGCCGGCCCATCCCCGGCCTGACCGTATTTCGCATTGAAGGAGCCTGGTAGGTGCACAAGAGAACTTTCGACTGTGAGCCGCTGAAAAAGCTGATCCGCGAAGTGCCCGACTTCCCGGTGCCGAACATCCTGTTCTATGACATCACCACCCTGCTCAAGGACAAGCGCGGCTTCGCCACCCTGATCGACGCGCTCTCCGAGCACTACATCGACCAGGAGATCGATCTCGTCCTGGGCATGGAAGCTCGTGGCTTCATCTTCGGGCCGGCGGTCGCCTATCGCCTGAATGCCGGGTTCGTCCCCATCCGCAAGCCCAAGAAGTTGCCGGCGGCCACCGCGTCGATTTCCTACGAGCTCGAATACGGCAAGAACACGCTGGAGATCCACAAGGACGCCATCCAGCGCGGCCAGCGGGTCATCATCGTGGACGACCTGTTGGCCACCGGCGGCACGGCGCTGGCCACCGTCTCGCTGGCCGAGTCGCTCTCCGCCAAGGTGGTGGGATGCGGCTTCGTGGTGGAACTCGATTTCCTGAAAGGCCGCGAGAAGCTGAGCAAGTATGACGTGTTCTCGCTGCTGCACTATCAGAAGTAATTCGACATTCTTGTGAATGTCATCCTGAGCGCGCCGCTGTTTGGGCGCGAAGGATTCTTGGGAATGCCAGAAGCGCCGTGGCGGTGCGGCAAGCACCGACGTTCTGGGCGCAACCCACATCGTCCAGATTCTTCGCTTCGCTCAGAATGACACTGGCAGACAGTTTTCACTAGCGCCCCAACAACTGCTTCTTCCCCCGTATTTACAAATCCGCCACGGCTGCATATAGTAGGCGCACTCGGCCCCAGGGACCGCCGCCGCTCCGATGTCCCGCGCCAGTGCTGCCAGAAACCGCCGGGCGGCGAGGCGGTCGGGGGAAAGGTGTGCGTGGACGCAACCGCTGCCAAGAATCCAGTGCTGTCGCCGGAGCAGGCGCAGAAAGCCATCACCCAGCTTTCCCGGCTCTTCGAAGCCACCCTGCTGCTGAACTCGACGCTTGATTTGGCGGAGTTGCTGGACCGCATCCTGCAGATCGCCTGCACCGAGTGCCACGCCGAGCGCGGCTCCGTCTTTCTGGCCGACAGCAAGAAACACGAGCTTTGGTCGATCGTGGCTTCCGGCCTCGACCACCAGGAAATCCGCGTGCCCTACGGGCGCGGCGTGGCCGGACGCGTGGCCGAGACCGGCGAGACCATCAACGTCGAGGACGCCTACACCCTCGAGTACTTCGACCGCAGCTTCGACCAGAAGTTCGGATACCGCACCCGCTCCCTGCTCTGCCTGCCCATCCGCCACAAGACCGGCGAGATCGTGGGCGTCATCCAGTTGCTGAACCAGATGCATGGCCGCTTCGAGCGCGACGAAGAAGACTTCCTTACCAAGCTCTCCGCGCACATGGCCATGGCGCTGGAGAACGCGCGCCTGCACCGCGAAGTGGTGGAGAAGCAGCGCCTGGAGCGCGAGGTGGCGCTGGCCACGGAGATCCAGCGCAGCTTGCTGCCGGATGCGCCGCCGGTGGTTCCCGGATACGACATCGCCGTCATCAACCAGATGTGCTACGAGGTGGGCGGCGACTACTATGACTTCCTGAACCTGGGCCCGCAATCGCTGCTGCTGGTGGTGGCCGACGTGGAGGGCAAAGGCGTGTCCTCGGCCATGGTGATGTCCAACCTGCAGGCCACGCTGCGGGCGCTGGTCATGCACCTGCACTCGCTCGAAGTGCTCACCCTGTCGCTGAACGAGATGATGTACAACGACACCCGCAGCAAGAAGTTCCTCAGCATCTTCCTGGGGCTGATCGATACCCGGCGTAACGGCCTGCACTACATCAACGGCGGGCACGTGCCTCCCATCCTGATCGACGGCGAGACCGGCAGGTACAAGCTGCTGGAAGAAGGCGGCACCGTCATCGGCCTGTTCCCCAGCGCGGAATACTCGCGCGGCTCGGCGCGGCTCAAGCCCGGCGACATCCTGGTGTGCTGCACCGATGGCATCGTCGAATCCATGGACCCCAAGGATGACGAATTCGGCACCGAGCGCCTGGCGGCCAGCATCCTGAAGAACCGCCAAAAGCCCGCCCAGGAGATCGTGGACGCGGTGCTGGCGGAGGTGGACGAGTTCTCCCGCGGCGGCACTCACGTGGACGACAAAGTCCTGATGGTGCTGAAGGTCAGCGACAACGGCGGGCTCTCGACCGGCAACGCGCAGAAGTAAAGCCCTGAAAGTTCTCAGCAGCTAAAGCTGTATTTACAGTGACCTTAACGGCACGCTTGAAGGCGTGCCCTTCCCAAGACAACCCGCACAGCAGCGATCCTATACAAGTGAAGGGGGACGGCCTTTAGACGTGCCGCCAACGCCACCCACTATGAATCATCCAGGCTAGAAGGGTGGAACCGCGGGATCACATGGCCGGCGGATACGCCGCCTCCCTCAACACCGTCCGGTGGACGACGCGGCGTCCCGCGATCTCATAATTCCCTTCGAGCACGATCCGGACCGCCTCGCTATAGGCGATGTGCTCCTGCTCAAGAATGCGATCGGCCAGCGAGTGCTCGTCGTCGCTGTCGTACACCGGCACCGCCTTCTGCACGATGATGGCGCCGTGATCGAGTTGCTCGTCCACGAAATGCACGGTGCAGCCGGACACTTTGACGCCGTATTCGAACGCCTGCTTCTGGGCTTCCAGCCCGGGAAACGACGGCAGCAGCGCCGGATGGATGTTCAGCACGCGGTTGGGAAACTGCTGCACGAACCACGCCGAGAGCAGGCGCATGTATCCTGCCAGGCACACCAGCTCGACGTTTTTGTCTTTGAGGACGGTGACAACCTCGCGGTCGTGCTCCTCACGCTGTTTGCCTTTGGAGGGGATCACGCGCGCGTCAAGGCCCCGCTGCCGTGCAATCTCGATACCTGGCGCGTCGGGACGGTTCGAGATCACCGCCGCTATATGCGCGCCGGGAATGCGGCCGGCGTCGATGTTGTCGGCGATGGCGACGAAGTTCGAGCCGCGGCCGCTGAGGAGGATGCCAATGTTCTTTGCGTCAGGCATAGAGTTCAATTACCACCGTCGGCGCGTAGCATTCAATAAGCAATCAGCACTCAGCATTCAGCACTCAGTCAAAGCTGCGGTTCGGCGGGTTTAGCTGACTGCTGACTGCTGACTGCTGAGTGCTGACTGCTTCCTCAGGAATAAATCACCTTGCGCTCGCCCTTGACGATCCGGCCGATGGTGTAGCCCTTCTCGCCCAGACGTTCCAGGATCGATTGCACCTTCTTGAATTTTGCCAGCGGCACCACCAGCACCATGCCGATCCCCATATTAAAAGTGCGGTACATCTCCTCGTCGGAGAGGCTGCCTAGCGCGCGCAGGTGCTCGAAGACCGGCATCACCGGCCAGGCCGTCCGCTCGACCACGGCGGCAATTCCCTTGGGCAGCACGCGCGGCAGGTTCTCGGTGATGCCGCCGCCGGTGATGTGGGCCATGGCGGAGACGGCGTCGGCGTCGATCAGCCGCCGCAGCACCGGCCAGTAGCTCTTGTGCGGCTTCATCAGCTCGGCGCCGGCTTTGTTCTTGAGCTCGTTGACGTAGCTCTCCGGCGAGTAGTGCGCCACCTCGAAGAATAGCTTGCGGGCGAGCGAGTAGCCGTTGGTATGCAGTCCGAGCGAAGGCAGCCCGATGAGCACGTCGCCCGACTGCACCCTTTTGCCGGTAATCATGCGCCCGCGCTCCACCACTCCCACGATGAAACCCGCGAGGTCGTACTCGCCCTCAACATAAAAGCCCGGCATTTCAGCGGTCTCCCCGCCGATCAGCGCGCAGCCGTTCTGTTTGCAGGCATCGGCAATGCCGCTGATCACCGCCTCCGCCACCTCGGGCTCCAGCCGGCCGGTGGCCAGGTAGTCCATGAAGAACAGCGGCACGGCGCCCTGCACCGCGATGTCGTTGACGCAGTGGTTCACCAGGTCGCCGCCCACCGACTGGTGCAGGCGCATCTCGAAGGCGACCTTCAGTTTGGTGCCCACGCCGTCCACGCTGGAGACCAGCACCGGGTCGCGGTACTTCTTGGTGTCCAGCGCGAACAGGGCGCCGAAGCTGCCGATCTCGCTGAGCACGCTGCGGTTGAAGGTCTTGTGGGCGAGATACTTGATGCGCTGCTTGGTGCGGTGGGCGCGCTCGATGTCCACGCCGGCGTCGGCGTAGGTGATGCTGGCGGTTTGTGCCGGGTCCTGCTCAGCCAAGATCCACGCCCAGTCTGGAATGGGAGATGCCGCGACGCAGGGTGAAAGACGGCTATTGTAGCATCGTTGCAGACCCTCGCCGCCGCCGGGGCGGGAATGGTTGCGGCCCTGCTTTGCTATAATGCACACAGGCGGACGCGGCGGCAGAGCGTGTAGACGCGGGCGCCGCAAGCGCGGCTTGCTTCCTTCAGTTTGCAGTTTCCCGCAGAGTCGGGGAGTGGCTCAGCCTGGTAGAGCACCTGGTTCGGGACCAGGGGGTCGCTGGTTCAAATCCAGTCTCCCCGACCATTCTTTCTCATTTGCAATGCAGTCGGTTAGCCAACCAGCGAGGGAACCATCCGGACGGGTTAGTCCGGCCTGCTGAGCGGCCCGCAGTGAAGTCCATTGTGGTCATACCTGCGACACGAGTGAAGAACTGGCGTGCGATATGTGGCCGGCGCCAGCGGAACGTGCGAAAACAGGGACCTTGCTCCCGGCGGCGTGGACGCCAGTGCGCGTCGAAACTACTCACGTGACCACCCCCGCGGGATTCAGCAGCAGTACGACACGGCCATCTCCCATGATGGTGGCACCCAGGAAGTGGGAGTTCTTCTCCAGGCCGCCGCTAAGCGGCTTCACTACGACTTGTTCTTCGCTGACCAGTCGATCCACCAGCAAGCCATATCTTCGTCCAGAGGCATTGATCAAGACCATGCACTTCTCGTCATCCTCCAACTCCTGCCAAAGACCTAGTTGCTCGCGAAGGGATATGACCGATACGGCGTGGCTTCCAGGGTTGTGGCTCTTGGATTCTTGTCACGGGAAGCCTGCGGAGAGTCAGCCGGATGCTGAGTTTGACTCCAACAGTGAACTAGGTTTCACTGCTCCTTATTGATGTGGCTGTGGCAGGAACCGGAATGCCCTAGTTGGTTTCATCTGGGGCCAATTCAAGCTGTGCTGATGCGGAACGCTGGCCGTTGGGGCGGACCAGATTGAAATCCGTTCAGGCAACGCGCCGCAGGGCGAAGCGGGTGTACAATGCTCCCCGTTTTCGAAGTCAAAAAGGAAATTCCGAGTTAACACCATGGAAGCAATGCACCGTGACATGCAGGAGATAATCCCTCCCCTGTATGGGATGAGGTCCAGACTGTGGCTGCTGTCCTTGGCGTGCATTTTGGTTTCCGCACTGACTCCTGCACGCGCGGCGCAAGCGCCGCAGGAGATCAAAATCGGCACGCTCTATGCCTCGTCGGGGCCGTACGCCGCGATTTCCATGCCGGTGTATTACGGACTGAAGCTTTGGACTGAGCAAAAGAACGCGGAAGGCGGGGTATTCGTAAGGCCGTACAACAAAAAGATCCCAATCAAGCTCATTGCCTACGATGATCAGAGTTCGACGGCCACTGCCACCACGCTCTACAACCAGCTCATCACCCAGGACAAGGTCGATATCCTGGTGTCCGATTCCGGCTCGGTGCTGACCTCCGTGGGAGTGCCGATTGCCCACGACCACAAAATGCTGTTAATCGATCAGACGGGGACCGGCGCCACGTTCTTCACCAAAGACAATCCGTACATCGTGCTGATTTCCGATCCCATCTCCAGTATCTGGCCGAAATACGTCGGGGACTTCCTGAACACTGAGGGGTACCAGCTTGGCATCCGGCGCGTGGCCATTTTGTATGCCACCAACGATTACACGGGCACCCAGGCGAGTGCCGTGCGCAAATTCCTGAAGGATGCCGGCAAACTCCAGATCGTCTACGACAACGGCGTAGCGACCAGCACCCAGAACTACACCGTGTTGCTGCAAAGCATCCGTGCCACCAACCCGGATGCGATCGTGCATCTGGGCTATCCTGGCAATGACATCGTCTTCTTCCGCAACGTGCAGGAAAGCGAAATCAAGTTCAAATGGATGTTTGGCATCTACCCGGGTCTGGAAACGGAACTGGTCGAACGCGCGGTCGGACCCAAGGCTCTGCAATACGTCTACACCTACGTCACTTCCTCAGCCATCAGCTACCAACCGAACTTCGGCATGACGCTTGCTGAATTCAAGGCAGCCTGGGACAAGAACTACCAGGGCGGCCACGTGGAGTTCGGGTTCAACTCCGTCGCGGGGTACACGACGGGGCTGGTGCTGGATCGGGCGTTGGCGACCACAGACAGTCTGGACCAACTCGCACTCCGCAAGGCCATCTTCGCACAGTCGGGCAAGCTGAAAACACTCGATGGGGATTTTGAGCTGGACGAGACCGGAGCGCAGACGGGCGAGATTCAACCCCTGGGACAGCTCGTTCCCGATGGCAAGGGCGGACTGAAGCTAAACATCGTTCATCCGCACGCGCTAGCCAACGCCAAGCCCGTCTACCCTGCACCCTGACCGATGCGCCCCTAGGCCGATAATTCGTGCGCGGCTCTCGCGGTTGCCTGCCTGGCTGGGCTAACCTGAGGGCCGGTAGCCATGCCAAACGAGAGGGCCCTATTTGCTGAACCTAACAGACTCCGAAACCGGGAAAATAGTCCGGTCTATTGAGGCGCAGTTATGGCACTACGCTGCTCAGTATGACGAGCGCAAGTACCCCCCAGCAGAACTGGCCCGGCTTCGCACTGCGTTCGCGACGCCACACTCCATCACCGAAAACGACATACTGGCCGCGCTTGTGTGGAAATACGGTCATACCTCGAAGCCGAACTTCCCGAAACGACATCGCCAACTCGCCGCTCGAATCGCATTGCTCTGGCCACAAGAGGGAATGCGACGCGCGAGAGAGGCAGGGGACGACCTTCGACGATGGAGCGACCGCCTTCCGACAGCGTTCATTACCGTATGTTTCCTACTGCATCTCGTGCACTACCCCGACATACCCATTCTGGATATAAACAACTACCGTTCCGTGAACGAACACGTCGCTGTGCTTCGTCCGGCGCACCAACGGAAGCAGAAACCAAGCCAGTTCGAGGACCTCCTGCTGGTGCGCGAATTCTCCATCGCGGTGATGAGAGGATGGGAAAGCTACGGGAGTTCCGAGAGACCGACCGGAGACCTCCTGGACAGGTATCTGATGATGTATGGGAAGTGGCTGAAGTCATCGCGTTGCTAGTTGAGGTGAAAGTCGTCTGGGGAGCTCAATGCTCGAATACGCCCTGATCGCCGGACTGCTGTTCGGCCTCTACTTCAGCCTGATTGGATTGGGGCTGAACCTTGTCTTCGGCGTCATGCGCATTGTGAATCTGGCGCATGGCGACTTCCTGATGCTGGGCGGTTTTGCCGCCTATCTTCTGTTCGCTTGGCGGGGGGTGAACCCAGTCATTTCCGTGTTTGTGGTGTTTGTGGCCTTCGCGCTGATCGGTTGGCCGCTCTACTACTTGCTCGTGCCGCGACTGCAGGCAGCCAAGGACCCGGAGATGCTGTCGCTCATTCTGTTTTTTGGTCTTTCGCAGGTGATCGAAGCCTGCGCCACGATTCGCTTCGGCACCAGCGAGTACTCCATTCCTGGCGATGTGCTGGGCAGCAAACCTTGGCACATTTTGAATCAGACCTTTCCCGCCTCGTGGATGATCAGCGGCATCGCCAGCGCCGTCTGCATCGGCTTGGTCTATTTGTATCTTTACCGGACGCGGATCGGGTATCTCACGCGCGCGGTGATGTCGCAGCGGGACGAGGCCTTGAGCACGGGCATCAACGTGCACCTTGTCTCCGCTTTCGCCTTCGGGTTGAGCTTAGCGCTCGCGGCTGTGGCCGGGGTATTTGCGCCCTTTATGTTCGGCAGCATTTTGCCATCGATGGGGGTAGCAGTCACGATTACATCCTTCACGGTGATCGTGGTGGGTTCGCTCGGCCAGCCCTTGGGCACATTGCTGGGCGGCATGATCTACGGCGTCGCTTTGATGTTCATGCAGACGTACTTCAGTTCGTGGGCGAACTTGCTACCTTATCTCCTGCTCATCTTTATCCTTCTGGTGCGGCCCACCGGCCTTCTCGGAAAACGGGTGCGGCATGCGTAAAGGGTTTCGCCACCTGATTTTTATCCTGGCGCCGGTAGTGGTTGCTTTTGCACTTCTCCCGGCGATCTACAGCAACCACTTGCTGCTCTTTAATTTCGTCGTATTCCTGGTGCTGTCACAAGGCATCAACGTGATCTACGGTTTCACGGGCTATCTGCCGTTCGGCTACGTGGGATTTTTCGGCGCGGGCGCCTACGGGTTTTCCCTGCTGGTATTGCATGCGCATGCCCATCCTCTTCCCGCGCTGGCGGCGGGTGCAGTGGCGGCGCTGATCCTCGGCGTGATTCTCACGCCACTGCTGCGGCTAGAAGGCGCCTACTTCGCAATCGCCAGTCTAGCCGCCTCGGAGGCGGTAGCGCAGATCATTTCCAATCCCAATCTGACGGAGATCACGCAGGGACCGTACGGCATTCGTCTGAGCGGGGTGTACGCACCGCGCTTCGCGTACGCTATGGCGGTTACAATCCTCGCCTTCACGCTCGCAGTGGTGATCTACCTCCGGAATTCCCGCTTTGGCTTGGCGCTACAGGCAATTCGAGAAAACCCGATCAGCGCCGGGATGGCGGGGGTGAACGTCGTGCGCGCACGAGTGATCGCTTGGCTGCTAAGTGCGTTGATCGCTGGCTTAATTGGCGCCGTCTACGCCTGGTACATTTCTGTGTTCTATCCGGAAACTGTCTTTGACCTCGGCATGAGCATTTTCGCGATCGTATTTGCCTTGTTCGGCGGAACAGCAACCATCATCGGGCCGCTCGCTGGGGTGGCCATCCTCTATGGCGTCTACAATGGCATTGGCATCGCCGCGCCCCAGTATTTTCAGCTTATCTATGGCGCTTTGATCATGGTTTTGGTCTTGTTCCTGCCCAACGGGGTCATGTCGCTGCTGAAGCGCTGGGGGTTCAATGTCCCATGAGGAGGGGGCGGGGAAGGTTCCGCTGCTGGGCGTCGACCGGCTGGTCAAACGCTTCGGCGGGTTCGCCGCGGTGGACGGCGCCAGCTTCCACTTGATGCCGGGAGAAGTGCTGGGCCTGGTTGGCCCCAACGGCTCGGGCAAGACGACTTGCATTAATGTGATCTCCGGTATTTACCCGCCCAACGCCGGGCAGGTTTTTCTTGAGGGAAAGCCGATTGGGGGATTGCCTTCCCATAAGTTGGTCCGGCTCGGCATCAATCGGACGTTCCAAGTGCCACAGCCGTTCCTGGCACTCACGGTGCGCGAGAACGTGGAGATCGCCGCAACCTACGGCGGACGCGACGGGCGCACGGCGGACATTGACGCCATCCTGGTTTCCCTCGAACTCGACGGCTGTCGCTTGCGCGCAGCCGCCGACCTGAACAGCGCCCAGCAGAAGAGGCTGGACTTGGCGCGCGCCCTGGCCACCGCGCCACGGCTGCTGCTGGTGGATGAGCTGGCCGCGGGCTTGCATCCGTCAGAGCTCCAACGCGTTGCGCGGAAGCTGCGCGAGTTGGCTGCTTCCGGAATTGCGCTCCTGGTGGTCGAGCACCTGATGGGCTTCATCGGCGAGGTAACCGACCGCGTTATTGTCCTCAACGCAGGGCGGGGGATTTTTGAGGGCACGCTCAGCGAAGCTCTGCGCGACCGGCAGGTGGTCAGTGTGTTCCTGGGGGGCAGCGATGTCCGCTGAACTCCTGCAAGCCGAGTCGCTCCAGACTGGCTATCATCGTGTGCAGGTGCTTTGGAGCGCCACTCTGGCGGTGCACGAAGGTGAAACTCTCGTACTGCTTGGCGCCAACGGCGCCGGCAAGACCACTCTTCTCAAGGTACTGATCGGGCTGCTGCCCGCATGGGAGGGAGAAATCCGTTTTGCCGGCGAGCGGATAACCCACCTCCGTACCGATCGTCGGGTGCGCCGCGGCATCGCTTTCATGTCGGAGATGGGCGTATTTCCCGGCCTGACCGTCGACGAGAACGTCCGTATCGGCGGACATTCGCTCTCCGCTGCGGCACTGAAATTGCGAGTGGGAGAGCTCTATGGGATTTTTCCCGAGCTGGAGCGGCGCCGCCGCTCGCTCGCCAGCAGCTTGAGCGGCGGGCAGCGCAAAATGCTCGCGATTGCCAAGGCGCTGGCGGGAAAGCCGCGCCTTTTGATCATGGATGAGCCCTCCGCCGGACTCTCGCCACTTCTGGTGCAAGATGTCATTCGCGTCCTGGACAACGCCCGCGGGCAGGGGCTTGCGCTGCTCATCGCCGAGCAAAACATCAAGTTCCTCGATCTTGCCGACCGGGTTTGCACTCTGGAGGGCGGGGTTGTGGGTTTCACCGGAACCGTCGCCGAACTGCACGCGAATGACGCGCTGTATCGCGCCTATTTCGGGCTGAAGTAACGCGCTGTACTCGAGCGGCGAGGCGTTGCGGCAAGTGATCTGGATAATACGATCGTGAGGCAACTCATAGCGGACGAGGGAGAGATATGGGCACCATGGCAATGCTTCCGTCCTTCACGCGGATTCTTCTGGTCACAGATTTTTCCGACTGCTCGGAAGCGGCCGTGCCGTTCGTGCGTCTGATGGCGGAATGTTATGGAGCAAGTGTCGTTGCAGCTCACATCATCACTGGCGCAACCACTGAAGCTGCAACCGAGGCGGCGCCACATGAAGCTGGCGCGCTTCAAGGCGCTGCCGAAGTGCAGATGCGGAGGTTTCTCGCCAGGAATGCGCTTGGCGAGGTGCCTGTCGAGACCATCATTGAACGCGGCTCCGTCGCGGATGTCCTCGCCCCGCTAATCCAGAAACAAGGGATTGACCTCGTCGTGGTGGGCACGCACGGCCGCAGTGGTGTGGGCAAGCTATTGCTGGGCTCGGTGGCACAGCGCATCTTCAATGTTGTGCCTTGTCCGGTCCTGAGCGTGTCGCCCCGTGCCGCCAAGGCCCCGGGGGCGGCCGAGAAATTCGCCAGGATTCTCTATCCGACGGATTTTTCCGAAGTGTCGCTGGTCGCGTTGCCGTACGCGCTTTCGCTGGCCAAGATTGAAGGCTCCGCATTGATTCTGCTGCATGCCGCCAGCGAGCCGCCGCGGCACGAAGTGCTACAGGAATATTACCGGCGCTTGAACGCTCTGATCCCGCAGGAAGCAAGGGCCTGGTGTAAGTCCGACGCGCTCGTCAGCGTCGGCGACCCCGTGGAAGCAATTCTGCAAGCCGCCGCGGAGCAGAACGCGGACTGCATCGTGATTAGTGCGCACCGCGCCGAAGGTACCTTCAATGTGCCGCTCACCACGGCCTACCAGGTGGTGGCGCATGCGCCTTGCCCGGTGCTGAGGCTGCGTAGCTGACGAAGTGCGCGCATCTCTTCAGAAGCTTCATAGGAGTGACCTTCGTCACTGCCAATGTGATGCAAATCACAACATCGGTTTGAATCAGACTGTATCTTGATTCAACAATGAGCACTCAGTTCACGTCCACGGGCGTCCTTAAAATTGCCCAAACGGGCGAACAGTCGGAATACGCCGTCCGTCGCCGCTTTCCTAGGTACCGCACCAATTTGCCCGTGCGGATTCGTGATCGCCAACAGCGTACCCTTGATGGGTGGTGCTTCGTCATCGCAGAGGGAGGGCTTGGTGCACACCTACCGGAGCCGATTTCGGAAGGAAGCATTGTGCAACTGGTGCTTGCCCTCTCGGCTTACTCAACACCGCTCAAGGTCTTGGCAGTTGTTCGCCACCAACTTGACCGCCAACACGGTTTCGAGTTCCTATCGCTCACTGAAGACGAGCGGCTATCGGTACGGCAGTTCTGCAACGAACTGGCAATGAATCAACGAAGTGCCCGAGAAGGATACGTAACCGCTCACGTATAAAGTGAAGATACAATTCGGGAAGCCCTGCGCCATCGCCCGTATTCGCCAGCGATCTGGGATACCACTACGCAGGCTCCGCACCCTGCACAAGCCATCAACCGTTTCCCCCGGCCCGCACACATCAGGGGATTGTTTGTGCCAAAACTGTTCTCGACGGTTATGACAGGAGCCGGAGGTTCATTGTACCTCCGAGGCTGGAATTAAGCTGAGCGGTAAACGATACTTTCGAAGGCAGCGTTTGCGGGACAGTTTTTCTTGGAGCCTTGGTGTTGCCGGACCGTGTTTTAGACCAGCGTTTGCCGGAACAACTCGAAAACGATATTAAAGCACTGGACTGGCGTGACCTTCAACTTTGGGCCATTGGCGCTTGTGTTTTATTCGCTGTGGCCGTCGGGCTTGTTCTCCTGCTGGCTCCGCGACTGCTTTGGGAATTCGGCAGTTCGCCTCATGCAAGCAATTTGCCTCAGTACACTTGGGGATTGCTTGCCCTGCTGGTGCTGTTGAACGCCCACACTCTGCATCAAAGAGTCTGGCTTCAACGGGCTCGCAGACAACTTGTGCGGCAATTGCAGGCAGCAGAGCGAGCTGCTCTGACCGATCCGCTGACTGCTCTTTTCAATCGCCGGTACATGGAAACCACACTAGCAAAAGAAATCAGTAAAGCCGAGCGATACAGCACGGGTCTGTCTTTAGCCGTTATCGACGTAGACAGGTTCAAGGAGTTCAACACCCGCTTCGGTCACCTTGAGGGGGACCGGGTTCTGACCGCCGTTGCCAGCCTCTTGTGCAAGAACTTCCGGGCCGCCGACACGATCGTCCGCTACGGTGGGGACGAGTTCATCGTTGTAATGCCCGAAACCGACGCGTATAACGCCACGCTAGCTGTCAAGCGCCTGCAGAGGCACTACTTAGCCCAGTGGAATCGTACCCATAGCAATTGTGGGTATTCCATCACCGTCACGTACGGGGTTACCGAATTCAAGCCGGGAATGACGGCGAGTGAACTGATTCACGAAGCGGACCGTCTGATGTTGGACAGGAAAGCGGAGGGAATGCCAGCAGAAGCAGCCGCCCTACAGTAGCCGCCATCGCCGTATTTACCCGGCGCGGTGATCACCATGCGCTGGGCTCCGTACGTTGCCCACGCCAGAACGCCGCCAGCACCCAGGAGAGATGGCTCCGAGTGAGCACCGCGACCCTGTCGCCGATGGTCTTAGGACGCGCTGCGCCCGGTGCATTTCGCGGCAGCAGCAGGTAAACAATCCCCCAGGCGACCAACACCAGCGCCATGCCGCGAAAAACCAGCCGCGTCCCGAGAACTGCCGCCAGAACGGGTCCGAGAAACACTGCCACCGACTGCCCGACATTCCCCAGGCCGTAAATGCCCAGCGCGCTGCCCTGCCGCTCGGGGGAAGTCCAGCGCGAAACATAGGCGGCGCCCACCGCGAACGAGCACCCTGCCATCCCCAGGAAGAACGCCACCGTCAGCAGTGCCGGGTAGCTGCCGGCGGCGGGCACCAGGAACACGGGCGCCGCCACCCCCAGCATAAGCAGAGAGAACATGACACGGCCGCCAAAGCGGTCGGCGAGCATGCCCATGGGAATCCGTGCCAGGGCCCCTTGAAATCTATTGACCAGCACTTCGCCGGTCGCGAAGCAGGGTGGGAGCGTGGTGGGCAGCCTCATAGACCAGCATCCCCATCTTGGGATGCTGCGGCTCGATGTCCACACGGACGTTGTGTGAGGCTAGAGCCTCGCTGCAGGTTGGGCCTACCGAGCCGACAATGCAATGCTTGAACGCATCCCGCAAGCGCTGCTCGCAGCCCTCGGCGGCAGCGACGGTTAAAACGCTCTCCACCTGGAACGCATTCGTGAACAGCACCACCTGCGCTTCGCCGTCGACAATCGCCCGAACGGCCTCGCGGAGCGGCGCCAGATCAGAGGGAGGTCCCCAGCGGTACACCGGAACCCGGATCAGCTCGGCTCCTCGCTGCCGCAGTCCCTCGAGAAGTCCCACATTGGCGATCCCATATTCCTGGACGGCAATGCGCGTTCCCTCGAAGGTGAAGCCGCCCGGATGCTGGTCGAGGGTCTCGAGCACTTCCCGCCAGGTATTCGGTTCGGGGACGGCAACGTGCACGGGAATCCTGAGTTCGCGAAGAACAGCGATGGGCTTGGGACCACGCGCCACCACTACGACACCCGCCAGAGCGCCGACGATTTTGGCTGGCGAGTACCGGGTTTCGAGCACCTGGAACAGCGTGCGTGCACCCACACCGGTCATGAAGATGACCGCATCCACGCGCCCCGCGAACAACTCGTCGGCGAAGGTGAAGGCTGCCAGATTCTCTTCCAGCGGGATTTCCCGCATCGCCGGCGCGATGAGCGGAATACCGTGCTGGTTCGAGATGAGGGTGGCGATTTCTTTGGCCTTGCGACTTTCGAACGCGATCACCTTCAGATTTGCAAAATCGACGCTGGGCGGCTCAGCCATCATGGCCGTCAGGAAAACTGCTGAATGGAGAGGAAGGCCGCGGCCTGCTTGGGAGCGGGCGTACGGTCTACGGCCTGGCCCGCCACGGGGCCGATGACCAGGAGCGTGGGAGCAGGCAGAGGCGGCATGTCGGCCAGTCGATCCACGGCGGTGGTGCGGATCTGTTCCGCCGGCGTGGTGGCGCACGAGACCAGCAGGCACGCGGTCTCCGGATCCAGCCCGGCGTCGCACAGATCGCGGGAAATCCTGCCATAGTCGTCGCCGGGCATGTACACCGCTACGGTGGCGCCGCTGGCCAGAATCGCCCGCCAGTTCGTCGGTGGTTCTCCACCAGCGCGCGCATACGTGACGAGAGCGACCGCGGGTGCGACGTGCCGCTGCGTCAATGTGATCTCTGCCGCGGCAGCGGCCCCAATGGCGGCCGTCACCCCGGGGACAATTTCAAAGTTGATGTTGGCGGCTCGCAGGGCGGCGATCTCCTCCCCCGCGCGGCCGAAGATCATGGGATCCCCTCCCTTGAGCCTTACCACTGCAAGTCCAGACCGGGCGTATCCCACCATCAGGGCGTTGATTTCCTGCTGGAGCATGATCTTCACCCCACAACGTTTGCCTACGTTGTGGACGCGCACGGTTGCAGGCAGAAGCTGCAAGATGTCGGGCGCGACCAGGTCGTCGTGAAGAACTACGTCGGCCGAGCGCAGGATTCGCAGCGCCTTCACGGTCAGCAGCTCAGGATCGCCCGGGCCGGCCCCTACGAGATAGACTCGCCCGCTCATGAGGAACGACTTCCACTGGCCGCGCGCCGCCGGAGGAAGCTCGCGAAGGACTCTCGGCTTGCCATGCGGTGCAGCCAGCGCCGGCGGTGGCTCTCATCCAGGGGCGTGCGGAGCAGGCGGCAGCGGGCCTCTCCCAGTTCCTCCAGCCACTCCCCGTAGCCGGGCGCGAATTGCTGCTCCAGTTCGTGCCGCAGCCGCTGCGCGAGCGCCGGACTCGATCCGCCGGTCGAGATAGCGATCTGAAGCTGTCCTCGGCGCAGCACGGCGGGATAGTAAAAGTCGCAGCGCTCAGGATCATCCACCACGTTGCAAAGGATTCCCCGGCTCTGCGCCTCGCGAAAAACCAAGTCGTTCACTTGCGGATCCGACGTCGCCGCAACCACAAGGAAGACGCTCTCCAGCTCAGCGGGACGGAAGGGGCAGGCGAGCCACTCGACCTTCCCAGTGGACGCCCATCCGCTAACCTTCGCGGTGACATCGGGCGCCACCACTACGACCTTTGCACCGCTGTCGAGCAGGCTCGCGATTTTGCCTTCAGCCACAGCGCCGCCGCCAACCACCAAACAGCGCCTTCCGGCCAGCTTGAGGAACATCGGAAACAGGTTCATGAGGCCGTCATTGCACCTCAGCCCGAGACGGCGCGATCATCTCCAGCGGCGCGGGCATCTCGAGTTCCTTAAGTGGCCGCTCTACAAGCTTCGGTTTCGCCGTGTAGGTGACATACAGCGCCAGTCCCGTAAACAGCGCACCGGAAACGATGTTGCCCAGCGTCACCGGGATCTGGTTCCAAACCCACCAGCTCTTGAGCGAAACCGGAGCTCCCAACATCATTCCCGCCGGGACCACGTACATGTTGACGATCGAGTGCTCATACCCGTGCGCGAAAAAGGTCATGATAGGAAGCCACATGGCTGCGATCTTGCCGATGGTGGAGCGTGAGGCCAATGCCAGCACCACGCCCAGCGTAACCATCCAGTTGCACAGGATGCCCTTCACGAAAGCCGTGGCCCAGCCGCTGCCTCCGAGTGCCGCGTACGCGAGCGTCTTCTTCTGTGCCAGTTGCCGAATCTGCTCGCCGAGCGCGCCGCCGGTCGAGGTGCCGGCGTTGGTGATCGCGAGATAGAAGAGCGCCGCATAAAAGACGCTACCGATCAGGTTGCCGAGATAAACCCACCCCCAATTGCGCAACAGGCGGAAGAAGCCGACTTCGCGGGCCAGCAGAGCGGGTGGCAGGAGGGCAAAGTTCCCGGTCGCCAGTTCCAGTCCCAGGAGCACGAGCATCACGAATCCCACGGGGAAGATCGCCGCTCCCACGATTCCCGGCAATCCTTGCGAGACGATGATCAGCGCCAGTGAAGTGGCGTAGCCGAGGAATGCGCCGGCCAGGGTGCCGCGCACCAGTAGGTCGAGAATCGGCAGACCTGCCTTTCTTTTTGCCAGGTGCATGGCTTCGCTGACGATCTCGGGCGGGCTTACGTAATCCATTTAGTCACCTCCTATCGACGGTTGCACCGGACCTAATGGCGGCGGAACGAGTACTCCGAGCGGCACGAAATCTGGCGGTCTGGGCGTCCCGCGCTCAAGGAGGCCTAGTTTGGAAACCAGCGCGGCCACCACATCGGCGAGCGAACCGTCACACGGCACCATGTCAATGATCTCCTCACCGGCAGTTGCGCCGGGCCCGGTGCGGCCTCCGGTGTAAATCGCCACCGCTTCGATGATCTTGTCGCCGACGTTCACTTTCATGCCCCGGAAGCCGATGTCAGCGGCCTGGTGGTTGCCGCAACCTGCGGGACATCCCGACCAGTTGAGGGTGAAGGGGCTGCCGTCGGAACCCAATCGCTCCTCGAGAGCCGTGGAGAGTTCGATGGCCAGCTTCTTCGTCTGGATCTGTGCCAGGTTGCAGAAATCCGTTCCCGTGCACGCCACCATGCCGCGGAAGAAGGGAGAAGGCGCGGGCGAGAGTTCGCGCAGCAGCGGTTCGCGGAGCAGCGGCTCGACACACTCCTCGGGCACATTGGCGAGAATGGCATTCTGCCCGGTAGTCAAGCGAATCTCACCCGTGCCATATTTGTCCGCGAGCGCGGCCAGTTCGTCCATCTGATCTGGGCGGAGCCGCCCGGTAGGTACGCACAGCCCGACGGCCATGAGACCGGTCTGCTTTTGCCGCGTGACCCCCAAGTGGTCAGCGTGCTGGCGGCGGCGGGCATCCTCGCCGGACGGCTCCAACTCGTGGCCCACGTGCGCTTCCAATTCCGCGCGGAGCCGTTCGATCCCCCACTGCTCGATCAAAAAAGCGAACCGGATCTTGGACCGTGCTTCCCGCGGCCCGTGGTCACGGAAAATGCGGATCAGTTCAGCGGTGACGGGCGCGGCTTCTGCTGGTTCTACAAACACGCCCAGCGGCGATGCAATGGTGAAGCCGCCGGATCCCATCTTGCCCCCGACCAACACGTTGAAGCCGAAACGCCCGCCTCTGCGGGCGGGAACCAGGGCGATATCCTGGGATTCGTTGTGCGTGCAGTTGGCCCGGCAGCCGGTAATAGTCACGTTGAACTTGCGCGGCAGATTGGTGAACTCGGGATTGCCGTCCGAACCGACCAGTATGCGGTCCAGTTCGAATACAACCGAAGAGGCATCGATCAATTCGTCCGGCGTGAGACCGGCGAGAGGACAGCCGTTAATGTTACGCACGTTGTCCATGCCGGTCTGCAGGCTGTGCAAATTCACGCCGCGCAGGCGTTCCCACATCTCCGGCACGCTCCCAATGGCAAAGCCGCGAAGTTCGATCTGTTGCCGGGTGGTGATATCGACGAGACAGTTGCCGAGCCGCCGCGAGAGATCGGCGATAGCGCGAAATTGCTCGCTGGTCGCAAATCCATTGGGCATGCGGATGCGCATCATGAACTCGCCGGGCGTGGGCTTGCGGAAGAACACGCCCACCCACTTGAGCAGCTCTTTATCGGCCGGACTCAGCGATTCCCATCCCTCACTCGCGATCCGCGGGATGTCCTCGCAGATGCGCAGTCCGTCGCCGCCCTTGGAGGCTTTGTAGGACTCGATCGAGTTATTCCCGACCTGCATGTTCCCGCTCCAGATAAAGCTTGGCGCCTTCGCTTCCCGCTAAAGGGAGCAAAAGCAAAAACACCTGCCCCCCTGCCCGATTAAGCGGGCAGCAGACAGAAATACCTGAGTTGGAAACCACGGCGTGGTGGTCAGTGAAATACGGTGTTACTGCTGGGCGCGTCTAGATGGGAAGGACTTCGTGGTCCCCCGCCACGAATCAATGCACTCAGGGTAGGGCGGCAACCGGCGGATGTCCAATCGAAATTTCTTATCGGCGCGAGAAGTTTTTCCCATGCTAAAGAAAACCGCGGCATCTCGTAAAGTGGCATCACTTCTTGCGTGGGTGAGCTGTCACAACCCGACGAGAACTCCCTGGTTGACCTGCTGCACGAGATCGGAAGCCGCATGGCGGCGAGCGACCTGCTGCACCAGGTGCTGGAGCGCATCGTCACGCTGATCTCCAGCGTGGTGGAGTGCGACTCGTGCTTTATCTACATCCTGGAGGATGATGAGCTCGTTCTGCGGGCATCGAAGAATCCTCATCCCGAAGCGGTGGACCGGCTGAAGCTGCGTGTGGGGCAAGGAATCACCGGATGGGTGGCGGAGCACCTGGAACCGGTCGCCCTGGCCCGCGATGCTTTCCAGGACCCGCGCTTTAATTACTTCAGCGAATTGCCGGAGGACCGCTATGAAGCCTTCCTGTCGGTGCCGATCCTTTGCCGCGGGCGGGTAGTGGGGGTGATCAACCTTCAGCATCGGCTGCCGCACGTGCACAGCCCGCGCGACATCAAACTGATCAGCACTATCGGGTTCCTGGTGGGAGCGGAGATCGAGCGTGCGCGCCTGGAAAGCGAAGTGTCGCAACTTTCCCAGCGCCTGGAGATGCGAAAACTGGTCGAGCGCGCCAAGGGCATCCTGCAGCGTGACCTCGGATTAAGCGAAGAAGACGCATATCGCCTGCTGCAGCGGCAAAGCCGGCAGATGCGCAAGTCCATGAAAGAGGTCGCCGAGGCGGTAGTGATCAGCGACGAACTCAAGCGAACCCAGCAATCCTGAAAAGTGAGGGTAAAAACTGGCTGGCTACTTGAGGAAAAAAGAAGACGCAGGGGGCAACACAGCGACACGAGCAATCTGCTTCGCAGGCCGGCGCGCCGGCATTTGATGCAAGCAGGCAAGGCAAGGCGGGGGCACGTGGGTGTGGAGAGTGTAGTTGCCCGTTCTCCCGGCAGGCGTCCGGCGGTCATTCTCCCAGGAACTTCAAACGTTTACGCGTCGTCATCCCCGGTCGTCATCCCCGCTTGTGCCGATTCCCTCGGATGCGCGAGTGCCGTCAGTCGCATCTACCGGTGGGGGTGGGACAATGACTGTGGGTGAAGAAGTCAATCTTTTGGTTCCCTCCGCTTCGCCTGTGGCCCCCTTGCCAGTGGTCAGCAATTTATCCAGAACCGGGATATTCACCCTTTGCGCTTCCACGAAGTCCACGCCCTCAACCGTTAGTGTGAAATCTGAGTTGTCCGCTCGGGTGATGTATCCCTTGTTGCGGAGATACCACGAGGTGAATTCCAAATAATCGCGCGGGAACCCCATGCGCCTTTCGATATCGAGCAAGGACACTTCCGGCGTGTAAGGATTGGCGCGGCGCTGAAAATAGAGCACCGCCAGCACCGCCAACCGACGGTTCAACTCACCCTCCATATCATCCATAAAATCCACGAACGTGGATAGCGGGGTTGGGGCGCCTGCCTCGTTTTTGCGGCTCGCATCGTATTCGGCGCGCCGCTCGGGATGGGACAATACGTCATAGGCTTGCGTCAACAGGAAGAATTTTTGAGTATCGCCGGTGTCCGGGTTGTCCGGGTGAAGCCGGGCCGCCAGAAATCGATAAACGCGGTGGATTGTCTCAGGGTCTGCCTTGGGGCTGATCTGAAGGAACTCGTAGTAATCCGGAACTTCCATATGACCTCTCCGCGGGGACGCTTTTCTCCTCATGGATAAGATAGCGCGGAGTCACTCGCACGTAAACCGCCCATTGCGTTCCCCTAGGCAGGTTCTTGAGGTGATGCCCATCCCGCGTTATCTAGTGGCGAGGTGGGGACCGCTGAACCGCGTGGGCTTGCCCCGGAAGTGGTTGACACCTGAAGCGATGGGGAGTACTATCGAGAGCTGTGCGTATGCTTGTCGGAGTCGCCGTGTCGGTGCTTGCGCTCGGTTTGGGTGCCGCGGGCCAGCCGCGTGGCGGCGGATCGAGGGGCGGCGGTCTGGCCGGGATGGGCGTTCGATCTGCAGGCCGGGGGGGGTCCTCCGGAGCGCGGTTCGGGTACGGGCGAGGTTTTTTGCCCTGGTACGGGGTGGGCTATGCGGATTTTGACGAGCCTTACTATGACGAGCCTAACTATGAGGAAGCTCCGCAGCCGGAGCTGATCGTGCCCCCGGGCGTGCCGCCTGTGTATGAGCGAGCCAGCACGACGGCGCCGGTTCACGGGTTGCCGCCGAAGCTCATCGAGTTGCCGGCTTCGAGCGAGAAGCCGCAACCGGCCCTGCCCACGGTGCTGGTGTGGCGCAACGGACAGCGCGAGGAAATTCAGCAGTACACCATCAGTGGCCCGTTCCTTTACGACTACTCCAAGCCCCGAGCAGCGCGCCGGATCTCACTCGATGACCTTGACCTTGATGCCACCGAGCACGTTAATCAGCAGCGCGGCGTGCAATTTCTGATCCCCGCCAGCCCCAGCGAAGTCACCGTCCGCTTCTGAAAACGGGGCATTGCCCATCCGAGTAAGAGTGGAACCCAGCCTCCCAACCGCGGAAATTTATTTCGCCACGGATAGCACCTTTGGGCCACGCTTACCACCTTGGTTGTATTGCCTGTGCTGGCCGGTGGAGACACACTGAAACTTCCCCCCAAGAGAATTGCAGCGCCGGAGGCCAGGAATGCGGAAGACGGGTTGGGTCCTGTTGATGGCAGTCGTACTGTTGTACCCCTTGGGTTGTGGACATCCGACGACAATGGTGGCCCTCACGGTCACTCCCATCGAGGCCGGGGTCGTCGGCGTCGCAGGTGGCGGGCAGGTTCAGTTCGTAGCTACCGGCCAATTCGTTCACCCCTCGGAAACTCGCGACGTAACCAACCAGGTGGCTTGGTCATCCCTGGTCACGCAAGTCGTTACGGTGAACCAGCAGGGATTGGCAACCTCGGGCACTACTTGCGGGGTCTCGCAGATAATAGCGACGGCCAGCGAGCCACTCATTGGAAGGGTAGGCCCTGGCGCGATCGTGACCGGCACGGCGACCTTCACAGTTGCCGACCCTACTGTTACCGGTTGCCCGACGGGTCTCCCGACTGATTAAGTCGTTGCTAAGGAGAATTCTTGAAAAAACTGATGGCGCTTTTGCTCGGTCTAGTCCTGAGCTGGAGTTGTGCCGTTCCGCTGTACGCCAAGGCTAAGAAGGTCAAGCTGAATCCGGAAGCGCGCGCCGCCCAAAAGCGCAACAAGGCGCTGCAGAAGCAAGTGAAGAAGCAGTCGAAAGCCAGACGGAAGGAAATCAAGCGCCTGAAGGCTAGCCGCTAATAAGCTGGGAATCGTCCGCTCCACCTGCGGGCTCACTCACCGCTTTCCGGCTTCCGCGCCATTGACCGGTGGATCCGCCGGTGTTTGCGTGAATTGGTAATCCCGGATCCTGACGGCGATCGCGGGCCGATCCCCTTCCGTGTCCGACAGCACACTGCGTGCGACCTGACCTTGGCAGCACACTAATCCGGGAGGTTCATCCCGGAGAACCTTGGGCAGAGTGAAAGTGAGCTCGATCCTGGTGTGGACCGAGTACGCTTGCCGCGCCGAGAAGAAAAGCCCGGACCGGCTGATGTTGCGCAGGCGGCCTTCTTCCCATTCATCCGCACCGTGCCGGCGATATCGCAGCGGCAACTCCAGCGTGAAACGCGGGGCGCGTGACTGTCCCCGCTCGAACGTTTCCCACTGTTCCACGATGCTCCGTTGCCGCGCGCGTAGCTGCGGGCGCAAGCATCGTCGGTTCTCCGCCGCGGCGACAATTAATCGAAGGTGGTGGAGGAGTGGCCCGAAGGTGCCAAATCAGGGGGAAAGAAACAAAACTTTTCATTTCACAACTACAACTTGTCTACCAGATGCTGGCTGATGGCGTAGGTGGCCAGTTCCAAGCGGCTGGACACCCCCAATTTGTCGAAGATGTTGGTGAGGTGATGCTTGACAGTGTCTTCGCTGATGGAGAACTTCTGCGCAATCTCCTTGTTGCTGCAACCCGCGACGATGATGGAGATGATCTGGAGTTCCCGGGGAGTGAGCGTATTCTTGGGACAATTCCGCTGGGCGGCCGGGGCGGTGATTTCCCGCACTATTTTCACCAGGTCGGCCACGGCCTCATTGCCGATCCAGTACTGGCCGGCCATCACCGCGCGGATGCATTTGAACAGTACCTCAGTGGCTGCTTCCTTCAGCACCGCGCCGCGCGCTCCCAACCGCAAGGCTGCCACGATTTGCTGGTTTTCGATGGCCGCGGTCAGCAGGATGCTGCGCGTCGAATTCGCAGACTGGTTGGCGAGCTTCCGCAGAACCTCTAGGCCGTCCGGGTGCATCGCCAGATCTAGCAGCAGGATGTCCGGGCAGCGTTCCTGCACCAGTTGCACGGCCCGGTCTCCGTCGCCCGTCTCGCCCTCCACGCGGAAGTCCGGTTCCATAGCCAGCAGCTTGCACAGTCCGTCGCGAAAGATCCGGTGATCGTCCGCGACGATGATACGGATGAGGTCATTCTTCTGGTTAAGCATAGGTGGCCTGCGCTTTCGGGGAGGGAAGGGAGATCTCCAGCCGGGCGCCCCGGCCGGGGGCGGATTCAATCGTGAGTTCGCCCCGGATGTTGCGTACGCGTTCCTTGATTACCATGGGCCCCTGCCGGCCCGCCTCCAATTGCTGCAGAGAAAAGCGGCCGTCAAAGCCGAAGCCGCGCCCGTCGTCATCGATCACAATCCGGCAAAGGCCGTCCTGGTATCCGAGGCTCACCAGGATGTGGCGGGCGCCGCTGTGTTTTCTGGCATTGACCAAGGCTTCCTGAACGATCCGTCCCAGCTCGCGAAGCGCCTGCGCCGGCAGCCTGACCTCATCCAAGTCGGTGACGAAGTTGGCGCAGATGCCGGTCTCGCGCCGGAAGCGCTCCACCAGATCGGCCAGGAATTCCACGAACTGCCGGGGATCGAGATTGAGCGGCCGGATTTGGACCATCAGCTCGCGCAAGCTGGTGATTTCCTGGCGCAAGGCTTCCTGAATCTTCACCAGTTCCGCTCCCAGCCCCCGTTCCGAGTGACGGCGAAGCGCATGGATCTGCATTTCCAGTGCGATCAGCGACTGGATGGCGCCGTCATGAAGCTCCTGTGCGACGCGCATACGTTCGATGGCGCCTGCCTTGGCACGGAGCCGGCGCAGCACGTAGGCCCCGGACACGGCCGGGCTGAGTTGGTGGATCAGGGTCCGCAGGTAGCGCAGCCGCGCGAGCCGAGGGGTGCCGGGCTTGGGGTTGATCAAGAAAAGGCGTCCCGACCACTCCTCCCCAAAGGTGAAAGAGCCCGCGATCGCCGCATCGGCGTCGCGCCACAGCGGATGCTCCGGGAACACACAAGTGGAACCATTGACAGGGCTGCCGTTGGCGTCCAGAGTCAGCGCGCTCACCAACCGGCTGCCGGCGCGATTCTGTCGGCGCAGCGCGTATACCAACTCGCCCCCCAGCGGAAAGAGATAGATAGGCTCCTGTGACGAATCGGCTTCGAACAGGCGAAGCTTCAGCGACCGAGGTTCCACCCCAGGCCGTACTTCCCAGATGTAAAGCCTCCGCCACCGCACTTCCTCGACGGCGAGAACCACCCCGTCGGCGGCAAAGATGCGATGCAAGTCGGCAAGCACTGCTTGCAAGGTCTGCTTAATTCCCTGCTCGGGACGCACCTCGGCCAGCAGGCGGGCGATGGTGATGCTTTCCGTCTGCAACCGCTTCTCGTTCTGCGCCAGATATCCAATCAGGAAACCGATGGCCAGCAGATAGGCAATGCGGATGACCAGACGGTTGATGTCATACGTTCCTTGAAGCACGAACCCGGGGCGCGTCGATCCATAACGGATTAGAGCTGCCTCGGCAACAACCACCAGGAGGGCAACCGCAGTCGTGGCCAGGGTCTCCCGCATTCCCCAGCGATAACCGGCAGCGACCAGCACGAACACCAGAAACATCAGGAAAGGGCTGTTGGGACCGTCGGAAAACAGAACAATGATCGCTGGCCCCAGGATGTCAATGCTGTGAAGCAGGAGCGGGATTCTGGGGTGGCGGAGCTGCGACGACGTCCGCAACCACAGCATGACGACCAGGCCGTAAGCCAGATAGGAAAGGAGCAATATACGAGTCAGGGTCGCGTACCTGGCGGGTTCGGTAGAGTCCAGTTGGACCGCAAGCAACGATGCCGCGGTTAGGAAGACGCGCGCGACAGCCAGGATCTGTTCTACCCGATGCTCTTGTTCTCGGAGCCTAATGGTCACGAGCCGCTTCAAGGGGAGCCGCACATCGAAAGCGCGGCGCCGCTCAACCTCCCAGTGGACTTCTCGGGTTCGGCCACGCCCGCGCACTAGCGCTAGCAGCGGGCCGAGCCGCTTCAGCATTTTTCAGGCAACGCTGGGGAGGGAAGCCGGGGGGAGCCTCGAACAGAGCTAACTCTATGGCTCTGTGCTAAGAGGGCCAGCCACTCAAGTGGTAGTAATGCTAGCACGTTGGTGCCCATTACCGCCATTTTCCAGCCGAAGTTGCGCAATCGCTATAAGCACTTCCACGGGCAACAAACGTTGCTGGGAAGATCATGTGCAAATTATTGCACCGATGTTCGGAAATCTGTGAAGGCTCTTGCGTGGCGCTTAGGTCGCATCCTCCCCCCACCTTTGAGCAATTTGCTCTGATTTGCAGATCATCTATGCTCGGCCGCAATCGCGGCCTGTCATTGCATTAGAGGACGCCGCTAAGAAGAAACCACCAGCCAAATGAGATGCCACTTCGTCGACGAACGGGTTGACTTCCTCGCGCTTCTTGGGCAGAAGCTGGGAGCCGATTTTTCCCTGGTTCCCGCGCAGCTTGAGATCTTCCAGGACATGGAGCAGAGCAAATCCTGCGACGTTTTGATCATCGGGTTGCCGCCGTCCGACTCGGAAAAGTTCGAAGAGCGCCTGGAACTGCTGAAAAGAGTAGTGCTCAACCCAGCCGGCGTTCCCGTGATTGCTTTCCTCGCGACGCATGACCGCCAAGTCATCCGCGATGCCATCGCCGCCGGAGCCTACGACTACTTTGTGGAGAGCAGCCCGCTGGAAGAACTTCGCATCGTGCTGCGCCGGGCGGTGCAGTTGCGCGAGTTGAACCAGGAATTGGAGCGGCTACGGGCGCTGCCGTTGCCGGCGAGGGACTTCGGATGGGTGGTCGGAACCGATTCGGTCATGACCGAGATCCTGCAGTTCGCTTCCAAAATCGCCGCCAGCGATGCCACCGTACTGATCACCGGTGAAACCGGCACCGGGAAGGAGCTCTTGGCCCAGTTGATCCATTCCGCCAGCTCACGCGCGCGGTTTCCCTTTGTGCCGGTGGCCTGCTCCTCGTTGCCGGAGACCCTGATTGAAACCGAGCTGTTCGGGCACGAAAGAGGGGCCTTCACCGGCGCTGTTTCCATGCGCCGTGGACGTTTCGAAGCCGCCGATCGGGGTACGCTTTTCCTGGATGAAGCCGGAGACCTTCCTTCAGGATTGCAGATCAAGCTGCTGCGCGTCCTGCAGGAACGCACCTTCGAGCGCGTGGGCAGCAACCAGTCCCGGCCCATGGAAGCTCGCATCATCTGCGCCACCCATCGCAACCTGCCCCTGCTGGTTGCCTCGGGCGCTTTCCGCGCCGATTTGTACTACCGCTTGAACACCATCGAGATTGAGTTGCCTCCTCTGCGCGTACGCCGGGACGACGTTGTTGTTCTCGCCCATAGTTTCCTGCAAACCTACGCGGAGCGGCACAAGCGTCCTGCGCGGCGCATCGGCCCGGCGGTCCTCTCGGCTTTCCGCATGTACCCCTGGCCCGGCAATGTGCGGGAATTGCAACATGTGATCGAGCGGGCAGTGGTGGTGTGTGACGGTCCGGAGATTCGCCTGGAGCACATGCCGCGAGCGCTGTTCAACTGGACTTTTGAAGAACGAGACAGCTCCTGGGAGAACGAGGTCCGCAATTTTAAGCGGCAACTCCTCCGCAAGAGCCTGGAGCAAAGCGGCAACAACAAAGCCCAGGCCGCCCGCACGCTACGCATCTCGCGCTCCTCGTTGCACCGCCTGATCGACGAACTGGAGATTCCGCCACTCCCTGGGCTGAACGAACAGCCCTCCTAGCGGGCAGGGTGCAGGGAAAAACGTAATGCTCAAGTCTTCGTCGACGACCGCGCATTTGGGCCCTCAACTCCCCGCCAGCCCATCCCCCTTGCCCGCGGCTGAGGCGTGTCCTGGCGCGTCCACACGGCGTGAGGACCGTCTTCCGCTGGAGCGATGGTTGTTGCCGTCCCTCACCGACATGATCTTCGTGGTGCTGGTGGCGTTGCTGGCTTTCGCGCCGGTGGGCGCCGGCCTGCTTAACGATGCCGACACCGGCTGGCACCTACGCAACGGGCAACACATCGTGCGCACTCTGTCGGTGCCGCACGCGGACTATTTTTCCTACACCATGAGCGGCAAGCCCTGGTATGCGTGGGAATGGCTGTACGACGCGGGGATAGGGCTGCTGGCGGCGCGGCTGGGCCTGAACGGGGTTGTGCTGTTCACCGCCGTGGTGATCGGGTTCACGTTCGCATTGCTTTTCCGGTCCCTGATTGCGGAGGGTGGCAACCTCCTCATTTCCGCTCTCCTGACCATGCTGGCGGTACTCTCGGCGTCGGTCCATATGCTGGCACGGCCGCATGTGGTGGGCTGGCTGCTGACTTTAATCTGGGTGCGACTGCTTTACCGCTTCCAGGCAGGAAAAAGCACAGCCTTGTGGTGGCTGCCGGCGCTGATGCTGGTGTGGGTGAACGTACATGGGAGCTTTGTCCTGGGGCTGGTGCTGCTGGTGCTTTTCGTGGCAGGGAACCTTTGGACCTACCTGACCAGCCGGGACGTTGGAACCAAGCTGGGTGCACGGACCGCCATCGCGCGGCTAAGCGTCGCCGGCCTCGCCAGCGCGCTGGTCACCTTCCTGACGCCCTACGGATACAAACTTCATATCCATGTGTATCACTATCTCTCCAACCGCTACTTCATGGACCATATCATGGAGTTTGCCACCCCCAACTTTCACGGCAACGCGGAAAAGTACTTCGAAGCCCTGCTGGCGCTGGCCCTGGTGGCGGCTCTGCTCGCCGCTCGCCGTCTGCGCGCGGTCGACATAATGCTGGTGCTGTTCGCCGGATACACCGGGCTGTACGCCGTCCGCAACATTCCGGTTTCATCCATGATCATCGCTTTGGCCATCGCGCCGGCGCTGAGCGAAGCGGTTCGCCTGCAAGCTCTGCGCCGTGATTTGCCGGGCTGGTTACGAAGTGCCTGCGACCGCGTGCACGAATCCGCTGCGCGGATGAAGAATATCGAAGACATGCTATGTGGCCACCTGATCCCGGCCGTCATGCTGGTGGCCAGCCTGGCTGTGGTTCTGAACGGAGGCCGGTTGCACGGCACGCCGGTGCTGGCCGCGCACTTTGACCAGCGGCAGTTTCCCGTCGCCGCCGCCGAGTACATCGCTGCCCACCCGATCCACGATCACATGTTCAGCACCGACCGCTGGAGCGGCTACCTCATCTACCGCCTTTACCCGGACACCAAGCTCTTCATCGACGACCGCCATGATCTTTACGGTGAAGCTTTCTTAAAAGATTACTTGAAAGCGTTGGGAGCCGACCTGGGATGGCGCGAGGTGCTGGACAAGAACGGAGTCACCTCCGTACTGATCCCGCCCGATGCGCCTCTGGCGAATGTTCTGAAAGAGACCTCGGATTGGAGAGTGGCGTACGACGATGGAGTGGCAATCCTGTTTACACAGGTGACTCGTTTTCCCGCTTCCGCTGCGCGATGACGATGCCCGCGGCGAGGGCACAACTGCGGAACCTGCGCAGATTTCAGATTCACGCCTGGCCTGGAGATTGACAGTCTGACCATCCGTTCCTGGCCTTTGCGTTTGTGGGGCTTTCGTCACCAGGTTAGACCGACTGGGGCCGAGATTTCCGATGGGTAACCTATTGGCGGGAACCCCCATTGGACGTGAGTGGCGCTAAAGTTGAGGCCTCCTCGGCTCCGCTTGCTGGACACCACGTTGTTCTACCCCTCGTTGCCCGGGACACCTCGCCCTTCCACACATCTAAAGCGAACAAACCGAGCAGGCAAGCCGAGCCGACGGGCAACAAGAACAGTGTGCCGAGAGGCAATTTCCACGCATTCTGCGCGGCCGAAGAGGAATAGAACAGCGATACGACCGTCAGGGCCAAAGCGCCAACCCATTGCCCCCCGGCAAGGAAGGCTGTGATCCAGCACAGGAACCGGGCGGGCCGGCTCCGGTTGTTGATGGCTCTCCAGCCATTCCAGAACCAGACGAGCACTGGCACGAGGATGACTACGTCATAGAGTGGAAACTTTGGCTTAACCAGCATGTCGGCAGCCAGCACGGAAAGCAAGCAAACATTGAAGGCAGAGGAGCCCGCCGGCTCACGTCGCCCCCGCCAGCATGCAAGACCAACGGTTAGAGCAATAACAATGCCCGCCAGCAGCCCGCCGTATCTTCCCAACAGGACTTCCAGCAGGGACTGGGCAGCAGCGTAGCCGAAGTATGCGTGCACAGCGGTCCACCAGCGCTCCGACCAGCCGGGAAGCACCCAGTGGGCTCCGGCCAGGAGCGCGCTCATGGTCGAAGCAAAGCCCCAGACAACCCCCCGGCGGCGTTGCCAGTCACTGAACGCCCACAGTCCGAACCAGATCGCGACAGGTAACGCGATCTGCGGTTTGATGGTGGCTACCGCAAGCAGGATCCCAGCCGGCATTAGCTTGCCGTGGGCCACAGCTGCGCAGGCAGCGGCTATCAGGAAGCACACCAGCAGGGTCAATTGGTCCAGATAGAGGCCTTGGATTAGAGGAAAGCTGCCCAGCAAGAGAACCACAATGATGGCCACGGTGGTGCGCTTTATTTGCATTCCCAATGCCCGAATCCATAGCGGCACGCTCGCCACCGTAAGCACAAGCAGAAGCAGCCGGAAGAACACCCGCAGGATGGGGAAGGGATCTTGATCACGGGCGCCAGCAAGAAGACAACGTAGACCGGATAGGCGAAGCGTTGCTGGTCTTTGGGAGAATCGGGCCGCGAGCCGTCCAGGACCTCTCCGTAGTACCCGATCTGGATCTCGCGGGTAACCTCAGCGCTGTACGGATCCCGTCCGTGCAAGAGTAGTTCGCGGGCTCCCAGCCACCGGGGATAAAGATCGGACAGGTTCCCCCGCGGCGAGCGGTGTATCGCTGCTTCCTTCCGCTGATAGGGGATCAGTACCGCGGCGGCGTAGTACCACATGCTCCCAGCCATCAGCAGGGCAAGTCCGACTTTGAGAAGGCGCGTCATGGATGATCCCGGCCTAGGGGTTGCGGCAATCAGGGGATGATGCGCCGCTGATTCTCAGGGTGTCAGACGGCAGCTCCGCAGGTTTCTCTCGCGCCGTGCCGCCGGAAAGCAATTTGGGACCGAACCGGCCCACCTGTTGACGGTATTCCGCGTATTCCGGGAATGTGTCTTCCAGCACCATTTCTTCGTAGTGAATGCGTGCCGCCGTCAGCCCCAGCCAAGCCAGGAAAGTGACGCCGACCGGCAGGGTGAAGCGCCCCAGCCAAATGCCGAGGTACTTGAGCGTGTGAGTGGCATAGATGGGATGCCGCGCCAGCCGATAGGGGCCGGTCCTCACCAGTTCGCGGGCCTGCGGAGCCAGGCCGAAAGAGCGGCGCAACTGCCACACCGCCCAGATATCCAAGACCAAACCCACCAGCCACATGCAATACCCGGTTTTGACTGCCCATGTCGCGGGCGTGGACGCCAACCAGGACGGGTGCCCCCAGCCGCCAAACGCGAAGAAGGCCGGGATGAGGAAGGTGCCGCCATAGGTGGCGATGCGCGCCCCCCAACCCTCCAGCCGGGCTTTCGCCGGCCGACGTATAAGGAACGCGATGCCGGGCACCACGTCACTCGCGTAGACGGGCAACAGCATGATCCCCAGGATGGGTGCGCGCCGCAGTACGCTGCCCGCCATCCCCAGACAAAAAAGAAAACCGGCCCAATCAGTCCAGTGATGCCGTGCTCGTTGAGATGCTACCCGGCGGATCTTGACCATGCAGGGATATTCCCCCACTGACGGGAGGAGCAGGCCGGGGGCCATTTTCCGGACCGCGATTCGCCCAATAGTCGCAGGCAAGTGATTCTTCGCAAACGGCTTAGCCGGGCCCCAGGCTGCCGGGAATCAGCCGCAGACGAAACCTGCGCCACAGATCGGACAGGCGTCGCAAGAATGCGACACCTTAGCGCCCGGAGCCGCCGCGCAAAAGAGAGCTATGCCTAACAAAACATTGGGTAAGGCCACGATCCGCAAGCAAGGGCACAGTGCGCCCAAAATTGCCTTCGCAGAGTAGGGAATTAGGCGCGTTCCTTGCAAATCCAATGCGCAGGAGAGAAGAGACCATGATGGAAACTTTCCGGAGACTGTGGTGCGATGATGAGGGACAAGACTTAGTAGAGTACTCGCTTCTTCTTTTCCTTCTCGGCATTGCCGCGATTACCATCTTGCAAAGTCTAGGAACCGACGTCAGCAAGGTGTTCTCGAGAGCCGATTCTGCGATCGGCCAAGGGGGAGGGTGGGGAGGGTGATCCTGGGAGCCATCTCGGCGCGCGCTTCGCGGCAGGCTAGCGCTCCGAAATCACAGGTGTGAAAACACCCAGGTTTTCCCAAACTCAACGCCCGGCAAACGACCTTGCAATGCCAGGGTGCCCATGGTGTCCATCGCTGCGGCCCCATTGGTAAGCTATGGCTGCGGGTAGCGTTACGGGCGAGCGAGTTGGGTATACCGGCACCGAGTGACGGCTCACCCGCTGCGAGGAGTGGCGCTCCCAGCGCCGGAGTACTCCTCTCAGTGGGGGGTGCGTTGCTAGCAAACCCCTGCATCGTCGATTACCGGCCGGAAAAGCCGGCTTGCCCCGTGGTCAGGGTCAACCGCAACGGCGAGGTCTCCATCCGCAGGTCGAGGAGATGGAGCACGTTTTGTTTTCCCTCACCAGTCTGAATCGAGTTATTCAGTTTACCCACACAAATGAAGCGGTGTCCGCGCGGAACTCGTCGCGTCCTATTCAGCGAGAGTAGGGACCGTCCGGTGTAGCGAAGGAAGCGTCATCGTAAGGACGCGCGTCGCGGAACTGCTCTGCCGCCGCCGTAGAGTCGCCCCGCTTCAGGAGCAGGAGGCCGTAGTTAAGATGCAACAGGCGATCGTCTGGGTCCTGGGCGATCGCCCATTGATACTGCGCGGCGGTCTCGTCGTAGCTGTCGATCGGGGCATCCGCCTCGCGTTTCATGTTCAGGACTTGCTCGTCGTGGTTTAACTGATTCGTGAAGGGAGGCTTGGATAAGCGGACGAGCACTTTGGTAGCGACTCGCGAGCGATCTTCGCGCGTGAGTGCGAGCAACCGCTCGCAGTCCGCCTCAGAGGGAACGTCGCCGTCCACGGCCGGGCGCCGCGTCTCCGGTGGCAGCATGCTGGCGACCCGGAGGAACAACGCGCGCGCCAGCAGGTAGCCGCCTCGGGGGTTCATGTGCAAGTGGTCGTAGAAAAGCTCGCTGCCGGGGACGCCGTGTGGGCTCCCCTCGGCAAAAAGCGCGGCGGCATTCACCAGTTCGACGCCGGGGCCCCAGGCTGCTGCCACGGAACGAATGATGTCATTGGTCCTGCTGTCGGCGCGAAAACGAAGGGTATCATGATCACGGGCATGGAGAAACCGCTGTCGCGCCGCTGGGAAATCTCCGAGCATCCACAGGCAGTGGGCAATCCGAAACTGGAGTTCGGCATACTCGCCGTCGATGTCTGCCGCCTCCAGGTACAGCTTCAAGGCCTCGGCGTATGCCCCGGCGCCCTCGAGGGCCGCGGCCCGTTGAACCAGCGCCGACCAGGAGCGCAGGGCATCTTCTCCCATGCCCTCGCGGTGCAACGAAGCGAACGGGGCACAATCCTTTAGATTCGTGGCCACGGTGCTGATCAATACCCGGGCGCCCGAGCTGCGAGCGGCGGCGACAATGTCGTGCAGATTGGCGGCGAAATTCTCGTATACATGCCCCATGAGCGGAGAATCGGCCCGGACTTGCTGTCCAAGGAACATCGCCATCCCGCGCCATTCCTCTGGCTGTTGCTCTTTCCTGCGGCCGACCCAGGCGAGAAGCTGGCCGGTTCGAGTGGACCTGACGAAGATGCTCGCGCGGATGAGCGGGAGGCTCGAAGCCTGGCGGGTGAGTACGGTCCCTGCCCCGTAAGGTCCGACGACTTCGTTGCTGCCGGCATAGAGGATGAACAAATCGGGCTGGTGGTGCGCCAACTCCTTGGCCATGGGCAGCAGCACGTGGGAGTCGATGGCGGTAATGCCGGCGTTGATAACCTCGAACTTCACCCCCAGAAAGCGTTCCCGGAGCATCACCTCCAGGTATCGGCCGAATCCGTAGGAGGGCTCGGGATCCCCCTCGGCCGCCGATTCTCCTAGGATGAAGATGCGAAAGGTTCCTGGCGGCTTCGCGGCGGGAATCGCATACGGGGCCGGTATCCGGAAGATGCCGGGCGGGAAGAACGGCGCCGTGAACCACCGGTTGTCACAAAATGCGGGCCGGCCGTGGACGGTGCAAGGGCGGGTGACGCCGCTGGGAGTTCCGATTCCGCGGATCCGCAACCAGGTCTCCACGGTTCCCAGCAGGAACGCCGGAACCAGGATGGCGGTCGCGATCCGGAGTGACCATAGGCGCCGCCTGCTCATGGCGGCCTTAGTCGTGACCTCGCCACCGGCGGATTGGGATCGCACGCCTGCAGAATCGACGGCGATACGCGTTGAGCCCGATGAGGACATACCGTCATTGGCGCCGATCTTTGCGGCGGGAGAAACGTCCAACCGCAGGACCTTCGCCTCCTGCCACTGCCGCTGCGCCTCCGTCAGATCCTGACCACGCAGAGATATTCATCCCCCACTGGTGGCGTGAGCAGCTCGGGGACCATACCCGGGTCGCCGATTGGCCCGATTTTAGCAGGCAAGTGATTGTTCTCAAAGGGGCTTAGTCGGATCCCAGGCTGCCGGGAACCGGCCGCGGGCAAGACCTGCGCCACAGCTCGGACAGGCGTCGCAAGAATGCGACGCTTTCTGCCCAGAGCCCCACCAAAGATAATCTCAAACGTAGCAAAACATGGGGAAAGGCCACGAATCGCAACCAAGAGCAGAGTGCGCCCAAAATTGCCCTTCAAAATTGCCCTTGCAGATTCTGGAAATAACGTGTTCCTTGCGATGCTCGGGCAGAAAGAAGACATGATAATGGAAACCTTCCGCAGACTGTGGTGCGATGATGAGGGGCAAGACCTAGTGGAGTACGCCCTTCTCGTCTTCCTTATCGGCATTGCCGCGATTACTGTCTTGACGACTCTAGGAACCGACGTCAGCAAGGTGTTCTCGAGAGCCGATTCCGCGGTTCGTTAATACTCGCTCATCTTCACCCCACGCCGTCAGCAGCGATCAAGAGCGCGTCGCTCTCGCGATGAAGGTTCTTCGATCCTTGTGATGATAGAGCGTAGAACAAGACCGCCAGCACGGGGACCGAGAGCTGAAGGTGAGTAAAACGAGTGAGCGAGCCGAAGAAGAAGCACGCGAAGAGTGCGTAAAGACCAACCCGAATCAGTTCCGCGCGTCGATCATCAGCAATTAGGCTCTCTTCTGCGGCAACCGCAAGCGCGGGCGCAAGCAGGACCGCGTCGTAGATATAAAGATGTGGGTTGATGAGTGTGGCGGCAAGAATTAGCAGCGCGAACTGAACCTGTGTACGACTATGGCGGCGCCAACGCGCCCTTAGGATTATGAGAATTGCGGCGACGGATACGAGCCAGAGCACCATCCCAGCTCGGCCCAGGGGCAGTAACATCCAGAATGCACGAAGTGAATGCATCTGGAATGGCTTCACCGCGAGCACGGCAGCGTTCAATTGAGGGAGCTTAGCAACGAGCCTAAAGTACGCTATTAGGGCGCCGGCGCCGGCCAGCATTGCCGTCAGACCGATCTGCACGGCGGCCGCCATCAACATTCCCGCGATGACTCTGTAGGAGCGGACAACGGCCAGTGCGACGAGGAAGGCGACGAAGATCTGCGGCTTGAAAACTGTGCAGCCAAGCGCCATGCCGGCGATCGGGGGCATTCGCCGGACATATGCCACAAATGCGCCGGTGATGCAGGCCAGCGCGACAATCGAGACTTGACCGTGCGCGATTGTGCTCAAGAAGGGTGGAAATGCAAGCGCCGATATCAGGAATGCAGACCGACGGGCGGCGGCAGTCGGGCAAGTGAATGTGAAGGCAAAACAGCACGCAGCATAAAGCACCCCGTTTATGATGACCCAGAGCAGCAAAGACGAAAGATAGGGTAACGACGATAACGGCGAAAATAGCAGCGCCACCTGAGGGGGATAAACCGGAAAATAATGCCGATTCGTGATACCCGGGACGGCGCGCTCGCACGCCGTCCAGAATTGCTGTACGTTGTACAGCGCAGACATGCGGCAGGTTCTGAAAAATTCCCCTGCCGTATAAAAACTGCAGAAAGTCAGTACCCTTAAGATTTCCCGCACGATCGAGGAAACCCGGCCTGGCAATGTTTAGGAAGTACATCCCCCAAGCGACACTTGCCGCGATGGTGGCGTGGGCCGTCACCCGTCTCGGAGTCAGGCCCTTGGAAACGGATGCCAACGAAGGGAAATTTCGCATCGTTGCCCCTTAATTTCAGGTTCCCGAGGTTGTATGCCAGCACGCTTCAGCCCAGGCGCGCCTCGCTTGATGCGGAAACGATGGCAAGACAGCCTGGTCTTCTCGCCGTTTGCTGCAGGTCGGCAAGCGGCGGTGTTTAGGCGGCTTCCGGAATCAGAAGCAAGCTGTGGGTTCTGCTGAGGAGGCTTTTCTGTCACTTAGGCGCCAAGACCGGGGCACCAGCCTTGGTTTCAACTGTCTCGGAGTTGAGACACCTGATGTATCCCCGGCACAGCTCCGAGTGCGCTGAAAACGAGTGCCTCGGGCTCCAAACCAGCCGCCCGCAGCAATCCTCTGTGCTTCGAAGCACTTAGGCCAACATCGCCCCCTGATCCATTTTTCCAGCACGTTTCGCGCCATGGCACGTGGACTGCTGTTAGGGTTTCATTGGGAGATAACCGCGTCTATGGTCAAATCCTGTTCCCTGCCGGTCGAACAGACACGCCATCATTGGAGTGATTGGGTAGGGTTTCTTTTCTTCATGAGTGTCGCGGCGCTTTTTTTCCGCCGATCCATGATGGCCGGCTTTATGCTGATGCCTATCCTCCTCCATGAGGCGATGGTGGCCTTCAGCTTTCTCTTGCGCCAGCCAGCAAGGGGTAAATTACAGGGATGGGGACCGCGTATTGCAGCTTATGCGGGTACTTTCTTCGTCTTGAGCTTTGCCGTCGTCACTTCCACCTGGCATCCGGGCTGGCTCCGCCCGTCACCCAGCAAGCTGCTGGTTTTGCTCGGGTACCTGCTGTGGCTCTGCGGCGTCTTGTTTTCGGTGTGGACAACCTGGCGGCTGCGGCGCTCTTTCAGCCTGGTCCCGCAAGCCAGGGAAATCGTGACCTCCGGCCCCTACCGCCTGGCTCGGCACCCCATCTATACCGCCTATATCGTGCAGTATGTCGGGTTCTGGCTCGCCTTTAGCAGCCTTGCCCTTACGATTGCTCTTCTAGTTTGGTTCGGCTTGACCCTGGTGCGCATCCGCTATGAGGAACTTGTGCTGGCGCACACCTTCCCGGAATACGCGGAATACCGATTGCGTGTGGGCATGTTCGGCCCCCGACTCTTTTCATTTGGTAGCAAAGCGCAAGAATCTGCACCGCTGTTACCCGAAGAAAAGGTTCAATGGAAGCATTCCGCCGCCGGTTCCCAGTAGGGGCTGCGCCGCAGAAGCCGGCGTGGCCGGTTAGTGAGCCAATTTGGCTAGAGAATCGGTAACCCTCCAACTGAAGCACGTGATCACCGAAATGACGATGACGCACGCAGAAAGCTCCGGCCGCATTATGGGTTACCGAGGCTGGCGGGCTTTGAAGGCGGTCTTCGCCGCATCGAAGTCTGCCCTAACCCGGTCCACCTCTTCTCATTGCGGGTGGGACACCTTCCCGTAGGTCGGACAGGTGTCGCAAGAATGCAACGCTTTCCGCCTAGAACCGCCCTGCCAGAGATAGTCTAAGCATAACAAAACATGGAAAAAACCACGATTCGCAAGCCAGAGCACTGTGCGCCCAAAATTGCTCTTGCAGAGTGTGTTCCTTCCAAAATTCAATGCTTTCAGGAGAGAAAGACCATGATGCAAACCTTCCGTAGGCTGTGGTCGGATGATGAGGGGCAGGACTTAGTGGAGTACGCGCTTCTCGTTTTCCTCATCAGCGTCGCTGCGATTACTATCTTGACAACTCTAGGAACCGACGTTAGCAAGGTGTTCTCGACCGCCGCTTCTGCGATGACGGCGAGTTAATACGAAATGGCCAGGCCGGGCGTCGATCGATGGTCCGCCGGGATTCTCTGGTTGTCATAAGTCGATGCCGGAGGTGTGCGTCCGGACTGTTGGCACCAGTACGGCTCTATCCGAGGGAGTCTGGGTATTTGTGACACCAGCACCCCGGCGCCGGGCCATGCCGAAGCGGATATTGAGAGTATGGGCTCCAAATGTGGAACAGTGTCATCGGTGCTTTCGTTGTCACGGCAGCCGTAGCGGATGTGCGCTGGCGCAAGATTCCCCGCTGGCTCACTGTTGCGGCTTTCGTCGCTGGTCTGGCGGTGCACTGGTTTCGGGGAGATTTCTGGTCCGCCGCCGGGACCGCCTTGCTCGGCTTCGCCATCAGTCTGTCTCTCTTCTGCCTGGGCGCCATCGGAGGTGGGGACCTGAAGCTGGTTACCGCCCTGGGCGCGATGCTGGGGTTCGGCCCGTGGGCCCTCGCCATGCAGATCGCCATCGTGGCGGCAGTGGCCATGGCCTTGGTACAGATCATCCGCCGCGGGGTTGTGGTGCAGACGTTTCGCAATGTCCTGACCATTCTCAAAGCTTGGCTCACGAGCGGATTCAGGGCCCATCCCGTTATCAACGTACACAACGCGGCCCTGGTTCGTTCTCCCTTCGCTGTCGCCGCCGCAGTAGGGACACTTTGTGCTCTGTTCAGGCTCAGGTGAGCGGGGATTGGCTGCGGCTCGTCTGGCAGCAGCGAGCCGGTTGAAGGACAGGGAAAACTAGGGGGAAGAATGAACCGTAAACGGTTGCTGTTGATTGGGATTGTGTCGCTGGTCTTGGCTGGAGTTGTCACCGTCGTCGCCAGCCGCAAACTGCGAACGGTCGGAACGACCGGCCAACTCGCGTTCACACGCGTAGTGATGGCCGATGCCGACCTGGCTCCCGGCGCCCGCATCGCGCCGTCTGCTCTGCGCCTAGCGAACTATCCCGTGACCTATCTTCCGGAAGGCGCCTTCGAGAACATGACCGAAGTGGTGGGCCGGGGCGTGATCATTCCCATCCACAAGAACGAAGTGGTGCTGGACAGCAAATTGGCCTCGGCCAAGGGGGGAGCTGGGCTGCCGTCACTGATTCCCGGTGGCAAGCGTGCGCTCTCCGTCCAGGTCAACGAAGTGATCTCCGTGGCCGGATTTGTGGTTCCCGGCAGTCACGTCGACGTGCTCCTCACCGGGCGTCCGGCGATACAAGGAGCTCAGGACGTGATGACCACGACGGTGCTGGAAGACGTTGAGGTCTTGGCCGCTGGACAGGAGTGGCACCCGAGCCCGGACGGAGGCAAGCCGCAGTCGGTCACCGTGATTACGCTGCTGGTGACACCAGAGGAGGCACAGAGACTGACCCTGGCCAGCGCCGAAGGCCGCATCCAGCTCACGCTCCGCAATCCGTCGGATAGCGATCAGGAAGATCCCAAAGCGGTGAAGAGCGCTGCCCTTTACCACATGGAGCCGGCGCCCGAGGTGGTGACGGCGACTCGTCCCCGCTCCACGGCTCGGTCGCCTGTCATGGTGCGGGCACCGGAGGTTTATACGGTCGAGACGATCAAAGGCGACAAACGTGATGTGGTCAAGTTTTAGCAGCAATCGGGTTCGGGCTCGGTAAGGGAGATCATCATGAGATTGGGCGCCAGGTTACAGGCATTTGGCAGCTTTGGCTTATTTCTGCTCTTGTTATGTTCATCGATCTTGGGCTCACCTGCATCGGCTCAGAACCCCGCCGAGCCGCTCACGGTAGCGGCGGTTGCTCCTAAGGCTGCGGGCGACTTGGCTACCACCTCGGCTGCCCTGGCACCATCGGCTGCCCCGCCCGCGCAGGCGACCCCGGAACAGACGCTGCAGAACGAAGTCCCGTTGCGGGTGATGGTGGGAAAGTCGGTGCTCATCAACACCAGCGACCGCCTGCGGCGGGTTTCGGTCACCGATCCTGCCGTCGCCGACGCGATCGTGGTTACGCCTAACCAGATCCTGGTGCACGGGCGCGCCCCGGGCGAAGTCTCGCTCATCATCTGGGACGAAATGGAGCACTCGCGCAGCTTTGACCTGCGAGTCGACGTTGATGTTAGTGCCGCCGCCGAGGAGATCAAGTTTATCTTCCCCAAGGATGCCATCACGATTTCCGCTTCGCGCAGTGCCATCGTGTTGTCCGGGCATGTGAACAGCAAGGAAGATGCGGAGCGCGCGGCCCTGATCGCCACCGCTTATTCCAAGAACGTAGTCAACGTGCTCACCTTCGGGCCCGCCGGGGTGCAGGAAGTCCTGCTGGAGGTGAAGTTCGCGGAGATCGACCGCACTGCCATTACCCAACTGGGGATCAACATCCTATCCACCGGTGCCGCCAACACCTTCGGCGCCATCAGTACCGGACAGTTCGGTGGCACCACCGGTGCTTCAATCGGCAGCGCAAGCCAGCCTGCGGGTTCCACTATTGTCGGCGGTGCCACCGGCAATGGTACGGCCGGCGCTTTCGGCACTAACAACGTGCTCAACCTCTTTCTGTTCCGCAGGGACATCAACATGGGAGTAATGATCGAGGCTCTGCAGCAACAAAACGTCCTGCAAATCCTTGCTGAACCGAATCTGATCGCAGTTGACGGCAAAGAAGCCAACTTTCTGGCGGGTGGCGAGTTTCCGTTTCCGATCGTACAAGGCGTTGGCGGAGCCCAATCCCTCACCATTCAGTTTAAGGAGTACGGGATCCGTTTGAAGTTCACCCCAACCTTCATGTCCAACGGCAACATTCATCTGAAGGTGAGCCCGGAAGTGAGCGCGCTGGATTTTAGCAACGCTCTCAGCATCCAAGGCACGGTCATTCCCGCTCTCAGCACGCGCAAAGCGGAAACTGAATTCGAAATCCAGGACGGGCAGAGCTTCGTAATTGCTGGCCTGCTGGATAACACTCTGACGAATGTGATGTCCAAGATCCCCGGCCTCGGCGACATCCCCATATTGGGCAATCTGTTCAAAAGCAAGAACCTGCAGAGAGAGAAGACCGAATTGATGGTTCTGGTAACTGCCCACCGCATTTCGCCCAGCGGCCAACCGTCGCCCCTGCCAGCTTTTCCTCAAAAGTTCTTGGAAAAATTGCCGGGAGAACCTAAATCGGCCGGAGGTAAAGGATGAGCCAGTCCTACTGCTGTGAGCGGCGCCGGATGCCAGGAGCCGAGCGATTCGCTGTTTTGACTACCCCAAGGAAGAGTCTATGGCCGAAGTCAGCATAGGCATCATAGCCCCGGACAACGATCAAAGGACCATCCTGCAGATGCAGGTGGACTCGACCGCCGTCGGTAAAAACGTGGGCGCGTTCTCGTCCTTTCCGGCCAGCGCTGCCGATTCCATTGTGCGGCGCCTGCAGGAGGCGAATGTCGAGGTGATCCTGGTGGACATCCCCGAGCAAGACGCGCCTACGGCCATCCATGCCATCGAGTTGTTGCATGCCGAGATTCCCGGGGCCGCGGTGTTCGCCGTGGGAGATGCCAGCCAATCCCAGGCCATCATTGCCGCCATGCGCGCCGGCGCGCGCGAGTTCCTGGAACGGCCGACCACCACCACGTCCCTGCTGGAAGCCTTCATGCGGCTTAGCAGTACGCGCCGTGGGGCGAGAGGGTCGGAAGCCAACGGCAAGATCTTCACCTTCGTGAACGCCAAGGGCGGAAGCGGGGCCACCACCATCGCGGTCAACACTGCCCTGGGTCTGCAACGCCAGTCCGGCGGAGTGGCACTGGTGGACATGGCGTGCCTGGGCCATACCGCGCTGCACTTGAACGTCAAGCCGGCCTTCACCATCGCGGATGCCATCCGCAATGCGCCACGCCTCGACACCGACTTGCTGGACGGATACATGACCCGCTGCATGGGCGACCTGCACTTGCTGGCGGGAGCCCACGAGGCCTTCTACGAGGGGATGCCGACGGAAGCCATCGCCCGCGTCTTCGACGTGCTGATCACGCGCTACCGGCACGTCATCGTGGATGCATCCACCCGCCTCGACCGCACCCTGCGCAAGGTGTGCGATCTCTCCCAGACGGTGCTGCTGGTGGGCCTGCTGGAAGTGCCCTCGTTGTGGAGCGTGGCCAAGGTGCGGGACTACCTGCTGGACGGCTCCGCCTGTTGCGCCGAGATCGGCCTGGTGCTGAACCGTTTTCGCAAGCTGCCCGGGTTCAGCGACGCGGAGATCGAATCCGCCACCAAGACCAAGATCCTAGCCAAGATTCCTGATCAGTACGCCACCGTGGTTGCGGCCATCGATCAGGGCGTCCCGGTAATGGACAAAAACCATTCCGAAATCGCACGCGCTTTCGCCAGCCTGGCTCGCACGCTCACTCAGGCGGAGGCCGCGGAGAAGCGCAAGCCGCGGATCGGATCCTTGTTCGGGTTGGGGTAAACCATGGCAGACACACTGACTAGTTGGGACCGCTCGCAGTATCAGCAGATCAAGGCCGAACTGCACCGCCGTATCCTGGATAAGCTGAATCTGGAACGGCTGGGCCGCGTCAGCGGCCAGATGGCGCGGGAAGAGGTGCTGACCCTGATCCGCACCTCCATCAGCACCCATGGGGTGCCGCTGAGTGCCGCCGAACGCGAACGCCTGTCGCGCGAGCTCCTGGACGAGATCTTCGGGCTGGGCCCGCTGGAGCGCCTGCTGGAGGATGGCACCATCTCCGACATCCTGGTCAACCGCTTCGATCGCATCTATATTGAGCGGCTCGGCAAGCTGGAGCGCACCAACCTCTCCTTCCGCGACGACCAGCACCTGCTCCAGATCATTGATCGCATCGTTTCCGCAGTGGGGCGGCGGATCGATGAGTCCTCGCCCATGGTGGATGCCCGTTTGGCGGACGGCTCGCGTGTGAACGCCATCATTCCACCCCTGGCGGTGGACGGCCCCTGCCTGTCCATTCGCCGTTTCGGGCGCGACCCCCTCACGGAAAAGGACCTGATCGAGAACGAGACGCTCACCGCGGGCATGGCGGAATTGCTGGCAGCCATGGTGAAAAGTCGCCTCAACGTCCTGATCTCGGGTGGCACCGGCGCCGGCAAGACCACCTTGCTGAATGTGCTCTCCACCCACATCCCCGCCACCGAGCGGATCGTCACCATCGAAGATGCAGCCGAATTGCAACTCAAACAGGAGCACGTGGTCCGCTTGGAGACGCGCACCCCTAACGTCGAAGGCCAGGGAGCGGTACGGCAACGGCAACTCCTCATTAACAGCCTGCGCATGCGTCCGGATCGCATCATCGTCGGCGAGGTGCGCGGCGAGGAAGCTTTTGACATGCTGCAGGCCATGAATACCGGCCACGAAGGATCGCTGACCACCGTCCACGCCAACTCGGTGCGGGACGCGCTGTCGCGCGTGGAGAACATGGTCTCGATGGCCAATCTGAGTATTCCGGAGCGCGCCATCCGCCAGCAGCTCGCCTCCGCCATCCATGTGGTGCTCCAGATCTCGCGCTTGGCCGACGGCTCCCGCCGGGTGATGAGTTTTTCCGAGGTCACCGGAATCGAGGGGGGAATAATCGTAATGCAGGAGATCTTCAGCTTCGAGCGCAAGGGGCTGACCGAGACCGGCAAGGTGCGGGGCAGCTTCCGCAGTACCGGCATCCGGTCCCGCTTCGCGAACCGGCTGGCTGCGGCGGGATTCCCCGTGCGGGTGTCGCTCTTCGAGGCCGAGGAGGCCGCCGGCAATGAGTAGAGGGGGGAGAGCATGACGCTGGTGCTGATACTGCTGTTGTTCCTCGCCCTCTTCGTGGGATTGCTGACCCTGGGCGCGGGCTGGTTCCAGAAAGACGAAGGCCGCGTGATGCGCGACCGCCTGATATCCCTGGCGCGGGCGACACAACGCCAGCCCAGCGAGGAACTGGCCCTGCTGCGCGACGAATTGCTGAGCGCCATTCCCGCCTTCGACCGCCTGCTGGCGAGTTCGGTGCGCATTACCCGCCTGCAGGCCGCTCTAGCTCAGGCCGACATCCAGATGCGACCGGGCAGGTTCCTGCTGATGACGGCCAGCCTGGGGGCCGCGGTCGGGCTTTTTGCCTCGCTTCTGAAGGTGGGGTGGTGGCTGCCACCGGTGGGGGTGGGGCTGGGTCTGGCCATCCCCTTCGTCATTGTGTCGCAGCTCCGCAAGTGGCGCCTTTCCAAATTTGAGAAGCGATTCCCGGAAGCCATCGATTTGTTGGCCCGCGCGGTGCGTGCCGGCCATTCCCTGGTCAGCGCCCTGGAAATGATTTCCAACGAGCTTACCGAACCCCTGGCCGGAGAATTCCGCAAGGTCTTCGAAGAGCAGAAGTTCGGAATGCCCTTGCGCGACGCCTTGCTCAACTTCACCGAGCGCATCCCTCTGGCGGACGTAAGGCTCTTCGTGACCTCACTCCTGCTGCAGCACGAGACCGGCGGCAACCTGACGGAGCTTCTCGACAAGCTGTCGTACTTGATTCGCGAAAGATTCAAGCTGATACGACAGGTCCGCGTCTACACCGCCCACGCGCGGGTAACCATGATGATGCTTATGAGCTTGCCGGTGGCCTTCGTGGTGCTGATGACCCTCTCCCACCCGGAGTACCTGCGGCCGTTGTACACCGAGCCGCTGGGCCAAAAGCTGACCGCGGCCGCCGTCGGTTTGCAGCTCATCGGCTATCTGCTGATACGCAAGATTATTAACATTCGGGTTTGAAACTATGAACTCAGCGCTATTCATCGGGTTGTTCCTGATCATCGTGGTGGGACTGTTCAGCTTCGGGCTGGCGGCCTGGCCGGCATCTTCCGTGTTGGGAATGCGGATTCAGAGCCTGCTAGGCCGGCCACTGGCGGAACGCAAGAAATCCAACGTCGAGGGACGCCTGGAGCAGGTGCTGGAACCCATCAGCAAGGCCGTGCCCAAGACGCCGGAAGAACTTTCCAACCTCCGCCTGGCGCTGACCCGGGCGGGATACCGAGAGCCTCATCACGCGCACATGTACTTTGGCATTCGGGGACTGATGCTGGTGGTAGGCGTGGCCGTGATGGCCGCAACCGGGGTTTTGTTCCGCGCTCCGGCTTGGGCTGTGGTGGTGGTCGGAGTGGCCTATGTATTGCCTCGTTTCGTGCTGAAACGAATGATCAGCCTGCGCCAGCTCGCCATTAAGCTGGCCCTCCCGGATGCCCTCGACCTGGCGGTCATCTGCATGGAAGCCGGGCTGTCCATCGATCAGTCCATGGCGCGCGTGGCCAGCGAGCTGCAGCCGGTGCACCCCGACCTGAGCGACGAACTGCGGCTCATGAACTTGGAGCTGCGGGCGGGCAAACCGCGCGTCGAGGCTTTTCGCAACCTGGCCGGCCGCAGCGGCGTCGATGATGTGCGCGCTCTGTCCGCGGTGCTGGTGCAGACCGACCGCTTCGGCACCAGCATCGGGCAAGCCCTGCGCACCCACGCGGATTCCCTGCGCACTGAACGGCGGCAGCGCGCCGAGGAAATGGCGGCCAAGACCGGTATCAAGATGACGCCGGTATTGGCCCTATTTATCTTTCCCACCGTCTTGATCGTGGTCCTGGGACCGGTGGCGGTGTCGTTATGGGTCAACGTTATACCGATGATGAGCAAATGAGCACGACGCTTCGATTCACGCTTCTGGTTGTCATCCTGCTGATCGGGTTGGTCGCCTATGGATGGAGAGCACGAACTCTCAACAAGCGCTAAAGCATCGGCCATGCCGGAATCGCTACGACGGGCGTACGCCTTCAACCAGACGCGCCAGGCTTTTCTTGCCAGCGAATTGGAAGTGGCCGATACCCATTGGAGCCGCTTGAAGGGATTGATCGGCCGTAGGTCCGCCAACTTCAATTCCGGCAGGGGGCTTTGGATCGTGCCCTGCCACGGGGTGCACACCTTGGCTATGGGCTATGCCATCGATGTGGTCTACCTGGATGTCGCCAAAGTGGTGGTCCACGTGGAAGAGAGCGTAAAGCCATGGCGATTTACTCCCTTGCGCATGGATGCCGCTACCGTCCTCGAAGTGCCGTGCCACACCGTGTGGAGCACCGACACCAGGGTGGGGGACCAGATTGAGATCGTAGTTGAGAAGGGGGAAGAGACCGCGACATGAGCGAGGTTCCCCATCTGCTGGTGGACTGGGACGGGCGCTGGGGTGGATTCGTCACCTCCCTGCGCGCGGTATTTTCCCGTTCTCCTGGCGGGGAACGGGGGCCGTTTGTGGCCAGCGGCATCCCGCTTCGGACTCCTTTTACCTCGCTGTTGGTGCACTGCGCGGTGGTCTTCGCGTGGCTTTTCCTCTCACCCTGGTTCTTCCTGCTGCTGCCTGAGACCATCCCCATCAGCCCGCAGCCTGGGATGGCGGGGGAGACGATCTACTTTTTCCCTGTGGCGCTTCCTGAGATCGGCGATGTGGGCGGAGCTAGCAGCGGAACCGCCGGCCGCTCCGGCGGCAGGCACGCCCACCATCCTTTGCAGTCCATCATCATCGCCCGTGGTCCCAAGATGGTGGCCGCCATCGTGGATGCCCCCAAGCTGAAACTTCCTCGGACGCATGACCGCGTCGCGAATCTGCTGTCTTTTGCTGGCGCCGCGCCGGCGCCGCCGTTGGATGCGGTCAGCCGGCCGCTGCGCCAGACGGTGCTGCCGGGTTCGGCTCCCACGCCGGTGGCACCGGCTCCCGATGTTGCGGTGCCGGCTGCTTTGCGTTCCCTGTCCGCCGCGGCGCAGTTTCTGCCCTCCGCGCCTCCGCCCCTGGAGATCCGCAACTCGCTCTCCCGGCCGGCGGAGGCTGTGGTAGCGGCCCCGCCTCTCGACACGGTCACCCGCGTCCCCCAACTGGCGTTGCCGGCCACGCAAATGGTGCCTCCGCTGGCGCCACTGGTGGCGCGCAACATTTCCGATGTATCGGGTTCCTGGGCGACGAACGCGGCCGCTGCCGTGAGGCCGCCTAAACCTGCCGGAGGCACCGGCAACGGGTCTGGCGGAGGACAGCCGGGATCACCAGCCGCGTCGCAATCTGCCAGTGGCACCGGGGGACATGGTTTCTCCTCCGCCGGCCAGGGCGATGGCGCCGGTGGCGGGAACGCCGAAGGCCTAATCGTTACCTTGAATCCCGGAGACAAACTCGGCATTCCCGACGGTGGCGCCTATGGCTCACTGGCCATATCGCCCACGGGGAGCGACACCGGCGGGCTGGGAGGCTCCGGCGGCGGCGCCGGTATCGGGCACGGCTCGGGACCTGGAAGTGGCGCAGCGGGTGCGGGTCCAGGTTCCGGCTTGAGCGGCACTGGACCGGGCGCTGCCAATGCGGCCGTCGGCATCTCCCCCCTACCGGGCCCGGGAGGCGCCGGGCAGGTGAACGGTACCTTGGCGCTGGTGCCCGGTGTGACCATCCAGGGCAACGTGATCACGATCCCCAGCTTTGCCTCTGCTCCGGGGGGGGCCAGCGGACCGAGCGCGCATAGCGACCCGCGACGACCACCGACGATAGTGGTGATCGCCAGTTCTCGCGCCGGCGGCGGGATGAACGCCTACGGGGCTCTGAAGGGCAGCCGGGTTTATACCACATACATCGATACGCGCATCGGTACCGCGGTGTTGCAGTATTCCGACCCCGCTTCCCATCCTGGATTCGAGACCGATCTGACTCCTCCCGAGCCAGTGCGGACGGAGCTGGGCCCCGACATCAAACACGCCCGCGTCCTGGTCAAGTGCGTGATCGGGAAAACCGGAAAGCTACAGAACTTGCGGGTGCTGGAGTCGCCGGACCCCGTGCTCTCGGCGCGGCTGCTACGGGCGCTGCGGCAGTGGATGTTTCGGCCAGCGTTCAAGCTGGACGCGGCCATCGATGTGGATGTGATTTTGGGCTTCGGGATTACTACCCGATAGGAGGGCAATATGGTTAACAACCTGGTGGCACTGAGCGGCGCGATCACGAGCCTGGACATAGGGCTCTGGGTCGTGGCTGCGGTTCTGGTGGCGATCATTTATATGCGCCGCAAGGCGCGCAAGGCGAAGGAGCAGCGCTCAATGCTGCGGTGACGCCGGACGCTGGTCGCGCCGGCGCAGATCTTGCCTGGATTGGCAGAAGGGACGTGGCACGCGCCCGTGCGTGCCTCCCTGCGTTCCCCCTGGCAGGTGCGGACCAGCAGCCGTAGGAGAATTCATGGATGGGCAGGTCGTTGCCGCCATGCCTGCTGACTTGGACGTGGGCAACCCGTGGCACCAGCCCTTCGCCTCGTTGTGGATGAAGGCTCCCGCCACCGCAGGGGTTGCTCTGCCTGCCAGTGGTTTGTTGACCGGGTATCTTCTCGCGATGGCGAAAAGGATTCGCATTGTCCAGGGCCTCGCATTACGGAAGGCCCGGCTGGGCCGACAGTCGGGAATACTTGTTAGGAGAAAATGTATGATCAGACGCAATAAGCAGCGCGGTTCGGCGATGGTCGAGTTCGCGCTGATACTGCCGGTCTTCTTGCTTTTGGCAGTTGGCGGCATGTGCATGCTGATGGCCTGGAATACCTATGGCAACGTGGGTTACATAGCCCAGCAGGTTGCACAATGCCGTGCCAACTACTTGCTCGGCGGGGCGGCCGCCGCTGGCAGTCAATGCCCCGGCGGCGGCAGCGCCGCTGCGACTACATACGCCAACACCTTGGGTACCGGAATGAAGGTAAGCGCATTTAACGTAAATTCCGGGGCCAGTTTAACGGTGACGGAAACCACGGGGACGCCATGTGCCGGCTGCATTCAGGAGCAAGTTAGCTATCCATTTACTCCTTTTGCAGCATTGATTCCAGCAATCGCCATGAACGAAACTGCGATTGCTGCGGTTACCATGTACAGCGGAACTACGGGCCCCTTGCAGGCTATCGTCGGCACTTGTGTCTCCAGCCCCGCCGTGCCCGTTCCAGGTGTCACCGCTTCAATGGTAGCCACTGCCAGCCCGGCGAATAACCCAATCGACCCTGATCTCACATGGGAGGCTTACGTCTCTGCCCCGGGTATGGTGACTGTCAACGTATGTAGTCCCGTCGCCGATCCGTTTGCTGGTGGAATATCTACTCCGTACAACGTCCGGGTGGTCCCGTAGGAACCCGAGGTTAGGGTGGTGGATAGTAAACCTTCCAACCGCGGTAGGAGGAACTTCGGATTCCCAAAACGCAATAGTGCCACATCAATCCCTTGCGCTTAGCTGTCGAGGAGCTGCTGCACCAGCGGCTCCTGGAGCAGCCTCTGATGATCGGCCTCGACCTCAGCCGCGGTGGCTCGCTCCGCGGGGGCGGAGTAAGTCAACAGGACGCTCACCATCGATGTCTGGATTGGCCACACTCTAACTCTTCGGCAGGAATCTTGAATTTCCTTACCCCATCGCGGAGGGTTCAACTATTTCGGCGGTAAGTTCGCCAAGACCGTCTGGAACTCCGGCGAGCTGCGCAGGCGGTCGAAGTCTCGGTCTTGTTCGAGGCGCGCCCGGTCGTTGAAGCCCTCCGCCACCGCTTGGCGCAGGACGCGCATCGCTTGTTTCTTGTCGCCGGCAAGGCAATAAGCGGCCGCGGCGAGGTAGTGCATCTCAGCGGATGCCTTGGGCGCCGCGAACGTGGCCAGCTCAAAATAGACGACCGCGGCGCGGTAGTTCTTGCTGTCGACCGCCATCAGACCCGATTCATAGGCCTGGGCAAACACAGCTCCCAGGGCCCGGCGCAGGACGGTGAGCTTCTCGGGATTGGTCTCGCGCTCGCGCTGCTTGCGGAGGCCAGTCAGCTCGCTTTCCAATTGCTGGCGGACCATCTCAGGCCCGCCGCTGGAATCCTGCGGCAGAGCTCCGCCGGCGGAAGGCCTGCCGGCAGGATTTGGCTGCATCGGCATCGGCGATTGCTGAACCTGGGGAAAGCTTGCGAGTTCGCCGCTCGGATTGATGGCCAGGGAATTCATCCGGGCAATGATTGGGGCGGTGATGCTGTTTTGCTTGCGCAACTGGTCGTCGAGGCTGGCTTGTGCTCGGCGAAACTCGGGAGAGTTGCGCAGCCGCTCGGCGCCGGATCGGGCCTCGCCCACCTCGCGCAGCAGCCCAAAGTCGGCGGCAAGAGATGAATAACTATGGAAGGCTTCGTAGAAGTCGTGGTTGTGCTCCTCGGCCTGCGCCAGCTGGAGGCGCTGCGACCACTGCGTTGCCACGAACGCGTCATCGCGCGGCAGGACGCCGCTGGCCATCGCCTGCACATTGAGCCACTCGATCGCCGCCTGGGCCACGAGCGGTGGCATCCATTGGTGGCTGCCGTCGAAAATATCGATGTGGTGTGAAGATCTTGTCCTGCTCGAGCGCCTGGCGGAGCTGCACGATCTCCGGGAAATGGAAGTCGTAACGCCCGATGGCGGCATAAACCACAAACTTGAGGCCGGGGGAAGGGGGATGGTCCGGCGGGAACCCGGCGCCGCTCAGAATGACGCCGGCCAGGCATCCCTGGCAACTGCTGGCTGCCAAACTGGAAAACCGCGCCGCGCCGGAGAAGCCGGCGGCATAAATCCGGCGGTCATCCACCCGGAAGCGCCTATGCGCATCGCGCCACAGGGCGTCAAACGCTTCCGCGGAAGGTCGCGTAGGGCCGTTTTTGGAGTTATTGGATCCCACCGCGATGTAGCCGTATTTCTCCGCGGCTTCCCGGAAGAGCTTGACCGGGGTGGCCCCTTCGGCGGAGGGGTCGAAAGCCATCAGCAAGGGCCAGGCATGGTCGGGCGAGTAGGTGGAGGGGAGATAAAGAGCATAGCTCTGGGAGGGATTGTCCAGAGCGCGCACCGACTCGATCACCTGGCCGGCGGGAATTTTCGGCGCCGGCTGCTGGGGTGGTGTGGCACTGCCATACAGGCTGGGAAGAACTCCCAGCAGAACTCCCAAAGCTAACCACCTTCCTGGCGATGGCATGGGCGAGAGCCTAGGTCCTGAAGTGTAAATGGCTCGCGCCTGATCGGGCAAGGAGTTGGGACCGTCCGCGTGCCGCGCTCCTGCTCCTCGTAATCTCCGTTGCGGTCATGTCCGGCAGGATACAGGTCGTGCTGTACCGACGGCCAGCTATGTGGCGCCGTTCCTCCAAGTCATAGGTGTTCCTTCAGCCATGTGATGGCCGTATTCTGGTCTGGAACCTCGACCATTTGGATTCCACAAGGACCAAGGTGGGCTGTAAAGCTCTTGATGGACATGTTTGTTATCGCCGAGCCAGACGATTTGATCGTCATGAAATACTGACACCAATTGATGCAAAGGTTTTGAAAACCTCAGTCTCAATAAGCTTCTGTATCTCCGCGGGAAAAGCGCCTTTAGCTTTTGTGGCATCCATTACCCACGCTCGGCCTCCATGGGCCTCTGCATAGTCAACGCCCCTTTCTAATATCGCCTCGCGAAACTGCGGAACGTTAATCGCGTAACTTGACCACGTATCTACCATAGTCTTGGCCTCATTGTTCCATTCAACGCGAAGTATTCCTGGTATTTCGTGGACTATCATGGTGTCCTCCTTCGAGACTTGGTGACTCCATTTTTCCTTCCAATCCTCACACCGAGAGACGCGTGACGGCATGCCGGGATGTGCGCTGGTCCCATCACCCCTTGGGAGGAGCGTGAAACACGCTGGAAGTGGGGATGATCATCTTGAACCAGATCTGTGTCGCCCCCGAAGCGATTGCGGACCAGGGTTTCGTGCTGCCACTGCGCTATGAAAGTCATATGGCGCTTGTTGGTATAGCCGGCGCTCGGACCGGCCGCGACCACCTGTCCCCGGCGGCCTTCATCCCACAAATTCGGGGCCGCAGCCACCACCTGGCCGCCCTGCGTATCGTCAGTCAGTTGCTTGAGCACGTATCCCGAGCCCCCGACCATCCAGCTGCCAATGTGCTTACCCGCCAGGTAATCCATGTGGAACTCCTGGCCCGAATGGTAGTTGGTCGCCGGGTTAGTGGTCTTCAGGTTGTACATGAATTTTGTGGAAGCTTCCCAGCCCGATTTGGGCAGGTAGCTGAAAGCGAACACCGGCTCGAAGCTGTAGTAGTGCGCGCCAATGCTAACCCGGGGATCATCCTTGTCATAGTGTCCGGTGGGCAGGTTGATGTCCATCCCTGCCGCCGCGTGCCACTGTGGCCGGTGCCAGCCCAGCAGGAAGGGATCGATGGTGATGTCGCCGACGCTGGAATTGTCATTTCTGCCGTTCAGGTTCATCGACTGATGCACCATCGGCACGATCACGTGCATCCCGTAGTCGGCCCCCAGGATCTTGAATGGAGTCATCTCCACGAAGCGAAACGCATCGAAGGTCGCGTCCACGGAAGGGGTAGTTCCATTTACGATTGCCTTTTGCCCGGAACCGTCTTTCAGTTCGCCGGTGTAGTAACCGAAGTAGTTGATGTAATAGAAGCCGGGCGGGGGAGCCGCTCCTGCGAACCAGCTCTCCGCCCCGTTGGGGTACTGGTCGCCTCCCTCTTTGGCACATGCGCCAGGGACCAACAACAAACTGAGCGCGACGATAAAAGCGAACTTCTTCATGCAGATTTCTCCCCTCGATTATTGGAAGGCAAACTCGCTGAGCGGACAGCGGCTAGCAACTCCTGGTTTATCGGGCGGATGGATGTCTGTCTTTAGGAAGATGGGCCAATCAATGGCTCTCGCTGCCGTGACCCAGGTAATCGGCGGACACGGTGGGCACCACGGGCTGCCCGAAGCCGAGCCACCATCCGATAGCTGATTTAGGCGGTCACGTCGAGCAAGCTTTGCTGTAGCTGGTCGGTGGTTTTCAGGGTGCTGAGGTTGGCCGAGTATTGGTTCTGGGCGGACATCAGCGCTACGATCTCTGTGCTGAGGTCCACGGTGTCCAAGCCGGCTCCGTCGGAAGAATCCGCCCCCATCCCCACCAGCTTAATGGCGGCGCTCTGCAGTTGAACCTGCGCCTGATCCAACCCCTGAAGGGCTATTGCTGAGAGGTCCATATCGTCCTCTATCGGCGCGAACCGTTACTGACTTTAGTCGTCACTTTTGGAGCCAGAATTCCGGCTGGGGCCAGCCCGCTAACCACACTGTTATCAGCACGTTGGAGTGGGCGCTGAGATCAGAAAAAACGATTGAGCCGAATCGTTATTTCGGCGTCAGTTTTGCCGTCTTTTCACAGGGCTTTGGTATCTAATATAGAGATGACCGACAAACTTCTTAAACGCTATCTTTTTGCCAGTGACTTCGACCAGACCCTCAGCTTCAACGACTCCGGTTTTGTGCTCAGCGAATTGCTGGGGATCCCGGTAGAGGAATTCAAGCGCAAGGCGACCGGCATGGCCGAACTGAACCTGGTTCAGCAAGGGGCTGAGCTGGCTTATCTGCTGCTGCATGATCCGCAGTTCCGCAGCGTTCGCCGCGAGCATCTGCTGGCGGCCGGGAAGAAGATTCCGCTGAAGCAGAATATTGATCTGCTCTACAAGATCCTGGGCAGCGGTATCGAGGGATACCACTTCGATTTCTACGTGCTCTCGGCGGCGCCGGTGGAGATGGTGCAGTCCGCGCTCGACGGCATTCTCCCCCCGGATCACATCTTCGGGACCGAGTTCAAGTACAACGCTGCCGGCGAGATCGAGGCCATTGCCTGCGCCACGGCCGGATACGGCAAGGTTGCGCGTCTCGACCAACTGCAAGCCGACCTGCAGATCGGCCCCGACCACCTGATTTACGCCGGCGATGGCAGCTCCGATCTCCATGCCATGCTGCACGTGAACGGACTCGACGGGCTGACCATCGCGGTGTCGGAGACGCGCAAGGTGACGCAGGTCGCCAAGCGCACCGTGCTGAGCGCGAACGCGCTCGCCATGCTGGTTCCCATCCTGGAGAAGGTGGTGGGCTGGCAGCAGCCGCAGATTCGCGATTTCTTCGAGTCGCACGGATTTCTGGTCCAGGAGTGGGCCAAGGTCCGTACCGACTGGCTTACCCTGCGGCCCGCCGAAAGCGACGCCGGACTGGCGGCGGAAAGCGCGACGGCCTGAGCATGACCATGCTTAACTTAATCGGATGGGTGGCAACCGCGGTTTTTGCCAGTTCCTATTTCTTCCGGCAGCCGGCGACCCTGCGAAAGATTCAAGCGGGAGCGGCTCTTCTCTGGGTGGCTTACGGCTTTCTCATCGGCGCTATGCCAGTGGTGGTGGCGAATGTGATCGTGGCGGCGGCCGCCGTCTACTCTTCGCTGGCTCAGCGGAGAGCGCGGCTGTCGTCTGAATTGGAATCCGAATGATCGCAGCAGGAAACGGCGTCTGGGTAGGAAGGCGCGAAACAGCCTGGTCCTAATCGGAGGATCGCGGGGAGCATGTCACCTGGTGCTCTTGCAGGTCGGTCCTGGCACGTTCCATGTCGACCTGCTTCTTAGCCGCGATCTCAGTGCTAATCCGATAAAACTCTGCCGACCGGGCTGCGACATACTTGAGCTGCGCCGATTCAAAAGTCCGGGACAGATCCGTGCACTGTAAGCAATCCATAAATGCCGATCATTTCCGCTATTTGCGCGCGAGCAACTGCTGCTCAGCTTCGAACCAGTTCTGATCCGAGAAGCCATCCTCACGGCCACGCAGTTCGTAAAGTTCGTACGCCCGCTGGCATATCTGATCATGCGAAGGCGTAATTGCCTGGGCCGGCGGCGCGTACCTCTTGCCGGGGAAAGTCGTAGGCTTGCGCACACTTCGATCTAACATGGGATTCTCCTAGGTTCTGTGGGAGCTAAGAAGGGAAAACTTCAGACGGACTGACTTAGTTCAGAGAATCTGAAAGAGGAGAAGAGCTACTCACTCTACAACTAAGTTATGCCCAATATCGGCGCTTGTCAAATTGGATGCAGGCCGATTTGGGGTGGCGCAGGGCTTCAGCCCTGCATAATGGCGGTGTCGCAGGTGCCCGGCTTTAGCCGGCTGAGGTACTGATGGTGCGCGTGTTCTCGGTGCGACCATTTGATCTACCTCAGGGGCTGAAGCCCACAATTCAAGTGGCCGCATGAATGCAGGCCTAAAGGCCTGCCCCACCCCTGCTGACCAATGCCCGCGAGGCGCCTCAAGTCCAAAAGATCCCTCGGGATTTCGGCAGCGGGCTTAGACGCCCGCGAGGCGCCTCAAGTTACTGTTTCTCGCTGCCGTCCGCTGCGCCGTCCGAGCGGAAGTGTTCGCCCAGGATGTTGGCGACGGAATTCAAATCTTTTGCCAGAGCCCCGCGCCAGCGTCCCACCGAGCGTTGCGCTGAGTCGTCCATCGTCTTTTCGAAACTCTGCAGAGTCTTCGAGACAGTGGCTTTCACCGATTCGGAAACCGAGACTTCGATTTCGTTCTGGATGCTCTTCAGCCGTGCCGTGGCCTCATTGAGTTGGTGTCCCACATCCTTGGCATTGCGCGCGACCGAGTCCTCGAAGATCGACTGGGCGGCGTTCTGGAGCTGGCTGCGGACTGCCGAAAGGGCGCGCTGCGCCGACTCGTCCATGGTCTTCTCGAAGCTCTGGAGAGACTTCGAGACGTTGCTTTTCACGGATTCGGAGACCGAGACTTCGATCTCGTTCTGGACGCTCTTCAGCCGCGCCGTGGCCTCTTCGAGCTGATGTCCCACGTCCTTGGCGTTGCGCGCGGCCAGGTTCTCGAAGATCGAATCGGCGGCGCTCTGCAGTTGGGCGCGGGCCGCGGACACGGTCTCGGTGGCCATCTTCATCAAGCGGGTGCTCAGGCCGGACTCCAGGCGATGGGCGGTTTCGTCCAGCTCCGCCATGCGGCGGCCCAGCTCGGTGAGTTGTTCTTGCAGCCGGGAGGATTCCACGCCAGCCTCGGCCTGCACTGCTTCCAGCTCGCGGCGGTGCGCTTCGCGTTCTTCGCCCAGACGCTGCAGCAGGGACTCCAGGAACTCCCCTCCCCGCTGCTCAAGACGGCCGCCTGCGGCCGACGCCTGCTGCTCGAACTGCTCGGTGGCGCCCCGGAGCCGCTGCTGCATCTCATTCGCGGTCTGCTCCGACAAAGCTTGCGCCTGCTGCCCCACGGTCTGCAGTTGTTCTCTGACCCACTGCCGGAACTCCTCCTGGGATTCGGTGATCTTCAGCTCGATCGCGGACTGCGCCGCGCCCAGCAGCTTGTCTGCATGCTCGCGGGTTTGCCGCAGCGATTGCGCGCTCAGGTCCTCCCGCAGCCGCATCCATATCTTCTCTTCGACCTCGGGGGGGATATGCGTCAGCGACACTTCGAACCGGTTGCGTTCTCTCTGCAAGCTCAGTCTTTCTTGCAGATCCGCCAGTTCCGCTTGCAACGGCTCAACCATCTCGGCGATCAGGGACCGCAGCATGGGCATCTTGGGCATGGCGCCGCCGTTGTTGCCGGGAAACGCCGTGGGCTCACCGGCGGAAGGCATGTCCGTCAATCGCATCCAGTCATCGGGACAGGAAGGCAGTCCCCAGAAGTTGCCCGGCAAGTCCAGCCCGGCGGCCACCTGCCAGCCCGGCTGATTGCCGAGCGGCTGGCAATCCACGACGCGGGCCGTGGTCTGCCGTCCGTCGTTGACTCGAAATTGCAGCACGGCCCCGGTGTCCAGCTTGATGGGGGAACGCAGCGCGCAACCGTGCGCGCTGACCACCAGGGTCTCGCAGACCTCATAGAGCTGGGCCGCCGAATCCAGGCTGCTGATGGTGACGGGCATGGTCATGGGCACCCGCGAACTGCGCCGCAAGTTGCCAGGTAGGTTTGAACTGCGCATCGGTAACCTCGTGGTGACGAGTACGAGCCAGCCAGGCCAACGAACTCTCCTGAGCCTGTGCTCTATAACGTTAACCCAGGGCGGCGAAATCGGAGCCTTCCGGAAGTGCTGTTGTGCACAGGCGATGGGACACTGGGGAGGTTGCGGCCCTCGGTAACAGGCGTATGCCTTATACTCTTCGGTTGGCCGTATGAGCCTGATTCTGCGTTGATTGAAGGAGGAACGGATGCGTGGCAACGAAAAGGTGATCGAGCAGTTGAACGCGGCGCTCAGCGCCGAGCTGACGGCCATCGTGCAATACATGGTGCAGGCCGAATTGTGCGACAACTGGGGCTACAAGCGCCTGGGCGCTTTGACCAAGAAGCGCGCCATCGAGGAGATGCACCACGCCGAAGGGCTCATCGAGCGGATCGTGTTCCTGGATGGCAGCCCCGAGGTGAAGGTGGCGCTGCGTCCGCAGATCGGCGCCAACGTCAAGGAGCACCTGGAGATAGACCTGAAGGACGAGGTCGAGGCCTCCGAGCAATACAACAACGCGGTCAAGATCTGCGTGGCGGAGTCGGATGACGGCTCGCGGACGCTGTTCGAGAAGATGATCCAGGACGAGGAACGCCACGTCGACTTCCTCGAAGCCCAGCTTCAGTCCATCAAGGACATCGGGATCGCCAACTACCTCTCCGAGCAGTTGAAGGGCGGCGAGTAGGAGGGGGGGCAGAAGCTGGCTCGCCCGAGGAGAAATCGCCCGTGGTCGCGCTGGTGCTTATCGCGATAGTTGTAGGATCGGCGGTTCCGGCTTGGCCGATGTTCAGCAGGACCAGCCAGCTTGAATCGCAGCTCAGAACGTCCCTAATCGCGTTCGCCATCAGTGAATTGCTGCTTCTAATATTCCTGGCCGCTCTCTGCGTGCGCTTCTTGACGCTCAACTATTCGATCAAATTTGCCGCCGTTGGCGTTCCGTGTTGCATCTTGGCGTTTGCGCTTGCCGCTACTCGCGCGCCGAGAGGGGCCGACTCTGGCGCTGTTGCGGTCGGCTCTGCGCTGAACTTTGTAATGTGGGTGTTCCTTTGCATGGTTCACTAGCCGGGCGTCGCCAGCCACGCCGCCTGACACAATAGGATTTGTGTTAGGGCACGGCTAAAGCCGTGGCCAGATATGAATCTAACTGCCCGCCTGCTCTAATCCTTTCAATAGCTTATAGGGTGATCACTGTTTGGTTTTGGGAAAACCTGCCCGCGAATCCTTTTGACCCATCCCCCGCTCCTCCCATGTAGGGGAATTGGCCTGTGAATGGAACAATCAGCGCTGAAGAACTCAAGAAGCTTGCCGGGAGGCGAGGCGACGCTCAATGGGTCGATGTCCGCTCGGCCAGCGAATACGCCGCCGGCCATGTGCCGGGCGCGATCAATATTCCGATGGAGCAGATCGAGGCGCGGCTGGACGATCTTCGTCCGGACTGCCCGATCGTGCTGATCTGCCAGAGCGGCATGCGGGCGCGGCTGGCGGCGGCTCTGCTGGAACCGCGACGCACCGATGTGACCGTGCTTGACGGAGGCACAAGTGCCTGGGTGAAGGCCGGCTTCCCGGTGGTTGTCAGTTCCGCGGCGCGCTGGGAGCTGGAACGTCAGGTGCGCCTCATTGCCGGATTGCTCGTGCTGATCGGCGCCGTGCTCGCGTTGACGGTTAACCCACACTGGATATACCTCTCCGGGTTCATCGGGCTGGGGCTGACGTTCGCGGGACTCACCAACATTTGTGCTATGGCCTCGCTGTTGTGCAAGATGCCGTGGAACCGCTCCCGCAGGCTCAAGCCGGCCGCGACCAGCGTCCAGGGCCAGACCTGTTCCTTGAGAAATGTTTCTTCGGCCGGGGGCGACGGTGAAACAATGTTGTCGTGAACTTCGAGGCGCTGGCCAACGAGCACAAGGACGCCGTCTACCGGCAGATGATCCGGGTGTGCGGCAACCGGGAAGATGCCGAGGATGTCCTGATGGAAGCTTTGCTGAAAGCCTACCGCCATCTGGATCAGTTGCGGGATTCGGTGGCTTTTCGGGCGTGGCTGGCGCAGATCGCAAAGCGCGTCTGCTGGCGACTGAAGGAACGGGAATCCTTGATGCCGCTGTTGCAGCTTTCCGCACTGGAAGACGAAGGAAAGCAGATTTCCGGCAAGGATCTGCCCATGGACGCGCAATTAGCTGCCCAGCAGATGGCGGAACTGCTGGCCGAGGCCGTGGACAGCCTGCCAGCGTCGTATCGCAGGGTTTACCAATTGCGCGACGTGGAGGAATTGCCCGGCAGCGAAGTGGCGCAGAAGCTCGGGATCTCGCTGGCGGCTATGAAGTCCCGCCTGCATCGCGCCCGGGAACTTTTGCGGCAACACTTGGACGCCGCCCTCGCGGTCAAAGTCCAGAACCGATCATAAATAAGGTAGGAGGCCATCATGGAAGTCACTGTGGAACATCTGGGAGCCATGCAGTTCGAGATCAAAGCTCGGCAACATACGATTGCCTGCGACCAGCCGCCGGAGAATGGCGGCTTTGACGAGGGCATGACCCCGCCCGAGCTGCTGCTGGCGGCGTTGGGCTCGTGCGCGGGATTTTATGCCGCGCAGTACCTGCGCAAGCACAATCTGACAAGCGAGGGAACGCGGGTGCGGATCTCGGCGGAGAAGCTCAAGAACCCGGCGCGGATGGACAACTTCAATATCGAGGTTGAGATGCCCAAGGAACTCGCTGACGAACACAGAAAAGGCGTGGAGCAAGCCGTACACCATTGTTTGATTCACAACACCTTGCTGCATCCTCCGCAAATCGCAGTGCAGATCAAGAGATCCGTATTGGCGGGGCAAACTCAGGCAGAATCGTAGGGGGGCGCTGGACGTGGACATCGGTTGAGCAGCGCCCCATCGGCTGCGTGCATCCCAACCTCAGAGGAGGCGCCATGGCAGCCAAAGGGCAGAAAAGAAGGTGGGTAGCAAGCGTCAAGACGGACTCCACCCATCCTCCCGCGGGATTGTTTACCAAGAGCGCCGCGACCATCGCCAGAACGCTAGCTTCGAAAAAGGTTTCACCTAAAGGGCCGGGGTCGGGCATGCGGATGCTGACCTACTTCATCAACCGCGCGGGAAAGGGCTTGAGCGCCGAGCGGCGCGCCGAGCTGGAAAAAGCAAAGACGCTGCTTTCCCAGCGCGTGCATCGCGAAAGCGGGGAGCGAAAGACCGCCTAAGCAGCGCGGCCGGAACGCTGGGAATCCCATTCCTTGCGGGCGGTCTCCACATCTTCGGAGCCGTGCTGATGCAGCACGGCGCGCGCGGCGCAGGCCAGTTCGTCGCTGTCCACGGAGGCAACCACCAGCGAGCGGCCCTGCTTGAGCAGTTCGCGGTAGAAGAGCACGTCGTCGTGCGGCACACCGGTGTCCAGAGCTTTCTCGCTTTCCTCGCCCAGGGCCGCACCAATGGCGGCGCCGCCGATTCCCAGCAGCGCTCCGGCGGCGATTCCCGCCGCAAAAACTGCTCCCACGCCCGGGACCAGAAGGCTGGCGACTCCACTGCCGACTCCCATCCCCACGCCTCCCCTGATGGCTCCTCCAAGGTAGCCGGTGATCGCTTTACCAATGCCGGGGCCTTCCGCATCGGTGGTCGGCACCGAGGACAATGCCTGCTGGGCGTTCTCCGGGGTCAGGAACACGATGGAATCGTCTTCTAACCCCACTTCCCTCAGCCCGCGAACCGCAGCTTCGGCGGAACTCCGTAAGTTAAAAATCCCGACTACAGTCTGCACAGTTCTCTCCTTCAGGTGGATTTAGAGATGTCCCGACGGGCAAATGGTTTAGATGAAGCACTGCCTGCCAGTGTTGCGTCTGCTGACGCAGACTTAGGATTCCACCTGGATGGTCTGCTGCTTGTCGGGTCTCTGCGCCCAATTCCGAACCGTGGGCGCGACTTCGTCCGCCGTCATGGGCGTGGCTTTGCGCCATGACGCGTACTTGGCGTAGCCTTCTTCGAACTCCCGAGGCGCTTGCTGGGCGGAGATCGGCTTCATCACGCCCGAGCGCCAGCGGCGGTCCTCAATGAACTGCCGGACCAAGTCCCCAGCAGGTGCCTTGCCAGCGCGGATGGTCGTTAGCCAAGCCGGCTGGTTTTGTCCGGTGGAGGGCAGGGTGGTGAGGGTGGTGCTGGTGCCGTCTTGGTAGCGGGTGACCAGCTCGATCCAAATACCGGCCTTGGAATGCTCATAAACGTGGGCGGCCACGTAATCCTCGGGCTTGGCCAGGATGGCCACCTGGACCCCGGGCATCTTGTCCACCGAGTAGGCTCCGGCATCGGTGAATCCGGACGCGCGCAGCGCCGAAACAATTTGCCCGACGCTCGGGTCCCGCCACTCCGGGCTTGGAATGCGACTCAGCGCGATCCGGTCGGGCTGAGCCTCCACCGCTTTCCTGCCAATGTCTTGGAGCGCAATCCGGCCAGCGCCGCTCAGCAGGAACAAAGCCAGCAGCCGCTTGCCGCAAAGCTTCCAGATCACGAGCAACGCTACCAGGGTGAGGAACATCCACATGCGCTTGGTCTCCTTGCGATGAGGAGACTTTCCGCCATCGGCGGGCGCATCGCAAGGTAACTTGGGTTCTGGGCCGGTCGGGGTGCCGCGAGCTAAACGGTCGGTGTACCCAGCTTCATCTCAGACACGAAGCCGGGTACGCCGACTCGGGGATTGCGCTAGTGAGGATTTTGATCCCAATCGCGGTCGTTGTGCCACTGATGATCGTGAGCATCCCACCATGCATGGTTTACCTTCCAGCAACGCTCGCGCTCGGCGTTGAGGTCGCGGCGCCTGTCATGGGCCTGGGGGCTGTTCTCGCCATGCTTGCGGATCGCCTCATCGAGTCTGGCTTCCGCCTTTTCAATTCGCTGCTGGCACCTTTCCCGGTCGTCAGCGTGGGAAGGTGGTACCGCGACAAACAACAGCAGCACGCTCAACAATGCGGCAGCAATCGCCGTTCTTCCGAATCTTGCCATCTTCATCGATTCTCTCCCTGTCATGATCTGTATGGGCCCGGGACGCTCCCGCGTGGCGCGGGGACCTGCAGCGGGAACCGCGCGGAATTGTCCGCCATCCTCTGATGTGCGACCCCCCGCGCGGGTGGTCTGCCTGATCCCAAGCTGCTGCGGCAAAACCGCTAGCTCGCAACTTCCGAGTGCACCACCTGTCGCGATACAAGCCGCCCTCGGGCAGGTTAGTACGCTCATCGGTGAGACGAAACCAAACCTCACGCTTGAGAGCCACGCATCCTTTCACGGATTGCATTTGCATTTTGTTTGTGCCGCCTCGCCGGGACCAGGGATAACTGCAATTGCGGCAATGGCATAGTCCGCATTCAGCTGCGGGCGGCAGGCGGAAGGGTCTCCGGAACTTGTTACCTATTTACCAATCGTTTACTGGGGCAGAATGCAGAACTACTGGTCCGCCCGGGTAGGTTTTGCATGGCGTGCAGCAGTGAGATCGCGGCCACTAAAGGGCCGCGCGAAGTGATTTCTCGATCCGAATCTACGGTAATTCCAGTATGCGCCGAAAATGGCATCTGGCCTGCATTTCGTCGCAACGGGTGCGATGCGCGTTCGTGGTGTCGCCAATGGCAGCGGGTGCATCCAACCTTGAGTATTTCCTCCCGGGCATCGGAAAACGGAGACTGCAATGATTCTGATCACTGGAGCAAGTGGCAACGTCGGTCGTGAAGTGGTCAAGCAAGCACTGGCGGTTGGGCTGAAGATACGCGCTACCTTCCAGTCGCCTGCCGTAGCCGCCAAAGCCCCTGCGGGACTGGAAGGTGTGATCATGGATTACGCCCGGCCGGAGACGATTCGTGCAGCCTTGCACGGGGTGGAGAAGATTTTTCTGATTGGACCGCCGGTTCGGGAGTTGCCAGCCTTGGAAGCGAATTTCGTCAAAGAAGCGCGCGCGGCCGGGGGAAAGCATATTGTTAAGCTCTCGGCTCTTGGTGGACGCGGATCCATCTTCCCCAGCGGGCATCGCGATTCGGAAGAGAATATTGAGGCCTCGGCGCTGCCCTACACGTTTCTTCGCCCCGACGGCTTTATGCAGAATCTGGTCAACTACCACGCGGGCACCATCCGATCTCAAAACGCATTCTATGGATGCCAGGGAAACGGCGCGGTCAGCGTAATTGATATCCGGGATATCGCTGCGGTGGCAGTGATCGTTCTGGCCGCCACCGGACACGAAGGCAAGTCTTACGCGTTAACGGGAGGCGAAGCTCTTACCAACGAGCAAGTGGCCGAAAAGATCTCTCGAGTTGCTGGACGATCAGCTACGTGGACCTGCCGCCGGCTGAACTGAAGAAAGGCATCCTGTCCGTGGGCACGCCGGAATGGTATGCCGATGCGCTGATCGATCACCAGCGTTTCTATGGCGAGGGAAAAGCGAGTCTAGTGACGGACGACTGTCGAACGGCTCACTCGACGCAAGCCGATCAAGTTTGATCAGTTTGCGCGCGACTACGCCTTTGCTTTCCAGGATGAGGCCAAGGCCGCGAGTTAAATTGTGCAGTGAGCCGAAAACTGCGCGACCTGCCTTTGTGCCTGTCTTTCTTTCCGGTCCGTGTAGCACTGTTGTAATCTGCGCCGCTTCGTCAGATTGCGTGAAAATACCTGGATGATGCGGCTCCGCACGAAGCGCGCTGTGTTCCTCCTGCTGCTGTGTGGGTTCGCTTACGATACCCTGTCCGCACAGCAGGCCAGGACAATTCCCGGGAGCGGGAACCGGCATCAAGGTCCGGCGGCGGCTCGGCTGCTGAGCCTGGACGAGGGATTGTCGGTTCTCGGCGCCGCGCTGGAATCCCGTGTTCATCTGGGCGCGAACTCGGATTGCTCGCACCTCGTGCATGCTATCTACGAGCGCGCCGGCTTTTCCTACCCCTATGTCAGTTCCTCGGACTTGTACGCTGGAAGCAGTGAATTTCGACGGGTCGCGCGTCCGCAGCCCGGCGATCTGGTGGTCTGGCCCGGACACGTGGGGATCGCCATCAGTCCGGTCCAGCATTCCTTCTATAGTGCGCTGCATTCCGGGCTGGGCGTGGAGAAGTATGACGACCCTTATTGGAGAGTGCGCGGACGAGCCCGCTTTTATCGCTATGTCAAAGCGGCTCCGGCAACGGTTAACGCAGCCAACGCCCGCGTTGCGCGCTTGTCGCCCGCCACCTTTGGGAGCGCTGAATCGCGCGGAGATCAGGAGAAAACCGGGGTAAGAACGCCATTACCTGCAGCGCCGCCAGAGGTCCACGCCGTGATTCCCGGCGTGGTGGTCATAGATGCAGCGCGACCCAGCGCGGGCGAAATTACAGATGCGCTCGGGCAGGCATTCAGCGATACCGCGGAAGTGCTGGGCGAGCAAGACGTATTGCGGCTGCCTCAGCCTCTGATCGTATTTGAAGAGTTGGAAGTCGAGCAGGTGCACATCGAACGTGGGCAGGGGTGGGCCGAGATCAGGATCAGGCGTCCGTTGCCGGTCGTGGCAGGACAGTTGAAGCATGACAAACTGGCGGAGCGGCAGCGATGGCTGCTGCGTCATGGCGATCAGAACGGTTGGGAACTGGTGCTCCCGCAGGGAGAGATTTACCTTCCGCGAGACGCGACCGTGCGGGTCCTGGCTCACCAGCTCGCAGAGATCACCGACGATCCGAAAGCGTCCAGCGGCGGGCACGAGAAAGCACAGCTCGCCCGGCTGCTCAACGTGCTTCTCCAATGACAGCATCCGGATACTAGGCCGCTAATTCCCCCGGCGACATGTCGTCCACGTAGCACCACATCCAGGATTCGCCCGGCTCGATGGAGCGCATCAAGGGATCGCCGGAGGACTTAAAGTGCTTGGTGGCGTGCTTGTTTTTCGAGGAATCGCAGCAGCCTACGTGTCCGCAGGACAGGCAGAGCCGCAGGTGGACCCACGTATCACCCAATTTCACACATTCTTCGCACACATGCTTATTGGTGGTCGTGATCCGGATCTGATCCATGTGTTTGCATTGCATCGGCTACCTCCGTTGCCGCCGGTGGGCAGTTGAATCTACATTTCCGCCAGAGCGCGGTGAACCAGATGGACGGCAATCGCTCCCTCGCCGACGGCGGAAGCTACCCGCTTCACATTGCCCGAGCGCACATCGCCGACCGCGAACACTCCGGGAAGACTGGTTTCCAGCATTTGTGGAAGCCGGTTGAGGGGCCAAGCGGCGGTTGGAGCGACGCCGGCAGCCGCATCCAGATCCCGTCCGGTAACGATGAAACCTTTGTCATCGAGGGTAAGGCAGTCTTTCAGCCACTCGGTTCGTGGGGACGCGCCCGTCATCAGGAACACGTGCCGAATCTCATAGGTTGAGGTTTCGCCCGTGGCGCCGTCGCGCCAGGTGACGCGTTCGAGTCTGGTCTCGCCCTCCAAAGCCACGACTTCGGTCCGGTAATGCAGCTTGATGGCAGGGTTCTCGGTGATGCGCTGGATCAAGTACCGCGACATCGATTCCGCCAAACTTCCGGAGCGCACCAGCATATATACCTTGCGCGCGGTCTGAGAGAGGAACACGGCGGCCTGTCCGGCAGAGTTTCCTCCGCCGACCACGATCACCTCTTCGTCGCCGCACAGTTGTGACTCGATGTAGGTCGCGCCGTAGTAAATTCCCTGACCTTCGAATTTCTGCAAATTGGCCAGTCGCGGCTTCTTATATTGAGCGCCGGTCGAGATGATAACGGTGCGTGCGGGAATCATGTTGCCGCGATCCAGGACCACCTCGTACGGCCGGCGGCTGCAATTGAGCCGCACCACGCTGTGGCCCACCATCATCTTGGCCCCGAATTTCTGCGCTTGCGCGATGGCGCGCGCCGCCAGCTCCTGTCCGGAGACTCCGGTGGGGAACCCCAGATAGTTTTCTATCTTGGAGCTCGATCCCGCCTGACCGCCGGGCGCCTCGGCCTCGATCACCAGAGCGTCCAAGCCTTCCGAGGCGGCGTAGACCGCCGCCGCCAAGCCGGAGGGCCCCGCGCCCACGATGATCACATCGCGCACTTGAGAGGTATCAATGTTGACGTTGAACCCCAGGCAATCCGCCAGTTGCTGCGTCGAGGGATTGCGCAACACGGTCTGGCCGTGGCAAATGACCACCGGGATTTCCGCCAATTTGACGGCAAAACGGTCGAGCAGTTCCTGCGAGGTCTTGTCGTTATCGAGATCGATATAAGTGTAAGGATAGGCATTCCGACTGAGGAACTCGCGCAGACGCAGCGTCTGGGCAGAGTGGCGGGAACCCATCACGATGACGTTGCCCTGGCCGCGGCTGATGAGCAACAGCCGGCGCAGGATGAAGGCCCTCATGAAAATTTCGCTCAGCTCGGCGTCTTTTGCCACCAGTGACCGTAAGCCGTCCGCACTGATTTCGAGAAACTCACCGGCTTCGGTAACGCGGCCGGTGACCAGGCAGCGCTGCCCGGAGATCATGGTGATTTCCCCGGTAAACTCACCGGGGCCGTGAGTGGCGATAGCGCGTTCGCCGGCAAGATCCGGCTGCACGATCTCCATGCTGCCCGACAGCAGCACGAAAAAAGGGACTTCCGTATCGCCGGGCTGAAACAGGATCTCGCCCGGCTTGACCTTTCGCAACTTGCTCGCGGGGCGGAGACGATTAATCTGCGCCGCAGTCAAGACCGGGAAGGCCTGGGTGCTGGAGTCGAGCGCACTCGGTACAGGCCAAGCCGACATCATTACCCCCGGAGCCAGCGGCATGCCCAAATTCCGGCGATGTGGGCAACGCGCTGTGGACTCTCCTTGTCGGTCATAGAGTATTTATGCAGGACGAGTGATTCAGAATCTCTCGCCTAGATCCTCAGCTTTTGCCTTCTGCCAGCACATCACATCAGGCTGCATGCCTCCTTGAATTCGAGGCGCGGGCTGCGCGGGAACAGCTTCGCTGGGTCGCCATAACCGATGTTGCAGAGAAAATTCGACTTCACGTGGCCGATAGGGAAGAATTCCTCGCCGCAGTCTTCGCACTTGCCCGCCGCAAAGAACTCTTCATCGACTTTCGCATTATCGAAGCCGGACATCGGCCCGCAGTCCAGCCCGAGCCCGCGTGCGGCAAGCATCAGGTAGGCGCCTTGCAGAGAAGAGTTCCGTTTCGCAGTCTCCTCGACGAGCTGCGGGTTCTTGGCGAAGAGACCGCGCATGGCGGGGTTGTGCGGGAACAGCTTGGGGAACTTTTCGTAGAACTTCAGATCATAGGCGACGATCACGGTGACCGGCGCGGCCATCGTCTTCTCCACGTTGCCAGCGGCGAGGGCCGGGCGGAGCCGCTCCTTCGCAGCCGCTGAACGCAGGAACACGAACCTGGCCGGACTGCTATTTGCGCTCGTAGGGCCCCATTTCGCTATGTCGTAGAGCTCACGCAGCAACTCGTCGGGCACTGGCTTTGGGAGCCACGCGGTGTACGTGCGCGCTTTGCGAAACAGCACATCCAGCACGTCATCATTCACTCGATCCATTTGCCGATCCTCCCAGCTATTTAGCGTCCGTGTCAAAGTGGAAGCGCGCGAGGGCAGCCCGAGCTTGTGGATGCACGGTTGGGGTGCCGGCCTGAGACGGCACCCCAGATGAAATAAGCTTACGCGGAGAGACGGCCGCTCAGGCTACTTCGCGCCGCGCGAGTTTCTGTCCGAGGAAGTTCACCAGCTCTGTGTTAACTTCCTGGGCATGGGTCCAGGTGATACAGTGCGGCCCATCCTTTACTACCACCAGGCGAGCTCCCTTGATCAGCTTGGCAGTCCGGTTTCCTGAGGTAGCAATAGGCAGAATCCGATCGGCATCGCCGTGGAGGACCAGCGTGGGCACGTCGATGCGGGCCAGGTCCTGGCGGAAGTCCTCATGCCAGGTTGGCACGCACGCGAGGCTGGCCGTGGCCGAGGCGCCGGCGGCGACGTTCCAGCTCGCCTGGACGGCTTGTTCGCTGACGCGCTTTCCCAGCAATAGGTCGGTGTTGTAGAAGTTTTTGAAGAACTCGGTGAAGAACGCGTAACGGTCTGCGGCCACGGCTTTCTGGATCCCCTCGAAGATGCTGCTGTCCACGCCCTCAGGGTTGTCCGGCGTCTTCAGCAGGAACGGTGGCACCCCCGAAACGATCACCGCGTGGCTCACGCCCTTCGATCCGTATTTGCCCAGGTAGCGGGCTACCTCGCCGCCACCCATCGAGAAACCAACCAGGGCAAAATCACGCAGTTCGAGGCGGGTCACGAGCTTGTGCAGGTCCTCGGCGAAGGTGTCGTAGTTGTAGCCGCTGGTTGGCTGGCTGGATTTGCCAAACCCTCTGCGGTCATACGTGATGACGCGGTGGCCTGCGGCCAGGAGCGCCGCGACTTGCTTCTCCCAGGAGGCGCCGCTGAGCGGATATCCGTGGATGAGGACCACCGGCTTGCCCGAGCCGTGATCCTCGTAGTAGAGATCAATGTTGCCGGAGTTTTCCTTTCCGACCGTAACGTGAGGCATGAGACTCTCCTTTCAGGAAGTGCTTTGCAGGGTTGCTGGTCGTTAACGGGGCGGTCGGGCGGTAAACGCCGTTGGTTCCTCAGAGGTCGCGTTGCACCTCGGACAAGAACCAGGTCCGGCGCTCGGTTTCATCGATCCAGACTTCGATCATGCTGGCGGTGGCCACATCGTTGTGCCGCTCACAGACTTCGTGGGCCGACCGTAAGGATCGCGTCAGGAGCTGGTTGTCATCACAAAGCTCCGCCATCATGTCCTGCGGAGTGACGAACTCTTCATTATTGTCTTGCAGACGCTGGTTGCGGGAGATGTCGCTGATGGAATGCAGTGTAGGGGCGCCAATCTTGCGCGCGCGCTCGGCGATGTCGTCGGTCATGGCGAAGATCTGTGTGGCGTGCTCATCGAGCAGCAGGTGGTAGTCGCGGAAGTGGCGTCCGCTCATGTGCCAGTGGAAATTTTTGGTCTTCACGTACAGCGTGAACACGTCGGCCAACAGTGGCCGCAGGGCGCGTGCAATTTCGGCAACCCCATTGGGGCTGAGGTCAGTGGGTATTTCCAAAACGTTTTTTTCGCGTTTCTCCAGTTGAGCGGTAGCGGTCTTTGCCATCGTCAGCCTCCTTAAGCTTGGGCTTATCGGACAAAGGGTGTGATGCCGGTTCCCGAAAGCGGGGTGCAAATATTCCCACTGAATGCGCGTTGATGAGAGAGTTTTTACCCGATTGACGGTTTTTCGCGCCCGCCCCTACAATCGAAAGTTCTCGCATCAGCCCTGACGCTCGATGGCGCTGCGCCTGTTCAACACGCTTTCCGCCAAGGTGGAGGAGTTCCAGCCGCAGGAAGATCACCTCGTGCGCATGTATTCCTGCGGGCCCACGGTGTACGACTACGGCCACGTGGGCAACTTCCGCACCTTCGTCTTTGTGGACATCCTGCGTCGCTTCCTCGGGCAGAGCGGCTACAAGCTCAAGCACGTGATGAACATCACCGACGTGGACGACAAGATCATCCGTAACGCCGCCCAGCAGGGCGTCACGGTTGGCGAGTACACCAAGAAGTACGAGCAGGCCTTCCGCGAGGACATGCAGACGCTGAGCCTGGAGACGCCCGAGCTGATCGTGCGCGCCACCGAGAACATCCCCGAGATGGCCGCGTTCATCGCCGGCCTGGTGCAGAAGGGATACGCCTACCGCGCCGACGACGGCTCTTACTACTTCCGCATCGCCAAGTTCCCCGAGTACGGCAAGCTCTCCAAGAAAGACTTCGCGGGCATGGAGGCAGGCGCGCGCGTGGACGTGGACGAGTACGACAAGGACAACGCCCGCGACTTCGCCTTGTGGAAAGCTCCCAAGCCGGGCGAGGCGTGGTGGGAGACCGAGATCGGGCCCGGGCGGCCGGGCTGGCACATCGAGTGCTCGGTGATGGCGCGCAAGTTCCTGGGCGACACGCTCGACATGCACCTGGGCGGCGAAGACCTCATCTTCCCCCACCACGAGAACGAGATCGCGCAGTCGGAGGCCTTGACCGGCAAGCCATTCTCGCGCTTCTGGGTGCACGCGCGCTTCCTGCTGGTGGAGGGCGAGAAGATGTCGAAAAGCCTGGGCAACTTCTACACTTTGCGCGACCTGGTGCTGAAGGGCCACAAGCCGTCGTCGATCCGCTATCTGCTCACCTCCGTGCCCTATCGCCGGCAGCTCAACTTCACCTTCGATGGTCTGAAGCAGGCCGCCAGTTCGGTGGAGCGGCTGCGCAACTTCAAACTGCGCCTTGAGACTGGACACTTCGCGCCGGGCTCCAATCCCAAGATCGCCGCGCTGGCTCACACTGGCGGCGAACGATTCACCGCCGCGCTGGCCGACGACTTGAACACCGCCGAGGCGCTGGCTGCGGTCTTCGACATGGTGCGCGAGGTTAACGCCGCTGCCGATGCCGGCGAGGTGAAGCAAGACGACATCCCTCCGCTGCTTGCCGTGCTCAAGCGGTTCGACGAGATCTTCGACGTGCTGCGCGATACGGACGCGCCCAAGATCGAGCACATCATGGAATGGGCGAAGAGCGAAGGCAAGACCGCGGCGGCCACAGCCGAGGCGTCGCCGGGGCTCAGCGATCAGGCAATCCAGGACTTGATTGCCAAACGCGAGACTGCGCGCCGCGCCCGCGATTTCAAAACTTCAGACGCCATCCGCGCTCAGCTCGCCGAAGCAGGCATCATCCTCGAGGACACCAAGGACGGCATGCGCTGGAAGAGGAAGTAGCGCGCGATTCTAGACGCGGGCTGCTAGGGCCGACCAGTTAGCAAGGCTTGTTCCAACGACAGATTCATCCGCCACTGGCGGTTGAGTCCCACCGAGAGCAACTCCTGCTATTTGTCGATTTTGATGTCTTTAGGGTGGAGCACTGTCAAATCGGGGATCTGCTTGAAATCATGTTTCTCATCGAACGTCAAAATATTAGCGATATCGTTGTTCTTCATGATGACGCTGTGAATCACGTCTCCAACTCCAGAGTGATACTTGAGAATGCCCTGCTTGACATGATAGAAGAATTCTGCAAAGTCGTAGTCCTTCTGGGGACTGACCTCGACGAAGTGTACCCTCAGGTTTTTCAGCCTCCGCTCACTCACTAGCTGACTTTCCATTTCCGCAACGGCACCGCGATCAATCTGTTTGCGAGAAACCAAGATATTCACCATCTCGGTTACCGCCCACATCGAAGTGCAAAGCTGAATGTCCTTGAGCTCGGCGAAGACGGCCAGGGCGTTCTCGACCATCTTCTTCTTGCTTTCTTCCGCTTTATCCGTGGAGTGATAGGCTATCAGAACATTGCTGTCCAAATAGATGCGCTTCATTTCGTTTTGGCGCGAAAATGAACAACTTCCTTTCGCCTGAACGTCCTAAGCGCTTTGAAAGAGACCGTCTCACCCGACTTCGTCTTGAATTTGACAGTCGCCGGCTTTTTCACGGTCTTGATGGCAACAAATCTGACGTTCTTCGCCATACGGGCATGATACCACCGTCGCGGGACGGAAGAGCCTACGGGCGGGCGCCCCGCCGCCCCGAAAAACAAATCGGCTCCGCGCCGGGCGGAGCCGAATCAGGACCATCTTCTCGCCTAGTGGTCCGGCGCTCCCACCGCCTGTGCGGCGGCGGAGACGTCCACCTCGCGCATGAACTTGGCCGCTTCTTCCGGCGGCGTAGGGTTGATGTAGAACCCGGTGCCCCACTCGAATCCTGCCGTCTTGGTGAGCTTGGGCATGAACTCGATGTGCCAGTGGTAGTGGTCGTTGATGGGGTCCTGCAAGGGCGAGCTGTGCACCACCAGGTTGTAGCTGGGGTTTTCCAGCACGCGGTCGGCGCGCACCAGCATGTCCTTGATGGCCTTGGCCAGGCTCTCGTACACGTGCGACGGCGAGTTCTCGAAGGCCGACTCGTGCCGCTTGGGCAGGATCCAGGTCTCGAACGGGAAGCGCGGCGCGTAGGGGCCCATGGTCACGAAATCCTTGTTCTCCGAGACCACGCGGGTGTTGTCCGAGAGCTCCTGCAGGATGATGTCGCAGAAGACGCAACGCTCCTTATAGATGTAGTACTGCTTGGCGCCTTCCAGCTCCTCGATCACCTGCTTGGGCAAAATGGGCAGGGCGATGAGCTGCGAGTGGGCGTGCTCCAGCGACGCGCCCGCCGGCTCGCCGTGGTTCTTGAACAACAGGATGTACTTGAAGCGCTTGTCCTGGCGCAGGTCGAGGATACGGTCGCGCATAGCCCACAGCACGTCCTCGATACGCTTCTCGGGCAGCGTGGCCAGGGTGGCGTTGTGGTCGGGGGTCTCGATGATGACCTCGTGCGCGCCTACCCCGTTCATCTTGTCGAACATGCCCTGGGCCTGGCGGTTCATGCCGCCTTCGATCCCCAGCGCGGGAAACTTGTTGGGCACTACGCGGACGGTCCACCCCGGACTGTCGCGCTCGGGCGAGGGGCCGCCGTTCTTGTTGGGACGGAAAGCCAGCACCTCGGGCGGCGTCTTCGCCTCGTTGCCGTAGCAGAACGGGCAGAAGCCGCCCTTCATCTTCACCTGGTCGCGGGAGAAATCGCTGGGACGCTTGGCCCGGTCGGTTGAAATAATGACCCACCGGCCGGTGATGGGGTCTTTTCTCAGTTCAGGCAAGTTGAGGAGTCCTTTCGACGGGAGCCTGCTGCTGGTCTATCTTACGATACCGGGAAGGCATTCTTGAAGAGGGTAAATTCCGGATGGGCTCCATCAAGTATATAGATGCTCAAGATGTCAAAACGATGGGCCGGGCTGCCGGCGACTCGCCGCAGGTATTCGCGGGCCATCCCCCGCAGGTCGCGCTGCTTTTCGAGATCCACCGCCGCCTCGGCTGGCTTGACCTCACGGGTAGTGCGGGTCTTGACCTCGATGAAGCACAGCACCTCGCCGTCCCAGCCCACCAGGTCAATCTCGCTCGGACGGCGTCGCGAGCGGTAGTTGCGGGCCACGATCACATAGCCCATCCGCCGCAGATAGAAGTATGCCTCCTCCTCGCCGCGGCGCCCGGTCAGGAGATGCGGCGGCTGCTCGGGAGGCTGCCGCACCAGCTTGGCAGCTTGATCCATAGCCCGCAGCGCGAGCCGTGTGAGACTTCCGGACATGGAGGGCATTGTACCGCCGCCGGAATTAGACGGCACTAACGTAACCTGGGGAAACCGACACCGGGGGCACTTCAACGGACTTAGCGGCGTCAATAAGTCGGGACAAGGTAGCGACGAAGCTGCAGCCCCGGCCCGCGAAGCTCTACTTCGCTTCCAAATCCACCGTCTTCACCGGCACGTCCCAATGCGCCTCAAGAATTTCGAAGCGCCGCTGTTCCTCCCGCACGTAGGTTTCCTGGTCGGGGAAGAGCTGCTTCTTCAGCGCGTCTTCGTCGGAGGGCTCATTGGCGACGGTGGCGTTCTTGAAGACGATGGTCACGCGGAAGTCCCAGCGGCCGTCTTCGGTGGCGTGGTAGCGGGGCTGGTCCATCCAGACTTTGAGCATCCGTCCCATCTCGACCTGCTTCTTCAGGATGGGATAGTGGTTCTTCTTGAACAGCCGCAGAAACTCGTCCGCATGTCCCCACTTGGCCTTGTAGTAGTACTCGACGGCGAACGGCTTTCCCTCAGCGGACGCCATCTGCGCCAACCCCATCGCCGAGCCCACCGCCAGCAGCGCCAGCGTTAGCACGAGCCGCTCCATTTGTGTTCTCCTTTGTCTGCGAGCTTAGTCCGATCGGAGCCCGGCGCGCCAACAAAAATCGCGCCCCGCAGGGCGCGATCATGGGAACGTCCCGCTCTTACCGTGGCGCGGCCGTGGCTTTCAGGTCCTTCTTCTCGAGCACCTGGATGGAGCGCCGCAACTGCTCGTCCTGTTTCTGGCGTTCCTCTTTACGGAATTCCTGGTCGGCGCCGTTGTCCTGGTCCTCGTCCGGCAGCACAAGATCGGCGTCATCGGCATCTGCCACCAGGATGTTGGGGGTAACGGCGGTGTCCTGGATGGCCTTGCCTTCCGGGGTGTAGTACTTGGCGACGGTCAGGATCAGGGCCGAGCCGTCGGGGATCTCAATCACCTTCTGCACTCCGCCGGTGCCGAAAGTCTTGTCGCCGACCACGTCTGCGCGCGCGTTCTCCATCACCGCGGCAGCCACGATCTCGGACGGCCCGGCGGTCCCGCGATTCACCATCACCACCAGTGGCATATCGGTGACGTCCTTCTGCGGATCGGCGTTGAAGGTCTCTTTGGAGAACTTCTGCCCCTGCAGGTAGGTGATCATGCCGTGGTTGAGGAATAGGTTGGCGACGGCGACGCCCTCATTCTCCTCGCCCATGGAGCAGTCCCGCAGGTCGAGGATGAACTTGTGCGCGCCCTGCCTCTGCAGCGCCTTGATGTCGGCGGCGATCTCCTGCGCCCGCCCCTTGGTGAGCGCATAAGGACGCACATAGCCGATGCCGTCCTCCAGCATCTTGTCGCTGACCTGCGGCAGAGAGATCGGCTCGCGCGTGACGGTGACCTTCTGCGGCTCGGCGCGCCGCGCCCGCACCACGGAGAAGCTCACGGTCGACCCTGGCTGTCCGTCGAGCAGGGCGTTGATCTCAGCCAGCGACATTTCGTGCGTGCTCTTGCCCTCGATGGCCTCGATGATGTCGGCGTTCTCCATGCCGGCCTTGTCCGCGGGCCCGCCCGGCACCACCGAGATCACGGCCGCGTAGCCGAAGCGCTTGGAAATAGTAGCGCCGATCTCGCCTTTGCCCTCCCCTTTGTGTTGCTTGTACATCTTGTACTCGCCCGGACTCAGATAGCTGGAGTTGGCGTCCAGCGATTCCAGCAACCCGTGCAGCGAGCCATCGGTGACGGTCTCGATGTTGGGCTCCTCCACGTACTCGCTGCGGATGCGGGAGAGCACTTCGCTGTAGACGCCGAGCTGGCGGTAAGCGCCGTCGTCGCTGGAAGCCTTCACTCCCAGGCCGCCGGCGACAGCGAACAGAACGATTCCCAGGGATACGGTGACGATCAGGATCTTCAATGCCTTGGACATAGATAAGTAGTCTTCTCTGGTGAGCTCACTTTTGTGAGGATTTCCCTGATTATACCTCTTCGCCGGGATTCGCGGAGCGGCTCTGCCTCACTTAAGTACATAAGACGCAACCGGAGGCGCTTTCGTTTCATCCCGGCGGGAATTTTTCGGCGGCCTGGGACCGACTGCCCCCGGAAATTCTGATCCTATAAATCTTGATTATGGTGTCCAAATAAGTATCAATTGGACTTATCATCAATACGACGTAAGCTAAGTACTCGCCCAGCCAGTGGTAACGTAGCCTAACGTGGGGGAAGCAGCTGGAAACGGCGAAGGGATCAGCCATTTTCAAATGATGGCTGTTGGTGTCTATGGCGGCGGATAAACGGCGGTCCAGCGCGGCGATCACCGAGGGCGCAAGCCGCGCGCCCGCGCGCGCCATGCTGAAGGCAGTCGGCTTCACCGACGACGAGTTGCGCCGCCCCATCATCGGCGTGGCCAATACCTGGATCGAGATCGGCCCCTGCAATTACCACCTGCGCCACCTGGCCGAGTGCGTCAAGCAGGGCATCCGCAAAGCCGGCGGCACGCCGATGGAGTTCAACACCGTCTCCATCTCTGACGGCATCACCATGGGCAGCGAGGGCATGCGGGCATCGCTGGTGAGCCGCGAGGTGATTGCCGATTCCATCGAACTGGTGGCGCGCGGCAACCTCTTCGACGGCGTGGTGGCGCTCTCCGGCTGCGACAAGACCATCCCCGGCACCGTGATGGCACTGGCCCGGCTCAACGTGCCTGGGCTGATGATCTATGGCGGTTCGATCGAGCCTGGTCGGTTCCAAGGGCACGACGTCACCATTCAGGACGTGTTCGAAGCCGTGGGCGCGCACGCCAGCGGGCGCATGACAGACGCCGAGCTGGCAGACATCGAAAACCATGCCTGCCCCGGCGCCGGCGCCTGTGGCGGACAGTTCACCGCCAACACCATGGCTACCGCAACCGAGTTCCTGGGCATTTCCCCCATGGGCAGCGCCAGTGTCCCGGCGACCGATCCCAAGAAAGACGAGGTCGGATTTCAGGCGGGCGTACAGATCATGGAGCTGGTGCGGCGCGATCTGCATCCGTGCGCGATCCTCACGCGCAACGCGCTAGAGAACGCCATTGCCAGCGTGGCCGCGAGCGGTGGCTCGACCAATGCCGTGCTTCACCTGCTGGCCATCGCCCGCGAAGCTGGGGTCGAACTCTCGATCGACGATTTCGACCGCGTCAGCGCGCGCACCCCGCTCATTGCCGACCTCAAGCCCGGTGGCCGCTTCGTCGCCACCGATCTTTACCGCGCCGGCGGCATTCGCCTGCTCGCAGGGCGGCTGAAGCAGGCCGGCATTCTGCATTCCGAGTGCATGACCGTTACCGGCAAGACCATCGGCGAGGAAGCCAGCGCCGCCGTCGAGACACCGGGACAGGAAGTCGTGCGCCCGCTCGATCGTCCGATCAAGCCCACCGGCGGGTTGGTGATCCTGAAGGGCAATCTCGCGCCTGAGGGTTGCGTGGTGAAGATCGCCGGGCACGATATGCAGAATTTCCGCGGTCCGGCGCGCGTGTTCGACCTCGAAGAGGATGCCTTCGCTGCCGTGCAGCAGGGAAGGATCCGCGCCGGCGACGTGGTGGTGATTCGATATGAAGGACCGCGCGGAGGCCCGGGGATGCGCGAGATGCTGGCGGTCACCGGAGCCATCTCGGGCGCGGATCTTGGCGACAAGGTTGCCCTGCTCACCGACGGACGCTTCTCCGGCGCTACCCACGGCCTGATGGCCGGACACGTCGCGCCAGAAGCGGCCCGCGGCGGAGCCATCGCCGCCATACGCGACGGCGATATCATCGTCTTCGACATCCCCAAGCGTCAGCTCAGGGTGGAGCTTACCGACCAGGAAATCAGCTCGCGGATGGCGAAGTGGAAAGCGCCGGCGCCGCGGTATCCGAGCGGAGTGTTCGCCAAGTACGCGGCGACGGTATCGTCGGCGTCGCAGGGTGCGGTGACGGGATGAAGCGGCTCTTGGCTGTTGGCTCTTGGCTTTTCGCCGAGCGGGTTTGGCCAAGAGCCAAGAGCTAAGAGCCAAAAGCCGGATTCCAATCCGCGTCCATCCGCGTTCATCCGCGGCGAAAAGAAGTTTGACAGTTCTTGAGAGGGTGACAGCCATGACCAAGACCGGCAGCGAGATCATTTGGGAATGCCTGGTGCGCCAGGGAGTGAAATACGTGTTCGGCTATCCCGGCGGCGCGATTCTTCCCGCGTATGACGCGATGACCCGCTATCCCATCCACCACATTCTGGTGCGGCACGAGCAGGGCGCTGCGCACATGGCCGACGGCTACGCGCGCGCCAGCGGCGGCGTGGGCGTGGCCATCGCCACCTCCGGCCCCGGCGCCACCAACCTGGTCACCGGCATCGCCACCGCCATGATGGATTCCTCGCCCATCGTGTGCATCACCGGCCAGGTGGGCAGCAAGCTGATCGGCTACGACGCCTTCCAGGAAACCGACATCACCGGCGTCACCCTGCCCATCACCAAGCACAACTACCTGGTGACGCACCCCGAGGAGCATGGCGCGCGTCATCCGCGAAGCGTTCTACATCGCGGCCTCGGGCCGGCCGGGCCCGGTGCTGGTCGACATCACCAAGGACGCGCAGCAGAGTTCCTGCGAGTTCGACTGGGAAGCCGCCGCGCCGCAACTGCCGGGATATCGTCCCGACCTTTCGCCCGATCCCGAGGACTACGATCAGGCGTTCGCGCTGATCAACAGCGCCCAGCGCCCGATCATCCTGGCCGGGCACGGCGTAATCATCTCCGGGGCGATGCACGCGCTGCGGAACTTTGCCGAGAAGAGCGGCATCCCGGTAGCGCCCACGCTGCTCGGCCTGGGCTGTTTCCCGGCGTCGCATCCGCTGAATCTCGGCATGATGGGCATGCATGGCGAAGCCTGGGTCAACAAGGCCATCCAGGAGGCCGACCTGCTGCTGGCCTTCGGCATGCGCTTCGACGACCGCGTCACCGGCAACACCAAGACCTACGCGCCCACGGCGAAGAAGATCCACGTGGAGATCGATCCTGTGCGAGATCAACAAGAACATCAAGGTGGATGTGGGGCTGGTCGGCGACCTGCGCCAGGTGCTGGAGCACCTGCTGCCCGATGTCGAGTCCGTCGACCGCTCCGAGTGGCGGCACCACATCGACGAACTCAAGGGCGACTCGGCGGTGCGCGACATCCAGAATCTGCCCGATGACGGCCACCTCTACGCCGCGCACGTCATCAACGACCTGTGGCGCGAGACCCACGGCGGCGCTCTAGTGGTCACCGACGTGGGCCAGCACCAGATGTGGGAGGCGCAGTATTACCACCATGAGCAGCCGCGCTCGCTTATCACCTCCGGCGGGCTGGGCACCATGGGCTTCGCGCTGCCGGCGGCCATCGGCGCCAAGTTCGCGCGCCCGGAAGCCGAGGTCTGGGTGGTGGTCGGCGACGGCGGCTTCCAGATGACCATGGCCGAACTGGCCACCATGGTGCAGGAAAACATCAACGTCAAGATCGCCATCATCAACAACGGCTACCTGGGGATGGTGCGGCAGTGGCAGGAGTTCTTCTACGATCGCCGCTACGCCGCCACCCCGCTGCTGAGCCCGGACTTCGTCAAGCTGGCCGAGGCCTTCGGCATCCGGGCCGCCGGCGTGAAGCACCGCGCGGATGTGGTTCCGACCATCCGCGACGCGCGCGAGCACCGCGGCCCGGTGCTGATCGACTTCCAGGTGGAGCAGGAGGACACGGTGTACCCGATGGTGCCGGCAGGCGCCGACCTGCACAACATGATCCGCCGTCCCAGCCCGCTTGTGGAGACGGCCGAAGACGCGTGAGAAAAGACGTGTGAAAACCTTATGCTGAATACTTTTGTCGTATACGTGGAAAACAAACCGGGCGTGCTGAACCGTGTGGCCTCGCTGTTCCGCCGCCGCGCCTTCAACATCGAATCGCTGACGGTGGGCCACACCGACAAGCCCGGCGTCTCGCGCATGACCATCGTCGTCGATACCGACGAGCAGGGCGCGAAGCGGGTTGAAGCTAACCTGTACAAGCTGGTGAATGTGCTGTTGGTGAACAACGTCACCGGCGGCCCGACGGTCATGCGCGATCTGGCCATGGTCAAGGTGGCGGCCAATCCGGAGACGCGCTCGCACCTGCTTCAGCTCGTGCACGTCTTTCGCGCGCGCGTGGTGGACGTGGCCCCGGAGTCGGTGATCGTCGAGATCACCGGGACTGAGGAGAAGATCGACGGACTGCTGGAAGTGCTGCGCCCCTTCGGCATCGTGGAGATGGTGCGCACCGGGCGGGTGGCCATGTCGCGCGGCGCCAAAAACGCAGCGGCGGTGGCCGGCGTAACCGTCGAGAACGGCATTCCGCTGGAGATCCAGGACGACGAAGACGTGTCATATTCGGTTTAGGAAATTCTCCGCCGCGGATTTGCGCGGATTAACGCGGATGGAAATCAAAACCGCAGAGGACGCCGAGGACGCTGAGGGATAAAAACGATAAAAACTCTGCTTCCTCCGCGTCCTCTGTGGTTTTCATTGGGTTTTAATCCGCGTTCGTCCGCGTTGATCCGCGGCGAAAAATAGAAAGGACTAATCATGCCAACGATCTATCACGATAACGACGCCGATCTGGCGCTGATCCAGGGGAAGAACGTCGCCATTATCGGCTACGGTTCACAGGGGCACGCCCACGCGCTCAACCTGCGCGATAGCGGGGTGCGGGTGCGCGTCGGACTGCATGCCGGCAGCAAGTCGCGAACCAAGGCCGAAGCCGCCGGGCTCACCGTGAACTCCGTGGCCGACGCCGCCAAATGGGCCGACGTGATCATGGTGCTCATCCCCGACACCAGCACGGCGGCAGTTTATCGCGCCTCCATCCTGCCGAACCTCACGGCGGGCAAGATGCTGATGTTTGCCCACGGCTTCAACGTGCGCTTCGGCACGCTGGAGCTGCCGGCGAACGTTGACGTAACCATGGTCGCGCCCAAGGCGCCGGGACACCGCATGCGCGAAGTCTTTACCGAAGGCGGCGGAACGCCGTCGCTGCTGGCCATCCACCAGGACGCAACCGGCAACGCCAAGGCGCTGGCGCTCTCCTATGCCAAGGCCATCGGCGCTACCCGCGCCGGGGTCATCGAGACCACCTTCGCGGAAGAAACCGAGACTGACCTGTTCGGCGAGCAGACGGTGCTCTGTGGCGGCGTAAGCGCGCTGGTGAAGGCCGGGTTCGAGACCCTGGTCGAGGCCGGCTACCAGCCCGAGATCGCCTACTTCGAGTGCGTGCACGAGCTGAAGCTGATCGTGGACCTCATCTACCAGGGCGGGCTCAACTACATGCGCTATTCGGTGAGCGATACCGCCGAGCACGGCGACTATACCGGCGGGCCGCGCATCGTCACCGACGAGACCCGCAAGGCGATGCGGCAGATCCTCAAGGAGATCCAGGACGGCACCTACGCCCGCCGCTGGATCGCCGAAAACGAAGCCGGCCTCCCCTGGTTTACCCAGCAGCGCATCCAGGAGCAGAACCAGTTGGTGGAGCAGGTGGGCGAGCGCCTGCGCGCCATGATGCCGTTCCTCAAGCCGGTCTCGGTACAGAAGCAAGAGCCGGCATCGAAGGGATCAAAAGCCAAAGCCAGTTAGTTGCAGTAAATCGCGGCAGGCGGAAGAGTGACGCAGGCGACAGCAAACCGGTCCAGTCCTTCTGGTTCAGGGTATAGTTGGAGGCGCAGCTTGCTGTGCTCCTGAAGTGGATGAAGCGGCGGCAGCGGGGGTTTTGCTAGTCGCCGCCGGCGGTATGGCCTTCAGCCTTTCGATCCATTTAGAATCCCCGGGGAAAAGATGGTCCACGAGTTCCACGATTTCCGCGCGCCGATCCAGATTTTGCGCGATCAGTTGGAGGATGAATCTTTTTAGGTCAGCGGGTTCTTTACCGCCTCCAAATTTCTGCGGGTCAAAACCATCCAGAAAGCTGTCGGGGAGACGATTGGGGAACATCCGCTTCAGGGCTTGTCCACGATGTAACATCGCTTCCGGTGTTTTGCCGCTAAACGCAATCGACGCGGCTTTCACCTCGAATTGGGTCCTGGACTGCCTATACTGGCTTGCTATGCCAGCAAGAACCGTCAGAATCGCCGCGAGCAGAGGAACACCGGTTCCCAGCGCGGACCACCACCCCTTGTCGCGCTCTAACTGAAGCTTTTGCATCTCAAGCGACTTGTTAAACTCAAATTTCTGAGCTTCCATCTGCTTGTCCAGCTCAAATCGTGTTGTATCAAGATCGAGCCGCCGCGCCTTAAGTCGTAAATCAAAACTTGGCGGTTTTACGGCATGAGAGATGGGTTTCCGTGCCGCCGCTGGGGAGGCAGAGGGACTCGTTTGGGCACCGGTTTGCGGCGGCCGCGTCATCAGCACGGCAATCAAGATCAACAGCGACAGCGCCCCTTTGCACATGGTGGTCCCTTTCGGAGATGATTCCAAACTTGCGACCATCGCCGTCTTCCGCGAAGCCGGTCACATCGCTCGCACGGAGCCGATAGACAAAGTGTGCCGCGTGGAAGGAACGCATTGCGGAACGCACTGCGTGGAAGGAACGCACTCTGGGTGGCATGGCTGCTCACTGCGCCAATCAGCAGGAGCACAGGTGGGCCTGCATTGATCCGGATTACAGGGCTGCGCACGACGAGCAGCTGCCTCCCGCTCCCGACAATATTCCCGCAGGCGAAACCTGAAGTCACGCAAGGCTTCTCCCTCGCTGATCTGCTGCACACCGCCTTGAACAGATCCCAGATCCGCAAACCGAGAAAAGACACAGGGGTAAACCCTGCCAAAAGGAGTGACGCAGAGCGTACCCTTCCAGCACTGTCCGCAGAGTTCCGCCATCGGTTCCGTTGCCTGGCCGTCCTTGGCCCCACGACCCACGCCCCTCTGAAAATCGGCCTTGATCTCGGCAACTCCGAGTCGTTCCAGGAGGTGTCTTGCTCGAGGCGAGTGCCCGATGCTTGCAGGCGTTTCGATGATCCCCGCGCGAACAGCTACCCCAGCGGCGAGGAGCCTGCTAATGCCATCACGGGTTGCACGCAGCGAAAAAAGTGGCGGAGGGGACGGTAACCCTCCGCCATTCGAGTTTCCTGCAGTGAAGCCCGTCTAGTGCTGTTGTGCCGCGGCGGAGATGATACCGGCCGTGTCATGGGAAGTCGCTCCGATGGCGTCACTCTCCGGATGGCCGAACCCCTCCGGAAACATGTATTTGCCGCGCTCCGCCGGCGACTTTTCTTGTTCGACCGGATTGCGATGCGCGTTGGCGTAAGCGTCGTGCCGAATCCCGGTAACCTGCCACGAAATCTTACCGTGGGGACGGCCGCCCGAGATCTTGAACCGGTTGTCTTTGATTTCCCGAGCGACATACAGATTGGGCGCCGGTTTTCCAACGGCCGTCAGCTGGTAGCGAAAGTCCCTGTTCAAGGCTTGGAACCAGTCGGGCATATGGACCCAGGCTTGTCCGCGGGCGTCGAGCACCACCACGCCGTTGTAGAAGTTCAGCATGTCCGGGCTTTCTATCGAAGTGTGGTACAACCACTTGTCGGCCGGAGCAAGCGGGTCATCAATCTTGAAGGTCTTACTCGGTGCCGTGATACTTGTGTTGGAGTTGATGTTGCCATTGGCATTGATTGTGCCGGTGGTGGTGATATCGCCGCTGCCGTCCACGGCGAATACGGTGGTTGAACTGTTGTTTGGCCCAACTTCGGCCTGGATAATACCCCGCGTGGGTGTGACCGCAAATTGCATGTCGATGCCCCTGGTGTTCGGGGCGGAAGCCATGGCATCGATCAACGAAACGTTTCCCGAGGTAGCCTGACTCCAGGCCACGAGCACCGGCACCTCATCTCCCACGGCCGCGGTGCTAATGGCTACTACCCCCACGCCGTCCATATTAGTCGCCTCGCCGACCACACCAGCGGTGATGCCAGTTCCTGTCGTCAAACCGACGACGGCTGAGGGTATGGCGGTGGGATTCGGCGGACCACTGCTGGTATTTGCCGGACCGTTGGTGGTGTCCGTAACCTTAAACACTCCCTGCACGCCCGGCGGGCTGTCGGCGCCGGTTCCGGAAAATGGGAGGGTCAGTGATCCTCCCCCGCCGCTGACAGTGTTGCAGCTTACCAAACCGGTTGCGCCTATGGAACCCATGGCCGTTCCTGAAGAGCAAGTTCCGGTTACACGCGCCTGAACCGAGCTGAGGTTGGCGCTAAGAGTGACGTTGCCACTCGTGCCGCCTCCGCTCAGGCCCGATCCCGCCGTGACCCCGGTGATGGTTCCTGTCGCTGCGACTGATTGTGTACTGTTGTCTGGAAAGATGATCGCGCCGGTGGCGGCGCTCAGCTTAAGATTACCCACCAATTCCAGTGCCTGCGTTGGGGCTGTGGTCCCGATGCCCACATTGCCGGCGTTCGGTTCGGTGACTAACGCAAACTTGCTGGTCACCGTGCCTGCCCCGCTGGGAGAGCCGATGTAGAGACCGGTGAAGTTGGACAGCGTGGTCCCCGTGTTCATATTGGGACCTTCAATGTTGATCGACCGCACCGGAAAGGGAGCGTTGGCATTCACCACCTCGGTCGTGGTCAGCGCCGTGTCAAACGCCGTCACCCCTCCCGTCGCCCCCGCTTCACGGATATAGGCGATGCGCGCCGTCTGCTTCGACAGGTTCGCGGCCGTGCTGTTGTCCATAAAGTTCATGTCAAAGGCTGAAACCACGGCGTTAGTGACGGCCGTGCTGTTGTTGTAGTTGATGTTGGAGAGCAGGGCGTTGGTGGGCGCAGCAGTGGTGAACTCCACGTCGAGCAAGGCTCCCGGGCTGGCAGTGCCGATGCCCACCGGTTCCAGGGTGCTGACCGCCTTGCCGGTGTCCGAGATCGAAGAGCTGACGAGGTTCGTCATTGAGCTGTCGAACTCGGCGAGCGTGTTCGGAGTGCCACTACCGCTGATAGCCGGCGAAGGCGCCAATGTGCCAGCAGCGGTCGGGGTCGTGCCCGTCTGCCCCGTGCTGGTGGTAGCGCCTGCGGCTAGGGGCGCCGCCAGCACAAACGATGAAGCCGGCATGCCGCCCAGAGTCTCGGCGTCGGCCGCTTTCAGCGCATAGGGAACGCTCACCAATAAAATTCGCTGCTCGGCCTGGCCCTCAGGTTGCACCCCAAGCCATTGCGCCTCGTTGGAGCTGAACAGCTCCGGCGCCATGCCTTCGGTGCTGTTGGCGCCCAGCAGTACCGTGTAGCGGCCCTGCGCGTCGAGGGTGACATTCTGCGTCTCCAGCCACAGTGCCGCGCCGCCGGACTGGTCTTTGTACAAGGCGAAGGTGATGCCGGTGATGCCGCTGCGTGGATTGCCGGCGGCGTCCTGGACGGTGCCGCTGAACTTCACCAGCCTGGGAACCGATGTGACCGTCGCTGTGCCCTCACTCGGAGCCGTCGCGGGACTGGTTTGCGCTGTCGCGCTGCTGCTCCCCAGTAACCCGGCTCCGAACCACAACACCATCAACCCGAGCAACTGCGTGGCCTTGGACATCATGAAGCCTCCTTTTGAATTCTTGCGGTTGCACAATCGGCATACCTGATAGCTAGTGCTGTCCTGCCGCTGCGGACTCGATACCGGCCGTGCCGTTCGCAGCCGTTCCGATGGCGTCACCCTCCGGATGGCCGAACAACTCGGGATGCATATATCGGCCGCGCTCTTCGCCGCGCTTTTCCTCTTCCACCTGGATGCGATGCGCGTCGGCATAGGCATCGTGCCGGATGCCCGTCACCTGCCAGGACACTTTGCCATTCGCCCGGCCGCCGGCGATCTTGAAGCGACTGTTCTTTACCTCCCGGGCAACGTACAGCCCGGGCCCCGGACCGCCTATGGCAGTCAACTGGTAACGGAAGTCCCGGTTCAAAGCCTCAAACCAATCCGGCAGATCGACCCAGGCCTGGCCGTGGGCGTCCAGCCTCACTACCCCGTCGTAGATGTTCTTCATGTCCGGCGATTCCACGAAGGAGTGATAAAGGTACTTGTTCGCCGGATCCAGGGGGTGGTCGATCTTGAAGGAGCCGCCCGCCTTGCTCAGCGTGCCGTTCACGTTTAGGCTCCCATTGATTTGCGTGTTGCCCGCAGTCAGGCTCCCATTGATTCGCGTGTTGCCCTGGGTATCCACAGTGAAGACCTGCGTCGAGCATGGCGGAGGAGTGCAGGTCGTGCCGGTGAAAGGGCCATCCCCTTCGATGACCAGACCGCCGCCGTAGTTTATAAAGCGGCCTGCGATCACGTTATCGTTCGAAGTGTTCTGGTCCTGGGTGCTATACACCTGCGCATCAATGCCAATCTGCCTGCCGGTCGTCGCCGTCGCCGCCGCAAGCACTCCTTCGGAGCGGTCGTTCGAACTACCAACTCCGGTTGCGATACCGATCATTCCAGCTCCCGGCGCACTCTGCGACCTGCCCACCACGCCCACGGTAAGGCCAGTGGCGTTGGTGGCGTCGCCAAAGATCGCCGCCGGCGGCAGATTGGTAGAGCTGGGATTGGTGATACCGGCGCTCGTCTGGTTGGCATAAACGATCTGATTGGTGGTGTCACCGCTGAAGTTGGTGGGCTGTCCATTGAAGGTGCCCGAGGTCGTCAGATCGGCGCTGCAGGTCCACGCGGAGCCGTTCCACTTCATGATCTGTCCCGTCAAGCAGCTGGTCGGCAGGCTCAGAGTCACGTTGCCCGATGTCCCGCCCCCGCTCAGGCCCGATCCCGCCGTCACCCCGGTGATGGTTCCCGTCGCTGCGCTTGATTGCGTACTGCTGTCTGGGAAGATGATCGCGCCGTTGGCGGCGCTCAGCTTAAGATTACCCACCAATTCCAGTGCCTGCGTTGGGGCTGTGGTCCCGATGCCCACATTGCCGGCGTTCGGTTCGGTGACTAACGCAAACTTGCTGGTCACCGTGCCTGCCCCGCTGGGAGAGCCGATGTAGAGACCGGTGAAGTTGGACAGCGTGGTCCCCGTATTCATATTGGGACCTTCAATGTTGATCGATCGCACCGGAAAGGGAGCGTTGGCATTCACCACCTCGGTCGTGGTCAGCGCCGTATCAAACGCCGTCACCCCTCCCGTCGCCCCCGCTTCACGGATATAGGCGATGCGCGCCGTCTGCTCCGACAGGTTCGCGGCCGTACTGTTGTCCATGAAGTTCATGTCAAAGGCTGAAACCACGGCGTTGGTGACGGCCGTGCTGTTGTTGTAGTTGATGTTGGAGAGCAGGGCGTTGGTGGGCGCAGCAGTGGTGAACTCCACGTCGAGCAAGGCTCCCGGGCTGGCAGTGCCGATGCCCACGGGTTCGGTGGTGCTGACCGCCTTGCCGGTGTCCGAGATCGAAGAGCTGACGAGGTTCGTCATTGAGCTGTCGAACTCGGCGAGCGTGTTCGGAGTGCCACTACCGCTGATAGCCGGCGAAGGCGCCAATGTGCCAGCAGCGGTCGGGGTCGTGCCCGTCTGCCCCGTGCTGGTGGTAGCGCCTGCGGCTAGGGGCGCCGCCAGCACAAACGATGAAGCCGGCATGCCGCCCAGAGTCTCGGCGTCGGCCGCTTTCAGGGCATAGGGCACACTCGCCAGCAACACCCGCTGCTCCGCCTGGCCCTCGGGTTGCACCCCAAGCCATTGCGCCTCGTTGGAACTGAACAGCTCCGGCGCCATGCCTTCGGTGCTGTTGGCGCCCAGCAGTACCGTGTAGCGGCCCTGCGCGTCGAGGGTGACATTCTGCGTCTCCAGCCACAGTGCCGCGCCGCCGGACTGGTCTTTGTACAAGGCGAAGGTGATGCCGGTGATGCCGCTGCGCGGATTGCCGGCGCTGTCCTGGACGGTGCCACTGAACTTCACCAGCCGCGGAACGGAGATGACCGCCGCAGTGGCCTCCCTTGGAGCCATAGCCGGACTGGTTTGCGCTTGCGCGCTGCTACTCCCCAGCAACCCGGCTCCGCACCACAACACCATCAACCCGAGCAACTGCGCGGCCTTGGACATCATGAAGCCTCCTTTTGAATTCTTACGTACCGGCCCCACATGGCGGCGGTTGCGGTTTCGCCAGAGCAGCGATCAGCTTCAAGAAACTGGTACCGATTGCGAGATGGCCCGTGTCCGCCGGCAGCGGCGCATCGCGCGCCAATCGTAGGTATATTCAGCCCCGCACAGTCGGCATACCTGATAGTGCTCTCCACCGGGGCGTTTGCGAGGCCATCCAAACTCGTGGGGACAGCCGCTCGGGTTGAGTAAGTCCATCAGGATCAGGGTCAGGCGCCATCCCATGGTGGACATTATGGTGTGGCGGCTACGCGGACGGCAGTATCATCGCGGGTGCGGCGTTTCTCCGGGGAACTATTCTTACCGCCACCACTGGCCGATAAGGATAGAGGAGAGGGGCCGTCGGCAACTCGGAGGCGAACCTCGCCGCTTTTGAGGAGAGCGTGAAAATCCTAGTTGCGGACGAAGACGTCAATTGCCGCTACGCCGTCCTGGACGCTTTGGCGCAAACCCGCGCGGAACTCCTCTCTGCGAGCAAGGGAGAGGAAGCGTTGGAGCGCTTGAAGGGGAGCGATCCGCCGCGCTTGGTCATCCTCAGTTGGGCTTTGCCGGAAATCGACGGGCTGTCGATTTGTCAAAAGATTCGCCGCGCCCACGCGCGCGATTACACCTATGTCGTTCTGCTCAGCACGCAGCACGGCAAGGCCAGCATGCTGACGGCTTTTGAGGCGGGCGTAGATGATTACGTCGCCAAGCCGGTCAGCAGTGACGAGATTCTTGCCCGCGTCCAGGTGGGCCGGCGATTCCTGGAAAAAGAAGATCGCCTCTCCATGATCAACCAGCAATGGCGGACCATGATCGACAACCTTCCGTTCGGCTTGGCTTGCCTGGGCCGGGACGGCGAGATCCGGCGCGTGAACAAAGTCTTTGTGGAGCAACTAGGGCTGGATCTGCGAAGCACTATCGGGAAGAGCCTGCGGCCCGCCGTGCTACACCGCATTGAAGACTACCGCCAGTTGCTGGAACACGTGCGGAGTGGAAAAGACTTCAATGGGTTGGAAATGCAGATGATGCATCGCGACGGCAAGCCGCGCCGCGTCACCGTCTGGGGCAGAACGGTGGAGAGCACCGGCGAACTCGCGTTCCAGATCATCACCTCCGTTCAGCCCTAGCCTGCGCTGCCCTCCGGCCCCACCGTGATGGCTTGGCCGGGCTGGGAAAGGTCCGAGCCGCGGTTGCGGTAATTATCTGCTCCAGAAGCCGCTCGGGGATGTACCATACTCGGACCTATGCGGCTGATCCTCCACTGGATTCTGAGTGCCGTTGCCCTGATGATTGTGGCCCACGTGGTGCCCGGGTTCTACGTCCGTAATTTCAAGGCGGCGCTCATCGCTGCGCTGGTGATCGGACTGGTGAACGCCACGCTCGGCTTGCTCCTGAAGGTGCTGACCTTCCCGTTTATCATCCTCACGCTGGGGCTGTTCTGGTTCGTGGTCAACGCCATGATGCTGATGGTGGCATCCTCGTTCGTGCCGGGGTTCATCGTGCGCGGATTCGCGCCGGCTTTCTGGGGCGCGATTGTGCTGGCGCTGATCAACATGGCGTTCCGGGCCCTGCTGCCGAGGCGCGAGCCACTGTAACCAGGCTTACAGTCAGCCTTCGGCTTTCCTAAGTTTTTTCACCACACTGGCAATATCATTCTCCTGGAAAAGGCGGATGGCGGCGATGCCGGCCGCGCCCGCTTCTACACAGGCGCGGGCATTCTCCAGCGTGATGCCGCCAATGGCCAGTACCGGCATGTGGCCGAGACAGGCGTCGTGCAAGGCACCCAGGCCGACACTCCGCGACGTTCCCACTTTCTCGAAGACTGGTCCGAAGACGGCGAAATCGGCGCCCTCGGCTTCGGCCAAGCGGACTTCCTCGGTGGTGTGGCAGGAAACGGCGATAACAAAGTTTCGAGTTTCGAGTTTCGAGTTTCGAGCCAAAGCCGACGACCAGAAAGCTCGGGCGTCGGAAGCGGGAATGTCGTTGGAAGGCAGCTGGACGCCGTCGGCGCCGATGGCGAGAGCTACGTCGGAACGGGAATTGATCAGGAGGCGGGTTTCACGCTCCGCGTTTCGCGTTTTACGGATGACGCGAACAGCTTCATGGGCAAGCGACTCCAGTTCGCGGGCAGGCAAGTCCTTTTCGCGAAGCTGGATGTGATCCACACCGGCTCGCGCGGCTTCCGCAATGCGGGCCAGCAGCAGCTCACGGCGGCGCGGCTCGGGCCCGGGAAATTGTTTGCGGTCGGTAATGTAGTAGAGCAGCACTCAGCAGGATAGTACCAAGTACCGAGTACCAGTACCGAGCAAAAGCAAAACAGTACCAAGTACCTAGTACCGAGTAAAGGCAAAGGGCGTGCGTCAAATCTGCGTTAATCCGCGGTAAGATTGCCGTCAGCAGCAAGAAACCAGTTGCTCAGTTCGCAGTAACTCGGTACTGGGTACTTGGTACTCCTTCACCCTCGCGTTTCGGCGATTTCGGGCGCGGAGGGTTCGCTCGGCGGGCGCGGCTCCTGCAGGTGGAACTTGGTGAGGCCGCTGCGCAGGATCTCGAACGCTTCCTCGGGGGTATCGGCCATGCAGTACAGTTCCTTGTCGGCGGGCGCTACCGTTCCCGCCTCGATCAGGGCGTCGATGTTCAACGCCCGGTCCCAGTAGTGCTTCCCATAGATCAGCACTAGGATCTTCTTGGCCAGCTTCTCGGTCTGGGCGAGGGTGAGGATCTCGAACAGTTCGTCCAGCGTGCCGAAGCCGCCGGGGAAGATCACCAGCGCCTTGGAGAGATAAGCGAACCAGTACTTGCGCATGAAGAAGTAATGGAACTCGAAGTTGAGGGCGGGGGTGACGTAGGGATTGGGGACCTGCTCATAAGGCAGGCGGATGTTGAGCCCGATGGTCTTGCCGCCGGCTTCGCGGGCGCCGCGATTGGCGGCCTCCATGATCCCCGGCCCACCGCCGGAGGTGACCACAAAGCGGTGGCGCTTGGACTGGATGCCCATTGACCACTTGGTGAGCATATAGGCGAGCTGGCGGGCATCCTCGTAGAAGCGGGCCATCTCCACCGCCTTGCGGGCCTGGCGAATGCGCTCCTGCTCCTCGGGCGGGGCGGGCGTGCGTGATCCGGGTTTTTCCAGCAATTCCAGCGCGTTCTCCGCATCCGACCGGCTGTGGAAGCGGGCCGAACCGAAGAACACGACGGTGTCCTGGATTTTCTCCCGGCGGAAGCGGGAGAGCGGTTCGGCATACTCGGAGAGAATGCGCAGGATGCGCCCGTCAGGGCTGGCCAGGAACGGACGGTTCTCGTAGGCCAGCGGCGCTGCACGCAATTCAGGGTTAGCAACATCTTCGCTCATGGTGGTTCAGATTCTCAGGGCACTTTCGGGTTGCGAGGAGGTTCTTTGTAGCGCACGGCTTCCCAGACGCCAAAGCCGATATCGATGAAGCCCAGGCCCGAAATCAGGCCGCGCACGAAATACTTCTGCAGAAAGAACCGGACTTCGGGGTAAGCCACCAGCAGGCTGTTCTCGGTCCAGCCGCGGGTCCAGGGGAGCACGACCAGCACCATCCCCAGCTCGATGAAAAACGCCACCCGGATCACCACCCAGAGGCGCATGAGCCAGAGGGGCGTAGCTGAGCTGCGGGTTGCGGGGAATCCAGTGGTGGACAACGGTGATGGCTCCGGGCCGTTGTTTTTTTCGTCCGCCTTGACCGTGGCCGAGCCGCTCGGGAGGTCGAGGTAGAGCTGGCGGTCCTTCGGGCTCCCGTGCTGGGACGCGGAATCCATCCCAGAGGATACTACGCTTTCAGGGTATTGATGCGCTCGGCCACGTCGCGGTAGTCGATATTGCTGGCATAGACTTCCATGAAGTTGTCCAGCGCCGCCTGCCGGTTGCCGGCGGCTTCGTAGGCGGCCGCCATCTCATAGTACACCGCCATGCGGGTTTCCTCATCGACGGCAGGCAGTTGCAAGGCCCGCTGATACCACTTGATGGCCGCCTGGGGCGCGCCTTTGTTCAAAAGGCACTCCGCCAGCCAGGTGTAGACCTGCAGCACGCGGGGGAAGGGGTGTCCCTGCTCGATGCAGTGGCAGACCTTCTGCAGTTCCCCAATGGCCTCGTCGAGCAGGCCCATTTCCTTGAAGGCAACTCCAAGGTTGTAATGCGTTTCCGGATCCTGCTCATCGGCCTCAGCCCCCTCGGTCTCCATATCCTCTTTGAATTCTTCGAAGACGTCGGCCAGCCCGGTACGCGGTTCCTGAGCGCCCTGGGGCATCTGCGGGCTGACAATGGTGGCGGCAGACGCCGGCACAATTGGCATGGAAACCGGCTCCGGCGGAACCGGGCGCGGCGTAGTGACCACAGCCGGTCGCGGGGCGGCAGCCGGGGGCTGCGCCGACTGCGGCGGCGCGCTTGCCGTCGGCGTGGCGGATGCCGTCGGCGCCGGGGCGGCAACCGCAAAGCCATCCCCCAGCGATTCCTCGAGATCGATAACCATGTCCGACAAGGGATCGCCGGTGGGGTGCGAGTCGGCTGCTGCCGCGACCGCGGTCGGTTCGAAAACGGACGGCACCGGGGCCTGGACGGGCGGCTCAACCTGTGGATTGACCGGCGACGGCGGCAAGGAACTCTTCTCGAGACCCAGCGCGCTGGCGTCGAACACCAGCGTGGCCACGGTCGATTCCGCCGCCGGCTCTTCTTCCACCACTTCGACCTCGGGTGCGGGGACGGCGGTACTGCTGGATTTCTCGATCTGCTCGCGGAATTCGTCCAGCTCGGGGATGCCGGGGGCCAAGATAGCGCATTTCTCGGTGGCCGCCTGCGCTTCCTCCCACATCCCCTGTGCAATGTAGAACCGTATCTCTTCCAGGAGATCGCCCACCAGGTCCCCGACGCGTGCCGCCGTGGCCGACTTTTTCGCGACGAAATGGGAACTGCCGAGTTGCTCCGGCGGCTCGACCGCGGTCATCTCCTCCCATTGCTTGGAGGCCTCGATCTCGACCGAGCGGACCACGGCAGGAGCGGCAGCGGCCTGGGGTTGAGCGGGCTCGGCTGCCTCGGCCGGCGGGGAAGGCGGCTCGGCGTGGGCTGCGGGCTCGTCTTCAGCCGGGGTGGGCTCCGCGGGGACGGCGTACTCGGGCACAGGCTCGCCGGCGCGCTCGTGATACTTGGCGGACATCTCCGCGTACTGCGCTGCGAGCTCACGGTGGCCGGCCTTGCGATAAACCGCGTTCAGGGCGTCGCAACAGCGCGCCGCCTCACTGAAACGCTCGGCCCGAACGTAGAGAGAAGCCAGGCGCTGGTTGAGCAAAACATCCCCGGGGGCGGAGGCCAGCACCACTTCCAGCGGCGCGATGGCTTTGCTGGGAAGGTTATAAGACTCCAGCAGCTCGGAGTCGGTGAGCGCGGTGCGGATGGCGCGCACCAGCTCCGGCGCGTATTCCTGGTCCACGGGGGGAGCATCGATCTCCAGCTCGTCCACCATCAGCGCCTGCGCGCCCTCGTCGGCGGTGAGCGGGCGGTTGGCGGGATCGTCGCCCAGCCTGACGGAAACCTGCTTGTAGTTCTGCAGGTGCACCGGGTTTTCCGGTTCGAGCGCCGCCAACTGGTTGTAGAGGTCGCGGGCGCGGACCAGTTCTCCCGCCTGCACCAGGGCATGGGCCAGCAGTTCCATGACCTCGTTGAGATGAGTGGGATCGCCGGCTCTGCGGCACAGCTTGAGCACTAGCTCCAGGGCGGCGGGATTGCTGCTCAGGTGCGCCGGGGCGGAGGTTATCTTAGCCAGCGCCCCGTCGCGATCATTGGCCAGCAGCCGGTCGGCGTAGCGCTCGTACAGCCGGAGCGCCGCCTCATGCTGGCCGGCCGCCATCAAGCCGTCGCCGCAGGTGATGATCCCGGAAAGATCGTTGTGCACGTTCAGCAGTTTGCTGGCGATGGGCAAAGCTTCCGAGTTGTTGCCCAACTGCAAGTGGACGCGCAACAGGGCGCGCAGCGCCTCCGGCTGCGAATCGAGGTCGGGAACCTTCTCCAGATACTGGATGGCCTTTTCGGCGTTGCCGGTTTCGGCGGCGATCTGGCCGCGCAGCATCATGGAGGGAGTGTGGCCGGGATCGAGCGCCAGCACCCGCCCCAGCGCCTCGTCCGCCGCTTCCATCGCTCCGCGGCGGAACAGCGATTCGGCGGCGCCGAAGAAGATGTTGCGCGCTTCCTCCTTGTTTCCCAGCTTGACGTAGAGATCGGCCAGCTTGGCCTGCATGGCGGCGTTCTCGGGATCCAGCTCCAGCATCTTCTGGAAGATGCGTGCGGCTTCCCGGTTATCGCCGGCGCGCAGGCAGCGGTCGGCGACGCTCAGGTATTGCGAGCGGGCATCGTTGTACAGCCCCTGCTGGGAATACAGCTCGGCCAGCTTGATGACGCAGTCGGTGGCACCGGGATTGAGCTTGGTCAGCTTCTTGTAGATGGCGATTGCTTTAACGACAAACCCGTCGGCAGCGTAGGCTTCGCCCACCTGCTTGAAATACTGCAGGGCTTCCGGGTTTTGGCCCAGGCGGGCGTAGAGGTCCCCGACCGTGTTCATCACCTGCAGGTCCTTGGGGTCCTCTTTGACGACTTTGAGATATTCGAGAATGGCGTTGGGCAGCTTGCCCTGTTGCACGAACTTCTCCGCCGCCGCCATGACCTTCGCTTTGTTGAAGCCGAACCCGAGTGCCATAAATAAGGTGCTGTGCCCGCCCCCGCCATCCGGCGCACACGCAGGCGGATCGGAGATGTCTCCGGCGGAAACTGCGGAACCTGTCGTAAAAGTAGCATGAAAACTTCGCTGCGGGACGCGTAATTGGACTTTCGTTACCGGCGATGCCAACCCGAACCGGCTAAGCCCTCAATGAGATACGAGGTTAGCGGTAGAGGTACCTGAGAGAGTAACGGCGGCCACCTGCCGCGCGGCCGGTTAGTGAGAAGCGATTTCACGCCAGTTATCGTTCTGTCTGGTTATCGTCCCCTAGTCGTGTTGCCTTGTGCCAACGCCACAAATGCAAAAACGCAGAGAAGCCACACCCCATACACGCCCCGAAAAGGAGGCCACTGAGCACCATACAGGCGAGTTGGTAGAAATAGCGCGTTTCCCTAACGTCGGCATCTATGCGCTTAGCGCACACAAACAGGAGCACAGCAGCCACACCAGACGCGACGCACAACTTCTCGTACTGCCAACCGCTGCGGTTCTGCGGCCTCCCTCGCCATGCCCTGTACGCGATGGCAAGGGCAAGTACTGGCCCGATGACAAAGAAGGCAAGCAACTGCATTGCGCCTGTCAGCCACAGGTGGTCTGGATTCATGCGCAAAGAATACAGCAAGAACAACTGAATGTGATTGTTGTAAACAGGCTTATCGTAACTTTCGCCCCAAACCCGGCCCGAAACATACCCTAACGCGATTTTCGCCACCTCTCCCAGCGCGTGTTTTATCCCGACGCCGCGTGGGGACGGCGTAGAATCCCGAGCAAATGATAGCTTGGGTTCGGAAGAGCCCGTTCTCTACCGGCCCGAAGATGGAGATGATTAGACTCGTCTCCGAACAAGCGGACCTGTCTGGCGCCCTCAATGAGATACGAGGTTACGGTTAGACGTACCTGAGAGAATAACCGCAGGGGGCTTGAGTACTCAGTACAGCCGGAAGCTCACTTCGACGTTCATCTGCACGGCCACGGCCTTGCCATTCATCTCGGCCGGTTGGAAGCGCCAGGTGCGCACCGCTTCGATGGCCTTTTCATCCAATCCCATGCCCAGCGGGCGCGCCACCTTGACTTCGTGCGGCAGCCCGTCGGGTCCGATCACCAGCCACAGCACCACCACGCCCTGGTACTTGGACTTGCGGGCTTCTTCGGAGTACTCGGGCTCAGGCGTGTAAATCGGTTTGGGGGCGCTGACCCCGCCGCCTATGCGATAAGGGCCGCCGCCGATGCCGCCGCCCCAGCCCGGTCCCACGCCGGGTCCGCGTCCGGAGCCTACGCCGCCCCCGCTCCCGCTGCCGATGCCTCCTCCCGAGCCGGTGCCATTCGAGGGCGGACCCAGCACCGCCGAAAGCGGGTCTCCCAACTGTCCCGTATGAGGCAGAGCGATGTTGGGCGGCACCACTACCGTTGGATCAACCGCCAGCTTGGGCGCCGGGTTGCGAACCACCACCGCCGGAGGCGTGATCTGTTCACGTGAGAGTTTGGGCAGAGCGCCCTTGGAAGCGGCCAGCTTGTCGCGGTCGCCGCCGCCACCGCCGCCGCCTGCCTTGCGGCTCGAAGGCGGCAGGACGTAGGGGCTGATGTCGACTACGATCCCGGTGACCTGTTGCTTGATCTCCTCGCGGTGTGTGTAAAGGAAGCTGCTGGAGGCGACGATCAGCCCGCCTGCCACGATGTGCAGCAGGAATGACACGACGAAGGTTTCGCGCCGCACCTGGTAGGTGCCGTAGCCCACGCCAAACAGCGTCGGCAGAACACTTGCCGACCCGTCCGGTGCTGGATGACCGTCCGTCTCAGGGGCAGGCATTGCTGTTTCCGGTCCTGGAAGCGATCGCGAGCAGCCCCATATTATCGCGCAAAAGGCGCCCGCCGGAACGAGAATCGCACGTGCTCATCCTTTAAAGATCGAAGAGAGAAAACCCCACACCCCGTGCCGTTTCTTCTTCTTCGCTTTCTCCGTCTCCTGGGTGGCGGTTTGGGCTACCTCCTGCGGCGGGGGCTGCCCATAGACTGAACCGAGGACTGGCAGGGTTGAGATGTGTATCTCCGCCAGATCGGCGGGCGCATCCCGCGGCGGGCGCGGTTCTGAAGCGCGGAACACGAACGGAGCTTCCACCTGCACGTGGACACCGCCCGGCGGCACGGCGGGCGGCGGCGCCGTCATGCTCTTGGGAGCGGATGCAATCAGCGTGGTCACTGCCGGCGCGGGCGCGGGTGCCGGGGTCGGAGCCGGAGCCGGTTTCGGCTGATCCTCCACGGCGGCACGCTGCGCGGGAATCTCGGCCGGGCAGCCGCAATTCGCCACCACCGGGCCCGGATCTCTGGCGTGGCCCGCGCGGAAGATTACCTGGTCGCCCGGCATCACCGTGTAGCTGGCGTCGCCCATCAACTCCGATACCGTCACCGATCCGGTGTTGCCATGCAGCGACTGCACGCAGGTATTCCCGCCCTCGTCCGTGCTGATCGCCAGGTGGAAGACCGCGGGCCCGTTGAGCGAGATCTGGAAATCCGGCGTCATCACGCTGTCGCGGGAATTGGCTAGCGGATAATGGGCTTCGATGGTGCCCGTGCTGATCCCCACCATAAGTTGCGAGCCGTTGGCGGAGCTGGTGAGCGAAACGCTGCTGCCTTGGCAGACGCGCAACTCGCCGCCGCGGAGCAGGCGCACGCTGGCGTTCGAGGGATCCCGCCGTCACCGAGGAGCCGCTCATCAGCCGCGTGCTCGCCGCCGAGAGCGCCACCGCGCCCTTCACCGTCGCGTCAGAGGAATAGACCTCTCCCAACGGCACCTGGGCGTAGCTTGAGATCACTCCCAGCGAGAGTGTAAGAGAGAACAAGAGCACACGGGCTGACCGGCAGAAAACCATGCCAAGAACTGCGGGTGGGGGAATCTTATCATCCCGGGAGCTTTCCCGGGAGCGGCTAGACCTCAGCCACGAAATCGTACTGGTCGATGACGGCGCCCACGCCCAGGCGCTCTTCCTTCGCCTCTTCCACGCGCACCACCCGTCCCTTGCAGCGCACGCGGATGCTTTCGGTCAGCGTAATCTCCGGAGGCAGCGTGAGTGTGAATTCGATGGCCGAGCCTTCCGAGAGTTTCCGGTCGAGGTAGAAGAACACCCCGCGAGCGCTGACGTTCTCGCGTCTCGGCGGAGAACTCGTGTACCCCGCCGTTGGTGAAGCGGATGGATACGGGCAGTCGCAGGGAGAAACGCCGGGTGGCCCGCTTTTCCTGTTGTGGTTGGGACATAGGCCTTCCCCTTCGCCCGCGATTCGAGCGCTCGTAGAATCGCCCCAGGCGGCGAAAGTGTCAAGGACTTTGAGGTGACTAAAATTCCGAGTAATCCTTAAGTAACCACGGGCTGCGCGGCAGTCATAGCTGCAAAAAGTTGCCTACTATCTGTTTGCCGGACTGGGTCAGCACGCTTTCAGGATGGAACTGCACTCCCTCGACGGGAGCATGGCGGTGGCGCAGGCCCATGATCACCGCAGAGCCGTCGCGCTCGGTGGCGCGCGCCGTGATTTCCAGCACCGGCGGCAGCGTCTTCTCTTCCACGATCAGAGAATGGTAGCGTGTGCAGGTGATCGGAGAAGGCACGCCGTGGAAAATGGTGCGGCCATCGTGCTCCACCTGGCTGGTCTTTCCGTGCATCAGGTTACTGGCACGGATGATATTGCCGCCAAAGGCAGCGCCGATCGCCTGATGTCCCAGGCACACCCCGAGGATCGGCAGCTTGCCGGCGAAGTGCTGAATGAGTTCGATGCTGATGCCGGCTTCCTGCGGCGTGCACGGCCCGGGCGAGAGCACGATACGGGCAGGACGCATGGCCTCGATCTCAGCGACCGACATCTGGTCGTTGCGCCGCACCACGACTTCCTCGCCCAGCTCGCCCAGATACTGGACCAGGTTGTAGGTGAAGGAGTCGTAATTGTCTAAGACGAAGACCATGTTTCACGTTTCAAGTTTCACGTTCAAAGGACCGACATCCTAGGGTTCCCCGTGCCCTCCGATTTCCTCATTCCTCATGTGTTCTAGGTACTCCCTGGTCAGTTTCAGAAGATGCTTGCCAAGTAAGTTCTTCCGCCTCCTCCTAAGGGATTGTTCGAGGTCGGTGGCAATGGCAGCGGCAGTTCGGTATGCAACCCGTTTATGTCCACGAGCAAACGCACCCTTCGCGTACAGCAGACGGTAATGGGCGCTTTGCTCTACATCCGTGAACCCCAGCCGCGCCGCTGCATTAAGGCGTGCCCTGCAGACCGAAAGCTTGCAACCGTGGAGGATCGCCTGCTCTAAGAGTTTCTCGGCGATACGACGCTTCAGCTCCCTCGCAAACTTGGGATGGCCGTCCAGCTGCGGGACGTACTCTCTTTCCAGCCTGCGGAGGCTCTGGACCACTTCGCCATAGCTGATCGTTGCGGCCCTCGTCATTTCTAGGGCAAGAGAGCGCGCAAAGCCAGATCCGACGGCTCTGAGGTGACTACGTGCTCTCGGACTATTCGGCGTTCGTTTGCCTCGCATAGCTCGCTCGCAAAACCATGTCTTCTAGCTTCGAGTTTCCAGTTTCCAGTTTCAAGTTTCAAGAGCCGTAAAACTCGAAACTTGAAACTCGAAACTGGAAACTAGAGACCACGCCTAGCGATCTCGACAGCTTTCAGCGCCGCCTTGGCTTTGTTGACACACTCTTCGTGCTCGCGGGCCGGATCGGAATCGGCGACGATCCCCGCTCCGGCCTGCACCGAGGCGCGATTCTTTTCCATCACCATGGTCCGAATGGCGATGCAGGAATCGAGATTGCCGGCGAAATCGGCATACAGCACCGAGCCGCCATAAACGCCGCGGCGGACCGGTTCCAGCTCCTCGATGATCTGCATGGCCCGCACCTTGGGCGCGCCGCTCAGCGTGCCGGCGGGGAAGCAGGCCGCGAAGGCGTCCAGCGCGCCGAGTTCCGGACGCAGGCAGCCCTCGATGGCCGAGACCAGGTGCATGACGTGGCTGTAGCGCTCCACGTACATCAGGTCGCGTACTTTCACCGAGCCGTACTCGCTCACCCTGCCGACGTCGTTCCGTCCCAGGTCCACCAGCATGACGTGCTCGGCGCGCTCTTTCTCGTCCTGGCGCAGCTCGTCCTCGAGGCGCTTGTCTTCGGCGTCGTTCGCGCCCCGCGGACGCGTGCCCGCGATGGGCCGGTATTCGAGGCGCCGTCCGTTCACGCGCACCAGCATCTCCGGCGAAGAGCCGAGGATGTGGGTGTCGTCGATGCGCAAGAAATAAAGATAGGGCGAGGGATTGACCGTGCGCAGCGCACGATAGATGTTGAACGGCGCCGCCTCGGGCTCGAAGTCGAAGCGCTGCGAGAGCACCACCTGGAAAATGTCTCCGGCGGCGATGTACTCCTTGGCCCGGCGGACGCTCTCCAGAAACTGCTGCCGGCTGGTGACGGGCTTGATTTTGAGCGCGCCGGCCTTGCGCGCACGGCGCACATGGCGCGGACGCATCCCCGCCGCCAGCCGCTTTTCCAGCGCCGCGAGGTCGCGCACCGCGCGGTCATAGGCCGCGCGCGGGGATTCGCGCGTCAGGTCGGCAGCCGCGATCAGGTGGATCTGGTGCCGCAGGTGGTCGAAGGCCAAGAGGCGATCGAAGAACATCATCACGCAATCCGGCGTGTGCGTGTCCAGCCTGGCCGTGGAGGGCAGCTTCTCCAACTGGCGCACCACGTCGTAGGCAAAGAATCCGACCGCGCCCGAAGTGAATGGCGGCAGGCCCTCCACGGGCGCGGGCCGGTGCTGTCCCAGGAGATCGCGCAGCACCTCGAAGATGCTGCCGGTAAGCCTCTTCCGCTCTTTGCCGCGCTCGACGGTGATCTCGCGTCCGCGCGCCGTGACCGCCATATAAGGACGCGCGCCCAGGAAGGTGTAGCGGCCGATCTTCTCTCCCCCTTCCACGGATTCCAGCAGGAAGGCCCGCCGCTCCTGGCCGGCGATGGCCAGGAAGGCCGACACCGGGGTCTGCAGGTCGGCGGTGACCGACTTAGTCAGCGGGATCAGCGTCGATTCCTGCGCCAGGCGCGAGAACTCTTTGTAATCGGGACGGACCATCGCGGGTCTGCTGATTATACGGCCCATCTGGAATGTAGCGCCGCCGTCTCCTACCCCAGAACGCCAACATCGGGCCTTCTAGGGACCCCGGTCTCGGCGGCTGTCACGCGGGCGTCTTGCCCGCGCAACGGGCCGGCGGGACGCCGGCGCTACTGGTCCAGTACACCTATGGTTATTGCACGAAGCGGGCGGTTCCGGGGACAATCACCCCACTGGGAACAGTGAACGGCACGGGTCGGCAATGACGATGCTGGTCAGATTCTGGGGTGTACGGGGCTCGACTCCCACTCCCCAAGCGGAGAACCTGCGCTACGGAGGCAACACCTCGTGCGTCGAGGTGCGGGTCAACGGACACATCTACGTGTTCGACTGCGGCACCGGCTTCCGCAATCTGGGCAAGCACCTGCAGCGCGAATTCGCGGACCGGCCCATCTACGCCCACGTCTTCCTCTCGCACTTCCATTGGGACCACATCCAGGGCATCCCGTTCTTCGCCCCGCTCTATGAGAACCGGGACAGCTTTTTTTACTTTCACTCTTCCAATCGCTCGCGCGGACTGAAGCATGCCCTCGAGGACCAGATGTCGGATCCCTTCTTCCCGGTGGACATGGCGGAGATGGCCGCTAACCGACATTTTTATGACATCGAGGAAGATCGCATCAACTTCGACAACTGCGTCATCCAGACCAAATGGCTGAACCATCCCCAGGGCTGCCTCGGCTTCCGCCTGGAGACCAACGACAAGGTCCTGGTCTACGCCACCGACAACGAGCCCGGCTCGCCGCAGTTCGACAAGAACGTCCGCGAACTGGCGCAGGGTGCCGACGTGCTCATCTACGACGCCCAGTATCTGCCGGAGGAGTACGAGGCCAAAAAGCGCGGCTGGGGACACAGCCACTGGCGCGAAGCCGTCAACATCGTGATGGAGAGCGGCGCCAAGGAGTTGGTGCTGTTCCACCACGATCCCGACCACGACGACGCCTGCATCGATTCCATCGTGCAGGTCGCGCGCAATCACTATCCCAAGGTGCGCGCCGCCGCCGAGGGGATGGAGATCCAGCTCTAGGCACGAAGCTTCCTGAGCGAGACCAGCAGATGATCGGCGTCGGATTTGGAGAGAACGGCTTTGATTCCGGCGGCTCGAGCGTCCTGCCGAAGCTGCCTGGAGTTGTTGATGGTTAGCATCACCATGGCCGTGCTGGGAGCGGACGAGGCGATCCGCCGGGCGGCGTCAAGACCGTTCATGACCGGCATCTGAAAATCCAGGATCACCACATCGGGCTTCAGTTCCTGGACTTTGTCGACCGCCAGTTGGCCATTATCGGCTTCACCGCATACCCGCCAGTCGGTGTCGTGCTCGATACACGATCGCAGGGTACGCCGCATGAGAGCGTTGTCATCGACAATCAGAACTCGGTAGGCCAAGTAGCCCCCCTTTTGGCCCCCGCCATGCTCACATTCGAGCCGCAAAATTGATCTCGGGAACCTGGGTGCCCTTGGCAGGCTGCTGGTCGCGCTCGCCGTGGGAGGAGTGCGGACGGCCGGGAGGAAGGGCAATTCAACCGTACTCTTCGGGGGGCAAGAGTAAATCGGGTGAACACTGCACGATAGCGGACATTGTCCGGTATCGGACATTAGTTGTTTATCGTACCGTTTGGTAGTTTGAGGACTCCTGCCCGTCTTGCCCCGCATAGAGTGCTTTGAGGGAAGCCCTACAGAAAAAACTCGACAAGAAACCAAGGCTGGGTGAAGGGCATCGAACGTTAGAAGCACTCCGGAAGAGGCTATTCCGCGAAAGGTCGGGATATGGGCAAGAAGAAAAGGAAGATGCGTGGGATCGTGGAAAAGATCATCAGGTCGGTCGTTCCCAATGCGCCGGAAAAGGCGCAGATTAGTGTTGAGGAGGCTGATGATCTATACCGAGAGATTCGTGTCGAAAACGTCGTGACGGACGAAAATGGCGAAAAGGCCCGTCTCAAGCCCCACGCGCAAGTCGATGTCATCATCGAGGCGGACTCTAATGCCACAACCGACTGGAGGAGCTCCTGAGATCCGGAAGCAGGTCGCCCGCGATCGGGCCTTCCGGCGCGTGAAGCATCTGAAGACCGAGGACCGGACCAAACCTTAAATACCTGGGCAGGGCGCTCCTAATCCCCGGCTTGCCTTCCGCCTTGCCGCCTCCCTATACTTATCTCTCGCCGAACGGGGCAAGGGCACGTCCTGTGGCCCTTTTTTTACGTCTGATTCATCGGAGCCTGCCATGAGCACGATCGCGCTCGAGAAGGAGTCCAATCCCTGGGAATCGCAATCGGCGCGCTTTGACCTGGCCGCCCGCAAGCTGAACCTCGACGAGGGTCTGTGGAAGATCCTGCGCTATCCCACCCGCGAGATCATCGTGCACATCCCCGTGGCCATGGACAACGGCAGCCTGGAGGTGTTTACCGGCTACCGGGTGCAGCACTCGATCGCGCGCGGCCCCTCCAAGGGCGGGGTCCGCTACTCGCCCGATCTCACACTCGACGAGGTGCGCGCGCTGGCCAGTTGGATGACCTGGAAGTGCGCCGTGGTGAACATCCCCTTTGGCGGCGCCAAGGGCGGAGTCGTCTGCGATCCGCACAAGCTCTCCATGGGCGAGCTGGAGCGCATCACCCGGCGCTACACGGCGGAGCTGATGGAGTTCATCGGCCCGGAAAAGGACGTCCCCGCGCCCGACGTGAACACCAACGAGCAGATCATGGCGTGGATGATGGACACCTACTCCATGCACATGCGGAAGACCGTGACGGCTGTTGTCACCGGCAAGCCGCTCAACATGGGCGGCTCGCGCGGCCGTCGCGAGGCCACCGGGCGCGGGCTGATGGTGGTCTGCGACGAGGCGCTGAAGAAGCTCGGCCTGAACCGCGACGAGACGCGCGTGGTCGTGCAAGGGTTCGGCAATGTCGGGTCGAATGCCGCGCACCTGATGTACGAGCAGGGATACAAGATCATCGGCATCGCCGAGGTCGATGGCGGGCTCTACAACAAGAACGGCATGGACTTGGACGCGCTGATGGCGCATCGGCAGCGCAGTGGGACCATCCACGGCTTCCCGGGTGCGGAGGCGCACGATCCCTCCGATCTGCTGATCACCGATTGCGACGTGCTTATTCCTGCCGCCACCGAGAACGTCATCACCACCCACAACGCCTACAAGGTGCAAGCTCGGATCCTGTGCGAGGGCGCCAACGGCCCCACCACCGCCGCGGCCGACGACATCCTGGCGGAGAAGAAAGTCTTCGTCATTCCCGACATTCTGGCCAACGCCGGCGGCGTTACCGCCAGCTATTTCGAGTGGGTGCAGGACCGGCAGGGCTACTTCTGGAAGGAGTCGGTGGTGATCGAGCAGCTCGAGCACATCATGCGCTCGTCGTTCGAGGACGTGGTCCGCTACGCCGACACCCACAGCGTGAACAACCGCATCGCAGCCTACATGCTGGCGATTGATCGCGTGGCGTTCACCATTCGGCAACGAGGGATTTACGCGTAGGGGCCGCAAAGTACTCAAGAAAAGCCTGACGCTTGAGAAAGCCGCCGAGCGTGCGGTCGAGGTTCTGGATCGCCATTTATCGCGCCTCCCAGCCACGGAGCGCGCTCGGAAACTCCGGAAGTTCTATGCGGGGGCTACGGCTCACGGAACTCGCGCCAAGTAACCGTACATTCCTTTCCATCGTTGCCTTCCCCTCCGCCGTGCGGGATAATCATCCGTTTCGATGCCCGTCGGGCACAGCGCGCTCGTGTGTCCGGCGGATGCCCCGTGAATCTGCCCAATTACATTTCGCTCAGCCGCATTGCCAGCATTCCGCTGCTGCTGTGGATGTTGCGGACGCAACATCTCTCCAGCACGCACGGGCAGAGGGAGCTGCTGACTTCACTGCTGTTTATCGCCGCCTCGCTCACCGATACCTTCGACGGCTACCTGGCGCGGCGCCGCGGGCAGATCACCACGCTCGGCATGCTGCTCGATCCCCTCGCCGACAAGCTGATGATCGCCGCTTCGTTCATCGCCTTGGTGCAGTTCAACCCCCGCGTCGTGCCCGCTTGGATTGCGGTGGTCATCGTGGGCCGCGAGTTCCTGGTGAGCGGCTTGCGTTCCATCGCCGCCAATGAGGGTTTCACCATCGAGGCCAGCGACCTGGGGAAGCTCAAGACATGTGTGCAAATGGTGAGCGTGGTCGCCGTCATCCTCGATCACAGATGGACGTACTGGAACATCACCCCGAACTTCATCCTGCCCATCCACGTGATCGCGCACCTTTCCATCTGGTTCATGGTGGCGGTGTCGGTGGTTTCGGCGGTGGACTACTTTGCCGCCTTCTGGTCGCGGATCGACCGCAGCGCGGTCAAGCGCCGCCGGCGGGCCTTCGTTCTGAGCCGGCGCAGGAAAAACGATGTCGCCGCAACCTGAAAATTCGCGCACGGCCGAAGCCGCCGAGCCATTGCCGTATTCAGCAGAGGAGCGGGCCGAGATGCTGCGCCTGGCCCACGAGGCGATTGAGGCCACCCTGGCCGGACGCAAGCTCGAACTCAATCCCGCTTCTGAGCGATTGCTCGAGCCGCGCGGCGCTTTCACCACCTTGCATCTGGAGGGAAACCTGCGCGGCTGCGTCGGCTATGTTTATCCGGTGAAGCCGCTCTGCCGCACGGTGGCGGAGACGGCGACAGCGGCCGCCTTCAACGACACCCGATTTCCCCCGGTCACCGCGGAAGAAGCGCCGCTGCTGAAGCTGGAGATCAGTGTCCTCTCGCCGCTGGTGCCCATCGCGGCCGAGGATATCGAAGCCGGGCGCCACGGCCTGGTCATCACCCTGGGCTCGCGGCGCGGACTGCTGTTGCCGCAGGTAGCGGTGGAGTTCGGCTGGGACGCTCCCACTTTTTTGCAAGAGACCTGCCACAAGGCCGGACTTCCGCCCGACGCCTGGGAGCGCGGCGCCGTTATCGAGGCCTTCACCGCCGAGGTCTTCCACGACGAAGGCTTCGTGCCGGCAAGGAAGTAGCTTAGCAACCTAGACCGTGACCACGCTATCCGCGCCGGCCAGCAGCGCGACGATGTCGTTCATGCCGCCCACTTCTCCCACCGCGACCTTGTCCAGCGACTGAAAGTATTCCAGGCAGGTCCGGCACGCCACCAGGCGCACTCCCATTCCCTGAAGCAAGCCGAGACCCAGCAACGCAGGCGAGCCTTGGCAAACCAGCTTGACTCCATTGGTGTAAAAGCAGATGCATGCCGGCCGGACGGACTGGCTTTCGAACGCATGCAGGAACCGATCGAACATTTCCACGCCGAACTGGCGGTCGGCAGTGTCCACGCGGCCGAGGCCTTCTTGCGTCACCAGCACCACGAGGTTTTTCATCGAGCGTTCTTCCTTCCGCGCCGGGACGCCGATTCTACGCCCTCAGTCCGCGGTCGAGAGCGATGATGCCGCTTGGTGCCGCCGAGCCTGGATTTCAATATAAACATTCACCAGCGAGACGGCGGCGGGTGTGACGCCCGGAATCCGGCTGGCCTGGGCGATGGTACGCGGACGCACGCGCTGCAGCTTTTCCTTCATCTCGCGCGAGAGGCCGCTGACCGAGGCGTAGTCGAACCAGTCGGGGATGTTGCGCTGCTCGGACTTCTTCAGGCGCTCGATGGCGCGCTCCTGTTGCTGGAGATAGCCGGCGTATTTGATCTCGGTCTCGACGGACTTGAGCTCGTTGCGGACTTGTGATGTCAGAGGCGAGCTCCGCTCAGCCGCCCAGCCGAGGGCGGCTGGGTCCACGTGATCCCGCAAGACAGGCACCAAATCTTCGATCGTGACCTCGGGGCGCTTCAAGAGTTGCGCGTACGTCGCACCGCCGGCGTTGCCGATCTTTTCGGCGAGCGCGGCCGGCAATCCGTCCGCACGGGTGTTCTCCAGATAGTCCTTCAATGCAGACATGCGCTGTTGCTTGGCAAGATAGTCGGCCCACGCCTGATCGCCGATCAACCCGACGCGGCGGCCGTGGGGCGTAAGACGGCGGTCGGCATTGTCGATGCGCAGGTGCAGGCGGAATTCGGCGCGCGAGGTGAACATGCGGTAAGGCTCCAGCGTGCCCTTGGAGATGAGATCGTCGATCAGGATAGCGGTGTAGGCTTCGGTGCGGTCGAGCACCAGCGGTGGCTCGTTCTTCACCCGGAGCGCCACGTTGATGCCGGCCATGATTCCCTGGCAGGCAGCTTCCTCGTAGCCGGAGGTGCCGTTGATCTGTCCGGCGAGAAACAGGCCGGCGATCTTCTTGGTCTCCAGCGTGCGTTCCAGTTCCGTCGGATCGATGGAGTCGTACTCGATGGCGTAGCCGGGGCGCAGCATCTCCGCCTTCTCGAGACCTGGGACGGACGCCACCATGGCGAGCTGCACGTCGATGGGCAACGAGGTGGACATGCCGTTGAGGTAGGTCTCGTAGGTGTTCAGACCCTCGGGCTCGAGGAAGAGCTGGTGCTTTTCGTGGTGGGGGAACTTGACGATCTTGTCCTCGATCGACGGACAATATCGCGGACCGATAGACTTAATCTGGCCGGAGTACATGGGCGAGCGGTGCACATTCTCGCGGATGATGCGGTGCGTCTCCGGAGTGGTAAAGGCGATGTGGCACGCCACCTGGCCGTCGGCGTGGGTGACGCGGCGGGTGCGGAAGCTGAAGGGCGTGGGATCGGCGTCGCCGGGCTGCGGCTCGAAGCGCGACCAGTCGATGCTGCGCGCGTCCAGCCGCGGCGGCGTGCCGGTCTTGAGGCGGCATCCGCGCAGGCCCAGGCGCTTGAGCGCTTCTCCCAGCAGCACCGAAGGCGGCTCGCCGGAACGGCCGGCGGGATAAGTCTGCTCGCCGCAGTGGATCAGCCCATTGAGAAACGTTCCGGTAGTGATGACCACAGCTTCGGCGCGGACGGTGCGGCCGTCGCGAAGGATAATTCCCAGGCACCGCCGACGGCTTCGTTGGTCGTCGGCTGTCGGCTCTCGGTCGTCGGCCTGAGTGCTGAGTGCTGAGTGCTGAGTGCTTGCTGGCAGCTCCTCGATGATCAAGTCAGCCACTTCCGCCTGCTTGATCCGCAAGTTCGGCTGCGACTCCAGCACTTGGCGCATGTGGATCTTGTATTGCTGCTTGTCGCATTGGGCGCGCGGCGACCAGACGGCCGGTCCGCGCGAGGTGTTGAGGAGGCGAAACTGGATGCCGACGTGGTCGGTAACCTCGCCCTGGATGCCGCCCAGGGCGTCCACTTCGCGGACCAGGTGTCCCTTGGCGATGCCGCCCACGGCAGGATTGCAGGACATCTGCGCGATCAGGTCGAGGTTGAGCGTATAGAGAGCGGTGCGCAGGCCCATGCGCGCCGCGGCCATCGCGGCCTCGCAACCTGCGTGGCCTGCGCCGATGACCACGACATCGTAGCTTTCACTAAACTGCATAGATCAAGACTCTGCCCGCTCGGCTGGGTCCTTCGCTTCGCTCAGGATTTCGGCAGCGGGCTCCCGCTTGCACCCCATCACGCCAAAACCCGGCGCGATGGGGACCCCGCTGCGCTCACGCCCGCTAAGCGCCTCAACCTCGCAACCTGCGTGGCCTGCGCCGATGACCACGACATCGTAGCTTTCACTAAACTGCATAGATCAAGACTCTGCCCGCTCGGCTGGGTCCTTCGCTTCGCTCAGGATTTCGGCAGCGGGCTCCCGCTTGCACCCCATCACGCCAAAACCCGGCGCGATGGGGACCCCGCTGCGCTCACGCCCGCTAAGCGCCTCAACCTCGCAACCTGCGTGGCCTGCGCCGATGACCACGACATCGTAGCTTTCACTAAACTGCATAGATCAAGACTCTGCCCGCTCGGCTGGGTCCTTCGCTTCGCTCAGGATTTCGGCAGCGGGCTCCCGCTTGCACCCCATCACGCCAAAACCCGGCGCGATGGGGACCCCGCTGCGCTCACGCCCGCTAAGCGCCTCAACCTCGCAACCTGCGTGGCCTGCGCCGATGACCACGACATCGTAGCTTTCACTAAACTGCATAGATCAAGATTCCGCGCCCCATCCTTCGTTCTATTCTACAATCGCGGGTGCAGAGACGCAGCCTGCGGGTCCCGGTTTATCGTGCACCTTTCTCGTCAATCTCTTCGGGTCAAGGTGCCAACGTAACGGAGGCTGGGTTACTCGGCTCTGGTTGCCCTAAGGCTGGTGCAATAATATGATTCACAGCCCCTCGGAGGCGACTATGTGGCTGGCAGGTTGGGCGGTGCGGGTGTTGCTGCTGATCACCGCGCCCATCTTTTACCTGTGCCGCGCGGTCGCCGGAGCAATGTCCAGGCTGGACGACTGGTCGTGGCGCGCCATTCACTCCGGGGAGATGAAGAAACCGCCGCAGTCGGAGACCGCCCAGAAGCAGCCGCAGCAGAGCGCCAAAAGAATTCTTCCCTAAGAGCCGAGCATCAGGGCCGTGCCCACCCACAGCACCATGCCCATTATGGCGCCGGTGGTCATCCCGAAGATGCGCACCGGGATCCAGAAGGAAGCCACGATCACTGCCACCCCGGCCAGCAACCGCAGCACCACCTGGGTGAGCCGCGGCACGCTGCGGCGCTCCAAACCCCACCAGGCGAAGAAGCGGAAGTTGCAGCCGTGGCAGCGATAGGGACGAATGGTGAGCAGGCCCAGCAGCTTTTCCCGGACCCGGCGATGGCGGCTGCGCCGCACGTGGTGGCTGCTGCATTTGGGGCAGCGGCGAGCGCGCAGGAAGATCCTCAAGACATTCCCCTGCGCAGGCCCGGCAAGATGTTCCTCATGGAGTGCTGCCGAAATTATTGCCACCCTGCGGATCAAAAGCAAAGTGAATTCACCCAGCCCGCGCCTACATGGTCAGCAGCTTCGACCGTGCAAAGAGGCATTAGAATGAGATCGTGCTGAACCTGGGCAAGCTGATCATTGTTCTAGGGGCGATCCTGATTGCGGTTGGAGTGCTGCTAGTGCTGCTCGGGCGGACCGGGTTCCCCATCGGCCGTCTGCCCGGCGACATCATGTATCGCCGCCGCAACTTTGCCTTCTACTTCCCCTTGACCACCTCGATTCTGCTCAGCATCGTGCTCTCCCTGGTTTTCTACTTCCTGAGCCGCATGCACAGGTAATGGGACGTTCGTTACTGGTTTCTGCGGGATGTACCCTCAAGCAACGACCCGAGCGGGGTAAAATCCAAGTTAAATCGGCCATTGGATGCGGAGGGCCCCTCGTGCTCAAGCTGGGAAGTTTTGCTGCAGTTCTTATCCTGCTCGCAGTTCCGTGCTTTTCGCAGATTTCTTCTTCGGAAATTTCAAAGGGCGGCGGCGATGCCACGGCGGCTCCGCCTGCCGACGCGCCGGCGGTTTCCCTGCCCAGCGCTCCTGCAGTGCAGAACAATTCGGAGGGCGCGGGCAAGCAGTCCAAGCGCATCCTGGGCGTGATTCCCAACTACCGGGCGGTGAGCGCCGACGCCAATCTGCCTCCGCTTTCCGTCAAGGGCAAGTTTGTCCTCGGCACCCAGGACAGTTTCGACTACTCTTCCGTGCTGGTGGGCGGCTTCATGGCCGGGATAGCACAGGCGCGAAGTTCCTATCCTGAATTCCATCAAGGCGGCGCCGGTTACGGCCGCTATTTCTGGCACTCCTTCGCCGATCAGGCCGTGGGCAACTACTTCACCGAGTCCATCGTTCCCTCGCTGACCCGCGAAGACCCGCGCTACTACACGCGCTTCCACGGCGGATTCTTTCCGCGGACAGGCTACGCCATCAGTCGTCTGTTCGTCACCCGCACCGATTCCGGAGGCCAGACGTTCAACTTTTCCGAGATCGTGGGCAACGGCGCCGGGGCGGGAATCTCCGACCTCTACTACCCGCAGCGCGAGCGCACCTGGACCAAGACCGGACAAAAATGGGCGGACCAGGTGGCGCTCGACGGCTTTTTCAACTTCCTCAAAGAGTTCTGGCCGGACATCCGGCACGACATTTTCCGGCAACAATGATTTCCGGCCGCCCGGCATGCTCGATCCGGCGCGCTACCCCAGCCGATGCCGGCGGAATTCTCATCTGCCTGCAGGCGGCGTTCGAGCCTTACCGCGGCCGCTACACTCCTGACGCTTTCCGCGACACGGTGCTGACGCCCGTGACCATCCAGCTCCGGTTGGTTACGATGGCGGTTTTCGTGGCTGTAACCGCTGCGGACGAGATTGTGGGCACGATCGGCTGCGGCGTAGTCAGCCCGGAAGAAGGTCACATTCGAGGTATGGCGGTCTTGCCGCAATGGCAGGGAGGCGGGCTAGCCGCGCAGTTGCTCCAGGCAGCCGAGTCCGAGCTGCGTGCCCAGGGCTGCCAGCGTGTCACCCTCGATACCACCCAGCCGCTCGAGCGCGCCATGCGCTTCTATGAGAAGAACGGCTACCGTCGCTCCGGCAAGGTCAGCGACTTCTTCGGCATGCCGCTCATCGAATACGTGAAGCCACTGCTGGCCTAGCGGTTGGTTTTTGGCCGGTGTCAGCCCACCCCTACCCAATGCCCTGTAGAGGGGCAACCCAGCGCCGAACCGTCCCCGTCTTACAAAGGGTAGGCGTGCCACCCAGGGAGGGCCAATGCGGATCAACTTAATTCGTTTACTGTTGTTAGCACTAGCAATACTAACCGTGTCGGCCGCTTCGTCGGCGCAAATTTCGGTGTCGGTCAACTTCGGTCCACCGCCGCTGCCCATTTACGAGCAGACCGCCTGTCCGGGCGAGGATTACATCTGGGCACCCGGCTATTGGGCTTGGAGTCCGGCGGGATACTACTGGGTGCCGGGCACGTGGGTGCTGGCCCCCGATCCCGGCCTGCTTTGGACGCCGGGTTACTGGGCGTTTGACGGTGGGCTCTATTACTGGCATGCCGGCTACTGGGGTCCGGAGGTCGGCTTCTACGGCGGGATCCCCTATGGTTTCGGATATACCGGCACCGGCTACTATGGCGGCTATTGGAAAGACAACCATTTCTTCTATAACCAGACCGTCAACAATGTGAACGTCGGCACGATTCACTACGTTTACCACGCGAACGTCGCCCGCGTCGCCACCACGAATCGTGTCAGCTTTAACGGCGGTCCCGGCGGAACCAGCGCTCGCCCGACCCCCCAACAGGAAGCCGCGGCCCGCGCGCGCCACGTGGCGGCTACCTCCGCTCAGGTAGAGCATGAGCACGCCGCCAGTACGAACCACAGCTTGTTGGCTTCCGTGAATAAGGGCCGTCCGCCCATTGCTGCCAGTGCGAAGCCCGCGGACTTCAGCGGGCGCGGGGTGGTAGCGGCCAGCCGCGCCGGAGGTCCGTACAAGGCTCCGGCAAATCGCGCCGCTCCAGCGAAGCCCAGTACTCCAGCTACTCGCGCCGAGAACGGGAAGGCTCCGGAGAACCGCGCCGCTCCGGCACGGCCCAGTACCCCGGCTCCCCGCGCCGAGAACGGGAAGGCTCCGGAGAATCGCGCCGCTCCGGCACGGCCCAGCACCCCGGCTACTCGCGCCGAGAACGGGAAGGCTCCGGAGAATCGCGCGGCTCCAGCGAAGCCCAGTACTCCGGCTACTCGCGCCGAGAACGGGAAGGCTCCGGAACATCGCGCCGCTCCAGCGAAGCCCAGCACCCCGGCTCCCCGCGCCGAGAACAGACCCGTGAACAGACCCGAGGCCGCTCGCCCGGCACCCGCGCCGCGTGAAGCTCCAGCAGCACGTCCGGAGGCCAAGCCTCCCGCCAAGCAGCAACCTCAACCGGAAAGAAAGACTCCACCCTCTGGCGAGGAGGAACGCCGCTAAAGTAGGCAATCCAACGGACCTCATCCAACCGAGCTTACGGCTTTGGTGAGCCCCGTACTCGTGTGCTCTAAGTGTGCCCACGCCACCGACCCGAAATTCTTACTGCCGACCCAACCTTCTTTCCACCCAGTGATGGCACGTCTTTGCCGCTGCCCCTGTCAATGCAATGGCTTACAAAATCTGGCAAGCGCATTGCTTTACTTGCGCTTGGCTAAGGAGGTAAACCATGAGAATACGTCCATTACTGTGGGCAATGTTTCTGATTCCCACGTTGTTTCTAGCCCTGGCCGCGTACGCCGAAAACCAGGTTATGGGAGAAATTGCGTTTGAAGGCGACTCCCATATCGCGAAGACCTCCGGGGTCTGGGTTGACGGAGAGTACGTGGGCTATTTAAACGAACTCAAGGGATCGAAGAAGATCCTGCTGCTGCCCGGCGATCACGAGATTGTGGTACGCCAGGCCGGCTACCAGGACTTCACGAAAAACGTTCATATTCAGCCCGGCGAGAAGCAAATGGTTGAAGTAAGCATGCAGAGGGCGCCCGCATGGCGGTACCCGGAAAGGACGGCCGAGGTCAAGATCGACGTCAATCCGTCCAGAGCTGCGGTTTTCGTGGACGGTGCTTTCGCGGGGCATGTGGGTGAGTTCAAGGGCGGAGAGCGAGCGCTGCTGATCGCCCCCGGAGCGCATCGGATCAAGATCGCCCTGCCCGGCTACCAGATCTTTGAGACGGACATCAATCCACTGGCGAATCAGAAGGTTGAAATCAAGACGGACTTGGTTGAGAACGGAGCTCCCCTGGCTCAGCCCCTGCTGAACTCGGAAGTAAGCCAGGGCACCTCGGCGTTTGTCGCGCGTGAGAAGTAGGAAAGTTAGAGTGTCTGACGGATTCCGGGAGGGCGCGGAAGACCAGCCAGTCGGCCTCCACTGCCTTCCTGGGCCGCCTTCTCGAAATCCTGGAAGGCCCGACTTCTGGGCCACGTTTTCCGCCACCGGCTGCACTTCTTCTGGATCTGCCCCAGCAGTCGCGATTCAACATCACACGGACCTATCGGTTCCGCATGCCGGCAGCCGACTGCTGAGTGCTGACTGCTGAGTGCTTGCCTGGAACAAGGTAGAATCTCAGGCTTCCGAGGGGTCCCATGCCTGACCACAACAGCAACGGGTCCAGCGACCACGTTTTCGGTTTCCACACCCGCGCCTTGCACGCGGGACAGCGCCCGGATTCCGCCACCGGATCGCGCGCGGTGCCCATCTACCAGACGACGTTCCTACGTTTTCGACGACACCGAGCACGCCGCCGCGCTGTTCAACCTGCAGCGCTTCGGCAACATCTACACCCGCATCATGAACCCCACCACCGCTGTCTTCGAGGAGCGCATGGCGGCGCTCGAGCGCGGTGTGGGAGCGCTGGCGGTGGGCAGCGGACAGGCGGCGCAGTTCATCGCCATCTCGAGCCTGTTGCAGCAAGGCGACGAGATGGTCGCCGCCAGCACCCTCTACGGCGGAACTTACACGCAATTCGACGTGAGCTTTCGGCGACTGGGCATCAATACCGTCTTCGTCGATCCCGACAGCCCGGAGAATTTCCGCCGCGCCATCACCCCGCGCACCCGCCTGCTCTACGCCGAGACCATCGCCAACCCGCGCATGAACGTGCTCGACATCGCCGCCGTGGCCGAGATCGCACACCAGGCCGGCATTCCACTGGTGATCGACAACACTTTCGCTTCGCCCTACCTGTGCCGGCCCATCGAGCACGGCGCCGACATCGTCCTGCACTCGGCGACAAAATTCATCGGTGGCCATGGCACCTCGATCGGCGGCGTGATCGTCGACAGCGGACGCTTCCCCTGGGACCAGGGCGCGTTCCCGCAGCTCCTCGAACCCAGCAAGGGCTACCACGGCATCCGTTTCTACGAGACCTTCGGCGATTTCGCTTTCATCATGAAGGCGCGCGTGGAGGGCCTGCGCGATTTCGGACCGGCGCTGAGCCCGTTCAATTCCTTCCTGTTTCTTCAAGGGTTGGAGACGCTGGGCCTGCGCATGGAGCGCCATACCGAAAACGCGCTGGCGGCAGCGCGATTCCTGGCCGAGCACCCGGCGGTTGCATGGGTGAAACATCCCGGCCTGGAATCGAGCCCGTATCACAAGCTGGCCGAGCGCTATCTGCCGCTGGGCTGCGGGGCCATCTTCACCTTCGGCATCCGCGGAGGCCTGGAGGCGGGCCGGGCATTCATCGAATCGCTGCAGATGTTCTCCCATCTCGCCAACGTGGGCGACGCGAAGAGCCTGGTTATTCATCCGGCGTCCACCACTCACCAGCAGCTCAGCGACGCGGAGAAGATCGCCTGCGGCGTGGGCGACGATATGATCCGGCTCTCAATCGGCCTGGAAGACATCGAGGACATCATCTGGGACCTCGACCAGGCGTTGCATGCTTCGCAGACAGCCGGCGTGCGCAGTCGGACGGGAGCGCACGCATGAGCACCAAGATAGCCGACGCATGCCGATTTGCCCCCGCTGACGGCGTCGCTGGCAATTCGCCGGTGAACCGCAGCCGCTTCGCCACCACCGCCTTCGATCGCCTGCGGATCCTCGAGCGCTATAAGCGGATCGCGATGGTCGGCCTCTCGGCGAATCCCTTCCGCCCTAGCCACTTCGCGGCGATTTATCTGCTCTCCGAAGGCTATGACGTGATACCCGTGAATCCGCGGGAGAAGCAGGTCCTGGGCAAGCCCTGCTATGCCACGCTGCGCGACATCCCCGGGCCCGTTGAAGTGGTGGATATCTTCCGCGCGCGTTCCGCCGTGCCGGCCATCGTGGAAGATTCCATCGCCCTGGGAGCCAAGGTGATCTGGATGCAGCTCGGGGTGATCCACGAAGCTGCTGCGGAGCGGGCGCGGGAAGCGGGCCTGGAAGTAGTGATGGACCGCTGCATGAAGATCGAGCACGCGCGCTTCTTTGGCGGGCTCAGCACGATTGGGCTGAATACGGGCGTAATCTCGGCGCAGCGCCGGCGCGCCAAGCCCTAGCGAGATTACTGCACCGGCGGCTTAGTCTCCTGGACTGGCGGCTTGGTCTCCTGGGCCGGCGACGGCTTGGTCTCCGGCTTGTCATCCGAAAAGCCGCTCTTGAATGCCCTGATCCCCTCGCCCAGGCCCTTGCCGATATCTCCCAGTCTTTTCGGGCCGAACACCAGCAGGGCAATCAGGAAGATCACCAGCAGGTGCATCGGCTGAAACAGTCCTTCAAACATGCCAACCTCCGCAAGATATTGTAGCCCACATTCCCTTCTGGAATCTGTATAGGTGGCCGTAGGGGTGTGGGCGGGGAAGGCGACTGTCTGTCGGGCGAGTTGCGACGCGCTCTAGACGAAAATCCTTTCCCAGAATCGCGAACGAGCCGAGATGAGCGTACACTAATCGCCGGTTTTGAAGTCAGGAGGAGATTCGCTCTTACAGTTCTCATCATGCTGCCTGCCACAATAGCTGAGTGTGGCCGCGGAGAGTGCACCAGGCTCTACCAGCAAACCGCAGATCCTAAATGACGAAAGGAGTGGATTCCCCCATGCCACAAACTCTGTTGGGAAAAACAGCCGAGCACATCGCCAAGAGAGCGTTACCTAGTTTCCTCACCTGCATTGTCATGGTCCTGTTGATTCTGCCCGCCTGGGCCGCCAACGAGGAGAAAGACGAAGAAACATTCCAGAAGGCCGCTGCCGTGCTGGAGGAGATGCTGGCCGGCAACGTTGTCCGGCCGGACTTGCTGGCCAAAGCTGATTGCGTCATGGTTTTGCCGAACGTCAAGAAGTTCGGCGTCGGCATTGCCGGAAGCGGCGGCCGGGGCCCCATGAGTTGCCGCACCGGCGAGCATTTCCGAGGCAAGTGGTCAGCGCCCGCCATGTTCAAGGTTAGCGGCGTCAGTGCCGGTCTGCAGGTGGGCGGCGCGTCGAGCGATTTCGTCCTCCTGATCATGTCGGAGAAGGGCCTGCATGCCATCCTGAAAGGCAAGACCAAGTTGGGAAAGGACGCCACGGCGGCGGCGGGTCCGGGCGCCACCGCGGCTTCCGTGGGCGAGAGCGACGTTTTGACCTATGGGAAGGCCAAGGGGTTGTTTGCTGGCGTGTCCCTGGGAAGCGCCACGCTGGACCCGGACGAGGACGCCAACGTGCGCCTCTATGGGAAAGCGCTCAGTCCAGGTGAAATCGTGCGCGGGAAGGACGTTCCGACCCCTCCCGGGGGACAGGCCCTGGTCTCGTTGCTCGACAGCAAGGTCGGCAGGCACAGCGACTGAGGACAGCAGGGCAGGAGGCAGGAAGCGGGGGGCAGGAAGGGGAGCAGCATGTTTTGCGCCCCGCATCCTTGCGTCCTGCCTCCTGCCGCCGTCACCCGCGAATCGGCCAGCCTTATAATCGTCTGCCGTGAATCCTGTCCTGAACCCCGTCGAAGCCCGCGTCCTGGGCGCGCTGATCGAAAAAGACATCACCACTCCCGAGTACTATCCACTGTCGCTGAACGCGCTCATCAACGCTTGCAACCAGAAATCGAATCGCGATCCGGTGATGAACCTCGGCGAGGCCGCGGTGCGGGACGCCTTGCTCGCGCTGAGTGAAAAAGGGCTGGCCGGCCCGGTCAGCAGCGCCGACAGCCGCGTGCCCAAGTACGAGCACCGGTTGCAAGAGGCGTTCAACCTCCCGCGCGCCGAGACCGCCGTGCTGTGCGTTCTGCTATTGCGTGGACCGCAGACGCCGGGCGAACTGCGTGGCCGTACCGAGCGCATGCATCGCTTCGAGGAATTATCCGACGTGCACTCGGCGTTGCAGCGCCTGATCCAGCGCGATCCGCCGCTGGTCCAGATGCTTCCCCGGCAGCCCGGCACCAAGGAGACGCGCTACGTTCACCTGCTCTCCGGCGAGGTGGAGACGGCCGAGCTGCTAGCGCAGGAGCCTGCCACTATCGCCGCCTCCGCCGACGGCGACCGGATCGCTCGCTTGGAGAGCGAAATCGCAAGCCTCAAGGCGGAGATCGCCGAGTTGAAAAACGATTTCCGGGAATTCCAAAAAAAGTTCGAATAGAATCGCGGCTTGAGCGCACGATGAATCCTCCCGCAACGCTTCTGGATTTGCTGCAACTGGCGCCCGGCAATCGGACGGCCATCATCGTCCCGGAACTCAACCTGCGCATCACCTACGATGCCCTGCGGCAGCAGGTTCTGGCGATGGCCGATATCCTGGCGGTGGGCGGCGCGCATGGCCGCAGGCGTGTAGCTACGGTTCTGCCCAATGGCCTGCCCGCCCTGGTCACGTTCCTGGCGGGAGCGATCGCCGGCACCGCCGCGCCGCTCAATCCCGCCTACCCCTACGAGGAATTCTTCTTTTTCCTGGGAGACACCGGCGCGGACGTTCTGCTCTGTCCGCCGCATGGCGCGGAGCAGGCGCGCAGCGCGGCCGCCGACCGTGGCATCCCCGCGCTGACGGTCGAGATGGATTCCCAAGGCACGGTTCACCTGGTCGAGCCTCGCCGGCGCAACGCGGCGGAGACGCCCGCGCCCGAGCAGGTGGCGCTGATCCTGCACACCAGCGGCAGCACCGGGCGTCCCAAGCGGGTGCCGCTGCAACACGCGAACCTGGCTATCTCAGCCACCAACGTCGCCAATACATATTCGCTTTCTCCCGACGATGTGTCCCTGTGCATCATGCCGATGTTCCATATTCACGGGCTGGTGGCTTCCACGCTGGCGTCGCTGGTTTCGGGCGGGACCGTGGTCATCCCCACCAAGTTCAGCCCGCTGCCCTTCTGGCGCACCGTGCACGAGAATCGCGTGACCTGGTATTCGGGAGTGCCCACCATGCACCAGCTTTTGCTGGTGCGCGCTCACGGCCACAAACATCACGCCGGAACCCTGCGCTTCATCCGCTCTGCCAGCGCGCCGATGCCACCGGAGATCATGCACAAGATGGAAGAACTATTCGCCGTCCCCTTCGTCGAAGCCTACGGGATGACCGAAGCTTCCCACCAGATGTCGTCGAATCCTCTGCCGCCGCAGCATCGCAAGCCGGGCTCGGTGGGACCGGCCACCGGCATTCGCATCAGCATCATGGACGCGCAGGGCAATCATCTCCTAGCCGGAGAACGCGGCGAGGTGGTGATCCAGGGGCCGAGCGTGTTCGGCGGATACGAGAACAATCCCGAGGCCAACGCCGCTTCCTTCGTTGAAGGATGGTTCCGCACCGGCGACCAGGGCGTGCTGGATGAACATAACTACCTGCACCTTACTGGCCGGATCAAAGACCTGATCATCCGCGGCGGCGACAACGTTTCCCCTCGCGAGATCGACGAAGTGCTGCTGGCGCACCCGGCAGTGGCCGAGGCCTGCACCTTCGGCATGCCGCATCCGGTGCTGGGCGAGGAAGTGGCGGCCGCGGTGGTGCTGCACGAGGCCGGAGGCGCGCACGAATCGGCCTTGCTCAAGCACTGCCGCGAGCGCCTGGCGGAATACAAGTGTCCGAAGAAAGTGTTTATCGTGCACAGCATCCCCTTGACCGCAACCGGAAAGATCCGGCGCCAGCAGGTGGCGTCCGCCATCCTGGACGGCCGATCATGAAGTTTTTGATCGTGGGCGCCGGCGCCATCGGCGCCTACATCGGGGCGCGCATGGCGCGAGCGGGATTGGACGTCACCCTGTTTGCCCGCGGCCCGCACCTGCGGGCGATGCAGGAGCACGGCGTGCGCGTGCGCAGCGTGGACGGCGACTTCGAGGCGCGGCCCCGCATCTCCGGCGCGCTCGCGGACGTGGGTCCGGTGGACGTGGTTTTCCTGGGCGTGAAAGCGCACAGCCTGCCGCAACTGGCGCCGCAGCTCCATCCTGTCTTCGGCCCGGCGACGACCGTAGTGAGCACGCAGAACGGCGTGCCCTGGTGGTTTTTTCAGGGCTTCACGGGCCCGGGCGAGGGCATCCGCCTGGAGCGGGTCGATCCCGGAGGCGTGATTTCCGCCGCCATCGAACCCCGCCGGGTTGTGGGCTCAATCGTCTATTTCTCTACCGAGATCATCGAGCCGGGAGTGGTCCGGCACACCGAAGGCAATCGCATCTCGCTGGGCGAGCCCGACGGCACGCGCTCTCCGCGCTCCCGCAGCATCGCCGACGCCCTGATCGCCGCCGGCTTGCGCTGCCCGGTCACCACCCACATCCGCAATGAAATCTGGGTGAAGATCCTGGGGAACGTGGCGTTCAACCCCATCAGCGCGCTGACCCGGGCCACGCTGGTGCAGATGGTGCGCGATCCCGAGGTGGCGGCGCTGGTCCGCAACATCATGATGGAAGCCGAGGCCGTGGCCGCGCGCCTGGGCCTGGAGCTGCCGGTCACGATCGAACAGCGCATGGCGGGAGCGGAAAAAGTCGGCGAGCACAAGACCTCGATGCTGCAGGATCTCGAAGCCGGACGGCCGCTCGAACTCGAGGCCGTGGTGGGAGCGGTGGTGGAACTGGGAGAGCGGCTGGGGCTGCCCATGCCCCACACCCGAACCGTGTACGCCTGCGCCAAGCTGTTGGCGCAAGCGCGGGATGGGGGTGCAGCCGGGCGGCCTAGCGGGTCCGCGTGTTAGACGCGTTCCGCAGTCGGCGCACCCGGGTTCGTGTCAGGGCACGACTTTCAGTCGTGCCGAACGTGACCCAACGAGATAGTATCCGACTGTGCTCTGGACCGGAATGATTGACGACAGTGCCGACCGTGACCGCGAGAAGGTCATCATCTCGGCGGCACTGATTGGAGACAAGGATCGTTGGCAAGCCCTGCGCATCGCTTGGCGGAAGCGGCTCGACGAAGATGGACTTGAGTACTTTAAGTCATCCCAGTGTAGGCATCTGCGCCGTCAATTTTTCAAATATCGCGACCAGCAGAAGTACCCGCCGCCATTAGGTCGGGAAGCGGCGGATCGGGTGCAGGCTGATCTCGACCAGATTATCCATGACTGTCGGCTGATGGGAGTGGGCGCCATCATTCCCGTCCCGCTATATCGGCGGTTTCAAGCCGATCCTCAGTACGCAGGCGTGTGTGCTCATGATCCGTATGAATGGGCAGTACAAACCGTATGGATGCAATGCGTGCAGGGGATGCAAGAACTCGGGCGTGGCCATGTCGTGACTTTCGCCCATGATGATTGCAGCAATTTTCACCTGTTAGATCAGCTCTACAAGGGGTATAAACAGGCCAACAGAAAAAGCTCTAGGCGGCTCGCGGGATTCAGTCCACTGGAAGACAAAACCACCCCCCCAATCCAGGCCGCCGATGTTGCGGCAAGCGTAACCCATCGCTACGCGGTTGAATGGATAGACGATCGCAGCACGACCAGATTACAACGGCTGATGGGGACCATGTACAGGATAAGCATTTGGGACGACGAGTTCGCGAAGCTTGTTCTGGATAACGAGGTTAAGCGTCGTGCCAGCTAAACGGGTTCTATCATAGCGCGTATGGCTCGCTGGATCTGGGAGAATCCCGAACCCGCACCACGACTTGCTCATACCATCATCGCAAGCTGGTGGCCTGCCACCTACTACATGGTGGGAACCATCGAATACCAAGGAGCCACGGGCGACCGGCCGATACGGAAACTCGTTCGCTCCCTCGACCCAGATCAGCACGACGAGTACATCGTCCAAGTGTTCAAGTGCAACCGCTCTGGATTGCCGACAACGTGGGATGATCCCTACTATGAGCAAAGCTACGGCAACAGGGCAGAGGCACTGGAAGCACATCGCGAGGTGGTGCAGCTTCTGAGCAACCGGAAACTCTCACCGCGACGGAGGCAGTAGTGGTGCCCCAGACAAGCTCTCAGATAGACACCTTCACTCCCGAATACGGATGCGATCAACCTCGACCACGAGCAGTTTCCCTTCGTAATGCTCCATCGTGAGGTGCAGCTCCAGGTAAAGCGTCAGACGGGCCAGCAGTTGAGGAAGGATTTCTGGGTGATTGCGCACCTGGAGCGCGACGATCCCTTTGTAATTCCTGGGCGGGTAGGTCACGATATCGGCAAAGTCGGGCGGGTGGCCCGGCCAAATCGTTCTTGGATCACTTTACTCTTGAGGGTGCCCCACCCGAGCCTCTTTTGCTCGGGTGGGGATGTTGCTGCTCCCGTATGATCGCCTTCGGCGTGACTCCCAAGCGCTCCCTTCGCCGCGCCGTCCATGCGGATTCGATCTCGACAATCCCTTCGCGTCCGGTAGCGTAGTGCAGAAAGCTGCTCCACGCCCATTCTTCCGGACGCGCCACCAATCCACGTTTCACTGGATTACGGTGCATGTATTTCAGCTTCTCGATCCGCTTGCATTCGCTCCACACGTTGAAGTCGTAATAGCGTGCCTGCCAGAAGGGCTCTGCTTTGCGCAATGCCAGCCGGCGTGCCACCGATTGCTTCATGGCCTGAATGGCCGTGGCCAGCAATCCGCGTTCAGGTTCGCTCAACAGGAGGTGTACGTGTTCGGGCATGACCACGTACCCGGTCATAAAGAATGCATATCGGCGGCGCGCGTCTTCCAGCGCTCGCTCGAACAATTCCCGCCGTGCCGGTGAGTCCAGAAACCGACGCCTCCGGTAGCAACTGAAGGTGATGAAGTGAAGCTGACGAGTTTGCTGAAAGCGCTTCAGTCCCCAGGGCACCGCGAGAGTCTATCCGCGAAGCGGCAACGGCTCAAGGGGAGGAAAAGCCCCGGTACTAACACCCCCACCCGAGCAAAAGAAGCTCGGGTGGGGCACCCTCAAGGGTGGCGATGATACGAAATGTTAGCCTGGGCCACCCGCCCGAGTCGGACTGCCCCAAGTCGGCGCAGGTACAGACGGCTACTGCACAGAGCCGGGCTCAACGGATTTGAGTGCTGTCCTCATCGACGCGTCCCTCCCTGACGCGTACTTCATCTGCGACGCTTTGTAGTCCAACTCATAGAGAAACTTGAGCAGATCTTCCATAACATCAATCGCTTGTCGGGCGTCACTTGACTCTATTGCCTCAAGCTCATGGGCCGCAGCGTTGCCTGCAAACCTGAAGGCGTGTAGAGCCTCAATCAGGTTCGGGCTGTTGATGAAATTAATGAGGCCATCGATCTTATGCTCCAAGTTCCCGTCTGTGAGGCCCTTGTCGCCGCAGATCCCCTCAAGCAACGCACGCAGCCCGATAGTACACAACAGCAAACAGCCGTTGTTGAAGCAGGTGATAACCTCTTTGTAGAGCCGGCTGAGTCTAGGGTTGAGCTTCGTGAAGTGTTTCGGCCACATCGAGTCTTCTTCCCGCTGTGGAAAATATTGCGGCCAACAGGCGTCCGGGTCATCTAGCGGTCTTAATTGCAGCTCGAAGGTTTCGTCGTCGCAACCGGCGCAGGACCAAATGGAAGTCCTGACTTCAGCAGGGCCCCTGTTGATTTGCCGGGAATACCTCGCACGCAAATAGTGATGCGTATCGTTCTTGCACTCGATACAGCGAATTCTTTTTGTCTCCGGCTCGCCTTCGCTCACAGTGTCACCTCCTCGCGGGGCATTAGTGTTGGTAGCGAACCAATCCGTCCCGCGTGGACCCTTGGCTCAGGCGAATGTCCTAGGCTCAAGCAGCGGTTGACAACTCAGCGGCGGTCGCGCCGACTATCGTGAACTCGAAAGCGGTTGCGTACAGAGTCGCTGGATCGAACGTATGACGCGCGAGATCAACGCCGGGCTGCTGGGCCAGCCATTCAACGAAGACTTGCATGAAGCTTCCGTGCGCTGCCGAGAGCAGAGAGCTTGCCAGATTCATGTAATGCACTAGCCACTCCGCCGTATCTTCACCGGTCGCAATGCTTTTCGGAATCCCCTCGCGTGCGCAGAAGTCGCGGTAATCGGCCCTGAAGCGGCCATTCAACACCTTGTTCCAAATCATCCAAGTGTCGTATATCGGGAAAAGCGAAGGATTGTAGAAATGCAGGAACTTAGAGACGATCATCAGCGGGAAGTCTTTCTTCGGCTTGATGCCTTGCATCTTCAAAAGGCACGATTCGAGACGCGCCTCGGTTCCGCTCGCCCGAAAATTCGGCAGGTTGATAGGGCCGTCCCATGAAAAGTCGGTGAACTCGTTCTTGGTGATTTCGAAAGTCTGTCGGGCTGACCAAGCCTCCCCCGAGTTGCGGTTGCGGAACGCGTTCCACGCCGGACTTCTAAGCATGTCATAAATCGTCTCAAAGCTTGGGAATGCGTCGTCGGCGTCCGATGAAGGGTCGAACGCAGTCCGCGAGGCGTCATACAATCTCAGTAGCTGTTTATCGAGCGGCCAAGGCGGTCCTTCCCATGCGTCGAAGAATTTATCCAGCGCCTTACGTTGCCCAAACTCACTTTCGAAGAAGCTGCGGAGCGTTTGCATTGGGCAGTTACCTTGTGGTGGCGATACCGGAGAATGCTGCTCTCAACGGGATGCGGTTGTCAATATGCGGGGTGGTTTCGCGCCTGCCGGTCTCTTGTTGAGACCTGCACCCACAATTGCCTGTCCATACAGATTCAATCTCCACAATCTCTTGGGCGGATGGCCCAGATATAGCTGCCTCGCTGGTGCCCAGACAAGCTCTCAGATAGACACCTTCACTCCCGAATACGGATGCGATCAACCTCGACCACGAGCAGTTTCCCTTCGTAATGCTCCATCGTGAGGTGCAGCTCCAGGTAAAGCGTCAGACGGGCCAACAGTTGAGGAAGGATTTCCGGGTGATTGCGCACCTGGAGCGCGACGATCCCTTTGTAATTCCTGGGCGGGTAGGTCACGATATCGGCAAAGTCGCCATTCAGCGACAACAATATCGCGCCGAGCTCTCGGGCCTGCGCAATGACGACCGCATCCGGCGACTCCACCGGAAGCAGGTCCCTCAAACGCACAACCTCGTGGTGCGTGTCTCGCAGGGTCCGAATGATCTGGTTCGAGATGCAGTGGTCTGCCAGAAACCGCAGGCCCATTAGACGACGGCCTCAAAGTCAGCCAGTTCGCGGGCATAGTCCAAGCACGCCGCGATCTGTTCGCCCGTGATGTCGGGAAACTCTGCGATTATCTCCTCGGCCGTTTTGCCCGCCGCCAAGTATCCCAGCACAACCCCGACAGGAATGCGTGTTCCCTTCAGCCGCGGCTTGCCCCGCAGAATTTCCGGGTCGCTTACGATGTGTTTTTTCCAGTCTACCGCCATGTGCAGGATACTAGCGCGTTTCCACGGCAAAGGCGAGGGTGTCACATCCGGTTGAGGGGCACCCCTGCGGACGCGGAACGCGGTGGGACCGCTCTTGGGCACCAGTTTGGACACCTGGAACCGCTCAACTCGCTAGGCGTCTAAGCATCCCACTTTGGTCCGCAAGATTTCTCGGTAGCAAGCTAGCTGGTCCCTCTCTGTAGCGCTGGTGGCCAGGAACTCCAGCCCGTAAAAATTACCTTTATTGTTACGAACAACGCCTCTCAGTCTTAGAGCCCGATCAAAATAGGGAGGCTTGAACTGGAGATCTGCCTTATCCCCGATCGTCAGGCCCGTGTCGGTGCAGACCTCGAGCCCACCGTCGTTCATTTGAAAACTGAGGCTGTCGATCACACTGACACGCAGGAGTTTTTCGATGGTAACCCGAACAGGTACCAAGAGGTGATATCGTCGCCAGCGGCGCGTTTTTGATGCTTTCTGGCCCACTTCGTCTTGGGTTGGCATGCTCAAATGGTAAGTCCCAGGACGGGGACCGTCAGAGGTTACGAAAGTCCAGTTGTGCCTTCGCCAGCACCCGATCTGTCGCTTTCAGGCCGGGGGGTAACAGGCCCAACTACCCCACCCTAGCCAAAAGAGGGCTAGGATGGGGCACCCTCGAGTGCGACGTGGCAGTTAACAACTGTGGAAGCCCGCGAATGGTGCGCCGGCGCCTTGTCTTTCAAGAAGATGGTTTGGTGGCGGCGGGAAGAATTGAACTTCCGACACGCGGATTATGAGACCGCTGCTCTACCACTGAGCTACGCCGCCACAGTGCGGGAATCCGTACAGACAAGAGGCCGGGATCGCCCCGGCCCGGTACATTGGGATGCCGCCGCACTCATTTTACCGCACCCTTGCCACTTTCCCCTTACCACTTGACTACCTCACTTCTACAATGGCCCCCGACGCATGCGAGCCATCGCCGTCATTCCCGCGCGCCTCGCCTCCACCCGGCTGCCGCGCAAAGTGCTGCGCGAGATAGCCGGGCGTCCCATGCTGGGCTGGGTGTATGAGGCGGCGCGCTCATCGCCGCTCGTCGCCGAGGTGATCGTGGCGACAGACTCGGAAGAAGTGATGGACGCCTGCCGCCAGAACGGCTGGAACGCTCGCCTGACCTCGCCCCAGCACCGCTCAGGCACGGACCGGGTGTACGAAGTCGCCTGCGCTGTGGCCGCCGACGTGTACGTCAACGTGCAAGGCGACGAGCCGCTGGCGCGTCCCGAGCATATCGACGCGCTGCTCGCGCCGATGAGCGACGCGTCCGTGCTGGTTTCGACCATCAAGACGCCGGCGGCGGCGGGCGACATCGACAATCCCAACGCGGTGAAAGTGGTCACCGACGCGGCCGGCCGCGCGCTCTACTTCTCCCGCGCCACGATTCCCCATGACCGCGACGGCACGGGCCAGCCGCGCTACTTCAAGCACCTCGGCTTCTACGCCTATCGCAAGCCGGCGCTGGAGCGCTTCTGCTCGCTGCCGGAGTCGTCGCTCGAACGCAGCGAGCGTCTGGAGCAGTTGCGGTTTCTGGAGAACGGCATTCCGATCTACGTCGCCGAGACGCCGTATGACACCGTCGGCGTGGATACGGAAGACGACCTGCGGCGGGTGGAGGCAATCCTCAAGAATCAGCGCAGAGCGCGCTGAGGCCTTACGGCGCCGGCACGGCCTCTCCAGCCAATTCCTCGAGCAGACGCTTCAGCCGCTCCAGCACCTCTTCGGCTTGGGTCGCCTTGAGCGAGAATTTCAATACGCCATTCGGCGAGAACTGCGCCCCAGGCTGTCCAGCGACGAAGTGCGCCAGCTTTTCCGGATCGACGCCCGCTTCCTGCGTAAAGCGAATCGTCACCTGCTCGCGACGGCGGTCGATCGCGGCCACGCCCAGCCGCTGGCTGGCCAGCTTGAGCCGGGCGTACTCCAGCAGATTGCGCACCGCCGCCGGCGGCTCGCCGTAGCGGTCGGCGAGTTCCTCGCGCACGTCCTTGAGCTGCGCTTCGCTCTCCACCCCGGCCACGCGCTTGTACATCCGCAGGCGCTGGTTTTCTTCCTTTATATATTCGGCGGGGATGCGGATGTTGATGCCAAGATTTAGTTGGACCGCGACTTCCTCCCGCGAGACCTCGCCTTTCATCTCGCGCACCGTGCGGTCGAGCATGCTGGTATAGAGCTCGAAGCCGACGGAATTGATGTGCCCGCTCTGCTGTCCGCCCAGCAGGTTGCCGGCGCCGCGCAGTTCGAGATCGAGCGCCGCGATCTTGAATCCGGCGCCCAGGTCGGAGAATTCTTTGAGCGCGGCCAAGCGCCGTCGCGCCAGCGGTGTCAGTTCGACATCCGGCGGCACCAGCAGATACGCGTATGCCCGCCGGTTCGAGCGCCCCACCCGTCCGCGCAACTGGTAAAGCTCGGAGAGCCCGTGGCGGTCGGCGCGGTTGATGATGATGGTGTTGCACAGCGGGATGTCGAGCCCGTTCTCGATGATGGTGGTGGCCACCAGCACGTCGGCTTCGTGCCGTATGAACTTCAGCATCACCTTCTCCAGCTCCGCCTCCGACATCTGCCCGTGGCCCACGGCCACCCGCGCCCGCGGTGCCAGCGCCTGCACCTTGGCGGCGATCTCATAGATCGATTCCACCCGGTTGTGTACGAAGTACGCCTGCCCGCTACGCTCCAGCTCGTGCTCGATGGCGGTCTTGATGAGTTTCTCGTCGAACGCCGCAACCACCGTCTGGATGGCAATGCGGTCTTTCGGCGGGGTCTCGATCACGCTCATGTCGCGCAGCCCGGTGAGCGACATGTGCAGCGTTCGCGGGATGGGCGTGGCTGAGAGCGTCAGCACATCCACCTCTTTTTTCAGCTTCTTCAGCCGCTCCTTGTGCCGGACGCCGAAGCGTTGCTCTTCGTCCACCACCACCAGGCCGAGGTCGGAGAACTTGATGTCCTTGGAAAGCAGGCGGTGGGTGCCGATCAGGATGTCCACCTGCCCGGCCTCGACTTTCTGCAGGATTTCTTTCTGCTGCCGCGCGGTGCGGAAGCGGCTGAGCATCTCGATGCGGATGGGATACGCGGCAAAACGCTGCTTGAAAGTCTCAAAGTGCTGGAAGGTGAGCACTGTCGTCGGAGCGAGCACGGCGACCTGCTTGTTATCGTTTACCGTCTTGAAGGCCGCGCGCATGGCGACTTCGGTCTTGCCGTAGCCGACGTCGCCCACCAGCAGCCGGTCCATGGGCGTCGACGCCTCCATGTCGCGCTTCACGTCGACGATGGCTTCTTCCTGATCTTCCGTTTCCTGGTGCTCGAAGGCGTCTTCGAACTCGCTTTGCCAATCGGTGTCGCGCGGAAAGGCGTGCCCTTCGGCCAGGCGGCGTTCGGCGTAGAGCTTGAGCAGCTCCTCCGCCATGTCTTGCATGGCCTTCTTGACCCGCGCCTTGGTGCGCGCCCAAGCGGTGCTTCCCAGATGGCTGAGCGCCGGCTTCTGGCCCTCGGCCGAGCGGTACTTCTGCACCAGGTCGAGCCGGGTGAGCGGAACGTACAAGCGCGCGCCCTCGGCATACTCCAGGACCATAAACTCGCCGGTGGTGTCGTTTTGAGTGATCTCCTTCAGGCCCTGATATTGGCCGATGCCATGTTCCACGTGAACCACGTAGTCGCCAACCTGCAGGTCGCGGAAGTCGGAGAGGAAGGCCGAAACCTTCGACCGGCTGCGCAGCGGACGGGTGAGCACGGCCTCGGACTCGTCGAACAGGTCGCGGGCGCCGAAGATGGCCAGAGCGGCCTCGGGCAGGGCTACGCCGTCGGGGACATTGGCTTTTACTACCGTTGTAGTTGACATGTCCTGTGCGAAGTAAGCGGTCTCGTCCAGGTAGCTCTCCCCGCCCGGCGTAGGGGTCCGGCTGCCCAAGCGGAAGGGCACACTATATTCCGTGAAGACGTCCGCCAGACGCTCGACTTCGCCCATCGTCGGCACAGCGAAGATCACCCGCTTACCCTCGGCTGTGAGCTTTTGGACCTCCTCCACCATGGCCGGCATGGAGCCGTGAAAGCGGGTAGTCGGCTGGGACGAAAACGACATCTGTAGTATATGACCGGCATCGCTGCCGGTTTCGATCCCGAGATGCTCCAGGCTGCCTCCGGGCCGGCTCTGCAGCAGGCTTTCGAACTCCTCCGGCGGAAAGTAGAGGTCCTCGGGCTGGACCAGGCGTCCGATCCCCGCGCGCACATGAGCCTCCTGGACGCGGTCCCACCAGTGCTCGATCTCGCGCGTCACGTCCTCCGGTTCATCCACCAGGACCGCCGCCTTGGGCAGCAGCTCGAAGACGGTGTCAGTGGGTGCCCCACCCTTCGCGGTTTTCGAAGGGTGGGGGTCTTGACCAGCTACCGACGCATAGAATTCCCATCCGGGAAAGACCGAGGCCCCACCTGCCGCCACCGCCTCGGCCACCGCCGCTTCACCTCCACTGATGCGCGCGCCGGTCAGCCGCGTGTGGATGGCGCCGAGGATTTCTTCCGTGACGGGCGTCTCCGCCAGCGGCAGCAGCACCACTTCTTCAACCGGATTGGACGAGCGCTGGCTCGCCGGATCGAACTTACGCATGGACTCGACCTCGTCGCCGAAGAGTTCGATGCGCACCGGGCGGTCCATCTCCGGGGAATAGACGTCCAGAATGCCGCCGCGCGACGCGAACTGCCCCGGCATCTCGACCACGTCCACCGCAGCATAACCGACCGTGTTCAGGTGCTCGGCCAACCGGTCGACATCGATCATCTCGCCGCGGCGGACCACCCGCGCCAGCTCGGTATAGAAGCTGGCCTCGCGCATCCGCATCAGCGCGGCACAGACCGGCATGATGACGATGGAAGCGGCGCCGGTCGCAATCTTCCACAGCGCCGTGGCGCGTTCTTCCTGGATCTCGGGATGCGGCGAGAGGTTCTCGAAGGGCAGGACATCAAAAGCTGGCAGCTTTACAACCGAGGCGGGAGCCGGGCCGCCGGTCAGGTCGCAGAAGGCCTGGACGACCGGCAGCATCTCCTCGGCTGCGCGGTTGTCGCGCACCAGAATGAAGAGTGGCCGCGCTGCTAGCCTCGCCAGCATCGCCATATACAGGGATTTCGCCGTGGGAGTGAGCCCGGAGACACGAATCCGCCCCGCGCCGGATTTTAGGTGGGTAGCCGCACGCGCCAGGGCCTCAATTCTTTCTACGTCCGCAAATAGCTCGCGGACGAACGGCAGGACCATGGAGATTTGATTGTAGCAGTGGAAGGCATGTTACGACGCGGTCCCGAACACGCGGTCGAACAGCGACCAGAAGATGGCGTAGTCGCGGTCCGAACGGTCGTGGTGGGCCATGTGCCGGGCACGGGCGCGGTCGAGCCACCAGGGCAGCCATCCGCCCATGTGGAAGCGCCAGTGGATCTCTTCCGTCAGCACGAAGTACAGGCTGAAGCTCACCAGCACTCCAGGCGCGAAGCCCGCGCGCAGGAGCCAGTCGGCAACGACCACCGGCGCGCCGTTGCCGACGAACATCATCACCACAAAGATCGCCTTCCCGCCCAAGTTCACGTAGAGCGGTTCATTGGGCATCCCCAGCGAGGCGTGGTGCAGCAGGTGGCCTTCGAAGGCGTAGGTGCCGGGCAGATGCAGGATCCAGCGGTGCAGGGCATATTCGAAGAAGTTGGCCCACACGAAGCCGGCGGCCAAGCCGATCGCCCACATCGTTAGGCGTGGCGGACGCACGAACGCCAGCGCCGTGGCCGGCCCGCAGCCGCACAACACGGCGACAATCGCATTGCGGATGTTGATGGCGCGCCCAACTTCAAGCGCGGCAGGATCGATGGCAGTTTCGGCGGACATCCTCATCCCCCTAATGAGATGCGGAGACGGGCGGTGGGCGTATCTTACAACGATCGCGGCTCTTGGCTGTTGGCTTTTAGCTTTTGGCCGAGAGCTTATGGCAAGTGAGTGAGGTAACCCGCCAGGCTGCTATAGTAACGTGTTTCCATGCACCCCACCGTCCCTCGCAGGCGCGATCGCTCCCGCCAGCTCCAACAGCGCGCGGAGAAGCTTTTTCCCGGGGGCGTGAATTCGCCGGTGCGGGCTTTTCGCGCGGTGGGAGGCGATCCGCCGTTCATCGTGAAGGGCCGCGGCTCGCGCATGTGGGACGCCGACGGCAACGAGTACATCGATTACGTCGGCTCCTGGGGACCGCTGATCCTGGGCCACGCCGCCCCCGAGGTGGTGGAAGCCATCGCGCGCGCCAACCGCGACGGCGCCAGCTTCGGCGCCTCGACGCCGCTGGAATCCGATCTCGCCGAAGCTGTGCTCGAAGCCTTCCCGGCGATGGAGAAGCTGCGCTTCGTCAGCTCGGGGACGGAGGCCACGATGTCGGCCATCCGGCTGGCGCGCGCCTTGACCGGGCGCAAGTACGTCATCAAGTTCGAGGGTTGCTACCACGGCCACGACGACGCGCTGCTAGTGAAGGCCGGCTCGGGCGTGGCGACCTTCGGCATTCCCGGCTCGGCGGGCGTGCCCGAGGAGTCCGCGCAGTTCACCCTCGCCCTGCCCTACAACGACATTGATCGTGTGAACGATGCGTTCAGCGGCTCAAAGGCGAGATCGCGTGCGTGATCGTCGAGCCGGTGGTGGGCAACATGGGATGCGTGCCGCCGGCGCCGCAGTTCCTCGATGGCCTGCGCGACCTGACCTCGCGCGAGAACGCGCTCTTGATCTTCGACGAGGTGATGACCGGCTTCCGCGTGGCCTTCGGCGGCGCGCAGGAGCTCTACGGCACGCGTCCGGACCTGACCACGCTGGGCAAGATCATCGGCGGCGGCCTGCCCGTGGGCGCCTACGGTGGCCCGGCAGAATTCATGGATCAGGTGGCGCCGCTCGGTCCCGTCTATCAGGCAGGAACGCTTTCGGGAAATCCCTTGGCGATGGCCGCCGGCCTCGCGACTTTGCGGCATCTGCGCGACAACCGCGAACTCTATGGACGCCTCGACCGCGCCGCCGCCACGCTGGTGGACATGGTCGCGGATGCCGCACACCAAGCCGGCGTCTCGGTGACCGCAAACCGCGCCGGGTCGATGTTCACCTGGTTCTTTACCGATCAGCCGGTCACGGACTGGGATTCAGCCGCGAAGTGCGACACGGCTCTCTTCGGAAAATTCCATCGCGCCATGCTGGAGGAAGGCATCTGGCTTCCGCCATCGCAGTTCGAAGCGGCATTCCTCTCCGCCGCGCACTCGATGGACGACATCAGCCAGACGGTCGTGGCGGCGCGGAAGGCGTTCGCGGCTCTCAAACCATAAATACCACACAGCATTGTCATGCTGAGCGAGTGCGGGCCAGTTTTGCCCGCACGAGTCGAAGCACCCCTACTTGCGCAACGTCTTTCGAGTAGGGGTCCTTCGACTCGCGCGCCAAAACCGGGCGCGCTCGCTCAGGATGACAGTGCTGGAGGTTCCAGCCCATGTGAGCCGCTCTAACCGACGTTTGCCTTCATCATTTCCGCCACAGTCACGAACTCATATCCCTGATCCTTGAATCGCCGAATCAGCCGATCCGTCGCTTCGACGGTCCGTGCGCGGTCTGCCCCCATGCGGACATGGCCGCCGTCGTGCATCAGGATCACGTCTCCGCCGCGGACGCGCTCGGTCACGCGCTGCTCTATGCTTTCGGCCGTGTGAATCTTCCAGTCGTTTGAGCTGACCGTCCACATCACCGGCTCGAGCCCCAGCTTGCGGCCGACGTTCAGCACATGCGGCAGGCGCGCACCGAAGGGCGGACGCCACAGCGCCGAATGCTCGCCCAGCGTATCCGTCAGGATCTTTCGGCACTGCTCGAGTTCGCTGCGCACGCGTGCGGCCGAGCAGAAAATCAGGTTGGGATGGCTGAAGGTGTGATTGCCGATCGCGTGGCCGGCGCGCGCCACCTCGCGGGCGATCTCCGGCTTCGCGCCCACGAACCGGCCGATTAGGAAGAACGTGGCTTTGACGTCATGCCGCCCCAGCACTTCCAGCAGGCGAAGCGTGTGCGGATCGTTAGGGCCGTCGTCGTAGGTCAAGGCCAGCTGCCGCGAGCCGCGGCCCGCTCCCAGGTAGGTCCGACCATAGAGCTGCGAGCGCGGCGCGTAGCAGGCGTAGCCCGCGTAGCCAACGGCAGCGGCGCCGATCAGGAATCCGGCCATCGCCGCAATTCTAACTGGCTCTTGGCTTTTGGCTCTTGGCTTTTGGCTTGCTCCGTGCCCCCGTGGTGATCGTTTCTGTTTTCCTCAACTCGCAATTGCACCCGGCGCTCGCCCGCGTTATGCTCGCGGTACTCGGTCATGGCCAACTTTTTCGAGCTCCCCCGTTACATCGCCATCGAGGGCCCCATCCGGGTGGGCAAGACGACGCTGGCCAACATCATCGCCGAGCGCCTGCACGCGCAGCGCGTGATCGAACCCGAGGACAACGCCTTCCTGCGCGCCTTCTACGAGGGCGAGCGCGGCGCCGCCTTCCAGACCCAGTTCTCCTTCCTGGTCGAGCGCTACGAGCAGTTGCGGGCGCTCGAAGCCGGTCCGAACTCCAACAAGACCATCATCGCTGACTACATCTTCGAGAAGGACAAGATCTTCGCCTGCGTCAACCTCACTGACGCCGAACTGGCCGTCTATAACCGCTATTTCGACATCTTCCGCGAGCAGGTGCCCACGCCCGACCTGGTCATCTACCTGCAGGCCACGCCCGAGGTGCTGAAAAAACGCCTGCGCAAGAAGAAAGCCGCCAGCGAAGCTGCCATCCACGAGGATTATATCGGCGAGGTGGTGAAGGCCTACGAACACTTTTTCTTCCACTACAGCGCCTCCGACCTGCTGGTGATCAACACCTCGGACATCGACTTCGTCGAGCGCCACGAGGACTTGCAGCAGCTCCTGCGGCGCCTGACCGAGCCGATCAAGGGCACGCAGTACTTCTTGCCGCTGGGGGCGGGCGACGCCCAGGGAGTAGGGAGGAGCGAGTAGGGAGTAGGGGCCGCGGACGCTCCCGCCTGCGCGCGCCCTTTCTTTTGAAGTGCTCCCAGTCACTAATCAGCATTGATGTCATCCTTCGCGAGGTGAAGCCGAGCGGAGGATCTGGCGGGAATGTAATCACCAGCGATGTCGGTCGTGCGGCCATTGTCGCCAGATTCTCCCGCCTCCCTTCGGTCGGCTCCCTACTCCCTTACTCGCTACTCCCTTTTTCCTTGCTTCCCGGCCCATCCCCGAGGCATCCTATGAGCCGTAACAGGCTGTATCCGCCGATGGGCGGAGCGGCACTGGAGGCACTGTGAGCGTCACCTCGATCAACTCCTCTCCTAGAGTCACTACCACCACACTTTTTGAAAAGAAGCAGCGGCGCGAGCCGATCACCTCTCTCACCGCGTACGACTACCCCAGCGCGCGCCTGGTGGATGAAGCCGGCATTGACGTAATCCTGGTCGGCGATTCGCTGGCCATGGTCATGCTCGGCTACGACAGCACCATGCCGGTCACCATGGACGAGATGCTGCACCACGTGCGCGCCGCGCGCCGGGGCGTCAAGCACGGCATGCTGGTCGCAGACATGCCCTACGGCTCGTTCCAGGTCAGCAATGAGGAAGGCGTTCGCAACGCCGCGCGTTTCGTCAAGGAAGGCGGCGTCGAGGCGGTTAAGCTGGAAGGCGGCGAGAAGCGCGTGGAGTTCATCCATCGCCTGCTTGACGCCGAGATTCCCGTGTTCGGCCACATCGGCCTGACCCCGCAATCGCTGCATACCATGGGCGGATACAAGGTGCAGGGCAAGACGCTCAGCGCCATTGAACAGCTCATGCGCGATGCCGTGGCCATTGACCGCGCCGGAGTCTGCGGCATGTACCTCGAAGGCATTCCGCGCGAGGTCGCGGCCATGATCACCGCCGAGGTCAAGGCGCCGACCATCGGCATCGGCGCCGGCCCCGAATGCGACGGCCAGGTGCTGGTGCTGCACGACATCCTTAACCTGACCTTCGCGCCGCCGGCCAAATTCGTGCGCCGCTATGGCGACGCCGCGTTGCTGATCTTGAATGCGGTGAAGGAGTTCAAGCGCGATGTCGAGAGCGGCGCGTATCCCGCAGACGAGGAGTCGTATCACCTTCCGAAGGAAGCGCGCGCGACCATCGAGACGGTTGTGGAAAGAAAGCGCGCGGTGGGGAGCCGTCGTGAGGTGGTTTAGCCGCGGCCCACGTGGGGTAGCGCCCCTTCATTGCGCGCCCGCCGGTCCTTCATTCCAGATCGCCCGCGCCACGCGCCAATATCCATCCTCTTCGCGCTTGAGGATGCGTACCGCGTGGACGGCGCCGCCGATTTCGTTGCCCGTCGGCGGCTTCATGCGAAAGCTGATCGTGCCCCACTGGTAGGCGTACTCGCCCACCACCATCACTTCGTTCCACTCTTCGTTGTAGGCCAGCATCTCGTAATTCGCGTAATGCTCCTTCTTCTCTTCGAAGAACCGCCGCAGCGCGGTCTTGCCGGCGATCGGCTCATGCCGCGGCGGGAGCAGCACCGCGTCGTCGGTCCATTGATCGAGCAGCGCGTTCACGTCGAAGGCCATGCTGGCCGCGATCTCGCGTTTCTGCAGCGCCTGGATGCCTTCGCGGTCCTGTGCCTGCGCCGCTTGCGATGGCTTGGGCGCGGGGCGCTTCTGCGACCTGAGCGGCGCCGGGCTGCTCAGAAAGAAGATCAGGATTGCAGCCGGAAGAAATGTACGCCCACCAAGCATTGCCGGACCTCCGCCGTCATTGTACCCGCTGCCCGCTCGCCCCAATCCGCGCTAAAAATGCTACATTCGTAGGCAATGTCTGCTCCTGAATCCCGCTTTGTGAGGGCCTGCCGCGGCCTGCCGGTAGATCGCACGCCCATGTGGTTCATGCGCCAGGCGGGACGCTATATGGCCGAGTATCGCGCTGTCCGGCAGCATCACTCGCTGGTCGAAATCTGCAAGAAGCCGGCGCTGGCGGCCGAAGTCACCATCACCGCCGCCGAGCGCCTGCGCGTGGACGCCGCCATCATCTTTGCCGACCTGCTGCTGCCGCTCGAAGTCATGGGCTTGCCTTTCCACTTTGCCGCCGGCGAGGGGCCGGTGATCGAGGAGCCGCTGCGCGACGCCAGGGATGTCGCGGCCCTCCGCACCGACCGCGCTGGTCAGTTGGGATACGTGGCGGAAGCCATCCGCCACGTCGTCAAGCATTTCGGCGACAAGCTGCCGGTGATCGGTTTCTGCGGAGCGCCTTTCACGCTGGCCAGCTACATGATCGAGGGCGGCAGCTCGCGCAGCTACATCAACACCAAGCGCCTGATGTACAGCCAGCCCGCGGTCTGGGACGAGCTGATGTCGAAGCTGGTGGCGGTGCTCGGGGCGTACAGCGTGGAGCAGGTGCGCGCCGGCGCCGACGTGATGCAGGTGTTCGATAGCTGGGTTGGCTGCCTGAGCGTGGAGGACTATCGCGGCTACGTGCTGCCGCACGTCACCAGGCTCATTGAACGCCTGCGGCAGACGGGCGTGCCCGTCATTTATTTCGGCACCGAGACGGCCACGTTGCTGCCGCACATGAAAGAGACGGGCGCGGAGGTAATCGGCGTGGACTGGCGTATCCCGCTGGACGATGCCTGGCAGAGCCTCGGCTTTGCCGGCGCGGTGCAGGGGAATCTCGATCCCGCGTTGCTGTTCGCCGATCAGAAGCTCCTACGCGAGCGCGCCTATGACGTGCTCGATCGCGCCGGCGGCCGGCCCGGGCACATCTTCAATCTTGGGCACGGTATCCTGCCCGGCACGCCGGTCGAGAATGTGCTTGCCCTGGTGGACTTCGTCAAGGAGTACGCGGGCAGGGACGTTCCCGTTACCAGGATTCCATGAGCGCACCATCAAAATCCGCCGTCCTGCTGCTGGCCCACGGCAGCCCCGACCGCGTCGAAGCGATTCCCGAATTCCTGCGCTACGTGACCGGCGGACGTCCGCTGCCGGAAGCCGTGGTGAAAGAAGTCCAGCATCGCTACGGGCTGATTGGCGCGTCGCCGCTCACGCGCATCACTCTCAAGCAGGGCGAACTGCTGGCGCGTGAACTGAAGCTGCCGGTATACGTCGGCATGCGCAACTGGCGCCCGCTGATCGGCGACGTGGTGAAGCGGATGCAGGACGATGGCATCGCGCGCGGGGTCGTGATTTGTCTGGCGCCGCAGAATTCGCGCACCAGCGTCGGGCTCTATCGCGAGGCGCTGCTCGGTGATTCCGGCACGACGCCATTCGAAGTTGATTTCGTGGATAACTGGCACGACCATCCGCTGCTGATCAAAGCCTTCGCCGAAAAGCTCGCAGGCGGATGGAAGCGCGCCTGCGACGAGGCGGGAGCGCGCGTGCCCATCATCTTCACCGCGCACAGCGTGCCAGAGCGCACCATCACAGACGGCGATCCCTATGAGGCCCAAGCCAAAGAGACGGCATCGCTGGTCGCGATGGAAGCGCCGCAGCTCACCGTCGATGACTGGCAGTTCGCCTTTCAGAGCCAGGGCATGTCGGGCGGCGCGTGGCTCGGGCCGACGGTCGAAGACACGATCCGCGGACTGAAAGCAAAGGGACATCGCGCCGTCTTCCTGCAGCCGATCGGGTTCCTGTGCGATCACGTGGAAGTGCTGTACGACATCGACATCGCCTTCCGCGAATTCGCCGAACGGGAGGGCATGCGGTTGTGGCGGGCGGAGTCGCTGAACGAGTCGCCCACGCTAATCGCGGCGCTGGCGGATGTGGTGCAGTCGCGATTGCAGCCTGCGGGTGAGAAGAAACAACAGATCGTGCAGATTAGTCGTTAGTCGTCAGTCGTAAGTCGCGAGCCGAATCTTGCTTACGACTCGCGACTAACGACTTGCGACTCATGAAAATCGCTATCATCGGCGGAGGCATTAGCGGGCTAAGCGCCGCGTTCCATCTGGAGCGCGCGCGGCGCGGCGGCGCTGACGTCCGCTACACGCTGTTTGAATCCGGCGACCGCCTGGGCGGCGTGATGCGCACCGAGCGCGTCGAGGGCTGCTTGATCGAGGCCGGGCCTGATTCTTTCCTCTCCGAAAAGCAATCCGCCGCCGAGCTCTGCCGCGAGCTCGGCATCGGCGACCAACTGGTCGGTTCCAACGACGCCCACCGCCGAACCTACATCCTGGTCAAAGGACGGCTGGTCGAGATGCCCGATGGCTTGCAGTTCATGGTCCCCACCAAGCTTTGGCCCACGATCACGACGCCGCTGTTTTCCTGGGGAACCAAGCTGCGGATGGCGCGCGAGTTCTTTGCCCGGCCGCACACGTCGAACGGAGACGAATCGGCGGCTACGTTCGTCGAGCGGCACTTCGGGCCGGAGGTGGTGGACCGTCTCGCCGACCCGCTGCTGGCGGGCGTCTACGGCGGATCGGCCGAGCGGCTGAGCATGCGCGCGGTGCTGCCGCGCTTCCTCGATATGGAAGCCAGGTACGGCAGCCTGAGCCGCGCCATGCTGGCGGCGATGAAAAAGCGTCCGGCGAACGGCGTGCGGCCGATTTTCACGTCAATGAGAGACGGCATGCAGCAACTGGTGGATGCAGTCGCCACGCAGCTCGATCCCGACGCGATTCGCACCGGCACTCGCGTTAAGGCTCTCGGCCGCGAAGGCAACAATTGGGTGGTTCTGCGGCAGGACTCAACCGCCGCCAGATTCGACCGCGTCATCGTGGCAACGCCCGGCTACATCGCCGCGGGACTGATGCGCAACGTCGAGCTGCGACTGGCCACCGTGCTCGGTGGGACCGCTTATAGTTCGTCCGTCACCGTGGCCCTGGGATATGCCACCGCCGGTTTCGATGGCCGCGGCGGCAAGCGCGAGGACGGCTTCGGCTTCCTCGTTCCGCGGAGCGAAGGCAAACGGCTGCTGGCCTGCACCTTCGTGCACAATAAGTTCCCACACCGCGCGCCCGACGGCCGCCTCCTGCTGCGCGTCTTCCTGGGCGGGTCGCACGATCCGGCGGTGCTCGATATCCCCGATGAGGAGATTCTGCGGATCGTGTGCGTGGAACTGCGCCAGATTCTGGGCCTCACGGCCGAGCCGCGCTTCAGCCGCATCTATCGCTGGGAGCGCTCCATGGCGCAGTACGAGGTTGGGCATCTGGAGCGGGTCGCCGAGATCGAGCGGCTGCGCGCCGCGCTGCCCGGGCTGGCGCTGGCCGGCAACGCCTATCGCGGCATTGGCGTCCCGGATTGCATCAAGTCAGGCCTGGACGCGGCCGGGGAATGTTTGCGCTCGTGAGCATTGCAAGTGAGCGTCCGACGCTCCTTATGCTGTCATGCTGAGCGAGTGCGGGTCGTGCCGAAGCACCCCTAGCTGCGCCAAATCTATTGAGCAGGGGCCCCTTCGACTTCGCTCAGGGCAGGTTTTCGACTCGCGCCAACCCCAGCGCGCTCGCTCAGGATGACGAAGCTATAAGCTTCTTAGAAATACACTTATGGAACTTAAAGCACGATAGTAAGTCCTAGCCCCTCCGATACCCCTGATTACCTTTGTGTCGGCAACAAAGCCGACCACCCCGTGTTAACACAAGCATGTGGGAACGCTCTATGACTAGGACCTGGCGGCTGATTCTGCTGATGGCGGGGACGTTCGTGTTTGCAGTCCTGGCGCTGGTTTTGGCTAATTCGCAGGACCACCCCGGCATGGACCACTCCAAGATGAACATGCCGGAGAGCACTGATTCCGATGAGATGAATCCCACCATGCCTGCCATGTCCGCCAAGCACATGGACATGGGCCCGCACATGAAGATGACCGAGCTGCGGCCGGCGAAGCCCGGCGACCAGGAGCGCGCCGATAAGATCGTGGCCGAGCTGCGGTCGTCGCTCGCCAAGTATCAGGACTACCACGCCGCGCTCGACGATGGCTACAAGATCTTCCTGCCCAACGTGAAGATGCCTATGAAGCACTTCACCAACTGGCACTACGCGGTCGAGGCCCAGTTCCGCTTCAATCCCGAGCACCCGACCTCGCTGCTCTACGAGCAGCATGGCGACACTTACAAGCTGATTGGCGCCATGTACACCGCGCCCCGGCGCTACAGCGAAGACGATCTGGACAAGCGCATCCCGCTCAGCGTCGCGCAGTGGCACGAGCACGTGAACCTGTGCCGGCCTCCCAAGGGCAAGGAGCTGCAAGCGTTTCCGCCGAACGCGCGCTTCGGCCTGGCGGGTTCGATCACCACCAAGGCAGAGTGCGAGGCCGCCGGCGGGACGTTCTATCCCATCGTCTACAACTGGATGGTGCACGTTTATCCCTTCGAGAAGAACCCGCAGGATGTGTGGTCGCTGGAGCGCCAGATGCCGGGACACCAGCACGGAACAGCACCAGCCTTGCCCCTCGACTCGCGCTGAAGCGCTCGCTCGGGGTGACAGTAATAGAGAGACACAACAACTCAACGGTCACTAACGACAACTACCCGCCAAAATGAGTGTCACCCCGAGCGAGCGCCCGTTTTCCGGCGCGAGTCGAGGGGCAAGGCCGTTGAAGCCGAGCATTGCTATGGCCGGGCCTTACTTGATTCCGTTCGGATACAGCAGAATCTTGCTGGCTTCGCCCGTCCGCAGGCGCTCCATGCCCTTGGAGAAATCCTTCATCGAGAGGCGGTCAGTGATCACCGGATGCAAATCGAGTTTGCCGGCCTTGAGCAGCGCCTGCATCTGGTACCAGGTCTGGTACATGCGCCGGCCGTTGATGCCCTGGATGGTGATGCCCTTGAAGATGATGTCCTCGGAGAAATTCAGCGACACGGGCCTGGACGTGAGGCCGAGCAGCGAGATGCGTCCGCCACGGCGCACGATGTCGAAGGCGGTTCGGATGGCGTCGGGATGCCCGGCCATCTCGAGCACGACATCCACGCCCAGCCCGCTGGTGCGGTCGAAGACGACCTGCTTCACGTCGTCATTCCTGGGATCGAGCACGTAGTCGGCCTTCATCTGCGTGGCAATCTTGCGCCGGTACGGATTGACCTCGATGGCGAACACCGTGGCCGCGCCCACCGCGCGCGCCACCGCGATCGCGAACAGCCCGATGGGCCCGCAGCCGGTGATGGCGACTGTCTTGGCGGCGATCTCGCCCGCCAGCACCGTGTGCACGGCATTGCCCAGCGGGTCGAGGATGGAGGCATACTCGTGTGGGATCGCCGGGTCGAGCTTCCAGATGTTCGATTCCGGGATGCGCACGTACTCGGCGAAAGCGCCGTCGGCGTCCACCCCGATGATCTTCACGTTCTGGCAGATGTGAGCTTCGCCGGTGCGGCACTGGTAACACTTGCCGCAGTTGACGTGCATCTCGGCGGAGACGAAGTCGCCTTCTGTGACCGTGGTGACCTCGGCGCCCACGGCTGCCACTTCGCCGCAGAACTCGTGTCCGGGGATGAGCGGAGGATGGATGCGATGCTGTGCCCAGGAGTCCCAGTTATAAATGTGCAGGTCGGTGCCGCAGACCGAAGCGACCTTCACCCGCACCAGCACGTCGGTGAGGCCGATCTCCGGGACCTTGACGTTGCGGATATCGGCGCCGGGTGCGGGCTTGGCTTTGACCACCGCCAGCATGGAGCTGGGCATGCACAACCTCGACCGATTCTAGCATCCAGGCTAGCCCGCCGTGGCCGAGGTCGCAATCCGAGGCGATGGCGGCGGCTGCAACTCGATCTCGATCCCGCCCAGCCACTTCGCGATCAGGTTATAGATCAGGCTGCCCAAAAGGCCTGTCACGAAGCCCATTCCTGCGTAGAGCACCGGCATCATCAAGGCTAAGACTACGCCCAGCGCGCCGGCCAAAGGATTGTTCTTGGGTCCGGCGAATGCCCCGGCGAGGGAGATCAAAAGGATGATGGGCATGAACAGCAGCCCCATCGCGCCATAGACGGCCGCGTTCATCTTCGCGAACGAGAGTACTCCGATGGACTTGACGGTGTGCATTGCCCCTCCTCGATTCGACAGCGAACTATGGATGCGATGCCGCGCCCCGGGGCCCAGTCATGGATTTGCACGTTGGTAGCATGAGCGCGTCGCATCAACGCGCAGGCCGAATTCTAGCACCCAGACCTCGCAGGCGCGGCTTCTCCGCGCTCCTTGCCATCTGCGATAATCCTCGCCCATGAACATCGGCTTGTTCGGCGGGACGTTCGATCCGGTCCACAAAGGGCACCTGGCGGTGGCGCGCGCGGCGGCGAAGCGGTTCCAACTGGGCAAGGTGTATTTCATCCCTGCCAGCATGCCGCCGCACCGGCGGGATGAACGCATCACCGCATTCCACGACCGTTACGCCATGCTGGCGCTGGCGACCGCGGGCGAGAAGAGATTCCTGCCGTCGCTAGCCGAGCAGCCCGACGAGCAGGACCACCTCAGCTTTACCATCGACACGGTGGGCCGCTTCAAGCAGGCCGCGGGCAAGAGCGATCATCTTTTCTTTATCATTGGGATCGATGCCTTTCTGCAAGTGGCAAGCTGGCACCGCTCGGAAGAGCTGCTGCGCGAGATCGACTTCATCGTGGTGAGCCGGCCGGGATTCTCCATGGCCGACGTGGCTGATGCGCTGCCCAAGTCATTGCGGCCGGCGGCGGCGGTGGTGAAAGCGTTCCGGAAATCCCCGGCCAAAGGGACACTGGCGCTGCGCAACACCATGATTCACATTCTCGACGAAGTGAAGTTTCCGGTTTCCGCCACCGAGGTGCGGCGCGCCGCAGCTTCCGGCAAGCCGCTGGTACGCTTCGTCGAGCCACTGGTGGCCGAGTACATCAAGAAGATGGGACTTTACAGACGGGGAGTTGGGAGTTAGGCGATCTGGCGGTTGTAGTGCTTCATGTCCTCGTCGAAGCTGTGGACGTTCGGGCGAGTCATGATGGGGCCCCAGCACGAGCAGGGTCATATTGGCGAACGTGCTGACGACTCGGCCCTTACGGAGCTCCTCTTCGATGCGGGCTATGGGGCGCCGGGAATTTTGCATCTTGACCGGCTGCAGAAAGCCGTGCGGCAGCATTTCCACGCCAGCCTGGGCATGGCCATTGCTGGGGCGCCACTCCTTGACCAACACCGTCTTCTCGTGCGGGCTCATGGTTCGTATCCTGTTAAGGGGCTGACAACCACGGAGCACGCATTTTGCCGTTGCACACGTTTTCGTAACTCATTGACAAATATATACTTGGCTGAAGCTATCACCCGGAAGTACATTGTCCGGCAGGTAAGAACTTCCCACTTTTAGGGCAAAAATTTACCCGCTGGCCAGGTGGATTCGCTAGCACTGAATGTCCCGCGGCGCGTCCAAGGGGGCGGGGTTAAGTTAAACTGGGGCGCGGCAGAAACCAACTCCATGAAATCCAGCGAGCTGCGGCAGCGGGTAGCGGAGGCGATCAGCGCCGCCCAGGCGAAGAAGGCGGAAGCGGTCACCGTCCTGCAAATGGATCGGGAATCGCCTTCCTTCACCGACTATTTCGTGATCGCCAGCGGCAGCAACCCACGACAGATCCAGGCCATCGCGGATGAGGTCGAAGAGAGACTTGGCCGCATGGGGCTCAATCCCACCCACACGGAAGGCTACCGCCAGGCGGAGTGGGTGCTGCTCGATTACGTGGACTTTGTGGTCCACGTGTTCTCGGAAAAGGCGAGAAAGTATTACGACCTGGAGCGACTGTGGAAGTCGGCGGCACGCCTCGAGCCCTCGGAACTGAAGCCGGCGCGGAAACGGGCAGCGCGGCCGCGCAGTGGTCCGCGTACCGGGAAGCGGGGGAAAGGCTAGCGCAGATTTGCTGTATCCATTTTTGCTGTCATGCTGAGCGAGTGCGGGCCGCTTTTGCCCGCACGAGTCGAAGCACCCCTACCTGTCAACATCTTGCGGGCAGGGGGCCTTCGACTCGCGCGCCAAACCCGGGCGCGCTCGCTCAGGCTGACAGCACTGTAGGCGCAGCGTCCTCTGAGGTTAAATCTTCCCCGTGAAACTGAAAGTCGTCTGGATCGGCAAGACGAAATCTGCGGCCATCAAGGCGCTGACCGAGGAGTATCTCGACCGGCTGTCGCATTACGGCGACATCGAAGGCACAGAGCTGACCAACGAGGAAGCTCTGCTCAAGCTGGTGCACTCGGCGAAAACGCCGCCCACGCTGGTTCTGCTTGATCAGCGCGGACCCCAGCTCACGTCGGAGGAACTGGCCGAGATGCTGGAGGCGCACCAGGTGCGCGGCACGCAGTCGCTGATCTTTGCCGTCGGCCCGGCGGACGGCTTCTCGCAGCAGGCGCGCCATGCGGCGAACCTGGTACTCTCGCTCGGCAAGATGACCCTGGCCCACGAACTGGCGCGCGTGGTGCTGCTCGAACAGCTCTATCGAGGATTTACAATTATCAAGGGGCATCCGTACCACAGGGGGGGTAGCCAGTAGCAAGTCGGCAGTCGCCGGTTCTCCAGCAGGAATCTGGTGTTCTGAACTGGCTACTGACGACTGGGTGCTGGCGACCGACTACTGGCGACTGGCGACTAACGAACATGGCAGATGTCAGACGCGGTTTGATCATCGTCAACACCGGGCCGGGGAAAGGCAAGACCACCGCGGCCATGGGCACGGCCCTGCGCGCGGTCGGGCAGGGAATGAAAGTCCTCATGCTGCAGTTCCTCAAGGGCTCGTGGCATTACGGCGAGCTGGACGCGGTTAAGGCCTTCGGCGACAACTTCATCATGAAGCAGATGGGGCGCGGCTTTGTGAAAGTCGGTGGCGCGGAGCCCGATCCCGCTGATGTGAAGATGGTGGAAGAAGCGTGGACCGAGTCGCGCGAGGCCATCCTTTCCGGCCAGTGGGACCTGGTGGTGCTGGACGAGATCAATTACGCCATCAGTTACGGTATGCTGGACCCGGCCAAGGTCGCCGAGACGCTGAAACAAAAGCCGGAAATGGTGCATGTCATCTTGACGGGACGCAACGCGCATCCGACAATCGTTGAGCTGGCCGATACCGTCACCGAGATGCGCCAGGTCAAGCACGCCTACGAGAAAGGCGTCGAGGCCCAGCGGGGAATCGAGTACTGACATCGGGTCATCGGGAGATCGGGTCATCGGGTCATTTTGAAAACAGATCACCCGATGACCCGATCTCCCAATCCTTCAATTCCTATGACTTGGTTCAAGCGACAGACCGGCGAAGTGGATGCTTCGGGCGAGAAGCGTGTGCGCACCGAAGGGCTGTGGGTCAAGTGCGACGGCTGCCGCAAGATCATCTGGAAGAAGGATCTGGAAGATAATCTGAACGTCTGCCCGAACTGCGACCGGCACTTCCGCATCGACGCGCGCACCCGTCTGGCGCAACTGCTCGACGGCGGCAAGTACGAAACCTTCGACGACGGCCTGGCTTCCACCGACCCGCTGAAGTTTTCCGACCTGAAGTCCTACAGCGGCAGGCTGCGGGTGGCGATGAAAGATACCGGGCTCAAGGACGCCGTCATCAACGCTGCCGGCACCCTGGAAGGCCGGCCGGTCATCGTGTCGGCGATGGAGTATGCGTTCATCGGCGGCAGCATGGGCGCGGTGGTGGGCGAAAAGATCACGCGCGCGGTGGAGCGGGCCACCGCCGACGGGCGACCGCTGATCGTGGTCTCGGCCTCGGGCGGCGCGCGCATGATGGAAGGCGTAATCAGCCTGATGCAGCTCGCCAAGATCTCGGCGGCGCTGGCACGCATGGACACCGCCAAAGTGCCCTACATCTCGGTGCTCACCGATCCCACCACCGGCGGCGTGACCGCCTCCTACGCCATGCTGGGCGACCTCAACATCGCCGAGCCCGGGGCGCTGATCGGGTTCGCGGGCCCGCGGGTGATCGAGCAGACCATCCGGCAAAAGCTGCCCGAAGGCTTCCAGCGCAGCGAGTTCCTGCTGCAGCACGGCATGCTGGACGCGGTGGTGCCGCGCAAGGAGATGAAGCCGTATATCGCGCGGGCGCTGGCGTTCATGTGCAATTAGCACTCAGCAGCCAGCACTCAGCACTCAGCAAAATCGGATACTCTTCCGGACCATGTCGTTCCCCTGATCCAGCGCTTATAATTCCTAGGCGTTTTCCAAGCAGACGCCATTGGCTGAGTGCTGACTGCTGAGTGCTAACTAGATTGCCTACATCCTACGAAAACGCCGTCGAGAGTCTCTACGCGCTCGGCCACGAACTGGCCAACACGCCCTCGGAGCACTTCAACCTGGCGTACATGCGGGCGATCCTGCGCGAGCTGGGCGATCCCCAACGGCGATTCCCGAGCGTGCTGGTCGCGGGAACGAATGGCAAAGGCTCGACGGCTGCGACACTGGCCTCTATCCTGCGCGCCGCCGGACATCGCACCGGGCTTTATATTTCGCCGCACCTGCTGCGGGTGAATGAGCGCATCCGCGTGAACGGCGAGGAGATCGGCGAAGAGCAGTTCGGCGAGATCCATCGGCGTGTGGAGGCGGTGGCGCGCCGTTTGGTCGAGGCGGGCGAACTGCCCTGGCATCCCAGCTTCTTTGAGGTGCTCACCGCCATGGCCTTCGACTACTTCGCCGGCGCAGGCATAGAGATTGCCGTGCTCGAAGTCGGGATGGGCGGGCGATTGGACGCGACTAACGTGGTCGCACCGGTGGTTTCGGTCATCACCGACATCGCCCTCGACCACCAGAAGTTCCTGGGCGATACCATCACCCAGATCGCGCGCGAAAAAGCCGGGATCATCCGCCCTGGCGGAGTGGTGGTTACGCTGCCGCAGCATCCCGAAGCGAACGACGTGATCGGCAACACCATCGCCGAACGCGGAGCGCATGCGGTGAGCGCCGTTCCTTACGTGCCGCCAGTCTCCCCGGGCGCGAGAAACGTGCCTGGCGTTGCGCCCAACGGTGTGCACACCTCCTATCCGCTGCGCGTGATGGGAGAAGAGATCGTGGTGGACTCGCCGCTGGTTGGCCGCCATCAACTTCGGAATATCGCGCTCGCCATTGCCGCCGCCGAGGAGTTGAACCGGGCGGGATTCCGCGTGACGGCCGGCGAGATCGAGCGCGGCATCCGCGAGACGCGCTGGCCGGGACGCTTCCAGCGCATCGCCGCCACCGCGGACTCGCCCGAGATCATCCTCGACGTAGCCCACAATCCAGCGGGAGCCTGGGCGCTGCGCTCGGCGCTTTCGGAATACGCGGGCGAGCGTCCGCTGGTGCTGGTGTTCGGCGTGATGCGTGACAAGGCCGTGGGAGAGATTGCGGAGATCCTGTTTCCGCTGGCCGAGCACGTGATTGCCACGCGCGCGGACAACCCACGCTCGGCCAGCCCGGAGGAGATACGGGAAGCCGCCACGCGCACGGGAGCGGAGATCATCGTCGAACCCACCGTCGCGGCTGCACTTCAGCGCGCGCGGGAACTGGTATCGAAAGACGGTGTCGTGGTGGTGACGGGTTCGATTTATGTTGTGGGAGAAGCGCTAAATGCGATCGGGTCATCGGGTGATCGGGTCGTCGGGTGATTGAAAACCCGTTCACGCTTGTCATCCCGAGCCGAGCTAGGGATCTTGAGGCGCTTAGCGGGCGTGAGCGAAGCGGGAGCCCGCTGCCGAAATCCCGAGCATAGCGAGGGATCTTGGTTTTTCTGAATGTTGACTGCTGAATGCCGCAATTCAAACTCAACCACCTGCTGAGCGCGCTGCGGTCGTACTTTGTCTTCGACCCGCTGATCTGGCTGTGGACGGTGTTCATGGCCACGTTTTCGCTGCTCTCGTCGCTGGTGGACCGCGACGGACGCATCCAGCAATGGTTCGCCGTCACTTGGTCGAAGGTGATTCTGAAGATCATCGGCGCGCCACTGGCGGTGCGCGGCATGGAGAAAATCGACACTACCCGCCCGCACATGTATGCGCTGAATCATCTTTCGGCACTGGACATTCCGGCGGTGTACGTTGGGATGCCGTGCCACTTCCGCATCATGGCCAAGGAGGAGATATTCCGGTATCCCTTCCTGGGATGGCACTTACGGAGGTCGGGGCAGGTATCGATCGAGCGCGAGCACGCCCTCGCGTCCATGCGCAGCCTGAACCGCGCCGCGGCCATCCTCAAAGGCGGGCAGCCGCTGGTCGTTTTCCCCGAGGGCGGCCGCTCGGCGACCGGGCAGGTGAAGCCGTTTCTGCCGGGAGTGTTTTACGTGGCCATCAAGGCGGGCGTGGACATAGTGCCCATGGCGCTGGTCGGGACCTACGAGCTGCTGCCGATGGAAACCTTCCATATCAAACCGCGGCCGCTGGAGCTGCTGGTGGGCGAGCCGGTATCGCCGGCAGGCTACGGCCCGCGCGACATGGACAAGCTCGCCGCCACGGTGCGGAAGGCGGTCGAGGACTTGTACTATTCGCGCGCAGAGGTGCCGCGAAAGGCCGAACTTCAGGCGCCGCGGATCAACGCGGATTGACGCGGATCCATTGAAAACCGCCGGGTTCTGTATTGGTTCTTATCCGCGTTCATCCGCGAAAATCCGCGGTGAAGAAGTTACACTAATGCCATGAAACCGCGCATCGCTATCCCGGTACCGCATTTTGGCAGGCCGGACTATGCCCAGCGCGCCCTGCCGCAGTATGTGCGGGCAGTGGAGCAGGCGGGAGGAGAACCGGTGGTCATCGAGGCCGGCCACCAACCGGAGGAGATCGCCAAGATCATTACCACCTGCCAGGCGGTGCTGCTGCCAGGCAGCGCCGCCGACATCGATCCGCAGAAATACGGCGCCGCCAAGCATCCCAAGACCGAAGCCGCCGATCCCGGGCGCGATACCGCCGACGAACTCCTGCTCCAGGACGCCTACAACCTGCACAAGCCGGTGCTGGGCATCTGCTATGGCTTGCAGATGTTGAACGTGTACAACAGCGGTACCCTGATCCAGCACGTGGAAACGCCGGTGAATCATGCGGCCGGGCGCGCCGTGCAGCAGGCGCACAAAGTGCGGGTCGATCCCTTCTCGCGGCTAGCTGGCCTGTTGGTCAGCCAGGAAGAGACCGGAATCGGTCCGCTGGAGCTGGCGGTCAACTCCAGCCATCACCAGGCGGCGAACGACCCAGTGGGCGACGGCCTGCGCGTAGTGGCGCGCTGTCCCGAGGACAGCATCATCGAGGCCGTGGAGGGCGTCGCGCCCGACCACTGGGTGATCGCGGTGCAGTGGCATCCCGAGCGATCCTACGATGAAGATCCGCACTCCCAGGCCATCTTCCGCGGGCTGGTCGAGGCAGCGAAAAACTACAGCGCCGCGGATAGCCTGCCCCGAGCGTAGTCGAGGGGCGGGTAAGCGCGGATCCAAGGTCAAATGCCGCAAAACCCTGTCACGCTGTCGCTCCGAAATAAAGTAGCCGTGGTCACCGGAGGCTCGCGCGGCATTGGGGCCGCGACGGTGAAGATGTTCGTGGCCGCGGGCGCGCGGGTGATGTTCAATTACCAGAAGAACAAGCGTGCTGCCGATGAAGTGGCCGGCGCTTGCGGCCAAGAGAAGTGCGCCGCGCTCGAGGCCAACCTTGACGACACCGCGGGCGCGAAGAAGCTGATCGAGGCGGCGGTCCAGCGCTTCGGCCGACTGGACATCCTGGTCGCCAACCACGGCATCTGGCCGCCGCAGGATGTGCCGGTCAGCGAGATGAGCGAAGCGCAATGGCGGCGCACCATCGCTGTCAATCTCGACAGCGTCTTTGGCCTGGTGAAGCACGCGGTGGCGCAAATGAAGAAGCAGCGCTCGGGCGGACACATCGTGCTGGTGAGCTCAACCTCCGGACAGCGCGGCGAGGCCTACCATTGCGATTACGCCGCCACCAAGGGCGCGCTGATCAGCATGGTGAAAGGCCTCTCGACCGAGCTGGCCCCGGATGGCATCTATGTAAACTGTGTTGCGCCGGGTTGGGTCGATACCGACATGGCCGCCCCGGCTCTCAACGATGCGGATATGCGCCGGAGGGTGCTGGAGAAAATTCCGCTGGGGCGGGTGGCCACGCCAGAAGAGATTGCGGCGCCGATCCTGTTTCTGTGCACCGAGCACGCGGGTTTCATCACTGGCGAGATCTTCAATGTGAATGGCGGGGCGGTGCTAGTGGGGTGAGCCATCGGGTGATCGGGTCATCGGGTGATCGGGTCATCGGGTGCTTGAAAACCCAAATCCCACTTACCATTGTCATCCCGAGCGCAGCCAGGGATCTTGAGGCGTTTAGCGGGCGTGAGCGAAGCGGGAGCCCGCTGCCGAAATCCCGAGCGGAGCGAGGGATCTTGGTTTTGCTGAGTGCTGAATGCTGAGTGCTGATCGGGTCATTGGAGCGGTGATCGTGACACTACTGCTGGCGCTCCCGGTGGTAGCGCAGAATCCGCCACAGAAGTCCATCCAGGAGACGGCCAGCGAAGATCCCGGTACAAGGAAGGCCCGGATGTTGCTCGACCAGATGATCCAGGCGCTGGGCGGGCAGGCCTTTCTGAACTTGCAGGACATGGAACAGCAGGGCCGATCGTACGGCTTTTATCACGGCAATGCTTCGGGCCTGGGCTCGCTGTTCTGGCGATTCTGGAAGTGGCCGGACAAAGAGCGGTTCGAGCTCACCAAGCAGCGCGACGTGATCTTAATCTACAACGGCGATCAGGGCTGGGAGATCACCTACAAAGGCACGCGGACGGTGGACCCCGAAGACCTGAAGGAATATCTGCGCGCGCGGGAGTTCTCGCTGACCACCGTGTTGCGCGTCTGGCTGAAGCAGCCCGACACGGCGCTTATCTACGAGGGCTTCGGGCTCACCCAGGACAAGGAGGTGGACAAGGTCACCATCATCAACGGCAAGGATGAGGCGGTCACGATCGCCATCGACCGGCTCAGCCACCTGCCGGTCAAGAAGAGCTACCTGGTGCGCGACCCGGTGTCGCGGGAGAAGGATGAAATGGCCGAGGTATATGACAACTGGCGCCCGGAGCAGGGCCTCAACACCGCCCATACCATCCTTGCAATGCGGAACGGCGAGATCACCCGCCAGCGCTTCATTCAGACCGTCAGCTACAACCAGGGCATCCCAGATTCGAAGTTCATGGCCACGGCGACATATGTGCCCAAGAAGTGAATAGTGAGTACCAAGTACCAAGTACCAAGTACCGAGTGGAGAGACGCAGCCCTCAAAGTATTTTTTTCGCCCACTTTCGCCTGCTTTGGAGCTGCTTCACCCGCTGGAGTCACGGCACTCAGAACTTGGTACTCGCTACTCGGTACTCGGTACTTCGGTACTCGGTACTTCCTACCACGAACTGTGGCCTATTTGCCACAGCCTGTTCCTCCGGCTTGGCTGGTAATCTTCTCATCTACAATAAGATAGCCTTGGTACACGAGCAGACAATTCGTGGCAGTGTGGAGTGTGCCGGGGTAGGACTGCACAGCGGGGTGAAGGTTGGCCTGCGGCTGCTGCCGGCACCTCCGGGCAGCGGGGTGGTTTTCCGCCGCAGCGACCTGGAGGGCTTCGAGGTCGAGGCCACCGGGCGTAACGTCGCCCGCGTCAGCTATGCAACCAGCCTGATGAAGAAGGGCGTGCTCATCTCCACCACCGAGCACTTGCTGGCTGCCCTGATGGGCATGGGGATCGACAACGCCATCGTCGAGCTCGATAATCTGGAGCTGCCTATCCTGGACGGCAGCGCCCTGCCTTTCGCGGAGATGATTCTCCGAGCCGGCATCCGCAAGCAGCGGCGCCAGCGGACCTACATGCGGATCCTGCGCGCCGTCGAGTTGCGCGAAGGCGACAAGTTCATCGCCCTCTACCCCGCCGAATCCTACTCCGTCTCCTACAGCATCAACTTTCCGCACCCGCTGATCGGCGCGGAAACCTACACCGCCGAGTTCACGCCCGAGGTCTTCCGGCGCGAGATCGCCCCGGCGCGTACGTTCGGCTCGGTGCAAGATGAGCGCGCGCTACGCAACATGGGACTGATTCGCGGCGTTTCCCAGGAGAACTGCATCGTGCTCGATCGCGATGAGGTGATCAATGGTCCGTTGCGCTATCCGGATGAGTTCGTGCGCCACAAGATGCTGGATCTCATCGGCGACCTGGCCCTGTTGGGCCGGCGTATCCTGGGCCGCGTGGTGGCCGACCGCGCCGGCCACGCCATGCACACTGCCATGGTTGCCATGCTGCTGCGGGACCACTCGTTGTGGGAAGAAGCCACGGTGGAAGAAACCGCCCAGCAAACGGTTGCCAGTTGCCAGTTGTCAGTTGTTAGTGAAACCCGCTGAGAACTGACAATTGGCAACTGACAACTTGAAAAAGACGGTCTATCTCTCCCTGGGGTCGAATGTCGGGGACCGCCGGGCCAACCTGGAGACGGCGATCGCGCGCCTGGGCGAACTGGGCGAGATCAAGGCGGTGTCGTCGTTCTACGAGACGGAGCCGGTGGAGTTCGCCGCTCAGCCCTGGTTCCTGAACTGCGCCGTCGCACTCGAAACGGAGGCCATGCCGCGCAGCCTGCTGGGCCGCGTGCTGGCCATCGAGCAGAAGATGGGCCGGCGGCGGCTTCAGCTCAAGGGCCCGCGCACCATCGACATCGACATCCTGTTGTTCGGCAACTCGGTGGTGGACACACGCGAACTCACCATCCCCCACCCCGCCCTGCATGAGCGCCGGTTCGCGCTGGAACCGCTGTGCGAGATCGCCGGCGAGGTGCGCCATCCGGTACTGAAACGGACCATGCGCGAGTTGCGCGACGCGCTCCCGCGCGGCACAGACGTTGTTCGGAAGATGCAGAAATCATAACCATGGCTGGAATTGGTGCGCTAACCAACCGCAGAGACACGCAGGATGCAACCTGAGTTGAAGCGTCATCCTTCGCGAGCCGAAGGCGAGCGGAGGATCTGACGAAACCCTCTGCACTACCCGGGTCGGTTGCGCCGCCCTTGGTATCAGATTCTCCCGTCTCGCCTTGCTCGACGGAAGAATGACATTCGATTGATAACAAGCCGAGGAGTCTTTCTATGCCTTAGGCAGGACAAACTCCACGCCGCGTTCGTCGTTCAGCTTGCGAGTGGTGTCCAGATCGAGGTCGGCGAGAGGAATCTTGCGGGTGCCCTTGGCGCTGAAGTCCCACAGCATCTGCCCTACGATGGCATAGTTCTTGACTTCCTGCTTGTGGCCATCGCGGAAGACCAGCACGGTCGGCTCCTGCTCCTCCGCGGGAGCGGGCGGTCCCTGAGCCTGGCGCGGCGAGCTGCGCGCTTCGTTGAAGCTACGATTGCCGTAGTAGTAGTCGTCCGGTGGGGGTTCCGTCACCGGCTGGCTCTGCTGATAAGCGTTGGCGTCGTAGGTGTCGTTGTCGTCATACGGGTAGTCCCACCCGTAATACGGCCCGTAATAGTACGGCCAGTAAGAACCGTTCCAGGGGTAGTAGCCGCGGCGGAATCCACGGCCGCGCGACCCGTTGACGAACCCGGGGTGATGCCCGAAAGCGATCCCGCCGCCGGAGAAGCCTCCCGCAAAACCTCGTTGACCAAAGGAACTGGGGCTTCCCGCGAACCCTCGCTGACCAAAGGAGCTGGGGGCATGAAACCCGCCGCCTCGGCTCGCTCCTGCGGAAGCGTGTCCGCCACGAGCCTGCGCGCTGACCACCACGGACGTGGCCAACGCCAAAAGCGCGAGAGCGAGCCCCCGCTTCATGCCTATATAATACCCCAAAAGCAATCAAAAGTTGCGTCGGCCGAAAAGCACGCCAGTCCTGGGTTTCCGCCCCTTAAGGCAGCCTGCTGAGTCGTAACCTGCCGACGGCCACAACTGACATCACTGCGTAGGCCACCAGCAGCGCTAAGAATAGGATTCCAAAAGCCTTGCGCCGGCGGCTTTCGAGCAGGTCAGCACAGACTCCGCCGACGAATACGTACAGAAACGGCGTGGCGCGGAAAGGGAACGGTCCCACGAAAACATCCGCGAACGTGGCCACCCCGAGCAGGGTGAGCGCGACCAGCGAGAGCAGCGGAGCGGTGTTGCCGAAATACCGGCAACGGTTCCAGCCAAAATACGCGGCCAGCGCGATGGCCGCGAGCACCAATAAAACCGGGTTTTGCGCATGGCGGATTCCTGTCACATAATCGCGCAGCACCTCGCTGGCGATCATTCCGCGCTGCAGCGGCAGGAAATCGGCCTGTGCGAGGGCGGCGGCGAGAGCGCGCGGGCGGAATCCGTAGCAGCCCATAAGCAGAACGATGGCGACCGCGCAGGACGAGATGACCAATACCAGAGATGCCCAGCGGCGCTCGGGAACCAGGTAGAGCATGAACCCCAGTCCGAGCAGGACCAGCAGGATCGCCCACCAACCGGAGCCGGCGGCCAGCGTGATCGCCAGTCCCAGCAGGATGATCCGCCGCCAGCGTGAGCGTAGTTCCGAAATCGCTGCCCCGGCCGGAGCGTAAAGCGTGTGGGCCGCGGCAATGGCCACGAAGACGGTCCCAAAGATCCCCAGGCTGCCGGTAAGCAGCGGTCCTGGCCAGGGGAAGAACACGGCGGGCGAGAAACAGTAGAGTGCCAGCGCGATGTATCCGCCGGCATTGCCGTAGAGGCGCCGCGCGACATACCAGATGGATGCGCCCAGCAGCCAGCCGATCGCGACAAAGGGTAGGCGCAGCAGCCACTTCAAACCATCGGGCGAGAGCGACGCAACCATTCGGTTGGCGGCGACGATGGGAGCTGCGGCGACCACCGCCGGCACCGGCTGCGCGCCGGTGTCGCGTGGCAGAACTTTTCCCGCAAGCTGATCGAGGCCGGCCTGGGCGTAGGCGGCCTCCGCCCAGCGCAGAGGCGTGCGATGGATCACCCAGAGCGCTTGCAGCACGAACGCCCACAACAGCAGCAACGCGAACACCTGCGGCCATCCAAAGCGCTGAACGGACACGCAACGCTTTTACCACATCCACGCGCTCGGGGGTGCCATCCAAAAATTGTCATCCTGAGGAAGCGCGAGCCGAGCGCCGGGGTCCCCAGCAAACGCGGTTTTGGTTTGCTGGGGTGGTCTTGCGAGGTGAGCGCAACGAAGGACCTCGGTTCATCCCGCCTTCTTTTCGATCTTCGCCCAGGTGTCCTTGAGGGCCACGGTGCGGTTGAACACCGGCTTGCCGGGCGCGGAGTCGGGATCGGCGCAGAAATATCCCAGGCGTTCGAACTGGTAGCGCGCTCCTGCGGCGGCGCTGGTCAGCGACGGCTCGAGCTTCGCGTTGGTCACCACCTCGAGCGAATTCGGGTTGAGGTTCGCGGTGAAGTCCTGGCCCTCTTCAACCTGGTTGGGATAGGGCTTGGTGAAGAGCTTGTCGTAGAGTCGTACTTCGGCGTCGATGGCGTGCGCGGCCGAGACCCAGTGGATAGTTTTTGCCTTCACCTTCCGTCCATCAGGCGCGTTGCCCCCGTGCGTCGCCGGGTCGTAAGTGCAGTGGACCTCGACCACCTCGCCGCTCGCATTTTTCACCACGCTCGTGCATTTGACGAAGTATCCGTAACGCAAGCGCACCTCGCGGCCGGGAGACAGCCGGAAGTAGCCCTTGGGCGGCTCTTCGCGGAAGTCGTCCTGCTCGATGTACAGCACGCGCGAGAACGGCACCTTGCGCGTGCCGGCAGCGGATCTTCCGGATTATTTACCGCGTCGCACTCTTCGCTCTGGCCTTCGGGATAATTGTCGATCACCAGCTTGAGCGGCCGCAGCACGGCCATCACGCGTGGGGCGCGCCGGTTGAGGTCGTCGCGCACGAAGTGTTCGAGCATGGCGAAATCGGTGATGCCGTCGGTGCGCGAGACGCCGGCCTGGGTAACGAAATTGCGGATGGCCTCGGGTGTGTAGCCGCGCCGCCGTATACCGCAGAGCGTGGGCATGCGGGGATCGTCCCAGCCGCGCACGTGCCCGTCGCGCACCAACTGCAGCAGCTTGCGCTTGCTCAGCAGCGTGTAGGTGAGGTTGAGGCGGTCGAACTCATACTGCTGCGAGGGAAAGATGCCCAACTGCTCGATGTACCAGCGGTAGAGCGGCTGATGGTCGGCGAACTCCAGCGTGCACATGGAGTGGGTGACGCGCTCGATCGAATCCGACTGGCCGTGCGCGTAGTCGTACATCGGATAGATGCACCACTTCGCGCCGGTGCGGTGATGCTCGGCGTGCAGGATGCGGTACATCACCGGGTCGCGCATGTTCATGTTAGGCGAGGCCATGTCGATTTTCGCCCGCAGCACCCGCGAGCCGTCAGGAAATTCGCCGGCGCGCATGCGCTGAAAGAGGTCGAGGTTCTCCTCGACCGAGCGGTCGCGATACGGACTGTTCTTGCCGGGCTCGGTCAGCGTGCCGCGATGTTCGCGGATCTCGTCGGCGGAGAGATCGTCCACGTACGCCTTGCCCGCCTTGATGAGCTTGAGCGCCCACTCGTAGAGCTGATCGAAGTAATCGGAGGCGTAGTAGAGGCCGTCCCAGTGGAAGCCGAGCCACTCGACATCCGCCTTGATGGAATCGACATACTCGGTCTCTTCCTTCTCCGGGTTGGTGTCGTCGAAGCGGAGGTTGGTCTTGCCGCCGAACTCGTCGGCCAGCCCGAAGTCGAGGCAGATGGCCTTGGCGTGCCCGATGTGGAGATATCCGTTGGGCTCAGGAGGAAAGCGCGTCTGGATGACAGCGTCGCCGAACTTCTTGGCCTTCAAGTCTTCGACGATGATGTCGCGCAGGAAGTTGGAGATGCGAACCTCGACGGGTGTGCTCGCCGCTGCTTCGGCTGGAGGATTTGAGGTTTTCATGCCTGCCGTTATTCTATAACCACAGGGCCGTGGAGCGCCCGTGTCGCCGTACTGGATGGTTCAGGGCGGGTGGAGCAGGCCTTCAGGCCTGCATCAGGCTGCTATTAAGCGACCGGCTTCAGCCGCTGCGGGACCGCATCCAAAACAAATTTTGGATTGGCCGAACTGTAGGGATACCCCTCAGCACTCTCGGCCAGTCCCCTTCGCACAGGGTTCTGATGAATGTAAGTGCGGAACCTCTGATACTCCGCTGCGTCTCGTACGCGGTGATCGTGGAAGCTGGTCTGCCATCTTTCACCAGCCAAGCCCAACTCCTTTTTCACACGATAGGAGTACCCGCCTTTGATGAACTGCATGGCGCGCTCAAGGGTGACTCGCAGCCCGGGAGTGATCAGCAAGTGAAAGTGGTCGGGCATCACCACAAATTCATGAAGCAGGTACTTGCCCTGGCCGCGATAGTGGTAGAGCACTTCGACGAACAATAAGGCTGTGCCCTCGGATTGAAGCAGCTGCTGCTTGAGGTAGGCCGACGCGGTGATGAAATAAGTCCCTTGGCCGGTGTGACCTCGGAAGGGTATCGCCATGGGAAGTGACTTAGCATGATCTCGCGGTTCTGGCCAGGAGAAGAAAGTCCCTCAGCGGCTAAAGCCGAACCCTGTTGATGCCGCCATTTATGCAGGCCTGAAGGCCTGCTCCACCCTGGGAAACCACGGGATTCACTTCCCGAAGCTGGATGCCGACCTCTACCTGCCGGGCCTGTTGGAGGGTTTTCTCGGCTCGAAGCAGCGGATGGCATCCCGGCTCGGCCAAGTGGGAGGCAAATCCAGAAGCGCAGCCAAGAAAGCCGCTTCCCGAGCGAATGGAAGGCTGCGCGGAAGGCCGAAGAAAGCGGCGAGACGCTAGCAGTTATGCAAGTCTTGGACAGTGGACTACGACGGCTCCCGCTCGAAAAGAAGCTGGAATCTACGTTCAATGATCGTCTTCTGGTACTTTTCGAACAGCTCTTCGTGTTCGCGTCGGAACAACGGCTGATCGAAGCGATCCTTTGGGTACGACCTCCAGCTAGCGATCCCTTCCAAGCCATCGGCGTTGCCAATTTCACACTTCAATTCGTTTTCCACACGTAAGCATTCCTGCTCAATTCTGTACGCTTGTTCTCGGAGTGCGAGCAATCTGACATATTTCTCTCGCTGCTCTTGCGTCGGGACCAACCTCTTGCCGCTGCTCTTCTGCCGGGCAAGACGCCTAGCGAGCTCCTCCCTTGGGAGATCGTGCAGGTAGTTGCGGGCCGCTTCAATCGCTTGTCTCAATTCTTCTGGCCCAAGGTGAAAGAACTCCCCTTTGGTACGCCTCGTCTGGAGATAGTTGTGGAGAAATGCCTCACATTTTCTGTGTTTGTCGGTCTCAATTACTTCGTCATACTCCAGCCACGGGTCCGCGGTGGCACTGGCCTTCTTCCGCAGTTGGAGAGCTCCCGTGCTCCCAATCTTGAATAGGTCTACACTGCCTTTTCTTTTCGCAAAATAAACATATCCCATACGCACGCCTTAACCGAGTGCCTACAATGAACTCAGAGCTTCCGCAATTCTCCTCAGCGCCGTCTCCCTTCCCAGCACCTCGAGCGTCTCGAATAGCGGCGGCGAGGCGGTGCGGCCGGTCACGGCTACACGGATGGGCTGGAACATCTGTCCGGCCTTGAGTCCCATCTCTTTGGCGGCGCTGCGCAGGGTCTGGTCGAGCGCCTGATGGTTGAATTCCGTGTGCGCCAGCACCTCGCGGGCGCGCTCGAGCGCCTTCCGCGCCATCGCGAGATCGCCTTTCTGCGGGATGAGCAGGGCCGCGTCGTAGGGCGGCAGATCGTCCCTGAAGAAAAAGTCGGCCGCCTTCAGCACCTCAGGCAGCAGCTTGATGCGCTCGCGGATCAGCGGTGTGATCTGCTTCATTCTGCCGCTATCAACGTTGTACCCCGCCTCGCGCACGATGGGCAGCAGCCGCTCGCTAAGCTCGTCCACCGGCAGAGCGCGGATGTACTCGGCGTTCATCCATTCGAGCTTGGTGCGATCAAAGACGGCATTCGACTTCGAGATGCCTTCGAGCGAGAAGAGCGAGATCAGCTCCCGATCGCTCATGATTTCTTTGGTCGAATCGGGCGGCGACCAGCCGAGCAGCGCCAGGTAGTTGCGGAAGGCTTCGGGCAGGAATCCTTCTTCTTTATACGCGATCACCGAGGTGGCGCCATGGCGCTTGGAGAGGCGCGTCTTGTCGGGCCCGAGGATGAGCGGCACGTGCGCGAACACGGGCAGCGGCGCGCCCAGAGCTTCGTAGATCAGCTTCTGCTTGGGGGTGTTCGAGACGTGGTCGGCGCCGCGGATGATGTGAGTGATGTGCATGTCGAGATCATCGGCGACCACGCTCAGGTGGTACGTAGGCACGCCGTCGGAACGCAGCAGGACGAAATCCTCGATCTCGGCGTTCGAGATGTCGATCGGCCCGAAGACGGCATCGTCAAAACGGGTCGAGCCCGATTCGGGAACCGCAAAACGAATAGCTGCGGCTTCGCCGGCAGCGCGGCGGCGCTCGGCATCATCTCTCGGGATGCGGCGGCAGGGATCGTCGTCCTTTGTAAAAACATCCCCACCCTTAGCAAAACCGGCTAAGGGTGGGGCACCCTCCGCTTCAAGTGTGGCACCCTGCGGCTCCTTTTTGCAGAAGCAGTAATAGGCGTGGCCGGATTCGACCAGGCGGGCGGCGGTTGCGCGGTAAAGCTCCAGCCGCTGCGACTGGAAGAATGGGCCTTCGTCCCAGTCCAGCCCCAGCCAGCGCATGCCCACCAGAATGCCCTCCACCATCTCCTGGGTGGAGCGCTCGAAGTCGGTGTCTTCGATGCGCAGGATAAACGTCCCGCCGGTGTGGCGGGCATAGAGCCAGTTGAACAGAGCAGTGCGCGCTCCGCCCACGTGAAGGTATCCGGTGGGCGAAGGAGCAAAGCGGACGCGGACTGGCGAGGGCGCGGGCATAGGGACAAATATTGAATGTATCACGCTGAATTAGGGAGTAGGGAGAAGCGAGTAGGGAGTGGCGACCGGTCGTAAGTCATTGTTACCCTAGGCCGTGACTGCATTGAGTCACCGATGGGGTTGCAGTACACTAAGGCTAACTCCTGCGATTCTGTGCGACCTGGCGGATTCTCTGGCGCCGCTGGGCCAGGCCCCGTTCCCAACCCGGGGTAGTAGGCCCTGCCAGAGATGTTGGCCGAGGCGGTGGATGGAAAGCATCCCTATTGGGATCCAGATAGTTCCCAGCATTGCCGCACTGCTGCTCTTCGCGGTGTTCTCCTATCTTTATTTCCAGACCCGCGAGCCTTATTTCCGGGCTTGGCAATTCGCTTGGGCGGCGTACTGCGGGTATTACGCGCTGGCGCTATGGAACTACTTCGCCGGACGGACGCTGCCTATCGCCTGGCTGGCGCGAGTGCTGCTGGCGGCGACAGCGCTGTGCATCTTCGTTTCCACGCGCCTGCTGAAGTCCGCTTACCGCCCGAGCGTGTGGGACAGCGTGCTGGCCGTGATCGCGGCGCTCTGGGCAGCGGCGGCGGTGTGGCCGGGGGCAAGCTGGCCTCTGGAGATCGAGGTAGGCGTGGCGGCGCTACTGGTGTTGTGCGCCTACCGTTTCGTGCGATACGCGCGCGCGATCGGATCACTGGCCTTCCGGGCGCTCGCGCTGTCGCTGGTGTTCTGGGCCTTCCTGCTGCTCTCGGCGCAATTCCGCGAATCGCTGCCGCACGTCTTCGGCCACGTCGGGCACTTCCTTGATCCCCTGCCGCAGATGCTGCTGGGCATCGCCATGGTGATGGTGCTCTACGAGAACGAGCGGCGGATGGTGGAAGAAAATCTGCTGGCCTTCTCCACCTTGGAGATCGACTCCACCCGTCCGCTGGAGCTGGCGGAAATGGCGCCGCGGCTGGAGCGGATGCTGGACCGCCTGATGCTGCTGCTCAAGGCCCAGCGCGCCGCCCTGTACGTGAACGAGCGCTGGCAGGATACGCTGCCCAGCGTCGAGCGCGGCTTCACCGCGGAGTTCCTGCCGGCGCTGGACGCCGGTGGCGCCGGAGAAGCGCTGAGCAGTTTCGTGTTTCGCCGCCAGGGACTCACCGCCCTGCGCGAGCTGCACCAGGAACTGGCCGAGCTTCCGCCCGGACAGGAAGAGGTGGTGCTGCGTCTGCGCGGCATCTTCGAGCACGAACATGTGCCGGCCATGACCGCGGTCAGCCTGCACACCCGCGAGCGCCACTTCGGGGTGCTGATGTTCCCGCACGCGGCCACCCAGGGTTTCGCCTCATCCCACCTGCGGTTGCTGGGGGGTCTGGCGCGGCAGATCGGGATGACGCTGGAGAACTATGTGCTCATGCACAACGCGCAGCGCCGCACCATGGAGTCGGAGCTGCTGACGCAGGTGGGGCAGGCGGTCAGCTCGCACCTGGATTCCGACGAGGTCCTGCGTACCATCCACCGCGAGTTGGGACACTTGTTCGACACGCAGAATTTCTACATCGCCTTCCTGGATTCAGGGGAGATGCGGTTTGAGCTCGAAGTCGAGGAGGGCGAGGTACTGCCCAAGCGCTCGCGCAAGGCGGGGAACGGGATCTCGGAGTACGTGATCCGCACCGGGCGGCCGCTGCTGATCCGCTCGGACATGGAGTCCACGCGCGTCAAGCTGGGATTCGTCTTCGGAGGCCGGCCCGCGAAATGCTTCATGGCGGTTCCCATACTGCGCTTCAACAAGCCGGTGGGGATCATGGCGGCGATGAACTATGAGCGCGAATTCACCTACGAGAACCGCGACCTGGAGGTGATGGACACCGCCGCCGGGCAGGTGGCCGTGGCCATGGAGAACGCGCGGCTGTTCGCCGAGGAGCAGCGCCGCGCCCGCGACCTGGAGTTCCTCAACAGCATGTCGAAGACGGCCATCTCCAGCCAGAACGCCGAAGAGATGCTGGCCGAGATCGTGGGCGAGATTCAGAAGAACTTCCGCTTCGATCACATCGGCATCGGCATCGTGGATTACGCCACCAAGGAGATCGAGATCAAGGCGGAGGCGGGCACCACGGCCACGGCCCCAGGACGCCGTCTGCCGCTCAGCGCCGGCATCATCGGCAAGGCGGCGCGCGCCAACGAGCTGACCCTGGTCCCGGAGGTGGGCGAGGGCCGTCCGCAGTGCATTCTGCCGGATGCGCGCTCGGCGCTGGTCATCCCGCTGACCTACGGCGAAACTCTGCTGGGCGTGCTGAACTTGGAGAGCCGCCGGGAGAACGCCTTTGCCGAGCAGGAAGTGCTGATTCTGCGCACCCTCGCCGACCTGCTGGCCACCGCGCTGCACAATGCCTTCGTCTTCCAGAAGATGCAGCAGCAGGCCATCACCGATTCGCTCACCGGCATCAAGACGCGGCGGTTTTTCCTCGAGTCGGTGCAGGCGGAGTGGAAGCGCGCCTCGCGCTCGGGCAGGCCGTTCTCCGTGGTGATGGTGGACCTGGACCGCTTCAAGGACATCAACGACACGCTCGGCCACCTGGAGGGCGACCTGGTGCTGGCGCGCATCGGACGCGTGCTTGAGCAGAAGAGCCGGCAGTCGAACGTGGTGGCACGCTATGGCGGCGACGAGTTCGTCATTCTCATGCCGGAGACCGGCCTGGAGCAGGCGCAGGTCCTCTCCGAGCGCCTGCGGTTATGGATCGCGACCGATCCCATGCTCAGCCAGATGAAGATCACCGGCAGCTTCGGCGTGGCGACCTATCCGCTGCACGGCGCCCAGGTGGAAGACATCCTGCGGGTGGCCGACGCCGGCATGTACATCTCGAAAAAGGAAGGCGGCGACCGGGTCTCCATGGCAGAAGAGTTCGTGGATAGCGAACACCTGCTGGAACAGCGGGAACTGGTTACCGCCTACGTCGACGGATTCCTGCGCCGTGAGAACCCCGGTCCGGAAGCGGCCGACGAACTGGTGGGCACGCTCAAGAAGCTGGGCAGCGCGGTGGGGCAGGCCGGCGACCGGCAAGGCTTGATGCAGGCGCTGCGCACCCTCACACGCGCAGCCGAGACCCGCGAATACTCCGCCGGACACGGCGACGCGGTGGCGCGCTTCGCCGAGGCCATCGGGCACGAGCTCATGCTATCGGAAGACGAAATGACCGACCTGGTGTTCGCGGCGCGCGTGCACGACGTGGGTAAAATCATCATCCCGGAAAGGATCCTCAACAAGCCCGGCCCGCTGAGCGACGACGAGTTCACGCTGATGAAGAAGCACGTCCTGGTGGGGGCGCAGATCGTCGATGCCATCCCCGGACGCGAGCGGGCGCGGCTGATGGTCCTGCACCATCACGAGCGCTTCGATGGCTCGGGCTATCCTAATGGGCAGCGCGGAGAGGAGATCCCGCTGGGATCGCGCATCATTTCCGTCGCCGAAGCCTTCGTGGATATGACCACCGAGCGCGCCTACGCCGCCATCAAGAGCCAGGAAGAAGCCATCGCCGAACTGGAAGCCATGAGCGGCGTGCAGTTCGACGGCATGCTGGTGCGGATTCTCATCCGGCAGCTTAGGGGAGAGAAGATTTCGAAGAGCAGTGGATAGTGGGAACTAGGAAGTCATCCCCGTACGCGGACGTACTTGCGCTCTTTGCGGAGAAATTTTTTAATGACCTCAAAACTCTGGATCGCATTTGTGGCGACTCAGTTGCTCGGAATGCTAACCCCTGCCCTCGTTAATTTTCATGCCGATGCCGAAGTAGTACTGCTCGCGTGGCTCCTGCTCATGCCTGGGTTTGGTGTGTATTACTTTGTTCATTATTGCGTGATCAATGAGCTAGTGTCCGGTGGAGTTGCGTTTTATGTACCGGTTGCTTACTTGGTAGCTGTACCTATCAATGCACTCTTCTGGATGAAAGTCGCATCATGGAGAGCCACCCGTCGAAGAGCCCCAAATGAATAACGATTCATTGGCAAATACGCGCATTTTGCCACTGAACACTTTCATGCAATCTTCTCCGGCCAGTCCTTCATCTTTTCCACCACCACCGCAGTGCCATACGCCAGCACTTCGGTCACACCGTTCATGATCTCGGTCGCGTCGTAGCGCATGCCGATGACAGCATTGGCGCCGAGCGCGGCCGCGTGCTCGAGCATCAGGTCGAAGGAATGGCCGCGGGTCTGCTCGCATAGCTTGCTGAACAGTGTGATGTTGCCGCCTACCAGGGTCTGCAGGCTCGCGCCCAGCGTCCCGAAAATGGAGCGGGAGCGCACCACAATCCCGCGCACCACACCCAGGTTGCGCACGATGCGGTAGCCGTCCAACTCGAAGGCGGTGGTGACCATGTGGTGGGCCAGCATGGGAGTAGATGGGCTTGGGAAGGCGGCCATGGGATCTCCTTGTTACTTGATCAGGACTGGTGTTCCTATGTCCACAACATCATAGATGTGATCGATTTCAGAATCGGTGACGGACACGCATGCTGCTGTCCAGTCGAATCGCGTCACTGTGGTTGAAAGGAATGATGGGACCCAACCAGGTTGGCCGTGAATGCCGATGTTGCCGCCCAAAGCGGTGTTTTGCGGAGGGACGCGTCGCGCTTTCAGGGCGGCTTGGATGCTGTTGAATTCCGACTGGCCAATCAACTTCGCTTCCAATCCTCGCTTGGCTGCGTTTTCGTCCGGATAGGAAAGCAACAGAAACTTGTGGAAACGCTGAGACGGCCGCTTTGATGCGACGAAGAATGTGCCCGTCGGAGTGCAATCGTCGCCAGCGTGGGTACGGTTGCAGTTTGTGCCCGCACGCCCCAGCGACACTTTGTAGCTTTCTTTCTTCCCGTCAGGGAATTCCAGCGTCATCGTTCGCGAAGAGCGCTCAACAACAATTCGCGAAACGTGAACTGGCTCCGCAAACGCGCTTGCGGCTAGGAGAACAAACCACGCCATTCCGAAGTACTTCACAGTGCGATAATAAAACAGGGTTAGAGCGAAAGCACGTAGCAGGTCCATGTCTATGTGCCTCCGTGGTAAGCCTATCGGCTCACCTGGATCAGCGACTTGGCCTCGGGCAGGACTTCGCCGATGCGTGCGGCAGGGACGCCGGCGGCGGCCAGCGCGCGCTGAAGGTCGGCCGCATCTTCGGGTGCGACCGAGATCAGCAGCCCACCGGCGGTTTGCGGGTCGTAGAGCATGGTCCTGATGTCGTCGCTAAGGCCGTCGTCGTATCCCACCATGCATTCGGCGAATTCGCGATTCGCTTTCAGCCCCCCGGGAATGTAGCCGGCGTGTACGCATTCGAGTGCGCCCACAAGCAAAGGCACTGCGGAAGCACGCAGACGCAAGCTCACTCCCGAGGCCAGCGCCATCTCTCTCGCGTGGCCGATGAGCCCAAAGCCGGTGACGTTGGTGAGCGCGTGCACGGCAAAACGCGAACCATCCGTTATCACCTCGGCGGCGGCCTTGTTGAGTGTGGTCATGGAGAGGACGGCGGCATCGATCCACGCGGGTTCGGCCTTGCCGCGCTTGATGGCGGTCGAGATCACGCCGGTGCCGAGCGCTTTGGTGAAGAGCAGCGCATCGCCGGGCTGTGCGCCGCGGTTGGCGAGCACACGCTGCGGGTGGATGGTGCCGGTGACGGAGTAGCCGAACTTCATCTCCTCATCGCGGATGGAGTGGCCGCCGATCACGGTGCAGCCGGCTTCGACCATCTTCGACAGCCCGCCGGAGAGGATGCGCTCGAGCACCTCGAGATCGCCTTTGTCGGGGAAGCAGACGAGCGCCAGCGAACTGAGCGGGCGTCCGCCCATGGCGTAGACGTCGCTCAGCGCGTTGACGGCGGCGATCTGCCCGAAGGTGTAGGGATCGTCCACGATGGGGGTGAAGAAGTCCACGGTCTGGACGAGGGCGGTGTCGGGCGCGATCAGGTACACGCCGGCATCGTCGGCGAAATCGAAGCCGACCAGAACGTTGGGGTCTTGTTGCCGGGCTAATTTCCCAAGCACCGTGTCCAGCGCCGCCGGACTCAGCTTGGAAGCTCAACCCGCCGCTTTGACCGCCTCGGTGAGGCGGATGGGCTTTGCCTCTGCCATGAAAGGATTCTAATTCACCGAAGGATCGGGTCATCGGGTGATCGGTTCGTCGGGTCATCTGCAAGCGCGGCCACCGGTATCAAATCACCCGATCGCCCTATGACCCGATCTCCCGATTGTTAAGCAGTGCTGACGCTGGCGATGCGCACTTCCGGATATCCCTGGTTCCAGTCGGCGGAGATGCTGCCTTCAATGGTGAGGCGGAAATCGGCGCTGGCGCCGGGTTTCAGCGGCGCGCTGCGCAGGTCGAGGATATCGCGGTCCGGTCCCTGGAACACCAGCACGCGGATGGGGATCTGCTCCTTCTGCACCACTTCCCCCAGCGAGTTGCGGAAGAGGACCTCGGCGACGGCGCCGCTGACGGTCTTGTCGCCGGTGTTGGTGATTCTGCCCTCGACGTAGGTGACGGTGCCGCCGACAAAGTTCTGCGCCGCCGCCATCTTCACATCCGAGACCTGCAGCTTGTCTACATAGGGATTGGGCGCTTGCGGGGCGGAGTGCTTGCCGCCGCCAAGCCAGACCAGCAGCCCAAGCATGACGGCGACCACCGCCACTCCGGCCACGATCGGGCGCCACGGTCCCGGCGAACCCTCGGACATCGCTGGAGAAAATGGCGTCCCCGGCGGCTTTTCGGCGGCGGGCATGGGTTGATTCTACTCCCCGGAAGTGCGCGCATCTTGCGCTGAGGCCGCCGGCATGTAAAGGGCGTTTACCCTCGACTTGCTGTCACCGCCACGATCTTGATCTTGGGAATCTCCCGGTTCCAGCCCGCGGGGACTTCCGTTACGCGGATGCCAAAGGCGCGCGTCTCCCGAGGTTTAATGGGCGGTTGAAAACCATAATGTTCCGGGGTCGGGCCGGACTCGGGTCCAATGTCCTCGGCGGGAACCGTTTGCTTGCGCAAGCTCTTGCCGGCTTGGTCCCGAAACTCGATCTCTACGAGGATGCCATTGACGTTGGTTTTCCCATTATTCGTCAGCTGCCCAGTCAAGTAGAAGGCGCCGTGTGGCTCGGAGATTCCCTTCACTGCGCTGAGCTGGATTTGCTTTCCGGTGGGCTGGGGCGGCACCTGTGGCCCTTCCGGCGGAGCCTCTGCCTTGGGCGCACGCGGCAGGGTGACGATCAGCAGCGCCGCGGTGACAGTCGCTACGATCAGGAAAATCGCCACCCAGGGGACATGCGTGTTCCCATCCACGCGAAACGTGCGCTGGATGGGACTCGGTGATCCGTGAATTCTGGGTCCCGTCGCCATCTTCATTGGATTACTTCGGAGGATGCGAGGATGCCTGGGCAACACCACAAAATGGAAAGGGGAAAAGAAAGCGCGAACACGCGAAAATCTCAACTTTCCACTTGCCACTTTCAGCTATTCCCCCGCTACGGTCATGCCGTCAACGCGCAACGTGGGAGCCGCAGTGGAGCCGCGGAATTCCAGGTCAGTGCCGATCTCGGAGATGTTGTTGAGCATGTCGCGCAGACTGCCGGCCACGGTGATCTCCTCGACCGGATAAGCGGGCTCGCCGTTTTCGATCCACAGGCCGCTGGCGCCGCGGGAATAGTCGCCGGTGACAAGATTCACTCCGAAGCCGAGGAACTCGGTGACGTAAAGGCCCTGGCGCACGTCGGCGAGGATCTTGTGCGGCGAGCGCGTACCCGGCTGAAGAAAGAAATTGCCGGAACTGATGCCGGGAGTGCCGGCCAGGCCGCGGGCGGCGTTGCCGGTGGTCTTCAGGCTGAGCTTGCGCGCGGTGTAGGTGTTCAGCAGATACGATTTCAGGACGCCGCGCTCGATGACGACGGTGCGCTGCGTGGGCACGCCTTCGTCGTCGAAGGGGCTGGTGCCGAAGCCGCCGGGCATGATGCCGTCGTCGATGACGGTGACGTCCTCGCCCGCAATCTTCTCGCCCAGCTTGCCCGCCAGAAAGGACGCGCCACGATAGATGGCGTCGCCGTTCACCGCCTGCGAGATGGTGTCCAGCAGCGAGCGCGCCACCATGGGATCGAAGATGACAGGAACGCGCGCCGTCTTGACCTTGCGCGCACCCAGGCGGCGCAGCGCGCGCTCGGCGGCTATGCGGCCTACGTGCTCCGGCGAATCGAGCTTGCGCAGAGTGCGCGCTACCGAGAACCAGTAATCGCGCTGCATAGGGCTGTCTTCGATCTGCGCTATCGGCACCGCTGCCAGGGAGCAGTATGAACTCTTGTATTCGCCGGCGAATCCCAGGGAGTTCACCATCACTTTGTGGTTGTTGGTGGCGTCGAACGAGCCGCCTTCTGAGTTGCGAATGCGGGGATCGGCGCTGAGCGCGGCCGCCTCGGCGCGCCGCGCGCGGGCGATGCGCTCCTCAGTGGGCAGCGAGTACACGTCGTCAAAGTAGAGTTGCAGATCGCCGGAGGCCGACCCCAGCAGCTCCGGCTCTGGCAGCCCGGAGTGGGGATCTTCTGAGGTGATCCGCGCCAGAGCCAGCGCGCCTTCCACCAGTTGCCGGAGGCCGTCGGCGGAGAGATCGCTGGTATGGGTGCTGGCGGAGCGCTGGCCGAAGAAGACGCGCAGCCCCATGGCGTGCGAGCCAGCTTCCTTCAGGCTCTCGACCTCGCCCAGCCGCACCACGGTGGAGAACTCCGAGCCATCATGCACCACTGCTTCGGCAGCGCTGGCGCCGCCGGCCATCGCGCGGCGAACCACGTCGTGGGCGAGTTGCTTGAGATCAGTTTCAAGTTTCGAGTTTCGAGTTTCGAGATCCGTGCTCAGCATTGGGACAACCTACCACGGAAGCACGGAGACACGGAGGAAATCCAATCCGCGTTGATCCGCGTCCATCCGCGGCGAAAGAAGTTAAGACTTCGTTCCTCCCACGGTGATGCGGTCCACTTTCAACGTGGGGATACCGACGCCGACGGGAACGGACTGGCCATCCTTGCCGCAGGTGCCAACGCCTTCGTCGAGCGCCAAGTCATTGCCGACCATGGAGACGCGGGTGAGCACGTCCGGGCCATTGCCGATCAGGCTGCAGCCCTTGAGCGGCGCCGTCACCTGGCCGTCCTCGATCAGGTAGGCCTCGGAGGCGGAGAAAACAAATTTGCCGTTGGTGATGTCCACCTGCCCGCCGCCAAAGTTCTTGGCGAAGATGCCGTATTTCACCGAGCGCAGGATGTCGGCCGGATCGTCCTGGCCCGCCAGCATGTATGTGTTCGTCATGCGCGGCATGGGGATATGCTCAAAGCTCTCGCGGCGGCCGTTGCCGGTGTCGGGGATGCCCATGAGCCGCGACGACAGCTTGTCGCTCAGGTACTGCTTGAGGATCCCCTTCTCGATGAGCACGGTGTTCTGCGTGGGCGAGCCTTCATCGGACACATTGAGCGAGCCGCGCCGCGAGGGCAGCGTGCCGTTGTCCACCACCGTGCATTTCTCGCTGGCTACGCGCTTGCCGACCAGGCCGGTGAAGGCGGAGGTGCCTTTGCGGTTGAAGTCGGCTTCCAGACCGTGGCCAATGGCTTCGTGCAGCAGGATGCCGGGCCAGCCCGGTCCCAGCACCACTTCCATCTCGCCGGCGGGCGTGGGGCGCGCATCGAGCTGGATAATGGCCTGGCGGGCGGCTTCGGTGGCGAAGTGCTCAGGCGTTTTCTCGCTCAAGAAGAAATCGAGAGCGACCCGGCCGCCGCCGCCGGTTGAGCCACGGGCGGAGTTTCCGTCGGCGCCGTTCTTGGCGATGCAGAACACGTTCATACGCGCCAGCGGCTGGACGTCGCTGGCCATGGAGCCATCGGAGCCAACCACCAGGATGTGCCGCAGTTCGTCCGCGTAGCTAACGCGTACCTGCGCGATGCGCGGATCGTAGGCGCGGGCGGCGCGGTCGGCGCGCTGCACCAGGTCGAGCTTAGCGGCCATCTCCGCGTCTACCGAGGGCGTGGCTGGATAGAGGCTGTGCGCCGCTTCCGGCTTAAAGCCGGCGATAGGCGTCTTCGATGGCCCGCTGGCGATCAGGGCCGCGGTGCGGGCCGCACGCAGGATGCGCTCCGGCGCGAGTTCGCCGGTATAGGCATATCCCGTGCGCTCGCCGGAGATGACGCGCACGCCGCAACCGGCCGAGATGCCTTGCGTGGCCGACTTGACCATGGATTCGTCCACGCTGATCGAACGTCGAGTACTGGTATTCGAAGTAGAGGTCGGCGAAGTCGCCGCCCGCTGAAAGCGCCGCCGCCAGATAGCGCTCCAGGTCCTGGTCGGCGAGCCCGTACCGCTGAAAGAAGAATTTGTTGTTATCCATCTGCAAAATTAGATGCCTGAGGGGAAAAAGAAGAATCCCAACCACGTGGCCCACTGTTTGATTATCACATACCGCCGTGCCGATACCGGGGTTACGTTTGTGGTGGCGGGACCCAGTCCTCCTGATTTGGTACGAGCATGTCCTTGCGCCACCGTGGCGGCCTCACGCCTATAATCGGCGGGCGATGGACGGCGATGCCCTAACCCGGTCATTGCAAGATTTTCTGGCCGAATCGCCCGAGGCGGTGGTGGTCGAAGGCGGCGAGGTGATCTTCGACTTCACCACGGCGAAGTATGCCTGCAGCGCCGAACACGGCAAGTGCCTGCTGCACCTGTGGTCGAACGAACGCAACACCGTGCGCCGTATTTTGGACATCGAGGCCAAGAGTGGCGCTATCCGATTGAGCGTACAGCGCTTTGGGCAATCGCGGCCAAGCGTCATGGAAATCTGCTGCAACCGCGACCGGCGCACGCCCACGGCCAAGAAAGCAGCCCGCGCCACCTACCAGCGGCTGTTCCGGCGCGTGCTCGAGCGCAGCTTCCCCGACTTTACTCCGGGACGCCTGAGCACCGCTGCCGACCTCGAGCGCTCCTTCGGGCCGGTCTACACCCGCGGCGAACTGCGGCGCGGCAACTCCTGCTGGGCCGTTCTGGGCGTGAACGACCAGGAGACGCAGTCCGCCATTGACGCCTCCGTGACCTTCGGCCTGCTGTGGCTGGATGCCTGCCGCAGCCAGTCGCGGACTCTCGTGGAAGGGCTCAAGCTGTTTGTTCCGGCGGGCCGGTCGGCCATCGCGCGCGAGCGCATGGCGCTCCTGAACCACCAGGCGGCCCGGTTTGAGCTGTACGAACTGGATGAGCACGAAGGCTCCATCGAGCCGGTGGACTGCCGCGATCGCGGCAACATCGCCACCCGGCTGGTACGCGCGCCGGACGAGCAAATGGTCCGCTCGCGGTTTGCGGGGGCCATCGCGCGCGTCGCGGAGCTGGCGCCGGAAGCCGAGATCCGCGTGCTCTCCTCGACCGAGCTGGCCTTCCGGCTCTGCGGGCTGGAGTTGGCGCGGGCGCAGGTGGCGCAGGCTCCGGGTTTCCGCAGCGTGGAAGAGATTGTCTTCGGCGCCGGACCCTATCAGGCCACGCTGACCGACGATAGCGCCGCCGAGTTCGCCGGATTCGTGCGCGCCGTCAAGCACGGGCGGCGTCCGGGCGGGAAACGGGAGAATCCGTTGTGGCGCATGCAGCCGGAGCGCTGGCTGGAGTCGCTGGTGGCGCGCGACGTGAGCGCGCTCGATTCGCGGCTTGATCCCGCGTGCGTGTACTCGCAGGTGCCGGCGTTCTCGGCGTCCGACCGAGCCATGATCGACGTGCTCACGCTCACCCGCGAGCGGCGGCTGGCGGTGGTGGAACTCAAGGCCGACGAAGACATCCACCTGCCGCTGCAGGGCCTCGATTACTGGGCGCGCGTGGAGTGGCACCGCGCTCGCGGCGAGTTCCAGAAGTTCGGTTACTTTCCTGGGATCGAGATTGCGCCCAAGCCGCCCTTGCTGCTACTGGTCGCGCCCTCCTTGCGCGTCCATCCTGCTACCGACGCGCTGCTGCGCTACATCGCACCGGAGATCGAGTGCGAGCTGGTAGGGATCGGCGAGAAATGGCGGGAGGGAATTCAAGTGGTGTTCCGGAAAAGGCGGGAAACCCTTTCCGCCGCGGACAACCTGCCCCGAGCGGAGTCGAGGGGCGGATAAAGGCGGATTCAAGACCAAACACGTTCCGCGATGGCGCGATCTATTTCCGGAGTCCGGTCCACCCCTCGGCGACCACAATCGAGTCCCCGGGGTTGTGCGGATCGTACTTAACGGAGGTGGCCAGGCCCAGGCGGCAGGAGTAAAGGTCCACCTGGTGGCGCAGGTAGGTGATGTCTTGCGACGCCTCGTAAGTGACGCCCGCGACGTCGTACTCGTAGATGAGCATCTGTGCCGAACCGCGCCCGTTGAGGTCGAGCTCCTGCACGTCGAGGATATTGCCGTCGGTGATGCGGCCGTGCTGGGTGATGCGCTGCCGGCGCTCCCGCTCGCGGTCGTCGGGGGTCTTGCGGCGCCGCCGGGCCAGCAGCCCGGCCACCAGCACTAGCGCGCTGGCGCCGCCCAGAATCACAGGATAGTGGCGCAAGAGACTCATGGCGCTGAAAACGATGCTGTCAATCTACTACGAATAGGCGGGGGAAACCATGCCTTAGATGACACCCAAAGACCAGCGACTAACGACCAACGACTATTTCTTCAGTTTTTCCCAGTCCTTCAATCACCCGATGACCCGATCACCCGATGACCCGATTCCTCAAGGTCCCGATCCCCGCAATGCTGACTTCCATCACGTCTCCCGGCTTCACCGGGCCCACGCCCGCCGGGGTTCCGGTGGCAATCACGTCCCCGGGCACCAGTGTCATCGCCTGGGAACAATAGCGGAGGATCTCGTCCAGCGGAAAGATGAAATCGCGCGTGGTCCCGTGCTGCTTGAGCTCACCGTTGATACGGGTCTCCAGGGTCACACCCCGCCACGGGTCGGATTCGTCGCTCACCAAAGGGCCTACCGGGCAGAAGGTATCGAAGCCCTTGGCGCGCCACCACTGCCCGTCCTTGCGTTGCAGGTCGCGCGCGGTCATGTCGTTCAGACAAGTGTAGCCCCGGATGTAGAGGCGCGCATCTTCGTCCGCCCGCAGGTTGCGGCAGAGCTTGCCAATCACCACCGCCAGCTCGCCTTCGTAGTCCACCCGCTCGGAGAGGGGCGGGTACACAACGTTTTCCTCCGGCCCGATCACCGACGACGGCGGCTTGAAGAAGATCAGCGGCTCGGCCGGAGGCTCGTTGCCGAGTTCGCGCGCATGCTCGCGGTAGTTGCGTCCCACGCCGACGATCTTCGAGGGCGTTACCGGCGCCAGCAGCTTCGTGCCCTCGAGCGGCAGGTGCGTCATGGTGGGGTGGAACTCGGTGCAGAAGGGATCACCGGGATGAGCGACGGCGATCTGGTTGATCACCTCGTGCCCGGCCACGCTCTCGATGATGCCGCAGTGGATGCCATCTTCGGTCTGGAACCGGCAGTATTTCATGGGCTTGGGAGAACGCACTATCTTAGAGTGGAAAGTGGAAAGTGGGAAGTGGAAAATCAGACTTCTCACTCACCACTTTGCACTTCCACTCTCACAACGCCCATCCCACCAGCGCCGCTCCGATCACCAGCCACGCCGAGTTGACACGGAATCGAAACAGCAGGATGGCGCTGACCAGCGCGATGGCCAGGGTGGTGAAATCCACGATCGCCGCTCGGCCCAATTGCCATGCGACCACGCCTATCAGCGCCAGCGATCCCACGATGACCCCGTCCAAGAAGGCGCCGGCGATGGCTGAGCGGCGAATCCTCGGTATCAGAGGCCCGCTGGCGGCTACCAGGATGAATGCCGGCAGGAAGACGGCTACGGTGGCAACCGCGGCGCCCGGCGTGCCGCCGACGATATACCCAATGAAGGTTGCAGTGGTGAAGACCGGTCCCGGCGTCACTTGTCCGACTGCGACCGCGTCCAGGAGCTGTTTCTCCGTCAGCCAGTGGAGCCGGTCCACGAAATCGGAGCGCAGGAAAGCCAGGAGCACGTAGCCGCTTCCGAAGAGCACTGACCCGATCTTCAGGAAAGTGATAAAGAGGCGCGAGAGCCCGAACGGGACGACGTCCGGCCTCGACGCTGCTGCTATCGGCGCCATGAGGAGCATCGCCGCCCGGCGGGAGCGCACCAACACAGGGCCGGCGGCGACGATCCCGGCTACGGCCAGGAGCGCAAGTTCCCGCGCGTGGAAAAAGTAGGCCACGACGCAGACGATGCCGATCGCCGCTAACCACGCGCTCTTCACTGCGGAGCGGGCAAGATTCCAGAACGCCTGCGCCACCACCGCGATGACCACGGGCTTGATGGCATAGAGGATGTGCTCGACGCGCGGCAGCGATCCGTAGCGCACATACGCAGCCGCGATCAATGAGACCAGAATCGCCGCCGGCACGATGAAGCAGCAGCCCGCGACGATCAAGCCGGGCCAGCCTCGCTTGCTGAAGCCGATGTGGATGGCCATCTCCGTCGAACTGGGCCCGGGGATGAGGTTCGACGCGCCCAAACGGTCGAGAAATTCCTGACGGCTGAGCCACTTCCGGCGGCGAACGAATTCGTCCTCCATCATGGCGATGTGCGCTGCCGGACCGCCGAACGCGGTCGTCCCCAGCTTCAGGAACAGCAGCGCGATCTCCGCCAGCGAGACTGGCTTCTGGCTGACATTGGCTGCGGGAGCTTCATTCATTGGGTGGTGACTGACATCGGAGCGATCACTCCGGCACAGACTCAGAAGCTTCCGCCGATCTCTCGCTTTCGTTCCCGCGCACGTCCACTGCACTGACCGAATACCAGTACCGGTGCCCCGGCTGCACGGCGGTGTCGCGATAGGTAGGCGCCTTCACCACCTCGCTGTTGATCTTCACCGGCGCTGCCCCTTCTTCATGCCGATATAGGTTATAGCCCGCCAGGTCGGATTCGGTGTCCGGCGCCCAGCTCAGGTCGATGAACGGCTGCTGGGGTGTGCCTGCCGAGACAGCCTGCAAGCTCGTCGGAACGGCGGGTGGGAAGACATCGTGGACGAAGACCGCGACCTCCGCTGAATCTTCACCTTCGATTCGCTGGTCTTTGCCCTGAATCTGCTCCGTCGTCACTCCGACGACCTTATAGAGGTATGTCTTCTCCCACTCCGCGCTGTGATCGAGGAAGTTCACGGTGTACGCGAGTCCCATTACCTCGACGCTTGACGGCTCGCCAAGATCGACTTCCCCCTTGCCGCCTTGGACGCGCCGATAGAGATGGTATGCCGTTAACGCGCCCGGCATGGAACCCCGTTGGCCGTAAGCAATGATTTCCACGCCTTCGGCAGTCACCTTGGCGGAGAGCCGGCTGGGCGGCGGGAGCGTTGGCTCCAGCGGCACTATCACCTGATTCGACAAACCAGCGCTGCGTCCGCCGGTGTTCTCCACCTCTACCGCGTAGGTGGCAAACCCCGATGGGTGCGCCTCCTGGAGCTGTTTCGGCAGGGTGTCGGCATAGCTGGCGGCTGCTCCCGGCGGGGTATGCTCCGGCGGCAGCGTGCCCACCGTCTCCACGCACTCTGCCACGGCCACCCGATCCACCGCGCGGCAGATGCGGGTGACGCCCAAGTGCTTGATGCGCTTGCGGTCGGTGGTGTCGCGCGGAGTGGTCCACGTCAGCGTGACTTGGTCGCCCTTGCGAACGGCCTGCAGATTGCCGACCGCGCCTGGAAGCTGGAGCGAGGGTGGCTGCGGCGCTCCTGGTATCCCGCAAGCCAGCAGCGTGGCCAGCGCCAGCACTGCCACGATGGTGAGCAGGCGGATTCTCATGGAAAGCAAATCAGGGTAGCAGAAAAGCATTCAGCAATCAGCAGTCAGCACACAGTTCGCGCACTTCAGTCGTCCGGTAACCCGATTGTTAATTGCTTGTCACACAGCCTTGTGCGCTTCGTCACTGCGCTCCGGTCTAGCTTGTGCTCTGCTGCACGGTTAGAGGTGTACTATGCCCATCCTGGTCATAGCTGTTGTCGCTCTGGCTCTGTTCGTTGTGGTCGGAGTCATACTGTTCACCGCGGGCATGATCGAGCGGCGGCAAGCGTCGAAGAACCCGGAGAAGCCCGTTTCTCCCAACCGAGCAGCCTAATCTGCTCATACAACAGGCTGTTAGAGAGGGTGACGCGAGCAGCGCCAGTCACCTTTCGCGGGACATTGTCCAGAAGTAATCTGTCCTGAGACCACAGCTTTGCGTCATAAATGTAGCGGGGACCGTTTCCCCGGTTTCCACCGAAGTGAGGTCTCATGGGTTCCAGGCTCCTGGATTTATTCGGTATTGGCCGCTGCTCCCACGAATTCTCCTGGCCGCGCCGCTGGCCCGACGGTGAGTATTACCAGGTCTGCCTGCTCTGCGGCGAGGAATACAAGTACGACTGGAAGACGATGTCGCGGCTGGAGCGCGTAACCGGCCTGGGCAAGATGCAGGAGCGTCCGCGCGCCGGTTCCCGCCCGGGCCGTTCCTGTTCCAAAAAGAAACCGAGCTGGTCGCCGCGCGCCCGCCGCATCAAGCTCTATGACCAGGAGATGAAATACCGCGAAGTCGGCACCGAGCCCTGGCATCGCGGGACGGTTGAGAACGTCAGCCAGACCGGCGTGCTGTTCCGCGGCCCCGAACTCCTGCCTGACAACGCCGAGGTTGAGCTGATCCTGAAGATGCCCGGCGAAATCACCGGCCTGGAGCACGCACAGGTGATCGCCCGCGGCATGGTAGTGCGCACCGTCCAGCCCGACAAGGGCAAAGGCAAGCCCGCCATCGCCGCCGGCATCTGGGATTACCGCGTCCTGCACGACCAGGAAGAATCGCCCGAGTCCGCCGTCGCCAACCCGCAAGTGCTGGAAGGCGAAGAATAAACATCTCTCGGGGGCTAGGGACACAAATAAATTGGGAGATACAATGACCCTGCTCAGGCCAAAATCTCTCTGCAGTTTCGCGATCGTGCTGCTGATCTGTGTCACCGCCGCCGCGCAAACCCCCGACGAGATCGTGGACAAATACATCGGCGCTCGCGGCGGCATCAGCAGACTGAATTCAATTCGGGCTGTCAGGGTCACGGGCACGGTTGTGGGGCCTGGCGGAAAACAGTGGCAGCTAACCGATGAGTTCAAACATCCCGGCAAGTTCCGCACAGAGAGGCGTTCTGACGGCATCGGATACGGTCGGATTCTCGACGGGAACCGAGGTTGGGAGTATGTACTGCCATGCGGCATGGCGCAGCCGCTGTCTGGCGCGGTGCTCGAAAATCTCAAAGAAAACGTCGATTTTGTCGGCCCGCTCGCAGATTACAAACTTAAAGGGCACCGAATCGAACTACTGGGCAAAGAAGAAGATCCCCATTGGGGGTCCTTTTACAAGCTCAAGCTCACTATGGCCAACGGTACTGTCCGAGAAGAGTTGGTGGACACGCACTCATTTCTTGTCACAGGTATGCGCAGGATTTCGGATAACGGAGTCGTAACAGATGTGAAATATAGCGACTGGCGCGAGGTCACTGGCGTCAAGTTCGCCTACCGAGTAGAAAGCCGTACTCGGGGCGCGACTTCGACACTCGAAGTTGCCAAGTACGAGGTAAACGTTCCTATTGACGACTCGCGTTTTACGCCGCCCGATCCAGCGCCTGGCCCAGGAGATGACAATCCTAAGGAGTGTTGGCCCAGCAACCCTTGATTCCTACAGGATGTACCGCGACAGGTCCTGGTCCTTCACGATGTCGGTGAGCATCTTGCGGACGTAGTCAGCGTCGATGTTGACGTCCTTGCTCTCTAAATCGGGGGCGTCGAAGCTGATCTCGTCCAGCACCCGCTCCATGATGGTGTGCAGCCGCCGCGCGCCGATGTTTTCCGTGCCTTCATTCACGCGGAAGGCGAAGTTCGCGATCTCGTCCAAAGCCTCGCGTGTGAACTCCAAGCGGATGCCTTCGGTCTCGAGCAGCGCCGTGTACTGCTTCACCAGCGACGATTTCGGCTCGGTGAGGATCCTGATGAAGTCGCCGATGGTGAGCGAGTGCAGCTCCACGCGGATGGGGAAGCGCCCTTGCAACTCGGGGATCAGGTCACTGGGCTTGGAGACGTGGAAGGCCCCGGCGGCGATGAACAGCACGTGGTCGGTGCGCACCATGCCGTAGCGCGTGTTGACCGTGGTGCCTTCGACGATGGGCAGGATGTCGCGCTGCACGCCTTCACGCGAAACGTCGGGACCGTGCCCGCTCTCGCGGCCGGCGATCTTGTCGATCTCGTCGAGGAAGATGATTCCTGACTGCTCCACGCGCTCCACCGCGATGCGCGTCACCTGGTCCATATCGATCAGCCGCTGCTCTTCTTCCTGGATCAGGTAGTCAAAGGCCTCGCTGACCTTCATCTTCCGTTTCTTGGTGCGCTGGCCGAAGATGTTGGGCAGCATGTCCTTCACGTTGATGTCCATCTCCTCCACGCCCTGGTTGGAGATGATCTCGAAGGCGGGGAAGGATTTCTCGCGAACGTCGATCTCGACGATGCGGTCGTCGAGTTTGCCCTCGCGCAACTGCTGACGCAGCTTCTCGCGGGTGCGCGACTGCGAATCACCGCCTTCCAGCACCAATCCGGCCGCGCCGCCGTCCGAGGGCGGGCGTTGCGGACCGGAAGGCAACAGGATGTCCAGCAGCCGCTCCTCGGCGTTGAGTTCGGCGCGGTCGGCCACGTCTTCCAGCTTTTCCTCGCGTACCATCTCGATGGCCACTTCCACCAGATCGCGGATCATGGACTCCACGTCGCGCCCCACGTAGCCCACCTCGGTGAACTTGGAGGCCTCGATCTTCAGGAAAGGCGAGTTGGCCAGCTTGGCCAGCCGGCGCGCGATCTCAGTCTTGCCGACCCCCGTGGGCCCGATCATGATGATGTTCTTGGGCAGAATCTCTTCCGCCAGATCGGGCGCCAGCTTCTGCCGCCGCATGCGATTCCGCAGGGCGATCGCCACCGCCCGCTTGGCGTCCTTCTGCCCGACCACGTATTTATCGAGCTCCGCCACGATCTCGCGCGGCGTCAGCTCATCCAGTGAGATCTGTTCTTCTTCCGACGTTCCCGGTAGATAAATCGCCATAACCTAGTTTCCAGTCGTCAGTTGCCAGTTGTCAGCAACTCAAAAACCTCTGTCATCCCGAGCGAGCAGCGCCGATTTTGCGCTGCTAGTCGAGGGACCCCTACCCAGCCGATCAACGCTGCTTCCTGTCTCTTACCGGGATCACAAACTTCAGTCCCGACCAGACTTCATTCACCGCACATATTTTGATGTCTACCAAGCCGGCGGCGAGGCCGGTCTCCCGCACTGTGCTTTCCCTCAGGTCGGTGGTCACCCCGGAACTCATCTTGGGCCACGAAACCCACAGCATCCCCGCCGGCGCCAGTTTCCCCTTGAGCCTGCCCAGGTGCTTCCCGAGCGCCGACTGGTTCGCGGCAAACAGGATAGCCACATCCAACGGCGCTCTGTCGGCGTTTACGACCCCATCCGGCAGCGGCGCAAGCTCCTTCTCGAATCCTGGCGGAGGGTTGAGGATCGCCAGCCGGTGCCCGGGCTTGATGCCGATCTTCTTCACCAGTGGTGTTCCAGAATAGCCAGCCATAGATTTTGGTGCTTACTCCCTACTCCGTGTTCTTACAGCTCTTCTATCGTCACCTTGTCATTGGTATAGATGCACATCTTGCCTGCGATGCGCATGGCCTCTTCCGCCACCTTCCGGGCAGGCAGACTGGTGTGCTGGATCAAGGCCTCGGCTGCCGCCATCGCGTACGGACCACCCGATCCCACCGCCGCCACCGCCTCATCGGGCTCGATCACATCGCCGTGGCCGCTGATGAGGAAAGTCTGGCTCGAATCCGACACCAACAGCATGGCTTCGAGCTGCCGCAGCATTTTGTCGGTGCGCCAGTCCTTGGCCAGTTCCACCGCCGCCCGGCCGAGGTTGCCGTGATACTGTTCCAGTTTCGATTCGAAGCGCGAGAACAGCGCGAAGGCGTCCGCCGTCGAACCGGCAAATCCGGCCAGGATCTTGTCCTGGTAAAGCCGCCGGATTTTCTTGGCTGTGTGCTTGACGATGCCTTCTCCCAGCGTGACTTGCCCGTCGCCCGCCATCACCACCTTGCCATCCCGCCGCACCGACAGCACGGTGGTCGAACGCACTAGCCGCTTTTTCATCATGGGGACAATTGTTGATTATAGGCGAAAAAGATCGGCACGGATGGCCACCGATGAAAACCGCAGAAGACGCCGAGGACACAGAGGTTCTATTTCCCCCCCGCGTCCTGGGTGGTTTTAATTCGATCAGCAGTGCCTGCCCTCAGCCGCCTGGCGCGTCGTTGGTGACGTACTGCTCCATGGAGTCGAGTTGCTGGCCGAGCTCTTCCAGTCGCCACTGCAGCAGGTGACGGATGGAAAGCAGGCCCAGCAGCCGCCCATCCTTGTCCACGATGGGCAGGTGGCGGTAATGGCGGGACACCATCTCCTCGAAGGCTTCCCCCGGAGTGGTTTCCGTCGTGGCCATGTCCACCGGCGTGGTCATCAATTCCCGGACCGGGATCTTGTGCGGGTCCAGGCCACTGAGCGCCAGCTTGCGCAGCACGTCGCGTTCGGTGAAGATGCCGGCCACACGGTGTTCGCCATCGACCACGGCCACGCCGCCCACGCTCTTGTCGAGCATTACCTGGATGGCCTCGGCTACCGTCGCTTCAATCCCCACGGTGGGCGGTTTTTCGTCGCACAACTTCAAGAGTCCCATAGATAGCCTCTTTCTCACTGCTCCCGCTGGATTGGCTATTATCTGCCGCCTGCACGCCGTGTCAAGCCAGAGGCCCAGATTCCGGCCGCGGTTACCCTTTCCAATGCGGGAAAAAACTGTTGCTACCGATTGGCAAAACCTTGAGTCAACTGCTCAATCTCCGACGTAGGCGTCGGCTTCAATCTCCACCAGCATCTCCGGAGAGATCAACCGGCTGATCTGGACCATCGAGGTGGCCGGGCGAATGTCGCGAAAAAAATCCCCGTGCGCCCGTCCGACCTGCTCCCACTGGCTGATATCTGTGACGAAGATGCGGGTGCGCACCACGTCCTCGAGGCGGGCGCCGGCTTTCCCCAGCGCGGTCTCGATGTTACGCAGCGTCTGCACCGCTTGGGCATAAACGTCGCCGACCCCAACAATCTTGCCGTGCGGGCCAGTAGCCGTGGTTCCCGCCACATGAACGTAGGGACCCACCCGCACCGCCCGCGAGTATCCCACCACCGGTTCCCAGGGTGTACCGCTGGAAATGTTCTGCCGTGCCATGTCGTTCTCCCGTTATCTCGTTAGCACTCTAAAAGGTTGCCTGCCAATTCCCAGTTCTAGGCTCCAGTTCTGGGTAACCGCAAGCGAATTTCCGCAATCCAAATCCACATGAATCGGAAACGCCCGTCCGGCGCGGGTTGTGCGGTTACCAAGGACTTGCCGCCGTTACCAAAGGTCCGCCACGCAATGCATTTGTCACTTGCGTGGGCCGATAGAGTGGGTGTATCACTCGCCCAACCACATTGGAAAGGGGCGTGGGGGAAATAGGGTTATGATCCCGGAATCGCATCCGTTGCAGCAACTTTTTCTGGAGCTGGTAAGCCGGAATTTTTCCCAAGGCGTCGGCCTGCGCAATCAGGAGGTCAGCGAGTACGTGGCCGCCCTGCTCACCGAGTTCTGCGAGGTCGAACAGCTCCACAAGATCCGCAACGCTTCCGAGCGCCCGCTCGACGATGTGGGCGAGATGCTGATCGAGTCCAACCCCATATATGGCGAAGCCCCGTCCTTCGATCGCGAGCGCCAGGTGCGCAAACACATCGGCGATTACACCCTGTTCTTCACCGGGATGTTTCCCGAGAGCATCAACCATTTCCGCCTGCGCCGCCAGCGCCTGGAAAACTTTATCGACTTCATGAAGGCCGGCAAGGAGAGCTACTACATCGTCTCCAAATTCGAGCACTTCGAATACGCCAAGGTGGCACCGCTGTTCGCGCGGCTCTCGCACGAATTCGAGCGCTGTGTCTACGGCCTGAACCTGGTGAAGAACGAACTCGCGGAGATGCAGCACCCCATCTACCGGCGGACTAACGAACTGCTGGCGTAAGAATCAGCGACGCGGATTGACGCGCACCGGCGCGGATAAGTGGCCTGTCCGAAACTGTCATTCTTCCGCGGAGGGAAGCGAAGCGGGAGAATCTGAAGAGGTGGCAGACGCCGTCAACCACGGCGGTGCTGGCGACGACGCCAGATCCTTCCGCTCGCCTTCGCCTCGCGAAGGATGACAGCGTTCCGTTGGGGTTGCCAGATGGACACCGCGTGGAAATCCGTGGCTAACGCAGTTTGTAGAAGCTCAGCACCGCATCGCCTTGCTTCAGCTCCCGGAAGCGTTCCAGCGCCCCAAACCTTCCGCCCGGATCGAAGTGCTTTTCGTGTTCCGCCACCACGATGCTGGAGGCCTTCAGCAGCCGCGACTCTCCCAGGAAGCCGAGCACTTTGGCGTAGGCCTGCTCCATGCGGTACGGTGGATCGAGGAAGCACACGTCGCAACTCACCGCCAGGGAATCGAGCAGCCGCAGCGCCGGCTCCGCCTCGCGCTCCAGCACCTCGTAGCCTCTCTCGATAGCGAGCGATCGCAGATTCTGCCGAATGACCGCGACCGCCTTCCGCGACGACTCTATGAAATACACGGTCCGTGCCCCCCGGCTCAGGGCCTCGATCCCGACGGCGCCGGTTCCCGCGTAGAGGTCCAGCCACACCGAATCCTCCACTTGCGGCGCCAGCACGTTGAAAAGAGTTTCCCGCAAGCGGTCGGTGGTGGGGCGGACGTCCATGCCGCGTAACGACCGCAACGGACGGCTTCGGTATTTTCCCGCGATGACGCGCAACCTGCTCACCCGCGACGAACGTCCAACGACCAACGGCTGCCCCGGCCCGGTGTCTAATGTATACAATGTCGTGAGGGGAAGCTCACTGCCTCGTGTCTATGAAGAACTGGTCCATATCGGTGGGACATCTGCTGGGCGCGGAGCTGCGGATCCATGTGTTTTCTCTCGTCCTTCTACTTCCCATCTGGATGACGCAACCGCTCTCCCACACCACCCACGACGCTCTGCGCGGGGTAGTGCTGATGTTGCTCATGCTGGGTTCGGCCCTGCTGCACGAACTCGCTCACTCCGTGGTGGCGATGCGCAACGGGGTCCCGGTACGCTCCATCGTGCTGCTCCCGCTGGGCGGCGTCAGCATCATGGACAACGCGCCCTTCGCAACCCGCAAGCCGGACCCCGCGCGCGAGATCCGCATCGCCATGGCCGGCCCGCTGCTGAGTCTGGGTATTGCCGCCGCCGCGGCGGTGCTGATCGAGGTTGCCGTTCCCGGCGTCCACTTGGGAGCGCGGCCCTGGATCCACTCCACCAGCCTGCTGCGCAGCCTGGTGTGGACGAACATCTTTCTCGGCTTGCTGAACGTGCTCCCGGCCTACCCGCTGGACGGTGGCCGCATCCTGCGCGCGGTGCTGGCCCGCCGCATGGACTACCTGCCGGCGACCCGTCGCGCTGTCACCATTGGCCAGGGGTTCGCCATCGTGTTTTTCGTTCTGGGCATGTACAGCCTGTGGTTCACGGTGGTGGGACTATTCATCTTCGTGGCGGCGCAGCTCGAGGAGCGCAGCATCGAGTTCCAGGCGGTGCTGGAGACGGTGCGCATGGAAGATGTGATGCTCACCGAGTTCTCCACACTGTCTCCGGCCGACACTCTGGAGCACGCGCTGTCCAAGGCCGTCCATTCCCTGCAGGACGACTTCCCCGTGGTGCGAGGCAACAATATGGTGGGCGTGATCTCCCGCCAGAAGATCCTGGACGCGCTGCGCTTTGGCGGCAACGCCTATGTGCAGTCGGTGATGAACAGCGCCTACGACATCGCCGAGCGCAGCGAAACCCTGGCTTCCGCTTTCCGCAAAATCACCGCCAAGAACCTCAGCATCATTCCCGTGGTGGATGGCGAACACCTGGTGGGGATCGTCACCCTGCAGAACCTGATGCACTCCATGGGCATGCTGGCCGAAAGCCGCAAGCTGCTGCGCCAGAGCAGCGAATAAAAACGCCACGGGTTGTCACCGATTTCATACGGATAAATGAACTAATCCGTATTGATCCGTGTGAATCCGTGGGGCTTTTACAATCGCATGGCCCTCGCCACTTTCACCGGCTCCACCTTCCGCAGCGCGTTGAGCACCTCTTCCGGCACGACGGAATCCACGTGCACCACGGCGATGGCTTCCGCGGTCTTGCCTTCTTTCTCCTGACGGCCCAGCGAGAAGTTGGCGATGTTGATGTGGTGGTCGCCGAGGATGGTGCCGATCTTGCCGATCACGCCGGGTACGTCCAGGTTGCGCATGTACACCAGGTTGCGCTCCAGCGGGGCTTCCACGTCGATGTCGTCCACGCCCAGCAGCCGCGGGAATTTGTCGTGCAGCACCGTGCCCCGCACCCGGTGCTCTTCCGCCGTGGTGCGAAGCGAAACTGAGAGTACGTTGGCGGCGCCGCCACTGGGCGGGCGCGGCTTCTTCGTCTCCCGCACCTTGATGCCGCGCTCGTCGGCGATGGCCGCCGCGTTCACCAGGTTGGCGTGCTCCGAGAGCATGTGGTTGATGATGCCCTTCAGCGCCGCGTTGCGTAGCAACTCCGTCTTCCACTCTGCTATGGGGCCGGAATAACGGACCACGACTTCCTCGGCGTTGCCGTCGGTCGCCTGCGCCAGGAAGGCTCCCAGCCGTTCGGCCAGCACGATGTAAGGTTGCATCTCGATGTACTCTTCGTGCGACACCGAGGGAATGTTCACGGCGTTCTGAATGACGCCGTGCTTCAGGTATTCCTTGACCTGAAGCGCGATCTGGTAGCCGACCGCTTCCTGCGCTTCGTGGGTCGAGCCGGCGATATGCGGCGACATCACCACGTTCTCCAGCGCGCTGAGCGGGGACTGCCGGAGCGGCTCGTCGTGGAACACATCCAGCGCCGCGCCCGCCACCTGTCCGGACTTCAGCGCTTCGGCCAGGGCGGCTTCGTCTACCAGCTCGCCGCGCGCGCAGTTCACCAGGCGCACGCCCCGCTTCATCTTCTTGATGTTCTCGGTATTGATCATGCCTGCGGTCTGCGGGGTCAAGCCGACGTGCAGGGTGATGTAATCCGCGGTGGCGTAGATCTCATCCAGGCCAGCCATGCGGATCTCCAGGTCACGCGCTACGCTGGTGGAGACGAACGGATCGTGCGCCACCACGGTCATGTGGAAGGCGCGGGCGCGTTTGGCGACTTCCAGGCCCACCCGCCCCAGTCCGACGATGCCCAGCGTCTTGCCGCGCAGCTCCGTGCCCTGCAGCGTCTTCTTCTCCCATTTGCCGGCGTGCATGAGCGCGTCGGCGCGGCACAGGTGGCGCGCCATGGCCAGCATCAGCCCGAGGGTGTGCTCGGCTACCGCTACAGCGTTGGCGCCGGGCGTGTTCATTACCGCGATGCCCTTCTTGGTGGCAGCTTCCAGGTCGATGTTGTCCACGCCCACGCCGGCGCGCCCGATGACACGGAGCTTGGTGGCGGGCTCGAGCACGTGCGCGTCCACCTTGACGGCGGAGCGCACGATCAGGGCATCGGCGTCGGCCAGGTGCGCCGCCAGCTTGCCTTCGATCTGGTCGGGCGTGATCAGGGTCCAGCCGTTTTCGTCGCGAAACAGCTCGACCGCAGCGGGAGAGATTTTCTCGGCAATGACGACTTTCATGGAAGGGATTGTAGCGCGAGAATACCGAGGGAATTGTGACCGCCGTCACGCGCGTGGTGCGCTCACGAAACAGATTTTCTATGACCCAACCGCCATCGGCTGCTTCTCCGCCACGGCGCGCGCGTACACCTCCTGCGCCGCCTTCAGGCCCAGGCCGAACTCTACGTGCCGCGGGCGCGCCACGTACGCCAGCACATGCTCCAGAGCGGCGATGATCCCGACGGTGTCCATGTAATCGTAGTAACCCAGGTGAGCGATGCGGAAAATCTTGCCCTTCATCTCGCCCTGGCCGTTGGCGACCACGGCGCCGAACTGCTGGCGAAAGAACTTGACGATATCGCCCGAGTCGGTGCCCTGCGGGGGGAGGATAGCGGTCAGCGCCGCGCAGGGCTCGGCCGCGAACAGGGCCAGCCGCTGCGCCTGCGCCGCGGCCCGCGTCATCTCCGCCGCGGTTTCGGCGTTGGCGATCAGCGCCTCGCGGCCTGCGGCCACGTCGCCGCCGCCCATTTCGCGGATAAAGTCGAGCGCCGCCGCCAGGCCCGCGACCACCGAGATCGCCGGCGTGTAGGCCGATTCGCCCTTGGCCGCGACTTTCCGTTCTTTGCGCAGGTCGAAGTAGTAGCGCGGATTTTTGGCGGTCTCCATCCGCTGCCATGCCCGGTCGCTCACCGCCAGGTATGCCACTCCCGGCGGCACCATGACCGCCTTCTGCGAGCCGCCGATGATCACATCGATGCCGCAGCCGTGCACATCGAAGCGCGTGGTACCCAGTCCGGTGATGGCATCCACCACCAGCAAGGCGTCGCTGCCGCGCAGAACCTGGGCAACACCCTCCACGTCATGCCGGCAGCCGGTGGAACTTTCCGTCGCTTGCATGTACACGGCGCGCACGTTGCCATCGAGCTTGGCCCGCACCTCGTCCAGCACAAAAGTCTGGCCGTACTCGGCGGTCACCAGCTCTACCTGGCAGCCGAAGGCTTTGGTAAGGTCGCGCCAGCGCTCGCCGAACTTCCCGGCGGTGAGGACGAGCACTTTGTCCCCGGGAGAGGTGAGGTTCGAGACCGCTGCCTCCATAGCGCCCGACCCAGACGACGCCAGCAGGATTACGTCATTGCGCGTCCCGATGAATGCCTTGAGGTCAGCCACCACGCGCTGCTGCAGCGCGCGGTATTCGGCGGTGCGGTGGTGCACGTCCGCTGCCGCCATGGCACGTTGGGCGGCTGGCAGCAACGGCGTTGGCCCGGGAGTGAAGAGGCGAGTCTTTCTCAGCATACTTGACATGATAGCGCTTATTTTAATTGAGGATCGGGTGATCGGGTCATCGGGTGATTGGTTTTCCGAAATGACCCGATGCTCCGATGATCCGATCTCCCGATTCACGAGTGGCTCAATTCTCCCCGTATAATTCGTGCATGTCGATTCCGGAACAGGTCCAGAAGGATATGACCGCAGCCATGCGCGCTCGCGAGGAACTCCGCCTCTCCACTCTGCGCATGGTCAAGGCGGCATTCAAGAACAAGGAAGTAGAGAAACGCGGGCCGCTGGGTGAAAAGGAGGCGCTGGCAGTCCTCGGCACGCTGATCAAGCAGCGCAAGGACTCCATCGAGCAGTTCACCCGCGGCGGCCGCCAGGAGCTGGCCGACAAAGAAGCCGCTGAGATCCGCATCATCGAGTCCTACATGCCGCGCGCCGCCGGGGAGGAGGAGATCGTCAGCACCGTTCGCGCCGCCATTGCCGAAATGGGCTCGCCCACCATGAGGGACATGGGCGCGGTGATGAAGAACGCCATGGCCCGCTTTGCCGCCGCCGGCTCGCGCGTGGACGGCAAGCTGGTCAGCGACGTGGTCAAGCGCGAATTGGCAGGGAAGTAAGCTCCGATTCTTGTCACCAGCCGAAGTGCGGTTCACACATCACGCCACCACTATCGACGCGCTCGCGGTCGATGTCCACCAGCTTGCCGTTCTTCTCTTTCTTGACTTCCCAAACCCAGCGACAGTCACTCATGGGTGTCACCACCGAGTCCTCGGTCAACGATTCTTCGCGGACCGGCTCCAGGTGGCCGTTCGACCACGCGTAAGTCTCCTGCACGTAGCACTGTTCGGAGCAGAGCACGTTCTTGCGCGCAAGCACGGTCTTATTGTTCGGATCGGGCCGCGGGTTGGTCAATTGGGAGAGCTCGTCTGAGAGGACGAACGTCTGCGTCTTAGGATCGTACAGCCAGATGCAGTAGGAGGAGTTATTGGTCTGGGGATCGAAGGCGACCCGCATCATCAGGTCAGGGTAACCGTCGAAGTTGAAGTCCTCGCGCGACAGCTCGCCCAGCCCATTCGCCCGCGGAACATCCTGGCCGGTGCAGCTATCAAGCGCCTGCACCTGTCCATTGCCGCGATTTACCAGCACTTGCCGGATCGCTCCACCAGCATCGATGGCGTAGTCGAAGTGGAGCTCCGGCACAGATGCAGGCGTGGACTGCGCTGCCGCTGACCAATTCTTCTGCAGCATGGTTCTGCCCTGAGCGGCCAGAGAGATCGCCATTACAACAGCGCAGGCCAGATACTGGAGTGTCGCTCGGATCATTTTCCTGGTTTGATGCACAACACAAACCCAAGGCTTTTCTGAGGGATTGCCCCTCGCTTCCCGGATCTTCCTGCCGCCTTGGCGGAGGACTTCCCGCCGTATAATCCCGCCAGGCTATTGCGGGGGGAGGGCGGTCGTGGAATCCGGTTCGTTGACCCGGCGGGATCTGGTATGTTCGATGCTGAAGGCTTCAGCCGCTGTTGCCCTTTCATCTGCGGTGGCGGCAGGGCAGTCTGCTATGGCTTCTTCCACCCTGGTCGAGGACCTGGTCGCCGCCAACCGCATCCTGGCCCAGCAGGGGATCCTGGACGGCTATGGGCATGTCAGCGTGCGTCAGGACGCCGACGCCGGCCGCTATCTGCTTTCGCGTTCGCTCGCACCCGCGCTGGTCACGGCCGCTGATATCCAACAGTACGATCTCGACAGCAATGCGCTCCACCCGGCGGCACGCCCGTCCTTCATCGAGCGCTTCATCCACGGCGAGATCTACCGCGCGCGGCCGGAAGTCCACGCGATCGTACACAGCCACGCGCCCGCGCTGATCCCCTTCGGCGTGACCGGCGTCGCGCTCCGCCCGCTGTACCACATGACTGCCTTCGTCGGAGAAGGCGTGCCCGTGTTCGAGGTCCGCAAGGCGCGCGGCGACGATCCCAAAATGCTCATGCTGGTGCACAACCCGGCGCTGGGGCGCGCCCTCGCCGAGACTCTCGGTAAGAAGCCCGCCGCCCTGATGCGCGGACACGGCGCTGTGATTGTAGGTTCGTCGGTGCCTCAGGTGGTCGGCCGAAGTGTGTACCTGGCGTTGAATGCCACGCTGCAGGCGCAAGCCATGGTCCTCAGCAGCAGCATCAACTATCTCGATGCGCAGGAAGCCCGCGAAGAGATTCCCGACAACTACCAGCGGGCCTGGGATTTATGGAAGCGGCAGGCGATGGCAGCCGATTGCGCCGTGCCGCGAGCCTAAGCGCCGCAATGCAGGTTGGCGCCCGCCATCCACGCTCTGTGATCTCATTTCCCTTTGTTAAGCAGATTCCCCGCAACAGCCGCCAGGGAGGCGTCCTGGGCCTCAGTTTCGCGGACATCCATGCGCATCTGCCGCATCGAGGTGGCCTTCTGCGGGTCCATGCCGGGCTCCAAATCGGTTTTCTCCAGGAAGTAACCCCACCCCGCCAGGCAATCGGCTCGGCTCTGTCCACTCTCGAGGTTTTGAACCGTTACCTCGGCTTTGCCGCGACCTTTGATTATGGCCATGACACCGCCGGGCTCGTAGGTCCGCAAGTTGTATCGAATGATGGCAAACGTTGTTGTGAGTTTGTTTCGCATCAAAAACCTTTCGCCTTGGATGCCCGTACCTTTGGGAATGACCGCGTCTGGCAACATGAGGACAGTTGGAAAGGAATCACTTATAACCACTATGGCCTCAGACTCCCGCAAAGTCAATCGGTTAAACTGCCCTCGTGGGCATGGGCGATCAGCTCGGGCTTACGTTCCAGGTTGCCGCCGCGCGCCGGGTGTGGCGCGTCGGCGACCTGGTCAGCGCGGCGCGGACCGCGCTCGAGCGCGAGTACACCGACGTCTGGGTGGAAGGCGAGATCTCCAACTTCCGGCCCGCCGACTCCGGCCATCTCTACTTCACGCTCAAGGACGGCGAGGCGCAGTTGCGGATCGTGATGTTTCGCTCCTCGGCGCGGCTGCTGCGCTTCAAGCCTGCCGACGGCCTGCAGGTGATCGCACGCGGCCGCATGACCATTTATGAAGCGCGGGGCGAGCTGCAGCTCTCCGCCGAGTACCTGGAGCCCAAGGGCGCGGGTGCGCTGCAGATCGCCTTCGAGCAGATCAAGGCGAAGCTGGCCGCCGCAGGGCTTTTCGACGCTGCGCGCAAGAAGCCGCTGCCGGCCCTGCCCCGGCGGATCGGCATCGTCACCTCACCGCGCGGCGCCGCGATTCAGGACATGCTCAACATCCTCCGCCGGCGCCATGCCAGCGTGCCCATCCTCATCTATCCCGCGCAGGTGCAGGGAGAAGCGGCACCCGGCGAGGTGCGCGCCGGCATCCAATACTTCAACCGCGCAAGGAGCGTGGACGTCATCATCGTGGCTCGCGGCGGCGGGCCGATCGAAGACCTGGCCGCGTTCAACGACGAAGATACTGGCCCGCGCCATCGCCTCGTCGGCGATCCCGGTGATCTCCGCCGTCGGCCACGAGACCGATTTCACCATCGCCGATTTTGTCGCCGACCTGCGCGCGCCCACGCCTTCCGCCGCGGCCGAACTGGTGATCGAGTCGCGCCATCAGCTGGAAGAGCGGGTTGCCGGCCTGCGGCAGCGACTGGCGCGCGGCGCGCGCTACCGTTTGCTCATGGCGCGGCAATCGCTCATGGAGTGGGCGCAGCACGCCGCCTTCGCGCGCATGCAAGACGCGCTGGCCCGCCGCCAGCAACGGGTGGACGACCTGGTTTATCGCATGGTAAGGGCCGAACATCGCCTGCTGGGGCAGCACCGCAGCCGGCTGGACATTGCCGGCGCCCGCATCCGGCACTTCGATGTGCGGCGGCAGCTGGGCGCGATTGCCCGCGAGGTCGATTCCCACACCGCCGCGCTGGCCGCGGCGACGCGCCGGTTCCTGCTGGTGCGCCGCGCCCGCTGGGAACGCACCGGTGCGCGCCTGGAGGAGATGTCGCCGCTGAAGATCCTCGATCGCGGCTATGCTCTGGTGTTCGATTCCACCGGCAACCTGGTGAAAGACGCGGCGCAAGTGAAGGTCGGCGACGAAGTCTCGGCGCGGCTGGCCCTCGGAACAATCGTCTCCACGGTCAAGAAAAAAGACATCTGACGGGAAACCTTCCGCGCGGATAACAATCCAACCAAGACGCCGCGGACGCGAAGGACGCAGAGGGATGTTTTCGTCTCATGTTCCTCCGCGTCCTCTGTGTCCTTCGTGTCTTCACGGGGCGAAAAGCTGGGCTACAATGGAGCGACCGGCTTGGGCGTTCCTTAGTAGGTCATTTAGAAGGTCTTAGCGAGAAGATCCAGTGTGGCGTAATCTGACCCACTTTTGGGAACTGGGGTCACGAGTGTCGGTGGTCGCGGCCATCGACATCATCATCGTGGCCGTGATCATTTACCAGTTCCTGGTGCTGGTAAAAGGCACGCGCGCCTATCAGATGCTGATGGGCGTATTCGTGCTGGTAGTGGCCTTCTATCTGGCGCGGCTGGGCGATCTGCGCACGGTGAACTGGCTCGTCAGCACCTTGCTGCCCTACGCCATCTTTGCGCTTATCGTGGTGTTTGCGGCCGAGATCCGGCAGGCGCTGGCCAAGGTCGGACGCAAGGTAACCCTCGCCCGCTCCTCCCAGTCGCGAGAATCATCGTACGATGATATCGTGCTGGCGGCGAACCTGTTTTCGCAGGAGCAGACAGGAGCGCTGATCGTGGTCGAGCGGGAGATCGGCCTGCGTACCTACATCGAAAGCGGGGTGCCGCTGGACGCCCGGCTTTCCTACCACCTGCTGGCCACCATCTTCCGCCCCAGCGCGCCGCTGCACGATGGCGCCGTCATCATCCAGAAGGACCGGGTGGCCGCCGCCGCCTGCTTCCTGCCGCTCTCCATGAACCCCAAGCTGTCCAGCCAGCTCGGTACCCGCCATCGCGCCGGCATCGGCATCACCGAGGAAACCGACGCGGTGGCGGTGATCGTCTCGGAAGAGACGGGCGCCATCAGCCTGGCGGTGGCCGGGCAGATCGAGCGCGAACTGACGGCGGACCAGTTGCGCGAACGCCTGAGCGAGTTGCTGCATCGCTACCTGCCGCCGGCGGCGCTGCCCACGCCCATCGGCGACACGGCGGAAAACGGCAACGGCTTCGAGCGCGAGGGCGTGGACGCCGCCGGGCGGGAGCGCCGGCCGTGAAAGATTTCTTCCAGCGCTACGTAGCCCATAATCTCGTGCTGAAAGTGGTTGCGCTGGTGTGTGCCGTCCTGCTGTGGTCCGCCGTTTCGCGCGAACCGATGGTGGAGACCGCGTATAGCGTGCCCATCGAACTACACCAGGTGCCGCCCAATTTGGAGATCACGACCTCCGGCATTCCGCTGGCGCAGGTCCGCCTGCGCGGGCCGGAACGCAGCTTGCGCCAGCTCGCCGCCGCCGATGTCCACCCCATCATCAACCTTGCCAGCTCGCGCGCCGGCGAGCACACTTACGACCTGACCTCATCTCAAGTCCGCGTGCCCTATGGCATCGAGGTGGTGCAGGTGACGCCCTCGGAGATCCGCATCGGCTTCGACCGCAGCTTGACCCGCCAGATCGAGATCCACCCCCGCATCACCAGCCACTTCGAGCCGGGATTCGGCGTGCTGCGCGTGACCGCCGACCCGGCGACCATCACCGTGATCGGGCCGGAAGGGCGCGTCAAAGCCGCCAACACCGCTATCACTGATCCGATCGACGTCAGCGACGTTCGCGGCGCCGCCACCTTCACCACCAACGCCTATGTCCCCGATCCGCTGGTGCGCGAGATCAAGCCGGAGCAGATCCGCGTGACCGTGGTCACGGGGCCGCTCCCGACGGAGGGCCAAAGTCCTTCCCTGCACAATCCCAAATGAGCTCACCCAAACTGATGAGATCTGAAAGAAAGCTGTTCGGCACCGACGGGATTCGCGGCGTGGCCGGAGCCTTTCCCCTCGACCCCGAGACCACCTTCGCCATCGGACGCGCGCTGGCCCGGCATCTGGCGCGGACCGCTGGCCGCCGCGTGGTGATCGGCCAGGACACGCGCGAGTCCTGCCTGTCCATCGCCGATTCCGTCTCGGCCGGGCTGATCGCGGAAGGCGTGGACGTGGAGAGCGCCGGCGTCATCACCACCCCCGGCATCGCCCATCTGGCGCGCTGCCGCAAGTTCGATGCCGGCGTGGTCATCTCCGCCTCGCACAATCCCTGGACCGACAACGGCATCAAGGTCTTCGGCCCGGATGGCTACAAGCTGCCGGATGGGATCGAGCTCGAGATCGAGCACGAGATCTTCTCCGGGATCGGGAACGCCAGCGGGGCCGGGCCGCCAGCGGAGCCTCCCGCGTCCAGCCTGCCGGGGAATTCCGAACTGCAGCTCGATTATGTCGAGCACCTGATTGCGAATGTCGATCCGGTGCGCCGCAACCTCATACTGGTGGTGGACTGTGCCAACGGCGCCGCCAGCACCGTGGCGCCCGATGTGCTGGCGCGCTGGGGCAAGGAGCTGGCCGTCGAATTCATTCACCGTGATCCCAACGGGCAGAACATTAACGACCACTGTGGCGCGCTCTATCCTGAGACGGTGGCGCGCGCGGTGGTCGAGCGCAAGGCGGACCTCGGTATTACCTTCGATGGCGATGCTGATCGCGCCCTGTTCGCCGATGCCAGCGGCAAGGTCGTCAACGGTGACGCCGTTCTGCTGCTGGCCGCGCGCGACATGAAGGCCGCCGGCCGTCTGCGCAACGATCTGCTGGTCGCCACCACCATGTCCAACATGGGATTGGAAGCCGCGCTGAAGCGTTCCGGCATCCGCATGCTGCGCGCGCCCGTGGGCGACAAGTACGTTTTGGAAGAGATGCAGAAGAAGGGCGCTACGCTGGGCGGTGAGCAGTCGGGCCACATCATTTTCCTCGACGACGCCACCACCGGCGATGGCCTGCTCACGGCGCTGCACGTGCTGCACATGGTGGGACGCAGCGGCAAGAGCCTGGCCGAGCTGGTCGAAGATCTGAAGGTCTTTCCCCAGGTGATCAAGAACGTGCGCGTGCGCGAGAAACATCCGCTGATGGAGATCCCAGCCGTGGCGAACGCCATCCGCGAAGCCGAACAGGCTCTCGACGGCAATGGCCGCGTGGTCGTTCGTTACTCGGGGACGGAAGCCTTGGCGCGAGTAATGATCGAAGCCGAATCGGAGCAGCAAATGCACCGCTATGCGGATTCCATCGTGGCCGCCATCGAGCATGCGCTGGGGGTATAACTTCTTTCGCCGCGGATTCACGCCGATGAACGCGGATAGGGGCCAAAACCTTCGAGAAGGCTGAGAAAATAATCGACAGGGCCCTGCGTCCTCCGCGTCCTCTGTGGTTTTCATTGGTTTTTGAATCCGCGTTTATCCGCGTTTATCCGCGGCGAAAATGACTCTATGATTCAGATCGGAAGCGAAGATCGCGTGTTCATCCTGACCGGCGCCGGCACCAGCGCCGAGAGCGGACTGCCCACGTTTCGCGGGATGAACGGAATCTGGCGAACGTACCGCCTGGAAGAGGTCGCCTCGCCGGTCGCGTGGGCGCGCGATCCCCGGCTGGTCTGGGAATTCTATTCAGAGCGGCGACGCCGCCATCACACGGTGCAACCGAACCCGGGTCACTACGCTCTCGCCGATTGGAAGAAGAGCTGGGCGACCGCCTCTTCCTCTGCACGCAGAATGTTGACCGCCTGCACGAAATGGCGGGCTCGCGGCGCGTGATCCACATGCACGGCAAGATCTTTCAGAGCCGGTGCGAGCGTGGCTGCGGACGTCCGCCGTTCGATGACGATTGGACGCTGGAGAACGGCACCGAGATTCCGCTGTGCCCCTGCGGCGGAAAAATCCGGCCGCACATCTGCTGGTTCGGCGAGACGCCGTTCGAGATGGAGCGCATCGGCACGGCTCTGCAGGACTGTACGGTGTTCATGGCCGTGGGCACATCCGGCGTGGTCGAACCCGCTGCCAGTTTTGTGCGTTATGCGCGGGCGCGCCGGGAGAATGTTCAGACCTGCTACATCGGCCCGGAGGAGCCCAGCAATCGCGCCTACTTCGACGAGGTGTTCCTCGGTCCTTCCGGCGAAGTGTTACCCGAGCTGTTTGAACTTCATTCGCCGCGGATCAACACGGAAAAACGCGGATAGCATGAGCGCCGTCGAGACGCCGAACAATCAAGCTGATTTGACCAGGTCGCGCCAATTCCGTCCGACGCCGATGTCGACCAGCAGCGGCACCTTGAGCGGATAAACCTCTTCCATTTCCTTGCGCACCAGCGAGCGCAGCTCTTCGACCTCGTCCTGCGGCGCCTCGAAGACCAGCTCGTCGTGCACCTGGAGCGTCATGCGCGATTTCAGCTTGCGCCGCTCGAGCTCGCGGTCGATGCGGATCATGGCTATTTTGATGAGGTCGGCCGCCGTCCCCTGCAGCGGCGTGTTGACCGCGGTGCGCTCGGCGAAGCCGCGCATGTTGGCGTTCCTGGAATTGATGTCGGCGATGGGACGCACCCGCCCGAACAGCGTGCTGACCTTCTGCTCCCGTTTGCACTCGGCGATGGTGCGGTCGATGAATGCGCGCACGCCTTTGTACGTCGCGAAGTAGCCGTCGATAAACTTCTTCGCGCCGGTCTCGATGCCCAACTGCTGCGAAAGCCCGAACGCCGAAAGGCCGTAGACGATTCCGAAGTTCACGGCTTTGGCGCGCCGGCGTTGCTCGGCGTCGATCATGAGCGGCGGCACGCCGAAGACGCGCGCGGCGGTGAGCGTGTGGATGTCGTCGCCGCGGCGGAAGGCCTCGATGAGCAGCGGGTCTTCGGAGAAGTGCGCCAGCAGGCGCAGCTCGATCTGCGAGTAGTCCGCGGCCAGCAGCACACATCCGGGGTCGGCGATGAACGCCGCCCGAATCTCGCGGCCGAGTTCCGTGCGGATGGGAATGTTCTGCAGGTTGGGATTGGACGATGCCAGCCGCCCGGTCGCCGTTCCGACTTGATTGAAAGTCGTATGCAGACGGCCGGTCTCGGGGTTGAGCAGCGCCGGCAGCGCGTCGACGTAGGTGGACTTCAGCTTCGCGAGTTGGCGATAGTCCAGCACCTTGCGCGCGATCTCGTGGGTGAGCGCCAGTTCTTCCAGCACGTCCGCCGCGGTCGAGATGGTCCGCCCCCTGCCGTACTTTACTGGCTTGGGAAGGTTCAGTTTGTTGAAGAGCACGTCGCCCAGCTTCTTGGGCGAGTTGATGTTGAACTCTTCCTTCGCCAGTTCGTAAACCTCTTTCGCCTTGGCATCGCACTCGCGCTCCAGCCGCTTGGACATGGCCGCCAGCACGTGCGTGTCGATCTTCACGCCGGCCTGCTCCATGCGCAGCAGCACCGTAACCAGCGGCAGATCGATCTCGTCGTAGACGCGCATCAGGCCCGCTTGTTCGACTTCGTGCCGCAGCGTGACGGTCGTCCGCCCGGTCACGTCGGCGGCCTCGGCGAGGGTGCCGGAAAGCTTTAGGTTGAAGCGTCGGAGCGCTATGTCGGCGAGCGCGTGCGTCGAATAAGTGGGATCGAGCAGGTAGGAATAGAGCATCGGTTCATCGCGTACGCCCGCGAGCGCCGTGCCGCGCGGCTCAAGCGCGTGCATCGCAGACTTGGCATCGTGCACCGCTTTCGGCAGCGAGGGATCGACGAGCGCCGCTTTCAGCTTGTCGGCCAGGGCGCCGTTCTCGAGCGAGACGGTCAGCGCCTTGCCCAGTTCGGCGGAGATCGCGATGTTGCATGCCGCAGCAGCCGTCGCAGGCGGCGCTTTGCCCAGTGGCAACTGCGCTTCCTCGTCTTCCTCCGTCTCTTCCTGTGCGGCTGTCTCCGCGGGGCTTGCGACGTCGATGGCCACAGCCAGCGCCGAGCCAGTCGGAAGTGACTTCAGCACTTCCTCCACATCGCCGGCGGACTTGGCCTCCGCATACTCGGTCTTGCTCACCTCCACGCCTGGCAGGAAGTCCTTCAGCAGCGTTGAGAATTCCAGCTCGGTGAAGAGCTGGCGCGCGGCCTCGGCGTCGGGCTCGCCGGCGCGCATCGCTTCCAGATCGAGCTCTACCGGGACGTTTCTGTCCAGCGTGACCATTTCTTTGCTGAACAGGATGGTGTCGCGGTTGTTGAGCAGCGACTCGCGGTAGGTCTTCTTCTCGACCTCGGCGGCGTGGTCGAGCGCGGCTTCCACCGAGCCGAAGCGGCGAATCAGCTCCACCGATCCCTTGTCGCCGATGCCGGGCGCGCCGGGGATATTGTCGATCGCGTCGCCGCGCAGCGCCATCACGTCGACCACCCGCTCCGGCGGCACGCCGAGGATCTCTTCCACCTTGGCCGGGTCGCAGATCAAATTGTCCTTGGGCGGGTTGAGCACGCAGATCTTGTCGCTGACGAGCTGGAGCATGTCCTTGTCGCTCGACACCACGTACACCGTGTAGGACTGCTCGGCCGCCTTCTGCGCCAGCGTGCCAAGCACGTCGTCGGCTTCGAAGCCCGGGTACTCGAGGATCGGGATGCGATAGGCTTCGAGCGCGCGCCGGATGTAGGGAATCTGTTGCGCCAGGTCCGCCGGCATCTCGGCGCGCTGCGCCTTATATCCCCCGTACTCTACTTCTTTGAATGTCTGCGTCTTGATATCGAACTTGCGTACCGATGCGACCGCGGCGGCCTGGTGATCGCGAAACGTCGGCCCGGCGGTGTCGAAGATTGCGGCCAGGTACTCAGGATGAAAGTCGGCGATCAGCTTGCGCAGCATGTTGACGAACACGTAGGTCGCCGCCGTGGGAACCCCGGTCTTGGTGGACATCGGCCGCTGCCGCGTCATGGCGTGATAGGCGCGGAAGATGAACGACATCGAGTCGATCAGAAATATGCGCGCCGGATTCGACTTTGATGGCTTCGCGGACAAGGGGAGAGTCTAACAAATACACCCGCCGCGGATTTTCGCGGATGAACGCGGATTGGTTGTGAATCCGTCTCGATCCGTGCGATCCGTGGCGTTTTTATTCAATGAACATGCAATCGCCGTAGGAGTAAAAGCGGTACCGCTCGCGGACGGCGTGCAAGTACGCCTGCAGCACCAACTCCCGTCCGGCGAAGGCCGAGGCCAGCATCAGCAGCGTGGATTTCGGCAGGTGGAAATTGGTCAAGAGCGCGCCCACGACTTTGAATCGAAACCCTGGATAGATGAACAGCTCGGCTTCGCCGCTGCCGGCCTTCACGCGACCGGTCTCACGCGCGGCGAACTCGAGGGTGCGGACTGTGGTGGTTCCGACGGCGACCACGCGCCGTCCCTTTTCTACCGCGGCATCGATCTTTGCGGCGGCTTCCTCGGAGATGCTGAACCGCTCTCCGTGCATCCCGTGGTCTTCCACGCGCTCGGCGCGCACCGGTTGAAACGTCCCCAGCCCGACATGCAGGGCGATCTCGGCCACTTCCACTCCGCGCTGGCGTATGCGGTCCAGAATCTCGGGCGTGAAGTGCAGGCCGGCCGTCGGGGCGGCGATCGAGCCTCGTTCGCGCGCGTAGACCGTCTGGTAGCGCTCGCGATCTTCGGGACGGTCGGCACGGCCGATGTACGGCGGCAGCGGCACGTGCCCCAACCGCTCGATGCGCTCCAAAAAATCCGGCACCGCCCGAAACCGCAACCGCCGCTCGCCAAAAGCGCCGCGTCCCACGACCTCAGCCTCGAGTTCGTTGTCGCCGAAGAACAGGCGCTCGCCGATTCCTATCTTGCGCCCGGGATGCACCAGCGCCTCCCATTCGCAATTGCCGAGATCTTTGGTGAGCAGGACTTCGGTGCGGCCGTGAAGGAATTCTTTGGCCGCGGGATTCCGTGGGCTGAGCAGGTGAGCGCGTTCGCCGCTGCGCCGTCCGTAGAGCCGCGCCGCGAACACGCGGGTGTTGTTGACCACCAGCAGGTCGTCCGGGCGCAGCAGCTCGGGGAAGTCGCGGAAGCACCGGTCCCGCCACTCACCGGTCGTGCGGACGAGATGCAGCATGCGCGAGGCCGCGCGATCCAGCAGCGGCTCCTGCGCGATCAACTCCTCGGGAAGGTGGTAGTCGAAGTCGGAAACCAGCACGCTGTGATTTAATCATGCCTTTGGGCCGGCTGGCGTTTGCCTCCCGTCGTTGCCCTGCTGTAGCATACGCGCGCCCGGTAATCCATTTGCTACTACGTCAGTAGTAATGAAGAGCGAGCGCCAGCACCGCGAAGATATCTGCCGCTTTGGCAAGATGTTGCACGGCCGCAGCTACATCGCCGCTACGGACGGCAACCTCTCCGTGCGCCTCGATTCCGACGCCATCCTGTGCACTCCGACCATGATGTCCAAGGGGATGATGGAACCTGAAGACCTGGTGGTGGTGAACCTGGCGGGACGGCGGGTGATTGGCCGGCGCAACGTGTCCAGCGAGATCGCAATGCATCTGCTGATCTACAAGCTGCGGCCGGACGTCCACGGCATCGTGCACGCGCACCCCCCCACTGCTACCGGCTATGCCGCCGCCGGGCTGCCGCTCAACCAGGCGCTGGTTTCGGAGATCGTGATCTCGCTGGGCTGCATCCCGCTGGCCCGCTACGCCACGCCGGGGACGGCCGAGCTGACGCAGGCGCTCGAGCCGCTCGTCCCCGCCTACGACGCCATCCTCATGGCCAACCACGGCGTGGTGACCTACGGTGCCGATCTGCTGCAGGCCTACATGAAGATGGAGACGGTGGAGCACTTCGCCTCTATCACGCTGGTGGCGCACCTGCTGGGACGGCAGCAGTTGCTGAGCGATGAGGACGTGCGCAAGCTGGTGGTGGCGCGGGAGAAATATGGCATCACCACGCCGGCAGCGCAGGGCGCGGGGTGTCCGGTGACGGCAGGCGCTCCGTCGCAGCCGCCAGCACCCGCCGTGGTCGAAACTGAAGGTTCCGAGCGCTTCTCGGTGACTCGCGAGGAGCTGGCGTCGATCGTGAACGACGCCGTGCGCAATACCAAGCGGCGATGGTAAAGTGGCAGGTTTATCAACGGCATGATTTTCCGGAGGCAACCATGGGTGAAGCATTGGGAATGATCGAAACGCGCGGGCTGGTGGCCATGATCGAGGCCTCCGACGCAATGGCAAAAGCCGCCAAGGTGACGCTGGTGGGCTGGGAGAAGATCGGGTCCGGCTACGTGACCGCCATTGTGCGCGGCGACGTCGCGGCGGTGAAAGCCGCCACGGACGCCGGAGCCGCGGCGGCGCGCCGTGTAGGCGAGCTGATCGCTGTCCACGTGATCCCGCGTCCGCATGCCAGCCTGGAAGATGTGCTGCCCATCGGGCGCGTCATCACGGCCAAGACCGCGGCGAGCGCCTAGCTTATCGGGTCATCGGGTCATTGAACCCGGGCCTTTCGATCACCCGATGATCCGATCACCCGATGACCCGATCGAGGTATTCCTATGCTGCTGGCACGAGTAATGGGCACGGTGGTGGCCACCCGCAAGGACGAGCGACTGCTCGGCAAGAAGCTGCTGGTGTGCCGCACCGTCAATCCTCAAGGGGAGGCCGAAGGCGCGTACTTCGTCGCCGTCGACACCGTGGGCGCCGGAGTCAAAGAAATGGTGCTGGTGGTGAGCGGCTCCTCGGCGCGTATGGCGGCCAACTTCAAGGAATCGCCAGTGGACAGCTCCATTGTCGGGATCGTGGATGAGGTGCGGATGGACGCCGATGAGTCCCACGCGCTGGCGGCCGCTGCCCCGGCGAAATCGAAACGGTGAGCGCACTGCGATGATGCTGGCCCGAGTGATCGGCAACGTGGTCTGCACGATCAAAGATCCCGGCCTTGACGGTCGCAAGCTGCTGCTTATCCAGCCGCTCACGCGCGACGGCAAACCGAAAGGACGGCCGCTGGTGGGCATCGACTCCATCGGTGCCGGCTTCGGCGAGACCGTTTACTGGTGCCGCGGCAAAGAAGCGTCGCTGGCGTTCAAAGACGAAGTTCCCTCGGACTGCAGCATCGTGGGCATCGTGGACAGCATCACTCCGCACCCTGCTCCTGCTCACGGCGACAGCGGCGCCAAGCCACGCAATTCCGGCCGCGCGAACTCGCGGAGGCCGAAATGATCCTGGCGCGAGTGCTGGGCGAGGTGGTGGCCACGCAGAAGCATCCTTCGCATCAGGGCCGCAAGATCCTGCTGGTGCAGCCGGTCGATCCGGACGGCAGCGAGCGCGGCGACACTGTGCTGGCGCTCGACGCCGTGGATGCCGGTATCGGCGACCGCGTCCTGGTAGTGCAGGAAGGGTACTCGGCGATGACCGCCGTCGGCCGCCCCGGCTCGCCCATCGACATGACCATTGTTGGCGTGGTGGACGCGGTCGAGATGACCGAAAGCTAGCCCCGGATTCTCACGGTTTGCCCGTGCGTGGCGCCTCCTCCGGCATCATCAGATCGGCAAAGACGAATCGATCACGGGTGACAATCTCGCCCACCACGATCGGCAGGCTGTGCGCAAACATTGGTCCGGCGTAGACAAATGAGTGAAACTCTCCATACTCCCCGCATGGGTCCGTGGCCAGAGGCAAATCGGAAAGCAACGTCTCGTCGAATTCCCGGCCCACGAATTCCGGGCTCAGGCATTTGCAATCGACGCACACCAGCTTGGCCTTGACTCCCGCGCTGATCATGGAGCGGGCGAGCTCGCGTGTCGGGATGCCCCACACCGGGAAGATCGGCTGCAGTCCGGACTCTTTCAACTGTTTCTCGCGATACTCCCGTATGTCGGCCAGAAAGAGATCGCCAAAAGCAATACACTCGATGCCTGACTGAACGGCTGCCTGGCATACGCCTCGCATGATGCGTTCATAATCTCCGTTGGAGCAGGGCGCCGGCAAATCGACGTCCCACAGCGGGAGGCCTGCCGCCCTTGCCTGCGCCTCCACCAGACTGCGGCGTACGCCGTGCATGGCCACCCTGTTGGCTTCGCGATTGAACGTGGTCAGCAGTCCTACGACCTCGCACTGCTTCTGCTGCTGCAGGACTTGGAGGCTCCAGGCGCTATCTTTGCCGCTGCTCCAGGAAAGCAAAGTAGGTTTCATCGCAGCACGAGCTCGATTCCTGACTGCAAGAAATACTCTGGGGCAGCGGTGCGAAGAGAGCTCAGCTCACTCGCCGCCGATGCGTAAGCGCATCCCCGCACGGAAATTTGCCTTGAGCGCGGGATAGCCGACAACTTCGTTGTAGCGCCGGTTCAGAATGTTCTCCACATTCACATACGCGGTCATGTAGCGATTGATGGCGTACCACGCGCCGGTGTTTACCAGCGCATATCCGGCGGCGTGGTAGATGCCAAGTCCGAGGAAATCGGAATCGGGCCGCGGCCCGACAAAGCTGCCCGCCACGTCTCCTCCCCAGCGCTTGCCGAGATAGGTCAGCAGCACAGTTCCGGAGTGCTTCGGCCGACGAAGCAACGGGCGCCCCGCGCCGTCCAACTCCAGGTCGCAAAAGAGCAACGGCGTGCACGCCGGGGCTGCCAAAATCTTCGTGGAAGTGTAGGTATAACCAGAATTCAGCGACAACTGCCGCCAGAGCCGCCCACCGAACGTGACTTCGGCGCCCTGAGCGAACGATTTGTCGATATTGACGTACTGGCCGATGAAGGTGTTCGGATCAAACGGATAGTCGATGCGGTCATAAAACAGATTGTTAAAGTAAACTGCTGCGATTGAGTACCGGCCGGCCAACAGGTTCTGCTCGACGCCTGCTTCAAAAGCGCGCGTCCGCTCCGGCTTCAGGCCGGGATTCGGGATGCTGAAAGGAGGCCCAGCGAAGGTCTCCTCCAGCCGCGGCTCTTTGAAACCTGTGGCGTAGCTGAATCGCAGCCGCGTACCTGACAATACCTGCCGGCCACGCAGCGCGAGGAAAGTGAGCGCAACACGAGGCAAGGCCGTGTTGCCGAACTCGCTGTTGTGCAGGAAGCGCGCTCCGGCGACGGCCGAGAAGCGTCCCCAGACGACCTGCTGTTGACCGTAAAAGTCATGTTCCAGCCGGTATCCGTTGATGGCAGTTTGGGCGTACAGGTCACCCACTATCCCGTTCTCGTCCTCAAACCTGTACCCGAAAGTGGTATGCGCCCAGCTTCGCTCGGCGTAATCGCCCTGGTATTCAAATCCGGCGCGGTTGATGTGATCGCGGGCGTGGGTGAGGAAAGCGTCCGCACAATCGCATTTCGTCGGGTCAATGGCGAGGTTTACATCCTGATAGCGATAGTTGTAGTCGAATCCGGTAAAACGATGCTGCCAGCCCGTGGGCCCGGTCACCGTGAGTTCCACGCTTCCCAGGAGATTAACCAACTGCGTCCATTCACTTGGGTCGGGCTGCAAAAGCGGGGCGCCATTGAAGTTCCATTCTCCCGGCAAGCCGGTAAAACTGTTGGAGTGGCGGAAGCGTATCCGCAGGGAAACTTCTTTGTTCAAGGCGGCGCCAACATTCGCTCCCTGCAAGGAATTGGAGTAAAAATCGTTTACTCCTTGTCCGTTGGTGTAAAACTGGTCGCCAAACAGGTCGTAATCGAAGATGCCGCGTGCGCCGGACACTGCGGCGTAACCGTTGGCGGTGCCAAACGTGCCGCCATCAGCGCCGAAACGCAGCTCGGGGATGCGGGTGCTGCCAGTGCGCGTCCACATCTGCACCACGCTGGTCATCGCGTCGGAGCCATACAGCGTGCTTTGTGCGCCGCGCATGAACTCCATGCGATCGACTTCGGTGAGAGGCAGCGTGCCGAAATTGAAGGTGCCGCCGGGCTCGTTGATGGTCACTCCATCGACGATGACCTTGTTGTACGTGGAATCTCCGCCGCGCACGAACAGCGAGGCCAGCCCGCCGCGCTGTCCGGCGGTGTTCACCACCGCGCCGGGAAGAAAGCGCACCGCGTCACTGGCGGCGATCGGCTGCAGGTTCGTGAGCGTCTGCTGGTCGAGGAGGTCGACCGAGGCGCCGCTCTCCTCTGCCGGAACCGGGGTGCGCGTGGCCGTGACTACCACCGTCTGCTCCGGGCCGGCGACGCTCAAGCGCACTTCGACGTTAATTTTCGAGGGAATGTGTACCGCGAGCTTTGCCGGAGCAAAGCCGGGCGCCAGGACTTCCAGGCGATAGTCGCCGTTTTGCAGGCCGGTGAAGTCGGCCTTGCCTTCGGCGGAGCTATTCTGGAGTCCGACAGCTTGCGAGCCGGCGGCAGGGTAAAGTGCGACCTGCGCGCCGGCGACTGCGGCCGATTGCAGATCGACAACGGTGACCTTGAGATCGGCTGCATGCGCAGCCAACTCCAAAGACGCGATCAGAACCACGAAGAGCAGGCGAGCGGGCCGCATAGCAATCCTCCTTTACACGCGAAAAGGGATTGGACATGCAGTTCGCGCCGGTCTCCTGGCTCAGCGAGCTTGCTCAGGGCGGACTTCCCACGGTAGTTGACCGCAGTGGCCGATCCCCTTCTTCGCTTACAGTTGCGCGGCAGCGCGGGATTCTCACCCGCTTCCCAGTCTTTACCAGCGGAGGTAAAGACGCGCGAACCAGGTTGTCAGAGAACAGTCCGGGACTCCGGAGCGACGAATCTACTGCCGTCGCGGACGGGTGTCAAATGGAATCCGGCGGCCGTCCGGCTTGCCCGGCGCGGCCGATGTTGGCTTCGGCATATTCGCGGGCGCGGTCGAGCGCGGCCTGCATCTTGTTCTGATAGCGGTCGAGGTCCTGGGCATCGGGAGGGACGTGAATCAGCTTGCTGATGCGCAGCAGAGCGCGTGAGAACGGCTTGGGGATCATGAACTGGTCCCAGCTTTTGCCAAGCACCCAGGGATCTTCGAGGGCAATGTGAAAGCAGATGATGGGCAGGCCGGTGGTCCGCGCCAGCAGCACTGGTCCTGGTTTCGCCACATACTTAGGGCCTTTGGGGCCATCGATGGTGAAGGCGATGGCGTGCCCGGACTCCAGTTCCTTCTGCATCCCCAGCAGGCCGCGGACGCCCCCGCGTGTGCTGGAGCCGCGGACCGGCGTGTAGCCGAACCTCTCCAATATGCGTGCGATGTACTCGCCGTCGAAACTGGTGCTGGTAAGCACCGCGATCTGCTTCTGGCGCCAAAGAAAGCAGGCCGGGATCAGGCAGCGGTGCCAGAAAGGGTAGATAACCGGCGCAACGTACCAGTGCTGGGGTCCACCATCCTCGATGGAGATGTTGTAGCGCAGCGTGGGGCCGAGGACGCGGATCACCAGATATCCCGCCCAGCCGATCAGCCAGATGAGGAACCGTTGCCAGGGCGTGAACCGCCCCTCGCGTGGGCTGTCAGCGGCGGTCTGCGGGGCAACGGGAGCAGAGGTTTCCACCCGTCGATTGTAACGTGCCCCCGCGCGAGCAGGCAGGGGGCAGTCAGGGGGTGATGCGTGCCGCCGGCGCTGCGGCACGGGCGCGATGCAAAAGCTGGTCGGCCAGCAACCGTCGCAGGCGGAGGCGGTCGTCGAGGCCGATGTGGATGATTTCGAATGCCATATCGTCGTCGCCGGCATCGCGCACCAGTACGCGGGAGCTCAGGTTACGCATTCCAATCTGCAGGTTGAGGGTGGCTTCCGTGCCCGGATTCACCCGGCCTTCGCGCTCGCCCTTGCCGCCGCCCAGGCTCAGAGTAGTGATCCTCACTCCACAACGGCCGCGCGAAGTCTGCAGGAAGGCCGGCATGGCGCGTTCGGTCGCGACACGGAAGTAGCGGCGCTGGCGGACCCAGTCTCCCGAGGGGTCGGGATCGAGCGGCGCCAGCTTCAACTCCAGCGGCGTCAGCCCGCTTTTGGCCGGAACCAGGAATCCGGGCTCCAGCTTGATCAGTGCCTGCGCCGCCACGATGCGAAGTTCCCGCGGATGCTTCCATCCCAGCAGACCGCGGGCGCCGAGCAGCTCGTGCAGCAGGGGGGCGGCATGAGTGTCGTGCAGCCGGGACAGGGCCTCGATGGCCTTCACCTGAAGGTAGGGCGAGGCGGCGGGCGGCAAGTCGCCTTGCGCCAGACGCAGCAGGCGCACCGTGGCAAGGGGATCCCTGGTGACGCCGATCTCGTCGGTGACCGCGGGCAGGATCGAGGGATCGAAGAGGTCCAGTAGATCGAGCAGCAGCGGACCGCGTTCCTCGGCGGCGCCCATCCCGATCTGGTGCACCACCGCATCGTGGAAGGAGCGGCCCCACTGCGGCAGACGGTCCGGCAGCAACGTGCGCACGGCGCCAGCATCCAGATGGCTCAGTAGTCCGATGCAGGCAACAGCCTTGGACGCGGGATGGGTGCGCAGCAACTCCACCAGGCGCTCCACCGCCACGGGACCCACGCTGCGCGCCAGTTCGACCAGGCGATCCGATGACTCGCGGCGATTGCAGCGGGAGTACTGCGCGGCCAGTTCGTCGGCCGCGGCGCGCCCCTCGCGCCGCAGCATGTCCACGAATCCGGCGGGGATGTCGGGTTCGAGCAGCACCTCGCTGACGAATTTGTGCATACGGCTTTCGACGGCAATGCGCCGCCGCACGTCCGTGCCCAGTTCGGCGCGGTGCTTTGCCAGGCGGTCGGTGCAATCGAGCGCCTGACTGATGGCGAGGAAGTCCGAGCGGGTAGCGGCTTCCTGGGTCAGCCGCACCAGGGTGGCGCTGAGCAGGCTCTGCGCTTCCAGGCCGGGCTCGGACTGCAATTGCTCCCCGGTCCGCTGGATGGCGTTGCGCAGCAGCTCCGGGCCGGCCTGGGCATAGAGCTCGGCCAGTTCGCTCAGCCCCATGGCAGTCCGGCGCCGGGCTTCGAGATCCGCGCTCTTGATTCCGGACGAGTAGGTATCGAGGATGGAAGAGGCAGTCTTGAGATCCCGGCGGTCGAGCAGTTGCTTGACATAATCGCGGATGTTGCGCGGCGGGATACACCAGGCGTCGGGGGAAAGCAGCACGGCGCGCTTGCCGTTCTCCGGTACCGCCGCCCAAAACTGCCGGTCGAGCACCTCGGCGTAGGACTCCACCATCAGGCCGGCGCGGCCCATCTTTTCTTCGTGCTCGCGCAGCACCTTGCGCAGGGTCTCGATCTCGTGCCCCATGCGGTCCAGCAGCTCGCGCACCGCGTTCACGCGGACTTCGCCCTTTTCGTAGCGCTCCAGAGCGAACTGGATGGCCAGGTGCTCCGCGATCTTGAGCAGCAGGTTGGGATCGGACTGCGCCGGAATTTGCGTCGCCATCTGCGCCAGCGCGGTTTGCAGCACGTTTTGCACCGAGACCGATGAGTTCTGGATCTCGCTCCGCAAATCCGCGGGATCGATAGCGCCTCCCGCCGGCAGCACCTTGCCCAGTTGTGAGAGCAGCTTCAGCACGTTGGTGACGTTGTCCTGCTTGAGGGGAGCGCCGAATCCGCCGGTCCCGCTTCCGTTTCCCGTTCCGGCCCCTGTCCCGGTGCCGCTGCCGGAATGTTCACCTTCGGCGGCGGCGATCAATTGCAGCATCTTTTGCGGATCGCTGAGCCAGTCTTTGAGCTTTTCAGAGTCGTTGCCCAGCGCGCGCGATGCCAGTTGCGAACCCAACGAGTCGGCGCTGCCGTCGTGGGCGATATAGCGGATCTCGTTCACCCGGATGGGACCGTTGTTCTCGCCGAAAGCGCGCTTCAACTCTCCCGCGATGGCCGCCGGCCGGGCGCCGGCGCTGGCGAAGGCCTCCACCAGGCGGAGAAAGTCGTCGCGGATGAGCTGCACCGAAAAATAGATGCTCGCCAGGCCGGCCGCTGCGAGCATTTGCGCGAAGCTGCGCTCGGCCGGGCCAGTCTCCAGCGGCACCCCGTCCAGCAGCAGCTTCGATCCGGAAACCCCGAACAGGAACCCAGACGAGGCATCAGCGGGCATGGCCGCGCACAGCTCTCTCCAGGCGATGTCGAGGTGGACCACGGTGAGCTTGTGGTCCAGGCCATACAGCCGGACGTACTTCAGCAGAATGTTGAGGCTGCGGGCGAAGGCACGGGCAGCGCCGGCCCGGCTTTCCGCCGTCCCTGGTTGGGGAGATGACACCTCGGCTCCTCTGGTGACTGCCCCAGAGTACAAGTGCCACCGGCAGGGCGAAAGTTACCAAGGGAGATGGACGGCGGCGCAAGACTCACGATAAGGCAACGGATTCAATGCCTTGCCGGGGCAAACCCTGGCAATTCGGAGATGCTCGCGACCCACTCTGGGACGTAGGCCTCCACGTCACGCAAATCATCTGTTCCGGGGCCGCGACCGATTATTCGGTCGACAAAGCGGGTGGTCTAGCGCCGGGCGGTTCTTCTCCAGATTTCCGCACTAGGGGCATCGACCGGCAGCGCTGGCTGTCGGCGGAATGTCTCCAGCCGGACTCACCGAGCTTTGGGCCTTGGTCAGGTCCGAGAAGGCCTCGTCGACCGCCCTCTTGGCTTGAATGGCTGCGAACTCCTGACACTCGCGGTAGAGTCTATCCACTGACTGACGAAGATAATTCTGGGTTCTGCCGCTCCACTGCAAGGATTCAGGATAGCGGGCGCGAAAGGCCAGAATCCGCTCGCGGGCATGCCTTGTATTCTGAACTCGTTCGGCTAGGTCCGGCCAAACAGTTTTCCAGTGAGCGCAAGTCTTGCAATTGGGCTCGCAGCGTGTCGAGTCATGGGAAACAAACGACTCCCAGCCGCTTTCGGCGAGCGTCAGCTGAGGCAATTGGTCGTCCCGGCGTTTCTCTCCGTTGCAGCGTTTGCACGCAACAATCACATTGCCTGGAATATGAAGCCCCAGGCGAAAGCGGTTCATACCGTCCAGATGTTCAACGGCAGCGCGGTCTCTTTCCAAGGGCTGCGAGCAGTAGCAGCAATTGCTCCCAAATGCCGCCTCTACATCGTCGGCATATGTGGCATCCGTTACGCTAAGCCCGAGCGAGGCACATATTTTGCGGCTGAGGCCGTGTAGCAACATGCTGACGAGTTTATTTGCAACATCGGACTTGGCTCTGGAGCCCGCCTTGCGCATGTATGCCGAAGTTGGAAAGCTCACGCGCGCCCCCTGCCGCGCTGGGTTGATTTACGGCCGCGTTGCGCGGCGCTCGCGTCGATTCCTAACAGCCAATTTGAATCGACGTTCAGGACATCTGCTAGCGCCTTCACTTCGAAATCGAAGGCGGAGCGGAGGCCGCTTTCGACCTTCGCTAGGGCTACCCGGTCTAACTGGACCCCTTCGCCTGCCAATCTGCCTGATAGTTGATCCTGAGTGAGAGGTGGATCAAACCGCTTGCGGGCTTCTCTGACTCGTGTGCCGATGATGTTCCGCGATGCCCGCTTCTTAGAACTGGTTGCCATTTGCCCTTCTGTAGCAGAAAAGAACGGGCCAGAGTGTTCTTTAAAAGAACATCTTGGCGAGATCGCCCGGGCCGGCTATCTTTGGCACATGCATCATCGGCTGCCGAAAGGCACGCGGTTCAGAAAGCTGCGGGAGTTAGTTCTGACGCGCGATCGGCGCACCTGCCAAATGTGCGGGGCCCGCGACAAGGGCGGAAGGCCACACGACGCCAAGCGGGTGCGGCTGACAGTTGGTCTGCTTGTTCCTCGCGAAAATGGTGGAAGCTATTCGCGCAACAATTCGCGGACCCTCTGTCGAGAGTGCGCGGGGGGCCTGGACAAGATTCCGTTTACGCTACTGAAGCCCAACCCTCTTGTGCAATCGGCAACTCGGCACGAAAGCGTTCACATGAGAATCGGTGAACTCCTGAAGGCAGCCGGCGTCGGCAAGGCGGTTCCAATCCGCATGATCGACATCGTCGCAAATCAACCCGAGTGGCGAAGGCGCCTTCGTGAGTTGCGCTGCCTCGGCTGGAGAATCGCGGCAATCAGAACGGGGCTTCCCGGCGGCAGATTCCAGTCGGCCTACCGTCTGGACAAGTTCACAGAATGGCCTCCCGATCCGTCCGCATCGATTCGCAGATATGCACAGCGTTGCAAGAAGCGGAACAAGCGGAGCCATTAGATTCACGAGCCCTCTTTGAGAGGCGCGGCTTCCAGCCGCGCCGTACTTAATTCCTTAGCTTGTCATCCCGAGGGAGGCGCGACGCGAGAATTGCGAGCGGAGCACGAATCGAGGGACCTCTACTTCGCCGAGCACGGGTGCCGCCCCTGAAAGGGGCTCGGATCTTCATTATTGCCGCCTACCCAGCACTGCGCGGCCCCTACGGGGCACGCTGGTGCTGGGCTAATTTCGTCGCGTCCGCCTAGCGGACGCGCGCCTTCAGAACAGCGTGCTGCGAGGCGGACGCGACACCGTCACAGACCCTGGCCACTGTTCATGCGGTCCAGAGCCATTCAACGCCGTGCCCTCATCAACAATCCAAGCTCAGGTTGAAGCCCGGTGGTTCCACCTGTACGTTGCAATCAGCGAATTCCCGGCAAAGCCACCGTGAAAACGCTCCCGCCCACACTTGCGGTGTGCCGAACCGACAGAGGTTCAGGCACCGAATGAGTCGCCCGGGCACTCTCTACGAGAGCCTCTCCCTTAGCCGGTCGTAGGTTGTTTCCAGAGACTCGGGGAGCAGGCGCGTCTCCCCCACCACGGTCATGAAATTGGAATCGGCCACCCAGCGCGGCAAAACGTGCATGTGGACGTGTCCGGCCACGCCGGCGCCGGCGGCTTTTCCGATGTTCATTCCCAGATTGATGCCGTCGGGGCGGTAGATCTCGTGCAGAATGCCTTCCATGCGCTGGGTCAGTGCCATCATCTCCTGGGCCGTTTCCGACGGCAGCTTGCGGAGCTCGTCGAGGTGCTGGTTGGAAACGATCATCACGTGGCCCGAGGTGTAGGGAAACGCGTTGACGATGACAAAGCAGTGCTGCCCCCGGTACACCACCCCGGTATTGCGATCGTCGCTGCGCGCGAAGGCCTGGCAGAAGACGCAGCCCGCGGCCTTGTCGGTAGAGACGATGTAGGCGTAACGCCACGGCGTCCACAGGAAATCCATGGTGGCACTGTAGCAAAAATCCTTGGGAAATCGTGGGAACAAGGTATCGGCACCACGGAGATCGTTACAAGATGAAAAATTCTCTCCTGCCCGTTTGACACTCTTCGGAAGCGGTTGCTATAGTCGAAGGGTCTTTGGGACGCGGGTGATCCCCCGGAAGATCCGGCCGCTGGGTTCCAAGCCACGGTTCGCAGCCTTTTCGAATCCAGTCCCCCTGCATTCGGGAAGCTGTGAGCTGGCGCCATCGCAAGCATGAAGGCCCGCCGCCCGTCGTCCGTCCGAGAGACAGACCTCGCGCACGCCTGTACGTGTGCGGGGCGCACTTGAGCCGAGCATTGCAGGAAGAAACCACAGTACGTAGCGCCCAGCCGGAAGCCGAGCCCCCCTCTGCGCAAGCTGAACCGGCACAAGCGCCAGGCCCCACGGTAGAAACGCTCCAGAATCCCACTTACATTCGGCCCGCCGAAGCGCACCCGGCCCTCCTGCCGGCGCCCGCTCCGGTTCGCCGAGATAGAGAAACCATGGAAGACTTTGCCACCGCACTAGAAACCTTTACCGCTGAAACCGAAGCTCTGAACGAAAGCCGCATTCATAAGGGTACCGTTCTCAAGATTACTGCCACCCACGTCGTCGTCGACATTGGCTCCAAGTCCGAAGGTCTGGTGCCGGTCGCCGAGGTGCACGACAGCGAGGGCAATCCCACGGTCCATGCGGGCGACGAGATCGACGTCATGGTGCAGCATGGGGAAGCCGAGGAAGGCTACGTCGCGCTCTCCTACCAGAAGGCCCAGCGCGTCCGGGTGTGGGACGACATCGAGAAAGCCTACAACGACAAAACCCCCATCAAGGGCAAGGTAGTGGAGCGAGTGAAGGGCGGCCTGTCGGTCGATATCGGCGCCCGCGCCTTTCTGCCCGGATCGCAGGTCGACCTCAAGCCAGTCCGCAACCTGGACGCTCTCAAAGGACAGGACATCGAAGTCCGCGTCATCAAGCTCAACAAAAAGCGCGGCAATATCGTGGTTTCGCGCAAGCAGATGCTCGAAGAGGAGCTGGGCGAAAAGCGCGGCAAAACTCTGGAGAAGCTGGAAGAAGGCGCGGTGATGACCGGCGTGGTGAAAAACCTCACCGACTACGGAGCTTTTGTAGACCTGGGCGGCATTGACGGCCTGCTACACATCACGGATATGTCGTGGGGCCGGCTCACCCATCCTCGAGACCTGGTCAACGTGGGCGACGAGATCCACGTCAAAGTGCTCAAGTACGATAAGGAGAAGCAGCGCGTCTCGCTGGGCTTCAAGCAGCTCACGCCCGATCCCTGGCTGGACGCGGCGCACCGTTATCCCGTGAGCGCGCACGTCAAGGGCCGGGTGATCTCCATCACCGACTACGGCGCTTTCGTCGAGCTGGAGCAGGGCATCGAGGGGCTGGTGCACGTCAGCGAGATGACCTGGTCCAAGCGCACCAAGCATCCCTCCAAGCTGGTCAGCGTCGGCCAGCAGGTGGAAACCGTGGTGCTGAACGTGAATCCGCAGGAGCGGCGCATCTCGCTCGGCCTCAAGCAGCTCGAAACCAATCCCTGGGAGACGCTGCATGAGAAGTATCCCATCGGCGCGACCGTCGAGGGCCGGGTGCGCAACCTTACCGACTTTGGCGCCTTCATCGAGATCGAGGACGGCATCGATGGCCTGGTTCACGTCAGCAACCTGAGCTGGACCAAGCGCGTGAAGCATCCCTCCGAGGTGCTGAAGAAGGGCGACAAGGTAAAGACGATCGTGCTGGGCATCGATACCGAGCAGCGGCGGCTGTCGCTGGGCGTCAAGCAACTGCAGCCGGATATCTGGGAGACATTTTTCTCGACGCGCCGCGTAGGCGACGTGCTGCACGGGAAAGTCTTGCGCGTGGCCAGCTTCGGCGCGTTCGTTGAGATCGCCGACGGCGTCGAAGGCCTCTGCCACAACTCCGAGGCCGCCGATCCGCACGGTACGCCCATCCGGCTGGAACCGGGCCAGGAGTTCGACTTCAAGATCATCAAGATGAATCCGGAGGAGAAGAAGGTCGGGCTGTCGATCCGCGCGGTGGGCGAGGAAGGCTCACGCCAGGACGTCGAGGCTTACAAGCACCCGGCTTCGAGCGCGACCGCAACCATCGGCGATCTGGTGGAGTGGAAGCGCGCCGGCAACGATCAGAACTGAGTTCTTCTGAATTCAACCCTGAAGGCCGCCCGAAAAGAGGCGGCCTTCTTATTGCGCCTGCGTGTAAGACAGTCAGGAAAGCAAACTACCGCCGCCCAGTTCCATCCCCGGCCGGCACAGAATCCTCAGCCGCTACCGCTGGTCGTGGCCCTGCCAGCGCTTCCACTTGCGTTGCCTGGCGGGGATGGATTTCCAGAAAACCATCGTGATCCCACTTCAGTTCGCCACAGATGCGAGCGTTCCCTCCCCGCCGCAGCACCAGGGCCGCCTGTTTTCGCGCCGGCCCGCGGGTCTCAGCACGGACGAATCGCGGCTTGGTGAGCTCCGTGCCCTGTCCCTGCACCGCGAACGAATCCAGCGCCAAATCCACGGTGTAGAACCCATCCACCGAACGATCAGCGTGGACCACGGTGCCCACCGCACAAGCTTCGACGCAATAGTCCGTCCAGCCGGAAATTCCAACATACTTGAATGGTGTCGTAAAAAGCGAACCCAGGTAGCGGTGGATCCAGGGAATGCGGAAATTCACCTTGCGGCGCAGATGGTCAGCAGCCGCCTGTGGAGACACCAGCTTGGGGGGCCTGGCTCCTAGAATCGCATGTCTGCAGGCACGGAATTCACCAGCCTGCTGTCCGCAGGCCCAACTCGACGCCCCCAATACCAGCAGCACGATCAGCGCACCAAACCAGCGGGGGCTCACCGATGACTCTCCAGACGCAGATAATTACTGACCCTGACCGGTGCTTCTGACTGGAGCCCAAGAATCTGGATGATCGATGATTCCGCCATTGATGGATGAGAGAGTCCGGATTCTGTAACGGAACCCAGGGCATGTCAATATCAAGGAAACAGGGTCACAAACCCCGGCGTGGTGCCATGCCAGCGCGGCCCCTCACTTCGCCATATTGATCTTCAGGTACATCACCACGTTGCTGCGGCTGTCGAAGGAACTGAGCGTCTTGGTGTCGCTCTTGTGGCCCTGGTATTCGGCGCGGATCTGGTAGTCCACGTTCGGGGAGAGGGAGCTGAACCGGTAATTGCCTCCATCATCGGTGATGTAAGTTTTTACCTGCTGGGTGCGGGTGTTTTGCAGGTACACGATCGCTCCCGAGATAGGTTTGTCCGCCTTGTCCGTGACCTGTCCGGTGACCGTGCGGGGTTGCGGTTCGTTCTTGGGCGCCGCGCCCGCCGCCAGAGTGAAGGCCAGCAGCAACGGGCCCAGCAGGACGAGCAGCCGTCCCCGGCTGCGGCGCTCACGCGTCGTCACCGTCTTCACCCTCCTCTTCCTTGTCTACCTCGTCGTCCACCGCTTCTTCCTCCACCTGCTTCAATTCCAGGGGATTGGTGGTGATCACCTCGAAGTCGGTGCCACACTCGGGACAGGAAACGATATCGCCCTCGTCCACTTCATCGACCTCGATATCGAGGTCGCTCTCACATTCCGGACATTCCACCATTCTTCCCTCCGCCAGCTCGACGGGACGGCCCACCCGTCTGTTACTATTTAGAATTCCTTTCCCCTCAGCGTCAATAGCGCGGTTGCGATTTTTCCTCTTAGGGAGGGACGCGCACCCCGGCTGCCGGGGGTGACACTAGATTTCCGTCTATCAAGGAGACCATGGCTCAGCTCAGGAAATGGGTGGCAGGGGGTGCGCTTGGAATGGTGGCGGTCCTGATCGCGGTTGCTCAACAGCGGACCCGCACGCCCAAGACGCCGGAACTGGACCCGCAGATCGTGGCTGCGGTGAAGGAGGTTTCGCAGGCGCGCGTCAAAGCTACCATCGAGAAGCTGGTCAGCTTCCACAACCGCAGCACGCTCTCTCCCGCCGATGCGGCCTCGATCGCCAAGGGGCGCGGCATTGGTGCCGCGCGCGAATGGATCCGCTCCGAGTTCGAGCGCTACTCGAAAGACTGCGCCGGCTGCCTCCAAGTCGAGATGCAGGGCTTCACCGTCAGTCCGCCGATGCGGCGCATCACCCACCCCACGGAGATCGTCAACGTCATCGCAACGCTCGAGGGCACTGACCCGGCCAACGCCGGCCGCATTTATATCGTGAGTGGCCATTACGATTCGCGCAACAGCGACATCAACAACGTCAGCGATCCTGCGCCCGGTGCCAACGATGATGCCAGCGGCACCGCCGTCAGCCTGGAATGCGCGCGCGTCCTGAGCAAGCACAAATTCCCCGCGACGATCGTGTTCATGGCCGTGGCAGGCGAGGAGCAGGGACTCTACGGCAGCGCCCACTACGCCGAGGCCGCCAAGGCGGCGAAGCTCGACATCGAAGCCGTGCTCAACAACGACATCGTCGGCGGCAATCGCAGCCCCGGCGACAAAACGCAGCAGCCGCAGTGGGTGCGCGTCTTTTCCGAGGGGATTCCCGCCGCCGCCACTCCTGACGACATCAAACTAATCCGGGCTACCGGCATGGAGGACGATTCGCCCTCGCGCCAACTGGCGCGCTATGTGCGCCAGGTTGCCGAGCAATATCTCTCCGGGTTCGAGCCCAAGCTGGTGTCGCGGCCGGACCGCTATCTGCGCGGCGGCGACCACATGTCCTTCAACGAGCAGGGGTTCGCCGCAGTGCGCTTCACCGAGTATCGCGAGGACTACAACCACCAGCACCAGACACCGCGTATCGAGAAGGGCGTTGAGTACGGCGATCTGCTGAAGTTTGTGGATTTCGCCTACGTCACCAACGTTGCCAGGCTCAACACCGCCACGCTAGCCTCGCTGGCATCGGCTCCCGCGCCTCCCGCCAACGTGCGCCTCGTCACTAGGGACCTGGGAAATGATTCCACCCTCACCTGGAGCGCGTCTCCGGGAGGCCTGGCCACCAAGTACGAGGTCCTGTGGCGGCCGACCACCGACTCCGATTGGCCGCCGCAGAATGTTGAGCCCGTCGGCAACGTTACCCAGGCTACACTCAAACGCTCCAAGGACAACGTTATCTTCGCAGTCCGCGCCGTGGATGCGAAAGGCCATCGTAGCGTGGCCGTGGTACCCCTGCCGGAGCGGTAGGGACTGGCGCTCCGTCCGTCCGGTAGCTAGAAGCGTTACAATCTTACGATGCGCCGTACCTCCAATTACAATACGGTCTCGCTGGCTTTTCCCCCGTTCACGCGCGTCATCAAGTGGCTGATTGGGATCAACGTCGCGATCTATCTGCTTTCCTTGGTCGGCCAGCTCAGCATAGCGGACTTCATGTGGACCCGGGACCACTGGCTGGGCCTGGTTCCCACCCTGGTTCTCCATGGACTAGTGTGGCAGCTCGTTACCTACTCGTTTCTCCACAGCGGGCTCTGGCACCTGCTGTTCAACATGCTGATGCTGTGGATGTTCGGCGCCGAATTCGAGATGCAGTGGGGCAGCCGCCGCTTCCTGGAGTTCTATTTCTTCTGTGTCATCGGCGCGGCGCTGGCGACGGTCGCCATCGCCTACACTGGTTTTCTGCTCTCGCCGCGCACCATCACCATCGGCGCCTCGGGTGGAGTCTTCGGCATCCTGCTGGCGTACGGCATGATTTACGGTGACCGCGAGATCTTCATGTTCCCCCTGCCCTTCCGTATCAAGGCGAAGTACATGGTGGGGATCCTGATCTTCATCGAGATCGCGATGGTGCTGCAGGGGCCTTCCGGCGTAGCCAACATTGCCCACCTCGGCGGCGCGCTGTTCGGATTTTTCTACGTCAAGTTCATGCCCCGCTACGGCGTGGTGGACGGAGCTTCAGAGCGCTTCTTCGGGCTGCGCAACGCCTATTACCGCTGGAAGCGCCGCCGCGCCGCCCGCAAGTTCGAGGTCTACATGCGGAAGCACGACCGCAGCCAGTACTTCGACGAGTACGGCAACTTCCGCGATCCCGACAAGCCTCCGGAGAAAGGCAACGGCGAACACCGCGGGCCGTGGGTGAATTAGCAGTCAGCAATCAGCAATCAGCAGTCAGTCTCTGCAGAACCTTGGCATCAACGGCTGTCATTCCGAGCGAGAAACCTTGGTTTTCAGAGGTGCGCTAGGTGCGGCCTGGAATCGCGGCCATAAGCACCGCCCTCCCGCTGCTCACCCCTGCCCCTTGTCCATCGAGTCCTGAGGTGTTACGTCCTCCAACCGTTCGAACACGAGCGTGACCTTGGAGATCTCGCTCAGCCGCTTCCAGAACCCGTGGACCTCGGGATCCTCGTGGGCTTCCTTGCGGGCTTCCGCAGAACGCCAATAGCGGATGTTGACCAGCCGGCGGGAATCTTCCGCATCGCGATAGAGCAGGTCGCGGCTGTACTGTTTGCGCTGCAGCATGGCGTAGAACTCGTGCAGGAGCTGGAGACATTCCTCGTCCTTGTCGTCAAGGGCTTCCACCACGGCCAGGGCAATGATCTCGCTGGTTTCGGACACGGCGTTATCTCCTTCTCCGCTCCGTCGGCGGTTTGATCCGCGGGACGCGCCGGCGCTCGCTCTCCGGTGCGCCGGGTTCCCCGTCGCGTGACCCGACCACGTGCAGGCGCATGAAATTGGTGGAGCCGGAAGCTATCTGCGTTCCCGCGACCACCCCGATCACATCACCGGCTGCGACCGTATGGCGGCGCAGCAACTCGCGTTCCGCGGCGCGTACCATGTCGTCCCCGGTGCGGGCCGTCTGCTCCACGATGGGGCACACGCCCCACAAGAGATTAAGCCGGTTGGCCACCTGCGGGAAAGCGGTAAAAGCGAAAATCGGCGCCGCCGGACGGTACTTGGAGATGAGGCGCGCGGTGTTGCCGGTCTCGGTGAACACGGCAATGGCGCGCATCTCCACGTCGTGGGCGGCGTGGGCGACGGACTCGCAGATGGTCTCGGCGATGGAAAGCCGCCGCACATTGCGCCGGCGCAAGAGCAGCCCGTCCATGCTGTGGTCGCTTTCCGCCTCGGCGATGATTCGTCCCATCATGGTGACGGCTTCGCGCGGATACTTGCCGCTGGCGGTCTCGGCCGAGAGCATGACCGCGTCGGTGCCGTCGAAGACCGCGTTGGCCACGTCGCTGGCCTCGGCGCGCGTGGGCCGCGGGTTCTCGATCATGGACTCCAGCATTTGCGTCGCGGTGATCACCGGCTTGCGCCACTCGAAGGCGCGCTGGATGACGTGTTTCTGGATGACCGGCACCTTCTCCGGCTCGACCTCGACGCCCAGGTCGCCGCGCGCCACCATCACGCCGTCGGCCACTTCCAGGATCTCCTCCAGGCGGTCGATCGCCTGCGGCTTTTCCAGTTTGGCGATGACTGGGGTCTGCGACCCTCCGTCGCTGATAAAGCGCTTGGCGGCCAGCACGTCCTCGCCGCGGCGCACGAACGACACCGCCACCAGGTCCACCGCGTGCTTCAGCCCGAAACGCAGGTCTTTCCTGTCCTTCTCGGTCAGCGCGGGAACCTGGAGCTCGGTTCCCGGCAGATTGATGCCCTGGTGTTCCCCGAGCAGGCCGCCGTTGACCACCTCGCACTCAACGTCCTCGCCGTGGATGGCCTTTACGCACAGTTCGATGAGGCCGTCGGAGAGCAGCACGCGCGCCCCCGCGGTAACGTCCTGCGCCAGGCGAAGATAGCTGGTGGAAATCAGCGACGGCGTGCCTGCCACATCCCGCGGCGTGATGGTAACTCGCTCGCCCGGCTTGAGTGTTACCTTGCGGGACTTCAGCCGCCCAGTGCGGATCTTCGGGCCTTGCAAGTCCTGGAGGATAGCCAGCGTGCGGCCTTCTTTTTCCGCCGCGCGACGCAGCCGCTCGATCACGCGCGCATGCTCTTCGTGGGTGGAGTGCGAGAAGTTCAGCCGCGCGACATCCATGCCCAGCCGCAGCAGCTCGCGGATCATGCTCTCCGAGCTACTTGCCGGCCCGATGGTGCACACGATCTTCGCCCTGCGCGATGCAGGGCCGCGCTCGGGCAGCGAGGGTGGGGCGATGCGCTCCGCGGTGCTCATTCAGTACATCTGCAGCTCCCGCTGCAAGTCCGCATCCAGCGGCTGGCCGGTGAGCCGCTTGGGAAAGATGAGCGCGTTGAACTCGGCTCCCACCAGGATGATGACGGAAATGATGTACAGCCACACCAGCAGCGCCATGGCCGTGCCCAGTGAGCCGTACATGATGCTGTAGGTAGAAAAGCGATGGAGGTACCAGCCGAACAGCACGGTCGCCGGAAACCACAGGCCAGTAGCCAGCAGCGCGCCCGGCAGCGACAAGTGCCAGGGCGCGATCCGCGGCACTCCCCAGTGGTAGATCAGCAGGATAACCAGCACGCTGGTGGCGGAGGAGATCAGCCATCGCCCCATGGTCCACAGCAGCAGGATGTACGGTGCGATGTCATGGCCGCCCTGGAACACCAGCCAGGTCTCGATCTGGTTGCCGAAGGCTATTAGCGTGGTGGCAAACAGCATAGGTACGAAGGTGAGAAACACCAGCAGGAACGAGATCAGTCGCTCCTGCACCAGGCCCCATACCTTGGGCATGCGGTAGGCATTGCGGAAGCCTTCCATCCAGGAGATGAAGATGCCGGAGGCGGTCCACAGCGTCAGCAGAGCGGTGGGGACCAGGATGCCGATGGGGTGATGCGCCTTCTCGATGAGGCTGCGCACTGGGCCACCGGTCCCCTCGGGCAGGACGCGCGTGACGGCCCGGGTGAACTCCCGGAAAATCGCGCGGTTGCCCAGCTCGGCCAGCGCGGCAGCCACCACCAGCAAGGTGGGGAGCAGCGTCAGAATGGCGGAGTACGCTGCGCCCTTCGCCACGGCGAAGGCATCGTGCTGGAAAGCACGCCAAAAGGCGAACCGCAGGTACCGGGCCAGCCGGAACATATCTGGGGATAAGGTATCAGTTGCCAGTAGCCGGTTGCCAGTTGTGAGTGGAATTCGTGGGCCCAGCCGCACCGCCTGGGCCTGCGTAATTTCGATAGCATAACCGGCCCAAGAAAAACGCGGGTCCCTTCGGACCCGCGATAACTGGCAACTGACAACTGGAAACGGGCAACTATTCCGCTGCCAACTCTTCGGTCTCACCCTCGTGGCGCAGCAACTCCAGGGCGCGCTCGGCTTCCTCGTAGGCGGCCGAGACCTCTTCCTGGACCTTCTGCGCGGCTTCTTCCAGTTCGGGCGACAGGCGCACGTTGCGGTAGTGCTCCATGCCGGTGCCGGCCGGGATCAGCCGTCCCACGATGACGTTCTCCTTCAGGCCGCGCAGGTGGTCCACCATGCCCTGAATTGACGCTTCGGTGAGCACGCGCGTGGTCTCCTGGAACGACGCCGCCGAGATGAACGACTCGGTCGAAAGCGACGCCTTGGTGATGCCCAGCAACAGCGGACGCCCGGTCGCCGGCTTGCCGCCATCCTTGATGACCCGCTGGTTCTCCTCCTCGAACTTGAACTTATCGATCTGCTGTTCGAGCAGGAACTGGGTGTCGCCCACGTCCTCCACCTTGCGCCAGCGCATCATCTGGCGAACGATCACCTCGATGTGCTTGTCGCTGATGTTCACGCCCTGCAGGCGGTAGACCTCCTGGATTTCGTTGACCAGGTAGGCCTGCAGCTCTTTCTCACCGAGCACAGCCAGGATGTCGTGCGGGTTGAGCGGGCCGTCCATGAGCGGTTCGCCGGCGCGGACGCGCTCGCCTTCCTGCACGTTGATGTGGACGCCGCGCGGCACCGCATACTCTTTCTCGGTGCCGTTGTCGGCGGTGACCAGGATCTTGCGCTGGCCCTTGCTGATCTCGCCGAACTTGACGGTGCCGTCGATCTCGCTGATGACCGCCGTCTCCCGCGGCTTGCGGGCCTCGAACAGCTCCACCACGCGCGGCAGGCCGCCGGTGATGTCCTTGGTCTTGGTAGTCTCGCGCGGGATCTTGGCCAGCACGTCGCCGGGCGATACCGTGTCGCCGTCCTGCACCATCAGGTGGGCGCGCGACGGCATCAGGTAACGCTTGCTGGTCTTCCCCTCCTTCACCACGATGGCGGGCTGCCGCTTCTCGTCCTGGGTGTCGGTAACCACGTGCCGCGACAGGCCGGTGACTTCGTCGACTTCTTCGTGCAGGGTTACGCCTTCCGCCAAGTCCTTGAAGCCGACGGCGCCGCCGATCTCGGTGAGGATGGCGAAGGTGTAAGGATCCCACTCCACCAGCACCTCGCCCAGCTTCACCTGCTGGCCTTCGTTGACCTTGAGCTTGGCGCCGTAGACCACGGAGTAGCGCTCCTTCTCGCGGTTTTTATCGTCCACCAGGGCGATGGAGCCGGTGCGGTTCATGGCCACCAGGTCGCCTTCCTTGGAGCGCACCGTCTGCAGGTTGATGAAGCGGACCGAGCCGTTCGACTTGGCATCGAGGCGCGACTGCTCCGACACCCGCGACGCGGTGCCGCCGATGTGGAAGGTACGCATGGTGAGCTGCGTGCCCGGTTCGCCAATGGACTGCGCCGCAATCACGCCCACTGCTTCGCCCAGCTCCACGAGCCGTCCCGAGGCCAGGTTGCGGCCATAGCACATGATGCACACGCCGCGCTTGGACTCGCAGGTCAGCACCGAGCGGATCTTCACCTTCTCGATGCCGGCCGACTGGATGGCGCTGGCCAGGTCTTCGGTGATGTCCTGGTTCACGTCCACGATCACGTTGCCTTCGTAGTCCTTGATCTTCTCCAGCGAGACGCGCCCCACGATACGGTCGCGCAGCGGCTCGATGATCTCCCCCGACTCGACGATCGAGCCGACGTAGATGCCGTCCAAGGTGTGGCAGTCCAGCTCGCTGACGATGACGTCCTGGGCCACGTCCACCAGGCGGCGGGTCAGGTAGCCGGAGTCGGCGGTCTTGAGCGCCGTGTCCGCCAGTCCCTTGCGGGCGCCGTGGGTGGAAATGAAGTACTGCAGCACCGTCAGGCCTTCGCGGAAGTTGGCGGTGATGGGAGTCTCGATGATCTCGCCCGAGGGCTTGGCCATCAGACCGCGCATGCCGGAGAGCTGGCGGATCTGCTGCTTCGATCCGCGAGCGCCGGAGTCGGCCATGACGAAGATGGGGTTGATGGCGCCGGACTTGTCCGCCCGGTCCAGCACACTGAACATCTCGTCGGCCACCTTCTCGGTGATGCCCGACCAGATCTCGATCACCTTGTTGTAGCGTTCGCCATTGGTGATGGCGCCGTCCAGATACTGCTGCTGCACGTTGACCACCTGCTTCTCGGCCTCGCGCACCAGCACGCGCTTGTTGTCGGGGATGACCATGTCGTCGATCCCGATCGACAGGCCCGCCTTGGTGGCATACAGGAAGCCCATTTCCTTGATGCGGTCCAGCATGCGCACCGTGGTTTCCAGGCCGAAGCGCAGGTAGCAGTAGTTCACCAACTGGCCGACGCCCTTTTTCTTGATCAGGCCGTTGATGAAGGGCATGTCCGACGGGAGATACTCGTTCAGGATCACACGCCCGACGGTAGTGTTGATATATTGCCGCTCGAACTGCACCAGCTCGGTATGCATCACGTCCTGGTCGTCGTAAGCGGTGGTCAGGTCGATCACTTCCCCGGTGTAGCGCAAGCGGATGGGGGTGAGCGTCTCCACTTCCTTGGCTTCGAGCGCCAGCAGCACTTCGTCGGGGTTGGCGAAGGCGCGGCCCTCGCCCTTGGCGCCCGGCTTGGCCTTGGTCAGGTAGTACACGCCGAGCACCATGTCCTGCGTAGGCACGGTGATGGGCTGGCCCGAGGCCGGCGACAGGATGTTGTGCGAGCTCAGCATGAGCACGCTGGCCTCTACCTGCGCTTCTGGCGAGAGCGGAATGTGCACTGCCATCTGGTCGCCGTCGAAGTCAGCATTGAAGGCCGTGCACACCAAGGGATGGATCTTGATGGCCTTGCCTTCCACCAGCACCGGCTCGAAGGCCTGAATTCCCAGACGGTGCAGCGTGGGCGCGCGATTCAGCAGAACGGGGTGATCTTTAATCACCTCTTCCAGGATGTCCCACACCACGTGTTCCTGCTGTTCCACCATCTCCTTGGCCTGTTTGATGGTGGTGCACTGTCCGGTTTGCTCCAGCCGGTGGTAGATGAAGGGCTTGAACAGCTCCAGCGCCATCTTCTTGGGCAGGCCGCACTGGTGGAGCTTGAGCTCAGGGCCGACCACGATGACGGAGCGTCCGGAGTAGTCCACGCGCTTGCCCAGCAGGTTCTGGCGGAAGCGCCCCTGCTTGCCTTTGAGCGTATCGGAGAGTGACTTCAGCGGGCGGTTGTTGGCGCCGCGCAGCACGCGGCCGCGACGGCCGTTATCAAACAACGCGTCCACTGCCTCCTGCAGCATGCGCTTCTCGTTGCGGACGATGACCTCCGGTGCGTGCAGGTCCATCAGCTTTTTCAGGCGGTTGTTGCGGTTGATCACCCGGCGGTAGAGGTCGTTCAGGTCGCTGGTGGCGAAACGGCCGCCATCGAGCGGAACCAGCGGACGCAGCTCGGGCGGGATCACCGGAATTACGTCCAAAATCATCCACTGCGGCCTGTTGCCGCTCTTGCGGAAAGCTTCGACCACCTTCAGGCGCTTGGCGTACTTCAGCCGCTTCTGCACCGAGGTCTCGTTCTTCATCTTGTCGCGCAGCTCGGTGGAGAGCTCATCCACCTCCACCCGCTTGAGCAGTTCCTTGATCGCCTCGGCGCCCATCATGGCCTTGAAGCCGGTGGGGCGGAACTGCTGGTCGAGTTCGCGGAAGCGCGCCTCTTCCTTGATGATCTCCTGCTCCTTGACCTCAGCGTCGCCGGGATCGACCACCACGTAGGCCTCGAAGTAGAGAATGGACTCGAGGTCGCGCAGCGAGATGTCCAGCAGGTGCCCGATGCGGCTGGGCAGGCCCTTGAAGAACCAGACGTGGGAGCAGGGCGACGCCAGCTCGATGTGGCCGAGCCGCTCGCGCCGCACCTTGGAGAGCGTGACCTCCACGCCGCACTTATCGCAAATGACGCCGCGGTGCTTCATGCGCTTGTACTTGCCGCACAGGCATTCCCAGTCCGTCACCGGGCCAAAGATGCGGGCGCAGAACAGGCCGTCGCGCTCCGGCTTGAAGGTGCGATAGTTGATCGTCTCCGGCTTGGTGACCTCACCGTGTGACCAACTGCGGATCTTCTCAGGCGACGCCAGGCTGATGCGGATAGCGTCGAAATCGGCGACCGCGTTTCCCAGATCGAATGGACTTGTTCGGTACAAGGTGTCCTCCGTTTGCTCTGCAACAGTGGCCAGTGGTCAGTTGCCAGTGGCCAGTTATGAATTCCACCCGGCAGCTCAGGGCTTCCCGCCGGAGGCAATCACTAAAATTCCTGGTGACCGCGGCGGTTCAACTGAGCACCAGCCACTGGTCACCGACCACTTTCTCAATCCGCCGCCGCAGGCGCTACCAGCGTCTTGCGCTCCGCCACCTTAATCAGCTCCACGTCCAGGCAGAGCGACTGCAACTCGCGGATCAGCACGTTGAACGACTCCGGCACTCCCGGCTCAATCGCCGCTTCGCCCTTGACGATGGCCTCGTAAATCTTGGTGCGTCCATAAACGTCGTCGGACTTGGCGGTGAGCAGTTCCTGCAGGATGTAAGCGGCGCCGTAAGCTTCCAGCGCCCAGACCTCCATCTCGCCGAAGCGCTGTCCGCCGAACTGTGCCTTACCTCCCAGCGGCTGCTGAGTGATGAGCGAATACGGCCCGATGGAACGCGCGTGAATCTTGTCGTCCACCAGGTGCGAAAGCTTCAGCATGTAGATGTAGCCGACGGTGACCGGCTGTTCGAACTTGTCGCCGGTCATGCCATCGTAGAGATCGGTCTTGCCCGATGTCGGCAGGCCCGACTCGTGCAGCAGGCTCTTGATCTCGGCTTCGTGAGCGCCGTCGAACACCGGCGAGGCGAAGTACACGCCGCGATCCATGCCCTGCGCGACGGCTTCCAGGGTCTCGTCGTCGAGCCCAGTGACCTGGTCCACGAACGGCGTGTCCTTGAAGATGGCCTTCAGCTCGCGCCGCACCATCTCCGGCTTGGAGTTGTTCTTCATCAGTTCGCCGATGCGCTTGCTGAGCTCGTGGCCGGCCCAGCCCAGGTGTGTCTCCAGGATCTGGCCCACGTTCATGCGGCTGGGCACGCCCAGGGGGTTGAGCACGATCTCCACGGCCGTCCCGTCGGCGAGGTAAGGCATGTCCTCATCCGGCAGGATGCGGGCGATCACGCCCTTGTTGCCGTGGCGGCCGGCCATCTTGTCGCCCACGCTCAGCTTGCGCTTCATGGCGATGTATACCTTCACCAGCTTGATGACGCCCGGCGGCAGCTCATCGCCTTTCTGCAGCTTGCCGATCTTTTCGTTGACGATCTTGCGCAGCACGTCGATCTGCCGCGAGGTCATCTCTTCGATCTCGTCGATCTGCTCGTTCACCCGCGGGTCTTTATCGGCGTACTTGATGCGCTTGAGGTTGCGGGTCGAAATGCGCTCGATGGTTTCGCGGTCGAGGATGGTGCCCTTGGTGAGCAGCCGCTTGTTGGTGCGCTCGTCGTGCAGGTCGGCCTGCACTTCCTTGGCACCCAGGATGGCCTCCAGGCGCTTCAGCCGTTCGTCGGTCAGAATGCGGATCTCGTCCGCAAGGTTCTTCTCCAGCTTCTCGATCTGCATGCCTTCGATCGACTTGGCGCGTTCATCCTTCTCCTGGCCTTTGCGGGAGAAGATCTTCACGTCCACGATGGTGCCCTCGATGCCCGGCGGGCAGGTGAGGGAGGCGTCGCGCACGTCGCCGGCTTTTTCGCCGAAGATGGCGCGCAGCAGCTTCTCTTCCGGCGTGAGCTGGGTTTCGCCCTTGGGCGTTACCTTGCCCACCAGGATGTCGCCTGCCTTGACCGTGGCCCCGATGCGGATGACGCCGCTCTCGTCCAGGTCGCGCAGCGCCGATTCGCTCACGTTGGGGATATCACGCGTGATTTCCTCCGGGCCGAGCTTGGTGTCGCGCGCTTCGATCTCGAACTCCTCGATGTGGATAGAGGTGTAGTAATCCTCCTTCACCAGTCGTTCGGAGACCAGGATGGCGTCTTCGAAGTTGTAGCCGCGCCAGGGCATGAAGGCGACCAGCACATTGCGGCCTAGCGCCAGCTCGCCGAAATCGGTGCAGGGACCATCGGCGATCACTTGTCCCTTGGCCACCCGGTCGCCCTTCTTCACGATGGGCTTCTGGTTGATGCAGGTGTTCTGGTTGGAGCGCTTGAACTTGATGAGCTGATAGATGTCCGAACCGACCTCGCGCGAGAGCTGGCCGGGATGGTGTTCGCCCTCCACGCGAACGATCACGCGCTCGGAATCCACCGAGTCGATGATGCCGGAGCGGCGCGCCAGCACCACCGCCCCCGAATCGCGCGCAGTCACGCCTTCCATCCCAGTTCCTACCAGCGGCGCTTCCGCCCGCAGCAGCGGAACGGACTGGCGTTGCATGTTGGCGCCCATCAGGGCGCGGTTGGCATCGTCGTGCTCGAGGAACGGCACCAGCGATGCTGCCACCGACACGAGTTGCTTGGGGCTCACGTCGATGTAGTCCACCTCGTCGCGGCTCACCAGCACGAAGTTGCCGGCCTTGCGGGCGTTCACCAGCTCGGCGGTGATCCGGCCTTTGTCATCGAGCTCGACGTTGGCCTGCGCGATGACGTGCCGGTCCTCCTCCCAGGCCGAGAGGTAAAACGAGTAAGGCTCGAAGTCGATCTGCCGGCGCTTGCGCTCTTTCAGCTCGGCATTGAGCTTCTCGGCTTCATGCTCCTCGAGGTGGTCGCCCACGCGGTGATCGCTATCTCCCGCGTTCACCACCTGAACGTACTCCTGCACCCGTCCGGCCTTGACGCGGCGGTAAGGCGACTCGATGAAGCCGTAGTCGTTGATGCGCGCGTAGCAGGAGAGGCTGGAGATCAGGCCGATGTTCGGGCCTTCCGGCGTCTCGATGGGACAGATGCGCCCGTAGTGCGTCGGGTGAACGTCGCGGACCTCGAACCCGGCGCGCTCGCGGCTCAATCCGCCCGGCCCCAGGGCCGAGAGGCGCCGCTTGTGGGTGATTTCCGAGAGCGGGTTGGTCTGGTCCATGAACTGGGAAAGCTGCGACGATCCGAAGAACTCGCGAATGGCCGCCATCACCGGCTTGGCATTCACCAGGTCGTGCGGCATGGCCGTGCTCATTTCCTGGTACACGCTCATCTTTTCCTTGATGGCGCGCTCCATGCGGACCAGGCCGATGCGGAACTGGTTCTCCAGCAACTCGCCGACGGCACGCACCCGCCGGTTGCCCAGGTGGTCGATGTCGTCCACGCTCCCGATGCTTTTGCGCAGCTTCAGCAGATAGCGGATGGTGGCGTAGAAGTCTTCGGGCTCCAGCGTGCGATTGTCGAGGCTGGTGGCGTCCGCTCGCTCGTACAGCTTGATGTTGAACTTCAGCCGCCCCACTTTGGAGAAGTCGTACTTGCGGGCGTCGAAGAACATGCCATGGAACAGCGAGGTAGCGGTGTCCAGCGTCGGCGGGTCGCCGGGACGCAGCTTGCGGTAGATCTCGATCAGCGCTTCCTGCGGCGTTTTGACCGAGTCGCGGCGCAGCGTCGCGCTAATGACCACCCCCACGTCGTCACGCTCGGGGAAGAACAGGTGCAACTCGGTGATGCCGGCGTCAATCAGCTTAGCCACTTTGTCGGCCGTGACCTCGGCGTTGGCCTCGAGCAACACCTCGCCGGTGTTGGTGTCCACCACATCGGCAGCGGTGAAAGCGCCTTCCAGGTCGGTGGTGTCGATCTCGATCTCGGTGACCTTGGCTTTCTGGATTTCCTTCAGGATTGCCGGCGTAATCTTCCGCCCCGAGTGCGCGATTTCCTCGCCGCCGCGGCCCACCACGCGGTGCGAGAGCTTCATCCCGGCCAGGCTGGTGGGGCGGTCGATCCCGGGCTCCAGCGTCCAGTAGAGCTTCTTGTCCTTTACCGCGATCTTGTCCACGGTGTAGAACGTCCGCAGGATGTCCTCGTCGGAGCGCAGGCCGAGGGCGCGCAGGAAGATCGTTCCCAGGAACTTGCGCTTGCGGTCAATGCGCACGTAGAGGACGTTCTTCTGGTCGTACTCGAACTCCACCCAGGACCCGCGATAGGGAATGATCTTGCCCAGGAAGTAGGTGCGCTGGTTGGCGGTCTCGAAAAACACGCCCGGCGAGCGGTGCAACTGGCTAACGATCACGCGTTCGGTGCCGTTGATGATGAAGGTGCCGTTCTGCGTCATCAGCGGAATGTCGCCGAAGAAGACTTCCTGCTCCTTGATGTCGCGGATGGACTTGTTGCCGGTCTCCGGGTCCTTCTCGAAAATGGTGAGGCGGATGGTGACCTTGAGCGGCGCGGAGTAGGTCATGCCGCGCTCTTCGCACTCGGTCACGTCGTACTTGAGTTGCAGCCCCACCGGGTCGCCGCACTTGTTGCAGAAGTCAGGGGTATTGGCGTTGAAGGTGCCGCACTTGGAGCACAGCACTTCACCGGGGTGGAACGGGTCGGTAATGACCGTGGCGCCGCAATTGCGGCAGGTGGTCCGCAGGTGGTGCAGGCCCTTCAGGTGGCCGCACTTGCACTCCCAGTTCCCGATGGCGTAGTCAACGAATTCCAACTGCGACAGGTTGCGGAAGTCCGAGATGGGGAACACGGACTGGAACACCGACTGCAGGCCGGCGTCGTCGCGTTCGCTAGGCAGCATGTCCATCTGCAGGAAGCGGTCGTAGGAGCGCTTCTGCACCTCGATCAGGTTGGGAATCTGGATGGTCGCCGGAATCTTGGAGAAATCGAGTCGGTTACGGGAAGCGTGATTCTTCATCGCCATGAACAGCTCCTCAGTAGCGCCGGCATCTTGCCGGCGGCGCGGCCGCGAAGGCGGCCCACGCGCAAAAGATCCCTAAAAAGACACTGCGCGCCCGCAGGGACGTGACTCCCCGCGAGCGCCAGAGACGGCGCTTGATGACTCCTGATTTGTGTTTACCCGCGCCAGTTATGTATGGCCTTGCGCCCCCATCAGGGCGCTCGGCTGAGCTTCCTGCGCCGTGGCATTCGCCCGGCGCGCTTTAGGAGGTAGAGGAAGCAGTCCAATTTAGATGCTTCCAAACGCCTCCGGGATTCGCCTGAAACCGCCGTTATTTCACTTCGACAGTGGCTCCGGCATCCGTAAATTTCTTCCTGATGGTCTCGGCCTCGTCCTTGGAGACGCCTTCCTTGATGGCTTTGGGCGCTCCATCCACCAGATCCTTGGCTTCCTTCAGGCCCAGGCTGGTGACCTCGCGGACGGCCTTGATCACGTTGATCTTGTTGGCGCCGACCTCCTTGAGGATCACGGCAAACTCGGTCTTCTCCTCGGCCGGGGCTGCACCCGTGGCCGCCGCGCCGCCGCCGGCGACCATCACCGGCGCCGCTGCCGCCGCCGAGACGCCCAGCCGCGATTCCAGTTTCTTGACCAGTTCCGCCGCGTCAAGCAGCGACAAGCCTACGATTTGTTCTTCCAACTGCTGCAGATCCGCCATTGTGTGTTCTCCACTCGTAGTTATCAGTTGTGCTGACCGTCATCGGTTTGCCACGTTTCCAGTGCGGCACCCTGCCAGACTTCAGGAGCGCAACCCGTGACAACTGACAACGAACCTGCTGCCGGGATACCGCACGCGCATCTCGGCTAAATTTTGTGCCGTCCCTACGGGACTCCAGCTTTCTAATCCATTCCTACCCAGCGCTTCCGTGCTGGGCTAACCTATCTCGCGCCTACGGCGCTAGTGAACCTCGGAGCCTGCGACCGATTCCGGCGATTCCGGCGGTTGCGGCGATTCCGGCGATCCCGAAGCAGCTTCCGCCGACTCCTTGAACTTCTTTTCCTTCACTGCCTGATCTACGACCACTGCCAGATTGCGTCCTACCGCGTTCATCGCCGTGACCAGCCGCTGCGCCGGAGCATTGATGAGGAAGAGCAGCTTGCTGTAAATCTCTTCCTTCGACGGCATGGTGGCCAGCGCCTGGATCTCCTTGATGGAGATCACGCGGCCCTCGACCACGCCCGCCTTGAAGGTGAACTCCGGATTGTCCTTGGCGTATTTCGCCAGCGCCTTGGCCAGCGCCACCGGGTCGCCCGCGGTGATGGCGATCGAGGTCACCCCGGCGAGGTCCTTCAGCACCTGCTCCGCCGGCGTGCCCTTGGCGGCGCGCTCCGCCAGCGTGTTCTTCACCACCCGGTACTTGGCGCCGGCGCCGCGCACCGTCTTGCGCAGCTCGAAATCCTGCGACACCTTTAGCTTCTGGAAGCTGCCGACGATCACGTTGTTCGCCTGCTTCAGGTCAGAGCTCAGCTTCTCGATCAACTGGCTTTTCTTTGCCTTGGTAACGGCCATCTCGGATCCTCGATAATCTAATTTGTCATCCTGAGGCGGCTGCTTTTGCCGCCGAAGGACCTGGGCGCGCCGCGCGATGCGCCGCGTTCTTTGCGGCGCCTAAATCGCGCGCCTGGCGCGCTTCTCTATTACGCCTTTGACGCCGCCTCAATCGCCGTCGTATCCAGCGAGATTCCCGGCCCCATGGTCGAGGACAGCGTCACGCCCTTGATGTACTTTCCCTTGGCAGCCGCCGGCTTCGCCTTCACCACGCTCGAGATCACCGTGGTCGCATTCTCCACCAGCTTTTCCGGGGCGAAACTGATCTTGCCCACCGGCACATGCACCAGCGCGGTCTTGTCGGTGCGGAACTCCACTTTGCCCGCCTTGACTTCCTGCACCGCGCGCGCCACGTCGAAGGTGACCGTCCCCGTCTTGGGATTGGGCATCAACCCGCGCGGACCGAGAACTTTACCCAGCCGTCCGACTGCTTTCATCATGTCGGGGGTGGCGACCACCGCGTCATAGTCGATCCAGTTCTCCTTCTGGATCTTCTCCACCATCTCCTCGCCGCCGACGAAATCGGCGCCGGCCTGCTCGGCTTCTTTGGTCTTTTCGCCGGAGGCGATCACCAGCACGCGCTTGGATTTGCCCAGCCCGTTCGGCAGCACCACGGTGCCGCGCACCATCTGGTCGGCGTGCTTGGGATCGACGCCCAGCCGCAGCGTCAACTCCACCGTCTCGTCAAACTTCGCGTACTTCACCTTCTGCAGCAGGGGCACGGCTTCGTTCAGCGGATACGTCCGCTTCTCAACTGCCGCCCTCGCCTTGGTGATGTTCTTGCCTGCTTTGGTGGTCATTTCGTTTTCCTCGTCTCCCACCGCGGCTCGTGAACCCGAGCGCCGTGGTTTCAGCGACAAATTTGTGATTCCTGATTTGCGATTTGTGATTGCGGTTCAACCGCAAATCACCAATCACAAATACGCCGTCGCTATGCGACGATGTCAATGCCCATCGACCGCGCCGTCCCTTTCACGCTCTTGACCGCTGCATCGATCGAAGCCGCGTTCAGGTCTGGCATCTTCTGCCGCGCAATGTCCTGCACCTGCTTTTCGGTGACTCTGCCGACCTTGTCCTTGTTGGGCGTGCCCGAGCCCTTGGCGATGCCGGCGGCGCGCTTCAGGAGCACCGAGGCCGGCGGCGTCTTGGTGATAAAGGTGAACGTGCGGTCGCTATAGACCGTTACCACCACCGGAATGATCAGCCCGTCCAGTTCCTTGGCGCTGGTCTTGGCGTTGAACTGCTTGCAGAATTCCATGATGTTAACCTGCGCCTGCCCCAGCGCCGGCCCGATGGGCGGCGCCGGTGTGGCCTTGCCTGCCGGAATCTGCAGCTTCACGCTACCTGTAGCTTTCTTAGCCATTGTCCTCACCTGTCACTGCTAGCGCCAACGCGATCACGATGGGAACGAGCTTCTTCTGCACTGGATCGACCGTGAGACCGAGTGATTCCAGAGTGTGGGCGCCAATAACCTCAAGCTCTTCCGGTTCCCCGAGTACCACATTGTCGCCTCCCACGTAGCCGTCCGTGGAGACAAACACGGCGGCGAACTCGCGCTCAAGTGTCCGTCCCTCAATGGTCCGGAACCGCAGGGTTCGCACGGTCTGCACCGCCAGCGGCTCCAATCGAGCACGACTAATCCAACTATATGCCGCACCGGTATCGACCCAGACCTCAACCTCTGCCGTACGCGACGGATCTGCCGGGTTCCACACCTTCAGCTTCGTGGTAAAGGTTCCCATCCTTACGCGACCTTCTCTACCTGCCCGAACTCCAATTCAACCGGAGTCGCTCTGCCGAAAATCGTCACCATCACCTTCAGCGTCTCGCGGTCTTCGTTCACCTCGTCCACCACGCCGGTGAAGCTGGCGAACGGCCCTTCGGTGATGCGCACCGATTCGTTCTTCTCGAACTTGACCCGCAGCTTGGGCTTGTCCTTGCCGACGTTGACGCGATGCACGATCTGGTTGACTTCATCTTCCGAAAGCGGCGTGGGATCGTTGGCCGTGCCCACGAAGCCGGTCACCCGCGGGGTGGACTTCACCACGTGCCAGACGTGGTCGCCCTCGCCTCCGCTGCGGAAGCCGGTCAGGTCCATCTCCACCAGAACGTAGCCGGGATAGAACATGCGCTCGCTGGTGTACTTCTTGCCGCCGCGCACCTCGGTTACCGGCTCGGTGGGGATCAGCACCTTGCCGATCTTTTCCACCAGGCCGAAAGCCTGGATGCGCGACTCCAGCGACTCCTTCACCTTCCGCTCGAACCCGGAGTAGGTGTGCACGATGTACCACTTCATGTTCGGGTTCGCCGGACGTTCCGGTTGCCCCGGCTCACCCACCGCCGTCTCCGGACCCTCCGGAGGCGTTGGCGGAACTGGCGGTTCTGCTGGCTGCGCCTGCGCTTCGTTCATATCGTCGTTATTCTTTGGCTCTTCCTGCATAAAATCGCCCTGAGACACGCTCAGTGCCGGAAATACTTGAACACCTGGTTGACGCCCTTGCTGATCACGGTGTCGATGCCCCAGAAATAGAGACCGAAAATCGCCACCGTGATGATAACCACCAGCGTGGTGGCGCGGACCTCCTTGAACGACGGCGAGGTGACCTTCTTCATCTCCGTACGCACGTCGTTGTAGAAGGCCTTCACGCGCAGCGGCCAGCTCTTCAGCTTGCCACCGATGTTATCGGCGTCCATGATCTGCGTGATTGCTGACTTCGCCATGTCGGTTCCCAACTTTCATCTGCTGGCAGGGGCGGAGGGATTCGAACCCCCAAGTCCGGTTTTGGAGACCGGCAGTTTAACCGTTGAGCTTACGCCCCTGTATCTCATCGGGTCATTGCTTGATCGGGTGATCGGGTCAGCGAAAAAATCACCCGATGACCCGATCGCAAGATCACCCGATTCATTTCACTTCCTTGTGCGGCGTGTGCTTCCGGCACTTGCGACAGAACTTCGAGAGCTCCAGCCGGTCGGGCGTGGTCTTCTTGTTCTTGGTCGTCGAGTAGTTCCGGTTCTTGCACTCCCCGCACTGCAACGTAATGATTTCGCGTGGCATGGCTTACTCCAGAATCTCCGTAATGGTTCCCGCGCCCACGGTGTGGCCGCCTTCGCGGATGGCGAAGCGCAGCCCCTTCTCCAGCGCCACCGGCGTGATCAACTGGATCACCAGGCCGATGTTGTCGCCCGGCATCACCATCTCCGTGCCCTCGGGCATTTCCGTCACCCCGGTCACGTCCGTGGTCCGGAAGTAGAATTGCGGCCGGTAGCCCTTGAAGAACGGCGTGTGTCGTCCGCCTTCTTCCTTGCTCAACACGTACACCTCGCCCTTGAACTTGGTGTGCGGCGTAATCGACCCCGGCTTGGCAATCACCATGCCGCGCTCCACGTCTTCTTTGGGGATGCCGCGCAGCAGCAGGCCGGCGTTGTCGCCCGCCATGCCTTCGTCGAGCTGCTTCTTGAACATCTCGACGCCCGTGATCACCGTCTTGCGCGTCTCGCGGAAGCCCACAATTTCCATCTCCTCGCCCACCTTCGCCTTGCCGCGCTCGATGCGCCCGGTCACTACCGTTCCGCGCCCCGAGATCGAGAAAATGTCCTCGATCGGCATCAGGAAGGGCTTGTCCACTTCGCGCGCCGGCAGCGGTACGTATTTGTCGACCGCGTCCATCAGCTCGTCGATCGACTTCTCCCATTTGGCCTCACCGTTCAGCGCGCCCAGCGCCGAGCCGCGGATCACCGGCACATCGTCGCCCGGGAATTGATACCCTTTGAGCAACTCGCGCACTTCGAGCTCAACCAGATCCAGCAACTCGGGATCATCCACCGCATCGCACTTGTTCAGGAAAACGACGATGCAAGGCACTCCGACCTGCCGTGCCAGCAGCACGTGCTCGCGCGTCTGCGGCATGGGGCCGTCGGTGGCGGCAACGACGAGGATGGCGCCATCCATCTGCGCCGCGCCCGTGATCATGTTCTTGATGTAGTCGGCGTGGCCCGGGCAGTCCACGTGCGCGTAATGCCGCGCCTTCGTCTCATACTCCACGTGCGCGGTGGCGATGGTGATGCCGCGCGCCTTCTCCTCGGGCGCGTTGTCGATGGAATCGAAGGAGCGGAACTTCACCTTGGGGTTATTTTTCCCCAGGACCTTGGTGATGGCCGCCGTCAGCGTGGTCTTGCCGTGATCGATGTGCCCGATCGTCCCCACGTTCACGTGCGGCTTGGTGCGATCAAATTTTTCCTTGGCCATAAGTGCCTGCCTCTTTCAATCAATCAATTGAGCCGATAAACCTGGTGGAACTTGCGCCGGATCGCCTCGTCCACCTGCTCCAAACGCACCAGGTAGAACTCGCGCACCTGCGCCTGGTCGGACGTGGGCAGCGCTTCGTACAGCGCGCGTGCCGTGGTCCCCATCTGCTTCAGGGTGCGGCTGCCCTTCTCCATGGCGCCGCTCGCCAGCACGGCCTCGTAATGCCGGATCAGAAGCCCTTTTCTCCGGACCACCTTCAGAAAGCTCTCGCTCTCCGCGCTGAAGAGGCTCTCGAAGACGCCTCGCAGCAGCCCATAGACTTCAGCGTTATCGATCGGTATCGTCGCCTGCTCAAATGTTGGCATCGTGTCCGTTACAACCCAGAGAACTGGAGCGGGAGACGGGAATCGAACCCGCGACCAACAGCTTGGAAGGCTGTGACTCTACCACTGAGTTACTCCCGCCTAACTGCAGCTCTTAGCCATTAGCTCTTGGCTGTTAGCTCGAAAACTCTGGAGCCGATGACCAGGATTGAACTGGTGACCTCTCCCTTACCAAGGGAGTGCTCTACCAACTGAGCTACATCGGCTCTAAAAAGCACTCAGCAATTAGCACTCAGCCAATTCGCTGATCGCGATCACGTCCCTGCTCAACCCGTTCCCGTTGCGCATGCAGCAGCGTTCGTACCGCAAAGAGCCCTAACAGCGTCAGCGTGACAGCCCGCAGCGGCACGTCGCGCGATCCCAACGAAACACTCGCATCCAGCGTGAACCACGCCAGCACTGCAAGCCCTGCGTACGCCGCAAGTGCCACCAGCAACTTTTTCGACATCGCCAAATCCTGGTGGACAGGGGAGGATTCGAACCTCCGTAGCTCGCAAGGAGCGGCAGATTTACAGTCTGCTGCCATTAACCACTCGGCCACCTGTCCATCGTTCCCGCTCGCCAGCCGTGCCCGCGCGCGAATCGCTCCAGCGGCCTGCCGAACGGAAGAAAACAGCAAGAGAGACCAGCCTAGTTTTCGTGCGCACACTTTCTCTCACGCACACCAGCACACAGACGCCAACATCTTCCGGAATCACTAGGTGGAGTGTGTGTTCCTCTTGATGAGTTGCTCGCTGCTACCGTGGCTAATGATTGCAGGACGCGACCTTGCCTCCTGACAACCCGTTTCGCTTGGAGCTGGCGAAGGGATTCGAACCCCTGACCCTCTGATTACAAATCAGATGCTCTACCAACTGAGCTACGCCAGCAAAATACTGCCCGACCGCCGGGACAATCATTGAAGTTAACACAACGGCATCTAACGTGCAAGGGCCCATCCCGAGCGGGTAGTGTCCTATTTCGGAGTTGCTGGATTTATTCTTTGGCCTCTTTTTTGCTGGCTTCGCGGGCCGCGCGAGCTTGCGCGGCAACGTCTGCGGCGACTTGGGGTGTAATCGCGGCCACAATCGTTTCAATTGGTGCCTTGGCTTGTTCCGGAGGAACAAACGGTGGCAATATCACCGATGGGATCGGAATCACTCCGTATGCCAGCTCGTGGATCATGACGTTCGCAAGGAAGTAGATCGCGGCGATCTTGGCCTCCAGCCAAGCCATCGTTATCGCTCCCCGCTGCTCCACGTGTGGAGTTTTGGACATGCTCATCACTTCCCCAAGAGTCATCTTCAAGTCGAATGCAGTTACCTCGAAGAACACGTTGTTGGCGTAGAAGGAACGGAAATCGGCGGATTGGACAGGTGGCCCAAGTGACACCGATACTTGCGGAACTTCGGCCTTATTCTCTTCTTGCATTTTACGCGACTCCTTGACGCAGAACATGCCGCTCAGCCTGTAGCTGTTGTTGGTTCACCGGAGGAGTAGTCCATAGTTCTGTGGTGGTCTCATTCCCGGCGGGAGTAGCGGGGGCTACAGGTGCAGGTGCCATACAGCTAGCGTCCACACGCGGGCGTGGCAACAGGAATGCCGTATCCTGATCCAGCCTTGTGGGGTTGAATGAATCTTGAGAGAACTGGTTTTCCCAGCGCAGCATTTCGCTGAACGGGACGAATTTGACCACGACGCCGACCTTGAATGCCGCTGCTACTTTGGCGAGGGTTTCCAGCGTCACATTTGCCCCTCCCGGCGTTTCAAGCATTGAAATACGGGACTGCTGCATGTTGGCGACATGCGCAAGGTCCTTTTGGAACGGCATATCGCCAGACTTCAGCCGCAACGCACGCACTTGCGATGGAACGAGCACCCCAAGCTTGGCAAAAATATATGCGGTTCTGGTGGTCTGACTGGTGTGCAGTTTAGAGATCAAGCTTGATCTTTCGCTCACGTTTCCCCGCCCTCCCTTCGCGGAACGCCTTGGCTCTCCGGTATGCTGTATCGAGAGCATCTGCTGGCGTGTACACCTTGCCCTTGTGGTAACAACCGACAAGCAGAACAGTTTCCTTCCGAACGTCGCCGAAAATCCCGAGCACACGGCACTGGCGGCCATCGGCAAAAAACTGCCATTCCCAGATTCGTTCTTTTCTGTACTTGCCCTGCAGGAAGCCCTTAAACCCTGTCCACTGAATGGGGAGTTCCACCTTGGAATTGCCTTTTAACAGTCCATCGAACAAAAATCTTCCCGCCTCCGATAGCTCATGCTCGTACCAGCGCTCAATCGGGTTGGTGTCCCCTTCGATCACATCGAAGAACCTCCAACCTCTAGAGGGAAATGATATCACTTTTTTGTGATTTCGCAAGCGATTTCCCTTGACACGGCGTATCTAATATAATAGATTTTAATAGAAATGAGAAAGGCCAGCAGATCCATAGCGTTACGCGGAAATGCTGGCCTTTGGTTATTCCTGCGGGGCTGTGGGCTGGTGCTCTCCGGTGCGTTCTGGGCGCTCTCGGCTGAGGGTTCGATTCCCTCCAGCTCCACCCGCTTCAAACCTGCCCCGTCCGTAGCTGCAAACTGCGGAACGGGGCTTGCCTCTGGATTGTGGCCAAAGGCAGGGTTTACACCCACTGCTATTTTGAGCCGCCTTTCGGAAGAAAGCAAGGCTCAAAATGACCTGTCACAACTGTCAGACTGAATGCAAGCGCTTCGGCAGGAATCGAGCAGGTCATCAGCGCTTCCGTTGTCGCCAGTGCTCCCGCACATTCACGGAATCAGGTCCTCGCCCACTCGGAGACATGCGCCTTCGCTTGGATCGAGCCCTGCTCTGCTTGCGACTGATCGTGGAGGGCAATTCCATTAGGAGCACGGAGCGGATCACCGGGGTGCATCGCGACACGATTCTCGGACTCTTGGAAGTGGCGGGACTTCGCGCCGAGAAGTTGCTTTCGGAGCGCATTCGTGGACTCGGCGTGAAGGATGTGCAATGTGACGAGCTGTGGGGCTGGGTCGGGATGAAGGAGAAAAACAAAACCGTCGAAACCGATCTGCTTGGAGATGCCTACTGTTTCGTGGCAATCGAGCGCAACACAAAGCTGATCCTCGCTTGGCATCTTGGACGCCGCAGCGCACACGACACGCGCCTGTTTACGGAAAAACTGCGTGAAGCCACCACCGGACGCTTTCAGATCACGACAGACGGCTTCCAGCCCTACGTCACGGCGATTGAGCGCAGTTTTGGAATTGACGTGGACTTCGCCCAACTGGTCAAGGTTTATTCCTCGCCAGGAGACGGAGAGCAGCGCTATTCGCCGGGGGAAGTCGTCGATGCCGTCGTCATTCCCAGAATCGGGATGCCAGATTACCAGCGCATCTGTACCTCGCATGTCGAGCGGCAGAACCTCACAATGAGGATGTGCGTTCGGAGGCTGACCCGTCTGACCAACGCTTTCTCAAAGAAGTGGGTCAACCTCAAATACGCGATTGCGCTACACTTCGCGTATTACAATTTCTGCCGGATACATAAAACTCTGCGCGTCACGCCAGCGATGGAGGCAGGACTGACCGATCACACATGGACGCTTGCTGAACTGCTGGCTGCGGCGTAGCATCGTGGCCGATGATGGACAGAACTCCCCAAGTGCAAACACTTTACCGCGAACTCGCTGTGGTGGAGGATCAGCTTCGGCCTTTCACCATGCCGCAACCAGCCGACAATCCTGTGCCCCTCACTCAGGAACAGCTCTTCCGCTATGAGGCACTGAGGAAGCGGCGAGACGAAATTGTCACTGAACTTGCAAAGCTGGAAGGCGGACGCCCGTAGGCAGCAACTCCATGTTAGGACACTACCCCCGAGCGCGTCACTCGGGCGTTAACAGCGCGCCCATCCTTGGCGGGCAGGATGCTATCATTCCGCCTCCGTGCTCATGCGCCGACGTAAGCAGGGGATCGCACTGGCGGTGTTACTGGTCGCGGCCGCCCTTGCGGCTGTCGTGTATCTGCGAAGCCGCAGGGGGCCGGAAGCGGCTCGGCTGCTGCCCGAGTCCGACGCCGTCCTCTTCGTCAACCTGCGGCTGATGCGGCTGGAGCACGTCTTCAGCGAAGCTCCGCCCGTCTCCTACGATTCCGATTACGAGCAGTTCGTCAGGGAAACCGGCTTCCAGTTCGAGCGCGACCTGGACCAAGCCGCATTTGCGGTTCATGCCCCATCGGGGCCGGCTGGCGGCCAGGGTTTCCTCGAGGCGGCCCGCTACTCCGAGATCTTCATTGGCAAGTTCGATGCGCAGCGCGCGACCGCTTACTTCCGCAAACTTTCCAGCAACACCGAAGACTATCGCGACGCCGTGATCTACGCCATCCCCCACGAAGGCCGAACCGTGCGGGTTGCCATCCTAGGGCTGGACACGGTAGCCGTTTCCAATCTGCCGGACCCCGCCGCCATCCACCAGATGATCGACAAATACCGCGCGGCGGCTTGGCCCGCTTCGGGACCTTTATTAGTACGCGAACATTACCATCAGGTGCCGCTGGCCAGCGTGGCCTGGGCGCTGGCCCGCGTTCCCGGGCAGCCGGGCCAAGCGCCCGCGCTCGTGCTGCCCGGCGGGATGGAGATGCCGGTTCACTGGCTGGCAGGTTCTACCATCGTAGGCTCCGCCCGCTACCTGGGAGCCCTGCATCTGCGGATCGAAGCCCTGATGCAGAGCGAGAACGATGCCCGGCAACTCGCCGGAACTGTCAGCACCTTCCTGGCGCTGGTAAAAGGCGCGGAATCCTCAACCACGCAGGGCGGCACCGACGTGGACGTGAAGGCGTTCTTCAACAGCTTGAAGGTGGAGGAGCACGGCACGCGCGTGGCGCTCACGGCAACCCTGCCGCAGGGATTCATCCGCAAGGCGCTGACGCCGCCGCCCAGCCCGCCGGTTCAGGCTCCCGCGACGCCCCTGCCGCCGTCAGGGAAAAAGCGCAAGGGGCAGAAGCCGTAGACCGGCTTCGCAGCAGGCGCGTCCCTAGGTCTGAGGTGCTTGACGCGTGACTCCGACGTTCTGTCGGTGGAGTGTCATTCTTCCGCCGACTAAAGGGAGGCGGGAGAATCTGATGATGTCGTCCGCACGGCCTGGTCTGGCGGTGAAGGCCTTCTCGTCAGGTTCTCCGCTCGCCTTTGGCTCGCGAAGGATGACACTTCAACTCAATTTGCATTTTTCCTGCCCCTGCGTTTGAAAGGCAATGAAGAAGGGCGGCCCCATTTCGGCCGCCCGGTACCGTACAACCTGATCTGATTATTGCCCCGACGCCACCCCGAAGTTCTGGGCCACACTGATCCGCAGGTACTTGTGCGGATTCACCGGCACATCCTGGATGCGCACCTCGTAGTGCAGATGGGGGCCGGTGGAACGGCCGCTGCGCCCGACATAACCAATCACGTCGCCACGACGGACGGTTTGTCCCACCGCGGCGGCGAAGCCGGAGAGGTGCCCGTAGCGGGTGGTGATGCCATGGCCGTGCTCCAGGATCAGAAGCCGCCCGTAGCCGCCGTTCTCGGCGGCGAATACGACTACCCCGTCGGCGGGCGCGATCACCGATTGGCCGTAAGCCGTCGAGATGTCCACACCCGTATGGAACGCACCTTCACCGTTGAAGGGGTCGATGCGCTCGCCAAACGACCCGGTTACTGGGCCTTCGACCGGCCACATGGTGGGCGCGGACGCCATGCGCAGCCAGTCCGCGGTAGTTACCGATTGCCCGCCGCCCAGTTCGATGCCGACGGTGGCAGCGCCGCTCAAGGCCGAACTCCTGAGGGCATAAAGCTGATCCAGCGAGGACGAGAACTGGTCGGCGCTCAAATCCGATGAGTCCGACTTAAGAATACGGTTGGTCTTCAGGCCGTAGAGAGCGGAAACTTCACCCGCCAGCGAGCCCAGCGAAGCCACCTGGATCTCTTTTTCCTGCGCCACCTGTTCCAGTTTGGAGTAGCGCGTCTTCAAGGCCTCTTTTTCGGTGCGTAACTCATTGAAACGCGCCACCTTCATCAGCATACGGGTGTAGGACCCCGCCATGCCGGTGATGGTAAACATCCCGATCAGGGCCCCGGCCAGGAAAACATAAATGTAATGCAGGGGAATGGGGATTTTTCGGAGTTGTCCTTCGCCATCGCGGGCGACTAAAAGCACGTAGTAGCGTTTGCGCAAAAGTAATCTCTCGATCCGCTGGGGACTGCCTAAAGTTACCTACCTGTCGCAGCCCCTCCCGTTACCGGCAAGATCAGGGGCTAACGACGACGGAAGCTTATCGGCCCCAGCCGCTCCCGTCAACAGCAATTCGGATGCTGAAAGGGTTAAGACTGTTGGTTTGGGTAGTTACTTCTTGGTTATGGACTTATGGGAATTCTTCCAAGTTTGGTAACCCATCCGGCTCCCAGCCCCCGGCTCGCTGGAATTGTGTGACGGAAACCCGGTCCAAGCTATAGTGTGTAACGGCCTTGCCGCTGACCGAAAAGGCGCTGATCCATCGCATTCGCCGCCAAGCCAGAGCTCCGCGCGGCCGAGGGATGGTGCGCGCCGGAATAGGGGACGACGCCGCGGTTCTCGCGTGTCCCTCCGGCTTCGAGGTCCTGGTGACCACCGACTTCAGCCTGGAAGGGATGCACTTCCGCCGCGAGTGGCACCCGCCGGATTCGGTCGGGCATCGCTGCTTGACGCGCGGGTTGAGCGATATCGCGGCCATGGGAGGCGAACCCGCGGCAGCCTTTCTGTCTCTGGCTCTTCCCGCCAACCTTCCGCAGAGCTGGGTGGACGGGTTCATGAGTGGCCTGCTGCGGCTCGGTAGGCAATACGACGTTCCGCTTGCCGGCGGAGACACGGCCGAGTCGCCTGCCGGAGTGCTGGCGGACATCGTGGTAGTGGGACGAGTGCCCACGGGCAAGGCGCTGTTGCGGTCGGGCGCGCGCCCTGGCGATTCCATCTACGTGACCGGCGAGCTGGGGCGGTCGGCATGGACCCTGCAACGCCTGCGCGAAGGAGGCTTGGCGGCTTTGGGCCCGAAAGGCAAACCCCGCTACGCCGCCCATGATCCTCACTTCTATCCTCAGCCACGGGTCGCCGTCGGTCGGTGGCTGCGGGAACAGGGCTTGGCGACCGCGGCCATCGACGTTAGCGACGGCCTCTCCACCGATCTCGGACATATTTGCCAGGAAAGCGGTGTGGGTGCGTTGGTCTATGAGCCGGCTATCCCGCGCCCGAGCGGATTGCCCACCAGCAGCCTGCACTATGCCCTGCACGGTGGAGAGGATTACGAATTGCTTTTCACAGCGCCAGGATCGAGCACGGTTCCGAGCAAGATCGCCCGCGTGCGCGTCACCCGTATCGGGGAGATCATCCGCGGCCACGACCTGTGGCTGGTGGACAGCCACGGACAACGGAAGGCGCTGCCACAGCGCGGGTGGGAGCACTTCAGCGGGCGCTGACTGAATGCGTCCCTCACCGGAGTCGACTGCGAAAAGCGCGCCCGGCTGCAGCCGATGGATGTACACTTTCAACCGCCGTATTGCCACGATTAGGTCCAAAGCCAGCCGACTCGCCACAAATCCACGGCGGGGAGAAAGAGAGAGAATAAAGATGCTGACGGCAGCCCATCCAAGAGCCGTTGGCAAGCTTGTGTTGAGCGGCGTGGCGCTTGCCCTGCTGCTGGCGGGGACCGCACCGCCGGCTTCGCACAACGCCTTCCGTACGCAGAGCCCAATCTCGCCGGCCGTTTTTCTTCCGATCCAATCCAAGAAAGCCGAGGATCTGGGCGCGGGAAAGTTGCTGGTGGCGAGCCGGGAGCTTGGGGATCCGAATTTCGAAAAAACCGTGGTCTTGCTGGTTCACTACGATGCCGAAGGCGTGGTCGGACTGATTCTCAACCGGCGCTCCCATGTCCCCATTTCGCGCGTGTTGGAGGGACTCAAGGCGGCGAAAGACCGGTCCGACCCCGTCTATCTCGGGGGGCCGGTTGAAACTCCCGCGGTCTTTGCGTTGTTCCGGTCGCCCACCAAGCTCGAAGGGGCTGAACACGTTTTCGGTGGGGTTTATCTGATTTCCACGAAGCCCCTCTTCGAACAGACCATCTCGGCGCGGCCCGAGCCTGGCGTTTTTCATGTTTATCTGGGCTACGCCGGATGGGGTAGCGACCAACTGCGGATGGAAGTGGAAGCGGGCGCGTGGTTCATTTTTAAGGCGGACGCGGGAGCGGTCTTCAATTCAGTATCCGGACTCCCTGTGGTCGCAAATGATTCGAAAAACGGAGCTAAAGTTGGCGGAGAGCGAGCCGGCCGGCGCAGATCAATGGCCGCTCCTACGGTCGTGGTCAAATCTCGAGTCCGCAGCGATCACTGGCTCCTTCCCCAGTAGAAGGTGAGCCTGCCCAGGCGACCTAAAGAGGTCAATGCCGCGGTACGTCAACGGCTCCCTCCATCGCAAGCTGCTATCATCGGCTTTTCCGGAAAATCCGAGGCTCCGGAACAGGGGGACCATGAAACGACTCTTGTGCCTCATCGTGCTCTTGCCCGCGCTCCTGGCAGTCCAGCCGAAGCCGGCTCTCTCCGCCGAACATATTCCCGATCTGGCGGAACTGGAAAAGATGGCCGCGCGGTTTGCGCCCACCGAGCTGCGCGTCGATACCGCCTCGCTTTCCTCCGGCGACCAGAAGGCGCTGGTGAAGCTGATCGAAGCCGGACGAGTCATGAACGAGATCTTCCTGGACCAGATGTGGAGTGGCAACGACGCCGAGCGCGCCAAGTTGCGCGAGGATCGTACCCCCTTCGGCCGCGCCCGCCGGCACTACTTCCGGATCAACAAGTCGCCGTGGTCGGCGCTGGACAGCGAAAAGGCATTCGTCCCCGGCGTTCCGACACGCAAGCCGCTGGGCGCCAACTTCTATCCCGAGGATATGTCCAAGCAGGAATTCGAAGCCTGGCTCAAAACCCTGAACGGCCCTGAGCAGGAGCAGGCCAAGGGATACTTCACCGTCATCCGCCGCCAGCACTCCGACCGCAAGCTCGTGATCTTTCCCTATAGCGTCGAGTACCGCAAGGGCCTGAACCGTGCCGCCGCCTTGCTGCGCGAAGCCGCCGGCCTGACCACCAACGACAGCCTGAAGAAGTTCCTGAACTCGCGGGCCGAGGCCTTCATCAGCAACGAGTACCGCCCGAGCGATGCGGACTGGATGGACGTGGACTCGCCCCTCGACATCACCATCGGGCCCTACGAGACCTACATGGATGAGCTGTTCGGCTACAAGGCGTCGTTCGAAGCCTACATCTATCTCCGCGACGATGCCGAGACTGCCAAGCTCGGCTTCTTCAGCCGTCACCTGCAGGAGATCGAGAACAACCTGCCGGAAGACAAGCAGTACCGCAATCCCAAGCTGGGCAGTCAGTCACCGATGCGAGTGGTGAACGTGGTCTCGGCCGCCGGCGAACGCGGAGTGCAGGCCGCCGCCTATAACCTGCCCAACGACGAAGTGGTGGTGAACGAGAAAGGCAGCAAGCGGGTGATGCTGCGGAACATCCAGGAAGCCAAGTTCAACAGCGTGCTTGTCCCCATCTCGCGCCGTGTGCTGCCCGCCGAGGCGCAAGGCGAGGTGAACTTCCAGGCGTTCTTCACCCACACGGTGGCGCACGAGCTCATGCACGGGCTGGGGCCGCACCAGATCGCGGCCACGGTGCGCAAGCCCGCGTCCACACCGCGGCTGGAGTTGAAGGAATTCTACGGTCCGCTGGAAGAGGCCAAGGCCGATGTGACCGGGCTGTTCGCGCTGCAGTTTCTGATCGATCACGGAGAAGCGGCTCCGGGCAAGCCCCTGGCCGGGCTGACCGAGAAGAACCTCTATACCACGTATGTCGCCTCCTCCTTTCGCAGCCTGCGTTTCGGCGCCACCGAGGCGCACGCCCGCGGGCAGGCGATGCAGATCAACTATTTAATGGATAAGGGAGCGGTGTCCGCCCGGCCCGACGGCAGGTTCACCATTGATTTCGGGAAGATGAAACAGGCGGTGCGCGACCTCGATCACGACCTGCTGACGCTGGAAGCCACCGGCGACTATGCCGGCGCCAAACGCCTGCTCGACCGCATGGGCGTGGTCCGTCCGGAGATGCGCCGGGTGCTGGACACGCTGGCCGACATTCCCGTGGACATCGAGCCGCTCTACGTAACCGCCGAACAGCTTGCGCCCCGTCCGCACCGCGGCGACACCCCGGGCGACGGACACTGAAGCGTTGGACTATAATTTCATTTTATTGGCAATTATCGATGAGGGATTCCGGCCCAGCCAATCCGCCCGGCAGCGCTACTGCCGCTGCCACGGCACGCGCCTATCTGTGGATGCGGGAGACCGGCGAACTCTGGCGCATGCTGTTCGACCAGAACCTGGCGGGCGTCTTCTGCTCCACCCTCGACGGGGAGATGCTGGAGTGCAACCTGTCGTTCGCACGCATCTTCGGCTACGACTCGCCGGACGAGATCGTGCGCCGGCCGGGGGTGGACTACTATTTCGATCCCGCCGATCGCCAGAGCTATGTGGAGAAGCTGCGGGCGCAGGGGTCGGTGCGCAACCTGGAACTCACGTTGCGCAAGAAGGACGGCACAGCCGTCATCATCCTGGAGAACGTCACCGTGCTGCCTGCCGAGCGCGGGCAGCCGGAAGCGATGCTGGGCACGGTCATTGACATCACCGAGGCCAAGCATGCCCAGGAAGTCATGTTGCGCGCCGAGAAGCTGGCGGCGGTGGGGCGCCTGGCCGCCACCATCGCACATGAGATCAACAACCCGCTGGAGGCCGTGACCAACACCCTGTTTCTGGCGCGCACTCATGCCGAGGTCACCCCCGCCCTGCGCGAAATGTTGCTGCTGGCCGAGCAGCAGGTCGCCCGTGTGGCCAGCATCACCCGCCAGACGCTGGGATTCTTCCGCGGCGCCACCGAGCGCACCACCACCAGCATCGCCGCCATCCTGGATGATGCCCTGGCGCTCTACCAGGACAAGGTCAACGCCAAAAACATCCGGCTGGTGAAGCAGGTGCGGTTCAACGGCCCCATCCATGCCCGCCCCGGCGAGCTGCGCCAGGCCTTCTCCAATCTGGTGGCCAACGCCATCGACGCCGTTCCCGACGGCGGCGACCTGGTGCTGCGCGTCAGCCGCGGTCGCGATTGGCGCTGCGGTATGCCTGGAATCATGGTGACCGTCGCCGACGGCGGCCTGGGCATCGACCCGCAACACCGCAAGCGCATCTTCGAACCCTTCTTCACCACCAAGCGGGACGCCGGCACCGGCCTGGGGTTGTGGCTGACCCGCGAGATCGTGCTGCGGCACAGCGGCCGCATCCGCGTCCGCACCAGCTCCCGGCACGGCCAGAGCGGGACTACCGTCTCCATCTTTCTTCCCACCGCCAACCCGTAAGACCGGCCTCTGGTCGGCCTTAAAAAGGGAACTAATCCAATCCCGTAGGAGAACCGGCTACTGCGCACCCCAAGCCTCAGCAGACCGCGGTTGCTGTGGCTGAGCACGGCTCGGGAGCCCGTCAGGGCGACATTTGTGTGAGCCCAGCGCGTGAGCGCTGGGAAGGCGTGGACAAGGAGAATGAGCCCGGAGGGCGACACCTTCGGTTCTCCTCGAAATTTCCTGTGCCGCCCCTGCGGGGCTCGGGTCGTCTCTTGATTCCTATCCCAGCGCTGACGCGCTGGGCTCAAACAAATATCGCCCTTACGGGCTTTCGGAAGAGTGTGCTCGTAAGGAATGCACTGATCGGCGAAGATGACGTGCTGGGAGGGAGAGCAGCCCGCTCACAGCCCCAAATACGCCGACCTTAGCCGCTCGTTGCCCAACAACTCCTGCGCGGAGGTGCCGATCCCCAGTTCGACCGCGCCATTCTCCACCACATAGCCGCGATTCGAGATGCTGAGGCCGTCCACCACGTTCTGCTCGACGATCAGCACGGTGAGGCCGCGCTTGCCGATCTCCTGAATTTTTTTGAAGACTTCTTCCACGATCTTGGGCGCGAGGCCCAGCGAAGGCTCGTCGAGCAGCAACAGCTTGGGCTGGTTCATCAAGCCGCGGGCGATGGCCACCATCTGCTGCTCGCCTCCGGAGAGCGTGCCGGCGAGCTGTTTGCGCCGTTCTTTCAGGCGGGGGAAGAACGCGAACTGCTCTTCCATGGATTCCTTGAGCCTGGGACGGGCGCGGCCGATGTAGCTGCCCAGCGCCAGGTTCTCCTCGACAGTCATGTGGGGAAAGAGTTGTCGTCCTTCGGGTACGTGGCTGATGCCGAGTTCCACGATCCGGTGCGGCGGGGTGCGCGAGATGTCCTGGCCATGGAAGCGCATCGTGCCCTTTTGCGTATGCAGCAGACCGGAGATGACGCGCAGGGTCGTGGTTTTGCCCGCGCCGTTGGCCCCGACCAGCGTGACGATTTCGCCTTCGTTCACGTGCAGGGTGATGTTGAACAGCGCTTGGAAGTCGCCATAAGCGGCCTGCACGTCGTCCATCACCAGCAGCGGCTCGCTCATAATCCCAGCTCCCTGTATTTGGCGCCGAGATAGGCTTCGATAACCGCCGGCATGCGCACCACTTCCTGCGGCTTGCCCTCGGCGATCTGCGTGCCGTGATCGAGCACTACCACGCGATGAGCGATGCTCATCACCACCTGCATCACGTGCTCCACTCCGCCCACCGCCGCCACGCCCCACTCCGGGAGCTGCTTGAGCAGCTCCGCCAGTCCCAGCGCCTCGGTCGTCGAGAGCCCGGCCACCACCTCATCGAGCAGGATCAGCCGCGGCTTGGTGGCCAAGGCGCGCGCGATCTCCAGACGCTTCAGCATGGCGACCGGCAATCCGCTGGCGGTGAAGTGCATCGCCTTTTCCATCTGCAGGTACTTCAGCACCTCCCGCGCCTGCTCGGCGGCCTTCGATGGGCTCGACGTGTGCAGGAACGCGCCCAGCATCACGTTTTCCAGCACCGTGAGGTTGCGCAGCGGCTTGACGAGCTGGAAGGTGCGTCCGATGCCGAGGCGTGCGGCGTGGTTGGGGCTGATATGCGTGATGTCGTGTCCCTGAAAGCGGATGCTGCCTTCGTCGGGGTGGAAGACTCCGGTGATCAGGTTGAACAGGGTGGTTTTGCCGGCGCCGTTCGGACCCACGATGAACGCAATCTCGTTCTCCTCGATCGCGAAGGCCACATTGTTGACGGCGCGCAGGCCGCCAAAGCGCTTGCTGACGTGATCGATCTCCAGAAGAGACATAATCCTTCCCCTAATCCACCGCCACGCCCTTAACGCCCACCTTGCCTCCGCCGAACATCGCGCGCCGGCGCAGGAATGCCGCCAGCGTGCCGACGATCCCTTCCGGCAAAAACAGCACTACCACCACCAGAAGCACGCCATAAATCAGCAGGTGCGCTTCTTTGAATATGTCCTTGAATAATTCCGATGCCGACTCGAGCACCACCGAGCCGACGATCGGCCCCAGCATCGTGCCCGCGCCGCCCAGCATGGCGACGATGGCGATCTCGTTGGAGACATCGATCGAGAGCACCTGATCCGGCACGATATAAAGGAAGAGGCTGGCGTAGAGCGCCCCGGCCAGGGCCGTCAGCGCGGCGCTGACCAGCAGGGCCACGAGCTTGGTCCTAGCGGCGCCAATACCGACCGAAAGCGCCGCGTCTTCGTCTTCGCGGATGGCCATCAGGCAATAACCGAACCTGGCGCGGGAAATCGCCACCGTCGTGGCAAAAGCCAGCGCTGCCAGCGTGACCGCCGCCCAGTAGAAGGCGCGGTTCACGTTGCCGTGGAACAGAGCCGGCACTTGCACCCCGACGTCGCCGCCGGTCACGTTGGGCAGGTTCTTGGCGATCAGCCGCAGCACTTCGGCGAAGGCAATCGTCGCCAGCACGAAGTAGGGTCCGCGCAGCCGGAACGAAACTCCTCCGATCAGCAGCGCGCACGCGAGCGCCACCACCACGCCCATGAATGCCGCCAGCCATGGTGACATGCCCAGCTTGCCCGAGAACAGCGCCAGCCCGTAAGCTCCGGCACCGAAATAGGCGGCGTGGCCGAGCGAGAGCTGGCCAGCGTATCCGCCAATCAGGTTCCATGCCAGCCCCAGCGCCGCGAACAGGTAGATGCGGAACAGTATTTGCAGCGCGTAACCCGTCTCGACCACCAGCGGCAACAGCAATGACAGCACCAAGACCATGACCGCAGCCAGCAGGTGGGAGCGCTTCATGCTTTCTGACTCCCGAAGATGCCGCTCGGCTTCAGCGAGAGCACCAGCAGAAAGATCACGAAGTCCACCGCCAGCGCCCACTCATTGCCCCAATAAAGGCTGGTGAGACTTTCCACGACGCCCAGCACCAGTCCGGCAAGCGCGGCGCCCACAATCGACTCCATCCCTCCCAGCACTACCATCACGAATGCCTTGAGCGTGAACGGGTCGCCCACCTCAGGATATATATAGAAGACCGGCAGCAGCAGGGCCGCCGGCGATCCCGGCGGCGGCGATGCCGATTCGCGAAGGCAATTGCCTGCACCCGGAATACATTGATTCCCATCAGCGGCGCGGCGTATGCGGTTCTGCGCGATGGCGCGCGCGGCGCGGCCGAACATCGTTCGCGTCACAAACAAATAAAGTGCGAACGCGAGCACCACCGCGATGCCGAACGATACCACCCAGGGCGCGTTGACACTGATGTGCGATCCGAGGTGGAAGTTTTTCCCCAGCAGCGGAATGTTGATCTGGTGATAATCGGCGCCGAAGACCAGCAGCACGCATCCGTCGCGATCAGCCCAATGCCCAGCGTGAGCAGGATCTGCATGAAATCCGACTTCCCGTGGATGGGCCGCAGCAAGCCAAAGTAGATGCCGTAGCCAAAAACAACAGCACGATGCCGCAGACGATGAACAGCAATAGGGACTCATTTGGGTGCGGGTGAAGAGCACGTAGGTGGCGTACATGCCCAGCATCATGAAGGCGCCGTGGGCGAAGTTCACGATGCGCATTACCCCGAAGATCAGCGCCAGGCCCATGCCAACCAGCGCGTAGAGAGCGCCGGTCAGCAGGCCGTTGATCACCGCCTGGAGAGCTGCGTAGAAGTCCAAACTTTCTCCTACACTACTTCCGGAAGCACTCAGCAGTCAGCACTCAGCACCCAGCCCGGGCTGACTGCTGAGTGCTGATCGCTGAGTGCTCGCATCACAGCCCCTGGCGCTTATTCCACGGCGGCGTGGGGATCACCGGCTTGGCTTCGGCGGCGTCGGGCGGATAGACCACTTTGTATTGTCCATCCAGCACCTGCGTGATCAGCACCGGGTGAGGTTCTGCCCGTGCAAATCGAAGTGGATCGGCCCGAACGGCGTGTCCGGCAGATTGATCTTCTTCAGCGCGTCGCGAATGGCGGCGGGCTGCGCCGAGTTCGCCTGGTTGATGGCGGCCACCGCGGTGAGCAGAGCTGCGTAAGCCTCCATCGCGTGGTACGCCGGGTGCGTGCCTGTCAGCTTGAAGAACGCCTCGTCGAATTCCTTCGAGCCCTGCCAATGCGCCGTGGGCAGCCATTGCGAGACCGAGAAGGTGTATTCCGCGTAAGGCCCGGCGCCCTTATCCTTAGTGGGAAACTCGGCAGCGGCGAAACCGGTGCCGGCCGAGGTGTAGAACTGCGGGTTCAGGTTGACCTGCGCCGCCTGCCGCATCAGGGTGCTGGCATCGAGCAGGTAGGAGGCGAAATAGATGACCGCCGGATTCTTCGCCTTCACCCGCTGCAGCAGCGCCTTGTAATCAGGAGAGCTGGCCTGGTAAGCCTCGGTATCGACCACGTCGAAGCCGTTCGCTTTGGCGGCCTTCTCCATGGCCTGCCCATTGGCCTGTCCGAAGTTGGTGTTCTCATAAACGATGGCCATGGTCTTGGGAGCGTTCACGGCCTTCAGGAAGTCGATAGTGGTGGTAGCGTATGCCCCCGATCCGGCGCAGATGCGGAAGGCCCAGGGCGAGCCAGTCTGGATGACGTTGTCGGCGGTCGCGGTCGGCATCACCAGCGGGACCTGCTTCTGGTCGACGGCGGGCACGATGGCGCGCGTGTTCTCGCTGGAGTACGCTCCCAGGATGATGGGCACGTGGTCCTGGTCCACCAGCTTGTTGACGCCCTGCACCGCCTGGTCGGGACGGCTCTGGTCGTCGTAATAGATCAGTTCGATCTTCTTGCCCATGACGCCGCCCTTGGCGTTCAGATCATTCAACGCGACGGTGTAGCCATTCTTATGGGCCTGGCCGAAGGCCGCCGCCTGCCCGGTCAGAGAAGTGATGACGCCAATCTTGAAGGTATTGCTGGTTTCCTGCTGGCTGCCGCGTTCACACCCGCTCAACACCAAGGCGCCGACCAGCAGCAGGGGGAAACAGCGCGCCAGCCGCTTCATAGCAAGACTCCTGGTAGCAATTGCAACCGGCGCATTGTAGTGAGAGAAACGCGCCCGCACAATGGGTGCGGGCGTGAGCCGGGCGAGGGACTCCTGTCGGACGTCCAGCCGGGCTGCGGCGCGGTCGAATTAACTGGCCCGTGGAAGCGCGCCAGGCGTCTGCCGCATGCGAGCCGGCCGCGGAGGCAATGGCCTCGCGTGCCGCGAAACGGTGCGCTCCACCGTTCCGATGCAGTGCAGCGACAACTCGCCGTGGCCGTTCCGGTTGACCAGGAACTTTCCTTTTTGGCACAGCGAATCGATCAGCGCCCGTTCATGGCGATTCAGGACCTCTTCCGGCAACAGCGTGAAGTTGCGGAAGGTCCAGAGCAACCGAATGCGCTCGGCCAGAGCCGGTTGAACGTAGCGGACGCCACAGTCCGTCTCCACGGCGAGTACGCCGCGACAGATTTTGTCGATCAGCATGACGAAGTAGCTTCTGTTGTCTTTCGGTGAAACGGCGCAAAAGCGAGCCACACCCTAGCACTGCACAAATCATGATGCAAGAGAAAAGTGAAAAAAATTGCATGCGACCCGCCGGCCTGAGCTTAACCTGGTTCGGGGCAAGTCTTTGGCGAATCTAGACCGGCGAGTCAAGTGTATCAAATTGAGACGAGGGCCGACATGCCGGGTAACTGCTTTGCCAAATTCTTCGCTCCGTTCGGGGGCAAACCAGATTTGCATCCGCTGCGGCTTTCGAAGAGAATCCGTTCCCGGAGGTGAGGGCATGAGCGTGGGCACGCTGATTCCAGCACACCGTTTTGTGGCCCGTCTGCAGCAGTTTTTCCGACCCGTCTTTCGACGACGGCACTGGGCAGATCCTGCGGTTTCTCGAGGAGAATCCCGTCGATCCAGCCACGCTCGACCGCTATTTGTTCTGGGACGCGCAGCACTACACGCGCAATCTCATCGACAAGACGAACCTCTACGAACTGGTCGCCATCTGCTGGGACATCGGGCAGGCCAGCTCCATCCACAACCATCGCGAGCAGAATTGCTGGATGGCGGTTCCCATTGGACGGCTCATGGTGCAGAACTACCGCGTGCTCGAACAGGACTTGAAGCAAGGCACCTGCCGCCTGGAAAAAACCGATGCGGTAGAGATGAACCGCGAGCATCCGTGTGCCGTCAACCCGCTGGAGCCGGTGCACAAGGTCTACAACCCGCGCGAATTCCGCCAGCGTGCCGTCAGCCTGCACGTCTATTCGCGCCCTTTCGATAGCTGCGACGTTTACTCGGACGAACAGCAGACCTGCGGCACCATCGGCCTCAGTTATACGTCGATGTACGGCAAGCGGGCCACGCCCGTTTAAGCTGCTGCCAGCGCCCGCTCTTCCGGCCTAAGACGATTCTCGCTAGAATTGAAGATGCGCGGGCGGAAGAGCGCTTATGACCCCTAACACCGTGACGGTAGATGGCCAGGAAGTGAAGCTGCCCATCTATCTCGATAACCACGCCACCACGCCGCTCGATCCCCGCGTCGTGGACGAGATGCTGCCTTACCTGAAAGAGAAGTTCGGCAACGCCGCCAGCCGCAGCCATCAGTTCGGCTGGGAGGCAGAGGCGGCCGTCGAGAAGGCGCGGGAGCAGGTGGCCAAGCTGATCGGCGCCACCGCCAAGGAGATCGTCTTCACCTCCGGCGCCACCGAAAGCGACAACCTCGCGATCAAAGGCATCGCCGAAACGTATCGGCGGGTGCCCCACCCTTCCCCGGTTTTGGGAAGGGTGGGTTCAGATCACATCGTCACCTGCGTCACCGAGCACAAGGCGGTGCTCGATAGCTGCAAGCATCTTGAGAAAGCCGGCTACCGCGTAACCTATCTGCCCGTAGGCAAAAATGGGCTGATCGATCTCGACGACCTGAAGCGGGCACTCGACGCGAAGACCATCCTGGTCTCGATCATGTTCGCCAACAACGAAATTGGCGTGCTGCAGCCCATCGCCGAGATCGGCGCCATCTGCCGCGAGCGCGGCATCCTGTTCCACACCGACGCCGTGCAGGCCATCGGCAAAGTTCCGGTGAATTTCGAGCAGCAGAATATCGACCTCGCCTCCATCACCGCCCACAAGCTGCACGGGCCTAAAGGCGTCGGTGCACTCTATGTCCGCAGGCAGAATCCACGGGTGGAGCTCGCGCCCATGATTGATGGCGGGGGCCACGAGCACGGCATGCGCTCCGGCACGCTGAATGTCCCGGGAATCGTGGGACTGGGCAAAGCGTGCGAGCTCTGCGGCCAGGAAATGGCATCAGAGGCCGAGCGTTTGCGCTCGTTGCGCGATCGGCTCAAAGACAAAATCTTCGCCGGGCTCGACGAGGTATTCGTCAACGGCTCGATGGAGCACCGGCTGCCCGGCAATCTGAACCTCAGCTTCGCGCACCTGGACGCCGAGCCGCTGCTGATGGGCATCAACGATGTCGCGGTCTCGACGGGATCGGCCTGCTCGTCGGCCGCGATCGAGCCCTCGCACGTGCTGAAGGCGCTGGGCGCGGGCGATCTAACCCACGGCTCCATCCGCTTCGGCATCGGCCGCTTCAACACCGAGGCAGAGATTGACTACGTCGCCGCCAGGGTGGTGGAAACGGTCAAGCGCCTACGCGAGCTCTCGCCGCTGTATGAGGCGCAGTCCGGGCACTGAGACGCACCCCTCTCGCAGTTCTGTAGCGGGTTGGCTGCTCAGGAGGAAGGCAGTGAAAACGTGCAAATGCGGTAAGCAGGTAGCATCAAATGCTCGCGTCTGCCCCGGCTGCGGACACCGGTTTACCCATCCCTTCGTAATGTTCCTCGCGGCGGTACTCGGAATCATTCTTGTGATGGCTTTTTTCGGGGCAGTCATCGGACCATCCACCAGCACCACCGTACCGACGCCCGCTCCCGCAGCTAGCCCCACTATCGCGACCAATCCTCAGGCTACGAAGCTGGCTACAGTCCTCAGCAGTTGTGGGAAGCCGGACCGCGATTACACAAAGAAGGCGGCGGACGGCGTTACCGAGATGCGTACCTTGCGGTATGGGCAGACGGAACTGATCTTCCTTCGCGACAAGAGAAATCCTACATGGATGTTCGGGAACACTTTCATTGTTGGTAGGGATGACGACATCGGCTCTGCCGCCGCGTCGAAGAGGATGCCCTGCGTCAAGGGCGGCCTCCACTCGATCATCGACTAGACAAGCGGCACTTTGGTGCTGAGTTAGGAAGGCCATGGATTTGGTCACAACGGACTTGGTGACACAGTTCGAATATGCCCGGCGTCTTGAGAGACTTATGCAAAGCGTGGGGTTCGCTGTGTGGCAGCTCCAGGAGCTTGAAACGACAGTTGCCGCCTACCTTGTCATTCGGGTCCAAGCGCATCGTGGTATCGGACGTACGCAAGGAGGTGCGCTCCTTAAGCAGGCCGAAGGCCGCACGCTGGGTTCGCTCCTAAAGGAACTGGCCAGCTCGGGAGTCCTTGAGGATCGTCTAGTGACTGACCTCCAGCAAGTGTTGGAGTTCCGGAACTGGTTGGTTCACCGGGCTCGGCGCGAGAATCGTGGCATCCTGGTGAGTGAGGAGCGGCTGAACGACTTAATGCAGCAACTCGAGTCGGTCGCCGACCGCTCCTTGGGGCTTCTCAAGATGCTGGGGGCCGAAACGGAACGCTATGTTCTGGAAAATGGCGTTGATCGCGCCATCATCGATTGTGAGGCGGACCGTCTCGCACGAAGTTGGGGCCTGATCGACTAGTCCGCCCCCGCCTCGCACGCCGGCAGTTCTGGCTCGTGCTCCGCGCCTACCTTCGGCTTGACCTTGGCGCTGGTCGCCAGCGCAACCGCCACAATAAAGATCGCAGTCCCCGCCGCGATAGAAGTGAAGGGCACGCCTTTCAGGCGTGCCGTAAAGGTCGCACAAAAGACTCGGGGCTTCAGCCCCTGAGAACCCCCAGGGCCTGAAGGCCAGTTTCCATTTGGAGTCACATGGCACGACCAAGGTCGTGCCCCTTCACTTCTCTCGGCTCGTGCCCGCGCAAGTGCGCTTTTTGACTCACTCCAACTGGCGGAATAGAATCGCAGCCACCGATGCGGAAAACTCATTATCGCTTCAACATCATCTTGCGGCCGGAGCCGCAAGGCGGCTTCACAGCTATTGTTCCTGCCCTGCCCGGGTGCGTTACTTACGGTCGCACGCTGGCTGAAGCTCGCAAGATGGTCAAAGATGCCATCTCCGGCTACATCGAGAGCCTTAGGAAGCACAAAGAGCCCATCCCCACAGACGAGGACACTTTGGTGGCTTCCTTGGATCTTGAATATGCCCAAACTTCCGGCCGTTAGACCACGCCATCTCGTTCAATTCCTTGAACAACACGGTTTCGTCCTTGACCACGTTTCGGGGAGCCATTTCATCTATTACCATCCCGGCACCCGAAAACGTGCGGTCCTTCCGCGACACAATCGCGACATACCAAAGGGCACTCTTCTAGCCTTGCTGAGAGAGGCAGGATTCACCCGCAAGGACATCGTCGCCTTTCTTACTAAGCGAGGATAATCGCACTTCGCCACGTGCGATAATTCCGGGTGGCCCGCAGGCCGCTCGCCTGGAACGCGAATGGCGTGGATCGGAATCCTTCTCAAAGCTCCAAATCCGCGTAAAATCCGCGGCGGGAAGTTTTCCTAGTCCGCTCCCGCCTCGCACGCCGGCAGTTCCGGCTCGTGTTCCGCACCCACCCGCGGCTTGACCTTGGCGCTGGTCGCCAGCGCAACCGCCACGATGATGATCGCCGTCCCCGCCGCGATGTAGCCGTCCACGCGCTCGCCCAGGAAGTACCAGCCGAGAAACACGGCGATCACCGGATTCACGTAGGCGTATGTCCCCACCTTCGACGTGGGCACGTGCTTCAGCAGCCAGATGTAGGCGGTGTAGCCAACCAGCGATCCAAAGACCACGAGGTAGGCGATGGCGCCCAGCCCGCGCATGGTCCACTGCGCTTTGGCAGGCTCGCCCAGCAGAAACGCGATCCCCAGGTTCAGAAAGCCTCCGATAGACATCTGCCAGCCGGTGGCGGTGAAGGCGTCCATCGATCCTTGCCAGCGGCGCGAGAGCACCGAGCCCACCGCCCACACTAACGAAGATGCCATCAGGCAGAGGGAGGCAAACAGTTCCATGCGCCCGCGAGCTGTAGACGAAACCAGCTTGGGCCACAGCAGGACTACGGTACCAATCAAGCCCAGCGCCAGTCCGGCCAGGCCGCGCGCGGACAGGCGCTCGCCGCGCAGGATCCAGGTGTCGATCACCAGGAACCAGACGGGTATTGAGGCCACCAGGAGCGACGCCAAGCCGGTGCGAATGTACTGCTCCGCCCAGGCCAGCGTGACGTTGGTGATGCTGAGCAGCAGGACGCCAATAATCCCCTGGCGCAGGAAGTCGCGCCCGCTGATGGCGACGCGGCGTCCGGCGAGCGCGCAGGCGGCCAGCATGATGACCCCGGCGATGGGGAAGCGCACGCCGGTCATCAGTTCGGGCCCGATGTGCTCGACGGCGATGCGAATGCCCAGGTAGGTCGAGCCCCAGAAGACATACACCAGCCCGAAGGCCAGGGCGACGCGGAAGCGGAATTGGCGTTCGGAAGCGGTCATGGGTGTAAGGGTTACGTTATCAGACGCACGAGCCAGAAATGCGGCCACGGATTAACACGGATTCTCGCCGAGTTCGGGACCACCAGCAATCCTATCGGTGACGATCCGTGCAAATCCGTGTCTGATTTCCTGGCTGTCCAGCCGGCCAATGCACCGCCGTGCCTTGATCGGGGGTTACGCGGCGGCATCCAAGCGACTATAATTTAAGGTATGAAGCTTATCGGTGGAGACACGTTCCACTGTCCGGCTCAAGCCCGCCCCAACCTCTTCGCGGGCGACTAGTTCCCTCCTATTGGTTCTGAGCGGCACCAACAAGATCCACGTTCAAACGACCCAAAGAGGAGCATCCCATGGCCACCACCATCGTACCCACCGCCGGTCCCAAGATTCGCACCGCGCTGCCCGGACCCAATGCCAAGCGCGTGCTTGCCGGGGACCAGACTTACATCTCGCCGTCTTATACGCGCAGCTATCCGCTGGTTGCCAAGCGCGGCCGCGGCCTGCTGATCGAGGACGTGGACGGCAACGAGTTCTTCGACTTCGCCGCCGGCATCGCCGTGGTTTCCACCGGCCACTGCCATCCCGAAGTGGTTAGCGCAATTCAGAAACAGGCCGGCGAACTGATCCACATGTCCGGCACCGACTTCTACTACGAGAACATGATCACGCTGGCGGAGCGGCTGTCGCGCATCGCGCCCATGAAGGGGCCGCACAAGGTGTACTACGGCAACTCCGGGACAGAGGCGGTCGAAGCCGCGATGAAGCTGGCGCGCTATCACACCAAGCGGCAGAACATCATCGCGTTCTACGGCGCGTTCCATGGGCGGACGATGGGCGCGCTCTCGATGACCGCGTCCAAGCTGCAGCAGCGGCGCCGTTTCTTCCCCATGCTGCCGGGCGTGACGCACGTACCGTATCCGAACCTCTATCGCCGGCCTGCCGGGACGGATGCGCGGCAACACGCCATCGATTGCGCCCGCTTCATCGAAGACAAGCTGTTCAAGACCACCCTGCCGCCGGAAGAAGTAGCGGCGATCTTCGTCGAGCCGATCCAGGGCGAAGGCGGATACGTGGTGGCGCCGCCGGAGTTCATGCAGGAGCTGCGGCGCATCTGCGATCGGCACGGCATCCTGCTGGTGGCCGACGAAGTACAGTGCGGCGCCGGGCGCAGCGGCAAATGGTGGGCCATCCAGCACGCGGGCGTGGAGCCGGATATCGTGTGCATCGCCAAGGGAATCGCCTCCGGCATGCCGCTGGGAGTAACCATCGCGCGCGCCGAGATCATGGACTGGGTTCCGGGCTCGCACGCTTCGACCTTTGGCGGCAATCCGGTGTGTAACGCGGCTGCGCTGGCGACCCTGGACGTTCTGGAACGCGAGGGCGTGCGCAACGCCGAGCGCGTGGGGCGGCACATCATGGACCGTCTGCGCACCTGGCCGGCGCGCCACCCCATGGTGGGCGACGTTCGCGGGCTGGGGCTGATGATCGGGGTCGAGATCGTCAAGGACCAGCGCACCAAGGAAACCGCGCACGATGAGCGCGACAGGATCGTCGAACTGGCCTTCGAGCGCGGCCTGCTGTTTCTGGGCGCCGGCGAGAACACCCTGCGCGTTTGTCCGCCACTGGTGGTCACGCCGGAACAGGCCGATATTGCGCTGGACGTGCTCGAAGAGTGCATCGCGATCGTAGAGAAAAAGTAGGGCTGGAAAACGCCACGGATTTGTACGGATGGGCACGGATGGCTCTTTTTTCAAGAGATCCGTAGAAATCCGTTTGAATCCGTGGCGTTTTATATATCGTTTAACCCCGGATGTATCACAAGCTCTCCGCCCGCGGCTGGCTGGCTCTGCTCCTCAGCGTGGCGCTGTGGGGATCGGGATTCGTCGCCATCCGCATGGCGCTGCCGGGCTACTCGCCCACGCACCTGGCGCTGCTGCGGTTTCTCTCCGCCTCGGCGACTATTCTCATTTATGCGATCTTCGCCCGGGTACGGCCGCCCGCGGGCAAAGACATTGCTTACATTCTTATGACCGGCTTCGTCAGCATCACCGTCTACCACGTGGCGCTCAACGCTGGTGAGCGGACGGTAACCGGCGGCGCGGCCAGCATGCTGGTGGCCTCAGCGCCGATCTTCTCCGCCCTGCTGGCGCGGGTCGCCCTCGATGAGCGGCTGCGAGCGTGGGGATGGATTGGCATCGCGATCAGCTTCGCCGGCGTCTCGCTCATCGCCATCGGCGAAGGCGGCGGCGTGCACTTCAACCGCGGCGCTTTTCTGGTCCTGATAGCGGCCATGGCGACGGGTATCTCGGTGGTTATGCAGAAGCATTATCTGAAAACCTACAACGTTACCGATTTTTGCACGCACCTGATTCTGGCGGGCACGCTCTTCCTGCTGCCATTCCTGCCGGGCCTGGGCACGGCGATCCGCCATGCGCCGCTCAAGCCTACGCTGGCGGTGGTGTATCTCGGCGTGTTTCCCGCCGCCATCGCCTACCTCACGTGGGGATATGTGCTGAAGCGCATTCCGGCTTCGATTGCCGCCAGTTCGCTGTATACGCCGCCGATCTTCGCCATCCTCATCGGCTGGCTGGTTCTGCGGGAGGTCCCCACTGTGCTCTCGATCGTGGGCGGCGCGCTCGCCTTCGCCGGGGTCACGCTGGTGAACACCAAAGGCCACGCGCCGAGGCCCGTGGATGTCGTCCTGTATGCCGGGGAAGGCGGCGATTGACCTGATTGATGTAGCAGGTCGGCCACACCGTTCACTTGGACATACGCGGCGGTCCTTTGCCGCGCCAACACTTCTCGGGATTATTTTTGTTCCGCCGCCAGCATCGCAAATCGTACCCTTCAACCTCGTCCATCTCGTCCGGTCCCAAGTAGGAGCTCAGGCAAATGTTGTTTCCGACCGCGACAAAATTGCCGAAGCTGACGAACCATTTTGCTGCGGGGACTTCGCGGGAGGAGCGAAAGAAGTCCTTGACCCTCCGCAGCCCGTCCGGGGGAAGTCGCTTTAACCGCTGTTTCAGATGTTCTTTGCTGTCCTCTGGGTGGTCATCCCATGCGGCCAGTTGAGGCATGGACTTTCCTAGCCGATCATGTAACGATGCAACGCGTCTCCTAGGCGGTCATACTCAGGATCGTCTTTCGGCAGAGTATCGAATTTTTTCTTGAGTTGCTCCACGTTCTCGTCAGTGACGACAATCCGGGCATGGATCGGCGCTTTCCCGCTGGCGCGTTTCCTTGCCCCCGTCGCCGCAGGTGTCAACCGCCTATTATTCAACTGTTTGGTTTTCACGGCTCTCATTGTAATAGGGGCGAGTCCCCCAGGTCGAATTTGACAGAGCCGCCGTCGTTGTAGACAGGATTCAATCAATACAGGATTCAATCAATGAAGAGACTCGGTTCGGGCCGATGATCGATGCCCTGAGCCAAGCGAAGGGGCGACAACATGCATCCGGCAGAACTGCTATCCTGAAGTCGTTCTTGTCCCGCGGTCATGCAGACTCTGCTCACACAGGCTTCCCTGGAAACTGCCGCCAAGAAACATGTCGTGAGATGGATGGTGTTTGGCGCGCTGGTGCTGGCTTCGGCGGCGTTCGGAGCGCTGGCGGGACTGCTGTTCGTCTACTCCACCGAGCTGCCGCAGGTGGAGGAGCTGGACCGCTACCGGCCCAGCTCGATCACGGAACTCTATGATGACCAGGGACGCGTGATCGGCTCCTTCGCGCTGCAGCGGCGCGTGATCGCCCCCTACAACGATTTCCCCAAGCCGCTGCGCGATGCCGTGATCTCCACCGAGGACAAGGAGTTCGAAAAGCACTGGGGAGTAAATTTCTATCGCGTCCTGGGCGCGGCCTGGCGCGACCTGGTATCGGGCAGCCGGGCGCAGGGCGCCTCGACGCTCACCATGCAGTTGGCGCGTAACCTGTTTCTTACTCCCGAGCGCACTTACCGGCGCAAGCTGCAGGAGATGATGTTGTCGCTGCAGATCGAGCGCCGCTTCACCAAGCCGCAGATCTTCACCATGTATGCCAACCAGATCTTTCTCGGACACGGCGTGTACGGCTTCGAAGCTGGGTCAGAGTTCTACTTCGGCAAAAAAGCCAAAGACCTGACCCTCGAAGAGGCGGCGCTGCTGGCCGGCATGCCCAAGGCGCCGAACCTGTATTCGCCCATCAATAACCCGGAGAGAGCGCTGCGGCGGCGCAACCTGGTGATCAACAACCTGCTGGAAGACGGCAAGATCACCACCGACGAGGCCACCCGCGCCAAGAATGAGCCGCTCAAGCTGAACGTGCAGTGGGATACCAACTCGCTGGCGCCCTACTTCGTCGAAGACATGCGGCAACATCTCGAAAAGAAGTACGGCAGCGACAAGGTGCACGAGGGCGGGCTGCGGGTTTACACCACGCTCGACATGGACCTGCAGAAGACCGCCAATCAAGCGGTGCTCGACGGTCTGGCCGCCTACGAGCGCCGCCACGGCTGGAAAGGCAACCTGCGCAACGTGCTGTCCGGCGGCGTGACGCTCGACGGCTACCACGATCCGGATTGGCAGGAGCCGCTCGAACCGGGCAGCTATGTGCACGCGATGGTGCGCTCGGTCTCAAGCACCAGCGCCATTTTGAAGTTCGGAAAGTATCTGGCCACCATCGGGCCGAGCGAGATCGCGTGGACGGGCAAGCGTTCGCCGCAAGAGCTGCTGTCGGACGGCGATCTGGTGTACTTGAAAGTGCAATCGCTCGCGCCGGATGGCACCGCCAAGGTCAGCCTGGAGCAGGACGCGGGCACGCAGGGCGCGTTGATCGCGCTCGACAACTCCACCGGCGCCATCAAGGCCATGGTCGGCGGCCGCGATTTCGATGAATCCAAGTTCAACCGTGCCACCCAGGCGCTGCGCCAGGTGGGTTCGGCGTTCAAACCGTATGTGTATACGACTGCCGTGGAGAAGGGCGCTTCGCCCGACGACGTCATCCTCGACGCTCCGGTGACGTTTACCACCGCGTCCGGTCCCTACTCTCCCCACAATTACGATGGCAAGTACGAAGGCAGCATCACGCTGCGGCGGGCGCTCTCGCAATCGCGCAACATCCCCGCGCTGAAGCTCGCGGACCGCCTGGGGATAAATTCTGTTATCGAAACCGCCCGGCGCTTTGGCATTACCTCACCCCTGCCGGCATATCTGCCGGTAGCGATCGGCGCTGCCGAGGTGACCCTGATCGAGCAGACGGCGGCGTTTACAACCTTCCCCAACGACGGCGTGCGGGTGGTACCGCGCTACATCCGGCGGGTCACCGATTACCAGGGGCAGGTGCTGGAGGAGGACTACCCCGAGGTGAAGGATGTGACCACACCGCAGACCGCACGGGTGATGACCTCTCTGCTGCAGCAGGTGGTGCAGCACGGAACCGCCGCTGCTGCCGCCAGCCTGAAGCATCCGCTGGCGGGCAAAACCGGCACCACCAACGACTTCACCGATGCCTGGTTCATCGGTTTCTCGCCCTCGATCACGTGTGGAGTGTGGGTGGGCTTCGACGAGAAGAAGTCTTTGGGCAACAAGGAGACGGGCGCGCGCGCTGCCTTGCCCATCTGGATGGATTTTATGCGAGTCGCGCTTGAAGGGCGCGCCGACGAGAACTTCACGCCGCCCCAGCCCGTTCCCCACGCCGCCGTCGCCCAGAGCGTGGACACTCCCGACCGCGCCCCCGGAGACGGCGAGACCCACTGAGCCGTCGTTGGCTGTAGGGTGTGACAAAAGTCATCGTGCCCCCAGAGGCGTAGACTGTATTCAGGAGAAAACGTAGATGAGGCTGCGTACCGCAGAAATCCTTGCTGCCGAAAACCGCGATCTTACCAAGCTGCTGGCCTCGCTGGGGCCCCTGGCAGACCTACCGGCGGCGGAGGTGGCCGAACCCTCCCATCCGGCCCAACCACAAGAGAGGACGAAACAAATCTAGCTACTGCCGGTCGGCCTGGCGGCGTTCGGCGCTGCTCATCTGGCCGTAGAGTTCGTCGCGCTCTCGCGCCAGCCAGGCGTTGCTCGGCGCCATCTGCAAGGCTGAGCTGAAATAGCGGTAGGCGGCCAGGCGGTCCATGGGCACGCAGGTACCGGTGGCATAGAGCGCGCCCATCTGGGTGGCCGCCGCGGAGTTGGGACGCTTCATCGCCTCGCGCAAATAGGCAAGACCGGTTACGCAGTCTTGGCGCACACCTTGTCCGCGGATGTACTTCTGCGCCAGTAGCAGTTGGGGATCGTCCTCCGAGGCGACCGCGTCTGCCGGTTTCTGGCGGCCGGCGTGGGCAAGTCTGGCTGCGCGCACGGTGTTTTTGCTGGGAGCGGCCTCTTCCTTGTTATCAGGGCTGGGCTTAACCAGCTCGGCGGCCTCTTCTTTCGCGGCGGAAACCTTGCTGTCATCGGGCTTTGACGGCGCACTTGCGGCTCCGGCCGGCTGCGGCGCCACATCCGGCGAAGCTCCAGCCGCCGGCGGGGCGTCGTTGGCGGCTGCCGGGGCGGATGGTTGAGGCGCCGCGGCTGCGGGTTCAGGAGGGGCAGGATCCACTGGCGGAGCGGCGGGGGCAGCCGGCGCCGGAGGCTGCGGGTTCACGCGCGCAAGCACCGTAGTATAGAGCTGGCCAGCCATGGGACGCGCCTCTGCCCGGAAATGCCACCCTGCGAGCGCCGCCGCGACCAGAAGCACCAGCGCGATCCACATGCCGAAATGGTGGTGGGGCTCATCATCTTCAAGAAGATAGCTGGCGCGATCAGGGTCAGGCTCCGTACCCAGGCCCAGAAACGAAGGCCCGGTTATGGCAGGCCGCGGAGCTGCGGAACGGGGTGGCTCCGCGTTCAGCCCGAGGATTGACTTACCCGCCGAACTCCTGGCCGGTTGTGCTTCTTTGTCCGGCGAGGCGGCCTCGGCAGGTTTGGCGGGCGGCGCCTCCAGGCGGCTTCCGCACATACCGCAGAAGCGATTCAGTTCCGGGTTATCGTGATGGCAGCGGCTGCAAACCAAGGCGTCTCCCCCTCGGCCAGAATCCCAGAGATGCAGGTTATTCGATGCCAGCCCCGGCGGGCTGTGCCGCCTGGGGTTCCCCCTAAAAAAGAAAAGGGACGACCTTACGGCCGCCCCAGATGGTTACCGATGCGGAAGACCGCATTCGCTTAAAGAGGTTGTACGTTCTCTGCCTGCCAGCCCTTAGGTCCTTTGACGACATTGAACTGGACGGCTTGCCCTTCTTGCAGGCTGCGGAAGCCTTCGCTCTGAATCGCTGAGAAATGAACGAAAACATCCTCGCCGTTCTGCCGGCTGATAAAGCCGTAGCCCTTGGCGTCGTTGAACCACTTTACAGTTCCTTGCTCCATACTTGTTACACACATCCTTGTCTTGATTTTTTGCGCTGAGATGAATCGGGAGGTACTACGTGAGGCAGATAACGCTCTTCAGCGGATGCTGCTCCAACCGCCGCTTCCATCTAAGGCAATTAAATTATACCCAATCCCTGTGCAAAAAGCCAGCCATTCAGTTGGGCAGTTTGAAATCCACGGGTAGCCGCGGAACCCTCGCATGTCATTCGAAACGCTGAACTTCCTGCAGGCGTTCCCTTGAGCAAGATGGAAAAGAACGGGTAGCGGGTCATCAGCGTGTCCCGCCTCCGCGCCATTGGCGCCATGGCTCATCCTTAAAATTGACGGCGGCTGTTCTTACTTACATAGTCACCGGACGCAGCGCGTTTGACCCCGGAGCTCAAGGAGCAAGAGCAGCGGCTGCGCAAGCAAGCATCCGCAAAAAAAATGGTCACCGCGCGCGGTTTGCAGATATCGATTTGTGTAGTCACTGGTCCAAGGAGATGAATGGCATGGGAAAAATCACTCCCTTCTTGTGGTTCGATGACAAAGCTGAAGAAGCCGCCAATTTCTATACCTCCATTTTCAAGAATTCAAGGATTGTCGGCATCAGCCGTTATGGAGAGGCAGGGCCAGGGCCGAAGGGAGCGGTAATGTCCGTGACCTTCGAGCTGGAGGGGCAGAAATTCATGGCCCTGAACGGCGGCCCGACATTCACTTTCACCCCGGCCATCTCATTCTTCGTGAGTTGCGAGAACCAGCAGGAAGTAGATGAGCTGCGGGAGAAACTCTCTGCGGGCGGAAAGAAAGATAGATGCGGCTGGCTGCGGGACAAGTACGGCGTGTCGTGGCAAATTATCCCTACCGCTTTGATGGAGCTGATGGGCGACCCTGATCCCAAGAAATCAAGCCGAGTCATGAAGGCAATGCTGGAGATGGACAAAATCGACATCCAACGTTTGCAGCAGGCGTATCAGCAGCCATGAAGCCGCTGGGAGCCTAAGCGTGCTCCTGGCGGCGCGGGTTCCTTTAGGCGGTCGTGGTCACGCCGCGGTTGGGCGCACTTCCAGAGCCTCGCGATCCCAGTGAGCCAGCGTGGCTCCGGCTTCGTAGGTGCTTTGCAGGAATTCCAACAAGGTTCGCTCCGGCGCGGAAGCGCCGCGAACGTCCTCATACATCAAGATGAATTCCTTCAGCGTCGGATGATAGAAGGCGGACTCGGGACGCACCCGCTGTGTGGCCAGGCCTTCGGGTTCAGGCGCGGTGTAGGAATAAAAAGCCGGTCCATCCACCCCCGATCCTCCTGGCCACCAGCCCGCGCTGATGACCTCGTGCGAATAGGCTTCCCGGGTGATGGGATCGGCTCCCGGACGTTCCGGAGCGCGCCGGCCCGAGAACCGCGTTACCGCCAAGTCGAAGCTACCCCAGAAGAAATGCACGGGACTGCTCTTGCCCAGGAACCGCGCGCAGAACTGCTTGAAAACCGAGTCGCAGGAAGCCAGCACGCGCCAGAAGCGATGGGCCGCGTCAGCGTCATAGGCTCGGTACAGCCGGTCTTCCGCGAACGGAACCGGGTCCGGTACTTCAACCGGTTTCGGGTGGATGGCGACCTCAATGTTGAGCGAACGCAGCATTGCCATGAACTCGGAGTAGAAGTCCGCCACCGTGCGCGGCTCCAGTGCCAGCATTCTGCGCCGCCCATCGGAGTGGTCGATGAGCAGCTTGTGATCGATGAGATCGAACCGGATTTCAAAAACGTTACTCCGGTACGGGATCGGCGAAGTGGTCAGGCCGCGCGCATTGACGTAGAGCGGCACGTTCCACCAGTGATTGGTCTTCGGCGTCAGCTTCATGCGTACCTTGCCGACAATCTGCATCCACATATGCAGGTTGTGATAGGTAGGCTTCCACTCCTCAAGCGGAAGCGCCGGCCAAGCTTCGGAAGAGGTGGTGTGCGATGTCCCCATGCTGGCCACTCCGGGCAGAACGATCCGGCTAATCTATCATGTCCAATGCCCGAACCATTCCTGGACCGAACCTGCGAGCCGCCGGTTCGCGGCTTTCTGCATCGCCCGCCGTCTCCGAGCGGCGATGGCTTGGTGCTGACGCACAGCGCCGGTGCGAACAGCCAGTCGCCTTTGCTGATCGCGGTAGCTGAGGTGCTGGCCGGATTCGGGCTGACGGTCCTGCGCTGTGATTTGCGGTTTCGCCAAATGCGTCCGCACGGGCCTCCGGGCGCGGGCGGCGCGGCGCGCGATCGCGACGGATTGCGGCAAGCGGTGTCGACGATCCGGAAGATCGTCCCCGGACGAGTCTTCCTCGGCGGACACTCCTACGGCGGGCGCCAGGCCAGCATGCTGGCGGCCGACGATCCCGGCGTGGCCGCGGCTTTGCTGTTGCTCTCCTACCCGCTGCACCCGCCGCGGCGTCCTACGCAACTGCGCAATGCGCACTTCCCCCAACTCCGCGTGCCTTCGCTCTTTGTCCAAGGCACCCGCGACGAGTTCGCCTCGGTCGAGGAGATCACCTCCGCACTGGATTTGATCCCGGCGCGAACCCGTCTGCTGGTGATCGAAGGCGCTGGTCACAGCCTGGCCGGTCGCCGCGAGCTCCCGGCGGTCACCAGCATGGTGAGCGCCGCTTTCCGGGGGTTCATCGGCTAGCTAGGAGGCCCCAAGACGCCGCTGCGGTAGCGAATCCCGCAAGAAATCATTGAAGGAAGCCGCAAGTAATTCACGACGAGCTGTCCAAAATTCCGGAGCGCGGTCGACACCCCACAGGCTATCGTCTTCCGGGATGCACTGGCTCTTGAGCACTCGCGGCGCGATTCGCTTGAGGTACACCTCTGGCCCGGTCTGCCCGATGGATTTGTTGAACGTCACCCACAATGAACGCGATATTGGCCACGTTGTCCGCGTCTGATCGAGAGCCCTCAGGGAACTGGGCGCGCGGTAGGATGTGGTGGCGATCTACGGCATTCTGCAGCAGAACCTTGCCTCCAGTGTAGAAGTCCAGAATGCCGCGGTTCATACAGGCGACGTAGAGTGCAAGCAGCCCACTTCTGTCTGCGAGCGCTCCGGAGAAGTCTCCAGACTCTGCCACGAGGGAGGTGCGGACTTGTCGTAAATTCTTGAGTAATCCACTAATTGGGTCGGGTTCGCGGCAGGCTTTAAGATCCTGATCGAGTGCCGTCTCGCTTGAGCCGCTATAGCGATGGAGGAGGGTGGCCAGCGCTAACCATGCGACTAGCTCGTTGGAATCACGCTGGCGCGGTGACCGCGTGGCGCACAAAGCGATGATAGGAACGATTAGGGACCCAGACCAAAGAATACCCATGTTCACGAGCCCTAGCTCACTCCTAATGATTCCTATAGCCTGCTCTGTACCTCGCTTTGTTTCCTTCCAAGCTGAAAGGACTTCGCGCTTCTCCAGCTCGTGCAAAGGCGTTCGATTCCGACCGTCCGGTTTTGCAACGAAGGCGCACGCGCGGAAAAGGTGCATTATGTTGAGCCTGTCGAACCCTTGCTGCCTAAGATTCTCGAGGAACGGCGCAACTTCGTCTGCGATGAATCCGGAATGTCTTGCCGCGACGTTCGCGCTCTCGATGTCTTCCTTCTTGAGCCTGACACCAAGCGTGTTGATTCGCTCAAAAGCGCTTACAGCGTCTTTGAAGGTATGGTCCACCATGCGGACCAGAGGAACTTCATAGTCCAGGATACGTCGAACCTTTTCGAAAGACGCCTCACGCTTGTCAGCATTGCTGCCGCCATCGAGGTTCCTCCTCAGTTGACGGTAGAGTTCATCATCCCACAGCTCCGCCACCCGAACCCAATTTCGATCATTGCGGGTCGCAGCATTTGCAAGACGGAACTTGTCTTCTCGGGGATTGAAGACAACTTCGATACCCTCATCGCCACTCAAGGTCCGCGCCAGCGTAATCACCCGCTGCTGGCCGTCGATAAGCCAATTCATGAGGGAGGCGCGAGTTGGCCGTGGATCTCTCCGACGCGCGCGGGTTTCCTCAGTACTCTGCCACAGGAGCAGGGAGGAAATCGGGAAACCACGATAGAGGGAGTCAACGAGCCAGGGAGCTTTACTCCTTTTCCAGACGTACTCCCGTTGGAATTCTGGAATCACAACACGACCCATCCGGTAGTCCTCGATGAGTTGTTTGATCTTGACGTTTTGGTGCTCCAGATGAGGTTCCGTCATAACTGCGCAGCGCTCCTTAGAAGAATTGCGTAGACGTTGTCACAGTCTATCTCTTATTTGGCTGACTGAGCTTGTGATTATGCGCAGCCTGCAGTCGGGCAGGCACACAAACCGCAGTGGAAGCTGTGATTATAAGGCGACTTGTGATTCCGTGGATCTCCCTCTTTACAGGACGGCCACCGAGGACTGAGTAGGGCACCCTCCACCACCAGATTTCAGCAACAGGCCCGGCGGACGGCGGTTGGGTCACACCTCAATCTTTGCGCAACCGCAGCGCTATCGCAGTAATCGAAGGGTCGGTGAGGAGGTTCCCATGGGCTTGCTCGTTCTAGTGTCGCTGGTGTGCTTTGTCGCTCTGCCGGCGTTTTCTGCCGATGGCAAGTCAGTCTCCTACAAGAGCGGCGACGAGACCGTCAGCGGCATGCTGTATACGCCCGCGGGCAAGGGCCCGTTCCCAGCTCTGGTGGTCATTCACGAATGGTGGGGTCTGAACGACTGGGTGAAGGAACAGGCCGCAAAACTTGCCGACCAGGGCTACGTCACGCTGGCGGTCGACTTGTACCGTGACAAAGTAGCGGCCACTCCCGACGAGGCGCATGAACTCAGCCGCGGCCTGCCGCACGACCGCGCCGACCGTGACCTGCTCGCGGCTGCCGATTATCTGCGCTCTCTGAAGAATGTGGATCCGGCCCGCGTGGGCTCGATCGGCTGGTGCATGGGCGGAGGATATTCGCTCGACTTGGCGCTGGCAGACTCTCGTCTGGCGGCCACGGTGATCAACTACGGGCACCTGGCCACGTCGCTGGACAGCTTGAAAAAGATCCACGCCTCTATCCTGGGCATCTTCGGAGGGCAGGACCGCGGCATCCCCGTAAGCGACGTACGCAGCTTTGAGCAGCAGATGAAGCAACTCGGCAAGCCCATCGAGATCGTGATCTTCCCCGACGCCGGGCACGCCTTCGAGAATTCCACCAACAAGACCGGTTACAGAGCGGACGACGCGGCTCAGGCTTGGACGAAGACGGTAGCGTTTCTGCGCCGCACGCTACAGGAAGGCGGGCGCTAGGCAGGATTTTGATGGGGGAGGGTTTCCGCCGCAGGTCGGCCGACTGGCGTCCCGCTTAGGGCCAACGCTTATTGGCGTCGCCGTTGGCCGGCCCCGCCGCCGGCAGGACATCCAAGACCGGCTCGTCCAGACTCATAGCCGCCGTCTCTACGTGGCGTTGAATCGGGTCCAGGGTCCTCGACTGCTGGTTCTGGCCATCCTCCTCCAGCAGGCGCGCGGCCACGCGCAGCAGCTTGATTTCGCGGTTCAACTTCTCCATCTCGGTTTCTTTGTCGCGCAGAACGTCCTGGATGTTTTTCATCGCGCCCTCACTGCTGACTATAAGCGGATTAGTGCCACTCTGGGACATGACCGAGGTGCACCGTCCCTTGGCGGGAGACTGAGCCCTTTTGGTCATGTTTTTCCCGTAGGCTGCTTGCTACGATGTTTTTACCCAAGGAGAAGTCGGGCAATGGGTTCGGCCCAAGGATCAGTGACAGCGGAACTAGAACAGGCGCGCAGCGCGCCGGAATTCGGAGCGCACACGCCGCTGGCGGAAAAACTGCTGGCGGTGGCCATCCGCGCGCAAAACTTCACCGGGTCCAGCGGCGTGGCCATCGCTTTGGCCGAAGGCCAGGAGATGGTCTGCCGCGCCAATTGGGGCACCAGCGCGCCCGAGGTGGGCGCCAAGCTCAGCAACGAAAACAGCTTCACCGGGCTGTGCGTGCGGAGGGGCGAGCCGCTGCGCTGCGACGACGCCCAGACCGATCCGCGAGTCGATCACGAAGCTTGCCGGGCGCTGGGGCTTAGCGCCATCGCGGTCGCTCCAATCCGGCGCGGGCTGAAGGTGATCGGCGTGATCGCCGCCTTCTCCGACACCCCGCATGCGTTTACCGATAAGCACCTCCTCATCCTCACCACGCTCTCGGAGGTCATCGTCGAACTTCTGGACGACCCACAACCGGTTCGGCCCCTGCCGCAGACTGTGGACGCCGCCGCTTCCGACCTGATGCAGGCGACAGGAGTCGCGCAGGCGCCTGCTCCGCGCGTGGAGAAACCGGCGATGACAAGCGTGCAAGAACCCGCGCCACCGGTTCTGGACATCCCCACTGGTCGCGCCGGCTGCGCCGGTTCCGCTCGAGAAGCCTCCGGGGGACCGGGGGCGAGGCGGGAAAAACGAGATTTGGCCGTCCGCACCGAATTCCGATCCGCTACCCCAGCCGCCCAAAGCTGCGCTTCCACCTCCACGAAGCCAGACCGGCCTCGGCGGGGATCACGGTCCGCCACCACAACCAGCCAAGCCCGCGCCTGCTGGGGACGCCGGTTCCGCAAGGCTCAGGCTGGTCAAGCCGGTCGCAAGTACGCCGGCGCCCGATTTCAGCCCCGAACTCACGTTCAGCGGATACGAGGCCGATGCCGGCCCGGGACGTCGCTGGTGGCTCCCGGCGGTGGTTCTGGCCATCTTCGCTGTCCTGGCGGCCGCAGGGTGGCGTTTGCAACTGGCAAGAAACGCCAGTGTGGCAAAGCATGTTTCGACCGCCGCGGCGCCGGCGCCTGAGGCGACTCATCCGCCACCCGAGCGGGCGCTGCCCGCCGAACCCGCGCCGGTCGCAGCCCAGCACGTCCTGGTCAGTACTCAGCCGAAGGCCAGTGTCGGCCACTCTCCGGCGAAACCAGCGCCGGCTGCGGAGCAACTCGCCGCGGTAGGGGATGCGACCGTCCGGCCTGCGCCGCAGCCCGTCGTCGAAGACGCCGGACCGGTACGCCGTCCGGCCGGCGGCGCGTCCAGTTCCGTGCAGGCGCCCGAAGCCCCGCAGCTCGCGCTCTCATCCCCGGATCTGCCCCCAGCCTTGACCAAGCCCACACCCACCGCCGTCACCGGCCCGGTATCGCGCTTGGTTCCTGCACAACTGAATCACCGCGTAGAGCCGCCGTATCCGGACGCGGCTCGCCGCCTGGGAGTCTCCGGAAAGGTGGTGATGAAAGCGACCATCACCAAGGCCGGTACCGTGAGAAGCGTGCGGTGGGTGAGCGGCAACGAGATGTTCCGTGACACCACCCTCGCCGCCGTCAAGCAGTGGCGCTACAAACCGGCCAGCTTGAACGGCCAGCCGGTCGAATCCGACATGGAGATCATCCTGCAGTTCAAGAGCGCGCCAAACCAGTAAGCCGCTCTCCTCGCGGCTCAGTGCCAAAGGAAGTTGCGCAGCACACCGCTGTCTCGACCGCCGCCATCGCTTCCCGCTGATGCCGGTATAGGAAGGTGAGGCTCCGGGGACCAGCGTATACTCGGCGCGATGACGGGCAGCAACCAGCCAAGCAACCGCAGATTATTCTGCCTTGCGCTGCTATCGCTTTCCTTGCTGTGCAGCGTATCCCGCCTCTCCGCGCAGACTCTTGAGTCACAACAGAAATTCCTTCCGCAGCAAGCTTCGGGCAGCATCGCCGCTCGAAGGCTGTCCCACCTCCGGCACGGGATCAACGTCAGCGGATGGTTCGCCCAAGTCGCAGGCCCCAAGGGCTACACCAAGGAACACTTCATTTCGCATACCACCTCCCAGGACATTGCCCTGATCAAGGCGATGGGCTTCGACCACGTGCGGCTTAGCATTAACCCGCAGCCCATGTTCCGGGAAGGAGAGGCCGATGCGATTCCGACGGAGTATCTGGGCTATTTGGATGAGGCCATACAAAACATCCTCGCCAACGGTCTGGCAGTAATCCTGGACATACACCCTGCAAGTGAGTTCAAGAACAGGCTTGCCAAGGACGATGGCTTCGTTGAGCAATTCGAAGACTTCTGGCGTGCCCTTGCCAAGCACTACGGGGCATTGGACCCGAATTTCGTGTTCTTCGAGATACTCAATGAACCAGAATCGCAAGACCGCTATCGATGGGCCGGCATCCAGGCCAAACTAGCCGCGGCCATCCGCGAGGGAGCACCCCAGAACACGATCATCGCGACTGGGGCGCGTTGGTCAGCCGACGACGACCTGCTTTTCCTGGAGCCGCTCCGGGACGCGAACGTAATCTACAGCTTTCATTTCTACGAGCCGCACATCTTCACCCATCAGGGAGCCAACTGGGCAGTGGACTTCTGGCATTTCGCGCGCGGGCTGGCCTACCCGTCGACTCCGGAATCAGCCGCGAGGGTGGCCGCCGAGGAGCCGGAAGCTGCCAACCGCCTGTATGTGATTCGCTACGGGTTCGAGCGCTGGAACAGCGCACGCATTGACGCCGAAATCTCGCAGGTCGCGGAGTGGGCCGCACGATATGGAGTGCCGGTTATCTGCGATGAGTTTGGAGTGTACCGGAAGTATGCTGACGCCAACTCCCGTACGGCTTGGCTGACCGACGTACGCACTTCGTTGGAGCGGCATGGCATGGGGTGGACCATGTGGGATTATTCCGGCGGGTTCGGAATGGTTACAAAGACGGGCAGCGAGACCGTTCCAGACGAACCCACACTCCGGGCATTAGGCTTGAAAGCGCCTTAGTCTTCCGACCTGATGCTGCCGTACTTGGGGAAGACTGGCGGAGAGGGAGGGATTCGAACTTGAGCCGCCTTCCGTGGCGTCCGAGCCGCAGGCGAAATCCCGAGCGTAGCGAGGGGCCTGGCGGAAGACTGGCGGAGAGGGAGGGATTCGAACTTGAGCCGCTTTGCGGGCGTGAGCGAAGCGGGAGCCCGCAGGCGAAATCCCGAGCGTAGCGAGGGACCTGGCGGAAGACTGGCGGAGAGGGAGGGATTCGAACTTGAGCCGCTTTGCGGGCGTGAGCGAAGCGGGAGCCCGCAGGCGAAATCCCGAGCATAGCGAGGGACCTTGCAGAAGGCTGGCGGAGAGGGAGGGATTCGAACTTGAGCCGCTTTGCGGGCGAGAGCGAAGCGGGAGCCCGCAGGCGAAATCCCGAGCGTAGCGAGGGGCCTGGCGGAAGACTGGCGGAGAGGGAGGGATTCGAACCCTCGATACAGGTTTTGGCCCGTATAACGGTTTAGCAAACCGCCGCCTTCAGCCTCTCGGCCACCTCTCCGGCGGGCGGACACCAACGTGGGCACCGCCATTATAACCGGAATCCACCGGCCTGCAGAGACGCGGATGAAAGGCCGGCGTTCTGTCTTCTCTCCAAGGCCCTTACGGTCGCGTGAGCACCGTCTGATGCGGGTCGATCACCAGCCCGCGTGCTCCGGTGGGCGCCGGCAGGTGGAACTCGGTCTCGGGACCGTCGGCAAAAACCCGTCCCAGGTAGACGGGCTTGCCGCCCTGCATAGTGGCATAGAGCGGAACTGAAGTCACCAGGGTGTCCGGCGCGTCTTTCTGCAGCAGATTTCCGGTCACCACCGGCTGGCCGTTCCCGTGCGAGAACTTGACCCCCGACAGTTGAAAACGCGGCAACGCGATGCCGTTCACCCATTCGTCGAAAAACCAGGCCAGCGATTTCTTCCCCTCATAGCGCAGCGAGCTGGGCAAAGCCTCTTCGAAGGCTTGCTGGAAGTCCTGCGTGGAAAAAGCGCGGCCATCGAAGCGCTCGCGCAGGCCGCGCAAGACCTGATAGAAGCGCGCATCAGGATCGGCACTCTGCCGGTCAGCGTCACGGAACATCTCCCGCAGCATGTGGATGAGCCAGGTGCCGCGGCCGTAGACCACCACCTCGTAGGCTTCGGGGAGCCGCGACGAGGTAAGGCGATGGCCCAGGGTGACCGGTCCCGCATCCTTCATGGGAGGGCCATCGTGCCATTTCCGCGCTAGGTCCTGGCGGTACTGTTCCAGGACGGCGCGGAGGACCTCCGGCTTCTCCTGCTCCAGCTCCAGCAGGGCGCAATAATTAGCGAGCGCCTCTGACAGCCACACATCGCGGTAGCCCTTCCACAGCACCGCATCCCCCCACCACTGGTGCGCGGTCTCGTGCGCCTGCACCAGCTCGCCGTATAGCAGCTTTTCGTAGCGGGTGAGGTGAAGGCGTTCCCGCTCCGCGGCATTGAGAAAGGCATAGCTGGAAAGGAAGACCAGCCCCGGCCATCCCTGGCTGAGCGAGCCGGGCATTTGCGTGACCGCCAGCGAGCTGTAGGGGAAGGGTCCGAGGCGCCGCGAGAAGAACTCCACGGCGCGGGCGGAGCGCTGGGCCACTGCCTGAGCTTCGGCGGAAGGCGTGGGCGGCGGCGGGGCCATCATGTTGGGAGCGGGTCGCCGAAAGGGTGGCACGGGCGGCAAGTCCATGGGCTTCGACGCGGCTTCCGGGAACGAGTTCTCCACTCCGCGCGCGGCGAAAATCTCGATCGCGGTTTCTCCGCTCTTGGCGCGCACCTCCACGTACTGGCCGAGATTGAAGCCGGCCAGCGGGATGGGCCGCTCCGAGACCCAGCGCGACACCTGCTCGCCCCCTGAGGTCTCCGCCGAAACCCGTTTGCCGGTCGCGACCAGCGTCCAGCCGGCAGGATGGCGGAACTCCAGGTCGAAGTTCGTCATCGCGGGGCCGACGTTGGGATACCAGATACCGCGCGCGCCCACGTACATCAGCCCGCTGCCGGCCTCCGACAACACCGAGCCGCTATAGTGGAAGCGCAGCCCCAGTTTTTCGCGCGCGCGCAGCGGGCGGGGCAGAATGACTGCCACCAGATCGTTACCACGGCGGGCCAGGTCGCCGCCTTCGAGCGATTCGTTCTGGATGAACTCCACGGGCGTGTCCCCGGCCTCGACCGAGCTGACCTTGAGATAGCGTGACAGCTCGAAGACCAGGGTACGCGCGCCGCTGCGGGTGGCTTCCAGCGTGAGCTGCGCCTCCGCATCCAGTTCTCGCGACGGCAGAATGTGGGTACGAATCCTGGAAGCGGCGATGCGGAAGCTGCCCCGCCCCAGTTCGTTGGTGGGATCACGCTCCGCGGACGGCACCGCGCGGCCATTCCGGCTGGCGAACGAAGCCCAAACGTCGAAGATCTGCGCGCCGTTCACGTAGTTGCTCTGCCCCACCGAGATTTGCTCGGCGCTGTCACTGTCGAACAAGACATCGAACGGCCCCAGGTGCAGGCCGGCGAGCCGAGCATGCCAGAAAGTCCCCGGAGTCGCATCCGCAGGTCCGCTCTGCCACGTCAGGAAGTGCATCAGGTCGAAGGCATCGGTCACGCAAAGCTCGCGGAAGGCCGGTTCCCAGCGGGCGAGGAACTCCGTCGTTTCCTCGGCCGGACGAAGCGACGGCTGCAGGCGCTCAAAAGTGTCATCGCTGAAGCGAAAGAACGCGGTCGAGAATCTTTCTTCCAAGATGGGCGTGCCCAGGAACAGCGCCATCGAGGTGCGCTCCACCGGGTTGGGCGGGACCAGCAGGATTTCGCCATCGCCGTCGAAAAACGCCCCGGTCACCCGCCCTTCCACGCTCTGGCTGAAGGCAATGGTGCCGCTATTCAGGGTGATGTGGATCTCGCCGCGGTCCAGGCCGGCGTCGCGGATCTGGTACACCCGCGCGGAGTCCAGCCCCAGGTCGCGCAGTTGGCGGTACAGCCTGACCGCCGGGCCGGGATTCTCGGACGGAACTCCGGCCGCCGGCGTTGCACTCGCGACGAGCAGCAGAACCGATGTGAAAAGCGCACCCCGCATCTCCCCTAGCATGCTCCCGGCGGGGAGCTCTTGTCACCTGTTCCCCGAATGGAGTTTGCCAGTGCCCGCGCACTTTCGCCCGCCGCAGCCGGCGCGAATTGTGGTACTCTCGGCTTCTTCCGGCACCCACACCATGAAACTGCCGTTCCAGAATGCAGCTCCGCAGCGTACCCTTCGGCGTCCCCAATCCACCCCGGTCCCTCAGTTGGGAAGCTCGTCGATCTCCGCCCTGTACCGCGCGGCCCGGGTGGGCGGCGATTTCTATGATTTTCTGGTGACCGATTCGCAGCGCCTCGTCTTCCTGTTGCTGGACGTGGCCGGCAAGCGCGAGGAAGCGCTGGACATCGCGGCCGCGGTGCAGGAGCGCATGCACCCCATGGCCGCGGAGCTGCTTCGCTCTAACGACGTCAATGAAGCCGATGCCTTGCCCACGCTGCTGATCGAACTGAACCGGGTTATCATCCAGGCGGCGGGAGGGGTGCGCTGCGCGCCCGCGTTCCTGGGCTGCTATGAGGAGGAGTTCGGCACCCTGACCTACATCAATGCCGGACACACCCCCGCCCTGCTGAAGGATCACGAAGGGGTCACGCGCCTCGAGGCCAACGGCTTTCCGCTGGGGCTGTTCTCCCATGCCACGCACGACGCGCTGATCACCGCCATCCGGCCGGGAGCGGGCCTGCTGCTGGTCTCCCGCGGCTTGGTGGAGTCGAAGGCGGGTTCCAAGGAGTACGGCATCGAGCGCCTGACGGAATGCGTATCCAAGACTTCCTTCCAGGACGCCCACGACCTCTGCACCCAGGTGCTGGGCGCGGTGAAAACCTTCACCGAGAGTTCCTGGCGGCATAAGGAAACGGAGAACGACGTCACCACCCTGGCGCTGGTGCGCGAGGCGCGCGCCGCGGCGGCCAGCGGCTAAGGCGCCCCACCGGCATGCTGCAGGGCATGCTCGGCGGCAAGAAAAAATAGCAACCTTCCACGACGGCCTGCCTTCAAACCGCTTCGGAGGACACATGCGAGTACGACATCTCCACTTCCTGCTGCTAGTGGTTTTCACCGCGCTGGCGCTCTTGGCACAGGAACATCCGGTATCGGAGCGCGCCGCCCAGCGCATCCAGAAAGAGGTTCTGCACGAACTGCGGATGTTGCCTTACGTGACCGTCTTCGACAATCTCGCCTTCAGAGTAAACGGCGACAAGGTGACGTTGCTGGGGCAGGTAACGAACCCGGTCGTCAAGTCCGATGCCGAAAAGGCGGTAAAGGGGATTGAAGGCGTGGAACAGGTGGACAACCAGATCGAGGTGCTTCCGGTTTCGCCCATGGATAACCGTCTGCGTATCGCACTGTACCGCGCCATCTATGGCTATCCGACGCTGGAGAAATACGCCCTGCCCGTCATCAAGCCCATCCGCATCATCGTGAAAAACGGGCACGTCACGCTGGAGGGCGTGGTGGATAGCCAGACCGACAAAGATATTGTCGGCCTCCGCGCCAACGGCGTCCCCGGCGTCTTCTCCGTGACCAATAACCTCCAGGTGGCGAAGAGCTGAGGAACTATCGCTCGGTCGCCAGCAGTGCCTCGACCTTCACGATCCTGGGCAGGAGCACGTCGTTGCTCTCCTGGCACATGGGGCAGACCACAAGCTGGGGTTGGGGAGGGCTGTCGCCCAGGACTTTGACCCACCATTCGTGGCCTTCCCGGCAGGTAACCAAAACCCGGTGTTCGGCTGAGCGCATGGACCGAGATATCTCCCGACCTCCGCCCCGGCGCCAATTCTCCAAAGTCCGGCCAAGGGCATGTCCGGATTCCCTGGCAGGGGCGGAATCCGTACACTGGGCGAAAGGACACAACCGCGGTCTCCGGGGCCTTCCCCGCAGCGTCAAATGCAGGTACAGTAGAGACTTACGTGCCAGGGTCGGGTTGATTCCAGGAGGGGCAAGAATTGATGGTTTCTTCGGGGCGCATTTTTTTGCTGGTTCTCATTGCCGCATTTTGCTCTTCCAGTGCCGCGCAACAGACGCCTGCAAACAACTCGACCCCTAGCGTCCAGGACCAGCCTGCGCAGTTGCCGAGCGCGCCCGAAGAACAGATCCAAAAACAGGAACAATCGCAGCGGATCCTGGGTGTAGTACCCATGTTCGCGGTCACTAGCCGGCAGAACGCGCCCGCGCTCACCACGCACGAGAAGTTCCACTTAATGGCGAAGCAGGTCACCGATCCCTTCACCTTCGTTGCCGCCGGCGCGCAGGCCGGACTGGGCCAGGCGACCAACGAGTTCTCTGGCTACGGCCAGGGCGCCGCCGGATACGGCAAGCGCTATGGCGCGACCTTCGCCGACCAGGCTTCCAGCCAGTTTTTCGCAAACTTCTTTTATCCCGTGCTGACCAAGGAAGACCCACGCTACTTCCGCAGCGGAGAAGGCACCATCAAGCATCGCATCGTTTACGCGATGGAGCAGGAGTTCGTCTGCCATACCGACGCGGGTGGGCGCTCCTTCAACTGGTCGAACGCGCTGGGGGCGTTTACCGCCGGCGGACTCTCCAATGTCTACTATCCCTCGACCGACCGCGGCTTCGGGCTCACCATGAGCCGCTCGGCAATCGCGCTGGGGTATGGCAGCGCCGGCGGCCTGATACAGGAATTTTGGCCCGACATCCGGCGCGCAGTCTTCCACAAGCAACCCCAGATCATCGAGTCGCCTCCTCCTCGCTGAACCACCGGGCGCAGTCACCGGGAAACGCCGACGGCTATTGCCATCCGACTGGTGGCTCAGGTACAAGATTCAGGCGGAGTTGTGGTGGGGCCAAACATCCATTTCGATCGCATTCGTGACCTTGTGACGAGGCGCCTATGGCCGTGTTGTTGATCTCGGGCATCCTGGGACTGCTGCCGCTCCTGGGCATCGCCTACATCCTCGCGAACAGTAACATCCGACAGGCGGGGCTTAGTGTTGACGCTCTTTTCATGAGCCTGATCCTGCTGACCATGTCTGGGATCTTCTTCCTGAACATCGCGTTGGAGCTTCGGGCGCGGCGCAAGGCCGCGGGCGAGACCGGCGGTGCGACGGCCGCCGGCGCTTCCCGCATCGTCAACACCGTCCCCGGCACCCATGTCGAGAGCGGCGTGGTAGAAGCGGTATCCTTCTACGAAACGGAAGTCGGCCGCCCGGACAAATCTTTGGTGACGCTCCGTCCGGCCAACGGCGGCCCCGGCAAGACCTTGGTGTTCAGCGGTGATCTGCGCAATGTCCTGCCTGCCGGCAAGCGCGCCACCATCACCTATGCGGCTGGCGCCGAAGGAAACCTGCTGCTGGGCGTGGGCAGCTAACAACGCCCGCCGCGCCGCCACATCGTCTCGGCCACCGGCCCAGGATTCCTTATCTCGCCTGCAAACTCCAGTACTCTCGCCTGTGGCCCATGGTAATGCCGCAGCATTACCCGTGTTACTTGGCCAGAAGGACAATGTAGCCGATGATCTGTTTGTACCATCGAGGTTGGTATGTTATGGAACCGATTGTCATATGCTTCTGGTGCCGGCAGCACGTGAACCACGCGGAGCTGGCCAATGGCCAGCACAACCACGTGGACGAGCGCGAGCGGCCGCAAGCCCCGGCTGAAACAAAACGGAGCAGCTAACCCTGCGTGACCGGTTGGCATGACTCTCGCGGGATCGCGCCCGATGCATCCTCTGCTGATCGGGAGACTTTCAACCTGCGCTTCCTTCCTGAACCCCGCTTAGAGCAATCCTGACCCTACTGTGGCTTGGCCGGCGAGGTGGGTTTATCGTGGCCATCGTCCGTGCCGTGCCCCATCATCATCCCGTGGCCCATCATCATGCCGCAGCCCATGCCCATCGCCTGCATGTGCTCGGCGTGCTGCGCCATGTGACTGAAATGGTCGGCCAGCGCCTGCCACATGGCGATATTCGACTGCCAGCGGCTGAGCTCATTGATGTTAGTGATCAAAGGCAGCGTAGCTTTCAATTGCGCCAGGTTGGTGGCCAGGGTCTGCGCGGTAGCCTTCATCTCGGCCGCATGCTCTTCCATCATTTGCTTGCAGGCGGACGGCATGGGTTCCTCGTGATGCGCCTGACTCTGGGCGTGATCGTGACCGGGCGGTGCCGAGGTTTGCGAACAGGCCGGTAGTACCGCGATAGCCAGCCAAGCTAAAACAAGCACAGGGCGCTTCATAGATTCTCCTTAAGTCGCCATTCGTAAGTCGCGAGCCAAACGCTAAGAGCCAAGAGCTTAAGAGCTGCTTTCCGGAAACGAAAAGGCCGGCTGGGTGAGCCGGCCTTGCGTTGTTAAGAGATCCCTCGCTTCGCTCGGGATGACCGCGCCGGGCTCAACTCTTAGCCTGCCCTGAGCACCTGAGCGAAGCGAAGCTGACGAATAGGCCCGGCAAGCGCGGTCACTTTTTTGGCGCGATCGAGTCCTTCACCGCCTTCGCCAGATAAAACTTTGCGGTGGTCTTGGCAGCGATCTTGATGGGTTCGCCGGTTTGGGGATTGCGTCCCATACGGGCCTTGCGCTGCACCTTTTTCAGCCGCCCCAGGCCGGGCAGCACGAAGACGCCGTTCTTCTTGGTTTCCTTGATGGCAGTGTTGGCCAGAGTTTCCAGAAACGCCGCCGCTGACTTGTTGTTGACCTCTAGCTCCTCGGCCAGGTGGCGCACGAGCTGGGTCTTGGTCATTGTCGCCATGTTTCCTCCTTCAAACGTAGGTGAAGTCGTGAAGTCGAGTACCAGTGCCGCTTGAACCGCACCCCATCATATACAAGAGCGCGCGGAAAGAGAAGCGCCGGAGCCGCATTTTTAGCGGGTTTTCCACATCCTTATCCTTTGCACCGCTAATGGTGCAGGCCGCGGACCCACGCCGGGAGCGGAAAAAAGCTGGTATTCTTGCGGTGTCACGTGAAACTTGAAACGTGAAACATGAAACGCTATGGCTTGTGCCATCTGCGAAATCCGCAAGGAAAAGCGCTTCTGTCCGGCGGTGCACGGACGCATCTGCCCGGTCTGCTGCGGGCGGGAGCGCGAGGTGACGCTCGACTGTCCCTCGAGCTGCGAGTACCTGCAGCAGGCGCGGCGTCACGAGCGGCCGCGGCCCATGTCCGAGCTCGACCAGGAAGCGCTGTTCCCCAAGGTGGACGTCCGGCAGAATTTCATTTACGAGCGTGAGCCGCTGATCGTCGGATTGAGCCACGGTGTGGCCAAGATGGCGCGCGCTGACCGCTCCCTCAATGACCGCGATGCGATCGCCGCCATCACCGCCCTGGCCAAAAAGTACCAGACGCTCACCGGCTCGGGCCTCTACTACGAGACGGCCGTCGCTAGCGTGCCGCAGCAGCACATCGTCGCCGAGCTGGAGAAGATGATCGCGCAGTACCGCGAACTCGAGCAGAAGCACCTGGGCTACGCGACGCTGAAGGATAGCGAAGCGCTCGAAGCCCTGGTCTTCCTGGTGCGGATGGCGCACGGACGCACCTCTGGGCGTCCGAAATCGCGCGCGTTTCTGGATTTTCTGTTCGCGCAATTCCCCGAAAAATCGGGCGTGGTCGCCCCTGCGGAAGCCGGCAGCCGGCTCATTGTGCCGTAGGAAATCTCGCCTGGCAAACGTGGTATAGTGTGTTTTGTCTTTAGTAATTAACCTCCTGTAGATGCAAGCAGTTACGACATGTCGTGCAGCTCAGGATGATAAGGCGCACGAAGGGCTTTCTGTGCCCGGAAACGGACCCCAGATCCTTCGACTCGCCACCCCGCGCTGGATAAAACGCGCGGGGCCCCGGCTCGCTCAGGATGACAACGCTCTTTTGTTTTTTGATTTTAACTGGCAACTGACTACTGGCAACTGACTTTTGGAGCGCGCGGGAGCCCTCCCTCACTCAGGATGACAAGGTCCTCTGGTTTTTGGTTTTAACTGGCGACCGGCTACTGCCGACTGGTGTTAAATGGCTGACGATCCCCAAGATCCGCAACTCCCCCTGACGCCGCCCGGCGATGGCGGCGGCACGACGCCCAGCGGTCCGGGCGCCGCGAACATTGTTCCCATCAATATCGAAGACGAGATGCGCCGCTCGTATCTCGACTATTCGATGTCGGTGATCATCGGGCGCGCGCTGCCCGACATCCGCGACGGCCTCAAGCCAGTGCACCGACGCATTCTCTACGCCATGCACGACATGGGCTTGCTGCACAATCGCAAGACCGTCAAGTGCGCTGGTGTGGTCGGCGAGTTGCTGAAAAAGTATCACCCGCACGGTGACAGCGCGGTCTACGACGCGCTGGTGCGTTTAGCGCAGCCGTGGACACTGCGTTATCCGCTGGTGGACGGCCAGGGGAACTTCGGCTCAGTGGATGGTGATCCGCCGGCGGCCTACCGTTACACCGAGTGCCGCATGACCGCGATCGCAGAAGAAATGCTTGCCGACATCGACAAGGACGCCGTGGATTTCGTCGAGAACTTCGACACTACCACCGTAGAGCCGGTCGTCCTCCCGACAAGAATTCCCAACCTGCTGATCAACGGTTCGGACGGCATCGCCGTCGGCATGGCCACCAAGATTCCGCCGCACAACCTGACCGAGATTGTGGACGCCACCATCACCTTGATCAACAACCCGCAGACGCCGCTGAGCGAGATTCTGAAGCTGGTGAAAGGCCCGGATTTCCCAACGGGCGCCTTCATCCACGGGCGCAGCGGCATCGCCGAAGCCTACAAGACCGGGCGCGGACGCTTCGTCATGCGCGCCAAGGCGGCTATCGAGAACATCACCCGCGAGCGGCAGGCGATCATCGTCACCGAAATTCCCTACCAGGTGAACAAGGCCACGCTCATCAAGCGCATCGCCGACTTAGTGAACGACAAGACGCTCGACGACGTCTCCGACGTCCGCGACGAGAGCGACCGCGACGGCATGCGCATCGTCATCGAACTCAAGCGCGGGGCCGAGCCGCAGATCATCCTGAACAACCTGCACAAGCACACCCAGATGCAGGAAAACTTCTCGATGATTTTCCTGGCGGTGGCGAACGGGCAGCCCAAAGAGATGGGGCTGATCCCCGCCATCCAGCACTTCATCGATCACCGCGTGGACGTGGTGCGCCGCCGCACTTCGTTCTTACTCGAGCGGGCGCGCGAGCGCGAGCACATCCTGGAGGGCTACCGGATCGCGCTCGACCACCTTGATAACGTGATCGCCATCATTCGCGGCAGCGCCAACCGCGGCGAGGCTCGCGAGAACCTGGTCGCCTACTTCGGCGGCAAGACCATCGAGGTCAACGTCGGCGGCAAGAAGTCGGACGTCACCATCCCGCGCAACAAGCGTCCGGAGAACCCCTTCGACGCCAAGCAGGCCGACGCTATCCTCGAACTGCAACTGCACCGCCTGACGCGGCTCTCCATCGACGAGATCCTGAACGAGCTGAAAGAAATCCGCGAGAAGATCGGCGAGTACGAATCCATCCTGGGCTCGGACAAGAAGCTGCGCGGCGTCATCGTCAAGGAGCTGGAGGAGATCCGGAAGAACTACGGTGACGAGCGCCGCACCCAGATTCTGGACGAGGCCGCCGAGCTGCAGCTCGAAGACCTGATCGCGGACGAGCAGGTTGCGGTCACCGTCTCGCACTCGGGATACCTCAAGCGGACGCCCATCGCCACTTACCGCTCGCAGCGCCGCGGCGGCTCGGGGCGCATCGGCATGCGCACCCGCGAAGAGGACTTCGTCGAGCGCCTCATCATCGCCTCCACGCACGCCTACCTGCTGGTGTTCACCAATACCGGCCGCGTCTACTGGCTGAAGGTCTACGAAATTCCCGACGTGGGCTCGGCGGGCAAGGGCAAGGCCATCAATCAACTGGTGGCGCTGCAGCCGGGCGAGTCGGTGCGCGCCATCCTCAACGTGCGCGACCTCGATGACGAGACCAAGTACGTCTTCTTCGCCACCCGCAACGGTACAGTCAAGAAGACGCCGCTGAAGGACTTCAGCAACGTGATGTCGCGCGGCATCATCGCCATCGGCATCGAGAAGGACGACGAGCTGGTGGGCGCCAAGCTCACCGACGGCCAGGAGATCGTCTTCCTCGCCTCGCACGACGGCATGGCCATCCGCTTCGACGAGGCGGACGTGCGCCCCATGGGACGCCCGGCCTACGGCGTGCGCGGCATGGACCTCGACGACACCGATTATGTGGTCGGCATGGCGATCACCCCCAAAGGCGGCTTAGGAGGTGGCAACGGGAAAGGTGACGCGGAACGCCGCGATCGGGAAGGGCACGACTTCAGTCGTGCCGAAAGGACTTCCTCTAAAGAAGGGGCTTTAGCCTCTGAGGGTGAAGCCGAGGCTGGCAACCTGATCCTCTCCGTCACCGAGAACGGCTACGGCAAGCGCACCCCGGTGGAGGAATACCGGCTGCAATCGCGCGGGGGCAAGGGCGTGATCAACGTCAAGACCACCTCGCGCAACGGGAAAGTCGTGGCCATCCTGCTGGTGAGCGAGGTCACGGAAGCCATGGTCATCAGCCAGTACGGCAAGATCATCCGCCTCGACACCTCGGAGATCCGCGAGGCTGGCCGCTCCACCCAGGGCGTCCGCCTGCTGGCGATGGAAGGCGGAGACAAGGTAGCCGCCGCCGTCGTCATCCCGCCGGAAGAGCGGAACGGAAACGGGACGCTGATTCATTAGCTGGAGGAGCTAGCGAACGTCTGAGGTTCGAGACGCCTCAGGTAGTCCTTCACATCGGGAATATCGTCCAGGTTGGACGTAAGCTTGCGGATGCCGGACGGCAACTGCGGTTAGGCTTTCTTCTCCGCCTTGGCGTACTTGCGGCGGAAGCGTTCGATGCGCCCGGCGGTGTCCAACAGCTTTTGCTTGCCGGTGAAGAATGGATGGCAATTGGAGCAGATTCCAGGTGGATGTCGCCTTTGTGCGTGGAACGCGTGGCGAACGTATTCCCGCAGGCGCAGGTGACCCGCACCTCGTGGTAAACAGGATGAATAGCGGCCTTCATGGCTTCTCCCAACCTCTTTCAGGAAATATTGATTCTACAGGACTGCCCGCGGATGCAGCAAACCAGAGAAGGCGCTTTTGGCTCTTGGCGTTTGGCCAAAAGCTAAAAGCCAACAGCCAAGAGCCCCCAACGACACGAAAGCCCCGGCTCGAGCAAGGAGCGCGGGGCCGGCCAGAGGCTTTGGTGGAGACTACTTCTTGTTGACTGCCTTCTTGAGTTCGGCCCCTGCGGTAAACTTCGCCACTCGCTTAGCGGCGATCTTGATGGGCTTGCCGGTTTGGGGATTGCGGCCGGTGCGGGCTTTGCGTTGGGACGTGACGAAGGTCCCGAAGCCCACTAGCGTCACGCGGTCGCCCTTCTTCAAGGACGCGGTGATGCAGTTGACGGTCGAATCCAGCGCTGTGGAAGCCTGGGTCTTGGTGATCCCCGCCTCCGCAGCAATCTTGTCGACGATATCAGCCTTATTCATGTGGTCTGCCTCCAGGCAGCGTAGAGTCAATCGCGTTTTTAGCCCGTATTCATTGGGCTTGTCAAGCCAAGGAGCGGTGGAAAACCGCGTCGAGCGCGGCCTTTCCGGAGACTTTGCCCCCAGATTCCGGATTTTGCACAGCTTCCGTGGCAGTTTTCCACCTTGCCTCTTCTAGTGCTGTAACGGCGGGCCATGAGGAATGAGATGGGATCGTCGCAATTCAGCTTCCGCCAAATTTTTCTCGTGCAGTTGATTTCCAGAGTACTTGTCCACAATCTGCGGATGCGCCCGCGCCCGCTTTCTCATACGATGCCCTAACGACATCGTCCACTTCTGAGGCCCTCTTGAACGCCACTGAAACGCTTTGCCCGGTCTGCGGTGGTACTGGTTGGAAGGAAGTCGGGCCCGATCCCAAGGCCCGCCAGGTCGCGCGCTGCGACTGCGCTCTTTCCGGACGCCTGCAGCGTCTCGTCGCCCAGGCCCGCATTCCCGCGCGCTATGAGCACTGCGAGTTCTCCGAGTTCAGCACCGACTTCCCCGGCGCCGACGGCGGGCTGGAGCGGGCCAAGCTGGTGGCCGAGCGCTTCGTCGCCGGCTATCCGGTGGAGAATGACGGCCGCGGCCTGCTCATCGTGGGCTCGGTGGGCGTGGGCAAGACGCACCTCGCCGTGGCCGTGCTGAAGGACCTCCTGCGCAAGGGCGTTCCCGGCCTGTTCTGCGACTACCGCGACCTGCTCAAACAGGTGCAGAACTCCTACAATCCCTCGGTCCAGACCACGGAGATGCAGCTCCTGCGGCCCATCTTCGAAACTGAAGTCGTGCTGCTGGACGAACTGGGGGCGGTCAAGCCGACTGAATGGGTGTGGGACACCGTCAGCCACGTGCTGAACACGCGCTACAACGACAAGCGCACCACGCTCATCACCACCAACTTCCCCGACCTGCCGCCGCGCAGCTCCGACGAGCCCGTCGATAACTTCGCGCGCGCCCGCCGCGCCGCCCGCGAGGAGACTCTGGGCGACCGCATCACCGAACGCATGCGTTCGCGCCTGCACGAAATGTGCAAGAAGATCGAGATCACCGGCCAGGACTTCCGCCAGAACGTGAAGAGCGCCAGTTTTCGGTAAGCCAACCGAGCTGCACTGCAACCGATAAGGAACTTCAGGTAGCCTCGTCTGGCGCGGCGCTTTCCTCGGGAGCCTCCCGTGGGGGCAGAGGCGGCCGCCGGCCTTGTGAGGTCAGAGCAATGACAACCACCATCGCACCCGCTATGACCAGCGAGGACATAATACGACCCAGCGCCAGGCCCCCTTGGCTATGCGGTTTCGTCAGGGTGTCACCAAGGGTTGCTCCGAGGGGCCGTGTCAAAACGTAGGCGCTCCAGAAAAGAAGGTAATTCGGCAGGCTGGTGAGGAAGTGCATTAGCGCCACCAGCGCGATCAGCCCGGCAAACACCAGCGCTCCCCGTTCGAATCCGAGGCCCGTGCTGGTGGCGACAAAATCGCCCAGTGCGGTGCCAAGCGTGTTCGATGCCAGGATCGTCACCCAATAGAAGGTCTCGTTTCGCCGTGAGGTGATGTCCTCGAACTCGATTCTGCCGGTTACGCTACGCCAGATGATCAAGATGACCACCACGGCGCAGAAGAGCATGATCGAAGACCTTACGTAGCCAAGTCCCAGCGTTCGATCCAGGTAATCGGACGTGGTTGTGCCGACTGTGGTGGTGGCAACTACAACCGCCCAATAGCAGACCGGGTGATATCGCCTGGAGCCGATCTGGAAGGCCAGGGTGACGACAAAGAAGCCGAGAAAAATCAGGCTGCTCACGGCGTAGCCCAGGTTGAGGGTCATAGACAGGGAATCGCCGCCGGTCTCGCCGAGCGTCGTTGCCAGAATTTTTACGCACCAGAAGGCCAACGTGACCTCAGGGACCTTGCTAAGAAGAGAGCTCCTTGCGTCATTCGATCCGTTCAGATGCAACACGTTTCCTCGCAGTTTTTGGATTTGGCAGAATTCCCCCAGTTTTTTGGATGGAGGGAATGCCTGGCAAGATGGCTGATTATTGCGGTTCAGGCCCGCGCCTGCGAAGAGACCCTCGGCGACCGCATCACCGAACGCATGCGCTCGCGCCTGCACGAGATGTGCAAGAAGATCGAGATCACCGGCCAGGACTTCCGCCAGAACGTGAAGAGCGCCAGCTTCCGCTAAGCCGCCCTAGGTGGGCAATGGCGCGGGCTTCTCCGGGTACAGGCGGTCAAACTCCGGGTCGTCATGAAGAAGGATGAGGTCCGGGTCGCGGCGAGCCCACACCGAGTCCCTGAAGCCCGCTTCCCAGGCTTTGCGCAGGGCATCCCTGGGCTTCGTACACCACACCCATGCCCCCAGAGCCGAGTTTCTGCAGAATCGTGTAGTGCAACAGGGACTGGCCGATGAGAGGGTCGGAGGTGGCAATCGGGTTCATATTCGCCGGTTGATGGTATGCGGGCTGAGGAAGGGCCGTCAAGCGGACGCTCCCTCTTCCTGTGTCACCTCTGTGGTCAAATTCCCCTGTGCTGTCGCTTGAGTTCACGCCCGAGCGCGATGCGGAATTCTTCGCCGCCATCCTGGCGGCGCCGGCGGTATTCCTGCTCCGTGTCGAGGATCCTCAAGCCGAACCCTACGTCTCCCGACCATGAAGTCGCCGAGTTGGTGCGTTTTGTTCAACAAACGGTATATGATTCGTAAAAGTGGCAAGAGGAGAAGATTCGCAACCACCCACCGTACCTGAAGGAAAATGAACCCATGACTGGAATCCGGTATGTGACCGATGAGAAGGGCCGCAAGGTCGGTGTTCTAATCGACCTGAAGAAACACGGGGCCATTTGGGAGGACTTCTGGGACGGCCTGGTTTCTGAATCGCGCCGGAAGGAAAAGGGCATTCCTTACCAGCAATACCGCGCCCACCGCCTGAAGCGCACGCGCTCGCGTGGTTAAATACTCTCTCGAAATCAAGCCTTCGGCGCAGAAGGAATTGGATGTGCTGGCCGATGACCTGTTCACCCGCACAGATCGCAAGATTCTGGCGCTGGCGGACAACCCACGGCCCGCAGGATGCAAAAAGCTGAAAGGCTATAAGGACCAATGGCGCATCCGCGTGGGTGACTGGCGTGTGGTATACATCATCAGCGACGTAACGAAGGTCGTCAGCGTAACGCGAATCGCGCATCGGCGTGAAGTCTACGAATCGTAAGGATATGCGGCCTTTCCTTTGGGTTCCAGATGACTCGATGACCCGCTCGCCTGATCCCGCCGTGCCCCGCTGTGTCCTCTGTGGTTAAATTCCTCTGTGCTGTCGCTTGAGTTCCTGCCCGAGCGCGATGCCGAGTTCTTCGCCGCTATCCCGGCGGCGCCGGCCGTGTTCCTGCTGCGCGCCGAGGACCCTCAAGCCGAGCCCTACGTCTCGAAGACCACCAACCTAAAGCGGCGGCTCACGCGCCTGCTTTCGGCGCCCGAGGAACACATGCGCCGGCTCAACCTGCGTGACCGCGTGCGGCACGTGGAATACACGCTCTCCGGCTCGGACTTCGAATCGGGCCTGCTGCTCTACCGCACGCTCCGGCGCGTCTTCCCGGAGACCTATCGCGACCGGCTCCGCCTGCGCTTTGCCCCGCTGGTGAAGTTCAACCTGGATAATCCCTGGCCGCGCGCCTACGTCACGCAGCGCATCACCGGCCTGCGCGGGGATTCCGTTTACTATGGACCGTTCCCCACCCGCGCTGCCGCCGAGAAGTTCCTGAACGACTCGCTCGACCTATTCAAGATTCGGCGCTGCGATTTCGAGATCCATCCCGACCCCGCCTATCCGGGCTGCATTTATTCCGAGATGAAGATGTGCCTGGCGCCGTGCTTTGCGGGCTGCACCGAGGAGCAATATCGCGACGAAGTCGGCCGCGTGCGTGCCTTCCTCGATAGCAGCGGCCAATCGCTGGTGCGCGAACTCTCGGAGCAGCGCGAACAGGCATCTGCCGGCCTCGAGTTCGAGCAGGCGGCGGCGCTGCACGCGCGCATTGAGAAGATCACCGCCGCTGCGCGTTTGCCGGAGATCGTGCGCCGCCTCGACCTGCTGGCCGGAGTAGTCGTTCAGCCTGCGGCCGAGGCTGGCTCAGTCGCGCTGTTCCGTTTCCAGCGTGGCGTTCTGGCCGATCCGGTGCTCTTTCCGGTCCAGCAAGGCGAAGGCAAGCCGCAGTCCATGGAATCGCGGATTCAGGAGACGCTGGCCGGGGTCGAGCCGACGACGCGAGCTTCCGCGGTCGAGATCATGGAGAATCTCGCAATTCTCAAGCGTTGGTTCTACCGCTCGGTCAAGGTCGGAGAGATTTTCTTTGCCGACGAGCACGGCGAACTGCCGCTGCGCCGGCTGGTCCGCGGCATCTCGCGCGTCTTCCGCGGTGAGAAGGCGGAAGCCGACCCGCTGATGACCGCTGCTCGCGAGTACTGGCTGGCGAGGACGCGAGAAAGCAGCTCTTAGGCCGAACATACCGTAACGTTTTGCCACGAAATGAGTCTTACAAGTGGGGCCGGCGCGCTGGCAGTGAATCCCTTTCCCGCCGATGCGCGTACTCCGGTAGGGCCCGGCTATGCGCCCCGGGCGGGTACAATAAACAAGGATGGCAAATCTCCCGTTACCCATCGCCGCCTTTCTGGCGGGCTTGCTCTCGTTCCTCTCGCCCTGCGTGCTGCCGCTGGTGCCGGGATATGTTTCGCTGATCTCGGGCGTTGGCGCTGAGGGCTTGGAAGCATCCGATAACCGCCTGCTGCGCACCGTGATGCTGAACTCCGTGATGTTTATCCTGGGATTCTCCCTGGTGTTCATCGCGCTGGGTGCCGTGGCGACAGAGATCGGACAGATCACGCGGCAGTATTACCCCATCCTGACCCGGATCGCGGGCATCGTCATTATTCTCTTCGGGCTGCACCTGACGGGCATCTTCAAGATCAACGCCCTTTACGCCGACAAGCGCCTGCACAGCGTCAAGGGATCAAGCACGGCGGCGGGCGCGTTCGCGGTGGGATTTGCCTTCGCCTTCGGCTGGACGCCGTGCATCGGGCCGATCCTGGCGACCATCCTGGCATTCGCCGCCTCGGAGAATTCAGTGGCCAAGGGCACGGCGCTGCTGGCAGTGTACTCGGCGGGACTGGCGGTGCCGTTTCTGCTGACCTCGCTGGGCATCGACCGCTTCCTGCAGTTCTACGCCCGCTTCCGGCGGCACCTGCATGCGGTGGAAGTCGCCAGCGGGGTGCTGTTGATCGCCATCGGCGCGCTGATCGTGACCCGCCATTTCACCATCCTGTCGGCCTGGTTATCGTTCCTGAACCGCTTCTCGTTGTGAGGTGCTGTGAACCGTAACGCAATTGTGATTATCGTAGTGATCGCCGCCGTGGCTCTCATGCTGTTTGCCGGTGTGCGCATGGCCCGGCCGAAAACCGGCGCAGTCAAGCTCAACCCGGTGGCGAAGAACGGGTCGGTGGCGCCGGACTTCGAGCTGCAAAGCCTGGACGGCAAGCCGGTGCGGCTCTCGGACTTTCGCGGCAAGGCCGTGCTGCTGAATTTCTGGGCGACCTGGTGCGCGCCCTGCAAGATCGAGATGCCGTGGTTCGTGGATCTGCAGAAACAGTATGCGTCGCAGGGACTGCAGGTAATCGGCGTCGCCATGGACGATTCCGGCGAGGAGGCCATCGCCAAGTTCGCCAAGCAGATGGCGATCAACTATCCCATCCTGATTGGGAAGGAAGCGGTGGGCGATGCCTACGGCGGCGTGGAATTCCTGCCGACCACCTTCATTATCGACCGCCAGGGCAAGGTGGTGGATCGCGTCTTCGGGCTGGTGAGCCGCAGCGAGTTCGAAGACGACATCAAGAAGGCGCTGGGCGGTGCAACGCCGGCAGCGCAGGCCAGCGCCAAGGAACCGGCACGATGAGATCAGCGCGGCTTGGACTGGCGGCGGGATTCGTGCTTGTGCTTGTGACAGCGGCTGTGGCCATGGACGACACGGCCGCGCCGCAGACACCGTCGTGGGTGACGCCGTTGCCCGTTGCGAATATCTCCGTAAAGTCCGGCAAGCCGGCAAAGCTGGAACTGCGGTTCAAAGTGGCGGACGGCTATCACATCAATTCCAACCAGCCGGGATCGGAGCTGCTGATCCCGACCAAGCTGCAACTTAATCCGCCCACCGACATCGGCGTGGGCTCCATCGCCTATCCTCCGGGCCACGACCTGACGCTGGCCGTCGCCCCCGACCAGCCGCTGAACGTCTACACGGGCGAGTTCACGGTCACCGCCAAGGTGAGCGCGGCGCGCACCGCCAGCCCGGGGCAAATACAAGGTGCATGGCCAGCTCAAGTACCAGGCCTGCAACGACCGCTCGTGTTTCCCACCAAAGTTGGCGCCGGTAGAGTTCGAAGTCGAGGTGCTGAAGCGAACGTCCGCCTCAGGCACAGCGAGCAATCCGGCGCAGAGTCCGCATGCTCACCAGTAGCACTTAGCACTCAGCAGTCAGCAATCAGCCAAAACAAGGCGGCCACGGATTTCCACGGATAAGCACGGATCATCTTTTGATTTTTGATCTGGTAAGATCCGTGTTGATCCGTGGCCGCTTTGCTAGTCCGTCCTGATTTCCATGGTCTGGTCGATGGTGATGGTCTGAGGCGCGGCAGCGGGCGGGCCGGAGTAGCTGGCGATCACGCGGAAGGCATTGCCGCCGAAACTCACCGAATAGGTGTAGCCGGCGCGGCCCGATGCCGGCAGATTGATCACCCCTTTGGAGCGCAGCTCGTCGAGCGAGAGATATCTGCCCTCGAGCGCGAATTGGCTGCGCTCGGCGTTGGCGATGGCCAGCAGGTCGTTCTGCACGCCGGTGATGTCCACCACGGCGCGAACATTGCCCGAGCCTTCCGGCGTCACACTCTTCGCCTGGCGGGTGTAGAGCCACGCGCCCACGCACAGCACGATCAGCAATCCGAGAAAACCAAAGGCGCGGCCCATGGGCAGACTCCTAAGCAGAATTGTATGTCAGGGGATCATCGCGGTTTGGGCGCTCTTTTCCACATTTGCACTAATCACGGGCATTGACGCCAGCCGAGCGTGCGCTTAAGGTAAGTCCCGTCGACGGCTGAAAGGGTTGGCTTCCTAATAGTAGCCGGTCCAAAGTAAGCTGGGTGATCGGTCCGGCGGGGCGACCCGCAGGGATCGCCAAACCCGAAAAAACCGACGGTTTTGCGAGAGTCCGCCGGGGTTTGGTACCGCGAAAGCGGTGATCGCATCAGGGGCTGCGATGGTGCATGTTTCCACGCTGCTGAGCTCCCTCGCCGGAGTCGGTGGCTGGAACATAACCAAGGTCGCAGCCCTTCCTATTTTGCCGCGGCCTTCAGCTGCGCCGAGAAAAATCCAGTAATCCCCAATTGTCATCCCGAACGAGCAGGGGTACGGAGCGATCCTCAGTTCCAGAAGGGATTGCTCAGCCCGGTGGGCGGATGCTCAGTGCCCTTTTGTTTGTCGGGCGCCGGCACCAGGGTGAATTTCTCCGGATGCGCGGCCATCGATTTCGGCTGGCAGAAGCACGGATGTTCCGGAGTGTACTCGGTATCGCAATACGGGCAGATCATGGCCACCTCCGAATAAAGAGACCGCCATTTCTATTAAACCGTGCACTCCAGGGAAGTAATAAACGCAAAATTTGGATGGCACGCATCGGAAAAACTGAGGTGGCTGAGAGCAGGTTAACAGAGGCTGTAATACCAACTAAATACGTGACTTCCGCGCGGTACGTCTCACTATGAAACCCAGGAGGCAGATGCCCAAACGTTCTTGTAAGACATAACACGCTTGCGTCTCTCCAACGGCGCACCGGGATTTTCAATGCATATTTACAGTTTTGTCATCACCGTGTAACAAGCCGCCGCTACCCTTGTAAGGAAGGAGGGCGCTATGCACGGCACATTGCTTTACCCGCATCCTGCACACCCTCGGCTTGCCGGTCCGAAGGGCCGGCTCCAGGGCATTCCGCGGAATCCCGAGCTTCCGCCCGACCTTCGCAAGCGGATCTCGATGTGGAAGCGGATCGTGCTGGCGGAGCTTCTGCGCCGGGCTGGGATCCAGAGCCGGTGAGGCCGGTGGCAGCCAATCCGGAAATCGTCATCGGGCCGGGCTCAGAGCAGGAGCAGATCGTAGCCCTGACCCTGAAGGCCATCCAACTGGCCAAGTCGGCGGTGGCCCATGCCATCGACGGCCTCGCCCAGAAGTCTTCGGCGCCATTCCTGGCCGTGAATCAGTGCGAGCAGGAACTGGACCGCCTCGACCGCGAGGTGGATGACCGGGTAACGAATGCCGTCATCCGCGCTTCGGCGCCGCAAGCGGGCGAGCTGCTGGCCTGCATGAAGTTCATGATCGATCTGGAGCGGATCGGCGACCTGATCTCCAGCTTCGGGGGCTGCGCCCAGGCCATCGGCGCCCGCATCGAAATGGATGACGTGAAGGACCTCATCCACATGGCCACGGTTTTGGAGCAGATGCTGGCGGACATCCATGAAGCCTTCTCCACCCGCAACCTGGACCGCGTGATCAGCGTGCTGCGGGCCGACGCCGTGATCGACCGCATCCGCAATCTGATGTTCATCCGCCACGTAGAGAACAACGAAGGCACGGCCGGCCCCGAGGGCATCCACGTGCTGTTCATGGCCCAGTCGCTGGAGCGCGCCGGCGACCACACCAAGAACCTGGCCGAAGAAGTCTGTCACCTGGCCACTGGCGAGACCATGCGCCACGTGCTGCGTTCCAAGAGCAAGTCCGAGGAGCAGATGTTCCTCGAGTGGCTGCGCGGCCACCAAAACGCCGAATAGGCCGGTTAAAGACGCGGCAGGCAACGTCTCCGCGCCAGAATCGCCGCGAATTTTCACCTCATATTCACGTCGTTGTAACGTCGTTGTAACACGCAGAACTTACTAATCATTCGCCTTTCTCTGCGAACCGGGAGGACGAAGCATTGAGAAGATTCCTCGCGCCACTCTTGTTCTGCCTCGCCGTGCTGGTGACCGGCGGCTGGGCTCAAAACTTGAACGGGGCCGGGGCGACGTTTCCCTACCCCATGTACTCGAAGTGGTTCAACGAGTACCACAAATTGCACTCCAACATTCAAATCAACTATCAGTCCATCGGCTCGGGGGGCGGCATTCGGCAAATCACCGAAGGCACGGTCGACTTCGGGGCCAGCGACGGCCCGATGAACAACGAACAGATCGCACTTTTCAAGCAAAAGCGCGGAACCATGGTTCTGCACTTTCCCACGGTTCTCGGCGCCGATGTCCCTTCGTACACCATTCCGGGTGTCACCGCAGAGCTGAACTTCACGCCCGAGGCGCTGGCGGGCATTTTTCTGGGGACCGTCAAAAAGTGGAATGACCCAGCGATTGCCAAGGCCAACCCCAATGTCAAGCTTCCGGACGCGGGCATCATCGTGGTTCACCGCTCCGACGGCAGCGGCACGACTTACGTCTGGACGGACTACCTTTCCAAGATCAGCCCGGAGTGGAGCAGCCGGGTGGGGAAGGGTACTTCCGTTGCCTGGCCGGTGGGACTGGGAGGCAAAGGCAATGAAGGGGTCGCCGGCTTGGTCCGGCAGATGTCAGGGGCAATCGGCTATGTCGAATTGATCTATGCCGTCGAGAACCACATGCCCTACGGGCGGGTGCGGAACAGCGCGGGTAACTTTGTGAAAGCGGATTTGGCCTCGGTGACCGCAGCGGCGGCGGGTGCCAAAATCCCAGACGACTTCAGAGTCTCCATCACGAACGCACCGGGCAAAGACGCTTATCCCATCTCCAGCTTTACCTGGTTGCTCATTCCACAGCACATCAACGACGCAACCAAGCGTGACGTACTCAAGGGCTTTCTGAATTGGATGCTGACCGATGGACAGAGCATGACCTCCGCCCTTGCTTACGCTCCGTTGCCAAAAGAAGTGGTTGCCAGAGAGCAGAAAGCTGTCGCGACAATTCAGTAAGGAGGCTACGAAAGTGGCTGCCCAAAAATTACACGCCATCCTGTGGAGAGAAAACAAATGAACGCAAAGCGCATTGTCCCCGTGTTGCTTCTGCTGTCCGTCAGCCTGCTGGCGCAATCCGCCGCGCCCGACCCACAAACCAACAGCAAGCCAAAAAAGAAGGCTATGGCCTCGCCGACGGCGGAGCTCGCCAATGAGGTGCACGAGTTGCGCCGCATGATGGAAACCCAGCAGCAGCAGATCCAGCAGTTGCAGCAGGCGGTGCACAGCCGCGACCAGCAAATCTCAGACCTGCAGAACGCCGCCAGCCAGGCGCGCAGCAGCGCGGAGAGTGCTGTCTCCAGCAGTTCGCGGACTGCGCAAACGGTGAGCGCGCTCGAGGGCACCGTCGCCGATATCAAGCTCAATAGCACCAACATGGCGGCCACTATGCAAGAGGAGCAGAAGCACGTCAGCGACATGATCGAGAGCCCGCTGGCGCTGCATTACAAGGGGATCACCCTCACCCCGGGAGGCTTCCTGGCGGCTGAATCGGCGTGGCGCCAGCACTCCACGGCTTCCGACGTGAACACCCCGTTCACCTCCATCCCGTTCCCCGGTAACGATGCTTACCACCTGTCGGAGTTCTTCGGGTCTGGCCGGCAGTCGCGAATCACGCTACTGGCGGAGGGTAAGATCAGCAGCGCCAAGCTCAGCGGCTACTACGAGACAGACTGGCTCTCCGCTGGCGTCACCTCCAACAACAACCAGAGCAACAGCTACACCAACCGCATGCGCCAGCTCTGGGGGCAGGTAGCGCTCAATAACGGCTGGTCATTCACCGGCGGACAGCAGTGGAGCCTGGTGACGGAGACCAAAGTGGGCCTGAATAACCGCACCGAGGCGTTGCCGATGACCATTGACGCGCAATACCACGTCGGTTTCAGTTGGTTGCGCCAGTATGGCTTCCGCGTGGTGAAAAACTTCAACAATGAGTTCTGGATCGGCGCTTCGGTGGAGAACGCGCAGACGACTAATCTCGGAGGGGGCAATTTCCCCACCAACTTCGTGATCGGCGCACCGGGAACGGGCGGTGGGCTTTACAACAGCGGAGAGACCCTCACGAGCAGTGGAGGGCTGTCACCGGCTGCCAATTACTCCTATAACTATACGCCGGATTTCATCGTGAAGGCTGCGTTCGAACCGGGGTTCGGACACTATGAGGTGTTCGGGGTCGTCAGCAACTTCCGCGATCGCGTCTACCCAACCGGAACCGTACCTGCCGGCAACGTCGTCTGCGGTGTTGTAACACCGGCGCCAGCGGGTACACCGCCCTGCAACAGTGTACGCACGGGGGGCGGAGGCGGGGCCAATGCACGCTGGTCGTTCTTCCAGAAGCGCGTGGATTTTGGCCTCCACTTCCTGGGCGGCGACGGTGTGGGTCGCTACGGCTCGTCCCAGTTAGCGGAAGCAACCGTGCACCCCAACGGAACTTTGGCCCTGATCCACAGCTACCAGGCATTGGAAACGCTGGAGTGGCATTCCAAGCATTGGGACGTTTACACCAACGTCGGTGCTGAATACGCGGCCCGCACGGCCTACCTGAACGCGGCCGGTACCGCCTACGTCGGTTACGGTCGCCCAGACCAGACCGGGACCGGCAACTGCCTGGTGGAACCGAATCCTGCCGCAGCCACCAACGGGACCAAACCGGGATTTCAGCCCGCCTCGAACGGTTGTAACGACCCGCGCGACGTTATCGAGGGTACCTTCGGATTCTGGTACAAGGCTTATAACGGGCCGAAGGGCAGGATACAGTTTGGTCCACAATATTCTTACCTGGTCCTCAACACATGGAGGGATGCCGTTGCGCCCACCCCGCACACCATAGAGAATATGTTCTTCACTTCCTTCCGGTACTACCTGCCGTAAGGAGTAATACGCAGTGTTCTAATCCGGCGCTGGCCAACCAGCCGGCGCCGGTATCCGCTGTAACAAGGCTGTAACAATCGCCTGCTAGCCTGAGGCCGGGATGCGCAACTTGGTGGAAGCTGCCCGTTTTCCGCAAAACCCGCAACGCGAGCCAGCAACGACCGCTGCCGGTGGGCGCACCATCCCGCTGATCCCAGCCAAGACGAGCACCTTCCCCGACCGCGCCTTCTCCGCCGCCATGCTGTTCTGCGGCTTGTCGCTGCTGACCATTGTGGTGCTGATCGTCGTCGAGCTGGTGCTGCAGTCCCGGCTGTCGATCCATGCGTTCGGCTGGAGTTTCTTCAAGGGAACCAACTGGGACCCGGTATCGGGCGACTTTGGAGCGCTGCCTTTCATCTATGGCACGCTGGTCTCGTCGCTGGTGGCCTTGGTGATTGCCATCCCGCTTTCGATCGGGGTGGCGGTATTCATCACCGAGATGTGCCCTAAGCCGCTGCGTGGCACCATCTCTTTCCTCACCGAACTGCTGGCCGCGATCCCCAGCGTGGTGTTCGGGCTGTGGGCCATCTTCGTGCTGGCGCCGCTCTTGCGCGAGCACATACAGCCCTGGCTGGCAAAATACTTTGGCTGGACCACCCTGTTCTCGGGGCCGCCGTTCGGCATCGGCATGCTGGCCGCTGGGATAATCCTGGCTATCATGATCGTCCCCATCATCGCCTCGATCAGCCGCGAAGTGCTTACCGCGGTGCCGCAGCAGCAGCGGGAAGCGGTGCTGGCGCTGGGGGCAACGCGCTGGGAGATGATCCGGATGGGCGTCTTGCGCAATGCCCGCACCGGCATCGTCGGGGCCATCATCCTCGGACTGGGCCGCGCCCTGGGAGAAACCATGGCTGTGACCATGGTGATCGGCAACACGCCCCAGATCGCCAAATCGCTGTTTGCGCCCGGCTACACCATGGCCAGCGTCATCGCTAACGAATTCACCGAAGCTACCGGTGATCTGTATTTGAGCGCCCTGATTGAGATCGGGCTGGGACTGTTTCTGGTGACGATTGTGGTCAACGTACTGGCCGGCCTGCTAGTGTGGTCGGTCACACGTGGAATGCCTGCGAGGGTCCGTGCCTGACGACTCCATCACGCCAAAAGCGGGCGCGGGCACCCCGGCGATGGGGACCTCGCCGGAGCGCAGCCCGTCGCAGCAACGTCTCCTGGACTTGAGGCGCAAGGTCACGGACCGCCTCGCGACCGGCTTCGCCGTCCTGATGGCGGTGCTGGTGGTGGCTCCATTGCTGGCCGTGTTCGGCTACCTGGTAGTGCGCGGCATCGGGTCGCTGAACCTGGCCTTCTTCACTCGCCTCCCTGTCCCGGTAGGCGAGCAGGGCGGAGGCGTAGCCAACGCCATCGTGGGATCGGTGATGATCCTGGGCATCGCCAGCATTATCGGAATACCGTGGGGGATCGGCGCCGGCATTTATCTGGCCGAGTATGGCCGCGGGAGTTTCGCCACGCTGCTGCGCTTCACCGCGGACGTGCTGAACGGTGTACCTTCCATCGTGATCGGTATCGTGGCCTATGCGCTGGTGGTGGTGAAGCAAAAGCACTTTTCCGCGCTCTCGGGCGGGGTGGCACTGGGGATTATGATGATCCCCACCATCACCCGCGCCACCGAAGAAGTGTTGCTGCTGGTGCCGCTCTCGATACGGGAGGCAGCTTGGGGTATCGGCGTGGCCCGCTGGCGGGCCACGCTCTCGGTCACGCTGCGCACCGCCAGCGCCGGCGTGATCACCGCGGTGATGCTGGCCTTTGCGCGCATCGCTGGCGAGACCGCACCGCTTTTATTCACCGCTTTCGGCAATCAATTTTGGAACCTCAATCCCAACCAGCCCACGGCCGCGTTGCCGTTGCAGCTCTTCGTCTACGCTATCTCGCCCTTTGACGAGTGGCACCGGCTGGCGTGGGCGTGTGCCCTGGTGCTGATTGTGCTGATCGTGGGCGCGGTCGCCGCCGTGCGTTTGGTGGCGAGCCGCGGCATGTTGCAAGGAGCCTGATAAACGATGGGTGTCGGCGTCCAGGTCGAGAAGCTCAATGCGTGGTTCGGCGCCACCCAGGCGCTCTTTGACGTGGCCATGGACGTGCCGGCCAACCATGCTACGGCCGTGATCGGGCCGTCCGGGTGCGGCAAGTCCACCTTCGTCCGCTGCCTCAATCGCATGCACGAGACCGTGCGCGACGCCCGCCTGGAAGGGCGCGTCCGCATCGGCTCCATGGAGGTGTACGGCGACGGCACCTCGGCCGTAGAAGTGCGGCGGCGCGTGGGCATGGTGTTCCAGAAGCCCAACCCCTTCCCCACCATGTCGATTTACGACAACGTAGCCGCCGGGCTGAAGCTGAACGGCTTCCACAACCGGCGCGTGCTGGATGAAGTGGTGGAGCGCTCTCTGCACATGGCCGCGCTGTGGGACGAGGTGAAGGACTCCCTGAAAAAGAAGTCAGGCGCTAGCCTCTCCGGAGGCCAGCAGCAGCGCCTGTGCATCGCCCGCGCCCTGGCGGTGCAGCCGGAAGTGATGCTGATGGATGAGCCTGCTTCCGCCCTCGACCCCATCTCCACCAGCAAGATCGAGGAGCTGATCTTCCAGCTCAAGGAGCAGTACACCATCGTAATCGTCACCCATAACATGCAGCAGGCGGCGCGGGTGGCGGAGTACACTGGCTTTTTTCTGATGGGGAAGCTGATCGAGTTCGACAAGACCGAGAAGATTTTCACCAATCCTTCCGACAAGCGGACGGAAGACTACATTACAGGCAGGTTCGGATAGTGCGCACACGTTTCCATCAAGGTTTGGATCAGTTGCGGCAGAAGCTGCTCACCATGGGCGGCATGGCGGAGCAGGCCGTGGAGCGCGCCGTCGAGAGTTACCGGCGGCGGGACGGGGAGCTGTGCCGGCTGGTGCTCGAGGGCGAACCCGCCATCAACACCATGGAGCGCGAGATCGACGAACTCGCCCTCGACCTCCTGGCCATGCAGCAGCCCATGGCCGTTGACCTGCGCTTCATCATCGCGGTCATGAAGATCAACGCCGACCTGGAGCGCGTCGGCGACCAGGCGGTGAACATCGCGGAGCGGGTGCTGCACTCGCTCGATCTGCCGGAGGTGGAACTGCCCGCCGATATTCCCCGCATGGCGGGAGTGGCCAAGGACATGGTGCGGCGCGCGCTGCAGTCGTTCATCGACGCCCGTCCGGAAGCGGCCGAGGAAATCCTGAAGATGGACGACCTGGTGGATGACATGAACCGCGAGATCCACGCTTCCATGATCGCGCACATGAAGCAGGTTCCGGAGTCGTTGCAGCAGGCGCTGGATGCGCTGCTCATCTCGCGCAACCTGGAGCGCGTGGCCGACCACGCCACCAATATCGCCGAGGACGTCATCTTCTGGATCAAGGGCGCCGACGTGCGCCACCATTTTGGGCTGAACGCCGTCCAGCCGTAGCGGCGGCGAACGCGTCCCCTGCTCACTGAACTTCGGGCACGCAACCCGTGATGGTGGCAAAATTGGGCGCTTGAAGCGTGAAGTGGCTGCATCCAGACTTCGATATCCCATCAGTTAGCCTGAAGTTGTAGATGACCACCGCCGCTTTCTGCGCATTCGGCCGAAACCGCCATTTCTTAGCATTCGCGAGGCAATCCGCAATCAAAGTCTCTGGGCCTGAGATTGCTGTCGCACCCTCGGCATTGCCTTGACCGTCGAGCTTTAGCCGAACCACCACCACGCCTTGGACGTGGGCCGTCCGTGCGACGGGCGGATATGCGAGATCTTGGAAGTCCACCAAGCTCATATCCCTATTGCTGATCGTTTGGTCTGGCTGCGCCTGTGGGTAGCCGAACGAACTCACAGAAAGCAGGATGATTATGGACAGTGCGGTTTTCGTGCAAGCCTTCATTGGAGTCCCTCGATTCATTTGTCTGCACTTCTTGTCAATAGCCTTGTGGTTCGTCCTTCCGGCTCTCCGGCTATCCAGAGACTAACAAAAGCAAAGCCAGAAGCCCCGCGCGGACCATTTTGGGATGAACAGGTTCCCAAGCCCCGCGGACACGTCCGCTTGTAGCCCGGCTTTTTTGATCGGTTGCATCAGTTTTTTGGCAGAGTCGTAAGCAGGAGTGAGATAAACTAGAAATTCCTCATGCTTGAGTCCGGCCAGAATTCGAGTGTGTTGCGGTTGCTCCGCGTTATGGCGGCTACAGCTACAGCTATTCGTCTCTCTGGCAGGGGGACTTGAGCTAGCCGATCCAAGAACAGCTCCTGAGCCCACCGCCAAATAAGGCGAGTGGGTTTTTGTTTGTGGGGCATTTTCTCGGCGGGCGAGCTGATGCGTTGCAGAGGGGTGGTGCGTCCATGATCGTGATGAAATTCGGCGGAACTTCGGTCGAGGATGCGCCGGCCATCGAGCGTGTGGCCGAGATCGTGCGCAGCCGCGCGATGGAGGGTCCCGTAGTTGTGGTCAGCGCGCTGGCGCGCGTCACCGACCAGTTGCTGGCGGCGGGCCAGGCGGCCGCGACCGGCGACCGTGATCGCGCGCTGGAACTGGCCTCGACCCTCCGACAGCGACACCTGCGCACCGCTTCCGAGCTTCTCCCCGGCACTCACCTCTTCAAGGTTCAGCCCGCGCTGGAATCCAATTTCAAACTATTGCAAGAGCTTTTGACCGGCGTTGCCACCCTCCAGGAACTTTCCCCCCGCAGCACCGATTGCCTGCTCTCGTTTGGCGAGCTGCTCTCGAGCGAGATTGTGAGCGCAACCTTTACGGCGCGCGGTCTCGCTGCCGAGCGCGTGGACTCGCGCGAGTGCCTCATCACCGACAATTCCCACACCAAGGCGACCCCGCTTTTTGATCAGACCCTTGCACGGCTCGAAGCCCGCGTGCGTCCGCTGGTCGAGCGGCACGTGATCCCGGTGATGGGAGGCTTCATCGGCGCCACGCAGGACGGCGTCACGACGACCATCGGCCGTGGCGGCTCCGATTACTCGGCGTCGATTGTGGGCGCGGCCATGCAAGCGGAACGGATCGAGATCTGGACCGACGTTCCGGGCATGATGACCACCGACCCCAACCTCTGCCCGGAAGCGCGGCTGATTGAGGAGATCAGCTTCGAGGAAGCCGCGGAACTGGCCTCCTTCGGGGCCAAGGTGCTGCACCCGGCCACGCTGCTGCCGGCCATCGAGAAGAACATTCCGGTCTACGTGCTGAATTCGCGCAACCCGGCGGGCGCGGGCACCTGCATCCGGGCGCACGTGCCCGGCAACCACCATCCCGTGCGCGCCATCGCCACCAAGCGCCACAGCACCATCGTTAACGTCGCCGGCGAGCGTGGCGAGATCCCGCGCGGATTCCTGCGGGAGGTGCTGGCGGTGTTCGACCGCCACCAGTGCCAGGTGGATATCGTCGCCAGTTCGCAGGTGCGCATCACGCTGGCGGTGGAGTCCGACTCGGCGGCGCCCGAACTGCTGGCCGATCTGGAACGCTTCGCGCAGGTGAGTTGCGAGCCGCGGCAGGCCATTGTAAGCGTGGTGGGCGAGAACCTGCGCGGCCGGCAAGGTATCGCGGCCAGCGTGTTCTCGAGCGTCGCTGCCGCCGGCGTCAACGTGCGCATGATTTCGCAGGGCGCTTCCGAGATCAACATCAGCTTCGTCATCCAGGAGGAGGACGTGCCGGCAGCGGTGCGCCGCCTGCACAACGATCTTTTCGCCGAAGCGCAAACGGAGGAGCGATGGCTGCCGGCGAGCAGCCCCGTCCCCCGGCTAAAGCCTGTGCCTGAACCTGTGCTGCAGCCGGAGGAAGGCTGAAAATTTGTGAAACGTAGAGAGAAGTACCGAGGTGAATGCTCATGGGTCCGAAATCTGATTTCGTCTGGATGAACGGCAAGCTGGTCCGCTTCCAGGACGCCACCCTGCACTTCATGACCCCCGGTCTGCACTATGGCATTGGGGCGTTCGAAGGCATCCGCTGCTATGCGGCGGCGAATGGCTCCGCCATCTTCCGCCTGCACGATCACATGCAGCGGCTGGTGGACTCGGCGCGGGTGCTGGGGTTTCTGGAGCTGCCCTACACGCTGCGCGAGCTGACCGACGCGGTAAAGGCCACGGTCGCCGCCAATGCCTTCCCCGATTGCTACATCCGGCCGCTGATCTATCTCGCCGAGGGCGGCTGGAATCTCGTTCTCGATAACGGCGTGCCGCACGTGGGGATCGCGGTGTGGAAATGGGAAAAATTTCTCGGCGACGAAGCGCTGGAGACCGGCATCCGCGCCAATACCTCGTCGTTTACGCGGCATCACGTCAACGCCAGCATGACCAAGGCGAAGATCGCCGGCAACTATGCCAACTCAGTCTTGGCGCGCACGGAATCGCTGCGCCTCGGCTTCGATGAGGCCATCATGCTCGATACCCAGGGCTATGTCGCCGAGTGCACCGGCGAGAATCTGTTCATCGTCCGCCACGGCGTTGTCTACACCTCGCCCAGCGCTGCTATTCTTGAGGGCATCACGCGCGACACCATCCTGGTCCTGGCGCGCGAACTCGGCCTCAAGGTGATCGAGGAGCCGATTTCGCGCGACCAACTCTACATCGCGGATGAAGTGTTCGTCTGCGGTACGGCGGCGGAGGTCGCCGGCTTGCGGGAGATCGATTTCCGGTGCATCGGCAGCGGCAAGACCGGACCCATCACCCGCCGGCTGCAGCAAGCCTTCCAGCAGGTAACGCGCGGCGCGCATCCGCTCTCCGCTAATTGGCTGGAATACGTCCCGTTGGTTGAGGTGGGCTATGGACATGGAGTCTAAGCAATGGCAGTGATGAGCGACAAAGCGCAACTTCCTGTGGCAGCTCAGGAGGCGCACCCGGTGAACGTGGCCCTGGTGGGCTTTGGGACCGTGGGTAACTCGGTGGCACGCATTCTATCGAGCGCGCCCTCACACTTGCACCTAACGCACATCGTCAATCGCAACGTGGAACGCAAGCGGGTGGACTGGCTGCCCAAGCATATCCGCTGGACTGACAATTTCGAAGACGCGCTCACCGATTCCGTGGACATCGTGGTGGAACTGGTGGGCGGGCTGGAACCGGCGCGCGAGTGGGTGCGGCGAGCGCTCGCGGCAGGCAAGTCCGTGGTCACCGCCAACAAGCAGTTGATCGCCCATCATGGGCCGGAACTCTTGGAGTTGGCGCGGCGCCAGGGACGCCAGCTCGCTTTCGGCGCCTCGGTTGCGGGCGGCGTGCCAGTGGTCTCCGGACTGCAGGAAGGCTTGGCCGGTGATCGCCTCTACCGGGTCTGCGGCATCCTGAACGGCACCTGCAATTACATTCTCAGCAAGATCGAAGACGGCGGCGGCGGTTTTGCCCAGGCGCTGCGCGAGGCGCAGCAATTGGGCTTCGCCGAGAGCGATCCCACCGATGACGTTGAGGGCTTCGATGCGCGGGCCAAGCTGGCGATCCTGGTGCGCGTCGGGCTGAACTGCGAAGTTGCGCCGAGCGAGATTGCCTGCCGTTCCATCGCCAGCCTGGAGGCGGTCGATTTTCACTATGCCAACGACCTGGACTGCACCATTCGCCAGATCTCCTGCGCGGAGCTGAAGGACGGTCAGCTATTTGCCTCGGTGCAACCGGCGCTGGTGCCGCTCACGTCGCCGCTGGCGCGAGTGCAAGGCAGCCAGAACCTGGTGATGGCAACCGGCGAATTCGGCGGAGAGACGGTGTTCTCCGGCCACGGCGCGGGCGGCCATCCCACCGCAGTGGCCGTGGTCTCCGACCTGATCGCCATCGCCGAAGGACGCATGAACGGCTGGCATTCCCCGCCCGCGCAGAAAGTTCCGGTGACTTCCGAGTTCAGCGCACCGCATCACGTGCGCTTCACGGTGAGCGATCGCCCGGGGATCATCTCTTCCGTCTCAGGAATTCTGGCCAGACACGGCATCAGCATCGAGGCAGTGCTGCAGAAGCCGGGATACCCGAAATCGCGCTTGCCGTTCGTCATGACGCTGGAGGAATGCCCGAACTCGCTGGTGGAGCGCGCGCTCGGAGAACTGCGCGGCCTGGACTTTCTGGTAGAACCGATTTTGAGCCTGCCGCTGCTAAGGTGAGGGAGCCGAATGTATCTGCGATGCAGTGACGACCGCTGTGCCACCAAGCTCGATCTGCACCAGCGCATGCTGGCGTGTCCGCGCTGCAACGGCCTGCTGGAAGTGGCGGCCGGGCCGCTGATGTTCAGCCAGCAGGTGCTGAAAGAGCGGTGGTGGAACCGGCGTTGCTCGCGCGATCCCCGCGATCGCAGCGGAGTATGGCGATTCCGCGAGTTCCTTCCCGAGTATGCGCCGCAGATGATCGTCACCCTGGGCGAAGGCAATGTTCCGCTGGTGACGGGCATCAAGAGCGCCGACTGGGCCGGGATTTCGGACATTCGCTTCAAGCACCTGGGCTGGAATCCCACCGCCTGCTTTAAGGATCTGGGGATGACCGTGGGCGTCACCGAAGCCAGGTTCCAGGGTGCCCGCACGGTGGCCTGTGCCTCGACCGGCAACACCTCCGGCTCGATGGCAGCCTATGCTGCGCGCGCGGGAATGACGGCACGAGTTTATCTGCCCGCTGGAGCCGTCTCGCCGAACAAGGTGGCGCAGGCGTTCGATTACGGTGCCGAGATCGTAGAAGTCGAAGGCAGCTTCGACCAGGCGCTGGAAACGGCGCTGCGCGAATCTGGACCGGAGATTTACTTCCTCAACTCGATCAATCCCTTCCGGCTCGAGGGCCAGAAGACGGTGATGTTCGAGCTGCTGGAGGAATTGGGATGGAATCCGCCCGACTACATCGTGGTTCCCGGCGGTAACCTGGGCAATACGTCGGCGTTTGGCAAAGCGCTGTACGAACTCAAGACCGGCGGTTTGATCGATAAAGTCCCGCGGCTGGTGGTGGTGCAGGCGGAGGGTGCGAATCCGCTGGTCCGCACCTGGCGCGCGGGTTCGGACGAACTGCAGGTTGTAAAGGAGCCGCGCACGGCGGCTACGGCCATTCGCATCGGCGCGCCGGTTTCCTGGAAGAAGGCACTGAAGGCGCTGCGCTTCACCAACGGCCTGGCCATCGATGTGACCGATGATGAGATCGCAGAAGCGAAGGCGGTGATCGGCCGCGACGGCATCGGGTGTGAACCGGCTTCGGCCACCACGCTCGCCGGCGCGCGCAAGCTGGTGCGCGACGGGACGATCCATCGCGATGCTAGCGTGGTCGCCATTCTGACCGGGCATGTTCTCAAGGACACTGATTACATCACCAAATCGCGGCACACGGTGGTGCGCTCCACGGCGGAAGTTCAGGCGGACTAGTAAAGATGGAATCTACGCCCATGGCGATGCGAGCGCGACTGGAGCCGGCAGATATTGTGGTGCCGGCTTCGGTCGCGAACCTAGGCCCCGGCCTCGACACGCTGGCGGTGGCGCTGGAGCTCTACCTGCACGTGCGCGCGCAGAGCATGCCCGGCCAAGGAAAGAATGAGTTGCGATTCGACTTCGTCGGATTTGAGCTGGATGGCGAGAACTTCATCGAGCGCGCTTTCCGCTTTATGGCGGCGCGGGACGGGGTGGAGTTCCCGTCGCTTTGCGTGGAGGTGCGCAGCGAGATCCCCAGCCGCTCGGGGCTGGGCAGCAGCGCGGCGGCCACGGTGGCGGGATTGCGCTTGTACGATGCGTTTTTCGGCCCCTGTCCGACGGAAAAACTGCTGAACGTGGCGTGCGAGCTGGAAGGCCATCCCGATAACGCTGCGGCTGCGCTGCTCGGCGGCTTGACCACAAGCTGCGCATTGGAAGACAGCTCGGTTGTCGCCCTTTCCATGCCCTGGCCAGAGGCCATTCGTTTCGTTGTACTGACTCCCAGCCTGGGGCTGGACACAGTAGCTTCGCGGCGGGCGCTGCCGAGACAACTCCGGCGCGAAGACGCGGTCTTCAACCTGCAACGAGTGGCACTGCTGCTGCAGGCGCTGCAGAGCCACGAGTATTTGTTGCTGCGCGAGGCCTTGCGCGACCGCTGCCATCAGCCTTTCCGCTTGATGCTGGTGCCGGGATTGGAGGAGGCCCTCGATCTCCAGCATCCCGACTTGCTGGGGGTATGCCTGGCGGGGGCGGGACCGTCCATCCTGGCGCTGGCAGAAAAGAATGTGGGTGCGGTGCAGGAGTTGCTGGCTAACGCCTACCGGCCGCTGGGAATCCCGTTTACGGTGCGCACGCTGCGCGCTTACCACAGTACAACGAACTTGCGAGACTCCCTGATGCCGGCTGCAGCATCGAGCGCCGATATAGGATTCAAGGGTGCGGTTTAACAGGGTTTTTAAAGGTCCGGAACTTATGCTGACCACGAAGGCGCTCGAAGTCCTGGTAGCCAAGAACCTGCAACACGTCCGCTCGCCCATCCGCGATCTGGCCGCGGTCGCCGATGAATTGCGGCGGCAGGGCAAGACCATCCTCATGCTGAACATCGGAGATCCGCTGGACGCCGATTTCAGCACGCCTCCGGAACTGGTGGACGCGGTAGTCGAAGCCCTGCGCAACGGCAAGAACGGCTATGCTCCCGCGCTGGGGATTCCCGAAGCCCTGCATGCTATCCGCGGCGATGCCGAGCGCAAGGGCATTCGCAATATCCAAGATGTGTTCATCACCGAGGGCGTCAGCGAGGCCGTGGACATCTGCCTCACCGCGCTGCTCAACCCGGGCGACGATCTGCTGGTTCCGCGCCCGGGATATCCGCTCTACACCGCGGTGCTGGCCAAGATCGGCGCCGGACGCAATCCCTATGACCTGGCGGAAGAGCTGGACTGGGAACCGGATGTCGACGGCTTAGCCGCCCGCGTCACGCCCGCTACGCGCGGGATCGTGCTCATCAACCCCAACAATCCCACCGGTGCCGTGCATTCGCGCCGCACCCTGGAAGCAATCGCGGAACTGGCGCGGCAGAACAACCTGGTCATCTTCGCCGACGAGATTTACGACCGGGTGACCTTCGAGGGCGCCGATCACGTGCCCTTGGCGACTCTCGCGCCCGACATCCCGGTAGTCACCTTCGGCGGACTGTCCAAGGGATTTCTTGCCACCGGCTGGCGGGTGGGCTGGTGCGTGGTGAGCGGACCGGCGGCCGCGGTGCGCTCGTATACGGAAGGCATGCACAAGCTGCTGCGCTCGCGCTTGTCCGCCAACCATCCAGTGCAGTATGCGGTGCGGCCGGCGCTCGAAGGCATGCAGCAACACCTGCCCGGCATGATGGCCAAGCTCCAGGCCCGCCGCGACCTCACACTCCAGTGGTGCAACTCCACGCCCCGCATCCATTGCGTGATGCCGAAAGGCGGGTTCTACGCCTTTCCCCGCCTCGATATCCCCGAGGATGACCTCGAGTTCGTTAAGGCGCTGCTCCTCGAAAAACAGGTGCTGGTGGTGCACGGCGGAGGATTCGGACAGCAGGAGGGCACGCGGCACATCCGCATCGTCTTCCTGCCGCAGGAAACCACGCTGCGGAGCGCGTACCAGGCCATCGGGGAGTTCATGGCGGCAAGGTACGGCAGCTAGCTGGCGCGCGGGCGGCGCCTGCGCGTTGCCTCACCAGGGCGATGAACGCCAGAGCAGCGCGCGGAAGGCTGCGGTCCTTACGGTAGATCAATCCCAATTCCCGCCAGAGCGCGGCGCCCTTGAGCGGGATCATCACCACCTGGCCGGCGCGAGCTTCGGCCTGGGCGAAGCTGGCGCTGATCAGCGTTGCGCCCAACCCTGCCGCCACAAAGTTCTTGATCATTCCCACGCTGGGCAGCTCCATCGCCACCCGCAACTTCTCCCGGTAAGGGCGGAACAGTTTGTCGAGCAACTGGCGCGTGTATCCGGTCTTGGGAAAGATGAGCGAGTGCTGGGCGATCTCCTCCACGGAAACGTCGGCGTGCTTGGCCAGGGGATGGTGCGGATTAACCATGACCATGAGGCGATCGCGGAAGATGGAATGGATCTTCAGGCTGGGAGAGCGGACCGGCAGCGTCACCACGCCGGCGTCGAGCAAGCCGGACTCGATCCGTTCCACGATCTTGCGGCTGAAGTTGCGGTAGATGTTGATCTGCACCGCGGGATAGAGGCGCGAGTACTCCGCGAAGGCGTCGGGCAGAACGTAGAGGCAGGTGGCTTCGTTAACGCCGATGGTAAGGATGCCGCGCGGGGTGACGTTCTGGTCGGCGACGGCGCGTAGCGACTCGTCGCGCAGGCTCAGCATCTGCTGGGCGTAATCGAGCAGCACCTTGCCCGCGGGCGTGAGGTGCACGCTCTTGCCGGCGCGGTCCAGCAGCTTCTCGCCGTATTCCTCTTCCAACTGGTGAATCTGCGCGCTCACCGCCGACTGCGAGCGGAAGACCTTCTGCCCCGCGCGGGAAAAGTTCCCCTGCTTGGCGACCTCGAGAAACGTGGTGAGAACGTCGAAGTCCATAGCGGTCAAATGTCCTGCAACAGCTCTTGCGATAACGCCTTCTGCCGCGCTCCATCCAGCTTGGCGCCGCCTACAGTCAAATAGAAAACGTCGATGGCCTTCTGGCCTTCGGTGTCAATGAGTGCGACCTCGATGTTGCACCCCTGCTTCGCCAGCTTCGAGCTGACGTGGTACAGCAGCCCGGGGCGATCCTGCGCCACCAGTTCCAGCAGCGTGCTGTGCGAGGAGCTGTGATCATCGAAGGTAAGCCGGGGCTGGATGGTCACCTTGGCGGGACGCATGCCTCCCGGCTTGGCCCGGCCCGCCATCAGCGCGGCTAGGCTCAGCTCGCCGCTGAGCACCGCCAGCAGGTTGTTCTGGAAGCGCTCGATCTCCGAAGGATTCAGCTCGAAGGTGCGGAACAGGTCGGTGAAGTGAAAGGTGTCCAGCACCACGGCGGCCTGGTTGCAGTAGGCGTCCGCCTTCGCGATGTTCATGCCCCACGCCGCCAGCGTGCCGGCGATGGTGGCGAACAGCATGGGACGGTCGGCGGTGACCAGCGTCAGCTCGTAGAGGTGTGAGCGCTTTTGCAGCGACAACTGGACCGGGGCATCGGCGAGCGCCGCCGCCATCCGCAGATGCTCCGCAATTTCCGCCGGCGAATGGGTCAGCAGGTAACGTTTGGGAAATCCAGCAAGGAACTTGTCGAGTCCCTGGCCGGCGGCCTCGTGAAGCCCCAGTTGCCCGGGACGCACACGCTCGTTGTCGAGGCTGCGGTTTAAGTGGTTGCTGGTGGCGGCATAGAGCTGCCACAGCATCTCCGCCTTCCACGGCGTCAGGGCCTCCGGATTGACGGACTTGATGTCGGTGTAGGTAAGCAGGCACAGCATCTTCAACCGCTCGGGAGTGCCGATTTTTGCGGCAAGCGCGCGAACCGTCTCGGGATCGAAAATGTCGCGGCGCGACAGCGCCATCGACATCTCCAGATGACTGGCGACCAGGAAGCGGACGGTATCGTTCGCCTCCGCGTCCAGCGCCAGGCGTGCCAGGATGGGATCGAGCGCCTCGAGACTGCCGGCGATGTGGTTCTCCCCCGGCATGCCTTTGCCGATGTCGTGGACCAGCAGCGCCAGGAACAGCAATTCGGGGCGCTCGGTCTCCGCCAGGATCTCGGCAAACCTTTTTTCCACCGGCTCCTCGGCCTGGCGCAGGCGGTGCAGGTTCTCGATGGCGATGAAGGAGTGCTCATCTACCGTGTAACGATGGTAGTAGTCACGGATGACGAGCGCATCAATGGCGTGGAACTCCGGCAACAGCACCGTCAGCAACCCGTTGCGGTGCAGCCCATGCAAGGCATCCGCGGCATAGCGCAGGGTGAGAAGCACCCGCAGGCGGTCCCAGAGCCCGGGCAGGCCGGGCAGGCGCTGGCGCAGCAGGGGCAAGGCTTTTTCGATACGATGCTCGGCGTCGCGGCTGATCTTAAGCCCGTGGCGGGCTACGAACTCGAAGAGCGCGAGGGCGGTGGTGGCGTCCTCCATGGCGGTGGACTGGCGCAGCAGGACACGGCCGTGGCTGACGTGGAAGTCGGCGTTAGAGAGCCGCGATCGCCAGTCGTCGAAGGCGTGGTAGAGCGAAGAGCGCGCCCCCTCGACGTTGTCCAGAAACTGGGTAGCAGCGCGGTCGATGGCCCGGGCATGGCGGAAGTAGAGGCGCATCCACTCCGCAGGCTCCATGGCACCGTGGGCCTTGGCGCCGATGCCCGCAGCCGCGGCTTCGGCCTGGAGTTCGTAGCTGAGCGCATTGTCGTCTCGCCCTTGCCGGTAATGCAGGAAGCAGCGGACCGCGCACAGGAAGTCGAAGGCATGCAGGCAGTCCTCGTGCAACTCCTGCGCCAGAAGTCCTGCGGGTGGCCGGGTGCGGCGCTTCTCCAGCTTGGAGATTAGAGCCAGCCAGCCGGCGACGTTGTAGTCGCGCAGGCCGCCCGGCCCCTCTTTGAGGTTGGGCTCCAGGTGAAAGATGGTCTGCCCGTACTTGGCATGGCGGGTACGCGTCAACTCGGCCAGGTTCTGCACCAGGGGCTGGCGTTCCCGGACCACCAGCTGCGGCACCACCTCCTCATGCAGGCGGGTGAACAACTGCGCATCTCCGGCGAGATAGCGGCAGTCCAGCAGCGACACGTTGAACTCGAGGTTGTCGCGGTAAAGCCGGCCGCATTCCGCCAGGCTGCGAGTGGTAGGGCTGACGCGCAAGCGGAGGTCCCACAGTTCGCGACACAGGTTGGCGATGCCCCGCTTGTATTGCTCCTCGGTGCGCGCGTCCGCGGCCAGAAACAGGAGTATCCACGTCCGAACCGGGGAACAGGACCTTGCGTCCGAAGCCGCCCAGCGCCGCCAGGCAGAAGCGCTCAGGAGTGCCCGGTTCGGGCGCGATGAAGGCGGCGTAGAGTTGCTGCGCGATGGAGTCCACCAGCGCCGCGCGCTCACGCACCGCAGCCAGCCCATCTCCGCTCTCCTGGAAGCGGGCACGAATCTTCCCCGATTCGGAGAGATACAGGTCCCGCAGATGGGGTAGGGCAGCAGCCGACATAACAGTACCGAGTACCAAGTACCGAGTACCGAGTCATGTATTCGAAGGGACGAGCTTTACTCGGTACTCGGTACTCGCCGCTCGGTACTTCCAGACTTGTTCACAGTGCGCCTTGGCCTCGCTCGTCGTTGCGGATGCGGATGGCGTCATCGATGCGGGAGACAAAGATCTTGCCGTCGCCGATCTTGCCGGTCTTGGCTGTACTCAGGATGGCTTGGATGGCCTTCTCCAGCAACTCATCGGGCACCACCATCTCGATTTTCACCTTGGGCACCAGGTCCACGGTATATTCGCGGCCGCGGTACACCTCGGTGTGGCCCTTCTGGCGGCCGTGACCGCGCACGTCGGTGACCGTCATTCCATCCACCCCGATCTCCTGCAGTCCATCCTTGACCGCTTCGAACTTGGAGGGCTGAATAATCGCCTCGATCTTGGTCATGACACTCCGTTTTGAAATCAGTACCAAGTACCAAGCTGCAAGTACCAAGTAGGGAATTCCGGTACTTGGTACTCGGTACTTGGTACTCTCTTTTTCTCTCAGTACTCCAGGTTGTAGCCTTCCTCGCCGTGCTGTGAAAGGTCCAGCCCCTGGATTTCCTGCTCCGACGATACTCGCAATCCCACGATGAGGTCCACGAGCTTCAGAATCACCAGTGTCCCCACGATCGCCAGGGACCAAGCGATCACAACACCCACCAACTGATTCAACACCTGGTGAGGATTGCCTTCAATCAAGCCCACTGCCCGCGGATTACCTGAACTGTCTTTAAAGACGGGATTCACCGCGCTGGCGGCAAAGACGCCGGTCAGCAGCGCCCCGATGGTCCCGCCGGCGCCGTGGACGCCGAAGGCATCCAGACAGTCATCGTAGCCGAAGGTAGCTTTCACTCTGGCGACCATCAAATAACAGCAGACACCGGCGATGAAGCCGATCGCTAGCGCAGGCATCGGGCCCACGAATCCGGAAGCCGGAGTGATGGCCACCAGTCCGGCGACCGCGCCCGAAATCGCGCCCAGCACGCTGGGCTTTCCGCTGCGCAGCCACTCGGCAGCGGCCCATCCGACCACGGCAGCAGCGGCGGCGAAATGCGTGGCCACGAATGCGCTGGTGGCAAGGCTTCCGGCGGCAAGCGCGCTGCCCGCGTTGAACCCGAACCATCCCACCCAAAGCAGGCAGGCGCCGATGAAGCTCAGCACCACGCTGTGCGGCAGCATCGATTCCTTCGGATAGCCCAGGCGTTTGCCGAGATAGAAAGCGCAGACCAGCGCCGAAACGCCGGAGGTGATGTGCACCACCGTGCCACCGGCAAAATCGAGCGTCGGGAAGCGCCCGCCCAGGGAGGCAGTTCAGCAGGCCGCCCTTGCCCCACACCATGTGGGCCATGGGGTCGTACACAATGATGGACCACAAGACCATGAACAGCACCATGGCGCTGAACTTCATGCGCTCGGCAAAGGCGCCGGTGATCAACGCCGGCGTGATGATGGCGAACATCAACTGGAAGACCATGAAGGTCTGCTGGGGAATCGTGGCGGCGTAATCGGCGTCGGGCGCGGCGCCCACTCCCCGCAGGAAGATGTGCCCCAAGCCGCCGATAAAGCTCGTTCCCGAGGAAAAGCAAAGGCTGTAGCCGATAATGGCCCAGAGCACGGTCACGATCGCCATCAGGGCGAAGCTCTGCATCATGGTGCCGAGAACGTTCTTCTTGCGCACCAGGCCGCCGTAGAAGAGCGCCAAGCCAGGGCCGGTCATCATCAGGACGAGCGCCGAACTGGTGAGCATCCAGGCGTTGTCGCCGGAACTCTGGGCCTGCGCTACGTCCTTCTCCAGCTTGGCGAGCCTGTCCGCCACCGCCGGAGTAGTCACCTGCGCGGCCGCTGTGGTGGTTAACGCCCCGGCCAGGATCACCAGTGCCAGGAAAGCCCAGAGGAAAACGCCGCGCCCGGATATTATTGCTCTCATGCTCGAGTTACCCACAAGTATGCGCCACGGCTGCTGTGTGCCGTCTAGACTCGTGACCATTCGCCGAACCTTAACTCTTACCGTGTCGCGGAGGGGGTGGGAAATAGAAAATTCTTATCCCGACCATTAAGAATTCTTATCCCGGTAAGTGGTTGTGGCGCGCTTGCTTACGAAAGCGCCATTTCGCAAAAAGGTGGAGAGCCCCTGCCTTGTGGTAGAGACGGAGCCCTGCTGCGTCTCTGCTGCTTGCGGTCGGTCGGCTCAAAAAGCCTTCAAAACTAGCGCCTTACTTCGACTTGGGTTCTAGGATGATCTCCCGCGCCAGGCGGTCGCCGAGAATCTCGCGCCAAGTGGAACGTTCCTGGTATCCCTGAAGCATTTTCTGATCGTTCAGATCGAGCGCCTGCATGGCGACAGCTTCCATCTTGTCTTCGTTGGCTTCCAGAGTGGCCAGATCCTTGTATTCGGTCATCAGCATTAGGTCCCAGTCGTTGGGGCTGTGGGATTCGGCGCCGATGACCTTGTAATCGAGGATCAATCCCGCCTTTTTCAGCGCGTCCTGCTCCCGCCTCCACTCGGTAGCCAGATACTCCATATATTTAAGGCCCAGACCCGGCTTGGTGTGCACGAAGGTGAGGGTCCACACCGGGCCGTCATGGAAGGGGCGGGCGGGCGGAGTGGCCGTGGAGGCCGAGGACGACGTAGCCTGGGCCAGCACCAGGGCAGGCAGCAGCAATGCAACACCAACCAGCAAGGCAGCGATCGACATTCTCTTCATGATCTTTTCTCCTCTATTTATTTTATTAATACATACATGGCAAATCAGCCCAACTCGGGCGCCGCGCTCGCCTGGGCCATCGGCGGCGGGTCAGCAAAAGTCAGCTTCCGGCGAAACTCCCGGTGCAGCAGCACGAGATTGCTGACCGCCTGGATCGCCACCGTCGCCACGGAGAGATACCAGACTTCGCGGATGGTGAACCCCGGCCGCAACGAAAGCGCAGCCGCCGGAGCGGCGAAGATGAACAGACGAAGCGCTGAACATCCCAGCGACGGCCAGGTGTTGCCCAGCGCTTGGAACAGGCTGGAACTCGTGAAGATCAGGGCCATGGCCATGAAGTTCCAGGAGATGATGCGGAGGTAGTCCGTCCCGAAGGCAATCACCTGCGGTTCGCGCGAGAAAAAGCGGATCAAAGCGTCCGGAAACATCTGGCAAATCAGCGTGAGCGCCAGCATAGTGGCGACGCCCAAGCCCGCCGCCGAGTAAAACGTCTGCCGCACGCGCTCGGGCTGCCGGGCCCCGAAGTTCTGCCCCGCCACCGGCGAAGCGGCGAAGCCGAGCGCCATCACCGGCAGGAACATGGACTGCATCAGGCGCCCGCCAATGCCGAACCCTGCCTGCGCCGCGGCGCCGAAGTCGCGGATGATCCAGTACACCAGCCCGATATAAACCCCCATCAGCGCGAACTCGCCGCCGGCGGGCAGCCCGACGTTCAGCATCTGCCTCCAGATTTTGACCTGAGGAGCCCACATGGAGCGGTCGAAAGAGACATATTTTTCCAGTTTCTCGAAGTACGCGGTGATGGCCAGCACCCCGACAGCGATGGCGATCAGCGTGGCCAGCGCCGCTCCGCTTACGCCCAGCGGATGGTGCGTGCCCCAGCCGACGATCAGCACCGGCGCCAGCACGATGTTGATCACCACCGTGAGAATCTGGACGATCATGGTGGGCTTCACGATGCCGGTCCCGCGCAACGCCGAGTTCATCGAGACCAGCGCGAATTGCAATCCCAGCGCCGGAACGAACCAGAGCAGATAGGCAGCGCCGTCCTGCACGGTTTTCGGATCCGCGCCCAGCCAGCGGCAATACGGCATGCGAAACAGGTAACCCAGCACCACCACGGCTGCGCCCACCAGCAGCGCCAGCACGAACGACTGGTTGAACACCATCTGCGCCCGTGGCTGGTCTTTGCGTCCCGCCGCGTGCGAAATCAGGACGGTCGTGCCCACGCCCAGCATCTGAAAAAGCGCCAGCGCGATCAGCATCCAATTGCCGGCCAGGCCGACTCCCGCGATCGCCTCTTTCCCCAGCCGCGAAACAAAATAAAGGTCCACCAGGTAATACAACGTCTGGAAGACCATGCTGACGGCCATGAAGACCGCCAGGTGCAGAACGTGCCGCGTGACCGAGCCTTGTGTCAGGTCCCTCATGGCAGATCTCTTGTGCTGGGCTGCCAGCGCAGAAACGCACATGCGCCACACCCACCCCGGATTGCGATGGTAGACGAACTGTCTGCGCTCGTCCACATGCCCGCAAATCGAACCTCCTGAGTTATTCCTGCTGGCCGCGTCGCGGACGTATGGTCGAAGCGAAGCCGCCTCGCGGCGATCGCATGAAATCGGGTATCCGTTCAACTTTGCGGCAGCTCATGATCCCCAACGGATTGCTGCTCGCTGCCGCCATGCTTCTCCTGTCTTGGAAGCTGGGAACCGTTTTCGCGCCGCCCGGGGGAAGGTACATCGGGCTGGCCATCGCTGCTGCCGGCGTCCTGCTGGCCTGGCGCCTGCGTTCCCCTCGCCTGATGCTGATGCTCGTTCTTCTGCCGGTGAGCGAACTGGCATGGATGATGACGTGGAGCGAACCGGCCCTCCGCAACATCCTCGCCGTACTGCTGCCGCTCAACGTCGTCGCCCTCTTATTGGTAGACGATGCATTCGTCGATTGGGAAGCATTCGCCTGGTGGGGCGGGCTGATTGCCGTGCAGGCGGCGGGAGTGGCCTTGATCCTGGAAACGGAGGGGGTCTCGGCGTTGCGCCGTCTGGGCCGCCCGCTGATCCCGCAGCTTATGTCTGGCAGCCGGGTGCCGCAGCTTGCTGCCTTGCTGTTCCTGGCATGCGGCGCCGCGCTGTTCACGGCATTTCTTGTCACCCGCAAGCCGCGGGATAGCGGTATGTTCTGGTCACTGGGCGCCTGCTATATGGCGATGAGCGCGGCGCATCCCCGACTGGCTGCGGGCTATTTCGCGGCCTCAGCGATGATCGTGGGTGCGAGTGTGATCGAGACTGCCTACCTAGTCGGCTACCACGATGAACTCACTGGCTTGCCGGGGCGGCGCGCCTTCAACCAAGCGGTCGCCGCACTCGACGGGGAATACGCCATCGCCATGCTCGACGTTCGACCATTTCAAGCGATTCAACGACACCTTCGGGCACGATGCCGGCGACCAGGTGCTGCGCCTAGTGGCCGCCAGGATGGCGGACGTGGGCGGCAGCGGTAAAGCCTTCCGCTATGGCGGCGAGGAGTTCGCCATCGTTTTCCGCCGGACCGCGGCGGAGGAAGCGCTGGAACAGGCCGAAGCCTTACGCCGCGCCATCGCGGAAACCAGCTTCGTGGTGCGCGGCCTCGACCGCAGTCAGCGCGAGCGGACAGAACGGCGGCGCCACCGTCCGCGCAAAATGCGCAAGGAGCGCGTCGACACCCGAGTGACCGTCAGCATCGGAGTGGCGGAGCCGGCACGGCCTGCGACCCCCGTCGAGCAGGTGATTCAGGCGGCCGACAAGGCGCTCTATCGCGCCAAAGAGCACGGCCGCAACCGGGTGGAGATGCACGGGAGGACCCGGCTCGCGCTGCAAGGCCGTAGCTAAGCGGCGGCGGAAGCCGGCTGGCTCAACCCCACGCGAACAGCCACGTCGAACTTCCGGTAGTACTTTTTCACGTCCGCCGCTCCATACTTGACGCGAAACTTCTCGACCACCGCCTTGACGGCCTCCGGATCGCGCACCAGCACGGGCTTGAAGCTTGCCTCCAAACTGCCGGTCGAGATGCCCAGGACACGGTTCTTCTTCAGGTTCTTGAACCACTGGGTGTCCGATCCGTTGACGGGCAGCATGTAGAGCTTGTCTTCCTCAAGAACGAACCACACGGGAAGGGTGATGGTGGCGCCGGATTTTCGCCCGGTGACCGAAATCGTGATCTGGCGCGTGCGCGCGAGACGCTGTTTCAGATCTTCTGCTGGGTCCGTCATATCTGCCTCCTCTGCGATCTGCGCCTGCAATCCCGGCCGGATCAGGTGAACGTGGGCAGCAGCACCAGGTCATCGCTGGGGACCGGTTCCAGGGGATAGCCGCCCTTGGTCCAGGCACGCAGCCCGCCGTGGATCACGTATGCGTCGAAGCCTTGTTCGCGCAGGATGTGCGCCACACGGGCGCTGGTGGCTTCCCGCACTCAAGTACAGTAGAGGTAGATCTGCTGGTCGTGCGGCCAGTCCTTCACCGTGGCCAGCAGGTTGTTGGGTTCCAGGCGGATAGAGCCCTTGATGCGCAGGGCGCCGGGATCATAGTAGCCATGGCTGCGGACGTTGGCGACGGTCATCCCGCCGGCTTCGCCCGAAGACAATCTATCAGCCAATTCTTGAACCTGCACCCGCGGCACTACGCGATACTTCCGGTGCCGCCAGTAGAGATACACGCGGTAAGCGACGTAGCCGATGAATGCGACGACCAGCAGCCATTCAACCGCGTGCCGGACCGTTGCCGCCGCCTTGGCGACTGCGACGAATACGCCGCTGAACAGATAGCCAAACCCGGCGTAGGAGAATATGTAGAGGCAGGCGCCGACCAAGTCCAGGCGCAGGAATTGGCCGAAGCCCATGCGCATGCTGCCGGCCAGCGGCGGGGCCAGCGAATTGATCCCGGGAATGAACTTGGCGAACAGCAGCGTGGTCCGGCCGCGCCGGTAGAACGACTCCGCCGAGCGCAGGATGCAGGACTCGGGATTGAGCGCGATCCGGCACAGCAAGCCGAGCAGCGCCCATCCAGAATACCGTCCGAGAACGAACAGTACCGTGTCGCCCAGAAGCATCGCCGAGAGGGCGGAGATCAGGACCATCTCCGGGCGCAGATGGTGCCCCGCGCTGGCCGCTCCGGCAGCTATGAGCGCGAGCGCCGCCGGCACCGGCACGCCCACCGCCTCCAGAAACACGATTAGCGCCAGTAACGCGTACCCATGGTGTTCCAGCAATGCAGCGATGTCCCTCATGCCTCAGGGTAAGATTCCGGAAGGCCGGGAAAAGCTGCGCGATTTTGTGGAGGGATGCGTCCGGCGCTGACATCGCTGCATCTCTCCGATGATGAATCCAAGGTCCTTGAAACCGGTGTTGGCAATCCTGATGGCGGCGTGTGCCTTCGTACCGCCGGCCTTTGCGCAGGAGGCTACGCTTCGTCTCGATCCCGACAAAACTACGGTCCGCTTCACCCTGGAAGCCACTCTCCACACCGTGCACGGAACTTTTCGGCTGAAGAATGGCGCCATCAAATTCAATCCCGCAACCGGGGCCGCGAGCGGAGCCGTGGTGGTCGACGCCACCAGCGGCGAGACCGGGAACCAGAAGCGCGACCGCAACATGCACCGAGACGTGCTGGTGAGCGGGCGCTATCCCGAAATTACTTTCACGCCCACACGCATGATCGGCGCTGTCCAGCCGCAAGGCGAGTCCAGCGTGCAGGTGGAGGGAGTTTTGAGATTACAGGGAAGCGATCACCCCATCACGCTTCCCTTCAAAGTGCAGGCAAGCGAGAACGGACTGCGCGCTACCACCCAGTTCACCGTACCTTACGTCGCCTGGGGACTGAAGAATCCGAGCACCTTCTTCTTGCACGTTGCAGACACGGTGGAGTTGAACATCGAGGCAACCGGCAAACTGACGAGTGCGACGGCGGAGCGTTGACGATCCTATGGCGGTTGCGTAATCGCAGCATGCAGGTGGAAGCGCCGTTCAGCCCGCCCCCTTAATCAAATGTCATTCTTCCGTCGAGCAAAGCGAGACGGGAGAATCTGGCGGCAATGGTGGCGCAACCGACCGAGGTGGTGCCGGCTGTCCCCTAGATCCTCCGCTCCTTCGGCGCGCGAAGGATGACACCTTCAACAGCACGGAGAAATTCTGTCAGCAACGTTTGAAGCGGCTTCTACCGCACATGCCCTATCTGGGTGTGACCTGTGGCTGAAGGCGGGCCAGCTCGTTACGATAAAGCTGGTTCTGGGGAAACTCCTCGGCCAAGCCGGAGAGCAAGCGGCGCGCACCTTCGCGATCATGGTCACGCAGGGCGGCCACCGCCAACAGGAGCCGGGCATAGGGAGCAAGGTAGTGTCCCTTTTCCGCGGTGAGCCGCAAGTTGGCGATACCTTCTTCTTTATTGGTCTCCGCCCCGCCCATGCGGAGCAGCCAGCGGACGGGCGCGGAATTCGCGCTGAGCAGGTAGTTCTCGACTCCAACCGCGAGATACGCGTCGTAGCAAGAGGGATCGAGGATGAGCAGCTTCTGGGCCAGCTGCCGCCCGTTCTTCAGGTAGCCCAGCCCGGCCATGTTGCGTTTCTCGATCATGGCGGCATAGTCGCCGCGCAGGCCGCTGGCCATCACTTTGGCGAAGAGCGCGTTGGCGTCCTGCGGCGCCCCGGAGAGGACGCGGTCGGCGATCGCGTCGCCTTTGGCCAGTTCGCCGTCGAACGCCGCCCGGGTTTGCGGGTCCGGCACCGGCTTCTCGCGTTTGGCGAATTTATAGTTGTCCGTGAACAGCTCGGATTCCAGGATGTGCAGACGATTGAACTCGCTAAAGAGATACGCTGCGGCGTTGGACATGGGGCCAACCGCATCGTCGGGATGGCCGGCTTCCCAAGCCTGGAAGGTCGCGTGGGCGCCGTCGAAATCCAGGTTGTACATCTGCCGGTAGCCGGCTTCGAGAGTAAAGGGCAGTGCGGCGGAATCCGCAGCCGCCGCTGGTCTCGCCGCCAGCAGGGCTAGGCCTGCCAGCACCAGCGCCGACACCATCGACTTGTGTGTTGCGAACAGCAGTTGTACCCCCCACGCCATGCCAGGCTAACGCACGGCCCAACTGAACAGTTAGATGCACCCACGGAACCGGACGCTCACCTGTGTCGCCTGCCCGACCAAACTTAGGTAACCGGCACAGCCTCGCGCTTCCGAGACTCCACCGATGGCCGGCTGAGCGCGTCCATGGCGGCCTCGACGCCACCCGGGCGGTGCGGCACCCCGGCAGCGCGCAGCCCCATCTCGACCCCAGCCAGCGTGCCCATCAGCATCAGGTCGTTAAAGTCGCCCAGGTGGCCGATGCGGAAGATCTTTCCCTTGAGCTTGCCTAGGCCCGTACCGAGGGATAAATTATACTCCTCCAGGGCAAGGGTGCGGAAGTGGTCGGCATCGTGGCCTTCCGGCATCACGACCGCGGTCAGCGAACTTGAGTACTCCCGGGGGTCGAGCGCCAGTACCTCCAGCCCCCAGGCCGCGACGGCCGCCCGTGTGGCGGCGGCATGGCGCCGGTGCCGGGCGAAAACGTTCTCCAGCCCTTCCTCGTGCAACATGGAGATGGCTTCGCGCAGGCCGTAGAGAAGATTGGTGGCGGGGGTATAGGGGAAGAAACCGGAGGGATTCGACTTCAGCATATCCTCCCAATCCCAGTAGGAACGCTTCATGCGGTTGGCCTTCGAAGCCGCCAACGCTTTCCCGGAGACCGCGTTGAACCCAAGCCCCGGTGGCAACATCAATCCTTTTTGCGAGCCGGTGATGGTCACGTCGACCCGCCAAGCGTCGTGTTGGTACTCCATGCAGCCGAGCGAGGAAACCGTGTCCACCAGGAACAGCGCGGGATGGCGGGCGTTATCAATGGCCTTGCGGACCTCGGGGATGCGGCTGGTCACGCCGGTCGAGGTTTCGTTGTGGACCGCGGCGACGGCCTTGATGGCGTGATCGCGGTCGGCTGCGAGTCGCGCTTCCACCTTGGCCGTGTCCACGCCGTGGCGCCAGTCTCCCGGCATGAACTCGACCTCCAGCCCCAGCTTCTTCGCCATCGTCTGCCACAGGGTGGCGAACTGCCCGGTCTCGTACATCAGCACCTTGTCGCCAGGCGAGAGCGTGTTGACCAGCGCCGCTTCCCAGGCGCCCGTGCCGGAGGATGGAAAGATCACCACCGGTCCGGATGTCTGGAAGATGGAGCGACAGCCTTCGAGGACGTCCTTGCCGAGTTTCGCGAACTCTGGCCCGCGATGGTCGATGGTGGGGCGGTCGATGGCGCGCAGAACGCGGTCGGGTACGTTGGTGGGGCCGGGGATCTGCAGGAAATGACGGCCGGGCTGATATTTCATGGGCTACCTCCCTGAGGCTACTCTTCCTCTTCTTCGGTGACGCCGCGTGCGGCCTTGGACGCGGTGATGATCTTCTCTTGCAACTGCGCCGGCACGATGTCGTAGTGATCCATTTCCATGTTGAAGCTGCCGCGGCCCTGGGTCATGGAGGTCAAGTCGACCCCGTAGGTCAGCATTTCGGCCATGGGCACTTCCGCCTTGATCACGGTCTTGCCGCTCTTGTTGTCCATGCCCTGGATGCGGCCGCGGCGCGAGTTCAGGTCGCCCATGATCGCGCCGGCGAATTCGTCCGGCACTTCGATTTCCGCCTTCATCACCGGTTCCAGCAGCGTGGGCTTGGCCTGTTCCATTGCTTTGCGGAAGGCCAGCCGTCCGGCGAGCTGGAACGACAGATCGTTGGAGTCCACATCGTGATACGACCCGTCATACAGCACCACCTTGAAGTCCACCACCGGATAGCCGGCGAGATATCCGCGCGCCGCCGCGTCCTTGATTCCCTTCTCCACCGCAGGAATGAAGTTTCGCGGAATGGCGCCGCCGAAAATGTCGTTGACGAACTCGAACTCTCCCCCGCGCGGCAACGGCTCCATCTTGATGCGGCACACGCCAAACTGGCCGTGGCCGCCGGTCTGTTTCTTGTGGCGGCCTTCCACGTCGGCGCGCCCGCGGATGGTCTCGCGATAGGGTACCTTGGGCGCCTTCAAGTTGACTTCGGTGTGATAGCGCTTCTTCAGCTTTGAGACCACCACTTCAATGTGCTGCTGCCCGGTGCCCGCCACCAGGAATTCCTTGGTCTGCGGGTCGCGGAAAAAGCGCAGCATGGGATCTTCTTCCATCAGCTTGTGGATGCCGTTGGAGAGCTTGTCTTCGTCGGCGCGCGTCTTGGGCTCGACCGCAAAGCTGATGGCCGGCTCCGGCAGCTTCACGCCCGGATACTGGATGGGTGCAGCCTTGTCGCCCAGGGTGTCGCCGGTGAGGGTGTCGCGCAGCTTGGCCACGGCCCCGATGTCGCCGGCGCGCAGCTCCGGCACCGGCACTTGGTTCTTGCCCTGCATGATCGAAACGTGCGCCAACTTCTCGCTGCTGTTGCGGGTAAAGTTCTGCACCGTGGCTTCGTTCTTCAACACGCCGGAGAAAATCTTGAAGAATGAGATCCGGCCGGAGAAGGGATCGGAGACCGTTTTGAAGACGTACAGGGATAGCGGCTCGGAGTCTGCCACCTTGCGCCGCGGAGGCTCGCCATTGCCCGAAGTGGGCGCGCCTTCGACCGGAGCGCGGTCGGTAGCTGCCGGCAGATAGTCGGTGATGAAGTCCAGCAAGCGGTCGGCGCCGATGTTTCCCAGCCCGGAAGCGAACAGCACGGGATAAATACGCCGGTCGCGCACTGCCTCGCGCAATCCGCCCACCAGGTGCTCTTCCGCGATGGTGCCCTTGTCGAAGAACTCCTCCATCAGCGCGTCGTTGCCCTCGGCGATCAGCTCCACCAGCTTTTCGTGCGCCTCCTTGGCCTGCGCGGCCAGGTTGCCGGGAATCTCGCTCTCCTTGCCCTTGCCGTTGCCGCCCAGGTCATAGGTGTAAGCCTTCATCTTAACCAGGTCGACCACGCCGCTCAGGTTCTTCTCGCTGCCGATGGGCAACTCGACGGGAACCACGGTTCGGCCAAAAGCGGAGGTCAGCGATTCCATCACCCGACCGTAGTCGGCGCGCTCGCGGTCCATGCGGCTCACCACGATGGCGCGCGGCAGTTGGAACTCCTCGCAGTAGTTCCACACCTTGTCCGTGACCACCTCGACGCCGCTCACGCCATCGACCACCACCAGCGCCGATTCAACCGCAACCATGGCGGTCTTGGCTTCGTGCGCGAACAGGGTGAATCCCGGCGTATCCAGGAAATTGACCTTGGTCTTGCCCCACTCGGCATAGGCCAGCGAGGTGGAGATGGACATCGCACGCGCGACTTCTTCCTCATCGAAGTCGGTGACGGTGCTGCCGTCATCGACGCGTCCCAGCCGCTGGGTCGAACCGGCGGTGTAGAGCATCCCGGCGACCAGCGAGGTCTTGCCGGCATGGCCGTGTCCGACCAGAGCTACATTACGCACGTTGGCGCCTTCGTAAACTTTCACGGGTCACTCCTTCACGGTCCCTGCGAGGTCGGAGCACACTCAGGCCCGGCGGAGAGTCAGGCAGAACCCTACGATGCTAGCACACGCCAAAATCGGGGCTCAAGAGCGGGCACCGACGGGGCGTCCTCTCTTGGAATGTCATCCTTCGCGAGCTGAAGGCGAGCGGAGGATCTGACGGCAAATGCCTGCACCGCCAGATCAGGTTGCGCCAGACGACATCGACTGATCCTCCCGTCTCCCTTCGGTCGACGGAAGGATGACATTCTAGTCGGGAGCGGCGGAGTATTTGGGTCTATAATCCCCCGATTCGCATGCGCCGTTCCACCGCCACTGCGTTGCTGCTGCTGATGCTGGCGGCGCTTCTCGCGCCGGCCGCTCTGGCGACGGCCACTAATCCGCTGCCCGCCTGCTGCCGCGCCGGGGGCCGGCACCACTGCTCGGCGATGGCCGCCAGCATAGTTCCCAGCGGGGATCGGGTTCAGGGAAAATCCTGTCCGTACCGCAAGCCCTTGGCGTTCTCGGTTTCCGTTGCCCCGCCACCTGCGGCCGAGACTATCGCCTTGGCCGGCGCGCATTCCTTCCTCAACAATTTCTATTCTGAAGTCTTCGTCTCGCACCGCGAGCCGCCCCATTCGCAACGCGGCCCACCGCCCGCCTCTTCACTGAAGTAGCTGTTTCCGGACCACATCTCTACTTCTCTATGGGGGGAGTCGTATGACATCCAGAAGGATTCTTGTCCTGCTGGCGGTGCTTGTTGCCAGCAGCAGCGCCGGCGCCAACGTTTTCGGTTCGGTGCGCGGCATCGTTCACGATCCACAGCATCGTCCTATCCAGGGCGCAATGGTAATGCTGCACGCCAAGGCCTCCGATTGGGCCCAGACCACCAACAGCAACGCCAACGGCGAGTTCGAGTTCCAAGCTGTGCCCATCGGCGAATACTCGGTCAGCGTGGCGAGCCCGGGTTTTGCTCAGACGGTCCAGAACATCGTCGTGGTTGCCGACACTGTGCCGGTAGTGCACTTTCAGCTTCAGGTCGCGGGCGCGAAGCAGAATGTCACCGTCTCCGGCGCACCCGAGATTGTGCCCACCGATACTGTGACGCCCACTACCCTGGTTAGCCGCCAGGACATCCAGCAGACCCCCGGTGCCGACCGCACCAACAGCCTGGCGATGATCACCGATTACACCCCGGCCTCCTATGTGACACACGACATGCTGCACATGCGCGGAGGCCACCAGGTCGACTGGTTGATCGACGGCGTCCCCATTCCCAACACCAACATCGCCAGCAATCTTGGGCCGCAGATTGACCCCAAGGACATCGATTATCTCGAAGTTCTGCGCGGCAGCTACGACGCCGATTACGGAGACCGCACCTACGGAATCTTCAACGTCGTGCCGCGCACCGGTTTTGAGCGCGACCGGGAATGTGATCTCGTCATCGCCGGGGGAAATTTCTACCAGACCGACGACCAGATCAGTTGCGGCGGACACACGCAGCGCTTTGCCTACTATGTGAGCCTGAATGGAAATCGCAGCAACTACGGGCTGCAAACCCCCATCGGGCAGGTGGTTCACGACGCCGATAACGGCTTCGGAGGATTCGCCTCGTTCATCTTCAACCCCGATCCGCGCAACCAGTTTCGGGTAGTCGGTTCGCTGCGGCGGGATTACTACCAGATTCCTATCGATCCGGATCCCAACTCAACCGGGAATATGGTCTACCCCAGCTATGGCCTGCGTGATGCCGAAAGTGAGCCCGATGGCTACGTCACCTTCTCATGGGTCCACACCTTCAATTCCAAAGCGATGCTCACGCTTTCTCCCTTCTATCACTACAACAGCGCTAACTACTCCGGCGGCCCCAACGATTTCCCCGTCATCTCGAATGTGCAGCAGACAGCCAATTACGGCGGGATGCAGGCCGTCTACAGCGCTAGTTTCTGGAAGAACAACGTCCAGGCCGGCGTGTACGGATTCGCGCAGCACCAGTACAACTACTTCAGCAACACATTCACCGACGGGACTCTCCCCGCTTCCTCGGTCTCTTCCATTGGCGTGAACGGAGGGCTTGCCGCCGAGTTCCTCGATGACAAGTTCAAAGTGAACCGCTGGCTGACCTTAATTGCCGGGCTTCGCGTAAGCGAATTCAGAAAGCCATCCGTTCTCGACACCGAGACAACTCCCGCGCAGTGGATCCCTGCGGTTGTGAAAAACGAGGCCGATCCCCGTGTTGGCGGGACCGTGAGAATCCCGCGCCTGAACTGGGTCCTTCGTGCTTTCTACGGCTACTACTACCAGGCCCCGCCGCTGGTGACAGCCACCGGAGCGCTTCTCGACCTGGCCACCAGTCAGAACTTTGCCTTTGCCCCTCTGCAGGGCGAGCGGGACATTGAATGGCAGTTTGGCGTCACGATCCCCTATCGCGGCTGGACCCTGGACGTGGATAATTTTGAAACCCGGGCGAAGAATTGGCTCGATCACAGCAATATCGGAGAATCGAATATCTTCTGGCCGATCACCTGGGATTCAGCCCTGATTCAAGGTTGGGAGCTCACCCTGCGATCGCCCAGCCTGTGGCACGGTGGCCGCTTTCATCTGGCGTATTCGAACCAGATCGCGCAGGCCAGCGCGCCGATCACGGGAGGCCTGATCTGCCCGCCAGCGACCCCGGACTGCATCCCGCCCGGATTCGCGCCCGTAGACCACGATCAGAGGAACACGCTGAACTTCGGCTACAACACCAGCCTCCCCTGGCACACCTATGCCTCAGCCAACGTGTACTACGGGTCGGGGTTCACCAACGGCATGCCGGATGCGCAGTATCCCGGGAACTATCTGCCGAGCCACACGACGTTTGATCTTTCTCTCGGGAAAAGCTTCGCCGAGAAATACACCATTTCCGTTACCGCGCTGAACGTGGCCAACCGCCGCGTGCTGCTCGATAACAGTCTCACCTTTGGCGGATTCCACTTTAACGATCCACGGCAAATTTATGCGGAGTTTCGCTACCGGTTCCACTACTGAAAAAACTAGGGAGCAGGGAGTAGCGAGTAGGGAGTAGGGAGTAGCCAAATCGTCGCGATTGGGTCTCCGGCTCCTACTCCCTTACTCCCTGATTTTCGTTTACCATAGAGCTCTGCGGCGAGGCTGGCCAGCCATGCGGCTTCCGCCTGACAAAGGTCATTCATGTATCTCCAACGATTCGCAGCTTTGCTTTTGCTGTTGCTGATGGTCGTAGCAGCGGTTGCCGATTCTCCCCGCGACACCCGCGCCCTGCGTCCGCCGAAAGGCGCGCGCGTCGCCATCGTGGTCTTTGAAGATCTGCAGTGCCCTGACTGCGCCCGCGCCAATCCCCTGCTGGAAGAAGCGGCGCGCACCTACAAGATCCCGGTGGTCCGCTACGACTTCCCGCTGCCCATGCACAACTGGTCGTTCCAGGCGGCGATTCTGGCGCGCTACTTCGACACCAAGTCGCAGAAGCTGGGCGACGAGTTCCGCGACGAGGTCTTCAAGCATCAGGTTGAGATCACGCCCGACAACCTGCGCGCTTTCGCCGAGAAGTTCGCCCAGGAGCACAAGACGGCGCTGCCCTTCATAGTCGATCCCAAGGGGGAACTGGAGGCGAAGATCAGGGCGGATTACCAGCTCGGGCAAGCCACCGGCATCCAGCACACGCCGACCATTTACGTGGTGTCGAACACCACGACCGGCCAGCCCTTCGTGGAAGTCGTGGACCGGTCCAGGCTCTACCAGTTGATCGACGACATGCTGGAGCAGGCTGGCCCGGCCACGCCGGCCACCGCCACGCGTGCCAACAAGCAATAGCGGATGAGGATAGTCACGCCGCGGTCTTGGCGTTGACCTTCCGCAGCGCCTCCAGGATCTCGTCGATCTCCGGCACCTGATCCAGGCGGTAGTGCTCGAGCCACGCAACCTTCCCCGCCTTATCGACGATGACGATGGTGCGCTCGCTGATGCCGGGAATCGGCGGCCCCTCGCGCAGCAGGCCATACTTCTGGATGACCTCCGCGTGGGGATAGAAATCGCTGCACAGGGGATAGTTCAGCAGGCCGATGTCTTTCTTCTGCCACCCGATGTGGCAGAACACGGAATCCACGCTGATGCCCACGACCTGGGCATCGAGGCCGGCGAACTGCTCACGCTCCACCGCGTACGCCGGCATCTGCGCCGATCAAGTCGGCGTCCAGTCCAACGCGTAGAAGGCCAGGACGACGTTCTTGCCGCGCAGCTCGCTGAGCTTGAACTTCTGCCGCTTCTCACCCAGCACCGCCGGCAGCTCGAAATCCGGCGCCAGGTCCCCCACCTTGACCACTGGCATGGATCCTCCAGGATGATCGCGTTGAGACTACAATTGACCCCGGCCAGAAAACGCAAAGCTGCGATTCTAGTCGGCGCTTCCACTATGGGCAAGTAAAGGGACGATGAATTTCCGCGGCGGGGAACGTTACCCTGCCGGGCGGCATCGAAACACAGGAGCAGGAGGTCCATCATGTTCGGCCTCGCCAGATACAACTACGAATCCTTCACCCGCGATCTTCTTCACAAAGAGATGTCCTGCAAAAGCGCCGGTCCGGAGCCGGGCGAGCGCGCGCCCGAGTTCGAGGCCCGCACGCTCAATGGGGAGAGCCTCCGGCTGGCCGACTACCGCGGCTGGAAGAACGTGGTCCTGACTTTCGGGTCGCTGACCTGCCCCATAACTGCTGGCTCCATCGGTGGCGTGAACGACCTCTGGCGCAGATTCACCCGCTCTGACGTGCAGTTTCTGTTCGTATACGTGCGCGAGGCTCATCCCGGCGAGCGCATTCCGGCGCACCGCTCCATGGAGGATAAGATCCGCGCCGCCGAGGCGCTACGCGGCCAGGAAAAGATTCAGATGCCGATCATTGTGGACGAACTGCGCGGCCCCATCCACCGCAAGTACGGCAAGCTGCCCAACTCCACGTTCCTCATCGACAAATCGGGCCGCATCGCCTTCCGCGCCCTGTGGACGCAGCCGGACGTCATCGAAGACGCCCTGGAAGCGCTGCTCGAACACCAGCGCGGCCGCGGCGTGGATCATGCAGTCGTCCTCGGCGGCGAGGACCGGTCGTTCCCACTTTCTTATGCCCTGGTGCATGCCTACCGGACGCTCGATCGCGCCGGGGAGAAGTCGCTGGCGGACTTCCGCGAAGCGCTGGGAGCGCGCGGGCGTGTGGTACTGGCTTCGAGCCGCATCGCCGAGCCCATCGCGCTCAACCCAGTCAAGGCGTTCGCCGCGGCCGCCATCGCCGGCGGAGTGGTTACGGCGGGCCTGCTGGCCGGCCGCAAGTTGCGTCAGAAGCGCCTCTCCGCCCGCCAGCCCTACGACGTGTACCGATCACGCCGCCGCGCAACCCGCACGGGAACGGATTACAGCGAGCCGGTGGGGATTTAGAAAAGCGGAAAGTGAAAAGTAAGGGCCCTGCTCCGCCACTTCCGACTAAATCACACTGGCGACTGGCGACTGGCCACCGGCGACTGCCCTCGCGCCCACGTTTGCGCCGCCTGGATTCGCTTGGCGATCGGAGGATGCGAGTGGAAGAGCAACTCCACCAGCCGCGAGGGCTGCCGCTCCGCCAGGTTCTGATCCGCCAGCTTGTTCATGCCGGAGATGAACGGCGCGATCGACGGAATCGCGGTATAGGAGTACCGGTCGGCCTGGCGCTCGTTGAATCGCGAGTAGGCGTTCAGCGCCGGCATGAGCAGGAACGAGAGCACGGCCGAGACCAGCATCAGCAACGGCAGGTTGGCGAAGTCCGACAACTGCTCGAACATGTGCAGCCGGTCGATGGCGTAGTGCAGAATCTGATTAGCGGCCCAGAAGCCGGCCAGGGTAATGCCCGCATGCATCAGAATGCCCTTTGGAATGTGCCGGTGCACATGGTGGCCGAGCTCGTGCGCAAGGATGGCTTCGATCTCGTCGTCGGTGTATTTCTCAAGTAAGGTATCGGCCAGAATAATCCGCCGCGTTGCGCCGAGCCCGGCGAGCGCGGCGTTGGCCTTCCGGCTCTTCTCCGAAAGCTTCCACTCGTAGATGCCTTTCACGCGCGTGCCGGCTCGTTCGCTCAAGCGCGTCAGCCGCTCCTTCAGCCCGTCGTTCTCCAGCGGCTTGAATTTGTAGAACAGCGGGAAGAGGACTACGGGCGCGATCTGCGCAAAAAAGACGTAGAGGACGATGAAGACGGCCCACGCGATCAGCCACCAGAAGCGCGGCTCGGAGCGGATCGTCCAGTAGACCAGCTCGACCAGGATGGAGGCGACCGCCAAGCCGACCAGCCATCCTTTCGCCTGATCCTTGGCCCAGGAGCGCAGCTTCTGGTTGGAGAGCTGGAAGCGGTGCTCGAGGCGGAAGCTGTAGTAGTCGAGCGGGAGTCCCAGGAGCGTGTTCAATACCGTCAGCATGAAGACGTAGAAGAAAACGGCGAGCACATAGATCTGTCCGGCGCCGAGGTAGGCCAAGTCGCGCAGGCGCGCCGTCCATCCGGTGGCGAGCAGCACCACCAGCAGCCCCAGACCGACCAGGAAATCGGCGATGCCCAGCCGGCGGCGTATGCGGTTGTAGCGGCGCGCATCCGGAGAATCGGGCACGGGCGCGTCGAGGTTGGTGATGGCTGAAGAGATGAGGTTGTCCCCCTTCAAATTTACCAGAATGTGCATGGTCGTTGGTCCGCGTCTGCGGCGAAGATGTCGTCTACCGGCCGGCGACCGCCGGCCGGCTGGCGAGAACGAATTCCTCCGAAGCCTTCAGGATTTCGTTCACCAGTCCCGGACTGGCGGCCTCGGAGTAGAGGCGCATCAGCGGCTCGGTGCCGGAGGCGCGCATCAGGATCCAGGCTTCGGCGCCGTTGCCGTTGGTGGGCGCGTCGAGAAAAAACTTGATGCCATCCAGGTCCTGCGTGCGCAGGACTTTGTATCGCCCGATGCGATCTGAGGCCGGCGGCAGCCCGGCGCAGCGCCGCCTGCTTCAGTTCGCTCGGGAATGTGCAGATCGCGGCGGCCGTAGTAGTGCGCGCCGAAATCGCGCTGCAGGCTGGCGACCAGCTCGCCCAGTGGTCCTGCTTCTCGTCGGCCATCACGTTGGCGAGCAACAAGGAATTCAGGATGCCGTCGCGCTCCGGGAGGTGCCGCGGAATGCCGATGCCGCCCGACTCTTCGCCGCCCACCAGCACCTCGCGCCCGCTGAGCACCACGTCGCAAACGTACTTGAAGCCGATGCCGTGCTCGATCAGTTCGCGCCCATACTTGGCGGCGATGCGGTCGAGCATGCGGGTAGTGTTGAAGGCGCGCGTGATGACGCCCGGCCACTGCTTGCGCTCCAGCAGCCAGCGCAGCAGGACGGCGTAGCACTTGTGCGCGTCCACGAAGCTGCCATCCTCGGCGACGGCGCCGATGCGGTCGGCGTCGCCATCCACCACGAAGCCGGCGTGGCACTTTTCGCGCACCACCATCTTCTGGGTCTCGGCCACGTGCGGCTCGATGGGCTCGGGATTGATGCCGGGGAACAGCGGGTCAACGTTGGCGCGGATCTGCACGTGCTGGATGCCGTGCTCGGTGAAGATCCCGGAGAGCACGTTGCGCCCCGCGCCGTACATGCAGTCGATGGCAAACTTGAAGCCGGCGCGCGCGATGGCGTCCAGGTCGGCGAACTTGGTGATCGCCGCCACGTAGGGCTTCTTGAAGTCGGTGGGCTCGATGGCGGCTTTTTGGCCGCTGGGCATGGCGCCCAGTTCCTCTTCGATCCTGGCGATGATTGCGGGCGTCGCCGAGCCGCCAAAGTTCGCTTTGAATTTCACTCCATTCCATTTCCAGGGATTGTGGCTGGAGGTGATCATCACGCCGCCAGCGGCGCCGAAGTGCTTCACCGCATACGAGAGCGCCGGTGTTGGCGTGTAATCGTTCGCCAGGCGGATCGGGATGCCGGCCGCGGCCAGTACTTCGCTGATCGCCTCGGCACACCGGCCGGAGAGAAAGCGCGTGTCGTAGGCGACCACCAATCCCTTCTTCGGATCTTCGTACTTCAGGACGTATGACGCGATTGCTCCGCCCACACGACGCACGTTCTCAAAGGTGAAGTCCTCGGCGATGATCCCGCGCCAGCCGTCAGTGCCGAATTTGATAGGCATTGAGCTAAATTAACGCCAATGTACTTCGAAGTCTCGCGCCAACACCTTGATGCAGCCGGCTGGCTGAATCAAGACGACACTGAACTGAAGGTAATCGTCCACGAGAACTTCTGGGCCAAAGTCGTCCCTTATACGTTTCTTCAGATCAGACTCTACCGAGCAGTTCGCGATGCCGATATCTCCGTTCACTGCCCGCCTAGCCTTTAGATCGAGATCGACCTCGGCTACCAGACAATCTACGAAAACAACAGTTCCCGGTTGGTACTTATTCCAACCTCTGATGAACTGCACTTCCAAAACCACCTTGGGAAGGCCATTCTCATCTTGGCTGATGAGAACATCGCCCAGCCTCGAGTCGTGCCAGCCGAGATCCTTCAACCGTTTCTCGATGTCCCCAAATTCAGCGGCCCCGGTTCCCACTGCTGCCCTCCCTAAGCAACGCCGCAACGGCCTTCGGCACCCGTACGACCTAAAGCAGCTTCTTCATCTTCTTCTCGTCCAGGTGCTTGACGATCTTCCCGACATCCTGCGAGCGCTGGCGGGTGGTGATGAGCAGCGCGTCGTCGGTCTCGACCACCACCAGATTGTTCACGCCGACCGCGGCCACGAATTTCCGCGGAGCATAAATATAGTTTCCTTCGGCCTCCAGCGCGTATCCGCCCGAGCCTTCGATCACGTTGCCATCCGTAGAGGCGGCACCTTTGGCCAGTGCGTGGTGCTCGTAGAGCGCGGCCCACGAGCCGAGATCGTTCCAGCCGAAATCCGCCAGGATGGAAAAAAGATTGGAGCGATGCTCGCCCTTGGCCGAGCGAGGCTCAAGCACCGCATAATCTACGCTGATGTTTTCGCATTTTGCGTAGTCGCGCGCGAACACTTTGTCGAAGTTGCGCGAGCCGAAGGCGGCGGCGATCTTCTCCAGGTGCGGCGCGCTCTCGGAGAAGTGCTCGCGCAGGGCATGGGCCAGGGTGCGTGCGCTCCAGATGAACATGCCGCTGTTCCAATAATAATTACCGGCATCGACAAACTCCTGCGCCTTCTCCTGGTTCGGCTTCTCGGTAAAGCGCTTGACGCGGTGGACGCCGTCGCCTGTCGGCTCGCCGGTCTCGATGTAGCCGTAGCCCGTCTCCGGCCGGGTGGGCTTGATGCCCATCACCACCATGTTCTCCCCGGCGGCAGCGATCTCGGCCGCGCGCTCGACCGCCTTGCGGAAGGCCTTTTCGTCCGCGATCACGTGGTCGGCGGGAAACATTCCGATGACCGCCGTAGGGTCCGACCGCAGCAGGAGGTAGGCAGCCAGGCCGATTGCGGGAGCGGTGTTGCGCGCCACTGGCTCGGCGATGATCTGGCGCGCGGAGAGCTTCGGCAGTTGGCGGCGGATTTCATTGCGCAGGTCGGGATTGGTGATGACCCAGAACCGTCTGGCGGGCGCGAGCGGCAGCAGGCGCGCCACCGTCTGCTGGATCATCGTCTTTTTTCCCTCGAGTGCGAGGACCTGTTTGGCCGTGGTACGACGGCTGCGCGGCCAGAATCGTGTGCCACGGCCACCGGCGAGAATCACGGGATAGAAACTGAGCTTCACTTCGCTATCGGTGCCGTCCCTTCGGGACTCGAAATCCAATTTGCATCCTACCCAGGGCTTACGCCCTGAGCTAAAACAAATGCCGCCCTTCGGGCTGGACTTGTTGCTGGTTCACTCAGACTTGCCGCTCCCCAGTGTAGTGCCGGGTTCGGGCATCTCCTCTACTGGCAGCGTTATCCGCAGCATTTCGACATCTCGATCCGGGCGGATTCGCACCTGAGCGACATCAGCAGGAACCACAAGCACCTCCCCGCGACCGAACTTGGCGGGCAAATAGCTTTCGGCGGTACTCGAGCCCTTGAGCGCTACGAAAATCTGTGGCGAATGTGCGGCTTCGAAGCAGCGCATCTCCTTAAGCGCGAACTTCTCGACCAGAAAGCAAGGCGACGCCACCAGCGTAGTTGCGGCGTCCTGGCGGTGCACTTTCCCCGCCCGTGTGCGTTCCTTCGTCGCTGCCAAGCCCTGCTCCACGTGGATCTCACGTGGCCGACCGTAATCATACAGTCGGTACGTCGTATCCGAATTCTGCTGGGTCTCGACCAGAATCGATCCCGGCCCAATGGTGTGCACGGTGCCCGCATCGACGTAGATCATCTCACCCGCATGGATGTCCACCCAGTTCAGCAATTGTTCAGCCCGAACCTCGCGGATGGCCCGTGCCAACTCCTCGCGCGTCACGCCCGGCTTCAATCCCAGAGCCACCTGCGCTCCTGGATCCGCCGCCAGCACGTACCAGCATTCTGTTTTGCCACAGGGCTGGCCGACGCGGCGCGCGGCCTCATCATCGGGATGCACCTGGACCGAGAGCTTTTCGCGCGGGAAGAGAAACTTGATCAGCAACGGGAAGCGTTCGGTCTCGCGCGCCGCCTCGCCCACCAATGTGCGTCCGTATTCGCGGCACAGCTCGCCCAGGGTCCGGCCGGCGAGCGGGCCGTTGGCCACGCGGTTCTCGTCTCCGGTCAGCCAGACTTCTCCCACAGGCTTTTCGCAACGATGCTCGGGATAGACCGGCGAAAGATCAAGCGCGCCCCAGGGACGCTCGACGAACTCCGGCCGCAAGAGGAGTGGATACAATGAGGGCATCAAAAACCGGAGCCAGCCTCCAGCCCGAGTATGTCATCCTTCGCGAGCGAATGCGAGCGGAGGATCTGGCGTGGATGCAAGCGCGACCGATATAGGTCGTGCCACCGTTGTCGCCAGATTCTCCCGCTCGCCCCGCTCGCGGAAGAATGACATCGCCTGGGTTGGTTGCTCTACAGGCCGGCGAAGAAGCTTCGCATACGGTCTACGCCGCGGTCGAGTTCCTTGCGCGACGTGGCGTAGGAGATGCGGATGTGCTCGCGCGTCCCGAAGCCTTCTCCGGGCACCACCGCCACGTGCGCTTCGCGCAAGAGCCGTCCTGCGATATCCGACGCCGAGTTCAGCCCGCTGCGCCCGAGGAAGTTCGAGACGTTGGGATAGACGTAGAACGCGCCCTGCGGCTTGACGCAGCGCAATCCGGGGATCGTCCGCAATCCTTCCAGCACGTGGTCGCGCAGCGCGATGTACTCGGCCAGCATCTGGTCCACGCATTCCTGCGGACCTTTAAGCGCGGCCACCGCCGCCTTCTGCACGATCGAGGTCGGATTTGACGTCTGCTGGCTTTGCAGCTTGCTCATGGCCGCGACGATGGGCGCGGGGGCCATGGTAAATCCCAGGCGCCAGCCGGTCATGGCGTAGGTCTTGGAGAGCGAGCCCACGATGAGAAGGTGCTCCTTGGCGTCGCGCAGCGAGCCCGCCGAGAAGCGCTTCCCGGTGAAGTTCAGGTAGACGTAGCACTCGTCGGAGATTACGTAGATGCCGCGCTGGTGGGCCAGGCGCACGATGGCGGTCATGTCGTCGGAGCTCATCACCGCGCCCGAGGGGTTCGAAGGCGAGTTCAGGATGATGAGCTTGGTGCGCGGCGTGATGGCGCGCTCGATCATCGCGGCGGTCAGCGCGAAATCGCGCGCCTCGTCGGCCGCGACCAGCACCGGCTCGCCACCCGAGTAGCGGATCATGTCCTTGAACGACACCCAGTAGGGCACCGGCAGGATGACTTCATCGCCATGATCCACCAGCACCTGGATGGCGTTGAACAGGGCGTGCTTTCCGCCGGTGGAGGCGATGGCCTCCTCGCGCTTGTAGTCGGAATCGAAATCCACGTTGTGGCGATGGACAATGGCATCGCGCAGCTCAGCCGTGCCCGGCACCGAGGTGTACTTGGTGAAATTCTGCCGGATGGCGAGGATGGCGGCGTCCTTGATGTGCTCGGGGGTCGAGAAGTGGGGCTCGCCCGCGCCAAAATCCACCACGTCGACGCCCGCGGCGCGCAGCTTCTCCGCCTCGCTCACCACCGCCATGGTGGCCGAAACTTCGATGCGCTGGATGCGGTCGGTCAGCGTTTTCCTGGCTTCTGCGACTGTGCTCATAACGATTCTCCTGTTTTGCGGACCAGCCCGGGCCGGCCTCCGCTCACCTTGCGGCGCAGTTTCTGCTCGACCAGAGGTGGGACCAGCCCGCGCACGGAACCGCCCAGTTGGAATACGTCTTTGATGAGCCGCGAGCTGAGATAGGAGTATTTTTCTGCGGGCAGCATGAACATGGTTTCGAGCTGCGGCTCCAGCTTGCGGTTCATCAGCGCCATCTGCAGCTCGTATTCGTAGTCGCTGATGGCGCGAATGCCGCGCAGCAGAGCGTGCGCCCCCAGCCGCCGCGCGTAGTCCACCAGCAGTCCCTCAAAGGAATCGATGACCACGTTCTTCCACGGCCGCACCAGCGTCGCCAGCATCTCCCTGCGCTCTTCCACCGTGAACAGAGGATCGTCCTTCCCGGGATTGCGCAGCACCGCCACGATGAGCTTACCGAAGATGTTGCTGCCCCGCTCGATCAGGTCGAGATGCCCGTTGGTGGGGGGATCGAACGAGCCGGGATAGATGGCGATGACGCCTTTCAAAGCTCCTCGGGACGCGGTGGGAGTGGTGTTGGCAGAGCGATTCTAAGCCGGAGCGTGTGGGAGTGGCAATGCGTTCTCGCAGGTCGCTGCTACAAAACCGAGATCCCTCGCTGCGCTCGGGATGACAGACGTTTAGGGTTAAGGTGACCGCACGAGCCAGGCCGCCCTACCGCCTCCCCGCGACCGCCGGCACCCGGGCGGCGTGGCCGTCAGTCGGCGTGGGCGCTGGCATCGGGACCGGCGTCTTTTCGCCTGGCGTCGCCATGCCCAGCTTCTTGCGCACCTCGTCCTCGATCTTGCGGGCGATGTCGCGGTTGTCCTTGAGGAACTGCCGGGCATTCTCGCGGCCCTGGCCGATGCGCTCGCCCTTGTAGCTGAACCACGAGCCCGACTTCTCGACGATCTTGTGGGTGGCCGCCAGGTCGATCAGGTCGCCTTCGCGGCTGATACCCTCGCCGTACATGAGGTCGAACTCGGCCTCGCGGAAGGGCGCCGCCACCTTGTTCTTCACGATCTTGACCCGGGTGCGCGAGCCGACAACGACTTCGCCGTCCTTGATGGCGGAGATGCGGCGGATGTCGATGCGCACAGAGGAGTAGAACTTCAGCGCGCGCCCGCCGGTGGTGGTTTCGGGATTGCCGAACATCACCCCGATCTTTTCCCGGATCTGGTTGATGAAGATCAGGCAGGTACGCGACTTCGACACGATGCCGGTGAGCTTGCGCAGCGCCTGCGACATCAGGCGGGCCTGCAGGCCCATGTGGCTGTCGCCCATCTCGCCATCGAGCTCGGCCTTGGGGACCAGCGCCGCTACCGAGTCCACCACCAGCACGTCGATGGCGCCGGAGCGCACCAGCGCCTCGGCGATCTCCAGCGCCTGCTCGCCGTAGTCCGGCTGCGAGACCAGCAGGTTGTCCACGTCCACGCCCAGCCTCTTGGCGTAGGCGGGATCAAGCGCGTGCTCGGCGTCCACGAACGCGGCCATGCCTCCAGCCTTCTGCGCTTCCGCGATCACCTGCAGGGTGATGGTGGTCTTGCCCGACGACTCCGGCCCGAACACCTCCACCACGCGCCCGCGCGGGAAACCGCCCACGCCCAGCGCGGCGTCAAACGACAGCGCTCCGGTGGGGATCACCGCGATGGGAACGATGGCCTCCTTCGTCCCCAGCCGCATGATGGAACCCTTGCCGAACTGCTTCTCGATCTGTGACACCGCCAGCTCGATCGCACGTGCCTTCTCGTCAGCCATAATGCCCCCTCAGAATCTGAAATCCCGCGCCAGCCTACACCCCGCTTGTCCGGACCGTTAGAGTATATCCTACTCGGCGAACAAAAAGCGAATCTATCCCGGCGCCGTCAACGACCCACTCAGCGCCCCTTCCAACTCCAGCAGTTGCCGCTTGACGTCCAACCCGCCGCCGTAGCCGGTGAGCGAACCGTCAGAGCCGATCACCCGATGGCACGGCACAATGATAGCGATGGGGTTCTTCCCGTTGGCCAATCCCACCGCCCGCACGGCCGCGGGATTGCCGATGGCGCGGGCAATCTCGGCGTAGGAGCGGGTCTCGCCGTGCGGGATCTTCAGCAGCTCCTGCCAGCAGCGCTTCTGGAAGTCGGTGCCGCGCAGGTCGAGCGGCAGGTCGAACCCGCGGCGCCGGCCGGCAAAATATTCCTCGAGCTGGCGAACGTAGGGCGCGGTCTTCTCCGGAGATTCCACCCATCCGGCAACGTCTCCGCGGCCGAACTCCAGCGCCATCAGGCCGCGTTCGGAGACCGCGAGCAGCAAGGGTCCGACGGGTGAGTCGATGCGCGAGTAGTGGATGGTTCCGGGGACGGCCACGAGATCAGGCTAGCACGATACGCTGAGGAAAAAGCAGATTCCTCTCTCGCATTCTTCGCGAGAGATGGTTGGGGTTGTCATCCTTCGCGAGGCCAAGACGAGCGGAGGAGCTGGCGCGAACGCCTGCACCACCCCGGACCTGATGGTGTTGACCGCTTTCCCAGATTCTCCCGCCTCGCTTGCTCGGCGGAAGAATGACAGTGGATGTTCAGACACACGACTACGAGGGTCCCAAAGAAAAAGCCTCCCGGCGTTTCCGCCGGGAGGCTGACTGAGGCAGGGAGCTTATTTCGCTTCAGAATCCGTTTGCGTTGCCGGCTGGTCTTGCGAGCCCAGGTCGCCGGCGCCGTTCTTCAGCAGGGCGATCTCGACCCGGCCGCCGCGCGTACGCTGCGCCTTGCCGCCTTCGGTCGAAGCCGGGACCGGAGCGTTCCCCATCGCGATGGTATAGATCCGGTACACGGGGATGTCATGGTTCAGCACCAGGTAACGCACCACCGACTGTGCCATCTGCTGCGAGTTCTGGACGGCTGTCTGGCCGTGTCCCTCGGAGAAGCCCTGCACTTCGATGATGTATCCCTTCTGGTCCTTGAGCGGGGTGGCCATCTCGTCCAGCGCCTCTTTGGCCTTGTGGCTCAGGGCCATTTGCCCGGCTTTGAAGTGGATCTCGGCTTGGGTGGCGGGCTGGTACTGGTCGATGTTGTCCACTACATGCTCGACGCTGTTGAGCCGGACGGTGGCCTGCTGCGCCGTCTGGTTGGCGAGCTGAGCCCGGTTGCCGGCGTCTATGGCGTGCATGTCGGCCTCATTGGCCTTTAGGGAAGCCACGCGGATGCCTTCCGTGGCGCGAGCATCAACGTCCCGGATGGCCTTGGCGTTCTGGGCCGTGATCTCATCCAGCTCGTTGAGGCGGCCGCGCACCGGATCCAACTGCTTCTGGACGTACTTCTTGCGGGCGAATGGGTTGAGGTGGCCCCAGAAGCCTTCATGCCGTTCGTAGGTCAGGGGCTCGTGGCCGTTGGGATTGGCCTCCGTGGTTTTGTCCGTGCTCGGCGCCGGTGCGGTGGTCTGGCTCTGGTTCATCTGAGGGGTGCTGCTGGAATCGCTGGAAGGCGTCTGCTGCGCCCATACGGGCACAACCAGCGCTGCGGCCAACGGCAGCGTCAACAAAAACTTGCTTGTCATGATCAATTCCTCCGAAGTATTTGGGGGAGCATCGGAGCTAAAAGCTCGCTGCCCGAAACTGCACGCCGCGCCCCTCGGACACCCTGGGAGCAGGTCGCGTTCATGCCTTTAGTAATCAAATGAAGGGCCAAACTCCCTTCGGAATTTCTTGTTCTAAGCCATTCTGTTTGAGTCAGTTACGATTGCCCTTCCCGGATTGCTGTACGTGGGAACACGTAGGAAATGGATGGCGCGGGTAAATTTGACAAAAACCAGCGAGTAGGGAGGAGGGAGTAGGGAGCAGCCAAAAACCAGCGGGCAGGGATTAGCGACGAGGGGGCAGCTAAATTGTTTTGCTACTCGCTACTCCCTCCTCGCTACTCCCTGGATTCAACTAAACTTTGTCATGCGCAAGTTGCTGCTCTTCCTGCTCGCCCCTGTTCTGGTTTCAGCCCAGATGGATACCGGCAAGCTCCACCTGCCTCCCGGGTTCCACATCAGCATCTTCGCGGACACGGAACAGTCTCCGCGCATGCTGACGTTTAGCCCCGGCGGCGTCTTGCTGACGACCGCAACCAGCGAAGGCACCGTGCTAGCCATGCCCGATCCCGGCCACACCGGCGAAGCTGAACGAGTGGTGACCGTGCTCAAGGACCTCAACGGTCCGCACGGTATCGCCTTCCACAGCGGCGGGCTCTACATCGCGGAAGTCGGAAAGATCGTGCGCTATGACTGGGACGAAGCCCACCTGCGTGCCTCGAACCCGCGGCACATCGCCGATCTGCCTTCGAGCGGCGGCGGCCACATGACCCGCACCATCCTGTTCGCTAACGGCAAGCTCTATGCCTCGGCGGGATCCAGTTGCAATGTCTGCGTGGAGACCGACTCCCACCGGGCTGCCGTGCTGGAGATGAACGACGACGGCTCCGGCGTGCGCATCTTCGCCCACGGCGTACGCAACGCTGTCGGACTGGCCTACAACCCCAAGACCCAGACCGTGTGGGCCACCGACAACGGTCGTGACTGGCTGGGCGACGAGTTGCCTCCCGACGAGATCCTCGACCTGGGCAAGAGCGGCGGCGACTTCGGCTGGCCCTGGTGCTACGGCGACCGCGTCCCCGACACCAGATTTTCCAAGGACGCGCCCGTGCACTGCAAGAACGTCGTCCTGCCCAAGGTGAACCTGCAGGCGCACTCCGCCCCGCTCGGCCTCGCCTTCTACAACGGCAGCATGTTTCCCAAGCCCTATCAGGGCGACCTGTTCGTCGCCTTCCACGGTTCGTGGAACCGCAGCATTCCTACCGGCTACAAGATCGTGCGAATCAAGCTCAAGGATGAGACGCAGCCCGAGGGCGTCGAGGACTTCATCACCGGATGGATGCCCCCGGACGCGACCAAGGCCACAAAGCCCTTGGGCCGGCCAGTGGGCATCGTGATCGGCGCCGACGGCTCGATGTACATCAGCGATGACACCAACGGAGCGATCTATCGGGTGACGTATGAAAAGTAGCTGGCTGCTGGCCCCGAGCTTCTAGCTGTTGGCTGTTGGCTTTGTTTGTTGGAGCGGGCCTTGTATCAGAGTGCCTTTCAGCCGCGCCGGAGTCAACTGAGACGGCGCTACCGCACCACCGTCTTCCTCACGCACAACGCCGCGTGCTGTTCCTGGATGAAGTTATCGGTCATGCCGGCGATGTAGTCGCAGACCACGCGCGGCAGGGGCTCGTGCCGCGTTTTTTCCTGGTAGCTGGCGGGCAGGGCTTGTGGACGCGTGGTCCAATAGTCGAACAGCTCGCGCACGGTGCGCTCGGCCGTGTCTTTCTCCGGCATCAAGTCGGGGCTGAGGTACAGCCGTTCGTAGAGAAACTGCCGAAGCTGGTTGCGGTGCTCCTCAACCTCGGGGCTGAACGCCACCATGCGCTCGGGGTGGCGTCGCACACCTTCCGCGTCCTTGATGCCGGCGGCGTGCACCCGCGCCACCGTGTTCTCGATCAGGTCGGTGACCAGCAGGTTCAGCACCCCCCGCACCGCCTCGTTGAATTTGAGCTTGGGTAACGCGTCGGGATGCCGGGCTTCGGCCTGACGATAGAACATCTCAAACACCGGCACAGCGGCGCGCATCTCCCCTACGCTGAGAATGCAGGCCTCGGCGCCGTCGTCGAGGTCGGCGGTGTGGTAGGCGATCTCGTCGGCCAGGTTGATGAGCTGGGCTTCGAGCGGCGGGCGCTGGTCGAGCAGATATTCGGCGAGCGCGGGAAATTCCTCGGCGGAGTAATCGCGCGAGTGCTTGATGATGCCTTCCCGCACCTCGAAGGTGAGGTTCAGCCCGCGGAAATCGGCGTAGCGCAGCTCGAAATCCTCGACGATGCGCAGCGCGTGCAAATTGTGGTCGAAGGAGAAGCCGTGGGCGCGCATGGCGGCGTCGAGCGCCTTCTCGCCGGCGTGGCCGAAGGGCGGATGCCCGATATCGTGGACCAGCGCGAGGCACTCCACCAGGTCGACGTTGAGCCCCAGCGCGCCTGCCAGCGTGCGCGCGACCTGTGCGACTTCGATGGTGTGCGTCAGCCGGTTGCGAAAGTGATCGGAGTAGCGGCGGGTGAAAACCTGGGTCTTATTCTCCAGGCGGCGGAAAGCGCGGGAATGGACAACGCGATCGCGGTCGCGCTGGAAGTCGTCACGGTAAGGGTGCGCGGGCTCGGGGTAGCGCCGTCCCCGGCTGTTCTCAACACGGACCGCGCAGGCGGCCAGCATGCAGGGAGTCTAACACCGGTTAACGTGGGTGCAGGACAGGCCGGTGCTCCGTTGACAGTGTAAGCGGACATGATTACAATGTAAGCTTACATCATGGAAGCCAAACAGCTGATCCGTGAGCTAAAGGCCCGACAGGGGCACCGCAGCCTGCGCCAATTTGCCCGTGAGTTGGGAATATCCGCGGCTTATCTGTCGGATATTTACCTGGGCCGGCGCGAGCCTGGCCCCAAGCTGCTGGAACCGCTGGGATTGAGCAAGCGTGTGGAGCGCCGGGTAGATCACCACAAAGCGCCCAGGGTTAGTCCTGTTAGGCCCAGGGGCGACGATTCCGATCTCGACTTCCACCCGGTGGAGATTCGCGGAGAGCCCCTCTCCACAACCATTCTCCGTGAGAGGCGCTGAGCGTTGGCCTTGTACTACTTGGAGACCAGCGCTCTGGTCAAGCTCTATGTCCGGGAGCCCGGAACGGAGCGCCTGCTGGCTTTGGCAGCCCGTTCCAGCGGAAACCGGCTAGCGATCCTGTCATTGGCTCAGGTCGAATTCCGATCAGCGATACGGAGACGGGGAAGGAACGGCGAGATTCCATCGCTAGTTGCCACTCAATTGCTGGAAGCCTTTGAGCGTCACGTGGAAGGCCGATTTCTGGTCCAGACGGTCACGGATTTTGTAGTGGACACCGCTTGCGCGCTCGTGGACGGTCATGCGCTCCGCGCGTTCGATGCGGTTCAGTTAGCCGGGTACATGGTGTTGAAGAGTGCGGGCGGGACTGATATGCCTGTTTTTGTCTGCTCCGATCAGGAGCTTCTCATGGCGGCTAAGCGAGAAGGAGCGACGGTTCTTGATCCCTGCGCGTGATGGAGTCGCTGGCGAAAACCAAGAACCCTCGCTGCGCTCGGGATGACAGGGAACAGTGGGTTCGCTCGCGACTTACGACTTACAACTCGCGACTACCTTCCCTGCTGCGCCAGCTTGACCCGCGCCGCCTCCAGCTTGTGCTGCACCTTGGCTACGTCATCCTGGTCCACGTCGGCTGGGACGGTCTTCGCCCACTCTTCGAGCGCGCGCTGCCAGTGGGCGGCGGCCTGCTTCAGGTGTCCCATCTTCTGGTAGACATCGCCCAGATGGTCCTGCACGGTGGCATCGTTGCCGATGCGCTCGGAAGCCTTGCGCAGGTTCTCTTCCGCCAGATCGTAGTTGCCGAGTTTGAAATAAGCCCAGCCCAGCGAGTCGAGGTAGGCGCCGTTCTGGGGATCGAGTTCCACCGCCTTCTTGATGTAGGCCAGTGCCTCTTCCAGGTGGGCGCCGCGATCGGCCATCATGTAGCCCAGGTAGTTGAGGGTAATGGCGCTGTGCGGATCGCTGGCCAGCACCTTCTTGAAGGCGGCTTCTGCCGGCTCGTAGCGCTTCTGCCGCTCGTAGATCGAGCCTAGCACGAACTGCACGTAATCCTTGTCTTCCGGCTTGCTGGCCAGTCCGGCGGCCTTGTTGATGTCCTCTTCGGCGTCGCTCCAGCGCCTCAGCCGGCTGTTGATCTGCGCCAGCGCGATATAGACCTCGCGGTCGTCCGCCGTGCCCTTGAGCTGTGACTTGGCCATGGCGAGGCCCTCATCGGATTGGCCGGTATCCGCCAATTGTCCCGCCAGCACCAGCTTGAGGCCGCGGTCGCTGGAAAGCTTCTGCACCGCTTCCTGCGCGACGGCGGTGGCCTGTGTCCATTGCTTGGCCTCGCGCAGGGTATCGATCAACTCCTGGTAGCCGCGCGATTCGCTGTCGCCGCCTAACTCCAGCATCTTGCGGTAGGTCTCGACCGCGGCCTGGGTCTTGCCCTGTTCGCGGTAGACGGTTCCCAGGCGCTCCAGGAAGACGCTGCGGTTGTTGCGCTCGCCGGTGGTGTAATTGCCATCCGGGTGCGCGGTCTTCTCCAGGAGTTGCTGCAGGGTGGTGGCGGCATCGTCGAAGCGCCCCTGCGCGTCATACACCAGCGCCATGTTGAAGGGAATTTCCAGCGAGTCCTGCACCAGGCTCTCGGCCTTCTTGAGCATGTCGAGCGCCTGGTCAAATTTGCCCTGGCGGCGGTAGATCTCGGAGATGCGCAGGTACGATTGCGCGTCCTGGGGATCGGCGTCGGCAATCTGCCGGTACTGCTCCAGGGCGGCGTCATACTGGCTGTCGTTCATCAGGTTCTGGGCCAGCCCGCGCAGCGAGTCCAGGTTGTCGCGGTCCAGTTCGACCGCCTTGCGGTAGGCGGTGACCGCCTTCTTGTATTCTTTCTGCTGCTCGTAGGTGTAGCCCAGCGCCGCGTAGAGCTTGCCGCTGCGCGCCGCGTCAGGAATCTGATTGAGCAAGGCGATGGCGCGGGGCGCGTCGCCTTCCTCGTTGTAGAGGTAGGCCAGGCTGGTGATCGCCTCTTCCGAATCGGGCTGGATCTGGATGCCGGTTTTGAATTCCCCCTCTGCCTTCACCAAATCGTTATCGAGCCGGTACAACCGGCCCAGCAGCAGGTGGTCATCCACGCTCTTGGGCTCCAGGCGGACGATCGCCTGGAACTGCTCGATGGCCAACTTCAGCACCTCCTGCGACTGCGTTCCCGATTGCAGGTCGCCCAAGGACCGCAGATAAATGCGGCCCAGCAGCTTGCGCGCTTCCAGGTTGTTGGGATCGCGTTTGAGGATGTCCTCGGCTTCGCGTACGGCTTCGGCGATGCGGCCGGTTTTGGCGTAGAGCTCGGCTAGACCCGAGTTCAGGTATTCGGAATCGGGGTCGTTCTCGATGGCCAGGCGGTATTCCTGAATAGCCTTGGTGGCATACTCCGCCCGCCCGTAGATCGACACCAGCTCCTCGTACATGTGGGCCAGACTGTAGTGATAGTACGCGGCGGCCTTGTCGGGAAGCCTGGGCGCAACCTTGCCGGAGTCAGCGGGCGCTTTGGCCGGGACCTGGTCTTGCGGGTTTTGAGTGTTCTTGCGTTCCTGGGCAAGAACGGTTGTGGAAATCAGCAACAGAACTGCAGCAAGTATCTTCTTCATCAAGGCGCAAGACCCCTGCCTACCCGTCTCCAACACTCAGATTGGATGCTGGTCCCCTGCCGGGTGGTGCATCAGTATTCTACGCGAAAAAAAGCTTTACTTGCGGGTTACTACGGTGCTGGACCCCGGCGATGCTCATCGGGTCATCGGGTGATTGAAAAGCCTACCCCTGAGGGGTAGGAGGCTGGTCACCGCCTCAGGTGACTTGGCGCACTGACGAAATGTTCCGCGGGACTATCTTGAAATGGGGATTCCTGTTCAGTTCTGAGGTCTGTGAAGCACATCCGTACGAGGAGACAGCCATGATGAAGACGAGACTTGCGGATACAATGGGATGTGTTCCCAAATACTTCGAATTCCTAAGAGGCGCGATAATGAAGCGATCCCTCCCAATTGTCCTAATCGTGTGTTTTTGCTTTGAGGCTCTGTGGGCAGTGGACAGCCAAAAGACGATGTACGTCGGAGGCACTGTAAGCTCAATCAAGGAGCAAACAGAAGGAGTTTCATCCACCAGCGACGAGAAGGTTTTCGTGTTTGACTACGGCACGGGCAAACTCCAGATTCCTTACGATCGCATCGAGAGCCTCGAGTACGGGCAGAAGGTCGGCAGGCGTGGCGGGGTTGTCAGCCGATGGGTTATCACGAAGAAGCGCAAGCATTACCTGACGATCGGTTACAAAGACGAAAACGGCCAGCAGCAGGCGGCGGTGCTGGAGCTCGGTAAGGACATTGTTCGCGTAACGCTCGCTGCCATGGAAGCGCGCAGCGGCCGCAAGATTGAGTACCAGGACGACGAAGCGCGGAAGAGTGGCAGCGGAAATTAGCAGCGCGTAGACTCGGCTGTGAAGAGAATCCCCGGAGAAACGGCCGGAGGCCGTGCGCTACCAACCACGTCACCTTGGTGCCGAAGGGGACAGAGTGCGATGCAAGTCGTTTCAAACTATAGCGGATGGGAGCACAACGGCCGCAGCGACTTCAAGTCAGCCAGTTCTCCAGACGGAGACCGGCAACCCGGTTAAACTCACGCTGGTTGTTGGAAACCAGAACCAGTTTGCGAGCCACCGCCTGCGCTGCAATCAGCGTGTCGAGCGGGCCAATAGGCGTGCCCGCGCGTTCGAGCCGGGCGCGCACTTGCGCATACGAGGCCGCATCGTCGGATGTGAAGTCTATGATCGAAAGGGGACGAAGGAAGTTTTCCACCAGCCGCAACGTCTTCGCCGCCGAAGCGCTCTTGGCGGCGCCGGTTCGAAGCTCCGCCTCTGTGATGACGCTTACCGCAACGTCTTCCCGGCTCTGCGCCAGCAGCTGTTGTAATGCGGCCGGGTTTTGTTTCAGGAGATAGACGCAGGTATCGGTATCGAGGAGGAACCTCACCCGAGCGAGGTCCTTTTTTCGGCCTTACCCTGCGGCGGCCGGGCGAAGTCGGCCGGCACGCCGGCAAAAGAGTCGATGTATCCCTCGGGCCATGTGTCCAGCGGCTCCACGATGACCGCCTGTCCTTTGCGACGTACGAGCACGGTGTCGGTCTGGAAGCGGTATTCCTTCGGCAGGCGAATCGCCTGGCTCCGCCCTGTCCAGAACACCTTGGCCTGCTTGGCTTTCATCGTGGTCTCCTGTGGTACATATCAATGATACATACCATGCGCGAGGGCTGTCAACTCAGCACTGGCCCGGCTCTTAAATCGGGTCATCGGGTGATTGAAAACCCATGGGTTGGCGGGTGCCCCACCCGGAGCCTGCCCCGAGCGAAGTCGAGGGGCCGCTTTTGCCAAGGGTGGGGATTTCCCTTTCAATGCCGGAAGTGCCGCACTCCGGTGAACACCATGGCCAGACCCAGGCGGTCGGCGGCGTCGATCGCCTCCTGGTCACGGACCGATCCTCCCGGCTGAATGATGGCGGTGGCGCCGGCCTTGGCGATCTCCTCAACGCCGTCGGGGAATGGGAAGAAGGCATCTGAAGCCGCCACCGTTCCTGTGACCGGCAGCTGAGCGTGCATGGCGCCGATCTTGGCCGAGAACACGCGGCTCATCTGCCCGGCGCCCACGCCGACCGACTGCCCGTCACGCGCATAGAGGATGGCATTCGACTTGACGTGCTTGCAGATCTTCCACGCGAACAGCAGCGCGCGCATTTCTTCCGCGGTAGGAGCGCGCTTGCTGACCACTTTCAGGTCGGATTCCTTAAGCTGGTGGGCGTCGTCATCCTGCACCAGCAAGCCGCCGGAGACGCTCTTGTACACCCACTTCTTGGGCGCGGCCACCACTTCTACCAACCGGAGATTCTTCTTAGCGGCAAAGCGCTCGCGCGCGGCCGCGTCGAAGCCGGGCGCGGCGATGGCCTCGACGAAGAGCTTGGCCATCTCCTCGGCCGCGGCGCCATCGATCGCGCGGTTGACGCCGATGACGCCCCCGAACGCCGACACCGGGTCGCCTCAAAAGCCCGCTTGTAGGCTTCCAGCAGGTCGTTGCCGGTCGCCGTCCCACAGGGATTGGTGTGCTTGATGATGGCGCACACCGGCTCGGTGAACTCCTGCGCCAGGTCCCAGGCGGCTTGCAGGTCCACAATGTTGTTGTAGGAAAGCTCCTTGCCCTGGAGCTGGCGTCCGTTGGCCACGCCCAGGCCGCTGCCGTCGGCATACAGGGCCGCTTTCTGGTGCGGATTTTCACCGTAGCGCAAGTCCATGGTTTTTTCGAAGCGCAAGCGGAGCGTTTGCGGAAAGCCAGCCTCGGCATGCAGCTCGAAGCCGCGTCCATTCTTGCCGACCCGCTCGAGCGTCGAGGCGATCGCCGAATCGTAGGCTGAAGTAGTGGCAAAAGCTTTCTGCGCCAGCCGCCAGCGGGTCTCGACCGCCAGCTCGCCGCCGGACTTTTTCATCTCCTCGATGATCGAGGCGTAGTCCGCGGGCGAGGTCACCACGGCGACATCGCGGAAATTCTTGGCGGCGGAGCGGATCATGGACGGCCCACCAATATCGATGTTCTCGATCAGCTCGTCGAACCCCACCCCCGGCTTGGCTGCGGTCTTCTCGAAGGCGTAGAGGTTCACCACCACCATGTCGATGGGCTGGATGCCGTGCTCGGCCACCGCGGCGCGGTGGGCCGGGTTCTCGCGCACGTGCAGGATGCCGCCGTGCACCTTGGGGTGCAGCGTTTTCACCCGCCCGTCCAGCATCTCCGGGAAGCCGGTGAGTTCGGAAATGTCGCGCACCGCCACGCCAGAATCGCGCAGCAGCTTGGCCGTGCCGCCGGTCGAATACATCTCGACGTTGAGTTGCGCCAGTTGGCGGGCGAACTCCGCCACGCCGGTCTTGTCCGTTACGCTGAGGATGGCTCGCTGAATCTTCACAGTAACCTCTCTTAGGAGTATCGAGTACCCAGTACCGAGTACCGGGTCGGTCGGATGAAAGGAACCTGCTACCCTGCCAGAAAACCGCACTGAGAAGCAAGGACACAGCTCACTAAAATTTTATCGAGGATCGGGAGAAAATGCGGACCGCTAGGGGGATTCTCGGTACTCGGTACTAATTCTTGCCCCTGGCCTTGAGCCTGACCTGGCCGCTTTCCAGCTCGATGGAATACTCGACGGTGGAGCAGCCAAACTGAGTGCGGACCTCGGTGGTCTTTTTCGACAGGAACTCGCGGAAGGAATCGAAATCGGGACCCGGGGCAACGCCGGCGCGGCGCCGGGCTTCGACCAGAGCCTGGTACAGTACCTGTGCTTTGCCCAACTCGGCGTGCGGCTCGGCGAATTCGAACTGCGGCAGGCTCGAGGGCTGCCGCTTGTCCACCCGTACCAGCGCCGCCGCCGCCGCTTTTTCCTCCTCCGGCCGCAATCCCTGGATGGCAAGCACGACGTCCTGGCGCCGCCGGTAGCCCTCTTCTTTGATCTTCAGCTTGCGCCGCCACAGATCGCTGAAGACGGCGTATTTGTGGGCTAAAGTGTTGTAGCGGAAATGCTGTTGGAAGGTGAGACTGCGGCCTTCGCTGTACTTCTTGATGGCGGTGCGGACGCGCCACTCAACGTCTTCCGGCGGCCGCTTGGCGCCGCCGGCGAAATAGAACGTCATACTCGACCTTGAGTTTGCGGATGTTGTCGTCCAGCAGGCCCAGTTCTTCGTCGACGGTCAAGCGGAATCCTTCCGCGATGCAGCCTACCAGCCGCTGCGGGGCGCTGCCTACGGCACCGAAGTCGGTGGACGCCGGGTTGGGAAAAAAAGCAGCCACGGGTCAGGCGGATCATCCGTGCAGATCGGTAGCCTATGTTTCTGGCTAAGCTGTTGATTGCCGGGCGCTTATTTCGCCGTCGCGGCCATCTTCTTGACCATGGCCAGCACCAGCTTGCGGTCGCTCTCGTTCAGATTGGAAGAATAGCGGCGGACCTGCGACAGGAAGCGGACATCCTCGTCGCTCAACTGCGGCACTCTCCCCGGATGGCCGTTGGGGTGGACATTGTCGGCGAAGAACTGCGCCAGCGGCAGCTCCATGGCGCCGGCGATCTTGGCCAGGGTGTCCAGCGAGGGGATGGTGTGTCCATTCTCGACGCGCGATAGATAGCACCGGAGCAGCCCGGTGCGCTTCTCGATGTCGCCTTGCGACATCCCCTTTTGCAGGCGGTAACTTCGTATGGTCTCGCCGATGTTCATGTGGGAAGAAAACTCTCAGCCGTCGCCTGGGGAGGTATCGGCATAGTAACCAGACTGCAAGAAGTTTGGCAAGCGAATTTTTCGCAAGAGGAAGCGGGGGGCCGGCCCCGCGCCGATCAGGCGGCGCGCTCGGGGCCCCCAGCAAACCCGGTTTTGGTTTGCTGGGGTGAGGGCTCGAAGCTGGCAAGGACGGCATTACGGTCGTGGTAAACCTCGAACACGCTGAGCAGGCGCACCACGCGCAGCACTTCGGCCGGGGTGTGAGCCAGATTCAGCAGCTTGCAGCGGCCACCACGGTTGTGCAGGGAGGTATAGGCGTGCATCAGCACCCCAATCCCGCTGGAGTCGATGGCGGGGACGTCTTCCAGGTCCAGTACCAGCCGCTCGATCGGGCGCGTAGCCAGTTCGCAGCACCGCCCCCGCAACTCATCCAGAACGGATTCTCCCAGCTTGAGCGCACCCCGCACCTTGAAGATGGTCACCCCGGATACCGTCTCGATCGTTACCCCGTAAATACTGTCGCTCATGATAATCAGCTTATACGTTTTTGTTGTGGAAATCCTCAGCGGTCACGCGACCCGGTTGAGCGAGCAAGAGTTCCATGTATAGCGTTCCCTCCATGGGATTTGAACGGTAAGCAGCGATCTCGTAGAACCCCAGCTCGCGATAAAGCTGGACCGCTTCGCGCATGACGGGCGCAACCGTGTCCAGCCGCATGCGCTCGTAGCCCAGGGAGCGCGCCTCCGCGATCACCGCCTCGGCCACCCGGCGCCCGATCTGGTGTCCGCGAAACTCCGGACGCACAAACAGCCGCTTCATCTCGCAGATGCCGTCCTCGAGGCGATGCAAGGCCACGCAGCCGGCGCGCCGACTGTTGAATTCCGCCAACAGCAGCCTGCCGGAGGGCGGCGCGTAATCCCCGGGCAGCGAGGCCAGCTCCTGATCGAAGCTCTGGAAGCACAGGCTGAAGTTGAGGGACTGCGCATATTCCAGAAACAGCTCGCGCACCCCGGCGACTTGCTCGGGCGTGTGGGCCTGGGTGATCTTCAGTGCGGACTCCGCAGCCGCGCTCATGCTTACCCCATCAGCATCCCGCCGTTCACGTTGAGCACGTGGCCGGTGATATAGGACGCGTCCTCGGAAGCGAGAAAGCGCACCGCCATGGCCACTTCGCGGTCGGTGCCCAAACGGCCCAGTGGCACCAGGGTTAGAAGTTTCTGTTTGAGTTCGGCGGGAAGCCCGGCGATCATCGCGGTCTCGATGAAGCCGGGCGCGACCGCGTTCACGGTAACGTTGCGCGACCCCAGCTCGCGCGCCAGCGCCATGGTCAAGCCGATCAGTCCCGCCTTGGACGCGGCGTAGTTAGCCTGGCCGGCCTGGCCCATCTGTCCCACCACGCTGGTGATATTGATGATTCGTCCCCAGCGCTGGCGCATCATGCCGCCCACCACCTGCTGGATGGCGAGATACGCCGCGGTGAGGTTGGTGGCCAGCACGGCGTCCCAGTCGGCGCGCTTCATGCGCAGCAGGAGCTGGTCGCGAGCAATGCCGGCATTGTTCACCAGGATGTCCACCTTGCCGAACGTGTCGATCACTGATTTAGACGCGGCCTTGATCTGTTCGTCACTGGCGACGTCCATGGGAAACGCCTGAGCGGTTCCGCCGGAGCCGATGATCTCCTCGACTACGCCCGCGAGCTTCTCCTGGTTGCGCGCCGCCGCGGCCACGGTCGCTCCCGCTTCGGCCAGCGCCAGCGCACACGCCCGCCCGATCCCCTGCGACGCTCCAGTCACCAGCGCCACCCGGCCTTTCAAATCCGGCATGCGACAGTCTCCGCTGTGAGTTGTCGGACGAGTGTCAGCGTCCGACCAATGACTTTGCCGCTTCCGCGACCGTAATCATCAGCGTCATCGGGTCCACCGGTGACGCGGCGAAACCGCATTCTACATAGAACTTCCGCGCCTGCTCTGAAATTGCATGCACCAGGATAGCGCGAATGCCGGCGATCTCCGACGCCTGCAGCGTACGCAGCACCGCATCGCGCAACAGGCTCGGCCCGATGCCCCTGCCCTGAACCTTCTGATGAACGGCAAGGCGGCCGATGACCATGACCGGCACTGGGTCGGGCATGTTGCGCCGGACGCGGCTGGGCGCGTCCGCATGCGCGACGGCGCCCACAGCCAGGGCGTAATACCCGGCCACCTGCTTGCCTGCGCAGACCAAATAAGTGCGGGACGCGCCGCTTTCCTGGTTTCGAAGCGCGCGCCGGCGCAGCCAGTCATCCAAGGCCGGCTCGCCGCATTCGAATGCCGACAGATCGTGATCCGCGCGCAGCTTCCCCGGCGCGCTGAGCCGGTCCTCGCCCCGGTTCACCGCTGCCACGGCGGTTTGGTCTTGAGCAGCCGTTGCAGCTTCCTATTGCTCGCCGAAGGCTTGTCCAACATCGCCGTGAAACGCTTGAACTCTTGCGCTTCCAGGGCGAAATACCGCCGGTCGAGCAGAACTGCTTCGGCTTCGCGGCAGGCCGTCTCCAGCATGAAATCCGAGCGGTTCCGGCCCAGAGCATCCGCCGCCCGGTCGATCAGCGCCTTTTGGCTCTGGCTCGCGCGCAGATTAATAGTCTCGTCGCGGGTCTTCCTGGCTCGGGCTCCCGTTGCCGGCATGGCTGCCCCCCATGTATACACAAATAATATACAGCATTGTGCGCACAACGTAAATACATACTTAAGGAGTTAATGACTCAATGGTTCGCCGCCGCACCCCTCTTGAACAAATATCGCAACACCGGGGGGGCAATCAGCGTAGTCGCCCCGGTCATGAAGATCACGATGCCGTACGCCGCCTGCGACATCATCTTCATCTGCAATCCGACCAGAGCCACGATCAGCGCCACTTCGCCGCGCGGCGTCATGCCCACCCCGACCTCGAGCGCGCTCAACCAGCCCTCCCGCAGCACGGGCAAGCCGCAGGCGACGACCTTCCCGATCAGTGCCAGCACCGTGACCACCACGCAGGCCACGATCACCTTTCCATTGAAGACGCGCAAGTCCAGCCGCGAGCCCATGGTGAAGAAGAAAAACGGCGCGAGAAACTCGTTGATGGCGCTGACCCGCGGCGCCAGCTTCCACTCGACGGAGTACTCGGCAAAGGCCAGGCCGGCAAAGAACGCCCCGATGATGGCGGCCATGCCGATCCTCTCGGCGGCCACGGAGAGTCCCAGGCAGAGGGCCAGCGCCAGGATCAGCGGCGCATTCTGGGTGGACATGCGTTCCACCCCCGGCCGCATCCTGTGGATCACCTTGGATCCGAAGAAGACCATGAACACGGTGAACGCCACCGCTTCCAGAAACAGCACGATGAGCTGTACCCACTGGATCCCAGCGCTGGAGGCCAGGCCGGCCACCACCGCCAGCACGATCATGCCCAGGATATCGTCGGCCACGGCCGCGGCCAGGATGATGCGCGCCACTTGCGTGTGCAGCACGCGCAGGTCTCCCATGACGCGGGCGGCGATGCCGACGCTGGTCGCGACCATGGCCGCCGCCACGAAGATGGCTTCGTGGGTAGGGTCGCCGCGCAGCAGGCGCAGGTAGGCGAATCCCAGCACGAACGGCGCCAGCACCCCGGCCAGGCTGACGCGCAACGACGTTCGGCCGACCCGGATGAGGTCTCTGGGACTGGTCTCAAGCCCCACGGTGAACAGCAGGAAGATAGCCCCTAGTCCGGCAATGGAGAGCGTGGTCGCGCTCGGGTTGACGAACTTGGCGGCGTAGGGCCCCAGGATTACGCCTGCCAGGATCTCTCCCACCACCGCCGGCAACTCGAGTTGCTCGAAGATTTCCCCGAACACCTTCGCCCATACGAAGATGGCAAACAGTTCGAGCAGAAGTGGTTCGGCATGAGGCATGGTCGGATTGGGCCATGGGCCCGTGACGTCATTGGGTCATGCTCATTGACAACCCATGAATCAATGATTCATTGTCACTCAATGGCTCAATTATCGGGTAACCAGATTACTAAATTACCCAATTATCCGGCTGTTGCATCCAACCAAATTCAGCCTCTTTGCTGCTGAGGATTCCCTCGAGAGGAGAGATTTCCATGGCCACGGCGGAAATGCCCGCGGTCGCAAGCCGGTGGGCACGTGCGCCCTTCTACTTCAACTCGGCGGCTCATCTCATCCGCATCGGCCGGGAGAAGGCCAGCAACCTGGCCGAGTTGCTGGAGGCGCTGCAGGTCTGCCCCGACGAATCCATCTTCCAGCACACCTTCCAGACCCTGCGCGAGCACCACTTCATCCGCGAGGGGTTTTCGAACGACTTCGCCCACTGGGCGTTTGCCGCCTGCAACGAGGTTGGATTGGCGGAGCGGCTGGCCGGCATCGACGTGCGCGAGTTCACCTCCATCGCCACGCTGCGCCAGCGCCTGGTGGACATCGTGGACGCCTATCTCAAGCAGAACCCGCGGGCCCGCGAGCGGTCCGCCTTCGAGCCCTTCTACTTCTCAGCGTCGGAGCTGATCGTCATCCCCACGCCCTTTGTGGCGCGTAATCTGGTGGAATTTGCGGACGGCATCCGCCAAGTCAGCCTGTACAGCATCCACTATCATTTCATCGAGGCCCGCCTGCGCCTGAAGCTGAACACCAACGATTTCTCCCTCTGGCTGGAGCACGAGCTCGACCTCGCCCGCCTGGCCGACCGCATCAACCACATCGACATCTACACCGCCACGCTGCACGATGTGCGCCGGACGATCCTGCGCGTCGTCCAGAGCGCGCTTTGACGAGGTGAGGACGCAAGAGCAATGAGCGACGGAAAGACGCCCCAGCCCGACACCCTGACCAGCGATCAACCGGCGGAGAGCGCCTCGGTGCAAGCGCCGAGCCTGCCTGAGGTCGAGCGCCGTCAGCGGCCCCGGCCGAAGATTTCCACCACGCCGCCGGCGCCGCCTCCACCGCCGCGGCTCGACGATTACGAGCCCATCATCGGCAAGCCGGAACTCGACGACCTGCACTTCCTGGCCCGCCAGCTTCGCGGCAAGACGGTGAAGATGGTGAACTCCACCGCGATGGGCGGCGGCGTGGCCGAGATGCTGAACCGCCTGATCCCCCTGCTGAACGAGTTGGAAGTCGCCACCAAGTGGGAGGTCATCACCGGCGGCAACGATTTCTTCGAGGTCACCAAGGGCTTCCACAATGCGCTGCACGGCGGTGAGTACGCCGTCACCCAGGCGGTCAAAGACATCTTCATGATGTACACCGAGCAAAACCGCCAGCGCATGCAGTTCGTCGAGGACCTGTTCGTCATGCACGATCCGCAGCCGGCAGCGCTGATTACTTCCAAGGAGCGCAATCGCGGGCGCTGGGTGTGGCGCTGCCACATCGATCTCTCCAACCCCAATCCCGAGGTGTGGGGATTCCTGCGTCCGTTCATCGACCAGTACGATGCTGCCGTTTTTTCCTCACCGGCGTTCAGCCGTCAACTGGCCTGCCCCCAGTATTTGTTCTACCCTTGCATCGATCCGCTTTCCGAGAAGAACAAGGACCTGGAGGAAAGCGTAGTCGCGAAGGTGTGCGACGATTTCGGCATTGACCGCAGCCGGCCGGTCATCACCCAGATCTCCCGCTTCGACCGGCTGAAAGACCCGGTGGGCGTGATTCAGGCCTACAAGCTGGCCAAGAAATATGTGGACTGCCAGCTCGTGCTGGCTGGCGGCGGTGCTACCGACGACCCTGAAGGCGCAGCCGTGCTCCAGGAAGTGATGGAAGAAGCGGACGACGATCCCGACGTCATCATCCTCAACCTTCCGCCCTGGTCGGCGATCGAGATTAACGCGCTGCAGCGCGCGTCCACGCTGGTCATCCAGAAGTCACTGAAAGAAGGCTTCGGGCTGACGGTCACCGAAGGGCTGTGGAAGGGCAAGCCGGTGATCGCCGGCGCCGTCGGCGGCATCCCCACGCAGGTGATCCATAAATTGACCGGCGTGCTGGTGCACTCGGTAGAGGGCTGCGCCTACCAGATCCGCTATCTGCTCACCCACCCCGAGTATGCCGCCGAACTCGGCAAGAACGGCCGCGAGCACGTGAAAGAGAATTTCCTGATGACCACCAACGTCAAGCGCTGGCTGCTGTTGTTCCAGATCCTGCTCGGGACTACGAGGCCGCATTCGCCGGAAGAGGCATAAGGCCGAGTGAGGGCGGCCCGGCCTGCGTGATTCTCAATCACCCGATGTCTCGATGCCTTACTGGCTGCCGCCGCCGGCGGTCGTTTCAGCGCTGGCAGTGGTGGAGGTATTGAGGTCGTAAGCGTCGATGGCGATCTCGACCACGGCGCGTCCCACCAGGCGCGTCTTGGCCAGCGAGCGCGCGTGCACCGGGAGGGTGTAGCCGCCGATGTCGGCGTAATCCTGCACGAAGTCAATCTTCTTGATGAAGAACGACTGCGTCTTCACCAGCGTGCCCTCGGCGCGGCGCAGGCTGCCGGTGCTGGCATCCAGGTAGATGCGTCCCTTGAAAAGGCCCGGCCGCTTGGCGCGCGGCTTCACGTGGAAGACGTGGACGGAACCGCCGTCGATCGCATCCGCGCCCTTGTAGCTGAACTTGTAGTTGGCATCGGTGATGGCCGTCTGCGCGCTCTCGCCCTTGTTGACGTGGTCCACCTCCGCCTGTAGCAGGCGGGCGATGATGTTGCTCTTCACAAAGTTGTCGCCCACGAAGCGCACCGGGGTGAACAACAGGGTCTTGGGCGCGATGAAGCGGCGCTGCAACTGGTACTGGCCTCGTTGCGCAGTGTCCGGCAGTTCGGCCTCGACCACGGTGTTGGCGGAGTAGCTGACCGGCTCGCTCAACTGCCGCGCCGCGCGCTGCTGGAAGGTTCGGAGCGCCAACTCGGGCGCCATGCGGGGCAGGGTCGCGGGCGGCGGCGGCACGCTCTCGCTCACAAAACTGGTGGTCTGCGCCCGCTCTGGCGGCAGCGATCCCTCGGGAGCGCCGTTCGCGTCCGGCGACGTCGCTCCCCACGCCCCCAGCGAAAGACTGGCGGCAAACAAGAGGGCTAAAGATTTAAGAAGGCTACGCATCCCTTACCAAGATCGACGATTTTAACTCGAATTCCGACGTCCATTTGTGCAAAAGTCAGTGACGGACGTAACTCCCAAAGCGCTCCCCCTGCGCTGTCATATAGATGCGCTGACCTCTCGGAAGTAACCAACGACTTTTTTTGATTCGGGCAAACATGCGGCTCTTGCCCGCGACTGCGATTCCGGAATAGCATCGCTCGCGATGTCCGACGAGAACCCACCCCGCGACCCGAAGCCGGCTCAGCCCGCTACCACGTCCGTCTATGCGATCTACGGCGTCGAGCCCGAGGTGCAAGCCTACGCCATGGCCAAGTACTCGCGCTCGGCGCTCTCCATGAAGGAGTCGCTGCGCGAGATCAGCGAACAACGGGCCGAGAAATTCCTCAACACTTATTATTTCCAATACGGACACCGTTCGATCGCGGACCTGGCGCACATCGCCATGGCCATCGAGCGGCTCTCGATCCTGGCCGCCATTGCCGTGGTCGACGAGCAGAGGTGGGATGGTCAGGAGCGCTCCACGCGCTATCAGGATTTTTCTCATCCCGACTACTACCTGCCCGAGTTCGGCGCGAGCGGCGCGGCGCAGCGGCGCTTCTGCGACACCATCGATTTTCTTTTTACCGAGTATCAAACCATCTCGGCGCGGATGTTTCGCCACTTGCAGGAGCGCACGCCCCGCCCCATCGACATGAAGCAGGAGGCGTATGAGCGTACCCTGCGCGCCCGCGCCTTCGACGTCGCGCGTTACCTGTTGCCGCTGGCCACCAACACTTCACTGGGTCAGATCGTCAATGCGCGCACCCTGGAATCGCAAATCTCGCGCCTGCTCTCCGACCGCTTCCCCGAGGTGCGCGCACTGGGGGAGAGCCTGAAGGAAGCCGCGCGCAATCCGGCTTACAACGTGAATGGATATGCGCTTCGCGAGCTGTGGGAAGAAATCCGCGGGCGCGATGACGGCTGGGGCAATAACGTCTACGACCTGCTGATGAAGGAAGTGCGGCCGGCGCCCACGCTCGTCAAGTATGCCGAAGCGAGTCCTTACCTGATGTGCAGCCGCGAGGAGCTGGCAACTGCCGCCGCGGAACTCATGGCCGGCGCTGCCATCGCGCCGGCGCCTGCGGTCGATCTGCTGGACGACGAGCCTCTCGAGGTCGAGATCGCGACCACGTTGCTCTATGAGCACTGCGCGTATCCCTACCGGCAGATCCGGGAGCGTGTGGCGGCGCTCGGCGCCGGCCAACGCCGCGAAATCGTCGATCTCGGGATCAAGTACCGCGGCCCTCACGACGAACTGCTGCGTGCCTTCAACGCCGGGCAGACGTTGCGCTTCGACATCCTGATGGACATCGGCGGCTTCCGCGACCTGCACCGCCATCGGCGCTGCGTGCAGGTCCACCAGGCGTTTACCGACGCGCACGGCTACGAAACACCCGACGAGCTTGCCGCCGCCGGCCTGCGCCAGCGCTACGACGATGCTATGGAGCGCGTGCAGGATGCGGTGGTGGAACTCAAACGTACGGCTGGCGAGGACGCACGCACCGACGCCGTTTACCTGCTACCCCTGGCCTTCCGCAAGCGCACGCTGTTCAAGATGGATTTTGCCGAGGTAGCCTATATCTCCGAGCTGCGCACCGGCGCCGCCGGACATTTTTCGTATCGAAAAATCGCCTTTGATATGTATGAAGCCGTCGCGCAGCGCTATCCCACGCTGGCCCGCCACTTCCGCGTCACGGACGTGCGCGAACCCGTCGACCTGCTGAAGCGCTGAACGTTTGAGTTAGACTAATCAGATGCACACCCACGCCCAGCAGCGGACCTCCAAGGTCCTGCGCCTCTCGCTGCTGGCGACCCTGATCTACATCGTCCTGCTGGTCGCGGCGGGACTGCGTGCGCACAGCCTGGCGCTGCTCTCCGAGGCCGGGCACAACCTCTCGGACTTTCTGGCGCTGCTGCTCTCCTGGTTCGCGGTGTACGTGCAAGGGCTGCCGCCGAGCTCGACCAAGACCTACGGCTACCAGCGCGCCGGAGTGCTGGCCGCGTTCGTCAATGCGCTAGCGCTGGTGGCGGTGGCGTTCTTCATCTTCTGGGAAGCGGGTCGCCGGTTGTACGCGCCGGCGCAGGTGGCGCCGCGGCTGATGATCGGGGTGGCGGCGGCGGGCGTGGTGATGAACGGCGTGATCGCGGCCATGCTCTGGGCCTCCAGCCGCGACGTCAATATCCGCAGCGCCTTTCTGCACATGCTGGGCGACACGCTCTCCACCGCCGCCGTGATCGTGGGCGGCATCGGCATCATGCTGACCCGCCAGACCTGGATCGATCCGGCGCTCTCCATAGCTATCGGCGCGCTCATCCTGTGGTCGTCGTGGGAGATCATCCGCGAGACCCTGAACATCCTGCTGGAAGGCACGCCGCGCGGCATGGAGCTGGAGCGCATCACCGCGGTGATCGCCGCGATCCAGGGCGTGAACGGCGTCCACGACCTGCACGTCTGGAGCCTGGGATCGGAGAGCCACGCGCTTTCCTGCCACATCTCCATCCCGGACATCCCGCCGTCGGAGAGCGAACAGATCCTGCGCGAGGTAAAGGAGCGCTTGCGCGCCAGCTTCAAGATCGAGCACACCACCATCCAGTTCGAGCATGTGGTCTGCGAGGTGGCGCACGGCTGCGTGGCCGTGGTCGAGGAGAGCCACTCACACCCGCACTAGCCCGGTTCAATGATTCAACCAAAATTGAAATTGTCATCCCGAGCGAGGTCCAGCCGCATGACGCATCAAGCCCGCTTTTGGCTTGATGCGCTGGCTGGACCGAGTCGAGGGACCTGCTTTTCAGCGTGTAGAGGGCAAGCCCGCTTCCTCGCCAGCCTGCTCACCTTCGCGCTTATATTCGCTGCCGGCTGCAATAAGAAAGAACCCGCGCCATCGAAGCCGCACGAGAAGAGCGCCATCATCGCTACGCAGGCTGCGCCCGGCTCGGCGTTCATCATGTCACTGGCCATGGATCCCGCCCAGCCCAGGTTCGGACGGAAGACGAATTTCCACGTCACCGTGAAGCAAACGCTCGGCACGCCGGTGGAGGGCGCTCAGGTGGAAGTCTCGCTGGTCATGCCGCTGATGGACATGGGCAAGAATCAATTCCCGCTCAAATCAGCGGGCAGTGGTGAGTACGAGAGCGCGGGCGAGTTCAGCATGGCCGGAGAGTGGGAAGTCGTCGTCACCGCGAGCGCCGAGGGGAAGACCGGCAAGACGACGTTCAACGTCAATGTTGCGGAATGATCGAGGGGACTTAGGCGGCTGCGAAGCCGTGGTGCGCACCAGGATCGGCAGAACGCAGGCCGATTCCTGCAGTGTAGCGCGAAAGGAGACGGAAGCACTTGGGCATAACGTTCAACCGGATACCATATGGCAATCTGAATTCGCGACAGCGGGAAGCCTACAATTTCCAGAAGGTCTCCGCAGTCCTGGCAGACTACGGCTACATTACCATCCGTCTCAGTAGCGACTGGGGCGGTGCCGACTTCATCGCGCAGCATTGCGATGGCCGGACATTTTTGAAGATTCAGCTCAAGAGCCGGCTGACGTTCGATGAAAAATACCGCCGTCGTGACCTTTACGTATGTTTCCCAAGCGGTGACGAATGGTTCCTGTATCCACACGACGAGTTGCTGGAGGAGGTTCTCCGCGCGACCAACATTCCAAACACCGACTCCTGGAAACAGCACGGTGCATGGTCGTTTCCGACTATCTCGAGGGCGCTGCGGGAAATGCTGCAGCCATATCGACTTGTGGCGGAAGAGGCCCGCGGTATAACAACCGGGGAACCCGATGCGTAGTTTCCGACAACCCTTCACGCACTCTCCCTGGACTTTTGCCCCTCGTAAATCTCCTTCACCGTTTCGAGCGTGTCGATCTCGCCTGGCGATTTGTCGTCGCGGAGACGCAAGATCCGCGGAAAGCGCAGGGCGAAGCCGCTCTCGTGGCGGTCGGAGCGCATCACCGCGTTGAACGCGACCTCGATCACGATCTTGGGCTCGACTAGCCGCAGATAGCCCGGGTCCGCCAGCGTGTGTTCCAGAAACCACTTGGTCATTTTGGCGATCTCGGCGTCGGTGAGGCCGGAGTAGGCTTTGCCGACGTTGAGCAGTTTGTCCCCGTCACGGACTGCGAACGTGTAATCGCTGAGGACATTGGCGCGCTTGCCGTGTCCCCACTCCACCGCCGTGACCACCACGTCCAGCGTGGCCAGCTCGCGCTTCAGTTTGAGCCACGCACGCCCGCGGCGGCCGGGCGTGTACGGCGACTCCAGGTCTTTGATCATCAGGCCTTCGTTGCCGCGCTCGCGCGCCTGTTCGAACATCTCTTGCAAGTGCTGGGGCGAATCGGCGCGGGCGACCGGCGCCCGGATCACCTGCGCCGGGGAATTCGCGTCAGCGTGAGCTTCCACCGCGGGCTCGAAGGTGAGGCGTCCCTGAGCGTCGGTAGTCTGCACTGTGACCGCCCTGCGCGCAGCAGCGAAGATGCGATCGAGCAGCGCGCCGCGTTCACGCAGCGGATGGTCGATCACCAGCGCGTCGCCGGCATAGAGCACGTCGAAGACGACATAGGCCACCGGCACCTCGCGCTGGATGGCTTCGCTGACTTTCTTCCGTCCCAGCCGCTTCTGGAGTTCGGAGAACGGAAGTGCACGGTCTTCGGCGGCGTCCCAGGCGACGATCTCGCCATCGAGCACCAGAGTTTCGGTGAAGGCGCTGAGCGGCGCGACCAGCTCGGGAAAGGATTCCGTGACTTCGTCCAGCGTGCGCGAGAACAGACGCACGTGCGGATCGCTAGAAGCGATGTGAGCCTGCGCGCGGATGCCGTCGTATTTGTCCTCGACCGCGGCATGGTCGAAATACGTGAAGGCTTCCTCGGCATTTTCCACCGGGCTGGCGAGCATGAAGCCGATAGGATGGAACAGGCGCAGGCGCGCTTCGCCGAGACGCCCGCCGGCGGCCAGACGCAGGGTCTCGCCGATATCGCCGAGCAGCATGTTGGCGCGTTGCACCTCGGCGGGCGTGGCGCCGTAGGCCTTGGCGTTGGCTTCTTCCACCAGGCTTTCCTTCAGCCCGATGCGCAGCTCGCCGGTGATGATCTTGACGATGTACTTGGCTTCGAGCGCCGTCGCCTGCTGGAGCAAGCCAGTAACCAGCGCCGACTTCGCCGCGGGACCGGAGGCGCGCGCGATGGCGCGGAAGGCTTCAGCCACCTGGAGCACGGTAAGCGTGCTCTGGGCCGGCGCCACCGATCGCAGGACTTCGTACGCGGCGGCGCCAAGTATCTTCCGTGGCGGCGATAGGCGGCTGTCAGCACGGCTTCGCTCTTGTGCGCCAGCGCGCCGACCACGCGCCAGAGCTGCGCTCCGCCCACCTGCAGCGTGGCTTCTTCCCACCCCGGGAAGGCGCGGCCGGAGAGAAACACGGCCGAGACGGCAGACTCCTCAACCGTGCGGGAGCGGAAATACTCGGCCAGCAGGCGGACTTTTTCCGTCTTCTTGGTTGTTCCGCCGATAGCTTCCGCGACTGTGGCTAGGGCCTGCATGCGCAATCCCTTTGGATGTGCAGGTGCGCGGTCGAGACGCAGCAGCCCAACTTCCCCGCCGCAGATCAACACGGATGAGCGCGGATCAGAATGATTGTCCAAGATCCGCGTGAATCCGCCCCTCGACTTCGCTCGGGGCAGGCTATCCGTGCGGCGAAATGAATTGTCCGTGTGTTACCTTACCTCTTCCGTGATTGTCGGCACCGGCATCGACATCGTCGAAGTCCCGCGCATCGCGGCGGCAGTGGAGCGCTTCGGCGAGCGCTTCCTGAGTCGCGTGTTCACCGCCGGCGAAATCCGCTATTGCCAGTCGAAGCAGAACGCCATGGAGCGCTTTGCCGCGCGTTTTGCCGCCAAGGAAGCCGGGTTCAAGGCCATCGGCACCGGATGGCGTCACGGCGTAACCTGGAAGGACGTTGAAGTAGGCCGCGAGCCCGGCGGACGGCCAACCCTCTGCTTCAGCGGGCGCGCCGCAGAATTCGCCGCCAAGCTGGGCGTGCGCCGGACGTCGCTTTCGCTTTCCCACACCGCCGAGCAGGCGATCGCGCAAGTGATCCTCGAGGACTAACCTCTCCCGATGAGCCAAGCCGCCGTTCTCTCCCCCAGCGCGAACACAGTCGAGACCGACCGCCGCGTGCATATCGCCGGCGTCGGCCTGGCGAGCTTTGCCAGCCTGCTGCTCGAGCTGGCGCTCACCCGGCTGTTTTCGGTGGTGCTCTTCTATCATTTTGCGTTCCTTGCCATCTCCATCGCACTGCTGGGCCTGGGAGCGGGCGGGGTGTTCGCCTACCTGCACCGCGAGTGGCTGGCGCGCTGGACCGTGCGGCAGCTGGGCGCGGTGCTGTGCGGTATCAACGCGCTCGTTATCGTGCTCGCGCTGGAAGTCGTGCTGCACGTGCCGGTGTCGCTCAACCTGGCTTGGGCGAACTTCGGACGGCTGAGCCTGATGTACGTCGCCGCCGCGGTGCCGTTTTTCCTTACCGGCGTGCTGTTCTCGTCAGTATTTGCGCGGGAAACGCAGCGGATCACCGAGCTGTATGGCGCAGACCTGGTGGGCGCGGCGATTTCCTGCCTGGCGGTGGTACCGCTGCTGAACTGGGTGGGCGGACCGAATGCGGTGGTCTTCGCGGCGCTAGCGATGGCAGGCGCGGCGGCCATTTGGGCCGACGCTGGCAGGCTGCGCCGGACGGCGATCGCGTTGTCGCTGGTGCTCGTCACTCTCCTGACCGCCAATCATTCCGGCCGGCTGATCGACATCGTGTACGCCAAAGGCGAGCGGCGAGATCAGCCCTGGATGCTGTTCGCGCGGTGGAACGCTCTTTCGCGGGTGGAAGTAGACCAGGTCGGTACCGGTAAGTACATCGTGATCGATGCTGATGCTTCCACCGCCATCATGAACGTGGACCCGCAGAAATGGGACGAGACGCAATCGCCCGCCGAAGGCGCAGATCGCGGCCACGGCCAGCCGGGCTACAACTGGAAGCAGGACCTCATGTCGGCGGCGCCGGCCGTCGCCAACGTGCTGCGTCCGCGGGGCGCCTACGCCATCATCGGGCCGGGTGGCGGCGTGGATGTGCTGCGCGCGGTCGCGAACGGCAGCCCCAGCGTCACCGCCATCGAGATCAATCCGCTGATCGCCGACACCATCATGCGCGGCCTCTACGCCGATTACAGCTATCACCTCTACGAGCTGCCGCAAGTGCACCTGCACGTCGGCGACGGGCGCTCGTGGATTCGCGGCAGCCGCGACAAGTTCGACGTGGTGCAGATGACGCTGGTGGATACCTGGGCGTCTACCGCCGCCGGAGCTTTCGCGCTCAGTGAGAACAATCTCTACACGGTGGAGGCCTTCCGCGAATACTTCGACCACCTCCAGCCCGAGGGCTTTATTGCCATTACACGCTGGGAGTTCCGCCAGCCGCGCGAGGCGCTGCGCGTGGTCTCGCAGGCCATCGACGCGCTCGAAGCCATGGGCGTCGAGGACGTGCGCAAGCACTTCATCATTGTTGCCGACGGCCCCCTGGACGAGGACGGCCGTCCCGTCACTGTGCTGGCGAAGAAGACGCCTTTCACCTGGGATGAGGAGCGCGAAGTGCTGCGGCACCTCGACGAGAATCCCGACCTCTATCCGCTGTACACGCCAACGCTGTTCGCCAGCCTCGCTGGCGACGAATCGCCGGGACTGACGCGTGAAGACGAGCCCTGGATCAACGACCTCCGCAGGGAACGCCGCGCCGCCGGCGAGGCCGCTGCTCCCTTCCAGCGACTCATCCTGCTACACCAGCGGGCGGCGCTCGGTGACGTGCGCTTCAGCCCGCGGCGAGAATTCATCCGCAATTATCCCTTCAACATCGCGCCGGTCAGCGACGACGCGCCGTTTTTCTTCTTCACCTTCAAGGCAAGCGATGCGCTGCGCAACGTCATTCATGCCAGCGGGCGCGGCATGGATTGGAAGAACAATCTCGGGGTAGTGGTGCTGGGGATCGTCCTGTTGATCTCGCTGCTGGCAGTGGTGGGGTTCCTGATCGGGCCGCTGGCGCTGCATGGTGAACCGCGTCCGCGACACCTGGTTCCGCTTCTCTACTTCGTCGCGCTGGGCCTGGGTTACATACTGGTGGAGATCGCGCTCATCCAGCGCTTCGTCCTGTTTCTCGGGCACCCCACCTATGCGCTTACGGTCGTAGTCTTTCTCCTGCTGCTGGCCAGCGGTGCCGGTAGCGCGTCGTCGCGACGGCTCCTGGCGAGGACCGCGCAGGTGCGCCCGGTGCTAGCGGTGATCGCGCTGCTGGTGGTGGCGTACATTTTCGCTCTGCCGCGCGCTCTGGGAACGCTGGTCGGTCTGCCGTTTCCGGCCAAGGTGGTGATCAGCAGCGTGCTGCTGGCGCCGCTCGGCTTCGTGATGGGCATGCCCTTCCCGACAGGATTACGGCAGATCGCCACCGAGACGTTGCGAACAACGTCTCCACAAGGCAGCGCGATCCAGTGGGCGTGGGCGATGAATGCTGCTTCCAGCGTGCTGGGTTCGGTGGCGGCCGTCATAGTGGCCATCCAGTTCGGGCTCAATGCGGCGCTGGCCGGCGGCGCGGCCGCCTATCTCGCGGCCACGCTGCTGACCTTCACCTGGCGCCCCAGTCTCGGCTGACGTTTTTTCGGGGCGCATCTGATATATTCGGCGCTGTTGGGTCGCCGGAGAACGGCCGCGGGGGAAAAGTGCCAACACAGAAGCAGGTTCGATGGTCGGAATTGCGCGTGGGCCTGACCGTGCTGATCGCCAGCATCGTGTTCGCCGTGCTGGTCTTCCTCATGACCGGGGGCACCGGCCTGTTCACTTCCAAGCTGTTCGTGAAGGGCTACTTCGAAAACGCCGCCGGCCTGCGCGTGGGCGCTCCGGTGCGCCTGGAGGGCGTGGACATCGGCAATGTCAACCGGATTGCCGTCGCCGCCTCGCGCCCGCTCACCCCGGTGGAGGTGACCATGAAGGTGGGCCGCAAGTACCCGCTGCGTAAGGATTCGGTAGCCACCCTCTCTACCGCCGGGGTGCTGGGCGAGACCTTCGTCGATATCAGCAACAAGACCGCCAAGGGGCCGGAGGCGCAGAACGGCGACGCGCTGAAGACCGAGGGGCAACCGGCCATCCAGGACGTGATCCGCGCCAGTAACGGCACCCTGCAGAACGTGGACATCCTGGTGCGGCGCCTGGACCGCATCGTCTCCGCCATCGAGCGCGGCGAAGGCTCCATCGGCAAGGTAATCTACGATCCCGAGCTCTATAACCGGCTCAACATCACGGTCACCGAGGTACAAAAACTGGTGGGCCAGATCACCGAGGGCCGGGGCAGCATCGGCAAGCTCATCAACAGTGACGAACTCTACGACAAGCTCAATGATTCGGTGAACAAGATCAACAAACTCACGGATGAGATCGATAAAGGCGAAGGCACCGTGGGCAAGCTGATCAAGGATCCCAGCCTGTACAACAATGCCAACCAGACCATCGCCAAGGCCAACAAGCTGATGGACGACGTCAACGCTGGCAAAGGCGCGCTGGGCAAGTTCGCGGAGGACCCGGAGTTCGCCAAGAAGCTGGACGACATCACCACCAACCTGAAGACGATCTCCGACCGCCTGGCGGCGGGCGAGGGCAGCGCGGGATTGCTGCTGAAGGACCCCTCGCTCTACACCAACGCCGACCAGATGCTGGTGGAAACCCGCAACCTGGTCAAGGCGGTGCGCGAGAATCCCAAGAAGTACCTGACCATCCACGTCAAGGTGTTCTAGGGAAAGAACCGGCTCTTGGCTTTTGGCTCTCGGCTCCGGGCTACGAGCCAAAAGCTAACAGCCAAGAGCTAAGAGCCGACTTTCTCCGCCTGCTCGTGCGCGTGGTAACTCGAGCGCACCAGCGGGCCGGACTCCACGTGGCGGAAGCCCTTCGCAAGCGCTTCCTGCTTGAGAGTGCGAAACTCCTCCGGCGTGTAGAAGCGCGCGATGGGCAGATGGTCTTTGGATGGGCGGAGATACTGGCCAACGGTGAGGATGTCCACCTGCTGGGCGGCCAGGTCTCGGAAGACCTCGATCAGCTCGTCCATGCTCTCGCCCAGCCCGACCATCACGCCCGTCTTCGCGAGCATTTCCGGAGCAAACTTCTTCACGTTGGCCAGTAGCCGCAGGGAACGCTGATAGCGCGCCCCGGAGCGCACCGCCGGATAGAGGCGCGGCACCGTTTCGGTGTTGTGGTTGAGGATGTCGGGACGGGCGTCGAGCACGATGCGCAGCGCTTCGTCGAGCCCCTGGAAATCCGGGATCAGGACTTCCACGCTGCAGTCCGGCGTCAGGGCGCGGATCTCGCGGATAGTTTCGGCAAAAATCCTGGCCCCGCCCAGGTTGTCATCGTCGCGGTTGACGCTGGTGACAACCGCGTGCTTCAGCCCGAGCGTGGCCACGGCTTCGGCAACCCGGCGCGGCTCATCTCGGTCGATGGGACCGGGCCTGCCTTTGGGTACGGCGCAGAAGCCGCAGCGCCGGGTGCAGACGTCGCCCAGCAGCATAAAAGTTGCGGTCCGATGATTCCAGCACTCGCCGATGTTGGGACACTGCGCCGACTCGCACACCGTGTGCAGCCCCAGCCGCCGCGCCAGAGTCTTCAGGTTGCGGTAGTTCTCTCCCAACGGCGCCGGCGCCTTCAGCCATTCCGGCTTGGGCACGCGGATCTTCGGTCCGATTTCGATCTGGACGAACTGGGTAGCCATCAGTTCTTCAATTGTACGATGCGGCGGATCTTGCCTCCGATTCAAGCCCAATCCGCGCCTATCCGCGTTGATCCGCGGCGAAATTCCTACAGCGTGTGCATGTACGCCAGGATATCCTGCGCCTGCTCCGGGGTGAGCCGGTCGCCGAAGGCGGGCATTTTGGCCCGGCCGCGCAGGATGACCTCGCCGGCGCGCTCGTCATTGGCCGGCGCGCCGCTGGGTAGCTCCTTCTTCTTGAACACGCCCATCAGCGATGGCCCGTTCTTGCCACCAGAGATGTAGGCCTCATGGCAACGCAGACAATAAGTGTCGTAGAGGGCGCGGCCGCGCGCCTGCTGCGGATTCAACCCGAGTTCGGCGTCGCTCTTGTAGGGTGGGCGCGACTCGCATCCCGCGAGGGCGAGCCCCAGAAAAATCAGCGGCAGAATTTTCCTCAGTCTCGGCAAACGATTATTATGGGGACGGCAGCCGTGGTTTGCAAACCCTCCATGCCGGTCATCCTGAAACGCGCGTACGAGAAACCCTCCCGCTCCGACGGCACGCGAGTGCTGGTCGACCGGCTGTGGCCGCGCGGTCTCACCAAGCAAGCCGCGGCGCTGGACGCCTGGCTGAAGGACTTGGCGCCCTCGAACGAGCTGCGGCGCTGGTTCCACGCGCGTCCGGCGCTGTGGCCGGCCTTCCGCAAGAAGTATCTCGGCGAGCTCGCAGCCCCGGCGGCGTCGCGGGCGCTCGCAGAACTCTACGAACTCGCCGGCACCAGCCGCCAGTTGACCCTGGTCTTCTCCTCGCGCAACCAGGAGCACAACAACGCGGTGATCCTGAAACAACTGCTGGAAGGCATGCGCAAGCCGCCCTCAACTTCCGGGCCCAAGGGCGCGGCAGCCACTTCGGCGCGAGCGGCTCGCGCGCAGCGGCGGCGCTGAGCCGTGGTGCTGCATCCCATCGGTGGCGGAGAAGCCGCGCCCGCCTGTGTGCCAGTGTGGGACGCCATCCTTCCCACGCAAAAAACCAGCGCGCCGGAATACTGGCTCATCACCCAGCCGGACCATGCTGCGCTGTCGGGCGCGATCGCGGCTGCCCTCGGGCCTCCGCTTCTGCCCCAGCTCAGCCCCGAGGTGGTACAGGGCATCACCTTGCACGATGAGGGCTGGGCACCGTTTGACGCGCAGATCGCCCTCATCGACGGCAGGCCGCTCTCGTTCCTGGACTTCTTGCCGAAGGATTTTCTTCGCGCCTGGAACGGCTCCATCGAGCGCGCGGAAAAGATCGCACCCATCGCCGGCGCCATGGTCGGCGGACATTTCTCGCGGCTGGCCAAGAACCGGCTGGAGTGGGGGATCGACGGCGCGGAAGATCGCAGACTTCTGCTGGACTTTCTCGAAAGCGAGCAGGCACGCCAGCAGCGGCTGCTGGGCGGGTATTCGCGCGAAGAATTCGAATTCCTCACCGACGTGCTGCAGTTCTGCGACGTGCTCAGCCTGTACCTGTGCTGTGGCGCGGTTCAGGACGTGGAATTCTCGCAAAGGTTCGGATCGAGGCCCATCCGCTTGCGGCGCGAGGCCGCGCACGATCAGGCCGCCGTATGCCATTTCGATCCTTCGCCATTCGCCGAAAGTGGCGTGGACCTGGCCGTCAGCGCACGGCATTATCCAGCCGATCGCCAGCCGAGCGCCGTGACGCTGCCGTTTCTGTTGTTTTAGTGGAAACTAAGAGCGTGTAACAGAACCCTCCCACGCAGGCCCACCCCTGAACGCCGGTGTGCCACGAGGTCTCGGGGAACTCGAACCCCCACGGCGTCCGACCAGGCCATTGCGCCAGCAAGGGTTCACTTACGCTAAGGCGTCTATAAGGACGAAGGCATTGTCAAGGACAGAGTTGTCCTGTGCAGTGTTTGTGACACCGCGTGTCGGTCAGAGTTGGGTTGAGGACCAAGAGCTCCGAGCATCACGCTGAATCACCTGCAGTGAAGCAGTTCGCTTCACCATCCATCTATACGGTCTAAACTGCGACCATGATTTTCCATGCGAACATCCAGCCGCCGGACCGGGGCGGAAGTGGAAAACGTCGCTGCGTTTTCCAAGGCGCCTAGCGCCGTCTTCTGCACCGGTCAGTCTGGATGCGAGAGTGCCCAATCAATTTCCCGGTCTAGCTTTCGCCGACCACACCTTAGCGCGGGCTGCTCTCGATGTGAGCGATCTCCGGATAGGCTGTGTTGGTACGCAGCATCCAGAACAATCGCACCGCTAATCTTCTCGCCGCTGCCACCTTGGCGACTCCTCTCGCCATGCGGTGGCAACGATACTGGTACTGCTTGCGAAATCCTTCATCCAGACGGTTCACCGTTTGTGCGCTCTCCACTAGCAGCATGCGCATGAAGGAGTTCCCCTGCTTGCTGATCGATCCCAGCCGGCGTCGGTGACTCGAGCTGTGTTCGCTCGGAATCAGCCCGAGATAGCTCGCCACCTGCTTGCCGCGTTGGAAGCGAGACACGTCCCCCATGGTCAGCACGTAGGCCAGTGCCGTGATCGGACCCACGCCAGGCTGCGTCATCAGCAACTGTGCTCGCGGGTTCTCCTGGGCAGCACGCTCGATCGCCACATCGAGCTGACGAATCTGCGGGTCCAGACCGCTGAGCAGGTGGAGCAGGTCTTGTCGGCGTTGTGCGGCCCATCCTTCCAGCGGTAGTGCGCGTAACGCCTTCTGACCCGCTTCGCTCCACAGCTTCCGCTTCATCTGCACGCCCCGGTTCAGCATCAGGTGTTGCAACCCGTTCTTCACCCTCGCCCGAATGCCGACCAGCTTGTGGCGATGAATCAGCAACTGGCGCAGATCGCGCTCTCCGGCACTGGGCCGCCACAACCGCGGAAAGCGGCTCTCCATCAGCAGCTTCAGGATGTGCGCGGCATCCCGACGGTCCGTCTTCTGCTTGCGCACGTAGCTGGCCCGGATGGCGGCGGCATCTCCCATCCACACTTCGTGTCCCAATCGATCCAGCAGATCCTCGAACCACTGCGTGTTGCCACAGGCCTCAAAACCGATCAGTGCTGGCGCACTCAGTTGACGGTAAAAGCGCTCGGCTTCGCCGTTGCCGTTCTCCAGCTTCAGTTCGCGGATCTCTCCCGTCTCTGCATCTAAAACTGCGACTTGCTGCCAACCAGGATGGAAATCACACCCTACAATAGTCATGAAGGCTTCTCCTGACCCGGATGCTCTTGTTCCTCAACAACGAACATACAGGTCGCTGAAGCCTTCGTCCTTATCCAATCAATTTTGCAACAACTATCGGCACGCCGACATCCAAGACAACGTCCATTACCGAGGAGGAGACCATGACAGATGCGAGCCGTGTTCGGGTGATCCGTCTTCTGGTTCTCGGGCTGTTGATTCTCGTCGCAACGTCGTTGGCACAGGAGCGCACGCCAATCGCAGAACAAATCGCCAAGACCTATGGCCTCGACTCGTTTAGTCAAATCGAGGCAATCCGCTACACCTTCAATGCAAAGGGCGCGCTCAACTTTACTCAAACGTGGATCTGGGAGCCCAAGACCGGCCAGGTCTCCTACGAGGGGAAAGACAGGGCGGGCAAGCCGCTGAAGGTGACGTACCTGCGCTCTCAGCTCGACAGCCAGCCTGCGATCGTGAAGGACGAAATCGATCCGTTTTTCCTCAGCGATCAGTATTGGCTGCTCTTCCCCCTGCATCTTGTCTGGGACACCAGCGCCAAAGTGGAAGAAACGGGCATGCACAAACTGCCGATGGGGAAGGGTTCCGCCGAGCGGGTCGTGGTGACGTATCCCTCGGCGGGCGGCTACACGCCCGGCGACGCTTGGGAACTTTTCGTTGGCACCGACAACCGCATCAAGCAATGGGTTTACCACCACGGCGGAGGCGCAAAACCGAGTGGTGTCTGGTCGTGGGACGACTATAAGAAGGCCGGTCCTCTCCTGATCTCACTGAACCACCCCGGAACGATATGGTTGGTGCCGCAACAAGATACTGGCCTGCGTGGAATATGGAAAGCTCTGCCGGAGGGCAAGCCGTTGCGGACCTTTTTTTCGAATGTGTCCGTCAAACTGGTGGGGTCAAACGCCTGGGTGAACGCGCAATGAGTAAATAGCTGGACGGAACCGCGTCTCGCTGAACGGCGACTCGCAAGGCATCGGAGCAGGTGTCTTCGAGGTGGTGGCGTAACGCGAGAGCAATAGGCGGTCGCATAACTGTGTTCAACAACAACTCATGATTCACAGGAGGATTTATGGCAACGAGGAGAGTAACCGCGCACGCAAGCGGTTCTGTTCAGTTGGGGGCAAAAGGCGTTCTGCCGAGATCACGTGAATAGACACGCTCCAGGATCGGACCGTTGCAACCGTTCGGTCTCGCAGCGGATCGGACCTACTGGGAAATGATCGCACCGGCCCGGTCCCATGGTTTAAAACCGGGCCTACTAATATCGGCGCATTTGTCGTCGAGACAGGAGAATTACCTATGAAGATCCGTGACTCAGTCGCATTCGTAACAGGCGCCAACCGAGGGATCGGTCTGGCATTTGTGCAAGAACTACTCGCTGGCGGCGCGCGAAAGGTCTACGCCGCAGCGCGCCAGCCGGAGCGCATCACCCTCGCTGGCGTCGAGCGCGTTCGTTTGGACGTGACGAACCCCGAAGACGTCGCTGCTGCCGCGAGGCAGTGCACCGACGTCAACCTGCTCATCAATAATGCCGGCGTTGCGCTCCGGACTGGTTTTCTCGCGCCCGATTCCGTCGAGACGGCCCGATCAGAAATGGAGACCAACTACTATGGACCGCTGCTCGTCAGTCGTGCCTTTGCTCCTGTGCTGGCGAAGAACGGCGGCGGCGCCATCGTCAATCTTCTCTCTGTGCTGAGTTGGGTATCGGCCGGGACGGCCGGGACGTACAGCGCTTCCAAGGCCGCCGCGTGGGCTTTGACCAACTGGCTACGGACCGCTTTACGCGAGCAAGGTACGCAGGTGGTGGGCGTGCATGCCGGTCTGGTCGATACGGATATGGCGAGCGGACTCACCCTTCCTAAGGTCACACCTGTAGACGTAGTTCGACAAGCGCTGAGTGCAGTCGAAGCCGGCCGCGATGAGGTGCTCGCCGATGATCTGACTCGGCAGGTCAAGGCTGGACTGTCGGATCGAGAGGGCATCTACCTCAATTTCGATCCGCTGCACGAACAGCCCACCAACAGCAACAATCCAGAGAAGGAGGTCCGCTCTCCGCGTGTTGCGTGAGCGACCGGAAGCATCAGCCTTCCACCACGGCTCCGTTTTTGCACGCTAGGCGTCGCAGGATCATACCTCTGCTTCACCGTGCAGAGTAGTTGATGACATAAAGTCGTCGGCCTCCTCAGACGCCCCGAGTAAATTTGGTAGCGCTCAACGACCAAAGGCTCGGGGAGAAAGGAGGCCGAACATGCTGATTATAGTCACGCATGAGCCTGCGGCTCGTGGGGTCAAACGCCTGGGTGAACGCGCGATAGACGCAGATGACTGCTCAGGACAGCTCTTCTCGCAAGTGGGAGTTGGGCTGGAGCCGGGCCACGTGTATCGGCGCGAATCGAGACCGTCTTGTTACAGGCTCTAAATGCGTGGCAAGTCGAAGGCGGGCTGCTTGCCACTTACCACTTGCCTCTTATTACTTACCACTCCCCACGATAGCCAGCATGATCTGGTCGAGTACGTCCAGCGCGCGCTTGGTAGCAAGCTTGTGGTTGTTGGCCAAGATGCAGAATGCCACCGGCACGCCGTTCACGGTGGTGGCATAACCGGAGAGCGCGTTGACGTGGCCCAGGGCGCCGGTCTTGGCGCGCACCCGGCCTTCGGCGGACATCCCCTTTGAAGCGGTTGGCAAGCGAGCCGTCGATGCCGGCGATGGCCAGCGTGTCCTGCCAGGCCTTGCCCCAGGGCTGGGCGGCTGCGTAGCGCAACAGTTGCACCACCGCGTGCGGCGTCACCAGGTTCTCGCGGGACATGCCTGAGCCGTCATAGAACACATACTGGTTGGGCTGGATGCCGGCTTGCGTCAGGAAGCCGCGCTCCACTTCCAGGCCGCCTTCGATGGTGCCCGAAGTGCCCTTCTCGCGGCCGAGCAAACGGAGTATCAGCTCGGCGTGCAGGTTCTGGCTGACCTTGTTGATGACCTGCAGATCGTCCATGAGCGGAGAGGACTCATAGCTGGCCAGCACCAGCGGCTGCCGCAACGCTGCGCGATCTCCGCCGCCCGAGGCCAAGGCAGTCACCGAGAGCGTCTGCAGGCTGGCCAGTTCGGTGTGGCGGGTGCGCGGCTTGCCATACACCGCGATGCCGCGCTGCTCCAGCAAACGCTGGAAGAGTTGCCCCGCGAACGCCGCCGGGTCGTCGATGGCCAGCGCTTCTCCGGCGCCGGGATCGTCCACCGGGATATTGCCCCAAAGCGTCAGCACGTTGGCGCCGGGTTCGCGGTTGATGTAGATCTTGCGCGGTCCGGTGCCGGAAGGCGTGGTGAGGATACGGTTGTCGATATGATAGTAGTCGGCGAACGGGTCGATGGAGACGAATGCCTTCTCGCCGGGGCGGTCGGCGGGCAGGATGTTGACGAACATCACATTGTCGTTGATGCTGAGCGCCGAAACCGGCGCGCCCGACTCCCAGACCAGATCGTCCTGCGTCCAGCCTTCGCCGTAGCGCTCGAAGGCGTAGTAGGAATCGTCGGCAACGAGATCGCCGTCGATGAATTTCACGCCCTTCTGCACCAACTGGTCGGCCAGTTGTTCGAGGACGCGGATCGAGGGCTGCGTGCGCTGCGTGTGCCCGGCGTAGGGCAGCACCCGGCCGGAAAGATTGGGATCGCCGCGTCCTACGAGCACCAGGTCACCCACCAGACGGCCGTACCTGTCCACCGCGCCGGCGGTTTCGACCGTGGTCTTGAAGCGGTACTGCGGTCCGATCAGCGCCAGCGCCGCCGCCGTGATGAACAGCTTGGTGTTCGATGCCGGAGTGAACAGCTTGTCGGAGTTCAGCGCGAACAGCGTGCGGCCATCTTTCAGCGAAACCACCTCGATGCCCCAGAACCCGCTCTCCAAGTCGGGTTGGGCGAGGATGGTTTCGATCTGTGACGCCAGCGGGTCGTGCTTCGCCATCGCGGGCGGAGCTATGGCGAAGAGCAAGAGTAGGACAGGAAGCGCGCGCCGGAACATACCTGCGAGATTGTAGCACTGGGTTAGTAGCCAGTACCCAGTACCAAGTACCCAGTACCAAGTAACGAGACTAAACTAGCGACTCGGTACTTGGTACTCGGTACTTTCCATGCGCCCTCACTACACCTGGCAACTGCGCTCACGCACGCTGGAGCTGGGCCCGCGCACGCTCATCATGGGCGTGCTCAATGTCACGCCGGACTCGTTCTCCGATGGTGGCCGGTTTTTCGAGCCGCGCGCCGCCCTAGAGCACGCGCTCAAGTTGCTCGATGAAGGCGCGGACATCCTCGACATCGGCGGGGAATCCACGCGGCCGGGAGCAGCGGCGGTTTCCGAACAGCCGACGGTTCCAGCCGAAGAAGAGCTCCGCCGCGTGATGCCGGTGATCGAGGAGTTGCTGCGCCAGCGGTCGCAGGCGATCGTGTCGATCGATACGTACAAGGCACGGGTGGCACGGACTGCGGTCGAGGCCGGGGCGGAGATCGCCAACGACGTCAGCGGGCTGCGCTGGGACACGGAGATGGCGCCCACGCTGGCCGGCCTTAAGTGCGGAGTGGTGCTGATGCACATGCGCGGCCGCCCGGCGGAGTGGCGCACTCTGCCGCCGCTCGCTGATCCAGCCGGCACGGTCAGGCGCGAACTACGCAGAGGCGCGGAGGCCGCGCTCATGGCCGGGGTTGCTCGCACGCGCATCGTGCTCGATCCCGGCTTCGGCTTCGGCAAGAGCTTTGACGAGAACTATCCGCTGCTAGCGCACTTCGACGCGCTGCAGGAACTCAGATATCCATTGCTGGCGGGCGTCTCGCGCAAATCATTCATTGGCCGGACGCTGGCCAGGGATGGCAGCGACGCACCACCCCAGGAGCGCCTCTACGGCAGCCTGGCGGCAATGACGGCAGCCATCCTGAAGGGCGCCCATATCGTACGCGTGCATGATGTAAAGGCGGCGGCGCAGGCGGCAAAGATCGCCGACGCGATAGTGGCAGGGGCGTAGTTTCTTCAAGGTGTCATGCCGAGCGCAGCGAGGCATCTATGCATTTGTTTTAAAAAAAGCATAGATTCCTCGCTTCGCTCGGAATGACACTCATGCTCGATGATCGGTTAGAACGCTTTTTCCGAGTCCAGCAGAATCGTCACCGGGCCGTCGTTCACCAACTCGACCTGCATCATCTCCTGGAAGCGTCCGGTTTCGCAGCGCAGGCCGCTGGCGCGCAGCTTGTCCACGAAATATTCGTAAAGCGGGCGTGCCAATTCGGGACGGGCGGCAGCGTCGAAGGACGGGCGCTTGCCGCGGCGCACGTCGCCGAAAAGTGTGAATTGCGAGATCACGAGCACCGCCCCGCCGATCTCGCCAACGGCGCGGTTCATGCGCCCGGCTTCATCCTCGAAGACACGCAGCCCGGCGATCTTCTCGGCCAGATAGTCGGCTGCGGCCTCGGTGTCATCCTGCCCGACGCCGACGAGCACCAGCAAGCCCTGCGCGATCTCGCCGGCAGTCTCGCCGCAGACGGTCACGCGGGCTCGTTGGACGCGTTGCACCACGGCGCGCACGACGGGATTGTACCCACAGAGGAACACGCACAGTAATCCGTGTTGATCCGGGGCCGATTCTCTGCGCTTTACACAGGTTCGCGCCCGCAAGTACACTGGTCGCTTTGTTAGATAAATTCGGAGGTCAGGTACGCCATGGCGGATGTGAAGGCGAAAGCCAACGTAGCGGAGAAGATCAAGCAGATCGTTTCGGAGCAGTTGGGCGTGGACGAGGCGGAAGTCACGCCCACGGCTTCCTTCGTAGATGACCTGGGCGCCGACTCGCTGGATACGGTGGAACTAGTGATGGCCTTCGAGGAGGCCTTCGAGATCGAGATTCCCGACGAGGACGCGGAGAACATCCGCACCGTCCAGGACGCGATCGCCTACGTGGAAAAGAAAGCCGCATAACTGGGCGCGGACAGCCCGCACAGCGCCGCGGTCCGACGCTGGTCTTGCGGGCGCAGAGCTTTTGACCGTCAAGGAGAACGCAACCGATGGCAGCCGTCGAGGAGAAAGTAAAGCAGATCATCGTCGAGCAACTGGGCGTGGACGAAGGCGAGGTCACTGCCAACGCCTCTTTCGTGGACGACCTGGGGGCCGATTCGCTGGACACGGTCGAACTGGTGATGGCCTTCGAGGAGGCCTTCGAGATCGAGATCCCCGACGAGGACGCGGAGAAGATCCGCACCGTCAAGGACGCGGTGGACTACATCACCAAGAACGCCAAGGGCGCCAAGTGAACGCCTTCCGCCCGGCTCCCACGCAACGAGGACTCTGACCGTTGAACCGCCGCGTCGTGGTCACGGGTGTGGGACTGATCTGCGCGGTCGGCCACACCAGCGAAGAAACCTGGCGCAACCTGCAGGCCGGCAAGAGCGGCGTCGCCCACATCGCCGCCTTCGACCCCACCGGCTTCGCCTGCCAGATCGCCGCCGAAGTGAAGAACTTCGATCCCCTGCAGTTCATCGAGAAAAAAGAAGTCAAGAAGATGGGCCGGTTCATCCACCTGGCCCTGGCCGCGGCCGACGAAGCCATGAAGATGTCCGGCCTCGGGATCACGCCGGAGACTGCCGAGCGTGTGGGCGTGCACATCGGCTCCGGTATTGGCGGCTTCGACGTGATCGAGCGCGAGCACTCGGCGCTGCTGCAGGGCGGACCGCGCAAGATTTCGCCTTTTTTCATCCCCGCCACCATCATCAATCTGGCGGCGGGGCATGTGAGCATCCGCTACGGCGCCAAGGGGCCGAACGAGGCCACCGCCACCGCCTGCACCTCGAGCGCGCACTCCATCGGCGACAGCTTCAAGATCATCGCCCGCTGCGACGCCGACGTGATGATCGCCGGCGGCAGCGAGGCCGCCATCACTCCCATGGGCGTCGGCGGGTTTGCCGCCATGCGCGCGCTCTCCACCCGCAATGACGATCCGGAGCGCGCCAGCCGTCCCTGGGACGCCGGTCGCGACGGCTTCGTGGTGGGCGAAGGCGCCGGCATCCTGATCCTGGAAGAGCTGGAATTCGCACGCCGGCGCAGCGCCCGGATCATCGCCGAAATCATCGGCTATGGCATGAGCGGCGACGCCTACCACATCACCCAGCCGGCGGAAGAGGGCGACGGCGGCCGCCGCGTGATGGTCAACGCCATGCGCGACGCCAAGATCACCCCCGAACAGGTGGGATACATCAACGCCCACGGCACCTCGACCCCCATCGGTGACCGCCTGGAGACCATCGCCATCAAGCGCGCCCTCGGCGAGCACGCCAGGAAGGTGGCGGTAAGCTCCACCAAGTCCATGACTGGACACCTGCTGGGCGGTGCCGGCGGCCTCGAAGCCGGGATCACGGTGTTGGCCCTGCGCGACCAGATTCTGCCGCCCACGATCAACCATGAGCAACCCGACCCCGAATGCGACCTGGATTACGTGCCAAACACCGCCCGCAAGGCTGATGTGGACGTCGCCTTGAGCAATTCGTTCGGATTCGGGGGAACGAATGGATGTCTGGCGTTCCGGCGCTGGACGGAGTAAGCAAAAAGACGCCACGGATCTACACGGATGGTCACGAATCAAGAACCGCAAGAATCCGTGACTATCCGCGCAAATCCGTGGCTGTTTTTTCTAATCCTGCAGCGCCTTCGATTCGTTCTGCGCCTTCTCCAGTTCGTTCTGCCAGCGCTTCATCTCGCGATCGAGCTGCTTCTTGGCCTCATCCACAGCACGCCGAATCTCGTCCGCATTCACGTCCATAGCTTTGCGTCCTTCCTCCAGCGCCATGATTCGCGCGCGTTCCAGCTCCGGCCGCAGTTCTGCGAGTTCCGTCCGCAACTGGTCAAGGTCCAAGTCAAGATCCAGGTCCACCACCGCGGAGGGAACGTGCAGCGAGGAATGGTTGCGACTCGACTCGGGAAGACTGATGGTGAGGCTCTGCTCGCGGCGGTCGCGGACAATGCCCACCGTCAGCTTGCTGGCACGATTCGCGCGGATGGCCGAACGCCAGTCGCCGCGGTCGGCGACCTTCTGATTGTTCACGCGCACGATCACGTCGCCCGCCCTGAAGCCCGCGGCCTTGCCCGGCGTGCCCTCCTCCACCGACTTCACCAGCACGCCCTCGCCGTTCTTCACCCCAAAGTACTCCCCGAGCTGCGGCGTCAGGTTGTCGACCACCAGGCCATAGCCGGAGCCGCCATGGACGCCCACGTCGATTGATGGCATCGGAGGCATGGGCGGCATCGGCGGCATCGCAGGCATCGGGGGCATTTCGTGCGCCTCATGCGCCTCAAGCTTCTTGGGATACTGCGCGAAATATGCTTTCTTGTCGGCCAGCGTCAGCGAGATGCTCATGGGCTGGCCGTCGCGGCTGATGAGCAACTGCACGGTGCGTCCCGGAGGGGTTTCATGGATCAGCCGCCGCAGCTGCTCTGTCCCTTGCACCTTGGTTCCGTTGAACTCCAGGATAACGTCATGTTCCTTCAGGCCGGCTTGGCCCGCGGGCGCGTCGTGATCCACCATGGTGATCTCGGCGCCGCGTTCTTCTTTCAGCTTCAGCGCCGCCACGCGGTCGTGGGTGACCTCCTGCATATCGATCCCCATGTAGGAGCCATAGACTTCTCCGTAGCCGGGCATAGGCGACGGCCCGGGGGAGGAGGCATCACCTGCCAGCACCGGCATCGCGAGGAACAGCACCAGTAGCAGAGCTATCGAGGATGATTTCAGCATAGCGTTACCCTGTGGCCGGCGCGGGTTCATCTTTTTCCGCGCCGCAATTCGATATTGCCGGCGGTGGTGCGAATCTTCAGAACCGGCCCGCCTCCGTTGATGGCGCCCTGGCCATCGATTTCGCGCGGGCCCCACTCGCCACCCTCGGAGGAGACCTTTACCTCGGGGAAATCCGTAATCATTCTATGTCCCGTGGCAGCGTCGATGGTGGCGCGCACGGTGACCGGCAGATCCGGCGGCAAATACACGATCACGTCGCCCACGCTGGTTTCGAGATACGATTCGCTGAAGCTGCCCTTGCTTGCCGTAAATTCGGCGGAGATGGGGCCGGCCGCGTTCTTGGCGGTGACGCCGTGGGTGAGGCCACTCAGACGGATGCCGCCGCCGGAAGTGGTGGCGCGCACTACGCCTTTGGCCGACGCCAGCCGGATGCTGCCTCCGGAGGTCTCCAGGATGGCGCCGCCGCCCACGTCGCCGATCTCCACGCTGCCCCCGGCGGTCGCCGCCCGTAGCTCGCCGTCACACCGCTTCACCTGGATGCCGCCACCGGCCGTGGAAAGGTAGGCGCTCTGAGTGGCGGAGCCCACTTCGATGCTGCCGCCCGCGGTCTCAGCGTGAATCTTGCCGCCGGCCGAGCGAATGTTGATGCTGCCCCCGGCAGTCTCCGCTCGCAGGTCGCCGCCGACATTGCCCACGTCGATGCTGCCGCCGGAAGTCTCAGCCTTGACGGCCCCGCCGACATCGTTGATGTGGATGCCGCCGCCGGCGGTTTCCGCCTCCACCCGTCCCGCGATGTCGGTGACGCTCACACTGCCGCCACGGGTCTCAATCTTGACCAACGCCAGGTCGCGGGGAACGCTGACGCTGATGTCGACCGAGATCCTCTCCGCGCCGCTGCATTCCCCCTCCAGCACGGCGAAATCCGCTTTCTGAGAGGCGCGTACGGTGAACAGTTCAAACTGGTGGCGAGCATGGCTTTCCGAGCCCGAGTTCAGGCGCTTGCGCACCGTGTAAGTGATGCCCTGGGGAGAGCCGCCGCGCACCGTGACCGCTCCGAAATCGGTGCCCACCTTCAAATTGCGGAGCGAGGGCAGCGTCCCGCTGACCACCTCGACCCAACCGTTGCCGGAGCGCGTGACGTGGGAATCCTGAGCCCACAGCGGCGCCGCCCAGGCGGCCAAGGCCAGTAGCAGCACCGCGAGTTGATGATGACGTTTCAATTCAGCTTTTCCCCTCTCTAATCAATCTCCGGGAGAGTAGCCAGCACGCGCTGGGATTCCGACCGGATGAACTTGCTCTTGTCCCGCGACAACTGCTGAAAAGCCTGGCGCACGGACGCGTCCGCCTTCAACGGCTTCAGTAGCACAATGGCCTCGGAGCGCACGCCGGGATTGGAGTCGTTCAGCAGCGCCTCCAGCACCGCGTTGCGCACCGAGGTGTCGTTCTGGACGAAGGGGCCGAGGCCGTCGAGGGCCTTCAGGCGCACGCCGGGATTGGCGTCATAGCGCAGCGCGAAGATGAGCGCATCGCGCACCTGGCGGTCCTCCGGCCGCTGCGCCAGCAGGTCCACCGAGTCCATGCGGACGCCGGCATTGTAGTTGCTGCGCGCGGCGAACAACAGAAGCTGCTGGATGCGCGGATCGTCGATCGTCCCCTCGACCTTCTCCGGCTGCATGGTGTCGTACTGGATCTCAACCTTGCGGGAGCCGGGATCGGGAATGATGGACGTGATGCCGGCGATGGAAACCTGGGCGACTGCAGGAGCATTCTTCGAGACTAGCGCGATGTCCACGGGCTTGTTCAGCAGCTTGTAGCTGGCCATCACGCCGCCGGCGAAGCCGATCATGAGCAGCACGGCCGCCAGAGCGGGAGCGAACCTGACCTGGTGCAGCCATCCGGCCAGGTCCAGAGTCCAGCGCCATCGCCGCGCGGGCTCAGCCGACTCCAGCGCCTCGGAAAGCCGGATTCGCGACGCCGCCAGCAAGTTGGGCCTGGGGTCGGACGCGGGCAGGACTTCGCTCATCAGCCCGCGGAACTCGCGCGATGACTTCAGTTCCGCCGCACAGCCGGAGCAGCGCTCGGTGTGCTGCTCCAACTCGTGCCGCGCGTCGTCCGGCAACTCGTCATAGATATAAAGCGTGATGTTTTGCTTTACCCAATCACAGTTCATAACGTACCGCCTTCATCTCATGTCCGCCAGCGATCCGCGCAGTTTCTGGGTAGCGCGGAACAGCGTATTCTTGGCAGTCTCTTCCGTCGTATTCAGGACTTCGCCGATGGTGCGCAGCTTCAGCCCCTGATAGTGCTTGAGCTCGAACACCATGCGTTCCCGCGGGGTCAGCCGCTCGATCGCCCGCCCGATGCGCTTGCCCAGCTCGCGCCGCATCAGGTCGCGCTCCGGGTTGGCGCCTGGACGCCCGTCCGGCGTCTGGTCGAGCAAGTCGTACTCATTGCCCTCGGAGTCGGTTGCCACCGGCGCATCTTCCTTGCGCACCGTCCGCTTGCGCAGATGGTCGAGGCACAGGTTGGTGACGATGCGGTAGATCCAGGTGTAGAACGAGCACTCAAAGCGGAAATTGCTGACGTTGCGATAGGCTTTGAGAAACGCTTCCTGATAGATATCCTGCGCATCCTGATCCGAACCGGTAAGGTGCAGCGCCAGGCGCAACACCGCCCGGTCGTAGGTCCGCACCAGTTCCTCGAAGGCCACGCGGTTGCCGCGCTGCGCTTCGCGAATCAACGTGCTGTCGTCGGCACGGCTCAGAGGTTGGCTGACCATATCTTCCCGGCGAGAGGAAGCCGTTCTGCCGCCGCCCTCGCCAACCGCGAAGGTCTTCCCGCCCCAGAACACCGATCCCGGGCGTTCTGGGGCCAGGCCACCCCAACTTGCGCTCAGGGGCTGGGGGGCTCCCGATACGGAATCGGCCGGCATGTTTCTCTCCTGAGCCTGATGTCGAGCGTGCCCCACTACGCTCAGACTAACTAGCTCGCTTGCATGGTGTTGGACGGCCCAGGGAGGCTTCCGTGAGCAGGAATTATAAGGGTAGGAAGGGGGAAAGCGCGGGTCTTAGCGGGGACACGAAGCCACGCTGACCGACCCAGCGTACTCTGATGGCCATTCTTGATGGTGTCATCCTTCGCGAGGCAAAGCCGAGCGGAGGATCTGACGTCTTAGTCTCCGCCACCGGCGCTGGTCGTGTCAGCTACTTCGCCAGATCCTCCCGCCTCGCTTCGCTCGTCGGAAGAATGATATCTCAGGCTTTCTTGTGGATGCCGGAACCCGCGTTGTCGCGCCCCCGCCCCCCGTGGGCTGGGCTACTCTTCGCCTTCCGGCGCCGACGGCTCCTTGTCCACGAGCACCTTGATGGTCGCGTCCACGCCTTTGTAGAGCCGGATCGGCACTTTGAACTCGCCGATATGCTTCAGCGGCTCGTCGAGGTGGATCTTGCGGCGGTCGAGGCTGTAGCCCTTGGCTTCCAGGGCGGCCCCGATGTCGCCCGAAGTGACCGAGCCGAAGAGCTGGTCTTTCTCGCCCGCCTTGCGGGTAAAGCTCAGGGTCACGGTCTCAAGCTGCTTGGCCTGGGCCTCGGCCTCGGCCTTATCCGTGGCCGCGCGGCGGAGCGCCGCCTGCTTCATCTGCTCGATCACGGCGCGATTGCCGCGAGTGGCCTCGATGGCCAGCTTGCGCGGCAGTAGGAAGTTGCGCCCATACCCCTCGGCCACCTTCACAACGTCGCCGCGCGCGCCCAGCTTGGGGACATCTTCTTTGAGGATGACTTCCATAGATGACTCCGTTTCAAGTTCGCTCTTGGCCGTTGGCTTTTGGCCTTTGGCTAAGAGCCAAGAGCTAAAAGCCAAGAGCCGCCTTTCAGTATCGCGCCGCGAACGGCAGCAGAGCGATGTTGCGCGCCTGTTTGATGGCCGCGGTCAGCCGCCGCTGATGAGGAGTACAGACTCCGGTTAGCCGGCGGGGGACGATTTTGCCGCGCTCGGCCACGAACTGCCCTAGCAGGCGCACGTCTTTGTAGTTGATGGAGTCAATCTTCTCCACGCAGAACTTGCAGACCTTCTTGCGGCGAAAGAATTTGCGCGGTCCGCCTTCGCCCCGGCCACCGGGACGCCCTCCCGGTCCTCCGGGACGCCGGCCGCCCGGCCCACCTGGACCGCGTCCGTAGGGACGCGGCGCCGGCGCCGACGGCGCTGCGGGCGACGCGGGGACCGCTGCCGTTGCCTCGCTAGTAGTCACTTCCTTCTTTTCTTCGTCAGCCATGATTCTCCTTATCGGCTTTTGGCTCTTAGCTCTTGGCTTTTGGCTAAAAGCTGAAAGCCAAAAGCGGTGTTGCGTCGTTTTATGCCGTGACCGGCGCGGGCTCGCTGCCGGCGGCGCCCTCGGCCGTCTGCGGGCGCTGCCGCACTTTCGAGTCACGAATCTTCTTGACCTTGGCCAGGCGCTTCTGTTCCTCGTCGATGCGCACGCTGATGTACTTGATCACCGGCTCGGTGACGCGCAGCCGCCGCTCCAGCTCCGCCAGCGCGCTGCCCGGGCCTTCGACCGTGAGCAGCACGTACAGGCCGTCCTGGAACTTGCGCACCTTGTAGGCCAGCCGGCGTTTGCCCATGCGCTCCACATTCTTTACCGTGATGCCGGCGGTGGTGGCGTTGGACTCGACGGTCGAGATCACCCGATCGGTTTCTTCTTCCGGCAGGTCCGGCCGGACGATGTACATCACTTCATAAGTACGTTGTTGCGTTGCCATGTTCTTCTCCGCTTTTCAATGCGCCTGCATTTGCAGCCGGCGTCACGATTCCTTTTCTTCCGGCGGCACCGGCCGGCGGTTATACAGGCTCATGGCCTTGGCCACGCCCTCGCCCAAAATTACCTTCACCGCTTCCGCCGCAGTATCGAGTTCCTCGTCCACCACGGCGTACTGTGACTTCTTGAACTGCCCGAGCACGTAGCGCGCTCCGTCCTTCACCGGATGGTCGGGCCCAATCCCCAGGCGAATGCGGACGAACTCCTCGCTTCCCAGCGCCCCGATGATCGACTCCATGCCGTTGTGCCCGGCGGAGCTGCCGCGCTGCCGTATGCGGATCGCGCCCAGCGGCAGGTCCAGCTCGTCGTAGATCACGATCAGGTCCTGCGCCGGATCAATTTCGTGCTCCCGCACCAACTCCCGGACCGACATGCCGCTCAGGTTCATGTAGGTTTCCGGCTTGGCCAGCAGCACCTCGTGGTCTGCGATCACCGTCCTGCCCGTCAGCGCCCGGCACTGGCGGTTGCTCACGCGTACCCCGTGCTGCTCGGCAATGCGGTCCACCGCCAGGAATCCCATGTTATGCGGCGTGAACTGGTATTCGATTCCGGGATTGCCCAGACCGACGATCAGCTTCACGCCACCTCAGGGGCTAAAGCCCGCATCATTCGCGGCTTTAGGCGGCACGGCTGAAGCCGTGCCCTTCCCAAGAACATCTATTTTTTCTCCTTCTTCTCCGGCTTCTCCGCCTTTTCCGGCTTGGCCTCGGGCGCTTCGGCTTCGCCTTCCACCTCTTGCTTGCCCTTCTTGATAACCTCGGGCTCGGCGGGCGCAGCGGCTTCGGCGGCCACGGCCTCCGGCGCGGCCACAACCTCTTCCTTAACCGAGATGATGTGCGCCACTGTCTGGTTGGGGTCGGTCAGAAACTTGACCCGGGCGACGTGCGCCAGGTCGCTCACCCGCAGCAGCTTGCCGAAGACGAGTTCGCTGACATCTGCGTCGATGTGGCTGGGGATGTCCGCGGGCAGACACTCCAGTTCCACCTCGCGCAGCACCTGCTCCAGGATGCCGCCCTGCTGCTTCACGCCCGCAGCCTCACCTTTGAGCATGACGGGCACCGACACTTTCAGGCGCTCGTCCATGGCGATGCGCTTCAGGTCGATGTGCAGCAAGGAGCCCTTGATGGGCTCGTACTGCCAGTCCACGATCATGGCCTTGGTACGCTCTTCGCCGGCCTGCAGGTCGAAGATGGTGTTGTGCCCGGTCGCTGAGGTGAGAATGCGCGAGATCTGCTTGGGATCCACGCTGAGCGTAAGCGACGGCTTCTTGGCGCCATAAAGCACGGCGGGGACGCGCCCGCCGCGGCGCACGCGCCGGGTCTCGTTCTTGCCCCGCTCGGTGCGCGGCTGCGCTTCTACCAGGTTGCTTCCAGTCGTTGTTGCGGTTGCCATACCTGCTTGTTTCCTTCCTGCTGTCCCGCTTACGAGAACAGTGTGCTGACTGAGGTCTCCTCGTGGATGGACTGGATCGCCCGCGCGATCAGCCCTCCAATCGAACGGACCACGATCTTCGGCTCTTGCTGTGCCGCTGCCGATAGCGGGATGGTATTCGTGACGATAACCCGCTCGATCTTCGAACGCGCAATCCGCTCCACCGCCTGGCCTGAAAGCACCGGGTGGGTGGCGCAGGCAAAGACGCTCGTGGCGCCAGCCTCGACCAGGGCATCGGCGGTCTTGCAGAGCGTGCCGGCGGTGTCGATGATGTCGTCCAGGATAAGCGCGCTGCGCCCGCGCACGTCTCCGATCACGTGCATGACCTCGGTGATGTCCATCTCCACGCGGCGCTTGTCCACGATGGCCAGCGCCGAATCCATCTTCTTGGCAAAGAAGCGCGCACGCTCCACGCCGCCGGCGTCGGGCGAAACGATCGTCAGGTCGGGGAGTGCCAGCTTCCGCACGTAGTCCACCAGCACTGGCGAAGCGAACAGGTGGTCCACCGGAATATTGAAGAATCCCTGGATCTGCGGCGCGTGCAAGTCGACGATCAGCGCCCGGTTGGCGCCGACCGTGGTCAGCAGATCCGCGACCAGCTTGGATGAAATGGGCGCCCGCGGCTTGTCCTTGCGGTCCTGACGCGCGTACCCGTAATACGGGATCACGGTGGTGATGCGCCGCGCCGAAGCCCGCTTGAGCGCGTCGATCATCAGCAGCAGCTCCATGATGTGCTCGTTGACCGGATGGCACGTGGGCTGCACCACGAACACGTCGCCGCCGCGCACGTTCTCCAGCAGTTGCACATAGATCTCGCCGTCGGAGAAGCGCTCGATCTTGGCTTGCGCCCGCGCCATGCCCAGGAAGCTGCAGATCCATCCGCCAGCGCCGGGTTCGCGCTTCCGGAGAAGATCTTGAACTTCTCATCCTGCCGCGCCCGCTGCGGCTTGCGCTCGGGCTTGGACTCCTCGACCTTCTTTTTCTCTGTTGCCACCACCGTTGTTGCCATGGATGCCCCCGCCGTGGGATTCATGGAACCAGTCTCGATACCGGGTTTGGCCGTGGAATGCATCAAAAACAACCCTTTGGCTTTTGGCTCTTAGCTTTTAGCTGGAAGCCTTTTCACTGCCGTAACTGACAACTTGGTACTAGGTACTGGGTACTGAGTACTGATTTTCTGGCTGGGCGGCCAGGATTCGAACCTGGACAAAGTGCTCCAAAGGCACTTGACCTGCCATTAGTCGACCGCCCAAAGACCGAACTTGAAACTTGAAACTACTCCCAAATCCTCTTCCAGTACTCCCGCCGGGTCAGCGTCTTGGTCGCCACCGCCTGCATGCCTGCGGCGCTCAAGCGCGAAGCTGCCTTCCGGGCCAGCTCCCGCGACTTGAACAACCCATACACCGTGGAGCCGGAACCCGACAAAGACGCATACGCCGCGCGGACACCTTCCAAGGCACGCTTCACGGCACACAGTTCAGGATGCTGGGGGAAGACGACACTTTCGAAGTCGTTTTCGATCCCGGCATGGACAAGGTCGAGAAGCAGTGCCTCGGCCCGGTCCCCGCTACTCTTGGCGGGAACACCGGTGGCGGAACCACTCAGCCAAGCGGACACCGCACGGCTGGACCGATCCAGTGTAACGGACGCGGTTTCAGCCGTCAATTTGCCTGCTCCCTGCCTTTTGGCATCCAGATCGGCGAACGCCTGCGGAGTCGAAACCCCGATCGCAGGCGTGACAATCACGCAGTCCAGTGCCGGCAGATCTTCGAGGGGATAGACCTCCTCGCCGCGTCCGACGCCCAGCACCGTTCCGCCGATCAGGAACAACGGCAGGTCGGAGCCGACCTCCGCCGCCAGCCGCAGGCGTTCCACAGCCGGTAATTGCTTGCCGAGCGCGCGCTCCAGGGCCAGCAGCGTGGCTACTGCGTTCGAAGACGCTCCGCCCAGCCCGCCCTGGACAGGCAGCGCTTTCTCCACCTGGATTACTACCCGGCCGCGCGCCTTGAGAGCCTTCATGGCGCGCTCAGCCATGCGCCAGCAAGTGTTGGATTCGTCGCAAGGAACGCGCTGGTCATTCGAGCGGATTTCGATGCCAGTGCCGCGCGCCACCTCGACTCGCAACCGGTCGTGCAGAGCGACGGTCTGGTAGACAGTGCGCAGAGCGTGGAAGCCGTCCGCACGCCGCGGACCGATCTCCAGCCCGATGTTGATCTTGGCGAACGAGCGCACCGCGACGGTCATGGGAGTGGCAATTCTATCCCACGAGGCTTGCGTGGCGCGGGCGCCCTTGCCCGCGGCCTTTTGCTCCTACCGCCGAGTCGCCGAGTTCGCCGAGGGATCAGATGTTTTCAGCAATTCCGTCGCCCGACTGGGAATATGTCCATCCGGTCCTTTGGCGCTTTGAACCGCTTGCGGCACCTGGGACAGCGCAGCTCCGGCAGCTCGCTCAGCGGTGGACGCAGCAGGTCAGAAGAGACGACGACGCTGGCCGGGCTGTGACACTCGGGACACTCGCCCACGCAGGCCACCATCTCGCCTTCTTCCCGCATGCGCCAGGAGGGACGCTGGATCATTGGAAATCCCGCTTTGGCCAACGACCGTCCTAGAACAGCGCGTTCTGACGGCTGTTGGGCCTGATCCCGAAATGATCGTACGCCAGCTTGGTGGCCACGCGCCCGCGCGGGGTGCGGTCCAGAAACCCGATCTGGATGAGGAACGGCTCGTAGATCTCTTCGATGGCTTCGGCTTCCTCGGCCAGGGCGGCGGCCAGGGTGTTTACGCCCACCGGCCCGCCTTGGTACTTCTCGATGATGGTCAGCAGCAGCTTGCGATCGATCTCGTCGAAGCCGTGCTTATCGACTTCCATCATCTCCAGCGCGGCCTGGGCGGTGGAGCGGTCGATGCGGCCCGCGCCGCGCACCTGAGCATAGTCGCGCACGCGTCGCAGCAGGCGGTTGGCGATGCGCGGGGTGCCGCGGGCGCGGCTGGCGATCTCCTGGCCGCCCTCTTCGTCGATGTCAACGCCCAGTATCTCCGCCGAGCGCCGCACGATCACCCGCAGATCGGCGTGGGTGTAGAACTCCAGGCGCAGCAGGATGCCGAAGCGCGAGCGCAGCGGCGCCGAGAGCAGTCCGGCGCGGGTGGTCGCCCCGATAAAGGTGAACGGCTTCACGTCCAGCGTGTGGGTGCGCGCCGATGGCCCCTGCCCGATGATGATGTCCAGCTTGTAGTCCTCGAGCGCGGAGTAGAGGAGCTCCTCCAGCGCCGGCTGCAGGCGGTGGACCTCGTCGAAGAACATCACCTGGCGGTCGCGCAGGTTGGTGAGAATGGCGGTCAGGTCGCCCTTGATCTGGATGGCCGGGCCCGCCGTCTGCTGGAACGCCACCCCCAACTCGTTGGCGATGATGGTGGCCAGCGTGGTCTTGCCCAAGCCGGGCGGTCCGTAAAGCAGCACGTGATCGAGCGCCTCGCCGCGCGAGCGGGCAGCCTCGATCGCCACTGCCAGGTTGTCTTTGACTTTTTTCTGCCCGATGAATTCGTGCAGGCGCTTAGGACGCAGTTTCAGCTCGAACGACGCATCGTCTTCGACCGGATTCGCCGAAACCAGCCGCTCACGGTCCTCTGTGCTCTTGGGGATTGCCACTGGCCGGATAGTAAGCCGAAACCGCAGGAAACTCCAAACTGAAAACCGCGGAGGACGCAGGGGACGCGGAGCGAGCGGAAGGGCACGCAAAAAGTGGGGTGGCCTTTCGGCCACCCCGTGAGAGAGAGCGAGTGGTGCGAAGATTAGCCCCACAGGCTCCGAGAGAGATCATGCGGCTTTAGCGCCGCGCGTGCGCTCGATCGACGTCCACAGCTCCAGTTCTTTGCGGGCAGGGCCGGGCTTGAAGTACTTCTCCTGCCAGGTGTCCTTGGTCTCCAGTCCTGACCACGCGTGCATGCCGTGCTGCTGCACGATGTAGCGCCAGCGGTAGTGGCCGTAAACGTCCATTACGTGGGTGGCGTAGGACTCGGCCAGCGCGCGGTTGCCGCGGATGATGAGCAGGTTTTCATCGTTCTGATACGACGCTTTGTATCCCAGGTTGTGGCTGCCGGTAACCACCACGCAATTTTCGGAGAGCGGGTCCACCACCACGATTCTGTCGTGGATGATGGCGTGGGCCTGAGGTGAGGTCTTCAGCAGTTCCTGCCGCCAGAGGGCGAACTCGTCGTCGATGCCGGCCACGGCCACCATCGAGTCCGTGTGTTTGATGGTGTCGGCCTTGGTGGCGGTACGGTGGTAGAGCTCAGTGTCGTACTGCTCCACTGCACCGGGGTCGGTGGCGGCGCCAAAGACGAGCAGATCGGAGTTGTTCTTCTGGGTATCGGCGATGGTCCCGACGATGCTGGGCGTACCCGGCTGAACGACCAGGAACAGCACCGCCTGGCGCGCATTGGTGATCGCCTCGAAGACCTCCGCCAAGTCGCCGGGCGTCTTGCTCCCCTTGGCTTTCTGTTCGGTGTTGGGCGAGAACCACACCGTGGTGACGTTGGTCGCATCCATGAAGCCCTGGTTGTTTTGGGTGCGCAGATTCGGCCCTTGTTCTGCGCCATCGGCCAGCAGACGCTGCCAGTAGTCGAAATAGAAGCCGGCGATGATGGGATCTTCGATCAGCAGCGCGTTGTTGTTCTGGCCGCACAGCGCCGTGCTGGTCCAGTTGGTGCTGCCGGTGAGCACCGTCTGCGGCCGCCCGCCGCGGTCCACATAGACCATGAACTTGTTGTGGCCGATGTGGTCGCCCTTGAGCATGCGGTCGGTGATGTCGATGCCGGACTCATGCAGCGCCTGGCGGTTGCCGTGGTTCACGCCGTCATTTTTTCCGGTGTTGGACAGGATGAGGTGGAGGTTCGGCATGCCCATCAGGCCCTGCATCAGCTCCGGATCGTTGAGTTCGTGCAGCGCCGCGTAGCATTGTCCTGACTCCTGCTGCGCCCGTTTCAGCAGCGTCAGCAGCGCGCCCGGCAATTGGCCAGCCAGGCGGTTGCGCAACGGGTCGCCGGGCTGGTCGATGCGGTCGATCAGGGTGCGAAAGTTGGGCGCGCCCGTGGGCCCTTTGGGCAGGGTGTGCGCCAGCGACTGGGTAGACAGGATGCCGCGGTTGAAGAAGGCGGAAATCTGCCCGCAGCGGGCGGTGGTGCGCACCGGGTCGGTGATCAGCGCGTTGATCCGGTTGGGCTGCAGGTTTCCCGGCTCGCCCAGCATGGGGATGATCTCGTACTGGTACAGGGTTTCGGATTCGGCGGTCAGGTCGCGCCAGGTGAACTTCTGCACCGGCCATTCGTCGGTGGTGCGGGCGTTCCAGTTGGCGTTGGACTGGCCTTTGAATCCCACCCAGGCGGGAAGGACGGTGATGGTGCGGTTCTGCAGGTTGGTGCGGCGGATGGTGAACCCCAGGCAATCGGGGATGCGCGTGTCGTAGATCCAGCTCAGAAACACCACGTCGTTATTGGCGAGGGCGATGGCTTTGTTCATAGCTGCTCCGTGCACTTCGGGTTGAATGGACCGGTGAATAGCAAACAGCACCCAGGGGCAGCTACAACAATGGCGGATTTTAGGGCGGAGGCAAATGGCTAAGGCAGAAAACAAGGGTTTGTTCTGAATTCAGAACAGGAAGGTTTCCCGAAACGGGAAGGGTAGGTCGGAGATGCGGACCGCGATGCGGGCCGGCGTCAATCCTCCACGATCAGTGGGTCACCTTCTTCAGGGCGTAGGAACTCAGTACCCGCATGTAATTCGCGCGTTCGAATGCCGCGGGATCGGAGACCGACTTGCGCGCCATGCTGCCCTGCATCTGGCGGATGGATTCGTACTCGTGCTCTTCCATCCAGCGCGTGAGGCCGTGCAGGACGTGGCGGATGTGTCCGACGCCCTTCTCCAGCAGCGCCGAGGTCATCATCGCCACCCGGGCGCCCACCATCATGCTCTTGAGCACGTCTTCGGCGGTATGCACGCCTCCGGTGATGGCCAGGTCGGGGCGCACGTGGCCGTACACGATGGCCACCCAGTTGAGCCGCAGCAGCAATTCGTAGGAATGGCTCAGCTCCAGGCGAGGCACGACCTCGAGCTGTTCGAGATCGATGTCCGGCTGGTAGAAGCGGTTGAACAGCACCAGGCCGTCGGCTCCGGCCAAATCCAGCCGGCGCACCATGTGCGGAATCGAGCTGAAGAAATGTCCCAGCTTCACCGCCAGCGGGATGCGCACGGCCGCCTTCACTTGGTGGACTACGTCCTGGTACATCTGCTCTACTTCCGAGCCGGGCAGCTCGGGATTGGCGGCGATGTAATAGGTGTTGAGCTCGATGGCGTCCGCGCCCGCCTCTTCCATCATCTTGGCGTAGCGCGTCCATCCGCCCGTCGAACTGCCGTTCAGGCTGGCGATCACGGGGATGCGCACCGCCTTCTTCACCTTCGCCAGGTGTTCCAGATAGGCTTCCGGCCCGAGGTTGTAGTTCTCGAGGTCGGGAAGGAAGTGCAGCGACTCGGCGAAGCTCTCGGTGCCGTACTCCAGCCATCGGTTCAACTCTTCGCCTTCGATGTCAATCTGCTCCTCGAAGAGCGAGTGCATCACCACCGCCGAAGCGCCGGCATCTTCCATCTCGCGGACAGCCCCGACCTCCTTCTGCAGCGGCCAGGCCGAGACCACGATCGGGTTCTTCAATTTCATTCCCAGATAGGTGGTAGAAAGGTCGGTCATGGTTTGCCTCCTTTCACCGCCAGCGCGGCAGCCGCCAGGTCTTCGGTTACGGGAAGCGAAGCCAGCTTCTCATAAAGCTCCCAGCGGCTGCGCACGTCCTCTTGGGCCTCGTGCAGCAGCTTCTTGGCGGTTTCGGCATCGCGTGGTTCAGGATGGTGAACCTGGTTTCGTTCAGCATGTACTTCTGCAAGGGCACGCTGGGCGGGCGAGAATCCAGTTGTAGAGGATTCTTGCGCTGTTTGACCAAGTCAGGGTTATAGCGGAACAGCGGCCAGTAGCCGGACTGCACGGCCAGCTTCTGCTGGTCCATGCCATACATCATGTCGTAGCCGTGGGCGATGCAGTGGCTAAAGGCGATGATGAGCGAGGGACCGTCGTAGGCCTCGGCTTCGTGGAAGGCCTTCAGGGTCTGCATGTCGTTGCCGCCCATGGCCACCTGGGCCACGTAGACGTTGCCGTAGCTCATGGCGATCATCGCCAGGTCCTTCTTGGCGAGTGGCCTTGCCGCCGGAGGCGAACTTGGCCACCGCGCCGCGCGGCGTGGCCTTGGAGCCTGGCCGCCGGTGTTGGAGTACACCTCGGTGTCCAGCACCAGCACGTTGACGTTGCTGCGCCGGAAGCCAGCACGTGGTCCAGGCCGCCGTAGCCGATGTCGTAGGCCCAGCCGTCGCCGCCGATGATCCAGACGCTCTTGGCACCAGGTAGTCGGCGATGGCCAGCAGATCCCGGGCTTCGGGGCTGTCCGACGCCCTTCAGCTTGTCGTTGAGCCGGCGCACCCGCTCGCGCTGCCGCTCGATGCCGGCCTCGGTGGACTGGTCGGCGGTCAGCAGGGCCGCGACCAGTTCGTCCCCGAGCTTCGCTGCCAGCTCGTGCACCAGGTCGCGCGCGTACTCCGCCTGCTTGTCCACGGCCAGGCGCAGGCCCAAGCCGAACTCGGCGTTGTCCTCGAACAGCGAGTTGGACCAGGCCGGCCCGCGGCCGTCGGCGTTGGCGGTGTAGGGCGTGGTGGGCAGGTTGCCGCCGTAGATCGACGAGCAGCCGGTGGCGTTGGCGATGACCGCGCGGTCGCCGAAGAGCTGGGTCAGCAGCTTGATGTACGGCGTCTCGCCGCAGCCGGCGCAGGCGCCGGAGAACTCGAACAGCGGCTGGAGCAACTGCATGTCCTTGACCGTGGCCGGTCTTCAGCTGCTGCGGTCGGCGTCCGGGAGCGTGAGGAAGAATTCCCAGTTCTCCCGCTCCGGCTCGCGCAGCGGCGCTTGCGGCGCCATGTTGATGGCCTTGTGCTTGACTTCGGTCTTGTCCTTGGCCGGGCAGACTTGCACGCAGAGCGGCAGCCGGTGCAGTCCTCGGGGGCGACCTGGAGGGTGTAGCGTCAGGTCCTTGAACTCCTTCCCCTTGGGCTTGACCGACTTGAAGGTCCGGGAGGCGCCTTGGCCAGCAGCTCGGGATCGTAGACCTTGGCGCGGATGGCGGCGTGCGGGCAGACCAGCACGCACTTGCCGCACTGGATGCAGAGCTGCTCGTCCCAGACCGGGATGTCGAGGGCGATGTTGCGCTTCTCCCACTGCGCGGTGCCGGTGGGGAAGGTGCCGTCGACGGGCAACGCGCTGACCGGCAGCAGGTCGCCGTCGCCGGCGATGATGCGGCGCCGTGACCTTCTGGACGAAGTCCGGCGCGTGCGGCCGGCACTGGCGGCGGCACGTGCGAGCTTGCTGGTGGCCGTTCGCGGGCACCTTGACCTCGTGCAGGTGGGCCAGGGTCGGCGTCGACGGCCTCGAAGTTCTTCTGCACGACCGCCTCGCCGCGCTTGCCGTAGGTCTTCTTGATGGCCTTCTTGATGGCGGCGATGGCCTCCTCGCGCGGCAGGACGCCGGAGATGGCGAAGAAGCAGGTCTGCATGATGGTGTTGATGCGGCCGCCCATGCCGGTCTCCTTGGCCACCTCGTAGGCGTCGATGACGTAGAACTTGAGCTTCTTGTCGATGATCTGCTGCTGCATCGTCGCCGGGCAGGTGGTCCCAGACCTCGTCCGGGCCGTAGGGGCTGTTGAGCAGGAAGGTGGCGCCGGGCTGCGGCGCAGCTTCGAGCATGTCGTACGTGCTCCAGGAAGGTGAACTGGTGGCAGGCGACGAAGTTGGCCTGCGTGATCAGGTAGGTCGAGCGGATCGGCCGCGGGCCGAAGCGCAGGTGCGAGACGGTCATCGCGCCGGACTTCTTGGAGTCGTAGACGAAGTAGCCCTGGGCGTAGTTGTCGGTCTCCTCGCCGATGATCTTGATGGAGTTCTTGTTGGCGCCGACGGTGCCGTCGGAGCCCAGGCCGTAGAACATGGCGCGCACGACGTCGTCGGGCTCTCGGTGGAGAAGCTCGGGTCGTAAGTCGAGGCTGGTGTGGGTGACGTCGTCGTTGATGCCGACGGTGAAGTGGTTCTTGGGCTTGCGCTTGCGCCAGTCTCGTCGAAGACGGCCTTGACCATGGCCGGGGTGAATTCCTTGGAGGACAGGCCGTAGCGGCCGCCGATGACGCGCGGCATGGCTTGAACGGGCCCTTGCCGTGGCCAGCGCTTCGCTCAGCGCGGTGACCACGTCCAGGTAGAGCGGCTCGCCGGTCGCGCCGGGCTCCTTGGTGCGGTCGAGCACGGCGAGCGATCTTGACGCGTCGCGGGCAGCGCCGCGACGAAGTGCTTCGACGGAGAAGGGCCGGTACAGGCGGACCTTCAGCACGCCGACCTTCTCGCCCTTGGCGTCCAGGTGCTCGACGGTCTCCTCGGCGGCTTCGGCGCCGGAGCCCATGATGATGATGACGCGCTCGGCATCCGGCGCGCCGACGTAATCGAACAGGTGGTACTGGCGGCCGGTGAGCTTGGCGAACTTGTCCATCGTCTTCTGCACGATGGCCGGGCAGGCCAGCGTAGAACGGGTTGCAGGCCTCGCGGGCCTGGAAGAAGACGTCGGGGTTCTGGGCGCGTGCCGCGCAGCACCGGGCGGTCGGGGGTAGAGCGCAGCGCGCGGTGCGCGTGCGACCAGGTCGTCGTCGATCATGGCGCGCATGTCGTCGTCGGATGAGCTCCTCGATCTTGTCCACCTCGTGCGAGGTGCGGAAGCCGTCGAAGAAGTGCAGGAACGGCACGCGCGACTCCAGCGTGGCGGCCTGGGCGATCAGCGCGATGTCCATGCGCCTCCTGGACCGAGTTCGAGGACAGCATGGCGAAGCCGGTCTGCCGGCAGGCCATCACGTCGCAGTGGTCGCCGAAGATGGAGAGGGCGTGGGTGGCCAGCGTGCGGGCGGCCACGTGAATGACGAGCGGGCGTCAGCTCGCCGGCGATCTTGTACATGTTGGGGATCATCAGCAGCAGGCCCTGCGACGCGGTGAAGGTGGTGGTCAGCGCGCCGGCCTGCAGGGCGCCGTGCACGGCGCCGGCGGCGCCGCCTTCGGTCTGCATCTCCACCACCGTGGGCACCGTGCCCCAGATGTTCTTCTTGCCTTTCGCGGCCCACTCGTCGGCGAACTCGCCCATGTTGGACGAGGGCGTGATCGGATAGATGGCGATCACTTCGCTGGTGTGGTACGCGGAATATGCGGCGGCTTCGTTGCCGTCGATCGTGACCATCGACCTTTTGGAATTCATAAGTGCGGGCCCTCCTCAAGAATGCGCAACTGTAGCAAAACTCACTAGTTTACGCCTGATGAAGCTCGCCGGGGATGGGTCTGCGTCACATTTCAAAGTTCATTTGTCACATTTTGGGCGCGGCCATTTTGACCAGCGATCGGGATCAAGGTGCAAGCCTGGGAGGGACCATCGCAGCGGCGCGGACTGGCCCTGCGCGAAGCCGAAGGGCGGGAGTGCCACCCGGGAATAGTTACTGGCTCAGGTGGGCCAGAAGTTCCGCAACGCGCAAGTTACACGTCACGCGTTGAACTGTGAGCCTGGTTTAGCAGCGCCCGGCGCCTGGGGGGCGAGTAGTTCGTTCTCAGAACAGGCGCCGCGAGGGCGCTACAGAACGGCCGCGCGCTAGGCCGCCTTTTTCCGGCGTTCCGCCCATCTCTTCTTCATCATCTCGGAAAGCCGCCTGCGGCCCTCGGGCGTGAGCTTGTGCTTGCGCCTCTTTGTGGTTGTCTTCCCCGGAGGCCGGCCTCTTCTTGCTCGTGGAGCACCGATGTTTCCGATGGCGGCGATGGCCCGGTCGATGTGATCACGTTCGGCTTTGAGCTCTGCAAGTATGCGCTGGATGTCCAAAGTCACGCTCCCTAGTGTGTAATGGAATTCGGGCAGGGCAGTGTATCAGATGAGCAGGCCCGCCGAGCCCCGACGATCGCTCGAACCATGATGGTCACTTCAAACCGCCTGCCGGCGCAGGCTTCGCAGGGTCCCGGAGAGGCATCCTTGGGGTATACTCCTCAGATAACAAGCGGCAGCCGGCCAGCGAGTCCGTTGAGGGCCTCCAGCTCTCACCAGCTTCGTGTCCGCTCCTCCCAGGGAGACTATGGCAACGCCATTTTCACGCACCTTCCGCGCTCTCGAGAGCGACCACTTCCGCGGTTCTCTGCTGGCGCTGGTGTGTGTGATTGCCCTGCTGGGAGGCTGGCTGGCGTGGTTTTTTCTGGCCAGGGTCGCGCGTTATGAGGTAACCGATACGGCACGCCTCGAAGTGGACCAGGAGACGCACCCGGTGCAATCCCCGGTGCTGGCGCGCGTGGTCGCCAGCAACCTGGCGCTCGGCAAAGAAGTGCAGGCTGGCGACGTGCTGGTCGAACTGGACACCAATGCGGAACAGCTTCAGGTCGCGGAACAACGCACGCAACTGACGGCGCTGGCATCGGAGATCGAATCGCTCAAGGCCCAGGTCGCCCAGTTGGAGCAGGCGCAGGCTCGCGAGCAGCAGACGGCGCATGTCGCCATCGAGCAGGCGGGCGCGAAATACCGCGAGGCCGACGCTTTGGCCCGCTCCGCCGCTCACGAGGCGCTCCGCCTGGAGAAGCTGGCCGCCGAAGGCCTGGTGCCGCGGCGCGACTATGACATCGGCAAGATGGAGGCGGAGCGGCTGCGCGATGCCGCCGACAGCCTCAAGCTCGAGCCCGACCGCATCCAGCGCGACCTGCGCACCCGCGAAAGCGACCGCCGGGCGCAACTCGAGAACCTGCAGAGCCAGATACCGCAAGCTGGAAGGCGACCGCACCACGGTCGGGGCCAGCATCGAGCGTTTGAGTTATGAAGTCGAGCGCCGGGTGATCCGCGCGCCGATTTCCGGTCGCGTGGGCGAAATAGCCGCCGCATTGCGCGCGGGTGCGGTGGTCAACGAAGGTGACCGCATCTGCGCCATCCTGCCCCCGGGACGCCTGCGCGCCATCGCCGAGTTTGCGCCCCCGGCAGCCTTCGGACGCATACGGCCGGGACAGCCCGCGCGCCTGCGCCTGGAAGGTTTTCCCTGGGCGCAGTACGGCAGCATCGCGGCCACGGTTTCGACGGTGGCCAGTGAGATCCGCGATGGCCGAGTGCGGGTGGAGCTGAGCATCGCGCGCAGTCCGGATTTCGCCATCCCCTTGCAGCATGGCTTGCCGGGAGCAGTCGAAGTGGAAGTGGAGCGGGTTTCGCCGGCGGAGCTGACGCTGCGCACCGCGGGCCAGCTCATCACCCGTCCGCGCAGCGTGTTTGCGACCCCGTAATCGCACATGAACATCAAGCGCCATTTCCTGGTGCCGGAGGCGGTGCAGGCGTCGGCCATGGACTGCGGCCCGGCGTCGCTGAAGAGCTTGCTCGAGGGCTTCGGCATCCATGCCAGCTACGGCCGCCTGCGCGAGGCCTGCCAGACCGACGTGGACGGCACTTCCATCGACACCATGGAAGAAGTGGCGCGGCAATTGGGCCTCGACGCCGAGCAGATCATGCTGCCGCGCGACCATCTTCTGCTGCCTGAGGCCGCCGCCCTGCCCGCCATCGTGGTCGTAGTGTTGCCCAGCGGGATCACGCACTTCGTGGTGGTCTGGCGGCGTCACGGCGCGCTGCTGCAACTGATGGATCCGGCCACCGGACGGCGCTGGATCACCTGCCAGCGGTTCCTCGAAGACGTTTACGCCGGGAAAACCGTGGTCCCGGCTGCAGGATGGCGTGAGTGGGCAGGCTCCGAGCCGTCGCTCGACGCCATGGAGCATCGTCTCAAGAAGATCGGCATCCCCAGGCGTTCGCTGGTGGATACGGCGTTCGCCGATCCGACCTGGCAGAAGCTGGCGGCGCTCGACGCCGGTATCCGGCTGGTGGATTCGATGGTCGAATCGGGCGGCGTCGCCCGCGGCCGCCAGGCGCGGCGACTGCTCGAATTACTTGTGGAAAGCGATCAACTGATCCCGGCCGAGTACTGGTCGGTGCGTCCGCGCGGAGAAGACGAACTCGTGTTGCGCGGTGCTGTGCTGGTACGCGTGCGCGGACGGCTGGAGAAGACGGCTGAGCAGGCGGCCCAGCTTCCTCCCGAGCTGATCGCCGCACTGCAAGAAAAGCCGGCCCGGCCCGGCCGCGAACTGCTCAAGCTCTTGCGCCAGGATGGCATTCTTGCGCCTTCATTACTGCTGCTGGCTCTGCTTTCGGCCAGCGCCGCGGTCATCCTCGAAGCCGTCCTGTTCCGAGGCATTTTTGACCTGGGGCGCGACCTTGGCCTCTCGGGCCAGCGCATGGGGGCCGTGGCTGCGCTGCTCTTGTTCCTTGCCGGGCTGCTGTTTCTCGAATTTCCGGTTGCCTCCAGCTTGCTGCGCCTGGGGCGGCATCTGGAGACGCGGCTGCGGCGCGCCTTTCTGGAGAAAATCCCGCGCCTCGGCGATCGCTACTTCCAGAGCCGGCTGAAGTCGGACATGACCGAGCGCAGCCACATGATTCACCGTATTCGCCACCTGCCGGAACTCGGTGGCCAGCTTCTGCGCAGCAGTTTCGAGCTGGTGCTCACCGCGGCGGGCATCGCCTGGCTCGATCCGCGCAGCGCTCCCTTGGCGATCGCCGCGGCGGTGGTGGCGCTCGTGTTGCCCCTGGCTGTGCAGCCGGTAGTGATGGAGCGCGACCTGCGCGTCCGCACCCACACCGGCGCGCTCTGCCGCTACTATCTGGACGCGCTGCTGGGGCTTGTCCCTATCCGCGTGCACGGAGCGCAGCGGGCGGTGCGCCGCGAGCACGGCAAGTTGCTGCTCGATTGGGCGCAGGCCGGCGTCGGACTCCAGCAGGTCGTGGTGTGGGTGGAGGCGGCGCAGTACGCGCTGGGCTTCGCGCTGGCAGCGTGGCTGCTGTTCGCGCATCTGGGACGCAGCGGCGAAGCCGGAACGGTGCTGTTGCTCATCTATTGGGCGCTGAATCTGCCGGTGCTCGGCCAGGACATCGCGCAGGTCGCCTGGCAGTATCCCGCGTATCGCAACATGACCCTGCGTTTGCTGGAGCCGCTGGGCGCGTTGGAAGAGCCGACGGCCGAGACGCGCGAACCCGCTTCGCCCGCGGCTTCGGAGGCTGCCGCGGCCATCCTGCTGGAGAACGTGAGCGTACGCGCCGCCGGGCACACCATCCTCGAGAACATTGATGTTGAGGTCCCCGCCGGCTCGCACGTGGCGATCGTTGGACCCTCGGGCGCTGGGAAATCAAGTCTGGTCGGGCTTTTGCTCGGCTGGTGGCGGCCTGCCAGCGGACGCGTGCTGGTGGATGGCGAGCCGCTCGCCGGACAGTTGGAGGAAGTGCGCCAGGCGACCGCGTGGGTCGATCCGGCGGTACATCTGTGGAATCGGTCGTTCTTCGAAAACCTGCGCTACGGTTCCAGCAACGGCAACTCCCGGCCGATGATGCAAGTAATCGAAGCCGCGGAACTGCGGCGCGTGCTGGAGAGGCTGCCCGAAGGTTTCGAGACCAATTTGGGCGAAGGCGGCGGACTGGTCTCGGGCGGCGAGGGGCAACGCGTGCGTCTGGCGCGCGCCCTGCTGCGCGCCGGTACGCGCCTCGCAATCCTGGACGAACCCTTCCGCGGTCTCGACCGCGAGCAGCGCCGCGAGCTGCTGCAACGCGTGCGCCGCTTTTGGCGCGACGTCACCCTGCTGTGCATCACTCACGACGTCAGCGAAACGCGCGGCTTCGACCGGGTGCTGGTGATCGAGGGCGGCAAGATCGTCGAAGACGGCCATCCCGACGCCCTGGCCGAGCAACCGGCCTCGCGCTATCGCGCCCTGCTCGACGCGGAGCGCGCCGTGCAGCTCGGCGGATGGTCGCGCGGGGCGTGGCGCCGGCTGCGCCTGGATAACGGCAACATTTCATTACCCATGGAGCGTCATCGTGATTTCATGGCCGGCAAGTAGGATCGGCGAAGCGCTGGAGGCTTTGGCGCGCAGGAGCGATCTGCGCCCCAAGTCCATCGAGCTGCCCACGCCGCCCGCAAATATTGCCGATGATCCCCGCCGGCTCGGACTCTGGATCGAATCGGCAACCAGTGCCCTCGGACTTGAGGCCGAGCCGGAAGAGCTCCGTTACGCCGATCTCGAGCGAAAGCTGACGTGTGCCGCTCCGGCGATCGTGCGCTGCTCCGACGGCCGCTTGCTGGCCTTGCTGGACGCGGGAACCGTGCTGGGGCCGGACCTTGAAGTCCATCGTCTGGGCACCGAGGTGATCTGCGCCGAACTCCGCGCCGATGCCGAAGCGCCGTTCTCCAGCGCGCTGGATGGAGTGCTGGCCGTGGCCCAACTGGCAACGCGTCCGGAGACAGGGGTAGCGCCGTCATTGAGCGAACTGGAAGATCTGCTCGATGCCGCCGCGATTCGCGGGCGCCGCCGCGAGCGTGTGCGTGAAGCCCTGCTACGCGAGCGCCTTGCCGGCACGCGCATCGGCCACGCTTGGCTGCTGAGGCTTCCACCCGGGGCCAGCTTTTCCCTGCAACTGAAATTGGCGCGTGTGCCGCGGCGGCTCGCCATGCTGGCCAGCGCCCATTTGATTCAATACGTGCTCTGGCTGGCGGCGTGGTTCATTGTCGGCGTGGGCGCGCTCGAAGGGCGCCTTGATCGCGGCTTGCTGCTGGCCTGGGCCCTGCTGCTGCTGACGCTGGTTCCCATCCGCGGCCTCATCACCTGGCTGCAAGGATTGGTCTCGATCACCGCCGGCGGAATCCTGAAAGAACGATTGTTGTGCGGCGCGCTGCGCCTGAAGCCGGATGAGATCCGCCATCAAGGCGCAGGCCAGTTGCTGGGACGGGTGATCGAGTCGGAGGCGCTGGAGTCGCTGGCACTGAGCGGCGGGTTCATGGCGTTGGTATCAGTGATCGAACTGGTGCTGGCAGCGGTGGTGCTGGGAGCGGGCGCCGGCGGTATCGGACACGCGCTGCTGCTGGTGCTCTGGGTGGGCATGGCCGCCGTTCTGGGCTGGCGGTACTTCCAGGAGGAGCGTCGCTGGACGGAAGCGCGTGTCTCCATGACCCACGACCTGGTCGAACGCATGGTCGGCCATCGCACCCGCCTGGCGCAGGAACCGCGCGAGCATTGGCACGATTCCGAAGATCAGGGGCTGGAGCGTTATCAAACCGTTTCCCAGGCGGTGGACCGCCGCGGCGCAATGTTGATGGCGGTTGTCCCGCGTGGGTGGCTGGTGGTGGGCGTGGCGGGACTGGCGCCAGCGTTCGTCTCCGGGAGCCCGGCAGCGGCGCTGGCGGTCAGCGTGGGCGGTCTGCTGCTGGCATACCGCGCCTTCCGGCGTTTAGCCTCCGGCATGTGGAACCTCACCGAGGCTGCCATCGCCTGGAAACAAGTCGCGCCGCTGTTCGAGGCCGCCGCGCGGGAAGAGATTCCCGGCTCGCCGGCGCTGGCGACCATGGAGTCGGCCGGCGAGCGCGAAGCGGTGATCGAGGCCCGCGACCTGGTCTTCCGATATCCCAATCAGTCGGAGCCGGTACTTCAGCGCTGCAATCTCAGCATCTCTACCGGCGACCGGCTCTTGCTGGAAGGACCTTCCGGCGGCGGCAAGTCCACGCTGGCTTCGCTGCTCACCGGGATGCTGCGGCCGGAATCCGGACTGCTGCTCGCCCGCGGCCTGGACCGGCAAACGCTGGGCGCTCAGGGCTGGCTGCGGCGTGTCGCTTCCGCCCCGCAGTTCCACGAGAACCACGTGCTGACCGGTACCTTCTCCTTCAATTTGCTGATGGGCAAAGACGGCTGGCTGACCGAGAAGGACCATGAGGAGGCGGAGTCCATCTGCCGCGAGCTCGGTCTGGGGCCGTTGCTGGAGAAAATGCCGGCCGGCATGCTGCAGATGGTGGGAGAAAGCGGATGGCAGCTCTCGCATGGTGAGCGCAGCCGGCTCTACATCGCCCGCGCCTTGCTGCAGGGCTCCGACGTTCTGATTTTCGATGAAAGCTTTGCCGCTCTCGATCCCGAGAACCTGCGGCTGGCGCTGGATTGCGTGCTCAACCGGGCGCCGACGGTGATGGTGATCGCTCACCCGTGACATCTGTAAAATTTGCGTTAGAATGAGGCCTCCCGGTGGCTATGGGTCTCTCCATGGTAGGCACCACGCTCTGGTCCTATCGTATCGAGTCGAAGATCGGGGCCGGCGGAATGGGCGTTGTGTATAAAGCGGTCGACTCGCGCCTGGACCGCACGGCCGCCATCAAGGTGCTGCCTGCATCCGCGCTGGCCAGCGCCGACCGCCAGAAGCGCTTCGTGCAGGAAGCCAAGACCGCCTCCTCGCTCAACCACCCCAACATCGTCACCATCTACGACATCAACACCCAGGAGGTGGATGGCCAGCCGGTTCAGTACATCGCCATGGAGTTCGTGCCGGGCGAAACGCTGGACAAGCTGATCGGGCGCAAGGGCCTGCGGGTGCGCGAGGCCCTGAAGTACGCCATCCAGATCGCCGACGCCCTGGCCGCGGCGCATGCCGCCGGCGTCGTCCATCGCGATTTGAAGCCGGGCAACATCATGATCACGCCGCAGGGCCTGGTGAAGATCCTGGATTTCGGTCTGGCCAAGCTGACCGGGCCGCTCGACACCGATGCCTACGCCGAGACGGTGCACGCGGAAGCTTCGCCGCACACTGAGGAGGGCACGGTTCTCGGCACCGTTGCCTATATGTCTCCCGAGCAGGCCGACGGCAGGAAGATCGATGCCCGCTCCGACATATTTTCCTTCGGCTCGGTGCTCTACGAGATGGTCAGCGGCCGTCAACCCTTTCCTGGCTCCTCCAAGCTGTCGATGCTTTCGGCGGTTATGCACCGAGAACCGCAGCCGGTCTCGCAGGCCGTGCCGGACATCAACCCCGAACTGGAGCGGTTGATCGGCCGCTGCTTGCGGAAGGAACCCGAGCGCCGCTGGCAGACCATGGCCGACGTGAAGGTCGCGCTCGAGGAACTGCGGGACGAGTTGGAAGTGAGCGGCATCGCCCCTGTCCCGCCGCGCCGCGCGGCGGCCAAGGCGGCTCCGCGTCGCATAGCGCGCTGGATGGCCATCGGCGCGCTCGCTGCGCTCGTGCTGGTGCTGCTGCCGGCCGCTTATTTCGCCCCGCGCTTCTTCCATTCAGAGCCGCCCTCGTTCCAGAGGCTGACCTTCCGCCGCGGTGACGTAACTTCCGCCAAGTTCGCGCCCGGCGGCGCCGTGGTCTACACCGCCGAGTGGGATGGCTCGCCGTCTTCGTTCTTTTCAGTTATTCCCGGCAACCGTGAAGGACGCCCGCTGCAACTGCCGGCCGGCGAAGTGTTGTCCGTTTCCGCCTCGGGAGAGATGGCGGTCTTGCTGGGCAACGGTAATGCCGGCACGCTCGCTCGGGTACCCTTCGGCGGGGGCGCGCCTCGGGAAATCCTGGAGAATGTCTACTACGCCGACTGGGGGCCGGACGGGGAATCGCTGGCGGTGGTGCGCAAGGTGGCCCTGAAGTACCGGCTCGAATACCCCGTGGGCACGGTGCTGTACGAAACCGACGACCGCCCGCCGGCGTATCCGCGGGTATCGCGCGACGGCAAGCTGGTCGCCTTCTTCGAACATGACGCCGCCGTGGGCGATTACTCGGTCTGCACCGTTGACGCGCATCGCGCGAAGCGGGTGCTTTCGCGGGGATGGCGCGGCGTCGGACGGCTGGGCTGGTCGCCGCGCGGCGATGAGATCTGGTTCTCGGGAGCGCAGGCCGGCGGAGATCCCGCCGTCTATGCGGTCGATCTCTCCGGCCAGCAGCGGCTGGTTTCGCAGGCCCCGGGATTCGTCCTGATGCAGGACGTGGCCCGCAACGGCAGCGTGCTGATCACCGCCGTGAACAGCCGGCTCGGCATCCTCTTCGCCGAAGGCCCGGCGCAGCGCGACTTGGCCTGGTTCGACGCTTCCTTCGCTTACGATCTTTCATCCGACGGCAAATCGCTGGTCTTTGTCGAGCTGACCAGCGGCGAGGGGCGCAACGCCGCCATTTATCTGCGCAAAGCAGATGGCTCGCCGGCAGTGCGGTTGGGATACGGCAACCTGCCCGCGCTTTCTCCGGATGGCAAGTGGGTCGCCAGCATTCATCATCAGCCGACCAGTTCGCAGGTGCTGCTTCTGCCCACGGGTCCGGGAGAGCTGCGTGAACTCCCATTCGGAGACATGCACTACGAATCCGTCGAATGGTTTCCGGACAGCAAGCGCATTCTCTTTACCGGCAATCAGCCCGGGCATCCGGTGCGCTCGTGGATGCAAGACCCCGATGGCGGGCAGCCGAAGCCGGTTACGCCGGAGGGCGTCCGCGCCACGCGGGTCGCACCCGACGGTCACAGCTTCGTGATCGCTGATCCGCACAAACTTTTGCTCGGCGACATCGCCGGCGGCGAGCCCAGGGCCATCACCGAGCTTCAGCTGGGCGAGAGCGTTGTGCGCTGGAGTGGCGACGGGCGTTCCCTGTTCCTGGCGCAGTCCGAGGGCGGAACCGTCAAGCTGACGCGGGTGGACGTTGCCTCGCGGAACCGCGAGCTCCTGCGGGTTTTGAAAGTGCCCGAGGGCGGAGCGGAGTTTGTCGGCCCGGTCGCGATGTCCGCGGATGGCAAGGCCGTGGCCTCAACCTTCCAGCACGATTTGTCCAATCTCTTCCTGGTGTCGGGGTTAAAGTAGGCGGACATTGGTACGCCGCGCAGAATCGGTTGTATAGTATACGAGGTATTCTATTGTATTCGGAGTAAGTACAAATGGGAGCGAACACAGTCGTGACTCTGCGGCTGGAGCCCGAACTCCGGGCGCAGCTGGACCGGTTGGCCAAGGTACAACGCCGCAGCCGCTCCTTCATCGCCGCGGAGGCCATCCGGGAGTACGTGACCGCCAACGAATGGCAAATCGAGGAGATCAGGAAAGCACTGCAGGAGGCAAATCGGGGAGATTTCGCCAGCGAGCGGCAGGTCCGTCGCACGATGAGCAAGTGGACGGGCCGGAAGCGGGCGAGGTGTGCCGGCTAGATCTCTGCGAGTGCGCTGGCTGCGGACGGCGCTGGCGAATCTTGAAGAACATGCCCAATATATCGCCCGAGACAATCCGGTTGCCGCCCGCCGCATGGTAGCCGCCATCGAACGATCCGTGGCGCTTCTGGCACGCTATCCGGCTTTGGGCAGGCCGGGCCGTCTCGAGGGTACACGCGAACTGGATGTGCCCGGCACACCTTATATCGTTCCCTATCGCGTGCGCGGGGAAACGGTCGAAATCTTGCGGGTTTTTCACGAGGCGCGCAAATGGCCGTCCACTTTGTAATTTTGAAACACGAGTGTGCAGCTACCTCGGGGTGCCCTGTTTGGGTTGTCTGACGGCCTAGCGCCGTGGGTTCTGGTTCGCCAGCGACTTGTCCGCGTATCCGTTCGGCTGGGAGTCCTTCTGGTACTTGCTGCTGGCGCCCTCCGCATCCGACGATCCCGAATGGTCGATGGGTTTCATACCCACCACCTGGTAGCGGCGTGTCTTACGATCGCCGTCCACAACCCGCAGCTCCATAACATCCTTGAAAATCTTAAACTCTCCTTCCTGGCCCACGGGCAGGATTACCGGGTGCTTATGATCGAGCGGGCGAACGTGGTACTCCATGTCATCGCTGCGCAGCAGATACTGCGGACAGAGTTTCTGATCGGAATCGACGTGCGTGGCGCCAACCGAGCCCCAGAGCGCACCCAGGCCGGCCAGTCCGCGCTCTTTGGCGCCGCAGGGAACCGCCTCCATCCGCTCGATCATGGCGCGTTCCCCATGTTTCTTGCTCCCCCCAAAAACTGGCGCTGCCAGAAGCAGCAGCGAAAAGCTCGCAGCCAGCAATGCTCTGCTCTTCATGGTCACCCCTCTCCAACGAGCCATCGGCCCGGATTGCGCGGCTGAAAACGTGAGGAGGGCCACGGTCACCGCCGGCCCTCCTTTTTGCAGCGGCGGTCTTACTTCGATTTCGGCTCGGCGGTCCACGTTTTGTGCGAGGTCTCGAACTGCTGAGCCGTGGTCACAAAGGACTGCGGGTTCTGGCTCAACTCCTCACGCACTCCCGGATTGGCCTTCAGATACTCCTGTAATTCAGGATGGTTCTCCAGATACTCGTGGTTGGTTGCGAGCTCCGGGTTCCTGGAGAGCTCATCGGCGATGTTGTCGTGGCCCTTCAGGAATTGGCTGAAGCTGGCGACATGGTCGCGATTCCAATCGTGGTCGCGGCGCATGTCATCATCATGGCGGTCATATCGTTCTTCCGCGTGCATGAAGGCCTGCGGATTTTCCCGGATCTCCTCCCGCACTTCCGGATGCTGCGCGAGATACTGCTGTAGCGCCGGGTGCGAGTCCACGAACTTGCGGTCGTCCACCAGCGAAGGATTCTTGCGCAATTGCTCGGCTATTTCAGGGTGGTTATCCAGGAAGTGGTCCATGCTGGCCAGTTCGCCACGGGTAATGTCCTTGCGATCGCGATCACGGTCCCGGTCCCAGCTCTGGTCCTCGTGCCGCTCATAACGTTCTTCCTGGTGCATCACCAAATTCGGGTTCTCACGGAGATCAGCCCGCAATTCCGGATGGTCGTGCAGGTAGCGGTCGAGAGCGGGGTGGTTTTCGACAAAGTGCCGGTCGTTCACCAGCGACGGATCTTTGCGTAGCTGCTCGGCAACCTCAGGATGGTTGTCGAGGAAGCGGTCGAACTCCGCCAACTGTCGCCGGGTGAGATCAGGGTCTCTGTCCTGCGGCGCCATCCTCTGTTCTGTTTGCGGAGCCTGCATCTGGGTTCCTGCCGGCGGCGCCTGCGTCTGCGCCCCGGCGGGCGGTGCCTGCGTCTGGGCCCCAGCGGGCAGGATCAGGATCAAAGCGGTAATCGCCAACGCTGCGAGGCAATATCGAGTTGCCGAGCCTGTGCACTTCATATGTGAAATGGCCTCCATGGGAGACAAATTTTGCGTGCATTACAACCAGGACTGGGAATGCAAGACGGAGGCCAACACGCCGGGGCAGACAAGCCATGCCCTATGAGTGGCTTGTCGCGAATATCAGGCAAATCCTGAGGGTCGGCTAAGGGTGAAATTTTGGCCTGGCATCGGCAAGAACGCTATACGGTAAGCACCCGAGGCGCGTACGTGCAGGAATTCATTTGGTTTACGCCTGCCGTTGCCGCTTGGGCTTTAGATTCAGCGTCTTGATCAGCCGGAACAGGTGATTGGGATGGACTCCCAGAATCCCGGCGGCTTCGGTGTAGTTTCCTCCGGCCTGCTCGATGGCGCGCTCGATCAGCGCTTTCTTGGCTTCGCGCAGCCCTTCGTGCAGCGCCGTGACCGGCTCGCCTTCCGACGTGGTCTCTTCCACCAGCGCTTCCGGGAGGTCCTCCACCAAAATCGTTTCGGTCGAGCCCAGCACCACCGCGCGCTCGATGGCATTCTCCAGTTCGCGAACGTTCCCCGGCCACTCGTAGCGCAGCAGGCAGGCGCGGGCTTTGGCGGAGATTCCGGCGACCCGCCGCTTCACCTTTTCGCCGAAACGCAGGGCGAAGAAGTTGGCCAGCAGAGGGATGTCTTCCCTGCGCTCGCGCAAGGCCGGCATCCGTACCGAGACGACGTTCAGCCGGTAGTAAAGATCCTGGCGGAAGCTTCCGGCGCGGGAGGCTTCTTTCAGGTCGCGGTTGGTGGCGGCGATCACACGGATGTCCACCTTGATGGGCCGCGTGCCCCCGACGCGCTCGAACTCGCGCTCCTGCAGGACGCGCAGCAGCTTGGCCTGCAACGGCACCGCCAGCTCGCCGACTTCGTCGAGGAACACGGTACCCCCGTCGGCCGCCTCCAACTTGCCTTTCTTTTGCGAGACGGCGCCGGTGAACGACCCTTTTTCGTGGCCGAACAGCTCGCTCTCCAGCAGGGTCTCGGTGATGGCAGCGCAATTGATGGCCACGAACGGCTTGTTGGCGCGGCCGCTGTTGGCATGGATAGCGCGCGCCACCAGCTCTTTGCCGGTCCCGCTTTCTCCCCAGACGAGCACAGTGGACTCCCGCCCCGCAACCCGGGAGATGAATTCCAGGACGCCGCGCATGGCCTGGCTCTCGCCGATCATGCCATGATCGGCGCTCAGCTCCTGCTGCAAGCGCCGGTTCTCGCCGCCCAGCCACTCCAGGTGGCGCGCATTCTCCATGGCCAGTCCCGCGATATTGCCCAGCGCCAGCACCAGTTGCAGCAGCCCGGCATCGAAGTGCACACCGGCTGTGCTGGCGTCCAAGTAGATCACGCCCACCAGCTTGCCCTGCGCCTCCATGGGCGCGGCCAGCACCGAGCGCACGTTCGGCGACGCCAGGCTGTCGGCGGCCCGGTAGGTCTCATCTTCGATGACGTTATTGGACAGCACCGCCACGTTCTCGCGCATGACCTCGTTGAGAATCGTCTGGCTCGCCTGGATGGGCTGCTCCGGTCCCGCGTTCCGGTAGCGTCCCAGGACGGACGAGAATTCCTCCGAGCCTTGCTCCACCAGCAGCACCGCCGCGCGATCTGCCGGCGCCACCTCGAACACCGCATCCAGCACCTTCTGCTGCAAGGTCGCAACGTCGCCGACGGAACTCAGCGTCCGGCTGAAGTTCAGCAGCACGTTCAGGTCGCGGACCGTGCGCGCCGAGCTGGGCAGTCCTGCCTGCGACGCCTGCAGGTAGACCGCGTTCTCCTTGCGCAGAATGACTGTCGGCCCGCCGGGGGTCGCCGAGTCGTCCACGCGGAGGGAACTGGTATGGGCCGTCTCATCGTGAGACCCATGAAAGACAAAGATCGAGTTCCCCACCCGCACTTGGTCGCCATGCACCAGCACGCGTTCTTTCACCGGTACGCCGTTCACGAAGGTGCTGTTGCGGCTGTCGAGATCTTCCACACGGACGTCAGGGCCGTCGCGGCGGACGACGCAATGCCGGCGCGAGACCAGCGGATCCAGCAGGGAGATCAGGTTGGAGGGCTCTCGGCCAATCGAGATCCTCACCCTCCTCCAGGGAGAAGATACGGCCTTCGGCCGGCCCGCTGACCGCTTCCAGGCGGACTCTGGCTGGTGGGACGGCTTGCGGATTGGGTTCGCCCGCCACGCGATGAGTATACCCAACGCTCCAAATGTGGTCCGCCAAGCATGCGACCTAACACAAATGCTAGGCCACCAAACGGGACGGTTAGGTTTCAGCCATTTCTAGCTCTGGCGAGTCCTGGACTGCCGGCACCTCCGGACTAGTAACTGCTTTATTTTCAATTAACAACCTGGGCCGGCGGCAATGGTTCAGAGGCCCCCGCGGTCTGGCATGGGCATTGCTATATGTCAAGGTGTCCGAGGTAATAAAGAAAGACAAAAGTAACCGGACGGAAACGAAAATCACAACGAGAGGAGCACTCAAATGACAGTTCAGACGAACACCAAAGCCGGCAGCGCAGTATGGGGTGGGTAAGCCAAGCGAAACAAACAGAAAGACAACAAATTTCAAAAGAAAGGAGCACTTCCATGACGGTTAAGACGAACACCAAGGCCGGCAGCGCAGTCTGGGGTGGCTAAGCCAAAACAACCAACGAAACAGAGCGACGACAGAATTCAAAGAGAGGAGCACTCAAATGACAGTGAAGACGAACACTAAGGCCGGCAGCGCAGTATGGGGTGGCTAATAACCCGAGCGTGCCTGCAAGAAAGGATTTGCATGGCAACACCAAAAGAAGATCCCAACGGCCGGTTCCGCCGATAGCGACACCACGCTCTTCGCCGGTACCGGCCGATGCTTTTTCCGCCTGACCTCCTTCCCGCACATCCATCTTAAGGATTGTCATCCCGAAATCGCGCGACCAACCCTGAGCTTTCGCTATCAGCACGCCTCGGACATGCGCGCCGACCTCAAACAGCTGAAGCGCGAAACGGAATCGTCACGCAGCGGCTCTTTGGTTGCCGAAGATGTTCCGCAAGCGGCAGCGGCTGCGAGCGGTTCGGCGGCAGCGAGGGTTTCGAGCGGCAAGATGAAAGCCGCCGCCGCCGCCGTCATCCCGCCGGAAGAGCGGAACGCTGATTCATTAACCTGAGGCGCTTAGCGGGCGTCTGAGCCCGCTGCCGAAATCCCGAGCGCAGCGAGGGACCTCCAACACCGATCAGGGGCACGGGGTGACCCTGCAAGTGCAAGGCGGGCACTCCATTCCTACTCAAAGCGCAGAGCGGGAACTGCAAAAACAAGACCCTCGACTAACTGCTTTCGGAGGGCTTCTGAGCTTCTGTTGCCGGTGAGGCCTGCTGGTTCTCGGACTGTGCTTTCTGAGCTACAACCCTGTCTCTCTGCCATGCGGGCCTCTCGTTAACGTCTTTTCGAGCCTGCTCAAGAATAACCTTCAACCACCCGCGCTCCGGCATCACTCGCCTCCCTCGGCAACTGGCTTTAGATTCTTATTCTCCATTTTTTGATACAAAAGCTCAAGGGCGTCTTTTTCGCTTTCAATGTATGACTCCGGATATCCTGGGAGGCGTGGCGTTGCGGCGGCCGCGCTCCACTGAATTCTGGTTCCATCGTCTGTCTTTCGTTCCCCGAATATTGGAAACAGGTTTAGGTACTGACGTGGCGCGACGCCCACGAATGGCTCGAAGCAAACTCTGCTCCCTTTTCCAATGCTGCCTTCCACCGAAATCGCGTCATCATGAAGGGTTGCAGCGAGGCTTTTTGGGTAAGGTTCAATATAAATCACTTTGAGAATTCCTGCAGCGATAATGTGACGCGCACATTCGTGGCACGGAAACGTAGTCGTGTACAAAGTGGAACCTTGAACGGCAACACCGCGCCGGGCGGCGTCAGTAATCGCTGCCATTTCAGCGTGGACGGCACGTCCGAACTCAAGCAGTTGCGTCACTCTGGTGTTTTTCAGAATTGGAAGTGCGGCCCGAACGCGATCGTCCGTCGACATAGCTCTGCGAGCTTCCACCAACCAGCCTTCTCCTTCGCTCAGACGGTCGAGGATCTCACCGACATTCATCCGTTTGATCAGGTCGCTGCTGTCTTCATCGCGCTGGATATCTCGATCATCAGGATCGTCATCACACCAGTACTGGCCCCCGGAGTACTTGGGAACTTCATTTGTCCCCAAAGCGATCACCTCACCTGTCGGTGTCACGATAGCTGCACCGACCTGCCTGCTGAGCGATCCAGAACGGAGTGCGGCAGCATAAGCGTGAAACATTGCGTACTCATCCCGGTTCGGCGTGTGAGAATTGTCGCCAAGTACTAATCGCACGAACCGCTGAATCTGGTCTTGGAGGCTGTTTTCGTCTGTTGTGCCCACAAACACATCTGCGAGTGGGAATGCGTGGCGCACATTTTGACCATACGACTTCCCAGCATCCCTTTGGTCGCGACTCATCAGTCGCTCTGCCTGTTCGCGAAACCCCTCCAAGTCGTGGCTATTGTGACTGCGGGCGATTCTTGTGGCGAGATTTTGCACCCTTTCTTCTCGCGGCGAATAGGCCGCAACGAGAAAGAATCCGGGCCCGTAGATTTCGCGAAGCGTCGCTACCTCGTGGGGGTGCTTAAGAGATTTCAAAATATATACAGCGCGGGACGCAGGGACTCTCAAGTCCTTTGTTTTCTTGAACCTTAACTTCTGGATCCGCCCAACTCCCAGGACCGCTAACGCATCGTCGCTTTCAATGACTTTCCTGAATTCGTCCCCCGCATCCATGTGTTTTTCTATTCGGACTGTCCTCCGGCGATTCGTCGAGCGTTCCCAACGGTCAATCTCGTGCAGCAATTCGATCAGGTGAACGGGTTCAGAGGCGTACCCAACATCAGAAAAGAGCTGAAGCAAGACATCCTGGACAGCGCCCAAGTTGGAGCCAACCGCCCCAACCAACCCAATCACCAGTTCTGTGTGCTGGCGGCGTGCCTCAACATTTAAGAGCATACGCTTCTCCCTCAGTCATATGAGTTGCTGTAGGATCTCAAAATTCAACCCACAATATCCTGATTTCGTTCGTTTGTTCTGATTTTGGAACACGGTGGAGGGAGGGTGCCAGGGGCAGAACGGCACAGGAGAGCGGAATTATTCCTCCGCCGCCCACTGCGGTTTTCAGTTTTTAAAGAATCCCCTCCCCAGCGCCTGCCGTCCATCACACCGGGAGGCCCTCCATGCAATACACCCGCCTGGGCAACACCGGACTCATCATTTCGCGGCTGGCGTTTGGGGCGATGACCTTCGGGTCGGCGCCGGAGAGTCCGATGGCGCACGTCTTCAACACGCCCGAGAAGACGGCCGACGCGCTGGTCGGACGCTCGCTCGATGCCGGCATCAATTTCTTCGACACCGCCGACGCCTACGCCAACGGACAGTCGGAGCAGATCCTGGGCAAGGCGCTGAAGCCGCGGCGCGCGGACGTCATCATCTCCACCAAGATCGGCTTCCGCTCGGGCCCGGCCATCATCCGCGCCGGCGCGTCCTACGGATACGTGATCTCGGCCGCCGAGGCGTCGCTCAAGCGCCTGGGCACCGACTACATCGATCTGCTCTCGATCCACCGCCTCGACCCCTACACGCCGCTCGAAGAGACGGTGCGGGCGCTCGACAACCTGGTGCAGCGCGGGCTCGTCCGCTACGTCGGCTGCTCAAATTTTTCGGCGTGGCAGTCGGCCAAAGCTGTGGGCATACAGGGGCGGCACAATTACGCGCGCTTCGTGGCGGCGCAGATGTACTACTCGCTGGTGGGGCGCGACATCGAGTATGAGATCGCGCCGTTCTGCGCGGATGCGGGTATCGGCATCGTGGTCTGGAGCCCGCTGGCCGGCGGCTTCCTGAGCGGCCGCTACACGCGCCAGGATCCCACCGGCGGCGGCAGCGGACGCCTCGCTTACGGCGATTTCCTGCCGCTTGACCGCACGCGGGCGTGGGATGTCATCGAGCGCATGGGCTTGGTCGCCGATCATCGCCGGGCGACGGTGGCGCAGGTGGCGCTGGCGTGGTTGCTGGCCAAGCCGTTCGTCTCGACCATCCTGCTGGGCGCGAGCAAAATGTCGCAGCTCGAGGACAACCTGGGCGCGGTGGAGGTGGAGCTGACGCCGTCGGAAATCGCCGGACTCGACGTGCTGACCGCGCCTCCGCTGCTCTATCCGAACTGGTTCCACACAAGGACGGCCGACCAGCTCTCGGCGCAGGCGCTGGGTCTGGCACCCGCGCCGGAAGAAAAGAAGCCCGCGGCGGATTGAAGACAATTTTCACCGCCGAGACGCCGAGGCCGCCGAGAACCGATTTGTGCGGCTCCGTGCCTCCGTGTCTCGGTGGTGGACGTGAGTTTTCCTATGCTTCCCGACCTCGACTCTGGAGTGTATGACAGCATGAAACCTGAAACGATCAACCTCGCAGAGAAGTTCTCTCACTTCACCGAGCACTGGAGCCCGAAGATCGTCGGCGAAGTGAACGACAGCTACGTGAAGCTGGTGAAGTTCAAGGGCGAGTTCGTCTGGCACCACCACGAAGCCGAGGACGAGATGTTCCTGGTGGTGAAAGGCCGCCTGTGCATACGCCTCCGCGACGGCGACCTGTGGATGGGCCCGGGCGAGTTCTGCATCGTGCCGCGCGGTGTGGAACACATGCCGGTGGCCGAGGAAGAGGTTTACGTGATGCTGTTCGAGCCCCGCAGCACGCTCAACACCGGCAACGTGCGCAACCAGCGCACGCTGGAGCAGCTCGAACGCGTGTAGTTCAGCGGTTCAGGCCGCGCCCGGTGGTGAGATAGACGGCGAAGCTGCCCAGCCAGTGTCCGCCCTCGTAGTGAGCGCCGGTCACGGAGGCGAGGCCGGCTTCGCGATGGGCGGCGGCGGAAGCGCGCAAGGCCGGCAGGCGCGGATCGCCCGCAGGCAGTCCCGAGGCGATGCCCTCCAGCATCCAGGCGCGGCTGAGATTCAAGCCGTCCAGGTGCGCCAGCCTGGGATCGCTGGGATCGGTGACCACGGCCGGCTCCAGCCACGGGCCGGCGCCGTCGGTGGGAAGCTGCGGCATGAACCCGCGCAGCCATCCGGCCAAATCCTCAGGCGTCAAGACACGCCGCATCACGTCGGCCTCCGCCAGACACGGCGAAAGGAAATCCTCGCCGGAAGGCTCGTAGGCAAGCGGACAGTTCTCGTCCTTCTGGTAGTAGTCGCGGGCTTTGCGCAGAAGCAAGTCGAGGAAGGCGCGGTCGTCGGTCGAGCGCGCGTAGTCGATCATCAGCCCCATGGCGAATGCGGTCTGGCTGTGCTCGCCGGAGCGTACCGGGTAGGACAGCTTCGGCAGCCAAGTCTTGAGACGCCCGGCGGCGGCCTGCTCCAGCGGGCGCAGGTTGGCGGCGAGCTGCTCCGGCAGCGGATCAGGCGAAGAATCGTCGTTAGCGAGGCTCGACTTCTCCCACTCCCGCAGTTCTTGCCCGAGCTGGAGCAGCCACGCCAGTCCGTAGGGCCGCTCGAAGCTGGCGCGGCCTTCGGCGTTCAGGTAGGCAGCTTCTTGCGCGAGGTTGGCGGAAGTCAAGCTTTGCTCAAGGGCGCTACGGGCCGCGGCCGCAAACGGTGCGTCGGGATAGGTGCGCAGCAGGCGGACCAGCAGCCAGTGTCCGTGGACGGAGGAGTGCCAGTCGTAGCAGCCATAGAAGGCGGGCGTGAGCTTGCGCGGCGGCGCCACGTCGGCGTCGCTCAGCATGGAGTGCGAGATCTTGTTGGGATACTCCTTGTGCACGCAGGCCAGCGCCAGGCTGGCGAAGCGCTGCGCCGCGGCCGCGTCGAAGGTGTGCGCGTTGGCGGCGCGGGAAGCTTGCGCCTGATTTTGGCCGGCGGCGGCGCCGGCCAGGAGAATGAACGCGAAGATGTGCCGGGTCATGAATACTGAAATGTAGCACGAAGGCTTGCGGCACGAACACTCGGTGATTACAATGTAATTACGGAGCGAGGCATGAGAACCGAACTGGTTCGCATCGGCAATTCCCGCGGCATCCGCATTCCCAAGCCCCTGATCGCGCAGTGCGGGTTGGGGGACAGGGTTGAGCTGCGGGTCGAAAACGATCGTGTGGTCATTTCGCGGGAACGCCAGCCGCGCCAGGGCTGGGAAGAAGCGTTCCGCGCCGCGGGCCTGGCCGCACACGACGAACTCCTGCTGGAGACCGCGGGACCCAATGAGTTCGATCGCAAGGAATGGCGGTGGTAAGCCGGACGCCGCGGCGGGATGAGATATGGCTGGTCAGCCTGGATCCGACCCAGGGGGCGGAGATGCACAAGACTCGCCCGTGCCTGGTGGTCTCCCCCGATGAGATGAATCAGCACTTGCGGACCATCATAGTCGCTCCCATGACCACGGTCACGCGGCCCTACCCTACGAGGGTACAGGTACGCTTCCAGGGAAAACGCGGACAGGTGGTTCTAGACCAACTCCGCGCCGTCGACCGGCAGCGTCTGGTGCGGAAGCTGGGAACGGTCTCGGCGGGAACCGCCCAAGCAGCCTCCGCCACGCTCCTCGAAATATTCAGCCGAACATGATGGCAGACAACGTAAAACGGCTTGAACCCGGGGAGCGCCGCGACCACGGCCGGCGCCTGCGCAAGGCGTGCAGCCGGGTCGAGCAAGCGCGGTGCAAGTCCCCGTCCGACCGCCCGGATCCTTTGGCTTTGATCGCCGCTGCCAATCGCGGCCGCATCCCGCAACTGCTCCGCATTAAATACCAGCGGATGGCCGCGTCGCCGTTCAGCTTCTTCCGCGGCGCGGCCCCGGTGATGGCCGCCGACCTGGCGTCGCAGCCGCGATGCGGGCTCACCGTCCAGATCTGCGGCGATGCGCACGTGCGGAACCTGGGATCGTTCAGCGCGCCGGATGGCCGCCTCATCTTCGATATCAATGATTTCGACGAAACCGTGCGCGGCCCCTTCGAATGGGACGTGAAGCGGCTCGCCACCAGCCTGGTGCTCGCCGGCCGTGAGGCGCACGACACCGACAAGCAGTGTAAAGACGCAGTGCGTGTTTTCGTGCGCGCCTACCGGGAGGCGATGTTCGGGTTCTCGCGCATGACGGTCCTCGACCTCGCCCGCTACCGTGTGCACCGCCATCTTCATTTCGCGCCGCTGCGCAGTGTTCTGCGCAAAGCCGAGCGCTCGACGCCGCGGCACAACCTGGAACGGCTGACGGTCGCTGTGGGAGGCTCGCGACGCTTCAAGTCAGAGCCGCCGCTGCTGACGCGGGTTGATAAGGCGACCGCCTCCCGGGTGCTGGCGGCTCTGAAGTCCTACCGGCAAACGCTGGCGCCCGAGCGGCAACACTTCTTCGACCAGTACCATCCCCTCGATGTGGCGTTCAAGGTGGTAGGAACCGGCAGCGTGGGCCTGCGCGACTATGTGGTGTTCATGCAGGGCAACGGCAAGCTGGATGCGCTGTTCCTGCAAGTGAAGGAAGAGCCGCCCTCCTGCTATGCCCGCTACCTTCCCGATCTCCGGCCGGCGCGGGGTCCCCGGCACGCGCGGTTTTCGCGTGATGGGGTGGGGGAGCATGAAGGACGCCGCGTGGTGGAAGGCCAGCGTGCGATGCAAGCGCAATCGGACTTTCTGCTAGGCTGGACTTCGATGCAGGGCCGCGACTACCTGGTACGGCAACTCTCTGACCACAAGGCAAGCATCGAGACCGAGGACCTGGCGGGCGATGGTTTGATCCAATACGCTCTCGTCTGCGGTGAAGTGCTGGCCAAAGGCCACGCTCGCTCCGGCGACCCGTGCGCCCTGGCCGGGTACCTGGGAGCGAGCCCCAAGTTCGATACGGCCATCGCGGCGTTCGCCGTGGCCTATGCCGATCAGACGGCCCGCGACCATGAGAAGTTCGTTGCGGCCGTCAAGTCCGGGAAGATTCAGACGGCGGGCAGCCCTCAAGCGGCGGGAAGGAGTTCCCCATCAGCCAAAGTGTGAAGCGACGTAACGGCTCCGGCGACGAGCTGGTGGAGATGGCCGCGCATGCCTGCCTGGTGGCCAAAGACGCCGCCACCAACCTGCAGGAACTGCTGGGCGGTTCCTCGCGCCTGGCGACGCTCGCGCTCCGCCAATGCGAGCGCGAACTCGACGAGCTGGAGCGGGCGGCTCACCAGAAGCTGCCGCGAGCTATCACCCGGGTCAGCGAAGACAAGGCCCGCGAGCTGCTGGTTTGCAGCTCCTTCATCGGCAACCTGGAACGCATCAGCGACCTGCTGGAGTGGGTGGGGCAACGCTTGAGCCTGCCCTCCAGCCGCCCCTCGGCCGCCGACCGCAAGACCATGCAGGACATGGTCTCCACGCTGGTCACCATGCTCGAGCAGGTGCACGGTGGATTTGTCGGCCGCGACGCGGAACTGGCGCAATCGGTGCTCCGGCTCGATGCCAACCTGGATCGCATGCGCACCGAAGCTTTTCATCGCAACCTGCTGGGAAAGTCTCGCAACCAGGTGGAAGGCGTGGTGGAGACGCTCATGATGGTGCAATCGATCGAGCGGGCGGGAGATCATGCCACCAACCTGGCAGAAGAGCTAGTTTATCTGATCGAGCACCGCAGCATCCGTCATACCAGGAAGAAGATGCTGGAGAGCTGAGTGGTTGCCGTTCTCCGGCGATCACTGAACCGCGTCGAAGCGATACCCTGCGCCGCGGACCGTGCGCAGGAAGCGGGGATTTTCCGGGTCTTCCTCGATCTTGCCGCGCAGGCGGCGGACGTAAACATCCACCGAGCGGTCGGTCACATACCGCGATTCCTGCCAGACGGCGTCCAGAAGCTGGTCGCGGGTAAAGACCTGGCCGGCGTGCCGCATCAGGTGCTCCAGCAGCCGGAACTCGGTCAAAGTAGTCGGCACCAGCGCCCCCGAGACCGTCAGGCTCATGGCGTTGGTATCCAGTTCGATAGGACCGACTGCGATTCGCGTCGGCGGCGCCGGACGGTCGTAGCGCCGCAGGACAGCTTTGATCCGGGCCACCATTTCCCGCGGGCTGAAGGGCTTGGTAATGTAATCGTCGGCGCCGAGTTCGAGGCCGGCGACCCGGTCCGGCTCTCCCGTGCGGGCGGTCACAAAGATGATCGGGATCTTGGAGAGTCCCGGCGTCTTGCGCAGGTGGCGGCAAAGGTCCAGCCCGCTGCTGCCCGGCAGCATAATGTCGATCAGAAAAAGACTGGGGCGCACCTGTTCGGCCGCCTGCGCCACCCCCGCAGCGCTGGGAAAGGTGGATACGGCGAAACCCGCGGCTTCCAAATGGTGACGGATGAGAAGCGCAATGTCGGATTCGTCCTCGACCAGCAACACATTCGGCTTCATCGCAGGGAGCGGTGGCTTGGACTGCGACCGCCTGACTTACAGCCCACGATAGGCGGGGATTGTTGCAGGCGTGTTACGGAGATGTGAACGTGGGGTGAAAATACCGCCGCGCGGCTGCTTCCCGCGGTACACCTGGCCAAGCGAATTGCCGGGTACACGGTAAACTCCCAAGTGACCATGCCCAATGCAGATGGCGGTCGCGACCTCATTTTTCCCAACGGTTTCCTCTGGGGCATTTCGACCTCGGCCCACCAGGTGGAGGGCGGCAACCTCAACAATCAGTGGTCGGCATGGGAAGCGTCCGGCAGGATCAAGTCCGGCGACCGCTGCGGGCGCGCCTGTGACTGGTGGACCGACACGGAACGCGACTTCGACCTGGCGCAGGAAATGGGCGTCAATGCCTTGCGGATATCGGTGGAGTGGAGCCGCATCGAGCCCCAGCCGGGGGTTTGGGACCAGCCGGCGCTGGAGCGTTACCGCGAGATTCTGGGCGGACTGCACCGGCGCGGCATCCGTCCGGTGGTCAGCCTGCACCACTTCACCCATCCGCTCTGGTTTGAAGGCCTCGGAGGATTCCTCGCCGCTGAGGCCCCCGCGCTGTTTGAACGATTTACGCGCCGGGTGGTGAGCACTCTCGGCGACCTCTGCCAGGACTGGGTTACGTTCAACGAGCCCAACGTGTACTGCGCCATGGGATACGCCGTCGGGCTGTTCCCGCCGGGCCGCCGCGGAGAGCTGTTCACCACGTTCAAGGTGCTGGCGGGAATTCTCCGCGCACACGGCCGGGCATATCGGGCCATCCACGATCTGCAGCCGCACGGCAACGTGGGCTGGGCGCACAACTACGTGATGTTCGAGCCTCTACGTCCGGGCTTGCCGTTCGACCGCTGGATCGCCGCGCTTCACCATTCCTTGTTCAACGACAGTTTCGTACGCGTGATCGCGGAGGGCAGATTGCCGCTGGGCTTCGGCATGGTTGCCGGCGATCTGAGCGAGGTGCGCGGGACGTGCGATTTTTTTGGCCTCAACGTGTACGGACGCCTGTACGTGTGCTTCGACCCGCGCAAGCCCTCGCAGCTCTTCGGCAACATCCTCGTCCCGGAAGGCGTCCCGCAGGGCGATTCGGGCACGGAGGGGCCGCTGGCCGAGGCTTATCCCGGAGCGCTGAAGGTTGCGGCCGAGTATGCCGCGCGCCTGGGGAAGCCGATCTACATCCTGGAAAACGGCGTACCCGATGCGCAGGACCGCATCCGTCCGTGGCTGCTGGTGAACGCGCTCAACGAGCTGCACGCAGCGTTGACTGACGGCATCGACATCCGCGGCTACTTCCACTGGACACTGACCGACAATTTCGAATGGAATGACGGCTGGCGGCTGCGCTTCGGGCTGGTGGAACTCGATCCCGCGACCCAGCAGCGCACCATGCGCGAAAGCGGCCGGCTGTTCGCGAGCATCGCAAAACGGAATCTCATCCCCGCGGAGCTGGTGAGGCGGTATTCGCGGAACGGCAGAGAGTTGTAGCCAAGAAGCTTCCTGGGCGAGTCATTTAATTCTGTTTGACTCCGGTTTTCGCACTCGAATCTTTCGTTCCGTAGCAACCACAAAGCACCCAACCCAATCGCTCACTTTTTCCTGCTGAAACAACTCCCCGATACGCTCGATCAAGTTGCGGCGGCTTGGGGAACGGAGACGGATGAGCAAGATACCGTGATGTGAGCCAGGAGCAAAACACGGATCATTAACCATCCCTGGCGCCAACCAAGGGTTCCCGGGCTATAACAATTGCGAGACCGGTCTAGCGAGGGGTGCGCGGAGGATTTGGAGCTACAGTGATCTCGGCTTCTGTGGCCATGCCATTGGGAACTTCTCGCCGATCAGATGCCGGCCGGCAGCCGCTTTCGAAGTACTCGGCCAGCAGTCTTTTTGCTTCCGCCGACACATCAATGAATTCGATGCCGCAACCGACACCAAGAACGCAGCTCCGCACCTGGCCTTTTACGGATAGCTTCTGATCTCCGACCCAGAACACAATGTGCACGAACGAGTCGACCGCGGCCGGGAACAGGGTGTTGACGTAGCATCCGCTAAGGCTGATGTCGGATATTTCGGCCCGGATCGGCGAACCCTGCGCGGGCCTCACCTCCACCGGCAAGGAAGCTTCGAAGCGGCGCTGCTGCCTGCGTTCCGCGCCACGCTCCTGCGGGTCGCTCTCCGTCTCCGGCGGCAAATCCAGTTGCCACAGATCATCCTGAGGGTTGATTTGCTCCAGCCCGAGTTGGCCGGCCTGCTCGCTCCCGGTTTCTCCCGTCCAAACCACCCGGTAACGGACTTTCCGGTCCTTGAACTGCAAGGACACCACCTCACCGATGTTTACACTGGAACGAAGCCCTTCGATCACCAGACCGCTGCGGCTGATGTTCACCGTCCAGGCCGTTTGAAGAATCGGACGGCCGTTGGCGTCCATGCCCAGCACGCGCACGGTTAGCACGCGTTGGGCCCGTGGTTGTGTACGCTGTCCCATCTGCGCCCCTCTTGCCAACAATGTATTCCCGTCGAACTGCGGCCCCAAGTTACGAACGTCATAGGCCGGCTAGGGCGCGGGATTCTCGAAGGACCAGATGAGCATTTTCTGGAATCCACCGCTCCGCAGGCACGGGATCGCGGCCGGGGGCTAATGCCCAGAGCTGTGCGATATGACACACCCTAGAGTGACGGTCGTCACTTATTCCCCCCGCTAACCCTCTGTAATCTCAAGACTGTCACCCCGGGGGGTCTGGATATTCAACTGCACTACCCCCTACGGGAGGTTCTATGGCTGCACAGGCTCGTTCCGCCGGGCGTCAGCTCTGGCAGGTGCTGGGTTCCGTTCGTACCGGCATCATCTTACTTATTCTTTCCGGCCTCGCCGTACTGGCAGGGACGCTGATTCTGCAGCGGCCCATCACCGAACCCGACCAGTTGCACCAGGCTTATTCGCCTGAGACCTTACGCCTGCTCGATACACTGCAGCTCACCGATGTGTTTCACAGTTGGTGGTTCGTGCTGCTGCTGTCGCTGCTGAGCGCCAACATCGTGGTCGCTTCGATCGAGCGGTTTCCCGCCGCCTGGCGTTATTTCTCGCATCCGGCGCGCCGAGCGGAGCCTCATTTCTTCACTTCGCTGGCCATGAAGCAGGCGATCCCGTTGCAAGGCCCGCGGGTGGATATGGAGAAGGTGGAACTCGCGTTCCGCCGCGCCGGCTGGAAGCCACAATACGTCAGCGACGACCGGGGCACGGTTTCGCTTTACGCGGAACGCTTCCGCATCGCGCGCATGGCGCCCTTCGTGGTACACGCCAGCCTGCTGCTGATCCTTGCCGGCGGCATCATCGACGCCGTTTGGGGGTACAAGGGGTTTATTTCGCTGGGGCAGAACGAGAGCACCAACCAGCTCGAATTGCGTGACGGCACCCACAAGGCGCTGCCCTTCGCCATCCGTTGTGATGGGGCGGGCCAGGAGAATTATGCCGATGGCACACCCAAGCGCTGGTGGTCGCGCCTGACCGTGCTGGAGAACGGGCGCGAAATCCGCAGCAAAGAGATTGTGGTCAACGATCCCCTTACCTATCACGGCCTGCGTTTCTACCAGGCCAGCTACGGCGCGACCGGCGAGGTCGGCAGCGTGAAGCTGCTGGCCACTCCTAAGGACGGCAGTCCGAAACAGGAGTTCTGGCTGAAACTCGACCAGGCGGTTGCGCTCGATCAGGACGCCACCGTACGCATCGCCCAGTTCATCCCCGATTTCGCAGTGGTTGAGAACCATATCGAGAGCCGCTCCGACCAGCCCAACAATCCTGCGGTGCAGATCAGCGTGCAGTCGAAGCGGGCGGGAGAGAACAAGATCTGGCTTTTCCCCAAGTTTCCGGAATTCACTCACGGCAACAACACTGGATTCGATTTCCGCGTCGCCGACGTGAAAATGGGCTACTTCACCGGTCTCGAGGTCTCGCACGAACCGGGGCAGTGGGCGGTGTGGGCAGGGGTCATTCTGATGGGAGCAGCTCTGGCGCTGGTGTTTTATTTCGTTCACCTGCGCTTGTGGGCGCTGCCGGTGGACGATGGCCAGGGACGGCTGACGCTCTGGCTGGGGGCCTCGGCCAGCAAGAACCGTGAGGATTTCGAGCGGCGATTCCGCGATCTGGCGGATGCGGTCGAGCAGGATCTCAAATCACAAGCCTCAGGCGCACAACTCGCGCGCGCTGAGATGATGGTGGTCAAGTAAGCATCGGAGGAAGCAATGGCACGTGTACGAGTGATGGAACAACGCTCCGCGGCTCCCGCGACTCCCGGCGGCAATCTGCTGCTGGGCTTGGTCGCGTTGGGCACCGTCTTCATGCTGCTGATGGGGCTGTTAGGGACGGTCAAGACAGGCGTCCTGTTTAACGAGGCCAATCTGCTGTTCGCGGCGCTGACTTTTTACGCGGCTTCGACCGTGCTCTATTTCGGCTTTGCCATGACCGGGACGGAGCGCTTCGTGCGCTTCGCTTGGCTGGCGACCTGGGCGGGGTTCGTGAGCAACACGCTGGCGGGCGCGCACCGCTGGTATACCGCCGGCCATGCGCCTTTTTCCAGCGTCTACGAAATGCTGCTGGCGTTCATCTGGGCGGTGGCCGCGCTGACGCTGTTCGTGCAGCGCAAGTACGGCGTGAAAGTGATCGGCACCATCACCATGCCGGTGGCGGTGGTGGGCGTGGTGTTGATGCAGTTGCTGCCTTCAGACGTACACCCGCTGGTGCCCGCTCTGCAATCCACCTGGCTGCACATCCATGTAACCCTGGCGATGCTCTCCTACGCTGCGTGTGCCGTCAGCTTTGCTCTTGCCATGATGTTTCTCATCCAGGACAAGATGCGCACCGAGAGCTTCCTGGCCAATACCAGCGCACTGGTTGCGCTGGTCTACGCCGGAGCGCTGAGCCGATTCGCGGGCGGCGGCCTGGCGGTGGTGGCGCAGAACCCGGAGACCGGCCGCGATCTCATGATCCAGCGCGGCATGCCGCTGATGGTGGTCATCCCCGATTTGGGATGGTTGTTCGCCATCGTGCTCGCCGCCCTGCTGGTCCCGCTTGCTTTGTGCGCATGGGCGAACTGGAAGCACGACGACCGCGGCTACGCCTGGGCCAACCGCGCCTTCGTTATAGCCATGATCTTGCAAGTGCTGGCCGCCGCGGCATTCGTCATGCGGGTCCGGGGCGGGCAATACGCCTCACCCATGGCCGAGGGCGTCTTCCCGACCGCCCTGGTGACCAGTCCCTTCCTGCTGGCCGGTTTACTGAGCGGGCTGCTGGCTTCGGCGCTCTACCTGATGCTGAGCTGGCGCCGTGAGGGATTGCAGCAGATGCTCCCCGCGGCCGATGTCCTCGACCGTCTTACTTACAAGACCATCGGCGTGGCTTTCCCGCTGCTGACCCTGATGATCGCTGCCGGCGCCTACTGGGCGAATCAGACCTGGGGATCGTACTGGAGCTGGGATCCCAAGGAGACCGCCGCGCTGGTGACATGGCTGGTCTATGCACTGTACCTGCACATGCGCATCGCGCGCGGCTGGCGCGGTCGCCGCGCCGCCTACTTTGCGGTGCTGGGATTCGCCGTGGTGATGTTTACTTTCTTCGGAGTCACCTACCTCCTGCCAGGGCTGCACGCCTACGCCTAGCATGAAGAGGGGCTGGATGAGCTTCCGGCCCCTCTTGTTTGATTCCGCTTCGCCAACTGTGCTTGCAGTCACTACCTCCTGTGACTGCGGTCACACCGAGGCCCCCGCGCCGCGCCCATAATGGGATAATCAACGGGGATCTTCCCATGCCGTGGCGCGTCAACTGGCGACTGAAGGCCGTTCTGCCCGTCCTGGTGGTGCTGGTGAACGGGCTGCTGGTGTTCGTGCTGGTGACGCTGTCGTTGGAAGAACAGGCCCGATACCAGGTGCGCGTGGTCGCCGTGGCCGGGGCGGTAGTCATTGTTGCCGCGGTCATCGGGATGATGTCCTTGCTGCTGCAGCACCCGCTGCATGAGTTGCACGACAAGATCGCGCGCGTGCGCCATGGCGACCTCAACGTCTCGGTAAGCTTCGCCGACCGCAACGACGAGATCGGCGACCTGGGACGCGATTTCAACGACATGGTCCGCCAACTTCGGGAAAGCCGGGAAGAAATCCAGCGCCTCTATCGCACGCAAATGTCGCGCGCTGAGCACCTGGCGACTCTCGGCGAGCTGGCTACCGGTCTGGCGCACGAGATCCGCAATCCGCTGGCCGGGATTGCTGGGGTGATGGATATCATCGGCCGCGACCTGCCCGAGTCCAGCCCGGCGCGCGAGGTCCTGGGCGAAGTGCAGCAGGAGATCCTGCAGATCAAGCGCATCCTTTCCGACCTGCTGGAGACGGCGCGGCCCCGGCCGCCGGCTTTCCGCCCCGGCGACCTGAACTCCACCACGGAGCACGCGGTATCGCTGGCGCGGCAGCAGACCATCTCGCGGCCGATCGAGATCAAACTGTCGCGGGCGCACGAGCTGCCGCCGGTCGAGCACGACGCCGGGCAGATCCAGCAGGTGCTGCTGAACCTGCTGCTGAACGCTATCCAGGCCATCGATGATGCCGGCAACATCCGCGTGCGCGTCGGCTCCGAGGATGGCTTTGCCACGGTGGCGATTTCCGATACTGGCCGCGGCATCCCTCCCGAGCACCTAGCCAACATCTTCCGTCCTTTCTATACCACCAAGAAGCGAGGCACAGGGCTGGGGTTGTCGCTGGTTTCGCGGATCGTGGAAGCCCACGGCGGGCGGGTGCAGGTGGCGAGCACTCCGGGACAGGGAAGCCAATTCATGGTGTGGCTGCCGTTCCAGCACCCCGAAGCCCCGCAGAAGGCGTCCTGATTTAGAGTAGGGCATATGGCAGACGAGACCGTCCTCATCATCGACGATGAGAAGCTGGTGCGCTGGTCGCTGCGCCAGAAATGCGAGGAGTGGGGCTTCTCCGTTCTGGAAGCGGAGAACGGCGCGTCCGGATTGCGCATGGCGCAAAGCGCGAATCCCGACCTCATTCTGCTCGACGTCCGCCTTCCCGACCTCGGCGGCCTGGAGGTCCTGCAGCGGCTGAAGGACGGTGGCAACGCCCGCGCGGTGATCATGATCACCGCCGACCCGCAACTGGACGACGTCAAGGCCGCCATCAAGCTCGGCGCCTTCGACTTCATCGGCAAGCCCATCGACTTCGACGAACTCCACGTGACCACGCAGAACGCGCTGGAGGCCACGCGGCTGCGCAGCGAAGTGCAGTCGCTGCGCGACGAGATGCAGCGCCGCGTCGGCTATCGCGACGTGGTCGCGACCTCGAAAAAAATGTCCGAGCTGATGGGCTTCGTGCGCAAGGTGGCGGCCAGCGAGGCTTCCACCATCCTGATCCAGGGCGAAAGCGGCACCGGCAAGGACCTGATCGCCAAAGCCATCCACTACCAAAGCACGCGCCAGGACAAGGCCTTCGTCGCCATCAACTGCTCGGCCATCCCCGAGAACCTGATGGAAGCCGAGCTGTTCGGCCACGAAAAGGGCGCCTTCACCGACGCCAAGGCGATGAAGAAGGGCCTGTTCGAGATCGCCGATCGCGGCACTTTATTTCTCGACGAGATCGGCGAGCTGTCACCATTCCTGCAAGCCAAGCTGTTGCGCGTGCTCGAAGACCAGGTGATCCGCCGTGTCGGTGGCGTCAAGGACATGCAGGCCGACGTGCGCGTGATCGCCGCCTCCAACCGCGATCTCGAGCGCGCCGTGCAGGAAGGCACTTTCCGCCAGGACCTGTTTTACCGCCTGGCCATCATCAGCATTTATATCCCGCCGTTGCGCGAGCGCAAGGAAGACATTCTCCCGCTGGTGGAATTCTTCATCGAGCACTACAACCGCAAGTTCCGCAAAGCGATTCGCGGGATCGGTGACGACACCCGCCGGCTGCTGCTCCACCACGACTGGCCGGGGAACGTGCGCGAGCTGAAGAATGCCATCGAGCGCGCCATGATCCTGGAGGAGGAGCCGGTCTTGCGTCCCGATTACATGCCGTTCTCCGTGGCCCAGCAGCACGCGCACGAGACCGCCTTCGAGCACATGTCGCCCAGCGCCGGTCCGAGTACCGCTTTGTCCAACGGCCGCAGCCTGCCGCGGCTCTCGATCCCCGACGGCGGCACATCGCTCGAGGAAGTGGAGCGCGCGCTGGTGGAGATGGCCTTGCGCCAGGCCAACGGCAACCAGACCCACGCCGCCAAGCTGCTCGACATCAGCCGCGACGCTCTGCGCTACAAGATGAAGAAGTTCGGCCTAATGCGTCCGGAAGAAGAAGAGCAGCCGGCGTCCCAGCCGGAGCCCTAGCACGCCTTCAGGGTTGGTGTACCCTTCTACCCTGTCATCCTGAGCGAGCGCGCCCGACCCTTTGGCTTCGCTCAGGTCAAGCTTTGGCGCGCGAGTCGAAAGCCTGCCCTGAGCGAAGTCGAAGGGGACCCCTGCCGCCGGCGATTATCGCGTGGTTATTCTTGCATTACCCCAACCAAAGCCGCCCCTCCGACCTCGCGGTGCATCCCCCCTCCCCCCACCATCCGTGCTCCTGTGCAGAATCAGCGACTTAGCCAACGGTTAACCGTCGCGAACCGTCGAAATAAAGGACTTACGCGCAAAAACCGTCCCTCAAAGGACTTAGCTGCGATTTTCGGCATTTTTCGGCTTTGCCCGGGCTCACCGCCAACGGGCGCCAATTCGCCTGAGTTAACTTTCCAGGCAACACAGCTTTGGAAGCGACCTGCACCGGGTCCCACACGGGATTCGATCTATTTCATAAAGCTATTCAGCTTTTCAATAAGATAGCATACAAATCACGAGCTGTCAAGAAAGATCGGCGACGGGCAGCGGTGCTGTTTCACGTCAACGTCGTAGCCCGGCGTCACGCGAAGCTTGGTTTATCTGGCGGGCTCCAATCGTCAATCCCGAGGCTCGGCGCGGGGCGCTCGGGGAGACCGATACCCCCCAGACGAGCAAAAGACGCTCGTCTGGGAGCACCCAACGGTTTCTTGTGAGCTTGGCTGCGCCACCCCCTAGTCGCCCGGCGGCCCTGTGCTGCACGTGGAATAACAGCTCCGAGAATAACGTCTCATGGCACCTGAGCAGTTCGGGGCAACTAGTCCCGAACGGCGTAGTTGCCCGGACGAACGAATTCGATCAGCCCCAGGTCCCGAAGTACCTGGAGTTGCTGGCGTATCTTAGGGCGAACATTCTGGTTGCGCGGATGGAGAGCCCTTAGCTCAGGTTCGCGGTTGTAAACCTCTTGGAGCGAGAATCGGGACTTACCCAACCGACGGATCGCGTTGAGAACATCCACGGTCCAGCCCCGTAATGAAGGGGGAATTTCGGCCAATCTTCGGACGCGGGAGAATTCCCCGCGGACTTGGGCCGCCGGAACCGCGAAGCCTTCGTCGACCACCGCAATCTTGCCGTCGTCGGGAATCTGGCGTAGAAGGATGTTGCAGCCTACCCACCCAGCGCGCCGAGCCTTGATGTTCAAGGGATTGCGCTTCTCAATCACGCTCTCGGAGAAGAAAACCCTCGGAACCAGGAGAAGATTCCGCACAAGCCAATCACTCGTGTACTGAAGGATCAGCAGGTTTGGCGCCCTATCCGCCCTAATACAACGGAGCATCGCGTCATAGCCCGCGTCAACGATCTTGCTCGGGAGCCAGGTCCTCAGGCTTTTTAGCTGGAAGGCTTGGTCACATTCGGGACAGGTGAAGTCCACGGCAGGGGTGTTGCTTCTTGATCGTGAGAGCTGATCGGATTCGCACGCCGGACAGTACAGCTCACGGGCACACCAATCCTCGCTGATCACGCGAGCGATCTGGGAGGCAGCTTTGTAGCCGGACGCAAGCTCAGTCCTGCATTCCAGTTTCATCGGAGGTCGTGGTTCTCACAATACGGGCGGGCCACTTCAAAAGGACACCTGCTACCGGCACCTATGTCATCGAGGTTGATAACCTCTGCGACGTGCCCTGGGGGAACAGTGTCCTCCAACACCTCGGCGAACCTCCCGATTACATAATCCCAACCAGAAGCAACGGGCAATTTCCTGCGCGCAACCCATCGAAGATCTCTCGCAGTTCGTCCCCGCGGGCAATGATGACGCCGACCGATATGGCACCAAGCTCGTGCAACAGCCGGAAGGCGTTTAGGTCCCGCGTATAGAACGGGTCCCTGTTATTCCATTCCACTTCTACCGCCACCGGCCCCTTGCAGAAATCTACCCTGTGCGTTTCTGTTTCGACTTCCTTCCCGTCGATGCGCCGCCCAACCTTGATGCTTTTCTCTTTCCAGCCGCGCTTTGCAAGGAATTGGTCAAACCGCTGCGCGATTTTGGTTTTGCCGCCGCCGCCCACTACGATTTCGCTGCGCAGCAATCGAAAGTGCTTAAGGCAATCAATAATGTCTTTCAATTCGTCCGCGCAGTCCACGGATAAGACCGCACAAGCGTGCCTGCGCTCCTCGATGTGATAGCGGTCGCGTATCTGCTGCGGAATTGCGTCGAGTCCCATGTCTTGCGGCCAGCATAGCTCGGCAGGACACGTCTTGGACAGCCAAAAAACCCCGGCTGGTGGCCCACGCCTGGATCTCCCGCTCGACGGTGCCCCACATCTGCCCGCCTTTGGCAGATGTGGGTGTTTTTCGGCACCACGCTACGGCCGAGATCGGGGAGGTGGAAATCGAGTCGCGATGGACCGCTGGCCGGCGGAACGGGAGAACTCCGAGACTGTTGCAGAGTCACGCGGGGTGAAATCGAAAGACCCACATCTGCCAAAACCAGGCAGATGCGGGGCACCGTGCTGCAAGCGGTCAGTTCAGTGTGCGGCTGTATTCTCGTAGAAGAGATAGTCTGCGGTGTAAGAAACGCGAGTTTCCTCTCCCACGTGAGACCCATCGCAGCCGGTACTGGGTGCTTTTCCGCCCTTGGTGTTCAGCCGTTGGATGTTGCTGACCTTGCTCATGAGCCCATTCCCGGAGTGATCAACCGCCGCGAGCAGCAACCACGGGATGGCGTCCTTATCGGGAGAATCGACATGCGCAACCACCTTGCCGGTCACGGCACTCTTGTCGCTCGCCTCCCACGTAGGGCCCGCAAAATGATGGCCCAGCACTTGCCCCTTCTCGTCGAACAACTGCGCTTCAGGGGCTTGGAAGGCCCACGAGTACCCTTCGCCCTGCTGTTTGCAGGTGTAGATCTGATCGCCCTTGGCATGAGCGCGGAGGATTAACTTCGCTCCCTTGGGCGGCCTCAGTTCAGGAGGGACTTTGCCACCGGGCGCCGGGCTTTGACCCCAAACCGCGTGTGGCAACAGAATCAGCATCAGGGCCTCGAGGATGAACGCGGTTCTCCTGTGAGGTACGTTAGTCATTTCTGGTCTCCGGTTGGAGCAACACTCTACGCTCAATTGAGGTTCAAGTTCCAGCGTGAGAGTAGGGGTGCTTCGACTCGCGCGAGCAAAGCTTGCCCTAAGCGAAATCGAAATGCCGGCCCGCGCTCGCTCAGCATGACAACGAAATGGATGTGACACCGCCTTAGCTCTTGCCCGCCTTGGCCTCGGCGATTGCGTTCTGCACTTTCTGCACCTGGTCCGGCGGCAGGTTGGGATTGCTCTTGAGCAGCTTCTCCCACGCGGCCAGGGCGCCGGCGTTGTCTTTGTAAGCGTCCCGCCGCACGATTCCCAGGTTGAACAGGGTATTGGGATAGTTCGGAGATTTCTTCAGCACCTGGTTGAACTGCTCGATGGCCTTGTCGGGAAAGCCGGAGTAGAAGTAAGCGGTGCCCATGTCGGTGCGCACATCGGGGTCGTCCGGCTGGATGTCCAGCGCCTGCTGGTAGTAGCGGATCGCCTCCGGCCAGAACTTGTGGTCGAAATAGACATTGCCCAGTTTCACCAGGGTGGGCGCATCCTTGGGATTGGCCTTGAGCGCGTCCAGCAGGGGTTGCGCTTCCAGGTTGAGTGACGCTGCCGACTGCATCGATTCGCCCGGCGACGTTGGGGCAGGCGCCGCGGCCGGCGCGTCAGCCACCGGCGAAGACGATCCCCGGAGCAGCCAGCCGGCTATCAATCCGACGAAAATACACACCATCGCCAGCAGGTAAGCTTCGCGGCTGGTCCACATCTTGGCAGAGGTCGGTGGTGGCATGGGCAGAACCGGATGGAACACGTTATCTTATCGTGTTTGGAGGGTCGATTACGAAGCGAGAACGGCTGTCCAGCCTCAGAGAGAGGCGGCCCGCAGCTCCTCGGGGACCATGTACAAGGATGCGCCCTTGACGCGGATCAAGCGGCGCCGCTTGAAGTCCGAAAGCAGCCGGCTGACGGTCTCGCGCGAGGCGCCGATGATGCGCCCGATCTCCTCGTGGGTCATGTGGAAGGGCACGCAGGTGCCTTCCTCGTCGGTCGTGCCGTGCTCGCTGGCCCACTCCAGCAGCAGTTGCGCCAGCTTGGAGCGGGTGCTGGGCGCCAGCGCCAGCAATCGGGCCTGCTCCCAAGACTTGTGCAGCTCCATGCTCAAGTGCTCGGCCACGCGCAGGGCGACGTTCGGATGGCTGCGAAGGAAACGCTGGAACTTGCGTGCCGGGACAAAGGCCACCTGGGCCGGCGTGGTGGTCTCGGCGGTAGCGGCGTATGGGGAACTGGCGATCAGGCTGCTCAGGCCAATCAGCTCTCCCGACTCCGCCAGGCGGAGGATAATGCTTTCCCCCTGCGTGGAACCGGCGGTGAGCTTGGCTTCGCCGCTGCACAGCACGAACAGACCGCGGGGCGTCTCGCCTTCCACAAACAGCACCGCACCCGCGGGGTAGAGCGCGGTCTGCCGGATCATGTTCAGCTCCCGCATGGTTTCCGCTGACATGCGGCAGAACAGCGTTTTCTGGCGGGCGCCGCAATCGACGCAGTTTTCTACCACCTTCAATCCGTAAGGAGCTGCGGAATTGGAGATGACCGAGGAGGGCTTACTAGTTGGCGTCATGGCTACTTCCTCCATCGAGAGGCCACTCCCACTCCACCGGCTATGCGCGGCGGTGTGATCTATCGGTGGCTCCCTGTCTAATCCCTCAGAGTGTGGGGTCTCAAAGAACCGACACAAGAAGCCACCGTCAAGGCTTCAAGCCAGCTCACAAAGAGCCGGCCTGACCACCTGTGCTCGATTGCCAGTGTGGAACCACAGGTGCAAGACGCGCTGTGATGCCCATCACGTTTTACGGTGATAGAAGTCACGATGCTGACGCTCCCAGGCCACCTTTCTTGGCGGATTCGGTCGCTGTCGGCGTGGCCGGGTTGCAATCCTGCCGTCGCCGGTCTATAACACTGCCTCCCGGAGGGCACATGAGAAAACTTACGTGGTTTTTTGTGTTGGCGAGCTTGTGGTGTCCTGCGCTGCTCGCCCAGGAAAAGAACCCGGTCGCCACGGCTATCCGCGAAACCCTGCCGGGACGCAGCAAGAATATGGTAGCGGCCGCCGAAGAGATGCCCGCCGATAAATACGGCTTCAAAGCCACGCCGGACCAGATGACCTTCGGCCACCTCACGCTTCACATCATCGAGGCGAACTATCTTTTCTGTTCGAAGATTGGCGGCGTCTCCGCGCCCGAGCTCCCTAAAGTCAGCGACACTGACCCCAAGGACAAGCTGGTGGAGCGGATGAAGTCTTCGTTCGATTTTTGCACGACGGCGCTCGCCAAACTCGACGACTCCAATCTGGGGGAGACGCTCACGCTGTTTCGAGAGCAGAAGGCTTCGCGGGCGGCGGCGATCCTGAGGCTGGCCGCGGCCTGGGCGGACCACTATTCGCAGCAAGCCACCTACCTGCGGCTCAGCGGACACCTGCCGCCTACGGCGAAGAAGTGAGAGTCAACTAGACGGTGTAGAGATCCAGCGTTGGTATGCTATTAGAGCGTAGTGAGCAGCCGTCCTGAAGACGAAGATATCAGGGCAAGGGGAAACAAAACATGCGTCCCTCACCAGAGTTTTCCTCTACACGCTTCAACGATCTAACGATTCAAGGCTTTCGTCGTCTTTACGACGTCAAGTTTCCGTTGCGTCCCCTCTGTGTGATGATCGGCGCGAATGGCATCGGGAAGACGTTGGTCCTGGAAGTGATGTCCCTCTTGGCCAATTCTGCTCAGGGCAAGCTGAGTACCTCCATTACCGATCTATCCGGCTTGAATAGCGTGCTTACCTACGACCGTGCAAAAGAATCTGCATCTCGGAATCTGTATGTCGGTTCCACATTACGAGCCGCTGGAGTATTCGCTGCGCCTGCGGCCCCAAGGCGTCGCCTACGTTATCGAAGACGAAACTCTCACACAGAAGCGCAAACCCCAACCACCACCCTTCCTGCATATTGACTCGCACGGTCCCGACATAAAGTATTTCGAACCTGACCGGCAAAAGCTGGTGCGGCCAAACTGGGAGCATAATCCTCTTGAGACCTCTTTGGCCCAAGTGCCTAAAATGTTTCGTGATCCAGAGGATTTTCGGAACCGGCTAGCTTCGTCAACCTTCTACCATGTATTAAATGTCGATCCGCGTTCTCCGGTGAGGCTGCCTCAGCCCATGCAGCCCGCAACGCTTCCTGGCAGGAACGGTGAAGAACTGGTGTCTTGCTTGTTCTACCTCAGGGAAACCGAGCGGCATCGATTCGAGGCAATCGAGGACTCGCTTCGCACAGCTTTTTCGCAGTTTGACCGCCTTGATTTTCCGCCGGTGGCAGCGGGTACTCTCGCCCTTGCGTGGCGTGAAAGCGGGTTTTATAAACCGCTTTACATGAACCAACTGTCTGAAGGTACATTGCGATTCTTGTGGCTAGCGACCTTGCTTCAGAGTCCAGGCTTGACCGCTCTGACTCTGCTGGACGAGCCGGAAGTCAGCCTTCACCCAGAGCTGTTGAGGTTGCTGGCTGATCTCCTCCGAGAGGCTTCTAGACGTACGCAGCTAGTGGTCGCCACACACTCGGATCGACTCATTCGATTCCTTGAGCCCAAAGAAGTACTGTTGATGAACTCAACGGAAGATGGGATGACCAGTGTGACTTGGGCGGACCAACTCGATCTCAATGAATGGCTGAAGGAATATTCTCTTGACGAACTCTGGCGCACGGGGCGCATCGGGGCACGCATTTGAAGATCACTATCCTGGTGGAGGGAAAGACCGAGATGGCGTTCAAACCCCACCTGAGGACGTTCCTGCAATCAATGCTGCCCGGCCGGATGCCTCGGCTGGATTTCTTTCCGTATGACGGCAGGATACCGAAGGCTGATAAACTCCGCCGAGTGGTTGAGAACCTGTTAAATATCGGGCCTTCACCAGCGGAGGCTGTCATCGCGCTGACCGACGTGTACACCGGGACGAATGACTTTGCTAGTGCGGCCGATGCTAAGGCAAAGATGCGAGAGTGGGTCGGCCCCAATGACCGATTCTACCCCCACGCGGCGCAGTATGACTTTGAGGCCTGGCTACTTCCGTATTGGGAAGACATCCAGCGAATCGCGGGGCACAACCGGAAAGTACCTGCTGGTCCACCGGAGGCGGTCGATCATGACCATCCTCCTTCCTACCATATTAGGGAAATTTTTCGCACTTGGGACATGTCGCGATGACTACTCGAAGGCACGAGATGCAAACCGAATTCTGCGGGGAAAGGACCTATCGATCTCTGCTTCTAAATGCGTGGAGCTGAATGCATTTCTCAACACGATTATTCGTCTGAGTGGTGGACCGGCAATTTAGGCGTGTCGAACCGTTACGAATGAAACAGGAGACCTGCTTCGGTGATGAAGAAAGAATAAATTGAACTTGGCCTTGTCAGTTGTCCCACCTGATAATCACAAATCAATAAAGGCTCTTACCAGCGCCTCGTCCACGGCGCGCACGAGCTTCATGCCCAGCTTCTTGGAGACACTCTGCATCTCATAGTTCTCTTCCAGGAAGCTTCCCACCACACGCCCGATCTTCTCCTGGCGGGCGATCTCCAGCATTCTGCGCAGCAGCTCCGTACCCAGTCCCTGCCGCTGCCATTGATCGCCGACCAGCACCGCGTACTCGGCTTCGTTGATGCCGTGCAGGCGGCTCAGCCGTCCTACACCAAGGATCTCCTGGGCACCTGTCGTGGGATCGGTTCGGACCGCTACCAGCGCCATCTCGCGGTCATAGTCGATGAAGCAGATGCGCATCAGCCGGTCGTGCGCGATCCGCTGGCTTAGCTTCAGGGCGTTGAAATAGCGGAGATAGACGCTGCGTTCCGAAAGCGTCTGGTGGAACTGCACCATCAGCGGCTCGTCCTCGGGACGGATGGGACGGATGGTCGCTCGCTGGCCGCTCTTCATGGTCCAGTCCTCGACGTATTGCGCCGGATAGGGACGCACGGCAGAGTGCGGCAGCAGATCCTCGGTCATCTCCGGGCCGTGCACGACCACGCGCGCGTCCAATGCCAGAAGACGCTCGGGCGACGCCAGCAACGGGTTGACGTTGATCTCCTTGATCCAGCGCTGCTCCACCACCAGTTGGCTGAACCGCACCAGCAGTTCCTCCAGAGCGGCGAGGTTCACGGGCTTGCGGCCGCGCACACCCTTGAGCGCTTTGAAGATGCGGGTCTGCTCGATCATGCGGCGGGCGAGCGTGGTGTTGAGCGGCGGCAGCGCCAGCGCGCGGTCTTCGAACACTTCCACCAGTTGCCCGCCGGCGCCGAACAGCAGGACTGGCCCGAATTGCGGATCGATGGAGCTGCCGAGGATGAGCTCATAGCCCTCCAGCTTGACGATCGGCTGCACCGTCACTCCCTGGAAATGCTCCAGCCCGGCCTGCTCGCTGACCGAGGTCCGGATGGCATGCCAGGCGCGGCGCACGTCGCCGGCATCGTAAAGGTTCAACTGAACGCCACCGACGTCCGTTTTGTGGGTGATGGTTTCCGAATGGAGCTTCAGAACCACCGGGTAGCCGATCTTTGCGGCCAGTTCGACCGCGGCGTCTTCGCTGGAGGCGATTTGTGTCTCGATGGTGGCGATGCCGTAAGCCGCCAGCAACTGTTTGGACTCAGCTTCCGTCAGCAGGGTCCGGTGGCGCTGGCGCGCGCCCTGGATGATCTTTTCGGCGGCGGTGCGGCCGGGCGCGCCTTCCGCGCCCGCTGAGAGCACCGGCGTCTCGTACAGTCCGCGCAGGTTATAACTGTAGCGCCACATGTAGTTGAACATGCGGATCGCCGTCTCGGGAAAAGGGAAGCTGGGGATGTTGGCGCGGCTCAGGATGTTCTCGCCGAGAGTCGCACTGGTACCGCCCATCCAACTGGCGAGCAAGGGCTTAGACCAGCCGGCGGCGGTGGACTTCAGTTTCTCCGCCGCTTCTCCAGGTTCGGCCATTCCCTGCGGCACCAGGATGGCCAGCACCGCATCGCAATTCGGGTCCTTGCCGACGGTTTCCACCGCCTTCACGTAGCGAGTGGCATCGGCGTCGCCGATAGTATCCACCGGGTTGGCATGGCTCCAGTGCGGCGACAGGAACTGGTTGAGTGCCTCAATGGTCTCGGCGGAAAGTTCGGCCAGTTCGCCGCCTTCCGCCATGAGGAAGTCGGAGGCCAGTACCCCCGGTCCGCCGGCGTTGGTCACGATGGCCAAGCGCGGTCCGCGGGGGCGCGGCTGCTTGGCCAGCACTTCCGCCATGTGGAAGAGGTCGGAGATGGTGTTGACCCGCAGCACGCCGCAGCGGCGGAAGGCGGCGTGCAGCACCTCGTCGCTGCCGGTCAGCGATCCGGTGTGCGAGGCGGCCGCGCGCGCCGCCGCTTCCGTCCGCCCCGCCTTGATTACGATGATCGGCTTGGTCATGGCCACCTCGCGCGCCGCCGAGAGGAAGGAGCGCGCGTCGCCGATCGATTCCATGTACATCATGATGCAGGAGGTCCGCGGGTCATCGCCCAGGTAGTAGATCAGGTCACCCCAGCCGACATCGAGCATCGCACCCACCGAGACGAAAGCGCTGAAGCCCACCGTCTCGCGCAGGCTCCAGTCCAGCACCGCGGCACACAGGGCACCGCTCTGGCTGACGAAGCCTACGCTGCCCGGCCGCGCCGTTTCGGTGGAAAAGGTTGCATTCATCCCGCTCAGCGGCATCATCACTCCGAAGCAGTTGGGGCCGATAATGCGCATGCGGGCGCGCCGCGCCTCGGCCAGCACCTGATGCTCGAGTTCGACGCCCTCCGGCCCGGTCTCCCGGAAGCCGGCGGAGATGATGATGGCGCCTCGCACTCCGGCTTGGGCACATTCCTTGATGATCTCCGGCACGGTGGGTGCGGGCGTGGCGATTACCGCCAGCTCCACCGCTTCCGGCACCGCCGAGATGCTGGCGTAGGCCTTGATCCCGAGCACGCTGGGGCGGCTGGGATGGATGGGAAACACGGTTCCGCCGAAGGGGCTGGTGATCAGGTTGCGCAGGATGTTGCGGCCGACGCTGCCCACCTTCTCCGTGGCCCCGATCACGGCCACGCTTTGCGGCGCGAAGAGCGCGTCCAGAGGCCTCTGCTCTGAACGCAGTACGTCGTGCGCTGGGTGGGTAACCTTAGCGCCAGGCTTGCTCGCCGACAGCTCTTTGTTGGTTCCCGTGCTCATCAGTGCACCACCCGGTCAAAATACAGTGTACCGTGTCACCTCATGGCCGGCTGTGATGGGAGGCACTAATCCGTTCGCCCGATCTCAGCGGTTCTGCGACCGCTCAAGGTCGTGGGGCGGCGCAGGTTTTGTTTCGGGACGCTGTTCTGTTTGAGAACGCAGAGTTCCGCAGCCTCACCTCGGAGGCGTTCTTGGGTTCGACGCTGCAACAACTTACGGTCTGCTGACGGCGGCTGCGCTGGCATATCACTTGCATCTCTCCGAACAATGGCAGGGGAGACGAGTTCCTCTTCGGTAACGCATCGGCTGCGCGTGCTGTTCGTCGACGACTGCGAAGACAACGTCCGGCTTTCCATTCGCGTTCTCGAGAAGGCCGGCTACGAAATCCACAAACACCTGGTTGAAAGCCCGGAGCAGTTTGCGCGGGCCCTGGGTTCGGGCAATTACGACCTGATCCTTTGCGATTACCGCTTGCCGGGATGGAACGGCGGGGATGTGCTCGCGATGGTGCGCGACTCCGGCCGCGAACTTCCCGTGGTGCTGGTGACCGGGACGCTGGGGGAAGAGACCGCGGTGGAGATGATCAAGCTGGGCGCGGTGGATTTCGTGCTCAAGCACAGGCTCTCGCGCCTGCCGGCGGCGATCCAGCGCGCCCTGCGTGAAAAACAGATCCGCGAGGAGCGCACACGGGCCGAGCAGGCGCGCGAAGCGCTGGTGACAGACGTGCGCCAGCGCGCGACGGAAGCCAACTGCCTGTACTCGATCAGCGAAGCCCTGCAGAGCTGCACCGGCGAGGAAGAGATGTTCCGCGAAGCCCTCACCCGCATCCCTTCGGGCTGGCAGTTCCCGGAGATCACCCGCGGGCGGGTGCGCTTTGACCACAAGGAATACGTGTTGGACGATTTTCAGCCGACTGCCTGGAGCCATGCCGCCGACATCCTGGTCGAAGACCGCTGCCGGGGCGTGATCGAAGTCTTCTACACCGAACCCCGTCCCCAGCGCGACCACGGCCCCTTCCTTCGCCAGGAATGCGACCTGCTGCATGTCATCGCCCGGAGCCTGGGACGCGCGGTGGCTCATCATCTCGCCGTCAAGGCCCTACGGCGCTCCGAGCGTGATTACCGGCACCTGTTCGAGAGCGCCAACGATGTCATCCTCATCATGGACGCCGAGACGGCAGAGATCCTGGAAGCCAATCCCAAGGCACAACAGACTTATGGTCTTACCAGGGAGCGGCTGGTCGGCCGCAGCCTGACGAGCCTTACGCGGGATGTCCCACGGTGCGAAGAGCGGATCCGGCAGCTCCTGCGGGAAGGCGGTTGCTTGAACTTCGAGACCGTGCACCTCGACACCGGCGGCCGCGCCATACACTTCTTGTGCAGTGCTTCGCTCATCGATTACCAGGGCCGCCGTGCGCTGTTCGGTATTCATCACGACATCACCGAGCGCAAACGGGCGGAAGAGCGGCTCCACCTTTTCGGCCGCATCCTGGAGTGCTCCACCGAAGCCATCGCGATCCTCACGCCCGAGGGATACTTCAATGAGCAGAATGCCGCTCACCAGGCGCTCACCGAGTATTCCATCGAAGAACTGCGCGGCCACACCCCCGACCTGGTGGTGGGCAACGCCGGCTTCCAGGAGCAATGGCAGGCGGTGCTGGCTGGCGGCCTGAAGGCGCAGGAGTTACGCATCCGGACCAAGTCCGGCCGTGAAAAAGAGGTCGAGCTTTCGGTGTTCTCCATCACCGGCGATGCCGGCCAGGTGCTTTGCTTCGTGGCCATCGTGCGCGACATCAGCGAGCGGCGGCGTATGCAGGTGCAGCTCCAGCAAGCGGCCAAGATGGAAGCCGTGGGCCGGCTGGCGGGCGGCGTGGCGCACGATTTCAACAACCTGCTCAACGTGATCATCGGCTACAGCGAGCTGATGCTGGAGCGGCGCGACTCGGGAGACTTCCTGGAACGGGGGGCGCGCGAAATTCACAAGGCGGCCGATCGCGCCGCCGGACTCACCCGCCAATTGCTGGCGTTTAGCCGCCAGCAGGTGCTGGAACCGAAAGTCCTCGACCTGCACGAGATCATCGCGGAGATGAAGGATCTGCTGCTGCGCATGCTGGGCGAGGATGTAGAACTGGTGGTCGTCCCCGCCGAAGACCTGGGCCGGGTGCGCGCCGATCCCGGGCAGATCGGCCAGGTGCTGATGAATCTCGCCGCCAACTCCCGCGACGCCATGCCGCAGGGCGGCCGCTTCATCGTCGAGACCGCCAACGTGGTGATCGATGAAACCTTTTCGGCGCAGCATGCCGACATGCCGCCGGGTTCCTACGTTGTCTTGTCGGTCGCGACACCGGCACTGGCATGTCTCCGGAGACCCGCTCCCACATCTTCGAACCTTTCTTTACCACCAAGGAAAAGGGCAAGGGCACCGGTCTGGGGCTGGCGACCGTCTATGGCATCGTCAAGCAGAGTGGCGGATACATATGGGTGTACAGCGAACTGGACTTGGGCGCCACCTTCAAGCTGTACCTGCCGCGGGTGGACGCTCCGCCCGAGCGTTTGCAGCCGCCGGGCGCGCCCGCCACGAACTGCCAGGGTTCAGAGACGCTGCTGGTGGTTGAAGATGAAGATGGGGTGCGCCTCCTCGTGCGTGATTACCTGCGGATGAAAGGCTACACCGTGCTGGAAGCCGGGCACGGCGAAGAGGCCCTGCGCATCGCTGGCGAGCACTCCGGCGAGATCTCTTTGATGATCACGGATGTCATCATGCCGGGCATGAACGGTCGCGAACTCGCCGAGCGGATGGCCCTCCTCCGCCCCGCGATGAAGGTGCTCTACATGTCGGGGTATGCTGAGACCGCCGTGTACCGGAAAGGCGTCCTCGAGCCGGATCTCCGTTCCTGCAGAAACCCTTCGGTCCTCCGGACCTCGGGCGAAAGGTTCGCGACGTCCTCGGACCGGAGCGTGAATCTTCCCTGACCCGCAGTGTCTGAGACAGCAACTCCTGTGGAATCGTGACCGTCTTCAAGAGCTCACTTAGAGCGCGTGCCCGCGCTGGCTTCGGTTTGCCCAGGCTCTCTCCAGGACTGGCCGGACTCCATGAGTTGGTCCGCTGCAGCCGGGCCCCACGTCCCTGCCGCATAGTTGGGGAAATCGGGCGCCGGTTTCTTCCACGCCTCCAGGATGGGCGTGACCAGCGACCATGCCAGTTCCACGAACTTGCTGGTGGAGAACAGAGTGGGATCGCCAAGCATGCAATCGAGCAGCAGCCGCTCGTAGGCGTTGGCCGAGGCCATGCCGAAAGCTTTGGCGTAGGCAAACTCCATGGTCACGTCGCGCACGTGCGTGGCCGGACCGGGTTGTTTGGCGGAAAAGCGCAAGGCGATGCCTTCATCCGGTTGAATGCGGAGCGCGATCAGGTTGGGTGGAAGCGCGCGCCCGCCGTCGAACAGACGCAGCGGCGGCTGCTTGAATTGCACCGCGATCTCGGTGGCATGCCGGGCCAGGCGTTTGCCGGCCCGCAAATAAAAGGGCACGCCGGCCCAGCGCCAGTTCTCGACATGCAGCTTGACGGCCGCGAAGGTTTCGGTGTTCGAGTTGGGATTTACGCCCGGCTCCTGGCGGTAGCCGACAACCTTTTCGCCTTCCACCATGCCGGGTCCGTATTGTCCGCGCACGGCGCAGTGCGGCGCATCTTCGCCACATAGCGGACGGATCGCCTGCAGCACCTTCAGCTTCTCCGCGCGCACGGTATCGGCTTCGAACGAGACGGGAGGTTCCATCGCCGTCATGGTCAGCAGTTGCAGCATGTGGTTCTGCACCATGTCGCGCAGAGCTCCGGCCTCCTCGTAATAGGAGGCGCGGTTCTCGACCCCAAGCGTCTCCGCCGCGGTGATCTGCACGTGATCCACGTAGCGCCGGTTCCAGATGGGATCGAAGATGCCGTTGGCGAAGCGAAACACCAGCAGGTTTTGCACCGTCTCTTTTCCGAGATAGTGATCGATGCGGTAGATCTGCTCTTCGTGAAACACTTTGCCCAACTCGCGATTCAAGGCCTTCGCGCTTTCCAGGTCGTGTCCAAAGGGCTTTTCGAGGATGACGCGAGCCCATCCCTTTTCAGATTCCGCCAGTCCGGCCGATTGCAGGTTCCTCACGATGGGCTGGAACGAACTCGGCGGCACCGCCAGGTAATAAATGCGGTTGCCCCCGGTGCCACGTTCGCGGTCCAGCTCCGAGAGCACAGCCGTGAGCTTTGCGTATTCCTCAGGATGGTGAGGGTGAGCTGAGATGTAGTGTAATCCGGCGGCGAATTTCTGCCAGGTTGACGTGTCCACGGGACCGCCGAATTCCTCCACCCCATCTCTCATCTTCGAGCGGAATTCATCGTCACTCATGGGGCTGCGCGAGAATCCCACCACCGAGAAGTTGGGCGGAACCAGGCGTTCCTTGAAGAGGGTGTAGACGGCAGGAAGCAGCTTGCGCTTGGTCAAGTCGCCGGAGGCGCCGAAGATAACCATGGCGCAGGGTTCCGGCGTGCGCTCCGCTCGCACCGGTTCGGTCAAAGGCTTTTCCAGTGTGGTTGCGCTCATGGGGGCTTCTTCTCCTTTTTCCTCGGCAGGTTTGACGGCGCTTTGCGCTAAGCCGCCGGGACGGCCGCCGGCGCGGCCGTTACTCCCAACTCGGCCAGGTCCCGGCGCAGTTGATTCGCGTCCTGAAATTGAATGACGCGCATCCCCACCTGCCGCGCGCCTTCCAGGTTCAGCGGGCGATCGTCAATGAAACAACATTCTTCATGCGTTTTCTGGGTCACGTCGAGCGCCAGCTTGTAAATCGCCGGATCCGGCTTGCGCAGCCTGACAAAGCACGAGCTGAAAAACGCCACAAACATTTCGCGGAGCCCGAACTTCTCGATGCGGAACAGATTCAGCTCCAGGGATTCATTGTTGATGGTTGCCATCAAATACTTGTCCGACAACTCGCGAGCCAACGCCAGCGAGTCCGGCTTGGGCTGCGATTGCGCGTAGATGAACGCCTTGAACTCCTCGCGGCTGAAGGCTTGCCGATGGCACAACACCGTTCGATCGAGATAATCGTTCAGCGAAATCTTGCCGGTTTCGAGCGCTGAGACCAGGGCCTCATGGCGCTGTTCGAATTCCGCCTCCTCCAGTCCGAAACGCAGGGCGGCCGCGTGCCGCGTATCCCGGTCCCAGCCATTGGTCGCGAGCACGCCGCCCACATCCCAGAATAACGTTGCGATCTCAGCCACCGAGCGTCTCCTCGATCTGCCGCAGGCCGGAGGCTGCGTCCTGGCCCAACTGCACGCGCAGCACGCGGCGCCCGCGCTGCTTCAGCGCCTGGTAATCGCCCTCGGCCTGCGCGCGGATCAATTGTGCGAACGAATAGTTCGTCTCGGGCACGGGCAGCTCCTCACCCGGCTGGTCGACGATCTGCAGGAACACTCCCGTGTTCGGCCCGCCTTTGTGCAGTTGGCCGGTAGAGTGGAGGAATCGCGGACCGAATCCCAGAGTGGTTGCCACGCGCGTACGGTCACGCAGCCTGGTGCGGGATCTGCTGCAGGGCCGACAAGGTTTGTGAAGTCGGATTCAGATAGGCCTGAATACTGATGTAGTCCCCGGGCTTCACCGACGACAACCACTGCTTCACCGCCCGCGACAGCTCGTTCTTGTCGTCGGCACGCACCAGATCGGCGCCAGCGCCAGCCTGCTTTTGGCCGCCGGTCGCGGACATGGCTTTCTTCGCCAGCTCCTTCGCGAGTTGAACGTCGGGCTGATTGAACGGCTGGATCCCCAGCACCGAGCCGGCTGCGGCGACCGCAACCTCCCAGCGGAAGAATTCCTGCCCGAGGTCGGTCTTCTGCCGCAGCTGAAGGTAGGCCACCGGATGCCCGGCAGATTCGAGCGCCTTCACCCTGGCCGCGACTTGAGTGCTCGAGTCCCCCTCGAGCAGCAGGACGGCGAAGAAGCGGTCGTTGCCGTATGCGTCCGGATCCCCGAGCGGCTCGTCGGCAACGGGGACAATGCCTTTGTCGTCTTTGCCAGTGCTCTCTGCGATCAACTGCTCGGCCCAGATGGGAAATGCTTCGAGCGACGGCGACGCGAGGAATGTGACCTTGTCGCGCCCGGCGAGCGCCAACTCGCCCATGGCCGCGCCCAGGCGCAGCGGCGCGCTGGAGGTCTCCGGCACGCAGAAGGCTGAGCTCTCCGCGGAGGTGAGGCCGGCCTCGAGCAGGAGCCGGATATCCACCCCGATCAGCGCTGCCGGGACCAGTCCGAACACGGAAAGCGCGGAGTAGCGTCCGCCGACCTCGACCGGCGAAGAGAAGGTCGCGCGGAATCCACGTTCTTCCGCCAGCTTCTCCAGCGCCGAACCGGGATCAGTGATGGCCGCGAAGTGCGGCCCGGGCTGCCGGCCGTTCTGGCTCAGCCGCTGCCAGAAGTAGTGGAAGAAAGTCGTTGTCTCCAAAGTCGTGCCCGATTTGCTGGAGACCAGAAACAGCGTCTTCTCCAGATCCACGCGCGATTCGACGCCGCGCACCGCGCCGGGATGAGTGCTGTCCAGAACAATCAACTCCGGACGGCCACCGGCGTTGCCGAAGGTGCGCTGAAACACCTCCGGCGCCAGGCTCGATCCTCCCATCCCCAACAGAACCACGTGCCGAAAGCCTTGATCACGGACGCGATCGGCGAAGGCCACCAGCGCCGGCACTTGCGCGTGCATGGTCTCCGGCAGCGTGAGCCAGCCCATGCGGTCGGTCAGCTCCGGCACCGGTTTCGCCGACCACAGGGTATAGTCCTTGGCCCACATGCGGCGGGCGAAGCTGCCTCGCTGCCATGCGCCCAGCCGCTCCTCAACAATCTTTTCCCACGACCCGAGCGACAGCGTCTGCGCATCGGCGTGGCTGGCGACGATGCTGCACCGCTTCTCCTCCAGCGACGCAAGCAGCTTGTCCATGGATTCCGAGAAAGCCTGGACGCCTTCCTCCTGCAGTTTCTCGGTGATCGCGTTCAAGTCGACGCCCAGTTTTCCCAGCCGCTCGACCGCCGCTCGCGCCTGGTCCACCTCTTCGGTGACGGTCTCGCGCACCTTGCCGTGATCGCGGAAGGCATTGAGCGTTGCGGGAGGCAGGGTGTTCACCGTGTCCGGTCCAATCAGCGATTCCACGTACAGCACATCCGAGTAAGCAGGATTCTTGGTTCCCGTGCTCGCCCACAGCACCCGCTGCACGCGTGCGCCGCGCTTGGCCAGGACTTTCCAGCGGTCGCTGGAGAAAATCTCCCCGAAGCGCTGGTACACCAGCTTGGAATTGGCGACCGCAATGGTGCCGCGCAGCGCCAGCGCTTCGGGGGTGCCGATCCGTTCCAGTTCCTTGTCTACCGCGGTGTCCACGCGGCTCACGAAGAAGGACGCCACCGAAGCCGTGCGCTGCGGCTGGAAATTGCGCTCCAGCCCGCTGATATACGCGTTGGCCACCGCCTCGTAGTGCGCCAGCGAAAACATCAGCGTAATGTTGACGTTGATGCCTTCGGCGATCAGGGTGAGAATCGCCGGAATGCCTTCCGGTGTGGCCGGAATCTTGACCAACAGGTTGGGACGGTCCACGGCGGACCACAGCCGGCGCGCCTCGGCAATACTGCCGCCAGTGTCCTTGGCCAGCCCGGGTGAAACCTCGATGCTCACGAAGCCGTCTGCGCCTTCGGTGCGGTCGTACACCGGGCGCAGGACATCGGCCGCGGCTTGGATGTCCGCGATCTCAATGGCGTCGAACAGCGCCGTGGGAGACAGGTTCGGGTCGGTGCTGAGCAAGTGCTGGAGCTGTTCGTCGTAGTCGGAGCTGCCGGCAACGGCTTTGTCAAAAATCGTGGGATTGCTGGTAAGCCCGCTGAGCCCGTCTTCTTCCACCAGCCGTTTCAGCTCTCCCGAAGTGATCAGGTTGCGGCGGATGTAGTCCAGCCAGATGGATTGCCCATGGGCATGCAGTTCCAGCAGAGGATTCCTGGTGGGTGTGCTCGGACGTTCTGCCAGCGTGCTCATCTTTGAGACTCCTGTTCTCATCCCTTGTTGGCGGGGGTGGCCGCGTATCGTTCTTCGATGGCTCGGATCTTTGCCAGGCGGCGAACGTGCCGTGGTTCCCGGCTGAAGACCGCGCCCAGGAATGCGCGCACCAGCTCGCGCGCCAGTTCCACTCCGATCACCCGCGCGCCCAGCACCAGCACGTTCATGTCGTCATGCTCGACGCCCTGATGCGCGGAGTAGGTATCGTGGCAAATTCCGGCGCGGATCCCCGGGACCTTGTTGGCGGCCACCGATGCACCCACGCCGCTGCCACAGATCAAAACGCCGCGGGCGGCTCGGCCGTCCAGCACCGCCTGCGCGACTGCTTCGGAATAGTCGGGATAATCCACCGGTTCGGTGCTGGTCGTGCCGAGATCGATGACCTCGTGTCCCGAACTGCGCAGCCACGGCGCCAGCTCCTGTTTGAGTGGGAAACCAGCATGATCGGCGGCGATGGCGATTCGCACGGTTCACCTCCCGGCAAGACGCAACGCGTGTTGCACCACGTTGTCCACGTTGAGGCCAAGTTTTTCCATCACGATTTTGCCCGGCGCCGAAGCGCCGAAACGGTCGACCCCGATCACCGCACCCTTTTCGCCGACGTATTTGTACCAGCCCAGGGTCGCGCCGGCTTCAACAGCCAGCTTGGGAACATCTTGGAGAAGGACCTGTTCCCGATACTCGGCCGGTTGTTCCTCGAACAGTTCCCAACTCGGCATGGACACCACGCGCGCCGCGATCTTCCGTTCGGCCAGCTTGTCCCGCGCCGCCAGCACGAGCTGCACTTCCGACCCGGTGGCGATGAGGATCACGTCAGCGCGCTCGTTGTCGCCCGCCAGGATGTAAGCTCCTCGCGCCACACCCTCGCGTATCGGGTACTTCTCTGGATCCATGATGGGGAGATTCTGCCGCGTCAGCACCAGGCAGACCGGCCTGCGGCGCTCGATGGCGATGCGCCAGGCCACCGTGGTCTCGTTGGCGTCGGCCGGGCGCAGCAGCGTCATGTGGGGCATCGCCCGCAGGCTCATCAAGTGCTCGACGGGTTCGTGCGTGGGACCGTCTTCGCCGAGCCCGATGCTGTCGTGCGTGAACACGAAGATAGAATGGCTCTCCATCAGCGCCGCGAGGCGCAGCGATGGCCGCATGTAGTCGGTAAAGACAAAGAAGGTCGCGCCGTAGGGGATCAGCCCTCCGTGCATCGCCATGCCGTTTACCATCGTGCCCATGGCATGCTCACGCACGCCGAAGTGGACGTTGCGGCCGCCATCGTCGCTGATCCCGAAATCGCCGTAGCCTGCGAGGTAGGTCTTGGTCGACGGATTCAGGTCGGCGGAACCGCCCATGAGTTCCGGCAAGCGCTTGGCGATGGCGTTCATCACCTTGCTGGAAGCGACACGTGTCGCGAGGCCGGCTGGATCCGGCTTAAACCACGGCAGATCCGCAGACCAGTTCTTCGGAAGCTCGCCACGGATCATGCGATCCAACTGCGCGGCTTCGTCGGGATGCTGCTTGCGATAGTTGTCAAACAAGTCCTTCCACTGCGATTCCAGTTGCGCTCCACGCTCGACAGCCTGACGGAGGTGCGCGCGGGCTTCATCGGGGATGAGAAACGCCGGCTCGAGGGGCCAGCCCAGCTTTAGCTTGGTTGCCCGCGTAGCTTCGGGTCCGAGCGGCTCGCCGTGCGCTTCAAAGGTGTCCTGCTTGGGGCTGCCGTATCCGATGTGGGTGCGCACCACGATCAGCGACGGGTGCTCCTTTTCCGCCTGCGCCAGCCGGATGGCGGCGTCCACCGCGTCCAAATCGTTGCCATCGGGAACATTCAATACCTGCCAGCCGTAGCTGCGGAACCTGCGGCAGACGTCCTCCGTGAACGCATCTTTCGTCGGGCCCTCGAGCGTCACGTGATTGTTGTCGTACAGATAAATCAGGTTGCCGAGCTTCAGCGTGTTTGCGAGCGAGGCAGCTTCCGACGCGACCCCTTCCATCAGGTCACCATCGGTCACAAGCGCATAGGTGTAGTGGTCCACGATAGGGAAACCGGGCCGATTGAATGTGCTTGCCAGATGCGCCTCAGCTACCGCCATGCCCACGCCCATCCCAAAGCCCTGGCCCAGCGGACCCGTTGTGACCTCTACTCCGGGTGTGTGACCGGCTTCCGGATGTCCCGGGGTCTTGCTTCCCCACTGGCGGAAGCGCTGGATCTCGCTGAGCGGCAGGTCATAACCGGTGAGGTGGAGCAGCGAGTAGAGCAGCATGGAGCCGTGCCCGCCGGAAAGCACGAAGCGGTCGCGATTGAACCAGTGCGGATTATGAGGATTGTGCCGCAGAAAGCGGTCCCACAACACGTAGCCCATGGGCGCCGCGCCCAGCGGCAGTCCGGGATGCCCGGAATGCGCCTGCTCGACCGCGTCCACCGACAGGAATCGGATGGTGTTGATACAGAGCTGGTCCAATTCCTCCGCGGTTTTGGGGGAACGCTCGGCGCGATTAAGCTCCAGGCGCCCGCTCGACGGTGGTTCGGAAATGGTGGAAGAGAGAGACTCAGACTTGGGACTCATGCGCAATCACCTGGCAGCACCGGGCTGCGGTTAGGAGACGAGTTCGCCAACGAACGAAGCCAGACCTACATTAGGATGCGACGAACAGCCTGAGGATACAGATTCAAACAATGTTATTAATTCGGGTCAAGCCGCGGCGCTCAGCAACTGCCCGGCCGTAACGATCCGACCGTCTCGCCGGCGGACTTCTTCGAGGAAGGCGCGCCCTTTTCCTGCGTCCAGGTGCCGGATCGCGTCTTCCACCACGGTCACACGGTAGCCACGGTCGAGCAAGCCTTTTGCGGCAGCCGCGACGCAGATCTCCGTCACCACGCCGTAAAGCACGATCTCCGGCTTGCCAAGTTGCGCCAGCAAAGATTCCGTATTCGGATTGCTGAAGACATCGAACTCCTGTTTTTCGAGGACGATCTGCCGGTAGCGCTCAGCATCGGGCATTTCCGCTTGCCGGTTGGGGATGGTGAACTGCGAAGTCAGCGAGGTCTCCGGAATCTTCTTCTGGCCCGGCGTGCCGGCCAGGCAGTGCGGAGGATACAGGCTGAACTCCTTGTCGCCGGGTTGGTGCGCATCGGCCGAGGCGATTACCAGCACCTGGTGTTGCGCCGCCCACTGGGTGAGCCTGGCCAGGGTCGGAATGATCGCCTCCGCCCCGGGGACGTACAGCTTGCCTTCCGGCAGCATGAAGTCCGCCTGGGTGTCCACATCCCAGAACATGAGACCGGGGTCCATCCTTAATATTGTAGCTGCGCCGGGGGCTTGTGGATGAGGTGTAAAATTTTTCGCCGGCTGCGGAGGCTCGCCTATGCCGATGAACTACTCGTACATCGCCATCCCTGATGCCCAGATTCCACGCGCGTCCTCGCCCATCTTTCAGCACTTGCTGGACACCTATGCCAGCGAGACCAACAAGGTCATTTCCGTGTGGCGCTGTTTCTCTGCAGCCGACATGAGCTACAAACCCCATCCGCGATCGCGCCCGGTGTTGGAGATCTTCAAGCACCAGTTGCTCTCCGAGCGGCGCTTCTTCGGGGAGTTTCTGGGAGCGCCCGAACCGGCGCCGGCGGAGGTGCTCCCCAAGTCTGAAGCGCCGGCGGACTACACCCAGCGAATGTGCGAACTGGCGGTACCGCGGCTGGCTTTCTTTGCGCGGCAGAACGAGGCTTGGTGGCTGGAGCAGGTGCCCTTCTTTGATGTTGTCCGCCAACGCAATTGGATCTTCTGGCGGCGGGTGCTGCACACCTGCCATCACCGCACCCAGTTGACGGTGTACCTGCGCATGATGGAGCGGCCTGTGCCTTCGACTTACGGCCCCACCGCCGACGTTACCTGGACCGGCGCCGATCCCACCCAGAGCGTCGAAGCTGCCGGCCGGAAGTGACGTCTCCAGCTTGATTTTTCTGTGCTTTCCTGCTGGGAAAACGGCAAGCCCGGATACGTCACGTCAGTTCCAAACACATGCGCAAACGGCGTCAGCCGGTGCGGTTGGGCGCCGGTCAAACTGAAGACATCCTCCACCCGTAGGCCGCGCGCCAGCAGGGCATCAGCGATCAGCGAGCGGTGGCAGCGCCACGGTACGGCTTCGGCGCACATGATGGCGACCCGCTCTTTCTCTGCCATTGCGATCAGGTTTTTCAAAGCCCTTCGGAACTCCGGCGTCTGCATATAATCCGCAAAGCCGCGGAAACCGGCGTTCCGCCATCCCAGGTTGAGGGAATCCTTGCGCGGGTGGCGCAGCCCTCCCAGGCTCGGCATGTGGGTGTAGGCAATCCCCGCGCGCGCGAGTTCCTGGGGCAACGAGTCCTTGTTGAATTGCGGGTTGTGGCGGGAACGCGGCACCGTGCGGACATCCACCAGCCGCTGCACCCCGTGCGCATCCAGCAAATGAACGAATTCCTCGATGGGGCGCGTGGAATGGCCGACCGTCCGGACGATCGCCGGCATGGTCAGCACTGTCCTCTTTGCCCTCGTGGAGGGCCTAGCCGCCAGTCGGCGGTGCTGTTGGGATGCGCTCGCACGCGGCATCGCTTCCTCACTAATAATGATACAGACCCCAGGCGGAATGCCGCCAGTCACTACCTTGTTTTCTCGAGTTGGGCTACAACGGAAGGTCGCATGACCCACGCCCAGCTAGTCTCGAAAGCGGTAGAGTGGCTGCGCCGATACGGCTGCGGCATTGTGCTTTCCGAGCAGGCTTGCGTCAGCGGCGAGGTGCCGGATGCCATCGGATGGAAAGGCGCGTGCCGTTCCGTGGTGGTGGAGTGCAAGCTGTCGCGCTCCGACTTTCTTGCCGATCGGGCCAAGCCCTTCCGGCAGAACTCCGAACTCGGCCTGGGATGCGAGCGCTGGTACCTGACCCCTGCCGGCCTGCTCTCGGCCGAGGACGTGCCGCGATGCTGGGGCCTTCTGGAATCGAGAGCCGGGAGGCTACACGTTGCCGTGAAGGCCAGCCGTCATAATCAGCGGACGCCCGCGGGATTGCTCTACGAAATGAACCTGCTGCTGGCGAGCCTGCGACGCGTGGAAGTCCGGATTGAGCCTCAGACCATCACAGAATTTCTGAAGTGGAAGAATCGCATGGCCGAGTACAACGGCGGCGGCTATCCTGCCGGCCTGCTGCCTCCCGAGCAGGAGAGCAATCCGCATCTCAGCGCCGAGGCCGCTGATCTGCCTTGAGTGTGGCCATGTCTTGCTGGCGGCGGAGATTCCCGGTGCCGTACATTGTGTGCAACTTGATCGAAGCGAATTTGTTGCATATATTTCGCCCAGGGGCTGCCAAAGTTGGCGCTGACTCTGTCTCGGAGGCCACGCTCGATTCCGGTGCTCTCTTCTGACACGCATTTTCGCTCGGGCGCTTCGGCATGAGCGGAATCGTTGGCGTGCTGGGTGTCCAGGGTGAAACCCCAGACCGTTCTCTCCTTCAGGCGTTGACCAAGTTCATGGTGTTTCGCGGGCCGGACGCCCAGCGGACCTGGGTGGGCAAAGGTGTTGCTTTTGGTCACGCCCTGCTCAGCATCGCGCCCGCATCCGCCAACGAGCAGCAACCCTTCAGCCTCGACGGCGAGGTGTGGATCGTCGCGGACGCACGGCTGGATGCCCGCACTGACCTCCTCTCCGAATTGCACAGGGCCGGCGATCCGTGTCCCAGCGGCGCCGGCGATGCTGAGTTGATTCTTCGCGCCTACGCCGCCTGGGGCCAAGTTTGCCTCGAACACTTGCTGGGAGACTTTTGTTTCGCCATCTGGGATGGGAAGCGCAAGTGTCTCTTCTGCGCCCGCGACCAGGTCGGGATTAAGCCCTTTTACTATGCCGAGACCAAGCGCTGGCTGGTGTTCAGCAACACTCTGGATTGCGTTCGTATGCACGCAGAGGCTGCGGGCGGCCCTAACGAACTTTCGGTGGCTGATTTCCTGCTTTTTGGCTCCATCCAGGACTCCTCAGCCACGATTTTTGCCGGCATCCGCCGTCTTCCGCCCGCGCATGCTTTGACGTGGTGTGGGGGCAAACTGTCCGTGAAGCGGTACTGGACTCCTCCCTTGGATGAGGAAGTCCATTACCAGCACCCCACCGATTACGAGGAGCACTTTCGCCAACTGCTGCAAACTGCAGTGAAGGACAGATTGCGCTCGGATCGTGCCGCGATTTCCTTGAGCGGCGGACTGGATTCCACATCCGTAGCGGCGTTGGCGTGCCGAGCGGGGTGCAGTGACCTGCGCGCCTTTACCCGGGTAGTCGATAAAGTCATGCCCGACAACGAACGGCATTACTCGCGCCTGTTTGCGGAGTCACTGGGTATTCCCATCGAATACCTCGCGGGAGACCGTTACCTCGCAGGGGCGCAGCCCGATTTTGCAGACGTTCGGTCCTCCCAGCCGGACGAGAACGTTCTCGCCGCCTTCGACACCGACTTTTACAAGCTGGCCAGCCACACCTCACGCACTCTGCTCACGGGACAAGGCGGCGATATCGGACTGTTTCCCTCGAACTCCCACTTTCGCCGCCTGCTGCGTGCGGGATGTCTTGGCCGTTTCGTGCGTGACGGCTTGAACTACGCACTCACACAGCGCAGATTGCCTCCCATGGGGGTGCGAAACTTTTTCCAGCGCCGGTTCGGGGTTATCGAGCCGTGGCGTGGGAATTATCCGGAATGGCTGAACCGGGATTTCGAACGCCGCTGGCGGTTGCGGGAACGCTGGAAGCTGAGGAGTGGCGAGACACCGCATCGCCAGCGGCCGGAAGCAGTCGCGGCTCTTCTGGCGCCTTGCTGGCAGAATTTTCTTGAAAGTTGTGATCCCGGAGCCACTCGGGTTTGCCTTCAGCATGTGCACCCGTATTTCGACCTGCGATTGCTGCGGTTTCTGTTTTCAATTCCGCCCGTTCCGTGGACGCTGGATAAGTGCCTGACGCGGTCGGCGATGCGGGGCGTGGTGCCGGAAGCGGTCCGCCTGCGGCCGAAGACGCCCTTGGCTTGCGACCCTTGGCTGATTTTCGTGCGCAATCATCGCAGCGCGTTTTCGCAGGCGCCATGGAATCTGGCGGCCTATGTGGATCGTGTCAAATACCAGGCTTTTCTGGAGTCGCCCGCTGCGTTGGGACAAAATAGCTACCAGTTTTCCGTGCGGCCGACCGTGCTGAGCGCGTGGTTGAACCGCGCCGCCACCGTGCGGAGGAATTGAGTTTGCAACCCCTGCGGCTTTACACGCCAAGACAAATGATGGCAGAATGTGCCCAAGTTGTTCCGGCAGGGTGTAGATTCTCCTCCCGGTGCGTGCAGGGCGAGAAGAATGCGAAGAAGGAGTGTGTGCATGCCGCAAAACGGCCAGCAGCCGACCAAGAAACCTTACACCACGCCCACGTTGATCGCGTATGGTGACGTCCGCAAGATTACGGAACACAGTGGAACGGGCAGGAGGTTCGACTCATTTCCTGTGAGGACGGCATAAACTCGCCGCTGATGGTGAATTATCCATCGCCCCCTGATACGGGGAGTTATTTCTACTCGGTATTCGGCTTGCGGGTCCGCGCCAATCGCCCCATAAGCGTTTTCTTGCCCACTGCTACCGGTCAGCCGGACGTTTCCCTGTACCTGGAGGGGGCCTGTCCCAACCCGTTCGCCGAGCTTGATCACCAGGAGTGGCATCAGAGCCCGTACACGGATGACTCCGGTCAGCCGCTTCTGCGCGTGTGGAAGCTGGAGGGAGGCGATTACTTACACTTTCACTACTCGGACGGGCCCGAATTCTTTATCGACCGGGCCGGAGAGTCGGTGTGGTCGTTCTGGCCCGAGCAGGTGGACTTCGATGACGTGCTCACCTATCTGGCCGGTCCTTTCTTCGGTTACCTGCTGTTCTTGCGCGGAGTAACGCTGCTTCACGCCAGCGCCGTCGCCATCGGGGACAGGGCGATCGCCTTGCTCGGACCGGCGGGAGCAGGCAAGTCGACCACGGCTGCTGCCTTCGCACTTGCGAAATTCCCGGTGCTCACCGATGACATTGTCGCCGTGAGAGAACACAATGGGGAGTTCCTGGTGCAGCCGGCTTACCTTCGGCTCTGCCTTTGGCCCGATTCCGTCGAGGCTCTATACGGCTCTCCGGAAGCACTTCCCCGGCTCGCCGAGAGTTGGGAAAAGCGAGGTCTGGAGCTGGGGGGAGACTACCAGTTTGAAGATCGAGCCCTGCCCCTGGCCGCCGTCTACGTCCTGGGCGACCGCCTCTCGGCAAGTCCTTGCGGGACGATTTCGCGGCTCGCCCCGCGCGAGTTTCTGATCAACCTGGTCGGCAATACCTATGCCAACCGGCTGCCCAACCACATGCGAGCCCAGGAGTTCGACGCGCTGGCGCGTTTGGTGAACCGTGTGCCCGGACGGAGTGTCACTCCCCACCCGTCGCCCCGCAACGTACGCGGATTGTGCAATTCGATCCTCGAGGATCTGGAGCGCATAGATCGTTGACGGCCAGAAGGGATTGCCGATGTATGACATCCTAGCCTACGGTGGCATGATCTCCCGGCTCGATCGATCGCTTTATTTTGGCCGCGATGGACGGTACGGCGTCGGTGGGGGAGATTGCCGCCTGCCTGAGCGAACGTTTTCCCGGTCGGTTCAAGGAGTCGGAGGCACTGGATCGCGTCGCCAGAGTTTCGTGCGCGTATAGTGAATAGCTGGAGATATGAGGCTGGCATGAGCAAACTATCCCTCTCGCTGCAGGTCAAACCAAGTGAGGACGTTGTGTGGCGCAATCTTCAGGGGGAAAGCGTTCTCCTGGATCTGAAAAGTGGCGTGTACTTCGGGTTGGACGTGGTGGGAACCCGCATCTGGACCCTCCTGCAGGACCACAGCGATCTGCAAGCGGTGCTGCAAGAACTGCTGGCCGAATACGAGGTAAACGAAGAGACTTGCGCCCATGACCTCATGGACCTGGTCAGCGCCATGGCGGAGAAGGGCCTGGTACAAACGGAACCTTGCCCTTGATCAGCCGGGACGCAGTATTACCGGCCAGTGACATTGCCTTTCCCAATCCCCGCAGCAGGCGCAGGAAGCGGTACAGGACGGAAAGCGATGGCGGAAGATCGACCATCTCCCATTCCATCGGCGTAGCCGTGCACGTGAATCGCAAGGCGTATCGCAACCTGTCCTGCCAGCGCTCACGCACCCGCAAGAGGTAGAGCTGCGATTTTACGTAGCTTGGAAGCTCACCCCGGACCAGATCACGGCCCATGCCGTCGGCGATCCGCTCCACCATCCGGTCGCGAGCGAGTGGTGGCTCGAGGCCTCGTGGAATCGTGGTTCCCAGCAGCTTGTTAGCCAGAACAACTCCGAGCAGCAGCATCCTCAACCCGCCGGCCTGTCGGGCCTGATCGCGGACATACTTCCAATCCAGGTGCGGGTTAGAGACAAGCAGTTCGCCCACGTCCGCCAGCCAGATCAACTTTTCCCAGCCGTGTTTCCCGCCGTGAAAGCAAAGAAGCAGCAGCAGGTCTTCGCAGGAGAGCGAATTCATCTTCCGGCCGCATAGCGCGGACGGCCGAATCCGGCTCCAGTACTGCTCTTCGCTCAGGGCGAGCGAGAAGCACCGGGGAACGATTCGCCACTGCAACTCCACCAGGATCCCCGACGGGCTCAGCAACGGGTATTCATATTGGGTGGCTAAGAAGGCATTCTGCTGAGCCGGTGTCAGTTGCTTTTCGTCCACGTATCCCGCGGAAACGAGGGTCCGGATGGCTTCCGGGACGTCACCACGACGGATGAGGATGTCGAGATCGACGCACTCGCGCAATGCGGCGTTGCCGTAGAGACCCTCGGCCAGCGCCGGGCCCTTGAAGGGGACAACGGGAATGCCGTGCCTGCCGAGCAAGTCGACAATGTCGGCGAGATCTTGAACCAAGAGCAGGCTGCGCGCCACGTTGGCCCGAAACCGGCCGTCGAGCTGGTGCGCAATCTCGGCAGGAAAGTCGAGCCGAAGGGTCCTCTTCCAATGCCAGTACAGAAGGGGCAAAAGACGATGGGCCCGAGCCTGCTCTAGCAACACACTCCAGTTGAGAGAATGATCCAGGAGTTCGAGCGCGTGCCGGATGTGGTCCGCGCTCACTTCCCGGCGTGCGCAGGTGAGCAGTAGTTCGAGCTCGGGCGAGTTATGCAGCTCTGCGATTCGAGTGGGGCGAGGCCCATGCAAAGCCGGGTGAGTTGCCAAGGCGCTCACGGTCGGTATTCCTGACTGGCGCCGATCAGTGGCGCATAGGCGGCAGTGTCACCGCCGATGACGGTCCGGCCCTCTACCTCAACCCAGGCGTGAGCGCTCAGCCAGTTCCTGGAATCCTTGGCGACGCCGATGTGGATTGTGCCGGGAAAGCCGTAGCTCGCCAGCAGATTTCGCCCGGCAAACGCCTGCACCAGGCATTTGGATCCGGGAATGTACCGCGCGGCGACGGCAATCGCCCAGCCGATACGCGCCGTGGTTTGCGGCTGGCGCGGAGATAGAAGAGGAATGTCCTCGGAAACCTTTCTTAGAACCACGGATGGCGGGAACAATCGCACGGTGACCCATGCGCTTGCGACGGCAGCAAAGGCCCGCAAGAGCAGCCAGCGATCACCGCGACTCAGCCTAAAGACCTTGCCTAGAACGCCCATTCCCGATCTATGCAGAAGTATGGAGGGAATTGCCAACAGCGTAACACACTCACCGATAGCCGGCCGCTTTCGCGAGCTCAATGGACTCAACCACGTAACCCGCCGTCTCGATCCTGCCGGTCATTTCTAAAACTGCAAAATTGTGGTTCCGGCGAGACGGTTCGTGTACACTTCCGCGACCGCCAGGATGCCGAAACGGAAATCCTGGCTAAATCACACAAGGATGAAAATCATGAACCGAAAGTTGTGGAGAGTTTTTGCAGGATTGTGCGCGCTGGCGATGTCCGCCGTCTGGGCCGCGCCCGCACGCGCGCAGATGTCCGAGGTTAAGGAGAACCCGCCGATGTACTCCTACGTCGGGTTTTGGAACATTCCCCGCGCGCAGTGGGCAGAGATGGCAAAGTCAGACGAGGCCGACAGGCCAATCCTGGACAAGGCCGTCGCCAGCGGGACAATTGTGGGATATGGCAACGATGTGAATTTGGTTCACCAGCCCGACGGCGAAACTCACGACGAATGGTGGTCGGCGATGTCGATGGCCGGGGTGTTGAACGTGCTGGAACAGTTCTACAAGTCCGGCAGTACGACTACTCCGGTGCTGGAGAGTGCCACCAAACACTGGGATGCCATTTACGTCAGCCGGCATTACAACTGGCATTCCGGATCATGGAAGGGCGTGTACACCCACGGGTCGTACTATAAATTAAAGGCGGACGCGCCGGACGACGCGGTGGAGACGCTCAGCAAGAACCTGCTGGTGCCGTTTTTTGAGAAACTGCTCGCCAACGGCACGATTCACGAGTACGAAGTCGACACCGAAGCCATCCACACCGAAGCCCCCGGCGCGTTTTGGGTCTTCTACCTGGCGGCGAACGCGGAAGCCCTGGACAAGGTCAACGCGGCGCTGCGGGAGACCATAAAGGCGCACCCGCTGGGCGGTACGGCATTTGGTTCCATGGTTGACTACACTGCGCACCGCGATTATCTGATTCGCACCAACGCCACCTACAAATAGTTTCCAGCATTGCCTTCCCGGTCCGCGAGTGACGCGAGTTGTGCTGCGCCGCTCGCGGGTCGGCCGTGGGCACTTAGGGTTTCTTCTCCCGCAAGAACTCTGCCACCACCTGGGTGGCGTCCCGATGCTCGCCGTCCACCGCATAGTTCATCCGCCGCATGTCTTCTTCTGTGATCTTGCCGGCGAGAGCGGCGAGCGCCGTCCTCACTTCAGGATGCTCTTGTAACACCTGTTCGCGAACGATGGGCACCGCGTCGTACGGAGGAAAATAATGACGATCATCCTCCAACACCACAAACCCCAGCGCGCTGATCAGCCCATCGGTCGCCGAGCCGGCCACGATGTCCACCTCTTTTCCCTGCAGCGCGCGGTAGAGCAGTCCGAGGTCCATGATGCGCGGCGGCGCGGCGAAGCGCAGGCCGTAGGCGCGGGCCAGGCCTTCGTATCCGTCGGGCCGCTCCATGAACTCGTAACCGAAGCCCGGACGCCACCGCGGCGCGTATTGCGCGGCTTGGGAAATGGTGTGCAGATTCAGCCGCCGCGCGTCCTCTCCACGAATCACGATGGCGAAGGTATTATCGAACCCGAGCGGCTCGCCCACCGCCAGCCCGTACTGCCGCGCGTACCCCTGCCGGACGCGCTCGTAGACCTCCTGATGATCGCTTGAAGGTTTCTGCTTGAGGATCGCGGTCAGCGCTGTGCCCGTGTACTCGACGTACATATCGATGCGGCCGGCGAGCAGCGCCTGCTGGCAGATGTAGGTGCCCGCGAGGTAGAAGCGGCGTTCGACGGAAAGATTGGTCCGGCGCTCCAGTTGCTGCGCCAGCAGTTCGCCGAGGATAAGCTGTTCCGTGAAATTCTTGGACCCGATCACGATGCGGTTTCGCCGCGAGCCGCACGAGGTCACGAGTAGCGCCAGGACGCAACAGAGAACGATGGCGAAGCGTCTCATGGGCTTGGCGGACGCAGTCGCGCCTCCAGCCACCCAAGCCCAAAATCCGCCGCCAGCGCCAGGATCGCCGCCGGGATCGCTCCCGCCAGGATGAGCGAATCGTTGACCATCGCCAATCCACGGAAGATGAACTCTCCCAGGCCGCCGGCGCCGATCGCCGCCGCGATGGTGGCGATGCCGATGCACAGTACGGTAGCGGTACGAATGCCGGCGAGGATCACGCTCATCGACAGGGGCAGCTCCACCTGCCACAGCAACTGCCGGCTGGTCAGGCCCATGCCGCGCGCCGCTTCGCGCACGCCGGGATCGACTCCGGTAATACCCACATAGGTGTTGCGGATGATTGGTAGCAGCGCATACAGGGCCAGCGCGGTAATCGCGATGCGGTCGGCACGCGCGCCCAGCCAGGGCGCGGGCAGCAAGAACCCGAACAGCGCCAGGCTGGGGATGGTTTCGATGATGTTGGCGCCGCCGATCACCGGCTCGCGCAGCCTGGGCTTGCGCGTCAGCAGGATGCCCGCCGGCACTCCAATCAGCACCGCGATCCCCATGGAGGCGACCACCAGCCAAATGTGCTCCAGGGTGAGAGTGGCGATCTCGATGCGATGAATCCTAAGAAATTCCACCGTGGCGATCCTCTCTAGGGGCTTGCACGTTCCCGCTCCAGGCCGCGCGATACGCGGCGACGGTTGCATCGGTGCTCTCGAGAAACTCCGACCGCGAATAGATTCCCATTAGCTTCCCGCTCTCGAGCAGCGCGATCCGGTTCGCGAGCAGCAGGGCCTCGCCGACGTCGTGCGTTACCAGCACGGTGGTCTTTCGCACCCGCTTCTGGATTTCGAGGAACTGTCGCTGGAGTTCCACGCGGCTCAGCGGATCCAGCGCCCCGAACGGTTCATCCATCAGTCAGGATCTCGGGATCACCGGCCAGAGCGCGGGCTACTCCCACGCGCTGCCTCTGTCCGCCCGAGAGTTGGTGTGGGTAGCGCTGCCGAAACTGCTGCGGATCCAGATCAACCAGCCGCAGCATGGCATCCACACGCTCGCGGATCGCTGCCTCGGGCCTTCCCAGCAGCCGCGGCACCAGCCCGACGTTTTTTTCTACTGTATAGTGCGGAAACAGGCCGGTCTCCTGGATCACGTATCCGATGTGGCGCCGCAGCGTGATCACGTCCCACTCGCGCGTCGGGCGTCCGTCGACCAGCACCGCGCCTTCGCTCTCCTCCAGCAGCCGGTTGATCAGCTTCAAAGCCGTGGTCTTCCCCGAGCCGCTGCGCCCGAGCAGAACCAGCGTCTCTCCGCGCTGGACTTCAAGGTCGAGCGGTCCCAGCAGCACGCGGCCCTGCGCGCGATAGGTTACCCCGCGGAACGCGATTGCCGGCTCGGATCCCAAAGCGCCTACCATTCGAGGTCCCTCGCTCCGCTCGGGATTTCGGCTGCGGGCTCCCGCGCGCCGCTTACGCGCCTCGCTCACGCCAGCAAAGCGCCTCAAGTTTCGAAGCGGCGGAATCATACAATAGGCCCCGGCAAACGGAGGTGAGAGATGGCGAACGTGAGAGCCGTGTGGCTCAGGCGCATCGTCGCGTCCACTTTTCCGCAGGGGCGCGATGGCATGGTCCTGGTGCTCACCTGGGCGGCGAGCGCTGTGGATGCGATCAGCTATCTAGGACTGGGCCACGTCTTCACCGCCAACATGACCGGCAACGCCGTTCTGCTGGGAGTGGCGATTGGGCAAGGGCAGGGACTGGCAGCCTTGCGCTCGATCATCGCCCTGGCGGGTTTTGTAGTTGGCGCCGCCCTGGGAGCGATCATCGTGAAGAAAGGGCCGCAGCAAACGGACTGGCCTGCGGCCGTGACACGAGCCGTCGCAGTGGAAGGGATCATCCTCGGCGCATTCGCTCTTGCCTGGCACCTGGGAGCGCGCAGCGGAGCAACGCTCTATACGCTCATCAGTCTGTCCGCGCTGGCGATGGGGATCCAGAGCGCCGCCATACGACACTTGAAGGTCCCGGGCGTCGCCACCACCTATATCACCGGAACCCTCACCAGCCTGGTGGCCGAGTTCGCGGCCTGGCTGTATCGGTTGCGGATTTCGCCCCTGGCTGTGGACCCCACCGGCCAGTCTGCCGTGCTTGATGTTCCGGGGGCGCGTCGCTACCACGGAGCACGACTGCAGGCGCTGGTGGTGTTCATCTATGTTCTAGCTGCGATGCTAAGCGCTTTCTTGCAAGCCAGACACTCGCGGCTGGTCACGCTCTCGCCGCTGGCCGCGGTGGCGCTGGTGGTGGTGAATGCCTGCGCCCGCCATCGCCGCGAGTAGTTCAGTGCATCAGCAGATAGCAGACGAATCCGAACACGCCCAAGCCGACCAGCAGGCCGACAATGCACGAAATCAACAGCAACAGGTTGCGACCAGGATCTTCTTTCGCCGGGGAGGGCGGCGACGCATTGGCGGGATCGGAAGGCATGCCGGGGTGACTAAACCGCGGGGGCGAACCCAGGGAGACGGAAGTTCGCCCCCAAATGCGGCTACGCGCTTCCGGCGTAGGTAGGAACTCTAGCGCTTGCGCTGGACGGTTGGCGTAAAGAGTTGTCAAACGCGGGTAAAGATTTGTAATTGGCCGCAGGGGCCGGCGGACGGCATGAACGTGCAGTCCTCTCCTGTATCGTGTCTCGCCGCACACATCGTCCTCTCGGCGACACATTTCTTCGCCCCACTGTTTCTTGTAAACCACCTTAATTCAGCGACATGTGTTCCGGCCAAGGCCTTGCTCTTTGCTGGGTGCAAGCAGCGGAGGCGACCATGGAACGCGGAGCGCAGATCAAACGGACGCAACAGGGGTTCAGTAGGATGTATTCGCTGGCCGCGATGGTGCTCATCGCCATCGCTCAGGCCGCTGCGCAGGATAAATCGTCCGCCGGTGCGGTGGCATCCCGCAACCGCCGCATCATCGTCAGCCTTCCTGACCGCAAGCTGGCCCTGGTCGAGGACGGGCGGGCAACCCGCGTCTACGCCGTCGCGGTCGGTGCGCGGGTCAGCCCCAGCCCAACCGGCGAATTCAAAGTAGTCAGCCGCCTGAGCCATCCCGCCTACTACCACACCGGAGTCGTGATCCCGCCCGGAAAAGAGAATCCCCTCGGCACGCGCTGGATCGGCTTGGACCGCAAAGGTTACGGCATCCACGGCACCAATCAGCCCAGGTCGATCGGCAAGGCAGCCTCGCACGGCTGCATCCGCATGGCGAAAGCCGACCTGGAACAGCTCTTCAATGAGGTTCAGGTGGGAGACGTGGTCGAGATCCGCGCGCACGCCGATGCTGAGACCGCCGCGATCTTCGATTCCAGCGCGCACCACACTACCACCGCGCAAGCTGCTATGACCGCCGCAATCGGCGGCCAGATGTAGATGAGGAGAGTGTCATGGAAAACGTTCTGGTAACGACGGAAGTGATCGCGGTGACGCTGCTGACCTTCATCCTTGCGCTGGTGATCGAGCCGCTGCTGGTAATGGCGGTTCTCGCCCTCGCGAAGAAAGCTGCGCGCCGGCCGCCGCAGCCCGCACCCGAGCCGCGGATCGCTGAACTGCGCCTGCTGGCCACCGGCCCCAAGAATTCGTCCCAGGACTGAACTTTGGCTGAAAAACCCTGGGCCGCGAAGGAGAGAGAACATGTTGGTCATCAAGTATCTGCTGATGGTAGGGGCGGTTGCGATGATGGTAGTCGCGGCAGCCATCATTCTCTATGACGTTTACCTGCTCCTCGAGCACCGGCGACGGCTGGCGCTCCATCCCGACCTGCCGCTTCCCCTGCCGCGCCCGTTGCGATGGAAAGAGGCGGTGCGGCTGGCGGCCCTTTCGCTGGTGCCACTTCTGCTGGGCCTGAGCATCGCAGTCGTGCCCAGCGGCATGGCCGGCGTCCGCGTCAGCGAGTTCTCCGGCACGCGCCCGGGAGTGCTTTACCCCGGCTTGCACCTGGTCACGCCGCTGGTGGATTCGGTGGCGATCTATGACGTTCGCGATAAGGTCTACACCACCACTGCCGGCGAGCCGACCAAGAAAGAAAAAGCTGGCGAGGCGGCCGCGCCCGAAGTGTTGACCGTCCAGGCCAAGGAAGGACTGCCGATCGGGATGGCCATTACCGTCCGCTATCACCTCGACGCCGGCCGGCTGGTTTACATCCACAACACGCTGCCCCGCGAAGTCGATAGCGAGGTGGTACAACCGGTCATCGGCAGCACCTTCCGCGGGATCGCTCCCAACTTCACGGTGCGCGAAGTCTTCGCCGTCAAGCGTGAGGAGATCCGCCAGCGCGCTTCCGACGAGATCGTGCGCACGCTGGGCGCCGACGGCATCGTGGTCAAGGAAGTCATGCTGCGGGAAGTGCAGCTTCCGCCGGAGTATGCCAAGGGACTCGAAGGTCTTCTGCTAAAGGAGCAGGAGAACGACCAGATGGGCGTGCAGGCGGAGATCAAGCAGAAAGAAGTGCGCGTCGCCGAATACGAGGCTGAAGCCGACAAGGTCAGGGAAGAGAAGAAGGCCGAGGCCGATGCGAAAGTGCGCGTGCTCCAAGCCAAGGCGGAGGCCGACGCCATGCAGTACACGCTGCCGCTGAAGGAGAAGCAGATTCAGCAGGCGCGGCTGGAGTCGGAGGCACGCAAGGAAGCCACCGTCAAGAACGCCGAGGCGTCGGCGCAAGGCCGAGCTTGAGCGGCGCAACCTGCTGGCCGATGCCGAGGCCAACCGCATTCGCGTAACCGCCAAGGCGGACTTCGAGCGCATGCAAAGCGAGGCCGCCGTGCTCAAGCAGTCGCCTCTGCTGATCAACAAGATCATCGCCGAGCGTCTCTCCGACAAGCTGCAAATCATGATGGTGCCGGCGGACGGCAAGTACTTCTTCGCCAGCGACGTGCTGCGCGGGCAAATGCCGCAGATCATGCGGCAGGACGATGCTGACGACCCGCCGCGCCAGGTGCAACCAAGATAAGCCTGCGTTGCGAGGCGAGCGCAACCGCGGATGGCGTGCGACCACTCCCCGAGTACGCCATCCGTGGCCAGCGAGGCAGGAGTCATGCGAGTGGAATGTTATAATCCGATTTTCCCGAGAGATCTGCGCTTTCGGATGCCCTGCCGCAGCCAACGTGTGTTCTTCGTCCTTCCTCTGGCAATTCTTGTTGCCCTGTCTTCGGCGGCTCGCGCCGCTGCTCAGGAGTGGGACGCGCCGGCACGCGAGCTGGCGGAAAAGATCATCGCCCACGCGCAGTCGCGCACCGCGCTGTCGCTGACGGTCAAGAATATTTCCTCGCTGCCGCAGTCGCGCGTGGCGGAGATCGAGCGCGCACTGGAATCGGAGCTGCGTCGACGCGGCGTGAGCCTGGCCGAGCCGGAGCGGGCACTGGAGCAGGCTCGCGTGACGCTCTCGGAAAACACCTCCGGCTATTTGTGGGTCGCGGAAATCGGCCATGACGATTCGTGGGATGTCGTGATGGTGCAAATGCCCTTGCTGGCGCCAGCCCAGCCAGCGCCGGCCGCACTGAGCCTCCGGCGGACGCCGCTGTGGACCCAATCGGAGATGATGCTCAACGTCGTTCCTGCCGGAGATGGCGGCTTGCTGGTGCTGGGAGGTGATTCGGTCTCGCTGTATCGCGTGCAGGAAAAGAAGTGGCAGCTCGCAGGTTCCGCGCCGTTGACACATTCGCATCCGTGGCCGCGCGACTTGCGGGGCCGGCTCGTGCTCCAGGCAGACGGAAGCTTTCGCGCCTATCTTCCCGGCGTGCAGTGTTCGGGCACGATGCAACCGCAGTTCAACCTCGCGTGCCGGGAGAGCGACGACCCCTGGCCGCTTTCGCCGGAGGTCAACGGTTTCTTCAGCAGCCGACGCAACTTCTTCACCGGTGCGGTGAAGCTGGCAGGCAGTAGCGAGGCGGGCGATCTCGGCCCGTTTTATTCGGCGGCCATGTTCGCGCAAGGCGAGCGCGGATTCTGGATCGTTGCTTTCACCAGCGGCGCTGCCAGGCTGATTAATGCCAAGGGCCAGGTGGTGACCGCATTCAACGGCTGGGGCAGCGACGTGGCCGGCATCTCAAGCGATTGCGGCAGTGGCTGGCAGGTTTTGGCAAGTCGCGCGGCTGATTCCACTCAGCCGGATTCGCTCTCCGCCTACGAGATTGTGAACCGCGACGCGGTCGAGGCGGGTTTGCCGCTGGAGTTCGCCGGGCCGGTCACCGCCATGTGGAGCGCCGCCGACGGCCGCAGCGCGACCGTCATCGCGCACAACCTGAGGACGGGGAGCTATGAGGCGTTCAGCGTATCTGCTGTTTGTGGCCGCTAGCCTGCTGCTCGCGCTGCGTTCGGCAGTGGCGGCAAGCCGTCCGCGTTATGGCGGGACGCTCAAGGTGGAGCTGAGCGCTGCCACGGCTTCGCTCGATCCCGCACAGTCATCGGCCTTTCTAACGTCCACGCAGCAAGAGCTCACCCCTCTGATGTTCGATTGTCTGGTCGGGGTCGATGCTCAGGGAGAGCCGCAGCCAGGCTTGGCCGCTTCCTGGGAGCACGATCCCGACTATCGGCGCTGGTTGTTTCATCTACGGTCGGGCGTTCTGTTGCACATTGGATCGCCGCTGCGTCCGCACCTGGTTGTCATGTCGCTTGCCGCTTCCAATCCAAGCTGGCACTTGCGCCTGCAAGGGGACGACGTAGTGATCGAGAGCAGCAATCCGCTTCCGAACCTGCTCGCCGAGCTGGCGTGCGCGCACAATTCCATCGTCGTGCACACCGAATCCGGCGCGGTGGTGGGTACCGGAGCGTTTCGCGTGACCGCATGGGAACCCGGCAAGCGCCTGGTGCTGGCTGCCAACGATGATTATTGGGGCGGACGTCCGTTCCTCGATTCCATCGAGATTACATTTGGCCGCTCGCAGCGTGACCAGGCGCTCGACCTGCAACTGGGCCGAGCCGATGTGGTTGAGGTCGCGCCCGACCAGGCTCGGCGCGCGCAGCAGGATGGGCAGCGAGTCGCGATCTCAGCGCCGGCGGAGCTGATCGCGTTGGCATTCTCCGACAAGCCTTCCGTCAAGGAGCCCGCGCTGCGCGAGGCCATCAGCTTGTCCATCGACCGCTCTGCGATCCAGAGCACGCTGTTGCAGAAGCAGGGCGAAGCTGCGACCGGTCTGCTGCCGCAATGGGTGAGCGGTTATTCGTTTCTCTTTCGCGTAACTGGCGACGTGGAGCGGGCACGGCAACTGCGGCGCGATTCCGGCTCGACGCCGTCGCTGACCCTGGCCTACGACTGGAGTGATCCGTTGGCGCGTGCGATCGCCGAGCGTGTGTCGGTCAATGCGAGGGACATCGGCATCACTATCCAGCCGTATGGCGAGAACCTGCAGGCGCGCAGCGCTAACGCGGATGTGCGCGTGGTGCGCATCCCACTGGCTTCGAGCGATCCGGCTGCGGCCCTCGATGCGGTCTCCGCCGCGACCGGGCGCCAGAGCGCGATGCAAACCAATTCTCCGGAGGATCTGTACGCCGCCGACCGCGCGCTGCGCAGCGATTTCCGCCTGGTTCCGCTCGTGTATGTGCCGCAGGCGTGGGCGCTCTCGACGCCCGTCCGGAACTGGGTCACGCCGCGCGAGGGGGGATGGCGCCTGGCTGACGTCTGGCTGGAAGAGGACAAGCCGTGAGCTACCGTGCCAAGCTGCTGGCGCTGTTTACGGCGACCGTGGTGCTGGTGACCGCCGTGGTCGCCGGCCTGGCTTCGACCAGCTTGCGCCGCTCCTTCGACCGCCTGGACGAGCAGCGAACCGCGGAGTTGCTCTCCCAATTCCGCCACGAATTCTCCCGGCGTGGCGACGAGGTTTCGCGGCGCGTTGAAGCTATCGCGGCCCGCGACTCGACGCTGCGCATGGCTGGCGATCTCGGCCGGTCTTCGCCCGACTATGCGCCCTACGTCAATGAAGCCGGCTCGCTGGCGGGGGCGCACCAGCTAGACTTCCTGGAACTCATCGCGCAGGACGGCTCCATCGTCTCTTCAGCGCAGTGGCCGGCGCGCTTCGGCTACAAAGAGGAGTGGATCACCGCGCCCGTGGATTGGAATGCGCAGAGCGCATTTTTGAAACGTGAAGACCTGCCCGACGGCACGGCGCTGGCCCTGATTGCCGTCCGCGAAGTGCATGCCGGCGATTCGGTTTTGTACGTAGCCGGCGGCGAGCGCCTGGATCGCCGCTTTCTCTCCACGTTATCTTTACCCTCCGGCATGCGGGCCATGCTCTATCTCAGCCCAGGACCTGCTTTCTCGCCGCAGGCGCTCACCGACGCTTCCGGGCCGGTAGCGCACGCGGAGAAGCTTGCGCCCGTGGTACAGCAGATCCAGCAGCAAGGCGAGCCGAGTTCGGAGGTGGTCTGGTGGTCGGAAGCTCCGGCGAGCGCCGAGGCCATCCACGGCATTCCGCTGAAAGGACGCGCGGGCGAGATGCTGGGCGTACTGCTGGTCGGCAGCTTGCGGCGCGATGTGGTCGAGATGGAGAAGCACATTCGGATGGTGGCGTTGCTGGTGGGTGCGGCCGGCGTGCTGCTTGGCCTCGTGCTCAGCGGATGGGCGGCCGCGCGGGCCACGCGTCCGGTCGAGCAACTCGCCGATGCCGCTCGCGAGGTCGCCGCTGGAAACTGGTGGGCGCAGGTCCCCATCACTTCCAACGACGAGTTCGGAGAGCTGGCTTCGGCCTTCAACCTGATGACCCGCGAATTGAGCGACCAGCGCGAGCGCCTGGTCCAGGCGGAGCGCGTGGCGGCCTGGCGCGAACTGGCGCGCCGGCTGGCCCACGAGTTGAAGAACCCGCTGTTCCCGCTGCAGATCACCGTGGAGAACCTGCTGCGCGCCAAGGAACAGAATCCGGCGCAGTTCGAGGAAGTCTTCCGCGAGAGCGCCGGCACGCTGCTGGCGGAGATCGCCAACCTCCGGGGGATCGTCCAGCGCTTCAGCGAGTTCGCCCGCATGCCCGCGCCCGAGCTGCAGCCGGTACGGCTGAACGAAGTGGCCGAGCACGTTCTCAAGCTGCTGGAGCCGCAGTTCACCGCTGTCGGCCGCGCCCCGATCACTGCGAAGGTCGAGTTCGATCCCGAGTTGCCCGTGATCGAGGCCGATCCCGAGCTGATCAACCGTGCTCTACAGAACCTGGTGCTGAACGCCATCGACGCCATGCCGTCCGGTGGCAGCCTCGGACTGCGCACCGGTCATCACGATGGCGTGGTGACGCTTGCGGTGAGTGACACGGGCACCGGACTTACGCGCGAAGAGTGCGAGCGCCTGTTCACGCCGTACTACACCACCAAGCAGCACGGAACGGGGCTGGGGCTGGCGATCGTGCAATCGGTGGTGAGCGATCACCACGGCAAGATCACGGTGGAGAGCGAACCGGGCCGCGGCTCGACTTTTCGCATTGAACTGCCGACCGAGATGACGCAGACTCGGACAGCGCGAGGAGCCAATGTCTAGCCAGCCCGAGCCGGCGCCGCAGAAGGCGCGCCTGCTGATCATCGACGACGACGCCAACACGCTGGCGTCGCTCGCGCGCGCCTTTCGTCTGGCCGGTCACGAAGCGGTGGTCTGCGACAGCGCCGTCCGCGCGCTGGAGCTCATCAAGTCGCAGAGCTTCGACCTCATCTTCTCCGACGTGGTGATGCCCGGCAAAGACGGGCTTTCGTTTCTCGAGGACTACCGCGCGCTCGGCCTGAGCACTCCAGTGGTGATGATGTCCGGCCAGGCGCACATCGAGATGGCGGTGCGGGCCACGCGGCTCGGGGCGGTCGATTTTCTGGAGAAGCCGCTCTCCACCGACAAGCTGCTGCTCACCGTGGAGAACGCGCTCAAGGTGAAACGCCTGGAGCAGGAGAACCGCGAGCTGCGCCAGCGCGTCGGCAGGCAGGACATCGTGTGGTCCGGCGAGGCCATGCGCAAGGTGATGGCGCAGGCGGAGCGCGTGGCCGCCAGCGAGACGCGCGTCTGCATTCTGGGCGAGACCGGCACCGGCAAGGAACTGGTGGCGCGCACGCTGCACGAGCGCAGTCCGCGCCGCAACGGGCCATTCGTCACCCTGAACTGCGCGGCGGTTCCCGCAGAACTGGTCGAGTCCGAGCTGTTCGGCCACGAGAAGGGCGCGTTCACCGGCGCCGGCGCGCGGCACGCCGGCAAGTTCGAGCAGGCCGAGCGCGGCACGCTCTTCCTCGACGAGATCGGCGACATGCCGCTCCCGATGCAGGCCAAGCTGCTGCGCGTGCTGGAGCAGCATGAGATCGAGCGCGTGGGCGGCGAGCGGCCCATCGCGGTGGATGTGCGCGTCATTGTGGCCACCCATCGGCGCCTCGAGGCGCTGGTGCAGGACGGCAAATTCCGCCAGGACCTCTATCACCGCATCTACGTCTATCCGCTCGCCCTGCCCGCGCTGCGCGAGCGCCGCGAGGACATCCCGGCGCTGGTCGAGCATTTCGTCCGCCAGATCACCGATCAGAACGGCTGGAAACCAATCCCCGTGAGCGCCGATGCCATCGAACTTCTCCAGGCCTATTCATGGCCGGGAAATGTGCGCGAATTGCGGAACGTGGTCGAGCGCCTGCTGCTGCTCGCCACCGACAACCAGGTGGATGCCGCCGTCGTGCGCGCTGCCTTGCCGGACATGGCCGCGGCGGCCGCGCCGGAATCGGCGTCTCTCTCAGGCCCGCTCGCCCAGCGCGTCGAGGGCTTCGAACGCAGCTCGATTCTGGCCGAGCTCAAAGCGCAGCAGTACCACATCACCCGCGCGGCCGAAGCGCTGGGACTAGAACGCAGCCACCTGTACAAGAAGTGCCAGCAGCTCGGCATTGACCTGCAATCGCTGCGCAAGCAAAATTAGAAGGGCGGGATCGGAGGAGCTGGAGGCGCGGGTGAGAATCGAACTCACGTATAAAGGTTTTGCAGACCTCTCCCTTACCACTTGGGTACCGCGCCCCGAAACCGCGCTTGTGCGAGGGCCACGAACAGAAAACTGGAGCGGGAGACGGGATTTGAACCCGCGACTTCGACCTTGGCAAGGTCGCACTCTACCGCTGAGTTACTCCCGCTCGGCGTCTTGATTATAGCTGGGGCCGAAAAAGCGGGTCAAACGCGGTGCTTCGTTCACGGCTAACTCACTCCTGATGCCGGAGCGCACGGCGGCGTCCACTGCGGATCCTTCTCCGGCGGCACCATCTGCCCGTCGCGCATGTGCAGGATGCGGTCGCCGTAGGTGGCCGCTTCCGGATTGTGGGTGATCATCAGCACCGTCTGTCCGAGGTCCTGGTTGGACTGACGCAGCATGCGCAGCACGATTTCGGAGTTCACCGAGTCGAGATTGCCGGTGGGTTCATCGGCCAGCACGATGGCCGGGCGGTTGATGAGCGCGCGCGCCAGCGCCACCCGCTGCTGCTCGCCGCCGGAAAGTTCGGCGGGACGATGGTGCATGCGCTCGGCGATGCCCAGCATGCCGACGATGCGCTGGTAGAGGCCGCGGTCGGTGCGCCCGTTGGTGCCCGCGATGTCGGCGGCGACGTCGATATTGCCCTTGGCATCGAGCGCGGGCAACAGGTTGAACTTCTGGAAGACGAAGCCGATCTTGCGCTTGCGCGCCGCTGTGCGCTGGGCATCGCTCATCCGCGAAAAATCCTCTTTATCGATGACCACACGCCCCGAAGTCGGGCGCGTCAGCCCGCCCAGCAGGTAGAAGAGAGTGGACTTTCCGCTGCCTGATGGCCCGACGATGCTGACGAACTCGCCGCGCTCGACCGCGAAGCTCACCCCGCGCAGCGCAGGCACCTCGACCTTGCCTACGCGGTAGATTTTCGTCAGATTTTCTGCCTCGATGATCGCCGCCATACCGAAGTTTGATCTTACACGACTTCGGCCAGCCTAACGGATGGCAGACCGCCGCCCCGGGCGGTCCGCACGCTTCACGGCGCCGATGTCCCGCCTGATGCAGCGGCTTAGGATGACAGGGTTAAGGGGACGGCGGCATTGATACAGCCTGAGCCCACCACCACTGTGCCCATGGCTGTCATTCTGAGCCGCCCGAACCGAGTGAAGCGAGGCGAGGGCGCGCGAAGAATCTTGATAACGCCGGACCGGCCCATACGGTTCGTGCGTGGCATAGCTGAGTGTCCCCGTGTCTCTGTGCTGGAATCTACGAGGCGGCGACGAGGTCTGCGGTCTCGGGTTGTACCACGCGCTTGGGCCCGCGCTTGCGCACCAGGAGCAGCCGTATGCGCTCCAGCAGTTCCGCCGGCGCGTACATGCCTTTGGGGAGGAACAGGTCGGCGCGCGTGTCCTTCTCGTACACCTTGATCTTCCCCGAGAACAGGATGGCGGGCAGGCAGGGCGCCTCGTTCTTGATCCGTTCGATCAGGTCGGTGCCGTCCAGGCCGGGCATGATGAGATCGCTGAGCACCAGGTCGATGCCGCCCTGGTGGAAGACTTCCAGCGCGTCCTGCCCGTTGTTGCAGGCCACCACGCGATAGCCGCGGGTTTCCAGGATGACCTTGCGAATGGAGAGGTTTTGTTCGTTGTCGTCAACGCAAAGAATCGTCTTCTTAGCCTTCATTGTTTCCCCGGGAGCGGCGGCCAGAAACCGCGACGCAGATGACGCGCGGTCCGCCAAAAAAATGAGTGCAACGAGCCAGCATCCTAGAAGAGAAGGCCGGAGCTGTAAAGTAGCGGCGATGCCAACAAGAAAATTTCTGATTGCGGTTTGTGGACCAACGTGTCTTGAGCCGGAGCGCCGCGTGGTGCGCGCGATTTCCTCACCGCGCGATCAGAGAAACACTTCGCCGCGCATCAGCTTCACCACATTTCCACCGACGCGCACATTAACGATTTTATTACCCGTGCGCGACGCGCGCACGAAAATGCGGCTGGGACGCTGGATCTCGAGGCCCTGCTCGATGAGCACGCGCTCGTCGGGACGGGCGACGCCGTGCTCCACCATCCAGGCGGCGCAGCAGCCGGCGGCCGAACCGGTGGCCGGGTCTTCACCGTTATAGAAGATCATGCGTGCGTGCAGCCGCGCCTTCGGGTCCACGGTCTCGCGGGTGACGAAGTAAAGGAACTTGGCGTCGGTGGGCTCGACGTATTCCGCCATGCGCTTCCAGCTCGGATTGAAGTTGCGGATAACTTCGAGGCTGCGCAGCGGGACCATGGCAAACGACATGCCGGTCGAGACCGTTTGAATGGGCAGATCGGGATCGATCGCGTCGGGATCGAGTCCCGCGGCCAGCGCTACGGCGCGCTTGTCGTGGAACGATCCCATCACCGGATCGCGCTGCAGCATCTCGCCGAACAGCTTGCCGTTGAGCTCCTCGAATCGAACCGGAATCCGGCCGACCTTGAGGTCGAGCGCCACCTCGCGCTGGTTAGCCTTGCGCAGCACGAATGCCGACCCCAGCGTGGGGTGTCCGGCGAACTCCAGCTCCTCCTGCACGGTGAAGATGCGCACCTTGATCCCCTGCTTGGCCTCCACCGCGCGCGGCCGCGGCAGCACGAAGGTGGTTTCCGCCAGGTTCATCTCGCGGGCCAGCGCCTGCATTTCGGAATCGCGCAGCCCCCGCGCGTTGGTAAACACGGCGAGTTGGTTGCCTTCGAGCGCCCGCGCGCTGAAAACATCCACTTTGACAAAGGCGAAACGGCGTGGCTTTCGGCTGCTGGCCCGCTTCTTGCGGTTTGACATGGTGTTTCCTCGTGGGTATTCTAATCGCTGGATGTGGACCCGCCCTACCGCCGTGGCTTGTTGTTGTAGCAGCTCGCCGGCGTGTGGGTAGCGTCCTCCTTTCGAGTTCTGAGACACCCACCCGCCGTCATTGACGAGCGGGTTTTTCTTTTGTGAGCAACTTTCAAAAGGAGAAAGACGACATGACCACGTATGCTCATCCCGAGGTGCTGGCGACCACGTCCTGGGTGGCCGAGCACTTGCACGATCCCAAGCTCCGCCTGGTGGAAGTGGACGTGGATACCAGCGCCTACAGCCAGGGACACATCCCCGGCGCCATCGCCTGGGCCTGGACCACGCAGCTCGCCGACCAGGTGCGGCGCGACATCCTGTCGCAGGCGGAGTTCGAGAACCTGCTGGCCAGCTCCGGGATTTCCAATGGCACCACCGTGATCCTTTACGGCGATAACAACAACTGGTTCGCCGCCTGGGCGTTCTGGCAGGCGAAGATCTACGGGCACCGCGATGTGCGCATCCTCGACGGCGGCCGCAAGAAGTGGATCGCCGAAGGCCGCGACCTGACCACCGACGTGCCTACCTATCCGCGGGCGAGCTACAAGGCGTCCGCTGCGGACCTCTCGATCCGCGCCTACCTGCCGCAGGTGCAGGAGCAGAGCCGGAATCGCCAGCCGCTGGTGGATGTGCGCAGCCCGCAGGAGTTCACCGGAGAGATCGTCGCGCCTCCGGGACTGCCCGAGACCGCGCAGCGCGGTGGACACATCCCCACCGCGCGCAGCATCCCCTGGGGCAAGGCGGCGAACGACGACGGCACCTTCAAGTCCTACGACGAGCTGAAGGCGCTTTACGGCGGCGAAGGCATCGACGGCACCCGACCCGTCATCGCTTATTGCCGCATCGGCGAACGCTCCAGCCATACCTGGTTCGTGTTGAAGTACCTGCTCGGCTTTCAGAACGTCACCAACTACGACGGCTCGTGGACGGAGTGGGGGAACTTGGTGGGCGCGCCGGTCGAAAGGGGAGCCGCGAGCGCGTCGGCGCGTGCGGCGTGATCGTCATGAAAGCCGAATCTTACGAAGAAAAGCTATTGGAGGTGGAAGGCTGGCCGCTGCGGCTCACCTCCTACAAGCTGGGCGACGTGTTCCACTGCCAAGCGGATAACGTCTCCCCAGGCGCGACGCTGGTGCGGGAGACCGGCGCGACCCGGGACGAGGCGGAGCGGAAGGCGATCGAGGTCGCCCGCCGGCGCCTCAGCCGCACCCGGCGGCAGCCGGTTTGAGCCGACCGCCCTGCCACGTGCGATAGGATCACGCGCCAGTGTGCCTGCGCGCGGAGGAGCATGCTTAAGCTACTATAAGTTTGTTTTCAACATGTTAGCGTCAGCCCTGCCGTAAGTCATTGATTCCTGCCCAGCCGCCCCACGCAACAGAACAGCCAAAAAAACGACTAGAGTTACCGAGGATTATTGGCAGTTCAACGACCCTATGTAACTGAAACAAAACGTTGAAAGTGTCGATTCCTAGGTATCATTAGGACGAGCAGGAAGGAAATTGCCCCAGCAAAGGAGAGCGTACGAGACAGGGTTTCCCGGCCGAAGAAACACCAAACTCGCTATGAGAATCAATCACTTAGCAGTAGCACTGCTCATCGTCGCATCGTCGAATAAGGGGCGCGCCCAAGGCCCCGATACAAGTAAGGTTAATGACCTGGCAACCGCCATATCCCATGCCGAAGGGTTCGGCATACGCGGCACTATCCCCAGCCGATACCACAACCCCGGCGACCTGAAAGCCCACCCGGACTCCGCTCCGTTGGCGGGACAGGTGCGCCTCGGCAAGGCTGGCCATATCGTGTTTAGGGACGATGAGGCTGGCAAGGCCGCCCTGCGGGACTACATTCTTAAGATGTTGGATGGGCGCTCCAGCCATTTCCATCCCAACATGACTCTCAGCCAGGTAGCGCGGGTCTATGCGGAGGATTGGCGTCCGTGGGTCAAGGCAGTCTGCACGGAACTCGGTGTGCCCCCCACGACCACGCTGCGGTCGTACTTCCACACCGGTGCTGTACTCTCCACAGTGAGCTACCGTACGGTGTCCGCAGCCAGGCCGACGCCTCCGCCGCCGGTGCCTGTGGAAGTGAGCATGAGCTTCCGTCCATTGCCGGCAGCCAAGCCGACGCTCCCGCCGCCAGCGGTAAGCTTCGCTGCGCCGCGCGGCGTGCTCGAGGCCGTGCTTGACGTTCCAGTGCATGTCCCACCACTCGTGGAAGGAGATGTCCCTCAGCACAGCAAACTGCGCTCCGTAACTGCCCTCCTCCGCCGGTAGCAACGGTGCTATCCCCCGACAGAAATTGAAAAATACCGTTCCGACCCGCCTGCGAGCGCCTCGGATGCACCCGACGGCGCTCCGCCTGAACCGGCGCTCCGTGGCGTGGGATAGAATGGCGCGTTGGCGCGCCCGCCCGCGGAAGCGCATGTGGTCCGGTGATCATCCCGGTCTTCAAATCTGCATGTCCTAGCTGGCCAGTAGTAGAATCAGCAGGTTAGGATGGCCGAGAGGGCCTCATTTAGGCCCCATTTGGCCCGAACGGGCTCACAGCGAGTACCCTTAACGAGGCCCAGATTCCCAGACACTCCTGGAAATTTTACGGTAGTGGGCGCGGATGAGCCCTGGCCGTCTGCATTACTTCCTCGATCTCTTGAGCAGAGCGGTTCATACGCTTGGCCAGGTACTCGCGCATTTCCGACTCGGTCATCTGGCTGGCTTCGGAAGTCACAACGATAGAACCAATCGCCTCCAGCCCCTCGGGTATAAAAGCGAGAAAGAATTTCTCCGGGTTCGACCCCTCAATCATGAAGACTGAGTAACGATCACGATCTGCCATGGTGAGAATTATAGCTGAGCGGCGTCCAGCCATGGGGTGGTCACGTGAACCATCGCTTCCGTCACATTGCTCCTGCCCCGATTTCTCTGTGCATCGGTATGCCTCCACGCTAAGCGGGGAGCGGGGTTTTCCTTTACCGAGGCTCTTGCAGTTCGACTTCCACGTATCGTAAGATCAAGCAGCGAGCGGCTCTCTTGGTCGGCAAATTGTGAGGCCACGCGATGGGGAGCGTTCGCAAAAAAAGGTGAAACAGCAGGGCGTGACCTGGCGGGCACGCACAGCAGCGGTATTACTCCCAGGTACCGAAGACAGCAGGCTTCTGGATTCGCATCGACCGCCAGCGATGCGGAGCGGAGGTCTACGTCTTTGGGCTCGCGAACGACAGACCACACCTTCCACCGTCTTCATCGCTACGTCTTCAATGGCCTGCTCCTCGCCTCTGCGGTGATCGTCGCTACGGCGATGCTCGCGTGGGATGTTCACGGCCTCGTATTGCTAATCCGATGGATGTGGACCCGGTGACCCTTTAGGAAAAACCAATGATTAACGTAGACCTCTCGAAAATTTTGCATCCGCGCTTCTGGGACTTGGTGCCAGCATTTATGCCGGGGCTCTTCTTTGAAGTCTGCGTGCTCTGTGGCCGCCCGGAGTTACTCTATGGAATCGTCGGCAAAGCGCACCTGAACCGCTACGACTCAGTCATCATCGCGCTCGTTGTCGCCTTCGTCGTCGGCACGGCGTTCATGCTCTGGGTGATGCTGATCGCAGATGCTCTCACGGCTCTTTACCCTTGGGGTAGGCAGCGATGGAGGAATCTTCTAGCGTACCTGCTGACCGGAGGTAGGTTCGCCTCTTGGAATTATGTCCGGCATGCCCATCAGAAGGTCCTCCTCCCCGAACTAAAACATAAGCCTGTGCTAAGGGCCGTACGAAAGGCCGCTACCGAACTGCTTAAGCGTCGCTACGGCCTCGAACCGCCAGACCTGTTACACGGTTCGGAGTGGCACGGTTTGGAGTGGCAGGTTTGGTACGCGGCGCTTGGGACGCGGGGGATGTCTACTGCAAGAGGCTGGCTGTTCGTCGTAGCAATCCAGGCTACGGGCTGGAGCGCCCTGGCTGCAACTTACTTTGCCCCAGCTTTAAGAAGTCTCCCGTACTGGGTGTTCTCCCTGTTCCTGACCTCATACGGCCTCTTAGCCACATTGCGCTTCGTGCGTTGGTGGACTCTCCCCATAGCGCAATCACTATTCAAGCTGCGCGCCGTACTCGATGAAATTCCGAGATCATCGACTGAGGAAAAGGATGACACTGAGGCCAAGACCGGCGAAGGATAACTAAGCCCGGAGAATCTCTTCTCCTACTCGGCGTCTTTCAGAGCGACCGCTTCTGCTGCTTCTTCGCCGCCATCAGGATTCGGAGATCGCGTTGCTGGTAGCTCTGGAGGGCTACCACGCCGCTGTTCCTAAGCCACGCTGCTGATACGAGTGGATGATCCGGTCCGCTATCTCTGTGCCGCAGCCCCGGCGCCCCGCGTGAAAGCCTTCCCAGGCGTTCCTCTTCGGCTTTCGGCGTCGGGACCTAGGGGCGGTTCCGGGCGTGGGATAGAATGGCGCGTTAGTTTGCCCGCACGCGGAAGCGCATGGGGTCCGGTGACTCTCCCGGTCTTCAAAACCGGTGTGAGTCAGGTTTTGCCTGGCTCGGGTCGGTTCGACTCCGACACGCTTCCGCCATTTATTTTCAGTGGATTGGACATCCGCTAGCCAGCGCCGTTCGAAACCCAGCCCAAGGAACTGGCGCACAATAAGCGCACGTTAAGGCTTTGGCAGGGAGAGTGCCATCGGTAAAAATGCAAAAAGGCGGGCTAAGACAGTCCGGCTGCCTTCTTTTTGGTGGGTTCGAGCACAACGAGCTTCGACTTCAATTCGTTCAACTGATCGATGTACTCGGCAATTTTCACCCGGTCGTTGGCATGCTCAATGATCTGGTGCGTCAGTTTAAAAACAGAGTTCAAAAAAATGCGCTCGTCTTCGGTATTCATTATGGCCTTTCACCTTGTTGCATATCTTGACACACACGCTCCGCCGTGTTGGGAGTGCGAAGGGGTGATCCACATCGCACCGAACCATTTGAGGCATTCACGATTGCTGTAATCTTACTGTCGCGGAGGTACTAGTGTCTGTCTGCTATCGGACCTAAACCCACATGATGTGCGCGGGCCGGGGAAGCGGTGGGGATGGCCATGGCGGGTACCGGAGCCAGCGCGTGGTGAACCAACATCGCCATCGGTGAGTTTTCGGGAGCATGGCTGATCCAACCAAAAGGCCAATAGCCCTTGTAATTTGTTTCCCCTCAGAGGAGACTACATACGTGCCCTGTGGAGATCCTCGACCCCTGCCAGGACGACCGACCGCATAGGCGCAGCAACCGCCGTTTTCTTGAGCAAAATTACCTATGGAATTAAACGAAAGCTTCGCACCAGTTCCGTCACCGCCCCAAGTCCTGATGGAGCAACACCCAAAGGGCACGCAAGCGCGTGTATTGCTGGCATCGGTCTTTGGCCCTTATGCCTGCGATGACGAATTCGGCAGCCGCGCCATCAACCCCATGGAGTTGTATCAAAACCAGGTGACGCGCGCGCAAGGAGCGTTCTCCCTGCGGATGTTCCACCGCTCCTGGGGCATCATGATGATTCAGAAGAACATCTCTGCACCTTCCACGGTGCTCGACTTCCCCACGCGTGCGGCTTTCGCGCGCGAGTTGGCCAGCGGCGCCTACGACATCGTGGGAATCTCCTCGATCATCGTCAATGTGGGCAAAGTGCGTGAGATGTGCCGCATGGTGCGGGAGCTTTCGCCCCAATCTGTGATCATTGTGGGCGGACACGTTGCGGCAATCCCGGGTCTGCAGCACATGATTGACGCCGACCACATCGTGAAGGGCGAGGGAATTGCCTGGATGCGCCGCTATCTGGGCGAGAATCCGGAAGCGCCCATTCGGCATCCCCACATCGTGTCGGGCTTCGGCATGCGCGTGATGGGGTTCACGGCGCCAGAAAACGGACGCGACACCGCGGCCACCATCATTCCCTCGGTCGGCTGCCCCATGGGGTGCAACTTCTGTACCACCTCATCGTTCTTCGGCGGCAAGGGTAAGTTCACCAACTTCTATGAGACCGGGCAGGAATTGTTCGACGTCATGTCCGAGATGGAGCGCGCCATGAACGTGCGCTCCTTTTTTGTCATGGACGAAAACTTCCTGCTGAACCGGCCGCGCGCCATGGAACTGCTGGCCCTGATGAAACAGCACCACAAGAGCTGGTCGTTTTATGTGTTCTCTTCGGTAAATGCCCTCCGCAAATACACCATGGACGAACTGGTCGAACTGGGCATTTCCTGGTTGTGGATGGGATTGGAATCGCCGCACTCCCAGTACAAGAAGCTGGAAGGCTCCGACACTCTGAAGCTGACGCACGAATTGCGGCAACAGGGCATCAAATTGCTGGGTTCCACCATTGTGGGCCTGGAGCACCACACCCCGGAGAACATCCACGAAGAGATCGAGCACGCCATCGCCCACCAGACTGATTTTCATCAGTTCATGCTCTACACGCCGGTTCCCGGCACCCCATTGCACGCGGAAATGCTGGAACAGGGACGAATGCTGGATGTCGATTTGGCCGACATCCACGGCCAGTACAAGTTCAATTTCCAACACGCGGCGATCTCGCGCGACGACTCCAAAAAATTCCTCGACTGGGCATTTTCCCGCGATTTCGAGGTCAACGGTCCTAGTCTTTACCGTATCTGTCTGACTACTTTTCAAGGCTGGATGCGGCACAAGAACCATCCTGACCCGCGTATTCGCGAGCGCTTCGAATGGGAGGCGAGGAATCTCTGGAAGGGCTACGGCGGAGCGCTATGGGCGATGGAGCACCGCCTGAAGAAGAGCAATGCGGAGATCAGTGCGCGCGTACACGCCCTTCGCCGCGACATCGAGAACGAGTTCGGATCTTTCACCAAGTGGGTGTCGCGCCTGGTCGGGCCCGTGCTGCTGTGGACGACCAAGCGTGAACAACGGCGGCTGCTGCGCGGCTATTCGTACGAGCCGCCGGTCATCGTTGAGCGCCGGAACTGGGCTGGATAAGCATATTCTTGCACGATAGAGAAGAACGCCCTCCATTGGCGGCTCTTTTGTTGCACTGAGAATGCCCGCCAGCGATGCCGCCCGCCCACCTGCTCGCTGCGCCGCAGGGATCCTCTTCCGTGCCGCTCGGCTCATCCGCCGCGCCGGCTTCGATGCTCGATGACCGACCACACTATGCAGTTCTGCTGTCCGCCCTGCCCTTGCACCACATTTGGGTAATTGACCACGCTTGTGGCTTGACATGCTCTACCCCGCGTTCCGTCCGGCATCAGACATAATGGATTCAGTATGGCGTTGAAGGCGGTGCCATCGCAGCTCCCTAGTTTCCCGGTGGAGGGCCAGCGACCGGAGCGGCGCTGTGCAGATCGACGAGCGGATTCGGCAAAGCCTTCCATGGCTTTTGCCCACGAGATCAATAATCCGCTAGATTCGCTGCTCAACCTGCTCTACCTCATCGAGACAGAGGCGACGCTCACGGCAAGGGGACACCACTACCTCTCTCTCGCGCAAAAGGAAGTCCGCCAAATCTGGGAAATGGCGAGCGAGGTCCTCAACCAGCATCGCGCGCGGATAATACGGGAGAATACGGATATCGTGGAGTTGCTGCGCGGTGTGGTTGATTTTTACGAATCCCGCGTTACATCGCGCCAGATTACGGTCAAAACCCGCTACTGCCCGGATGGTCATGCGAAGGTCTATGCCGGACAGTTGCGTCAGGTCGTCTCTAACCTGCTGTTGAACGCTGCCGACGCCACGCCTGCGGGCGGCACACTGTACGCCAGAGTCTCCCCGGCACACGAGTGGTCTGGCGAGGACCGGCAGGGAGTGCGGGTTACGGTTGCGGACAATGGCTCCGGCATCCCTGTCGAAAACCTGTCACGAATCTTCGAGCCCTTCTTCACTACGAAGGGGTCGGGAGGCAGTGGCATGGGACTCTCGCTGGTGCGAGACGTGGTACGAAGACATGATGGACTGCTCCGCGTCAGGAGCAGCACCAAGCCGGGCCACAGCGGCACTGTTTTCTCCATCTTTCTGCCCAGCTAGGTGATGTGCTGGTTCCACGGCCGCCTGCGGAGAATCCGCCCTTGCCTCTTTGCGCCGCACCGCGAGCCGACCGTATACATTTGCCGCACGTGCGGTACGGCCGGTCATCGTTGAGCGCCGGAACTGGGCTGGATAAGCATTCACATTGCCGTGTCCATTGCCGGGTAGCTGGTGAGCGGTATTGCTCAGACGCGGCCGGTCGGGCTTCGGCAGCAGACTACCGCGCGAGTCCCCTGGCGTAAAAAAGAAAACCCAGCACTGGTGCAGTGCTGGGGGCTGAAAAGCTGGCGATTACTTGCTGGGATTGGCGTCCGAGCTAGCACCGCACGTGTCGGCGATTTTGTCCATCCTGGTTACGTGGATCGTCGCCTGATTGCCGGACGCTCCGCCCGCGACGGCGGCCCTGGTGCCGGTTACGCGGACCTCCGCGCCCACATGCTGGTTCAACTTGTCGGTGTTGGTGCCTTGGGGCAGTTGGAGCTGGTAGGTGGTTCCGGCTTGGTCGGTGACCGTGAAGTTGCCGGCTGAGGCGCCGAGACAGCCGTCGATGCTGTCGCCGGTAGCGGGTGGTGAGGCCTGACTGTTGTTGGGCTGGGTGCTCGGGGGCTGGGCATTCGGCGGCGTCGTGCCCTGCTGCGCCACGGCCCAGGCCGCAAACACCAGCAAGATCATGGCTACTAACAATGTCTTTCGCATGGGGGGAAACCTCCTAGGTTCGCGTGGCGCACACCAGAATCGGTTAGAGGTTGTCCCCCAAACGAGGTTGCCTACCCGCAGGGATTCCCCCGTATATACTTCTGTCTAATATCCAACCATGGGGACGGAATTCATCCCGAGCAGCCTTGGCCGCGAGGGATCTTGGCGTTGCTATTAAAGACCAAGATCCTCTGCCAGGGATAGGCCGATTCTCCTGCTCAGCCGCAATACATGATCTACTTGAAACTTGAAACTGGAAACTTGAAACTGGTTTGAATGCTCGAGCTCCACACTCCCGTGCAGTACGTCAAGGGAATCGGCCCGCGGCTGGCGGAGATCCTCGCCGGTAAGGGAATCAGCACGGTGGAGGACCTGCTTTACTATCTGCCCTTCCGTTACGAAGACCGCATCAATCCCCGCCGCATTGCCCAGTTGCGTCCCGGCGAGATGGCCACCATCATCGCGGAAGTCCGCGGCGCCGGCTTGTTCCGCACTCCCCGGCGAGGCATTCAGATCTATCAGATGACCGCCGGCCAGGACCACGATTCCATCACCTGCCTGTGGTTCAACGCGGCGTATCTCAAGGACAAGTTCAAAGCCGGGCAGACGGTCGCTCTCTATGGCCGGGTGGAGGAGCCACGCAGCGGGCGCAATCGTATCCAGCTCATGCAGCCGCAATTCGAGATCCTGACCCAGCCGCTAGCAGAAGCAGCAGGAAAATCGCCCGAGGATCTGGCGGCTGACAGTTTGGAGATCGGGCGCATCGTTCCCATCTACGAATCCGCTGCTTACGGCCGGCTGAGCCCGCGCTGGTTCCGGCGCGTGGTCCATCGCGCGCTCGACGACCTCACGCCCGAGCTGCCCGATGGCATCCCGCGCGCCATCCGCCAGCGCCTGGACCTTATTCCCCGGCGCGAAGCTTTCCGCCTCGCCCACTTTCCCGAGCCCGGCACGCGGTTCGAGGACCTGCAGAACGCGCGCACGCCCGCGCACCGCCGCCTTATCTTCGAGGAATTGTTCTTCCTCGAGGTCGGACTGGAGCTCAAGCGGCGCAATCTACGCGCTCAGCCGGGCATCAGGTTCGCCATCACAGACGGCGTGCGCGAGGCCCTCAAGCGCGTGCTGCCCTTCCATCCCACCGCGGCGCAGAAGCGCGTGCTGAAAGAGATTGCCGAGGACATGCAGCGGCCTTCGCCCATGCGCCGCCTGCTGCAAGGCGACGTGGGCTCGGGTAAGACTATTGTCGCGCTCGAAGCCGCCATCATCGCCATCGAGAACGGCTACCAGGCGGCGCTCATGGCGCCCACTGAGATTCTGGCGACGCAGCACTACCTCTCGGCGCGGCGCCTGCTCGAGCCTGCCGGCTATCGCATCGCGCTGCTCACCGGCTCGCTCGACGACGAGCAGAAGCGCAATACCCGCCGCCACATCGCCCGCGGCGACGTGCAACTGGTGATCGGCACCCACGCCCTCATCGAAGACAAGGTCGAGTTCGCGCGGCCCGGGCTGGTCATCGTGGACGAGCAGCACCGCTTCGGCGTCCTGCAGCGCTTCAAGCTGATGAAGAAGAGCGGCGGCACTGATGCCACTAATGAGGAGTCCGGCCATGGGTCGGCGGTCGTTGGTCGTCGGCCGCTGCCGGCCTCGACTCCAACGGGTGTGGCCGACGGCCGAAAGCCGGCGACCGACGACTCCCCCGAGCCCGACGTGCTGGTCATGACCGCCACGCCCATCCCACGCACGCTTGCGCTCACCCTCTACGGCGACCTCGACGTTAGCATCCTCGACGAACTCCCGCCCGGCCGCACGCCCGTGGTCACGCGCCGCGTTTCCGACGAGCGCGCCGCCGAAGTTTGGGACTTCGTGCGCAAACGGATCGCCAAAGGGCAGCAGGCGTTCGTCGTCTATCCCGTCATCGAAGAAAAGCCGGAAGAAGAGAGCAAGCTGCCGCTCGCCGAAACCGGCCGCACCGGACTGAAGGCCGCTATTAAGATGTATGGCGAGTTGCGCAAACGCGTCTTCCCCGAGCTGCGCGTTGGGCTCATCCACGGCCGCCTCTCCGCCGACGAAAAGGACGAGACCATGCGCCGCTTCCAGCGTGGCGAGATCGACCTGCTGGTCTCGACCACCGTGATCGAAGTCGGCGTGGACGTACCCAACGCCAGCGTGATGGTGGTCGAGCACGCCGAACGCTTCGGCCTCGCGCAGCTCCACCAGCTTCGCGGACGCATTGGGCGCGGCGCCGCCAAGTCGTATTGCATCCTCATGACCGGCGGCAAGGTCACGCCGGAAGCCGAGCGCCGTCTCGACGCCATGGTCCGCACTACGGACGGCTTTGAGATTGCTGAACTCGACCTCGAACTGCGCGGCTGGGGAGAGATCGCCGGCACCCGCCAGGCCGGTGCGCCCAGCTTCCGCGTCGCCAATCCTATCCGTGACCGGCAACTGCTGGAAGTTGCCAAGCGTGAAGCCGCCGCCCTGGTCAGTGGTCCGCATCCGGACATCACGCCGGAAGAAGTCGCGCGCGGCATGACCCACCTGAAGGCTCACTGGCAGCGCCGCTACGGGCTGGTGGAGGTGGGGTGACGCGGGGTGGAGCAGGGCTTTAGCCCTGCACAACGGCAGTACCCTTGCTGTCCGGCTTTAGCCGCTGAGGCCCTACATTTTCTGCGCGCACCGTCGTCCCGACGGTAAGGTACCTCAGGGGCTGAAGCCCATAACGCGACGGACCACATGGATTGCAGGCCTGAAAGGCCTGCTCCACCCTGCAACACACGAGCGACCCGCTACAATGAACTCTGCCCATGGGCATCTTCTTCCCCATTCTGCGCTATGGCTTCTTTCTCCAGATCATCGCCATCGTGCACTTCATCCGCCGCCGCCCGGACGGCTTCTGGCTCTGGGTCATCATCTTTGGCGGCGGCTTGGGCGCTCTGGTCTACATTGCAGTGGAGGTGATCCCGGATTTCGGGCTGCTGCGCGGAAGCCTCCGCTTCTTTCCGCGCCGGCAGCGGATCCACGAACTCGAAGCCATGGTCCGGGATAATCCCTCCGCGGGCAATTACGAAGAACTCGGCGGGCTTTATCTCGACAACGGCGATTACGCCCGCGCTCGCGAGTGCTTCAATCGCTCCATCTCCGCGCGCACCGACTCTCCCGACCCGTTCTACCGGCGCGCGCTGGCGGAGCTGGAGTTGAAGGACTTCCCGGCCGCCGTGGCTGATTTGGAGCAGGTCGTTTCCAAGGAAGCGAACTACGATTTCCACCGCGCTGCCGGCCTGCTGGCCTACGCCTATTGGCGCGTCGGCAACATCGCGCAAGCCGATGCCCTGTTCGCGCGCGTCACCCAGGTTTCGACCTCGACCGAAATTCAGTTCTACTACGCGTCGTTCCTGGCGTCGCAAGGACGGACGGCGGAAGCACGCGAGTGGGTGAACCGCATCCTGGCCAAACAGCGCTCGATGCCGGGATTCCAGCGGCGGCGCGATCGTCCATGGTTCCGGCAAGCCGCCGGATTGGCTCGCCAACTCGCACGAGCGTAACTGCACAACACCTGAAACGTGAAACTTGAAACGTGAAACATATAGAATTCCCCGCGTGAAGGCTCCTGCCAGGAAAGACCTCTTCCGTAAGCTGCCGCCGGTGGATGAGCTGCTGCATCAGCCCGAAATTGCGGCGCTGATCGCGAGCGAAGGCCGCGCGGCGGTGACCGAGGCCGCCCGCGAAGTGATCGAAACCCTGCGCCAGGAGATCGCTTCCGGCAGTCTCGACGCGCCGGGCATAGAACTGGCGGTCGGCGGGCTGGCGGCTGCGGTCGAGCGCCGGCTGCGGCAGTCGCTTGCGCCGTCGCTGCGTCCGGTGATCAATGCTACGGGAGTCGTTCTGCACACCAACCTCGGACGCGCCCCACTGGCCGAGGCCGCGCTGGACCGCATTCGTGAAGTCGCCGGCGTGTACAGCAATCTCGAGTTCGACATCGCCTCCGGCGGGCGCGGCAAGCGCGACGTGCACGTCGAGCGACTGACCGCCCGCCTGCTCAACCAGGAAGGCCTTACGGGAATCTCGACCGTGGTGGTGAACAACAACGCTGCTGCGGTGCTGCTCACGCTGAACACGCTGGCCGATGGCGGCGAAGTGATCGTCTCGCGCGGCGAGCTGGTGGAGATCGGCGGCTCGTTCCGCATCCCTGACGTGATGGCCAAGTCGGGCGCGGTGCTGCGCGAGGTCGGCACCACCAACCGCACTCGCCTCGCCGACTATGAGAAAGCCATCAACGAACGCACCCGCCTGCTGCTGCGCGTCCACCGTTCCAATTTCCAGATCGTCGGATTCACCGAGCAGCCCGCCCTCGAAGACATGGTAGCGCTCGCGCGCAAGCACAAGCTGCGGATTCTCGAAGACCTGGGTTCGGGCGCGATGATCGAGTTGCGCTCCGTCTGCGTGAGCGGCGAGCCCAGCGTGTGGGACAGCCTGCGCGCCGGCGTGGACGTGGTCACTTATAGCGGCGACAAGCTGCTGGGCGGGCCGCAGGCGGGGCTCATCAGCGGGCAGAGCGAGACCGTAACCCGTATCCGCGCGAACCCGCTGTTCCGCGCCCTGCGCGTCGACAAGCTGACCTACGCCGCGCTTGAAGCCACGCTGCTTGCCTACGTCCGCCAGGACCACAACGCCATCCCCGCCGTGCGCATGATGCGCCTGAGCGCCGAGGAGATCGGCCGCCGCGCCCAGGCGCTGGCTGACACCCTGCGCGCCAGGGCCCCCAGGCTCGAGGTGGAGATGGTCAAGGGAACGTCGGTGATCGGCGGTGGCGCGGCCCCCGGCGCCGCATTGCCGACAGTCCTTCTGGCCCTCACCTGCCAGGACCTGAGCGCCGACGAACTGGCAGCGCGGCTGCGCTCCCACCAGCCTCCAATCGTCGCCCGAGTCGAGCAGGGCAGGGTGCTCCTGGACCTGCGGACAGTCTTTCCCGAGCAGGATGCGATCATCGCGGAAGCCCTCGCGCAGGGCAGGTAGAGCGTTCACGGCGCCGCGTTACACCAGAATGGTGTATACTGATGCTATGGCAGGTACAAAGCATGTTCGGCGAAGTGTAACGCTGCCTCCCGAGATTGCCCGACAAGTGGACACGATGGCGAAGAAGCGCCGTCTCAGCGATAACCGTGTTCTGGTGGAACTCATCGAGCAAGGGATCGAAGCCCGTAAGCAGAGAGAGAAGGCTTTTTTCGCGCTGACCCAACGCTTCCGGGCGGAGAAGGATCCAGAAAAGGTGAAGCGGCTGGGTGACGAGTTGGGGCGCATGGTGTTCGGCGAATATGGGCACGCCAGCGCAGAAGCCCTGGGCATCGCTGAGCAAGGCGTTGACCGCTTCATCCACGAATGCCGCCAGGAGAAGCGAGCTCGTGGAAATGCGAGCCGAACCCTGCAAGCACAAGAACACGCTGGAAGAAGGCCAACCCGGGAACTCCTAAAGGGCCAGCGTCCCACGATTGCCTAGTGGCAAAGTCGTGCCATTTGCACAAAAACTGTTGCAAACTATAATGAAATTTGGTGTTTGTATTACATGTACTTCATACGGTGGGATGAATGAGACCAATCCAACGGGTTGGGCCGTATGTTGACATCACCGAGGCTCGCGATCCGCTTAACCCGGCATTAGTGGTCAAGCTCGGGCTGAGGGGGGACAGTTTTCAACAGAGTGTGCGCAGCGCGCTTGCAACCACCATTGCACAGTATTACGGAATCGTGCAGGATGGCCTCCTTAATGCGATCCATCTGTTCAAGGGGCTCAAGCGCCCCCTGATGCATGGTGACGATAAGGAGGCGGATAAGAGCGTCCTCGTGTATAGTTGGCGCCCTGAGTTCGACTGTGTGTGGACCGGCAGCCAGTTTGACGGCAATGCCATACGCAAAACTCCACCTCCGAACCGTGTCTTTGTAGTGTTGGTACGAGAAGAGAAACAGCCGAATGCCTACGAAGGTGTCGGCTCGGTCTTGGGATCAATCGAGAAGTGGAATTGGATCAAGGAAGATCCTGCGCTGCCACATGCGCCTATTGATTGGCAAGAACGCTACGGAACAAGGTTATGGAGCAGAAGTCTATGAAAACACCGGAAGAAATTAGCGCCCTTGTGAGAGAGACATTCGCTGGTGCGACCGGCGAGTTTCGACCATGCGCCTTCTTTGACGACCGTCTGGATTGCATCCGTGTGATTGCACGCGATTGCAGCGTTTTGGAAACCCGCATCAATCAGAACCTCACCGTGCTGGAGGACAATTACTATCAAGAATCGGATCGAACCCCGTATGTGGGCTTCACAATCAAGGGAGCCAGGCACTTCTGCAGCGAACATGGATTCGATTTGAAGTATCCGATTAACATCAGCGAACTGCTTGATGCCATTCTGAAAGCGTTTCCCGATCTGGCTGTCGAGCTATTCGTCAATGGCATCGCTAGGCCACTTGTCAAAGAGGAGAAGATAGAACGGGTTGAGGTATCTGGCATCTCCGGCCCTCTGCTGCTGCCCGTCTGATTTAAGCGACCGCGGAGTGATGAACGCGCGCCCTGGGGCAGACGGGGTGAAATTGCCCTAAGCGAGCCTGCGCACCTGCAGGGGTACTTTGCTGCGTGGCACCCCTTGGGCCTCGGGGCACTGCAGGTAATCTTAAGGGCAACATGGGTAACGGCCAGTTTCCGTAGCTAGAACGGGATATCCATTCTGCCGAGTTCCTTCAACACCTCATCGACCTGCTCGTCGATTTTGAGTGCCCTGCGCTTCGCAGAGAGTGCCAGTTCTTTGAGTTCGTCCAATTCAATCCCGTCCACGTCGGTGGTCATATCGACCAAGATCTCCTGCTTGTCGTTGCAGAGAGCTGCGGAAACAGGACCTTTGCGGTTGTTGTACTGATCGATTTCTGTGTAGGGGAAAATCTTTAGAAATCGCTTGCCACCTAAAGGAGCAATGTATTCGTCGGGTTCTGCGGTGGCTTGCCATGGCAAAGTACCCGCTCGACTTGTCTGGAGAACCTTCTTGAATAGCTCCAAAGCCTTATCGTCTCTCATGCTCTACTCCTTCGGCAGCGCGGACCGCAACAGCATGTTCTTCAACGAGAATAACCCTAACCTCACGACAGGCGCGGTTGAGACGATCAAGCGTCTGTGGAGTCGCGGCCTCTGGATTCCGCGACACACGCGCCAGGACGTTTTGTATCGAATCCAGCTGCAGCCGAACCGTGTGGCACTGTTCCCGTGACTGCGGTTGCAGGTGTCCATCCCAGCGTTGCTGGATGAAAATCGTACGCTCTTGAAGTTCTGCTGATCGTGGCAAGGCGACATCATACCTGCCGGTCGCCACCAAGTTGGCCACGTCAGCGGCAATTCGTGTTGCCCCTTGCAGATCATCTGCCAGGTTACGTCGATAAACGGCGTCCCGCGCCTCATTAGCCGCATGTGAGGCACGACGGGCAAAAATCAAGGTTGCCCCACTCAGCACTAGTCCAGCCACGCTCGCAATACTCCCCCAGTTGTCAGTCACAAACTGCAGAACCGCGTTCTGTCCGCTATCGCTCAGGGGAACCGCGCCTAGTGTCGAAGTTTGGCTGCTTTATAGCACAGGAAACACACATCCGACACTGGCGATAGGAATCTGAACCCCTCCACCGGAGTCGCCTGCAGGGACGGCGGCTTCCGTTTGACAGCCCCGCCCCAGCCCAGTAACCTTCTAATACCGGGGTGAAGCGCGCGTTCCCCAGCCGTCATCCAATCTTTCGTGAACTATTGGCGACAACTCGTGCGGCTGGCTGCCGCCATGCAGCTCTTGCCGGCGCTCGAAAGCGGCAGTGAAACGCTGGTCGGCGGGCAGGCGGTGCTGGAGGGTGTGATGATGCGCTCGCCGCATGCCTGGGGGATCGCCGTCCGCAAGCCCTCGGGCGACGTGGCCACGCATTCCGAACCCATCGAGCGGCCGTCGGAAAAGCGTAAGTGGCTGGCCTGGCCGGTCATGCGCGGCCTCACCACGCTGGGCCAGGCGATGTCGCTTGGCTTCCGCGCCCTGCGTTACTCCGCCAACATCGCGCTCGACGCCATCCCACGCGAGCAGGAAGAGAAGAAAATCGAGATCAGCGGCTGGGTGATGGCGGTCAACGTCTTCTTCTCGGTCGGGTTCTTCGTCTTCATGTACAAGTTCATTCCGCTGGTGGCGGCCACCGAGCTGAAGCGCGTCTCGCCAGCATTCGGCAACCAGATCGTCTTCAACCTGGTAGATGGCGCCATCCGCATCGCGCTTTTCTTGCTGTTCATCTGGGGCATCTCGCTGTGGAAGGACATCCGCCGCGTGTACCAATACCACGGGGCGGAGCACAAGACGGTGTTTGCCTTCGAGTCCGGCGATCCGCTGACCCCGGCCGCCGTGCAGAAGTACTCCACCTATCACCCGCGCTGCGGGACCAGCTTCCTGATGACGGTGCTGCTGATCTCAATCGTGTTCTACACCGTGATCCCGGTAACCACCTTCTGGGCGCGCTTTGCCATCCGCATCGCGCTGCTGCCGGTGATCGCGGGGGTATCGTACGAGATCATCCGCTACGCCGCCAAGCACCGAGGCTCGCTCTTCGCCCTGATGACCGCTCCCGGACTGTGGCTGCAACGGATCACCACCCAGCCTCCCAGCGACGACCAGGTGGAATGCGCCATCCGCGCCCTCGACGAAGCCATGGAGATCGAGAAGCAGCGCGGCGGCGAGTTGGTGATTGCCTAGCGGGGCTGCCCGCGAAAAACCAGTTTCAAGTTTCGCGTTTCAAGTTTCAAGCAAAGGCATTGTCCCTCGACTCGCGCCGCAACGCTTGCCCTGAGCGAAGTCGAAGGGCCGGCGGCGCTCGCTCGGGATGACATTTCAGGTTAAGCTAAGAGCCAAGAGCTAAGAGCCAAAAGCGATGTTTGACCGACTCGACCAAATCGAATCCAAGTACGACGAGCTCACCCAGGCGCTCGCCACGCCGGAGGTGATCTCCGACTCCTCGCGCTATCAGAAGACCGCCAAGGCGCACAGCGAGCTGGCGCCGGTGGTAGAGAAGTATCGCGAGTATAAAGACCTGAAGCGCGGCATCGCCGAGAGCAGGACAGTGATCGCCGAGGAGTCCGACGCCGAGATGCGCGCCTACGCCCTGGAAGAGTTGACCAAGCTCGAAGATCGTATCGGCAGAGTGGAAGAAGAGCTCAAAGTCCTGCTGATCCCCAAAGACCCGAACGACGAGAAGAACATTATCCTCGAGATCCGCGCCGGCACCGGCGGAGACGAGGCTTCGCTCTTCGCCGCCGAAATCTTCCGCATGTACACGCGCTACGCCGAGTCGCAGCGCTGGAAGGTGGAAGTGCTCTCCACTTCGGAATCGGGCGTGGGCGGGCTGAAAGAAGTGATCGCCATCATCGAAGGCCAGCGGGTCTACTCGCGGCTGAAGTACGAGAGCGGCGTGCACCGGGTGCAGCGCGTGCCCCAGACCGAGCAGCAGGGCCGCGTACACACCTCGGCGGTCACGGTGGCAGTGCTGCCCGAGGCCGAAGACGTGGACGTGAAGATCGACGCCAAAGATCTGCGCGTCGACACGTTCTGCTCGTCCGGTCCGGGCGGGCAGTCGGTCAACACCACTTATTCTGCCGTCCGCATCACCCATCTGCCGACCAACACCGTGGTCTCGTGCCAGGACGAGAAATCGCAGATCAAGAATCGCGACAAGGCAATGCGCGTGCTGCGCTCGCGGCTCTACGAGATGGAGCTGGAGAAGCAGCAGCAAGCCCTGGCCAAGGAGCGGCGGCAGATGGTGGGCAGCGGCGACCGCAGCGAGAAGATCCGCACCTACAACTTCCCGCAGGACCGCATGACCGACCACCGCATTGGGTTATCGCTGCACCAATTGAGCGACATTATGGACGGCAAGATCCAGCCCATCCTCGACGCGCTCAGTGAGAAACTCCGAGGTGCTGGTGGCGAAGACGGGGCGGCAGCCATTGCCTAGGTAGTCGTTGGTCGATGGTCGGTGGTCGTTAGCAAATCGTTCTCTATGCAGCTTCGGCAAGCGCTGACCGCAGCCATCGAACATCTCACTGGGCACGCCGTGGGCTCGCCGCGCATGAACGCCGAGACCCTGCTGATGTTCGTGCTCAACTCCGACCGCGCCTACCTCTATGCCCATCCTGAATACGAACTTACGGCCGACGAGCAGGCGCGCTACGACGAAGCCATCGCCGAGCGCTCCACCGGCAAGCCCGCGCAGTACATCACCGGCCACCAGGAATTCTGGGGCATGGACCTGATCGTTTCGCCGGCGGTGCTGATCCCACGTCCCGAGACCGAGCACGTGATCGAAACGGTCCTGGAGCTGGCGCGCGCGAAGCAGGCGCCGCGCATCATCGACGTGGGCACCGGTTCGGGTTGCATCGCGCTGGCGCTCGCCATGGAGATGCCGTGGGCGCGGGTCGAAGCTCTGGACATCTCGCCGGCAGCGTTGGAGGTTGCCCGTGCCAACGCCCATCGGCTGCAGTTGGACCATCGCATCATCTTTCAGCAGCGCGATCTGCTGGCCGGCGCCGCGGCCGCCGCCTACGATTTCGTCGTCTCCAATCCTCCCTATGTCCCCGAGTCCGAGCCAGAGAAGGCGCAGCGCGAAGTACGCGAGTTCGAGCCCAAGATGGCGGTGTTCGCGGGCGAGAGCGGGCTTGAGGTCTATCGCCGGCTGGTCCCGCAGGCGCACGCAGCGCTGAAGCCCGGCGGCTGGCTGGTGGTCGAGATCGGATATTCCCTCGCGGCCGCCGTGCACGAATTGGTGAAGGATTGGGCGGAGGTGCGAGTCACGCCGGACTTGCAGGGGATTCCGCGGGTGGTTGCGGCGCGAAGAGGGTAGGACGAGCGGGGCCGACCCTCGCAGCAACAAGCGGCTGCTCCAGCGGGTCGGTGATCGATCAGGGTCTAGGCTCGGGCAGCAATGGGACGGAGCTGCTTCAGTTCCTTTGCCTTCTCGGCCTTGATGCGGCTTACCTCGTAAGCAGCCTGCAGGTTGAGCCAAAACTGTTCCGTGGTGCGGAACACTGCTGCCAGACGCGTTGCCATCTCGGGCGTGATCCCTCGCCGCTCCAACACGATGTCGTTCACCGTGGGCGGACTGACATGAAGGGCTTTCGCTAACCTGTGCGGGGTGATCCCCATGGGCTTGAGGAATCCCTCCCGCAGAATCTCGCCAGGATGAATCCTCCATCCTGCCGCTCCTTTTCTCTTGGTCGCCATCCCTTGTCCGCCTTCTGCTTGTATTTCTAGCGATGATCGGCGATCTAGACCTCATAGCCTGAGCGTCCTTGGGAAAACAGTTACCACTCCTCAATAGTCAGTTCTTCGATTTCCCGAAAATGACGGTCGCGTGTCGCCAGCACTAGACCCTGTTGCCGAGCGGTCGCGGCGATCCAGATGTCGTTGTCTGGTACAGGGCGGCCCTTGGATCGGAGTCCCTGCTTGATGCGCCCGTAACTTTCGGCGGTGGCGACGGTGCAGGGGATCACGGGCAGTCTGGCAGCCATGCCTCGGACCCGCTGCAGGTTTGACTCCATCCGTTGCGACCCGTAGGCGCCACGCAGAAGCTCTCCGATGCTGATTACAGAGATCAATACCTCCGAGACTGCGCCGACCCGCCTGACAACGGCTGTGTCCTTATTCAGCACAGCGATCAGAATGTTCGTGTCAAGCAGGTACCTACGATTCATCCGAGTCCACCCGCTCGCACTCCTCCTCAATCACCTTTTCCATCCGTGCTACATCGTCTGGCGGTATCGTGCCCGCAAATTCGAGCAGCACGTTGCCGGGTACGCCTCGCATCCGACCGGTATTCCCCTGGCTTCCGTTTGGTGAGTACTCTTCCTCGTACCATTTCAGGAGCTCTCGATAGCGCACTGGCAAGTCCGCCGGATCCGGCGCTGCTTTGCCGTCCCGGCGCGCCGGGTGGAAAGCGTCGCCCTGGCGAAATAGACGTCTACGCCCACGGGCAGTTTCAGTCAGCATTCGGTGACGGGTGGCTGGGGGATTCGGCGCCTTCTGGGCGACACAGTGGTGAGAAGCATGCATCTGCAGCCCTTGCCGGTATCCGCCGCTGAGATTCTCTTCCACGGCGCGCTGAAGGATTTCGTTTACTGAAAAGTCCATTCGTTCTGGGTGCTCGCGGTGCAGCAGGGCTGTGGCTATCCAGACCTCGTCCGCGACCTTAAACTGAGATTTGCTCATGCGCCGCCTAAATGAAAGATGATATAATGTATCATCGTAGGACGGGCGATGTCAAGAGCCGCCATCCCCATAAATGGCAGCCACTTACGGGCGAATGACTTCCGCCGGCTTAATCTCCTCCACATCCACAAACGCCGTCGGATACTTGCCGGTGTAGCAGGCGGTGCAGTAGGTGAGAGACTCACTCTCGCCGCATGCCTGCTTCATGCCTTCGAGCGACAGGTAGGCCAGCGAGTCGGCGCCGATGTAATCGCGGATCTCCTCCACGCTCTTGTTGGCGGCGATGAGCTGCTTCTTGGAGGGCGTATCCACGCCGTAGAAGCAAGGAGAGACGGTTGGTGGGCAGGAGATGCGCAGGTGCACCTCGCGGGCGCCGGCGTCGCGCACCATGCGCACGATCTTGCGGCTGGTGGTGCCGCGCACGATGGAATCGTCGATCAGCACCACGCGCTGGCCCGCCAGAATGCTGCGCACCGGGTTCAGTTTGAGCTTGACGCCGAAGTCGCGCACCCGCTGCTCCGGTTCGATGAACGTCCGCCCGACGTAGTGATTGCGGATCAGTCCCATACGCACCGGAATGCCACTCTCCGCGGCGTAACCCATGGCGGCGGCCACGCCGGAGTCCGGCACGGGCACAACCAGGTCAGCCTCCGCCGGAGCCTCAACCGCCAACTGCCGTCCCAGCTTCTCGCGGCTCTCGGCCACCGAGCGCCCGAAAATCACGCTGTCCGGCCGCGAGAAATACACGTGCTCGAAGATGCAGCTCGATTGCGCGGTCTGGCTGGCGAAGTAGCGCGAGTAGATGCCTTCGGGGCCAACCACGACCATCTCGCCGGGATTCACGTCGCGCTCGTAGGTGGCGCCGATGAGGTCGAAGGCGCAGGTCTCGGAGGCGAAGACGATGGTGTCCTTGCGCAGGCCGCCGGCGATACGTCCCATGGAGAGCGGGCGGAAGCCGCGCGGGTCGCGCACCGCAAACACGCGGTCGCGGCTCATGATCACCAGCGAGAACGCGCCCTCGATCCGGCGCAGCGCGTCGGCGATGGCTTCGGGCAGCGTCTCCTCGCGCGACTGCGCGACCAGATGGACGATCACCTCGGTGTCGCTGGTGGTCTGGAAGATCGAGCCCTGGGCCTCCAGGCGCGAGCGGATCAGTTGCGCGTTGACCAGGTTGCCGTTGTGCGCCAGCGCGATCATGCCCTTGTTACAGTCCACCATGATGGGCTGGGCGTTGAGCAGCGCCGAATCGCCGGTGGTCGAGTAGCGCGTGTGTCCGATGGCTAGCGTGCCCGGGAGCTTTTCCAGTGCCTCTTCGGTGAAGATCTCCACCACCAGGCCCATGGCGCGGTGGGGATACATGGTTACGCCGTCAGTAGAGACAATCCCGGCTGACTCCTGGCCGCGGTGCTGCAGGGCATGCAGCCCGAGATAGGCGAGCGTGCTCGCCTCCGGATTGGAATAGATGGCAACCACGCCGCATTCGTCTTTGAATTTGTCGAAGGCCATAGCTATGCAGACACCGTTATTGAATCCGCCATCGAGGTCGGCTCGGGGACCGGTTCGCCGTGCTGTCTCAGACTTTCGATCTGGAGTTTGATCGCTTCACGGATCAGCTTCTTTACCTGCGCTTTGGTTTTGCCGGTCGCAACGCAACCCGGCAGGTCGGGGATGTAGGCACCGTATCCCGTAGCAGATTTTTCGTAGATGACCGTGTACTTCATTGCTTAAGACCTGCCTGTTTCAGCACGCTGTTGAGCGTGCCCCGCGGCATTTCGTCTGATGGATGCCCGGCTACAGTTACGGTTCCGGGTTTGGCGTTGTTCCGATATTGTCGATGGCTGCCCCGTGTCCGCTCCAAGTACCACCCGTCCCTTTCAATAAGCTTGATCACGTCACGGACTTTCATGTCGCCATCAGCTTCGCTCCACCACCGGTGCCAACTCTTCGCCCGTCTCCACCTGCAGCGCTCGCTCCAGGGCGCTCGCCCAGGCTTGCTTCAACTCCGACACTCCGGCTGCGGCCACTTGCCGGCCATCAACCAGGATCTCGATTTTCTCGGAAACCGTCTCGCCCAGCACTTCCGCCGCGACGCCGTATTCTACCGCTAATTCTTGGATTCGCCCGGCGTGCTCGCTGGCGCAGGAAATCACGACCCGGCTGGCGTCTTCTCCGAACAGCAGGAACTCTGCCGCGAGGCCGCCCGAAGCCAGTTCGATGCGCGCGCCCACGCCATTGGGAAAAGCGGATTCGGCCAGCGCTACCGCCAGCCCGCCATCGGAACAATCGTGCGCCGACTCGACCAGTCCCTGGCGGATCAGTTCGACAATGCACTTCTGAAGCGCCGCCTCCTTTTCCAGTTCGAGCGCCGGCGGGAATCCCCAGATCATGCCAAGGATGCCCTTGGCGTACTCGGAGGAGCCGAATTCGGCCTCTGCGTCCACGGCGTCGCCGGGCTCGGTGCCGCGCAACAGCATCACCGCCCGACCGGGCTCGCGGAACTCGAAGCTCGCCGCCTTCTCGACCTCATCGATCACACCTACCACGCCGACCACCGGCGTGGGATAAATCCCCTCGCCCAGAGTCTCGTTGTAAAAGCTGACGTTGCCGCCGGTGATGGGGACTTCGAGTTCTTCGCAGGCGCGGGTCATGCCGTCGATTACCTGGGCGAACTGCCACATGATCTGCGGCTTCTCGGGATTGCCGAAGTTCAGGCAGTTGGTGGCCGCCACCGGGGTTGCGCCCGTGCATGCCACCTTGCGCGCCGATTCGGCGACCGCGTGCATGGCGCCCAGCCGCGGATCGAGCCAGCACCAGCGTCCGTTGCCGTCGAGCGCCATGGCCAGCCCGCGCTTGGTGCCCTTGATGCGGATCACGCCAGCCTCGCGCCCCGGTCCCTGCACGGTGTTGGTCTGCACCTGGGAGTCGTACTGCTCGTGCACCCAGCGCGTGGAGCAGAGGTTGGGCGAAGCCAGCAGGCGCTTGAGGTTGGCGGTTAGGTCCGTGGTCTCACCCAGCCGGATGGATGGCGGCATCTCGCGCTCGACTGGCGGCTCCCACCGGTCCATGGGACGGCGATAGAGCGGAGCGTCGTCGGTGAGCGCGGCGTTGGGGATCTCGGCCACCACCTGCCCGTGCTCCAGCACCCGCATCTTGCCGTCCGTGTTGACGCGGCCGACGGTCACCGCGTCCAGCCCCCACTTTTCGAAGACGCGGAAGACCTCGTCCTCACGGCCTTTCTCGGCCACCAGCAGCATGCGCTCCTGCGACTCGCTGAGCATGATCTCGTAGGGCGTCATGCCCGTCTCGCGCTGAGGGACGCGGTCCAGCTCGATCTCGATGCCGACGTTGCCGCGCCCGCCCATCTCGCAGGTGGAGCAGGTAAGGCCGGCGGCGCCCATGTCCTGAATGCCGACTACCGCGCCGGTGCGCATGGCTTCCAGACACGCTTCCAGCAGCAGCTTTTCCAGGAACGGATCGCCCACCTGCACGTTGGGCCGCTTCTGCTCCGAGGCTTCACTGAATTCCTCGCTGGCCATGGTGCAGCCGTGGATGCCGTCGCGGCCGGTCTTGGCCCCTACGTAGATCACCGGATTGCCCTCGCCCGCAGCGCGCGCGTAGTAGATCTCGTCCCGCCGCACCAGGCCCAGCGCGAAGGCGTTCACCAGCGGGTTCTGCGAGTAGCAAGGCTCGAACTTGGTCTCGCCACCGAGGTTGGGCACGCCAAAGCAGTTGCCGTAGGAGGCGATGCCGCTCACCACGCCGTCCAGGATTGAATGATTGTGGCGGATGGTGGCTGGATCGGCGCCCCTGGTGATCGGCCCGAACCTGAGCGAATCCATGATGGCCACCGGCCGCGCGCCCATGGTGAAGATATCGCGCAGAATGCCGCCCACGCCCGTGGCTGCGCCCTGGAAGGGCTCGATGAACGACGGGTGGTTGTGCGACTCGATTTTGAAGGCGCAGGCCCAGCCGTCGCCGATGTCGATGATGCCGGCATTCTCGCCCGGTCCCTGCATCACGCGGCGGCTGTGCGTCGGCAGGCGCTTGAGGTGCACGCGCGAGCTCTTATAGGAGCAGTGCTCGCTCCACATCACGCTGAAGATGCCCAGCTCGGTGAGGGTGGGCTCGCGTCCCAACCACTTCAGGATGCGCTGGTACTCTTCGGCGCTGAGGCCGTGTTGCCGAATGAGGTCGGGAGTGACTGCCTGGGTCGTCTCGGGAGATGATGGCATGGGACTGCTTACTATTCTCGCACATCAGCGGGGCCGCGTTGGAGCGGAATAAAACCCCGGCGGCCTTTCCTGCATCGTAGTGCCGTAAGCCAGTCCCGTCCTGATTAACTCATCAGGGCCAGCTCAGGAAGCCGCTAACCGGCGGCCTTCCTGGGCCCCAAACGGGGCCCTCCCCTCTCCTGGCGACCTCTGCGCAAAGCTTTTCGGTAGACTGTCAGGTATCGCCGCCATCTTGGCGGCTGTCGCGTGGGCATCTTGCCCAGCCATGGCCGGCGAGACGCCGGCGCTACATCCTGATGAAATCCGTCATTGTCGGCACCGCCGGACATATCGACCACGGCAAAACCGCGCTGGTCAAGGCGCTGACCGGCATCGACGCCGACCGTCTGGCGGAAGAAAAGCGGCGCGGCATCACCATCGACATCGGCTTCGCCCACCTTCAGCTTGCCGGGCCCGGCGGCGAATCCTTGCGCCTGGGGTTCGTGGACGTACCCGGGCACGAGCGATTCGTGCGCAACATGCTGGCCGGGGTGGGCGGCATCGACCTGGTGCTGCTCGTGATCGCGGCCGACGAATCCATCAAACCGCAGACTCGCGAGCACTTCGAGATCTGTCGCCTGCTCAACATCCCGCGTGGCATCACCGTACTCACCAAGGCCGACATGGTGGATCGCGAAACGCTGGATGTGGTGCGGCTCGAGGTCGAAGACTTCCTGCGCGGGTCTTTCCTCGATTCCAACCGCGCGCCCATTGTGCCGGTCAGCTCGCTCACTGGCGCCGGCATCGACGACCTCAAACGCGAGCTGGCGCGTGTGGCCTCTGAAGTGCCCGCCAAGAGCGCCGCTTCCGTCTTCCGCCTGCCCATCGATCGCGTGTTCACCATGAAGGGCCACGGCACGGTGATCACCGGGACGCTAATCTCCGGCACAGTGCGCAAGGAAGAAGAAGTGGACGTGTTTCCGCTCGGCCGGCGGGCGCGTGTGCGTGGCGTACAGGTACACGGTCGTTCCGCCGAGCAGGCCAGCGCTGGCGAGCGTACGGCGCTCAACCTTGCCGGCTTCTCTCCTGACGAACTGGCGCGCGGCATGACCCTGGCTGCTCCCGGACTCTTCCACGCCACCAGCCGGCTCGACGTTTCGCTCACGCTGCTGGCCGGCGCGCGTCCGCTCAAAGACCGCGCCCGCGTGCACTTTCATGCGTACACGTTCGAGACCGTCGCCGAGGTGGTGCTGTATGAGGGCAAAGAAGTAAAACCTGGACAAAACGCGCTGGCACAACTGCGATTACAGGATCATGCGCTGCGGTTTCCCGGCGACCGCTTCATTCTCCGGCAATTCTCGCCGGTGGTGACCATCGGCGGCGGCGTGGTGCTGGATGCGTTACCGCCGCGCCGAAGGGTATCGCGCGAGCAGGCGCGAGCGTTCTTATCCGCGCTACAGGCTGGCGATCCTCAAACCATCTTGAAAGCCCGCGCCGCGAACCGATCCGATAAAGGACTGTCGCTGGCCGAGGCCGTGGCAGAAACCGGTTGGCGCAGGGAATTGGTGGAAGCGGTCGCCGCTTCGTTAATGCAGGCAGGGCAGCTTCTGCGCGTAGGGGATCGCTTCGTTCATCCTCCGGCTGTGGAAAGTCTGAAAATCGCGCTGCTCGAAGCCGTCACCGCCTTCCATACGCGAAATCCGCTGGTCGGTGGAATCAACAAGGAAGAACTTCGCAACGAGTTTCACGTGAGTCCGGAAATGTTTCCGGCGGTGCTGGATCTCCTGGTGAAAGACGGGAAGCTGGACGTCTCGGGTGAACTGGTGCGGCTGGCCGGGCGTGGCGTCGTTATGAAAGACGAAGAAACGGAGGCGAAAAGGACCATCGAGAGCGCCTTCTCGACCGCCGGGCTGAAGGTCCCTCACCTGAAGGATGTCATGGCCGGGCTCCCGGTCGACAAAGCCCGCGCGCAGAAGATCGTCACCCTGCTGCTGCGCGACAAAATCTTGATCAAAGTCTCCGACGAGTTGGTGTTCCATCGCGAGGCGCTGGATCGCCTGCGCAAGCTGATGGCGGAACAGAAAAAGAAGGCGCCGAAGATCGACGTCGGCGCCTTCAAAGACCTGATCGGCGTCACCCGCAAATACGCCATCCCGCTGCTCGAATATCTCGACCGCGAGCGCGTTACCCGCCGCGTGGGGGATCTGCGGGAAATTCTTTAGCGGAGCGTGGTGTCATTCTTCCGCCGAGCAAAGTGAGGCGGGAGAATCTGACGAATGTCGCCTACGCAACTTGGTTGGCGGTGCAGGTCCTTCTTGCCAGATCCTCCGCTCGGCTTGGCCATCGCGAAGGATGACATTCCGGAGGCGGCGACTGTTTTCCTCCGTGCCTCCGTGTCTCTGTGGTCAGATTTTCTCCCCCGCAAACTCCGGCTCGACCTCCAGCCCCAGCCCGTCCGTCACCCGGTTGGTGAAGTTCACCAGCGCCACTTCCGCCGCCAGGTCCACGATCTCGGCTTCGGAGAAATACTGCTTCAGCGCGTCGGCTTCGGCTGCGGCGGAACTCGTCGGGCAACGCGTTATCTTCTCCGCATAGCGGAGGGAGGCTTTTTCCTTGTCGCTGAAATTCGACTGTTCGGGATTCTTGAGCGCCTGCCAGTCGTCAGCCGTCAGCCCGGCTCGCTTCGACGAAGCGAGGTGGTGCTTGAGTCAATACTGGCAGTCGTTGATGAACGCGACCCGGATGTAAACCATCTCGTACAGCCGCCGTCCCAGTGAGTGTCCGATGCTGCCGTAGAAGGGCACAAACGTTTCCAGCAACTTGGGCTGGTGCGCCAGCGCCTTCTGGATGTTGCCCGGCTTGCCCTTGAACACCTTGTCGTAGATTTCTTTGACCTCGGGCGGGGCATTCTGCGGTTCGACATAGGAAACTCTGGCCATCCTTCACCCCCAATCCGCCACGTATAATAAACGCTTTCGCGAGGCCGCATATGCTGACCATACGACCGGCAACCGCCGCTGACGTACCGCTGACCCTGGAATTCATCCGCGAGCTGGCCGAGTACGAGCGCGAACCTCAAGCGGCTGTCGCCACCGCAGCCGACCTGCTGCGCGATGGCTTCGGCCCCGAACCCAAATTTCGCGTGGACATTGCCGAGTGGTCGGGCGAGCCTGCCGGCTTTGCGTTGTATTTCTGGAATTACTCCACCTGGCAAGGCCGGCCCGGGCTGTATCTCGAAGACCTGTTCATGCGCCCGCGATTCCGCGGCAAAGGCATCGGCAAGGCTCTGCTCGTGCATCTTGCGCGCGTGGCGGTCAAGAACAACTGCGGGCGCCTGGTCTGGCAGGTGCTCGACTGGAATACCCCGGCCATCGAGTTCTACGAGTCGCTGGGGGCCGAGACCATGAAGGAATGGCTCACCATGCGGGTCACGGGCGAGGCGCTGGTCCGGCTGGCGACGGAGAAAACTTCAGCCGCCGCGGATTAACTTGGATTGAGTCACTGATTCATTGAGCCATTGAATCATTGAAAACCGGGCCGCGGTCATGTTTTTCAATGAGTCAATGACACAATGAGTCAATGACTCAATTTTCGCGGGCGAGCATACTCATGCGGATTCAAGTCATCGGCGCAGGGCTCGCAGGCACGGAAGCTGCCTGGCAGCTCGCCCGGCGCGGGCTCGACGTGGACCTTTACGAGATGCGTCCCGTGCGTTCCACACCCGCGCACCAGACCGGCCAGATGGCGGAGCTGGTCTGCTCGAATTCGCTCAAGTCCGACACTGAGAACACTGCGCCCTGGCTGCTGAAAGAAGAGATGCGCCGCGCTGGGTCGCTGCTGATGGAGATCGCGCGCGCGGCCGCCGTTCCTGCCGGCCACGCACTGGCCGTGGATCGCGAGCTGTTTGCCGCCAAGGTCACCAGCGCCATCTCGGGCGAGCCGCACATCCGCGTGCACCGCGAAGAAGTCACCTGGGTGGACGAGCACGAGGGCATCACCATCATCGCCACCGGCCCGCTGACTTCGGACGCGCTCTCGCGCGAGGTCGCGCGTCTCAGTGGCAGCCGGCATCTCTACTTCTACGATTCCATCAGCCCCATCGTCGAAGCCGAGTCGATCGACATGGAGCGCGTCTACCTGGCCGCGCGCTACGACAAGGGCACCGCCGACTACATCAATTGCCCGTTCACGCGCGAGGAGTACGACCACTTCTACGACGCGCTGGTCGCGGCCAAGTCGGTCGAGGCGCGCGACTGGGAGAAGCTGAACTATTTCGAGAGCTGCTTGCCCATCGAGGAACTGGCGCGGCGCGGGCGTGACACTCTGCGCTTCGGTCCAATGAAGCCCGTGGGCCTGCGCGATCCGCGCACCGGCAGGCAGCCCCACGCCGTGGTGCAACTGCGCCGCGAGAACCTGCGCGCCGACTCCTACAACATCGTCGGATTCCAGAACCATTTGAAGTACGGCGAGCAGCAGCGCGTCTTCCAGATGATCCCTGGCTTGGAGAACGCGCGCTTCCTGCGCTACGGCCAAATCCATCGCAATACCTATATCAACGCGCCCTCACTGCTGAATGCAACGCTGCAGATGAAGGCTCATCCGAACGTTCTCTTTGCCGGCCAGATCTGCGGGGTCGAGGGCTACACGGAATCGATTGCCGCTGGGCTGATGGCCGGCATTCATGCCGCCGCGCTGGCCAACGGCACTGAACCCGTGCCCCCGCCACGCATGTCCGCCTTCGGGTCGCTAGTCCACTACATCACGCATGCTGACTCAAAACATTTTCAGCCGGCGAACATCACCTTCGATTTGCTGCCGCCGCTCGATGAGCGCGTGCGCGACCGCGCTCAGCGGCATCGGCTGCAATGCGAGAGGGCGTTGCGGGAGTTCGACGCCTGGCTCGTGGCCACCAGCGCTCACCAATCTGCAGTCACCCGATAAAATCCACCACAGAGACACAGAGGCACGGAGAAGTTCGTATTCCTCCGTGTCTCTGTGCCTCCGTGGTAGGTGTTCTATCGCGCGCGGTTCTTGATCCAAATTGGCGTGCCCACAAAGCCAAAGGCATGCCGGATCTGGTTTTCCAGGAAGCGCTCGTAGGAAAAGTGCAGCTTCACCGGACGGTCGGTGAACAAGACGAACGTAGGCGGAGCGACCGCGGCCTGGGTCAGGTAATAGATCTTCACGCGCTTCGATGCCGGCACCGAGGCGCGATCGAAATTGACCATCTCCAGGAACCGGTTCATCTCCGAGGTGGAGATGCGCTTCCTCCGCTCCGCCGCCACCTGCTCAAGCACAGGAAATACTTTTTCCATGCCCTTCCCCGAAGTCGCGCTGATGAACAGCACCGGCGCATAGCTGAGGAACTTCAGCGCGTCGCGCACCTCCTGCTCGAACTGGTTGCGGTCGGCCGGCTTCTTTCCGTCAGGCCGGCCGGGTCTGACGAGGTCCCACTTGTTAATCAGGATGATCAGCGAGCGACCACTCTCGTGCGCGTATCCGGCGATGTTGGCGTCCAGAGCGGTGACGCCCTCGACGGCGTCGATCACCAGCAAGGCCACGTCGGCGGCTTCCAGGTGCTTGCGCGCCATGACCACCGACAACTTCTCCGCCATGAGCTTGGTCTTGCCTTTGCGGCGGATGCCGGCAGTGTCAATGAAGCGATAGCTGTGGCCGTCGCGCTCCACCAGTTCATCCACGGCGTCACGCGTCGTCCCCGGAATGGGCGAGACGATGGCCCGCGCCGTTCCCGTGAGCCGGTTGAGCAGGGTGGATTTCCCAACGTTCGGCCGCCCAATGATCGCAACCTTGGTCTCCGCCTCTTGCGGTTCTTCCTGGCTTGCGCCCTCTGCGCTCTCGACCGTCTCTGCGCCCTCTGCGTTGATCTTCTCCAAGATCGCATCCAGCAACTCGGCCACGCCGGTGCCGTGCTCGGAGGATACGGGAAACATCTCGCCGATGCCCAGCCGCCGGAAGTCTTCGATGTCCGCCTCCTGCGCGAGCGTGTCGATCTTGTTGACCGCCAGGAACAGCGGCTTGCCGGTGCGCTGCAGCAGCCGCGCCAGCTCCAGATCGGGCGCGGCCAGCTCCGTGCGTCCGTCCACTACCATAATGACGGCGTCGGCCTCATCCAGCGCCACGCGCGCCTGGCGAAAGATTTCGGCTGGAATGAATTCTTTCTCTTCGGGGATGATGCCGCCGGTATCGACCACACGCAGATGGCGTCCTTGCCAGTCGGTCTCGCCATAGAGCCGGTCGCGAGTGATGCCGGGCTCGTCGCCGACGATGGCGCGCCGCTTCCCGATCAGCCGGTTGAAGAGCGTGGACTTGCCCACATTGGGCCGGCCGACGATGGCGATGGTCAGCACACCGCCAGCCGCTTCGGTTTTTGCCGCTTTTGCCAAATCCGTGATGATCCGTGCAAATCCGTGGCTATTATATGAGTTGCCGTGACCGCCTCCTCCCAACCCGCTGCCGCCATCGCGCCCGGCTCGCTGCACGCCTTCTTCGGTCCTGGAGGTCTGCTGGCCCGCACCCATCCGGCGTATGAGTTCCGCCGCGGACAGTTGCAGATGGCAGAAGCCGTGGAGCGCGCGCTGAAAGAAAGCCGCCATCTGATCGTGGAAGCCGGCACTGGCACGGGCAAGACGCTCGCTTATCTCGTCCCGGTGCTGCGCTCGGGGAAGCGCGTCATCATCTCCACCGGCACCAAGACGCTCCAGGAGCAGCTCTTCAACAAGGACATCCCCTTCCTCGAGCGCGCGCTGTTTCCCAAGGGTGAAGGCAACCTGCGCGTCTGCTACATGAAGGGGCGCAACAATTATCTTTGCCGGCAGAAGCTGTACGACATTGCCAGCCTGCCCGCGCTGACCGGTCTGGACGAGATCGAACACTTCCGCATGATCGCTGAATGGGAGAAGACCACGGACAGCGGCGACCGCGCCGAGCTGGTTTCCATGTCCGAGGACAGCCCGCTATGGCCGCGAATCGACGCCCGCTCCGAGGCTTGCACCGGGCAGAAGTGCAAGCAGTTCGACCGTTGCTTCATCACCGAGATGCGCCGCCGGGCGGCGGAGAGCGACATCATCATCGTCAACCACCATCTGTTCTTCGCCGACATGGCGATCAAGCAATCGGCTGACGGCGCACCCGACGCCGGCATCCTGCCCGAGGCCGCGGCGGTCATCTTCGACGAGGCGCACGAGCTCGAGGAAGTGGCTTCCAGCTACTTCGGTGTCTCGATCAGCAACCTGCGCTTCGACCAGCTCGTGCGCGACGTGGAGAACACGCTGCGCATGAAGTCCATCGCCTCGGCCGCGGCGCACACCGCCGGCGCCGCCCTGCGCGAGCGTTCGCAACTCTTTTTCTCCCTGGTGCCGGCGGGCGAAGGCCGCTTCGCCTTCGAGAACCGCCGCGAGTTCCTGGAAGAGAACGGCGACGAGTACCTGGCGCTTGGCAACGCGCTGCAGCGGCTCGCCTCCGAGCTGCAGCGTATCCCGGAGAAGCCCGAGGAAGTGCACAACCTCATCCGCCGCACCGAGGAGTTGCGCGTGCAGCTCGGCTTCCTGCTCGAATCGCAGGACCGCAACACCGTCTTCTGGATCGAGCGCCGCATGGAGGGCCGCCGCCGCGAGGGCCGGCCATCGCATGTCTTCCTGCAAGCCACGCCCATCGATGTATCGCAAATCCTGCGCCAGACGCTGTTCGAGAACGAGGACTTCGGGACCGCGGTGCTGACCTCGGCGACGCTGGCCGTCTCCGGCGGCTTCGAGTACATCCGCGGACGACTCGGTGTGGAGAACGCGCGTGAGCTGGTGGTACCCTCGCACTTCGATTACGAGCGCCAGGCGATTCTCTACGTGCCTCCGGACCTGCCCGATCCGCGCACGCCGCCGTTTGCCGGCATGGCGGCCGAGCGTATCCGCCGGCTACTGGAGATCACCGAAGGCCGCGCTTTCTGCCTGTTCACCAGCTATGCGCAGATGCGTGCCATCCATCAGCGCCTCGAAGGCGAGCTACCGTACCCGATGCTGCTGCAAGGGACCGCGCCCAAGAACGCGCTGCTCGATGAGTTTCGCCTGACGCCCAACGCGGTGCTGTTCGCGACCGCGTCGTTCTGGCAAGGCGTGGACGTGCAGGGGGAGCAGCTCAGTTGCGTCATCATCGACCGCCTGCCGTTCGCCGTGCCCAACGATCCGGTGGTGGCCGCGCGCATCCGCGCCATCGACGAAGCCGGCGGCAACGCCTTCGGCCAATACCAGGTGCCGGCAGCCGTCATCACGCTGAAACAGGGCTTCGGACGGCTGATCCGCTCGCTCGACGACCGCGGTGTGCTCTGCCTGCTCGATAACCGCGTTATTAAGAAAAGCTACGGACGGGTGTTTCTCGGCAGCCTGCCTCCCTACCAGCAGACTACCGACCTGGCGCAGGTGGAAAAGTTCTTCGCACAGAAGTTCGGTCGCCGCGGATAGCCTGCCCCTCGACTCGGCATCGGCACGATACAATGGAGGCCGGGCCGCAAGCCAAGACCCAAAGGCCAAGAGCTAAGAGCCGTTTATGTTCCAAGTCACCGTCGAAGACACGTTCGCCGCGGGGCACTACCTGCGCAACTATCGCGGGAAGTGCGAGAACCCGCACGGCCACAATTACAAGGTGCGGGTCACTCTGTACGGCGAGGAACTCGACCGCGCCGGCCTGCTCCTGGATTTCAAGGATCTGAAGGACGTGATGCGCGACACCATGGACCGCCTTGACCACCAGATGATCAATGACCTGGAGCCGTTCACCGTGCTGAACCCCTCGGCGGAGAACCTGGCCAAGTATTTCTACGACCAGACCCAGGAGAAACTGCGGTCGGCGACCAACGGGCGGGTGCGCGTCAAGGACGTCACCGTCTGGGAAACGGATACGACGACGGCAACGTACTTCGAATGATTTGCGATTTGTGATTTGTGATTGTCTGATCCCTGCCGATTCCTAATCCAATCGCAAATCAGAAATCGGAAATCGCAACTCCTTCCCATGCAGGTGACCGAAATCTACCGCTCGATCCAGGGTGAGTCCTCTTACGCGGGACTGCCATGCGTCTTTGTGCGACTGACAGGATGCAACCTGCGCTGCTCCTGGTGCGACAGCGAGTACACCTTCTCCGGCGGACGGAAGATGAGCCTGCAGGAAGTCGAAGCTGAGGTGCGCCGGCTGGCGCCCGCTGGCCTGGTCGAGATCACTGGCGGCGAGCCCCTGCTTCAGGAACGGGAGGCCGTGCCGCTGATGGAGCGACTGCTCGCGCTCGGCTATATCGTGCTGCTCGAAACCAGCGGCGAGCGGCCACTCGAGCGCGTTCCCTCGCAGGTCGTCAAGATCGTGGACGTAAAGTGCCCGCACTCGGGCGAGTTCGGCACTTTCCGGGAGCAGAACCTGGCAGCGCTGACCGCCCAGGATGAGGTCAAGTTCGTGCTTGCCGACCGCGCCGATTACGAGTTCGCACGTGACTTCACGCGACAGCAAAAGCTCACGTCGCGGGTGCGCTCGGTCATCTTCTCCCCGGCGTTCCGCAAGGGCGCCTCCGGCGCGCGCGACAGCTCGCATTGCCTGCTCGACCGGCAGCAGTTGGCGCAATGGATCCTCGAGGACGGTATGGAGGTGCGGCTCGGGTTGCAGATCCACAAATTCATCTGGGAGCCGTCGATGAAGGGGGTATGACCGACGACCAAATTGAGTAGAATCTTGCCGCGTACCTGGTTATGTCAGCGGACGCAAAAACCCGCGCGGTTGTGCTCCTGAGCGGAGGCATGGACTCCTGTGTGTGCGCCGCGCTGGCCGCACGCGAGCATGACGCCGCCGCCGTACACATCAGCTACGGACAGCGCACGGAAGAGCGCGAGCGTCGGGCTTTCTTGGCAGTCTGCGATCGTTTCCACATCCGCGATCGCCTGGTGGTGCGCAACGAGGCGCTGCGGGCCATCGGAGGTTCCGCGCTCACCGACGCCACGATCGCTGTTCCCCAAGCCGGGTTGCAGATCGGGCACAGCATCCCGGTCACCTATGTTCCCTTCCGCAACGCGCACTTCCTGGCGGTGGCGGTGAGCTGGGCGGAGGTGCTGGGCGCGGACAAGGTCTACATCGGCGCGGTGCAGCAGGACAGCTCGGGCTATCCGGACTGCCGTCCTGAGTATTACCACGCGTTTAACGAAGTGGTGCGCGCGGGCACGCGCGAAGGCCGCATCGAGATCGTGACCCCGCTGATTGGCCTGCGCAAGGCCGAAATCGTGCAACTCGGCCTTGAGCTGGGCGCGCCCTTCGATTTAACGTGGAGTTGCTACACGCGCGAAGACGCGGCGTGCGGCGTCTGTGAAAGCTGCGTGTTGCGCCTGCGGGCCTTCGCGGCTGCCGGGACGCCGGATCCTATCGCTTACGTCCCCAAGGTAGCCATGCATTCGTGAAATACATTCCTTTGCGCGGATGGTTAACGGCATGAAAAAAATGTTTCTGGCTCTGACTCTGGTTGTGGCACTTGTGGCCCCAGTCTCTGTTTTGGCGCAGCGCGTGACGGTGCGCGGGCACATTACCGGCGACAACGGCAAACCGCTGGCCGGCGCCGAGATCGTGCTGGTCAATAAAGACAACGGCCAGAAGTTCACCATGAAGACCGACAAGAACGGGGATTTCGTCAATATCGGGGTCACCTTCGGCGCCTACCACATGACCGTGAACAAAGACGGAAAGGCGCTTTACAACGAGGATATCGCCGTCAACGGAGAGGAGAAGATCCTCGATATCAACATTCCCAAAGCCCAGGCGCAACAAAAGCAGGAGGCCCTGAAGCAGTTGACGCCCGAGCAGCGCAAGCAGATCGAGGAACAGCAGAAGGCCGCCGAGGCCGAGCGGGCGAAGATAACGAACCTGAACCAGATGCTGGCCACGGCCGATGCGGCCGAAAGGGCCGGGAATTTGGACCAGGCTATCTCGACCTATAAACAGGCTACGGAAACCGATGCCACGCAGCCAATACTCTGGGCGCGTTTGGGCGGGGCCTATCTCATTGCGGGTGGCAAAGCTGCTGGCGATCGCTCGGCGGCTGCCGAGGACTATACCCAAGCGGTGGAAGCCTTCAAGAAGGCCATTGCTCTCAAGGACTCGGCTGGGCTCCACAACAATCTGGGACAGGCCTATGCCAAGCTAGGCAAGGCGGATGAGGCCATGGCCGAGTACAACACAGCCGCACAACTCGATCCCAGCAACGCAGGTCTCTACTACTATAACCTGGGCGCCATCCTCACCAACGCCGGCAAGCTGGAGGAAGCCAACGCCGCCTTCGACAAGGCCATTGCTGCCGACCCCAACCGCGCCGAGGCTTACTACTGGAAGGGCGTCAACCTGCTCAGCAAGGCGACGCTCAAGGACAACAAGATGGTCGCGCCCCCAGGCACTGCGGAGAGCCTCAACAAGTATCTGGAGCTGGCTCCCAATGGCCCCCACGCCGAGAGCGCCAAGGAGTTGCTGACCAGCCTCGGCGCCAAGATCGAGACCAGCTTCCAGAAGAAGAAATAGTGGCTGGCTGGGGCGGAACCTGGCGGTCGTCCTCGAGCAACGCACCCTCAATCCGAATGTCATCCTCCGCTCGCCTTTGGCTCGCGAAGGATGACACCTTCAACCGCGCCGAGGATTTACACTCTAGTCTCGTGACGGTTCATGCCCAGCCCGCCATTCTCGCCTTTCCCGACGCACGCCGCGTGGTCGAAGAGCAAGCACGATCGCTACGGCCGGGGCCGGCAAAGCTGGCGCCGTTGCTGCGCAGCCGCGGACGCGTGCTGGCGGAGGACATCGCCGCCGACCGCGATTTTCCGCCCTTCCCCCGCGCCACCCGCGATGGCTACGCCGTCCGCAGCGCGGATCTGGCAGCGCTTCCAGCCACGCTGAAGGTTATCGGCGAGGTGCGGGCAGGCAGCAGCCTCGAGGGTCGCACCCTGGATCGGGGCGAGGCCGCCGAGATCATGACCGGCGCGCCCGTGCCCGCCGGCGCTGACGCCGTGGTTATGCTCGAGTACACGGCGCGCCGGGAAGGGAATGTCGAGATCCAGCGCACGGCGGTGGCGGGAGAGAATATCGTCCCCACCGGCAGCGAAGCGCGCGCAGGACAACTGCTGCTGCCGCGCGGCACGCGCATGGACTTCGCCGAGATTGCGGTGGCGGCCGGCGTCGGCAAGGCGCAGGTAAGCATCTATGGCTCGCCGCGCGTGGGCATTCTCTCCACCGGCGACGAGATCGTGGACGTCGACGCCCACCCCGGCCCTAGCCAGATACGTAATTCCAACAGCTATTCGCTCGCGGCGCAGGTGGAAGACGCGGGCGCGGAACCGGTGCGGCTGCCCATAGCGCCCGACGATCCCGTGGTCCTCAAGCACTTGATCGAAGAAGGGCTGGCGCTCGACCTGCTGCTCTTGACCGGTGGCGTCTCCATGGGCAAGTACGACCTGGTCGAGCAGGTTTTGGCGCAGTTCGACGCCGAGTTCTTCTTCACCGGCGCGCAGATCCAGCCTGGCCGGCCGGTGGTCTTCGGCCGCGCGCGGCGTGAGGCCGGCGCTCGCAGCGCAACGTATTTTTTTGGCCTGCCGGGAAACCCGGTTTCCACCATGGTCACCTTCGAGATCTTCGTGCGGCCGGTGCTGGATGCGCTGTGCGGCGCCCCGCCCGCTAAGCTGCAGTTCCTGCAGGCGCGCCTGGGCTCCGAGGTCCGGACCAAGACCGGGCTCACGCGCTTCCTCCCGGCGCGGCTGTCGGGCGAGTTCGAGCGCACCGCGGTCGAACTGGTACGCTGGCAGGGCTCGGGAGACGCCGCGGCCATGGCGCGCGCCAACTGCTTCCTGGTGGTCCCGCCCGATCGCGAGCGGCTCGCTGCCGGGGAGATGGTCTCAGTGCTGATGCGATAGCTGCCCGCAGATGAAGGGTCGCAGCAAATTCGATCTGCAGCGGGTCCACCCGCTCAGCGTGGATTTTTACGACCGCGATCCGCGGCGGGTCGCACGCGGCCTCCTGGGCAAGGTCCTGGTGCGGGAGTTGGGCCGCCAGCGGATGGCCGGACGCATCGTTGAAGTGGAAGCGTATCTCGGGACCGATGACGCTGCCGCCCATTCCGCCGCCGGGCTCACTCCACGCAACCGCGTGCTCTTCGGGCCACCCGGCCGGTCGTACGTTTACTTTATTTACGGGAATTACTACTGCCTCAACGTCTCCTGCTTGCCCGACGGTGTTGCGGGAGGCGTTCTGTTCCGCGCACTCGAGCCCTTGGCTGGCTTACGCGCAATGGCCCGCGATCGCGGGCTAACCGGCGAACTGACGGAACGCACCCAGCGGCTGCTCACCACAGGACCGGGACGCTTGTGCGGGGCGATGAAGATCACTCGCGCGAGGGACAACGATCTGGACATGACCTCGCCTCGGTCCGGAGTCTGGATTGGCGACGATGGCTATCGGCCGCGGCGGATCGCCGTCACGCGCCGCATCGGCATCACCAAGTCCGCCGAAGATCCCCTGCGTTACATCATCGCGGGGAATGAGTTCGTCTCGGGGCCGAAATCAAGAACTTAAAACCGCGGAGGACGCCGGGGTTTCTTCCTCTTGCTCGCGACTCACGGCTTAAGACTTGCGACTGTTTCCGGGCAGGACGACGTTGTCGATCAACCGCGTGCTGCCAACGAATGCGGCCACCGCGACCAGCGCGCCGTGTGATATGTCAGCAACCGGGTCGAGGGTGTCGCGATCGACGATCTCGAAGTAGTCGAGCCGCACCTCTGGCTCTTCCTTGAATACGTCGAGCGCGGCGGCGATCAGGCGGGCGGAATCGCTTTCGCCGCCGTCGGCCAATGACTTCACCCGCATCAGCGCGCGGTAGAGCACGGTCGCCTGCTTGCGCTGCCGCGGATCGAGGTAAGCGTTGCGCGAGCTGAGGGCCAGCCCGTCGGGCTCCCGCACGATGGGGCAGATCACGATCTCAATATCGTAAGCGAGGTCGTGCACCATGCGGCGAATGATGACCGCCTGGGCCGAGTCCTTCTGGCCGAAGAATGCCAGGTCCGGCTCGACGATGTTGAACAGCTTCGCCACCACGGTGGCGACGCCGCGGAAGTGTCCAGGACGCGAGCGCCCGCATAGGTTGTCGCTCAGGCCTTCGACGGTAACGAAGGTGGTCGAGCCGGGGGGATACATCTCCTCCGTCGATGGCGCAAAAAGGATGGCGACGCCTTCGGCCTCGAGCAACTCGCGGTCGTGCTCGAAGGTGCGCGGATACTTGGAGAAATCTTCCTTGGGGCCGAACTGGGTAGGATTGACGAAGATGGAGACGGCCACCGCATCACACCGCTGCCGCGCGGCGCGCACCAGCGAGATGTGCCCGGCATGCAGCGCGCCCATCGTCGGCACAAAACCCAGCCGGCGGCCGTCCTGGCGGGCGGCACGGGAGGCGGCGCGCATCTCGGCAATGGTGTAGCAGACTTTCACGGGAGCATTGTACCCAAGGAGGTACCGCTGGATTCGCTCCTGGCTGTTGGCTTTTAGCTCTCGGCCAAAGGCCAAAAGCCAAAAGCAGCTCCCGTGCTTGACGTGCGCGCCGATAGGGTTGAAAATTCCAGATTCAAGGCGTCGAGGTGAACATGCTCGCATACCTGTTCGTGCTGCTGGCGATTGCCAGCCGGTTCCTGCCGCATCCTGATGGCTGGGTGCAGTTCACGCCCGTGGGAGCGGCGCTGCTCTACTTCGGAGCGCGCGTGGCGCGGAAGCGCATGTGGATCCCGCTGGTGGCGCTGATTGCGGCTGACGTCTACCTGACCAAGGTGTCGTACGGCTACCCGCTCACCGCCGATCAGGTCGTGACCTGGGCATGGTATGCGGGCGTCATCCTGCTGGGAGGCGCGCTGTTAGGCCGGCACGTGAGCCCGCTGCGCGTGGCTGCCGGCTCGCTGGCGGCATCCATCGCGTTCTTTCTGGTGAGCAACCTCGCGGTATGGGCGGTCTGGCACATGTATCCGAAGACGCTGGCCGGCCTGATGACAGCATACGTAGCGGCGATTCCCTTCTTCCGCAACCAGGTGCTGGCCGACCTGGTGTTTTCCGCCGCGCTGTTCGGGATCGGGGCAGCCGTGGAGCGTCGGGCGAGCAAGGCAGCGCCAGGACGAATTCGCGCCGCGTGAGCTTTCGCTGTTACGCGGCCTTGACAAAGCTGTTGTAGAGCCAAGCGAACACGGCACCGCCAATCAAACCATCAGTGACTCCGTAGAGAGTTCCGACGATTACTTCTCCGATGCTGCGCGATGCATGGTAGCCGGGATAAACCGACGCCATAAGCTGGAGAAAATCTTGTCCGTAGCTTCCCCACAGTAAATTGGCGAGGGTCATCACCAGCATCGCTGCTCCCCACAGGATCGCGCATGCAAGGGCCAGGGCTTTGGTATTGACTTTCATAAGCGCCTCCAGGCTTTATTCTTCCGAATAGGCCTTCTTTAAGGCTGGTGTGTCAATCTTACTTGTTTGCAGCATTGCCTTCCTGGCTCGGCTATCCCTGTTTTTCCAGCTCGTGCTCCAGTTCCACCACCGGCTGCCGCCACAAGCGGTAGATCACGTAGATCGCCAGCAGCACCACCACGGCGCTCGCCAGCGTGAGTGCCAGGTGCTTGTGGATGAGCACCCCGGCAACGGTCACGACGTGGGGCCCGAAGAAGAGCGCGAGCACGGAAAGCACCAGGAACCGCACCATCCGCCCACAGAAGATGGCCAGCAGGAAATGCGTGAAGTGCATCTCGAACACCCCGGCCGAGAGTACGAAGAGCTTGAACGGCGCCGGTGGCGGAAGCATGGAGGGAATCATCAGCGCCCAGAACCCGCGCTTTTCGAACGAGCTGCGGATCCTGTCGAAGCGTTCCCCGGAGAGGCGTTTGCGCAGCAGCAACTCGCCTCCCTCGTAGCCAATGGCGTAAATGATCAGGCTACCCAGGGCGGAGCCGGCTGAAGCCATGATCGCGTAAAGCAGGAAGCGGGAGCGATCACTGTAGACATAGCCGGCTATCACCGGGTCCAGAGGCATGCCCAGAAAAGCGGCGTCGACGGCGGCGATCCCGAAGGCGCCCCAGATGCCAAGCGGCTTCAGCAATCCCCAGACGAAGACGGTGTAGCGGGACAGGATGTGCTTCAGGAAATGCACGCAGGCAACAATATTGTACGCGAGCGGCCGCGGACTTCGCGGCGGAATCCAACTCAGGGCTGGCCGGAGTGCGCGGTCTTGCCGGCCAGCAGATCAAGCGCGTGCGGCAGCAGGTCCAGCACCGCCGCGAGCGATTCTGTCGCTGCTTGCGGGCTGCCGGGGAGGTTGAGCACCAGCGCGCGCCCGCAGATGCCGCACACCCCGCGGCTCAGCGCCGCCAGCGGAGTGGTCTGCGCGCCCACGGCACGCATGCGCTCGGCTACGCCTTCCACTAGCCGGCTGCAGACGGCGCGGGTGGCTTCCGGAGTGACGTCGCGCTCGGCGATGCCGGTTCCGCCGGTGGTCACCACCAGTTGTGCTCGCGACGCCATCTCCAGGATCGCCTCCTGGATGGCCGCCTGTTCGTCGGCGACCACTTGGGTGGCGATCACGTGGAATTTATGGCGTTCGAGCGCCGCTTTGACGGCCGGTCCCGACAGGTCAGCACGATGTCCGCGCGCGCTCGAGTCGCTGACGGTAAGCACGGCGGCGGTCATGGCGAGAGTTTCAGATCTCCAGCACGTCTTGCTCGGCCTCGTGGTTGGCCTCATCGAGCAGCCGCAGGCCCTCCATCAGCAGACCCTGGGTGGAACGGGTGGTGGTCTGTTCGGGGCTGTGCCGGGTGAAGTCGATCAGGAAATTGCCCTCGGGCCAGAGCAGCACTTTGTACACGGCGCTGTCGCCCTTCAGGTCGCCATAGAGAGCGTGGTGGATCTGGCCGTCGGAGAAGAAGAGCTGACAACTCTCGCCGTCGTGGGTGAGGGTGAGGGCGCAGGTCTTGCGACCCATTTCCAGGGATTGCAGCAGGTCCACCACGTTCATCTGCGCCAGGCTGCCACGCAATTGCCCGTCGCCCGCAGCCTCGCGCGCCATCTTCTCCAGCGCGATCTTGTCGATCACCTTCTTCAGCCGGGCGGCGGCTTCTTTGACGAAAAACGGCTTCTCCAGAAAGTCTTCGGCGCGGTCCTCCAGCGGCTTGAGTTTGTCGTTGATGTCGGCCCGGCTGGCGGCGAGGATGATAGGAATGGCCGCCGTGGCCGCGCGGCCCTTCAGCTTCTCGAAGAGCTGCCGTCCGTCCATGCCGGGCATGCTGTAGTCGGCGATGAGCAGGTCGGGGGGGTCGTCGATAGCCTTCAGCAAGGCATCGGCGCTGTCGCCGGCGGTAACCAGCGTGGCCAGCGGTTCCAGCACCTGGCGGAGCAGGGCGAGCACCATCGGGTTGTCGTCCACCAGAAGGACTTTGACGTTGGCCACGATTACTTCTTCTGACGGCGGTAGTCTCCGCTCTTGCCGCCACTCTTGCGCTCCAGAACCACGTCGCGGATCTCGATCCCCTTGTCCAGAGCCTTGCACATGTCGTACACGGTAAGGGCGGCGACGCTGGCGGCCACCAGCGCCTCCATCTCCACCCCGGTGACGGCGGTGGTCGAAGCGCTCGCAGTGATCGCGACGCCATTCTGGCACAGCTCGGTGTGCACATCAACGTGACTAAGGGGAACGTTGTGGCACATGGGGATCAGTTCGGCCGTGCGCTTGGCGGCGGCGATGCCCGCAAACCGCGCGATCTCCAGCGGGTCTCCCTTGGGATTGCGCGGCAACGCCTTGAGCACGCGCGGCGCGAGCACGACGAACGCAGACGCCTCCGCACGGCGCCGCGTGGGACGCTTGGCGGAAACATCGACCATCTGCGCCTGGCCTCGGCGGTAGTGCGACAGCTTTGTGCGCTTGGTCATGAAACCGGCTTCAAGCAGTTCGTGTCAGGGCACGACTTCAAAACAACCTCATCATAACTGTCATCCCGAGCGAAGTTGAGGCTTCTAGCGGGCGTCTGAGCCCGCTGCCGAAATCCCGAGCATAGCGAGGGACCTCGATGCTTGCGAGCCGAGGTGCGAGTCGAGGAACCTTGCGGTCGTATCGTCCTTCACTTCTTCAGCTCGGCCAGCACTTCTTCCGCATGCCCGTCCGCCTTCACCTTGGGGAAGACATGCGCTACGCGGCCCTGGGCGTCGATCAGAAACGTGGTGCGCTCGATGCCCATCACTTTCTTGCCGTACATGTTCTTCTCTTTGACCACGTCAAAGGCCTCGGCCACCTTCTTGTCCGGGTCGGAGAGCAGGGTGAACGGCAGGTCGTATTTTTCCTTAAACTTCTTCAGCGCTGTGGGCTGATCCGGCGAAATGCCCAGCACCACCGCGCCGGAATTTTGTATCTTGCTGTATGCGTCGCGGAACCCGCACGCCTCGATGGTTCAGCCCGGCGTGTCGGCCTTGGGGAAGAAGTACACCACCACGCTCTTTCCGCGATAATCTGTTAGAGACACACTCTTGCCGTTCTCGTCGAGCAAAGTGAAATCAGGGGCTTTTTCTTTGACGTCCATAAGCCATCAGTTTTACCGCAAACGCTGGGGATTCGCCACCATGGCGCTGCTGGCGATTGCAGCGCTGGGCGCCAGCCCATCGGTCGCGCAATCCCGGCGTGGGCGGCCGGATCAGCCCGCGCCCGAAACTAAGAAGAAGGAAAAAGAAAAAGGCCCGCGTGCCCTGGCGGTGGTGGAACTGCCGGCGGATGGGAAGGGCAAGCCACACCTGATTCCCATCGCCATCCTGGTGGACGGCCGCTTCTGGGACGCCTCCATTTATCTTGCCGATCCGCGGCCCATGGCGCTCGAGCCTGGCAATGTGTACGAGGCAGAGCGCAGCGGCAAGCCAGTAGGCTTCTTCACGGTGAGCGAAGCTCGCCAGGCGCAGGACCGCTGGACGGCGCTCGGCGACTGGCAGCTGATAACGGAAAGGCCTCCCACAGCCGCGAAGTCTGCGAAGCCTCGCCCCATAGAGGATGACGGCCGTCCGGTGCTGCACCGCAGAGCATCTGCCACTGATGAATCGCAGAATCCGTCCTCCTCGTCGGGTTCTTCCGGGTCCGCTCCGAAGAGTTCGCCCTCCTCGTCTGCGCCGGCTCCGCCACCGGTCGCGGAGGACCCCAATCGTCCGACTCTGCGGCGCGGCAGGCCAAAGCCCGAGCCGGAGGTCGAAGAGCCGCCGGTGGCGGAAAAGGCGCAAGCTGTCAGTTCACTCAAGTCACAGTCCGCGCCGCCTGCGGCTCCCCCCCAGCCCAGAGAAGTGCTTGCTGCCATCTCCGACGCCGGCGGTCCCGATCCGCATACCTTTGCCTACATTTGGGCGACCGACGAGCAGCCGAAGCTGACCAAGGCCATCTCCGACATCGCGATGGCCGAGGTTGCCCGCTACGTCAAGAACACTCCCGCGCTGCGCTTCACGCCGGCCGCGACGCTTGACCAAGTCTCCATTCGCGCGTTCGATCTCGACTCCAGCAACTACCCCGCGATCGTGCTCACAGCGCGCGTTCCCGCCGTGGCAGCGACGCCGGCCGGTCGCACCCGCACCACCAAGCCGCCGCAACCTGTGGCTGGCTTCTTCTTCTACGTGACCGTGGTCGGCCAGCCCGATCTCTATGGCCAGATGCGCAAGCTGTTCAGCTCGGTCACCGACAGCTCGCATCTCGACGCCTTCCCGCGCCTCGAACTGATTGATGCCGTCGATGCCGAGGGCAAGGGCCGCGGCGACCTTCTCTTCCGCGCCGCGAGTGGCGACACCTCCAGCTACCAGCTCTATCACGTCGGCCCCGACTCGCTGAGAAAGCTCTTCGACAGCGCGGGAGAATGAAGCGATTGAGCCATTGATTCATTGAGTCATTGAGCCAATTGGGTCATTGATTCATTGAGGAGTCGCTTCCGGTACAATGGCGCACCACTTCTCCCCGAGGATGGAACCTGTATGCGCAAGATCTCCCTTTCGCTCGCGTTGTACCTCTTGGTCGTAGTCGCCTCCGCCCAGCAACAGCCCGATTTCTCCAAGGTTGAGATCAAAGTCACCAAGGTGGCGGGAACGGTCTACATGCTGCAGGGCTACGGCGGCAACATCGGCGTGTGCGTTGGCGAGGACGGTATCCTCATCGTCGATGACCAGTTCGCGCCGCTGGCCGACAAGATCAGAGCGGCGCTCAAAGGCATCAGCGACAAGCCGGTCAAATTCGTTCTCAACACACATTGGCACTTCGACCACACCGGCGGCAATGCGTACTTCGGTGAGACCGCACCCATCATCGCGCACGAAAACGCCCGTAAGCGCCTGGAAAGCGGCGGCAGCATCAAAGCCTTTAACGTGCAGATTCCGCCCGCGCCCAAGGCCGCGCTTCCGGTCGTCACCTTCGACGACAAGCTGAAACTTTACTTCAACGGCGAAGATATCCGCGCCATCCACTTCCCCAAGGGCCATACCGATGGCGACATCGTCATCTTCTTCCCGCAATCGAACGTGGTGCACATGGGCGATGATTTCTTCGCCGGCATGTTCCCGTTTGTAGACCTGGATAGCGGCGGCAGCGTGCAGGGACTGATTGCCGACATCGCGCAGATCATCCCCATGCTTCCGCCGGACGTGAAAATCATTCCCGGACACGGGCCGCTCTCGAACCTCGACGACCTGAGGAAGTTCGAGGACATGCTGCGGGGCACGTCGGCGGCCGTCTCCGCGGCCAGGAAGCAGGGCATGAGCCTCGAGCAGATGAAGAAGGAGAAAGTGCTGGCGAATTACGCCGACTGGGGCAAAGGAATGCTCAACACGGACATGTTCACTGAAATCCTCTACAACGATCTCAGCGGGAAGACGACGGGCACGTTCGTGAAGCACAACTAAGACGGAGCGGCCACGGATTGGCACGCATGATCACGGATCAAATCCCCAATCCGTTCTATCCGTGAGAATCCGTGGCGTTCTAGCCTGCCAGCTTCTTTTCCAACAGCTCATTCACCACCGCCGGATTGGCCTGGCCCCTGGTCTTCTTCATCACCTGGCCGACAAAGAAGCCTTTCAGCGTGGTCCTTCCGGCGCGGTACTGTTCCACCTGTTTGTGATTCTCGGCCAGCGCCTCGTCGATGGCCTTCTCGATAGCGCCCACATCGGTGATCTGCTGCGGCTTTTCCTTTTCGTATACCTCAGGAAAGTCCTGATTGCGCTCGAAGCTAAGATCGTAGAGCTCTTTGAGCTGCTTGCCAGTGATCGCGCCCGTTTCCACCAGGTCCGCCGACATGGCCACGCCCTTCATGGAGATGGGCGACTGCTCAAGCTCCAGGCCCTTGGCCTTAAGCCTTCCCGTCAACTCGCCCTGCACCAAGTTGGCCACGCGTTTGGGATTCTTCGCCGCTTTGGCCGCCGTCTCGAACTGCTCGGCGAGCGAACGGGTCGCGGTAAGGACGTGCGCGTCATACTCGGTGATGCCGTACTGTTCGACGAAGCGCTTGCGCATGGCTTCCGGCAGCTCGGGCAGCTCGCGCCGAATTTTCGCCTGCCAAGCCGCATCGACCACCAGCGGCAGCAGGTCGGGCTCGGGAAAGTAGCGATAGTCGTGCGCGTGCTCCTTGCTGCGCATGCCGTAGGTCTTGCCCTCGGCGGCGTTGTAGAGGCGCGTCTCCTGCACGATCTTGCCGCCCGCTTCGAGCACGCCGATCTGCCGCTCGATCTCGTACTCCAGCGCCTGCCGGATGAAGCGGAATGAGTTGACGTTCTTGACCTCGGTCTTGGTGCCGAACTCCTTCTGCCCGCGCGGACGCACGCTGACGTTGGCATCGCAGCGCAGAGAGCCCTCCTCCATATTGCAGTCGCTCACGCCGGTGAACAGGATGATCTCCTTCACGCGCGTCAGGTATTCGTGGGCTTCATCGGGGGAAGCGATTTCGGGCTCGCTGACGATCTCCGCCAGCGGCGTGCCGCAGCGGTTCAGATCGAGATAGGTCTTGTCGGCGGAATCGGCGAAGCCCTCGTGCAGGCTCTTGCCGGCGTCTTCTTCTAGGTGCAGGCGGGTGATGCCGATGCGTTTGGCCACGCCGTTCGTCTTGATGTCGATCCAGCCGTGCTCGGCCAGCGGTTTGTCGTACTGCGAAATCTGGTAGCCCTTGGGCAGGTCAGGATAAAAGTAGTTCTTGCGCGCGAAGATGGAGGTCTCGCGAATCTCGCAGTTCAGCGCCATGGCGGCGCTCACCGCGAACTCCACCGCCTCACGGTTTAGCACCGGCAGCGAGCCGGGCAGGCCGAGGCACACCGGGCAGACATTGCTGTTGGGCGGCGCTCCGAAGGCGGCCGAGCAGGAGCAGAAGATCTTTGTCTTGGTCAGCAGTTGGACGTGGACCTCGAGCCCGATCACGGGTTCGTATTTGGCCCGCGCCCCCACCGCGGTTTCTGACGTTGTCGCCATCATCGCTGATTATAAGCGGAGGCAGATTCCCGGCGCAGGTAAGGGACCTTATTTCACCGGCGCGCGTTCGAGATAGTTGTCCAGCGGGATGTCGAAGAAGATCAGCTCCTGGCCCTGGCTGTTGCGCAGCCCGCTGATGTACAGGTGGGCGCCCGCCAGGGGATCATCGATTCCTTCGACGTTGAAGAACAGGAAGCCGGCCTGGGTCGCATGCGGCTCCACGGCTTTGGCGGCGAAGCGCGAGTCCCGGATTTCCTCGCGCTCTTGCGGCTTTACGCTGGTCTTTACCTTGCGCGGGAAAGGCAGCGGATTGGCGGACGGCTGGTCGCCCTTCATGGGCTGGCGCGCGATGCGGCGCAGAATGTCATCTTCGGCAGCGGGCTGGATCTTCACCCGCTTGCGCGTCACCAGTTCCACCTGCATCCCGCTCAAGGCGACGGGCTGGCCGCTGTCGTTGGTGATGACCAGCAGCACCGGCAGCAGATCTTCGTCCTGGTACTTGATGCGAAACACTCGCTGCGCCTTGTCGGGGAGGTCGTAGGGATCGGCTGCGATCGCAACCTTCTCCTTTTCGCTGGCGTCGTGCGCGGGATAGGTCTTCGCGTCCGCGGGCCTGGGCATGACGAAGCCCTTCTCGTCCTTGGCCGCCAGACGCGGAGAAAAGAGCATCGCCAGCGCGGCAAGCGCGAGCGCGGGCACAACCGGCCTGCCAAAATGAAGCAGCATACTGGTAATTATCTCCCGGAGCGGTGCTTTCATCCAGCACCAGACCAATGACTCAATGGCTCAATGACTCAATGGCCCAATTACAATGCCCCTGCATGTATTTCATGTACAGCGCGCTGCTGTCCCTGGCGGTGGTGTTGACCGCGCCCTGGTGGCTCGCACGCATGCTGGCGCAGGGGAAGTACCGTGCCGGGCTAGGCGAGCGCCTGGGACGAGTGCCGGCGCGGCTGGGCCCGGCCCAGGGCTGCATATGGGTGCACGCGGTTTCGGTTGGCGAGGTGATGGCGGTCAGCGGCTTGGTGGCGGGCTTGCGCGCACGCTTTCCCGACCGCCGCGTCGTGGTCTCGACCACCACCGCAACCGGCCAGAAGCTGGCGCGCGAGCGCTTCGGCGAGAACAACGTCTTTTACTATCCGCTGGATTTCGGCTTTGCTATCCGGCCCTACCTGCGTGCTTTGCAGCCCGATCTGGTGGTACTGGCGGAAAGTGAGTTCTGGCCGAACTTTCTCCGGCTGGCGCGCCGCGCCGGAGCGCGCATCGCGGTGGTGAACGCTCGCGTCTCCGACCGCTCACTGCCCCGCTATTTGCGGCTGCGCTCGCTATGGCGGAATGTGCTGGGCGATCTCGACCTGTTTCTGGCCCAGAGCGCTGAGGATGCGCGCCGCCTGGTGGGCATCGGAGCGATCGCGGCTCGGGTCAGCGTGGCCGGCAATCTGAAATTCGACGTTCAGCCGGCGGAGCTGCCGCCGGCAGTGGAGATGCTGCGTCGAATCCTCGAACCGGCAACGGCTGTGGTGGTATGCGGCAGCACGGCAGAAGGCGAAGAGCCCATGGTGCTGCGGGCCTTCAGCGCTGTGCTGCAAAAGCATCCGCGGGCCGTGCTCATCCTGGCGCCGCGGCGGCCGGAGCGCTTCGATGCCGTGGCGGATGTGCTCGCCGCTTCGGGCTTGAGGTTCCGGCGGCGATCGCAGCTTGCCGGAAATGAATCGCTCAGCGGCGGCGTGGTTCTGCTCGACACCATTGGAGAACTGGCCGCGCTGTACTCGCTGGCAACGGTGGCCTTCGTCGGCGGCAGCCTGGTGCCGCGCGGCGGTCACAACATCCTGGAGCCGGCCCAATTCGGCGTGGCCACTCTCGTCGGACCTCACACCGAGAATTTCCGCGACATCATCGGCATCTTCGAGCGCGCGGGCGCGGTGAGGCGTATCAGCCCCGAAGGTTTTGCCGGCGAGCTGCTGCGGCTGCTAGATAACGCTGACGCCGGCGCTCGTCAGGAGCTCGGCCGTCGTGCGGCTGAGGTAGTGCGGCAGCAGCGAGGCGCGACCGAGCGTACCCTCGACGAACTCGAAAAACTCCTCGCGGCTCCGGATCGCCTGCGCCGGCCCGAGCACGTCACCACATGACCTCTCTCTCCATCCTGTTCGGGGCGGCTGTGGGCGCGCGCAACGCCCTCTACAGCCGGGGCGTGCTGCCGTCCCGCCGGCTGGAGCGGCCGGTGGTCAGCATCGGAAACTTGTCCGTGGGCGGATCGGGAAAGACCCCGTTCGTCCGGTTGCTGGGCGAGATGCTGAAGCAGCGTGGCATCAGCTTCGACGTGCTCTCGCGCGGATACGGGCGCCAGACGCGCGGGGTCGCGGTGGTCGATCCGGGCGGAGCTTCCCGCGATTTTGGCGACGAGCCTCTGCTGATCGCGCGCAAGCTGCAAGTGCCGGTGATCGTGGGCGAAGAGCGCGTCGCCGCCGGACGGCTGGCGGAAGAGCGTTTCCCTACGCGCCTGCACTTGCTCGACGATGGCTTCCAGCACCGCGCCCTGGCGCGCGATTTCGATATCGTGCTGGTGACGCCGGAAGACGCGCACGACCGACTGCTGCCGGCCGGCCGCTTGCGCGAGCCGCTCTCCGCGCTCGCCCGCGCCGACGCCGTGGTGCTGACCAGCGGCGCCCCCGAGGACGCGTTCCCACTCGAAGGCAAGCTGGTGTGGCGTGCGCATCGAGCCATCGCTCCCAGCGATCTGCCGTCGCACCCGCTGGCCTTCTGCGGCATCGCCCGCCCCCAGAACTTCTTTGTGCAACTGCGGACCGCGGGGGTTGAACTGGCCGGCGAAGCCAGCTTTCGTGATCACCATCAGTACACGGAGAAGGACGTTCCGGGACCTTATGGCCGCGGCCGCGCGCTCCGAAGCCGATGGCTTCGTTACCACAGAAAAAGATGCGGTCAACCTCGGCGGTTATTTCTCCGCGTTGAAGCCGCTGGCAGTGGTACCGGTGAGGATGGAATTGGCGGACGCGCGGGGCGCACTGGACGCGATGCTGGATACGATCGCCCAGCGCCGCGGCGCGAGGGTGGGCTAGGCCAACCGCAAGAGTACGGAGCACAAAACTGGGTTGAAGGTGTCATCCTTCGCGAGCCCGAAGGCGAGCGGAGGATCTGGCGGGAATGCCGTCACCGCCAGACCAGGTTGCGCAGACGATATCGTCAGATTCTCCCGCTTCCCCTCGGTCAGCGGAAGAATGACATTCAATCGAGAGGACAGTTGGAACCGGGCTCCTTCGAAGCAGCTCCGACCGAGATATAGCCACTGCTAAACCGATCTACCTTCCGCGCTCCCGCCGCGCATGAGAGAATCACTCGTCCCTCATGCACAAGCTTTCCAAGCACGCCGAGCGCCTGCTCCGCATCGTCGAGTCGTTTCCCAGGGTCACGGTGACGGTGCTCGCCGACCTGGTGGCCGACGAGTTCATCTTCGGCGAGATCTCGCGCGTGTCGCGCGAAGCCCCGGTGCTGATCCTCAAGCATCGCGAGCGGACCATCGTGCCCGGAGGCGGCGCCAATGCCGTGTACAACCTCGCCGATCTGGGCGTGACCGTGCTGCCGGTAGGAGTAGTGGGCGATGACGAGGCGGGCCGCGCGCTGTTTGAATGCTTCCGCAAGAAGAAGATCGCGCTCAGCGGCGTCGTCAAGCTGAAGGGACACACCACGGTCACCAAGACGCGCATCCTGGCTGGGCACACGCACACGCAGCGCCAGCAGGTGGTGCGGGTGGACCGCGAGTCGGCCGAGTTGCCTGATGCCGAGGTACGCAGGCGGCTGGCGATGCTGGCGCGCGAGTACGCCGAAGCCTCCGACGCGCTGCTGATCTCCGATTACGGCTACGGCGCGGCCACGCCCGAGATGCTGACCGCGGTGCGGGTGAAGCGTGCGCTGGACGGCATCCCCATCACCCTGGACTCGCGCTACCGGCTGCTCGCATATTCCGGCGTGACCGCGGCCACGCCCAACCAGCCCGAGGTAGAAGAAATCCTAAGCATCGCGATCGGCAACGACGGCGAGCGTCTGCGCTCGGCGGGCAAGACGCTCATGCAGCGCATGAAGCTAGACTCGCTGCTGATCACTCGCGGGCGGCACGGGATGATGGCCTTCGAGCGCGGCCGTAAGCCGGTCGAAATCCCCATCTATGGCAGCGACGAAGTCGCCGACGTCACCGGCGCGGGCGATACCGTGATCGCCGCCTTCACTGCTGCCCTGGCCGCCGGGGCTTCCACCGAAGAGGCGGCGCGCATCGCCAATTATGCCGGCGGCATTGTGGTCATGAAGCGCGGGACCGCGACGGTGACGCGCGACGAGCTGATGAACGCAGTCCGAGGCGAGCACGCGTCGGGGTGATTCCTTTTTCAATGACCCGATGACCCGATCTCCCGATGACCCGATTTACAGGCCTCCGTGGTACAAAAGAAGCGAATGTCTGCCAACAAGGTGCTCGATCGCGGCGCTGTGGGTCAGCAGGTTGCAGAATGGCGGCGCGCCGGAGAGCGCATCATCCTGACCAACGGCTGTTTCGACGTGCTGCACGTCGGCCACATACGCTATCTGCGCGGAGCCAAGGCGCTGGGTGGGCGCGTGGTGGTCGCGGTCAATGACGACGCCTCGGTCCGCGCGCTCAAAGGCGAAGGACGCCCGCGCATGCCCGCCGCCGAGCGCGCCGAGATCGTTGCCGCTCTCGAACCCGTGGACGCGGTCGTGATCTTTCCCGAGCCGGACGTGCGCACGATGTTGCGCGAACTGCGTCCTGACATTCACGCCAAGGGCACCGACTATACCGCCGAGACCGTGCCCGAGCGCGACGTGGTGGCGGAATACGGCGGACGCGTGGCCATTGTCGGCGATCCCAAAGACCACTCCACTTCCGATCTTCTGCGCAAATGGAAAAGCTGCTGATCCTGCGCCTGGGCTCGATGGGCGACATCCTGCACGGGCTGCCAGGGGCGGCAGCCCTGCGGCGAGCCTTCCCGTCGGCCACGATCGGATGGGCGGTCGAGCAGCGCTGGTCGGAGCTGCTTTGCGCCCGCGGCGCGGAGAATGCCGCTGCTGGTTCCCCTGAGAAACCTCTGGTTGACCGGCTGCACTTCATCAACACCGTCGCCTGGCGCAAGGCGCCGTTATCGAACCAGATGTGGAAGGAGGCGTGGTCTGCGATGAGCGCCTTGCGCGACGCTCGCTACGAACTCGCCGTGGACTTTCAGGGTGCATGGAAATCCGCTGGACTCGCCCTTTGGAGCGGAGCGCCGGAACGCATCGGGCTGGACCGTCCGCGCGAGCGCCCGGCAGCTCTGTTCTACACCCGGCGCGTGCTCACGACTTCGCGCCATGTTGTCGATCAAGGGCTCGAACTGGCCGCAGCCGCCTCCGGGCAAGCGCGGGGACCAGCGTGCTTTCCTTTGCCGTGCAGCCCAACCAGCGAAGACTGGTGCAACGACGAGCTTCGCCGGCGCGGGCTGCAGGATTTCGCGCTGCTCAGTCCGGGCGGAGGCTGGGGCGCCAAACTTTGGCCGCCGGAAAGCTACGGCGAGGTAGCCGCCGCCCTGGCGCGCGAGGGATTGCCGTCACTCATCAACTTCGGTCCCCGCGAAGAAGAGTTGGCGCGCGCCGTCGAGCAGGCCAGCGGAGGCGCCGCACAGCCGCTGTGTTGCTCGCTCGGCGAACTGATCGCGCTCACCCGCCGGGCGCGCCTGTTCATCGGTGGAGACAGCGGCCCCATGCACCTGGCGGCCGCGCTGGGGGTACCGGTGGTCGCCATCTTTGGTCCTACCGATCCCGCCCGTAGCGGTCCTTACGGGACGCGCAACATCGTCCTGCGCCACACCGGCAGCACGACTTCCTACACTCACCGCGACCGGCCGGACGTTGCACTGCGCTCGATTCCCGCCGCGGAAGTGCTGCGCGCCGCTCGGCGGCTGCTGGAGACGCACGGTGTATAGCTGGACCAGGATCGCGCGCCGCATCCGCGTGCCCGCCGGATTCGTGTTCGCGGCGTTCTATCTATGGCGGGCGCGGCCTTCCTGGGTGAGCCTGGCCGCGGGCGCCGCCATCGTAGCGAGCGGGCTGGCGCTGCGCGCGTATGCCTCCGGATATCTGCGGAAAGCGAGTGAGCTCACCACGACCGGGCCTTACGCTTACACGCGCAATCCGCTTTATCTGGGCTCGCTGATCATGGCTGCCGGATTCGCCGTGGCGGCGCGCAGCTTCTGGATCGCGCTCGCGATGGCGGCGATCTTCCTCGCCATTTACGTCCCGGTGATGAACTTTGAGGAGCAGTTCCTGCGTTCGCAGTTCCCGGGTTTCGACGAATATGCGCAGCGCATTCCCCGGCTTTTGCCACGGATCTCAGCGCGCCCAGGCCCGCGCGGCCAATTTTCTTTGGACCTATACCGCAAGCATCGCGAGTACAATGCGGCGCTGGGGGCCGCGGCGATTCTGGCGGCCCTGATTTTCAAACTGGTCTGGTGAGCGAGTTGATCGTCTAACCCTGGTGGAACGACTCTTGCCTACGATCCGCGCCGTAGGGATTGCGTTGCTGGTCTCCGTCGTTCTCTGCCACCCCAGCGCGCCAACCGCGGGCGCGCCGGGGACCCCGGTACCGGGACAGATGCAGCCACCGCAGTCATCCGGTCCCACGCCGGGAGCCGTGATCGAGTCCGAATCCCGCATTACCCCACCCCCGCCGGGGTACGCGTTCGCCAACGGGCAAACCCTTTCCTACGATGTGGAGTGGCGCCTGCTCACCGCCGGCACGGCTACCCTGCGCCTGGATGCCTCGGGCGACGAAGAACGGGTGACCGCGAGCGGCGATTCCACCGGGGTTTTTGCCGTACTCTATCCCGTCCACGACCGCTTCGACGCCCGCTTCGATCCGCGCACCTTCTGCTCCAGCCGCATCACCAAGCACACGGAAGAGGGCTTCCGGCGCCTCGATACCTCGATCCGCTTCGATTACGCCCGGCGCCAGAGCGTGCTCCAGGAAAAAAACCTGAAGACCGGCGCCAGCAAGCAGGACGAGAACCAGATTCCTGGCTGCGTGACCGATGTTGTGTCCGGAATCTTTTACCTGGGCTCGCGGCCGCTTCCGGTCGGCCAGACGTACACCTTCCCGCTGAACAATGGCGGCAAGACCAGCGACGTGCGCGCGCGGGTGGAAGGCCGGGAGGACATCAAAACTCAGGCCGGGACCTTCCACACTCTACGGGTTCAGCCCGAAGCCACGACCGGTGGGATCAGGAGCAAAGGCCGCCTCTGGATCTGGTATTCCGATGATGCCCGCCATGTCCCGGTGCAGATGCGCGCCCGCCTGTGGTGGGGAACGCTCACCTTGCGGCTGACGCGAGTGGAGAAGAAGTGAGGCCCCGCCGGCAGTTACCCGGACTTTACTTCTTAAACTCTTCCTTCCATGCCTCCCACTGGGCCTTGAGCGATGGCAGGATGCTCTGCAGGTTCTTCCGAACTCCCTCATGGCTCGTCATTGCATGTGGGAAGGAGACGCCCCATACGCCCCATCTTTCGGACTCAAAAGGGTGCACCTGCTGGAAATAGGTCTTCTCGCTGATCTCCCAGACTAGTCCCGCACGACTGCCGTCGGGTGCAATCACGAATGCATCCCCCATGTCGCATGGTTCTGCATCGAAATCTGTGATTTTGCCGAAGGTAAAGCCCTCGACCACGACATCGCCGAGCACCTGAAAGCCGTAATAAACGGGTGCCCCTTCAGGACGGGCCACAAAGGCCGGCTCTCCGGGAGAGGCACTCTTGGCGGACGCATCAACAGCAAGGGGTCGGCCCCGCAGCTTGCCAGTCATGACACCAGCATTTGACTCCAAGATGGCAAGAGCTGTCTAGGTCGCGCGCAGTCGTTTCCAGGGAATCTTTCCCGACGGCTATTACTGCAGGCGAAAGCGCTCCCGCAGGAGCCGCTGCAGGCGGGGTTTGTAGAGGATGTCGTAGGCGAATTCCTTGTCGGGGAACATGGCCAGGGCGGCGCGTTTGGTGTTGGCCACCAGCTCGGACGCCTGTTCGAGCGTCAGGCTGGAATCCTGGCAGATGACCGACATCACCATGCTCATCATGATCTGCAGGCGGCGGATTCTTCGGTTTTCGTCCGCGATCTCGTCCTGGCTTTGTGGTTCCTCTCGGCGTTCCGGACTATCCATTCGGCCCCCACCCTCTGAAGGCATCATACAACGGAAATGCGCGGCTTTCTCCGCACCGCTGGTATCCTTCCCCGATTACAATAGTAACTGGCGCGTGGTATGCGCACCATTCCGGAGGTCCTCATGGATCCCAAGCCGCAGTCGCAAGCCGGGCCTGCTCCGAGCCCGCCGTCCGTCGATGAACCACTGGTGGAAGTTTTCGGCAGCAAGGAAGATTCTGAAGCCATGGTCGTGCAGGGCCTGCTGGATTCCAAAGGCATCGATTCGGTGATCGTGTCTCTGGATGCGCCGCAGGAAATCCTGCCCGGCGTGGGTGGGGTGGTGATCCGCGTCGCGGCGGACAAGGCGGAAGAGGCTCGGCAACTGATCGAGGAATACCGCGCCGCGGCCGAGCAGACAAAGGACGAGGACGAGCGGAACGACCTCAGCGGCCCGGCAGCCTAGGCTCGACGCCCCGCCCATCCAGATAGAAGGTCACGGCGCCGTGCTCATCGGTGCGGAAGGTAGCAACCTTCGATGCTTCCAGGCGCGCCAGGACCTCCCGCCGCGGATAGTCGAACGGGTTGTGAGCGCCCACGGAGATCACCGCGTACCGCGGCCGCACCGCCGACAGGAATTCCGGTGTCGAGGACGTTGCGCTGCCATGGTGTCCCACTTTCAGCAGATCGGCGCGCGCCTCGCCATGTGCCGACATCAGCCGCTCGATGCGCTTCTCCGCGTCGCCTTCGAGCAGGGCCGAAGTCTCTCCGTAGCTGAGCTTGAGCACCAGGGTATCGTTGTTCTGCGGACGCGGGCCCGCGGTCCAATCGCGCGGCGGCGCCAGCACGTCGACGCTCGCCCCGCCAAAATCGAAGCGTGCTCCTTCGCGGAATTCTTTTAGCTCGACCGACTGCCGGCGCGCCTCGTCGAGCACGGCCGCGAGCTCTGGACTCTGTGGCTGTACGCTGAACCACAGCTCGCGGGGATGGAAGTTGGCGATCACCGCGCGCATTCCTCCGATGTGGTCGGCGTGGGCGTGGCTGATGGCCACGGCATCCAGACGCGCCATGCCCCGCGACCACAGGTAGGGCGAGACGACGTCCTCGCCCAGATCGAAGTTCGAGCGCGGCTGGCCGGTGAGCCCGCCGGCATCCACCAGCAACGTGCGGCCCTGCGGCGAAACTACCAGCAGTGAGTCCCCTTGTCCCACGTCCAGCGCGGTAACCTCCAGCAGGCCGGCGCGGACTTGCGGTGTGCGGGATACGAGCGCGATCCAGGCGGAAGCGGCGAACATCGTTGCCAGCCCGGCCACCGCCAGCACACGCCGGCGGCGCGCCACGATCATGGCCAAGGCAAACGCCGCTCCAAATGCCAGCACAGCCATCGTGGTGGGAGTCGCCACCCGCACTGCGGAAGCCCGCGCGCCACCCAACAGCCGGACGCTGCCCGTGATCCCGTGAAGCAACACGCTCGTCAACAATGTCGGCAGCCACGCCAACACTCGCGACACATAGCTGAACAGCACAGCCACCATGGCCATCGGAGTTAGAACGGCAGTAAGCGGAACCACGACTGCGTTCGAAGGGACGGCCAGAAGCGCGGCGCGGTGCGCGTACGCAGCCATGGGCGCTGCCATCCCCATCTGCATCAGCGCCGAGATCAGCAGCACTTCGGAAATGGCCACCACCGCGCCCGCGGCTCGGGCGGCGATCCAGAGCGCCGCCGGCTCCGCTTTGCTCCCAGGAATGAACTGCGCCAGCCGTCCCGCGACCAGCCGCAGGTCGAGCCGCCACTGCGCCATTCGCGGTTCAAGTTGCTGGTCGTAGTCGGTGGATTCCAGAAACCAGAGTGCCCGCCGGTAAGGCTCCGCGGTGCGCTCCAGGAGCGGCAGCCCGATGCCGGCGATGGCCAGCACGGCGATGAACGTCATCTGGAAGCTGGCGTCGAACAGCGTTTTCGGATCGAGCAGGAGCAGTACCAGCGCGGCGATTCCGGCCGCGTTGAGCGGCGCCCGCGAGTCGCGATAGAACAGCCGCGCCAGCAGATAGATCCAAAGCATGAACGCGGCCCGCAGCACCGGCGATCCCATGTCGGTGAGCAAAGTGTAGGTGCCGGTAGAGAGCATGGTCACCAGGGTGGTGACGCCCTCGCCGAAGCGCAGGCGTCGCAGCAGCCAGAATACCGGGAACGCCATCAGCCCCACGTTCATCCCCGAAACCACCAGGATGTGAAACGTTCCGGTGCTCTGGAAGTTCTGCCGCGTTTCCCGGTCGATGAGCGAGTGCTCGCCGATCAGCATGGCCGTGACCAGAGGACCATCGCGCGGCCCCCACAGCAGGTTCATGCGCGCCAGGACGCTGCGCCGCGCCGCCGCGATCCAGGCCCCGGCGCGTGATCCACCGCGCCCGTCGAGCAGTTCGATCTCCGGCGCCTTCATCGAGCCAACCGCGTCGATGCCGCGGCGCCGCAGGTAGCCGCGCATGTCCATCGCGCCGGGATTGCCGTAATTGCGCGGCCGGCGCAGTGGCGCGCGAAAGCGTATCCGCTGCCCGTAACGAAAGACGGTTGGCTGGTCCGCCGGGTAGTAGGCGGTCAATCGGATACCACCCCGCGCCACGTGGCCTTGCTCATCGACGGCGGACTCGGCCTCGAGGTCAATCGTCTGTTGCGGGCTGCCGAACGCGCCCTGGCGGAGAGTGCCGTCGCGCAGCAGGTAGCCGGTGACGGTGACCGGCCCGTGCTCACAGAACGCCGCCAGCTCATTGGGATCGCCGGCCGCGCTTGTGAGTTCAACGGAGAGCGCACCCATGCACACAAAAGCGCCCAGGGCGAGCGCCACGGCGGCCTCGAAGCGCCGCCTCAGGAAGTACGCGGCCGCGCTCAGGAACGCCGCCGCTGCCGCAATCCACCATAGCGACGGCCTCCACGCGTATGTCCCCAGCAGGATGCCGGCCGCGAAGGCGAGCGCTGCCCAGAAAACCGGTTGGCGCGTGGCTGGGAGCGATCGCGGCATGCCGAGCGGCGATGATATGCATGCCGGCGCGCCCGGCAAGGGGCCATTCGGCCCTAAGCCCTAGCGCGCGAGCTGCAGCACGCTTTCGATGTGGAAGGTCTGCGGAAAGAGATCGACCAGGTGTACCTCTTCGATGCGATAGCCGGATTTCACCAGCACCACCAGATCGCGGGCCAGCGTGGCGGGATCACACGAGACATAAGTGATGCGCGGCGTGCCGCTGGCCGCCAGAAGTCGTGCCACTTCTTCGCCCACGCCGGCGCGGGGAGGGTCTATGACGATCAAGTCCGGCTCTTCCTCATCAACCTTGAGAAAATTCACCACGGAGTCCTGACAGAAGCGCACCTTCGGCAGACAATTGTGCATGAGGTCGCGGAAAGAGAACGGCCAGGATTCAACTGCCCATACCTCACGGAACTCTTTGGCCAGCACAACTGAGAAAAGTCCGGTGCCCGCGTAGAGATCGAGCGCGCGGTCTCCCGAGCGGCCTTTCGTCACCAAATCCACCAGCTCGTCGATGAGAAACCGGTTGGTTTGAAAGAAAGAGCCAGCGCCTACCTGGTAGCTGGCGCTCCCGGTCGTATACACAAGAAGCTCAGCGCCGAACGCGTCACCCAGCTCAGCCGGGGTTTCCTCGATTTCTATTTCACCAGGTCCCACTGCATGGAACACGGCAACGCCCGCTACCTCTGGAACCGCCCGGCGCAGCGCGGCCACGAACTGCGCGAGATCCGACTTCCGGCCGTGCCACCAACCCGTCTCCTGGACGGTCAGCTCGGCCAGAAGCTGTGTGTCCTCGGCGTTGGCAAAGAACTCGATTTCCGTGACGTTGGCGCTCGCCTTGTCCGCGCGGCCGAGCTCCCACAAAGTGCCGATGGCCCGGTTGATGAGCGGTGAGCTGATGGGGCATTGCTCGACAGCCAGCAGCTCGCTCCCACGCAGCCGGTTATATCCCAGCACAAACGGATGCGTGCGCAACCGCAGGCGCGTACGGTTGCGGTAATTCCACGGAGGCGACGCGTGCACGCGGATCTCCTGATCGAGTTCGACTTTCGCGACGCGGCGGAACGTCTCGCGCAGGATCGCCGACTTGATCTCCAACTGGTGCTCGTAGCTCGCATGCTGGTAGTGGCATCCTCCGCACTGCCCGAAGTACGGGCAGCCGGGCGCGATCCGGTGCGGCGAAGCTTCCAGGATCTTCTCGGCGCGGGCGCGCGCGAATCCCGGCTTCTGCTCGGTGATCGCGGCCTCGACGCGTTCCCCTTCCAGCACGAACGGCAGGAACACCGCTTTGCCCGGACCTTTTTCGTCCGCCGGCAAGCGCGCCAGCCCATTGCCGCCGTAGATCAGTTTGTCGATAGTTAGGATCAAGCTCTTAGCTCTTGGCTGTTGGCTCTTGGCCGCTTTGGCTGAATGCTGACTGCTGACTGCTTACATGTAAAACAAGCTCAGGCGCGGCAGCCCGTGCCGCTCGAGCAGCATCTTGTGCACGTACTGTTTGTGCAACTGCTGGATCTGCGCGCCCGGCATTTTGCTGCGATACGGCGCGATCTCGCGGTCGGCTTGTGCGCGGAGGGCCACCAGTTCATCATCCGGCGTGCCCGCCAGCAGCACCGCGAACAGCTTCTCCTCCATCACCGTCAGCCGGCGCTCCAGGTCTTCGAGCCTGGGGGCGGCGGAGACCCCTGAGGCCAGGTCGCGCAGCGAGCGCGCTGTCTCGGCCGCCAGCGGAAGCGCCGCGTCCGGCAGCTTCGCCCGCTCGATCTGCACCGCATTGCCCGTCAGGTAGGCGGCAATCTCGCCTGGATCGAACGCCGCGCGGTCCCGGGTTTGCGGTGAGGCTACGCCGACCGCGGCTTCCTTCATGTCTTCGGCGGCGGCCAACACCTCCTGCGAACAAAAAGCCAGGCCGTTGACTTTGCGCTGCGCCTTTCGCGGCCGCCGTTCGTAGCTCTCGAAAGTGGCGTCGATCCCCCGGAGCACCGCTTCGAGCGGGATGCCGGCACCCTTCCAGGTCTCGATGAGCGCCCAGTCGAGAGTCGAGAGCAGGAGCACGGTTCCGCGCCGCCGCTGAAAGTGCTCCTCGATCTCGGTGAAGTAGTTGAAGTAGTTTTCCATCGGAGCCAGCTCTCGAGTACGGGTCGGCGAGTTCAGGCGGTTACTTGCGACATGCGGAGTGGCTGTTGAAAAAGGAGCCAAAGCAGTAATTTCGGCGAATTTCAGCGTCTACGGCGAACGAACATTCAATAACTTACGAGCGAACTTTGTTGTCGGAACGCCCCGAAAAGAGTTTTTCAACAGCCACCGGATCTCACAACAACTATCTAATACTGGCGCCCAAAAATACCATCACCGCGTACATCAACGCGAACTGAAATAGACCCAGGCCAAAAACTGCGCCATTGCTGATCTTCTCATCTCGCGGTCGTGCATTTTGTGTTCTTCGCAACACGCGATACATCGCAATGGAGTAGACGGCGAAACAGGCGGCTCCTGCGCCCAAGATAACAGCAGTATTAGCCTTCAACATCCCCAGCGGGAACGCGATCCAGCTTAGGAAGAACAGTAAAGCGGTGTTCGCGCCCGTAGGCAAGTCCAGTGGTGTCCACTCAATCAGTTCAAACGTTGGGCTTAGCCGAACTGTTCTGACGTTCACCCCCTCTACGCTCCTCAATGCAGAGGCCAAACGGGAGGCGATACGCCCATCAATTCCGAATTTGTTCTCGAAAAGGAGGGTCGAGTCGCCGTTTGGTAGCCTCACTTGGACGCCGCCAGTGGCAAAAGCGTTCGGACCTAACCAAAATCCGATTAGAACTGTCGAACCTTCGGGTAATGTGAACTGCCGCAGTTCACGCCAGCGCCACGCGTGCAAACAACCTGCAGCGACACTCTCTCGGAACGTGAGCAAACGCTTGGCGGGGTCAACCTCGACGCTGCCGTAGCATGGGACGAACAAGACCGTGAGAACGAGCAAGCCAAGAGCAAACGCCTCCATTTTGCCGGTTTGGCTGGCGGCTGGGGAAGCAACCGGTAATACCCAACAAACAAGGACAATGACGGCGCCGATATAAACAGCGACTAGTCGTGGGAACAGCGGCCCTAATGTGATGTGCCATCTTTCCATGTCCGAACGTTGCGCCATGATGAGCGTAGCTGACGATGATTGGGGTGAACAGGGGTGGCTGTTGAAAAACTCTTTTCGGGGCGTTCCGACAACAAAGTTCGCTCGTAAGTTATTGAATGTTCGTTCGCCGTAGACGCTGAAATTCGCCGAAATTACTGCTTTGGTTCCTTTTTCAACAGCCACCGGGTTCCTCACAAGTTGCGTCCTACAATGCGGCCGTGGCTGAATGGCTTCTTCGATGCTAGCTCTTAGCCCTTGGCCTTCAGCCTTTTTTCTCTGCGTCCTCGGCGGTTTTGGGTTTCCGCGCGTTCCGCTCCCAGATGATCCGCAGACCTTCCAGGGTCAGCAGATCATCTACCGCGCTGATGTATTTCGACCCTTCGCCGATCAGCGGCGCCAGTCCGCCGGTAGCGACTACTTTCGTCTCGGGCCCCAGTTCGGCGAGCATGCGCTCCAGGATCGCATCCACCAGTCCCAGATATCCGTAGTAGAGCCCGGACTGTATGCTGCCCACGGTGTTGCTGCCGATCACGCGGGGTGGCTTGCGGATATCGACGCGGGGTAGCCGCGCGGTGCGTTCGAACAACGCGTCCGCCGAGATGCCGATGCCGGGCGTGATCACGCCGCCCAGGTATTCTCCCCGGGCCGAGACCGCGTCGAAGGTGGTGGCGGTGCCGAAGTCCACGATGATGCACGGCCCGCCGTACTTCTCGAAGGCCGCCACACCGTTTACCACGCGGTCGGCGCCGACCTCCGCCGGGTTGTCATACTGCACCGGCATGCCGGTCTTCACGCCGGGTTCGACGAACAGGGGCTTGGTGTGAAAGTAGCGTTCGCAGACTTCGCGCAGCACCGAGTCCATGGGCGGCACCACGGACGAGATGATGATGCCTTTGATGGCCGCCACCTCGATGTCGGCCATCGCGAACAGGTTGCGGAACAACACGCCGTACTCATCCACGGTCTGGGTCTGGATGGTGGCGACGCGCCAGTGCGCGGCCAGTGCGCTGCTGCGGCCGTCAGCGGCAAAAACTCCCAGCACCGTGTTGGTGTTGCCGACGTCGAGAACTAAGAGCATTGGTTCATTGATCCATTGGTTCATTGATCCATTGGGCCCGGTTCGGCTTTTCAATGACTCAATGAATCAATGAGTCAATGAATCAATTCCCCGATGAATCAATCTCCCTCACTCCGCCTGAAATCACGGTATGCATCCCGCCCGCAGTCCGCACGCGAAGAAATCCATTCGCATCGAGGCCCTCGGTAACGCCTTCATAGCCGCCTTCTTCCTCCACGCGCACTTGCCGGCCGCGCGTCGACGATGAAGCATCTTCGAAGCGGCGGATAATCTCGTCAATCGGCTTCCCAGCATGTACGCCGCGGATCGCCGCCAGCGCGCGGTACTCGCGGTACAGGGATTTTAGCAAAGCGGCGGCGAGTTCCACCCGCGACCACGTCCTGCCGCTCTCGAGCCGCAGCGAAGTGGCTTGACTCCCCAGTGCCGAAGGGAACGAGCTCTGGTTCACGTTGAGGCCGATGCCCAGCACCAGGTAGCGCACCCGCGTGGGCTCGGCATTCATCTCGATGAGAATGCCGCAGAACTTTTTCCCCGCGAGCAGAACGTCGTTCGGCCAGCGCAGATCGGCGACCAGACTGGTGACGTCCTGCACCGCCGCGCGCACTGCCAGCCCGGTGGCGAGGGAGAGGGCCAGCGTGTCCGCGGGCGAGATCTCCGGCCTCAACACCACTGAACAATAAACGCCGGCGGACTTTTCCGAGAGCCACGAATGGCCGCCGCGGCCGCGCCCCGCAGTCTGCTCCTCGGCAATGAAAACGCTGCCTTCCGGCTCGCCGTGAGCGGCGGCGTTCATCGCTTCGGCATTGGTCGAGCCGATGCGGAAGTAGTGGTGAAGGCGCTCCGCAAAAATCGTGCCCTTCGCCAGTGGCTTCACAAATTCGGGCAACAGCAGGTCGGGGACCGACGTGAGCTGGTATCCGGTTGCCGGGTGCCCCGTGATCTCGACGCCCAGGCCGCGCAACTGCTGCACGAATCGCCACACCGCGGAGCGGCTGGCGCCGATCTCCTCGGCCAGCTTGGTCCCGCTCACCACCACCATGGCGTGGTCGGTGAGCAAGCGCACGATGCGCCCGATGCGGCCATCGGTTCGCGCCTCCGGCTCGGGCGCCGCGTGGCGACTACGCGGACGGCGGGTTTTCGCGGTTGTTTTGATGGGAGGATTATGAGGGACCGAGCGTGCTCTGCCCAAGTGATTTCCGTAGTAGCCCGGACGTACACCCACCACGGAGACACCGAGGCACGGAGAACTAAGAAAAGAGTCTCTCCGTGTCTCTGTGCCTCTGTGGTAAATGCCCTAATCCGGCTCGACCCGCAAGCTCATGTCCACCGCGGTCACGGAGTGGGTGAGCGCGCCCACGGAGATGTAATCCACGCCCGCCTCGGCGTAGGCGCGCACGTTCTCCAGCGTGATCCCGCCGGAGCATTCCAGCGGCACACGGCGGGTATGCTGGGCGCAACGCTCGACCGCCTTCTTCACGTCCTCCACCGGCATGTTGTCGAGCAGGACGGCTTCGGCGCCGTGGGTGAGCGCCTCTTCCAGTTCCTTCAGCGAGCGCACCTCGATTTCGATCACCTGCTCGCCGCGGCGGTTGCGCTGCGCGCGCTCCAGCGCCGGCGCGATCCCGCCCGCCACCGTGATGTGGTTGTTCTTGATGAGCACGCCGTCGGAGAGGTCCAGCCGGTGGTTGAAGCCGCCGCCGCACACCACCGCGTACTTGTCCAGCACGCGCAGCCCAGGGACGGTCTTGCGCGTGTCCAGGATGCGGGCGCGCGTCCCCGAGACCGCGTGCACGAAGCGGCGGGTCAGGGTGGCGATCCCGCTGAGCCGCTGCATGAAGTTCAGCATCACCCGCTCGCAGGAGAGGATTACCCGCGCGTTGTGCCGGATGACGGCCACGCTCTGGCCGCGGTGCAGGCGTACGCCGTCGAACACCTCGGGATGGCTGGTGACCTCGGGGTACTCGAGCACGGCGCCGTCCAGCGCGGCGAACACGTCAAAGATGCGCGCCACCAGGCCCAGTCCGGCCAGCACGCAATCCTGCTTGGCCAGGATGGTGGCCGCAGCCACCTGGCGCGGGTCGACGCAGGCGTAGGTGGTGGCGTCGCGCGTGACGCTGTCCTCGCGTAGCGCGTTTTCCAGGATGCCGGTGATGCGGCGGCTGTGCCAATCCATAACAGTACCGAGTACCGAGTAGCGAGTAGCGAGTCAAGACCGTCAGGCTGGATACTTGCAAGCTATCTCATAAATAAGAAAGGCTGTCATCCTGAGCGACCAGGGTTTCCGCGCGCCCTCTCCAGCGCGGGAAACGGTCGCGAAGGGACCTCGGTTTCAAAATGCTCAATGCATTGATGAGATAGCCTCTTAGTGCTTGCTACTCGGTACTTGGTACTCGGTACTCGATACTATCCTAGCGCGCCGATCGCCGAACGCGCCTTTTCGAGCAGCACTTCCAGCTCGCTGGCTCTCTTGCGCAGGCCTTCAACCACCTTCTCCGGCGCTTTGGCCAGGAAATTGTCGTTGGCAAGCTGACGGCGGGCGTTGGCCAGCTCGGATTCCATCTTCGCCAGGTCTTTTTCCAGGCGCGCGCGCTCGGCGGCTGCATCCACCTTCTTTTCGTACTCAACTACCACGTCAAATCGCGCCGTGTGGCGTGCGCTCGCGACCTTCGACAGTTCCGAATCGACAAACGTGATCGTACTCACATTGGCTAACCGCTCCACTGCCTCGCGATTCTCTTCGATGAGGCGACGAACGTCACTCCTCGCGAACGCTCGGATCGGCACGCTAACTCTTGGCTCGATTTTGTTCTCGTGCCGAATCTGCCGCACGCCGACGATCAGGTCTTGAAGGATCGCCATCTCCGCTTCGGCGTCGGCACTAATCTGCTCGGGATTTGCCTTTGGATACCGGGCGAGCGCAATGGACTTTAGCGGTGGCCCGCCGTTGTAAATCGTATGCCAAAGCTCCTCGGTGATGAACGGCATAATGGGCGTGAGCAACCTCAGCGCCCCTTCCAACAGAGTGACGAGGTTTCGGATCGCCGAGCCGGCTACACGTCTTTCCTCTTCATTGCCTTCGCTAAGCACCCTGCCAGTCTTTGCGAATACGCGTAACTTAGCGAACTCGATGTACCAATCGCAAAACTCACCCCAAAAAAACGTGTAAACTTCCTGGGCGGCTTCGTCGAACCTATATTGCTCCAGGGCACCCTCAATCGCCTTCGCAACACGATTAAACCGGGAGAGGATCCAGCGGTCCTCAAGTGTACCCGTGTCGATGTTGCCCAAACCTTTGCCGTCAACGTCAGACCCGGCCGGTAACGGGTGAGGCGAAACTCCCTGTGTGGCCTTTAACGTGAATCGCGCAGCGTTCCAGATCTTGTTGGCGAAGGCGCGATAGCCCTCGGTGCGTGCGGGATTGAAGGCGATGTCCGTCCCCGGAGAGGCCATGGCCGCCAGCGTGAAGCGGGTGGCGTCGGTGCCGTATTTCCCGATGATCTCGATGGGATCGATGACGTTGCCCTTGGTCTTCGACATCTTCTGGCGCTCGGCATCGCGCACCAGCGCGTGGATGTACACCTCGCGGAAGGGGACGGAATCGTCGGCGCGGTCGGCGAAGCCGTTGGCCTTTTTGATCGAGGCGTCCTGCTTGTGATCGCGCATAAAGTGGCAGCCGAACATGATCATGCGCGCCACCCAGAAGAAGAGAATCTCGTAGGCGGTGATCAGCAGCGTCGAAGGATAGAAAATCTCCTGGTCGCGCGTCTTCTCCGGCCAGCCCAGCGACGTGAACGGCAGCAGCCCGGAAGAAAACCAGGTATCGAGCACGTCGGATTCCTGCGTCAGGCTGGTGCTGCCGCAGGTCTCGCACTTCGGCGGGGTCTCGCGCGCCACCGTGATGTGCTGATGCTCGGCGCAATACCACGCCGGGATGCGATGCCCCCACCAGAGCTGCCGCGAGACGCACCAGTCGTGAATGTTCTCCATCCAGTGCAGGTAGATGGTCTTGTAGTTCTCCGGCGTGAAGCGGACTTCACCGCGCTCCACCACCTCGCGTCCGCGCGCCGCCAGGCTGGGCTCGCCGTGCTTGCCCTCTTTCGTCATCGCCATGAACCACTGCGTCGAGAGCCGCGGCTCGACGATGTCCTTGCTGCGGTCGCACTTGCCAACCGGCACCACGTAGTCCTTCATACCCGCCAGCAGCCCGCGCTGCTGCAAGTCGGCGACCACGCGCTCGCGCGCCTCGAAGCGGTCGAGACCGGCGTAGGCGCCGGCGTTTTGGTTCATGTGCGCGGTCTCGTCCATGATGTCGATCTGCGGCAGGTTGTGGCGCAGGCCGGCCTGGAAGTCGTTGGGATCGTGCGCCGGCGTCACCTTCACCGCGCCGGTGCCGAACTCCGGCTGCGCCAGCTCGTCAAGGATGATGGGAATCTCGCGCTCCATCAGCGGCAGCAGCACACGCTTGCCGTGCAGGTGGGTGTATCGCCCGTCACGCGGATTGACGGCCACCGCCGTGTCGCCCAGCATGGTCTCCGGTCGCGTGGTCGCTACGGTGATGAACTCACTCGTCCCGACAACGGGATACTTGATCTCGTAAAGCTTGCCCGGCGTCTCCTCATGCACCACTTCGAGATCGGAGATGGCGGTCATGCAGCTCGGACACCAGTTGACGATGTACTTCCCGCGATAGATCAGCCCTTCTTCGTATAGGCGGACGAACACCTCGCGCACCGCGCGCGACAGGTTCTCGTCCATGGTGAAGTACTCGCGCGACCAGTCCACCGAATCGCCGACGCGTTTCATCTGCTCGACGATGGCGCCGCCGTAGTGCCGCTTCCACTCCCACACCCGCTCGACGAAGGCCTCGCGCCCCATCTGCCGGCGCTGCTTGCCTTCGCTCGCAAGCTGGCGCTCGACCATCATCTGCGTGGCGATGCCGGCATGGTCGGTGCCCGGCAGCCACTCGGTGGCGAAGCCGCGCATGCGGTGCCAGCGCGCCATGATGTCCATCTGCGTGTGGTTGAGCATGTGTCCCATGTGCAGACGGCCGGTCACATTGGGCGGCGGCAATTGCATGCAGAAGACCGGCCTTCCCGGCCCGACCGCCGACGCCGGGACCTCGAACAGGCGCTCTTTGACCCAGTACTCGGCCCAGCGCGCCTCGATGGCGCTCGGATCGTAAGCTTTGGGAAGTTCGTGGGGCATCGGTGTCGATCGCGAAGCGATGGGTGAACCTCGATATTACAGGCGCGGGGAAAAGGGGGTCAATGTGAAGGGGCGCGGACAACACGGGGCGGGATACGCACCCATAGTCGCGTGGCACGTACTGGCTGCCCGTAGGAAAGCACGGTGCTTTTCCCGCAAACATCACGGATATACAATTCTCGGACCCGTTCCAGAACATGGATCGCGGGGCACCAGCGTTCGAGGGCTAGAACCGTTCGTGAAAACCGCGCATGGATACCCGTCGGAAAAAGAGGGATACGACGACCTATCCGGATTCCTCACAATAATCGCGGGGCTCCGTCTGCGATGGCGCGCTCTGAAACTCCCAACCCAGACCGACGACATCAGGCCATACGGCGAAGAGAAGGCACTGTGGTTCCGAGGACAGACAGACACGAGTTGGGGGCTCGTCCCACGAATTTGGCGAAAACAGTACAGCGACGCGAATGAAGCGGAGATGCGCCTGGAATTCGAGAGCGTTGGACACCCGCTGACTGTATTGGCCACACCGCACGACAAATGGCACTGGTACTTTCTCATGCAACATTATGGAGCTCCAACGCGCCTTCTCGATTGGACAGTTAATCCGCTCGTTGCCCTCTACTTCGCCGTACGTGACGCGACTGAAGATGACGGGGCTGTCTGGGTAGTTGATCCGTGGAGATGGAACCGGTCTCACGTGAGGGGTCTGTACGGTCCCGCCATTGCTGGATGGCGGGAGACGAAAGGATATCTTCTCGACTTAGAGGAGGCTTTTTATACCGACAAGAACGAGAATCAAACGACCAAGAAATGGCCGGTAGCAATTGAGCCCTCCCACATAGATCGTCGGATCGCTGCGCAAGGGTCCAAATTCGTTCTCTTTGGCACACGAAAGGACATGACTCGTTCTCCTGCAATCAACCGGCCACGACGTGAGCGTGGTAAGCATGCTGTCCTAGACAAGATTGTCGTTCCGAATCAAATCGCGCAAAAGCTAAGGGGAGAGCTGAATCAGATAGGAATTAATGAAGGAGCAATGTTTCCTGATCTTGAAGGACTGGGAAAGCACATAGCCTGGGAGTGGAAAACGCGCGTCGTTCCGGCCGGGAAAAAGAAGGGCACGAAGCGAGTGCGATTTGGGAGGAATCCGAGAATCGCGTCTCCGGCCCCTCATGCAACCTGACGCTGCGTTTGTATGGTGTCTCGCGCCCCCCGTTTTTTGAAACAAGTTGCGGGCAGCAAACGAAACGCGCAATCGGCGAAGTAAGGCGTGAGGACTGCGGAAGCCAATGCGACAATTCAGATGGGGTTGTCTCGCGAAAGTTTCGTGAAGGCCTTTGCAGTCTCGTAAGCGCCTGCCTCGTAGGATTTAGCCGCTTGCTCTTCGGTTCGGCCGTAACCAGACAGGCCAAGGTTCAGGCTGTAGCCCGCGAGATTTCCGAAGAAATGTTTCATCCGCTGAACGGCAATTTCGAAACCAAACACGGCGTCCTGGCTTCCTTTAACTTCTTGAAGGAAGCGTTCGGCCAGGCTAACCATTTGCCCTTCGGAAGAATGACGGGCCGGGTCGCGGTAGGTCAGGTCGACGTAAGAATGGAAGTAGCAGGTGAGGCCGTCGCTAGAGCCGTCTCTCTGGTTGAGCCGGTACTCGCAACCGAGGGACATGAAGGGCGAGCCGGGAGCATTCAACGCCCGTAGAATCGCCTGAAGGCCCACGCTCCGCGAAGCTTCCGGAATCTGCGCGGCAAGCTCAGGATGATCACGCAAATCATAAAATCCATGGTTGACCGAGCTTGCACGCACGATCGCCGGATACGGGACGGGCGGACCCCAATCGCCCGTCCGGTATACGGTAAAACCTGGTCCCTGTCTGATAATTTCGTCGGCCAATGTAATCGTCCCCAACTCTGATATTAATTGGGCGGGTGGCCCGCCCAAGAGCTGCGATACAACCACACACATGAGGGTGCCCCGTCCTAGCCGCTTTTGCTAGGGCGGGGCCGTTGACAAAAACCCCACCCGCGCAGGGCGTGCCGCCCTCCGGGCTCGTCCCGTTTCTGGTCCAAGCACCCAGCGCTAACGCGCTGGGCTAACACAAATTCCGCCCTGGCGGGCTCTGGTATGAGCCGCGCAGCTTCGACCGGCCACCCAGCGTGGACGCGCTGGCTAGCGCCATCCGCCCAAAACCCAACGGCACATAGGGCACCGTCTTTGTGGAGTATAGTGTCTGCCTTCCGAAGGGGGTGCTTTATGGAAATGCGGAAGGCGCTGTGGCTTGTGGTGGTTTGCGCCCTGATGCTCCTGCCGGTGGCGGCGGTTGCAGGAGGACGCTTCGATGGCAATTGGACTACGCACCTCGCCTGCGAAGCTCATGGACAGATGGAAGGCTACAAGTGGGAGTTCCCCAGCGAAATCAAAGACAACAACTTTCACGGAGCGCACGGCGAACCCGGAGGACCCGGCTACCTGCTGATCGAGGGTAAGATAGCCGACGACGGTACCGCCAAGCTGTCTGCCAAGGGCACAGTCAGCCATAGCCAGGCGCATGGAGTGTTCGCCATGAAGGGCAACAACTATAGCTACACCATCAAGGCCGAATTCACCGACACCAAGGGCACAGGCGCCAGGAACGAGGGCGCCGGGGTGTTAGGTCGTCCCTGCACTTTTGAGTTCACCAAGCAGCCGGACACGCCCCCACCCGCTCAACAATAGGTTCTGCGGTGATCCGTGGTCAAAAAAACAGGGCGGCCGTTAACACCGCCCTGCTTGTACCGGTCTTCGGACTTGGGACTTGGCTACTGGTTCTTGTTCTCCAGTTCACGGGTGACGGCGGCGATCAGTTCCGGCTTCAGCCGCTGCAGCGCCTCTTCCACGATGCGGGCGATGCGCACCGGATCAGCAGGGATCTCGGTCACGATCGGGACGGCGATTCGGGGCACGAACTCGGAGGCGCCGTAGGGTTCGAAATCCGGCGTGGGCGCTGGCTCTACGGCCGGTTGCGGTTCGCTTCCTGCCGCAAGGTCGGCATGGAAATCGGATCTGTCGTAGGGTCCGGTGCTCTCCAACTCGGCTGGCTGCACCGGGGCCGCGTAGGGATTAGGTTCGAACTCCGGCAGGATTTGCTCTTCACTCGGCCCGGAGCTCTCGCTTTCCGGCTGGGCGGGAGCTGATGCAACCGGCTCCGGGACCTCCCAGCTCTGAGAGGCCTCCGCACTCGCGGCCGGGCTTGCTGCCGCGTCGGACTCAGGCAGCTCGTCAACCATCTCTGCCTGCTGCATCTGTTCGTGCAAGGAGATGGCCGACTCGTGGGGATCGATCTCAGTTTCTTCGGCGACCCACACCGAGCCTGCCGCGAACTGTACTGCGGAGCTGTCGGGCGCCGGGTCGGCGGACAGGCGTAGGTCCTGCGCCGGAAGCTCCGGCGATGATTGCTCGGTTTCCCAGGTAGTCAGGCTGGGACTTGCAGGAACGGGCTCATCCCAGGATGCGAGTTCAGGCAGGACGTCCGCCGGCTGGGGAGTGACGTTCTCGACGGCGGGCTCAGGCTGCGCCTGGTCCAACGGCTCGGCCGGCGCGGACCACGTCTCGACCGCAGGCGCGGTATGGTGATCGGCCGCCAGCTCGTCCACGAATTCCAGCGGCTCTTCAGTCTGAAAGTCGTGGACCTGGAAGTCGTGAGCGATCGTCACGGCGCCAGTGTCGGCAGCCGCTTCCTGGTCCGGCTGCGGTTCGGCCGGAATTGCGGCGGAAAACCTTTCGAACTCCTCGCCCGGCGCAGGCTCGGCGGGGCTTTCAACCGCCGGATGGGCAGCCGGTTCCATCTCGAACACGCCGGAGAGGCCGGCAGCGGAAGTCATGCGCGGTCCCGGATCGATCTCCACCGGCGCCGCGTCGCGCTCCACCTCGAATTCGATGGGCGGAGCTGAGGAATGTGCTACCGCCGCTGGCTGGGCTGCCGCTGGTTCTTGGGCTTCCACGGGGATGAGATCCATCCCGATTACCGGGTCGGAGGCGATCTCGCGCGGGACTTGGACGGCGTGATGCTGGACCTCAAACTCGGGCTCAACCGGAGCCGGCGTGGGCTCAACGATCTGGGGCACACTCTCTGGTTGCGGCTGGCTTTCCGGCCGGGTCGCGGGCGAGAGATTCTGTGCCAGCTTTTTCACTACCGCTACCAGTTCCGTGGCCTCGAAGGGTTTGATGATCAGCCCGTCGGCGCCCACCCGATTCGCTTCCTCGGGCTTGAACGCTTCCATCTTTCCCACGGTGAGCACCACGGGAGTGCGGGCGGTTTCGCGGCTGTTGCGCATGCGCTCACACAGCTCCAGGCCTGTGTATCCGGGCATGTAAACGTCCAGCACCACCAGATCCGGCTTTTCGGAGACGATCTTCTTCATCGCCTGTGCGCCGTTGCTGACCGCGATCACCTGGTAGCCAGCTTCGGCGAGGATCTTTTTCCCCATGTTCTGTGCGGTTAAGCTGTCATCAGCCAAGACGATCTTCAGGGACACGAAGTTTCCTTTGGGGGAGAGGAGTCTTGCCCCAAAGTACTTTCATTGGCGGCCCAAGTCAACGAAACATGCACCTCGGTAACGTGACCTTGGGTGCCAGCCCAAGCCCTGTTTTGTAGGGATTGCGACGGGTAAGGCTCTGCCGAAGGGAAAATGGCCCGTCGGCCTACCGCGAACCCAGAGACGCCCCCAGCCCTACGCCCTCAGAACGGCCACAGCTTCCTCTTTTTCTTCTTCTTGCTGGAGGATTGTGCGTCGTTCGACCCCTGAGCCGAGGAGCTGGAAGACCCCTGCTGGGAGCTAGCGCTGCTGGAACCCTGCGAATCGGGGGCAGCTTCGTTCACCTGCGCAGGGGCCGCCTGGGGAGGTTGCGTCACAGGCTGCGCATTCTCGCCCACTGGCTTAAGCACGGGGATGGCGCTGTCGGTAGCCGGGGCGGAGCTATCGCCGCTCGCGCGAGGAGCCGCCTGGTTGACTGCCGGAGGCGGTCCGCCGGCGCCGACCGGCTGGACCGTCAGGGCACTGGTTCCACCGCCGGAGGTACCCATCAGGGATTGCTGCGCCTGACGTGTCACTTCGAGCGGACTGGTCTCCGGCGGCGGCACCAGCGTGGGCTCGCCCACCTTCGCCGCCTGGGAGGTATCCGGGCGGTGGTGGAAGCTGATCATCATCCGGCTAATGTGTCCCGTCTCGCGACGGCTCTGCTCTTCCTGCTTGTTCAGCGCAATGGCCGCCGGCGTGGCCTTGGGGACGGGCCGGTGCAGCGCTTCCAGGCGCGCCCGTGCTTCCTTGGCGCGTCCCATCACCGGATAGCGGGTCAGAATCCGGTCGTAGGCATCCGCAGCCTGGTCATCGAATCCCTTCACCAGCTTGGCGCGGACGGCTTCGTTCAAGTTCGGCGCGGTGCGGGTGCGCGCGGCTTCTTGCTCATAGCCCTGCCCCAGCAGGTAGAGGGCGTCGTCGGCGCCGCTATAGAGAGGATAGGTGTCGGTCAGCGACTTGAAGCGCGCGATCGCCGCCGGCCACGATTCCTTCACATAGTAGAAGTGCCCAATGCGGAACTCGCGCTCCGCCAGCACCTCCTGCACCTCGCGCAGGCGCTGCTTGGCCTCCGGCACCAGCTTGCTGTCGGGAAACTGCTGGATGAGCTGCTTGTACTCCTCCTCGGCGCGCTTGGCGTGGGTAAAGTCGCGGTCCGGCTTGTCCATCTGGCGATAATGGATGTTGGCGACCTTTAACTGCGCTTCCGCCGCCTCTGGCAGGTTGGGGAAGAAGGTGATGAAGTCCTTGTATTCGATCTCCGCCTGCGCCAGGCCAGCCGAACCGCCTTCCGCGTACCAGGAGTCGCCCACCGCCAGCTTGGCGCGGGCCACGTACTCCGAGTCGGGATAGGTGTTGATCATGGTCTGCAGCGAAAGCCGGGCCACGTCGTAGCGGTTGTGCTGCATGGCGTCCATGGCGCGGTCGAACAGCACCTTGTCGGGCTGGGCCGAATTCACGTTGGCGATGGGGTTGGTGACGTTCTTGTTCTTGCGGAAGCAGGAGGTCGCCTGCAGCACCATCCCCAGGAGCAGAGCTATGAATAAAACGCGTCGCATCATGAGTACCTCAAAAGCGCTGTTGGCTCTTAGCTTTTAGCTCTTGGCCAAGAGCCAACAGCCAATCGCACTTTTTCGTCACACCTTCTGCAGAGTGGCTTCGTGCGCGGCTTTCAGGAGCTTCTCCACGTTCTCTTTAGGATTGCCCCTGCCGAAAACCGCATTGCCCGCCACCAGGATTTCGGCCCCGGCGCGCACCACATCGCCGACGGTTTCCAGCGCGATGCCGCCATCCACCTCGATGCGGAAGTTCACGCCCTTGGCGTTGCGCATGGTCACCAGCTTGCGAATCTTCTCCACCGATCCGGGAATGAACTTCTGCCCGCCGAACCCCGGGTTCACCGACATCACCAGGACGTAGTCCACCAGGTCCAGCACCTCGCCCAGCGTCTGCACCGGGGTGGCAGGATTGATCACCACGCCCGCCTTGCAGCCGTGCTGGCGCACCAGGTTAAGGCTGCGGTTCAGGTGGCGCGTCGCCTCCTGGTGCACCGAAATCCAATCCGCGCCCGCGTCCGCGAACGCCGGAATGTACAGATCCGGGTTCTCGATCATCAGGTGGACGTTGAGCGGCAGCTCCGTCGCCTTGCGCAGCGAAGCCACCACCGGCGGGCCGATGGTAATGTTGGGGACGAAATGACCGTCCATTACGTCCACGTGCAGAAGGGTCGCTCCACCCTCCACCGCCAGGGTCACTTCGTCGGCCAAGCGTGCGAAATCCGCGGACAATATCGAGGGTGCCAGTTCGATCAAGCCAGAACTCTCGCGAGACGGAAACTGCAGAAATTGTAACACGCAGGCTGCAATCGCGAATTCGGCCCCGGTCGATCCCGAAACGGCAAAGCTTGGAGCGCCTTAGGGTTTCTGGCCCGACGACGCTGGGGCAGTGGAAGCGTTGGCGTTGCGCAAGCGCGTCGGCACTTCGTCGAGCTGTTGCCTGGCATGGTGCCGTTTTCGAAGTCAAAAAGGAAATCTCGGCCTATACTCGGCCTTGTGCAACTGGCCAATCGGAAATTGGAAAGCCCAACCTCACTCACCCACTTCCTCGATCAGAGCGGCGTGCTGGAGGTGCTCGTCTGCGCGATTACGGTTCTCGCCTATGTGGGCACGCTCGCGTTCGGCTTCGTTTATGACGACAAGCCTGTGATCGTGGACAATGTCGTGATCCGTTCCTGGCGCCTCGTGGCTCATTCCTTGATTCCTCAGATTTCAGCCGGAATCGCACTACCAGCAAGCGGGACCTTTTACCGGCCAGTCACGCTCCTATGGATGCGTCTCAACTACGCTATTTTTGGTCTGAACCCAGCTGGATGGCACCTCGCGATGCTGGCGTGCCATGTTCTGATGACATACCTCGTCTTTGTCGCAGTCAGAAAGTTGAGTGACAATCGCAATACTGCCGCCATTGCTGCCATCCTCTTCGGGCTGCATCCGGTTCACGTGGAAAACGTCGCCTGGCTCTCCTCGGTGAACGACTTACTCATGTCCGTGTTGCTGCTCGCCAGCTTCCTTGCGTTCCTCAACTTTCGTGATGGCAGAAAGTTATGGATGGCGCCCTCCGTGCTTTTGTTCGGGCTGGCGCTGCTATCTAAGGAGACCGCTGCCGCTTTCCCGCTTCTGATTTTGGGTTTTGCGGTGATCTTTGCGCGTCCGCACGCCAGCGGAATTTCAAGCCTGGTTCGGTCGGCCTTGAAAGAAGGCCTCGTTTCCATTCCTTATTTCATTGTTCTTGTGACGTATCTGGCTGCCCGGAGAATGATGCTTCATGGCCTGGTGAAGGCCATCACGCCTCTCGGCTGGACCACGATGATCCTTACCTGGCCATCGATCATATGGTTCGATCTGAAGCACCTGATGTTTCCCATCTTCTCCAGCGAGTTCTACTCGCTGGCCTATGTAACGACGCCTGGTTTTGCGAACTTCCTGCTGCCGGTCCTTTTCCTGCTGGGCGCTTTCGTTGCCGCTGGGTACTGGATCTCTAAGCTCCCCAACCCTCGTTTAGGACTATTCGCATTGGGGTGGGTGTTTGTGCCGATCCTGCCCACTCTATATTTGCGCGCAATAGCTCCTGGGGATTTCGTTCATGATCGTTTTCTGTACTTCCCTTCGGTAGGGATTGTGATTCTGATAGCGCTTGCGGTCGAACATGCCTCAACTTCGAAAGCGCTGCAGAGAAGCGGCGTGCCAGTCAAGTGGGCGGTGATGGCGATTCTTGGTACTGCCGCTTTCGTCGGCACCCTCAGTCATCAGATGCAGTGGGCCAGCAACATTTTGCTCTACCAGAACGGAATCAAGTCTGCACCTCAAGACCTTGGCGTACAGGACAACTTGGCCAACGAACTCGCCAACATGGGCCGTTATGACAGTGCGATCTCTCTGTACCTGAACGTGCTACAGCGCGAGCCGCGCTTCTGGCGGTCCAACTACAACCTGGGTTACGCATATTACCGAACAGGAAGGTTTTCCGAAGCCGAGGACTACCTGAATCGTGCGATCCAGATCGATGATCAGGATCCAGACCAATTCATCTATCTTGCCCGCGCCCAAATGGAACAGGGGCAATTGCCGCAGGCAGCCCGGAATGCCGAGCGTGCCCTACAAAGGGCGCCACTCTCACCTGGATTCCACTTCGTTCTAGCGCAGATCCTTGAGGCCAGCGGCAACCGGGAGCAGGCGATCACCGAATACAAGGCGGAAGTGTTGTATCACCCCGAAAACGCGCTGGCCAGAAGCGAACTGCAGAGACTTCAACCCTCGCAATAAAGCCGCCGCGCGCCGCGACTCCTGCCGTTTGTGCTCTTCCTCTTCCTCAACACCGAGATGGAATATCACGAGAGCAAGTAGCAGACGGCGTTCCCGGTCAGCAGCCCGCACCGGCTCCAGAACGGAACCATAGATGTTGTACCATCCGCCTAATGGCCCTCGTTGAAGTTCGCGACCTGACCAAAATCTATCCGCTCGGCGAGTCCGCATTCGGCGGGCGCAGCCATGGCGAGGTGCGCGCCGTGGATGGCGTCTCGCTCGACATCGAAGCGGGCGAAACTTTGGGCCTGGTGGGCGAGTCGGGCAGCGGCAAAAGCACACTTGGGCGGCTGATCCTGCGGCTGATCGAGCCCAGCGCAGGCAGCATCCGCTTCGATGGCCAGGACGTGCGCGCGGCCGGCCGCGGCCAGATGCGCCGCCTCCGCCGCGACATGCAGATCGTCTTCCAGGACCCCTTTGGCTCGCTCGACCCGCGTATGACCGTGGCCGACATCGTCACCGAGCCGCTGGTCATCCATAACGGCGCCGGCCGCAGCGCGCGGATGCAAACCGCCGCCGAACTGATGCACGCCGTGGGCCTTGACCAATCGGCGCTCGGCCGTTACGCTCACGAGTTCTCCGGCGGACAGCGGCAGCGGATCGGCATTGCCCGCGCCCTGGCGCTCAAGCCCAGGTTCATCGTCGCGGACGAGCCGGTCTCGGCGCTGGACGTGAGCGTAGGCGCGCAGATCGTCAACCTGCTGGCCGCGTTGCAGCGCCAGTTCGGGCTCACCTACCTGTTCATCTCGCACTCGATGCCGGTGGTGCGATACCTGGCCACACGCATCGCCGTGATGTATCGGGGAAAGATCGTGGAAATCGGACCTGCCGAGCAGGTGACCACCCGCCCGCAGCACCCCTACACGCGGAGCTTGCTGGAAGCCACGCCGGAACTGAGAACCTAATTGCGCTGCCGCTTGCTGGTGACTGCCCGTCAGTCGCCATTCGGGCCCTAAATCATGCAAAATAAAGGGAATCCTTGACCCCGCTGCCCGCGTCCATGGTTTAATACGCGGATTGACTATGCCGACCCCCGCCGTAAGAGCCCGGCGCCAGCTCAACGCGATGCATCGCCGCTTCCGGGAATGGAAGATGATCGCCAAGGGCCTGCTCTCAACGGACCATCCCGTTCTGGCGCACCTGATCCCCATGCGGCGTTGCAACCTGGCCTGCGCCTATTGCAACGAGTTCGACGCGGTCTCGAAGCCGGTGCCGATGGAAACCATGTTCCGCCGCATCGACAAGCTGGCCGAGCTGGGCACCACCATCATGACGGTCTCGGGCGGGGAGCCGCTGCTGCATCCCGACCTGGACGCCATCCTCAGCCGCATCCGTTCCACCGGCGCCTTGTGTGGCCTGATCACCAATGGATATCTCTTGACCGCCGAGCGCATCCAGCGCCTCAACCGCGCCGGCCTGGAGCACTTGCAGATTTCGATCGATAACGTCATGCCCGACGAGGTCTCGAAGAAGAGCCTCAAGGTGCTGGACAAAAAGCTGCAATTGCTGGCCGAGCATGCCGAGTTCCACGTCAACATCAACTCGGTGGTGGGGGGCGGGATCAAGAATCCGCAGGATGCCGTGGTCATCGGCCGGCGCGTGCTGGAGTTGGGATTCACCTCGACGGTGGGGATCATTCACACGGGCGACGGCCAGTTGCTGCCGCTGGACGAGCAGGAGCGCGCCATCTACCGGCAAATGAAGGCCATGGAGAAGGGCAGCTACGCCCGCGTCAACCGCTTCCAGGACAACATCGCAGACGGCCGGCCCAACAACTGGCGCTGCCGCGCCGGCGCCCGCTATCTCTACATCTGCGAGGACGGCCTGGTGCACTACTGCTCACAGCAGCGCGGCCATCCCGCCAAGCCGCTCGAGGAGTACACGGTCGCGGACATCCGCCGCGAATACCTGACTCAGAAGGGCTGCGCGCCGCACTGCACCGTGTCGTGCGTGCACCAGGTGTCCTACCTCGACTTCTTCCGCGGACAGCAGGAGCGTGTCCCCGCTCCTCCCGCCGGCGCCGCCCCCGATGCCGGCAGACTGGTGCGGATCGAGTAGCAGTCAGCACTCAGCAGTCAGCTAAACCTGGAGTTCTTCCCAACCAGAATGTCATCCTTCGCGAAGCGAAGCTGAGCGGAGGATCTGGCGACAACGTCTCCGCCACCGATGGGGGTTGCGCAGCCGATGTTCATAGATTCTCCCGCCTCGCTTCGCTCGGCGGAAGAATGACAAGCTCCATTTACTCGGTCTGGCTCATTACCGACTGCTGAGTGCTTTCTTTAACGCCGGCCGGCTATAGCATCTGGGCGATGGCAGCCCTCACATGGATCTGTGTGGTATCGAGAAAGGGAATGTCCTGGCCGGAAACGTCGCGCAGGATCAAGGGCAGCTCCGTACCACCGAGGATCACGCCCTCAATATGCTCCCGTTTCCTCAGGCGGCCAATAATCTCCAGCAACCCCTCCCGTGTTTCCGGCAGGAAGATGCCGTTCACCAGTTCGCCCATGTACTTGTCGTGGACGTAGTCTTGTTCGTCGGGCGCAGGCACCACCAGCGTGATGCCCTCTCTTGCGAAGACGTCCGGAAAGAAGCGCCCCTGCATGGTGAACCTGGTTCCGAGCAGTCCCAGTCTCCTCAGGGCAAGCGCCTTCGCAGCCTCGCAGGTGGCCTCGACGATACTGATCAGTGGAATGGGCGATTGCCGGCGAAGGTCATCGAAAACGATATGAGGGGTGTTGGCGGCGAGCAGGCCAAAGTCGGCGCCCGCCCTGGCCAATCTTTGCACCTCCGCCACCAGATATTCGGTAAGGTCAGCCAGGGCATTTGCCGTCACCAGGTCCCGTACCTTATTCAGATCAATACTGTTGATGATGATCGCGGGATAGCTGCCATCCTGCCTTTGCTTGCGATAGGCGGCAATGATCAAGCGGTAATAGTCCACCGTTGATTCCGGCCCGATTCCACCGATGATCCCCAGGGTCTTCATCCCACCGCCTTCCGCAATGCCGCCCTAGCCAGCAGCCGGGTCGAGTCCAGCGTCGGCAGCGGGGAATTGGAATCGTTGACCAGCAGCGGAATCTCGGTACAAGACAGCGCAACCGCTTGGCATCCCTGGTTCTTGAAGGCTTCGATTACCTGCTGTAAATAAGCCAGCGACTCGGGTAGAAACTTCAAGTACACCAACTCTTCGAAGATGATCCGGTTGATGGCCCGTCGTGCTTCCGGCGCGGGCAGGCAAAGCTCGATGCCGACTTCCGCGAACTTCGGCGGATAAACCGGTCCCTCCATCAGCAACTTGGTGCCGGTCAGACCGACGCGGCGATATCCGCGCCGCTTGGCTTCGCATGCAACTTCCTCTGCGATGTGCAGCCAAGGCCGCGGCGAGCAATCGAGGAGGTACGGAAACGCCTGGTGAATGGTGTTGTCGGGGCAGATCAGGAAATCGGCGCCCGCTCGCGCCAGCACTTCCGCCGAGCGCAGCATGAGGCCCGCGACCCCCGGCCAGTCTCCGCGCTCAAAAAACGGCATGTACGCGCTCAGGGCGATGTTGTGGAGCGTGATCTCTGGATGTCCCCACTCGCCTATGAGCTCGGCGCCTTCGATTCCGATGGTCTCGTAGCAGAGGGCAGCTCCGGGAATGCTGCAAGCGACGATGCCTATGTGCTGGGCCATGCCGTACAGATGTTCTCAGGATTGGAGAGGATTCCGCCAGCGCAGGCCGGGGAAGCGCGCGAAGTCGCGATCCGTGGTGCAGACCACTGCGCCATGCTCGATCGCGAGCGCTGCCAGATGCGCGTCGGTCACGAGATCGCCTCTTGCCTGGGCGTCTACGAGCAATTGACGCAGCAATGTCCAATGGCGCTCTCCGGGATGAAGAACGAGGACGCTCCTCTGTTCCAGGAGGCTGGCTACAATAGTGGTCGCTTCCTCGACCGAGAACGCTCGTGACAGCGCGCTGGGGTTTGTCCCGATGCGTATGAAAGCGAGCAAAGCTACCCAGGCTAGGCCGACCTGCTCGGAGCTGTCCAGCACGTTCTCCAGCCAGGAGCGCGCTTCGGCGTGGCGCTTGGCGCCCGCGTCGAATGCGTAGAGAAGCAGGTTGCTGTCTACGAGTATCACTTGTGAAAAGGACCCTCGATCTGCTCCAGGAGCTGGCCAATATTGTCGTAACTGAGACCAGGTCGCAGACCAAGGTCACGCGCCTTGATACGAAATGGCTCTCCCGAAGCTGGCTTCGCTGGTGAGTTCAACGATCGCCGAAGGTGCTCGTTCACCACTTGCTTGAATGGCCGCCCGGTACGCCGAGCCTCGCTTCGGAGCTTGGCGGCTATATCTTCGTCGAGGGTTAGTGTGGTTCGCACATCATGATGCTATCACAGAGACATCATGATGTCTAGCCCGCCGCGTCGAACCGGTTCAGCAATTCCACCTTCTTCTCCGCCGCCAGGAATGAGGCCTCGAAGCCGTTGCGGGCGATCTCCCGCAACTGTTCGTCGCTGAAGCCGAAGACTTGCTGGGCCAGCGCGTATTCGCGGTTGAGCGAAGTGTGGAACATTGCCGGGTCGTCGGTGTTGAGCGTGACCATCACCCCCAGGTCGAAATAACTCTTCAGCGGGTGATCTTCGATGCGCTGGCAGCAGTTGGTCTCCAGGTTGCTGGTCAGGCAGATTTCGACCGGGACTTGCCGCTCCACCAGTTCGGCCATCAGTTCGCGGTCCTGCCCGGCGTTCAAGCCGTGCCCGATGCGCTCGGCCTTAAGATTGAGGGCGCCCCAGATGGATTCCGGCCCGGTGGTTTCACCGGCGTGCGCGGTCAGGCGCAGGCCGTGATCGGCGGCGTACTGATAGGAGTCGCGGAAGAGCTCCGGCCCGGCCTGACGCTCGTCGCCGCCGATGCCGATTCCCACCACGTTGCGGTCCTTGAACGCGACCGCCTTTTCGACCACGCGCCGCGCCTCCTCCACTCCGAATTGGCGGACGGCATCGAAGATCCACAGCAGCGACACGCCGAAGTCGCGCTGGCCGCGCTCGCGTCCGCGCTCCAGGCCCTCGAAGATGGCATTGAAGTCCTGCTTGCGCCACAGGCAGACGCCCACCGAGACGTACACCTCGGCATGCAGAACGTTCTCGCCGCGCAGCCGCTTCATCAGGTTGTAGGTGATGGTCTCGTAGTCCTCCGGCGAACGCAGGCGCTGGACGACGTCCTTGAACGCCAGCATGAAACCGGTGAAGTCGGCGTAGCGATAGAGCGCCTCAGCCTCTTCCAGCGTGAGCGTGTCGTGGTATCGCTGGCTGATCTCGGCCAGCGTCGCCGGTTCCACAGAACCTTCCAGGTGCAGGTGCAGCTCCACCTTGGGTAGCCGCAGGATGAAGGTGCTGGGGGAAACCGTGGCTGCCGTCGGTGTGGTTCGAGTGGACATAACCATTCAGAACCACCGGGGACGCGTGGGATGCGATTGAGTCATTGATCCATTGATCCATTGGGTCATTGAAAACCAGAACGCATTGTACCGGGACTTCGATTTCAATGACTCAATTCCTTGCAAACTCGCTATGCCGGCGGCTGTAGAAAATGTAGATCACTAGCCCGATCCCCAGCCACACGAAAAATCGTATCCAGGTGATAACGGTCAAACCGGTCATCAACCCGCCACACAGAACCACGGCCATCAGCGGGAACCAGGGCACGAAGGGCACGCGGAAGGCGCGCGGACGGTCGGGCTGCATCCGCCGCAGAAAGATCACGCCCAGCGACACCAGCACGAAAGCGAACAGGGTGCCGATGTTCGAGAGGTCGGCGGCATCGCCGATATCCACCAGTCCCGCCGGGATGCCCACGGCGAAACCGGCGATCCAGGTGGACCAGTGCGGGGTCTTGAATCGTGTGTGGACGGCGGAGAACACGCGCGGCAGCAGGCCGTCGCGTGACATGGCAAACCAGATGCGGGTCTGGCCGTACTGGAATACCAGCAGCGACGACAGCATTCCGGTCAGCGCCCCGATGATGATGATGGTGCGGAAGACCGGCCGCGCGCCCAGCGCCTTGAGCGCGTACGCCACCGGCGCCTCGGCGGCGGCGCCAGAGGCGAAGGTCGAGTAGGGCATCATCCCCAGCAGCACCAGCGCCACGCCCACGTACAGCACGGTGCACACGATGAGAGAGACGATGATGCCGAAGGGAATGTCTTTCTGCGGCATGCGCGCCTCTTCCGCCGCGGTCGAGACCGAGTCGAAGCCGATGTAGGTGAAGAAAATGATAGCGCCGCCGGTAACGATGCCGCCAAACCCGGAAGGCGCGAATGGCGTCCAGTTCGGCGTCCGCACCAGCATCCCGCCCACCACCAGGAACACCAGGATGGCGCCGATCTTCACCGCCACCATGACGTTGTTGGTCTCGGCCGATTCGCGCACCCCGCGCACCAGCAGGATGGTCAGGACCAACACCACCAGAAATCCCGGCAGGTTGAAGTGTGCGCCGGTCCATTTCCCATCTGCCCAGACCGGCGACGACCACGCATCCGGCAGAACCAGACCGAACTGTGCCAGTTGCGCCTTCAGGTATCCCGCGAAGCCCACCGCCACGGCGACATTCGATACCGCATATTCCAGGATCAGGTCCCAGCCGATGATCCAGGCGAAGATCTCGCCCAGCGTGGCGTAGGAGTAGGTGTAGGCGCTGCCGGCAATCGGGATCATCGAGGCCAGCTCGGCGTAGCACAGCCCGGCAAAGCTGCACGCCACCGCCACCAGCAGGAAAGAGATGGCGATCGCCGGCCCGGCGGGCGGGCGTCCGTGCATGATGACGCCGGAAACCGTGCCGTGACGGATCAGGTTGACGATCAGATCCATCACTTGCGCGTGCAGCAGCGAGGGGATTTCGAAGTGCTCGCCGGCAGCGGCCGTCCCCGTCAGGACAAAGATTCCGGAGCCGATGATGGCACCGATCCCCAGCGCCGTCAGGCTCCACGGCCCCAGGCTCTTTTTCAGCCGGTGCTCCGGCTCCTCCGAGTCGGAGATCAGCTTGTCGATGGATTTGGTGGCGAGAAGTTGGCTTGGCACCTTAGTACCGAGTACCGAGTTGCGAGTACCGAGTTCCGAGCTCGGAGTATTCGGCCTTTAGGACAATCACTCCTCACTCGGTACTCGGTACTTGGTACTCGGAACTAACGTTTCGACTGGCCGCGCGCCATCTTCTTGACTTTGCGCTTCTGCGATCCGCGCGCATACTCGCGCGGCTTCAGCGGGTGCTCCAGCTTGCGCTTCTTGCGCGCCGTCCGCTTCAGTTTCTTGCGCTCCAGCTTGTTAGTGACGGTTGTGGTATTCATGATCTCCTTGTGGCTCTTGGCTAAAAAACTCCGCGTCCTCGGCGTCCTCAGCGGTTTTCAGTGGCTGCCTCATCACGCCCGCTCCAGTTGGGCGAACTTCTCCACCAGCTTCTTCTCGCCGAAACGGGGGAATTTTACCGTAATCTTGGCGTCGTCGCCTTCGCCTTCGCGTCGATAGACAACGCCTTCGCCGTATTTGGGATGGCGGACTTTCTGTCCCGGACGGAACCCGCGCTTGCCCGCCGGCTCCTGAACCTCGATTTTAGGACGCGCGAATTTTTTACCACGAGACGCAAAAAACTCGGCGATGTTGTCAATCGAGTTGTAGGTCGGACCAGCGTATGAACTGCGCCGTCCAGCGCTCGTGCCGTTACGCCGCGGACGCTGATCGAAATCGTATTCGTGGGTCTCGTGAGCGTACTCATGGTCTCGCCGCTCTTCATATCGGCTGGGGCGCGGCGAACCCAGATCCTCCAGCAGTTCGCGCGGAATCTCGTCCAGGAAGCGCGAGGGCACGCTGGCCTCCGGCATGTCGGTGCCATAGCGGCGGCGGTAGCGCGCGCGGGTGAGCACCAGCATGTCCATCGCTCGGGTCATGCCCACGTAGCAGAGGCGACGCTCTTCTTCGAGATCGTCCGGCTCGAGCAGCGTGCGCGAGTGCGGAAACAGGCCTTCTTCCAGGCCGACCAGAAACACAACAGGAAACTCCAGGCCCTTGGCGGCGTGCAGGGTCATGAGCGTGATCTGCGCGCGCGCGTCGTAATCGTCGGCCTCGCTGACCAGCGCTGCGTGATCGAGAAATTCGCCCAAGGTCTCGCCGCGCTCGCGCGAATCCATGGCGGCATTCACCAGTTCGTGTAGGTTCTCGATGCGGGCCAGCGCCTCGGGCGTGCCTTCTTCTTCCAATTGGCGGATGTAGCCGGTGCGGTCGAAGATAAACTTCAGCACTTCGGGGATGGTCGCCGGATCGCCGGGGGAGCGAAATCCGTCGTTAGTCTGAACTTCGTCGTCGGCTGTCGGTCGTCGGTCGTCGGTCGTAGACGGTTCTGCAGCTGCTTCAAACGCCAATTTACCAAAGAAGTCTTCTGCGCTCTCTGGCTCATTGCCTTCACTCTCCACGGCCGACGACCGAGGGCCGACGACCGGCGACAGCCTTTCGACGAAAGTCCCTGCCAGCATGGCGCGCGCATCGTCGATCAGCTCGCGGAAGCCGCGCACCGCGGCCATCGCCCGCGCCGGCAGCAGTTGGCGCTGGATGGCTTCGCCGAGAGCTGACCACACCGACAACCCTGTTTCAAGCGCTATCCGCTCGATGGTCTCGACCGTGCTCTTGCCGATGCCGCGGGCGGGCGTATTGATGGCGCGCAGGAGCGCGATCGAGTCGTCCGGATTATGCAGCAGCTTGAGGTAGGAGATCATGTCCTTGATCTCCGCCCGCTCGTAGAACGAGAAGCCGCCGACCACGTGGTACTTGATCCCGTAGCGCCGCAGCGCTTCTTCGAACAGCCGTGACTGCGAGTTGGTGCGATAGAGAACGGCGGCGCGCGCGTCGCGGCCCTCGCCGAGCGCTTCCTGCACGTACTTGTTGACCATGTCGGCGACGAACAGGGCTTCGTTCTCGCCGTCCGGTGCTTCGTAGCCGCCAATCTTCGGGCCGCCCCGGCGTGAGGTCCACAGCGTCTTGCCCTTGCGCCGGACGTTGTTCGCGACCACCGCTGACGCGGCCTGCAGAATGTTTTCGGTGGAGCGGTAGTTCTGCTCCAGGCGGACGATCTTGGCCTCGGGAAAATCCTGCTCGAACTCCAGGATGTTGCGGATATCGGCGCCGCGCCAGGAGTAGATGGACTGGTCTTCGTCGCCAACCACGCACAGGTTATGCCGCGTCCCGGCCAGCAGCCGCATGAGTTCGTACTGCGGGCGGTTGGTATCCTGATATTCGTCCACCAGGATGTACTCGAAGCGGCGCTGATAGCGCTCGCGCACCTCGGGCGCTTCGCGCAGCAGGCGGACGGCCTGGAGCAGCAGATCGTCGAAATCAAGCGCGTTGGCCTTGCGCAGCTCCTGGCGATAGATCTCGTAGATGTGGGCGACGCGCTCGGTCTTGGGATCGGGCGAGCTTTGATACACCTCGATGGGATCGCGCATGTGGTTCTTCGCCCAGGAGATGCGCGCCAGCACCGCGCTGGGCTTCATCTGCTTGTCGTCGAGGCCGAGGCGCTTCATGGCCGACTTCACCAGCGATTGCTGGTCACTCTCGTCGTAGATGACGAAGTCGCGCCGGTAGCCGTCTTTGAGCGCCTCGATGTCGCGGCGGAGCACCCGCACGCAGAAGGAGTGGAAGGTCGAGATCAGCGGCTGCCGCAGCAGTGACCCGCCGGCAAGTTTTTCCACGCGCTCGGCCATCTCGGACGCGGCTTTGTTGGTGAAGGTGACGGCCAGGATGGCGTCCGGCGACACGCCCACGGTCTCGATCAGGTGGGCGATGCGGAAGGTGATGACCCGCGTCTTGCCGCTGCCGGCGCCGGCGAGGATCAGCAACGGACCCTCGATGGTCTCGACGGCCAGGCGCTGCTGCGGATTGAGTTGGTCCAGCAATTGGCTCATTGATTCATTGACTCATTGATTCATTGGGCCGTTATGCGCGAGCCGTTCTCTGCGAAGCTGCGAATATGGCCAGGAGCTCGTTGGCCTCCTTCAGCAAGGGTTCCATTCTGTTCGCCCGGACGATTCCGGCTTCCACCAACATCTCAAGCCAGAACACAGTCTCGTCACCCTCCTCCACAACGATCCCGGTCTTCGCTACGAATTCGGCCTTCGAGCGTGCGCGGCAGACAGCTCGATAATTGGCGGCGACAGCAGTTCCTGAGCGCAGGAGTTGACGCCCTATCACCTGAGCTTCCGCTGCCCGCGGCAGGGCGCGAAACAGCCGAATAATGCGCAGTGCAAATTGCTTTGCCCCTCGCTTGATCTGCTCTGCTGGTGTATCCACAATGGATCAATGAATCAATGAGTCAATGAATCAATTTTGGCCTTGCACTCCGCACACGGACACATCTCCCGCAAATAATCCCAGGCGTAGATGCCGTGCTGGTGGCCGTCGTTCCAGGTAAAGCGTATGGCGTAGCGGCCCACGGCTTCGGCCTGGGTGGGGCGCACCGCCGGCTTGAACATGGGCAGCGCTCCGGGCGCCTGCCCCGCGCTCTCGCCCGGCTTGCGCCCGCTCTTGTTGCGCTCCTCGTTGCACAGGGCGCAGGGACAGGCGTCGCGCAGGTACTGGAACGAGTAGCTGGAGTGATGGCCGTCCCTCCATTCGATCTCCATTCCCGTGCCCGTGGTAACGTTCACATCCACGGACTTGGGGTTCGCGCTGGGAGGCATGCTTTCAGTATCGCATACCGACGGCGGTTTGCCGGGACTGCCGCGGCTCCTGTAAAATCAGTGTTTCGGACGAACAGTAAAGAAGCGACGGGAGCAGCGATGGCCAGAGTTTGTGACGTTTGCGGCAAGGGGCCGCGATCGGGCAACAACATCAGTCACGCCCACAACGTGAGCAAGCGGCGCTGGAACGTCAATCTGCGCCCAGTGCACGCCCGCGTCAACGGCGGTACCCGCAAGCTGCGCGTGTGCACCTCCTGCATCCGCAGCGGCAAAGTGCAGAAAGCCTAACTTCTTCGCCGCGGATTCACGCGGATTGAAGCTCACGCCAGCGCGATTACGTCAATCTCGACCAGCGCGTCCTTGGGCAGCCGGGCGGCTTCGACGGTGGAGCGCGCCGGCGGCGCTGTCTTGAAGTAGCTGGCGTAGACCTCATTCATGGCCGTGAAATCGCCCATGCTCTTCAGAAACACCGTGGTTTTGACGACGCGGTCGAGTCCACTGCCGGCGGCGGCCAGCACCGCTGCGAGGTTGCGCAGCGCGCGCTCGGTCTGTTCGGCGACGTCACCAGCGACAATGGTGCCCGACACCGGATCCAGCGCGATCTGCCCCGAGCAGAACACCAGTCCCGCTGCCTTGATCGCCTGCGAATAAGGGCCGATGGCCTGCGGCGCATCTTTGGTCGCGATCACTTCGCGCATTTCTCCTCCTCGATCAGCATCGCGCAGGGTACTCCATGGACAGAGGAAAATTCCACTACCTATCGGGCGATAGCAGTCAGCACTCAGCAGTCAGCACTCAGCCAAAACGGCTTCGTTGCACGAACTGAGTGCTGAGTGCTGATTGCTGAGTGCTAAGTCACAGCTTCTGCACGCGTTGCACATCCCGGATGCCGGCCAGCTTGCGGATGCCGCTGACGATGCGTTGCAGATGCTTCATGTCGGCGATGTCGATGATCACGTCGATGGTGGCGTGGCCGTCGCCGGTGCGGGCTTCGACGTTGCGGATGTTGGTGTTCTCGTCGCTGATGACGGTGGTGATCTGCTTGAGCATGCCGGCGCGGTCGTCGCAGAACACCGTGAGCTTAACCGGGTAGCCGACGCCGGCGCCGTCTTTGCTCTCCTTGCCCCACTCCACCGTAATCTGCCGTTCCACGTCATAGAGCAGGTTGACGACGTTGGGGCAGTTCCGAGCATGCACCGCCACGCCCTTGCCACGGGTCACGTATCCCACGATCTCTTCCCCGCGGATGGGATTGCAACATCGCGCGCGGTAGATGAGCAGATCATCCTGGCCTTTGACCTGGAGCGTGCCGCTATCGCCGCCGAACACCCGGCGCACCACGCTGCCGAATCCGGGCTTCTCTTCCTCGGGGGGAGCGGCGGTCTCAGCCGGCGAGAGCTTGCCCAGCACCTGCCGCGCCGAGAACTTGCCAAAGCCAATACCGGCCACTAGATCGTCTGCCCGGGTGACGCCATATTCCAGGGCCACGCGGTGGTAAGCGCCGTCGGAAATATCTTTCAGCGAGACGCGGTACTTGCGCGCTTCCTTCTCGATCAGCTTGCGGCCGATCTCGAGGGCGCGCTCGCGCTGGTGGATATTGAGCCAGTGCCGGATCTTCTGCCGCGCCCGCGGGGCCTTGACGAAGGTCAGCCAGTCGCGGCTGGGCTTGTGTCCGGGCTGGGTCAGGATCTCGACGATCTCGCCGTTGTGCAGCTTGTAGCGGAGCGGCACAATGCGCCCGTTCACCCGCGCCCCGGTGCAGGTGTGCCCGACTTCGGTGTGGATGGTGTAGGCGAAGTCCACGGGCGTGGACTCGCGCGGCAGGATCACCACTTTCCCTTTGGGCGTGAAGGTATAAACCTCTTCCGGGTAGAGGTCGATCTTAAGCGCAGAGAGGAATTCGTTAGGATCGGTAACGTCGCGCTGCCACTCCACCACCTGCCGCAGCCAGGCCAGCCGCTCTTCGTCCTTGGCCGTGACCGGCGAGCCGTCCTTGTACTTCCAGTGGGCGGCAATGCCTTCCTCAGCCATCTTGTGCATCTCTTCGGTGCGGATCTGCACCTCGAAGGGGGTACCGTTCTCGGCGATGACCGTGGTATGCAGCGACTGGTAGAGGTTGGGCCGCGGCATGGCGATAAAGTCCTTGATCCGCCCCGGCACCGGCCGCCAGAAATTGTGGATCGCGCCCAGGGCGCCGTAACAGTCCTTCACCGACTGGGTGATGATGCGGATGGCCAGCAGGTCATAGACCTGGTCCACGGCTATGCGCTGCCGCTGCAGCTTCTGCCACACGCTGTAGAGCCGCTTGATGCGGCTTTCCACCCGGGCTTCGATGCCGTTCTCCGCCAGCTTCTCCCGCAGCACGTCTTCGAACTGCTCCAGAAGCTGCTCGCCCTTCTTGCGCCGCGATTCGACCGCGTCGTGCACCTGCTTGAAGGCGATCGGGTCCACATACTGGAAGGCCAAGTCTTCCAGCTCGCCGCGCACCTTGCCCATGCCCAGGCGGTGGGCGATAGGAGCGTAGATTTCCAGGGTCTCGCGGGCGATGCGCTCCTGGCGTTCCGGCGGAAGCGCCTTCAGCGTGCGCATGTTGTGCAGGCGGTCGGCCAGCTTGATGAGCACCACGCGGATGTCATCCACCATGGCCAGCACCATCTTGCGGACGTTCTCCGCCTGGCGCTCCTCGCGGGTGGCGAAGTCGATCTTGGAGATCTTGGTGACGCCTTCGACGATGTGGGCTACCTGCTCGCCGAATTCTTTGCGAATGTCGACGATGGTGACGGAGGTGTCCTCGACCAGATCGTGCAGCAGGCCGGCGGCGATGCAGGTGGAGTCCAGCTTCATGTCCGCCAGCACCAGGGCCACCTCCAGCGGATGGCTGAGATAAATTTCACCCGATTCCCGGTTCTGCCCGGCGTGATACTTCTGCGAAAGATCGTAGGCCCGGCGGATGACATCCAGGTCGTCATTGGGCCGGTTGGCGCGGACCGTCTTCAGCAGGTCACGGAACTTGGTGACCGTGAGGACATTGGTCGCGAATTGCTGCTTCAGCGTCGCCATGCCGGCCCATTGTGAGGAATGATCGAGTTGGGGGAACTACACGCAGGCCGGGAGTCGGCCTGGGAACTCGATTCTGAAACCTTGTGGCGGAGACTCGCCATAGTTGATTATAACCGCAGCGCGCAAGAACCCTGCCCGACCGAAGGGGCAGCACAGCGTCTGTCCTGGGAAAGCAGCGGTTATAGGTTTGGATGTCACTGGAGAGACAGTGGGTTAGGAATGCGCCGCTGCTGGTGGTCTCCGGCCGCCTGCTGCAGGGCTTCTCGGCCGGCGCCGAACTGGGCAGCGCAGGCGTTCCCCTTGCGTGCAGCGCTTGGCGCGGGCCCGGCCCCCTAATGAAGAACCTCGTAAAGGGCCAGCGTAAACGCAACGGCTGCGGCAATTAGGAAGCCCGGCCGCGTGGCCGCGTACGGCAAGGTTCCTATGCCCAAGGCCACGTTTCCGCGGCCCCCCCTCACAAGTTCGTGCGCCAAAAAAGCAAGGTATACGACCATCACGGCCGCGAAGCCTGTTGCCACGCCGACAGCGACGGCAATCTTTGACATCCGCGTTCCTCCCTACTGCGGTGGTGGGACGGTACAAGCATACATTGGGTAATTGTCCGCGGCAGCAAACCCGACATTCGGCGTAAAGCCGTAGCAGGTCCAAGGCGCCGGCGGATACCTCTCACAGACGGCGAGCGTCAGCCAATAATACGCGGGATTTGCTACCGCTTGTTGGACGTTGGTGACTCCCGACGGCTGATAGAGCGGAGGGGTCGTCGCGGGGGTGCACCAGATGTTAGTTTGGTAGCTGCAATATGTGGAACCCAAGGCGGTAAAGCAGTCGCTTTCCGTTCCGGGTATCATCTTCACCAAAGTCTGAGCGGTGGTGATGTCCGGGAAAAAGGCCATTGATTATAACCGCTGGGCGCGACAAATCCTGCCTACCCAAAGGGCCTGGACCCAGCGGCGACAGCGTGGTTTCTTCCTTGGACGTGAGAGCGAAGAAAAGGGCTTAGATTAGATAGGAGCCGCCACTATTGCCGGCCGGGCGAGGGCAGGGGCACGTCAAGGATCTTGTAGCCAGGAGGAATCGCAAAAAGCGTGGGATCGGGTTCCTCACGGCGTAGGTGTTGAATCCGGGCCGTATATGTCCCATGCGGGCCGGAGGCCATCACAAACCCAATCAATTTCAGCTCGTCGGAATACCAGTGCTCGACTGCGCTTGTCAGCCCGGGCTCGCCTTCGGCGGTTTGAATGATGCGCGTACCCTCGTATTCAATGCCTTCGATCGTACGCTTCCCGGCGTTTTCCGTTTTTGCGCTCCATTTGTGCGACGACTCTGCCACGCCCCCGATGCCAAGGAAGGCGAACCTGTCTTCGGTAGACTTGGGGAGGGGCACGCGGTACGCAATCTTCTCCGTGCTCAACAGTATGATCCTGGAACCGGCAACAGGGTCGACGAGGTCGATGTAAGGAGTGGGGGAATGGCCGGAACCCCGAATGTCCGATTGTACCCGCACTCTCCCGGCCGAATCGCGATAAACTTCGCTCTTCACCACTTCGACGGTCGCGGTGCCGTCCTCAAGCTGACGCGAGCGCTCTTCAGTCTGCTCCAATGATGCGGGAATGCCGGGACGCGGAAGCACGAGAGGGGCGGCACCCGAGTTGGCTGGATTGTGTGCTGTCTGCGCCGACACCAGCGCCGCAAATAGGGCAACTCCAAAGGTAAGCCAGACAATCATTGGGTTACTCCACGGTGGATCAGAGTCTCAAGCACCTTTCGGAAATCGCTCTTCATACCGAGCAAACGGAAACCCGGCGGCGCTAGGGTCAGCGGCCATCGTCACAACACTCTCATGATACGACATTCCCGATGCCTTCAATCACATGGCCCGGGACCGCTCGCTGGCGTCAATTCATGGATACCAAGACAATAACTTCCGTTGATCACGAGGTAGTTAGCCTTCACATAAGCGGGGCAGACCGGAACAAAAACCACCCCGATACCGGTCGTACACGTGGGTGTCCCGACTGAACAAGCTAGGCTGCCCCAGTAGCAAACGTCCTTGGTCTGGACTACCGGTGGTCCCCGGTACGTCGTCGACCATCTGGCTAATTGCGCCACCTGCTGGCTGTCCAGATCTGCGGGATGGCCTCCTGCCGCCCATCTCTCATACACATTGGGAAAGGGCGTATTACAGGCCGGGTCGCCCCCTAGAAAGCATGGGGCTGGAGTGAAGATCGGCTGTGTACCGTCTATCCATTCGTAGGCATAGAAGCTACTCCAAGGCTGGTCTGGTTCTTCCCCGTCTTCGGGATCGGTCCAGCACACTCCTTCCACTTTTCCAGCAAAGCTGAGGTCTGCAGTACTTCCAGCTCCAATCGTAACGTCTGGGAAGGTGACGCTCATATCAATTGACGCCCCGCCGTCGCCTGGGCCGCCAGCCGGGATGGTAGAGCCCACCGTCCAAGCATTCCCATTCAACATAACAGCAGGTGTCTCCCAACCTTCAAGGCCCACAAAGACGCTGCAGTACCCGCCATCATCTCCGGTGAGCGAGACGGTGGGCGTGACCGTTACCGAGCCGTCCGGGTTAACTTGCGGCGGGGTCTCGGAGTAGTATAGCGTCTAGCTTCCTATCTGAGCTGAAGCCGTCAAGGGGAAAGCGAGCATGAGTAGTAGCAGCAGTAATCTTCTCACGTCAGTTCCCCTCCTGCGGAATCGGCGGCTGGGTGTGGTACTGCATGTGGGTTTTTTCCGACCGGACAAAGGCGAGCAGCTTTGTGTAACCGTCCGCGCTCAGGGCGGCCTGCATTTGTATCAGCGTCGGAGGCTGCTTCGGGTTGCTGTTGAAGTAGGCGAGCATGGCCGCGTTGTAGACAGCAACATCGGCGGCAGACAGCCCGATCTTCGCTTGTTGTTTCGCTGTGTTGGCGGCATTCGCCGGAGTGTCAAACATCGAATGCACGCTGAACACCGCCAGGGCGGCCGCCGAGTCGGGAATCAGCTCGGGATGCTCGCTTCCGTTGATGGTGGTTTGTTGTGCGAATCCGACGCCTGACAGCAGCAGGAAGAGCAAGAGTAGCTTTTTCATCCCTCTCTCCTTCTTAATGGACCGCCCTTGTGATTTCGGAAACAGAAGGGACCGACGCAATTCGGGTCAAGGCCGCAGGAGACGCGCACAAGAATAGGGCGCCCTCTGGATGCGTCAAGGAATTTTGAGAAGTTGTTCTGAATTCAGAACACGGGTCACGTGCCTGCCTCGACAGAAAGCTTTTAGGATGAGCGAGTTGCGATCCGGCCACACAAAAAAGATGTGATCTCCATTGATTTCAAACACTTGGGCTATTTTTAGTGATGGCCATCACACGCTACCTATGACCAACCGTGTTCCATTTTCAGAAACTGGTCTCGCTTGGGAAGGGCCTTCTGAGGTCTCGGGAGTAATGCAGGTACAATCTTGCCGATGCAGGTTCTGGTCAGTGGTTCGTCGGGGCTGGTCGGCTCGGCGCTAGTGGCGGCGCTGGAGGGCGCCGGACACGCGGTTGTCCGGCTGGTCCGACGCACTCCGGCGGCGAATGAGATCAGATTAGATTCCGGGGCACCCGAGGGCTTCGACGCGGTGGTCCACCTCGCCGGAGAAAGTATCGCCGGGCGCTGGACCGCAGCGAAGAAGGCGGCCATCCGCGACAGCCGGGTGCAGGGGACCAGCACGCTCGCCACGGCTCTGGCACGGACGCCCCGGCCGCCTAAGGTCATGGTCTGCGCCTCGGCGATTGGAATCTATGGCGACTGCGGCGATGAAACCTTCTGGCAACCCCATCGGTGCTCGCGCACCGAACCGGATACGTGTGCTCTTGGCAACGCCTTCGCTCTTATCGAGGGCCACCCCTTGCCTTGCGCTGACCAGGGGCACCGCCGCCAATTCTGGAGTTAACAGCCAGCTATAAGTAACCAAAGATCATTTACTGATTACTTGACACGCCGTCCCATTTGAATGCTATGCTTGATAGCGATGCATTCTCAAACTGCTAAGCCCTCTCCCCACCGGATTTTGCCTGAGAGCGCTGCAACCATGCGATCTCACGGGGCCGGGCTTCGCAAGTCGCTGATTCCACCACGGGAGAAAAAATGTCGCCACACCGTCAGGATTCCGAACCCACTGCTTCCGCCAACGAAGCGCCGCGCTGCCAGCACATTCGGCTGAACGGCGCGCGCTGCGGCTCGTCCGCGGTGCGCGAAAAGCGTTTTTGCCAGCTTCACCAGGTGGTTGCCGAGATCGAAGAATTGGACCGCACGCTGGCCCCCAACGGCGAGGCCACCGCCCTGCAGCTTGCTCTCTGGCAGGTGATGCGCGTTCTCGCAGGCCCGGCCCCGGACTACGAGGCCTGCCGCCTCCTGCTCCACGCCCTCGAGATCAGCCGCGCCAATCTGAAGAACTTCGCGGCCGAGCGCCGCGAGAGCGCGCTCTCTTCCAACAGCCAACCCAGCCGCCAACCTGCGGGAAAGGAAAAAAGAGAGGAACCGCGAAGAGGAAGACAAGAACCACGAATCTGGATCAGCTAACTCCTACGGGCTCAGGATTTTGCGTATAACTATTTTGTTTTCATAGATCACAGGAGAGATATCCCCCCTAAGTTCAATGTTTTCAGTGACCGGTGCACCGGGGGGGTAGGGGTATCCGGCTTTGGCCGGTTGAAGCTGTCGTGGCGCGCCGCTGTTGCGCGCGAACGGATCTGACAGTCCCGGTGGGTGGCTGAGGGCGTCCAGGTGATTATTTTATTTCCAGGATTTCTTTCTCCTTGGCCTTGCCCATGTCTTCCATTTTCTTGATTTCGTCATCGGTGAGCTTCTGGATTTCTTCCAGCGAGCGGCGCTCGTCGTCTTCGGTGATCTTCTTGTCCTTGAGAGTTTTCTTGATGAGCTCGTTGCCGTCGCGGCGGATATTGCGGATGGCGGTGCGATGATCCTCCAGCACTTTGTGCAGGTGCTTGACCAGGTCGCGGCGGCGCTCCTCGGTCAACGGCGGCACCGGCACGCGGATGAGCTTGCCGTCATTCATGGGATTCAGGCCGAGGTCGGCGGAGCGGATGGCCTTCTCGATGGCGCCCAGCGAGCTGGGATCGAAGGGCTGCACGGTGATGAGTTGGGCTTCCGGAGCGTGCACCTGCGCGATCTGGTTGAGCGGCATCGCGGTGCCGTAGTAGTCCACATTGACGGAATCGAGCATGTGCACCGAGGCGCGGCCGGTGCGGATGGCCGCCAGCTCCTTGCGGAAGTCTTCCACCGCCTTCTCCATCCGTGTACGGAGCTGCGCGAAGGTTTCCTTGAGCGCGGGATTGCTCGCCATGCTGGGTTGAGGCATCAGGTCCGCCTGTGTGAGTGGCCGCGGGAAAGTTGCGGCGGCCAGTTATTGAGAACGGGAGATTATAGCAAGTAGCACGCTGGAAGCAGTCTGCGGTCCGACGGGCCGCAATAGTTTGTCATGCTGAGCGAGTGCGGGCCGGGTTTGCCCGCACGAGTCGAAGTTGAGGCGCTTAGCGGGCGTCGAGCCCGCTGCCGAAATCCCGAGCGCAGCGAGGGACCGTCGAGGGTGTAGGGGTCCTTCGACTCGCGCGCCAACGGCGGGCGCGCTCGCTCAGGATGACAGCGCTTAAGGAAGTTGCAATAGCTAGGCGGTGACGAGTGATCCGATCTTCTCGCCGGTCACAACGCGCCGGATGTTGCCGGACCGGTTCAGGTTGAAGACCACGATGGGCAGGTTGTTGTCCTTGCACAAGCTGATGGCGGTGGAATCCATCACCTTGAGCCCCTGCTGGAGCACGTCCATGTAGGAGATGCGGTCGAACATCTTGGCATCCTTGACCAGCACGGGATCGGCGTCATACACGCCGTCCACCTTGGTGGCTTTCAGGATGGCGTCGGCCTTGATCTCCATGGCGCGCAGCGAGGCGGCGGTGTCGGTGGAGAAGTAGGGGTTGCCGGTGCCGGCGGCGAAGATCACGATGCGGCCCTTTTCCAGGTGACGGATGGCGCGGCGGCGGATGAACGGCTCGGCGACCTGGTTCATCTCGATGGCCGTCATGACGCGGGTGTAGACGTCCCGCTTTTCGAGCGCGTCCTGCAGGGCGATGGCGTTGATGACCGTGGCCAGCATGCCCATGTGGTCGGCGGCAACGCGGTCCATGTCGCGGGCCTGCTCGGCGACCCCGCGGAAAAAGTTGCCGCCGCCCACCACGATGGCGATCTCGACGCCAAGGGAATGGACATCCTGCAACTCGGCGGCGACCTGATGGATGCGGATCACGTCCACGCCGAAGCCCTGCCCGGCAGCCAGGGCCTCACCGGAGAGCTTCAGCAGGACGCGTTTGAAAGCGAGAGGCAAAACAGCAGTTGTCAGTGGCCAGTTATCAGTTGCCAGTGTAGCACCAGCAGTCGGACGTATAGAGCTACTTGGCGACCGCAGCGGCGCCGGGTTCGTCTCCGGATCCCGGTTTGCTCAAGGCGATGGTCTCCCCCTGGTCGCCGACCTTAAAGCGGGCAAAACGCCGCACCGATATGTTCTCGCCCAGCTTGCCGATCTTGGAAGCGATCAACTGCGAGACGCTGATGGTCTGGTCCTTGATGAAGGGCTGGTCGTACAGGCAGACCTCCTCGTAGAACTTGGCCATCTTGCCCTCGACGATTTTCTCGACGACGTGCTCGGGCTTGCCGGTGGCTTCGGCCTGCGCGCGGTAGATGTCCTTCTCGCGCTCGTAGGCTTCGGGCGTCACGTCTTCCTTGCGGACAAACTTGGGATCGCTGGCCGCGATGTGCATGGCGATATCGTGCACCAGCTCCTTGAAGTCGTGGGTGCGGGCGACGAAATCGCTCTCGCAGTTGACCTCGACCAGCACGCCAATCTTGCCGCCGGCGTGGATGTAGCTGGGCCACCGAGCCTTCAGTGGTCACGCGCGTGGCCTTCTTGGCGGCAGTGGCGACACCCTTCTTGCGCAGGACGATAATGGCCTGTTCCAGATCGCCCTTGGCCTCGGTGAGAGCCTTCTTGCAGTCCATCATGGGAGCGCCGGTCTTCTCACGGAGCTCCTTCACTTGGGCGGCAGAAATGTTCACAGTAGTTGTACCCATGATTGCTTGATACGGCCTTTCCTAGATTATTGCAGAACTGGTCTTACACGAATCGACCCGCAACTTGCGGCGCGGGTCAGATGTTCGATGCAGCAGCGCGTGCCGGCGATTCAGCCGGTCAGAACGTCTGGCTTTCAACCTGCGGGACTGCTTCGGTGTCCTCTTTGGCGGGACGCTTGCGTGGGCCGGCGCCAAGGACCTCTTCCATGCTGACATTTTCGCCCCCTTCGACCGCGGCTTCGACGGCGGCGCCGTCAGCAGCTTCCGCGGGAGCAACTTCCGGCTCGGCTTCACTCTGGGCGGCGGCAGCCGCGGAGATCTCCACCGTCTGCTTGTCGGTGGCGGCTTGCACGCCCTCGACCACCGAGTCGGCGATCTTGGAAGCAAACAGGCGGATGGCACGCAGCGCGTCGTCGTTGCCAGGGATCACGTAATCCACTTCGCTGGGATCGCAGTTGGTATCGACCACGGCGACCACCGGGATGCCGAGTTTGCGCGACTCGCGCACCGCGATCTGCTCCTTGTTGGAGTCGATGACGAAGATCACGTCGGGCAAGCGGTTCATGTTCTTGATGCCGGCCAGGTTGGCCTGCAGGTGCTTGCGCTCGCGCTCCAGCTTGATGACCTCTTTCTTGGGCAGCAGCTCGTAGCGGCCGTCCACGGCCATCTCGTCGAGTTCTTTCAGCCGCTTCACCGATTTCTGCACCGTAACCCAGTTGGTGAGCAGCCCGCCCAGCCAGCGCTGGTTGACGTAGAACATGCCGCAGCGCTGCGCTTCTTCGGCGATGGCGTCCTGCGCCTGCCGCTTGGTACCGACGAACAGGATGATCTTGCCCGCGGCCGCGGAATCCTGCACGAACTTGCTCGCGTCCTTGAACATTTTGAGCGTTTTCTGCAGGTCGATGATGTAGATGCCGTTGCGCTCGCCGAAGATGAATTCCTTCATCTTGGGGTTCCAGCGCTTGGTCTGGTGCCCGAAGTGGACGCCCGCTTCGAGCAACTCCTTCATGGTGATGTTCGCCAAACTACCTCCTCATTTGGATTGCATCCCTGCGCCTGGCCTGCGCGCTCAGGATTACATTCCCGCAAACCCGCTCCCTGCCGGGACGCGGGAAGATTTGTAAAACCAGTTCCCAGTGGTCAGTTGCCGGTCAAGGCAGCAAACCACCAAATCCATTTAACGCTTCGAGTACTGGAAGCGCTTACGGGCGCCCTTCTGCCCGTATTTCTTGCGCTCCTTGGAGCGAGCGTCACGCGAAAGCATGCCCGCGGCCTTCAGGCGCTTGCGCAGTTCGGTGTTGAATTCCAGCAAGGCCCGGGCGATGCCCAGCTTCACCGCGCCGGCCTGTCCGCCCACGCCGCCACCGGCGACATTGGCGACGATGTTGAAGCTGCCCGAGGTCTCGCTGATCACCAGGGGCTGCCGGGCCAGTGTACGCTGCGCCGGGGTCACAAAATATTGATCGAAAGCACGGCCATTCACCGTGAACTGGCCGTCGCCGGGACGCAGAAACACGCGGGCCACACTGGCCTTGCGCCGTCCCGTGCCGTAATACTGAACCAGATCCGCCATCGTTCGTTGCGCCCCGGCGCGCGGCCGGGGCTGAACCTTTCCAAAAATTATGCAGCCAAATCTGGCTGCAGCCAACTCCTAATCCGACTTCCCCGCCAGCGCCAGCGTTTCTGGCTTTTGCGCCTCGTGGGGGTGCTTGTCGCCACGATAGACCTTCAGCTTGTGTGCCATGGCGCGGCCGAGCTTGGTGTGGGGCAGCATGCCCACAATCGCGTCCTGCACCACGGCTTCCGGCTTGCGATCGAAGCGCTTGCGAAAATCCTCGCTGCGCAGACCACCCGGATAGCCGGTGTAGCGGTGATACATCTTTTGCTCGCCCTTGAGCCCGGTCACCTGCACCTTAGCAGCGTTGATGATGACCACGTGGTCGCCGGTGTCGAGGAAGGGCGTGTAGCGGGGCGAATTCTTGCCAGTCAGAATGCGGGCCACCCGGGTCGCCAGCCGGCCGAGCGTCTGCCCCGTCGCATCCACGACGTACCATTTACGCGCAATTTCCCCCTGTTTGGGGAAATAGGTTGCCATGCGAAAACTCTCCCAAAGAATGAATAACGAAGACCGCTGAGCCACCCGGAAGGAAAAATCCAGTCAGGGTACCCTGGGCGGGCAACTGCAGGCTGCGAAAGATTAAAGATTACCGGTTAACGGAGACGATGTCAACGAACGGACGGTGACGGAGCGTGTACGAATCGGCCAAAGTGTCGCCAACGTGCATGCGACCGGCCTTACTCGTACGCCAGCGCATCAATCGGATCCTTCTGCGCGGCCTTGAATGCCGGATAGATTGCGCCCCCGAGGGCACCCACGATGGCAATGCCGGTGGCGCGCAGGATCCATCCCGGGGTCACCAGGATGCGCAGGGTGGAAAAGTGGGCGACGATGGCGCCGCGGGCGGCGTAGCTGATGGCGATTCCCACAGCGATCCCCAGGATCGCCAGCAGGATCGTCTCGCGCAGGATGGCACTGATAATGTACCCCTTGGAGGCGCCCATCGACTTCAGGATACCGATTTCGCGGGTACGTTCCATCACCGCCGCGTACATGGCCTGGAAGATGACGATGAATCCGATCACCACCGCGACCCCGATGACCACGCTGATGAAAGTCGACAGTCCGGGGATGTTGCCCATGGTCATCAGCGAGAGGTATTCCCGTAGCGAGCGCACCACGTAGCTCTGCATGCCGGGAATCTGGCGGATATCGGCGGCGACGGCATCGCCGGACTTGGGATCGTCCAGTTTGACGTAAAAGATGGATGCTTTGCCCTGGGCGCCGATGAGGTCCTGCAGGGTCGAGAGCTGCAGAAACTTGCGCGCGCCCTTGCCGTGCTCGACGATGCCGCCGATGCGGAACTGGTGATTGAGCACCTCGATCTTGTCGCCGACATGGACGTTCTTCTGGTGGGCAAAGAAATCGTCAACCAGGATGTCGTCCGGCCCCTGAAAGGGCCCGCCGGCAAGGTAATGGAACGGCCCGCCGATGGCCTGGAAACTGTTCAGGTCAATGCCATAGATGACCTCGACCGTTCCCGCTGTGCTCAACTGGGTGATGACCGGTGCCACGGCCACTACGTGCGGCACTTTTCCGAGCACGTCCGCCACCTTGGCCGAGACCGGAGCGCCGGAGATGCCGCTGAGGAAGGAAGAGCCCGGCGGCTGCACCATGATGTCGGCGCCAATGCCCGCTTGCCGTTCCTTGGCGTCGTTGAGGATCCCGACCGAGAGCCCGACGATCAGCAGGATGAGCGTCACTTCCACGGCCACGGCAATGATGCTGATGCAGGTGCGGATGGGGCGGTGCACCAGGTTAGCGAGGATCATCTTGTTCATCGAGGAAACATTGTAAAGGAGCGGGGAGTCTTGGGTCGTAAAGTCGCGAGCCTACTTGGCCGGTTCGTCGTCGCCGCCGGAGTTGCGGCCGGAGTTGGGCGCGTCGAGGTGGACCACCTGTGCCCCTTCCGGCTGCTGCAAGACAAACTGCTCGTCGGCCAGCGGCTGGTTGATCGTGAGCTTCTCCACGGTCAGGTTGATCGCATGCTCCTCCTGCGGGCGCCAGATGTTGATCTGGCTGGGGAAATCGATGCCGTCATGGTCGCTGAAGTTGCTGTAGTGGACATCGCTTGCGATGTAGCCGTGCTCGTAGACGATCTGCTGGTGGGGCTCGAGGTCGAGGCGGCTGAAGATGATCTTGCGCGAGAGGTACCAGCCGGCATCGCCCCGGCGAAGGACGATGATCACGTAGTCGGGCTCCTGCACTTCTTTCTTTTTTTTCGCGTCAGCGACGGTCTCGTAGCTGTTCTCCAGCACCGCGATCTCGCTGGCAGTATCGATCTCGCGCACCAGCAACGCGTCCAGGATGTACTGCGGACGCAAGTTTTCCAGAGGCTGGCTGCTGTGGGTGATGACGTTGTTGCGGCCGATGATGAAGCGGTTCTTCGGCGGGATGGAAACTTCGAAGGTCTGCCCGTTCGACACCATGTCGAAGGCCCGCGTGCGGACCACCGGGAGCAGACCGATCATACGCAGCATCTTCGGTTTGCGCACCAAAATGTAGCCGCTGATCGTCTGGTACTGGGTGATCTTGCCCTTGGTCCAGCCACCGACTGCGGCGGAGATGTCCACGGTCGCGCTCAAGGTCTTGATGCTGGCCGCCTGGGAGTTGATGCGGTCGATAAGCTCGGCTTCCGTGGCCTGCTTCAGCGGGGCCGTGCTGATGCGCGATTCCACCGGGTGCGAGCGGAAGAGACACCCGGAGAGCGGCGCGAGCGCGAGCACCACGACTGCGAACACTAACCGTAAGCACCGCCAGGAATGCATCGGTCCCTTCCTTGGCTGCAATCGGTAAGTATACGCGGAGTAGCGGAGCGGTGAGACTGGGGCGCGGTCAGCGCGAATCGGCTACCGCACGGCGGTAGGCAGCGACGTTGCGCGAGTGCTCTTCCATAGTACGAGCGAAGCGGTGGTGCCCGTTGTTGTCGCTGACGAAATAGAGGAAATCGGTGTTGGCGGGCTGCATGGCCGCCTGCAGGGAGTCGCGTCCCGGGTTGCAGATGGGGCCGGGCGGAAGCCCCGCGTGCTTGTAGGTGTTGTACGCGGAGTCGAACTGCAGATCGGACTGGTGGATCACGCCGTTGTAGCGTCCCGCCAGCAGCGCGGCGTAGATGACGGTGGGATCGGTGGCCAGCACGATGTTGCGGTGCAGCCGGTTATGAAAAACGCTGGCCACCAGCGGACGCTCTGCCGGGACGGCCGTTTCCTTCTCCACAATGGACGCCATGGTGACGACGCGGTGGAAGTCCGTGGTCAGGCCGAGCTGATGGCTCTCCTGGCGAAAGCGTTTGACCATGGCAGCCGCCATGTCGTGCAGGCTCTGGGTGCGCGTGAACTCATAGGTGTCGGGGAATAGATAGCCTTCAAGAGACGGGGCCGGGGGATCGAGGTCGGAGATCAACGACACGTCGGAGCGGGCGACGGCGAGGAAATCGCCGCTCGCGCCCAGCCCAGCGGCCTGGATGGCATTCGCGATGTCGAAGGTGTTGTAGCCTTCCGGAATAACGACGGTGTGGACGTAGATGTCGCCGGCGACGATGCGGGCATAGACCTCGCGCGCGGCAGCGGGGTGGTCGAACTTGTACTCCCCGGCCTTGAGAGCAGGCATGCCGCGCCAATAGTGCCACGCCAGAAAGACAGCCGCGCTGCGAATCATGCCCTCGTTCTGGAGCTCTCGCGCGATGTGCCGGGCGGATGAGCCGGGGCGGAGGAGAACGAACTTCTCCTGTCCTTTGGGCCCAATGGGGAGCAAGAGACCGTACGCCAGCCAGGCGCCAGCGGCGAGGACAGCGGCCAGCAGCAATGTGAGAATCGCGCGCAAGGTATTAGTTTAGATGCAGGGGAGTCGCAAGTCGCGAGTCGTAAGTCGTAAGCCTAACGGACCCAACGGAGTCGCGAGCCGCGCAGCCGGGCAATCACCCCTGGTCGTCGATACCAGGTTTTGCGGATTCCGGTTGTCGCGGGAAAGGGCATTTAGCATGCCGTTCAGCATGCGGCTGATTTCAGATGCTGCTGCCAGCAACTCTTCCGCCTCCGCGGCCTTGAGGTACTTAAGCCGCAGTGCGACCTCAACCTGGGTTTCGGCTTCCCATACCGATCCTCGCGCCTGCAGCAGGAATCGGGAGAAGTCCTTATCAGATCTTCCTTTGCCCTCAGCGATGTTGCTTGGCACCGAAACCGCCGCCCGCCGTATTTGAGATATCAAGCCGTAAGTTTCACTTCGGGGGAAGTTGCCGGTAAGCTCGTAGATACGCACCACTAGATCCATCGCCTTCTGCCAAACGTTTAGGTCTCGGTACGAGTTGGACATAGCTGCCTCCGGACCGGAGAATTCTGCCCACGACTTGCGACTTACGACTCACGACTATAACGCCGATGGTCCAAGAAGCTCTGTAGGATAAGAACCGCGGCGAGGCGGTCGACTACCTGGGCGCGGCGGCGGATGCTCATGTTGGTTTCGCGCAGCAGGCGGTTGGCCTGGGCGGAAGTGAGGCGTTCATCCCAGAGGTGAACGGGAAGGGCGAAGCGCTGCCGCAGCTCCTCGGCGAAAGCCGTCATCCGCTCCGACTGCGTACCCGTCGACCCGCTCATCCGCAGAGGGTAGCCGACCACGATCTCTTGGACACCGTGCTGGCGCAGGACATGCTCGAGGGCGGCGAAATCAGTTCGCTTATTCTTGCGGCGGATGGTCTCCAGGCCCTGGGCGGTGATCCCGAGGGGATCGGAAACCGCCAGCCCGATGGTCTTGGAGCCTACGTCGAGAGCCAGAACCCGGCCGGTAACCGGGTTAACCGGAGAGCACACTCTGCGATTATAGGTGGGAGCGCATCATAGTTTGAGTACCATGGTTTGAGTACCGTCGAAGCCGACGAAAATGCCTGACCGAATCGACGAACCTGCCGAACTCGCCGAGCACCTGCCCGCGGAAGCGGAGACGCTGCCGGTGCGGCCGTATCGGCGCAAGTCAGACCGCATCGAGACCTCGTGTCTCATCATCATGGCGATCGCAGTGGTGCTGGCCATCTGCTACGTCGCCAAGCCGGTGCTGCTCGTGGTGCTGGTCTCGATCCTGCTGGCGTTCATGCTGACCCCGATCGTCGATGGCTTACAACGGGTCCGGGTGCCGCGTGGCCTGGGAGCCATGGTCGCTCTGCTTCTGTTGTTTGCCATTCTTTACGGCACGACCTACTTCTTCTACAACCGAGCCGTCGCCTTCGTGCATGACCTTCCCAAGTACACGGAAAAAATCCGCGACGAAGCGGACCAACTCCGCCAACAGGCGGAGAGGCTCAGCAGCACGTCCAGGCCGCCTTCGACGAAACCAGAAGGCACCATCACCGTGCAGCAGCAGACCGACTGGACGTCGGCCCTGACCCAGGGAGCAGGAGCGGTCTGGGAAGTGGTCCTGACGGTCTCTTTCGTTCCTTTCCTCGTGTTCTTCATGCTGACCTGGCAGGAGCACGCCCGGGCGGCGACGGTGATGCTGTTCCGGCTCGAACACCGGAACACGGCCTATGTCACGCTGGGGCGGATCTCGGCCATGATCCGCAGCTTTCTGGTGGGCAACCTGCTCATGGGGATCTTTTTGGGCGCGGTCAGCACGGTGGCCTTCGCAGCTTTGCACCTGCCGTACTTCTATTTCGTGGGATTCATCAGCGGTTTCATCAGCCTCCTCCCCTATCTGGGGCCGATCGTGGCCATTCTTCCGCCCCTTGCGGCGGGCGCGGGACAGTTGCACGGGGGCGGGGTGCTGGTGATCATCATCACGGTTTTCGGGCTACACGTTTTCGCCATCAACGTTTTTTACCCCAAACTGATCGGCAAGCGGCTGCAATTGAACCCGCTGGTGGTGACCATTTCTTTGTTGGTCTGGGGTTGGATCTGGGGCGCCGCAGGACTGGTGCTGGCAGTGCCGATCACAGCCGCGCTCAAGATCATCTTCGACCACGTGGATTCGTTGCGACCGTACGGTGCGTGGTTGGGGGAGTAAGCGGGCGTCACGTTTCAAATCTGCTTAAAGTGCGAAACGTGCGGTGCGGTTCAGGCTTCGGCGGTGATCTCGGGAAATTTCAGTTTGGACCTGGAGAGGGCCTTGGTGAGCATCTGCTCGACTTCGGTTTCCTCAAGGTTCTTGGCCAGAGCTACCTCACTGACCAGCAGGTAACGCGCCCGTTCCAGCATCTTCTTCTCGCGGAACGAAAGTGGCTTGCTCTGGCTGAGCATCAGCAGGCTTTTGAGCACGCAGGCGACTTCCAGCAGAGAACCGGTCCGCATCTTCTCGGAATTTTCTTTGAAGCGGTACTTCCAGTCGTTGTGGCTGTCGCACTTACCGCTGGTAAGGTAATCGAGTATCTTCTGAACTTCACCGTTGCGGATGACCCGCCGCAGGCCTACATTGCCGGCGTTCTGGAACGGCACCATCACTTTGAGGCTGCTGGCTTTGATGTTGAGGAGGTAGAACTTTTCAACAGTTGCGCCGAAGGTGCGGCTGCTGATTTGCTCTATCACCCCGACGCCATGATTGGGGTATACCACTTTGTCGCCAATTCGGAAACCTGGTTCAACATTCATGAGGGGCACCCGACGAGGGGCGTCAAGGGGAAACTACTACCATTATACCCCCGGAGCGCCCTCCGGTCAAATGCGAACCCGTGTTTAAATAATTGAAAAACCTAGGTTTACTGTGCAGTCGCCCCACATCCGCGGCAATGCCGTTGGGATTCTACACAGGTACCGCAGCGCGGCAGGGCTCCCGACCGTAGCGGAGTCGACGGAAAGCGCCCAAAAGGGGCTGCACAGCACGCCGTTCGGAAGCGGGAAAGACTTATAATTGCAAACCTGTGGGAGAGACGACCGAATTCATGTTTGTGCGGCGGTGACGGTCGGCGACGCGATCTCAGTCTAATCCTTCCGCAACTAGACAGGTCCCAAGCGACATGACAGAACATATCCGGAAACGCCTGGAAGAAGAGATCCAGCAACTGGAACACGAGTTGAACCATGACCTGCCGAAAGAGCTGAAAAAGGCGGTCGCGATGGGCGACCTGAGCGAGAACGCCGAGTACCATATGGCCAAGCAGCGGCAGGAGTTCGTCCGGGCGCGGCTCGGACAACTGAAGAAGCGCATGGCGGAACTCTCCATGGTGAATCTCGCCAATATTCCCAGGGATCGGGTGGCCTTCGGCGCCACGGTGGTGGTATACGACGGGGCCAAGGACGAAAAGATCGAGTACAAGCTGGTCACCAGCGAGGAATCGGACGTCTCCAAGGGGCTGATTTCCACCAGTTCGCCGATCGGAAGAGCGCTGATGGGCAAGAAAGTGGGGGAGACGACCACGGTGGTGACGCCCACAGGCAAACGCGAACTGGAGGTCCTGAAGCTGACCACGGTTCACGATGAGGCGGTATGAGTTGGACGGGCGCTTTCGGCCGGGCCTGCGGAGCCTTGCTCTACAGGATCGTGCGCGGGCTGGCTCTGACCCGTATCTCCCCCAACGTCTACACCGCGATCGGCCTGGGGATCAGCGTTTTTGCGGCCTACCTGTTTGGCAAGGCCAGCGGCGATAACACGGCGCGACTTTTCCGCTACGCCGGAGCGGTCATCTTCCTGGCCGGCTTCCTGGACATGGTCGACGGGCGCATTGCGCGCGCCACCAACCAGGTGACCGTCTTCGGCGCATTCTTCGATTCGGTGGTGGACCGCTACAGCGACGCCGCCCTCTATTTCGGATTGCTTGTCTATTATGCCCGGGCGAACCGGTTTTTCTACGTGGTGCTGGCGGCCGTGGTGATGATCAGCTCGGTGATGATCAGCTACACCCGCGCCCGCGCGGAGTCGCTGATCGGCACCTGCAAGGTGGGATTTATGGAGAGACCAGAGCGGCTCGTGCTGGTGATCATCGGGGCGGTATTCAACCGCATGGCGCCGGTGTTGTGGGTGATCGCCGTGCTGGGCAGCATCACCGTGATCCATCGCATTTGGTACACCTACCAGCGCACCAAGCCGGAAGCTCTGGCGATGAAAGACGAAGTCAGCCATGAGCCTTCGGCGGTTGTGTAGGTTTCTTTTGGAGCTCGATTGCCAGTAAGTCTCGTCGTATTGCTTGGCGTGCTCGCGGGTGTGCTGATTGCAGGACCTCTCCTGCTTCGATTCCACCCAGGTTGGGTAGCCGCATTCAACCCAGCCGTGACCAATCGCATCACCCGCCGCTTTGCGGGCCGGCTCCCTGGGTTTGGCATAGTGATTTATTGCGGCAGCTGCGGCCGCTGAAAAACTCTGAGCGGCGCTTCTTGCCCCCTACGGAACCAGTTCCAACCTACGGGTAAGCCGGGGGCCGACGCGAATTACGCTAAAGTCACGGCGATCGGTCGTGAGGACTCGGAAAATTCTGCGGCGCTCCGCGATAGCAGCCACGGTTCCATCTACCAACCCCAACTTGAGATCGTGAAATCTGGCATCCAACTCCAGGGCGCGTGCAATATCGGAGGCGACGGGCAATTCGTACTCATAACGGGTTCTTGGGTCGAAGATTTCGCCCACCAGCTTGCGCATCGCTGCCCGATGCTCGCGAAGAAAGTAGTCGACTTCCGCAAGAACGAGCGCGGGAACCACTACCAGATCCGCAGAGATCAGCGCATTTTCGTAGTCCGGGAAGCTGGCCGTTCCCTCCCGGGTACGTGCCAATGCATGCAACAGCCCGCCGGTATCGGCAATGATTGGCGGACTCAATCCGTGTCCTGGAAGAGTTGCGATTCCTCTCCCAGCTTAGTATCCGTGGATTCAAACAGGCGCGTAGAGGGGGGACGCCGCCCAGAATAGTAGCGCGAGGCGACAACGCGCAAACCTTTGCGGACCAGTTCCGAGGCCGAATGCCCCGCGGCCCGGGCCCGCTTCAAGGCCCGGGCGTCTTCTTCATGCAGCCGGATCGTGGTGGAAATCAGACGCGCCATACACTCACCATACAAGCAACTCCGGCGAAATGCAACCCAACTCCGCCTCCGGGTCCGGCCTTTGCGAAGCTATTCCAGCACGTGAATATTCTTGCGCGCGCACATTTCCTTCAGCACCTGCGGCCACACGGAGACGGTGACCTCGCCCAGGTGCGCCTTGCGCAAGAGCAGCATCAGGGTGCGAGATTGTCCGATGCCGCCACCGATACTGAGCGGGATTTCGTCGCGCAGGATCGCCTGGTGATAAGGATATTTGAGGAAGTCGAGCTGCCCGGTAAGGTCTAGTTGGTGGCGGAGGGTGTCGGCATTGACCCGAATGCCCATCGAGGTCAGCTCATGGCGCCGGCGCGTTACCGGGTTCCAGACCAGGATGTCGCCATTCAGCCCGTGCATCGCTCTGCCGTCTTCTGAGCGCGTAGGCGTGACCCAGTCATCGTAGTCGGCGGCGCGCATCTCGTGCGGATAGCCATCCTGCAGCCTCCAGCCGATGCCGATGATGAAGATGGCGGGATACTTCTGCAGGACGGCGGTCTCCCGCTGCTTGCGGGGCAGGTCCGGATACATGTCCAGGATCTCCTCGGCGTGCAGGAAGGTGAGCTCCTCCGGCAGGCGGGGATAGCGCGCGTCGTTGAGCTCCGGGAACAGCGTGAGTACATGGTTCTCCGCGCCCTTCAGCACCTTCCAGATCTTGCCCACGATTTCCTTGAGGAAGTTGAGGTTGCGTTGCTCGGGGGTGATCACCCGCTCCCAGTCCCACTGGTCGACGTAGCAGCTATGGTCGTGATCGAGAAAGTAGTCCTTGCGCACGGCGCGCATGTCGGTGCAGAGTCCTTCGCCAGCCTGCATCCCGAACTGCTTCAGCGCGACGCGCTTCCACTTAGTTGCGGCCTGCACCACCTGGGCGTCGATGGGATGCTTGCCGTAGTCGTTGGAGATGTGGAACTGGATGGGGGTGCGCGAGCCGTCGCGGTCGAGCAAATCGTTGACCCCGCTTTCCACGTCCACGATCAGCGGGACGGTAACCATCATCAGCTTCAATTCCTTGCAGAGGTTCTCCTCGATGTAGTTCTTGGCCACGAAGATGGCTTGCTGGGTTTCTTTGGGATTGAGCAGGGAGTGATAGTCGTTGGGCAGAATCTGTTCCAACTCTTCATAACTGCCGATGCCGGGTCCGGCGAGGTCGGCTGCTTTGCTGGTCACGGTCGCCATAGTGTTCTCCTTGGCTGCGGCGATGAGCGATGATTGGCCGAATGGTCGGCCGCGTATAAACGTGGCAACACTCTAGTAGGGAACGCGGGCGGGCATCCGCGCAGTGACGGGGGTCACCCCGCGCCGGTTGTTACAATCCTGCGGGGTTCGACGAGGGACACCGTGGCGGAAGGACATTCACCCGTCCTGCTGGTGCATGGCGGGGCTTGGGCCATTCCCGACGAGATGGCCGAGGCGCACGTGAACGGCGTACGCCATGCCCTTGCCGTCGGCTGGAAAGTGCTCGAGCGCAAAGGTTCCTCGGTGGACGCGGTGGAAGCCGCCATCGTGGTGATGGAGGATGACGAAACCTTCGACGCTGGCCGCGGATCGTTCCTCACCAGCGACGGCCGGGTGCAACTCGATGCCCTGATGATGGATGGAGCGACCCTGCGCGCCGGTGGGGTGGGATGCGTGGAGCGGATTCGCAATCCGATCCGCGCCGCAAGGCGGGTGCTCGACGAGAGTCCGCACGTCTATCTCGTAGCCGAAGGGGCGGAGTGCTTTGCCCAACAGCACGGTCTTCCGCTGTGCGCGAATGAAGAGCTAGTGATCGAACGCGAAGTGGAGCGCTTGCGGGAAGTGCAGGAACAGGCGCTAGCCGGAAAATCGCCGGAGTTTTTTGCCGAGCACGACACGGTTGGCGCCGTAGCCTTGGACAGCCACGGCGATCTTGCTGCCGCCACTTCGACCGGCGGTACCTTGAACAAGACCCCAGGCCGAGTAGGCGATTCATCGCTGATCGGGTGCGGATGCTATGCCGACAACGAGAGTGCGGCCGTCTCAACGACCGGCTGGGGTGAACCGATCATGAAGCTGGTGCTGGCCAAGTGGGCGGCCGACCGCGTGCTGGAGGGGATGGCGCCCGAAGCCGCCGCCCGGATGTCCATTGAGCGGTTGGAGACGCGCTTGGCAGGGCATGGAGGCATCATCCTGCTCGACGCACGCGGCCGGTGCGGCCTGGCCCACAACACTCCGCGGATGGCCTGGGCGTTGAAGAACGCGCAGGGGGAATCCGCCGGCATCGAGTGGCCGCGGGTTTGATGGTGTTGCAACTAACCTTCGCATCACCATAGGGTTAGAAGGGAATGAGGAGACTGGATCACAAGTACCAGACCCTTTTGGCCGATTGACCGGCCAAATTCCCGAGTAGTAGGATTCATGAACCGGGCCGGCAACAGAAAGCGCTTTCGAGCTTGCAAGCAGAGAGGTGTATGCTTCGCAAATCCCATTTACTGGCGCCGTTTGTAGCCTCTCTGATTCTGGCGACGATTTCCTGCGAAACCGCTGAAAAGAAGAAGGCTACAGCGAACCCACCTGCGCAGGCCCTGGCCCCGGCGCCGTCTCTGCCGCCCAAGGTTGCCGCGCCGAAGATCGAAGAAGCCAGCAAGCCGGATGCGGTGGACTCTCTTATTGCGCGGGCGGAGCAGGCACTCCGGGGCGGCCAGGCTGATTACGCCGCCGGGCATTTGGAAGCGGCACAGGCCGATTTCGACAAAGCCGTGGACATTCTGCTGGAGGGCCCGCTGGACATACGCTCGGACGAGCGATTGCAGGCCGAATTCGACAAGGTCATCGAGGGTGTCTATACGCTGGAGATGTCGGCGCTGACAGCGGGGGACGGCTTCAGCGAACAGAAATCAGAACCGGCGCCCATCGACGAAGCCAACAGCATCACCTTCCCCGAGCAGCCGACGGTTACTCCTGAGCAGCAGGCAGCGGTCAGGCGCATCCCCTCGGAGCTGCCGCTGGACCTGAAACCCGCGGTCGAGAACTATATCTATTTCTTCTCCGGCCGTGGCCGAGGCACGCTGGAGGCGGCACTGGCGCGCTCCGGCCGCTACCGGGACATGATTCAGCGGGTGCTGAAGGAAGAAGGAGTCCCGCAGGAGCTGATCTATCTGGCGCAGGCGGAATCCGGATTCCATCCCTTCGCGGTCTCGCGGGCGGGCGCGCGCGGCATGTGGCAGTTTATGGCCAGCCGCGCCACCGGCTACGGTCTGGAACGAAACTGGTGGGTCGATGAACGCCAGGACCCGGAGAAGGCCACGCGAGCCGCGGCGCGGCACCTGAAGGACCTCTACCAGCAATTCAATGACTGGTATCTGGCCATGGCGGCGTACAACTCCGGGCCGGGGACAGTGCAGAGCGCCGTGGCCCGTACCGGCTATGCAGATTTTTGGGAGCTGTACAACCGGGGCGTGCTGCCCAAAGAGACTCGCAACTACGTGCCCATCATTCTCGCCGTTACCATCATGGCGAAAAATCCGGCGCAATACGGGCTGGACCACGTGACGCCGGAAGCGCCGCTCGAAGCCGACACGGTGAAGATCAATTACCCCGTGGATCTGCGCCTGGTGGCCGAGTGTACCGATGCTTCGTTGGCCACGCTGCAGGATCTGAATCCCAGCCTGCTACGCATGACGACACCTAAAGATGGCGGCTTCGATCTGAAGCTGCCGCGCGGGACCAAGGACAAGTATTTGAACCGTGTCGCTGCAATTCCGGTGGACAAGCGCGTGTGGTGGCGGTACCACAAGGTGGCCAGCGGCGACACCCTGGCGAGCATCGGGCACAAGTACCACACTACCGCGAGCGCCATAGCCACCGCCAACGATCTGCGCGCCAGCGACACCCTTCAGCCCGACAGCCGGCTGATCATCCCCATTGCTCCGGGCAAGGGAGGGGCTGAGAATACCGTCGCCTTCTCGAAGAAGATCCTGCATTACCGCGTGCGCAAAGGCGACACCGTGCTTACCGTGGCGGACGATTTTGGTGTGCCCGCCGAGAGGCTGCGGCAATGGAACCATCTGCACGGCAATCAGTTGCCGCCGGGCAGAGTCCTCCTTATTCGTCGGGTGATCGCCGAACCCGAGTCGACAGAGGCCAGAAAAGGCGCCGCGCATGGCGGCATAACGGCAGCTAAGTTAAAGTCGGGCAATAACTTAAATTCTTCCAGCCGCCGGGTGCACAAGGTAAAGCCGGGGGAAACCCTGGCCAGCATCGCGGCGGAGTACAAAACCACGGTCGGGCAGTTGCAGCGCAACAACAAGCTGGCTTCCGTCACCATCCATCCCGGCGAAACTCTGGTCATCAGCGAAGCCCACCGGCCGTAGCCCGTCTCGCCAACCCTTTCGGTCTGCGCGTATAGTTGACAGGCGCTTGGCTGTTGCTATAATCCGCGCGGTTCTCGAAAGATGTACTCATTACGCGGAGGTCCGGTTCAATGCCAGGAGGAGATATGACGTTCGACGATGAGACCCTCTACGCACGCAATGATGACGACATCGATGAGTATGGCGATACCGGCTTCGGAGATGTAGAGGAAGACTACGAGGAAGAGGAAGAAGAAGAAGCGGAGGAAACCCCGATGGGAGGCGGCTTGGGCGGAGAGACCGGCGCACCCATGGGAGGCGAAGCCCCGCCGCCAGCTCCTCCGAAGAAGAAAGCGCCGGCGCGCAAGAAAGCCGCGCGCAAGAAAGCAACGAAGAAACCCGCCAAGAAAAAGGCGGCACGCCGCGGAGGCGGAGCTCGCGCGAAGAAGGCTGCACGCAAGGGCGCGGGCAGGAAGAAGGCGGCCCGGAAAAAGAAGGGTGGGCGCCGGCGCTAGCCCGGTGTCAGATCAGGCCGGCCCTCCGGCCGGCAGAGCCAACGAGAGCCGCGGGCAACCGCGGCTCTCCTGCCTCTATTTGCCTCCTTGCACGGAGGCGAGGCAGCGCGTGTACAGCTCCAGCAGGTGCGCGGCATAATCTTCGGCCTTGTTCACGTTTGACCCCTGGAATCCGGCGCCGGGCGACTCCGTTTTGCCGTAGCCGGTGGTCATAGCGACGAATTTCATCAGGTCGAGAGCGATGTCTTCATTGCGGCGTGAGCCGACAGCAATACCGGCGACTGCTTCCATGATTCCCTCCCGAGGGCTGAGTCCAGCTTAGGCAAGTATAAACACCTTCATCCTGAGCCAGCGACCGCAGCCCTGTCGCGCGGTTCCACGTGGTCGCACCCCACCGCTCAGGTTTCGATGGCGACGTGGCACACGCGGCCCACGATATAGTCGGCGAAGGTCTTGCCCTCCTCGACCTCAATGAGGTCCACCGGGTACGAAGGGTTCTGGGGCCGCAGCACCAGGTTGTTCCCCACCTGTTCCACATACTTGATGGTGCAGGCGTCTGCCTTGCGTACCGCGTACATGTTCTGCTCGCTGCGGTGATAGGACTTGAGCGAATTGTAATGCCGGTCGATGAGCACGGTGGCGCCGGGCAGCAGGCGGGGGTACATGCTCATGCCGTCGCGCGCGTCCGCCTTGACCAGAACGAAGCGGCGCCAGTCCTCGCGCGGCGAGGCGGGATCGGGGCGCAACCGCCGCAAGAACGACTTCTTGAACTTGAGGATATCTTTCACGTTCTCGTTGGTGATGAGCGGTTCGCCGGCGGCGATGGTGCCTTCCACCAGCAGCACGTTCTCGAAGTCGTCTTCGGTGGGCGGCAGGATGCTGGCGCGCTTGTTGATCTCCTCGGGATCGAGCAGGTCGAGCACCGACAGATGCTGCACGATGAGCACCTTGTCCATCCCGGTGAGGCTGAGGGAACGCTTGCGGTTGAGGAAGTTGGAGATGTGCGCCTGCTGGAACCCGGTCTGTTCGGCGAGCCTCAAGCCGGTGAGTTCGCCGGCATCGATGCGGGCCCAGAGCGCCTTACGCAGGTTTTCTTGCAAAGCCTTGAATTTCATGGCTTGCAAAATATAACGCAAGGATATAAATGATGCAAGCCTAATAACGACAAGAGAATAAAAACTATTGACAACGCATGTTCCACAGAGATATAACATGAGCACCTTGTATGTCTGCGAGAAGGGTGGGCTGATTCCGATGTGCGATTCAGGTGCTGCGCCATTTCCGGAGGAACCGGCGGGCAGCCGGGAATTCCTCGAGTTTCGCCGCAAAGTCTGCGAGTCCGCAATGCTTTCTGCTGCCATGGAGCGGCTGCTGCACGCCATCCATTTCAGCGGGCGGCTTTCGATCGTAGTGCAGAACGGCCAGGTGCTGAAGTCCGGCTACGAGGAAGGATACTTCTGCCGCCGCAAAGACCGCCCGTTGCTGTCCGGAGGGTGATCCGGCGGGCGTGAGTTTTGAAAACTAAATAAACCAAGCAGGTCGTCGCAACACAAGCGAGCCCTGCACCGTAAGCGAGCCCCGATGGGGTGCGCATGCGGTGCAGGGCTTTTTTGTTGCGTCGGCGCTGGGACCGGAGGCGATTGTGGGCGGAAGAGCTGCAGATCATTCGAATGGAGTTGAAGTACTGCGAGGCATGCGGGGCACTGCGCTTGCGCCCGCACGGCAGCAACGCACCCTATTGCGGAGGTTGCGCCAAGGTCATGGCGGAGCTGTCCCGCACGGCGCGGACGAAACCGGCGGAGGGGGAGCGGGCATGATCGTCTCACCATCTACCAATGTGGCTCGCTCCCAAGGGGGATGCAAACCGCAAGCTGAGGGCGTGACCATCACGGCCTATCGCGGCCGCACCATGGGGCTTTTACGGCGCTACTTCCACATGTCCATGGATATCGGCCGGCTGCCGTCGCTATTGGGGCGCGAGTTCTTTCGTGCGCGGGTCACCTCGTATCACGTGCACAGTTTTGAAGATGTCGTCATCCTGGTGCACGACGTGGAGCGCTGCCTGGAAAGACTCGATGAATTCGCGCGCGAGCTGGTGGCGCGCATCGTGCTGCAGGACTATACCTGGGACGAAACCGCCGTGCTGATGGGCTGCAGCCGGCGCACGGTGGCGAGGCGGTTCCCGCGGACGCTGGACTTGCTGAGCGAGATTTTTCTGGAAGTGGGGCTGCTGCGGCCGTTTCCCTCAGCCTCCTCCGATCAGACCGCGCCAGCTTGTCAAGGGGCCGGCGGCGGCGAAAATCCCGCAACTAACTGTGCCGCAAAGCAATAAAGTTTTCCGCTAGGTGGCACTATGGGCCAGTTGAAAATGCTATTCTGAACTTAGAAGTGAAGAAAAGAATGCGGGAGCGCCGTCTGGCGCTCCCGCATTTGTTTTCGGGGAGAAGCCATTGCCGAAGCGGGGCGCCAACCTGAAGCGCAGCCGCCGCAGCGATACGCAACGCCAGTGGGCAGCGGTAGTACAGAAAGCCACGCCCAAGATTGTGGCGAGCCTGATCGAGGCGGCGGAGTCGCTGGGCGAGCGCGCACCGACGCTCCCTGCCAGGCTGGCAAACGGCGCAGCGGAGGAAGTGGAGGACGAATCGCTGGCCGCTCTGCTGTTGCGGTTCCTGCGCACGCCGGAGACTGGCGAGAACAGCGGGACGGAAGCGGCAGGGAATACGGCGGTGACGTTCGACAGCGTAAATCCATCGGTAGGGTAGAATGAGAATCTTGCGCCGCAGGCCGCCACGATGGGGGCCGCGGCGAACTCGACCGATGGATCTGACTTGGGCGACTCCACGCATTGCCGTGGGCGGCGGTATCTGGACGGACGCGAACATGGCCAAGGTGGCCGCGGCCGGGGTCACGCACATCATCGACATGCAGGTGGAGTTCGACGACACGCCGCTGGCTGAGGGCTATGGCATCGAGGTGTTCTGGAACCGGGTGGATGACGACTTCCAGCCCAAGTCGGCGGAGGTCTTCCAACCTGCGATCGAGTTCGCCTTGGCGGCGCTGGAGAACCCGGAACACAAGATTTTGACCCACTGTGCTGCGGGCGTCCACCGCGCTCCCATGATGGCGCTGGCGCTGCTCCGTGTGCAGGGATGGGACCTGCAAGAGGCCATGGAGTTGATCGAGGAGCGGCGTCCGGTGGTCGACTTCGCGGACGTTCTACGTGCGCAGCGTGGAGAATTTCATACGCAACTACGCCGGCGCCGGCAAATCATAATTGTCATGAAGTAGCTGGCCTGCAGTTTTCTACTTCTCTCCACTGTCATGCGGAGCGAGGCTCGGCTGGTTTTGCCCAGGCGAGCCGCCCAGTTTGGTCCGAAGCAGATGAAAACAAGAATGCTCAATCCGAGCCGCCGCGGGCGGCTTTTTTGTTGCCTGATCTCGCTGCTGCTGGCCGTGAGAATGGCGGCGCAGGCCCCGGCCGGAAGCACCACCACGGTGCAGGATGTGGTGTATCGGGCCGACGGCACTCCCGCCAGCGGCACGCTCGTAATTTCGTGGCCCGAGTTTACCAGCGCAAACAATCTCGCCGTGGCTGCGGGAACCATGGCCGTGGCTATCGGTCCCGAGGGCGCCATCAGCCTTGCCCTCGTGCCCAATTCCGGCGGAACGCCGGACGGCACTTATTACAAGGTGGTCTTCAAGCTGGACGATGGATCCACCAGCGAAGAATATTGGTCGGTGCCAGCGACGACCACAACCACGATCGCCGCGATTCGCTCCAAGATCGTGCCCAGCGCCGTGGCCATTCAGGTGGCGTCGCGCCAGTATGTGGATAGCACCATCGCGGCCGCCCTGGCCGGTTTCCACGGCCCTTTCCCCCTGGTCGTCACCGCGTTTAACGGTCGTACCGGCGATGTGGTGGCGGCGGCCAACGACTACGCTTACTCGCAATTGAGGGGCATTCCCGCGAGCTTCAATGCCGGGCAGCTCCAGGGCCAGAACCTGGACCCTCCTAGCGCCACCGGTCAACAGCCGACCTACAATGGCACCAAGTTCGTCGAACAGGCCAAGCAGGCAGCCGACTTCCGCGATTTCGGCGTCATCGGCAACCTGATCGTCGACGATACTACCGCCGCCAACACCGCCATTGCGACGCTGGCAAACAATGGCGGGTCCATCCAGCTTCCCGGTTCGACCAACTTCTTCTGGATGAAGCTCACCGCGCCGCTCAACCTGAGCAATACCGGAAATTACAAGATCGGAGGCGCCGCCGACTCGACCGGTTTTGCCTACTGTGGCGACGGCAGCGGGCCGGTGGTCAACGCCGACAATGCGTACAACCTCGGCCTTCAGGACCTCGCGATCTACGGTCATTGGCGCGACAACTGCACCTCAACCTACGCGACTGCGGGCGTTGCCTGGGACAAGACCGGCGCCAGCGGTTGGACCGCCACCCGGCTGGCGCTGAACCGCCTGACCATCACCGCGGCGCCGCAGGGTGACATCAGCACGCCGAATTTCACCTGCGTGGATATCTCCCCCACCTCCCAGACCAACGTGGAGGACGGCAAGTTCTACAATGTCACTTGTACCCCGGGTGGAGGTATCGGTTTTCACATCGGGCCCTCCGCCAACGCCAAGAACGAGATCTTCTTCAACAACAATGTGAGCTTCGGGCAGTATGGGTACAAGTTCGACGCCGGCGGGTATCACATCAAGTATGGTGAAGTGGGAAACCTGACCGGGAGCGCTCTCTGGCTGACAGGCGCCAATGATCCCGTCAGTGTCGACGGCTTGTTAAGCGAGGCCAACAAGCAGTTTCTCCTGCTCGGACCCAGCTTCGGTCCCGTGCCGATCACGCTCTCCCACATCAATAATGGATGGGACGGGCAAGCCACGGCGCCCTGCTTCTGGGATATCGGCGGGGCGCAATATTTCCTCGCCTTGAGCAACACCTGGTCGGACACCAGTTTCCCCACGCCGCATGCCATCTGCGGCAATAGCAGCAGCTCGGGGATGTTCATCAACAATTCCTTCGCCTGGAAGGTGGGTGGCGCCAGCGGCGGGCTCTATGAGATGTTGCCCCCGCCCGCCGACATCCAGCAACTGCTCGGGCCGAGCTACGGTTTCTACCAGGGTGGCAACATCGTGGTCGGGTCCGTGAACACGACTACCAACAACGGGCTTTCGTTCCTTCAGTCCAGCGGCGGAACGCGGCAGGGGTTGCGCATATTGGAGAACCCCATCCCCAGGATCGACGGCGCCATACCGGTCAGCAACGACGATCCCTATCTGGGTGACGGTGTGGTGGAGGTGGCGGGGCCGGGCGCGCCGGCCGTGCTCCCCGGTTGCGTGGTTACCGGCGGGGACTCATCGACCGGCTACACCTTCTGGATGTTCGCCAAGGACGGCGCCGGCAGGCGCACCACCGAAGGGCACACATTCTGCAATGGCCCGGCGACCCTCGACACAAATCATCAGATGACCTTCCAGTGGGTCGGAACGCCAGGCTCCCAGAGCTATGACGTCATGTTCCTGGTCAACGGCGCATCCTGCTTCATCGGGAACACCACCGCAAGCTCGATCACGGTGAGCGCTATGCCGGCCTGCGACAATGCATACCTCCGGCCCACGCAAAACGAAGCCGAATACGTGAACCTGCGCGGCAAGGGCGTTTACGCTTACGGGCCGGCCAGCGCGATCAACCCGACGTGGTCGATCGACAATGCGGCCGGGGCCGCCTCGTTCTCCGGCGGTGTGTCCGCGTCCAACGTGGCCCAATTGTGCATGGCGCCCAACGCCCAGACGTGCATCAATGCGCTCTCTTCCACCGGTGGTACCGTGTATCTTGGGGCGACCACCTACACGGGGGCGATCGCCCTGCCGGACAACGGCAAGTGCGTGAACCTGGTGGGTGCGGGCGTGGATGTCACCTTCCTGACCGTGAGCGCGAGCGCCACGGCGGTAGTGAGCAAGAGCAATAGTTCGCTGCCGCTGAACTGCAGAATCACCGACCTGACCGTGGACGGCAACCTGCAGGCGAGCTACGGCCTGCAGTTGCTCATGGGCAAGGGCTGGCAGCTCCAGCGCGTCAAGGTAAAGCGCGTGCTCGCCACCACCGGCGAGGGCATTCAACTGGGCGAGGCCTCCGGCAGCGGGGCTGAATTCTACGAGGCCCGCATCCGCGACGTTTCCATCGCCTTCGAATCGTCGGACTATGCCGCCAGCGCGCGGCCGCTGAACGGCCTGCACTTTCTCACTACCGCCAGCGACAACCAGATCAGCGACGTGACCGCCTGGAACATGACCAACGCCGGCATCGTCGATGACGCCGGCGACAACCAGTACAACAAGATCCACGTGTATGGTTTTCCCGTGCTTACCTACTATCCAAACTACGCCATGGAGTTGCTGGGCAACGCGCACATTACGCAGTTGACGGCCGACGGCGTCAATACCGGTGGGGTACACGTGCGCGGCAACGGCAACAGCGTCACCAACAGCACCTTCCAGTGGCCGAGCGGTGGCCAGGTCTCGGGGGCTTTTCCGGTGGTGGCCGACGCCGGTACCGACTACAACGTCTATCGGGACAATGTTGTGCGCAGCGGGTCCGGACTCACCGTGAACAGCGTAGCCGCCGTCTTCGCCACGATCGGCGGTAATTACTACCCCGGCAACAATACGGAGATCGCCGGCAATCTGAATTACAACGATTCCGCCGATGGCGCATTCGTCGCGTTCTATCCTTTAGGCTTCCATGTGTTCGGCGAGGTGACTCCCAACTCCGGCTACACCTTTGTCACGCCTTTCAGCAGCAAGCCCACCATCGCGGCCCGGGTGAGAACCAGCGGCCAGACCGCCGATCTCTTCGACTGCCTCGCGACCGACGACGTCACCAAACTGTGCGCGATCGACGTAAACGGCAACGCTACCTTTGCCAGCGTCACCGGTCCGCTCACCGGGAACGCCAGCACGGCCACAGCGCTGGCTGCCACTCCGAGCCAGTGCAGTTCTGGCCAATATTCCAAGGGGATCGCAGCCAGCGGCAATGCCAATTGCGGCCAGGTGGCGTATGCGCAGGTCGGCGGGACGCCTTCTTCTCTGCCGCCGAGCGGCACGGCGGGCGGCGACCTCAGCGGCACCTATCCCAACCCGACCGTGGCCCAGGTTAACGGCGCGACGGTCCCCACGTCCGCCAACTTCCTGGGCACGAATTCGAGCGGGCAGCTTGTTTCCCAGGCAGCAGCCGTGCGTGTGGCCGCTGCCTCGCTCACCGCGCAGACGGCCTCGATCGGGAATACCACGCTCTACACGCCTTCCGGCGCCGGGACGTATCGCGTGACGCTCGCCCTGTGGACCATGGTGGCGGGATCGAGCGGCACCGCGGCCTTCAGCCTGTCGGCAAACACCGGCAGCGGCGCGGAAAGTTTCGGCAGCTCCAGCCTCGATCTCACCAAGGTCAATTCCGGGGGACAGGTCAGCGGCCAGTGGAACATGCACGTAGGCGCCAGCCAGGCGATTTCGTACAACACTACGGTGACCTGCTCCAGTTGCGGTTCGCCGCAGTATGGCATCGATGTCGTGGTGGAGAGGCTGCAGTGAGCCGCGCTGTGGCCATTCCGTGATGCCGTAGTCCAGCTTTGATCGACGATCTGGAGCTGTTGGTCACCCTGGGGAGGCGGCTGGACTGGGAACCCCGTGATCTCTGTGGCTGGCGGCGCATTGGCGGGCTGGAGCGGCCGGAGGGGCGGTCGCATGCCACCCTCCGCGACTTCCTGGGCTTGCGGCTGTTGCAGATCCGCGACAAGCTGGGAAATCGCTTGCCGCTGGCGCCCAACCGGGCGCAGCGCGAGTTTTCCCGGCTCTACGGACGGCGCAACATCGTGCTGAAGGCGCGTCAGGTTGGAGTGACCACCTGGGTGGCGGCGCGATTCTTCCTGCACACCATCACCCGGCCGGGGACGGTGAGCGTGCAGGTGACGCACGACATGGCTTCGGCCGAGGAGTTGTTCCGCATCGTGCGCCGCTTCCTGGAGAACCTGCCGGAACGGCTGCGCAAGGGCGCGCTGGCGACGTCGCGCGCCAACGTCCGCCAGATCGTCTTCCCCCACCTGGACAGCGAGTACCGGGTAGAGACGGCGGCGGACCCCAACGCTGGCCGCGGGCTCACCATCCGCAACCTGCATTGTTCGGAGGTGGCCCGCTGGCCGCGTGATCCGGGCGAGACCCTGGCTTCGCTGCTGGCAGCGGTGCCGCCGGACGGCGAAATCGTGCTGGAATCCACGCCCTGCGGCGCCGGCGGCTGCTTCTACGACCAGTGGCAGCACGCGGAGGAGAAAGGCTACGTCCGGCATTTCTTCCCCTGGTGGTGGGAGACTTCATACCGGCGCCAAGCCGTGAACGTACTGCCGCTGAGCGAGGAAGAGGAGCAACTTACCATGAAGTACGGGCTCGAGCCGGCGCAGATCGCGTTTCGGCGCGAGATCCAGGCGGAGTTCCGCGGCCGTTTTGCGCAGGAGTATGCCGAAGATGCCGAGAGCTGTTTCCTTTCTTCCGGAGAATGCGTGTTCGAGTTGACGGCGATCGAGCAACGGCTGGCAAACTGCGGCGAGCCCTTGGAGATACACGACAACCGGCGGCTGCAGATCCGGTTTCCACCTGCCCGGGCGAGTCGGAACCAGAAGTCATGGATCATCGGCGTGGATCCGGCGGGGGGCGGTGCGCGTGGCGACTACGCTTGCGCGCAGGTAATCGAACGCTCCAGCGGCATGCAGTGCGCCGAATTGCTCGGCCACTTCACTCCCCGCGAGTTGGCGCGGTGGGTGGCGAGGCTGGGGCGCGAATACTGCGAAGCGTTGATTGCGGTCGAGAGGAACAACCACGGCCACGCCGTACTGGCCTACTTGACGGACCGTCATCACTACCCGAACTTGTATGAGGAAAACGGCCAGCCGGGCTGGCTGACATCACGGACCACCCGTCCTGCGATGATCGAGCACCTGGCGGTGATGCTTGCCGACGCGCCGGAGCTATTCTTCAGCCGGCGTCTGCTGCAAGAGTGCCGGACCTTCGTGCGCCACGCCGACACAACCTCTGGCGCCGCCGGGGGCGCCCACGACGATTGCGTGCTGGCCATGGCCATCGCGCAGATGGTCAGGCAGGCCGATGTGGGACGCCTTTCCCGGAAGGGAACGTCATTCCCAAAGCTCTTGCGGACGACGGAAGTTTGATGAAAGCGTTTGCTTGCTTATGTTTCGGATTCGGAACAAGACTCGAGTTCCTTCCCGTTCGTGACCGCCGGAGGTAAGCTGCTGCAATGGCATTGATTGCCGTCCAGCATATTCGGCGTATGCGGGGGGGCGCACAGGGTCACCTGATGCGCATCTCGGACGGCAACTTTTACGTAGTTAAGTTTCAGAACAACCCGCAGCACATCCGGGTTCTGGCCAATGACTTGCTGGCGACGCGGCTGGGTCTGCGCATCGGATTGCCCATGCCGGCGGCGGAGGTGATTGAAGTCAGCGCATGGCTCGTCGGGCATACGCCCGAGTTGGTAATTGAACTGGGCGGAAAGAAGGTCTCCTGCGAACCGGGACTGCAATTCGGCTCCCGCTATGTAGTCGATCCGGCGCAAGGCCAGGTGTTGGACTACCTGCCGGAAAGCTTCCTATGGGGTATCCGGAACCTGAAAGATTTTGCCGGCATCTTGGCGTTGGACAAGTGGACCTGTAACGCCGACGGCCGCCAGGCAGTCTATTGGCGGAAGTCCAATGAGTTGGGGTACAGCGCGGCGTTCATTGACCAGGGATATTGTTTTAACGATGGGGAGTGGGTATTTCGCGATTCTCCGCTGCGCGGAGTGCACTCCTCCAACCGGGTGTACACCGCGGTCACAGGCTGGAAATCGTTCGAGCCGTGGTTGTCGGCGATCGAATCGCTGGACGCGAGCGCGATCGGGAACATCGCGTCGGCGGTTCCGCCGGAGTGGTACGATGGCGATTGGGACGCCCTGGAGAAGCTGGTGGACTCTCTGGCCAGACGGCGCACCCTGGTAAGAGCGCTGATCACGGAGTTTCGCCATTCGTCGCGGCAGCCGTTCCCGAACTGGCGTAATGATTAGGATTGGCCGCGGAGACACAGAGGCACAGAGGAGGACCAAAGCAATAAAAGTGAATAGAAGCATAAAGGTTGTTCAGTTCTTCTCTGTGTCTCTGCGTCTCTGTGGCGGGTTTTGGCCAAGAGCCAAGAGCTAAGAGCTAGTGGCGGCTTTCAAACAGTGCGAGTTCTTCCTGCTCCGCTATGTGCCCGATGCGGTGAAGGACGAGTTCGTCAACATCGGCGTGGTGCTGGTTGAGCCGGGCGCGAACGGCGCCGGCTTTGCCGAACTGAAGTTTACCCGCGACTGGCAACGGGTGAAGTGTCTCGACCCAGCGGCGGACCTCGAGATGCTCGAAGGCCTGGCAGACGATCTGCGGGCGCACTTGAAAGAAGGCCGCGAGGACTTCCTGCACCGTATCGAGGAGTCGTTCTCGAACCTGTTGCAGATCACGCCGGCCAAGGCCTGCCTGACCGAATCTCCGGCGGAAGAACTGGGGCGGCTGGCCGAGATGTACCTGGAGCGAGTGCGGCGACCGGCAGGCAAGGGCGCCGCAGCCGGGCGCCAGGCAATCTCGCAACGCATGCGCGAAGCCTTCGAGCAGGCGGGGGTGTGGAAGCTGATGCGCAAGCACATCGCGGTGGCAAAGTACACGCATCCGGGCGATCCGCTCAAGATCGATTGCGGCTACCAGCCCAACGGCGAGGTCAAGCTCTTCCACGCCGTGTCGCTGGCTAGCGACGTGGACGCCGCCAAAGTGCTGGCGTTCACTTTTCCGCAGATCCGCGAGGGCATCGCGCGGCTGGAGCAGGCCAAGACGTTGCTGACCGCCGTCGTCGAAGACGGCCTTGACCGCACAGATGAGCCCGTCGCCTTCGCCCTGGACACGCTGGCCCGCAGCCAAATCGCGGTCGTGGCGCAGGCCGAGCTGCCGAGGCTGGCGGAAATGGCAAGGCAGGATTTGAGAGTATAGCGACACCAGTTTTCCTCCTGTCATGCTGAGCGAGCCTCGGCTGTTTTTTTTGCCGAGGCGAGTCGAAGCACCCCTACCGTGCGAATGGGCTGGAGTAGGGGTCCTTCGACTCGCGCGCCAACACCGAGCGCGCTCGCTCAGGATGACATAGCTACACTTTTCGGTATCCGCGGCGAAAAAATAAATTCCATGAGCATTCGTGAGACATTGCGCGGCGCTCTGCGCCGACTTGCTGGAGCCGGTGTGCCGGAGAAGCGGCGCACGCTGGCGCTGCCGTCCATTCTGCAAAACTACGGACCGCGAGCCGACGTGCTGCCCAAGCCAACTCCCTACAACCTGCGGCGCTTTGCCGAAATGCCGGTGGCGCGCAAGGCCATCAACACTGTGAAAGACCGCGTGGCCGGCATGCGCTGGCGGGTGCAACCGAAGAATGCACGCTCGCTGGTCGAGGTGCCCGATGCGGCCGACCGCATCCGTATCCTCACCGATAACCTCGATACGCCGAACTCGGACGACTCGTTCCGATCGCTCGCCGAGCAGGTGCTGGAAGACGTAAGTGTGGGCGGCTTCGGGGCCATCGAGGTGGAGCTGTCGGGCGACCCTTCGCGGCCACTGAACCTGTGGCCGGTGGATGGGGCGAGCATCCGCATGCGCACCGACTGGGACGGCAATCCCAGTTCTCCGCGTTACGTCCAGGTGGCGGGCGCCTTCACCCCCAGCACCCAGATCGTGCTGAACGATGACGAACTCATCTACATCCGGCTGAACCCGCGCACGCACACTCCCTTCGGGCTGGGCCGTCTGGAGGTAGCGTTCGAGTCCATCAACGCCTTCTTGGGAGCGCACCGTTATGCTGCGCGCCTGGCCTCGAACTCGGTGGTGCAGTATGCGCTGTGGTTGCAGGACCTGGGGCCGTCGCAGCACGAGCGGCTGATTCGCTGGTGGCAGGACGAGATCGAGGGCACGGGCCGCGTGCCCATCCTTGCGGTTGAAAACAAGCCCGAGGTGCTGCGCTTCGGCGGCGGCACCGATCAGGACTTGCGCCTTGGCTGGCAGGAGTTCCTGGTGCGGGTGATCGCCGACGCCTTTGACCTGCCGCCCTTCCTGCTCGGTCTGGAGAACGACGTCAATCGCTCCACTGCCGCGGAACTGGCCGACCAGGCGTTTCGGCAAGCGATCGTGCCCACGGCGCGGCTCTTTGCCGAGCACCTGACGCGCGACGCCATCAACAAGAAGCTCGGCTGGAACGACATGGAGTTCGTCTTCACCGATTTGGACGCGCCCAATGAGATGGAGCAAGCGCATATCCAGGAGATCCTGCTGCGCAACGGCGTGATGACGGTGAACGAAGTGCGGCAGTTGCGGGGATTGCCGGCGCTGTGACCGATGATGTCTGGGTGCTTGAAGCCCGTCAGGGCGACATTGGTGTTAGCCCAGCGCGTGAGCGCTGGGAAAGCATTAAGAAAAAGAATGAGCCCGTAGGGCGGCACCGGCCAGGAACGTTCCGCCCCTGAAGGGGCTCCGGGATTATTTGAACTCCCTGACCCAGCGCTCACGCGCTGGGCTCGAACAAATGCCGCCGCTTCGCGGCTGTGGAAGCGCGGCACGACCTGGCGGGTATTCACCGACCAAAGCCTTATGAATCTTCAACTCGAATCCATGGCGATCGAGATGCCGGCGGTGTCGCGGCATCCCAACCGGCAATCGTTCCGCGGCGTGCTCACGTTAGTCGACGCGCCCAGCACGCGGCCTCCGGCGGGAGCGCGCGGACATCGCGTGCTGCTGTCGCGGGCGGCGGCGGAGCGTGCATTGGCGTCACTGTTGGGCATGGGCCTCGACTACACGCCCTCGCTCGACGGCCACGACGCTCGCCGCAAGGTGGGCATCATCACCTCGGCGGAGATCGTCAACGGCCGCCTCGAGGTCGGCGGCTATCTCTTCGCACGCGATTTCCCCGAGCTCGTGCGCGAGCTGTCTCCGGGAGGACATCGGCTGGGAATGTCATACGAGATCGCCGACGCCCGCGTAGCCGATGTGCGCGCTTCGATCTGGGTGCTCACCGACGTGACCTTCACCGGCGCTGCCATCCTGCGCCGCGAGAAGGCCGCCTACCCGGACACCTGGATCAAGCTGGAAGCGAGTACCAAGTAGCCGAGTACCAAGTACCAAGTACCAAGTGCCGAGAGACACCTCAAGGCCAAACGCCAAGAGCCAGTAGCTAGAAGCTAGGAGCCAGGAGCACATGAACGAAGAACTCACGCACCAGATCATCGCCACCGCCGAACGGCTGGCGTCCGCCGCCGAATCATTGGAGAAAGCAGTGGGCCGGCTGGACGCGCAGCAGCAGGCGCTCAACGCACAAGTCGACCGCATCGTCGCGGCCGTGGACGAAAACGAAACTGAATCCCGCCGCCAGCTCGGGGCCCGCGTGGCCGAACTGGAGCGGACCAATGCCGAACTAAGGGCGGAGACCAGCCGCCACGCGGCAGCGCGCAAAACGCTGCCGCCCCTGGTGACCGCGCTGCTGGCCAAAACCGGCATCGAGGGCCAGGAAAAGCTCGATATGGCCACGCTCGACAAGGCGCTTGCCTTGTTGACCGTGGACCAGAGGATCGCGGTCAAAGCGCAGATGGCCAGCGCCGGTTTGATCGAATAGCAGTCACTCGTTTCACTGTCATGCTGAGCGAGTGCGGGCCGCCTTTGCCCGCACGAGTCGAAGCACCCCTACCTAAGCGACATACTTCGGGTAGGGGCCCTTCGACTCGCGCGCCAACCGCAGGCGCGCTCGCTCAGGGTGACAGACCTTAATTTTTCGAAAGGACACCAATGACAGCCTCCTTCATGGACATCCACGCGGCTGCGGACTTTCTCGGTCCGGGCGCGGTGGAAATCAACATGTATCAGAGCGAGATCAGCGACATCGTGCGCCGGCGCGGCGCCTTCGGGCAACGCGTCCGCCAGATGCCGGCGACCGGGCATCCCTCGCGCTTCTTCGAGCAACTGGCGATCGTATCGCCCACGGCGGCGCAGGGCTTCGTAGACCCGCGCAATATCGCGGCCACGGTGGGCTCGCCCACGCGCGTGGAGCTCAGCGTGCCGCTGAAGGCGCTGGTCTCGCAGATCAACTACAGCTTGTTCGACATCGAGGTGGGCGCACAGCAGAAGCAGTTCGCCTTCCTGCAAGCCAAGGACCTGGCCGACGCGGTGGATGGATTGCTGCGCACCCACGACGTGGCGCTGTGGAATGGCAGCGATACGTCGCTCTCGGCGCCGACCACCCCGCAGTATTTCGGCGTGGCGGGCCAGATTGCGGCCGGCGGCAACGTCGCCACCATCCCCACGACGGAGTCGATCGTCGATGGGCTGAAGTCGACCATCGCCACCATGGTGTCCAACACCTCCTTCGAGGTGAGGCCCACGGCGATCTATGCCAATCCCGTGCTGCTCGACTTGATCGACCGCGAGATGAAGCAGGAGTTCAACGTCGTGCTCTCGACCACCCAGGTGGCCGGCGGGTTGACGGTGAAGACGCTCTCCACCCAGGCCGGCGATCTGCCGCTGATCCCGGAATGGGCGCTGAGCTACACCGGGACGCCGGGCAGCGGCAGTGCGGTGCTGCCTGCCTACATCGTCACTGAATCGCTGATCGAGTACCACTGGCTGACCGACGCTAATCCGCGCGTGTTCCGCCTGGGCACCACCGGATCGCTGGCGCAGCAGATGGTGGTGGTGAAGTTCGGCGCTCCCGTCGTCAAGCAGGTCGCCGCCGCGCACTACCAGGTGAACGTCCAGCGGTAAACCTTGAGGGTGCCCCACCCTTCCCCGGTTTTGGGAAGCGTGGGGTTTTCCTGAGCACCATCAAAAATCCCCACCCTTGGCAAAACCGGCCAAGGGTGGGGCACCCACTCGACTCCTGACAACTGGCAACTGACCATGATCTATCTTGACGTTTCCGAATACAGCACCTACGGGCTGGAGAAAATGGTGCCGGCGGCATGGATCGCCGCCGCATCCTCGTTGATCGAGGCCTACTGCCGGCGCCCAACCCTGGGCGTAGTGCAGTACATCGAGCGAGTGCGCATGCGGCCGGACCGCAACACCGTGCGGATGGCGTATCTTCCCCTCGCCGCTCTCGCCCCCGCCACTTCGCCGCTGGTGGCGGTGCGCGGCCGCTATGCCGTCCCACGCCGCGGCGAGGAGAGACCGATCTTCGACCTGGAAAGACCGATAGGCGATCTTGCCTTAGACGTGGCGCTCGCCTTCGGACTGCCCGGGATCTGGTCGGCCATCGACCCTACCGCGATCGACTTTTTTGCCGATACCGGCGAGCTCACCCTGCCCTCGAATCCTCTCGGCTTCGGCTACAACGAGGTAGAGATCACGTACACCGCCGGTCTGTCTGTGATCCCGGATGCGGTGAAGTTCGCTTGCGCCCAGATCGTGCGCAATGCGCAGGCGACTCCGGCGTTGAACGTCCGGGCCGGCAGCCTGGAACGCATGCAACTGGAATACTTCGCCGACACGCTGCTCGACCCGACGGTCTGCGCCAATCTGGCGCCCTATGTGGCGCTGAAGATGGGGTGAGGCATGGGGGCATTTTCGAATGACATCTCGCGGGCAGGAGCCTTTTTGCGGGCCGCGGACGCACTGCTGCGGGCGCTCGGACCCAGCGGGGTGATCCTGGTTCTGCCGGTGCCGACGCAGCAGGACAACGCCGACTTGGGCCTGGCTACGCCCGTGGTCGAGCAGGTGGCGCTTGCGCCGGCGGTCGTCCGCGACCTTGGGAGTGACACGGCTTCGCGAACTCAGTTGGAGGTCCTGCTGGCGGCTTCCACCGTGAACGCCTACGCCGAATCGCGCAACTTCGATCCTCCCGACACGATGTTCGATGCTGCCCTTGGAATATTGCACGGGGGGAAGTTGTTGCGCATCGAAGCTGTCGCCTGGGATTCGTTTGCTGGCACGCGGTATCTGTACCGGGTCACGCTGACCGACTAGTCGCCAGTTGTCAGCCCCCGGTCCTACTGACAACTGACAACTGACAACTGGTGTTATGCAATCTGCCAAAGACAGCTTTTACGTTGCGCTACGCAACCGCCTCGCGACCCTTAACCCGCAGCGGACGGTATTCCTGGACGGGGTGACGCGGCCGGCGGTGGTCGTGGTGGAGAACGAATACATCACCGCCGCCGGCCCGCTGCCGGAGGCCTTCTATCTCGGTTGGGGAACAGCGCAGCCAGTGGCAGCCATGCGCAACGGCGAGCCTCCGCTGCTGGCGATGGAGTGCACCATCTCGTATTGGACCGGAGGTTCGGCGGCCAATCAGGGTGTGGACCGGGGGCGCGTTCTTGCGCAACTTGACTCCGAATTGCTGGCGATCTGTTCGCCTGCGTTTGCCGATCAGTGCGACTACACGCAATCGCCGCCCGCGGATCTGGGGACGAACGTGCTATGGACTCTGCCCGAGTTGCGCATGAAGATGCAGAACCAGCTCCAGGGAACGGCGCCGCTGTGGACGGTGATGGGAGATCAACTGGTCAGCAGCCCGTCTGATTCAGTTCCCGTCATTCGCCTGGAGCGCGCTGCCGCGCTGACCATATTCTTCTATCCCGAGGCGGCCTCCTGATGAGCACGACAGCACTTCTCCGCGCTCCCATGGTGCCCATGGCCCGGCAGTGGCGCGCTTACTTTGCGCCCGTGGCGCGGCCAGCAGAGATCCCGGCCATCTTCGATCCCGCAGCCAATGCCGGCTTCGATCTCGACTCCCCGCCCGCGCCCTGGGTGGATGGCGGCTGGATCGAGAACCTGGTGCGCACGCCGGCAACGAAGGTGCAGCAGCTCCGCAGCGGCTCAGCCGCAGCCGTGAGCGGACAGTTTCGCAGCCAGCTCGACGCGCGCGTGGAGTTCGACTTCCAGCAATGGGGCAAGCTGCAGATGGCCATCGCCGGGGGCGCCGAGAACATGAACGTGCTCGCTGCCAGCAGTGGCGCCGCGCCGCAGCCCACCGGCGGCCAGCCCATCGCCGCCGTTTACCTGCAGCCAGGTTCGACTGCGACCGTATTGCAACTCGCCGTCGCCGACCTTGCCAACTTCTCCGTCGGCGACGTGGTCGCCGTGGATGCCGACTACCAGCAGCAGACCGGCTATGTGGGCAGCGGGCTGACGGCGGCATACGTCAACAGCTCGACCGAGATTGGCGGTGACGTGAACTACATACGCCAAGTGACCTTCAACGTCGGCCGGGTGGCGGGGAAGAGTGCGGCGTCGATGACGCTGGCCCAGCCGCTGCTGGGTGGAGTGCCGCCTGCCGGCGCCGGTGTCCAGAAGGTGATCGCATTCGTGGACCGCGAGGGCGGCAGCTTTTTCCAGGAGTGGTCGCTGTTGTTGGTGATTCCGGAGGAGGGCGGTGGCCGCGTGTGCTTCTATTATCCGCGGGTTCAGGCTTGCGTGCCCGCGCAGGAGAAGATGGCGGTGGTCGCGGATCCGCTCAAAGCCTATGCCCTGCACGCTGCGCTGGTGGCGTTGCCGGTTGCCGATTCCACCGACGGGCAGCAGGTAGTGTGCTATCGCAGCTACACGCCGCAGGCTGCCGCCGCGCTGTACTGATAGCGATCGCTGGCCTGGCAATCCAACGTGCAAGCACTCGCTTACATAAACAATTCCATTTTGCAGTATAGCGGGCAATGACAGCGTGGTTGGAATGGAATTGTTCCTGTTCCAAAAACCGAAGTAACCGGTCGCCAGCGAGCGCAATCCCGCAGATCCAGTAGGCTCGGTTGCGTTGTTCTAGGGACATGTGGGGGTTTCATGAAACTGACAATCGACAATTTCGACAACCGCGGCCCTGTGGATTATTCCAGTTCGATCGATACTCAAACTCCCCCCCGCATACGCCGTCGCCTCAACCAACCCAGCGAACTGCAGCTTACTCTGGTCGCTGGACAACCGCAGTTCATTGTTCCCGTCGAAGGTGGGCGCGTAGTGCTGGCGCGTGCCAACAGCACATCCTTGTTCACCGGATACATCACCGCAGCGGCGCAATACGAGTACCTGGGCTGGGGCGAGTGTGGTCCCGCGTACCGTTACACGCTGCTGGCAGCCGGAGACGAGGTCTTGCTGGACCGCAAGACGCTGCCTGCCCGCGCACCCTTCGTTACGCGAACCGCCGGGGGCATCCTGCAGCAACTGGCGGAAGACGTTCTGCCGGGGACGTTGGATTACTCGGGCACACAGCCCCTCGACGTGCTGCCGACCTTCGCCAGTGATCCACGCAAGACCTGGTCGCAGCATGCGGCGGATGTCGCCTTATCTGCACGCGCCAGCTACCGCGTCATGGACGGCAAGCTCGTGCTCGCGCCGCTCGGCAGCACGCAGCACACGCTCAGCGAAAGCTCCGGCCAGTTTTGCCCGGAGTCCTTGAAGCTGAGTTCGCCCGACACGCGTTGGAATGATGTCACCATCAGCGGCCTGCAGGAGCCGCTGCTCCACGTCAAGGACTACTTCCTGGGCGACGGCCTGACGCTGAGTTTCACGCTTTCGCACACGCCTTTCACCAAGGTCACCGACACCCTGGCGCACGCGTTCTTCACCAATGTCGATCCGTATTTTGTGGAGGACGAATTCACGGCCGGGGCGCTGGACCCTCATTACTGGAAGCTGACCGATCCTCAAGGCGTGGTATCGGTCAGCGCAGGCGCCCTGGTGGTGCAGGGAGGCACAGGGCAGGACGGGCAGACAACCGTTGTCTTTGTGGAGCAGGTGGAGCTGGGCGGGGGGCTGGCGCTGCGTCACGGAGAGGTCAGCTTCAGCGCCGCCTCGAACGGAATTATCGGCGGGCTGTATACCGGCAACATCCTGCTCGCCAATTGCTTTGCCGGATTCAGCATCGCGCCCTCGGGGAGCCAATCCACCATCCAAGCGGTGATGAACGGCGCTCTTGTGGGCACGCCTATGACCACAACGGCCGGGCACCGCTATGCCCTGACCACCCACCTTTATGCGACCGATACTTTCGCCAACAGCAGATCTTCCATTCCTCGGTGAATCCGGCGGGCGCGGGCCGCGGCGGAGCCGCAATCGCAGCGGACATCCAGGTGGTGCTCGAAGTCCACGATATCGATCCTACGAATGCCGGATCCCTGCAGGCCATCTCCACCGTGCTGTACGACGGCTTGGTGGCGTCGGCTCCCGGATATTGCAGCTATGCGCTGGTGGATTCGCTGAACCTGCACGTCTCCATCGACTACGCGGAACTGCAGCGGGTGGTGGAAGCTGAAGTTCGCAGCGCGCTGCCGACTGCGGCCTATCGGACGCGTTTGCTGGGCGCGCTGGCCGACGGAGCCGAGGGTGACATCAGCAGCTACTATCTGGATTTCTATCCTGCCTACGTGCCGGCGGCGAACGAAAGCATCGAGGTGAGATACCGCAGCAGCGAGCTGTCGCTGGCGCGCGTGGTGAACGGAAGCAGCGCGGCCAGCCTCGCCCTCGGCCCCGATCCCGGCGTCCGCAGCGGCGCGCGGCACGTCACGGCGCCGCCGCCACGCACCAGCGCCGAGTGCGAGATTGCCACTCTCGCCCTGATGGACGACTCCTGCCAGCAGGCCTGGGTGGGAGAGTACATCGTGTGGAGTGATTTCTTTCCTGCCGCCGGGCAGAACGTTTTTCCCGGAGATTCCATTGCCGTGCAAGTTCCCTCCCGCGGAGCCAACTTTACCGCCGTCGTGCGCGAAGTCGACTGGCAATTCGCCGACCTGGCGGGCGAGCGCGGCCAGTACAAGATCAGCTTTGCCAACGATGCCGCTGCACCTTTCGGATTCACGTGCGCAGACGCTAAACCCACGCCGCCGAACGTAACCATCACCTCGGCGCAAGTGGGCAACTCAGTCATTGCCGACCTCCCGCTGGCCGAGATCACCGCCGTGACCTCGACCACCGTGACCATCGATGCGGGAGTCGCGTCTCCGGCCGGCGGCGGTATCGAGGTGCGCCGCAGCGACTATGGTTGGGGCCCGGGAGGCGATCGCTATCTGGTGGGGCGTTTCACCACCGAGACGTTCACGGTGCCGCGTCTCTCTCGCGAACAGGATTACTACCTGCGGCAATACGACGCCTCATCGCCGCCGCGCTATTCGCGGTACTCCACGCTGTTGCATCTCGATTACCCCTACTGAGCCATGAACGAATTCGAACGGACTGTGCTCTCCGATCTTGCCCAGCTCAAGACCGACATGCGCTGGCTGATCGGTAACGGCAACCCTGGCCGCTTCCAGGAACTGGAGTCGCGGGTCGAACAGCACGAGGTTGTGATCCAGCGCGGGTTCGGCATCGGCGCCGCGCTCGGCGTTTTGCTGACGCTGCTCCACATCGGCATCGACTACCTGCGCCTGCACTACCGGCGCTGACCATACACATGAGCAAAGAAGAATTCATCGCCGCCGCCACCGCGGCCGCACAGGCTTCCTCCGCCACCAGCGGCTTTCCGCCGGGGGTGACCGTGGCACAGGCCGCGCTCGAAAGCGCCTGGGGGAGCTCCGGACTGGCGCAGGTGGCCAACAACTATTTCGGCATCAAAGCCCGGCCCGGCGGCGCAGCCGTTGAACTGCCCACGACCGAGTATGTCGGCGGAGCGCTGGTTCATGTCCCGGCGAAGTTTGCGAAGTACGCCTCTATGGCGGAGTGCTTTGCCGACCGCGACCGCATGATCGCGTCGCTTCCGGCTTATTGTGAGGCCCGAGCCGCGGGCAGCAGACCCGAGGCGTTCACCCGCGCACTTGCCCGGCACTGGGCTACTGATCCTGATTACGCGCAGAAACTGCTGGCAGTTTACCGGGTGCATGGCCTCGACAAACTTGATGAGCAGTCGCTGGTTGTCAGTAGCCAGTCGCCGGTTGAAACCTGATCGCCGGAGGCCACTGGTGACTGGCGACCGGCAACTGGCGACCGACGCGATGGAGTCAGAACCATGTCCAAACTGCCTGAGCGAAAACTATGAGCAACAATCCCACGGCTGGCGGAAGTGTAATCGTTGCGGCGCCCGGTGGCGGGTACTGGAAAGAGATTGCCCTGATTGCCGCCCTTATCATTGCCGGGGTGACCGGCTATTCCTGGCTGAAGGCCCATGATGCCTGGATCCGCTACCAAGCCCTCGCCCAGCAGAAGGATGCCCAGATCGCACAGCGCGATGCGGAGGCCAAGAAGTACCAGGCGGACATCGAGCAACTGGAGAAGCAGGCGCAGAGCCCGCAGCAGGTGATCAAACTCATCCCGCAGATCGTCAAAGTTCCTGCTGATCTGCCGGAGCCCGTCGTGATCGACCACCCCGACAAGCTGACCCAGCAGGACGTCAGCCAGTTGCCCGATGCGCCCAGCACGCTCCTGCCGGATCCGACCGTGAAACTTCTCATCGACCAGGCGGCCGACGATCTGGCTTGTCAGAAAAGCTGGGCGGCGTGCCAGCAAGATTATGCCGACATGAAGAAAGAGCGGGACGCCGCGGTCAGCGCACGGAAGGGAAGCTTCCTGCAGCGGGCCAAGCAAATCGCAATTGGGATCGCAATCGGTGGCGCCCTCGGTTACGCGGCCCACAGGTAGAGTACCGAGTACTGAGTACCGAGTCAAGACAAGAACCGGGTACTCGGTACTCGCAACTCGGTACTCGGTACTTCTCGGTACTCGGTACTTAAGGAGGAAAACATGGAAGCAGTTTTCGTAGGTCTTGCAGTCGGCTTCGCTGGCGGTTTCACCGTCGCCTGGCTGTTCGCCGGCGGCATCAAGAAGGAGATTGCAATCCTCTCCGGCAAGATTGACGGTTTCCTAGCCGCCACCAAAAAAGTATGATCCACCCCTGGCTTCTCTGGCTGCTTTACTTCGCCGGACAGGCCATCTCCATTCTGGGGCGCGCTTCGGCCTCGGCCTCATCCCAGTTCACGCCCTGGAATTCCGTACGGGAATACACCAAGTGGCATTGGCCGGCGCTGATCTTTCGCCTGTTCGCCGCCACCATGGGCTTCCTGCTCTGGTGGAGCAACGGCGCCTTCTTCGAGGCATTGATGAGCAATCAGCTTGGGGTGAACATCGGTATCCAGAGGTCGATTCCACTCACGCCGGCGACGGCAGGAATCTACGGCCTGCTCTCCGATGTGCTGCTCGACTGGGTGTGCGCCAAGGTCCCGTTCTTGAAGGGAAGAATCCCCAATGGGAGCGGCAACTCGCCATCTGCCACTACATGATCTGCCCTCAATCGACCGCGCGGTGAAGCTCGCCCGACCTCCTCGTTCCAGCGCTCCAACGGTGTATGCAGATTCCCGCGCCTTGGAGGGCCGCACAGCAGGGGGAAGTCGCTGTTCTAAAGAAGCTGACCCATTGTGCCGATTAGAAAGGGGGTAACGGGCTGCGCTTGGCAACGGACCTGCATCTGAATCGACTGTGAAGCATCGTCTTCTAAGGTCTGTCTAATGCTACCGTCAACTACTCAGGCCACGCTGATCGTGACGTTCGATTCGCCCTACCTGCCGGGAGGCACGAATTGGGTGGAAGCACTCCCTTGGGGTGCGTGCCCCACGGCCGAGCGGCCAGGTGCCTGCCCGGACGTAACCATTTTGTGTTACCCTTTCCCCGCTTTGGCGGTCGCCACGGCAGCCGGCCTGGTGCTACACTTGGAGCCACAGCCTATGCCTAACGTGCCGAATACTGCACCCCTTCTGCGCGAGGAATTGGAACGCTACCTCCAGGAGCACCCTGCGGCGCGTGATTATTTGCGCAAGTTCGAGGAGGCCCAGGCCGCTTTCGGAGGCTATCTGCGTCTAGCTCAGCCGCACGTTGTTTTGCGTGAACTTGACGGCGGGTCTACCATTGACGTGGACCCTAATGCCGCGATATCACGAGCTAATACTTAACCCTGGCGACGGCGCAACCCGGTTCAACAATCGTAAACGGCTACTACAGGCCCTCGAAGCCCTAACGGGGAGGCCCGTAGTCGTGTACGCGGCGAATTTTCGCATTCCCAATATCCCCAACAGCATTGACCATACGGACATCACGCCGTTTTCGGACCTGACGCGTACCGTGCCGGGAAAAAAGTTAGACGTGCTGCTGCACAGTCCGGGAGGTCTTGCCGAAGCTGCCGAGAGAATCGTTGCCTTGCTCCGCGCTCGGTTCGACGACATCCGCTTCGCCATTTTGCACACGTGTTATAGCGCGGGGACAATGCTTGCGACATCTGGGGATGCTCTAGTGCTCGACGATACGTCCACATTGGGGCCGATCGACCCGCAGATTCTGTACCGCGATCCTCAAACAGGGCAATCGATCTCTATCCCAACGCAGACGATTTTGGATGGCTTCGAAAACGCCAAACAGGCTATCAAGCAGGACAGTGACGCGCTTGGAGTCTATTTGCCGCTGTTGAGCAAGCTAGACCTCCACCTCTTCGAGATTTGTAAGAACGCAGAAAAGCTATCCAAGTCTCTTGTCGAGCAGTGGCTTAGGGATTACATGTACAGGGGTGACGCAGATGCAGCCGACAAGGCAGCCAAGGCGACAGCGTACCTCTCGAGCCACAAAGATCGACTCTCGCACAGCCGCCCCATAACGATTGAGACGGCGAAAGGAAATGATCTTAAGCTGAGCGTCGTTGACCTGCGCGATCACGCGCGGCTGCGAGATTTGTATCAAGAGCTGTGGGCAGAAGTGGAGTGGTTTGTCGACAGCACGGACACCGTCAAGTTCTTTGAAAACGGCCACGGTGTTAATTTTAGGCGTCGATTCCAACAGCAGCAGGTGAGTTTCCAACTCCCGGTTCCGATGCCGCTGCCCCAACCGCCGCCAACGGGGCCGCCGCCGCAGCCCCCTAGCAGCGAACCCGGGAAGTCGCAGATTGCTTCTACCACCTAGCCAATATCCTCGTCCCACTCCACCAACTTCTTCTTAACCACGGCGAGGAACTGGTCGGCAACGGCCCCATCGACGATGCGGTGGTCGTAGCCCAGCGACACGTGCAGAATGTGCGCCACGGCGAAGTAGTCGTTGCCTTCGGGATCGGTCTTGACCACCGGTGTTTTGAAGATGCCGCCGATGCCGAGAATCGCCACCTGCGGCTGGTTGATGATAGGCGTGCCGAACAGCGGCCCGTACGGTCCGGGGTTGGTGATGGTGAAGGTGCCACCCTGCACGTCGTCGGGCGAGAGCTTCTTGTTGCGGGCGCGCTCGGCCAGCTCGGTGATGGCGCGCTGCAATCCAAGGAAGTTCTTTTCCTCGGCGCGCTTTACCACCGGAACGATCAGGCCCCAGTCGAGCGACACCGCGATCCCCAGATTGACGTTGCGGTGATAGCGAATGCTCTCGCCCTCGACCGACGCATTGACGATCGGCCACTCGCGGATGCCGGCCAGCACGGCGCGAGCGAAGAAAGGCATGAACGTCAGCTTCACGCCGTTGCGCTTTTCCCAATCGACTCGCTCGCGTTCGCGCAGCTTGACGATGCGCGTCATATCGATCTCAAAGACCGAGTGCACGTGCGCGCTGGTGCGCTTGGACGCGACCATGTGCTCGGCGATCTTCTTGCGCATGGCGGACATGGGTACCAAATCACCGGGGACGGCCACCGGAGCAGCGCCGGGCATGGCCGGCATAGGCTGCGCCGCTTCCGCCGGAGCCGGCCGCCCGCCGACAGCCACCGCCGCCGGAGTTCCCGCCGGATGCTGCTCCACAAAACGCAGGATGTCTTCCTTGGTGATGCGTCCTCCCAAGCCAGTGGCCGGGACCTGTGCCAAGTCGACGTTGTGGTCGCGGGCGATGCGCCGCACCAGCGGCGACGACCGGACACGCTGCCCCTCCTCGGTTGACGGGAACTCGATCACGCTCTCGGCCTGACGCGCGACCGCCTCCCTTGGTCTGGCCGGTTCGGGTGTGGGAACCGGCTGCGGACGGGCGCCATCTCCCTTGCGAGCCACGGCCGCGGCCGGCTGGGGTGCGCGGGGGCTGGGCGCGGGTGGGACAGCCGCCGCTTTGGGCGCTTCCGGCTTCGCGGGAGCAGGGGCGGCCGCAGCGCCTTCCGCATCGATCACTCCGACCACCGTATTTACCTGCACGGTGGCGCCTTCCGCGACTTTAATCTCCTTCAGGACGCCGGACGCGGGCGCCGGAATCTCCGCGTCCACCTTGTCGGTCGAGATCTCGAACAAGGGCTCATCCCGCTGCACCTTGTCTCCGGGCTTCTTCAGCCACTTGGTCAGCGTGCCCTCGAAGATCGATTCCCCCATCTGGGGCATGATCACATCGGTCGGCATGATTTTCCTTCCCCCAGCACAGCCGGATGGCTCCGGCACATGCGTCGCCATCAGCCATTATATCTCCCGGCTGGACACGCCCTGACGTGGGCCTCATTGTTCGGTAGTGTCTTACGAGTGTGTTGCCGCTATTTCAGCGCGAGAGCGGCCTCCCGGATTCTTTGGCTGCGTGCATTTCAGCCTTCGCGTCACGCCCGATGGAGGCATCGATCGCAGACCCGGTGGACCATCCAAGAGTTGCTTGCTTTAGCGCAAGAAAAGCGAAAGTGACACCGAATGCAGCAACCCCCTTAAAATCATTGACTTCTGCATCGGCGGCAGATATCCTCACCAAAGGACAGGGTCTTCAGTAACGTGACCACCGTACCGTTCGTTCCCTTGCGGGTTCAGGGGCTTGCTAGCAGCATAGCATCGGGGTGGAAGCGCAATGGGCGAGGGCACACCGCCACGCAGTATTAGGATTTACTACCGTAAGGCAAATTTCTTTAGGGTTGTCCATATTGATGGCGCACTCGGGGGGATCACGCCGACGCGCAATATTTTTGTCTCTCTGTACAATCAGCGCACCCCGCTCCCGCTGATGATCGAGCAGGAGTTCTCCCCTGACGGCACGCTCGGAGCCGAGGTCAGCAAAACAGGGAAAAAGGGCCTGTTTCGGGAAATGGAAGTCGGCCTCGTCCTGACCGCTTCAGTGGCTCGGGAGCTCGCCAAATTCCTGAACGAGCAGGCGAAATTGTTGGACGAAAGCGCGCGAGCGCAGGCTCCCAGCACCACAGCGCGACCGGGGAGCAAGAGATAATGAGCACATCAGCACGAGCATTATTCACGCAGCCCACCTACAGTTCCTCGACTCGGGAGCTGGTGGAGCCGTTCATCCCCGAGATGTATGAGGTTTTCAAGCAACTGGAAATACTTGTACCCAAGGCCAACCCGCCAGGCGAAGGACCGCCAACCGAGACCATCGAGTGGGCCAAGCAGGTATTGTTGCGCGTATTGCCGCGCAAGTTCCTGGTCGGGGCATCCGTTGCCGCCTTTCAGCGCGAGATTCATGCCGCATGGGAAAACGACGAGTCAGGGAAGCGGGTTGTAGTGTTTTTCCCGGCCCCCGATGAATTGAAGATTTATTACGAGCGGGTCAGGGAGAATAACGTGGTGGAGCACCATCTGGACCCGACGGCGAGCCCTGCTGCCATTTCTGAGCGGCTTCGTTGGTTCTTCCAATGATCGAATGGGGCAACCTCCTGTACCTCCTAATCTCGGCGAACTAGTTAGCGGCGATACCGAGGTTTTTCGGGCGTTCGCGGACAAGAGTTTCCGGGATCGGAAGAAAAAGAAGGTCCGCTACGGTGCGTACTTGCTCCGTGACGAGGATGTACAGGATGGACTTTCCCTTGGCCTGACCCCGGAGGCATCCGTGCGGTATCTAGCTAGAAATTATGGATACTGCTCGATTTTTGTTCGCGATATTGTCTCTATCGATAATCTGGAAGTCAGGCTGGATCGTGCGGGCCCAGACCATGCCTTCATCCGTAATCTTCCGCTTATGACAGTCTCGGACGCGCAGAGGGAGTCAGCCATGGTAATCGCCGGGCAATTGGCGCGCCGATCACGGCCTATCACCTTCGATCCATACCACCCCGAAGGGCCTCAACCGCTCAACGACGAAGCCGATGAGTAGGCCGGCAACACTGATTTAAGACACTACCTCATTGTCCGGTTTCGAACTTGGACTTCACCGCTGGTGGCAGCTTCTTCCATTGCCCCAGGAAGGTTGTGACCTTCCAGATGTCATCCTCGCTCAACATTTTTCCCCAAGCCGGCATCGCCGTGTAGCGTATGCCATGCTTGATGATCCAGTAACTCTGGTGCTCCGGCATGTCGGGCGCGTCCTCGGTGAACTGCGGCGCCGGAGGATACTCTCCGTTGCCGAGTGTCTGTTTGCGCGCCGGAGCCCCGTGACACTGGGCACAATTCATGCTGTAGATCAGCATACCGCGAAGAAGGTTGTCCTCGGTGGGTTGGATGGGGTTTGTGATCTTGGAGGCCTGGCGCTCGACCGACGCGTCCAAGGCGCGCCCGCCCAGGAAGGTCTCCACGTTGCTGGGCGCGATATCGGCATTCACCGGCATGTAGCCGAAGTAGATGTAGAACAATCCGGCCACGGCGATTGCTGCAACGGCAAAAATCATGCCAGAAACGAACTTTCCCATGGCGTCCCCGCTTTCCTTAAAATTGGATTCAGTACGACTTTAGCCGCCGCGCCTCCCGCACTATGTCCGCCACCTTGGGCAGGAAAAATTCTTCCATCGGCGGCGAGAACGGCACCGGCGTATCCAGCGAAGCAATGCGCACCACCGGAGCATCCAGCCAGTCAAATGCGTCCTCATTGATGACCGCAGTGATTTCCCCGGCGAGGCCGGCAGTGCGCGTGTCCTCGTGCAGCACGATCACCTTGTTGGTCTTCTGCACCGTATTGCCGATCGCCTCGCGGTCGAGCGGTTGCAAGGTGCGAAGGTCCACGACTTCGATCTCGATGCCTTCTTTGGCCAGCGTCTCGGCAGCTTCGAGCGCCAAGTGCAGCATGGCCGCGTAAGTGATCACGCTGAACGTCGCGCCCTTCGCGCGCAACCCGCGCTTTGCCCAGCGGCACGACATAATCCTCGGCGGGCAACTCTTCTTTGATGCGCCGGTAAAGGAACTTGTGCTCCAGGAAGAGCACGGGATTGTTGTCGCGGATGGCTGACTTGATCAGCCCCTTGGCGTCGTAGGCGGTGCCGGGCGCGACCACCTTCATTCCCGGCGTGTGGACAAAGTACATCTCCGGATTCTGCGAGTGGAAAGGCCCGCCGTGCACACCGCCGCCGCACGGCCCGCGCAGCACGATGGGCGCGGGCGCATCCCAGCGATAGTGCGACTTGGCCAGCATGTTGGTGATCTGGTTGAAGGCGCAGCCGATGAAATCGATGAACTGGAACTCGACCACCGGCCGCAGCCCGGTGAGCGCCGCGCCGAACGCCGCGTTGACCAGCGCGCCCTCGGCGATGGGGGTGTCGATTACGCGCCCGGGCCCGAAGTGGTGAACGAATCCCTCGGTCACCTTGAACGCACCTCCGTACACACCGATGTCCTCGCCCATGCAGAACACGGCGGGATCGCGCTCCATCTCCTCCCAGAGTCCCTGGCGGATGGCTTCGAGATAGGTGACGGGCGGCATATTGTTACAAATTGTACAAGCTCGGCTTCTGAACGAACCCATGCTGCACACGGGAATGCTCAGCCGGAAACTTTAAAAGGATTGTCATCCTGAGCGAGCGACCGCAGTTTTATCGCGGTCGCGAGTCGAAGGACCCCTACTTTCGTACCAGTCCTTGGCCAGATCCTTCCAACTCGGATTCTTGCTTCGAATCAGCGTAATCTTCTTTTCGCGCCGCCACCCCTTTAGTTGCTTTTCTCGATGGATGGCGCTTCGCACATCGTCGTAGCTCTCGAAATATATCGGCCGACAAACTCCATACTGTTTTGTGAACCCAGGAATCAGGCCTTCTCTATGTTGTACCATCCGCCTTTCGAGATTACTCGTGATTCCGATATACAGCGTACCGGAAAGGCTCGCGAGAATGTAGACATAGTAGTGTTTTGTCCTGATCATAGGGGTCCTTCGACTCGCGCGCCAAAAACAGGGCGCGCTCGCTCAGGATGACAGCTCTAAGAACCTTGGAGCACGACAGCCTACTTCAGGTGCACTGCCGCTTTGCTCTCCTTCGGTTTCGCCCCGGCCGCTCTCGTCGGCCCTTTCAACCCATACTTCGGCTTGATCTCGTGGCACGTGCCGTCGCAATACACGCCGCCGGCAGCGGCTTCCGGCGCCGGCATGGGTGAGGCTTCGGCGAAATTGCGGTCGGCCTCGAGTTGTTTCTCTACGCCATCGATCAGCGCCTGGTTTTCCGCGGGCGTGAGCCACTTCTTAACCCTGACCAGGTAATCCTCGAAGCGTGCGATCGGGTCTCGCTTCTGCCAGTACTCGAACAGCGGACGCGGGACGTACTGCGCCGCGTCGTGAATGGCGTGGCCTTTCATGCGCATCATCTTGGCTTCGATCAGCGTCGGGCCTTCGCCGCGGCGGGCGCGCTCGCAGGCTTCGTGTGACGCGTCGTACACCTGGCACGCATCGGTGCCATCCACGATCACGCCCGGAATGCCGTAGGCGATCGCCCGCTGTGCCAGGTGTTTGATCGCGAACTGGTGCTCGGAAGGCGTGGAGTATCCCCACATGTTGTTTTCGACGATCAGCACCAGCCCCAGCTTCTGCACCGCGGCGAAGTTCAGCGACTCGTGGAAAATGCCCGTGGACTGCCCGCCGTCGCCGATGTAGGTCATACAAGCGATGTTACGCCCCTGGTAGCGCGCGCCCAGCGCCACCCCGGCCATCACGCCGATCAGATCGCCCAGCATGGAGATGGGCGCGGCCACGTTGCGCTCATAGATGTCACCAAAATGCGAAGAGGCGTCGCGGCCTTTGGTCGGCGAGCCGGCTTTGGCCATGTACTGCATCATGATGTCGCGCGGCGAGAAGCCCCTGACCAGGAGCGATCCCTGGTTGCGGATCATCGGCGCCAGCCAATCGTCCTTGCGCAAAGCGCAGGCCGAGGCGCACGAGCACGCTTCCTGTCCCAGCCCGAAGTACACGCCGCCCACAACTTTGCCTTGCTTGTAGAGGTTCTCGGTCGCTGCCTCCATGCGCCGGTTGAGCAACATCCAGCGGTAGATCTCGACGTGCTGCTTGGGCGTGAGGTGTTGCGACTCGCGGATTGGCGGGACGGGCGCGCTTAGGTCGCCGCGCACTTCGTAGGAGACTTCGCCGTTGCGCGTGACCTCAACCACACGGTAGTCCGGTTTCTCCAGCCGGTAATCGACGATGCCGTAGGAACTGCTAGCTTGCGTACCCTTAACGCCGGGTGAGAACGCGCGACGTTTTTTTGGCGAGGTCCTCTTCATCTGGAAGGCAATTTTACCCTACGAGATCCTTGAGGGTGCCCCACCCTTCGCGGTTTTCGAAGGGTGGGGTTTTGGGACTACGTCCAGAAATTCTCATCGTCGTGCAGTTTGCGCAGGTTCTCCGGCAACTTCATGGGGACGCCAACGGTGCGGCCCAGCAGCGCGTCCAGCGTATCCACCCAAATGACCTCGCTGTCGAACACGCGGCCGAAGTTGCGCGCTACCGACTGAGAAACCTCCGTGAGCGTAAGCGGTGTGACCGCGATTCCCGGGTAGGCGTCGCCCAGCGCGCGATCGAGCGAAGTCACCGGCTTGTCGCCGATCCCGCAGGGGATGATGAGCTTGAAATGGTCGAGGCCGGTAGAGACGTTCAGGGCAAAGCCGTGCGAAGTCACGCCGCGCGAGATGTGAACACCGATGGCCGCGATCTTGGCTTCATTGCGCAGCGTCCACGCGCCGGTCATGCCCGACACGCGGTGCGTGGCCACGCCGAAATCGGCGCAGGTCCGGATCAGCGCTTCTTCCAGCTTGCGCACGAACTCGACTGCGCCGAGGCGCGGCGTGAACCCGCGCAGGTCGAAAATGGGATACCCGATGAGCTGCCCGGGCCCGTGATAGGTGACGTCGCCGCCGCGGTCGCACTCGAAGATCTCCACGCCCAACTGCGCGAGCTGATCTTCAGAAACGAGCACGTTGGTTCGTTTTGCATTACGGCCGAGCGTGATGACCGCCGGGTGCTCAAGCAGCAGCAGCGTATCGCCGATCTGCCCGGCCTTACGCAGATCGACCAGCGTCTGCTGCAGCTTGAGGGCGGTCGAGTAATCGACGCGGCCGAGTTGGACGACGGAGATCATGTTTCAGGGTTTCAAGGTTTCAAAGTTTCAAGGTTTCAGGTTTCACTCACTGTCTCGGCGTGCACAGAGCGATGTGAGCAGCCGGTTCAACAAACCCAATACCTCGTACGCTTTCTGTTCCAGAAGCTCGTACTGCGTCTTATTGAGATAACCGAGTTCAAATGCAATCGCAAGTTGGGTGTCGATTTCCAACACAGAGCCCCGCGCGTGGCCAAGAAACTGCCGGAACTCACCCTTGGTAAGCCGGCCTTGCCCCTCGGCAATATTCGATGCAACCGAGACCCCAGCCCGGCGAAGTTGATTCCTTAAGCCGTACGTTTCTGAGGAAGGAAATCGCTCTGTATGCCTGTAGATCTCAACCGCAAGTCCTTTCGCCTTCTGCCATACAAGGAGGTCACGATAAGAACGGGCCAATCTTTCATATGTTGATCGACAGCCCGTACACGTTCTCAAAACCGTCAAACATGGCTTCGCTGAGCGTCGGGTGCGGGTGGATGGTGAACATCAAATGGTCGACAGTAGCTTCCGCGTCCATCGCAACCACGGCTTCTGCAATCATCTCCGTCGCCTGCGGACCGATGATGTGCACGCCCAGCACCTCGCCGTATTTCGCATCCGCAACGACTTTCACAAAGCCTTCGTGCGAGCCGACGATGCTCGCCTTCGAATTTGCCGAGAAGGGGAACTTGCCGATCTTCACGTCGCGGCCGGCTTCCCGCGCTGCTGCCTCGGTCATGCCGACACTCGAAATCTGCGGCTCGCAGTAGGTGCAGTTGGGAATCCGGTTGCGGTTGAGCGGCCGCGCCGGTTTGCCGGCAATATGCGCCGCGGCCACCATCCCCTGCATGAACGCCACGTGGGCGAGCTGCGGGAAGCCGGCGATGATATCTCCCACGGCGTAGATGCCCGGCTCCTCCGTCTCCATCCATTCGTCGGTATGGACGAATCCCCGCTCCGTCTTGATCTTCGTCTTCTCCAGGCCGACATTCGCCGTGTTCGGCGCGCGGCCCACGGCGATCAGGATCTTCTCGGCCTCGATCTTCTGCTGCTTTCCGTCCGGCGGGGTGAAGGTTACCGCGATCCCCGCCTTCGTCTTCTCGATTTTCTCGACCTTGGTGCCGACGAATGACTTGATGCCCCGCTTGTTGTAGGAGCGCATCAGCTCCTTCGAGATCTCTTCGTCTTCGAGCGGCACCAGGCGCGGCAGCATCTCCAGGATGGTCACATCGCAGTCGAATGACTTGTAGATCGACGCGAATTCCACTCCCACTGCGCCGGCGCCCACCACCACCAGCGATTTTGGGATTGCCTTGAGGCTGAGGATCTCGATGTTGGTCAGCAGGCGATCGTCCGGCTCAAGGCCCGGCAGCATCTTGGCTTCGGATCCGGTGGCGACGATCACATTCTTTGCCTTGATGCTCGATCCACTCTGCACTTCGACCGTGAGCACGCCGTCTTTGCGTGGCCCCGTCAGCCGGCCGTATCCCTTCACTACGTCTACCTTATTCTTGCGCATCAGGAACTCGAGGCCCTTGGTATGTTTCAGGACGATCTTGTCCTTGCGCGACTGAATTGTGGTCCAGTTCAGCTTGGCGCCGTCCAGGCCTTCGATACCAAAGTCTTTGCCCGCCTTCATGTGGTCATAGATCTCGGCATTGAACAGCAGCGCCTTGGTGGGGATGCAGCCCACCAGCAGGCAGGTGCCGCCCAGCCTTTCGCCCTTCTCGATCAGGCAGGGCTTCAGGCCCAATTGTCCGGCGCGGATAGCGGCGGTGTAGCCGCCCGGCCCGGACCCGATGATGGCTACGTCGTAGATGGTTTCAACCAAAGTCGTGCTCCTCTGGAGGGATTACGGAGGATGAACCAATCAATGATTGTACGACAGGCAGGAGTTCAAACGCTGTCATCCTGAGCGAGCGCGCCTGGTGCTGGCGCGCGAGTCGAAGGACCCCTACTCGCCTCGGGAGGTCCCTCGCTCGGGATTTCGGCAGCGGGCTCAACGCCCGCTAGTCGCCTCAACTTCGACTCGTGCGGGCAAAAGCGGCCCGCACTCGCTCAGCATGACAGAGCAAAGATATCCGCGTACATCCGCGTTCATCTGCGGTGAAAGAAGTTACGCGAGAATGCGCGCTGCGTCCTTAGAGAAGTACGTCAGGATGATCGACGCCCCGGCGCGCCGGATCGAGGTCAGCGATTCCATCATGATGCGTTCGCGGTCGATCCAGCCGTTGCGCGCGGCGGCCATGATCATGGCGTACTCGCCCGAGACTTGGTACGCGGCCAGCGGGACTTCAAAACGCTCGTGCGCCGCGTGGATCACGTCCAGATACGGCATGGCGGGCTTGACCATAATCATGTCAGCGCCCTCCTCCAGGTCGAGTTCGATCTCGCGCATAGCCTCGCGCAGGTTGGCGCCGTCCATCTGGTAGGAGCGGCGATCGCCGAACTGCGGCGCCGAATCCGCTGCCTCGCGGAAAGGCCCGTAAAAGGCCGACGCGAACTTCGCCGCATAGGAAAGGATGGGAGTGTTGATGAAGCCGGCCTCGTCGAGCCCCTTGCGGATGGCGGCGACGCGCCCGTCCATCATGTCCGAGGGCGCGATGATGTCCATGCCGGCGCGCGCCTGCGAGACCGCGGTCTTGACCAGGATCTCCAGCGTAGCATCGTTGACGATCTCGTACTCGGGTGCCCCACCCAAGCCGGTTTTGCTTGGGTGGGGACTCTCCTCAACCATCGTCCCGCCCGCGGCTCGCGCTCCCAGCGAACGCGGCGAGGTTGCCTGGCGCACGATTCCGCAATGTCCATGCGACATATACTCGCACAGGCAAACGTCGCCCATCACCAGCAGGTCCGGGACTTCGCTCTTGATGGCCCGGGTGGCGCGCTGCACGATGCCATCGTCCGCCCACGCGCCGGTCGCCACTTCGTCCTTCGACTCCGGCAGGCCAAACAGGATGGTGGAGGGTACGCCGAGCGCCTTGAGTTCGCGCGCTTCCTTCACCACTTCGTCCACCGAGAGGTTGCACACGCCGGGCATGGAGCCCACTTCCTTGCGCACGCCCTCGCCGGGGCAGACGAACATCGGGTAAACGAACGAGTCGGGCGTAAGCCGCGTCTCGCGCACAAAATTACGCATCTGCTCCGAGCGGCGGAGCCTTCTCATGCGGGTGGTAGGGAAGCTCATAGCTAAATTCTAACATTCGACCACTTGCTGGGTATGGTCATTGCAAGTGAAGGGGCACGCCTTTCAGGCGTGCCATTACCGGACCTCGAAGAGAGCGGGCTTTAGCCCCTGAGGTCGCACCCTCAGGGCCTAAAGGCCGGTTCAGGTTTAGAGCTTGACGGCACGCCTGAAAGGCGTGCCCCTTCACCTGTCATCCGCACCAAGCCGAATCGGCGATAATAATCCGGTCCATGTCCAATCTGCTCCACACCAGCGCCCGCGCCCTTGAGTTCGACTCGATGCGGGAGCTCCTCCGCGCCTATGCCTACTCTCCGCTCGGCCAGGCAAGGATCGCCGCGCTTGCGCCCTCGGGAGACGGCGCCTGGATCGCGCGCCAGCAGCAGCTCACGGCGGAGATTCGCGAGTATCTGCGGGTCGGCGGGCGCTTCGATTTTTCCGGCCTGCTGGACCCCACGGCGCTAGTGGAAAAGTCGCACATCGAGGGGGCCATGCTCGATACGGCTGAGATCCGCGACATGCTCCTGGTGGTGGACCGCGCGGCCGAGTGGCGGCACATCGCCCAACATCCGCCGTCGCAGATGAAGCTGGAGTCGCGGCTGTCGACGAGCTCTCCTCCGCGCTGGCTGACTTCACCGAGTTGTTGCGCTTCTTCCGCAACAAGATTCTTCCGGACGGCACGCTCGACGACCGCGCCTCGCCCGAACTGGCGCGTATCCGCCGCGAAATCGAGCGGCAGAGGCGGCACATCCAGGAATCGCTGCGCGCCTATCTGCGGCGCCTGGCCGAAGGCGGCGCGGTGCAGGACGAACTGATCACCATCCGCGGCGAGCGCTTTGTCATCCCGGTAAAGATCGAGCAGAAGCGCCGCGTGCAGGGCGTGGTCCACGGCGCCAGCTCCAGCGGGCAGACGGTGTTCGTCGAGCCGCTGGAAACCATCGAGCAGAACAACGAACTGGTGCGGCTGCTGGAGGAAGAGCAGGCGGAGATCCACCGCATCCTGCTGGAGATGACCGCGCGCATCGGCCAGCAGCAGCCGCCATCCTGGCCGCGACCGCCGTGCTGGCCGAGCTGGAGCTGCAATTCGCCAAGGCGCGATTCGCAGAGGATTACGAGTGCACGCGACCGGCAGGGTGCCGACCCTTGGCTTCTCTTGCCAAGGGTGCGGACTTTGATTCTGTTCCTGGAACGCTCCCACCCTTGGCGAACCGGCCAAGGGTGGGGCACCCACTGGAATCGTCCTCCGCAACGCCCGCCACCCTGCTGCTGGAGCGCACGCTGAAGGCGCGCAGCGCGGAGCATTGTGCCGATCACACTCGAGCTCGACGCACCCAACCATCAGCTTGTCATCAGCGGCCCCAATACCGGCGGCAAGACCGTGGCGCTCGAAGACCTTGGGCTTGCTGGTGCTGATGGCGCAGTCCGGAATCCCGTGCCGGCCGAGCGCGCCGAGTTGCCGGTGTTCGATGCCGTGCTGGCCGACATCGGCGACTACCAGTCCATCGAGCAGAACCTTTCGACCTTCTCCGCGCACGTCACCAACATCGATTTCATCTCGCGCACGGCGACGCCCGAGTCGCTGGTGCTGCTGGACGAACTCGGCTCGGCCACCGATCCCGCAGGAAGGCGCGGCCCTGGCCGTGGCCATCGCCGAATATTTCCGCCGTCGGCGCCATCAGCATCATCTCCACCCATCACACTTCGCTGAAGGTCTATGCCACGAACACTGCGGGCGTGCTCAACGCCGCCGTTGGCTTCGACGAGGCCTCGCTCCAGCCTACGTATGAATTGAAGCTGGGCGTGCCCGGAGCGTCGGCCGGCATCAACATTGCGCAGCGGCTGGGGCTGAATCCGGGCATCATTTCGACGGCCCGCGCCTCGCTCGGGTCGCAGGCACAGGACATCGCGCAATTTCTCGACCGCCTGCATGCCGAGTTGCGCCAGGCCGAGCAGGAACGCCACCGGCTGCAGCAGCGCGAGCAGGAACTGGCGCGGGAACGCCAGCGCCTGGAAGCCGAAGGCCTGAAGGAGCAACGGCAGCGTGTGCGCGAAATGGAGAAGAAGCTGGACAGCCTTTTCCGCGACTTCGAGTACCATGCGCGCGAGACCGTCAACGCCATCCAGGATCGCGCGCAGTCGCTCAAGCTCTCGAAGGACGCCGAGCGCCGCATCTCCCGTCTGCGCCGCGAATTCAAAGACCAGTTCGACGCTGCCGTTGTCGCGCACGCGACCGGCGCCGATCGCGACGACCCCAACGCCCGCCCCAGCGCGGTCAAGCACGTCTCCGAGGGCGACACGGTCAAGCTGAAGTCGCTGGGCCGCAACGCCGTCATCAAGCGCCGAGTGGACGATCAGACTTTCGAGGTCGAGATGGGCGCCATGAAGATGAAGGTCGGGCGCGACGATATCGCCGAGGTCATCATTCGCGCGTCGGATTCGCCGCTGCGTGCCGCTCGCGCCCAGGGAATTTCGGTTTCCGTGGCCGATAATGCCAGCGCGCCCAGCGAGATCAACGTCATCGGCAAGAACGTGGACGAGGCCACGGCGCGGGTAGAAAAATTTCTGGACCGTGCTTTCCTCGCCGGCCTCGCGCGCGTCCGTATCGTGCACGGCAGCGGCATGGGTATCCTGCGGAAGGCGCTGCGCCAGTACCTGGAGAAACATCCGCACGTGGCCGCGATCTCCGAGCCGCCGCAAAATGAGGGCGGAGCGGGAGCAACGGTGGTGGAACTCAGAGTGTGAAAGAAATAGACCAAGAACGTTCCGAGGCCAAGGTGCCGCCCTACGGGCTCGTACTCTTTTATGACCTGATCCCAGCGCTGACGCGCTGGGCTAACACAGATGCCGCCCTTCGGGCTTGGTGCAATGAATCGACGCACCACAACGGCGCCGCGGTGCGAACATTCGCGAGATGATCTTGAGCCCGCAGGGCGATATTTGTTCTAGCCCAGCGCGTAAGCGCTGGGTGCAATTGCCTTGAATCGATCGAGCCCCTTCAGGGGCGATACATCTAAGGTGCGATTCCCACAGCATTTCCACATCGCCTGCGATGATTTCCATTCCGCTCGGGTCACCGTTCGGCGAAAATCCTATTGAACACCCCTCGCCTACCGATGGCCAACCCCGGCGACTTCGCGTACACGGTCAAACAGCAGGCGGACATCGTTCGCATCATTGGCGACTACGTCAAGCTGAAGAAAGCCGGCGCGCAGAACTTCTCCGGCCTTTGCCCGTTCCACAGCGAGAAGACGCCGTCGTTCTCGGTGCACGCCACGCGACAGTTCTACCACTGCTTCGGATGCGGAGCCTCGGGCGATGTGCTCGGCTTCGTGCAGAAGATCGAGAACATCACCTTTCCCGAGGCCGTGCGGCTAGTGGCGCAGAAGGCCGGCATCCCAGTGCCGAAGCAGACGTACGCCAGCGAAGGCGAAGCGCTCGAGGCCAAGCTCCGCGGCGTGCTCGTGGACCTGAACGAGCGCGCCTGCGGGTTCTTCGAGGAGCAGCTACGGCGTCCCGAAGGCGCTCGTGCGCGCGAATATCTTGCGGGGCGTGGACTTACGGAAGAAGCGATCAAGACCTTCCGCATCGGTTTCGCGCCGGATTCGGGCTTCATCTTGCGCGACCGCCTTAAGGGCGCGGCTGACGAAGAGACGCTGAAGGCCTCCGGATTGTTCTCTTGGAAACAGCAGGACGATGGTGGTCAGTGGTCAGTGATCAGTGGTCAGTCTGGCGGCCAACCACTGACCACCGACCACCGGCCACTGACCACTGACCCGAGATCGACGACCATCTACTCCAAGTTCCGCAACCGGGTGATGTTTCCCATCAGCAACGAATCCGGTAAAGTCATCGCGTTCACCGGACGGACGTTGGAGACCAACGACAAAGCCGGGCCGAAGTATCTGAATTCGCCGGAGACAGCCATCTATTCCAAGTCGCGCGTGCTCTATAACCTCGACCGCGCCCGCGAAGCCATCCGCGCCCTCGGTTACGTGATTCTCGTGGAAGGCCAGATGGACTGCATCTCTGTCTTCATGTCCGGCTTCCGCAACGTGATCGCCAGCTCGGGGACTGCATTCACAGAAGCTCAAGTCCGCCTGCTCGCACGCTACGCCAAGAAGATTGTGGTGAACTTCGATCCTGACACGGCGGGCATCGCCGCCGCGGAGCGCTCGCTGGGGATGCTGGTGGCTGAAGACTTCGAGATCCGCGTGCTCACGCTCGACTCTGGCTTCGATCCCGACCTGTTCATCCGCCGCAAAGGCGCCGACGCATACAAGAAGGCGCTGGGGGGCTCGCAGAGGTATTTCGATTATCTGATCGAGCGCGCCCGGACGCAATTCACGGTACGTTCCGCCGAAGGAAAAGTGCGGGCCGTCAACTATCTTCTGCCATATCTCCAACAGGTGCCGCACCGCATCGCTCGCGACGAACTGGCCGCCGACATCGCCCAGAAGCTCGGCATCGATTCGGCGGTGCTGCGCCAGGAGCTGAAGCATGCGGCTGCCACTCGCTCCGCGAGTGTCAAGGCCGCGGCCGAGGCGCAGATCACCGACGCCGAGCGCATCGTCATTCGGGCGCTGGCTTCGGGCGGGGAGATGAACGGGGAAGCGGGGATCTCCGACCGCTCCGGCGAAGATCACCTGCCCGACTTGCGCCGCCAGGCCCAGTTCACCCTCGGGACGGAGCCGTTGCACCTCGGCCTCGCGACCGAGTCCTTGCTCCAGACCCTCCTGGACGCTCCCGAACTGACCGACCCTATGTCGCTGCCGCTCTCGGACTCTGATCAGCGGACGCTGGCAGCCATCCTGCTCCGCGAGGACGAGCCCCTGACGCTGGAGTTGCTGGAAGGCGCTTTCGCCGCGCTTCAGCGCCGGCATCTCGAGCGCCAGCAGCAACAGGTAAAGGTCCGGATTCTCGACGCCGAGCGGCGCGGCGACGCCACCGCCTTGGCCGAACTGGTGCGGGAAAAGCTCGAGATCGACCATGCCCTGGCGGAGTTGAGGGACTCAGGGACTAGCCGGCGCATTTTTTCCAAAGTACACTGAAACCATCTAAGTGATTGAATCATCTAATCTTTAAGTGGTTGTCCCAGAGGAACCGGCGGCAGCATTTCAACTTCTTACCTAAGAATAGAAGCTGATTGTGCTAACATTAAAGGGTTTCACTATTGATGCTTTCCGCCAACTTCTTCCTGCCGCACAAAACAAGGTGCAGAGGTGCGCTTCCACGCACCGCTGACGAGGGATTGCATTGGCTCTAGAAGATAAATACGACGACATCAAAAAGCTGATCGATGCGGGCAAGGAGAAGGGGTATCTCACCTACAGCGAGGTGAACGACCTCCTTCCGCACGACGTTCACTCGCCCGAGGATCTCGACGACCTGCTCACCACCATCGGCACGCAAGGAATTGATGTGCTCGAGGGGCAGCCCAAGCTGCCGTCCTCGGAGATGGCCAAGAAGTTCGAGCAGGAGATCGAAGCGGGCGAGGACGTCGAACTCGACCTCACGCCCGGCGCCCTGGAGAAAACCAACGACCCGGTCCGCATGTACCTGCGCGAGATGGGCACGGTTCCGCTGCTCACCCGCGAGGGCGAAGTGGAGATTGCCAAGCGCATCGAGCGTGGCCAGCTTCGTGTGCTCAAGGCGCTTTCCCGCTCGCCCATCGTCATCCGCGAGATCATCGGCATCGGCGAGGACCTGGAACGCGGCGTCCGTTCCATCAAAGAAGTGGTCATCTTCGACGAAGAAGAGATCACCGACGAGGTCCTGCAGAACCGCCTGCAGGAGGTGACGGGGCGCATCCAGGAACTGGGCAAGCACTACAAGAAGGCGGTCCAGCTCGCCGAGAAGCTGAAGGAACTCTCGGAGAAGAAGCGGCCCCGCGACTACCGCCGTACCCGCTGGCACCTGGGCCGCGAGCAGGTGGAGCTCTCGCGCCTGATCCGTTACCTGGGGTTCACCAACCCCGAGCGCAAGCGGCTGATCGACAAAGTCAACCGCACGGTCGAGCAGATGCGGGGGCTCGACCGCCAGACCTCGAACCTCGAAAAGAAGATCGAGGCCACCCGCAGCGAAGACCAGAAGAAGGACTACCGCAAAGCCCAGCGCCAGCACCGCGCCGATCTGGAGACGCTGGAGCAGGACGCGGGCGTCAGCTACCAGGAGTTGCGCCGCACCCAGCGCGAGATCATCCAGGGCGACATGGACGCCGAGCAGGCCAAGCAGGAGCTCATCGAAGCCAACCTGCGCCTGGTGGTCTCCATCGCCAAGAAGTACACCAACCGCGGGCTGCAGTTCCTCGACCTCATCCAGGAAGGCAACATCGGCCTGATGAAGGCGGTGGACAAGTTCGAGTACCGCCGCGGCTACAAGTTCTCCACCTACGCCACCTGGTGGATCCGCCAGGCCATCACCCGCGCCATCGCCGACCAGGCCCGCACCATCCGCATCCCGGTGCACATGATCGAGACCATCAACAAGCTCATCCGCACCTCGCGCCAACTGGTGCAGGAGCTGGGCCGCGAGCCCACCTCGGAAGAAATCGCCAAGCGCATGGACATCCCGGTGGCCAAGGTGCGCAAGGTGCTCAAGATCGCGCAGGAGCCCATCTCGCTGGAGACCCCCATCGGCGAAGAAGAAGATTCCCACCTCGGCGACTTCATCGAGGACCGCGCCGTGGTTTCGCCCGCCGAGGCCGTCATCAACGTGAACCTGAAGGAGCAGACGGCGCAGGTGCTGCGCACCCTCACCGCGCGCGAGGAGAAGGTCATCAAGATGCGCTTCGGCCTGGAAGACGGCAGCGAGCACACGCTGGAGGAAGTCGGGCAATCCTTCGCCGTCACCCGCGAGCGCATCCGCCAGATCGAGGCCAAGGCGCTGCGCAAGCTGCGCCATCCCTCAAGGTCTCGCAAGTTGCGTGCGTTCATGGACGGGGTTAGAGATTAGATCCTTCGCTTCGCTCAGGATTTCGGCAGCGGGCTCCCGCTTCGCTCACGCCCGCTATGCGCCTCAAGTTGCGGGCGTTCATGGAGGGGGTGAGGGGTTAGATTTTTCGCCGCGGCTGCACGCGGATCAAAGCGGATAGAGATGAAGACGGAATTCCTTAGCGTCCTCTGCGTCTGGGCGGTTTGTTCTGGCTTGTTCCGAAATTCTGTGTTGTTGAAGGTGTCATCCTTCGCGAGCCGAAGGCGAGCGGAGGATCTGAAACAGCGGCTGGCGCTACCCATACCGGTTGTGCCGCCCCTGGTCGTCAGATTCTCCCGTCTCGCTTTGCTCGACGAAAGAATGACATCCCTACTGAGGGTTGTTTCGGTTGTAGGAGACGCGCGGCTTCCTGCGTCTCCTGTGTCTTCCCACACGCGAGACTGAACTCAACCTGGTGCAACTGCCGAGTTTTGTCCCCGCTTTTCCTTTCCTTTCCACAAGAAACGCACAAACTCCACAGCTTCTTCACAGGTGGGATTTACTTTCGGCTTGTTCCAAAGTGACACCTCGGGCAAAGTCCCATGCAACGACAGAGTGCGATGTGCAAAGCGCACGCTGCCTTGGGCGTCTGCTGGAGGAGAACCCGCACGCAAGTGCGCGCCGTGTCCGGAGCCCTTCCCAGGGATTTGTGACAGGGCCTCCGCCATAAGAACGCCACCGTGTCGGCCGGTCCGACTTAAAGTGAGCGAACTCACCGGACTTGGTTGGAGGAACGGAGGGGAAGGCAGGAGCAGCGCCAGAGCCGGAAGGTTCGTGGCGCACCTTTAGCACATCACACTTCACGAGGCGGCTTGCGTGGCTGGCGCAAGCCGCCCTTCGTTTTTGTTTGCGCCGTTGACGGACGGGTCAGTTTTTCCTAACGGCTCCACAGAAATCAATTCAATTCCACACCTTCTCCACACGATCTAGTCGCTTTCGCTTGCGCGGGACCGCCCGATACGTCACATTAAACGTCGGCTCGGCGGCGAACTCAACGCACGTAGAATCAATACGTTGAGATATGCTTCGTTGTTTGTTCGCCAATGGAATATCATCCTACCAGGGGCTCAACAACTTGGCTACTACCGAACAGCTGCTCGAACGTGGTCTACCTGCTAGTGAAGCCGCCGAGCGCACTGTCCTTGGCTCAATTCTCCTCGACAACCAACACTACTACGAAGCCTCCGAGGTATTGGGGGCCGACGATTTCTTCCTGGAATCACATCGTCGCATCTACGGCCGCATCCGCGACCTGATGGAGGCTTCGAAGCTTGCGGATATTCTCACTGTTTCAGAAGAACTGCGCGCGCAGCAGCACTTGGAGTCCGTCGGGGGCATCGGGTATGTTGCGTCTCTAACTGACGGTGTTCCGCACCGCTCCAGCATCGAGCACTACGTAAGAATTGTCAGGGAAAAATCTCTTCTTCGCCGTCTCATCAACATCGCAAATGCATCCACAGTTCGGGCAAGGGAACAATCCGACCCAGTGGAAGACATCATTGGCGAGATTGAAACAGCCATCCTACAGCTATCTGAATCGAGCGTAACTACTGGCTTCAAGACCCTAGCGCAGGTCGTGAAGAGCTCCTTCGGGTCTATAGATGAGCTTTACCAACGAGGGCAGGAGGTCACGGGGCTACCGACGGGCTATCCGGCGTTTGATCGAATGACTAGCGGCCTTCAGCCCAGCGACTTGGTCATCATCGCCGCCCGTCCTTCGATGGGGAAAACCGCATTTGCCATTAACATCGCGGAGAACGCGGCTGTTAACCACAACAAGCTGGTCGGAATTTTTTCCTTGGAAATGTCCGCCGAGTCCCTGCTGCTCAGGATGCTGGCATCCAATTCCAGTGTTGATTCCCAAAGACTAAGAACCGGATTTATCGGCAAGGATGAACTCTCGAAGCTCGCGAGGGGGCTAGGCAGGCTAGTTGAGGCGCCAATATTTCTGGACGACAGTCCTGCGATTCAACTGCATGAAATGCGAGCCAAAGCTCGCCGCCTAAAGCATTCTGAAGGTCGTCTGGAATCTCATAATCGTAGATTATCTTCAGCTCATCTCTGGCACCCCGGTCGGAACCAAGCGCTTCGAAAATCGCACCCAAGAGGTTTCCGCCATTTCCCGCGGGCTGAAAGCGCTGGCCAAGGAGTTGCGCGTCCCGGTGATTGCGGTTTCGCAGCTAAGCCGCGCACCCGAGGGCCGCAGCGGGAACGATCGCCGTCCGCAGCTCTCCGATCTCCGTGAATCCGGGTCCATCGAGCAGGATGCAGAACGTCGTAGCCTTTTTGTTCCGTGAGGAATACTACATGAAGCCCGAGGAAGCCAAAGCTCAGGGGCTCGACGGGATCGCCGAGCTGATTATCGGCAAGCAACGCAACGGGCCCACGGGAACCATTCGCCTGGCTTTTCGCAAGAACTTCACCCGATTCGACACCCTGGCGGACGAACGCGATGCCGGCGCTGATCCCGGCAGCGAGTTCTAAGGAAGTTGTCAAACTGGCAACTGACAACTGGCAACTGGCAACTGGACGGAGGTGGCAGATGCGCGCGGCGTATCAAGCTATCGCTTGTGATTATCCCAGGAGCGTATTCCCCTTCATGCCCTTTCAGCCGCTATGGATGGCCGGCCTGGACCTGCACGAGCGCGGCATCTTCAGCGCGCTGCTGGAGATTTCCTGGTGCGTGCTGCCGCCCTGTTACCTGCCCGGCGATCCCGACCAGCTCCGCCGCCTGCTGGTGGAGCGCTATCGCCATCCCAGTTGGGACGAGCCCGTGCCTCCGCGCGTGTTGTGGCGCTTCCGCAACGATCCGCGGCAAGGCTTGATCTATTTTCCGCCGCTGCTGCACGCTTATCGGTACATGCTGCGCGCCGAACATCCGGACGACGTGTTGCAGTTGTCGGTGATGTGATTTTGTCCTAGGACGCTGGTACTTCCGAGGATGTCATCCTTCGCGAGGGTGAGGCGTTTGGCGGGCGTCCGAGCCCGCTGCCGAAATCCGGAGCGTAGCGAGGGACCCGCCGAGTCGGAGGATCTTACAGAACTGCCTGCGCTACTTGAAGCGGTTGTGGCCAGCATTCTCGTCAGATTCTCCCGTATCGCTTCGCTCAACGGAAGAATGACATTCTTGGGGAAAACGGAAAACCTCCGCGCACTCGGCGTCTCCGCGGTGAATTATCTCTATAATCGCTCACGATGTCCGTTTCCGCTGTCACGGTCGAGCGCGCCAACCTGCGTCCCACCTGGGCCGAGGTCTCGCTGCCCACTCTGCGCCAGAACTTCCGCGTTGTCCGCGACCACGTTGCTCCGAATGCCACCGTGTGTGCGGTAGTCAAGGCGCATGCCTATGGTCACGGCGCGGTGGAGTGCGCGCGCGCCCTGGAGCGGGAAGGCGCAAAGTGGTTTGGCGTCACTTCCACGGATGAGGGCCTGGCGCTGCGCGACGGCGGTATTGCCGGACGCGTCCTGCTGATGACCGGTTTCTGGCGCGGCGATGAAGAGCTGGTGATCGCGAACGAACTGACTCCCGCGGTTTGGCAGCGGGAGCACATCGAGCGCCTGGAGCGGGCCGCCGAGCGTCTGCGCAAAGACGCGGTGCGCGTGCACCTGAAGGTCGATACCGGTATGGCGCGCCTGGGCGCCAGCTTCGACGAATTGCCGCAGGTGCTGGCTCTGCTGTGTGCCGCCCAGCACGTTAAGGTTGAAGGCCTGTTCAGCCACTTGGCTTCGGCCGAGGTGGTCGATTCGCCGCAGGTGGACGAGCAGATGGCCCGCTTCGAGCGAGCGGTCGCGCTGGCGCAGCAGAATGGCCTGACGCCTGCGTATCTGCACATCGCCAACACGTCCGCCATCGCGACCCGGCCCAAGGCGTGGATGAATTTTGTCCGCCCCGGAATCGCGCTTTACGGCTACCAACTGCCGTCGGTGATGGAGGGCAAGTCCCTCGATCTGCCAGTTCGTCCGGTGCTTTCATGGAAGACGCGAATCTTCTCTCTTCGCGACATCGGCGCCGGTCAGGCGATCGGCTACAGCGGCGCCTACGTTGCATCGGCCCCAGCCCGCATCGCCGCTTTGCCGCTAGGATATGCTGACGGCCTTAGCCGTCATCTTTCTTCACGCGGACGCGTGATCGTGCACGATCAATACGCGCCTATCGTGGGTAACGTCTCCATGGACATCACGTTGGTCGATGTCACCGGAATCCCGGGCGCCGAGATCGGGACGGAGGTCATCATCCTCGGCCAGAGCGAGCACTGCTCCGTCACCGCCGCTGATCACGCGCGCCTCGCCGGCACCATTCCGTACGAGATCCTCTGCAACATCTCGAAGCGCGTCCCGCGCAACTACGTCGGCTAAGACCACATAGAATGAAAACCGCAGAGGGCGCCGAGGACGCAGAGGAAATCACGCAAGTAGCACCTCCGCGTCCTCTGTGTCCTCTGTGGTTGTAATTAGTCCATGCGCCGACTCTACCGCCAATGGATGTACGACTGGGAAACCCGCCTCACTGAGCGGGACACCAATCGTGTCGTGCGTCCATTCGAGTGGGGGCTGGAGTGGATCGAGGGCTGGCCGCTGGTGGATGGCGAATGGCGAGGCCTCGCCGGCGCGGACGCGGAGAGCTTCGTTCACGGTCTGAACCGCCGCATCGTCTCTGAAAGCGACCGTTTCTTCGCGTACGACACGCCGCGCGACTTTCGCCTGGAAGGGAACTGCCTGCGGTTCACCTCTCCGGTCGAGACCCCATACGCGGAGAACAATCAAGTGATGGCGCGGTGGTTTCCTACACCCCATCACGCCAAAAGCGGGCGTGACGGGGACCCCGCGGCGCGCGGCAGCCGGGCGATCGTCGTCCTGCCACAATGGAATGCCGATGCCGAAAGCCACATCGGACTCTGCCGAATTTTCAACTGGCTGGGGATCTCCGCGCTGCGCCTGAGCCTGCCCTACCACGACGCGCGGAAGCCGGCGGAGATCGAGCGCGCCGACTACGCCGTCTCTTCCAATGTCCTGCGTACCATCGACGCCTGCCGCCAGGCGATTGCAGATGCGCGCTCCTGCCTCGATTGGCTCGAAGCGCGCGGATACCGACAGTTGGGGATCGTCGGCACCAGTCTGGGTTCCTGCTACGCGTTCATCGCCAGCGCGCACGACCCGCGGCTGAAGGTGAACGTCTTCAACCACGCCTCCACCTACTTTGCCGACGTGGTCTGGACGGGGCAGTCGACGCGCCACATTCGTGCCGGCATCGAGCGCGACATCGATCTCGAACGCCTGCGTAAGGCTTGGCTGGCGATCAGCCCGGCATCCTATTTCGACAAATTCGCGGCGCATCCCAAGAAGTCGCTGCTCTTGTATGCCACCTACGACCTGACCTTCCCGCCCGAACTCTCCCGCGAGATCGTCGCTGCTTTCCGACAGCGCGCCCTCGACCACAAGGTGGCTGTTCTGCCCTGCGGCCACTACACCAGCGGCGAGACGCCGTTCAAGTTCCTGGATGCGTGGCACATCGCAAGATTCCTGCAGGGAGGATTCGAGAGATAGCTAAACGGCGCGGCGCTTTCTTTCCTCAACATAACGTCGCAGAACGGCGTTGATGGTGCTCTGGTAGCCCTTACCTTGTTTCCGGAAGTAAGTGAGCACATCCGGGTCGAGGCGCAGTGTGACCTGCTTTTTTGGGCCTGGCCAAAGGATAGCCTCACGGAAGAAGGCAGCATCCAACGGCGGGATATCCGAATAGTCGATCTGCCGATTGGTGATGCGGTCAACTCGTTCCCAGTTCGTCCGCGATCGCCTTTTCGTATTGCGCGCGCTCATAGCTGTTGGCTTTCCTTAGGGAAATGATGCGTATGGTCTCAGCACCGATGGTCGCGAAGACGACGGCTACAACCCGGCCACGGATGTTCCCAACTCCTTGCCACCGCTCCTCGCCGTAATCCTCGCGCGTATCCGGGCGAGCCAGCAGTGGGCCCTCGAAGACTTGGGGAGCATCGACGAAGTCCAAGCCGTGCTTCTGAATGTTCTCCCGGTTCTTCTTCGGGTCCCATTGGAACCGCATGCCATGTACCTACAATTATACCTACATTGTAGCTACATCAAGAATCACGTGCTTGGGTCCCACGGGGTTATTTATTCTTCCAGACAGGCTTGCGTTTCTCCAGCACCGCGCGCAGGCCTTCCTGCACGTCCTCGAGGTCCATTAACTGGTTCAGATAAATGCTGTGGGATTGGCGCATAGCCTTGTCGAGCGGCAATCCGAGGGAGCCGGAGATCACGCGCTTGGTCATTTCCAGCACGGGGGCGCTGAATTCGCCGATCTTGCTGATCACCTCATCGACCGTCTCCTTGAGCTTATCCTCGGGCACCACCCGGTTGACGAAGCCGAGCGCCAGAGCCTCTTCGGCGGAAAGCGCCTCCCCGGTCAGAATCAGTTCGTAGGTCTTCTTCGGACCGATCAACTGCGGCAGCATGACGGCGGCGAACGGCGGGAAGACTCCCAGCTTCACCTCCGGCTGAGCGAACTTTGCCTTGGGCGTGGCGATGACCAGATCGCCGAAGGCTGCCAATTCGGACCCGGCGCCGATTGCCGGACCATTCACCACCACAATCAGTGGCTTGGAGATCTCGCGGATGGCTTCGAACACGCGGTTGAAAGCCTCCAGCGTCGAGAACACACGCTCAGCCTTGGAGTCTTCCACGCCGATGCCGGCGGAGAAGGTCCGCTGCGAGGAATCCAGCAGGATGGCTTTGATGTCGCCGCGGCCGTTCAGGCTCTCGATTGCTTCCGCCGTCTCCCGCATCAGCGGCACGGTCAGCACGTTATAGGGAGGGTTATTGAGGGTGATGTGCGCGATGTAGGTAGAGGTGTCGAACAGGATGTGCGTGAACGCGGTTGCTGGGCCGGTCGCCATGCGTACTCCTGGGGAATATCAAGGCCGATTATCGGCGGGAAAGTTATGGGCATACAAGTACCGACGGGTCATCCCCCGGTACCCGCCATACGGGCGTGGTGAGGTTTTTTTGTACAAAGCCCGATGCCCCCCTGGGCGTGGGGCGTAAAATGAAACGCCATGAAGATCGCCATCGGCGCCGATCACGCCGGCTACGAACTGAAGGAAAAGATCAAGCAGCGGCTGGCGCAGGAAGGCAACGACGTCCACGACAAAGGCACAAATTCCACCGAGCCGGTGGACTATCCTGACTTCGCCCGGCTGGTGGGCGAAGAGGTTGCCCGGAAAGGTGCCGATCTCGGCGTGCTGGTCTGCGGCAGTGGCATCGGGATGTCTATTGCTGCCAATAAAGTACCGGGGGTGCGCGCGGCCCACGTCACCAACATGTACGAGGCGCAGATGGCACGCGAACACAACAACGCCAACGTGGTGACCGTCGGGGCACGCGTGCTCGATGAATGGACGGCCATCCAGGCCGTGGAGACGTTCGTGCGCACGCCATTTGCCGGCGGCCGCCACGAGCGCCGCGTGCAGAAGATCATGGACATTGAACATCAGGAGCAGGCGCATCATGCCTGATCACAGGTCATGACCAAGAACAGCGATTGGATGTCCCGCCCTCTCGCGGAAGCCGACCCGGAGACGGCCGCCGCTATTGATAACGAAGTCCGACGCCAGCACGAAGGGCTGGAGCTGATTGCCTCGGAGAATTTCGTCAGCGAGGCGGTGCTGGAAGCCATGGGCTCGGTGTTTACCAACAAGTACGCCGAGGGCTATCCCGGCAAGCGCTACTACGGCGGTTGCGAGTTCGCCGACGTGGTGGAGAACCTGGCGCGCGACCGCGCCAAGCAGCTCTTCGGCGCCGAGCATGCCAACGTGCAGCCGCATGCCGGGACGCAGGCCAACATGGCGGCCTACGCAGCCGTGATCCAGCCGGGCGACACCGTTCTCGGTCTGAACCTGGCGCACGGCGGCCACCTCACCCACGGACATCCTCTGAATTTCTCCGGCAAGACCTACCGCATTGTTCCTTACGGGGTCACGCACGAGACCGAGACCATCGACTATGACGAGCTGGAGAAGCTGGCGGAAAAGGAGCGGCCGAAGCTGATTATAGGCGGCGGCAGCGCCTATCCTCGCATCATCGACTTCGTCCGCATGCGGCAGATCGCCGACAAGGTTGGCGCCATCTACCTGGTGGACATGGCACACTTTGCCGGCCTGGTCGCTGGCGGCGCGCACCCTTCGCCGGTGCCGCACGCGCAGATCGTCACCTCGACCACCCACAAGACGCTGCGCGGTCCGCGCTCGGCGATGATCCTGTGCAAGTCCGACTACGCCCAGGCGGTGGACAAGACCGTCTTCCCCGGCATGCAGGGCGGGCCGCTGGTGCACATGATCGCCGCCAAGGCCGTTTGTTTCCGCGAGGCCATGCAGCCCGAGTTCCGCGACTACGCGCGCCAGGTGGTGGCCAATGCCAAGGTACTGGCCGAGACGCTGGCGTCCGAGGGCTTCCGCATCATCTCCGGCGGCACCGACACGCACCTCATGCTGGTGGACGTCTTTGCCAAGGGCATGCTGGGCAGCGAGGCGGAGAAGGCGCTGGGCGAGGCCGGGATCACGGTCAACAAGAATGCCATCCCCTTCGACACCAATCCGCCCATGAAGCCGAGCGGCATCCGCATCGGCTCACCGGCACTGACCACGCGCGGCATGAAGGAACGCGAGATGCGGCAGATCGCGTTGTGGATATCGGAGGTGCTGCACAGCCGCACCGATACCGCCGTGCTGACACGCGTGCGGAAGCAGGTGCTGGACCTGGCCGAAGCTTTTCCGCTTTATCCCGAAAGGCGTGCGCGGGCGCAGGCAGAGGTGAGAGCGTAGCGCAATAGTTGTCACCCCGAGCGAGCGCCCGCCCCTTCGACTCGCGCTAACGCGCTCGCTCGGGGTGACAGGTCAAAGGGCACAGGCTATGACGCCTTCTGCGCTTCGATCGGCTTCAGGAATTCTTCCATCGAGAACGTGGGGGACAGGCGGTGGAGCTTCTCCACGATGCGCGTACGGTCGCCCTCGGAACTGGCGGCCGCATAACGCTTTCGCAGCAAGGCGATCTTTTCCTTGCGGGCGCGGCGGCGGCGAATCTCACTGGTGCGGCTGGGTGTGGTCATGAATGCGCTCCATTCTGGGACTGAGCAGCCATTGTATTTGGAATCGGGCAATCCTGCATGGCGCTGGGCCCTCGGCACATGTTGGCCGCGGCCTCGCCTCGCTATACACTTGCGCCGTGCGAGTCGCCATCGATACCCGGCGGATCCGTGATTTCGGGGTGGGCACCTACATCCGCAACGTCGTCCGGACGCTCGGGCGCATCGACCAGCACAACGAGTACCTGCTGATCGGGCCTGCCGAGCCCCTGCGCGAAATCGAGGAACTGCCCCCCAACTTCCTCAATGCGCCCTACTCGTTGCCGGACACCTCGGCGCGCAACTACTTCGAGTTCCAGGGTATCCTGCGCAAATTCCATTGCGACGTGTTGCACGTCCCACACCTGTTTTCCTCGCCACAATTCATCCCCTGCCGCTACGTGGTGACCGTACACGACCTGCTCGACCACTTCTATCCGCCGCAAGGCGAGTCCGCCACCCGGCGCTCCCTGCGGTTCTATTTCACGCGCCGGGTGCTGCGCCGGGCCGAGCGCATTTTCGCGGTGTCGAACTCCACCCGTAACGACATTGGGCGGCTGTTTCACATCCCGCTCGGCAACGTGGAAGTCATCTACAACGCCATCGACGAGCGCTTCCGGCGCGGCCACGCCAGCGACGCCGACCGCGAGTTGATCGCCGGGCGCTACCAGGTGAACTATCCCTTCCTGCTCTACGCCGGAAACATCCGGCCGCACAAGAATGTGATCCGCATCATCGAGGCCTTCTCCGCGCTCCGGACCGAACTGGAGAAGGAGGGTCGTTTCCCCGACTTGAAGCTGATCATCATCGGCGACGAGCTTTCCAAGCATCCCGACTTGCGCCGCACCGTAGTGCGCAGCGGCGTGACTAATTACGTGCGCTTTCTCGGATTTGTGCCCATCGACGTGCTGCGCATCTTCTACGACACGGCAAAGGTGTTCGTCTTCCCTTCGCTCTACGAGGGGTTCGGTCTGCCGCCGCTGGAAGCCATGGCGCACGGCACTCCCGTGGTGACTTCGAATGCCTCGTCGCTGCCGGAAGTCGTGGGCAGCGCCGCCGTGCTGGTGAACCCGGAGAACGTCTTCGACATCATGCGTGCGCTGCATCGCGTGCTGCTCGACCAACCCTTGCGCGAGCGCTTGAAGCGCGCGGGATACGAGCAGTCGCTGGCTTTCGCGTGGGAGCCCTCGGTGGAGAGAATCCTGCAAGTGTACGAAGAGGTGGCGCAACAGGGCAGCGTGGCCGCCGGCCGGCGGCTGGCGAAGACCAGTCCGTAAACTGGTGGGTTGCCCTTTCCAGCTTCTGAGTTGCCCGGGGAAAGCCGGTTTCGCGACCTTTATTTGCTTCTTGCCCTACGTGATTTATTCCCTCGCACTACGTGACGTGACCTTTCCGCATGGTGTGTCGATTGCTTCTAATCGAGAGTGGATCGTTTGTTTCCCTAGAGGGAGCCTGCAGTGAGGGTGCAATTTTCACCGCCGCTAGTGACATTTTTCCTTTTCGCCGCCCTGGCGGCCGGCGCGCAGCCCCCCAGCAATCAGAAAGCAGGCTCACCGGGCGCTCCCGATTCGGCCCCGGTGGCAACCACCGCGCCCGAGGGCCAGATTCCCGACATGCAGGCGCTGGTCACGGGATTGGAAGCGGCACAACGCACCAACCACGAGCATATGGTTGCTTTCAGCGTCACCCGCCAGTACGAGTTGTTCAGCGGGGACGAAAGAGAGCCTATGGGCACGGTCACTGCTGAAGTGCGCTTTCAACCGCCCATCACCAAGACCTGGGAGATCAAGACGACGAGCGGCAGCGCGCGGGCGGAGAAAGTGGTCAAGAGTGTCCTGGAGCGCGAGGCCAAGTATGCCAGGGAGGGCAAAATCGCCATAGCCCGCGAGCACTACGATTTCCGCTATGACGGCACCGGCGAGGCTGACCGCCGCCCCTGCTATATCCTGCAACTCGTTCCCAAGCGTGACGATGGTGAACTGCTGCGCGGCCGGATTTGGGTGGACCGCGATACCTACCTGATTCACCGCTTCGAAGGTGGGTTGGCGAAGAGCCCGTCGTGGTGGATCAAGGACCTCAAGCTGTTCACGACGTATGGCGACCTGGGAGGAATCTGGCTGACCACCAGCAGCAAAGGCGTGGCTGATGTGCGCATGGTTGGCCCGCATACCATGACCGAACGCACCCTTGAGTACCGGGCGTCGCGTCCGGTGGTCGAAGGGCCGGCAGCGGAGCTGGCTCGGCTGCAACCCCGCCCTTCACGCCCCTATCGGCCGTCACCGGTAGCGGTCGAGGCCGGCGTCGTCATCGGTCGTTGAGCACTGGCTACAACGGACGTGCTCTCAGCCGCCCAGGTGAGCGACACGTAGGCCGGGGAACCTACCAGGAACGCCACTCGCTGGCGCGGCTTGTCCCGCTTGATCTCCTGCCAGAACTCCAGGGCGGCGCCAGGGTCCTCTCGCGGCGCCACCAGCACCAGGTTGTAGATGTTGGTCCGCCAGAGCTCTAGTGCCTCGAACATGTTGGTGGCAACATCTACATCCACCAGGCGTGACCGCATCAGCGTGGCGCGGACGTTGCGCGCCTTGGTAAGACTGTCGGCCAGAAGGACCTTTTTCTTATCCAGATTTACAAAGGGTGCTACGGAATTGTCCGGCACACCTCACCTCCCAGTCTTCTGAGAGGCGGACGATTCAACGAGCAGGCAGTGGTGAGAAACGAGCGTCTGCCAGAAGGAACATCCATCGTACCACTGTTATCCCCCGGCGGTTGCGGTTTTCGCCGGGAAGAGTCAGCACAGTCCTCCGATTTCTCTGGCAGGAAAGCCCCCGGGGTGATACTCTTGCGGTGCGTTAGATTTGAAATCGGTTGTGAGCAGCTCTCAGCTTACCAGCTCGTACCTGCCTGCAGTACCTTCCGACTTCTCTCCGGCGTAAATCAAAAAAAGGAAAGTTACAACACAATGGAACAAGGAACAGTCAAGTGGTTCAACGACGCTAAGGGTTTTGGTTTTATCAGCCGCCAGAGTGGCGAAGATGTTTTCGTGCACTTCTCGGCGATCCAGGCCAGCGGATTCCGCAGCCTGCAGGAGGGCCAAACCGTGCAGTTCAACGTCGTTAAGGGACCCAAAGGGCTGCAGGCGGAGAACGTACAGCCTGTGTAAGTTCGACCGGCAGCATTAAACGGGCGCTCGCATCGCGGGCGCCCGTTTTTTTTGCCCGTCGGGTCAGCCTTGTTGAGGCAAAGGCAGCGGTTGCGCCAGGTGCAGCCTGGCGAGTACCCGGATCACCGGCCATGCCGGATCGATTTCCCACTTCCGCATGCTGAACTTGGAGGAGGCCGGATACTGGTGATGGTTGTTGTGCAAGCCCTCCCCGCCGGTCAGCCAGGCCACGCTGCGCAGATTGGTGGCGGTGTTGTTGAAGTTCCGGTATCCCAGACAATGGCAGATGCCGTTGATCACGGCGTTGCTGAAGATGTAAGCCCCGCCCTGCACCACGAAAGTCGCCGCACCCAGCAGCGGACCCACCCAGCCGCTCGCCAGCAGGTGAAAACCGTACATGAACGCCGCCAGCATGATGCCCAGCCCGATCCAGCCATGCGATAACACGGTCTCGGCGCGGGTCCGCGGGATATCCTGCGTGTATTTCTCGACCACCTCAGGCTTGCTGGCTTCCCGCGCGTAGTAGTGGGCGTTCAGTAGCAGCACCTTCAGCAGACCTTTCAGGTAGGGGCTGTGCGGGTCGCCCTCTTCGTCGGTGAAGTGGTGGTGCTTGCGGTGCACCGCCACCCACTCCCGCATGGAGATCCCGGTGAACAGCCAGAGCTGGATCCGCATGAGCAGGGCCATCGCCGGATGCAGCTTCAGGCCCTTGTGCGCCATGGTGCGGTGCAAGTAGATGGTGGTGCAAAGACTGGAAAGTTGCATGGACGCAAAGGCCACCAGAAGTGCGACAAGAATCGGTATCAGCATGTTGTGTGAATTTTCCTGTGCGGGGAATTTGCGGAAGCTTGCCCAGATGCTATTAAAGCGGGTGAGCAAAACGTAAAAATCCGTTCCCCTGTATATGTATTCTAAAGCACAATCGGGGGACCGGGTATGGAAATCGCGAAAAAGCTCATTGCCCCGTAGGGCAATGACCCCTGGCCGGCGGTCTGCTTCACCCCGGCTGGGACAACCCCGGCGTGCAATGGCTTATCAAAATTGATATATTATCCACGTGGCTGCGAAGAAGCAGAGGCGCAGTTGGACCTGGAGTTTTATCAGGACGGTCTGCGGCGGCTGCCAGTGCAGCAATGGCTGGACGGTTTGCGGGAGGACATACGAGGCCGCCTGATGGCCAATATTCAACTGCTGGCCGAACACGGCCCGATGCTTGACTTTCCGCACACTTCACAGATCGAGGGCAAGCTGCGTGAACTGAGAGCACAAATAGACGGCCAGAATTATCGAGTGCTCTATTTTTTCGATGAAAGGCGGGTCGGCATCCTGCTCCACGGATTCATCAAGACGACAGCGGCTGTTCCCGAGGCCGACAAGAAAATCGCGGCGGCCAGGGTGGCAGACCACATCAACCGATTACATGCCAAAAAGAGGGAAAGATGAGAAGCAACTGGGACCGTTATCTGCGGAAGCAGCTAGAGAATCCACGTATCAAGAGAGTGTTTAACGAGGAGTGGAGTGCCCTCGCAATCGGGGCCACCCTGGCTCAGGAACGGCAAAAGAGGGGGCTTACCCAGGAGCATGTGGCAGAACGCATGGGGACAAGCGCCCCTCAACTGAGCCGCACCGAAAGGCAGCCGGAACATGCCAACATCAGCACCCTGATGCGCTATGCAGATGCACTCGGCTTGAAACTGGAATTCATTCTCCGCCCGAAGAGGAAAGCGGCAGCCGCCGGACGGTAGCTGGATTGAAGTGACAGCCGAACCTGTAAGCCGAATTCTGTCTGCACGCCTTGCGGCGGGCAGGACGGTCATTCCTCTGGGCCGCGCATCACTGCGCGGCTCTAGCGACCTACCCGGAGGTGAAACGCGCCGAGTCAGCGCGCGGACGCCGAAGCTGCAACCCCATCGCGGGCTAAAGACCCGCTCTGGGGGACCCCGCCGCCGCTCCCTCCCTATTTGGTCTTGCTCCGTGTGGGGTTTGCCCTGCCCGCTCCATTACTGGAGCGGCGGTGCGCTCTTACCGCACCTTTTCACCCTTACCCGGCGCAGCGGTTTCCCGCGCGCCTGGGCGGTATGTTTTCTGTGGCACTTTCCGTCGGAATGGGCTTGAACCCACCCGCCCGGACGTTATCCGGCACACTGCTCTATGGAGTTCGGACTTTCCTCCCCTGATCCCGCGCGGCCTGGACGAATCCAGCGTTCGCAGGGCAGGAGCGACCGTCCGGTCCGGCTGTCAACCAGCTCATTATAGTGGATGTCGCGCACCAGTAGACCGCTTGCCGCCGGAAGGGCTATAAACACCCGAGCATGATCCGCACCATCGTCGAGATCGCGGCCGCAGCCGGGGCGGTGTGCGGCACGGCGTTCTACCTGGTTTCCATCATCTGCGCATGGCGTTTTCTGCGGCTGCCGCCCCCGCCCGCCCACCCCGACGAAGCAAGGTCGGTTTCAATCCTGAAGCCCGTACGCGGCGCCGACCCGCACGCCTACGAATGCTTCCGCAGCCATTGCCTGCTGGACTATCCCGAGTACGAGATCATCTTCGGTGTCCACGATCCAGGCGATCCCGCCGTTGCTGCGATTGAGCGGTTGAGGAAGGAGTTTCCGGACCGGCGCATCGAAGTGGTCGTCTGCCCGCGGGATCTCGGCGCCAACCGCAAGGTCAGCAACCTTATTCAGATGCTCCCTGCAGCGCGGCACGATTACCTGCTGGTTAACGACGGAGATATCCGCGTTCCTCCCGACTATCTGCGACGAATTATGGCGCCGCTGGCAGATTCGCAGGTCGGATTGGTGACCGCTCTCTACCGCGCCGTCGCGGGACAGACCTTGGGTTCGAAGCTGGAAGCGCTAAGCATCAGCGACTTCGCCACCGCGGTTCTCGTCTCCTACGCAAACCGGCGTGCCTTCCATTACGGGTTTGGATCGACGCTGGCATTCCCGCGGCGTGTGCTGGAGCGCATCGGCGGGTTCGAGACGCTCGCCGAGTATCTGGCCGACGACCACCAGCTCGGCACACTGATTGCCCAGGCCAGATACAGCATCGTTCTTTCCGATGTGGTGGTCGAGACCCACCTGGCCGACTATTCGCTGAGCGGTTTCTGGAACCACCAACTGCGCTGGTCGCGCACCGTGCGCGACGCCAGCCCGCGCGGCAACGCCGGGCTGGTGCTGACCTTCGGAGTGCAGTGGGCCGCCGTGGCGGTGATCGCGGCTGCGGGCGCCACCTGGGCCTGGGCGCTGTTTGCGGGCGCCTATGCTGCCAGGATCGCGGCCCTGCTGGTGACGGGGCTTGGCGTCTGCCACGACCCCGGCACGCTGCGCCGGCTCTGGCTGCTTCCCCTCCGCGATGTGCAAGCTTTCCTGGTGTGGGCGGCGTCGTACGCAGGCCGCACCGTAGTTTGGCGCGACGATCGCTTCATCCTCAAACACGGACGCTTGCTGCGAGTCCAACCTCCCGCGGTAGGAACCTAGCAAGCAAGGCGCTATGGTGTGATCACTCAAATACTGAAAGGCAATAGAAGACCATGAACCTGGAAATCGATTCCGCTCGCCTGCTGTCCGAAATTGAAGCGCTAGCGTTGATTTCGGAGGCGGGACCACCCGTAGTGACGCGAATCGTTTTCACGCCGGCGGATATGAGGGCTCGAGCCTGGCTAATAGATCATTGCAGAGCTGCAGACCTCGCGGTGCGCCAGGATGCAGTGGGAAATACCTTCGCGCGTTGGCAAGGGTCCGATCCTGCAGCACCGGCGGTCGGCACAGGTTCGCACCTGGACGCGATCCCCAATGCGGGGAAGTACGATGGCGTGGTGGGAGTTCTGGGAGGACTTGAGGCTATACGCGCGTTGCAGCGCGCTGGATTCCACCCGAAAAATTCCATCGAACTGCTGCTGTTTACGTCGGAGGAGCCGACGCGGTTTGGAATCGGGTGTCTTGGCAGCCGGCTGCTCTCCGGCACTCTTTCTGGAGACGCGGCCAGAAAGCTGATCGACACCAATGCGGAATCGCTCGATGAAGTGCGCCGCAAGGCAGGACTGAGCGGGAAACTGGAAGAAGTCCAACTGCCCAGCGGATATTACAAGGCATTCATAGAAATGCACATCGAGCAGGGGCCTGTTCTCGAACGTGAGCAGGTGCCGCTCGGCATCGTCACCAAAATCGCGGCGCCAGCGAGTGCGCGCATTTCGATCGAGGGCGAGGGTGGACACGCGGGCGCGGTGCTCATGCCAGCTCGCCGCGACGCCCTTTGCGCGGCATCGGAGCTTATTCTCGCGATTGAGAATGCGGCGCGGGCGGGCGGTTCGGTCGATACGGTGGCAACCGTCGGCATGTGCGAAGTCTTTCCCGGTGCGATCAACAGTATTCCGAGTCAGGTGCGGATCAGCGTTGATGTGCGCGATACGGATCTCGCGCGGCGGGACGGCGTGATGTGCGCCGTGGAAACTGCGGCGAAGCAGATCTCCGAGCGGCGGAGTGTGTCGATACGGATCGAGCTGCTGAACGCTGATGCGCCCGGCGAGTGCGCGCCCGGCGTGATGGATGCTCTTTCAGCATCGTGCCGGAAACATGGGCAGAAATTCTTGCCCCTGATCAGCCGTGCCTACCACGATACCCTCTTCATGGCGCGGATCGCGCCGGCTGCCATGCTGTTCATTCCATGCCGCAACGGGTATAGCCACCGTCCGGACGAATACGCATCCATCGAAGATATCGCTCGAGGGGCGCTGATCCTCGCGGAGACCTTGGCAATGCTGTCCGCGTAGCTGAACCAGTTTGCCCTAACTCAGACAGGACTCAGTTCAAAACGTCCGTCTGGAGGATAAACCGGTGTACAATCGCCGCCACTTTCAAAGTCAAACGGAATCCCAATTGAAGCACTGCGCGTGCAAGCCGCCGCGGTGTACTGGCGCAAGGGAGGGATGAATGTCCAGGGGATTGAAGACTGCAACGGCCATTCTTGCGGCCGTATGGCTCGTGGCTGCTGTGCCCGCACACGCGAAGGAGAAGGTCAAGGTCGGCTTTATTGGGCCGCTCACCGGAGGCGTCTCGGCCAACGGACTTGGCGGCCGCAATTCGGCCGATCTTGCCGTACGACTGCGCAACGCCGATGCGAAAGCGAAATACGAATACGAACTGGTGGTGCTCGATGATGAGTGCAAGCCGAACGTGGCGGTGCAGGTGGCGACCAAGATGGCGGCGGAGAAGGACATCATCGCGGCGGCAACACACTACTGCTCCTCGACCGCAATCGCGACGGTCGACGTTTATCACAAGTTCGGGCTGCCGGTGGTGGTCTGGGGCGCGGTGCTGCCCGATATCACCTACCGCAACAAATATCCTGAGGTGCATCGTGTCAACGGCACGATGATCAACCAGAATGAAACCAACGCGGAGTTGCTGACCAAACTCGGATACAAGACCTTCGCTGTGATTTACGACACCACCGACTACGGAAAGGGGCACAAGGAGTACTTCACGGCCGCGCTCGCGAAGCAGGGAGGCAAGATCGTCGGCACCTTCGGGGTCGGCGCCGATCAGCAGGATTTCACCGCCGAACTCACGCAGATTAAGGCGCTCAATCCCGAGGTGATCTACTTCGGCGGCCTCACTCCGATCGGGGTTCGCATCCGCGCGCAGATGGACAAGCTCGGGATCAAGGCGGTGTTCGACGGCACCTCAGGCATCGTGTCCGATGCTTACATCCAGGGTCTCGGCCCTCTGGCGGAGGGCACGCTCGCGTTCCGCGAAGGCGCACCGGTCGAGAAGCTGCCGGGTGGCAAGTTCTTTATGGAAAAATACACCGCACAGAAGTACGACAATCCCCCAGACGCCTACGGCGCCTTCGCTTATGCCGCGATGGACCTGATCCTCGACTCGATCGAGAAGGTGGGGCCGGATCGCAGGAAGGTCATCGAGGATTTGGCCAATGTGAAAAACCGCGATTCCATCATCGGCAAAATCACCTTTGACGATCACGGTCAGAATACCGTTTCGGTCATTACGAAGTATGTGGTTCAAGACGGCAAATGGGTGGTGTGGGAGGACAGCGAATACGCCTCCGGCAAGCGCAAGCTGCCCCGAGAGAAATAGCACCGCGGAAGACCCGGGTGGCGCAGTCTGCCCCGTCTTTTTTCCTGCAGGCGTACACGTAGGGACCTAGGTCATGGATATAGGACTGCTTGCGCAATACATCATGAACGGGCTGATGGTCGGCATGATGTATGCGCTGGTTGCCGTTGGCTTCACCCTGTTCTTCGGCGTGCTCGACATCATCCAGTTTGCCCACGGCGACGTCCTCACCGTCGGCGCCTTCACCGCGCTGATGACCTTCTTGGGGGTGCGGGCGGCGGGCGTGAGCTCCGCTTCGATCTTGCTGCTCGCCATGGCCGTGGTTGCGATGGTCGCCGTGGCGGCGCTGGGCATGCTGATTGCCCGCTATCTCGTGCTGCCCTTGCGTTCGGCGCCCGCGCTCAACACCCTGCTGATCACCCTGATGCTGGGCACGGTTCTGCGGGAATCGGTGCGGCTCTTTTACCCACAAGGCGCCAATCCCAAGCCGTTTCCCGGGCTGTTGCCGACGAACTCGGTCAACTTCGGAAACTTCAACCTGCGGCTCGACAACACCATCATGCTTGCCGCCGGCGCCGCGGTCATTATCGGGCTGGAGCTCCTGCTCAACCGGACCAAACTCGGCCTTGCCATCCGCGCGGTGGCGCAGGATGAAGAAACGGCGCGCACCATGGGCGTCAATTTCACGGCGATCGTGCTCATCGCGTTCGCCATCGGCTCGGCGCTTGCGGCCTTCGCCGGCATCATGGACGGGCTCTATTACAACGAAATAAATTTCGGCATGGGTCTGTATCTCGGGATCATCGGTTTTGCCGCCGCCATCATCGGCGGGCTGGGCAGCATCTATGGCGCAATCCTCGGGGGCTTCCTGTTCGCGGCCTTGCAGACGATCGGGACGATCGCGCTGCCTTTCGCCAGCGCCTACAAGGACGTTTTCGCCTTTGCCGTCATCATCATCTTCATAGCGTGGCGCCCAACCGGGCTCATCCAGGAAAAGATCAGCGAGCGGGTCTGAGTGCGTGAGTGAAGCCGGACAGAAAACACAGGCTTCTTTGCTGCCAGGTGTTATCGCCCTGGCGCTCGCCGCCCTCTATCTGAGCGCCCTGGCTGGCCGTCGAAAAGCAGCTTCTCATCATTGGTCTGCTGGGGCTCGCGGTTATCGTTGCGCTGGCGGCGTACTGGACGGGATGGCTGGCTGCGGTGGACCGGAGCTTCGCCGACCGCGAGAATGTCCTCGGTGTGCTGGCGATCTTGGCGGGCTTGGCGATAGCGCTCTTCTTCCATGACGATCACTTTGTCCTTCTGCTGCTCGTCACCGTCCTGCTCTATACGGTCGCGACGCTGGGGCTCAATATCCAATTCGGTTATGCCGGCGTGCTCAATTTTGCCGGCGCCTCGTTCTTCGGCATTGGCGCCTATACCTCGGCGGTGCTCAACGCCCACACCACCGTGCCGCCTCTGCTGGTGCTGCTGATCGGCGGGTTCATTGCCGCCCTGATCGGATCGCTGCTGCTGTGGCCGGTCCTGCGCACGCGCGGCCACTATGCCGCCTTGGTCACCATCGCTTTCGCTCTGCTGCTCAAGGCCTTCCTCGAGGTCAATGACGTGCTCGGTGGCCCGCAGGGGCTGCAGGTCAAGGGTATGACGATTCGCGGCTGGTCGTTCAACGACAATATCAACATCGGCAACACCGAGCTGTCGTTCTACATGAGCTACTTCGTGCTCAGCCTGGCGCTGCTCGCCGGAGCCTTTATTCTGGTGCGCCGGCTGGAGCGGTCCTGGATCGGACTCAACCTCGACGCACTGCGGCTCGACGAAACGGCCGCCAGTTGCTTTGGGCTCGACGTGGCGCGGTGGAAGATTACTGCCTTCACGCTGGGCAATTTTCTCATCGGCGTTGCCGGCGCACTATTCGGGATGGTCGGGGGATTCGTCGCGCCCAACAACTATACCTTCGCCGATTCGCTCATCCTGGTTTCGATCCTTCTCCTCGGCGGCATCGGTAATCCGTGGGGCTTGGTGGTCGCCACCGTCATTGTGGTCGTGGTTCCGGAAAAGCTGCAGACCATCCAGGAGTACCGTTTCTTGCTCTATGCCGTGATGGTCATCGCCGTTCTGTTGTTTCGACCGCAAGGTTTGCTGCCGCGCCCAGCGCGCAGCTATTTCCCCGGGGGGCGGCCATGACGCCCTTGCTGGAAGCGCGCAGCCTCACCCGGAAGTTCGGCGGAGTGGTCGCGTTGGGCCAGTTAGATCTCGAGGTCGCGCCGAACGAAATCCTCGGCCTCATCGGACCTAACGGTTCGGGCAAGACGACCTTCTTCAACGTCGCTACCGGAATTTATCGCGTCCAGGCGGGCACTCTTACCTTCGAAGGAAAGGACATCACGCGCGCGTCGCCGCGGGCTATCTACCATGCCGGCATAGCACGCACGTTCCAGCGCTCGCGGCTGGCGTTGCCGCTGTCGCTGTTCGACAACATCATGATTGGCAACCACAAGCGACTGAATCAGGGGCTTTGGTTCAACCTCATGCGGCGCGGCGACTTCAAGCGCGAGTTCGAGGCAAGCTATCGGGCGGCCCGAGCGCTGGTCGAGGTGTTCGAGCCACAGCTTGCCGAGCGGATGTTCGAGCCCGTTGCTGGCATGACCATGATCGACCGCCGCCGCATCGAAATTTGCCGCGCTCTGATCAGCCAGCCCAAGCTGTTGCTGCTCGACGAGCCCTCGGCCGGGATGACCCATGACGAAACCACGACCCTGATGGATGAAATCCTGCAGGTCCGCGCACGCAATCAGAATCTCACCATCATCATCGTCGAGCATGAGATGGGCGTGATTGAGCGCATCACCGACCGCTGCGTCGTCCTCAACTTCGGCCTCAAGATCGCGGAAGGGCCGTACCGGCAGATCGCCGCCGACCCTCAGGTGCAAGAAGCCTATCTCGGAGTCGCCTGATGAGTGCCCGCCTGGAGATCGCCGGCGTCACCGCCGCCTATGACAAGGCCGACGTGCTGGAAGGCGTATCGCTCACGATCGAGCCCGGGCGCATCACGTGCCTCCTCGGATCCAACGGCTCCGGCAAAACTACGCTGATCCGCTCCATCCTCGGCTTGACGCCGCCGCGCACCGGTCGGATTGTGTTCGACGGCCGCGACATCACTGCCTTGCCGACCCATAAGGTCATTGCTGCAGGCATCGCCTGCATCCCCGAGGGTCGCAAAGTCTTTCCCAAGCTCACGGTTGAGGACAATTTACGTCTCGGTGCGTACCAGGAGCCCTCCGATGCCGTCACGAACCAGCGCCTGGCGGAGATCTATCGCCTGTTCCCTCGCTTGGCCGAGCGGCGTCTTCAACTCGCGGGCACCATGTCCGGAGGCGAGCAGGCCATGGTGTCGATCGGGCGCGGGCTGATGCGGGCGCCGAAGCTGCTCTTGATCGACGAGCCGTCGCTGGGTCTTTCGCCGCTCCTGGTCAAGGAGAACTTCAATATCATTCGCCAGATCAATGAGCGTGGCATCACCGTATTTCTAGTTGAACAGAACGTGCACCAGACGCTCGCCATCTCGCACTATGGATATGTGCTTTCCAAAGGTCGTGTGGTGGCGGCAGGTAGCTCAACTGAGCTCGTCGATCGCCAAGAGGTACACGACGCATATTTTGGTTAGTTGCAATCGCCCAAGCCACCGGCGGTTTGACGAGCTAATGCAATCGAAGGAAGCGGGATCAACGGGAACCGATGCTGCTGGCAAAAAGAATATTTGGGGACATTAAATCGGCCTTCCTTTACACTCGAATCTAGCCCGGAAGGTCGGCTTTGCGAGAACGACTACCGGCTCGCCTCGCAGGCGATCACCAGCGATCCGGGAGGCAACAACGGCACGGTCGGCTACAGCTACGACGCGGTCGGCAACCGTACGCAGATGACCTCAACCCTGAACGCCGTCCCGCCCGGCTCGTTCTTCTACGACGCCAACGACCAGTTGACGACCGATACCTACGACGCCAACGGCAACACGATCTCCTCGGGCGGAATTTCCTACAGCTACGACTTTGAGAACCGGATGCTCACGCGCGGAGCCGTGACCATTGTCTACGACGGCGACGGCAACCGGGTCTCTGAGACGGCGGCCGGGGTGACGACGAAATACTTGGTGGACACGCTGAATCCCACGGGCTACTCCCAAGTGGTGGATGAGTTGGTCAGCGGGTCCGTAACGCGGACGTATGCCTACGGCTTGCAGCGGGTGAGCGAGAACCAGAAGATCAGCGGCACGTGGACGCCGAGCTTCTACGGCTACGACGGCCATGGCAACGTCCGCTTCCTGACCAATACCTCCGGCACGGTCGGCAACACTTACCAGTTCGACGCCTTCGGCAACCAGATCGCCAGTACCGGCACGACGCCGAACAACTACCTGTTCAGCGGGGAGCAGTACGACGGCAGCACCAATCTGCTTTATCTCAGAGCGCGGTACTACAGGATGCCGACAGGCCGATTTCTGACCATGGATCCATTCGAGCAACGGCAGCATTCGTGCTGTCAGGAGATTTCTTCAACCCCATACATTGTCCGTGCTGGGCTCAATACATGCTGCGGCTCTTGCGCTCCTGCCCCGTCGAACACGTACGTTTATGCCCTCAATGATCCGGTGAACAAGGTAGATCCGAGGGGGCTGCAAGCACTTGTGGAGTTCGCCAAAATAACTGAGGAGGATGTGGAAGCCGCGCTGGCTCGAAAGGCGGCGTACAGGGCGTGCCTGAGAGAGTGCTGGGGCTACTGCGAGGAAATATACACGAAGCTTCCTCCGCTGGAAATAGAGTCTGAAATGGCCCTTGTGTTGTGCCACGCGGCCTGCGAACTGACGTGCCGCGCGATTTTTCCGAACTGAACTTGCTCGGCCTGTGGTGCATCTCTTATGAGACGAGACCGTATATTACCGACGAACCGCCAACGTAGTTTCCTGCTGCTGGAAAAGCAGGTTCGCATGTTGCTAGAGCTTGTTGAGCGTTCACCAGTTATCCGAGGCGAATCGACGAGCGCCCTCGCTGGAGCACTTGTGCCTGAAGCCGAATACGTGATTGTCGAACGACAACAATTGAATGTGTTGCTCGAAGGCATTGACGATCATGTGTTCTTCCTGAAGGAACCGATAATGAAAACACGCGGGGAAGAGACCGATTCACATTCCGGATGATAGAACGAGTGTGCTCCGCAAAAAGTCTGTGCGGGCGGGTGGCGTACCTTTTCGGAGTTCACGTCAGTGTGGCTGCCGCACCCTTCGCGGTTTTCGAACTGGCGGGTGGCCCAGGTAACGGTGGGTGCGGTGGGTGCCCCACACAAGCGTTTTCTGCTTGTGTGGGAAGATATTCGTCGACCTCCGGCCACTGAATCTGGGAGAAGATCGGCCCGTGGTCGGGATGCTGGTTTCCGGTACACTGCCGCGGACGGGTGGCGCACCCTTTGCCTGGGTGTGGGTGCCGCACCCTTCGCGGTTTTCGAAGGGTGCGCTAACGATGACAGTCTGCACTGCCGGGTGCCCCAGGTCTCGCGGTTTTCGAGACCCGGGAACGATGTATGCAGTGGCAGAGCCGCGTCTCCGCTTGGGAGTTCGAGGGCACCAACTTTAGTTCCTACGATACTAGCGGTCCTGTCGGGAACCGCACGCAGATGACCTCCACCCTGAATGCCGTCCCGCCGGGTTCGTTCTCTTATGACGCCACGACCAGTTGACGACCGACAACTACGACGCCAACGGCAACACGATCTCCTCGGGCGGAATTTCCTACAGCTACGACTTTGAGAACCGGATGCTCACGCGCGGAGCCGTGACCATTGTCTACGACGGCGACGGCAACCGGGTCTCTGAGACGGCGGCCGGGGTGACGACGAAATACCTGGTGGACACGCTGAATCCCACGGGCTACTCCCAAGTGGTGGATGAGTTGGTCAGCGGGTCCGTAACGCGGACGTATGCCTATGGGTGGCAGCGGGTGAGCGAGAACCAGCAGATCAGCGGCACGTGGACGCCGAGCTTCTACGGCTACGATGGCCATGGGAACGTGCGCTTCCTGACCAATACCTCCGGCACAGTCGGCAACACCTACCGGTTCGACGCCTTCGGCAACCAGATCGCCAGCACCGGCACCACGCCCAACAGCTTCCTGTACAGCGGCGAACAGTTCGACACTAATGTCAGTTCGTACCAGATGCGAGCACGGTGGTACAGGCCAACAGTGGGGCGATTCATAACCAGGGATCCGGTTGAGGGCAAGAGGTGCTGTCGTCTTAGCTGGAACCCGTACATCTATGTGAAACAGAACCCCGTCAACGCCGCCGATCCGACCGGGCTCGAGGTGTTGGAGGAAAACGGACTCTTCTCCACGGTAGTCGAGCTGGGTGCAAGGAAAGAGGCGAGAAATCTTGGCCTTTGGCGGGTGGCCCAGGCAAATCTAGGGTGCCCCAGACGAGCGGGTCTTTTGCTCGTCTGGGAAGGTGTTTCTGATATCCGATCCGGATACGATCTTGTATACAATTCTAGTCCGGACGCGCCTGCGGGCATTACGGATTTCCAACAACGATTCCCAGACAAGCTGCGCTTGTCTGGGGCACCCAATGCTCAGGTAGTGGCTTGCCTGGGCCACCCGTCCCGGCCAAAGGTCGCAGCGGCGTAGTGCTGAAATGTGGGCGTGTGGCTCCTCTTCCAACTACGTGCCCGGTTATCCGTCTCTAGGAGTGCGCATAAGCCCACTGGCCGGGCTTGACCCACCCGCCCCACTAAACCTGATCGGGCAGTGTTGGGCAGGCCTTCCTTCGAGGCTGGGCCTGGTCACGAAGGGATGTGCGGGGGATCACTGCCAAGCCAAGCTGGGCAGAGGCAAACTGCGCTGTCGGGCAGACACTTAGCTCGAATTGTGCGCGTGCCCCTATATCGAACCGATGGCAATTGTGTGGCGCGGATTGCGCCCCCAGTGAAAGGATCCTTCTATGGAACGAGCGATCTCATTCACCCTCAATGGCAAGCCGACGCGGGTGACGGTCGATGATGAGCGCATGCTGCTGTGGATTTTGCGCTCCGACCTCGGCCTGACCGGCGCCAAGTTCGGCTGCGGCGCTGCGCTTGTGCGGCGCCTGCACCGTCATCGTAGACAAGGAAGCGGTCCGCTCCTGCACGCTCCCGGTCAAGGACATCGCCGGCAAGCACTTGCTCACGATCGAGGGCCTGAGCAAGAACGGGCAGCTCCATCCCCTCCAGGCGGCATTCGTGAAGCACAGCGCCCTCCAGTGCGGCTACTGCACGCCCGGGATGATCATGCAGGCCTATGCGCTTCTTCTGAAGAACCGTCGGCCGACGCGCGCAGAGATCATTCGCCATATGGACGACAACTTGTGTCGCTGCGGCACATCAGAATCGTATCGTCGAGGCCATTCAGGAAGCTTCCGGGGCCAGGAAAGCGAGGGCGTCATGAAACTAGATGAAGCGATTACGACCGAAGACGGCGCCCTTAGCCGCCGCGACTTCCTCAAACTCGGAGGCTCGGGACTCATCGTGTTTTTCTGCGTCAGCCCCTTGGACGCGTTCCAACAACCTCCACAACCCTACACCGAGGCGCCGCCCTCAACCCCAACCGACTTCAACGCCTTCCTTCAAATCCGGCCCGACGGCCGTGTCACCTGCATGGTCGGCAGGGTCGAACTCGGACAAGGTTTGCAGACGGCCGCAGCGCAGTTGGTTGCCGAAGAGCTCGATTTCCCCTTCGACTCGATCGACATGGTGATGGGCGATACCGACGTGTGCCCGTGGGACGTAGGCACATTCGGTTCCCAGTCCATGAGAGTCCTTGGCCCGATCCTGCGTGGAGCTACGGCCGAGGCCAGGGCCGTTCTCCTGCAAATGGCGGCGGAGAAGTTCAATGCTCCCGTCGAGCGGCTGCAGGTAAGCGATGGCGTCATCACCGATCCGACGCAGGGCAAGCGCATCACCTACGGGGAACTGGTCCAGGGCAAACGCATCGAGCGTCACTTGACCAAGGTGCCTTTGAAACCGGTATCGGCGTTCAAGGTGATGGGAAAGTCGCCGCAGCGCAAGGACGCGCTCGAGAAGGTGACCGGCAAGGCCAGGTACACCGGCGACATCACCGTCCCTGGAATGGTGTATGCGCGGATTCTAAGACCGCCGGCCCATGGCGCGAAGCTGAAGAACGTTGACACGAGCGCCGCGGAGAAAATGTCTGGCGCCCGGGTGGTGAGGGACGGTGACTTTATCGCCGTAATCCACGATCGGCCTGATATGGCAGATAAGGCACTGGCGCTCATCAAAGCAGAGTTCGATCGGCCCCAAACCGGTCTGGACGATAAGTCAATCTTCGACCACATACTCAAGAACGCGCACCCACCCAAAGTGATGGCCGAGAGCGGAACGCTGGCGGACGCGGAGAAGCTCGCGAATCCGCTCGAGCTCACCTATCTTCATAGCTACGGCGCACACGCACCCATTGAAACTCAATCAGCCCTGGCGATGATCGAGGGCGGCAAGGCGACCGTATGGGCGGCCGTCCAGATTCCATTCATCGTGCGGGACCGGGTCGCGCAGGCTCTGGGATTCTCCAAACAAAACGTGCGCGTCATCGTTCCGTACGTGGGCGGCGCCTTCGGCGGGAAGAACAACGCTCAGAACGCTATCGAAGCGGCCCGCCTGGCGAAGATGGTCGGCAAACCCGTCCAGCTTGTCTGGCGTCGTGACGAGGACTTCTTCTACACCAGGTTCCGTCCCGCCGCGGTCGTGAAGATCCGCTCTGGAATGAACGAGGGAAAGATTGTTTCGTGGGACTACACGGTGTACGCCGCCGGTGACTGGGGCGCCGTCACCTTTTATGACATCCCGAACCAGAGGACGACGACGGTGCCGATCACGCAGACCGCCTGGCGGAACCAGGACAACGGCGGCGGGCTGCACCCGTTCTTCGTCGGGCCGTGGCGCATGCCGTGCGCGATTACCAATACCTTCGCTCGCGAATCGCACATGGATATCCTGGCCAACAAAGCTGGCGTCGACCCAGTCGAGTTCCGCCTGCAGCATCTGACCGACAAACGCATGCGGCGCGTGCTCGATGCGGCAACCAAGCAGTTTGGCTGGAAACCGGCGCGGGCGCCGAGCGGCCAGGGCGTGGGCGTAGCCTGTGGCACCTTTTACAAAACCTATGTCGCGACTGCGGTCCAGGCCGCTATCGACAAGAGCACAGGAAAGGTGCAGGTGGAACGTGTCGTCACCGCCGTGGACGCAGGCGTCATCGTCGACCCGGAAGGCACGCGCCAGCAGGTTGACGGCTGTATCACCATGGGCGTTGGCTACTCGCTCAGCGAGGAGGTACGTTTCAGCAATGGCGAGATATTTACCCGGAACTTCGACAGTTATGAAATTCCGCGTTTCTCTACCATGCCGAAGATGGAAGTGGTGCTTGTTGACAACCTGGAGTTGGCTCCGGATGGAATCGCTGAGCCACCGATTATCACCTTGGGCGCGGCCATCGCCAACGCGGTCTATGACGCGACCGGGGCCAGGTTGTTCCAGCTTCCCATGACTCCGGCTCGCGTTCTGCAGGCGCTGAAGCAGAGCTGAAAGGACGAATTTCGGGTGAGGAAATGTGCGCGCTGGAGCCTTGGCTTCTGGCGCGCTTTTTTCAGGCGGAACCCTGCTGGGAGGCATGCAGAATGAGCGCGGCAGCAAAAACCAAAACCACCACGGTGGTCCAAGCGATGGCCGAAGTCCTGCGGCGAGTGGGGACGCCTTACGTTTTCGGTCTTCCCGGCGGCGAGGTGGTCGAACTCATGAATGCGTTGAAAGAGGCGGACATCCCTTTTCTGCTGACCAAGCACGAGAACACGGCCGCATTTGCTGCCGGCGTGACCGGCGAAATCCTGGGCATTCCAGGGGTCTGTGTCGCGACGATCGGCCCTGGTGCGACCAACATGGCCACCGGCGTCACCAATGCGTGGATGGACCGCGATCCCCTGATCGCGATTACCGGACAGATCGCATCATCCCGCTACAATACAGCTACCCATCAAGTCCTGGACTCGGTCGCTTTCTACAAACCGATCACAAAATGGAGCGCGTGGATTAATCCTGGCTCGGCGGCAGAGACTCTGCACAAGGCAATCCGGATCGCCACCAGTGAACGGCCTGGTGCCGTCCATCTCACTCTCTCCAGTGATCTGGCCAAGGCGGAAGCTGGTGGAAAATGTCCAACGACTTCTCCGGTTCGCACCTTCCTCGGTATGGGCGCGCCCTGCAAGGAATCGTTGTCCAAAGCCACAAGAATGATGGCTGCCGCGGGGCGGCCGATCATTTTTGCAGGACTGGGTGTTCTCCGCGCCAATGCGGGTGACAGCTTGGTCGGCTTGGCGGAAAAGCTGGGCGCACCGGTCATCGTGATGCCCAAGGCCAAGGGCGTGATCCCGGAGGACCATCCGCTTTTTGCCGGAGTTTTTGAGATGCTGGGAGACAAGCTTGTCCTCGAATTTGCAGCCAAAGCGGACCTGATTGTTGCTTGCGGTCTCGATGTTGTGGAGTTCGATAAACCTTGGAATTTTCAGGCCCCGGTGGTTCACGTTGACGCGTTGCCCAACCACGACGAGTTTTATCCAGCGGAAGTCGAGCTGGTCGGTCATCCTGCCACGGCGCTTTCTGCGCTCGCCGAGCAATTGCCATCTCGTCGCGCGTGGACGGCGCAGGAGATCAGTACTCAGCGCCGGGACTTGCTGGAGCTCATCACCCGCGCCGGCACGGGGATGGCGTCCCACCAGGTAGTCTCTGCGGCCAGGAAGATTCTGCCCAGGGAGACGGTGGCTACCTGCGATGTCGGCGCGCACAAGTTCCTCGTCGGCCAACTGTGGACAACCTACGCACCCAAGTCTTTCTTTATGTCCAACGGCTTGTCCGCGATGGGATACGGATTCCCCGCCGCGATGGCCGCCCAACTGGCATGGCCGGACAAACCTGTAGTGGCCTTCCTGGGTGATGGAGGCTTCGCCATGTATATGGCGGAACTGGAAACCGCCCGCCGTCTAAAGTTGCCGCTGATCGTGGTTGTCTTGTGCGACGACGCCCTCTCGCTGATCGCCATGTCGCAGGAACGTCGCGGGTTGCCACATAACGCTGTGGACTTTGCGAATCCAGACATCGTCAAGGTGGCGGAGGCATTTGGGGCGGACGGTAAGGTCTGCGAAACCGCTTCCGAGGTGGAAGCGGCAATAGCTTCGGCTTGGAGTAACCGCAGACTGACGGTGATTCAGGCTATCGTCGATGCGGGACCGTATCGCGTCTGATGCCGCGCCGGTCCACGCCGGCAGGTTCTCCCGTAGGGACAACCTAGAGCGAGGAAGGAGAAGTTATGGCCTCCACGGCACTGGCGAAACCGACTCGGGCAGACGAGAGGAATGCTGTTCTAGCAGGGTTCCTGGGCTGGAGTCTGGACGCATTCGATTTCTTCATTCTCGTCATGGTAGTTCCCGCCGTCGCCAAAGAGTTCCACGTTTCGGTTCCCGCCATTGCACTCACGCTGATGGCGAGTCTGATGACCCGGCCGGTGGGCGCAATCATTTTTGGCGTCATGGCCGATCGTTTGGGACGCCGTATACCCCTGATGTTGAATGTGATCTTCTACTCTCTCCTCTCATTCCTGTCGGGGCTGGCGCCCACGTACCGTATGTTCTTTCTCCTGCGCTTGCTGTATGGGATCGGCATGGGCGGGGAATGGGGTGTGGGCGCCTCGCTAACCCTGGAATCGGTGCCCCCCAGGCTGCGGGGCATCCTGTCCGGCCTCTTGCAGGGAGGCTACACGTTCGGTTACTTACTGGCGGCTTTGGCGTATTACACCGTCTTTCCGCATTGGGGCTGGCGTCCGATGTTCTTTATCGGCGGCCTGCCCGCTATGCTCGCACTATTCATACGCAGCAAGGTCAAAGAATCGGAGGCGTGGCGCCAGAACCGCACCGATTGGGCGACCTATGGCCGCGCGGTCGTCCAGAATTGGAAGCGGTTTCTGTACATGGTGCTGCTCATGATGTTCATGAATTCCATGTCGCACGGAACCCAGGACCTGTTCCCCACCTACCTCACCCGTCAACGACATTTCCTGCCGCATACGGTGGCCGTGATCACCATGGTTGCCACCCTGGGCAATCTGTCGGGGGCGCTGAGCGGCGGGCACTTCTCCGAGCGAATCGGCCGGCGGCGCACCATGATGACACTGGTGGGATTGGGCCTTTTGCTGATCCCGCTTTGGATCCTCATGCCCACCGTCCCCACCATCATGCTGGGAGCTTTCCTGATGGGTTTTATGGTGTCCGGTGCCTGGGGCGTCATACCCGCTCATATCAACGAACTGTCCCCACCACAATTGCGAGGCTTTCTGCCCGGCTTTGTCTACCAGATGGGCGTGCTGTGTGCTTCCAGCATTTCTTATATCGAAGCGCGGGCCGGAGAACACTTCACCTACTCGCGGTCGATGGGCTTCTCGATGGCCGTAGTGCTGACGGTGTTGCTGCTGGTAATCAAGTTTGGCCCGGAAGCGAAGGGCATCGCGTTCCTGCGACGCGAGGCGCCGGTTGATCCTTGACCTGAACGAGCCGGTGACCCGGGATTGGCTGCCGCGATTGGTTGCGCAGCGTAGCGACTCAGTCCGAGGCACCGTCTCCAACTTCAGCCAAAATCCGCGCCGCTTGTGACTAACGTCACGTTGACATGTGCTTGCCGCCACATCTTGCGGCCTTGTCCCTACATAGTCTAGCGCTGTGCAAAAAGGCCTGTCCGGCCGGTCACGCGGGAGGAGTTTACGGTGTTGTGTGACGTAGATCACGGCGACCGTCAAGGGTTGGCACTAAAGTGCGTGATTTCACGGATTCCCATGGGCGAATTGTCCCAGACTGGAGCAGCGTTCATTATCGACGGGAACCGTCCATCGTCAAGTCATTCGTTTTCAGCTACTTGGGCGGAGCCCTCAAGCGCCCCTGGCTGGGGGCGGCGGTTACCCTCGTGCTTACACCAATGGTTGGAGTTGGATGTGCAGACCTCTGCAACAAGACGTTTCGTAGGGAGGCTGGGTTCCTGGCTGGTCCTGGTGGCCGTCCTGGCCGTCCCAGCGATGGCGAAGCAGCATCCGGTGCCGCTGGACCCAAAGACCGATTCCGCCAAGTGCATCGAGTGCCATGCCGACAAGACCAAAGGCAAAGCGGTCCACTCGGCGATCGCGATGGGGTGCACGAGCTGTCACGAGATCCGCACAAACAAGGATGTCACCCACGTCAAACTGATCACCACCACCCCTGTTAAGCTCTGCCTCCAGTGCCACAGCGACAAGGATGCCGCCCAGCTCAAGGGCCATGTTCACAGCCCCGCAGTCCGCGACTGCGTCAAGTGTCACGATCCCCATGTTTCCGACAACAAGAATCAGTTGCTGAAGCCAACTTCGGGCGGCACAAAGAACGACAATCTTTGTCTGCAATGCCACGACATGGGGCTGAACACGCCGGCGAAGGGCAGCCGCCACGCTGCTCTGGATATGGGCTGCGAAACCTGCCACGTCACGCACAAGGTCGGTGACCCAACCAAGCGGGAGTTTGCGGACCATCTGACCAAAGATGCTCCTGCGCTCTGCCTCGACTGCCATGACACCAAGGATCCGAACCTGGCCAAGGCGCACCAGAACCAGCCCTTCGAGAAGGCCGACTGCCTGACTTGCCACGATCCGCACCAGTCGCGATTCCCCAAGCTGATGCAAGCATTCGTACACAACCCATTCGAGTCGAAGTCGTGCGATAGCTGCCATCAGCCGGCCAAGGACGGGAAGGTGGTCTTGACTCAGGCCAGCGTCAAAGAGCTATGCATCACCTGCCACTCCGATAAGGCCGAGCAGATTGCCAAGGCGAAGGTCCAGCACCCGGGCGCGGCGGGCGATTGCACCGACTGTCACAGTCCCCACGCGGGCAGGAGCCCTGGCTTCTTGAAGCCGGATCCGGTGAGTGCTTGTACCAACTGCCATAGCGACCAAGCTGACCAACTCAAGAAACTGGACCTGCACCAGCCGGCAGCTCAGCAGGGCTGCGCTACCTGCCACGAGCCCCACGGCGGCGAGAATGTTCACCTGTTGCGCGCCAAGACTCCCAATGCGCTGTGCTTGGAGTGTCACAGCAATGAGTCGCGACCGACCAAGCTTGAGAGTGAACATTTGGTGGCGATTTTCAACGGCAAGGTCAAGCTGCCTGAGAACTATTTTGCCCGGGTTCCCGTTCTGCCCTTGCGGTTCGGTGCCGGACATCCGCTTACCAATCACCCGGTCTCGGATGTGCTCGATCCCACGGACTACACCAAGGTTCTGAAGCCCTTGTCTTGCTTGACGTGCCATCAGCCGCACGCCTCCGCACAACCCGGGCTGTTAGTGAAGGACCAACGCAACGATCAGGCGTTTTGCAGGACCTGCCATAAAGGCGCAATCGGGAAACTCGGCCAGATGGGAGGAAATTAGAGATGCTTGGGGATTCTGGAAAGCCAATGCGCGGAACAAAGATAGTGTCGCTGATTCTGTTGGCTCTGGTTTGGGTCGCGCCCACAACGCTCTTTGCTGGTAAGAATAAGCAAGCTGCTGCTCCTGCTGCGCCGGCAGAGCCTGCCACGGTGTCCGTGGACTTCTCGAATGTTGTGTTTCCGCCTCCCCCGGCCGTCCCGCGACTGAGATACCTGGACTTTTACTCCGCCCAGAAGCCGGAAACACCCAAGGCTGAAGTCAAACAGCAGAAAAAATCCGGCTGGATGGATCGTTTGGCGGGGGTTACGCCGGGCAGCGACAGGCCTAACGCTCCCAAGCCGCGCTATCAGCTCGTGGCGCCGTACGGGCTGGCGGTTGATTCCAAGGGGTTTCTGTATGTAGCGGATACCAAGGTCGGGGCGGTGTTTATCTTCAACCCGGAAAACAATGACTTGGAGATGATCAGGCACGGCGCCGATGCGCGCTTCCGGGGGATCTTTGGCCTGGCGATGGATGATGGCGACACGCTGCTGGTTGTCGATGGCGGGCTTCATCACGTTTTGGTCTTTGATTCGAAGCATAAGCTGCGGGCCAGCTTTGGCGACGGTGATCTGAAGGATCCCTGTGGCGTAGCCATCGATCGGGAAAATCGCATTGTGTATGTGGCGGATACAGAGTTGGATCAGGTGCTGGTTTACGACGCCGACAGCTATAAACTGCTGCGCAAGATTGGAACTGCCGGCAAGAACCACACGCTTCAGGATCCCGGCGATTTCTCCAGACCGACCAACGTGGCCGTCGATCAGGATGGCAATCTCTTCGTCACCGATACGATGAACGATCGGGTCGAGGTCTTCGACGCCGATGGCAACTTCATCCGCGCCTTTGGTAAGAACGGCGACGGTAGCGGCGATTTTGCCCGGCCGAAAGGTATTGCCATCGATAGTGACGGGCACGTCTGGGTAGCCGACGCCATGCTCAACCGGATCCAGGTATTTACCCCCGAAGGGCAAATCCTTATGGGCTTCGGTGGGTTTGGCATCATGCCGGGACAATTTGAGGCGCTGACCGGCCTGACCTTTGACCAGAAGACTAATCGCTTGTTTAGTGCGGAGCAATTGCTCGGACGAGTGCAGATGTTCCGGTATATCAGCAACGACGAAGCCAAGGCGGAACTACAAAGGCGGGACGCGGAGTTGAAGAAGAACGCAGAGGAGCGGCAGGCGGGTAAGTTCTCCAGGTCTGCCATTACTGCTCCGGTTGCGAGCACCGCCCCAGCAGCCGCGGCCCCGTTACCAGAGGCTTCACCGTCCGCGAAACAGGAAGGGAAGATTTCGCAACCGGAGGGAGCGCAGGCGCCGCCCGCGCCTCCGAAATAAAGTTTGGCCGTGGGTCAGCCGGCACGAGTTTGGACGCAAACGCGTCCAAAACGGAGCATTCATCAGTCGCTCCGTACATTGATAAGCAGAGGACAACCTGATCAGGAGGGTCTTAGCAATGAAGAAACTTATTTTCCTAACGGTTCTGCTACTTCTGGTCGCCAGCTATGCGCTGGCCCAGGGCGGCACCGTTATCGGGAACACTGCATACATTCCCACAGTTGACAATATGGGCGCACACGAAAACGGCGGCCGCGGTTGCGCGGGCTGCCACGCGCCTCATAGCGGCGGTCGCGGCAGTGGTGGCAACATCATCAGCAGCGGTACTTCCTATACTGCTGCCGGTGTTGCTGAAGGCGACTCCGGGCTGTGGGGCACTGACACCAACCCCATCCAGACCGCTAACGGCGGCAACATTACCTTCACCGGCAGCTACCCCGTCGCTCTGGGTGGCTTGACTTGGGCCAGCGGCGGCCTTTACACGGGCGTCGCTACCTGCCTGAGCTGCCATGACGGTAACTACTCTACGGGCGCGATGATGAGCGGCGTGGCTTACGAACAGACTTTTGGCCTGCTGAACTTCGCCAGCGTCTCCAACCTCACCAGCACTTACGCCAACGGAAACTGGACCCGCGTTGCGGGCCTCACCGGACCGCAGCTCTACGGCACCCAGCCGATCCCCACGCTGCTCGGCAACGACGGCGGAACGCTCGGCGACTATGCCAACGATCACCCGATCGGCCCCGCGGCCAACATGGCTGCAGTGCTGGAAGGTGGCTCGTGGGCGAGCTACGGCGTGACCATTTCGGTTAGCAACAAGAACAGCGTCAAAGTCACCGTTGCCTCGGGCTCCACGTATGCCAACATGGTTCAATCCTATGGCTATCCTGCGGTTGCTTCCACCGTCGGCTTCGGCGGCGGCGGGACCACCGACGGCAGCCAGGCCATGGTGGTTTGCACCACCTGCCATAACCAGCACGTCATGAACGTTTATCAGTCGGCCCCTACCAGTTGGAGCTCAGCACTGCCGATCGGTGGTGTTTCCTGCACCACGGCTAGCGCGTGCGAGAGGTTCCAAACCATCTTCTTCGTGAACGGTCCTTACAACCCGGGCGCTCCCTACGACCCGAAGCACTTGCCGTCCACGATGCGTTTCTGCCAACAGTGCCATTTCAATATGTCGCCGGAATCCTATGGCGGCGTAGGCATTGGAACCGCAATGTAGTTGTCGTAACCGGGTGGGGAGAGAAAACTACTCTCTCCCCACTGTTTTCCCGAGTTAGAGGATTGTTGGGGGTGAGAAATCATGAAGTACCTGCTCTGTACCGCCGCGATGCTCTGTGTAGCTTTATCCGCGGCCTCGGCCCAAGTCGCCTCGCACGCCCCGACCGCCACCAAGAACATCGTGAATACGACGGCCTCCACCCCCCCGCCGGCGCCCACTGGTTCAGGCATGCAAGTCACCGGAAAGCCGGTGGTGCGTGTGAACGGCGTGGTACTGACCGATCGCGATCTGCTGCGCGAAATGCTCCAGTTGTTTCCTTACGCTCGCGTCCATAACGGCTTTCCCAAGTCGCAGGAGGCGGAGATTCGCCAGGGAGCTCTGCAGATGATCGAGTTTGAGGAGCTTGTATACCAGGAAGCCGAGCGCAGGAAGATGACGGTTTCCGCGGCGCGCGTCGACCGGGCGGTGGCGGAGTACCGGAATAACTTCTCGAGCGAGCAGGAATTCAACCAGTACTTGAAATCAGAAATGGGCGGCTCCGTGCAGCAGTTCCGAAAGCAGATTCGCCGCTCCATGTTGATCGAGGCCCTGTTAAAGCTTGAAGTCGGCCGGAAATCGGCCGTCTCCCCGGCGGAAGCTCGGGAGTATTACGACAAGAATCCAAAGATGTTCGCGCGCAATGAAGGCTTCGCTTTCCAGACCATCTCCATCATGCCCGCTCCAAGTGCCAGCCCGGAGGTGAAACAGAAGGCCCGCAAGGACGCGGAAGAGATGCTGAAGCAAGCCAAGGCTACCCGGAGCTACGAGGAGTTCGGGCTGCTCGCGGAAAAGATTTCGCAGGACGACTATCGCGTGACTATGGGGGACCACAAGCTGGTGGCTCGCGGGCAGTTGCCGGATGAGGTGGTGCAGCGCGCACTGAAAATGCGGCCAGGCCAGGTGAGCGATTTGATTCAGGTTCAGAGCTTCTATTTCTGTTTCCGCCTGAACGCCCACGTACCGGCCGGCGAAGTGAAATTCGAAGAAGTAAAGGACCAGTTGATGAAGGACCTGGCCAAGGACAGGAAAGAAGATCTCCGCAAAAAACTCAATGCCAAGCTTCGAGTGAACGCCAACGTGGAAGAGCTTTAGGCGTGCAGGGCGGGAGATGTGGGTGGAATGATGTTGGGGGGTAATGTGCGATGGGTAAACCGGCTCGCCGCCAGTCTGGCTGTCTCGGTGCTGTTGTGCACTCTGCCAGCACTGGCGCAGGTGGACATCGATGGCCTGCACCTGAATGCGAACGGCGCCCTGCAGACCGGGTATGCCGGCGATTTCGGAAGTACCGGCCCCTCGGATCATGGATTGAGCCTGGGCGGAGATGGCAACTTCTCTGGGTATTACTACAACCCCAGCTTCGCTTCCTTTTCGCTGTTGCCGTACTACGGCCGTTCGCAGAGTAACTCCACCTCTTCCTCGATACAAGACAGCAGCGGGTACAACGGAAACGTCAATTTATTCGGAGGCAGCTATTTTCCAACCAGCGTCTCCTTCGGCCAGCTTTGGAACAGTACCGGTAATTTTGGAATTCCTGATTCCGCCGGCCTGACCACCGATACCAGCAGTCGCCTCTTCGGGGTGGGAACGGATATCAAGCTTCCAGGATTTCCAACGGTGGGGTTGGCATATTCACAGTCCTCCGGAACCAGTTCGCTGTATGGCAGCGAAGGCCAGAGTGAAGCTTCGACCCGCGCTTTTTCGGTCAGGAGTGGCTATAAGGTTGCCGGTTTCAACCTGAGCGGATCCTTCAGTCACCTGATCAGCGAAGAGAATTCCAATATACTTGTCAGCGAGGGTGGCACGCCAGACACCGAAGACACCACTCTGAACATCTTTACGGTCAGTGCTACGCACACCCTTCCATTGCATGGCGCATTTGGAGCGATCTTCAGCCGTTCGGATTATGACTATAGCGGTTCTTTACTCGGCGAAAACGATACTGGCGTAACCGATAATGCTACGATATTTGCCAATGTATTGGTTGGAAGATTTCCCATTTCTTCCACTGTGGCGTATACGGACAATTTATTCGGCAGCGTGTTGCAGCAATCGGTTAACAATGGGACTCCCGTATACCAGACCACTCTGAGCCCCGAATCCCGTTCGCTGGTGGCAACTGTGAGCTCCTCATATGTGCTGCTGAACAGAATCTTTATCACCGGATTTGTGAGCCGCCAGGACCAATATGTTTTTGGGCAAAACTTCGGAGTCACGCTGGTCGGAGTGAACGCAGCTTATCATTTTGGCAGACGTTTGAAAGGCTTGACTGTGACTTTGGGGATGAATGACGCTGCTAACAGGGCGGGCAACGAAGGCGCGGGATTGGTCGCGAATGTTAACTATAACAATAAGTTTGGCGCATGGGACATCTGGGGCAATTATAATTACAACCAGAGCGCGCAAACCCTTCTGGCCATGTACACCATCTCCAGTATGAGCTATTCGGGCAGTGCCCGCCGAAGACTTGTGAAAGGCATCAACTGGACCGTTGGCGGCGGCGGCGGACGCTCCGGCTTCGTGCAGCAGGCAGGCAGTGGGAGCCGCGCCGAGAGCTTCAGCAGCAGCTTTAGTTGGCATGGATACTCATTGGGCGGCAACTACTCGATTTCGAACGGAACTTCTGTGCTGACCCCGCAAGGGTTGGTAGCGGAGCCCGTACCCATTGTTTCCGCCAACGAATTGGTGGTTTACAATGCGAAGAGCTATGGGGTGGGTGCTACCGCGGCTCCGGTCCGAAACATGTCGATTTCTGTCAATTACTCCGATGGAACAGGCGCGACGCTAGGCCAGAGCACGACGCAAGGCCTGGGCCTGAACAACAGTAGGACGCAGTTGATCAACGGCCTGTTCACGTATCAGTTCAGAAAGTTGAATTTCATCGCTGGAGCCACGCGATTCCGGCAAAACCTCACGGCGCCAGGCGCTATTCCAGCCCCAGGGATAGGCATCCCTGGATCCATATCTTCTTTCAATACGGGTATGGTAACATCATACTACTTTGGGATTTCCAGATGGTTCAAGGCTTTCTAGCGCGGACGCCGCAAGGAAGACTGCGCACATTTGCAAGTGCTGTGTTGGCCTTGCTGCTGCTGATGAGCCCGGTCTGGGCGGCCTCCAAAAAAGACACACCCACCTACCCCGCGCCCCCCGACCTCCTGCTAGAGGGCAATCGCAAGCTCGTCTTTGAGCGGGCTTTCAGTTCCGAAAAAGAGGTGCGGGGGAAGCCTGGATTCTGGACTCGGTTGGTGGATGTTGTGGCAGGAGCGCCTGATTACCGTGGGATGATCCGCCCCTACGGAATTGCCATTGACTCTCACGGGCGCGCTATTATCACCGACCCCGGCGCCAAAGGTGTTCACATTTTTGATTTTGTTCAGCACAAGTATAAGTTCATCCAGCGCGCGGAGAAGGACAAAGACCCGATGATTGCGCCACAATGTGTGGCCGTTGATGCCCGGGACAATATCTATGTCGCGGATTCGGAGGCGGGGAAAATTTTTGTTTTCGATGCGAACGGCAAATTTAAGCATGCGCTCGGCAGCTTGAAAGGCGGTGAGGGTTTCTTCAAACGTCCTACAGGGATCGCGGTGGATTCAGCAGCGCAACGAATTTATGTGACCGATACCTTGCGTGACAAGATCTTCGTGTTGGATATGCAGGGAGAGGTGATGCAAACCATCGGGAAGCACGGCGCCGGTGACGGTGAATTTTATTTTCCCACAGAACTCCACCTCGATGATCACAACCTTCTAGTCGTCGATACCATGAATTTTCGCATACAATTTCTCGGCCTTACAGGTGACTACCAAGGGAAGATTGGACAGGCCGGCGATTCCGTCGGACAGATGTTCCGCCCCAAAGGAATCGGAGAGGATTCAGAAGGACACTATTACGTCGCTGACGGACTGTGGGGTACCGTGCAGGTTTTCGATCGCGAAGGGCAGCTTCTTTACTACTTCGGACAAAGGGGTACAGGGTTGGGAGAATTTCAATTGCCTTCTGGCCTTTCCGTCGATCGAAACGACCGTATTTATGTTGTGGATTCGTTTAATCGGCGAGTTCAAGTATTTCGATATTACGCAGCACGAACTCAAGATCGGTCGCAACGATGAATAAATTCTTGCTTTCGTGTGTTCTGAGTATTGTGGCGATCGCTGCTGCGCAGGCGCAAGTTCCCACAACCAATGTAATTGGTGTGCATGACATGGGCCCCTATGGTCAATCGCCAATAACCGGTAGTCTGACTACATGCCAATACTGTCACGCCCCTCACTCCTCGTTACACGGGGTTGCTCCCCTATGGAGTCAGCGGCTATCCACCGTCACGACTTATACTCTGTATTCCGATCCAACTATGGTAAACCTACCGCAGGAACCTCCGTTGGGCTCGGCGAGCAACCTGTGCCTTAGTTGCCACGACGGCACTGTTGCGCCGGGGCAGAATACGCCCTACGGGTCCATAAAGATGGGCGGGTCCATGAACAGCCAGGATGTTTTTGGGACTGACCTAAGCAGCGTGCATCCGTTCAATTTCCAACTGCAAAGCGGACATCTGCAAAGCTCCCCTAATCTGCTTCCGACTCTATCCTCGGGAACGACAGGAAACCCGGCAGTGAAGCTGGTTAATGGAAACGTGCAGTGTACTACCTGTCACAATCCGCACGTGCAAGGCATTGACCCTGTTGACCAAGATTTTCTCGTAATGAACAATGCGAACTCGGCGCTCTGCCTGGCGTGTCATGTCTCGGATCCGAGTACGCAACCTCTCGCGGCCAAGAAATTCGGCCTGAAGGCCATTCAAGGCAAGGGTGCATCGGCGACTTCCTCAGGCCCCCAAGAGTTTCAAGGACTCACCGCCTGGCGTAAGAGTATTCACGCGGAGGCCGTGTACAGGGTGGGCAGGGGAGTGACGGAGGTGGGGCCCTACTCCAATACGAAGCAGAATGCCTGCCTCTCCTGCCACACAGCCCACAGAGCCCGAGGAGCTACGTCAATCCTTACGGGGCCGGTTCAACCTGTCCCCAACATGGATGCAACGACTCAAAATTGCATCACTTGCCACAACGGCGGCTCGGATATTTCCCCCGCACTTCCCAATGTATACGCCGAGTTCGCCAAGGTTGGCCATCCCTTTCCGGCGGGAAGCAATCAGCATACCGCAAACGAAAGTGCGGTATTGAATAATAACCGGCACGCGACCTGTGTCGACTGCCATGACCCGCATTCGTCGCTACAGACAACCACATTCTTATCAACCTCGTTGAGGACGTTCTCAATATGGTGCCATTGGGGTCAGTGCTATCGATGGCACGACCGTAATAAGTCCTGCCCTCAATCAGTATGAGATCTGCATGCGTTGTCACTCCACGGGTGCTGGCAAACGGGTCCTTGCAGTCTATGGATATTTGCCCACGCGAGCCGTCAGCTCTGGGGATCCGTTGAACCTAATCCCCCAGTTTAGCTCTACGGCAAAGTCAAGCCATCCTGTCACCCATGATAATAACAGTCCTTTGTCACAGCCCAGTCTCCTTAAGGTCATGTTGAATCTCGACGGCCATACTCAGGGGCGGGCAATGGGCACACGTATTCTTTGTTCTGACTGCCATAACAGCGACGATAATCGTGAATTCGGCGGCAGCGGACCTAACGGGCCGCATGGTTCGAAGTATTCGCACATTCTTGAACGGCGCTATGAATTCAGCCAGGTGGCGCCAGGCGTTGGTCCCTCTGCTGGGCCGGGAACCACCATCCAGAACCTGTTGCCTCCCATTGTCGATCCGTCCGCCGGTGGACCTTATTCGCTCTGTGCCAAGTGTCATAATCTTGCAAATATTCTTTCGAACGCCAGCTTTAACAAGCACGCGGTCCACATTAATGGAGGGTTTTCTTGCTCCGTCTGCCACACCGCGCATGGAATGGGAGGCGTATCGGCAAGTATTTCGGGCGAACGCCTGGTGAATTTCGACTTGGCAGTCGTGGCGCCTAACAGTCAGTCGGCTATGCCTGTTTCTTACAATCGTGCCACCAACACTTGTACCCTCAGGTGCCACAATTACAATCATAACCGTGACGGTACCGTATCGATTGCAACTGCAACTGTACAAAAGGTGGCCGGGAGAAGGTGACAGTGTGCGTTGCCAATTATGTATATGCCGGTTGAAAGTGTTGTGGACGAGCTCGCAAGGGAGTCGGAACCCATTGCAATCGCCACGTCACCGTTGCGCCTAACGGCGTTCGTGCTCTTACTCTGTGCCGCCCCGCTCTATGAAGCTTTCCGGGTTGCGGCTTTCGCGAGTGGCGACATCTGGTGGCATCTGCGCACTGGACTGTGGATTCTGAAGAATCACGCCGCCCCCCTTCAAGGGTTGTTTTCACAGAATCTCAATAGTCGTTGGATTGACTCAGCGTGGGGGTTTGAGGTGTTGGTGGCGGCGGCCTACAAGTTGCTTGGCCTGAGGTCGATCTCTCTGCTGCTCATGCTGTTTAAGCTTGCCTTGGGTGCGATGACGTTTCTGATGGCGGGTGGCTGGCGCAGGAATTTCTGGAGCGCCCTGCTTTTATCGGCTGCAGTCCAGTACATCCTCTTAGACCTGCCGCTTCTTCCTATTGTTTGCTCAATCCTATGCTTCGGTATCGAATTAATTTTGTTGCTCGAGAGCCGCCGGCAATCTGATGCCCGCTACCTGTACTGGCTTCCGCCATTGTTTTTCCTATGGGCAAACCTGGACGTTCAATTCGTCAATGGGCTCTTCCTGCTCGCACTCTTCATGGCGGCAGATATCACTGAACGTTCTTTGCGTATTGCAGGCGTCAGCCCCTTTCCCAGCCATGGATACTCACTGGCAAAGACTGCGGCGACTGCGGTGTTGTCGCTGGCTGCAACTCTGCTCACACCTTATTCTTTCCATCTTTTTCCAGAGGCCCTGGAGAGCGCCTACGGCCACGTTCCGTTTAAGTTCTTTTCCGACATGGCGGCATTGGCGTTCCGGCAATCCCAGGACTTCGTACTCTTATTGCTGGTGATGGCTGCGTTCCTGGCACTTGGGCGGCAGCGCTCACGCGACCTTTTCAAATGTGCTGTGATGATCTTTTCTGTGATGCTTGCTTTCCGAGTTGCAAGGGATGTATGGTGCGCGGCCCTGCCGGCAATCGCCATCATAGCGGGCGCGTTGCCGAAAGGCCCGCGTGAGGGCGAGGCCTTGAACAGCGGTGAGGCGCGGAAATTTGACAAACCGCTGGTGCTGGCCTTGTGTCTGACATTGGTGCTTCTGGCCTTCGCTCGAATTCCAAGCGACGAAATCCTGCTCAAACGCGCGAGCAGAACCCTCCCCATCAAGGCCTGCGACTTCATACGTGCAAATCAGCTTCCAGCCCCCGTATTCAACAGTTATGCCTGGGGCGGTTTTTTGATCTGGTACTTGCCGGAGTACCCGGTTGCAATGGATGGTCGTCTGAGTTTGTACGGGCGCCAGGCGAGTGAACAGTACTTCGACATGATGTCCGGCACCGTGCGTCTGGAAAACAATCCTGTGTTTGTCCGAGCTCGTACGCTTCTGCTGGAGCAGAATTCCGGCCTGGCAAAGGCACTCACGACCTTGCCGGTCTTGCGCAGCCAATTCAGCGTCGTTTATCAGGACCATCTAGCGGTGGTCCTGGTGAGAAAATAGGGGGAGGCCGCCCCGCGCTCGAAGAAGCTCTCATCGGAACTGCACCAGTGCTATCGCCGAGGTTTTCCGACGCGCTGCGCAGTGGCGAACATGGTGGCGACCGTATCCATATCTTTCGGTTGCACCTTTCCAGGCGGGATGCGCATGTGACTAAGGTCTTCGAGCTTCAGCAGTAAATCAACTAGAGCCATAGAGTCGATCAGTCCAGAGGACACCAGCGGAGTATTCTCGTCAATGGTCAGGCCAGGTTTTCGGATCAGACGACGAATATGTTCAATCATCTGCTGGGCTTCTGCGGTCATACGGAGCTGCGCTCCTGCGGCGTGACGCTGGGTTCCCGATGCTCTTTCAGCAACTTCTCGCGAGTGGTAGAGCGCGCAGGTTTGCCGGCGGTGCTCTTCACGATCCAATTTGGCGGCTTCAAGAAAATCGTCCGAACTGCAATTCCCATGCCGCGTACCAGGAGGCTGCGAACCTCTTGCTCGATCTCCACAGCATTTTCCAGAAGTTCTTTGCATTTCACTTCCGCAACCACGATGATGTCTTCAGTCCCAAGTTCGGGGTTGTACACACCCAGGGCAATCACACGGCCGTCGTGAACCGAGGGGTGGCCGGCAACAATCTCCTCAATGTCTTGCGGGTAAAGGTTTTCGCCGGCAACTATTAGGAGGTCGTTTTTCCGGCCGACCACATAGAGCTCGCCTTCAAGGCAAAAACCGAGGTCACCGGTATGGTACCAGCCATCGACTATCACCTTGGCGGTGAGCTCAGGACGGTTATAGTAGCCATCAAACAGGCAGTCGCTACTAACGAGAATCTCGCCAACGTGGCTGGGGGGAAGAAGCACGCCGGATTCGGATGCGATACGAACCTCAGTGTTGGGCAACAAGCGGCCCGACGAGGTGAAAGAAACCGATCCTGGACTTCCTTCTGCGACTGGAACGATACGGTGTTCCCTGCGAAATTGCTGGCCCTCAGCCCAAATGCGCGCTGGACCCGTCGGCCGATGGATATCCGATTGAGTCACGGCGAAAACGTTTTCGGCCATTGCATAGCTTGATTGCAGGGCGTTCCGCTTCAGCCCCATGGAAAGGAAAGCATTTTGGAACTCATCCATGCTGCTGGCCCGAACCGGCTCGGAACAATTGATCAGCCCGCGAACGGATGAGAGATCACATTGAGCAAGCCGGCTCTGCGGCGTCCGGCGGGAAATGAACTGGAAAGCAAAATTAGGTAGCCACGCCAACGTACACTTATACTGGCTGATGATCTGCAACATGGTTTCAGGATGCAGCACCCAGTCCAAAGGCGACTGCATCACCACGGGAATGTGGCAAGCCATGGGCAGCATAAAACAGGCAATGAGTCCCATGTCGTGGTACAGCGGCAGCCAGCTGTAGACCCTATCAGCAGCACCGTCGATCTTCAGCACATCGATCAGGTGTTCGATCTGGTTTAGCACGGCGGCGTGGGTCAAAGCCACGCCCTTCTGCAGTCCGGTTGTGCCGGCCGAATGCTGGATGAACGCCAAGCCCGCGGCTTGAATCTCCGGACCAGGGAGTTCTTCTTTCACGCCGGGGCTTCTGCCGTCGCCGGTACGAAGCAGTCTAGTTCCGTCGTCGAGAGAAACATGGCTGAGCATGTCATCGGGAAACTCATCATCGATGACGACTGCCTGGGCCCTGATGTTCGCTGTCACTCCGGCTAGCCCGGAGCGGTACTTGGAAGGATCAATCTTGAAATTGGGGTATGCAAGAAACGCGGGCACAGCGCCCAGCATCATCGCTCCGACGAAGGAGGCCATTGCGGAAATACTTTGCGGCATGATGATGACGACACGGCTGCCGGCGGAAAGACCGTGGTCACGGAATACCCTGGCTTGCACGCATGCGCGGCGGCAAAACTCGCCAAAAGTCACTGTCTCTTGCTCGTCTTCGTCGCTCCAGAAGGTTATGAACGGACTATTGGCGGGCGCTCCGCCGAGCGCGTCAACTAGGTTGCGAAACCTGGCCATCGCAGATGATTATATAGGTTCTAGCTAGTGGATAACAAGGGAAACGAGGTATTATATCGAATCCGAAAACAATCATGGGTATACGCGGTACCGCGAGTCCCGTGCGGTGTATTTCTCTAATGTAGGTGGGGAATGTTATTCAAGGAAGTTCTATACGGCCTGACGCTCCTGATCGGTGCCATCGTCTTTGTCAATGTACGCTCGCGGAGGATACGCCAGGCGGTTCTGCTGATCTGCAGTTATGGGCTGTACATTTCTTGGGGGGCTTGGTTCGCTGTCGTTCTTCTTATTTCTACGGTAATGAATTTCTTCCTGGGGCAACGGCTGCGGCGAAAGCCTTCTGGATTGCCTCTGTCGATCGGTGTTCTACTGAACCTGGCGCTGCTGAGCAGCTTCAAGTACCTCCCGGAAATCTCGGTCACGGTCCCTCTCTCCTCGCTGCAGAGGTTCTCGCATCTCGCGCTGCCATTGGGGATATCGTTCTGGACTTTCCAGGCGATGAGTTATCTCTTCGACCTTTACCGTGGCGAGGAAATCGACCCGGGTTTTTGCGAGTTTGCGTTGTACATGGTTTTCTTCCCGGTCGCGATTTCCGGACCGATATGCCGCATGGGCGAGATGCTTCCGCAATTTCGCTCCGAGAAAAGAATCGCCTGGAATGACGTTGGACGCGGGATGAGCCGTATAGCCACGGGCATATTGATGATGCAAATCGCAAAACTGCTCGGTCAGGGAATTCTGGCCGGCGACGGGATCAACTCTGGATTCGATCATGTCACTCGGTGGAGTGGCACGGACGTTCTGGTGCCTGGCGTTTGGGTACGGATTACAGCTATTCTTCGACTTTGCCGGTTACTCCCATATTGCGATCGGCGCCGCCAGAATCCTCGGTTTTACCTTACCCGAGAACTTCGCTGTTCCGTTCCGATCCGCCACCCCATCGATTTTCTGGACGCGATGGCACATGTCGCTGTCGTTCTGGATTCGGGACTATGTATTCTTCCCGCTGGCCGTGTTACGACGCGCGGGGTGGTGGCGAAACTCAGTCCTAGTACTTTCGATGATCCTTTTTGGATTGTGGCATAAGGCAAGTGTCTTGTTCGTGCTGTGGGGCTGCTATCACGGAGTGCTGCTTTTGTCGCATCGCCAGTTGCAGGTATTGAAGTCGAGGTTCGACTGGACGCCGCCTGCACCTTTGTGGACGCCAATCTCGTGGATCGCCACGGCATGTCTTGTCAGTCTGGGCTGGATATTCTTTCGTGCCGATTCTCTGTCTCAGGCGGGCCAGATGCTCTCATCTGTGGTTTCGCCCGGAAGCTATCGTTCGCATAATATCAGTGGAAGTCTGTATCTCATGGTTTTGGGTCTGGCGGCCGGGTACATCCTTGTGCTGTCCGTGAACGAACTGCTAGATCGCTACTCAGTTGAACCTGATGGCCCTGTGGGTGCCCATCAGGCAATCATCTGGTTCATTGTTCGGAACCGCTGGTTCTGGGTTCCAGCAGTATATTTGGTAGCGTTACTCCTCGTTTCAATTGTGACCCTCACTCCTGGCGCTAATGCGGCGCAGTTTATCTATAGCCGCTTTTGAGCTTACGGATCGGTTCGTCCTTCTCTAATCGATTGTTGGATTAAACGGCGTAAACAGAGGTGCGCCATCCCACGGCTGGGCGAGTCGGAACTGCTCCGCCGCAGCAGCACGGTTGTAATCGAAGAGAAAAAAACCGTAGTTGTAATGCAGCATCCAGTCATTCGGCCTTCTCGCGATCGCCCATTGGTACTCGGAGGCCGTGTCAAGGGGGGGCTGTCTATCCACATTCGCCTCGAAGGTCAACCTCTGGACCTGATCAGAGTGGTTGAGTTGAGCTGTGAACGGGGGCCTGTCCACGCGCTGGAGCAACTCTGTCGCCATGCGGGCGCGATCATGATTGGTGAGTGCCAGCAAGCGTTCGCACAGGTCCTCGGAGGGAATGGGCTGATCATCTAGAGAATGGCTATTGGCTGGAGCCATTTTGCTTGCGATCTGGAGGAACATAGAGCGCGCTACAAGGTAGTTTCCCAGAGGCGTCAAGTGCACATCGTCGTAAATGAGGTCATTGCCTATGATCCTGTTGGGGCTCTTATTTGCCAAAATAGCGTCGGCATCAACCAGTTCAGCGCCGGGCGAGTAAGACGCCACTGAGCGGTTGATCTCATTGATGTTGCTGTCAGCGCGAAAACGAAGGGCGTCGAGATCACGGGCGCGAACATAGTGCCTGTTTGCTGACTGGTAATCTCCGAGAGCCCACAAACAACGCGCTATGCGAAATTCCAGTTCGGCGTATTTGTCGTCGATCTCAGAGGCGGAGAGATACTTCTTCAGCGCTTCAGCAGGCGTCCCGCCGTTTTCCAGGTCGGAACCTTGTTGAACCAGCGCCGACCAGGAGCGCAACCCCTCTTCTCCCAGATTTTCCCGGTGCATGGATGCGAACGGGGCGCAGTCCTTCACATTGGTCGCCACTGTGCTTACTATCACCCGCGCACCCGAGTTGTGCGCAATGGCGATGGTTTCCCGCAGGTTACGTTCGAAGTTCTCATAGACATACTTCATGAGCGGCGAACTGGCAGCGACCTGTTTGTCGGTAAACATCTCCATTCCGCCCCATTCGCGGTGCTTGGTCCCCAGCTTCGTGAGGAGCTGGCCGATGCGAGTCGAACGAACGAAAATGCTGGCGCGGATGAACGGCAGGCTCATGGCGGAAGACGTAAGCGCGGTTCCAGGACCGTAGGGGCCGATGACCTCGTTGTTGCCCGAGTAGATGATGAACAGATCGGGATGGTGCTTCGCCAAATCCTTCGCGATCGGCAGCAAGACGTGGGAGTTGACGGCCACGCTGCCAGTATTGATCACTTCAAATCTAATGGACGGGAAGCGCTCGCGGAGCATCACCTCAAGATATCGGCTGAATGCGTAGGCAGGATCAGGATCCCCCATGGCCGCGGATTCTCCGAGTACGACAATTCTGAACGTGTTCCGCGGTTTTTCATCCGGAATCGCATATAGCTGAGGCGTCCTGAGCATGCCTGGAGGAAAGAAGGGAGTGATGAAATGAAGGTTATAGCAAAACGCGGGGCGGCCCTGAATTGTGCAAGGAATTGTGACCGCAGTAGGATATCCGATTCCCGAGGCACGCAGAGCAATTTCGATAATTCCTAGTATTAACAATGGAACAAAGATGGCGCTGGCGCCCCGAGGAACCCAGTGCCGCCAACGGGAAACGATCCGAAGATTGGCCATACCAATACTCACTTTGGTGCTGTTGATCCTGTTAGCCGGTAGCGCTTAGGTCCGAACATAAACTACGGAAAGCTGATCCTGATAGACGATATGGAAGCGCGTATCGGTGGTCAGAAGTTTTGCGAGCGGCCCAGCCTTGGGCAACAGCAGGACGCCCGCCTCGTTCAGATACGGGTCCGAGGTGTAGGAATCGCCCTGCTCGCTCTTAAAAAAGCGCAGGTCCAATTCATCGCCGTAAAGGTCGTTGCGGCCATCCACAGCGACTGGATATTGCGGCAAATACCAGATGAGGAAGCCTCCCCAGTCAAGAGTATTGTAGAGCGGCCCGGAGACCGGGTTTTGACGCAGGAAATTTGCGGCATCCACCGGATACTCGCGGCTTATAGCTCTGTCCAGATTGCGGGTGTTAAAGCCAGTATTAATCGCGGCTAGAAACATGAAAGCCGCTACCATCGCGCACACCGCTATCAGCTCCGGAGCCCTCAGCGCCGGCGAATTCCTTTCCTCCGCAGATCGGTAATCGGCGATGAAGCTCGTCGCGGCAATGGCCAAAAACCAGGCATCACGTTGAGTACGAAAAGCAATCACGCTGGCAACGATGAGCAACGAAAGCTTAAACAGCCCCGCCTTCTTGCGCAATCCTAACGCAAAAAACGCAGCACATGTCAACAACAGCAAGACGTAATGGGTGAAAGAGAGGAAATCGAAAGCCGCCAACTCCTGGATCATGAAGTACGGCACATGCGATTGCGAGTACGTCGCCACGACCGCGTAAACGTGGTATGAATAAGGCCCAATAAAGGTCGCCCCAAAGCAGGCAGCGAAAATGCCAACCGGCCCCATCAAGGGAAGCGAGGGTGTCTCGAAGAAACGAAGCTCCATCCCTGCTAAAGTTGCCAACCGTTGGAGTAGATTGATTCCCGCAAACAGGCCCACAACAAACAGACCATAAACAAACTGGATGTGAATGTTGGCCCACAGTACAAAGATAGCGGGCAACCAGTAAAGCGCCTGAATCCGCCCCGTACGTTGAGCCTCGAGGATAAGGGCGAGCTCGATAGTATAGAAGATCATCGTAAGAAACACGGGACGGGGCATGAGACTGAACAAATAGGCGAAGCTTCCAATAAGTGACAGAATCCAGGCAACCCAGAAACTTCCGCATAACCGGTGCATCATCCAGAAAAGTGTAAAAGCGACCAGGACGCTCATTACGGCCCCGAAGAGGGCAAATCCGAGCAATCCAAACCAAGCGTAACACCGGGAGAGCAGCAACTCATAGCCCCAGCTATAGGCTATCCACGGGCGGGTAGCCGCCGTGCGGGAAAAAATGCCGGTGTAAGGAACCGTATGGTGCCCAACAATCCAATCGCCGACTTTGAGGTGCCACCAAATGTCCGGATCGCGGACAGTATTCCCGATTAAGAAGATAATCGCCGCGATCAAGGCCAACAGAAATGAAAGTGCGAGCAGTTGCAGCGCGCGCAACTTCAACACCGCCCGCACCTCTTCGATGGTGCTCATTTCGGCGCGTCTCGATTGCTACCCTGGAGGCTATCCGTGGCTGTTGCGCAACGGAACGCCCTGACATAGTCGTTGGAAATCGTCGGATTCTGAGTCCAAATCCAGGATGACCGATGGCGCCATGCCCGGTCCGTATCTTTTGCGACGACTACATCGATGCCGTAGTCTCGGCACGCGCTTTCTAAGTTGCCATCGGATTCGAATAGCGCGACCAATCTTTGCACACGCTCATCGCACACACCCCGCTCGCCGCCAAATGCCGTCCCACAGTCTAGCCCTCCCGCAGCGGCATCGTGGCCGGAATAGAGGGCGTCCGGGATGGGATCCCGGGTGGCTGGATTGTCTTGGATGACTGCGGAAGCAGGCAGTTGCGCATCGAGAACTTCGTATGCTGACCGCAGAGCATACGTCCGTTTGCCGAACTGCCGATCCGGATCCACCCAGTTTAGTCCTGCAACCGACCCGCGATCCGAGAGGACCGGGAACATGCGCAGCATGAATACCTCGTAGGTGGTTCCGAGTATACCTAGAATCAACAGCGTCGCGAGCGCGCCACGAGCCCACGGACGCAGCGCGGGTCGTGGCGCGACGGCGTGAAACCAGCAATCATGAACGATGGTTGCCCCCCATAGCAGCAGGATCAGTTGCGCCGGAAGGAAGCATCTCCATCCTAAGTCGTTACTGCCGATGGTACTCGAGCGCAGGAATGTGCCGATCAGGAAACTGGTCACGACCAGCGTCCAGGCCGCCAGTTCGTTGGCGCTGGCCTCAACGCGGCCACGCCTAAGCTGCCGCAGGCGCAGAACGCCGACGGCGAGAAAAAATCCGAGCTCAAGCGCGTAGTTGATGGGCAGGAAAATCGCGTTGGCGACGGTCAGCGCGGATTGCGTCCGGAGGTTGATGCCGATTTGATCAGCGAAATGAAGCCCTAGCGGAAACGGGCGCAGCGCGAATTCCACAAAGGCGGCTCCCCCGGCGGGACCGCGAAGGCTAGAAAGGTAGGGTAGTGCCCAGAGCAGCGCCACCGCGCCTGCGCCCACGAACATCGCTACTTCCCGCCAGTCCTTCCGCGTGATCAACGCCAGCAGCCAGAGGGCGACAGCAACTACAAACGTGAACGTAACGTAAACGGACAAGCCCGACGCGCTGGCAAAGGCCATCCCCGCCACGATCACGGGAGCAGTCGCCCACCTGCGATTGGCGTCCGCCTGGTGACGAAGCAGCAAGAATGCAACGAAACATGCGATTAACGCGGCGATGTGGTGCGGCACCCACAGCAAAGAGGCAGCCCAAGAGGTGATCTGCGGCTCGTTCCACCACTCCATATCCGCCAGCCACAATCGTCCCGCAACCCCAAGGTAGAAGGTTGGCAAAATGTCCAGGCCGGTGACACAGAGCAAAGCAACCGCGAGCAAAGTTTTTCGCTCGATGGCGGTTTGAACTCGCAACAAAAACTTGAGGCCTAGCGCGATCACGCAAATCAGGCCCAGTCCGCACCAGATTATGCCGGCATACATCAGGTGCCGCGCCGGCAGATGGAACGCTTTCATGGGCAGACTGCAAAGCAGCATCCACAAGTAGTGATACCGCAGCGGTACCGCCGGATGAGTGAAGAAGGGGTTACTTGGCGGCACATGACGCGCGATTGCCGCCATGACGGCTGCACGCGTTGAGTGGTCATAAGCGGTAATCGATGGATAGAGCTTGTCTCCGACTTGCAGATCGACTAGCGACCCAAGGGCTGCCATTCCCCACAGCGCCATCAGGCCCAGAGCAACCCAGGTGTATTTTGAAACTGAGCGCAGCTTCGCTCGCCGACCTTCCTTTGCCAGAAGCAGCACGCAGGCGGCGGACACACTGATATAGAACGCCCAGAGCCCCGGTTCCAGGAACCGTGCAAGGAGATACGAAAGCATCGGGCAGATGGCGATGGTGAGTGGAATAGCAAGAATAAACCGTAGAACTGGACGCCGCTGCCGAAACTCGAAAAGATCGAGTGCCCACCCTATGACATACCCGGGGGCGAACATCAATGGAGCAAGCGCGACGCACGCTGTCAGGGTGCCCAGCGTATCCGCAATGGTGAAGTTCTGCATGTAACCCGACCGAGCGCGGGCCCTCACCCTCCCGAGTGGGCGGTCCCCGTCTGCATCTGTGGTTTATCGGTCTTCTTTTCCCCGGGGACACTGACGTGCCGTTTTGCTTTCGCGATCAGTTGTTCGACTTGCGCGCGCTTGGGGTGATCAGGGTTGCTTCTGAGTAGTTTTTCCCAAAGTGCGATGGCGCCGTTTGCATCTGCCTTTTCCTGCCATTCGATCATTCCGAGATTGAACAGCGCATTGGCAAAGCCAGGATCGACTTTGAGGGCCCGTTGCAGCGTCATAATGGCTTTGTCGGCGTCGCCCTGGTAATAATAAGAAGATGCCAACTGCGTTAAGACATTGGCATCTTTGGCTTTGACGGCCAAAGAACGTTCGTAGTAGGTCTGTGCATTCTTGGGCTGCTGTGCAGCGAGATAAATGTTGCCGACCTTCGCCAGTACGCTCGCATCGTTTGGATTCGTTTTCAATTCGGCTAGCAGTGGCTCGGCTTGCTTGTCGGCCATATGTGCACGCTGCTCGGGGGGCACCTGGCTTGGATTGGCCGCAGCCGGATTGGGAAGAGGCACGGCTGGTGCGGAAGAATTAACGCGACCGGCCGGCGGCGCATGAAACAGGTAGCCGACCGGGATTCCGACGAGCACGCATAAAACGGCCAGCAGATACGCCTCTCTGCTGGTCCACTTGGGTTTTGTTTCTGTTGCGGTACCCATCCCTTTCTCCTCACTCACAACTGCAAGAACCTGTGCCACTTCATCAATCATTCCCGCGAGCTCCGTCCTATTGCGGCGAAGCTCGCGGGATCAGGAGGTAAAAGCAGAAATCACATGGCAGGCTTGGATGTTTTCTCGCCGGGCTTGATGTTGGCATGTTGTTTCGCCTGCGCAATCAGTTGCTCAACCGCGGGGCGCTGGGAGTAGTTTGGGTCGGCCTTAAGTAGCGTTTCCCAATCAGCGACTGCACCCTTTATATCCATCTTTCCCTTCCAGCGCACAATTCCGCGGTTGAACAACGCGTTAGTTTTGTTTGGCTCCTTCTTGAGCACCTTGTCAAACTCCGTAATGGCGCGATCGGGGTCGCCGAGATACCAATAGGCAGTTGCCATGTCTGTGCGGATGTTGGTGTTGCTGGGATCGCCCTGCAGGGCGCGGGTGTAGTAGTCAATTGCGTCCTTGAATTGCTGGGCGTCGTAATAGATGTTTCCAGCCTGCGCCAGTAGAGCGGGATCATTAGGGTTCGCCGTCAGTTGGGCAAGCACGGGCTCGGCTTGCTTGTCCGCCATGTGTTTGAGCTGTTCCGGAGTGACTTGCGCGTTGCCCATTGCGCCCGCGGTGCTGGGAGGCATTTGGCCCGCTTGCCCCGGCGCCGCAGCCGGTGACGCCGAGACGGGATTCGAGCCCCGAAGAAGATACCCGACCGCGATCCCGACGAGCAGGCAGATGATCGCAAGCCCATAGACCTGAGCGCCACTCCAATCGCTGGCCGCTTTCCGGTCGATAGCTAGTTTCTGAGTGTCCACTGGCATTGGGTTTCCTCTCCCTACTCCGCAGATCTACTTGAACCATACTGCGCCTACGCGCATCCGCCTATGGCGCCAGTCACAGCCTACTGTGACCGTCGTCACATTGCGTTTCGGCAACGCTGGTCTGCTGTTTCGTGTTAGTAGGCTCAGCTGCCGCAGAGAAACCGAGCTCTCCTCGCTAGCCGCTCTTCGGAGACTGTCAGGATGTTTCCTTGCTAGCGGGGACATCAATGGCGGGCTGTGGCCTTAATCACCCCCTAATGTGACGGGTATCACACTGCAGAACGCACAATCAGGCTAATCTCGGTCGAGCAAGCCCTGTTGGAGTTCGGACTTCAGCCGAGTTCTCCAATGAGCCAGGAGCAGCACATACCGTCAAGTAACCGGACCGCCATCATCATCGGCGCCGGGGCTGCTGGGCTGACAGCAGCATACGAACTGCTCACGCGCACGAGCACTCGCCCAATCGTGCTCGGACATAACGCCTACATGGGCGGCATCTCGCGGACGATCAACTACAAAGGAAACGTCATGGACATCGGCGGCCACCGCCTCCTCTCCAAGAGCGACCGCGTGATGGACTGTTGGCTGCAACATCTGCCCGTGGGACGCAGCGGTGAAGCCGATCTGGGTGACGAAGTGATGCTGGTACGATCGCGCAAATCGCGCATTTACTTCCTTCGTCGTTTCTTCGAGTACCCCATCCAGCTCACGGCCGACCCGCTGCGAAAGCTCGGTCTGCCGTGCACCGTGCGCATCGGCTTCAAGTACCTGTGCAGCGCGCTGCTTAGGCACGCCAAGAACATCGAGCAGTTCTTCTGCTATTGGGTGCGGTTGCCTCTGTTTCTGACAGTGCCGGTGGCATGTAAAACCGTGTGTCCCGGGAAGGTGTTGTGAAAACTATTCTCATTACCGGCGGAGCTGGATTCTTCGGCAGTATTCTTAAACTAAGACTCTTAGACGCGGGCGTCCGGTGCGTGAGCATTGACTTACAGTCAGATCCTGACTGCCATGAACACCTGCGCTCGATTCGGGGCGACATTCGCGACCTTAATACCCTAGAAGCTGTTTTCCGTGAAGGACATTATGACGCGGTCCTTCATTGTGCTGCGGTACTCGGGCATGGAAGCGTGGACGACCATTTTCTCTGGACTTCAAATGTCGACGGGAGCCGCAATGTTGCCGACTTGGCGCGTCGACATAAGGTGCCGCGTATTATTTACACGTCCACGAATTGCCTATGGGGTTCAAGCATTGACCACGCCCTCGCCGAGGATCAGCCGCCGGCGCCGGTCGAGATCTACGGCCGCTCAAAACTTGCGGCTGAAAATGTTCTTAACCAATATAAGGATGACCTTATAGTTACGATACTTCGGTGTCCTACCATCCTGGATGCCGGCAGACTCGGGTTGTTGGCAATACTGTACGAGTTCATTCATGAAGGTCGGCGAGTGTGGACCGTTGGCGACGGCAGCAATCGATATCAGTTTATCTACGCTCAAGATCTTGCGCAAGCGTGTATTCAGCTGTTGAGCTACGACCGTTCTGATGTTTTCCATATTGGTGCAGATGATGTCAAGTCAATGCGCGATATCTACAGCTATGTGATTCGTGAGGGCGGCAGTAAGTCCCGCGTATGCTCCCTGCCCAAGTTGCCCACAGTCGGAGCGATGAAACTGGCATACTACCTAAAGTTGTCACCGCTGGGTCCGTATCATTATAAAATGATCGCCGAAAACTTCCTTTTCGACACCACCAAGATCAAGCAGCGACTCGGCTGGAAGCCGACCCTAACTAACGAACAGATGTTGCTGCGAGCTTACGAATACTACTGCCACAACCTGGCTGAAATCACATCTCGTACTGAGGCTTCGGCCCATCGCCGCGCCGCGCCGATGGGAATTATCCGTTTGCTGAAGTGGGTATCGTAATGTGCGCGCTTTTCCGCCTTCCGCCCAGACATATAATTGTCTTTGCCGCATATGCTATCCTTGTGTTTGCCGGGATTAGCCACCATGAACCCTGGTTTGATGAAGCGCAATCCTGGCTCATGGCACGCGACCTGGGCATAGTTGACCTGTTGTTCCACCAGATTCGATACGAGGGTACGCCTGGGCTCTGGCTTTCGCTGCTGTGGATTGCGAATGCCTTTCACCTGCCGTATGCGGCACTGGGGATTATCGGCGGCCTCTGTGCGAGTGCTGGGATTTTTATTTTCTTGCGGTTCGCGCCATTTCCTGAACCGATCAAGTTCCTCCTTCCATTCTCGTTTTTTGCCGCCTACCAATATGCAGTGGTTGCCAGGAGCTATACGCTCATTCCACTGCTTACATTCCTAGCTGCCCATCTCTATCGCTGGGCGCAGGCTAAGACGTATAGATTTGTGGTCGCCTTGGCATTGCTGGCAAACGTCAGCGCACATGGAACAGCAATCGCGATCGGTATCGCTGCTGCATATGGATGGGAGGTGCTGGGTGTGTGGAGCTCATTCGATGCCATTACGCGCCGGCGCCATCTCTTCGCAGCAGCCATTTTCGGTGTAACAGTTGCAGCAATTGTCGCGATCGTCTTCCCTCCGGCCGATGGTAATTTCTATGCGTTTTACAGGCAACCAACGGCCGCTCTTGCGGTTTATACCACGATCTCCGCAATCGCAGGAGCACTGGTAGGCTCGGGAGTTATTTCTTTCGCGTTAGCTCTGTTATTTGCCGTGTGGTGCTTTACAAGAGGTAAGATCGCAGCTTTCATCTTACCCGTGGGACTGATGCTGGCATTATTCTTCCGCGTCTGGGCGCAACCGTGGCATCACGGAACACTACTGTTTGCAATGCTGGCGGCCCTTTGGATCGCATGGCCGACCGCTACAGAACGCTACCAGTTCACTAGACTGTCAAGGGCGAGCTACTTAGTTGTGACGGGCGTGCTCATCGGAACATTGTGCTTTCAGCTCGTCTGGACAAGCAAAACGTTCATTTATGATTGGTCCCACCCTTTTTCGGGCAGTCTGGATGCAGCCAAATACTTGAAGTCAGTTGGAGCTGACCGAAAGCGGACATGTGCCTTGGGCTTCAGCACCACGGCAGTTCTGCCGTATTTTCAAGACAATATTTTCATTAACGAAGCACGGCCCGACCGGACTGCGTTTTGGCATTGGTCGCAAGGGAACGATGTAACACAGCAGCCGGAGCTATTGCTGGCGCTTATGCCTGAGTTTACTATTGTTGGCTGGAAGCAAGATGAAGAGGTTGCAGCGTATGATCGGTTCATGAGGGAGGCCGGCTATTCTCTCGTTCACGAATCCATCGGAGAGATGTACTTCAAAGATGTAGTTCAACAGCCGGATACCTATAGGATCTACAAGCGGAACGCTGTGGTTGCGGCTGAATCAGTTGTTGTTCCGCAAAGATGACTCTGTGACCCGCAAAGAATGAGTGTGATTCGCAGTAAGCCGAAAGCCGGGGCGTACGCGGTCGGTTTCGACGGACTCGCACTCCCTTTCCAGTGACACGAGGTGCGTTTCCGAGAACCCCGAGATTCGTGTCTACCATACTGAAGGCATGCACTCCGGACGTGCCTGGGCCCAAGACCGGCAAGACCGTCGTCGAACGTCTTGCAGGCACCCTACGCGGTAACGACGGACTCTGCGCATCGTGTTTTGGTGACGGACCTCATTGCCACGCCTACGGCCGGCGCAGGTCAACCAAGATGTCGCGGCGGATCCCCCGTTGGTGCGGAACGACGTGGATTGGGGTTGAATGTGGTCTACAAGCGGCAGGAGGACGGAGTATGGCTCCCTTCGAGTTTCGGGGCGGAGTTCCAGATGCGCGTGGGCCCCCCTGTTCTTCTTCAATCAGGACATTTCGATTGCGGTGGATAATTCTGGGTTTGAACGTGCGCATGCGCAGGCCAAGTAGACCGTCCTGCAAACCATCAAAATTGCTCTAGCAACATAGGGTGCCGATATCGTCATCCGGGTGCTGCGATGGGGGTGCTGCAGCATTCTAAAGTTATTGACAGTCATTCGTGCTTGTTCCATGGATTTGGAACGCCTGGACTCGTTTGTTGTGGGCATCCACTACGTACAGGCAATGCCCCGAGTCCACCCACAGCCCTGATGCCCCATCGAACTCGCCGGCTTTCTCCCCCATCTGCCCAAACGTATAAAGCAATCGACCATCATGGTTGAAGACGAAGACTTGATTGACCACAGCGTCGCTTACGTAAATTGTTCCGTCCTCATCCATGGCCAGGCCGGAGCGACTATCAGAACCAAAAAGGTGAATCTCCCGCCGAAAGCGTCCGCTGACATCCAGGACTTGGAGTCGACTATTCCCCGAATCGAGCACCACGATTTCACCGCCGATAGCGACGAGTTGGGTTGGAAATCTAAACTCGCCTTCTCCTGTCCCGCCCCCGCGTTTGCCAAAGCGGTTAAGCACCCGCCCGTTCTTGTCGAGCACGATTATCATGTGGCGGGGTGAGTCGCACACATAAATATGCTCGGTTGTCCTGTCAATTGCTAAGCCCGAGGGGCCTTCGAAGTACGATTCCTTGCCTTTCGATGGCTTCAAGAAGTGGCGGAACTTGCCGCTCGAATCGTATACCAATACGGCTCCCAAGCCGCTGTCGGCTACATATACGTTGCCCTCACGATCGGCGGCCACGCCTACCGGCCGGCGCAGGTCAACGCCGTCTTTAAGACGGGAATACTTCGAGTGGCCGAAGTCGAAGATGTGCACCTTCTTGGCGAGGAGGTCGGTTACCAAAACACGATGCGCAGAGTCCGTCGTCACCGCGTAGGGTGCCTGCAAGGCGTCGATGAAAGTGTCGCCGGTCTTGGGACCCGCGACGATATCAAGGGTCCGATCCAGAAGCGGGTGGTCCCGTTTGACATCCTGGGCGGAGGAGAACTCACGGACAAAACGCGGGGGCTCAGAGGGTTCTCTTCCGTGGTTGAGCGAGGGAACTATTGCCGTTCCCGCTTGAGGAGCTTGTGGGGTGCTGCTGATGTTGACGGAGAAGCAAAGGACCGCCATACACACACCGCGCCGAATGCTCGCCCACTGCCAAGCCAAGAGCTTCCCCCCGTTCTGATTCAACCGCCAATGATCGATATCAACGATACCGAGTGTACACACTGGGAGCAGTGGCCCTAATCACGGCATCCTGTGATAGGCGTCACATTCTCCTCCTCGGCGCCAGTTTACTGTTCTGGCTTATGGTTCGTCTTCTGGCGGTTCTGCTGGCCGCCGGCCTCGCAGCCGGCCAAGGCGCACAACCTGCAGTCCAGGCCGAAACGCTGAGCCCAGAGGTCATTATGGCGCGGGTGGCGGCGAACCAGGATCGCAGCGAAGCAGTGCGGAAGGAATACGTCTACAAACAGCACATCCACATCGTGAGCCATAAGCCCGAGAGCAGAATGGTGCGCGAAGAGACCGCCGACTATGATGTGGTGCCGCTGCCAAACGGGACCCAGAAGCAGCTCAAATTGCTTGCCGGACGCTATTGGAACAAAGGCAAGTACTTGGATTTTCAAGGCGATCCTGTGCCCGGGGCCAGCACAGGGGCCAGCACGAATGTGGATTTGCTTCACTACTTGCGCAACTACGAGCCGGTGCCCGGGGCCAGCCCGGATGCGGATTTGATTCACTACTTGCGCAACTACCTGTCAAACAACAAGTCCAAGGACGGTTTGGCGCGCGCCCTCTTCCCGCTGACGTCCGAGGAGCAGAAGAACTATGAGTTCAAGCTTCTCGGGCAGGAGGTTGAGGCGGGGCGCAATGTCTACCACATCGCTTTCACGCCCAAGGACAATGACAAGGAAGAACTGACGTGGACGGGCGAAGCGTTTATCGATGCCGCAGAATTCCAGCCGGTAAGGGTGTTCACCAAGATGTCGCAGCGCATCCCCCTTTTGGTGCGGACGATGTGGTTCGATCTGCCTGGACTTGGGTTCAACGTGGTCTACAAGCGGCTTGAGGACGGAGTGTGGTTTCCTTCCAGCTTCGGCACGGAGTTCCGGATGCACGTGGGGCCCATGTTCTTCACCAATCGGGACATTTCGATTTCGCTGAAGAATTCTGGGTTTGAACACACGCATGTGGAGACCAAGTAAAGATTGTGGGGCCGGAAACCTTGCCTCCATCCCCGGGATGGAAGGTTGGGGCCACCTCCGGCCTGGCATGCTCAACCAAACGAAATAACTCATCGGCCGATGGGGCAAAGCCGACTACCTCGAACCGCGAGCGCCTCTATCATCCGCCGCCCCTCGGTCGAGCCCGCACTCTACGACCTGGCTAGCCCGTAAGCCCTGATCGTATTTCCACTCTTCCTGTTTACATCGGGCTATGTGATCGGGTGGTTGGCGGACTGTCCTCCAATTCCCGCAACCGGTCGCGGATGGGGATGGCCGCGATCAGCCAGGTCCTGTCCGTCGGCCTGCTTGGGACGCTCGTGCCTTTGATCGCTCGTTGCCTGTCACCAACGTGATGGAACTTTCGTGTGTGGGTGCAACTGTGGGTGGGGGCCATAACACTTGTGCTGCTATCCCGGTTTAGTGGATTCTGGTTAGGTCCCACGACGAGGTTGCGGGCTGGAGCGCCGGCACTACGGAGCGAAGCACGTGACCAGACCTGGATCAATGGAAAACTCAGCACATGTCTTGCAATCCGGTGGGGATGTCCGCGCCTCTCGCCGTTTCCTCATCGCCGGTGCCCTCGTCACCGCCATTGTGACACTGGCTTATCTTCTCTTGTTCTGGAACCGCTTCGCCGGGTTAAGGTCGGGGTCCGGTGAGTTCGTAGGAGGAGCATGGTTCCTGGCGGGTTTGCGCCCCTACCGGGACTATTTTGCGCCAGCCACGCCCTTGTCAATTCTCAAGTCAGCGGTCATTTTGTCCATGTTCGGAAAGGCAGCCATCGTCACCAGGGCCTTTGCTGTTGCGGAGCGCGTGCTGCTCGGGTTGCTGCTCTATTTTTGGCTGGCTCGGATGTTCCGCGTGGGCCATGCCGTCGTGGCGGTGCTTGCAACGATTATCGTCTCCTCTGGTGATATCGCCGACCCGCTGGCCTCCTATAATCACGATACTATTCTGCTCGCCGTGGCGGGGGGATTTTTTGCCAGTGCCGTTCTGTACCGGCAGCGTGACACCCGATCGATGGCGCTGTTCGCAGCCTTGTCCGGTGTGTGTGCTAGCCTCTGCTTCCTCACCAAGCAAACCATCGGCGCCGTGGCTACCCTCTCGATCGTGGTCATTATTAGCACATGGCTGCTGCGTCAGGAAGGCATTCGCAAGGCGGCGGCTTTTGTCGCCAGCTTTTCCGCAGGCTGGGCGTCGGTTGCCGTTGCTGTTCTTCTCTGGCTCGCGCGACTCGGTATTTTGCGGGATTTTTTCCAGCAGGTTTTTGTGCAGGGACCGGCAGCAAAGGCTTCGCACTTAGCGGACTTTCTGAACCGTGAAATCTTCGTGGGGAACCAATGGAGGTTGCCGGTCTTCGCCGCTCTCGCAACCCTGCTGATTTCATGGCGCGTGCTTCACCGATCTGCGTTGAAGGAAGATCAGCGTCCCGAGACCTTCCGCTTCCTGGTTTGGGTGCTGCTGCTGGGCCTGTCCAGCGTCTCCGTAGGCGCGATTGCTTCTTACCATGAACTTGGCCCGGTGGGTCCCGCAATACTCAAACCCGTGATTTACTTCACGTTCTTCGGGAGTGCGCTTCAGACTCTGTACTACGGCATTTTGTTGTTGCGGGGCAGGCTGTCGCGGCGCGAGGCGCAGTTCTGTATGTACGCGGCCATTTCCTTCGCGGTTGCTTTCATGTTGTCGCTGTCTTACCCTGCGTTCGAAGCGATGATCATCCCCGGGCTGGGACTCCTGGTGGCCGCACTGCTTGACGCTTCTACGAGCTGGCGGATACCGGTGGTTTATGCAGTTTGCGCCCTGCTGATTGCTGCGGAAACTTGCGCGAAGCTCAACCTGCCATTCGGATTCGCAGGTTTCAACGAGCCTCCCGTCCGCACGGCGCAGGCGGTGTCTGGCCTGCCGCAATTGAGAGGTTTCATTCTGCCGGAGGGGACAGTGCGGTTCATCGATGACACCGTGCGCATCATCCAGGAGAACTCTTCTCCCCAGGACACGATCTTTATCTATCCTGAACTTGGTTTGCTCTACCAGCTTTCCGGACGCCGCTGTCCTACTTTTTCCTGTTCCCACAACATCGATGTGGTTAGCGACGAGCTGGCCAGGAGGGAAGCTGCCCGGTTACTGCGCAATAAACCGGCGGTCCTGATTTATTCCCGGCAATCAGTGCCCGCCGTGATGTCGGAGATGATGCTCTGGCGGAACGGCAACCCGAGCAGCAATCCCCTGGCCCTGATTGCGGCTTGTGAATCTCTGGCCCAGCAATATCACTTGGTCAAAACCTTTACTCTCCAGCCGGATGGTAAAACTGTAATGGTGTTCGTCCGCCCCTCGGAGGCGCCGGCGCAGCATTAGACGCCACGTCGACTTCTGCTGCGTTATAGTGTCCGTCCGAGCCAAGCCGGTACCGATAGAAGTCAATCGAGGAGCGGGGTCATGGAGGTAAGACAAGAAATCAGGCGTGCAATCGGTGAGCATCTATCCCTGGTATCAGCTCTACTCGAGGATGAGAAATACCTCACCAGCGTGGCCGCCGCTGCGGAAGCAATTGCCCTCGCCCTGAAGGGCGGGAATAAAGTCTTGTTCTTCGGGAACGGAGGCAGCGCCGCTGATGCCCAGCACCTGGCGGCAGAACTGACAGGACGCTTTCTTGTCGAGCGCCCTGGTCTGCCCGGTATCGCTCTGAGCTGCAATACCTCTTCGCTAACCGCGATCGGAAACGACTACGGTTTCGATCGCGTCTTTGCTCGCCAACTCGCCGGCTTGGGCATCGCAGGCGACGTTGCTTTTGGGATAAGCACAAGCGGCAATTCGCCAAACGTTCTGCGCGCCATGGAAGCCGCCGGGGAGAAGCGGCTCATCAGAGTCGGCCTGACCGGCCGCGGCGGCAAATTGGCCTCTTTGGTTGATTACTGCATCCGCATTCCGGCCGATGCCACCCCGCGCATTCAGGAAGCACACATCCTCACCGGGCACATTCTCGTCGGAATTGTTGAGCGCAAGTTGTTCGCGACAGAATCTTGAACCGGCCCATTTGGCAATACACCGGTCAAGCCTGGTTTCTGAATGAAAACTTCTTGTGTCCCAGGAAGCTGTAGACCGTGCTGCAAGCCATCAAAATCGCCCCAGCTACGTAGGGTGCCGACGTTGTCATCCGGGTGCTGCGATGGAGCACCAGCACGACAATGGGCAACAGGATCATTCCCAGTATGATGGCGCTGCTGTACACGGCCACGCATCGCGCCCACTCCCGAAGGTAGTTTCCCTTCGTCTTAAACACGAACCACTTGTAGCCCAAGTACGCCACCGTGATGTTCAGCACACTGGAAATCAGGCTGGCGGCGATGTAACTGTAGGGAATCACCGGCGCCAGCACGGCCGTGAAAAGTGCGAATGTGCCGTAGCCAAAGAGCGTGTTCCACGTCCCTACCAGCAGGTAACGCCCGAACTGTGCCGGGGGGATGTGCGCGGTTAGCGCGCTAAACCGGGATGGCGGTGCTTGGTCGACCGGGCTGGTATTCAGACTCATGCCTTCGAGTACGATTCCTGTGTTTCCGTAGGCGGAGGCTTCGGGACGCCACAGCCATACTCAAAATTGATCCGTTCCTGCTCCACCACAAACGGCCGTTTCTGCAGCATGGTGTGGACCCCACCCAGGTATTCGCCCAGAATGCCCAGAAACAAAAGTTGCAGCGAACTGAAGAAAGCTCCGCCGATCACCAGCGGAGCCATGCCAACCGTGAAGCTGCTCCAAAATAGCAGCTTGTAAACGAAGTAGGCCAATGCAACGAAAGTCGACAACACAGCGCCACCAAAACCCGCGAAAACCGCCAGGCGCAGCGGTACCTTTGACAGGCTGGTAATGCCCAACATCGCCATGTCATAGAGCGCATAGAAATTGTTCTTGGTGATGCCGCGCTTGCGCAGCGGCTGGTGGTACGGCATTTCGATTCGGGGAAAGCCCAGTTCAGCGATGACGCCACGGAAGTACGGATAAGGATCCTCAATCCCTTTAACCGCCTCCACAACTTTGCGGTCGAACAGGCCGAAACCCGTGAAGTTCTCATAAGTCTCGATCCCGGAGAGGCGGTTCACCAAACGGTAGTATTTCTTGCGGATCCAGAACATCAGTCCGTGCTCTTCGGCGGATTCCTTCACGCAGATCACCACCGGGTTGCCAGCCTCCCAGTGCCGGACCATGCCGGGGATCATCTCTGGTGGGTCCTGCAGGTCGGCGACGATACCGATGACTGCGTCTCCGGAAGACTGGTGCAGCGCGTGCATCGGCGAGCGGACGTGTCCGAAGTTGCGGGTGTTTCGAATGACTTTAACGTTCTTGTCACTCGTCGCGATCTCCTTGAGCACGGCGACCGTCTTGTCCTGGGAGGCATTGTCAATGAAGATATGCTCGTAGCGGTAACCCTCCCCCAATGAGGTTATCGCACGGCGCACTCGGTCGTAGACTTCACGGACGTTCAGCTCCTCATTGAAACAAGGTGTGATAATCGAGATTCTTTTCACGTGTTGAACTCCGCTAACAGCGAGGACATAGTCGATGCTGCGGAACGGCGTAGCACACAGTCTCCCAACAATCCTCTGCGTATCGGCGGATAAATAGCCGATATTCCGGGGCTAGCGCATGAATCAATATTGGAATCCGCCAGAGGTGCTCACTGCGGTGATAGGTGCAGACGGCCAAGGCTGGCTGGTGCCGGCGCATGATCTCCGCCGCGCCATTCAGCACATCAGGTTCTGCGCTTTCAACGTCCATCTTTATATACGTGGGTGCAAACTCCGCCCATCGCACATCGTCCAAACGGCAGCACTGCACCTCTTCAGTCGCATCCGATTTCATCACGTGCGACGTGACTGAACCCATAGAGGCAAACCCTAGCCTGCCATCCAGGGCTCCAAGCGCACTTTCCACAATGGTTACTTTGTTGTTGATGCCCATTGAGACCACGTTAGCACGGAGCCTTGCGCAATTCTTTGCGTCAGGCTCAAATGCAAAGATGTGGCGAAATTGGCCACTCCAGTGCGCGCTGAAGCTGAGAATCGTTTCGCCTTCGAAACTGCCGCAGTCCACAAAGACTTCAACCGGTGTCGGGACCAGCAGGTCGAAGGGAAAATATGTATCACGCGGGTTGTCGTGACCACTCAGCACGTTCTGATCTAGCCAACATCTCCATGAGAGTTGCTCGACAATCTGACGTCGCGATTCGTCATCCGCCAATATCGAGTAGCACATCTGGACATCAGCCAATTGATCCCGCAACCGCTCGGGTAAATCAATTCCACTGTGTGGTAAAAAGACCTCAGAGAATTTCCAGTATAACGGCACGAAGTGTGCTACGCGTTGGCACCCGAGTTGACTCAACTGCAGTCGAGCTGCAGAACCGTTATAGATCGTAACGACAAAACAGGCGGACTCCGCGAAACGCTTCGCTGCATCTGAAGCGGACAGGACTGGTAAGCCGTTCACCTCGGCTCCCCAAAGCCGCCGGTTGTTATCAGCAAACGCGAGCGGCTCGACGCCTGCCTTGCGCAAGCCTCGCAACGTATCCCTGCCCAACGGACCGGCGCCGAACAAGATGAGCTTGTCTCGGTGCGGTCCCGCGATCTGGTCAAAAGCTGCTTTTTGCCGGCTGCGGACGGTCTCAAGCGGTTCGGCCTGAATGCGCTCCAGAACCGATTCAAGATCGCGAAGCGTCATGCTGGCGTTTGCCGCACTTGCTGACACGGGATACCTCACTCGTCGAACCGCAACAATTCCGTCTTGATCATTTCCGGATGTGCTGCATACCACGCATACAGTTCAGCAACGGCCTGGCGCATCGGGCAAAAATCAAATGTGCCGATCTCGGTCAGCCAGCGCGAAATGTCGGCGGTGTACTCGGTCCCAAGAGATTCGTTCCTGACGATAATGCGCGGATTCCGATCCGAGATCTCGGCCACCATGCGCGCCAACTCCGTCATCTTGTAGCTGGAGCCGGCGCAGATGTTATAGGCCTTGTAGCGCGTATCGTTTTCGACAAACCAGCTCGTGACCCCGGCCAGATCGTTTACGTATAGATAGTCAAATCTGACATCCTGGCGAATAACGATCGGCAGCCCGGCAACTACCCGCGCGCAGGCGTTGGAGATGAAGCGGACCGTGTAGTCCTCATACTTGCCGAATACGGCGAACAGCCGCAATTCCACAATCCGCTCCGCGCGTTCAATGTACTTGGCACAGATGTACTTCGAAAATCCATAGGGGTCCGTCGGAACGCTGGTGTCGAAGTAGTCCTCGCGCACGCGTGGCGGCAGCCCGGTGCGGTCGTACTCGGCGCCGGAACCGAAGTGGATCATTTTTCCGAACAGGCCGTCGTTGCGCGCCAGGTTGAAGAACATGCGGCAGTTACGGTCCAGCATGTCGGGGGGAGCGCCGAGGCGGCGATTGGAGCGCGCTGTGGCGGCGTGCACAATTACGTCGAAGCGGTGGGTGCACAGGTACTGCCGCACGGCCGCGGCATCGAGCAGGTTGAGCTCGGCCGAACTGGGCGCGGCAACGTCGAAGTGCCCGGCGAGATGCTCAACGAGATTGCGGCCGATAAAGCCGGACCCGCCTGTGATCAGCAACTTCATGCGGCTCCTTCCGCGCGCTCAGGAGGCACCGCATAGCAGACGCAATCCCATCCGTCTTCCGCATGCGGACGCAGAAACAGACGGTAATCCGGTTGCAAGGAGCGGATGAACAGCGGAATGCTCCAAAGATCCCAAGGCTTGTGATACAGGCAAACCGCCAGCATCGGGCGGTACTGCCGGATCAAACGCTGTGCGCCAGCGAGCGCCTCCATCTCCGCGCCTTCAATATCCATCTTGATGTAGGTGGGCGCTAAGTCTGGCAGCAGGTCATCGAGTGCGGCTTGCGGGATTACCGTTTCGCCGTCATTGGCAACGCAGGCGCCCTCCCCACCGGTCGAGCGAAAGCGTACGGTTCCGGAAGTTTTTCCGACGGCGACGTTATACGTAGTGATTCTGCCCCTTACGCCGTTCAAACTGCTGGCGCGAGCGCACAAGCGCCGGTAATTTTCGGGGTCAGCTTCAATGGCGACCATCTGCTTGCAGCTTCCCTGGTGTCGCACAAATTCCAGGAGGGTGTCGCCGTCGAAGGCGCCGCAGTCGACGAAGACTTCGTTGCTCGAAAGCCGGAGAATGTCCTGGGGAAAATACTGGTCGGGAAGGGGCGCGCAGAGCCTGGTGAAATCGCCGTGAGTACGGAGACGCACCTGTCGGAGGTACTCGTCGCGGGAGTAGTGGTCGGACCATAGACTTGCGGCTGCACGGACGTGGCTGGCCTCTTCATAGAGTTTGTGCGGCAGGTCCTGCCAGAAGTCGGGCAGTAATTGGCTTGCAAACTTCCAGCGCAGGGTCGATGCCGGTTCAATGTGCCGGCAGCCGAGCTGCCGCAGTTGTGACTGAGTGTCGGGGTAGAAATGCCCCTTGGACCAAATCGTGACCACAAACAGCGTCGACGTGCCGTACCGGTTGGCGGCATCGGATGGCGACAACACGGGGATGCCGTCAACCTCCGTGCCCCACTTGGACTCGCCATTGTCAGAGAACGCCAGGGGCTCTATCCCACCGCCGCGCAGGCTTTGCAGCGCCTTCCGCCCGAAACTGCCGGCGCCAAACAGCACGAGCTGGCCATCGCACGTGGCCAGCAGGCGATCGAACGCCGTACGTTCGCGCTCAACGACGGCATCAAGCGGCTCTGCCAACAGACCGTCGAGTTCTTCCAAACAATGGTCCACTACTCATTCACCGGCGGCACAATCATATTCTGAGCGAACTCGTCGCGATCGAGGAACGGCCACAGGTCCTCCAGCGGCTTGGAGACAAACGAGCCGTCGGGCCGCTGCACGGATGTGACCCGGGGCGCACGCGCCTCATCCGCAATGACGTTTACGTCGCAAACCACCGGGCCTGGCATGCGCAACACCCGCCGCACTTCAGTGGGTAAGTCGGTCTGATCCTTTATAGCGGCGGTCTTCAGGCCGTAGGCGCGGGCGATTTTGCGCAAATCCGGCAACAGGACTCCCGTGGCAGGGCTGCAGCCGATATTCGGGCCGCCGAAGTAATTGCTCTGCGTGGTACGAATGGAGGCATAGCCTCCATTGTTCAGTACGAAAAACTTGATCGGAAGTTGAAGATGCGCAATGGTAGCCAATTCCTGGATGTTCAATTGGAAACCGCCATCGCCGTCCACACAAACGGTGCGTTGCCCGCCGCTGCCCAGGCATACCCCGATGCTTGCCGGGACACCAAAGCCCATCGCGCCCAGGCCCGCAGTGTGGAACACACGCTGTCCAGCGCGTGCACGGTAGGCCAGCAAAAAAAGCTCGATTCCGCAACCAGAGCTCCCGGACACGACGCAATCCTCTGGCGCAATCTCCTGGCCGATGACTTCTGCCAGGTAGTACACGCTGACAGGCCCGGGTGCGCGATGCTCCGGCAGCACCAGTGGGTAACGCGCTCTCCAGTCTTCGCAGCGCTTGAGCCAGCAGGTGCGATCCTTGGTCTGCACCAGGCCTTGCTGGCGCAGGAACTCCTCAAGAAAGGAGCGCGCGTCGGCGCATATCGGCGCGTCAATAATGCCGTTTAGCTTGGCAAGCTCAGCCGCATCTACGTCCACGGCAACCTTGTAAGCGGCGCGGGCGAACTGGCGCGGATCCCAGCCTATTAACGGAGCATCGAGCCGGCTGCCGATGGCGAGCAGAAAGTCACAGTTCTGAATCGCGAAATTTGCCCCGCGCGGAGCCACCGTGCCCGGCCGCCCGACGAACAGCGGATCACCATCGTCAAGGAAATCCATCGCCAGCCAGGTCAAAGCGACCGGAACATTCAATCGACGCGCCAGTTGAGTGAAGAAAGATGCCGCGTGTCCCACGCGCACTCCGTTGCCGGCGAATAGCAGCGGTCGGTCAGCTTTGTTCAGACGCTCGATAACCTGGCGAACCTGGGTGGACAGTTCGCTGCTACTGCCCGCCGGAGTCTCGCCTGCAGCCTCGTATCCACGCAGGACAGTTTCGTCAATCGGGCTGGCCTGAACGTCGATCGGGATGTCGATCCAGACCGGACCAGGGCGGCCGCTGCGTGCCAGCCACAGCGCCCTTTCCAGGTGATAACGGATGCTCTGTGGGTCGTCGATCGTGACTGCGTACTTTGTTATCGGCCTGACCAGGGACACAATGTCGACTTCCTGCGGTCCACGCTGCCGCACGCCCAAGGGTGTTCCATCGGGGCGGTACATGCGATCCGCGCGTTTCACCTGTCCAGAGATAAACAGGGTAGGGGTTGAATCCAGCCAGGCTCCCACAACACCGGTGATGGCGTTGGTCCCGCCCGGCCCCGTCGTGACCATCGCCACCCCTAGGTTGTTCGTTACCTTGGCGTAGTTTTCCGCCGCAATGGCACAGGCCTGCTCGTGCTGGTTGCAAACGTACGTCAGATCGCCGCAGCGGGCCAGCGCGTCGTTAAGGTGCATGGCGCCGCCGCCGGTCAGAAGGAAGACATGCTTCACACCTTGAGCGGCGATGAAGCGCACGACGTAATCCGCGAGTCGCATCGTGTCCTTACGCGCCTGGTCCGCCGCCGCCGGCCGCGCCAGCCAGTACCATATCTATGACCTCCCGTACTGCACCGTTGCCGCCGCCGCGCTTGGTCACAACCTGGCATTTGCCGCGGATGAGGTCGCGGGCATCAGCGGGGCAGGCGCTTAAACCGGCAATCGCCAGGGCTGAAAGGTCGTTGACGTCATCGCCGATGAAGCAGACTTCACCGAGCGACAACCCGTGGCGGTCGGCCAGCGCGCGCAGCGCTACCCCCTTGTCTTTGCAGTTTTTGTCCACCTCGGTGATCCGCATCCTGGTGGCCAGCCGGTCGATGAGCGGGCTGTCCTCGCCTGAGATCAGCGCGATGACCAAGCCCGCCTTGCGCGCCAGCGAAAGGCCCATGATATCGGCGAAGTGAAACCGCTTCCACTCCTCGCCATTCGGCCCCCACCAGACGCCACCATCGGTAAGCACTCCGTCGACGTCCATCGCGATGGCCTTGATCTTAGGCACTTGTCGCACCGACACGGCGCAGCTTCTTGATGATCGGTTGCTCGCGCTCGAGGACGCGCTTCACGCCGTCTCCCATCGATTTCTCAATGAGACGGATATCACGGATGAGCCGAGTGATGCCGTTGGGCTCGAGGGACGCAGCGTGATCGCTTCCCCACATTGAGCGGTCTAGCGTGATGTGCCGCTCGATCACACAAGCCCCCATCACCCTAGCGGCCACACTCGAGGGGAGTCCGGTTTCATGGCCTGAGTAGCCTACCGGGACGCCATAGCGATCAATGAGAGTACTGATCATCCGAAGATTAAGTTCTTCATAATAGGCGGGATAGGTACTACACGCATGGAGAAGGACCAAATCTTTTTTGCCAAGTACTTCCATGGCATGGTCAATCTGTTCAATGGTGGTCATGCCGGTAGATAACAGGATCGGCTTTCCGACCGCACGCGTATGTCGCAGCAAATTGTCATCCGTGAGAGAAGCCGACGCGATCTTGAAGCACGGAACGTCGAACTGCGCGATGAAGTCGACTGAGGCCTCATCCCAACAGGAGGCGAACCAGTCGATCTTTATTTCCTTGCAGTAGCGATCGATCTCCTGATATTCCTCGATATCGAACTCCAAGCCTCTCTTCAGGTCGCCATTGGTTGGTCCAAATGGGTTTTCGCGAGGCTTCGCTAGCTCCTCGGAGGTATAAACGACGTCAATCGTCCGTTTCTGGAGTTTGACCGCGTTGCAACCTGCCCCGGCAGCGACGTTAATCAACTGTTTCGCGAGATCGATATCGCCGTTGTGGTTGATCCCAAGCTCTGCGACGACATAGCAGGGCTGCCCGCTTCCTACCAACTTGGAACCCAGGCGGACTTGCCCATTGTTTGCTCTATTGTCATTTCCTTGCGGCATCGCTCTGCACTCCCTTCGAAACAATCGAGCCCAAAGATTCTGTAACGTAGTCAATCATCTCCGCCGTCAGTCCGGGATATACCCCGATCCAGAAGGCCTGCTTCATCACTCGGTCGCTGTTCTTTAAACTGCCTACGACCCGGTGCCGGATGTTCTTATATGCCGGCTGGCGAACCAGGTTGCCGCCAAACAATTGCCGTGTCTGGATTTTTTTTGAATCGAGGTACTGGAGCAAGTCACTACATGAGAACGGCGCGTCTTCGTGGACCATCATCGGAAAGCCGAACCAACTCGGATCCGAGTGCCGTGTTGCACTCGGCAAAATAAAGCAATCCTGCAAATTGGCGAGAGCCTCATGCAGACGAGCGAAATTCCGTTTTCGTATTTCGATAAAACCTGGCAGCTTCTTCATCTGCGCGACGCCTACCGCGGCCTGCATGTCCGTAGCCTTCAGGTTGTAGCCGATGTGCGAGTAGATGTATTTGTGATCGTACCCGTGCGGGAGTTCGCCCAGTTGCCAGTCGAAGCGCTTGCCACAGGTGTTCTCCTTGCCCGGTGCACACCAGCAGTCGCGGCCCCAGTCACGGAAGGACTCGACGATTGTGCGCAGCAGCGGCTGGTCGGTCAGCACGCATCCGCCCTCGCCCATGGTGATGTGGTGCGCCGGATAAAAGCTGACGGTGGCGAGGTCACCGAACGTGCCGACCTTCCGACCGCGGTAGGTCGAGCCGAGCGCGTCGCAGCAGTCCTCGATCAGCCACAGGCCGTGCGTCTTCGCGAAAGCTGTAACCGCGTCAAGGTCGAACGGATTCCCCAGCGTGTGCGCGAAGATCACCGCACGGGTGCGCTCGGAAAAAGCGGCTTGCAGGTTGCCCACATCGACGTTGAATGTCGGAATATCAACGTCTACGAAGACTGGAACCAATCCGTTTTGGACAATGGGGTTGACCGTCGTGGGGAAGCCCGCGGCCAGGGTGATGACCTCGTCGCCAGGCTTCATCCGCCGGTCGCCGAGCCTCTCCGAGGTCAGCGCCGACAGCGCCAGCAGATTCGCCGACGAGCCGGAGTTCACTAGCACCGCCTCGCGCACGTCGACAAACTTCGCGAATTCGCGTTCGAACTGTTCCGCGAAGCGTCCTGTAGTCAGCCAGAAGTCCAGCGCAGATTCGACGAGAAGCTCTAATTCCTGTTCGTCGAATACACGCCCGGACACCGGTACATGCGTCTTGCCCGGCACAAACTCGCGCGGAGCAAATGCTTCGCGATAATACTCGCTCACCATCTCGCGGATCCGGTTACGCAACTCGTCTGCTCGCGACACTACTTCAGCGCCTCCCGGTACCACGCGATGGTCTTCTCCAAGCCCTCATCGAGCGTGAACATGGGCTTCCACTTCAACTCCATGCGCGCGCGCTCGGCGCTCAGGAACTGGTGGCGAATCTCATTCGAGGCTTGGTCCTGAATCTCCGGCTTCAACTTCGAACCCATCTTCTCGAGAATCATGTTTACCAGTTCAAGCACGCTGATCTGCGCTTCGTTCGAGAAGTTATATGCTGCCCCGCGCAGCTTCGGGTCCTGCATCAGCCGCTCGGCCAGCAACATGTACGCTTCCGCGCCATCTTCCACGTAGAAGTAGTCGCGCACATAGTGACCGTCTGAACGAATGATGGGCCGCTCGCTGCGGAGCACGGAGCGGATCGTTCCCGGCACCACGCGATTCCAGTTCAGATCTCCGCCACCGTAAAAATTGCCGCAGCGCGTTATGGCCAGCGGCACGCCAAACGTGTGCGCGTAGGATTGTGCGATCAGGTCAGCGCACGACTTGCTCACGTCATAGGGATGGCGCCCCTGCAGAGGCATGTCTTCCTTATAAGGAAGCACCGTCTGATCGCCATAAGCCTTGTCCGACGACGCGAGGACGACGGACTTCACCATTGGCGACCGGCGGCAGGCCTCCAGCAGGTTCCAGGTGCCCCGAACGTTGCTCTCGAAGGTCGAAAGCGGGTTGCGGTTCGCGATGCCTACGATGGTCTGGGCGGCGAGGTGGAAGACAACCTCGATTTCGTACTCGCCCAGCACGCGCTCCAGCAAATGAGGGCTGCTCAGCCCGCCGCGAACCACGTTGGCGCGATCGGCCAGGCCCTCATGCACGAATTCACTCGCGGGAACCCAGTCGCGGACCAGGGCCGTCACCAGAGCACCCCGGTCGAGCAGGTGCTTTGTGAGCCAGCCGCCCACCAGTCCCGTTGCGCCCGTCACGAAGACAGCACGATCCCGCCAGAATCCGCTCTTCAATCCTGCCAAACCTTCCATGGCGCCTGGTTCGCGCTCCACAACTGGTTCAGATATTCGTATTCGCGATAGGTATCCATCGCGTAGAAGAAGCCGTCGTGCTGATGCGCCATGAGCTCTCCCTCGTCGGCCAGCCGCTCCAGCGGTTCCTTTTCGAAAATGCAATCGTCACCGAGGTAGTCGAATATGCGGCGGTTGAGCACGAAGAAGCCCGCGCTGGCGCGACCGCTCGTCTTCGGCTTTTCCTTAAACTTCGTCACGCGGCCGATCGAGTTTGCCTCAATCACGCCGAAGCGCGAGCTTGGGGTAATGGTTGTGACGGTCGCCAACTTGCCATGACTCTTATGGAACTCCAGCAGGTCATGCATGTTGACGTTGCCCACACCGTCGCCGTAGGTCAGCATGAACAGCTCTTCGTCAATGTATTTCTCAATTCTCTTCACCCGGCCGCCAGTCATGGTGTTCAGGCCGGTATCCACCAGCGTGACCTGGAAGTCCTGCTCGCGGTGGTTGTTCTTGTATTCGATCCTGGAGTTCCGCCCAAGGCAGATGGTGAAGTCACTGTTCATCGCCTCATAATTCAGGAAATAGTCCTTGATCATATTGCCGCGATAGCCGAGGCAAAGTACAAAATCGCGGAATCCATGGTGCGCGTAGAGTTTCATGATGTGCCAGAGGATCGGGCGTCCGCCAATCTCGACCAAAGGCTTGGGCCGAAACTCGGTTTCTTCCCGGAGACGTGTCCCCAAGCCCCCGCACAAAACGACGACCTTCATCGTTCTTCTCCTCCGGCACCCCCGAATGCTGTAGCTGCAGGCTCACTCACCCTGGGCTGGCGGGGGAACATCTGACTGGTTAAATCAATGCTGTTGAATCAAATTGTACCTGCGTGATTACCGCAAGTCACTCCCCAGCCCAACCTCAGCGCCGCACTGCAATGACATGCAGCCAACGGGGCGGCGTATTCAGGGAAGCGGTAACACAGAACACTGCGGCTCCATGGACCACGTCTCGCAGGCTTCTAGTGGCGCAGGGGCATCTGAATCGGCGGCGCTTCGGGGCGAGGCCGGATCGCTCGGGCTTGCCCGAGTCAGCCGCAAAATCAAAGCGCAGCCTTGTGGCCGCCGTCACGGCATCCTGTGATGAGCGTCACATAGCCAACACCATTGGCGATTTGACAATGATGCGAGGGGACGGGTAAGTGTTTGCCCTTGTCGGCCGGCTTGCCAAAGTGGACGAACAGACTGCCATCGTGATCGGCGCAGGGCCCGCTGGGCTGACAGCAGCTTACGAGTTGCTGACCCGGACCAGCCTCCGTCCCATCGTATTGGAGCGCAGCACCTACATGGGCGGCATCTCGCGCACCATCACCTACAAGGGCAATCGCATGGACATAGGCGGCCATCGATTCTTCTCCAAGAGCGATCGCGTGATGAACTGGTGGCTGGAGCAAGTGCCGCTCGCGAAAAACGGTCATGCCGGTGCGGAACTCGCGATGTTGTTGCGATCCCGCAAATCGCGCATTTACTTCCTGCGCAAGTTCTTTGATTATCCCATTCAGTTGACGGTCGCCACGCTGCGCAACCTAGGCGTGCGCCGGACCGTGCGCATCGGCTTCAGCTATGCGAAGAGTGCGCTTCGGCCCATCCGCCCAGTGGAGAACCTGGAGCAGTTCTTCATCAATCGCTTCGGGCGAGAACTGTACCTGACTTTTTTTAAGGCGTATACGGAGAAGGTTTGGGGCGTGCCCTGCGATCGGATCAGTGCCGAGTGGGGCGCACAGCGGGTTAAGGGTCTTTCCGTCCGGAAGGCAGTTGCACACTTCCTGAAGAGCGGCGTGCGCCGCCTATCCGCCGATTTCAAACAGAAGTCGACGGAGACCTCGCTGATCGAGCAATTCCTCTATCCTCGGCACGGGCCAGGGCAGATGTGGGAGGAAGTAGCCCGCAAGGTGTCGATGCTCGGAGGCGAAATCATCACCGGATTCGAGGTCACCGGGGTAGAGGCGTGCGATGGGCGGATCACCGCTGTCTCAGGCACCGATAGCGCGGGCCGGCAGCGGAAGTTCAGGGGCGATCTATTCTTTTCCACCATGGCGGTAAAGGACCTGGTGAACTGCCTGGATGCACCGGTGCCTCGGGACGTACGAGAGATTGCAACCGGCCTCATGTATCGAGACTTCATTACCGTTGGTTTGCTGTTGAACAAACTGAAGGTGCGGGAACGGGGCGACCCGTTTGGCAAGCTGATTGCCGACAATTGGATTTACATCCAGGAACCTGATGTTCTAGCGGGTCGCCTGCAGATCTTCAACAACTGGAGCCCGCACTTGGTGAAAGACCCGTCCAAGGTCTGGCTGGGTGTCGAATACTTTTGCAATGAGGGCGATGGCCTTTGGAAGCGGAGCGATGATGATATGGCGCGTCTGGCCATCGATGAGCTAGCAAAGATCGGCATTATCGAAAGCAGCGACGTCCTCGATTCGACCGTGGCACGCATGCCCAAAACCTATCCCGCGTACCTCGGCACCTACGATCGTTTTGATGAAGTCAGGCGTTTCCTCGACGGCTTCGACAATTTGTACCTCATTGGCCGCAACGGGATGCATCGCTACAACAACCAGGACCACTCCATGCTCACAGCCATGACCGCAGTGGACAACATCATCGCCCGACGGGCGGACAAGTCGAATATCTGGGCTGTGAACACAGAAACTGAGTACCACGAATCCAAACAGGGAGAGTCGTAAAACAGCTCCTGCGCTTCAATGGCGCGTCAGATGTTCTGCATTTGAATCATCTCTATATCCGACGCCTCTTGGAGCCACGCACAGTCTGCGGCTTTATAATGTGAGACTCAACAATACGCTGACCGGCCTTCCAGCCCTGTTTGTCGGACCCACGATAGAGGCCCCAGGATTAGGCGAAGGGTCAAAAGCGTGAAATCCTGGCAAGCGCGTGGCTGGCGACCCGTTGAGACTCGGCCTCGCGTTGCTGGGCCTCGGCTAACTTCCGCTTCGCTCAGGCCCGCTAAACGCCTCAAGTTCAAATCCGATCGCCCCGACCATACCTACGGTTAGGCTGTGGTGACTTCAAGTTCTGAGAAAGGAACACACACGCGCCCTTCCTCGGCAAGCAAGCAAACGCGCATTCGCAGGAAATCTGTCAGGTTGATTTCTTCGCTCAGAACCATCAGGAGGTCATGGCCGTTCATTACGAAGAATGAAGGGGCTTTCCCTCGTGTGATTGCGTCGCGCGCAGCAGGACTTATGTCATTGAGCGCAACAAAAACACCCCGAGTGAACGTGGATTTGCCCTTAATCTTACCCCTAAAGACAAGCAAATCGGATTCGGGGAGCTGATGCTTTTCCCATTTTGACTCCAACAGGTAGATCTCATCGCTCATTTGAAAAGAGCCGTCCATTTGCTCACCCACGCCACGGAAGGGCTGCCGGGGTTTAAGGCCGAACAACTCAAAGAGCCGATTGAGGAGTTTTTCCAGAGCGAGGCCAGCCGCGTTTCTGTCGCTTTGCAGTGGTTGTCGGTCGTTTCCTGTGTTGGCGGTGACGCGTGGTGAAGCCGCCGCTCCATACCAAAACCCTAGGCACGAAGGTGAGCGAGGAGGAGTTCGCGCAACTGGAGGCAGCGGCCAGCGAGCGCGGGCTGACCCTGAGCGAGTGGTGCCGGGAAATCCTGCTGGCCAGCGTGAACCGCCAGGAGGAGAGAACCGCCGATTCCGGCAGAGCCGACCAGGCGCTCATGGCCGAACTGGTGGCGCTGCGGGCGACCCTGCTCAACGTGCTTTACAAGCTGGCGAACGGGGAGAAGCCGAGGGCGGAGGAAATGCAACGGCTGATCGACCGGGCCGACTCGACAAGCTGAAGAAGGCACGGGAACGGCTGGCGCAGGCGGCAGAGTCGGAAGGGCAGCCGGGGAAAAATCCTGCAAATATTTTGATCATTTTTCCGGTTTGGAGGGCTCTGTCTCCTATCCCCTTGCTTCATTGACTAGCCCTCCGCAGGGGCACTAATATCTCACCTCACCCTTCTGAGTTCACCTCATGATCGGCCAGACCATCTCGCATTACCGCATCACCGAAAAGCTGGGTGGCGGCGGGATGGGTGTCGTCTATAAGGCCGAGGACACCGAGCTCGGCCGGTTTGTCGCGCTCAAGTTCCTCCCGCAGGATGTCGCCCAGGACGCGCAAACGCTGGAGCGCTTCCGCCGCGAGGCGCGCGCCGCCTCTGCGCTCAATCATCCGAATATCTGCACCATCTACGAGATCGGGCAGTCTCAGGGCCAGCCGTTCATCGCCATGGAGTTCCTGGACGGCGCCACGCTGAAGCACCTGATTGCGGGCCGTCCGCTCGAGACAGAGGCCCTGCTCGACATTGCCATTCAGGTCGCCGACGCGCTGGATGCTGCGCACAGCCAGGGGATTATCCACCGCGACATCAAGCCGGCGAATATCTTCGTCACCAAGCGTGAGCAGGTGAAGGTGTTGGATTTCGGCTTAGCCAAGGTGATTGCGAAGGCGCAAGCTGTGTCGGCGGACGCAGCAGCAACCGCAGTCGGCCCGGAGCACCTGACGAGTCCGGGCAGCACTCTGGGCACTGTGGCCTATATGTCGCCCGAGCAAGTCCGCGGGAAAGAGCTGGATGCCCGCAGCGACCTGTTCTCCTTTGGCGTGGTGCTCTATGAGATGGCCACCGGAACCTTGCCGTTTAAAGGCGACGCCTCTGGCGCGATCTTCGACTGCATCCTGCACAAGATTCCCGTGGCGCCCGTGCGCCTGAACAACGAAGTTCCGGCCGAACTGGAAAGAATCATCAGCAAGGCCCTGGACAAGGAACGCGATCTCCGTTACCAGGTGGCCTCGGAGATGCGCACCGATCTGAAGCGTCTGAAGCGCGAGACCGATTCTTCGCGCAGCGCCGTGGTCGTGACCGATGACCAGCCGGTATCTGCCGCGTCGAGCAGCGGGCCGGCCGCGGCAAGAGCTTCGAGCGGCAAGATGGCAGCCGCGCCGGAGCCTAAGAGTGCGGTCGCATCCGCGAAGCCAGCTTTTCCTTGGAAGATTGCAATCCCGGCGATCTTGGCTGTGGTGGTTGTAGTCGGCGGATTCCTCTACTGGCGCTCGCATCGCGCGCCCGCCTTGAGCGACAAGGACACCATTCTGGTCGCCGACTTCATCAACACCACCGGCGATCCGGTCTTCGACGGCACGCTTAAGAAAGCCCTGATGGTCGGCTTGCAGCAGTCACCCTACCTGAACGTCTTTCCCGAAGGGCGTGTGCAGAAGACGCTGAAGTTCATGGGGCGCTCTTCCGACGAGCGGATCACCACCGAAGTGGCGCGCGAAATCTGCCAGCGCGAGGGCATCAAAGCGTTGCTCAGCGGGACGGTCTCCGGGCTGGGCGGCCAGTACGTGGTTACGCTCGAAGCCATCAACGCCTCCACCGGCGACTCCCTCGCCCAGGCGCAGGCGCAGGCCAGCAGCAAGGAACAGGTGCTGGCGGCGTTGAATAACGCCAGCACCCAACTGCGCGGCAAGCTGGGTGAGTCGCTGGCCTCCATTCAGAAGTTCGACAAGCCGCTCGGAGAAGCCACCACCTCATCGCTCGATGCGCTGAAGGCGTTCACGCTTGGCGAAAACGAGCACATGCTCAAACAGGAGGAACTGGCGTCCATCCCCTCCTATAAGCGGGCGATCGAACTCGACCCCAATTTCGCTCTGGCCTATGCGCGCCTGGGGACGGTTTACGGCAACATCGGCCAGGACGACCTCGAAGAGCAATATCAGCAGAAGGCTTTTGAACTCAGGGACCGCGCCAGCGAGCGCGAGCGGCTCTACATCACCGGGCATTACTACGGTGGCCGCAATCAGATGGAAAAAAGCATCGAAACCTGGGAACTGTACAAGCGGACCTACCCGCGCGACAGCATCCCGTATCTCAACTTGGCGACCCTGTTCTCCCGCACGGGGAAGTTCGACAAATCCCTGGAGGCTGCGAACGGTGGGTTGCAGGTCGATCCGGACTCAACTTATGGTTATTACGACGCCGCCGAAGCACACCTGGCGCTGGGCCATGTGGATGAAGCCAAGGCGGTCCTGAACACCGCGGTGAAAAAAAATGTCGGCGGCCACATTATGCATCTCGAACTGGCGCAGATTGCCCTGGTGCAGGGTGATACCGCAGCGCAGGAGCGCGAGGATGCACTGGTGCGGGCCAGTCCTGAAGGGGAACTGGAACTGCTCGGCCGCGACGCCGGTATGGCGTACGCCCGTGGTCAGGTACACAAAGCCCGCGAGCTGATGGTGAAGTTTTCCCAGAGTTATCGGGCCACCGGCCTGAGCGGAATGGCGGCGAGCGGCGTGGCCGGCCAGGCCCTGGCCGAAGCCACATTTGGCCTGCGGGAAGACGCCCTGAAAGAGGCGAATGCCGCGCTGGCACTGGCGCGTGATTCGCTCGTCGTTGCCATCGCAAGTCAGGCTATGGCCTGGGCGCACGAGGACGCCAAGGCGCTAGTGCTCATGAATGATCAGGCCAGGCAGCGGCCCAACGACACTCTCATCCACTCAGTGTGGTTGCCGACGGTGCAGGCCATCGGCGAACTCAACCATAACAATGCATCCAAGGCCTTGGACGCTCTCGTCCCGGCGCAGCTCTACGATGGCGACACTACCGTAGCGCTTTACGCCCGGGGCAATGCCTACTTGCTGGCCGGGCGCACCAACGACGCCACGGCCGAGTTCCAGAAGATCATCAACCTGCGCTACCTTAATCCAACCGACTCCTTCATCCCCATGGCCCGGTTGGGGCAGGCCCGCGTGCTCACCGCTCAGGGAGACAAACCCAAAGCCCGCACCGCCTATCAGGATTTCTTCGCGCTGTGGAAAGACGCCGATCCTGACATCCCCATCCTGCACCAAGCCAAGGCGGAATACGCCAAGTTGCAGTGATTCCTTATCCGGTGGCTGGAAACCAGTGCCGTGTTCGGTTGCACACCTCGCATACCGACAGCATCACCGGAACTTCTACGAGCACTCCAACCACGGTAGCGAGGGCCGCGCCCGATCCAGGACCAAACAAGGCGATAGCGGTGGCCACCGCCAGCTCGAAGAAGTTGCTGGCGCCGATGAGGGCTCCAGGCGCCGCCACCGAGTATTCGACCTTCAGCAGCTTCATCAGGCCGTACGCCAAAGTCGAGTTGAAGTAGACCTGGATGATGATCGGTATGGCGATCAGCACCACGTGGAGGTAACGTCCGGTAATGTTCTCCGCTTGGAAGGCGAAGATGAAGATGAGGGTCGCGAGCAAAGCCAGAATGGTCAGCGGACTGAATTTCGGCAGGAACTGCTGTTCGAACCATGCTTTGCCGCGTGCGCGGGTCAGCCAGGCCCGGAGGGCCACCCCCACCGCCAGCGGAATCACAATGAAGACGGCGACCGAGTACAACAACACCATGAACGGCACCCGCAACGACGAAGCGCCGCTCACCAGGAAACGTACGATCGGAGCGAAGAGAACCAGCATGATTAGATCGTTGAGCGATACCTGCACCAGCGTGTAAGCCGGGTCTCCGTCGGTCAGGTAGCTCCACACGAATACCATAGCGGTGCAGGGCGCGGCGGCCAGGATAATCACCCCGGCAATGTACTGGTCGGCATCGGCAGGGCTGATCCAGGCAGCGAAGACATGCCGGAAGAACACCCAGCCGATCAGCGCCATCGAGAACGGCTTGACCAGCCAGTTCACGAACAGCGTGACCATCAGCCCGCGTGGCTTGGCGCGGACGTTGAGGATGGCGCCAAGGTCCACCTTCATCATCATGGGGACGATCATCAGCCAGATCAGCAGCGCGATGGGCGCGTTGACCTGGCTGCCGCGGCCGAATTCCATGCCGCGCAACGACTGCACCAGATTAGGTGCACCTTTCCCGAGCGCGAGCCCGGCAACCATGCACAGCCCGACCCAGAGCGTCAGGTAGCGTTCGAACAGGTTCAGCCGCTTGGGCGGCGTGATTAGGCGAAGCCCTTCCAGTGTGGTGGCCTTGGATTTCATTGCTGGCCGATCTTGTCGAGTTCCCGCTTGAGAGCCAGCCCGTCGAGGCTCGCAACCGGCAGGCAAAGAAACAGACTGATGCGGCGATCCAGCATGAGAAACGCATCGCGGAAGGCGGCCTGCAGTTCCCCCGCCGTACGACCCGCCGCCGCTCCGGGCTCGGGCACGCCCCAATGAGCAGTCATGGGCTGCCCGGGCCACACCGGACAAACTTCCTTCGCCGCGTTGTCACAAACCGTGAAGACGAAATCGAGCTTGGGCGCGCCCGGTAGGGCGAATTCGTCCCAGCTCTTGCTCCGCAGCCCTTTGGCGGGAATGTGAGCGGTTTCGAGCTGACGCAGCGCCTCCGGTCGGACCGCTCCCGACGGATGGCTCCCCGCACTGTAGGCAGTGAAGGTCGGCCTGCCTTTGTAGTTGAGGATCGCCTCCGCCATGATGGAGCGCGCCGAATTCCCCGTGCACAGGAACAGAACGTTGTAACGCCCGGTCATCGCACCTCTCAATGGCAACATGCCGGTCCGCAGCAGGCTTTGGCGCCGGATGGCTTTACCGCCTTGACGAAGGCACTCATGAATTTCCCGTCGATCTCGGCTGCCATTCCGTCCAGGTCCATGCCTTTGGCTTTGAACCATTCGCCCGCATCTTCGACGCGGTAGATACGAGTCGGCTCAATCTCGATCTGCTCGAAACCTGCGCCAGCCAGCTTGCTGCGGTATTCGTCTTCGTCGAGCGCTCCCGCCACGCAACCCGCCCAGAGAAGAACGTTCCGGCGGATCTCTGACGGGATCTCGCCTCGGGTCACCACGTCGGAGACTGCGAATCGGCCACCTGGCTTGAGGACGCGAAAAGCTTCGCGCAGGACGCGATCCTTATCGGCGGAAAGATTGATGACGCAGTTGGAGATGATCACGTCCACCGAGTTGTCGGGCAGCGGAATGTGCTCGATCTCTCCCTGCAGGAACTCCACATTCGCGGCGCCCGCCTTGCGCTTGTTTTCGTTAGCCAGGGCCAGCATCTCGTCGGTCATGTCCAGGCCATACACCTTGCCCGTCGGCCCCACGCGCCTGGCCGAAAGCAGGACATCGATGCCCCCGCCCGAGCCCAGGTCGAGCACCACTTCTCCCGGATTCAGCGTGGCCAAGGCGGTGGGATTCCCGCATCCGAGCGAAGCCAGCAGAGCCTCTGCAGGAATCTGCCCGGCCTGAGAGCTGTCATAGAGATTGGAAGTGATCGGGTCGCAGCCCGAGCCACTCGCCGGCGCAGCGCCGCAGCAACTGCTGCCGCCGGTTACGCGCAGGGCCGCCTGCCCGTACTTTTCCTTGACCACCTGCTTGATGTCTGGGATTCCCACGTTGCCTCCTATCGGCAGACTTGAATGATGGCTTTCGGCTCGACCGCCTTGTTGCGGCTGCAGCACTCCGCATACAGGAATTGCAGAAGCTCGCGCAGCACCTCGGTGTTCGCGGTGTAACGCAGAAACGTGCTCTCCCGACGCACCCGCACCAGGCCTTCGTTCTTGAGCTTGTCGAGATGGTGGGAGAGTGTGGAGTTCGGGATGTCCAGCTCTTCCTGGATTTCACCCACCACCAGGCCGTCTGGGTGCGCCGACAGCAGCGCTTGCATGATGCGGAGGCGCGGCTCCGTTCCCATTGCCGAAAACATGTCGGCGTATTTGGCGACCTGTTCGCTTGGCTTTGAAATGTGTTCGGTCGGCATATTTCGATGTTTGCAGAAATATGGATAGATTGTCAAGTGGGCATTCGGCTCACGCTGTAAGTGATTGATTCTACGCGTGCCGCAGTGGCTAGCCGCGGCCCATCCCGACGTACTGGAAGCCGATGGAGCGCATGCGGGCGCCATCCAACAGGTTCTTGGTGTCGACCAGGATAGGACGGCGCAGCAGACGCTTGATGCGCTCAAAATCCAGGGCGCGGAATTCAGGCCAGCCGGTGCCCACCACCAGGGCGTCGGAACCTTCCGCTGCGTGGTACGCGGACTCGCAATAGCGTACCGGCATCTTGTCCATCTCCTGCTTGGCGTCGGGGATGGCGACGGGATCGTAGGCGCGTACGTGCGCTCCTCTGGCCATCAGCGACCTGGCCAAGTGGATGGAAGCCGAGCCGGCCACCGAATTGGTGTTGGGCTTAAACGAGAGTCCCAGGATGCCGAACTCCTTGCCGGTAACCGATTCCAGCGCGCCCGAGAGCTTATCGACCACCCGGTCGCACATTGAGTCGTTGACCTCGCGGGCGGCGCTAAGCACGCGCAGCGACACGCCCTTGCCGGTGGCCAGTTGCGCCAGCGCTTCCATGTCGCTCTCCACGAAGGGTCCGCCAAAGCCGGCCCCCGGCTGCAGGCAGCGCGGCCCAATCTTCTTGTCCAGCCCTAGGGCCAGGGCCAGGTCCACGGAGTCGGCGCTGACGTGTTCGCACAGCGTCGAGAGTTCATTGATAAACGAGATCTTGGTGGCCAGGAACGCGGTGGAGGCTTCGCGGACCAGCTCGGCGGTCTCATGGTTGGTGACGATGATGGGCACGCCGCGCATGGCCAGCGGGCGGTAGATCTGCTTCAGCGCCTGCACCGCCTGGGTGGAGCGGGTGCCGACCACGATACGGTCCGGCCAGTTGAAGTCTTCCACGGCGCAGCCATCGGTCAGGAACAGGGGATGGGAGACGATGGTGATCTTGTTGGGCATCTCCTTCATGCGCGGTTCCAGTCGCGCGGCTGTTCCCACCGGCACCGGCGTCACCAGCACCAGGATGGCGTCGTGCTTCAGGTTCGCGGCCAGCTTCACCGCGATGTCTTCCATGTAGCGGCAGGAATCCTCGGCCAGGAAAACCACCTGCGATTTGCCGACAAACGACTCCATGTCGCTGGAGTAGATCAGGCGGCCGGCGCGGATGTTGCGCTTGATGACGTCCTTCAGGTTCTTCTCGTAGAAAGGGATGCTGCCCTGGGCGGTGGCATAGATGCGGACCCCGTCCGCGTCGTAGCAGGTGACCGGGTTGCCAAAATCCGCCAGGCAGGCGGAAACCACTGTTCCCAGATATCCCGCGCCGTAAACTCCGATGTGCATTGGTGCCTCCGTGATCCGCCAGTCGCGCAGCCGCTGAGGTGGGCCCAAGTGGAAGAACCGCAAGCAGGTAGCGCTTCTTCTATTTATCGTTCTCTCCGGGTAACCGACAAGATGAAGGGAGGACATGTACCGAGGGCCAAGCCCCCGGCACGCAGGCGCCAAAGAAAGCAAAGCCCTTAGCGGGAGGCCAGGCTGCTGCCCAGTTGGATGGGCGCGAGATCGTCCCAGTGCGAGCCCTGGGTCTGCCGCACGAAGGTAAGCTCTCCGATGAGGATATGGCGCGAGCCCGGGTAGTCGGCCCAGCGCCGCCGGATGCCGGCCAGAACCTCCTGGGCGTGCTCCGGCTCTTCGCTCTTGATGATGGTCAGGTGGGGCATGTAGGGCCAGGGCTCGTCGAAGAGGAAGGGGCCGGTGTTAAGCCGGTCATGCAACTCGCGCATCTTGTACGCAGCGTGAGCTACCCGAATGAACACCACCGGCGTCCGCGGAACGAAACTCTCCACGTCCCCCAAGACGATCTCGAACGGACGCTGGCTATGGCAAAGTTCTTCCAGCGTGCTCCGGGCCTGGCTTTCCGGGCCTTGCAGGCACCGCGGGGGAAGAACACTGATGTGAGCAGGGAGATGGCCGTAGCGGGGATCGACCTCGCGGCGGAGTTCTTCCACGAAGCGTCCCAGCGCATTCTTGACGTAGGCCACAACCGCGTATTGCGGCGGTTCCATCAGTGTGCACCCACCTGAGGTGCCCGTAATTATAGACCGGTCCGGCGGGATTCGCCTGGGAAGCCCGCGGGCGTCCCGCCTGGATACCGCTTCGGCTAGGGCGCCTCGGGTACAATGTTTTCAGTCGGGGCGTAGCGCAGCCTGGTAGCGCACCTGCCTTGGGCGCAGGGGGTCATCGGTTCAAATCCGATCGCCCCGACCAACTCAGCCTGCCGCCTGGCGCCTCGAAGTATCAAGTCCAGCAACAGTTACGGGCACCCGCGACACATCGGTAACGTGCGGGAGCTAAGAGTCCCGTACTATTGATCTGGAGCGCAACAATCTAGGGCACGAATATTTCTTGTGCGCCAAACACAAAACCTCTCCCGGCTCACGAATCGCGCCAGCAACGCATAGCAAGAATGTAATCAGCAAGCGGCCAAGTCTTCCGTTTCCGTCCAGGAACGGGTGAATCGTCTCGAACTGTACGTGAACGAGGGCTGTTTTTACCAAGATCGGCACGTCTTCGTGCTCGCGATGTAGGAACTTTTCCAGCGCATCCAAGCATTCCATCATCTTCTCGGGTGGCGGTGGAACAAACGCCGCATTCCCCGGTCGCGTGCCCCCCAATCCAGTTTTGACTCTCGCGGAATTCGCCCGGACGTTTCTGGCTGCCGCGCCCTTTAGACAAAAGAATTTTGTGAATCTCCCCCATTAGCCCCAAAGACAGCGGAAAATCCTCGCGGAGTCGGCGGAGCCCGTGATTCATGGCTGCCACGTAATTTGAAACTTCCTGAACGTCCTCTAGCGGGACGCCGGGAGCTTCGGCGCTTTCAAACAGCATCAGGTCTGAAAACGACGATTGCGTGCCCTCAATCTGCGAGGAAAGTACAGCTTCCTTTCGGACGTAGAGGTAAATGAAAAGCGAGGGATCAGGCAGAATGGATGCTAGCCCGTCCAGAACGTCCGAGTGCTTGGTTGGCCTGCTCCAGCAGCGGCAAAAGCCGTTGGAGTCCTAACGGTGGGTTCGGCGGCAGTGGTGGAGGCACGTAAGCTCGGAAAGACTCGTCCTTGAAGGACTTAACAACGCAAGTCCCGAGACGGCTATTGGGTTTCGTTGGCGTCGCCATCGCGAAAGGATCGTTTCGTTAGGAATCTCGCAACGAAAGGATAGCGCATATTCCTTTCGTTATCTAGCAGAAGGTTTTTTCGACGCGGCGAGGCTCGGGCTCGCCTAATATACCGGACACTCACTCACGATGCTGGAGTGCATCGCAGCGGTTTGTGGCATGACCTTAAAGCTCCACGCCGAGAAGGGGCCCAAATTTCGACCGCGAAGTAGCACTGGTATAAGTAGCAGGGCCGCGCCTGCCGTGGGCTCATAATCGCCTGGCGACGCCCAAACAAGTGACTTAGCCTGGTCCTCGCGCGCCGCTCCGGCTGCAACGGCAGAATGACGTTGCTCCAACAGGACCCATCGGCCCCAAGCTCCATGCACCAGAACGATGGCGGAGTTTTCTGGAAAGGTATTCATACCTGGACTGCGCTTTCTCCGCTCCGGCGCCCAATGCCATTTGCGTCCAGGAACTCTTGTATGGCGGATGCAATTTACATGAGGTGTGTCTCTGAAAGAAATGAGGAAGGCGGGCGCTTGGTCCCAGGTATGAATGCGCCCGCCTTTTTTGCGGCCTTACTGGTTGGTGGTTGTGGTTGGCTGGCTGGTTTGCTCCTGGAATCTCTGGCTCATGCGGTCGAACATCTGCTGGCGCAGCGTATCCGCCTTGGTCTTCTGGTCGGGCGTGAGCACCGTGTTGTACGCCTTGGCGATCACGCGCTCGCGGACCACCATCAGCTCGGCCAGGGTCTGTGCCTGCTGGTTGGCCAGCGTCCGCACCTGCGCCTCGTCAAAGCTGCCGCCCCGGGTGGCTACCAGCATCTGCTGATGATTCGCCGCCAACTGCTTCAACAGGGGCTGGAGATTCGGCTGCTCCGTCTGGATCAGGGACTGGATCTGCGTTTTTTGCGTGTCGCTCAGATTGAGTTTCCAGGCGATCCATCCCATGTGGCGCCCGAACATCATTCCATTCGCGCCGCCGCCGCGGGCGTTAGCCCAGACGGCTGTCACTCCTCCTGCGGCTACTACCAATGCCAGCGTGATCGCGAGATACTTGGTCTTCATTTACTCGGCTCCCTCCGTGCAACGCGACTAATACTGCTAACACAGGGAACGTATTCTGGCGGTAAATTGTTCGTCAGCAGCACGTAAAGTTTTGTCAAGAAGACCCTGCTGACCTTGACACATCTTTACCGCCGCAGAGTGCCAATTAGTGCTACAAAATGAAGGAAGCAGGCGCCCGGATGGCCAAGATCCTGATCATTGACGACGATGTTGAGCTCTGCGAGCTGGTGGGAGAGTACCTGACCCAGGAAGGGTTCGAGGTCGAGGCGGCGCACAACGGCGACAAGGGACTGGAACGCGCTCTTTCCGGCGAACACGCCTTGGTAGTGCTGGACATCATGCTGCCGGGCATAACCGGACTGGATGTGCTGCGCCGCTTGCGCAGCGAGTCGCGGACGCCGGTCCTGATCCTGACCGCGCGCGGCGAGGACGTGGACCGCATTGTCGGCCTGGAGATTGGCGCCGACGACTATCTCGCCAAGCCCTTCAATCCGCGCGAGTTGCTGGCCCGTGTCCGCGCCATCCTGCGCCGCTCGCAGGCCGCCCCGGCATCCACCGCAGCGCCGGTCACGGTAGGTGACGTGGAACTGGATCCCGGTGCGCGCACCGTTATCCGCGACGGCGAGCCGCTGGAGTTGACCGCCGTCGAGTTCTCCCTGCTGGAGGTCCTGATGCGTTCGGCGGGCCAGGTGGTCACCCGCGAGTTCCTGGCGCAAACCGTTCTGGGCCGCCGCTTCATGGCCTACGACCGCAGCATCGACATGCACGTCAGCAAGCTGCGCAAGAAGCTGGGGCCGCAGCCCGGCGGCGACGGCGAGCGCATCAAGACCGTGCGCGGCGTCGGATATATCTACGCACGCTCCAGCGAGGCGGGAGGCTGAGCGATGCGCAGCCTGTTCCTTAAAATATTTCTCTTCTTCTGGATCACGGTGCTGCTCATCGGCATGGCCATCGTGGTCACCTGGAGCTTGCAGCCGGAGATCGTTTTCACCCGCTGGCAGGCGCTCATGACCGAAGCCCTCGCCACTCACGCGCAGAACGCCGCCGAGATTTTTGAGCGTCAGGGCCCGGCCGCGGCTGCGAACTATATCCAGCGCCTCAACTACGTGGGCAGGATGCAGGCCGTGCTGCTGGATGAGAGCGGGCAACCGCTCATCGGCAAGCCTTCCGGCGAAGCGGCCCGGGTCGCGGCACGCGTGGTCGAGACCGGCCAGCCCGAATTCGAGATCAAGCCCCGTCTGGCTTACAACGCGCAGCTTGGCACCGGACCCTCCGGCCGGCATTACGTGCTGGTCACGGAAATGCCGCGGGCGGGACCATTCTTCGCTCTTCGTGCGACTACCTCCACCCAGGTGCTACGCTGGCTGCTGGCCATCCTGATCTCCGGCGTGATCTGCTACCTGCTGACCCGCTATCTCACCCAACCGATCCTGCGGCTGCGCTCGGCCGCGCGTGAACTCGCTGCCGGCAACCTCGGGGCGCGCGCCGGCGGTGACATCGAAAAGCGCCGCGACGAACTCGGCCAGTTGGTTCGCGACTTCAACCAGATGGCTGACCGCATTGAAGTGCTGCTGGACTCCGAGCGCCAGCTTATCCGTGACATCTCCCATGAACTGCGTTCGCCCCTGGCGCGGCTGAACGTGGCGTTGGGTCTGGCACGGCAGCGCGCCGGCTCCGAGGCTGCTCCCCAACTCGACCGCATCGAGCGCGAGGCCGAACGGCTCAACGAGCTGATAGGACGCCTGCTCACCCTGGCCCGTCTGGAAGGCGCCGGAACTCCGCCGGAACAGGAGCCCGTCTCGCTGTCCGAACTGGTGCGTGAAGTTGCCGAAGATGCCGGGTTCGAGGCGGAGAGCCGCCATTGCAGCGTGCAGGTCAATGCCGCAGAAGACTGCACCACCGTGGGCAGTCCCGACCTGCTGCGCAGCGCGGTGGACAACGTGGTCCGTAACGCCGTGCGCTACACTGCCGAAGGCACCCAGGTGCAGATCGACCTCGCCTGGGTGGGTTCGGATGGCAACAAGTGGGCCGCCATCCGCGTGCGCGACCACGGTCCCGGCCTGCCGGAGTCGGAGCTGAACAACGTCTTCCGGCCCTTCTACCGCGTGGCCGACGCCCGCGAGCGCGAGACCGGCGGCACCGGATTGGGCCTGGCTATCAGCGAACGCGCCATCCGCCTGCACGGCGGTACTATCCAGGCCTCGAACGCTCCCGGCGGCGGGTTGTTAGTGGAGATGCGCCTGCCGGCCTCCACCGCCCTAGCGCCCGCCCACGCCGATACGGAGAGCTAGCCTCTTTCTGCACAGACATTCTGTCTCGGCAGCCGACCCCAAGCGGCCAAAGTGTCTCAATTGCCGACCCCAGTCGGTCCACTTTAACCCACTAAATCAATAACTTACGGGAAGTTGCCCATGGCATTGCGCCTGCAATTGTAGGGCTGAGGCTCATCCCCCGCACGCCCCGACCCGGCTAGCGAGCCCGGAGGAAGAACGTGAAGACAGTGGCCAGACAAAAGGGAACTTTGCAGGGAGTTAGCGGCGCCATCGTCGCCATGCTGGTTGTGTTCAGCCCCATTTTCGGTTGGGCGGGATCGAACAAAATCGCCAGCGATCTTGACACCACCAAGAGCACGCCCGCGGACGTGATTGTGATGTACACCGATGGGCCCAGCAACACGCACGTAAGTAAGGCGGTGAATCGCGGAGCGGCGATTAAGCAGCATCTGTACAGCGCCAAGGGAACGGCCATGTCGCTGCCGGCCAACCAGATTCAGCAGCTACTGGCCGATGATCCCAACATCACCTATGTTGCTCCCGACCGGCCGGTCCATAGCCATAGCGAATCCTTCACGCCGAACTTCGTGGCCGTGAATGCGGACATGGCCCAGAGCGCCGGTTACAACGGCTCGAACGTCTACGTGGCCGTTCTGGACAGCGGCATCGACAACACCCACCCGGATCTGGCCAACCGCGTCGTCTACTCACAGGATTTCACGGGTGAGAACGAAGGTCCTCAGGACTATTACGGTCACGGCACGCACGTGGCCGGCATCATCGCCGGCAATGCCAGCGAGTCCACCTGCTCCAACTGCACGACCAAGTACATGGGCATCGCCCCCGGCGTGAATCTGGTCAACCTGAAGGTTCTTGACCACACCGGCTCGGGCAAGGACAGCAACGTTATCGCCGCCATCGATCAGGCGATCTCCTGGTTCCAGCAGAACCCCCAGTATCAGGGCGTGCTGAATATTTCTCTTGGCCGCGGCGTCTACACCAGCTACAAGAACGATCCGCTGGATCAGGCCGTGGAAGCGGCATGGAAGGCCGGCCTGACGGTGGTTGTGGCCGCCGGCAATTATGGCCGCGACAACTCCGTGGGCGAACACGGCTACGGCACCATTACCGTTCCTGGTAACGATCCTTACGTCATCACCGTGGGCGCCATGAATACTCTGGGCACCATGAGCCGCGCCGACGATGTGCCCGCCAGCTACAGCTCCAAGGGCCCCACGATGCTCGACCACGTGGTCAAACCCGACCTGGTGGCTCCGGGTAACCTGATCGTTTCGACCCTGGGTTCCCAGGCCACGCTGGACACGCTGTATCCTTCGACCCAGCTTCCCAAGTCGGCGTATATCAGTGGCGGAGGAAGCTCGGCTTCCCCGTACTACTTCACGCTGAGCGGCACCAGTATGGCAACCCCGGTGGTTTCGGCAGCGGCGGCTATCCTGTTGCAGCAGCATCCCAACCTCACCCCGGACCAGATCAAGGCCCGGCTAATGAAGACTGCCGACAAGAACCTGGTGGAGTACTCGACGGCAACGGACCCTACGACCGGTATCACCTACAGCATGGAAGCCGACATCTTCACCGTCGGTGCCGGCTACCTGGACATCAACGCAGCGCTAAACAATACCGACCTGGCGTCGGCGACGACCGGCGTCGCGATGTCCCCTACCGTCACCTATTCGACCAGCTCGAAGGGCGTGACCACGGTCAGTCTGGTGACCAACAGCTCAGTGCTGTGGGGCAACTCGGTGCTGTGGGGCAACTCGGTGGTCTGGGGCACCCAGGCGCTGGTGAACGGAAGTTCAGTATTATGGGGCAACTCAGTGATCTGGGGATCCAGCACCACGCAGGGCTTCAGCGTGCTGTGGGGTAACAGCACGAATTCCATGAGCGTCCTGTGGGGAAACTCGACCACCGAATCCGACGCGACCAGCGTGCTTACCGCAGGCGACAAACTGTAGAGAGGGCCAACGACAAGAAAGGAGAACTCCAATGCCAAACACATGGTCAGCCCGACTCTACATCACGCTAATCGCCCTCGCCGGAGCAGCCGCCTTCGCAGTGAGTCTGGCGCATCCGGTGCTCAACGACCAAGCCCGATTCGTGGCCCTGCTGGTCGTGGCCGTCATCACCTCGCGCCTGAAGGTGAAGCTGCCGGGAAAGAAGGCCAATATGTCGGTCAGCCTCCCCTTCCTGCTACTGGCCAGCGCCCAGTTGCAGTTGCTTCCCACTTTGCTGGTTGCACTGGCCGCAACCGTAGTGCAATCGATCCCCCGCGAATTGTCACGCGTGAAACTGGTGCAGATGCTGTTCAACGTGAGCACCGTCCTTCTGGCCATCACCTCGGCCTACGGTGTACAACACCAGGCCCGCTTTGGAAGCCCGTACAGCCTGCTGCCGCTCCTGCTGGGCGCCGCAGTGTACCTGCTCGTCAATACCGCTCTGGTGGCAGGCATCGTGTGCTTGAGCAGCGAGCAGGGCCTGGGTAAGACTTGGACTGGCATCTTCGCCCTGACCTATCTGTACTATGTCCTGAGTGCGGGAATCGCCGCGGTGATCTTGGGTTTCGGGATCCGCTGGAGCGTGCTGTTGCTCACCCTGGTGGTGGTGTACGGCGCCTATCGCTCTTTCCAGTTGTACTTCGTCGCCATGTCTTCTGCCCTGGCGCCGCAGATGGCCAGCGCCGGCGATTAGAGCCGGCGCTTCCTCCCTCGCGCGTACTCCCGTTCCTGCACGGGCGACATCATAAGCCGCTGATTTCCGGCAATTTGCAGTCATCTTCCTCGCTGGTTCGGTGGCCGGCCCTGTACCTCTGTAATGTTGTCGGCCCGCTACCCCAGGGATTTTTTCCGCGCTTTTGAGCGTTGCCTTGGGCACAATGAAGGCGCGCCTCCGAGCCTATGCACCTGCTTCTGCTTTCGCACGATCTGGAAACCGTCACCGCCTTCCGCCAAACCAGCGGGGAGCTAGGCATCCACCTGTATCTGTGCGAAGAAGCGCGAGAGGCCCGCAGCGCCTTGCGGGAGCACCGATACGATGCGGTGGCGATCGACTGTGACGACACCCATGCTGGCCGTACCGTGCTCCAGAGTGTGCGCCAGGCGCGCGCCAACCGTGCCGCGGTAGTGCTCGCCATCTTGAATGGAGACACGCAAGGCGCCGATGCCGTGGATATGGGCGCCAACCTGGTGCTCAACAAGCCCGTCAACTGTGATCGCGCCCGCCAGGAGCTGCGCCGGGTCCAGGCCCTGGTCGGCAATGACGAGCGCCGCTACCCACGCTATGCCGCCTCGGGTGAGGTCTACGTCAGCTTCGGCCGCACCATCGACCGCCGCGCCGACCTCCTCAATCTCGCCATGGCTGGCATGGGGTTGCGCTTCCGCGACCCAATCAAGGAAGACGAAATCCTCCGTCTGCGCTTTCAGTTGCCTGGGACCACGACGGTGGTCCACGCGCAGGGCGAAATCGTATGGGCCGATCCCCAGGGGGGGGTGGGCATCCGCTTCGTCAGCCTTTCCGGCAATTCGCGGGTTGAACTGGAAAAGTGGGTTCAGGCCCGCGCCCGCTCCACCATCAACTGAGGGATTTCACTGGGCCGACCCGGGCAACGGTCCATCCACTGGCCTATAATCTCGCACCATGGAATTCCACGAGATCTTCCTCAAGCAGAAAGAAGCCATCCACAAGCGGACGGTTGAGATCCTCGGCATGGTCCGCCCCGAGCACATGGACTGGCGTCCGGAAAAAGACGCGCTCTCGATCGGAGAGATGCTGCAGCACCTGTGGGTTTCCGAAGAGGGAGTCCGCCGGGTTGCGCTCGACAGCAACTTCGCCTACTACGAAACCCGCATCCCCAAAGGCCTGCGCTCGACCCTTGGGCCGCTCCGCACGCTGGAAGAGGACCTGGCCAATATCGCCCGCGTGCACGGCGAAACCCTGGCCGCGGTGGCAGCCTGTCCCGCCGAAGTTTTTGAGGAGGAACGCGCGCGCCCGGACCTGGGAATCCGGCGCAAGGTCTGGGCCATCCTGCTGGGCATCAACGAGCACGAAGTCCATCACCGCGCGCAGCTCTCCACCTACCTGCGGATTCTGGGGACGCCGGTGACCGACGTGGCCAAGTCGTATCGACCAATGTCCCCGCGCACCTGAAAACCTTGCGCATCGCCTGCCGGGGAGCTATGATGCGCGCCGCAGTTCTGGTGCAGCCCAATCTTCCACGCACGGGGACCACCTCCGGCGGCTGCGCACATCCATCTTCAGGAGGAAGGGCATGAGGAACTCTTCAGCATCATTCGTGGGGAGGCAGGCTGTGGCCGCCGCGGTTCTGCTGGCGGCGGTCCTGGGCCTGGCGCTGGCGGGTTGCAGCAAGAAGAGCGCGGAAAGCGAAGGCATCAAGGTCGGCGTAGTGCTGCCCATCACCGGACGCGAAGGCAAGCCCGGCAGCTATCAGAAGGAAGGCATCGAGCTGGCCATGAAGCAGATCAATGACGCCGGCGGCCTGCAGGTCGGCAATCGCAAACTTCCCTTCAAAGAAATTTTCTACGATGACGGCTCCGACTCCGCCAAGTCGGCACAACTGACGGAGCGTGCCATGAGTTCCGACGGCGTCACCGCGGTGATTGGCGGCTACTCGACCGCCTTGGGCGAGGCCGAATCGGTCATGCCCGACCGCTATCAGACGCCTTGGATCACCCCCGGCGCCGCTGCGTCCAGCATCTTCGCCCACGGCTATCAGTACGCCTTCGGCACCCTGACGCCCATCAACCTGCTGGGCTACACCACGGCCGAATTCCTCGGTACGCTGGTTGACCAGGGAAAGTTGAAGAAAGGACTGAAGGTCGCCATGGCGCTGGAGAACACCGACCACGGTGTGGACTACGGCAACGGCATCGAACAGTGGATCAGCCAGCATCCCGGCTACTTCAAGGTGGTTTTCAGCGAAAAATTCGATCTCGGCGGCACCGACTTCTCCGGCCTGTTGCAGAAGGTGAAGCAGGCCAAGGCCGATATCTTCCTCGCCGACGCTCACCTCCAGGACTACATCACCATGCAGCGGCAGTACATCCAGAGCGGCATGCATCACCAGATGATCAGCTACGGCGCACGCGGTCCGGAAGCTGACGCGCGCAAGGCCCTGGGCGACGGAGTGGACTACATCTTTGCCGGCATCTGGTGGTCGGACAAGCTGCCCTATCCTCAAGTGAAGAAGTTCGCCGATGACTACCAGACTTTCACCGGCCACAAGGTCGATTCCTGGTACGCGGCCACGGCGTATGAAGCTGTGCGCGCGCTGGCCGCCGCCATCCAGGCCGCAGGCAGCCTGGACAAGACCGCCATCCGCGATCAACTGCGCAAGCTCGATATGAAGGACTCGCTGGTGCCCGGCCAGGTGCTCAAGTTCGGACCCAACGGGCAGGTGAACTACCCCTTCGTGATCGTGCAGAATAAGCCCGAAGGCAAGGTGGACATCGTCTATCCGAAAGATGCGGCGACGGGTGAGGTCATCGCGCCGATCCCGGCGGGGAAGAAGTAAGCCGGCAGCACCCAGGAGGCGGGAGACAGGAAGCAGGAGGCAGGAGGCGGATGTTTTTGCGGCTTCCTACTCCCTGCCCCCTGCTCCCTGGTTCTTAATGACCTTCGTCGATTTTCTCAACCTTCTCATCGCCGCCCTGCTGCTGGCCGGCATCTACGCCGTAATGTCGGTGGGCATGACCGTCATCTACGGGGTGATGAAGATTGTCAACCTGGCCCACGCCGGCTTCATGATGATGGGCGCCTATTTCGCATACGAGCTCTACCAGCTCCTGCATCTCGATCCCATCCTCGCCGCGCTGCTGGCTTTTCCCTTCTTTTTTCTGGTTGGGATCGCAGTGCACTGGCTGCTGGTGCGATGGCTGCCGCACTCCGACCGGCCCACGCTGCAATCGCTGCTGCTCATGTTCGGACTCTGGCTGGTGCTGCAGAACATTGGCTACCTCTTCTGGGGGAACACCGACCGCTCCATCCTCACTCCGCGCACGCTGGCCATCATCCACCTGGGACCGATCACCATCTCGACGCTGCGGCTGGTGGTATTCGTGGCGGCGGTGGGCTGCATGGCGGTGCTGGAGATCGCGCTCAGCCGCACCTGGTTCGGACGCTCGGTGCGCGCGCTCATCCAGAACCGTTACGCAGGTAGGATCGTCGGCGTGGACGACGAGAAGACTGCCCGCCTCACCTTCGGCATGGGCATCGCCTTCGCCGGCGTCGCCGGGGCCCTGCTGGCTACGCTTTTTTCTTTTGACCCGGACTTCGGGCGTCCCTTCTTGCTGCGCGCGTTTGTGATCATCGTGTTGGGAGGGCTGGAATCGGTCTCCGGCGTGGCGCTGGGCGCGCTGGTGCTCGCACTGGTGGAGACATTTAGCATTCTCTTTGTGCCCGCGGAGTATCAGCCGGCGATTTCATTCGGCATGCTGGTGGTGGTGCTGGTGGTGCTGCCCGGCGGCATCGCCAGCCTGTGGGCGAGAAGGCGCCGGCTGGCATGAGCACCGCTGTTTTCGTTCCATCCCCTCTGGAGACACGCATCCGGCGCCTGTTGCCCTGGCTGTTGCTGGCCGTGCTGGCGTTTCTTCCGACGGCTGGACTCACGCCCAACATCATCCGTCTTCTATTCATCACCTGTGTTTGGGTGACCACCAGCCTGGGCTGGAACCTGCTGGGCGGGCTCACCGGGCAGGTCTCGTTCGGCTTCGCCGTCTTCTATGGACTGGGCGCCTACACCGCTGCACTGATGATCGACCGCGGCGTCAATCCCTATCTCTCCTTCCTGGCGGCGGGTCTCATCCCGGCGCTGGCCTCGGTCTTGATCGGATTGCCCACTTTCCGCTTGCGAGGGCCTTATTTCGCCATCGCCACCATCGGCGTCAGCGAGGCCACCCGCGTCATCATGAACAACCTGGCCATCACCGGCGGGGCCAGCGGCTTCCGCATCATGGAGCACCGGCCGTTCCGCCAGGTTGAGCACTACTACACGGCGTTGGGCATGGCGGCCTTGGCCGTGACCGCGTCGTTTCTCATCATGCACAGCAAGTTCGGGATGGGCTTGCGAGCCATCAAGCAGGACGAGGACGCCGCCGCTGACCTTGGCGTCAACCCCTACTCCTACAAGCTGGCAATCCATGCCGTGGCGGCCGCCTTCACCGGCATTGCGGGGGGTGTGTTCGCGCGTTATGCGGCTTTCATCTATCCCCAAGGGGTATTTGCCTTCCAAACCAGTGTTTACATCCTGCTCATGCCGGTGATCGGTGGCATCGGCACGGTCTGGGGCGCGGTTCTAGGCGGAGTGGTCTTCGGTATCGTAGAGGAGCAACTGGTGGCTAATTTCCCCCAAATCCATCTATTGCTTTATGGCGCCCTGCTTATCCTGATAATCTTGCTGGAACCCGACGGCCTCGCGGGCCTGCTGGGCAAGCTCTTCCGACGACTGCGAAGGTCCAAGAGGAAAAATGGCAATGCCCATTCTGGAAGTCGAGAAGCTGACGAAGTACTTCGGGGGGCTGGCAGCAGTTAAAGACGTCAGCTTCGCGGTGCCGGAACAGCACATCTACGGCTTCATCGGTCCCAACGGCGCCGGCAAGACCACCCTGTTCAGCATGATCGCCGGTGCGCTGCAGCCCTCGGCGGGACACATCCGTTCTCGCGGCAAGGACGTCACCGGCAGCCGGCCCTATAGCCTGGTGAAGTCGGGCATCGCGCGCACGCACCAGGTGGTGCGCCCATTTCGCGCCATGACGGTGCTGGAGAACGTGCAGGTGGCTTCCCACTTCGGCCGCAAGAACATCACCCGCACCGCGGCGGCGCGCGACTACGCCATGCAAGTGCTGGCGCGGGTTGGGCTCGGCCACCGGGCCGACGCGCTGGCGGCTAACATTTCCCTGGGTGACCAGAAGCGCCTGGAATTGGCGCGCGCCCTCGCCACCGACCCCGAACTCCTGCTCTGCGACGAGATTTGCGGTGGCCTCAGCCCCACCGAGACCCGCACCATGCTCGACCTGTTGCGGCGCATCCGCCAGCAGGGAACCACCATCATGTACGTCGAGCACGACGTCAAGGCCATCATGGCCGTCTGCGATCGTGTGATGGTGCTCAATTACGGCCAGAAGCTGGCCGAAGGCAACCCGTACGAGATTCAGAACGACCCGTCGGTCATCGAAGCCTATCTGGGCAAAGCCGGAAGGCAAAAGAAGGGCCGCGTTGCCTGACGGCAGCCGAGTGCCGATCCTCGACATCCAGAACCTGGAAGTGTCCTACGGAGCGGTGCAGGTGCTGTGGGGCATTTCGCTATCGGTCTCGAAGGGACAGGTGGTGTGCATCATCGGACCCAACGGCGCCGGCAAGACCACCACGCTCAACGCCATCATCGGCGTGCTCAAGGCCAAGCGCGGCCGGATCATGCTCGAGGGCCAGGACATCTCCACCTTGCCGCCGCACCAGCGCGTCCAACGCCACATTGCGCTGGTCCCCGAAGGCCGCCAGTTGTGGCCAGGCATGAGCGTGGAAGACAACCTCAAGATGGGCGCCTTCCCACCCGCCTTCCGGTCCCGCGTGGCGCACAACCTCGAAAGCGTGTACGGCATGTTTCCCCGGCTCAAGGAACGCCGGCACCAGCTCGCCGGCACGCTCTCCGGAGGCGAGCAGCAGATGTGCGCCATCGGCCGCGGACTCATGGCCGAGCCCCACTTGCTGCTGCTCGACGAACCCTCGCTCGGCCTCGCTCCCATCCTGGTGGACGAGATCTTCAACTTCGTCGGCGAGATCGTGAAGCACGGCGTCACCATTCTGCTGGTGGCACAGAACATCGACTACGCCCTGCAAGTCTCCGATTTCGGATACGTCATGGAAACCGGCCGCATCGTCCTCCAGGGCCCGAGCGACATGCTGTTCGACAACCAGCACGTCCAGGAGGCCTACCTCGGCCGTGGCGCAGAAGAACCGGGCGCGCACCCCGCGCAGTCGGCGCAGGGGTGATCGGCTTATTTATGGTCTTGGCCGGCGAGAGCAATTGCCGCATAATGCTGTTACTGAGAAATGCTATTCCATTATAGAATATTCCGCTGCAGAATATTCCGACTGGAGCGGAGCAACTGATGCCGTCGACCCTAGCAGAAGCACTCCCGACAACTTCCAAGAACGGCGAAGCGACCGCGGGATTCCGCGATCCTTCGTTCGGACACAATCGGCAATTCCCTTTGCACAGATGGGTTCCCTGGGTTGCTGGGTTTTCAGCAGAGTTCGTTAACGACTGTCTGCGAAATTACATCGCCAAGAACCGCAACGAGACAGCGTGGGTTCTCGACCCTTTCGCCGGGGTTGGGACGACACTGGTCGAAGCTTTCCTTCACGGGTACAACGTGTTGGGCTTTGAAGTAAACCCTTACGCGGTGTTGGCTGTCACCGCGAAGGGCGAGGCTGTGAAGGTCAACACAGCCCTGCTCGCGGACTACATTTCCCAGTTTGAGGCCTTCATGGGTCGGTACTGCTCTCCGGAGGCGGAGCTAACACAGCCTGTCACGGGGCCGCCAGTCGGCTTTTCTGGCCGGACGCAGTTGTTCAGCCCGCGAGTCCAGAGGCAGGTTCTTTTTGCGCTCGATTTCATCAACGCCATACGCGCTGGCGCAATTCGAGAATCTGTTCCGTGTGGCGTTTGGCTCGGTCATGGTCAGTTTTTCTAATTACACGTACGAGCCGAGCTTGACAAGGCGGGCGACGGTTGGGAAGAGCGAGATCGACGACGCCAATGTTGCTCGTGCGCTAGCGTCAAAGCTGTATCTGATGCTTGATGACACGGTGTGGCTCCAGGACCATATGGCGAGTCTGAGGCGAAAGCCACAGTTCAAAGTTGTACCGCGCAGTATCTTTGGGGCGCAGGAAGAACTAAGAAGGGAATCATTCGTCGATCTTGTTGTGACCTCGCCGCCGTACCTCAATAACTATCACTACCCTCGGAACACGCGCCCCCAGATTCACTGGCTGGGTTTTTCGTCCAAGAGAGGGTACGAGGGAGCAAATGAAAGCCAGAGCTTCGGGAAATTCTGGCAGACCGTGAGAGACTTGCCACCCGTTAAGCTGGACTTTGAGCTCCGGCAATTGAAGAAGACGTTGGGTCGGGTTCGACTGCTTAATGCCGAGAAAGGCCCGTACGGAGGGCCAGGCTGGGCTAACTACATTGCAACCTACTTCAACGATACGTTCCGCTTCTGGAAACAGCTGCGTCCCCTGCTACGCAAGAATGGAGCCGTGGTGGTCGTTCTGGGAAACAGCATCATCCAGGGTGTAGAAGTGGCGACAGATCGGTTTTTCGGCGAGATCGCCGAACTTTGCGGATTGTGCTTCGAGGAAACTGTTTTGCTACGACAAAAAAGAACGGGGTCTAGCATTATCCAGTCGTCTGTGAGGGCGGACAGGCCAGAGCAGAAGACCGTCCTCTACGAGTCTGCTATCGTGGTTCGCAACGCATGAAGCTGTCTTTCTTGCCGGGGGATCTTCACCTGCGGGAGACGCAGGCCGGCGAGTACGTCGTCGTCGCCGCCGGCACAGAGGTCTTTCGGGGCACAGCATCCCGCGCCCGCAGCAAGTTCAATCAGTTAAGACGCGAAATGGAAACCCGCTTTCCGGCCCGTGACCTGACCCCAGAAGAGCGAAGACAGATGCTGCGCGATTGGCTCGGAGACTCGCTCGTGGGGCACAACAGCCTGGGAGGCCGGAAGAAGAAAAGCACTGCGGGTGGCACTAGAACCTTTGGCGGCTAGCTACTTCGGTGGGAACTGTGAATCCCACTTCGAAATTCGTATGCCAGGCCGGCCACGGCCCGGCACATGGCTGCCGAATCCCGAGAGGTTCCAGGCAGGCTTGTAGGTCGTAATCAGGGCGTGTTCACCAGCCCGAACATACCAGTCGCTGTCAATCAGCAGAAATCTGCATGTCACTCCCTTAACCTGGATGTTTTTCCGGCTATCAATTTTCCTGTGATGTTCATTCAGGCGTCGACGCAGCGTTGTATCGAGGGCCTTTCCAGCATAGACGAGTTGACCCTTATAGTAGAGGCCGTACACACCCTTGCGCGGCGGTGCAATGTCAATCGTTAGCGGATGCGCGGGGCTGGCCTCAAATTTTTCTATCAGCTGATGTGTATATGCTCTGTCGAACTCAAAGGTAAACTCGTGTTGATCACACATTTAGGTATTGGAACCTGCTCCTCAATGTCTCCCTTGCGCTCGGGGCCCCGCCAGATTGAGTACCCGATTAAGATCAAGGTTCAGTCGATCTGCAATATCGAAGAATTCCACAACAGTAAGGTATCTCTCGCCACTCTCGTACTTTGACACAAACGACTGCGAACGGCCTAGTTGGTTTGCGAGTTCCACCTGAGTGAGGCGGGCGGCCCTTCGGGCAGCGATCAGGGCCCTCCTTACTGCCTCATACCTTCGGTCTGCTGGCGCTCTGGTCACTACCGGAGATTGTCAACCTAACGGCGAGGCTTTAGCAGTCTCCGGGAAGATGCCTGTCCGCGGACACCGAGTCTCCCCCTCCACTCGCCACCGCCGCAAAAATCTGGTCGTAAAACGCTGGGGGTATCAGTCAGTCCGACCCGGCAGGTCGCCGGGCCACCACTGCCAGCGTCGGCTGGCGGAAGAACCACTGGCCGCCCTCAAGATAAGGACGCGTGCCGCTCAGGTCCTCGCGGCCATCGCGCTCGATCATGGCGCGGACTTCGGCGGCGCGGTCGGGCGGGGTCTGGCTGTTAGCGAGCCAGCGCTCCAGATTCTGCACCAGTTCGCCGGAGTAGAGTCGCTCGAGTTCGAGTCCGGCGGCGGTGAACAGCGCGAGCAGCTCGGAGGGCGCAAGCGCGCGGGTGTGGGAAGGATCGCGCAGGCGCTCGAACTGGTTCTGATAGTCGCCGCGCGCACGGTGCTCGCTCGACACCAGGTCTTCGACGGCGACCTTGCCCTGCGGGCGGCAGACGCGCGCCATCTCGCGCAGCACGCGTCCCGGCTCCTCGAAGTGGTGGAAAGCAAAGCGGCAGACGACCACGTCGAACTCGGCGTCGGCGAAAGGCAGACGGTCGGCATCGCCACGCTGGAAGCGGACGTTCCTGAGTCCGCGCTCGCGCCGATTTTTCTCGGCGATGGCGAGCGGAGCGTCGGTGAGGTCGAGCCCGACGGCTTCACGGCAACGCGCGGCAAAGGCCAGCGCCAGGAACCCGGGACCGCAAGCGACTTCGAGCACGCGCGACTGGGGCGTGGGATCAACGGCTTCGACCAGCCGCGCTATGCGGGACGGGTCAGCCACCGTGGGCGTGACCGCGTACACATCGGCTTGCCGCGTGAACGATTCCTGCACCACGGCTTTATGCGGCGAGTCAGGCACCCGGTTCCTATATCAGAAGTGCGGCGGGGATGCCAAACGGCATGCCGGCTTCCGGCTACAAAAACTCATAGGCGGAAGCGGAGGCATTTATAGAAAGCTGTAGACGGCCAGCGCCGGCCCCCCGTAACCGCAATGTAATCAGCGCGGCGATGTGGTTCACCAGTTGCTCCATGAATGGTGCGCCCTGTAACGGAGCACTTTTGAAGTAGGGGGGAGGGTTCCGCAGGCAGGCCGCAGTGAGCCTAACCCGGCTCGACGAATCAAGGTGAAAGTTCCCTTGTGGGCGTCCTGGCGACGCCCTTTTTTCTGCTAAATTTCTTGACATCTTTTCTCCGGCCGATTCATCTCTGAGCGAGGGGATTTCTCTCGCCACCGTCTTCCGTAACCGGGATGTGGAAATAGGGTTTCGTTTTACATTTGCACGGACGCGGTAACGTGGTAGCATCTTGGCTGTCTTCCAAACGGCCACACCTTCCCGTGTTGGCAATCCGCGCAGAAGTTCCAGGGCGCTGAACGAGCGAGAGTGGTTTTCGATTGCCCCTGAAAAACGGGGCTTCCCATCACGCCACGGGCGTGAGGGAGCGTGATCCGCATTGGGTTCTCCCAACGCGCTGCAGTTTGCGCCATCCGGGCGAGTGCACATCTCAGCGTGGACTGAAACCAGGAAGGAACAGAGGGCCGCGCACTGCGGCCGCACGAGGAACATGAACAAGCCAAACTTTCCCCGAGGGGGAGGACGCCGCCGCCGGCGCAAGCACGGAAGCGGAGCAAATCCGGGACAGCCCGGCAGTCGCTCCGGGCGGAGCCGCGGGCGTGGCGCAGCCTTTGTTGGTCCCATGGACCATAGCTATCGCAACAACCAGCAGGGCGGAGGCAACGGTCAGGGCGGGGGCAGCAGCAATCGCTTCCGTCCCGGGCCGATGACCAGCGGCAGCACGGGATTCTTCCAGCATGCCGAGGTCGAGCCCTTGCCGGTGCGCGAGGATGCCGGCACCCGCATCTTCGCCTTCATCGACGACCTCTTCTTCCGCACCAAGGTCCAGGAGACGGCGCGCAAGCTCAACGTGAAAGTGGAGTTCGTCAAGACCGAGAAGGAAGCCCTGGAGCGCATTGAAGCCAGCGAGGAGCAGCCGTCGCTGATCATCTTCGACCTGAACAACACCGGCGTCAAACCGCTGACCACCATCCCCAAGCTGAAGTCGAAGTTGAAGAAGGGGACTTCCATCGTGGGCTTCGTCTCGCACCTGCAGGGCGAGTTGAAAGTGAAGGCGCTGGAAGTTGGGTGCGATGCCGTCATGCCGCGTTCGGCGTTTTCCCAGAACCTGCCGCAGATATTGCGCCGCCACGGCGCCGAGCAGGAGCATCCGGAAGAGACCCAGGGCCAGCCGGAAGCGTGAATGTAGTCCCGATGCTGTAGTATCTCAGCCCATGCTGGGCTGCATCTTCTGCCGCATCATCCAGGGCGAAGCACCGTCCAAAAAAGTCTACGAAGACGAACGCGTGTACGTGTTCGAGGACGTACGGCCGCAGGCGCCGACCCATGTCCTCATCATTCCCAAGAAGCACATCGTTGACCTGAAGCACGCCGCGCCGGAAGACGCCGAGATCATCGGCTATTGCCACCTGGTCGCGGCGCAGATCGCGCGCGAACGGCAGATCGAAGACGGCTACCGCACTTGCTTCAACGTGGGGCCGAAGTCCGGCCAGTCGGTCTTCCACCTCCACCTGCATTTGCTGGGAGGACGCGTGCTGCGCTGGCCGCCGGGATAGGTGGCGAGTACCAAGTACCGAGTACCAAGTACCGAGTACCAAGTAACTAATCCAGCCTCACCAAGAAGACGGAACCCTCGTCAGGATGCGCGTCGCGGGTGATCTCTTCGGCGCGCGCGCGGTCATCGTCCGGCACCCGGACTCGCACCCACCAGTCGCCGATGGGGCTGGAGAAATCCAGTATCTTCGCGGTCGCGTAGCGGCGGGAGAGGCGCTCGCGTAAATCCTCTGCCGTGCGTCGCTCGTGGAAGGCGCCGATCTGCACGCACCAGCGCCCGCCGCTCTCGAGCGGGACCGGCACGTCCATGACTTCGAGCTGTACGGCGGCCGTGCCCGGACGCCACACGTCGATAGCTTTGGCGGCCGCCAGCGAGAGATCGATGATGCGGCCTTCGACAAAGGGACCGCGGTCGGTGATGCGCACCAGCGTCGAGGCGCCGGTACGCAAGTTGGTCACGCGGACCACTGAGTTCAGGGGAAGCGTGCGATGCGCCGCCGTCATGGCGTTCATGTCGTAAATCTCGCCGTTGGACGACTGCCGGTTGTGGTAGGGCGGTCCATACCAACTCGCCGTACCCGTCTCAGTGAACAGGGGGACGGCGCTGGGGGGATGGGTGATGGCGGGCGACGAAGCCTGTTCGGTGCCGGCCGACGCGGGCGCCGTGGTGATCGGCGGTGGCGCCGCCGGCATACGGGCGCTGGCCGGCTTCTTCTCGCCGCACCCGGCCAGCAGCAGCAGGCCCAGCAGGACCGCGAATTGCCGGCGCCAGGTCAGGGCTTCTGCCGGCGCTGCTGGTCCATGAGATCGGCGAGCTTGCTCAGTTTTTCGGCGGCGATGCGCAAGCTGCGCGAGGACTCGTTGCGCACCGTCGGCACCACTTCCTTGTCCAAATAGTCGATTACCTGCTGCACCTGTTCCTGGACAGTGCGCTGGGCCTCGCCCAATTGGCGGCCGATTTTGCGTCCGGTTTCTTCCAGGTTGGAGGCGCGGTCGCTGGGATTTCGCTTCATGTGGATTCACCTCGGGATAGACGGGAACGCCAGGCGCTGCGATTATCTCCCCAGCCAACGCGCAGGTCAACGCGGGGGACCTTCCGAGCTAACCTCGGAAGGCAAACCTGGCGCTGGCCCCGGCGTCTATTGTTCGTCGTTTATCGCCGTCGTATAAGAGTTACAGGATGGCAGTTCGCACAAACTGGCGCGTTATGCTGCCAATCATCTTCTGCGCGACCGCTACTTGGGCACAAGCGCCGCCGGCGAATGCCAACCCGTGCCAGCCGCAGCAACAAGCGGCGGCTGCTCCCCCGCCAGCAATCCAGCCGGTTCAGCCGCAGGAGAGCGGAGCCCCGGCTTTGCCGGTCGCTCAAAACCAGCATCTCAGCAAGCATGAGAAGTTCAAGGTCTTCTTGCGATACACGTATTCGCCCTATACCTTTGCTGGGGCAGGGTTCAATGCCGGGTTGGCGCAGGCGACGGGCGGCTGGCACTCCTACGGCGGAGGCATGGAAGGCTACGGCAAACGGTACGGCGCGGCGCTGGCCGACACCGAATCGGGTGCTTTCTTCGGCGCCTTTCTATACCCGGTCCTGCTACACGAGGATCCGCGATATTTTCGCTCGACAAGTCAAAAGACGATGCCGCGGGTCGAGTATGCCCTCAGCCGGGTGTTCGTGACCCGCGACGAACACGGTAATAAAAGGCCGAACTTTTCGCTCACGCTGGCCGCGTTCACGTCTTCAGCGCTCTCCAATGCCTACTATCCGCGGGAGAATCGCGGCGCTGGCGACACCGCGGTTCGTGCCGCCAACGGGCTGCTGAGCGTTGGCGAAATGAACCTGCTGCGCGAGTTCTTTCCCGATATCATGCGCAAGTTCAGAAAGCATGAGCCCCAGCGCATCCAGAAGCTGGAAGAAAGCCCGCGCGTCACCAAGATCGAAGAGATGGTGCTGGGGGCGATCGCGCCGCCGCCGTGTCCCCCCGACAAGAGCCCTCCGCTGCAGCAACCCGACAATCATTAACGACGGCCTCACGCTTGGCGCGGACAGGTTGTAGAATGCCTTCCGATGATGAAGGCTCGCACGCTGTGGCTCTGCGCATTGGCGGCGGCTCTGGTCGCCTGCTCCGCCTGTACCATGTGGAAAGAAAAGCCGGCCAATTCCTGGTCGAGCGCCACTGGCGCGGAGCATTTCGAGCGGCTGATGTGGCGCAACGTCAAGGCCCAGCACTGGGCGGAGGTCGAAAGCCACCTGGCGCCGGCCTTTGTCTCAGTCTACCCGAGCGCAACTCGCGACCGTGCCGCCACCATGGATTACCTCAAGTCGCTCGTGCTCGCCGATTACACCCTCGGCGACTTCAACACCACCACCAACGGCGCCGACATGGTGGTTACCTACACGGCGCGGGTCACGGGAACGTACAAGGGCCAACCGCTGCCCGCCGAGCCCATCCGCATGATGACGGTGTGGCAGCAGGTGACGAAGAGTTGGATAGCGATCGCACACAGTGAGACGCTGGCGAGCGGTCACTAGCCGGTCTGAGACTCGCGGCAATGCCTGCCATCGCCACCCGATCACAGCAACTGATGCCGGCGCCGGGCCAACGGCGCAGGTTCCGCCAGCGGCTTCTCCGCTGGTTCGACGGGAATCGCCGCGAGCTTCCCTGGCGGGCCGACCGGGATCCTTACCATGTATGGATCTCTGAAATCATGTTGCAGCAAACGCGGGTGGCTGTGGTGCGCGATCGCTATGCCGACTTTCTGCGGCGCTTTCCCAGCGTGGAACGGCTGGCGGCGGCGAAGTTGCCGGAAGTGCTCGCCGCCTGGAGCGGCCTGGGATACTACCGGCGCGCGCGTGCGTTGCACGCCGCCGCCCAGCAGCTTGTCGAAGACGGCCTCAGATTTCCGCGAACCGCGGAGGAACTGGCGGCGCTTCCCGGGATCGGCCGTTACACTGCGGCGGCTATCGCCAGCATCGCCTTCAATCAGCGTTGTGCGGTGGTGGATGGCAACGTCGAGCGCGTGCTCGGCCGGCTGTTCGGAGTCCGAGAACGCGAGACATGGCGCGTAGCTGCTGAACTGCTCAGCCGCAGCCGGCCTGGCGATTTCAACCAGGCGATGATGGAGCTGGGCGCGACCGTATGCCTGCCCAAAGCGCCGCTGTGCTCCGAGTGCCCGGTCTTTGCCTGGTGCCGAACGCGCGGTGCGGGCAGATCGCGGGGAGCTTCGCCGCGGCTTAAGAAGCCGATTGCGTATCGGCTGGCGGTTCGCAACCAAACTGTCTTCGTGGTCCAGAGGGAAGACCACAAGTCCCTGATGCCCGGGATGTGGGAGCTGCCGCAAACGCGGCTTGGGGCGGGAGTTCCGGCGCTGCGGTTACAGCACGCCATTACCAGCACCGACTACCAGGTGAGTGTCTATCCGGCGAGGACAGCTAGCGGCCCTCAGGGACGATGGGTGAAGCTAGACGAAGTCGAGCGGCTGCCACTGACCGGGCTCACTCAGAAAATCCTGCGCCGGGTGAAGCTCATCTAACACGCGGAGGTAAGGATGCCTGCTCTGACCGAAGGGACCGTTGCACCGCAGATCAATCTGACGAGCACCAAAGGGACGAAGTTCTCGCTGCAGGAGGCGCTCAAGCGCGGGCCGGTGCTGGCAGCGTTCTTCAAGATCAGTTGCCCGGTGTGCCAGTTTGCTCTTCCTTATGTGGAGCGGATCTACAAGGCGTACCCGGGGAGCGCGGTCACCATCGTCGGAATCTCGCAAGACGAGCGGAACTACGCCGAAGAGTTTGCGAGAGAGTACGGCATCACTTTTCCGTTGCTGCTTGACCCGGTGGACCACTATCCGGCTTCGAACGCCTACGACCTCACCAATGTGCCTTCGATTTTCTTCATCGCTGGCGGCGAAGTGAAGCTCTCTATCGTCGGCTGGGACAAGCGCGACATGGAAGCGCTGAATGCTGAGGTCGCCCGCGCCAGCGGTGTGCCCGTCCAGCCGCTTTTTCGTAAGGGAGAGGACGTTCCAGCTTCCAAGGCCGGTTGAAGCTCGCTGAATTGATCCGCGTCGCGGGTCATCAATCGCCTACTGGATCGGCCTCTCGCTAAGGCGGCAAGCCCATACGACGCATAAGGTCGGCGTAACGCGGATCCGAACGAATGCTATCGAATCTGCATGACCGGATGAACTGCGGCATCACCAGGTCCTGTTCACGGTAGGCCTTCTCCAACCATTCGAAAGTCTTGTCTTGATCTCCCAAGATCGCGTACCAGGCGCCGACCTCGAAAGGCTTGGCTGCCGCAATGTGCGTTGTTTCGATGTCGGCGCGGATCAACGATCGCGTGAATCCTTCTTTGCTGGAGGGGGCAAGAGCGCCTTTCAGGCGCGGATCCGATTTCTCGAGTTCACCCGCCGCCTTCTCGTATTCCCCTTCACAAGCGTACTCAATGCCGAGATAAAGGTGAGCCGCCTGAGAACCGGGGTCTATTTCCAATGTCTTGCGATATTGGTCCATCATTTCCTGTTTTCGCTGGGCTACCTCTAGCGCATAGCCGTAGTTGGTATTGATGATGGTTGAAAACGGATCAATCTCCAGCGCCAGCTTGAACTCCCGGATCGCCTCGTCAATGCGCTTCTCGGGGATCAGCACAACGAGTGCGTAGAAGTAGTGAGCGTTCGCGTATCCTGGCTTGAGCTCGATGGCGCGCTTGAATTCCTTCTCGCTTTCCGTCCAGCGACGTTGGCCGGCCAGGACATACGCGTAAGAAGAATGCGCTTCAGCCAAATCGGGCGCCAGCTGCAGCGCTCGCGCCGCAGCCTCTTGTGCCTTGGGTAGAGCTTCCCGCGACGTGTAAACACCATAAGCCGTGCTCACGCCGTAGGCATCGGCCAGCCCGACAAAAGCCAACGCATAGTTAGGGTCCCTTATTGATTGCCTGCTGGAAGTAGTCGATGCTCTTGCGAATATCGTCCTCGGTGCGCTTGTTCCAATGAAACCGCCCCTTCAGGTACAGCTCGTAGGCTTCCGAGCTCCCGGTGCTGGCGGCGGCGAGGCTTTTGGTTTGTCCGCCGGTCAGCTTGGACCGCAGCTTCGCCGAGATATCGCGCGCAATCTCACCTTGCAAGCCTGAGACATCCGCCAGCTTGCGCGTGTATTGCTCACCCCAGATCTGTGAGCCGTCGCTCACCCGCACCAAGTCAGCCTGGATGTTGATTTCGTCCCCGCGCTGCTTAAGATTTCCGGTGAGCACCGCCTGCACGTTGAGCGACTGGCCGATCTGCCGCGGGTCGTCCTGCTTGCCTTTGAAGCGGAAGACAGTGCTTCGTGCCATCACGCGCATCTGCGGCAGCTGCGACAAGCTGTTGATCACGCCTTCGGTGATGCCATCGCTCAGGTATTCGGCGTTGGCATCGGCGCTGGCGTTCACGAACGGCAGGACCGCGAGCGAATCGATCTGCCCGCCGGCGCGTTCCCGTACGAAGATCACTCCTGCCACCGCGGCCACGAGAATGACGGCGGCAGCCACCAGCGCCACCCGGCGCATGGACGATTTCGCGGTTGGGGCCTCGCTGGCGGTTGCCACTGCTGCCGCCGATTGGGCTGCTGTCTGGATCCTTCCAGTGGAACTGCTGGGTGCTGTCCGCGCTAGCTCGCCATTCGCGCTGACGGTGGCGGTGCGTCCGGATTCCAGGTCTCGCCTTAGCCGCTGGAGGTCGGCTTTGATGTCGGAGGCGTGCTGGTAGCGCAGGTTGCGATCTTTCTCCAGCGCCTTGTTGATGATCTCCTCCAGCTTCGCCGGCACGTCCGGGTTCAGGCGCGCTGGTGACATGGGAGGCCGGTTCAGAATGGAATCGAAGATCACCGCCGTGGTATCGCCGCGAAAGGGCACTGTTCCCGTGACCATTTCGTAGAGCACAACGCCGAAAGAGAACAGGTCGGTGCGCGCATCGAGTTCCTTGCCACGCGCCTGCTCCGGCGACATATAGGCGACGGTGCCGACCGCCGTGCCGGGACTGGTCAGGTGTTCGGCGGAGACCGCGGTGACCATGGCCGAAGCGCTGGCGACTTCAGCGGGTGCATGACGCTCCGCCGTCAACTTGGCCAGACCGAAGTCGAGGATTTTGGCGTGGCCACGCCGGGTTACGAAGATGTTTGCCGGCTTGATGTCGCGATGCACGATGCCCTCGGCATGGGCTGCATCGAGCCCTTCGGCAATCTGCACTCCCAGTTCCAGCACCCTCTCGGTTTCCATCGACCGGCCCTGGATGGTGTGCTTGAGCGTGGCTCCATCGAGAAACTCCATGGCGATGAAGGAGCGGCCATCCTGCTCGCCGATGTCGTAGATGGTGCAGATGTTGGGATGGTTCAGCGCAGAAGCGGCACGAGCCTCACGGCGGAAGCGCTCGAGCGCCTGCGGATCCGCGGCCACCTCAGCGGGCAGGAACTTTAGCGCTACGAACCGCCCGAGCCGCGTGTCTTCGGCCTTGTAAACCACACCCATCCCACCGCCGCCCAATTCCCCAACGATGCGGTAGTGCGAGATGGTTTGTCCGATAATGGCGAACACCCCGGGAGACTGGCGCGAATGTTAGAGTGGGCCGCCGGTCAAGTCAATCAGGTCCTCGCCTCCTTGTATTTGAGCCGATAACGTACAATGTTTCGGCGTCGATCTCGAAAATCCATAGAGGTCCCTCCATGCGCCGACTTCTCGTTCTGGCACTCACGCTGGTGCTGACCGGTATTGCCATCCCGTCAATTGCTAGCAGCAAATCTGCCAGCAAGCGGAAGCGTGACTCTGCAGGACCCAACCCCAACGCCATTCCTGCAGAGGCGCTGGCGGCGATGAAGACTATCGATGCCGAACGGATTCGGGCGCACGTCAAGTTTCTCGCCGACGATCTGTTGGAGGGCCGGGGCACGGGCCAGCGCGGAGGCGACATTGCCGCTGCCTACATCGCCACCCAATTCGCTCTGGACGGCTTGAAGCCTGCCGGTCGGGGCGGGTATCTGCAGCCGGTGCCGCTAGTCGGGATCAGCACCCAGCCCGAGACCAGCTTCACCATCGTTCCCGAGCACGGCGAGGCCATCGTCCCGCGGCTTCTTGAGGACTACGTCGCGAACGACGAATCGCAGCAGCCGGCGAGCGACATCGACGCTCCCATCGTCTTTGTCGGTTACGGCATCGAAGCCCCGGAATATAGGTGGGACGACTACAAGGGCGTCGACCTGCGCGGCAAGGTGCTGCTGATGCTGGTGAACGAGCCGCCCTCCGACGATCCCGCTTTCTTTGCCGGCAAGGCCCTGACCTACTACGGCCGCTGGACCTACAAGTACGAAGAGGCGCTGCGGCGTGGCGCCGTGGCCGCCATCCTCATCCACAAGACCGATATGGCCAGCTACGGCTGGGAAGTGGTGCGCAATTCGTGGTCGGGTGAGAACTCTTTCTTGAAGGCGGAAGGCCCGCAATTGAAAGCAGCGGGCTGGGTCTCGTTTGGGACAGCCCGCAAGATTGCCGAAGCATCCGGCCAGGATCTCGATCAGTGGCTGGTTCGCGCCAACTCCCGCGACTTCCGGCCTATCCCACTGCCGCTGACGCTCAAAGCACACATGGTCAGCAAAGTACGCTCGTTCACCTCGAGCAATGTGGTCGCCATGCTGCCGGGCTCCGATCCCAGGCTGAGGAACGAAGCCGTGCTTTACACCGCGCATTACGATCACCTGGGCATCCATCCGGGCATGCCCGGCGACAACATTTACAACGGCGCCATGGACAACGGTACCGGCTGCGGCATCCTGCTGGAGCTGGCGCGAGCGTATGCGTCGGCGGCGCTGCGGCCGAAGCGCTCCATCCTTTTTGCCGCCGTGACCGCCGAGGAGCAAGGACTGCGGGGCTCGGAGTACCTCGGCCGGCATCCTCCCATCCCGGCCGGCAAGATCGCCTTGGATCTGAACTACGACAACCTGCTGGCGCTGGGGACGGCCGAAGAAGTGGAGGTCCCCGGCGCCGAGCGCACCAGCCTGTATCCCATCGTGGAAGCCACAGCGCGGCAGTTCGAGCTGCAGATCCGTCCCGATCCCCATCCTGAATCCGGCCACTACTACCGCTCTGACCACTTCAGCCTGGCTCGCGTCGGCATTCCTTCCTTTAGCATCAAGGAAGGGGACAAGTTCAAGGGCCATAACGCGGAGTGGGGCGCGCAGCAGAACCTGGATTACGAGCAGAAGCGCTACCACCGGCCCAGCGACGAGTACCGTCCGGACATGGACTTCAGCGGCGACGCGGTGATGGCGCGCTTCGGCTTCGTGCTGGGTTGGAAAGCCGCCAGCTTGCCGGAGCTGCCCGAATGGCGCGCCGGAGACGAGTTCGAGGCCGCACGCAAGAAGAGCGAAGCCACGGCCGGTGCGCGTTAGGCGAAACTCCAGCACAGTAAACTTACGTAACTTTGGCCCACTTCAGGGTGATGTTACGCTGCCGAGTAGCGGGACCAGCGCGGCGTGGGATGAATTCTGTCCCTTCTGCTCGCGCGGTTCCACGCCTCCCGGCAGCACTTTGGTGGTGACAGCCGTCCCACCGGGGTCCCCATCGCGCCCGGTTTTGGCGTGATGGGGTGAAGGAAAGAGGTAGGGGCAGTAGCTCATCACCTATGGCGCGGTTCAAGTTCCTACAACGGCGCGACCTGGCGGAACACGCCGGCTACTTCAAGCTGGCGAAGTACGCGCCTTCCGTGCCGCTGGACGGACTGTCGCCGGGCGTCGACAACGTACGCCATGATGTCTTCCTCAGCCCCAAGTTCATGCAGTTGGCGCGCCAGCATCTCGGGCGCCTGATCGTGCAGTACGGAGACGTGCAGGAACTCGTCGCCGAAGAGGCGACCGCATCGTCCCGTCCGCCCTGGGATGTGAGGCCGGTGGTCCGCAAGCCCAGCAACGGCGCGGAGCCAGGTGATTTTCGGCGGACGCTCGCCGATCTCTACACCGTCGCCCTGAGCTGCGCCAAGAGCGAAGGGAACTTCACCCTGGACCTGCTGGCCCACGTGGCGGTGCTGAAGTTCCTCAAATCCGAACTGCTGGGGCAGTTCAACCAGGTGCTGGATCGCGTGCGCGCCCGGGTGAACGAGGACTCCAAGCACTCCCTGCCGGCGCGCACCCATGTGTTGCAGGAGCGCTTTGCCCGCTTCCAGGTGAGCAAGAAGATGGTGCTGCGCAAAGTGGGCGAGGAGCTGTTCCGCACCCACCGCGACCTCGAGAAGGAGACCCTGGCGCGCATGCGGCGCTCGCTCTTCGGAGACGAGGAAGCGGGCGTGTACGAGATCTTCCTGAACCGGCTGCTGTTCACCGAAGAAGGCCGCGACGATTACCTCAACGCCGAGCACTACGTGATGCTGGGCAACTACGAGCGCGACCCCGACCGCTTCTTCGCCATCCTGGAGATCGCCCGCCTGTTCCTGAAATCGCTGGAGCTGGGCGACGTGCGCGAGGAGCGTGACATCCGCGCCGTGCTCAGCGTTCCCGAGAACGCGCAGGAACTGGTGGCGGGCGGCACGCCCGTCGACGCCGACCCCAAAAGCCGCGCGCAGAAAGCCGTCCTGACCGCCTGGCTGGAAACGCTCGAGCAGTTCGGCATGATGCAGCACGTCATCGCCGCCTACGAAGTCGTGCCCATCCTTCCCGAGTACTCGCCGCCCATCAATGCGCAGCAGTTGAAGAATGCGCTCATCCAGCGCGCCGAGCGCCTGCGCGTGGAAGAGCTCTTGGAGGAACACGGCAAGCTCTCGCTGGAAGCCATGCACGACGCCGTCAAGCGGGTGCTGGGCTACCGCGGCGAGGAACGAGCGAAGGTGGCCGGACGTTTCCTGATGGATTTCATCCGCTACCATCGCGACGTGCGCAAGCTGGAGGCGCTCACCGCGGCCATGGATCAGGTCAATGTCATCACCAACCCCAAGGTCCGGGAATTGTCGGCCATCAATAACACCCTGTATGAGTTCATGCTGCCCGACGAGCAGAAGCCAGCGGAAGAGCGAGTGCTCGACCACGTGGTGCTCAAGGCTGACCTGCGCGATTCCAGCCACATCACTCGCACCCTGTTTGAACGCGGGCTCAATCCGGCTTCCTTCTTCAGCCTGAACTTCTACGAGCCGGTGAACCGGCTGCTGCCGCTGTTCGGCGCGGAAAAAGTGTTCCTCGAAGGTGACGCCGTAATCATGGCTCTGTTCGAGCGCCAGGGCGAGGCGCAATTCGCGGTGGCGCGCTGCTGCGTGCTGGCCCGCGAGATCCTCGGCGTGGTGCGCGCCTACAATGAGAAGTCGCGCCAGGCCGGGCTGCCCACGCTGGAGCTGGGCATCGGCATCGCCTACCAGGACTCGGCGCCGCTCTACCTGATGGACGGCGCCACGCGGGTGATGATCTCGCCCGCGCTCAACGAGAGCGACCGCTTGTCCTCCTGCAGCCGGGTGGCGCGCCGCTGCCTGGCCAAGAATCCCACGCACTTCAACGTCTTCGCCTTCCAGAGCGCGGAGAGCGCGGGTAATGGCGCTGATCCCGAGGAATCCCTGGTGCGTTACAACATCGGGGGCGTGCATCTGGAGGAAACCGCGTTCCAGAAGCTGCGCCAGGAAATCTCCCTGCGCACCGACAACCTGCAACTGCCGATGCTCTGGGGCCGCGAGCCCATGCGGCTCTATAGCGGCGTGGTGCCGCTGCCCTCGGGCGGCTTCCAGAAGCTGGTGGTGCGCGAGGGCCGTGTTGCCAACGTCGATCCGTGCACCTTCGCTTTCAAACGCTGGACCGACCTCCGCTACTACGAAGCCTGCACCAGCGCCGAAATCTACGAGCGCCTGGAAAAGGCAAAGGCGCCGGCAGCCACGCCGGTGCCGGTGCGGTAGAAGCCGCGCCCCTTCACTTGCCTCCAGCCTTGTCCTATGTGACCCGCGACCGCTTCACATTCTGCTCGCTGGGCGCCTGCTCCGGTAATACCGCAGCGACCCGCTTTCGGTCCTGGGGAGTGCGGATCACGGGCGGTTTCGTGTCAGGATCGTCGGCGTCCGTGGCCAGCAGCCGCAGCAGCATGCCGGCCAGACCCGGGTCGCTCTCCTTCTTCTGAGCGGCCGGCGGCTTAGGCGTTTCGCAAGCCACGCCTTCGCGCTCCGCCCGCTCGGCAGCGAATCCCTTCAAGTTGAAGCTCGCGATCCGCAGGGCGTAGAGCAGCAAGGCGCATTCCTTGTAGCAGGCATGGCCGCCCCGTAGCAGGTCGATCACCTTCATGAGGGCGCACTGCAGGCTGGTGGCGTCTTCGATAAAAGCGATGGTGGAAAAGCCTTTGGTCGAGCTGGCGCGGTTGTGAAAGTAGCAGAGAGTCTCGCCGCGCAGCGCGGGCGAGCCGCAACTCCGGCCGGTGGCGCGAATATGCTGGCAGCGCGGCGCCTGGTTGGCAGGAGCAATGTGTTCGGGGTCTTGCCGGTATGGGATCATCTCCCACGCACCTCGATATATTGGAATCAGCAACTTACGAGCACGAATCCGATAGGTCCGAAGCGAAATAAAGGACTTAGGGGTAAAATCCGATTCGCCAATCAGTTAGCCAATAGATAATGCATGTTACTAGACAATATCATATGTGGCGAAGCGTTGTCAAGTAGTTTGTTACATATATTGTTGCTGTATTAGCTATTTGCAATAGTCATCAAACGGCGGCGAGGTCTGGACACAGCGAGGCGCTCGGAGGACTGCAGTCACGGACAATTCGGCTAAGGTGGCAGGAGATGGCACCAAGGTGGTGGTCACAACCCGTTGGTTTCGGCTGTAGGATTGGCACTTGGCGAAATCTCGGTAGTTAAGTAGATTCTCCGATTCCGGGATCTACTACGATGGTATTGAGGTCGGGCATGGATAACGGTTGGATTTGGCTGATCTTGATTCTGGCGGCGATCGTCGGCAGGCGTCTTTTGAAAAGGCTGTCAACGGCAGAATCAGCAAAGAAACCGCCGGAAGTTAGGAGCGGAAATCCTGGTCAAAACGGGGTGTACGCCCCTTACCAAGTCCCCGGGACGGTCCCGCCGGAGGCTCCGTCCAGGCCAAGCCGCTGGTTGAGTAGGATACGGGCCATTCACCTTGTTCACTTGGCCCTTGTGGTAGCGGCACTGATTTACGCTGCATACTATGTGCTTCCTTATTATCCTTCCACTCCAGTGAGCAAAAGCACTCTGGCGGTTGATCCCGGCAAATTACATGGGAGCGGTCACATCTATCTCGTGCAGATGGGGCCCCACCGGGAAGATGCCTACAATCTGGTACTTCTGGCGGAGTGGCTGCGCGATAAGTATGGCGTAGATGCCCGCGTGTTGCGTCCCATGGACCTGGATCGCTCGGCCTGGAACTTCTGGCGCAGACAGTATAAGGCAGAGGCGCTGTTGGATGAACTCAAGCGCGCGCGTCCCGATCTGGCGAACGATCCGGAAGCATACCTGTTCGGGGTGACCGATAAGGATATGTACACGATTTGGAGGGACTGGAGCTATACGTTCACACAGCGCGATGAAAGACGTGCAGTGCTCTCCTCGGCACGAATGCAGTCGAATTTGCTTGAGAGGTTCGCCCTGCTGTTTCACCGTCCGTCGGCACGCCATCTTGATGCACAGGCGCTGATGCGGCGCATCCTGCTTAAAGATGTCGCCGTTCTGTACTGGCATTTGCCGCTCAACAATAACCCCCAAAGTGTGCTGTCGCAGCCCATGGATCCCGATCTCGTGCCGGAAGACATCTACCCGTCAGACCTGGAGCCGGAGAAGGCCGCCTGGGGGCGATATGAGGGATGGCCCTGCGTGTTCTTCATGTATTCACCGGCAGCGGGGATGAAGCCGCTGGACGGCCCTCTCGTTCGCGCCTGTGGTGATACAGATGAGATGACACAAAACGGAGAAAGCAGTGAACTGCTACGGCTCGATCTCCGCTACGGCTACCTGGTTGACCTTCGCACCGATTTTTACATTCCCGGGACACCGCCGCTGCGCTTCACCAGGGGCACTCGTACCGGCTATCCTCTGGCTCTTTCCATGGGCATCACAACGACCCACAACTATGACCGCATCCTTTCCTCCTATGACATGGGCATAGTGTCAGTGGTTGAGGAGAGCGGCATTTCCATGGAGTTGAAGCGTTCCCCCCCAGGACGAGGTTTTCTGCCCTTCGCCAAGTACGTACCATTGATGGGATCATATGCAACTCTGCGCTGGCATGCTGCGCCCTTCGAGCACTTCGAACTCGAAAGGCCCGATGGCTCTGACGAACAATACTTCGCCTGTGGAACTGATACACCACCCTGTTATCTGGCGGGATTCCGCAGCAGTTCGGGCGAGAGCCTACGCTTGGAGCGCGACGCAAAACGGAAGCTCTTATCTGTTACTACGCCGACGGGCAATTTTCTCCATCTTGACTACGACAATAACGGTCGCCTAGTGGCAGTAACCGATAACCGGGGGCGTGTTGTTCACTACGCTTACGATGGCGAAAACCGGCTAGCAAGCGTCTCCTACCCTTCGGGAGAACTGCTGACGTACGAGTATGACTCCGTGCACCGTCTGGTTGCCCTCTACGCAGCGCCCAACCCGAGTGTCAAACCCAAGCTCCTCCTACGCAATGAGTTCCAAAACGGATTTCTCACGAGTCAGACGTTGGCTGATGGGCGCGTGTTCCGATATCGCTATTGGCCGCTCGACAAGATGAAAGTACAGACAGTGACCGTTAGGCCGCCGACCGGTCCTGCAGTGCAAGTGATGCTGTACAAGTGGGGTTCAGCAGTACGCGAAACCTCGGAGCAGCCACCGTAGTGAGCTGGTGGCCCACATCCCAGCACTCCGCGCAGGACCTTCACGCCACCCACGGTCCCGTCGGCGCGAAGGAGACGTGCCTGGAGGCGGCGCATTGCTATAATCGAAGAGCGGCCACGGTGGGCGTAGTTCAGTGGTAGAACTCCGGACTGTGGCTCCGGCTGTCGTGGGTTCGAATCCCACCGCCCACCCCACTATTCTCAACAGGTCCCTCGCTGCGCTCGGGATTTCCTCTCGACTTCGCTCGGGGCAGGCTCCAGCGGGCTCCCACTTCGCTCACGCCCGCAGGGCGCCAGATCCTTCGCTTCGCTCAGGATTTCGCCTGCGGGCTCCCGCTGCGCTCACGCCCGCTAAGCGGCTCAACTTAGTCGTCGTCCATGGCGCAGGAGCCGCCGCCCATGCCGCATTGCCCGCAGCCGGGGTCGGGTCCGGAAGCAAACTCAGTGGCGCCGCCGCTGGCGTGGCCGGCGGCGACGGCGAAGGCCGATAACTGCTGTTCCAGCCGCGTGCCGTTGCACTTGGGACAATGCGGCTTCTCCGAGCCGCGCACCAGGACTTCAAACTGCTTTCCGCAACCTGCACACAGATACTCGAAGATTGGCATAGACTTCTTCTCCCGGCACGCGGTCTGCGCGCGCCCCATTGCATGCGCCGGAGTTCGGCAACACAACGATTATAGATGCTTGACGACCCGAGCGGCGGAGACGCCTTCATCCCGCGGCGGTGGCTGCGCGGCGGACATCGGCAGACGCTGGCGGCGGCATTGCTGCCGCGGCGCAACCTGCTGCCGGCGCCCGAGAAGCGGCTGTTCGAGGTCGAGCCCGGCGCGCGCGTACTCGCCTGGTGCAACTGGCAGAGCGATCGTCAAAGCAGGCTGGCGGTCGTTATCATCCACGGCCTCGAAGGCTCGAGCGAATCTCAATACGTGATCGGAACCGCCAACAAGGCCTGGGCCGCAGGCATGAGCGTGGTGCGGATGAACGTGCGCAACTGCGGCAGCAGTGAAGCCCTGTCTCCGACCCTCTATCATTCCGGCCTGTCGCAGGATGTGGGCGTGGTGGTTCGCGAACTGATCTCAGCCGACGGACTGCCACGCATCGCGCTCGCCGGCTTTTCCATGGGCGGAAACATGGCGCTGAAGCTGGCGGGGGAGTGGGGAAGCGATGCGCCGCCCGAGCTGGCGGCGGTGGCCGCGGTCTGTCCTGGGATGGACCTGGCCGCGGCGGCGGATGCTCTCCACCTTTGGCGCAACCGGATTTATGAGCGGAACTTCCTCCACTACCTGGAGCGGAGTGTGCGGCGCAAGGCGCGCCTGTTTCCCGAGCGTTACGATGTGGCCTGCCTGAGCGGCGTGCGCAGCGTGCGGGATTTCGACGATGCCGTCACCGCTCCGCATTGGGGATTCACCGGCGCCGACGATTACTACGCCCGCGCCAGCGCCTCTCCACTCATCGAGCGCATCGCGGTGCCCACCCTGGTGATCCACGCCCAGGACGATCCCTTCGTCCCCATCACGCCCCCGACTCGCGCCCGGCTGCTGGCCAATCGTAATGTGCGGCTCATCGAGACCAGGCACGGCGGCCACTGCGCCTTCCTGGCCGAGCCTGACGGTTACGACGGCCGCTGGGCGGAGCGGCAGATCGTCGAATTCCTCGAGCGCTATTGAGAAGCCGGCTACGTTTTCATCGCTGCGCTGTCGCGTGCCACGGGAAAAAGCCGGAGTGCGGTAAGGCAGTTGTCAGTTCCCGACACTCAAGCGCGTCGGCGCGTGAGTTCCTGCGTGGCCACTTCGGCAGCCAGCATGGGCAGCCGCGCCGCGCCGAACAATCCGGCATCGCCGCCCAGCAGGGCGCGGGTGATGATGGTCTTCTTGGCCGAGCCGGACGACTCTGGCGCGGTCGCACGATAGACGAACGAACGCTTACGCACTTCCTCCAGCAGCGCCGGCAGAAACGTGTCCCAGCCGTTGGCCACGCCGCCGCCGATCACGTAGATAGGCAGGTTCAGCAGGTTGATCAGGTCGGCCACACCGATGCCCAGCGCCCATCCCACGCGCCGGTAGATCTGCTGCGCACCGTGGTCGCCCTCGACCGCCATCTGGTAGACGCTCTTGGCGCTGATCTCGGCGTTCTCCCGGAAAGCGCGCGCCAGCGCGGGCGAATTGCCCTGGGCGATGGCTTCCCGCGCCATGCGCACCACGGCGGTGGCAGAAGCGTACTGCTCCAGGCATCCGCGGTTGCCGCAGGGACATGGCGGGCCATCGGGCTCGATCGTGATGTGTCCCGGCTCGCCGGCCATGCCGCGCATGCCGTGCCAGACGCGGCCGCCCAGCACGATGCCGCCGCCCACCCCGGTGCCGAGCGTGAGCATGAGCATGTCATCGTAGTCACGCCCCGCGCCAAGCCATTTTTCACCCAGCGCCGCCGAGTTGGCATCGTTCTCGAGGATCACCTTCGCGCCCAGCCGCCGCTCGATCTCGTCGCGCACCGGGTAATCGTGCCAGCCGGGCAGGTTGGGCGACTCGCGCAGCATGCCGGTCTCCATGTCGATGATTCCGGGCACGCCGATGCCGATGCCGGCGAGCTTCGACGACGAAAACTTGGTCACCGTCGAGCGGATGGCTTCGCACATTTCGTTGATGACGAAATCGCGCCCGCGCGCTACCTGCGTTCCTGTGGTGGTTTTCTCAAGCAGAGTGCCTTGCTCGTCGACCGCGGCGATGCGCAGGTTCGTTCCGCCGAGATCGACTCCGATGGCGAAGGTCGGCATGCGTGTAAGTTTAGATCATCCGCAGGAGTTTTGAGTTTCCAGTTTCAAGTTTCAGGAAGCGACCGGCCCGGGCAGTGTCTGTCAACAAACTTGAAACTCGAAACTCGAAACTACTTCTGGCACTTGGGACAATAATGCGCGCTGCGACCGGCGATGACGATCCGCTTGATGGGAGTGCGGCAAACCAGGCAAGGCTCGCCTTCGCGCCCATAGACGCGGTGCTGAAATTGAAAGAAGCCGGCATCGCCGTTCGCGTCAACATAATCGGAGACCGAAGAGCCGCCGGCCGCGATGGCCTCGTTCAGCACCTCCCGGACGGCTCCGTAGAGACGCTGAAGCTCGGCTCGGGTGAGCGAAGCGGCGCGCCGCCGCGGACGCACGCCAGCGCGGAACAGCGACTCGTCGGCGTAGATGTTGCCGATTCCGCTGAGCAGGCTCTGGTTGAGCAGCGCGCTCTTGATCGGCGTCTTGCGCTTGCGGAACAGGCCGGCGAACGATTCGACTCCCACATCCAGCGGCTCCGAGCCCGGCGCCTCGAAACCGTGGCGCACCACCGCCAGCCGCCCGAAGCGCCGCGGGTCCACAAAGCGCAGCTCCCTCCCCGAGCGCAGCCGCAGAATGGCGTGAGTGTGCTTGGCGACCGCGACATCGGGTTGCGCGATGAGCAGCCGCCCGGTCATCCCCAGGTGGACGATCCACTGCGCCTGCTTTTTCTGGCGACCGGCGACTGGCGACCGGCTCCTCGACACGCGACTGAGGTCGACGACGATGTGTTTGCCCACGCGGCGCACGCTCGCGATACGCGCCTGCTCCAGGGTGCTGACGATCTCCCCCGGCGGCGACTTCAGCGGCTCGGGCTTGCTGCCCAGCCACACCGACTCGATCACGTCGCCGGTGAGGCTCTGCGCCAGCCCGCGCGCGATGGTCTCGACTTCGGGAAGTTCGGGCATGAAGGGCGCTCCGGGCTCTGGGCTCTTGGCTCTTGGCTTTTAGCTTTTAGCTTTTATACCAGAGCCCCGGCTCTAGCGATGGCCCGCCCCTCACTGATATCATCCTCTGTAATCTTCCCGCTGATTTTCCTCGTACTCCTGATCCATAAACACCGCAGCGGGTGAGAAGTGCGCACAAGCGAGCGAAAGAACCCATGAAGTCCGCGAGCACAGCCGTCGTTGTCGGCGCCCAGTGGGGCGACGAGGGCAAAGGCAAGATCGTCGATGTCCTTTCGGAGAGCTTTTCTGTCGTGGCGCGCTATGCCGGCGGCCACAACGCGGGCCACACCGTCATCCTCGGAGACAAGAAGTTCATCCTGCAACTGATTCCCTGCGGCATTCTGCGCCAGGGTTGCCGCGCGGTCATCGGCAACGGGGTGGTGCTCGACCCCATGGCGCTGCTGCGCGAGATCGGCACGCTGCGCGAAGCCGGCGTGGCAGTCAAAGGGCCGGGCGCGTCTTCATCCGATTCCGCACCGCCGAACCTCTTTATCAGCAGTCGCGCGCACCTCATCCTGCCCTATCACCGCATGATCGAACTGGCGGCGGAGAACGCGCCGGGACGGGTCAAGATCGGTACCACCTCGCGCGGCATCGGTCCGGCGTACGAGGACAAGATGGGTCGCCGCGGACTGCGCGTGGCCGACCTGCTCGATCCCGCGCTGCTGCGCAAGCACATCGCCAATGCCTGCGCGGAGAAGAACATGATCGCGCACGCGCTGTTCAACACCGAACCGCTCGATCCCGACGCCATGTACGAGGAGTATGCCCGCGCCGCGGAACAGGTGGCGCCGTTCGTCTGCGACACCGCGGTGCTCCTGAACAAGGCCATCGCCGGGGGCGAATCGGTGCTGTTCGAGGGCGCGCAGGGCACCATGCTGGACATCGACCACGGCACCTATCCGTTTGTCACCTCGTCGAGCGCGACCGCCGGCGGCGCGCTGACCGGCACCGGAGTCGGCCCGACCGCGATCGGTTCGGTCATCGGTATCACCAAGGCGTACTGCACGCGCGTAGGTGAAGGGCCGTTCCCCACTGAACTCCACGGCGCGCTCGGGGACGAGTTGCGCAAGCGCGGCAATGAGTTCGGCGCGGTGACGGGACGTCCGCGGCGTTGCGGGTGGCTCGACCTGCCACTGCTGCGCTACGCGCGTATGATCAACGGCATCTCCTGGCTGGTGGTGACCAAGCTGGACGTGCTGGACGAACTGGCGGAGATCCCGGTCTGCGTCGGGTACAAGGTGGGTGGCAAGAAGACCGCCGAGATTCCGGCACACGCCAGCGGCTACGAGCGCATTGAAGCGATATACGAGAAGCTGCCCGGCTGGCGGAAGCCCACCTCCGGCATCACCCGTCTGGAGAAGCTGCCGCCGCAGGCTCTCGCCTACCTTCAATTCGTGGAGAAGGAGTCGGGAGCGCGTGTCGGCATGGTTTCCACCGGGCCCGACCGCGGGCAGACTCTGTTCCTCGAAGAGTTTACGGCGCAGTTGGGGCTGGAGAGAATGCTGAAGCAGGTGAAAGCAAGGGCGTGACGCGATGATCGTGCTGGTGGTGAACTATCGTGTGCGGCCAGGGACGGAAGAACTGGCCAAAGAATACATCCGCAAGATGCAGGAGAACACCCGCAAGGAGCCGGGATGCCCGTTGTACGTCGGGCACCAGTCTCTGGAAGATCCGCTGCTGTTCTGCTTTTACGAGCAGTATGACGATCAGGCGGCGCTCGACGCACACCGCGCCGCGCCCTATTTCGCCGAATACGTGATCAACGGTCTGGTTACGCTGGCGGAGAGCCGGCAGGCGGCACTGTTCGAGCCGGTGTGAGAGCGGCTCTTAGCTCTTGGCTGTTGGCTCTTGGCTTGCCCGTGAGTAGGCCGTAAGCCAAGAGCTAACAGCCAAGAGCCTCACCTATTTTTTGTCCACGACCAACGTTCCCGCCGACGCGAAGTCTTCCTTGGAGACCTCGACGATCGCGATGGAAACGGCTTCGCGTCTGGCCCCGCACTCCTGCTCCAGGGCATCGGTGACCCGCGTGGCCAGCTTCCGCTTTTGTTCCAGCGTGCGGCCCTTCAGCATGGTGATCTGTACGTGTGGCATAGGAACCCCGCTTTTGGCTCTTGGCTTGGTCTTAGTGGTCTGGGCAGTAAGCCAAGAGCCAAAAGCCAACGGCCAAAAGCGCTCTATCTCGCTAATTCGTATCCCGCAAAAAAATAACTCAGCTCGAAGCGGGCGGTATCTTCCGCGTCCGAGCCGTGGATGGCGTTCTTCTCGATGTTGTCCGCCCACTTCTTGCGGATGGTGCCTTCCTTGGCGTTGGCCGGATTGGTGGCGCCCATCAGCTCGCGCAGGTCGGCGATGGCGTTCTCCTTCTCCAGCGCCAGCACCATCATCGGCCCGCTCGACATGAAGTTGGTCAGGGAATCGAAGAATGGCTTGCCGGCGTGAACGGCGTAGAAGCCCTCGGCCTGCGCCTTGTTGATCTCCAGCATCTTGGCGCCGATGATGCGGAAGCCGTTCTTCTGCAGCATGCAGATGATATCGCCGGTGGCGCCCGGTTTTTTCATCGCGTCCGGCTTGATGATGGAAAAAGTGCGTTCGAGTGTCTTCATCGTCAGTTTCTATCTTGGTACTCGGTACTTGGTACTCGGTACTCGCTAGGCTTTCGCGTGCGCGCCCATGGCGGTTGCCACCGTCTCGCCGATGACCGCCGGCGACTTGGCCACGCGGATGCCCGCAGCTTCCAGCGCATGGATCTTTTCCGCCGCCGTGCCGTGCCCGCCAGAGATGATGGCGCCGGCGTGGCCCATGCGGCGTCCCGGAGGCGCCGTCTGCCCGGCGATGAACGCCACCACCGGCTTGGAGACGTGCTTGCGGATGTATTCCGCGGCGGTCTCTTCGGCGTTGCCGCCAATCTCGCCGATCATCACGATGGCCTCGGTCTGCGGGTCCTTCTCGAACAGCTCCAGGGCATCAACAAAATTCGTCCCAATGATGGGATCGCCGCCGATGCCGATGGCAGTGGACTGCCCGATGCCGCGCAGCGTCAACTGATGCACCGCTTCGTAGGTCAGCGTGCCCGAGCGGGAAACAATCCCCACGCTGCCTTCGCGGTGGATGTGTCCGGGCATGATGCCGATCTTGCACTTGCCGGGCGAGATGATGCCCGGGCAGTTGGGTCCGATCAGGCGGGAGCGGCGCGTCTGCAGGAACTCCCACACCCGCACCATATCGAGCGTGGGAATGCCCTCGGTGATGCAGACGATGAGTTCCACTTCGGCGTCGGCCGCTTCCATGATGGCGTCGGCTGCGAACGGGGGCGGGACGAAGATCACCGTGGCATCCGCCAGCGTTTTGTCCACGGCTTCCTGCACCGTGTTGAAGATCGGCCAGCCCTGATGCGTGGTGCCGCCCTTGCCCGGGGTCACCCCACCAACGATTTTCGTTCCGTATTCGGCGCAGGCGTTGGCGTGAAACGTGCCTTCGCGGCCGGTCAGGCCCTGCACCAGCACGCGCGTGGATTTATCGATGAGTACGCTCATAACACCTCAACTAAATTGTCACTGAACCAAACTGTCATTCTTCCGCGGAGCAAAGCGACGCGGGAGAATCTGGCCCGATAGTGAGCACCACCAGTTCCGGTAGTGCAAGCCTACTCGTCAGATCCTCCGCTCGCCTTTGGCTCGCGAAGGATGACATCTTACCGTCCCGCCGCCGCGACCACTTTCTCGGCTGCGTCCTTCATGGTCTCAGCCACGATGCAATTCAGCCCGGACTGCTTCAGGATCTCCCGCCCCTGCTCGACGTTGGTGCCTTCCAGCCGCAGCACGATGGGCAGGCTGATGTTGGTCTGCTTGGCGGCTTGGACCACACCCTGCGCCAGCGTGTCCACGCGCAGAATGCCGCCGAAGATGTTGATCAGCACGGCGCGCACGTTCTTGTCGCTGAGCAGGATCTCGAACGCGTGCGTGACTTGCTCGGCATTGGCGCCGCCGCCCACGTCGAGGAAGTTGGCGGGCGCGCCGCCGGCATACTTGATGATGTCCATGGTCGACATAGCCAGGCCCGCGCCGTTCACCATGCAGCCCACGTTGCCGTCCAGCTTGATGTAGTTCAGCCCGTACTTCGAGGCTTCGACCTCGAGGGATCTTCTTCGCTTTTGTCGCGCAGTTCGACCAGGTCTTTGTGACGAAACAGAGCGTTGTCGTCGAAGTTGATCTTGGCGTCCAGCGCGAACAGGCGGCCGTCCTTGGTAGTGATGAAGGGATTGATCTCGGCTAGCGACGAGTCCGTCACCTCGAAGGCGAGGTACAGCGCGGTCATCAGATGCACTGCCGGGTTGATCTGCTCGGGCTTGAGCCCCAGCCCGAAGGCCAGCTTGCGCGCCTGGAAAGATTCCAGGCCCATGCCGGGCGTGATGTACTCCTTCAGGATGGCATCCGGATTCTGGGCGGCGACCTGCTCGATCTCCATGCCGCCGCTGGCTGAGGCCATGAACACCGGCCGCGCTTCCGTGCGGTCGATTACGATGCCCAGGTAGAGCTCGCGCTCGATGGGCAGCGTCTCCTCGACCAGCAGGCAATGCACTTCCTTGCCTTCCGGACCGGTCTGGTGCGTCACCAGCTTCATGCCCAGCATGCGGGCGGCGATCTCGCCGGCTTCTTCGGCGGAGTTGGCGATCTTCACTCCGCCGCCCTTGCCGCGCCCGCCGGCGTGGATCTGCGCCTTTACCACCACGGCCAGCCGCGCCGGCGGCGAGCAGGTTCTTGGCCACAGTTTCGGCCGCTTCGCGGGTGGTCGCCATCTCGCCGCGCGGAACCGCGACCCCATACTTCGCCAGGATTGCTTTCGCTTGGTACTCGTGAATTTTCATGATCGTGGTATCAGGACAGCATGCCTTCTCAGTGAGATTTCTCTCGTGACCGCAAACTAACGATTCTACAAAACAGCAGCGCGATGAGCAATTGGCAATTGGCTTCTGGCTACTGGCCGCTAGCCAGAGGCTTATCAATGACCCGATGACCCGATCTCCCGATCACCCGATCCGCTCTGTGGCACAATAGGCCGCCTCATGATCCTCGACGCGCTGCACAAGATCGCCAACCACCGCCAATCGCTCTCGCGCGAGGAAGCACGCGCCGTGATGGAAGAAGTGTTGCGCGGCGAAGCCACCGACGCGCAGATCGCGGCGCTGCTGGTCGGGTTGCACATGAAGGGCGAGACGGTCGAGGAGATTGTGGGCTTCGCCGAAGCCATCCGCGCGGCCGCCACGCCCCTGCCGATTGTGCGCGACAGCCTGGTGGACTTGAGCGGCACCGGCCGCGAGGCTCTGGTGGACACCTGCGGCACCGGCGGCGATGCCAGCGGCACCTTCAACATCTCTACGGCGACGGCGCTCACAGTTGCTGGAGGCGGCGTCCGCGTAGCGAAACACGGCAATCGCGGCGTGAGTTCCAAGTGCGGCTCGGCGGAACGTCATGGAAGCGTTGGGGGTGAACATTGGCCTGCCGCCGGCGCGCGTGGCTGCCTGCCTGGATGAGGTCGGCATCGCGTTTCTGTTCGCCCCCTTGATGCACTCGGCCACCAAGTATGTGCAGCCAGCCCGCCGGGAGCTGCGCCTGCGTACCGTCTTCAACCTGCTCGGCCCGCTGACCAATCCGGCGCGGACTTCGGCGCAGGTGGTGGGCGTTTACTCCGAAGATCTAGTCGAAAAGCTGGCCGAGGCGCTGGCGTTGCTCGGATTGCGGCGGGCACTGGTGGTCCACGGCGCCGACGGCCTGGACGAGATCACTATCACGGGGCCGACACGAGTAGCCGAAGCCCGCGACGGGCAGGTGCGGACGTATGAAGTCACCCCCGAGGAATTCGGCATGGAGCGAGCGCCTTTAGAAGCCATCGCGGGCGGCGATGCGGCGGCCAACGCCGCGATCATTCGCGAGATCCTGCGCGGAGGAAAATCAGCGTGCCGAGACGTCGTCCTGCTGAACGCGGCCGCTACGCTGGTGGCCGCGGGCAAGGTGGATAGCATCGGCGAAGGCATCCCGCTGGCGGCTCACTCGCTCGATTCCGGCGCCGCGGCGGATCGGCTGGAAGCACTGGTGTGCTTTACCAACGCGCACGCGTAGCATTCCTGGCCGCCTTGCATCATTTCTTGCTTCCGAACTTGTGCAGAATGTCGAGGGCGAACTCGCTCACAAAATTGTAGCCACTGCCAATTCCAGCCTGGGACGCCATGCTGATCGCTCCGCTTCTCCACATGTTGTGCCTTCCCGGAAGCCATGAACCGTAGAGAATACCGGCCGTGAACGCCCCCGCATACAAGGGCACCTGCGGACGCAGCTTGCTCTCGCTCCGGTTGTAGGCAACGAAGTTTCTCGATATGGCGTGGCGGGTGCGCGGCCAGAAACCCTCGCAGCGGCAAAAATCGTAGCGAGGCTCGTATCCCAATGCGGCGTCACCGGCCGAGGCCAGGCTGTTCTGAATCACAAATTCGCCATACCGTGCCACATAGCGCTTGCCATAGCCCGGCATGCCTCCACCCCATTGGTAGGGTTCTGAGCGTGCCTGGTCGATTCCCGCCGAAAATGCTCGCGCCAGATACGAGCCGAAGGTGAGAAAAGTGTGCCGCATGTAAACCTCGGCCCGTTGTTCGTTGGTGAGCGGCTGGAGCTTCCCCTGGACCGGGATATACGGGCCAATCAGCCACTCAATCGGCAGCCGCTTCAACTTGCCTTGCATGGACTGCCACTCCTCCGGTAGTCGCTTCAGCTTCTCTTGCGCCGACTCTTTCTTTTCCTTGCCAGCGTTCTCTTGCGGTGCGTTTTCCGGTTCCTGCCCGGTTTGTTGTGCGGTAGCGACTGACATAAGCAAATTGAAGAGAATGCACCACGCGAAGAGATAGCGCGCCCATCCCGCAACCGCGCGTGCTTTCGACGATGCTTGCTGGTTCTCCATAAGGTCTCTCGTACGCTCCTAGCTCACTGTAACTTTCTGCAGCCACTGTGCCACCTGCACGTTCCACTTGAGCTCCTTGTCCAAGGTGTCGCGAAGCTGGGCCGAGGCATCGGGATCGCCGTGCACGAGGAACGTGTTCCGCGGCTGCTTCTTGAACGTGCGCAGCCATTCCAGCAGCTCAGGGGTGTCGGCGTGATCGGAGAACTCCTCGAGCGCGGCCACCTGCGCCCGCACCGGTACTTCCTCGCCGAATATCTTCACCGTCGTCGCGCCGCTCTTGATGGCGGCGCCGCGCGTGCCCTGCGCCTGGAATCCGATGAACAGCACCAGGTTGTTGGGATCGGGCAGGCGCTGCATGAGGTGGTGCAGGACGCGTCCGCCAGTAGCCATGCCGCTGGAAGAGACGATGATCACGGGAGAGCGCGAGTCGCTGATCTTTTTGGAGTCGTCCACGCTGCTGTCAAAGCGGAACCCCTGCCAAGTGAGTGGCGAACCGTACTGAGCGATCATCCGTTTCGTATCGTCGCTGAATTCTTCAGTGTGTTTGAGGAAGATCTCGACTGCCTGGATGGCCATGGGACTGTCGGCGTGCACGGGCACGCGCGGGATCTGTCCTGACTCCATCAACTCTTTCAGGATGAACAGAAACTTCTGAGTGCGCTCGACGGCAAAGCTGGGGACGACCACGCTGCCTCCGCGCTTGACGGTATCGCTCACCAGCTTGGCCAGTTGCGGACGCGGATCGTCGTGCGGATGCTCGCGGTTGCCGTAGGTGGATTCCATCACCAGCAAGTCGGCGCTTTCACCTTCTTGCGGTCCAGAGTGTACGACCTTGCCGGGCGCGACGACGCTGTCGCGCACGCGGCCGATGTCGCCGGTAAACAGCAGTTGCCGCGTGCCGCCGTTGATCCTGGCCGTGATCTCAACCATGCACGCGCCCAGGATGTGCGCCGAATGCACAAAGCGGAACGAGAATTCGGGGCGGAGCTGTTTGGTCTCGCCGAAATCCACGGGCTGGAGGCGGGCCAGGCTCTGCTGCGCCTGCTGCATGGTGTAGAGCGGCAGCGCCGGCTTATGCTTCGAGGTCTGGTGCTTGTTGTGGAACGCGGCTTCTTCTTCCTGCAGGTGTCCGGAATCGGGCAGCAGGATGCCGCACAAGTCCATGGTCGCGGGCGTGGCATAGATGGGTCCGGTGAATCCTTCCTTCACCAGGCGCGGAATCCAGCCGCAGTGGTCGAGGTGGGCATGCGTAAGGATGACGGCGTCGATCTGGCGGGCGGGCACCGGCGTGTCCTGCCAGTTGCGCTCCCGCCACTCCTTCGGACCCTGGAAAAGTCCGCAGTCGATCAGCACCTGAAAGCCGTCCTTGCCGCTGGGATTGGCGGAAGTATTGATCAGGTGCTTGGAGCCGGTGACGGTGCCGGCGGCGCCCAGGAATTGTATGTACACGCGCATCCTCCCCCGAAGTGGTCATTGTAGCGGACGCGAATGTGCGGGCGAGACGCCCGCGTTACTTCGGGGTGTCCTCCGTGCGGATCTCCGCCGAGTTGTTGTTCATGTCGGATTCCGGCACGCTGCCGTCGTTGACCACCGCCTGCTGCGGCAAAACCGGAATCGGAATGCGGACCGCAGTTTTCTCGTGAGCGCGGACTTCCAGCCGTTTGCGTTCCTCGCCCTGCGCGGCTCGCACCGCGACCGGGACCTCCGCCCCGGCTCCGCCGGAGTTCTCCACCGTCACCGTGACCGACCAATCTTCCGGGATGAGCTTCCGCGGGTATACGGCCGTGATGTGAAACTCCGGCAGGCCGCGGTCGCGGTACACCCAGTCGTCAAAGAACCATTCCAGGTCGCGATGGAACTGTTCGGCCAGCAGGCGCTGGAAATAGGAAGGCTCTTTGTCCTGCTCGGGGCGGTAGGCGCGGAGGGCGCGCTCGAGCGCGTCGTCACCCACCATGTCGCGCAGCATCCACCAGACGAACATCGCCTTGGTGCGGAAGAAGACCTCGTCGGTGGCGCTGACCAGCGGCTGGCCCTGGGGCTGCGCACCCGAGGCTTTGCCGGGCGCCGACGGCAGGAATTCTTTCTCGGCCTCCTGTAACGGCGGGAGTCGATCGTCCATGTAGGCCAGCGCCGCTTTGCGGCCGTCTTGCTGTTCGCGCTCAAGCGCCTGGGCGAAGTGCGCCACGCCTTCGTCCATCCACAGGCGCGGCGACTGGAACGAGGCATGCGCCAACTGGTGCGCCAGCACCACCTGGATGTCTTTTTCTTCTCCAGTCACAAGAGGCGTGAAGAACACGCTGCCGCCTTCAAAGGGGTACATGTCCTTGTCAGGCAGCTCCACGACCTGCACCGGCCGTTTTCGCAGTCCGAACCACTGTGTGATGAAGGGCGCGACCTTTTCTCCCGCTGCCGCCCAGGTGCGGGCGTAGGACTCGTGGCCGGCGATGTATTGGATTGCGGTGGGCGGTTGGTTGAGAGCGCGGTAAGGGCCGACGGCGAAGGTGGGAACAGTTGGCCCGAGCGGTTCGTATTGCAGCACCCGGCAGTTCAGCCCGGCGGGTTGCATGGCGGGGGCTGAACTTTGTCCATTGGCGGCCAGTTGCGAGTCGCCCGGCCAGCAGATGGAAAGGCGCATGGTGGAACGGCGCTGCTGGTCCTGCCAGGCTCTCACGGTCTCGAAAACCTGGTTTCCTTCGTTCAGGCTGGCGGCCTCGGTCGCGATCGGGTACCAGGCTACGAAACCGATGCCGCGCAGCCCGGTGAAGGATTCGCTGATCTGGTCCCAATCGCTGTGCGCCGCCCTCTCGGCGGGAACACCGATGCGGGTCAAGCGCGTGCTGTCCGGCGGAATCTTTCCGCTGTAGGCGATCTCGATCTGGACAGTCCCCTGCGGCGGGACCGGCTGCGGCAAGGTGATGATCGCCTCGCTCAAACCACCGCTATGGTCGATGTCGGAGGTGTAAGTCTGCGCCAGGTACTGAGCCGTTTTGCCGGCGACCGTGATCGGGCCCCACTCGAGCGTGGAGGATATCTGCAGCACCGGATTGCGCAGCGGCTGCGCGGTGTCGTTGCGCAAGGTGATCTTGCCGCTGGCTTCCAGGGATTGGGTCTCGGGCGTGACCTTGATTTGCAGATCGTAGTCGGTGAAGGTGAAGGCCTGGCGGTCGAGTGCGAAAACCGACTGAAAACCACAGAAGACACAGAGGATGCAGAGGACGTTTTTCATTTCTCCCTGGCCCTGCGCTGGCGCGCGACCTCGTACATCACCACTGCGGCCGCCACCGAGACGTTCAGCGACGGCACCTCGCCCAGCACCGGGATGTGGACGAGAAAGTCGCAGCGGCTGCGCACATGCTCGTGCATTCCCTTGCCCTCGGCGCCCAGGACGAGCGCGCAATCCATCCTGTAGTCCACGGTGTCGTAGGCTTGCTGGCCGCGCTCGTCGAGACCGACGATCCACAGCTTCTGCGACTTCATCTCTTCCAGGCTGCGCGCCAGGTTGGTAACCCGCGCAATTGGTAAGTGCTCGGAAGCTCCGGCGGATACTTTAGCGACCGTTCCGGTGACGCCCACGGCGCGCCGCTCTGGAAGAATGATGCCGTCGGCTCCGGCAGCATCGGCGGTACGGATGATCGCTCCCAGGTTCTGCGGATCTTCCACGCCATCGAGCACTACGAGAAATGAGTGCTCGCCGCGCTTGTTTGCCAGCAGATCATCGAGATCAAGATATTTTTTTTGCGAGGTGACGGCGACCACGCCCTGGTGCGCCGGGGTGCGCGCCAACCGGTCCAGTTGCTCGCGGGGCACGAAGCGCACGGGAACGCCACTCGAGCGGCAGTCGTCGATGATGCGCTGGATTTTCTGGTCGTGGCGCTCGCGGGCCACACCCACATACTCGAAGGCGCGCCCGCGCGACTTCAGCGCTTCGCTGACCGCGTGGATGCCGTAGATGACGTCCATTGCCTCCTGAAGTTTACGTGGGTCAGCGTTTTGTTGCCACGAACGCGGCGTTGCCAGACGGCAGAGGCATGCGTCCGTAGGCGCGCAGCGTGCGCACGGCAAAGCCCGCGCCGCGCAGTTCGGCAGCAATATCGGAGCTTCGGTAGAGACGCAGTCGATGTGTCTCCTGACTCCTCCGATAGAGCTTGCCGACCCGGCGGAAGGCGGTCATGCGGCGGATCAGGAGATCACGGCCGGGCTCGGCTTCGAAGAGGATTGCCCAATCCCTGCCCTGGGCATGGGCACGGCGAAGAGCCCGCCCAGGCTCGGCGATGTCGAAGATGAACACGCCGCCCGGTCGCAGCGCTTCGTGTGCGCGCCGAAAGAAGCGCGCAAGCTCGCGCCGGCTGTTGCGCCCGTCAAAGGTGTAGCTGAAGCACTCGCCGATCGCGGTTACGGCATCGCAGGCGGGCAGCTTCGCACTCAGAAAGGATGCATTGATGAGCCGGGCCGCGGGCGCGCGCTTCCGCGCCAGCTCGATCATGGGACGAGAAATATCTATGCCGAGCACGTCATAGCCACGGCGTGTGAGTTCTGCCGCCCAGATTCCGCTGCCGCAACCCAGATCGACGACCAGTCCGCTGCGGATACCGGCGCGCCGCAAGATGGCCAGCAGTCCCGGCGCAGCCTTGCGGGCGAAGTCGCCGAAGCCAACGTCGTGGATGTAAGCGAGATCGGACTGGTAGCCGTTCATTTTCGTGCATACAGGAAAAGTCACAGGCCTGAGGGTTGTCAACTGGCGGGAGAAGCAAGGTTCTTCCTGGGAGACCCAGCATTCTTTGAGGCTCCGTGATTGTCGTCCTGAGCCGCCCGAGCCGAGCATAAGCGAGGTGAGGGCGAGCGAAGGACCTCGACACTCGATGACAGCCCACGCGGGCGGAGTGTCAGGAAACGCTTGTCGAAGGACTGGCAATATCAAGATCCTTCGCTTGCGACCGCGCGGCCCAGAAAAGGGCCGCAAAGTGGAACCACGCGGTCGCAAACTCAGGATGACAGCTCGAAGGGTGCTAGACAGACCAGCGGCTCACTTGGCAGCTCACAGATGGTTGTCGTAGCGTTACGGCGTAAGTGCCTGCAATCACGCCGGTTACGGCGGAGGCGCGGGAGTGTACTTCTGTTAGGGATGCCTGTTCACTCCGGGGGTACCTGCCTGTTCGTGCATTGTGGGCCATTACCAGCCGACTTATAATCGAAGCGCTCTGGACGAAGTCTCCGTCAGGTTTTGGGGTTAGGTGTGCGGGCCGTGGTACGCCCGCGTGTTCACCTATGCAACGACACCTGCTTTTCCTGATGGTACTGGCTATCGTAGCGCCGCAAGCATTCGCCCAGGGCAGCGGCATCGTGCCGCAGCGCGACGAACAGGGCCGAACCATCTACGTCGATGCACCTGTCTCCCATCCTGCCTCCAATCCTTCCCAAACCCCTAGACGTGCTTCCGTGCTGGTGTACTGGAGCCGCGTGGAGCATCGGTGGAAGCCGGTGCCTCCGCCCACACCCTCGGCGATGAGAGCGGCGCGGTCGGCCGCCGCTGAGGTTGGCCAGTATGTGGCCGCAGCCCCGTCCAATCCGGTGATGAATACCGCTCCCAACGAGGCCGCCCCCGACAACCGCGAAATCCTGCGGGGACGGGCGATGACCTCGCGCGAACTGGACAGCATCATTGAACAAGCCGCGCGGCGCCATGACGTGGACCCGACCCTGGTGCGTTCGTTGATCAAAGTGGAATCGAACTTCAACCCGCACGCGGTCTCGCCCAAAGGCGCCATGGGGCTGATGCAGTTGATGCCGGGCACGGCCCGCACGCTGAACGTCAGCAATCCCTTCGATCCGCAGCAGAACGTGGACGCAGGGGTGCGGCACCTGAAGCATCTGCTCCAGGACTACAACGGTGATGTGAAGCTGTCACTGGCGGCGTACAACGCCGGCGCCGGCGCGGTTGCGCGCTCCAAGGGTGTCCCGCGGAATGCCGAGACCCGCAACTATGTGAAGCGGATCACGACACTGTACGGGGGCGATCCCGGAAAACTGCTGAGCGGGCCGGCAGCCGACCCGATCCACGTCTTCCGCGATTCCAGTGGCGTGCTGACCATCACCAACACGGATTAGTCTGATCCGCCGGCGAGGGGGCCGGCAAGGACTGAGACACGAACACGTGGTAGGTAAAGGTCCAACCCAGGGTGTCCTTCGTCTGATCTTGATGCTGGCGGTTGCGCTGGCCCTCGCCCGGCCTGCGCTTGCCATCAGCACGGCGCAAAAGCGTCAGGTCGCCGCTTCCCAGTTCGAGACTGCCGAGCGGCTGCGGGAATCGCTCAACGGGCGTCCGGCCGGCGAGCGCACCCGGCGCGAATATCAGCGGGTGATCGACGCCTACCGCCGCGTGTACTACACCTCGCCCGTCTCCAGCAAAGCCGACGCCAGCGTGGCCGCCGTGGCCGAACTGCTGGCCGAGATGGGCCGCGCCCTGGGCAATCCCAAGGTCTCCCAGGCCGCGATCACGCAGTACGAGTTCCTGCGCCGCGAGTATCCCGGCAGCCGGCGTCGGGTCGAGGCGCTGTTCACCATCGGGCAAATCTACCGCAATGACTTGGAAGACAACGAAAACGCCAAGGCCAGCTTCGAGGAGTTCCTGAAGCGCTATCCGCGCAGCCGCCTGGCCGACGACGCTCGCGATGCGCTGCGAGAGATCGAAACCGAAAAGACCATCGCCAAGCCGGCCAAGAAGGTCAAGGAAGGCGACGCCCGGCCGGTCAACGATGCTGACCCCGCCAAGCCGCCGGCCAGGCTGCCTCTGGTCACCGGCATCCGGCAGTGGTCTACGCCGGACTACACCCGGGTCGCCATCGACCTGGAAAAGCAGGTCAAGTACCAGGCCGGGCGCGTTGCCGATCCCGACCGCGTCTTCTTCGACCTGTATGACACTCGCCTCGCGCCCGAGCTGGTGGGCAAGAGCTTTGACGTTGATAGCGGCTTCCTGCACAAGATCCGCGTGGCGCAGTACAAGCGCGGACTGACCCGTGTGGTGCTGGAGCTGGACGAAGTCGTTGAGTATTCGGCTTTCTTCCTCCTTAATCCGGACCGACTGATTATCGACATCCATGGCAAGCAGCCGCCAGCGGACACATCGAAGGCGAGCAATGACCCACCCTTGGCAAAACCGGCCCCTCGACTTCGCTTGGGGCAGGCTCCGGGTGGAGCACCCGCCACGATCAGCTCAAAATCCGAAATCTCCCCCGTCAAGACTCGCCCCACGCCCAAGCAGGCGCCCAGCAGCGACCCGGACCCAGCCGCCGCGTGGCCACAAGTGGCAACTTCGAAGGAAGCGGGCACCATGGAGACGGTCACCCTGAGCGAGCCGGAGATCAAGGCCACCTCCAAGCCGACCACGTCGCCCACCTTCCAGGCGGTCTCGCCACGTTCCGAGCGCGGCAAGGCGCGGGAGAAGCCGGCAAGCCTCGCCAATCACGAAGCCAAGCCCACGGCCCATGGCGAGCAGACGCTGATCCGTGCGCTCGGGTTGAAGATCGGCAAGATTGTGGTGGACGCCGGCCACGGCGGACACGATGTGGGAACCATCGGTCCCGACGGCCTCACCGAGAAGGCGCTGGTCCTGGACGTGGCGCTGCGCTTTGGGAAGCTGCTGGAGAGCCGCATGGGGGCGGAGGTGGTATACACGCGCGACGACGATACTTTCGTCCCGCTCGAAACCCGCACCGCCATCGCCAACCAAGAGCAGGCGGACCTGTTTATCTCCATCCACGCCAACTCCAGCCGTGAGCCGGAGGCACGTGGCGTCGAGACTTACTACCTGAACTTCACCTCGTCGGCCGACGCGCTGGAGGTGGCAGCGCGGGAGAATGCCGTCTCCGAGAAATCCATCCACGAGCTGCAGGACCTGGTGAAGAAGATTGCGCTCAAAGAGAAGATCGAGGAATCGCGCGAGTTTGCCGCCGACGTGCAGCAGTCGCTGTGGACCACTGCCGGCAAAGGCACGCGGAACCGTGGGGTCAAGAAGGCGCCCTTCATCGTGCTCATCGGCGCCAATATGCCTTCCATCCTGGCCGAGATATCGTTCCTGTCGAACCCCGGCGACGAGCAGAAGCTCGAAACCCCCGAGTACCGCCAGAAGATCGCCGAAGCCCTCTACCGGGGCGTGGCCAAGTACGTTTCTGGCCTCAGCGGCCTGAAGATGGCCACCAAGCTGCCCAAAGACGCCGCCCAGTAGAAGCTTTTCGCCCGGGAATGTCGTCTAATAGGTGTGCGCGCAAAAGTAAGCTGCGCACGCACTACGTGACAGTCCTAGATTTTTCTGCGCCGCTAGTTTTGGTCGAGGGTGTCATCCTTCGCGAGCCCAAGGCGAGCGGAGGATCTGGCGGAATCGCGGACTCTGCCGGGAGTGGTGGTGCGGGCCGTTTTCCCGGATTCTCCCGCCTCGCTTTGCTCGGCGGAAGAATGACAGTTGACTATGAAGCACCTTATCATGCTCATTCTGGTTAGCTTGGCCGCCTGCGCGAGCGCGGCCACTCCCCCGCCTCAGCCGTTCCTGCCCAACCAATTTGCCGGATGGCAGATCGAGGGCGCTCCTCGCATGTCGGACGATGCCGCGTTCGCCGACCCCGCCTATGCCTCCGTGCTGAAGGAATATGGCTTCCAGCAGGTCGAATCAGCCACCTACACGCGCCCGGACCGCAAGCTCTCGCTGAAGGCGGCTCGCTTCAACGATACGACCGGCGCTTACGGCGCCTTTACGTTTTACAAAACTGAAGGAATGGAGACGGAGAAAATCGGTGACCTGGCGGCTTCGTCCGGCGCCAAGGTCCTGTTCTACCGCGGGAACATCCTGGTGGAGGCCGATTTCGACCGCGTGACCGCCATGTCGGCGGCGGAACTGCGCGAGCTCGCCGGCGCCCTGCCTCAGCCTGCCGCCGACGCCAGCAAGCTGCCCACCCTGCCCACCTATCTGCCGCGCCCCGGCTACGTCAAGCATTCCGCCAAGTACGTCGCCGGGCCAGCCGGATTCTCCAGCATCCATCCGCCATTTCCGGCCGACGTGGTCGAGTTCGAGCGCAGCGCTGAACTCGTGCTGGGACGCTACTCGACATCGAACGGCACCGCGACCATGGTGCTGATCGCCTATCCCACGCCGCAGATCGCGGCCGACCGGCTGCGCGCCATCGAGTCCTGGATGAAAGCCAACAGTTGCTCCGCTGCCGGACACGCCACGGATAGCGCCTGCGACTTCTTCGGCAAGCGCAGTGGGCCCATCGTGGCCGTGGTGACGGGCAGCGTCTCGCAGAGTGAGGCGCAGTCGCTGCTGGCGGCCATCAGCTACGACGCCGATGTCACCTGGAACCAAGCCACTACTCTGCGCAAGAAGGACAACATCGGCAACCTGATCATCGCCGCCTTCATGCTGATTGGGATTCTCCTGCTGATCGCGCTCGCGATTGGTCTCGCTTTCGGTGGATTGCGCGTACTGGTGCAGAGGTACTTCCCCAATCGCTGGTTCGGCCGGCCCGAGGATGTGGAAATCATCCGGCTGAACCTGCCGCGCTGAGTGCCCCTTCTAAGTCGTTGAAACGGGACAATTAAGGCCCAGAATAGGGGGCGAGAGGGGCGCTTTTGTGAATTCTGCGGCATTGTTGATCGTCTTTGTAACTAATTGATTATAAAGGACGTTAATATCTAAAATTCGCTTGACACCCCATCTTCTCGGCTCATAAGATTTCCGCCAGAAAGGTTTTGACGGTCAGGGCTTCACCCTCCGTTGGAACTATTCTCCCTAAAAGAAAGGGCTGCCCTGTGCCGGGGTGGCCTTTTCGTTTTGCTTCAAGCAGTCAGCATTCAGCATTCAGCCAAGCCATTCCAGGAGTCAGTATTCATTTAGGTACGCACCGCGCACGGCAGGGATCTGTGGCGAGTGAGCGCTGGGCACGCGAAGATTAGAGGTGGCTGATTGCTGAATGCTGAGTGCTGATTGCTGAACGCTCAATGGAGCCGACGATCGGACTTGAACCGATGACCTGTCGATTACGAATCGACTGCTCTACCAACTGAGCTACGTCGGCTCTCTTTTGGATTCTAGAGCTTAGCCCTCAATTGGGCAATGACTGCCTCACAACTGCTTCACACGGCTTTTCCAGCACTCCCGGCGACACCGTGATCCTGAAGCGCCAATGGGGCGCTTTCTACGGCTCCTTCTGGCGTTTGCACAATCTCACGGCGACCTAAGCTGCTACAATTTTTGCGCGGTAATCGTCGTCACGGGTCGATTCTGCATGCAATTGGCACATCCAGCACCACAACAGTCGGAAACGATCAGACATAAAGGAGATTTTCATGAACATCATCGATCGTCGGGACTTTGTGAAATCGCTTTCTGTGGCCGCTGGGGCCACGGCGTTGGCTGCGGCTAGTCCGGTCGTATCCGAAGGGAAAAAGACGGAAGGTATGTCCTCCGGTACGAAATCAACCTACGAAGTCTTCGCTCTGAAGTATGCCGGTCCGTTTGATCGCAAGCTGGCCATGACGCTGTTCAACACGGGCTGGACCGATGATATCGCTATTAACTATTACACCTGGGCAATCCGCGCGAAGAACGGCGAGACCACCCTCGTGGACACCGGCACAGGCAAGGTCTGGGGTCCGAGGTTCAAGGGGTTCTTCCCGCCCCAGCAGTTGGTGGCGCGGATCGGAATCAAGCCCGAGCAGGTGACCAGGATCGTCATCACTCATATGCACTTTGACCATATCGGCGGCGGAGCCGAATTCGCCGAGCTGTTTCCAGACGCCAAGTTCTACGTGCAGAAGAAGGAGTTCGACTTCTGGGTTAACAGCCCATTGTCACAGAGAGCTCCGTTCAGGCCTCTACAGAACCCGGATGCAAACAAGGCTTTCGCTGAGTTGGCCAAGGGTCCGCGGGTCATTCAGATAGACGGGGACAAGGTGATTGGCCCCGATATGCAGCTTCTGCTGGCGCCAGGCCATACGCCGGGACTACAAGCGGTGCTGATCCCCACGGCTAAAGGGCAAACCATTGTCGGCTCCGACAGCGCGCATCTTTTCCGAAGCTTCAAAGAGGATGTGCCGAGCTGCTTGATCACGAACCTGCCGATCTGGCTCGAAACCTACGACAAGCTGCGCTCCAATGCCCCAGTGGAAAACATGTTCCCAGGGCATGACTCGAAGATGCTCACGGACTTTCCCAAGATCGCTGAAGACATCACGCAGTTGGCCTGAACTGTCGGTCCTACCGGGACAAGCGGAACGAACCGCCTTTTTGCCGCCGGGTCGATTGTAAGCTTACTGCAGAATGGCGCCGACCACTTGTAGCCGGCTCGTTCGGCAACGAGCCTGCGGAGTGAAGTGCCAAGTCTCCTCGGCACAAACGTCCGCGAGCACGGCGACTGCCCGCCCCGCCCGCCGCGTGGCGACGGTGGCGGCCAGAACTAGCGTGCGACTGGTTCTGCGACCGTGGTTCCGGCGTCCTTGGGCGTCCCTTCCGGTAGTGAAGCGGCATTGAGCGCCTGGCGGAGGTCGGCAATCAGGTCCTCTACGTCCTCAGGCGACTTCCATACGGAAGTGGCGCGTGTCTTCAATCGTCAGCAACGGGACGCCCGGGGCGGCGAGCGCGCCGGGATCGACGCGCTTCTCGGTGATGACCCCGTCGAAGGGCGCGCGAATGCGGGTGTAGCCGAGGGCGGAGCGCGCCTCGGCCTCGGCCGCCGTCGCTTGCGTCAACCCAGCCTGTGCCTGATCGCGGTGCGCTCGGCTAAACCGAAATCAAGTACCTTTGCCTGCCTGCGCTCGGTAACGAAGACATTGGCCCACTTAATGTCGCGGTGAATGATGGCGGCGGAATGTAGCAATGGGACCGTGCACATGCTGATCGGCGATGACCAGGATTTGAGCGCCCATGTCGGGCAGCGCGTGCAGCTAACGGGCGAGCGCGACAATAATCGTGATGCCAGCGCCAGCAGCGACGAGGGCACGGCGCACGGCATGCGCTTCTTCGAAGTCGCGGCCATCCGCCGGGTGGAGGGCAAATGCGGAGAGTAATCGTGGCGTACTAACCCAGAGGTTGCCAGCCTCCGCCTTGTCCGGGAGCGCGCTACCAGAGTGCCCGGTGAGTACACCGCTGGAAATCCTGTGTACTACTGTGGAAACTTAGCCCTTGCAACCTGTAGTCCCCGCTCACATAATACGGGCAAGGGTAACAACACATCCAGTGGACCGTTACGCACGAGCGGACGTACTGAGGATCTTGCGGATCACGGCGCGCCAACTGGCTGCATGGGAAAAGGCCGAGCTGATCGCCGCTTCCGAAGACTACTCTTTTTTTGACCTCCTGCAGTTGAGAAAGCTGATTGAACTGAGCGCCCGGCGGGTGCGTCCGGGAAAGATTCCGCGAATCGCTGCATGCCATGCAGCGCGCGGTCGCCGGCATGGAGAATCCGCTGCTCGAGACGGGAACCTTCGTCTCCGGCAGACGGGTCGCCTTCCGCCACCAGGGGAAAGCGGTGGAACCGGTGGCTGGCCAATTTGTCATGGACTTCGCTCCCAGGGCGGTAGTCGCCGCCCTCGCCGTCAATGTGAAACCCATGCGCACGGCGGAAACCGCCGCCGAGTGGTTCGCCAAAGCGATCGCGCTGGAAGAAGATCCGGCCTCGCAGCGGGAGGCGATCGAGGCCTATACCAAGACGTTGGAATTCGATCCCAACCACGCCGCCGGCCACATCAATCTTGGCACGCTTTACTACAACCGCCAGGATTACACCAAGGCGGAGGAACACTACCGCCAGGCGGTGGAATCCGACCCGCGCTATGCCCTGGCGCATTTCGACCTGGGCAACGTTCTCGACGAGACTGGCCGGTTGCAGGAAGCAATCCAGGCGTACAAGCAGGCCATCCGGCTCGCGCCCACCTACGCCGACGCTCACTACAATCTCGCGCTCGCCTACGAGAAGCTCAAGCACCCGCGCAAGGCCCTGGCTCACTGGCGCGCGTATGTGCGGCTGGACACTTCCGGGCCGTGGTCCATCCATGCAAAGAACCAAATCCGCAAGACCCTGGCCGAGGAAGGGATGAAGCTGGTTTACCGGCGGAAGAAGCAGTAGCCAGGCGTCCTCCCACAGTCCCGCGACTCAGAGCTGTCCGTAGCCGCCGTCCACGTTGATTTCCACGCCGGTGATGTAGGACGCATCCTGCGAGGCCAGGAATGCCACGGCGCCCGCCACTTCCTCGGGCTGTCCCGAAGCGCTTCATCGGAATTCGATTCGACGACTCCCTTTGCGAATTCATCGATGGCTTGCTGCGGCAGCCCGGTCCTGCCGAAGATCGGCGTTTCAATCGGGCCCGGGCGCAACCGTGTTTACGCGGATGCCGCGGCCCACGAGTTCCGCCGCCGCGGTTCGCGCCAGAGAGCGCAGCGCCGCCTTCGTTGCCGCGTAGGCGCTCGCCCCGATGGTCCCTTTGCTGTCCGCCACGCTGGTGTTCAGGATGATCGACGCGCCGTCGTTCAGCAGCGGCAGCGCCTTTTGGATGGTGAAGTACGCTCCCTTGATGTTGATGTCGAACTTCTCGTCGATACGTGCTTTCCGAGGTATCGGCGAGCGGCGCGAACTTGGCGACCCCCGCGTTCACGAACAGCACGTCAATTTTGCCCAGCTTCTGTGACACCTCGGCATACAGCTTGTCCATGTCCGCCAGCTTGGCCACGTCCGGCCTGCACGGCGACCACACCGTTTCCGATTGTCCTCACCGCTTCATCCAGCGTCTTCTTGCTGCGGCCGGAAATGGCCACTCGCGCGCCCTCTTCCTGCAGGCGCTTGGCCGTCGCCAGGCCGATGCCGCTGTTTCCGCCGGTTACTACCGCAACTTTCCCTTCGAGTCTCTTCATATTGGTCCCCTTCTCTCTTCCCGCAGGAGGCTTCGGTCACTGGCTACGACCTGGGGGAGAGTCATCCACGTTTCATATATGGATGAACATCGAAGGTACCGGTTGCAGCTTTTTTGGCGTTCGCTGCCACTAATGCTGTCATCCTTCGCGAGCGCGAAGCCGAGCGGAGGATCTGGCTGCAATGCCGGCACAACTTGCAACGATTCATTTGTTCTCCGGTGCTAGAATCTTGGGTTCAATTCTCCGCTCTAAAGGAACTCATATGCCGGACGTAATCACACCCGAGAAGCCGCAGTCGCTGACTAGCGCTGACGGAAGACGAAACCTTGTTCCGCGACAACGTTCGCCAGTTCGCGGAAGAAAAGCTTGCGCCCGCTCGTCCGCGGAGATGGACGAGAAGGGCGTGTTCGACACAAGCTTGATCGAGCAGTTCTTCCAGCTCGGGCCTGATGGGCATCGAGATCCCGGAGCAGTATGGCGGCGGCGCCGGCAGCGTTCTTTGAAGCCATTCTCGCCGTCGAGGAGCTCTCGCGCGTCGACGCCTCGCGCCGGCGTCATCGTCGATGTGCAGAACACGCTGGTCAACAACGCCATCCTGCGCTGGGGCAACGAAGAGCAGAAGAAGCGCTATCTGCCGCGCATGGCCTCGGAGTGGGTGCGGCGCCTATGCGCTGAGCGAGGCCGGATCAGGCTCGGACGCCTTCGCTCTTGCCACCGCGCGCGGAACTGAAAGGCAGCGAGTATGTCCTGAACGGCCGCAAGCTGTGGATCACCAACGGCAAGGAAGCCGGGCTGTTCATCGTCCTGGCCACGCTCGATCCCGCCGCCGGCTACAAGGGCATCACCGCGTTCCTGGTCGAGAAAGATTTCCCGGGCTTCACCGTCGGCAAGAAAGAAGACAAGCTCGGCATCCGCGCCTCCTCCACCTGCGAGCTGATCCTGGAAGACTGCCGCGTGCCCAAGGAGAACGTGCTGGGCGAGGCCGGCAAGGGCTACAAGATCGCCATCGAGACGCTGAACGAAGGCCGCATCGGCATCGGCGCGCAGATGCTCGGCCTGGCGCGGGGCGCCTTGGAGCACGCCGTCAAGTACGCGCAGGAGCGCAAGCAGTTCGGCCAGCCGATCGCCGAGCTTCCAGGGCATCCAGTTCCAACTGGCGCAGATGGCCACCGAGATCGAGGCCGCGCGCCTGATGGTCTACAACGCCGCCCGCATGAAGGACGCCGGCATGAACTTCGTCAAGGAAGCGGCCATGACCAAGCTGTTCTCGCTCGCAGGTAGCCGAGCGCGTAACCTCGCTGGCCGTCGAAATCTTCGGCGGCTACGGCTTCACCAAGGATTACCCGGTGGAGAAGTTCTTCCGCGACTCGAAGATCGGCACCATCTACGAAGGCACTTCGAACATGCAGTTGCAGACCATCGCCAAGCTGGTGATCAAATAGAGGCGTCATGCGGGCGTGAGCGAAGCGCGCAGCGCGGAGCGGGAGTCCGCAGCCGATATTCCGAGCGCAGCGAGGGATCTGAAAAGGGGCGCGGCGCGGGCTGCGCCCTTTTTGTGGGATCGAAAATCACGCAGGCCCAGCCGCCTCTTCGACTTCGCTCGGGGCACGCTCGGCGTTCCCTCAGGCGCGGCCCCGGTTTTCAGGCGGTCGCGGATGTCGTAGCCGCAGGCGGTCGAGCCGCCGGCGTCGGCCATCGGGCGCGAATTCTCATCACAAAGGCGGTCACTGGCTGTAGCCGCTTTCCTGCGCTTTCTCCGCTTTTGACAGCAGCCTGAGGATTTCGACATAAAGCCAGATCAACGCTACCGTCAGCCCGAGAGCGGCATACCACTCCATGTACTTGGGTAGCCCACTTCTTACTGCTCGTTCGATGAAATTAAAGTCGGAGACCAACGTCATCCCTGCGATAATGACGATCACGACGCTCATCAGGATGCCCGGCACGGCGCCAGCGAAAACTGAGAACGTCCGCACGCCAGTGAGGCTGAGTCCCAAACCTGCGAGATAGAACAGCGCAACCCCGATCGTCGCTACTGCGAGCCCTGCATTGAACTTCTCGGTCACACGAATCAGGCCTGAACGATACGCAACGAGCAGGCAAAAACATATTACGAACGTTACAGCTACAGCGTTGATCGCAATTCCAGGATGGCGCGCCTCCGCCCCCCGCGATATGATTCCCAGCGCCAAGCCCTCTAGCAACGCATATCCAGGCGCGATTATCCCGGACCATTGCTTCTTGCGCACGGCGACCCACACAAGGACGGAGGCCGCAAGACTGCAGATCAGGATAGCTATGATTAGGCTCCGGCGGCCAGAAGTCGCGTATCCATTCCATGCCCAAACTGCGGCCGCGATCACGCAAAAGAGGAGGCAGATCGCGCGATGGATGGTTCCGTTGAGCGTCATTGCTTCAGCGCCTAAAGTCCGAGATGATGCCCCCGGCAGCGCGAAGTTTCGAAACACCGGATTGCTTGTGCTCATATATCTGGCCACCCGCCCATGCTCACCGCGCCGTTCCGGCTTCCTCTCGCTCAATCTCCGCCAGGTATGCCGCAGCCTTCTGAAAGGAGATGTATTTATACCGGGAGAGCAGTCGCTTGCATTCGCAACCGAAGCCGAGCCGTATCGCCCGAACGAGCAACTGGCGTTTTTGCTGGTCCAAGTTCAGCGAAATCCCTCTCCAGATCCCATTCAAATCCAGCTCGGAACGTTCTTCGGGGGCCATGACAACGGATGGACATTCCTGTACGACTTGCTGGAGGAATACCCGCAGAGCAGGACGACACCATTTCCATCCGATAGTGAGACAGCCTTCCTCATTGGCCACGAACACCTGCTTACCTGGCAGCCTCAGCAATGGACGGATGTGATCGGGAACGCTCTCCGCGACCGCCTGAGCAGGTTCGATCACCAACCATTCAACAAATTTGGGCTTTGGTCCATACAAAAACACTTCGACAGTTCGGGTCGACATCGAGGCGATTTCCGAAGCTTCGAGCATGAGGACATCCGGCCCCTGGACGTCACCCGGGCCCTCCCACGCGTCATAAACAGCCGAATGTAAACCCGCCCAGCACAACCCGCTAGGACCCAGTTCAGGCGGGGGATCTTCCGCGCCAAAGCAGATACACATTCAACGCAATGAAAACCGGCACGCCGATCCAGGCCGCTGCCCGCACCGAAACAATGAATCTCACGGCGAAGGCGATCAACAGGCTCAGTACACTTGCAATGCACGCGAGAGTCAGTGCTGACCAACCCCAGCAAGCCAGTGCTCCGTTCGAGGCGATGCTGCGAGGTACTTCCGGTGAGTCTGATCGAACGAGCTTCATCGTCTTTTTTGAGCCCCTCTGCTAATGGTCAAATAGGGGCGTTACTGCGGCGTGAGCGGAGCGCGCAGCGCGGAGCGGGAGCGGGGCGCCGGCCGCCGTCGGATAGATCCTACGGGAACCGGCGAGGCTGCCGGGGAATGGCGGAATCGACCAGCGTCTGCAGTTCCCGGCTGATCAGTGGATCGTTGAGTCCGACTTCGGCCTCCGCCTGCGCGGCGCTTCCCAGCAGGCGCCCCAGGTGCACCAGTGACCCTCCGCCGCACACCCCGCACATGTCACTTCTGGACTCGCTGATGCATTCGCAATCGGCGCACAGCACCGCTTGCAGCAAGGGCACGCTGTTGATGATTCCACGTTTGAATGGCCGTTTCATGCTTTCCCCCGTCGGACATGCCCAGTGTGGGGCAAGTCGGCACGAAAGGGAACGGCACCTTGGTAATGTCGCGGAACCCAAGGTAACCGCGGATTAGGCCGGCGACGTGCCCTGGGGAAGCGGGATCAGCGCCGCTTGGCCTGGTGCTCGAGGATGTTGGCCATGAACTTGGACTGGAGCTTCTGCGCGCACTGCTCGCCGCAGACGCAGAGCGCGCCCTCCTGGCGGGCGATATCGTCGTCCCAGGCGCAGAGCGAGAGCACGGAAACGCTGCCTTCCTTCGAGGGCCACATCAGCCACCAGTGATCGGTCTCGCCTTTCAATTGGCCGCAGTTGGGGCCGGCGCAACGAAAGACGAGCTGCTCAGGCTTCTCGGCTGTACGCATCAAAACCACCTTCGCGCCTCGGCAGGCGGCGCTCGGATGAGGGCTGGTAGGCGCGGAGGGACTCGAACCCCCAACCCTCGGATTAGAAATCCGATGCTCTATCCGCTTGAGCTACGCGCCCATCGTATAAATTCATTGGATTGTAGCACTTTGCTGTTTTGCCTCCGGCCGGGGGGAACGGGGAGCGTCGTTTTGTGCCAGATGGCTTGGCTGACTGCTGCTTGGCGAGTTGCTCAGCGCGCTTGCGGTCAGTGGCGACGGAATGAGAATCTTTCGACTGAAGTTCGCAGCGAGGTCAAAATGAAGATAATTCTAGGATTTGTCGTTGCATTTGCAATCGGAGCGATGTGCCGCTTGGCGCGCATCCCTTCCCCGGCACCCAATGCTGTCCTCGGTTCGCTGCTCGTGGTGGCCATGAGCGTGGGGTACGTGCTTACCGACGGGTGGCTTGGATAAACCCAAGGGTAGACGACGCTCGGTCGCACCTGCTGAATCAGGGGATAATGGCATGATAACTAAGACTCTGTTCCCGTGAGCCTGGAAAATGTCTCCCAAAAAGATGAAGGTAATTATCCCTTGACACCAAGTGAATAGTATGCGAACATGCTTATATGAACCGCAGACAGACCATTCCAAAGCACTTGCGTTACACGCTAGACCAATTCAGGCAACAGTTCCCGAATGACGATGCCTGTCTTGAAACCATCAAGGAACAGCGCTATCCCGACGGCGTGACGTTTTGCCCTGACTGCGAGCAAGAGCGCACGCTGTACCGCATTGCTGGCCGTCCTGCATATTCCTGTGAACGCGGCCATCACTTCTACCCGCTGGCCGGAACGATCTTCGAGAAATCCACTACTCCGCTGCACATCTGGTTTTATGCGATCTACCAGATGGGTTCGACTCGTTGTGGCATTTCCGCGAAACAGATTCAGCGCGAAACCGGAGTCACCTATAAAACCGCATGGCGCATGTTCAAACAGATTCGCTCGTTGCTCTCCGAAGATGGCGTGAAGCTGGACGGCCACACGGTCGAAATGGATGAGACCTACATGGGCGGAAAGCGCAAGGGCATTCGTGGGCGTCCTCCCGCTGGCGACGGAAAGAAAACTTGCGTCGTGGGCGTGGTGGAGCGCAAGGGTCGCGTTCTTGCCTTCGCCGCCAATGATGCCACCCGGCAGACTCTTCACGGCATTGCAACCGAACATATCCTGCCGGAATCCACGGTGTTCACGGATGAACTCGTTGCTTACGACGGACTGGACAAACTCAACGGCTACACCCATCGCCGCATCAATCACAGCGCTGGCGTGTACGTTGTGGGAGATGCGCACACCAATACCATCGAAGGCTTCTGGAGCCTTGTAAAGCGCGGGATTGGCGGCGTCTATCATGCCGTTGGCAAGCCTTACCTGCAAAGCTACTTGGACGAATACTCGTTTAGGTACAACCGCCGCGAGAGCGGGAACCTGATTTTCCACGCGATTTTGCAGCGGGTTTCCGAACTGGCGTTTGAACGGCGCGCTGTACCAGTTTCAGAAAATCTTCCCGCGTAAACGGCGGGGCATCTTTCCGTTCGTCTTTTCGCTTCACGCGGCTAATCATACGCCCACACCTCTACTCCGATTTGCGGACTCGTCTCTTTACTATCTCAGCCACAACCTGCTTGCGCTCCGGCAGCCCAGCCGTCAGGTTTAGTTCAAGCTGTTTCGCGTTCGACATGTTCTGGAAGGCCCGCACCACTTCGATATTCAACGGCAACTCTACACGCTTATGCTCTTCCAGCATCTCCCGAATCGTCACAATTTGTATGCGGTCATAGCTCTTCCCGGTGAGCGGGTGAATATATGGGCTGACTGAGCGCGCTTCTGTCAGCATCGCTCGCGACGGGTCTTCCAACGTCAGGAACACGCTGATTTCCGCGCCTTCACGTTCGCGGTCACTGTTTAGTTTGGCAATGTCGCCACGCCCCACCCCTCCCGATTTCACCTGAAATACCATCTTGGAGGTTTCACTCGGCTGGGAGTAGAAATAGGCCACGCCGTCGATGCCGCGATCCGCACCTTTTTTCGGGTGAACGATGGCCGCATTGTTGGTGTACGTGAGAACAGCCCACTTCTCAAACTCTTTGCGCAGTTTGCCTTCGGGGTGCTTTGTAGCAAGCGCGTGCGCGGATTCCATATCGCGGGGTACGCCGTCCTGCTCGATTTTGTCGAGAATTTCTGCGCCCCACTCACCTTCGAAGCGCGCCAGAATCACCGAAATTGCTTGGTAGGTTATGTCGATACCGATCCAATTACGATGTAGTTTCTCGGCGACAAACACCGTCGTACCGCAACCGCAATAGGCGTCTAGTACAACGTCACCAGGATTCGTAGTGGCATCAATGATGCGCTCTAACAGGCGCTCCGGCTTCTGCGTTGGGAATATCTGCTTGATGGGAGGAACACGCCGTATGTACCACACATCATCGCGTGGGACACCGAGTGACGCCTCTTCCGCCATCTGTGATGGCAAACGCCGTCCCTCTTCATCGAAGCCGGAAATGATCCGTGCGTCGCCAAACCGTTTTAAGGTGGATTTGGCGCGCCGCATGTAGAGCTGATTCCAGACGCGAGCGGGATCGCCGCTCTTGGTGTAGAAGAATATAGCGTCGTGGTTGCTCACAAACTGCTTTTGCCGGGTTCCCCATTTACGATAGTGCCAGATGATTTCGTTCTTGAAGTCGCCCCCCCCGCGACGAATACGCTATCAAGCACCACCTTCAGGTAGTGGCCCGCTGTCGGATCACAGTGCAGGAAGAAGCTGCCGGTGTCTTTGAGCACACGGCGGATTTCGGTCACACGAAGCGCGATGCTGACAAGGTAGGCTAATAGCGGTCCTTCCTTCAGGACGCCACGCAGCCCCTTTATCAGTTCAATCGTTTGCTCCGAAAATCGCCGATCCCTGTTCTCAGAAATCTCCGTGAAGCCGTTAATGGCAGCAGTGTTCCATGTCCACGTATCGGAGTACACCCACGACTGCGCACGATCTTCGTTGCCCTTGTTGTTGTAAATCTGGTTGTAGCTGCGCTTCGAGTTGAACGGCGGATCAATGTAACAAAGATTGACACTCTCATCGTCGATCTTCCAGCGGTCGCGAAGAACGTCAAGGTTGTCGCCGTAGAAAAGCCGTCTCTCGTGTGCCATTGACGGCAATTCTTGAGCGGATGGAACTCGATGGAAAGAGAAATCGTTCGATGGAACAAGGGTAGTTACGATGGACAAAGGTGCCGAAATTGGTGGCTGTCCTGTCACGGTTTTGCTATTCTATCACTTGGCTTGAGGGGATAATTACCAAGATGAAAGCGCTTCGATTTGAAAAGTACGGTCCGCCCGCGGTTCTTAGCATGAAGGACTTGCCGGTTCCTGCCTTGGAAGATGATGAAGTGTTGGTGCAGGTTAAGGCGTCAAGCATCAATCCGTCGGATCTCGGGACAGTTGCCGGGCGTTTCCATTCTAAACTCCCCATGACTCCGGGGCGTGACTTTGCCGGGGTCGTGGTGGACGGCGGCGCTTGGACCGGGAAACAGGTCTGGGGTACAGGGTCGGGCTTCGGGGTTGTGCGCCCCGGCGCTCACGCTCAATTTATCGCCATGCCTTCTTCCTGGCTGGCAGAGAAGCCAGAAGGGTTGAGCATGGAGCAGGCAGCGGTAGTCGGCGTGCCTTATCTCGCGGCTTGGCAGTCGCTGATCGGAGTAGGACACCTGCAAAAGGGAGAGCGACTTCTTATCACGGGAGCGGGCGGTGCTGTAGGTAGCGCCGCAATCCAGATTGCTCATTGGAACGAGGCGTCTGTGGTGGCAGCCGACATCGTTCAAGCGGTGCCCGAGGCAGATGTCTGGGTGAATCTTAAAGGGGCCGATCTAGTAAGCGCCGTGCAGCAAGCTACCGGCGGCCAAGGGGTCGATATGGTGCTGGATACAGTTGGAGCAAACTTATTTGACTCCTGCCTGCGTTCGCTTCGGGTTGGAGGAAGGCAGATTGCTATGGCTAACGCGGCTGGCCCCGACGCCGAGGTTCATCTGAACTTGACCGATTTCTACCATAACCAACTTCGTCTGATTGGAGTCGACACACAGAAGCTCACAGGCCCCGAAATTGCTGGCATCATGAATCGTTTGCGAGAAGGTTTTCGGGCTGGCTTTCTGCATGTTTCGCAACTCGAAACCAATCCATTTGAAAGGGCTATCGAAGCCTACACAAAGATTGCCGAAAGAAAAACGCGAACGAAACAAGTGCTCGTCTTTGACTGACCCTCAGTCGCTTCGCAACCGCATATCTGAGAATCTGGGCAGCCTCTTGTCCTCAGATGTGGTATCAGGTATTCCTTTTCACCGGCCGTGCCACCGTTTGCGGCTGTTGCCGTCAAACCAGTTATGGATTTCTCGTGTTGCACGATTCGCCAAAGTGGCACATTCCGCGTTGCGCATGCCCACGGTTATGTATGCGGAGCGGACCGCCCAGTAAGGCGCAAACTGCGAGAAGTCCTGATCAAGTAGCAGCCATCGCTCAGCTAAACGGATACGGTTTCCCTAGCTGCTGCAGCTTTTCGGTTGCGCGTTTGGGTACCAGCACCAATACTTTGTCGGCGATGGCACCGCATTGATGATAGTTTCGCAGCCGCATCAGCAGGGGATAGGTAACCTCCTGCCCCTTGGCGACCAACAACAAGAAGGCGAGTTTAGTTCTGACCTCTTCCTGCAAGATCATCCCTGCGGTCAAATCGAAGATGTGCACGGCGCGCGGCGCTTCTTCACTAGACAAGCCCTGCAAGGTGGCCAGGGTCTCGACGCTGCGCTGGTCCAGGTGCTTCCGGCGTCGCAAGTCGGCCTGGGCACGATGTTCGTATTCAGAGCGCTGCGCCGCTTCTACACGCGGTATCCATTCCAGGGCCTGGGTGTAATGGTTTTTCGCTAACGCGGGCGCTACGAAGGTTGAGAACGCTTGCCGATCAACCCCGGCCTCGCCGCTGGCCTCGAAATAGCCGGCCAGTAGGCTGATCGTGTCCAGCGCGCCTGCTACATTGCTGCGCACCACGCTGAGACGCTGCTCCGCCAGTTGTTGGAAGTGGGCCTCCGCGCGGGAGCGCTCCAGGTGCCTGACAACGCAAAACATCACCACCGATATCGTGGCGCCACAGGTGGCAACCACAACCAAATGCAGCGCACTCTTTGCCCATGGATCTGTATGCACGGTCGTATAAGACTTCATCGGCATCTCGACGGTAGTTCGTTACCTGTCTCTGGGACACCGAAACGAAATCTACGAGCGGAATGGATTCGTAGACATCCTGACGCTAACGGAGGCCGCAGGCGCGTGGGAACGCGTGGCATTCTTGCCGATCTGGCGGGCACTCATGTGTTGCTCGGAAACGTGCGCGTGCAGATTGAAAAGCTGAGCGGCAGACCTCATCCCAAAAGTGTGACAACACCAACGGTTGAGGTCGAACGAAGCGGTGACACCAAGGTGGGCGTTGGGAAAGGCCGGGTCAGTGTAGCGAATCTGACGGATGAACCGTGGAGACCCTCGATCCGCTAATTCCGCAGCCAGGAAGACGACCCGATGGGCGGGGACGACCTTGGACCCCGGACACGCATTCTGCACTTGTCAATTCGGCGGAAACGGGGTTATATGGGGAGGCATGTCGAGCGTGGCTCCCGTCCCACCCCCACCCCCGCCAGCGCGTGAGCGGCTGGTAAGAAGTTCCCATCGTCGAAGCTTCTGGCATCAACTGCGCCGCAGACGAGATTTCCGGCGGCTGGTTTCCACCGCCGCGCTGTGGGCGCTGACTGTGGCCGTGGTGTGGATGGTTCTGAAGCAAGTCATCAAGTAGCCGGCTAAGCCGGCCGCCCGCTGCGGCCTACTTCCGCTCACCACGCCCGGCAGCGATTCTCCCGCACCATCGGGGCGCCCGCCTTGCAGGCGAACGCCTTTTGGAACTCCGGCATATTGGAAACCACGCCGTTGGTGCGGTAGCGGGGCGGGGAATGCGGATCCACGGTGGCGCGCAGCCGCTGCACCTCGGGTCGCTCCGCGCTGCACCAGCTCTGGCCGTAGCCGATGAAGAACCTCTGCTCCGGCGTAAAGCCGTCAATCGGTCGCAAGCTCTTGCTCCGGGTCTCGTCTTGCCACGCCAGATAGGCCAGCAGCAGTCCGCCGAGATCGGCCGTGTCCTCGCCCAGGGTCAGCTTGCCGTTGATCTTGATGTCATCCACGATCACGTACTGTGAATACTGGTCGGAGGTGCAACTGGCGCGCTTCTCGAATTCCTTGGCGTCATCCGCAGTCCACCAGTCGCGGAGGTTGCCCTGGGCGTCGAACTGGCGGCCTTCATCGTCGAAGGCGTGGGTCAGCTCGTGGCCCATGGTGCCCCCGGTATTGCCATAGTTGGGGGCATCGTCGGAGCGGGGATCGAAGAGCGGCGGCTGCAGCACGCCGGCAGGAAAATTGATGTCGTTCATTTGCGGGTTGTAGTAGGCATTGACGGTAGGCGGGGTCAAGTACCACTCGCCGCGGTCCACCGGCTTGCCAATCTTGTTCAGCCAGCGCCGAAACTCGAATGCGGTGCCGCGTTCTCCGTTGCCCAGGGCATCGCCGCGCACCACTTCGAGCGCGCTGTAATCGCGCCAGTGGTCGGGATAGCCGATCTTGTTCCTGACCGCATGCAGCTTGATCAGCGCCTGCTCCTTGGTGGCGGGTGACATCCAGGGCAAGTGCTGGATCTCCTTCCCCATCTCGGTTTCGATCTGCTCCACCATGACCAGGGCGCGCTGCTTGGTCTCCGGGCTGAAGGTCTTCTGGACGTACACCTTGCCCAGCGCCTCGCCCAACTGTTGGTTCACAAAGCTCACGCAACGCTTCCAGCGCGGCTGGATCTCCTTGGCGCCGGTCAAGATGTGCCCGTAAAAATCGAAGTCCTCGTTTACGAACGCCGAGGAGAGATAGCGCGCCTGGGCGTGCACCAAGTGCCAGCGCAGATAGGCCTTCCAGCTCGCCAGGTCTTCCGACTTCAGCTCCGCGTCCATGCCTTTGACGAAACCGGGCACGGCGACGTTGAGCGACTTGGTGCCCGGCAGGCCGATCTCGGCGAAGTAGCGATCCCAGGCAAAAGACGGGCTCAACGCTTGCAGTTTCTCGCGCGTCATCTTGTGGTAGACGTTGTTGGGATCGCGCCGCTGCACGAGAGTGAGTGATGCCTTGGCCAAGGCGGTCTCGATGCGCATCACCGTCTGCGCTTCGGCGGCGGCCTGCTCCGGCTTGTCGCCCGCGAGTTCCAGCATCTTCTGCACGTGCGCCAGGTACTGCTTGCGGATCTCCTGCGACTTGGCGTCGTCCTTGAAGTAGTAGTCGCGGTCGGGTAGACCGATGCCGCCCTGGTCCACCTCGGCGATGAACTCACTGGAATTCTTGGCGTCCTGGGTGGAATCGAAGGAAAACAGTGCCGCCCGGCCCAGGAAGCTCCCCACGTCGTTGGGGTGGAGACGCGCCAGCTCGCCGGGAAGGTCAGCCTTGGAGTTGAGCCGCGCGATGCGGTCGAGGTCCGGCTTCAGCGGCGTGGCGCCGAGCTTTTCGATCGCCGCCTCGTCCATGCAGGAGGCATAGTAGTCGCCGATCTTCTGCTCTTCCGCGCCGCGCTTCGGGCTGGGAACGGCGGCTGCCTCCAGAATCTGGCGCAACACTAGCCGGTTCTCTTCCTGTAACTTTCCGTACACGTCCCACGAGGCCTGGTCGGCAGGAATGGGGTTATTCTTGACCCACCCGCCGCAGGAGTAGGTGAAGAAGTCCACGCACGGATCCACCGTCTTATCCATCGACTGAACATCCAGCACCGCGGTGTCAGGGGCTGGCTTGGCGGATTGCCCAGCAGCCACGGCCGCCATCATCACCACCGTTACCATCAGGACGAAGCAGCTTTTCGTCGGCATCCAGTTCTTCTCCTTCATTCCGCAATCTCCTCAGATCACATCTCCCAGCGCGCGCATGGTTTCCGGCGGCGGAGGCTCGGTCTGGTCGCTGCCGCGGCGGTGCATGGCCGACAATTGTAGCAAGGCATTTTCGACCACCTTCAGCCCGATGCCCCAGCGGCGGCGCGCTTCGTCTTCTTCGTCGCCATATCCGAAAAGGTAGAACGTCAGACAAAAACCCTCGGCCGCATCGGAGCTGCTACCGGGCTCTCCCGAAGCGTAGCTGCAGCGGCGGACGATGAACTCAGCCGCCGAGGGGATATCGGGAGCGCGCCGCAGCAGCCGCGCGATGCGCCTGGCGAAGTTCTCGTGGCCGGCAAAACCGGGGCGCGCCTTGGGATCGGTGAAGACCAGGTCCACGTAGGAGCAGAACTTCCAGCTTGCGGCGTAAATCGCCTCCGGCTCCTCCATCTGGTCGCTGAGCCAGGTCTCGCATTTTGCGGTTTCCAGCATGGACAGCGCCGAGTTCATGGCGGTAAGGAACTCGGCCATCTCGCGGTTGTGGGACTCGGGCAATTCGAGCAGCAACTCGGGATGGCGCTTCAGGTCGTAATAGCGCAGGTCTCCCGCCTGCCATGGGATCTCGAGGTGCGCGTCTTCGGCCCCCAACTCGACGGAAACAGTCGCATCCATAGGCGCTGCCAGACGCAGCCGCCTATGAAACCACGCCTGTCGACCGAAAACGAGAGAAAAACGCAGCCCGCGGCAGCGCCACCTTCCCGACGGGTAGTGTCCAGCGAGGTCGCTTTTAGTTCCAAGTTCAGAACATGAAAGGGTGTTTCTCCGCGTATAGGTGGTCCTCACCCTGTTGTAAAATCAGCCGTTTTGAGGACTTCGTTCCATTTTTCGAACATACCCGAAATTTCTGTTGACTTCCCCTCCATCAGCAGTAAGACGGGGGAAGTCAAAATGGAAATTCCTGCTAAGATGGTGTACCGCCGAGGAGAGTATGTCGCATTGCGCGTGCCAGCTATTCTGCTGCTATTTTGCTTGGCACTGACCGGAACTGCGATCCCACAGCAAACCAAGAGCAAGAGCAGGCCAGCCCCCTCACGAGCGGCCCCTGCCATGGACCCGAAGATCGTTCTGGGCAGGACGTACCTGAAGCTCGGAGACCTGGAGAAGGCCCGATCGAGTTGTGAAGCCGCCCTTCCGACTCAAGCTACCGAAGCACAGAATTGCCTCTCGGAAGTGGTCCAGGCTCAATCCGAAGCCAAGCTGCGCGACTTCGAAGGCAAGGTCGAGTTGGGCAAGCGCGAGGATGCTTTGACAGCCGCTTTGGCGGTGCCCGTAGCGGCTTTAACCAGTGAGCAGAAGAAGCGGTTCGACGATACGCAGGACAAGCTTCGCGACCTGACGTTAGCAGAGGCGCAAGCCAAGCTCCCAGGAAAGAAAGAGGAAGCCGCCATTCTGGCAAGCGGTATCCCGCTCCTTTCTCCCAGCCAGGCGCAGAGAAAGAAAGCGAGGGACATTCTGGCGCAGGCGCAACCCGGATTCTTGGAGCAATTGGTCGACCTCCTGAAAGGGACCTGGCTGTCAGATCTGCTTGCTGTTCTTGCCGTAATTCTGGGCGGTTTGCTGATCCTGTATCTATTGAGAGCTTTCTTGAGATGGAAGGACAGGTACAACGCCAAAGGGCGAAGGTACGATCCGCGAAGGGTCGCGGGCGGAACAAAAACCAGATGGACGCTGGTGCCGCTGGTGGACGAGAAGAAGCTAGGCGCCACGGAACTGGTTATGGATGCTATCGCCCGGCTTCCGATAGAACTGAAGCAGGACCTCTGGAAGCCCGCCAGCCTGCTACTGCGCCCGAAACCTCCAGAAACCTCCCAAACCGACCTGCTGATCGATTTTACGATTCCTCCTTCCGAGGGGATAAAGCTCGCGGAATTTGACGTGGACAAACTGCGGACCACGATTAAGTTTCAGGATGTGAGCTTGACTGACGCCGTGCAGCAGTTACAGCTCACGTTAGGAAACTACAAAGTCGAGGGAGTTGCCAAGTTCCTATCCGGCGTAGGGAAGTGGTTGAAAGCTGGCTCTCCGACCATCACCGGCACGGCCGGGGTATGGAAAACCAAAGAGGATGACGACACGGTCATCGTCCGGCTGAACTGTTCCGGAGGGCCACCTCCTGACTCCGATGTGACCGCCAGCGCTAGGGATTACCTCTCCGTCACCGCCTCTACTCCTCAAGAAGACGGTACCGACATCCGAGCACTGTGCGCGGATCGAGTGGTCTTCAAACTGCTGTACATGCTGGCGAATCCGAACGCAACGCAATCCGACACGGATGCCCAGGCGGCCCTTCGCCAAGGGGTGATGTTGCTGGAGCGGTGCTCGAAGCAGAGCCATGGGGAGGCGACGAACAAAGAGCGCAAAGCGCTCTTAGAAAAGGCCGCGTACAATTTCGAATTTGCCCGTAATTGCCTGACGGACTTGCCGCAACTGTTATGGTTGGAAGGCACGGCACTGGCGCTGGTAGGAGAAGAGAAATACGACTCCGCCATCGCCCGCTTCCAGGAACTTGAGGTTGCTTCATCCGACAAGCATCAGGCGTGCATCAATTCGCTGCGCACACAAGCTAAGTTTAATCGTGCAGTGCTACTCGCGCGCAAGGGCAAGGGCGACCTCACACGGGCCATGTGTGTTTACGAGGAGTTGCTGCAAGGACAGAATCTCCCGGCCTCAGTTCGATGGTTAGCTGGTCTAGGCAAACTGACCGTGATCGCAGACTACGAACAGAATGCCTGGAAGCACTTCGACCAACGGACTGCAGCCGGCTGGCTGGACAAGGGGGATGAGCTGCTTAAGCAGGTGAGGGATGCGAAAGCCAATCAGCAGCAAAAGCCGTCCCCCAGGGACAAGCTTACGTTCGACTTCATCGTCTTGGAAGCCAACCGTGCACTGGCGAAATGCTCTCTGCGGTTCGCCGAAACTTTTCTGGCGAAGAGCGTGCTGAAAGATGGGCGTCCCATCAGAAGAACCAGCGAGAACGATGGGTGGGAGAGCCGTGAGCTCAGCGAGGACCTGGGACGGATGCTGAGCCGCGCTATAAGGCACCTGGAAGGGTGTGGGGTTGATGCGGAGCTGCTTGCCGATCGTGCCTATATCGAGTTGCTCCTCGGCCGATACACGCAAGCTGAGGACTATGCCTACCAAGCAACGCGCTGGAACCCGGACTCGGAGCGCGCATACTACTTAGCAGCAGAAGCGTGCTATTGCCACGGCGGAGCAAACGAAGAAGAGAGGGCCCGACAGTACGCGTCGGCTTATTACACTAGGCTGCAGGAGAGCCTCACGCCGCCCGCCACGCCAGAGCCTGAGTTAGCCGCGTTTAGGGCTCTATGGAGAGACCTGAAAATGAAGAATTACTTGGCTAGCCCACGAGCCCAATCAGCTGCCGCCTAATTCGTATCGGAGGAACGACTGCGCCGGTCGCACCGGCCGCAGCCGTTGTGGGACTCGGGCAATTCGAGCAGCAACTCGGGATGGCGCTTCAGGTCGTAATAGCGCAGGTCTCCCGCCTGCCATGGGATCTCGAGGTGCGCGTCTTCGGCCCCCAACTCGACGGAAACAGTCGCATCCATAGGCGCGGTTAGACGCGGCCGCCTATGAAACCATGTTTCTCGCCGGAAAACGAGAGAAACAATTCGTTCTGCTCCGGCGTGCCAATGGTTACGCGGATGGCGGTGGGACTGCCCCACGGCCCGAGCGGCCGCACGATGATGCCGCTGGCCTGCAGACGCTTGCTGAAGGCCGCCGCGTCCTCGCCGGCGTCGAAGTAGATGAAGTTGGCGAACGTGGGAATCGGCCGGTATCCCATCTCGGAGAGCCGGCTCATCAGGAACTCGGCCCCGCGGCGGTTGTTGGCGATGGTCTTGCGGATGTGCTCCTGGTCGTCGAGCGCGGCCAGCGCGGCGGCTTGGGCTAACGCCGACACCGAGAACGTCGTGCGCATGCGGTTGAAGTACTGCATCAGCACGCCTGGTCCGACTCCGTATCCCACGCGCAGTCCCGCCAGGCCGTGCGCCTTGGAGAAAGTTCGCAGCACAACCACATTGCGCTCTTGGCGCACGTAGTCGAGCGAATGCGAGTACTCGAGGCCGCGCGCGGCGGCCAAGTCGGTGGCAAAGTCGCAATAAGCTTCATCCAGCACCACGATCACGTGCTCCGGGACTTTCCGCAGGAACGCGTCCATCCGGGGCGCGTCGATCAGCGTGCCGGTGGGATTATTGGGATTGGCGATAAAGATGATGCGCGTGTCGTCGTCGATGGCGGCGGCGATCGCGTCCAGATCGTAGCCGTCACCCTTCATCGGCGCGGTAATGCACCTTCCGCCGGCGGCCTTGGTCGCAAGGGGATAGATGATAAACGATCGCTCACTCGTGATGGCGTTGAGTCCCGGCCGTAGCAGCGTGCGGGAGATCGCCCCGAGCAGAGCGGTTGAGCCATTATCGACCACGATCTGCTCCAGCCGCACGCCGTGCAGTTCCGCCAGCCTCAGCCGCAGTTGCGAGACGTCATTGTCGGGATAGAGATGAGCCTGGGGTTCCACGGCGCGCAACGCTTCCAGCGCTTTGGGCGACGGCCCCAAGGGGTTTTCGTTCGACGCCATCTTGATCATGCGGACGCCGCTTTCCCGCTCGGCCTGGCGTAACGGCTTCCCCGGCGTGTACGCCCCGAGCGCCCGAACGTGTTCGGGCACCAACTCCTCAGGCCTTTTCATCGCCCTCTTTTTTACCACGAACCGGCTTGGCCTCGCGCCGGGCCTTCCCCGCGGCCATGCTCTTGAGCCGCAGCACTTCCGAGGAGGCCAGCGCGCGCCACTTTCCCGGCTCGACGTCCAGTTCCAGGTTGGCGTACCGCACCCGCCTGATCTTTTCCACGTGATGCCCGACCTGTTCGAACATGCGGCGAACCTGGCGGTTGCGACCCTCGATGAGCGTGACTTCGTACCACGGATTGGGCGCATCGCGCGCCAGTTGGATGCGCGCTGGCGCGGTCTTCACTCTGCGCTTCTTTCCATGTTTGCCGTCGAGTTCAATGGTGATGCCCGACCGCAGCCGGCCCAGCGCTTCCGCTTCGGGCTTGCCCGCAACCTTGACGAGGTACGTCTTAGGCACGTGCGAGGAAGCGTGCATCAGCTTCTGCGCCAGGTCGCCATCGTTGGTCAGCAGCACCAGTCCTTCGCTGGCGTAGTCCAGGCGGCCGACAGGGTAGACGCGCGCGCTGATCCCGCGCACCAGGTCCATGATGGTGGGCCGGCCTTCGGGATCGGTGACGCTGGTGACGTAGCCGCGCGGCTTGTTGACCAGGAAATAGACGTGGCGCTCGGGCGCGCGCAGCAGCTTTCCGTCCACGCGGATGTGGTCGCGTGCCGCGTCAGCCTTGGCGCCTAACTGCGTGATGGTTTGCCCGTTGACGGAGACGCGCCCGGAAGTGATCAGCTCCTCGGCCTTGCGGCGCGAGGTGATCCCGGCGGCGGCGATGATCTTTTGCAGGCGCTCCTCGGGCATGTGGGGTTCGTTGCTGTTCGCGCGGGTCACGAATCTGATGTGGTGACTTCCGCCGCGTGCGGCTCGCCCAGTTCGATCGTGGTGCGGCGTTCGGGCTCGGCCGCAGGTTCGGATTCAGCGACGGTTGGCTCCGGCGTCACGTCAGGCACGCCGGTAGCGTCCGGGATCGCGGCCTCGAACAAATCCGCCTGCAGCGACGCGGAGGCGAGCTTCTCGAATTCCTCTACGCTGGGCAGTTCGCCGATATCGCCCAGTCCGAAGCGCAGGAGGAAATCCTTGGTGGTGCGGTAAAGGATGGGGCGTCCGATCACCTGCTTGCGGCCGGCGGTGGTAATCAGCTTGCGGTCGAGCAGCGTAGCGATGACGCCGCTGGAATCCACGCTGCGGATCTCGCTGATCTCGGGGACGGTGATCGGCTGCTTGTAGGCGATCACGGCCAGCGTCTCCAGCGCCGGCAGCGACAGCCGGATCGCGGGCTTCAGGTTGCGCACGAACCCGCGCACCACGTCGTGATGCTCTGGCTTGGTGGACATGCGATATCCGCCCGCGACTTGTCGGATCTCCATGCCGCGGTCACCGGCCGCGTAGTCCGTGACCAGTTCATCCAGCGCTGCGCGCAGCGTCGCTTTCATCTGCGCCGCATCGGGCTCGTTCTCGGCGGATTGCGCCGCCGTGTGCACATCGTCTTTGAGCACGGCCAGCATCTGCTCCAGCGTGACCGGCTCTTCCGCGGCGTAAATGATGGCTTCGATTTGTGACTTTAAACTCATGCGCTTTTAGCTCTTGGCTTTTGGCTCTTGGCTTAAAACCTCGACGCGAAACTTGAAACTCGAAACTTGAAACTATCTCCAGTCGTCCCGCGCTGCCGCTTCGTCGCCGAAGACAGCGTCGAACATCATGTGCTTCTTAACCAGGATGTCGCCGAACACGCGGTCCTGCCGCAGCAGGATGGCCTGCAGCCGCACCAGCTCCAGCAGCGCCAGGAACGCGCAGATCAGCGCATTGTGCGAGCGCGTGTACTGCAACAGCGACTTCAGCCGTACTGGACGATCTTCCAGCAGCAGCCGCCGGCGGATGTAGTCGATCATCTGCGCTACCGTCACCGTCTCTTCGTCGACTTGCAGCACGGGGCGTGCCTTGGCGCGTTCAAGAATTTGCCGGAACGAGCGCACCAAGTCCACCACGTCGGCGGCGAGCTCAGGCTCGGTGCCTTCGTCGTCCTTGAATTCCTTGAGCGCCGGATTCGACCACGTGGCCTCTTCGATCTGCTGCTTCTGCATCAGCATTTGCGCGGCGTTGCGGAATTTCTCGTGTTCCAGCAGGCGATCAACCAGATCGGCGCGCGGGTCTTCATCTTCCTCAGCGGGCGCCGTGGGATCGCGCGGCAGCAGCATCCGCGACTTGATCTGGATCAGCACCGCCGCCATGTAGATGAACTCAGCCGCCAGGTTCACATCCAACTGTTTCATGCGCTCGACGTAGGCGAGGTACTGGGCCGTGATCTGTGCGATCGGGATGTCGTAGATATTGATGTCCTGCTTGCGGATGAGGTCGAGCAGCAGGTCGAGCGGGCCGTCGTAAACCTCGCCGACGGTGATGGCGAAGGGAGAATCGCTGGCCGTGGCGCTCCGATTCACCGCGTTGGTGACCTCTGGCATCCCGAAACTATGTTCCCCCAGCGCCCGGGGCAGACGGCTCGTACTGCTTGGACATATGCATCGCCTCGCGCACCTCGTTCATGGTGGCCTCGGCGACGGTCGCTGCCCGGGCGGAGCCTGCTTCGAGGATATCCCAGACTCGCTTCAGATCATCCTCATATTTTTTTCGCCGCTGCTGGATGGGCGCCAGCCGGGCGACCATGGCGTCGGCGGCCCAGCTCTTGCACTCGATGCAGCCGATGCCGGCGCTGCGGCAGCCCGCGTCCACCTTGGCCAGCGTCTCCTGATTGCTGAAGATCTTGTGCAAATCGCCAACCGGGCAGACGTCGGGATTGCCGGGATCGCTGCGGCGCACCCGTGCCGGATCGGTAACCATGGTCTTCAGCTTCTGCCGTAGGCTGGCCTCGGGCTCGCTGAGCAGGATGGTGTTGTTGTACGACTTCGACATCTTGCGGCCGTCGGTGCCGGGAACCTTGGCTGCGGGCGTGAGCAGCGGCTGCGGTTCGGGGAAGACATCGCGGCCGCTGTATTGGTAGAAGCCGTTGAAGCGCCGCGCGATCTCGCGGGTGATCTCGACGTGCGGCACCTGGTCTTCGCCGACCGGCACATAGTCGCCCTTGTAGATCATGATGTCGGCCGACTGCAGCACCGGGTAGCCGAGAAAGCCGTACGTCCCCAGGTCTTTGTCCTTGATGTTTTCCCTTTGCTCTTTGTACGTGGGGACGCGCTCCAGCCATCCCAGCGGCGTGATCAGCGAAAGCAGCAGGTGCAGTTCGGCGTGCTGCGGCACGTGCGACTGGATGAAGAGGGTCGAGCGCTCGGGGTCGAGCCCCGCCGCCAGGTAGTCCAGCATGACCTCCAGTGAATTCTGCTTCACCGCGGAAGTATCGGCGTAGTCGGTGGTCAGAGCGTGCCAGTCGGCGATGAAGAAAAAGCAGTCGTACTTGTCCTGCAATCCGACCCAGTTGGCCAGCGCGCCCAGGTAGTTGCCCAGGTGCAGCTTGCCGGTGGGGCGCATGCCGCTCAGCACGCGTTTCTTCATATCAGGACCGCCAGCAGGAAATTGAAGAAGTGCATGAACGGCGCCATCATCGTGCGCAGCACGCTTCCCCCGACCAGGAAAAACAGGATGAGGCCGACCCATCCGATGCGGTCGTAGATATTACGTGCCGAATCGGAGAGCATGTGGCGCAACACATGGCTGCCATCCAGCGGCGGAATGGGGATCAGGTTGAAGACGGCTAATAAGACGTTGATCTCCATGGCGCTGTAAAGCAGGATGACCAGCGGCATCAGCGCCGACTGGCTCTCCATTCCATACCGGAGGATGTTGCGGGCTTCGGGAAAGACGTGCGAGATCACCGCCAGCAAGATCACGGAGCCGGTAGCGACGATGAAGTTGCTGACCGGCCCGGCCACCGAGGTCATGATGTCGGCCAGGACGTAGTTCTTGCGGAAATTCAGCGGGTTCACCGGCGTCGGCTTGGCCCACCCGATCATCGGGATATGCGCGAAATAGCAGATCAGCGGCATGAGCACGGTTCCGATCGGGTCAATATGCCGGATGGGGTTGAGCGAGACCCGTCCCAGCATGCGTGCCGTGGGATCGCCGTAGTAGGAGGCAGTCCAGGCGTGCGCCGACTCGTGCACGCTGATGGCGAACAGAAATACGACGCCCTCGATCACCAAATTGAAGATCTGGTCGGAGCTCATGCGGCGAAATTGGATGGTACCACGGCAAGGCCAGCGATTCAGCGAAGGTGCCGCCCTCCGGGCTCACGTTTTTCCTCAATTCCTTCCCCAGCGCTCACGCGCTGGGCTCACACAAATGCCGCCCTCCGGGCTCCAGACTGGCAACCAGACAACGCTGCATGGCAAAACGTAACCCTCTCCGATTAAGGCCAGGCCGGGAACAATGCAAGCCGCGTAGCGGCAACATTTGAGTGAGCCCCGGGCGTAAGCCCGGGGTGAGGAGCAACAAAATCATCCAGCCCCTTCCAGGGGCGACGCTGGACCGCTCACTTCTGCACCAGGGTCATCTGGTGCCGGCCGGCGACGGCGATGTCGATGCGGTCGGGCATCTGGAAGCGCGAGTCGAGGCCAATCTCGGGGTGTTTCGGCTTGATGTAGCGGTCGATGAAGAATTCCGGGGCGATCTCGGGCACCTCGACTCCGTCGAGCGACACGCGGTCGACGTGGACGTGTCCCACCCCGCGCTGGCCGTAAGCGTGGGCGGCCACCTCCACCTGGTGCACGCCGCTGAACAGCGCCAGCAGCGGGTTCACGGAACGGCTGTTCTGGGTGATCTGGTCGAAATCCACCTGCATGTTCGCCGTAACCGCTCCCAGCATGCCTTCCAGGTGCACGTGCTGCACGCCTCTGGGCAGGTGCACGGCGCCCGAGTTGACGTAGGCGTTCACCTCGTCTTCGGTCAGGACGGTGGGGGTCGAGTTGGGCTTTGGTCTCGCGGCGTTGCTTTCGATGTGCTCCAGCTTGCGCTCCATGCTGCGCACGGCAGGACTGGTGGCGGTCGAGACAGTTTGTTGCGGGAGTGCGAGAACGGCGGTGAGCGATAGAGCGAAGACGACGGCCGCGGTTCGGGTAATTCTCATTTGCCGATTGCCGCCTGCATCTCCGACGCGGACAGCGCGGTGACGTGCGGCTTCTCCAAAGTTCCTGAGACCGCGTAGCCGTGCGATTTCCGGTCCATCAACCTGAGGTCCAGCCTGCCCAGCGACGCGGTCCCGCTCACCGTGTAGATGCCGTCGGCAGTCTCAATGCTGCTTTGTTGGAACTCCAGGCGGCGGTCGTCCAGCACGGCGCGTCCGGTGAAGCGCTTCAGCCGCAAGGGAGATCCGTCGCCGTTCAACGCCACATGCTGCAAGGTGCCGTTCTGCCACTCAAAATCCAATGCGCCCTTGGCCGACTCCGCCAAATCGGGGGCGCTCCATCCCGCGAGCTCGAGCTTGAAGCTGCCGCTGCCGGTGCCGGTTGCCCAGGGATCGTGCGTTAACGCGGCCACCTGCGCGAGCGCAACCCGCTCCAGCGTTCCCGAGCCGCTGTACAAGGGCTCGGCGCTGGTGAAATCGGCTCTCCAATCCGCGTGCAGCTTGCCGCCCAGGGCGTCGGCGCGGATGTCGGAAAGATGCAACTTGCGGTCCCGCAGTTCCGCCTGCGCAGCCACGTGCTGGAGTTCCAGTTCTTTGACCATGACGTGGTCCGCACGGATGCGGCCGCGGGCTGCGAATCTTGCCGCCGACGCGCCCGTGTCTCCGGCCAGCACGCGATACCACGGCACTCGCTGAAACTGCGGGTTGAGCAGGCGGTTCAGCTCCTCGAGTGAGATCTCGTTGGAGTGAAGGTCGAAGCGAACCGGACAAAGTTGCGTGGCCTCGCAACCACGAGACAGAACCAGCGATCCATCCACCGCCGCGTGGTTGCCGGCGAAGGTGGCCGTCAGGTTCTCGATCTGCACCTGGTCCGGCAGCAGGAGAGCGTTGGCGCTGCGCACGTGAGCGGGGCCGTGCACCCCTGCCAGAAGCACGGTCACATTTCGCAACTGCATGGAGCCGGTGGCGACCGGCGGGGTGAATCCCGTCCAGTTGCCGGCGATCTGCAAGTCGAGTTTGGCGCTGCCGCTGGCGCCTAGCGCTGGCGCCCGCAGTCCCAGGCCACGAGCCACCCGGAACAGGCGCTGGAGTTCGGCATCGCCCGCGACCTCGAGGTTGTAGTCGGTGGAAGAAAACGAAGCGTGGACGGTAGCCGGCGCGGTCCCGCCCAGCGGCACCGGAAACGGCGCCAGTACCAGGCGATAGTCGCCGCCTATGGCGGAAGAGGCGCCGGTGGGGTGATGACGGCCGGCTGAAAGACCCCACCCACTGGCGTTTTCTTGCTTAACCTCGAACTTGATCGCACCCAACTTCAGCTCCTGCCCCAAGACTCCCGAGCGCAGGACGAAATCGCTGGTGCTGCCGGCGCCCGCCCAGCCTTGCTGGCCAGGCCCGGTGCGGTAAGCGAATTCTGCATCGAGAGCGCCGGCGGCGGTCAGGTCCGGAGGCAGCGCGAACTTGGCATGACGAGCCAGGCGCGCCAGTTCCGCCATCGGCACCTGCTCGGCAACCAGGGCCAGGTCGTAGCGCTGCAAACCGAAGAACGTCGGTGATGCTGCCACGCAGCGCCAGTTCACCGTCCTGCATGCGGCAGTCGAGGTGGGAAAGTTCCTGTGCCTGCCAGCGATACTGTGCGGTGCAGTTCGCGGCGAGCCGCAGCGTGTCCGGCAGGCTGATGTCGTAGCGGCGGAAATCGTCGATCGATCCCGCGCCGGTCAGCTTCAGGTCCTCGGGCGTGCCGGTGAGGTCTGCCGCCAGGTTCACCGAGCCGCGCCAGCCGCGGTCGCGGCCGTATACCAGGCGTGTGAGCTGTCCCAGTTGCGCTGCGCGCAGGGAGAGGCGCAGGCGCAAGGGCGTCTGGTCCAGCCGGGCTGCCCGGCCAAACGCTCCGCTGACCTCAACCGTCCCGGTATCGCTGAGGCTGGCATCGCTGCGCATGGGACGCGCCCGCAGCCGCACGTTCCACTCGTTCTCCGAAGCCAGCCACAGAGCGAAGTCGGCTTCGCTCAGGGCATAGACTTTTTTCTCCACGCCGGACTTGAAATTGATGCGGCCGCCGTCGCCTTCGATATAGGGAAAGCGCAGGCGCGCTTCCGGCCGGACCTTGGTAGTGGGTGCGGCAGGCGTCTGGCTGGCGCGCAGGAGCAGCGATTGCAGGTTCCACTGTCCGTCCTGCCGGCGCACGACATTGAGGCTCCAGGGCTGGGCGCCGTTGGGAGATCGCAGCGTCAGCGAGCCAATCTCCGGCCGCCAGCGCCAGAGCGAACTCCACCGCAGGATAGCGGTGACTTCTTCGGCGTGCAGCATGGGTTCGGCGCTAAACGCCGGATCGTCCTGCACCACAAATCCTTCCAGTTGCAAACCGGGCTGGGGAAAGAGCCGAAGCCTGACCTCGCGCACGCTGACTTGCCGCCCCAGCCCTGCGCTGATCGCCGCGACGATGCTTTTGCGAAAGCGGGTCAGCTTGATCATGGGCGGCACGAACACGGCCACGGCCAGCGCCAGCACAGCCGCGAGAACCATCCGCCTGATGGAACGCCCGGAGGGCATTAGTTCACCATCTTCAGCATGCGCCGCCAGCGCGTCTGGGTGGGGAAGTGCACAATGACCTTGAATACGAAGGCCAGGCGGTCCGGGATGCTGGTTTTACGGTACTGGTCGGGAGGAGTTTCGAACGACCAGTAGATAAACATCGGACGGCCGATGACGTTTTCCCGCGGAATGAATCCCCAGTAGCGGCTGTCGTAACTGACATCACGGTTGTCGCCCATGGCAAAGTAATGGCCGGGCGGCACCACCAGATCGCCGTCCTCGATGTAATTCGGCAGCAGCAAGTGCCACTCCGGGGTGACGCTGGCGCCCATGGTGGGCGCGACCGCGGGGAAGTTGTCGCGATAAGGGTTGTAGCTGGCGGGATTGTGCAGCGCGTAGGGTTCATCCAGCTTCTGCCCGTTGCGGTACACCACCCCATCGCGAAGATGGATGCGGTCCCCGGGGATGCCGATGATGCGCTTCACCACATACAAGCCCGCTTCCGCCGGCGAGAGGAAGACGACGATGTCGCCGTGCTGAATGTGGCGATAGGGGATCACCGGCCCTACCCACCGGGTTTTCGGGGCCAGGGTCACGCGGTCCACGAACACGTGGTCGCCGATGAGCAGCGTGTTCTCCATCGAGCTGGAGGGGATCTCGAAGGCCTGCAGGTTGAACGTGATGATGAACAGCCCGACCACCAGCACCAGGGCCACCGAGGCGATGAACTCGGTGGTGGTCTCGCGCGGCTTCTCCGGTTTGGACGAATCGTTCTTGCTGGCCAATGGCTTCCTTCCACCTCAGCGTGCTGGCTATCGTACGATGCGAAAGGTGCGGTGCCAGCGCGTATCCTGCACCAGGTGGGTCACGCCGTACAGGAAAGCGGAAAGTTTATCATTCCGGGAGCTGGAGTCCTCCTCCGCCATGTGTGGCGCGCGCACCGACCAGTAGATCAAGAGGGGCCGTCCGATGATGTTTTCCCGCGGCACGAATCCCCAGTAGCGGCTGTCCAGGCTTTCGTCGCGATTGTCCCCGAGCACGAAGTAGCGATCCGGCGGCACGATCAGCTCGCCGTTTCGCACCAGCTTGCGCATCTCCTCCCACCAGCGCGGTTCCATGTTGACGCTGGGGAGATCGGTCAAGGGGAAGTCGTCGCGGAAGCGGTCGTCGTCCGGCCGGGTATGGATGACGTAGTTCTCCTTGAGGGGAACGCCGTTCACCAGCACCGCACGATCCAGCAGACGTATATGGTCGCCGGGCAGCCCGATCACGCGCTTCACGAAGTGCTGCTGGGGATGCACCGGATAACGGAAGACAATGATGTCCCCGCGCTGGATGGGAGCGTAGGGCAGGATCTCGCCCCAGTGGCCGCCGTGGCCGTAGTGGACCTTGTCGACCAGCAGATAGTCGCCGATCAGCAGCGTGTTCTCCATCGACTCGGAAGGAATCTGGAACGCCTGCACCTGGAAGGTGATCACGAACACCGCGATCACCACGGTGACGGCCAGCGACTGCACCGACGACAGCCACCCCACCTTGTGCGGCGCCGGCGCGGCCGGGAGCGCGGGGGTCGCCGCGGGGTCGCCGGCCGGCGCGCCGTCTGCGGGCTGGGGTGGAGTCACTGCGGGTTCCAGCACGTCGCTCATGCGGGATCCTGGGGGCCGCGGGGCGTGATATCCGTCTTGCGCAACTGGTCCAGCGCTTCTTTCGCCGCCCGCTGCTCGGCTTTTTTCTTCGTCGAACCCTCGCCACGGGTCATCAGCAGCGGCTTGCCGTTGCCGCTGCCGTTAAGGACCTGGAGTTCGATGGTAAAAGTTTTCTTGTGTTCCGGCCCCTGCTCCTGGACGACGGTGTACAAGGGTTGCAACCGGCCCGTTCCCTGCAGGAATTCCTGCAGCGCCGACTTGTGATCGGTAACCGCCAGACCAGCTTCGCTCTGTTCGCCCAGGCGTTCCAGTTCGGGGTCGAGCACCGTGGCGAGGATGAACTCCCGCACCTTCTCCATGCCGGCGTCGAGAAAAAGCGCGGCCAGCACCGCCTCCAGAGTATTCACCAGCAAGGCATGCTTGGCCCGGCCGCCACTTTTTTCCTCTCCGCGTCCCAAACGGAGGTAGCGGCCGAGCTCCAGTTCTTCGGCCGCGCGCACCAGGTGCTTGGCGCTGACCAGGTGGGCGCGCAGCTTGGACAATTGTCCTTCGTGGTACTGGGGAAAGCGCTGGAACAGCTCCTGGCTGGTCACGAACCCGAGCACGGCATCGCCCAGGAACTCCAATTGCTCGTTGTCGCGCACGTGGGTGGAGGCGCTGCGCGCTTCGATCTCGTGGGCGTGGGAGCTATGCGTGAGCGCCTGCTCCAGCAATGCGGGATGCCGGAAGCGGTGTCCCAAAGTCGCCTGCAACGCCGTGATTTCCTCGGCTTTCATAGCATCGATTGCAGAAGTCACAAGCGGCGTGCCCTATTTGGGCTGCACCACCTCCGGCTGCGGTTGGTTGCTCTTGGGAGTGGTGGCGGGGTTCGCGCCGCTCGCCGCCAATTGTTTCAGCCGGCTCTGCTCGTTCTTGGCCATGCTGGCTACCGCCGAGTTGGCAGGCGCTAGCGCCACGGCCGTGGTGATGGCGGCGTTGGCATCTGCATACTTGTTCTCGCGGTCGAGCGCCAGCGCCAGGCGGTACCAGACGATGGCATCACCCTTGCCCGCCGGAGTCTCAATCGTTTTGCGGAAGTCCTGCTCCGCCACGGCGTAGTTTTCACGCTCCATCTCAGCCTTGCCCAAGGCGGAGTAAGCCATTCCTGTGACCTGATCCTTGAACTGCTGCACCTGTTCGGAGGTGGCGCTGGGCGCCAGCAGGTAGTTGCCGGTGCGGGTGTCTTCCAGCGCGCGCTGGGCGTCGGTGGTAGCTTCTTTGAGCCGCTGATCGCGGTCGATGTCGGTCTGCCGGGTGCGCTCCGCCAGCACCGTTGCATCCATCACCAGGGCAATGCAATTGTCAGGATCGTATTGCAGGGCCTTGCGTCCCATGTCGAGAGTCTTATCGCTGTTGTCCGCCTTCTGGTATTTGACCATCACCTGCTGGTACAGGATCGTCAGCAGTTCGCTCTTAGGGAACTGCGCCTCGAATTCGCGCGCCAGCTTTTCCGCAGTCGCTGCGTCGGAGGCGTTGGCCGCGGCCAAGTAGGCGTCATACTCCGGCTTGGTTTTAGCGCTGGGCAGGGGCTTGCCCCTGGGATTGGTGAGGCTGGCCTGCGGCGGCTGCGCGTTCTGCGCGCTTGCCGCTGGCTTGGAGCCTTGGGTACTGGCGGGTGGATTTGAAGTTTGCGCCACCGCCATTGCGGCCGCTACGAGTAGCGCCGGGATCAGGAATCTTGCTGGTGCCATGGCTGTTTTCCCCCGCACGATTATTCTTCCTTCTGGCCCTCCGGCGGCTGGCTGCTGGCAGGTCGCGCCGCCGCCGGCGGTTCGTAGGGCTGCTGCAATCCCCGCTCCGCTGCCGCTTTTGTGTCCGGCTTGCCGTCTCCCGCGGCCAGCGCTGCATGATAGTGCTTCAGGGCCTCCTCCCGGTTCTCCTCGAGTATCCAGGATCCTGGCCAGGTAGATATGCGACCAGGCGACCATCCTGGGTTCGCGGGCGACCTCCAGGGTGCGTTCGAAGTAAGTGCGCGCGCCCGGCAGATCACGGCCGAGCGTCGCCGCCCGGGCTAAAATGAACAGCGCCCGCGCCTGGTCTTGCTGGGGATTGGCCAGCGCGTCCCCGGCCAGTTGCCGCGCCCCGCTCAGGTCCCCTGAGATTAGACGCTCTTCCGCCACTTCCAGGGGATCGGCGGGTTTGGCTTTCCCGGTGTGGACCACTTCCGGAGCGGCCTGGCGGCGGAAGCTCACCGTTCGTGCGCGCTTCTTTTCCCGATCCACATCGATGGTGATCAGGAAGTCCCCGTAAACATTGCGCAGGCTGTCCGACGTTTTCTCGAAGGCCACCAACTGCTCGTAGAAATGCTGGGTGAGGATGAAGCCTTCCTCCACCGAAGCCTGAACGTACTGGCGCCGCTGCGCCTCCGGCGCCTTGCCGTCCCGCAGAGTGCGCGCTTCGATGGACCGGATCAGCGATTCGGTCACCAGCAGCGAGACATCCCGCTTGTAGCTGTCGTCCATCGGTGCCGGCTGCACCGCCGCCAGCAGCGGTTCCAGACGCTTCATGGCGCCGGCTCGCTTCAGCGCGAAGGGATCGAGCACGTAATGCAGATAGGCGTGGCGGATCTCGCCCATGCGCAGCGTCCCGTTCTCCGGCGCTACTACGATGAAGTAGTCGGAACCGTAATTGCGCGCATTCACCTGTCCCGGCCCCGCCAGCGGCTCGAGAAGAATGCTGAATTTTCGCCCTACGTAGGTAGCCATGGGCAGCTTTAAATAAACTTCGGTGGCCAGGATCATCTTTGCCACCGGATCGTGGAACTGCTCTCCCAGTTGTTCGTATTCCGCCTGGTGGGCCTGCCAGATGGCGTGCAACTTCACCTGCTGGTAGTAGGTTTGGAGCAGCGGCACCAGGCCGCGGACGTAGGCAGCGTCCGGGGGCAGGTCGGCGTCGCTGATCAGGGTGGGGAACTTCGGCGGAGCGCCCAGATTCAGCGCCAGCGACACGTATTGCGCCAGATCAAGGCCGGCATCGGCTTGGCGATGGTCGCGGTAGAACTGGCAGAGCTGGTCGCGAGCGTTGGCGGCCTCCGGCGAGGCTTCCGCTGCCCGCGCCAGTTCTGCCCGGATCTTCGCGCGTACCGGATACGACGCATTCAATTCCTGGTTGTAACCGCAGGCGTTCAAAGCCGCCATCACGCTGAACAGGGTCTCGCTGCTCTCCAGCGTGACCTTGGGGGTCTGTTGCGCCGCCGCACACACGGCCAGCGTCGCGCAGAGCGAAGCTATTCGCAATGACCGGGAGACAAACCGCAGACTGCCCCTCCTGGAAAGGAAGCGCAGGCCTTCAGGCCTGCGGGAACCGGCTGAATAGCAAGTTTACGAGCTAGTACAGAGCAGGGTCAAACGCACCCCGCCAGCCATCCGGCGAGCAACGACACCCCCACGGGCAAACTATCGGCGTGGACATTGTACTGGCGGCCATGGCCTTCCGTAACCTCGTAACCACGCTCGCCACTTGCCGCAGCGCCCGATGTCCCTCAAGATTTGGGCTAACGGTGATGGGGAAGCACTTGGCGCGAAAGCAGTTGCCATCGCAATGGCTAGCCAGGGCCTTGGCCGCGCAGCAATAGCAATGGCGAACCGCTGCGACACACTTTGGGATGCCCCGAAAACGTATGCCATCAGCCGAGTCCGCATGCGAGGCGGAAATGTCCGATAGCCCCCGGTTCCAGCAGCACGGTCTCTTGAAAGCGCTGCACAGCTCCGCCGATGCGCAGCAATTGTTCAGCGCCCTGTTGGAATCGGCGCCGGATGCGATGCTGATCGTCGACGAATGCGGCAACATCCTGCTGGCCAATTCGCAGACCGAAAAGCTGTTCGGCTACAGTTGGGAAGAACTCGTGGGCCAGCCGGTGGAGATGCTCATGCCGCCGCGTTTTCGCCATGCCCACGCCCAGCACCGCGGCCACTTCTTTGCCGCGCCTCGGCTGCGTCCCATGGTGGCGGGGCTGGACCTCTACGGCTTGCGCCGCGACGGCAGCGAGTTCCCGGTGGAAATCAGCCTCAACCCGATCGCCAGCGAGGGCGGCACTCTGGTCACGAGCTCGATCCGCGACGTTTCCGAGCGCAAGCACGCCGAGCAGGACCTGCGCCGCGCCTATGCCGAACTGGACCAGCGTGTGCTCGAGCGCACCGCCGAACTGGAGAAGCTCACCACCGCATTGCTCACGCGGATCGGCATGCACGAGCAGACCGAGAACGAGCTGCGGCAAAGTGAAGAGCGCTTCCGCTTGCTGGTGGAAGGCGTTAATGACTACGCCATCTTCATGCTCAACCTCGAGGGTTTGGTGGTGAGCTGGAACGCGGGAGCGGAGCGCATCTACGGATTCACCGCCGAGGAAGCCATCGGCAGCAGTCTCAGCCGTTTTCATCCTCCCGAGGACCAGCATGCCGAGACACCGCAGTATGCTCTGGAGCAGGCCGCCGCTACCGGACGCTTCGAGGAAGAGAACTGGCGCGCGCGGAAGGATGGCCAGCGTTTTTGGGCGAGCACCGTGACCACCGCGCTGCGGGATGAGAGAGGGAATTTGCGGGGCTTCTCCCGGATTACCCGCGACGTGACGGAAAGGCGGGAACTGGAACACCGGCTGCGGCACGCGCAAAAATTGGAGGCGGTCGGCCGCCTGGCCGGGGGTGTGGCCCACGAGTTCAACAATTCGGCGACTGCCATCCTCGGCTACAGCAGCCTGGTGATCGACCAGGCGAAGGACAATCCTCAACTGCGCCACTATGCGGAACAGATCCATAAGGCGGGACAGCGCGCCGCTTCGGTCACGCGCCAATTGCTGGCCTTCAGCCGCCAACAGATCCTGCAGCCCACCATGCTCAGCCTGAACGAGGTGGTGGCCGACATCGAAAAAATGCTGCGTGGACTGATCGGCGAAGACATCCGCCTATTCACCACGCTGGATCCTTACTTGGGCGTGGTCAAGGCCGACTCCGGCGAAATGGAGCAGGTAATTATCAACCTGGCGTTGAATGCCCGCGACGCCATGCCGGAGGGCGGGACTCTGCTGATCGAAACCAGCAATGTTGAGATCGACCCTGTCTTTGCCGCCGAGAACCCCGACATGGCGCCCGGTCCGCATGTGCGGCTGCGGGTCTCCGACACCGGCATCGGGCTCGACAAGCAAACCGCGGCGCATATCTTCGAACCTTTCTTCACCACCAAGCCGGTGGGCCAGGGGACGGGGCTCGGGTTGTCTACCGTCTACGGCACCGTCAAACGCAGTGGAGGCGGGATCCTCGTCTTCAGCGAACCCGGTCACGGCGCCACCTTCGAAATTTACCTTCCGCGGCTGGAGCAGGCCTCGGCGAAGCCAGCCACTCTTTCTCCCAGGCGCAAGGCTGACCGAGGCTCGGAAACCGTTCTGATCGTAGAGGACGATAGTTCGCTGCGCTGGCTCACCGTGCAGATTCTCACCCAATTCGGGTACACCGTTCTGGAGGCGGGGGACGGGTCCCAGGCCTTGGCTCTCGCCAAAGAACGTTCCGGCGACATCGACATTTTGCTCACCGATGTGGTCATGCCCGGATGCAATGGCCGGCAGCTCGCCCGCCAGGTCCGGCAGCTTTTATCCTCATATCGCGGTCTTATTGACCTCCGGATACGCGGCGGAGATCGCCGCGCAACAGGGCGGGAACGAAATCGCCCTGCCGTTCCTGGAGAAACCGTTTACGCCGGAAGAACTGGGCTTGAAGGTGCGGGAAGTGCTGGACCAAAGCGACGCTCCCAGGCTGCGCAAGCGGGCCTGAGCCAGAGCAGTGTCACCACGAGATCACGAGGAGAACGTTGATGGATCGACGCATGATTTGGATTGAAGATGACGAGTTCACCGGCTGGTGCTGCTCCGATTGCCAATGGGGCATCATTGTTCCGCGCCTGGACAGCACCGTCGCCGCGCTGGCCTTCAATCGCGTTGCGCAGGAGGAGTTCCAGAAACACGACTGTTCAACCGGCGCCAACGCCGAAACTGCAGCCTAAGGGCAGGCCGATCACCAGAGCCACGCGCCCGCTGCGAGCCTTGACAATGTGACACAAATTGTGACACATTGCCCGTATGCCCAGCATCAACCTCCGCCAGCTTCGGGACACCAAGCGGCTGAAAGCCTGGCTACGCGCCGGTAAAACCGTGGAACTCCGCGAGCGGGAAAAGCTCATCGCGAGCATTGTCCCGGACGGCTCGGCCCCGTCTCGCAAGAAGTGGCCGGATTTCGCCGCCCGCCGCAAGGAAATTTTTGGTGACCGCGTCTTTCCTGGAGCTGATCTGCTGATTGAGGAGCGCGGACGCTATTGAGCATCTACGCGGATAGCTCTTTCCTTGTTTCGATGTATATTCCCGACCAGCACACGCCCGAAGCCGAGCGCCGGCTGGCTTCGCGTCCTGTTCTGTGGATGACGCCCTTGCACTTGGCCGAGTGGGCGCATGCCGTTGAGCAGCACGTATTCCGTAGGGTGGCCTCACGCCGTGACGCCGATCGCTTCATTCAGCTATTCCATGACGACCGTAAGCGGGGATTATGGAGGGAAGTCGCCGTCCCCGAGCGAGCCTTCGAGGCTTGCGCGCAATTGGCTCATCAATACGCGGCCCGGTTGGGAGTCCGCACTCTGGATTCGCTGCACGTGACTTCTGCCCTGGAGCTGCACGCGGAACAGTTCTGGACCTTTGACCAGCGGCAAGCGAAATTGGCGCGGGCCGCGGGCTTGCGTGCCCGTTAAAAGGCATATACTTTCGGTCGGCCGAGAACCAAAAGGAAATTCCGATTCGGACTGGTGGCTGAAATGGCGAGACAGGCAACGGTCGTACTTTATATAGTGCTGTTGGTAGCCGTCGTGGTCGGTGTGGATTTCCTTTTCTTCAGGTACCGGTTCTGGGAACGGCTGATGGTGAATATAGGAATCGTCTTGGTGTTCACAGCGTTCTACTTGAGATTTCTGAAGCATCCATGAGCACAGCGCGGGGTTAGCCGCCAACGTTGATTTTGGCGAAGGAGAGCACCACCCGCCCGCTGGTCGGAACCCCAAACGTGGTGGCCGGCTGGAAGGTGGTAAAGATCATGATGTTGTTCAGTTGCGGCTCCAGCCCGCGGGCATCCGCGGGGCCGGAGATGATGCGATAGTCCTGCACCCGGCCGTTGGCGTCCACTGTGGTTTCCACCACCAGCGGTTCCGAGTTACCTGAAGGCTCCGCTTCCAGCCCGAGGTTCGAAGGCAGCGCCTGCAGCCGCGGCGGCGTGTAGAGCAGCGTAGGCACGTCATCCCGCGACGCCGAAAGCTGCACCGGCATCGCCATAAATCCGATCAGGACCCCGAAAAAGATGACCGCGCTGATCAGCCCGGCGGTAGCGGGCAGCATGAAGGCGCCCGCAAGATTTTCGATCCGCACCAGCCAGCCCTGGAAGCGGTGCTGGGCGCGTTGCGCCGCGGCCTGCGAGATCGCCACCCGCAAGCGCAGAGCCAGTTCCGGCGGCGCCGGCTTCGCTCCCAGCGAGGAGACCAGCCGCTGCGCGCGCCGCCACGCCGCGTATTCTGAACGGCAGGCGACACACTCTCCCAGGTGCTGTGCGATGGCCTGCATCTCGCGGCCGGGCACGGCGCCGTCCAGGTACGACGAGAACAGAGAGCGCGCTCGATGGCAGCTCATGGTCCTGTTAGTCTCCATTGACCTCGCTCGGGCCCCGCAACAATCCCAGCTCCGGGCCGACTTCCTGGGCATAGGCAGCGAGCCGCTTCTTCAGCGCTTCGCGGCCGCGCATCAGCCGCGACTTCACCGTGCCCAGCGATACTTCCAGAATCTCCGCAATCTCTTCGTAGGAGAGCCCCTCGATGTCGCGCAGAATCACCGTGGTGCGGTACGGCTCGTGCACCAGCCGGAGTTCGGCTTCCACCTTGGCGCGGACTTCCTCTCGCGCCGCATTGTCGAAGGGGCTGCGCCCGGGATCGACCAGAGTTTCCCGGATGGCGGACGCCCGCGTGGCCTCCTGCTCCATCGAAGTTTCCCGGCCTTTGTGGCGAAACCACCAGCGGCGGTGGTTAGAAGCCTCGTGGATGGCGATGCGATAGATCCAGGTCTTCAGGCTGGCTTCGCCCTGGAACCGCCGCATGCCGCGGAATACTTTCAGGAAGACTTCCTGGGTGGTGTCAGCAGCATCCGCGGGATCATTCAGCATGCGGTACACCAGGCCATACACGGGCTGGTGAAACCGGTCGATCAGCCAGGCATAGGCTTCCTCCGAACCGCTCTTCAGTTCGGTCAGGATCGAGGCTTCTTCGCCCCGGACCGGAAATGCGCTCGCCAGATCGCCCAACGTTGCTACTCCCACAGCCAGCATCATTGCTGGCTCTTCTATTCTAGCGGGATAGCTTCGCGCGAACAACTGCTCACCACCTCTGCGGCGTAACCACCAGGGCCGAACTGCCTCAAAACAATAGACTCCGAGGGGCGCTCGGAGGTTCCCGGCGGGGGATACTAAAGTCAGGGTCGGGCAACGTTGCCAGTGCCTACTGCGGATTGCTGGGCTGGGAGGCCGGGGTGACGGCGGCAGGAGTCGGCCTTTTCTTGACGGTCTTTTTCACCGGCTTCTTGTCATCCTCGTCCACGATGATTTTCTTGGGCTTGGTGGCGGCGGCAGTCCGCACCGTTTTGATCTGGCTCTGAAGCCGCGCGATCTCGGCGTCCTTGGTGCTGGCCAGCGCCTCGAGGCGCTCACCCAGGGCACGGCGCGCCTGGTCGATTCGATCCAGGTCTGCCGCCAGCGGGTCGAACTCGTCCCTGGATCCGAAAGCGCCGGCCGACTCCGCCAGCGACGCCAGCACGTCGTAGAGCACATCCAGGTTGCGGTACAGCTTGAAATTGGCGGCGAAGTCGTTGGGCGAGGCCTGCACCTGCGACACAATGGCCGGCATCGCCATCGTGAGATTGCGCTGGATGGACTCCGCCTTGGTCTCCGCGTCGCGCTTGGTGTCGTTGGCGACCTTCCACCTGCGGATACTCAGAAGGCTGACGTTGGCGGTGGTGGTCCGGGCCGTGGACTGGACCTGCGCCAGCAAAGGCGATACGTTGTCGGGACCCGCCACCGGTGCGGCCGAGGAAGTCACGGGCCGCGCCGATGCGCCGCTCGCGCTGGCCGGTGCTCCTACCTGCGCTGCCATCGGCAAAACCAGTGTGCCCATCGTCAGGACGCAAAAATACCAACTGCTCTTCATTCTTACTCGCTTCCTGACGAAGTGGCTCTGGCCTGCTCGCGAGAGTTTGATGGTCGAGCAGCCGTTTTGGTTACTCCTTTGTAAATCATGCGGAGCCTTCTCGTCCAACCCCGGAGCGGTGGAAAAACGCGAACTTGGATCAGCGCAACCGCTATTGCGGCCAGAGCATCCAACAGATTTGTTCTTTGCCGGTGACAGAACGGCAGGGTCTGCTACACTTCCAGCATCTTCAGCAACCCCACCCTGGCCCAACCATTTAGGAGAGGAATTATGACCGCTGCGACAACCGCACCGTCGAGGAACTTGAGGCCGCGAGAGGTGCTGGCGGCCTGGGGCCGCATCCTGGCAGGAAGCGCGCCCATGCTTTCCATCGAGATCACCAAGGAATGTCCGCTGAGCTGCCCGGGATGCTATGCCTACAACGAGCAGCACCTGGGCGGCGCGGCCAACTTGCGCGACCTCAGCGATTTTCGCGGGGAAGAACTGGTACGGCGGGTGGTGGGATCCGGCGAAGCGGCACCGGCCCATGCACGTGTCGCTGGTGGGCGGCGAGCCGCTGGTACGCCGCAAAGAACTCGACCAGATTCTGCCGCAACTCAGCCAACTCGATGTCTTCACGCTGGTGGTGACCAGTGCCGTGGCGCCCATTCCCGCGGCCTGGATGGAAATCCCGCGGCTCCGGGTCACGGTTTCGGTGGATGGACTTCCCGAGCACCACGACATCCGGCGCAAGCCGGCCACCTACGAGCGCATCCTCAAAAACATTGCCGGACGGGAGGTCAACATCCACCTCACCGTCACCCGGCCCATGGTGCACAGCGCCGGATACCTGGAGGAGTACTTCGCATTCTGGAGCGCCCGCCCGGAGGTCAACCATATCTGGGTGAGCACCTACACGCCCCAGGTGGGCGAGCAGACTTGCGAGATGCTGACGGCGCAGGACCGCGCGGCCCTGTTCGCGCGCATGCCCGGCTGGCAGCGCGCGTTTCCCAAGCTGCTGATGACGCCGGCCATGGCGGGCGCTTTTGCCCGGCCTCCGGAGAAACCTGACGAATGCATTTTCGCCAAAATGTCAGTGAACTACTCGGCGGATTTGAACACCCGGGTAGAGCCCTGCATCCTGGGCGGCGAGCCCGACTGCAGCCAGTGCGGATGCGCCGCCAGCGTGGGCTTCCATTCCCTGCGCGCTACCACGCTGCTCGGACCACTGAAGGTCGCGCATCTGATGACGGCTTCGGTTACCATCGGCGCCGCGGTCGCGCGCGCCCGCCGTTCCATCCAACCGGCGCGCTGGCGGAAGCCAGGGGCGGGGAACAAGGAATTGGTGCAGCTCCGCGTGCCCTAGACGATGGTGCGATTGGGTTCACAGCCGGAGAATCCCGGACGCAGCGCCACGACATCGCATCAAATTCTATCGTGAAGGATAGATATGCAGCCCATGCTCCCCGCAGCTTGGGGGCGCTGATAATCCTGCTGTGTACGCTCTCTGCCGGTGGGACGGCCTTTGCCCAATCGCAGGTGGAGACCATCATCCAGCGCTCGGTGGAAGCCAATAATCGAGACTGGAAGGCCGATCCCGAATATAGCTATTTCGAGCGCGATGCACAGAATGGGGTCACCAGAACCAATCAAGTGATGATGATCGAGGGCTCTCCCTACTACCGTTTGGTGGCCATCAACGATAAGCCGATCTCCAAGGAGGAGCAGGCGAAGGAAGAGCACAAGCTGCAGCAAGCCATAGCGCAGCGCAAGAGCGAGTCGCCGCGGCAACGGGCGGCGCGCATCGCCCAGCACGAAAAAGATCGCAAACGCAATCACCTCATGATGGAGCAGCTCACCAAGGCTTTCAATTTCACCCTCGAGGGCGAACAAAAGCTCGGTACCAACGAGGTGTACGTGCTGAAGGCGACGCCGCGCCCTGGCTACGTGCCGCCGAATCGGGAAACCCGAGTGCTCACCGGCATGGAGGGGAAGCTGTGGATCGACAAGCAGACGTACCAGTGGGTCAAGGTAGAAGCCCAAGTTGTACATCCGGTCTCCATTGAAGGCTTTCTGGCTCGCGTGGAGCCCGGCACACGGTTCGAGTTGGAGAAGATGCCGGTCTCCGACGGGGTTTGGCTTCCCAGGCACTTTGCCATGCAAGCCCATGCCAAGGTGCTGGGCCTCTTCAGCCACAACCAGCAGGAGGAGGACACCTATTGGGGTTATCAAAAAGGGGCTCCGCCGGCCGAAGCTACTCAGCAATCCTTCAATGACGGCAAGCAGCTGAAGTGATAAGGAGCCGTTTCGCAGGCTGGCGACGCGCCAGCGCAGAGCGGGCCGAGCGTGAGGCATCCCGCAGCGCTAAGTCCCACCACGGTAGGCCCCGTCGTCCTTCAGATAGGATAGGAACTGTGTCGGAAAATCATTCTTCAGCATCCGACGCGCTATGCAGCGAGTCAGCGGCAGCCACTTGTTCACACGCTGAATTTGTACGAGGTCGTCAGCAGAGAGCGACAATTCCCCCGAGCGCATGATGCTGTGCGCTATTTGATCTCGAAGGTTCGTCAATTCGGTGACGACAAGATGCATTAGTCGCTTGCCCTTGCTTTCAACTGGAAACATCTGGCTGAGAGTCAAGTCATCCCACTCGTGGTGTATTGGGAAAATTGCGTTCAGCCATGCTTTCGCGCTTGCGTCATCGTTCGGAATAACTTCCATCGGGCGAACACACCTCTCGCGGTCACCGCCCGCTTCCTTCCCAAGACGCGCACGGCGGGTTCTAATCCCTTCGATGATCTTGAAAAGACACAGAAACCTGTAAACGGGGCTGTTGCTGTTGAGGGCCTCACGATACATGCTGGCGTAGTGGGCAAATTCTGAATCATGCGGCGGCGGAGTTCCTTCCACGGAGAAAGGTGCCTCCAAGAAAGGCTGCACTATTCTGATGCCAACATTTTCCGTCCTCAACTCCGTTGTCTCTATTATTTGGACTTCAAGCGGGATGTCGAGATGAACCGACCAATTGCTCAATGCTGGGACTAGCGCGTCGGAACCCTTGCGCTCGGCATCGAACCGGTCGGTCGCCTGAAACGGTTCGGACACAACTTTTCCTAAGAAACCTCTTTCGTTTGCAAATCCTGTGAACTCCAATGCTCCGTGTGGGGTTCTCGCGTAAATCTTGATTTGGTCTGCATCCGGGTCTCCCGGCGGAGTGAACGCGGGCTTTGTTATTGCCAGGTGCGAGTCTCCTCGCAACGGGCCGACGAACGGAAATTCGTATTCCTTGGTCTGTCGATAGTTCGGCCGTTCAAACAGAAAAGTCACCTTGTACAGGCCCGGCAGTCCTGTCGGCCCACCAGTATTTCGGGGATCTGCTTCGTTCCGGAAGTGATTACACGCCACAATCCCTTGGGCCTCGCCCGGCACGCCCATTGCCGGGACCTGTGTGCTCAGTCTGCCTTGGGGAGCCACTCGGGTGTTCTGTCGTGTGGGTGAACCGCAGCACTTCTTGTGTTTTTTACCGCTTCCGCACGGACAGGGATCGTTTCTTCCAACTTTCTCGCCCGCCATTACTTCGATTCTCCGCCGTCCCGAACAACGCCGTCAATCTTCCATCATCCTCTCATAATGCAAAGCAGCCGCGACCATCGCGGCTGCTCGCATGGCCGCCCCGAGGCCCACCAAACAAGTCATCCGCACTCTTCCATGCCATGGAAGCGCGCTCCCAACTTGAGGCGTTTCGCGGGCGGAGCGAGACGCGAAAGCGGCGAGCGGGAGACCGTAGCCGAAATCCCGAGCGCAGCGAGGAAATCTAGGAAAATTGGTGGACCTGGTCGGGTTCGAACCGACGACCTCCCCGGCAAGCCGGGGCGCGCTCAGCGTGACGGGTGCGAAGCCTGTATCAACTCCTGGATTGAACGATGTGACTTCCAGCTCTTTAATTGTCGCTCGCGACGCCGCGCGCCAGCCAAGGTGTCGAATTGCTCCTGATAGACCAGAATCCAGGGCCCGCGGCCTCGCGTTGAAGTCGTCTGCCCGCGTTGGTGCTCCGCATAGCGTGCGAGCACCTGCGCGGCGCAGCCAATGTAAAACCTTCGAGTGCTCTCACTTTGCAGAATGTAGACGGCAGGCATGCGAAAGGATTGGTGGACCTGGTCGGGTTCGAACCGACGACCTCTTCCATGCCATTTCTCATCTCAATCTCGGACGATGTGACACAGAGGCAAGTGCGAATGATACGGAGAGGCAGTGTTTATACGTGTTGAACGCGTGTTCGCTGCCTCTTGCTTGTTGCTGAGTGACACTCTCCGACATGGCCCGATTCCGGCAGGGATGGGACGGTTACGACACAAAGCACGACACAAAAGTGGCAGCGGCACTCGCTTGTGTTGCCGAGCCCCCTCGCGGGGACCCCTATCATGCGAGGCCAAGCCCCCTCCTCTGCACAAGGGCGGACCGTCGAGGGTGCGCGCCTGGCCTTCACAAACCTGAGACTCCGGAATCAATTGAAGCGGCTTAGAGAGCGGGGACTCCGAACCTGGGCGGCTCTCAAGCAGTTGACTCGTGTGATGTAATCAGGAAGAGAAAAGCCCCGACTGGCATCGGGGCTCCGTTGAACCTTGTGTTTGGCTGATCTCAAGTTAACAGTTGGGGTGTGCCGAATGCAAGATTCCGAAATCAAATTCCCGCCGAATCCCAACGCTCGTCAAAATAAGCATCGTACTGGCTTCCAGGGCGTAGGCTCCTCCCGCTCAAAATGTGTCCTGTGTCGCACCGAATGTCATGCGCCGTCGATTGTGAGAGGACTTCCGGGGCTTCTAGGCGCGGGTCTGCGTCGAATGCCATTAGTGTGCGGATTCGTACTAGAGACACACAACCTTCTGCACCGCATGGTACTTCGATACAAACGACGTTACGGAGCTTTTTGGATTTTTGTTGGGGCACTCTCTCAGACGGGACCAACTGGACATCCTGAGCCGAATACCCGTACACATGCATGCATATCGGACATGAGAAGTTTCGGGCAGCGCAATCCTTGGGCCACGATCCTTGACCTTGAGGCATACAGGGATGGATGGCAGGCGGGAGCGGAATGGGCCGAGAACAATTCTTGCATATCAGTGCAGGGCAATCAGAAAACCGCGCCACACGCCACCTCCGCTGCCGACCTGGGGACCAAATTGTAATGCTGTAAGGGGGCGATGCACACGCCATGAGAATCGAAGGACTCCGCAAGTATCGCGGGCGCAACCTGCGTGGCTACTTTCAGGACTTGCCCTGGGGCGTGCGGCAGCGAGCCCACGCGTGGCTCTCCCGCTTTTTGAAGCGGCACCCTCACTGTCCCCTCTGGCGCTTTGCGATCCTCGTGGGGCAGGCGAAGCGGCTGGCGCTGATGTCCGATCAAGAGCGCAGCGCCTGGGGCCGCTCGATGATGGCGAAGCAGGGCGGCTATGCGGTGCAGAGACGCTACCGACAGGAGGGCCGAATCGGGCCGGACCACCCGGCACACAAGGCCGCCTGGTTCAGCGCGGCAGAGCGCAAATGGCGCAAGCAGGAGCGGCTGGGTCTGACACCCAAGCCCGGCGTGTATCATCTGCCTCGGTGGTAGGAGCGAGCTAGCGGAACACACGCATGAGCGTATTTACCTCCCCACGACACGCTCGCCAGCCCCGTGACGACCATCACTGACAAATCGTCTGCCACGGTCCTAGCCTTGCAGCGCCTCGCTTGAATCGAGTCGGCCCCTGATGTTAGCGTCCTGATCCTTGGCACTGATCGTAACCCTCACGTTTTCGTGTGACGAAGGCGAACCATGAGAGCGTTCGTTTCAGCAACTCTCGTGTTATTGGCTGCGACTGCCTTTGCCCAAAAAGAGCTGAGCGTAGTTGACATCGTGAAGCGCAGCTCCGACGCGGTCGTGCAAATCGTAACGTCCGATTCCTTGGGGAAGGAGATGGCTCTGGGCAGTGGTTTTCTTGTGTCCGAAGACGGTCGGGTAGTGACGAATTACCATGTGATCAAGGGAGCGCACAGCGCTGTCATTCAACTCTCAAACGGGGCTTTTTTCCCGGTCGACGGTGTTCTGGCCGAGGACGCTGAGCGGGACTTGGCAGTTTTGAAAGTTTCGGGAAAAGGATTGCCCTTTCTCTTTCTTGGAGATGCCCACCAAACCCAAGTTGGTGAGCACGTAGTAGCTATCGGTAGCCCGCTCGGATTGCAAAACACAGTGTCCGACGGCATCGTCAGTGCTATTCGTGAGGAAAACGGCCACCAATGGATTCAGACCACAGCGCCTGTGTCGCACGGCAACAGCGGAGGTCCGCTCATGAACAGCTCGGGTGTTGTCATCGGCGTGATTACTTGGGGTGTCAGCCTGCAACAGGGACAGAATTTGAACTTTGCCGCCTCCGTTGCAGAGGTTCAGCGATTGTTAACACAGCTCCATGATGCTCGGTCCTTGGATGTGGTCCAATCAGGGGCCGGGCAAGCCCCGCCGCTCCTGCCAAAAGCGGCCGCGATTCCCAACATTGGGACGGCGCAGAAGAAACTCAGCGTAACGCTGAGATGGAATGCACCTCGGAGGGGAGGAACAAAAGTCGTTGGTTACAATATCTACCGCAGCGATGAGGAAAACGGCCCTTACGGTTTGATTGCTGAGGAAGTTAGCGCATTGAAATACGTCGATAAAACGGTGCAATCCGGACACACGTACTACTACAGGGTAACCAGCATGGATGCCTGGGGACGAGAGAGCACTGCCGCCACTACAAAAGCGACGCTGCCCTAAAGCAGCGGTCGCCGGGTTGTCGTTCGCTCGACGAGTTTCACTTGCGTCGCCTGCAAACGCCAGGGTGGTTCGCTCCCCACCACGATGTTGCTCTTTCAGCGCACGCAGGGGAGCGCGGCCCGACGGCGAGCCCCTCGAATGGGCGATTCTCTTCGGAGCGGGCACCTACACTGCCAGCGAGACATCTGGAAACGCGCGTTGTGAGCGAGTACGGTTCACGGGTGTCTCCCTACAGCGCATCGCCCCCCACACGGAACAGTTACGTGTGAAGGGGGACATTCAAACGTGATTCCAGCAGAAGCTTGGAGGCTTCCTCGAACGATAGAGGCTGGTCCGAGTGGATGAGATAGATGTTCCCGTCCGCAGACAGACTAAGGCGAAATACACCGCGACGTTGCTGAGGATCGGAGTCCATACTTCGGCGTTCAGCGGATTGGTAACGGATCGTGTTCGACTCTGGGTCGAAGCAAACTTCAAGCGTAAAAGCTGGGTAATAAGTTCTACGCACCCTGAAGCCGTTCAGAATCTTAGAAACATCACCTACCTGTTTCGACGGGTCGCTTTTGAATTCGGCGTTCCATCTATCCACGTCAGCGCGAACCACTTTCTCAAGTTCTTCAACGACTTCTCCGCTACGAGAGCGGATCACTCGGGACGCATGAAGCTGCCACTCGCGCTCTTTCTGAGTGGTGTCGTGTTGTCGCTTCACCTGTTCAGCACTGTCTTCAATCCAGCTTGTCATATGCTGCATTTTAGCATCGGGATCAAGGTGCCATCTCGCGGGGTTCCACCTTGCACCCCGCGCAACTCTCCAACTCCATACCGGGCTTGGGAGGGCAGGCAATTCCTTCTGCACGGGTACTTGCTGCCCCGTTTGCCGGGCTGCCCATGTCTGAGAGACTGCGCTGCCAATACACCCGGCGGAGTGACCAGAGTGCGAGCGGAAACCTCTCGTTTTTCAGCTACCTTCCCCTCCGTCGAGCCAACGGAGTGCGGCGGAGCATGGCGGAGTGAATTTTGTTCACTCCGGTGCGCTCCGGCCTGCTCCGTTCCTGGGGCGGAGTGCTTGGCCATTGAAAACAAACATGGCTCGGTCCTCACTCCGCCTGCTCCGCTACTTCCACCTTTCGATACACCGAGCCGTCTTTCCTCATGATGCCCACGCCAATGCATTTCTTTAGAAAGTCAGTGGTAGCCTGAGCACCGCGACCGTAGACCTTCTGGGCATCCTTGAACCTAGATTCAGGTAGGAGCTTCCGGTACGCCTCTTCCTGCTCGGAGTTGAACAACAAGCGGACCCCGGCCAGCTTGTCGTAGCCCAGAGGTTCGTCGTCTTCGTCGAGCACTCGCGCGACAAACGTTGTGGGGATGTTTCCACGAACTCTGCCAAAACCGCCGATGACCAACGCGACTTCGCTATTGCCGCTGGCCCTGCTGGGCCGGTCCATGCCGATGCGCATATCACTGCCATTGACCAAGGCGCGCGACCCGCGTGCTTGCAGGAACCATCGGTGCGGATCTTCTTCCAATGGAGGCGGTGCTTCGTCTAGCTTGCTGGAAGGCTTCCGAATGTGATGCACTTCCGTGATTGATGTTCCGCACTCACGAATGATCTTGCGGAACTCTAGATGAACCCGCGTTACATTGCTGGACTTCTCCTCGATCTCGGGAGCATACGCGCCCAGGGAGTCAACGATGGTCCACACCGGCTGTGCTTCTCGGATCATGCAGGCGAGCTGCGTGGGCTCCCATCTGGGCGGTGCATCGTTATAGTTCCACAGCAGCAAGTTCTCAGGTTTGTCCCCCAGCCCAAGATGCCGTGACAGGCGAGCCACGAGGTCGTCCACATCTCCCAAACCGTTCTCGAAATCGAGATAGAGCACCCGGCCTTGCGAGACCGGACGGCCCAGAAACGGAATCCCGGCGGTGACACAGATCGCCGCCTGATACAACAGCGGACTCTTGCCGATTGCCGAGTCCCCTACAACGATGCTGAGACTCCGTTGAGGAATGAGTCCTGCAATCAGGGAAGTACCGCTGTTCAACTCAGTGCAGCGTTGCCTCAATTCGCCGGGTGTGTAGATGGCCCATTTGCGCCTCAGCCCCGAAAGTTCCGCACCCGGAGCGAGCATCTGTCCCGGCGGCGCGGATGAGACACTCATTTCGCCTCCGACAGAAACCGCCCAAGCTCGTCAGGATGGAAAAGTAACCGGCGGCAAATTCTGGTTGGCTTGAGCCGACCCTGGCGGACCCAGGCCCTCACTGTGTGGGGCGAGACGCACAGCGCCTTTGCGACGGCGAGCAACGTGAGAAGTTGAGGAACGTTGTCTGCCATCACTTCACCTCGATGTTTTGAGTCGCGCCTCTACAGCTTCCGCCGGAATGCGCCACTGCTTGCCAACCTTGCGGCCTTGCAGCTTACCCGTCCAAAGCAGCGAGTACAGATAATCCAGGCCGACCCCGAGCCTGCGGGCGGCTTCGATTGCGCTTAGTTCTTGAGTTTTCAGCATCACCGATTTTCCTCCAAAGAATTCTTGACAACCCTAATCCTACGGCTTACGCTAGTGCTTATGCAACGTGGTATGTACGATACCGTAACAGAAGAATTCAGGTTGCCTGTTCTAGTTCGCGCAAGGCCCGAAAAGCAAGAAGGCCTTTCCACCTTTGAGCAGGAACTATCCCCCCCTTGTCCGGTTCGGATCTTCAAGAATTCTGAGCTGAAGGATGCACGCAAACATTTGACTGTGGCCGAGGTGCAGCATTTCACGGCAGTCGTTGAACTGATACAGGCACTCAAAAACCCCTCTGACACTATCGCTCTCAAAAGAGCGAAAGACGGATTTGAGGAGGTGTACAAGGCCAAGCGGGCCGAACCGAGCGACCTGATTGAGTTAGGCGAAGAATTTGCCAACGCTCTCGCGAAGTTTACTGGCCAACCCCCCCGAGAAGCGGTCGAGACTCTTGAGCGCAAACGACCTGGCCCCCGTGCAGCGGCAGACCCGCGCTGGTTACTTTCCTACGAAGTGTCTGAGATGCTGACTTCTTCGTGTCGACTGGTGCTGTGGTGGACTGGAGAGCGCTTCACGCCCGCGATCTGGTGCGACGACATCAAGACGGCCTTTTACGTTCGCGCTTTGCTCAGTGTGGTCGGCGGCGTGGGGCTCCGCATTTGTCCACATTGCGGCGATGTTTTCTTTCAAGAACGACGTGACCAAAACTACTGCTCCATTGCGCATCGCGAGGCCCACCGCGCAGCGCGATGGAGGGCAGCACAACTATCGAAGCATCAGAAGAAAGGCGGAAAAAATGTCGCTAAAAAAACGCGGTAAGACTTGGCACTGTCACTTCGTTATAAACGGCCAGCGGTTCCGGCAGTCGCTTGGAACGAAGGACTGGAGGGAAGCCCAGGCCAAAGAAAAGGAACTCATTGGGCAGGCGATGGAGGGCAAGCTGACACAGACCTCGACTACGCTTGCCCGGCAACCATTCGGGCAGGCGGCAGATGACTATGTGACTGCTCGGAAACTGGAACTCGCTCCGGCCAGCCGAGCCAAAGAGAAACAGTTGCTCGTGCAGTTGCGAGCCTATTTCAAGCAAGAGCCGCTGAAATCCCTCACCGCGAAGCGGATTACCGAGTACCGGGCTCGGCGGGCAGAGCAGGGAGTCGGTCCGGCAACGCTGAACGCGGAAATGGGCATTTTGCGGCGAGTCATGAAGCGGGCGAGACTCTGGGCACGTGTTGCCGACGAAATACGCCCGCTGCGAGAGCCTTCGACCATCGGGAGGGCCATAACCGAGGAAGAAAAGCAACGGCTGCTCAAAACGGCTGTAATGCGCCCGGAATGGGAGACAGCCTACCTTGCGGCAATTCTCTGCCTGAACACGACCGCAAGGGGCTGCGAGCTGAAGGGGCTGCAATGGTCGGACGTGGATCTGTTCGGTCGCACTCTGACCATTCGCAAGTCCAAGACGGCTGCGGGTGAGAGGGTTGTGCCTCTGACTGACGTGGCCGCGTCTGCTCTGGCAAGGCTGCGCCAGAGGGCAGAGGGGTTCGGCTCAGTCGAGCCGTCCCATTACGTCTTCGCCGCGTTCGTTCCCAAGTTCACTTTCAGCGGGAAGAGGGTAATCGACTACAACGTCACGGGCTTCGACCCGACGCGGCACGTGAATAGCTGGCGGTCGGCTTGGAGAACACTGACAAAGAAAGCGGGGTTGCCGGGCTTCAGGTTCCATGATCTCCGGCATTGTGCTATCACCCAGCTCGCGGAGAACGGCACGTCCGACTCGACCATCATGGCGATTGCCGGGCACGTCAGCCGTCGCATGTTAGAGCGGTACAGCCACGTGCGGATGGAAGCGAAGCGGAAGGCCCTCGAAGCCCTTGCCCTGAGCAGCAAAGCGGCGGGTTATGACACAAACCATGACACAAACGTCATGCCCACGAGCACTCGCCCCGTCTAACCTGTTGAGAGATTTGGTGGACCTGGTCGGGTTCGAACCGACGACCTCTTCCATGCCATGGAAGCGCGCTCCCAACTGCGCCACAGGCCCACGGGTCGGCAACGATGATTCTGCTCCGAGTCAGGCCCGAGAGTCAAACCGGGCGTGCCCCATTCCTGGAGCACACCCGGGCATTCGGCCAATTAAATTTGGAGGTTCGTGGTCTAGCCCACCGGACTGCCGATGGTCAGGCAGTTGGCCGCGCTGTTGGGATCGACTCTGACGTTGAAGGTATCGTCGGTGCAGAAAAACCGGGTACCGCTGGTTCCCGGAGAACTGGGGTTTCCCATCCACTGATAGCTGGTGGTGATCGTCCCGGTGCTATCGGTATTGCAGGTCCCGGGGGTGAACGAGTACCCGCTCTTGGTGCCGGCGGCCAGGTTGGCATCGATAATTCCGGCCCCGGCCGAGGTCGGCGTGCCGCCACCGTTGGGCGGCCCCAGCGCCGTCAGGGCGCAGGTGTAGCTGTTGTAGGTGCTGTTGTAGGTCACTTCCGCGTTATTGATGGCGCGCAGCGAACCCACCGCCGAGGCCTCGTTGGCGGCGATACGCGATCGCAGCAGGCTGGGGATGGCGATCGCGGCGATCACCAGGATGATCGCCACCACGATCAATAATTCGATCAGGGAAAAGCCGTGCTGTTTGCGCATAAGCTTGCGCCTCTCTCGGAGATTCACAAACACAGTAAGTGACGACTTTGGAGGGCAGTTTTGGGGCCAGCTTGGGGCGGGGAACGTCCCTCGTAAACTATTGTCACCGAGCTACTTAGCAGACCACTCCGGTGGCGCCCTTTAGCACCCCAGCGGCGGGTTGACGGAATCTGTCAGTCGCAGCGACGTTTCTTGTCAGTTGACGCACATTGCCACTGCCGACCCGAGCCTGGCTAAACGGCCGCAGCCCGGCCACCGCTGGCCAGATCAGCGCGCCCCGCCGCCGGGTCCACGGGGACTCCGTCGCGGTAGCTCACGGAGTTGCCTGAAATGGCCGCGATACGTTCGCCGGGCACCAGAATCCCGACCAGGTTCAGGGGATCGGCCGCCGACACCGTCACCATTTCGTTCGCTGGGGGAAGATTGCGGGTCGCGCGCAGCGACTCCACCGCTACCGGCAGCGCAAACTGCTCTCCGATGAAGCCGTTGATGAAGCGCCCGCCGCGGATCTCGCCGCGATCTTCCAGGCGCCGGAACCCCAGCAGCAGCTCGCGCCACTTGGGCACCACCGATTCGCGGGCCAGCAGATCGCGGAAGACCACACCGTAACGGTGGAGCAGCATCCAGCAAGTGGCTTCGACCGAGCGCTGGCGGTCGGCGGCTTCGCCAGCGTAGAGCAATGACCAGCGTCCCGAGCTGTGCCGCGGGCGCGACGTGCGGCCGGAGCCGTGTCCGCTGCGCCGCTTGGGGTCGATCAGCGCGCGCAGGTTGTCGAAGCCGTCGGCCGTGATCTGTCCTCCGGCCACCAATTCCCACAGTGCAGTCTCGACCTCGGACTTCAATTTGCCGGTTCCGCGAACGATATCGGCGAAGAACGATGCGCCGCGCGTCTTCAGGTATTGCAGCACCTCGCGTCCGCCCGGGCTCAATCCGCGCAGCTCGCCGTCTTCGCCGTGGCGCGGCGTCATCCAGTCGGCTTCCTCGCGCACGAAGAAGGTGATGGGAGCGACGCTGGTCGGCACCACCCGCCGTCCGCCGCCCGCATCCTCAAGCGTGGCCGGATGCGGCGAAAGCCTGCCCCAGCCGACGGCGCCGGTCAGCGACAACTGGTCGAGAAACTTGGGATCGTAGTTGGCCACGCGCTGTCCCAGGATGTGCCGCTCCCAGGCGCTGGCCGGGATCTCGAAGCCTTGCAGTTGCCGCAGGACTTCGAGCGTGCCGCGCTCGCCCAGCACCTGGCTGCTCGGTGCGACGTGCTGCCAGCGCAGCAGCCAGCGCATGAACTGCGCCGCCGTCACCGGCTCGATCTGCTTGCGCAGCCGGCCCAGCGTTAGGCGATGGATCCGCGCCAAGAGCCGCCGGTCGCACCATTCGGTTTGCTCCGGGTCCTTCTTCTCGAACTGCCCGCGCAGGATTGCGCCGCTGGCTTCGAGGCGGAGCATGGCTTTGTCGATCTCGGAAGCAGGCAGTCCGAGCGTGCTGCCGAGATCGGAGGCGGTGGTTGGGCCGACATGCTGCATCCATCCGCGGACCATGGCCAGCAGTGCGTCTTCGGCCGACGGCGGCGCCGCTTCGATGTCCGGCAGTTCGCTTTCAAACTGCGCCTGCGGAAAGATGGCGCGGAAGCTCTTCGCTTTGTCCGCCGCGACCCAGTAGGTGGCCCCGTTCTGCTTTGCTCTGGTGGCGCGGCGTTCGGCTGCCAGCCGTTCGAAGTGTAGAGACCACGGTGACGCGGGCGATTCCGGAAGTGCTATCAACGTTTGCAGCACGTCGTGCAGCTCGTCGGCATCGCGCACCTCCGGCCAGGCGTCCTGCCGGACTTCGGCGATGGCCTCGGGATCGAGCGCGCCCACTTCATTGAGCACCGATTCCGGCAGCGTGCGCCGCATTTCCACCGCACGTGCCCGGCGCTCTTCGAGGGGCGCGTCGTCGAGATACGCGTAAGGATTGGCGTTCAGAATCTCGTGCGAAAACGCCGACGGCACCGGAGTGTCGACAGCCAGGCAGCGAATCTCACCAGAGCTGATGCCGCGCAGCAATTGCTTCAAGCCATCGAGATCCATAGCCTCGGTGAGGACGTCTTTCATCACCTCGCGCACCAGCGGGTGGTCGGGGATCTGTATGTCGCCGGCGATGTTCTCCTGGCACGCCGCCACATCGGGGAAGACCGAAGCCAGCAGATCGTCGGAGCGTATGCGCTGAATCTGCGGCGGGACTTTTTTGCCGTGGTCGAAGCGCAGCAGTGCCAGGGCGCGCTCCGCATCCCAGCGCCAGCGCGTCCCGAAGATGGGAGACCCGGTCAGCACCGCCTGCTCGAGCACCGTCTGCATGCTTTCGGGCTGAAGGAAGTGGAAAACGTCCGCGAGCGGGAAGCTGTGCTGCTCAGCCAGCGCGATGTTCAGCCCGTTGTCGGTGGCTGCGGCCTGCAACTCGAAATTGAACGACCGGCAGAAACGCTTGCGCAGCGCCAGTCCCCAGGCCTTGTTGACGCGAGCGCCGAAGGGCGCATGGATGACGAGCTGCATCCCGCCGCCCTCGTCGAAAAAGCGCTCGGCGATGATGGTCTGTTGCGTGGGCACTTCGCCTAGCACCGCGCGTCCTTCGACCACGTACTGCACCGCCTGCTCCGCGCCGGAGTCGTCCAGGCCGCATTCGCGGCCCAGCCATTCGACTGCTGACGCCATCTCGGGTGAAGTGCGATCGAGGAATCCGGGCCGCAGGTCGCGCGCCAAATCGCTGATTCGCGCCCGCAGCTCCGCCACCTGCTCGGAAAGCTCGGCGGTACGCCCCGGAGCTTCGCCGCGCCAGAAGGGAATGCCCGGCGGCGCGCCGTGCGCATCTTCCACCAGCATGCGGCCGGAGGCCTCGATACGGCGAATGCGCCACGAGGTGTTGCCCAGCAGCATGATCTCGCCCTTCATGGACTCGACCGCGAAGTCCTCGTCCACCGTGCCGACGACGATGCCTTCCGGCTCGGCCACGACGGTGTAAAGAGCGTTGTCGGGAATGGCGCCGCCGCTGGTGATGGCCGCGATCCGCGCCCCGCGCCGCGCGCGCAGGCGCCCGTTCACGCGGTCGCGGTAGAGATATGCGCCGTAGCGCCCGCGTCGGGCGGCGATGCCGTCGGACAGCATCACGAGGATCGCTTCGAACTCCTCACGCGCCAGATTGCGGTAGGGATAGGCGCGGCGTACCAGGGCGAACAACTCATCTTCCTTCCACTCTTCTGCGGCACACGAGGCCACGATCTGCTGTGCCAGCACATCGAGCGGTGCATCGGGAATCATGATGCGGTCGAGTTCGCCTTGACGTATCGACCGCACCAGCGCGGCGCACTCCAGCAGTTCATCGCGAGTCGTCGCGAAAACCCGGCCTTTGGGCACGGCGCCACGCCAGTGGCCTGAGCGACCGATGCGCTGCAAGAGCACCGCGATGGAGCGCGGCGAGCCCAAGTGGCAGACCAGATCCACGAAGCCGATGTCGATGCCCAGCTCCAGCGAGGCGGTCGCCACCAGCACCCGCACTTCTCCGTTCTTCAATTTCTTTTCTGCGGCCAGACGCAGCTTGCGCGCCAGGCTGCCGTGGTGCGCCGCGACCGCGTCCTCGCCCAGAATCTCGGCGAGATGGTGGGCCACGCGCTCCGCCATCCGCCGGGTATTGACGAAGACCAGCGTAGAACGGTGCTGCTGGATGAGTTCCGACAGGCGGGCGTAGATCTCGTCCCACATCTCGTTCGAGGCAACCGGACCGAGTTCGCTTCCCGGGACCTCGACCGCGAGGTCCATCTGCCGCTGGTGACCGATGTTGACAATCGCCGGCGCAGATTCCACCACCCAATCGGAGGGGTGCCCCACCCTTGGCTGGTTTTGCCAAGGGTGGGGATTGGCGCCGGTCAGAAAATGTGCGACCAGCTCGATCGGCTTCTGCGTCGCCGAGAGCCCGATGCGAACAGGCCTCCGGCCGGTGAGCGCGTCCAGCCGTTCGAGCGAGAGCGCCAGGTGGGCGCCGCGCTTGTCGTCGGCCACGGCGTGAATCTCGTCCACGATCACCGTCTCAACGTCGCGCAGGATCTGCCGGCTCTTCTCCGCGGTGAGCAGTATGTAGAGCGATTCCGGCGTGGTCACCAGGATGTGCGGCGGCCGCTTCAGCATGGCGCGGCGCTCGTGCGCCAGGGTGTCGCCGGTGCGGACGGCGGTGCGGATCTCCGGCATCAGCAGCCCGCGCTCGCCCGCCAGTTGCAGAATCTCGCTCAGCGGGACTTCCAGGTTTTTCTGGATGTCGTTGCCCAGCGCCTTGAGCGGCGAAACATAGAGCACCTCGGTGCGGTCCTGGAGATCGCCGGCCAGTGCCTTGCGCACCAGGCGATCGATGCAGGCCAGGAACGCCGAAAGCGTTTTGCCGGAGCCGGTGGGGGCGGAAATCAGCGTGGTGCGGCCGGCGAGGATGTGCGGCCAGCCCTGCTCCTGCGGCTCGGTCGGGGTGCCGAACCGGCGCACGAACCACTCCTCGACGATCGGATGGGCCCACCCCAAGGGCCCGCTGGCGGGAGGCATCCTTACATTCTAAGCGATGCGGACGCTTTCGCCAAGCATTCGCCCGGATGGTAGTGTCTCAGTTGCAATTTATCCGCTTCAGGGATCTTCTGCTGAAATCAGGTTTACGCTCTGGGCTCAAATTTTGCGCAATAAAAATTTGAGCGGGTATGTAAAGCGGGAGAGTTTTCAGTCCAGTCTTCACTAATCACGATAAGCGCCTGAAAGTCACCGCCTGGCTTTATCGCGAGAAGGCACCAACCCCAGTCGTGACGGAGGGGATTCTTCTCCCGTTCCCACCACCGACATTTCTCGCATGCTTTGACTTCCATGGGTCATTCCTGAGACCGCATTTCACTCGTAGCGGAAGGGCTGCGGATCCCCGTTGTCTTCTGGAAGATCTTGTACGCGTTCAACAGTCCACGCACGCGACCCTGACCATCGATGCACGGTCTCTCCGCACTTGCAAATTATTTTGCCGGGAGTGCGGTGTATGAACTTGTGGTCTCTTAGCTCGAACACGCGCCCACATTTGCACTCTTTGGTCATTACTGAATTCTAGTCGGCGAGGAGAGCAATCTCCTCAAGAATCCAAACGTGATCGCTCAGAGACCGCCGCTCCTGCCACGAACAGAGGTGGCTCTGGTCCTCGGTGATCTGCCAGTGACGGACATGATCAAGCGCGGCTGGCTAAAGGGTGTCACTGATTGGCGACGTAATGCTGGAAGCCGCGCTGTGCGAGTTCTTCGGTGTTAGCCCTGCCACATCCCGCGACCGCCCGCCATAGCCCGCAAATCCAAACTGAAACACCACCGGCCGGATGACCTTGCAGGGCAGCCTCCGGAAATGCCGGCTAGCAGAACCGCCTCCCAGCCCATACGCCCAAAGGCTGCTTCGGAGCTTTTCGCCTTCCGGACGCAACGTCCGGTTTTGCCGTGCGGCCACATCATTCTGGATGGCATACTATTGTGCGATCTTCTATGGTCGGCCTCACGCACGAACCGGACTCGGGAACCGAGCGTGGCTAATGTCCTGAAACGAGCATGGGCTTCGAACACGGTGCGATGGCTACTAGTCCTGCCAGCCGCACTAGCCGGTGATCTGTTGTCCCAGAGCCTGGGAACGGCTTTCATCGCGATATTCGAAGTCTTCCAAAACCACACGCTGGCTGTGCGTCCCTTCCTCGACACGGTCATTTGGCAGGCTTGGGGACCCGTTTGGTTTGTTGTGCTGGGCAGTATGGTCGCGCCTCGTTACCGCTTCCGAACGGCGGTTGTTCTTGCGTTTCTCAAATCTTGCGTGGCACTGTGGAATACACGGGGGTTAGCCCAATACGTAAGCCGGGGCGGTTCTTGGACAGACGCTGCCCCGTTGACCCACGCACCTAATTGGTGGGAACAAGTGGTGTATCTAGCCGTGTTGCCATTACTCGTTCTCACGGTTTTAGCGATTCGTCGGCATGAAAAGGAGGGCGACATGGCTAGCTCCCTTCGGTCGGTTATTGGTGGAGTCTTCACAGTCATGGGATGGATTACAACGGCGGTGTTTGGGATCTGGGGTCTCATCGTTTGTTTATCAATCGTGAACCGTGCAGCGGGATTCTGGGGTGTCGTAGTCGGGTTTGTTCTGTTACCCGTGACGTTTGCCGCAGCCCCCTGGTATGCCGTCGTCGCGTCCGGAGATCGGTTTCCGGTGTTGCTCTGTTACGGCGGGGGGATTGCGTCTGCCGTTTTCTTCGGCGTTGGCAGGGGCATCTCTGGCGATTGAATCCAGCGAGCCGAAGTGCTATCTCAACCCCGTCTGCTCCGTTTCGCCAAACATTCGCCCATAACCACAAACCCGGCGACTTGCGCTATCTTCTAAATCAGAGCCTATGCCTTTTACGCTTGCCCATCCCGCGGCTGCCGTGCCGTTCCGGCGTTGTGGTTTGGTTCTATCCGCCCTGGTGGTGGGGGCGCTGGCGCCGGATTTCGAGTACTTCGTCAGATTGGCGCCGCAAAATCGGTCCGGCCACCAGATGCCGGGGGTGTTGCTGATCACCTTTCCCGCCGCATTCTTCGTCCTGTGGTTGTTTCATGCCTGCGTGAAGCGCGGGCTGGCCGCTCTTTTGCCGGTTCCGGCTCAGCAGCGGCTTCAGCCCTATTTGGGGCGTTTCTCGTTTGGAGGTGGCAAGAGATTCGCGCTCATCGCCGCGTCGATAGCAGTTGGGATCGCCACGCACCTGCTGTGGGACATGTTTACGCATTCGGGCACCCTGGCCTATGACCACTGGATGTGGCTGCAAACGATGATCGCGCTCCCAGCCGTGGGCGCCAGGCCGGTCTACAAGGTGCTGCAATATTTCAGCTCGGTGCTGGGGTGTCTGCTTCTGGCCGTCTGGATTTGGCGATGGTGGTTGCAGGCTCCGGCATCAGACACGCCGGTGCGCGCGGAGTGGTCGGCGGGCAAGCGTACTGCGATTCTGGCCGCCATGGCGGCGCTTCCCGTCCTGTGCGCGCTGGTTCGAGCCGATGCGGCCATCACCTTGCCGGGCGCCAGCGTCGCCCGCCTCGCCGGCATTGCGGTGGTGACGGCGATTTCCACCGCCGCCGCAGAAGCCCTGGTCGTGGGGTTGTCCTGGGAACTCACTCATCCCCGCCGTACAATCGCCTCGTGACTCTGAAGGACGTGATCGCCTGCCCGAAGTGCGGTGGAAAAGAGATTGTCTACTCCTGCGAGCCGAAGTGCTGCTTCAACCACGTCTGCGCCGATTGCCGCAGCACCTTCGAGCTGAACACCGCTAAGACCGGCCACTTCGACCGGCAGACCACGATCTCCGCGGACGAGCCGGCTTCGGATGAGCCCACCACGGGATGCGCCAGTTGCGGCAGCCTGCGCGTGGCCGTCCTCAACTCCACGCCCGGCGAGACTCTGCTGCTGTGCGCTAATTGCCGCGCGGTGTCGAAGCTGGCGATTGAAGAATTTGTGCCGGGGAACTTTTAGTTTTAGCGCCGTCATCCTGAGCGAGCGCGCCCGGTTCTGGCGCGCGAGTCGAAGGACCCCTATTTGGAAGCTGGTCTTCGAGGTCCCTCGCTGCGCTCGGGATTTCGGCAGCGGGCTCAACGCCCGCTAGGCGCCTCAACTTCGACTCCTGCGGGCAAAACCGGCCCGCACTCGCTCAGCATGACAGGGAGTGGGTGCAAGGTGAGCCTGCTCCAACGGCCGCCCTGCTACAATCCCGCCCATGTCGAAGACGCGCGCCAAAAAAATCAAGCTGCTGCTGTTCGATGTGGATGGCGTGATGACCGACGGCAAGCTGTGGATCCTTCCTAACCCACCTTTGCCAACACGGGCCCCTCGACTCCGCTCGGGGCAGGCTCCGGGTGGGGCACCCGCCGACGAGATCGAGGCCAAGGGCTTCCACGCGCACGACGGCACGGCCATCTCGCTGGCGCGGCTGGGCGGGGTGAAGACCGGGCTGATCACCAAGCGCACCTCGGAAACCGTCGCCCTGCGCGCCCGCGACCTTCGGCTCGAGTATGTCTACCAGGGCGTGGGGGTGAAGATTGGCGTGTTCGAAGAGATCCTGAAAAAAGAGAAGATCGTCGCCGCTGAAGTGGCGTACATCGGCGACGACGTCATCGACCTGCCCATCATGCGGCGCTGCGGCTTCGCCATTGCCGTTGCCAACGCCCGCGACGAGGTCAAGCAGGAGGCGCATTGGGTTACGCCCCACGCTGGTGGTGAGGGCGCCATCCGCGATGCCGTCGAGTACATCCTGCGCGCGCGGGGGAGCTGGGATGCGGTGGTGAAGACGTATTTGGAGCGGGGGGATGCGCCAAAGTAGCACTCAGCATTCAGAGTGGTGCCGTCTAAAGTTCAATTACCTTCGTCACTGCGACTGTGATCCAGGTCACACCGTCCGGTGATAAGTCAGCGTTATTGTAATTCGCAACAATGAATATTCCATTCACGTCCACCCGCGTCCCTGAACGTGCCCAAACGGGCGAAGAGCATGAACACGCGAGCCGTCGCCGCTTTCCTCGGTATCGCACCAATTTGCCCGTGCGGGTTCGTGATCGACAAGAGCGTGCCTATGTCGGGCATTGCTTTGTCATCGCGGAGGCAGGACTTGGCGCAAGCCTACCGGAGCCCATTTCGGTTGGCAGCATGGTGCAATTGCTATTTGCCGTTCCGGGCCAGTCAACACCGCTCAAGGTCTTGGCGCTTGTTCGCAACCAAATTGACCGGGAACACGGCTTCGAGTTCCTATCCCTCACAGATGCAGATCGCCAGTCGATCAAGGAGTTTTGTGACCAACTAGCAATGAATCAACGCCGAGAACAATACATAAGCGCTCACGTATAAGTGAGGAGATGAGTATATTAAGCCACACCTTCCCCGTAGGGCTGACGATGGACTGTCGGCTGAGCAAATCCGGGAGAATGACTCTGGTTGCTGAATGCTGAATGCTGATTGCTGACTGCTGACTGCTAGTTCGGCAGCGGCTCCGTTTTCGCCATCACTACGGCGAAGCGCGGGTCTTTCCTCAGTCGGGCGAAGACATCGTCTTTGTACACGTCCTTGATGTGGGCGTAGCCCTCCTCGACGGCCTTCTTTAGATACTCCAGGCTGCGGTCGTAGCTGCCCTGCCGGGCGTAGATTCTGGCCAGGGTGTAGGAGTAGCGGGCGCGGTCTTCGGGAGAGGCCATCCGTGCCGCGATCCCTCCCAGCTCCTGCCGCTCGAGAATCTGGGGGTCGAGTTGCAGGGCGCGCATCAACTCGGCGCTGGCCCTCTCGAACTGTCTCTTCTCGAAGTACGCCATCCCCAGATTGCTGTGGAAGGAGGCCGAGCTGTCGCTCAGCTTCAGCGCCCGCTCATACTCCTTGATGGCCTTGTCGTACTTCTTCCTCATATAGAAGATCACGCCCAGGTTGTTGATGGCCTCGGCGTAGGTGCGGTCCATTTTGATGGCGTGGTTGAACTCCTTCTCCGCAGCTTTGAGCTGGAGCAACTGCAGATAGGCGATGCCGGTCTTGTTGTGGAGCTGGGCCGAATCGGCTTGCTTCATGGCGGCGCGATAGTAGTCGATGGCGTCGCTGAAGGCTTTCTTCGAGCGCAGCTCGTCGCCATCTTTCTCAAGGTCGCGCGCCGAGGCGCCGGCGGGCGGCGGCAGAGGCTGGCGCGGCGCCTCCACGGTCACCGCACCCGAATCGCGGTTTGCCGGGACCGGCTGCGGCTCCGGCTGCTGATTAGGGGAGGGGGTTTGCGCGAGAGAAGACAAGCTAGTGGTGGCCAGGCACATGACCCACAGCAGGTGAAGCATAAGCACCTCCAGAACCATCGGGAAATCGGGTCACCGGGAGATCGGATGATCTGAAAGCCTGCTTTTCAAATGACCCGATGACCCGATCACCCCATGTCCCGATCCCCGTGCCGGTCGCTATCGCCGGTCTTGAGTGCCGGGATCAGGCGCGTCCTTGTTGTTATTGTCGCCCTTGAAGACCCCCACGATCTTGCCGAACAACCCTTTCTTCTTTTTCGCCGCCGCCTCGGATTCCGCCGAGGTTGGTGGCTGCGCCGGGTTTTGGCCCGGCGGCGTTGTTGTATTAGACACCGCGGGGGGTGGTGAAGGTTTCGGCCCCAGGCCTAGGATGCGCGAGAAGAAGCCCGGTTGCTCGGTTGCGGCCATGTGATCGCAGGTGTCGGTGGGCTCGGTGCCCGCCAGGAAGGCCGCGACGTAGTCGTCGGGGCAGGTAGGAGTGGCCAGCCGGTTGGTCACCTTGTCCAGCTTCACGTCCACCACGCCGGAAGGCTGGGTGAACGGCTTCACCCCCCGATAGTCGGGGAGGGTGACCGCCTTCTTCATGAACTCCGCCCAGATGGGCGCCGCGGTATCGGCTCCGCTCAGCCGCAGGTCGCTGTAGTCGTCGAAGCCGACCCACACGATGCACAGCAGGTTCGAGGTGTAGCCGGCGAACCAGCCGTCATGCGAGGTGCCGGTTTTGCCGGCGGCGGGAGCGGTGAAGCCGCGGGCGCGCACTCCGGCGGCAGTGCCCGAGTTGACGACCGACTCCATCATGCTGGTCATGATGTAGGCGACCCGCGGATCGAGCACCGGATGCGTCTCGGGCGTGTAGTCCTGGATCACTTCGCCCTGGGCATCGCGTACCGAGGTGACCAGCAGCGGGGAAATCTTCACCCCGCCGTTGGCGAAGATGGTGTAAGCGCTGGCGATGTCGATCGGCGTGGCGTCATAGGCGCCGAGGGCGATGGCCGGCGTGGCCTGCACCGACTTGATGCCCGCCGCGCGCGCCAGCGCCGCCACCTTGTCGTAGCCAGTCATCTCCGCCACTTTGACGGTAGCGTTGTTCAGCGAGTGCGAGAGCGCGTAGGTGGCGTTGACCGGACCGTGATACTCCTCTTTGTAGTTGCGCGGCTCATAGATCTGGTCGCCATAGGAAAACGTGGTGGGGGAGTCGTCCACGATCGAGGCCGGCGTCAGCACCGGATTTCCGTCCAGTCCGGTGTTGATGGCCGCGGCGTACACAAAGGGTTTGAAGACGGAGCCGGTGGGGCGCTTTGCGGCTGCATGGTTCAGTTGGCTGAACCCATAGTTGCGCCCGCCCACCAGCGCCAGCACATCACCGCTATGCGGGTCCATGGCCACCAGCGCCACCTGGGCCAGCGGTCCCGGCTGCACCGTCGTCTCCCACTTGGCGGTTTTGCCGGTCCCAACCTTCGTCCGCTTGGTGCGCAGCTTTTCCACTTTGGCGTCGATCAGCTTGACGCCCATCTGCACCGCTTCCGCCGCGGCTTCCTGCAGTTGCGGATCGAGGGTGGTGTAGATGCGGTAGCCGTGCTCGTTCATCTCGCGTTCGGGAAACTTAGGCGCGAGAACATCTTTCACCAGGTCCACGAAGTAGGGAGCGTCGCTGGCCTCGACGTTGGGCGGGGCGAGCTTGAGCGGCATCGCCTTGGCTTTGTCCGCTTGCTCGCGGGTGATGGCTTCCGTCTCCACCATGGAATCGAGCACCAGGTTACGGCGCTCCTGCGTCCGCTCCGGGTACTTGTAGGGCGAGAGGTAGTTCGGGCGCTGGATCATCCCGGCCAGCAGCGCGGCTTCAGGCAGGGTCAGGTTCTTGATGTCCTTGCCGAAGTAGGCCTGCGCCGCCTCGCCGAAGCCCTGGATGGTGAAGGAGCCGCGCTGTCCCATGTACACCGAGTTGGCATACATCTCGAACAGTTGTGGCTTGGAGAGACGGTGCTCCAGTTGCCACGCGATGAGCATCTCCGCCAGCTTGCGCTTGACGGTCTTCTGCGGGCTGAGGAAGAAGCCGCGCGCGATCTGCATAGTCAGCGTGGATCCGCCCTGCTCGTGGCGCCCGCTGCGCAAATCCACCAGCGCCGCTTCCATCAGCCGGTAGTAGTTGACCCCGGCGTGCTGGAAGAAGCGGCGGTCTTCAATGGCCAGCACCGCGTCCAGCATGACCTTGGGGATCTCATTAAAGCTGACCAGGCGGCGCTTGGCCCGCAGCTCGCTGTCGGAGAGCGCGGTAACGAGCTGAGGCTCCAGTTCGTAGGCCGCCAGTTCGTCTTGCTTGTCGTCGGTGGTGACAATCTTTTCCACCTGGCCTTCACTGACGCGAATGACCGCCCCTTCAGCGCTGTGATAGGAGGCAGGCCCAGGCCTGATCTCGATCCCCGCCTTGACCAGCTTGAAGGTGCCCATCGGCGAGTCGCCGCCTTCGGTATAGCCGGCCCGCCGGAGTTCGGCGGCGATCTGGTGCACCGTGATCTTGTCGCCGGTACGCACCAGCTTGGGCAGGGCGTAGATCTTGGCGGCGTTGGCGAAGATGGGGCCCTGCATCCGCCGCTCCACGATCCTTTCGTACTTGACGTAGTAGTAGGCGAAGACGCCGAGGGCGGCAAAGACCACCAGCAGCATGGCCGCGAGTGCCAGTCTCACCGCCGGATGCGACCACCGGCCGTGCGCACCCGCGGTGGCCAGGAATTTCGGGATCTTGAGTTTTATCGGCACAATCGATTGAGGGAGTGCTCTACTTCAATTAAGACGTTGCTGCAGTTCATTCCGCTATGTGCTGCTCCAAATCATTTAGATGCCACCCACCGGCGTCTTGCGTATTGTCCCGCAAAGTTCCTTGCCTCGGCTAGGGTACGGCGGCCCAACGCTGGTCGTGCGTTCGGCCCAAGGCTTAAGGGCGCGCGCTCAGATGCGCTTGTTCTTGGTCGCGGGATGGAAATTCAGGTCCAGCGGGAAGCCCGGCAGGTCAATGTGCACGCTGTAATCGGCCCAGATGGCAAGCTCGGGTCCATTGCGCTGCACGTGGATCTGCTCCGCTTTCAGCGGGATGCCGTACTCCGCGGCTTTCTTCGCCAGAGTATTGCGGATGTCCAGCTCGCTCTTGGTGCTGTACGAGTTGACCAGAGCCTCGTTGGTGACGTCATCCTGGAATTCGTAATCACTGATGTAGGGAGGCAACACCAGCCAGGCGGCATACAACGCCGCCACTACCAGCAATACTCCGATAACAGGCTTGAGGCTCTTCATTCCGGGCGCGCTTCGCTCAGCTAGCCGGCCGGAGCACCTTGTCGCCAAAATGGGTTGCTATGCCGCCGATAGTAGCATCCTCAATTTTGCGTGTCGAGCGCTCCACCACCTCTACTTTACCCTCGGAAACCTTCCTGCCAACAGTCACTCGGAAGGGCATGCCCACCAGGTCAGCGTCCTTGAACTTGACCCCAGGGCGCTCGTTACGGTCGTCCAGCAGCACATCGTAACCGGCGGCTTCCAGCTTCTCGGTGACTTCGATGGCCGCCTGCTGGATGTTCGCATCGCCGAAATTTGTGGGCGTGACCACGATTTCGAAGGGCGCGATCTGCGGCGGCAGCCAGAAACCATCGTTGTCATGGTTCTGCTCGACCGCGGCGGTCAGGATTCGCTCGATGCCGATGCCGTAGCTGCCCATGATCGGAGTGACTTCCTTGCCGTCCTTGTCCAGCACCCGCGCGCCCATGGACTCCGAGTACTTGTAGCCCAGCTTGAAGATGTGTCCGATCTCCACCGCCTTGCCCACCACCAGCGGTGCACCACAATTGGGGCAGCCTTCGCCTTCGCTGACGGTGCGCAGGTCCACCCACTGTTCTACCTGAAAATCCCGTCCCGGCGTGATATTACGCAAGTGGTAGTCCTCTTTGTTGGCGCCGGAAACCAGGTTGGTCCGCCCCTGGAGCGCCGTGTCCACCAGCAGGATGGGCGGACCGTACTTGTTCTTCGACGGCGGGATGCCGACCGGTCCCAGGAAACCGGCCGGCGAGCCGAAAATCTCCTGGATTTCTTCCGGATGCATCGGGCGGAAGACGCGTCCTTCGACCGCCGACGACAGCTTCGCTTCATTCAACTGGTGGTCGCCGCGCACGAAGGCGATCACCGGCCGGTTGCGGCTTTCGCCGGTCTTGCCGTCCTCTTCCACGGCCATGTAGGCCATGGTCTTCATCTTCTGTTTGGGCGACACGCCGAGATACTTTGCGACTTCCTCCACCGTCTTCAGGCCCGGCGTGTGTGCCAATTCAGGCTTGCCGGTGCCGGTGGGTGCGAGGTCCTCGACCGGCTCCACGCGCGACGTGGCCTTCTCCAGGTTGGCTGCGTAACCGCACTTCGCGCAGCTCGCGACGAAGTCTTCGCCCGCTTCGGTCATTACCATGAACTCGTGCGACTGCGAGCCGCCCATCGCTCCCGAGTGCGCTTCGACGACGACGTACTTTAAGCCGCAGCGGTCGAAGATGCGGCGGTAGGCTCCGTCATGCTTCTTGTAAGAAACGTCGAGGCCGGCCGCGTCGATGTCGAAGGAGTACGAATCCTTCATGGTGAACTGCCGCACTCGCAGCAAGCCGGACTTCGGCCGCGGCTCGTCACGAAACTTCTCCTGGATCTGGTACCAGATCTGCGGCAGCTCCTTGTAGCTGCGCAGCTCCTTGCGGGCGATCTCGGTCATACCTTCTTCGTGGGTCATGCCCAGGCAGAGTTCGCGTCCGCCGCGGTCCTTCAGGCGGAACATGTTCTCGCCCATCGCCGTCCAGCGGCCGCTCGATTCCCATAGCTCGCGCGGGTTCAGCGCCGGCAGATAGAACTCCTGCCCGATCTTGTCCATCTCTTCGCGGACAATCTGCGTGATCTTCAGCTTCGACCGCTGCCCCAGTAGCAGGAACGAATACAGCCCTGCTGCCAGTTGGCGGATGTATCCGGCGCGCACCAGGTACTTGTGGCTGGCGACCTCGGCATCGGCCGGGGCCTCGCGCAGCGTGGGAATAAACAGTTGTGACCAGCGGTGCATGCAGTGCTCTCTCTGGAACGGAAATTTTTATTGTAAAGGAAGCGCGCCACCTCCAGACAATCCTAAAGGGCTTGTCATCCTGAGTTCGCCCAAGCCGAGCATAAGCGAGGTGAGGGCGAGCGAAGGATCTGCGCATTCCTGTGCCAGCCCATGCTGGCAGAGCAGGCGTACCAAAACTTCATGGGTGAGGAATGACAGTATCTAGATCCTTCGTTTGCGACCGCGCGGCCCAGAAACGGGCCGCAAACAGAAAACCACGCGGTCGCAAGCTCAGGATGACACTCCAGACAGGACTCGTACCTAAGAGGCATCGCCTGCAATCACACCATCTGTGTTCCCCATAGATCGTGCAGGTGCACGATGCCCTCCAACCGCCCGTTGCCATCCACCACCACCAGCGAAGTGATCTTCTTCTGCTCCATGGTGTTCAGCGCGGTGACAGCGAATTCGTCGCGCTGGATCGTCTTGGGATTGCGCGTCATGCACTCGGCGGCGGTGAGGTCGAGGATGTCTTTGCCACGGCGTTCGAGCAGCCGGCGCAGATCGCCGTCCGAGATTACGCCCACCAGCTTCTCGCCCTCGACCACGGTGGTGAGGCCCAATCCCTTGCGCGACATCTCGTAGATTACGTCCTGCATGCGCGTGGTGGGAGCGACCAGCGGCACCGCGTCGCCCGAGTGCATCAGCGATCCGACGCGCGCCAGCTTCTTGCCCAGCTTGCCCCCGGGATGCAGATCGGCAAAATCTTCTTCCTTGAAGCCACGCTTTTCCGCCAGCGCCAGCGCTAGCGCGTCGCCCAGCGCGAGCATGGTGGTGGTCGAGGCGGTGGGCGCGAGGCCCAGCGAGCAGGCTTCCTGCGCGACCGAGCAATCGAGCGCCACATCGGCCACCTGCGCCAGCGTGGACAGCTTGGCTTTGCCATTCAACGAATCCCCCGTCATGGCGATCAGCCCCAGCCCCAGACGCTTGATGGTCGGCAACAAGGCGACGATCTCCTCCGTCTCCCCGCTGGAAGATAGCGCCAGCACCACGTCGCCGCGTACCAGCATGCCGAGGTCGCCGTGCACGGCCTCCGCCGGATGCAGGAACAGCGCCGGGGTTCCGGTCGAGCTGAGCGTGGCCGCGATCTTGCGCGCCACCAGTCCGCTCTTGCCCATGCCGGTCACGACCACGCGTCCGCCGCAGCCGTAGAGCATCTCGACCGCCTGCTCGAATGCCTTGGCCATGGGACCGGCCAGTCGATCGGCCAACGCCTTGAGCGCCTCCGCCTCGATGCGCACCACGTTCTCGCCGATGTGTCGCATGGAAAGTGGAGATGGTAACAAAAAGACGCTCTTGGCTGTTGGCTCTTGGCTTTTGGCCAAAAGCCAAGAGCCAAGAGCGTTCACTTCATTGCCGGTTGCCACTTCTTGAGGAAGGCCACCACGTCCTCGGGCGCCAGCGAGCGCGCCGCCTCGAACTCGCCTCCGCGCTGGCTGTAGAGCAGCTTGCCGTCGGACGCCAGCACCGCCAGCGCGGGCACGCCTTTCTTCAGCGGAACCTGGTACTGCTCCGCCAAGTCGAGGTTCTTGTCGTACTCGCCGACATCCACGTGCACCACCAGGAAATGCGCCTTGAGCGTGGGCTCGATTTCCGGGTGATGGAATGCCAGGTCGAGTACGTGGCAGTCGTAACACCAGTTGCCGCCGAACACCAGGATCACGTTCTTGTGTGTGCGCGCGGCACGTTCCAGAGCTTCTTTGATCTCGAGCTTAGCGTCCGCCTGCGGATTGTAGAGGTTGGGATTGAGCTTCAACGGCTGTTTCAGACGCCGGGGATCCCCGCGAACCGCAGCTACGATCGATGGGGCGGCGCCGGTCTGCCACACCTGGGTCTGGATGACGTATTCCGTCTTGAATCCAGAACTCGTCTTCAAGCGCAGCTCGGTTTCGAACGCCACCAGTTGCGAGCCTGCGAACGGTCCGGGCTCGAGCTTCGCGATCTCGATCTTCATCGCCGAGAGCCCCTGACCTTTCAACCCCTCCCAGAACCTGAGTTCGTCGGCGAGCGGAATAGGCTGCTTCTTGGGGTTCTGAATGTCCGCAGGAGGATTCGCGGAATACAGCGCGCGCAGCGCCGCATCGTCGCCCGAAAGCACCGCCGCTTTCCAGCGCTCAAGCGGAGCAAAGTCCTGCGCGGTCATAGGTAGTGAGAGCAGGAACAGCGCGATGAATGCCGTGCGATATCGAATCATAGAAATCTCAACGGGTCATCCCGAGGAAGCGCGAACCGAGCTGGCGAGGCGAGCGCGACGAGGGATCTTGGTGCTGCTTGGATCGTGAACGGCGTTCGCGTAGCCGGCATAAACCGAGATTCCTCGCACGCGCTCGGTCGCTACGCTCCTTCGCACGGCTCGGAATGACAACTATAAGCTATAAGCAGTCTCCCCCACGTACGGGCTCTGGGCTTTTGGCCAAAAGCTAAAAGCCAAGAGCCTCCTTTACGAATCCCGAGACGTTACAGCTTTTCGAACCGCCAGCAGTTGCTCCAGCACGCCGCGCAGCCGGGAAAGCGCGAGCGCGTTGGCGCCGTCGGACTTGGCTTGCTCGGGATTGTCGTGGACCTCGAGAAATATGCCATCCACGCCCGCGGCCACCGCCGCCCGCGCCAGCACCGGGATGAACTGCGGCTGGCCGCCGGTCACTGCGTCGGACTTGCCGTCCGCCCCGGCCGAGGGCAGTTGCACCGAGTGGGTGGCGTCAAAGACCACGGGCGCGAACTCGCGCATGACTGGCAGGGAACGCATGTCCACCACCAGATTGTTGTAGCCGAACGAGCTGCCGCGCTCGGTCAGGAACACGCGCTCATTCCCGGCCTGGCGCGCTTTTTCCACGGCGTGGCGCATGTCCCATGGCGAGACGAACTGTCCCTTTTTGATGTTGACCGCGCGCCCGCTGCGGGCTGCGGCCACGATCAGGTCAGTCTGCCGGCAGAGGAACGCCGGGATCTGCAGCACGTCTACTGCCTCGGCCACACGCGGCACGTCCGAGGCTTCATGCACGTCGGTCAGCACTGGGATCTTCACGCGCGCAGCGACCTTGTGCAGGATGCCGAGTCCTGCGGCCACGCCGGGCCCGCGATAGCTCTTGATCGAAGTGCGGTTCGCTTTGTCATAGGACGCCTTGAAGATGTAGGGCAGGCGCAGCGCGCGGCAGACGCCGGCGATCGACTCCGCCATCTTCAGCGCGTGCGCTTCGCTTTCGATCACGCACGGCCCGGCGATGAGGAACAGCTCGCCCCCGCCGATCTCGACCTTGCCGACTTGGAAGGCAGTTGCCAGTTGTCAGTTACCAGTTGTCAGTCAAAGGGCTCTCGGCTGTTGGCTTTTAGCTTTTGGCCAAAAGCCAAGAGCCAAAAGCCAGAAGCGGTTCTTTTGATCTCGGCGTGCTCGGCGTCTCGGCGGTGGAATCTTACCGCTTTCCCACCTTCTCCGGCCTGAGGAAGAGCTCGACTTCTGCAGTTGCTTTCTGCGCGCGCTTCCGCAGCCGGTTTTCATACGACGCGCCCATAAATGCCTTGAACAGCGGATGCGGCTCGAGCGGCTTCGACTTGAACTCAGGATGGAACTGGCAGCCCAGGAAATAAGGATGGTTGGGTATCTCGACGATCTCGACATAGGTTCCGTCGGGGGTGGCGCCGGTGATGGCCAGCCCGCCGCCGGTGAGCACCGCTTCGTATTCGCGGTTGAATTCGTAGCGATGGCGATGGCGCTCGCTGATTTCCAGCGTCCCGTAAGCCTTCGCAGCGAATGAACCGGGCGTCAGCTTGCAGGTCCAGGCGCCCAGGCGCATGGTGCCGCCGAGCTCGTCGATGCCGCGCAGCTCGCGCAGCTTGTAGATGACGCGATGCGGCGTCGCCGGATCGAACTCGCTCGAATCCGCACCCTCCAAGCCGCAGACGTTGCGGGCGAACTCGATGCAGGCGGTCTGCATCCCCAGGCAGATGCCGAAGTATGGGACTTTCCTCTCGCGCGCGTAGCGGATGCCGTTCAGCATCCCGCTGATGCCGCGCTTGCCGAAGCCGCCCGGCACCAGGATGCCGTCGAATTCATCGAGCTGCGATTCGTAGCTGCGGTCGTTCTTGTCTTTGCCTTCCAGACCCTCGGCTTCCACCCACACCAGGTTGGGCTTCAGGTTGAAGGCGAGCGCGCCGTGCACCAGCGCTTCCTTGAGCGACTTATACGAGTCTTCGTACTCAACATACTTGCCGACGATGGCGATCGAGACCTCATCTTTCGGGTTGTAAACCCGCCGCACCAGGTCTTCCCACGGCACGAGATCGGGCTCGCGCGCCTGCAGGTGCAGATATCTCAGGATTAGCGCATCCACGCCTTCCTTGGCGAACTGCAGCGGTACCTCATAGATCGAAGCCACGTCTTTGGCAGTGATCACGGCCTCTTCCTCGACGTTGCAGAAGAGAGCGATCTTGGACTTGATGTCCTTGGAGAGGAAGCGGTCGGTGCGGCACAGCAGGACGTCGGGCTGGATCCCGATGGAGAGCAGTTCCTTCACCGAGTGCTGCGTGGGCTTGGTCTTCAGTTCGCTGGCGGCGGCAATGAACGGCACCAGCGTCACGTGCATGAACAGCGTGTTCTCGCGCCCCAGGTCCTGGCGCATCTGGCGGATGGCTTCCAGGAAGGGCAGCGACTCGATGTCGCCCACCGTGCCGCCGATCTCGACCAGCACCACGTCCACATCCTGCGCGACTTTTTTCATCGCCGCCTTGATCTCGTTGGTGACGTGCGGGATGACTTGGACGGTCTTGCCGAGATAATCGCCACGGCGTTCCTTGGTGATGATCTGCTCGTAGACGCGTCCCGTGGTCCAGTTGTTATCGCGGCTGAGGCGGGCATGGGTGAAGCGCTCGTAGTGGCCGAGGTCGAGGTCGGTTTCGGCGCCGTCGTCGGTGACGAAGACCTCGCCGTGCTGGAACGGCGACATGGTGCCGGGATCGACGTTGAGGTAGGGGTCCATCTTCATCAGGTTGACCTTCAGCCCACGGCTCTCCAGCAGGCAGCCTACCGATGCCGCAGCCAGACCTTTGCCCAAAGAAGACACGACACCACCGGTCACGAAGATGTATTTGGCCGACATCTCGTCCTCACCCTGAGTTTTTCTAGTAGTTTGTGCGTTCCGGAGGGGTGCACGACCAATTATGCCTGAAAACCGGAGTGCAGGCTAGCGCGGAGTACGGCGCTCTTGGCTATTGGCGGGTGGGAATTTTCAACACCCCCACCCTTGGCAAAACCGGCCAAGGGTGGGGCACCCAAATTCCGCATCGTGCAAGAAGAGTCTGCTGCCGTTAACATAGACAGGTATGCGCAGGCTCGTCCTGAGCGCCGAAGCATTCGTATTCGCGCTGTTGCTGGCCTTTGTCCTTCCCTGGCCCTGCGCACGCGCCCAGAACCCGGAGCTCACCAAGCGGCTCATCCTTAAGGACGGCAGCTACCAGCCGGCCACCAAGTGGGAGATCCACGGCGATCGCGTGCGCTACTACAGCGCCGAGCGCTACGACTGGGAAGAGGTTCCCAACAGCATGGTGGACTGGCCCGCCACCGAGAAGTGGGAGAAAGAGAGCGCCACCGACCGCATCTCCGAGGAAACCAAGGAAATTTCGGCCGAAGGCGAGGAGGCGCGCCGGGCCGAGGATGCCCGGACGCCCCTGGTTGCCCCCGGCATCAAGCTGCCCGCCAACGGCGGCGTTTTTCTGCTGGACACGTTCCACGGCCAGCCGCAACTGGTGGAACTGGTGCAGAGCGGCGGGGAAGTCCGGAAGGACACTGGCAAGAACGTGCTGCGCGCGGCCATCAACCCGCTGTCCTCGATGAAGCAGGGCATCGAAATTTCCGGCGCGCACGCCCGCGTGCAGTCGCACCGGACTCGGCCGGAGATCTACGTGGACGTGGACACCAACGACGATACCCCGGCCGGCTCCAAGCCGGTCGATCCCGCCCACCGTTTCCGCCTCCTGCGGCTACGGAGCAAGAAAGACTCGCGCGTGGTGAGCAACCTGAAGATCGCTATGACCGGCAAGGTTTCGCAGCAGGAGAGTGTCATCGAGATGCTGGCCGAGCCGTTTTCTGGAGATTGGGTCAAGGTGACTCCCACCCGGGAGCTCGATCCGGGCGAGTATGCCTTGGCCGAGATGCTGGACGAGAAGCAGATCAATCTTTACGTGTGGGATTTCGGCGTGGACCCTTCGGCCCCGGCCAATCCCGGCGCCTCGAAACCGGTCCAGCCGCCGCCCTCGAAGACCGGCACGGACGAATCGCCGGCGCTGGGGACGAGGCAGAAGTAGAGCGACATGGCAACCCTGACGATTCGCCGGCTCGACGAGAAGACCAAAACGCGGTTGAGAATCCAAGCCGCCCAACATGGACGCTCGATGGAAGAGGAAGCCCGGGAGATCCTGCGCTCCTGTCTGTCAACTTCCCGGCCGGCCAGGAAGAACCTAGCGGAGGCCATCCGGCGGCGATTTGCAGCTTTCGGTGGGATCAGGCTTGAATTGCCGCGGCGTGACGCTGTGCGCCTGCCGCCCCACTCTGGCGAATGATCATCCTCGACACCGATGTGGTCCCCGAGCTGACGCGGCCCCAGTCATCTCGTGTCGCCGTATGGAGTCGCGGAAGACGGCCGGTGCCGGGTCTTTCCCTATCCGTTCTTTCTAAGGTTTTGTTCCAAGCTCCACATCACCGCCTCAGCCATTGTAACGAATTCACGCGCTTGTCTCGGCGTTACTCGTTCCCCAGGCGCGTGTACGGCTAAGTTGCGCATGTTCCGCAAGCCCAGAATGGAATCCCTCACCGAGGATTGAATCGCCCCCTTGTCCACGAGAGCACGCAGAACCTCCGGAAGCAGCTTTGCTGCTATGCCTGCGCGCATGGCAGCAGCCGCCACGAGGCCCTCGAGTTGATTCCACGTTTGCGAGATTGCTGCAGCTGGCGCAACATCAATCAGGTGCTCGGTTTCCTCGTTCAGAAGCCCCGGAACGACCGCTGGCCGCGTCGCTGTTTGAGAGGCTTCGGGTAGGTCTGCACGAACTTCCTGCGCCCCGGCCTCGAAATCAGCCGACCATTCACCCTTTTTAATGCGGCGGAGTCTCATGCCCTCGAGAAGCCCGCCGACATGCGCCCTAAAAATGAGGCCGAGCGTGATGAGTCCCACCGGCCATGCGAGCGCCTTGGTGATCTCGGCAATGAAGGTCTTCGTATCCACGCGTTGCCCCGACTTGCGGGTACCGAATTTCAGCCCGCTCCGGTCTTCTGGGGAGGCATCTCTTCGGCAATTTTGTGAGCGCGCCGAATGTCAAAATGGCTATCGATCTGTTCCTTGGTGACCTCGAACAGATCGGCATCCTCCTTGGCCGAGTGGAGAGCCTCGCTGAGCTTTTCATACAAATCGCGCAGTGAAGGCATCCGGCCCCGCAGGTCCTCAGGGATGCTGCCATTGTACTGGTCCAGAATCGTCTCACCTGTGACTTTCCCCTGCAACCCCGTCACGCGCCGAGCGAATTGGTCGATGAAGGTACGGAGATAAAACAGCGCAGCCAGCGTCTTCCCGCCATGCATAGCCACGAGAGCATCCCGGTAAAACTTCGATTCCGCCTTCGGAACATAGGCCGGAACCTCCACTGTTTCCATCGGAGAGCGGCCTTCTAGCATTAGCGAGGTTCCCTTTCTCTTAACCAAGAAGGCGATGGGCGCTCCGATACAGACTTGGCACTGGTAAATGAGGACGAATAGCTGTTGGTCTCTAAAAGAGGACGGACGCGACGTACCTCCTACTAGAACCGGCTCAGCCATCGAATTAGTTATGTCGTTATACCAAATCGGCGCAAATGCCTCTCGCTGCCCACATGTTGAACAGAACAGCTTGAGGTTTGTGACTAACAGCGTCGGTACCGGTCTAGGGTGCTGTGTGTTCCGAGGCCTGACGTGGATTTGACTCGTTCCTGGCGCAATGTGCTCCTCGATCAGCGTTGGAAGGTCCGCCTCGAACTGATCCTTATGGTTTTTCAATACACGAGCGGCTATGAGCTTAGTCACGTCGGTAGCGTTGAAGCTCGCCTTCTGGTACAGGTGCTTGTGTGTCAGGAGGTCGGTGAGGCATGCAGACCATAGAACCGTAAGGCCCAACGCGACCTTATCGAGTGCCTCGTCGCAGTAAAGTGGGCCTTTATCGTTAATCATTTGGATCCTCGGGCTGTCCTGTTGCGCTCGGACGGCCCCGTGCCTCACACGTGCGTCGCACGTGCGGGATCATTCTACCCGGCTGGCGCATGCGCCCATAGGCCTTCGCTCTCACAACGTCGCGGCAGCGACGGCTTGTGGGGGTTTGCCTAGAGGTCCGAGCGCGCACGCAGGCGCCTTTCCCACGCTGCTCCGGCTGAGTGCTGATTGCTGACTGCTGGGCCTACCGCACCATCCCCTGCTGGGCCACGGCGATGTTGTCGCGGGTGGAGTTTTTCACCTTATACATCATCTCGTCGGCCTGACGGATGATCTCGTGGGTGCTCTTGGCGTCCTCGGGATAGGTGGCCACGCCGATGGACGCGCGCACGCTCAGCCCCAGTCCTTCACTTTCCAGGAAGGTGGTGTGGCGGAAAACGTCGAGGATGCGGCGGGCCACCACCATGGCGGAGTCCTTGCTGGTCTGCGGCAGCAGGATGACGAACTCGTCCCCGCCATAGCGGAAGGCGTAATCAATCAGGCGCAGGTGGTGCTTGAGGTGGAAGCCGACTTCGGTCAGCAGCTTGCTGCCCACCAGGTGGCCGTGCGTGTCGTTGACGCGCTTGAAGTGGTCGAGATCGATGAACAGCACGCTGAATTCGTAGCCGAAGCGGGCTGAGCGATAGACCTCGGCCTCCAGCGTCTTGTACAAGTGGCGGGCGTTGAACAGCCCGGTGACATCGTCGGTGATGGTGAGTTCCTGGATCTTCTCCACCGCGCGAGCGTTGTCGATGGCAATGGCGGCGTAATCGCACAGCGCGTGCAGGAAGAACATCTCGTCGTTGCCGAAGGTCTCCATGGCGCAGTTGATCAACTGGATCACGCCCAGCACGCGGTGGCGCGCCCGCAGCGGCACGCAGATGATCGAGCGCGTCTGCCACTTGGTCATCTCATCAACCCGCTTGGCGAAGCGGGGGTCGTTGTAAACGTCGGGCACGATCAGCGACTCGCCGTGTTTGGCCACCCAACCGGCGATCCCCTCGCCCACCTTCAAGCGCAGGTTCTTCAGCGTTTCCGCGGCCTCGCCCACGGCGATGGCGAAATAGAGTTCCTGCTTCTTCTCTTCCACCATGAGCAGGGACCAGTTGTCGGGGCGGAAGTATTCCGCCATCTTGTCCATGATGGTTTGCAGGATGGAGTCGAGGTTCAGCGAGGAAGTAAGGGCCTTGGCCACATCATGGAAGATGTTCAGTTCCTGAATCTGCCGTTTGCCGCTAGCAGTGGCCTCGGTCATGGAAAGGTGCACGGTCACAGCGAAAGCCGGTGGGCGCATTATAGCTTCAGGTTTCCCGAGCAGGCAAAAAATGTCCGCCCCGGGGCACACTTCAGTAACCATCGGGCCATGTCCGAAATCCTTGGTACCAGAGGACTTAGCACTTTCCGCCGTTGACACGCCCATAGCCCCTCCCTATGATGGCCGCAGCTATGGGCTCGTTCGGCGAACGCTTGCAACGCGAGCGTGAGATGCGCGGCATCACGCTGGAGGAAATCTCCGAGTCCACCAAGATCACCAGCCGCTGCCTGCAGGCCTTGGAAGAGGAAGAGTTCGACAAGCTTCCCGGTGGCATCTTCAACAAAGGCTTTGTCCGGGCTTACGCCCATTACTTGGGCATCGACGAAGACCAGGCGGTGGCCGACTTCGTCGTAGCTTCCGGGGGCGAACAGGAGCAACCCCTGCCCGATCCGCCCGAGCCCCGCGCGGTTATTTTGGGACAACGTGCCGAGGGGCAGCCCAACTGGCGGGCCATTGCCTTGGTCGTGGTGCTCCTGGTGACTGCGATTGCGGCGCTTCGGAAGCTGGGACCGTCTGTGGTTCGCCTGGTCGAGGCGGAATGGACGGCGCGTTCGCGCAATCCCGAGCCGACGGCAGCCACCTCGCCGGCGCCCGCCAGTGTTGCACCTCAAAGCGTCCCCGAGGTGGCGGCGCCTCCGACTCCGACTCCGCCGGCTGCCACCAAGAACAAGAAATCGGTTACCAAAGCCAAGCCCGTAGAGGTAGCCACCAGCACTCCGGCGACCGCTCGCCCGGCCCCGCCAGTTGCGGCTGCGGCTCCATCCCCGCCCCCGCGGGCGCCGGCTGCTGCCCCATCCCCACCCCCGCCAGCACGGTCTTCCGACTTCGTGGTGCAGATCCGCGCCACCGAGGATGCCTGGGTGCAGATCGTGGCCGACGGTAAATTGACCAGCGAAGGCGTGCTGGTCCCGCCGGCGGAGAAGCGCGTGCGCGCCACCAAACAAGTGGTCATCAAGACGGGGAATGCGGCGGGGGTGGAAGTCTTCTTCAACGGCCAGCCGGTGCCACCTTTCGGAGACGAAAACCAGATGGCTACGCTGACCCTCACCGCCGCCGGCGTGCAACGCTAAGGGGTCCACTATGGCGCGAATGATCGAGCTCATCCGCCAGTCGGCGGTACCGGCCAATCTTATGCGCGCGGCGTCCAAGGGCGCGCTGGCTCTGCCCCCGGCGGAGATGATCGAGATCCTGGTTCACCTCACCGCCAACCCCGTCTTTTCCGAGCAATCGCGGATGACTCTGGCGGGCTGGGACGAGGCCTCGTCGCTGGCTACCGCTGCCGATCCCCAGGCTTGCCCGGCGGTGCTCGATTACCTCAGCAAGCCGGAGAACCTGCGGCCGCGCCTGTTGCCGGCTCTGCTGGAGAATCCCGCGGTACCCGAATCGCGGGTGGCGGAGATTGCGCACCACGCTTCGCGCGAGATCATTCCCCTCGTGCTCGCCAGCACACGGGTGCAGACCACCGCCAACCTGCTGCACGCCCTCGCCGGCAACCAGCGTCTGGAGGACCGCGAAGCCGTGCGCGTGCGTGAGTTGCTGGCGCTCCTCGGCCAGCAAGCGGAACCGCTTCAGCCTGACGAATCCACCGACTACGAAGTGGCGCACGCGGCCGAGATCGCGGCCGAAGAGGGAAAACCGTTCGCCCTGGTCGCGCTCAAAGGCGACATTCTCGGCCTGGGCTTCGGTGACAGCGACCATGCTGCGCCGCTTGATGACGCCATCTGTACCCTCGAAGTCCTGCCGGCGATCCAGGCCCATGCGGCTCAGGCCGCTGCCGATCCCGTCCAGCAAAAGCGTCTCTCCACCCTGCAGCGAATCGCCACGCTCGGCGTCTCCGCGCGCGTTCAATTGGCCATGAAGGGAAGCCGCGAAGAGCGCTTCATCCTCATCCGTGACGGCTGCAAGGTGGTGGCGCTGGCCGTGCTGGAATCTCCCAAGCTGGCGGAGAATGAGGTCGAGGTCTTAGCCTCCATGCGCAATGTACAGGAGAGCGTGCTGCGCGGTATCACCCTGAAGCGCAAGTTCATGAAGTCCTACGCCGTGGTGAAGGCGCTGGTGAACAATCCGCGCTCGCCTATTGATATCTCGCTGACGCTGCTCCCCCATCTGCTGCTCAACGACCTGAGAGTGCTGGTGGCCAACAAGAACATCCCCGAGACCATCCGCAAGCTGGCCACCAAACTCTACAACCAGAAGAAAATCGCCGCCGGAATGCGGTGACGTACCCCATAGAATCAGGAGTTGAACCGGAGTGCCACTTTGCCTGCCAGCGCTTCTGATCCCATTGGCGATTTGCTGAAGACGGCGAGAACCATCGCGGTGGTAGGGCTTTCCAATAGGCCATTACGTCCCAGCCACGGCGTGGCTCTGTACATGCAGCAGCAGGGGTACCGCATCATTCCGGTCAATCCCAATATCCAAAGCGCGCTGGGCGAGAAGGCCTACGCGTCGCTGAAGGACGTGCCGGAGAAGATCGACCTAGTGGATATCTTCCGCCGCTCGGAGTTCGTCCCTGAGGTGGTGGACCAGGCGATCGCTCTTGCGGTTCCCGCCGTGTGGATGCAGGAGGGCGTCATTCACGAGCAGGCCGCGGAAAAGGCGCGCCAGGCCGGCATCTTCGTGGTGATGGATCGCTGCATCCTCAAAGAGCACCGGGCCCGGCAGCAGTAGTGGTGGTTGAACCCTCCCCTGTCATCCTGAGCGAGCGCGCCCGATTTTGGCGCGCGAGTCGAAGGACCCCTACTCCTTACCACACGGTAGGGGTGCTTCGACTCGTGCGGGCAACACCGGCCCGCACTCGCTCAGCATGACAGACTTTAGGATCATTGCTAGGGTTACGCGCGGACCAGGATCACCGTCGCATCGTCGGCGAAGGAGCCGTGGCAGAAAGTGCGCACGTCATCGAGCAAGGTTTCGGCGCAGGTGTCGGGCCGGGAGAGATGCGAGACCAGGCGATCGGTGCCGTACTCTTCGCTCCCATCGCTGGCTTCCGTGATGCCGTCGCTATAGAACAGCAGGCGCGCTCCGGGCGCAAGCGTCACCGTCTCCTCGCTGTACCTGCCCGGACTTAGTCCTAGCGGAATTCCTTCGCGAGTGGGAATCGAGCGTGCCCCGGCTTTGTCCACCAGCAGAGGCCAGGGATGTCCGGCGTTGGCGAAGGTGAAGGTGCGCTGCGCCGGATCGAGCACCCCGTAGATCATGGTGACGTACTTGCCCGCGGGCAGCTCGTCCATGATGCTCCAGTTGACGCGCGCCAGCAGTTCGCCCGGGCTGGCGGCTCCGACACCAGGTTCGCGTTCACTTTGAAGATCGGTTAGCGGAAGTTGCGCGAGTCCAGCCTCTTCGTCAAGAAGACCTAACGATAACTGACGGCCGGACCGATCATGTTTGCCGGATCTGCGATCGGCGAGCCGCAACGGACGGCGTTGCTGCGGGATGGTTTCCGCCAGCGAGCGCACCAGCCGGCGCGTGGCCGACATCAGCAGCGCCGCCGCCATGCCCTTGCCGGACACATCCGCCAGCACCAGCCCCCAGCGTCCGCCGGCGAGTTGGATGAAGTCGTACCAATCGCCGCTGACGGCGCCCGCGGGCGCGCACAGCCCCTGAATGGCAAATCCGGGAATGAACGGTGATGATTGCGGAAACAGCGCTTGCTGGATCTGGCGGGCTTCTTCGGCGTCGTCCAGAAAGCGCTGGCGCTCCAGTCGCTCCTGCTGAAACAGCCGCGCGTTCTCGATGGCGATGGCGATGTGCCCTGCCAGCACCTCCAGAAGTTGCCTTTGCTCGAGCGGGAAGGCATCCAGTTCGGGCCAGGTCGTGCTGAAAACGCCGATCACTTGCCCGCGCACCTTGAGGGGAATGTCGAGTTCGCTGAGCGTGCCCGGTTCGCACGCGATGTAAAACGGGTCCCTGCGGACGTCGGGAGCGTAGCGCGTCTCCCCGGTGGCCGCGACCCAGCCCACCATGCCCTGCTTGCCGATCTTCACCCGCGCGCCCTTGCCGTGGGTGGTGCAACCCCGGACGCCGGCCAGCACCATGTCGTTGGCTTCGAAGTCACGCAGGAAGATCGCAGTCTCGACGCAGCCGAAGGTGCGCGCCACTTCCCCGACCACCTGGTCGATGAGCAAGTCAAGGTCGAGCGTGGAGGTGATTCTCTGTGCGGCCTGGTGGATGCGGGTCAGCTCGTCCAGAAGACGCGGCCGCGCCACGAACGTTGAGGAGTCGGATCTGGATTGAGGACTGGCTGCCATGAGTCAATTCCTGTGTTCCCAAAGCCTTGCGGAAGTACTCCAGTAGGATGCTCGGAGCGCAGTCAGGATTCTTTTTCGGGGGGCGGAGAAGTCCGAGGCTGTTGATGCAACGTGACCAACGCACGGCCTAGGCAAATTTCGTCTTACCGGCGGGCAGCGACTCTGTCTCCAGGGTCTTCAAGTCCATGATTTCGGAGGCGTGCTGAATGTCAATCCCGACCACACGGCCATCGGAATCGAAATCGACGACCAGATCTTCGGTAATCTCACGAGAATCGGCGCTCGGCCTGGCGTTGAGGTCAATGTAGAGCGAATCAGTGTCTGGGTAATAGTGCAGCTTCATTGCCTACTCCTGCTGGGCTCGCGGCAGCCGGAAGTTGCGGTCAGGAAAAGCGTTGTGGATGGTTTCGCCGTCTTCAAGGGTCACCACCCGTAGCACTCGGCCTTGCAGTTCTGGCACGACGCCCCAGTGACGAATTCTGCCGTCCGGCTGCACTTCGCGGGCAAGCGGGCTTTCGCATACCTGATGGAATAACGAAGTCGGCCTCGCGAGCGGCCTGAGTACACTGTTTTGGCTTCCAAACCGAAAGAGTGGCTCGGACCGAAGGAGGCCGAGATGCGCATTATAGGTTGTGATTTGCATTCCCGACGGCAGACGTTGGCGATGCTCGATGTCGATACCGGTGAGGTGGAAGAGCGTGTCCTCGCACACGAGGGCGAGCAAGTACGGGAGTTTTATGCTGGACTACCCGGTCCAGTGCGGGTGGGCATTGAAGCGACTGGCTCGATGCACTGGTTCCTGGAACTGATGGATGAGCTGGGTGTGGAGTGCCAGGTCGGACACCCAGCCAAGATCCGTGCCTGCGAGCCGCGGAAGCAAAAGCACGATCGGCGTGACGCCATGCTGCTCTTGAACCTGCTGGCCGAGGATCGCTTCCCGAAAATCTGGATGCCTACGGTGGAGCAGCGCGATGTGCGCGAGCTGTTGCTGTATCGCCATCAGTGGGTGCGCATCCGGGTGCGGATGCAGAACGCGTTGCAGTCGATTGCCTTAAGTCACGGTCTACGCCGCGGCACCTCGCTGTGGAGCAAGGCTGGCCTGGAGGCGATCGGCTCACTGGCGCTGCCGCCGTACAGGACACAACGGCGGGATGCGCTGGTCCGCACCTACCGGCAACTGCAGACCGAGATCGAAGCGCTGGACAAGACGGTGGCAGCCTGCGCCGAACAGCGTCCGCAGGCGCGCCGGTTGATGACGCATCCTGGCGTGGGCCCGATTACGGGGCTGGCGACGGAGGTATTTCTAGGCGATGCGACGCGCTTTGCCGACGGCAAGGCGGTGGCCAGCTATGTGGGGATGATTCCGAGCGAGTTCTCCAGCGCCGGCCGCCAGCGCTGTGGCGCCCTGACCAAGCAGGGCAACGCGCTGGTCCGGTTTCTGTGGTGCGAAGCGGTGGGCCACGCGGCGCGGCGGGATGACGCGCTGAAGCGGTTCTTTCGCCGCAAGCTGGCGCAGAAAGGGCTCGGCAAAGCTACCGTGGCCACCGGCCGCAAGCTGGGAATCCGGCTGTGGATCATGATGAGAGATCAGATCGACTATGAAGAGTTCTGCCGGCGTACACGGCGGAACGGGGAAGCCCATGCGGAAATGCCTGATTGTGAACATGGTCCTGCAAGGCAGTGACCGGACCCCTGAATAGGCTATCCGCCTCCCCGCGCGAGTGGGGAGTCCGAACTACTCCTCATGGTCCTGAGTGATCGAAGAGATGTTTGGTGGGCACACCGTAAGATGAAAAGGACCGAGCCAGGGAACGGGTGGAAGCAGATGAACCGTGATGCTCCAACAACGGAGTGCTTCGGCGCTGAGGCCGAAGTGTACCTGAGAAAAAGCAAAACCCTCTGAGAAGAGGGTTGACGTAGCCGACTTCGTTAGAGATGTTTACAGCACTCCGCCTTGAGATAGGGCCGCTTCCTGAGCGTCTGCTCTCGAAAATACGCGGTCGTCTTCAATTCAATGTTGCCGGCCTGGGCCTCGCTTGCCGAACGTTATATTTGATTACAAGAGTATCTGAAACACGGCCAAATTGTTGCCCGCAATTTCCCGGAGGCGACTGCCTTTCCTCACCTCAGGATTTCGCTTCAGGAGGCGGAGAACCCTTCTCGGCAACGCTCGACCGGCGCTTGCGGATCTCTTCCATGCGCTCGCGAATGCGTTTCTCGATGCCCTCATTCGTCGGGAAGTAGTAGCGCCGGTTCTTCAGGTTGTCGGGCAAGCACTGCATGTCCGCGACCTTCTGCTCGAGGTCGTGCGCGTACTGGTAGCCCGCGCCATAGCCTAATCCCTTCATCAGGCCGGTGGGCGCGTTGCGCAGGTGCAAGGGGACGGGCTCGGCGACGGTGCGCTCCACGTCCTGCTGCACCGCGCCGTAGGCGGTGTAGAGCGCGTTGGATTTGGGCGAGAGCGCCAGATAGACGGCAGCCTGCGCCAGCGCGAGATTGCCCTCCGGCATGCCGAGGAAGTCGACGGCATCGCGCGCCGCGATGGTCAGCGAGAGCGCGTTGGGATCGGCCAGGCCGATGTCCTCCACCGCCATGCGCACCAGCCGCCGCGCGAGGTAGAGCGGATCTTCGCCGGCTTCGATCATGCGCGCCAGCCAGTAGAGCGAGGCGTCGGCATCGCTGTTGCGCACCGACTTGTGCAGCGCGGAGATAAGGTTGTAGTGCTCCTCGCCCGCCTTGTCGTAGAGCAGAACGCGTTTCTGCAGGGCATCCTGCGCGACCTGATCGGTAATTTCGCCGTTCGAGCCTACGGTCCCGGCGGCGACTTCCAGCACGTTGTACGCGGAGCGCGCGTCGCCGCTCGAATAGGCGGCGATCTTCGCCAGCACCTCGTCGCTGGCGCGCACGTTCATCTCGCCCAGTCCGCGCTCCTGGTCGGCGAGGGCTCGCTTGAGCAGCGCGATGATCTGCTCCTCGGTGAGCGGGTTGAGCACGTACACGCGGCAGCGCGACAGCAGCGCGGAGATGATCTCGAACGAAGGATTCTCCGTAGTTGCGCCGATGAAGCGGATCGAGCCCTTCTCGACGTAAGGCAGGAAGGCATCCTGCTGCGCCTTGTTGAAGCGGTGGATCTCGTCCACGAACAGGATGGTGCGGGTGCCGTACTGGCGCGCGCGCTCGGCATCGGCCATCACCTGCTTGATCTCCTTGATGCCGCTGAGCACGGCGGAGAACTCGATGAAGTCGGCGCGGGTCATGCGCGCGATGATTTTGGCCAGCGTGGTCTTGCCCACCCCCGGTGGCCCCCAGAAGATCAGCGAGCCGGGATCGTCGCGCTCGATCTGTAGCCGCAGCGGCTTGCCGGACGCGAGGATGTGCTCCTGCCCGACAAACTCATCGAGCGTGCGCGGACGCATGCGGTCGGCCAGCGGCCGCGAGCGGTCGACGGAATCATCAGCCGGGATGGGTTGGAAGAGACCCATGGTTCGTTATGGTTCGCAATTTGCGTTTGCAGATCGGGTCATCGGGTCATTAAAGACAATCAGCCGATGAGCCGATCTCCCGATCACCCGATGTTCAGATTCCCGCCCTCCTCTGCCGCGCCGCCTCGTATAGCAACACCGATGCTGCCACCGCGGCGTTCAAGGACTCCACCAGCCCGGCGTGCGGCACCACCACCGTTTCATCCATGTGCGACATCAGTTCCCGCGACAGCCCCGAGCCTTCGTTTCCGATGAAGAACGCCAGCGGGCTGGCCAGGTTGGCCTGGTCCGCGGCTGTGCCGCCATGCGACGACGTAGCCACCAGCCGCAATCCTGCCTGACGCAAGCGGGGGATGGCTTCCTCCACCTTGACCGCGACCGTCGGCACCCGAAACACCGATCCCGCCGACGCTCGCACCGCCTTGGAGTTGAACTGGCTGACCGTACCTTCGCCCAGCAGCACGCCGCTCGCGCCGAAGGCTTCGGCGGAGCGCAGCAGGGTTCCCAGATTACCAGGGTCCTGGATGCCGCCCAGGACCACCACCAACGGCTGGTATGGGCGCAGCACGTCGTCCAGGGTAAAGCTTTTGACCTTGGCCAGCGCGGCCACTCCCTGCGGGGTTTCCGTGGCCACCGCGCTGTCGAAAATGTCGTTCGGCAACAGGACGGTTTCAACCTGGGCGGCGATTTGCGGCAGCAGGCGGTCAGCCACCGCCAGCGACGACTGCCGGAAGAACACCGCCCGGAGCCTCAGCCCGCTGCGGATGGCTTCTTCCACCAGCCGCACGCTCTCGATGGCGCAGGAGCCGTCCGCAGTGGTTTCGCTGCGGGCGAAGGCGCGCCGCAGGTCCTTCACCAGCGGGTTCTGACGGCTGGCCACCCGTCGCAGCCGCTGCCGGACGTCCTTATTCATGGGGAGCGGCAACATCATACGCCTGCCAGTCTGCTATTCTTGCAGCGTACGATACGATGTGTTAGGTTTCGCCGGTTGGTGCAGGTACTATCTATGCGCAGTAATCGGGCAGCGAAGGAAGCGCGTGTGTCCGCGGAAATTGTCAGGATCAATTGCGACGAGCCGGAGAGTTCGCTGATCGCCTATGTGGCGGAGCAGATCCGAGCGGGCTACGTGCTGGGCATGCCGACGGACACTTTCTACGGGCTGGCCGCCGATCCCTTCAACCTGCGCGCGGTGGAGAAGATTTACGACGTCAAGTCGCGCTCCCGGCACAAGCCGCTCTCGCTGCTGGTCGAAAGCGTAGACCAGGCGGAAGACCTCACGCGGCCGCTGCCCGAGGAATTCTATAAACTGGCGCGCAAGTACTGGCCCGGTCCGCTGACCCTGATCGTGCGCGCCGCCTCGCGGCTGCCGCTCAAGGTGACGGCCAACACCGGCAACGTGGCCCTGCGCGTGCCCGCGTCCAAAATTCCGGTAGCGGTAGTGCGCGCCGCCGGCGTTCCCCTGACCGCCACCTCCGCCAACGTCAGCGGCGCCGCCGAATGCACCACCGCCGATGGCGTGCGCCAGCAACTGGGGGAATTCATTCCGGTGATCGTCGATGGCGGACCTTCGCCGCGCAGCGTGGCTTCCACCATCGTGGACCTTACCGACCCGGCCGGCTGGCGGGTGCAGCGCGAGGGCGCTATCCCCGCGCAGGAGATTTCCGACTTCCTTGCCCAGGCGTGAGCTGCTCTTGGCTATTAGCTATTAGCTGTTGGCTGTTGGCCAAAAGCCAAGAGCCAATGGCCAAAAGCGGCAAACGAGGACCCTGGCTGCCCATCGTAGTCGCGGCTGCGATTCTCGCGCTCGCCTTCGCCGCCGTGACCTTCGTTCGGATCGAGCGCCAATCCTGGCGCGACGAAGCCCGCCCCGCCGACTGCATCGTCGTCCTCGGCGCGGCGGAGTATTCCGGGCGTCCTTCGCCGGTGCTGCGCGCCCGGCTCGACCACGCCTACGACCTGTTCCAGCGCGGCCTCGCGCCCATTGTGATTACCACCGGAGGCAATGGAGGCGATCCCCGCTTCAGCGAGGGCGGCGTCGGACGGGCGTACCTGATGGCCCGCGGCATCCCCGAGCAGGCCATCATCGCCGAGACCCAGGCCGACGACACCGACGAGTCGGCGGAGCGCGTGGCCACGATCATGCACACCAACGGCATGCACACCTGCCTTGCGGTGAGCGACGGCTATCACATCTTTCGCATCAAGAAAATGCTGGAACGGCATGGCTTCACCGTGTACGGAGCACCACGGCCGCAGACGCGTGCCCTTTCGAAGTGGCACGAAACCGTGCTCATCCTGCGGGAGATTGTGAGCTATGCCCTGTGGCGGATTGGGTTATTGACCCATTAGGCCATCGAGAAGCTATCTCATTAAATAAGAAAGGGTTGCGGGTGCCCCATTCTAAATTTCGCGTTCTTTGCGAAATTTAGAGTGGGGATGTTGCTGGCGGCTGGCTCGCCGGGGCTTCGGCTTGGGCTTACTTCTGCCCCGGAGATTGAGCGCCACGGCAGCGCGGATGAGATCCTTCAAGGCCGCCTCGTCGACCTTATCGCCTTCGTGGATGTCGATGGCGCGCCTGGCATTCCCCTCGAGGCTGGAGTTGAATAGACCTGAAGAGTCCTGCAACGCAGCTCCCTTGGCAAATGTCATCTTGACGACGTTTTTGTATGTCTCTCCCGTGCAGACGATGCCGCCGTGGGACCAGACGGGAGTCCCCGGCGATGTCGCCTTGGCCCACTTCCACTCTTCGACGATCTCAGGGTCTGCCTGGTGTACGATTTCGCGCACTTTCGCGAGCGTCTTCCCGCGCCAGTCCCCAAGTTCCTTGATCTTCTCGTCGATGGATGCAGAGGCAGGTTCCATCGGCGCCCCCGCGAAGCACGGTGTTGGCTTCATGGGGTGGCTGATCGGGACGAGCCTTTTCATGTGCAGCTCCAACTCTCGCGCCTATTTTAGCTGCGCTCGGCGTAACCTGCACCCTCCGCAAGTGGGAGCCTCTTCTGGTTCGATAGCAGTTCGGAAAGATGGTGGCAACCCGCGTGCGGGCATAATAGGGATGATTCGGAGCCCGCTGCCGAAATCCGGAAAAACCCCGCCCAAGCGGAGCCGTGACCATTGGCTTTCGTGTCCTCGCTCACCAGCAGAATGGCCACGACTTTGCCGTTGCGCGACGTGGTCTTGAGGTCGATTACTCCCTTGCCGCCGCGCGATTGCAGGCGGCATTCGTCCACCGGCGTGCGCTTGCCGCAGCCATCCCTTTCAGCCCAAGCCGGATAATGCTACTCTTGCTGGGCGGGATCAGACCCCGACGACGATGTCTGCGACCTCTTCCTCGACGCTGCCTGTGGGCGGGCCCTCCGGGTTCCCGGAGCTGGTCTTCATGCAGGAATCGGAACAGCGCACCATCATGCTGGACCACACCCCGTTTACCATCGGGCGCAAGACCGACCGCGACCTGATCATCGCCGATCCTCGGGTATCGCGCGACCACGCCTCCATCCTCTCCGAGGGTGGCGACTACGTGCTGGTCGACATGGGCAGCAAGCATGGCACCTTCGTGAACGGCGAAAAGGCGGAGCGTCACAAGCTGAACATCAACGACCGGGTGGAATTCGGCGCCCGCGGCGGCCCCTGCATCGTCTTCAATCCTACCGCCGCCGGCACCAGCTCGGCGCGCGAGTTCCTCAGCCAGATTTCCGGTATCGAGGTGCGCGGCGGCGCCTCTGACTTGGAAAAACTGACGTTCTTCCTGGAAGCGGCGCGCAAGCTGAACACCACCGGGGTGGTGGACGATATCCTGGTGACGCTGGTCGATTCCACCTTGCGGCTCACCGGAGCCGAGCGCGGCTGCGTCTTCCTGCGCGATCCTGACGGGCGCCTGCGGCTGACCGCGGGGCGGAATTCCCGCGGCGAGGCCATGACCGACGAGACCACCATCTCGCGCTCTATCCTGGAAGAGGCGGCGCGCGGGGCCTCCGCCTTCGTGGTGACCGACACCGCCAAGTCCGCCGACATGGCGCAGCGCAAGAGCATTATCGCGTACGACCTGCGCACCGTCATCTGCATCCCGCTGCGCAAGACCAAGGTCAAGGAAAGGGCGCCCGACGTCACCATGATTGCCGCGTTGCCTGAAATCATGGGGGTGCTCTATCTGGACAGCCGCTTCGCCTCGCGCGACCTCTCCAAGGTCAGCAAGGACATCCTGACCACCATCGCCACCGAGGCCGCTTCGCTGGTGGAGAATGCGCGCCTGGTGCAGGCGGAAGAATCGGCGCGCCGTTACCAGCAGGAGCTTTCCATCGCCGCCTCCATCCAGCAGCGGCTGATGGCGGTCACGATCCCGGACCTGCCCTACGCCACCATCCAGGCGCGCAATGTCTCTTGCCGCGACGTAGGAGGGGATTTCTTCGAACGTCATGCCCACCTCCGAAGGCGTGGCCGTGGTGGTAACCGACGTCTGTGGCAAGGGGATTTCCGCCGCCCTGCTGGCCTCGATCCTGCAAGGCATGGTCTATTCGCAGATCGCGAACCGGGTGCCGCTGCCCGAAGTCGTGACCTCGACCAACCGCTTTCTCTGCCAGAAATCGCTGGGCGAAAAGTACGCCACCATGGTGATTGCGCACCTGAAAGCCAACGGCGAACTGGAGTTCGTCAACTGCGGCCATGTGCCGCCGGTGCTGATCGCCTCCGGGTCGGTATCGCGCATGTTCGAAGCCAACGTGCCCGTAGGCTTGCTGCCGGACATGGACTACGCCAGCGGCCACCGGCAGATGAATCCCGGCGACCGCCTGGTGCTCATCACCGACGGTGTCACCGAGGCGGAGAACCCGGCGGGCGAATTTTTCGGCGATGAGCGCCTGGAGACAGCCGCCGCCGGCGAATCGCCCTTCCGCGATATTCTCGCATCGGTTCGCACCTTTTGCGCCGGACGCCCCTTGGGCGACGACTGCACCGTCTTCGAGCTCACCTATAAGGGCTGAAATCTGCACCGAGACACAGAGACCTGTGAGGAATGCCAAGGAAACTGCGCAGTTCAGGCTGTCCCCTTTTACTCCCTTTTACTCCAGTGGGTGCTGAGAAAAGCCTTTAGGCCGTCGGGCTCGATTCCTGCAGTCTCGAAGCTCTCGCGAACGGCGTCGCTCCTACCAGTAGCGCTAGCCCCGGAAGAATGGCACCCAACAACAGTGCCGTCGAAAGATGGGGCCACTGTGGTTTGGAAAGGACGAACTTGCCGATGAGCGTTAGAAAGCCGACCAGGATCGTCAGCGCAATCACAGGAAACAAACCAGCCGAGAGACAAGCGAAGGGCTTGCCGCCGGCGTGGTGAGATAAATACGCTCCGGCGGCGCCGCAGAGAGGCAACATGAGCAACCACGGAATGTAGACGACCAGGGTTGTCAGGCCCCGCGCCACAAATCGAGGCTGCAGGCCGGCAAAGGTGGAGATCGCGAGACAAACCATGGCGGCGGTCAGGCTGGCCAGCGCAGGCAGCCAAAAAGTCCTTGTCCGGGTGTTCATGGTCCGAGTGTTGAAGGTTTTCTTCAGGTCCTCCGCAACCTGGGCCTTCCAGACCGGCAACGCGCCCAATAAAAGAGCCGTGCCCGGCAGGACAATCCAGTTCATTACGCCGCAAAACAGACCAAACCACTGGCGCGGGGAGGGATGATTCATCCGGGTTGCTATCCCCGTCCAGAGCGGCGCCATCACGATTGCGGGGAACAGAACCGCAATGAGGCCGATTGATCGGCTGCCTCCGGCGCGGCGGGACAAATACGCGCTGGCTGCGCCAAACAGAAGCAAAGTGGCGAGCCAGAGAACCTGGTATCCGAGCGGGAAAGCCGCGTGGTTCAGCGATTTCTGCAGTGGTGGCACGGCTCGCTGCAGGAGAAACATCGACGCCGTATACCCAGTCAGGCTAACCAGACCAGGGAGCCATAATGTTCCCGCTCGGTTGCTCATCTATTCCCCCTTGCGCTTCGCGCATTCGACTATATTACGACGGCCTCTGGACTGATTAGATAACCGTGTCGGCTCCAGACGCCGAGTAGATTGGTATGGCTCAACGTATCAAGGCTCGGAGGAAAGGAGCCGAGCACATGAAGATTGTAGGTTGTGATTTGCACACGCGCTACCAGCAGATTGCGATGCTGGGTGCAGAGACGGGCGAACTGACAGAGCGTCGCCTGAAGCACGAGAGCGGGCAAGCGCGGGCGTTTTACGCTTGGACAAAAGGGGGACAGCCTGAACTGCTCAGGTTCTCGACAAAGGGCGTACCGTGCTGGCCCATGCCGCGACGAGGCCGATGTCTGCTGCCAGAGGTTCCCTGCCACGTGACCCAGCGCGGCGTGGACCGGCGCGAAACCTTTTCTGGAGCCGTGCCGATCTGAGGCGCGGCCCCTTTTCGAACTCACCTATAAGGGCTGAGCGTCTCCGCGTGGAAGCTCAGGCCTTAAAGCCGTGCCATTCGCTCTCCCGCGCGCAGCGTCTGTAAGGTTTGATGGAAACGGGTGTAATCGTCGTCACCAAAAGCCACAAAGCGGAACGCCTGCGTAAAGAACCGGCCTTGAGACCGCGGCGACAGGAACTCCACCAAAGCGCTTACCGGACCGGTGCTGAGGTGCAGCGAGATCTCGGCGAGCGTGCCCGAACTGAGCGGCCGGAGGATTCGCGCCGAGCCACCTGTGGTCGAAACTGTCTGTAGGGTTCCCTGTGTCTCCTTGCCGTGCACTGAGAAACTGATGGACTCACCGGCCATGAAGCACAGTCGGGGAGCCCGCAACTTAGTATGCGGGTGGGGAAAATGTGCCATGCGGGGATCATGGCACCCCCCAGGAAAGCGATGAAGATTACCGAAGTGTGGCGCAATGCCCCGCAGAAGGGCTCCCCAGAGAGTGGCCTAATTGGAGGTTACCCCGCGCGCGGGATCTCGCCTGCGCCGGGACGCTCGTGACGTGGGCCGATATACTGCTGCAGCCGTGGATCGAGAGTTGCTGATTGGCGTGATTTCCGACACACACGGGCTGCTGCGCCCGGAAGCGCTCGAAGCCCTGGCGGGTGCGAAGCTCCTGATCCATGCCGGGGACATCGGCAGCCCGGACATCCTGCCTGCTCTCGCGCGGCTGGCGCCAGTGGAGGCGGTGCGCGGCAATGTGGACACCGAAGCTTGGGCTCGGCCCATACCCGCGACCACGGTGGTCGAGGTCCAGGGACGCTCTCTCTACGTTCTGCACGACCTGAAGCAGTTGGACCTGGATCCGCGCGCCGCCGGTTTCAATGCGGTGATCTGCGGCCACTCCCACGTCCCCGCGAACGAAGTGCGTGACGGTGTGCTGTACTTCAACCCCGGAAGCGCCGGTCCCAGGCGCTTTCGGCTGCCGGTTTCCGTGGGGCGGCTGTGGGTCAGTTCAGCGGGAATCAGGGCGGAGATCGTGGTCCTCAACGTCAACTGAGGTTACTCAGCCGGGTTGCTCGATTGGGACCAACTTGCGGGAATCTAGCTGGAACCGGCGTTCGGAATTGTCGCCGAGGGGTTGCTTCTCGCGGGTGGCGCGGTCGATAGCTTCCTTGGCCAGGCGGTCGGCGTCGGCATTGTTCTCGCGACGGATGTGGGTGATGGCGAAATGCTGGAAGTTGCCGATCAGGGCCATGCAGGCGTTGTAGATGTCGCGCAGTCCCGGACTCTGGCAGTTGTAGGCGCCGCTGATCTGCCGCACCACCACCTCGGAATCGCTGTACACCTGCAAGCAGGGCGATTGGTAGGCGGCGGCATGTTCCAGAGCGGCCAGCAGCGCGGCATATTCGGCGTAGTTGTTGTCGCGGGCGCCGATGGACTGGCTGATCTCCACCCGCCGTCCCGTGGGATGTTCGACCACCACACCAATTCCTGCAGGGCCCGGGTTGCCGCGGGAGCCTCCGTCCACGTATGCGATCATGTCAGCCGTATGCCGCTCGCCTTGAAATAGGATTATTGCCAGCCGCTAACGAATTTTCCGCCGAGCCTGCAAACACCTCACGTATATCGATATTCCCATGCAACCTGGCGTGCAGCCTGGCAGGGAACGAAAGCCTGCTAAAGAAATTTTGTCCCAAAATGGGTGCTTCCCAGTTTTCGGTAGTGGGTGAAATCCGTGTTGCTGGAAGTTAGCGGATTCCGAATGCGCCGAGCTGGCGGCGAATTTCTGTGAGTTTGGTCAGGGTCTCCCGCAGGTCATTGGTCAACTGCAAAATTCGAGTGTCGTTTATCGAACCCGGAGTGATGAGTGCTCCGCCTCTTTGCCACTGGAAGTCTCCGCTGTGCGACTGTCCAGTAAATACGACATTCTCCGGACGGGTCTGCAAAGCCCTTCCAGCGTCCTGAAGCTGTCGTCCAAGCTTGTCGCATTCTGCCCGCAGTGCGGCTTCATTCCGTTCGGCATCAGTGCGCTCACGCATTAACCTGCCGACCACAGCATCCTGATCTTCTTGAGTCATTGCCGTTACTCCTCTTCTTCCGCTTCCAGCGCCAGTTTAGCCAAGTTCAGGTACTTTGTGAGCGTCTCCATGTGCGATCCCTTGACGGCACCGCCGCTGAATGTGACCTGGGCGCTCATGTCCTTGGAGAGCGGCACGACGAAAGTGTTTTGGGTGGGCCGCTGTACGGGTATGGTGCTGAGCTTGGTGCCCGCAGTGGGTGTGGATTCCATAGCCTCAGGATTATCCTCGTCCTGTGAATCATCATAATCGGTTTTGGAGGGATTCGCAAGACTCAATGTTTCCCTGAATGCCTTGATGAATTGCTTGGCACCGGCGTCGGAGAATTTCTTATGCACCATCAAGTGCGACTTGAGGGCATTATCGGATGCTTCCGCATGGGTTGCAAACAGTTCCCGGAACAACTCAGGGCGCAATGCGGCGTTGCTCAGCGCCTGCTTCCGTTGCTCCGAGTCAGCTTCGTCATGGAGGACGTGTATCGCCAAGTCGGAGAGCTTGTACTGGCCTCCCTGCTGCTCTAGAAGCCCATACTTTCGCAGGGCAGCGACCTTCGTCCTGACGGGGCCACTGAGACTGCTGTAGCCCATTGCCTTCCCCAGCACATCAATAGGTACGGGCGTCCGCTTCTCTGCGTCCCAAATCTTCTGAATTTCGCTCACCGCCTCAGGCAGACTGATGGCGGGATAGTTGGGACTTCTCATTTTCGCCATATTCAGCACCTCATCAAGTTAAGCCTAACGCCGGATCGCCTAAACTGTCAAGGGCTAAAATGAGGCGTAAATAAAGAGGCTAGCCTCAGATTATACTTGACACGTAAAGTTAAATACGAGTAATATGTAGACAGTTCAGGCCAGCGCGGGTTCCGTCCGGCTGGCCTAGGAAGGAGGTCACAAACGATGCGACCGCCATAAAAATGTAGTTCGCTTAGGTAACCGCCCGGTCTCCGGTTGCACCCGGGGGCCGGGCTAATCCAGAACGCGGAGCGAGCCGCGATCCAGACCCAAATCAATTGTGGGCTTTCGCTCCGCAGAAATCAAGCGGAGAAAGCCCATGACCTGCAGTCTCTGTAAACACGCTGCCAAGAAATTCGGATACTACGGGAAGCGCCGAATCCAGCGCTACCGTTGCGTTTCGTGCGGCATAACATTCGCGGGCCCCCACAGCAGAACGCTCGGAAAGCACTACCTGTCTCCCGAGACGGTCTGCCAGATTCTCCAGCTCATGCTGGAAGGCATGAGCATTCGGGCGATCTGCCGCTTCACGGGCGTGGACAAGAACACGATTACGAGTGTGCTGAACACGGCGGGCGAGAAAGCCAGGCACGTATTCGATGGCCGCATTCGCAACGTCAGGCCCGCGTTTGTGCAGATGGATGAGTTATGGGGCTTCGTGCATACCAAGGAACAGCACCTGGGCGACGACGATCCGCAAGAATGGGGCGATGCCTACGTGTGGCTGGCGATTGACGCAGACACAAAGCTGATTCTCTCGTACTACGTCGGCACGCGCACCACGGCGAGCGCATTCGAGTTTGTGCGCGACCTGAGCACGCGCACCGTGGGACGGTTCCAGATCACCACGGATTCTCTGCGCGGGTACGTCGGGGCGATTGCCGAGCATTACGGCGAGAACATCGACTTCGCGCAGTTGCAGAAAGTCTATGCGCGTCTGCAAGGTGGGGCGGATTGGTACGGCTCTGGCAAGGTGTTGGCAGCGGTCCCACGAGTCAGAACCGGAGACCTGATTTCGCTATTCTGATTTGGCCCACTTTGATGGTCTGATTTGGCCCACCCTGCAGAACTAATCGGCCTACGCTGTCCCTGCCAGCCGGGACGGGGAGGTCGATGGACAGGAGATGCAAGGTGGAGCTGTTCGAACAGATCAGACGGGAGTACGGCCAGGGCATGGGCACGATCCAGGGGGTGGCCAGGCGGTTCGGAGTGCACCGACGGATGGTGCGACAGGCGCTGGCCAGCGCGATTCCGCCGGATCGCAAGACCCCGGTGCGCAGGAAACCCAAGCTGGGACCGGTGATGGAGTTCATTGACGAGATTTTGGGGGCCGATGCGCAGGCACCGCGCAAGCAACGCCACACCGCCCACCGGATCTGGGGGCGGATTCGGCAGGAGCGACCCGAAGCAGTAGTAGCCGAATCGACGGTGCGGGCCTATGTGCGGCAACGGCGGGAGGAGCTGGGCCTGGCTGCGCGGGAAACGTTCGTGCCCCAGGTTTATGAGTGGGGCGGCGAAGCGCAGGTTGACTGGTACGACGCGGTAGTCGAGATGGGCGGCGAGCGGCAGACGGTCCACATCTTCGCGATGCGCTCGATGGCCGGCGGCGGCGCCTTTCATGTGGCCTACCACCATGCCGCGCAGCAAGCATTCCTGGAAGCCCATGAGCGGGCGTTTCACTATTTTGGGGGCGTGTTCCGGCTGCTGCGGTACGACAACCTGAAGAGCGCGGTGAAGAAGATCCTGCGCGGGCACCAGCGGGTGGAGACCGAACGGCTGATCGCCTTCCGCTCGCACTGGGGTTTTCAGACGGATTTTTGCAATCCGGCGCGGGGCAACGAAAAGGGCGGGGTGGAAGGTGAGGTGGGCTACTTCCGGCGGAACCATCTGGTGCCCATCCCGCAGGTGAAGGATCTGGAGGAGCTGAACCAGCACCTGTTGCGAGGCTGTCAGCAGAGTGAGCAGCGGCGGATTACCGGCAAGCCGCTGTCGGTGGGCGAAGCGATGCGCATCGAACGCGAACACCTGCTGCCGCTCGCCGCCGAGGGCTTTGAGCTGGCCGAGATTAGCTTTCCGACGGTGGACAGCAAGGGTTGTGTGAAGGTACGAACCAACTGGTACTCGACCCCGTTGAAGCCAGGAACGCGCTGCCAGGCGCGGCTGCTGCCGGCCTACGTGGAGATTTGGCGGGAGCAGGAATACGTGGCGCGGCACGAGCGCAGCTTCGGCCGCTATGAGCAGGTTCTAGATCTGGAGCACTACCTGGATGTGCTGGTCAAGAAGCCCGGGGCGCTGGCGGGATCGCGACCGCTGCAGCAGTGGCGCCAACGTGGTCGTTGGACAGCAGGGTTCGATCGGCTGTGGCAGGCGTTCCAGCAACGGTACGGCCGGCAGGCGGGGACGCGGGAGATGATCGAGTTGCTGCGCCAGGGCAAGCAGCAGGGTTGGGATCGGCTGCAGCACGCGGTCGAGCAGGCGCTGTCGCTGGGATGCACCGATGCGGCAGCCGTCCGGCACTTGCTGAGCTTCGGCGAACTAGCCCATCCACCTGCGGAGTGCTGCGGTGTCGATGGTGGACTGGAACGCTACCAGCGTCCGCTGCCGGTCATGAACGAGTACGACTTGCTGCTGGGTGAGGTGATGACCGCGGCGGAGGTGGTGCGATGAAGCCAGCCGCCACCGAAGCTCTGGAACACGCCAGCGTACAGCAGTACTGCCAGGCATTGCGTATGCCTGTGGTGGGCACCAACTTCGTGCCGCTGGCGGAGCAGGCGGTGAAGGAGAAGCGGAGCCACATTGGATATCTGGAAGCGTTGCTGGCCATGGAGAGCGAAGAACGGGATCGGCGTGCGATTCAGCAGCGGTTGCGTGATGCCCGGCTGCCGCGGTTGAAGACACTGGAGGAGTTCGACTTCAATCAGGCGCCGCTAATTCCGGCGGCGAAGATCCGCGAACTGGCCGTGGGCGGCTACATCGAGCGCGCTGAGCCCGTGGTGCTGATGGGCGAATGCGGCACAGGCAAGACCCACCTGGCGACGGGACTGTGCGTCGCGGCTTGCCGGCAGAAGCGGCGGGTGCGCTTTACCACCGCCGCGAACCTGGTGAACGAGCTGGTGGAAGCTCGGCAACAAAACGCTATCCGGCGGGCGCTGGCGCGCTGGCTGCGTTACGACCTGATCGCCCTCGACGAAGTGGGCTACGTGCCGCTGGCGGAGATCGGCGCGGAGTTCCTATTCCAGGTGATTGCCGACCGCGTGGAAAAGGCGACGTGGATCGTGACCACGAACCTCCCCTTTTCGGAGTGGACGCAGGTGTTTCCCAATCCCCGCTTGTGTAAGGCATTGCTGGACCGGATCACGGACCGGGCGCACATCATTGAGACCGGGATCGATTCTTACCGGTTCCGGAGAACCATGGAGATACGACAGAAGAAGAAAGCTTCGTAAAGCGCTGGGCAGGGGCAAGGGGTTCAAACGCCACCCCTTGCCCCTGCACCCCCATCCCGGCTCAGGCTGAAGCTGGGGAACAACGCAGAGTTCATGACCCAGGGGTGGGCCAAATGAAAGTGTCAAAGGTGGGCCAAATCAGGTTGCCAAACGCATCGACCCGGACTTTAGCAAAATCTCGACCTCATACGTGGAGCGCATGAACCTAAATGTGAGAATGCACCTTCGCCGGTTCACTCGGCTCACGAACGCCTTCAGCAAGAAGTTGGACAACCTGAAGGCCGCTATCAACCTGCTCGTTTGCTGGTACAACTTCTGCCGCGTGCATCAGACCCTGCGGGTCACGCCCGCGATGGAAGCTGGAATCGCGGATCACGTCTGGAGTGTAGATGAATTGCTAACAAAATAAATAAGCCAACAGAATCAACAAGTTACGGATCGGGTAACCAGAAAAAGTGCAACCGTAACCTTGACAGCAGCATCTGAGTATATGTACAAGTTGTACTGCGCGACTGGGAGAGCTGCGCTTTAGGCAGTTCGTCGGGGTTTACCCCGCTCAGCCGCCTTTTTGTTTTCCATGTACATCTTGTATATAGACGAATCCGGCGATGGAGGTGTGACCGCAGGCAGCTCTCGGCATCTGGTGCTTGCTGGCGCAGCGATGCACGAGGGCCAGTGGAGGGGAATCACCAAATCGTTAGATGATCTTCAAGATGCACACTTTCCTCACGCTGGCAGTCCTATTGAGTTTCACGCGCATGAAGTGCGAGGAGGGAAGAAAGCATTTAAGGGAATGCCCCTCACCGAAAGAACGAAGATCATGCACGAGGGCTATACGGCAATCGCCAGTGTGCACCAAGGATTAACTCTGTTTGGCGCAGTAATCGACAAGCCCGCCTTGATGTACAAATATACTGGTCGCGTGGAACCGTACCATCGCGGATTTGAGAGCCTCTGCACGATGTTCAATTACTTTCTGCAAAAAATCCAGCGGAAGAACAAAACGGTTATGCGAGGAATCGTCGTTTTTGATGAAGCCAGACCCTCGCTTACGAAACAAATCCGGAAACTCTTGGCTCAATTTCATGCTGGAGGAACGAGATGGGCACAGATGACCAACCTGATTGAAACCGCCTTTTTCTTCGACTCCAGAACATCCAGGCTCGTGCAAATTGCGGACTTCACCGCTTATGCGCTTTTTCGCTGGTACGAATCCAAAGATGACACCTACTTGAAATTGATCCTCCACAAGTTTGATCGGGAGGGTGACAAAATTCACGGTCTAAAGTGCTATCCGATGGAATCGACCTGCCCTTTCCCGCCCCCCGCAGCAACACGGAATTAGCCAACTACGGCCAGCAACACGGTTTTCACCCACTACCCAGTTTTCCACAATTGCACTAATCTCGGGCATTGACATTAAAGCCGCGTGAATTTAATGTTGCCCCCGTCGACGGCTGAAAGGGTTGGCAACTTAATCGTAGCCAGTCCGAAGTAGGCTGGGTGACTAGCGGCGACGGGGTGACCCGGCGCGCGACCAGGCCCGAAAAAACCGGCAAGCTTGCGAGAGCGGGCCGGGGCTTGGAACCGCGAAAGCGGTGGTCGCATCAGGGGCTGTGACGGTGCATGTTCCACGTCGTAAGACTCCCTCGCAGGAGTCGGCGACTAGAGCATAACCAATGTCGCAGCCCTTTTAATTTTTCCCGCCTGATTGTTAACTCCACCAAGTCTGATTCACCATCAGCGAGACAGCTCCGCCTGCCGTAAAGGAAACCCAAATGTTCACAGCGAAGGTAAAGAAAACTGGCGAAGTTTTCATGGCAACCAATGAACTCACAGCAGACGGAGTGTTGAGCCGTGATGCTCACACGTTGGAACCAGACAAAACATACGGTGGCCTTTTGTTGGAGGAATCATGGCCGGGTCTTCCGCCGCTGATTGAATTCAGCAAGGCATCATGGGGTTCGTTTTCGGCAGATCAATTGGAGGCTTTGCCCGGCGACATGAGATTGCGGCGGGTTACCCGGTAATCTGGCGAAATCGCCTCAGGTTGTAAAGTACATACTTCCGCAATTTTTTCCCCGCCTGGTTCTCAACTCCGGCGCCATTCTGTCGTTTAGAGCCGTTCGAAGGAACGTGCTTCAGCGGCGGCCTTCCGAGGCCGCGCCGGCTGCCTCTTCCTCGATGGCCTGCTGGGCGTCTTCGGGCAATCCGATGAATTCCACGCCAATGCCCACTCCCGGGAGGCAGTAGCGGACTTCTCCACGCGCCGTCACCACGCAATTCGTGCGTGACAACCGGAAGCAGATCCGCAGCACCGCGCCTTCAGGAAACTTATGTGCCGTATTGATGAACATTCCGCGGGTACTGATATCCGGCGCGCGCACCGGGATGTCGAGGCTGGTACCCTCATAAACAATCGACAACTCGCGGTAGTGAGCAAAACGCTGGGCCAGTCGTGGCGGAGCAAGGGCAACTCGGCGTGCGCGGCTCATTGGAACTCCTCTTCCGTGACCGGCGAAGTGCTGGCCTTGACGTATTGAGTGCGGAGCTTGTTGCGGGCCGCGGCGGTGCCGCAGTAGGGACAAAAGGCGAACTCCGCCACCAGGTTCTTGCGGCACTCGACGCAGCGGCTGGCGCTGCTTACCTCCTCAAACGGGACCACGCGCATCACTTCTTCCAGGGTGGTGACGCCCTCCGTCACCTTGTCTAGGGCGTCTTGATCCATGAACTTCATGCCCAGGCTGCGGGCCAGGGAGCGGATCTGGTCGTCGCGCGAGCCGGAGGCAATCGCATTCTTGATGACCTCGTCCAACACCAGCATTTCATAAACTCCGATACGGCCGCGGTATCCGCTCTGATCGCATTCCTTGCATCCCACTGGCCGATAAAGATGCTCGGGTGGTTGAAGCACCCCGGCGGCGGCCAGTTCGGCGCTCTTGTGCGCCGGCATCCGTTCCTTACGCTTGCAGTGGCAGAGCTTTCGCACCAGCCGTTGAGCGATGATGGCGGTGAGCGAGGAGGTGAGCAGGAAGGCGGGTATCTTCAGGTCCAACAGCCGGGTAATGGCGCCGATGCTGTCGTTGGTGTGCAGGGTGGAGAGGACTAGGTGCCCGGTCTGCGACACTTCCATGGCGATCTCGGCGGTCTCGCTGTCGCGAATCTCTCCCAGCATGATGACGTTGGGGTCCTGGCGCAGCATGGAACGCAGGCAACCGGCGAAGGTGCGTCCCACGCGAGGATTCACCTGCACCTGGTTGACGCCCTCCATCATGTATTCCACGGGGTCTTCGATGGTGAGAATGCTGATCATGGGAGAGCGAAGCCGGTGCAAGGCGGCATACAGGGTGGTGCTCTTGCCCGATCCGGTGGGTCCGGTGACCAGGATCATCCCCTGGGGCTGCTTCAGGACGCTGCCCAAAGTAGCGGCGTGCTCTGGGCCGAGCCCCAGGTCCTGGAAGCTGACCCGCGCCGAAGAGGGATCCAGCAGCCGGATGGTGACCTTCTCCCCATACTGGGTGGGGAGGGTAGAAACCCGCAAGTCGTAGTGGGTTTTGCCGATCCGGGCCAGCAGGCGTCCATCCTGGGGGACGCGCCGCTCGGCGATGTCCATGTCACACAGGATCTTGATCCGGGAGACCAGCGAGGTGCGCAATTCCAGCGGGACCTGGGCCAGCTCGCGCAGCAGACCATCCACGCGGATGCGGATCAGCGATCCTGTGGCCTGTTGTTCGATATGAACATCACTGGCGTCTTTGCCCGCGGCGGCGGACAGAATCGCCGAAACCAGATGCACCGCGGGCGTGCGCTTGCCGCGCAGTTCCTTCTGAAACTCACGGATGGCTTCCTCGTGGCGCTCGCTTTGCGACGCCGTGAAGAATTCGATCGATTCCGGGTCCAGGCGGTCCGCCAGTTCTATCGCGGCGCTGAAGGGCCCCTCCTCGCCCGCGTGCGGGGAATAATATTTGGCGATGGCCGTCAGGATCTCCTCGCGGAAGGCCAAGCGAGGCTCGATATCGGCGCCCAGCCGGAAACGAAGTTCGTCCACCACCGCCAGATCCTGCGGCCGCGACATGGCGACCCGTACCTTGGCCTCGTGCCGCGAAACCGGGATGACGCAGTGCCGCTCGGCGGTCTCTCGCGGCAACCGTTCGAGCAGTTCAGGATCGACCGGGGTGCTCTCCAGGTCCAGGTAGTGGACGCCGCTGACCTCTTCCAGGGCCGCGATCAGATCCGGCTTGGCCACCTTACCGCTCGCCAGCAGAATCTCCCCCAACATCGCGAGCTTATATTTCTGCTCTTCCAGGGCATGCTCCAGGGCGCTCTCGGAAATGTGTTTCCGCTCCCGCAGCAGGGTGCCTAATTGTTTCTTTCTGGGCATGTGGAACCTGAGTCTAGTACGGGACTCTCTGCTCCCGCACGTTACCGAAGTGTCTCGGGTGCCCGTAACTGTTGCTGGACTTGATGCTTCGCGGGTCGCCGGGGGACAGCGGGTTAGGCAGCATTCGGACTCAAGTTGGACTCACGTTTCTTGGGGGCCGTTGCGTTGATCAGGCGGGAGCCTGATTCCGCCCTAGGAAAATCGGTATGCCAGCCACCCAAGCATTGCCGTTCGGCATGACTCGGGAACGGAGGGGACCGACGCAATTCGGGTCAGGGCCGCAGGAGACGCGCGAAAGAATAGGGCGCCCTCTGGATGCGTCAAGGAATTTTGAGAAGTTGTTCTGAATTCAGAACACGGGTCACGTGCCTGCCTCGACAGAAAGCTTTTAGGATGAGCGAGTTGCGATCCGGCCACACAAAAAAGATGTGATCTCCATTGATTTCAAACACTTGGGCTATTTTTAGTGATGGCCATCACACGCTACCTATGACCAACCGTGTTCCATTTTCAGAAACTGGTCTCGCTTGGGAAGGGCCTTCTGAGGTCTCGGGAGTAATGCAGGTACAATCTTGCCGATGCAGGTTCTGGTCAGTGGTTCGTCGGGGCTGGTCGGCTCGGCGCTAGTGGCGGCGCTGGAGGGCGCCGGACACGCGGTTGTCCGGCTGGTCCGACGCACTCCGGCGGCGAATGAGATCAGATTAGATTCCGGGGCACCCGAGGGCTTCGACGCGGTGGTCCACCTCGCCGGAGAAAGCATTGCCGGGCGCTGGACCGCAGCGAAGAAGGCGGGTATCCGCGACAGCCGGGTGCAGGGAACCAGCGCGCTGGCTACGGCTCTGGCGCGGACGAGCCGGCCGCCCAAGGTCATGGTGTGCGCCTCGGCGATTGGAATCTATGGCGACTGCGGCGATGAAGTCTTGCGCGAGGAAAGCGCGCACCGCTCCGACTTTCTCGCCCAGGTCTGCCAGCAATGGGAATCCGCAACCGAGCCCGCAGCTTGGGCCGGCATTCGTGTCGTGTCGCTCAGAATGGGCGTGGTGCTCAGCCCGCGCGACGGCGCGCTGGGGCGAATGCTGACTCCATTCCGCATGGGCGTCGGCGGACGCATCGGCAGCGGGCGCCAGTGGATGAGTTGGATCACGCTCGACGACCTGGTCGGCGTCATTCAACATGCTCTGGCGACCGATTCGCTGCGCGGTCCGGTGAACACCGTCGCGCCCAACCCGGTGACCAATGCGCAATTTACCCGCGCGCTGGGCCAGGCGCTGCACCGGCCGACAATCTTTCCGCTCCCTGCATTCATGGTCCGGCTGATGTTCGGCGAGATGGGCGAAGCGCTGCTGTTGGGCAGCCAGCGCGTGGATTGCGGAAAACTCGTGGCCAGCGGCTTCCGCTTCCGCCACCCTGAGCTCAAGCCCGCGCTGGAAGCCATCCTGTAGAAACGTGGCTGGCTCTGTCTCCTATTTTTCGAGGAACATCTTGACCGCAGTGATTGCTAGTATAACGGCAAAATCCGGCGCAGCAGTTCTATTGGCTCTAATGCGGCGGTGGCCCTCGCGGCGTTTAGTCGTGATAGAGTTCACCGCCGTCGTTCACAGAAGAGCTAATCCAGACAGATGGGATGCCGGCGAGCGACACGAACGTAGTTCCAGACTGCACTCTGCGATCCGGGCGTCGCCAGCCCTATCCGCTGTCCCAGTACAAGGTAGAAGGGGCCCAGGCCAGGTTGCAGGCCAGCCCACTTCTCCCCCCAAAAACCGGGGAGAAGTGGGGCATCCAGCGTGTAACAGTTTGCTTTGAAATGTCTTCTATGTGGAGTATACTGTGGAATAGATTCCACATATGCAAATCGTTCAAATCGTGCTGGATAAAAAGCTGTTACACGCCGCCGACCAAGCCGCGAAGCGCACTCGGCGGAACCGCTCCGCTCTGGTGCGCGACGCCCTGCGGGAACATCTCCGCCGGTTGGAACTGCGAGCCCGTGAAGAGCGCGACCGCCAGGGCTACTCGCGACAGTCGCAAGCCGGCGCGGAAGCGCGGGGTTGGGAATCGGAGGCGGCGTGGCCGGAAGAATAGCCCGAGGCCAGATAGCCCGAGGTGAGGTTCGGCTCTACCAGTTTGCCGCGCCCGACAAGAAACGGCCGGCCCTCGTGCTCACCCGCAACAGCGCCCTCGCGTATTTATCCACCGTCACGGTTGCGCCGGTCACTTCCACCATTCGCGGCGTGCCCTCGGAAGTCGTTCTCAATGAGGAGGACGGCATGAAGTCCCCGTGCGCGGTGAACCTGCACCATGCAGTTACGGTGTCGCAACGGCGCCTGGGGAAACGTGTGGCCCAGCTTAGTTCCGCACGAATGAATCAGGTGTGTGCTGCTCTGCGCTTCTCTCTGGGTTGCGATTCACACTAGCTACTGGGAGCGTTTCGTCTGTCCCCAAATTTCCCCGCTCAAGCTAAAACCAGGCTTGAGTGGGCCGCCCGTCCGTCTCGCTATGAGATGAGAGACCTCAGAAACTTGCGTGTGTCTCGACATATGTCTTTGCCAGCAGTGCCGCGTAAACGACTCGTGCGAGGCTTCATGCCGTTCTGCTGCCAGTCCCACAGCACACGATGCAGCTTGCTTAGATCGGTGACAAGCCGCCCCAGTTCTTTGATGTTGGTCTGAGCAACGAAGCCGCTGATGTTCGTTCGCTCCTTATGTGCGTAGCGTTTGTCCCGTACCTGTTTATAGCAACGCTCGTACACTTTCCGCCGTGCATCTACGAATGACCGAAGATGCTTGAAATCGGCGGGGGTAGGGTCCTGCACGTTGCTCATGTAGTCGTCCAGTAAATGGCTGGCGTTCGCGAGATGTTTACTCTTGCGTTTCCGTACCGCGTCCTTCGAGAAGATCACTTGGTTCTCTTCGGCTAGTTTGAGAAGCCGCCTGACATTATGGGTTCGCCTGCCCGTATCGAAAATTCGTCCTAGCACGATAAGAGAGTTGGCTTGAATGGAGCCCAACGCCACGACCCAGAATCCGGCGTTCCGGTTCAGCATGTCGTAGACTCTTCGGCTTCTGCGGGCGGCGGCGTGAACTGTCCGCCAAATGTAGAAGCACTGGACCACTTCATCCACATCGTTGTCGAACGTCCGTAGCTCTTCCTGAAATTCGGCTTCTGGGTTGGTCATCGAAGATTCTTTCGAGATGGTTCAGTCCATAATCTCCATCCTGCGCATCTCTTCTTCCGCATCGGCACGCGAGACTCGCACGCCGTTGTAGGTTATATATTCAAAATGATCAATTACGCCGACCAGCCCTTCGCTTGCGTAAATGTGGCTCGCGATCCCGGCGGCAATGTCGGCTGCTTGGACATAAAACGATTCTTTAGACTCAGCCGGGACAATACAGCGACGATTCTGTATCAGGCCATAGACACGATCGTGCGCAGCAAGTTCCTGAAAAACCTCTGATCGGACGTCTTCCAGGAGGTTGAGGTGCTTCTGATTACCTTCATCAAAGGCATGAACTGGCAACAGTTCTGCCGCCATCTTTCGGCGGAAGAAATCCCCGTCTGCGAACCTACGGGTAGAGAGTATGTCTTCGTCGAAAGTCGTCGCAGCGTCCAATGCAGCATGAAATGCGGCGGACGCTTTCGCTGACCACGAGGTAACATCGCGAATCAGACTCTTGGGCTTGCTGAAGTCCTCCGTAGACAGCAGTGGGCTTGACGGTCTCGGGGAACCCATGAACGGTCGAAGCGGTTCAGGCGGCTCGTTTAAACCGAAAGGATCTAGAAATGCCCGCCCGAGGAACTGGACTCGCATCGCGGTTGAATCGTTCAAAATGGAATCGGCGACCATCTCCCGCAACCTTGCGGCGATGTATTTCGCACAAGGAAGGCCTTGGTGCACATCTTGGGCGAGCAACTCGGGTGCTTGATCATTCTTCCAGACGTTGCGGAGCAGATTGTTGATTCGGTGTCTGTGACAGCGCGGATCAACAATGTGAATCTTTACACGCCGGAGTCCCGTCCAAATCGCGGTGCGTTGCCCGGTGGGGAAATTCTTGAATCTTTCGGCGACCTCTTTCGACTTTAGTTCACCTTTAACATCGGGAAACAACTGAATGATCCTGTAATACCAATCCAGAGAAAGGTCGCGGTTGACTTGCCCGTCAATGCAAACCTTATCGCCTGTCACACGGGCGTCCGGCGAGCCTTCATCCGTGAACGAGACAGCATCGTTATTTCCTGTGAAGATGATCACGCGCAAATCCAGCTACTCAGAATCGTAGCATGTGGCGAATATAAAGCGAACCTGATAAAAAAAAGGCTGGCCACCCACGCTGGCTTGTCGACTCAACGGGCTCAGCATCGCCAACGTCGCCTCCTCGCACTCCTACGACCTAAACCGCCGGCGGTGCGCGGTCAGGCGCTCGCCGGCGTGGCCTGCAGGCGGCGCCAGAATCAATGAATCAATTTTCTGTCCTCGCGGGAATGCTAAAATCAGCACTCCATGCTCTCGCTGGTCGTGCTGCGGGTGTTTGTCGTGGTCCTGCTGGTGGCGGCCAATGCCTTCTTTGTCGCGGCTGAATTTGCCCTGATCAACATCCGCGACACCCGCATCCAGGAGATGGTCGCGGCCCGCCGCATCGGCGCCCGCGCTGTCCTGAAGCTCCACCACAATGTGCCGGATTTGCTGGCGGCGGTGCAGTTTGGGGTGACGCTGTGCAGCCTGGGACTGGGCTGGGTAGGCGAAGCCACCATCGCCCGCCTGATTCAAGCGGCGCTGGGCAGCGTGCCTCACGCCGCCCTGTACGCGCACGGCATCGGCATTGGGCTGGCGTTTGCCAGCATCACCTACCTGCTGGTCACGCTGGGCGAGTTGGTGCCGAAGTCGGTGGCCCTGGGACGCGTGGAGCGCGTGGCCATCGCCGTGGCCCGGCCGCTGGACGTGTTCATCACCATCAGCCGGCCGTTCCTCCACCTGATGAATCGCTCGGCGCAGGCCGTGCTGCGCGTCTTTGGAGTGGCGCAGGTCCGCCCGGCCGCCGTGCACTCGACGGAAGAACTCAAGCTGATCGTCAGCTCAGCGCGCCAGGGCGGCATCCTGCCCGAGGTGCAGGAGGACATGATCCACCGCGCCCTCGAGCTGGGCAATGTGACGGTGCGCGAAATCATGGTGCCGCGTCCGGACATCTTCTCCCTGCCCGCCAATATGACGCTCGACGAAGCTCTCAGCAAGGTAGTCGACGCCAAGCACTCACGCATCCCCGTTTACGATCCTGAGCGCGGTCCGGAGCACATTGTGGGCGTGCTGTACGTCCGCGACCTGGTGCGGCTGCTGCACCTGCGCATGAAGCACGGATCCCTGTCGCCGCTGAGCCCGGGCAGCACCCGCCTGCGCCACATCATGCGCGACGTGCTGGTGGTGCCGGAAACCAAGCCGGTCGCCGACCTGCTGGTCGAGTTCAAGGAACGCAAGCGCCACCTGGCGGTGGTGGTGGACGAGTTTGGCTCGACCGTCGGCGTGGTGACCGTGGAAGACGTGCTGCGGCAGATCGTCGGCGAAATGGAAGACGAGTACGACGCCGCCAAAGAGCCGTCGCTGGCCGCCGCCAGCCCCAGCGCGGCCGTGCTGGATGGATCCGAGAACATACATGAGCTGGAGATCGAGCAGGGACTCAAGCTGCCGCGCGATGAAGGCTTTGAAACCCTGGCCGGCTTTGTGATGGCGCGGCTGCAAAGGATCCCCAAGGGCGGCGAGTCGTTCGAGTATCAGGGAAACCGCTTCACCGTGCTGCAGGTGGACGGGCATCGCATTGCCAGCGTGAAGGTCGAACCGGCGGAAGCCAGGCAGGCGCAGGCGGGCGATTGATGCTTCGCTACACCGCTACCCGACTGCTCTACATGCTGCCGGTGATCTGGCTGGTGGTCTCCATCGTCTTCCTGCTGATTCACCTGGTGCCGGGCGATCCCATTCAACAAATGCTGGGCGAAGGCGCCGCCAGCGCCGACCTGCAGGCGGTGCGGCATGCCTACGGGCTCGACGTGCCTATCGGGCAGCAATACGTGAATTACTGGCGGGGCGTGCTGCACGGCGACCTCGGACGTTCGCTGCGCTTCCAGCAGGGCGTGGCGGGGCTGATCGCTGAGCGGTATCCGTTCACGATGCAACTAACTCTCGCCGGACTGGCGGTGGCGCTGGCGCTCTCCATCCCGGCAGGCGTGCGTTCAGCGCGGCGGCGCAATCGCTGGGACGACCGCGTCATAAGCTTCGTCAGCCTGCTCGGCCTGTCGTTTCCGAACTTCGCGCTGGGTCCGGTGCTGATTTTGTTTTTCGCCATCAAGCTGGGCGCGCTGCCGGTTTCAGGCAGCGGCACGCTCGCTCACCTGGTGCTGCCGGCGATCACGCTGGGAGGCGCGCTGGCCGCCATCCTGACGCGCATGGTTCGCACCTCGATGCTGGAAGAACTGGGCCAGGATTATGTCCGCACCGCGCGCGCCAAGGGCCTGCCGGAGCACACGGTCGTGTATCGCCACGCGCTGCGCAATGCCATGATCCCGGTGCTGACCGTGGTGGGACTGCAGTTCGGCGCGCTGCTGGCCGGGGCCATCGTCACGGAGACGATTTTTTCCTGGCCAGGAATCGGACGGCTGACCATTCAAGCGATTTCGAATCGTGACTACTACCTGGTCGAAGGCTGCATCCTGGCGATAGGGCTGACATACGTGGGCGTGAATTTTCTGACGGATTTGCTGTACTCGGTGGCGAACCCGAGGATCAGGCAGTGAGGAAGTCCTCGGTCGTTGGTCGTTGGTCGTCGGCCAACCAAGGGAAACATGGCAACTGAAACCTGGCAACTGACAACCGGCAACTGGCAACTGACCCGCGCCGCGCGCTACAACCCGCTGGCCACCGCCGGAGTGGTGATGGTGGCGGTCTTCGTCGTGTGCGCCATCTTCGCCCCCTGGCTCGCGCCCTACGATCCCGCGCAGATCAATCTGCCCGCCCGCCTTATGGGCCCGACGCCGGCCCACTGGTTCGGCACCGACGAACTGGGGCGCGACATCCTCTCGCGCATCATCTACGGCGCTCGCATCTCGATGCTGGTGGGCGTGAGTGTGGTCGCGGCATCGCTCTCCATCGGCCTGATCGTCGGCTGCATCGCCGGCTACTACGGCGGGCGCGTGGACCGCTTCGTCAACGTCATCCTGATGAATGCATTTCTCTCTTTCCCGGGAATCCTGCTGGCCATCGCATTCGTGGCGTTCCTCGGGCCGGGCATCTTCAACCTGATCCTGGCGCTCTCCATCGGAGGCTGGGTGGGATACGCGCGGCTGGTGCGCGCGCAGGTGCTGGCCACGCGCGAGCGCGAATTCGTGGAGGCGGCGCGCGCGCTGGGCGCCGGCGACTGGCGCATCATCACCCGCCACATTCTGCCCAACATGATTCAGCCAGTCATCGTGCAGGGCGCCATCGGCATGGCCGGCGCGGTGCTGGCGGAGGCGACTATGAGTTTCCTCGGCCTGGGCGTGCCTCCGCCCACGGCGAGCTGGGGCTCGATGCTCAACGACGGCCGCGCCCACCTCTTCGACGCTCCCCACCTGGTGCTGTTTCCCGCCGTTGCGGTGATGATCGCGGTGCTGTCGTTCAATTTCATCGGCGATGCGCTGCGGGATTATCTCGACCCGCGCTCGCGGATCGAAGCCGGTCTGTAAGACAGGATGGCTGGCCGATCGCTTCTACCAACCACCTGGATGTCATTCTTCCGCCGAACGAAGTGAGGCGGGAGAATCTATGAACACCGATCGCGCAACCGACATCGGTGGCCCAGAGATTACCGCCAGTATCCTCCGCTCGGCTACGCCTCGCGAAGGATGACAACTCGTCGTTTCGCTGCGTGACGGGCTCCGCAACCCGACTCGGGCTGAAAAGTTCCGATGAAAATTCGCGCGGACGATGTCCGTCAGTCATCACGAAATCTTCCGCACCTCGCGACATCGCGGAACGAGCTGGGTTCACGACATTGACAGCAGGCTGCGGAAACCAACGCCAGCCGCGCAGTAAAAATCACAAGGAGACGATCGATGAACTGGACAGGGAGACTCACGGCAGTGGTATTGTTCGGCGCGCTGGCGCTTCCGGCAGTTGCGCAGTCGAACCAGGAGATCAACGCACGCAAAGAAAACCAGCAGGACCGCATCGCGCAGGGCGTCAAGAGCGGGCAGCTGACCGCGGGCGAAACCTCCCGGCTGGAAGCCCGGGAAGCCCACATCAACCGCCAGGAAGCTCGCATGAGGGCCGCTGACGGCGGCCACCTGACGCAGGCCGACCGAACCAAGATCAACCACGAGCAGAACCGCACGTCGCGCGCGATCTATCGTGACAAGCACAACGCGGCCAAGCAGTAATCGAGTTACAGGGAGACGGGCCTCCGCGTGGGCGGAGGCCTTTTTCTTGTGACTTCACGTAAGATGGCCCAGATGATGAGCGGATCGAAATTAAAGATGGCGATGGCCGGCATGGTTGCGCTGCTAGCGGTGTGCGCGACGGCCTGGCCGCAGGGCGCGGGCTCCGAGTCGGCGGCAGCGGAGCAGGAGCTGTTCAGCATGACCAACCGCGACCGCGCCGAAGCTGGCTTGCCGAAGCTGGAGTGGAACGAGTGGCTGGCGCAGGCAGCACGCAAGCACGCCGTGGAGATGGCGCGCCGCAACCGGCTCTCGCACCAGTTTCCCGGCGAACCCGGCCTGCGCGACCGCGTCGCGGCCACCGGTATCCGGTTTGACGCCTCGGGCGAGAACGTCGCTTTGGGGCCAACCACGGCGGGGATCAACCGCGACTGGATGCTTTCTCCCGGCCACCGCGCCAACATCCTTGACCCCAACTACAACGCCGTCGGAGTGGCCGTGGTGCGCAGCGGCGATGAGCTGTATGCGGTTACCGACTTCGCCCACAGCGTACCCGCCCTCTCGGTCGGCGACCTGGAAGCTGCGGTCGCGGCCGCCATCAATCAGGCCAGAGCGCAAAAGAAGCTTCCGCCCATCGCCTGGCGGCAGGATCCCGAGCTTCGGCGCTACGCCTGCCAGATGGCCAAGAACGACCGCGTGAATGCCAACGCCCTCCTGGGACGCCCCAACGTCAGCGCCAGCCTGGCCTTCAACGATCCCGATCCAGCGAATTTCGGCTCCCACTTTCGCAACCTAGCAAACCTTGCGACCTCGAAGGCCTTCTCCGTCGGCGCCTGCTTCGCCCGCACCGCCACCTATCCCGAAGGGACCAACTGGGTGGTGGTGGCGTTCTACTGATCGCCGGAATCGCCGGTGCGGCTTTCGGCTCTTGGCCTTTAGCTTTTGGCCAAAAGCCAAGAGCCAATAGCCAAGAGCGGTTCTGAGTACCCTGTGCTACCCTCGCCGCGATGGGCGCCATCCGCATCGGCACCGCCGGCTGGTCGTACAAAGACTGGGAAGGCATCGTCTATCCGGTGCGCCTGAAGCGCGATCAGCATCCCGCCGAGTACCTGGCGCGATACTTCGACGCGATCGAGATCAACACCTCGTTCTACGGACCCATCAAGCCGCAACTGGCCAAGCTGTGGTGCCGCAAAGTTGCCAGTGCGAATCCCGAGTTCCAGTTCACGGCCAAGCTCTACAAAGCGTTCACGCACGCGCCCGGTGGCGCGGTACAGCCCACCTCGGCGGCCACGCTCGCGCCGACTGACAGAGACGAGCGCGACGTCAAAGAAGGTCTCGACCCGCTGGCGGAAGCCGGAAAGCTGGGCGCGCTGCTGATGCAGTTTCCCATCTCGTTCAAGAACACGCTGGAGAATCGCGACTATCTCAGCGCTCTGCTGCAGCGTTTCGAGGCGTATCCGCGGGTGATTGAGGTGCGGCACGCGAGCTGGAACAACCAAGGCATCCTCGGCTACTTCAGCGAGAAGGGCGTGAGCTTTTGCAACATCGACCAGCCGCTTCTCGGGCGCGCCATCGCGCCCACCACCCACGCCACCGCACCCATCGGCTATGTGCGCCTGCACGGCCGCAATTACGAGCAGTGGTTTGAGCATGAAGCTCCTCACGACCGATACAACTATCTCTATAGCGAAGGCGAGCTCGACCGCTGGAAGCCGCGCATCGAGGAGATCGCGCAAAAGACCGATGTCACTTACGTGATCGCCAATAATCATTTCGAAGGCAAGGCGGCGGTGAACGGCCTGCAGTTGAAGCACATGCTCACCGGGCGCAAGGTGAAGGCGCCGGCGACACTGGTGGAGCGCTATCCTGAACTGCGGGAGATCACAGACGTTGAATAATGTCGTGGATAGAAATGCCATCCTTCGCGAGCCGAAGGCGAGCGGAGGATCTGACCGTAAACGCTTCCACCACCAGGACAGGTCGCGCCCGGCGACTCGCCAGATTCTCCCGCCTCGCGTCGCTCGGCGGAAGAATCACAGCATCGTTCCTCATGGAACTTATCTCTCCCACCCGCCGTACCTTTGATTGAGATTGGCATGCGTTGCTAACCATGGCGTGCGCTCCACGTCCAAAGAGCAGGAAGAAAATTCAGAGGTGGATCATGGGACCGGAATACAACAATCTGATGGACAACATGGCATTCAGGATTTCCCTCAACCTGGCGCTGTTCGCGGTGTGGGTGGTGGCGGCGTTCGCGCTGCTGAAGCTCGCCTGATGGCCGCGGCTTCCAATTCGCCGGTGGGCGACACGCGCGTAGCTAGGCGCGCGCGGTCGCTTCCGTGCGCTCCGCGTAGTGGGACTCCACGTACTCGTTCAGAATGTCGATAAACTCGGCGACGATCCGGTCGCCCTTCAGCGTGGTCAGCAGCCGGCCATCGACAAACACCGGCGCCTTGGGCTCTTCGAACGTTCCCGGAAGCGAGATGCCGACGTGGGCGTGCTTGGATTCGCCCGGGCCGTTCACCACGCAGCCCATCACCGCAACCTTCATTTCCTCGATACCGGCGTAGCGCTGCTTCCACGCCGGCATCTGCTGGCGCAGGTAGGACTGTATCTGTTCCGCCATTTCCTGGAAGAAGGTGCTGGTGGTGCGTCCGCAGCCGGGGCAGGCCGTCACCTGGGGCGTGAAGCTGCGGATACCCATAGACTGCAAAATCTGCTGCGCGACGAATACTTCTTCGGTGCGGTCGCCATTGGGCGCGGGCGTGAGCGAGACCCGGATGGTGTCGCCGATGCCTTCTTGCAGCAGCACGGAAAGAGCCGCGGTGGAGGAGACGATCCCCTTGGCACCCATTCCGGCTTCCGTCAGCCCGAGGTGCAGCGGATAGCGGCAGCGCGCGGCCAGCGCGCGATAAACGTCGATCAGGTCTTGCACTCCGCTAACTTTTGCGCTGAGGATGATCTGGTCGGCGCGCAGCCCGTATTTCTCGGCGCGCTCCGCGCGAATCGAGAGCACTTACCACGATGGCTTCGAGTGTGACATCACGAGAGTCGAGCGGCGAGGCGCGGTGCGAGTTCTCGTCCATCATGCGGGTCAGGAGCGCCTGGTCGAGCGAACCCCAGTTCACGCCGATGCGTACTGGCTTCTGGTTCGCGATCGCCACCTCGATCATGGTGCGAAAATTGTCGTCGTCCTTTTTGCCGATGGAGACGTTGCCGGGGTTGATGCGGTATTTGGCCAGCGCGCGGGCGCAGCCGGGATGCTTCTTCAGCAGCAGGTGTCCGTTGTAGTGGAAGTCGCCGATGATGGGTACGCGCACGCCCTGCTGCTCGAGTCCTTCGACAATGCGTGGCACCGCGGCGGCGGCCGCGTCGTGGTTGACGGTGACGCGGACCAGTTCGGAGCCGGCGCGCGCCAGATCGGCGACCTGGCGGACGGTCGCAGCTACGTCGGCGGTGTCGGTGTTGGTCATCGACTGCACCACCACCGGCACGTCGCTGCCGAGGCGAACTCCGCCGACTATTGCGGTGACGGTTTTTCGGCGCTGAATGCTAGCCATCCGCGTTCAGTTTATCAAAGGCTGGGTTAGCTGGTAACCTGCTCGACCGGTTCCGCCTCGACCGGCGCCGGACGCGAGTACGTGCACCGCACCGCTGGCGCGGCCTCGGCGGCATCCTCGCCTTTCTTGCGGCGCCGCTTCGGCTCCTCGTCCTCACCGGTGCGCTTGTTGTTGGGGCAGACGATCACCGGTCCTGACTTCAGGTTCTTGAACAGCAGATAGGGGCTGCCGCACTCGGGACAGGTTTCCGCAATCGGCTTGTATGCCGAGGTGAACTTGCAGTCGGGATAATTCGAGCAGCCGTAGAAGATGTTGCCGCGGCGGCGGGCCTTTTTCTCCACCAGTTCGCCGTCCTTGCACTGCGGGCACTTCATGCCGATGTAATTCTGCTTGATGTACTTGCACTGGGGATATCCGGAGCAGGAGGTGAACTCGCCGTAACGGCCGTGGCGCAGCATCAGGTTGCGTCCGCACTTGGGGCAGAGCTCATCCAGCGGGATGTCGGGCACTTTGCGCCCCTGGTCGAGCCGCCGCGTGGTCTTGCACTCCGGGTAGCCGGTGCAGGCCATGAACTGCCCGAAGCGCCCGCGCTTGAGCACCATCACCCGCCCGCAGTTCTCGCAGTATTCTTCCTGGGTGGTCTCCTGTACATCCGCCGAATCCAGGTCCGGCAGGTCGATGGGGTTCTCTTTGGTGAAGGTGCAGGAGTTGGCATCATCCTTATCGTAGGCGCTACAGGCGTAGAACGACCCGTGCTTGCCCCACTTGATGACCAGTGGCGAGCCGCAGCGCTCGCACACCTGGTCGGTGGGCTTCTCCATGCGCTTGATGTTCTCCATGTGCTTCTGCGCATAGCGAAGGTCTTTCTCGAACTTCTTGTAGAACTCGGCGAGTGCGTCGGTCCACTTCTCCTTGCCTTCCTCGATCTCGTCCAGCTCTTCTTCGAGGCGGGCGGTGTACTGCAGGTCGAAGATGTCCTTGAAGTTCTCCACCAGCAGGTCGGTGACGACGAAGCCGATCTCGGTGGGCACGAACTTGCCACCGGTCTTATTGACGTACTGCCGCTCCTGGATGGTGCTCAGGATGGTGGCATAGGTGGACGGCCGCCCGATGCCGCGCTCTTCCAGTTCCTTCACCAGCGAGGCTTCGTTGTAGCGCGGCGGAGGCTCAGTGAAGTGCTGCTCCGGCTTCAGGCCCTTGAGCGTGAGTCTCTGGCCCGCTTCGAGCGGCGGCAACTTGTGCTTGAGCGCCTCGTCCTCTTCGTCGCGGCCTTCCTTCGACTCCTCGTAAACCTTGAGGAAGCCGTCGAACTTCAACACGGAGCCGGTGACGCGGAAGAGGAACGCGTTGCCGTTGGATTTCGCATCGATATCGACGCTGGTCTGGTCGAAGACCGCCTGATTCATCTGCGAGGCGACAAAGCGCTGCCAGATCAGCTTGTAGAGCTTGAATTCGTCTTCTTTCAGATACTGCTTGATGCTGTCGGGCGTGTGCGCCGCCGAGGTGGGGCGGATGGCTTCATGCGCCGCCTGCGCCTCCTTCTTTTCTTTGTAGACGTTCGGCGATTCCGGCAGGTACTGGGGGCCGTACTGGCTGCCGATCAGCTCGCGCACCTCCCCAATCGCATCGTTCGAGACCCGCGTGGAATCGGTGCGCATGTAGGTGATGAGACCGACCGAGCCCTCATCGCCGCCTAGCTCCACGCCTTCATACAGATGCTGCGCCAGCATCATGGTGCGCTTCACGCTGAAGCGCAGCTTGCGCGAGGAGTCCTGCTGCAGCTTGCTGGTGGTGAAGGGCGGAGCCGGGCTACGGCGGCGCTCCCGCTTTTCGACCGAGCGGACCGTCCAATCGGCCTGCTCCAGCGCCGCGCGGATCTTTTCCGCTTCTTCCGCGTTCGCGATCTCGATCTTCTCGTCGCCGCGTCCGATGAAGCGCGCATCGAACGCCGGAGGCTTGGCAGCCACCAGGTGCGCGTCTATGGTCCAGTATTCTCTCTTATCGAAGGCCTTGATCTCGCGCTCGCGGTCAACGATCACGCGCAAGGCGACGGTCTGCACACGTCCGGCGGAGAGCCCGCGCCGCACCTTGTCCCACAGCAGCGGCGAAACCTGATAGCCGACCAGGCGGTCGAGCACGCGGCGAGTCTGCTGCGCGTCCACCAGGTTCTGGTCGATCTGGCGGGGATGCAGGAACGCCTCCTGCACCGCGCGCTTGGTGATCTCATTGAACGTAACGCGATGGAAGGGGATGCCGCCCTTCTTTTTCTTCTTGCGGCCGCCGCCGTCTTCAGAAAGCTCTTCTTCCAGGTGGGCGGCGATGGCTTCGCCTTCGCGGTCAGGGTCGGGAGCCAGGTACACGGCGACCGCCGTCTTCGCCAGTTTCTTCAGCCTGGCGACGACCTTCTCCTTGCCGGGAATGACCACGTAATCCGGCTCGAAGTCGTTCTTGATGTCCACGCCCAGGATGCTTTTGGGCAAGTCCTTGACATGGCCGAGCGAGGCCTCGACTTCGTAGTCCTTCCCCAGATATTTGTTGATCGTCTTCGCCTTGGCAGGCGATTCGACGATGACCAGAGATTTAGCCAACTTCCTCTACCCCCGTGGATTGCAATCCAAGCTAGCACGAATGCGCGGGGAGCCGCTAGCTCCTAGCCTCTGGCTGCTAGCTATGTTGGTTCGGAACTGGGTATTGGATGCTTCAGGATTGGGTTTCGATTTCGGTGGCCTGTGGAGTCAGGCTTTTGACCAACGCCGTCAGCATTCTCTGGACCTCGGCGACCGCGGCCTGGACGCTCGTGTATTCCTGGGCCGATTGAAAACGCAGGTCGCGAGCCAGGAGCAGGTGGTATTCGAGTTCGCTCGCCGATCCGCGCGCGATTTGGAGGAAACGCCTGAACTCCCGATCCGACCGCCGGCCGCATCCTTCCGCAATATTGGCGGCAATGGAAACGGCTGCGCGCCGGATCTGGCTGGTTAACCCGTACATTTCCTCCTTGGGAAACCTCTGAGTCATTCTGTATATCGCGAGCGTGAGCGCATGCGATTTCTGCCACACCCTCAGGTCTTTGAAGTCTTTCATTTTTCCTCCACTCCGCGGAACAGGTTGTATTCCGCAAGCCAGCAGCTAGAAGCTAGCCGCTAGAAGCATCTAACGAAATTCTTCCCCGGGAGCTGCCGTACCTTGCCCGAAAGTTCCAATTCGAACAGGGCGGCGAAAATCTCTGAGGACGAAACTTCCGGCTCCAGCCGCTCGACGATTTCATCGATGTGGGTGGACGCGTCCGGCTTGATGAGGGCAAAGACCTTCTTCTCCGCTGGGGAGAGCTTGTCGTCGAAAAGGGATGCAGTCTCCGGCGCTCCGGCGCCAGGTTTGGCGGGCAGGACCAGTTTGAGCTTCACGTCGCTGGGCAGGTCTTCCCAGAACGTCTTCCCAGGTGGCTACTAGCTTGGCGCCCTGCTTGATCAGCGTGTTCGGCCCCCAGGCATTGCGGTTGGTCACGTTGCCGGGCACGGCGAAGACTTCGCGGTTCTGCTCCAGGGCGCAGCGGGAGGTGATGCGGGTGCCGCTGTATTCGCCCGCTTCCACCACCAGCACGCCCACCGCCAGCCCGCTGATGATGCGGTTGCGGATTGGGAAATTCTGCGGCGCCGGAAAAGCGCCAATGGGAAATTCGCTGACCAGCGCTCCGCCGGTCGCCAGGATACTGTCGGCGATCTTCTGGTTCTCGCGCGGATAGATCACGTCGATGCCCGTGCCGAAGACGGCGATGGTCTTGCCCTTGCCCATTAGCGCGCCGCGATGCGCAGCGGTATCCACGCCGCGGGCCATGCCGCTCGTGATTACCAGGCCGAGATTGTTGGCAAGATCGCAAGACAAACGCTCGGCCATGCCGACACCGTAAGGGGTAGGGTGACGTGTGCCGACCACTGCGATGCCGGGAGCGGAAAGCGGCTCCACGTTCCCGCGGACATACATCGCGACCGGCGGATCATAGATCTGGCGCAGCAAGGGCGGATACGCCGGATCGTCGAGCGTCAGGATGCTGGCGCCGGCGTCCGCGGCCTTCCCCAGCTCTTCTTGCGCCAGCGCCGCCGACTTCCCGGTTGCGATCGCCTGCGCGGCAGCAGCGTGCAGCCCGCAGGCTTCCAGCTCCGTGAGAGAAGCGCGGAAGACGTTCTCTGCCGAGCCGAAGTGCTCGGCCAGCTTGCGGGCGCGCGTCGGCCCCAGCCCGGGCGTGAGCCCGAGTGCCAGCCAGCTCAGCGGCGCAGTATCGGGTCGGACCGCAGGATTGGCAGCCATAGGAAGTCGCGACTGTATACGAACAACTTCTGCTGTCAAGGAGACGAGAGTCTCTAAGCCTCGCCAGTGCTGCTCTTCTGCTAGAATTTCTTGCGCGCATGAGAAAACTCCGCATCGCTGCCATCTCCTTCCTGAACACGGCGCCGCTGATGTGGGATTTCGAGCACACGGAGTTGGGCCGCGAGTTCGACATCATCTCTACCGTCCCTTCCGAATGCGCAGAGATGCTGCGCACCGGCGCCGCTGATATCGGCATCGTGCCCGTGGTCGCGTACACCTACATCCCCGGCCTGCGCGTTATTCCCAACGTTGCCATCGCCGCCAAAGGATCGGTGCGTTCCATCCTGCTGGTCAGCAAAGTGCCGCTGGAGGAGGTCCGCACCGTCGCCGCCGACACCTCTTCGCGCACTTCGGTGGCGCTCGCCCGCGTGCTCTTCCGCAAATGGATGGGAGGAGCGCGCGAGTTCACCCCGATGCCGCCCTTGCTGGACGCGATGCTCGAGTGCTGCGACGCGGCCCTGCTCATCGGCGATCCTGCGCTCACCGTGGACCGCACCCGCTACGTCTGCTACGACCTGGCGGAAGAATGGAGGCGGCTGACCGGACATCCCTTCGTCTTCGCCTTCTGGGCGGTGCGGGCCTCGGCTTTGGCGGAAACCGATCTCGATCTGACGAAGATCTTCCAGCAGTCGCGCGATCATGGACTGGCCAACGTGGACGTGCTAGCGCGCGAATGGGCGCCGCGCGTGGGCCTCAGCGAATCGGCAGTGCGCACTTACCTGACCGAGAACATCGATTACTCGCTGGATGAGGAGAACCTCGACGGGCTGGAACTGTTCTTCAAGTACGCGGTCGATTGCGGCGTGTTACCCGGGCTGAAGCCGCTGGAGTTTGTGGGAGAAGCGAAGACGATCGGGTCATCGGGGGATCGGGTCATCGGGTGATTGAGAGCCCACTGTCATCCGAGCGCAGCGACGAATCTTGGTTCTCCTGGGTCATCCATGACTTGAAATCTTGTGCTTCAAGAACAGTGCTAGCTTCGCTACACCGAAGTATCCCAGCCAATCGCCTAAAGCGCACAAGACCAAGGATGGAAAATCACTAGAAACCCGGCCCGACCACCCGATGACGCTGTGCGCCAATATGGCAACCGCGAAACCTGGAAAGTTCAAGACAAACAGCGACTTTCCAAGAACCAGCCACATGCCCCCCGGCGTCGGGGATAATCTGTAGAAATGGCCAGCAATAGCGAAAATGGACGTCGCCGCAACCGCGATCAGTAGAGTTATCACAATCAGCTTCATGCAGCACCTTATCCGGTAAAATTAGCACGTTCCATATGTCCCTGACCCGCCAGGAAGCCCTCGACCTGTTTCGCTCCGATGACCTGATCGGCATCGGCATGGCGGCCGATGCGGTGCGCAAGAAGCTGCATCCCGAGGGCGTGGTCACCTACGTCATCGACCGCAACATCAACTACACCAACCTCTGCACCGAGTACTGCACCTTCTGCGCTTTCTACGCTCCGGTGAAAGGGCCGGGCCGCGCCAAGGGATACGTGCTCGACTACGAAGTCATCTATGACAAAATCCGCGAGACGGTGGAACTGGGCGGCACGGGCGTGCTCATGCAGGGCGGCCTGAATCCCGACCTGCCGCTCGAGTGGTACGAAAAACTCATGCGCGGCATCAAGCAGCGCTTCCCGCGCGTGCACCTGCACTGCTTCTCCGCGTCGGAGATTCTGTTCTTCGCAGAAATAAGCGGGCTCTCGCTGCGCGACACCATCGTGCGGCTGCGCGACGCCGGGCTCGACTCCATCCCCGGCGGCGGCGCCGAGATCCTCGACGACGAGGTCCGCTACAAGGTCGCGCGCCTGAAGTGTCTCACCGAGGATTGGCTGCGCGTGCACCGCACCGCGCACCAGCTCGGCATGCGCACCACCGCTACCATGATGTTCGGCTGTGGCGAGAAGCTGGAGCACCGCGTCAACCACTTCCAGCACGTCTACAACCTGCAGGAAGAGACCGGCGGCTTCACCGCCTTCATCCCCTGGACCTTTCAGCCGCAGAACACAGCGCTGGGCGGGCGCGGCTGGGACGAGGCTACCTCGGTCGAATATCTGAAGACGCTGGCCATCTCGCGCCTGTTCCTCAGCAACATCAGCAACGTGCAGGCGAGCTGGGTCACGCAAGGGCTGAAAGTGCTGCAGCTCGGGCTGCGCTTCGGCGGCAACGACGTTGGCTCGGTCATGCTGGAGGAGAACGTGGTGAAGGCCGCCGGAGTTTCGAATTGCACTACTGAAGAAGAGTTGCGGTACATCATTCGCGACGCCGGCTTCCGTCCGGCGCAGCGGGATACGCTCTACCGCATGTATTTCCTGAACTGACCGCGCCGCCCCGCGCCCGCATCCAAATTCAGGTAAAATCTTGTTGTACTATCTGCGGTTCGGCTGTCGTACGGCCCCCCAGGAGATTTAGCTGAATATCTGTTCCTCCATGTTCTTGATGGCGGCCGCGCTCGATCAGCGCGGCATGGGCCACTACTTCCGCACGCATTTTCTGGACAAAACCTTTCAGGGCCTTTACCAGGTGAATGGCTTCGACCTGGCGTTACTGATTCCGTACTTTATCGTCCTCATCCTGCTGGCCAGCTACGGCGTTCATCGCTACGTGCTGGTTTACCTCTATTACAGGCACCGCAAGAAGAAGATGAGCGCGCCGGCCGGACGCTTCGACGAGTTGCCCCGCATCACCGTGCAGCTTCCCATCTTCAACGAGCAGTTCGTGGTGGACCGGCTGGTGGACGCGGTCTGCCGCCTGGACTACCCGCGCGAGAAGCTCGACATCCAGGTGCTGGACGATTCCACCGACGAAACCGTCGACGCGGCGCGGGCGGTGGTGGAACGCTACGCCGCGATGGGACACGACATCAGCTACCATCACCGCACCAACCGCGAGGGCTACAAGGCGGGAGCGCTGCAGGCGGGCATGAAGTCGGCCAAGGGCGAGTTCATCGCCATCTTTGACGCCGATTTCGTTCCTCCGGAAGATTTCCTGCTGAAGTGCGTGCACTACCTCGCCGACCCCGGCGTGGGTATGGTGCAGACGCGCTGGGCGCACATCAATCGCCATTACTCGTTCCTCACCGAGGTTGAGGCCATCCTGCTGGATGGCCATTTCATCCTCGAGCACGGCGCGCGCTCGCGCTCGGGCGTGTTCTTCAACTTCAACGGCACCGCCGGCATGTGGCGGCGCCGGGCCATCGAAGAAGCCGGCGGCTGGCAGCACGATACCCTCACCGAGGACACCGACCTCTCGTATCGCGCGCAGTTAGAGGGCTGGCGCTTCGTTTACCTGCAGGACGTGGAGTGCCCGGCGGAGCTGCCCATCGAGATGACCGCCTTCAAGACCCAGCAGGCGCGCTGGGCCAAGGGCTTGATCCAGACCTCGAAGAAGATCCTGCCGCGCGTGCTGGCGAGCGACGTTCCCTTTCACGTGAAGATCGAAGCCTGGTATCACCTGACCGCCAACATCAGCTATCCGCTGATGATCGTGCTCTCCACGCTGCTCTTGCCGGCGATGATCATCCGCTTCTATCAGGGCTGGTTCCAGATGCTCTACATTGACCTGCCGCTGTTCCTGGCGTCGACGTTTTCCATCTCCAGCTTTTATCTCGTCTCGCAGAAAGAGCTGTTCCCCAAGACCTGGCCGCGCACGTTCCTCTTCCTGCCGTTCCTGATGGCGCTGGGCATCGGACTGACGGTAACCAACTCGCGCGCGGTGCTGGAAGCGCTGGTCGGCAAGCAGTCACCCTTCGCGCGAACACCCAAGTACCGCGTGGAGGGCAAGGCCGGCAGGGCGATGGCCGCCAAGTATCGCCGTCGCCTGGGATGGGTGCCGTGGATCGAGTTGCTCATTGGCGCCTATTTCATGGCCGCCGTCGTCTACGCCACGACCAACGAGAACTACATCACCGTCCCCTTCCTGCTGCTGTTCGTACTTGGGTTCTGGTACACGGGATTGATGTCGCTCTTGCAGGGCCGCTTTGAAGGCTTGTCGATGGGTACCGCCGAAGCGCATGAGAAGCCGTTTCCGGTGGGGGTGTAGCTTTTGGCTGCTGGCTCCCAGCTTCTGGCTAGTAGCCAGAGGCTAGCGGCTAGTAGCTTCTGCTACAATCCGCGCTCCCATGGCTCCACGAAAAACAAGATGGACCCTCCTCGGGCTGCTGCTCGCGTGTCTGCTGCGTATCACTCCCGCTTCCGCTCTCGAGCGACAGCCCAACGGCGATTACCGCGCGCGTCGTGTAGCGCTCTCGCGCAAAACCAACGGTGGTTTGGTGGTGCTGTTCGCGGCGGTTGAGGCCGAGGGTCCCAACGACCTCTATGGATTCCGCCAGGACAATAATTTTTATTACCTTAGCGGCTTGAACCAACCTGGCGCGGCCGTGCTGATCGCGTCAGAGATCGCCGGCGACGGCGACAAGCCGTCCAGTCCCTATACCGAAATCCTCTTTCTGCCGGGACGCAATTATTCGCAGGAGAAATGGACTGGGCCCAAGCTCGGGCCTGACGACCCCGAGGCGCGGAAGCTCACCGGCTTTGACCGCGTGGAAGCGCTGGACAAGCTGCGCGAGGAACTGGTGCGTTTGCTCCCGCAGCCGCGCGCTACGGTTTATTCCGATCTCCCAGAGTTCGGGGAAACATCACCTTCGGCCACGCCGCTCGAGTGGCTGCGCCGCGCCAACGCTTTTCCGGTGTACATCTCGCTCGCGGACGTAAAGCCGATGCTGGAGGAGCTGCGCCGGGTGAAGGACGCGGGCGAGATCGCGCTGATCCGCAAAGCTACCGAGGCCTCGATGGCCGGGCAGCGGGCGGCGATGCATACCCTCAAGCCGGGCATGAGCGAGCGAGAGATCGCGGCCACGATTCAGTACGAGTTCCAGAAGCGCGGCTGCGAGCGTCCGGCTTACGCACCGATTGTCGGCGCGGGATTCAACTCCACGGTGCTTCACTATTCCGACGACTCGGCCACCATTCAGGCCGGGGACGTGGTGCTGATCGATGCTGCGGGCGAATATTCTATGTATGCAAGCGATATCACCCGCACCCTGCCCGCCACGGGCAAGTTCACTCCGCGCCAGCGCGAGATCTACAACATCGTGCTGGGAGCGCAGGAAGCGGCCATCCAGGCTTTCCGCACCGGCCACTCCACCATGAGCGGCGACGCCCCGGACGCGCTCTACAACGTCGCCTACAACTACATCAACACTCACGGCAAAGATCTGCACGGCAAGCGATTGGGGCAGTACTTCATCCATGGGCTCGGACACTTCGTCGGCCTCTCGGTGCACGATGTTGGCGGCACCACAGTTCCCCTGGATAAGGGCATGGTCTTCACCATCGAGCCGGGTATCTACATCCCCGAAGAACGGCTCGGGGTGCGGATCGAGGACATGTTCTACGTGGAACGAGACGGCACCCTGGTGCGGCTGACCGCGGGATTGCCGCGCACCGCTGAAGAAGTCGAGGCTGCCATGGCTGCTCCCTAGCGCTCTTCTGGTATCCTTAGCGGGCTGTGTCCATCAAGGTCCTGTACATCCTTCTGGTGATTGGCACCGGGCTGGTGCTGTGGGCGGCGGTGGCCATTGGGCTGCGGGTGCGGCGGCACCTGCGGGCTTCCTCCGACCATGGCCTGCGCGAGGCCCAGCCGGAGCCGAAGGTCAGCAAAGAATGATGGAGAAGAACTCATGAAGACCGCAACCGGAGTTCTCGACCGGACGCAAAGCCCGGCGTGGTGGATCGAGGCTGCCCTGGTGGTCGGCGCCAGTTGCTTCGTCGCGCTGTGCGCGCGCGTCACGGTGCCGCTGCCCTTCACGCCGGTGCCGCTGACGCTGCAGAATTTTGCCGTGCTGCTGGTAGGGCTGGCGCTGGGCAGCCGGCGTGGCTTTGCGGCTCTCGCGCTCTATCTTGCGGAAGGCGCGGTTGGACTGCCGGTGTTCAACAGCGGCGTGGGCGGGATCACGCACCTGCTGGGCCTAACTGGCGGATACCTGATGGCCTATCCTCTCGTAGCGTTCGTCAGCGGCTGGATCGCCGAGCACGGTCGCAAGAGTTTTCCGCGCTACGCCGTGGCCGCAGCGCTGGGCGAGGCGCTGCTTTTCGCCGGAGGACTGGCCTGGCTGAGCGTGTGGACCCACGGATCGTGGTGGCAGGCAGCGCATTTTGGACTGTATCCGTTTGTATTTGCGGAAGTGGTGAAGGTGATGGCAGCGGCGGCACTGGCAACGCGCTGGCCCGCCCGCGCCATGCCGACCTCAGATTCAAACTCGGGCTGAGCGCGCCGCCTCGAGCGCGCCACGCCCCAACCGCTCCCCTCGGAAAGCGCATAGCCCGATGAGTACGGCAGTTTCCATCCATCTGCGCGAGATCAGCGTTGCCCACAGCCCCGACTCCGACGATGCCTTCATGTTCTACGCGCTGGCCACCCGCAAGGTGCGCGCCAGCGGGCTGAAGTTCAGCCACACGCTGTGCGACATCGAGACCCTGAACCGCAAGGCGCTCGAGGGCTTCTACGATGTGACCGCCATCTCCTTCCACGCCTACCCGTACATCCAGGAAAAGTACGCGCTGCTCGGGAGCGGCGGCAGCGTGGGCGAGGGCTATGGGCCGATGATCGTGGCGCCGCGCGTGCACGCGCTGGAGGAGATCAAGCGCGTGCGCATCGCCGTTCCGGGCAAGCTGACCACCGCCTACCTCGCGCTGAAGCTGTTCGCGCCCGAGGTCGAGACCGTAGTCGTGCCCTTCGACAAGATCATTCCCGAGGTGCTCGCCGGCAAGCATGAGGCCGGGCTGATCATCCACGAGGGCCAGCTCACCTACGACAAGTCCGGGCTGCACCGCATCGTCGATCTAGGGAGGTGGTGGCGCGATTCGACCGGGCTGCCGCTGCCGCTCGGCGGCAACGCCATCCGCCGCGACTTGGGCCCGGCGCTGATGGCCAGCGTGGCGCGCACGCTCAAGCAGAGTATCCAGTACGCTCTCGACCACCGCGAGGAGGCGCTGAACTACGCCATGCAGTTTGCCCGCGACCTCGACCCGGCGCTCGCCGACAAGTTCGTGGGCATGTACGTCAACGAGCGTACCCTCGATTACGGCGAGCAAGGCCGCGCCGCCATCCGCCGCCTGCTGGAGATGGGCTACGAGGCCGGCATCATCCCGCACCAGGCGAAGCTCGATTTCGTCGACTAGCGCCCGGCTGCGCGCTGCCGAGAACCTATGGATGCCGTCGGCCAATCCGTTTTTTCGAGACTGCGCGCGCGGTCTCCGGCGATTATTCTCGTCCGGATTGCCGTGGGCTTGATCTTCGGCACGCAGGGCATCCTCAAGTACATCGATCCCAACATGGGTGTGAATCGCTTCGCCAAAATCGATATTCCGCATCCCTGGATCATGGCCCACTTTGTGGGCGTGTTCGAAATTGTTTGTGGGTTCCTGGTGCTGATTGGATTGTTCACGCGGCTGGCGTCCGTGCCGCTGTTGGCGATCATCTCGACCGCCATCGCCACCACCAAAATTCCGGAACTCTCGCGTCCCGGCCAGGGCTTCTGGTTCATGGTGAGCGATGCGCGCACCGACTTCGCCATGGCCTGCTGCCTGATTTTCCTGATTATCAGCGGTCCCGGCTTGCTGTCGATTGACGCCTGGCGGAGAAAACGCCAGAGTCCCTTACAGGTTTGATCGGATCAGGTGCGGAGACTGGCACGAGCGCGCGCCGCTATCTCCGGCGGAAACGGCCGAGATTTGCGTGTCCTGAGATCCAGATGCACCACAGTCAATTCGCAGACGGCCGCCAGTTCGCCCTCCTCGCCGTTAAATAGTTCGTGTTGAAAACGGATCACTTTCTCCCGCACCTCCAGAATCTCGGACCGTACTACCACGACATCTCCCGCGATCAGTTCTTTCTTGTAGGTAATGTTCTGCTGTAGTCCGGCCATTCCGTGCCTCTGGTCGCGAACATAGGCAGGAGTAATACCGATCGAAGCGAAAAGATTCCAGGTGGCTTCGTCGAATTTGCCGACATACCACATGACGTTCATGTGTCCCATGTGGTCGCAATGCCAGGGATAAACGACTCCACGATACGTGATGGGCTTGGCTGCAGATTCCGCATTCATGATCGGTGATCCTCGTGTGCCCGTGTGCCATTTCCGTGCAATGCGGTCGCGATTCGCTGCGGCCCGCTAGGGCCGCACAGTATAAACTTTCGAAATGGGCGAGTGGCCCACCCAATGTGTCGAGTGGGTGGAAATCCCTGACTCCCAGCAAGAATCTCGAGGGTGCCCCATCGACGTCGTGCGGTTCGACGTTAGGGTGGGGGTTTTGACGTTGGTTTTGCCTCGCAGCGGGATGAATCGCACACCCCGGAAAGTCAAAATCCCCACCCTTGCCAACGGCAGGCAAGGGTGGGGCACCCTCAAGCGGTTTCTACACTCCGCTGGACCGTCCATTCGGACTATTGCGGAGTTGTCATCCTGAATGAAGCTCGAACCGAGCACGAGCGAGGTGAGAGCGAATGAAGGATCTTGAGGCGGTCTGCGAGCCCACAGTGTCGGGGTGTGTGCAGCGGACCGCAATTCTGGCCCCTGGCATAACCGAGGTCCTTCGTCGCGCTCGGGTCGTCCGCCGCGGCGGACTCCCTCGCGCTTCCTCAGGATGACAATTCAATAAAAAGACGCTGACGGCCCGACTAAAGTCGGGCCCTCCCGAGCGCCTGCACCCGGCGCGGCACGTTGCACGAGGGCTCTATGAGAATGCCGGCGCTACTTCACCTCTCGCGCGAACGAGAACACTGGCTCGATGTCCACGGGAACGCTGCTGGCCGAGGCCAGCGCCGACTTCAGCTCCGCCGGCATGGTGTCATACTTCTTGAACCAGTTTTCGGCGCGGGCGCGGTCGCCGGTGGCCTCGATCTCCAGCAGTTCCTTGGCGAGCGACGCGATGGCATCCGGCATCTTGCCGAAGTCCACCGCGTAGCGCCCCGAGGCATCGCGGGTGATGGCGTTGCGTTCGGTGAGATAGTTGAACTCCATCATCTCGGCGCGGCCGTGGGCCTCGCCGGTACCGAAGCGCACGGTGCGGAAGATGCTGGCGACGTAAGAGGCGTAATACTCTTCCAGCCGATTCTGGGGCAGCGCGCCGTGATCGACGAGCCACTTCAGCCCGAACATTCCCACCACGTCTGCCTTAGCTTCTTCCAGCCCTGAGTAGGCGCCGCCGATGGCCTCGCGGATATCCACCTGCTTGCCGCCGACGCGCGCGAACGCCGGACCCAGCCCGTGTGAGATCTCGTGCAGGATGACAGCCGTCAGAATGCCGTCGGCGGAGGCCTTGGCGGCCTGGTCCGGCTTCATCACCCGCTTGGCTACCGGCAGGATCACGTAGTTCACCCGCGCGTCCATGAAGTTCTTGAAGAAGATTTTCTTGCTGCCTTTCTGCTCATGGATGCGCGGATCGTTGGGCAGATTGTCGGCCACCGCCTGGTATCCGTGGTTCAGATCGCCCGAGCGGAAGGGGGCGTCCATCACCTCCATGGGGGTGGCCAGGCCGCGCTTGGAAGGCAGGTCTTCCTTCGCCAGCGGCAGCGCCTCCTGGATGTCGGGCACGTACTTCTGATACAGCTCGAGTTTCTTGCTCTCCGGCTGGTTGCGCACCAGCACGGCGCCGCCGTAGGAAGTCTTCACCCCCAGCAGGTCGTCGAGGTAGGTCTCGTAGGGCGCGAAGATGATGTCGAACTTGGGATTAGTGAGTTCGAGCCAGGCGAGATCGCTCTGGAAGTAGTCGTCGGTGAGCAGGGCGTCGGCGCGCAGGCGCAGAAACTTGGCGAACGCCGGATCGTCGCTCAGCCCGGCCGCCTCGCGCAGCTTCTTGGCCGCGTCCTCGAGGAACGAGGCGAAAGCCACGTGATACGGGATTCCTACCAGATCCTGGCCTTCGCGGCGGACGATGGTGAACGGATTGTAGAGCTCGTTCTTCTTCCCGGGATGCGCGGCGACGTAAGCATCGAGCCGGGCGCGGGTCAGGTCCGCCGGGTAGAGCGCGTGGCCGGGCGGCATGGGCTGCGTGCCCACGAAAGGACGGTTCTCATCCAACAGGTCGAAGCGGCTGCCGTTGATGTAAAGAAAACGCCGCAGCATCTGATCGCGCGCATCAGTCGCGCCCTTCAGCGACTCGTAAAGCGTCAGCGCCTCGGGATCGCTCTGCCGCCAGTAGATGTCTTCGATGTCGCGGTTGGCTTCCACTAGCTTGTTCACCAACCGGATCTCTTTCGGGCTCAGTCCCTGCGAGCGGAAGGGCATTGGCACTGTCTTGTACCGCGCCACACGCTCCGGCAGGTCTTTGGCAACATCTTGGACGGGCTTCGAGGGACTGGAGCGTCCCTTATGACCGCCGGTGCGCTGCGCAGCCTGGGCGAATCCGAAGGAAATGACGGCGGAGACGATGAGGACAACATTCAGGATTCTTTTCATGGCGGGCGGGATTGTAACATTCGCACCTGGATGACTGACGTGGGGTCTCTGCACTCACTGTCGAAAATGTCATCCTTCGCGAGCTTGAGGCGTTTAGCGGGCGTCCGAGCCCGCTGCCGAAATCCTGAGCGAAGCGGAGGACCTGGCGAGCAGAGGATCTGGCGAGAACGCCTCCACCACCTGAATCGTGGTGCTGACTGCTATCTCAGATTCTCCCGCCTGCCCTTGGTCGGCAGAAGAATGACACTTAATTGAATGGATTTTCCCCATCCCCTGGTGCCGCGCCCTGACACGAGCATGGAAACTCCAGCTATCATAGACAGCCAGAATGGCCGCACCCGCACACAACGGCGCCCAGACCTTTCTCATCGACGCCGACGATACCCTGTGGGAGAACAACGTCTATTTCGAGCGCGCCATCGCCAACTTCATCTCTTTTCTCAATCACCACGAATACACGCCGCGGCAGGTGCGCGAGGTGCTCAATGACGTGGAGCGGGCCAACGTCGTCAAGCATGGCTATGGCCTGCTCAGCTTCGCCCACGCGCTGGTTGAGACCTTCGAGCGCCTTTCTGTCGAACCGCTCACCCCGGCGCTGCATGAGACCATCCGCAGTTTCGCCCAGGCCATTGCGGAGAATCCGGTGGAGATTATCGCGGGCGTACGGGAGACGCTCGACTATCTCGCCGGCCGCCACCGCTTGATCCTGATGACCAAGGGCAACTTCACCGAACAGACAGGCAAAGTCGAGCGCTCGGGACTGAAGGCGTACTTCGCTGCCGTCGAGGTGGTTCCGGAGAAGACTCCGGAGATATATCGCGAGGTGGTTGTGAAACACGGGCTGGCGCGGGAGATCACCTGGATGGTGGGCAACAGCCCGAAGTCGGATGTGAATCCCGCCCTTGCCGCCGGTCTGAATGCCGTGTTCGTGCCCCACGACCAGACCTGGATTCTCGAGCACGAGGAACTGGCGCAGCCCGGCGACGGCTCGGGGCGGCTGCTGGTGCTGGAGCGGTTCGCACAACTCCGCGAACACTTCTAACAGGTGGCACACGGTCGCGTCCTGACCGGCGGTACTCAGTAACTCAGTCCTCCGCACCAAACTAACCAACGCCGCCGCTTGTCGCACGCGTGCTACTCTCGACTTGCTCTGTGGTTCTCGCCGCCGCGCGTGGCGATACAGAAAAGCAACTTCCGCCGCCTGCTCTCCACCGTAGAGACTCTGGCCGACCTGGGGCCGGAGATCACCGCCGAGCGCGACTTCCCCCACACCACCGCCGCCACGCTGGGCCTGGTGATGCAGACCGTGGGCGCGCGCGAGGGGGCGCTGTTCATCTTCAGCGACCGGCCGGCGATGCTGAGCTCGGTCGCCGCCAGCGGCTTCTCGCTGTTTCCCGATACCGCCGTCATTCCCCTGCTCCCCAAGCACGTGCACGCGCTCTCAACCGCCGCCGGGCCGCAGCCAGTCTCCGCGCAGACGTGGGAAAACTTTCTCAGCTCCAACGGCAACATCGCTCCGGAGCTGTTCCGCTGCATCGTGCCGTTGAAGGTGGGAGCGAAGCTGGTAGGGGCGATCGCCCTCGGCCGCCGCGAAGCCGACGCCCAGTACGATCGCGACGAGTTCGACGCGCTCGGCATGCTCGGGCCTTACATTGGCCTAGGATTGCAGAACTACACCCTGAGCCAGACGTTGCAGCATCGCATCTCGGAGAACCTGCGGCTGATGGCTTCAATGCACAACTTCTACGACCACACTCTGCTTGCCTTCGCCAGCGCCATCGATGTTAAAGACCCGCACCTGCACGGACACTCGCTGCGCGTCGGGCGCTACGCCGCCGGGCTGGGCGAGGCCATGGGCATGAGCGATCAGGAAGTCGCCGGGCTGCGCGCCGGAGGCTATCTGCACGATATCGGCAAAGTCACGGTCGACAAGTACATTTTCAGCAAGGCGTCGGCGCTGGAGGAGCGCGAGTTCCGCGAGGTGATGGATCACACCACCATCGGCCACCAGATCGTGCACAACGTGCAGTTCCCCTGGCCGCAGATCCCGGAGATCGTGCGCTGGCACCACGAGCGCGCCGACGGCTCCGGCTATCCCGACCGGCTGCGCATCGATGAAGTGGCGCTGCCCGTGCGCATCGTGGCCGTGGCGGACACCCTCGACGCCATGACCAGCGAGCGTGCCTACCGGCACTCGCTTTCCGTGGGCGAAGCTCTGAGCGAGATGGTGCGCCTGACGCCCCAGAAGTACGATCCCAGTGTGGTGCAGGCCTTGCTGATCCAGGTGCGGCGCGACGCCGTGGGGCGCAATCAGGTCACCTTTCTCGACACCAACCTGGTGTGCAACATCGCCGCTCCCGACGTGGACCACCTCGCCGCTACCGTCCACCACAAGGCCACCAGCGGACGGTTCCTGCTGACGTAGCCACGAATCTTCAAGGATTGTCATCCTGAGTGACCGAGAGCCTGCCCTGAGCGAAGTCGAAGGGGCTCCCGCGCGCTTTTTCCGGCGCGGGAAACGGTCGCGAAGGATCTGGGTTGTAGCCAGCTTGTGCCCAACCTGTCATTTTCAAGCAACTTTTCCGTCGAGCCGTGTTCGATATATAAGGTCATCATGCCTGCCGGGTCGGAATCTGCCATGCAACGAAAGCATCCCGCACTGCTGTTGATCTTGGTCGTGGGCCTCTCGGCCTCGGTTCTGGTTAGCGCTAAGAAGAAACCGGCGTCGCGCCAGATGGACGAGCAGAAGCGTGCGCTGCACGCGCTGAATCGTCTAACCTTCGGTCCGCGGCCGGGTGAGGTGGAACGCGTCGCGGCCATGGGCGTGGACCAGTGGATCGACCAGCAACTGCATCCCGAGAGAATCGACGACCATGCCGTCGAGGCACGCCTGGCCGCCTTCACTACCCTGAGCATGGACACCAGGGAGATGATCGAGAAATTCCCTCCGCCCCAGGTGGTGAAAGAGGTCGCGGAAGGCAAGAAGAGCATGCCGCGCGATCCCACAGAGCGTGCCATCTACGAATCGCAGGTGGGCGCTTATCGCGATCGGCAGGAACAGAAACAGGCCAAGGGCGACCAGGATCTCAACAATTCCAGCATGGAAATGAATGCCGACCAGAAGGCGGCGCAGCGCGAGGCTCGCCTGCAAGCCGACGCCCGGGCGCAGGAACTTCTCGACCTGCCTCCGGACGAGCGCTTCCAGGAGATCCTGAAGATGGCGCCGGAAGAGCGCCGCATGCTGGCGCGCGACATGAAGCCGGACAACCGCGAGCGCGTCATGCAGGAGTTCACGCCGCAGCAGCGCGAAACAGTTATGGCCATGGTGAATCCGCAGCAGGTGATCACCACCGAGCTGCAGCAGGCTAAGGTGTTGCGCGCCGTCTACAGCGAGCGCCAGCTCGATGAAGTGATGACCGACTTCTGGTTCAACCACTTCAACGTCTTCCTGGGCAAGGGGCCGGACCGCTATCTGCTGACCGCCTACGAGCGCGATGTGATCCGTCCGCACGCTCTGGGCAAATTTAAGGACCTGCTTGCAGCCACCGCCAAGAGCCCGGCCATGCTGTTCTATCTCGACAACTGGCTGAGCGTCGGTCCGCATTCGCAAGCGGCGCTGGGCATGCCGCAGCGCCCCGGCAGCTATCGTCGCGGGCCGTTCGGCATTCCGGTATATCGTCCGCCGAATCCGCAAAATCCCAATGCCAAGAAAAAGAGCGAAGGCTTGAACGAGAACTACGCCCGCGAGCTGATGGAGCTGCACACACTGAGCGTCAACGGCGGGTATAGCCAGAAAGACGTCACGGAAGTCGCCAAGGTTTTCACCGGCTGGACCCTCAAGCAGCCGCGCCAGGGCGGCGGCTTCGAGTTCAACGAGCGCCGGCACGAACCGGGTCCGAAGCACGTGCTGGGCAAGACGATCAAAGAACATGGCGAGAAGGAAGGCGACGCGGTGCTCGAGATGCTGGCCAAGAGCCCGCAGACGGCGCACTTCATCAGTCTGAAGCTGGCGGAGCGCTTCGTCTCCGACGATCCGCCGCCGGCGCTGGTCGACCGCATGGCCGCAACCTTCCGCAAGAAAGACGGCGACATCCGCGAAGTGCTGCGCACGCTCTTCCAGTCACCCGAGTTCTGGTCGCCTGAGGCTTATCGCGCCAAGGTAAAGACGCCGCTGGAATTTGTGGTTTCCGCGGTGCGCGCTTCCGGCGTGGACGTGGAGAATCCCATGCCGCTGGTGCAGAACCTGAACCGCATGGGCATGCCGCTCTACGGCGCGCAGCCGCCCACCGGATACTCCATGAAAGCGGAAACCTGGGTGAACTCGGCGGCGCTGCTGAGCCGCATGAACTTCGCGCTGGCGCTGGGAGCCGGGCGGATGCATGGATTGAATTTCGATGCCGCTCGCATTCTGCCCGACGGCCAAGCGCCGCCGGATCGGACGGGAGCGCTGGCCGCGTTGGAGGTGTCGCTGCTCGCCGGCGATGTGTCGAAGAACACCCATGACACCATCGTGAAGCAAATGGATGATCCCCAGGTCACGGGCAGGCGGCTCGATGATTCCGTCCCCCCGCCCAATGTGGGCGTGCTCGCCGGCCTGCTCATGGGCTCGCCGGAGTTTCAAAGGAGATAGTTACCAGTTGTCAGTTGCCAGTTAATGCACGGGGGCAGTTAAAACCAAGGTCCTTCGCGACCGTTTCCCGCGCTCTGCCCCAGCGCGCCAAAACCGGGCGTGCTGGGGGCCCCGAAGACGCGCGGGACCCTCGGTCGCTCAGGATGACATCTTTTCTTTATTTATGAGATAGCTTTTAGTTTGTTGTAGAAGTTTCAGGCCAAGAGCCAAAGGCCAAGAGCCAAGAGCGGTTGGCTAGGAGCTAGTGGCTAGTAGCCAGGAGCTTTCCAATGTCCATTACCCGCAGAGTTTTCCTGAAGAACGGCGCGCTGGCGCTGGTGGCGACCACCGCCATCCCCAGCTTTCTCACGCGCACGGTCTGGGGCACTGAGACTACGGGAACGAGCCGCAAGCGCCTGGTGGTGCTGTTCCAGCGCGGCGCCGCCGACGGGCTCAACATCGTGGTGCCGCACGGGGAGTCGGCGTACTACGCGATGCGGCCGTCGATCGCCATTCCGCGTCCGAACCGCGGGCAGGAATCCTGCATCGACCTGGACGGCTTCTTCGGGCTGCATCCCGCGATGGCATCGTTCAAGCCACTGTGGGACCAGAAGCACCTGGCCATCGTGCACGCCGCCGGCTCGCCCGACAACACGCGCTCCCACTTCGACGCGCAGGATTACATGGAATCCGGCACGCCGGGCGTGAAGTCCACCGACGATGGCTGGCTCAACCGCGCCGTCCGCCAGCCTGAGCCGGATGCGAGCCCGTTCCGCGCCATCGCCATGGGCGGCACGCTGCCGCGAGCGCTGGCAGGAACGGCGCCGGCAGTAGCCATCGGCAACATCAATGAATTCGGCGTAGGCGGACGCGGTCCCGCTGCCGCTCCCCTGAGCAACACCTTCGAAGCGATATATGCGCAGTCGGTGGATACGGTGCTGCACGGCACCGGTCAGGAGACGTTCGAAGCGGTGAAGATGCTCAAGGCCGCCGATCCGGCGCGCTACACGCCGGCGCGCGGCGCTAACTATCCGCGCGGACGCTTTGGCGACAGCCTGCGGCAACTGGCGCAGCTCATCAAGGCCAACCTCGGCGTGGAAGTCGCCTTCGCCGACATCAGCGGCTGGGACCACCACGTCAACGAAGGCGCCGTGCAAGGACAACTCGCCAACGTGCTGCGCGAGTTTTCGCAGTCGATCGCCGCCTTCTGGACCGATCTCGGCGATCTCGGTGAAGACACCGTGCTGGTCACCATGTCGGAGTTCGGGCGCACCGCGCGCGAGAATGGCAATCGCGGCACCGACCACGGCCACGCCAACGTGATGTTCGTCCTCGGCGGACCGGTGAGTGGCGGGCGCGTTTACGGGCAGTGGCCGGGACTGGACCAATCCCAGCTCAACGAAGGCCGCGACCTGGCGCTCACCACCGACTTCCGCCGCGTGCTGGGCGAAGGCGTCTATCGCCATCTCGGCAACAAAGACCTGGCGACGATTTTCCCTGGGTTCGAAAACGATCCGCGTCGCTTCCTGCGATTGTTGGGCTGATTACAGAAGGCTCTTGGCTTAGCTCTTAGCTTTTGGCCAAAAGCCAAGAGCCAAGAGCTAACGGCCTTTCCATGCGGTATCCTTACCTCCGCCCAGGAGGCACTTCAATGAGAACATTACTCGTAGCGGCGCTGATGGTCCTGGCGCCCGTGGGGGTTGCGATGGCTCAAGACCGCATGCCGGAGATCCCGGCTGACAAGATGACCGAAGCCCAGAAGAAAGCGGCGCAGGAATTCGCCGCCGACCGCCATACGCCCGTCTTCGGTCCGTTCGTTCCACTGTTGCGCAGCCCGGAAGTGATGCTGCGCGCCAAGGCTATGGGCGACTATCTGCGCTTCAAGAACACGCTGCCGGCCAAACTCAGCGAGTTCACAATATTGGTCACCTCACGACAGTGGACGCAGCAGTACGAGTGGGATGTCCACTATCCGATCGCCATCAAGGCCGGATTGAGTCCAGAGATCGCTAAGGCCGTTGCCGACGGCCGACGGCCACAAAACATGCCGGCCGACGAAGAACTGGTGTACGACTTCCTCACCGAACTGCACGACACCAAGAGCGTCAGCGACCTCACCTACGCCCGTGCAGTGGCGCGCTTCGGCGAGCAGGGCGTCATCGACATGATCGGCGTCAACGGCTACTACACGTTCCTGGCCATGGTAATGAACACGGCGCGCACCGCGTTGCCCCCGGACCACAAGCCGGCGCTGCCCGAGTTCCCGCGCTGAAAGCTGTGGGGACGAGCCCGCTTGGTCCCCTCTGGTGTGCACGCTCACTGCACCGGGTGGCGCCGGCCCTCTGAAGCCGGCCTGAACATACTATGGTGGGTATACTCCTTCAACAAAGACCAGCGGGCCGGGGCGCAAAACGATGCTCGGGTTACTTAATGTACCGACGCAGGACCTCGACCACCTGATCCGCTGCCTGGGCCTCCGAGGAATTGGCCTTCGCATTGGGGCTCAGTACGTGACATTTGATCTCGCCCTCGATGATTTCCGCCATCAGGCTATTCATTGCGCCCCGGCAGGCGGCCACTTGCTGGAGCACCGAGGCACAGTCCTGGTCTTTCTGAACTGCATCCTTGATGGCGTCGAGCTGGCCCTGAATGCGATTGATGCGAGTAACGAGCTCTTTTTTGGCGCCGGTGATGTGACTCAATTGATGTGACCTCCGGTACACCCTTGAAAGTTCCGTAATCCCGGCCGGGGACAAAGAAAAAAATTAAACTATACTCTTGACAGTATATGGGAATTCCGTTTACCTTGGCGATGTTGCATGGATCCTCGGTAAGCGAGGCTCCCGCGTAACACACAGGCCACTGCCCAACGGCTTCGAAAGAAGCTGGCAGTAAGGGTACAGCAGGAACTCCCGGGCTAAGGGTTTTCCTAATGTGGCTGAGGTTTAGGGCCTCTAACGGTGCGCGGTGCTGAAGCTTGAACCAGTGAGGAAAAGAAGGGCGACTCCTGCGGCTCCGTCCATGCGGCAGCCGTAGCGAATCCGTTGATTCCTTTCTGCTGGGGAGACGGCTTTTGTCTCCCGTTCTGGCGTTACCGCCCACCAGCAAAACTTATGACAGAACTCAAGCACTTGGACGACAAGCCTCCGAGTACCGGCGGCATTCCGGCATAGAACGAAGCCGTGTGACCCGATAGACGTCTCGCCTATCGCCTCACCTCCGCTTCTTCTGTGCAGCCAAAACTGAAGAACGCGGAGGGATCGGGGCTGCGCTCGCTCCCACTCCTTCCCTAACGTCGAGCAGACGCAAGACTTACTCTGCGCGAAGGCCCGCCGTGATTGCGGTGTGCCGACTGTAAATTGTGGGGAGTCGGGAGAAGTATGCGTACTGGCGTCCACCCACTGGTTGTGCTGTTGGTCTTGGTGCCTTTCGCGCTCGCCGCCATCGCGGCCTTGATCAGGCACTGCAGGAAATGAGAGTTCCGGGCAGGGCGGCCCGGCGATTCGAAGGTCTCACCTCATCGGAGGAATGCGTCGTGAACGTTTTTTCCAGGCTCTATTACCGATACAAGAAAGTCCTCAAGGTGATCAGGCTGTACCTGATCCTCGCCGGACCGGGCATTATCGTCATGGTGGCTGACAACGACGCCGGCGGGATCACCACGTACACCGCCACCGGCGCCAAGTTCAGTTTTCATTTGATCTGGTTTCTGATCCTGCTGGGGCCGGTTGCCTATTACGTCCAGGAGATGACGGTAAGGCTGGGAGCAGTGACCAAACGCGGTCATGCTGAGGCCATCTTCCATTCCTTCGGCGCCTTCTGGGGCTGGTTTTCCCTGCTGGACTTGGTGCTGGTGGATTGGCTGACCATGATCACCGAGTTCATCGGAATGACGGCGGCGTTGAGCATTTTCGGTGTGCCGCCCGTCATCACGGTCATCATCAGCTGGATCATCATGGCGACCATGGTTCTCCAAGGGCGGTATTGGACCTGGGAGAAGCTCGCCCTGGTGTTTTGTGGGCTCAACCTTATTTACATTCCAGCGGCGATCATGATCAACCCCCCGATCGACAAGATCCTGCACGGCAGCTTCATCCCGCAGCTTCCCCCCGGGGGATTCACCAACAACCTGTTCTTTTTCCTGATGGCCAATATCGGTACCACCATTGCGCCCTGGATGATCTTCTTCCAGCAAAGTGCCGTGGTGGACAAGGGCATGCAGGAAAAAGACATGCTGTGGGGGAAGATCGACACCGCCATAGGCTCATTTCTGACGGTGGTCGTGGCCGCAGGCTGCGTGATCCTGACCGCCACTCTTCTCCACGGCCAGGACATCAATGACGCCGCCACAGCCGCCAGTCGGTTCATGGGAATCAACCGTTACGTAGGGGCGTTCCTGGCCATCGGCTTGTTCGATGCCGGGTTCCTGGGCGCCATATGTATTTCGCTGGCGAGCTCATGGGCCTTCGGCGAAGTCTTCGGCTGGGCCCACTCCTTGAACAACCAATTGAAGGAGGCGCCATGGTTTTATGCCTACTACTTCTTCGACCTGCTGCTGGCGGGAACCGTGGTCCTGATTCCGCGGGCACCGCTGGTGCTGATCACGCTCTTTGTTCAGGTAATCGCGGTGACGCTGCTGCCCGCCGCGTTGGTGTTTCTCATCTTGCTTCTCAATAACGAGGAGACCATGGGCGAGTACAAGAACACCTGGTTTCAGAACGTCGCGAACGTAGGGATCGTCGCGATGATCATCGTGGTTTCCACTCTGTATGGGATCAGTGCGCTTTTCCCCAAGATTCTCGGGGGATGACAAGTCATTTGGAGGGGCAACAATGATCTTTAGCTTCTTTCGGAAGACCGCCGGAGCAGTCAGGGCCATCAATCAGAAATATGCAACGCCGCATATCACGATGACCCTCGGGGTGAAGCTTTCTCTTGGGGTGCTACGGTTCTATCTGCTCTTCCTGGTTGGAATCATGGTCTACAAGTTCATCACTTTGCTTCGCTAATCGAGGTGGCCTATGAACGGGACAATGCTCAAGCACACGAACGAAGAGATCTTGTTTCTGACCCAGTTTATTGGTGCGCGTGCCTATCTCAACGGTCGGAAGATCGGCAAGCTGAAAGACATGGTCGCGGTGGACCAAGGCAAACTGGCGGAAGTCACCCACTTCCAGATTGCTCGTCCGTTCGGAGAAGCTCCGTTGCTGGTTCCGTTTCCGAAGGTGCGGTCGTTCAGCCCCCGCGAGGTCATCGTGGACAACGGCGATTCGAGCAGCTACGCACGGACGCTGCGCCCGGAAGAAGTCTTGCTGCGCGACTACGTGCTCGACAAGAAGGTGCTGGACATGGAGGACCGCGAAGTCGAAGTTGTCTACGATGTGCGTCTGGTGCGGACAAACGGCAGCCTTTATGTCAGCGACGTTGACATCAGCCGCTACGGCTTGCTCCGCCAATTTGGCCTTAGAGTTCTCTCCGATTATCTCTACAGACGCGCTGATGAAGTGAAGAAGAAGCTGATCCCGTGGTCCTATGTGCAGCCCCTCTCACCCCAGCTGGGGGCACTGCAAGGTAACGTCAAATTGAACATCCTGAAGGAAGAACTCTCTGAGATCCACCCGGCGGACCTGGCCGACATCGTGGAGGAGTTGGACAGCGCCCAGCGGGTGACCCTGCTGGAGGGCCTCGATACGGAGCGCGCCTCTGACACGCTGGAAGAAGTCGAACCCGCCGTGCAGCGCGACATTGTTTTCTCGCTCCGCAAGGAGCGGGTGGCCCAACTCATCGGCGAGATGACCTCTGGGCAAGCGGCCGACATATTGTCTGTTCTGCCAGCCGATGAGAAAAGGGCCATCCTCGGGCTGCTGGAGCCCGTGAACGTCGCAAAAATCGAAGAAATTTTGGAGAAGCACGAAATCAACATCCTGAACTTCACTACAAGCAAGTTCATTAAATGTCTACCTGACATGAGCGTCGAGCAAGCGCGCAGGAAATTCAGGAAAGCGGCGAGGTCCATGGATGTGGTGATGTACTTCTATGTAGTGGGCGACATGGACAAGCTCCTGGGAGTCATCGACATCAAGGAGTTGTTCATGGCTGCAGACCACGACCTGCTGAAGGACTTGATGGTCAAGAATGTCATCAGCCTCAATCCAGAGAGCACCATGAAGCAGGCATCGGATGCGTTCATTCGCTATGGGTTCCGGGCGCTTCCCGTCACTGACGAACACGACATTATTTTGGGGGTTGTCCCCTACCGCGACGTCATGAACCTCAAGCATCGCATTTTGGAATAAGTGGCGGGGAACTGTTTATCGCTTCCATAGCATGACATCGAATTGGATGGCTAAAATCTACAGAAAGGAGGAAGGAAAATGACCTGCGTGACTGTTTTCGCAGAACCGATGGCGATGCCGACGACGCAGCTCACGGGTGTGATCCAATACGAAGATGCCGCTTTTTGGCAATTGGAAGGCAACTCCGGGCGCAAATCTCTGCGTATGAGCTGGGTCGTGGTCACCGACAACGGCGGCAGGCGGCAGCTCCGGATGCAATGGGATCTGGCCGCGGAAAAATGACGCCCAGTGGGGATCGGGGGCTGTAACGCTCCTTTAACTAACCAAGAGCATGCTGCTGGATTGGACTGTGGGTAAACGAGACCGCAAATCGATGCGTTGGATGGCAAGGACGGTGCTGGCCGCATGGTGGCTGATGGCCGCGGCGGCCGGCACGATCCCTGCGTTCGCACAGCAGCCGGATGCGCCTCTGCCCAATGGCGGCGCTCCCGCTGCAAGTGCGGACGAAACGGCCAACCCGCCCAATGATGACGATCCCGAATCGATGCTCCCGCATTTCAAGGACACTCGTTTCTGGCTGTCGGGCCAGGCGAATTTCATCTTCCAGACGCACCCTCCGTTCCCTGCCCTGTACAGCGGTAAGAACAGTTTGCAGCCCAGCTACGAGAAGGCCACCTCCCGAGTGATGACGCTCTACACCGGCGTGCGGCTCAACAATTCGACCGAGCTTCTGGTTGATATTGAAGAGGCCGGCGGCGCGGCGCTCAGCACCGGCCTTGGCTTGGCGGGGAATACGGATCTGGACATCGTACGCAATCCGCTGTTGAGCAAAGCCCCGTACCTCGGGCGCGGCATGATCCACAAAGTGTTCGCGTTGAGCAAGGATAAGATCGAGAACGAGCGCAGTTTTCTATCGCTGTTCGACGAACTACCGCGCCGCCGCCTGGAAATTCGCTTCGGCAAGTTCAGCATGCCGGATTTCTTCGATGTGAATTCGGTGGGCTCCGATACCCATTTCCAATTCAGCAACTGGACCGTGGATGACAATGGCGCCTGGGACTACGCCGCCGATACGCGCGGCTATACCGTGGGCCTCATGGCGGACTACGAGGACCGTAACTGGGGTTTCCGCTTCGCCGAAGCGCTCATGCCGAAGGTGGCGAACGGAATCGATCTGGTGTGGCGGCCGTGGCAGGTTCATGCAGAAAATTGGGAATTCGAACTGCGTCACGGCGTCGTGCCGAAGAAGTCTGGCGTGGTTCGCCTGCTGGCCTACACCAACTATGCCAACATGGGGATCTACCGCGATGCCGTGGCCCAGTTCCAGGAGGGATTGGTCCCGGTCCCGGAAATCACCAACCACCCCTGGCACATCACGCGCAAATATGGCTTCGGCGTCAACCTGGAGCAGAACCTCACGCGCTATCTAGCTGCCTTCGGACGCTTTGGCTGGGACAACGGCAAGACTGAATCCTTCGCCTACACCGAAGTCGACCAGACCTTTGCCGGCGGAATCGGCGCCAGGGGATCCTGGTGGCATCGCAAATTCGACCGCGCGGGCCTGGCGCTCGTCAGCAACGCGATTTGCAAGGACCATCAGCGCTACCTTGCCGATGGCGGGCTGGGCTTCCTGCTGGGCGACGGAAGGCTGAACTACGGGCGGGAGAACATTGTCGAATCTTATTACACGGCCCACGTCTGGCGCGGTATTTACCTCGCGCCACAGGTGCAGCATATTTTCAATCCCGGCTACAACCGTGATCGCGGCCCGGTGTTGGTGCCGGGGCTGCGTGCGCACGTCGAGTTCTAGGATTCTAGCTACTAGCCGCTAGCTTCTAGCCGGAGCGAGATTGAGATTTGCCCCAGGGCGCACAAGGCGCTTACGTCTGCACGTAAACCTCATCGCCTTCCAGCTTGATGGGATACACGGCGAGGCGGGCATTGGGATTCTGCTCGGCCTGGCCGGTCTTGGGGTCCCACATCCAGCCGTGCCAGGGGCAGACCACTTTGTTGTCGGCGATGACGCCCTGGCCGAGCGGTCCGCCGCGGTGCAGGCAGACGTTATCGATAGCGGAGATGGTTCCGCTGACGTTGGCGACGCAGATCACCTTGTCGCCGAGCGCGATCTCCTTGGCCTCGCCCTCTTCGGGGAGGTCAGCCTTGCTGCAGAGTCGGACGAAGTCGGACATGGGAAACCAGCACTCAGCATTCAGCAGTCAGCACTCAGCTACCGAGCGAATGGCGGGCACAATCGCTGCTGATTCATCGACGAACATTCTACAGTCTGGCCGTAGCTGATTGCTGACTGCTGACGGCTGATTGCTTATTTCGGCGCCAGCGTCTGCGCGATCATCACCTGCCGCTTGAAATCCTCGACCATGCTCTCGTCGAGACGGACTTCGGTCGGGCGCTTGGCCACCGACATCTGGTCGATTTTGTCTTGCAGCTTGAGCAGCGCGTAGAACAGGTTCTCGGGGCGCGGCGGGCAGCCGATCACGTAAACGTCGGTGGGCACGATGCGGTCTACCCCCTGCAGCACCGCGTAGGTGTTGAACGGCCCGCCCACGGACGAGCACGCGCCCATGGAGATCACCCACTTTGGCTCGGGCATCTGGTCGTAGATGCGCTTCACCACCGGCGCCATCTTCAGGGTGACGGTGCCGGAGACGATCATCAGGTCGCTCTGCCGCGGCGAGGGGCGGAAGACCTCGGCGCCGAAACGGGCGATGTCGAAGCGCGAGGTGGAGGAGGCGATCATCTCGATGGCGCAGCAGGCCAGGCCAAAGGTCATCGGCCACAGCGCCGACTTGCGCGCCCAGTTGAAGACGTAGTCCACCGTGGTGATGAGAAAGTTCTTCTCGAACTTGTTCTGTAGCCAGCTCATGCAGGCCCTCTCCGTGGGGAGAAATACAACATTTCAGTCTAGGGGACGGGTGCGGGGGTGTCAACGGCGGCTCGGGATAGGAGACAGAGCACTTCAAAATCGGCCCTCCTGCCCCATTTTCTGTGCAATTCGAATGAGCGGGTCGCGCGCTGCGTGTGCGCTGGCGCGCAGGGGAATCCAGAATCCTTACTAAGGGGAATGGTACCAACGTTACCTACGTTTGTGACATGGATCACAGTCTGCCGTGATAACGGAGAGCAATATCGGGCTACGACGTTTAGAAGGATCGGCCAAACTACTCCTGCTGGTACGTGTTCCCCTTCCTGGCCGTCTGATACAAGCACTGCGTTCCATCTCACGAGCACAATGCCCAAAGTAACGTCGTGAATACTCGCCATTGTGACTTTCATCACAGCCGGCTGTTTGACCCGCCTGTAAAGTGACAAGTCACGAAGGAGTTGCTTTGGCCGAAGACACCGAACAGATCGGCGGGGCATTCAGTGAACGCAAACCAGCGCTGGATGCGCTCGGGGAAAGCGAGCAGAGCTTCCGAAAGCTAGTGGAGGCGCTACCCGATGCCATTCTCGTTCATAGCGAGGACAGAATCGTTTTTGTCAATCCTTCCTGCATGAGGTTGCTTGGCGCCGAACGGCCGGACCAACTCGTCGGCAAGGCCATCTCCGAGATCATTCATCCGGACTCCCTGCCAACCATCAGGCGTCGGATTCAGGATTGTTACGACAGACGGACGACGAATCCACCGATGGAAAACTTTCTAGTCACGCTCAATGGTTCGTCAGTTCCAACAGAAGCTGCCGCCATTTTCATTACCTGGAAAGGCTCACCGGCCATCGAGGTCATCTTGCGGGATATCAGCGAACGAAAACGGGCAGAGCAAGCGCTTCATGGATGGCAGAAACGCCTGGAGTTGGCACAGAAGGCTGGTCTTCGGATTGGATTATGGGATTGGGACGTAACAGCCAACACGGTGATTTGGTCAGACGAGAGCTACCGCCAGTTCGGATACACGCGAGATACATTTTCTGGCCGGGTCGAAGATGCTGTTACTAGGCTTCACCCGGAAGACCTGCCGAGGGTCGAAGGTGCGATCCGAAACGTGCTGGAGGGCGGCCCAGAGTACGCAGCGCAGTATCGAGTTGTGCGGCCGGATGGAAGTACGTGCTGGATCGATGCGCACGGCGTAATGGTGCGCGATGGCTCGACCCACATGCTCGGCGTTGGGGTAGATATCACTGATGTGAAGAAGGCTGAGCAGTCGCTTCAGGAGAGCGAAGAGAAATACCTGTTGCTGTTGAACTCGACAGCAGAAGCGATTTATGGGCTCGATCTAAGTGGGAATTGCACGTTTTGTAACCCTGCATGTGCACGGCTCCTTGGCTATCAAGCCCCCGAAGACTTGCTGGGAAGAAACATGCACGCGCTCATGCATCACACACGGGTGAATGGGACGCCATATCCGGAACAGGACTGCGAAATTTATGTAGCCGTTCGCGAAGGCAGGGCCAGTCACGTCACCGATGAAGTACTGTGGCGTGCGGATAGAACGAGCTTCTCGGTCGAGTATTGGTCTTATCCAATGTACAAAGCCGGGGAACTCGTCGGCGCGGTGGTCACTTTTCTCGACATATCGGATCGCAAGCAGGCAGAAGACGCCCTCCGGCACGCCGAGCAGAAATATCGCGGCATCTTCGAAGAAGCTGTCGTCGGCATATGGCAGACCACGCCGGATGGACGTTACCTCAGCGTGAACCCGGCAATGGCGCACATGTTTGGCTATAACTCTCCCCAAGAGCTGATGGCCAGCGTCACCAACATTGACCAACAGGTGTACGTTGATCCTACACGCCGCGAGGACTTCAAACGCCTAGTGGATGCTCAGGGATTCGTGCGGAACTTTGAAGTTCAGGCATACCGCAAAGATGGCGATAAGATGTGGCTGTCGGCGAACGCCAAGGCTGTCCGCTCAAGTGGTGTAGCAGTGCGTTATGACGGCACCATCGAAGACATCACTAACCGCAAGGTTCTGGAGGGACGGGTACAATTCCTCGCGTACTACGATGCGCTTACCGGCTTGCCGAACCGGACTCTTCTCCAAGATCGATTGTCAAAGGCACTGGCCAGCGCTCGCCGGCACAGAGAAAAGGTCGCCTTGGTGTTCCTTGATCTGGATCGCTTCAAGACCATCAATGATTCACTCGGGCACTCGGTTGGCGACCTTTTTCTGAAGGAGGTCGCAGAGCGCCTGAAGAAGTGGGCGCGCGAACAAGACACCGTGGCTCGGTTAGGCGGGGACGAGTTCGTGCTGGTGTTGACTGGCATAAAAGACACCGCCGATGCCGCCGTCGCCGCCGATCGTCTCATGAAGACGATAACCCCTGCGTTCGTGGTTCAAGAGCATTGGCTCAGTGTTACTTGCAGCCTCGGAATCAGCGTGTTTCCCGACCATGGCACGGACGGCGAAACCCTGCTCAAGAACGCGGATGCCGCAATGTATTGCGCTAAGGAGAATGGGAACAGCTTCCAGTTCTTCACCCAGGAGATGAATGTTCAGGCGGTGGAACGACTGACTTTAGAGAGCAGCTTGCGCCTGGCATTAGAGAGGGAAGAACTTTTCCTGGAGTATCAGCCGCAGGTGGACCTTGCCACGGGAAAGATCGCCGGGGCGGAAGCTCTGCTCCGCTGGCGCCACCCGGAACTGGGTCTGGTCCCACCCAGCAAGTTCATACCGATCGCGGAGAACAGCGGTCTGATCACCCCTATCGGCGAATGGGTGCTCCGGACTGCCTGCACGCAGGCCCGGCAATGGCAAGAGGAAGGCCTTGCCCCCCTGCCTATAGCGGTGAATGTGTCAGCGGTCCAGTTTCGGCAAGAGCAGTTCTGCCAGGTCATCAGAACGGTCTTGGACGAAACCGGGCTTCCCGCTCAGCATCTCGAATTAGAGATTACAGAAAGCCTACTACTCTCGGATGCAGATGCAATGCTTTCCGCGTTGCAGAAACTAAAGAGGATAGGCGTGAACTTCTCCATCGACGACTTCGGAACCGGATATTCCAGCCTCAGCTATTTGAGGCGCTTTCCGGTCTACAAATTGAAAATCGATTGTTCGTTCGTGCAAGCCATGACTACAAATCCGGATGACGCCGCGATCACAGCCACGATCATCAACATGGCCAAGACCCTCAAACTGAAGGTGATTGCTGAAGGTGTGGAGACCGAACATCAGATGTTGTTTCTGCGGGAACACAATTGCGATGAAGTCCAAGGCTACTACTTCAGCAGGCCTTTAGCGGCCGGCGATTTTGCCGAGAAGGTACGGAGGCAACGCCGCTTCCCCAGGCATCGCACGGACCTGCAGCTTAGGGTTCGTGATCCCTTGGAGCGCGACCTGGAAGGGCGCTGCGGCATTATCTCCGAAGGCGGACTTGCTGTGAGTCTACCCGAGCCACTGCCTGTCGGAATCGTGGTTTCATTGCAGTTCACAGTTTCGACCCACCCCACTCCGCTTTATGCGATGGCGGTCGTTCGCACCCAGCTCGGCTTACAGCATGGTCTGGAGTTTGTATCGCTCACCGAAGCGGAGCAGGTGTCGATTCGGCAGTTCTGCAACGAGCTGGCGACTCAGGAGGCCTGTGTGCCGGCTCGCCGTACAACCAAAAAACCTGCTGCTTTACCTCAAGAAGTCGTACAGAAAGTGAAAGAGTAAGTGTATGGGTAGGAAGGGCAATCCAAATTGGGGCAAGCTGGTGCCGTTCGGCCCGGTCGTTCCTACGGTGACCTCCTTTGAGGAGGCGGTGAAGGCACTCGAACTCCAGCCCGACCAGTACCTGCACTCCACGCGTCTGCGCGAGTGGGCGCGGCGGAACAAGAACTCCAAGTTTATCCCGGAACCTCTGTTACAAGCATGGGGCTTCGAGACGGATCGGTTCTTGTGAGCGGCAATCCGGTTTGAGATCGCGCTCGGGGAACTCTGTGCGCTTCGGTGTAACCCTGGTCCTTTAAGCCATGGTGTGAATTTGATTTTGTTAGACTCCGCTTCTTGGCCGCGCTTCGATGTGCGCGCGCGACCCGCTCACATCTTCGAACTGCACAGAAAATGGGGCAGCAGCGCCGGTTTTGAAGTGCTCTAGCTCCTATCCCGTCAACGGTCGCCGGGGCTGCCCTTTTTGACAAAGTTCGGCGATGGGAATGACATTTTTTGTCATTAATTTTTCATAATTCCCTAACACACACAGGCGGCCATTTGTAAAGAATTGTAAATACAAAGCGTACGAGCGAACTGCAGCCAAAGTCGTTTGGCTTCTAGGGTGCGTAGGATCAGACACATCCGAGACCAGCCCATTTTCGAAAGAGAAACGGACCATGACCCGAAACCAGTCGTCCCAGAAGCGTAAGACAGGAAAGCACAAAGGCTTCTCGCTGATCGAACTGCTGATCGTGGTGGCGATCATTCTGATCATCGCCGCCATTGCGATTCCCAACCTGCTGCGTTCGCGCATCGCAGCCAACGAGGCCTCCGCAGTGGGTTCGCTGCGCACCCTCAATACGGCGGAGATTACCTACAACATGACCTACCCGAGCGTGGGCTTTGCCTGCTCTCTTAGTTCATTGGCTCCGGCAAGCGGTTCAGCCACTTCGTCGGCGGCTGGGCTGATCGACACCAACCTGGCAAGCGGCAAGAAGAGCGGTTATAGCTTCACAGTGTCCAACTGTACGGGGACGCCCACGAGCAGCTACCAGTATGCGGCGGCCCCGGTCAGCCCCGGGTCAACCGGGCAGCGGTACTTCTGTACCGACACCTCGGGGGTGATTCAGTACAACGGCTCAACCGCCATTACGACTTGCGGGACCAGCACCACGCCGATTTAGAGTGTGGCCAAGTACCTGGGGGAGGGTACAAAGCCAGGGGAGCGGAGGACGAAAGTTCTCCGTTCCCCTTTTTCTTTCTTGCCAGTTTTCGCTCGGCGCGCCAGCGCCTGTCATCTAGTTCCCTCGCTTCGCGCGACGCGTCGCAGGTCCTGCCAACGGCCGGCGGAAATTGCCGGCGAGTGAGTTGCGTGTTGGCCCGCCGGCAATTCCGCTTGCTGCTTGCGGCCTAGGGCAGAACGGTCTGCGAATTTGCTGCGTTCACGTAGACCGCTACATCCTCCTCGAGGAGTAAGCGCTGTGTGACCAGCGCCTCGGCCGCTGCCTGCACGTGGTTGACGTAATCCGCTTTGCTCGAATAACGCGCTGCCAGCGAAGGACGCGGATCCCCGTTGGCTATCCTCTCGGCCTCGGTGGAAGCGAAGAGAATCGTGGAGCCTGTAGCGGGGCAGGCATCCCCGGGCGCGTGGTTGGTGGTGCGGAGGTTCCAGCTCGTATAGGTGGCGAGCGGGGCCACCACCTCAGGAACCCGAACTCCGGCGAGTTCATTGCCATCCGAGTCGGTCTTCGAGACCAGGACTTTGTAGTTGTCGGAGAGAATCGGGTGGGGGAAGGTGAAAAAGTCGGAATAGGGGGTGGTGACCAGCGGGTTGTACAAGCCGGAGGGATAGCTGATGCCGATGGAGCTCAAGTCCGGGAAGCCCACAGCGGCTTGATCCGCGGGGGGCGCGAACAAACCATTGGCGTGCGAGGGATAGAGAGAGTCTGGAGGGGGTATGTCTTTGCCTACCCATTCTTCCAGCACCGGCGCCATCGCGCGGTCGAAGGTGCTTTCTACGACGGCGCTGCTGAGGTACTTGCAGATGGCATTCTGCGTGGGGATGGTAGCCACGCCGCCGCCGCCGCCATGGTTGGCGCCGGGGACCACGTACTCCCTGACATTGTCCGGAAGTCCGATATCGTGGCCCAGGCCATCGGTTGTAACCAAGTCATCCCGCGCTCCCCAGGTTTCATAACCACCGATCAGGTGGATGATCCCCTTGGGGCAGGTATCGGTCTCGCCGCACTTTTTCAAAATGCCATCTCTCTTGCCGGTGAATGGGTCGGTGATCGTCTTGTACGCGAACGGGAACTGATCGCCCGGCTGCCAGTGGTCCTCATGCTGCTTGGACCAGCGGCCGGGTTGCGACCAGCGGAAGTTGGTGTAGGTCTTGCGCGAACCGGGAATGATGGGGAACATCCCGTTGAAGACCGTGTGGCTGCTGGGATCGTGGTCATCATCATCGCCCCAGTTGTCGTGATGGTGACGAGAATCGTCGTCGCCGCGCGCGTCGTTATTGAAGCCCTGGTAGAGGAAGTCGCGGGTGAATCGTCCGGATTGCGAAACGCCCTCCATCATCCTGACTTCAAAAACGCTGTCACGATCGCAGTCGTGCCGCTCGCAGGGGGCCATGCGGAGGTCCCAAACCGGGTTGGGATTGCCCTGGTGATCGGTGCGGTCGTGGTTGAGGAAGGTGATCAATTCGCGGAGGCCGGAAAAACCCAGGCCCATTACCTTGGGGGCGGTCGCGCTGTAGATAAAAGTGTAGATGGTGCCCAGGTCGGTGCCCGCCGGCTGGGTAAATTGCACTGCGGTCGCGGGCCCGTATCCGGGAACTGTGGTATTGACGTAGGACCAGCTTGCCGCAGGCATCGGAGTAGAAGGCGAGTTGTAATCCTCCACACCCGGAGCGATCAGCCAGGTCTGACGATAGTTGAAGATCACGCCGGTTTGATCGAGCGTTGCCGGCGGATTGACCAGCGAGACCGTAGCCACGCCGCTTGAATTCAGGCCCGGCCCGTTCGACGGGTCGAGCGAATCGAGGATGAACTCCTCGCGCGCCTCGCCGACGATCGGCGAGCCATCACGGTTGACGGCTACTGGAAAGTTGGTTCCTAGCGCCGCAGTGTCGCCGGCGCCGGTTTGCAGGACGTTGCCTTGCCATCCGCTCCAGACAATCGTGTAGCCGAGGCGAAGCAGCAGCGCATTGCCCTGTTGTCCGGCGGCAAAAGTAGCGCCGGCGCCGTTGAAGGTGCCCGTGGCAACCTTGTTGCCGCGATTCACCACGTCATAGAAGAGGGCGCGTGTGGCGTTGGCTGGGGACGTGGGGCGAAGAATCAAGACGTCTTCGCTGTAATCCACCATGCCGTGCGCGTCGCGCGGCGCCAGTTTGACATCGACGATTCCGGCGTTGGCCGGGTTATCGGGATCGAGCTTGTTATGCGCGATGGCAACGATCACCGTATACGGCCCAACCGTGCCGAACGACGCGCCGCCATAGGCGGGATAGGTGGAAACAATCTCGAGCTGATCCACATAGCCGGGACCGTGATCGTCGGCGAATAGGTTGAGCGAGCTCCCGCCAAGGACCAAACACGCAACTAGCGCAAAGAGGGGCATCCGGCGGAGCTTCCATGGAATGGTTGGGAGTAGTCTGCTGACTGCGAGTGGGAGCGTCATGGTTTCTTCCTCCATAGAGTTACTGCTGGCTGATTTTTGTACGCGACAGGATCAGTACTGCTTGAGTTCTTGTTTTTTAAGCTAGTGGCCCTGTTGAGATGCGGCTCCCGTGGGTGCTTCGTGAGAGTGGAAGAAGCCGGACCAATGCGGCCCTGAAAACTGGGCTCCGCCAGGAGCCGGCAGTCCCCCATTCACCCCCGATGCGGAGGCGGATACTACGCGCGGCTCACGACCTGTGTCAAGGGACGCAAACGTAAATTTTTGTAAGGGCGGTGAAATCTCGCACCCGGAATCCCGCGTGGACCGCGGAAGTCCGCGAACCACACAACAGACTCGAATCACATAACCGCGACCCCATCTCCCTGGCATTACCGAAGTAATCGCCCGATGTGACCCAGCTCGGTCAAGAACTCATCCCGAGTAAGTACGCCTTTCTTCTCCAGCAACTCCAACAGGACTTGCAGGGGTTGCGCGAGGTCAGGCTCAGGCGCGGGAAGCTTAAGAAGAATCAGAGGAGCGGGAGCTGTGCCCAAAACTACCTGACTCGGACTGCCGTCGTTAGTCAGGGCTGATCTTCGCACAGTTCCAACAGCACGCCGCCGGCGCTCGCAGGATGCACGAAGACGTAAAGATGTCCGCCCGCGCCCACCTGGATCTGCTCGTTGATCAGGCGCACGCCATTTTGCTTCAGCCGTTCGACTGTTCCGGCCAGATCGTCCACGTGCAGGCAGACGTGGTGCAGTCCCTCGCCGCGCTTGGCCAGGAAGCGAGCGATGGGCGAATCGTCGGAGGTCGGCTCCAACAGCTCGATGCGGCTTTCGCCCACCGGCACCATGGCCAGGCGCACCTTCTCCTGCGCGACTTCTTCCTCCGGTTGCACGCGCAACCCGAGCTGCTCGTAGAACTTCTTCGACTGCGCCAGCGACTTCACCGCAATGCCGAGATGATCGATGCTGAACATTTTTTCTCCTACTTGCCGACCTTGCTGACGATCTCCTCCACCAGCGCATAGGGATCGCGGCGGCGCTCGGCCACTTCGGCGGCGTAGCGGGCCACGGCGCCGTCGCCCATCTGCTCGCGCAAGACGCGCTCCAGCAGCGATTCGCGCAACATCTCCACCAGGCGCTCGCGCCAGCTTTCGGTCTTCTTCTTGAGAACCAAATCCTGCTTCTGGAGGAACTCTTCGTACTTGCCGATGGCGTCCGCCAGCTCCGGCACGCCCACGCCATCCACCGCGACGGTCTTGACGATCGGCGGCGTCCACTTGTCGTCGCGCAGGGCCAGGGTCTGCATGGCGCGGATCTCGCGCTCCACGCGCTCGGCGCCTTCGCGGTCGCTCTTGTTGATGACGAAGATATCGGCAATCTCCATGATGCCGGCCTTGATGGTCTGCACATCGTCGCCCATGCCGGGAACGAGAATAACGATGGTGACGTCGGCGAGGCGGACGATCTCCACCTCGTCCTGCCCGACGCCGACGGTCTCGATCAGGATGATGTCCTTGCCGGCGGCGTCGAGGACAGTGGCTACGTCAGCCGTGGTGGCCGCCAACCCGCCGAGATAGCCGCGTGTCGCCATGGAGCGGATGTAGATGCCGGAATCGGCGTGATGGCCGAGCATGCGGATGCGATCGCCGAGAATAGCTCCGCCGGTGTAGGGACTGGTGGGATCGACGGCGACGATGCCCACCGTGCGCTGCTGCTGGCGATAGGCGCGCGCGAGTTGGTCCACCAGCGTGCTCTTGCCGGAACCGGGCGCGCCGGTAAGCCCGATCACCCTCGCTTTGCCGGTGTAGGGAAACAGTTCGCGCAGCAGGCTGGTGGCTTCGGGGACGCGGTCCTCGACCACGGTGATGGCACGCGCCAGCGCCCGCGGTTCGCCCGCGCGCACGCGCTCAATCAGGGATTGCAGGTCGCTGCTCAGTGGGGCTGCTCCGCTTGCCGCCCAAACGAAGCAGTATACGCCGCGCAACAATCCTCGCGGCCGCGGACGCCCTGCGGCGGAGGTTCGTCAGGATCGCCGTGCTCACCCTTGGCCAGCAGGCCCGGTGGCAGCTCCGCCAGGCTGGGCTGGTCGCCATTCTTACTTGCGGCCGGCTTTGGTTTCTCTACGCTGACAGGCTTGGGCTGCGGGCGCTCGCCTTCGGCCGCCTCCGGCTGCGGACGCCCTGCGTTGAGATTCTTCTCGAGATTCTTGAGGTTCATGCAGGCAATCTGCAGCGAGTAGAGCAGCGCGTTGGCGCGCTGGAATTCGAAGCCATCCATCAGCAGCAGGCGCTGCACCCGCGCCAGGGCGAGTTGCAGGCTGGCAGCGTCTTCGGGGACGGGCAGCCAGCGCTCGTCGTAGGTGGCGGGGTCCTGAGCGCGGTGGTGGAAATAACAAAGAGCTTGCCCGCGCAGCGCGGGCGCGGCGCAGCGCTGGCTGTTGAGGCGAATGTGCTGACAGCGCGGCGCCTGTTGCGCCGCGTGGGTACGCGGGTGATCGGTTGCTTGTGCCGGCTCGACACTTGGTGCTGGGACCATACTTACTGCAGAGTTCATACCTGCCTTCCTTGCCATACTTGCTTTTTGTCGCAGTTGATTTATCGGGTGCATATACCCCCTCCCCCTCCCCCTCCCCTTCCTTGGCTCTGTGCAGAATCAACGACTTAGCCACGGTTAACCGTGGCGAACCGTCGAAACAAAGGACTTACACGCAAAAACCGTCAAAATAAGGACTTAGAGCTGGCGGTGAGCATGTATATCTAAAAGATAATATACTAACACAATTAATATCAGATTGTGGGGAAATTTGTCAAGAGAAATTTTCAGGGATTCGCGCAAGAACCGCGCAGGGCGCGGCGTCTGAGGGTGCGGACGGTGCGAAGTGCCTTGGGCTGGGGCCACCCGCCGGACAACATTGGGGACCCATCAGACCATCTGAGCGAGAAGGGAGCTTAGTTCCATTACCGCAATTTCGAGCCATCGCTGAGGCGGGGATGATGCGTCGTAATCGCGCAAGAACTTTCCCGGTCGAGAGCTGGGGTAGGTGCGGCCAGCAAAGTGTTGGGTTGCGGCGTCGAACTTTTTCTTGGCATCAGCTTGGTCGTGCACGATTCTGTGGCGCGTATGGGAAAAGTGCTCCAGACGCGTGAGGTTGGAGGCTATGGTCGATTCTTGAACGCAGGGACCACCTGGCCTGAAATAGGCACGGCATCGATCAATCACCTTTTGTGGGTTGTGCCATAGTAGATATGAATGGGTACCTAATACTGCGGCTTGCGCTGCTGCCAAGGTCCGAAAGTGACTTCCTCCAAGCAACTGCTCCTGCCCTGCCGCCGACGTATACCCACACAACGACCGGATGAAGATTGCCTCGAGATACGTTTCCCATGCTGCGAACACCCTGAGGTATGCTAATTCGTACAAAGCCTCAAGCCTCGTAATTCTCCATTGCTTCCGCACACTCGGGCCACCCGAGAGATGCGCCACCTCCCCGGCTCCGGCTATCGCAACAGCCGTCTGTGCGTCGTTGAGCAGCGCCCTGTCAAAGCGCGGCATACGCCTAGGCATCAGGAAAACGCTTCGTCGTAAAGGCTGTCGAACCTGATCTTCCTCGGCTGAATATTGTCCGTCTGACGCCCGCACGCCAAGACAAATGCCTTGTACTTCCGCGGTACCTCGATGTCAGGTTCTTTCGATTGACTGATCTTTTCTGAGAGAACAACCACGGCTTCCTTTAGGGCGTCCCGCTGATCTGCGGTGAGGTGCTTTCGTGGTGTCGCCCTCTGAATGCCCGGCAGTCCGAAGAGGTGATGGAAGACCACGCAATAGAGCGTATAGAAAAGTGGTGGACGGCGAAAATCGCTGTTCGCCAATGTGTCATCCGCGAAAGTCTCTGAAATAGGGGCCATCGTTTCCTCGAAACGCTTTTCATCTCTCCCTTTCTTGGGATAGGCTTGTTCCCAGGCGTCATAGAAATCGTCAATGGATGTTTTCTTGTCCTGCATCCCAGAGTTCCCGGCGATCAGCAGTTCGCTCGTTAATTCAACCTCGAGCATTCTGGCAATGTTTCTCTCGGTAAATATCTTGTGTTTGCGCCAAAACTCGAGGTAGGTGAGAGCCAGGGTGTATGAGGACTGCTTAAAGAGACCGAAAAACTTCCCGTTGCGTAGCTCCTGCTTATTGAGTGGAATGCCGTTCATGTTAAGCCTGCAAAATACTTCCAGGACCTGCTGATCTGAAATACCCTTGAAGATCTCTGCGGGGAACCCGAAGGACTTTATGTGTTGTTGTTGGTCGGCGGTTAACTGCTGAAAGCGCTTCCCCTTCCAAGGGGCATTCAGCGTGTTAGACAGCCGATATTTGTCGGCTATAAACTCGAGAACGGTCCTGACTCTCTGCTGCCCATCAACAACCTCACGGACTGCTTTCGTTTTGGCTGCATTTTGCGTCATCCGGAAATACAGCGGCGGCACTGTCATGTCTCGCAGGATGGTGTCTATAAAATACGACCTTGCTGGAGTTCTCCACACTGGCCGCCTCTGGAATTTCGGTGTGATTTCCAACATGTCGTTTTGCTGCCAGAGTATGAAGTCCTCGGGAGTGTACACAGCCTTCTCCGTCTTAAATCCGTTCATGTCTCACTCCTCTGCCGCTCTAGGGTGGATAAAACGAGTATACGACTGGCCCGGTGCCGCGCGTCTGCCCACCTTTGGCAGATGCGGGTCCGCCCTCACCCCGCGGATCACCGGCAGGCGAGCACCCACATCTGCTAACGGCAGCGGATGTGGGGCACGGCCACGACCAGCCCGTAGGGCGGCAGGTGGGTAGGAGTCGAAAAAAAGGCCTCAAGCCCGGAGGGCGGCACAGATGTGTCGCCCGACGCGCTCTCAAACCTGGTGTCGCCCCTCCGGGGCTCAGGTGAATTTTTCTACGCTTTCCCAGGGCTTCCGCCCTGGGCTAATTTATTTCGGCCCTCCGGGCCTCGCATTCTCGCCACCTGCGGAAATCGTCGCGGGACCCGACCACACTCACTTGGTGCCCGGCACTTGGTACCCGGTCCTACACAAACAGCGGCGCCATCACCAGGGTGATGGTGGAAAGCAGCTTGATCAGCACGTGCAGCGAGGGGCCGGCGGTATCCTTGAAGGGATCGCCGACGGTATCGCCCACCACCGCCGCCTTGTGCGCGTCGGAGCGTTTGCCGCCGTACTGGCCGGTCTCGATGTACTTCTTGGCGTTGTCCCAGGCGCCGCCGCCGTTGTTCAGGATGGTGGCCAGCAGGATGCCGGCGATGGTTCCCACCATCAGCAGGGCAGCCACGCTTTCGGCGCCCACCAGGTTGACGGGCTGTCCGCCGATCATGGGCACGCCGCCGGAGACGTGGAAGCCGGTGAAGTAGCGGAAGACTACGCCCACCGCGATGGGCATACCGACGGCCAGGATGCCGGGCAGCACCATCTGCTTGAGCGCGGCGCGGTGACGATGTCCACGCACGCGCCGTAGTCGGGTTTCGCTGTGCCCTCCATGATGCCGGGATTCTCGCGGAACTGCCGGCGGACTTCCTCGATGATGTACTGCGCCGCCTTGCCCACGGCGCGGATGGCCAGCGAGGAGAACAGGAAGACCAGCATGGCGCCCAGCATGGCGGCGACGAACACCGGCACGTTAGCCAGGTTCACGGTGTCGAAGGTGAAATTGCTCGCGGCCGCGCCCAGGCGTCCGCGCACGAGTTCCTTGACCTCGTCGAGGTAGGCGGAGAACAGCAGGAAGGCGGCCAGGGCGGCGGAGCCGATGGCGTAGCCCTTGGTCAGCGCCTTGGTGGTGTTGCCGACGGCGTCGAGGCGGTCAGTTTTGTCGCGGATCGCCTCCGGCTGGTTCGACATCTCGATGATGCCGCCGGCGTTGTCGGTGATGGGCCCGAAGGTGTCCATGGCCAGGATGTAGGCGCAGGTGGAGAGCATGCCCATGGTCGCGACGGCGGTGCCGAAGATGCCCTGGCGTAGTCGCTGATCCCGACGAGGGTGGCGCCTTGGAACGCCTTCAGCCCGAACCAGTAGGAGAGCATCAGGGCGACGCCGATCACCAGGACAGGCAGCGCGGGGGTCTCCAGGCCCACCGCGAGGCCGGCGATGATGTTGGTCGCCGGGCCGGTCTGGGAGGCCTTGGCGATCGTGGCCACCGGGCGGAAGCGGTATTCGGTGTAGTACTGCGTGATGTAGACGAACAGGAAGGCGGCGAGAATGCCGACCACGCCCGAGGCGAGGAACCACCAGTTGTCCTTCAGCAGGTAGTGGACGGCCACGGCGAATCCGGCGATGGCCAGCACCGTGGTCACGTAGTAGCCGCGGTTGAGGGCCTGCATGGGGTCTTCCTTTTCGTCGGTGCGGACGATCAGGACGCCGATGGTCGACGCGATCAGACCGAAAGCGCGGGCCACCAGCGGGAACAGGATGCCCTTGAGCCCGAAGTGGGGATAAAGCGCCGCGCCCAGGATCATGGCGCCGATGTTTTCGGCGGCGGTGGATTCGAACAGATCGGCGCCGCGGCCGGCGCAATCGCCCACATTGTCGCCCACCAGATCGGCGATCACGGCGGGATTGCGGGGATCGTCTTCCGGGATGCCGGCTTCAACCTTGCCCACGAGGTCGGCGCCGACGTCGGCGGCCTTGGTGTAGATGCCACCGCCCAACTGCGCGAACAGCGCCACGAACGACGCGCCGAAGCCGAAGCCCACCACCTGATACGGGACTTCGCGCGGAGCGGACAGGCCTCCGAAGAAGAAGAACAGCAGGCCGACGCCCAGCAGCGACAGGGCCACCACCACCAGTCCAGTGACGGCGCCGCCGCGCAGGGCGATCCGCAAAGCGTTGTTGATGCTGGTGCGGGCGGCGCTGGCGGTGCGGATATTGGCGCGGATGGATACGTACATCCCGGTCAGGCCGGCGAAACCGGAGCAGGCGGCGCCGATCAGGAAGGCGATCACAGTCTTGGTGGCGAGCGGCGCGTTGCGCGGCGAGACCTTGTATCCGACGAAGATCAGGATCGCCAGCACCACGCTGAGGATGCCGATAGTTTTGTATTGCCGGCGCAGAAAGGCTTCCGCGCCCTCGCGGATGGCGTCGGAAATGGTGCGCATCTGCTCGGTGCCGGTGTCGGAGCGCAGCACGTAATGCGCGAAGTAAAAGACGGTCAGCAGCGCGAGCACGCTAATGCCCAGGGCCAGCCAGAGGAATCCCGCCCCTTCATTCAAGGGCTCGGCTTGCCACAACATCGCCATTGCAGAGAGCCACATATGCATTAGACCTCCGTAGATTTAAGACCTCACGAAAACGGGAGCAGATAGGATTTATTCCGAGACGCGCTTCCACGACAAGAAAGGACTGAGGCTTGGCCGCGCCGGGTTCTCCTGCCAGCCGCTGGCGGGGAACCGCGATTTATAACACAGAGTGGCGAGAAGCGGAAGGTGTTCCAGGTTGCCAAGGATGGATCTTTTGCGGCTGGATGTTGATGTTTCCCGAAGCGGTCCGGGCGCCACGTCCCCCGGCGATGTCATTCTTCCGCCGACCGAAGGGAGGGGGAGAATCTGGGGATACTCGCCGCACCACCTGCAGCGGTAGTACAGGCATTTCGTTTAGATCCTCCGCTCGGCAGGTCCCTCGCTTCGCTCGGGATTTCGGTAGCGGGCTCGGACGCCCGCTGGCACCTCAACCTCGCGAAGGATGACACTATCAGTGGAACCAGCGGTAATCGCTGTTGCAGCGATTAGTAGGCGTCAATAAAAAAATGGCGGCCTCAGCCGCCATTGATAAACGCCAAACGCCCCCTGGGAGAATCTGGTTACTGCAGCACCACCTGCTGGCCTTCTTTCAGGCCGGACAGCAGCTCCGTCTTGGCGCCGTTGGAGATACCGACCTTCACCGCCACCGTGCGCTTGCCATCCTTGCCGTGCGGTTCCGGGACCTCGACCGAGGCATTCTTGTCCTTGTCGTAGATGATGGCGGCTTCCGGGATCATGAGCACGTTCTTGTGCTCATCGAGGAGGATCTCGGCGTTGGCCGTCATCATCGACTTCAGCTCGCCGGTAGCATTGTCGATCGAGACCCGCACCTCGAAGGTGGTCACATTGTCTTTCTCCACCCCCAGAGGTGCGATCTTGGTCACTTTGCCGTTAAAGACCTTGTCCTTGAAGGACTCGACCTTGATGCGCGCCGGCTGCCCCAAGTAGACCTTGCCGATGTCGGCCTCGTCCACCTTGCCCTTGACGTAAACCTGCGAGATGTCGCCCAGGGTCATGACCAGGGTGGCCGTGGAGCCGAGCACGAGGATGGAGCTGACGGCGTCGCCGATCTCCACGTCGCGCGAGAGCACCACGCCGGTGATCGGCGAGGTGATGGTGGCGTAGCGCAGGTCCTCGTCGGAGCGGTCCAGGGTGGCGCGGGCCTGCTGCACCTGCGCCTTGGCCTGGATCAGTTTGGCGTCGTTGACGGTCAACTGCGCGCGCGCGACGTTGCGCTTGTTGACGGCCATCTCATAGGACTTCTGGGCATCATCCAGAGCCGCTTCCGACACCACGCCTTCTGTGGCCATCTTCTGGGCGCGCTGGTAGGCGCGGTAGAGCAGCGGCACGTCGGGACCTTCAGCATCGGCTTTGGCGCGAGTGACGTTGGCCACCGCGGCATGCTCGTTGGCCTCAGCCGCGGCCAGGGCGGCCTTGGCCTCCCGCACCGCAGCTTGGATCTGCTCGCGGTCCAGTTGCACCAGCACTTGGCCTTCCTTGACCTTGTCGCCGGCATCGGCGAACCACTTTTCCACGATACCGCTGGCCTTGGACTTGAGTTCCACTTTGGTGATGGGCTCGATCTTGCCGGTCGCAACGACACTCTTGGCGAGGTCGCCGCGCTCAACCTTCCCCAGCTTCGCGGGGTCGATCTTGGTACCGCCACGGGTGGCGGCCATGACGACCAGCGCAATAATGATCACCGCCAGGATCGAGCCACCGACGTAAAAAACGCGTTTCCTCTTGCGATTCTTGCCGTTACCGTTCGCCACCTGGCGCCTCCTCGACTTGCGTGGCCTTGTCCCTGAGGGGTGGTACGAGACCGCCCGGCGGTTAGTTCCCTAAGCATGATAGAAGATGCGGCTCGGGTCCGACCGTAATGCCAGTCACTTAGACCGGGGATGGGGAGAAACGTAAGCAGGTCCGGCATTCACGGTCGCTGCTTTAGCAGGACGAAGATCCGCACCGGGCCACCCGAGCCGCCTTCCAGCTTGGCGGGCGCTGCTACCACGATGGCTCCAGCTTCTGGCGCCATTTGCAGGTTGGCGACGTTCTCCAGATGGTAGACGTTGTTCTTCGCGGTGAAGTGATGGACCGGGAAGTCCTTGGAAGGTCCGTAATCCACGCTGAGGGTATCGATCCCAATTCCGACGAGGTTGCGCGCCTGGACGAGAAATTTCACGGTCTCGAGGGCGAAGCCGGGAAAGTGCATCGTGCCCTTGTCGTCGGCGTTGCGGTAGTCCTTCATGGAATCCCAGCGCGCGGCCCAGCCGGTGCGCGCCATCACCACGGCGCCGGGCGGGACCGGGCCGTTGTCGTGTTCCCAGTTGGCCAGATCATCGAGCGAGACCAGGTAGTCGGGATCGTTGGCGGCTTTGCCATGCACATCGAGCACCACCAGCGGCGCCACCAGCCGCTGCGGCGGGATCTGGTCCACCGTCCACACGCCTTGGGCGAAGTGGGCGGGCGCGTCGATATGGGTGGCGAAGTGCTCAGGCAGCGAAATGTAACGCGTGAAGTAGCCGTCTTTCTCGAAGGTGGCCAGCTCCTTGACTTTGTACGGCGACTCCGCCGTTCCTTCCCAATTGGGAGCTTTCTCACTGACCGTATGCGTCAGGTCCACAACCCCGGCGAAGAGCTGCGGCGGCGCCGGCTGGGTGCGCCGCTGCGCGAACAGGAACAGCGTCAGCATAAAAGCGCAGGCGATGGTGAAAGTCTTGAACTTCATAATGGCTACACCGATTTCGCGATAAGTTGCCTCAATTGTAAATGGCGACCAAGCGAGGCGGAATCCGGCGGCTGCTTACATCAGATGTTGCACTGCTGGGGATCGTTGTTTACCGCAGGGGAAACTCCCCATGCCTCGACCAATAGAGAAACAGCGCGAACAACGTCGCGGCGATGGTGCTCAGCAAGTTCACGGCATCGTTGTTGAGCAGCCGCCGGCGCTCGAGCGTCGCCCCGAGAAAGCTGTCCGCGAACATTCCCAGCGTTCCGGCGGCGGCCACCGGCAGCAGCCAAGGCGTGGCGATCATCCGGGTGGCCCAGCAGACCGCCCCCACCGCCAACGCCGCCGCCATCCCGGCCAACGTGCCGGCGACGCTGATGCCGCCATCGGTGCCCACGGGAACGGGACGAAAACTGATGATCAGGTGAGCGGAGTCGCTGACCGCCTGGCCGACTTCGCTGGAGGTAGTGTCGGCGGCGGCTTCAGCCAGCGCCGCGGCGCAAGCCACCAGCGCGGCTGGATTGCGGGTGAACAGTCCCACCAGGGCGGCGACGGCCGCGATTCCGACGTTGGCAATCACCTGCGACGCCGACCGTCCGCCACGCTGTTCAGCAGTACCCAGTTGCCGTTTGCGCTGGTGTCCGATGCGGGTGGTGATCCAGGTCAGCAGGAAGACCACGATCAGGGCGGCAAAGGCTCCATACCCTCCGGCGACGAACAGCAGAAAGGCCAGAACGCCCCCGGCGACGGCTCCCGAGAGGGTCACCGCCCGCAGCCAACGAGCTGTGACGGCGAAAGCCACGGTGAACCCCAGGGCCCACAGGGCCCGTCGCGGGGGCACCAGCGAATGCAACTGCATTCCCAGCGCCGGCCACGGTATGATGCACAAGGCCGCCGCCCAACCGACAGGGCAGTCCAGCAATCCCGCCAGTTTTTTCCAAGCGCTGCGGATTGGGGCGCGGCTTCTGTACATATAACATCTGGTTGCCAGGGAAGGCGCAAGGCAGCAGTGGCCTTGGCCGAGCGCATCCTACCAGAGTGGCGCGCGCTTGTCCGGCGTCACCCGGCCTGGCAATTGTGGGGGAGGGATTATGGCGGCATCGGTTTGGTCAGGATACCTGACCTTCGGGCTCATCTCCATGCCGGTACGGCTGTTCTCAGCGGCGCGCAGCAGCAACGTGCAGTTCAACATGCTGCACCGCACCGACCACGTCCGCATCAAGCAGCAACTCTATTGTCCGAAGGACGAGCGCGTGGTTAGCCGCGACGAGATCGTCAAGGGCTACGAGTACGAGAAGGGCGAGTACGTGGTCATCGACCCTGCGGACATAAAGAAGATCGAACCCAAGACCACCAAAGCGATGGAAATCCTGGAGTTCGTCAAGTCGTCGCAGATCGATCCGGTGTACTTCGAGTCTTCCTATTATCTGGTGCCGGAAGAGGCGGGCTGGCGGCCCTATGCGCTGCTGACGCGGGCTCTGGAAGAGAGCGAATACGTCGCCATCGCCAAGCTCTCCATGCACAACCGCGAGTACACCGTCTTCCTGCGCCCCATGAACGGCGGCCTCATGCTGCACACGATGTACTACGAGAACGAAGTCCGCCAGGTGGACCAGTTCGGCAAGACCGACGGCGTCGAACTGAAAGACGCCGAGGTCAAAGTCGCGCACCAACTCGTAGAAGCCCTGGCCGCCGACTTCGATCCCAAGAAGTACCACGACACGTTTGAAGAGAACGTGAAGAAGCTTATCCAGGCCAAATTGGAAGGCAAGGAGGTCGCCGCGGTGGAGAAGCCGCGCAAGCTTGCGCCCGTGGTGGATATCATGGCTGCCCTGAAGGAAAGCCTGGCGCAGATCCCCAAGAAGCCGGCGCAGCGCGTGACCCAAGCCGAGCGTGCATCCGAGGTGACGGCAACCCGGCGCAAGTCGGGTCGCAAGTAGTAGCAAGTACCAAGTACCCAGTACCAAGTACCGAGTACCGCATACGAATCGAGGATGGTCTGAGGTTCAGTCCACCACGGAGATACTGAAACACCGAGCAGTTACTTGGTACTGGCTACTTGGTACTTGGTACTGACTCCTCACGTTTTGCGCTCATCTCCCTTTCCCGCTAGAATAGGCGCTTCATTCGAGAACCGAAGCTGTGGGAGTAGGGATGAGTCTGAAGGGGAAGGCCGGCGCCAGGGCTGCCGTACTGGCGGCTGTACTCGGTTTGATCGTGTTCTGTAGCAATTGTGGGGACGAGTACCGTCCGGTGGCCAACCCGGTTCTGCTACCCGGGGGCGATCCCCAGCTCACCGCCCATGCCCTGGTGGTGAGCACCAACGGTTCCAACCAGGGCGCTGCAGTAGTCATTGACGTTTCCGGCGATACCGCCGTCGCTTCCTTTACGGTGGGCAGGAACCCGGTGAATGCGACCTTTATCTCCGGGACGGACTATGTCGTCAATCAAGCGGACCATAACGTCAATGCCCTCATTCTGGCGGCGGCGGGTAGTCAGCAAGATCTGCCCAACAGCACCATCACCCTGCCCGGCCCGACGCCGTTAACACCCAACGTGCCGTCGGCCAGCCCAGTGTTTGCCGCTCCTGCAGGGGGAAAGGTGTTCGTAACTGAGCCGGGCTCGGTGGCACCCACTTGCGCCGGATCTGGGAACTGCGTGGCTGATATCTCCGTCGCCAGCGTCCCCCCAGGCGTAAGCCACATTCCCGTGGGCAACAATCCGGTTGCGCTGGTCGCGACGCCCGATGGCACACAGCTCTACTGCCTGAATATGGCCGACGGCACGGTCACCGTCATCTTTCCGGCCACCGACCAGGTTGTCGCGACCCTCCCGGTCGGCGCCAGTCCGGTGTGGGGAGCGGTGAGCAGCGATGGCACCAGCGTCTTCATTGTCAACCAGGGGAGCAGCAGCGTATCAGTGATCGATACCAATACGGATACTGTGATCCATACTCTCCCGGTCGGCACCGGACCCAACTACATCACCTATCAGGCGAGCCTGAACCGCGCCTACGTCACCAGCCCGGCGGGCAACAGCCTGTCCATCATCGATAACAACAAGGGGACGGTACAGACAATCCCCATGGCCGGTCCGCCCTGCAATGGGCAGCATCCCATCTCCGTCACCGCGCTGGCCGACGGCACCCGCGTCTACGTAGCCGACGACGTGACCAGCAGCGTGTGCGTGCTGAACACCGTCAACAACGCCTTTGTCAAGTCTATCCAAGTCGACGCTACGCCCGTCGGGCCCGCCGGCATCGCCTCGAACTCAGACTCAACCCGCGTGTATACGGCCAACCAGGGGACTGCGGTGTTTTCCATCGCCTCGATTTCCCGCGTCAACGATCCCGCAACCGGGGCTGCCGCGGTCACGGTTACCACCAGCAACAGTAATCCGTTCGCGGTCGGCCAGCTCATAACCATAGCGGGAGTAGCTGACTCTACCTATGACGGCCAGTTCGGCGTTATCGCCGTCAACTCTCCGACTCAGTTCGTGTACTCCCAAACCTGTGCCGTACAAGCACAGTGTCCCAATTCATCCTCCTCCGGCGGTACGGCTACCATTCTGCCTGACGTCTCCATTATCGAGACCTCCGACGACACCACGGTGAAGAGCAGCGACGGCGTGGCGCCGCTGACGATCCCCGCTGGCGGAACGCCGACATTCATCACCATGACGCCCTAGGTCTTGGTTCAGTACCCCGCTTCCGCCGCCCCGTTGTGACCTCGGCACATGGCTTCCTATTCCCTTGACTCAAATTGAGATTCGCGGTTAGCTTCCGCTGGGACACTCCCGTACTATTCGGAGTTGTCCCTGGGGCCCATGCGCGTTAGCCAGTTGGAAATCCGCACCGCCATTGTCCGCCGGCCTGCCGCAGGAGCACCCGCGTGAGCTCTTCCGGTTCGCCTGCCGCAGGACCTTTGCCCATCCTGGTCGTCGAGGATGAACCCGCGGTCATGGAGTTCATGCGCGCGGCGCTGGAGCGCGGCGGCTACACGACCGTGGCCGCTTCTTCCGGCGTGGAAGCCCTGAAGTTGCTGGCCGGCGGGCAGTATCTGGGAGTGATCACCGACATGCGGACCCCCGGCGGAGTCAGCGGCGCCAACGTCCACGCCTGGATCGGAGCCCACCGCCGCGACCTGGTCTCGCGCGTGATCTTTGTCACCGGCGACACCGTCAATGAGGACACCGCCGCCGTGCTCCAGCATACCGGCGCCCCCTGCGTCGAGAAGCCCTTTCGCGTGCAACAGCTCATCGGCATGGTGGAGAAGGTCTTCGGGAAGCCGTAATGAACGACGATTTCCGCATCCGCTTCCTGATCGTGGACGACGAGCCCACTATCCGCAAGCTGTGCATGCGCATCGCCGAGTCGCTGGGCTTCCTCTGCCTGGAGGCCGAAAGCGCCGAAGCCGCGCTCCGCCTGCTCGAAAGCGACTCTCCCGAGGTGGTGGTCACCGATCTGCTCCTGCCGCAGAAGTCCGGAGTGGAGCTGCTGGAACGGATCAAGAGCGCGCGGCCGCGCACCGAAGTCGCCATCATGACCGGCCACGGCTCCATCGGCAGCGCCGTTGAAGCCATGCGGCTGGGCGCCTACCACTACATCACTAAGCCCTTCGCGGTGGAGGAGATGAAGCTCATCCTGGAGCGCATGGCGGAGAAAGTCCGCCTGGTGGCGGAGCGCGATTTCCTGCGCGACCGCGTGAATGCGGAGACCGAGCTGAACCAGATCACCGGCTCCTCGCCCAGGATCCAGGATGTGTTGCGGCTGGTAGGGCGCCTCAAGGACACGCGCACCCCGGTGCTGATCATCGGCGAGAGCGGCACCGGCAAAGAACTGGTGGCGCGGGCCATCCACTTCCGCGGTCCCTTTGCCCAGCGGCCGTTCGTCGCCGTGGACTGCAGTTCCCTGGTGCCCACACTGATTGAAAGCGAACTGTTTGGCTACGAGAAAGGGGCATTCACCGGCGCGCTCAAGTCCCGTCCTGGACTCTTCCAGGCCGCCCACGGTGGCACCATCTTCCTTGATGAAGTCGGCGAGCTGTCGCAGGAGATGCAAGCCAAGCTGCTGCGCGTCCTGCAGGAAAAGGAACTGCGTCCGGTCGGCAGCAACGCCAGCGTGAAAGTGGACGTGCGGGTCATCGCCGCCAGCAATCGCGACCTGGAAGCCGCCTACCGCGCCGGCGCCTTTCGCAAGGACCTTTACTTCCGCCTGAACGTTGTCGCCGTGCACGTGCCGCCATTGCGCGAGCGCAAGTCGGATATCCCCAGCCTGGTGCGCTGCTTCCTCGACCGCTTCGCGCCGGATTCATCCCTGGCGCTCACCGCCGCCGCCATGAACGCGCTGTTGCAATACGACTGGCCGGGCAACGTCCGCGAGCTGGAGAACTGCATCGAGCGCGCCGTGGCCCTCCGCAATCACGACCGCATCGACGTCGCCGATTTGCCCTCGGCACTGTGCAATCTGCCGGCCCCGGGGATCGTCTCCGAGCCCGATGTCCTCGAAACTCCCACCGACCTGGAGCACCTGGAAAGAATCACCATCCAGCGTGTGTTCGAGCAGGTCCATGGCGACAAGATGCTGGCCGGCAAGATGTTGGGAATCAGCCGCGCGACGCTCTACCGCAAGCTCAAGCGCTACAACATCGGCTTGGGCGCCAGCACAAGTGCTGCGGCGAGAACCTCGTAGAGCGATTCCAAAGAAGGCGTACCTGGTGGAAGCGCAGGCCTTTAGGCCTGCGAAATAGATCCAATCGAAGATGGCCTTTAGGCCCGGCGCAGGGCTAAAGCCCTTTCATCACGACGCCCTAATCGCCGGGCTGAAGCCCGGCGCTTCCACCTCAGGCCGAGTCTCAGGCTGAGACACACAGGTCCCGCGTCCCTTCCGGTCTCAGGTTGGAACCCCTTTAGAACCAATCATCTCCAGCAGACCGACTGCACAGCGGCTCGTGGCTGATATCTTGCGCCAGAGACCCTGTCATGAGCCAGACGCAGAATGCCGTCATCATCTCCGACTCCACCGATTTCGGGCGCACACTGATGGCGCGCTGGCAGGCCGAGCGCGAGGTCCCAGCCTTCACCCTGCTCAGCGCGGAATTCTGGGATCACGCGCGCGTGGTGAGCGGCGACGTGGCCGTCATTGCCCCGCTGCCCCGGGCGCGCCTGGAGCCGGTGTTGCGCTCGCTCGCCGCTTCCGGCACCGCGGCGGTGTGCGCTTCGGACGACCCCGGAACCTGGGATTGGGCGCGCTCCCTTCATCCCCGCGCGCTGGTGATCCCACACCAGGACGCCTGGGCCGATACCCTGGTCACGTTCTGCGCGGAAGTGCTGGCCCGCGTTGCCAGCCAGGAACGCGCTCTCCAGGCCGAGCGCCTGGCCGCGGACAATCAGCACTTCGCCACCCTGGGGCGCTACATCGTGGAAATGCGTCACAGCTTCAACAACGCCATGACCTCGCTATTGGGCAACGCGGAATTGCTTCTGATGGAACCGGGCGCCTTCTCGGCGCGGGTCCGCGAGCAGCTCAACACCATCCGCGCCATGGCCTTGCGCATGAACCAGATGATGCTGCGCCTCAGGTCGCTCGAGGCCGAGATGGAGATCGAGAGCGACCCGGCCGACATCCCGCAACGCAAGGTGGGGACGTAGCAGGACTCAAGCGAACAGGAATTCTTTTGTCCGCAGCTCCTTGATGGTGTCGCGCAGCTTGGCCGCCTGCTCGAACTCGAAGCGTTTGGCAGCTTCGCGCATGTCGTTCTCGAGACGGGCGATGTAGGCGTCCAGCTCTTCCTGCGACTTGAACTCCGGCATGCCCTCCGCGGCGTCGGCCACTTCTACATAATCGGCCTCGACAATCTGCGCCAGCGACATCTCCAGCGGCCGCACGATGGACTGCGGCGTGATGCCGTTTTCTTCGTTATAGGCTTGCTGGATGGCGCGCCGGCGGGTGGTTTCGTCCAGGGCGCGCTGCATCGAGTCCGTCATCCGGTCGGCGTAGAGGATGGCCCGGCCGTTCAGGTGACGCGCACAGCGGCCCATGGTCTGGATGAGCGAGCCGCTGGAGCGCAGGAAGCCCTCTTTGTCAGCGTCGAGAATGGCCACCAGCGAAACCTCGGGCAAATCCAGCCCTTCCCGCAGCAGGTTGATGCCGATCAGCACGTCGAACTCACCCTTGCGCAGGTCGCGCAGGATCTTGATGCGCTCCAGGGTCTCGATCTCCGAGTGCATGTAGCGGCAGCGCACGCCCACCTCGCTGTAATACTCGGCCAGGTCTTCGGCCATACGCTTGGTCAGGGTGGTCACCAGCACGCGCTCGCCCTTGGCGGCGCGCTCGCGGATCTCGTGCAGCAGGTCGTCGATCTGCCCTTTCACGGGGCGCACTTCGGCTTCCGGGTCCACCAGTCCCGTCGGACGAATGATCTGTTCAACTACAACTCCCGCTGCCTTGGTCAGCTCATACGGACCGGGCGTGGCGGAAACGTAGATGGCCTGGTTCACGCGGTGCTCGAACTCCTCGAAGGTCAGCGGGCGGTTGTCCATCGCCGAAGGCAGGCGGAAGCCGTACTCCACCAGCGTCTCCTTGCGCGAGCGGTCGCCGTGATACATGCCGTGGAGCTGGGGGACGGTCTGATGCGATTCGTCGATGAACAGCAAGTAGTCGCGCGGGACATAATCGAGCAGCGTCGGCGGCGCTTCCCCCGGCAGGCGTCCGGAGAAGTGGCGCGAGTAGTTCTCGATGCCGTGGCAGTAGCCGACCGACTTGATCATCTCGAGATCAAACATCGTCCGCTGGTGCACGCGCTGCGCTTCGACCACGCGTCCCTGTTTCTCCAGTTCCGCTTCCCACCAGTGCAGCTCTTCTTTGATGGACTCGACGGCGCGCGACTTGGTTTCCGCCGACATGACATAGTGCGTCTTGGGATAGATGGGCAGGCGCACGTACTTCTGCTTGACCGTGCCGAACAGGGGATCGATCTGCGCCAGCGACTCGACCTGGTCACCCCACAGCTCGATGCGATAGGCCATATCTTCGTAGGTGGGGAAGACTTCGATGATGTCGCCGCGCACGCGGAAGGTGCCGCGATGGAAGTCGGTGTCCGAGCGCTCGTAGAGGATTTCGACCAGACGCCGCGTGATGTCCTCGCGCTTGAGCTTCTGGCCCTTCTCCACGAACATCATCATGCCGTAGTAGGCATCGGGCGAACCCAGGCCGTAGATGCAACTCACCGAAGCCACGATCACGCAGTCGCGCCGCTCGAACAGCGACTTGGTAGCCGAGAGGCGCAGCTTGTCCAGTTCGTCGTTGACGGTAGCTTCCTTCTCGATGTACACGTCGCCGGCCGGAATGTAGGCCTCGGGCTGATAGTAGTCATAGTAGGAGACGAAATACTCGACCGCGTTGTGCGGGAAGAAGGTCTTGAACTCGTGATAGAGCTGCGCCGCCAGCGTCTTGTTGTGGGCCAGCACCAGCGCCGGCCGGTTCGCGTGCTCGACCAGCTTGGCCATGGTGTAGGTCTTGCCGGAGCCGGTGACGCCGAGCAGCACTTGATGCTTCTCCGCATCGCGCACACCGCGCGTGAGCTGCTCGATGGCCCGGCCCTGGTCGCCGCGAGGCTTGTAATCGGAGATGAGCTTGAAATCCATGAGAGACGGCTGTTACCCAAATATACAAGAACTGTCATCCCGACCGAGGGCTTGAGCCCGAGCGGAGGGACAATGCCTTTCAAACCAATGTGCCGCCAGATCGCTGGCGAAAATTGCTCGCAACGCGCGACGCGAACTGCTCATCGTCATATAGACGCAGGTCAAAGGCATTGTCCCTCGACTCGGGGCTCCCACCCCAGAACGCCAAAAACGGGCGTTCCGGGGACCCCGCGAAGCCCCTCGCTCGGGATGACAAAGAGATGGGAGGGGATTACTTCACCGCGGCTCCTGCGGCACCGGCACGATCTTGGTGTCGCTGCGAAATTTCTTGTAATCCCGATAGCTCACGTCCTCGACCACGTTCAAATTCTTGAGCAGCGCGATCCGGGCCGAGAATTTCAGGGAAACGAATTTCGGCAGCCATACTTCGTCGTTGACGCGGGCCAGCTCGATGCTGATGCGTGAGCCTTTGTGGATGCGGGCCAGGAACAGCCCCCAGGAGACCGTATCGATCGCCTCGCAGTCGAGCTTGACCCACTGGGTCTCGGCACTGTCGATCCAGACGCGGCCGCGAAACTTGGGAAGATACTTGGCGTCTTTCAGATGCGGCTGGAAACCGGGCCTGGGGTCGGCATCGATGACGTAGGTCTCGCGCCCGTCCAGAAACTCCGTCCGCACGAGGCGAAACGTATAGGCGTCGGCAATCTCGCGCACCCATGCCCGCTCCTCTTCGCGTTCCCGGATTTCCTTTTGCAGCCGTTTCTCGCGCTGCTCGGGCGTCTCCTGTTCGCGTTTCTGTATGACCTCCTGGATCTTCTTCTCTTCCTTGGCGGCCTCGGCCGCGCTCAGGGGCTTGTCGTTGCGCGCGATCAGCCGCCGGACTCCCTGCCCATAGAGCATCATGATCTCGTAGTCGCGCGTCTCCCGCGATTTTTCATTGCCCTGGCCATCCAGCTTGTGTTCTTCCTCGCGCTGCAGATAGGCGTAGTCACGTTGCTTGAGGTCATTGGCAATGTCATTCTCCGCTACCGCCCGGATGAGCGGCTGGATCTCCTCGCTCGAAAGGGTTCGCGGCTGGTTAGGGCGGGACAGCAACGGTCGCTGCGGAGCGCTCTGTCCCGCGGCGCAGAGCGCGATGCAGAGGAACAGGACGCAGCCCGTTAGCCGGCCTATCAGGGAGCCCAAGTGGCCGCTCACTTCCACCTGTGGCCCACCAACTCCGCCTTGTACAACCGCTCGTCCACTGCGTGCAAAGATTTTTCCTGCCCGGGGGTGAGCAGCGGACGGTGCGGGATGTCACAGAGGTACTCGGCGATGTACCAGACCTCGTCTTCGCTGGTCATCCAGTTCAGGTGATCGAAGCGCGCCATGTTGACCGGCCGGCAATAGCGGCGCAGCGAGCGCTGGCGAGCCAGGTTGAAATACAGATTGAAGTAGCTCATGGCCAGCTCGCGCAGTGAGCGATAGACCGGCTCGCGATAGCGGCAGCCGGCGAAGTTCGAGGCCGCCACGGCGCCCCAGCCGCCATTTTCTTTGAAGATGGCCAGGACGTGGTCGGTGTCGCGGTCAGCCTCCAGGTCCCACAACAGCGGCGGGTACCCCAGCACGCGCAGCGCGGCAACCGCGAAAATCGCGCCCTCCAAACAATGCACCGTGCGTTCGTGCAGCACCTTGCGCGGCGACCAGCAGGTCATCTCCAGGTGATACGGCAGGCTGTTCAGGAATTTCTGCACGCCGTTCGGGTCTTTCATCGCGCGGATGGTGCGCAACTCCGCCGGGGTGAAGCCGAAGGTGTTGGAAGGGAGCCGTCTAATTGTCGAATTCCTCCTCGTAATCCTTGTTGAACACCAGGGGCAATTCCTGCGGAGCGTCGATGACCACATCCGGCGGCACCACTTTCAGCGTGTCCGGACGGAAGCCGTAGTTGACCCCGCAGCTCCACGTCCCGGCATTGCGCGCGGTGATCACGTCGATCTCCGAGTCGCCGATGATGATGGCCTGCTCCGCCGGCGTTCCGGTCTCCTCGAGCAGAGCGTGGGCGCCCATCGGGTCCGGCTTCTTGGTGGCAAAGCTGTTTCCGCCATAGACCTGCACAAACATATCCCGCAGCCCAAGACCTTCCAGAATCTGGGTCGATGGCCGCACCGGCTTGTTGCTCAGCACCGCGAACTGGCGCTCCGTCCGGCCGCCGTTGTTCTCGACCCAGCGCACGGCCGCGAGCGCCTCGCGAATCCCGGGATAGAGCGTGGTGTTGTCCAGCTTGTGCTCGCGATAATAGTGCAGGAAGAAGTCCAGGGCCTCGTGCATGTAGCGGCTGTCATCGGGATCGCCCAGGGCGCGGCGGATCAGCATGGGTGCACCATCGCCGATATAGTTGGCGATCACCTCCGGCGAGAGCTCCCTCCGCCCGAAGTGCCGCAGCATGGCGTTGACCGAATTGGCCAGGTCCAGTTGCGAGTCGATCAGGGTGCCATCCAGGTCGAAGATCAGCAGCCTGATCTGTTCGGTCGGGATGGGGCGATGCACGGTGATCACCGAAGTATCCGCCTAGGTGACTTTGGTTCGCCAATCAGTATATCCGCAGCCACCGTACCCGTTTTACAATGACGCCCGGGGTCCCGGCTGCATCTGAAGGAGCGAATGGCTACTACCAAGACCGTACCCAAGCCCGCTGGCAAGGCACTTGAGACTCCCGACAAGACCTATCAGGGCCTCACCCGCAAGCAGCTCATCGAGATCTACCGGCTGATGTTCCTGTCGCGTCGCATCGACGACCGCGAGATCCTGCTCAAGCGCCAGCAGAAAATCTTCTTCCAGATCTCGGGAGCGGGCCATGAGGCGCTGCTGGTGGCGGCCGGCCTGGCGCTCAAGCCGGGTTATGACTGGTTTTTTGCCTATTATCGCGACCGCGCGCTGGCCCTAACCCTGGGCATGAAGCCGCTCGACATGCTGTTGCAGGCGGTGGGCGCGGCCGACGATCCCTGCTCCGGCGGACGCCAGATGCCTTCGCACTGGTCCAACCGCGCGCTTAACATCGTCACCGGCTCCTCGCCCACGGGCAGCCAGTTCCTGCACGCGATCGGATGCGCCGAAGCCGGCCGCTATTTCTCGCGCCATCCCGAAGCGGCCAAGAAAGTTCCCGGCGACTACCGCGAGTTCAAAGATGTGACCTTCCACGGTGACGAGGTTGTCTACGTCTCCTCGGGGGAAGGCACCACCAGCCAGGGCGAGTTCTGGGAGTCGCTGAACTCGGCCTCGAACCTGAAGCTGCCGGTTCTGTTCCTGATCGAGGACAACGAGTACGCCATCTCCGTGCCCTGCGAGGTGCAGACCGCGGGCGGCAACATCTCGCGCCTGGTGGCCAATTTCCCCAACTTCCATTTCGAGGAGTGCGACGGCACCGATCCGGTCGAAAGCTATGCCGCCGTCACCCGCGCGGTGGAGCACATCCGCGCCGGCAAGGGGCCCGGGTTCGTGCACGGGCACGTCATCCGTCCCTATTCGCACTCGCTCTCCGACGACGAGCGACTCTATCGCCCTGAGTCCGAGCGCCAGGAAGAGGTCAAGCGCGATCCCATCACCCGCCTGCAGATGTTCCTGATCCGCGAAGGCATCCTCGACGAGAAGGGAATCAACGAACTCGAAAAGCAGGTATCCGAAGAAGTGCTGGAGGCGAGCGACCGCGCTCTTGAAGCGCCCGCGGCGGCGAAGGAATCGATCCTGCAATTCATCTACTCGCCCGACCTCGATCCCACGTCAGCCCGGTTCGAAGTCCCGCCCGCGCCGGCGCCGGCTCCGGCCAAGCCCGGGGCGGTGGTCGAGAAGACCATGGCGGACCTCATCAACGCCTGCCTGAAGGACGAGATGCGGCGCGATCCGCGCATCGTCGTCTTCGGCGAGGACGTCGCCGACTGCAGCCGCGAGCAGTATTTGAAGCAGAAGCTGGTCAAGGGCAAGGGAGGCGTGTTCAAGCTCACCGCCGGGCTGCAGATGGAGTTCGGCCCTGACCGCGTCTTCAACTCACCGCTGGCGGAAGCCAGCATCGTCGGCCGCAGCATCGGCATGGCTGTGCGGGGCCTCAAGCCGGTGGCCGAGATCCAGTTCTTCGACTACATCTGGCCGGCCATGCACCAGTTGCGCAACGAACTGCCGCTCATCCGCTGGCGTTCGTTCAACGGCTTCTCCTGCCCGGCCGTCATCCGCGTGGCCATCGGCGGCTACCTTACCGGCGGCGCAATTTATCACTCGCAGTGTGGAGAGAGCATCTTCACCCACATTCCCGGGCTGCGCGTGGTGTTTCCCTCGAACGCGCTTGATGCCAACGGCCTGTTGCACACCGCCATACGTTGCGACGACCCGGTGCTCTTCCTCGAACACAAGCGGCTCTATCGCGAGACCTATGGACGCGCCCCGTATCCCGGCCCCGACCACATGATCCCGTTCGGCAAGGCAAGAGTGGTGCGGGAAGGCAGCGATGTGTCGGTGATCACCTACGGCGCGGTCGTTCCCCGCGCCCTCCAGGCGGCGCAGCGCGCCGAACGCGAGCATCAGCTCAGCGTGGAGATCATCGACCTGCGCACACTCAGTCCCTACGACTGGGAGGCGGTCGCCAACTCGGTGCGCAAGACCAACCGCGTGATCGTGGCCTACGAGGACGTGCTGAGCTGGGGCTACGGCGCCGAGATCGCCGCCCGCATCGCCGACGAACTATTCGACCACCTCGATGCCCCGGTGCGCCGCGTCGCCGCCATGGATACCTTCTGCGCCTATCAGCCGGCGCTGGAGGACGAAATCCTGCCCCAGGCCAACGACCTCTATCAGGCCATGCTCAAGCTGACTGGCTTCTAACCGCCATCCCCAAGAAAAAAGCGGAGAAAACGGTGACCGGAGGCGGGGTCTGCCGATTTCTCCGCGGCAACCGGGAAGAAAGAGAGGACACCTTCCCGGTACATCCCCGCACAGAATTTGGAGGCACATGTGCGCGGGGAAACCAGACAGAGAATCAGCAGAGGAGACAACAGGAGAGAACTTGAGGACCGGGCGCCTGGAGCGTGAACGCTTCACCATCGGGGGACGGCACTTGCGGCTGGACCGGGACGGGCGCGACGACAGGGCGGGTCAGTGCAATTTCGACCACCGCGCTAATCCCGGATTTGGCGTCGCCATCCGCGCTCAGGGCCTTAAACTTGGCGACAGGTTGGTTGTGCAGCAGGTCGCCGCTGCTGCAGGCAGGCCGGTGCGCCAGAAACGTAATAAAAACCGCCAAGCATAGGACAATGGCGAGCCCGATTTGCAAACGTCCCCACATTTGCCCATTAAGGATGCGCCGGCGCCGGGCAGGCGTCAAGTTACCACCAGAGTACTTTGGTGCACGTCACTTACGCGCGGGACCGCCGCCACCGCGGAAGAACGCCCCATCCAGCGAGATCGGCCCCGCTCCCAGAAAGATCAGGGCGAAGGCGATGGCCGCACACGCCAGCGGGAACTCATATCCCACTTTGCCGCCGCCGCTGACCAGACCATTCCTCAGGTGCACTTTATCGATGGCCACTGCCATATCGATAACGATGGATAGCGCAGCCAGGCGGGTCAGCAAACCCACCACCAGCAGGATGCCGCCGCCGAACTCGGCTGCCACGGTCAGGTATCCCATCCAGCCGGGAATCCCCATGCTGTTGAGCATTCCCATGAATCTCGGCATGCTGCCGAACAGCTTCTGCGCGCCGTGGGCGATCATGATCGCTCCCAGCGCCAGGCGAAGCGCCAGCACTGCCAGGGGATGAAGTCGATCCAGGAATTTCACAGTCGGCCTCCGTCGATAAGTCGCGGGTCTTAAGTCGTGGGTCGCAAGCCCTTGCTATTGGCTCACGACTCGCGACCTACGACTGGCGACTAGAATACTCGATGCGCACCCCGCGGCTCGCCATCGCCTGCAGGAATGCGCCGGCGGGGATGTCCAGCTCGCTGCGGATCCCGCCGCGTTTCGCAATCTCGCCAGAAGCCAGCATCTGGACGACAACCGAGGCAGGCCAAGCCGTGGTGCGCATCATGGCCGTCATGCCGGTCGCCGGGTCGAAGCGGTCCACCACGGTGAACGACACCACGCGCTCGCCCTGATGAGCTTCCACCCTCATGATGACCAAGTCCGGATCGTTGCCCGCGAACTTTTCTTGGAACAGCCTGGCAATCACCCTCCGGGGCGCGATCTCGGTCTTGCCGAACTTCTTCTTTGCGCTCGAAAACATCCCCAGGTCGTAGAGCCCGCGGATGAGCGCCAGGTGTCCGCGATAGCGCAGCGTCTTCTCGAAGCACTCGCCCACTTTTCCGGCGAAGGTCTCGGGCAAGGTCGAAGTCCCCCCGGAAGTTTGAAACGCCTCCAAAGGTGGGAAGCCTTCGAGATGGAATTCCTCCAGCTCGCTCAGCGGTTCGATGGTGGCCAGTTTCCCCTTGCGCAGGATGCGCGCCGGTTCGACGTACTCGTTGATCAGGCCCTCGACCGAGAAGACCAACTGGTAGTTGAAAGGCGGCTTGGGATTCTGCGGCAGGCCGCCGACATAGAGCTTCAGCGCGTCCGCTTGGCCGCCGATGCGGCGCATCAGCTCGCCCGCCAGGATCGAGCCCATGCCGGGAGAGAGCCCGCAATCGGGCGCCAGCGCCACGCCGCGTTTGGCGGCCGGCTTGTCCATGGCCAGCTCCTGGCGGACCGCGGTGTTGTTGCCGCCGAGGTCGGCGAAGTGGCATCCCGCCTTGATGGCCGCGCGCGCCAGGCCGACGTTGAAGAAATACGGTACGGCGGAGAGCGCCGCTGCGTGCCCGCGCATCAGCTTGGCGGCGTCGGACTCCCGGCTCGCGTCCAGATGCTTCGGCGTAACCTTCTTCCCCCGCGTCAGCCTGTTGATCCGCTTGGCCGCGTCTTTCGCGCGGCCTATGTCGCTGTCAGCAAGCGTCACCGCCTCGGCCTCGGGCACTCGCGCCATGTCGTACGCCGCTGCCGATCCCATCATGCCCGCGCCGATCACAAGAAGTCGCATAGGAAAGTTGTCAGTTGCCAGAAGTAAGGCCGGACAGGTTACAGCATTGGGTCGCGCGAGGAAACTGCCGTTATTCCTCACTAACGCCTGCCACGCCGATGCTGTCATCCTTCGCGAGGCGAAGCTGAGCGGAGGATCCTGACGAGATCGCCTCCGCAACCGACATCGGCAGCGCAAGCCGCTACGTCAGATTCTCCCGCTTCGCTTCGCTCCGCGGAAGAATGACACTCCTCATCGAAGTGGTCAGCTTTTCTGCCGCTTCCAGTAGACATACCCCGGAACTGCAATGAGCATGATCACCGCGCCGGCCACCGCCTCGCGCGGCCTCTCATAAGCCACGATCGCCGCCCACAGGCTGCCGGCCACCAGATACAGCGCCGGAACCCACGGATAACCCGTGCACCGATACGGACGCGGCGCATCCGGACGCTTGCGGCGCAGCACGAACACTCCGGCCACGGTGGCCACGTAGGCAATCACGCCCACGAACATCACGTAGGTGTAGAGCTCGTCGTATTTGCCGCTGAGCGCCAGCACGCCCGACCACGCCCCCAACACAATTAGCGCCAGCGAGGGCGTGCGGTAGCGCGGATGAACGTAGGCCAGCTTGCGCAGGAAAGCCCGGTCGCAAGCCATGGCATAGACCACGCGCGCGCCCGCGAGCGTGCAGCACGAAGCTGCTCCAAAGCAGGATAAGGCGATGAGCAGCGACATCCAGCGCCCCACTCCCGGCGAGAACAGTGCGATCGCGGCCGACTGGGCGATGGTCCGCGCCGGCTGGATATCGGCCAGTGGTACCGCGTACAGATAAACCAGGTTCAAGCTGATGTACACGATCCCGACCGCGACCACTCCCAGCACCAGCGCCCGCGGGATGTTGCGTTGCGGGTCCTTCACTTCTCCCGCGGCGCAGACGATGTAGTTCCAGCCGTCGTAAGCCCAGAAAACACCATTGAGCGCAAGGCCGATCGCGAACACGAGCGGCAAGGGGTGCGCCGGCGGCGCCGGCGTGGAGAAGTGGACCGTAGAGCCTTTGCCGATCGCGAATCCGAATCCTACGAAGATCGCGATGGCGGCGAACTTCATCCAGGTAGCGACGTTCTGCAGCGTGGCCGCGCGCCGCAGGCCGACGACGTTCACCCAGGTCATCACCGCGATTGCCAGCAGCGCCACCAGTTGCCCATGCGTCGGCGAAAACGGACCGGCACGGAACAATGTTTCCTTCGCGCCGAACGGCACCACCTCATCCAGATAGGTCGCGGATCCCACCGCCAGCGCCGCCACCGTGCCGCTGAAGTTGATGAACAGCACCATCCATCCGAACAGGAAGGCGTAGAACTCGCCGTAGGCCTCGCGCAGAAAGACGTACTGCCCGCCGGAGTTGGGGAACATCGCGCCCAACTCGGCGAAGGCGAAGCAGGCCAGCAGGGTGATCGCGCCGCCCAGTATCCAGACGAAGATGAACAATGCCGGGCTGGCCAAAGGCTCGGCAACGTCGCTGACCGCCAGGAAGATGGCCGAGCCGATGATGCCTCCGGCCAGCAGCAGCACCGAATCCAAAAGCGATAGGCCGCGCACCAGCGTCGCCTCGGGCGCGTGGCCAGGGGCTTGAGCGGGAGCGGTCACCCGATCCCCAGCTCATCCGGAGATTCCAGCGGCGTGCCGCAGGTGCGGCAGATCACTGCCGAGCAATCGCCGCAGATCAGCGGGTCCGTGACCTCACGCGCGCACTTCGGGCAGTAGAGCGGCTGTGGTTCGGGCGATGGGCTTTCCGGCATGTGCGGCAGAATGTAGCATAGAAGCAGTACCGAGTACCGAGTACCGAGTTGCGAGTACCGAGTACCGACTACCGAGTACCGAGTACCGAGTTGCGAGTACCGAGTACCAAGTACCAGGCGCCGAGTACCGTGAGTCCTGTTTCCCAACTGGCAACTGACAACTGGCAACTGCTTTCATGACTCCTGACGAAATTCTGCAACACGAATTCAACCGCTGGGCCGAAGAGGGCCGCGGCGAGCAGATGGAGCAGCATCATCTCGCCATCACGGAAGCGACCCTGCGGCTGATGGACATCAAGCCCGGCGAGCGCGTGCTGGACCTGGGCTGCGGCGCGGGATGGGCCACACGCATCCTGGCGCGGCTGGTCTCGGAAGGCCCGCGCGGCTTCGGCCAGATCGTCGGCCTCGACATTTCCGACGAGATGATCCGCCACGCCCGCGCTGCTTCCCGCGACTTCGACAACATCATGTACGTGTGGGGCTCCGCCGAAAAAATTCCCTGGGAGGAGAACTACTTCGACAGGGTGCTCTCGGTCGAGTCGTTCTACTACTATCCCGACCCCGACCGCGCGCTCAACGAGCTGTTTCGCGTGATGGCGCCGCGCGGGCGGCTGTTCATCCTCATCAATCTTTATAAAGACAATCCCTACTCGCTGCAGTGGGTGGACAAGCTCAAGGTTCCGGTGCAGGTGCGCTCCGAAGCCCAGTACATCGGCCTGCTGAAGGCGCACGCCTTTGAAGACGTGAAAGCGCGCCGCATCCTCGACCCCACTCCCACGCCGGACGACTATGCGGGGCAGTCATTCAAGAGTGCCGAGGATTTGCGGCAGTTCAAGCGCATCGGCGCGCTGCTGCTGATGGGAACCAAGCCCAACTTCCGCTCGCCCGCGCCGCCCTACACGATTTACTAACCTCTATGCTCATCCTCGCCATCGACACTTCCTGGAAGCACGGCAGCCTGGCCCTGGCGCGTGGCGATAGCCAAAGTTTCGAGCTCCTGGAGACAGCGTCCCTGACCGGGGGAGCGTTCTCTGCTGAACTGGTGCCGCAGATCGCGGCTGCGCTCGCTCGCCGCAATCTTCACAAGCACGAGATGGACGGATTTGCCGCGGTCTCTGGTCCTGGCTCGTTCACCGGGCTGCGCGTCGGACTGGCGGCGATCAAAGGCCTGGTGGAGGTGCTGAAAAAGCCGATTGCCACCGTTTCGGCGCTGGAAGCGCTGGCCCTCGGCTCCGGCGCGACCGGCCGCGTCTTCGCCGCACTCGACGCTCAGAGAGGGGAAGTGTTCGTGGGCGAATACGACGTTCGGTCGGAGACGTTGCAAGCAACGTCTCTACGGCAAGAGTCGCTGTTGACGCGCGAGGCCTTCCTGGCGGCGTTGCCGGTGGGCGCCGCCGTGGTTACGCCCGATGCATCCATCGCCGCGCTGGCCCTGCCCGCCGGGGCTACGCTCCGCCAGATCGACCGCCCAGGGGCTGAAGTGATTGCTCGCATTGGCCTGCGCAAGATCCTTGCCGGACAAACCGTCACCGCCGACGCTCTTGATGCCAATTACGTGCGGCGTTCCGACGCCGAGATCTTCTCAAAACCTGGCTCTTAGCTCCTGGCTTTTAGCTTTTGGCCGAAACGTGAAACTTGACACTGGCTTTCGGGTACGACCCGCCACGCCCGCCGACCTTCCTGCCCTGCTGGCGCTGGAGGGCGGCTCCGCCGGCGCTGCGCACTGGAGCGAAGCCGAGTACCACCGGCTCTTCGCCGAAGCCGGGCGCGCCGTGCTGGCGATCGAGGAAAACGCAGTGCAGGGGTTTATCGTCGGCCGGGATCTGGGACCGGAATGGGAAATTGAGAACATCGTGGTCGCCAGCTCGGTGCAGCGCCGCGGTCTGGGCACGCGACTGGTACAGGGATTGCTCGACTTGGCCCGCAGCCGGGGTGCGCAGGCGGTCTTTCTGGAAGTGCGTGAATCGAATAGGGCGGCTCGTGCCCTCTATTACAAATCGGGGTTCGTCGAGATTGGCCGCCGCAGGTCCTATTACCGGAATCCCGAAGAGGATGCCCTGGTCTGTAAAAAATTGTTTCCCCAGGTAACCGGGAAAGCTGTTGAAGGCGCAAAAAGGGTGTGATAGCGTGGGCTTGTCGAGACTGGGCAGGAGGTCCACTGAATGTCCACTCAGGTCCGTGACCTCCTCATGGCCAATCATGAGGAGTTTCGCCAGTTAGTTGTGGAACATACCCAATATTCACAAAGACTTGAATGTCTGACCCAGAAGCGCTTCCTTTCGGAAGACGAGAAGCTGGAAGAAGTGCGTCTGAAGAAGCTGAAGCTGCGGCTCAAGGATCAGATGGAGTCGATCGAGCGGCAGTTTAAGCAGACCCACCAGGTCGCCTAATTTTCACGAAATTGTAACGGCATCTGCCGTCATAGGGAATCCCTGTACCCCCCCCCAAGTCTCGCATTCCTGCCGTTTTTTGCGAACCCCCGATATAATCAGAGCATCTCCCCATGGTTCGTGATGGCTTCTATTACGCGTTGGGACTGGGTGTGGTGGCCGCGGTGGTGGGATGGCTGGCCGGCCCGCCCTATGCCGTCGTGCCGCTTGCTCTGGCAGCGTTCTTTCTGTGGTTCTTCCGTGATCCCGAGCGTGTGATCCCGGCCGAAGCCGGGGCGGTGGTGTCCCCGGCGGATGGCAAAGTGACCGACGTTTCGACCGCAGAAGTGAACGGCCGGCCGCGGACCCGCATCAGCATCTTCCTCAGCGTCTTCGATGTGCACGTGAACCGCTCGCCGGTTGCCGGGGCCATCACTAAGGTCGAGTACCGGCACGGGCGGTTTCACAACGCCATGAGCGCGGCTTCCGCGGTGGAGAATGAGCAGAACATCGTGACCGTCGAGGGCGACGGCCACACCGTAATCTTCAAGCAGATCGCCGGGGTGCTGGCTCGCCGCATTGTTTTCACGAAGAAGCTGGGAGACCGCGTGGAGCGCGGCGAGCGCGTGGGGCTGATCAAGTTTGGCTCGCGGACCGATGTGCTGCTCGATCCTGCGGCCGAGGTTCGTATCGCCATCGGCGACCGCGTCCGCGGCGGCGCCACCGTGCTGGCCTATTTGCCGCCCGCGGAACCCGCCGCCTTGGCCACCGCTGGTGCGCGGCGCCATGAGGGAGCGCGATGACCGACGAGCAACTCCAGCTTCCGGTCGAACCTCCGCTCCGACGCCGCCGCCTGCGCAAGCGCATTTACCTGCTGCCCTCGATGTTCACCATGGGCAACATCCTGCTGGGATACATCGCCATCGCCCAGACCTTGCAGGGCACCGCCACCGAGTTCTGGCACTTCGACAACGCCGCCAAGGCGATCGGCTGGGCGATTCTCCTCGACATGCTGGACGGCCGCCTGGCGCGGCTGACCCAGACCACCAGCGATTTCGGCCGCGAGCTGGACTCCCTCGCCGATGTGATCAGCTTCGGGGTCGCCCCGGCGCTGCTGGGCTGGATGTGGGGTTTCCGCATGCTGCGCATCGGAGCCTACGCCGACTTGCGCTACCATCTCGTGAGCCTGGGTTTCGTCGCCAGCTTCGTTTTCCTCATCACCGGTGCGGCGCGGCTGGCGCGCTTCAATATTCAGGTCAACCCGCAGCCCTCCAATCCCGGACGGCCTGGGAAAAAGTACTTCGTCGGCATGCCGATCCCGGCGGGCGCGGGCGTGGTCGCCGCCGTGGTCCACTTCTCCAAAGGCGATCCGCTGTTCACCTGGTGGCTTTCGCTGGTGTGGCTGCTGCTGCTGCTGGCCGCCGGCTTCCTGATGGTCAGCACCTGGCGCTTCTACAGCTTCAAGGAACTGGATATGCGCTCCCGGCACCCATTCACCGTCATCGTGCTGGTGGGGGTGCTGATCGCGTCCATCGCCCTGTTCTCGCGGTACGCGCTGTTCGTGATCGCGCTCACCTACATGCTCTCCGGCGTGGTAGTGCGGCTGTTTTACATCCTGCGTCCCCGTCGCAGCACTACGCCACCGGCGTCGTACACCGAAGTTCCGGAGGCGCGATGAAACCGGGAAACCATTCCGCTACCGAGGAGCGCGCTGCCACGCCCCGCGAGTTGTACCGCGTCGCCATCGTTGGCGCCGCAACCTTGAAGGGCAAGGAACTCAAAGAGGTCCTGGAAGACCGCAATTTTCCCGCGCTCGACATCCGGCTTCTCGATGACGAGGAATCACTCGGGCAGTTGGACTCCGTCGCCGACGAGGCCACGTTCATCCAGAGCGTGCTGCCGGAAAACCTGCAGGGCGCAGACATCGTTTTCTTTGCCTCGGACGCGAGCTTCACCCGCAAGAACTGGAGCCTGGTGAAGAAGTCCGGCGCGCTGGTGGTCGATCTTTCCTATGCGCTGGAAGCGGAGCCGGGCGGCACGGTGCGGGCGCCGTGGATCGAGCGCGAACTCGAACAGGCAGCAGGCGTGCGTCCGCCCGCGCAGCTCGATTCCACGCTGGCGGTGGTGGCGCATCCGGCGGCGGTGGTTCTGGCTCTGCTGCTATTGCGCGCGCAAAAAGCCGGGACGCTGCGCAACGCGGTCTGCACCGCATTTGAGCCTGCGTCCGAGCACGGACGGCGCGGCTTGGACGAGCTCCACGGCCAGACCGTCAATCTGCTGTCCTTTCAGCAGATGCCCACGGAGGTGTTCGACGCGCAAGTAGCTTTCAACATGCTGGCACGCTACGGCGAGAAGTCCACGCCGGCGCTGGAGAGCGTGGAGCGCCGCATCCTGGCGCACCTGGCCACGATCACGGAGGGACATGCCATGACGCCCGCGCTGGCGCTGGCCCAGGCGCCCATCTTCCACGGACACGTTTTCTCGCTTTATCTGGAGTTCGAGCAGGCGGTCGCAGCCGCCGACCTCACCCGTGCTTTGTCTGGCGACCACGTGAGCGTTGCGGGGCTCGCCGAGGATTCGCCCTCCAACGTCGGCGCCGCCGGGCAGGATGACGTGCTGGTGGAGATTCGCCCCGATGTGCGCCACGAACGCGGACTGTGGGTGTGGGCTGCCGCCGACAATCTCCGCATCGCCGCCCTGACCGCCGTCGATTGCGCCGCCGCCCTGGCCCGCATGCGCTCGAAAGGGAGCGTGCAGTGAAAAGATGCTCTTGGCTCTTGGCTCTTAGCTCTTGGCTTGGGGCGTGTCGGGTAACTTCCGGCCAAAAGCCAAGAGCTAATAGCCAAAAGCGGTTTTGCCCACGTGTCTCTGTGTCTCCGTGGTGGATTTTGCTCGCTGTGCTGGCTCTGGGCATTTCCGGCTGTGGCTACAAGACCGGCGGACACGCAGCCACGCTGCCGGAGAGTGTCCACACCGTTGCCATCCCGGCGTTCATCAACCAGAGCAAGACCTACCGCGTCGAGCAGGTGCTGACCGCTGCCGTGGTACGCGAGTTCGTCAGCCGCACCCACTACCGCATCCTCAACCAGGAGAGCGCCGATGCCGACGCCACCCTGCGCGGGACCGTGGTCTCCACGCAGCTCACGCCCGTGGCCTACGACTCCGCCACCGGACGCGCCGCGTCGGCTATCATCGTGGTCAACATGAAGGTCTCACTGGTCGACCGGCATGGGAAGGTGCTGTTCGAAAATCCCAGCTACAGCTTCCACGACCAGTACCAGATCTCGCGCGATCTCACCAGCTTCTTCGAGGAGGAATCTCCCGCTGTCGATCGCCTGTCGCAGGACTTCGCGCGCACGCTGGTATCCAACATTCTCGAGGCCTTCTGATGCAGCACCCACCACAGAGACACGGAGGCGCGGAGGAAAGACCGCTGTTGGCTCCGTGGCGGATTTTCGCTGACGACCCGCCGGAGGCCGCCTGATGGCCCGCAGCTTCGCCCCGGCGGAACGCTTCGTTTCTGAGGTCAAGGCCCGCAAGCTGCGGCCGGCCTATGTGTTCGTCGGCGATGAAGTCTTCTTTCGCGACCGCTGCCGTGACGCGCTCGTCGAGCACCTGGTGCCGCCCGGGCTGCGGGAGTTCAGCTTCTATGACCTGGACCTCGCGGCCACCGACCTGGTAGACATCCTCGATCGCGCGCGCACGCCGTCGCTGGTGGCGCCGTTCCAGGTGTTCTTCATCCGCAACGTGAAGACACTCTACGGGCGCGGCTCGCACCAGCAGGCGTTCGCGGCCATCGAAGCCTACGTCAAGGATCCCAATCCCGACGCGGTGCTCATCTTCATCGCCGACCACATCTCCATTCCGGCCGATGCGCGGAAGATGGAACTCAACGACCGCGATCGCTACGACCGCATACGGGAGACGCTCGGCGAATATTGCGGCATGGTCGAGCTGGCGCGCGTGGATGAAGGCGAAGGCATGCGCTGGGTGACGGATACCGCCGCAGCGCGCGGAGTGAAGATCAATCCCGATGCTGCGCGCGAGCTGGTGGACGCGCTTGGCGCCGACCTGATGCTGGTTTCGAGCGAACTGGAAAAGCTGATCCTCTACGTAGGCGAGAAACAGCGAATCACGCTGGCCGATGTCGAGACCATGGTGCTGGCGGCCAAGCAGCGCTCACTTTACGAGCTGACCGACGCCATCTCCGCCAAGGACCGCCCGCGCGCCCTGGGAGTGCTGGAGGCTATTCTGGCCAGCGGCGAGGGCGAAGATGCCGCCATCGGACAGCTCTACATGCTGGCACGCACCTTCCGCCAGATGCTGGTGATCCTGGAGAAGAACGTACGCGATTCGCGCGCCATCTGGCAAGCGCTGTGGCAGGGCTTTCGCGTGCCCCCGTTCGCGGCCGAGGACATCATCCGGCAGGCCCGGCGCTACCGGTCGCGGCGCGAAATCACGCAGGCCATCCGCCGCATCGCCCGCGCCGATCTCGAGTTGCGCTCCAACCCTCCCAGCAAGCGCCTGGTGCTGGAACGGCTGGTGCTCGACCTCTGCGCCGAACCCAAGCCGGCGGCGCCGGAGTGGCAGCAGCAGTTGCCGGTGTAGGCGCTCCTGGCTGCCAGCTACTTAGCTTCTGGCCAGAAGCTAGCGGCTAGAGGCTAGCAGCCTTATGGGTATGGACATCGTTCCCTATCTCGAACGCATCGGCTACGAAGGACCACGCGAGCCCACGCTCGATGTCCTGCGAGCGATTCATCGCCGCCACATGCTGGCGGTCCCGTTCGAAAACCTCGACATCCATCTCGGGCGGGCCATCGTGCTCGACGAAGCCGCCTTTTTCGACAAGATCGTGCGCCAGCGCCGGGGAGGGTTCTGTTACGAACTCAACGGCCTGTTTGCCGCGCTGCTGCGCGAGCTGGGGTACAACGTGGACCTGCTCTCCGGCCGGGTGGCCAACGAGACCGGCAGCTTCGGCCCCGAGTTCGATCATCTGGTGTTGCGGGTGCGGCTCGACGGGCAGCCCTGGATCGCTGACGTCGGCTTCGGCGATTCCTTCCTCGAACCGCTCGCGCTCGAGGGCGGCGAGCAATCCAGCGGCGGCATGATGTACTTCATCGACTCCTGGCCGGAGGGGCTGATGCTGCTGCGGGAGGAGAAGGGCGTCTGGGCGGAGAGATATGTTTTCACACTCCAGCCGCGCCGCCTGGAGGAGTTCGCCGGCATGTGCGTGTATCATCAGACCTCGCCGAATTCCACCTTCCCGCGCGCCCGGATTTGCAGCCGGGCCACGCCGCAAGGCCGCGTCACCCTGTCCGAGATGCGCTTGATCCAGACCATGAACGGCGAGCGCACGGAACGCATGCTCGAATCCGAGGAGCAGTACCAGCAGGCGCTGCTCGAATATTTTGGGATCGAACTGCCGAACCTGGACTGGAGGCCGCTAAGGCAGTGGTGAGGACTGGGAGGCACGGCTGGCATAGACTCACAGCCTCAACCACAGTGTCATCCTTCGCGAGGCAAAGCCGAGCGGAGGATCTGACTGGGATGCCTGCGCCACCGGCACTGGTCGCGCTAGCTGCCTTATCAGATTCTCCCGCCTCACTTCGTTCGGCGGAAGAATGACATCCTCTGGCAGGTGGGTGTTCCGACAAGCCTACTTCAGCGCGCTGAGGCGGGCGCCCAGGCGCGACTTGTAGCGGGCGGCGGCGTTGGCGTGGAGCGCGCCCTTCTGGATGGCCTTGTCGATGGCCGAGACCGTCTCCCGGAACATCTGCTGCGCGGCTGCCTTGTCGCCCTTGGTGAGCGCGTCGCGGAAATGCCGCAGCGCGGTGCGGATACGGGACCGGTTGATGCGATTGCGCACCGTGCGCTTCGCGGTCTGACGGGCGCGCTTGAGCGCGGAGAAATGATTGGCCATAGCTTGCTGGGTGTCCTCTAAGAGAAATCGTCCGACGACGGAAACACTCATTCTACGCAAGCGGCGCGAAGGGGTCAAACCGCGGGGCTACGTGGTGGGCAGTTTCCGGTCCAGCCGTTGCACGGCCGTTGGGGGTTACTTGTGTAAACGCGATTTTTCAACAACTAGGCTCGCAGACCGAGCCAACCCGCAACTTATTCACATAGTCGTCGAGGCGCCGTATGCCCATTGTCCAGGGCCACGGAGTCTGAAGGAACGGAATTCGATAAAAGAATGTCCATCCATCTGACTGTATTGCGCAATTTCGCGAGGTGTCCCTTCCGAACGGATTCTGTTGGGTTTGGCACGCAATAAAAGTGTAGTACGTTCCTTTCACTCCCCCAATATAGCTGTCGAAAATGAGAACCAATACTCCGTTCTGCCGTCCCTCGATTACATTCCAGACCTGTCTAATTCCTTCTACCGGGTAGCAAGCTAGGGGAAAGGAAGCTGGAAGAGGGGGACTGACCTCGTGGGAAGAGGAGAACCACAATCTCAAAAGTCTCAATGCAGGGGGGCCGATGTACTGAAACCCCCATCTAGAAGCGAGCGCTCTCATGTCTTTGGCACGAAAAAACATGAGGATTTTGAGGCAACCGGAGAGCACCGCCAACACGACTAGAGCGTAAACAAGCACTGAACCCAAATGAAATAGAAAGCTCATTTGACCAGTATTCTATGCGAAGCAAGAGGTAAGTTCCACGATGGCGACTGATACCAGGCTTCGGCTTCCACACAACCCGGATTGCAGTTTTGGAATTCCTCGCGTCCAAAAGAGCATGTGGTCCGCTTTCCCCAGGACTGGCCTGCCGACGCCTACCTCCCTGAAACCACAGCCATTATCCCGGCGCAGCCTTTCCCGCCGAGCGCAAGATTCCTTGACCGTTATTGACTCCCAGCCACCCCCGGGGTACCCTACTAGCAATGGTAGTTGTTTCCACGCTGTGGCAAACGCCCAGCCCGTCCTTTTACAACCAGACCCCATTCCAAGTGCGCGCAAGGGGCGGTGTTGGCACGGCAACGCCCAGCAAGCGCGGTCCAGGAGGTTAGCTTTCACACTTAAATGAAGAAGAACGTCGAGATCACTCCGCACCTCGAGACTCTCTTCGGTCCCCGCGACGAGAACCTGCACCTCATCGAAAATGGCCTGAAAGTTACCATCGACCTGAAAGCTGATTCCGTAGTCATTGAAGGCGCGGCGGCGGATGTGGCGCGCGCCGAGCAGGTGTTCACCGATTACCACCACCTGCTGCGTACCGGCGTCACCTTTTCCAACGGCGACCTGGGTTCGATGTTGCGCATCGTGGCCACCGACCCGACGGTATCGCTGCGCACGCTGGCGGAAGCCGGCCGCGCGCGCTCCTTCGGCAAGCGTCCCATCACTCCCAAGAGCATGAACCAGCGCCGCTACATGGAAGCCATGGAGCGCAACGACATGGTCTTCGGCATCGGGCCGGCGGGGACGGGCAAGACCTATCTCGCCGTCGCGATGGCGGTCTCGGCGCTGCTGGCCAAGAAGGTAAACCGTATCATCCTGGCCCGCCCCGCGGTCGAAGCCGGCGAGCGCCTGGGCTTCCTGCCGGGGACGCTGCAGGAGAAGATCGATCCCTACCTGCGGCCGCTCTATGACGCGCTCTACGACATGATGGACCCCGAAAAGGTGGACCGTTACCTGGAGAAGAACATCATCGAGATCGCGCCCATCGCCTTCATGCGCGGGCGCACGCTGAACGATTCCTTCATCATTCTCGATGAAGCGCAGAACACCACCTCGGAGCAGATGAAGATGTTTGTCACCCGCCTGGGGTTCGGCTCCAAGGCGGTGATCACCGGCGACATCACCCAGATCGATTTGCCCGGCGGCGCGCGGCGCAGCGGCCTGCTGGAGGCCATCGACATCCTGAAGAACACCGAGGGCGTCGTCTTCACTTATTTCGACGAGACCGATGTGGTGCGGCACCAGCTCGTGCAGCGCATCATCCGCGCCTACGACGAGTTCAAGACGCGCGAGAGCCAGACCCCGCTGGTCCTGCAGAACGGCGACGCGAGGATCAACGGCAGGAAAGACGTTCGCAGGACGGAAGCCAAAGGAGACGCGGCGGCCGGCGAAGACTAAGAACTTGCGAATTTGGCGGGGAGGGCTGCATCATGGGCCCTCCCGTTCATTTTGGGGTGGAGGTTGGTGATCGTTCACAGCGAGGTGCGAGGGGTGAGCGCGCGGGCGCTCGGGCAGTTTGCCGCCCGGGCACAGCGCGCGGCCGGCGTTCGCGGGGAAGTGGATGTGCTGGTCACATCCAGCGCCGAGCTGCGCCGGCTGAACCGGCGTTTTCGCGGGAAGAACGCCGCTACGGACGTGCTCTCGTTTCCATCAAGCAACGGAACTGCTGGCGATCTCGCAATCTCGGCGGAAATCGCCGCGCACAACGCCCGCCGCCTGGGTCACACTGCGGCCGATGAGATGAAGATCCTGATCCTGCATGGCCTGTTACACCTTGCAGGCTATGACCACGAAACCGACGGTGGAGCGATGGCGCTGGAAGAAGCACGCCTGCGGCGAGCGCTCGGGCTTCCTGTGGCGCTGATTGAGCGCGCCGGTAAGAGGCGACGATCATGAGCATCGCTGCCATCATCGCCCTGGTCGTTCTGATCTCCATTCTGACGCTGGTCTCCTACGTGGACAGCCTTTATGCGGAGATGGGCAAATTCCTCTCCCGCGAATTCGAAGAGAACATCGAAGTTTACGAGCAGGAGATCGAGCCGCGGCTGACGGTGAGCCGTGGACGGGCGTCGCTCTCCATGGCCGTGCTGGTGCCCATCACCATGGCGGGCATCGCGCTGGTGATCGGAGTCGTCACCTTCATGGACCGCGCCTGGACGGGCTCGGAGATCGCGCAGGCGGCGGTCTCGATCGTGCTCATCGTGATCATCTTCAACCGCCTGCTGCCGTTCGTGTTCTTCACCCGGACCAAAGGCGAGTGGCTGCGGCATTTCGTGTGGCCGCTGCGTATCCTGATTTACCTCACCTTGCCGGTCACGCTAGTGCTGGGATTCTGCCTCTCGGTGGCGGCGCTGACCGAGGAGCGCGCGCCGGAGCAGCCCGAGCATCCTTCCGAAGCGGTGGACGCGCTGATCGAAGCGGGAAGGGAAGAGGGCATTCTCGAAGAGAGCGACCGCGAGCTGATTCAGTCGGTGGTCGAGTTTGGCGACAAGACGGTGCGCGAGGTGATGACCCCGCGGCCGGAGATCGTGGCCGTGCCCATCGACACCACCGTCGAGCAGTTCACCGAACTGCTGCGCACCAAGCCCTATTCGCGTGTGCCGGTGTACGAGGGCACGATCGACCACGTCAAGGGGATCGTCTTCGCGCACGACGTCCTGCAGATCCCGGACACCGAGGCCCGCAAGCACACCGTCGGCGAGCTGATGAGGCCGGTGGTCTTCGTCCCCGAGAGCAAGCGGGTGAGCGCGCTGCTGCGCGAGATGCAGACCGAAGGCCAGCACATGGCCATCGTCATCGACGAATACGGCGGCACGGCGGGCGTGGTCACCATCGAAGACCTGGTGGAGGAGATCGTCGGCGAGATCCGCGACGAGCACGAGGCCAAGGCCGACATCATCCGCGAAAGCGAGAATTCCTACGTCGTTCCCGGCAACATGGACGTGGACCACCTGGACGAACTGTTCCACATACGCCCCAACGGCCACGAAGCCGCCACCGTCGCCGGATTGGTGAGCGAGATCCTGGGACGCATCCCCGAGCAGGGCGAGGTGGTGGAGGAGAATGGATTGCGCTTCGAAGTGCTCCAATCCACCGACCGGCGCGTCGAGCGGCTCAGGATCAGCGCGGTTCCTAAGGCAGCCAGTAGGGAGTAGGGACTACCGAGTACGGAGCGGCGAAGCAGGGACGGCTGGACCTCACGTCACCAGCTGTTGAATCGTGCTCAGCAGCAAGGCTGAAGACTCCCCTTTGGGGATGAAGCCATCGATGGATTGAAGCAGCTTCTTAGGAACGGCTGGAGCGCCGGACAGCATGATGATTGGAAGTCTGGTCCGGACCGTCCTGATGACGCTTGCTAGCCGGTCGCCGTCCGTCTGCGGCATGTCGTAGCCTAGAATGACGGCGTCAAATGGTTGCGAGGCCACAAGTCTGACGCCCTCGTGCCCGCTGCCGGCAACGCACACATCGTACCCTGCAGATTCCAGCAATGTCTTTCGCAGCGCGAGCCCCGTAGGGTCATCATCGATGCAGAGAAGTCTCATTCGAAAATTGTCCATAGGTGGCGCCGTCGAAAATTCAAGGTGCCTCTGATCGCGCGGAGACTTCGCGTCCGGGAATCGTCTTCCACCAGGAGAATGATGCCGCGCAGGGCGCGGTCGTTGCCAGGTATCTGGTTCACGAGGCCTTGCTCTCGGCAAGACGCACGGCCTCGCCAAAGGACTGCGACGAAGTTTTCTTCGACCGGGACTCGTTCCGCGGTCGCAGGGCAGCCATACGCAAGGTCGCTTCCTGAAAACCGCCTCGCAAGGAGGCGGTTCTGCAATCCCTCGTCAAGAGCATGGCAGCCTTTTCGCTCCAGTCCGAAGGGAGGGCCGGCCCTGACGCCGATTCAGGATTGGGAGAGGACGATAGGTAAGCAGGCTTGCCCACCAGAAATGCCACTACCTGGCTCGGACTGTCGGTCTTGATCTCAGCACAGAAATCCGCGGCGCCCTGAACGTCGTGCTGGAGATCGATCAGCACCAGATGATAGGAATGGTTGTGCCAGAGCAGCCGCGCCGCGCCGGTGTCGCCGGCGCAGTCCACGTTCATACCCGCTTCTCCCATGATCTTGACTCGCAGGGCGCTCGTGCCGGCGTCAGCGTCAACCAGAAGAAGTCTCTTTTTCTCGGTCGACTGGCCAGAAGCTAAGTTCGTAAATTGTGGTTGCATAATGTTATTCCTCGTGAGCTGGTGATGATTGCTATATGTCGCGAGTGCGCCGACACGTGCACGTAAGGAGCCCAAAAATCGCCATTTGCCAGCCCTGCCAATAAGGCGTGGCCTCGACGCGCAGGAACGGCAGGAATGTGCCCGTCTGCATCATGATGGTTCCCTGCCTCACAAGGATTCGCTCCCGGGGAGTGCGATCGGTGATGGAGGCGATGGAGAGTTTGGGCCTAGTCTCCAACCCTCGCAGCGACACCATGAACAGGACCAGAGTGAGGGCGTCCAAGAACAGGAATACGCTGGCGGAGACGGCAACCGGACGGACAGGATTGAAGATACAGGCTATGGCAACAAACAATCCCACCCACACATACTTACCAGCGCGCACCGCCTGCACCAGGACTGCGACTGCTCCGGCCAGCACCGCAAGCTCCAGCAGTCTCCGGTTCTCGGCAAACGGGTGCCAGAACAGGGCCACGAGCAAGGCGGCCATGGCGATCCATTTCATGATTTTCGTAAGCATGGCGTCCTCGATTCTCTTGTGGTTCTTGCAGCCGGAACTGAGGGCGGCCTCTGCCGCCCTCAAGCACGGGAAGAACCGGGCCTGCCGCTCTTAGGCGGCTGCGCGAGCGGCGATCTTGTGGAAGGTCGAGTAGCCGACCTCAAAAGTCCGCACCTCGGGCGTGCCCTCGACGAGGTTTGTCAGGGTCTTGTGCACTTCCGGGTAAGTCGCGCGGTTGTAGGTTTCCGCGTTCTCTCTCGACTCCCACAGGCTGATGGCAACGGCTTCGGTTCCGTTGGGAACCACGAACACGATTTCGTCCTTGAAGCCCTGCTGTCTGCGAAGGGTCGGAACGATTTCCTTTTCAATTTTCTGGGTAAATTCCGCCTGTGTGCTGGGCTTCAAGCGCATGGATACAATGCGAGCAAACATGTCAACCTCCTGGGTTGTGTGCGGTAGGCTAAGAGGGGGAAACTTCAGATGGACTGACTTAGTTCAGGAGAATCTGAAAGAGTGAGAAGAGATGCCCGCTCATTGACGACACTAGCCTCTTTCCAGGGCCTTGTCAAACAGGACCGCGCCCACAACGCTAACGTTATAGACTCATTTCCGTGCCTTTTCGCTCCGGATTCGTCTCCATCATCGGCCGGCCGAACGCCGGCAAATCCACGCTGCTGAACAAGCTGGTGGGCGAGAAAGTGGCCATCGTCACGCCCAAGCCGCAGACCACGCGCAATCGCATCCTCGGCATGGTGAATGTTCCCGCGCGCAAAGGCCGGCCCGCGGGGCAGATCGTGTTTATCGACACTCCCGGCGTACACAAGCCCGCAAGCTCGCTGAACAAAAAGATGATGCGCGAAGTGCACGCGGCGCTGGAGAGCCGCGACGCCATCCTGCTCATCGTGGACGCGACCCAAAGGTTCGGCCCCGGCGACCGCTTCACCCTCGACCTGGTCAAGAAGGCGGGCGGGACGGTGTTCCTGCTGCTGAACAAGATCGACCGCCTGGAGAAAGAGCGCCTGCTGCCCATGATCGCCGAATACAGCCAGCTCCATGACTTCCGCGAGATCATTCCGATCTCTGCCCTGAAGGGCGACGGGCTGGAGCTGTTGCTGGACCGCCTCATGGCCGTGCTGCCCGAGGGCCCGCGCTACTTCCCCAAGGACCAGATCACGGACCAGCCCGAGCGCTTCCTGGCGGCGGAGATCGTGCGCGAGAAGGTGCTGCTGGAGACCGCGCAGGAAGTGCCGTACGCCAGCACGGTGGTGGTCGAGCGCTGGGACGAGTCGCCCCATTTGACATCGATCGCCGCCGTCATCTACTGCGAGCGCGACGGGCAGAAGAAGATCATCATCGGCCGGGGCGGCGAGATGCTGAAGAAGATCGGCACCGCCGCCCGGCACGAGATCGAGCGCATCCTGGGGACCAGGGTGTTCCTGGAGCTGTTCGTGAAGGTGCGGCCGGGGTGGCGCGAATCCAGGCAATTCGTCGAAGAACTGGACTGGCGCAAGCAGTTGGAGGATCTCGAAGAGAACTAGCATGAGTGACGGCGGTCACAGTCCGGCGAGGGCTCGATTTCCTAGAATGCGTTCGCTGAGGCCCATTCGTTTCGAGGGGCCCCGGCACATCTGTTTGCTGGCTCTAGTAATTTACGGAGGTCGAGTGAAGAACGTCCATCGATTGATTATCGCTCTCGTGGTCATGGCATTTCTGCTGGCCGGCGTCAGCGCGGTGTTCGCCGCCGACAAGACCCCGCCGAACACTGTCGTGCTGACGGGCTCGCCCCTGGGAGGGGTCAAGTTCCCCCACCATGAGCACGCCGTCGACCTGAAGATCAAGTGCGACACCTGCCATCACGCGTCGAAGCCGGAAAAACCCCTGACTTCGCCGCAGGAGGCTTGCACCGATTGCCATACCAAGGTCGCTACTCCACCCATGAAGACCAAACTGCAGGCGGCCTTCCATAACCCCACCGCTACTGCCGGGCTGTGCATCGATTGCCACAAGGCGGAAAACGCCAAAGGCAAGAAAGCCCCGGTGAAGTGCGCGGACTGCCACAAGAAAGAGAACGTTTAGGCCCACCCAGAAATGCGCCGCGCTCGCTCTGGGCGTCGGCGCATTTCCCTGTCAATCCGGAATCGAATGCTATAACCTGAGCCGGCGGTTAAAGGAGGGAGAATGCGGCTCTGTGACGCGAAGAGCACTGGCCCTCCACGCGCCGCGTTCCTGGCGATCGTTATCCTGTTGCTTGCAGCGTTGGCTTGTCTGGAGGGATGCGGCAGCAGCGGTCTTCGCCAGACGCGTTTCCTTCTAGTGTCCGACGGCGCCAATAACCGGGTGCTTTTCTATAGCTTTCCCCTCAGCACGGACCAGGGTGCCAACGGAGTTTTGGGGCAAGGCGAGTTCACCACCTCAGGTTCGGCTCTGACCGCAGCTACATTTAGCGAGCCTGTAAACACCGCCGAGGACAATGCTGGCAATCTCTATGTCAGCGACTTCAACAACAGCCGGGTGCTGCAATTCAAGCCGCCGTTCAGCAACGGCATGAGTGCCAGCCTGGTGATCGGCCAGCCCGACTTCCTAACTGGCACTTCTGCCACTACCCAGAACGGCCTCAGAGCACCCGCCGGCTCGGCCTTTGACTATAGCGGCAATCTTTGGGTGGTTGATGTTGGCAGCAATCGCATACTCGAATACGAGCCTCCCTTCCTTACAGGGATGAACGCAAGCTTGGTTATCGGCCAGGCCAATTTCACTTCCGGATGGATCACGACAACGAACGCCGGACTGGCATCCCCGTCCCTCATCGTCTTCGACGCCAAGGGCAATCTCTGGGTCACCGACAGCGGCAACAATCGAGTGCTGGAGTTCGAGCCGCCCTTTGTAAGTTCGATGGCGGCCACCTTGGTAATCGGCCAGGTCAACTTTGGCGCAAGCGGGGCCGCCGCTACAGCCAGCGGGCTGAGTACCCCAACAGGTATTGCCTTCGACAGCGCCGGTAACCTGTGGGTGGGAGACAGCGCCAACAGCCGGGTTTTGCAGTTCAAACCCACGTTTGCAACCGGCATGAGCGCCAGTCTGGTGCTGGGACAAGCTAATTTCACGACCTTTACTTCGGCTACTACTCAAAGCGGGTTGTCAGTGCCTGTTGGGATCGCATTTGACAGTAGTGGCAATCTCTGGGTGCCGGATAACGGGAACAACCGGACATTGGTGTTTGGACCGCCCTTCAGCGATGACCAGAACGCAAGCCTGGTTCTAGGCCAAGCGAATTTCACAACTGCCACGGCGACGACGACGGCGACAGGTCAGAGCTCACCGTTTGCCGTGACTGCCGCGTTCTAGCCGAGCCGCTAAACTAAAATAGACAAACTGAACATGCGCCGCGCTCGCCTGGGCGTCGGCGCATTTTTGTTCCCGGAAGAGGAAGGGTTCGGAATGGTGTGCCGGTTGTATCGAGCGATTGCTTCTATTCCCAACAACTTTGCCGAGGGAGGGAGGAAAGTTGTCTGCGGGAGGGAGCTATGCAGCTTGGCGACAGGAACAACACAACTTGGCCGCGTGCGGCAGTGGTTGCAATCGGTATCCTCTTGCTGGCAGCGTTTGCCTGTTTGGCGGGATGCACCACCACCGGCGGCAATCCTCACACCACGAGTTTTCTTTTCGTATCCGACAGTGGCAACAACCGTGTGCTCATTTACGACACTCCGTTCAGCACCGGCGAGAGCGCCAACGTGGTGTTGGGGCAGGCCGACTTCACCACGGGAACTTCGGGTCTAACCGCGGCCACCTTGAACCAGCCCGCGAATACCGCCGAAGACCGCGTCGGCAACATCTACGTTGCTGACACCCTCAACAACCGGGTTCTGCAATTCCAACCGCCCTTCAGCAATGGCATGAGCGCCAGCCTGGTGATCGGCCAGCCGGACTTCGTCACGGGTACTCCTAACACCACCCAGAACGGCCTGGGCGCGTCGAGCGGTGTCATTGTCGGGGCCGTCGGCTTGGCCTTCTCGCGCGGCGGTACACTTGGCCGGCCTGCTCCCTTGGCCGCAGCGGTCGGCGGTTTCGTCGGCGGGCCCGTCGGCGTGGCCTTTGACAGTAGCGGCAATCTCTGGGTTGCCGATTTTGGCAACAGCCGCATACTCCAATACCAGCCGCCGTTCGCCACGGACATGAACGCGAGCCTGGTCCTCGGACAGGCTGACTTCACATCGAGTACGGCTGCGACCACGAACTCCGGACTGCGGGGCCCGGAATCCATCGCTTTCGACCGCAGCGGCAATCTCTGGCTCACCGACACTTACAACAACCGGGTGCTGGAATTCCAGCCGCCATTCGCCAATGGAATGGCCGCCAGCTTGGTGATTGGCCAGGCCGACTTCGTCTCCAGCGCAGCCGCCACCACGGCCAGCGGACTAGACTTCCCTACAGGTATTGCGTTCGACAGCGCCGGTAATCTGTGGATAGGAGACACCGACAATAGCCGGGTATTGCAGTTCGCGCCGCCGTTTGCCAACGGCATGAGCGCCAGCCTGGCGCTGGGACAGGCCAGCTTCACAACCAGCACCCCGGCTACGACTCAGAACGGCTTGTCGAGACCCTTTGGGCTCACATTTGACAGCAGCGGCAACCTTGGGGTCGCGGATTTCGCCAACAACCGCACGCTGGCGTTCGCGCCTCCGTTCAGCACCAACCAGAACGCAAGCCTGGTGGTTGGCCAGGCGGATTTCACCACCGCCGCGGCCGCAACGACGGCAACGGGCCAGACTATGCCCTTTGCCGTGAGTGCGGCGTTCTCTAAGCAGGCCCTGTTTCCCTTCTGAACGGCCCGGCCGCAAGCCGGGCCCGTTCCTACTTGGCATTGGTGGCCGAGCAGACTTTTGCGGGAGGTCCCAGGCTGAAGGAACTCTTCGTCTTTTCCCACTTGGCGGTCAGCCCGGCCAGATAAGCGGAATCGTCTGTCCCCGCCGGCAAGGCTGGCTCGATTTTCGCGGAGGCATGAAAGGGAAGCCGGTGGGAATTCACCGGACCCTCCGAAACCAGCGTTCGGTAGGGCGTATTGGCGCCGTCAATGCTGTTTTCCCATCGTGTCTTCCAGCTTCCCTCATTGCCGCTGAAGAGGACGATGTGGACGCCCGCGTTGCGGGCCGCCTCGATATTGGCTTGCTTCAGGCCGGACCAGTAGTCGTCGTGGCCGGCGGAAATATACGTCTTGTGCTGCGTGATCAGGCTGCCGCTGCGTGCCGCGTCCACGCTGGTGAAGTAACTGACGTCGTAGCCGTTGGCCTCCAGAAATTGGACCATCGGATAATCCTCGTAAAACACAAAAGCGGTGCGGGCAGGACGGTTGTAACTGATTTTGTAGGTGCGGTTGGCAAGCTCCGGCCCGCCGCTGGGGCCGTAGAAGCGGGACCCGCCGTAGTCGTTGTGGGCCTGCCAGGTTTCATCCAACGTCTGGAACAGGATGTTTGACTTGCTGGCATCATTCCGGACAACGAAGACGATGTGGCTGGCTCCGTCCGTGTCCGCTCGCGCCACCCTGGCGAAGTAGATGCCGGAGACGGCGTTCGAGGGCACAGTCCAGGATGCCGATACCGCCCAGTCGCCGCAATCGACCAAGCCGGCGCCCGCATCCGTCAGGCAGGCCGGCTGGGTTTGCGGAAGCCGCGCCGACGGCCGGATGGTGGTGATCAGCCTTGCCCCGTTCCCTTGGTAATAGCCCATGCGGTAAATGTCGAGATGGTACGCGGTGGCGTTGGTGTCAATCTTGAAGGAAATCGTTTGGCCGGCATTCACGCTGATGTCGGTGGCAAAGCCCTGGATGGTCGAGTCGCCCGCGCCGCCGCAAACGCCCCACGTGCTGGGAGCGGTCCCGGCAAGGCAGTTCTCCGCTTCGATCGCGTTGGCCGGGGCGGAACAACCGGCTTTCGCTTGCATGGTGAAAGCCAAGGCCAACACAACCGCCACCACGGCACCAGCAAGCAGCAACGACCGATAATGCGTCACGAACGCTCCCTGGCCAAAGTTTAACATCCTGATCGCGGCCTCCGGCTGGACCAACGCTGATGACCGCTCAGCGCGAGCTTGCGGTGGATGTGCAAAAGTTTGCACCTGGTTGCAAAATTCTGGCAAGCCCATCTGTGTCGCCGAACAAGCCGACCGGTCACCACCCTCAGGTGGTTTGGATCATGAACTAATGCGCTTCAGAATCAGCAGCTTACGACCACGGTCCAGCAAGCTGGCTTGCCCCAACCTGGCTTCCCCGCAAGCGGAAAAATTTGTTTCATGGCACCTTGCATGCTCCTTGATCTGGCATGTACCAGACCGATTTGTCCGTTAGGCTTCGGGACCGGGAACCTGCAACCGAAGCGGTCTCTGGTGTCCGTGGGATAGAGCCGAACGTCTGGAAGTTGGGTTTCACCAGCCTGTTTACCGACGTATCGGCGGAGATGATCAGCAGCATTCTTCCGCTCTATTTTGTTATTTATCTGGGATTCAGCCCGCTGCAGTTCGGAGTGTTGGACGGTATTTATCAGGGCGCGGCGGTAGCGTCCCTGAGCCTGGTCGCGGGCATTGCCGCAGATCGCTGGCGCCGCCAGAAGGAAGTTGCGGTAAGCGGCTACGTCTTCTCGGCGATCAGCAAGCTGGGCCTGCTGTTGGTGGGCGGCAGTTGGACGTTGATCGCCGTCATCATTGGCCTCGACCGCATGGGAAAGAGCGTTCGCACCGCGCCCCGCGACGCCATGATTTCGCTGAGCAGCAATCCTCGTACGATGGCCACGGCGTTCGCGGTGCATCGAGCGCTCGATACCGGCGGATCGGTGCTTGGACCCATCCTTGCCTTTCTGCTGCTGGAGATTGCGCCCGGCGGTTTCACTTTTGTCCTGCTGGCCAGCTTCTGCATCGCACTGATCGGGGTGGGCCTGATCACGCTGCTGGTGGACAAGCCGCAGATGGCTGCCGCCGATCCCAGTCAACCCGTTCCTTCGATTCGGCTTTCTCTCGGCTTGTGGATGGAGCCGGCGTTTCGCACTATCATGCTGGCCGGCGGCATTCTCGCGCTGATGACCGCCAGCGACGCTTTCATTTATCTGGTCGTGCAGAAGAACACAGGTTGTTCAACCACCGCGTTTCCCCTGTTTGCCTTGATTACCGCTGCGGCATACCTGCTGCTGGCGGTGCCCTTGGGCAAGCTGGCGGACGCGTGGGGACGGCGCAAGGTGTTCCTGGGCGGATTTGTCCTGGTATTCATGGTTTATGCGATTCTGCTCATGCCGGGACTCGGCAAGGGAGTCCAGTTCGCCAGCCTGGGATTGTTGGGCGCCTATTACGCCGCTACCAATGGAGTGCTGGCGGCGGTGGCAAGTTCCGCTCTGGCGCCGAATCTTCGTACCAGCGGGTTAGCCTTCTTAAATACTGTCCTGGGTGTTTGTAAGCTGGTTTCTTCCGTCCTCTTCGGATTGCTGTGGACCACGGGAGCCATGAGGACGCCGGTCTGGATCTTTTCCTTCGGGCTGATGGCTGCGTTTGTGGTATCTGGCTGGATTCTGAATGACAAGAAGATTGCGTGGTCAGCCTGCAAAGGATGCTTCGGCTGTAAACGATGCGGGAAACGCTACTGATCGCGGCAGGCCTAGAAGAAGTCATACCCTGTCATCCCGAGCGAAGCGTGACGTGAGCTTGCGAACGAACCGCGAGTCGAGGGACCCCTATACGAAGAAAATCGTGCGAGTAGGGGTGCTTCGACTCGCGCGGGCAGAAGCGGCCCGCGCTCGCTCAGCATGACAGTACGAATGGGTACAACTGCTCCGAAGCGCCCTACCGCCGCGTCGGCAGCGCACTGGGCCTGACCACCGCCGGGGAGAATCCACCTTTCAGCAGCAATTGCGGCGTGCCGTTGGCTGTTGCCGCCAGCACCCAGATATCCGTGCTCGCGCTGGAGCCCTGCTCGCTTTCCGACAGAGCATACAGAATGTGATCGTTGTCGAGCCATTCCACCTGGTCGTCGACACTGCGATTTTCTCCCAGAGGAGTCTCAGTCCCGGTCTTGAGGTCCAGCACGGTGAGGTGCCAGGTGATCCGGCGGCCTTCCAGCAACCCGCCCACCCTTCGTTTCTTGAAGGCAATCCGGGTGTTGTCGGGAGACAGCGCAGGACACTCGACATTATCGTGGATCACCTGCGCTGTTCGCTGGGCAAGATCGCCGGCGATGAGGTAAGTATTGCCTGCGGTCCAGAGGGTGGCGTAAAAGCGGTTCTCGTCCTGCGCGAAGGTGACGCCCCAAAAGTTGAAATCCTTGGACTTGGACTCCGCTCCCTCGCGGGTTACGGAAAAGTTTTCGAGGTTGTCGACCACCATTTGTCCCGTCGCCGCATTCACAATCATGGTCTGGGTGGCGAAGTTCAGAGAGGCATAGGACTGTCCGACCAGAAAAATCGTGATGGCCGCGAGCTGGCCGCTGGGTGATAGACGCACACGGCTGGGGAGGCCATTCAGCTTGAAGGACCACGTCCGCTGCATCAGGTCATTGAACCCAATGGCATAGTGCGTGGTGAGACTGCCGCGGTCGGCATGCAGGCAAACGCCGTTTCCGCTGGAGAAGTCAAGGCGGTCGCAGAACAGATCGGCCGCGTACTGGCGTTGTTCAAGGTTATTGAGCGGCGCCACCGCGACTTTTCCGTAGTTCTCCCCGAGAGCGTTGGCCCGGAAATACAGCAGGGCAGGCTTCGCCTCTGCTTTGGGCGGAGCCGCTGCAGCCTTTCCGGGCTCAGAGGCGCTCTTCGGTTGCGGACCAGTGGCTGGTTTCGCCGCGACTGCTGCCGGATGTTCCTGGGATGCGGCAGGCGCGGGTAGGCTCGGATTAGGCGCAGCGGACTCCGCCGAGGGTCGGTTTGGTGTTCCCGCTGGTGCGCGACGTGATCGCAATGTCCACCAGCCATAGATGGCGATAGCGGCAACGCACACGACACACAGAACCAGGAAGGCAGCCGTGCGGCGATTGGGCGTCCGGTTCATGAGATCAGCTCCTACTCCCTGACGGCGATGCCCAGCGTCTTCATCTTGCGGTAGAGGTGAGAGCGCTCCAGGCCCAGGACCTCGGCGGTGCGGCTGATGTTGCCGTGGTTCTCATCCAGCTTCTTGAGGATGTAATCGCGCTCGTAGGAGGCGCGGGCCTGGTGCAGAGTGGAGAATTCGCCCAGGGACCGGCGGCTGCCATCGCGATAGACCAGCGGCGGCAGATGTTTGCGCTCGAGGCGCGTGGCGGTGGGATTCATGATCACCACGCGCTCGATCACGTTGCGCAACTCCCGCACGTTGCCGGGCCAGGCGTAGCGCATCAGGGTGTCGATGGCGTCGTCGGTCAGTTCGCGGGCGCGGCGGCTGTAGGCGGCGGAGAACTCCTTGACGAAATGGCGGGCGAGCTGCGGGATGTCTTCCTGCCGTTCGCGCAGCGGCGGCACGTGGAAGGGAATCACGTTCAGGCGATAGAACAGGTCTTCCCGAAAGTTTCCCCTCGAGATCTCATCTTCCAGGTCTTTATTGGTGGCGGCGATGACGCGCACGTCCACACTCACCGGCTCGTCGCCGCCTACGGGGGTGAAGCGCTGCTCGTCCAGCGTGCGCAGCACTTTGGACTGCGTCTTCAGGCTCATGTCGCCGACTTCATCGAGAAACAGCGTTCCCCCATCGGCCTTCTGGAATTTGCCGGCCTTATCGTGCTCGGCGCCAGCGAAGGAACCCTTGCGATGTCCGAAGAGTTCGCTCCCGATCAGGTCTTCGGGAATGGCGGCGCAGTTGACCTCGACGAACATGGCGTCTTTGCGCAGGCTCTGCGCGTGGATGGCCAGCGCCACCCGCTCCTTGCCGGTGCCGGATTCGCCATAGATGAGCACGCGGCCGTTGGTGGGCGCCATGAGCGCGATCTGCTGCCGCAGCGCCTTCATGGGAATGCTGTCGCCGACCAGGCCGCCCTTGGCCTGCACCTGCTTCTTGAGGTCGCGGTTCTCGCCCCGCAGCTTGCGCGCCTCGATGGCGTTCTTGAGCAGGATGAGCGTCTTTTCCAGTGACAGCGGTTTTTCCAGGAAGTCGAAGGCCCCGAGCTTGGTGGCGCGCACCGCAGTCTCGATGGTGCCATGGCCGGAGATCATGATGACCTCGGGCCCGTCTTCCGCCTGTTTGATCTTTTCCAGCGCCTCCAGCCCATCCATGCCGGGCAGCCAGATGTCGAGCAGCACCACGTCGAAGCCGCGCTTCTCCAGGACTTCCAGGCAGGCCTCGCCGCTCCCGACGGCCACCGTCTTGTAGCCCTCGTCCTCCAGCACGCCCTTCAGCGACTGACGGATCCCGGGCTCATCGTCCACGATGAGAATGTTATGCATGCTGGGCGGCAGCCAGCTCTCCCATGGCCACCGGCAGTTCCACTATAAACCGCGCCCCCACGGGAGAATTCTCCTCCACCCGAATGGAGCCGTGATGGTCCTCGACAATGCGGCTAACGATGGCCAGGCCCAGCCCGGTGCCGCGGCCCTTGGTGGAGAAGTAGGGAAGAAATAGCTTCTCCTTCAGCTCCGGGGTGACGCCGTGGCCGCTGTCGGCGATTACCACTTCCACCGAATCGCGCGCATCGGCCAGGGCGGTGGAGATTTGTACTTCCTTCACCATCGCGTCCTGGATGGCTTCGGCGGCGTTGTCCACCAGGTTGGCCAGGGCGCGCTTCATGGCCTCGGGGTCGGCCATCACCGGCGGCAGGCCAGGCGCAAGCAGAGTGGTGATCTGGATGCCGTCCAGGCGGCCGTTGAACATGCCCAGCGCGTCCTGCACGATGGCGTTGATGTTGGCGGGCTGGGGCCGCGAAGCCGGGAAGCGGGCCAGGGTGGAAAACTCATCCACCAGGGCGCGCACCGTCTCCACCGCGCCAGCGATGGTCTGGGCGCAGCTCGCGATCACCGCCAGCGAATCCGCATCGGGCTGTTCGCCCCGCTCCAGGTGCCGGCGGATGCGCTCGGCGGAGAGCGCGATGGGGGTGAGCGGGTTCTTGATCTCGTGCGCCACCCGCCGGGCGACCTCGCGCCACGCCGCCTGCTTCTGCGCGTGCAACAGATCGGAGAGATCCTCGAACACCACCACGTACCCCTGGCGTTCCCCGCGGTGGTGGAGCGAAGCGGCGGTCACCGCCAGCGTGAGCACGGTATGGTTCACCGTGGCCTCCATCTGGCTGGTGGTGGCGCCCATGCGATCGGCCTTGCGCAACAGATGAAGCAGGTCGGCCACCACGTCGGCATGGAGAATATCGCGCAAGGAGGCGCCGGGGCTGGGCGGATGATGCTCGTCGGTGCGGCCGAAGATGCGGGAGAAAGCGTCGTTGCTGTGGGTGGCGCGGCGGTTGGCATCGAGCGAAAGCACGCCGGTGGGAATGCTTTCCAGGATGGTCTCCATGTGCCGGCGCCGTTGTTCCAGGGCCACGTTGGCGTCGGCTACTTCGCGGCTGGAGGCTTCGAGCTGGCGGCGGCTGGCTTCCAACTCCGTTGCCATGCGGTTGAAGGAAGCCACCAGTTGGCCCAGTTCGTCGCGCGCCACCACCTCCAGCCGGTAGTCCAGCCGGCCGCGGGAGACTTCCTGCATGGCCTCGGCCAGCGCCGCCACCGGACGGGTGACCTGCTTGGAGAGAAACAGCGCCGACCAGGTGGCGGCAAACAGCACCAGCACCGTCAACAGCAGCAGCAGGCCCATGTAGTAGAAGCGCAGCGCCTTGCGCTGCCGGGCCAGCTCGAAGTACATGCGCTGGTGGGCTTCCATCTGGCGCAGGGTGGCGGAGAACTGCGGCGGCAGGGGCATGGCCACGACGATGCTGCCGTGGTCGCCGAGGCGCGCGCTGCCCAGCATGTACTCCCGCCCGGCGAGCGTCAGCGACTGCGGGTTTGCCGGGTCCAACTGCGCCGGCGACGGCAGTTGCGGACGCAGGAAGACCCAGGCGTCGGGCGCGTGGAAGCTGGCCACGGCCGCATCATCCACCAGCGCCAGCGCGAACCCGCCCTGCAAGGTGCCTTCGCGGCGGCGGAACTCGGAGATGACGCTGGAGAAGTTTCCCATGGTGAAGGCGCGCTGCGTCTCCGGCATGGCCGCGATCGAGGCCGCTTCAGCGCGGGCGTTTCCAGCAGCGTAGGCCGAAAGCTGGCCCGCGATCTCTCCGGAATCTTCCCGCAACTCCTCCACCGGGCGCGAGAACCACTTGTCGATGGAACGGTTCATCAGCCCGAAGGCGAACAGAAAGAGGAAAATCACGGGCGTGAGCGACAAGGCCAGTGCGCCCACCACCATGCGGGTGCGGAACTTCGATCCCAGCTTGCCGGTGCGCCGCTCGGTGAAGAGCTTCACCAGATTGCGCAACAACACGAAGGTCAGCGCGATCAGCAGCAGGCCGATCAGCCCCGACAGGGCGACGAAGATCTGCACCTGCTCCGAGGTGTTGGGACGCAGCGCCAGGTTGAACGCCTGCTGCGAGAAGACCAGCGCGAACAGCAGGAAGATGGCGATACCCAGAATCAGGATCAGGGTGCGGCGGTGCCGACCCTCGGCGGGCTCTCGTTTTTTGGTATCAGGAGACACGCGTGACCGAAAGCACTCTGCGAACTTTAACACCTCTCTCGCGTGAAGGTTTTGGGGGAGTGCGCATCGATATTATAAGACTGCTAACGGCTCTCCGTGGCGCTGATTGCCTGCGCCTGCCGCGCCTCCAGACGCTCCAAAATTTGCGGCCCGAGCTGCGACACGCTGCCGGCGCCCATCGTCAGGATCATGTCGCCCGGCCGCGCGGCGGCGGTCACCATCTCGATGGCCTGGTCGAAGGAAGCTGCGTGGATCGCAGGCCTCTTGCCCAGACTGGCAATATGCTGCGCCAGGCGCTCGCCGGTGACGCCTTCGAGGGGCGGCTCGCTGGCAGCGTAGATATCGAGCACGAACAGCGAGTCGGCATCGCCGAAAGCGGTGGCAAACTGGTCGGCCAGGTCCTGGGTCCGGGTGTAGCGATGAGGCTGGAAGACCACGTGGATGCGCTTGTAGCCGCACTGGCGGGCAGCAGCCAGCGTGGCGCGGATCTCGGTGGGATGATGGCCGTAGTCATCGATCACGCTGATCTCACCCGCGCGGCCGCGCAACTGGAAGCGGCGGTCCACGCCGCGAAACTCCCCGAGGCCGCGGCGGATGGCCTCCGGAGCGACATCCAGGCCCACGCCCACCGCGATGGCCGCGGTAGCATTCAGGATATTGTGCCGCCCCGGCACGTGGAGATGAAACTCTCCCAGCGGCTGCTCACGATAGTTCACGCGGAATCGGCCCATGGGCTGCTCTTGGCCGTCCATGCGAGGCGTCTCCGAGTCCGATACGCGGAAATCGGAGTCCGGACGCGAGCCGTAGGTCATTACGCGCCGTCGTAACTGCGGCAGAAGCGCGCGCAGACGGTCATCGTCGTTGCACGCGACGGTCAAGCCGTAAAACGGGACGCGATCCATAAACTCGACGAAAGCATGTTCGACGTCGGCCATGTCGCGATAGCAGTCCATGTGCTCGCGGTCGATATTGGTCACCACCGCCAGGATGGGCGAGAGCTTGAGGAACGAGCGGTCGCTTTCATCGGCTTCGGCGACCAGGTAGTGCGACTTGCCGAGGCGCGCATTGGAGCCCATGGCGTCCACACGGCCGCCCACCACCACGGTCGGATCGAGCCCGCCGGCAGCGAGCACGGCGGCGATCATCGAGGTGGTCGTAGTTTTGCCGTGCATGCCGGCAACGGCGATGCCGTATTTCAGCCGCATCAGCTCGGCTAGCATCTCGGCGCGCTGGATCACGGGGATGTGGCGGCGTCGCGCTTCCGCTACTTCCGAATTGTCCCGCGTTACGGCCGAACTGGTGACCACGACCTCCGCGCCCGCGACGTTCTCGGCGCGATGGCCTTCACAGATGATTGCGCCCAGCGTGGCCAGTCGATCGGTCACGAAAGATGGCTTCAAGTCCGAGCCGGAGATCTTGTAGCCAAGGTTCAACAACACCTCGGCGATGCCGCTCATGCCGATGCCGCCGATGCCGACAAAATGCACGCGTTGGATCTTGGCAAACACTGAAAAAGCTTCTTACCGCGGATTTACACCGATGAACACGGATCAAAGCCAGAATCCGCGTTGATCCGCGTGAATCCGCGGTTGGAATCTTATGCCGGTACCCCTGCCAGTCGTCCTGCTAGGACTGCGATCTGGCATGCGGCGTCGGGATGCGACAGTTTGCGCGACCCCTCCGACATGCGCGCCAGCCGAGCCGGATCGCACAGCAGCTCGCACACCGCGGCCACCAGCCGCTCGCTGGACAAATCTTTCTCCGCGATCAGCACCGCCGCTCCCGCCCGCTCCAGCGCTTCAGCGTTGCGCAACTGGTGATCGTCCGCCGCGTGCGGGAAGGGGATAAAGATCGCCGGCTTCCCGGCCGCGGTCACCTCGGCCACGGTGCTGGCGCCTGAGCGGCACACGATCAGGTCGGCACGCGCAAACATCGCTGGCATGTCCTCGATGAACGGGAAAACCTCTGCGTGGGCCCGCGAGCGCAGGTACGCCGCCTGGGCGTCATTATAGTCGCGCTCGCCGGTCTGGTGGACGAGCTGGATTCCCGGGACCTGCTCGCTGAGCGCCGCCAGCGCGTGCATCACCGCTTCGTTGATGGCATGCGCGCCCTGGCTGCCGCCGAAAACCAGCAGCGTCGGTGGACTCCCCGCCGGCTTGGGCGGCAGATTGAAAAACGCCCGGCGCACAGGAACGCCCGTCACCTGGCAGCGGCGGAAATAGCGGCGAGTTTCCTCGAAGTGGACCGCGGCGGACGAGACAATCGGGGCCATAATGCGATTGGCGAGTCCGGGCACGACGTTCGGCTCAAATGCCAGGGTGGGTATGCGGGAGATCGCCGCCGCCAGCATCGCCGGCCCGGAAGCGTATCCGCCCACGCCGATGACAACGTCAGGCCGGAACTCGCTGAGGATCTTCCGCGAGCGAAAGATCGCCTTAGGCAGCGCGGTCATGGTGGCGACCCGCCTGGCCAGGCTGACCTTTTTCAGCGCTCCGACCTCCACCAGCCTAAGTTCGAACCCTGCCGCAGGAACCAGGCGGTTCTCGATGCCGCGTGAGGTCCCAATGAACATCACTTCGGCAGAATAAAGTTCGTGCAGTTCGTGGGCGATGGCCAGTGCCGGGATGACGTGGCCGCCGGTGCCGCCTCCGGCTAGGACCGCGCGCATATCAGTCGGTACTCTGCGTGATGTTCAGCAGGACGCCCACGCAGGCCAGCATCACGAACAGCGACGAGCCGCCGTAGGAGATGAACGGCAGCGGAATCCCCTTCGTGGGCATCAGGCCCAGCACCACGCTGATGTTGAACACCGCTTGCACCACGATCGTCGAGGTGATGCCGGTGGCCAGGTAGCGCGCGAAGATGTCTTCGGTCGCAAGCGCGGTACGCATGCCGCGGTAGAGAAAGATGGCGAACAGCGACACCACGGCCAGCGCGCCCAGCAGTCCCATTTCTTCGGAGATCACCGCGAAGATGAAGTCGGTGTGCGGCTCGGGCAGGTAAAAGAGCTTTTGCTTGCCTTCCATCAGCCCCTGGCCGGTGAACCCTCCGGTGCCGACCGCGATGAGCGATTGAATGATATGGAAGCCGCGTCCCTGCGGGTCTTTCCATGGATCGAGAAACGCGAGGATGCGCTCGTAACGCCACTTCACGCGGAAGATGGTCACGTACAGCACCGGAATGGATGCGACCAGCGCGTAGCCAAGGTAGCGCATCCTCATGCCCGCGACGAACAGGATGATGGCGCTGATGGCGAGACAGACCACCGACGTGCCCAGATCAGGCTGCTTGAGGATCAGCCCGGCACACACGACGATGGGGACGGCGGCGGGCAGCAGCGTCTGCCGCCAGTCGTCCATGGACTTGGTGCGGTTCTCCAGGAAATAGGCAAGAAACAGGATGAGCGCGGGTTTCGCCAGCTCCGACGGCTGGAAGGACAGCAACCCCAGGCGAATCCAGCGGTGCGTGTTGTGCGAGCGGTCGAGGAAAAACACCGCAACCAGCAGGGTAAGTGTGACGCCCAGCAGCGAGAACACGATCGCCGGGTGTTTGTAGCGGCAGTAGTCCACGTTCATGGCGATGACCATCGCGATCAGGCCGGCGACGGCCCACACCATCTGCTTAAACAGAAAGGTGTAGGCCGAGCCGAAACGCTCTTTTGCCATCACTGCCGAGGCGCTAAACACCATCACCAAGCCGATAAACACGAGCAGCAGGGTGACGATGAAGAGCGTTTTGTCGACACTGACGCGTTTAGCCATTTACGCCGCTCCTCCCACTTCGCTGGGCGCCTTGCGCGCGGCCAGAGCGTGTACTGCCTCTTTGAACGCTCGGCCACGGTGCTCATAGCTCTCGAACTGGTCGAAGCTGGCGCAGGCCGGGGCCAGCAGCACGATGTCGCCGGGCCCGGCTGACTCCGCAGCGCGCTTCACGGCCGTCTCCAGCGTCTCGGCGCGGAGCACGGGCGCAGATCCCGCGATCTGCGATTCGACTTTCTCCGCTGCCGCGCCGATGGTGTACACGCGCTTGGCGCGGGCACGTAGCAGGTCTTTCAGCACTGAGTAGTCGCTGCCCTTGTCCTTGCCGCCAAGGATGATATGAATGTTGCCGGGAAAGGACTCCAGCGCCTTGATGGTGGCGTCCACGTTGGTGGCTTTGGAATCGTTGTAATACTCGACTCCCTGAATGGTCGCGACGTACTCCAGCCGGTGCTCGACAGCCTTAAACTCTTCGACGGCGCGGCGGATGCGGTGCGGCTCGCTGCCAACGAGGCGTCCCACGCAAACTGCGGCCAGGACGTTTTCCAGGTTGTGTGCCCCCTTGAGCGTGATGCCGCTCGCCGGCATGACCTCCAGGTCGTCGCCATCTTCGCGCCAGAAGATCTTGCCGTCGCGCACGAACGCCCCGCGCTCGACTTCCCCCTTGCGGCTGAACCAGTGCACCTGGGCGCGGGTCTTGCCGGCCAGACCGGAGCAGGTGGGATCGTCAGCGTTCAGGACCGCGTGATCCTGCGGCGTCTGGTTCTCGAAGATACGCGCCTTGGCCTGCACGTAGGCGTCGAAACTGTGGTGGCGGTCGAGATGGTCAGGCGTAATGTTGAGAATGACTGCAATCTCGGGGTGGAAGCTCTCGATGCTCTCGAGCTGGAAACTGGAAATCTCCAGAACGTTGTAGGTATCAGAAGTCGAATCCGCAACCAGCGCGATGGCGGGCGTGCCGATGTTGCCGCCCACCAACACCTCGTATCCGCCCATGCCGATGACTTCGCCGGCCAGCGCCGTGGTGGTGGTCTTGCCGTTGGAGCCGGTGATGGCGAGGATGTGTCCTTTGAGGAAGCGCGACGCCAGCTCGACTTCGCCGATGATGGGAATGCCCTGCGCGCGGGCCTTCTGTAGTTGCGGCACGTCGCTGGGGACGCCTGGACTGACCACGATCAGGTCTTGATCACGGAAGGTGCGTTCGCCGTGCCCGCCGGTCTCGACCGAGATACCTTTGTCGAGCAGCGCGGGGATGGCCGAGCGGAGCTGGTCTTCGGTCTTGGCGTCGGACACGCTGACGCGCGCGCCGCGATCCTTCAAAAAGATGGCCGAGGCCACGCCCGACTTGCCCAGGCCGACGACGAGAACGCGTTTGTTTTTAACGTCCATGCATCCCCGGCTCAGCCGGCGAGTGGAAAGTGGTAAGTGATAAGTGGTAGGTGGAGTTGCGGAGGGCTGATGAGGTTGTCATCCTTCGCGAGCCGAAGGCGAGCGGAGGATCTGGTGACACCGCCCGAGCCACCGAATCGGTGGTGTTAACTGCTATCCCAGATTCTCCCGCCTCGCTTTGCTCGGCGGAAGAATGACAGTGCATGCTGACTCGAGTTCTCACACGCACACTAAAGCCGCGCCCTTGCCTTCCACTTCTCACTTTCCACTTCCTACTTTCCCCTAACCACTTCTATCACGACTGCTGCAGCCGCTAGCGCAGCTTTAATGTCGTCAGTGCAAAGAGTGCAAATACCAGCGAAGCGATCCAGAAGCGCACGATGATCTTCGATTCCGACCATCCCAGCAGCTCGAAGTGATGGTGCAGGGGCGCCATCTTGAAGATGCGCTTCCGCCGCAGCTTGTACGAGGCCACCTGCAGGATCACCGACACTGCCTCGATCACGAAGATGCCGCCGATGAAGGGCAGCAGCAGCTCCTGCTTGATGATGACGGCGACGGTTCCGATGGCGCCGCCCAGGGCCAGCGAGCCCACGTCGCCCATAAAGATCTCCGCCGGGTGGGCGTTATACCAGAGGAAGCCGATGCTGGCGCCGACCGTTGCCCCACAGAAAATGGTCAGCTCTCCGACCTGCGGCATGCGTTGCAGCTCCAGATAGCCGGCGAAGACGGCGTGCCCGCTGACGTAGGTCAGCACCGCCAGCGCGCTGGCGGCGATCACGGTGCAGCCGATGGCCAGGCCGTCGAGTCCGTCGGTCAGGTTCACTGCGTTCGAGGAGCCCACGATCACCAGCACCACGAAAAGCATGAATGGCATAAAGGCGATGGGCCACATGTAGGGGTTGCGCATCAGGTGGTTGATCACCAGGTCGGGACGGAACCGCTTCAGGAACGGGACCATCAGGTGGGTGGAGTAGTCGCCGCTGGCGGTGAGCAGCATCAAAACCACCCCCACCACCAGGCTGGTAAGGACCTGCAGCGTCAGCTTGGTGGTGCCGGTCAGGCCGAGGTTGCGATGGTGAATCACCTTGAGGTAATCGTCGGCAAATCCGATGGCAGCGAAGGCGAGGGTGGAGCAGACCACGATCCACACGTAGACGTTGCTGAGGTCGGCCCACAGCAGCGTGGGCACGACGATGGAGATAGCGATCAGCACTCCACCCATGGTGGGCGTGCCGGCTTTCTTCTGGTGGGCTTTGGGGCCTTCCTCGCGGATGTACTGGCCGATCTGGAACTCGCGCAGGCGCCGGATCACCGTCGGCCCCACGATCAGTCCGGTGGCCAGCGCCGTCAGGCTGGCGAACGCCGTCCGAAACGTCAGGTAACGGAAGATGCGGAAAGGCGAGAAGAAAGGAAAAAGTTTGACGTACAACAACCAATAAAGCAATCTGCCTCCGCCTTGCCGTCCGTTCTTGCTATTTTGCTGCAGCCGCCTGCAAGCGCGCGCGCCAGGCCTCCAGCGCGCCTTCCAGCTTCACCCCGCGCGAGGCCTTGAGCAGGACGGCGTCTCCAGGACGCACCTCGCGGGCCAGCCACTCTCCCGCTTGCTGCGGCGTCTCCACGAATTCCGCCGCCATTCCTGCCGCCAGCGCTCCCTCAACCATCTGCCGGGCTGCACCATGCACACCGAGCAGCACGTCGATCCCGCTCTGCGCGATGGCCGTTCCACACTGGCGATGCAGCTCCGGCGCCGTGGCACCGAGTTCGAGCATTTCGCCCGCTACCACAATGCGTCGCCGCGCCGGTAGCCGGGCAAATGAAGCCACCATCGCTGCCAGAGCCTTCGGATTCGAATTGTAGCAATCATTGATTACCGTCGCGCCAGCAACCTGTGTTAACTCTCCGCGTTTGTCCTGGGGCAGGAGCGCCGCCAGCGCTTCGGCGGCTTCGGAAGGCGCGATGCCCACCTCCACCCCCACCGCGGCTGCGGCCAGCGCGTTGTAAACATTGTGCAGCCCCAGCAGCGGTAGCGTGACGCTTTGCCGGCAGCCGCCAGCGAGCAGGTCGAACGCCGAGCCCTCCAGCCCGCGCTCCTGTATGTTCTCCGCGCGCACGTCCGCCGGGCGCTCGATGCCGAACGTCACTACCTTCCCGTGGAAGTCTCGCCCGAATTGGGAAACGTACTCGTCATCGGCGTTGAGCACCGCCGTCCCGCCGGCATGGAGGGTCTCGATCAGCTCATACTTGGAGCGGGCGATGGCGGCGACCGATTCGAAGAACTCCAGGTGCACCGGCCCGACGTTGGTGACCACGGCCACATCGTGGTGCGCGATCTCGGCCAGCGCGCGAATCTCGCCCGCATGGTTCATGCCGATCTCGATGACGGCGATTTCGTGCTCCGGTTCGAGTCGCAGCAGTTGCAGCGGCAGTCCGAAGTGGTTGTTGAGATTGCCTTCGGACTTGAGAACGCGAAACCGCGGGCGCAGCACCTGCGCGATGGCTTCTTTGGTGGTGGTCTTGCCGGTGGAGCCGGTGACCGCGATCAGCTTCTTGCCCCACAGTCGGCGCACGGCGGTCCCCAGGCGCTGCAACGCGGCCAGCGGATCGGCAACCGCAAGCAGGCGATGATGTCCGCTGTAGCGCGCCGCCTGGTCCCGCCCCACCACCACCCCGACGGCGCCTGCCGCCAGCGCCTGCTCCACGAACTCGTGACCATCGAGGCGCTCGCCCTTCACCGCAAAAAACAGCTCGCCGGGAGCCAGCGTGCGCGAGTCGATGGAGTATCCGCCGGCGACCGCGGCGTCATCAAACTCGCCCACGGCGCTGATGAACTCGGCGATCCGCCCCAGCGCCAGCCTCATCGCGCCACCTCTCCTGAGACCGCACAGGCCTCGTAACCCAGCGAGCGCAGCACCTCGCAAGCGACCTCGACATCATCGAACGGCGCTGCGCCCTCGCGCGTGATCTGCAGCTTCTCGTGTCCTTTGCCGGCGATCAGCACGATGTCGCCGGGCCGCGCTTCGTCGATTGCCAGACTGATTGCCTTGCGGCGGTCCGGCTCCATGGTATAGCGGACATTGGTTCGCTGAAGCCCCGGCAGCACATCGTTGATGATGGCCAGCGGATCTTCGCTGCGGGGATTGTCGGAGGTGACGACCACAAAATCGCTGCCCCGGCCGGCGGCTTCGCCCATCAGCGGGCGCTTGCTGCGGTCGCGATCGCCGCCGCAGCCGAAAACCGTGATCACCCGTCCGCGATCCTTGCTAACCAGAGCGCGCGCCAGCGCCATCAGGTTGCGCAACGCGTCGTCGGTGTGGGCGTAATCCACGACCACGTAAAAGCCCTGGCCGCACTCCACGCGCTCAAAGCGCCCGGGCACGCTGGTGAGCGCGGCCACGCCCTTTTCGATGGCCTGCGTGGAGCAATCGCGCCCATAAGCCGCCGCGGCCGCCGCCAGAATGTTGTACACGTTCACCCGTCCCACCAGCGGCGACCAGATTGGGATCGTGCCCGCCGGCATGACGATATCGAAGCGCGTGCCGTTGCGCCCGGTGTCGATCTTGTCCGCCCGGAAATCGCCGCCGGCGATGCCGTAGGTGAGGCGCAGCTCCGACTTGCTGGCTTGCGCCAGCTTCGCGCCGTACTCATCCTCGATGTTGAGAACTGCCACCCGCGGCGGTTCGGTGCCGCACCCGCGAAACAGGATGCACTTGGAATCGAAGTAGCGCTCCATAGTCTGGTGGTAGTCGAGGTGGTCGCGCGTGAGGTTGTTGAACACCGCCACGTCGAACGGGATTCCGTAAACGCGCTGCTGCTCCAGGGCATGGGACGAAACCTCCATCACCGCCTCGGTGGCGCCCGCTCCCAGCGCCTGGGAGAACAGTTGCGCGAGTTCCAGAGCCTCCGGCGTGGTGTGCGGCGCGGGCAGGACTTTGCCGGCGACGTGGTACTCGACCGTCCCGATCAGCGCGCTCTCACGGCCGGCAGCTTGCAGAATGGATTCGATCAGGAAGCTGGTCGTGGTCTTGCCATTGGTTCCGGTGATGCCGGTGATGCGCAGCTTCTCCGCCGGTCGGCGATAGAAATTGGCGCTGATGCGAGCCAGCGCGCGCCGTCCGTGCGGCACCTGCGCCCAAGCCACGGCTGGGCGCGGTTTTTCCTGGGCGGAATCGGTGACCACCGCCGCCGCGCCGCTGGCGATGGCGGCATCGATGTAGCGGTTGCCGTCGCTGGTCTCGCCGCGCATGGCGACGAAGCAGTCGCCCGGCTTCACCCGGCGCGAGTCGTACTCCACGCCGGAAATCTCGGCGTTGCCGCTCTGAAGCAGGACTTCAGCCCCGTCCAGGAGATGAAGGAAGGTCATTGCTGCCATTATTATAACGATTGGTTCCGCAGCTCTGTCTGATCTGCCGCATTCCCCAAGCTTGTCATTCTTCCGGCGAGCAAGGCGAGACGGGAGAATCTGGCGATGAAGTTGACGCCAGCTCCAACCGTGACGCCAGCGTCTTTCTCAGTATCCTCCGCTCGGCTTCACCTCGCGAAGGATGACATTATCGTGGAGGGGGCGGTCACGGCTTAAACCGCACCGCGACGCGCCCGCCGGGAGCAATGTGCGAGCCCGGCGCTGGGGCCTGCTCTTGGGCCACGCCTTCGCCGATCACGTCGATCTCAAAGCCGATTTCCTGCGCCATCTCCACGGCGGCGCGCACGGGTTTCCCGATCAGCGACGGAACCACCAAGCCGCCGGTCTCGACATCCATCACCACCGTCCCCGATGCCGGCGCGGTTGCCGCCGGCGCTGCCGTCGGAGCCGAAGCGGCGGCCGGTTGCGCGGCCGGCATGTCGGCCACAGCCATCTCCAGGCCACCGGCTAGCCGGTCGGGAGAACCCTCGTCCAAGTCAGCGTCCCGGAGTTTCGCTGCGAGCGCGCGCGGCGCTTTGACGTCGGTGTCATGCGGCACGTTCAAATATTCGAGCGTCTGCTGCATGACGCGCTGGAAGACCGGCGCGCAGACCTGGCCGCCCTGGTGCAAGCCCACCGCGGAATCGAGGATCACCACCACGGTCAGCGCGGGATTGTTGATAGGCGCAAACCCGGCGAAGGAAGCCACGTACTTTGAGCGCGAATAAGCGCCGGTCGAAGGATCGACCTTCTGCGCCGTGCCGGTCTTGCCGGCGGCGCTGAAGCCATCCAGTTGCGCTTTGCGGCCGGTGCCGCGCAGCACCACCTGCTGCAGCATCATCTTCATCTGTGCCGCGGTGAGGTTGGAGATCACCCGCCTCTGTTCCGCCGGCGGGGCGCTGTCGGGATGATCGGCAACTTCCCTCAGCCCTCCCTGCGGCGCGGCCACGATGTGCGGCGCTTGCCAGACGCCGTCGTTGGCGATGGTCGAGACCATTCCGGCCAGTTGGATTGCCGATATTCCGATCTCCTGCCCCATCGAGATGGCGCCGATCGAGACCTTCGACCAGCGGCTCACCGGCTTGGCCAGCCCGCGCGTCTCGCCCGGCAGTTCGATGCCGGTCTGCGCCCCCACGCCGAAGGCTCGGATGTAGTGGTCGAAGCGCTCTTCGCCCAGCCGCAGGCCGAGCTTGATGGCGCCCACGTCGCTGGAGTGGGCGATGATGTCGGTAACCGGGATGAGGCCGAACTTCTCGTGGTCGCGGATGCGCATGCCCCCAACCACGATGGCGCCCATCTGGCAATCGACGAGCTCGTCCGGCCGCGTGAGCTTCTCTTCCAGCGCGGCGGCCACGGTCACCATCTTAAAGGTTGAGCCCGGCTCATAGACGTCGCTCACCGCGTGGTTCTTCAGGAATGCCGTGGGAACTTTATTAAAGGTGTTGGGATTGAATGTAGGGCGATTGGCCAGCGCCAGCACCTCGCCGGTGTGCGGATTGGTAACGATGATGGTGCCCGCGATTGCCTTGGTCTGCTCCATGGCGGTCTGCAACTCGCGCTCCGCGATGTACTGGATGTTCTGATCCAGGGTGAGCACTACGTTCTGGCCGGGATCGGGCTGGCGCTCCACCCGCCCGAACCAGTGCCGGCGCGCGTCCATGCTGATGAGCATCTTGCCGGGCATGCCGCGCAGGTGCTCGTCGTACTCGCGTTCGATGCCGCCCAGACCCTCGTCATCCATGCCCACATAGCCCAGCGCCTGCGCCGCCAGCTCGCGCTTGGGATAAAAGCGCTTGGGCTCCTTCTGGGAGTAAATGCCCTTCAGATTCAGCGCCCGTACGCGCGCTGCCAGGTCGGCATCCACTTTGCGGGCCACCCAGCAGAAGGCATGCGAGGCTCTCATGCGCGCCAGGATTTCGCGGGAATCCACGTTAAGGATGCGCCCCAGCAGAGCCGCCGTGCCGGCCTGGTCGGGGACCTCCGCCGGCACCGCGAAGATGGAGTCCACCATCACCGACATCGCCAGCTCGCGGCCCTTGCGGTCATAGATAACGCCCCGCCGCGGCGAAACCTCGATGGTGCGCTGCTGCTGGCGCTGTGCCCGTTGCGTGAAGTCGCCGTAGCGGACCACTTGCAGGTCCACCAGGCGCAGGCCGATGGCGCCGGTCCATACCGCGAGGATTGCGATTAGCGCGTAGAGCCGGCGTGTGCTATCCCAGGATGTTTTGTTGCAGGAAATTTTTGCGAGGAATGCGCGCAGGCGAGTGAAGGCTGACATTTCCGGTTACTCAGATGCTCCGCCCACGCTTTGCTCCAAGAAGGGTGGTGCAGCTAGCGTGGATAATTCATTACCGGGTGGAGCAGGCCTTTAGGCCTGCATTTACGGCGCTCCGTTTGAGTTGGGCTTTAGCCTCTGAGGCTGTGACGAGGGTTGTACAGAGTACATGTCCCTCAGCGGCTAAAGCCGAAATCATTTGCCGGCCATTATGCAGGGCTGAAGCCCTGCTCCACCCGGACCCGTCGGAACGTCGTGAATGATCCACACTAGAAGTGATTATTGCGGCGAAGCCACAGCCAGGTTGCGCACCGCGTCGGAGACGCGCGCCATCACCGGAGCTCCCGGATCGATGCTGTCGCTGCCAGCGTCGAGGCGCACTACCTGTCCTGCCTGGGGAGCGGCCAGTCCCATCTGGCGGGCCAGCATGTCGATGCGGTGCGGGTCGCGCAATGACGCCTCTTCCAGGTGCAGCGCCCGGTTCATCTCCAGCAGTCCGTCGCGCTGCGCCCGCAACTGCTCCACCCGGTAGCCGCACTCGATAGCGCTGAAGTGCTGCCAGGCGTACACCATCACCAGCAGGAACAGCAGCACGGTAGTGCCGAAGAACATAGCCATTTCGCGGTTGTGTTTGGGATCGCTCACCTTCACCAGGCGCGAGTTGTCGATGCGCTTGGCGAAGTAGATCTCCGGCGTCGTGCCGCGAGACTGCCGTCGTACTGGTGCAGGTGCCGCCAGGGTGCCCATGGAATGCTCCTATGCCACTTCCATCAGTTGTTCGCCGTAAGAGGGCTCGAGCAGGTAAGCCACCGGCAGGTTGAGGTCATCTTCCTGCAGGCTCTCCGCCGGCTCGGTTGCCGCCCAGGACTCTGCGCGCTCAACCGTCGCGATCAGTTGCTCAATCATCGTTCCTGTGTACATCGTCCACCTCCGTGTTTGCCTACCCAGCCCCTGAGAAGTCTTTCGGGACAGCGCCGCTCCTAGGAAGGGTCTGTCTGTGGAACCGCGTTTTGCCCGTTTTTGTGGAGGCAACCGCCGTCCCGAAACCTGGTGCCGACATTCGCCGGCTAAACTCTTTCCGCCGCGCGCAACTTCGCGCTGCGGGATCTTGCATTGCGACCGACCTCGTCTGCGCTAGCGGTCACCGGCTTCTTCGTCAATACACGGTAGAGGCCGCTGCGCTCTCCTTCGCGGAGAGCGTCCTTCACTCTCCGGTCTTCCAGGGAGTGGAAGCTGATGATCACCAGCCTTCCCCCCGGCTTCAGCACCTGGGGCGCGCTAGCAAGCAGCGCCTCCAGGTCTTCCAGTTCGCGGTTTACGAAGATTCGGATTGCTTGGAAAGTGCGGGTCGCCGGATGGATGCGCTCAGAGCCGTGTTTCATTGACCGGCTCGCGGCCGATATAACATCGGAAAGATGCTTGGTCGTGCGTATCGGCCGCGACCGGACAATGGCTCTGGCGATTCTCCGCGACCTCCTTTCCTCACCGAATTCGTAAATCACATCGGCGAGTGTTCGCTCGTCGAGGTGATTTACCACTTGATCGGCGGTACGCTCGCTGCGCGGGTCCATGCGCATATCGAGCGGTCCTTCCGCCTGGAAACTGAATCCTCGCGCGGCATCTTCTAGCTGCATTGAGCTGAGCCCCAGATCGGCCAGCAGGCCGTCGGCCGATTGCGGCGCGACGCGCTTGCCAATCTCTCGAAAGCTCTCATTCACCAGCTCGATCTGCGGCCAGTCGTCCGCGAGTTCCGCGGGCGGCCGGTCCAGATGCCGGCGCGCGATCTCCAGCGCTGCGGGATCCTTATCGAGGCCAATCAAACGACCCGGTGCGCCGAGGCGTCTTGCGATTTCGTAACTGTGCCCGGCCCAGCCGAGGGTCGCGTCGATACAGGTTCCACCGCGCCGGATGGCTAAAAAGTCGATCGCTTCTTGTAAAAGAACTGCGACGTGGCCAACTTCCGCCTTGCCACCACGCCCGCCCCGCTTGGGGGCGTCTGACTCCCCAAACTCCTCGTCCACCGCTATATGCCCAACCCGTCGAGAGTCGCCTCATCCTCAGCCGTGAATGCGTTCTCTTCGATCTCCTTGCGGTAGGCCTCCAGGTTGCGGACTTCCAGGTAGGTCAGCATCCCCACCACGGCTACTTCGCCCTTCAGTTGCGCTGCGTCCCGCAGCAGCGAGGGCACCAGCAGCCGGCCCTGGTTGTCCATCTCCACCACCTGGCCGTAATAATTGGTGCGGTCCAAAAACTTTTTCTTGGTCGGGTTGAAGGTCGAGAGGCGCGCCAGCTTTTCCTCGATGCGCTGCCATTCCTCGAACGGATAAATCTGCGCGCGCTTGCCATCCAGGCTGGTGATGTAGTACTGAGCGCCCGAATACTTCTCGTCCACCACGCGCTTGAATTCCGCCGGGACCTTGAGCCGTCCCTTTTCGTCCACGCGGGCTGGATGGTTGCCGCGAAACATACTTCCCAACTTCTCCCCGGCTCCCTAAACTGCTATGGGCTGCCAGGGAGGCAAAAACGGTCAAAAGCGGGCTGATTGCGGGTTCGTTGGCGTCGTTTCTTGGGGGTCGGTTAGTCATCCCACTCCCAGTCACCGCGCTCCACTATCGCTCCCATTGCCACCACTTTCAACCACTTTGTTCCACATCCTACACCTAAGTTATGCCGTGTCAATAGGAATTTTTGAGGTTGTGGTGGAAATTGTTGGCGACCTGCAGCCGATGGCTGCGTACCTGAGAACTTGACGTTCCGATCAGCGCGGCCACAAGGGATGGGGTTTACCAGGATGGTTCCGGCATCATTGTCATTCATCAGGGGACTCGACTCCACGTTACTGGAGAAGTAGCCATGGACGACAAGGAGAGGCGCCGGCGGCTGACGTTGCTTCCGTTTTCTGAAAAGCTGAAAATTCTGGAAAAGCTGCGGGATCGCAGCCGAGCGATTGCTGCCGCTGGGCTGAGAAAAACGGCTCGTCAGCAGCCAGAGCAGCCGACCAGCGACGCGAAATCCAGGCCGTGATCGGGTTCCCGAAATTTTTCCTGCCCCACCTAACAAAATCGCCGCTGCCACGTCTGATTAGGCAAGTGGGGAACACAATGAAATCGCGCAAAACATGGCGGACCGGATTGCTGCTGGTGCTGATGGCGGGGCTGCTGACGGTTTCCGAGCTGAAGGGCGCGCCGCGAGTCACGGTCCAAAACCCCACCGCGCTCTACCTGCTGGCGGAGTACAAGCTGGCGATGGGTGACGCCGGTTCCGGCCTGGAGTTGCTCGACCGCGCGCTGGCTGGCCGCGAATCATTGCCGTCCCGCCCGAACACGCTCAACGCCTGTAACATTTCCGCCGCCGTCGCCACTCCGTGAAGTCCCCGGGCACGATTGAAGGTGTCATCCTTCGCGAGACGAAGGCGAGCGGAGGATCTGGCGAGAATGCCTGCACCGCCCGATCAGGTTGCATCGACAACATCGTCAGATTCTCCCGTCTCGCTTTGCTCGACGGAAGAATGACATTTGATTGAGGGGGCAAGTTCGTTACCCATCAAGCCAAGGCCCCGCCGGATTTTTTTCACAGAAAAGTCGCGCGCGTACCCAACTCCACATCTGCAATTTCGGAAAAAGACGCTATAGTGCCTTTTTGGCGATCGCTTCCGAAAAAACGGCCTGATGTCGCGCGCAAACGTCACGCGAGAGGACGAGACGCTGTTCCGGCCACGCACCGCTGTGGCACGCGAGCCTGTCGAAGATGATTCTCCACGCGTCCTCGACCTCGATCCCGAGGAGGAATCCCCGTTCTTACGCGCCCAGAAGCGGGTGCCGGTGCGGCGTGGCCCGCTGGCCAAGAAAACTGCCAATCGTCTGAAAGTAGTTCTGGGGGCGCTTGCCGCCGCCGCCGCGCTGGCAGTGTGCGCCTCGGCGATCTACGGCTACGGGGAGCACTCCTGGCGCTTCCGTCTCCGCTCCGGCAGTAGCGTTGAGATCGCCGGCACGCAGACCGTCTCCCGGCGGCAGGTGATGGAAGCGTTCGCACCCGATCTCGGCCACAACATTTTCTTTGTCCCGCTGGACCAGCGCCGCCGGCAACTGGAGGCCATCCCCTGGGTGGAATCGGCGACAGTGATTCGTCTTCTTCCCGACCGCCTGCGGGTGGATCTGACCGAGCGCACGCCGGTGGCCTTCGTGCGCATGGGCTCGCGCATCTCGCTCATCGACCGCAACGGCGTGGTGATGGAGCTGCCGCGCTCGCGAAAATATTCGTTCCCGGTGATCAAGGGGATGAGCGACTCCGAACCGCTCTCCACGCGCGCCGCCCGCATGCAGATCTACAGCGCGCTCATGCGTGAGCTCGACTCCGAAGGCGCGCACTATTCGCAAGACCTCAGCGAGGTGGACCTCTCCGATCCCGAGGACGCGAAGGTGGTTGCCGCCGACCCCGGAGGCGCGGTCCTGATTCATCTGGGGAGCTCCGATTTCCTTCGCCGCTACAAAACCTATCTCGCGCATCTCCAGGAGTGGCGGCAGCAATTCCAGAAGGTGGATTCGGTGGACCTGCGCTACGAACGCCAGATCATTGTCAATCCGGATTCCAGTCTGCACGCCGCCAGCACGCATCCGGCGCCGGCGGCTCCGCACAAGGCCGTAGCCAAGCCGGCAGTGGCGGCTAAGCCGATGGCAGCGGCTAAGCCAGTAGCGACAGCGCAGGTCAAGAAATCCGCCCGCAAGCCTTCACCGCGGACGGCGAAAACAGGGACGCAATAGGGCCATGGCGAGATTCGAGCAGAACTTTCTTACGGCGATCGATATCGGCAGCGCGAAAACCTGCGCTCTGGTGGCGGAGCTGACCGAGACCGGCCTGCGCTACTGCGGACACGGGATCAGCGATGCGCGCGGCTCCCGCAAAGGCGTGATCGTTGACCTCGACAAAGCGGCCGCCAGCGTGCAGCGCGCGGTCGAGCAGGCTGAGCAGATGGTCGGCGCGCCGGTGGAGCGGGCGCTGGTGGGCGTGGCTGGTCCGCACGTGCGCGGGATCAACAGCCGCGCCGACATCAGCCTGGGCTCACGTCCGCGCGAAATCGGCCGCGACGAGATTCGCGCGGCAGTGGAACGCGCCCGCGCTTTCAATTTGCCCGAGGATCGCCAGACTCTCCACCTGCTGCCGCAGCAGTTCATCCTCGACGGGCAGGACGGCATCCGCGATCCCGAAGGCATGGTGGGGATGCGCCTGGAAGCGCAGGTGCACGTGGTGACCACGTCGGCGACCGCGGCCCAGACCGTGGTGACGGCGCTGAACCGTGCTGGCATTCACGTGGACGACACCATCTACGAGCCGCTGGCCGCGGCTGACGCCATCCTGCGCCCGGACGAGCGCGAGCTGGGCATCTGCCTCGCCGACATCGGCGCCGGTACCACCGACCTGGTGGTGTACTACGAGGGCGCGGTGGCGCACACCGGTGTGGTGCCGATCGGCGGAGATCACTTCACCAACGACGTTGCCGTCGGCCTGCGCACGCCTATCGCCGACGCCGAGAAGATCAAGAAGTCTTTCGGCTGCGCGGTGGTCACGAAGATTCCCGAGACCAACGAAATCGAAGTGCCGTCTGTCGGCGACCATCCCTCGCGGCTGATGCCGCAGCGCTTCCTGTGTGAGGTTTTGCAGGCGCGTACGCAGGAGCTGTTCGAACACGTGCGCGACAACCTGCGCCACGCCGGCGTGCTGGACCTGTGCGGCGCCGGCATCGCGCTGACCGGCGGCGGCGCGCGGCTGAACGCCATCGCTGAAACCGCCGAGCAGATCCTGCGGCGGCCGGTGCGGCTGCCTCTGCCGGCCCCGGTCGACAAAATGCCCGCCGAGTTGGCCGCGCCGGAATTCGCGGCCGTGATCGGCATGATCTTTTACGGCAACCGCATGCGCCTGGCCCGCAGCGCGCAAGAGCAGGGCTTCACCGCCCGGCTGCGTGCGTTGTTCGCGAAGAAAACCGGATGGCCGGGAACCAATCCCGCTACTAGTGACCAGCGATGAAGCGGAGCACATTAGCCGGAGAGTGAAAACTATGGGTGAGAAGACCGAAAAGAAAGATATCCGCATTCAGTTCCACGACGACGCGCGCAATCAGGCCAAGATCAAGGTATTCGGCGTGGGTGGTGGCGGCAGCAACGCCGTCAACCGCATGATCGACGCCAAGGTCGAGGGCGTGCAGTTCGTGGTCGCCAACACCGACCTGCAGGCGCTGCAGATGGCGCGCGCTCCGGTGAAGATCCAGCTCGGCGTCAAGCTGACCAACGGCCTGGGCGCGGGCGCCAATCCCGAGGTCGGGCGCAAGGGCGCGCTCGAAGATGCCGACAAAGTCATCGAGGCCCTCGAAGGCGCGGACATGGTGTTCGTCACCGCCGGGCTGGGCGGCGGCACCGGCACCGGCGCGGCGCCGATCATCGCTTCGCTGGCCAGCGAGATGGGTGCGCTCACGGTGGCCGTCGTCACCAAGCCGTTCGCCTTCGAAGGCAAGCGGCGCATGCAGCAGGCGGAGCGCGGTCTCTCCGAGCTGATCGATTCCGTGGATACCACCATCGTCATCCCCAACGAGAAGCTGCTGGCAGTGGCGCAGAACGCGGGGTTCTTCGAATCGTTCCGCGTGGCCGACGACATCCTGCGCCAGGCGGTGCAGGGCATCTCCGACATCATCATCATCCCCGGCATCATCAACCGCGATTTCGCCGACGTGAAGGCGATCATGGCCGGGATGGGCTACGCCGTGATGGGCACGGCCACCGCCAAGGGCGAGCGCCGCGCCATGGAAGCGGCGCAGAAGGCCATCGCTTCGCCCCTGCTCGAAGCCGGCGCCATCGACGGCGCGCGCGGCATCCTCATCAACATCACCGGCTCGAGCTCGCTGAAGCTGGCCGAGGTGAACGAGGCTTCCACCATCATCCAGAGCGCCGCTCATGAGGACGCCAACATTATCTTCGGCGCGGTGATGGACGAGACCATGAAGGACGAGGTCAAGATCACGGTCATCGCCACCGGCTTCAAGACCGACAATCCCCAACGCCGCGATCGCACCAAGGATACGGCAGCCATCTCCAGCACGCGCGGCTTCGTGCCGTCCACGCCAACGCCTCCGCCCAGCGTGACCGTCGCCACCGTCGCGCAAGACCGCGCGGCAGCCGTGGCCGCGGCCGAGCGCGATGCCCTGAGCATGCTGCCGGAGATGCCGCCGCCGCTCGAGGATGAGGACCTCGACGTGCCCGCGTTTATACGTAAGCGGGGAGAGATTCAGTAGGAACGGCAAGCGCGTCGTGAGCGGGGTGCCATCCCGTTGTCAGAATGAGGTCCCGGGAACCAAAAGCCCCACCCTTGGCAAAACCGGCCAAGGGTAGGGCACCCTGAGGTTCCATTTTGTGGTATGTGGCCTGGGTGCGCCACCCGTCGTTCTCACGCCCGTCCTGCACTCATTGACTTGCCATGCGCTAACGCCCTACCATGAGCGCTCTCGTTTCCCGCTGCATTCATGATCGGCCAAACCATCTCGCATTACCGCATCATTGAGAAGCTGGGCGGCGGCGGCATGGGTGTCGTCTACAAGGCGGAAGACACTGAACTCGGCCGTTTCGTTGCCCTCAAGTTCCTCCCTCCGGACGTAGCCCAGGATGCGCAGACACTGGAGCGCTTCCGCCGCGAGGCCCGCGCTGCATCGGCGCTCAATCATCCGAACATCTGCACCATCTATGAGATCGGCCAATCCCAGGGACAGCCATTCATTGCCATGGAGTTCCTGGATGGCAGCACGCTGAAGCACCGCATCACCGGCCGCCCGCTGGACAGCGAGACCCTGCTCGATATCGCCATTCAGGTCGCCGACGCGCTCGATGCAGCCCACAGCCAGGGGATCATCCATCGCGACATCAAGCCGGCGAACATCTTCATCACCAAACGTGAGCAGGTGAAGGTGCTGGACTTTGGCCTGGCCAAAGTGGTCGGAGCGAAGGCGCAAGCCGTGGCTGCCGATGCCACAGCGGCAAGCGCTGAGCACCTGACCAGTCCTGGCAGCACCCTCGGCACCGTCGCTTACATGTCCCCCGAGCAAGCGCTCGGTAAAGAGTTGGATGCCCGCAGCGATCTGTTCTCCTTCGGGGTGGTCTTGTACGAGATGGCGACCGGCATTCTGCCGTTCCGAGGCGACACTTCGGCGGCGATCTTCGATGCCATTTTGCGCCGCTCGCCGGTATTGCCCGTCCGCCTGAACCCCGACTTGCCGCAGGAGCTTGAACGCATCATCAACCGCACGCTGGAGAAGGACCGTGATTTGCGCTACCAGCACGCCTCGGAATTGCGAGCTGAACTCAAACGGGTGAAGCGCGACACCGACTCATCGCGGAGCGTGATGGCCGCGGTCGAAGACGTGCCGGCGCCGGCCGTTGCGGCACCCGCCAGCGGCTCCGGGGTAAAGGCTGCGAGCGGCGTGACCGCTGCCGCGTCGTCCGCTGCGGTTTTGTCCACTTCCGCTCCGTCCGCTTCCGCCTCGTCCGTCGCCGCGCCGTCCGCGCCTCAGGTTGCTCCTGCGCCCGCCGGAGGACGCACGAAAATCATAATCGCCGCAGTGGCACTGCTGGCTGTGCTCGTTGCTGGTGGGCTATTCTGGCGCTCACGACGCGCGCCTGCGCTCACAGAAAAAGACTCCATCCTCATCGCCGACTTTGCCAACACCACGGGCGATACTGTCTTCGACGGCAGCCTGAAAACCGCTCTGGCCGTCGATCTTCAGCAGTCACCGTTTCTGAACGTGGTCTCCGATCAGAAGATCAAGCAGACGCTGAAGCTGATGGGCCGTCCCGCCGACGAGCGCCTCACCAGCGACGTGGCCCGCGAAATCGCTCAGCGCGATGGCATTAAGGCCATGCTCACGGGATCGATCGCGAGCTTCGGCAGCGAGTACCTGATCACGGTGAGCGCCGTGAACGCCTCCAGCGGCGATACGCTGACCCAGGTCCAGCAACGCGCCGCCAGCAAAGAAGCGGTATTGGACGCCCTGGGCAAGGCAGCATCTAACTTGCGGGAGAAGTTAGGCGAGTCGCTAGCCTCCGTGCAGAAGTTCGACAAGCCGCTGGAGCAGGTGACCACCAGCTCGCTGGAGGCGCTCAAGGCGTTTACGCTCGGCGAGCAGCTACATGGCAACGAGGAAGATCTGCCGTCCATTCCTTTTTACGAACGGGCCATCGAACTCGACCCCAATTTCGCCGTTGCTTATACCAAGCTGGGCGTGGTTTATGGCAACAGCGGGCAGGACGCGCGCGGGGAAGAACTGATGAAGAAAGCTTTCGACCTCCGCGACCGTGCCAGTGAGCGCGAAAAGCTGTACATCGCTTCTCTGTACTACGCTCGGACCGGACAGGTTGATAAGGCGATCGAAACCTACGAACTCTACAAGCAGAGTTATCCGCGCGACGCCACTGCCTACGTCAATGCGGGCGTAGTTTATAACGGCATTGGCCAGCCGGAGAAGGACTTGGAAAACCTCAAGGAGGCTGCCCGCCTCAACCCTGATCTGTCTATCGCCTACACCAACCAGGCGTGGGATTACATGACGCTCGGCCGCTTCGATGAAGCCAAGGCAATCCTGGAGCAGGCAGCGCAACGCAAGCTGGGTGGCGCCGGTTTGCACGGAGTGCTCTCGCAATTGGCGTTCGTGGAGGGCGATTCCGCTTCTACCGCCCGCGAAGAGGCTCTGGCAGGAGACGACCCGGGCTGGCAAATGTTCTTTTTGCGCCGCCGCGCACATCTTTCCTACTCGCAAGGCAAGCTGCACGAGGGCAACGAGCTCCTGGCCAAGGCCCGCGAGTTGGCGGAGCAGCACAAATATCAGGAACTGGTCGGCGACGCCTGGATTGATGAGGCCGGTGTTGATTGTCTGTTTGGCCGCTCGACGCAGTCCGTTCAGATTGCTGAGAAGGGTCTGTCAGTTTCCCGCAGCCCGGACCAGATGCTCGCGGCCGCACGCGTCTTTGCTCTCTGTGGCGATGAGAGAAAGGCCTTCGCTACGGCGGCAGAGGTCGGCAAAGATCGCCCGCTCGACACCCGCGTCCAGGCGGTTTGGATTCCCCAGGTTAAAGCTTTTGCCGAAATCCGCCACGGGGACGGCGCCGCTGCAGTGGAGAGTCTGAAGAGCGCTGCGGCTTACGACCGGCTGGAGGAAGGAATTCAACTCGAGCGTGGCCAGGCATATCTTGCCGCAAAGCGTCCCGCTGACGCCGCGCAGGAATTCCAACGGATCCTGGCGCGCCGTGATTGGCCGCGTTTCACGGAATCCTTCCCCCTCGCCCAGCTTGGCGTCGCCCGCGCCTATGCCCAGCAGGGCGACAGCGCCAAGGCCAAGCTCGCCTACCAGGACGTCCTCGCCTCCTGGAAAGATGCTGACCCTGATCTGCCTATCCTGCAGCAGGCCAAGGCGGAGTACGCGAAGCTGCAGTAACTTAGCGCTGACCCTTCTCGAGCCATTCCCTGAGCCAGAGCCTTCGCCCTTGAACCATCCCCGCCAATTGGCGGCGGCGGGGTTCACGCCTAAGCTCGCATGGGGATGAGTATGCAAGCCTTGCTGGTCAGCCGCGATGCGGATGCGGTGTCCGTCCTGCAGAGCGTGATGCATGAGCTGGACGTCGAGAGCGAGGTGTGCGCCGAGCTGCAGCCCGCGGTGGAGCGGCTGGCAGAGGGCGCAACCTCGGCCGTGGTGGTGGACTACAACGTCGAACACGCCAGCGAGCTGCTCAAGCTGATGCGGCAGAACTACGCCGGCAGTTGCGTGGCGCTGGCCATGGTCAAGGGGCTGGCCAGCATCCAGGCGGCGTATGACATGGGCGCCAATTTTGTCCTGATCAAGCCGGTCAGCGCCGCTGCCGCCTCCTGCAGCCTGGCCGAAGCTACCGCTCTGGTGGAGCGCATGACGCATCGTCCGGCGCGCTTGCTGGTGCCGACCTTGGCCTATGTCAACTTCGAGGGCGGGCTTGATCCGGCCATCATTCTCGACATCAGCGAGCGCGGCATGGCCATCCAGGCCTTGCAGCCGGTGCACGCCGAAGGACCACTGCGCCTGCGCTTCGATCTTCCCGGTACGTCCGAGACCATGAGCCTCACCTCCGAAATCATGTGGGCCGATTCCTCCGGCCGCGCGGGGCTGCGCTTTCTCGATCTATCGCAGGAGGAACAGCAGCGTTTGTGGGACTGGGTGCGGATCAATGGTTCCAGCCTGCAACCTGCGGCCAAGCCCGAGGAGCGGGCGCCGGCTCCAGCTCCGGCGCCGGTTCCGTTTCGGACGTTTGTGATCGAACCCAGCCCGCCGGTCGCGCTGCCCCCGGCATTCACGGCCACGGTGGCGCAGCGTCTGTTTTCGGCCCTGGTCGATACCACACTGGTGTTGCTGGCCACTGTGATGTTCTTCGGCACCTTCTTGGTCTTCGCGGGCCATCTGCCTGCTTCGCGCTGGGCTTTGCCCATCGCCCTGGCGGTGCCGTTCGTGTTCTGGGTCGTCTACCTGTGCGTATTCCTCGCCCATCCCCGGGGAACACCGGGCACGCAGATGGCGGAAAATGGGATCGCGGTCGCGGCCGCCGACCGTCCTGAGATGTTCGCCGTGGTGCCGCCCTCGCCGCTGGTCTCGGCCAGTTCGCGAGTCTTGACCTGGCTGGAAGCCCGCTGCGGCGGCGACCCGAGAATTCACCCCGACGCCATGGCCACCCACGCTCGTTCCATCACCTCGGGCGCGGCGGAGTCCGTGCGCCGGGACAGCCGCCTGCACCATTCCTGAATCGGTTACCAAAGCCTCTGGACTGTAGCAACTCACCGGAAAGCGCCGGCATCGTTTATGCTGCGGATGGGTGACTCTAGTTAGTAACCGAGTTACTTTTTGGTTAACTCGCGGGGCCTCGCAGGCGGAAACTCCAGTTTTTGCGTTGCAATCGGGAGAGCATCTCTCTTAATATTCGGAGCAGCTTCCCCCGAGAGTGCCGCGGATCCAGCTCCGGCCTGGCCCGAGGTTAGCCGGCGTGTGGTAACCGACATCTTGAATGCAGGTATTAGGGACCATGCTGAAAGCACGCTTCGTCGCTCATCTCGTTCTAATCGTATGTATCGCTGTTCTGCTGCCGGCGAGCGCCGCTACGCGCTCGACCCGCGCTAACAAGAATTCTTCCGGACGCATCACTGAGAACCCGCGCGCGCAGAAGCGGATTGCCCGCCTTCGGCATACTCGCGCCACCCGAACCACCGTCCGCCGGCATCGCCGCTCCTACGAGCGCTTCTACACCAGCTCGTACGCCGACGACATCACCGAGGGTGACGTGATCGCGGGCGAGGATCCGGTGGTCCGCGCCGCCGCCATCGAGGCCCTGGGCAACATGAACGGCACCGTGCTGGCCATCGATCCCGAGAGCGGCCGGGTGCTGAGCATGGTCAACCAGAAGCTGGCGCTCTCCGGCGGAGCGCAGCCGTGCTCGACCATCAAGCTGACGGTAGCGCTGGCGGCTCTGAACGAGCGCATCGTCGACAAGAATACCGAGATCACCCTCGGCGCCCGCTCGCGCATGAACCTCACCGGTGCCCTGGCGCACTCCAACAACGCCTATTTCGAAGCGCTGGGACGCCGGCTCGGCTTCGAGAAGGTCAGCTACTACGCGCACGAGTTCGGGCTGGGCGAGCTGGCCGGTTACAACATCGGCGGCGAGCATCTGGGCGTGTTCCCCAGCCAGGAGCTGGCGTCCAAGGCTGGCGGCGTGGGCAAGATGTGCTCGTTCGGGGAAAGCATCTCCGTGACGCCGTTGCAACTGGGCGCGCTGGTAGCGGCCATGGCCAACGGCGGCACGCTCTTCTACTTGCAGCATCCCACGCGGCCGGAAGAAGTCGCGGGATTTGTGCCCAAGGTCAAGCGGCAGCTCGATATCGCCCCGCTGGTCCCGTCGATGGCCGACGGCATGGCAGGAGCAGTCGAGTACGGCACCGCGCGCAGCCTGCGCTACAACTTCAGCGAGGAACAGGTGCTGGGCAAGACCGGCACCTGCTCGCACGACGGCACCCGCTTCGGCTGGTTCGCCTCCTACGCCAAGACCAACTCCGGACGCATCGTGGTGGTGGTCTTCCTGCACGGCGGGCGTCCTACCTTCGGTCCCAAAGCGGCGGAGATCGCCGGGCGCATGTACCGCAACCTCTACGACCACAACTTCTTCTCGCCCGCAACCAGCACGCACGCCAGCAGCACGCCGGGCATGCAAACCGTCGGCGCCGCGCAGTAAGACCGAACCATCGGATTTCTTCAGCAGGCCTCCGAGCGGAGGCCTTTTTTATTCGCCGAACTAAATTCGTGTTTCTCTACCGCGACGGGACGATCACCAGGCCATTCCAAGGGCCTGAGCCCGTAAGGGCGGCATTTGTTTGAGCCCAGCGCGCCAGCGCTGGGAAAAGGATCGAAAGGAGGCGCGAGCCCGGAGGGCGGCACCTTCGCGGTCTCAGAATCAGTCGCGTAGCGACGTTGTGAGTTTAGCCCGGCGATTTATCGCCGGGTGCCCGACGCGTACAATTTGCGAGTCCTGTAGGGACGACTGAATTAACCGCAAACTATCGAGGCGTTCGCGCCTCGTCTCTCTCGCGGGATATTTCCTTGACCGCACCTTCCAGCTTCTGAACCTGCTCCGCCAGCGCCGCCAGGGCATCCGACAACGGATCACGGATTTCTTTCGGATCGGTGATGACCACCCGCTTCCCGTCGCGAAAGATGATGTGTCCGGGGACGCCCACGATGGTGGAATTGTCCGGGACATCGTTCAGCACCACCGATCCAGCGCCCACGCGGCAGTTTTCGCCGATAGTGACGTTGCCCAGGATCTTGGATCCGCCGCCCACCACCACGTTGTTGCGCAGGGTTGGGTGCCGTTTGCCTTTTTCCTTGCCGGTTCCGCCCAGGGTCACGCCCTGGTAGAGGGTCACGTCATCGCCGATGATGGTGGTCTCGCCGATGACCACGCCCATGCCGTGATCGATGAAGAAACGGCGGCCGATCTCAGCTCCGGGATGAATCTCGATCCCCGTCAGCAGGCGCGAGCCCTGAGAGAAAAAGCGCGCCAGCAAGCGCAGGTGGTGCGTCCACAGCCAGTGGTTTATGCGATGCGCCCACAAGGCGTGCAGGCCCGGGTAGCAGAGCAGAACTTCGACCCACGACTTGGCCGCGGGATCGCGGTCAAAGACCGAGGCCACATATTCGCGAGCCGACTTGAGTAAGCCTGCCATAATTCAAAAGCTCAGATCAGCACAGCTTCCATGAGCTGCGCTTCTTCCCGAAGAGCCTGGAAAAGGACGCTGCTCAGGTAGCGCTCTCCGAAATCGGGCACCACCACCACGATCAACTTGCCGGCGTTCTCCGGCCGGCGCGCCACCGCTACCGCGGCCTGCACGGCAGCCCCGGACGAGATGCCCACCAGCAGGCCCTCTTCCTGGACCAGGCGGCGAGCCATCACAATAGCATCTTCGCTCGAAACCTGGATGATCTCGTCGATGAAGTCCGTGCGCAGCACTTCCGGCACAAAGCCGGCGCCGATGCCTTGAATCTTGTGCGGGCCGGGCTGTCCGCCGGCGAGCACCGGACTCTCGGTGGGCTCGACGGCAATCACCTTGAACGCCGGCTTCTTCGGCCGGATGTATTCGGTGACGCCGGTCAGCGTGCCGCCCGTTCCCACCCCGGAGACGAGGATATCGACCTTGCCATCGGTATCCGCCCAGATCTCGGGCCCGGTGGTTTCGAAGTGAATCTTCGGATTAGCGGGATTGGCGAACTGCTGCAGGATCAAGCCGTCTGGAGTCTGGGCCAGGATTTCCTCGGCCTTGGCCATGGCTCCCTTCATGCCTTTCGAGCCGGGGGTGAGGACAAGCTCCGCTCCGAAGGCCCGCAACAGGATGCGGCGCTCCATGCTCATGGTGTCGGGCATGGTCAGGATCAGCTTGTAGCCTTTCACCGCCGCCACAAACGCCAAGGCAATGCCGGTGTTGCCGCTGGTGGGTTCGATCAGCACGGTTTTTCCCGGACGGATCTTGCCAGCCTCTTCGGCCGCCGCAATCATGCTGACGCCGATGCGGTCCTTAACGCTGTTGCAGGGATTAAAGCTCTCCAGCTTGGCGGCAACCGTGCCGTGGCAGCCGGCGGTGACCTTGTTCAGTTGGACCAACGGGGTGTGTCCGATCAATTCCGTGATGTCGCGGGCGATCTTCACAGTATGACTCCTTACGTGATCCGTTCGAAGTTGTATCCGGCGGCGGTGAGTGCCGCGCTCAGTTCATTGGCGTGGTTGAGGTCACGAGCTTCCATGGTGAGATCGATGAGCGTGTGTCCCAAGCGCGCGCCATAGAAGGTGCGGTGATACTCGGTCTCCACGATGTTGATCCGCTGTCCCGCAATCACCTGGGTCAGCCGATGCAAGGCTCCGGGGTGATCGGGAAGCGGAATACGCAGGCGAACCAACCGGCCGTCCTTGACCAGGCCGCGCTCGATGATGCGTGAAAGCAGCGTGACGTTGAGATTCCCTCCCGAAATCACGATGGCCGCGGTTTTTCCTCCCAGGGAAATCTTGCCGTGGAGAAGCGCCGCCACCCCGCAGGCGCCCGCGCCTTCGGCCATCGTCTTCTCGCGCTCCAGAAGGAACAGGATGGCCGCGGCAATTTCCTCGTCATCTACCACCACCAGGTCATCCACATACTTCTTGACCAGAGGCAAGGTTTTTTCGCCCGCAGACCGGACTGCGATTCCGTCAGCTACCGTGGACACCGCCGGCAAGGTAACCGGATGTCCTTCGCGAGCCGCCCGGACCATGGAAGGAATCAGCGACGATTGCACCCCGATGACGCGGATCGCGGGTTTGAGTTCCTTAAGCGCCACAGCTATGCCAGAGATGAGTCCGCCGCCTCCGACCGAAGTCACGACGACTTCGATGTCCCGGATCTGTTCCAGCAATTCCAGCGCGATGGTTCCCTGTCCCGCGATGACGTCCTCATCGTCGAAAGGGTGAATAAACGTAGCCTGCCGTTCCCGGCAGCGTTCCAGGGACGCCTCGTAAGTCTCATCGAAGCCGGTTCCGTGGAGGACCACCTTGACGCCATGGCTTTGGGTGGATGACACCTTGACCAGCGGGGTGGTGAGCGGCATCCAGATCTCGGCCCGTATGCCGAGACGGGAGGCGTGATATGCAACCGCCTGCGCATGATTGCCCGCAGAGGCCGTGACCAGGCCGCGCTTCCTTTCGTCGACAGTCAGGCACAGCAGCTTGTTCAGGGCGCCGCGCTCCTTGAACGCCCCCGTCCGCTGCAGGTTTTCCAGCTTAAGAAACACGGGACTTCCCGCCAGCCGTGAAAGCGCATGAGAATGCGAACACGGCGATACGGCAATGGCCTGGTGAATGCGCTCCCGTGCCTCTTGAATGCGGGCGAGCGTTACCGGGGAGGCAGTCTCAGCCTGCTTCGGAAGGGAAGTGGCGTTGATGGTCTTTGGGTTCATAAGTTGATCGGCTTTACTGTAACTCATTGAGACGCAAAAGCTGCCGCCTTTCCGTTACCCGGCCGCCGTCACGCTCTCCAAGTCTTGAGACGGCACCCGATTGCCGATCAACCGGATGAAATCCGTTTTTCCCAATTTGCATCGCACGACTGCCTCTGGAATCCAACCCGCGCTGAGAAATCACCATGAAGGAGGCCGGCACGATGGCATTTACGATCCTCGGCATAGCTAGCAGTCTCCGAAAGCAATCCTTCAATCGCGCGGCCTTCTTCGGCATGAACAAAAGCGCTCTCCGCAGACCTGGTCAATATTGAACAGCTTCGCACGGTTCGCGTCGGGTATTATCCGCTTCTCTCGAACTTCTTTTAGTAGAGGGAGAGCGTCCAATTGCTTGGCAATCAAAAAGAGATTTCGGACAAATCGGTCTCACCGGAATCAGCCATTCAGGAAATGTCACACCGTACTGTTGCAGGCGAACAGGCAGCGCCTTCGTATGAGAGCAAACTGTTTACCCAAGCCAAGGGTGTAGCTCAATTCCGCTTTCGCATCCTAGTGGTGGATGACGAACCTTCAATGCGCGAAACCGCAGGGCAGATTTTGGAAGGCGAGGGTTATGAGGTTCTGACGGCAGCGGACGGGGTGGACGGCCTACACGCACTCAGCAAGTCCCTGCCTGATTTGATCATTTCCGATTTGAATATGCCTCGAATGTCAGGATTCGAATTTCTGGCGGTCGTTCGGGAGCGATTTCCGCACATCGCCACGATAGCAATGAGCGGAGGTTACAGCACGGGCGAAATGCCGATGGGACTTTTGGCGGACGCTTTCTTACAGAAAGCCCAGTACACTATCAAAGAGCTTTCCCTGCAAGTCGGGAACCTTTTGGCTGCTTCTCCCCTTCGCTCGGAGAAAAGGAAAAGTGACATCGCTCCACTCTTCGTGCCCAGAGACAGTGCGGGGTTTCTAATAATCACGTGTCCCAAATGCCTGCGTCCCAACAGACTGGAAGCGATGAGTTTGAACGGCGGGTTACACCAAACGACTTGCCAGTCATGCGGCACGCCGGTGAGATTTGAAATCGATCACGAGATTGAGCCACTGATAGAACGCAAGCACGCCTGAGCCTGGCCATCTCGGCCAGGACCACCCCTGGCACTTATCAGCCGGCAAAACCAGAATTGAAAAAGGGCGCACAATCGGGGGTCATAAGCGAAAGACCCGGTTTGCTCCCAAAACCAATGCAAGTGTCAGCGAGGCGATGGCCACTTCACCCAGAGCTCCGACGATGAACGGCCGGAGTCCCTGCTTGGTCATCTCGCGAAAGTTGGTTCGCAATCCCACTCCCGCGAAGGTGAGCAGAAACGCCCAGCGCGAAAGATTCGCCAGGCTGGTGAGCTGTTCTTTGTTGAAGAGGTGCGCCGTCGCCAGCAGGGAGATCAGCAGGAAGCCGAGCACGAACTTGGGAAACTTCTGCCACAGGAACGAAGCTTTGTTGGAGATGGTCTTAGCCTGTCCAGCGCCGGCCCAATGCAGCGCGTATCCCAGCACCACAAATCCGATCATGGCGTTGCGCGTGGTCTTGGCCAGGACGGCGATCTTGCCTGCGGCGTCGGAATACAACGCGCCGGCCGCGGTGGCCTCGGCGGTGTTGTCTACGGCCAGGCCCGCCCACATGCCGTAGGCGTGGTCGCTCATTCCCAGCCAGTGGCCGATCAGCGGAAAACTAAAGAGCGCGATCGCGCCCAACGCCAGGATGGCCGCGATGGCAAAAGACGAGTCTTCGTCATCGGCATCGATCGCGCCTTTAGCCGCGATGATGGCCGATACCCCGCAGATGGAGGAACCGATCGCCAGCAGCGAACTCAGCTTGGGTTTCAACTTGAACAGGCGGCCCAGCCAGGTCATCAGCGCGATCGCCAGCGCCAGCTCCAGCGCCACCAGCACCAGGCTGATCGAACCCAGTTTCACCACATCGCCGAGCACGAAGCGCGCTCCCAGCAGCACGATTCCGGCCTTCAGCCAGAATTCGTAGGTCGCAATGCCGGGCAGAAACGCGTCGGGAATTTTAACCGTGTTCGAGATGGCAAGCCCGATCACAATCGCCCACAGCACGTACTCGATGTTCGGAATAACGGCGTGGTGAGCCTTGGCATAGCGGGAAATGTTTTGTTCGAGCAGCTTGCCGGCATATCCGATCGCGGCCAGCAGCGCGATTCCGGGAATCAGTTTGAACAGGTGAAGCCGCGGACTGAGGGGCCGAAGCCGGGGCAGCGCGATAGAGTCAGCCATGTCTCTCCTCGATTCTTCAATCACTTAGACAAACATGTCCCACGTTTAACAATGTCTAAAAGATATACATCAAAAAGGGTTCACCACGGGATGTGCTTCAGCACGCCGGCTCGCACCAGCAGCGCGGCCGCCAGTGCGATCGCAACCGCCCAAGTGTCAAGAGAAATCCTGAAAGGTCTCCCGTTGGCGGAACTCTTCTTGTCGTCAGCTTCGCTCACAGATCGTTCTCCTTTATCGTTACGCGATATGTTGTTCGTCCTGTACTGCGGTGGTTCTGAGCTGCTTCCAAAGGTCGGCCGTGATCGTTTCCGCGTCGGAGCGCGCAACCCGGCCCACGATGATCAGGGCCGGCGCCGCGATGCCACTCAAGGTCCGCAAGCCGGCAATATCGGTCCAGAGCATCTGCTGAGACTTTCGCGCTGCACAAGAAACGACGACGCAAGGAGTCTGCGGATCGAGACCGCCCTGAATGAGCGCGTCCACCAGTCCGGCGTAAGCAGCGCCGGGCATATACACCACGACGGTAGTACGGGGCGTGCTAGCGCTAATCCAATCGAGGGCCATTTCGCCGCCCTTGCGGTGCGCGGTGGTGAACAGCACTTGCGAAGCGAATCGCCGGTCGGTGAGCGACACACGCGCCGCCGCCGCCGCGGCCAGCGCCGAGGTGATGCCGGGAACGATCTCAAACTCAACCCCGGCGCGTTGCAGCGCTTCGATCTCTTCGCCGGCGCGTCCGAAGATCAGCGGGTCGCCACTCTTCAGGCGCACGACGATGCCGGCCACGGTGGACGCGTGAATGAGAAACGCGTTGATCTCGTCCTGGGTCAGCAGCTTTTGTCCGCAGCGCTTGCCCACGTCGATGACGCGTGCCTTGGACGACGCCAGCTCGAGTATCTCCGGCGTAACCAGCGCGTCGTGAAGCACGATGTCAGCGGACGCAAGAATCCGCGCCGCTTTCACCGTAAGCAGCTCGGGATCGCCCGGCCCGGCGCCGATGAGGTAGACCTTTCCCATCAGGCAGAACCTCCGCTATGGCGGCTTTCCAGGCGGAGAAAGCGCTCAAACGATTTGCGGCTGGCAAGGAGTTGCAAGACGCGGGTCCGCCGGCGCGGATCGATTCTTCGCGCGAACGGAGCCCGCCGCATCGCGCCCAGCTTCTGCAGCCAGCGCTCGTACTCGGGGCCAAACTGCGCCTCCAACTCGGCACGCAATCTGCTGGCGAGCGCCGGACTCAGGCCGCCGGTCGAGATCGCTATCTGCAACGGGCCGCGGCGGACGATGGCCGGATAATAAAAGTGGCAGCGCTCGGGCTCATCGACCGCGTTGCACAGAATCCCGCGAGCTTCTGCTTCGCGAAACACAGACTCGCTCACCGCAAGCAATCCCGTCGCGGCGACCACCAGGAATGCGCCTTCCAGATCGGATGGCTGGAAGTGGCGCGCGCGCCAGGTGAGCCGGCCCTGATCGTTCCAGCGCGCAATTTTCTGCGTCACCTCCGGCGCCACGACAACCACGGTTGCGCCGGACGCGAGCAATCCCTCTATCTTTCCTTCTGCGATCGGCCCGCCGCCCACGACCAGGCATTTGCGGCCTGCCAGCTTGACGAACATTGGGAACAGGTTTGGCATCATCAACCCTCGACCCCGCGCGATGGCGTTGCGGTGGGCAGGTCGCGCTCCACCGCCAGCATCGGAAGGCCAGCCAGGAATTCTCGAAGCTCCGCATCGCTGAGCCGGCCGAAGAAGCGGCGCAGGTTCTCACCGGGCAGGCGCAGTTCCAGGTACGAGCGCAGCAACCGCTCAATCGCGTCCGGAACGTCGCTGGCCAGGCAGCGGTATCCGGTCAGCCGGGCGATGGCCTGATGTTTGCCGACCGCGCCTCCGACGCAGAAGTAGTACGCATCCTGCAGCCGGCCATTGACCTTGATCTTCTTGCCCTCCAGGCCGATGTCCGCGATCCAGTGCTGTCCGCAACTGTTGGGGCAGCCGGTGACGTGCAGCTTCAATTGCTGATCGAAGTCCGGCAGGCGCTCGTCCAACTCTTCCACCAGCCAGCGCGCGAATCCCTTGGTTTCCGTGATCGCGATCTTGCAGAATTCGGTGCCGGTGCAGGCGATGGCGCCGCGCCAGAAAGGAGAGCCGTTGACCGGAAGTCCGATCGCGTTGAGCTCGCTTCCCAATTCGCTCGCACGGGCGTTGGGAACATTAATGATCAGCAGGTTTTGCATGTTGGTGGTGCGCAGTTGACCCGCGGCGAACTGCTCGGCCAGTTCCGCCACGGCATGCATCTGGCCGGCGGTCAAGCGGCCGCGCAACACCGCCGCGCCAACATAGCTGTAGCCTGGCTGCTTTTGCGGATGGATGCCCACGTGGTCGCGGTAAACATCGTTCGGCGTTTCTTCAGCGACCGACGGGTCCAGCGTGAATCCGATGCGCTGCTCAAGTTCGCGTTGAAAAGTTTCCGAGGTCCATCCGTGCCGGAGGAACAGAAACTTGAGGCGAGCCCGCTCGCGGTGTTCGCGCAGCACGCCGGCCTCGCGGAACATTTCGGTTATCCCCTGAACCACCGGGACTACCTGCTGCCATTGGACGAATGCGTTTAGCCGCACACCCAGGTGGGGATCGGTGGACAAGCCGCCGCCAACGCGAAGCGAAAAACCAATCTCCGGCCTGCCGTTTCGCGCGCGTGGGACAGCCGTCAGGCCTATGTCATTGATCTCGGGATATGAGCACCACACGCGGCATCCGGTGATGCAGATTTTGAACTTGCGCGGCAGGTTGTAGAACTCCGGGTTGTCCACCAGGAGCCGGTTGGCTTCGCGGACCAGCGGCGAGGCGTCGCAAATCTCATCGGCATCTACTCCGGCCAGGGGACAGCCGGTGATGTTGCGGGTCACGTCGCCGCAGGCTTGCATGGTGGTCAGGCCGGAGCGAAACAAGCGCTCCAGCAATTCCGGCAGCGCCTTGATCTCAACCCAATGGAGCTGGATGTTCTGGCGCACGGTAATGTCGGCGACGCCACGCGCGTAATCCCGGGTAAGCTCGGAGATGGTGCGCAACTGTTGCGACGACAAGATCCGTTGGGGATGCGGATTCGCACCATGAAGTAAGGCGTCGACTTGCCTTCGCCATTGCTCCCGCCGACGGCGCCGGCGCCATCGCCCTGCGTGTACACACCCCACCAGCGGAAGTAGGTCCCCAGCCATTCCGGCGGGATGGAAGCGCGTCCTTCCCGCGCGAAGCTGCGGATCTCGTCCAGGCTCTCCAGCGGGTTTTTCTCCCGCTTGAGGCGTTCTATCCGCTGGGCCTTGGTTTCCTGCGCTGCCTGTGTCATCGAGACTCCCCCCCTGCGACCGAGCAAAAACAAAAAGGCCTACCGCCCGTGTGCGCTTCCGGCGGTAGGCCTTTAGAAATCGACTTTAAAGTGCTAGATCTCTAAGTCAGCTCTTCCTCCCCGCCCGAAGACAGGCCGCGACAACAACAACAAGCGCAGCAACACAACATCGGAGTCTTCTGGCAGGGGCTGGACATAAACGCGTATTAGACTCCCAAGGCAGGATCGGGTATTCACGATTTTTTCGATGCGAGCGATTAGCGAATCAGTGCGCAGGGGTCAGTTTCCGGCTGCTGTGGAATACCCACTCTACGCCAGTAATCGGCGGCGGATTGACTTGCCGTCCATAGCCGCCCTACGATTAGCCCTCTTGCTGGCTCCCTACCTGGCATGATCGGCCAAACCATCTCGCACTACCGCATCGTCGAGAAGCTCGGCGGGGGCGGGATGGGTGTGGTGTACAAGGCGGAGGACACGGAACTCGGCCGGTTCATCGCCCTCAAGTTCCTTCCCGCGGAGGTTGTCCAGGACGCGAACGCGCTGGAACGTTTCCGGCGCGAAGCGCGTGCCGCCTCGGCTCTGAACCATCCGAACATTTGCACGGTCCACGAGATCGGACAGCATCAAGGGCAGCCGTTCATCGTGATGGAGTTCCTCGACGGCCAGACCCTCAAGCACCGCATCACGGGCCGTCCGCTGGACCTGGAAACGCTGTTGGACCTCAGCATTCAGATCGCCGACGCGCTCGATGCTGCCCACGGCGAGGGAATCGTTCATCGTGACATCAAGCCGGCCAACATCTTCATTACCAAGCGCGAGCAGATCAAAGTGCTGGATTTCGGGCTGGCCAAGACCGCCGCCCGTAGAGCAGGAGCCGCGGACGGAGATGCCACGGCGGCGACCGTCAGCGAGGAACACCTGACCAGCCCTGGCAGCACGCTGGGTACGGTCGCTTATATGTCGCCAGAGCAGGTGCGGGGCAAAGAACTGGATGCGCGCAGCGACCTGTTTTCCTTCGGCATCGTGCTGTATGAGATGGCGACGGGCGTGTTGCCCTTCCGGGGTGAGAGTTCAGGAGTGATCTTCGAGGCTATCTTGAACCGCACGCCGGTGGCTCCCATGCGGCTGAACCCGGAGCTTCCCGTCGAACTGGAACGGATCATCAATAAGGCCCTGGAAAAGGACCGGAATCTGCGTTACCAGAGCGCGTCGGAGATGCGGACGGACCTAAAGCGGCTGAAGAGGGATACGGAATCGGCGAAGCAGTTGCCGCGCGAAGGCGAATCCGGCCAAATCTCCCAAGGAACTTCCGCGCGGCCGCGAATGAGCCGGCGATGGCTCTGGGCGGGATCTGCGGCAGGCATGATTGTCATCGTTGCAATCGCCTTCGTGCTTGACATTGGCGGATTGCGGCACCGGCTAGCCGGCACGGGCGGCAATAGCCAACTCCGGTCAATTGCCGTGCTCCCGTTCGCCAATGCCAGCGGAGATCCCAACCTCGAATACCTCGGAGATGGGATTGCCAGCACGGTGACGGCGAGCCTCTCGCAGTTGCAGGGGCTGCGCGTCATGGCGTCGGATTCGGTGTACCGGTATAAGGGGCGCCATACCGATCCCCGTCAAATCGGCCGGGAGTTGAGCGTATCGAGTGTCCTTGAAGGCAGTGTCAACAAGGTGGGCGACACCATCGAGATCAACACCAACCTGGTGAACACCAGCGACGATTCCGAACTGTGGGGCGGACACTACCGGGAAAAGATGTCGAACATTCTCTCCCTGGAAGACCAGATTTCGGAGCAGATTGCTCATGCGCTCCGCTTTCGGCTGAGCGGAGAGCAACAGGGACGCCTGCTGGCGCATTCAACCCAGAATACCGCCGCCTACGACGCCTTCCTGAAAGGGCTCTACCTGACCCGGCAGTTCACTCCCGACAGCCTGAAACAGGGATTGGGTTACTTGCGGCAGGCGATTGCGCTCGACCCGAACTACGCGCTTGCCTATTCGACCATCGCTTACAACTACGCAGTCGTCGAAGACTGGTACGCTCCGCCGCGAGAGGTGATGCCGGAGGCGGAAGCGGCGGCGAAAAAGGCCTTCGAACTGGACCCGACTCTAGGCAACGCCGAAGGTTGGCTGGCCTATACAGATCACTTCTATAACTACGATCAAGCGCGGGCCCTTCAGGAATTTCAGCGCGCGATCGAACTGGATCCCAACGACGCGGAAATTCGCAGTATGTACGGCTGGTGCCTTGCAGATTTGAAGCGCTACGACGAGGGCATCGCGCAAGTCGCCGAGGCCTTGAAGCTGGATCCGATCTCGGCCGAACAAAATCACGTGGTGGGGCAGACCTACTATTATGCGCATCGGTACGATGACGCCATTCAGCAGGAGCAGAAGACCATCCAACAGTTTCCCGGCGGATTCGTCCCGCTTGCGGGCGACGTGCTGGGATGGAGCTACGCGGCCAAGAGTCAGCTCGACCAGGCCATCGAGGCTTTCGAGCAGGCGCGCAAAGCAGAGCCGAATTTCACCGAGGCCGTGGCCTCGCTCGGCTGGGCTGCGGGCCTCAAGGGCGACCGCAAGACCGCGCAAGAGATGCTCGCCGAACTCGATGCTCGGGCAAAAAAAGAGTGGGTCGAGCCATATTTTTACGCCATGATTTACGCCGGGCTCGGAGACAAAGATCGGGCTTTTGCCGAACTCGACAAGGCATATGCGGCGCGGTCGTGGTACATGTCGGTGCTCGGGGTTGATGCCAAGTTCGATAGTCTCAGGTCGGATCCTCGATTCGGCAAGCTGCTGGACGAGGTTGGCCTGCCTCACTAATCCTTTTCAGGGCGGCTGCTACATCCGCGTGATTTGCGGAAGCGCGTCGAAGTGACGATCTCGGTCGCACAAGGTTAGCGAATGCTGCAGCACGAGAGCCGCAATCCACATTGTTTGGGAGATTGCTTCTGCGCTACTTCTTGCGCTCGTCGCCGGCGATCTTGCCGTCCTTTAGGTGAATGACGCGGTGGGCGTACGCGGCGATATCGTGCTCGTGGGTGACCAGCACGATGGTGTTGCCCTCGCGATGCAGCCGGTCGAACAGCGCCATGATGTCGGCGCCGGTCTGCGAGTCCAGGTTGCCAGTCGGCTCGTCGGCCAGGATGATGGCGGGATGATTCACCAGCGCGCGCGCGATGGCCACCCGCTGCCGCTGGCCGCCGGAGAGTTCGTTGGGCTTGTGCATCATGCGGTCGGCGAGATCAACCGCCTTCAGCGCCGCCTTGGCGCGCTCGATGCGCTCTTCCGACGCGGTACCGTTGTAGATGAGCGGCAGCTCGACGTTGTGCAACGCGGTAGCGCGGGCCAGCAGGTTGAAGGTCTGGAACACGAAACCGATCTCCTTGTTGCGGATGCGCGCCAGCTCGTCGTCGTCCAGATCGCTGACCAATTGTCGATTGAGCCAGTAGCGTCCCTTGGTGGGACTATCCAGACAGCCGATCAGGTTCATCAGCGTGGACTTGCCCGACCCCGAGGGTCCCATGATGGCGACATACTCGTTGCGGTCGATGCGCAAGTCCACCCCGCGCAGCGCGTGCACCTGTTGCTCCGAGCCCATGTCGTAGGTCTTCCACAGGTCCTCGGTGCAGATCATGCAGTTGGACGGCGGGGCCGTGGGTTTCTCGCTGATGGTGGCGACTTGAGTGGACATGCTGCTCGCTCCTGGCTACTAGCTCCTAGCTGCTAGCTCCTAGCCGAATCACGACCTGACTTGGCTAGAAGCTAGGAGCTAGAAGCTAGCGGCTTGTCGGTTAGACGTTCTTCCCCCGCTTTCGCTTACGACTCTTCCTGCTTCTTGACCGTGTTATCGATCTTCACCGGGGCATCATTCTTGATGGTGCGCAAGACCTTGTAACTGCCCACCACGATCTCATCCCCCGGCTGGAGGCCGCTGGTGATCTCGATGTCGGTGGTGCCGGTGATGCCGGTCTCCACTGGCACGAACACCGCCTTCTTCTCGCGGATCACGAACACTCCCTGAATCTCTTCCTTGTCCTTTTTCGCCCGCATCGGCGAGGGCGCGGCCGCCTCGACCGCTCCGCTGCCCTTGGTCTTCGGATCAAGGTCACCCCGCTGCCGGATGGTCAGCGCCTGAATGGGAATCGCCAGCACGCCGGAGCGCGTCGCCGTGGTGATCTTGGCGGTGGTGGAAAGCCCGGGCCGCAGGTTCTGCGGCGGATCGTCCAGCGTCACCTTCACTTTGAAGTCCTTGGCTTCCTGGCTGCTGGCCAATGTCTGCGACGTCGCGACGCCGGTGGAGCGCACGATGGCGTTCTCCCCGATCTCGCTCACGTGTCCCTTGAACACCTTGTTGGGGATGGCGTCGATGGTGACATCGGCGGCCTGCCCCAGCTTCACGTTGACGATGTCGGTTTCGTCCACTTTAACCTCGGCGGTAATCACCGACATGTTCGCCAGCGTCATCAGCGTGCTGCCGGGCTGGTTCTGGATGCCGATGACCACCGTCTCACCCTCGCGCACCGGCAGGTTGCTGATGGTGCCGTCAAAGGGAGCGGTGTACACCGTCTTCTGCAGCACGTCGGAGGCGTGGGTCAGGCTGGCCGCTGCCTGCTTGATGCGGTCATGCGAGGCGTCGCGCTGTGCCCTGGTCTGGATGATGCGGGCCTGCGCCTGCACCAGGCCGCTGGCGGAAGCTTCCCAGGCGGCTTCGCGGGCGTCGAACTCCTGCTTGGCGATGAGCTGGTCCTTGAACAGGCCCTGGGCACGCTCATAATCGAGTTTTTTCTGCGCCGCATCGGCCTTGGCGCGGGCCAGGTCGGCGATGGCGGTGTTGTAGGCGGCATCTGCGGCAGCCGCGTCACCATTGCTGGCTTGCAACGATGCCTGCATGGCCGAGACATCGGCGGTCGGCTGCACGTTCTCGATCTGCGCCAGCAACTGTCCTTTCTTGACCTTGTCGCCTTCCTTGACGTAGAGGTGCGTGATCTTGCCAAAGGCATTTGCCCCAATGTTGACGTAAGTTTGGGGATTGACCTCGCCGGAAGCGGTCACCACGCTGGCCAGATCTTCGCGCATCACCCGCCCGCTCTGCACCGCGACTACGTTCTTGCGGCTCTGATACACCGAGAATCCGGCCACCGAGCCCAGCACCACGACCGCTCCCGCGATGATGCCGATTTTCTTCCAACTCATGATTTCTCTGCCCCCTGCGATGCCGGCTGCGCGCACAGACGCTGAAGCCCCGTGGCAGGACGGTCCCTCTTTAAAGATACGCCGGAGTGCGGCAGAAAGTTTCGTGCCCCCGGCGGATTATCGTCTTGACCAGCCAAGCCCGCGGAGAGAGGGAAAGAACCTTCGGCATAAACGAGCCTTTTCCTCCCCCTCGGGTTGGGATTATATCGGGTGGCCGCGGCAGTTGATACCTGCTAAAGTTCCACCGCTGCCGGGCACACGAGTCGGATATCCGCAGAGCCTTGCCTTTCCCACAGCTTAGGACATAAAATCTGTGGGATCAATGACGTGTTGCTGCCTGCGGTGGAGTCCACACAGCAGGTAGGCAATGCGGGTGGACGACTTAATGCTCGCCTTGAATTCTGCGGCGGGTTTTTCCGCAGAGTAAATCGGATCCCGTTCTCCCGGGAACAGGTGGTAGAGCATGGCGCGAAAACTGGGGTGCTGGCTGGCGCTGATGATGGTGGCAGTGCCAGTGTGTGCCGCCGCGGCGCCAGGCTCGATCTCCGGCTACGTGAAGAACGCGAGCGGGGTGCCGCAAATGGGCGTGGCGGTGGAGATCCTCTCCTCCCAGGGTCCGCTGGGCGCCACCGTCTTTACCGACGCGCACGGCTACTACAAGGCTTCCGGCCTGTCCGCCGGCGCCTATCAGGTTAAGGCCTCGGCTGCCTCTTATCTGCCCAGTCTGCGGGAGAACATCGCCCTGCGCGCCGGCGCCAACCTGATTGTCAATCTCACGCTGACCGCGCTGTTCGATGCGGCGCAGTGGCTGCCCCCGCGCCGCACTTCGCCCCAGCAGGACGACGACTGGCAGTGGACCCTGCGCACCGCCACCAGCCGCCCCATCCTGCGCCTGCTCGACGACGGCACTGCCGCCAAGAGCCAAGACCGCAGCCTGAAGGCACAGGTGTCGTTCATCGCCGGCTCGGAGAACGAGGGCTTCGGCGGCGCGGCCGACATGAGCACTCAGTTCCGCATCGATCAATCCTTGTTTTCCGCCGGGACCCTGAGCCTGGGCGGGAACGTGGGCTATGGCAGCGGCCAGCCGGCGGGGGTAGTGCGGGCCGCTTACTCGCAGCAGTTGGCGGACGGCTCGCACCCTGAGATGGCCTTGACGGTGCGCCGCTTTGCCATGCCCGATGCGGTGCAGCACGACGGTGCCCTCGATGCCCTGGCGTTTTCGGTGGCGGATGGGATCACGCTCGCCGACCTCGTCGACCTCAGCTTCGGCGGCGAATTGCAGGCCATCGACTTCCGCGGAGGAGTGAGTGCCTTCCGTCCTTTCGGTTCGGCAGCGCTGCACGTTTCGCCCAAAACCGTGGTCCGATACGCCTACGCGACGGCGGAACCTAGCACGCGGATGGCCAAGGGCTTCGATAGTGCTCCCGCCGACCTGAGCGAGTCCGGGCCGCGGGTCTCCATGTTGGGCGACCGCGCCCAGCTGGAGAGCGCCCATCACCACGAAATTTCGGTGTCACGCCGCGTCGGCAACAACAGCGTGCAAGTGGCCGCCTACTCCGACCAAGTCCGCAACGCGGCGCTGGTCGGCGTCGGCGAAGTGACCGCGGATTCCGGCGAATTCCTCCCCGACATTTATTCCGGCACCTTCACCTACAACGGCGGCGAACTCTCCACCCAGGGGGTGCGGGCGGTGGCGCAGCGCAAGCTGCTTTCCGACCTCACGGCGACGCTCGACTACAGCTATGGGGGCGTCATCACCCTGCCCGGTTCCGGCATCTCGTGGCCGGAGGCGCAGGCCCTGATGCGGGTAGAGCGCCTGCATGCCGCGGCGGTCAAGCTGGCGGGCGGGGTTCCACACTGCAAAACCCACTGGATCGCGTCTTACAAATGGACTAGCGGGCGCGCCCTGACCCCAGTGGATATGTTCAACGCCTCCCCCGGCGAGGCGGACCCCTATCTCAACATCTTCATCCGCGAGCCGCTTCCCATCTCGCTCCTTGCTGGACATATGGAGGCGCTGCTCGATCTGCGCAACCTTCTGGCCCAGGGGTATGTCCCGGTACTGGGGCAGGACGGGCAGACGCTGTATCTGGTGCAGTCGGCGCGCTCGGTCCGCGGCGGGCTGGCCTTTACCTTCTAGTCGCCTGGGTGGGAGAATTTGGCCTCTCTTTACAGTTTCTTTCAGGCAGTCCAAGCTAGGATGTGAGCTTCACCCAAGGAGGATTGTTAGGCCATGGCGTCTCCGCCGTACCCGGGAATCTTAAAGCGACGCGCCCGTGGTTGGCTGGCCGCGGCGCTGCGCTTCAAATGGGCGGTGTTTTCCGCCCTTGTCATCTTCGTGGCCGTGTATTGGATCGACGCCTGGTTTTTCCGCCATGGGCTCAGAAGGGATGCCACTCTTCTCGATAACTTTCTGCTCAGCGGGCTGGTGTTGGCGCTCGGGATCGTGCAACAGTTGAGATATGAGCGTGAACTGAGGAGACAGCGCCAGCTCATGAGCGTCATTGCCGATATGAACCACTACACGCGCAATGCCTTACAGGTCATCGTCAGCCGATCGGTGCTGTCCATCGCGGACTCGGCTGCCATTGGCGACATTCAGGAGGCGGTAGGACGAATCGACTGGTGCCTGCGCGAGGTTCTGCCCAGCGCCGGGGAAACCACGGTAACGTCAAAGACAGAGTCGCTGCCCGACCGCCGCGTGGTGCGCTCTCACCGATCCGGTCAGTGACAGCGGGAATGCCTGGAACACACTAAACACAAAATGGCTGAAAAGCCACGCCGGCGCCAGCATGAGCCCCAGCTTCAGACCGCGGCCGAAACGCGGGTGGCGTGTACCGGATCTTGCAGACGGGTCAGCCGCACCAGGCCCTGGGTCAGGTTCTCGTAAATGTCGGTGACCCGGCCGACCGAGATCCGCGCTCCCGGCAGAGCGATCCTTCCGTAGAGCACCAGCATGGCCAGCCTGGCGTGCACGCGCAGGCGCATGGCGTCGTTGGCCAGCGCACGGGCGGCCGCCGCCACCTCGGGATTGGGGTCGCGGCGTGCGGCTTCACCCACGCGCAGCAGGATGGCGCTGTTGTAGGCGGTGCGCTGCACATACTCGAGCGCAGCCCGCAGGCGCTCCCGTTCGATGGCGCGGTACTGGCTTGCGGGCAGGCGTTCCCGCAGGTAGTCCTCTTCGGCAGGGTCGATCAGATTGCGGAGGGCGGCCAAGTCTACCGGCCGCGTGTACTCCTCCAAGGCTTGCAGAGCAGGCACAGGACGGTGATGCCGGCGGGCGCCCCGGATCAGCACCAGCACGGCCACCGCGGCAAACACGATCAATAAAGCTGTGGTTATCATCGTTGTAATATTTCCAGTAACGCCTGGTTCCACTTCTCCAGGTCGTTGTGTTGCACGACGCCGCGGTATTGCGGCGCCGGCTCCGGCGCCAGCAGGTAACAAGCCCAGATTACCAGGCCGCAGTCGTACGCGGCGCTGTTGGCCAACGCTAAGGCCGTGGCGGCTACCCCGCCCAACTGCGAGCGCAGTGCGATCGCCATCAATTCTACGCTGGCGAAAATGCCGAAGCCCAGGGCGATCCCGAAGAGGTAGTTTCGCCAAGCCAGCCCGAAATGGAACGACAGCAGGAACAGGAACAACAGCAGCCCACACTGCATCACGCGCACGCTGCGTTCCAACAGCACCACGCTTTTGATGATCCCCCCCGCGTCCGCCCCCGGAGCGAACGCCGTCGTCAACACTGCCGCCGCTAGCAGCACCACCGCGGCGGCGCCGAAGAGCGTGCCGCCGAACTGCCGGATGGCGTCATAGCTGCGAAACATCTTGCGATACAACTCGTAAAGAACGGCAAACCCCAGTACGGCGCTGATGGTTTGCGCAGTCCAATAGCTGTAGAAATACTCGACACGCCCCATCCGGTGCACCACCGCCAACCCGAGGCACCGCAAGAGCTGGAACGCCACGTACAGAGAGAACAGCGGTACTTCACGCACCAGCCCGCGCCGAATAAGCGCTAAGATGACGAGCACAAGCAGAATCCCGCCCGTGACCCAAAGCAGATAGCCGATGGCCGATAGAGACATGGTGGAGGACGCAGCATACTATCCCTGCGTCCCCGCGGCAACGTCTTTCCGTGGCCATCGAGTGCCTAAAGTTACCACCTATCGGAACCACTATTACCGGACATTTACCGCCGGCGGATGGGTGGGCACGGTGGGCATGGGCTCCCCGCCGTCAGCAAACGCAATTGAAACCGAACCCAACAGGGCCAGACTAATCAGCAGAATGTGCACCAGCTTTTTCATGAAAATTCTCCTCGCGGCGAAGTAAACTTCTTCCGGTCTCAACTTTGCCGGTGCGAGGGAATGTGGTGGAGAAAACCTTGCCGGCGTCCCGATTTCCGGAACTGGAACAGACGTGACCTTCCTGCCGATCAAGGACGACTTCCTGGAGCGCACGCTGGCCAAGGTTCCAGGCGTGCTGGGCAAGCTGGGCTATGTGGCGGGGCTACGCGAGGACGGCCGGTACATTCATTGGGGTCTGGGGCGGATCTATGGCGAGGAGGGGATGCAGCGGACAGTAGCGGAAGTGCATCGCGGCCTGTTCTTGCAGGTGCTGCGTACGCCCCTCCGCCAGCTCCTGGAGGATGCGACGCGCTCGGCGGCCGCCCAGCGCTCTGACACCAAGGATTATCTGGAGGCTATCTTGCGGGACCCGTGCGCGTTGATTCCTCCCCATCTGGGCGGAGGTTCGCAGGCGCACTTCAATTCAGTCGTCGCGGCCCTTTTGTCGCTTCTCCGCTAGCCGGAGCTTCCCGTCCGGGTGCGGTGCGCCAGCCGTCCAGCCGCATGGCTATGCCGACCACCTGTCCCAGGATCTCAACCTCCTGCGACTGCTTCAGCATGCGTACCGGCACCGGCGACAGCGGGTGGGGTTGCAGGATGATGTAATCGCCTTTCAGCGAGCACCAGCAAGCGGTGTAACCATCCCGCATTTCCACGAAATAGATGGGCCGCTCATACTCGGAGCGCCAGGTGCCCTCGGCTACCGTATGGGCCGATTCATCCACCTGGATAAAGGATCCCGGCAGCAGCACCGGGTACATGGTGAAATCCTCGCTGCCGATGTAGCCATAGGTGTACTTGGTGTTGCTGAACTGGGAGAGATAGGAGAGCGGCACCAGCCCCCAGCGCTCGATCATGCGCCCCAGGTTGGCGGTCCGCCGCAGGTCAAATCCGGGATCCAGCCGCACCGGTACGTTGATCTCCATCATGCCATCGAAAGTTTCCGCAATGTGAGACTTGGGAGGCTCCGCAAGTGCCAGGTCGGCCGCCGTCTCGGTCAAGTCGATCCCGTACCAGCCCAGGATTTCCCGCAGGTCGCGGCGGTAGATCACGGCCAGAGAATACAGCCGATAAACGTTAGGAAGGATGCCCTTGGTCTCAATATCGGAGAGCCGGCTGGGCGAGATGGCGAAATCCTCGTTGCCATGGCGGGCCGCGATGCGCCCGCTGGCAGCTTCTACATCGCGGATCGTGAGTCCAAGCTCTTCCCGCAGTCCGCGCAAACGTTGACCGGATGACAACAAGCGACTTCTCCTTGGGTTTGGCTGATTCGCCTTCTAACACACCACTTGCCCTAATTTCAATGCATCCTCAGCGGAGCGGGAGCGAACGGTTGCTGAGATGGGCGAGCGTGAAGACGGTTCGCGGAGGCCCTGGTTCCAGCGTACCTTCCCATGCCTCGGGCACAATTGGATGTGATGGGAGTCACGATAAATTGTGATTATTTACCCACCGTGTTCTGAAATCAGAACAAATGGCTAGCCACCGCGGCGCAAGCTTTGTCATCCCACGAAAGGCATTGATTTAATGAGCTTTGCGCAGGTTCTGCCCAACGCTCAGCAGCGGCGATTTTTGGGGTTTTGGTGGGTTTTGCACAGCTTGGCGGGATCGCCTTGCGGGCGCGTCTAGGCCGCATTCCAGCCCGCTTGTTCTGAATTCAGAACAAGACCGCATTTCGCTCTACGGGGGCGCACAGGCCGGTATACATTTGCCTCAGGAGTATGGATGGATTGGCCCTGAGCGTAGGTTATGATGATCCGCAACCGCCTTTTCGCCGGGGTCAACATATATGTCCAAACCAAAGCAGGAAAAGCGTGCGGCCCCGCGAGTGCAATGGCAGCTTCCCGCCAGCGTGAGCTTCGGCGATTCCGGCCGCGCCCAGGTAGAGCTCAAGGACATCAGCTCCCGCGGCCTGTTCTTCTTCACTCCCGACAAGGTCGAGCAGAGCTCCAAGCTGGAAATCGTCCTCATGATGCCTCCGGAGCTGGAGGGATTCGGAGGCCAGTGGGTGTGCTGCCAGGCCACCGTCGTGCGGGTGGAAGAGGACAAGCCGGGCAACAAAGTTGGCGTGGCGGCGGTGATCGACCGCTGCGAAGCCCTGCCCCAGATCTGACCGCCGCCAGGGCCGCGACGCCGTCGAGTTCTACACCGACCAGAAAGTGGTGATCGTGCGCTGGCCCAGGGAGTGGTCGAGGAAGTTCTAGGCACGAAAAGGTAACTCGACTCGGAGAAGAAGTGCTTCTGGTCCCGTGAGGAAATCCTTCAATAGACTGCCGCGTCGTGCCCGTGACTCTCGTCTGGTAGCGCAGGGCGCACTTCAAACGAGTAATGGTTCTCGTCTGGTGGAAGCGCAGGGCTTTAGCCCTGCGAATAATGCGGGAAAGGGGTGCGCGCTTTAGCGCCGGTGATGCCTGGTCCCGCCCCACAAGCGATCCGTACCTTCTTCGTGACCACCAATACCTGGGGACGTCGCAGCCTGTTCCAGACTGACCGCATGGCCTCGCTTCTGATCGACGTGCTCGCCGACAATCGCAAGCGCAGCCGTTTCCAGATCCATGAATTCGTCATCATGCCCCACGTTCACGCCATCCTTACACCCGCGTTCGAAATTCCACTGGAGCGCGCGGTGCAATTCATCAAGGGAGGATTCTCGTTTCGCGCCAAGAAGGAATTGGGCTTCATGGGAGAGATCTGGCAGACGAGCTTTACCGAACACCGAATCAAGGACGCCGACGATTGCGCGGCACATCGGAGTCCTGCAGCAGGGCTTTCGTTAGTTGCAGGTGGCGCTGGAGTTCGTACGACAGCCATCCCGCGTGGAGGGCGGCCCTCTCAGGGCCTCCCATAAGAGGGTCAGCACGCGCATCGAACACTGCCAAAGCATCCTTGTAGAACGTAAATCGGACAGGGCTCTTAATGTCATCCCGAACCGCGCGGGGAAAGTATCCGACCGAGACCGCGTTCTGAAGCTAAGGGCCAAAACAAGAAACCGCAGGTGGAGCGAAGCTCACTCAACAAAACGGCACGCACTCTCGCAAGCCAATGTGATCCGCTCCGTCGGGAGCACGGCCGAGCACAGAAGCGCTCCCCTGAAGGGCTGGAGGTTGATTTAGTTACAGCCTCTCAGGATGACAATCTATAGGTGTCAGGTGTATATGATCAGGGACCCTCGTGGGGGGATTGGCTATGGAGCGCGTGCAATTTATCACCCATCGCGGCAAACGGGTGCTTCTCATCGACCATACCAGCAGTACGCCCGAGGAGTTGCAGCGCACCATGGACGAAGTCGAGCGGACCATCGCGGCCGAGCCGCCCGACTCCCTGCTCACGCTCAGCGACTTCACCGGCACAGCCTTCGATAAGGCTGCCGCAGACCACATGAAGGTAGTCGCAGCCAAGGACCGCCCGCACGTCCATCGCGCCGCCCTGGTGGGCGCCGAGAGCATTCCCGACGTCTACCTTCACAACCTGGAGTCGTTTTCCGCGCGGCACTTCCCCAGGTTCAAGACGCGCGAAGAAGCGCTCGACTGGCTCACCAGCGACGAGTCGGAGACAGCGCAGCACACGTAGCGGAGACTGTTCTCTATGAGTGCGCCGGATCAGTGCTGATGCGCGTGGTCCGGTGCGTCCTCAGGCTCGTTATTCTGCCGCCAGTTCTGCATGTGCTCCGCCGGAGCTGGCGTAGGCTTTGCGGGCGGCTGGCCCGACTTCACGTCGGTCATGTAGCCGCCTTTGCAGATGACGGTCCCGGGAACTGTGGGGTCGGCGTTGGAGATCCTCACCTCGCCTTCGAGACATATGAAGTGAGTGGTGCCCGGGACCGAGGCGTCGGCGCCGAAATCAGTTCCGATCACGCCCGCGACCGCTGTAGGCGTGCGCAGCTCGAAGCGCTGCCCCGGTTGTTTCGCCAGCCGCATGCGGAGCTTGCCGTAAGCCAGTTCCAGCGCGCTCTGGCTGGACGACGGAGCCTGGCGGATGACACGCACCTGCGAATCCGGGCCCAGCGAGATCAACGACTGGTCCAGCAACTGGACGCGCAACCGGCCCTGGATGTCGGTGTGCAGCAGATCGTCCCAGCTCACGACCGTTCCCTTCTCGGCCGCGAGTTGGGTGGTGCTGCGCTGAATGATGGCCTGCGGCTTCACTGCGTCCACAGACCCGGCCTTCTGCGCCTCTGCCGCGCTTGCCAGCACGCACGCCAATGCCGACACAAGACCGTATCGAATTGTCGTGATGCTCATCCGTTTCCTGTCTCCCTGAGAGCGCGCCGGCGCTCGGCGCGATACAATAGCACGCTCTCGGGGAGGGAATCGATGATCCGACTGCGCAACTGTGCCGTGGTTCTTGCCGTCCTTGCTGTCTGCTCCGTGGTCGCCTGCGCCCAGCAGGACAAGAGCAAGCGTCCCAGCCCGCCGGGATCGGCCGAGTGCCAGTTCGCCGGCGGCAAGACCGTGCACATCGACTACAGCCGCCCGTCCATGAAGGGCCGAAAAATCTTTGGCGGCCTGGTGCCCTACGATAAGGAGTGGCGCACCGGTGCCAACGAAGCCACTACGTTGGTCGCCAGCACCAGCCTGGAGGTCGGCGGGGCCAAGGTCCCAGCCGGCAAGTACACGCTGTTCACCGTCCCGGCGCAGAAGCAGTGGACGCTCATCATCAGCAAGAAAACGGGCGAATGGGGCATTCCTTATCCCGGCAAGAGCGAAGACCTGGCGAGGGTTCCGATGCGGTCAGAAGAATTGTCCACACCGGTAGAGCAGTTCACCATCTCCTTCGAGCGCACCGCGCCGGAAGCCTGCACCCTGCGCCTGGACTGGGAAACCACGCGCGCCGAGGTGCAAGTCCGCGAGCAGAAATAGTTGGACTGCGAAATGCTTGTCTTGTTGATTCCGCTGAGTGTGGCGCTAACTGTGGCAGCGGTCATTGTTTTTGGGATCTACCTTGTTAGGCGAGCGAGAGACGAGCGGCCATGACTCCGTTCGTGCCATGACGCGGTTGAGTTGAACGCCGTCCTCAAGGGGACTAGACTGTTTCTGTCCTCATAGAGCTCGTGCCGGGAGGTGGCCATGCCGGTTTACGATTACGTCTGCAACGACTGCCACAAGAGCTTCGAACTGGTCCTAACCCTGAACGAACACGACAAGGACAAGACCGTCTGCCCAAAGTGCGGCAGCAAGAACGTGCAGCAGGAGATCAGCGAGTTCTTCGCCGTGACTTCGAAGAAAAGCTGATTAACCGCCGAGACGCCGAGAGCGCCGAGGACAAAGCAGAAAGCCTCGGATCGCTCCAAGGCTTCTTCGGTTTGGAATTAGCTCCGCGTTCTCTGCGTCTCGGCGGTAGGACTTTAATCTGCCGCGGCTGGCTGCTGTTTCGGCTTCCAGCGCAGAATGGGCTTGCGCGCGGCCGTCACCTCGTCCAACCGGGAGACGCGCGTGGTGTGGGGCGCTTCCAGCACTAGCTTCGGGTCCTTCTCGCATTCTTCGGCGATTGAGCGCATGGCGTCGATGAACAGGTCCAGCTCTTCCTTGGACTCGCTCTCCGTGGGCTCGATCATCAGCGCCCCGTGCACGATCAGCGGGAACGACACCGTGTAGGGGTGGAAGCCGTAATCGATGAGCCGCTTGGCGATGTCTCCGGTCTTGATGCCGTTCTTGTTCTGCAAGTGGTCGCTGAAGACGACTTCGTGCATCGTCGGCGTCGAGTACGGCAGCTCGTACGAGCCTTCCAGCTTTTTGCGGATGTAGTTGGCGTTGAGCACGGCGTCTTCCGTGGTCTGCCGCAGCCCGTCGGGCCCGTTGGCCATGATGTAGGCCAGCGCGCGCACGAGCATGCCGAAATTGCCGTAGAAAGCGCGCACCCGGCCGATCGACTGCGGGCGGTCGTAGTCGAAGGCCAGCGCGCCGTTCGGTTTGGTGACGATCACCGGCACCGGCAGAAACGGCTCCAGGATCTGCTTGCACACCACCGGTCCCGAGCCCGGACCGCCGCCGCCGTGGGGCGTGGAGAACGTCTTGTGCAGGTTCAGGTGCATGACGTCCACGCCGCAATCGCCGGGACGCGCCTTGCCCACCAGCGCGTTCATGTTGGCGCCGTCCATGTAGAGCAGCGCACCCTTGGCGTGCAGGATCTCGGCAATCTTCACGATCTCCTGCTCAAAAACTCCCAGGGTGTTGGGATTGGTGATCATCAGCGCGGCCACGTCTTCATTCGCCTGCGCCACCAGCGACGGAATGTCCACCATCCCAGCCGCATTCGACTTCAGGTTCTCGACCGCGTAGCCGGCGATGGCCGCCGTCGCGGGGTTGGTGCCGTGCGCGGAATCCGGGATGAGGATTTTCTTGCGCGGGTTCCCGCGCGACTCCAGATAGGCACGAATGAGCAGGATTCCGGTCAGCTCGCCGTGCGCGCCCGCCGCCGGCTGCAGCGTGATGGCGTCCATGCCGGTGATCTCGGTCAGGCACTTGGAGAGCACCTTCATAATCAGCAGCGCGCCCTGCGCGATCTTCTCCGGCTGATACGGGTGCGCGCCCGCCAAACCTTCCACGCGCGACACGACCTCGTTCACCCGCGGGTTGTACTTCATGGTGCACGAGCCCAGCGGATACATCCCGGTATCCACGCCGTAGTTCCAGGTGGAAAGCCGCGTGAAGTGGCGGATGATCTCGATCTCGCTCAGCTCGGGCATGTTTCCGAGGTCGCTGCGGGCAGCCGCGCCGAGAGCGTTGGAGGGATCGACTTCGGGAACGTCCAGCTCCGGCAGCTGCCACGCATACTTGCCGGGCGACGACTTCTCGAAGATCAGGCCCTCGTTCTGATTAACGTGGGTGGTGGCTTTGCGGATGGGACTCACTGCGCCACCTCCTTCACCACCGCGTCGATCCGCGCGCGCGTAGTCGTCTCCGTACAGCACCAAAGTGCCGCGTTCCCCAACTCGGGATAGAACTTTTTGAGCGGCAGCCCGCCCACGATCTTCTTCTCCAACAGGCGTTCGTTCATTAGCTTGGGGTCTTCCTTGGTCTCAACCACGAACTCGTTGAAGCGCGGCGCGCCGCCGAAGAGCACCTTCGCCTTCGTGCCGAACTCGCCGGCGGCGTAGGCGGCCTTCGAAAGATTATGCTTTGCCAGCTCTTTCAGCCCTTCGCGTCCATACACGGTCATAAAGATGGTCGCCATCAGCGCCATCAGCGCCTGGTTGGTGCAGATGTTGGACGTTGCCTTCTCGCGGCGGATGTGCTGCTCGCGGGTAGTGAGCGTGAGGCAGAAGGCGCGCTTGCCGTTCTTGTCGTGGGTCTCGCCCACCAGACGGCCCGGCATCTGGCGCACGAATTTTTCTTTGGTCGCGATTACGCCGGCGTAGGGTCCGCCGAAGCCTAGCGGGACTCCGAACGATTGCGCTTCCATGCCCACAATGTCGGCCTCGACCGGTGGCTTTACGATCCCCAGCGAAACGGCTTCGGAAATCGCGACCACCAGCAGCGCACCTTTGTGGTGCGCGATGTCGGCCGCCGCCGCCACGTCCTCGACGGTCCCGAAGAAATTTGGCGACTGGATCAGAACGCAGGCCGTTGCGTCCGTGACCGCCTGCTCCAGCGCCCTCAAGTCCACGCGGCCGTTTTCGAGGAAGCCGACCGTGGAAATTGGCACGCCCTGATGGCGAGCGTACGTGACCAGCACTTCGCGGTACTCAGGATGCACGCTGCGCGCTACCACCGCCCCGCGCCGTCCCGTCACCCGCGCGGCCATCATCACCGTTTCGGGCGTAGCGGTCGAGCCGTCATACATGGAGGCGTTGGCGACCTCCATGCCGGTCAGTTCGCAGATCATGGTCTGGAACTCGAAGATGGCCTGCAGCGTTCCCTGCGCCAGCTCCGGCTGGTAAGGCGTGTAGGCGGTGAAGAATTCGCCGCGCGAGATCAGAGAATCGATCACCACCGGGCGGTAGTGATGGTACGCGCCCGCGCCTAGAAACGACGCGTAGCCGGCGCCATTCTCGGCCGAGCGCTGGCGGAAGTAGTCCACGATCTCCGATTCTGCGAAAGCGCGCGGCAGGTTGAGATCGCCCTTGACCCGAAAATCAGCGGGAATGGGCGCAAACAGGTCATCAATGGTACGAACGCCGATCTCGCGCAGCATCAGCCCGCGCTCGGCGTCGGATTTGGGAAGATAGCGCATGATTTTTATTGGGCCCTTTGGTCATTGTGCCATCGAATCATTGGAGCGGATGTTCAATGGCTCAATGACTCAATGGATCAATGACTCAATTCTCTAGCCTCGCTCCGAAGCATACTTCTCGTAGTCGGCCGACGACATCAGCTTGCCCGCCTCGCCCTTGTCCTTGAGCTTGATTCTGATCATCCAGGCGCCATAGGGATCCTGGTTAACCTTCTCAGGCGCCTTCGCCAGTTCTTCGTTGATAGCGGTGACGGTTCCGTTGGCTGGCGCGAACAGCTCCGACACCGCCTTCACCGATTCCACCGTGCCAAAGGGCTTGCCGGCCGCGATTTCGGCGCCCACCTTGGGTAGCTCGACGAACACGATGTCCCCGAGCGCATTCTGGGCATAATCGGTGATCCCGACCACGCCGGTGTCGCCTTCGATCTTCAGCCACTCGTCATCTTTCGTGTACTTCAGCGAGCTTGGATAGTTCATTTTTCTCTCGTAGCGCCGGCGTCTCGCCGGCTTGATCACTTCTTAGGACGTTTGTAGAACGGCGTTGGCACTACTTTAGCTTTGACCTTCTGGCCGCGAATCTCTACGTTCAGCACCGTCCCGATCTCCGCCTTGTCGGGCGGGACATAAGCCAGCGCGATGTTCTTCTTCAGGAAAGGCGCGACCGAGCCGCTGGTCACAAAGCCGATCGCAGCACCGTCCTGGTCCACGATAGGGTAGCCGTCGCGCGCGATGCCGCGCTCGATCATCTCCAGACCCACCAGCGTGCGCTTCACCCCTTGCGCCTTGATCCGCTCCAGCGCCGGCTTGCCGATGAACTCCGGCTTCTCCAGCTTGCACCAGCGGTCCAGGCCAGCTTCGAAGACATTGATCTTCTCCGAAATCTCGTGGCCATAGAGCGCCATCCTGGCCTCCAGGCGCAGGGTATTGCGGGCGCCCAGCCCGCAGGGGATTGCTCCGAATTCTTTGCCCGCCGCGAGCACCTCGTGCCAGACGCGCGCACTGGTCGCGGGATCGGCAGGGATGTAGATCTCAAAGCCGTCCTCGCCAGTGTAGCCGGTGCGCGCGATCATGGTGTTCTTGAGGCCGCACACCGTACCGAAGGTAAACCAGTAGTTCTTGATCGGCGACAGGTCGGTGTCGGTCAGCTTTTGGAGCAGCGACTGCGCTTGCGGCCCCTGGATCGCGATCTGGGTGTACTCGTCGCTGACGTTCTCGGCCTTGCAGCGGAACCCGTGGACATTCTGCTCGACCCAGCCGGCATCCTTCTCGCGTGTGCCCGCGTTGATGACGAAATAGTAATGATCGTCGGCGATCTTGTGAACGATGATGTCGTCCACGAAGGTGGCTTCCGGATACAGCATGGCCGAGTAGTGCGCCTGGCCGGGGACGAGCCGCGCGGCGTCGTTCATGGAGATGCGCTGCACGGCATCCAGCGCCTGCGGCCCGGTGAAGCGGATGTCGCCCATGTGGCTGACGTCGAAGATGCCCACGCCGGTGCGCACCGCCATGTGCTCGGCCAGGACGCCGCCGGTCGCGGGATATTCCACCGGCATGTCCCAGCCGCCAAAATCCACCATCTTGGCGCCCATCTGGCGATGGACCGGGTTGAGCGCAGTTTTTCGCAGGGTCGGGCTGGCCTCAGCCACGGATGACAAGAGCAACTCTCCTGGGGCGCGCGACGTTCGCGGAACGCTACAACTTACCACCCAGCGGCGGTCGGGTCAACGCCGCACGGTGCGGGTAGCGGGTCAGTTCGATTTCCGCAGCCGACTCCGGAGGGCAACGTAGCACTCGCGAGCGAATAGTCCGACTGTAAGGAAGCACATCAGTAGCAGCAGCGCCCCAAGGCTTTCTAAGACCCAATCCGGAGCGCCCGACCTAGCGGCGAAGCCTGACGCGAAAGCCAAAGCCAATGAGATGACGCCGCACTCAATCACCCTGTTGCCGCGATTAGTTTTTACGATTCTCCAAAACGCAAAGGCATAGAACGCAGTAACGAGCAAGCCGCGTAGAAGCGTTTGCAAATGGGAAGGCATTTTTAACTCTAGCCTGTTCTCCGAGTGCTTTCAGGATAAGCCCCTTGTCAATCCGCTTCGTGGCGGATGCCGTCTCAGGCAACAGGCAGACTAACCCGCTACCGCGGTGCGCCGTGACCACGGTCACTTGAATTGATGCGGCCATGCGCGCTACTCTCGGCGCATGGCCTTCGTCTGCGCGCAATGCGACCGGGACGAGAAACAGTGCGAGTGCACGCGCTTCTGCAGTCTCTGCCAGGGCTGGGACAGCGTTCGCCTCTGTAGCGACGGCCAGTACTACTGCCTGACCTGCCGCGAAGCCTGCGACCTGCAGGCGCAGAGCTAGACCGACGTTTCAACTCAGACGTAAAATAGCCCATGGCTCAAGAGATTTCCGAACTGCTGAAAAAGGCGCTCGCCCTCCCGGCTGAGGCGCGCGCTGCTCTAGCTAGCCGGCTGCTCGAAAGCCTCGATGACACCGTGGACACAGCGGCAGAGGAAGAGTGGAACAAAGAGATCGCGCGCCGAATCGAAGAGTTGGATTCGGGCAAGGTGAAACCCATTCCGTGGTCTGAAGCGCGACGCCAAATCTCAGTCATCCTCAATAATGGCCGCTAAGCCAGTCGAGATTCACCCCGCCGCGCTTGCAGAATTAAAATCAGCACTGACTTGGTACCTGGAGCGAAGCGAAACCGCGGCCCTCAGGTTTGGCGCCGAACTGGATCGAGCCATAGACTTGGTGATCGAGTCACCTGGACGCTGGCCGAGCGGTGAGCACTCAACTCGGAAATTTGTCTTGCAGCGCTTTCCGTTTGCAATTATCTACAGGGAAAAACAAGCGGCCATTCAAATACTGGCCATTGCACATGGGCATCGGCGACCGGGGTATTGGAAGGAACGCCTGCGACGGGGACAATAATCGCCATGCAGAAAATGTCATTTCATCCGCTCACGCCGGATCGCTGGCCTGACCTTGAACGCCTGTTCGGGCCGCGCATTCCGCAAGGCGGGATTCAAAGAGGTGGCCCGGCGCTCGAAGACGCGGCCCATCATGCGGGTGAGCGCTTAAACTGCGCTGGTTTCCCAATCACCCGATGACCCGATCACCCGATCATCAATTCCTCAACGGCTTTCCCGTCTTCAGCGTGTGCTGGATGCGTTCTTGCGTCTTGCGCTCGCCAGCGAGCGATTTGAACGCCTCGCGCTCCAAGTCCAGGATGTACTGCTCGGTGACCGGCGTGCCCGGCGAAACCCGGCCGCCGCAGATCACTTCCGCGACCTTGTTGCCGATCTTCACCTCGTGGTCGGTAATGTAGTCGCCCTGCCGCATCAGGTGAATGCCCAGCTTGAGCGTGGCCAGGATGCTTTCGCCGGGCGCAGGGATGGTGCGCGGCACGGGCGGCTGATAGCCGGCGCGGACCATTTCCAGCGCGCGCGCCTTGGCGTCGGCCAGCACGCGCTCGCGGTTCATCACGATCTCATCGCCTTCGGAGAGGAACCCGAGATGACGCGCCTCGCTGGCCGAAGTCGAGACCTTGGCCATGCCGATGGTTTCGAACGTCCGCTTCATGGCTTCCATCATTTCGACCGATTCGCCGCGGCCATCCTGCCGGACTGAACTCGCGGCGTCCACCGCGCGCAGCAGCATCTCCTTGCAACCGCCGCCGCCGGGCAGCAGCCCGACTCCGACTTCCACCAGTCCCATGTAAAGTTCGGCGTGGGGCGTGCGCGCGGCCGCGTGCAGCGAGACTTCGCAGCCACCGCCCAGCGTCATGCCGAAGGGCGCAGCCACCACCGGCTTGGACGAGAACTTGATGGCCTGGGTCATCGCCTGGAACTGGCGGATAGCAAGGTCCACCTCGTCCCATTCCTCGTCCTGTGCCCACATCAGCAGCATCATGATGTTGGCGCCCACAGAAAAGTTGTGGGCGTCGTTGGTAATGACGAACGCGCTAAAGTCATCGCCGGGACCACCAGGCTTCAGCGTTTGCGAGATCAGTTGCACAATGTCGCCGCCAAGCGAGTTCATCTTTTGAATGGAACTCCAGGCAGGCGACGCCGTCGCCCAGGTCCACCAGCGAGCAACCGGCATTCTGCTTCACCACGCCGTTGGCTTTCTTTGCGACTTCGACGGACCACACGCCGGCGGGCACCTGCACGGGTCGGTCGCTGTCGGTGCAGAGGTCGAAGTAAGCGCGGCCGAGGCGCGCCGAAGGCGCATCCGTGTACCAGCACTTCTCGCCGGAGGCGAGCAGCTTCTCGACGTTGGCCGCCACTGGGCGGCCTTCCTTCTTCATGCGTGCGACCGTGGGCTCGACGCCGGCGGCGTCCCACAGTTCGAACGGCCCCAGTTCCCAGTTGAAGCCGAGGCGCATGGCGCGGTCGATCTCGACGATCGAATCCGATATTTCCGGAATGCGGTTCGCGGAATACGTCCACAGGTCGGCCAGCGCGGTCCAGAGGAACGCCGCGGCCTTCATCTTTCTTGGGATCGCCCGCGAGCAGCATGCGCAGGCGTTCGCGCGTGTCGTCCATCTGCTTCGCCATTTCCAGCGCGGCGAATTTCGGCTTCTGTTGCGGGCGGTACTCGAGCGTCTTCCAGTCGAGCCCGAGGCGTTCTTCGTTTCCTTCGTGCTTGCTCTTCTTGTAAAAGCCGCCGTGGGTTTTGTCGCCCAGCCACTTGCGCTCCAGCATCTGGTGGAAGAACGACGGCCCTTCCAGCTCGGAACGCTCGTCGCGCACGTTGCGCAGGAAATTCGCAACCACGTGGAGAGGATGTCGAGCCCGACCATGTCGATGGTGCGGAAGGTGGCGGACCTCGGCCAGCCCACGGCCGACCCGGTAAGCGCGTCCACTTCCTCGATGGTGAGGTCCATCTCCTGCATCAGGCGCATGGCGTTCAGCACCGAGAAGGTGCCGATGCGGTTGGCGATGAAGTTGGGCGTGTCCTTGGCATAGACCACGCCCTTGCCAAGGCGCAGGTCGGCGAAGTGCGCAATGGCGTCGATGGCGGCGCGGTCAGTGTCGGCGGTGGGGATGATCTCCAGCAGGCGCATGTAGCGCGGCGGATTGAAGAAGTGCGTTCCGAACCAGTGCCGGCGGAAATCCTCCGAGAACCCTTCGGCGATCTTCGCCACCGGCAGGCCGCTGGTATTGGTGGTGGTGATGGCGCCAGGACAGCGCGCCGCTTCTACTTTCTGCAGCAGCCCGCGCTTGATCTCAAGGTTTTCAGCGACGACTTCGATGATCCAGTCGGCTTCGGCAACCCAGGACAGGTTGTCCTCGAAGTTGCCGATGGTGACCAGACGCGCGAGCGACGGCTCAAAGAAGGCCGCAGGCTTGGACTTGATAGCAGCGTCCAACCCGGCTTGCGCGATCTTGTTGCGGGCTTTGCCATCGGCATCCGGGGGAACAATGTCGAGCAGGAAAGACGGAACACCGGCGTTGGCCAAGTGGGCAGCGATGCGCGACCCCATGGTTCCGGCACCCAGGACGGCAACCTTTTGAATGCGCTTGAGCATAAGGGCACCATGATAATGCAGGCGGAGCAACGATGCCTGCGCGCGGAATTTCAGTTGGGAATGGGGGAGGGATGAGCACAAGAATTTGCCTTAAAAACAGCAGACGCGCGTCGAAGTGGATGTGGGGGTGAGGATGGCAACGACGCGCGTCCCTATTAAGTTGAGCCGAGTGTAGGCTGCCGGACCGCAAGGCGTCAAGGAAAATCGTAGCCTAAGTCGCCCATTTTGAACGAGATAACGTCACACAGTCGTGTGACCTACATCACAGACTTGGGCAAAAAATCAAGACCGCGGAGGACGCTGGGTGAGATGCACAAGCCTCCGAGTCCTCTGCGTCCTTTGCGGTTTTCAGTTTTCCTGTGGCTTCAGTTCGGGATTGCGTGTGATGTATTCGAGCGCCTTGGCCGCCATCTCGCGCTCGCCCTTGTAGGCGAGTTGGCGGGGCGCATCGTCCAGCGGAATCCATTGTGCGCGGCAGACTTCAACGCGCATTTCGGGCGCGATCTCGCCCAGTTTGCCAGACTCATATCGCAACAGGAAGAAGCTGACCACCTTGAACACGCGCTCGCCGCCCGCCCAGCTCCTCGTATAGACGTACTTGATGTCTCCCAGCTTGGCGACCAGCCGGGCCTCGATGCCGGTTTCTTCACGCACTTCGCGGAGGGCCGTCTGCTCGGGAGTTTCGCCGGCGTCGACCAGGCCTTTGGGCAGAGCCACGATGGTTTTGCCAGCGGAGGGCGAGCGGCCTGCAGGCTCGATAGCGGCCAGCCACCAGCGGCCGCGCATCTGCCGTACCACCACCCCTCCGGCAGAAAACTCGCGGGTCATTAGGGGAGATTACCTTTGTAATGGTTTTCGCGCACCTGCGATACCTTGAACATGGCCATGGCTCGGATATGCTGCAACATATCTACAGCAGGCTGCATCGTACTAAGTCCGGTTCCCCCCGCCGGACGGGGGTGAGAACGGGTGGGCACACTATCGAAGCTGGTCCGCACGGTTCGGGCCTTCCATCACGAGTTGCAGCGCTTTGCTCCTCCGGTCCAGCCTGCTACACAAGTCCCCAGCATCGGATTGGCCTTGGGCGGCGGCTTTGCCCGCGGCTTGGCGCACATCGGCGTGCTGAAGGTTCTCGAAGAAGAAAAAATCCCCATCAACTTCATCGCCGGCACCAGCGTGGGAGCGCTGATCGGCGCCGTATACGCCGCCGGCGCCGGCCCCGGGGAAATGGAAGAATTTGCCGCGCAGGTGCGCTTCCGCGATTTCGCCCGCTGGACAGTATCGCGCCTGGGCTTCGCCAGCAATGACCGCATGACCGGCATGCTGCAACGCTGCCTTAAAGTCAAAACCTTCGAACAACTGCGGCTGCCGCTGGCGGTGATTGCGACCGACTTTGTGACCGGCGAGGCGGTGGTGTTTCGCTCCGGTGACCTGATCGGGCCAGTGCGCGCCAGTTGCGCGTATCCCGGCATGTTCCTGCCGGTTACCCTCAACGGGCACACGCTGGTGGACGGCATGTTGGCCTACTCGGTGCCGGCCACGCCGCTGCGCCAGATGGGCGCCCAGCGCGTGCTGGCAGTGTACCTGAAGGCACACTGGACGAGCTCGGGGCAGCCCCGCAGTGTGTTTGACGTCATCGGGCAATGCTTCTCCATCGCCCAGACCAGAATGATCGGCCTCTGGCAGGCGGATGCGGACATCGTCCTGGAGCCGGAAGTGCAGGACTTCGCTTACGATGCCTTCGATCGCGCGCCCGCACTGGTGCGCGCCGGAGAAGAAGCGGCGCGTCGTGCCCTGCCGCGTATCCGAGAGTGGCTGCAGCAGCCGGCAGCCGCACCTACGCACGCTCCCGCGGTGCAGGCTCAGCCCGCGCCCGCAACGGCGAAGTGAGGGTATTTTGGCCTCATCAGTTCACCCGGCGTAAAGCTTATTGAGAACCTTGCGGGTGCAAGCCAGCACCTCCCCGGCGGTCCGGCGCAGGTTGGACAAGTTGTGCATGGCTTTGTTTCCCGCCTCTTCGACCTCCTCTGCGCTATGACGCTCGGCTTCGTCCAGTAAATTGCTGCGCTGCGCGCGATCGATCAGCGAGCGCAAGGCCGGGCGCTCATTCGGCGGCACCGAGAGCCTGTCTTTAAGCGCGTGGTCGATCAGACTCCGGCACAGGGCAATGCAGGCAACGTCAAAGCCGTAGAGGTAAACCTCGTGGGCCGCCTGAAAAAGATCCCTTGACCGGCTCGCTTGTCACCTTGAGCTGGATGGGATCCAAGGCCGAGGCACGTTCGGCGATCTGTTCCAGCCGGTCGACGAGCTGGTAGGAGTAGTAGCGGTCGAGTTCTTCGGTGGTGTCCTGGCTGGCTCGCGGCGGAGGGACATCAGCAGCCACCCTCTGCCATTCCCCTTCCAGGTCCACGGGTTCGGCGCTGGTGCGGCGCAAGGCCGCGGTTTTGGCCGACAACTCCTGTACCGCGGCAATGCGCCGCCACGGGCTCTGAGACTCGTCCATTGCGTCGCGCTGGAGCTCGTCCGCCAGTTGGTTGAGCGCTTCCAGCCTCCCGCAGCCCAGCTCCTGGCGGAGCTTGCGCAGGGCCCGCACGCTTTCCCGGATGGCCTGCGCGATTTGCGAGCGCGCGGCAACCATCTCCGCTGTCTTCGCCCGCACCGCGCTCGCGGTCCCGCGTGACAACCGGGCGCAGAACTCCGCCAATGCTTTTTCGACGGGCTCGCTTGCCGGTTCTTCGGTTTCATTCCATTCCAGGACTGCCTCCCGCAGAACCAACCCGCCGTCGAGCGCGGGATCGGATTCGACCAGCCAATCGAGATAGAGAGCGCCTTCTACGCTCTGATCCCACGCTCGCAATACATTCAGCAGCAGCTTCGATCGTGTACTCATGGCAAGTCCGCCCGCGCTCTCTCCGCATCATAGCCGCTCGCCGGACAGGCCCTCTGGCTCGGCACAACAATTCCGGCCCTTGCCCAATACCAAGGCCGTCGTTGACCCCGTTCGGGAACGGCGGTTACACTAGCCGCTCTTGACCGTCGAAGGGACAGCCTTGAAAACCTATGGTTTGCCGAGAAACGTCGTCGCCGAGATCAAGCGGCTGATCGCCAGCGACAAGCCTTCACCGCGTCCGCCCTCTGCGCTGGTGCGCATCCTCAAGCTGCTTTGCGAGAGCCGGCATTATGAGCGCGCGGGCATTTTCCTGGCGGTCAACGGGAGGGAAGTGCCGCGCGCCTTCGGCGGAGCACAAGCCGCCGGCGGCGAGTCCCGGCCGGAGTCGAGTGTGCCCATCAAGATCGCCAGCCACAGCTTGGGCAGCCTGCGCGTGCAGCTTGCCCCCGGGCACAGCTTCAGCCCAGAGGAGCGCGTGCTGCTCCATAAAGTGGCGGAGATTCTCGCGCTCTATCTCAGCGGAAAAGGGAAATACCTGGTGCGCAAGACGCGGGAAGCGCTGCGCGAGAGCACGGCGGCGAATGCCGGCGAGACTCGCGGATACCAGCCTGCTTCCGACAAGGGTGGCGGCCTGGAGACGCGCCGCGTGGCCGCCGGCGACCCATCCCGCTCTTGACGGCAAAGCTCCGGTTAGGGATTCTTGCGGGTACGCGCCACCAGGAAATCCTGCTGGCACTTGGTGGCGGCGTCGCGCAGACGGCGAAATTCGGGCGTGCCGCGCAGGCTGGCCAGCAAAGGATCGAGTTCCAGAGCCGAGTAAGCGCAATAGTTGTGCTGGATGGCTTCTCCGATCAGGCGCACCGCCAGATCCCGGTTGCCGCAGAACGCCATGAGCGATCCCTGATAATAGAGAAGCTCGGGATCGCGCATCCCCAGGAGAGCCGCTTGGGTCTTGGCGTCGATATTCTGACCCGCCGTTACGGCCCCGTTCTGCACGCACTGCGACAGCACGGGTTTGAACCAGATGTCGAGGTCGGGCATGTTCTTGATAGCTTCTTCGGCTTCGTCGATCTTTCCCTCCCGCAGCAGGATGGCAGGCAGATTGGCGCGGCCCCATTCCGAGGTTGCGTCCAGGCGGAGGTAGTCCATGGCGCGGTCCGTCTTACCCAACTCAACAAAGGCCCGTGAACAGGAACGAAGACGGTAGTAGCCCGGGTCCAGCCCCAGCGCGATGTCGCACTCCTGCGTGGAGTGGTCAAGGAATCCGGCGTAGCGCATCACGTAGGAAAGAGTGAAATGGGCTTCCGCGCTGTCGGGGCGGCGGCGGATCAGGTCCTCCGCGTCCTGATAAGCTTGGACCAGATTGCCCCGTTCGACGCGGTTCTGCGCCAACTGTGCGCCGGCATTAACCATGTTGGGATCAAGGCTGCTCGCGCGTCCGCAAGCGGCGTCGGAGCGCTCCAACATCACCGCGCCCCCGCCGGCATAGGAAGCTTCATAGTAGTAACGATGGCACAGCGCGTCCCAGACTGGGGCGTAGGTTGGATTCCAGGCCGGCGGCCCGCTCCAGCATGCCAATGGCCTGCCGGTTAGGACCGACATCGTGGGGAATGGCGGCGCTGCGCAGATATAGGTCATAAGCCTCGGCGTTCTTAGGCTTGGTGGCGCTTTCCAGACCTCCCAGGGTGCTGCCCAGCGCCGGCAGCAACCCCTGCGCGATTTGGGACGATAATTGCGAACTGCAGCCCGATCATGTCGTTGGCCGGAGCCGTAACCGTACCCTGCCACAATGCCCGATCATCCTTCGCTTCCACGACTTCAAGCGTGACCAGGAGCTTATCGCCCTGGCGCACGTAATGCCCGGTCAGCAGGTTCGCCACGTGCAGGTCGCGCCCGACCTTCCTGACATCCACGTCCTTGCCGGTGTACTTCTGGGTCGCCGACATGGGACGGACTTCCAGCGAGCGGGTGTGGGTCAGCACGCCGGAGACTTCGTCGGCCAGCGCCAGCCGCAGATAGTCGTCGGCGGGATCGCCGGTCAGGTTCTGGAAGGGCAGGATGGCGATGGTGTTGTTGGGCGCCGGACCGGAGACGACGGCCTTGCCATGCCCTGCCCACCATGCGGTGAGGGCCACCAGGGTTACCACCAGCAGGCTGGCGATGGCGAGTTGCAGATAGGTGTGCTTCAGGCTGGCACGGCGGAACGGACTTTTCAGTACCGCGCTGGGGTGCGAGCCGGAGGCGCGTACCATCCCGCTGTCGCTTTCCTGCTTCAGCCGCTGCAGATCGTGCCGCAGTTCCGCGGCGGTGCGGTAGCGCTGCTCGCGGTCTTTCTCCAGCGCCTTGCCCACGATCTCTTCGAAGCCCTCCGGCAGCTTGGGATTCAGCGTCATCGGCGAGACTGCTTTGGCGTTGAGAATGGCCTCCAGGGTGAGGAACGCGGTCTTGCCGGCGAAGGGCTTCTTGCCGGTAGCCATCTCGTAGAGCACCACCCCGAGGGAGAAGATGTCGGAGCGGCCGTCAAGTTCTTCCGAGCGCGCCTGCTCGGGCGACATGTAGAAGGTGGTGCCAGGAATGATGCCGGCATTGGTGAGGCTGTCGTCGCTAACGTCGCTGAGTGGCTCGCCGGTCGCGCTCACCGGCTGCGAAGCCGCACGGCGGCGTTCCGCGGCCAGCTTGGCCAGGCCGAAATCCAGGATCTTGGCCTGGCCGCGCTCGGTGACGTAGATGTTCCCCGGCTTGATGTCGCGGTGGATGATGCCCTTGGCGTGGGCGGCGTCGAGCGCGTCGGCGATCTGGATGCCGATATCGAGCACCTGGTCGCTGGGCAGCGGACCTTGCTGGATGCGGCCGCGCAGGCTGCCGCCCTCCAGCATCTCCATCACGATGTACGGCGCGCCATTATGCTGGCCGATGTCGTAGATGGTGCAAATGTTGGGATGGTTCAGCCAGGAGGCGGCGCGGGCTTCGAGCTGGAAGCGGTCCACCGCATTCTTGTCGCTGGCCAGCCGCTCGGAGAGAAACTTGACGGCCACGGTGCGCCCCAGCCGCACGTCCACCGCCCCATACACTTCTCCCATGCCGCCACTGCCCAGCTTGTCCAGAATCCGGTAATGGGCGATCGTCTGGCCAGTCAAGGGCCCCGCCTTGAGAGTAAAAGGATGTTAGGCCGGGGGCAGGGGATAGTCAATCGAGACGGGGCAGAAGACAGAGCTGTTCGGAGTCGCACCCCGCGTCTTGCGGTCTCGGTAGCCCGGCGAGCGTTGCACCATTTTGTGTGCAATTGGGGCGACGGCGATCGCGCTGTCCCTTGTTCTGTCTTTAGAACAAAACTCACATTTCACGCAGCGACACGTTCTGCCCTCGTAATGTTTGCTGGTGGCTGGGAACCAAACGCCGTCCCGAGCCCGCTTCGTGGAGTCCGTTCTGTTGCTTTCCCCGAGGGGTCTCATCACAAGACGATGTGTTCGCAGTCACATCTATAGGCAAGTTCCGACGATTAACTTTACGAAACCTCCGGGGGAAGGACTGAGTCCGAGGTGCCCCATGGAACAAGGTTGGCTTCTTCGCATCTACCACTCTGGTCTCTCCGCCTTTTTGATGCTGGTGTCGGCGTCAGTGCTCATGGCATGTGGTTCCAGTCAGTCACCCGCTCCCAATCCGGTGCCTACGATTGTGTCACTCTCACCCTCGAGTGTAATGGCTGGAGCGTCAGCCACAACTTTGACAATCCTTGGTACAGGGTTTCTTACGAGCTCTTCAGTAGAGTGGGGCCAAGGTCCACGCACGACTACCTACGTCAGCGCGACACAGTTGACGGTGGCTTTAGCGCAATCGGATTTGACGACGGGTGAAATCGTTCAAATTACGGTCACCAACCCGGCGCCAGGCGGGGGTACCTCGAACGCGATGACGTTCACCGTCAACAATCCGGTTCCGAGCATTACCGGGCTCTCGCAAGCAGGAGCCGCAGTCGGTTCAGGTGCGATTACGCTGGATGTTTCTGGAAGCGGATTCGACCCCGCCTCCGTAGTGCAGTGGAATGGAACCAACCTGCCGACCACGTTCTTAGACAGTTCGTCTCTTTCGGCAACCGTGCCGACAACCAACCTCCTGCAGTTGGGCAATTATTCAGTGAGCGTTTTCAACCCTGCCCCTGGCGGCGGATTCTCTGCGTCGTTGCCCTTTACGACTTATCTTGCGCTCCCAACGAACGATTTGGTCTATAACCCCGTAAAGCAACTTCTCTACGCAACGGTTCCCAGTAGCGCCGGTCCGCCTCTGGGAAACAGTATCGTCTCCATCGATCCGAATACCGGGCTGATAGGCGCACCGATTTGGGTGGGCAGCGAACCGAACAGGCTGGCGATCTCCGATGACGGGACTACAGCCTGGGTGAGCCTGCTGGGCTCTCCCTCCATGCTGAAGGCGGACCCCACGGCGGGCCCGACTCCTGTACAGGTGTATTTCCCTGGCGGCTTGGGAAACAATTTCTACGTCACCGATGTCAAACTGCTTCCCGGTACTACCGATTCAGTGGCCGTCACCGAGGAAGGAATCGTGTCGATTTATGATGACACTGTCCAGCGGCCAAACACGAGTTCCAATTACTCGGTAACTTCTTCCACAGCTGCTTCGCTTCTCACCTTCGGGACGACGCCCTCAACGCTTTACGGCTACTATTACACCCCAAGCCTGATCGTCTATAGCGTTGACAGCACGGGGATCTCCGCGGCGCAGAATCCAACCAGCCCAGGCCAGGGTTCCTATGATCTGCGCTTTGACAATGGGCGCTTGTATCTCACTTCGGGAGGCGTTTTCGACGCGGCGACCGGCAATCTGCTGGGCACGTTCGCGGCGTCGGGCCCGGTCGCGCCCGATTCGTCGGTAGGACGCGCGTTCATTCTCAACTCCCCGAATAATGTTGCGCCTGCACCAACCCAGGTCACTGCCTTCGATCTGCAGACGTTCGCTTCGATCGGCTCCGTGGCGATCGGCGGGATTCAGCCGGGCTCTTTCCCTCTCGTTACTCCCTCGGGCCCTCCCATGACCCTAGTGAGGTGGGGACAGGATGGCCTGGCTTTCCGCAACACCAGGCAACTCTATATTTTGCACAGCTCCCTGGTACGCGATCTTAGTGGAACTCCTGCCGACGTTAGTGTGGGAGTAGCGGCTCCTGCTTCCGCAATCACAGGCACGCAGACGACCTTTACAATCACCGTCACCAACAACGGCCCAAACCCCGCTTCGAACGTAGCGCTGGTTACCACGCTCACGCCTGCTCCGATACCAGATTCCGTAACGGCGTCCCAGGGATCTTGCAGTGTTGCGACTGTCGTGAACTGCTCGCTCGGCAGCCTGTCGAGCGGCAGCACGGCAACGGTTACAGTCGTTGTACTGCCTACTTCGGATGGGAACCTTACCGATACTGCGCTGGTCAGCGCAGCAACGTTTGATCCGGACGACAGCAACAATTCGGCTTCTGCGTCCACTTCGGTGACCGGCACGCCCTACGACGGAATGCCGGTGCTGACCTCACTCGCCCCGCAATCGGCGCCCGTGGGCTCGCCGACGCTGAGCTTGACGTTGAATGGCTCGAACTTCGCGGCCGATTCCACAGTGACGTGGAACGGAATGAGTCTGCCGACCAGCTTCGTCAGCGTTAGCCAACTGACCGCTGCCGTGGATGCCAGCCTGCTTTCCAGTCCGGGTTATGCCAACGTGACCGTGCAATCGGGAACATTCGTTTCAGCGGCGTTGCCATTTTCGATATTTCAGAGTGTTGCGCTGGACGCGAACGACATAGTTTTCGATCCATTCACGCGTAAGCTCTACGCAAGCGTCCCCAGTACCGCGCCCCAGGTGGCGGGGAATAGCATTGTCGCAATCGATCCAGTATCCGGTGCCTTGAGTTCGCCCATACCCATCGGCACCGAGCCGACGCGAATGTCAATTTCCGATGACGGCCAATACCTCTATGCAGTGCTGTCAGGAACCAACGAAGTGCGGCGTATGGATTTGTCCAGTCTTACGCCGGGCGCGCGCTTTACTACGGTGGGCGGAGTATCGGCTGCGCCAGCCCCGTACGCGGCGGAAGACGTGTCTGTAGTGCCCGGCAATAACGGTGCCGTCGCCACGGTCGGCTATGGTTACGGAATCCAGGTGTGGGACGTTCTCGGATTCCGGTGCAACAGCTCGCACTTTAACGGTAGCTCTTGGTGGCGACATTTACGAAGGCGACGCTCTCGCCTGGGGTGACTCTTCCCACCTTTACTCAAATGACGAGGGCTCACTGCACCGCTTCAGCGTCGGCGCCAGCAGCTTTGCGGAAGTCGACGAGACTTACCTTGACGGGGTTGCCGGAGCTATCGCATATGCAGGTGGCTTGATTTTTTCTGATGGCGGCAGCGTTGTCGATCCATCGGGTGTGCCGCCGGTTACGCCGCACCTGGCAGGCCGATACATCAATGCGGATGGCACTGCGGGCGGCGGCACAACCGCCGTAGATACGATCCTCAATCGAGTGTTCTTCCTGAATCCGAACTCCTACGGTGTGACTTCTCGAACTATCTCCTCTTTCGACGAGCAGAAATTCATCCCGGCCGCGACATTGACAATCGATAACATCCTGGGCGACGCCTTCGATCTGAGGCGCTGGGGCAAGAACGGCCTGGCATTCCGCATGAGGACGGATTTCTGGGGCAACGGCACCGGCCAGATTCTCCTCGTGAACGGCCCGTTTGTTTTGCCGCGTTCCTCAACGCTTAATCCAGCACCCTCGCTGTTGTCAACGGTCCCAAGCAGCGGAAGCGTTGGAGGCAGCAATCTCTGGCTGACCGTTGTGGGCTCGCAGTTTGTGCCCGGAGCAGTTGTGCAGTGGAATGGTGCAGATCGGACAACCGTCTTTTTAGATTCGGGGCACCTCCAGGTCGCGATTCCGGCTGCGGACCTTGCCGTCGCACAAACGGTCATTTTGCAAGTGCTGAATCCGGATCCCTCAGCCGGTGCGTCGGGAACCCTAAGCTTCGTGGTCGAGTAAGAATTCGTGGGCAAAGGCTGCGGAAGCCTCCGCCGAATTGCCTTCAGTAGTGATAACGTGCCTGGAGAAAATCGATTCGATTCTCACTGACCTGGTAGACGAGCCGGTGCTCCTGGGTGATCCGCCTTGACCAGCAGCCTGCCAGCACGAACTTCAACGGCTCCGGCTTGCCAATGCCCGTGAAAGGATCCTTCATCGCAGCTTCAACCAGTTCCAGAATCCGAAGCGCTGCTTTCCGGTCCGTTTTCACCCAATATCTCAGATCCTCGCGAAACTCCGGGTGGACCACAGCGGCGCGCTCAACGGGGCGCGCCAAGTCCCATCTCCCGCCGCAGTTTGTCCACCGACTCAGGCTTGCCCTTCCGGTGTGTAGCTCGATGCAGCGCCGCCAGCAGCCGCTGGGCATTCCTTGGAGAGCGCAGCAAATGTGCGGTCTCCATCAGGCCGGCCAACTCCTCGGCTGGAACCAGGGCCACGTCTTTGGCGCCACGGCGCCGGACAATGACTATCTCCTGATCGTTGGCAACCTGGTCCAGGACCGAAGCCAGCCGTTCCCGCAGGCTCGTGTAGGTAGTCTCGACAGGCATAGCATTTCCTCTCGGAGTAAGCGTACAGTATTCCTGTACGCATTGTCCAACTTTGCGTTCACGTCATGCAGCCTCCCTTATGTCTGATACCGGACTCAGTCGTGTGCAGTTGCTTAATGATCTAAGGGGGTGTAGTCTTTTGTTGACATCTCCATACGCACGTCTGCGTGCCCCTGAGGGGGGCAGCTCCTTTGCGCATCCAGGTGCCGATTCCTCGGAATCGCCCGGCGCGAAAGGAGCATCCCATGCCCCCGCCCACACGTGAATACCAGAACCGAGTTTTATCCTCCCTGCCCAAAGCAGAGATTGACCGCCTTAAGCCGCGCCTTTCACCCGTGACTCTGAAAGTGAGAACAGAGCTGCTGGATGGCAAAAGCAAATACGCATACTTTCTGGAAGACGGGCTGGCTTCCGTTGTGTTGCCCATGAAGAGCGGCGCGACGGTGGAGGTTGGCGTCATCGGAAGGGAAGGAGTGGTGGGACTTCCCATGCTGCTGGGCGCGAAGACCATGCCCGGAGAAACCTATATCCAGATCGCTGGCAGCGGTTTTCGTATCGAAGCAGCGCGCCTCAAGGATGAGTTTGAGCGACCCAGCGAACTGCGGCGTTATCTGCACAAGTACCTGCTGGCAAATTTTGTTCAGAGTGCGCAGAATGCCGCCTGCAATCGGGTGCACCCCATTGCCGAACGGCTGGCTCGCTGGCTGCTCACCTGCCACGACCGCGTAGGGACTGACCGGATGCCGCTGACGCATGAGTTTCTGGCCGCCATGCTGGGCACACCCCGCACCACAGTTACGCTGGCAGCGGGCTCGCTCCACCAGGCCGGCCTGATCGATTACTCACGTGGCCACGTGACCATCAAGAACCGGCCAGGGCTTGAAGGTGCCGCCTGCGAGTGCTACCGCGTCGTGCGCGACGAGTTTGACCGCCTGGGCTTGCTTTAGGTCCGATAGAGGACGAACAGCAGTATGAGAGCCAGGAAAACCACGGCAGAGCGGGCGGCCCGCTCGACCAGCACCCGCCCACTTCCTTCGACACCGGCTACGAGCACAGCCTGGAGCACTGGATTGCAGCGCTGTTGCTGGTCGAGCGCGCGGGCGAGGAATCTCGCGCAGCGACTGCTTAGTTGGTAGCGTCGGCGTGGCAGTGTTGTCCACCATCGCAACCTTCCCGCACCCGGAAATCGTCTCATCGATGTAACAGGGGCCTGTCGCGACGACAGGTTCGAAGCTGCTAGTGTAAATTGTGTGGCTCGCCCGCCACCGCGGATATCCCGCGAGTCGCGCGGATCCAGATGCAGCTCGGCGCGGAGAACCATGAAGCGTTTCATCCTGGCGTGCGTGTGCGCCGCGCTGGTGGCGATCAGCGGACCAGGGCAGAGTCCTGCGGCGGCTGCCCGCGAACCCCGCACCCAAGCCGATCTCGATAAGCTGTTCCTCGGGGTTCCTGATCCTAAAGTTGCCGAAGAAGAGCTGCGTGTGCTCACCTCGGCGCCGCACATTGCCGGCTCTCCCGAAGACAAGAAGACAGCCGACTTCGTGGCGCAGAAGTTCCGCGAAGCCGGCCTCCAGACCGAGATCGTCGAGTACAAAGTCTGGATCAACTATCCCGCCGAGATCAGCGTGGACGTGGTCGCCCCGCCTGGAGTGAAGATGCACGGCCCCCACCCCGAGCACGTGAGCAGCGATCTCTACCAGGACGACCCGCGCATTGTTATGCCGTACTGCGGCATGTCACCTTCCGGCGATGTCGAGGCCGAGGTGATTTACGCGAATTACGGCCGCCTGGAAGATTTCCAGCGCTTGCAGCAGATGAACATCGATGTGCGGGGCAAGATCGTCATCGTGCGCTACGGCATCAACTATCGCGGGGTGAAGGCGTATCTGGCGCAGCAATTCGGCGCCGCCGGCCTGCTGATCTACTCCGACCCGCTCGAGGACGGATACTTCAAGGGCGATCCCTATCCCAAGGGGCCGTGGCGGCCGGCGAGCGGCGTGCAGCGCGGTTCCATCGGCTACAGCTTCAACCTTCCCGGCGATCCCACCACACCGGGCATCGCTTCCGTGCCCGGGCTGCCGCTCTCGCAGCGTACGCCGCCGCAGCGGGCCGAGATGCCAAAGGTCCCAACGACACCGCTCTCCTGGGCCGATGCAGAGCCCATCCTGAAGCATATGACGGGACCGGAGTCGCCGCGCGACTGGCAAGGCGCGCTGCCATTCACCTACCACCTCGGTCCAGGGCCGGTGCGGGTGCGCATGCACCTCAAGCAGGATTACGCCTACCGCAGCATTTGGGATGTGATCGGCCGTGTGCCCGGCAGTGTGTATCCAGACGAATGGGTGCTGGCCGGAAATCATCGTGACGCGTGGGTGTATGGCGCGGTCGATCCAGGAAGCGGCACCGTGGCCATGCTGGAGGCCGTGCGCGGCATCGGGCGACTGCTCAAGACAGGCTGGCGGCCCAAACGCACCATCATCTTCGGCAGTTGGGACGCCGAGGAACACGGCTTGATGGGCTCCACCGAGTGGGCCGAACAGCACGCCGCAGAACTCGATCGCGCAGTGGCCTACATCAACACGGACTCGGCGGTATCGGGTGCGAACTTCGGCGCCTCGGCGGTGCCCAGTCTGAAGCAGTTCCTGCGCGACGTCGCCAAGGCTGTCCCTAGCCCGAAAGGCGGAACCCTGTACCAGGCTTGGCGTGTCGCCGGCGAAATCCCGTCGCAACCCGATGTGACCGATTCCGGACGCATGCCGGTGGTCCAGCTTAATAACGATGCGCCCGTGGGCGACTTGGGCAGCGGTTCTGACTACACACCCTTCCTGCAACACCTGGGGATTCCCTCGACCGACATGGCGTCGAACGGAAGCTACGGGGTCTATCACTCCGCCTTCGACGATTTCGCGTGGTTCAAGCGCTTCGCCGATCCTGATTTCGCCTACGAGCAGGAGATGGCGCGGATGTTCGGCCTGGCGGTGCTGCGCCTCGCCGACGGCGACGTGCTTCCCTACGACTACGACAACTATGGCAAGGAGATCGCAGCCTACATCCGGACAGCTCAGGGAAGGGCGGAGAAGACGTTCGGTAAGCCACCCTCGTTCGCCTCGGCCTTGGAAGCTGCAGAGCGCTTCGCCCGCGCCGGCGCCACCATCTCCCGAGTGCAGCCGAAGGACGCGGCCGAGGTTGCCGCTGTGAACCGCGCCCTGCGGGAAGCCGAGCGTGCGCTGCTTCTGCCCAACGGCCTGCCTGGGCGTCCCTGGTTCCGGCACGCCATCTACGCCCCCGGCCGCTACACCGGATATGCCGCTGCCGTGATTCCGGGGGTCAACGAGGCCATTGATGCCGGCGATCTCCCGGCCACCGAGCAGCAACTGGCGGCGCTAACCGCCGCGCTCGCCCGGGCCGCCGGTATACTGGAGAGACATCGCTAGGCGGACGCGGGCGGAAATCTAGGCCATCCTGCCGGCGATTCCGTGCGTCTAAGTAGCAATACTGGCCTACCAGGGCTCGCGCCGCATTGTCGTCGGGACTTCCAGGTCGAAGGTGAAAAGGCATGCCTCTCCCCCGCATCATCACTCGTACCCCACAAGACGCGGCGGCCTCCGAGCCGGCGCAGCCGCAGCAGGCCAAGATCTACGACATCGCCGGACGGCCGGGGAAGTTTACCGGCGAAGAGTCGGGGCGCCGGCAAAAGCTCAACCGCGTGGGCAGCGCCCTGGCTGCGATGCTCAGCCGCGCCGTGCTTGCCGTGCGGCGCTGGCGGGCGACGGTTTCGATGTCGGGCAAGGCGCTAGCGATCGCGTCGGCGGCAGGGCTCCTGCTGCTGCTCGGCTTCGTCGTCTATGCCAACCGCCGTCCGGCATCGCCGCTTGGGCCCAGCGCTTCGCCGATGAACCAATCCGTGAAAGACTTGCCCTTCGGCCCGGCTGCCATTACGCCGCCCGCAGCGAGACCGCTCCCACCGGCCACCACCGCGCCTGGGGTTCGGCCTACGACTCCGAAGCCATCTGCCGCCCGGCGCAGGGCGGATCTGCACCGGCGTCTGCCTCCGGATGACTCGTCCACCGCGAAGCAGCAATCGGAATAGGCCGCTACAACGGCCTGCCGGTGTAGTGCTCGGCGTGATGCACGACGGCGTGGTCTTCCAGCGACTCCAGATGGGTGATGACTTCCGCAGGAATTTCGAACCCCTCCGGCAGACGTTCCTCGACTTGCGTAGCAATACGATGCGCTTCGCCGACCGGCGTGCCGTGCGGAAACAGCAGATGGACCTCGACCAGCAACCGGTTGCCGGTGGTGCGGAAGCGCACCCCGTGGTACTGCACGCCGAATTCTGCGCAGAGTTCGTCCAGCCTTTGCCGCAGCCTGCGGCCGGTTTCGGGATCGGAGTAATCGAGCAGGCCGGTGGCCGAGCGCCAGATCAGGAGCCCTCCCGACCACACGATGTTCAACGCCACCGCGATGGCGCACAGCGGGTCGAAGGGCTTCCATCCCGTCAGCAGCACCAGGCCCAGGCCGCCTACTACGCCGAAGCTGGTCCAACTGTCGGTGAGCACGTGCTTGCCGTCGGCTTCCAGGATGAGCGAGTGGGTGCGACGCCCGGTGCGCACCAGATACCAGCCCAGTCCGGCGTTGATCACCGCCGCAGCCAGCACGAACAGCGTGCCCATGCCCAGATGCTCCAGCCGCAGTCCCGCCAGCCACTTGTGAATCGCCGCGTAGAGAATGGCGATGGCGGCGAGCACAATCATCGCGCCCTCGAAACCCGCCGAGAAAAAGGTGATCCGCTCGTAGCCGTAGAGGAACTTGTTGTTGGCAGGACGCGAACTCAGCCACAGGCTGAAAGCCGCGAACGAGACAGCAACTACATGGACGATCGACTCGGCGGCGTCGGAAAAAATGGCGGCCGAGCCGGTGAGCAGGTATGCCGCCAGCTTTCCCACCATCATCAAGACGCCGAACACCAGCGACACACGTATAGCCAGGCGCTGGTCACGGCGTTCGCGCTCCAGGCGGTCGGAGGTTCCCACGTACGCATTCTAGGAGATGGGACCGCAGGAAGCTATGATCTGGTGGGCGCAACTTTGTCCGGCGAGGCGATGGCCCGCTCGTGAGTGCGCGTGCGGCGGCAGCGACCGCCGGACACCTGGGGGCTAATTGGTGAAAGGAGATTTCACAACAATCACACTGCGCCGGGCCTTAATCATCCCGTCATTTAATCCCCAACGCAGCCTGTCCGGCGATAGCAGCGCTGGCCTTTTTTTCCAGGTCAGCGCAGGTCGTACGCAATTCTGATGGGCATTTCGTCCTTGCATTTCTACTAATTGTTCTGAGGTCATTTGTATCGAGTGTCGAATCGACATGTAGAAGTACGAAACGCCGAAAAGGAGCGCTCCTTGCTGTTACTTCGGCCAGCCGGGGTAACTCGTCCCAGTGGCCCACCAGGATGCGAGCGACGGACTCGCTGTAGCCTTCAGCAATGGCACCGTCATCGCATTGCCGATACGACCTGTACGACTTGTAGAGGGTATCCCAACTCCGAAGAGTATCCGCTTCGTCCAAAGCACGTCGTCCTTCAGCTGCTGTACAGGGAGGGTTTGGAGCCGCAGTCGCGGCGGTTACGAAACCCAGCAGCAGAACCGCGACAAATGGCTGCTTCATCTCGGCACTTTACCCCGATTCCGGGCTGACTTCCACGATGATTGATGCAACGGAGGTTGCCATAACTGATCGTGGGACCTTAGCCTGGATCATTCATGAAATAGTGAGTTGTCATCCTGAGCGGAGTGCCCGCCCAGCCTCTCCGATCCGCTGGTTTTGCGGGTCGGGCGGGCACGGAGTCGAAGGATCTGGTGTTTTCGTCGTTTTGGCACCTCGTTAAAAAAACCCAAACGCAAGGTCCCTCGACCCGCGCCAAAGGCGGGCGCTCGCTCGGGATGACAGGCCCAATAATCCTGGTTAGACGACAAACCAGCGTCCGCGACTGCTGCTTACTTCGTTGTTGGCGTAACCAGCTTCTCCGTGCTCGGCGCGAACTTCTCCACCAACTCCGAATAGTCCTTCTTCTCCAGGCCATGAACTTGCCGGTTGTACTCGTCCACCTTGGCGGAGTAGTTCATGGAGCAGAACTTCGGGCCGCACATGGAGCAGAAGGCGGCCTGTTTGTAGTAGTCGTCAGAGAGGGTCTCGTCGTGCATGGAGCGCGCGGTCTGGGGATCGAGCGAAAGCGCGAACTGCTTCTCCCAATCGAACGTGTAGCGCGCATAGCTGATGGCGTCATCGCGATCGCGAGCGCCGGCGCGGTGGCGCGCGATGTCGGCGGCGTGGGCGGCGATCTTGTAGGCGATGATGCCGTCCTTCACGTCTTTGTCGTTGGGCAGGCCGAGGTGCTCCTTCGGCGTGACGTAGCACAGCATGGCCGCGCCGTACCAGCCGATCATGGCTGCGCCAATGGCCGAGGTGATGTGGTCGTAGCCGGGCGCAATATCGGTCACGAGCGGCCCGAGCGTATAGAACGGCGCCTCGTGGCAGTGCTTCACTTCCTCATCCACCTGCTCCTTGATCTTATCGAGCGGGATGTGGCCGGGGCCTTCGATCATCACCTGCACGTCGTGCTTCCAGGCGATCTCGGTCAGCTCGCCCAGGGTGCGGAGTTCGGCGAACTGGGCTTCGTCGCTGGCATCGGCCACGCAGCCGGGGCGCAGGCCGTCCCCGAGCGAGAACGACACGTCGTACTTCTTGAAGATCTTGACGATGTCCTCGAAGCGGTCGTAGAGGAAGTTCTGCTTGCGGTGGTGGGCCATCCACTGCGCCAGAATCGCACCGCCGCGGCTGACGATGCCGGTGATGCGCTTCGAGACCAGCGGCAAATACTGGATCAACACGCCGGCGTGGATGGTCATGTAGTCCACGCCCTGCTGCGCCTGCTCTTCGATGACTTCGAGCATGATCTCGGCGGTGAGGTCCTCAATCTTCTTGACCCGCGAGATGCCTTCGTAAATCGGCACGGTGCCTATGGGCACAGGCGAGTGCCGCAGGATGGCCTCGCGAATTTGCGGGATGTCGCCGCCGGTCGAGAGGTCCATCACCGTGTCCGCGCCGTAGTGGACGGAGGTGTGCAGCTTCTTCAGCTCCTCATCGACGTTCGACGTAACGGCGGAATTGCCGATGTTGGCGTTGATCTTGCACAGCGAGGCCACGCCAATCGCCATCGGCTCCAGCTCGGGATGATTGATGTTGGCGGGGATGATCATGCGCCCGCGCGCCACCTCGTCGCGCACCAGCTCGGGCGCGAGCTTCTCGCGCTCAGCCACGTAGAGCATCTCTTCCGTCACCAGGCCCTTGCGGGCGTAGTGCATCTGCGAGAAGTTGCCGTCGGTGTTCTGCGCTTTGCGGCGCGCGATCCAGTCCGCGCGCAATTTGGGCGCGCCGTCGCCGTTGGAGGAATGCTGATGGCCGTTTCCGCTCATAGTGGCAGTTATCTCCTCGTCTCAAATTGTTCATTATACGCCGGGGGTTCAAGGAGTACCGAGTTGCGAGCGGAGGAGTTGCTCGTGCTCTATTCGATCCCCTGCGCTTCCTCCACATCGGCGAGCTGCAGCCGCAGGTTGCCTTCGTTGGTCGAGTAAGCCAGGCCCACCCGCATGTCGATGACGCCCTCGCGGATAAGCCGCTCCATCTCGCCATCGAAATGCTGCATGCCGTCGTTGCCGCCGTCGCGCATGGCGTCGAGCAGAGTCTTGCCTTCCGCCTCGCCGCGTTCGATGTAGTCGCGGGTTCTCAGGGTCGATTTAAGGATCTCAATTGCCGCCACGCGCCCAGCGCCGTCCTTGCGCGGGAGCAGTCGCTGGCTGATGAAATAGCGGAACGATGCCGCCAGCCGGCGTCGAACCGGCTGCTGGTCGCCGAAAGGGAAGGAGCCGATAATGCGCTCTACCGTCTTGGAAGCGTCGATGGTGTGCAAGGTGGAAAGCACCAGGTGGCCGGTTTCGGCCGCGGTCAGCGCGATTTCGATGGTTTCCCGGTCGCGCATCTCCCCCACCAGGATCACCTTGGGCGCTTGCCGAAGCGCGGCCCGCAAGGCCAGCGCGAAGCTGGGGGTGTCGCTGTGCAACTCGCGCTGGTGGATGGTGGCTTTCTTGTGTTTGTGCAGGAACTCGATGGGATCTTCGATGGTGATGATGTGCTCCGCCCGGTCCTGGTTGATCTTGTCGATGATCGCCGCCAGGGTGGAGGATTTGCCCGATCCCGTGGGCCCGGTCACCAGCACGATCCCGTTGTGCAGCTCGGCGATCTTCCCCAGTTGCGGCGGCAGGTTCAGCTCCGCGAAGGTCGGAACCCGGGGCGGGATCACGCGCATGACGATGGCATAAGTGCCGCGCTGCTGGAAGACGTTCACCCGGAACCGCCCATGCTGTGGCAGGCCGTAGGAGAAGTCGCACGCGCCCTGCTCTTTCAGGGTCGCCAGCGCCTGCTTGTTTTGTCCCATCAGTTCGGCGGCAATGCGGGAGGTGTGGTCGGGGGTCAGCAGCGGCAGCCCCTCGAACTTGATCGCCACCAAATGTCCGTTCGATTCCACCTGCGGCGGCCGGCCTGGCGAAAAGATCAGGTCGCTGACCCCTTTGATGGCGTTCACCATACCCGCCACCAATTGGGCGGTCACGGTGGGCTTGGCGGGCTCGGTTACAGCCGCATTCCCGTTGTCCGGCACGCCGATGTTTTCCCCGCTCAGACTCGCCCCCCGGCAAGCAGCCGAACCGCCCTGTGGGCGAGAATAACAGGGATTTCCCGGCGCTCATCGCCGCAGGTATCCAACTGGGCACGGGCGGACGGTGGCCGGGGCCCGCCTTGACCGGGGCTAACGACAGGACTAGAGTTTTACGAGTATGTCTGGGGTGAGAAGCAAGTACGTTAAGTTTGGCGCGGCCATCGGGATCATTGTCCTGGGGCTGGCCTACCTGGCATTCACTGGGGTGCAGCAGAGCAAGAGCTACTACGTGACCATCAAAGAGCTGCGCTCGATGGATTCCAGCGTCTACGCCAAGCGCCTGCGCGTGGCCGGCAACGTGGCCCCGGGCTCCATTAAGCGCCAGGGCTCGCACGTGGAGTTCACGCTGGTCGAGCAGGACCTGATGCTGCCCGTGGTTTATAACGGCTCCGAGGCGCCACCCGACACCTTCGTGGACAACGCCCAGGCGCTGGCCGAGGGCAGCTATGGGCGAGATGGCGTCTTCCACGCCAAGATGCTGCAGGCCAAGTGCGCCTCCAAGTACGCGCCCAAGGACCAGCAGCAGGGAACACCCGCGCCGGCGACACAGCGCACCGAGAATCGTCCGCCCAATTCGTCCTACTGAGGCTGCCGCGCTGCCCAGCGAAACCAAGCCGCTTCTCGCAGAACCCGCACCTCCCATCAGCCTAGACAAAGTCAGCAAGATCTTCGGCCGCTTTGCCGCCTTGCGCGAGGTGACGGCCAGCTTCCAGCCGGGCCGCGTGTACGCGATCTTCGGCGATAACGGTGCCGGAAAATCCACGCTGCTGCGGGTGATCTGCGGCCTGGCCAGTGCGACCGCCGGCACGGTCCGCATCTTCGGCAAGCGCGAGCGCAGCGAGTTCACGGCGCGGTTGGGCTACATGGGCCATGCGCCGATGCTCTATGACGAGATGACCGGGATGGAGAACCTGCGCTACTTCGCGGGACTTTATGGCATCGCCGACAACGCGCACTGTGAGCATGCCATCGCCGCGGTCGGTCTCGATCCCGCGCTCCCGCGACGCGTAGGCGAATATTCGCAGGGCATGCGGCAGCGGATGTCGCTGGCGCGGGCGGCGATCCATGATCCCGAAATCCTGCTGCTCGATGAGCCATTCTCCAACCTCGATCCTAGCTCGGCGCGCGCCATGGGACGGCTGGTGGCCGAGATGCGCAACCACGGCAAGACCGTCCTCGTGGTCACGCACCAGGCCGCGCATTTGGCCGGGATCGCCGACGAATCGCTGTGGATGTCGGCGGGACGGGTCGCCGCCTGGGAGCAGGGGATCGTCGCGGCGGAGCGCGCCACGGCTTCGGTGGTGCTCTCATGACATCGCTCGCCGGCGTGACCGCTTCCAACCTGCGTAAAGACCTGCGCCTGGAGTGGCGTTCCAAGGACGCGGTCAACGCCATGCTGTTCTTCGCGCTGCTGGTGGTGGTGATCTTCAGCTTTGCCTTCGATCCCACAGCCGAGGAATCGCGGCAAATCGTGGGCGGGCTGGTGTGGGTGGCGTTTCTATTCGCCGCCATCGTCGCCCTGAACCAGGCGTGGATGCGCGAACTGCGCAACCAGGTGCTCGACGCCTACCGCGTCTCGCCCGCGCCCGCCAATGCGCTTTTCATGGGCAAGGCGCTGGGCAATTTTCTCTTCATCAGCGTGGTGGAAGCGCTGCTCATGCCGCTGTTCGTGGTGTTCTACAACCTGCGTCCCGTGGGCCCGGCCTGGCAGCTCGTGCCGGTGTTCTTGCTGGGGACGTGGGCGCTGGTGGTGGTGGGAACGTTTTTCGCCGCCATCTCCCTGCGCACCCGCAGCCGGGAGGTGATGCTGCCGCTGATCTTGTTCCCCATCTCGATCCCGGCGTTGCTGGCCATGGTCGAGGCCACGACGATGGTTCTGACCGGAACCGAGACGCCGCGGTTCTGGATCACCCTGCTGCTGGTTTACGATGTAATCTTTACGACCGTCTGTCTGTTACTTTTTGAAACGGTGTTACACGCGGAATGAAATTCAAGATTTGTGCTGTCATCACGTTCCTGCTGCTCTCCTATGCACTCTATCAGGGCATGTGGGTAGCGCCGCGGGAAGCCACCATGGGCGACATCCAGCGCATTTTCTACTACCACGTGCCCTCGGCCTGGACTTCGTTCTTGTGCTTCTTCGCCAACTTCATCGCCTCGATCATCTATCTGGCGCGGCGCAATCTGAAAGCCGACGCCTTCGCGGTCTCCACCGCCGAGGTTGGGGTAGTGTTCTGCACCGTGGTGCTGGTGACCGGACCGCTGTGGGCGCGTCCGGTGTGGGGAATCTGGTGGACCTGGGATGCGCGCCTGACGACGACGCTGGTGCTGTGGCTGATCTACGTCAGCTACCTGATCCTGCGGCGATACTCGACCGGCCAAGCCACGCCCACGCTGGCGGCGGCGCTCGCCATCTTCGGCTTTCTCGATGTGCCGATTGTCTACATGTCGATCCGCTGGTGGCGAACGCAGCATCCGCAGCCGGTGATCGCCGGCGGACAAGGTTCCGGGCTCGATCCGCGCATGTGGACTGCCGTGCTGTGGAACTGGGTGGCGTTCATGGCCTTTGCCGCGCTGTTGATCTGGGTGCGCTACCGGCTGGAGATTGTCCGCCAGCAACTCGATGAGGCGCACGCGCTCAAGGCCGTCGGGCAGGCCGAAGGGAGCTTCACGCGATGATCCACAGCGTCACCAATCTCTATATCGCTTACGCCGCGACCTGGGTGATTCACATCGGATATCTCCTGTTCCTGGGCTCGAAGGCGAAGAAGCTGCGGCAGGAAGCCCGCGAACTCGGCCTTCAGGGAGACACTCGCCGTTAGGTACGTCGGGGTTGAGGTTGTCATCCTTCGCGAGCCGAAGGCGAGCGGAGGATCTGGCAAGAATGCAGGTACCCCCAGCATCGAGTGTGGAGAGCGCTTCGCCAGGTTCTCCCGTCTCCCTTCGGTCGGCGGAAGAATGACAGTGGCGGAGGGATGAAATCTGCTTTTCGCACCACGCTGCGCGTCATCGCTGTCGCCTGCCTGGTGTTTTTTCTGATTGGGCTGTCGTTTGCAGTTCCGCCATTCATCGAGCAAATGAAGGTTCTGCGCTCCTGGCCGTCAGCCGATGCCCAGGTGCTTCGTAGCGAGGTGGTGCCTCTCCGCACGGATTCCGGCCAGATGCTCTATGACACGCGGCTTGTGCTTGCCTACCAGGTGGACGGCCGGCCCTATGTGAGCAGCGTCGGTTCGCTTCACCAGAGCACCAGTTACGAGCGCAAAAAGAAGCAGGCGGAGCGCTTTCCCGCGGGCAGCCATACTGAAGTGCGCTACAACCCTGGCGATCCCATCGACATCCGCATACAGGCCGGCTACAACGTACACTTTTTCGCGGTGCCGGTTTTTATCTGCGGGGTGGCGGCGATCTTCGGCCTGCTGGCGCTGCTTTTTTTCCTCGTCAGCCGGCGCCTGACGAGAGTGTGATTCCATTTGCCAGCCACCTCCAATGTTATTACAATAGTAATAACACTGAGAGGCGCTCCGTGGTCGAACTCAAGGTCCGCAAATTCGGCAACTCGCTGGGTGTTGTACTGCCGAAGGAAGTGGTCAACCGTCTGCATACCGGCGACGGCCAGCCCCTGTTCCTGATCGAAGCGCCCGACGGCGCCTATCGGCTCACGCCCTACGATCCCGCCTTCGAGAAGAAAATGGCGAAGGCCGAGGACATCATCAACCGCTATCGCAACACGCTGCACGTTCTCGCGAAGTGAGGAGAACGGTCTGGATCGAGGGACGTGACGCGCTGGTCCTGCACGAGCGTTTGCTCGCCCTGCACGGCGGCGCGCCCGGCGTGCGGGACGGCGCGTTGCTGCAATCCGCCCTAGCCCGGCCGCGCCAGAAACGCGCCTATGCAGAAACCGCCGATGTCATCGACTTGGCGGCGGCCTACACGGCGGGCATCGTCCGCAACCATCCCTTTGTCGATGGCAACAAGCGCACTGGCTTCGTGGTGGGAATTTTGTTCCTCGAACTGAACGGCTATCGGTTCACGGCCAGCGAGGAAGACGCGACGCAGGCCGTAATGGCTCTGGCGGCCGGGACGCTGGATGAGCCCGGCGATTGCGCGTTCCTGCGCGCGAACGCATCACGCGCGGGCGCTCGTTAGCGCGCGATCCAGTTTAGGTATCCGATGCCCACGTGCATGTGATGGTGCCAAGCATCGGGCAGCGCCGCCGCCAGGCTCATTCCCAGGATGGCTTGCGCGATGGCCAGCGTGTAGATGTTGTGATGACGTTCGGAACAGCTCGCAGAAGGCCAGCCCGGCGGCCCAAGTCGCGGGAACCAGCACGGGGTTCGGAACGTGGGCGAGGGCAAACAGTCCGGCCGCGGCCCACACCGCTTTGCGGCTGCCCAGCAGCCGCTCCAGCCGCAGGAAAAAGAACGACTGCAGCATGAACTGCTGCTCGAAGGTCCAGACCAGGTATCCGGTGGCGACCGCTAGCAGCGAACGGTTTAGCGCGTAACGATGCAGCGTGCCGGCCAGGTGCCCGCCGAAGAGCATTGCCGCGCCGGCCACCACGGCCGCGCCCACGATCCATAGCGAGCCCAAAAATCCTGCTCTAGCGAGCCCTAATTCCTTCAGCGCGGGCCGGTGATACAGGGTGACGCCCAGCATCCACAAGACGAGGGCGACGGCCCAGACCCAGCGGAGATCGCCTTCGCTCCACAGCGCCAAAAGGAGGAAGCCATAGCCGACAACCAGCTCCCAGAGCGGCCTGCGATCGCCGGCCGCGTGGGGCGTGATCGTCTCCGGAGATGCTGAAAGTTTCGATACCCCGCCCGCGGATGGATTGAAGGCAGTACTCATGGTCCGATTATGCTCCGGGGTGTTGCACTTAAGATGCCAGGAGAGAGTGCGAAGTAACAGAAGCTCGGCGCTGACGGGCGTTTTTGGTTCATCCTCGGGCAGAACCCGAGCCCCACAAGATGCACTTCGTAACGATTCGTAGCGTCACCAGGGTGCGTCCTTGCGGCACCCATTGGGGCCAGTCGAGGATCACGGTTGTACCTCAGGCGAAGCGGTCCGCGGATGGCCCCCGGGGGATAGAAAACGATCTGAATTCGAGGCATTCGGTAGTGCGGCGCAACCTAATTGTCGCACCGGGAATCTAACAACTCGGGTTGTGTCTCGCATTGAAGGTGGCCTCGCGGATGCGTTTCCGGCTCCCCGTCATCGATGGCTGGAGGGAACGGGCCATGAAGAAATCCACTGTGGTGAAGATCGTTGGCGGAATGGCGGCTCTCGTACTGGTTTGCGTGCCGAACCCTGCGGCGGCGCAGCGGGGTGGGGGTGGGGGCCACGGGGGCGGCGGCGGCGGGTTTCACGGCGGAGGGTTTGGAGGAGGAGGAGGGTTCCACGGCGGAGGCGGTGGATACTTCTCAGGCGGGGGTGGAGGTCGCGCTTATGGCGGCGGTTACGGCGGTGCGCGGGGAATGGGCGGAAGCTCGTACGGCAGGATGGGTGGATACGGGCGTGGTTCGGCCAACGGTTTCGCATCCGGGAATAGCCGGGGGCTGTCCGGCGGAAATCGGCTGGGCGGAGGCAGGGCGGGCATGGCTTCGCCCTACTTTGGGCGTCTGGGCGGAGGCGGCAACACGGCTCGTGCCGGCGGCTCTCCAGCGTCGGCAGCGCTCAACCGGGCGAACACCGCACCCGGCTGGCATTCGTTCGGGTCGTCGGGAAGGGCGGCGGCGAACGCGCACGCACCAAGCCTGAGCCCGGGCTCGAATCACAACGCGACAGCGGCGGCAACGAATCCGCGGGGGAGCGCTTCGGTGGTTTCACCGTCCCGCGCCTCAACGCCGGCGAGTGCGCGGCTCGGCACCTCGACCTCCACTAGTTCGCGAATCGGGAATGGCAACTCGGCGTTCACCAGTGCGGGCTTCGGTCGCAGTGGATTGAACTCGGCTTTCATGGATTCCAGGTTCGGCAACACTACAGCTACGCGCTCGAGCTTATTGGGAGGCGGCACTTTCGGCCATTCCTTCGGCGGTACCGGCTTCGGTTCTAACTTGGGTTGGCGCGGAAACGGCTGGGGCGGTTGGGGCGGGCGCGGCGGCGGCTGGGGGTGGGGTGGCGGCTGGTGGGGTCCAGGTTGGGGATTGGGATGGGGCCTCGGCTGGGGATGGGGTTTTGGGCTCGGTTGGGGATGGGATGGCTGGTGGGGATGGCCCGGTTACTGGTCGCCCTACTGGTATGACCCATACTGGGCATGGCCTTACTCCAGCGCGTACCCGGCTTACGACTACGGCGACATGTATGGCAGTGCGCAGGCACCGAGCGGGTCCTCGATAGACAATTCGACGGGAACCAACTCGGCTCCAAGCACCCCCGAATCACAACCGAGTGAAAGCGTGCCGAGTACGAGTCCGACAAATGGGGATGTGGCGGAGCCGGCGCTAAATAGCGCAGGTATCACAAGCGGCTCTACCGCCAGCAATCCTAGCCTCGTTCAAGCTGAGCGAAAATAGTGAATTGCCGTAGCAGCAGGAGGAGCTCGCGCCGGGCTGCGGCTTCTGGGAGTAGCCAGCCGGCACGTTCGCGACTTGCGACCGCTCGCGGGTACTCGTACCATGTGCGCATGACTCGCATCGTTCCCCTTGGCGTTGCTTTGCTCCTGTTTTCGTCTGCCTTGTTTGCCGGGGACAAAAGAGAAGAGGAGCGCGTGCGTGCCTCTGGCGAAGTTCTGCAAGAGGTCCTCGACATTCCCGAGAACATCCCGCCCGACCTGCTCAACAAGGCCGAGTGCGTGGTGGTCGTCCCCGGGACCAAGAAGTTCGCCATCGGGGTGGGTGGAAGCTTCGGACGCGGCGCCATGTCGTGCCGCACTGGCCCGCACTTCACCGGGCCGTGGAGCGCGCCGGCGCTGTACGCTTTGGAAGGCGCCAATATCGGGTTCCAGCTAGGCGGAGAAGAGACCGATTTCGTGCTGCTGGTGATGAATCCCCAGGGCGTGGGCTCGCTGCTCAAGAGCAAAGTGCAGCTCGGCGCCGATGCTACCGCGGCTGCGGGGCCCAAAGGCCGCGATGCCACCGCCGCCACCGACGCGATGATGCGGGCGGAGATCCTTTCCTACTCGCGGGCTCGCGGATTGTTCGCGGGCATCTCGCTGGAGGGCTCCACCTTGCGTCCGGACAACAGCGCCAACCGCAAGCTCTACGGGCGCGAGTTGAGTGCGCGCGTGATCGTCAGCGGCAAAATCGCAGTCCCGCCCGCGGGGGAAGAGATGGTCGCTACCCTGCGCAAGCACTCGCCGAAGAATTTGTCTGACCCCAAGTCGCTGCGCATGACCAGAAACTCCACCCGATAAATCACGACCGATCCTTGTATACTCAGGGTACTCTGTGGGCAGCGACCCTCCAGGCTTGTGCGTGCGCGGGGACGGGTGATCATGGGAGACGACGAGACAAGGGCGCTGGGCGCGTCGGTCACGAGCTCCGGCTTTGGCGGGGTCAAGACCGGTAGCGGGCAGTACGCCGCGCCGGCGAGCGGGTTGCAGCCCGGCGCTGTGCTGGGCGGCCGCTACGAGATCCTTGAAATGTTGGGCGAGGGCGGCATGGGCGCGGTGTACAAGGCCAGGGACACCGCGGTGGACCGGTTGATCGCCCTGAAGCTCATTCGCCCCGATCTGGCGGGCAATCCTGCGATTCTCCAGCGCTTCAAGCAGGAACTGGTGCTGGCGCGCCAGGTCACGCATCGGAATGTCATCCGCATCTACGACCTGGGCGAAGCCGACGGCCTTAAGTTCATCACCATGGAGTACATCGAGGGGCAGGACCTGCGGTCGCTGCTGCGCGCGCAGGGCAAGCTCCCGGTGCCGGAGGCAATTGCAATCGCCGAGCAGTTCCTCTCCGGATTACAGGCCGCGCACGCCGAAGGCGTCATCCACCGCGATCTGAAGCCCGGCAACATCATGCGCGATCCGCATGGGCGCATTGTGGTGATGGATTTTGGCCTGGCGCGCACGGTGGGCGGCGAGGGCATGACCCAGACCGGCATGATGGTCGGAACCATGGAATACATGTCGCCGGAGCAGGCCCTGGCCCAGCCGGTCGATCTGCGTTCCGATCTCTACACCGTCGGCCTCATCTTCTACGAGCTGCTCTCCGGCAACGTGCCGCACAAGGCGGATAGCGCGCTCGCCAGCCTGCTGAAGCGGACGCAGGACCGGGCGGTTCCGCTCTCCGACGTGGAGAACAGCGTGCCCCAGCCGCTCAGCGCCATCGTGGGCAAATGTCTGGAGCGCGATCCCGCCGAGCGTTATCAGCTCGCCCAGCAGATCCTGGATGACCTGGCTGCATTCCAGGGCCGCGGAACCAGCGGCTCGGTCGTCATGACCGCAGCCCCTAAGCCCAGGCGCCCCTTGCCCAGGCGCTCCTTGTGGATAGGAGCGGCCGCGGTGGTCGTGCTGGTTCTCGCCGGCGCTCTAGGATGGTTCTTTATGCGCGGACGTAGCACCGTGAAGGCGCCGCAAGGGCCGCTGTCGGTGCTGGTCGCGGATTTCGACAACAAGACGTCGGACGCCGTCTTCGACAATACGCTGGAACCGGCTTTTGGCCTGGCCCTGGAGGGCGCTTCCTTCATCAATTCCTACAGCCGCGGCCAGGCGCACAAGATCGCCGCGCAACTGAAGCCGGGCTCGACCGCGCTGGACGAAGCTGCGGCGCGCCTGATCGCCGTTCGGGAAGGCATCAACGTCATAATCACGGGTTCGATCTCCGCCGATGGCAGCGGTTACAGGCTGCAGTCCAGGGCCGAAGACGCGGTCACGGGGAAGGTCATTTCGTCGCAGCAGGCCAAGGTGGCTAGTAAGGACGCGGTCTTGAAGGCGGTGGGCGGGCTGGCGGCCGAGATTCGGAACTCGCTGGGAGACAAGACGCCGGAATCGGCGCAGAAGGTGCAGGCCGAGACCTTCACGTCCGATTCGCTGCCGGCGGCGCACGAGTACGCGCTGGCGCAGGATCTGCAGTGGGCGGGGAACTGGGCGGAGGCCACCCAGCATTATCAGAAGGCAATCCAGCTCGACCCCAATATGGGCCGCGCCTATGCCGGGCTGGCGTCGATCAGCATCAGCACGGGACGGCGCAGCGATGCCGAGAGATACTATCAGTCCGCGATGTCCCTGATCGGGCGCATGAGCGAGCGCGAGAAGTACCGCACCCGGGGCGGCTACTACGTGACGGTGCGGGAACCGCAGAAAGCCGTCGAGGAGCTCAGCACGCTGGTCAAACAGTATCCTGCGGATTCTGCCGGCTATGCCAATCTTGCGCTCGCCTACTTCTACATGCGGGATACGCAGAAGGCGGTGCAGGAAGGCAAGCATTCGGTGGAAATCTCGCCCAAGAACCTGCTGCGGCGCTACAACCTTGCCTTGTACGAGATCTACGACGGTGATTTCGCAGCCGGCGAAAAAGAAGCCCGGACCGTACTCGGACAGAACCCCTCGTTTCTGCAGGCATTGAACGCGCTGGCTATGGCGCAGATGGGGTCCGGGCAGGTGGCGCAGGCCGAAGAGACCTACCACAAGCTGGAAGCGGCAAATGCGCAGGGCGCGTCGGTGGCGTCAATGGGCCTGGCCGACATCGCGCTCTTTCGTGGGCGCGCCGATAATGCTGTGCCTCTGCTGGAAAGAGGCGTCGCCGCTGATCTCGACGCCAAGGACAACGACAGCGCCGCTATGAAGTACATCGTCCTGGCACAAGCCCACCTGCTTGCCGGCCACGCCGCTCTCGCCCAGGGCGCCGCCGAAAAGGCGATGGCTCTCGATAAGCAAGAAAGCGTTTTGTACTCGGCCGGGCAGATTTACCTGGAAACGGGGCAAGTCGCCAAGGCAGCCCAGATCGCTTCCCAGTTTTCCTTGCGCATCGAACCCGAGCCGCAGATGTACGGCAAGCTGCTGGAAGCGGAAACCGTTCTGAAGCGTAAGGACCCGCGGCAGGCCATCCTGTTACTTCAAACCGCGCAGAAAATTTACGATACCTGGCTGGGACACTACGAGCTTGGCCGCGCCTATCTCGATGCCGGCATGTTCACCGAAGCCGACTCGGAGTTCGAGCTTTGCCTGCGGCGCAAGGGCGAAGCCAGCGCCGAGTTTCTCGACGACGTTCCCACCTTCCGCGTTATTCCTCCGCTTTACTACTATCTCGGCCGCGCCCAGGAAGGGCTGAAGAGCCCTGCCGCGGCCGAGTCCTATAAGACCTTCATCAGCTACCAGGAAAAAGGCGTCGGACCGCTGTTGAGCGATGCCCGGCGCCGGGTAAATTCCCACTAGAGGCCCTGGTTCCAGCTTCCACTAAAGGGACGCCGCTCGCTAAGGCTGCGGTGTAATCGAGAAGTTCGTGATGTACACAGTTCCCTCGAGGAAAGACTCGCTGTCAAAATTGGAACCGCCGGCTATGAAGCCAAACGGCTGGCCTGCCGTGACCGCGATCGAACCCGTACCCGTTACATCGAAGCCCCCCGAAGGCGTAGTGCAGCAGTCCTCCGGCCCGGCTGAGTAGAGTGTGGTGGCATTGGAAGTTGATCCAGAGAACACCTGCAGCTCCGCCGTAACCTCGAAGAACGAGTGGTGACCCGTATATTCGTAATTGAAGCTCAAAGTTCCGGTTATGCCCGGATTGTTGTTGAGGTTCTGGAAAGTCCAAGTGCGTGGCGAAACTCCGGAGCCCGGATTTCCGAGGTTAACGTTGTAACTAAACGCAGCACACGGCGAAGACGGAGTGGACCCCACCTGGAAGTATGCCGTATCGCTTTCACTTTCAGAGTCGGTCACGCTAACCGTCATCAGGCAGTTGGGAGCGATGGTCGTGGTGCCACCGGTGACGCTCGGGGTCACCGACCAACTGGCGCTGGTGGCGTCGTAGGGATAAGCAAAGCCACCGCCAGTCGCAGTGCCGCTGAGCACTCCGTTCGAGAACATAAGTCCGGCCGGCAGTGTGTCCCCCTGGGACCAGTTGCCGTACGGCGGAGTGCCGCCGGTGACGGTGAACGTGTAGGGAGTGTATGCCGTGCCGACCGTCGCGGTTGGCAGCGGCGCCAGCACGGCGTTCCAGGGTTGCTGCGCGCCCGCGATGAGGGGCTCCCCGGCTGCCGCGATCGAGATCGAATAGGTTTGTGACGCCGTTGACCCCAGAGAGTCGCTCACGGTCACGATAAACGTGTACGTCCCCTCAGTCGTCGGCGTACCGGTTATGGTTCCGGCGGATGGGTCGAGAGACAAGCCGGGCGGCAGGGAAGAGATGGGCACAGCCGTCCAGGTCCAGTTGCCGTACGGAGGTATCCCCCCGCTAACCAGGGCCGCAAGCATCTGCGACGGGTAACTAACGCCCACGTTTCCACCCGCCAGTGAAGCAGGCGCCAGAGTTAGTGGTGGGTTCAGGGTAAGGCTGATTGGATTGCTCAGCGCGCTGGTAACGCCACTCACCGTGGTTTCGATACTCACATTGATTGTGCCGGCATTGAGTCCCGAGGGAACCGTGACCACCGCCCCGATGCCTAGGCCGCTGCTGTACGCGCACGACGAACCGGCTGTTATCGTGTTTACCCCATCACTGAAAGACACTGTGGCGCCCGTGGTGTCGAGTCCATAGGCATAAACCACGATTCCCTCGCCGGGAGTCGCGGTCGTTATGGGCGAGCCGCTTAGGCCGGAGCCGCAGTAAGAGTTCCCTGAGGCCGGCGCCGTCGACAGGCCGTAAACGTAGTTTGCCACCGGTGTTCCTGGTGTCGTGCTCACCGGTAGTGGGAACGACGGCGAAGATACGCCGGTCCCAGTGTTTGTAACCACAACGCTGGCCGTCCCGGTGGGGAAGCCCGAAGGCAGGCGGACATAGAGCACGTTGGCGGCAGAGGGCGACAGGAAGACGAGTCCGCCGTCCGAAGTGCCTCCGTTCGTGAACGTAACCGTGGCCTGGCTCGGATCAGAAACTCCAGTGGTGAGAATGGTGACCGTTTGCCCGATGCCCGCGGCCGCGCTCGATGGGATGATGTTGGTGATGACCACCGGATTGACAATAGTGATCGTCTGCCCGCTGGTCTGGGAATTGCTAAGGCTGTCGGTGACTTGGATAGTGAAGGTGGCGCTGCCAGCACCCGTGGGGGTGCCACTAATGGTCGAGCCGGCCAAGGTGAACGGCGCGGTCGATCCGCTGTACAGCGCGTACGTATAAGGCGGTAGGCCGCCGCTGGTGTAGCTAGTAAGACTTTCCGAGAAGAGCGTACCGGCAGTCGCCATTGCAGTTGCGGGAAGCGCGAACGCGAGCGGTGGGACCACCTGGACGCTCATCGCCTGCTGCGCGGTTTGCGCGGGTGATTCAGAATCCGTTACCTGCACCGTGAACGAGGCGGTAGTCGGAGATGTAGGAGTTCCACTGATGGTCGAGCCAACCAAGCTGAAGGGTGCTGTCGATCCGCTGCTGATGCTGTAAGTGTACGGCGCTAAGCCTCCGCTGGTGTAGTTCGTAAGATTTTCCGCGAACGTCGTGCTTTCAATCGCGGTCTCGATGGCCGGTGGCGTGAACGCCAGCGGAGCTACCACCGTGATGCTCAACGGCTGCTGCGCCACATTCGGCGTCGGCGTAGCCGAGTCGGCTACCTGCACAACAAAGTTGAAGGTACCCGCGACCGTTGGCGTGCCACTGATCAGTCCGCCGGAACTGAGCGTAACATTATTGCCCGTCGGCAAACTGCCGCTGAAGAGCGACCAGGTGTAGTTGCCCACGCCGCCGATGGCCGTGAGCTGCTGGCTATAAGCGACGTTGGTGGCGCCGTTGGGCAAAGACTTGGTGGTGATGGTCAAACTGATCGGCGGCTGCTGGTTGGGAGTGCCCAGGTTTTGCGTGTTGACCGCATGCGACACAACCACCGGCGTGAGGTTGTTCGTCAACTGGGTTAACTGGGCCGACGTAGGCGGCTGGGTGAAACTGCCCTGGCTGGTGCGCAGCGTGACCTGTACCGTCTCGCCGGGCGGAACCGCCACGGTTGCGTTGCTGACCGCAGGATTGCTGACCGCTGGGGTCCCCAGATTACTGGGATTGGTGACGATAGGCGGATTCGGGATATTCGACAAAATGACGTTGGTCGGCTGCTGTGCCAACTCGCAGCCGTTCGCCTCGTTCAGGTAGTAGACCTTGTTGAGGATGAGTTGCAGCAGCAGGTTCGAAGGGTTGGAGCCGAACAGTTGGATCGAGTAGGTCGCAGTCGTGTTTCCGTTATTGGTGAGCTGATAGCTGACGTCGGCAACCGCCGTGTTGCTCACCGCCGGATTGCTGACCGCCGGGTTGCTCACTGCGGGATTGCTGATGGTAGCGTTGCTGACCGCCGGGTTCAGCGCCGCCGAGACCGCCTGGTTGCTGACCGCAGGATTGCTCACCGCAGGATTGCTCACCGCCGGATTGCTGACCGCCGGGTTCAGCACATCAAGGTTGCTCACGGCCGGATTGCTTACCGCCGGATTGCTTACGGCCGGGTTGCTCACGGCCGGGTTATAGACCTCGGCATTGCTCACCGCTGGATTACTGACCGCCGGGTTCTCATCCGGATTGATGAGTGCCGGGGTAGTGGGATCGGGATTGATCACGGTTGTGCTCGTCAACCCTCCGCTGACCACGGTTCCGCCCGGCTGGGTGATCTGCTGCACGTTCACCGTCACGCTGGCGGTGGGATTCTGCGACTTCACAAACACCATGCGCGAAGCGCTGGACAAGGCCGCTACCGTAACGTCCTCCGTGGTTACGGTCGGCGTTGCCGGAACCTGCACGAAGGTGGCTTGCCCCAGTGGATCCACGGAGCCATTGGCCAGCAGGGGCTGATTGGCGATGGTCAGACGAAAGCTTAGCTGCGACGTTGTCGTGTTCTGAACCACCACCGAGAACGCACGCTGCAACAGCGTCGAACTGTTGGGAATAGTGCCGAGAGTTTTCTGGTTGCCGGGTACCAGCACCACCAGGCCAGGCGCAATCCGCGAGGTGTAAATATCCTGGTTGCGCATGGCGACGAAACCCGGGTTGCAGGCGAGCACGGTCTTGGTGGGATCGAACACGCTGTTGTGAGTGCCGGTTGGGTTCGACGCGGAATAGGGCGGCGTGTAATCCGCCCAGTTGCCGTTCGCGGGCGGCACCACGTTGCGATTGTCTGTCCAGACGGCCTGGAATACGGGAAGGCCGGCCGCCGTACCGGTATTGAAATGCCACTTTCCACTCGTCATCACAAATGGTGGCGCGCCGGCCACGTCAATGTAGTCGCCCATGAACGGCACAGTTCCGGTCTGGAACATCGGCAGGTTGGGGGGGTTCACCTGCAATTGTTCGGCAACGTTAGAGCCGTCGTAGGGATTGATTCCGAACTGGTAGTGGGCAATACGGAAGGCGCTGAACGCCGGGGCGGAGAGGTTCGTCGCAGCCAGCGGCGTGGCTTGCGCTCCCTGCACATCGATGGTATGCCGCCGCACCGTCAGCGGGGGATCGGTATCCTGGATCCAGAAGTTGAACACGGCGGCGTTGTTTGGGTCGCCAACCAGTTCGCCTTCGAACTCTCGTGTCTCGCTGTAACCGGTCAGGTTGGCCAGCTCTGTGAACTGGCCGATGGTGTGGTCCTGCCGCAGATCGTAATAGATCATCATCAGCTTGCCGGCATTGAAGGTCAGCGAGGGCATGACCTGATGGCCGCGGCCGGAAAGGTTGGTCAAGGGATTGCCGTAATCGTCGTACACGTAGCCGTTGTCAACCAAGGCCGGAGCCGAGAACGAAGGCGGGGGCGAAACGCCGAGCAGACCGACCTGCAGCACGATGCGGGCGTCGCCATCGGCCTGCCGCTGTGTCCACGCCAGATAGGTGCGGGCGGTGGTGTCGGCAGCCAGCGCCGGATAAGCATTCGTACGGAATGACGTGTCCGTGATTCCCTGGTCGAACGGGCAACCCGTTCCAGTGGGAGTGGTATTACAAGACAGCGGGAAAGTGTGCGCGGCAAAGGCCTTAACAAAACTAACCCCGCCGTTAATCGACACCGCCATCATGATCGCGCTGGGCGTGCTGCCGCTGCCAAACTGTCGCCAGGCCACGTAGATGATCGGCGGAAGAACACTTTCAGTGCCGGGTATGGGCGGCGCGACTACGACCACTGATCCCTGATTCACGCCGAGTCCGCTCAGCGCGATGGGCGAACTCCAGGTCGCGCCGCAGTTGGTGGAGCGCGTGAACAGGATCGACGATTCGGTGTCGTTGTTCACGAAGTCGCTGAAGCTCATGTAAATATTGCTGGCCGGAATGGTCTGCGTCCCGGTGGTGCCGTCCGGATTGGTATAGCTGATGCTGCAGGTAGCCGAACCGCGCGGCACATCTACCGCAAGCCAGGGCTTGTCCAAAAACTGGGTCGCGCTTCCGCTCTGCACCACGGTGGTCCCCAGGTAGCGGATCGGGTCCGTGGGCGAGATTGCAGTGAACAGACCCGGAGTCTCGAGATTGGTGGGATTGCCGTTCTCCTTGTTGTTGTTGTCGATGAAGCGCGCTACAAACACCTTGCCCACGTTGCTATTGCGGTTGAAGGCGATTCCGCCGTAGTAGAACATGCCGTTGGTGCCGGCGCGCACAATGGGATCGGCCGCCGCCGCCAGCCCGAACAGGGGAGAAGCAGTAGTCTGTCCGGGCGCAGCGCCTTTGGTACTGTCGGCGGGGAAACCCGGCAGCAGCGTGCTGGCCCAGGTCGCACCGCCGTCGAGAGACTTGAACACGCCCAGCCACGCGTCCGGCGTCGGCTCGCCCGACATTTGTGGTTCGAACAGCTCTTCGAAATCCACCGAGCGATAGTCGTTGTCGCCCGCCAGCAGGTGGCTGGTGTTGCGCGTCGAAACCGCGACCGAGGGTTCGTTCTGCCGCTGCAGGAACGGATCGCCAGTGGTCCAGCTCGTTCCGGAAACCATGTTCACGTTCGGTCCAGGGGCGGGTGATTGCGCCCAGGCGCACGTGGTAAGAACAGGCAGGATGACAGCCATCAGCACGAACCAGCGTTTCATGGCGACCCCTAGAACGGTTTGTAGACAGATGTTGCGGTGGAAGGAAATCAGCACCGGCCCAGTCACGACGGCGCAGGGGGACTGCGAGACTCCGTACGGCCGGACCTGAAACGATCAATGCTGCCCCAAGGATTTGCAAGATTCTTGGGGTTCCGGGCGGATTTGTCAAGAATTTTATGCCGCCGACGGCAAGTTTTCACAATTCACCTTGCCAACTGCTGAGCACCGCATCCCAGGCCGTCTCGCTTGCGTGCAGGGCAAGGTCCTGAACCGTCAGGCCGCCGTCTTCCACCTCGCCGGTACTGACCGCGAACAGCACATCGCCATCGTGTTCGGTATGAAACGGCTGGATGGCGCGGGCCATCGAGGTATGGGTCTGGATCGCCAGGCGCTCCAGTTCCAGGTGCCGCAAGCGGCGATTGATGACCAGCAGAGTCAGCGTAGTGTTTTCCAGAGGCGCGGCCGGGACGCTCTCCGCCTGGCGTTTGCGGCGGGCGGTGCCGTCGACGAGGTCAGCGGCGACGCTGGTGCGCAAGCCGGATTCAGGGGCGCGATTGCCGCGCACCACGCGCCCGTTGCGATCCACGATGGCGCCAACGGCATTGACCACGGTGAACGCGGCAATCCTGACGGAACCGAGCTGGCGAAACGCTCCGCCCTGCCCCGCCGATTCCATGTAGCGCGGGCCGAAGAATTTGCCCACGTGCACGCATCGTCCCGCGCCACGCGCTCCCAGTGGAAAGCTTCCAGGACGCGCCGCCGCGAGCGCCGCCCGGCCCAGTTCTTTGTCAGGATAGATCGCATTCGCGCGCTGGCGGAAGTCGTACACGACGGCTCCAGTGACGGTGGGAACGCGCTCCCAGTGAATGGCTTGGCCGTCCCGCTGCAGCAGTTCCGCCATCACGCCGGCCGCCGCTTCCAGACCGTAGCTGGCGCCGCCGGCAAAGACCACGGCCCGCACCGTCGGGCGCTCGTGACCCAGGCGCAGGCGTTCGGTGTTGACCGTCGCCGCCGCACCTCCGCGGACGTCCACCGCACCCATGGCGCCCGCAGGGAAGTAGAACACGGTGGCGCCCGTCGGACCTTCGGCGTACTCGCCCAACCCGATGTGCAGGGAGGGGAAATCAAGTTGGAGCACCGGACCGGTGAAGGTCACGATAGGAACCAGGCTGGAGTTCGTGGTCATCATCTCGTCGCGGCACGCCATTACAGCACGCAGCCCGGTGGCAGACAAGGCGGAGCGATTGCACGCGTACAATCCGGACCATGTCTCGCAGCGCGGAACCGAAGTCGGTCGAGGTGCAGGTCGCGGCCGGCACGGGTGTGGAGATCGAATGGCAGGACGGGCATCGCAGCCGTTACAGCTTCTCCTACCTGCGCTCCGTCTGCCCGTGCGCGGCATGCTCGGCGCGGCGTGCCGCTCAGGGCCGGCTCCCGGGTGCGCCGCGTCCCATGCATTACGACGACCTGGGGACGCTGGGCACGCCGGTGTGCGCGGTGAAGGCGGAACCGGTGGGCAAGTACGCGCTCCGTTTTCACTGGGACGACGGCCATCGCGACGGCGACTACTCCTGGGACTTCCTGCGCGATATCTGCCCTTGCCCGGCGTGTTTGACCGCTCGGGACGGCTGACGCCACGGCGGGGTGTGCGCCCTGATTCCAGGCTGCACTTTGGTAATTTGTGTCCCCGGGGACGGCGGGCCTAGGCTCGTCTGGTATGGCCTTAAAGACCGAGCCGCAGACCGCTTTCGCCGAGACGCGCCGGTGGCGTCGCTTCCGTTTTGACGTGCCGGTGCACGTGCTGCTGCGGCGTAACGCCCGTGATGTCGAGTTCGCCGGACGCGGCACCGGAATGAATGAGGGCGGGATCGGCGTTTACGTGGAGGCGCCGCTGCAGGCCGGCGACCAGGTGCAGGTGGAGTTCACGCCTCCTTACTCGGGACTGACCGTCAGCGTGCGCGGCACCGTGCGCCATGCCAAAGATAACCTTTACGGTGTGGAATTCCTGGCTCAGGACGCGGCTGAGCAGCAGGAAGTCGCATTGTTCCGGCGGATGCTGCGCTCGGCTGCCGAGCGCTTGGGCGAGTAACCGCTCTCTTTCTTCACCGGCTCGTCTCACCTCAACAAAACAAAAAGGACGAGCCTCGAACGGCTCGTCCTCCGATCGCCGGGTCTTCTTACGCAGCCTTGCCCATGGCGATCTTATGCGTGGTGAACAGGTCGAACGTCGAAGGTGTGAATTTTGGGAGCCACCTCCAGCATCGGTTTCAGCAGCTCCTCGACCTTCAGGAAATGTTCACGCCGATAGAGCTCGGCATCCTCAGCGGTCTTCCAGAAGCTGAGGGCGACGATGCGGTTCAATTCGGTCGTCGACAGCAGCACGATCTCATCGATGAATCCCTGCTGTTTGTTCAGGATGGGGAGCACCTTTTCCTGGACGATATCCGCAACTTCCCGCGTCTTGCCATACTTGGTGTTGATCTCAACCAACCGTGTGAACATAGCAGCCTCCTTTGGCTTGGAGAGTAAAGGATCCGTCGTACCAGCACGGCGGAGGCTTCGGTTCCATCGCTGGACGCTACGCCGCGCCTGGACCGGCGTCAATCCCACAAACTTTGTGCAGTTCCAGCGGTCACACCTGGGCGTGCGATTTCTGTGCACGGGATGCAAAAACGCCCTCGCCCTCCGGAGCCAATGTCGTTGATTTCACTTGACAGCCAGCAACTCCTTGATAGAATTTGCCACCACTTGGGCGTGCCAGTAGCCCCGTTTGGTTCGCCGTTTCGACTCACTCCCCCCACTGGCCGTTTCCCAGATTTCAACAGAGGAGAACCCTATGAAGCAGTTTGGCAATGCATCGAAAGTAGCCCTGTTGCTGCTGGCAGCGGCCCTACCAGCCGTAGCACAGAAATTTCCTACTCAGCAATTCGATCGCGGCAAAGTCAGCAATTTTGCCACGATCCCGACCTTTGTACCGAGCGGTCCCGGCGCTGCCTGCCCGGGCGGCGCAGCCTCATGCACGTCCGATGTTGAGGGCATAACTGTAGATCCTGACGGCACCGTCTACTCGCCATCGTTTGGCTTTAACAGCGAGGGCGGGCTCAGCGGCTATGGCGAGCTGTTCGTCTTCAGTCCGCATGGAAAGCTGGTGAAGCATTTCCCTGTTACCGGGTCGAGTCCGCACTTGATCGGACTCGTCTATCAGCAATCCTCAAGCTCTGTGCTGATTGCCGATCTTGGGTCGGGCAAGGTTTGGAAGGTCGACCCAGCGTCTGAGACGACTTCTTGCTTTATGCTCGCGCCGACGATCACCACGTCGCCGGGCCTGAATGCGCTGACCATTGACATGGCTGGAAATGTCTACGTCTCGGATTCTTTTCAGGGCGCCATCTGGAAAACAGGTCCGGAGGGCCTACCATGCACCTCCGCTACGCCGCCGGAGGCGTGGTATGCGCCGCCCCCAATCTCGGCCCAAAACGATCTGCTACTGCCCACCCCCAACGCCGGTGAACTCTTGGTACCGCCCTTCGGCGCCAACGGCCTCGAGTTCAATAACGAGCAAACGGCGCTGTTCGTGATGAACACCGCGTACCACTCGATTGTTAAGATTCCGGTCAATACAGATGGCAGCGCCGGTACAGGCGTGACGTTGACGACCGGAATTAATGCCCCGGACGGGGTCGCTGTCGATGCTGACGATAATCTGTGGGTCGCCGCCAATCAGGGCGACGAGATCGTCGTCGTGAACCCCAATGGAATGCTGGTGGCGAAAAAGGGCGATTTCTACGGCATCAGCGACGACGGCTCGATACAGGGCTTGGTGTTTCCGGCGAGCTTGGTGTTCAGCCCGGATCATCGGCGGCTATACGTGACCAATCTGGCGCTCTACCTGCCGTATGCGGGAGTGCCCGAGATTGCCGTCGACTCGGGCTGGACGCTGAAGGTCAAGCACTACAACATTGCGGTTATCGAAATTCCGCACTGGCAGTGAAAGGGTCAATGGTTCGGGTGGACCACCCCGCTTGTCACTAACCGGGACCACGACCGCGACTGACAGTGATTGGCCGCCCCGACCTTGGCAGCTCTTGCCAAGCGTGGGTCTTTCGCGCCTCCTAGTGGGTCGTTAGCGGCTCCGAGGTCTGCAGCCGCGCGCGGTAGATGGCGTTCTTGTCCGGCACCTCGCCGATCACGTCGGCATGCACGATGTAGCTCCCCTGCGGCAGCGAGGAGCCGAAGGGGATTTCCGGAATGGTAGTCTCCCCGGCGAAGGCGAATTGTTGGTACCCGAGCACGAAGGCCTTGTCGACTTCGTTGACCGCGACCACGATCACGGTCAAGTCAATATCGTTGGCAGTTTGGTTGACCAGCTTTATGGAACCGCTGATGCCATCTGGCGTGACCGCGGGAGCCGCCTTCCATTCCACCACCAGGGCCGAAATCACCGTCAGCGTGAACTCGCGGGTGCGCGTGTCCGCCGGATCGTCGGAGTCGCTCACCTCCACGGCAAAGCGGAATTGTCCCAGCGCCGTCGGCGTGCCAGAGATCACGCCCGTCGCCGAGTCTAGCGTCACCCCATCGGGCAGGCGGCCGGCGATCACCTCCCACGTCCACGGGGGCAAGCCACCGCGCGCGGCCAGCTTCACCTCGTAGCTCGCCGTAAGGATGGCTCTGGGCAGCGTCCTTTCGGTGACGATCACGAGCGGTGCTCCCACTTCTTGCGCAGCGGAAGCGCCAGCAAAAATACCAAGCAGCAGCGCGGCAAGGACGGTGGATCGCATCGGAGTCATCCTCATTGTACCGTTGCCGGGCCCGGCCGAAGGGAAGTGAAGAGTGAGAAGGTTGGCGCACTGAGAACTGACCAAGAGCCGTTGACTTGCGCTAGCGCGCACACTACCATGCGCGAACCGGAAAGAGGAGGCGCAATGCCCCACTGCACCCAATGCGGAACTGCACTCGCCGCAGATGCTCGTTTCTGTCCGAGCTGTGGACTGTCCCAACCTGCGGCCGGAACGCCGGTAGCACCGGGCGCGCCCGCCGCTCCAGTGGCCCAATCCGGACTCTCGGAAAACACCGCAGCGCTGCTGAGTTACGTGCTGGGCTGGATCACCGGGCTGATCTTCTACCTCATCGACAGTCGTCCGTACGTGCGCTTCCACGCCGCCCAGTCCCTGGTCACCTTCGGAGGCCTGCACATCATCCGCATCGTGCTCGGCGCCATCTTCGGTTTCGGATGGTGGTTCTATGGCGGATGGGCGAACCTGGGTCTCGGGGCCTTGCTGCTCGGGGCTGTAGGGATAATTACCTTGGTGCTGTGGATCGTGTGCATGGTGCGGGCCTACCAGGGCGTTCGCTTCAAGGTGCCCATCGCCGGCGATATCGCCGAAGGCATGGCCGGGCGGTAGATGGCGCCTCGCCGAGAATGCCGGTGACGCGCTGATCGCTATGCGAAGATTCTTCAGAACAGCAACGTTCATGGTCCTGCTACTCCTGGGCGTTGCGCCGTTAGGAGGGGAGAACCAGCGGTCGTCTGCGGCGGAGCCCGTCCCCGCCTTGTCACCGTTCGTGGACGTGCATACCCACCCCGATCCTGCCGATCCCGCACACTCGGTTCAGGCGGCATTGCGGGCGATGACGGCTGAGAACGCGGCGAAGATCGTCTTCATGCCACCGCCGTTCACCGCCGATGATCCCGCGCGCTACGATGCCGAAATCATTCTGGCGGCCGCGAAGGGTCAGGACAAACTCGCGGTCCTGGGAGGCGGCGGGACGCTGAACGCCATGATCCAGCAGTCGGCGCGCTCGGGCGATGCGGGGCCGGAAGTCCGGCGGAAGTTTAAGGACCGCGCCGAGGAATTGCTGCGACTCGGCGCCGTGGGATTCGGCGAGCTCACGGCGGAACACTTCCAGGGAGCAACGCCATATCAGTCCGCGCCGCCCGACCATCCTCTGTTTCTGCTGCTGGCCGACGTCGCTGCCGAGCACGGCGTCCCCATCGACTTGCACATGGAGGCCATCCCCGAGGACATGCCACCGCCCGCACCGATGAAGTCTCCGCCGCAGCTTCGAGCCAACATCGCCGCCTTCGAGCGCCTGCTGGACCACAATCCGCGCGCCCGAATCATCTGGGCCCACGCCGGCTGGGACAACACCGGCTATCGCACCCCCGCTCTTTGTCGCCGGCTGCTCGCAGCGCATCTCAACCTTTATATGGATGTGAAAATCGATCCTGCGAAGCCGGGCAAGAACTCGCCACTCGCGAACGGCGGTAGCGGCGCGATTAAGCCGGAATGGCTCAAGCTCTTCCAGGATTTCCCTGACCGCTTCATGGTAGGCAGCGACCAGCACTATCCCGAGCCGCTGTCCGGCCCGCAGCGCTGGGAGGCGGTGGTGCTCCTGCTCAACCAGCTTCCCGACGGCCTGCGGCAGAGGATCGGGATGGAGAACGCGGCGCGCATCTATGCTCACAGGCCGGATGCGAGACAGCACTAACCGTCACGGTTTTGTTAGGATTCCATGGTTCAGTTTGCGTCCACGCTAACTTTCTTTGACTGTCATGCTGAGCGGAGCGAAGCATCCCGACAACGCCGGACGTGACCAGGAGGGTGGCACGCTTCCCGAACTGTTTGTGCCTGTCCGGCATCCTCAAGATCCTTCGCGCGCAGAACCAGCGCGCTCAGGATGACAGCTATTGAGAATTGGCCTTGACGCGCAGAAGAGAGGTTCCGCCGCAATGAAGCGCCGCGAATTCTGTAAGAGCTCGATGATGGCCGCTGGGCTGGTGTTCGGCGGAACCAAGCTGCCGGCTGCGGAGAATCCCGTGGTCGATTTTCCCAAGGCGCCGGGTCTGACGCGCTACGTCTCGGAGTTCATCGTCAACACGCGCTACGAAGATATTCCCGCAAACGTCATGGCGCTGGGCAAGAAGTCGATGCTCGACGGTTTCGGCCTGGCGCTGGCAGGATCGGTCTCGACGCTCGCGCCGCTCATGAAGGAATACATTCAGTCGCTCGGACTGTGCGCAGGCAAGAGCTCCATGATCGGGACCGCACAGAAACTTCCGCCACGCTTTGCCGCCTTCGCCAATGGAAACTTCATCCATGCCGACGATTACGACGACACCCAGCTCGCCGTCGCCAAAGACCGCGTCTACGGATTGCTCACGCATCCCACCGTTCCCGTGCTGCCGCCGGCGTTCGCGATTTGTGAATCGGGAGCGCGATCGGGGAAGGACTTGCTCACGGCCTATCACGTGGGCGTGGAGGTCGAGTGCAAAATCGCCGAGGCCATCTCGCCCCGTCACTACAACGACGGCTTCCACACGACCGGGACCATCGGTTCATTCGGCAGCGCCGCCGCCTGCGCGAAACTGCGCGCGCTGGACGTGACGAAAACCGAAAACGCGCTGGGCATCGCCGCCGCCGAAGCCGGAGGCCTGCGCGAGAATTTCGGCTCTATGACCAAGCCGTTCCACGCCGGACACGCCGCCGAAGCCGGCGTTGTCGCCGTCGATCTCGCGGCGCTCGGCTGGACCGCGGCGCCCAACATCCTCGAAGCGCAATACGGATTCTTCCATGCCGCCGGTGGAGGCTTCGATCCCATGGCGATCGTCGATCGCCTGGGCAAGCCCTGGACCTTCGCCTCGCCCGGCGTTTCCATCAAGCCCTACCCTTCGGGATCGCTGACTCACCCCGCGATGGGCGAGATGATGCGGCTCATCCGCCTGTACGACATCAAGCCCGCAGAGGTAGAGAAGATCGATGTCGGCGCCAACCACAGCATGGTCACAACGCTCCTGCACCATCATCCCACCACCGGATTGCAGGCGAAGTTCAGTATGGAGTTCGGCATCAGCATCCTGTTGCTGGAGCGCAAGGCGGGCCTGGCGGAGTACACCGATGCCGTGGTGCAGCGCGCGGACGTGCAGGAGATGATCCGGCGGGTGAACTTCTACGTCGATCCCGAAGCCGAGCAGGCGGGCTTCGACAAGATGACCAGCATCCTCAAAGTCCACATGAAGGACGGACGCGTGCTCACCGGCCGCGCCCAGTTCGCCAAGGGCAGCCCCGCCAATCCCATGAGCTACGACGAAGTCGCCGACAAATTCCGCGGCTGCGCCGACTTTGCCCACTGGCCCCGGCAGAAGGCCGAGGCCGTGATTGAGTTCGTGAAGATGATGGAGAGCGCGAAGGATGTGGGTAGGATGGCGGCCATGGTGACTAGTTGAGCGTTTGGTTGATTAGGCCCAAACAAGACTCTTCGCCCCAAGTGGGGTGACTCAGTCAAGCGTAGCCTGTCTCGGACTTGATAACTAGTTCTTGACGGTCATGGGCTTGGAATCGACAGCTTTCTTTCCGGTCACTCCTTCCAGCCCGGCCAGGATTCCCCGATAGTCGCTCTTGTCGCACTGCATGGCGAGCCCGCCCTTCTGGTCGCCGTTGGCCCAAGTCAGACCAATGTAATGCTTCTTGGACTTACTGAATACAAGCAGCCCCCCTATGCCCAGCGTAAAAATCCCCAAAGCGACGGCCTCTTCTACGCGTCTGCGAACGTCCTGTCCATAGCTGATTTCAGTGATGGCCGAGGCAGGGATATTAGCAACTTCGGTCTTATCTTTCTTGTCTGTCACCAACCTTACGTTGTTGGAATCGATGTACAGCTTCATGCCACTTCCGGCTTTGACGTTCCGGCAGCGAGCCACCGTCGTAAATGACTTTGTAGCTGGGCTGCTGCTTGTCTGCGGTGAACGAGGCAAGCGGAAACATGATGCAAAGGATCACGGAGAAAATACACCTCATAAGACCGCCTCCGGGTGCAACGGTAGCCCATTCGGAAAACAAGTCAACGAAAACCTGGGGTTTGTTCCATTTCTAGAACAGGGATTTTTGCCGCTGAGCCACGCGGCCCTCGGAAGAGCGCGGAAAACACCCGGAAGAACCTGCCGGAGGGGCAAGGTCGCAGCTCGTAACGAGCGGCAAAAGGTGGGCAAGAACGGCATTCAGCACGCGAAGCGTGCGGCAGAGCGTAGCCCACGGCGTCAGCCGTGGGCTAGCGGCGCCGATTGATGGCGGAGCCCCCGAAGGGGGCGTAAGAACCATTCTGTCGCCCCTCCGGAGATTTCGTCTCGACTCTTTCGCCCGCTTCGCGGGCTCTGGTTGGTTCCACTTCCTCCCACGGCTCACGCCGTGGGCTACGTTCTGTCGCGCGCTTCGCGCGCTCGCCGGCCGAACCTGCGGCTCGCCCCCAGTCGAAGCTACGCCGCCACGGTCTGCGTGGAGGAACGGACCTCGTGCAGTCTTCCGGTCTTTACGTCGTAGATGAATCCCCGGACGGGAATGTGGTTCGGTACCCAGGGATGCGAGCGCACGCGATCGATCTGGCGGCGTACGTTGCTCTCCAGATCGGTGAAGGTGTGGAAATGCACGGGCGCGAAGGCTGCGGTGCCGGTTTGCTTCTCCAGGCGGTCGCGCAGCTCTTCGTCTTTGAAGGTCAGCATGCCGCAGCCGGTGTGGTTGATGATGAGGAACTCCTGCGTCCCCAGCAGGTGATGCGAGATGAGCAGCGAGCGTAAGGCGTCCTCGGTGGCGATGCCGCCGGCGTTGCGGATGATGTGGGCTTCCCCGGTCTCGAGCCCGAGGATGTGTTCGACGGTGAGGCGCGCGTCCATGCAAGCCAGCACCGCCAGCTTTCGCGCCGGTGGCGAGGGCAAATGCCCGAGCTTGAAGCTGTATGCGTAGCGTTCGTTGGCCATAAGCAGTTCGTCGGTGGTGCTCATGGTTTCTCCTCTGAGTTTGGCTACTGGCCCGCGGCCCTGGCCGCGGTGGGCGCGGGAAGCGACGCGTCGCGAAGGAGCGCGGCGATGTCCCTGGCCAGATGCTGCGTGGCTTTCAGGTTTTCTCCGAACAAGCGGACCGTACCTTGCACGTCCTTTTCGACCAGCGCGTTGCCGTCGCGGGTGGAGACCTTCAAATGCACCTTGACCTTGGTCGCGCCCTTCACGGTGGTCACGGAACGTTCGGTCTGGCTGCCGCGCTCGAAGTTCAGCAGCGTCATGCGCAGGACCAGCAGGTTGGGAACACTGTCGGCCTGGTGGTCGCCGCTGCGGTACACCTGCTGGAAGGTGTTGGTCTTCGCCAACTGGGCGAGCAGGTCTTCGTAGATGGCGATGCTGAAGTCTGGCGGCAGTTGGCCCTCTTCGGCTTGGACCGGCTCGACCTGGATCGACCAGGCCGCGGTTGCCGCCGCAAATCCCCGAGGGACGAGTACCAGGCCGATGATGCACAACAGCAATGCCGGCCCGGCGATCGCGGCCAGCGTAACAGGGAGCAAATTTCGTTTCTGTTTCATTGCTTCGTGCCTCCGGCATCTTTCGTCTCAGGTTGGCTCTCCACCGGAATGGAGGCATGTGCGCCCAGGTCCACTAGTTGTTTCTTCAGAATCGCCGCCTGACCGAGGGGCATGCTGAAGATCGCGCCGTGGAGTGCGCCGTTGGCGTCGCGATACTCCAGCGTCAGGCTGTCCACCTTTTCGTGGGAAAACAGGCTGAGGACGCGGCCGCCTCCGTAAGGCACGCCCATCTTGGCGACGGTCAGCACCTTTCCGCCGGTTTGGTGGCTGTCCTGCGAGGTGAAGACATCTTGAATGGAAGCGATGGCGATGGCGCCGCGCGCGCCCTTGCTGTCAAAATTAAGGCCACTGGGCTGGACGGTGAGGGTGCCGTGGCGATTGGGCTTCACGCCTTCCAGTCCCAGGACGTGTATGGCGCGCACGCCGGAAGCATTTGTGGTGTCGGCGGTCTGCGCGTATAGGCTGGCGCAGAACAAGGAAATCAGCAGCAATAAGCCCGCACCCAGAAGCGAAGAAATGCGCGAGCGGGTATTCTCCAGCACAGTGGGCATAGTTTTCCTTGAAATGGAGAGGTCACGCTACTCCGGAAGAGGCGCAGTGTCAACCGCGCAATGAAGCTCAATACAGCGACGGCTCTCCCGGCGGTCGGGTCTTCCAGCGCCGGTGCACCCACAGCCACTGGTCGGGATAGCGGCGCGCGTACGCTTCGATCACCTTGGCGTAGGCGGCAGTGTTGGCCACGATGTCAGCCCCGTCGTTGCCGGTGCGGATGGTTTCCATCGCCGGTTCGAAGCGCACGCGATAGCGCCGCAGCGCCCGGTCCCAGAGGCAGAAGCCGGGGACAACGGCGGCTTCCGTCCGCAGCGCCATGCGCGCCATCAGGGTGGAGGTGCAGGCCGGGATGCCGAAGAAATCCACGAATACGCCCTGCTCCGGGAGCATGTTCTGGTCCATGAGGATGCCGACGGTCTCCCCGGTGCCCAGCGCCGCCAGCATGCTGCGCGCGAAATCCTGCTTGGGAATGGTGCGATTGCCGCTTAGCGTGCGATAGCGGGTGACCAGGCGGTCGAGGTAGGGATTGTCGAGCGGCCGCACCAGGATGTGCAAGGGATGGGAGTGGAGCGCGTGCATGAACGAGCTGATCTCCCATCCCCCGAAATGCGCGGTCAGGAACAGCACGCCCTTGCCACGGGCCTGGGCGCGCTCGAAGTTCTCAAAGCCGTCGTAAATGGCGAGCTGCGAGATGTTCTCCCGGCGGTAACGCGGGAGGCGGCAAAAATCGCCGAGCTGCCGGCCCAGGCTGGTGAACACGCCTCGCAGAATGCGGCGGCGTTCGGAAGCAGGCATCTGGGGAAAGGCGAGTTGCAGGTTGCGCATGCCAACGCGCCGCAGCCGCCCGTGCAGCAGGTACACCGTCCGCCCCAGGACGATCCCGAACGCACGCGCCACGGACGCCGGCGCCAGCGCCAGCATTCGCGCCACCAGCCAGACCGGCGCATACTCGAGTCGGTAGCGCATGAGGAAGGAAGCTGGACGGTAGCATCGGGGGAAATTTCTTGTCAAACTTGAGGCGCTCGCGTTCGGCAAGGCTTTCCGTCTAATGCTGCCCAGGTTTACGGAACCAGGCCATTCCCCGCTTCGTACCCTTCAAAGGTCGGAGGACGATCATGATCAACGCCTTGCGCTGGCCGATCCTGGGCGTGCTGGCGGCCATTGCCATTACCTCCACAATGGATGCGACCGGACTTACGGCATTCAGCGCCCTGCCGCTGGCTCTGCTGCTGGGCATTTTCTGGTACCTGCAGCGATTTCCGCGACGGCAGGTCGGTTTCGGCTGGGGACGATGGCCGCACTATTTCCTTGCGGTAGTTTATCCAGTGGTCGTTGCCGCCCTGATCATCCTTGTGGCCACTGTGGCCGGCGCCGTGGATCTTTCTCACACGAACTGGAAGAAGGCTGGAATTAACTTCGCTCTGGTCGCCCTGTCTACGGTGTTGGTGGCCATCATCACGGAGGAGGGCTTTTTCCGGGGCTGGCTCTGGGCATCCCTGGAGCGGGCAGGCGTGAAAAAGACCGGCGTCCTGATCTGGAGCAGTATTGCGTTCTCGTTGTGGCACTGGTCGGCGGTGATGCTCAAGACTGGCTTCGATCCGGCGCGCTCCCAGGTCCCGGTTTTCATGCTGAACGCCGCTGTGATCGGCGCGATATGGGGTCTGTTGCGCTGGCGGTCAGGCTCGGTGATCGTCTCCAGCGTGAGCCACGGTGCGTGGAACGGGATGGCCTACGTGCTCTTTGGTTTTGGCAAGAGAGTCGGCGCGCTGGGCATCAAGAACACTGGGTTCTTCGGACCAGAGATCGGAGTACTGGGGCTGGTCCTGAACCTGGCCTTTATGGCTGCACTCTGGCGGTGGTGCAGGCCAAGCGAGGACAAGGCAGCCTGAGACTCATGAGCTGCGAAGCTGCCCCGTCAACGCGTGGCTAGAGGAAGGAAGCTGGACGGTAGCATCGGGGGAAATTTGTTGTCAAACCGGCAGCGTATCCGTCGCTTGCGCGTCACGGTCGCAAGTCGCGGGCCGATGGTTCTGCTCGCGACTCACGACTGGCGACTCCACCGCTATCTTGCCGGCATCGAGTCGGCCGGGACCGGCGTCACCTCGCTCGCGGTTGTCTTGGCCGGCGCAGTTCCAGCGTACTTGGCCGCGGCCTTGAGCAAAGGTTCGGACCCGGCGGGAGGCGGGACCAAACCAGTCAGAATGCTGCGGAACGACACCATGCGTCCGTAGAAGTCACGAGTATCATCCCGGTCTTGCTTGACCACCGCGCCGTTGAGGGAGATACCGGCGAACAGGCCGCGGGCTCGCGAGTAGGTGAGCAGCTCCGCCCGCATTTTCCAGTCGGTGGCGGCTTCCGCGTGCCGTCCCACCGGACCGGCGGCAGCCGAGGCGTCGGCGCCGATCTTGAACTTGCTGGAGAGCAGGTTGCGCATGCCGTGCTCGTTCATCACCAGCATGACCAGGTCCACCGCCTGGCCGCCGATCTGCAATCCGAAGCTTCCGCCTTCCACGCGGAAGAACGCCGGCGCGCTCCAGCCCTTGTCGGTGCGGCAGGTGACCACGCCTTTGCCATAGGCGGCGCCCACGATAAAGCCGCCCTTCAACAGCGACGGCACGATGGCGATGCACTGTGCCGAACCGATTACCTCTTCCGGGATGCCCTTGTCGGGAGCGGCCATGATCTCATCCAGAACGGTGGCGGCGCCCTCGACGCGGTCCACTAGCTTTTCGCGCTCGCCGGCCGCCCAGGCGGCGCTGGCGAAACTTGCGACTACCACGAGAACCAGAAGCTTTTTCATCGTTCTCCTTACCTTTTGCAATGGAATGTTTAGACCAAAGCGGTTGACGAAGGACGCGGATCCCGAGAAACGAACAGCGACTGACCTTGATGCTTGTATTTTAGATGCAAGAAGGGGCGGCTGCGCCTTCGCCAGCAAAAATTTTCGGGGCTGAAACCATAACTTTCGTTATGACTTCAACCCCGGTCTCCCAGGTTCTGTGGTAGGTGAGCCCAGTATGCGTTCCAGGCCGGAATCGCACAATGTCACCGAAGGACAGCGTCCGGAGGTAACAAGCCATCGGGCATCGGGTGATCGGGTCATCGGGTGATTGCGTCATCTGGTGACCGCCGAGCTCTCAGCAAAATCCCACAGTGATAGATTCGCGCCCAAAGCGAAAACGGGCCTTGCGGCCCGTCTTATGAATTGCCGTGTATTAGGTGATTACTTTGCCGTTACCAGATTATGGGTGATGGCGTGCACAGAGAGCGCGATGCGGTTCTGCACTCCGACCTTGCGCATTAACTTGGCGACGTGGGCTTTTACCGTGCGCTCCTCGATGCCCAGCGCCGAACCGATCTCTTTGTTGGAGCGCCCGGCAACCAGCAGCTCGAGCACTTCCTTCTCGCGCTCGGTGAAGGTGACGCGGCCGGCGGGGAAGATGCGCCCCGGCGAGGTGGTGACGCGCTCGATGAAGGTGGACAATACCCGGCGCGGCGCCCATACCGACCCCTGGTGCACCATGCGGATGGCCTGCACGAACTCCAGCGGCGCGGCCGCCTCATCCACGTATCCCTTGGCGCCGGCGGCCAGCGCTTTCAGGATGGTCTCGTCATCGGCGCCCGAGCCGGTCACGATGATCTTCAGGTCGGGGCGCGACGCCTTCAGCCCGGCCATGGTGTCGAACAGGTTCACACCGTTGCGGCTGCCCAGCAGCACCAGGTCCACGCTGCCAAGCGTCGGCACTTCGGGAATGCTCGACGCTATGATCTCCAAATCGTTTTCGGTATCGAACAGCGCGCGGAAACCCACGAAGCGCAAAGGATCACTTTCCAAGACGGCAATACGGATACGCGGTTTCTTGCTTGGAACCGGTTTCATACAGTACTTCCTTAACTGCTTTATTTTCTCGGCTCAGCATAGCTGCGTTTGAGCAAAAGGGAAAGCACGGAGTACGATACCAGCTCATGCTTTGGTGCCTGTCCTTTGGTCACAAACAGGGAGATTCCCGGATGCGAAAGAGAATTCCTACTGTTTTACTGGCAATCGCCGCTGTCTCGATGGCTGTCATGGCGCAATCGGGCGGCCAGGCTGCCACCTTGGCCCGTTCCCAAGATGAAACTGTCAGCCTGGGCTACATACGCACCGTGCTGTACTCGCAGAGAATCTTCAAGAAGAAATATGGACACTATGCCACATCGCTGGCGGCGCTGGTTCACTCCGGCTCCTTCACCAAGCGAATGGCAACCACCGACCGCGGCGCCTACAACGTACAATTCTACGGCAAGCCGGAAGCCTTCTGGGTGGCGCTGGTTCCCAAGCAGTTCGACCCCGAACACCGCTCCTTCTACACGGACGAGACCGGCAAGATCCGGGTCGAAGAGGACAAACCCGCCACGGCGGAATCGCCACTGCTGAAGTAATCAGAACCTCAGCGGGGCGCGGAAGCGCTCGCCGGGGTGATCTCTGCGGCCTTGCCGGCGCGGAAGACGACAGTGATCTGATTGCCACCGTTGGGATAGACCACGGTCTTACCCGGCTGATCGCCCGCAGGCTGCGGGATCCCCATACCCAGCGCAAATGACGCCTGGATTTCGTTCATGCCGGGCAGCACCTGGTGGCGGTCGACGGCTTGCCATACCTCCGGCGTCCAGTGGCGATAGAGCTGGTGCGGATCTTCGAAGAACAGCATATCGTCGGCGTAGAGGGTGTAATCCTCGCCGCGGCGAGCCCCGATGGGCACGGCAAAGTCTTGGCCATTTTTCGCGAAGACGGCCACGATTTGCGGCAGTTCGCCCGCCGCGGGCGGTGGTGTTTGCACGACGTCCCGCACATTGAGTTCCTCGAGCGGCAGCAGCAGCCCGGCGGGATGCGCAAAGTCGGCGCGCCGAGCGCCCGGGTCATAGCGGTAGTAAGTGAACTTGTAGCCCTCGCGGATCCAGGCCGGAACGTCCCACCATCCCCGCACGCGCGGTCTTCAGGTCGTAGGCGTGCTGCTTCTTGGGGACCACATAGTAATCGGGATCGAGCGCCGCCGGCGGCGGGGCGGCAGGGCTGGAAGCGTGGCGCTCGTGGCAGATCAGCCCTAGCCGTATGGCCGCTGCCACCAGCAAGATTGCCAGAGCGAGCTGAATGACCTGCCTTGTTTTCACGGGTGACGAACTAGACGATGTAGGGTGAGCCCTCGCTCAGGACGCGGTGCTCCGCCAGGCGTTCGATAAAGGCCGAGGCCATGCTCAGGACCTGGTTGCCCTTGTCGATGTATTCCGGAGCGCGCTCCCACAGGCGCTGCATGTGCTCGGGGTATTCGGAGGCCAAGGCCGCCAGGCCCACGCCCGCCAGCACGCCCGCTACCGGCTTGCGGCCAGTCGCCAGCAGGAATGCGCTCGCCCCCAGGGAACCAAAGATCAACGCCTGCTTCCAGTGTTTCATCGATGACCTCCTCGCGGTTAGAGAACTCGGCAAGCGAGTTCGTTGTATGAAGATTTTAACCCGGAGCGGGCGGGCAGGAACAACGCCACGGACCGGCAGGGAGAGATGGGCGCGAAACGATCGTTGCAGTCCGTGGCGCCTTCGCTCAGTACGTAGACGGCACCAGCTTCTTGGCCTCGTACGGCGTGACCTTGGAGACACTGAGAGTGTTGTTCTCCAGCTTGCCCTCGACCAGGACGTGCTGGCCTGCGTACGCCTTGAGCGCCTCGGGATTCGCCACCTGGACCACGGCCTTGTCGCCATCGTTGACGAACACCACCTTCTCTCCGGCCTCGATGCACTTCTTGGCGCAGGCCGCGTCTACTTTAGCGCCGCACTTGGCGTCGCTGACGTAGCCGGTCCACCTCTGGTTTTTGGCGAGCACGCCCGTGGCCAGCAGGGCGATCAGGACCGACACAGCAAAGATCTTCTTCATGGTTGCTCCTTTTGGGCGGGAAGTGCCCGCACCGTTGCCATCGCTTGTTGCGGCCAGCAATTGCTGTTAACGTTTCTTCGAGGCCCCCGGGGCGAATGGCTCTGCTGCCAAGTGTACGCGAGGCAGGGGGAGCTGGATTGAAAACCCGGGCATGTCTGGCAATCTGTGCCGGCCAAAATCACGTACTTAAAACGAGAGCGCGTTGAGCACTACGGGGTTACAACCGGGTTCCGCCGACGCGGCGCTGGTCGCCCGCATCCGCTCCGGGGAGCAGGATGCGATGGCGGAACTCTATGACCGCTACGCGCCCCTGGTGTACTCAGTGGCCCTGCGGGTGCTCGCCGACACCGGCGCGGCGGAGGACGTGCTCCAGGAAGTGTTCATGCAGTTGTGGCGGCATCCCGCGAGCTTTGACGCCCGCCGTGGCAGCCTGGGGCCGTGGCTGGCGGTGATCGCCCGCCACCGCGCGATTGACGCTCTCCGCAAACGACGGCCGCAGACCGATCTCGAAGATGTTGTGATCGCCATCGAGGCCGACCTGGAAGGCGCGGCCGAGCGCTCGCGCGCGGTGGAGAAGATACGCGCCTGCCTGCATGCCATGCCCGACAAACAGCGCATGGCCCTGGAGATGGCTTTCTTCGAAGGCATGACCCACACGGAGATTGCGGCCCAGACCGGGGAGCCGCTGGGCACGGTAAAGACGCGCATCCGCGCGGCGCTGGTGGCGCTGCGCCGGGCACTAAACGCATGACCGCACACGAACAATTCGCCGAAGATTTGGCGCTTTACGCGCTGGGATCGTTGGAGAGCGAAGCGGCGGTTGCGCTGGATCTTCACCTTGAGGAGTGCGCCGCCTGCCGCCAGGAGTTGGCGCGGCTCGAGGGCGACATGGCGCTGCTGGCGCTCACCACATCCGGCCCGGTTCCGCCGCAGCGCGCCCGGCAGCGGCTGCTGAAAGCCATCGGGCACGAGCCGCGCTCGTTGCGCACCGTCTTCATGCGCCGTCGCTGGTGGACTCTGGCCCCCGTCTTCGCCTCACTGGTGCTGGCCATCTTTGCCATCCTGCTGTGGCGGGAGAACGTGCGCCAGCGGGACCGCATTGAGACGCTGCGAGCGGACGCCGCGCGCAACCAAAGCACTTTCGAGGAAGCCAAGCACTTGCTGGCCCTGCTCACCGATCCCAGCGCTATGCACGTCACGCTGGTGGCGGCGCTGTCCAAGCCGCAGCCCGCGGGCAAAGCCATCTACATGCCGGGCAATGGCGCATTGGTGTTCATGGCCAGCAACCTGGCGCCGCTCGCGCCCGAAAAGACCTACGAGCTATGGCTGCTGCCCATGCACGGAGACAAGCCCATGCCTGCTGGCATGTTCAAGCCGGACCCCAACGGCAACGCCATGGTGATGATGCCGCCCATGTCGCCGGGCGTGGAAGCCAGGACCTTCGCCGTTACCATTGAACCCGAAGGCGGGTCGGTGGCGCCGACCATGCCTCCAGTGCTGGTTGGGTCGTAGCCTGAGTCCGGCCTTACCAGCGAGGTTCCCGCGGCTGCCGAGCATGGCCGCGGTAGTCGTCCCGCCGGCCACCACCGCCGCGTGAGCCGCCGCCACGCTCCATCTTGGGACGGGCCTCGTTCACGGTCAGGGTCCGGCCTCCCAAATCCTTGCCGTTGAGAGCCGTGATGGCCTGGTCCGCCGCGCCGTTGTCCGCCATCTCGACGAAGGCAAAGCCGCGCGACCGGCCGGTATTGCGGTCCGTCACCACCAGCACGCTCTCCACGCTGCCATAAGGCTCGAACATCGACCGAAGTTCTCCTTCCGTCATGTTGAATGACAGGTTGCCGACGAAAATCTTTTTCATGGTTTCCTTTCCGATGCCTCACGGCGAAGAGTCTGCATGGGCCAGGGTGCCAAACAAACACGGACTTCCCGGCCCCGGCGCTATCGCTTTGGCTCGTCGATCCTCAGAGGCCCCTTTGGGCGCCCATCTTTCAGGGCTGTGGTTGCGCTAAGGAGAAGAAACTTCAGATGGGTCTGACTTAGCTCAGAAGATCTGAAAGAGGAGAGGGAACGCTGCTCGCTCCGCCTTTACGCTATGCCGAACCGTGGTGAATGTCAACCCGCGGATGGAGGGGACGCCGGCTAGGTGCATCCGCCGCTAGACGTTATAATGGCAAAGAGCGCGCCCGTAGCTCAGTTGGATAGAGCGATTGCCTCCGGAGCAATAGGTCAGGGGTTCGAGTCCCTTCGGGCGCGCCAGTCCTTTCGGCGCCACCTCTCCTCGCGCACAGTCGCTTTCAGCCCTTAGCCAAAAGCTCGTTCAAGGCCTGCCGAAAGTGCTCACCCTGCTTCGGGGGCAACACCACGCGGCAATGGGCCAGTCCTTCTACGCCTTTCACCTGTAACCCGCCCGCCCCGCGAATGCGGAAGAAAGGCCTGGGGAAATCGGCAAAGTAATCCAACTCGCCGAGCGGAGACAATTGCCGGATGCTTTCCCGCGTCCACGGCTGGTCGAACTGATAGGAATAGACGCTGCTCCCGTCAAAGCAGTCCTCGAGTCTTTCGATGCTGGTGATTCTCATCTCACCTTGCCAGCAGGGCCAGCGCATCGATCGCAAAATGAATCTCTGGTTCCGAGTTAAAACCAGAGGCGCTGAGCCGAACGGTTCCCTGGTCGACGCATCCCGTTGCCTCGTGGATCAAGGGCGCGCAGTGCAGTCCAGTGCGGCAGGCAATTCCGAAACTTTCGAGAAGAGCCAGGCCGGTCTCTTCCACTTCCCATCCCTCGACTTGGAAGGAAACCAGATCGAGGTACTCCACTCCGGGCTGGTCATCGAAGAGCCGAACTTTGGGAATCGAGCGCAGCCCCTCGCGCAGCAGGCGGCTTACATACCTCCCGTTCTGGCGGAACTCGTTGCCGTTGCTGTCGTGCCATGCGAGTGCCGCGGCCAACCCTGCCAGACCAGGAGAATTCGGCGTTCCCGCCTCGAGCCGTTCCGGCATCTCTGCGGGATGCCAGCGCGACTGGCTGCGCCGGCCGGTGCCTCCCACCAGGATCTGCTCGAGGTCCACATCTGGTGCAGCGTACAAGGCCCCGGTCCCGGCCGGTCCGTGCAGACCCTTGTGGCCAGGGAGAGCCACTAGGTCGGCTCCTATTTGCAAAGGCCGAACCGGAATCTGGCCCACGGTTTGGGATGCATCCAGCAGGGTCACTGCCCCGGCGTCTTTCGCCAGCGCGAACCAGGTTTCGACCGGGTTCACTCGTCCGGTGACATTCGAGGCATGATTGATCGCCACCAACGCCGGGCGCTCGGACAGAGCGCGTTGGAGCGCAGCGCCGTCCAAGCGACCGGCTGCATCCAGTCCGATCACAATGATCCGCGCCCGCCCGACCCGTTCCAGGAGAAAGAGCGGGCGCAAGACCGAATTGTGCTCAGTCACGGTAGTGATCACCACCGCTTGCTCTCGCAACCCCAGGCCGTGGATGGCCAGATTGAGCGCATGAGTGGCGCTGGTAGTGAGCGCAATCCGCCGGGGATCGGGGACGGCGAGCAAGTCGGCGATCCGCTGCCGGCAGTCCGCCGCCCAGTCGAGGTTTTGGCTCACGCTTCGACCAGCCGACGACGGCGGCTGTTCCAGCGCCTGTCCCACGGCTTGGGCCACTCCAGGTGCTTTCGGCCAGCCCTCCGCCGCGTTGTTGAGGTAGATCAAGCCTAGGGGCGGCGGTTCCGCTAGCTGCGCCGGTTCACACGTTGCCAGGGGTCGCCCTGCTGGAGTTCTCCCGCTCACAACTTAAGCGCCTTAGACAACGGCTCTACGCGTGACCACGAACTCCCCATAGTCATCGCCGCACTCGATCCCCTTGGTCTGCTGGCACTCGAAGGTGTTCAGGCCGGTCTTGCCGGTGGCGTCGTATTGCCCGCCGTAAGCCAGGTCCATGAAGGCCGCGGACACCCCTCGGATCATGTACGCGCTGGGCTTGCGGGTGGTCCCGAAGGCGGTGCTGTCGGCTTCGTAATAGTCATAGGCGCGCACCACCATTTTTTGGTTGGGAACGAGATCGACGATTTCACTCTTGGCCCAACCCCAGGCGGTGAACACGGCAAAGGCGCCATGCAGCACGTCCTCGGGCACTCTTTCGATCATCGGGCCCACCACGGCTTTCCATTCCTCGGAGGTGATGATGCCGTACCCGGTGTGGTACCCGCACTCGTGAGCGGCATTCACCAGCAGGTGTTCGGCAACGGGGAGGAGGTCTGGGCCCACGCGCCGCGTGAGGCGCTCGGCGAAGCCGTTCCAGAGGCCGGCGGGAAACTGATTGACGAAGACGTTGAAGGCCGGAATCAGCCCCTCATCTGAAGGAGCTACGCTGACCTGGGAAAGAGATTCGATAATTCGTTTGCGGTCGATCGCCATACTGATGACTCCTTTTACTCAGCTACCACTTCGAAGCGGGACTGCGGCGCCCCGCAAACAATGCTGGCGGTTTCGGTCACGGCGTAGGAGCGCGGGGGACGGTCGAAAGCCGCGGCAAACAGCGAGGCAATGTATCCGCGCGTGAGGTGATTGACCGGCCTGCTGTGCTTCCCCCACTTCTTGATCCAGCCCCGGTCCAGGTGCGAACTGGGCAGCTCGACCTCGCCGTAGTCTGGCCCGGCGCTGAGCACCTTGAGGATGCCCATGCCGGCGAGCCGGAAGTAGTCCTCTCCCGCGGCTATGCGGTCGGGCACGGACGCGACCCCGTGTTTGCGGAAGTACCCGGACAGGACCTGGTAAAAGGTGTCCTCCGCGACTTCCGCCAGCAGTTTCCTTCCATCCAGCATGCCGCAGTCTTCGGCGAGTTGCGTGTAGAGCGCGGCATAGTGGTGGCAGTGCATCACATAAGCCTGGCCATCCACCAGATGCCGGCAGCTCCGCGGGTCGAACTCGGCCGCCATTTGAAAGCTGTGTTGATTCATGGTTGCCATTTCTGAGCCTCTTCCAGGATTTGAGTAGGTAGTTGGATCGCGGTTCGGAGAATTGCGGCTGTCCGGCTACACCGCCGGCGCTTCCTTGCCGGTGATTTCCTTGAATGCCCGCTTGAATTTGTCGACGGTCTCGGGCGCGTCCGGCAGTTTCCCGGCGATGTTGGACGGCACCACCGTTAGCATGGCCATGCGCATCTTGGCATTGACGCCGCCCTCAGCCATGACGAGTTCGTAGTATTTCAGCAACTTTGCCGCCATAGAGTGCTCCTCGTTCCAGTCAGTCGCTATCTTGATTTCAGGGCCCACCGGGGCACAATCTGCTCGCCGGGTAAATCGGTCTTTTCCGCGGTGCCCATCGGCATGTGGCTCCGGCAAGTTTAGTGCGGAGGAGCGTGCGGCAACCCGCCTCCCGCACGCAATGCGAAAAACTTCGTAGTTCCCTTTTTGCGCGGCCCTTTTTGGGCTTCTCGCCCAGGAGTTTCCCACCACGAGCCGCGCGCTCCGGAGACTGTGGCTCCTTACGCAATCCCGCAAGTTCATTGAAGATTCTGCCCCTATCTGCCGATAAGACCCGTGCACGTCAAAGGGCGCCACTTGATTGCGCGCACTGACGGCAATCCGCAGTTACTTCTATATGGGAGATGGATAGGACATGAACTCACGCAACAAGTGGTGCAAAAGCTGGCTTTATTTCTTCGCAATCGTCGCAGGGATGGCTCTGGTGCTGAGCTCGGCCAGGCCCCTGCACGCACAGGGTCTGGGGTGGGAAGGCGAGACGGGCGTATTCGTCACTCCGCTGGCATACACGGCGTCGGCCGAAGGCCAGAAGATTCATCCGGTGGTGGCGTATCACTTCCTCGATGCCGGTCCGGTGATCGGTGATTTTCACGAAGCCTCGATCGAGATCGGAGTGGGGAAGCGTCTGGAGTTCGGCTACACCCACGAATTCCACGTCTTTGGCGGCGACGCCAGCCTCAGCCCGCTCTGGCAGAACGGTTTCGACATCTTCAATGGCAAGGTCAACCTGATTCCCGAGAACTACGAAAAGCACAAATGGGTTCCGGCCATCTCGACCGGATTTGTGGTGCGGCCGAATGTCCGCGATGTCGGCAACTGGGTGGAACAGTCTGCGGTCAACCCCGGGCATGTGAGCGGCATGAGTGACGGAGACATCTACGCGGTGGCCTCCAAGTTCGTGCCCCTGAAGCCGATTCCCGTGATCCTTAGTGGCGGGGTCCGCGGCACCGATGCTGTCCTGTGGGGCATGGGTGGAAACGCGCCCGACTGGCAAGCGCGTGCTTTCGGTTCGGCTGCCTTCGTTTTCAAAGCGCCGCGCAAGAGCACGCTCATCCTCGCCTCCGAGGTGGCGCAGCAGCCCCATCATCCGCTCGACTTTTCAACCTTGAATATTCCCACCACCCTCACCTACGCGGTGCGGTTTATTCCTCCGGCGAAGTACAAGGTGAACTTCGACGTAGGCGTGGCCCAGATCGCCGGCCAGGTGATGCCCGGAGTGAACCTGCAAGCCCGGCATCAGGTGGGAGTACAAATGTCCTATGCTTTTTGATTGATGTACCGCAAGGTTGTACACCGCCTCCGGAGCCATCAGTTAGGGGCTTAAGTCCCCGCTCCGGGGGCGTCTGTTTTCATCCATCTCTCCAGCCCTCAGCACGATTCTGATTTGATCCGCTAACGACAGTACTGGCTGGCGGGACTTGGCACCGGGCATGTCAACCTAGTAGCATCTCCGGCGCAATGAAACATTTGTTGGAGAAGTTGGCCGAGGCAGCCGGGGCGCAATTAGTGGGGGACGGTAAAGTGGAGATCAGCGGCATCGCCAGCCTGGAATCGGCGACGGCGGACGATCTGGTGTTCGTGGAATCGGCAGATCACCTGAGGGCAGCGTTGCAGTCGCCGGCCGCAGCGGTGGTGGCGGGAGAGTTTGCTCGCGGCGTCGAAGCGCGCAAACCGCTGCTGATCGCTCACCAGCCGCGGCTAGCCTTTGTCCGTGCCGGCAAGGTTATTTTCCCGCCACGGCGGCGGGAGCCAGGCATCGCTTCCACCGCCTTCGTTCACGACTCGGTCAAAATGGGCAAGCTGGTTTCGGTGGAACCGGGTTGCTACATTGGCGCAGACACCGTGATTGGCGACCGCACCCGCATCGGCGCCGGAGGGTTCATCGCGCCCCGCGTCACCCTCGGCGATGATTGCAGCTTTAAAGCCCACGTAACCATCTACAGCGACACCACGATCGGCAACCGGGTGGTGGTGCAGGCGGGCGCGGTGCTGGGCAGCGACGGTTTCGGTTACGTGCGCGACGAGACCACCGGCGTATACGAAAAGTTTCCCCAGGTCGGCCGGCTGGAGATCGGCGACGACGTGGAAATCGGGGCCAACGTTACCATTGCACGCGGGGCGCTCGATGCGACGGTGATCGGATCTGGGACGAAGCTCGACAGCCAGGTGCACGTTGGCCACAACGTGCGCATCGGAAAGAACGTAGTCATCGCCGCCCAGACTGGCATCTCCGGCAGCGTGGTGATCGAGGACAACGTGGTGATCGCGGGCCAAGTGGGTTTAGCTGACCATGTGCGCATCCGCGAAGGCGCCATTCTGGGGGCGCAGTGCGGCGTGCCCACCCACAAGGTGATCCGCGGCAAGGGCGTGGTGTTCTGGGGCACGCCGGCGCGGCCCATTCGCGAGTATCTGAAGCAACTGGCCGTGTTGGCGCGGCTGGGGAAGAAGGAACGCTAGGATGAGTACGTCTGTAACCAGCCGTCCTGCGCGCGCCAAGCGCGCCGGGAACAAGACCGCAGAGCCCCGGCCGGCGCCGCCCGAACTCGATCCCAGCGCCAACGGAGAATACTGCATGGCGATCGTGGTGGTGGGCGGACAGGCGCGGAACGTGGGCAAGACCTGCCTGGTCGCCAACCTGATCAGGGCGGTGCCGGAGCGCCGCTGGACGGCGGTGAAGATCACGCAACACGAACACGACCTCCCGCCGGAGGCCAGCTATGTCATCCGCGAGGAATGCGACGCCTCCGGCGACGCCGATACCGCGCGCTACTTGCGGGCGGGCGCGCGCCGCGCGTTGTTGCTGATCGCCCGCCCCGGCCGCCTGGCCGACGCCATCCCCGCCCTGCGGCGGGAGTTGGGGCGAGCCGATGACGTGATCCTGGAATCCAACAGCGTACTGGAGTTCCTGGAGCCCGACGTTTACCTGGCGGTGCTGGACCCGGCGATCGCCGACTTCAAGTCGTCGGCGCGCCACTTCCTGCAGCAGGCCAGCGCCGTGGTGCTGAATGAGCCGCAGCGCCGCAGTTTTCGCTGGGACAAAGCCTTGCTCGAGCAGGTGATGCGGAAGCCTATCTTCCGCGTGCGCCCGCCCCACTACCTCACGCCCGACCTGGTGGAGTTCGTGCGCAAGAAGCTGCAGAGCCTGGACCAGCGACTGTAGTTCCCGGTTCGACGAGTGCTGACGGCTGCTTTGCTACACTGCTGGCAAGTTGCCAAGAATCCCAAAGCGTGCCTGGCTGCTGACGATCCTTTCCGGCATCCTCCAGGTGCTGGTTTTCCCGTCGCCGGCGCTCTACTTCCTGTGCTGGGTTGCGCTGACGCCGCTGCTGGTTGCCATCATCGGTCCGGCGAACCAACAGCTTCTTCATGATGGCGCCGGACGCGAACTGACTTCCTCCACCCTGGGCCGGGGGTTGTTGCTGGGGTGGGTGAACGGCGTCATCTTCTACGCCGGCACATGTTTCTGGATCTTCCACACGCTGCACGTCTACGGCGGTATGAGCGACGGACTCGCGGTGCTGCTCATGGCGCTGTTCCTGCTCGCGGCCGGAATGCACCACGGGATTTTTGGGCTGCTGCTCGCAGGCGCCGTCCGCGTCCGGCATCTCGGCCGGAATCGCGCCTTGATCCTGGCGCCGTTCTTCTGGGTGAGCGCAGAAATCCTGTGGGAGCAGATCGTCGGATTTCCCTGGCAGCCGCTAGGGACAGCCCAGGTAGACAATATTCCCCTGTCGCGCATCGCCACCTGGACGGGGGTGTACGGACTCTCGTTCGAGATCGCCCTGGTGAATGCCGCCCTGGCGGCCGCATTTGTTCTGCCGCGCGAACGGCGGCGGACCATGCTGGCGGCGGCGATCGGCGCGGCGGTTATCCTGCAGCTCGGAGTTCTGGTGAAACCACCGCCTTCGCACCCGACGCATGTGGCCACCCTAGTCCAACAAAACATTCCCATCCTCGAACCCTCGCAGTGGACGTATGACTACTATCGCCAGACGCTCACCGAACTGGCCGCCCTCAGCACCGCGCCGCCCGGAACCTCGGCTGCCGAGCCCGGCTTGATCCTGTGGCCGGAGTCGCCGTCGCCGTTTTTCCTTGACGACGCGCGGTTCCGGCAGTGGATCAGCGGCATTGCCCAGAAGACGCATTCGTATGTGGTGGTGGGCGGCATCGGCATGACTCCCGACCGCCGGCCGCTCAACTCCGCCGCGCTTGTCGCTCCGGATGGCGCCTGGGCCGCGCGCTACGACAAGATCCACCTGGTTCCCTTCGGGGAGTATGTTCCGGGCGTCTTCTTTTTCGTGCACAGGATCACCAAGGAGGCCGGCGATTTCGCGCGCGGCACCCAGCGCACCGTGTTCGACGTGGACGGCTACAAGCTGGGCGTGTTCATCTGCTATGAGTCGGTGTTCCCGGACGAGGTGCGCCTCTTCGCCCGCAATGGCGCGCAGCTTTTCGCCAACATCTCCAACGACGAGTGGTTCGGGCCCTGGGGCGCCCCCGCGCAGCACCTCAATATGGTGCGCATGCGGGCCATCGAGAACCAGCGCTGGGCGCTGCGGGCGACGGACACCGGGATCACGGTTTCAATCGATCCCTATGGCCGCGTGGTGTCGCACGCGCCGCGCCATGTGCGGACCGCGCTGGAAGCGCCCTTCGGGCTGGAGAGCAGCACCACTTTCTACACCCGCCACGGCGACTGGTTCGCCTGGGGGTGTGCGATAATCTCATTGTTGACGATGGTGCTGGGCGCTCGATTACGTTTTGGCACATCCCCAGCGTAGACCGCGCCAAGTCGTGTCATGCCGAGCGTAGCGAGGCATCTATGTATTTAGGTAATGGAAAAACATAGATTCCTCGCTTCGCTCGGAATGACACTTCCAATTCTGTGGTAAACAGGAACAAGAAACAGTGGTCGAAGAACTAGAACGCGAATACGCCCCCATCAAAGCAAAGGTCCACGACCTTCGGGAGTACCTTTGACGCGCCCGGCATCCGTCAACAGCTAGCTGAACTGGAAAAGAAAACTTCCGACCCCAACTTCTGGTCGAATCCTGAAAAATCGCAACAGGTAATGCGGGAGCGCAAGCGGCTGGAAGAAGCGCTGGCCAACGAGGCCGACCTGGCGCGTCGCAGCAACGACATCAACGCCTACTTCGAGCTGGCGCGTGAAGGCGAGAGCGTCGATGCCGAGCTCAAACGCGAGATCGACGAACTCCGCGCCAAGGTCGACGAACTCGAAACCAAGACCCTGCTCTCGGGTGAGAACGACCGCCCGCAACGCCATCGTCACCATCCATCCCGGCGCCGGTGGCACGGAGTCGCAGGACTGGGCGGAGATGCTGATGCGCATGTACCTGCGCTGGGCGAGCGCCACGGCTTCGAGGCCGTGCTGAACGACTACCAGCCGGGCGAAGAGGCGGGCATCAAGTCCGCGACCTTCAGTGTCGGCGGCGAATTCGCCTACGGGCTTACTGACCAGCGAGATCGGCGTGCATCGGCTGGTGCGCATCTCGCCCTTCGACCAGGCCAAGCGCGGCGGCACACCTCCTTTGCCAGCGTGTTCGTCTCGCCGGAAATCGACGAGAGCATCGAGATCGTATCAAGCCCGAAGACCTGCGCGTGGATACCTACCGCTCCGGCGGCGCCGGCGGCCAGCACGTCAACACCACCGATTCCGCCGTGCGCATCACCCACCTCTCCACCGGGATCGTGGTCAGTTGCCAGAACGAGCGCTCGCAGCACAAGAACCGTGACCGGGCCTGAAGATCCTGCGCTCCAAGCTCTATGAGTACGAGCTGGAAAAGAAACGCGCGGAGACTCAAGAAGATCGAAGACGCCAAGCTGGATATCGACTTCGGCTCGCAGATACGGTCGTACGTGCTTGCAGCCCTATCGCATGGTGAAGGATCTGCGCACGCGGGAGGAGGTCGGCGACGTGGACCGGGTTCTCGATGGCGACATCGACATGTTCATCCGCGCGTTCCTCAAGCAGCGTCGCGCGGACCAGACCGAGGCGAAGTAAGAACCGCCTCTCTCCTAAGCCGGCCTACCGAGGCAAGGTCTTCTCCAGAGCCTGCTCAATCCAGGTTTGAACGGGGAGGCCTTCGAGTTCGGCGGCCTTAGTGACCCGCACGAGCAGATGTATAGGCAACCGCAACGTTACGAGTTTTCGCGCGGTTACGCTCGTGCGCGGCCTTCCCGCTCTCTCCCTTCGTCCTCCGCGAGCCACTCGCAATTCCTTTCCCAGCATCGGCCCGCACCCGTCCTTGGCGGACGCCTAGTTCTAGCCACATGTCTTTCAGGACAATATAGAGGGGATGCTGCAACACTTCATGGTGTGACGCACGCCCTCTATACAATGGCGAGTTGCTGCCGAATGCAAAATCATCAAAATCGAACCACGCAATTCCAGATTCGAACCGTTGCTTCGCAGCCCGGTAGAATCTCTCTTCTTCGTCGCCAAGAGTCGTCAAATCGATGCTAATTCCCGTTCTGGGGTTTTGGTAGATCATCTGAATTCTCCCGGTCCAGCAACATGTTGAATGGTGAGTGGCACTATAGTTCCTCGTAACGAATTGGATGCATCTCGAAATACATTGCCGCCTGCCGGAATTGCGTACCAGCCGCTGCCACGAAATCGCGGAGCTCTTGGAGTTTCGTAGTGTCATCAGACTTTACGATGACATACACCATCGGGTGGCGATCGGTCTGGCCTTGCCACCATCCCAGAACCTCGCCTACTTCCGTGTATCCTGGAATAACCCTTGTGAACTCGGAGCGCCACCAGTCCCAAACGCTCTCCGGGAAAGGGGCAGCCGAATTGTCGTACATTGGAAACAGCAACGTAACTTTGTAGGCATTGGGTTGAAACTCCATCAGAGCCTCGTGCCAATTCTATCTATGCAGGATACCGCGCGAATATGAAATTGTCAATACAAAATCAAAAGAAAGACAAAGTCAGGAGCCTTTGAAAACCGACGAACTGCCCGACCCGTTGCTCAATGCCGAATTCCTGCGTGCCTTCGAATTTGCCCTGCGCAAGCATCGCACCCAGAAGAAGAAGGGAAGCCGCATACCCTACATCGAGCACCTCATGGGGGTGTGCTCGGTGGTGCTGCATTACGGAGGCGGGCAGGATGAGGCCATCGCTGCGCTGTTGCACGACGTAGTGGAAGATCAGGGTGGCAAGCCGGTGCTGGCGGAAATCCTGCGCGAGTTCGGCCCCCGCGTCGGACACATCGTTGAGGGCTGCACGGATAGCGATACCCATCCCAAGCCCCCCTGGCGCGAGCGTAAGGAGAAGTACATCAGTCACCTTCCATCGGCTGACGCCGGCATCCGCCTGGTCTCGGCTGCCGATAAGCTGCACAACTCCCGCGCCATCCTGGCCGATTATCGCCAGGTCGGCGAACAAGTTTGGAACCGGTTCCAGGGACGCCGCGAGGGCACGTTGTGGTACTACGATGAGCTGGTGAAGGCATTCCGGGCTGCGCCGCCTGACCCGCGGGTCGACCCGCTGGTCAACGAACTCGAACGAGTCGTGCGCGCGCTGCATCGCAAGGCAGGTGCGTCCGTTACGCAGTAAAAGTTAATCAGGCCCGCGGGCTGAGGGTAATCCCCGCCGACACTAAAGTTTTCCCCGTTCGCTGTAAATCATTGCCGGTGAAGGGCCAAGTCTGTTAACTTATTCGGAATAAGTGCATTTTGCGCTACCCATCCCAACGCTAGGCGTAGCCACGAAAACAACATCAGGAGGAGCGGTCCGTTGAGTTCCCAAGAACGTTTTTTGTTTACCTCTGAGTCCGTCACCGAAGGCCATCCCGACAAAATTGCCGACCAGATCTCCGACGCCATCGTCGACGCCTGCCTGGCCGAGGATCCCTATAGCCGGGTTGCCTGCGAGACTTTAATGACCACCGGGCTGGCGTTCATCGCCGGCGAGATCACCACCAAGGCTTACGTGGATTTCCCCGCGATCGTCCGCGGCACGGTCATGTCGGTGGGTTACACCGATGCCGCCTATGGCTTCGATCACGAGACTTGCGCGGTCATCTCTTCGATCCACGAGCAGAGCCCCGACATCGCCATGGGCGTGGACCCGGGCGGCGCCGGCGACCAGGGCATGATGTTCGGCTATGCCTCGAACGAGACCGAAGAGCTGATGCCCATGCCCATCACCCTGGCGCACCGGCTCACCCACCGCCTCGCCGAAATCCGCAAGAGCGGCCAGCTCGACTGGCTGCGTCCCGACGGCAAATCCCAGGTCACAGTCGAGTATGACCAGAACCACCGCCCGGTGCGCGTGGATGCCGTGGTCGTCTCTACCCAGCACTCCGAAGTGGTGGACAACAAGAAGTTGCGGGCGGAAATCCTGCAGCACGTAATCCAGGCCGTCATTCCGCCGAACATGCTGGATGCCGACACTAAGTACCACATCAATCCCACCGGACGCTTCGTGGTGGGCGGGCCCATGGGCGACACTGGCCTGACCGGGCGCAAGATCATCGTGGACACCTATGGCGGCATGGGCCGCCACGGCGGCGGCTGCTTCAGCGGCAAGGACCCGACCAAGGTCGACCGCTCCGCCTGCTACATGGCGCGCTATATCGCCAAGAACATCGTGGCCGCCCGCCTCGCGGACCGTTGCGAGGTGCAGCTTGCCTATGCGATCGGCGTGGCCGAGCCGGTCAGCGTCATGGTGGATACCTTCGGCACTGGCAAGGTCACCGAAGGCAAGCTGGTCGAACTGGTGCGCAAAAACTTCCAGCTCACGCCCAAGGGGATCATTGAATCGCTGCGGCTGCGCCGTCCCATCTACAAGAAGACCGCGGCATACGGCCACTTCGGCCGCAAGGACCCCGACTTCACCTGGGAAGCGACGGACAAGGCCGCAGCTCTCGCCGAGCAGGCCGGACAGAAGGCCAGAGAATCGGCGATTGCCAAGTGACATCCGACCGGCAGGGGCTGTGGATTTCTTCTGCCCCTGCCGCTTTCCGTTTCGAGTATTCTTAGGATTCCGAAACCAAAATCCGGGCGCGGCGTTTGCGCCGCCTCCAGCAGCACTCAAATCTGAACGAGCGCAAGAGCTCGCATAAAGGAAATTATGCCGACCGTTTCTCAATCCAAAGGCGACGTAAAAAGTCTCGACCTGGCGGACCAGGGCAAGAAGCGCATCGAGTGGGCTAACCAGTCGATGAAGGTGCTGCAGCTCATCCGCAAGGAGTTCATCAAGAACCAGCCGCTGAAGGGAGTGCGGGTCGCGGCCTGCCTGCACGTGACCTCCGAGACCGCCAACCTGGCCATCACCCTGCGCGACGGCGGCGCCGACTGCGTGGTCTGCGCTTCCAACCCGCTCTCCACCCAGGACGAAGTGGCGGCGTCGCTGGTCCGCGACTACGGCATCCCAGTGTTCGCCATCAAGGGCGAGGACAACGAGACCTACTACCAGCACATCCTGGCCGCGCTCGACCACCGTCCGCAGATCACCATGGACGACGGCGCCGACCTGGTGACCACGCTGCTGACTAAGCGTCCGGGCGATGCCGCCGGCGTGATCGGCGGCACCGAGGAGACCACCACCGGCGTCATCCGCCTGCGCGCGATGGCCAAGCAAGGCGTGCTGCAGTATCCCATCATCGCCGTCAATGACGCCCTCACCAAGCACATGTTTGACAACCGCTACGGCACCGGGCAGTCCACCATCGACGGCGTGGTGCGCTGCACCAACGTGCTGCTGGCAGGGTCGAAGTTCGTGGTCGCCGGGTACGGCTGGTGCGGACGCGGTCTGGCCATGCGCGCCCGCGGCATGGGCGCCAACGTCATCGTGACCGAGATTGACCCCACGCGCGCCCTGGAAGCCGTGATGGATGGCTTCCGCGTCATGTCCATGGCGGAAGCGGCGCGCATCGGCGAGGTGTTCGTCACCGTCACCGGCAACAAGTCGGTGATCGCGCGCGAACACTTCGACCTCATGAGGGATGGCGCCATACTCGCCAACTCTGGGCACTTCAACGTCGAGATCGATATTCCCGCGCTGGAAAGCATGGCTTCTTCCCGGCGCGCGACCCGCGAGTTCGTCGAGGAATACGTGATGAAGGATGGCCGCAAGCTCTACCTGCTGGGCGATGGCCGGCTCATCAACCTGGCCGCGGCCGAAGGCCATCCCGCCAGCGTGATGGACATGAGCTTCGCCAATCAGGCCTTGGCCGCCGAATTCCTGGTCAACCACCATGCCCAAATGGAGAAGAAGGTCTACGCCGTCCCCGAGGAGCAGGACAAGCGGGTGGCCCGGCTCAAACTTGAGTCCATGGGTGTCAGGATCGACCGGCTGACGCCGCAGCAGGAGGAATACCTGGCGAGCTGGTCGGAAGGGACCTAGAACCCTACCGCCGCGGATTTACGCGGACTGACGCGGATATTTAATTCTTTCGCCTGAGATCGAATCGATCCGCGCTAATCTGCGTCAATCCGCGGTGTTGTTTTTTTTGTTCTTGGACTGAAGCCAGAAAACGCGCTATCGTCAGTATTGCCGTGCGACTCAAGATCAGTACCCGCCAAGTCGACACCGTCATCATTGTGGATTGCTACGGCCACCTTGTCTTCGGTGAAGAGACCAGTCTGCTACGCCAGCAGGTGAAGGGGCTGCTCGCTACCAACCCGCACATCGTGCTGAACCTGCGCGATCTCACTTTCCTGGACAGCTCCGGGATGGGCGCCTTGATCGAGCTCTTCACTTCCACCCAAAGAGCCGGCGGCTGCCTGAAGCTGGCCAACCTCAGCAAGCACATCCGCGATGCGCTCACTATCACCAAGCTCATGGTGGTGTTCGAGGCGTTTCCCGACGAGTTTGCCGCCGTAGCGTCGTTCCGGCCACAGCCGGTTTAACGGCCGCAGCCGATGGCCGCTCTGAAAACCATCAACCTGGAAGACGGACGTCCCTCCGTCGCGACGGCCAGTTCGCGCCTGCTCGACCAGTTGCGGCTGGCGCGCGAGCAAAACTTTGCCGCGGTGAAGGTGATCCACGGCTACGGATCGCACGGCGTCGGCGGCGAGTTGCGGATCGCCATCCAGGGAACATTGGCGCGCATGGCCCAGAGCGGAGACATTGCGGCATTCGTCGCGGGGGAGGACTGGCGCATCTCCGACGAAACCACATGGCGACTGATCCAGCGCCACCGCGAGCTCAAGCAGGATCGCGACCTGGGGAAGGGAAATAAGGGGATTTCCCTGGTGGTGCTGTAATGGCCAAACGATCGCGCAGCATCGACCTGACGCAAGTTTCGGAGTGGCAGGAGGGCAACCTTCGCCGGTTCCAAGACTACCTCGTCGCCGAAGAGCCGCTGGAGATCCGCGTCGCCGGCATGCCGCTGAGCGTCACCATGCGCACCCCCGGCCACGATCTGGAACTTGCTGCCGGGTTCCTGTTCACCGAAGGCCTCATTCAGAAGCGCGAGCAGATCGCCTCGCTCACCGAGGGCATGGCGGAAAAGCCTGAAGCTGCCGGCAATCTCGTCCAGGTGCAACTTGTCGGGACGGAGTTCGAGCGCGAGCTCATGCAGCGCAACTTCTTCGCCGCCTCGAGCTGCGGGATCTGCGGCAAAGCTTCCATCGACGCCATCCGCGTGCGCGGCATTGCGCCGCCCAATCCCGAATTTCGCTTCGATCCTGACCTGCTGTGTACGTTGCCGGACAAGCTGCGTGCCGCGCAGACCATCTTTGGCAGAACCGGCGGGCTTCACGCCGCGGGCCTGTTCAGCCCTGCAGGAGAGCTGATCGCCGTGCGCGAGGACGTGGGACGCCACAACGCCGTGGACAAGATCGTGGGCTGGGCTTTGCTCGAAGGCCGGCTGCCGCTCTCGCACGGCGCGCTTATGGTGAGCGGGCGCGGCGGCTTCGAGATCATCCAGAAAGCGCTGGTGGCCGGGCTTCCCCTGGTGGCTTCGGTTTCTGCGCCTTCCGGGCTAGCAGTGCGGCTCGCGCGCGAACTGGGGCTCACGCTGGTCGGATTTCTGCGCGGGCGGCGGTTCCTGATTTATTCGGGGGAACAGCGGCTGGCATCCTCCGGGTAACGCCGACGCTACAAAAGAACCTTTTGCTGCAAATCCCGAGCGGCTTGCACCAAGTTCTCCGGCTTGCCAAGATCACGCCAATAATATTCATCGGCGCGGAAGGCGACGATTCTTTCTCCCTGGGAGGCGAGGCGCAAATAGGAGGGGATGATGGAGAACACGCCGTCTTCGTTCATCATCGCCAACAGACGTGGCGAGATAACGTGGATACCGCAAAAGGCCAGGGCCTGCGCCCGCGGTGAAGAGGAAACCAATTCAGGTTTCTGATCATCCGTCGGACCGCCGGCCGCAGAGCTGAAGCTGCTCATCGAAGAGCAGGTATCGTGAAGTTTCCCGGTCTTGCACCGCCAGCGTGGCCAGAGCCTGATTGTCAGCATGAAATTGCACCATGCGCCCGAGATCGATGGTGCTGATGACATCCACATTGTGCAAGATGAACGGCTCTTCGAGCAGGTATCTTCCAGAAAGAACCAGGCGGCCTTTTTCAGGCCGCCGCCGGTATCGAGCAGGACCTCCTCGCGAGAGACTTCAATACGCATGCCGAAGTTGTCGTTCGTCTTCAGGTACTCGAGAATCATGTCGGCAAAGTGATGCACGTTGATGATCACCTCGCGAATCCCGAAGGCGCGCAAACGGGAGAGGGTGATCTCCAGCAGCGTGCGACCGGCGATTTCCACCAGCGCCTTGGGGCGATGGTCGGTGAGCGGCCGCAAGCGCGTGCCGAGGCCGGCGGCCAGAATCATGGCTTTCATTTGTCCTGATTCTCCAGCTCAAGATGCCGCACCACCACCTCCACGCCGTTCCGGCCGCGCAAGTGTTCCGCCAGTTGCTCCGCCAGATATACCGAGCGATGCTGGCCGCCGGTGCAGCCGAACGACACCATCAAACTCTTGAAGCCGCGCCGCTGATAATCGCTCACGCTGGCATCCACCAGCGACTGGACGCTGGCCAGAAACTGATGCACGCTCTCCTGCTGATTGAGATAGTCGATCACCGGCGCGTCTTTGCCGGTGAGAGTCTTGAAGCGCTCTTCGCGTCCGGGATTGGGGAGGCTGCGGGCATCGAAAACGAACCCGCCGCCATGCCCGCTCTCGTCTTTGCGGCACGCCACCGCGGTGAAAGGAAAAGCTGAAAACCCGCACCGTCGAGATTTTCCGACGCGGACGCACGGCTCTGCAGTCTCTTCCGAGCCCACCATGCCGGCCGAACGCGTCCGTCAGCGCCGGCAACGCGATGGGCAGCTTGGCGTGGTGAAGCAGCCAGCGCAGGTTGTTCAGCGCGTACGGCACGCTTTGCAGAAAATGGGCTTTGCGCTCGTAAAAGCCGCGAAAGCCATACGCGCCCAGCGCCTGCATGATGCGGACGTAAACGTAGGCATAGTAGTGCTGCATGAACGCGCCGCGCTCAAGCTGAATGAAAGCGGCCAGCCGCTCGAGATAATGATCGAGCAATTGCTGGCGCAGCTCCGGCGGCAGATCGGCCTTGGCGTCGTACAAGAGCGAAGCGATGTCGTATTGCAGCGCGCCCTTGCGGCCGCCTTGATAGTCCAGGAAAAACGGCTCGCCGTCGCGCAACATGACGTTGCGCGATTGGAAATCCCGATAGAGAAAATAATCGTGGCCGGCGCTCAACAGGAACTTGGTCAAGCGGCCGAAATCGTCTTCCAGCGCCTGTTCGTTGAAGGGGATGCCGGCGAGCCGGAGAAAATAATACTTGAAGTAATTCAAATCCCAGGCGATGGACTGGCGATCGAAGCTGGCGCGCGGATAACACACCTTGTAATTCAAATCGCGGCCGGCTTCGACCTGAAAGCGCGGCAACACGGCCACCACTTTGCGATATGCCTCCACCGCCTGAGGAGCGATGTTCTCGCCGGCGCGATTGTTGCGAGAGAAACTCAAACAGCGTCGTGTCTCCCAGGTCTTCTTCGAGATACGCGCCGCGGCTCAAATCTTCCGCATAAATTTCCGGCACCGGCAGACCGTGCCGGCGAAAATGCCGGGAGAATTCCAGGAAAGCGACGTTCTCCTCGCGCACGTCATACAGAACGCCAATGGCGCTGCGCTTTTCGCCGGCCAGCCGGATGATCTTGCGCCCGGAGCCGCCGAGCTGGCCCTGCAGCGGCTGCACCCGCTCGACCGGCGAGTGGAAATGCTGCTCAAAAAGCTCTTTGAGGACATCCATGAATTTGGCTACGCCGAGGACAGTGTATCCGCGCCTGCTGCCCGGAGACCACTCCGGTTGTCTGTCCACAGGCCCAACAGGTCACGCCCGGACGGGCAAGGGCCCGGTTCCCGGCTGAGCATTGCGGGGTTATCTCTTATCCACGCGCTTGCAGCTCTGAGGCCGGGGTGCCCTGGATGGCGGCGTCCACCAGTTCGATCATGTGCAGCACGGGGACGTGCTTGCCAGCGCGCTTCAAGCCGGACGAGATCTGCACCAGGCAGCCAGGATTGGCCGAGACAACTAAGTCGGGGCTGGTCGAGAGGCAGTTCTTCACCTTCATGTCGCCGAGCTGGGCCGCCGTATCCGGCTGAACCAGGTTGTAGATTCCGGCAGAGCCGCAGCAGATGGCGGAGTCGGGGATCTCCAGAAGCTCCAACTGCGGAATGGTCTTGAGCACCTGGCGCGGCTGGGTGCGGATGCGCTGAGCGTGCTGCAGATGACAGGAGTCGTGGTAGGCGATGCGCAAGGGCAGCGGGTGCCGCACGGCCCGCGGCTCCAGCTCCGCTAGCACCTCGGAGATGTCCTTGCACTTAGCGGCGAAGGCCTTGGCGCGTTCGGCGTACTGCGGATCATGACGCAGCAGGTAGCCGTACTCCTTCATGGTCGAGCCGCAGCCGGCAGCGTTGATGACGATGGTATCCACGCCGGTGCGCTCGAAGACGCTGATGAGGCTGCGCGCGAAATCCAAAGCCTGCTCTTCGAGGCCGGTATGGACCATGAGCGCGCCGCAGCACTTCTGTTCGCGCGGGATGATGACCTCGCAGCCTTCGGCGGCCAGCACCCGCGCCGTGGCCGCGTTCACTCCGGAAAACAGCACGCTCTGTACGCATCCGGTCAGCAGGCCGACGCGCTTGCGCATCGCACCCTGCGCGGGGATGCGCTCCGGCATATTGGCACGCAGCTCGCGCAGCGTGATGGCTGGCAGCAAGGCTTCCATCGAGCGCAGCTTGCGCGGAAGCAGCTTGAGCACGCCGCTGCCGCGCACCAGCGCCCGCAGTCCGGAAGCCTGATACGCCCACGCCGGCCACAGCGCCGCCCGCAGCCGGTCAGGATAGGGAAACACATTGAAGATCCACTGGCGGTGGATGAGTTCACCCGGCGAGCGCCGGTACTGGCGCTGGAGTTGGGCGCGCGTGGCTTCGATTAGCCGGTCGTACCTCACGCCGGAGGGGCAGGCGGTCATGCACGCCATGCAGCCCAGGCACTTATCGAAATGCTGGACGAAGCTGTCGGTGAGCTTGGCCTTGCCTTCGTTGCCCATCTTCATCAGGTAAATGCGCCCGCGGGGGGAATCCATTTCTTCGCCCCACAGCGCATAGGTGGGACAGGTGGTCAGGCAGAAGCCGCAGTGGACGCACTTGTTGTACAGCTCCGCCGCCGGCGGATTGTGATCGTCGAAGATGGCAGCGGCGTGGTTGGTGGGTTCGGCTTGAGCCATCAGATCCCCCCTATGAAGCGTCCCGGATTCAAGGTTCCGTTCGGATCGAAGCGCTGTTTGATGCGCACCATGAGCGGTTGCGTGTCCGCAGTCGGTCCCCAGAACGTCGAGCCCGCGCTTGACGGCCGCCGGGCAGCCGAGCGCGACCAGCGTGCCGCCCATCTTCGCCAACTCATCGCGTAAGGTCACGAGAGCGGCATGCAATGCCGGTTCGGAGCCTTCCAGCCGCGCATAGCCGGTACCCACACTCTGCACGACCACTTTCCACGCCAGCGACTGCGCCCCGGCTGCACGCTCGACTAGCGCACACATGGTTGCGAACTGCGCCGGCAGCACGCTGAATTTCGCGACCAGCGCCGGGTCCGCGCCGTTCCAAATGGCCTGGTGCGAGGTCCAGGTGTTGGCCGGCGCATCCGAGGCTGCCAGAGATCCTGCGATCTGCTCAACCTGCTTGACCTGGGCCTGGATGCCGGCCGCGGTGCCGTCGAAACGGACATCGAGCTGCGCGCTTCCCGGCGCCGCCCGCAGTTGCATGCCGGTGAAAGTTAGTTTCGAGGCCTGGATGGCGAGCAGCAGTTGGCTCAGCGCCTGGGGCGCGCCGCTGAAGCTCAGGCTGCGCGTTTCCCGCGGCAAGGGATGGAGCCGAAAGATCGCCTGCACGATCACGCCCAGCGTTCCCAGCGCGCCGGTGAACAGCTTGGAGAGATCGTAGCCGGCGACGTTCTTCACCACTTTGCCGCCGCTCTTGGCGAGCGTTCCGTCGGGCAGCGCCACGGTGATCCCGATGATAAGGTCGCGTAGCGAGCCGTAGCGCACCCGCAGCGTGCCGCTGTCATTTGTTGACAGGATGCCGCCGATCGTGGCGCGCTCCGGCCACAGCGGATCAAGAGCCAGCCGCTGTCCATGCGCTGCGAGCGTTTTCTGCAGGTCGGCGACGAGGCATCCCGTCTCGACGATGACCGTCATATCGGCCCAAGCGTGTTCGAGGACGCGGTTCAAGCGCGCGGTCGAGAGCACCAGATCGCAAGCGGCCGGCGGATTTCCCCAGCCCAGCTTGGTACCACCACCGCGAGGAGATACCCTGAGCCCAGCGGCGTGGGCCCAGCGCAGGGCGCGAGCCAGGTCTTCGGCAGTGCCCGGTTCGGCGACCATCTGCGGTTGAACACCGTCGATGGCGTCCGCGGCGGTCGCGGCGCGCAGATATTCCTTACCGACGATTTCGGCCAGTTCCGGCCACGAGACTTGGGTCAAAACATCGCTTGCGGCTGGCATGGAGGTTTCTCCTAGAAGCGTTGCGCTACGCCCGCGATTTCCAACGGGTGCGGTTCATAGACCCCGGGTTTTTCTCCGCACAACCGGGGCCGGGGAAATACCTTGTCGGGATTGGAAAGGTTCTCGGGATCGAAGGCGCAGCGCACCAGTTGCATGGTGTTGAGGTCAGGCTCGGCGTACATCTCGGCCATGAACATCTTCTTTTCTTCCCCGACGCCGTGTTCGCCGGTGATGGATCCGCCCGCCTTGATGCACAGCCGCAGAATGTCGTTGGCCAGGTTCTCGGCTGCCTTGGGCTGCCCGGGCACAGCGTCGTCGTAGAGAACAAGAGGATGCAGGTTGCCGTCGCCGGCATGGAAGACGTTGGCCACGCGCAGGCCGACCTCGGCGCTGAGCCGTACAATCTCGCTCATCACGTGCGGCAACGCGGTGCGCGGGATCACGCCGTCCTGCACGATGTAAGCCGGCGCCAGGCGGCCGACGGCGGCAAACGCGGCCTTGCGTCCCGTCCAGACACGGGCGCGCTCCGCGTCGGACTGCGCCACGTGGATCTCCCAGGCGCCGCATTTGGTGCAGACGTTGGCCACCTCATCCATCAGGGTCTCGACCTCGGCGGCCGGGCCGTCCAGTTCAACCAGCAGCAGCCCGCCGCAATTGGGATAGTTGGCCTGCACTGCGGCTTCGGCGGCCTGGATGGCCAGGTTGTCCATCATCTCGATGGCCGCCGGCAGCATGCCGGCCGCGATGATGCCGCTTACGGCCGCGCCCGCTTCATTGGTGGAGTTGAAGGCCGCCAGCAGCACCTGGATGACTTCCGGCTTTTTCACGATGCGCAGGATGGCCTTGGTCGCGATGCCGAGCGTGCCTTCCGATCCCACGAAGACCCCCGGCAGATCGTAGCCAGGACGGTCCACGGTCCGGTCGCCAAGATGGACGAGCGAGCCATCCGGCAGCACCACTTCCAGGCCGAGAACGTGGGTGGTAGTGAACCCATACTTCAGGCAGTGGGCGCCGCCGGAGTTTTCCGCGACGTTGCCGCCAATGGAGCAGACCTGCTGCGAGGAAGGATCAGGGGCGTAGAAATACCCGTCGGGCGCCACCCGCAGGGTCACGTTCAAGTTCATCACCCCGGGTTCGACAATGACCCGCTGGTTGGGCAGATCCACTTCCAGGATGCGGTTCATGCGCGCCAGGCTGATTACGATGCCGTTGGCTACGGGCAATGCTCCACCGCTGAGCCCCGTGCCCGATCCACGGGCCACGAACGGGATCTTTTCGCGATGGCACACGCGCACGATCGCCTGTACCTGTTCGGTAGAGGTGGGCAGCAGCACGGCCAGGGGCAGCACCCGGAACATGGTCAGGCCGTCACATTCGTAAGTGCTGAGCTCCTCGGACTCGGTGATCAAGCCAGGCGCGCCCACGATGGCGCGAAATTCTTTGAGAATGCGGGCTTCCATATATGCTCTCCTCTTACGGCGAGCAATCGGCGAGGCGTGGCGGGAACAATAGCTCAGGTGCGAGCTACGCCACAAGAGGTCCGCCGGGTCAGGTGGAACGAGACAACTTACACCAAAAACGCTCACCGCGAAAGGACAACTAGCGGGTGCCGGATAATAAATGAACCACGGCACCCTGCCCATAGGGTGGGATTCCCCCTAACGCTGCTCACGCCGACTGCAACGCCGCCGGTCTCAGTCTGCCATCTTTTCTATAAATCGGCAAAGGCGAGCAAATACGGGCCAACCGGGGTGGCGAAGCCACCGCCCCAGCCGGGCGGCTATCTCTCAGGGGCTCCTCTTGCCGACAAACGGGAATTCCAATTGTCATATTCAGACGCTATGCAATCTACAGATTTAAGTAGATTCGATGCTTCGATTATCCTCGCTAGTTATTTAGATACTTATACTTACGCAAACTAGAGGCTGGTAAGAAGATTGCACACCCATTTATTCTGGCTTACAGCGGACGTGTCTAGCAAATCAGTATGGGCCCCAAAACTACGCACTGGAGGTTGCTCCGATGAAGAGACGACTGTCACTGGTGTTGGCCGCAGTACTGGCTTTCGGACTCGTGAGCTTGGCTGCTGCACAACAACAGGACGAATCTAATAATAAGACCGCGCCCAATCCTCTTGTCCAACTGCTCCAGAGTAAAGGCGTACTTACCGCGCAAGAGGCGACGGCGATCAACCAGGCATCTACGCCCGCCGAGCAGCAAAACCGGCTGACGCAGTTGCTATATTCCAAAGGCCTCATCACACAAGATGAATACAAAACTACGGCTGCTGCGGAAACTAGCAGGGCCTTAGAGTCGAACGGGACCTGGCTGCCGGCCTCCGCACACGTCTCGGCCGGCGAGCCAGGAGCGGCCATGGCGATGCCGCCACAGGCTCCGGTCGCACCCGCAGTGATTCCCGGGGTGACGCCCGTGCGCGTGTTGACCAATGATCCGCCCAAGGCGGGCGGAATGGTGCCCGACATCAGGCTGGGCTCCGGCGCCAAGCTGAAGCTCTACGGCTTCATCAAATCCACCGCCGCGTACGACACCTCCAATCCCTATGGCATTGACTTTGAACTGCCAGGCTTAGGTGGGATCGTCAACGCTACTGTCCCCACTGATGTCCCCACGGGGCTGACTTCGCCTTTCTCTGCCCTTCCTGGCGTCGGCGACACCGATTCCGGCCCGAACGGCTCCCCGACGTTCTATCTCAAAGGCAGCGCCACCCGCATGGGCTCCAACTTCGAGTGGCCGGACATCGCGGGCGGGAACAACACCCTTACGGGCCGGATCGAAGCCGACTTCGAGGGCAACTTCTCACGCGCCCAGAACCGCAACGTGTCCTCCGTCCGCACCCGTATGCTGGCCTTGCGTCTAGCATTCCTGCGCCTCGACCACCAGGTCAGCGACTCGACCACCTTGTTCTTCCTGGCCGGCATGGACTGGGCGCCGTTCGGCTCCTCCACCCAGGCCAACTTGCTGGAAACCACGGGTGGAGCTGCATACTTCGGAGGGATGTACGAACGTGAAGCGCAGATCCGTCTCGGCCTGTGGCACGACTTCGGCGGATCACGCAACTTCAAGATCGGCTTCGAGCCTGCGATCGCGCAGCCCGGTTTTGGCAACAACTCAACCGACGTTGGCGACCAGCTCGGGGTCAGCGAACGCGACGGCATCAATGCCGCGCGGCCGGAAGTTTCAGGCCGGGTGGTCTTCCAGTGGCAACTCGACAAGGCCAGGGGAGTGGCGCCGGCGCAGATCATCTTCAGCGGCATGAACGCCAAGCGCGTGGAGATCGTCAACGTCGCGGCCATCCGGAACGCGGCTTGCGCAGCAACGTTCCCGGCAACAACGACCAACGGCTGCGTGGCGGGCGTGATTGGTGCAACCGGTTCGCTGGCAGCCGCTTTTCCCCATGGCGCGGAGCCCAGCAGCGAGCGTTGGGGCGCGGATGCTGAACTCCAGCTTCCCACACGTTACGCAACGTTGGTGGGCAAGTACTACACCGGCGCTGACCTGAAATACTACTTCGGTGGCCAGGTCTTCGGCGTCTTCAACGACAACCGCATCGGGCTCCTGAACTCACCGGGAGGGACCCTCTGCAACATCAACCCTACCAATTGTCCCAACGCGTTTAATATCGACGCTGAGGCGCCCAACGCGGCCTTCGGTTGGAACCCGGCGTTGAACGCTGGGGCCGGAGGCTGGCAGATCATTCCACAGCGTCCGGTGCGAGCGGTGGGCGGGTTCGCGCAACTCTCCTTCCCGCTGTCGCGCCTCTTCGACGCCAATCCGGCCGGACGCAACGCCGGCTGGACGGCTGCTTTCACCTACGGTACCGACCAGGCCAAGGCGCGTGACGTTCGTGCCAGCACCGCCATCGGCTCCATCACCGGTACGGGAGACACCGGCGGCTTGCTGGCCAACGGCTGGGTCGCGAACTCGAGCGGGCAACGTAACCGATCCGATATGGGAGCGATGACGCTGGTGTGGAAGCTAAATCAGTATGCCAGCTTCAACCTTGAAGAGTCGGTCTACCTGACGCGTTCCACCTGCATCGGCGGCAACGGCACATCGACCGGAGTGATTTTAGACAGCTTTAGCGGACGCTCCTGTGCCACCACATTGTTCGAAGGGGAACCCTCGCGCTACTGGCACGACTTTCGTAGTGAGTTCGGTCCCATCTTCACCTTCTAAACGGGTTCGAACCTAACCAACCTTCAGCGGAGTTTCCCTTCGGGGCGGCTCCGCTGAATTTTTTATGTAAGCCTCGAGCCAGGCCGCTGGGCCAGAGCCGCCCTTCTGTGGGTCCTTCCACTGGAGGTTTCGCCAAAGAGGTGGATTTCGAAAGCGTAGATTAGGGGGCCGAGCGAGCCCCGTTGACACTGTCAAGGCTGTTTCCAAACCCTATTTCGAGGCACCTTTTGCCGACTGCTCCGCGTGACGCTGATCAGCCGAATCCAGCTCATCGTGAATTAGGACTCCGTTCATCGAGACCGTGTTGGAAGAATTGCTGAATTCCACGGTGCCAGAGCCGCCCTTGATGTGGCCCTGGAAACCGCCGGCGACGGTGATTTTGTCCACCTCGTAGGTGCCGCGGAAGCTGCCGCCGCTCTCGGAGATGCAGAACTCGCCGATGACGTTCATGCGGAAACTGCTGCCTCCGCTATCCTTGCTGAAGGTGAGGGTACCGGACTGGGTGCCGCAACTGCCTACCTTGCCCCCCCAGTTGTGCGCAGGCGGCCCACAGAAGACGATCTGGCCCAGGCCGATGATTTCGCCCTTCAGCGTGCCTTCGAAGCTGGTGCCATGGCAGGGACCGCTTCCGGTGATCACGCCCACGGCGCGGAAGGGCGCCACGTCTTTGAGAGGGTCGGGAGGGATCACGGGCTCGGGATCGGATGCTTCTTTTTCGTAAACCAACACCGATCCGTCGGAGAGCTTGGCGGTAAGGGTTTGGCGATCCTCAGAAAGCAGCCAGCTATCGGTTTCCGAGTAAGCCTGGTAGCCGAAGACGTCCATGATGTGGCGGGTAACGATGACGAGGTCGTCCTGATGCCACTGGACCTTGTAGAACGCCCGCTCGATGCGGGTGGTATAGCGGTCGCGCTCCACGCCGTCGGCCAGAAAAGATTCCGACCCGGTGACGGCGTCGCCGGAGTAGTACGTGAACTTGACCTCGTCGCCGCGCTGGGTGATGTCCAGAGCGGTTGCGGCCTTGCGAAGAGACGGACCGCTGCTGCGGTCGCGGTTGAGCCTCCATTTGCCGGTGAAGTCAGGCAGGTTTTTGACTACGGCCCAACTGGCGCACGCGACCAACAGTACCAGCGCAACCATAGAGGCTGCGGCTCTCGACGCGGACAGCGGTCGCCAGAGGCTCAAGATCCCTCGCTACGCTCGGGATTTCGGCTGCGGGCTCCCGCTCACCTCGCGGTGCTCGGCTTCGCTCACGCCCGCAAAGCGCCTCAACCTCCCGGAGGCCACATATTGTAGCCCTTTAGCTACCGCTTGTCCGCAGCGGTGTTTTCCAATTGAGGTTTCATGATGGACTGGTAGCAACTGGGGCAGATGCCGTGGCTGAAGAGGGCCTCACTGTGGTCGCTGAGGTAGGTTTCCAGTTGTTCCCAATAGTTCTGATCGTTGCGGATGCGCTTGCAGTAGGAGCAAATGGGCAGCAATCCCTGCAACTGACGTACGCTGGCCAGGGCCTGCTGCAACTGGGCAACGTGCCCCTCCAGGGCGCTCTGCAACTCGACCACGCGGCGTCCTACGCGCACGCGCGCGCGCAATTCCTCGGGATTGCAGGGTTTGACCAGATAATCGTCGGCGCCGGCCTCAAAGCCCGTGAGGATGTCTTTGATGTGATCACGAGAAGTGAGCAGAATCATGTAGGTCGAGGCCATCTCGGGCTGGTGACGCACACGGCGACACACCTCGATGCCGTCCATGCGCGGCATGAGCCAGTCCAGCACCGCGAGTTGCGGCGCACCCTCGGCCAGCATGGCCTCCCAGGCCTCCACTCCGTCCCGTGCCAGCAGCACCTCGTATTCAGGTTCGAGCAATCGCTGCAACAGCAGCGCGAACACGGGATCATCTTCGGCAAGCAGGATCTTCACTGGGCACCTCGCAGAATTTCTGAAGCTGGGAATCCAAACGGGCCAGAGCGGCATGGAGCTCCGGCAGGGCTGCGGCCGCCGCCGGAAAGTCGCCCGCCCGCGCGCTCTCCTCCAGCTTCTCGGCCGCGCTGAGCGCTTCCGGCGCAGCCAGGCAATGGATTTGTCCTTTCAAACTGTGAGCGGCGCGCTCCAGTGCATCGTCGTCGCGCTCCGCCAAGGCCTGTTCGATCTTTTCCAGCAGCCGGGGCGACTCCTCCAAAAAGATCCTTACGATCTCCCGCAGCAAGGTCTCGTCCTCGGCCGTACGCGCGCGCGCCTGCTGGTAATCCCAGGCGGGAGGGTCAGGCACAACAATGCCGTGCTGCGCCACCAGCTTCTGCAGTTCGGCCTGGATGGCGGCGATGCTGACCGGCTTGGGGATGTAGCCGTCCATGCCCGCGGCCAGGCAGCGCTCGCGATCGCCCTTCAAGGCATGGGCGGTCATGGCGACGATCGGCAGATGCCCGCCCAGCACCTGTTCCCGCTGGCGGATGGCGGCGGTGGCGGCAAAGCCGTCCATTTTCGGCATCTGCACGTCCATGAACACGAGATCGAAGCAGCCGGTGGTAACCAGAGCCACGGCTTCCTCGCCGTGGCGCGCCAGCGTTGCCGAGTGGCCTTGCTTCTCCAGCAAGCGCAGAATGAGTGCCTGGTTCACAGGATTGTCTTCCGCCACCAGGATGCGCAAGCCGGTGCGCGCCTCGCGCAAAGAGTGGCGAGTGACCAGCGGCGGCGCCTGGCCCTCGGGCTGTCCCAGCACCGTCAGCAGGGCCTGCATCAGTTCGCTGTTGCGAATGGGTTTGAGCAGGTAGGCGGCGATGCCCAGTTGGCGGCACCGCGCGGCGTCTCCCCGCCGACCCGCCGAGGTCAGCATCATGATGACCGCTCCCGCCCAGCGGGGATCGTGCTGCACCCGTTCCGCCAGTTCGAATCCGTCCATATCCGGCATGCAGGCATCGATCAGCGCCACGCGAAAAGCCTTCCCGGTTTGCCGGGCGGACTCCATCTCGCGGATCGCGGCTGGCCCGTTCTCCACCGCCTGCGACTGCATGCCCCAGCCGCGCGTGACTTCGCAGAGGATGGTGCGATTGGTGGCATTGTCGTCGACCACCAGCACCGGCACTCCCGCCAGGATCTCCGGCCGGGCGGGAGGCGCCGCCGGCAGTTCAGTGCCGGCCTCGCGCAAGGGGATGGCGAAATGGAATCGGCTCCCCTCGCCAGCCTCGCTCTCTACCCAGATGCGTCCGCCCATCACCCGCACCAGGCGCAGGCAGATGGCCAGGCCCAGGCCGGTGCCGCCGAAGCGGCGCGTGCTGCTGCTATCGACCTGTGAGAACGCCCCGAACAGCAGGTGCTGCTTTTCAACCGGGATCCCGATGCCGGTATCGATGACGGTGAAGCGCAGTTCCGGCTTGTCATCGAGAGCCGCGGCCCGCACCTCCAGCACCACCTCGCCCTTTTCGGTGAACTTGATGGCGTTACCCACCAGGTTGAGCAGGATCTGCCGCAGCCGCCCGGTATCCCCAATCACGTGCTGGGGAACACCCTCGCCGATGCGGCAGGCCAGTTCCAGACGTTTTGCGTGTGCCTTCAGGGCCAGGTTTTTCAGGGCCTCGGCGATACAGTCCGGCAGGTCGAAGGCGATTTCCTCCAGTTCCAGCTTGCCCGACTCGACCTTGGAAAAGTCCAGGACGTCGTTGATGATTCCCAGCAATCCCTGCCCGGAAGACTTGGCCAGCAGCAGGTATTCGCGTTGCTCGGAGGTGAGCTTGGTCTCCAGCGCCAGCTCGGTCATGCCCAGGATGCCGTTGAGCGGAGTGCGGATCTCGTGGCTCATGTTGGCGAGGAATTGACCCTTGGCGTGGTTGGCGGCTTCCGCATTCTCCTTGGCCTCGGCCAATTGCAAGTTGGTAGCGCGCAGCTCGGCGGTGCGCCGGGCCACTTCCTCCTCCAGATGCTCGCGGTGGCGTTTGAGCTCCAGTTCGCGCACCTGGATTTGCTCCAGCATGTCGTTGAAGCTGGTGATCAGCAGGCCGAACTCGTCTTGCCGCCGCCCGGTGGCGCGGATAGCATAATTCTTTTCGAAGGTGACTTGGCGGGCGGTGCAGGCAAGTTCCTGCAGCGGTTCGGAGATGAGTTTCTGCAGACTGGAGGCGAGGGCAAAGGCCAGCGTCAGGCATCCGAACAACGCCAGCAGGGTGGAAACCAGCGTGCGATGGACACGGGCGCGCACCCGGCCCAGGTCGGTGACGATATACACCGTGCCGATGGTCTCACCTGCCAGCATGATGGGGCCGAAGTGAGCCAGCGAAGATTTGCCCAGATAGCTTCCGTTCGGGCGAATGGAAGGACAAGCCTCGCCCGCGCCGGCATCCCGCCGGTAGCGTGCGAACGGCTGCCCGTTCTTGCCGTAAATGCAGGCGGCGATCACATGGGGATCGCTGCGCAAAGTACCCAGGGTCTCGGTGGCGGCATGCACGTCCCCGAAGCTGAAGGCGGCGGTGGTGTTGGCGCCGGTGGTGGCCGCCAGTACCGCCAGTTGCTCGCCCATCACCAGCGGGGCATCCACCAGGTCATGCACGATCACCACGATCGAGCCCGTGAGCAGGGCCACCGCGCTGGTGACCAGAATGATCAAGGTCAGCTTGTGCCGGATCGCTAAATCGCGGAAGGGACGCATCCCTCCTATCCTCCTCCTCGTCGCCCGCGCAGGCTCTGCGTCAGCACTTGATCAGCACTTGCACCCACAGGCACAACACGACCAGGCGATCGCCGACGGCAAAGGCAACCGCTGCGCATGATTACCTCTGTAATGCTATGAACCGTGGGCCTAGGGCCCGGTAAACAGGGTGCAGGCGTGCGGCCAAAGCGTCCCCGTGGCCAGGCATAGCTCAAGTGGCTGTGGGGATGGCGGATAGCTCGCGGCTAGCGCCCATCTTTCAAGGCAGGAATAGGGTGTTGAATCTCATTTGGAACGGAGTTCCCGCGCCGGGAATTTCCCAGCACGGATTTTCAGGGCGCTTTATTGGACAGGGCTACTGAGCATGCCAGCGGCGGGCCGTCGCGTTTGCGCCTATCGGGATGCCGCAGTGCGGCGCTCAGCGGTGACGCGGCACTTCCGGAATTCCTGCACGAACTGGCGCCCTTCGGCGGTGATGCAGCCGCGATCGCTTTCCAGCCGCACCAGTTCTGAGGCCACCAGGAATCCTAGCCAGTGCTCGAAGCTGGAGCCCTCGTACAGTTCCGGAAAACGCCGGCACAACCCCAGGTAGAAAGCGTAGAGCTGTGCCAGCGCACATCCTTTGGGTCCGGCGGAACTGAGTTGCTCGAGCAGCGGCAGTTGCGTGTCCCACAGCATGAAGCGCTCAGGATCGAAGGCATGCACGATGGAGAGCGCGGAGAAGGGCTGGCTCAGCGGCCCCAGGCGCAATTGCCGGACGTGTTTGCGTTCCGCCACGTCGGCCAGCAACAACAGGCTGACAATCAAGACGAAGGCCACCACCGCGGCAACCACCACCAGGACCGGCACACCCCACCTCCAGGAATCCCCGTATCTTACTAGGAATCTGCCACTCTGGTGCATGTGGATTGTGGATAAAAAAAGGCCACGGATTTTCGCGGACCAATGGGCCATCCGTGCCAATCCGTGGCTGATTTTTAGCGCGCCCCCACCGCCTGCGGGAAGGCGCGGTCGGCCACCATCTTCAGCGCCGCCGTGCCGCGCACTTCGTTGTCGAACAGCGGGATGATGGCGCGCACGTCTGTCAAAGTCGCGCCAGATCTCGTCCATGTAGGAATCCTGCATGGCCACACGGTTCTTCACAAACTCGGGCGAGTCGGGCTTCACCTGGTCCTTCTGGATGACCATGTTGACCATCACCCCGCCCACCGGGATGCCGAAATCGTGGAACCAGTTGATGAAGCGCTTGATCACCGCGATGGGCAGCGCCTCCGGCAGGGTCACGAAGAAGAACGCGGTCAGACTCCGGATCGGTGAGCAGATCGCGGGCGTGGATGATGCGCTCGCGGAAGCTGAGCAGATACTCCATCAGCGGATCGGCTTCCTTCTTCTTGGTGAAGCTGACAGCAGCTCGCGCAGCGACTGCGCTTCCTCGCGCGACTTCACCATCTTGTTCACCCACAGCGAGTACACCTTGCTCATGCCCAGCAGGCGGCGGGCGTTGGCCGTAGGCGCGGTGTCGAAGACGTAGGCGTCGTACTCGTTCCTGAACATCAGGTCCACCATGTTCTCGAACATGGCCGACTCTTCGAAGGCCGGGTTCATGGTGGCGCTCTCGACGAACGAGTCCGCCTGGGTGGAGATCTCGGCGAACTTGAGGAACCAGCGGATCTTCTGCTTGATGTCCTGCTTGGAGCGCTCGATAGTCTCCTTGGTGTCGATCTCGTACGCCCACAGGTTGGGGACGCCGGTCACCGCCGTCGCCTTGCCGTAGACGTCCTGATCGAGCAGGCCGCTTAGCTAGTGCACCGGGTTGGTGGAGGCCAGCATAGTGCGTTTGCCCGTCTGCGCCAGATGCAGCGCCGTGACGCCGGCCATGACCGTCTTACCCACGCCGCCCTTGCCGCCGAAGAAGGTGAACTTCAGCTTCGGATGCGCCGTCGCGTATTCGGTCATCGACTGTTTGATCTCTGCCATGTCATCACCTCCCGTTTCCGTTGCCGTACATCAGGCCGGCCAGCTTCTCGATCATCCCCAGCCCGGTGACGTCGCGCTCCAGCTCCGGAACGTCGTCCCACCACCTGCTTGCCGAAGGTCTTGTCGATCTCTTCCAGGTAGTGGCCCTGCATCTTCAGCCGGTTCTGCAGGTAGGGAGGGATGTCTCTCCTCACCAGGTCGCTGGGCAGCACGCGGTTGACCACGTAGCCGGCAATGGGCACGTCGAATTTGGCGAACAGTTGCGCCGCTTTCTCCGTGTCCAGGATGATCATCTCTTCCGGCACCACCACGAAGAAGAACGCCGTCTTCTTCTTGTCGGTGAGGATGCTGGAGGACTGGTTGATGCGGTTCTTGATGTACTGCAGCTCGCTGAGGATGTGGTCCTCTTCTGTGGTCTTCTCGCGCTTGATGCGCGCCACCATCTCCTCGTGCTCTCGCATCTCTTCGCGGAGCTTGGTGATGCGGTTGATCCACTCGTCGTAGACCTTGGCCATGGAGAGGTAGTAGAGCGCGTGGCCGAGCGGCACCAGGTCGTAGATGTAGTAGTCGTATTCGCCACTCACCACGATGTCCACCACCGCGTCGAAGATGGCCGATTCTTCCATGGCGGGCTCGGCCGACGCCGCCTGGATATACTGCTCGATCTCGTCCGGCACCTGCTCCATGCCATACATGTCGAGGATCTTCTTGCGGATCTCGTTCTGGTACGTTGCTTGATGTGCGAGTCGGCGTCGATCTCCTGGGCCCAAAGGTTGTCCATCACCTTCACCGGCCCCTTGCCGAAGATGTCCTTCTGGAAAATGTCGCTCAGCGAGGCTTGCGGGTCGACGGAGAAGACCAGCACCTTGTGCCCCTGCTGCGCCAGCCAGAAGGCTGTCGCCGCCGAGAAAGTGGTCTTCCCCAGGCCACCTTTGCCGCCGAACATGATGTAGCGACGGTCCTTGTTCTGGTCAAAAGTCTCTCTCATTCCCATGCGTTCCTCGTATGACTGCGGATTTTCGAAGTACTCGGTACTTTAGAATTGACGCGGGGTTCTCTGGGTACTGGGTACTGAGTACTGGTTCTCAAAACATCGCGTCCGAAACGTCCTTCTCGCGCAGCATGCGCCGCTTCCAGGTGGAGATGTTGGGCACCACGTAGGGCAGCAGCCGCAGCGAATAATACGGCGGCAGGATGGGGACGCCGATGAGGTCGCCCATGGTGATCAGGATGAACAGGTGCTCCATGCTGGCGCGCGTGCGCATGGCATAGCGCGACATGTCGTGCGCGCTCATCCCGTAGGCGATCTCCTTCACTCGGCCAAAGAATCCTTGCTTCTCTTCTTTCTTTTCGGGCTTTTCCGGTTTGTCTGGCATTGTTGGCTCCTAGCTTCTAGCTGCTGGCTTTTCGCTCTTGGCTTTTGGCCGACGACCGAAGGCCGACGACCGACAGCCATCCTTCACACTCCGTGCAAATGGAACTCTTCCCGGTCGGAAAGCTCGCGCTCGCGCATCACCCGGCGCTTCCAGGTGGCGACCTGTGGCATGACGTAGGGCAGCAGGCGCAGCGAGTAGAGCGGTGGAATCACCGGGACACCCAGCATGTCGCCCATGGTGATCAGCATGAATGCCGATTCCAGCTCCGCGCGCATCTCGACCGCCTGCCTCTCGAACTCGAAGGCGTACATGCCGTAGATGAATTCGCGGATTGTCTTCAGCATTCCCACCCGCTGGCCCTGGCCGCTCTGCCCCGCCATTCTCTGCCTGCCTCTACTGTGCCATAATCAGCGCGCCGCTCAAAGCCACGTGGCGAGCTCCCATGTCACCCAATCTGGCGCTGTTCATTCTCGTCATTCTTATCGTCGTCGGCGGCTTTGCCCTGGGCACGCACCGCAATGTCCGCCGCGGTGATGATGCCATGCGCTGGGCCCAGGGTGGCTTGCCGCTGGTGGGCGACAAAACCACGCTGCACTGGCTGGGATCTTCCGTCGTGCAACTGAAGATCCCGAACGCCAAGCGCCCGTTTCGCGAGGCCGAGGTGCTGTTCGTGCTCGAGCCCCGCGACATCGCCCCGCTGTGGTTTCTGGCCCGCGCCCGTGGACGCCGCGACCTGTTCATCTTCCGCAGCCGCATGCACAAGCTGCCCGGTTTCGAGTTCGAGGCCTTCCAACCCAAAGCCTGGTCGGCGCGCGGCCGCGAAGCCCAGCTTCGCAACCAGAAATGGCAACCGGTCACCGTGGGCGAACCGCTAGTCGCCTACGCACCCGAGCCACCGGCGTCTGCCAGCCGGGTTCTGGAACTTGCCGCACTTTCGGGCTGTCCGCTGATACGGCTGTCCATCCAGCGGCACGATCCCAACTTCGAGGTGCACTGGCCTCTGGCCGAACTCAAAAAGCTGCCGGCCAGCACCGTCTTCGAAACCCTGCGCAAGCTCGGCGAGCAAGCCTGAGCAAAGACAGACCACACTGCCTTACCGCGCCGCCGGCGCCAGCACCGGCTCCTTCCCCTGGGCGGGCGCCGCCGGCTTCATCCGCGTCCAGGCTCGCCACGCATCGTAGGCGATCAGGGCTGAAGCTACGAACAGCAGCGCCGTCACGATGATCATGACCACGGCGCCAATTACGTTGACCGGCTGCGCCGCGATCTTCGGGTTAGAAAGGATGCTGGCGTACAAGTTGTAGGCCGTCACCACCATCGCGGCCATGGTGGTGATGTACATGAACAGCATCGGATAAAGGGCAAAGCGCGGACTCTTGCCCACCGACTTCAGCCACAGGCTCACGATCAGCAGGCTCAGCGCGGCCATCAACTGGTTCGACGCTCCAAACAACTGCCAGAGGTAGACCCAGGTGCCGCTCAGGACCAGCAGCAGCGTGAGCAGCATGGAGATGAAGGCCGCGATGTGAGCGTTCTTAAAGCCCACCCAGGCGTCGCCCAGCCATTCGCCCAGCGCCACGCGCATCACGCGGAAGACGAGCTGCACCACCGTCAGCACGATCACCACGAACACACCGAAGCCCAACGCGGTGCCGTAGTTCTGCGGGATGGCGCCGAACGTCAACATGCCCAGCAGTTTGCCTACACCGCCGGCAAATGCTCCGGCGCCCGCCGCGCCAGTGATGGAGATGGCCACCAGTGACAGCAGCCCCAAGGCGTTTTCGCTGAACATGCTGCCGCCGCCGACGGGCAGGCCATCGGTCTCATACTCCAATTGCCGCGCCGTGCCGATGGAGCCGAACAGCGCGTGCCATCCGGAGATTGCGCCGCAGGCGATGGTCACGAACAGCATTGGCCAGATCGGCTGGATTGCCGGGTGCGCCTGCAAGATGTTGCCGGCCGCGTCCTTGACTTGGCTCACCGGCATCCAGGTTTTGAACACCGCGCTCTGGAAGGTGATCGCCTGCGCCAGTTCGGCATTCCCCAACAGAGCCCGTATGCCTCCAACAACCGCCCCTATCGCCGAAAGTCCGATGGTCAGAAAGGTCACCCAAAATCCCAGGTAATTCACCGGCTGGGCGAAGCGCCAGATCGGCAGTACCGTTCCCAGGTAGGAAAATGCGAAGACGAAGATGCACCAGAACAGGAACGAAGGCAGCATCCGGATGGCGCCGTTCTGGTTCAGGTATTTAGGAACGATCTTACCCTCGGGATTAACCACGCTGACCGCCAGCCGCGGATCGGAGCGGGTGGGATCGACCACGGTATACAGCGCCTTGCCACCGCTGAGGCGGTTGATGCCATCATCGATCTTGTTCACGATTGAGTTGATGGGCCCGGTATAGGTCATCGCCGCTGCCGGCTTCCCCTCCGGCGTTGCGCCCTTGACCGGGGTCAGCCCCGTGGCCCCGATCGCGATCGAAGCCCAGACGATGCCTACGGTGATGAAGGTCACCACGATCAGGTCCAACTTCCAGCGGTAGAGCACCTGGCCTGCGACCAGCCCCATGATGGCAAGCATCAGGATGCCGAAGGGCACATCGGCACGAGGATCGAAAATGCCCGCCAGAATGCCCACGAATGCGCCCGCCAGCAGCAGCAGATAGAAGAAGATGAACACGAACAGGATGATCCGCGTGCGCGGCGCGATCAGCCGGTGGGCAATGGCCGAGAGTGAATTGCCGTCATTGCGCACCGCCACCATGATGGCGGAATAGTCGCTGGCCCAGCCGAGGAACGTCACGCCCAGAATGAGCCATAGCAGCGAAGGCAGCCATCCCCAGATCGCAACCGCCACGATCGGTCCCACGATGGGACCGGCAGCGGCAATGGACTTGAAGTGGTATCCGTAGAGCACGTTGCGGCTGGTCGGCATGTAATCCACGCCATCCATGTACATGCGGGCGGGAGTAGCTTTCTTGGCGTCGGGCTGGATGACCTCGCGGTCGATGCGCCGCGCGTACCGGGTGTAGGCCAGGTAAATCATCACCGCGCCCAGCACGGCCACCACGCTAGCGTTCATAGCATGGTGGGTGACTACGAATCCACCTGCCACCAGAACGGGGATCAAAACAAGGATCAAAATCCATAGCCGGATATTCATGTCGGACTCCTCTGGAACTCTAGGTTCCGATGAGCGAAGAGAAGCTGCAAAAACAGCGACATCACGCCCGGGCCCGGCGCCTGGTCAGTTCATGGGTGAGACAGGAGGACCAGGCACAACCCTCGGCGCCGCCTTACCGCATCCAATATGCGCCGGGGAGCCCCTACGGTTTCCGACAGCTGTCACCCTGGGGGGTGTCGATTGTAACACAGCGCGGCGCAGCGCTTGGAGGGCTTCGGCCGGTTCCGCTATGCTGTTAGTTGTATTCTTTGGCTCGGAGGTTGCCATGCCTGAAACTCCATCTACGATGGCTCCGCTGGGGACCAAAGCTCCCCAATTCCGTCTGCCCGATGTGGTCAGCGGCCGCAGCATATCGCTTGATGACTTCAAGAGCGCTCCGGCGTTGCTGGTGATGTTCATCTGCAACCACTGTCCCTATGTAAGACACGTTCGCGAACCCCTGGCGCAACTGGTGCGCGAGTACCAGGCGCGGGGCGTGGCCGTGGTCGGTATCAGTTCCAACGACGTGGCCCAGTTTCCCGACGACGGTCCCGAGGGCATGAAAGAAGAAGCCCGCACCGTGGGCTATACCTTCCCGTATCTGTTCGACGAAAACCAGGCAGTGGCGAAGGAATACCGCGCCGCTTGCACGCCGGATTTTTTTGTGTTCGATAAGGATCGCCGGCTGGTTTACCGCGGACAGATGGACGACAGCCGTCCGTCGAGCGGCCGTCCCGTTACCGGCAAGGACCTGCGTGCCGCGCTCGACGCGGTGCTCGCGGGCCACCCAGTCTCTGGCGATCAAAGGCCAAGTATGGGGTGCAATATCAAGTGGAAAGAGAAGAACGCTCCGGAGTACGCGGCCCTGGTCAGCAAGTGAAGCGTGCATCGCCGCCGTCTCGGCGGATTTCCGTGCGGGCGTCTCTCCGCCATAGCAGGCGAGACGTGGGCGCTACTCTACGGTGACCGACTTCGCCAGGTTCCGCGGCTGGTCCACGTCGCAGCCGCGGCGCACCGCGATGTGGTAGGCCAGCAGCTGCAGCGGCACGATCTCCAGGATGGGCAACAGCAACTCCGGGGCCGGCGGAACGAACAGCACGTGGTCGGCCTCCTCGCGCGATGTCCTCATCGCCCTCGGTGGCCACGGCAATCACTTTGCCGGAGCGCGCCTTGACTTCCTTCAGGTTGGACATGGTCTTTTCATAGCGCAGCACCGAGTCTGGATCGTTGCGATCCCACGTGGCCAGCATCACCACCGGCAGGTTCTCGTCGATCAGGGCGTTGGGGCCGTGCTTCATCTCGCCGGCGGGATAGCCCTCGGCGTGGATGTAGGAGATCTCCTTCAGCTTCAGCGCGCCTTCCAGCGCGATGGGGTAGTGGATGCCGCGGCCCAGGAAGAGGAAGTCCTGCACCCGCGAGTATTCCTTGGCCAGGTCCTCGCAGACCTCGTCGCGCGCCGAGGATCGATTCCAGCTTGCCGGGGATGCGGGTCAGCTCCGGGTGAGCAGGCACTTGGCCTGATCGACAGTCAGCGCCGCGCGTAGTGCGGCCGAGGTAGAGCGCGAACAGGAACAGCGCCGTCAGCTGCGCGGTGAAGGCCTTGGTAGAGGCCACGCCGATCTCCGGCCCGGCATGGGTGTAGATGGTGCCCGCGGCCTCGCGGGTCACCATGGAGCCGACCACGTTGCAGATGGCCAGCGTCTTCGCGCCCTTGGCTTTGGCCTCGCGCTGGGCGGCGATGGTGTCGGCGGTCTCGCCCGACTGGGTGATCAGCATGGTCAGCGAGTTGGGCGTCCGATGATGGGATCGCGATAGCGGAACTCGCTGGCGTAATCCACCTCGACCGGCACCCGCGCCAGCCGCTCGATCATGAATTTGCCCGCCAGCGCGGCGTGCCAACTGGTGCCGCAGGCGGCAATGTCAATCTTGCGTCAGGTTGCGAAACTCGGCCTCGCTGATCTCCATCTCGTCCAGAAAGACCTTGCCGGTATCGAGCGAAACGCGCCCCAGAGTGGTGTCGCGGACGGCGCGCGGCTGCTCGTAGATTTCCTTGAGCATGAAATGCTTGAAGCCGCCCTTTTCCGCCATGATGGGGTCCCAAGTGATGTGCTGCACCTGGCGCGCCACGGGCTGGCCGTCGAAATCGGTGAGCTGCACGCCCGAGGGCGTGATCACGGCCAGGTCGCCATCGGCCAGGAAGAACAGGTCGCGGGTGTGGTAGAGAATCGCGGGCACGTCGGAGGCGACGAAGTACTCGTCCTTGCCCAAGCCGATCACCGCCGGAGGGCCATTGCGCGCGGCCACGATCTTATTGGGCTCATCTACGGCGATCACCGCCAGTGCGAACACGCCGGTCAGCTCTTTCACCGTCCGGCGCACGGCCTCTTCCAGCGATACCGGCCTGGCCGTTGCCTGGTGGCGAAGTGATGCTTCTCGATCAGGTGGGCGATGACCTCGGTGTCGGTCTCGGTGGAGAACTTGTGCCCTTCTTCGATGCAGCCGCTTCTTCAGCGACAGATAGTTCTCGACGATGCCGTTGTGCACCACCACGATCTTGCCGCTGCAATCGCGGTGCGGGTGGGCGTTTTCCTCGGTGGGACGCCCATGGGTAGCCCAGCGGGTGTGGCCGATGCCGTAGGTGCCGTCCAGCGGCTTGAGGCGGATCGCCTCCTCCAGGTTGCGCAGCTTGCCCTCGGCGCGGCGGATCTGCAGCCCGTTGCCGTTGCCCGCCACGGCGATGCCCGCGGAGTCGTAGCCGCGGTATTCCAGCCGCTTCAGCCCGTCCAGGATGACGGGCACAACCCGCTTCTTACCAACGTATCCGACAATGCCACACACGTGCGATCACCTCTTGCTGGAAAATTACCACCACCGGACGGGGTGGAAGTCTCACATGATTATCTACCAAGCCGCTACAAATGTAGATAGCTGGAGCGGTTACTTTGGTGCTAAAAAACCGATAGCTGCCATTACTCCTCGATGGAGTACCGGAATTCTTCGATCACCGGATTGGTGAGAACCTCGCGCGCGATGCGGGCGATCTCGGCCTCGCTCCCGGCTCGGTCCAGGCCGCCATCGAGCGTGAGTTCGAAGAACTTGCCTTGGCGGACGTCGTCCACTCCCTTGTAGCCCATCTTGCGGAGCGCGCCGTGGATGGTCTTGCCCTGGGGATCGAGGACCGTCTTCTTCAGCGTGACGTAAACGTAAGCTTTCATGGATAAGTCGCCGTAGCGGCCCTCTTGACATTATAGAACGCGACCGGCTCAACAGGCCATGTGGACATTGAGCGCTATAATGGCACTTAATTAGGAGTGTGTCATGAGAGCCGGCGTGCTGCTTATCGGCCTCGTGCTGATCGCGTTTGTGCCCGCCCAGGGGCATGGTGGCGGGGGACACGGCGGTGGGGGGCACGGCGGGCATTTCGGCGGACATGGGTTCCACTTCGGCGGACGCCATGGCAGCGGAAAGGCCGGCAAGAAAGCGATGAGTGGTCTCTGGTGGGGGACCTCGGGTTCAGCTTTCCGCCGCATGGAGAGCGTCCCCCGAATCACCACGTTGGTGGGGTTCGGAAACGTGCCGGGATTGCGCGTCGGGGTCGTAGCCGAGAGTTTGTTCTGTCCCTTTACTCCGCACCTCATCTCTCCCGTCTGTCCCGTCTGCACATTCCCTGGCCCGTTCGGATTTGGCCGCGGATTCTTCGGATTCTCGGAGTTCGGATTTTTCGGCGATGGCGGGCCTTGGCTTGATTTCGACGATGGATATCCACAATTTGTGGTCTCATCGCCGCCACCGGCGGACACCAGCCGCAAGCTCCCGGTGCTGGTCTTCACCAACGGCTGGTCGTTTGAAGTCACCGACTATGGCATCGACGATGAGGGCGAGTTGCGCTATGTGACATCGTACGGCGGCCTGAACATCGTTGCCCTCAATACTCTGGATTTGTATGCGACCGTGAAAGCGAACGAGGAGCGCGGGATTCCCTTCACGCTAAAACTGCAGCACTGAGTTTCCAGAGGATACCCTTACAGTTTGAATAATTCTCTCAGGCGCTTGGTCTGCGCGCGGCTGACGGGTACTTCGGTCTGCTTGCGGTCGTCCATGCGCACCTGGTAGGAGCTCTTGAACCAGGGCACGACTTCCTTGATGCGGTTGATGTTCACCAGGAACGAGCGGTGCGCGCGCCAGAACAGGTTGGGGTCGAGCGACTCCAGCAGTTCCTCCAGGGTGCGGCAGTTCGATTGGCCCTCCATGCCCCCGATCGTCACCACGGTGATGACGCCATCTTCGATGGAGGCGAAGCAGATGTCCTTCTGGTCCACCAGGAACAGCCGCCCCGTGGACTTGAGCAGCACCTTGGAGTTCTGCGGCTTCTGCGATTCCAGCATCCGCACCAGAGTCTCCAGCTTGTCGGAAGGTACCGCATCGCTTTGCAGGTTCTTGCGCGCCTTCTGCACCGACTGTGCCACCCGCTTCTTATCGAACGGTTTGAGGAGATAATCGACGGCGTTCACTTCGAAGGCCTTGATGGCGTACTGCTCGTAGGCGGTGGCGAAGACGATCTGCGGCAGCGGAACGCGCCGGTCAATCAGCTTCTTGATCACCCCGAAGCCGTCCAGGCCGGGCATCTGTACGTCGAGGAAGACCACGTCAGGATTGTGTTCCTTGATGAGATTGACGGCTTCCACGCCGTTCTTGCCCTGGGCCACGACGTCGATGTCACCCACGCCCTTCAGCAGATAGGCGAGTTCGTCGCGGGCAAGCTGCTCGTCGTCCACAATCATCGCGGATAGCGGCATACGGGAGCCCTCACTCGAAAGTATAGCGACGCGAGCAGAAGAAGTACAACCGCCGGAGAATGCGGAGGACGCAGAGGAATCTTGTTTTTCATGCCCCTGCGCCCTCTGTGGCTTTCAGTGAACTCGCGCCTTGATCCTATAATGCTGGCGTCTATTCATGCCTGAACCCGCAAACGACGACGGCCTGCTGCGCGGCTTCTGGTATCCCGCTCTGCGCGCCGAACGCGTGCGCGGACGCAAGCTGAACACCGCCATGCTGCTGGGCATTCCCCTGGTGCTGGGACGCGACGCCGCAGGCCGTTGCTTCGCGGCCCGCGACAGTTGTCCGCACCGCGGCATGCCGCTCTCGCGCGGCTGGTTCGACGGGCATCACCTGGAATGTTCGTATCATGGCTGGAAGTTCGAGCCGGTGAGCGGCCAGTGCCGCGAGATTCCGTCGCTGATGCCGGACGACAAACTCGACGTAAGCAAAATCTACGCCAACGCGTTCCCTTGCTGCGAACACGATGGATATTTCTGGGTCTATGTGCCGGAACGCGGTTCGAGCGCCGATCCGCGTGAAGAAGCGCCGCGGCTGCCCACCTTCAGCGACCGCTACACCATCACCCATCTCTCGGCCGAACTACCCTGTCACGTGGACCACGGCATCATCGGGCTCATGGACCCGGCGCACGGGCCTTTCGTACACCAGGCGTGGTGGTGGCGTACGCGGCACAGCATCCACGAGAAGCGCAAGGCCTTCGAGCCTGTCCCCATGGGCTTCCGCATGAGCGCGCACACGCCGTCCTCGAACAGCGCCCCCTACAAGCTGCTGCGGATGTACGCTAAGGCCGAGGGCATCACGACGACCATCGATTTCGTGCTGCCCAACCGCCGCTACGAGCAGATCCACGCCGGCAAATACTGGTTCTCCAGCATGACCACGGTGACGCCCGTGACCGCGGAACGCTGCCGCATCGACGTGGCGGCGGCGTGGAACCTCTTCCGCCACGTGCCCTTCGTGCTTCCCATCTTTCGCTTCTTCGGCGAGAAGTTCATGGGCCAGGACCAGCGCACCATGGAGATCCAGGCCGAGGGCCTAAAGCACAATCCCAGCCTGATGCTGATTGACGACGCCGACCGCCCCGCCAAGTGGTACTTCGGGCTGAAGTCTGCGTATCTGGAATCCCGCCGCACCGGAGAGCCGATGCAGCACCCGATCCAGGGGCCGGTGACGCTGCGCTGGCGGAGTTAGCAGTTTGAAGTAGTCAGTTGCCAGTTGCCAGAAGACACCGGTGCGGAAGCCACATCGCCTTCCCGCGTCTCTTCCCCTGGGTGAACTGACAACTGACTACTGGCTACTGGCAACTGGTTCTTACGCCGGCAATCCCGAGACACAGTTGTCGTCAATCTGCTTGCGCAGGTACTCCTTCAGTTCGCCCTTGTCGCGCATCTGGATGAGGCTGTCGAGGAAGTACCAGCGCGCCCGCGGCTTGGCCTTGACGATGGCCTGATAGGCCTTGAGCGCCCCATCCACGCCGGCCTGGAACACAGCTTGCTGATCGACTTGCTCTTTGGGGTGCTCGACGATGAAGGCGGCGCTGGAATAGACCACCTGCATGGCGAGCTCGTGAGCGTAGTTGCGGTCGCTGCGCAGCAGTTGCGGCAGCAGGGGAGGACAGACGGGCACCACCACGTCCGGGACCTCGTCGATCCATTTCGCCAGCCAGACGCGCCATTCGTCCGCCTGCGGATTCAAGGGATCGGTTTCGAGTTTGTGGGTCAGCTCGATGACTTTGGCGCGCTCTTCGGCGGTAGATGGACCGCGCTCTTCGGCACGCAGGCGCGTGGAAAGCAGCGGGCAAAAAAGCACCAGCAGCAGGACGGCCAACGCGAGCATTCGTGACTGGCGCTCAGCTTTATGGCCGCAGCCGACGGCGGCCGCTGGAGGCCTCAACTTCCGCGGTTGGTTCATCGTGGCTCTCAGCTTCGGGATTGTACCAGCCGGCGGAAGCCCGGCTTTCCTTATTGATGCAGTACCAGCGCCGTTCGATTGCATCACATCATCGAATTTCTAACCCGTTACGTACTTTCCCGCCTCGATCACCCGCTGCGCGATCTGCTGGCGCAGGGCGATGGTGTTGAAGGGCTCGTACTTGGAGAGCCGCTTCAGGATCGCCAGTTGCGTGCGCAGCATGTCGCCGTCGGCGATGGCAGTGATTACCTTGCGCGCCGAAGTCTCCACCTTCTCCAGAGCGTGCTGCAGGTACACGCGGGCCATGGCGACAGCCAGGCCGGCCGCGGACTCGCCTTGGTGCTCGATCATCTTCTGCGCGCGCAGCAGTGCTGATTCCGCGGCGTAGGTTTCGATGACGATGTCGGCCAGCGCGCCCATGATTTCCTGCTGGTCGGCGAGCGCCTGCATGTACTTCTGCGAAGCCGCGCCGGAGGCGAACAGCGAGACCTTCTTGGCATTGGCGACCATCGCGCGCTCCGCCGCCAGCGCACCTTCGGCGCCTTCGCTCATCGACGGCCCGGAGAGCACTTCGTCCATCAGCTTCTTGATGGCGGCCAGCAGCGGGATTTGGCCGCTCATGGCACGCTTCAGCAGCCAGCCGGTGATGATCAGGCGGTTGATTTCGTTGGTGCCTTCGAAGATGCGGTTCACGCGGGAGTCGCGATAGGCGCGCTCGGCAGGGTACTCCTCGACGAAACCGTAGCCGCCGAAGATCTGCACCGTCTCGTCCACCACCATGTCCACCATCTCCGAGCCCCAGACTTTCAGGATGGAGCACTCGACCGCGTACTCCTCGATGGCTTTGCGGATCTCGGTTGCAGCATTGGCGCCGGACTTGTCGATCTCCGCGAGCGCCACGTCGATCATGCCGATGGTGCGGTACACCATGGACTCGCCGGCGAAGACGCCGATCGCCATGTCGGCCAGCTTCTCGCGCACCAGCCCGAAGTCGGCGATCGACTTTGCCGAAGGCCTTGCGCTGCTTGGCGTACTCGATGGCGGACTGCAGCGAGTTGCGAGCGCCGCCCACGCAACTGGCGCCCAGCTTGAAGCGGCCAACGTTGAGAATGTTGAAAGCGATGATGTGGCCTTTGCCGATCTCGCCCAGCAGGTTCTCCACGGGCACCTGGCAGTCGGTAAGGATCAGCGGACAAGTGGAGGAGCCGCGGATGCCCATCTTGTGCTCTTCCGCGCCCACCGCGAAGCCGGGGAAAGTTCTTCTCCACCATGAATGCCGTGAATTTTTCGCCGTCCACCTTGGCGAAGACGATGAACAGGTCGGCAAAGCCGGCGTTGGTGATCCACATCTTCTCGCCGTTCAGGATGTAGTGCTTGCCGTCGGGAGAAAGCTGCGCGCGGGCGCGGCAGTTCAGCGCATCCGAACCGGAGGACGACTCCGAAAGCGCGTACGCGCCAATCCATCTCGCCCGCCGCCAGTCGCGGCAGATATTTTCTCTTCTGCTCCGCGGTCCCGAAGTAGACGATGGGCAGCGTGCCGATGCCGGTGTGCGCGCCCCAGGTGGTGGCGAAGCCGGCGTACTTCGAGATCCTGTCGGCGATGATGCAGGATGAGACCTTATCCATGTCCGTGCCGCCATACGGCTTCGGGGATGTCCACCGAACTCAAGCCCAGGTCGCTGGCCGTCTTGAGCAGACTCGCGCGCGAGCGCCCACTCCTTGTGCTCGAGCTTGTCGGCAGCGGGGACGATCTCGTTGGTGGCGAACTCTTCCGCCGTTTTGGCGATCTGCAGATGTTCTTCGCTGAAATCTTCCGGCGTGAAGACGTCGTTCGGATTACGTTCTTCGAGCAGAAAACTGCCGCCGGTAATTCTGACCTTTGGAATCGCAACGGTTGCCATAAGTTCACTCCTCGATTACAAGTCCATCACGGAGACGGCGAAACGGAGAATATCAAAACGACCTGCTCTTGTCTGTGACGTTCGTTTCATCGAATGTTCTCGAAAATGCCGGCCGCGCCCATGCCGCCGCCCACGCACATGGTCACCATCCCATAGCGGGCATTGCGGCGCTTGAGTTCGCGAATAATGGTCGCCGTCAGCTTGGCGCCGGTGCAGCCCAGCGGATGCCCGAGCGCGATGGCGCCGCCATTGGGATTGACCTTCGCCGGGTCGAGGCCGCCTTCCTTGATCACTGCCAGCGACTGCGCCGCGAAGGCCTCGTTCAGTTCGATCACGTCGATGTCATCGAGCTTCAGGCCGGCCATCTTCAGCGCCTTGGGGATGGCGTACACGGGTCCCACTCCCATCTCTTCCGGCTTGTACCCGGCCGTGGCGAAGGCGACGAAGCGCGCCAGCGGCTTGATCCCCAGCGCCTTGGCCCTCTCGGCCGACATCACCACCGCGGCGGAGGCGCCGTCCGACATCTGCGAGGAACTGCCGGCGGTCACCGTGCCATGCACATGGAAAGCGGGCTTGAGCGCGGCAAGCGCTTCCAGCGTGGTGTCGGCACGCGGGCCTTCGTCCACTTTGAAGACAATCTCGATGCGCTTGGGCTTCGAACCATTGGGCGTGGTGAAGCTGACGGGCACGGGCACGATCTCGTCTTCGAACCTGCCCGCCTGGATGGCCGCGATGGCCTTCTGCTGCGAGTGGCAGGGAGAACTCGTCGGCCTGCTGGCGGGTGATGCCGTAGCGCTTGGCCAGCCGCTCGGCGGTGAGCCCCATCGAGAGATAAGCATCGGGATAGTTGTCCACCAGCCAGGGATTGGCCGAGACCTTGTGTCCGCCCATGGGGATCATGGTCATGGACTCGGTGCCGCCGGCGACCGCCACGTCGTAGGCTCCGGCTGCGATGCGGTCGGCCACGATGGCGATGGCCTGCAGCCCGGACGAGCAGAAGCGGTTGATGGTCATCGCCGACACCTCGACCGGCAGGCCAGCGCGCAGGGAAGCGATGCGGGCCACGTTCATCCCCTGCTCGGCTTCCGGCATGGCGCAGCCCAGAATTACGTCTTCGATCTCTGTCGTGTCGAGTTGCGGCACGCGTTCGAGCGCGCCCTTGATGGCGACCGCGGCGAGATCATCAGGCCGCGTGGCGCGCAGTGTGCCTTTGTAGGCTCTGCCGACCGCGGTGCGGACGGAGGATGCAATTACGACGTCTCTCATAAATGGCTCTTAGCTTTTGGCTCTTGGCTTATAGCTTCCGTCGTCCCTGCGGAGCTGTCAAGCCGGGTTTCCTAGTCTTCTTCCCCCAGGGAAGGGGTATAAGAGATCTTCGCCTCTGGATACTTAGCGATCAGAGCATCAAGTGCCGGGAGTCTTTTTCTTCCCCATTGATTCGTCAGTGCATAAGTCTTGCCATCCACAAAGAAGAGTTCCTCCGGCCCGGTAAAATACCGGCGTAACTCGTACGTTGCGCCGTGGGGAGTCGGAAGCTTGGATGCCCTTTCGCGGAATTCGTCCGGAGTGCAATTTCCCGGAACGCTGATAAATTTCCGCGCGGGGAAAGACTGAGCCACGCCGGATATCGGAACCCCCGCGCGAATTAGACCACGAATCGCGTACAGGAAGAGCTTCCGCTTGCTCAGGTTTCGGAACACCTCCCCGTTGACACTAAGGTCATATCGTGTCCAATCAGAGCTGCTGCCTCCCTCCGACCTTCGTTCTTCAGCCACTTTGTTCTTGATCTTTACCAAGATGCCGGTGGCCTCCGGAATCGGGATTACCTGCTGAATGTCCAGCAGAAGCGCTCTCCTATACAGTGCGGTCGAAGGCGAACACATCGAACATCAACCGAGTGTTCGTTCAACCAGTACGCCGCAGTCGTAATCTCGGGAGAGAACTCGCCCGAGACAAGAATGATTCGCGTGTCCTTCCCGAACTCTTTCTCATGCGGCTCTTCCCAGCCTAGGAAATTCAAAATTGCGGCCTCAGCTTCTTCCGGCGTTTTGTCGAGGAATTTGGAGTGCGCTTCCACGGCCTGGGCGAACGTCATATTGCTCACCATGGCTGCGTAACGTATCGCCTGTAGCTCCATGTGGCCGCCATCCTCACTCCTTTTCAGCTCGATCACTACAAGATTGGCCTCTTTATCGATGCAGAGAAGATCAATCCGGCGCTTCGCATCCTCCCACTCGCAGTACTCTTCAGCCAAAACATAGGCGTTTGTGGCGACTGCGTCGATGTTTTGGCGTAGCAAGCGTTGAAGGTCGTACCGCTCGCGGAAGCCGTGCTCGGCCAGCGTAGTCTTGGAAACCTCCTTGATGGTGTCCTTAGTTATCTCGTAGATCGGCATTTTCCAATCCCCGGCGGAACGAAGTTTAAATCACCACCGCTTCCTTGTACTCCCCAAACACCTTGCGCAAGCTGTCCGAGATCTCGCCCACAGTGCAATAGCTCTCAACCGCGTTGATGATGCGAGGCATGAGATTTTCGCCCGAGCGGGCGGCTTCATCAATCGCCTGGATCGCAGCTTCTGCCTTCTGCTGGTCGCGGCGGGCGCGCAGCGCGCGCAGGCGCTCCACCTGCTTGCGCTCCAGCGTTTCATCCACGCGGTACAAGGGCACAGACGCTGCCTCGTTGGTGGCAAAGCGGTTCACGCCCACAACCACGGTCTCGAGCCGGTCCACGGCCTGCTGGAAGTCGTAAGCGGAGTTCTGGATCTCCGACTGCACGTAGCCGCGCTCGATGGCCTTGAGCATGCCGCCCATGGCTTCGATCTTGTCGAGATACTCGCGGGCGCGCTCTTCGATCTGGTTGGTCAGCGATTCCAGGTAATAGGAACCGCCCAGCGGGTCCACCGTGTTGGGCACGCCGGATTCGTAAGCGATGACCTGCTGGGTCCGCAGCGCGATGCGGACGGCTTCTTCGGTGGGCAGCGCCAGCGCTTCGTCGAACGAATTCGTGTGCAGCGACTGCGTCCCGCCCAGCACCGCCGAGAGCGCCTGCAGCGCCGTGCGCACAATGTTGATCTCCGGCTGCTGCGCCGTGAGCGTCACTCCGCCGGTCTGCGTATGGAAGCGCAGCATGAGCGAACGCGGATTTTTGGCGCCGAAATGCTCCATCATGATGCGCGCCCACATGCGCCGCGCGGCGCGGAACTTGGCCACCTCTTCCAGGAAATTGCTGTGCGAGGCGAAGAAGAAGGAGAGCCGCGGCGCGAACTGGTCCACCTCGAGCCCGGCATCGATCGCCGCTTGCACGTAGGTCATGCCGTTGGCCAGCGTGAATGCCACTTCCTGCACCGCGGTCGAACCCGCCTCGCGCATGTGGTAGCCGCTGATGGAGATGGTGTTCCACTCCGGCACGTACTGGTTGCAGTAGGCGAACAGGTCGGTGACGATGCGCATCGCGTGCTGGATCGGGTAAATGTACGTTCCGCGCGCGATGTACTCCTTCAGGATGTCATTCTGCACCGTGCCTTGGAGCTTGCGTACATCCGAGCCTTGCCGCTTGGCCACGGCGATGTAGAGCGCGAGCAGGATGGACGCGGTGGCGTTGATGGTCATCGAGGTGGAGATTTTTTCCAGGTTGATGCCGTCGAACAGCCGCTCCATGTCCTCGATGGAATCGATGGCCACGCCGACTTTGCCGACTTCGCCCAGGGCCATGGGGTGGTCGGAATCGAGGCCGATCTGCGTGGGCAGGTCGAAGGCCACCGACAGCCCCATGGTCCCCTGCGACAGCAGGTACTTGTAGCGCTTGTTGGACTCCTCGGCGTCGCCCATCCCGGCGTACTGGCGCATGGTCCAGAGCCGTCCGCGGTACATGGTGGGCTGCACCCCGCGGGTGTAGGGAAAGTCGCCGGGATAGCCAACGTCGCGGTCGTAGTCCCAGCCCTGCATCTCGGCCGGGGTATACAGCGGCCGCACGTCGATCTTGGAGGTGCTCTGGGCGGGTTGAGTCTCAGCCCGCGCGGTTTTTGTCTCTTGAGACATGAGCGCTGCCTTCCGGAAGGATCAGACTTTGCGCCGCGCCCGCCACAACGAAGTCAGGCCGAACCAGGCGAAAACGACCATAAAGCATATCGCGGCCCCCACGCGGACGGAAAGCATCTTGTGCCTGTAATAATCGTGCCAGGTGGCCAGCCCCCCGATTACGGCGAACGCCACGAAAAACAGGCCGGTTACTTCCAGCCAGAGCAGGTGGCCAACTTTGCTGAGGGAGCGCAGCGCCACCTGCGCCGCCGACGCCAGGGCGTTCACGGTCCGGCTTTTCCGGACCATGTTGCCGCCGACGTGGGTGGCCGCCGCCCCCCACCACCCCCAACGGAAGCCCCTCCGCCGCGAGTTGGACATCTCGGCCATACCGGCGATTATAGCCGCCCTACCGCCTACTCCCTACTTCCTGCCTTCTTCTCGCGAGTGTCCGAAATGTGCGTTAATGAATCGTGTTCCCTGTCACGTCAAGTCGTGATGGGAACGTTTGACAAACCACTGATAACAAAGAACAATTAAATGCATGATGATGACGGATGTGCAGATTCAAGCCGCCGTTCAAAACGGAGAGATCGTTCTCGACCCCTTCGATCCCGACAGAGTAGAACCGGCCAGCTACGATGTTCGGGTCGGAAACTGGGCCTTCGCCAGTTCAGCGAAGGAGAAGCTCAATCTAACCGAAAAGGGCGTTCTCATCATCGAGGCTGGGGAATTCGCTGTCCTCGAATCACGTGAACGCATCGAACTGGACAATAAGACGGCTGGACAGCTTGGTCTCGGTTCTGAATACGCTCGCCATGGTCTTCTCATGCTTTCCGGTCCACAGATTGACCCGGGCTTCAAGGGTATCATTATCGTCCGCATGATTAACCTGGCCCCGAAATCAACAGCGTTGCCATATGAAGCTCCATTCCTGACGGTGCAATTCTTTCGTTTAAGCCATCCGGTAGCGAAGCCGTACTCAGGCCCACACCAAGGGCAGACCGGACTCAGCGCACAAGACATCCAGGAGCTCGTCAATACGGAAGGCATGACGCTCGGTCAAGTGACAAAAACCCTAAGCGCCCTAGCGAAGGATGTTTCCGAGCTTAGGGGAAGTGTTGGGCGATTGTCGCGGGTTTTGCCACTCATCGTCGCTATTGGTATGGGAGTTGTCGGGGCCGTGGTTGCACTGAAATAGACTGCCGATCAGAGCAAGGCGGATTTAAGACACTAGCGCCCTCTCCGTGCATCTAAACAATTTTCGGGGAAAGTGATAGTCTCGGCCCAGCGCGAGTCGCCGGCAAAGGGGGAGGGTCCGTGGACGACAAACTGAAGCAACTCATGAAGGAACTCGGCGGGGCCATCAACGAATCCCTGTCCGAATCCGACCAGATCGCGGAGGTCATCTCCAAGATCAAGGCCGGCGGCTACGATGTTTTCCTGGTGCTGGAAGCCACCATCGGTTTCAACCGCCGCGACGATGATGAGAGCGCCAAGCCGGCCTCCGCCTCACACAAGACCGAGGTCGAATTCAAGATCAACGCCCAGGACCAGAAGTTTCTGAAGTCGCTCAAGATCAGCATCGATCGGTGACGTGGTACGCGGTCCTCCTCATTTCTGCTACCATCTTTTGCTCGCCGCCCAAGGCGGCGTTGTGACCAAAGGCGATGAAAGACACGCTGGGAGTCCTGCTGGCGGGGGGCGCGGGGGAGCGCTTGTATCCCCTGACGCGCGACCGCGCCAAGCCGGCGGTCACCTTCGGCGGCAATTACCGCATCATCGACATCACGCTCTCGAACTGCATCAACTCCGACCTGCGCCACGTCTACATCCTCACCCAGTACAAGGCCTTGTCGCTGAACCGCCACATTCGCGAGGGCTGGAACATCGTGGCCCGCGACCTGGGCGAGTTCGTGGAGATTCTGCCGCCCATGAAGCGGGTGAGCGAAAACTGGTACTTGGGCACCGCCGACGCCGTGTATCAGAACATCTACTCCATCGGCAGCGAGCAGCCGAAGTACGTGCTCATCCTTTCCGGTGACCACATCTACAAGATGAACTACGGCCTGATGCTCGACCAGCACGTGGCTTCCAAGGCCGACGTCACCCTGGCCACCATCCTCATCGAGCCCAGCGAGACCTATCGCTTCGGGGTGGTGGATGTCGACCGCCAGGGCCGCATCGTCGGCTTTGAGGAGAAGCCCGAGCGCACCGCTCTTCGCTCGCCCTACAACCCGCGCCTGGTCTCGGCTTCCATGGGGGTGTACCTGTTCAACACCGACGTGCTCATCCCAGTGCTGCTCAAGGACGCCGAGGACTCCAACTCCTCCCACGATTTCGGCAAGGACATCCTGCCGCGCATGGCCGCCGAGTACCGCGTGTACTCCTTCAACTTCGTGGACGAAAACAAGAAAGAAGCGCTCTACTGGCGCGACGTGGGAACGCTGGAGTCTCTCTACGAGGCCAACATGGACCTGGTGGCGGTTTCGCCCGTGTTCAACCTCTATGACAAGGCTTGGCCTATCCGTACCTTCCAGCGGCAGTATCCCCCGGCCAAGTTCGTCTTCGGCGAGCCCGGGCGCATGGGCATGGCCATCGATTCGATTGTTTCCGCCGGCTGCATCATCTCCGGCGGCATGGTGCGCAACAGCATTCTCTCCCCCGACGTGCGCATCAATTCCTATACCGACGTGGAAGCCTCCATCATCTTCTCCCACGTCAACGTGGGACGGCACTGCCGCATCCGCCGCGCCATCGTCGACCGCGACGTGCACATCCCCGAAGGCACCGTCATCGGCTTCGACCCTGAAGCCGACAAGGAACGCTACTTCGTCACCGACAGCGGCATCACCGTCGTCACCCGCGACTATTCCCTGTTCGAGAGCCCGGTGACGGTGGACTACTTCACGGCGGAGTAGGACGGATCAGTCCGTTCCGAATCCAAGCACAAGATCGAGGCCCGCAGCTTCGGCGAACCCTCGGAAGTCCCGGTCTCGCGTGAGGAGGGGGATACCTTGGTCCATGCAGCTCTGGGCGATCAGCGCGTCGCCGAGGCGCGCCTTGCGGCGCTTGGCCAGTGCCTTCGCCCGCAAGGCTCCTGCCCGCTGCCAATAGCCGGGCCCAATTTCGATCAGAGGTACGTCTAAGAGGGTTTCAGCAACGCCAGAAGGAAGCTTGGGATCGCTCAACAGCTCGGTGAGCACAACCGGCACCATGAGCACTTGCCGGTCTCCAAGCGCCCGATCCAGCAGCTGTGCATCCTCGCCTGGGCCGCCTTCTAGAAAGGCAACCCATGTGCTCGTGTCGGCCGCGATCATCGGTCGGCCTTCAGCTCGACCCAGGTACGCGTGAACCGAACCTTGCCCCGGAGCTGGCGCAGGCGAGCGTAAGTTCGCGATGCCGCCACCAGCTGCAACCCGGTGCGGACGGTCTGGGTAATGCCGGTACCGCTGGCCCGTTGCGCCTTTTCGAGAAGCCCCTGCGGTACCTCTACCGTGATCTTACGTGCTGTGTTCATGATTCTCAATCTTACCATACTCAATACCAGCATCGAATATGGTATCTTCTGGCCGTCTGTAGCGAGGACGTTCCCTTGATTAATTAGCGCTGGAAACGGCCCAGCACTTCCGCCTGCGCGAGGATGTGCCCTTCCATCGCCGACTCGACCACCTTCTTCGTCGCCCCTGGTTTAAGGTTGAGCTTGCGATCGAGGGCGTACAGCTTGAAGTAGTAACGATGAGGCTTGCCGGGCGGTGGGCAGGGGCCGCCGTATCCCGTTTTGCGGAAATCGTTCTGCCCCTGGACGCCGCCGCCCGCGATCGCCTCCGCTTTCGGCACTCCTTCGGGAAGCTGGCGGGCGCTGGCGGGAAGGTCATAGGCGACCCAATGCACCCAGGTGCCGGCGGGCGCGTCGGGATCATCGGCGATCAGGGCGAAGCTCTGGGTTCCGGCCGGGGGATCGTTCCATTTCAGCACAGGGGAAACGTCCGCGCCGGAGCAGGTGTACTTGCTGGGAATCTCGCCTCCCGGCGGGAAGGCGGTTGAGCTCAGCGTGAAGGACATGGCGCTCGCTCCTTGCTGCTGCTGCGGCCAGGCCACGGCCGCGAGCAGCAACATGATGCCGGAGAAAATCCTGATCCATCTCATTGTGCGCGGTGATGCAGGGTGCGGCAAGCGAGTCTAAGCCTCCGTGCGATCTCTGTCCAGGGCGGGAAGCCTCGCTGTTTTATAATAGATTTCTTGCGAACGACGTTCGGGGTATCCAACCAATGATTCGATTCTTGCAAAGGCCTGGGCCGCTGAAGAAGTATCTGCTCGGCGGTCTATTGGTATTGATCAGCGCCACCATGGTGATCACGCTCATCCCCGGCGGAACCCTGGGCAGCGCCTTCGGTTTCGGCGGGGCGGCGCAGGGGGACTTCGCCAAGGTGGGCGACCAGGAAGTCACCATGCAGGACGTCCGCCAGCGGGCGCAGATGGCGGTGCGCCAGGCGGGATATCCGGCGTCGCTGCTGCCCTTCATCAGCGGCCAGGTGGCGCAGCAGTTGGTGACGCGCGCGGCCATGCTGATGGAGGCTTCCCGCATGGGGCTGCGCGTCACCGACGACGAATTGCGCGAGGAGTTGCGCACTGGCCCTCTGGGAGCGGAATTGTTCCCCGGCGGCAATTTCATCGGACAGGAACGCTACGAGCAGTTCGTCCTGCAACAATTCAATATGGGTGTGGCCCAGTTTGAGCAGGAGATGAAGGACGACCTTCTGCTGCGCAAGCTGCAGGGCCTGATCGAGGGCGGCGTCGGCGTTTCCGATTCCGACATCGCGCAGGAATTCCGGCGCGACAACACCAAGGTTAAGCTCGAGTACGCCGTGCTTTCCCTCGACAAGGTGATGAGCGAGATCCATCCTAATGAGGCCGAGCTGAAAGCGTTTTTCGACATGAGCCAGGCGCATTACGCCAACGCCATTCCGGAGAAGCGCAAGGCGAATTACATTGTGATCGACAGCGCCAAGGTCTCCGAGCAGGTCCAGGTGACGCGCGAGGACCTGCAGCGCTACTACAACCAGCATCGCGACGACTACCGCGTCCCCGAGGAGGTGAACCTGAGGCTCATCCAGGTGCGCATGCCGCCTCCTGGCGCGGACGGTAAAGTCGATCCCAAGGCTGTGGACGCTGCCCGGCAGAAGGCGGAGGAGATTCTCAAGCAGCTCAAAGCCGGGGCCAATTTCGCCGACCTTGCCAAAAAAGAGTCCGACGATCCTAGCAAGGCGGACGGCGGCGAATTGGGCTGGATCGGGCGGGGACGCATCCCCGACATCGAAGACCAGATCTTCGCGCTCAACAAGGGCCAGACCAGCGATGTCCTGCGCAGCGCGCTCGGTTTCAACATTGTGCGTGTGGAAGACAAACGAACCGCCCACGTGCAAAGCCTGGATGAGGTGAAGGCGACCATCGAGCCGATGCTGCGCCAAGAGAAGGCAGCGCGCGCCACCGAGACGCTGGCCAACGATGTCCGAACCCTTGCCCGCACTTCCGGCCTGGATGCCGCGGCCGCCAAGTACGGCCTGGTAGTCGTGCACAGCGACCTGTTCAGCCGCACCAGTGTGTTGCCCGGCGTCGGCGCCTCACCCGAGTTCATGGATGCGGTGTTTGGCGCTCGCGTCAAAGACCCACCGGAGATGACTACAATTCCCCAGGGCCGCATCGTGTTTCAGGTGACTGAGGTCAAACCGCCGCAAAAGCCAACCTTCGATGAAGTGCGGGCACAAGTCGAGAGCGATTTCAAACAGCAGCGGGCGACTGGGTTGCTGCAGAAGCAGACCCGGGAGCTTTCCGACCGCGCCCGCGCCTCCCGTGACCTGAAGAAAGCAGCCCAGGAGGTGGGCGCGACCATCAAGACCAGCGAACTGGTCACGCGCAACAGCCAGGTCCCGGATATCGGAGCCATGTCCGGCCAGGCCGAGGTGGCCTTCAATATGAAGCCCGGCGAGATCAGTGCGCCCATCAATACCGGGCGCAGCGGGGTGGTGTTTGCGGTGACGGAGCGCCAGGAGCCCAGTCCGGACGAGCTCGCGGCGTCGAAGGACCGTATCCGCGAGAGCCTGTTGCAAAAGCGACGGCAAGAAGTGCTGGAGAATTTCGCCACCAACCTGCGGGCGGAGATGGAAAAGCAAGGCAAAATCCGCTACAACAAAGAGGAACGAGACAAGCTGATGAATCCCCGCTTCGGAGGGTGAACAGCCAAACCGCCGGCAACCAGGAACCCACTCACCATTCATCAACTGCCTGCTTTGGGACCGTGGCAGGCGCGCTGCTGATTACTGATGTCTTTCGAACGCGCTTCCGGCATCCTGCTGCATCCCACGTCGCTGCCCTCGCGTGGCGGCATCGGCGACCTCGGCCCCGCCGCCTACGATTTCGTGGAGTTCCTTGCCGCCGCCCGGCAAGGTCTGTGGCAGGTGTTGCCGCTGGGGCCTCCGGGGAAAGGGAATTCTCCTTACTCCGCGACCTGCGCTTTTGCCGGCAACCCTCTGCTAGTCAGCCTGCAGCGGCTGGCGGATCGGGGATGGATTGAACCGGAGCGAGTGGAGTCGCTGCCTGACGCCGTTTGCTCCATCGACTACGACCAGGTGCGGGCGGCCAAGCTGCCGCTGCTGCGCGAAGCTGCCTGGAACTTTCTGGTGCAGTCGCGCCCGCAGGAGCACGAACGCTTCCACCGCTTCTGCCAGGAAAACGCCGGCTGGCTGGACGACTTTGCCCTCTTCAACGTCCTGCGCCAGCTTTACCGCAGCGAGAACTGGAACTGCTGGCCGCGGGATCTGGCGCGCCGCCAGCCCGAGGCCCTGCAAAACGCGCGCCGCGGCCTGGCGCGGGAACTGGACGTGGTGCGCGTGATCCAGTTCGCCTTCTGCGAGCAGTGGCGCGCTTTGCACCGGCGCTGTGGCGAACTGGGAATCAAGATCATCGGGGATGTGGCCATCTTCGTCAGCTATGACAGCGCCGACGTCTGGACCCATCCCGACCTCTTCCATCTGGACGACGAGCTCGAGCCCTACGTGGTGGCGGGCGTCCCCCCGGACGCCTTCAGCGAGACCGGCCAGCGTTGGGGAAATCCGCTCTACCGCTGGGACGTGCTGCGGAGCCGTGGCTATAATTGGTGGATCGAGCGCATGCGCGCGGCGCTCGCCACCTGCGACATCGTGCGCCTGGACCACTTTCTCGGCTTCCAGCACTACTGGGAGATTCCAGCCGCTGAACCCACGGCGATGCGCGGGCGCTGGGTGGAGGGACCGCGCGACGATCTCTTCCACGCCCTGCGCCAGGCTCTCGGCAAGCTGCCCATCATCGCGGAAGACCTGGGCCTGATCACGGAGGAAGTCCGCGCGCTGCGGCAGCGCCTCGGACTTCCCGGCATGAGGGTGTTGCAGTTCGGCTTCGGCAATCGCGGAGCGCACATCTACCTGCCGCACCAGTTCGAGCGCGATACCGTGGTCTATACCGGCACCCACGACAACGACACCACCCTGGGCTGGTGGCAGCACGCCAGCGAGCAAGAACGGTGTCACGCCTCGGCCTATCTGGGCCACGATCCCGAGGGGATGAACTGGGCGTTCATCCGCGCGGCCCAGGCTTCCATCGCCGACTTGTGCGTGGTGCCGCTGCAGGACGTGCTGGGACTGGGCAGCGAAGCGCGCATGAACGTTCCCAGCCGTCCGGACGGGAATTGGACTTGGCGCTATCCGTCGCACGCGCTGAGCCGCGAACTGGCGTCGCTATTGGCGACCATCGCGGAAGTTTCCGACCGCGACGGACACCTCTCCGCGGCACGCCCGCAGGGGCGCCGGGAAATGAACGAAGAGTTCGCGGCGTAGGCTGGGGCGGGAAAGTCCCATCCGAGGACAGGGTCATCCTTCGGCGAGGCAAAGCCGAGCGGAGGATCTAACGATGTCGTTTCTCCAGACGACATCGGCGGCGTGTGACGAATGCGACAGATTCTCCCGCTTCGCTTCGCTCCGCGGAAGAATGACATCTCAGCCAATGGAGAAGACTTCCTCGGCGGAGGCCCCTTCAAGGGGCGTGGTGGGTACACCTAGATGTCCAGCGCTCTAGCTATCGCGAAAGCGGCGCCGGCAAATAGGGAAGCCCTTCGCCGGCCACGATGGCCGCGGGATTGTCCTCCACCAGTGCGCGAGCGATATCCGGTCCCGCGATCTTCGCCACCGCTTCGCGGCCGGCGGAGAGCACCGGCGGGCGGTGTTCGGTGTCGTGCGCGTCGGTGGCGATCACGTGCACCGCGTCATGCTTCAGCAGCCACTCCGCGGCCTTGCGTGCGCCATTTCCCCAGCGGCCGGTGAACGAAGACGCAGTCACCTGCACCACGCAACCCTGTTCGACGAAGCTCAACACGTGCTCGGGATGGGTCTGCAGCATGCGGTTGCGCTCAGGATGGGTGACGATGGGGACGATGGCTTGCGCGCGCAGCCGGTAGATGGTGTCGTTGATATAGCGGGAAACGCCGAAGTCGCTGAACTCGACCAGCAGGTACGGCGTGCCGCTGATGGAGTAGCGCTCGGGAGTTTTGAGCGCGTCCTGCACGTTGTCGAAGGAGAAATGGAAATCGCAGCCCAGGCTCAGGAGCGGCCGCTCGCCCGCCGCTTTCTGAAGCTCCTGCAAGCGCGCGGCGTGCTCTTCGCGATGGTAAGCGTACTCCTCGTTGGCGTGCGGCGTGGCGACGATATGGGTGATGCCGTCGGCCACCGCCATGCGGCACATCTCGGTGGCAATTTCCCAGCTTCTCGCGCCGTCATCAACCTGCGGCAGGATGTGGCAGTGAATATCGACCATAGTTCAGCCCCAGCCGCTCATTGTAGCCCGTCCTCAATTGTGGATGGGTGCCATCGGCGGTTACAGCAGATCCATGATGTTCTCGAGCGGCTTGCCCTGCGACTCCGCCACCCCTGCGCAGGTGACATGCCCGCGATAGGTGTTGACGCCTTCGCGGAATCCCTGGTCGCTCTTCAGCGGCGCCAGCCCCTGCTGCGCCAGCTTCATCACGTAGGGGAAGGTCGCATTGGTGAGCGCCAGCGTCGAGGTGTGCGGAACCGCCGCGGGCATGTTGGTGACGCAGTAATGCACGACGCCGTCCACCACGTAAGCCGGGTCGCTGTGTGTGGTCGGGTGCGCGGTCTCGATGCAGCCACCCTGGTCGATGGCCACGTCCACGATCACCGCGCCCGGCTTCATGTCCTTGACCATCGCCTTGGTCACCAGCTTGGGCGCCGCTGCGCCGGGGATGAGCACGCCGCCGATTACCAGATCAGCATGCTTCACCGACTTGGCGATGTTGTAGGAATTCGAGCAGACGGTGTAAACGCGGCCGTTGAAGATGTCGTCCAGCTCGCGGAGGCGGTCCAGATTGAGGTCGATCAGTGTCACCAGCGCGCCCATGCCGAGGGCGATCTTGGCGGCATTGGTGCCCACCGTGCCGCCACCGATCACGCACACCTGCGCCGGCGGAACTCCCGGGACGCCACCCAGCAGCACGCCGCGTCCGCCACGTTCCTTTTCGAGATAGGCCGCCCCGACCTGCACCGACATGCGCCCGGCGACCTCCGACATCGGCGTCAGCAGCGGCAGACGGTGGTGCTGGTCGCGGATGGTCTCGTAGGCAATTCCGGTGACGTTGTTCTTGAGCAGATGGTCAGTCAGCTTCGGCAGCGGCGCCAAGTGCAGAAAGGTAAATAACAGCAGGCCATCGCGCAGAAAGCCGAATTCCTGCTCGATCGGCTCCTTGACCTTCACCACCATTTCGGCCCGACCCCAGACCTCGGCAGCCGTGCCCACGATCTCTGCGCCAGCCTGTTTGAACTCGCTGTCGGGCAGGGAGGAAAGATCGCCGGCGCGGGTCTCGACTATCACTTGATGCCCAGCATCGGTGAGCGCCTTGACTCCGGCGGGAACGATGCCCACGCGGGACTCGTGATCCTTCACTTCCTTGGGAACGCCGATGATCATGGTCTCGTTTCGGACGAAACTAGCCACACGCGTCGGTGCCGTCAAAACCGTTATTGCCGTTGACCCAGCCGGTTTGCCCAGAGCTCGTCTTGATCTTAACCCACCACTCCTTGTCGCCTTCGTCCACAACGCAAAGCGGATCGGTTTCCTTCATCGTTGCCTCGGTGCAGCGCAACGCCGTGTAAATTTGGTCATTGCCGCTGTAGCCGTTTACCCAGAAATCGAAATACCCCTCTCCGTGGTACATGTAGGTGAGCACAGTATCACCGACCCTCATATGCAGTTCTGGTATTTCTTTCAAAACGCGTAAATGTCCAGGCTTGTAGGTCACGTGCACGCCGGCAAGGGCGGTTACAGTTTCTCCCTTTTGAATTTCAAACAAGCGCTGGCGAGAACGACGCCAGTCGCTATACGCGGTAACCTTGCGGTTTGCGGTCCAGCGTCCAAGTTGGCAGCATTCGAAAGGGCAGGCATTCCGATCCACCCGCGGCAGCGCAGGCTGGCTCGCTTGCTGGGCGACGCTCAATACGCCGCATACAGCAAGAAAAAGTGCGCTCAAGAGTTTTCGCACCGTCTAGTCCGGCCGGTCGATCTGCGCTTTCTGCAGCCGGTCGGAGTAGTCCACGTAAATGGATTTCCACTCCGTGTAGAAATCGATGGCCCCAATTCCACCTTCGCGGTGCCCGTTGCCCGTGGCCTTTACGCCTCCAAACGGCAGGTGCACCTCGGCGCCGATGGTGGGGGCGTTGATGTAGGTGATGCCGGCGTGCAAGTCGCGCATGGCCACGAAAGCCTTGTTCACGTCGCGAGTATAGATCGCCGACGTCAGGCCGTACTGGATGTCGTTGGCGATGGCGATCGCATCCTCAAGACTGTCGCCGGGGATGATTGACACCACCGGACCGAAAATCTCCTCCTGTGCGATGCGCATGCGCGGATCGACGTCGGCAAACACTGTGGGCTCGAGGAACCATCCGTTCGCGTACTCGCCGCTGTCCAGGCGATTGCCGCCGCATAGCAGCCGCGCGCCCTCTGAGATGCCGATCTTGATGTAGTTGAGATCGGTCTCGAGCTGCGCCTTGTTGACCGCCGGGCCCATGTCGGTAGTCTCGTCCAGACCATTGCCTACCTTCAACCGCCGCGCGCGTTCCACAAACTCGTGGATGAAGTCGCCGTAGACGCCCTTCTGCACGATGATGCGGCTGGTCGCCGTGCAGCGCTGTCCGGTGGTGCCGAAGGCGCCCCACAATCCGCCGTCGAGAGCCAAGTCGAGGTTGGCATCGTCGAGCACGATCATGGGATTCTTGCCGCCCAACTCCAGCGAGCAGTGCTTGAAGCTGCGGGCGCAGGTCTCGCCGACAATACGGCCTACGTCGGTCGAACCCGTCAGGGAAACGGCGCGCACATCGGGGTGCTCCATCAGCGGGGCGCCGATTTTCGAGCCGAAGCCGCTTACGATGTTGACCACACCCCGGGGCACGCCGGCGTCGCTCAAAGTGCGCACGAAATTAAAAACGGAAAGCGGCGTGTCCTGCGCCGGCTTGATGATGCAGGTGTTCCCTGCGACCAGCGCCGGGAACAGCTTCCAGGATGGAATGGCCATGGGAAAGTTCCACGGCGTGATCATGCTGCAGACGCCCAGGGGCTGCCGGACCGCCATGGCAAACTTGTTGGGCAACTCTGAAGGGACGGTAGGGCCGAACATGCGGCGGCCTTCCCCGGCCATGAAGAACCCGGTGTCGATGGCTTCCTGCACGTCACCGCGCGTTTCCTTCAGGATCTTGCCCATCTCACGGGTCATATCGCGGGCGAAATCTTCCTTGCGCTCGATCAGCAGCTCGGAGGCGCGATAGAGAATCTCGGCGCGGCGCGGCGCCGGCACCAGGCGCCACTTCTCGAAGGCGCGCTTGGCGGCATCGACCGCCGCGTCCACGTCCGCCTTGCCGGATTTCTGAAAGATCCCCACCAGGTCGCGGGTATCGGCCGGATTGCGGTTCTCGAAAGCTTCGCCGGTGCTGGCTTCCACCCATTCGCCGTCAATGAAGTTTTTATAGACTCTCGCCTTGCCCATGCTGCCGACACCTTCGGCTGCGCGAATCGTGTCCGTGGCCATCGCCGCAATGCCTCCCGTTCAAAGAGTCCCATCCTAACCCCCGCATTGAGGGTGTGCAAGCCAGAGACGCCAGCAGTTGTCGAGCAGACGAGGTGCTGCGCCTTGCGCGCAGCGTTGAAGAAATTTGGAGAAGCAGAGGGGAGGGTACGTGGGGTGAAGACAACGAACACCCCGACTCGCCGAGTCAAGCTCCCGTGAAGACCCAGCGAGCCGGGGGCCTGCGAAGAACCGTAGGACGCAGGCCGCGTTCGCTTCCTCTCGCGCCGCAAACAGCCAGCGCAGTCTCTCCGTGGAGGCGCGCTCACTTATGCACTTGCTGTGCCGAATCCTGGCCGCTTGAAAATGAGTCGTTTGCACAGGCTCAGGGACCGCTGATTTCCTCTTATGGCACGCACGTTGTCGGCTGTCCTTCCATATCTGCCTGTACTCAGAAGTGTTACGACCATTGGGACGGGGAACTGCCGCGGGAATGTCGGTCCCGTTTCGGGCCCGGATTCACAGGGTTTTCCTCGTTCCCGGAGGACTTGTCCGAAACGGTGGTAATTGCTGTTACTTCGGTGTGTCCCGAATGGTTTTTGGACTGCAAGACCGTGGTACCCTGCCTGCAAGTGCGCCTAATTTCGCGGACTGGGACCGGTTTGTCCAGGAAGAAGCCCAAATCCGAGTCGGTGATCGCCTGGATCACCATCACCTACCGCAGTGTTGCCATAGCGGCTGCTCTGCTGGTGCTGTTCGCAGGCTTTATTGTTTACTTGGCGCTTCCCGACAGCAGAACTTACACGGCGCGTGCCTGGCAGGGCACGCTGCGCCGGCTGGATTCCTCGGTCCGGACTCCCGACAGGCTGGTTCCTGGCAAGCAGCAAGCCCACTTCACCGCCATCGAGGGCAGGGTTCGGGTCAAGAAAGCTAACAGCAATAGCTGGGTAGGCGCGGATTACTCGCTGCCGTTGGAAAAAGGCGACGTGGTGCAGACTACTTCCGAGGGGATGGCGAAGGTGGTCTTTGCCGACGGCACCAACTATACCCTCAAGCAGGATTCGCTGATCGTGGTGGAGGAGAACTCGGCCAACGCCCAGCAACAGACCCAGGTCGCCGTGCAAGTGACCACGGGCACGGTCGACCTGACCACCGCGACCTACGCCCAGGGATCGAAGAACCAGGTGATCGTTTCCGGCGCCACCGCCAGCCTGTCCCCGGAGAGTGCTGCCATGGTGCGCAGCGACGCCACCGCAGATCAGCACGAGATCCTGCTGACGAAGGGCTCGGGCGAGGTGGCGCGCAATGGCGAGACCGTGCGCCTGGCCGGTTTCGAGAAGGTCAGCTTCCAGGCCGAATCTCCCCGGATGGTGAAGGAGAAGGAACTGGCTCCGCCCACGCTGATCGCACCCGCCAACATGGCGCCCATCCTTGCCCCCGGACCGCACCCGGTGGGCTTTAGCTGGTCGCCGATGGGGAAAGGCTACAGCTTCCACATCCGCATCTCGCGCAATCCCTACTTTTCTTCCACCGTTTTCGACCGCGAGGTGAAGGCACCGGACGTGCAGGTTGTAGGTCTGACGGAGGGGCCATACTACTGGGTGGTGCAGACGGTGGCCCCGGACGGTAAGCAGTCGGTGGAAAGCGAAAAGAACCGTTTTACCGTGATCGCCAAGAGCAAGCAGGAGCCCTCGATCGCCCTCGAGTTGCAGCCCCTGGTGCAGCACGGGCACGTGATCGAGGTGCAGGGCAGGACCGAGCCCGCGGCCCGGGTGATGGTCAACGGCCAGGAGGTGCCGATTGTGACCTCCGACGGCAGCTTCCACTACTTCACTCCGCCGCTGCCCAATGGGGAGAGCTTAATCACGGTGACGGCGCAGAACTCCCACGGAGGAGTGAACACTCAGCAAAAAAGAGTGGTGATCCAGTAGCTCGTCCCGTTCCTACACACGTTCCCGCTGGGAATCCGCAAGCGCGCCCCTCAAATCCGGCAATTCGACTACAATATGAGCCGGTCTCCCCAATTGTGTGCATCAACTTTGGTAACTGGACAAATTAGCCACTCCGCGAGAGAAGTACGTTATGCCATCCAACGGTTTTCACTCACAGTCCTGGGTGCACAACCTGCGGTCGCTGTTTAGCTTGTTCTCCAGCGACCTGGCCATCGACCTGGGCACTGCCAATACGCTGGTTTATGCCAAGGGTAAAGGCATCGTGGTCAACGAGCCCTCCATCGTGGCCATCAACAAGAACACTGGCGAAGTGGAAGCCGTAGGCAAGGAAGCCAAGGAGATGCTGGGCCGCACTCCGGGCAACATCGTCGCCATCAAGCCCATGAAGGACGGCGTGATCGCCGACTTCAAGACCACCGAGAAGATGCTGAATTACTTCATCCAGAAGGCGCACAACCGCAAGATGCTGGTGCATCCGCGCATCGTGATCGGGGTACCTTCCGAGATAACCCAGGTGGAGAAACGGGCGGTGATGGACTCGGCCTACCGCGCCAAGGCCAGCGAGGTGCACCTGGTGGAGCAGGCGATGGTGGCGGCCATCGGCGCCGGACTGCCCATCACCGAGCCCAGCGGCAATATGATCGTGGACATCGGCGGCGGCACTACCGACATCGCGGTCATCTCCCTCAGCGGCATCGTCTACTCGCGTTCCGTGCGCATGGCCGGCAACCAGATGGACGAAGCCATCATGAATTACCTGAAGCGCAAGTACAACCTGCTGATCGGCGAGCGCACCGCGGAACAGATCAAGATCGAGATCGGCTCAGCCTATCCGCTGGACAAGCCGCTGACCATGGAAATCAAGGGCCGCAACCTGATCGAGGGCGTGCCCAAAACGATCACCGTTGACGACAGCGAAGTGCGCGAAGCGTTGGGTGAGTGCGTGGCCACCATCATGAACGCCATCCGGGTGGCCCTGGAACGCACGCCGCCGGAGCTTTCCGCCGACATCAGCGATCGCGGCATCGTGCTGACCGGCGGCGGCGCCCTGCTGAAGAACCTCGACAAGCGTATCCGCGAAGAGACCGGATTGCCGGTCTCCATCGCCGACGATCCTCTGGCCTCGGTGGTTCTGGGCACCGGCAAGATGCTCAGCGATTTCAAGTTGTTGCGTAAGATTTCGATCGAGTAAGGCATTTGCCGCGGATGGACGCGGATGAACGCCGATAGATTGGGAAGGGCACGGCTAAGGGGTGGCGTTTAACGCGCCGGGCGCGCGTTAGAACGTGAAAGCAGAGCCAACCCAAAGCCCGGAGGAATCTTGGTTTTGGTGCCGTCCCTCCGGGACTCGGAACGTGTATGGCGACTACCCGGCGCTTACGTGCCGGGCTCTCTGATGTCGCCCCTGCGGGGCTGGCATTTGGGGCAACGCAGATGATCGTTCCTCGTGGCCAAATTACCGGGTTCGGTATGCGCCTGGGTTCTCCGCGCAACGCGTGGGTGAATCCCCAAGACAATTGCGTCGTGGATGCTGCCGCAGTGATCGTGCGGTGGACATTGTTGGTTAACTGATTTGGAAAACTTCTTCAGCCGGTACCGCAACGCCAGCCTCCTGGTGCTCGTCCTGTTCGCGCAGGTATTGGGACTGGCGGTGCAGGTCAAGCGTCCCGAGACCGGGGGCACCCACCTGCTTCGCTTCTGGGTGGTGAACGCCATCTCACCCCTGGAGAAATCCCTGGTGAGCACCAGCCACGGTATCCGCGATGTCTTTAGAAATTATGTGTACCTGCGCGGCGTGCGCCACGAGAACCGTGATCTGAAAGAGCAGCTCGAGCGCCTGCGCATCGAGCAGGTGCGGTTGAGCGAGGATGCCGCCCAGGCCCGCCGGTTGCAGGCGCTGCTCGGGTTCAAGGAACAGTTCATCTCGCAGACCGTGGCGGCGCAGGTGATCGGCAGCAGCGGCAGCGACCAGTCGCACGTGGTTTACATCGACAAGGGCACCAGCGACGGCATCAAGCCCGACATGGCAGTGATCACCCCCGATGGCATCGTGGGCAAGGTGCTGCGTGTGTATCACGCTTCGTCGCAGGTACTGCTCATCAACGATCCCGACAGCGGCGTGGGCGCAATTCTGGAGTCATCGCGCCTGCAAGGCATTCTGCGGGGGACAGCCGCCGGTGAAACCATGCTGCGCTACGTGATGAGCGATGAGAAGGTGACGGCAGGCGACCGCGTGCTGACCAGCGGTGGCGACCGCATTTTCCCCAAGGGACTTCCCGTCGGCACGGTGCAGCAGACCAATCCCGGCAGTGATCTCTTCCTGAACATACGGGTCAAGCCGGCCGCCGACCTCAGCCGGTTGGAAGAGGTTTTGGTGGTTACCAGAGTCGTCGAGACGGCACCGCAGACTGCGGAGCCTTCGGGGCCGGTGCGCGCCGCCGACATTCTGGCCGAACGCCTGCCCAGCGTTCCGCCAAAGCCTCCTGCGGGTTCTGCGACGGGTGCGGCCACGAAACCGACGACGGCCGGAGCTAGCGTCACCACCCCGAGCAACAGCGCCTTCGCTTCGAGCGCCGCCGGAACGCAGCCGTCCAAACCTGCGGCAGTCCAGTCGCAAGCGGCCGGCCTGGATGCAGCCCCGAAGCCAGCGGCCGCCGCTTCCAAGCCCGCGACGCCGGATACGGCCACGACCAAACCCGCCGCGAAGCCCGTGACGACGGCTCCGCCAGCAGGAAGATCGGGGACCGCAACGGCCGATGGCGCCACCATCAAGCCCGCGGTCGTCAAACCGGCCGCGACCAAGCCTGCGGGCAGCGCAGAAGCCGGGAAGCCGAAACAGACCAATTCCGCAGGCAAGCCTCCGAAGCCAGTGACTCCGCCGCCGCAGACGCAGCCGGTCGAGGAAATCTCGCGATGACCGACATGCCACTCGTCCGCACCAGCCGCGAGGAGATCGAGGTTTATCGGTTTGGACCGGTGATCAGCGTGCTGGTTCCGCTGCTGGCGCTGCTCATTCAGGCGTTCGTTCCGGCAAGGTGGCACGGGTTCGCGGTGCTTGATCTGCCCCTGCTGGTAACAATTTTCTTCGCGGTGACCCGGCGCAGCCCCATGGCCGGGCTGATGACGGGCGCGATCATCGGCCTGGTCCAGGATGCGCTGACCCATCAGGCCATCGGACTCTATGGCATCGCCAAGACGGTGGTTGGTTATGGCGCATCGTCCCTGGGGGTAAAGATCGATGTGGAAAACCCCGGCACCAGGCTGCTGGTCACCGCCGGGTTCTACCTGGTACACCAGGCCGTGTATTTTCTGGTGGCTCGGAACATCCTGGGAGTTGCGCTGGAATGGCTGTGGGCGCGCACTCTGCTCGCAGCGCTGCTGAATGGCGTCGTTGCGGTGGTGCTGTTCGCGGTCCTGGATCGCTTCAAGCGCAGCACGTAACTGACAACTGTTCCTAATGGATCGCGACGACAAAATCCCGCAGTTCAAGCTGACCGCGGTGCAGTATGTCATCCTGGCGGTGATGGTGGTGTTGATATTCCGCCTGGCGCGGCTGGAAGTTGCGGGCACGGAAAAATACGAGACCCTGGCGGAGCGCAATCGCATCCGCACTATTCCCATCCTGGCGCCGCGCGGCAAGATTCTGGACCGCGAGGGCCGCACCATCGTCGACAACTACCCGTCATTCTCCGTGCTGCTGCTGCGCGACCAGACCCGCGATCTGAACGCCGACGTGGAGCGGATTGCCGCCGGCCTGCACATGACCGCCGACAGCGTCCGCGAACGGCTGCGCAAGTTTGCCTACGCTCCCGGGTTCCAGCCCCTGGTGCTCAAGGATGACATCACCCCGGACGAGCTGGCCTTCGTGGAATCGCACAAGATCGAGCTGCCGGAGCTGGAAACCATCATGGTGCACCGCCGGCTCTATCCCAAGAATGGCTTCATGGCGCACCTGATCGGCTACGTGGGCGAGGTGAGCGAAGAAGAACTCAATCAGCCGCAGTTCGAGCTCTACGAGCCCGGGGACGTGGTCGGCAAGTCGGGCATCGAGCAGCAGTACAACGACATGCTGATGGGCAAGGATGGGTCGCGGCGGTCGCTGGTCAACAGCCGCGGCAAAGAAGTAGGACGCCTCAGCGAAACCACCGCCGTGCCCGGCACGCCCCTGAAACTGACCATCGACCTCGATCTGCAGATCGCCGCTGAAGAGGCCATCGACAGCAGCGGGAAGAGCGGCGCCATCGTTGCTCTGGACCCGCGCACCGGCGAAGTGCTGGCCATGGTGAGCCGGCCGGCGTTCGATCCCAATGATTTTGCGGTGCGCATCAAGCGCAACGATTGGAACAAGCTGGTCACCGACGACAACCATCCTCTGCTGAACAAAGCCATTCAGGCGCAGCTCGCTCCAGGATCGGTGTTCAAGATCATCATGGCGACTGCCGGCCTGCAGGAAGGTATCGCGCAGACCCTGAACGTGTCCTGCGGCGGAGGCAAGACGTTCTACGGGCGCTTCTTCAAATGCTGGATCACCTCGCAGCACACCACCCACGGCGAGGTGGGAATCAGCAAAGCCATCTACCAGTCCTGCGATTCGTTCTTCTACACCCTGGCCGACAAGCTGGGCATCGAGCGCATCGCCAAGTACGCTATGGCGTTCGGCCTGGGACAAAAAACCGGCATCGACCTGCCCAACGAAGCCACCGGCGTGATGCCCTCGGAGGAATGGAAGATCAAGAATTTCAAGGAGAAGTGGTACGCGGGCGAGACCATCTCGGTAGGCATCGGGCAGGGCGCGGTGGCGGTGACGCCCATCCAGTTGGCGCGCGCCCTCGGCGGCATCGCTTCCGAAGGCGTGCTGCGTCGGCCGCATGTGGCATTTCCCGACGAGTTGCCTCCCAACCTCCGCCAGGCGCAGGCCCAGCATTCGGATGAAGTGACGGTCCCCATCGATCCCGCCAATTGGGAATTAATCACCGACGCCATGGCGAATGTGGTGAATCCGATCGGGACGGCGCCCAGCGCCCATCTCGAAGGGATCGATTTCGCCGGCAAGACCGGCAGCTCGCAGACCATCAGCAACATGGCCAAGGCCAAGCTCACGGGCAACAAGGCCAAGTTCAAGGACAACGGCTGGTTCGTCGGAGTCACCCCGCGCCGCAGCCCGGAGATCGTCGTGGCAGTGCTGCTGGAAGAAGGCGAGCACGGCTATCTGGCCGCGCGCGTGTGCGCGCAAGTTATCAAGGCGTACGTTGAGAAGCAGCGCAAGCGCGCGGTGAAGATGGCGGAAGCTCCAGCGCGGGGAAGCGTGGATGTGGCTGCGGTCTGGAACCGCGCGGCGGAAGGCGAGCCGGATGCGATGCAGGCTGGCCGCTTCCGCGTTCAGCTCGGCGATGTAGCGCCGGCGTCCCGCCGGCTGTCTGGCGCTGCGGGGACGGGCCGATGACCAAATACTTCTCCTTCCGTGATTTCGACTGGTTGCTTTTTACCTTCGTGCTGGCCATCTGCGCTCTGGGAGTGATGGAAATCTACAGCGCTACCCTGCACACCAAATTCATCGGCGTTCACACCAAGCAGGTGTACTGGATCATGGCGGGCATAGTGCTGATGTTCCTGATCAGCCTGATCGACTATCACGCCCTGCTGGACAAGATTCATTGGTTCTACATTGCATCGGTGGTTTCACTAGTCGCGGTGCTGGTGATCGGCAAGAAGTACCTGGGCGCGCGGCGCTGGATCCAGATGCCCGGTGGGCAGCACTTTCAGCCTTCTGAGTGGGTGAAGCTGGTGCTCATCCTGGCGCTGGCCAAATACTTCGCCGACCTGCACCGAGAGGAAGCCTCCCTGAGCGATATCGTCAAGGCGGGGCTGATCGCCGGCGTACCCATGCTGCTGGTCCTCAAACAGCCGGATCTGGGGACGGCCCTCACCTACATACCGGTGCTGATTATGGCGTTGATCCTGGGGGGGCTCCGGCTCAAACATGCCGCTGCCTTCATCCTGCTGGGAGCGATGGTCGTGCCCGTAGTCTGGCATTATGGGCTCAAGCCCTATCAGAAGCAGCGGCTAGTCAGCTTCCGCGAACCGGAGTCCGATCCTCAGGGTGCGGGGTACCAAGTCCAGCAATCCCTCATCGCCGTTGGCTCCGGAGGATTGTGGGGGAAGGGCATGGCGAAAGGCACGCAAACACAGGGGATGTTCCTGCCCGTGCCGCAAACCGACTTCATCTTTGCTGCCTGGTGCGAAGAACATGGATTTGTGGGTGCAGTGGTTCTCCTGCTGTTATACTTTCTATTGTTGATGCGTTTGGTCCACAATGCGCAGACGGCGCCTGACCGCGTCGGCGCGTTTGTGGTCATGGGTGTGGTGGCCGTGCTGTTCTTCCACATCCTGGTCAACGTCGGCATGGTAGTCGGCTATATGCCGGTTACCGGGATACCTTTGCCGCTCATGAGTTATGGCGGCTCGTCAGTGTTGTTCATGTTCCTGGCGCTGGGCATTGTGATGAACATACGCATGCGCCGCTTCGTGAACTGACGGTTTTGCGCCGCGGGCGAAAGGCCGCGGCGGGATACATTCGCGGCCGCTGCAAGTGGCCCGAGCAGGATTTTCGTATTGCCCCACGATAAGAGGGCAACCCGGCCGTATACATGAGGGGCTGGACAGGATTGAAGCAGCGGGGTCCCCGACGAGGGTCTTTAGCCCTCGGTGGGGTGCCCGAAACAAGCGCCGCAGGGCGGGTAACGGCCCCGCCGAAGCCAGATCGCGTTGCCAGGGCAACGGGAACGCTTCGGCAGGGAGGCCACAAGCCGTGCGATGACGCGTAGGTGAAAAGATTCCGAGCCGTAGCCTGAGAATCCTCCCCGAGCGCCGCCGGGCCTTACTGGAAAGTCCAGGGGTCCGCGCTTCCATGCTTCATTCCAGACCCATCGCCGGACGCAACCGCGCCGCGGCGGCGAGTCTCTGTCCCCGCCTCCTGTTTCCGTGCCGGTAAAGGCGGTTCGCGGAGCGAACGCCTGCGGAGACAGTATGTCGAAGGAACTTTACGTCTCCTCGACGCCACATGAGACCAAGGTGGCGGTGCTCGAGGAAGATCAGCTCACTGAAATCTATTTCGAACGCGAGAACGAGTACACCCTCGCGGGATCCATTTACAAAGGGCGAGTCACCCGCGTGCTTCCGGGCATGCAGTCGGCATTCGTGGATGTCGGCCTGGAGCGCGATGCCTTTCTTTACGTGACCGACTTTCTGGAAGAACAGGAAGACCAGGAAGAGTTCGAGCAGGTGGTCGCACGCGCTCACGACGATGCCACCCGCAATGGGGCGCAGCCGCGCGCGGAAGCTCCTCCGCTTGCTGAACCGGTGCAGGCAGTCAGCGAGGAGCAGGAGATCGCGCGTCCTGCCTCAGCCGAGCCAGGCCGTGGTCCCGAGCGTGACAGCGAGGGCGAGGGCGGAGGCCGCTGGCGTGGACGCCGCCGCCGTCGTGGCCGCGGTCGGGGTTTCCCGGAGAGCAAGTTTGCCCGCCAGGAGCAGCCACGCCCTCAAGAACCACAGGGTGCCCCACCCTTGGCCGATTTTGCCAAGGGTGGGTCCTACCAACCCATCATCCTGCCCGGGGAATCCATCTCCAAGTACCAGCGCATGGCGGCGCAGACTCCGACTGCCACCGAAGTGAGCGCCGGGGCTGCCGAACAAGCCGCGGATGCCGCTGCGCTGGCTGCTTCCATGGAGCCGCTCAGCGATTCCCTGGAGCGTGAACACGAGGCCGAAGCGCGCGGAATCTTTGGCGCCGGGGCTGCCGCCCAGGAGCGCCACCAGCAACAGAAGGCTCTGGACGACGCAGAACAACAACGCTTTGGCCAGATGAACGTGGCGGGAGTTTTTGCCGGCGAAGAAGCGGAAACGGAACGTGAGGAACCTGGGCCGGCGTTCTCGGCACGGACTGAGAGTTCTCATGAGGCCGACGAGCAACATGTCGCCAGCTTCCAGCCAGGCTCTGGCCTGATCGAGGAGGAAGAGATCGAGGAAGACGAGGCCGACCTGCCGCCGGCGGAAGACGATCTCGACGTTGCCGAGTACGAAGAACTGGAAGAGGAGACTCTCGATCGCGCCGCGCCGAGTGCTGCCGCACGGAGCGTGGAAGCCGCTGATTCGAGTGACGCCGTGGAAGAGGCCGACGCCCAACCCGCTGCGGTTGAGGCGGAAGAGGAATTCGACGAGGAAGGCGAAGAGCAGGCCGGGGAAGAAGAGTTCGAGCAGGAGGAAGCCGAGGCCGCTGTCAGCCCAGGTGAAGCGACCGAAGCCCGTGCCGAGACGCGCGGGACGCCGGGCACGGCAGGGTTCCAACAGCGGCCGCAACGGCAGCCGTTCGATCGCCGCCGCGGCGGCCGTCGTGGCGGACGCGGATTGCACTCCCGCCGCAACATCCAGCGCGGTCCTGCGCCCAAGATCACCGACCTGCTCAAGGAAGGGCAGGAGATTCTGGTGCAGATCGCCAAAGAGCCGATCGGCAAGAAAGGCGCGCGCATTACCAGCCACATCGCGCTGCCCGGACGGTTTCTGGTGTACATGCCGACGGTGAATCACATCGGGGTGTCGCGCAAGATTGCCAGCGACGAGGAGCGGCAGCGGCTGAAGCGCGTGATCCTGGCCGAGCACCAGGGTTCCGGAGGCTTCATCGTCCGCACCGCCGCCGCCGGCGCCAGCGACGACGATCTGCGCGCCGACGTGCGCTTTCTGTTCAACCTGTGGACCGAGATCCGCAACCGCGCCGAAACCAGCAAGGCTCCGGCGCTGATCTATCACGATCTGAACCTGGTGGAGCGCATTCTTCGCGACCAGGTGACTGCAACCTTCACCCAGATCTGGGTGGATACCGAGCAGGAATACGAGCGCGTGCTGCGCTTCGTCAGCCGCTTCCAGCCGGGGCTGGTCAAGCGCGTGAAGCTCTACACCAAAGAGACGCCGCTGTTCGAGCAGTTCAACATCCAGGAAGAGATCAACAAGGCGCTGAAGTCCAAGGTGTGGCTGAAGAGCGGCGGCTACATCGTCATCAACCAGACCGAAGCGCTGGTGGCCATCGACGTCAACACCGGCAAGTACGTGGGCAAGACCACGCGCCTGGAAGACACCATCGTCAAAACCAACGTGGATGCCATCAAGGAGATCGTGCGCCAAATCCGCCTGCGCGATTTGGGTGGCATCATCATCATCGATTTCATCGACATGGACGAGCGCCGCAACCGGCAGAAGGTCCTGCAGGCACTGGAAGAGGAACTCAAGCACGACCGCGCGCCCTCCAAGGTTCTCAACTTCAACGATTTTGGCCTAGTGGCCATCACCCGCAAGCGCGTGCGCCAGTCACTCGAACGCACGCTGGGCTCGCCCTGCCCGTACTGCACCGGCACTGGCCTGGTGAAATCAGTCAGCACCATCTGCAACGAGATCTATGTCGAGCTGCGCAAGATGGCAAAACACGTCGATCGCAGCGACATCATGCTGCGCGCCAATCCCGAGGTGGTGAAAGCTCTCAAGGCGAACAACGGCCGCTGGCTGCAGGAGATGGAAGAGCTCGCGGGACGCACGGTGATTGTGAAATCAGATACCCGTGCTGCATCAGGAGCAGTTTGATTTGAATTAAAGGCCGCCAAGCGCCGGCCCCAAAAGGGTGCCCGTATGGCTTGGATGATCGTGAAGATTATTCTTGGCGTGCTCATCCTGGCGGCATTGTTTACTTGGGCGATTGTGTGGTACGTCCAGGCGTCCACGAGTAAGGATGAGAGAGTTCACCATCGCGCCGAACTTGTAAACAGCTTGTTGGCCATCGGAATAGCGACCATTTGCAGCCTCAGTGCTTGGAACCAGAGGGGAGCAAGATGGGCCCTGGTATTGTGCGGATTGGTACGCCGTCTGGTTGTTCAAGGGCGCGCGTTTCCTTTGGAGACAGCATAAGGGGCAAGCGGCGCAATAGCCCCTGGTCGATTCGTGAACGGGCACGCTTCAGCCGTTTGTGACCGGCATTGCCAATGAATCGGCCTTTAGACCCCGGGATTTCTTCAGCGGCTAAAGCCGAGTTTTTTCTGCCTCTTACGGCACGCCTGAAGGCATGCCCCTTCACCTCTTCTCGCCCGGTGCCTTGGCGGAGCGGCTTGGGATAGTTGCCATGCGAGCACCCGCTTGACGGCCACAGCTTCAACCTCCTCGCGGATGCCCTCTTCTTCCAGGAAACTATCGAATGTGGAAGCGGTGTGCTCGGGCGACGAATTCTTTTTCTTTGCCTTCATTGAGACCCCTGAGTCTACCGCTAAAATGACGCGTCCGCCTCGCGGACGCGATGAGATTAGCCCGGCACGCCGCGAGCGCCGTAGGTGCCGCAAGTGCCGGGTACGCGTAAGACCCCCATTCAGGGCCCCTTTCAAGGGGCGACAGATGAGAGATGCAGTTTTCAGTCGTCCCTATGGGGCTCGCTCGCATGTTGTCGCCTACCCGGCACTTCGTGCCGGGCTAAATTCAGTCGTCGCTGCGCGACTGGTGCATCTCCAACACCAGCGGTCAAACCCAAGAATGCGATTGACGCGCCCGCCTCGGGCGCATATAGTTTCAGCTTCATGCACGCCACCCGATTTAGCGCCGGCTTTAGCTACCGCTACTGGTTCGAGAGTAGCGGCGCGGGTGCTCCGTGCGTGCCAGCCTGATGTAAGGCACACAAGTTCAGCAACCCGAAGCCGCGATCTCTCAAGGATCGCGGCTTTTCATTTGTCCTAAAGGAGACGAGTCATGATCGTAAACATGAAAGACACAGCTACCGCGCAACAGATCGAGCACGTGATCGAACGCGTCCGCGAGGCGGGATACCAGGCGCACATCACACGCGGCGAGCAGCGCACCATCGTTGCGGCCGTGGGGAGCGGGCGCCGGCATGAGATCGAGGCGCTGCAAGCCGCGCCCGGCGTGGATAACGTTGTCCCCATCGCGCAGCCTTACAAGCTGGTGAGCCGCCAGGTGCGTCCCGGCGGGACGGTCGTAGACGTCGCCGGAGTGCGCATCGGCAACGGCGAGCCAGTGGTGGTTATTGCCGGACCTTGCTCGGTGGAATCCCGAGAGCAGCTCCTCACCACAGCGCGCGCGGTGAAGAGCGCAGGCGCGCGCCTGCTGCGCGGAGGCGCCTACAAGCCGCGCACGTCGCCCTATGATTTTCAGGGTCTGGGCGAGGAAGCGCTGGATCTGCTGGCGGAAGCGCGGCGCGAGACCGGACTGCCGGTGGTCACCGAGGTGATGAGCACGGAGGACGTGGACACGATCTGCGAGCACGCCGACATGCTCCAGGTGGGCGCGCGCAATATGCAGAACTTCGCCCTGCTGCGCCGACTCGCGACCGTCAACAAGCCGGTGCTACTTAAGCGCGGGCCTTCGGCGACAGTAAAGGAGTGGCTGCTGGCGGCCGAATATCTTCTTACCGGCGGCAATCCCAACGTGGTGTTGTGCGAGCGTGGCATCAAGACCTTCGAGACCGAAACTCGCAACACGATCGATCTCGCGGCAGTTGCCCTGGCCAAAGAACTCTCACATCTGCCGGTAATCGCCGACCCATCGCATGGCACCGGACGGCGCAGCTTGATCGCGCCGATTTCGAAAGCGGCCATCGCCGTGGGTGCGGATGGGCTCATCATCGAGGTCCATCCCAACCCGGAGCGGGCTTTGTCGGACGGTCCGCAGTCTCTCGACTGCAAGGAGTTTCAGGCCATGATGCGCGAGCTGCCGCTGCAGAAGTGCGCTGCGGCGTTAGCCTGACGGGGCCGAAATGGGCTGCCGGCCCGACTTATAACGATGGACGCTAAACATAGCGGTATCAATAATTTGCGGCCGACCTTCGTTTGCCACGGACGGCCGTGTTTCAGGCAAACGGTAGCTTTACTACTTCGGTAATGGTCAACGTGCCCAGCTTCGCATCCAGTGCATCAACACCACCATTTGTTGTGGTGCTTATTTAATAATCCACACAATCTGGACTCTTGCTCGGGCCCGCACCGGAAGTACATGGCCTAAAATCCCCATAAAACACGGATAAAACAGGGATTAGTTCCTTGACAGTACATACCACAGGGCTGCTATAACTCGCGCAAGCTCCCCCGAAAAGAAGGTTCTGTGTGAGGTCCGGGAGGTCCGGACCGGTTAGAGGCTCTGGCCTGCAGTTGCGGGGAGCCTCTCTTGTGGAAAGGCATAAGGAGCATGGCCGAAGCGCGTGAAGTGATGAACATCCGGCAAGCTTCGCAGTATCTCGGGATCAGTCCGGACACGCTCTACAAATACGTGTACGAAGAAAAAATCCCGGCTTTCAAGCTCGGCAACCGCTGGAAGTTCAAGAAAACCATCCTGGACGCGTGGATGGAGCGCAAGAGCGTGCTGGGCGAAGGCCGGGGCAACAAGAAGAAACCAAGAACCGCACGCACCGCGGCGGGGGACTAAGAGGCTCTCATGTTCGGATTCGGAGCAGCGAAAAACGTAGTGGGGCTGGACATCGGCTCCAGCAGCATCAAGGCCATCGAACTGAAGAAGAGCAAGGGGCAGATCGAGGTGACGCACATCGGCTTCGAGCCCCTGGCCAGCGACATCGTGGTGGACTCGATGATCGTGGATTCCGGCTCGGTCTCCAGCGCCATCAGCAAGATCTTCAGCGAGAACACCATCAAGGCCAGGCTGGTGGCCACCTCGGTGAGCGGGCACTCGGTGATCGTGAAGAAGATCGCCATCCCCACCATGAGCGAGCAGGAACTGGGCGAGCACATCGGGACGGAGGCGGCGCAGCACATCCCCTTCGATATCAGCGACGTCAACATCGACTTCCAGATCCTCTCCGAGGACCTCAGCGGCCCGCACATGGACGTGCTGCTGGTGGCAGTCAAGAAGGACAAGATCCTGAACTACACCAACGTGCTCTCGCTGGCGGGCAAGAGTCCGGCTATTGTGGACATCGACGCCTTCGCGCTGCAGAACTGTTACGAGTACAACTACGATCCGGCGCCGGGCGCGACCGTGGCTTTGCTGAACCTGGGCGCCAGCGTGATGAACATCAACATCGTGAAGGGCGTGACCCCGCTGTTCACGCGCGACGTGAGCGTGGGCGGCAATCAGTACACCGACTCGCTGCAGAAGGAACTCGACCTCAGCTTCGACGACGCCGAGGCGTTCAAGCTGGGCCGGCAGGTGGGCACGGTCAGCGCCGATGCCAAAACCCCCATTCTGCAGCAGGTCACCGAGATCATCGTGCTGGAGATCCAGAAGACCTTCGACTTTTTCCGCGCCACCGCGCCGGGCGAGCACATCGAGCGCATTTACCTGGCCGGCGGCTCGTCCAAGGTGCCGGGACTGATCGAGGCGCTGCGGCAGGAGTTTTCCATCCCGGTGGAGCTGCTTAATCCTTTCCAGCGGGTGGCGCTGCCGGCGGGCGACACCGCTGCCCTGGTGGAGCAGAACGCGGGCCAACTGGCAGTAGCCGTGGGCTTGGCCTTAAGGAGTTTTGAGAACCTATGATCCGCATCAATCTGCTGAGCGTTCCGAAATCGAAGCGGGGCAAGCGGACGGTGGCGTCCGTGCCGGCCGTCAGCGGCTCCGGGCCCAACCTGATGATCGCCGTCCTGGTGGTGGTTGTTCTCACCGCGGGCTTCAACCTGAGTTGGTGGTACAAGCTGAACCGCGAAGGCCAGCGCATTGCCGCCGACATGTCCAAAGCGGAAAAAGAGAACCGCGAACTGCTGCAGGTGAAGGCGCGGGTGGAGCAGAAGAACCGGCAGGCCGAACTGTACCAGCGGCGGGTGGACGTCATCGACCGGCTGCGGGCAGCGCAGTCCGGCCCCAAAGAACTGCTGGCCATGATCGGCGACACGGTGAATTCGACTGACGCCGTCTGGCTGAACAAGATGAACGAAGATGGCACCAACATCAACATCGAGGGCACGGCGCTGAGCATCGACGCCGTCGCCAACCTCATGGCCAACCTCAAGCGCACCGGGTACTTCAAGACCGTGGAGATGAAGGAGTCCTACCAGGACGAGACGGTGCACGAGATGCAAGCGTTTGTATTCACCCTGGTCTGCGAGAAGCTAGCGCAGCCGCAGAAATCGTAACCGGGACGGTCGCATATGGCGAAGTTCAGTGAATTGCCGGGCACTACACAAGTGGCCATCGTCGTGGGCGGAGCGGTGGCTCTGACGGTGGGGTTTTATTTCCTGCAGTTGCGGGGCATGACCGCCGCCAATCAGCAGGCCAGCGCCGCGCTGCAGGCCAAGCAGCGCGAGAACAACCTGCTGCGGCCCTACCGCGACAAAGAAAAAGAACTGGAGCAGAAGATCGCCGCCCTGCAGCAGCAGCTCGAGATCCTGAAGAAGATCGTTCCCGACGAGAAGGAAGCCGACCAGTTCATGCACATCATGCAGGCAACGGCCAATTCCGCCGGGGTGGAGATCCGCCGCTACACCTCGAAGGCGACGGCTGCGCACGAGTTCTACACCGAGGCGCCGTTCGAGATGGATATCGACGGCCCCTACTACTCGGTGCTCAACTTTTTCGACCGCACCGCCAAGCTGGAGCGGATTATCGACGTGGCCGGATTGCAGATGGCGTCGGTGAAGAAGCCGGGTGACGCCAGGGTGCGCAAGACCTACCAGTACGCGCCCAGCGAAAGCGTGGTGGTGAGCTGCCTGGCGACCACCTTCTTCAGCCATGACATCAGTCCGCAGGCGCCGCCGAAGCCGGCGAACGCGCCCGCAAAATAGGGAAACGGCAATGGTCAAGAAAACACTTTTCATCGTGGTGATCGCAAGCTGCGGCGCCTTCGCCCAGCGGGTGGATACTCCCGCCAACGTCCAGAAGATCGTGGCTGGCCAAAGTGCGGCGGCAGCTCCAGCCGCATCTCCGGCGCCAGCCCGCGTCGCGGTGACGAGCGCTCCGGCGTCTAGTCCCATCACCGCCAACAGCAGCAACGACGCCAGCGAACCCGCGGCAGCTGACGACGACGCGCGTCCGGCGCGCAAGCCCGGCCTGGGCAAGCGCGATCCCTTTGTCAGCCCCATTTCCACCGCGACCGGGGTGGCGATGCCAGCGAGCAACTGCGCCAGCGGCAAGCGCTGCCTGGTGATCGATCAGTTGGTGCTGCGGGGCGTGGTGAAGACCGCCAACGGCATGATCGCGGTGGTCGCCAACTCTATTAACAAGGCCTACTTCCTGCACGAGAACGACCCGGTGTTCAACGGCTACGTGGTGCGCATCACGGGTGACTCCGTGGTCTTCAAGGAGAACACCGTGGATCGCATCGGGCGGCAGGGTACGCGGGAAGTGGTGAAAAAGGTTACGGCCCCGTCAGCGTAGCGGGGGGCGGCATCGCCGCCAACAGAAGCAGCCAAGAGGGTCAAACCTCAGCGGCAGGGGTCAAGGTTGCCGCACACCCCGCAGAAGGCGGGATGGGGGAGACAGAATGATGAGGGGCAAGCAACTGCTGGGCATTTTCCTGATGGTGCTGGTGCTGTCGATCATAGCCGTGGCCGCAGGGCCGCAACTGACGGCGGTCAGCCTCAGTACCCAGGACACTACCACCACCATTACCATCCGCGCCAGCGGCGCCTTCACGCACACCGAGTATCGGCCGTCGGATAATCTGCTGCTGGTCGATCTGCCCGGCGTTTCCGCGGGCGTGCTGGAAGGGCAGAGCCAGCCGGTGCAGGGCCCTGGCGTCACCGCCTACCGGGTGCAGTCGTTCCAGGGCACGGGCGGCACCGACGTGGCGCGCGTGGAATTGACCCTGAGCGGCGCTCCTTTCGTCACTTTCAACCAGGATAAAGGCGCGCTGGAAGTGCGCGTGACCGCGGCGGAAACGCCGGCTGCGGCGGCCACTTCGGCTGCTGCCGCTCCAGCCACGTCTCCGGAGCACGCCACGGCGCCGGCTCCGCCAGCCAGCCAGGCGGTGCAGGCGGCGTCTCCGGCGGAGACGGCCGAGGCCACCCCGCACCAGGCGGCGAAGATGGCTCAGCCAGTCTGGGTGCGCAGCCTCAATGTGATTCATGGCCGCCAGGGTATCGAGCTGGAGATCCGCAGCAACGGCGTGCTCAAGCCGATGGTGACCAGGCTCACCGATCCGGACCGGATCGTCGTCGATCTGGAGAACGCCCGCACCCTTCGCCCGGTGCAGGTGCCGGTCAAGAGCGCTGAAGTCAAAGCCGTCCGCATGGCGCTGTACCAGGTGAATCCCCCCGTGACCCGGGTAGTCGTGGACCTGGAGGCGGCTCGCGATTATGAGCTGATTCCTTCCGAGAATGGATTGCGGGTAAAACTGCACGCGCCCACCCAGGTGGCGAGCCTGGGTGCTCCTCCGCTTCCGGCGGCAACGGCGCCGGCCATGCCGCTGCTTCCCAAGGCCCCCGCGATTGCCTCCGCGGAGCAGGAGAGCACACCGCAACCCGCGAGTGATGCCGCTGCCGCCAGCCCCGCGCCGGTGAAAGAAGTGGCCAGCGCCACCCCGCCGGCGAATCCCGCGTCTTCAACCCAGCCGGCGTCCTCCAGCGCGCAGGACTTTGTGATGGTGCAGCCGAGCTATCAACCTAAGGCGGAGGCCGGTGAGCCTGCCGTCCGCGCCCTCGATGCTGCTTCCAAGTTCTCCGGCGGCAAGACCGAGGTTGCCTTGTCCAACGCTCCGCCTTTGCCGGGAGCCAGCGGCAGCCTGCGAGCCGCTACTCCTGTCAGCGCGGCGCAGCAGCCCGCCACGGTGCCGCAGGTGCCCATGGCCGGCCGGCCCAAGTACACCGGCGAGCCCATTTCAGTGAACCTGAAGGATGTCGATCTGAAGGACTTCTTCCGTCTCATCCACGAGATCAGCGGCCTGAACGTGGTGCTCGATCCCAACGTCCACGGCACCCTGACGCTGGTGCTGGATGACGTGCCGTGGGACCAGGCGCTGGACATCGTGCTGAAGAACAACGGGCTGGAGCGTGAGCTCGACGGCAACGTCCTGCGCATCGCCACCGTGGATACGCTGAAGCACGAAGCCGATTCGCGCCGCGAGCAGGTGGAGGCCCAGGCCCTGGCGGCGTCGAAGATCACGATCACCCGCTTCCTGAGCTATGCGCACTCCAAGGACATGGTGCCCATCATCAAGAAGTTCCTCACCCGACGCGGTGAGATCGTCTCCGACGACCGTAACAACGCGCTCATTATCATGGACATCCCGCAGGTCTTCCCGGAGATCGACCGGGTGCTGACGCAACTGGACCGCAAGACGCCGCAGGTGGAGATCGAAGCCCGGGTGGTGGCGGCCACGCGCAACTTCTCGCGCGACATTGGCACCCAGCTCGGTTTCGGATTGACCAACAAGGCCACGGGTGTGGGCGGTGCCAGCGCGGTCGGTACCAGCCCCATCACCGGCTTGTCCAACTTCACCAGCAGCAGCACCACCACCACCAGCAGCACCAGCACCACCACCACCACCGGCATCCCGCTGTTCAGCAACCTGGCGGCCGTGGGTGCGACCAGCGGCCTGTCGCTGATTAACCAGGGCTCCAATTATCAGCTGGACGTGATACTCACGGCGGCGGAGTCGCGCGGATTGCTGAAGATCCTGTCGCGGCCGCGCGTCATCACGCAGAACAACATCCAGGCGGTAGTACGGCAGGGCGTACAAATCCCGGTGGTGACCGCGGCGCAGTTGAACGGTCCGCCCACCACCACATACGTGCAGGCCTTCCTGCGCCTGACCGTGACTCCGCAGATCACGATTGAAAACACCATCTTCCTGAACGTGGACGTAGAGAACACCACGCCAGACTTCTCGCAAGAGGTGAACGGCACCCCCAGCCTGGACACGCAGCAGGCGACGACCCAGGTGCTGGTGACCGACGGAGGAACCGTGGTGATCGGCGGCGTCATCCAGACCCAGAATTCGGTGTCCATCACTCAGGTGCCACTGCTGGGCTCCATCCCGGGGCTGGGCAATCTGTTCAAACAGAAGGCGGTCTCCACCTCGACCCAAGAACTGTTCTTCTTCATCACTCCCAAGATTATCCAGACGTAGTCAACCAGCTATAACTGGAGAACCAACCGACAGCTCCCGGCAACCACCGGGAGCTTTCCGTTCTGCAAAGCCGTATGCCGGCGATTTACAATTCGCCATGCAATCACCCGATGACCCGATCTGGCGATGACGTGATGGACTACCGTGGGCGCCTGCGCCGACTGGTGCAGCGGCTCGACGCACGTCGTCTCGACGCGTTGCTGGTGACGCACCTACCGAATATCCGCTACCTGTGCGGATTCACCGGAAGCGCCGGGGTGCTGCTGGTCGCCAACGGCAGCTCCACCTTCTTTACCGACGGACGTTACCGCGAACAAGCGGCGGCCGAAGTCCAGGGCGCGAAGCTGGTCGTACCCAAGGGAGCGGTTTTGGATGCCGCCGCTCGCGCGCTGGCTGGCTTGAGGGTCAGGAACATCGGCCTGGAAAGCGAGCACCTGAGCGTGGCCGCCGAAGCCAAGGTCGCGCGCACGCTCGGCCGCAAGGCTCGCCTGCGCCAGACCCTGGGGTTGGTGGAAGAGTACAGAATGGTCAAGGAACCGGCCGAGGTCGGATGCCTTCGCGCTGCAGTACTCTTGGGATCGAGTCTGTTCGACAAAGCCGTGGCCGCCATACACCCCGGAGTGCCGGAACGGGCGGTGGCGGCCGAGTTGGAGTATGCCGCGCGCCAAGCCGGCGCCGACGGCATGTCGTTCGAAACCATCGTGGCGGCCGGGGCGCGCTCGGCTTTGCCGCACGGGCTGGCTTCCGCCCAGCCCATTCCCCGGCGCGGATTCGTGGTACTCGACTTCGGTGTTATACTTCGCGGTTATTGTTCGGATATGACCCGCACCGTGCACGTGGGCAAGCCGGCGGCGGAAGCCCGCAGGCTGTACCGGGCAGTGCGGGACGCGCAACAGGCTGCCATCGACGCCGTGCGGCCCGGCAGACCGGTGGGTGAGGTGGACCAGGCAGCGCGCTCCTGGCTGCGGGGCGCGGGCTTGGCGCGGTACTTCACGCATTCCACCGGCCACGGCGTGGGGCTGGAAATCCACGAACCTCCGCGCATCGCCCGCGGGCAGCCGGAAGTGCTGCGGCCGGGGATGGTGATCACCATCGAGCCCGGGGTTTACGTTCCCAGCTGCGGCGGGGTCCGCATCGAGGACATGGTGGTGGTCACCACCACCTCGTGCGAGGTGCTGACTCCCACCCCTAAGGAACTCCTGGTTGTGTAGGGAAAGCGGCTCCTGTCGTCTGCCCATGAACCAAAAAGAGCTGAAGGAACTCATCGAGTTCTTAATCGAGAAGGACATCGCCGAGTTCGAACTGGAACGCGGCGACGTTAAAGTGCGCATCAAGCGTGCGGCTCCTGCCGCCGCGCCGGCGGAGGCCCACTACGTGCACGTTGCACCGCCGGTTTCCGCACCTCCGGCCGATTCCCTGGCGGTTGCGCCGCCCCCGACACCGGTTGCGCCGCCGGCCAAGCCGGCCGCCGAGGAGGCAGGGCTGCACGAGGTCAAGTCGCCCATCGTGGGAACGTTCTACGAGTCGCCATCTCCGGGCGCGCCCGCCTTCGTGAAAGCGGGAGACGCGGTGCAGGAGGGGCAGGTGCTTTGCATCATCGAAGCCATGAAGCTGATGAACGAGATCGAGGCCGACGCCAGCGGCGAGATCGTCAAACGGCTGGTGAACAACGCACAGCCGGTCGAGTACGGGCAGGTATTGTTTCTGATCCGGCCGCAGTCGTAGGAAGTTCATCCGCGGCGAACGAACTTCAACATGTTCAGAAAGATCCTCATTGCCAATCGCGGCGAGATCGCCCTGCGCGTCATCTGCGCGTGCAAGGAACTGGGCATCAAGACGGTCGCCGTGTACAGCGAGGCCGACCGCAATTCGCTGCACGTTCGCTTCGCCGATGAGGCCATCTGCATCGGGCCGCCGCGCTCCTCTGAGAGTTACCTGAATATTCCCGCGGTGATCAGCGCCGCCGAGATCGCCAACGTGGACGCCATCCATCCCGGCTATGGCCTGCTCAGCGAGAACGCCAACTTCGCCGAGGTCTGCGAGACTTCGCGTATTACCTTCATTGGCCCGCCACCGGAGATCACCCGCCTGATGGGAGAAAAAGAGAAGGCGCGCGGGGCCATGAAGGCGGCTGGCATTCCCATCCTGCCGGGCTCGGAAGGCTTGCTGGCGTCGGATGGGGCGGCGCTGGAGTGGGCGCAGCAGGTGGGATTCCCCGTGATCCTCAAGGCTTCGGCGGGCGGTGGCGGACGCGGCATGAGGGTGATCCGCAGCGCCGAGGAGCTGCCCGCGCTGTTCCACGCCGCCCGGTCGGAAGCCGCGGCCGCCTTCGGCAACGGCGACCTCTACATGGAGAAGTTCATCGAGCGGCCCCGCCACATCGAGTTCCAGGTCTTGGCCGACAAGTATCGCAACGTGGTCAGCCTGGGCGAGCGCGAGTGCAGCATCCAGCGGCGCCATCAGAAGCTGCTGGAGGAATCGCCCTCGGTCAAGGTCACGCCGGAGATGCGCAAGCAGATCGGCGACCGTCTCGTCACCGCTCTCAGCCGCATCGGCTACGTGAATGCCGGCACGGTGGAGTTTCTGATGGATGAAGACGGCTCCCTGACCTTCATGGAGATGAACACGCGTATTCAGGTCGAGCATCCGGTCACGGAGATGGTCACCGACGTTGATCTGGTCAAGAGCCAGATCCGAATCGCCGCCGGCGAGCGCCTGGACACCGTCCTGAACGGTCCCATCGAGCGGCGCGGCCACGCCATCGAGTGCCGCATCAATGCCGAGCATCCCGAGACGTTCGTTCCCTCGGCGGGAAAAATCAAGGTGTTCAATACGCCGGGCAGTACCGGCGTGCGCGTGGACACGGCGGCCTACTCGGAGGCGGTCATTCCACCGTATTACGATTCGCTGATCGCCAAGCTGATCACGCACGGCAAAGACCGGAGCGAAGCCATCTCGCGCATGTCACGCGCGCTGGAGATGTTTATCGTCGAGGGGATCTATACGACGGTTCCGCTGCACCGCAAGATCATGGCGGACCCCGATTTCCGCGCCGGTGATTTTGACACGAAGTTTATGGAGCGATTTTTGGCTAAGCAAAAGGCGGCGAAGTAGTGCGATCATTCAGCGCGCAAAGCGCGCGGTAGAACATAGCCCACGGCGTCAGCCGTGGGTGAAAAGTGTAACTCGCCACTAGCCCGCAAAGCGGGCGTAAGAGGCACCACAACCAAAGACATGCTCCCTCGCCTCTATGCCATCATTGATCCCGCCCTGCTACCTGGTGCTGGCGACCCGGCGGTTCGCATGGCTACCTTTGCTTGCGAATTGGTAAGAGGCGGCGCCACGCTCATCCAGTACCGCAACAAAACCGGCAGCGGTCGCCAGATGCTGAGCGACGCCCGCGCATTGCGGCGGGCGCTCGGTTCCGAAGTGCGTCTGATCATGAACGACCGCGCCGACCTGTGCCTCGCCGCGGTTTTCGACGGCGTGCACGTCGGGCAGGAAGACCTTTCGCCCGAAGGCGCGCGAGCGGTCGTCGGGGACGCGCTCTGGGTGGGCGTTTCGACGCACTCGATCGAGCAGGTGATCGAAGCCGATCAGACCTCGGCGGACTACATTGCTATCGGTCCAGTCTTCGCGACCGCTTCCAAGCAGAACCCCAATCCCGTGGTGGGCCTGGAAGGAGTTCGCGCAGCCCGCGCGGCGACTCGCAGGCCGCTGGTCGCAATCGGGGGAATCACCCGCGTTAACTGTGCCTCAGTTATTCAGGCGGGCGCGGATTCGGTCTCCGTTATTTCCGATTTAGTACATGACCCGGCGAAATCTGTTGCAGCATTCCTGCGTGTTTTAGGGTAAAACAAGCACACAAATGAGCAGCCAGGCGCCAGCCCAAGCCGTCCCAGACCAGGAACTGGTCAAGGGGCTGGGCCTGACCAGTGCCACGACGCTGGTCATGGGCTCCATGATCGGCTCCGGCATCTTCATCGTCTCCGCCGACATCGCCCGTCTGGTCGATTCTCCCGGCCTGCTGATCCTGGCTTGGGCAGTAACCGGATTCATGACCATCACCGGCGCGCTGGCCTACGGCGAGCTCGCGGCCATGATGCCCAAGGCCGGGGGCCAGTACGTTTACCTGCGCGAGTCGCTCGGGCCGCTGTGGGGCTTCCTTTACGGCTGGACCCTGTTCCTGGTAATCCAGACGGGGACCATCGCTGCCGTTGGTGTGGCCTTCGGCAAATTCCTGGGCGTCTTTTTTCCCTCGATCTCTTCCACGAATTGGATCATTCATCTGTGGAAGGCGCCGCCCATCCACGTTGGACCGATGGTGCTGGGCAACATGCACGTGGGTCTGAATACCCAAAACCTGATCGCCATCATCACCATCGTGGCGCTTACCGTGGTGAATGTTTTCGGCATCAAGACCGGCGCAGCGATCCAGAACGTATTCACCTTCGCCAAGACCGCGGCCTTGCTCGGGCTGGTGATTGCCGGAGCGCTGCTGTTCCGCAATCCTGCCGCGGTAGCCGCCAACTTCACCAACTTCTGGCAGGTAGGCGCCCGGCACGCCGAACTCAACATCGCTTCGCCGTTCCTGCTGGTGATCACCTTGCTGGCGGTGGCACAGGTCGGGTCGCTGTTTTCCGCCGATGCCTGGAACAATGTCACCTTTACCGCCGGAGAGGTGAAGAACCCCAAGCGCAATCTGCCGTTGTCGCTGGCGCTGGGGACGGGCGTAGTGATCGGACTCTATCTTCTTGCCAACATCGCCTACCTGAACGTGCTTCCGTTGCACGGCGACCCGAACGGTGCCAGCGTGATAGCGCGCGGCATCCAGTACGCAACCGAAGACCGTGTGGCCACAGCGGCGATGATTGCCATGTTCGGCGCCGCCGGTGGAGCTTTGATGGCGGCCGCCATTCTCGTGTCCACTTTTGGCTGCAACAACGGCCTGATTCTGGCGGGCGCCCGCGTTTACTACGCCATGGCCAAGGATGGCCTGTTCTTTCGCCACGCCGCGCATATTCATCCCAAATACCGGACACCGGTATATGCGCTGGTTGTGCAAGCGGTATGGACCTGCCTCTTGTGCCTCTCCGGGACCTACGGCCAGTTGCTGGATTACATCATCTTCGCCGTGCTGGTGTTCTACATCCTGACCATCCTGGGATTGTTCGTGCTGCGGCAGACACGGCCCAACGCCGAGCGGCCATATCGGGCATTTGGCTATCCGGTGTTGCCGGCAATTTATATCGTTTTGGCGGTATTTATTGATGTGGTATTACTGAGATATAAACCTCAGTACACTTGGCCGGGCCTCATCATTGTGTTGGTAGGGATTCCCGTGTATTTTCTGGCGCGCCGTGCCGGACTGGCCCCGCATGCGAGCGCCGACTAAGGAGACAGCATGGACCTGCTCAAGACCAAGCCGCTGGACATGCTTCGTGAAGAGGCCGAAGAAGCCGGCGAACACTCGCTGAAACGCGCGCTGGGACCCGTCAATCTGATTACCCTCGGCATTGGCGCCATCATCGGAGCGGGAATTTTCGTGCTGACGGGCGCGGCGGCGGCGCAGTATGCTGGGCCGGCCATCGTGCTGTCGTTCATCCTGGCGGGCGTGGGTTGCGTTTTTGCCGGCCTTTGTTATTCCGAATTCGCGTCGCTGATCCCCATCGCCGGCTCGGCCTACACCTACGGCTACGCCACACTGGGCGAGATCTTTGCCTGGATCATCGGCTGGGACTTGATCCTGGAGTATGCCTTCGGTGCGGCCACGGTGGCTTCGGGATGGAGCGGATACGTGGTCAGCTTCCTGCAGGATTTCGGCATTCACATCCCGCCCCAGCTAACTGCTACCCCAGGCACCGACCTGGTGCTGTATCACAACCGCTGGGAGCGGCTGGCCACGATTCTCCCCACTCTGCAGAAACACGGCGTCGATCCCACCAGCCTGCCGCACGTGACTGCGGTCTTCAACGTCGTCGCTTTCCTGGCTATTGCGGTGATCACCACCATCCTGGTGATCGGCATCAAGGAGTCGGCGGACTTCAATTCCGCGATCGTGATCGTGAAGGTTGCGATCGTGCTGGTGTTCATCGGCATCGCCGCCCGTTACGTGCTGGCGCACCCCGACATAGCGACCGCGAACTGGCATCCCTTCATCCCGCCCAACGCTGGCACATTTGGCAAGTACGGCTGGTCAGGAATCGCACGGGCCGCGGGCGTGATCTTCTTCGCCTATATCGGTTTCGATGCGGTCTCTACCGCTGCCCAGGAAGCCAAGAACCCGCAGAAGGATATGCCGATCGGCATCCTGGGCTCGCTCGTCATCTGCACCGTCCTCTACATCCTGGTGTCGGGGTTGCTCACCGGAATGGTCTCCTACACTACGCTGAACGTGCCCGATCCGGTCGCGGTAGGCATCGATGCCACCGGCGTTCGCTGGGGCAGCATTCTGGTGAAGCTGGGCGCCATTGCTGGCCTGGGCAGCGTCATGCTGGTGATGTTGCTGGGACAATCGCGCGTGTTCTTCTCCATGTCACGCGACGGCCTGCTGCCGCAGTGGGCCGGCGCCGTGCACCCGCGCTTCCGCACGCCGTATATTTCCTCCATTACCGTCGGCATCTTCGTCGCCTTCTTTGCTGCGCTGATTCCCATCGGCATTCTGGGCGAGCTGGTCAGCATCGGCACTTTGCTGGCGTTCGTCATCGTCTGCGCCGGGGTATGGGTCCTGCGCGTGCGCCGGCCGGAGCTGCCACGCCCCTTCAAGACGCCTCTGGTGCCGCTCGTCCCCATTCTGGGGATCGTGGTCTCCGGCCTCATGATGGTCAGCCTCCCCGGCGACACCTGGCTGCGGCTACTGGTGTGGCTAATAATCGGCATGGCAGTGTACTTTGGCTACGGTCGCCATCACAGCCGGGTACAGGCGGCAGGCAAGGCCGCACGCAACCGCGCGATGGCGGATTGACGGCAGTTTTTCGTATTCATGCCCTCCGCTGCGGCAGAGGGTTTTTCTTTTTCCTTGAAACCTGAAACTGGCAACGTCCCTGCTGGGGGCCGGCACCTCTGGTATCAACGCTCCCCAAAGCCAGCTCGACTCTGAGCGCTTGTTCTGAATTCGGAACAGTACGGCGATACTTTGCGTCTATTCTTGACTAAAGCGTATTCTTGGCTCCCTCGGACTCAGTTGAGGCGCGATGCTTCGACATCTGGCCATGTCGGTGATGGTTTGGTTGGTTTGCTGCTTCATGCCCGCCCCGGCGTGTGCCCAGACGTTCGGCACCGGTGGAGGCATGGGGGCGGGTCACCCGGAGGCCCCTCACGCCGACACCCACCAGTACGAGCTGAATGGCACGGTGGTAAATGCGATTACCGGCGAGAAGATTGCACGCGCCCTAGTCCTGGTGAATGGCGAGAACGGAATGCTCACCGACGCGGAGGGCCAGTTTCATTTTGAAGGCCTGAGCCAAGCATATGTGAGCGTCACGGTTCGGAAGCCGGGGTACTGGGATGAAGAGCATTTTGGGCATTATGCGGGTTTGAGGAACTCCAGGATTGAGATCAGCGCGAACACGCAGCCGTTGACGCTGAAGCTGGTGCCGGCCGCTGTCATTACCGGGCAAATCACGGGTGTAGAAAACGAGCCCGTGGAAAATGCAATGGTTCGCTTGCTCAGAAGTCAGATTGTGAACGGGCACCGACAGTGGCAGCAGGAGGGAACGGCAAAATCGGATGAAGAAGGGCGCTATCACATCGGAAATCTGCGCGCAGGCCAGTACATCGTGTCCGTGAGCGCGTCCAATGAAAATGATTTGGTTTCGCTGACAGAAGCGTATACCTACCCGCTGCTGTGGTTCTACCCGGGCGTTCCGGAGCGTAGAGCAGCGACCCCGGTGAGGTTGGATGCCGCGCAGGAATTCCACGCGGATTTCGTCCTCGCCAAGCAGGCGGCGTTCAAAATTGAGGGAACCGTGATGAAGCCGGCGGACGCGTCAGCATTTTCTATTCAACTCGCATCTGCAGACCGCGAATTCCTGCCCAAGCCGGTCCAATTGCTGGGAGGTGGCGGTTTCGAGATGTCTCAGGTCCCCGCCGGGGACTACATTCTGCAAGCTGACACATACGACCCGCAAGGGTACCAGTACCACGCCGAAGCCCACATCAGCGTGCGCTCGAACGTGAGCGGCATCATCCTCTCGACGAATGCAGCGACCAGAATCCCGGTCGTCGCGAAAACAGAACTCACCCGGCCACATCCTGAGATGCAGCAGAATGTGTTTCCCGTCCAGGTCGTGCTGAAAGGGACAGAGGGCAACCGCAGTGGCTATGCGCCAACCGGAGGGGGCGATCGCGAGTTAGTCATCCTCAGCCCAGGGCCGGGTCGTTACACAGCCGAAATTTCGCCAAACTATGGCTTGTACGTGCAGTCGGCGACCTGTGGCAACGTTGATCTGTTGCGCGAACCGCTGGTGGTCGGCAGCGGCGGTGCCATGCCGCCAATCGAGGTGACGCTGCGCGACGACGCCGGCAGCTTGGAGGTGAAATTCAACACTCTGCCAGAAGCTGGCGCGCAGGTCCTACTCGTGGCGGATGACAAGCCGGCACAGAGCCCCCACGTTGCGTATGTTTCCTCGTCACCCTCTCGCCAAACCGGTATTCGCAGCATCAATCCGGGCAGCACGATCACTATCCCAAATCTTGCGCCCGGCAATTACACCGTATACGCATTTGACCGCATCGACGACCTGGAATATGCCGATCCCGACGTTATGCAGAAGTATCAGACGCATGCAACACACATCACGATCCATCCTGGCGACCGGGCGAACGCCACGGTCGAGCTGATCAGGCTGGGAGAATGATGCGGATGGCGACACAAATCCTCGCTGTTCTGGTGGCTGCGCTGGGCGCTTTTGCCGTCGCGCAAGGCCAGCCTGGCATTACCGCATCTGGCATAAACGAATTTCACGTTACGGGCACAGTTGTCGATGCGAACTCCGGCAGTCCGCTCGCAATGGTCACGGTCTCGCTGTTGCCGGTTCGTAGCGGCACCAAGCCGCCTTTGCCCCATACCACCGACGCTGACGGCCACTTCCAGTTTGACCATGTGACGGCCGGAAAATATCTGCTTGCGGCGCGACGGCGCGGCTACCGCAGCGAAAAACTGGATGAACACGGTGATTTCTCGACGGGAGTGGCCGTCGGTCCGGACCTTGTGTCGGATGGAATTGTCTTTCGCCTCCGCCCCGATGCATCATTATCAGGGCGCATCTCCGATGAAGCCAATGAGCCGGTGGCGAACGCGCGCGTAATGCTTTTTGGCGCGCGCAACGACGATCCCAAGGCGATGCGGCACCTGCGTGACGCGCAGACAGATGACGAGGGTGTTTTTCGTTTTCCTCATCTAGAGCCGGCCACCTACATCATCGGTGTTACAGCACAGCCTTGGTATGCGCAGCAACTGGGTTTGCGCCACGCTCGCGAGGGACCAGTTGCCTTTGCCGAGACGGCGGCTCCCTCGCTCGACATGGCCTATCCGCTCACCTTCTATTCCGAGACAACAGACGAGGAATCAGCCACACGGATCACGCTCAGCGCAGGCGCCAGATTCACCGCCGATATTAGGATGCGGGCCATCCCCGCGTTGCACCTTCAGATTCAGACGCCACGCGGGGTCGAGTCAACTGCGGCTCCTTTCGTCACCGTCATCGCTCGGGTATTTGATACCGAGATACCTGTGCCGACGCGCCCAACGATTCTCCGCGACCGGGAGGTCACGGAAATCACGGGAATTGCGCCTGGACATTATGAGTTGAGCGCCACCATGCATAGCGGCAGTGGTCAAACGGAGTGGCGCCGCGAGGTTGATCTGGCGGCAAACAGCGAGATCGAAAGCTCGCAGCCCGCGACAGGCACGGCGGTCAGCGGCACATTAATATTCGATACGCCAGCAAGTCCCGGAAATGAATGGCGTACCCTCATAGTGCTGAACGACCCGTCCAATCACCGCAGAGCGATCGCGACGCTCAAGCCGGATAGCAGCTTTGACTTCGGCCAGAGCGTTGCGCCCGGAAAATATCGAGTCGCTCTGAACGAAGGGCCAATTTATCTGAAGTCGCTTAGCGCAACCGGAGCGCGGGTGAGCGGTCGCGACTTGACCATTGGAGCTGCGCCCGTGAAGCTGGCTCTGGTGGCCGGCCACGGGTTGGGCACCATCGACGGCGTCGCACTGCGCGAAGGGCACCCGCAATCCGGGGCGATGGTCATTTTGGTGCCGGAAAATCCAGGCGAGCTGCCACTCTTTCGTCGGGACCAGAGTGACAGTGACGGCACATTTAGACTTCCCGCGATCGTGCCCGGCAAGTACACGGTGATCGCCGTCTCAGGCTGGGACTTTCTCTGGCGCGACCCCGAAACCCTGAGCCAATATCTGTCGCGCGGGCAAAGGGTTGAGGTTCAGCCCACCGGGAAGTATCAGATAAAGGTAGAAATCCAATAGCTGCAGCTCGGGCTTTCAATCCGGGTCCGCCTTTTTTCCCTTGAAACTTGCAACCTGAAACTTGAAACTTCCTGCGTGAAGGCCCTGCGCAATCTCAAGATCATTGTGGCCGCGCTGGCGGTGCTGGTCGCCGCCGGGACGATGGGCTTTCACTTCATCGAAGGCTGGCCGTGGTTCGACGGCTTCTACATGGTGGTGACGACGCTCACGACCATCGGTTACGGGGAAGTGCATCCGCTTTCCCAGGCCGGCCGCATCTTCAACGTCACGCTCATCATCCTCGGCGTGGGCATGCTCTTCCTGGGTATCGGGACGGCCACCCAGGCTTTGTTAGAATTCGAACTCGGACAGTTCTTCGGAAGACGCCGTATGGAGCGCGAGATCGAACGCCTATCGGAGCATTACATCCTGTGCGGCGCCGGGCGCGTCGGACGCAGCACGGCACGCGAGTTGGCGAACGAGTCAATTCCCTTCGTCATCGTCGAGAATGACGCCGAGAAGCTCGCGAAATACATCGACGCCGGCTGGCTGACGCTCGTGGGCGACGCCACCCAAGAGAAGATCCTGCGCGATGCCCACATCGAGCGCGCCCGCGGGCTGGTGGCGGCCACCACCACCGACGCCACCAACATGTACATCGTGCTCACCGCGCGCAGCCTCAATCCGAAGCTGCGCATCATTGCCCGCGCCAGCGAGGAGCAGGCGGAAAAGCACCTGGTGTCGGCCGGCGCCGACACCGTGATCTCGCCCTACACCTTCGCCGGCCATCGCATCGCGCAGTCGTTTCTGCGTCCGCACGTGCTTGACTTCCTCGACATCGCCACGGCGCGCGAGGGCAAGCTCGACCTGGAGATCGAAGAGGTGCACGTGGAGAACGGTTCCAGCTTTGCCGGCACGACCATCGAGAGCTCGCGCATCCGCCAGGAGATGGGCGTGATCGTGCTGGCCATCAAGCGTGCTGGCGCCGGCATGCGTTTCAATCCCGCGCCCGAAGACCGCATCGAAGCCGGCGACTACCTGATCGCTATGGGCGAGCCCGCGAGCCTGCGCCGGCTCGAGAACACCGCCACGCGTGCGCGATGAAGATCGTTACTGCTGCCGAAATGCGTGAGATCGACCGCGCCACCAGCGCGCGCTTCGGCGTTCCTTTGCTTACGCTGATGGAAAACGCGGGTACGGCGGTCGCCGATTTCGTCCTGCGACGCTACTTTGGCGCGGAAAGCGTCGGCGTGATTTGTGGCAAAGGGAACAATGGTGGCGATGGGTTCGTCGCGGCACGCAAGCTGCACGAGGCCGGGATGCGGGTTTTCATTTTGCTGCTGGCCGATCCCGGCGAACTGAAGGGCGATGCGGCCGCGATGTTCAAGCGGCTGCCGCTGCAGCCGGTTCTCGCGCGCAATGAAGAAGAGCTGAAAAGCGTGACGGCTCAGCAGGTGTGTGAGCAAGACGTGCTCGTCGACGGCATTCTGGGCACAGGTTTTCGTCCGCCGGTGAAGGGCTTCTACGCGGATGCGATCGAGGCCTTCGCGAAGGCTGACTCTCCTATTGTGGCCATCGACATTCCTTCCGGCCTGGATTCCGACGACATGCGGCCGCGCCGGGATGCGGGCAGTCCAATCGTCCCTGCCCGCGCCACGGTGACCTTCACCGCGCCCAAGCCGGCGCACCTGTTCAGCAGCGGGGTTCGCGGTCCGGTCATGGTGGCGCCCATCGGCTCTCCCGAAGAGGCGATCGTGTCCAACCTCGGTCTGGAAGTTCCCACTTGGCGCGAGATGGCGAGCCTGCTTGCGCCGCGCGATCCCGAGGCCAACAAAGGCATCTTCGGACACGTGCTGGTTGTCGGCGGTTCGCTGGGCAAGGCAGGCGCTGCCGCGATGGCCGGCATGGCCGCACTGCGTGCGGGAGCGGGGTTGGTTACGGTGGCGTGCCCGCGCTCGGTGCTGGCGACCGTCGCCGCCTTCAGACCCGAACTGATGACGGAGCCGCTCGAAGAGACCGAAACCGGGACAATCTCCCGGCGTGCTCTCGAGTATGGCCGCATGGATGCGCTCATTCAAGGCAAGTCGTTGATCGCTCTCGGCCCCGGCATCGGGCGTCACGCTGAGACCACCGAATTCGTCCGCACGTTGGTGGAAAAATTTCGCGTGCCGATGGTGGTCGACGCCGACGGCCTGAACGCTTTCCAGGGCGCGGCGGAGAGACTGGACGGCTCGGCGCACCCGCTGGTGCTGACGCCGCATCCCGGCGAGATGGCGCGGCTGATCGGCGGAACGGTCGCCGATGTCGAGAAAGATCGCATCGGGATCGCCCGCAAATTCGCGCAAGAGCACAAGCTCGTGCTGGTGCTCAAGGGACATCGTACGCTGACCGCGCTGCCGGATGGGAGGCTGTGGGTTAACCACAGCGGCAATCCCGGCATGGCGACCGGCGGAATGGGAGACATCCTTACGGGCATGACCGCCGGATTCTGGGCGCAGGGCCTACATGGGAAACCCGCGAGTGGAGAATCGCCCGCTTGGGAGACGATTGTCACCGCCGTTTACCTGCACGGCTTGGCCGGCGATGTGGCTTGCGAGCAGCAAGGCGAGCTCTCGTTGACGGCTACCGACCTGCTGGCGGCGCTGCCCGAGGCCATCCGCCGTGTCCAGGCATCCGCACGCGAAAAATATGTGTGGCTGAACGAGTTGCCCTCGCCCGCGTGCTCATGAAGGAGTTCCAAACCCACTCCGCCGAAGAGACCACCGAGCTGGGTCGGCGTCTTGCGCCCGAGTTGACTCCGCCCAGGCTGGTGGTGCTGCGCGGAGCTCTCGGGGCAGGGAAGACCACTCTAATCAAAGGAATCGCCGAGGGCTTTCGGGCGGCGTCGCAAGAGAACGTGACCAGCCCTACCTTCACTCTGATTCACGAATACCGTGGACCGGGCGTGAACGTGTATCACGTCGATCTCTACCGGGTGGACACGCAACGCGAGCTGGACACGCTTGGCCTCGACGACCTCTTCGACGACAACAGCGTGGTGCTGATCGAGTGGGGCGAAAAGTTTGCGCGATTCCTGCGCGAGCGTGACGTGGAGATCACGATCGAGCGCCTGGGCGAGAACGAGAGGAAAATCAAAATCGCCACGGATTAACCCGGATTGGTACGGATCAAAGACAAGCAATTTCAAAAGGAATTATCCGTGGTCATCCGTGCAAATCCGTGGCTAATCCTTTCCTACGACCGGGCTGCGGCGCTCGAGCAGGATGGTATCGCGCCAGCGGCCGTCGAGTTGGCTGATGCGTTCGCGGCGGCCCACTTCGCGGAACCCGGACCTCTTCAGGAGCGCGAGGCTGGCAGTGTTCTCCGGAAACACAACCCCTTGCAGCGTCCAGATGCCATGCGCTTCCGACTGGCGGATCAACTCCTGCTGCAACGCCGTGCCGACGCCTTTTGCCTGCGCGCTCTGGGAAACGTAAATGCTGGTTTCGGCGACTCCAGCATAGGCTTTTCGTGCGGATACCGGGCTCAGAGCTGCCCATCCGACCACGGCACCGCGGCTGCGGGCCACGAGCCGGCAGAAAGGCAGATGCGCCCTGTCCCACTGTTCCCAGCCTGGAGCTGATGTCTCAAAAGTCGCGTTCCCGGCACGGATCCCTTCTTCGTAGATCGCACGTACCTGCTCCCAATCCTCGGGCGCCATGGGTTCGATGACAAAATCCATCTTGTTCAGAATCCCATGATGTTGTAGCCACAATCCACGAAGATGACTTCGCCGGTGATGCCGGCGCCTCCGTCGGAGGCCAGGAAAACTGCGGTCTCCGCCACTTCGTTCACGTCGACATTGCGCTTGAGCGGCGCTCGCTCGGCGTGCGCTTTAAGCATGTCGCCGAAGCCGGAAATGCCGCGCGCGGCCAGCGTCTTCACCGGTCCTGCCGAAATCGCGTTGACGCGGATGCGCCGCGGGCCCAGATCGTGCGCCAGGTAGCGGACCGAGGCTTCCAGCGCGGCTTTGGCGACGCCCATCACGTTGTAGTGAGGCACGACTTTAGTCGAACCGTAATAGGTAAGCGTGAGGATGGAGCCGCCATCCTCCATCAGCGGCGCGGCGGCGCGCGCCAGCGCGATCAGCGAATAGACACTCACATCGTGCGCGATGCGGAAGCCTTCGCGCGTGGTGGCGAGAAATTCTCCCTTGAGCTCATCGGCGGGAGCAAACGCGATGCTGTGCACCAGCGTGTGCAGCTTCCCGTAACGCGACTTGAGCTGGGTGAATAGCTGATCGATCTGCTCGTCGGAAGACACATCGCACATGAACGCTTCGGCGCCCGGCAGCGCCGCGATCAGCTCTTTGGCATCCTGCTCCAGCCGCTGGTTCTGGTAGGTGATTACCAGCCGTGCGCCCGCCTGCTGCAGGCGCTGTGCGATGGCCCAGGCGATGCTGCGCTTGTTGGCCACACCAAAGACCACGGCAGTGCGTCCTTCCATGCTTTGAGACATCGAAGATCCTTAGCTAGAGCGGCTTCGCGGTTGGTATACCCTTCCAGCACTGTCATCCTGAGCGAGCGCGCTCGACTTTGGCGCGCGAGTCGAAGGACCCCTATTTGAAAGACGTTGCCGGAGTAGGGGTGCTTCGACTCGTGCGGGCAAAAACGGCCCGCACTCGCTCAGCATGACAAACGGGATGGGTAAATACATTCACTATGAAACTGCTCTAAGGTCCGTTTGAAAAGAAAAAGGATATCAGAAAGGTTCAGTCGGCCGTGGTTTCGGCCATGGACTTCAGCGGTGCCGAGGCTCGCACCGGCCACAGCGCGCTCGCCGCGGAGAGCAAATACACCCCGGCGATCATGACGAAGCCCCACAGCAGTCCCACGCGATGTGACACCAGACCCACCATGAATCCCAGCCCTAGTTGCAGAGCCGTGCCGAAGAACATGAACGTGTTCTGCACCCGTCCCATGAAGTGAGGCGGGACCAATTCCATGATGCTGCTGTTGATGGCCACGCCGCCGACGCCGCGGCCTGAGCCCATAACCGCATAGAGCATCACGGCCATGGCCAGCCAGCGTGAAAATGGCAGCGCTACCAGACTGAGCGCCAGGAGCGAGAACGAAACACTCACCGACGGCCGCTTGCCCAGCGCACGAATCGCAGCCGGCGCATAGAACGCGCTGGCGAACGCGCCCACCGCCCATCCGGCATTCAGCCAGCCGTAGCCGACGGCTCCCGCCTTCAGGATGCGGTCGCTCAGCGGCGCGGTCACTACACCTTGCGCCAGCATGGCGCCGAGGAAGCAGGCGTAGCTGATGCCGAGCATCACCAGGTGCGGCTTGCCCCGCAGGTGGGCAATGCCTTCGTGCAATTCGTGCGTGAAGCGCGCCACCGCGCCCTCGGGCAGCGCCGCCGCATCCGCCGGACGCACCACTACGCGGCCTTTCCTGACTGCGAGATAACAGACGAACGACACGATGTAAGACCCGACGTCGATCAGCAGCACGCCGCCCAGGCCGATGTGGTTGTACACAAATCCCACGAGCGCGCCCGCCATCAGCCAGCCCGCCTGCACCGCCGCGAGCAGGAAGGTGTTAGAGGCGACGAACTGGCGCTCCGGCGTTAGTTCCTGGATGAGCGCATTGATGGTCGGCCAGAACATCCAGAAGCCGCTGGCCACCAGCATCGCCATGGCATAAACCTGCCAGAGCTGCGCTTGGTGCCGGAGCGCGAGAACGGCCACGATGAGGATCACTGCCGCGCGCGCCGCGTCCAGCCCCATCAACAGCCGTCTCCGGTCTTCGCGGTCAATGATGACGCCGCTTACCGGCATGATCAGCATCGCCGGCAACGTTTGGAGGACCAGCAGGGTGCCCAGCGCGACTTCCGAATGCGTGGCCTGAAGGATGTACCAGATCACTGCGGCCATGTTCATGCCGCTGCCCACCATGGACACGGTGTTAGCGACGAAAACCAGCCGCAGCGGCCGGTGTTGCAGGATCGCGCGCATTCTTGCCACTGTAAATGAAAGCCTGTTGGGCCGCCAATGCGCGCGATTGTGGATATCGCGCGACACTCACCCGCCAGGCCCGGTGAATCCGATGTGTGATAATGGCGCTTCCGTTCAGGCGTTCACTGGCATTCGGCGCAGCATTTCCCATGGCGAGACCAATCCGTAACTGGCTGAAAGACTTCGTGCGCCACCGCCCGGAGCTTTACTTCCTCTATCACTTCGGACGGGTGTTGAAGCGCCAGCAGCTCGTGTTTATCGATTATCGGGTCACGCCATCGGCGCGCTATGGATACGGCAAACCGCCGCATCCCAAGCTCTTTGACCTGATCGCCAAGGACCGCACGGGTTACCAGGCTACGCTGGAGAAATTCTGGGAATTCAGGGAATCGCTGCTGAAGATCCCCACCCAGCCAACGGCGCCGCTCGAACCCTCCTGGGTGAACGGGTGGCTGTCGCCTTTCGACCTTGCCAGCCTCTACTGCCTGGTGGCGCTTAACCATCCGCAGCACTACCTTGAGGTAGGTTCCGGCGTCTCCACGCGCGTGGCGGGGCGTGCGGTCCGCGACCACCAACTGCGCACCCGCATCATCTCCATCGATCCCCAACCGCGGGCGGAGATCGACTCGCTCTGCGCAAGAGTCATCCGCCAACCGCTGGAGAGCGTCGAGCTGGAAGTCTTCGACCAGTTGGCGCCCGGGGACATCCTGTTCATCGACAGCTCGCACCGCGTTTTTACCAACTCCGACGTGACGGTGCTCTTCCTCGACGTGCTGCCGCGCCTGCAGCCGGGAGTTCTCGTGCACCTGCACGACATTTTTCTTCCCTACGACTATCCGCCGGTATGGCGCGACCGTTATTACTCCGAACAATACCTGCTGGCGGCCATGCTGCTGGGCCAAACGTTGCGCTTTCGCATCGCGTTGCCCAGCGCCTTCATCGGCCGCGACCCGCAACTGAGCGCCGTGTTGGCGCCGTTGTGGCGCGATCCAGGCTTTGCCCCCGAAGCCGCCACGAACGTCCAGCCGGTGCGGTTGGCCGACCGGAGCGGTCTGGGCTCGTCCTTCTGGATGCGGACTACCTAGCAATTTGCTTGGGATGGCAGCCGGAGTCGGCCATAATGACGGCCCCGGGAGGAGGTTGGTTTGCGCCTGCTGCCGATGCACTGGAAGTACATGGCCTGCGGGTTGCTGCTAGCGGCCCTCGTGTACGCTGCCGGACCTGACACCGGCCGCATCCAGATCGACTCCGCCTACTACCAGGGTGAGGCTGTTCCCTTCCGGGTGGCGGAATCTGGAAACCAGAGATCGCAACTGCGCGTCGGCCCCTGGCTGCTCGGGGTGCGCGCCGAGGACTCCAAGCCGCGCGATCGGCGCCGCAACCTGTACGTCGTCTTTCCCGGCAGCCAGCACCGTGCCCCCGGCTGGCCCGACTACGACCACAACTGCGTGCTGAGCGGTCTACCCGCGACCGATGAGCCGGTGGAGTGGGATGTGTACTGGGCCGTGGTGCTCGATCCCACCCTGCACGACGACTTCCGCAGCGAGCGGGAGTTGGTGCTGGCCGCGCAATCTAAATTTTTCCCTCCCGACCTGCTGGAGTTCACTGACCTGCCCGCCGAGGGATTTCTGCGGGCGCAAATGCAGCTCCATTCCCTCGGCGATCTGGCGCGCTTCCGTCGCAAAGACGGAACCTTGCCGCGCCTGCTGATCACTCCGGCGGGATATGCCATTCGCGGCAGCAGCGAGCCTCGTGCCGACGAACATTAAGAGATTAAAACCACAGAGACATAGAGGACGCTGAGGGATTCTGGCTAGATTCCTTCGCGTCCTCGCGTCCTCGGCGGTTTTCATTTCCACCGCGCCTTTGCGGCTTCTTTATACTGATGAAAGGAGCCTACGTGTTCCCCTTCATCCAAGTCGGTCCGTTGCGGCTAGGCACTTACGGGTTGATGGTCTGGCTCGCCTTTTTTTTCGCGTATTTTGTGTTGAGCGCGGATTTACGCCGCCGCCGGATGCCGGGTGACCCGCTCAACATCATCCTGCTGCTCGTAGTCGCCGGTCTGGTGGGATCGAAGTTGTACCATCTGCTGGAGAGCCCTTCAGAGTTCTTCGCCGATCCCATCCGCCAGTTCTTCTCCAGTTATGGCTTCGCATGGTTCGGAGGGTTGCTGGGAGGTCTCGCGGTCCTGTTCTGGCTGGCGCACCATTATCGTGTTCCGATCCTGGCCTTTCTGGACGCGTGCAGCCCCGCCGCGGCACTGGGTTACGCCATCGGGCGCCTGGGATGTTTGCTCTCCGGCGATGGCGATTATGGCATCGCCACCAACCTTCCCTGGGGGATGGCGTTCCCTCCGCTGGAAGCTGGGTGCCGCGTGCACCACTTCATCTGCCTGATCCACGGCAGCCTCGAGCCCAGCTACGGCACCACCGTGGGCCTGACCACGCATGTGATCGTGCGCGTCCACCCCACACCGATCTATGAGTTCATTGTAGGCGGGCTAATCGCCTGGTTCCTCTGGCGGCGTGGCACTCAGCGTCTGCTCGCTAGGGCGCCGGCGGGCGAAGTTCTGGCCGAGTACTTGGTCCTCACCGGTTTGGCGCGGTTCCTGGTGGAGTTCATCCGCATCAACCCGCGTTCCTTCTTTGGAGTGCTCACCAACGCCCAGGTGGTAAGCCTGCTTTCGATCGTCGCGGGCGTGGCGCTGATGTTCGTGGTGCGAGCACGCTCAGCGGCGGTCGCAACCCGTGGCAGAGGCGCGGGCCAGGTCGCGAAGCGTTAGGGATTCTGTCGCCGCAGGTCCAGGGCTCACCTCTTCAAGAACCGTTCCAGCGGACACCCTGCGCAGTGGGCTTCGGCCTTCAGACAATGGCGTTTGGCTGTCTGCACCAGCAGGGCGTGGAATTCGTCGAAGGCGCGGGCGGCCGCGGAGGCGCGCCGGATGGCGAACTTGTGCCGCCGTCGTCCGGCGAGCGGCGCGGCTGGCGGCTGATCCCACCGCGCCGGAATATCCTGATGAAAGGCCTGCTGCACCAGTTGGCGTATGTCTTCGTACCGCGCCTTGGCGGTGATCAATCCGTGGCGCTCGAGGATGCGCCGGGTGTACGCGTCCACGACGAAAACCGGGTGTCCGCCAGCATAGAGCAGGATGGAGTCGGCGGTTTCCGGGCCTACGCCGTTGAGCGCCAGCAATTCTTCCCGCAGCTTCTCGGTCGGTTGTGCGAACATCCGCTCCAGCGAACCGCCATAACCCGCGTCGAGATAGCGAACGAAATTCTTCAGGCGCTGAGCTTTCTGGCGGAAGTATCCCGAGGATCGGATCATCCTTGCCAGCCTGGGCAAGGGCGTCCGGCGGATCCCGTCGCAGTTGAGCGTGCCCTCATCGCGCAGCCGGCGCAAGGCCCGTTCCACGTTCGTCCAGGCAGTGTTTTGGGTCAGGAAAGCGCCCACGATGACCTCGAAGCGAGCGTAGGCCGGCCACCAGTCCTGCGGCCCCCATGCCGCCATCAATGCCTGGTAGTAAGCCCGCAGGCTCGCCGCTCGCCCCGAATCGGCACCCATCCAATCCAGTTTAGCGGACTGCGGGAATGGTTGGCTGGATACGTTGACAACTTTTGTCAATGCTCGATAAGGTCCATGAATACGTACCCAAGGTACATGCCCGAACGGGTCTAACTAGTTCATATTCAATGACCTAAACTTAAATGACAATTTCTGTCAGCAACCCAGGGGACGAGCGCAACCCGGCTGTTCTCCGCTTGGCTGGTCCTGGTTGCTGAGCTGCCAGTGTGTGTCGGCAGCGATATGGGAAGCGGCAATGTCGCAGCGGCTCGGTGATCTTCTGGTCAAAGAGAAGGTCATCTCGCAGGAACAACTCGACAAGGCGTTGACGGAGCAGAAGCGTAATGGCTCCCGCCTGGGTTCCGTGCTGGTGAAGCTGGGCTACGTTTCCGATGAAGACGTCACCAATTTCCTCTCGCGGCAGTACGGCGTTCCCGCCATCAATCTCTCGTATTTCGACATTGACCCCTCGGTGGTGAAGCTGATTCCGCCGGAGACGGCGCGCCGCTACCAGATCCTGCCCCTCAGCCGGGTGGGCGCCTCGCTCACCATCGCCATGGTGGACCCCACCAATGTGTTTGCCATGGACGACATCAAGTTCATGACCGGCTTCAACATCGAGCCGGTGGTGGCTTCGGAAGCGGCGATTCTTCAGGGCATCGACAAGGCCTACGGCGACACCCACGAAGAAGACCTGGAAAAGGTGATGGCGGACATCGGCGAGAGCGACGCCGACATCGAGCTGCAGGCGGGCGATGAGGACGAATTTTCCGCCAGCGAACTGGAGAGGGCCGCTGAGGAAGCGCCCATCGTCAAGCTGGTGAACCTGATCCTCACCGACGCGGTGAAGCGTGCTGCTAGCGACATCCACATCGAGCCCTACGAGAAGGAATACCGGGTGCGCTTCCGCGTGGATGGCATCCTGCAAACCATCATGAGCCCGCCGCTGAAGCTGAAGGACGCCATCATCTCGCGCATCAAGATCATGTCCAAGCTTGACATCAGCGAGAAGCGGCTGCCGCAGGATGGCCGCATCATGCTCAAGGTGAATCTGGCGGGCAAGCGCAAGACCCTCGACTACCGCGTCAGCACCCTGCCCACCATCTGGGGAGAGAAAATCGTTCTCCGGCTGCTCGACAAGGACAACCTGCGGCTGGACATGACCCAGCTCGGCTTCGAGCCCGAGTCGCTGGTCAAGTTCGAGAAAGCCATCCTGAAGCCCTACGGCATGGTGCTGGTCACCGGCCCCACGGGCTCGGGCAAGACCAACACGCTCTACTCCGCCATCGCGCGGCTGAACACGCCGGAGACCAACATCATGACCGCCGAGGATCCGGTCGAGTTCCAGATTCCCGGCGTCAACCAGGTGCAAGTGAAGGAGCAGATTGGGCTGAACTTCGCCGCCGCCCTGCGCTCTTTCCTGCGCCAGGACCCCAACATCATCCTGGTGGGCGAGATTCGCGATTTCGAGACGGCGGAGATCGCCATCAAGGCCGCGCTTACCGGCCACCTGGTGCTCTCCACGCTCCACACCAACGGCGCCCCGGAGACCATCAGCCGCCTCATGAACATGGGCATCGAGCCCTTTCTGGTGGCTACCTCCGTGCACATGATCGTGGCCCAGCGCCTGGTGCGCCGCATCTGCCGGGAATGCACTGAGGTGATCGACGTTCCGTACCAGACCCTGCTGGAATCCGGTTTTTCGCAGCAGGAGGCCAAGACGGTGAAGATCCACAAAGGACGAGGCTGCGTGGTCTGCAACAGCACTGGCTACAAGGGACGCACCGGCCTTTACGAAGTAATGGAGATCGACGACGACATCCGCGAGCTGGTTCTGGTCGGAGCTTCGGCGGTGGAGCTGAAGAAGAAAGCCATCGAGCACGGCATGATCACCCTGCGGCGCAGCGGTCTGACCAAGGTAATGGACGGCGCTACCACCCTGGAAGAGGTGGCGCGCGAGACCGTCCACTAATAGGGAGACGAGGAAACTATGGCAGTCACTCTCAGTGAGCTGTTGAAGAAAATGTTAGAAATGTCGGGCAGCGACCTGCACATCACCACCAATTCGCCGCCCCAGATCCGGGTGCACGGCCATCTCACGCCTCTCGATCTGCCGCCGCTGACCGCGGCCGAGACCAAGCAACTGGCCTACAGCGTCCTCACCGACGCCCAGAAGCAGCGCTTCGAGGAGTCGCTGGAGCTCGACTTCTCTTTTGGCCTCAAAGGACTGGCCCGCTTCCGCGGCAACTGCTTCAACCAGCGCGGCGCGGTGGGCGCTGTTTTCCGCGTGATCCCCTTCGAGGTGAAGGGATTCAAGGAGCTGGGCCTGCCACCTATCGTGGCCAAGCTTTGCGAAAAGCCGCGCGGCCTCATCCTGGTGACCGGTCCCACCGGCTCCGGCAAGTCCACCACGCTGGCCTCTATGCTCGACAAGATCAACAGCGAGCGGCACGAGCACATCATCACCATCGAAGACCCGATTGAGTTCGTGCACAACCACAAGAGTTGCATCGTGAACCAGCGCGAGGTGAACTCCGACACCAAGTCCTTTGGCGCGGCCCTGCGCGCCGCGCTCCGCGAGGACCCCGACGTGGTGCTGATCGGCGAAATGCGCGACCTGGAGACCATCGAATCGGCCCTGCGCATCGCCGAGACCGGACACCTCACCTTCGCAACCTTGCACACCAATACCGCTGCTTCCACCATTAACCGCATCATCGACGTGTTTCCAGCCCACCAGCAGCCGCAGATCCGGGCCCAGCTTTCCATGGTCCTGGAGGGCATCCTGTGCCAGACGCTGTTGCCCAAGATCGGTGGCAACGGGCGGGTGATGTCGATGGAGATCATGGTGCCGAATGCGGCGGTGCGGAACCTGATCCGCGAAGACAAGATCCATCAAATCTATTCCGCCATGCAGTCCGGCCAGGACAAGTTCGGGATGCAGACCTTCAATCAATCCTTGGCGACGCTGTATTTCCAGAGACAGATCACGCTGGAAACCGCCATGCAGCGTTCGTCGATGCAGGATGAGTTGCAGGACATGATCAATCGCGGGGCCGTGAGCGCAGCTCGCGGTTCCACCGTAACCAGGAAGTAGAGCCCCTGAGGCCGGCGAGGGCATAAGTGCGGCTGCCGGCCAATCGAGTAAGCGGAGGACCCCAATGCCGGTTTTCACTTACAGCGGCACTAACGCCGCTGGCACCAAAATCAACGGGGAGCGCATCGCCGAGAACAAGCAGTCCTTAACCATGGCGCTGCGCCGCGAGCGCATCAACCCCACCACCATCAAGGAGAAGGGCAAGGAGTTCGCTCTTCCCACCTTGGGCCGCGGCAAGGTGCCCACCAAGGATCTGGCGATCTTTTTCCGGCAGTTCTCGGTCATGATCGACGCCGGCCTGCCGCTGGTGCAATGCCTGGAGATCCTCGCCGCCAATCAGGAAAACATGACCTTTCAGAAAACCCTGACCGGCGTGCGCACCTCGATCGAAGGCGGAGCCACTCTGGCCAATGCCATGCGCCAGTATCCCAAGGTTTTCGACGACCTCACCACCAACATGATCGAGGCGGGCGAGACGGGTGGCATTCTCGACACCATTCTGCAGCGGCTCGCCACCTACGTGGAAAAGGCGGTGAAGCTGAAGTCCGCCGTGCGCTCGGCGCTCATCTACCCCTGCTCGGTGATTAGCATCGCCGTGCTCATCGTGGCCGGGCTGCTCAAGTTCGTGGTACCCATCTTCGCCAACCTGTTTGTCGGCTTGGGCGTCGCCCTGCCGCTGCCCACCCGCATCGTGATGAAGCTGAGCGAAATCGTCGGCACCTTCTGGTGGGTCGCCCTGGGAGGCGTGGTGGCGCTGTTCTTCGTGATCCGCCAACTGCGCAAATATCCGAGCGGGCGCCTGTTCTTCGACCGGATGATGCTCAACCTGCCGGTGGTCGGCATGCTGCTGCGCAAGATCGCGGTGGCGCGTTTCACCCGCACCATGGGAACCCTGATCACCTCCGGCGTGCCCATTCTGGAAGGTCTGGCGATCACCGCCCGCACCTCCGGCAACGCCGTGCTGGAGCAGGCCCTGATGAAGGTGCGCAAGTCCATCGAGGAAGGCCGCACCATCGTCGATCCCCTGAAAGAGAGCGGCGTCTTCCCCAACATGGTGACGCAGATGATCGGCGTGGGCGAGGCCACGGGCGCCATGGATGCCATGCTGCAAAAGATCGCCGACTTCTACGAGGACGAAGTGGACGCGTCCACCAAGGATCTGCTGACGCTGCTGGAGCCGATCATGATTGCCTTCCTGGGCGTGGCCGTGGGCGGCATCGTCATTTCGCTGTACATGCCGCTGTTCAGCATGATCGCCAAACTCTCGGGCGGCAGTTAACCGGCGGGCGGCCGGAACTCCCAGGTTCTGCCGCGCGCAGTTGCGGATGAGGAGGAAACGGCCGGGCGGCGGAACCGCTCCGGCTGCTGTCGATGCATAGCGAATTCAAGGAACGGACCTGGCTGGCGTGGCTCTCGAAGGTGCGCATCATCGTCATCACCTTCCTGCTGGCCATCGAGCTGACGATCATCCGGCTCACGGCGACCGCCGTGCCCGAGCGCACGTTCATCAGCGTCATCGCGCTCTGGTACACGATCTCGCTCTTCTACGTGCTGCTGCTCCCGCTCTGGCGCGAGCAGGGGACGCAGGCCCGCTTGCAGGTGGTGACCGACCTGGTGTTCGCCAACGTTGTCATCTACCTGACCGGCGGTATCGACACCTCCTTCAACTTCCTCAACCCGCTCATCATCATCATGGCCTCCATCCTGCTGTCGCGGACGTGGGCCTTCTTGAGCGCGTTGCTGTCGTTCATCTTCTTCGGCGCCATTCTTGAGCTTTCCTATTTCGACCTGATCCGGTCGTACTCCACCACCCGCGCCGATCCCAAGTCTCTGCAGCTCGTCATCTTCATCAACCTGATCGCTTACCTGGCGGTGGCCTACCTGGCCAGCAAAATGGCCGCCCGGCTGCGCCAGGTTCACGTCGAGCTGCAGGACAAAAGCGGTGCCCTGGAGAACCTGCAAGCGCTGCACAAGAACGTCATCGACTCCATGAGCGGCGGCCTGATCACCACCGACCTGGAGGGACACATCACCATGCTGAACCCGGCCGGCGAAAGACTGCTGGAGACCTCCGCGGCGGCCGTGTTCGGCAAGCCGGTTGCGGAGTTCTTTCTCGACCGGCTGCCCGCCATTGGGCCCCACTTCGTGCGCACCGAGGTCCGTTGCCTCACTCCCAGCGGCCTGGAAAAGACCTTCGGAATCACGGCTTCGGAGCTGACGGTCCCGGAGCATGGTTTGACCGGATACGTGTACGCCTTCGCCGACCTCACCGAGATTCGCCGCCTGGAGCGCGAGGTGCGCATGCGCGACCGCCTGGCCGCCATCGGCCGCATGGCCGGCGGCATCGCGCACGAGATTCGCAACCCGCTGACTTCCATCGCCGGCTCTGTCCAGGTGCTGGCCGGAATCTCCGAGTTGAACGCGGACCAAAAAGCGCTGGTGGAGATCGTGCTGCGCGAGTCCGACCGCTTGAACGCGATCATCACCGACTTCCTCCTGTACGCTCGCGAGAAGAGCTACAAGATGGCGGTGATCGACCTGGTCCCGCTGCTCGACGATACCCTGGCGGCGCTTGAGCGTAACCCCAGCCAGCCGCCGGTTGAGATGGTGCGGGGCTTCGCGGTCGAATCCGCCTGGGCGCTCGCCGACCGTGACCGCATCAAGCAGGTGTTTGCCATCCTCGCCGACCACGCCGTCCGCGCCATGCCTGATGGAGGGCAACTGGCGGTCAGCCTCACCCGAGCGCAGGATTACTGGCACATCTGCTTTGCCGACACCGGACAGGGCCTGACCCCGCAGCAAGTCGAGAAAGTCTTTGAACCGTTCCAGCCGGAATTGAATGGCGGCACCGGCCTGGGCCTGGCCATCGTGTACCAGACTCTGCAGGCGCACGATGCCCGCGTCTCCGTCCACTCCGCGGTGGGGGAAGGAATCGAGTTCTCCATCGAACTGAAACGCTCGGAACCGCCGCCGCGCCGCCCACTCGAACTGGCGCGGACTGCCGCTGCCAACACCAATCATCACGAGACACCAACCTTGGGCGTGTCGGGAACCCCGAGCGGGGTGAAGCATGGCTAGTATCCTGGTCTGCGACGACATGCGCGCCATCTGTGGCGTGCTGGAGATCGCTTTGCGCAAGGAGAACCACCGGGTCGAGACCGTGACCGCCGGCTCGGAAGCCAAGCGCAAACTCGATTCCAACATCTACGACGTAGTGGTCAGCGACATCAAGATGCCGCAAACCGACGGCATCGAGGTGCTGCGCCATGCCCGCCGGGTTTCGCCCGAGACCGCCGTCATCCTGATCACCGCCATCGAGGACTACGAGGCCGCGGTGCAGGCGGTGAAGGCGGGAGCCTTCGATTACATTCACAAAGGGCCGCACCTGATCGAAGAGGTCGTGGTCGCCATCAACCGCGCGCTGGAATCGGTGGAATTGCGGCGCCAGAACTTCGCCTTCAAGCGCGATGCCGGGATCCGCAATTCGCTGGACAACATCGTGGGCGCCAGCTCGGCCATGGGCAAGCTGAAGCAGACCATCCGCACCGTGGCCTCCAGCGCCAGCACCGTCGTCATCCAGGGGGAAAGCGGTACCGGCAAGGAACTGGTGGCCCGCGCCATCCACGCCTGCTCGCCGCGGGCCGCCGAACCCTTCGTTTCCGTCAACTGCGGCGCATTTCCGGAAACCCTGCTCGAAAGCGAGCTATTCGGCTACGTCAAAGGCGCTTTCACCGGGGCCACCCAGAACAAGGCCGGATTGTTCGAGGTCGCGAGCGGCGGCACCGTCTTCCTGGATGAGATCAGCGAGATGAGCCTGGCCATGCAGGTGAAGCTGCTGCGGGTGTTGCAGGAGCGCGTGATCCGTCCAGTCGGCGGCACCGCCGAAATCGCCATCGACGTCCGCCTCATCGCCGCCACCAACAATGACCTCGACCGCATGGTCGCCGACGGGGCTTTCCGCGAGGACCTCTATTACCGCATCAGCGTGATCCCCATCGAAGTGCCGCCCTTGCGCGAGCGCCGCGAGGACATTCCCCTGCTGGCCAACCACTTCCTCAAGAAGTACGTTGTCGCTTCGGGGAAGAGCATTGTGCGGATGGCCCCGCCGTCGCTGCACGAACTCCAGGGATACGACTGGCCGGGCAACGTGCGCCAGCTCGAGAACACGATCGAGCGTGCCGTAGCGATGGAGTCCAGCGACGAGCTGAACGTCGAGCTTCCGGCGGAACGCTCCAAGATCCGCGTTGCCGCCGTATCCGGCAATGGTTCCATCCCCATCCCCACCGAAGGCCTCGATATGGAACGCTATGTTGCCGATCTCGAGCGCTCCATGCTGCAGACCGCGCTGCGCCAGTCCGGAGGGGTCCAGACCCGCGCCGCGGAACTGCTGCGGCTGTCTTACCGCTCCTTCCGCCATCTCGCCAAGAAATACGACATCTAGAAGCGCTTTTGGCTCTTGGCTATTGGCTCTTACCTTTTGGCTGTTGTTACGCAACCCCAGGGTTCTAGGCTGTCATCCTGAGCGAGCGCGCCTGACTCTTCGTCTTCGCTCAGGGCAAGCTTTGGCGCGCGAGTCGAAGGACCCCTATTTGAAAAAATATCGTTCCGGTAGGGGTGCTTCGACTCGTGCGGGCAAAAGCGGCCCGCACTCGCTCAGCATGACAGCAAATGTGGTACATCCACTATGAAACTGCTCTAGGTCAGAAAGCCAAGAGCCAAAAGCAAGCCTGACGCTATACTCATTCCGTCATGTGGCAGATCCTCCGCCTGCTCTGGAAGGCGACGCGCGGCCACCGGTTTGCGCCCTGGCGCAGTCCTTATCTGCGCTGGCGCATCGAGACCTACTGCGGCGTCAAGATGAGCCAGGTCGGCTTCCTGGAGTTCTGGGGATTCATGTGGAGAGAGCGCTCCGAGATGCTGCGCTATCTGAAGTGGACCGCCCAGATGGACCGCTATGCGCGCATCAAAGCGAAGAATCCGTGAGGAAATCGGCTCTTAAGAGCCAATAGCGAAAAGCCTCCGCTCCACTTACCACTTCCCACTTACCACTACTTCCGTCCCCTTACCCACTTCCAGCGCACGAGCGGCCGAGCCACGATTGGTCGAAAGCTCCAGAAATCCCATGCTGCCCAAGATTCCGAAGACCTCTCCCGGAGCGCCTTCGGCGTAAGCGCTCTTCAGGCTGGTGATTTCGTGCTTGCTGACCAGAATCTTGAACTGCGGCGGCTCCGCAGCAAACAGTTGCGGAACGTCCTGCGGGGTGATGTTCGTGACCACGTTCCCGAATTTGTCCACTTTCAAAACCACACCCTGGATTTGGCCGCTCTCCATGCGTGTCGGCTTCGGCATCCGGAAGCGCACATAGTCACTGATCTCATTGCCGAAGTTCGAGAACTCCACGCCCTTGCTCAGCCACGCCGCCACCGCCGCGAAGATATCCCGGCCGTGGAAGGTCCCGCTCACCGGCTGCTGGAAGTAATGGTCGGAGCTGATCTCGTGCACATGCACCCGCTGCTCGCGCTCCAGCGCCAGCGACAGCACGCCGTTGTCGGGGGCCACAAAAAAATATTTTTCCGTGCGAGCCAGGATGGGCCGACGCGCCGATCCCACGCCCGGGTCCACCACCACCACGTGGATGGTGTCCGCGGGGAAATAGCTGTAGGCCTGGGCGATGGCGAGCGCGCCGTCCAGCAGATCGTAGGACGAGATAGCATGCGAGATGTCCACCACCCGCGCGGAAGGATTGATGCCGTACACTACGCCCTTCATCGCGCCCACATAATGGTCGCTGACGCCAAAATCGGTGGTCAGGGTGATGAACTGCTGAGGCATGAGGCGTTTCCCTCCACCGCGAACTTAGCGCGCCGGAATCGCCGCTGTCAATTTGCCGCGGGCGCGGCAACGGGTAACATCCGCTGAGAGGATGGGAAACGAGCGCATGAGAAAACTGCTGGCCGTCGTGGTGGTGCTGGCGATAGCTTCGGCGCTGGCCGAAGCGCAGAAGTCCCACCCCAAGTCGCGAACTCCCCGGGAAGACCCCGCCGATGCGGCTACGGCGGCCCTGCTCCAGGTGGACCGTGATTTTGCCAAGACCGGCGTCGCCAAGAACCTTGACGGCTTCATGAGCTACATCGCCGAAGACGTCCGCTTCTATTCCGCCGGCGTTATGCGCACCGGCAAGCTGCCCTTCCGCGAGGGCTGGGCCAAAGGCTTCGCCGATCCCAACTGGAGCATTACCTGGGCGCCGCTCTACGCCGACGCCGGACATTCCGCCGACCTCGGCTACACCACCGGCAGTTTTGAGATCCACGACAAGTCGCCTGACGGCACACCCCTGGTGCGCAAGGGCAGCTACGTCACCATCTGGCGCAAGCAGCCCGACGGCGCGTGGAAGGTCGCGCTCGATATCGGCAGCTTCGTGCCGCCGAAACCGGCAGCGCCAGCTCAGTCGGGCGACGGCCACTGAAAGAACCGCTTCCGAATGCGACCGTTCTCGAGATCTACTTGCCTGGCTTGGGCTCCGGTAGGATTAATACATAAATGTTGGCGTCTTCCCAAAAACGGTCTCGCGTGTCCTTCGGCAACCCATCCCAAGCACTTCGGAGCCTCCGATTCTCAGTGGCGTCGTATGCAAGAAGGCACGAGTACTCGTAGTCCCACCCGTGCGCTAGACCCCGGGTTTCCAGTGGTTTGGTGGGCATCGCGCGATAAAAGAACGCCTCATAGAGCCCATGCACGAGTTGCGAGACAGCATCCTGGTTTGCTGGCTGGTTGAAATACTTGCACTCGAACACGATCCGGTAAGGTGCTAAGAGAGCGAGATCCGGACAAACGGCAGCGAAGGGCGACTTCGGCCCTTTGGGATCGCTCTCCTTCCATCGTGCATACAGCTCATCAGCCCCAGTTCCCAGCGATTTGTGAAATGGATGTCCGGGCTCCCAAGTGGGTGATCCGCATGCTAGTTCGCTGAACTTTTCCTTCGCGAGCTTGTATTTTTCGGCCAGTATGAAATCGCTGGGCCTGGCTTGGTCGGTGGAAAGGTACTCGTGTAGCTTCTTAAGCACGATCTCATACGCGAATGCTGCCTCGTTGACTACACTCTTGACCTCGAGGGTTGCCGTCGCCCTCGACAGGTGCCCCTTGAATCCATCCAGGAACCGTTCGACTTCATCCTTGCTCCGATTTAAGCCTGTATTGGTTATTGCAGACTCCCTTGTGTTGCCCGAACTGCTCCACCGGCCCAGCTTGGTGGAGGAGCCCCGTAAGCGCAATTTGGCGGTTCATCACTGGCCCTAAAACACGCCGGCCCGCAGCAAGAATGACAGTATAATCGCGGCATGGCCGACTATGTGATCCGCATCTCGGAGGCAGAAGCCGCCAGGGATTTCGCTGCGGTGTTGGCCCGCGTGCGTGCAGGTGCAGAAGTCGTAATCGAGAGCGGCAGGCTGCCCGTGGCGGTGATTCATGCCCCGGCTCCGCCTCGCCGTTCGATTTCCGAATGCATCGCACTCCTACCCGAAGACTCGGCAGCGGTCATGGACGCTGACTTCGCCAAGGACGTCGAGGCAGCCATCGCTAGCCATCGGGAACCGCTGGAACCGCCAGTATGGGACTGATCCTCGATTCCAGCGTGCTGATTGCAGCCGAGCCAGGGGAAGAATGCACGGCAGATGCTCGCCGCTATCGCTGGCGCAGTGGGAAACACCGAGATCGCTATCTCCGTCATCACTCTGATAGAACTAGCCCATGGTGCCAGCCGCGCTGATACACCACAGCGCAAAGCCCAGCGGCTGCAGTTCATCGAAGAGTTGCTTGCGGCTTTGCCCATCCACTCGGTGAACGTACTATTGCGCTTCGCGCCGGCCAGATCGACGGCGAAAGTCAGGCCAAGGGCCTCCGCCTACCACTTTCTGATCTGTTGATCGCAGTGACGGCCTTGGAACTGGACTACAGTGTAGCCACCAGCAATCTTCGCCACTTTCAACGCATCGCGGGATTGTCGGTCGTGCGACTCTAGGGAGTTTCGTTACCTGCCCGATCCCAACTGGAGCATCACCTGGGCGTCGCTCTACTCCGCCGACCTCGGTTACATCACTGGCAGCTTGTCTGCCGGCATGCCGAAGACACCATCCCTCCCGGCTGGTTGCGACCGTCCCAATGGCGGCAACGCTATTATCTTGGTGTAGCGGGCGCGGTGATTGCCTTGGTCGGCTGTTCGAGTCCTTCTCTGCCAGCCATACCCATTTTACCAGCGACATCCTCCGCGATGCGAACATGGTCCTGGATGACCGGCAGTACCTTCTCGGCGTAAGCCTTGACCGCCGGATCCTGGCCGTGTTCGATCTCATTTTCAAAGGCTGCGATCGCGCCCTTGTGTCCCGCCAGCATATGTTCGAGGTAGATGTGGTCGAACTGCGCTCCCGAAGCACTGGAGAGTTGCTCGCGGAGGCTGTTCGCTTCCGATCCCGGCTGGCCCGGCAGAGTGACTCCCTCCTGTTTTGCCAGTTGCTGGAGCTCCTGTTCGGCCTGCGTATGGTCCTGGATCATCCGTCTTCCGAAGTCCTTGACCGCCTGGTTATTTCCCCTCTGCTCGGCCAGCTTTCCCAGTTCCACTTCCCCGAGGTTGATCTCAGCCGCCTTGTCGATAAATGCTTTCCCGGTGGCCATACTTCGGTTCGAGCTGCTCTGCTGCGCTGGGCAGACAACCATCAATGTCAGTACCGCGACGACAACTGCTAACAGCGATCCCTTGTTCATATACTGAAACCTCCCTGTTGGGGGGATGTCTGAAATAAGGGCACGGTTGCCAGCCCTCCGACCTGCAGGCCATCAACCAATCGCGAGATCGGTAGGGTCCACTACTCGATCTCTGCCAGCAGTGACGCGCGGCAAAAATTTCGCGCAGAACGCTGGCAAACCCGGCGAGAATTTTCTCATCTTGTATGGGAGTGATTCTGTGTGCCCGAAAGGTGGTTCGTATGAAGAAGTTGATGTTGGTGGTTGTGATCCTCGGCCTGGCAAGCCTCACCTGGGCCGATCAAACCAAGACCGATGTTGAGGACCGTTTGGAAAGCGCAGCCAAGACCTTGCAGGAAATCATGAACGCTCCCGACAAAGGCATCCCGGAGGAGGTGTTTAAGGGAGCCAAGTGCGTGGCCGTGGTCCCGAGCATGATCAAGGGCGGTTTCATCTTCGGCGGCAAGCATGGCCGGGGCGTAGCCACTTGCAGGCTGCCGAACGGTTCCTGGAGCGCTCCCGAGTTCTTCACCGTTACCGGCGGAAGCTGGGGCCTTCAGATCGGAGTCGAGGACGTGTCCCTGGTGATGATGATCATGACCGACGATGGCATGCGTCACCTACTAAACTCCAAATTCCAGATCGGCGGATCAGCCTCCGCCAGCGCGGGTCCGGTAGGACGCCACGCCGCAGCTGGTACTGATTGGAAGCTCAATACGGAGATCCTGACCTATTCCCGTTCGCGTGGCTTATTCGCGGGAATAGATCTGAGTGGCACCGAAGTCGAACGAGACGGAGATTCCACGACGGCGATGTACGGAAAGGACTATAGCAATAGGGCTGTGCTGACCGGCAAGGTTCCCGTCCCAGGGGCGGCGCAGCCGTTTATTGCTGCCGTGGAGCACGCCAAGTTCGAGGCAAGAAAACATTCCTGATGATCTGGGGATTTTGACAATCCCGCCTGGACAACCCCACCCTTGGCAAACCCGGCCAAGGGTGGGGCACCCGGCTGGTCACGGCTTCACCCCCAACTGCCAGAACAGGAACGACCAGATGTCGGTGCCTTCCTCGATCTGCTTGGTGAGGGGTTTGCCCTGTCCGTGGCCGGCTTTGGGCTCGATGCGCAGCAGGATCGGCCGGTCGCGATCAGCGCCGTTCTTGGCTTCGGCCTGCATGAGCGCGGCCATCTTCTTGGCGTGCATCGAATCCACGCGCGTGTCGGAATCGGCGGTCATGAACAGCACCGCTGGATACAGCGTGCCCGGTTTGACGTGGTGATAGGGCGAATAGGCGTACAGATATTCGAACTGCTTGGGATCGTCCGCTGAGCCGTACTCCGGGACCCACAGCTTGGCGATGAGGAAGTTCTGGTAACGGAGCATATCCAGCAGCGGCACCTGGCAGACGGCAGCGCGAAACAGATCGGGATGCTGGGTGATGCTCGCTCCCACCAGCAGACCGCCGTTGCTGCCGCCCATGATGGCGAGGTGGTCGCGGTCGGTGTATTTCTGGGCGATCAGGTATTCGGCGGCGGAGGCGAAGTCGTCGAACACATTCTGTTTTTTGTCCAGCATTCCCGAGCGGTGCCAGGCTTCGCCGAATTCGCTGCCGCCGCGCAGGTTGGCCAGTGCGTAGACGCCTCCGTTCTCCAGCCACAGGAACACGCCACGGCTGAACGCTGGCGTCTCGCTGACCTGAAAACCTCCGTATCCGTAGAGCAGCGTCGGATTCTTCCCATTCAGCGCCAACCCTTTCTTGCTGACGATGAACATGGGCACGCGCGTACCGTCCTTCGACGTGTACCAGACCTGGTCGACTTTGTAGCCGCCGGAATCGATGGGCGCCTCCACCTCGGCGAACACCAAGGTCTTTCCGCTCCGCATGTCATAGTGCAGGATCGTCGGCGGCACGGTGAACGACTGGAATCCGAAGAAAGCTTCCTGGCTGTCCCACTGCCCGCCAACGCCGGCCACGCTGCCGATCCCCGGCAGCGGAACCTCCGCCAGCTGCTTGCCCTCGATCGAGAAGATCTTCAGCAGCGAGCTGACGTTCTTTTCGTACTCGGCGACCAGCTTGCCGCCAATGATGTCGAGCCCTTGCAGCACCGCGTCTTCCGATTCTGGGATCACCGGTTTCCAGTGGCTCTGGCCGGGCGTTTCCACCGGCGCGGCGAACACCTTGTAGTGTGGCGCGTCTTCGTTGGTGACGATGTACATCACGCCGTTGAACACCTCGCCGCTGTAAAGGAAGTTCTTGCCCGCAACGACCGCGACGGGCGGAGCATTAGTCTGAAGATCCTTCAGGTAGATCTCGCTCTTGGTCCAGCCGTGGCTGGAGACGATGGTGAGCCAGCGGCCGTCGTTGCAAAGCGTGACGTCAGGCCAGTCCTGCGGGTCTTTGGGCGCAAAGATCAGCGGATCCTGGGCGGCATCGCTGCCCAAGGCGTGGTAATACACGCGGCGATGGTAGTTTTCTTCCTCCGCCGGGACGTCCCCCTTCTTGGGATAGCGCGTGTAATAAAAGCCGGAATCGTCCAGCTTCCAGGCCACGCTGGCGGCGCGGGTTTGCTCGATGGTGTCCGCCAGCAGCTTTCCCGTGGCGGTCTCGATCACGTGCAGGGTGCTCTTCTCCGATCCGCTGGGAGAGGTCCCGTAGGCAACGTACCTGCCGTCGTGCGAGATCTGCCACCAGTCCAGAGCGACGGTGCCGTCAGCAGCCAGGGCATTCACGTCCACCAGCGCTCGGTCCGTGCCCTGCACTCCTTTGCGCACATAGAGCACGGCCTGATTCTGCATGCCTTCGCGCCGGGTGTAGAAGTACCACTCGCCCCCGACCTGCGGCGTGCCCACATTGCCGATGCTCAGCAGTTGCGTGAGCCGGGCGTGAATCCTCGCGCGGCCGGGTAGCGGGTCCAGCAGGCTGCGGGTGTAGGCCAGTTGCGCTCGCACATACTCCTGAGTTTCGGGGCTGTCTCCGTTTTCCATCCAGCGGAAGGGGTCGGAGATCCTGTGCCCGTGCAGGTCGTCGGTCACGACATCGACTTTGGCTTTGGGCGGTCCCGCGGGCGTTGCGGTGGACACCGCATTGGTCCCGGGATTGGAATTGGGGTTGTCCGCCAGCGCGATGGCGGCCACGAGCAACAGCAGGAAGATGGCGTAGGGCAAGCGAGGGCCTCCCATCATGCACCTCTGGGTGGTTTAGACGAAAGTGGCGGAGAAAGGTACCCGGCAAGCGCTGTCTGTCAGTGTAACGGAAAGGCGTTTCCCGGTTGGGACCTCGCGCGGGTAACTGCGCCGATTCAGGACAACACCGAAGACCGCGGCCTTTGACGCCCTGTTCCACCTGCTATAAACTAAACTGAGTGGTTGGTTGGCCGCTTAAGGGCCGCACGGTCACCGTACTCCTCAGTAGCTCAATGGCAGAGCATCCGGCTGTTAACCGGAGGGTTGTAGGTTCGAGTCCTACCTGAGGAGCCATTTCTTTTTTAGACTTGGCGCACTCTCGGCCCTTCTGCGAGGGAACAAAAGGGAACAGTTCCCGAGTCCCCCTGTACCCCCTTCCTCGGTTCTCGAATCACCATTCCTACGACTTTGCTGTTCGCTTCACGTTTGCTGCTCGACAGTGCTTGACCATAGATGTTGAAGGTGGTGCGAATGTCCGAATGACGCATCAACTCCTGCTGCACCTTCATCGGCGCCCCCGTTTCATCGAGCCATGTTCGATATGTGTGCCGGAAGGTATGCCAGCCGATCCCGTCTCCCAGACCCGCCGCAAGCCCTGCTTGCCGTAGACGGTTCTCCCTGATTCCTGAAGGATCGTAAGGCATCCGGCCGTTCGCGAGCGGGCTGGCAAAAACAAAGTCCTCCTGCCCGTCGTATACCGACTCAAGCATCCAACGCCGGAAGACCTCGGCGAGGGCCGGGGCAAGCGGAACTGGAGCCTCGGAATATTCCGTCTTGAGTCGGTCCACCTCGCCTTCAACAACCGCGCGCCGCAGGTGGATGGCCGAGTTTTCCCAATCAAAATCTCCCCACTTGAGTCCGAGGAGTTCGCTACAACGCAACCCTAAGCAAATGGCCGCGATCACCATGGTGCGGAACGGCTCCGTTCTCATTTGAGGCTGCTTCAGCAGGCGATGGAACTCCTCGACTGTTAAGGTGCGAGGTTTTTTGACACGCTTACTTGCATCCTTGATGCGAACCAGACGCCCCCGCATCGGGTTCTCACCAATTGGCAGCAGTTCCCACCGGATCGCGCAGTCGAACAACAGGTGCATAACGCTCCTAATGTGACGCTTGCTCTTCGGCGCCAATTCGCGTGAATCGTCTACCGTCTTGATGCGTCGCAACCATTCCTCCACGGCAAACGGCTTCACTGCTGCAAGTGCATAGTCTTGCCATTTCGGTTTGACAAAGTCGCGGAGCGTTTTGAGATAAAACTCCCTGGTTGACTTTCTTTGGGGCAGCTCCTGGGCGATGTACCGATCGACAAGAGCTCCGAACGAAACAGTATTTTGGGCCGGATTGTCCGGGTTGGCTGAGAGCCGCAGCCATTCGGCAGCTTTCTGCGCCAGAGCTTTGGTCGGGTATTGCTCAACTGTCCCCACGATCACGCTGGCGAGTTTGCGACTGCCGTCCGTCCGTGACTCCTGATAGCGCAGTACCCAAACTTCCGGGCCGTTTTTTCTAGGGAGACTCTGAACAAGTTCTGTCTTATCCACAAGAAGTGAAGTTAGAGTGGGAGAAGCGGGAGGATTCGCAGAGGAATGAGGCAGGAGACACTGGCGATGATGAACGGGTTTGAGCGGTACACGAAGAAGACGCGTCGGGCGGAGTTTCTGGAGGAGATGGAGCAGGTGGTGCCGTGGCGCAAGCTGTGCGCGCTGATCGAGCCTCATTATCCTAAGGCGGGCAACGGTCGGCCGCCGGTGGGCGTGGAGCGGATGCTGCGCATTTACTTTTTGCAGCAGTGGTTCAACCTGTCGGACCCAGCGGTGGAAGAGGCGCTGTACGACTCGCTGGTGATGCGCAGCTTCGTGGGCATCGATCTGGGGCAAGAGCCGGTGCCGGACGAGACCACGGTGTGCAAGTTCCGTCACCTGCTGGAAGAGCATGGGCTGGGCGGGGAGATGTTGGAGACGGTGAACCTGCACTTGCAGAGCCAGGGAGTGCGGATCACGACCGGCCCGATCGTGGATGCGACGATCATCCACGCGCCCAGTTCGACCAAGAACCGGGAGCAGAAGCGCGATCCGGAGATGCACCAGGCGAAGAAGGGCAAGCAGTGGTACTTCGGGATGAAAGCGCATGTGGGGGTGGACAGCAAGACCAAGCTGATTCACACGGCGTTGGTCACGCCGGCCAACGTGGCGGATGCGGCGGTGCTGCCGGAGCTGTTGCATGGCGAAGAGACGCGGGTGTGGGGCGATCAGGCGTATCGCGGACAGAGCGAGGTGATTCACGAGTGCGCACCAGGAGCGCAGGACTGCACCCATCGGCGCTACCGCTATAAGGACCGGATCGACGAAGTGGAGCGGGCGAAGAACCGGACCAAGTCCACGGTGCGGTCCAAGGTGGAGCACGTGTTTGGAGTGATGAAGCTGAAGTTCGGATTCGTGAAGGTGCGCTACCGAGGACTGGAGAAGAACGCGAACCGGCTGTTTGCCACCTGCGCTCTGGTGAACCTGTTCACGGTTCGCAAGAAATTCATTGTCGCAAGACATTAGGAAACATGTACTCCAGCAGGTGTGCAAGCTTGTTGCAGATACGTATCAATGTGAGGAGGTGTCCGTCTTTCTCGACGCCCGTCGACCGCATGAATATATCCCGGTGGCTAGCACATGGACAAAAGGTACCATCACATCGTCATACTCCCCCGGAGATGATGGCCTAACCGGCTGGATCATTTCCCATCGGCAACCAGTCCAGATTTTTGTTTTGCTTCATTGTGAACGAGACATTGAAGCCATTAGGCGTAAATATCCTGGAATAGTGTGGAAAGACTCGCTAAAGCTTCGAGCTCGTGTTCGGCACCTTTTCGATCTGGGACCAGAGGACCAACCCCCGCCTATCGCTTTCATGGGAGCGCCCATATTGCTGAGCGAGACCCTTTTAGGCGCCATCCGATGCAGCATTACAACCAAAGCACCGTACTATTTTGGCGACCGCGAAGTGAAGTTGCTGGAACTAGTGGCCCAACAAATCGGTCATTATTGGGCCATGACTGGCAGGATCTACAGAGCGGAAACCGCGCGTGCTTCACTTGTGAAGCAACAGAGCGTAATGTTTGACGATCTCACTCACCAGCTCAAGAGCCCAATTATCCAGGCTTATAGCCGTGCTATAGCGTTGGCTGACGCTGCAGCCGCACAAACTGGGCTGCGATCTGCACTCCACAGAGTGCGTGGGTTATGCGGGCGAGGCGCGTTGTAATGAGCGCCCGCCTTTTTAAGAGTTTGCACTCAGGTGAACAGGTCGCGACTGTGTTGAGGCCGCTCAGCTACGCGAGATTGGTGAAAATGCTAAACAATCAAGCGCGTGATGCGACCTCAGTCGTGGATCCTGGAACAGAGATTCGGATTAGAGTTGACGAGGAGAGCTTTGCTGTCTTGAACGTTGTTAATGTTGAGGTTGACTTCGATCTTTTGGAGGAAGCGGTTACGATTCTCTTGGATAACGCGGTGAAGTACCGCTTCGCCTCGACTCCGGTCCGGACTTCAGGAGGACTGAGTGGCACGGGTCGGTTTCAGATTTCCGTGCTGAACAAAGGACTACCGATACATCCCCACGAGATTAGCAAGTGCGTGGAACGGGGATGGCGCGGCGATCGAGCCAGACTTACAACGGGTGAAGGGTCCGGCATTGGTTTGTGGCTAGTAGATAACATAATGCGAGCACACAAGGGAGACTTGATCATCGTGGCTACTACACCGGGTGGAATGACGGAAGTAAAACAGGCATTTCCAGCCAAAGGTCAAATGTCGAGTAGTTCCAAAGCGGGGCAAGCATTATTAATATATGCTTAGTGGAAGACGACTACTTACAGGCTGAGTGGATCGCCGGCCAAATAAAATCCAGTATCCCTGATGCACAAATCCAAGTCATCAGTACGGAGCAGAGCTTCGTGCTGACTTTCCCACATTTGTGCAGCGTCCGCCTTCAGTGTTTGTAATTGACGTCATGTTACGATGGACAGATCCAAGGCCAGATATGCAGCTTCCTCCAAAAGAGATAAGAGACGAAGGATTCTACAGGGCGGGGATTCGCTGTGCGCAAATGCTAGTGACTAATCCGCGGACGAATAGAGTTAAGATCGTGTTGTACACCGTGCTTGAAGAGAACGATTTAGAGCAGGAAATTGGAGGTCTAGGCAAAATGATAACTTACATTCGCAAAGACTCCGATCTCACTCCACTCATTGCCGCTCTTCAGCAGGTAAAACGTAAAGGAGACTAAGAGCCTGTAACAAAACCTTTCTGCAACGGGGAGCCGGCTGCATCGGTAAGCACTTGCGGTTTATGAGGACCAAATCTGTGCAACTGCGTGTGCCGATGAGCGGTGTAGGCGACGGCGCAATGAAGACACCTTGGCGCGGGCGTGCCGCCCACAGCAGTCTCTTCATCTTCTCCGCGCCAGAACGTTCCTTTGTTTAGACCGCCTTCGCTATCGGCGGCCTGGGTGCTGACGGCGGAAGAATCAACAGCCAGGGTCAGCCCCAGTCGGGAGGTCGCCGCCGTCTTTGAACTGATTCCGCTTGCGGTAGGCAAGAACGGTGATTCCGATCGACATGAACATAGGAGGGATAATAAGGATAATAATGCCGCTGCGCAGCGCTGCAATGAACCGCTGGGTGGACGAGGCCGCTTGCGTGTAACAGAGCGCGCAACTCTGGGCGGCGGCCACCACAGGAAACAGAAGAACAGCCAGAATGAGGAATCCCAACAGGAGCAGTCGCCAGGATCGTTGAACTCTCATGCCATTGGCCTCTTTGGCTTGCCGTGATTCCAGGATCACTTCAGCAAGCGGAAATGCAACAGCCGGAAGCTGTCCGACCAGATCATATTCATCATTGCCAGTACGAAAAACAAACCGATGGCGACGGTCACAAAGAAATTCCGGCGCTCCATCCACATGTGCATAAAAAACATGACCGCCAGGCCGGCCTCGACGATGGCGAGCAGGAACATGCGCAGAAACATTTGCGCAGGATCGATGTGCTGATACGCGACCACGAACTGTAATCCCGCGATGAGGAGCAGGCAAACGTAGATAACAAAGTTTTTCGCGATGCTTCCGCCCAGATCCTTCGACGTTTCGTCCTGGCTGTGCCCGGCAGTAGTCATAAACGAATTTTCCTCACCTACACTTTGCCGCTAATGAGCAATGTTCAACAGGTACACGAAGGGGATGACGAACATCCAGACGATATCCACGAAGTGCCAGTACAAGCCCCAGATCTCGATGTGGCCGGCATTGTAGCGGCCGCGCTTGTAACCCAGCGCCACCACGGTGAGGGCGATCACGCCGCCCACCACGTGCGAAAGGTGCAAGCCGGTGATGGTGAAGAAGGCCGCGCCAAACAGCCCCGAGCCCCACGGGTTCTGGAACAGCCGCAAGCCCTCGCCGATGAGCCCGATCCATTCCCGGATGTGCAGCAGGGCAAAGATGATGCCGGCCACGACGGTGATGAACGTCCAGCGCAGGGCACCCGCCTTGTCCCCCAGGTTGGCGGCACGCATGGCGATCAGCATGGTAAAACTGCTGGTGACCAGAACCAAGGTCATGATCATGGCGTTGATTACAGTGGGTGAGAAATGGAACGGCCGCGGCCAGCCTGGAGTGGCATTGCGCAAGTAGCCATAAGCGAACAGGAGCGCCGCAAAGGTGACCGCATCCGACATGATGAACAGCCACATCACCAGCTTCCTGGAAGGCATCCGGTAGGGCGACTCTTCCAGCGCCTCCGGCGCATGCGCTCCCATGACGTGGGAACCGCCCATGGCAGTTAGATTGGCTTCGCTCACGCCTTTCCTCCGTTCGACGTTCTCACAGGGTCATCCGCTCCGGGGCAAAACTCCGGCTATGCGACCGCATTTGCAGACTGATCTCCGAAGGACCTGATTGCAGCGGCCTCGTCCTTTTCGATGGGGAGGACCGTGTGCAACCGTGTCATTTGAAGCAGTTCGTGGACCCGCTTACTAAGGTTTACCAGCCTCAGTTCCCCGCCTTGGTTGCGAACGGTGGTGTACGTTCTTACCAGCTCTCCGACCCCGGAGCTATCGACATATTGGACATCGCCCAGATTCAACAAAATCTTTTTGTTTCCTTTGTCCAGGAGGTCGCGGACAATCTCGCGAATCATGACGTTGCCTTCGCCGAGGGTGATTCTTCCCACGATATCAACGATGCTCACACCCTCCACTTGCCGGGTCGCGGCCGCCATTTTGACCGGAGTGCGCCCTTGCAAGCCCAGACCCAAGCGGTCGAGGATGGCGCAGGCCGCTGTCGCGACCTCGTGCGAATCCGTGCGGACCACAATCAGGGAACGGCCTTCTTTCAATACCTCGCGGAAAAATGCCACGTCTTCCGAGCTCTTCTCGTCGGGTGTGGGTTGCGGAGCGCTGGAGTCCTGGGAAACGCTTTTGCCTACGGCCGCTCCCGCACCTGCGCCCACCAGGCCAAGCAGCGCGGCGGCGCCAAATCCCAGAGCAAATACAGCCCCGATCCCGGGGACCAGCAAGGTCGCGGCGGCAACTCCGGCTGACATGCCGACCGCCCCGCCCATAAACCCGCCCGTATACGCGCCCACTTCTTTGCCAACCGTTTTGGCCTCGCTTTCGGCACGGGTCAAGAACACGATCGATTGTTCCGGCACATTCTGTCGCAACAAATCCTTCACCGCCTCTTCGGCGCGATCACGCGAAGCAAATACTCCAATGGCGGTTTCCATGGTGCCTCCTGAAATTCACGAGCGGTCAGACCGATGGTGGCCTCAGACCTTTATCCATAGCAGCAGCAACAGGTACAACCAGAGTATGTCCATGAAATGCCAGTAGTGCGAGGCGGCATCCAGCGTGCTTTTCCGCAGCACGGACCTGCGAAGTTTGCCGGAGACGTACAGCAACCCGCCCAGCCCTCCCAGAACGTGCATGGCATGCACTACGGTCAGCACGTAGAAAAACGAGCTGCTGGGATTGGTTGCCAGATACAAGCCTTGGGACCGCAATTGGACCCAGGCGAGGCATTGCCCTGCGACGAACAGCAACCCAAGCGCCAGCGTCGCGTGCAGCCATCGCAGCGGGCTGGTCGACGGCTCGTCGGGTCCCAGCACAACGAACCTTGCGAAACACCGGCGTGCGAACTCCAGAGTAAAGCTGCTCGACAGCAGCACGAGCGAGTTCAGGTAAAGAATGCTGGGGAAGGTGAAATGCCGCCAGTCAGTGGCCGAGCCCTGCCGCACCACCAGAGCGCTGGTCAATGCGGCGAACGACATGGTGATGGCCGCGATCCCTACCCATACACCGGTCTTCGAGGCGGCCGGCGAGCGGTCACTGAGAGCCAGAACGCCGCCGTCGCGCGGGGTGCGGTCGCGCCAGCCACCGCCAGAGCTAATCCGGTCTTTTCGCGAGGGAACTTCCATCTTGGGCGGTTCATGAACCGTGGTTGCCATAACTACCTGAGCCCTTCTTCGGGAACGGTGGGAATGCTCTTCGTGTCATTCTGCATGACGTAATCGTCGGTTGCCCCTTCGATGCCGTACTGGTACGGGTCGTGGTAAACGACCGGGATTTTTCCTCCGAAATTGTCCCAGGGCGGCGGAGACGGAACTGTCCACTCCAGCGATGTCGCCTCCCAGGGATTCTGCGAGGCGGGCTTGCCGCGGAAGCGGCTGTGAATCAGATTGTAGAGGAAGATGAGTTGGGCCGCGCCGGTGGCCAGAGCGGCAATCGTAATGAACTTATGCACCGGCAGAAGCGGTTGCAGGTAATCGTCCACGAACGCCGAGTAGCGGCGCACGTTGCCCGCCATTCCCAGATAATGGAAGGGCATGAAAATCAGGTAGGCGCCGGCGAAGGTGAGCCAAAAGTGGAGCTTTCCCAGCGTCTCGTTCATCATCCGGCCAAACATCTTGGGGAACCAGAAATACGTGCCGGCAAAGACCCCGAAGATAGCCGCCACACCCATCACCAGATGGAAATGTCCTACGACGAAATACGTGGCGTGGAGAAGGACATCGATCGAGGGTTGCGCCAGGAAAAACCCGCTGACGCCGCCGCTGACGAACAGGGAAACGAAACCCAGGGCAAACAGCGAAGCGCTGGTGATGCGCAGCTTGCAGCCGTACAGGCTGCCGATCCAAATCAAAGTGAGGATGGTCGAGGGGATAGTGATCACCAGCGTGGGGAAGGAGAACATCAACGACGAGAGCGGGTTCATCCCGCTGACGAACATGTGGTGTCCCCACACCATGTAGCTCAGGAATCCCAGGGACATCATGGAATAAATCAGGACCTTATGGCTGAGCATGGGACGCCGCATGGAGTTGACCAGAATGTGCGAAACAATGCCCATCGCCGGAAGGATGGCGATGTACACCTCGGGGTGGCCGAAGAACCAGAACAGGTGCTGCCACAGCAGAGGCGACCCCCCGGAGTGGGGCTGGATTTGGTCGCTGACCACCAGGTTCGCCGGGATGAAGAAGCTGGTTCCCGCCAGCCGGTCGAGGATGAGCAGCCCGCAAGCCGGGAGCAGCACGGCGAAGGCCAGCAGCGCGATACAGGCGGTGATGAACCATGCCCAGGTGGAGAGGGGCATGCGCATCAGCGTCATGCCGTGGGCGCGCAGGTCGAGCGTGGTGGAGATGAAGTTCAGCGAGCCCAGCAACGAGGCGATGCAAAACGTCGCGATCGAGAGCGCCCACAGCGTCTGGCCGGTTTGTTCGCCCGGCCCCGTGACCCCTCCCAGGGCGCTCAGGGGCGCGTACGCGGTCCAACCCGAGATCGGCGGGCCATCCCCGACGAAAAACGCCGCAATCAGGAAACAAAAAGCCACGAACGTGACCCAGAACGACATCATGTTGAAGCGCGGGAACGCCATATCCTCGGCGCCGATCTGGATCGGCAAAAAGAAATTGCCAAACGCGGCGAAGGGCGCATTGGTGAGCACGAAAAACACCATCAGCGTTCCGTGCATGGTCATCAGCGAAAGGTAGTATTCCGGGGTGATGACGCCATTCGGAGCGGACGCGTGGGCCAGCCACTTCAGTCCGGGAACCGGAGAATTCGGCCACACCAGGTGAATGCGCATCAGCCAGGAAAGCACCATCCCGGTGAGGACGGCAACCAAAGCCAGGCCGTAATACTGTTTGCCGATGACCTTATGGTCGACGCTGAATATGTAGTTGCGAATGAAGCCCTGCGGGGGCGCATGGTGCTCTACATGCGGTGCCTGCAACGTCTCGTCCATGAATTCACCTCAGAATCGACTCTTCCGTTCCACCCGCCTACTGCAATGCCGCTTCCTTTTTCAGCCAGTTATCGAAGTCTTCCCGCGACATGACCAGCAGATACGCCTTCATGTTGTAATGTCCCAAGCCGCAAAGCTGGGTGCAAACGATCTCGTACTTGCCCGGTTTGGTGGCGGTGAAATGCAGCGAAAGATCCAGTCCCGGGACGAAGTCCTGCTGGATACGCAGCTCCCTCACATAGAAGGAATGCCCGACATCCTTGGCGTGCATCAGCAAATGGATCTCGCGATTGACGGGCACGGCCATTTCGGCGGTCACGATGTCATCTTTCGAATCCTGGTCATGGTCCAGGTCGAGTCCGAAGATGTTCTGCGTGGCCTCGTTGATGAGTTCGGGATGGATGGGACCAAACTTCCCATCGGGACCGGGATAGCGGAAGTAGAAAGCAAACTGCCCCGCCTGAACCTGGATGGGCATGGCATTGGCTCCAGGCGGGGTGAAATAAATATTCGCCCACGCCTTCTGCCCGAACACTCCCAGGGCGAGCACTTCCAGTCCGACCAGAATGATGGCCGCCGCCACTAAACCTTTGGCGCCGCCGGGGAAGCTCTTGATCTTCTGCCCCGGCTTGGAGGTGGAAAACCACCAGATGAAGACTGCCAGGATGATCTGCGCGGCCAGGAACGAGACGCCGGCCTCGATCATGGTGTCGGCCATCTGTTCGTCGATCAGAGCTCCATGGGTGGAAATATCCGGTGGCGGGTACCAGGTGTGGAGGATGATCGGAACCGCGGAAGCTATCGCGATGATGATGAGCGTGATCGCAAAAATCTTCGCCAAAGCGCCTCGCCTTTTGGCCGTCCACCGGCCGTGTAGATGGTAAAGGCGGCGCCGGTTGGCACCCGCGGCCGCCTCCCTCTTGCGCGCTACGGTTTACTTTGCCTTAAACGTAAAGTCGGCCGTCGCCGACTTGCCGGATGCCACCGTCACTTTTTGCGTTTGCGTTCCGTAGGTCTCCTGCCAGGCCGTCAGGGTGTAGCTTCCCGGCGGGACGTTGTCGATGGTGAAGGAGCCTTTGTCATCGCTGACCGCGTAGGGTCCTTTGACCACCGCCATGTAGCCATGCATCCAGGGATGAATGTTGCACTTGACCGGGATAGCCACTTCCTGCGCTTTCCAGGAAGTGTCGATGGGAGGCGACCCCGGCGGTTGCGATTTGTTCCAACCGATGTTGCCGGTGCCCGCCGCCGGCAGGGGGTGAATGTTGTGGGTGGTGGGATCGGCGGTGGTTACCTCCAGCTTCTGGCCCACGTCGATCGCGATAACGTGCGGATGATACACGCAGCCTTTCTGTTCAAAGGTCACAGGCTTGGAAGGCACTGCACTGGCTGCTTCCGCCGAAAGGCCTTCGGAAATGTAAACCACCACGTACTCGAGCGCTCCATTCGCGCCCACCACCACCGTTTCCGTCTTGACCGGATTGCCGGTGTGCTGCTGGGCGCACACCGGATCTTTCGACATATCGATGGGGCGCTGGTGCGCGGGCGTGCCATCCAGTTTGACGGTGCCGGTGATCTTGCCTCCCGCAGCCGCTCCTACGGCAGGTCCCGAGTACAGGAGCGCCAGTCCCACCAGCAGAAGCACGGTCAGCGTACCCGCGAATTTGTAACCACTCATCATGGAATAGTTCTCCTCAACAGACATCACTTGCTCTCCGGTTGGGCCGCGGGCGCGTTGGGATTGATCGGCTTCAGCCCTAACTGCTTGGCGATGTCCTTTTCTTTGCTGTGCATGGGCTGCAGGGTGCGCAAATAGAACACCAGGTCCCAGGCGTCGTCGGGTTTGAGATTATCCATAAACGAAGGCATGGGAGTGCCGTCCAGGCCGGTCATGAAGTATCTTGTACAGATCCTGGTCGGTCGACCCGCACTTGAAACGATCGGTGTCGTGGAAGTTAAACGGCTTGATGGGCCGGTTTTGATCGTCGGTCAAGGTGTCCGCCGAGGGACCATTGCCCCGTCCCGTAACTCCATGGCACTTCCAGCATTCCACCCGCTTGAAGGTGGCCTCCCCCGCCTTGATTCTTTCCGCCGTCACTTCCGGTTCGGGAGGAATTTGAATGGGCGGTCCAGGTTTCTCGGAAACGAAGCGCGGAGAAAAATGCTTTACGTAAGCGAGCAGATCGACGCGATCCTGGTCGGTGATCGGACGCCATGGCGGCATGTTGGAGGTGATCAATCCGCGAGCGATGGTGTCGAACAGATCTTCGTCCGTGGGCAGAGTACCGCTGGGGGTGGAACGGCACTTGAAAATGCCGAGCGTGAAATTGCGCGGCTTGGGGTCAAGCCACATGGCGTTTTCGCCCTCCCCATCCCCCAACTCCCCGTGGCAGCCCACGCAGAAGCGCCGATAGTGCGGCGCTCCGGCGGCGGCGTGCCCCGTCAGTTTGCCGACGTGGCTCTCCATCCCCATTTCCTGGTTCTCCTGGTACTTCGTGATCTGAGCTCCAGCCACAGCGGAGAGCGCGAAAACAGCAGCCACACCCAGGAACAGCGACCGTCCTAGCCATCTTGTGCGCATCGCTACCCCCTAGAAATCAATGTCAAATCCGGCGAATACACTGCTGTTGGTCAAGCTGGTGTTGAGTGGCGACACTCCCTGAGTCCGGATGAGGGAATACTCGTTGTGCCAGGCAAAGCCCGCTCGGCTCGACATGATGGGATACCACCGGTAGCCAAACGTGTAGGCGTCGATGTTCCCCAAACTGGGCGAATTCGTCGGCAAGGCCTGCTGGGACATACGCACGTACTCCAACCGTTGGATAAAGATCAGTTGCGGATTCACCACGTAGTGGGTCTCGGCGAATCCGCCATTCCAGGTGGGCGCACGCGCTCCCGTAGGAAGCGGCATGTTCGACGGAGTGCTCGTCCCGAAGTACGCGCTGTCCCAGCCGTGCTGGTAAAACAGTGAGAAATCAAGCTTCTTTATGTACAGCAAGCCATACACGCCTTCCCGGTGAAACGACTTATTGCCGACCCCTAAAATCGGCGCCTCGTTTTGGGTGAGACTAAAGGTTGGACCATCCCCGGCGAAGACGTAGGCGCCGATCCGGTCCACACCGCCCTCGTATCCCATGTCGAAGGCGTGGCTGGCCGTAATGAACGTGCTATAGGCATTGCGATTGGGCAGGTTCACTTGGCCGTCATTGGAGCTGACCACCGCGACCGAGTAGCGCGTGCGGTCATCTTTGGAATGGCCCATCAATTCGACGCCGAGTTGGTTGTCCCCCATCTGGCCCCAAATGTTACTGTCGCCGGGTGGAATGAAGTGATAGAGCCAGTACTGACCGCCCTGATCCGAGATGGTCAGAATCCGTTTTTCGGAGATGATGTTGTCGAGCTCAAATTTGCCCAGCTTGAAGTTAAGCCAACTGCTTCCCATCAGGTTGTCCAGCCGGCCCATGACGGTTTCAAAGTGGAAAGCCCCGGTCGGATCGGAAGACGGAAGCACGTAAAACGAAATGTTCTTGGCCAGCGTGCCGCCGGTGTGAAAATCCAGGCCAGTAAGGTCGAAACCATGTGAAACCAGATCGACGACCCCGCTGTCGGTCGACACTCTGTTGCTCTGCTCCCGATGCCAGTTGGGAGTGATGCGGAAGGTCACCGGCCAATACGACGGGTTCAGCCAGATGGGGGCATCCCGATCGTTCATGAGCTGATAACCGTTGTCTTTGAAAGTTTGGCCGAAGACGTTCAGCATCGGCCAAGCCTCGTGGCAAGCCGAGCACGGGAGGCCATACTTGCGCGCAAACGCCGGAAGGGCGGCGGCAGGCCGCAGCGAGCCCAAAAGTACGAACCCCAGCAACAGCAGGCAAGGCAAACTCCTCCGGGACAAACAGGCCATCGAACCCCTCCTGTCCAACCGAAGATCAGATTTGGCTTTCCCCTGGCCCCCCACGGGCCTTTACTTCACATCCAAACACAAAGTGCGTGCGGGCGCACTTAACTGACGGGCGCACATAACCAACGGGCGCAATTAACTAACACGTCCGCTTTGCGGGCGTCAACACAAAAAATATTTATGGAGGGAAAAGTTTTACTTAGAGTCGCGGGCGAGGAAACCGCGCACGAACATCCTGGTGATGGAGAGCGCTAGTTCTCTGGCGTGGCGCCGATCGTGGCCCAGGACCACCGGTTGCAGGAACCCGAACATGAAGGTGACCCCACCCACAAAATGGGCGACCGCTTCGATTTCCCGCCGGGAAAGCGCCCGCGATTCCGCAAACTGCCGGAGGCGCTCCGCAATCGCCTGCGCCCGGCGCTGAGGTCCGATTTTTCGCGCCACCCGCCCGATGGCGGGGTGGCAGATGGCGCAGGGGATCATCACTTTCAGAAAATCCTGGTCCTCCCAGACGCGCTTCAGTTCGAACCCTACCAGTTGGATGATTTCCTGATCCAGCTTTGGAGCCGGCGCCAGGCGGGTGTTCATCTCCACCAAGGCGCGCGACACCCGCGACTGAATCAGGGCCATCAACAGGCCGGATTTCCCCCGGAAATAACGGTGGATCAAGCCTTCGGCACAACCAGCATGCAGGGCGATCTCCCGGGTGGTGGCGGCTTCGTAGCCGCGGGCGGCAAAGAGTTTGGCGGCGGCGGAAATCAACGCATGCTCACGGGCGGCGCGATCGCGCACTCTGCGCGGCTGCTTTCTTCGTCTTGACTGCCGGATGATGCTCATGATGAAGTACGCTCTTTTGCGGAATGCGTTTACATCAATCGCATGAAGCTCGTCAAGAATCCTCGTCAAGTGTTGCAATTTTTTTACTTTTGGCCGCCTCGGGAGCCGTTTCCGGATGCGGACGAGAGCTGCCTGGGCATTGAGTCCCGATCGCCGGGCGAGAGTTACCCCTTGACATCCGGCGGCCCACGCTGGTAGGTATGCACACTTCGAAATGCGTGACCACGCACTACTCGATATGGGGACCAACCACATCAAGGGAGCCCAGAATGGGTTGAAACGGGTCCGAGCGGTTTTGCTGGGATTGGCTTGCTCCTTCGCCTTGGCGATTTCCGTTTTTGCCCTGCCGGCGGGCAATTCCGGTGTGGTTCCCGAGGCTAGCTTCGGCGCCCGGTTCGATACCCCCGAGGCCGACGTTCTGCAAGCGGTGCACGAAGTCGCCGCCGACCAGATCGTTCACGGCACATTCTCTTACGAGAAAGAGAAGATCCTGTACGGAGCTCATGCCGCCGATTCCTCCACTGCTTTCCATGATTCGCCGGCCGGTCCCCACGTGTTCTACAAGGTGGCCGAGCAAGTGCTCGCTCCGCGATATTTCAAGAACAGTGCAGACGTGGGCACCCTTACCGTACGGTATGTCGTGCAGGCGGCCGGCCCGGCCACCACCAATATCCAAATCGATGCCGTGTTCATCGATGCCCGGCACAAGCCGCATGCGTCTGAGGGTGGCGTTGAGTCCGCGGAATATGCCGCTATCAAGGAGCACCTGCAGGCCATCGCGTTGAAGCACCAGCAGGAAGAAGAAGAGGCGCAGGATCTGGACCGCCGTCGAAAACAAGCGGAGGAGCAGAAGCAGCGGCCGGCCAGGACGGAATTGCCGGCAACCAATTCGCTTCCCGCCGGCGACTCCGCCAAGGATCTGGAAGCACAGATTGAGCAGGTTCGGCGGCAAGTCGAACGTCGTGTGAAAGAAGCCGCTACGCCGCTGAAATCCGCACCCTTCAAGAGCGCCAGCAACCTGCAACTGCTGGCAGCGCGAACCGAAGTAGTGGTTCTCATTCTTACTCCTTATTGGTACGGCGTAGAGACGGAGGACGGACACCGCGGCTGGGTCCAACGCAGTCAACTGGAGCCACTGCCATGAATAGCGCCGCAGCATCGGGCAGCAAGAACGCCATGCGCGCGCTGCTCTTTTTGTGGGTGATGGCGCTGGCGGCCGCGCCTTCGGTTCGAGCTCAGACCACGCCCGTCGAGCGCAGTTTCCACGCTTCCAAAGCGGTGGTGGAAAGCAAGCTGCGCGGGATGGGCGCCTACGCCGGAGGAAGACTGCCAATTCTCGAAGGTTTCGTGGTTTCCAAAGAAAGTTCGCTGGATCGTTACCAGCGCGGCTACTACCAGTATTCCGTTCAGCTCAGCGCCGCCGCTTCCGGGGAGACCCAGGTTCGCGTGACGGCAAAGATCACGGCCTGGTACGCGGCCAGCGATCCGTCACACTCCGGGTACCGCGTGCTTCCTTCCAATGGCCGGCTGGAAGCGGACCTGCTCGATCGCCTGCAACAAGAGTTGCCGGGCGCAGCCGCCGTGCCGCCCGGCATGTTTTCCTCGATGCCGGATAAGCCGGCTCCGGCATTCGCACGCGGTTCTGCCATCGCGGGCGCTCCCGGTCTGACTGCCTCTCTGTCATTGCGGCGGCAACCCGGCAATTCTTTTCCTGCCAGCAACGCCGACGAACAGCGAGTGCCGCAGTTGCGCGAAGAATTGAAAAACCTGCAGGAGATTCTAAAGAACCAAACACGTCCCGGCGATCTGGCGGCGGTGAAGAGTTCGAACACTCCGATCCTGGCCTCTCCCATGGAAGGAGCGCAGGTGGTGCTCCGCGCCGAGAGCGAAGACGAGTTTCAGATCCTGGAAATCAAAGGGACCTGGGTACACGTGCGGATTTCCGGGCTCTCGCGCGGCTGGATTCAGCGCTCGCAACTGGAAATGTCGGCGGGGTTCGAGAGCGCTTCGCAGTCGGCCGACATTTCTCAGTTGACGGACCCCTCTTTCCGCAAGAGCCGGGAAGAAACTTCGACGTTTCCGGGAAACTGGGAGCCGCTCCAGGGCAAAAAAGTGAAAATCATATGGGTGCAGCCGCTGGGAGACGCTACCCAGGGCAACCGGGTGACCTACGCCAAGTCGGTTTTTCATCAGACCTACTCCGAGCTTTCCCAAGGCACATCGGATGTATCCGGAGTGGTCATCGTCTTCGATTCCAAGGATGGCGGAATGGCGGCCGCTACTGTACCGGCGCTGCAGCAATGGGCTGCAGGCCATCTGTCTGACAACGCTTTTTGGAAACGGTGCTGGTTCGATCCCGCGGACGCGTTCAACGTAAAGGAATAGCAGTCCGCTAAGGTACGGCTGCGCGGGTGTGGGGGCGCGCATCCGATGAATACAATGACACAGTCGCTGCGGCTCCAGCAGAACCGCGTGGCGCTCCTGCTGAAGGACTACGCCGAACTCACGAAGCTCAATGTCACTACCTTGATTGTAATGACGACCTGGTGTGGCTATTTCTTCGGCGCTCGGCAGGCCGGTCTGCCTTGGTTGAGCTGGGGCTTGCTCCATGCGCTGCTCGGCATTGCGGCCGTGTCCAGCGGCACCGCGGCTCTGAACGAGGTCATAGAGCGCGATGTGGACGCCCACATGCACCGCACCGCGCGGCGGCCGTTGCCGGCCGGCCGCATGGGACTGTGCCACGCCACGTCCGTTGGACTGTTGCTGACGGTGGGCGGCTCACTCTATCTCGCCGTGTATACCAACCTTCTGACGGGGATACTGACTTTCCTCACCGCTGTGGTTTACCTGGCAGCCTATACGCCACTGAAGCGCGTGTCGCCGGTCTGCACTACGGTCGGCGCAATTCCAGGCGCCATGCCGGGGGTAGTGGGGTGGACGGCGGCCTCGGGTCAGTTCGGCTGGGGCGCCTTGGTTTTGTTTGCCATCCTGTTTTGCTGGCAGTTTCCGCACTTCTTCGCGATTGCGTGGCTATACCGGGAAGACTACGCTCGCGGTGGCATCCGCATGCTTCCGGTAATTGAATCCGACGGCCGCTCCACGGCGTTGCGGATTCTGTTCTATTCCCTACTGCTGGTGCCAGCCACTGTGCTACCCACCTTCTTGGGGATGGCGGGCTGGGGTTACCTGCTCGGAGCCGTAATTCTCACCGCCATTCTTCTTTACTTTTCACTGCGTTTGACAACCCTCAAAATGCCTTTAACGAGCCCCGTGTCCAAGCTCAGGGCACGCCGCCTTTTGCAAGGTACCGTCTTCTATTTACCGCTGCTATTTGCGCTCATGATGTACAACTCCGCCCGGCGGTAAGGACCCAGGCGATATGCCGCAGCGCTGGTGGAGGGCCGCGACCACTGTTGTCTTGTGAAAAGCATCTTGCTGTTTGTTTCCCAGGGGCATGTGGGAAGCTGATCGCACTCGGCTTCAATTTCACTTTGGGCTGGTGGTCGGCTTAGCGGACACGATCACGGGGATTGATCCTGTAGGAAATTCCAGCAGATCAGAGCGCACGCGAGCGATAGAAAAGCCTTGTGCATATCTGCTCGTTTTTCATACCGCAAACGAAGACGGCGAAACTGGTTCAGCCAGGCGAAGGTCCGTTCAACAACCCAGCGCCATTCTCCCAAACCGCTGCCATTGTTCGTATTGCGCATTGCGAGCACAGGCATGATGTGGCGGGCACGCAGAGCACGACGGATTTTCTCCGCGTCGTGGGCCCGGTCCCCCAGTATGCAATCAGGACGACAACGTGGTCGGCCACGCAGTCCTTGGAGCGGCGGAATAGCAGCGAGAAGTGGTAACGCTTGCGTGGAGTCGTGACGGTTCGCTCCAGTCAGTTGGATAGCCAATGGAATGCCGCGCCCGTCACAAATCAAATGGCGCTTGCTGCCAGGTTTAGCTCGATCGGTCGGATTCGGCCCTGTTTGCAGCCCCCAAAAACCGCTCGCACGGAACAACTGTCAACAATGGCACGCGACCAGTCGATCCGGCCGCCGCGCGAAAGCCAATTCAGCAACACGAAATGCATCAAGTCCCAATTCCCGCGTGCTGCCAATCGCGTAAACGCCGTCAACAAGTCATGCCGGAGCCGCAGCCCAATTCCTTCGGCAGCATCCGCCAAGGACTGCCACTTCGGAGTAGGAACAGAATGCCGGTGAGGCAAGCCCGGTCGCGGACACGTGGTCGGCCACCTTGCGGCTTCGGCAGTGAAGCTGGGAGAAGCGGTTCGATCAAACTCCATAGCGTATCAGGAACCAGCGTAGCAGCCATGAGAAGTTCTCCCGAGCAGAGGGATGTTCCAGAGGCTAGGATTGTACAAGAAGAGGTTTTGTTACAGGCTCTAAGCGCAGACCTGATAAGCACATATCCTTTTTCGTCGAGCTGCGACCACTGCGCTAGCCACCTCGGGCAGGCTGTCCTTGAGACTCAACTCCGCTTCACAAAGCGCCTGGTTGATGCCTCCAACCACGGAGCGAGCACTGGAGTATGGATTGTCGATCCTGCTCTGCTCAAGTTTGAGAGCAATCTCCTCGACTATTTGGACACCGTCGGGTTGCAGCTGAACCCGGTACACTTGACCTCCACACAGCTTGTCACTGTCTGTAATCCATCCCAAATCGCGTGCTATGTCGAAAACGACCTCCCAGACATAATAAGAGCGAGGGGGATCAGACCTCTCGGTCAAAGGCACAAAGAGGCGCAAGCAATCGATAGCCCAGCTTGGCCATTCATTGACGTCGGCCTGTACTATAAGATCACGGTGCCAAGTTCTCCGACCAGGGTATGTGTCTAACAGCTTGACGACTAGATCCCTAAACTTTCCACGACGCTCACGTTCATCGTTCAAGTACCGGGTCATGTGCCTGAGTGCACTGCCAATCTCGTTCAATGCCGGCTCGCCTCGTGAGCGTGGGGACGAGGGCATCAAGCGGATCCCATCAAAGCCGTCATACGGATTTCCGGCCAGGTGTTTGCTTGTGCCGGAGCTTAGCATCTCTCTCCATTCACCGCCTAGCTGACTATCTTTCTGGTTCTCAATCAAAGCAGTCCGCAAACAGTCGACTAATGGGATTCCTAGCCACTTTTTGCGTCTGAACTCCTCACGTGGTGCGATGAATTGGAATAGCCGATAAAGCGGGCCGGCGAGCTCGTCAGGACAACTGAGCCCTGCTGCAAGCAGGAGAAGGTTGTACGAGGCTTTTTCATTGCGGCGCCCAAGCATCTTCTCAATGACCGAAGTCGTATCCAGGAGGATCGCCACCCGCTTGGCCATCTCTTTCTCATACTGGTACCGGTCACTCCCAAGAGACAAGCCACGCAATAGCCACAGGTACGGTTTCTCATCATGGCCGACCGGCGGAAGCCCATAGCCCCTGAGAAAGCTCAACAGCTGAGATACCTTCCATTCTTGCACGCCTAACCAGTCCCCGACAAATGCACGCATCCAGCCGACAGGGGAGTCCGTCAGTGCCACACCGTATTTGTCATCTTTACGATTGTGCATAACCTAACTAGATCAAAAGCCCACATCAAATGCAAGTAGGCATCCCGACTACCACCGAGGGGCCGTAGACACGAGTCAGAAGCTCATGGTGAGTCAGCCTCACAGCGACAAGTGTTCCTCCAGACGGAGCACTTGTTCGCCCAATGTGGCGTCCCCCGTCGGACCAGTGCCTCAAGGTATGACGTATCTGCTTGTGGACGAACTCCGGCAAGACCGAAGTCGCTGGCGGAGATAAGCGCAAATCCATCGGGTGGCCCCCTAGCGGGAGTGGGGCCCTCGGCGGGCTAGGAAAGTGATATGCCCCCCATCCGGCATCTAGTTGTGTTGGGCGCGCCACCGTGCCTGCCTCTCGCACAGTGTACTTCAACAACAAGAACCATCGTGGGTGGACCGGTTTATAAACGCCGAGTGCTGAGACCCATCGTTCTGGCCCATCGGCGATGTGCGGCACCAAAGCATCCTAGGTGGTCGCCCATGTTGGCTGGAACGGAGCGGTGGCCGAGTACTCGTTTGCGACAGTCAAGGAGGTCCGACACAACCTGCTCCGTCTTGCGGGGACCAACCCCGTAAAGACGGTTATCGAGCCATCTGTTGACCTCAATATCGTCCCTCACTAATGGAAAGTCTCGAAATGCCATCTTTCCGGTGAGCCTTGCCCATTTGAAGACGATCGCCAGTCCGTTAATGTCCAACACACGTGCCAACACCAGATCCTTGTGAATCAAGTGTCGCCCTATTGATGTCCCGGCGACAATGTTTTCCCCATTGAGGGATTCGTATACGAAATCAGGTAAGACTCTCACGCGCACCCTGTTGTCGAAATAGTCCACCACTGCACGGTTCAAGGCCTTAGCGGTTCGCGAGCCCTGCCAAAATGATCGAACGCTGCCTCGCGAGTTGGACTGACCCTGTGATCGCATATCAGGTTAACCGACATGGCACGATTCCCACTGATCGGAGATCGAAGCAGCGTGGTGAGAGCCGAGTCGTACGGATGCGTCCTTCGTTTGCTGCGACCAAAAACCATCATTCATTCGACCTTAGATGAGAAATGCCGGAGCGTTCTCCCATATCCTGCGTTGCAGAATCGGCCTGAGACCAAGTGAGCTTCTTTCAGGGGGAATCGCCTATGGAAGTCTTCGGGCGCGAAATCCTGCCTCGGCTCCCGTCTAAGAGTCTAGGGTACCCTCGATCAAACGGTGTCAACAAGAATATAAGCCCCTGTACTGAAAATGGAACAAGACCGCGTGCTGTCGTGGGCCATCGTCTCAATAATCAATTACTTGGCAGCAATTCGAGGAGTGGAATTCTGGGCCTGAAGGATGGCGATAGCAACCGACCATTGTTCTGAAGGCAGAACACCAGCGTCGTGGACCGCACTTTCGACTGGCCTAAAGCGCCAGCAGATTGCCAAGACAATTGGGGATGGCATGGCGCCAGGCCGAAACGAAGTTCTTCACGGTATCCGCAAGAAGCTATGAAACTCTGGGCAGCGATCGTTTGAGCTAATTTCACCCGTGCCTTCCGCGCTATTTTCCATCACTGCTGCCTAGAACTCATCTAGCTCTGTTGACATCCTAAGTTCCGCTTCAATCGCAGCGCGACCGATCCGGGCTATGCTGGCTTCAAGCTCGGGCGAAATCCGCCGCTGCTATGGCCGAAGTCGGGCTGGTACGGTTCGCGCAGGTCGCGTTGGAGGTTGCCCAGGCCACCGTGCCCCGTTATCGAACAACGTTCAGCAAACACCAGTTCACGCAGCCGCAACTGCTGGCCATCCTTTGCCTGATGCGCTACGAGGACTGGACCTACCGGGAAGCTGAGGTCCGGTTGTCGGACCACTCCGAACTGCGGCGCGCTCTCGAACTCCGCTCGGTTCCTGACTACACTACCCTGTACCGTTTCCTGCGTCGTCTCGATGAGGCAGCCATCACGCGTGCGCTGAACGAGGTGGTGCATCGCATTCCCTTGCCCGGCCCACGCCGCCGCGCACACGTGGCGGTGGATGCCACCGGCCTCAGCCCGGGCGCGATCAGCTCAGCACCTTCTTCGTCCGCCGCATGTACCACCACAGCCAGCAGCCCATGCCCTGGCGGCACTGGCTGAAATGGCTGGTGGTGGTGGATCTGCAGCGCCAGCTCGTTCTCGCACAGAAGGCCCACGCTGGCCCTACCAATGACGGCGCTACCCTGCGGCCCCTAGTCGACACCGCCCGCACCGTCAGTTCCATCGGCCTGGTCCTGGCCGATGCCGAGTTCGACTCCGAACTGAACCATACCCACATCCGTCAGCAGCTTGGTGCACGCAGCGTCATTCCGGCCAAACGACTAGTGTCTTCTTGACTCCTGGGCTGTTGTATGTGGCTGATGCATAATAACTTATCCGGTCTTGCTTCTCTTGTTCTGTTTTTGGAACAAGTTTCAGTTTCTTGCCCCATTCAAAGCCTAGATGGGAAGGGAGCAACGCGAGTCGGTCAAGGAACGGATTTTCAGCATTCGGCCGTTAGAGAGAGTAACAACTCCGTGCGAGGGCGAGCCAGGTGTAAAAAAACCGGCCGTTGGCTAATATTTTCTTCGAAACGGCGCTCTGTGCCAAGTGTGCTCCCCCTCTGGTCCCTTTCGGAGAGCGAATGGTCCCTGCTTCCTGCGTCTGAGAAGGTGCATTGCGGGGCGTTAGCGCAAGGTGGTGAACCGCCTAGGTTTCGGCGTGCCCGTGACCTTTGAAACAGCCACACCCCGCGTGAAACAGCCACACCCCGCGTGAAACAGCCACACCCACGGGCAGGCCGCCTCTTCCGCTGCGGCTGTGTCAACTTCGTCCTGTCAACCCTTTTCCTGCTCGCTCCCTGTTCCAAAAGCGGAGATGATTTCAGCAGCCATCATCGCCCAGGCCTACTCGTAGATGGTTTGGCTGGAGTCGGCATCGCCCACTCGTGCCTTCAAAATCTCGTGGGCGTGAAGCAGTTGATCGAGAATTTCCTTTGGCAGCTCAAGGGTGTAGCGGCTGAGTATTATGCCCGCTGCCGGAGCCACGCCTGCTTCCTTCAGCGCCGGATGCTCGATCTCGTCTGCGAATCGCTTTTCCGACAGGGTCTGCGCGGCCTCGACGATTTTGTGAGTGATGGGGACACCGTGCTCTTTCAGCCTGATGACGCCCTTCGCAGTCTCTCTGGTCATTCTGGAAACCGCGTCCGGTGGGAGCGCCCCAGGTCCTGTCGTGAGTTCCCGGACGATCCGCATAGCCTCGAACGCCTGCGTCTTGCTGTGGCCGCAAGCGTCCTGCACATAGATCTCGAAGTTCGGGTAGCCGAGAGCAAAGTGCATACGTTTGTTTTTCATTTCGATCAAGATCTCGCCCACGCGCACGACGTTTTTCTGAATGGTCCTCCACGTCTCGCGTAGCTCCTCGTCGAGTTTCTTAGCTTGGTTGATAAACGAACTGGAGAATTCGGCAGCCGGAGCGCCAGGTTGCGACGTGACAAGCGTCATGGAGGGTGTCGTCGTCCCGCCTCTCGGCATCGGCGCACGACGATGCTTTCGGCGCGTCGGGGCTTTTTCCGCTACAGTTGAACGCATAGATTCCTCCGCAGTTAATCCCGCTTTCTCGCCCGCTGATGACATACTCGATTTCGGTGTCGCAGCCGTCCTGGTTCACCTTCTTGGCTGGCACTGGGAATTTCTGCCATCGTTTTTTGCCAAGCTCGTGCCCGGAGTCGATTTAGTTCCTTTCTGGACGATGGCGGTTGCAAACGTCTATCGCAAATCGAAGCGGATCGCGGTCACCGCAGAAGAAATTCGTGAGCAGCATCCGGTGCCAAGAGACCATAACATGTTTAAGCCGTGAATCAGATGGAGGTCAGGATGGCAGGTTCCGAAGGACGGTCTCGAAGACCGCCTGACCCGCTACCGCCAGATCAAGATCTGCGTGAACCGACGCCAGCACTTAAATGAAGTGGTAGATTTGTTCATCACTTCCCCACAAGGACAGTCCCCATGGCGATTGCACTTTCCAACGAAGTCAGGGCCCTACTCGACGGGCCCAACTTCGCCCATCTGTCCACCCTGATGCCTGACGGTTCACCGCAGAACGCCCCCGTTTGGGTGGGCCGCGAAGGTGACCGCATCCTCATCTGCACCGGGGAAGGCTCCCTCAAGGCAAAGAACACCCGGCGCGATCCGCGTGTCGCCCTCTCCATCGTCGATTTCCACGACCCCTACAAGGAGGCACAGCTTCGTGGTCGTGTCGTCGAGCGCCGCCCTGATGGCGATTTCAAGTACATGGACCCCATCTCGCACAAGTACACAGGCAAGCCGTTCCCGTTCCGCAGCCCCGAAGGAAGGGTAGCGCTCGTAATCGAGATCGAGAAGGCACGATACACCAAGCTCCCTTTTCAACATACGCCGGCAAAGTAGTGCGCTTCTGCGAGTCGCTCGGCTTGCTGGCGCTTGGCAGACTTATAGGGCTAGTGCTCAATCTCGAAGTCTGTTCTGATCAAGCTCAACCAGATCGGCACTGTGACCGAAACCCTGCAATGCATAGAACTGGCGAAGAAGAATGGCTACACGGCGGTTGTGTCCCATCGTTCCGGAGAAACTTCTGACACAACCATCGCGGATTTTACCGTCGCCACTGGCATAGGCCAAATCAAGACGGGATCGGTGTGCCGCGCGGAGCGCACGGAGAAGTACAACCGGCTTCTTGAGATCGAGCAGGAACTGGGATCATGTGCCAAGTTTGCAGGACGTGAAGTTTATGCGCGCTGGGATCGATGACGTGGTCAGGTGATGGCTAGGCAGGCAGAGCCAATCCGAAAACCGGCGACTTGCCTTACCGAACTTCCTGAAGCCGAGATCAGGCGGCTGGTCGAGGGCTTGAACTCACTGCAGGAGGGAGAACTCGCCGTGGACGTGCTGGTCGCGTGTGGCGAAAGGGCAACACGGCCCTTGAGAGAATTTTTATTGCGTGGCAGGCCCAGCGTCGTACATGAACCTCGTCGGCGGGCGGTGCGGGCATTGGCGGAGCTGGGTGCCAAGGACGTGTTGGTCGAGTATCTCAGGATGCCGAAGCCGATTGCCGATGCGGCCGTCCGCTTGGGCGAAGAAGCGGTCGAAAACGCGGCAGCGCGTGCGCTCGGCAACTGGCAGACACAAGATGCGTTTGAGGTGCTGCTGGAGGTCGGACGCTCGCGGGTTCTGCCCGGGGTCGTTGAGGCGCTGGGCCGGTTTGGCAGGAGCGAAGCCATCCCCTACCTCATCACTGCCTTGGGCGATGATGTCGCTCGCCGAGACGCTGAGCACGGCTTGCGCTCTTTTGGGGAGGCGGCTGGGCCAGCGTTGATCGAGGCGGCTCGCACGCCGGATCCCTCACGCAGGGAGGAAAGTCCTTCCAGCCTGGCGCGGCGCCGGAGCGCGCTGTGCATCCTCGCATCGCTGCCGCCTAAGCCGGAAACTTGGCTCAAGGTTGAACCACTACTGCGCGATGAGGATGCCGAGATCGCGGTGAGCGCCGCCAGCATAGCCCTGAAACTCGGGGCCGATACCGACAAGGACTTTGCTGTTCGGCGGTTGATCCAAGTTCTTCCTGGTGCGAACTGGTTGTTGCAGTCGGAAATCGAGAGCTGTTTGCTGGAATATTTTCCTGTCGCCGGTCCCTTTATCCATCGTGAGATTCGGCAGCACGCTCAACTTCCAGCGTGCCAAAGGGCGAAGGATGCAACGCTTCGCCTATTGTTAAACATCGTGCGGCAGGCCGAGGCAGGGCGCAATGATCGATGACCCATGTGGACGGATGACACGACTGTAAACCGCTGCATGAACGCGGTGCGTTTGCCCGGGAGGTAACGCTCGATGACCTGTCCCAGTATGTGACGCAGATCGGCAATCCCGAGAACCGGCCAGGAATCCGCTCGGCCGAACTGCAGTTGCCGGCTGATATTCGGCGGCGAACAGAGCACGAATGCAACCGCTGGAGCTGCAACTGGCGCAGGCGGGCATTGACTAGCCTCCAGCGCCGACTAGATAATGTGGCCGGGTGTTGGAGTTCACCCTTAACCGCCCTCTGGGCAAATGACTCCTACCAAGGGGCCCCTCCTGTTAGGGGAGTCGTTTGCCACAAGCGAGACCTCCCTTAATACAAGGATTCCTGTCATTCGAGTGGCGAATAAGTGCGCGATAGCGCTGAGGTTCGCCCATCGAGGGTGGAATGGCCAATCCGGGCGGATCGGCAGAGAGTCTTAACGAGCACCAGCGCCGCCGTTTGCTGGTTACGTGCCGGCACGTTGATGGCATGTTGTCGGAGATCGAGGCGGTCTTGAATCAGTCCGCTTCGAGGGCTGCATTCCCGAAATATGTGCCCGACATCCCCCCGGCACAGCGACGCACCATCGAAGACTACATCGCCCGGCTCCGTGCGCAATTGAAGCGTGCCCTGGAAGGCCAGGAAATTGGATCTCCACCTCCATCCATTTCTGCCGCCCACGCAGTCCATGTTTCCTTGCAGTTCATCGACGTTCTCGGTCGAGGAACTGAAGCCCATGTACATGCGCGGCTATGGAGAAGTGCCGCCCAAGGCTGTCATCGAGTTGAACGGGATCGTGGGCGAATTGCAGGGCTTACTCTCTAAGCTCGACCGTTACCTGCTTCAGGGAGTTGGCCACGATCTCCAGGAACGCCTCCGGCGTCTGGAGGCGACCGGCAACGAAATGGAACTGCTCCGCAAGGTCGAGGAGATGGTCGCCAGGCATGGATTGGTCGAGTTCCGCTCGACGATTTCCACGATCCTGGATCGGGCCGAGGACAAGAGTTTTGAGATCGCGGTTTTCGGGCGCGTGAGTTGCGGGAAGTCCTCACTCTTGAACGCCATTCTCGGAACCGACGTGCTGCCTGTGGGCGTTACCCCGATAACGGCGGTGCCGACGCGGATCGTCCACGGGGCGCAGCCCGTCGTGCGGGTATGGTTCCCAGAAAGACCTGAGGAGCGCTTTGAGGTTTCGCGCCTCGGGGAGTTTGTTGCCGAGCAGCAGAACCCGGGCAACACCAGGCACGTGACCCGGATCGTGGTTGAGCTGCCGGCGCCGCGACTGCGTGACGGCATCGCTTTTGTGGATACTCCCGGGCTCGGTTCACTGGCCACCGGTGGAGCTGCGGAAACGTTGGCCTACTTGCCCAGGTGTGATCTCGGTGTTGTGTTGATCGATGCGGCTTCAACACTCTGTCCTGAGGATCTGCGTACGATCGAAGCCGTTTACGAAGCGGCCATCCCTGCAAACGTGCTTCTGAGCAAGGCAGACCTGCTCAACCCCGACGACCTGGCTCGGGTTGTCGACTACGTCAAGAGCCACATTGCCTCCGAGCTGCAGATCGAGCTGCCGGTGCACGCGGTCAGCGTCATGCCGGGCTATTCAAACTTGCTCGAGCGGTGGTTCGAGGAAGATATAGCGCCTCTGTACTCTCAGCGCCAGGAATTGAAGGCGAACTCTATCCGGCGGAAGGTGGGCGCGCTGCGACAATCTGTGGAAGCGGCACTCCGGACGCGTCTACGGCGGAGTACGGCTATATCTGAGACTCGAGCTTCAGAGCTTCGCGAGGTCGAGGCCGGGTTACGCCGTACTACGGGGCGCTTCGAAGAGGTGCGTGGAATCGCTCACAGACTGGCGGTGGAAATTAGTGGCTTGGGACAGCGCGCGATCCAAGAAGCAGCCACGAGCTTGCAGATGTCGGAGGACAACTCTGGTCGCGTTCCGCGCGACGCCGTGAGCGAAGCGGCAATGGTTTTGGCTCGGAAGTGGACAGGCGCTTTGCGGGACCTCCTCGAATCATTCTCCCGCGACGTGACTCGCGAACTGGACGTGGTCGCCAACGTTCTGGAGGTCGCTGACACCCCGACCGATGACGAATTCAGTTCCCTGGTTCGAGAAATGCCAGTCCTCGAGATTGAGAATCTCCAAGTCACCATGAGGCGGCCTGTGCTGGCATCGTTGCTGGGCCAGCGACTTGCCGCAAGCATTTTGGCTCACCGCATTGAGAAAGAGGTCGGCCCCCAGCTACTAAGCGCGCTCCAGCGATACTCCGACATAGTGAAAGACTGGACGAATATGGTGCTGACATCCATGCACCGTCGGTTCGAGACCTATGCCGAAACCTACCGCGCCCAACTTGATCGCGCGCTCGGCGGGACTGAGCCCAGTGCGGAAAGCGAAACCTCGATTCGGCGTGACCTCGAGGAGTTGGGTTCGCTGGGGATGCTTGCGGAACCTGTGGAGCCGGGCGCCTCTCGGTACTGATTGTCAGCGGCACCAGTGGTCTGGTGGAACAGTCGTGATCGCTATAGCGGTGGGGATTAGGAAGGTAGTGACATGAAGTTGGAAACGATGACGCCGAAGCTCACGATTGCGCAGGCGCTGGCGAAAGGAAGCTGTCCTGTGTGTGCTGTTCTTAAGCAGTTCCTTGATGACTTGGTCGAGAAACTCGGGCCGGATCAAGCCACCCAGGTATGCAGGACGCATACCTGGGCACTGGCTAAGGCAGCCCCGGCAGAAACCGCGGTGAGCGCATTTCTCCAGACGATAGAAGCGCATTTGTCCGACGAACCGTGTGCTGCGGCATCTGCGTGCGAATGCAAATGGAGGAGGGCACGCGGCTGGACGAGCTCGCCCGGGAGATGGAACGCAGCCGGATGCTCGAATGGGTTCGAACGCCACGGGAGCTTGTGCCTGGAGCACGCAGCGAAAGTGCGGAAGCACTTGCCGGAGCCACTTCGGTCGCTGGTCGATCAGATCGTGATGAGGAACGTTGCCGAGCTCCAGCAGCAACTAAAGGCGTACCGGGAGCAGGTCCGCGAGGGCCACCGGGTAGGCGGCGGTCTGCTGGGGCGCGCAGCGGAGTTTCTCGCAGGCCAGCGAGGGTTGTGAGGTGGCAACCAAGACACAAGTCGATTCCCGGGCGGCCGTAGATTTCAGCGGTGTGAAATCTGCCATCTTGGCGCGAGTGGCAAGTGTCCGCCAGGTTGCCGAGGAGCGCAAGGATGCCAATGCGATCAGTGAACTCGCCGCGCTCGATGAAAAGCTGAGCACGAACCGTTTCTATTTGGCGGTTCTGGGCCAGTTCAAGCGCGGCAAGACGACACTGATCAACGGCCTGCTGGGCGCGGATGTGCTGCCGGTCGCGGTCGTACCACTCACGTCAATCATTACCATGCTCAGCTACGGCGAGCGGCCGGAGGTCACCGTGCATTTTCTCTCCGGCGAAACACGACCGAGCGAGATGGAAGAGCTGGAGCAATACGTCACCGAGCGCCACAATCCGGAGAACCGCAAGGGCGTCAAGCATGTGGACGTGCGCTACCCGTCCCCGTACCTGAAGGACGGCATCCTGCTGGTGGATACGCCGGGCGTGGGCTCTACCTACCAGCACAACAGCGAGGTCACGCATTCCTTCCTGGCGCACGTGGATGCCGCGATCTTTATGGTCTCAGTGGATCCGCCGCTGACCCAGGCGGAAGCCGAGTTCCTACGCCGCGCCAAGGAAGAGGTCCACCACTTCTTCTTCGTCCTCAACAAGATCGACCTCATGACCGAGACAGACATGCAGGAATCGCTGTCTTTCAGTCGCGCGCAGATCGAGCGGCAAGCGGGCCTCGCCGCCATCGAACTCTTCCCCATGTCGGCCCGCATGGCCCTGGAAGCCAAGAAAGCTGGCGACGAACAGCGCTTGCACGCGAGCGGGCTGGTTGGCTTCGAGGACGCTTTGCGCCGTTTTCTCATGAAGGACAAAGGGCTGGTGCTGCTGGAATCTTCACTCAGTGACGTTCTGCGGGTGGCTGGCGATCTGCGCTTTGCGATTGAAGTGGAGGTCAAGGCCGCCGCCGTCCCGCTGGCTGAACTACAGGAAAAGCAGCACTTGCTCGAGACGGAACTGGAGAAGATCGAGCAGGAGCGGAACGACATGAACGTCCTGCTCGCCGCCGAAGTCAACCGGCTGGTCGGAGAGGTGGAGTCCGACCTTAACCGCCGGGTGGAAGAGTCCATTCCTTCGGTTCGCAAGCAGCTTCAGGAGTTCTACACATCGCACGCCGGCGCCGGCCGTGGCGAACTCGACCGTCTGCTGGACGATTTCATGACCGGAGAGGTCGAACAGGTCTTCAATGCCTGGCGAGTGGGAGAAGACCACAAGATGAACAAGGTCTTTCTGGCCATGTCTTCGCGGTTCGCCGAAAAGACCAATGCCATCATCCGAAATATCCGCGGCGTGACCTCGCGCCTGTTCGACATCGGCGTCGAAACCTTCGAGTCTCCCGAAGCGCTCCGGGCGGAGGCTCACCTCTACTACAAGGTGGACCCGCTGTTCTATTTCACGATCGAGAAGATTCCGTTCGTGCTGCCGAAGTTCCTGTTCCGCAGCTACGTGCTCTCGAAGATGCAGGACAAGATCAAGATGGAACTGCACCGCAACGCCGGCCGCATCCGGTACGACTATCTGGAGCGCATCGAGAAGAGCAGCAACGAATTCCGCAAGGCGCTGAACCTGAAAATTGATGCGACGCTAACCGGCATCCGGCAAGCCATCGAGCGCGCCATTTCGACTCGACGGACTTCCTCGCAAGAGTACGAGCGGCAGATGGCGGATTACAGGCAGTGCAGCCAGGAGCTGGAGGCGATCGTTCAGGACTGCAAAGACCTGTTGCGGCAGGTTGCGGCATAGCGGGGGAACTGCGCACAAGTGACGCCCGAGTTCATCTTTGATCGCGAGGGAGAAATCGACAGCCTGCGGCGGCGCCTCGGCAAACGCCAGTCGTTTCTCCTGTACGGTTCCTCCGGTGTGGGGAAAACCCTTTTGCTGAAGCGAGTGCTGCCAGAGTTCCCGTACGCGCTGTACTCGCCGGGATCGGTGAGTCCACAAACGGTGTTCCGCAATCTGGCAGTGGCTTTGCTCGAAGCCAGGGCGCCGCGCTTGGTCCAAGCATTCGGCGCAAGAGGAATGGAAGGAATCAGCGCCAAATCGGCGACCGCGCTCAAGGGCATCGTGATGGACGCCTTGCACGAAGGCAGCTACTGTGTCGTGCTAGACCACCTCAAGCTGCCGTCGTACGCCTTTGCTGCTGCGGTTCGTGAGGTGATGGGCTGGGGACGCACGGCGGTCGTAACCGTAGCCCGTTCGGCGCACATGGAGAATCTAGGCTTCCTCCAGCCGTTCTATCCCGAGCGATCCGACAGGTTCGAGATCCGCGATTTCCCGCCCACCGTGGCGGAGCGCTTCATCGAGGAAGCGGCACGACGAGCGGGACTTTCCGCCGAGAACATGGGTGAGTTTATCGAACGCCTCCTGGAGTTCGGCCAGGGCAATCCCGGTGCAATCCTCTCCATGCTGGAGATGGCAAAACACCCGAGGTACCGCTCCGCCGAGCACATCAAGATCACGCCGCTGTACTTGGATTTCCGGATGAACTGGAAGCCGGCGGGAATCGTGTGAGGTGAGGGTCGCCGACTGGTCACCGACTACGCGTTCCGCGATCCAGCTCATCCGGCCGCTTCCGGAACCCAGGATGCAAAGAGAGGCTGCGCATCTCTTCCCGCGTGAACCATCCAGTGGTGTCGGTCTCCTGCACGCAAAACGCCCCGAGAACGGCCTAGCCCTCAATGGCCGAACTCGCGCCGTTGGATTGTCTATTCTGGAATTGCCCATTCAAGTTAAATATCTGGCGATACAAGTCTTCGCCATAACTGGTCTCCAACGGCTCGCCTTCGAGCAGTCTGAAGGTTCGCATCCCGTCGGCTTTTCTTTCGGCACGCAAGAACATGACGCCATCTGTTTCTCTGTCGAAGAAGCCACGCGCGAATTCGTACAGATGCGTCACGTAGAAGATCTTGATGCGCTTCTCCAGCAAGGCACAGACGATCTGTTTCGCGATCTCCGACCCCTCGCGCTCGTTGGTCGCGGCAAATGATTCGTTGAAGAACAGCATCGAGTTCGGCGCGATGTGGTCGACGATCTCGCTCATTCGGGCGAGTTCCTCATCGAACTTCCCGCTCTTCATCGTCGCGTCTTCTTCTCTCTTGTAGTGGGTAAACAAAGCAGGGCAGATTTCGGCCTCGAAGGCGTCGGCTCCGACGAACATCCCGCATTGCATCATCACCTGCGCCAGACCGATGCTGCGCAGGAAACTCGACTTTCCGCCTTGGTTGGCACCGGTGACGATTAGGAGGCTCTTGCCGTCGGCCTCGGCCGCATTGCCCACCACTCTGCCCTCCATGTGTAGCGACAGGCACACATCGTACAGCCCGCGGAAGCGGTGCCTGCGTTCGCCAGCGGGCACCGGCGTGGGAAAACACACCGGCTCTCGCTTGGCCGCCAGTCGGGCGTGCAGATTCAGACAGCCGATGTAGAACGCCAACTCCGTTCGCAGCATCCTGAAGAAGCTCAGGACATGATCGGCGGATTGAGCGAGCGCAATCGCAACTCGACTGATCCCACGGTATCGCATGTTCGACAGGATGTTCGCTCCCGCCTGGTCGCGCTCGGCCAGATGGAAGGTATAGGCAGCGGGACCTTTGCCGAGGATTCGCTCCAACCAGTTCGGTCCCTTATCGGATGTCCTACGGAGTACCAAGCTAGTGCTTTCGCTCCATTCCCCCAATTCTGCGCTCAGCAAGACGCCTCTGCGGAACCTCGATTCCGTCAAATGATTTTTGGCCCGGGACAAGTAGTCATCGCCCAACTCCCGCTTAAGCAGAGAGAACAGCGCGGTGAAGGCCTCCGACTCGAATCGTCCCGCGTGTTCTTCCGCGACGCCCCTCAGCTTCCGGAGCGCACCCAATAATAATTCCAGCAAGTCAATGGAGTTATAGAGCAAGGAGGACGGATAGCGGCCGGACAAGTCCCACCAACCCCTCTGGGTTTGCTCGATCGTGTCTACCGTAAGCTCATAAAGCTGCCTGACTATCGCCGCGTTTTTTAGGCAATCCCTCAGGACCTCCTGCCGGTAGAGGACCGTATCGACGTTGTTGCGCAGCCCCCCGAGAAGCGCCCTTCGTGCCACTTCGAGCAGAAGCTTGTCGGTACCGCCCATAGCGTGCACCAGAGTGTCCAGTTCCAAATCTTGGATCAAGGCCTGCTCGTGGGGCGGCAATGGCTGGGGCGGGCCGGCATCTCGATAGCGGTACATCAGGTTCCGCAGGGTTTGCAGCGGGTCGAAATCCCGATCGCGATGCATCAGCAGCGCTCTCATGCCTTGATTCGCTCCTTTAACCAGCGGTAGGTCACCCGATGTTTCTGGGCAATGGCGAGCGCATAGGCCAGCCCATCGGCTGGCCTGCGCTCCAATTTGAAGGTTCGCACCGCCGGATTGTCCGCATCGACCGTGCTCACGATGCTGACGATCTTTTCGCTGAACGACGCCAGTTCATCGAGAAACGTCACCCACACGCAGAGCAGATCCAACTCCGAGATTCTCGCCATCACTTTCTTGCTCAAATACACGGCATCCTTGAGCGTGGTCGACGAGAACATCTCGTTCATGACGATGAGGCTGTTCGGTTTCGCCTCATCGAGTATCTGGCGGATCCGAACCAGGTCGTCCTGCAGCTTGCCGCGCAGAGTGGTGATGTCCTCCTCGCGTTCGAAGTGGGTGAAAAGGCGGTCGAAGACGAATAGCCGAGTTTCGCTACCCGGAACCGGACATCCCAGACAGGCCAGATAATGCAATTGGCCGATCATGCGGGCGAAGGTTGTCTTGCCGCCCTGGTTCGGACCGGAAACGACGAAGATGCGCTCCGCGCCGCGGAGAAAGAAATCGTTGGTTACAATGGCAGCCTTTTCGCCGATGAGCTTGCTTGCCAATGCAAGGTCGAAGGCGTCGCGCCCGCTGATCTCCTTGGATGCTTGCGAGAGTTGCGGGTAGCAGAAGCTCAGGCCGGCGCGTCGAAACTTTTCGATATAGGTGAGGTAAGCAAGGTAGAACTGGACCTCGCGGTCGAACCGCGCGATGGCTTCATCGAGATAGTCCGCGTGCACCCCGCAGAAGGTGTCGAGGGCGCCGAATATGGCTGGATACAGCAGTGCCACACGATCCTGAACCTGCGCTTCTATATGGTTCATGCCCTCCCACTTGCGCATCTCGACGCGGTAGCGGCTGGGCGCCTCACGCCTGAATTTCTCGAACGTTTCTTCCACAGCGGCGCTGCAGTCGCTCTCTCCGTCGTAGTGGCGAACCGTGATGCTGCCATCCTTGAGGAGCAGGCAGTATCTGATGTCGGATAGATTCGACTCCAGCTTCCCCGCTTCCGTCGCGAGATTGCGGAACGACAGCGATGCGGCATATTCTGTCAGATACTGGCGGAAAGCGCGCAGGCCTCGCGACTTTGGGCCGAGTGCAGAGAGCTCCTGCAGGAGGCGCTCGACGGCCTCGCAATAGGTCTCGACCGCGCCCAGGAACCGTCGCTCCATGGCGTACCTGTAATAATTGATCTTCTTCCCCTGATCGAGGTACTCGCGCATGGCACGCATCTGTCCCGAGAATGACTGGACGGCCCGCATTAGCTCCTCGTCTTCGAGATCCCGCATGGCCTCTTGGCGATACGCGATCGCGTCGAGATCGTGCAACCGGCTGTAATAGAACGGCGCGAGGTCGTAGTCCTTCCAATCGGCCGTGATGGCGTCGATGATTTGATCCAGATTTAAATCACCAAAAAAGGCAGGCGGTTCGAGGGTCTCTCTTCTTGCGCAGTCGTCAGGTCCTTCAAATAGTATGCTGTGGAAAGTCACAGATAGATGTTCTCCTGCCCCGCCCAAATCCGGGTGGAATCCAGTTCCCAATTCCACCAGAGAGCCGATGGACGACACCGCGGCTCCGTGGACTCACGCTGCTTCAGACTGGGGAGCTGGCCGGTCTCGGACAACTCCACGACGAGCTTTCCCCGTCAGGAGTCATCAGCCGTCCCGGCATTAAAGGAAGGGACAGCGGTTAGCGGTGAACTCCTTCACCGGTCAGTAACAAACCTAGTGTACCCAAGAAAATGCTGAAATCAAGGGGGTGCGTCAGGTTCACAACGCACGCCCGGCCTGAGATCGCACGTGTTGAGTGCCCGCTTTTTGGTATATTTTCGATGATTCAAGAGAAGCGATGGAGCCCGCTTAGAACGCCTGTCAAAGGCTGATGGCCCCTACTCTCACGGGTGGGGCCTTCCTCTTTCGCCCCTTCCGTAGCAGAAGGTGCGAACAATGTCTTACGAGGGGCCATCCGATCCCTCTGTCTCTGATGCGGCTTGTGCTCCGCTGCCGGCTTGTTCCTACCGCAGCGCGGAGCGCGATGGACGGTTCCCCTTCGGTCGCGGCACTCGCACGACTTCGTACCGAGAGAACTCGCCCTTCTTGTTGATCTCCCGCGCGCCGCGTGCGGGGCGCAACCCAACACTCCAATCCAAACCGGCGGCGCGAATCATCTCCTGCGCCGTCACACCCTTGGGTACCGGCGTTCCCAGTGCGTGCCACGGTACGTCTCCGTAGTAGGCCATCGTTTGAATATTTGCGGGCATTGACTGTTCCTCGGGTCTTGGCGTTGCCTTCGTTAAACTGCAACAGCCTCAGGACCTTAGAGTTCTCCACTAAGGGTGGTGCAGGAGGACGGGGGAATACAGCAACCAAACTTCTGATTGCGCTGCCGAGCGTACACACGAGGCAGCCTGCGAAGCCACCGTCGTGCGATTGCTTGGCGGCAGACGGTCAGAATTTAGCACCGGCTGTTTGAGCCCACAATAGAAAACTTCTCCAGTAGTGGACACACCGCTATGTGCTCGCGCTGCATGATGCGCAGGCGGCCAAGTTTCAGCGGCGAAGCGAACACCCAATCCTGAGAGGCGGGAAACGGTGTCGCTTGCTTCCAGCGTTCCAGGACTTTCAGCAACTCAGCAGCAATCACGAGCGTCTTGCGGGAGCCGTCCGTTTTTTACGTCGTCGACAATCTGCCGGACGATACCGCGTTCAATGCTCAGCTTGCGGTTGAGCGAATCGAGATCGGCCCAGCGTAGGGCTAAGCACTCGCTCATCCTCAGCCCGAGGCATACGCACATCAGCGCGATTGTTCGGAATGGTTCCTTCAACTGTTCACTCAATTTCTGGAACTGTTCGCCCGTGAGGCTTCGCGGCTTGCGGACTCCCTTTGTTGCCCCCGAACAACCACGAGAGAAATCGGGTTTCGTTCAATCCTGATGGCTCCGCTCCACATCGCGAAGTCAATCAGGACGTGGAGCAGGTTTCGGATGTGAGCCTTGGTCTTGGGGACAGCTTCAACTGCCTCAGCCACAACTCGACTGGTCTGGGCCGAACGGTAATCGGGTGGACGACGGGGATCGGAGGTTTGCACCCCGCGAGTTTCCGGTCCGACAATACGCCCAGAACAGGGCCATGTGCTCGAGCCCTGTTATTCTTCCATTAGATCGAATTGGAGATGACAGTTCCCCTTTGCCTCCCATCCTCAATGCCCAAGGCGTGTCGAAGACATTCGGAGCGGCGCCTCTGTTTCAGAACGTCCGGTTCACCGTTGCCGAAGGCGATCGCATCGGCTTGATCGGGCCGAATGGCTCCGGCAAATCGACGCTGCTGCAAATCCTGATCGGGTGCGTGTCGTCGGACAGCGGTGAGATCGCCGTCCGCAAGCTTGCTCGTCTCAGCTATGTTGCGCAGGAGTCACAATTTTCCCCGGGCGAGACCGTCCGCTCGATCGTCGACCGCGCGCTGGCGGCAGCCAGCGTACCGCACGCCGAACGGGAAGGCCGCGCCGCTGAGACACTGGGCCGCGTGAGATTCGACGACTTCAACGTGGACACCACGTCATTGTCGGGCGGGTGGCGTAAGCGCTTGGCGATCGCCGAAGCACTGGTGCAAGAGCCTGACGTTTTGCTGCTGGACGAGCCTACGAACCATCTCGACCTCGCAGGCATCGAGTGGCTCGAAGGCTTGTTGCAGAGCGCGCCGTTCGCCTGCGTGGTCGTCAGTCACGACCGCTACTTTCTGGAAGACGTTGCGACCTCGGTGGTCGAACTGAACCGGCTTTATCCCGAAGGCGTTCTTCGCGTCGCAGGAAACTACAGCGCGTTCTTGGAGAAGAAAGAGGAATTTCTGGAAGCGCAAGTGAAGCGGCAGGAGGCGCTGGAAAACCGCGTGCGTAGCGAGATCGAGTGGCTACGGCGTGGTCCCAAGGCACGCACGACGAAGGCGAAGGCGCGTGTCGACCGGGCGCAGGAGCTCATCCGCGAACTGGCGGACATGGATGCTCGGGCGCGCAGCGCGTTTGCGAAAATCGATTTCTCGGCCAGCGACCGCAAGACTAAGCGCCTGATCGAAATTCAGCAGGTGAGGTTTCGTATTGGCGAACGCACGCTGTTCGAAGGCCTCGACTTCATTGTCACTGCAGGCATGCGCGTTGGATTGGTCGGGCCAAACGGCAGCGGGAAAACGACCCTGCTGCGGCTGTTGCGCGGTGATCTGCTGCCCTCAACGGGAGAGATTCGCCGCGCCGACTCGTTGCGCATCGTGCACTTCGATCAGAACCGCGAGATCGATCCCACACTGACGCTGGCGCGTGCGCTGGCGCCCGACAGTGATTCCGTCGTGTATGGGGAACGTGTGATTCACGTCGCCTCGTGGGCGTCGCGGTTCTTGTTCACCGCCGAACAACTCAATCAGTCGGTGTCGCGGCTTTCGGGCGGCGAGCGTGCCAGGATTCTCATCGCGAACCTAATGCTTGAGCCCGCTGACGTGCTCCTGCTGGATGAGCCCACCAACGACCTCGACATCCAGACGCTGGAAATTCTGGAGGAGAGCCTGCTTGAGTATCGCGGCGCGTTGGTGATGGTCACGCACGACCGTTACCTGCTGGACCGCGTTTCCACCGTGGTGCTCGGACTCGACGGCATGGGCGCGGTCGGACGCTTCGCCGACTACTCACAATGGGATGAATGGCAGAAAGCTCGCAAGCAGTCAATTGCGGCTGAATCTCGGCGGAGAAACCGCACTCAAATCCCGCGCGCCGCGATCTCGTCGGGAAAGAAGAAGCTTTCCTATCTGGAGGCGCGTGAGTTTGCGACCATAGAACAACGCATCGCCGATGCAGAGCAGGTCTTGGCGTTCAAACGCGGTGCTTTTGAGGACCCGGCGATCACCTCCGATGCCCCACGCCTGCTGGCCGCCGAGGCGGAGATGATCGCCGCGCAGAAAGTGGTGGACGATCTTTACGCTCGCTGGGCAGAGTTGGAACAAAAAAGCAGCTAAGCTTTTTGCGAGGAATTTGGGCGTGACCGAAACGACGATGTTCCCATTTTCTTCGACCCCGATGCTTTGCCACTGAGCGACGAGAAATACGAACGAATGATGATTGAGGCCATGACGGAGGTCGGTATCAGCCAAGCGATGATCTTCGCTCTCAAATTAAAGCGAACCTTTTGCAGGAAAAGTGAATCGTAGCTATCTGAACGGTTTTTTCCTTGGCCAGATCGAGGCCGCGATCTGAGTCTCTGCAGTGAACAATAAGGGGACGATAGATTTCCCGATGATGCTGAGGAGAATTGAATGAAAAACTTTACTTTCCTCGTGTTAGCTGCTGCCGTTGCAATGTGCTGCGCGGTAACTACTCCTAAAACACAGGCTCAGGTCAGCGTTAATATCGGAGTCGCGCCTGTGTGCCCCTACGGCTACTATGATGTCCCGCCGTACGACTGTGCCCCCTATGGGTACTACGGCCCGGAATGGTTTGTAGGCGGCGTCTTCATCGGCGCTGGCCCGTGGTTTCATGGCCCGGAAGGCTTCCGCGGCCATGTCAATAACCATTTCCATCCTGAGCACGGCTATCACGGCCCCAGGCCGAACCGCGGCGACCAACCCGAGCCGGGAAAGCGTCTCGATAAGATCTCCCACTTCAAAGGAAACGAAGTGCGTGATGGACGCGGTCACGTAGTGGGCGGCAAACGCTAAGAGTTTCCTGAGAACTTGAAGGTTGTTTTTGCTCACGTGCGTCCGGGTTTGTGGCCTGGCGACGTATACAAAAAAATCCGCTATCAGGTTATGCTGCGCATATCGGGAGTACTGTGGGCAAGCCCTGACCGGTCCTCCCGGCCCACGCTATTCCTCGAAGACTGGGGGTTGCGAGTGTTCAGAAACCAGGAACTGTCACGGAGTGAGGTCGATCTCGAGACGACCAAAAAGCCCATTGCGGAATCCGGGGATTGGCAGAGTGATCGTCGGGCTGGATAAGAGTCGTCTGCCCATTGGTACAGTGAATCCGATGTCGAAGCCTCATCGCAATACGCATTCTCTCCGCCTGGACGATCCCCTCTTTGTCGTCAAGCAGCGCAAGGCCGTCCCCCATGAGTTCGTGCTCGAGGCGATCGCTGCGCTCTCAGCCCGGACCCGCCCCATGTTCGGCTGCCTGGCAGTCTACGTTGAGGACAAGATTGTCCTCATCTTGCGCCCTTCCGCGTCTACTCCCCAGGTCTGGCCGCTCGAATACAATAGCGCTGACTTACATGGTAGTCGGGCTGGAGAGCAGAATGAGCGAGGCCTGGAAGCAGTGGGAAGGCCAAACCGTCAATGGGAAATTTCGCTTGCGCCAATACCTGGGTGGCTCTGACCACAGCGCCGTATTCCTCACGGAACTCGGTGAGCAGGGACCTCGAAGAGCCGCCATCAAGCTCATTTCAGCGCATCCAGAGAACGCAGAACTCCAACTCTCCCGGTGGGACCTGGCTGCGAAACTTTCTCATCCACACCTGATGCGCCTCTTTCAGACGGGGAGCTGCCAGCTTGCAAAGACGAGTCTGCTTTACCTGGTGATGGAGTACGCCGAAGAGACCCTATCGCAAATTCTTCGACACCGGCCGCTCACGCCCGCGGAAGCACAGGATATGCTCCTGCCCGTTCTAGATGTCCTGGCATACGTCCACGGCAAAGGCTTCGTGCACGGCCACATGAGACCCGCAAACATCATGGCCGTCGATGATCAATTAAAGATCTCGAGCGACGGGCTCTGCAGGGTGGCCGAGTTGAGTGGCGGTCTGGGCAACCCGAACATTTACGACCCGCCCGAGACCGCGAGCGGTGTGATCTCGCCCGCCGCCGACATTTGGTCACTCGGCATCACAGTAGTCGAGGTCCTGACGCAGCGTGTGCCCGTTTGGGAGCAGCCGAAACAGGCGGAACCAGTATTGCCGGAGACACTGCCAGCACTGTTTCGTGAGATCGCGCATCACTGCCTGCGTCGGGACCCTCAGCGCCGATGGACGGTTGCTGACATCGCGGCGCGGCTGCAGACAACCCCGCCCGTACCCCACGAACAGGTCACCACGAGGCCGCCAAAACGGTTTCCGAAATGGCGTTACGTTGTTCCGTCGGCTGCAGCCGGGCTTGCACTGGCGGCGCTCTTAGTAGCCCCAAGGCTGCTCAAACGTCACCCAGAGGTTCACCGAGCTCCTTCAAGTGCTTTCGAATCGAGGGTTCAGCAAGAACCGGTGCAGGGGCCAGGAACGCCTGAAACTGGACAGCCCGACGAAGTGGCGAAGACACCTACGGACGGTCTTGTTCAAGGTGCAGTCGTAAGTAAAGTCCTACCCGACGTGCCACAGAGCGCAAGAGACACCATTCGAGGCACGGTGAGGGTCGGCGTGAGAGTCGCTGTCGATCCCTCAGGCAACGTGGTGGGGGCGACGTTTGATTCTCCAGGACCGAGCAAGTATTTTGCTGACCTGGCATTGCAAGCTGCGCGCGGTTGGAAATTTGCACCGACGAGAGTTGGTGGTCGGAATATTTCGAGTGAATGGATCCTGCGGTTCGAGTTTGAGAGAACCGAAACTAAGGTCCTTCCTGTGCGAGCGGCTCCTTAGCGGCGCCCTGTGCGGAGTATAGCCGAGGACGTCAACAGCTTGCTTCCGCGGCCGGCGGCGTCGAGTCGCGCCGCAAACGGAGGGAATGCTGGCGTGGGCCCCTTCCATTGCAATTCGTCCACAGACTTAAACAGAGGGATGTCGGTTCGCAGGGTCGCCAGCGTGCGAAACAGGAAGGCGCGATCGCGCTCGCGGAGCAGCGTATTCGCCAGCGCGCTAGGGCTAATGATATTGACGTGCCACTGACGCCAATCTTCCGGAATCGTCTCGAGGTGGCCGTAGCGGGCGAGGACGGCAGCCGCGGACTTCGCGCCCCAACCAGGCAGTCCGGGATACCCGTCCGCTGCGTCGCCCACGACGGCCAGATAGTCAGGTATCGAAACCGGCGGAACGCCGAACTTTGCGACCACGCCTGCCTCGTCCCGAATGGTGCGCTTGCGGCGATCCATCTGCACGATCCGCGTGCCACGCACGCACTGGGCGAGATCTTTGTCGGGTGTGCAGATGATCACGCGTTCGACCCGCGCGTCGCCAGCCGCCGACGCGGCGGCCGCCGCCAACGCATCATCGGCCTCGAACTCCACCATCGGCCAGACCACGATGCCCAGCGCATAGAGTGCCTCTTCGAGCAGCGGGAACTGCGCCAAGAGGTCGGGTTCGAGGCCTTCGCCCGTCTTGTACTCTGGCCACAGTCGATTGCGGAAGGATTCGATGACGTGATCTGTGGCGACTCCGATATGGGTGGCACCGCCACTGATCATGCCGAGAATCGACGCGAGTACGCCGCGCACGGCAGCGACCTCATGGCCATCGGCATCTCGGGCTGACGGAAGCGCATAGTAGTGCCGGAACAGTTCGTAGGTGCCGTCGATGAGGTGGACTTCCAGAGCGACGCTCCAAGAGAAACTATAAGTCTCCCACCACTCATCACGCCACTTTGCACTGGCTCGAAGTGCTGGAACCCTACGATCTCGGGGTCATCGCTGCATCCAACGACCGCATCGGCGGCTGGCAACTGATGTACCAACTCTTACAGAAGGGCGAATGGCAGGTTGCCGATACCTGCCCCCAAGCTGATCGAGGCCATCCCTAGCCGGATGCACGACGAGAAGAGACCGGGTGACGTGCTGAAGGTGCCCGGTGACCCCCTCGACGACGTTGCCGACGACGTGCGCTACGGGATCTACACGTTCATGAACGCTTGGGGAAAGCCGCGCGAACTGCAAGTTCTGGAGGAAACGCGACGGTTGGCTCAGCTGGGCGATCTGACATCGGCGTTGATACGCCACCAGTAGATGAAAGCGGAGGAGGAATACAGCGGCCGACCGACCGATGCTCCGGTACGGGCGCAGGCGATGGTGAAACCTGACCACCAGGTCGGCTCGGCGCTGCGTTGCTCAGCAGGCCGGATTACTGGGTTCAGAAACCCCTGCCGAAGCCGCCCCAGCCAACTGACGGCGCGTTTCAACGTCGGGGTAATGCTTCGCCTGTCCGGGTTCGGACGCCATAACAAATGGGTCGTTTTGCCTGGACACGGCGATGGCAAATGCTACAATCCTGCGGTTTTGGCAAGGGATAGCTGCGCCTCTTGGATGAGGTGATGCTTCTAGTGACTCGATGAGACTCTGTCTTCTTATCCTTCTCCTGGCCGCCGGGCCCGCCATTGCACAAACAAAAAAGCCCATCAACCTGCCGAGCGGCAAGGTTGTTCTTGCTCCCGTACCTGGCAAGCCGCAAACCGGCATTGGCAGCCTTCCGGTGGCGGTCGCGCTCAGCCCTGATCGCCGTTATCTCGCCATTCTCGACGGCGGTTTTGGCCGCTACGAGTACCAACAGCAGCAGGGCATTGGAGTACTCGATCTTGCGACCAACAAGGTCGCTTTCTATCCCGACGCGCGTCTTGGCAACAAATCGCGACAAACCTACTTCCTCGGCCTTGCTTTCAGCGCCGACGGCAAGCATCTTTTCGCGTCGATCGCTTCGCTCACCGATCCGATGGCCACATTGCCCGGCAGCACCGGCAACGGCGTCGCGGTTTACCGCCTTGAGGCGGGCCGCATTGTGCCTGAGCGCCTTATCTCTATACCGCCGCAGGCGCTGGCTGCGGGCAAGCGTCGGGCCCGTTCGATGAAGCACGCCCCGCCCGGAACCGCCGTGCCATTTCCTGCCGGGCTGGCTATCCTCACGGGGCGGGGCAGCGAACAAATCCTCGTCGCCGACAACCTGTCGGATGACGTGCTCCAACTCGATCTCGCCACCGGCAAAATTCTCCGCCGCTTTGACCTCAGCACCAGCCGCGAAGTTCCCTCCGCTTATCCGTACGCCGTAGTCTCGAACCGCACCGGAACACGGGCCTGGGTATCGCTGTGGAACGCCTCACGGGTAGCTGAACTCGATCTGAGTAAAGGAAAGATAGCGCGCTGGATCTCGCTGCGGGAGTCTGGAACGCCCACCCACGCCGGCTCGCATCCGACCGCGCTGCTGTTGAGTCCTGACGAAAGGTTCCTGTTCGCCTCTCTCGCTAACGTAGACGAGGTCGCCGTGATCGATACCGGCGCCGGTAAGGTTACGCGCTATCTCTCAACCCGCTTGCCGGGCCAGGAATTCCTCGGCGCCAGCCCCAAAGCGCTCGCCCAGACGGCTGACGGCAAGCGCCTGTTTGCCGCCAACGCCGGTTCCGATGCAGTCGCCGTATTTGATCTCGCGCAGCGCGCGGACACCCCCGCCGGCTTCATCCCCACCGAGTGGTACCCAACGGCGCTGGCCGTCGATGGCGACGATCTTCTGATCACCAGCGGCAAGTCCCAGGGCACCGGGCCGAACTCTTCAATCAATCCCCAAAACAACGATCACCCCTACATCGCTGGCCTGCTCCACGGCTCCATCGCCCGCGTCAGCATCAGCGGGGCCGAGAAAAATCTCGACCAGCTCACGCGGGAGGCCGAAGAGAGCAATCTGATGAACGGCCGAACCAGCGAAATCGTCTTTCACGACGGCAGCCGCTGCGACTCTTCCCTGCGCTCGCGGGCCCGCTGCAAGATCCAACACGTGATCTACATCATTAAGGAGAACCGTACCTTCGATCAGGTTTTCGGCGATCTCGGCGTCGGCGACGGCGATCCCTCGCTCACCATGTACGGCGAGGCGATCACGCCCAACCAGCACAAGCTGGCCCGCCAGTTCGGCGTGCTCGACAACTTCTATGACAGCGGCGAGGTCTCCGGCGATGGCCACGTGTGGTCCACTGCCGCCATCACCAGCGACTATACAGAAATGATTTGGCCGATCAGTTACCGCGGCCAAGAGCGCACCTATGATTTCGAAGGCGGCGTCAACGAAGGACTGCCGATCCTGCAAGGCATTCCCGACGTCAATGAGCCGGGCACTGGCTACCTTTGGACCAACCTCGCGCGCCACGGCCTCACCTATCGCCACTACGGTGAGTTCGTGTCCACCTCATGGTGTGACAAAGGTGGTGAGGGTGCGCCTCCGGCTGAGGCAGGTACGCCGCTGCCGCCGCCCGGGAAATGTGAGCACCCCACCATACTGAAAGGCGAGCCGCTGCCGGCCAATGTCGGCGATCCACCGGGTGGTCCCAGCCCGTATCCGTGGCCGGTTCCGACAATAGCCTTCAACACGGCAACCAAACCTGAATTGCGCGGCCACTTCGACGCGCTTTTTGCCGACTTCCGCATCGACTACCCCGACCAGCTCCGTGCGGACGAATTCCTCAACGAATTTGCGCAGTTCGTGCGCCACCGCCAACACGGCAAAGATACCCTCCCCAACATGATTGTCTTGCGCCTGCCGAACGACCATACGCTCGGCACGCGGCCGGGCATGCCACGTCCCATCGCCTCCGTTGCTGATAACGACCTCGCCGTCGGGCGGGTCGTGGAGGCCGTCTCCCACAGCCCCTATTGGGACGACACGGCCATCTTTGTCCTGGAAGATGACGCCCAGAACGGCGCCGATCACGTGGACGCCCACCGCAGCCTCGCCCTGGTGATCAGCAAGTATTCGCCGCCCTCCCAGACGCCCTTCGTGGACCACCGTTTCTACACTACCGTCAACGTGATCCGCACCATGGAGGTGCTTCTCGGCCTGCCGCCTATGAACAACAACGACGCGCACGCTGCCATTATCATGCTGTTCTCTGGACCGGGCGACCAGCGGCCTTTCACTGCCGATTACCGCAACCGCGACACCGGCCTGTTGTACGAGGTGAATCCGACCACGGCGCAGGGCGGCGCCGCTTCGGTGAAGATGGACTTCTCCCACGCCGATGCCGCCGATTCTTCACTCCTTAACCGCATCTTGTGGCGCGATGTGAAAGGCGACATTCCCATGCCTGCGCCCCGGCACACCGTCATCCCCCAGCGTTCCAGCGCGCCGAAAGACGATGACTAGGCATGGGGCCCCGCACCTCCGCAAAAATTGCCTCGATAATATAAGAAGGACATCTTATTTGATGTCTGACGCCACTTGCTCAGAGAGGGCCTGCTGTGGAGGAAATTCCATGATTCGCAAATTGATTGCCACGGACGATGACGCTGCAACAACTATTCTTCGATTAGTGCTCGGGGTGGTCTTCTTCGCGCACGGCGCCCAGCAAGTGCTGGGCTGGTTCGGGGGATACGGCTTCGCCGGTACCATGGCCTTTTTCACCGGCGTCATGCACATTCCTGCGCCCTTGGCGTTCTTAGCGATTGCCGCGCAATTCCTGGGCGGAGCGGGCCTCATCCTCGGGTTCCTGACGCGAATCGCAGCCTTCGGTATCTTTTTCGATATGGCCGTGGCTGTAGCGATGGTTCATCGTCACGTCGGCTCTTTATGAACTAGACGGGAGCCCAGAAAGGAGAAGGCTACGAGTTTCACCTGCTGGCGCTCGCGATGGCGGCTTTTCTGATGATTCGTGGCGCGGGAGCAGGTTCGATCGACCGCATGTTGTCGTCACCCACGCAGGATAGAACCCGCCTCCCGGTTGCGCGATAGGAAAATATTATGAAAGAGCGCGACCACCCGCATCACGAAGAGGAAGGGGTCTTTGACCAGCGGCGGCCGGTCCACGCTTTGCAGCAAGCCGAGCAGCGGATGGTCGTCGCGGGTCAGCTCGATTTGCGCTGGCTGCATGTCGCGCACAGCGTTGGCGGCGGTCGAGGCGATGCGCTCGCCAACCCAATGGAGGTATTTCGCATCGACTCCCGTCTGCAGCGCTGTGGGGCCATACAGCCCTAACGTGTCCGGACCGGAATGCACGTGGGTGGCAGCGACGATAAGGAAGGCCCCCGGCACCTCCTTTTGGAAGGCTCGACGGATAGTGAGCACATCGTCATAGTAACGACCGCCTGCATTTCTTGGGTTGATGCGGGGAGGAGAACCAGCTCGGGGGCCACCCGGTACAAGGTCAGGCCGTCGCATTCGTAGGTGCGGAGTTGCTCGGCTCCCGTGACCAAACCGGCATCTCCAACGATGGAACGAAATTCACTCACCAGCCGAGTGTCCATTTGCACCTCCATGTTCGGGGTAAGCGAGGCGGGGCTTCGATCGGGACAATGCAGGCCGCGCGCTCAGGAATAGCGCGCGAGGAGACTATCCCTGAGCAGAACAATTGGCGGTGACACAAGTCACAGGAGAAGGTGACCTGTTGTAGTTGGCCACAACGTCCTCACAGGAAAACGTGACGGGTATCCCGGCAGTTCGACCTCCGGTCGCCGAGACGCTAATCGCCACTCACCTCATCTGTCCTGGGCAGCACCGGCATGAGTCTGGCAAGGTAGCCGAACATAAAGATGGTGGCCGCGCACAATCCTGCCGTGATGCCCCACTCAACCAGGCTCGGTGAATAGCTCATGGGCGCAATCTGCGGCATAGGACCTTTGAGGTCCATCGCGAAGAAAACCACGTTCATGCGGTTGAAGACCACGCCCGCGATGGCGAGAGATGCGCCCGTGATCAGCACTCGGGGTCGCTGACGCAAGCTCGCGCTGGCGAGCAGCAGCAAGGGCACAACGCCGCCTAGAACGATTTCGGCAACGAACAGCCCGCCGGCGGCGTGGCCCCGCAGCATGGCGAGCTGGCCGCGCTCGAGGACGTCGCCGAGACGCACCAGTTCGTAGACCAGCAGGGCCCAGAAGGATATTCGTCCCATCGAGACGAGCTGCTGCATGGGCAACACGCGCCCGTAGGCCCTGGCGATCCACATCTCAACCAGCACCACCATGGTAGTGCCGGCCGCGACTGCTGACAGGAAGAAATAGATGGGCATGATCGGCGACCACCAGAGGTGGTTCAGCTTGTCGGACATCAGGAGGAACAAAGAGCCGAGCGAACTCTGGTGCATGGTGGAAAAAACCACCGCCGCCAGCGCCAGCATCCCCGGGACCGGCTTTTCGCCTGCGCGCGGACGGAACTTGCAGGCCAGCAGGGTGAAGAGCGCGCACGCTGCCGCAGCCCACAATACCTTGCGCGAGAGCAGGTAAACAAAGACCGTGATCGCAAAGACTACATAAACACTCGAGTATTTGCGCCAGAATTCCATGGCCCGCGGAATGCCCCAACGCTCACACGGAATAGGCAGGAACTCGAAGGCCAGAATGGTCACGTAGAGCCCGATGCACCACGACACCTCAAACATGGCCGAGTGCGCCGGCGCCTGGAAGAGCAACTGCCAGGCATGCCAAGGCAGGCCGAGATCGGCAATGAGTGTCACGGTCACGAATGAATAGCTCAGCAGTCCCATCAGCACGGCCGATCGACCCAGCGGATAGAGGTCTCTTCGATGGAACACGTAGATGAGGCCAGCCGTGGCGAAGGCGCCGGCCGCGACCGCAATCCACACCAGGTCGAAGACAATCCACAATCCCCAGGCGTGAGTATCGGAGAGATTCGTACTACCGCCCAGTCCGAGCGCAAAACGGATCAGGAATGAAATTCCGCCGAAGGCCATCAACACCAGAAGCATTTTGTTGAAACGTGTCCAGAGCTGGGCTTGAACGGGTGTAAATTCGACGTGGGGCTCGGCCTCGCGCTGTGGCTTGGGCTGGCGCGGCTCGGCCGCTGGCGCCGGGTGCATGGGCGCGAACTCAGCGGCGATCTGTTCTTGCGTCATGCCCTGCCGCGCCATCGCCTGTTTGCGGCGGTGGATGATCCATGCCAGGGACCCGAGCACCGCCCCCACGCCCAACACGGCCTGGGGCACAGCCTCGAGAGCCAGGTTGCTGTGCTCGGCGAAACTCGCGGTGCCGACCTCGGGAAAGCCGATCTGCTCAAACGGCACGGCGGACATATACAGGACGCCGGTTCCACCGGCTTCCTTCTCGCCATAAATGCGGTTTACGTATTTGCCGGGACTGGCCGCGATGCGCTTCTTCCCCATCGCGATCAACTGGTCACGGTCGCCGTACGTTATTGCCGCTGATGGGCAGGCCTTAACGCAGGCCGGCGTGCCTCCGGTGCTGATCCGGTCGTAGCACATGGTGCACTTGCGGATCTTCGGAGCGCGCGAATCCCACTCTGCCGTGGGCACGCCAAAGGGACAGGCCATCACGCAGTAGCGACAGCCGATACACTTTTCGCTTTCGTAGGTGACCGGACCTTCCTTGGTCTTGTGCAACGCCGTGACCGGACAGGCCGTGGCGCAGGCTGGATCGCTGCAGTGCATGCACTGGCGCTTGGCGAAGATGTATTTCAATCCGCCAGGCGCGCGATCGTCCGCAACCTCGTTGTAGGTCACCACGGTAAACGTCTTGGCCGAAAGCACGGTGGGGTTTTGCAAGCCGCGATCCATGGGCTGAAGCGCCGTCTTCTCTGCCGGAAGGTTGTTCCACTGTTTGCAGGAAACCTGGCACGAACGGCAGCCGACGCATTTTGTGGTATCGATCAGATAAGTTTTTGCCATCGTCGTATCCTTTGCGCTCGTTATGCCCTGGCTTGGTCAGCCCGCTTCACATTGACCAGGCAAGCTTTGCTTTCCTGGCACCAGGTGTTCGGGATCTCCGGCGTCGATGGTGATCAGGTTCGCGCTGGGCGCCTGGCTCAGGCCTTTGAAGCCCCAGTTGTAGGGCATCCAGACCACGAACACTTCCTTGCCGTGGATCTGCAGGGTCTGCATGCGGTGGGTCACCACCGCTTTGACCATCACTTCGCCACGGGCCGAGGAGACCGTGACGCGGTCTCCGGTCCCAATGCCCAGGTTCTTTGCCAGCCGGTCGGGGACTTCTACCATGGGTTCGGGCACCAGTTCGTTCAGCCAAGCCACATTGCGGGTGACCGATCCCGCGCACCAGTGCTCGGCGATGCTGGAGGTCATCAGCACGTACGGGAAATCTGCTGCCTTACCAACCGGCTGCTTGCCTTTCACGCGCGGATATTTCAGGCAAGGATTGGTCTGCACCTGCGGGTGCAGCGCGTTTGACCGCCGGACTCTCGACCGGCTCGTAGAACTTCGGCAAGGGACCATCGCCCGGAACGCCGGAGCCGTCCCGAGGCAGGTCCTTTTCCTTCCATCCGGATCCTTGTAGCTGGCGGCGATCAAGCGTCCCACGCCTTCCGCAGTCATGCGAAATGGCCTTTGACCGTTGGGAGTGTCCGGGCCATCCGTGGGCACGGGAACGTCAGGGGTGTCGTAGCCTTTCCACTTCTTTTCGGTTTCGTCCCACCAGACGATTTTGTTCTTCGGGTCGAAGGGCTGGCCTTTCGCGTCACACGAGGCCCGGTTGTAGAGAATGTGCATGTTGCCGGGCCAACTCCAGGCAAACCCGGGATAGATGCCCAGGCCGCTGGGGTCGGTTTTGTTGTCGCGCCGTTTTGAGAGATTCTTGCCTCCACCGAAGACGCCGGCGTAGATCCAGTTGCCAGAGGAGGTCGAGCCGTCGGCCTCGAGCTCGGCAATCTTGGCAATCAACTCGCCAGTCTTTACATTGCGCCCGTTGATTTCCTGCAGAACCGATTCGGCAAGCACCACTTCAGTGCTGTCGGCATAATCCCAAGTAGCTTTCTGAAGGATCTCGTCCTTGGCTGCGGTTGAGTTTTTATAAAGGTTGCGGACGCGCCGGAAGAGCTGATCGAAGATCTCTAAATCGCTCTTCGCCTGCCCCGGCGGCTCGACCGCCTGGTAGCGCCATTGCACCAGCCGGCCGGACCCGGTAATGGTCTCTTCCTTTTCCATGAAGTACGCGGCAGGAAGCAGCAAGACTTCGGTCTTGATCGTCTTGGGATCAACCCCCGGCCGCTCCCAGAAGCAGGCAGTTTCCGTCTGCCACAGGTCCTGCACCACCAGCATCTCCAGCTTGCCGAGCGCTTCGTGCACCAGGTTCAGGTTGGGATTGGTCACCGCCGGATTCTGTCCGACCACATAGAGGAGCTTCATCTTCCCTTCAAGAGCGGTGTCGAAGATACGGAAGATGGAATAGTTCTTCGCCTTGTTCTTCTTCGGCAGCCAACCGTAGCCGAAGTCATTCTCTGCTGACGCGTTGGCGCCAAACCATGCCTTCAAACCGTTGATCAGGAACTTGACGCGGAAGGTCCCGTGCTGCTTGGTGTAGGCCTTGAGGGTCGGCTCATCATGATTGGGATAGGACAAATAACCCGGCATGTAGTTGTAGAGCACCGCCATATCGGTGGCACCCTGCACATTCGGCTCGCCGCGCAATGCGTTGATGCCGCTACCGGGCTTGCCCATGTTTCCCAACAGCATTTGCAAAATGCCGAAACTCCGGATGTTCTGTACCCCGGTGGTGTGTTGCGTCATTCCCAGCGCGTACAGAATCGTACCGGGCCGGTTCTTCACCAGCGTGTCGGCGATCAGCTTGATCTGCTCCACGGGAATGCCGGTGATTTCCGATGCCGACTGCAGCGTGTAACGCTTGTAGAATCCCCTCATCTGTGCCAGCACGCAGCGGGGATCATCCAGGCTCTTGGCCTTGCGCGGCTTCTTGCTGCCGTCCAGGCTATAAGCCCACGCGGCGCTGTCGTACTTGTGGTCGGCCTCCTTGTAGCCGGAGAACAGACCATCCTCGAAGCCAAATTCCTCGCCCGTCAGATACAGGGCGTTGGTGTGCAGCCTGACGTACTCCTCGTCGTACAGCTTAATTTCGAGAATGTAGTTAATGATGGCGTTCAGGAAGGCAATATCCGTTCCTGGCCGGATGCGCGCATAAATGTCCGCGGTGGAAGAAGTCCGCGTGAATCTTGGGTCGACGTGGATGACAATGGCGCCTTTTTCCTTTGCCTTCTCGATCCACTTCATCGCCATCACGTGATTTTCGGCGGCGTTGCTGCCTTCGATCAGGAAGACCTTGGAATTCTGCAGGTCCAGCCAATGGTTGGTCATAGCGCCGCGGCCGAATGAGGCCCCCAGACTGGGGACCGTGGGGCTGTGTCAAAGCCTGGCCTGATGTTCCACCCAGACCGTACCCAGCAGGCGAGACATCTTGGTCATCAGATAGCATTCTTCGTTGGTGTTTTGAGCACCGCCGAGGAATGAGATGGCATCGGTGCGATTGACCTGATAAACAACGTCCTTGCCGTCCTTGTCCTTGGCCGTTTCGGTGTCGATCCAGTTGGCGTCGCGCGTCTCTTTGATTTTTGTCGCGATGCGGCTGTAGGCATCTTCCCAGCTGATCTCCTGCCACTTATCGCTGCCGGGGGCGCGATACAGGGGCGTCTTCACGCGCCGATCGGATTCATGCGTGGCCTTCATGGCCGCGCCTTTGCCGCACAGTGCGCCCCGATTGATGATGTGGTCGGGATCGCCCTCAAGGTTGACCAGTTTTCCGTCCTTGACGTGGCAGATCATGCCGCAGCCGCACGAGCAGAAGTTGCAGGCGGTGATGACCTGCTTCGTTCCGCTCAGCTTGTCTTCTTTCTTAGTGTCGGCTTGCGCATCCTGCACGTTTAAGCCGAGGTCGGTAACGGCCAACCCTGCTGCCGCGCCTGCGCCTGCGGCAAGCTTCAGCCAGTCTCTTCGATTAAGAGTCATCGCGCACCTTGTTTTGTCGCTAACTTCGTCAGAATCTAGTTACGGCAGCACCTAACTCCAGCAGTACAGCTAATAGCAGCCCTGGCGACCAATACACTTCAGCCGCCCGGATGGAGCGCAGTGTAGTTTGTTACTGGTGCGAGCCTCCGTGATTTACATCACGCTCGCGTGTGACTGGAGCGGGCGCAACACGGCCGGTCTGGATATCTGCCTTCTGAGGAAAAAGTGCATCCAGACGGCCCGGGTTCACTCCTCCATTTGGTTGAAAAAGCTCCGGCAATCGACTATCTTCGCGTGTTCGCCAGCTTCTTGCGACGCGGATGGGCGTATGAGCTCGCACGGCACACGCGGGATGATCCCGCGAGACCGCCTGCCTTATTCGGCCATTGTGGATCGTCCCCGCCGTTGGCTTCCCAACGGCGCGCGCGTGGTAGTGTGGCTGATCGTGAATGTGGAAGACTGGGATATTGGCCGGCCGATGGCGCGGCAGGTGCTGCCCGCGCCGACCGCCGCACCCGTGCTGCCGGAACGTCGCGAATTGGTCCTGGCATGAGTACGGGATGCGAGTCGGGTTTTGGCGGCTGAAGCAGGCGCTCGATTCGCGGGGAATACGCGCCACGCTCGCCATCAACGGACGCGTTTGCGAGTCGTACCCCGTCGTGGCGCGCGCGGCGCTGGATGCCCAATGGGAGTTCATGGGACACGGTTACATCCAAATGCCCACCCACCAGGTGGAAGACCAGCCGGCCATGATCCGGCAGACGCTGGACACGATCGAGCGCTTCACCGGGTCACGACCAAAGGGCTGGCTGGGCCCCGGGCTGACTGAGACGTTCGACACCGTGGACCATCTTACTGCGGCGGGAATCCGCTATATCGGCGATTGGGTGCTGGATGATCAACCGTGCGACCTCGCAACCGCCAACGGGCCGCTGGTCGCGATGCCCTACTCGCTGGAACTGAACGACGTTCCCATGATGGCGGTGCAGCACCATCGTGCCGAGGTGTTCCTCGAGCGGGTGCGCGACAGCTTCGACCGGCTCTACGCCGAGGGCGCGGAGCAGCCGCGGATCATGGCCATCGCTATTCATCCGTTCCTGTCCGGCGTGCCGCACCGCATCAAGTATCTTGAGCAGGCGCTCGATTACGTTCGGGGCCACAAGGACGTGCTGTTCTGGACAGGCGAGCAGATCCTCGAGTGGCACGTGTCCCAAGCCGCAAGTCGATAAAAATCCCATGGGCACCTGGCTGCAGGTTCTCAATAGTCTTTCTTTCGCCGCGCTGCTGTTCGTGGTGGCCAGCGGGTTCACGCTGATCTTCGGGCTGCTGCGGGTGGTGAACCTCGCGCACGGCGCGCTTTACCTGGTCGGCGGATACATTGGGATGACGGCGACCGTGGCCACGCACAGCTTTGCCGCGGGCGCGCTGGTGGCGGCGGTCGCGATCGCCATTGCCGGACTGCTGCTCGACCGCGGATTGCTGAACTTCGTCAAGGACCAGGAACTTAAACAGGTGCTGCTGACGCTCGGCGTCGCGCTGGTGCTGAACGATTTGGCACTGGTGATCTGGGGCGGAGACAGCCGCACCATCCCCATCCCCGAGTTTCTGCAAGGCGCGGCGCACTTTGGTACGATCTACTACCCGAAGTACCGGTTGGGCGTGCTGGCAGCCGGGATCCTCATCTTTCTGCTGCTGTGGTTGTTGTATAACCGGACGCGGCTGGGCGCGACCATCCGCGCGGGTGTGGACGATGCGGAGATGGTGCAGGCCATCGGCATCGACATCGGCAAGCTCTTTGTCCTTACTTTTATGCTCGGCTCGGCCCTGGCGGGCTTGGGCGGGGTTTTGGGCGGCGCCTTTCTCACGCTGTATCCGGGTGCAGATTCGGAGATCCTCGTATATGGGCTGGCAGTGGTCATCATTGGCGGGCGGGGCAGCCTGGAGGGGGCAGCCATCGGCAGTTTGATTCTGGGATTCCTCGCTACCTTCGGACAGATCTGGTTCCCTGAACTGGCGTACTTCGTGATCTTCGGCCCCATGGCGCTGCTGCTTGCATTCCGGCCACTCGGCCTGTTCGGGAGGGCCTGATGCGGCTCTTCCTGCGCACGCTGCTGATCGCCTTCATTGCTTTTCTTGTCGCAGTCCCCTTCGTTTTGTCGGTCTATCCGGAGACGCTGGCCACGGAAGCGCTGATTCTCGGCCTGTTTGCCATGTCGATCGACATCCTGGCGGGAGTGGCGGGGCGGGTGCCATTAGGACATGGCGCCCTCTTCGGGGTGGGGGCGTATGTCGTTGCGTACCATGTGACGGTCAGTGGCGGGAATGCGTGGATTAGCATGCTACTGGGGCTTGCCGCCTCGGCCGCTGTCGCAGCGTTGTTCGGAGCGCTCGCCGTCAGGACAACCGGCGTGTACTTCCTGCTGCTGACCCTGGCGGAGGGGATGATCGTCTGGGGAATCTGTTATCGCTGGACGTCGGTGACCGGCGCGGAGAATGGCATTCGTGGCGTGGCTCGGCCTGCGCTGATCGCCGATCCGCATATCTTCTACTATTTTGTCCTGCTGACGGTCGCGTTGGCGGGATTCCTGATCTGGCGACTCGTGCATTCGCCGTTTGGACAAGCGCTGCGCGGCATCAGCGAAAGCTCCTCGCGCATGCGCACGCTCGGGTACAACGTGCCGCTCACGCTGACCATCGCCTTCACGCTCTCCGGCGTGTTCGCCGGGCTAGCGGGAATTTTGTTCGTGTTCCTGAACAATTTCGTCAGTCCAAGCAATGTATCGCTGGACCAATCGACCCAGGGGCTGCTGATGGTTATCCTGGGCGGGGCGGGAACGCTGTGGGGCGGGTTCGTCGGTTCGGCGGTGATCATCGTGCTTTCGAACCTGGTCAGCGCCTACACGGAGCGCTGGTCGACTATCCTGGGCTTGATGTTTATTGTGACGATGTTGTTTGCTTCGGAAGGTCTGATCGGTAAGGCGAAGGCTCTCGTGAGCGCGCGCAGTGCCGGCCGCAAAACGGCCTGAGCACAGGTCATATACAGTCATATACAAAGGAGGATTTATGGATCGTCGTAAATTTCTCGGCATCGCCACTGGAAGTGCGGCCGCATTACTGGTGTCGCTTGACCCGCTAAAAGCATGGTCACAAGGCGGGCCGATCCGGATCGGTTTTCTGACGCCACTGACCGGGGCGGCGGCAGCTTCGGGCCGCGAACTCCTGGACGGCTGGAACCTTTACTGGCAGCAGGCAGGAACAAAAATCGCGGGCCGCGAGGTGCAGGTGATCGTCGAGGACGACGGCTCGACGCCCGACATCGCGCTGCAGAAGGCACGGCGGCTGGTGCAACAGCAGAATGTTCACGTGCTGGTCGGCGACATCCTTGCCAACACCGGCCTGGCCGTGGCGGAGTTCGTCAAGGGCACCGGCACTCCGTACTTCATGCCGGTCGTCGCCGCCGATGACCTCACTCAGCGCAAGCGCATTCCGAACGTCATGCGCATGCCCGGGTTTTCCGCCAGTCAAATGACGCGTCCGCTGGCCGACTGGTGCCTGAAACAGGGTTATCGCAAAGTCGCGACCATCGGGCAGGATTACACCTTCGGACACGAGCAGACCGGAGGCCTTGTACAGACCTTTACCGAGGGCGGCGGGTCAGTCGTCGGCCAGCTCTGGCATCCGTTCAATACCTCGGATTTCAGTCCCTACCTGGGCCAGATCCCGGGCATGAAGCCCGACGTGGTCTTCGCGGTGGAGACCGGGGCCGATTCCACGCGCCTGCTGCAGCAGTGGGCCACATTCGGACTTAAAGGACAGATTCCCCTGACCACCTCACAAAACACCACCGACCAATCCATTATCCGCAATCTCACCCCGGCGGAAGCCGAGGGCGTCATCTCCGTGGCGCATTTTGCCGAGGGCCGCGACGACCCTGCAACGCGCTCCTTCGTCCAGAGTTATGAGAAAGCTTACGGCAAGCTGCCCGCAATTTATGCTGCCGAAGGCTACACGGGTGGGCTCTGGCTCGCGGACGCGCTGAAGAAAATCAATGGCAAGGTGGAAGACACCAGGCTGCTGCTCAGCACCGTTCACAGCGAGGTAGTGCCGGACAGCCCGCTGGGCAAGAATCTCCATATGGATGATTATGGCAATCCCATCTTCGACATCTACATCCGACGCGTGACCAAACGCACGGACGGCAAACTGTGGAACACCGTGATCGCAACGTATCCTCAAGTCTCGCAGTTCTGGCACTACAAGCCAGAGGAGTACATGAAGCAGCCGCCCTACAGCCGCACCTTCCAAGGCATCAAGAAATAAGGGGTGAGGGATGAGTACGGCCGGAGGGGCGTGGGCACTGGAACTCGAGGGTGTATCGCGCCGTTTCGGCGGCCTGCGAGCGCTGAATGAGGTCACGCTCAAAGTGGCGGCCGGCGTGAACCACGCCATCATCGGTCCGAATGGCGCCGGCAAGACGACGCTGTTCGCGCTGGTTTCGGGCGAACTTGGGCTGAGTGGTGGGCGGATCCGCATGTTCGGCCAGGACATCAGCCGCTGGTCGGCTAACCGCCGCGCGAGCTCGGGCCTGGGACGCACCTATCAGATCACCAACGTGTTTACGGGGCTGACCGTGGCCGAAAACGTTCTGATCGCGCTTCGGGGAACGCGCAAAGTGAAATACGCGATTTTCGCGAGGGGTGCGCCCTCGAGCCACGAGTCTGCCGAACTGGAAAGGCTACTCTCGAGCTGTGGGCTGGCGGAGCACCGCGACGTGCGCGTCGGCGCGCTCTCCTATGGAGTGCAGCGGCAACTGGAGTTGGCGCTAGCGCTGGCGAATCGGCCGCGCATCCTGCTGCTCGACGAGCCCGCAGCAGGCCTTTCGCCGGCGGAGCGCGCGCCCATGGCCGAGATGATCCGCGGCCTGCCGCAGGACCTGACCGTACTGCTGATCGAGCACGACATGGAGTTAGCCCTGGGGCTTGCCGATCGCGTCACCTGTTTGCATTACGGCGAGGTGCTGACCGAAGGCAGCTCGGAAGAAATCCGCCGCGATCCGCGGGTGCAGGAGGTCTACCTCGGCACCACCAGCCATGCTTGAGATCCGCGATCTCCACAGCTATTACGGTGAAGCCTACGTGCTGCGCGGCGTCGGCTTGAGCGTACCCGAGGGGAAGGTGGTAGCGCTGCTCGGCCGCAATGGCATGGGCAAGACAACCTTGATCCGCTCGATCATGGGGCTGCATCCGCCGACGATACGGAAGGGCAGCGTCAGCTTCCGCGGGCAGCCACTGGCTGGCAAATCGCCCAATCAGATCGCGCGATCGGGGATTGGGTTAGTGCCACAGGGGCGGCGTGTCTTCCCTTCGCTTACTGTTACCGAGCATCTCGACATCTGCCCGCAGCGTCTTGTGCTTTCCGGACGCACTGCCTGGACCCGCGACCGCATCTTCCAACTGTTCCCACGTTTGGCGGAGCGGCGCGGCCATCGCGGACAGCAGCTTTCCGGCGGCGAACGGCAGATGCTCGCCATTGCGCGTGCGCTGATGCTCAACCCCGACCTCATCCTGATGGATGAGCCGACCGAGGGACTGGCGCCGGTCATGGTGAAGCACGTCGAGGAAGCGGTCCAGACCATGCGCGCGGAGGGCATCTCCATCTTGCTGGTGGAACAGAACCTCCTCAGCGCGCTGGCCGTGGCCGACGTGGTACACATCCTGGAGGTCGGCAGCATCGTGTTCAGCGGACTTCCCAAGGAACTAACGGCAAACAGGGCCGTCATGCACCGCCACTTGGGCGTGTAAGCCACCCAAAACTCCACGTGGGACACATTTCAGACATTGAATGATCGCGATTCAATCCCGCCGGACGCGACTGCCGGAAAAGCAGTCGCACACTGGGCTTGCAGGCGTTTGAGGCCCAACAGCGCCGCACCCAGCGCACAGGTGTACTCGCAGTCGGCGGGCACACTGACCGCGACCTTCAGGCGATTCTCCAGAGCGCGCACCATTCCCCGCTGCCGCGCGACTCCGCCGATCACCACCAAGTCCTGCCCCATGCCGGCGCGCTTCAGCAACATGGAGGCGCGTTCGGCAAGCGAGTCATAGATGCCCGAGAGGATGTCCTCGACGCTTACCCCGGCCGAGACATGGTTGATGATTTCGCTCTCTGCCAGCACCGCACAGATGCTGGAGATGGGCTGCGGGTTCTCGGCGCGCAAGGCGATCTCGCCCACCTCGCCAAGTTCGATCTGCAGATACTTGGCCGCGCGCACGATAAAGCTGCCCGACCCGGCCGCGCACTTGTCATTGGTCTTGAAGCCGCGCACCTTGCCGCTTTCCGTCAGCGTGATCGCGCGCGTGCACTGGCTGCCGATATCCAGCACCGCCGTCGCCTGCGGAAACAGGCGCCGCGCTCCGCGTGCTCCGCTGGTGATCTCCGTGACTTGCAGGTCGCGGAAGCTGACGCTGGACCGGCCGAATCCCGTGGTGGCGATGTAATGCACCGATTCGCGTGGCGATCCGGCATCGGCGAGCGCTGTGGCGAGAGCGTCGGCGGCCGCTTTCTCCAGGTCCACGCCCGTCCGCACTGCGCCGCGGCCAACCACAGCCTCAGCACCTGCGGCATCACTCAACACCACGGCCTTGGTGAAAGCCGATCCCACGTCTATCCCAGCAACCTTAGGCATGCGCCGGCCTCCAAACCGCGGATTCGAAACTCTGGTCCATCTTCTCCAGCGCGAACAGCGCCGCTCCGATGGCGCCGGTAAAGTGCGCTTCGGCGCTAACCTGCAAGGTCGCGCCCAGCACCTGCTCGAGCGCCCGCACCATCCCGAGGTTGCGCGCCACGCCGCCGGTCAAGGAGATCTGCGGCTCGATAGGCACGCGCCGCGCCAGCGAAACCGTGCGGCGCGCAATCGCCAGGTGCACTCCGTTCAGGATGTCTTCCGCCTTCTTACCCTGCGCGAGATACGAGAGGATGTCCGACTCGACGAATACCGTGCACACGGTGGTGATCTTCACCGGGTGCTTGCCTTGGAGCGAGAGCGGACCGACCTCATCGAGGCTGATGCCCATCACGTCGGCGGCATTGGAAAGAAAGCGTCCGGTGCCGGCCGCGCACTTATCGTTCATCACGAAATCGAGCACCTCGCCCTTGGCCCCGATGCTGATGGCCTTGGAGTCCTGTCCGCCCATGTCGATGACCGTGCGCGTGCCGGGACAAAGGAAGGAGGCGCCACGCGCGTGGCAGGTGATCTCCGTCATCTGCGCGTTGCCGAAGGTGATCTTGTAGCGCCCATAGCCGGTGCCGACCACGAACCCGACCTCCTGCGTGGGGATTGCAGCCTCGCGGCAGGCGGCGAGGAATCCGTGTTCGGCGGCCTTCTGCACGTTGGCGCCGGTGTCCACCAGCGCGCGCGCCACCAGGCGCGGACCGCCTCCGCCGTTGTCCTCCATGATTACGGCCTTGGTCTGCGTCGATCCGACGTCCACCCCTGCGGCAAATCGCATACTCCTCCTCCCGTAACGCCTTACTCAATCACCCTCAGCGCCGCGCTCGGCCTCGGCTTTTCCATGGACATCGAAATTCCCGTCGCTTGCGAGTGCTCCAACGCCTCGAAATACGCGTCGATGCGGTTCCTGGTCTGCGCTTCGGCGAAGTAGCGCGGATCTTCGAGGTCCGACTCGAGGTAGAGCGTCGGAATGCCCAGGGTGCGCGTGAAGTAATCCCGCATGTCGCCCTGTCCCGCCGAAAACAGCCGGCAGCTCTTGACGAAGTGGATGATCACGCCGTGTGCGTTCCACTCCTCGACGTAGCGCCGAATCTGCTCGTAGCGTTGCAGGTAATTGCGGTTGGTCACGTTGTGCGCGAGCATGTGCAGCGCCACCGATTCGAAGGGATGATCGGGATCGTGGCGGAAGCCGAACTCCCACAGCCCGCCCACCGTCGAATACGTTGAAGCCACGGCGCACGCCTTCCACTTGGCGAACATGTCGCGGAAGGTGCGGAAGTACGGATAGGGCGGCGGACCCTCGATCACCACCCGGAATTTTTCCTGGTCGTAGATGCCCTCGCCGCGCGCCACCTTGTCTTCCATTTCCTCGAGCGCGATGCGGAAGAAGTCGACCCCGGCGGGCGTGCCGCGATAGACATAGAGCGGACCCATCAGCGTGATGGCATCGAAAAATGCGTCGAAAGGCGAGGGCGTCTTCTGCGCCAGCCGCTTGATGCGCGACCACATCTCTTCCACTTCCGCCGAGCAGCGCACCGCCTCGCGAAAGCGGTCGTAATCGAATTTGCGTCCGGTCAGCTCTTCCATCTTGCTGACCGTCTCCTTGAGCTGGTGCACGACGTAGTCGATGTCCTCGCGGCGTGGGTGCTCGGTGCGGAAAAAAGGCACGTCGAGCATGTACAGCGGCGCGCCCTGCAACTCCGCGACGTGCTCGAACCACTTGATGTAGGTGTTGCAGCCGACAAAGTTGCACAGCACCAGCGTGGGCACCGGCAGCTTGCCGCCGGTGGGCGTGATGCCCTTGAGCATGCAGCCGATGTCCGCCTTCACGTAGGCGCAGTTGTCGGCGGCATAGCCCAACTCCTCGGCCACCAGGATCGGCTCCAGCGACTGGTGGCGGATGGCGAGCTGCAGGGCGTTGACCTCCGGATACAAGGGCACGGCGCCGAAACCCTCCAGCAGCTCCACGCAGTTGCCGGAGATCATCATGGCCACCGTGGGCGGGGAGCCGGTATGCGCCGCCTGGTCGAGGCGTTCGTACCAGTCCTGCATCATGTCTTTCTGCCGCTGGTGGATCTGGCTGCGATATTCCGATTTTGCGGTCATGGTTCCTCAGTCAAACAGCAGCGATTCGACGAACGTTTCCACCTCGCTGCGCGGTCGCTCGAAGGTGAAGGCTTTCTCCTCGAACTCCAGCAGCAGGTGAGGGATGCCGGCGGCTTCCAGCTCGCGCTTGAACAGCACGTAGTCGAAGAGGGCGGGCTCGCAGAACTTGGCGATCAGCATGATCACCGCCTGCCCGTTAAGGCGGCGTGTCTTTTCCACCAGCGCCTTGTGCCGCGGATTGCGGAAATCGTGCCGCACCGAGGAATACACGGAGCGATTGAGGTAGCTCTCGGCCAGCGCGGTCAGCGGATCGCCATCCAAGGGGACGTCTTCGGTGAACCAGCGGCGGCCGAGGATGAAGTCATCATCGACCACGTAACAGCCGGCCTCTTCTATCAGCTTGATCAGGTCCAGCGGCGGTTGCTCGCAGAACGAGCCTTCGATGACCACGCGGATCGAGTCGCGCGGTTTGCCGGCTCGCGCGGGCAGCTCTTCCATGGCCTCGCGGAGCCATTCATTGTGGGTGTCGACCGGAACGAAGTTGCCGGCGCGCATCAGCGTGTAAAGCTCCCAGGTGCGCAGCAAGTGCGGAGATGCCGCGCGGAACGCATAGAGCTGCCGCAAGAACGCCCGGTTTTCGTTATAGAGCGCGATGGAGCGGCGCAAGCCCTCGTCCGTCGGTCTGCACCCGCCGAGTTCCACCAACTGCTGTTCGAGCCGGGCATATTCGCCGCGCAGGAACTCGACTGCTGCCGGCGAGCCGGGATTGTGCGGCAGGTGAAGAAAATCCACGTACATCTGCGGGAAGTTGCGCTTGATCACGTAGCAGAGATTGCGTGCCGAGTCGCAGATGGTGGAAAACAGCATTCCGTCCAGCGGCTCGCAGTGGCCGGTCATGGCCATTTCCAGCGTGGTCTTGACGATGGAGCAGATGAACGATCCGAAGCGGGCGTCGGCGTACTGGATGTCCAGCCGGTCGCCGGCTCCGTTCAAACCCACCGGCAGCATGCCGCACGCGTGGATGATCTCCAGCGGGGCATAGACCGGGAAATAGCCGATGGCTTTCGCGCCCGGATGCTCGTTCTTCCAGCGCCGGACCGCGGCCCAGGCTGAGATCCTGCACGATCTCCGCGCAGTTATCGAACGTTCGTTCCAAGTCAGCGCACCGCATAAAAAATACCCCCGGCTCCCGGGTGTCCGATCCCCTGAAACCTAGCCCACCATGGTCAGGCCGCCATTCACGCTGGTGACCTGTCCGGTGATGTAGCCGGCCGCGTCCGACGCCAGGAATACGACCAGCGGCGCGATGTCGTCGGGCTGGGCCAGCCGCTTCAGCGGCACAAAATTCACGATTGAGCCCAGTACCTTCTGCCCGAACGGGTCCTGCTGGATCTCGCTCAACAGCGGCGTCTCGGCCAGCCCCGGGCAGATCACGTTCACCCGTATGTTGTCGCGCGCGTGCTCCCGCGCCAGCGTTTTCGAGAACGCCACCACCGCGGCCTTCGCGCCCGAGTAGATAGCCTCGCCCAGCGAGCCCACGCGCGCCGAATCCGAGCTGATGTTCACGATGCTGCCCTGCTTGCGCTCGGCCATGTGCGGCAGCACCGCGTAGCAAGTGTGGATCACGCCCTTGTAATTGACGGCGATGATCTTGTCCCACAGCTCAGGCGTGGTTTTCAGAAAGGGCATCAAACGATCCCAGCCGGCGTTGTTCACCAGGATGTCGATCTTCCCGAACGCCTGAAGCGCCGTTTCGCGCAATGCTTCCACTTGCTTCAGGTCCGTGACGTTGGCACGCACGGCGCGGACCTGCCGCCCGGTGGTCTTTTGGATCTCGCTCGCTGTGGCTTCAGCTTCGTCCAAGCGGAAGTCGCCGATCACCACGTCGGCGCCAGCTTCCGCCAGTCGCTGGACGATGGCGCGTCCGATCCCGCGTGCGCCGCCGGTGACGATCGCCGTTTTGTCCTTCAGGTTCATGCGGGGACTTCGGCGGGCGCCGCTTTCGGCGCCAACTGGAACAGTTCCACCGCGTTGTCGTGGAGCAGCTTGCGTTTGACGTCCTCTTTGAGGCCAAGTTCGTCGATCTGCCGCAGGCTCTCTTTCCAGGGCAGCCCGTTGGTGCCCCACAGGCAGCGATCGCGTCCCAGGCGGCTGTTGACGAATTGGATGATCTGCGGTGAAAGATACTTGGGCAGCCACGCGTCCATGCCGAACCACACGTTTTCCCACTTGTAGCAGACCGAGAGCAGTTCATCGACCCACGGCCAGCCGGTGTGCGCCCCCACCAGCTTCAGGCTGGGAAAATCGCAGGCCACGCGGTCCAGACACATGGGACGGCCGCCTTCGCTGGGCATGGCTTCGAGCACATGCCCAACTTGCAGCGACACCGGCACGCCCAGCTCCTCGCACTTCGCGTACAGCGGATACATCTTGCGGTCGTCGAGCGCGATGTCGAACCCGTAAATGTGGACGTAGACGCCCTTGAAGCCGTGGCGGGTGACCGCGGTCTCGATCTCGGCCAGGCTCTCCTTGATGCGGAACGGGTTGTATCCGGCCAGGCCGGCGAAGCGGTCAGGATATTTCTCGGTGTACTGCAGGACGTCTTCCAGCTTGGTGTCCATGTACATCCACTTGCGCCAGTACGACCACATCTTGCACTGGGTGATGAACACCTTCTCGACGCCGGCTTCGTCCATCAGGCGCAGCATCTCTTCGATGGAGTTGTAACGGGGAAGGCCGCCGATGGCGCGTTCCATGCGGCAGATCAGTTCGCCCTGCTTGGCGCGGTCCCACTGCTCCATGAACTCGCGGGTGGCGACGTAGTACATGAAATCGATGGCTTGGATGGATTGCGGCATAAGGGGTGAGGGCAAGGGTAGAGAAAAAGACGGGCGGCCCGCTATGACCTCAGTCACGCCCACGTGTGACGGGCATCACACCGAACGTACGTTCGAACAAACTAGCCATCCCTGCGCCGGACCAGCGGCGAGTCGGAGTCGGCTGCCGCGTGAGCCACCGCGGTAGCGGCCACTTGGATAGTTGGGAGACTAGCATGCGCGAGTTGCCGCGCAGTCACTCTCCGGCTTTCCACCGTGCCAAAGGAATCGGGAGGTCAGGAGGCCCAGCGCGACCTCGATGTCCTGGCCCCGCGGTTCCAGAGAGACAAAGAGGCGCAGGCTGCGCGCCGGCGCACATTGCATCTGGAATCTGCCCCGCGCATCGCTGACCGCCAGCGCGACCAGGTTCTTGCCAGACACAAGCAGCACCGTGGTCTCCTTTAGCTTGGATCTGGGGTGCTTGGCGTCGGCGATCTGACCACTCAGGTCAAGGCGCCGGGAACCGGGCTCATGCTCGAGCCGGAGTTCGATCGAGTACCCATCAGCCCGGTAGAGCGCGGTGCGGCAGGTACGCCGCTGACCGCGCACCCCGGCAGCGGGGATGGGCTGCTGCACGCTGTTGCGAACCAGTTGCGCCGCGATTCGCGGCAGCATTTCGCGATGGGTGGCGCCGTTCGGATACCCGTGCTCGACGATGCCGGCAAAAACCAGCAGCAATTCACGCCGCTGGTTGCCGCGTACCCCTTCCGCCAGCAGACGCAGACCGGCTACGTCACGAAGCTCGATTGCAGTGAGAACCTTCTCCCACGGTATGTGGCGCACTTCTTCCCCCCATGTGCGGGCGGGAACCCACCGACCGTCACCCGCACCAGTGCACTGGAGCAAATGAAAGTCGCTCTGGTCCCCGCGGCTGCCGGGGGGGAATAGGAGGGGGAAAAGCCAACTGCTTCCTAACGGCCCGCGTACGATCCCGACTAAAGTTCTCCCAACATATACAACCAGCGTTTCGGGAGAGTATCGCTTGCTTTTTTACTCGTGGTCCCCGGCGGCTGTCAACGCTAATTATAGCCGAGGCGTGTGAAAAAAGTTGCACACCTCGGCCCGCGGCGCACCCATCGGCTTCGCGCGCTACGCATTGCCCTTGAAAGGATTGAGTACACGCACATCGAAGGGGGTGAAATCGTGCTCATTTCGGGTGGCGACAATCAGATCGTGCATGCGGGCGGTAGCGGCAATCATGCCGTCTTCGAGGAGACGGTCGGACTTGCCGTGCATGAGGCGACCCCACTCACGAAAACAAGCCGTGTCCATGGGGAGTATCTGGTATGAATTGGTGAGTTGGTCTGCCCACAGTTCGATCTCGCTGGCTTTGGCCGCGTCCTGTGCTCGCGTCAATTCAATCCCAGCCTGCAGCTCGCCCATCGTAACCGCGGAAAGAAACACCTGGTCTTCACGCAAACGGCGAAGCCAGCCGACAACGGCGCCATGCGGCCTTCGCTTGCGCACTTCAGAGACAACATTGGTGTCGAGCAGATAGCGGTTCATTTCAGCCGAGCGGGCTTGGTGCGCCGCAAGTTGCCCCGGGGAGGAATGAGGTCCTCAAAACGCGGGCCGGGTCCGAGAAGCAAAGCCTTGAGGCTGGGGCGGGCTGCCTTCTGGAGGCGATTCCATTCCTCGATGGGAACCAGCACCGCAGCCTCCAGGCCGCGCCGGGTCACAATCTGAGGGCCTTTCTTGAGCGTGGTCTCCAGCAGTTCGCTGAAGCGAGCCTTCGCGTCATGGGCCTGCCACACCGCCAAGCCACACCTCCTCTTCTCCAACCAATCATAATGACTAGTCTTATGACTAGTCAATATGCTTTTAAAAAAAAGTGCAAGCCCAAAGGGAATGCCTGCGTTTGGCAACCTGATTTGGCCCACCTTTGACACTTTCATTTGGCCCACCCCTGGGTCATGAACTCTGCGTTGTTCCCCAGCTTCAGCCTGAGCCGGGATGGGGGTGCAGGGGCAAGGGGTGGCGTTTGAACCCCTTGCCCCTGCCCAGCGCTTTACGAAGCTTTCTTCTTCTGTCGTATCTCCATGGTTCTCCGGAACCGGTAAGAATCGATCCCGGTCTCAATGATGTGCGCCCGGTCCGTGATCCGGTCCAGCAATGCCTTACACAAGCGGGGATTGGGAAACACCTGCGTCCACTCCGAAAAGGGGAGGTTCGTGGTCACGATCCACGTCGCCTTTTCCACGCGGTCGGCAATCACCTGGAATAGGAACTCCGCGCCGATCTCCGCCAGCGGCACGTAGCCCACTTCGTCGAGGGCGATCAGGTCGTAACGCAGCCAGCGCGCCAGCGCCCGCCGGATAGCGTTTTGTTGCCGAGCTTCCACCAGCTCGTTCACCAGGTTCGCGGCGGTGGTAAAGCGCACCCGCCGCTTCTGCCGGCAAGCCGCGACGCACAGTCCCGTCGCCAGGTGGGTCTTGCCTGTGCCGCATTCGCCCATCAGCACCACGGGCTCAGCGCGCTCGATGTAGCCGCCCGCGGCCAGTTCGCGGATCTTCGCCGCCGGAATTAGCGGCGCCTGATTGAAGTCGAACTCCTCCAGTGTCTTCAACCGCGGCAGCCGGGCATCACGCAACCGCTGCTGAATCGCACGCCGATCCCGTTCTTCGCTCTCCATGGCCAGCAACGCTTCCAGATATCCAATGTGGCTCCGCTTCTCCTTCACCGCCTGCTCCGCCAGCGGCACGAAGTTGGTGCCCACCACAGGCATACGCAATGCCTGGCAGTACTGCTGTACGCTGGCGTGTTCCAGAGCTTCGGTGGCGGCTGGCTTCATCGCACCACCTCCGCCGCGGTCATCACCTCACCCAGCAGCAAGTCGTACTCGTTCATGACCGGCAGCGGACGCTGGTAGCGTTCCAGTCCACCATCGACACCGCAGCACTCCGCAGGTGGATGGGCTAGTTCGCCGAAGCTCAGCAAGTGCCGGACGGCTGCCGCATCGGTGCATCCCAGCGACAGCGCCTGCTCGACCGCGTGCTGCAGCCGATCCCAACCCTGCTGCTTGCCCTGGCGCAGCAACTCGATCATCTCCCGCGTCCCCGCCTGCCGGCCGTACCGTTGCTGGAACGCCTGCCACAGCCGATCGAACCCTGCTGTCCAACGACCACGTTGGCGCCACTGCTGCAGCGGTCGCGATCCCGCCAGCGCCCCGGGCTTCTTGACCAGCACATCCAGGTAGTGCTCCAGATCTAGAACCTGCTCATAGCGGCCGAAGCTGCGCTCGTGCCGCGCCACGTATTCCTGCTCCCGCCAAATCTCCACGTAGGCCGGCAGCAGCCGCGCCTGGCAGCGCGTTCCTGGCTTCAACGGGGTCGAGTACCAGTTGGTTCGTACCTTCACACAACCCTTGCTGTCCACCGTCGGAAAGCTAATCTCGGCCAGCTCAAAGCCCTCGGCGGCGAGCGGCAGCAGGTGTTCGCGTTCGATGCGCATCGCTTCGCCCACCGACAGCGGCTTGCCGGTAATCCGCCGCTGCTCACTCTGCTGACAGCCTCGCAACAGGTGCTGGTTCAGCTCCTCCAGATCCTTCACCTGCGGGATGGGCACCAGATGGTTCCGCCGGAAGTAGCCCACCTCACCTTCCACCCCGCCCTTTTCGTTGCCCCGCGCCGGATTGCAAAAATCCGTCTGAAAACCCCAGTGCGAGCGGAAGGCGATCAGCCGTTCGGTCTCCACCCGCTGGTGCCCGCGCAGGATCTTCTTCACCGCGCTCTTCAGGTTGTCGTACCGCAGCAGCCGGAACACGCCCCCAAAATAGTGAAACGCCCGCTCATGGGCTTCCAGGAATGCTTGCTGCGCGGCATGGTGGTAGGCCACATGAAAGGCGCCGCCGCCGGCCATCGAGCGCATCGCGAAGATGTGGACCGTCTGCCGCTCGCCGCCCATCTCGACTACCGCGTCGTACCAGTCAACCTGCGCTTCGCCGCCCCACTCATAAACCTGGGGCACGAACGTTTCCCGCGCAGCCAGGCCCAGCTCCTCCCGCCGTTGCCGCACATAGGCCCGCACCGTCGATTCGGCTACTACTGCTTCGGGTCGCTCCTGCCGAATCCGCCCCCAGATCCGGTGGGCGGTGTGGCGTTGCTTGCGCGGTGCCTGCGCATCGGCCCCCAAAATCTCGTCAATGAACTCCATCACCGGTCCCAGCTTGGGTTTCCTGCGCACCGGGGTCTTGCGATCCGGCGGAATCGCGCTGGCCAGCGCCTGTCGCACCATCCGTCGGTGCACTCCGAACCGCCTGGCCACCCCCTGGATCGTGCCCATGCCCTGGCCGTACTCCCGTCTGATCTGTTCGAACAGCTCCACCTTGCATCTCCTGTCCATCGACCTCCCCGTCCCGGCTGGCAGGGACAGCGTAGGCCGATTAGTTCTGCAGGGTGGGCCAAATCAGACCATCAAAGTGGGCCAAATCAGAATAGCGAAATCAAATGCCCAGCGTGCGCGCCCAGCTTGCGGCTCGCAGCCGGCAACTGATAGGCTTCGCGCGCCCAACTTTCTTGGAGGGAGCATGGCCGACTTCACGGAATGTCCGCTCAGCCCGGCCCTGTTTCTGGAACGCGCCGCGTCCGTATTTGCCCATCGCACCGCCATCATCGATGGTGAGCGGCGCTTCACCTATGGCGAATTCGGCGACCGGGCCCATCGGCTGGCGGGACTTCTGGCAGATGCGGGCATCCAGCCCGGCGACCGCGTGGCCGCGCTGTGCGTGAACAGCCACGTGATGCTGGAGCTGCACAATGGCGTTCCCATGGCCGGCGCCGTCCTGGTCCCTATGAACATACGGCTCTCGGCAGGGGAGCTGGCCTACATCGTCGAGCACTCCGGCGCGCGTCTTCTCATCGCCACGGAAGAACTTGGCGATGCCGCCCGGAAGATTGCGGAGAGCACCGGCGTCAGGCTGGTCCTCGGCGGTTCCCCGGATACCGAGTACGAGCGGCTCCTGGCCCGCGCCCGGCCGCATTCCGTTCCTTGTGCCGATGAAAAAGGATTGCTGGCCATCAATTACACCAGCGGGAGCACCGGCCGTCCTAAGGGTGTGATGTACAGCTATCGCGGAGCCTACTTGCAGGCGCTGGCGATGGCGCACCACACCCGCATGGGGTTGGGGAGCGCCTATCTGTGGACGCTGCCCATGTTCCACTGCGACGGCTGGTGCTTCACCTGGGGCGTGACCGCGGCCGGCGCCACGCACGTCTGCCTGCGCCGGGCGGACCCCGCGCTGGCGTGGTCGATGATCTGCGACCGCGGCATCACCCACCTGAGCGGCGCGCCCACCGTGCTGACCATGATCGCCGAGGCCGCTGCGGCAGCGCCCGACTGCCGCCCGTCGCGTCCCATTCAGGCGAATACCGGAGGTGCACCGCCATCGCCCGCTTTGCTGGCGCGACTGGCTAAGCTGAATATCAACGTCACCCACCTTTATGGCCTGACCGAGTCCTATGGTCCGGCGGTGATCTGCGAATGGCAGCCGGAGTGGTCGGCGGAATCGCCCGAGCAGCAGGCGCGGTTGAACGCACGCCAGGGCATCGGCAACGTGATCACGGGTGGCATCGATGTCTTCGACATGAACGGCCGTCCCGTCCCGTGGGATGGAGAGACCATGGGCGAGATCGTTCTGCGCGGCAACAACACCATGATCGGTTATTACCGCGACGAGCAGGCCACGCGCGCGGCCACCATCAATGGCTGGTTCCGCACCGGCGACCTCGGCGTGCGGTATCCCGATGGTTACGTCGAACTCCGCGACCGGGCGAAGGACATTATCATCACCGGCGGAGAGAACGTGGCGTCGGTCGAGGTCGAGCGAGTGCTGGTGGAGCATCCAGCGGTGCTGGAGGCGGCGATCGTCGGCCGCAGCGACAATAAATGGGGAGAGATTCCTGTCGCCTTCGTGGTGCTGCGGCAGGGAAAGTCGGCGAGCGCGGCCGAGCTGATCGAGTTCGTGCGCAGCCGTATCGCCCACTTCAAGGCGCCCAAGGAGATCCGCTTCGAGGAACTGCCCAAGACCTCGACCGGCAAGATCCAGAAGCACGTTTTGCGGGAACGGGCGAGCGCCAAAGAGCAGGAGGCTGGTCGCGGCAGTCGCTGAGTGGGATCATCCAAGGCCTTCTTGGGACTGTCATCCTGAGCCGCCCGAGCCGAGCGACCGGGGCCCCAGCAAACCCGCTTTAGGTTTGCCGGGGTGGGTAAGCGAGGTGAGGACGAGCGAAGTTGAGCCGGTATGCGGGCGTCCGAGCCCGCAGGCGAAATCCCGAGCGGAGCGAGGGAGCTGTGTATTTGTTCCCCCAGCCCATGACGGCGGAGGACTATGCAAACGCTCGTGCCGAGGAATGACACTATCAAGATCCTTCGCTTGCGACCGCGCGGCCGTCGAAGGGCCGAAGCCAAAAACCACGCGGTCGCAAGCTCAGGATGACGTCATTATGGGGATTTGCTGCATGCTGCGTCCTTATAATCGACTTATCGTGAATTGATAATCCCTGGAGGAATTCATGGCACTTCGCACTCCTGAGCAGTTCTTGAACGGATTACGCGATCAGCGTGAGGTCTACTACCGCGGGCAGCGCGTGCAGGTTGTAACAGAGCATCCCGAACTGGGCGTGGCCGCCCGCCACGCCGCCATCGACTACAAGATGGCAGAAGACCCCAAGTACCGCGACCTGGCGCTGGCTCGCGACGGCAATGATGTGTACTCGGCCTATTACCGTATCCCTCGCGATGCCAAAGATCTTTTGTCGCGATCCCGGCTCATCGAGGCGGGCACGGCCGAAGGGGCGACGCTCGTCATTCTGATTAAAGAGATCGGCACCGACTCCCTCTTTGCGCTGAAGCGCGTGCTCGGGCGCGCCGGCGAGAAGCAGGGCCTGGAGCGTCTCAATGCCTTCTACAAATGTTGCCGTGACCGCGACCTGGCGCTGGCCGTGGCGCAGACCGACGTAAAAGGCAATCGCGCCAAACGCCCATCGGAGCAAGAAGACCCGGACCTCTATGTACACGTGGTGGAGAAGCGGTCCGATGGAATCGTCGTGCGCGGCGCCAAGGTCCACACCTCGTGCGCGCCCTACGTGGACGAAATCATCGTCCTTCCGAGCCGCAGCATGGGTCCGGGAGACGAGCCTTGGTCAGTGGCGTTCAGCGTCCCCGTCGCCACGCCCCGATTGCGGCTGTATTGCTCGGACTTTCTCCACGGCACCGACGATCCCTTCAACCGGCCCATCTCTACCACGCACAAGATGATCGAGTCGCTCACCGTCTTCGACAACGTCTTCATTCCCTGGGAGCGGGTGTTTTTCGAGGGGCGGAACGATCTGGCCAGCGCCGCCGCGCTCACCTTTGTGGAGTTCCATCGCTTCACCGCGGTGAGCTACAAGCTGCCGCTGTTGGACGGCCTGGTCGGCGCGGCCATCGCGGTGGCGCGGGCCAACGGCATCGAGCGCGCCGGCCACGTGCGCGACAAGCTCACCTGGCTTGGTGGCTATGCGGAGATGGTCCGCGGCCTCACCGAACTCGCCGCCCTGCGCTGTGAGGTGGAAGAGGGAGTGGCCTATCCGCACGTGTTTACCACCAACATGGCGAAGTGGGTCTTCGCGCGCGACTTCCACCAGGCCATGGAAGTGGTGCAGGATCTCGCCGGCGGATTACTGGTCACCGGTCCGGCGGGCAGCGATTGGGAATCCCCCGAGATCCACCCCGTGCTGGAGAAGTATTACCGCGGCGCTTGGCCGGCAGACCGGCGGCTGCCGGTGCTGAACCTGATCTCCGAGCTGACCGCGCGTCTCTACGGCGGATACCAGGCGGTGCTGGCTGTCCACGCCGAGGGCTCGATCGAGGCGGAGAAGCTGGCCATGTTCCGCGCCTACAATCCGGAGCGGGCCGTCAATCTCGCTATGAAGCTGGCTGGTTTGGACCACAAGAAATGAGGAGCGCGTGGGCGTTCTCGATAACCAAGTCGCGATCGTCACCGGCTCGAGCCGCGGCATCGGCCGCGCCATTGCGGAGAGCTTCGTCCGCGAGGGTGCGCATGTCGCCATCTGCGGACGCAAGCAGGAATCGATCGAGCAGGTGGCGCGCGAGATCGGGCCGACCGCCAGACCGATTGCCTGTCACGTCGGCCGGCTCGCCGACCTCGAGAACTTGGTCGCCATCACCACCCGCGAGTTCGGACGCATTGACATCCTCGTGAACAACGCCGGCACCAACGTCGGCCAAGGTCCGTGTCTCACGGTAGACGAGGGCCAGTTCGACAAGATGGTCGAAGTGAATCTCAAGAGCGCATTCCGGCTGACCAAGCTGGTGGCGCCGGGGATGTGCGAGCGCGGCTCCGGCTCCATCATCAATATGTCGTCCATGTCCGGCCTGCGTCCGCAACGGGAGGGCATGCTCTACAGCATGACCAAGGCGGCGCTGATCATGATGACCGAGTGCTACGCTCTCGAACTGGGGCCCAAAGGGGTGCGCGTGAACGCCATTGCGCCCGGCATGATCGAGACCGCGCTGAGCGAGTACTACTGGAAGGACGAAGGCCGGCGCGCGCAGATCATTGCCAAACAGCCCATCCAGCGCATTGGCAAGCCGCAGGACGTGGCCGAACTCGCGCTGCTGCTGGCCAGCGAGCGCGGCTCCTACATCACCGGACAGACCTTCGTGGTCGATGGGGGCTTCATGCTCTCGGCGCTATGACCCGGGGGCACGGAAAAGGGAACGCCATCTGATCCAGCTCAGAGGCGTCCCCAATCCGTCAAATCTCCACCACGCGCTGCTAGAACTGCACCATCTGGTGCGGCGAGATCCAGTAGAAGATCAAGCCAATCAGCATCAGGTAGGCCAGGATAACGAGCGTCCAGCCCATGTTGTGGCGGATCACTACGCCTTCATTGCGCACGAACTTGCTGGTGGAAACGCCTACGCTCGCCGTGGCAGCCGACCGCGACACAGACGTTGCGCGATCCACCTCGTCGAGCAGGTCATTCCCTTCGGGTTTCTTCAGGAAATCGAACACTTTGGGGGAAAGCCCATTCGTCGGATATTTCAGCACCATGTCCTCAAGAGTCTTTATCGCCTCCGCCTTCCGATCCAGGACACGGTCGAGAACTTCAGCGGCGCGGAACATGGCCTTCGTCGCGAAGGAGGACCTCGGGAATTCCTCCCAGACCCGGCGCAGCTCGCGCACCCCCTCGTCATATCGCTTTCGTTGAAACTGGACCTCCGCGATTTTCATGAGTTCGTCGGTTTTCGCTTCGGGCTGCGTGGCCGATTTCACCGCCTCTTGAAGTTCTGCGACGCTCGCCGCCAGGGGCCGGTCCGCCGCCAGGTACCTCTTCACACGATTTGCGAAGGTCCAACACAGCGCCGCTCTTCGGCAGGACTTGCGCGGCCTTTCCCGCCCATTCAACGGCTTCCTCAAGGTGCAGTTGCTGACGACTCTGCACGCCAATCGTACATCATCTGGGCGACTTGCCAGCCCTCATTGTACCGGCCGAGCAAGGCTTCATAGCGTTCCCGCCCTTGGCCTATCTGCCCTTCATGGCAAAGCAGGTACGCCTGCCAGAACTGTATTGCATCCGGTTCCGTCAGGGCTGTTTCTGCTTCGTTGCCAACCTTGAGCTTCGGCGGTGACAAATCTCCGCTGCCTGCGCGTATAAATCACGAGAGTTCCGTAGAGTTTCCGTTCCGCAGCCGCCACCCCTAGAAGCTCAAGGACACGGAGCGTGGTCACGTCTTTCCGGCCCACGCCAGCGACCATCCGGTCCACGGCCTCCCGCAGCACCTGAACAGGCAAGCTCAAGACAGACTGAGGTTTCACCTCTGCGCAGTACCAGGACACGGCAATCTCAATATCCTTCTGTCCATGTCATGAGCAGCCAGTCGAGCTTTGGCGGCTCCCTGGACCAGACCATCCCCCGGCATCACCGCCATTCTTCGAGGAATGCAAAAACTTCCTTGTCCTCTTTTCAGGCGCTCAAGGGCATCACACACATAGCGAAACGCCGCCAATCCCGCCTCGCTGTCGGGGCGCTCGCGAAACATCTCTCGGGCTAGAGTCAGTGCCTCGACCACACCTTTGTCCTCTACGGTCACCTGAAGAAGCATCCCAGCGATAGCTCCATCGAGCTTCTTCAATTCGGGTGTGCGAAGTGCTTTAAGGGTAGCGCCGGGACGGAAGCTTCGCTCTGGTAGAATCGCGCCACATCGAGGAGAACCTTCAAATAAAACATCGTCACCTATACGGGGTCCCCATTCTTCGCTGAATCGCAAATGACCTTCCAGCTCAGTTCCCATTCATGTGAAGCATCCAGCTTCTCCAGGTACGCGCAAGGCTATACTCCTCTCGGCTTTCTGTGTTCCTTCTTGGTCTCTTCGGCTCATTCTCCCAAGTGCTCTGCCTTGCAAGCATCTGGTCATATATCTCTTGGAGACACGCCGCCGGCGCCTCGCCGGTCGTGGCCATCTCCGCCAGAGTGATTGTGGCCTCTCCCCCCTCGTCGCTCTCAGGATATTCCTGCCGCAGTGTCTGGAGCAGCTTGACGGCTTTGTCCGTTGCTGATGCTCGCCATCCTGGCTTCGAGCAGCAGAAAGGCGGCACCGCTTTCGCGCGTCCTGCATCTGAACGCTCATGACTTCCGTCCCCCCCCCCCCAACGTAGAGCTTCCTCAGAGCCCCGGACGTGTGCTAACGCCACGCACTGTGCGAGAAGCACAAAAGCCCTTTGCCTGCGATGATCTTCACAGACGCCGCACCCGCCAAACCCGAGAATTCAACCCGTCTTATTGGACATACCCAAGGCTTTTTAGCCGGCGCAGCGTTGCTTCGTCTATGTTCAAGCGTGTGGCTGCGCGATTCGGTCTTCCCGAAGGGGCAGGGCCGGAGGCGAGAGCCTCCGCCAGCAGTTCTTCCAGTTTATGGCGCTCTTTGTCATCGAGGCCGGCCTTCTGGGCGTCGGACTCGATGCCTCCGCGCACGACCAGGAGAGGCATCGGCAGGCAGCCCTTTTGCTGGATCAACTTGTAGGGTCCCCATCGAACGGCCCGCAGGTACGAAACGTTGTCCAGACTGCCCTTTGTCTCGCTGAAGATGACCCGATCGGGCAGTCCTCCCAGGCCGCGACAGGCGCGGGACAAGTCTATTCCCTGCAGATCCCCAGGCGCGGCAATCCCAAGCAATCCCAAAACGGTGGGCATGACATCTACCTGGCTGGCGTTATCCTGGATTCGGCGGCCTGCCGGGATGACTCCCGGCAGCCTTAGGATCAGAGGGACGTGGACCAGTTCCTCGAAGAGGGAGTTGCCGTGGAGTATCCATCCATGCTCCAGAAAACCTTCCCCATGGTCTGAGACGATGATGAGGAGCGTTTTCTCTGCGAGGCCCATGTCTCGAAGCACCTGGAGGGCTTGCCCCACGTGGTCGTCCGTGTGCGCTATCTCGCCGTCGTAGAGGGCGACGAGATGGGCCAAGTCCCGCGGTGTGATCCCGGTCTTCAATTTGCAAGTGGCGCTCAGCCATGTTGCGGCCGTTTTCCTTGCCTTTGTAGTCAGGATCGAACTGCCGGTCATAGGGCGGGGGTGGGATGTAGTCATAGTGGCAATCCCAATAATGCAGGAAGAGAAAGAACTTCTCCCGCCCGTGCTGCTTGAGCCACAAGGTGGCCAGGTTGGTGATGACGTGATCGGTCGGAACATCGCTCAGTCCCGCTCTCCGTTCGCAGCGTGATCTTGCAAACAAATTCTATTTCGCACATCATTGTCGCGGTAAAATCGTCGTAGAGCTGGAAGCCGCGATGGAACCCATAGCTGTGACTGAGCATAGGACCCGTCACAAAGCCTGCCGTTGTGTATCCCTGCTTAGGCTAGAACCTGAGCAAGGGTGGGGACCGATTCTCCGAGGCACGTGTCCATACCTTGTGACGCCGTGCACGGACGGATACAGCGAAGTCAACAGACTCATATGAGAAGGGACCGTCCAATTAGAGGCTGCAACAACGTTCTCAAAGAGCGTGCCTTCCTTCGCGACCTGATCAATCCGGGGAGAAGTGGCGCGCTTGTAGCCGTAACACGACAGATGGTCCGCGCGGAGAGTGTCCAGGGAAATGAGAAGCACGTTGTACCCGGCGCGGGTCTCTGCGTGGCTAATCCCGCAACCCAGGAGAAGAAACAGGAGGATCAACGCACATCGGAGCGCGCAACGCAGCAACGTGCGAACGCGGGCTTGAACGTGCATGTAACGGCCTCCCTGTCAGTTCCCGGCCGGCGCGCGGGCCGCGCGATCGAGCGCGGGATCGCCCGCCTCGGAATTGCCGATCCCGAGACGGGCCAGGACCTGCGCGCATTCCGAGGCGTACTCCGTGTGCGGATACTTCTGGACCAGAATGCCGAAGTTCTCCCGGGCCTTCTGCGTGTTTCCCTCCACCAGGTTGACCTCCCCTATGAGAAAAAACGCCTGGGCACTGACGTTCTCCTGCGGGGAATTCCCGGCGAGAACCTCTTCGAAGGAGCGAACAGCCTCCGCTGGGCGCCCTGCCCGGAACTGGATCAGCCCGGCAAGCAGTTGCGCGTCAATCGTCAGGTCTTCGTCGGTTCCGATCCAGATACGCTCGGACCTCAGCCAGAGCCCTTGCGAGGTCATTATTGAGGTAGTATGCCTTGGCCACGGCGAGCGAGGCACACCCTTCGTATTCGTCCGGGAGCGAGCGCGCCGCCCATGCCTCGAAGTGGAAGAGGGACGTCTCCAAGTCCTTCCCCGGGGCGTTCTTTGACGAGGCACTGAATGACCCCGTTGCAGACGGCCAGAGCCGCTTTCACGTCGCGCTTCGTGAGCTTCCGTGAGAACATCCTGATACACCTTGCGGGCCTCGTCGAAGTTTGCTTCTCGTTCGACGGCGACTCCCACGTTGTCAAGCGTTTGATCCGACTCTCCCGCCGCCGTCGCACGGGGCGTCGCAGGAGCCTCTTCAAAGACGCTGCGGCACACCAATTCCGCGAAGGCCAGAAGATCAGCCCGAGGTTGCGGTCCGGCTTTCTCCAGCAAATGACGCAAAGCCATTTCGCCGTGGCGTTCTCCCAAATGCCGGTTCCCTTGCGCCCAATACGTTCCGGCGAGAAGCAGGTGGACATCCGCCGTCCGGAGACGCGAGATCTCCGAATCCGCTCGGAACCGGTTGAGCCAGCGCAAGGGCTTCGTTCAAACAGGCCAGCCCCTCGTATCTTCGGCCTTGGGCGAGCAGCAAGTATCCCTTCAGGCACCGGCTGTCAACATCGAGCGCTTCGGAGGGCGCGTCCTCCGAGAGCGGATGCTTCTTCAAAGTGATGAAACCGAATCCGGGAAGCTCGTGTTCGTAAATATATCCCTCGGCCGCCTCTCGATACGTGTTGTCCGCTTCACGGAAGTCGCCCTGTAGAAGGAAGCAATCCGCCGTGTACTCCGACGCCTTGACTCGGATCTTCCAGCGGGATATGGGAATCTCTCAGTCCGGCCAGCAGTTTCAGGCCTCCCGGGGCATCTCCTTTCTTGCGATTGTCTGCTCGGCTTGCGAGAGCGTCGCGAGCATCGCCGCCCTCGAAGGCAGCGCGCCTTCTCCTTGAGCGCGCGGCAAAGTTCTTCCACTCCCTTTAACCGCGTTCACCACGCGGTAACTGCAGATGCGCGAGCGAGCGCCTAGGAGGCCCGCGTACGTCTGTGCCCACGCCAGGATGCGCGCGGCCGACGTGGGAAGTTCCTGATCACAACGCGCTTTGCAAGCGGAGAGAACTCTCTCAGCTTCTCGCCGGCGACCTGGCCCTGGAGGTCGCGCGCAATCACGTCCAGCGCTTGATTCTGACGGCCCTCCTGCGTCAATGCCTCCGCGGCCGATTCGTAGCCGTGAAATATCCGCCTCGGGCGTCTCCCGGGCATCCGTGGCAGCCGACCGCGGCACAGGCGTTGCGCGGTCCACCTCGTCGAGCAGGGCGCTCCCTTCGGGTTTCTTCAGGAAATCGAACACTTTGGGGGAGAGCCCATTCGTCGGATATCTCAGCACCAGGTCCTCGAGAGTCTTTCTCGCCTCCGCCTTCCGATCCGGGACACGGTCGAGAATCTCAGCGGCGCGGAACATGGCCTTCGGCGCGAAGGAGGACCCCGGGAATTCCTCCCAGACCCGGCGCAGTTCGCGCACCCCCTCGTCGTATCGGTTCCGTTGAAACTGGACCTCCGCGATTTTCATGAGTCCGTCGGCTTTCGCTTCGGGCTGGTGCGATTTCCCTACCGCCTCTTGAAGTTCCGCGACGCTCGCCGCCAGGGGCCGGTCCGCCGCCAGTGCCTCTTCGCACGATTTGCGCAGGTCCAACACAGCGCTGCTCTTCGGCAGGAGTTGCGCGGCCTTTCCCGCCCATTCAACGGCCTCCTCAAGGCGCAATTGCTGACGACTCTGCACGGCCAGGTCGTACATCATCTGGGCGACTTGCCAGCCCTGCTTGTACCGGCCGAGCAAGGCTTCATAGCGTTCCCGCCCTTGGCCTATCGGCCCTTCATGGCAAACCAGGTACGCCTGCCAGAACTGTATTGCATCCGGTTCCGTCAGGGCTGTTTCTGCTTCGTTGGCGGCCTTGAGCTCCGGCGGAGTGACAAATCTCCGCTGCCTGCGCGTACACATCACGAGAGGTTCCTTAGAGTTTTCGTTCCGCAGCCGCCGCCCCCAGAAGCTCGAGGACACGGACCGTGGTAACGTCTTTCCGGCCCACGGCAGCGACCATCCGGTCCACGGCCTCCCGCAGGACCGGAGCAGGCAAGCTCAGGACGGACTGAGGCTTAACCCCTGCGCAGTACCAGGACACGGCAGTCTCGATATCCTTCTGGTCCATGTCATGAGCAGCCAGTCGAGCCCTGGCCGCTCCCTGGACGAGACCGTTCCCCGGCATCGCCGTGCATTCTTCGAGGAATGCGAGAGCCTCCTTGTCCTCTTTAAGGCGCTCAAGGGCATCGCACGCGTAGCGAAACGCGGCCAATCCCGCCTCGCTGTCGGGGCGCTCGCGAACAATCTCTCGGGCTAGAGTCAGTGCCTCAACCAGCCGCCTGTCCTGTTCGGTCGCCTGAAGAAGCATCTCCGCGACAGCTCCATGAACCTCCTTGAGTTCGGGCGTCCGGAGTGCTTTAAGGATCATGGCAGCACGAAGCTTCGCTCCGGTAGAATCGCGCCGCATCGAGGAGACCGTTCAAATAAAACATCGTGACCGCTGCGCTCCGTCCTAGGCTGAATCGCAAATGACCTGCCAACTCCGCTGCCATTCATGTGAAGCATCCAGCTTGTCGAGGTACTGCAAGGCTTCGGCTCTTTGGTCCGCTCTCCCAGGCCTCGCCTCTTCATGCTTCTGATCATATTTATCTCTTCTTGGAGACTAACGCCGCCGGCGCCTCGCCGGTCGAGGCCATCTCCAGCAGAGCGATCATAGCTTCTCCCGCCTCGTAGCTCTCAGGATATTCCTGACGCAGTGTCTGGAGCAGCTTGACGGCCTTGTCCGGCGCTGAATGCCTCGCCATCCTGGCTTCGCGCAGCAGAGGGCTGCAAGTCTCCCGCGTATTAGCGTCCGAGCGCGGCCGATTTCCGACTCGGACATTCCCAGAACGACGCGCGTGTAGAATCTCCTCAGAAGATACCCCGCAGGCGCGGTCAATGCCAGGCTCGCCGACCAGAAGCAAAAGGGCCCTTCGACTGGGGATGATCTTCACCGACGCAGCTCCTCGCGCAAATCCAAAAATCCAACTCTCTTATTGGACATACCCAAGGCTTCTTATTCGGCGGAGGGTTGCTTCGTCTATGTCCAAGCGTTTGGCTGCGCGATTCGGTCCTTCCGAAGCGGCAGGGCCGGAGGCGAGAGCCTCGGTCAGCAGCTCTTCCTGTTTACGGCGCTGTTTGTCATCGAGGCCGGCCTTCTCGGTCGTCGGACTCGCGGCCTTCGCGCACGGGCAGGAGAGGCATCGGCCGGCAGCCCTTTTCCTGGATCAACTTGTAGGGTCCCCATCGAACGGCCCGCAGGTTCGGGTTATGACGGGAGCCGCCGTTTCGCTGAAGAGCACCCGGTCCGGCAGTCCTCCCAAGCCGCGACAGGCGCGGTACAGGTCTATTCCTTGCAGACCCGAAGGCGCGGCATTTCCAAGCAAGCCCAGAACGGTGGGCATCAAGATCAACATGGCTGGCGTTATCTTGGATTCTTCGGCCAGCGGGGATGACTCCCGGGAGCCTTAGGATCAGAGGGACGTGAACCAGTTCCTCGAAGAGGCTGTTGCCGTGGATCATCGTTCCATGCTCTAGAAAACCTACCCCATGGTCGGAGACGATGATGAGGAGCGTCTTCTTCGCGAGGCTCATGTCTCGAAGCAACTGGAGGACTTGTCCCACATGGTCGTCCGTGTGCGCTATCTCGCCGTCGTAGAGGGCGATGATATGGGCCAAGTCCACCGGCGCGATTCGGGCTTCAATCTCGTGCCCACGCTGCACAATGTTGCGGCCGTTTTCTTTGCCTCTGTAATCAGGATCGAACTGCCGGTCATAGGGCGAGGGGGGGATGTAGTCGGCGTGGCAATCCCAATAATGCAGGAAGAGAAAGAACTTCTCTTGCCCGTGCTGCTTGAGCCACAGGGTGGCCAGGTTGGTGATGACGTGGTCGGTCGGAACCTCGTCGAGTCCCGTCTTCTCTTCGCAGCGTGATCTTCAAACAGATTCATTTCGCACATCACTGTCGCGGTAAAATCGTCGTAAAGCTGGAAGCCGCGATGGAACCCAAATCTGTGATTCAGCATAGGACCCGTCACAAAGGCTGCCGTTGTGTATCCCTGCTTCGCCAGAACCTGGGCAAGGGTGGGCACCGCTTCTCCGAGGCACATGTTCTCGTTTTCGACGCCGTGCACGGACGGATACTGCGAAGTCAATAGGCTCATGTGAGAAGGGATTGTCCAACTGGAAGCTGCAACGACGTTCTCAAAGAGCACGCTTTCCTTTGCGACCTGGTCAATCCGAGGAGAAGTGGCGCGTTTGTAGCCGTAACACGACAGATGGTCCGCGCGAAGAGTATCCAGTGAAATGAGGAGTACGTTGTACCCGGCGAGGGGCTCCGCGCGACCGGTCCCGCAACCCAGAAGGAGAAACAGGAGGATCAACGCACATCGGGGCACGCGACGGAGCGACGTCTGAACGCGGACTAGAACGTGCATGTAACGGCCTCCCTGTCAGTTCCCGGCCGGTGGGCGGGCCGCGCGATCGAGCGCGGAATCGCCCGCCTCGGAATTGCTGATCCCCAAACGGGCCAGAACCTCCGCGCATTCCGAGGCGTACTCCGTGTGCGGATACTTCTGGACCAGAATGCCGAAGTTCTCCAGGCCCTTCTGCGTGTTTCCATCCACCAGGTTGACCTCCCCTATGAGAAAAAGCGCCTGGGCGTTGATGTTCTCCTGCGGCGGATTCGCGGCGAGGACCTCTTCGAAGGAACGAACGGCCTCCGCCGGGCGCCCTGCCCGAAACTGGATCAGCCCGGCAAGCAGTTGCGCGTCAATCGTGAGGTCTTGATCGGTTCCGAGCTCCAGATATGCTCGGACCTCAGCCAGAGCCCTTGCGAGGTCATTATTGAGGTAGTATGCCTTGGCCACGGCGAGCGAGGCACACCCTTCGTACTCGTCCGGGAGCCAGCGCGCCGCCCATGCCTCGAAGTGGAAGAGGGACGTCCCGAGTCCCTCCAGGGGGCGTTCCTCCTTGATGAGGCACTGAATGACCCCGTTGCAGACGGCCAGAACCGCTTCCGCATCGCGCTTCGTGAGCTTCCGTAGAACATCCTGATACACCTTGCGGGCCTCGGCAAGCTTTCCTTCCCGCACGACGACGACCTGCTCATTTTCAAGCGTTTGATCCAAATCTCCCGCCGCCGTTGAACGGACCGTCGCAGGAGCCTCTTTAAAGACGCTGCGGCACACCAATTCTGCGAGGGCCAGAAGGTCAGCCCGGGGTTGCGGTTCGGCTTTTTCCAGCAAGTGACGCAAAGCCATTTCACCGTGGCGCGCCCCCCAATGCCGGTCCCCTTGCGCCCAATACGCTCCGGCGAGAAGCAGGTGGACATCCGCCGTCCGGAGACGCGAGACCTCTGAATCCGCCGGGAACCGGTCGAGCCGCGCAAGGGCTTCGTTCAAACAGGCCAGCCCCTCGTATCTTCGGCCTTGGGCGAGCAGCAAGTACCCCTTCAGACACCGGCTGTCAACATCGAGCGCTTCGGAGGGCGCGTCCCCCGAGAGCGGATGCTTCTTCAACCCGATGAAACCGAATCCGGGAAGCTCGCGTTCGTAAATATATCCCTCGGCCGCCTCTCGATACGTGTTGTCCGCTTCACGGAAGTTGCCCTGTAGAAAGAAGCAATCCGCCGTGCACTCCAACGCCTTGGCTCGGACCTCCAGCGGGATATGGGAATCGCTAAGTCCGGCCAGCAGTTTCAGGCCTCCCGGGGCATCTCCTTTCCGGATCGTCTGCTCCGCTTGCGAGACCGTCGCAAGCATGGCGGCCCTCGAAGCCGGGGCCTTCTCCTTGAGCGCGCGGCAGAGTTCTTCCACGCCCTCCGCGTTCACCACGCGGTAGCTCAGGACGCGAGCGAGGGCTTGAAGGCCCGCGTACGTGTCTGCCGACGCCAGGATGCGCGCGGCCGACGTGGGAAGTTCCCGGTCACAACGCGCCTTGCAGGCAGAGAGGAACTCTCTTAGCTTCGCGCCGGCGACCCGGCCCTGGAGGTCGCGCGCAATCACGTCCAGGGCTTGATTCTGACGGCCCTCCTGCGCCAATGCCTCCGCGGCCGATTCGTAGCCGGGAATATCCGCCTCGGGCGTCTCCCGGGCATCCGTGGCAGCCGACCGCGGCACAGGCGTTGCGCGGTCCACCTCATCGAGCAGGGCGCTCCCTTCGGGTTTCTTCAGGAAATCGAACGCTTTGGGGGAAAGCTCATTCGTCGGATATTTCAGCACCAGATCCTCGAGGGTCCTTCGCGCCTCCGCCTTCCGATCCGGGACACGGTCGAGGACCTCAGCGGCGCGGAACATGGCCTTCGGCGCAAAGGAAGACCCGGAGAAGTCCTCCCAGATCTGGCGCAGTTCGCGCACCCCCTCGTCGTATCGGTTTCGTTGAAACTGGACCTCCGCGATTTTCATGAGTCCGTCGGCTTTCGCTTCGGGCTGGGTGGCTGACTTCACCGCCTCTTGAAGTTCTGCGACGCTCGCCGCCAGGAGCCGGTCCGCCGCCAGGATCTCCTCGCACGATTTGCGCAGGTCCAACACAGCGCCGCTCTTCGGCAGGACTTGCGCGGCCTTCCCCGCCCATTCAACGGCCTCCTCAAGGCGCAACTGCTGACGACTCTGCACGGCCAGATCGTACATCATCTGGGCGACCTGCCAGCCCTGATTGTACCGGCCGAGCAAGGCTTCATAGCGTTCCCGTCCCTGGCCCGTCTGCCCTTCGTGCCAGAGCAGGTACGCCTGCCAAAACTGTATTGCATCCGGTTCCGTCAGGGCTGTTTCTGCTTCGTTGCCGGCCTTGAGTTCCGGCAAGTGACAAATCTCCGCTGCCTGCGCGTACAAATCACGAGAGGTTCCGTAGAGTTTTCGTTCCGCAGCCGCCGCCCCCAGAAGCTCGAAGACACGGACCGTGGTGACGTTTTTGCGGCCCACGGCAGCGACCATCCGGTCCACGACCTCCCGCAGGACCGGAGCTGGCAAGCTGAGGACGGACGGAGGCTTAACCCCTGCGCAGTACCAGGACACGGCAGTCTCGATATCCTTCTGGTCTATGTCATGAGCAGCCAGTCGAGCCCTGGCGGCTCCCTGGACGAGACCGTTCCCCGGCATCGCCGCGCATTCTTCGAGGAATGCAAAAACCTCCTTGTCCCCTTTCAGGCGCTCAACGGCATCGCACGCATAGCGAAACGCCGCCAATCCCGCCTCGTTGTCGGGGCGGTCGCGAACAATTTCTCGGGCCAGCGTCAGTGCCTCGCCCGCTCCTTTGTCCTGTTCGGTCGCCTGAAGAAGCATCCGGGCGATATCTCCATGGAGCTTCTTCAATTCGGGTCTGCGGACTGCTTTAAGGAGCAGCGGCGGGACGGAAGCTTCGCTCTGGTAGAATCGCGCCGCATCGAGGAGACCGTTCAAATAAAACATCGTCACCACTTTGGGCTTCCCGTCCTTGGCTGAATCGCAAATGACCCGCCAGCTCAGTTCCCATTCATGTGAGGCATCCAGCTTCTGCAGGTACCGGAAGGCTCTCTCGACGTGCTCCACTCGCCCGGGCGCTTGCCTCGCAAGCATTTGGTCATATATCTCCTGGAGACACGCCGCCGGCGCCTCGCCGGTCGAGGCCATCTCTGCCAGAGTGACCATGGCCTCTCCCGCCTCGTAGCTCTTAGGATATTCTCTCTGCAGTGTCTGGAGCAGCTTGACGGCTTTGTCCGGCGCTGAAGGCCTCACCATCCTGGCTTCGCGCAGCAGCGCTTCGCACGTCCCTTGGCTCTCCCGCATCCGAATGCGCCCGACGTCCCGATTCGGACACCCCGAGAATGACGCGCGTGTAGAACCTCCTCAAGAGATATCCGGCAGGCGCGGCCAACGCCAGGCACGCCACCAGTAGCACAAGGGCCCTTCGGCTGGGGATGATCTTCATAGGGGCGGCTCCTCGCCCAAACCCAAAAATTCAACCCGCTTATTGGACATACCCAAGGCTTCTTAGCCAGGCGGAGCGTTGGTTCGTCTATGTTCAAGTGTTTGGCTGCGCGATTCGGCCCTTCCGAAGCGGGAGGGCCGGAGGCGAGAGCCTCCATCAGCAGTTCTTCCTGTTTATGGCGCTGTTCGTCATCGAGGCCGGCCTTCTGGGCGTCAGACTCGCCGCCTTCGCGCACGACCAGAAGAGGCATCGGCAGGTAACCTGTTTTCTGGATCAACTTGTAGGGACCGCGTCGAACGCCCCGCAGGTACGTCCCCTCCGCAATCGCTTCCTCGCTGAAGATAAGCCGCTCAGGCAGTGCTCCCGGGCCACGACAGGCGCGGGACAAGTCTATTCCCTGTAAACCCCCAGGCGCGGCAATCCCAAGCAATCCCAGAACGGTGGGCATGACATCAACCTGGCTGGCGTTATCTTGAATTCGGCGGCCTGCCGGGATGACCCCCGGCAGCCTTAGGATGAGAGGCACGTGGATCAGTTCCTCGAAGAGGCTGTTACCGTGGCCTGTCATTCCATGCTCCATAAAACCTTCCCCATGATCGGAGACGATGATGACCAGCGTCTTCTCCGAGAGGCCCATGTCTCGAAGCAACTGGAGGACTTGTCCCACGTGATCGTCCGTATGCGCTATCTCGCCGTCGTAGAGGGCGACGAGATGGGCTAAGTCCCTCGGCGCGATCCCGGCTTCAATCTGCCGGTGGCGCTCACGAATGTTGCGGCCGTTTTCCTTGCCTTTGTAGTCAGGATCGAACTGCCGGTCATAAGGCGGCGGTGGGATGTAGTCGTAGTGGCAATCCCAGTAGTGCAGGAAGAGAAAGAATTTCTCCTGCCCGTGCTGCTTGAGCCACAGGGTGGCCAGGTTGGTGATGACGTGATCGGTCGGAACATCGTCGAGTCCCGTGATGCTCGCAGCGTGGTCTTCGAAGAGATTCGTTTCGCACATCACTGTCGCAGTAAAATCGTCGTAGAGCTGGAAGCCGCGACGGAACCCCATAGCTGTGATTCAGGTTAGGCCCTGTCACGAAGCCTGCCGTTGTGTATCCCTGCTTGGCCAGAACCTGAGCTAGGGTGGGCACCGCTTCTCCAAGGCAGAAGGTGTTGTTATGGACGCCGTGCACGGACGGATAGAGCGAAGTCAATAGGCTCATATGAGAAGGGACCGTCCAATTAGAGGCTGCGACGGCGTTCTCAAAGAGCACGCCTTCCTTCGCCACCTCGTCAATCCGGGGAGAAGTGGCGCGCTTGTAGCCGTAACACGACAGGTGGTCCGCGCGGAGAGTGTCCAGGGAAATGAGAAGCACGTTGCACCCGGCGAGGGGCTCCGCGCGACCGGTCCCGCAACCCAGAAGGAGAAACAGGAGGATCAACGCACATCGGGGCGCGCAACGCAGCAACGTTTGAACGCGGGCTAGAACGTGCATGTAACGGCCTCCCTGTCAGTCCCCGGCCGGTGCGCGGGCCGCGCGATCGAGCGCGGGATCGCCCGCCTCGGAATTGCCGATCCCGAGACCGGCCAGGACCTGCGCGCATTCCGAGGCGTACTCCGTGTGCGGATACTTCTGGACCAGGATGCCGAAGTTCTCCAGGGCCTTCTGGGTGTCCCCATCCACCAGGTTGATCTCCCCTATGAGAAAAAGCGCCTGGGCGTTGATGGTCTCCTGCGGCGGATTCGCAGCGAGGACCACTTCGAAGGAACGAACGGCCTCCGCCGGGCGCCCTGCCCGAAACTGGATCAGCCCGGCAAGCAGTTGCGCGCCAATCGTGAGGTCTTGGTCGCTTCCGAGCTCCAGATACGCTCGGACCTCAGCCAGAGCCCTTGCGAGGTCATTATTGAGGTAGTACGCCTTGGCCACGGCGAGCGAGGCACACCCTTCGTATTCGTCCGGGAGCGAGCGCGCCGCCCATGCCTCGAAGTGGAAGAGGGACGTCCCAAGTCCCTCCAGGGGGCGTTCCTCCTTGACGAGGCACTGAATGACCCCGTTGCAGACGGCCAGAGCCGCTTTCACGTCGCGCTTCGTGAGCTTCCGTAGAACATCCTGATACACCTTGCGGGCCTCGTCGAAGTTTGCTTCTCGTTCGACGGCGACTCCCACGTTGTCAAGCGTTTGATCCGACTCTCCCGCCGCCGTCGCACGGGGCGTCGCAGGAGCCTCTTCAAAGACGCTGCGGCACACCAATTCCGCGAAGGCCAGAAGATCAGCCCGAGGTTGCGGTCCGGCTTTCTCCAGCAAATGACGCAAAGCCATTTCGCCATGGCGCGCTCCCAAATGCCGGTTCCCTTGCGCCCAATACGTTCCGGCGAGAAGCAGGTGGACATCCGCCGTCCGGAGACGCGAGATCTCCGAATCCGCTGGGAACCGGTTGAGCCGCGCAAGGGCTTCGTTCAAACAGGCCAGCCCCTCGTATCTTCGGCCTTGGGCGAGCAGCAAGTACCCCTTCAGACACCGGCTGTCAACATCGAGCGCTTCGGAGGGCGCGTCCTCCGAGAGCGGATGCTTCTTCAAAGCGATGAAACCGAATCCGGGAAGCTCGCGTTCGTCAATATATCCCTCGGCCGCCTCTCGATACGTGTTGTCCGCTTCACGGAAGTCGCCCTGTAGAAGGAAGCAATCCGCCGTGTACTCCGACGCCTTGACTCGGATCTCCAGCGGGATATGGGAATCTCTGAGTCCGGCCAGCAGTTTCAGGCCTCCCGGGGCATCTCCTTTCCCGATTGTCTGCTCGGCTTGCGAGAGCGTCGCGAGCATGGCGGCCCTCGAAGCCGGGGCCTTCTCCTTGAGCGCGCGGCAAAGTTCTTCCACGCCCTCCGCGTTCACCACGCGGTACCGCAGCACGCGAGCGAGGGCTTGGAGGCCCGCGTACGTGTCTGCCGACGCCAGGATCCGCGCGGCCGACGTGGGAAGTTCCCGGTCACAACGCGCTTTGCAAGCGGAGAGAAACTCTCTTAGCTTCTCGCCGGCGACCTGGCCCTGGAGGTCGCGCGCAATCACGTCCAGCGCTTGATTCTGACGGCCCTCCTGCGTCAATGCCTCCACGGCCGATTCGTAGAACGCCCTCCGGCTCTCCTCCGTGCGGCTCTTTCCGACCGCACCGGGAATATCTGCCTCGGGCGTCTCCCGGGCATCCGTCGCAGCCGACCGCGGCACAGGCGTTGCGCGGTCCACCTCGTCGAGCAGGGCGCTCCCTTCGGGTTTCTTCAGGAAATCGAACACTTTGGGGAGAGCCCATTCGTCGGATATCTCAGCACCAGGTCCTCAAGAGTCTTCTCGTCCTCCTCCGCCTTCCGATCCGGGACGCGGTCGAGAACCTCAGCGGCGCGGAACATGGCCTTCGGCGCGAAGGAGGACCTCGGGAATCTCCTCCCAGACCCGGCGCAGCTCCGCGCACCCCCTCGTCATATCGCTTCCGTTGAAACTGGACCTCCGCGATTTTCATGAGTTCGTCGGCTTTCGCTTCGGGCTGCGTGGCCGATTTCACCGCCTCTTGAAGTTCTGCGAACGCCTACGCTCGCCGTCTGTACGGCGATCGGCTTGCCCACCTCGGCGCCGACCGAGCCCAACGAGGGCAGCAGGAGGATCGGCATGTTGAGCAGCCTGCCGGCGGCGGCCTGCACCGGGCCGAACATGGCGTTGGTCGAGGTGTTGCTTCCCGACAGCGCCACGCCGATCCAGCCGAGAATCGGGCACAGCAGGATGAAGGCTGGACCGATCTTCGCCAGGCCGAACGCCAGCGAATTAGCCATGCCGCTGAAGACGAAGGTATAGGCCAGGCCAAAGATGAAGAAGCCCACCAGCAGCGCGCCCCACATCTGGTGGAAGGTCTTACTGAAGACCTGCTTGATCTGTGAGCCGCTGGGGCGCAGGAAGAGCAGAATTACCACCCACGAAGCCAGGATGGAAGTGCCGCCGCTCAGCGGGTTGAAGTTGAAAGTTGCGGAGTACGCCTTATGGCTGACCGAGGAAACCGTTGCCACCGAGGTCTTGAACAGGCTGAAGCGGGCCAGATGAGACCACGGTCCGGTCCACGCCGCCACGACGACGAGCAGGATGAGGTAGGGTATCCAAGCGTGAAAGGCGCTGACGCCCGGGCCCTCCCTCTCTTCCGCCGAGGTGGTAATCGGCACGCCGCCGAAGCCGCGAATCGTCTTCGGCTTCCAGACCTTGACGAAGAAGTAGAGCACCCAGAACGAGACCAGCGCGCCGGCGATGTCGGGCAGGTACGGTCCCCAGAAGCGGGCGATCGGGTACTGCCCGGCAATGTAGGAAAGCGAACCGACAATCGCGAGCGGCCATGCTTCCTTGACCCCTTGCCACCCACTGACCAGATAGATCAACACCCAGGTGGGGAAGAGCGCCAGGACAGCGACGATGGTGCCCACCGAACCCGAAAGCGCCAGCAACGGAAGCCCGGTCACCGCCGCCAGGGCGAGGATGGGTGAGCCCAGCGCGCCGTAGGAAACCGGAGCGTTGTTGGCGAGCGCCGCCACGCGGATGGCATCGAGATCGGCAATCCCCAAGCCGATCAGGATCGGCGCCACCACTGCCCAGGGATAACCGAAGCCAACCAGGCCTTCCAGCAGCGCGCCGAACGCCCACGCCAGCATGAGAGTCTGAATGCGGACGTTGGCGGTGGCGTGGTGGATCATCCATTTTCGGAACTTATCGAAATCCCCGGTGATCACCAGCGTATTAAAGATGATCAGGCCCCAGAACGTGATCCAGTCGATGACCCAGGTGCCCGTGAGGCTGCCATAGAAATAGGCATGCAGCGTAGGATTAAATGGGGAGTGCCAGACATACACGGCAATCGGGACCGTGACCGCCCCGGCTATCACACAGGCAAGCCAAGCCGTCATGCGTGCCACTGCCAGCAGAAACAGCAGCAGCGCTAGGGGAATCAGCGAAACAAGAACCGTGGTGATCAAACTGCCGGTCGGAATCAGCGTTTGATTGAACATTGCCCCCCCTCGACAGAATTAGTGTCCCCCGGACGAGCTTTTTCCTGCTGAAAATCGGAACAGCCGGAATTTCGCTTTCCGGCCTTGCCAGCAGCGGCCGCGTTTTGGTCCGCCGTGGCAGACAGCCATCGGGAGGCCGAGTGGCGCGTTTGTGCCAGCCGTCATAGGGTTTGAAAATCGGCGGCATCCTACCCCCCAGCCTCGCCCAAGTCAAGGCGGGAGGACCAAAGCTGTCGTTGGCACATCAGTAATGTCCGGTCGAAATAGCTCATGACAGGTCCGCCAGCCGGCGGCAGGGACACATCCACAGGTTTCCGTAACAGCAATTTGTTCAGTTCTGCCATGCCGCACGTGGCGGCGGTTGGGCGCGGGGCCTCAGAAACTCGCGTCCGGCGCCGGTAAGCGAACTATAATGTTGGGTTTTCTCCGGTCATCCAAAATCATTTAGAGGTATTTATGCCCACCACGCCAACCGACGCCATCACCCTTGGGCGCACAGAAAGTTTGAAATCATTCCTGGCCGCGCGCGACTTCCTCTTCCGCCATCGTGAAGACTATGAGACCGCCTACCGCGAATTCCGCTGGCCGCAACTCACCCAGTTCAACTGGGCGCTGGATTACTTCGATACTTATTCCCAGGGCAACAAGAAGGCCGCGCTTTGGATCTTGGACGAAAGCGGCTCGGAGCTGAAACTGAGTTTCGAGGAGATGTCGCGCCGCTCCAACCAGGTCGCCAATTTCCTGCGCCAGCGTGGCGTCGGCCGCGGCGATCGCCTCGTGGTCATGCTGCCCAACATGGTGGCAATCTGGGAGGTCATGCTGGCGGCCATGAAGCTGGGAGCCATCGTCATTCCCGCCGCGACCCTGCTCACCGTGGAAGACCTTCGCGACCGCTTTGAACGCGGCAACGCCCGCCACGTGATTGCCACTTCCGCTGCGCTCGAACGTTTCGCCAATCTTCCCGGCGAGTACACCCGCATCATCGTAGGTGGCGAGGCCAAGGGATGGATCCCGTACCAGCAAGCCTACGATCAATCTCCTGAGTTCACGCCCGACGGCACGACCAATGCCACCGATCCATTTCTGCTTTACTTCACCTCCGGCACCACTGCGATGCCCAAGCTCGTGCTGCACACCCACCAAAGTTATCCGGTAGGCCACCTGGCCACCATGTACTGGGCCGGCCTGCGCCCGGAGGACATCCACCTGAACATCAGCTCTCCCGGCTGGGCCAAGCACGCCTGGAGCAGCTTCTTCGCGCCGTGGAACGCGGGCGCGACCATCTTCGTGCATGCCTACAACCGCTTCGACGCCAAGGCCACGCTCTCGGCGGTGGCGCGCTGCGGCGTCACCACCCTGTGCGCGCCGCCCACGGTGTGGCGCCTGTTCGTGCTCGAAGACCTCCAGTCCTTTCCGGTCAAGCTGAACAACCTGATCGGCGCCGGCGAGCCGCTCAATCCCGAGATCATCGATAAGGTCCGCAAGGCCTGGGGAATCACCATCCGCGACGGCTTCGGCCAGACCGAGACCGTGCTCACCCTCGCCAACTTCCCCGGCCAGAAGGTGAAGCCCGGCGCGGTCGGCAAGCCTGCGCCCGGACACCACGTCGTCCTGCTCGACGCCGAAGGCAACGAGGCCAACGACGGCGAGATCGCCATCAAGTGCGACCCGCGTCCGATCAGCCTCATGCCCGGATACATGGGCGACGAAGAGAAAACCGCCAAGTGCTTCGCCGGCGGCTACTACCGCACCGGCGACGTGGCCCACCGCGACGAGGAGGGTTACTACACCTACATCGGCCGCGCCGACGACGTGTTCAAGAGCTCGGATTACCGCCTCAGCCCCTTCGAACTGGAGAGCGCGCTCATCGAGCACCAGGCGATCGCCGAAGCTGCGGTGGTGCCCAGCCCGGACCCCATTCGCTGGACGGTGCCCAAGGCGTTCATCATCTGCAAGCCCGGCGTCCAGCCGACCCAGGACTTGGCGCGCGACATCTTCAAGTTCATCCGCGGACGACTTGGCCCCTACAAGCGCATCCGCCGCCTCGAGTTCTCCGATCTGCCCAAGACCATCTCCGGCAAAATCCGCCGCGTGCAACTGCGCGGCGTCGAGCAGGAGGCGCGCCAGCAGCCTGGCCGCCGTCCCGGCGAGTATTGGGAAGAGGATTTCCCGGAGCTCAAGGACGCGAAGTAGGCACCCTGCAATTCCCGCGACGGACGCCAACGGCGGATACCGAGCTCCAGAGCCCGTCAGGGCGATATTTGCGTTAGCCCAGCGCGTGAGCGCTGGGTATTGGATCGGAAAAATGGAATGAGCCCGGAGGGCGGGACAACATCTGGCGTGTCGCCCCCGAAGGGGCTCTTGTGCTTTATCGGAATTCTGGACCCAGCGCTCCACCCCAGCGAACCAAAACCGGGTTCGCTGGGGACCCCGCTGACGCGCTGGGCTCGAACAAATGTCGCCGCTACGCGGCTTGCATTGTTCATAGACCCGCCAGCGAGATCGATGAGCGGCTGGAGGCTGATTAAACAACATCGCCAGGAGGACGATTACGCCGGTGCGGCGACACCGTAGCGCCGTAGAGCCTGCTCTGAGCGAGGTCGAGGGGCGGATGACCGCCGATCAAAAGAAAACCGCCGAGACGCCGAGAACGCCGAGGCCCGTAGAGCCTACCCTGAGCGAAGTCGAAGGGGCCGAAATAAATTAGCCCAGGACGGAAGTCCTGGGTAGGCTGAGCCAAATATCTCAGCGAGCGCGAGGGAGCCCCGCGACTAAGCGCGAGCGGGGCTCATCTGCGCGCACCTTGTAGACACAACACCCACCCGAACAAAAGGGAGACCGGGTGGTTGCCCGGACCATGATCCAAAATCAGTAGTTGAAGGGGCTGGAGCCCGAGGAATATGCTCTAAAACGCAGGTGTTATGCCTTTATTTCAAATTGAGAACGATAAGCTTAGCCCAGTCCCGCAAGGCAACTTCCTTGCTGAAAAAGAGCTGCAACGCCTGATAGAGGGAAACCTTTCGACCGTGTTCAGTTGTCGCTTCGTGGCGTCGGAGTTTTCGACGGGTGCTCAGCATGGTGGGCGGATCGACAGTTTGGCGCTATCCGAGGATAACAACCCTGTCATCATCGAATACAAAAAGGTGGAATCATCGGAGCTCATAAATCAGAGTTTGTACTACCTAGCGTGGATTCACGACCACCGTGGAGACTTCGAGCTGGCAGTGCAGAAGAAAGTAGGGCCCGAGACTGAGGTGGATTGGTCGGATGTTCGGGTCATCTGCATTGCGCCGAGCTTCAAGAAGTTCGACCTGCATGCTGTGCAGATGATGGGCGCTAACATCGAGCTATGGACCTACCGCTTGTTCAAGAACGGTTGCGTATACTTTGAAGAGGTCTTGCAACGATCGTACGTCCCGCCTGGACAAAGCAACCAGACTCCCAAGAATCCTGTGATGGTCGCGGCAGGAAAAAAAGCTGCGCTCGCCAGAGTCGCTGGGTCTTATACGTTCGATGAGCACTTGGATCATGCCAAGTCGGAGGTCAGGGAACTTGCAACTAGGCTTCAGGAATTCATTCTGAAGCTGGACCCAGCGATCGAGGAAGCACCAAAGAAATTCTATGTCGCCTATAGGACCTCTCAGAACATCGCCTGCGTCGAGATTCAAAAGCAAAAGATTCTCTTGTTTCTCAAGCTTAATCCCAAAGACGTGATTGGACCGGTCGGCATCAGTCGAGACGTTAGCAATGTGGGGCACTTCGGTACTGGCGATCTCGAAATAACTTTGCGCTCCCTGGCGGACCTTGAAGCCGCAAAGCCATACATCACGCAAGCCTATCAGACGGTTGGTGCGTAGCGGGAAAGTCGGCCGGTGGGCCAGGCTAGAGGCTTGTATCACCCCAATTGTGGTGTTACGGTCTCCTCTCCCACGATCAAGGCTCGCGCTCAGTCGCCGGGCTCCCTCGCGCTCGCTGAGCTATTGGGCCCCGCCACCCAGGACTTCCGTCCTGGGCTAATTTATTTCGGCCCTACGGGCCTCGGAGCGATCTGGCGTCTCGGCGGTTTTCTTCTCAGCCGCGGGGGCTCAAAATACCAGCCGCGGACACGGTCCCTCCCGGGTGCGGCACCCGCAAAGGCACACCGCAGCCCGCGCCGCCAGACTCGCAGACCTGCAACAAAACCGTTGACAGCTCCGCGAAAGAGTGATATTGTGTATAGCACATATATAGCAAATAGATAATGAATCTCGATGGTCGCCGAGTCCTTCAATGCCGACGAGTGATAACTGTTATCTTAGGCATTAACAATTTCCGAATCGTGGCTCTTTGACAATCAGCCGAAAACAGCGCCAAAACCGCACCTAAGTCCTTTGAGAAACGGTTTTTGCGGGTAAGTCCTTTGTTTCATCAGTTCCCACCTGTTGACCCACGGTATTGCCTCCGTAAGCTAATGATTCCATTAAAACCGAGGGAGGGGGGTAGGGATTGGCGTCGGAGTAAACAAAGGCAGGAGGCGGGACGCAGGAAGCAGGAAGCGGGACATTGGTTTTCCTGCCTCCTGCCCCCTGCCGCCTGCTTCCTGCTGTGGCTGCTCGCTCTGGCCTAAAGCCGATCGCCCGGTGCGCCGCAACCCTGCTATTGGTATGATGATCAGCGGTCCTCATGCCAAGCTCTCTCCGCAAGGCAGCGCTTCTCGGGTGCATGGTTTTGGCCGTGGCCGTGGTCTCGCCGGCGGCGCCGTGGCGTCCTATCGGTCCCGATGGCGGAGACGCGCGCAGCCTGGCCGCCGATCCGCGCAACCCCGACCGCATCCTGCTGGGCACCAGCTCCAGCCAACTGTTCGTTTCGAACGACGGCGGATACACCTGGTCGCGGCTGGCGCGGGTGGGCGATGGCGATCATTACGTCGTCGATCACATCGTCTTCAACCCCGCTCATCCGCAGACGATTTACGCCGCGGCGTGGAGCGTCGAGACCGATGGCGGCGACGTCTTCCGCAGCGATGACGACGGCCGCTCCTGGCACGCGCTCGCGAGCATGCACGGCAAGTCGGTGCGCTCGTTCGCGCTGGCGGCATCGAACCCGAAGATCCTGGTCGCGGGCGCGCTCGATGGTGTGTTCCGCAGCCGCGATGGAGGCGAGAGCTGGCAGCGGATCTCGCCGCCTGGACATCCCGAGCTCAAGAACATCGAATCGCTGGCCATCGATCCGCAGAACCCGGACATCATCTACGCCGGCACCTGGCACCTGCCGTGGAAGACGGTCGATGGCGGACGCACCTGGTCTTCGATCAAAGAAGGCGTGGTCGACGATTCCGACGTGTTCTCCATCATCCTCGACCCGCGCGATTCGCGGCTGCTCTACGCCAGCGCCTGCACCGGCATCTACAAGAGCGAGGACGCGGGCGCGCACTTCCGCAAGGTGCAGGGCATTCCCAACTCGGCGCGGCGGACGCGCGTGCTGCGCCAGCATCCGCTCGATCCCAACCTGGTCTACGCGGGCACGACTGAGGGTTTGTGGGCGACCATCAACGCGGGACAGAGCTGGCGCCGCGTCACCGCCGACAGCGTGATCGTCAACGACGTGCTGGTGGACGCGCGCCATCCTGGCACCGTGCTGCTGGCCACCGATCGCAGCGGCGTGCTGCGCAGCGAGAACGGAGGAACCACCTTCTTCGCCTCCAACCGCGGCTTCGCCCACCGCCAGGTGAGCGCGCTCCTGGTGGATCGCAACGATCCCAGCGTGCTCTATGCTGGCGTGGTCAATGACAAGGAATACGGCGGGCTGTTCGTCTCCCACGATGCCGGCGAACACTGGACGCAGATGAACGACGGCCTTGCCGGACACGATATCTTCAGCCTGCGCCAAACTGGAGAAGGCACTCTGCTGGCCGGCACGAATCGCGGCGTCTTTGTCTGGAACCAGATGGACGAAGTCTGGCATCCGATGAACAGCCTTGCCCAAGAAGTTCCGGCGGCAGGCGGAGCGATCGTGCCCGCGCCGGCCGCGCGCGCTAGAAAGCAGAGGCGGCAGAAACCCCAAGCCGTCGATCCGCCGGCGCGCAGCGAGTTGAATGGGCGCGTGACCGACCTGGAAGTGTCTCCGGAAACCTGGTTCGCTGCCACCTCGCAGGGACTGTTCTCGAGCGTGGACGGAGGCCAGAGCTGGCGTGGCGGCGCGGTCCTTGGGGAGCGGGATTTTATCGCCGTGCACGCCGCCGGACAGATTGTGGTCGCGATTACTCCGGCCACTCTGGTGGTTTCCCGCGACGGCGGCCGCCACTGGTACGCGCCCAATCTTCCCGACAACATCGCTCCGCTGACGGGCGTGGCCTTGGGATCGCAAGCAAGCATCTGGCTGGCGTCGCGTGGCGGCGCCTACGGTTCCAAAGACGGCGGCGAAACCTGGGAGCACGCCATCAACGGCATCGACGCGCTCGACGTTACTTCCATGATGTACGACAGTGACAACCGCCGCCTGCTGGCCACCACCGTCAGCGGCGCCTTCGAGAGCGCCGACCTGGGTCGCACCTGGCACCGCACCGGCGAGCCCACCTCGCGCTTGCGCGGCATCAGCCTGGGCGGCGGACGCCTCTACGCCCGCACCGACTTCGACGGCGTGGTCACCCAGAAGGACCACATCCTCAGTGAAGATTCAGCGCGCTCCGGTGTGCCCGGCACTGGAACGAGCAATTAGCCGGAATCAGCACCCGGCAGTGAGCACTTGGGCCGCGGCGCACTTTTCCCGTTTTCCACACGGTGCAGAATTATTCCCAAATAAGGAAATGAGCCGGTTTCGACAATGCACCGTAATCGCCTAATATAAAATGGGTTATATGGCACAACCTGTCGAGATGAGCGCGGATGTTTCCCGTATTGGGAACTTCCTCGCGCTGGCGAGTGCGGTTCGATTTCGGAACGGGCTGTCTTTCCCGCCACTTGCACCCGCGACCAAAACGGAAACGGGAATGCTTTGGTGGCCGGGCAGTGGAGGCCCTCCCCCAGCCCGAGCGACCCGCGGCGTGGCCGGACGAAGTCGCGCAATATGCGCTCGACCAGTGCACCGAAGCCGCGCTGCTGGCCGACTGGAATGGTTGCCTGCTGCATGTGAATCAAGCGGCCAGCGCGCTGCTCGGCTACCGCGCGGAAGAGTTGCTGGAACTACGGTTGGAGGAAGTGCTTCCCGAGTTGCCGCGGTTGCTGGCCGAGAGTGGTGTCCGCAACGAGAGCGTGTGCCAGCATCGCGATGGGAGGCGGCTGGCGGTGGAAGTCGTCCTGCGCCAGCCGGTGGTGGAGGGACGCGGCTTTCAGTTCGCTCTGCTGCGCGAGATCGGCGAGCGCAAGCGCCTGGAAGACCAACTGCGCGAAGCCCGCAGCATGGAGGTGGTGGGGCGGATGGTGGCAAGCGTTTCCCACGACTTCAACAACCTGCTGACCGCCATCCTGATCTACACCGGGCTGCTGCTGAGCCAGTTGCCGGCGGAGAGCCCGTTGCGAAGCCAGGCGGAGCATGTCAACGTGGCCGCCGAACGCGGCCGCTCGCTGGTATCGCAACTGACGGCTCTGGGGGGGGCAGCGCAGCTTCGAGCCCACGCTGCTGTCGTTGAACGAGGTGGTGGAGAGCATGCGTGATATGCTGACCGGCCTGCTGGGCGAGAACAGCAGTCTGGAGACCAGCTACGGGGAGCGGCTGGCGGCGATTTGGGCCGACCGCACTGAGATGGAACGGATGCTGGTAAACCTCGTGGTGAATGCCCGCGATGCCATGCCCGAGGGCGGCGTGCCGCGCATTGCCACCGCCGACTTCGCGGCCGACGAAGACGCGGCACGCCAATATCCGGAGTTGTGGCCGGGCCGGTATGTCCGGTTGACCGTTTCCGACACCGGCTGCGGCATGGATGAGGAGACCCGAGCGCAAGCCCTCGAGCCTTTCTTCACTACCAAGCCGCAGGGCCAGGGCACCGGACTTGGACTTTCGACGGTCTGCGAAATCGTGCGCCAGAGCGGCGGGAGAATCATGCTGGAGAGCGCACCTAGACGGGGCACGCGGGTGGAGGTTTTTCTCCCGCGCGCCGAAGGAGAACCCGAGAGGATGTCGCTGCCGTCGCAGCAGGAAGCGCGAGCCCCCGGGGCCGGCACCGTTCTGGTGGTGGAAGACGAGGAACTGGTGCGGCGTTCGCTCTATGACATTCTGGCGGGCAAAGGGTACCACGTATTGCAGGCACGCAATGGGCGGGAGGCCATGCTGATCGGCCGCGGCTATGGCGGGGCCATCGACCTGATGCTCGCCGACCTGGTGCTGCCCGGCATGGGTGGTCCGGAACTGGCGGAGGAACTGCGGCCGGCGCGGCCGGAGATGCGGGTGCTGTACATCTCGGGCTACCACAACGACGCGCGCGTGCGCCGGCTCGAGCAAGCAGGGAAGGCGTTCTTCCCTAAGCCGTTCACCGCGGCTGCCATCGCCGAAAAGGTGAGCGAACTTCTGGCGGCGCCGAAGAAGCCGGGCCCCAGCGCCGTGACGACGGTCACAGCCGAGGCGGCGGAAGGATAACTAGAATGACGACCACGTTAGCCGTGAGCTCCATGCCAAGTCTGAGCGAGACTGCGCGCGCCGACCTGCTGAACCTGCTCATTGTCGATGACGAGCGCTCGGTGCGCGACGGCTGCCGGGAAGTGGCGCAGTCGCTCGGCTTCAGCACCTTCGTGGCAGAAAAGGCGGAGCACGCCTATCGGGTGCTGGAGGCGCAGAACATCGACGTAGTACTTTTGGACATGCGGCTGCCCGGCGGCGCCAGCGGCCTGGAGATCCTGCAGCAGATCAAAAGCCGCAAGCCGGAGGCGGAAATCATCGTCATCACTGGTTACGGTACGGTGCAGTCGGCGGTCCACGCCATGAAGCTGGGCGCCTATGACTACGTCACCAAGCCCTTCAACCTGGAGGAGCTGCGGTTGCTGCTGGAGCGGGTGGCAGCCCACCTGAAGCTGGCCAGCGAGAACCGCCTGCTGCGCGAGAAGATTAAGTCCAAGCAGGGATTCGGAGGGATCGTCGGGCGCTCGCCGGAGATGGAGAAGCTGTACCGGATGATTGCCAAGGTTTCGCGCAGTGCCCACCCGGTGCTGGTGCAGGGCGAGAGCGGCACCGGCAAGGAACTGGTGGCGCGGGCCATCCATTTTACCGGGCCCTTTCGCGACCAGCCCTTCATCCCGGTGGACTGCGGGTCGCTGGTACCCACCCTGATCGAGAGCGAACTGTTCGGCTACGTGCGCGGCGCTTTCACCGGCGCGGTGCGCTCCAAAGAGGGACTGTTGAGCATTGCCCAGGGCGGCACCGTCTTCCTGGATGAGATCGCCGAGCTGCCGGTGGACCTGCAATCCAAGCTGCTGCGCGCCATTCAGGAGAAGGAGATCCGGCCGGTGGGCTCCACCAAGAGCATGCCCATCAACGTGCGCATCCTGGCGGCCACCAACCGCGACCTGGAGCTGGCGGTGCAGGACGGCAAATTCCGCAAAGACCTCTATTTTCGCCTCAATGTGGTCACCCTGAAGATCCCGCCGTTACGCGAGCGCAAGCAGGACATTCCGTTGCTGGTGAGTCACTTCCTGGAGAAACTGGCGCGCTCGAGCGGGGTACAGCGCACCATCAGCGACGAAGCCATGAAGCTGATGCTGGCCTTCGACTGGCCGGGCAACGTGCGCGAGCTGGAGAATTGTCTGGAGCGCGCCTGCGCCCTGAGCTCCGGACCCCTGATGCACGTGGCCGATCTGCCCACCGGCATCCAGAATGCACAACTGCACTCCGCCGCCGGCAGCCTGCCCTCGAACCGGATCGTGACTATCGCCGAAATGGAGAAGCAGGCGATCCTGGGCACTATCGACCAGCTTCAGGGCGACAAGCTGATGGCCGCCAAGCTGCTGGGCATCGGCAAAACCACCCTGTACCGCAAGTTGAAGGAATACTCCTCCCAGGATTGAACTGGGCTCCCCTGGCCGGTTTCGTTATGGGAAACGGGCAAACTGTAGGCCGCCTAAGCTCTTGATTTTGCAATAGGCAATCTTGGCGAAGCACTTGCACCAAAGAGAGGCATGATTCTGCTGATCACATCTTCGACCCGCGCCCAAGAGTGCGCGGCTGCCATCGAGCGGGCGGCCAATGAGCGCACCCAGATTTGTCCCAAGCTTGCGCTGGCGGCACGCATTCTGCGCTCGACGGAGTGCTCGGCGCTGGTCATCGACCAAAACCTGATGGAGGCCGATCCCGCCACCGCTGACGTGGTACTGAGCGAAGCCGAAACCGCAATTCCGGTATTCGTTAACTTCGCCATCTGCGGTATGGAGCGCGTGCTCCGCGATGTGCGCTCCGCCCTGCAGCGTCGCGAAGGCGAGCGCATCCGCGCCGTGCGGGAAGCGGAAGCCAACCTGCGCAGCCAGTTGACGGAAGCGTTGACCGGAATCCTGCTCTCCTCGCAGTTGGCGATGGAGGTGCCTGCGGTCCCGGCGGCGGCCCAGGCTCGCTTACGCTCGGTCTATCAACTGGCAATGTCCATGCGGCAGCGGCTGGAACCCGCGGCCTGACGACGGCGCAAGGATAGGAACTCGTCGTCGCGGGCCCCACGCGAACGAACTCGGACCTGAGGTTCGCATGGCGGCAATCGGCCTGACAGCTTTCTTGTATCCGTCGCGCCCCCATCACATCTAAACTGCTTCCGATTGCAAGGAGGCGAACTGATGGCTGTCACGATCACTGCCAGGAAGAATGGCCCGTTTCGCGTTGAAACCACTGAAGGCGAAGTCGTCCTGCTCGATGCCGAAGGCGGTCACTACGATCTGACCGGCAAGCCGGCGTTCTCGCTGTGCCGCTGCGGAGGCTCGGTCAACAAGCCGTTCTGCGACGGCACCCACTCCAAGATCGGATTCCAGGCCGCCGAGCTGGCGGTAAAAAAAGCCGAAGGGCTCTGAAGGCGGGGCGATGAAGGACTCGTTGAAGCCGGGCCTCGCGTATGAGCTCAAGTACCGGGTGCCGGAATCGAAGACCGTGCCCAATCTTTATCCCGAGGCGGCGGAATTCCAGGTGATGCCGCGCGTCTTTGCCACCGGCTTCATGGTGGGATTGATGGAATGGGCCTGCCTGCTGGCCATCCTGCCGCACCTCGACTGGCCCGCCGAGCAATCGGTCGGCACGCACGTGAACCTCAGCCATTCGGCCGCAACCCCTCCCGGCCTCGAAGTGCGGGCCAAGGTCAAGCTGGTGGAAGTCGATGGGCGGCGCTTGGTGTTCGAAGTCGAGGCCAACGATGGCGTGGATGTCATCTGCAAGGGCACTCACGAGCGCTTCCTCATCAACGCCGCCAAATTTGTTGAGAGGGTTAAGGCGAAGGCGCAGGGGGCGGAACGATAGGTGATGCCAGTGAAGCACGAGAATGAGCTGAACAGGAGAGCCGAAGCTTTAAGAGTTATTTACCGTAAAGAAGGGCTCGACCTTACTGAGGACGAGGCAAGGCAGATCGCACAGCAGTCATGGAAGCAGGTAAATCGACAAACAATTCTTTTCGTCTTGGTCATCCTAGGTTTGATGGCATTTCTAATCCTTCGATTTGTCCGATGACTCGTCCACAGATTCAGAGGTGAAAAGGCACGGCTTCAGCCGTGCCGCCAACGTCCCGCATGAGTCGGGCCTTTAGCACTGGCTGAGATTTCCCACAGCGGCTAAAGCCGGAGTTTTAGCTGCATGTTGCGGCATGCCTAAAAGGCGTGCCCTTCACCAGCAGATGGCACTAATGGATGGTTTTGGTTTTCCGGCTCATGTAATCCATCAGCAGATACTGGCCCAGTGTGTAGGGAGTGGTGAAGTACGCCTTGCCGCGGCACATCTCGGTCACTTTCTGCACGAACTGAACCAGGCCGTAATCCGACGCCAGCATGAAGGTGTTGATGAGAACTCCGGCGCGCTTGCACTTCGAAACTTCTTCCAGCGTGTGGCTCACCACCAGGGGATCGAGGCCGAAGGCGTTCTTGTAGATGCGGCCGTCTTCGAGGGTCAGCGCGGAAGGCTTGCCGTCGGTGATCATGACGATCTGTTTCATGTCCTTGCGCTGGCGCTGCAGGATACGCTGCGCCAGGCGCAGGCCTTCCCGCGTGTTGGTGTAATACGGCCCCACCTTCACCCGCGCCAACTGTGACAGCGGGACCTCTTCCGCCGAGTCGTGAAAAAGAATCAGCGAGAGCGAATCGCCCGGATACTGCGTGCGGATCAGGTGCGAGAGCGCCATCGCCACTTTTTTCGCGGGCGTGAAGCGGTCTTCACCGTAGAGGATCATCGAGTGCGAGCAGTCGAGCATCAGCACCGTAGCGCACGACGACTGATACTCGCATTGGTGCACTTGCAGGTCGGAGTACTCAATGTTGAGCGGCAGCTTGAGCCCCTCGCGCTGGATGGCGCTGGACAAGGTCGCCGTGATGTCCAGGTTCAGCGTGTCGCCGAACTCGTAGCGCTTGGCGGCGCCGCTGGTCTCGATGCCGGTGGCGAGATCGCGTGTGTCGTGGCGTCCAAAACTCGACTTCCCCAGCGAGCCCAGCAGGTCGCGCAGTGCTTTGAAGCCGAGAAAGTCCAGGCTCTTGTCGGTGATCTCGAACTTCACCTGCGTCTGCGGTTTGCCGGTCTGGCCGGGCGCAACCGACTGCTTCGCGGGATCGTGCGGCTGGTCGATGGAGATGTAATTCTCCTGCTCCATACGCTCGATCAGCTTTTGGATGAGCTGCTCGAGGCTGCCGTCGTTGCGCATCTGCTCGAGTTGTTGCTGCATCTGTTCGTCGAGGAGCTGGCCGTTCATCAGCGCTTCCTCGATCGCCTGCCGCAGTTGCTCGAGCGTCTGCTCATCCGGCATTTCATAAAACGCATACTGATTCTGGAACCCACTCTGAAGCAGGAAGTCGGAGAGCGCCTCGAGCAGGTCTTCCATGCTCATCTGCGAAGCCGGATCGGCGACGAATTTGGAGTACTTGATGAATTTCATGAGCTAGTACCGAGTACCGAGTACCGAGTACCGAGTTTTCCGCCCCTACTCCCTAGTTATAGGGCCTTCTTGGCGGCCGGGGCGCCGGAGGCTCCTCGCGGCTGTACGAGGGCTCGCGGCGGACCTGCTTCTCGCCGGCGCTGAAGACGCGCTCTTCGCTGCGCCCGATGCGCTTGTGGGCGTGCAGACCCTCCAGCACGAACTCGGCTGCGGAAACCTGCAGCTCGGGCGCGTCCTTGGGCTTCACGCCCAGTTGCTCCAGCTTCTCCAGCAAGCCCTGGATCTTCTTCAGCCCCTCGGTTAACTCCGCCACGGGCGCGCCTTCGCCGAACTTGATCTCGCCCCCGAGGTCGAACCACTGCACCACCTGCTGCATGTTCACGCCCTCGAAGTAGGTATCGAAGGTCTTGGCGACGGCGGAGCGGATCAGTTCGCGGGCCACGAAATCGGCGCCCCGCATCTCGCCCTCGTATTCGAGCTCGAGCTTGCCGGTAATCGCCGGCATGGCGGAGTAGATGTCGCCCACGCGCGGCACGATGGTTTCCTCCTGGTTGCGGATGGCGCGCCGCTCGGCATTGGAGATCACGTTCTCCATGCAAGTAATGGGAAGTCGCTGGCTGACGCCGGAGCGCTTGTCGATCTTTTTGTCGTCGCGGGCGGCGAAGGCGATGCGCTCCACCACCTCGCGCAGGAACTTCGGCACCACCAGCTTCTGGCCGTCGCGCTGGCTCCACGCCTCCTGCGCGGTGATGGCCATGCCCTCGTCCACGGTCGCGGGATAATGGGTGCGGATCTCCGATCCGATGCGGTCTTTCAGCGGTGTGATGATCTTGCCGCGTGCCGTGTAGTCCTCGGGATTGGCGGTGAACACCAGGGCGACATCCAGCGCCAGGCGGATGGGATAGCCCTTAATCTGCACGTCGCCTTCCTGCATGATGTTGAACAGCCCTACCTGGATCTTGCCGGCGAGATCGGGCAGTTCGTTGATGGCGAAGATGCCGCGGTTGGCGCGCGGTAACAACCCGTAGTGGACCGTGAGTTCGTTCGAGAGCTGGTGTCCGCCGCGGGCAGCCTTGATGGGATCGATGTCGCCGATCAGGTCGGCGATGGTCACATCGGGCGTAGCCAGCTTTTCCACGTAGCGGTCTTCCGGCGAGAGGTAGGCGATGGGCATCTGATCGCCACGCTCCTCGATCAGTTCGCGGCAACGGCCGCAGATGGGAGCGTAGGGATTGTCGTGGATCTCGCAGCCCTCAAGGTAAGGCAGCGCACGGTCGAGCAGCGAGGTCAGCGCCCGCAGGATGCGGCTCTTCGCCTGCCCGCGCAGGCCCAGCAGGATGAAGTTGTGCCGCGACAAGACGGCATTCACGATCTGCGGCACCACGGTGTCCTCGTAGCCCACAATGCCCGGGAACAGCGCTTCGCGCCGCCGCAGTTTGCAGATCAGGTTCTCGCGCATTTCGTCTTTGACGCGGCGCCTAAGCAGGCGCTCTTCGGAAAAGTCGCTGCCCCGGAGTTCCCCGAGGGTCCGCGGAAGATTCATGAGGATAAGGCCCCCTTATTCACTTCAATCGATTATACGCTGCGCCGCAACGCCGATTTTCGGGGGGAGAACGGCACGCCGCGGTGCGTCTCCGCGGCTTCGGCTAACGACGAACGACTCACGACTACATGGCGTGCCCGTTCCCGCCGGCTTTCTGTCGGGCCTTGACCGCGCGGCGCATGCGCGGCAACAAGGCTGTGAAGTAGGCTACTACGGCAGCGATGCGTTCCCGCTCCGAACGCATGCCCAGCAGCGTCTGCTTGAAATCGAGGTCGAGCGGCATGGGAGCGGCCAGCTGGAAGGAAAGCTGGGGTGTGCCAGCTTCGGGGGCCTCGGCATCGGCCTCCACAAGCTGCATCAGATCGCCGTAGAGCCGCAGGGCTTCGTCCACCTGGTCGGCCGGAGAGCGTCCTGGCTCGTCGTCGAAGTAGGTGACTTCAGCCTGCAGGAAGGCGCGTTCCTCGTTCAACCCCATCACCTCGAAGCGACGGCGGCCTTCGCAGACGATGTCCATGCGCCCGTCGTCGTAGCGCTTGGTGACCTCCAGGATCTCCGCCGTGCAGCCGATCTCGGCGATGCTGTCCTCCTTGGCCCGCACGATGCCGAACGCCGTCTTCTGGGCCAGGCATTCGCCGACCATCTCCTTGTACCGGGGCTCGAAGACGTGCAGCGGGATCGGCATGCCCGGCAGGAGCACCACATCCAACGGGAACAGTGGCAGCAGCGCGCTCATGCGTTGGATTCTAAACCTCCTCTTGACTTGAGTGCCGCAACCAAATACAAGCACCAGCATGGACCCACGCGGCAAAGTAGTGGTCATCACCGGCGCGTCGATGGGCATCGGCGAGGCGCTGGCGCGGGCATTCGTGCGCGAGGACTGCAAGGTGGTGCTGTCGTCGCGCGATCCCTCGCGACTGGAAGCCGCCCGCGCGCGCGTGGGTGCGCCGGAACGCACTCTAGCTATCGCCTGCGACGTTCCGCAACCGCGAGGAGATCGATCGCCTGCTCAGCCTCACGCTGCACAACTTCGGCCGCGTCGACATCTGGATCAACAACGCCGGTTTCGGCTTGCAGGACTCGGTTGCCGACATGGACATGCGAGCCTGCCGCAACATGTTCGACGCCAACCTGTTCGGCGCCATCGAGTGCATGCAGGCGGTGATCCCGGTGATGAAACGCCAGCAAGGCGGCATGATCATCAACGTCTCCAGCGTCGCCGGCCACATCCCGCTGCCGTATGCGGCCGCCTATTCCGCCACTAAGTTCGCCATGAATGCCATTGGCAAGGGCGCACGCATGGAACTGCGCTCAAGCGGCGTGCACGTGATGACTGTCTGTCCCGGCACCATCGCCACCAGCTTCATCGAGAACGCCGTGAAAGGCAAAGAGCGGTTGCGCCTCGGCGGAGCCAATCGCAGTCGAGGCATCAGCGCCGATCGCGTCGCGGCCGCGGTGGTCAAGGCCTGCGGCCCGGAGAAGCGGGAAGTGATCGTGCCCTGGCAGCACCACATCAGCGTCAAGTTCTATCAGCTCTTCCCGTGGCTGGTGGAGTGGGCGATGTCGCGCGCGGTCGGTCCCGCCGATTCCGCCGCAGCCGAGACCGCGCAGCGCGAGTCTCGACCCTAACGAATCTTCTCCAGTTGTGTCAGGTGATTCAGGTCGTGTCCGGCGAGCAGCTTGAGGATCGTCTCCACCGACTCATCTCCCCGCTCGGGATGAAATGCCATTCGCCCGAGATCCTCCGGTGTCAGCGTCCGCCAGAACGAGAGGTTCCATCCGCGCAGTGCGATGCACGCCTTCACCGCCGCTGCCGGATCCTGGCGCGCATAGCTTCGCGCCCACAGGTCCTGATCGAACGGCTGTATGCGGTGGTTCGGTTCCGCGGCCGCTTGCCGCGTGCGGAAGCCGATTGCCATTTCCGCGTCGGCCAGATGGCAGAAAATCTGACCCGCGGTCCATTTGCCCGGAGCGTAGCTCTTCTTCAATCCCTGTGGTCCCAGCCGCTCGAAGTGCTGCTGCAATTTCGCGGGAGTAGATTCCAGAACACCGAGGAACGGCTTGTCGCCAAGCAGTCCCAGGATTCGCGAGGTGTAGGGATTCGTTGCGGTTGCCATGCCCGATGGATGATCCGGGCATGGCCCACGACTCGCGAAATTACCGCAGCTCCTGCAGAAGGCCCTGCATTTCTTCCAGGGCGTGCTTGTTGCCGGCGCGCTCGGCCCTGGCGATGCCGGATTCCAGCATTGAGCGCGCTTCTTCGTAGCGCCCGGCGGCGGAAAGCATCTGTCCCGCCATCTGGTAACCGGCGGTGTAGTCCGGATGCACCTCCAGCAGCTTCTTGAACTCGGCCAGCGCGGTCTCGATCTCGCCCGCGCGCGAATATTCCATCGCCAGACCGTAGCGCGCGAAGGCGTCGTTCGGGTTCTGCTCCAGGAACTGCTTCAGCATCTCAGCGCGATCCATATCGCCTCTCGGAAGAGCGTACAGATTTGCACGTCCGAGGCGCGGAAGTAAAGCTGGACGGCGAAAACCCCGCTCGCTAGAATCGCTTCGTTGCGGCTATTCGCCTTCGCACCCAAGAAATCTGATTTTTTCTGACAACTGGCAACTGACCACTGGCAACTTTCTATGGCCTGTCCTTTCTTCATCCCTACCGAAAAATTCGAGGACGGCGGATGGCCGCACCGTCCGCGGCTGCCGCTGGGCAATGGATGGCGCGGACTCTGCACCGCGCGCTTTGACCAGCAGATCGTTCCCTCGGATGACCAGCTCCGCGATTTCTGCAACCTGGGATACGCGTCCCAGTGCCAACGGCTTCCCGCGCAGCATCGGTTCGACGCCGTGCGATTTTCCGTGGCCCGCGACCGCGACCAGCGCATCAACATCTACTATGTGCTCGAGGCCGCCCATCGCCCCGGCGCTCACGGCGTGCTGGAGTACGATTCCGCGGCGGGCCGCTGGGCGGTGGCGCATCCTGACCCGCGCATCCAAGCCATGGCCGCGTGTTATCTCCAATCCTATTTCGAGCGCCGGCAGAGCCGGTGCGCCGCAGCCTGCCCAGCATGAGCCCGTACGACCTCACTCCGCGTCCTGTCAAAGTCTCGCAGTCGGACATGGCGGAAGTCGTGCTGCCCAACGACGCCAACCCGCTCGGCAACCTGCTGGGCGGCCGCCTGATGCACCTGATCGACATCGCCGGCGCCATGGCCGCGCACCGCCACGCCCGCAGCGCGGTGGTCACCGCCTCCATGGACCATCTCGACTTTCTGTCCCCGGTGCACGTCGGCGACCTGCTGATTCTGCGCTCGTCGGTCAATCGCGCCTTTCGCACCTCGATGGAGGTCGGGGTGAAGTGCTGGGTCGAGAGCTACATCACCGGTGAGCGGCAGCACGTCAGCTCCGCTTACCTGACCTACGTCGCCATTGACCGGCAGGGCGGCCGCGTCCCGGTCCCGCCCGTCACGCCCGAGACCGCGGACGAAAAACGCCGCTACGAAGACGCCGGCCGCCGCCGCGAGCTGCGCCGCACCGAACTGGAACGCCGCCAACAGGCGCGGGGGGAGTAGCGCCGGCCTCTGGCCGGCTGTCGCGCAGACGATACCCCCTCCCCCCGGGGGCACTGCGTGTTGAAAACATTGGACTTAGTGGGATATCTCTCCTGTGATCCATGAAAACAAAGCAGTTAGAGGGAAAATCTTGAGCCGCAAGAACTTAGCCTATTGCAATTGTAGTTATGCAGTAATTATCATACAGATTACTGCTTGTCAAGCAGAATCTTGCTGGATTGCAAACCGCCGAGACGCTGGGAGCCGAGGGATTTGAAGGGGAGCAGCTTTACGGAGCCTGCCCCGAGCGAAGCCGAGGGGCCGCTCCGACACCCGCAACAAATTGTCATCCCGAGTGATGCGCGACCAAGCGGATGCGCGGGAGCGCGAGCGAGGGATCTGCTTTTGTTGACCGCCGCGGATCGCACAGATGGCCGCGGGAGGAAGAGCAAACTGCCGAGACGTGGAGGCCCCGTGGGACCGACACGGTGGACCTTCAGTTTTGTCCGAAGGGTAGAATTGAAAGAGGCTTTTCCGAACGGAGACATGGTAACCACAGCACAACCCGCGAACGCAAGCTGTTGGGCAGCACCCTTGGGCGATTGCGCCCAAAAGATCACGCGTGAGCACATCGTGTCTCAGTGTTTGTTCGAGGACGACCAGATCATGGTTCAGGGCCTCAAGTGGTGCCTGAACGAGCCGAAGAGCATAGGGTCATCGAGCCTTGTAGCCAAGATTCTTTGCAAGAACCACAACAGCGGCCTTAGCGATTTGGACGCTGCCGCATTGCAAGCCTTCAATGTTTTCCGCGAATCAATACGGCTGAATCAGGTCCGCGAAAAGTTGAAAAGGCCGCCGACCCACTGGAATATAAAGCGCATGGAGATAGATGGCCCGCTCCTTGAGCGATGGTTCTTGAAGACGCTGATCAATTTGACCTTTGGCGGGGAATGGCCAATAGGTTCGAACGTCAAGGGCACTCCATCGAGGGAACTTGTCGAAGTAGCGTTCGGGCGGCGTCAGTTTGAACATGGCGCCGGGCTCTACCTTGCTGGTCGCGCCGGCGAGCAGATTGATTCGATGGACCGAGTCAATTTCACGCCGATGACGGACAAGGCGGACAACCTAGCGGCCGGCCGTTTTAATTTTCGCGGTTACACGTTTTTCCTCTGTCTCGTACCAGAGAAATTCGAGATGCTTGGCGATTCGCATCTTCTATATCGGGAGGTTACGCTCAATTGCAGCGTACAAGAGCGGTCTTCCCACGTTATCGCGATCAAGGGATGGCCTCCACCGCCCAACAGTAGGGCAGCGGAATTCGTGCAGGACTGAGCCAACCGCAGGAACGGGGCAAGGTGGGTCCGGATCTGCTCGAATTGCTCTGGCCAGCCAGCCAAACTGCATATCCCCGCCGGCGCTCTAATTCAAGGACCTGGGAATCTAGCCCGTGAGAAACCTAACTCGCGGCACGCGGTTTGGGCGTGACGTGATCACGGCGGAAACCACGACAAAATCGACCCGCGCCAAGCGAGGCTGGTATGGCAGAATAGAAGGGATGCCATACGAACGGATTACGGTAGGTGCCGATCAGATGGGTGGCCAGCCTTGTATTAGAGGCCTTCGCATCCCCGTGGCGACCGTCGTCGCGATGCTTGCAGATGGCCTGACTCACGACGACATCCTGGCCGCGTATCCTGATCTGGAACGAGCCGACATCGACGAGGCGCTGCGTTATGCCGCCGAAGCGGTCCGGGAACGCGAACTCCCGTTACGATCCGTGGTTTGAAGTTTCTCATTGACAATGCGCTGTCTCCGATCGTCGCCGCTGGCCTTCGTGCCGCTGGGAACGACGCGGTCCATGTGCGCGATTTGGGCATGCAAAGCTCTTCCGATGAGGACATCCTGGGCAGGGCCGCCGCCGAAGAGCGCATCGTCGTTTCGGCAGACACGGACTTCGGGCCCCTGCTTGCGACCAGAACGAAGGCGCTCCCGTCCGTGATCCTGTTTCGCCGTGGTGCCGAGCGTCGTCCGGAGCGGCAGGTCCAACTCCTGATCGCGAACCTCGCGACCGTCGCATCGGATCTCGAGGCCGGGGCGGTGGTGGTATTTGAAGAAGCCCGAATTCGCGTCCGGCGGCTGCCCATAGGTGGTTGACCAGCCCGTGCGATTGGCAACGTGTGGCGGATGAGAGGCGAGCTTCGGAGCGCTCCTCTCGCGACTCCGCCCGAATCGATGTCCCCACCCCACGCATCGTATAATCACAGATTCGGCCATCATCTCCATCGTGGCAGGTGCCCATTGAGTTCTCATCCGCATGCAGGTTTTGGACAGCCGGCTGGACCGCAGCCTTTGCCCGGCGTGAAGACCATCGTTGCCATTGGGTCAGGCAAGGGAGGTGTCGGCAAGACCACCATTGCGGTCAACCTGGCGCTGGCTCTGTCGAAGCTGGGGCATCGCACCGGCCTGCTCGACGCCGACGTGTACGGCCCCAACGTTCCGCTGATGCTGGGCACCACGGCCACGCCGCGCGTGGTGGGCGAGAACCGCATTGAGCCGCTGGAAGCTTTCGGCGTCAGGGTGCTTTCGGTGGGAATGCTCAATCCTGGCGACAAGCCTCTGGTATGGCGCGGGCCCATGCTGCACTCCATCATCAAGCAGTTCCTGCAGCAGGTGGAGTGGGGCGAGTTGGACTACCTGGTGATTGACCTGCCGCCCGGGACCGGCGACGTGGCCATTTCGCTGATCCAGACGGTGCCGCTCACGGGCGCGATCGTGGTCTCGACGCCCTCCGACGTTTCCCTGCAGGACGCGCGCAAGGCCATCGAAATGTTTCGCCAGGTGAAAGTCGAGATCGCCGGCATCGTGGAGAACATGAGCTTCTTCACCTGTCCGCATTGCGGGAAGGAGATCGACATCTTCTCGACCGGCGGGGTGGAACGCACCGCCAAACAGTTCGGCATCCCCTATCTCGGCGCGGTGGAACTCGATCCGGAGATTCGCAAGGGCGGCGACACCGGGCACCCGGTTGCCCTGGGCGGCGAGGATTATCCGCACGCCAAGTCTTTCTATCAATTCGCCCGCCGGGTGATCGCCGGCCTGGAAGAGCTGCGAACTAGCACCCCGGAGCCCGTGATCCGAATCCAATAGTAAGGAGGGAGTTGACGGTTTGGCACTCTGAAGCCAAGAGCGCTAAGCTTGACAGCTCCCGACTCACATCCTAGAATCTAAGCAAGGGGAGTGCTGCCCATACCGTGGCATAAGTTACTTTTTTCCATTGGTTTAGCAGCATTCGGGTAAGGACAGGAATGGCGCAGGTGGGGCCCAGCGGGCAGCGTGAACGCGAGATCCTGACTGCCATCGTGGAGACGTTCATCGCCACGGGCGAGCCGGTGGGGTCGCGGACGTTATCGCGCGCGAGTAAAGAGGGGATTAGTCCGGCGACGATCCGCAATGTCATGGCCGACCTATCCGACGCTGGCTATCTGGAGCAGCCGCACACCTCGGCGGGCCGGGTGCCGACGGCGCAGGCCTATCGTTATTATGTGGAGCAGCTCACCGGGCAAGCGCATATTTCCCAGGCCGATGAAGGCGCCATCCAGAAGTATTTTCACGGGGTCGGCGACGTGCAGGAGTTCATGGAACGTACTTCGCACGTGCTGTCGCTGCTTTCGAGCGGGGTCGGCGTGGCAGTGACCGCCACGGGCCCGCGCAATGCACTGGATCACGTGTACTTCTCGCGGCTGGCCGCGAACAAGGTGCTGGCCGTGGTGGTTGCGAGGTCGGGACTGGTGCGCGACCGGGTGCTGCGCACGAGCTGCGATTTTTCGCAGTTGGAGCTGGAGACCGCGGCCCGCTACATCAACGAGAACTTTCGGGGATGGACCATCGATGCGGTGCGGGCGGAGATCGACCGGCGTTTGCAGAGCGAACGCAGCGAGTACGACCGGCTGATGCAGTCCATCGAGGAACTGCAGCGCAGCGGCGCCCTCGGCTTGGAGCCGGCGGCGCAGACCGTGTTCGTGGAGGGCGTGGCCAATCTGGTGGCCAGCGAGGAAGACAGGGAGCACCTGCGCGGGCTCCTGAGCATGCTGGAAGAGAAGGAGCGCGTGGTCGAACTGCTCTCCGCTTACGTCGATGCGCGGCAGGAAGCGGTGCGGGTGGTGATTGGCCTGGAGGAAGCGGAGCCGCAGATGCGCAACTTTGTGCTCATCGGCGCGCCGGCGCACGTGGGCGACGAAGTGGTGGGGTCGCTGGCGGTGATCGGTCCAACGCGCATGGACTACCAGCACAGCATCACTGCTGTGTCGTACATCGCGCAGCTTTTTGACAAGATTCTGAACGAGAAGGAATAGTGGTCGTTATGGCAAAAGGAAACGGAAAGACCGACGTGCAAAACCTCGACGCGGAGCACGAGCTACCCGCGGCTGAGGAAGACGGCTTCGAGGAGCAAACCGCGGATCGGCCGGCGGCGGTCGGCGCCGAAGACGAGCTCAAGACGCTGCGCGAGGAGCGTGACGTCTTGTACGACCGCCTGGCGCGCCTGCAGGCGGAATTCGACAATGCGCGCAAGCGCGCCGCCCGTGACCAATTGGAGTTTCGCGAGTACGCCGTCGCCGATGCCATCAAGGCGCTGCTGCCCATGCTGGACAGCTTTGACCGCGCGCTCGAGGCACACGCCGGCGACGAGAACTTCCGCGGCGTCGAGCTCATCAACCGGCAGTTCCACGATGCGCTGGTGAAACTGGGCGTGCGTCCCATCCCCGCCGCCGGGGAGCCTTTCGATCCGCACCTGCACCAGGCGGTCGAGGTGGTCGATACTTCGGACGCGGCGGACAACACCGTGCTCGAGGAACTGCAGCGCGGGTATAAGTTCAAGGACCGCCTGCTGCGTCCGGCGATGGTGCGCGTCGCCCGCAATCCCAACAAGTAAACCGGGAAGAACACTCTGGCCACCAACGCAAAACGCGACTACTACGAAGTGCTGGGCGTCGCCCGCGACGCCAGCGAACAGGAAATCAAGAGCGCCTACCGCAAGCTTGCGCTGGCGCACCACCCAGACCGCAATCCCGGCGACCCCGCCGCGGAGGATCGCTTCAAGGAGGCCAGCGAGGCTTACACCGTGCTGGCCGACGCGCAGAAGCGTGCGCAGTACGACCGCTTCGGCCACGCCGGCGTCGGCGGGCTCGGGGGCGGCGGCTTCGATGCCGACGTCATCTTCCGCGACTTCGGCGAGGTGTTCGGCGATTTCTTCGGCTTCGGCGACATCTTCGGCCAAGGCGGCGGACGCCGCCGCAGCCGGGCCCAGCGCGGCGCCGATCTGCGCGCCGACCTCAGCCTGGAGTTCGAGGAAGCCGTCTTCGGCGCCAAAGGCACGGTCAAGTATCGCCGCCAGGAAGCCTGCGAACCCTGCCGGGGGACGGGCGCGGCCGCGGGCAAGACTCCCGGTACGTGCTCGACCTGTGCCGGGCGCGGGCAGGTGCGCTATCAGCAGGGATTCTTCAGCGTCTCGCGCACCTGTCCGGCCTGTCACGGCGCCGGGAGCCTGATCACCGATCCCTGCCCACACTGCAAAGGGCAGGCCTTCGTGACTCGGGAGCGGGCGCAGGAGGTCAAAGTACCCGCGGGCGTGGAGGACGGCACCCGCATCCGCTACTCAGAGTTCGGCGATGCAGGAGTGCACGGTGGCCCGCCCGGCGACCTCTACGTGGTGCTGCACGTGAAGGAGCACCAGTTTTTCCTGCGCGACGGCAAGGACCTTTACTGCGTGCTGCCGATCTCGTTTCCGCAAGCGGCGCTGGGCGTCGAACTGAAAGTGCCGACGCTCGACGGCGAACACCTGCTCAAGATTCCCGAAGGCACACAGTCGGGGCGGGAACTGCGCATCCGCGGCAAAGGCGTGCCCGTGCTCAACGGGCACGGTAAAGGCGACCTGGTGGTGCGCGTCGTGGTGCAGACCCCCACCCGCCTTACCAAACGCGAGCGCGAACTGCTGGAGGAAATCGATGCCATCACGCGCGTCGAAAACAAGCCCGAGCGTCCCAGCCTGCTCAGCAAGGTCAAAGATATTTTCGGATAAATTGAGGCGCTTTGCGGGCGTGAGCGAGCCCTGAGCGAAGCGAAGGGGAGCGGGAGTCCGCAGCCGAAATCCCGAGCGAAGCGAGGGATCTTTCCGATGACGCTCCGCCGCTGGATCGCCGACGAAGTCTCGGGCAGCCGCGCTGCGCTGGTCGGCACCCAGGCCGAGCACCTCGCCCGCGTTCTGCGGGCGCGCATCGGCCAGGAATTCGATATCGCGGCCGAGGGGCGAGTGCGGCGCGGTCGCATCATTTCCGTCACCCCGGAGAGGGTCGAGTTTGAACTCAGCGAGGACCTGCCGGCGGCCGTACTCCCCGACATCACGCTGCTGCTGGCGATCTTCAAGTTCGACCGTATGGAATGGGCGATCGAAAAAGCCACCGAGCTGGGCGTCGCTCGCGTGGTGCCGCTGATCGCCAAGCGGACCGATTCGCATCTTGCGTCGGCAGCGGCAAAACGCGTCGAACGCTGGCGCCGGATCGCCCGCGAAGCGGCGCAGCAGTCGCGCCGTGCCGCGCCGCCGGAGATTGATGCACCAGTGCGATTGCAGGAAGGTCTCGCGCCGCCAGCGGACCGTCGCGTTGTGCTCTCGGAAGGCGAGGAGCAAGTTTCGCTGAAGCAGGCTGTGGCGGGCTGGAAGGGGACGCTGGCGCTTGCGGTCGGTCCGGAGGGCGGCTGGACAGGCGAAGAAGAGCGCGCGTTCCGCCAGCACGGCTGGATCGCAGCCTCGCTCGGACCCACCGTCCTGCGCACGGAGACGGCGGCCATTGCGGCTGTGAGCATCGTTGTCGCCGAAAGGAACGTTAAGACTGAGTGATTTCCCGCGTCCCGTTCGTCCAAAAGTTTTCGCGTTCCCGCCTCCCGGAACACCGTGCACCGCAGCGCAGGCAGCAAAAGCGATGCGAGATCCCGTAGCTGCCTGCGAACGTGCCGGGCGGTAAGCGCAGACCGTGTGGCACGCCACATCAACAGACAAAGCATTCAATCCTTGGATAAGTCCAGAAGCTCGTGCCCGTCGTATATCTGCGCGGGCAGCGCGCCAGTCTTGCCGCAAGATAACCGGCACAGATTGTTACGCAGTTCCCGCTTAGCCCACCGCTCCTCTCGATTGGCTGACAAACCCCAAAAGTACATGGGCGGTAGCACGATATACCCGTCAGTCGGATCACCAACAGCGATACATCGTCCCGCGGCAGCAACAAGCGCAGTGATGGCGCAGGTTAATGCCGCAACCGCCTCATGCCCGGACATCGCCGCCACGGTCGTAAATTGTCGGCCTGGAAGCACGGTTTGGATGATCTCATCGAGTCGCCTATTCACAAGAGGGAAAAGGCAATCCGTCCAGCACCGCCGTTTCGAAGGGCGAACTGGGTACTCACTTTCGTTACACAGTACACCGAGAAACAGGTTGGGAAACGCCTCGTACACACCGGTTGTAGCTGCAAACGGCATCCTAGTGGATTCTACTTCGCAGTGTTCCAATACCATCTTCGCAAGGAGCGTCGCGTGTTCGTGCAGCTGTGGACCACTTCCCCCATTTGTTGGGCCGGGTTTGCCTCGTTTTTGAAAGGCTCCACGACTCAAAAGGCACTCGGCCGTTCGATAGGCTTGGCAGTGCTGAAGATCGGGTATGAGCGGGCCGTCTATCGCGACGCTAGCAAATTGTCCCGCACTGGGACCTCGGAGAGTTTCTAGTGCCTGCTCACGACTGAGGCGATCCGCCCGGGCTCGAGATTCTGACCAATCGACTCGATCCCGTGTCCAAGATAAGCGACAGAAGGCCGTGGTGAGCTTGATCGGGCTGTAGCCCACATCAATCCCGAGCACGTGTCCAGATTCGGGTAGCACATGCCCAATGATACATGCTCGCCAGTGTGCATTCTTCCTCGTTGCACGTAGCACCGAGCAGGCAGACTGCCTGTATGCGGCTGAATCAGGCCGGCCGTTTGCGTCATCGAGACGCGGCCAGTTCCGCGTAATGGGCAGGCTTGCGCTTCTGAGGGGCCAGCACCCTCGGCTCCATCCCTAACAGTTCAGCGTATACCAACAACTTTTCGATGCTGACTTTGGCGATCTTCCCGTTTAGCAGTTCACTGATTCTTGGTTGCGGTTCTTCGAGGATCACGGCTAGCTGTTTTTGTGAGTAGCGGCGAGCACACCTGAGGATCGCGTCGTATAGTTCTGCCTTCACCTTCAACGCCGCCGCCTTCTGGGGCGGGAACAAATCGTCAAAGACGTTCCCTCGGGTTACGTGGCTCGGTCTATTCGCGTTTCGCATGCTTTCTCTCCCCAATCAACCTTTGCCTTACTGCCGCCAGCCGTTTGCGTGCCGTGGTGATGTCGTTCTTGGGCGTCTGCCGACCCTTTTTCTCAAATCAGTGCAGGACGTGAATGACATTCTTGACCCGCGACAGATAAATCACCCTGTACCAAGCCCGCTCGTCCGCATCTCTCAGTTCGAAGACGCCTTGGCCGATCGACGGCATGGGACGATAATCCGTAGGCCCCTCGCCGCGTTGAAGCCGTCGTAGCTGGAAGCCCAGATTCTGCTTAACCTCATCAGGGAATGAGCTGATAACCTCCTTCGAGTTGCCCTCCCATGCGATCTCGGCATCCGGATTCTCGTCACCTGCCACCACTGAACTATACCAGCAAATCCGGCAGAAACATACAACATATTGTATACATCTCGTTGGGAGGCATGCGGGCTCTAGAATGCTGAACGGAGAGGCTCCCGCCTTTTCCACAGACTTCGCAGTTGCCGCTCGCGGGATACTTCCCCGATAATGGATTGCCTCGGGCGATTCACCCCACAAATCAGTGTCTGTCACCTTCAACCAGCGGCAGCTCCAGGCCATTGAACACGTCCACGGACCCATGCTGGTGGTGGCGGGCGCCGGCACCGGGAAGACCAGCGTGCTGGTGGAGCGTGTCGCGCGCCTGATCCGTGACCGGCACGCGCGTCCGGACGAGATTCTCGCCCTCACCTTCGCCGATAACGCCGCCAACGAGATGTGCGCGCGCGCGGGCCAGGGGCTCGCGGGCATGAATTGCGCCGGGCTGCGCTCCATGACCTTCCACGCCTACTGCTACGATTTGCTGAAGCGCGCGGGAAAGGACTTCCGCCTGCTCACGAAGGAGGACCTTTGGGTCTGGCTTCGGCTACGGATCTCCGAGTTGGGATTGAACTGGTACATCCGCGCGGCCAGCCCGGGCCAGTTTCTCGACGCGCTGCTCGAATTCTTCGACCGCTGCCACGACGAAGTGGTCAGCCCAGCCGATTATCGGAAGTATGTAGCCGGCCTGAGCATGGCGAATGCGGCGCTGCCACGGGTCGTAAGCTCGAAGCAAGCCGAAGGCATGACGCGGGACGAGGTGCTGGAGCGCTGCCACGAGATCGCCAGCGCCTTCGAGAAAGTCGAGCAGATGCTCGCGCAGGAAAACCTTGGCGCCTTCGCCCACATGATCACGCGCGCGCTGGAATTGCTGCAGAATGACGAACCGTTGCGGGCAGCGGAGCAGGGCCGCACGCGCTTCCTGCTGCTCGACGAATTCCAGGACGTCAACCTGGCGCAGATCGAACTGGCGCAGCTTCTGGCGGGGACGGAGCAGAATCTCTTCGCGGTTGGAGATCCCGACCAGGCAATCTACCGCTTCCGCGGCGCCTCCTCCGCGGCGTTCCAGGAATTCGCCCACCGGTTTCCCAAAACCAAGCGTGTCACGCTGATCGAAAATCAGCGCTCGCGAACTCCGATTCTGAAATGCGCGCACGCGGTGATCTGCGGCAATCCCTTGGTCGCGTCCGCCGGCGCCGAGCGCGAGCGGTTGGAATCTGCGCGCGACCTGCGCGACCAACAGCAGGGAGAGCTGCTTCCCAAGTTCCCGGTGGAGATCGTTGCCTCACAGAGCGACGAGCAGGAAGCGTTCGACGTGGCCGGCCGCATCGCGGAGTTGCGCCGCGCTTCCGACAAGCGGCGCCATGACACCAGAGAACGCCGGAGTCCCAGAATCGCCGTTCTCTACCGCCAGCATGCTCACCGCAACCTGCTGGTGCGCGAGCTGGTGGCGCGCCATATCCCATTCGTCGTGGTCGGGCTCAACGCGCTGGAGACGCCGGAGGTGCGCGACCTGCTGGCGTGTCTGCGAGTGCTGGCTTCGATGGCCGACAGTGGCAGCTTGTTCCGCGTGGCCGCCCTCCCGATGTTCCAGGTGGATGCCGAAGCCCTGCGCCAGGCGCTCAAGCATGCGGGGAAGGATGCCGATTTCGTCAGCGTCCTGGAGGCGGTCCCAGGCGGCAGCGAGGTGGTGGCCGCCGTCGAAGAAGCCTGGGCGACGGCGCGCATGAAGGGCATGAACACCTCCGCCGTGCTGTTGTTCGTGCTCGAGCGCTTTGCTTTTGACCGGAACGCGCCGCCGGTGCTTGCGTTCGCGAGGTTCGTCCTCGACTGGACAAAGAAGCCGGTGGCGGGCAACGGCGAGCTGTCCTATTTCCTCGCGTACATGGACCATTATCCCGAGGCGGGTGGCATTGTCGCGGTTCCGACCGACGACGAGGATTCGGACCCCAACGTGGTGCAGCTCATGACCGCGCACACCGCCAAAGGCCTGGAGTTCGACCACGTCTTCATGCTGCGCGCGAACCAGAACTCATTCCCCACCAACTTCCGCGAAAAGCTCTTCGAGTTTCCCCAGCAGCTCCAGCGCGGGCTGGTGGCCGAAGGCGACGAGAAGGAGATCCACAAGCAAGAAGAGCGGCGGCTGTTCTACGTCGGCATGACGCGTGCGCGGGAGACGCTGACGCTGTGCGCGCGTCCCGGCCGCGCCCGCGTTCCCCGTCCTACCGGCTTCGTGCGCGACCTGATGGACGATCGCGATGCCCGTCCTTATTGGTCAAAGCGGGAGGCTGCTCCCTTCACCATCGATCTGGCCGCAGCAGCGGTCGCGGCCGGCCCGGGCGTGGGCGCGTGGCTGCTCAATCCGCCAGCGTCGCCAAACGTTTTCGACGGCGCGTTGAGCGCCACCGCCATCGAGAAATACGAGACTTGCCCCTGCAGTTCAAGATCGAGCGCTTCTGGAACGTTCCTGGCGAGGTCGCGGCGCAGATGCAGTACGGCCACCTGATCCACACTCTGTTGCGCGATTACTACGAGTCGCTGCGTGCCGGCCGTCCCAAGAACGAAGACGAACTGCTCGCGATGCTGCGCGCGGGCCTGGCGGATGCCGGCTTCGCCGATGCGGTGCAGCGCGAACTGTACGAGAAGGAAGGAACCAAGCAGTTGCGCGAGTTCGTGCGCCTGCAGCAGGCCGCCCCACCGGCGGATGTCATCGGGACCGAGCGCAGCTTCGAGATCACGCTCGGAGGCGTGCGCGTGAAAGGACGCCTGGACCGCATCGACCGCATCGCCGGCAACCGCGTCGCGATTATCGATTACAAAACCGGCAAGCCGCGCACCGAGGACCACGCCAGGAGGAGCTTGCAGCTTTCCATCTACGCGCTCGCGGCGCGGGAGAAGTGGGATTACGACGCTGAGCGGCTCGTGTTCTACAACCTTGCCGACAACACTGAGGTTGCGTGCAAACGCGATCCGCGGCAGCTCGCGGAGGCGTGCCAGCGCATCGCCGAGGTGGCGGCCCAGATTACCTCCGGCAACTTCGATCCCACGCCTGGCTTCCACTGCGGGTGGTGCGCGTATCGCAACCTCTGCCCTGCGACCGAAGAGAGGCTTTATCAAATCCAGGTGCAGGCCGCGGGGGTGAACTGATGCTGGCCGTCGCGCTGGCGTTCGTCGCCGTGCTCCTGGCGCTGGTCGCGGTGGTAGCAGTCGTCCTGGTGTTGCGGCGTCCGGCGACATCCGACCCGCAGGCGCAGGCGCTGCGCAACGACTTCAACGTCTTGCGCGAAAGTACTGATCGATCCGTCTCGCATGTCGTCGACGTGTTCAGCAAGCAGATCGAAGGCATGGGCGACAACGTGCAGAAGGCGCTGGGGGCCGTTAACTGCAACGTCGCCGAGCGCCTGGAAGCGATGAGCCGCCAGCTCGGCGACCGGCTGAACGAGAACGTGAAGGCGATGAGCGGGACGTTGAAGGAAGTGAACGACCGCATGGCGCACGTGCAGAACATCTTCGCCGAATTGCAGAAGCAGGTGGGTGGCATGAGCGAGCAGGCGCGGCACCTGGCCGAGCTGTCGAAGACCATCGCCGATCTGCAGCACATTCTCACCGCGCCCAAGCTGCGCGGCGGTTTCGGCGAGGAGCAGCTCGAAAACCTGCTGGCCATGGTGTTCGCGCGCGAGCAGTACCGGACGCAGTACGCGTTCGCTTCCGGCGAGAAGGTGGACGCCGTGCTGATGTTCCCGCAGGGAATGGTGGCCATCGATTCCAAGTTTTCGCTGGAGAGTTTCCGGCGCATCGCCGCCGCCGGAACCGATGACGAGAAAAAAGTTGCGCGCCGCGAGTTCCTGAAAGATGTCCGCAAGCGCGTGGACGAGACCAGCAAGTACATCCAGCCCGCCGAAGGCACGCTGCCCTTCGCGCTCATGTACATCCCCGCGGAAAACGTCTACTACGAAGCCATCATCCGCGACGAAGACGACAACGGGCTCTACGAGTACTGCGCGCAGAAACGCGTCATGCCGGTATCGCCCAACTCGCTCTACGCCTACCTGCATACCATCGTGGTCGGACTCAAGAGCCTGCACGTGAGCCAGCAGGCGGAATCGATCCTGCGGCAGATGGAGTCGCTGCGCTTCGAACTCGAGAAGTTCACCGACGTCTACGACAAGCTGGGCACGCACCTGAAGAACGCAGGCAAGAGCTACGACGACAGCACGCGAGCGCTGAGCAAACTGGAGAACCGCGTACACAACCTAGCGGGCGCGGGGATGAGCCAGCCGGAACTGCCGCTGGACGAGGAAAAGCGCGCACTGGGCGCGGCGAAGGGGTGAGACGTTTCCAACACAAAAAAATTCGGGGACGCTTGCCGGCGTCCCCGTTCTTACGATCGGGCCAGGCGGTTAGTGTTTCTTCTTCTTCGCCTTCTTCTTGGTTGCCATGGTTCTATTCTCCCTTCCATTTTTCATGGAACGCAACTGACGTGCCGTTGCTCGTGATTGAATGTATAGAGTCAATGAAAAACGATGTCAAGAGAAAAATCGGAATGCGCCGGCACCTTCGCGCGATGTACGCCGAGCGAGACGATGCTCTCGCGATGAGGATGTTGCCCAAAAAAATAAAATCTACTGAACCTATCGAGGATTCCTTTCGTAGAAGGGGTAGGGGAGTCAACATGTCTTTTCTCTCCCGGCGTGCGCTGCTGCGCGCTTCGGTGTTGGGCCTCGTGGCTGGGTGCGCGCCGGCGATGTGGCCGCAGTCGGAGCGTGGCGGGTATCCCCGTTCCGGATTGAGGCGCGGTCCCACCGCCGACGCCGTCTCCGAGTTCATGGATGAGATCAGCCTGGCGCGCGCCTGCGCCGTGGAGTGCGCCGAGGCCATGCCGGAACAGCTCTACGGTTTCCGGCCCGTGGCTGAGGAGCGGACCTTCGGGCAGCAGATGGTGCACATCGCCGAGTCGGTGCGCGGCCTCTTCGAAGTCTTCGTGCAGGACAAGGCACAGCCTACATTCACGCTCAGTGAGGCCGGCAAGGAACTGGTCAAGTCCAAGGCCGACGTGGTGAATCTGCTGCGCGAATCGTTCACCTACGTGCACCATGGCGCCGCCGACCTGACCGACGTTGACCTCGAGCTGCGGGTGCAGTTCTTGGAGAATCGTCCGTTCTCGAAGGGCCGGGTGGTTCGCTTTCTCCTCGATCACGCCACCTACCACCGTGGGGAGAGCGCCGTGTACATGCGACTGAACGCCATTCGGCCGCCGCGCTACCGAGCGTGACGGATTTGACCATCGGGTAATCGGGTCATCGGATCATTGGGGTCGCTGCTTCTTCGGTCCGGCCTCGAGATCACCCGATGACGCGATCTACACGACAGCCGATTTCCTGTGCCTGCGTGGCTATTTCGATTCCTGGGCTCTGAAGCCGCGGGAAGGGGGCCGCGGCTTCTTTTTTGTCTCGTCGCGCAGGCCCACGTAGAATACGCGAATGCCTGAGGCCAGAACTGGACGCGCCGCCGTGCTGGCTCGTGTCCCGATCTTTTCCGACCTGTCCGATGCCGAGCTGAAGTTCCTCTCGGACCGCGCCGTAACCAGGCCTCACGCTTCAGGTGAATTGATCTTCAGTGAAGGCGACCCGTGCACCGGTCTCTACATCGTCGAAAGCGGCGACGTCCGTATCTTCAAAACCTCGGCCGGAGGACGCGAGCAAGTGCTTACCGTCGAACACGCGGGAAGCTCGGTGGCAGAGCTGCCCATTTTTGACGGAGGCGCCTATCCAGCCTCGGCCTCCGCTGCTACCGAATGCATCCTCCTGTTCATCAGGCGCAACGATTTCCGGGCTCTCTGCCTCGAACATCCCGAGGTCGCGCTGAAAGTCCTGCGCATGGTCGGCCTGCGCCTGCGGCGTCTGGTGGGCATCATCGAGGAACTGTCGTTCACTACCGTGCGCCACCGACTGGCTGCTCTTCTGCTGCGCCTCGCCCACGATGCTGGAACGACCTCCGGCCGCGCCCAGTTCAAAATTGATGCCAGCAACCAGGAACTCGCCTCACAGATCGGCACGGTCCGCGAGCTGGTTTCCCGCAACCTCAGCCGCTTCCAGGCCGAGGGCCTCATCGCCATGGATGGCAAGAACATCACCATCCCCGACCTTGCCAGACTTGAAGCCGAAGTCCACGCCCAGGAGTAGCCCTGTCACGGGCTTTGCAGGGGATACTCGGCCGCTGCTCCTACCCTGTGACATAAGTCATCTCCTTCCCTACCACCCTCTCTGTAAGCTCGACTGCAGGAGTTGCGAAATGTCGCAGAAACCAATCCAGATCATGCTAGCTGAGAACCAGGAGGCCAAGAGAATCCTGGCCGAACTGGGTGCTTTGCTGGGCGCGGCGACGCAACCCGGGACCTCAGCATCGTCAAAAAGGAAGAAAAGTATGACACTCACCGCCACCAAGACCGTCCGCGAGTTGGCTGTCGAAGTCCCCAACGCCACTCGCGTCTTCGAAAAGCTAGGCATCGACTACTGCTGCGGAGGAGAACGGCCGCTGAAGGAAGCCTGCGCGAGCGCCAATGTCGCGGTAGACGATGTCCTGCGCGCACTCGAACAAGGCAGCGAGACTTTTGCATCCGGCACCAGCTGCGATTGGAACACCAGGTCTCTGGGTGAACTGGTGGACCACATCGTCAACCAGCACCACACGTTTGTGAAGAGTGAGACGCCGCGCCTGCAGGCGCTGATCGCAAAGGTGGCCGGGGTCCACGGCCAGAACCATCCCGAACTGCAACAGCTGCAGACCGCCTTTTCCGAGCTGGCCAACGAACTGGGCCCACACCTGATGAAGGAAGAACAAATTCTTTTTCCTTACCTGAAGCAGATGGCCAGCGGCTCGGGCTGTGGACCCTCGTGTTTCGGCACCGTGCGAAATCCAATTCGCGTCATGATGATGGAGCACGATGATGCCGGCGAGAAACTACGCGAAATACGCCGGATCACGAGCGACTACTCGATTCCGGCCGATGCTTGCACGAGCTACGCGACTCTGTTCCGCGCGCTGGTGGAGTTTGAGCAGGACTTGCACCAGCACATCCACTTGGAGAACAACATTCTGTTCCCGCGTGCAGTGGCCATGGAGCAGTGATTAGGCGACAGCGAGCGCTGCGGGCCGCCTTCATCGGAATTCCGGGCCAATGGGAAGCGTGTTCTTACCCGCAGAGATTTCGCGTGACCCTCAATACTGATAACCGCCTGATGAGCAATACCACCCTGACCCGCGAATTCGAAGTCGCCGCCGAAACCTTCGATCTCTCCTTGGATGACTTCGAGAAACTCACGATCAATGCCATGAAAAGCGCGTTCCTGCCCTACGACCAGCGCTGCCATATCATTTATTCAGTGCTCAAACCCGGCTATGCCAAGGCCCGGAAAAGCCTGATAGCCGAGCCTGGAATTGTGAGTTAACTGTAAAGCTCTATTTGCGCATCGCCGCGAAGCGGCTATACGAGTACCACCCGTCGTCCCACCAGTGCAGGTCCAGGTATCGCCCTTCCGAGGCGGTATACAAGCACGGGACGTTTCGGAAGCCCTTGCGGTCCTGCCACACCGAGCCCAAGCCGACCACGGAGAATTTCCGCTGCACATCCGGATACTTGGCGCCAAAAGCCAGAAACTCGGGCAATTCAGCCGCCCGCAAGCCTTCCTCGTCGAGCTTGGAGACAACACCCTCGGACGTCATCCGGTCGTCAAAGCGAACCAGCATGATCTCCAGCTCTGCCTGGCCTTTCCTGGTGGAGGGAAAGTTTTTGCTGGTGATATCTTTGTGCACGGCCTGGTAATCTCCAGCCAGGATCGCTTCTTCCACCGAGAGATCGTAGTTCACCGCGACCGGGAAAGTATCTCTCCGCTTGGTAGCGGCCTCGACCATGACATCGGCAAACTTGTCGAGCAGTTTGTCTCCTTGGACATTGGCCACCTGGAGGATGTCCTCGTCGGAATAACCGCGTTTCTTCACTCTTTCAAGCAAGCTCTGCAGGATTGCATACATATCCTTCGCCATTTCGGTCTCCATTACGACCCCTAGCATCCAAATCGGCGCGCTTACGCGTTGGGCGCCTCTTTCAGCGTCTCAGTTTACTCGCAACTGCCATCCAGGGATCTGACCTTTACGAATTTTCTACGGCCTTTTTATACAAATTTTATAGGCCGTGCTTTGCAATGCTGCACAGTGGATTCTGGCCCTGGTAATCGAGCCCGTACATTGAGCGTTTGCCCGAACACCGTCACTTAGACATTCACTAAACCGAAGCGTGACCTCAAACCCAGAAGAGCGTGAAACTATGAGAACTCTGTTGCGTAAGGCCGTAGCGGTTGCAGCTTCCCCTCTAGTACTTGCTCTGACTCTCGCATTGCTTCAGGCCCAACCCGGTTACGCTCAGACTCATGCACAATCTGATGCTCAGCCGAAACTGGCGGCCCGGAACGAACCTTCGTCGGATGGGTCTGAGGTTTCCGTCACCGGCAGCGCAACGGCTAACCGTCCCACGGTCGCGCCAGATCCGGAAACGCTCGCGAAACGGGTGGCCGCTATGGAAGTGCGCATGGCGGAACTGGAGGCGGAACTGAAAGCCGCGAGGAAGGCGCTGGAACAGGCAGCGCCGGCCGCCTCGCTGGTGAACGCGGACCTGAAGTTAGGGGGGACGCAGGCACCGGCGTCGCTGGCTGCCGCGACACCAGGCTCCGCGACACCAGGCTCCGCGACCGAAAACACCCCGCCCGAGAAAGAGAAACCGTCTGAGCCTTTTGCCTATGCCGACTGGACCTGGCTCAACGGCACTCCGCGCACCACGGAGAGCCCGCTGGATTCGAAATACTTTACCGGAGAATTCAGGGCGGACACGAACTACACGCTTGACGCCAACCATCCGCAAGACGACTCGCTTGGCGGATCGACCGAGACTTTCCGGTCCGATGAAATCCAGGTGGAGCAGTTGAGCCTCGGCGGCGACTCTGCATTGGCAATGTTCGCGGCCGGATCCTGACCATGTTTGGAATGTTTTCCACCACGACGCCGCGGAATGACGCCAGCGTCGCACGCGGCCAATGGGACCTGCGCGACGCTTACCGCTACGTTTCGGAAGCCTGGGGTGGGTACCACTGGAACGTCAACCACGGGCTCAACCTCGACGCCGGAATCTTCGTCTCCTACATTGGCCTGTTCAGCTATTACAACTTCGACAACTGGACCTACCAGCCGTCGTATGTTTCGTCGAACACGCCATGGTTCTTCAACGGCATACGCATCCAGTGGTTCCCTACCGACAAACTGAAGATTGAGCCCTGGATCATCAACGGATGGCAATCCTACGCCAGGACTGGCACCAAGCCTGGCCTGGGAGGGCAGATTTTGTGGCGCCCGAAGCCGTGGGTTTCGATGGTCTTCAACAATTACGGCATGGGTGAAGACACGCTGGGGGGCAACACCCTCGGCGGTATAGGCCGCTCGCGAATCCACACCGACGACAGTATCGAGGTCAAGTACTACGACAACAAATATAAGACCCTTGACAAGATGGCGTTCTCCTTTACCGGCGATGCTGGGATGCGAATACGGCGGAGGGGTGAGTTGCCACGGCGACACCAAGGAGGGCCCCAAACAGAGCTTCCTGGGTTGGATGGCCTACAACCGGTTCTGGTTCAAGAAGGACCTGTACGGCTTCACGCTGGGCGGCGGCATGATGAACAACCCGGGCCGCTACCTGACGCTGCTCCCGCCCATCAACGGAGCGGATGCCATCTCCGGATCGCCCTACTTCACGGGGAACCCCGGAGACCCAATGAAAGCCTGGGACACGACCGCCACCTTTGATTACATGCCCAGCCAGTTCATTACCTTCCGCTGGGAGTTGGGCTATCGCCACGCGAACGTTCCGTATTGGACGGGTCGAGGGGGGATTACGCCTATAGCCGGCAATAATGGCAGCCCGGGCTCACTGGTTCCAGGAACCGAGCTTGTGCCCGGCCCGTTCCTGTCCCCTACGCCGGGTTTCACCTGTGTGGTCGTGGCCCCCGGCGGTTTTTGCCCCGACCTGCGCAAAGACCAGGCCGTCGCCACCATGGCCATCATGGTGAAGTTCTAGTTCAGTCAACCGTCGACTTCCCGCGCACGGACAACGGCATGCGCGAGATGAATGGGGCAGCGTCCCGGAGTCGGTCTTGAACCCGGGACGCTGCTCCGCAGGCTCGTTGTTGAACGCTGGAAAGCCTTCGGGATTTGCTCACGCTTTAGGAATTATTTATGCGGATTCTACGAGTTTTTTATTTCTTTTCCTTTAGCTTTGCTGGTGTTGAGCAGGAGGTCTGGCTCCCGAAATGTCCTGGGACGGGTGGCTTATGATGCAAAGCAAACTTCTGCAGATAATCGTTTTCCTTATATCTATTTCGCTACTGCTGACGATGGGTGGTTGTAGCCGCCATGGGGACGTGGAGGCAGCAGAGGCGCCGCCGCCCGCGAATATCGTGCCCGCCGTGGACCCCACCCTGTTCACGGTGGACCACCCGGAGCAGTTTCCGCTCGCGGCAGCCACGGAACGGCCTTCGACCTCCGAGTTGGTGGTCACCGGCACGGTAACCCCCGACATCGCTCGCAACGTTCCCGTCATATCACTGGCGACCGGCAAGGTGGTAGCGATTCATGCCCGGCTGGGGGATATCGTAAAGAAGGGCCAGTTGTTGCTGACCGTTCGCAGCGACGATGTTGCTGGCGGCTTCTCCGATTACCGCAAGGCCATTTCCGCCGAGGCCTTGACGCGCGTGCAGCTCGATCGTGTCCAGGATCTCTACAAGCACGGCGCCAACTCGCTGAACGATCTTCAGGTTGCCGAAGACGCGGAACACCGGGCCAAGATTGACGTCGAAACCACCGAGGAGCATCTCCGCCTGCAAGGCAGCGATCCCGATCATCCGAAGATGATGGTTGATCTCTACGCGCCGGTCTCGGGAGTGATCACCGATCAGCAGGTCACCAACGCGGCGGGCGTCCAGGGTCTGTCTGGCCCCAACCCCTTCACGATTTCTGACCTGTCCATCGTCTGGGTGGTCTGCGACGTGTACGAGAATGATCTGGCCAATGTCCGGCTGGGCGATACCGCGGAGATCAGCCTGAATGCATATCCCGATCGCATGTTCAAGGGAAGGGTCAGCAATATCGGCGCCATCCTCGATCCGAGTATTCGCACCGCCAAGGTTCGAATCGAAGTTCAGAATCCCGGAATGATGCGGGTAGGCATGTTCGCGAGGGCTACCTTCCGCGGCCAAACCACGGAAATGCACACCATCGTGCCGGCATCCGCGGTGATGCACATGCACGACCGCGATTTTGTCTTCGTGCCTGCGCCGGACAAAAAGTTTCGTCGGTTGGAAGTGGTCAGTGGCGACCTCTTACCGACGAATCTGAGTCTGCAAGAGATCAAGTCGGGACTCAAGCCGGGGCAGCAAGTGGTTACGAACGCGCTAGTCTTAGACCACGTGCTCGCTCAGTAAGTAGTAACACTCATAAGCTGTCATCCCGAGCAAGACGAGGGAATCTTGGTTTTGTCTCAGAAAACCAAGATTCCTCGCGGCTCAAGCCACTCGGAATGACAGTTAGGAAGATTCGCCGGCACGTCGGAACAAACAGGAAACCATAAATGATTCGCGCTCTCGTAGATTTTGCGCTTAACAACAAGTTCGTGGTTTTGTCCCTTGCCGTCTTGTTGCTCGGTTGGGGAGCGATCTCGTTTCACAACCTGCCGGTGGAAGCCTATCCCGATATCGCCGATAACTATGTGACCGTCATTACGCAATGGCCGGGCCGCTCCGCCGAGGAAGTGGAACAGCAGGTTACGATTCCGATCGAGATTCAAATGTCCGGCATGCCCCACATGACCTATCTGCGCTCCGAGTCTATTTTCGGCCTGTCGTTCGTGATCATGATCTTCGACGACAGCTCCGTAAACGACTGGAACCGGCAAAAGGTCCTGGAAAGGCTGACCCAGGTCAACCTTCCTCCCGGACAAAACCTTCAGCCGCAAATCGGCACGGACTGGAGCACCACGGGCCAGATCTATTGGTACACGATAAGGAGCACAAATCCCCGTTATGACCTGATGGAATTAAGGTCACTTGAAGACTGGGTTCTGCTCAAGCAGTTCAAATCGGTTCCAAACGTGGTAGATGTTTCCGACTTCGGGGGCACGGTGCGCGAGTACCAGGTGCGCATCGATCCGAACAAACTGGTTTCCTACGGATTGAGCATCGGCCAGGTGGAGCAGCAACTGGCCAACAATAATATCAATGCCGGCGGCAGCTTCGTGGAAGAGGGCCTGCAGCAGATGAACGTGCGTACGCTCGGGCTCTTCACCAGCGTGCAGGACATCGAGCAGACGGTCTTAAAAACGCAAACCGGTACCGCTCTTCGGGTCAAAGACATTGCGGACGTTGTCCAGGGTCCCAAAATCCGCTTGGGCCACATGGCGAGAGCCAACCACATGGAGGATGGCCGCATTATCGACGAGCCGGATGTCATTCAGGGTGGGGTGCTGATGCGCAAAGGCGCGGAAGAGCAACCCACGCTCGATGCCATTCACCAAAAGGTGGAGGAACTGAACAATGGCCTGCTGCCTCCCGGTGTGAAGGTTGTTCCCATGCTGGATCGCAGCGACCTCCTGCATTACACCCTGCACACGGTGGAGCACAACCTGGTCGAAGGCATGGTTCTGGTGACCCTCGTCCTGCTGTTTTTCCTGGGCAATGTTCGTGCCGCTTTCATTGTTGCGCTTACCATCCCGTTCTCGTTGATGTTTGCCTCGATCTGGCTCGATTTGAGCAAGATTCCTGCCAATCTGCTTTCTCTGGGCGCATTGGATTTCGGAATGGTCGTGGATGGCGCGGTGGTCATGGTGGAAAACATCTTTCGGCACATGAGCCGCCGGGACAACGGCTCCGAACCTGGGACTGTTAAAACCGCAGAAATCATCCGCGGGGCCGCCCACGAGGTCCAACGCCCGGTGTTCTACGCCATCGCCATCATCATCGTGGCCTACCTGCCGATCTTCACGCTGCAACGAGTCGAGGGCCGGTTATTCAGGCCCATGGCCTTGACGGTGGCTTTCGCCCTACTCGGTGCCCTGGTCTTTTCCATCCTGGTCGCCCCCGTACTTTCGAGTATGTTGTTTCGCGGCCGGATCAGCGAATGGCACAATCCCGTTATGCCGTTCCTGATCCAGCGCTACCGGAGAAGATTGCGCTGGGCCATCGAGCATCGCCGGATCACCATCGGCGCCGGTTTAGTTGCCTTGGGCGTGGCGGCTTTTCTGGCCTTCAGCGGAATCATCGGCGCGGAGTTTTTGCCGCATCTGGATGAGGGCGCGATCTGGGCGCGGGGCACTCTGGCGAATAGTACAAGTCTTTCGGAGGGCGAAAAATTTGCCCAGAATGAGCGCTATGTTTTCGCCTCTTTTCCGGAAGTGACAACGGTGGTTTCGCAAGCTGGGCGCCCCGACGACGGGACTGACACCGGGGGATTTGGCAACACCGAGTATTTCGTCGACCTGAAGCCGAAGGACAAGTGGAGGCCTGTTTTCCATCGCAACAAGGAGGAGTTGATCGCCGCCATGAATCGCGCGGTGGACCGGTATCCGGGCGCGATCTGGAACTTCTCCCAGCCCATCGAGGACAACGTCGGAGAGACGCTCACCGGCACCAAGGGTTCGCTCGCGCTCAAGATCTTCGGGGATGACCTGAAGGTTCTCGAGGAGAAGGGTGAAGAAGTCACGAGCGTCATGTCCGGCATCGCGGGCATGCATGACGTCAAGCTGCTGCGCGACTTCGGCCAGCCGAACCTCAACTTAACCATTGACCGCCGCCAGGCGGCTCGTTTCGGAATCAACGTGGCCGACATACAGGACGCCATCCAGACGGCCGTGGGCGGTAACGCGGTGAGTCAAGTGCTGATCGGGGAGCAGCGGTACGACGTAGTGGCGCGTTACCAGTCACCCTACCGTAATACACAGCAAGCGATCGAGAAAGTTCGTCTGCTCTCTCCCTCGGGTGAGCGAGTGTCTCTGGCGCAACTAACTAAGGTAGAGGTCAAGGACGGAGCGTACGATATCTACCGCGAAGGCAACACCCGCTATGTGGCAGTGACCTTCAACATTAGAGGCCGGGACCTGGGGACCACGGTGGGTGAGGCGATCAAACGGATTAATGAAAAAGTGAAGCTGCCGTCGGGTTATCGCATCGGCTGGTCGGGCGAATACGAGAGCGAAAAACGGGCGGAAGCGCGGCTGGCTATGATCGTCCCGCTGACCATCCTCGTCATCTTCATTATTCTCTACACCATGTTTCGCTCGTACAAATGGGCATTGCTGGTTCTGGCTAACGTGGCCATGGCGCGCATCGGCGGTCTGCTGGCGCTGCTGGTGACCGGCACCAACTTCAGCGTCTCTTCCGGAGTAGGATTCCTGGCGCTGTTCGGCGTTTCGGTGCAAACTGGGGTGATCATGCTGGAGTACATCAACCAGCTCCGGGCGCGTGGCCAGTCGATCCAGCAGGCCGCCGTCGAGGGCGCCATTTTGCGGCTTCGTCCGATCATCATGACCATGATGGTGGCGACTCTGGGGTTGCTGCCGGCGGCGCTGTCGCACGACATCGGTTCGGATTCCCAGCGGCCTTTTGCGATCGTGATCGTCGGAGGCCTGATGGCAGACCTGGTAATGGCTATCGTTTTGTTGCCCACCTTATATGTCTGGGTGGCACGCCCCGGCGACGTTCTGCCGGAGCCGGCGGAGGCCGCCGAATATTCATGAGAAACAGAGAACTCTTGATAGATCGGAAGCACAAATGGCGTGGGGTGTGCTGCGTGTTGGTTCTGCTGACCAGCGTGGGCGTTATGGCCCAGACGCCAACACCCCTGACCTGGGAGCAGGTGCGCCAGCGTTTCGAGCAGAACAATCCCACCCTGTTAGCGGGCAAGTTGAACATCGATGAGTCCAAGGCGCAGGAGATTACGGCGTTTCTGCGGCCCAACCCGGAGCTCACCCTGACGGTCGACGGGACCCAAATCGCTCCGCGTGATGGAGTCTGGCAGCCGTTCCGTGGCACCTTTGAGGTGCCCGGCATTAGCTATCTGCACGAGCGGCAGCACAAGCGGGAGCTGCGGCTGGAGAGCGCAAAAAAGGGGACGGCTGATTGCCGTGTCGACTCAAGCCGACCTGGAGAGGGGCCTGCTTTTCGACTTGCGCAGCGCCTTTGTCTCGACGCTGCAGGCCAAAGCGGTACTACAACTGGCGAAAGACAACCTGGCCTATTACGATCATGTGCTCGACATCAGCAGAATTCGATTCAAAGCGGGCGACATCGCGCAAATCGATCTCGACCGGCTGGAACTGCAGCGCGTGCAGTATGAGTCCGACCTGCAAACCGCCGAAGTCAACTTGCGCACCTCGAAAATAACGCTGCTCATGCTGCTGAACGATCGCACTCCGATTGAACAATTCGACGTAAGCGGGCCGTTCGATTTCAGCGAGCAACTCTCACCTCGTGACGAGTTCCGGAAGATCGCTTTGGACACGCGGCCGGACTTGAAGGCAGCCGTCGAAGCCGTGGACAAAGCCCAAACCGATCACAAACTCGCGGTGGCCAACGGTTCCACCGATCCGACCTTGGGCGCGTGGTATACCCACAACTCATCCAACAATAACCCGTTCGGGACAAATACGCTGGGTGTGAGTGTCGGCATCCCACTGCGCATTTTCGATCGCAACCAGGGAGAGAAACTGCGCACCCAGCTCGATATCACGCGCAACGAGCGATTGCGCGACGCCGCCGAAGCCCAAGTGTTCAGTGACGTAGACTCCGGCTACGCCACCCTGGACAGCACCATAATCCTGCTCAAGCCCTACAAGGCCAAATACCTGCAACAGTCCGTGCGCGTGCGAGACACGGTCTACTACTCCTATCAACATGGCGCGGCTTCCCTGCTGGATTTCTTGAACGCCGAGAGCGACTACCGCGCCGTGCAACTGAATTACGTGAACCTGATCGGCTCTTACCTGACGGCGGTAGCGCAATTGAATCTGGCCGTGGGCCGAGAGGTGATCCAGTGAAAACCGAAGTTGCTGGCTTGATGCTGAGCGCAACTCCTTGTCGCTCTTGAGTGTGTTCTTCGTCGGTTGCAAGAGCAAATCCGTGACCCCAATGTCGTTGCTGAGAGTTCGGGGCAACGATATCTTCGCCGCTAGGTGTGGTTGGATCTGGGGGTTGATTCTCCGCCGTGAAAGGATCAGCACGTGACCAGAGAAGAAATTTGCAGGCAGATTCGGGAGGTTGGCTTGATTCCATCCATCCGCGTGGAATCGGCGGAGGCAGCGATTTTTGCCGCTGAGAACGTATTGGCTGGGGGCATACCGATCGTGGAAATCACCGCCACCATCCCGAACTCGGACAAGGTCATCAACGACCTGGCCCATCGGTTTCCATCGCTCATCGTTGGCGGGGAGGTCGTCGCCGGGTTGGAGGAGGCGCGCCGTCAACTGGACGCCGGGGCCATGTTCCTGACTGCGCCTGGTTTCGACCCGTGGATTACCGGATATTGCGTCGAACATGAGGTCGTCGTACTGCCCGGGGCGCTGACGCCGACCGAGGTCTGGCTCGCCCATAAGGCGGGCGCCGATTTTGTAAAAGTTTTCCCCTGTTCGTATGCCGGCGGCGAAAACTATATTCGCGCTCTCAAAGCTCCGCTGCCCCATGTGCCTCTGGTGGCTGCCGGCGGCGTTACCCAGAGCAGCGCCGTCCATTTCATTGCTGCGGGAGCGGTTGCCCTTGGGGTGGGCGAGGACCTGATTCCACGCCAGGCGGTCCGCTTCAAGGAAGGCGCGTGGATTCGGGAACTCGCCTCCCGTTTCCTCAACTTTGTGCGACAGGCCCGCGCGGAGATGCAAGCCTAGCCCAGACCCACGACCAGAACGTCCCGCCCACACGATTTCTCAGCGAGTTTGATTTTCATAACGCGAAGGGAAGGGAGCGGCATGAGCGCCCGCGGAATACGGCTGGCACCCTGTCGGGTGGGATGAACGCCAACTCATACCCCAGGAGTAAAACGCGATGAACACGATCACGTCCACCAACGGGCCGAGCACGAAATAGAGGATTGGTAGAAAAAGCAGAGATACGCGCAGGATGCAGGCGTGTGCCAGATATTGAAGAGGAATGAACAAGGTGAGGTGGCCTACCGTGACGGCGGTAAGCGCGATCTTTTTCCAAATGCTTACATCAAAGATATAGAACGTGAATCCCAAAATCACGGGCATCAGGCCGATGAAGATCAGCCCGAACAAGAGCATGCTGGCGCAGTATTCCGAGGCATCCTGTGGAAAGGGGCGACGTGCGAGCCTGGTGTAGGCGAGTGCCGACCACTGGATCGCCGCGAGCGTGCGAAGTAGATAGACAAAAGGAAGCTGGGTGTCGCTGGGAATCCGGTAGGAGAGCACGAACAGCACAACACTGCCAGCGGCTACCGCTAACCAGGTCCAGCCATCGATGGGGCCAGCATCGACCTTGAAATAGGGGACCGGAACCCGCCAGTGGCCCACGACAGTGCGGTCTATCAGCAAGACCGCAGTGCCGGGCCAGAGTCGCTGCATCCAGAACGAGAGGAGTTTCGCCCAGAAGCTGGCAATGCGCGGCATCGACACGATCCAACCGGCAGTGCCGCCCAGCATGACGACCAAGCTCAGGCCGATCTCCGTCGGGCTGAGCCAGATCTTACAGAACGCCCGGTGGAAGAACGTGTCGTCGTTCATCCAGGCCGCATACCGCAGCGCGCCGAAGCCCTCTAACGACTTGTTTCTCCGTGCACTAATCAAGACAATTTCTTCTCGGCGCCATCAACTCGCGGCGCGGTGTATTCGGTGCTATACCTCGGACTTGGGTTTGGTGCATGAGTAGGACCCAGAGTTGTCAAAGCTCCACATCGAATGAATTAGGCGGTCACCCGCCCGAGTTCACAAGCCCACACGGAGCCGTGGATGTTTACCCCGGCCGCAATCCGGATGCGCGGTGCTCGCACGCTCGTGGGGTGAGTCGGGCTGCCGATCCGTGTTCCACTTTCGATGACCAGCTCGCCCTCGGCGAGGACGGGTCCCATAACCCGGCAACCAGGGCCGATGCGCAGGTCCGCGGCGCTGACCAGAGCACCCTCGACAAGCACATTCGGCCCGAGCTCCATGTCGCGGTTACTCTTCACACATCCGAGGACGTGACTGCCTTCCATCAGATGAACCCGGTGTCCTGCTACCACGTTCTTGGGAAGAACTGCTCCCGGCTGCAGAACGAAGTCCTGGGTCACATACAGGCGTTCCGTTACGCGTTCGAGTACGTTCAAAGGCTCGGGGTTGAACTCCGGCGTCTCCCGGCTCACCAACACAGGGCCAACCTGAAGTGGGGAAGCAAGATGGTCTTGGCTGGAGACTTCGGGCTGATCTCGATCAATCGCCTCAGCCCCGCCCCCGACAATAATTACAGGTGCATGGGCGCGCTCGAACTTACAACCAATCCCAAGCTCCACCCGCTCACCCGCCGACAAACGGCCAGCGACGACGCTGCCGGATTGGATCATCACCACGCCTTCAGCGTGCACCCAGGACAGTACTTTTGAGTTCTGGCCGAGATCTACGTCCTTTTCACAAAAGATAGCGGCAAATACATTATTGCCACCCGCTGCCAATCGTCCTTTGGCATAGATGGGATCGGCGATAGAGGCTCCTTGCTCGACGAACCAATCCGTGTCCCGCACCAGAGTGCCGGCAGGCGCCGCGGATGAGTCGTCTGCCAGCTCAGTGCGAAAATCGCGGGCGAGGTCAGCGACCATCTCCGTGCGGTTCTTAACAGGGATGGGTCCTGTATCCCGGCGCAGATACACTTCGAGAAAGGCTGGCGCCATAGGTAGCGCCGCCAAAAAGCCGGTCAATGCCATCAACGACGCGAGGCTGCCGATCATGCCGCTTCCTCTGCCGGTACCCCCTGCTCCTGTGACGAGACCGGCAGCGGTCCTGCTTCCGGCACGGGACGGGGCGCGGCTTGCCGCGCCCGTTCGGTTTTGTCCCACTTCGCATCGCCTCCGAGAACCGCCTCCCGCACCAGCTCGAAGGCGGCCTGGGAGCAGGTCATCATGCTCACCAGGAACCCAAGAAAGTGGAAGGGCAGAATCCGTAACCGTCCTTTGGAGCCATCGAGCCGTGCGGAAGCGGCGACTTCAAAGAAGGTGGCAAAGTTGCCCAGGGCAGTAAAGGAGGCGACAAAGAGCACCATCAGCGGCGCTTCTATAGAGTCGCCGTTGTAAAACATAATGACGGCCAGAAGCCAGGCAATCACGAGCGCCGGGGCCATGGCATAGATCCAGAGCAGCAGCAGACCGTCGAGCCGTTCCCGCAGCGTCATACTGCCGGGACGAAACATCGAAAGCGAGTATTTCCACATCACCTGGTCGTGGCCTTTGGCCCAGCGCTTGTTTTGCCGTACCCGCACCGGCCACCGCACGGGCGACTCCTCGTAACATTCTGCCCGGTTCTGATAGACGGTCTTCCAGCCGCACAGCATTAATCGAAATGTCAGATCCGTATCTTCCGTCAGCGTATCCGTATTCCATCCCCCCGCTTCAAAAAGCGCTGACTTGCGCATGCCACCTGCGGTGCCGCCGAATTGCGGCACCAGGCGCAGGTTCTGGCGGGCCTGCTGATCGATCTGGTAACCCGCAGCCCGCTCCATGTCCAGCATGCGGGTAAGCAGATTCTGGCCCACGTTCATGGGGACCACCCGGCCCATCACGCACCCGACTTCGGGATCGAAAAATGGCGCTACCAACTGCCGGATAAGGGGCTTGCCGGGCATGTAATCGGCGTCGAACAGGAGCACGATTTCCGTCTGCACGAAATTCTCCATGGCTTCCTGCAGCGCGGCGGCTTTCCGCGCCTTTCCGCCCCGGCGATGGAACGGGGTAATTCGCCCCGGATTACGGGCGGCAATCGCGTGGATAATGGCTTCCGTTCCGTCCGTGGAGCGATCGTTAACGGGAACGATATGCAGGCGGTCGGGAGGATAATCCACGTGCAGCAGGCACTCGAGGACATCGGCGATGACCGCCTCCTCGTTGTGGGCGGCGACCAGAACGGTCACCGCCGGCCACTCGGCAACCTCGACGTCGATGAAAGGATACCGTTGCCGGCCGAAGAGGCGGTTCAACGTAAAGCAATAATGCCTCACCATGTAGATGACAATGCATACCTCGATCAAACAGAAAGGAATCAGCAATCCTGCAGAACCGTGTCCCATTGTCCCCAGCCCCCACCGAGACTCCCTGCTCTTCGCTGCATGTGAGTCTTTGATTCGCTTCTGGGTTGGCCTTGCCCACGATTTTTCTGCTCCGTGTGTGTAGCAAAACGTTGGCGTGCCGTCGGCCCGTTCGCTAGGCCAGGGATTTAAGAGTACAAGGGGAGACGGTGCGAGCTCCAAGCGGGGCCTGCCTCTCGGCTCACCTTTTGGCGTGCATGTGAGCTAGAAATCCAAGAACAATCCCGCGGTAGCTCCAATCCGGTTGAATATGTAGTTGTTGTAGCGCTCGACGGTTAGGTTGAAACCGAAGTTCGGAGCCAGCCACTGCCGCCAGGTGCCGGAAACGTCGTGGATGGGGAAATCGACCAGCACGCTGGTCGGGCTGATCAACTCCCATGCTTCCCGTCCATACTCGCCGCGCACGGAGATGAAATGCGACTTGTTCTGCCCCTGCGTAACCGCGAAGTATTGAGTGTGCACGGTCACCCCACCCGGATCACCGTGGGTGAATATCAGGCCGCTTTGCAGGATCCAGGTAGGCCGCAGGTAATAGTTGGCTTCTGGGTTCAAAAGAGCAGCAGTGTGCACGTCTTTGGCCTTTTCGTAGCCGCCGCCCAGCGTCATCACGAGCTGCTTGTGGGGAAGCAGCTTGCGATGGATAAAGGCATCGACTCGATACTTGGGCAGGAAAAAACAATACGAACTCGCGCCCACGAAGACGTTGCCGTACCAGTTTTCACTGAGGACGTGCGTCAGTCCACCACTGAAATACCATCCTCGATCGCCGAACCGGTCCTCACGCGTAACTTCTGTCTGGAGGGTATTCGATTCTCCCGCCAGAAGGAGACGGAAGTAACCGTCCGTCCATGAGGGATTACCCGGGGTGAGGGCGCTGTGGCCGCCACCAGCCTCGACAAATCCATGCGCGCCTCCCAGTCCTGGGAAGAAGATTCCCGGAACGGCGGAGCCCGGCGAAACTGGAGCTTCTTCTTGCTGGGCAGCGGCCAAGCCGCTCGCTAGAAGCAAACCAAGTACCGTCATGAAGATCAGGCGCGAATGCAGCCAAAATAGTTTCTCGTGGGTCAGGAACCGTTTCAGAGGCGCACCTCCGGCGAGGTATTGGAGTACACCCCGGCCTCTCGGGTTGCCGCAGTTCCATCCCATTGATTCTCCGGCAGGAAGGTGTCTGGGGGAAGAGACAGCGTCTGACCTCCCAGGAGCCCTATGGAAGGTTCCCGCGGAAGCGGTCGTGGCCCCTATGGTACCGTCGTCCGAGCCGGTTCAGGGTAGCTTTGCCTACGCTCATCCGGCGCTTAAGAAGGCAAAGATGCGGCCACGCGCCTCAAAGCGTTGTGGCCGCGCCCCTTTTCAGCCCTGCCTCCCGTGCGCCGGTTGCTAAGCGGTCACAGACCGTGGCCCATCATGTAGTTGTTCGCGCGCATGAACCAGCCTGCCTCGGCGATGTAGAACGGCCAGGGAAAGCCGGAGTTCACGTACTTGCTCTGCATGCTATTGATGTAGGTGGCGAGGCGGGCATTGTCTCCCATCGTGGCCGCGCCCTCGGCTACCAGGCACCAGGGGAACGGGTCCTGGGAATTGAACGAGAGCGTGGGCCAGCCCGGCCAGGCTGCGTTGAACGCCGCGTACGTCTGTTGCGCGCGGGGGTCAGACGGGCTGACCACGCCCTGCAATATAGGAAAGATCCTGGGAGCTCGCGTCCGGATACCAGGTGGCCAGATTCGGCGCAGCCAGGTTGCCGGCCGAATTCTTGTAGACGGCCCAGTTGCCGTTCATCCACATGCTCAGAACGCCGTTTAGCGATTGAGCGGCGACGTTGTTGTAGTAGGTGGCCTTGGTGGTGTCGCCGAAGGCGTTCTGGTAAAGCGAGGCGAGATCGCGCAGGCCACGGTAAACCTCACTATTATCCATGAGGTACTTGGTCTGATAGTCCGGCTTGGCCCAGGTGAGACCGTCGCTCTGTTGTGTCTGGACGATCACCCCGCCGATGACATCAAGCTGATAGTTAAGACCCAAAATGTATGAGCGCGCCGCCGGATTGCCGCTCTCCCAGGCGTTCCATGCCAAGCTCAGGAAGGTGGCGGCGTAAGAATCGGTCGAGTCGGCGTCCCCGGTGGGTATCGCTACCCCGTTGCTGACGGTGTAGTCGTAGACCGTGCCGTAGAGACCCCATTTGTCCGGCCAGTTGAGGTGGTTGATGTACCAGTTCATCCAGGCCACCACCTGCGGCATCCGATTCGGATCCTTGGTCATTCCGATGGCGGCAAGGTTGGCAAAATATGGCATGATCTCCTGCGGGGTGAAGAGGATAGCGCCATCCAACTCCGCCGGAGAAGACTGCGACAGCCAATTCGAAGCAGCCGTGAAGTCATTCTGGTACTGCGAATTGGCCGACGAGCTCACGGTAATGTAGCCCAGTTGGCTGGCTAACTGGCCGATGGAGTTCCACATAGTCGCCACCACTTTGTGCGATCCTGGCGCCAATGCCAGAGACGTATTCACCGAAGCTGTGTGGGTCTCGATAACCGGTTGGTTGTCTATGTAGATCCAGATCGCGCTTACCGGATGGCTGCCGCCATTGGCGGTAGCGACGAACTGGACCGGCGACGCCATGGTTGCACCGTTCACCGGTGAATTCAGGGTAATGCTCTGCGCCAGGGCGGCGGCCGACAGAATGGTCGCAGCCACGGTGTAAAGAAGCAGATGTTTTACGGTCGATGAGAATAGGCGGGCAGTAGGAATTAGACATGAGTTCGAGGCGCCAGATGAAGAACTGCCGGTAAGCAAACATAGACGGACATCTTTCAAAACAAACCTCCAGTACGAGCGTGGATTGGCCCAAGGAAGAAAAAACTGGTGCTGGGTCTTTCCGGGCACTCAGGAATTTCTACTGGGTTTCTATCCGAAAACTACATTGAATCCCGTAGGGAAGCAAGATGGAAAAAGGCCAATGTTTGTAGGGTTCACTACGGTAGGATTCACTACAGTAAGTTCAATTGGTGCTACGGTGAAAGAATTGGTGCTACGGGGAATGAGGCAGGCTTTTAGAAGAGCGGTGGAGTGGTAACCGCGATGACGGACAGAACTAAGGCCTCAACAGTTCCGGTGCTCTCCAGAGTTACCGATGAAGGGAGCGCGTCTGAAGGCGAGCGCGTCGAGCACAGTGCCGAAGAGGGAAATAGAGGACGGACCCACCTACCGCAGCGATGGTGGTCAGCGCAAGAGGGGCCAAGGCGCCATTATGGGGAATCTTCCAGCGCAGGCGTGGTGAGGGAGCGCTCGGTCTTGTGCCAAACCAACGGCTTGGCGCCTTCGGAGAGGGTGTCGAGCGCTTGTTGCCAAGCCGCAACCTGTTCCTTAATGACTGCGCCCCGGAACTGTTCCGACTCGTCCAGGACGGGTTGTTCACCTTCTAGCCAGCGCGATAAGGCGGTGGCGATCCTGGGAGCGGCGCGCCCATCACCATACGGGCACTCCCCCGCGGCCATGGTCTGGTACGCGAATTCATTGCTCAGGAGCCGCGAGGCCTCGCGGACAATCGCTTCGCGCGCGGTGCCGACCACCTTGGCCATGCCCATCAGCGAAGCCTCCGGCCGCTCCGTCACCTTGCGCAACACCAGCACCGGTTTGTGGAAGATCGGCGCCTCCTCCTGCACCCCGCCGGAATCGGTCAGTACCAGGTAGCACCGGCGTAGCAGCGAAAGGAACTGGAAATAGTCGAGGGGCGCGATCAGGTGCACGCGATCGAGGTTGCCGAGCAGGGCTTCCACCGTGGTACAAACATTCGGGTTCACGTGCACGGGATAGACGACACGAATGTGGGGGAAGCGTTCGACCAGTTCTACGATGGAATCGCAGATGTTCTCCAGCTCGGCGCCCCACGATTCGCGGCGGTGCGAAGTCACCAGCACTAGGGGAGAGCCGTCGTCGGGAACGCCCTGGGGAAGCGAATGGTCGATACTTTGCATTTGCAGCAGCCGCTCCACGGAATCGACGATGGTGTTGCCGGTGACCACTACCTCCTCGGCGGGGACAGCCTCGGCGAGCAGGTTGTCGCGGGCCAGCGGCGTGGGGGCAAAGTGCAACTGCGCGACCACTGCGGTCAGCCGCCGGTTCACCTCTTCCGGCCACGGTTGGAAGATGTCCCGGCTGCGCAAGCCAGCCTCCACGTGCGCGACCGGCACCTTTCTATAGAAGGCCGCTAGCGCGGCCGCGAAGGCGGTCGTGGTGTCCCCCTGCACCAGCAGGCAATCGAGCGGCTTCTCGGCCAGCAGCGTGTCCATGGCGGCGAGGATTCGGCGCGTCAACCCGTTCAGCGTCTGGTTGTGGCGCATGAGATCGAGTTCGATGTCGGCGCCCACGTCGAATACCTGGAGCACCTGATCCAGCATCTGCCGGTGCTGGCCAGTGGAGATCACCACCGGCTCGAATTCGCGGGGATACTTGCGAAGCTCGAACACCACGGGAGCCATCTTGATGGCGTCGGGACGAGTGCCAAAGACGACTCCAATGCGTTTCTTCATAAGCTCTACTAAGGCTCCGTCCCTAAGAGGCGCTGCCGCTTGTTCAGGTTGGCTAAGGCGTAACTTGCAGGAGATAAACCGCCCCTCTTAATTTGCACAGGCTCGGGCAACACGGGTACTGGTTCCCTTCATCAATACCGCATCGTGAATGGTTCTCCCGAACTCGGAGCTGCCCCGGTTCTCGAAGCGGCTTCCCGGCGAGCACAGTTTTTCGAATCGCTTCCGGTGGCGTGTTATGCGTGTGATTGCTCCGGGACCATCACCGATTACAACCGCCGTGCGGTCGAACTGTGGGGACGCGAACCGCGAGCGACCGACCGGTTCACGGGGGCGCATAAAGTTCTGGATGCGCAAGGCGATCCCGTGGCGCCGGAGGCCACCGCCACTGCGTTCTTTCTCCGGTGGGGTCTGGCGCAGCGCAATAAGGAGCTGGTGATCGAGAAGCCGGACGGCAAGCGCGTGACCGTGTTAAGCAATGTGGCGCCGCTGCTCGACGAAGCAGGCAACCTCATCGGGGCGCTCGAGGTGCTAGAAGACATCACCGATCGGCGCTGGTCGGAGGATGCCCGGCGCGCGGCGGAGCGGCTGAGCGCTTCCGCACGCGTCGCCGGCGAGGTGTTGCAACTCAAGCCGGCGCTGCTCTCCATGGTTAATTTGCTCGACCTGCTCGGCCAGGATGCCACCCTCAGCGTGCAAGCGCGCCGCTATGCCGAGAGCGCACGGCTGGAACTGGTGCATTTCGACGCGCTCGTGAAGGAGATGGCGCAGCTTTCGGGCGCGGCCTAGCGTATGCGGAGAAACCCAGCAGTGGCCCTTGGATATCTCACCTACGAAGTCACCAAGCCTCCGCGCTGGAACACGTTCCTGGCGGGGCTGGCCATCGACGCTCTCGGCGTGCTGCTGATCATCGACCTCAGCGCTTACTTCAAGAACCAGGTGCGGATCGAGCCGATAGCGACGGCGCATTCAGTTACGCTGATTGCTCCCGCACCCGCAGAGCTGGCGCGCCTCACCACGCCCCGCATCGTTCCAGTCGAACCGCCAGTGGTGGCCAAGTTGGAAGCGCCGAAGATAGCGCCACGGCCAGTCGAGCGGGCGAAACCGCCGGAGCCTCCGAAAGTCGCGCCTCCGAAGCCCGAGCTTCCAAAGGCTGCCGCGGTTGCGCCCGTTGCTCCAGCTGGTCCGCCAAAACCCGCGCCCCCGGTTGTGGCGAAGACGGAGGTCTTTGGCGCTGCGGGATCGGAGACGGCGACGGTGCATCGCCCGCCGCGTGAAGTGCAGACCGGCGGCTTTGGCGATCCTAACGGCATTCCCGGCAAAGGCGATCCCAACCGCCACACGGTAACCATCGCCAGCGTAGGTTCCTTCGATTTGCCCGCCGGGCCAGGCAAAGGCAATGGCACGGGTGGAGCGCATGGCGTCAGCGGAACCATTCGCAGCGCGGGATTCAGCGATGGGACGGCTTCGCCGGGGCCGCATGGGCGCGGCAATGGCGGCGGAGTGGTAGAGGGCGGGTTTGGCGACAAGACAGCTGCGAGCGCCCCCGCGGCCCGGCCGCTTCAGAGAAAGCCGAACTTGCAGCCGGTCGAGATCGTTTTCAAGCCACGTCCGGTCTATACGCCCGAAGCGCGACGCCTGCACGTGCAGGGTGAGGTGCTGCTGGATGTCGTATTTACGGCTTCAGGTTCCTTACGGGTCAATCGTGTTGTGAAAGGGCTGGGCCATGGTTTGGATGATGCCGCCCTGGTCGCCGCGCAGCATATACGTTTCCGCCCGGCGCTCCGGGATGGGCAGCCGTACGACAGCGCCGCGCTCGTCCACATTGTTTTTGAACTGGCCGACTGAGTCTTGATGGGAGGATCTTTTTCCATGGGCAGACAGCGCATGCAAGTCATCATGCTGGCAATCATCTTTTTTTTAGCGATCGGGCTGCGTCCCGCCGAGGCTGCCAAGAAGAAGCCAGCCACCACTCCGCCTCAGGAGCAGCCGGATCCAGCCATGAATCAGCTGATCGATGGCATTTTTTGGCGGGAAAACCAGTTCATTGGGAACCTGAAGCAATACACACCGATGGTCGAAACCTATATCCAGAATTTCAAGAGCGACCCGGAATTGGGCCAGGTGCCGAACAGCGACAAGTACTTCATCGGCCGCCTGATGATGAAGAACGGCATCCAGGATCTGTCGTTCCAGAAGAACACCAAGTCGCTCCCTAGCATGATTCTGGAAAAGCTGGATGGCTTCTACAAAATGAACTATGTGGCGCTGGGGTTCATGCAGATGGTCTACATCCCCGGCTTCGACAAGCGGAATTATGACCTCAAGTACCTCCACCAGGAGTTTTTGGGCGAGATTCGCACCCTGGTGTTCGATGTGGCGCCCAAGCCGAAGGTGAAGGGTCCGCACTTCTTCGGCCGCATCTGGGTGGAGGATCAGGAACACTACATTGTGCGGTTCAACGGGACCTATCTGCCGCAAACTCGCATGAATTTCTACTTCCACTTTGATGCTTGGCGCATGAATGTGCGGCCGGGAACCTGGCTGCCGGCGTTCATTTACACCGAAGAATCGGACGCCAAATATGCGTTGTTTCGCAAGCTGGCCATGCGCAGTCAGACGCGGCTCTGGGGATACAACTTGAAGCTCCCCACCGGGGGCGACGAGTACACATCCGTGCAGGTGGATTCGGCGTCGGATGTTTCCGATCAATCCGGGACCGGCTCCAACGAGTTCATCCCGGTGGAGAGCGAGCACAAGTGGGAGCGTGAGGCGGAAGATCACGTGCTCGACCGCCTGCAGCGGGCCGGCGTGCTGGCGCCGGAGGGCGATGTTTCCAAAGTTCTGGAGACCGTGCTCAACAACCTGGAGATCACCAACAATCTGGACATCCAACCGGAAGTGCGCGCCCGCGTCCTGCTGACCACCCCGCTGGAGTCGTTCACTATCGGGCACACGGTGGTGGTGAGCCGCGGACTCCTGGACGTGCTGCCGGATGAGGCGTCGCTGGCGATGGTGCTGGCGCATGAACTCGGACACATCGTCCTTGGCCATCGTCTGGACACCAAGTACGCCTTCGGCGACCGCATGGTCTTCCCCGACGAGGAAACCTTCCGCCGCATCCAGCTTGCCCGCGATCCGCGATTGGAAGAAGCCGCTGACCAGAAGGCGCTCGAACTCCTGCAAAACTCCCCTTACAAGGACAAGCTAGGGAACGCCGGGCTGTTCCTGCGCGCCTTGGAGGTGCGCTCCAAGGAATTGCCGGCGCTGATCACGCCCCAGTTCGGCAGCCGCATGGCCAAGGGCGACAGCATTCTGCGCATGAGTTCGCTGATGCAGTCTGCGCCGGCGCTGAAGACCGATGATGTCGCCCAGATTGCGGCCTTGCCGCTGGGCAGCCGCATCAAGCTCGATCCCTGGGATGACCACGTTGAGTTGAAGAAAGACAAGCCGGTGGCGCTGCTGTCGGCGCGCGACAAGATGGCGTTTGAAGTCACGCCCGTGATCCTCCACCTGGCCCGCTATCGCGACTCCGAGCAGGCTGCGAACATGAGCGGCAACGGCAGGTGAGTGTGCTCGCCGTTTGTTTGACAGCCAACCCTGGACGGCTGGTTTGCTTCTAAAAGCCGCGGAAATTCAGGGGAGGTTTTCACTCCAATGAGGTATTTCGGGTATTGCAGGTCTCGTAGCAGTTGGTTGACGTTGGTCGCACTTCTGACGGTGAGTTCGGCCGCCCTATTTCAGACGGCTTGCGGAGGAGCGCTGGGCACCCCCTCATCGACACCGTCGGGTCCGGTCTCAGGTTCAGGGGCCTTCAGCATCTCGGGCACCATCAGCGGCGCCGGAGGCGCAGGCGCCACCGTGGCGCTTACCGGTACCGCCGACAGCGGCACCACCGCAGACGCTTCCGGCAATTACACTTTCAGTGGATTGGCCGCCGGATCGTATACGGTAACTCCCAGCAAGGCCGGATTCAGCATCACGCCCGCAAGCCAGAACGTCACCATTACCAATGCCAACATGACCGCGAACTTCAGCTCGGCAGCCCCGAGTTCGTCCGGCATCCAGGCGGTGAACCACATCATCTTCCTCTCCCAGGAGAATCGCAGCTTCGATACCTATTTTGGCAAGCTGAACGACTATCGCAGCGCTGCCCCGTTTAATCTGCCGCGCTCGGTCGACGGTCTGCCGGATGACTGCAGCAGCACCAATTCCGACTGGACCGTGCCCTGCAGCGCGATGAACAAGTCGCCCAATGCCAGCGGAGTTCCTACTACGCCGATCTATGCTTTTCACCTCCAGGATATGTGTATTGAGAACACCAGTCCCGACTGGATATCGAGCCACTGGGATTTCAATGCGGAAGCGCCCAGTTCGGATACGCCCGCGATGGATGGATTCGTCGTCAGCGCCGCCAGCGCTGCCCTGGCCGACAGTTTCAAAGACACGCCAGGCATCCGTGCCATGGGCTTCTACACGGGCGACGACTTGCCCTATCACTACTGGCTGGCCACCGAGTTCGCCACCTCTGACCGATGGTTTTCGCCGGGTCCGGTTAGGACACAACCTAGCCGCTACTACATGGTAGGAGCGACATCCGATGGACATGCCTATGACACTTTCACTCCTCTCCAGGGGCTGACTATCTTTGACCTGCTGAACAATGCGGGCATCTCGTGGCTGATCTACAGCGAGAGCGGGACTACTTCCGCCGCCGCTTTCAATGGATTCATGAGCCGCTTCGCAAGCCACATCGTGCCGCTCGATCAGTTCCTGACCGACGCACAGGGTGGAACTTTGCCCGCGGTTGCGTATATCGAAGAACTCGACGCCGATGAGCACCCGAATATCGGCGAAAACATCCAGGCCGGCGTCGCTGAGACCCGCCAACTGATCGACGCCGTCATGTACGGCACAAACACGAATTTCGCGGCTGGGCCGTCCTGGAAAGACTCCGTGTTTATTATCACCTTCGACGAGAACGGCAGCCTGTATGACCACGTTCCCTCTCCAACGGGCGTTCCCAGCCCCGATGGCGTGCAGCCGGTGGACATCTGCACCAGCGCCACCGATCCGCGGTGCACGGTGGCAGCGGAAACGCACACTGCCCCACCCTACGATCCGCCGGGAGACTTCACCCGTTATGGTTTTCGCGTGCCGCTCATGGTGATATCGCCCTTCACGCAGCCCAATTACGTGTCCCACACCGTCACCGATTACACATCGTGGATGAAATTCGTGGAAACGCGCTTTGGCTTGCCGAACTTGAACGCTCGTGACGCTTCCGTCAGTGACATGACGGAATATTTCAACTTCCAGAATCCGCCGTGGGCAACGCCGCCGCAGAGCCCACCAGCGGATAGCACTGGGAATTGTTACGACAGCCTTCCGTAGGACGCCGATGACGCGCCGTGGCTGTGCATGCATCGCTGTTCTTATCGTGTGCCTCTCGCCGCTGGCGCGTAGCGCTTACGCGCGGGACGCGGGAGATGACGTTTGTCCACGTCCGGCGTCCGGTTCGGTTGTGCTGCAACCGCCCGAACTTCGCAGCCAAAATGGTTTGCTGGAGCTGACGCTCCATTTCCGAATATCTTCGGACACCCGAGGTTTCACCCGCTTTTGTTACGTAAGCGACAGCGGGCAGCAAGCGCCAACGCTGCGGCTCAACCCCGGCGATGAACTCGTTATCCATTTCCGTAACGAGCTGCCCGGCAACCCTGGTGGGCAAGCGATGCATGGCATGGCGCATGATTCCCATCGTTGCGCCGGTGACCGAATGAGCCTGGCGGCCACGAACCTGCACTTCCACGGCCTCAGTGTTCCTCCCACCTGCCACCAGGACGACGTGATGCAAACTCTGGTTGAGCCGTCAACCAGCTTCGATTACCGGTTCAAGATTCCTGTCAACGCCGCGCCCGGGCTGTACTGGTACCATCCGCATCCGCACCCGTTCAGCGAGATGCAAGTCCAAGGTGGGGCTTCCGGCGCGCTGATCGTCGAAGGGATCGCCGGCGTCCAGCCATCGGTTCGCGGATTGCCGGAGCGGGTGCTGGTCTTAAGGGACCAAAGGGTACCCAAGGCCATGATGAACGCCGGCGATCCAGCTTTGCCAGGATGGGATGTTTCTCTCAATTACGTTCCACTCCTCTATCCGGACTATGTTCCGGCGGTGATTCAGACCAACCCGCAACAGCAAGAATTCTGGCGCGTGCTGAATGCCGCGGCGGATACGATCTTCGACCTGCAGGTGATTGTCAACAACGTGCCGCGGTCCGTGCGCCTGCTGGCGATTGACGGCGTTCCGCTCAGCGCCAATGCGCCTTCCAGCCATGTCCTGCTTCCGCCCGGGGCACGCGCGGAATTTGTAGTAACCACCCCCAGCGTGGGCGAGCACGCGCAATTTGTCACCCGCGCGTGGGACACCGGACCTGACGGCGACAAGGACCCGAAGCGTACCATCGCCAACATCGTCAGCGTCAGCCGGCCGCTGGCGCAGCCGCACCGGATGCCTGAGACCGCGCGCCCATCCGAGAGCATGGACGGTTTTGCATCCTTGCAGGACACAACGCCGGCGGCAAAGCGCAAACTCTATTTCTCCGAAATCAGGTTCGACCCCAAGAATTTCGGCACCACTTCCTTTTTTCTGACCGTCGAGGGGCAGACACCGGCCCTGTTCAAAATGGATGACCCACCGAATATCGTTGCACGCCAGGGCACGGTGGAGGACTGGACCGTTGAGAATCGCTCGCGCGAAGACCACGTCTTCCACATTCATCAAGTCCATTTCCAGGTGCTCGAGAGAGACGGCAAACCCAGCCATGATCCCGCCTTAAGGGACACCATCGACCTGCCGTACTGGCAGGGCACGGGCCCGTACCCCAGCGTCAAGCTGCGCATGGACTTCCGCGATCCGAACGTCGTCGGCACGTTTATGTACCACTGCCACATCCTGCAACATGCCGACAATGGAATGATGGGCACCATCGAGGTGCTGCCTGCTCACGAGGGGAGTCTGACGGCCGGGCGCACCTCTCAAGGAGCCTGGTGCCGAGCATGTCTCTCGAAGACTTCGTACCTGCGAAGTGAGGGAGGCGTGATCCCCCACCACGTGGCCTGGCCCCTGATCGCGCTCGGCAGCCTGATCCTGGTTGGGCTGGTGTTTTCTACCAGGCATTTCCCCAAGTCATGCTGAAGACCACGCATCAGAAGCCGCTGTAATTTCGTGTTAACATTGCTCCCCAATCACATGGTGCGAACCACGGCTATAGCGGTGTTGTTTTTCCTATTACTGCCGCTAGGCCTCCCGCTCGCTCCGCCCGGGGCTGGGTCTCCTGTGCCAGTTTGCTGTCGCCGGGACGGCAAGCACCGATGCAGTGTGGCGGCCCGCTTGCGGCCGTCAACGCAAGACCTGAGTACGGGGCCCGCTCTCCGCAGCGCGACCGAACCCTGCCCCTACCGGTCGATGCTGTTCCGCCCGGCGGCTACAGATGCGATCGGTATCCCCGCGCGGGCTGCATTCTGTGTGCGACCGCTTGAATACTCCGAGGTCATTCTTCAAACGGTCCTGCAGGCGCGCATCTCAGAAGCCCGCAGCCATCACAAGCGCGGTCCTCCACCTTCCGCCCTCGCCTAAGGCGCTTCGGTTTTCCGGCGGGGGATTGGTGTCTCTCCCGTCCTGAGTTCAGCCCAACTCGCCCATCACGTCTTGATTGGAGGTGTGCTTGTGAATGTAGGCAAAGTGAAACTGATTCCAGCGATTTTCCTGTTCGCGCTGTCTTTTGTGCTGGCCGCTTCGTCTCAGACCAAGAGCAAGCGATACAACCTGCGTGGGGAAGTCCTGGGCACGAACCCGGCAGCCAATGAAGTCACGGTGAAGCATGAGAACATCCCGGGTTTCATGCCGGCGATGACCATGCCGTACAAGGTCAAGAACCCGCAGGTAGTACCGGAATTGCAACCGGGAGACAAGATCGCCGCCATCGTGGTGGTCAACGGGGACGATTACTGGCTGGAAGATGTCCGCATCACCGATCGCAGCGGCCGCAAGACCGTGAAAGCTGCCTCACCGCCGCATCTGCTCGCCGTGGGAGAACCTGTTCCCGATCTCCCGCTGACGAATCAGGACGGGAAGACCATCCGTTTCCGCGATTTTGCGGGCAAGGCGGTGCTGGTGACGTTCATCTACACGCGCTGTCCGATGCCCAACTTCTGCCCGCGCTTGAGCAGCCAGTTCGCCAGGATTCAAGATGACCTCAAGAAAACACCGGAGGACTACCGCAAGACGCATCTACTGACCATCAGCTTCGACCCCAAATACGACACCCCTGGCGTGCTGCGGAAATATGGCCTTGCCTATCTTGACAACGATGCCTCGGGTTTTGCCCATTGGGACTTCGCCTCCACCTCGGCCGCTCACCTGCGCCAGCTCGCGAACGCGTTCGGGTTGGAGTACATCGAAGAAGACAACCAGATCTCGCACACGATGGACATCGTGCTGATCGCGCCCGATGGGACCGTGGCCAAATATTGGTCCACGGAGTGGACGGCTGCAGAACTGGAGCAAGCCTTGCGCGGGCAGGCAGCCAAGGCGGCCGCTGCGTCCCCGCGAACAGCGGCCCGGAACCGATGAATCGCAGTTCCAAAGCCGCGATTCTCGCGCTTGCTCTTTTTGCCGGATCGACCGGGCTGGCCGGCTGCTCGTGGTTCAGCCAGACTCAACTTACCGGTGAGGCCGCGCAGGGGCAGGCGCTTTTTGTGCTCCACTGCGCCGACTGCCACCAGGGCGAGCATCCTGATCTGCGCAAGCAGCCTCCGAAGTTGGAGGGTCTGTTTCAATCCAAGACGTTGCCCAGTGGCGCCCCAGCCACCGATGCACAAGTGCGGAAGACCATCATCGAAGGCCGGGCTACCATGCCCGCTTTCGACCAGCGCTTAAGTGAGAAGGATGTCGATGAGTTGGTCAAATATCTGCACACTTTGAAGTGAGTCCGGCCGAAAAGGTATATACGGGCAACGGCCCATTCTTCACCCCTGGTCCCGGTCGGCAGACGCCTGCGACAAAGCCGCAGGCCGCGTCCGGCCCCTGCCGCAGTCGCTCGACCCATGCGGGCGAGAGTTGGCTCACCAACTCGAGGAACACTCCATTCGTCCAGCCAAATCCAACGACATTGGCGGTGTAGCCAGCGGCAACCTGAATCTCCGAGGACCGGGTAACTACGTTGTACTTCTCGCGGATGGTGCCGTCACGCTGGAAATTGTCCAACACCGTAGCGAGGAACTTGTACGAAATGCGATTGGCCTCGGCATCGTAACCGTAGCGCCGCAGACCTTCCACCGCCAGCAGTTGAATCGGAGCCCAGCCGTAGGGATAGTCCCATTGCACGCCCGTCTCTCGTGTGCTCATCGCGAGCCCGCCCGGTTGCTCGAAGCGATCGAGGTTCTTGACAACCGATCTTGCCTCTTCCGCGGTCGCCAGGCCTGCCCATAGGGGATAAAACGTGGTGGCGTATGCATAGCCGGAGCGTCTCTCGCTCCGCAGGTCATAATCGAAGAACATGCCGCGGCCTGAGTCCCAGAGCAATCTGCGCATCCTCGCGGCTCGCTGGCTGGCAAGCCTCTGCCAGCGTGCCGCCTCTGGCTTCCGTCCCAGCAGAGAGCTGATCTCTTCCATGTCCCTTTCTGTTTTATAGAGAAGGCTGTTGAGACATACCGGAGCGTAATGGTACGTAGCCGCGCCATAGGGCCCGAAGCGAAACGACGGATCGAAGCCCGATTCCCGCATGGCGCGGTCTCCCTTGAAGTAGTCCGCCGCGAGCTGGACAGCGCGAACCGGGTCGCAACCCGATCCCGGTGTCTGCGGCTGGGCATCACAAATCTTCACCGCATAGCGAGGATTTCCGGCCGACGCTGAGGGACCACGCCCGTCCTCCGCGATGTAGTGGTCCGCTTGCTGAGGATGGCGCAGAAAATATGCGGCGACTTTGCGGTAGTAGCCTGGTTCTCCCTCCAGGCTTTCCGGGGCTGGCCCTTCTCCGAAGTCGTAGTAGCGCGAAAGGCCCGTTGACCCCGCCAAATGTGGGCTGCGAGTCCACATTTCGTGGTCCTTCTTCACGTAGGGATAAGCTTCCCCGAGCCAGGTCTCGCCGTTACCTCCCGCTGCTTTTTCGGCTTGGTAGATGGCCATCACCATCGATGACAGGAAGGGAGGCTGGCTGCGAGTCAAATAATAGGTACGGTTGGCATTGAGGATGGCGCCGTAGTGGTCAATCTCGAAAAAGAAGTTTCGAACCATGCCCCTGGCCAGATCGAGCCGCTGATCGCGCAACAGGCCGAGCACGATGAAATAGCTGTCCCATCCGTACATCTCGTTGAACCTGCCGCCGGGGACCACATAGTCGTTCTCGAGAAAAAGCAGCCCGGGAGGGGAGATGTTCTGCGTGGCGGCTTCCCCCGGTCTGTGTATGACAAATGGCAGTACCTTGGCCAAAACCCGGCACTCCGTTTGCATCTTAAGTACTGGCGGTGGGATGGCGTAATCGGCAGGCAGGTAAAGGACTGAAGGCTCCGTGCGCTTGGGATCTACCACGCTCTCGCAGCGGCTGGTCGAGCGCGTGAGGCGGTCCCAACTGCCAGCGATATATTGCGAAATGGCGTGAAGTCGATCGTCTTGCGAGCCGGCGTCGGCTGCCAGCGCGGCCGCCGCATGCAAGCAAAGCAGCACCAACAGCGGAAGAATTTTCAGCTTGCGCACATGGCCCTCATTTGCCGCACCATAGAGTACACGTTGGTCGTCCCCGGCGCTCCACCCGGCATCTCAAGTAGGATGGGGTGAAATGGTGCACACACCGAATACGAAAGCGACGCCGCCCATCCGCCCAACGGCAAGCCAGACATCCGGCACGGGATTCGTTTACCTGGCGGCTACGTTCGCTGCCCTTGGCGGTTTGCTGTTTGGCTACGACACCGGCGTGATCTCGGGCGCGGTGATTTTTATCAAGAAAGATTTCTCCCTCGCCACCTTCCCCCAGGAATTGGTGGTGAGCGTGGTGCTGGCGGGTGCGGCGGTGGGCGCGCTCACCGGGGGCCGTCTGGCCGACCGTTTTGGACGGCGGCTTACGCTGCTGGCCACTTCTATCATCTTCATCGCGGGGGCAATTCTGTGCGCCACGGCGCCATCGCTGACCGTGTTGGTGGTCGGGCGTGCGATTGTCGGTCTGGCGATCGGGTTAGCCTGCACCACGGTGCCGGTCTACATCTCCGAAGTTTCTCCCGCCAAGGCGCGGGGCTGGCAGGTCTCGCTTTTTCAACTGGCGATCACTATCGGAATCCTGTGCGCTTACCTGGTGGACTATGCCTTCGCCGAGAGCGCCGCCTGGCGATGGATGCTGGGGCTGGCGGCAGTGCCGGGCGCGATCCTCCTGCTGGGCATGCTGTTCCTGCCGGAAAGCCCGCGGTGGCTGGCCGAGCGCGGGGATATGGAGGCCGCCCATGCCGTCCTTGCCCGCATTCGTGGAACCCCGGATGTGCAGGCGGAGATGGAGGAGATTCGCAGCAACCTGCAGCAGGCGCAGGAGCGCGGCCGCTGGTCGGATCTGCTGCTCCCGGCCATTCGCCCGGCTCTGGTCATTGGGATCGGGCTCGCGATATTCCAGCAAGTCACCGGTATCAATACTGTCATTTATTACGCTCCGACCATCATCCAGTCGGCGGGCATTTCCTCGGCCGCGGGCGCAATCCTGGCGACCGCGGGCATCGGCCTGGTGAACGTGATCATGACCATTGTTTCCATGTGGCTCATCGACCGCGCGGGTCGGCGCCCTCTGCTGCTGACCGGCATTGCCGGCATGATCGTTTCCCTGGGCGTGCTGGGGCTGGCATTCCGCATGATGGCTGCCAATGCGGCTCTCGCGTGGGTAGCGGTTGTGACCCTGATGGCGTACGTCGCTTTCTTTGCCATCAGCCTGGGTCCCATCTTCTGGCTGCTGATATCGGAGATCTATCCGCTGAAAATCCGCGGCCTGGCCGAAGGCACGGCGGCTGGCGCCAACTGGATCTTCAACCTGCTGGTCTCGATCACCTTCTTGACCCTGGTGGAGCGGTTGGGGCCGAGCTGGACGTTCTGGCTCTATGGGGTGCTGGCGGTTGCTTCCTGGCTCTTCTCCTACTACCTGGTACCGGAGACCAAGGGGAGAACGCTGGAAGAAATCGAGCAGTCCTGGCACTCGCGGCGCACTTCAGCCGCTCCCGGCACTGCGGCGGATTAGACCCTACGTAGCCGCGGCTTTGTAGGGCTTGAATCCGGCATTGAGCATCCCCCGCTGCGCTTCCAGGTTCTTCATGAAAATGTCCCAAACGAATCCGGTGCGGGCGTTCTCCGCCATCAGCATGGTGATCCCGGTGTCGATCCCGATCACGTCAGGGTCATACCAGTTTTTTAGCGGGTTGAAAGCGTTCACGAACCCATAGCGGTTCCAGGCCTTGGGGTATTTGTCCTTGATGTAGCGCAGAACCCGCATGGCGGGCTGCGGCAAGAACGGCAGCGAACCTGCCGCCGCGCTGGGCACTACGGTTCCATCGATCGGGCCGGTGGTGGGCGGGCCGCCCCAGACCACGTAGCCGTTTTGTGAGTCCGAAGCCGTGATGCCCCACAGGTCCTGGCTGTAGTCGGGAAACTGCTTGGCTAGTTCCAGGCAGAAACGGCGATGGACTTCGGTGGCAACCACCGAGTTCTGAAAATAATCAGCGTAGCGGTCGCGTTTGCCGCGGAAATCGAACCAGGCCTGCGAGTACTGGTGTACGAACAAAGGCGCGAAAGAACCAATGTAGCGAAGGCCATCGTACTCAAAAGTGGTCCGCTTCCACGCCGTCCAAGCCTCCGGACGCAGCCGATAGGTCGAGGACCCCATGCCCAGCAGGTAGATCATCATCAGTTCGCTGTACGACTGCCAGCGGTAGGGCAGAAAGCCCAGTTCAGGCGCCCAGCCATTGGGCAGCAGGGTGGTGTCCTCCGAAAGCCAGGTCCAATCCACCCGGTTGAAGATGTCGTAGGCCAGGCGGCTGACTTCGGAATGGGGCTCGAAGTACTGCCCGCAGGTGAGAACCCCGCACAGCAGGATTGCCGTATCCACGGAAGACACTTCTGATTCCCACATCCGTTCGCCGGTTTCCACGTTCGCAAAATGAAAGAAGAATCCTCGGTGCGTGGGCAGCTTCTTCCAGAGAAAGCGCAGGGTGACGAGCGCGCGGTTACGCGCCTCGTCCAGTCCGATGTACCCACGTTTGTGCCCGATGCACAGTGCCGTAAGCCCGAAACCTGTAGCTGCGATACTGGCTACGATCGTCTTGTCCGGCCCGCTTGTCTTGCATCGATCCTTGACCAAGCCGGTTTCTGGACTGGTTTGTTCCCAGAAGTACAGAAAATTTTCTTTTTCCAGGTCTTCCAGGAAACGGTCGTCGTCATCGGACAGATGTGTTGGGGGCGGAAGACTTTGACTGCAAATTGCTTGCTCGCCCGATGCCGCGAAGGCCGTACTTGCCCATCGGCTGAGCGGGACGGCTGCAGCCGCGCCGAGCATTCCTTGCAGCAGCTTCCGCCGGGAAAGCTGGATCGATTTGCCAAGCTTGTCGTGCATCCAATAAATTTTAAGTGATCTTGGGGTGGAATGAGAATCTCAGGTAGGCTTTTAGTCAGGCCAGGGATGGGTGGGAAACGCAAGGCGATTCAAGCGGCGGTCATCGCGCTGCTGGGCGGAATCCTGGCGGCGAGCTGGTTAGCAAGCTGCCGCAAGGGGCCAAACTCGCTGCGGGGCGCCGTTCTGGAGCGGAATTCGGATCCGCGGAAGGAATCGCCCATCGCGGACGTTGAAGTCACCGCCTCTATTGGTTCCAACACGACCGTTTCCCGGACGGGTTCTTCCGGCTTCTTCGCCGTGACCTTGCGCCGCTGGATTCGGCGGGGCCAGCCGATTAGCCTTAAGTTCCGGCATCCCGGGTACCAACCTCTCGACTTGAACGATACCGTTGCCGACAAGATCTACATTGTGCACTTAGCGCCGATGCCTTCGAAGGTCCAGCCGGAACCGAACCGGCCACAGGTGGCCATCGCGAACGTCAAGATCAGGTATTCCATGAAGACCACGGCAACGGTGAGCGTGGGGAGTGCGGTGAAGACCTTCGAAGTGGCCAATGCGGGCAACGTAGCGTGTAAGGACCAGCCGCCGTGCTCGCCGGATGGGAAATGGAAGGCCGCTATCGCTTCCACGACGATTGATGCCGGCGAAGGCAACGAGTTCCGCAATGCCAGGCTTTCCTGCATTGCCGGACCATGTCCGTTTACGAAAGTCGAGGCGGATGGCTACTCCGACGGCGGCAACAAAATCAGCGCTTCGGTTCTCAACTGGTCTGACACAACAACCTTCCTGTTGGAAGCCGAGGTCTACCATCCCATGGAGAGCGACGTCGTCCGCGAGTCGCACCCGGCGATCTTCGGGCGCACGCTGAATTTCAGCGTGCCGGGTACGGCAGAAGGCCAGAGCATTGAAGCCGACGTAAACGGCGAAGCAATAGTCTTTCCGTTGGGGCCGAGTCTTTGCTTGAGTTGGGCGGACTGTACCGTGGCCACGGACCAAGATCAAAACAAGACGTATCGCTGTGAGCTCAAGGGCGGATATCAGTTTCGCTGACGTGGCGCGTTCACGCGGCGGCGGCGCCCGGCACGCGCTCGAGCCCGATCCCCGCGGCCGGCTTTTCCTGCAGCAGCAGTTCGGTTGCCTGTACTCGCGGATTGTCGTGGAACCAGCGTTGCAGGATACTGTCGTGAAACAGGTTGGCAATGGCCAGCAGGCTCATGCCCTGATGATGCGCCATCCAGCAACGCACCAGCTCGTAGGAATGGCGACGGGAAGAGCGCGGCTCCACTGTGTAGTCTGCCGCCTCGTAGAAGCCATAGCTTCCCATCCAGCCCTCCCTGGAAATTCGGCGCAGGTTGCGCATGGAGCCGCCGGTATCGACCGGCAGCGCCAGCAGCGTGGAATAGGGTGAGATAACCAGCGCGTCCGTCTCATCCTTGTGTAGCGCCAGCGGGGGAAGGCCGAAGGCGCGGTACTGATAATTCCCGGCTTCATCACGCTTGGCATAAGCGGATTCCGAGATGCCCCAGGGAATGCGCTTGCGCGCGGCATAGGCTTGCTGGGAGCGCACCGCCTCCGCGCGGGAGCGTTCCAGGAGCGTGTTGGGGTAGGTCCGCATCCACAGAGCCGGCATCAGGTATTCGAACATGGTCCCGGTCCACGACAGCAGGACGGGCCGGTCGCCGTCGAGCGCGTGGGGCCGGCCCATCAGGAACCATGCCTCCTGCGGCACCTCCTCCTTGGCAATGGTAACGAACAGCGCCATGCGAGCTTCCGAGGCGAGCAGATCGTAGCAGGCCGAGTGGAGCTGCTGAGCATCCACATCGAAACCCACCGACAGCAGCTTGCGCCAGCGGTTGAACAAGAAGCGGAAATCCATGTCGTTGGCGAGTTGTCCGGCTTGCGTGGCGATCTTTCGCAGCTCTTGGATTAGCAGCGCGGCGTTCTGCCGTGCCTGGCAAACCAGCGCCTGTAGGCTGCGATAAACTGCCTGTTGCTCCGGAGGAGCGGTGGTGATCGCGGCCGCCAGGCGCGCCGAGGCAGCGTCGATGAACGCCAGCAGTTGCTCCAGCGGCAACTCCTCTCCGCTAGACTTCAGGCGTAGAGCTGGATTCTCGCACAGCGAAGAAAATTCCGGCAAGAGCCACGGAGAATACAAGAGTACGGTCCGGGTTACGCTCTCCTGGCGCGCGCGCGCCTGCTCAGAAAACCACCGCCCATCACCGTTGCCGTTGGGACTTCCCACCGAAGAGGCGGGTGGGAGTGCGTCCGCCACTTGGCGCATGTGCTGCAACCAGTCTGCAGGGTGGGAATGCTGCTTCGCGGTTCGGGCCAAGGTCCGCGCCGACAGCCCCGGTGGATGCAACTCTAAAACATGATCCAGGAAGCCTTCCAGCAAAGACGCCTGAAGCAGCGGCCGGCGCAGCCGTTCCAGACATCCCTGCCGCAGCGACCACAGCGCCGCCACCAGGTTTCCGCTGTCCGCCGAGGAGACGAAGCGCGGCGGTAGCGGCGCCAGCGTGCGCGTGTCATACCAGTTGAACAAGTGCCCGCAGTGCTTAGGCAGGGTTGCGATGCTGGCCAGCGTGCGCGACGTCAATTCCACAAATTCAGGGACTGTCAGATATCCCAGCTCGCACGCCGCTTGGCGAGCATTCAGCAGCAGACCCAGGTCGGTCGGCGAGGTGCGGCCGGCAAGCCGTGAAGGCTCTTCTTGGAGATTATCTGGGATCAGCCAATGGTGCTCCTCGTTGCTCCATTCCGCGAAGTAACGCCACGTCCGCAGCGCGATACGGCGGAGAAACAAGCGATCCTCGGCCGACATCGCGAAGCGCGTGGCGCGCGGCGGCTGGTTCAGCCACATCGCGATCAGCTTGCTCGAGGCCCAGAGCAGCAGGATGGGCGCGGCCGCCAGCAGCGCGGCCGGCCGCTTCGCCCACAGCAGCAGGCCCACGGCGATGGCCACTGCCGGAGTCCAATCGAGATAGCGGTCCACCAGGATTCGCCGGCCGTTGCCCAGCTCGGCCTCAGCGGCAGTTTCCCACTCCAGCAGCCCGCGGCGCGTCACCAGCCGCCGAACCATAACGCGCACGATGGCGTCCAGCGCCAGCAGCGTCTGGTAGGCAAGAAAAGTGAGCCGCAGGAACACGGCAGCGTGGCCCTTAAACCATGCTGACAAGCCTGCCCGAGCCATGGCGAGATTGCGCTTCCATGCCGCTCGTAGGATAGAAAACACAAACGGGAACCATCCGGGCGAGAACATGAGCAGGATGGCCGCGAGGGTCCAGCGCAGGGGCGAACCCGGCAGCACCAGCCACCCCAGCATGAACAGCAGGAAGGCGGCTGGTTCCACCAGGCTTCGGCGCAGGTTATCCAGAATCTTCCACCGCGAGACCAGCGAGATGGGATTAGGAACACGCTTGCCGGTCGCATCCGGAACCCGCGGCAGCAGCCACTCGATAACTTGCCAATCGCCGCGCATCCAGCGGTGCTTGCGCCGATTATGGGCGCTGTAGTGAGAGGGATAATCGTCAATGAGTTCGATATCACTGGCCAGGCCGGTGCGCGCGTAGGCGCCCTCGATCAGATCGTGGCTCAGCAGGGCGTTATCCGGAAACCGCTGGCCGAGGACCTGCAGCAGGACATCGACTTCGCAGATCCCTTTTCCGGTAAAGATGCCTTCGCCGTAGAGGTCTTGGTACACGTCGGAAACGGCGCGGGTATAGATGTCGAGCCCGGTTTGCCCGGAGTAGATGTTCGCTAAACGTGAACGGGAAGCGCTCTGAACGCTCACCCCAACCCGCGGCTGCAGAATACCGTAACCGGCGGCCACGACGTTGCGCCGAGGATCGATGATGGCCTGGTTCAGAGGGTGCGCCAGCGCTCCGATCATGCGCTGCGCCGATCCGCGGGGCAGTTCCGTATCCGCATCGAGGGTGATGACAAAACGCGCTCGCGGCAACAGCGAAAGGTCGCCCACCTTGACCGGGAAGCTGTCGTATTGCTGGCGCAGAAGTCTGTAGAAGTCCATCAGTTTGCCGCGCTTGCGCTCCCAGCCCATCCATACGCCCTCGCGCGGATTGTAGATGCGGTGCCGGTGCAGCAACAGAAACGATCCCCGGTCTTGAGCGGCATACTTCTCATTCAGCTTGCGGATCAATTCCGCGCACAGAGCGACCAGCGGATCCTCTTCCCGGGCGGGTTCCTTGGAGTCGGGCAGATCGGTCAGCAGCGCGAAGTGGAGGTTGCGATCGCGGTTGCCCAGGTGGCGGACCTCCAGGTCCGCCACCAGCCGGCGAACCTGGGATTCATTCAACAGCAGAGCAGGAACCGCCACCATCGTGACACAGTCGTCGGGAATGCCCTCGGAGAAATCCAGCTTGGGAATGAGCTGCACCGGCAGCAGCGAGGTGGTCAGCCAGTTCATCACCTCCACCGCGCTCTGCGAACTTGGCAGCAACAAGGCGACGATGGCGAGCAGAAGCGCACCCGGCGCCGATGATCTGAAGATGACCAGCAGCAGGTCCGCCGCCACCACCAGCAGCGTAACCAGGTATATGCCGGAGAGGTAGTAGGCATTGGGATGCCGGCGCAGAAAGGATGCGATCCACTGGCTCAAAGGCTGGCGGAACCCTGCCTTGCGGTGCAGAGCAGGAGTTCCGTCTCCCACCAGGTAGTAGCCGACATGCGCCCGCCGCACTACCAGGCGTGGATTGGTACCGTTTCTCTTGCTGGCCTGGCTGGCTTTCCGCGCCAGCGCCAGCGCTTCTATAGCAATATCCATCTCGCTGAGAGCGGAATGGGCGGCGATGTTGGCCACGGCATGCCAGTACCCCTCGCGGCTTTCAAAATCCATCGCCGGATAGGCGCCCGCGGGATCTTCGCGCAGCACGCGGTCTACCAGGATGAGCGGTTCGAGAATCTCCTTCCACGAGGTTTGGCCGACGTGGTGCAAACTGCGCAGGCAGTCCGCGACCCCGTAAAAGCCGTCTGGATCATCCCTAAGCAGCCGTAAGGCGCGAGCTGCGACTTCCTCCACCAGGGCCAGCTTGAGGCAAAGCACCAGGCCCCACACTTCCTCCACATTGAGGGGCATAGTTTCCTGGAAAGCATCGAGGTATGCCGCGAAGGCCTGGGTATCGAAGCGATACTCAACTGCGTCCAGGTAGCCTTGTACGACAGCCACAACCCTGGGCAGAGCATCGCCACTCGGGGTGCGGACCTGCGGAGTCTTTCTCAATACCTTCGCCAACTCGGCGGTATCCTGCAACGCGTTGTTGAGGAGGCGGGTGTTCTCCTGGAGCCAACGGAACTCGTCGGAAACAGCGGCCCGCCCCTGCGCCTCCAGTTCAGCCCGCAAGGCTTGCAGCGCCGCTTTCAGCGACTTCCAGTGCTGGGCGAATAAGCGAGACGAGCGCTGGCCGGGCAAGCAGGTAAGCGTGCTGGCTAACTCCGCGGGCAGCAGCACGCAGCTCTTGCAACTCGGTGGCTGCCTCCGGCGGTGGTTGGGGGAAGCGTTGCGCCTCTGCACAAAGGATCTCAAGATATGTATTGCTGGCCATGGCCATGGTCCCTATCGATAGCTCGCGGCTTGCATTTCAAACATCTCGGCGTAGCGGCCACCCAGGTTCGCCAGTTGATCATGGCTTCCGTCCTCGGTGATCCGGCCAGCGTCGAGCACCACGATGCGATCGGCCATGCGCACGGTGGAAAACCTATGGGATATGAAAAGTGCAGTCTTGCCGGAAGTAAGTTCTGCGAAGCGGCGGAAAACGTCGAACTCACTGCGCGCGTCGAGCGCAGCCGTCGGCTCGTCCAGGATAAGCAGTTGCGCGTCGCGCAAATAGGCGCGCGCCAGCGCCAGCTTCTGCCACTCGCCGCCTGAAAGATCGACGCCCGCTTCAAAGCGGCGGCCCAGCATCTGATCGTAGCGCCAGGGGAGCCTTTCCACGACTTCATGGGCCAGGCTCTTGCACGCCGCCCGGTGGAGCAGTTCCCGATTGTCGAGCTCCTCGATGCGCCCGATGGCGATGTTCTCGCCGGCGGTCATTTCGTAACGCATGAAGTCCTGGAAGATGACGCCGATCTCGCGATATAGGTCTTCCAAGTCGTACTCGCGAAGGTCCACGCCGTCGAGCAGGATCTGTCCCTCGGTCGGGTCGTACAGCCGTGTGATCAGCTTCACCATCGTGGTCTTGCCCTGCCCGTTTTCGCCGACCATGGCCACGCGTTCTCCGGGATGCAGGCGAAAGTTCAGCCGATTGAGAACCAGGCGGCTGGTTCCTGGATAACAGAACGAGACGTCGCGGAACTCAAATCCCTGCTTGATGGGCCGCGGCGCGGGCAGCGCGTTGGGCTTGGATCGGATCGTCGGCTGCATCTCGAAGAAGGCCAGCAGGTCGGTGAGGAACAAGGCTTGGTCCGCAATGCCGGAAAGGGTCGAGAACAACTGCTGGATGTTGCCGCTGACCTGCAAAATTGCCCCGGTCAGGGCGGTCATGGCGCCAATGCTGATGACCCCGGCGAGCGTGCGCCAGATGATGAAGACATAGGCCGAGTAATATCCCAGCGTGCCGAGCGCGGAGAGAAATATCCCGGCAATCAGCTTGCGGCGGAACAGATTAACGTTTTCCTGATAAATGCCGTCATACAGGCGAGCAAAGCGCTGGGTCAGGAAGTTCTTCAGACCGAAAAGCTTCAGTTCCTTGGCAGCCTCTTTGCTCCCGCCCAGCAACCGCAGGTAGTCCAGTTGCCGGCGGACCGGAGTCTGGCGGAAGTTCTTGGCATAGCCCAGAAAGGCGAAATGACTCTCTCCCAGAAAAGCGGGAACCAGGCCGGCAACCAGCAAGAGCAGCAGCCAGGGTGAGAAGGCAACGATGTACAACGACAGCGACAGAGTTGTGACCGCCTGTTGCACCAGGCGGCCGATGGCTTGAATCATGGCCAGGCGGTCGGTGGCCTGGACCCGCGCCCGCTCCAGCCGGTCATAGAAGACCGGGTTCTCGTAGGCCAGCAGGTCCAGTTCGGCGGCGTGCGCCATCACCTGCACGCTGACGTGCCGCGAGTAGTCGTCGGCGAGCACGGCGTCGAGATAATCGACTACGCGCCCCAGTACGCTGGTCAGAACCGCCAGCCCACACTCGGCCGCCACCAGCCACCAAAATCGCTGTGGAACCATTTGACGCGTGGTGACCGCGTGGACAATGTAGTCAACGATCAGCTTGGTGACGGCCAGCAGGCCCAGCGGTAGAAGCGAGACAAAAACGCGAGACACCAGTCCCAGCACTACCACCGTGGGGCTGGACCGCCACACGATCTTCAGCACCGGGGGAACATTGCGCAGCGCCGATACACGCTCGTCCCAAGCGCTCCAAAAACTTTCCTGTCGTTTCATGGGTCTTTCTGGCCAGAGGTGCGATGCACTGCGAAGAGCTTTGACGAAGGGTTTTAGACCGTGGACGAAGGGCTATAGACAGAAGATGCGTTGTGGGTGCTTTGAGTTTGCCTATTATCGTCCCAAACGCACCCGCGACATCAACTTTTTAGGGCGAGCCGATTTGGAACGTCGCATGAACCCCTTCCGCCGCGTTCGGCGCTATCCAAACGTCGTATGTTCCCGGAGGCACGACCCAGTGCAGATCGTCATCGTAGGAACCTAAATCCTTGGCATTCAGTATAAACTCTACCGTCCTCTTCTCGCCCGGTTTGAGTGTAATGCGCTCGCAACCTTTCAATTCCCGTACCGGCCGGGAGGTCGGGGCAACGCGATCATGCACATAAAGCTGGGCAACTTCGGTTCCGGCACGCCGGCCCACATTCTGTAGCTCAGCCTGCACACGAAGGGCGCCTGTGGGTGCAACCGCCTCCGTCAAGACCTTTATATTGCTATAACGGAAAGTGGTGTAGGTACGCCCGTAGCCGAAGGGAAATAAAGGCTCTGAGCTCTCGTCGATATAACCGGTGTGCCAGCGGTCGGCGGAAGTGGGACGGCCGGTGCTCTTGTGATTGTAATAGATCGGAATCTGGCCTACCGACCTGGGCCAGCTTATGGGCAGGCGGGCGCTGGGCGAAACCTGGCCAAACAGTACATCGGCGATGGCATTGCCGGCCTGCACGCCGGGGTACCACGCCTGGATGATGGCGGCTACATGGTCGTTTGCCCAACGAATGTCCAACGGACGGCCGCTCTCCAGCACGAGCACCACCGGTTTTCCGGTTGCCACCACCGCTTGCAACAACTCTTGTTGCCGGCCGGGAAGATCCAGCGAGGCGCGAGAGCTGGCTTCGCCGGTCATGGACGCCAACTCTCCTAGGAAGATGATCGTCACATCAGCCTTCTGGGCTGCCCGCACGGCCTCGTGGATGCCCTCTGGACCAATTGTAGTTGTGGCTCCAGCCACTCCCGTTGCGCTAAGAGGCGCGGGCGCCGCACCGGCTTCTCCCGGCGCCTGACGCTCGAATGACGGAATATCAACCCCCTTGGCGTAAAGCACTCGGGCGTCCGTCAGCTTGGCTCGGATGCCTTCTAAGGGCGATACCACGTCCTCGGCCCGGCCATTGCCTGCCCAAGACCCGAGCTGGTCGGCTTTGTCATCGGCCAGCGGTCCTATGACGGCGATCGTCTTCAGCGACTTATCCAAGGGCAAAAGGTCGTTCTGATTCTTCAATAGAATTAAAGATTTTTGCGCAGCCCGGCGCGCCACCTGCAGGTTCTCCGGAGTGAGCAGAGCCAGGCGTTCACGCGCAGTGTCGGTATAAGGGTTCTGAAAGAGGCCAGCCGTGAACTTGAGGCGCAGGACTCGTCGGACGGCTTCGTCGAGACGATCCAACGGCAACTTGCCGGGATCGAGCGTGAGCAAGCTCTGGTAGGCGCCATCCGCCATATCCATATCTACGCCGGCGGTAAGCGCCTCCAGCGCCGCCTGCTGATTATTGGCGGCAACACCATGGGCGATCAGCTCGTGAACGGCATCGTAATCGCTGACCACCAGCCCGTCGAGGTGCCACTCGCGGCGAAGGATTCCGGTCAAAAGACGTTGATTCGCCGTGGCGGGAACGCCGTTCAGATCTTCGAAGCCGGCCATCACGGTGGTTACGCCTGCCTGCACGGCGGCATGAAATGGCGGCAGGTACACCTCGCGCAGCAGTTGCTCGGAGATGTCGACCGTGTTGTAGTCGCGGCCGCCTTCGGCCGCACCGTAAGCGGCAAAGTGTTTGGCACACGCCGCCACGCTCTCGGAATCAGCGAGGTCGTGTCCCTGGAAGCCGCGCACCCGGGCAGCCGCAACCACCGAGCCGAGATAGGGATCCTCGCCCGCACCTTCGACCATGCGGCCCCATCTGGGGTCGCGGGTGATATCGACCATGGGCGCGAAGGTCCATTTCACTCCACCGGCGCTGGCTTCCCGGGCGGCCACGCGCTCGACGGCTTCAATCAGGTCGGGATCGAAACTGCTCGCGGTAGCGATGGGGACGGGAAAAATCGTGCGGTAGCCATGAAGCACGTCATAGCCGAAGAGCAGCGGAATCTTCAGCCGCGATTGCTCGACTGCAATGCGCTGCGCGGCGTTAGTGTTCTCCGCACCGGTCACGTTGAATAGCGAACCCACTCGGCCCTGCCGAACCATCTCCAGCGTCTCGGGAGCGTCCGAAGTGTACTGAGAGAGCTGGCCCAGTTTCTCGGCGAGCGTCATCTGCTGCATCAGGGCATCGATGCGGCGCTCGAACGTTGGCCGCGGTTGCCGGCGATTGCGGTTTCGCGGCAACCGGCCAGATACCCACCAGCACAACCAGCAATAGCCGGACCCAGCGCTGACGCATAGCAGTCTGCTTAACCAGATCCAGTCCCCCAAACCTGACGTTGCGAACAGAATACCGTAGAACCGGGAAGAAGGCGGCGTGACGGACTCCAGGCGTTGGCGGTCGAGGCCCTTGACTTTCCCTCATAAATGACTAATAGTCATATATGGCTATGAGTCCAATTGTTTCGCCCCTGCATTCTTCCGCGGCCGTCCCGATGGGCCGGCGCCAGCGCCGCCGCGCCGAGACACGCGAACGCATCTTCCGCTCTGCGCTGGCTCTCTTCGCCGAGCACGGTTTCATGAAGACCACCGTGGAGGAGATCACCGAGGCCGCCGACGTTGGCAAGGGCACCTTCTTCAACTATTTCCGCAATAAAGAAGACGTGCTCAGCGCGCTCGCCGAGGTGCAGCTCGATAAATACGCGCACGCCATTCAGGCGGCGGAGAGCGGTGCGCTTACACCGCGCCACGCGCTGCGCGATTTGTGGCAGCGCCTGCCTGAAGAGCCGGGACGCAGCCAGGCGCTGGCGCGCAGCCTGATGGTCGCATTCCTGACCAGCCCGGCCGTGCGGGAGAAGATGGCGCGCAGCCTGGAACAGGGACGCGAGATGCTGGCGCGCCTGTTCACGCTGGCCCAAGAACGCGGGGAAGCGCGGCGCGACCGCCGTCCGCTCGACCTGGCGCTGGCCTTCCAGCAGAAGCTGCTGGGCACGGTCCTGGTGTGGACGCTGCATCCTCCCGCGCCTCTCAAGACCTGGCTGGAGGCCAGCTTTGAAGACTTCTGGCGCGGCGCCGGCGACGCGCGCGTCCGCATCCGAAAGGAGCGCCGGTCATGAAACGCAAGCTCATTCTGTTGTTGCTGGTGGGCGTGGCCGTCGCGCTCGCGGCCGCGTTTATTTATCCGAGGCTGTTCCGCAAGACGCAAGACACGAACATGCTCCGCCTCTCCGGCAACATCGAGGCGCACGAAAGTGTGGTCGGATTCAAAGTACAGGGCAGGATCATCGAGCTGCCGGTGCAGGAGGGACAATGGGCGGACGCAGGCACGCTGCTGGCGCGGCTGGATGGCGACGATTATCGCCGCCAGGCCGAGATGGATGAAGCTGCCTTACGGGTGCAGCGCGCGCAACTCGCCCTAGGGTTGGCGGGCACGCGCCGCCAGGAACTGGAGGCTACGCAGCAGTCGCTCCAGGACGCCAGGGCCGATCTGGAGCAGAAGAAGCTGGATTACGATCGCGCCGAGACCCTTTTCCGCGAGCGCGTGGGCTCGCAGCAGGAGCGCGACCAGGCGGACACCAATTTGAAGCGGGCAGAAGCGACCTATCGCCGCGCCCAGCAGATGTATGACGAGGCGCGCGAAGGCACGCGGCGCGAGCAGTTGCAGGTGGACCGCGCCACCGTCGTGCAGGCGGAAGAAAAGCTGCGCGAGTCGAAGCTAAATGTCGAGTACACCGTGCTGCGCGCGCCGGTATCGGGTGTGGTGGTGGTGCGCGACGCCGAGTTGGGCGAAGTCGTGGCGCCGAACACGCCGGTGGTCACCATCGCCGACCTCGACCACATCTGGCTGCGCGCCTATGTGAGTGAAACCGACCTGGGCCGCGTGCGCTGGGGACAGGAAGCCACCGTGCGCACCGATACCTCCCCGGGCAAGAGTTACCGCGGACACATCTCCTTCATCTCCGACAATGCAGAGTTCACGCCCAAGAGCGTGCAGACCTTCAAAGAGCGGGTGACACTGGTCTATCGCATCAAGATCGACGTTGAGAACCCCAACCACGAGCTGAAGCCGGGCATGCCCGCCGATGCCACGATCGAAATGGCGAAGCGGTGACCGCCGAGATGCAACCCGTCATCGAACTGCGCGGCCTGACAAAAAGCTTTCCCGGTGTGCGCGCGGTCGATGGTCTCAGCTTTGACGTGAGCGCAGGAGAGATCTTCGGACTCGTCGGCCCGGATGGCGCCGGCAAGACCACAACGCTACGCATGCTCGCGGGCGTGCTGGCGCCCGATGCGGGAACGGCCGTGGTCGCGGGATTCGACGTTGCCCGCGATCCTGAAAGCGTGAAGCGCCACATCAGCTACATGCCGCAGCGCTTCGGCCTGTATGAAGACCTCACGGTGGATGAGAACATACGCTTCTACGCGGACCTGTTTGGCGTCTCCACCGCCGAGCGCGAGCAACACGCCGCCCGCCTGCTGGCGGCCGCGGGCATGAGCGAGTTCCGCAAGCGACTGGCCGGGCAGCTCTCCGGGGGCATGAAGCAGAAGCTCGGTCTTGTCTGCGCCTTGGTGCACACTCCCAAGGTGATTCTGCTGGACGAGCCCACCACGGGCGTTGATCCGGTTTCGCGGCGGGACTTCTGGCGCATCCTTTATTCACTGCTGGCGGAAGGCGTTGCCATCCTGACTTCGACCGCTTACCTCGACGAAGCCGAGCGCTGCCATCGCGTGGCCCTGATGCACCAGGGACGCCTGCTGTTCTGCGACACGCCGCAGGAATTGAAGGGGCGGCTGCGCGGCGCCGTGCTGGCCGTTCGCTCGACGGAACCGCGCGCGGTGCGCGACCAGTTGCAGGGCGCGCCGGGAATCTCCAGCCTGGTGATGACCGGCGACGGTGTACACCTCGTCGTGGACGACGCCGCGCGGCGTGCGCCGGAACTGCGGGCGAGGCTCAGCGCTTCCGGCACAGGCTTCGAGAACATCGAGCAGGTTGCGCCGTCGATCGAAGACCTGTTCGTGTACGCCATCACCGGAGGCCAAACGGCGTGAACGGCAACGGCCATTCCGTCTCCGTCCGCGACCTGGTCAAGAAGTTCGGCGACTTCACCGCCGTGGACCACATCAATTTGGAGACCAGCCGCGGAGAGGTCTTCGGATTCCTGGGCCCGAATGGCGCGGGCAAGTCCACCACGATCCGCATTCTCTGCGGCCTGCTGCGACCGACGTCCGGAACGGCACTGGTGGCGGGATACGACGTTGCGCAAGAGCCGGAAGTGGTGCGGCAGAACATCGGCTACATGTCACAGAAGTTTTCTCTGTACAACGACCTGCGTGTAATCGAGAACCTGCGGTTCTTCGCCGGGCTCTACAACGTCCCGCAGGAGTTGGTGGAGAAGCGCATCAGTTGGGCGTTGGAAATGGCAGGGCTTACCGGCCGCGAACGCCTGATGACCGGTACGCTGCCCGGGGGCTGGAAACAGCGGCTGGCGCTGGGATGCGCCGTGCTGCACCAGCCGCCAATCGTCTTTCTCGACGAGCCTACCTCGGGCGTTGATCCCATTTCGCGGCGCCAGTTCTGGGAACTGATCCACCACATGGCGGGCGAGGGCGTCACCGTGTTCGTCACCACGCATTATATGGAGGAAGCCGAATACTGCAACCGGCTGGCTCTGATCGACCGCGGACGCATCGTGGCGCTGGGCACGCCGGGCGAACTCAAGCAGCGGTCGATGAAGGGCGAGCTGTTGCTCGTCGAGTGCTCGCCGCTGGGGCGTGCCGTCGAGCTGGCGCAGCAGGCGCCGGGCGTGCTTGATGCGGCCGTCTTCGGCAACGCGCTGCACCTGGTGGTCAACGAGGCAGCAACCGCGATTCCCACGCTGCGCGACTACCTGGGACAGCGCGGCGCTACGGTCAGCCGTATCGAGGCCATCGCTCCCACGCTGGAGGACGTTTTCGTCTCACTCACGGCGGGGCGGAAGGAGCAGGCATGAGCTGGCGCCGGCTGATGGCGGTGGCGCGCAAGGAGCTGATTCAGATCTGGCGCGACTCGCGCAGCCTGGGCATCGTGCTGGTCATGCCGCTGGCGATGATGCTGCTGTTCGGCTACGGCGTCAACCTCGACATGAAGCACATTCCCGTCTGCGTCTTCGACCGCGAGGGCAGCCGCCAAAGCCAGGACCTGCTGAAGCGCTTCCAGTCCTCCGATTATTTCGACGTGGTTCGTGCGGTGGACAACTATCCCGCGCTGGTCCGGGCCATCGATTCCGGCCAGGCGCGGATCGGCCTAGTGGTGCCGCAGGATTTTTCCGAGCGGCTGCGGACGGGCGAGACCGCCAGCGTGCAAGCCATTGTGGACGCCACCGACGACAACACCGCCAATCTCGCCATTAGCTACAGCGACGCCGTGGTGCGCGGCTACTCCCAGCAAGTGCAGTTCGACTGGCTCCGCCAGCAAGGGCGTCCCGAACCCAATCCGCCCATCTCGGTGGACGCTCGCACCTGGTTTAACGAGGACCTGGAGAGCAAGGCGTTCATCGTACCGGGCGTGCTGGCCCTGGTGATGTCGGTGATCGGCGCGTTTCTGACGTCGCTGACCATCGCGCGCGAGTGGGAGCGCGGCTCGATGGAGCAACTCATCTCGACTCCGGTCACGCCGCTGGAGATCATGCTGGGCAAGCTGGCGCCGTACTTCGTCATCGGCATGTTGAACACTGCCGTGTGCGCCGTTGTCGCCATTTGGTGGTTTGAAGTTCCATTCCGCGGCAGCTTCGCCGCGTTGTTTGTCAGCTCGGCGCTGTTCATGGTGGTGGTGATGGCGCTGGGGTTCTTCATTTCGGTGATCGGCAAATCGCAACTGGCAGCGAGCCAGATTGCGCTGACGGCGACTTTCCTCCCCGCTTTCTTGCTCTCGGGATTCCTGTTCTCGATTGACCAAATGCCGGCCGTGATTCGCGCCGTCACCCACGCGATTCCAGCGCGCTACTTCGTCACCATCCTGAAAGACGTTTTCCTGAAAGGCTCCAGCCTGGCGCTGCTCAAAGGCGATCTGGCGGCCCTGGCGTTTTTTGCGGCGGCGCTCACGCTGGTCGCCACCCGCTCGTTCAAGAAGAAGCTGGGTTGAGGAGGGATCGATGCTGAACCGGCTGCGGCAAATGCTGATCAAGGAATTCCTCCAGGTCTTTCGCGACAAGCGCGCGCTGTGGGTGCTGGTCGGTCCGCCCATCATCCAGATGCTGATCTTCGGCTACGCCGCCTCCTATGAGATACGCCATGTGCCGACTGTGGTGCTCGACCTCGACCACAGCCAGGAAAGCCGGGACCTGATCGCGCGCTTCAGCGCTACGCCCTACTTCGACGTGCAGGCGCAACTCACCGACCGCGAGCAGATCCGCGAGATGATCGACCGCGGGCAGGCAACGGTTGCGCTCGAGATTCATCCTGGCTTCGCGGCGCTACTGCGCAAAGGCCAGACCGCCCCGCTGCAAGTGATCGTAGACGGCACCAACTCCAACACCGCGCTGATCGCGCTCGGTTACGTAAACCAGATTGCCCAAGGCTTTGCCAGCGATTACCAGCGCGACGCCATGCAGCGCTCATCGCCGTTTCTCCTCGCCCGCCTGCCGGCGGTCGAGCTGGAGCAGCGTCCGTGGTTCAATCCCGATCTATCGAGCCGGTGGTTCTTCGTGCCGGGCGTGATCGGCAGCCTGCTGCAGGTGATGATCATCGTGCTTACCGCCTTTGCCGTGGTGCGCGAACGGGAGATCGGGACGCTGGAGCAGATCATGGTCACTCCCATCCGGCCGCGCGAATTCATCCTGGGCAAGACGCTGCCGTTCTTCCTCATCGGCCTGTTAGACGCCGGCATGATCGGCCTGGTGGGCACGCTGTGGTTCCAGGTGCCGTTCCGCGGCAGCCTGGCCGTGCTAGCGCTGGGGTTGATGCTGTTCCTGCTCTGCGCGCTGGGGATCGGCCTGTTCATCTCCACAGTTTCCGCGACCCAGCAGCAGGCTATGGTCACCGCCTTCTTCTTCATCATGCCGGCGATTACCTTTTCCGGATTCGGCTTTCCCATCGCCAGCATGCCGCGGTTCGTGCAGTGGCTGACGTATCTCGATCCGCTGCGCTACCTGCTGGTGGTGCTGCGCGGCGTGTACCTGAAGGGCATCGGCCTGGATCTGCTGTGGCCGCAGATGGCCGCCATGGCCGTGCTGGGAACGGCGCTGCTGGCGGTTAGTGTGCTAAGGTTCCGAAAATCGCTCGACTAGGAACACAACCTGCGGCTTTGGATAGCCATCTTAAGTTCGTTATTAGTCGCACCGAAGCCGGGGCATCGTTCAGTCGTCGATAGGACATTTCGGTGATTTTCCCTAGTTCGCCAGCAAAAGGGAAGAGTCGAATGGAGCGCCGTCACAACATGCCTTTCGGCGCCGAGTGCCGCGACGACGGAAGCGTGCGCTTTCGCCTGTGGGCCCCTGCTGCACGCAACGTCGATCTTTGCGTGATGAATTCGGCTGCGGTCAAGCCGGTTCCTTTAACTAAGGACGATCACGGCTGGTTCGAATTGGTTACCGATGCCGCCGGGCCTGGCGCGCAATACCTCTTCCGAATCGACAATGCCCGCGAAGTTCCTGATCCAGCTTCGCGGTTTCAACCCCGCGATGTACATGGGCCGAGCGAAGTTATCGACCCCGGGGCGTTCGACTGGCAGGATCGGGAATGGTGCGGCCGCCAGTGGGAAGAGGCAGTGGTCTACGAGCTGCATGTAGGAGCCTTCACTCCCGCGGGGACATTTTCAGCCGTGCGCGAACGGCTCGACTATCTGGCAGACCTCGGAATCACCGCCCTGGAGTTGATGCCGGTTGCCGATTTTCCGGGACGCCGCGATTGGGGCTACGACGGCGTCTATCCGTTTGCTTCCGACGGCAACTACGGCCGCCCCGAAGATCTGAAACATCTCGTCCAAGCCACGCATGATCGGGGAATGATGGTTTTGCTGGACGTTGTCTACAATCACTTCGGCCCGGAAGGAAATTATCTCAGGTGTTATGCGCCGCAGTTCTTTACCGATCGCCACCACACTCCCTGGGGAGACGCCATTAACTTCGACGGCGCCGACAGCCGGGTGGTCCGGGACTTCTTCATTCACAATGCGCTCTATTGGCTGATCGAATATCACTTTGACGGATTGCGTCTGGATGCGGTCCACGCCATCATCGACGAGTCCACCCCCGACATTCTCACAGAAATAGCGGAGACAGTGCGGCAGGTTATCGGGCCGGATCGTCATGTACACCTCATTCTGGAAAACGACCGGAACCAGGCGCGCTATCTCCGGCGAACCGAGCAATGCCAGCCTCGCACTTACACCGCTCAATGGAATGACGACTTGCACCATGCTTTGCATGTACTGATCTCCGGAGAGAAGGACGGTTACTACGCGGACTATGCGGAACATCTGCTCGCTCACCTTGGGCGTTGCCTGACCGAAGGATTCGCCTATCAAGGAGAGACTTCCCTTTACCGAGCTGGCGAAGCCCGCGGCGAGTCCAGCATTGGCCTGCCGCCCACGGCGTTTGTCTGCTTCCTCCAGAATCACGACCAGATCGGGAACCGTGCGTTCGGGGAACGGATCACCCAGATCGCCGATCACCGTGCTGTCCGTGCCGCGGTCGCGATCATACTGCTGTCCCCATTCCCACCTTTGCTCTTTATGGGAGAAGAGTTCGGGGCGGAAACGCCGTTCCTCTTTTTCTGCGACTTCGAGGAAGGTCTGGCCCAGGCTGTGACGGAAGGCAGACGTAGCGAATTTGCCGGGTTTCGCCGCTTCAGCACTTCAGCCGAACGCGAGCGGATACCGGACCCCAATGCCGTCGCCACCTTTGAGGCCTCGCGGCTCAACTGGAGTGAAACATCGCAAGCGCGTCATCGCGACTGGCTTCACCTCTATGGCAAATTGCTGAAGCTGCGACGCCAGCACATTGTCCCGCGTCTGTCCGGCGCCTGTGCCATCAAGGCAGACTACGACCTTCATCCCGATCATGGCATCACGGCGTACTGGCGGTTTTCGGATGGCTCGAAACTCACTCTGCTGGCCAATCTTGGGACCGGTGGTCTCTCCTACCTGGCTCCGCCTGCCGCGCAGATCCTCTACGCCAGCGAAGAAGTAAGCACCGAGGCCATGAAGCGAGGTACATTACCTCCCTGGTCTGTGGTGTGGTCCATCGAGTCATGAAGACGTGCGCGCACATCCCGCTCGCAACCTATCGCCTGCAGCTCAATCATGACTTCACATTCAGCCAGGCAACCAAAGTCGTTCCGTACCTTGCCGCACTCGGCGTCAGTCACTGCTACATCTCGCCATGCCTGAAGGCTCGCCCCGGCAGCATGCATGGATATGACATCGTGGACCACAACTCCTTCAACCCCGAAATAGGCAGCGCTGAGGATTTCGACGGCTTTGTGGCCGCTCTGCACCAGCACGGCATGGGATTGGTGCTTGACATTGTCCCCAATCACATGGGGGTGATGGGAAGCGACAACGCCTGGTGGCTCGATGTGCTGGAGAACGGCGAAGCTTCGATTTACGCCCATTTTTTCGACATCGACTGGCAGCCGCTTAAAGATGAACTCCATGGAAAAGTGCTGGTGCCTGTCCTGCATGATCATTACGGCGCTGCGCTGGAAAGTGGTGAACTGAAACTTGTCTTTAACGCTGCGTGCGGCGAATTCGACATTTCCTATCGCGAACATCGTCTCCCGGTCGACCCCAAGGAATATCCGCGCATTCTCCACCACTGCGGGGCCAGGATGACGGAGATGCTCGGCGAGCAAAGCCCAGACCTGCTCCAGTTTCAAAGCCTGATCACCGCCTTCGGCCACTTGCCGTGCAGGCAGGAGATCAGCCCCGATCGCGTCTCCGAACGCAATCGCGACAAAGAGATCCATAAGCGGCGCCTGGCTGAGTTGTGTGCGCGCTCCCCGGAGATCTTCGCCTGCGTAACCGACGCGGTGCACGCCATGAACGGCGACCCCGCCGACCCGTCCAGCTTCGAGGAACTCCACGAACTCATCAAGGCGCAAGCCTTCCGCCTGGCCAACTGGAGGGTCGCCTCCGATGACATCAACTACCGGCGCTTCTTCGATACCAATGACCTCGCCGGCATTTGCGTGGAGAATGAAACCGTCTTCCAGGCGACCCATCGTTTGGTTCTCAGTCTGGTGGCAAACGGCAAAGTAGATGGCTTGCGCATCGACCATCCCGACGGCCTCTATGATCCGGCGCAATACTTCGACCGCCTGAAGGACAGCCTTGCCGCCGCGAATGCCGAGAGCACCGCGAACGACTCACGCTACGTGGTCATCGAGAAAATCCTCACCGGCGCGGAAAAGCTGCCGGCCGAATGGCCGGTGTGCGGAACCACTGGCTATGATTTCGCCAACCTGGTCAACGGCTTGTTCGTTGACACCACCGCTGCTCTCCGGATGGAACAAACCTATCGCAAATTTGTTGAAGACGAGATCGATGTCGAAGTTCTGACCTATCGCTGCCGCAAGCTGATCATTCGGGTTGCGCTTGCCAGCGAACTCAACGTGCTCGCCAATCAGCTCGCTCGCATCGCTCTCTCCAAACGGCACACCTGTGACTTCACGCTCAACGGCCTGCGCGAGGCGCTGACCGAAGTGGTCGCCTGCTTTCCGGTGTACCGTACCTATGTCAGTTCCTCCGGCGTGTCCGAGAAAGACGCGGAGTACATCCAGAGCGCGGTCGCTTTGGCCAAATGGCGAAGTCCGGCTGCCGACCCCAGCATCTTCGACTTTGTCCGGGAAGTGCTGTTGACTCGCATCGCGGAAGGACAAGACCCAGCTTACCGAAGCGCGGTGACCACGTTCGCCATGAAATTTCAGCAGTTCACCAGTCCCGTGATGGCCAAGGGCGTGGAGGATACGGCGTTCTATCGCTACAACCGGCTGGTATCTTTAAATGAAGTGGGAGCCTGGCTCCGCCGGTTCGGGACCACCGCGGCGGAGTTTCATCTTGCCAACCAGGAGCGTGCCCGGGATTGGCCGCACACTATGCTGGCCACGAGCACTCACGACTCCAAGCGGTCGGAGGACGTGCGGGCACGGATCAACGTGCTTTCAGAGATTCCGGCCCTCTGGCGGGCTCGAGTGCGGGACTGGAGCCGGTTCAATCGCAACCACAAGCGCGTCGTCAATGGCAAGCCTGCCCCTTCGGCGAATGATGAATATCTGCTCTATCAGACCCTGGCGGGAGCTTGGCCGTCAGAAGCGCCACTCGGCGACGATGAGCGCAAGAAGTTCGGCGAGCGGATCGAGCAGTACATGCTGAAGGCCATCCGCGAAGCCAAACAGAACACCAGTTGGATCAATCGCAATACTGAATACGAAGATGCGGTGTTGTCGTTCGTGCGGACGGTGCTGAGTCCGGACCCGAAGAACCGATTTCTAAAGGATTTTCTGCCCTTCCAACGCCGCGCGGCTCGCATCGGCATGTGGAATAGCCTCTCGCAGACTCTCCTCAAACTCACGTGCCCGGGCGTGCCCGACATCTATCAAGGCAATGAAATCTGGGATTTCAGTCTGGTCGATCCCGATAACCGCCGTCCGGTCGACTACGCGCGCCGGCGGCAAAGCTTCGAGAGTATTCGCCGGTGGGGCTGCGAGCCTTCTGCCGCAAACCTGCGCACCTTGCTGGAAACTCCCGAGGACGGCCGCATCAAGCTGTATCTGACCGGCAGGACTCTTTGTTTTCGCCGACAGCAACCAGAACTGTTCCGGGAGGGAGAATATGTTTCCCTTACCATCGAGGGGGCCAGAGCCAATAACATTTTCGCCTTCGCCAGAAAGCACGCCAACGCCAGCGTGCTGGTGATAGTGCCGCGTCTCGTCGCCGGGCTGCTGAATGACACCGATCTCCCTCCGCTTGGTCCGGAAATCTGGGCAGACACCCGCATTGTGCTTCCGCCCGGCAGCCATTCTGAATCGTACCGAAATGCGCTGACGGGGGAGGACGTGAGTCCGCAGTCCGCCTGCGGTAAAACCACGATCGACGTTGCAAAGATCTTCGCAGAGTTTCCGGCAGCGTTACTGTTTGCAGGGCTATCCGAGCAGCAGGGAGTCTAGGTTTTCCCGGGCAATGCGAGGAACCAAGATCCTCGCTCCGCTCGGGATGACAACAACTGCGACTTTCTCGACAGTCGGAGACCTCTACATCAACTATCTCGCGCTTTGTTCTTGGCCAGCGTAGTAGCCGCTGCGGGTGCGGACGACCAGATTCTTGTAGCCAGGGGCGCGGGCCTCGACGCGCACCCTGCGGTATCCCGGCCGGTTCGGGTCGGTGGGCTTGTAGCCGATGGTGTACTGGCTGCGGATGTCGTGCGCCACCTGGCGGGTGATGTTGTCCACCTCACTGAGGTCCTTGGGGAAGAAAGCTACGCCGCCGGTCTGGAAGGCGAGCGCTGTTAGCGCGCGCTGGGCGCGGGGAGCGTCGCGGTTGTCGCCCAGAATGCCGATGCTGTACACGGTGGGCCCGTTCAGGCCCTGCAGAGTGCGCACGCACTGATCCAGCGACTCCCGGCTGGCGTTATCCACGCCGTCGGTTACCAGCAGCAGGATTTTCTTGTCCAGGCGCGCCGCCCGGGCCAGGTGGTTGGCGGATGCGACCATCGCGTCGTAGAGCGCCGTCCCGCCGCGCGACTCGATGTGGTTCAACCCTTCTTTCAACTGATCGACATTGGAGGTGAAGTCCTGGTCGAGATAGAGCTCATCATTGAAGTTGACGACGAACAGCTCATCCTGGGGATTGCTGGCCCGCACCAGGTTGACGGCCGCCTCGTTCACTTTCTGGCGCTTATCGCGCATGGAGCCAGAGTTGTCGATCACGATTCCGATTGCCACCGGGACGTCTTCCCGGTGGAAGGAAGTGATGGGCATCGGCTTGCCGTCTTCAAACACCACAAAATCGCTTTGCCGCAAGCCGGTAATCAGGTGTTGATTCTGGTCCACTACCGTGGCATGCAGTACGACTTCCTCGACTTGCTTCTTGAACGTGAAGGTACCGTTTGCCTCCTGCTCCACGCTCTGCTGCGCCTGGCTTGGGGGCACCTGCACGGTATCGCTGGGTTGATTGGGAGGCGGCGGCGGATTCTGAGCGACAGCAACCGAGGTCAGACCCAAACCCAGCAGCAAAACCACGGAATACAGCTTATCGCGAGGGTGCATAGTATCCCGACCTGGCGTAGACATTAAGGGGCGGCAATCCCTTCGGCGGCATGAGCCTCACGCTAATCTTGTGCCGTCGTCCCCTCCGAACCGGATTGTCTTTTACCGCCGACTTCTCGCGACTCCGGTTGCCGTCCCCATCGGAGGTAATCAGCAACTCCTGCTTGCTGTTCCGTCCCGTGCGCATTTTGTTCATGCCCACCAATTTGTCAGGCCGCGTGGCGGCGGCCGCTTATCAGGTCAATGATAAATACGGCCAATGCAGCCAACAGCAGCAAATGGATCAGACTCCCGGCTACGTGGAGCATGAAGCCCACCAGCCACAGAATGAGAAAAACCGCAACAATCGCCCAAGCTAATCGCATTGTCATCACCTCCAAACCACCGTAGTTACCTTACTCACGCGCGGTCAGGCCGCCAATCCGATGTGCTCCGTAGTTAGCGGCGAAAAGCCCTGTAGGTCACATCTGCAGCTTCTCCGGAACAGACACCGCAGCCGGTTCTGCGTGCGGCCACGATCTTTGTAGCAGTTGAACCAGCGTCTCTTCGGGGTCGTGTACGACGTTCCGAAGCAAGTTCGTCCCATACCGCACCAGGGTCGCTACGTTCGTCTGGAACCAGCAGCACTGAGTCATTCTGGGAGACAACCCGCAAAAGAACCGGAGCTGGCCTACCGCTTCCGGGGAAGCGAGCATCGCCGCGAGCAGCCGGTGATTGCCGTCCAGAATGGTAAACGGGCCGCTCTCATTCAGCCCGATGATAAGGACCGCGCCAGCGTCAACGTTTTGCGCCAGGTGATCACGCAGATCCTCTATCTTGGCCAGGAAGGTTTGAGCGGCAAGCTCACGACAGCGCTCGTCCGCGATCCGTTGGGCAACCTGGGTGATCGCAAAGTCTCCCAGCGCAAGCTTTCGCCAGTGCGCACGCGGAAAAACCCGTATGCGATGCAGATCGGAGTATCGGATTTCGGCTTCGAACCACTCGGTTCCTTTAGGGATCTCTCTCCACAACGCCGCATGGCGAATGAACAACAGGGCGCGGCGCACGGCATTCTCATCCGGGTCGGCAAGGTCAGGACTGGTCACGAGTCTGGCTACAGCGTCCTGGTACTCGTGGAATTCCGGGCACTGGAAGTCATTCCTCAGAAATTCCGCGATCACCTCGTCCTCGGGAACCCGGCGGCGGAGGGCAATCGGGCCCGAGACGGGGATGGGCAGGCAGTTGGCTCCGCCGGCGCGAGCGATCAGAAACGGGGTTGCCACGCAGAACAGCAAGAACAACATCATCGCCAGTTGTACCCAGATCACCTGGGCGAGAGATGAGTGGAACAGGTAGATGCCCGCCATCACTGCGCCACCGATTACCAGTTGCACCCATCCGGTATTGGCAATCTTGCGCGACATCTCGTACGCGATGAGCACCACACTGAGCGCGTACACACCCGTGGATACGGCATACAGCACCATGAGAGAACGGAGGCTACCACCGCCGGCGCTTACGAATTGAGGGCCAAAGAGATCCGCCCAGAGTCGTCCTGGCGCCACCCACAGACCCAGCGCGAACACCAAACAGACGGCGAGTACGAGAAGCAGCGGAATCCCGAGAACCCCGCGGTCCTCCTGCTTGCGGCTGCGAGTCTCTGCGGAGATGGGAAACATACTGCTGACGATGGCCCAGGAAAACGCGAACACCACCCGTCCGACCATAGCTACCGCGGCGTAGACCCCGGCTGATTCCGTAGGGAAGAAGTGCTTGACGACCACGATATCGCAGTTATTGATGACCACCTGTCCGGCGAAGAAAACGGCGGCTTGCAGACCTTCGCGAAAAGCGATGGGCACATCGGCCTGGGAAGCAGCCGCGGCCGACAGCCTCGGACTGGCGAAAAGATATGCAATTACAATGGCGGCGGCGTTCGCGGCGATCACGCCCCGAACGCCCAGTCCCAGCAGGACCAGCAGGACAGATCCGCCCAGCCGTACCACTGCCTCCAGAACCAGATTGAGGGCGAGCCGGCGGAAATTGCAAATGCCCTGGATACAGCCCCGCCTCGCTCCTAGTGGGACGTAGAATGCCGTGCCAATAGCAAGCAGCACCACCAGGGTCGGGTCCGCAAGGTTGAGATAGTCCGTCACTGCATGGCGAAAGGACAACAGAAGCAATCCCACCGCAATGCCGGCAGCCCAGCCGCGCAAATGGAATCCCCGGTAGACAACGTTCTGCGCTTGCGGCGATCGCTCTCGTGCCACGATTTTGGCGGTGAGGATCTGGAATGAAAGCGTGACCGCCGAGCTGAGAATCAGCAGGGTGTAAACGGCGGTGGTGTCGCCGAAGGCGGTGGGACCCAGAAATCGGGCTACCGCAATGTTATAAGCAAAGTTAATTGCGGTCACCAGCCCCAGCCCTGCGAGCATCACGACGCTCCCGTTTAGAACACGATCGCGAGGCGTTTTGATCGCAGACTCGAGTTGGGTGCTCATGCTTTCAGGTCCCAGCCACCTGGTTGAGAGGTCGTGTTGCCTTGGTGCTGCTTGTCTCCGTATCCGCGCTGAGGGCTTACAGCGGGATGTAGTTCTGATGCGGAAAGCCAGCGCTTGGCTGCTCGCCGCCGGGACAAAGCTTTCCGATGCGAGCCGAGAGAAGAGCTTTTGACTACAACCCGGTTCCCCTCGGAGGCTTCTAAATCGACGGGTAATCCATGGCGCACCCGTTCCGACTGAGTCTCGCAACCCTGGCTCTGATCCTGCTGCAGGGGTGCTCCCAGACGAATTTGGGACGAACACTTCGCGAAAATGCCCCGGCGCCGCCCGCAGCGCCACGCATTCTTGCCGTCTATGAACCGTGGTTCGGCCATCCCCAGCACATCAACGTGGGATATTCCTCCCAAGACCCAGTAGTGATCAGGAAACAGATCGAACAGGCGAAAAGCCTGGGGATTTCCGGATTCGTCGTGGATTGGTATGGAGATCGGGAACCGTTTCTGGATAAGGCCTATGCTCTGGTTAGCGCGATCGCCGCCGAGCAGAACTTCACTGTCGCCATGATGTATGACGAAACCGACCAGGGAGGGGAACAGGCGACCGAGGATGCGCTGGTCGCTTTCGACAAGTTCCGGAAACAATATCTCGCGCCGGGAACTCCCAGCCGCGAGGCCTACCTTATGTACCAGGGGCGGCCGGTGATTTTCATTTTTCCCAAAGGCGGACACACCGACTGGAAGCGCGTGCGCGCGGAAACCAGCAAGTGGAACCCGCCGCCTCTGTTGCTCTCTGAATACAGACCGGATTCGCCGGCGACAGCGTTTGACGGTTTCTATGCGTGGGTCAACCCTGGAAGTAAAGGGTGGACGGCCGATGGAAGCAATTGGGGCGAGGATTATCTGCGCGACTTCTACCGGACCATGCAGATGAAGTACTCCGACAAGATCGCCGTGGGCGCAGCGTGGCCGGGCTTCGATGACAAAAAGGCGTCGTGGAGCCTGGGGCGATACATGTCGCAGCGCTGTGGCCGGACCTTGGCCGATACCATGAGACTCTCCCGGGATTACTACACAGCGGACCGCCCGCTCCCCTTCCTGCTGATTGCTACTTGGAACGATTACGAAGAGGGCACTGCGATTGAACGCGGGCTGGCGAAGTGTGGCGCGCCTTCTCGGTAGCTTTACGCCGCGGGAAATAACTTCTCCAGGTCGCCGTCTTTGAGGCTGCGGGCTAGACGGTCCGCATCCAGGTGGGGGGAGCTGAACACGGCGTCGGTGCGGTAGACGCGGTTGATGATCGAGAGCGGCCGCTGCCTGACTTCGTCATAGACCCGCCCTACGTACTCCCCGAGGATTCCCACACAGAGAAGCGGAAGACTGCTCATCAAACACATCACGCCAGATAAGCCGTACACCATCGCATTGTTGTGAGAGATCAACGCGGAGATCCCCAGCACCGCGGCCGCGAAGAATCCGAGCGCCGCCAGAACGAACGTTAGCCGGAGAGGCTTGTAACTGAAGCTGGTAATGGCGTCCACGGCATATTTGATACGGCTCAGGAAGGTGAGCTTGCCCTGGCCGCCGACGCGGCCCTGCCGGTCGTAGTAAACCGTCGCGGTGCGGTATCCGACCCACGCCCGCAGGCCGGGGAGATAGCGATTCCCCTCGCGCAGGCCATTGATCGAGTCGACGGCCTGCCGGTCCAGCAGGCCGAAAATGCCTGCGTTGAGTGGAATGGGATAGTCCGAGATCACTCCCAGAACGCGATAGAAAAGCGCAAAGAGCAGGGCCAAAGCGGCGCTGCGTTCTTGCCGGCTTCTTCTGACCGCGGTGACCACCTGCGCTCCGCCGCGCCATGCCGCCACCAGTTGGGGAACTACTTCCGGCGGATCCTGGAGATCGCCGTCCATGAGCACGATGGCGTCGCCGCGCGCGGTTTGCAGGCCGGCATGGAATGCCCCCATGTGACCCCAGTTGCGCGAGAGATCCACGACCACGATGTGGGGATCGACGGATTGAAGTTCCCGCAGCAGATCCAGCGAGGAATCCTTCGAGCCATCGTTGACGTAGACGACCTCCCACTTGTCGTTTACCTGCCGCATGGCAGCAGTGAGCGCATCGTGCAGGATCGGTATGATTTCTTCTTCGTTGTAGATGGGGATGACGACCGAGATCATTCAACTGCTCCTGGGATACATTTTGTTCGGCCCGCTTGTAACTTGCCGCCTGGTGCCGAGTCTGGCCTTGCGCCGATACCATGCCCCGGCATCATTGAGGCTCCGCCTGAAGAATGCGCACCTTCCACTTGGTTTCGGTCGGAGTCAGCACGGCGACGTAACGCGACCGCACCTGCTGGCTACCCACGACGCGCCCGTGGTCCTGAATCTCCAACCGGTATGCAGCCTTGTCCAAGAGTTGAATTGACAGCCCGTCCGGCGAATAAAACACAATTTCAAGATCATGAGTCTGGTCGCGGTAGCTGGAATGGATTCCGAGGCTCTGTTGCTGGCGAACGGTCTCCGCGAGTTCATCTTTCGCTATGCCGACAAAGTACTCGGCAAGCACGTCAGGCTGATTTTCGGAAAGTGCCTTTTGCAGGCTCTGCCAGGCCTGTAGATAATCGCGAACCACGGACGCGCGAGTCTGCTCCTCCAGTGCCCGCGGTCCCGCTGAATCGCCGGACGTGACTGGCAGCTTTGTCTGCGCCGGGCACGGGAGCAGGAGCGCCACCAGGATGAGCAGCAGTGTCGGAGCCGACCTGAGCGTCATCATCATTGGCCCCCGCTCCAGCGAATCTCATTTCCCATCACCACCCCGATCGCAGCTGAAATGACGGCGCCGCGGTGAGCCGGCATCTCCGTCCGCGCGATGCCGCGCTTGAGAGGCACGTCGACGGTCGCTTGGCCGTCGCCATAGGTTTCGGTGAAGCTAACAACCGTGCCATCGGGAACAGGGTTACCGCTGCAGTCGCGAACGGGTTCGGTTTCGAGCAAGATTCTCGGGCCGGATTCACGAGCGCTCATCCTCACCGAGCAGGGGTCGCCCGCGACTTGCTGAACCACTCGCCGCTCGCGAATGCTCCCAATACTGGCCTGGAACTGCGCGGTGCCTGCTTTCGCAGCGGAATTCATCTTGATCCAGGCCACGCCATTCCTGGTGGTTACCGTGCGCGATTCGGAAGAGCCCGTCGTCCCCGAGAGCACAAAGGACACCTCCTGCGGATCGAGAACAAGATTGTGGAAGACATCAAAGACATACGCGACGCCGCTAATCCCTGCGTTCTGGTTCACGGGGAGCCGCGAGGGCTTGGCAAAGAAGCTCAAGGCTGCGGGATGGGAGGCCACGACATCAAACTGCTTGGTATCGAGGAACGATCCTGCAGCCAGGAACGCCAGGTAATGGCCGGCGTTGTGGAGATCGTCGGCGCCGAAAGAGATCGTCTCTCCCAATTGCACGTTGCGCCGGATTACGCCTCCTGGGCCGACGATGTATAGGATCGCGGGGCCAGACCCGGCAGTGGAAGCGGCAAAAGCGCTTCCCGCTTCAACCTTTTCGGGCAAGCGGAACTCTGGCATTTGAGCCAGCGCAAAGGAAGTGAGGGCAATCAATACCAGCAACCCGCTCAAGAATGTGATTCCGTATCTCATTGGAACCGGCTCGCACTATAGGTGCTGACCACCGCGCGGAAGCTGCCAACCTTTGGAGACAGGTCCGCCGGAAGTGAGATCGAGAACGGCACCGGCGTCTGCGGCAGCAAGGCGCGATCGGGATACTGGTCGGCGACCCAGACAATCTGTCCGCTGCGGTCATAAAACGTACCGATGACGTGAGCTACGTTGACTATCTGCCCGCTCTGATTGACCAGTTCGCCGGTCAGCGAGGGCTCCGGGAGCGGCGTCAGGCGTTGGGATTCGATCTCGACCACCGGATCGGCCGAGGCCGGGACCAAAGTGGATGAAGGTTGGATACGGACGCTATCCACCTGCGATAGTCGAACGTCAGGAAAATCAATGCGGAAAGGCGAAACCTGCTTGGGCAGCAGCACGTGAGAAATTTTGTCAAAGCTGTCTTCGGCCGCGATCGCAGTTCCGTTGCTCGCCAGCAGAGCGGCTTTCACAGTCACAAAGGCTGGGACGATATCCTCGTTCAGCAGTTCGCCCATGACGGCGACCCCGCCACCTCGGTCTACAGGGTGCATGGCCACGATACGTACGTGGGGCGACTCCACATCCTGTGCTCCCCAGTCATCCTCGGGTCCTCGGTAGATCACATCCCAGCGCAAGTAGTTCACCGGAATCACTTGCGGAGGCACCTTGGCTTCTTTGACGATGGGCCAGGCCACCTGCCAACCGTCGCCGCTCCTGACCACGCGCAGGTCGCGGGTATCTTGGAACGTCCCCAGCACGGTCGACCAGCGCAGGTTGGCGCGAATCCTGGCTTCATCGGAAGAGATGCGGAGTGGCTTGACCTCGAAGCCGTCAAGGGTGGCGTTGGCGCGAAGGCTGTCATTGTTTCCGGTGAGGTCGTGCATGAACTCCGCTTCGGAGAATTCTCCTTGGTTGGCGAGGCTGGCGTATGCCGCCTTCCAGTCGCGCTGGCCGATAGCTTGCAGCAGGTTGGTCAGCGCGTTCTGAGGCGACGAGGAAGAGCCGAGCAGCCGGGACTTGCCATTGGATACCGACGTGTCCCACCGATTCGGCCTCACGACGCCGGCGATGATGAGAACCACCGTCGCGGCCACAATCAGGAGTGCCAGAAGACGCCCGCTTTTCACGAGATCAGCCTCCCGAGTGCGAGATCTTCATCCGGCGCGGAGCGGTCGGTAACTCCGTCCTCGGCCAAGCGTCGATTCGGAATAAGGACCAATAGCATGGCCAGGAGGCTACTCCCAATGGGCAGGATGCCCCACAGTTCCCCTTGCCACTGCGGAGGCTCGGGAAGCCAGCTTATGGGTGTAGCCGGAGGCACATCGTCCTTGCTCCAGACTGTGATGGTGCGATCCTGCAGGTCATCCACCCTGCGCCAGCCCGCGAACACAAGCAGCGGTTCGTAGTAAGGGTCTTTGAGAAACACCCATTTCAGTCCGTAACGGTCGGCGTGCCGCAGCATGGCGCTCAGAGCGTCCAAGCCGGACTTGCCGAAATACTTGGAACTGGTCAGGGTACCGGCGCCGTGTTCGGTCAGCTCCGGCAACATGCGGCCGGAGTTCCATTCGCCATCGACCGAGCTGGCGTCGGTCAGGATGGCCAGTCGCGAAATCTTGTTGCCAAAGCCCAGCGTGATGTAGCGGTATTGGTCATGGCCATCGCGATTCAGCCAGGCGGCCACCGCGTCCACTTTGAAATCCTCGGCATCTGCCGGCCGGTAAGTCGCCCATGCCACGGCCACGGCGCAGCTCAAGCCCGCGGCCACCGTCAGGCCCGTCACGGCTCGCCACTGGAAGCGGTCGATGAGTTCCTTGGCCAACAATCCCACGAACGGCAGAGCAAGCAGTGTCGCCCAATAACTGAAGCGCTCCATGGTGAGCACTTCAAACGCGCGACCGAGAAGTAATCTGGCGACAGGAGTTGTGCCCCCCAGCCCCAACAGGAAAGCAACCCAGAAACCCAGCAGAAGCGGGCGCAAGCGACGGACGGAAGAACCGCGCAACAGGATGAACGGCAGAGCCAGAATTAAGGCTCCGTAAGGCACCAGGAAATAATTCAGTCCCCACTGAGGACTCAAGATGTAATTCGCGCGGCTGGGGTGCGGAATGGGCACTTGAGTGACTGGATAGTTGACAAGTGCGATCCAAAACGGCAGCAGCACCACCGCGATCATTGCCCCGACGAGCGCGACCACGAAGAACGTCCGGCCCAGGCAGCTAGCCACACCAGCCCGCCGGCTGTCGCGGACATCGATAAGTGCCAGCGCAAGTACGGGAATTGCGAACAGAAACGATCCGAACAGCAGCGTGGCATGGTGGGCCGCGGCCGCAGCCACGGCCAACGCTGAACCCTTCAGGAGCGATCGCCAATTGCGCCAGCGTATCCACTCGTAAAGGTAGGGCAGAGCGTTCAGGTAGAGAGGCGCCGCAAAGGTCGTCGACAATTGGCCGGCGGAGTAGATGAGGAACGATTCCGACCCCAGCAGCACGCTGGCCAGAGCAGCATACGTGGCCGCGCGCCGGTCAACCCACAACTCGGCAAAGCGGTACACCCCAAGCGCCAGCAAGAGAATGGCGATGAATTGCACCAGCATGTACGCCATGTCGAGGCCGATCAGGCGCGAAATCAGCGCGATCCACTGCTGAGGAAGCGGCGGGTATGTCATTTGGGAAAAACCGGCGTACCACTTCGGGTTCCAAGGGTCAAACCAGTGGTGGGCATAATGTGACGCAAAGAAAATGTGGAAATTCGCGTCGTAGGACTTGAGGGGAAGCTTCATGAGCAGGAGGGGCGCATGAATCAGGAAGGCCCCTAAGAAGATCAGGCCGAGGGGGATGGGCCGCCCGGCGCGTTCGACAAGCTCAAGCCTTGGCACAGTTTCCTCCGGTCGGCAGCTTGGATTGTGCGTTGCCCGACTGGGTTGCTTGGGAAACAGGCCAGCCAACCTCCGGAGGACGCTCCGAATCGAACTGGCGCAAATCCAGTAGAAGGTTGGCGGAGGCGCCTTGAACTCCCACCTTGATTTGAAGGCATTGTTGGCTTCGGCTGTGCTCGCGTTTGCAATGTGCGGCTCGAGTCACGGCCAGACGTACAAGGTGGGGTCGGATGCAAGCCAGCCGCCGCAAGCCCAGGAATCGCGGCCGCAATCGGCTGAAAAAGGGCTGGGCTGGGGCTCAAACATTCAGAACGCGCGCCTGGCACATGCGGCCGAAGAGGCCATACGAAACCGCAACTACTCCGCCGCGGTCGACTATGCGCAGCGCGCGGCGCAGTCCTCACCAAACGAGCCTCAGCTATGGTTGCTGCTGGGATATGCGGCGCGGCTGGCCGTCAAATCGCAGCTCTCCGTGGATGCCTACAATCACGCGTTGCGCTTGAATCCTTCTTCTCTCGAGGGTTTGTCAGGCCTGGCCCAGACTTATAAAACCATGGGCCGAAGAGATGAGGCTCAGGGTCTGCTGACCCGCGTACTGGCGGCCGATCCGCGGCGCACCGACGACTGGCTGTTGCTGGGCGAGATCCTGCTGCAGTCGGGACAATACCAACAAGCGCTTGCTCCGCTGCAACGGGCCGAGCAGCTCCGCCCTGAGGCTCGCTCGGAGCTGCTGTTGGCGCTTGACCATCAGCGCCTGAAACAGTTCGAGCAAGCGAGCCACTATTTGGAGATGGCGAAGCGGAGCGCTCCTAACAACCCTGAGGTTCTGCGGTCTCTCGCCGGATTTTATCGGGAAACAGGAAACTATCCCGCCGCCATCGCCGCGCTGAAAGCGGTTCGCGGTGGCAGTCCGGATATGAAAGCGGAACTGGCTTACACCTATCAACTGGCCGGCAAACCAGAGGAAGCCGCCAAGCTGTATGCGCGGGCTGCCGAGGCGGCTCCACGGGACTTGAATTTGCAGCTCTCGGCTGCCCAGGCGCAGGTGAGCGTCGGCGCGACGGATGCCGCGAAAGATTTTCTCCAACGCGCGGCGGCGCTGGATGCGGACAACTATCGCTTGCATGCGGTTCGTGGGGAGGTGGCACGAGTCGAAGAGCGTGATCAGGACGCTGTCGAAGAATACACCGCCGCGCTGAGCAAGCTGCCGGAGGCTCCTCCGGAGGGACCTCTCTATGGGATCCAGCTTCGCATGAATCTGGTGGAGCTTGATCAGCGCTTGCACGCCGAGCCGGCCGCTCAGGAGCAACTCCGGATTGCGCAATCCGAGATCGGCAATCTGGACATTCAGGGATATGGCCGAGAGGATTATCTTCGCCTCCGGGCTCTCATCAAGCTGCATGCCGGAGAAACTGAAAGCGCTCTTGCCGATGTCAACGAAGCCCTCGCATTGAATGCCAAGGATCCAAATGCCCTGCAACTAAGTGGCGACGTGCTGGCAAGAATGGGTCACGGCGAGGAAGCGATTAGCGCGTACAAGAAAGTACTTGCCATCGATCCTGTGAACCGGCTGGCCCTCACCTCACTGGGATCGGAGTCGCGGGAGATGGGGCGCGATCAGGACGCGGAGAAATACCTTCGCCGGCTCGCGGCGGCATACCCGAAGCTGTATGTACCCCATCTAGCCCTGGGGGACATGTACACCGCGCGCCGCGAGTTCACCAAGGCTCAAGCAGAATATCAAAAGGGATACAGCCTCGCTCCCAAGAATGGCCTGATCGTTGCTGGAGGCATGAATGCCGCGATCGAGGCCCACCAGTTTCCTGTGGCCGCGCAGTGGTTGGCTCGCGCTACGGACGAAATGCAGCAAGAGCCGCTGGTACTGAGAGAGAAAGAGCGATACCTGACCTGGACGGGGAAGTATCAGGAATCGGCAAACGTGGCACAGGAAGCGATCAAGAAGCTTCCCATGGATCGTGATGTGGTTATTTACCTCGGGTACGACCTGCTTCATCTGGAGCGCTATGACGAATTGTTGCAGTTGACGTCACGCTACGAAGACCGTTTGCCCAAAGAGCCCGACCTGCCGCTTTTGGCGGGATATGTTTACAAACACGCCGGTGATCTTGAGCAAGCGCAAGCAGCGTTCACGCGCGCGTTGGATCGCGATCCCAAGGTAGTGACCGCGTATGTGAATCGCGGGTTCGTGCGGCATGACCTCCGCCAGCCCACTGCAGCCGCGGATTTCGAAGCCGCCCTCAAGCTCGATCCCACCGATGGCGAGGCCCACCTCGGGCTGGCGTATGCCAGCCTCGATTTGCACCGGCCGCGCGCGGCCTTGCAGCAAGCAAAGCTTGCGGAACAGCGGCTGGGTGACTCCATGGCTTTACATCTGATCCGGGGGACGGCCTACAGCGATGAGGGAATGCTGAAGCAAGCTGTCGACGAGTATCGCCTGGCCTTGAAGAGTGCGCCGAACGACGGCAAGCTGCACCTGGCGCTCGCCGGGGTGCTGTACGACCTCCGTCAGTACAATGACGCGATCAGCGAACTGCAATCGGCGGACAAGCTCTCGCCCAAGAACGGCGCGATCTATGCTCAGTTCGCTCGGTGCTATGCCCAACTGGGCGACCAAGCTCGGACACTGCAGTACGTTCAGCTCGCGGAAAACACCGGACCGGACACAGTATTTCTTTCTACTGCGGAGGCGCTGAGCCTGATCGGGGAACGCGCTGCGGCCATGCAGCGGCTGGAACGGGCGCTGCTGGCGCCGGATAGCGACCGCTTTGCTGTGCGTCTGGCTGCGGCGCGGATCATGGTGAACAAAGGCGAGGACGATGAGGCGCGGCATCAGATTGCCTTGGCTTTGATGGAAGCCGCATCGGGACGCACGCTGCCGCCAACCGGCCACCAGTTGATACAGGCGGCCGACTTGTTCCTCGGCCTGCATGACTATCAACTAGCGGAAACTTATTTTCAGCGTGCTCTGGCGGCTGGCGCTCCGGAAAGCGAGGTGAGGCTCGGTCTAGCGAATACTTACCTGGCTTTGGGAGACACGCCCAGGGCCGAGGGACAACTGGCGTTGATCAGTCACAACCAGGCCGACTCCGAACCGAGCTACCAGTATCTTCTGGCGAAGGCGAGCTTATTGCAACAGGAGCATCGCGGCGCGCAATCGCTGACTGCCTTTGCTCAAGCCGCGAGCGCAGCGGGCGAGGATCTTACCGCTGAGCAGGCAATGCTGCGCACCGCAGGCGACGAGGGTTTGAGAATCAATCGCACGGTAAGCTTCCTCTCCGATTTTTCCGTCGCTCCCATCTTCGAGGATACGACGGTCTATAAGCTGGACGCACAGTTGTTGGGCGCCCCCGCGGGCGCTTTGCCCTTGCCTCGGTCGTCTATTGAGACGCAGTGGACGGGGGCATATCACCTGAACTTCAATGGCGTACCCGATGTCAGCGGCTTCTTTCAGGTGCGTAATGCTCGGGGCGAAATTTCGCTGCCCAGCGCCGATGCCATCGTCAATCGGGACACCACGGACTATACCTTTAACATCGCGATGAATCCGATGCTTCGTCTGGGCAACAATGTGTTTACCTTCAGCCCGGGGATTCAGAGGACGGTCCGGCGAGATTCGGCGGATCCCATCGACATGAATCAGAATCTCTTCCGTCAATTCCTATATATGTCCACGAGTTCATTCTTTAATTGGGTTGCCGTGCGAGGATATGCCATCCGGGAAGCCGGCCCCTTCACGGAAAGTAATGAACATTCTCGGGACCTGGTCGGCAATGTTGAATTCCGGGTGGGCAGGCCGTGGGGCAAAACCGCGTTTGTCACCGGCTGGGGGGCGCGCGATGAACAGTTCCGTCCTGTGATCCGCGAGTTTTACTACACCTCCACCTACGCCGGAATCGAGCGGCAGATTTCTGCCCGGTTTCGCGTGCGCACCATAGGTGAATACTTGCGGTCGTGGCGGATCGAGGAGACGCAGTTCGGCATCGCACAAGCGTTTCGTCCTGCCGGTAGCATCGAGTTCGCTCCCGCACGCAACTGGGCCGTGGAGGCGTCGGCCGCCTACTCTCGAAATATGGGATTTCATGCTTATGACGCGGTTCAGAGTGGATTCAATGTTTCTTACGCGATGCCGGTAGGGCGCCAGTTCACCCAAGACGGCCAGCGTGTCTCGGTTCGTTATCCCATACGTTTTGCCGCGGGCATGCAGCAGGAGGATTTCTTTAATTTCACCGGCGGCCACAGCGAGCAGCTCCGGCCGTTCGTTCGCATCAGCCTGTTTTAGAGCCGGGTCCCAATGAACATCTGTCTGGTTACGGCGTTTCCTCCCAGCGGGCGGCAGTTGAATGAATACGGCTTTCATATCGCGCGTGAACTGCAGCACAATCCGCTGGTGAATCTGACCATTCTGGCCGACCAGCTCACCGACTATGCCTGGGCCACGGACGAGACTGGCCAACCGCTCAGCCGTACCCGGCAAGAGGAGCTGCCCGGTTTCCACGTGGTACGGTGCTGGCAATCCAACAGCCTGGGGACCCCTATCAATCTGCTCAGGACCGTGCGCAGGTTGCGGCCGGATGTAGTCTGGTTCAACCTGGTTTATTCCACCTTCGCAACCCAGGAACATCCGGTTGCCGCCTTCACCGGGCTCTGTGCCCCCGCCCTTACGCGTGCGATGGGATACTACACGCACGTTACGCTGCACCATATCCTGGAGCACGTCGATTTTGCCGGCGCAGGGGTTCGGCAAGAAAAGATGTTCCGCCTGGGAAGCGATGTTGCGACCAGAACGCTGCTCAAAGCCAACTCAGTTTCGGTGTTGTTGCCCAGTTACCGGCGCACCCTGATGGCGAAATACTCGGCTCACAACGTTCTTTTGGGTACGCATGGCACTTTCGCGCGGCGTCCCAGCCCGCCCGATTTTGCGCAGCGCGGCAATCCTGACCATCGCATCCTGGCCATCGGCCACTGGGGGACTTACAAGCGGCTGGAAACGCTCATGGAAGCTTTTCCCACGGTGGTGCGCCGCGTCCCAACCGCGCGCTTGATCGTCGCGGGGGCCAATCACCATACCAAACCCGGCTACTGGGAATCGATACGGGAATCGCAGAAGGGGAATCCGCGGATCGAGTTTCGCGGCTATGTGCCCGAGGACGCGGTGCCGGAGCTTTTCCGCACCGCCAGCATTGTGGTTCTGCCCTATAGTTCCGCGACCGGATCCAGCGGTCCGGCGCATCAGGCGTGCGAATACGGAGTCCCCATCGTCTCCGCCGACCTCGCTGATTTCCGGAGCATGGCGGCGGACGAAAACATGGCGATCAGTTTTTACGAGACCGGAGACCCGGCCGATCTCGCCCGCCAATTAATTGCATTGTTGGAGTTCCCGGAGGAGCAGCGTCGAGCGGCAGAGCAGAATTACGTGGCGGCGTTGCGGATGACAATGCCCAACGTCGTTCGTCACTATCTGCGGTGGTTCGAATTGGTGAAGCGCAGGCAGACCCTCGGCGCCTCGGCTGGCCTGCTGGATCGCTGGCGCCACCCTTCCCTGCGGCCGGCAATGCATGGACTTTCCACGCGGTTTCTGGGGGACTGAACGTTCGCGTCACCAATAGGTCAGAGACTCTCCGATTACATATTCCTCGATGGTCACGCCAGAGGCCGCGCTGTCCAACTGGTGCTGCACTCCCAGAACGGGCGACCACGCCGGGTTGGGAATGGTCGACGAGGCGAGACCGCCCAGATACGCCGTCTCACCATCGATGGTCAGGGTTCCGAATCGCACGGAAGTGTTGGTATCGGCGGAAGGACTGAAGCTCGCCGGAATCTCCTGGTATCCCGTTGGGGTTACGCGCTGCAGGAAATAGGTTGCGTGGTGCCACGCACCGGTGGAGAAACGGCAAGGCGAGAGGCCTGCGTCGACCCAAGTGAGGGAATCATTCTGAGGGAGCCAAAACTGCCATTGATTGGTGGCATAGTTGCACTGCGATCCAAACATGAATTCGTGCACGCCATCACTGAGCTCGACCGCCTGAAACAGGTCAGATTCCAGGGCTTGCACCGTGGTGGTTTCCGTGGTGGCCGGAACGTAGAACGAGAACTCCCAAAGAAAATTTGTGGCGCCGGCAATGGCGGAGGGATCTGTATCTGTCTTCCAATAGAAAAGGCTGTCATCGTAGGTGCAATGGCTGTTCACGACGAAAAGCTGGCCGGATACAAGCGGCGCAAAGCCTCCGTATCGCGGCCTGGGAACCACGCGAAATGCGGCTTCCGTCCGAATTGCGCTCGTGCTGTTCTCTGATGCCGCAAAGGCCGGCAGATTGTTGGTAATCAGATCCGACCTGCGGGCGAGAGCGCCGAGGCTTCCGTCGTTGCAGTCTCCGCCGACGCTGGGGTTGTTATCCACGGTCCATACACCTTGGCTGATATTCAGAATCTGGCTGGCGTACGCCGGCGGACTAGGGGGAGCAGAGCCGGTGATGTTGATTTGATAGGTAGCCGTTGCCAGATCGCTGTTGGAATCCCAAGCCTTTACAAAGAGCGCGTGACTGCCGGGAGGGAGCGCGATCCAGGCGTCGAGCGTGGGACTGAAATTGCGATATACATTTTCGCTGTCAACGTACACGACGTATCCGGTAATGGCCGAACTGGCTTCCGCGGTCGCCTCGACGTGAATGGGAGAAGTAAGGGCGGCGGTCTCGCCGGCCGCGAGACTCGGGGACTGCAGCGACACGGCTGTAACTTGCGCATGCACTGACAAACCGCCGAAGGTGCAGATGAAAATGAATAAGAGCGTAAAGCAAAACTGGCTGGCAGATGGATTCCGGTGAGATATGGAGCGGCTCGCAGGAGTCGGCAAAAGAACCTCCAGTGCGCATCGTGTCCACAGTCGCGAAAGTCTGAGGTCTCTCTGCGCACTCAAAATTTCTACTGGATCTCTGACCGGAAAATACAGTGATTTCTGTATTGACGCAACGCGAAAAGCCGTGCCGTGCGGGTACATGCGTACCTGAACCAGGAGGTTTGTGTAGGATTAACTACATAGAGCAACGCACTGAGTAGGATACCCGACGCAAGGCGGACTATTCACCGCCGGAAATCGGTGGGAACATTGAAGGTCTAACGAAGCTTGCTGCTCTTCAACGTCGGTCAGGTTGTGACGGTTGGAGAGGGGTGGAGGAATCAAGAACGGGCGTATTGTCACGGCGCTTGAGCTGGATCGGGCCTGTCCTGCGGCGGCTGGCCGCATTCGCGGTCTCGATTGCGTCCGCCACGTGGCCCTCACTCTGGTCCGCTACTGCAGTAAGCGCCATGCCCTCGGCCTTGGGGCGAGAGGCGAGCGCGACTCGAGCGTTTGCCTCCGTGGCTCTCTGAGCTTTCCGATAAAACTCCTGCGCGGTCTCAAGGTCGCCGTCGATTTCTGCCAGATAGCCCTGGTTGTTGAGCGAAAATGCATTGTTCGGATCGAGCCTGTAGGCCTGCGAGAACTTCTGAATGGCGTCCTGCAAATCGTTGCGGTTAATGGCAGATACGCCCTGCAGGTTGAGCTCGGCCGCCTTCGCGTGAGCATTGCTTAGGTCCTGCATACGCGCGTTCAGTCTCTTAGCATTCTCGCTGGCCAGCGCGCGAACAGGCTTTCCTCTCCATACTGAGTTTCGCGTCACGACCACGCCTTCGGCAGAGGCGGAATCCGCCGCGGAGGTGTAGTACTTCAACGCTGCCTCGAAGTCGCCTTCCGATTCCTTGGCCACCCCGAGGTTGTTCAGGGTAAATCCATTCCGCGGATCGAGGGCCAAGGTGCGCTGCAAAAGATGATCAGCTTCCGGAGCACGGCCATCCGACAACAGGCGGACCGCCTCAATGTTCGCCCGATTGATCTGCATAGCGAGGTTGTGAACGTTAAGGATCGCGCTTTGCAGCGACTCGCCGCGCAAACCCGGCGCGCTGGCCCGGTCAACGATAGCTGCGCTGGGCAGAGCAGAAGCGAGAGAATAGAAATTCTGCGCGCTCTCCGCATCCCCTTCGAGCTCGGAGATGTATCCCAGGTTGTTCAGGGTAAAAGGGTCGCCAGGATCGTAGAGGTAGGCTTTGTAAAAGAGCGCCTTTGCCTTCCCGTACTGATGCTTGCGGATGGCCTCGACACCTTCGCGGTTCAAGCGCTGCACTGGCGTCGGCTGGCTCCGCCTGGGAAGCGTGATTCTCAGGTCGCCGGCTCGCGCAGTCTGAGGTTGCCAAGCCGCCAGAGCTGTGATCAGCCCGGTAAGGACCACGAGTTTCCACGATATTCCCATTCAGCCGTCCTGGGTTGCCAAGTTTTGAGTCGGAGTTTGGATGCCAAACCAGCCCTGGGTGCTGCCATCGGCGGAGGAAATTGCCGCCTGGACCCCGGATTTCGAGACTACCTTCAGTCCACCGGCGGCATCGAAGCAGCGGGTAGACGGTGGAGGTGTGGGTGAGACGCTGCGCAGTTTACTTGCTGGTCTTGGGTAGCTTGGCCTATGCCCAAGCGGCTGCGACGCTGTCCGCTTTCGCGGCGAATGAAGCGGCAAGCGAGGCGGTGCAACCAACCGTCAAGAGTGACGCCGGAGCTCTGTCCGATTTGCCGGCGCTGCCTGCTGGCAAAGCCACGTTGCTGGGCGGGACGATCAGCACGGTGGACCATCTGCGCGACCGTATGGTTCTGCAGATTTTTGGAGGACGACGCACGGTGGTGACCTTCGACGACCGCACCCACGTTTACCGCGACGGGAAGGCGGCCTCTTTGGATGATCTGAAAAGCGGCGAGCGAGTCTACGCCGACACCGTCCTGGATGGCACCAAAATCTTCGCTCGCAATGTCCGCGTGGCCACCGGCAGTGCCCTCGGACAGAGCAGCGGCCAGGTTGTAAGCTTCGATCCGGCAAACGGAGAATTAGCCTTTCGCGACACTATATCGCTAATTCCCTGGAGGATGCGCCTGACTCACGACACTGTAATTCTCCGCGGGGATCGGCCCGCGTTGCCGGCGGAATTATGTCCCGGAACGCTCGTCACGGTAGCCTTCCTAACAGGCGGCGACGGCCGAGCGATGGTGCGCCAGATCTCGATTCTGGCTTCGCCGGGCACGGCATTCGTTTTTGCGGGGACGTCTCGAATATCTTGATCTTCGCCGCGGGCTGCTGGTGGTGGTCGATCCCCGTGACAACAAGAGCTATGAAGTGAACTTCGATTCCACAGTTCGCGGGCTCACCCGGGACATCCGCGAAGGCGCAGATGTCACGGTGCATGCGGACTTCGATGGCAGCCGATATACGGCGCAGTCGATAACCCTCAATACACCTTCCAGCCGATAACGGAAGCGCGGGGCGCTTATGCCCTCTTAATCAAACGGATCAACCAGAGCAGGACAATAGCGCCCACCACGGAGACAACCAGCCGGCCCAGCAAAGTGTAGGAGCTCAGGCCGAGCAACCCGAACAGAAAGCTGCCCAGCAGTGAACCGATAACCCCCACCACCAGGTCTCCAAGCAGGCCAAAGCCTCGTCCTTTGGTGATCTGTCCAGCCAGCCAGCCTGCCAGGATTCCCAGCAGTACCACCCACACTAAGTAAATCATTGCGATTCTGCCTCTAATTTCATGTCCCACTTGAGATGTCGGGCAAGGGCGCGATGTTGTCAGCGTCGGTTCGATATCCAACAAACCTCTGACCGTTGAACTTTTGACTCAGGTGAACACCTGATTTTTGTTGACCAGGGGGAAGCACGGTAATAGTCTCTAGGCACTGCCCTGAGGCTTTGGAGATTTCGGGGTCCTGGCCCCCTGGTTTGACAAAGTCCAGAGGTTAGTTGCCGCTTCGGTTGTACCTCAAATCGAGCAGTTCGCAGTTTCAAGTAAGCAATTCTATCTTCCGGGAGAAGTGTGCGCAGATGAGGCAATTTTATCCGATCTTCCTTCTGATTGCGGTGGCAATTCCAGCCTTTGCAGGGGTTACGGTTTCCAGTCCCACCAGCGGCGCCACCGTCGGCTCTCCGGTGCACTATGTGGCGACGGCAACGACCACGACTTGTTCGAAGGGCGTTGCGTCCATGGGCATCTACGTGGATAACCAGTTGAAGTACGTCGTCAATGGAACCAGCCTCAATACCAGCATGACCTTCAGTCCGGGAAGCTATAACACGGTGGTGGAGGAGTGGGATTACTGCGGCGGAGCGAGCTATACCCCGATTGCCATCAACGTTACCAGCCAGTCTGGAGTATTCGTGACCTCGCCCTCCGTCAACGCCACGGTGGGCAGTCCGGTGAGCTACGTGGCGACAGCAACGACGTTCGACCTGTTCAAAGGGCGTCGCGTCGATGGGCATTTACGTAAACAATAAATTGGATTACGTGGTGAACGGGGCGAGTCTGAATACCAGCCTGGCGTTAACCCCGGGAAGCCACGACACCGTGGTGGAAGAGTGGGATTTCTGCGGTGGCGCGGCTTTCACCCACGTCCCCATCACCGTAGAAGGAAATGCGTTCACTCAACTACAGGCCAGCGCTGGTTGGACGGCCTATGGCGAATTTCCGCCGGAGTACGCCATCTGCACGTCTTGCGGGCCGGGCGTTACCTGGTCGAAGACCCAGGGAATAACCTCGCCTTCGCTCTCCGGGAACGCGACCAGGTTCAATATCGGCGGCACAACTCCTTATGCAGATGTCCTGTGGACAAACCCTGTCATTGGGGCCTACTCATCCCAGGGTATGCCCGACACGGGCCACACAATTATTCCGAACCTGCATAACTTCACCTACGACGTTTACTTTTACAGTTCAACCCTCGAGCTCTCGCAGGTTGTAGAATTTGACATCAATCAGTATTTCAACGGGATGGGACTCACCTTTGGCAACCAGTGCCGTATTGCCGGCGGGCACGAGTTTGACGTCTGGGACAACGTCAATGGGCATTGGGTTGCCACCGGCGTCCCCTGCTATCCCACCGATAATTCCTGGAACCATCTGACCCTGCAGGTGCAGCGGACCTCGGACAATCAGCTTCTCTATCACTCCATCACGCTCAACGGAGTGACGACCGTCATCGATCGTTATTTCCCGCCGTTCTCAGTGCCCAGCTCCTGGTATGGCATCACAGTCAACTATCAGATGGACGGCAATTACGAGCAGTCCCCGTACACTGTCTATGTGGACAAGCTAAGCCTCACCTACTGGTGAGAAGATCGCGGGACACTAAGCCTGGATTTCCAGGGAGTTTCTGGGCTATCTCCTGAAGCACCCTGCGAGTAACTTCCTCTGCTGCCAGCGGCGGGATCACGGTGATGCCGCCGGCGAATGTGCTCAGGGCGAGGTAAGAAGCGCGATTGCTCCTGACGAAATCAAGGCAATATTCGGGCTTGCGTTTGTGGGCCAGCACCGAATCTGCGTCCAGCAAGCAGGCAAGCTTGGGATGGGGAATGAACTTCAGCAGCAGCCGAACATACGCCCGTGAAAGGCGATTGCTCAAATCAAGGTTGGCAAGTTCGTCGTAGAGATATCGATCGAAGATAATGATATCGGCGTCGTGCGTCGCTGATAGTTTCGCCACCACGGCCGAAAGCCTGAGCGCATCCAGGAGATACAGGACGAAACGCGCCGCAGTCATATACCAGGATCGAACGTCCTTGTCCCGGCGCAGCACCGGCCGGCCGGGAGATCCAACGCCTTGCTCTCCTCTGAACAGGACGTGGCCGAGGAGTTCCCGCGCGCGTGCCAGGGTGGCAACGTCGTCCCAGAACGCCAGCAAGCGCACCTTAAGCCCAGCTTCGCTCAGTCTGCGGTGAATGGCGCCGATCTGCGTGCTTTTTCCCGCGCCGTCAATCCCAGAAAAACTGACGATACAGGGGTCGGTTCGTGCCATGATTCCTTTCCCCGGTCAGTGGCTGCCAGGCGGTTTGCTGGGGCTGGCAGCGGATAACGCCATGACGGTACCGACCGCAGCGCCAGCTCCCAGCAAGGCGCCGACTTTAATCAGGACAGAGCGTGCCCGCCGCTGTTTCGCGGGTGCGAGAGCGGCTCCCGCCGGCCGGGAGGCGGCAACTCCGGTTACTGGCATCCACTCCGCCGCGGCCGTGCCTACCGGTTCGTGTAGCGGGTTCTGCGGTGGTTGCTGAGGCGGTTGCGCGGCTTGTTGTACATTGGATTGCCGCTGCAGCGCACCCGGACTGTCTGGAAGCCAGTCGCTTTGCGGCTGGACGGGTGCAGCCGTTTCATTCCCGGCATGCTGGGTGGAGGATGGCGACCCCTCCGCGGTCTGCTGGCCGGAGTTGGGGGCCGGCGGTTCCGCGGCCAAAGCGGCCGGTTGGAGCAGCAAAGCCAATGTCAGCAACGTCGCGATCATCCTGATCTGCAAATCAAGCTTCGTTGTCATCGTTCCTCCGTCCCCTCACTCGAAGTTGCCCCGGAATCGTTGTCCTCCGCACCTGCGCTGGGATACGTGGGTTCCCTGGTTTGCCGGAATGCATACAGTGGAAATCGGGAGAAGCTTTCCACGGCGTCAGCAGGGTTGTCGAAAATTTCGAAAAGGCAGTCGACGCGCGTGAGTTTCAGAATGACAGCGATGGCGGGAGGAATCGCTGCAAGTTTGAGGTCGCCATTCCGCTTCACCGCTTCTTCCATGCACCGCAGCAGCATTTCGATTCCGGCGCTATCCAGATGACGCACGCCGGAAAAATCGAAGACCAGACAGGGATGGTCATCCTTTAGAAATGGCCCTACTTCGCGGATCAATTCCTGAGCCTGGTGACGGCTAACGATCTCCGGCAACTGCTTGACCACCACAGGTCGGCTGGCGCTCATACTTCACCCTTGAAGACGGAGAGCCTGACGGCGGCGCGTGAAAGATGTTGGGCGTATTCAGGCTCGATTTGCGCAATCCTCGTGTCCAGAGGCTCGCCACGCTCACGCTGATCCTGGGACACACCCCATGGGCGAGGCGCCGTGCTGCGAATCAGATTGGGATCGTCGATCCTTACCGCCAGGTCGCGGTTAAGGTCCACGAACTCACTCCCGTCCACCAGAGCGTGCGATACGTCCAATCCTCTGCCGATGGACGTGTAAGCAAGGATGGAGGCCGAGTCAATGACGGTGCCTCCACCCACGTGGCAGTTGCGTTCGACGTTGCTGAATCGGGCAACGACAGCCGCCGGCCCCAACTTGGCGCAGCGGCCCAGATAAGCGGGCGCCACGATACGGGCGGAGCGATGCGGCTTGGCGCCATCGTCCATCCAGATTCCCGGTCTGACTTCCTGGCCCCGCGGCCGGATCGTGCAACGCGCAAGAAAACGTCGACCGCCAGCCGCCGCAGATCACGAGCGTCGGCGAGCTGGTTCACGTAGCCCTTCACCTGATATGACGCATACGGACCGAGTGTCCTGTCCACGGTGAAAGGAAGAGTGCAATCGCACGCTGACAGACGAATCGCTGCGGCATTGACGATCCAGAAGTCCAATGGTTGCTGGCTGTGCTGGAGTTGCGTCAGAAAGTTTCGCTTGGTGCGGTGAAACTGGAGAGCCTCAGCGACATCGCATTCTGTGTAAGCCCCCAGCCCGATGACCAACACTTCTTCGGCTCCTTGTGCAGCGTGCTCCTGCAGCGTGCGCGTCGCCTTCGACCAGCGGTCAACGGACCGTCCGGCGATGGCGATTTCAAGATCCGGCCCCGGCAGGACAGGAACGGGGTTTGCCCCCGCGATCACAGAAATTGCCTGGACGCCCGCGCGCCGAAGCCGCGCCACCGTTTGCTCGAGGACAGACTGGCCCAGGATTTCCACGCAGCCGGTTGGGACCCGCGCTCCATGCGCGAACTCACAAAGGTCAGGAGATGCAAACCGGTCGCTGATGACGAGAACTGCGGTTGCGTACACTCTAAGGCTCCCTCAATGCGTAGCTTCGATGACCGGTGTGGCGAAGATGTTGTCAAGGCTACCGACGGGAAGCGGTTGCAGACGCAGCAAACTCGGATGTCACTGGCGATTACGCCAATCCGCTGCTCCGAATTTCCTACGGTGTTTGCTGTATTTAGTGATCCGACAAAACCGGCGCCGCACTGCCGACATCAAAGCGGGGTCACAGTTTGAGGAGCGGAACGGTGAACGCCGAGTCTAATCCCGCCCGGCTCATGGACACGCTTGCGAGGGTACTGATCCCTGCGCATTGTGCCAACGATCATCAGCCCGACCTGGAGCACATCCGCGGCGATTTACGATATGTTGCTGGCCTCAATCGCCCGCAGTGGGAGGAATTTCTTGAGCTGGCAAACTCCAACCATGTGGTGATGCGCTCCGTTGCCGTGCTGCAAAATGCGGCGACCGCGCTCGGCGACCATGAGTTTGCGGAAAGGTGCGCACCTTCTTTGGCGGCGGAGCGGGCGCGCATCGAGCGTGCCGTCGGATTCCTGCAGCTAATTTGCCAGGCCCTGGAATCGCACGGTTGCGAGATTGCGGTTATCAAGTCGCTGGACCACTGGCCCGATCTCGGTTCCGACCTCGATCTTTACACCACCGCCGACCACCGCCGCGTCCAGGAAATTATGCTCGCGGAGTTCCGTGCTTGTCCGGTGGCGCGTAGCTGGGGAGATCGCCTGGCAAATAAATGGAATTTCAAAGTTGTCGGCCTTCCGGAACTGGTCGAGATCCACGTCCAGTTCTTGGGCCAAACTGGCGAACACGAAAAGATGGCAAGGAGAGTCATCGAGCGCCGAACTGCGAAAGCGGTGGGAGGACGCCAGTTTTATGTCCCGGCCCCGGAGGAACGTCTGGTGATCTCAACCTTGCAGAGAGTCTATCGGCACTTTTATTTTCGTTTGTGCGACATGATCGATGTTGCCTCGCTGTTGCGCACTGAAACGGTCGATTTTAACGAGCTCAGAAGAGCCGCTGATCTGGCGGGCATTTGGCCAGGGGTTGCGACCTTTCTTTGCCTGATCCGGAGTTACCTCGAGGCTTATGGCGGATCCATGGCCCTGCCCCAAGCGGTTATGGCCTCCGCATCAAGAGCCGCGACTGGCCTCCAGTTCAAAGGCGGCTTTTTGCGTATGTCGAAGCTTTCCGCGGCGGGTTTCTACGGCGCGCAATGCCTGCAGGCCGGAGTGCATCGCGATTTGCGCGCTCTGGTACGCCTTCCCCTGCTGCCGCCCTTGGCAGTCTCTGCCCTGGTCGCTTATCACCTGACAGGGTCTGATAAGGGGCTGTGGTAGGCTCGTAATTTGAGGGAATGCCCAATAACACGACGGAATACTGTTCCGCCGCTACTTCAGCAGAAGAGCGCTGTCGAACTGTTGCATGACCTTGTAGCATTCGCAGGCCGCTTCCTCGATTTTCTCCCGGCTCAGGATATGCACGACACCGCGGGTGTACCCGATGGCCCCTTTTCGTTGAAGAAGGCTGGCGGCCAGGCTTACGCTCGGCCTGTCCGTCCCCAGCATGGTTGCCAGAAAATCGTGCGTGATGGAAAGCGAACTATTGTCCATCCGGTCCTGCATGATCAGTAACCAGCGGGCCAGCCGCTTCTCGATTCCGTGGAGGCGATTGCACGCGGCGGATTGCGCTGCTTGCAAGCCCTGAATCACGGCCTGCCGGCTCGCTATCCACTGGAACTGCGGCATTGACGGCAAGACGCCGCACAGGGCATCAGCCCGAAGCCGGAATCCGTCCCCCGGGATTTGCACGATCGCGCGGTGGGGGCTTCGGTCTAAACCGACTACAGCCGGCATGCCAACCAAACCCTCGTTGCCCACCACGCCGACTTCAACCGTCTTGCCCTCTCGGGTCGCCACCATCAGGGAAACCAAGCCGCGGTTCAGGAAGTAGGCAAACTCCAGCTTCTCTCCCGGTTCGTGAAGGATGGTGTGGCGGGGCAACTCCACCGCACTCAAGAGAGGACGTAAGGCCTCAAATTCAGCATCCGGGAGCGCAAGCAGGATACGATTCCGCACCGGCTTGCCTTCGCAATTCGTGCGCTCTCCAGGGAGCAGCGTGCTAGCCGGTTGGAATATTCTTGACGCCATCGTTAGACTCGTTGCCCGCGAAACTGAGATGCAGAAAGCCGTGGTCGCGCTCGTAGCCTGCGAAAATGTTTTCTTGTGCCATTACAGCCTCGTGCCGCCACTAATACACCAAACACCCGATGCACAGAGTGATTGCGTTCCAATTCAAGAAGAGGGATCCTCGCTGCCCACCTCGGAAGTGGGAGCGGGACCAGACGGAGATGCGGGGTTAACCGCTTGAACAATATTGTTGCGCACCGCATACAAAACTAATTCGCTGACGGAGTGCAAACCCAGCTTGCTCATGATATTGCCGCGATGAGTTTCCGCGGTTTTCACGCTCAGATTGAGTAGAGCAGCCACTTCCTTGCTGCTCCTGCCCTCCGCCAGGAGTTGGACGACCTGCCTTTCGCGCCGGGTCAACGCCGCCTTTTCCCTTGGATGACGGTCTCCTCGGAGGTCCGTGCCAAAGCCGGCCTGATCCGTCCGCGGACCAAAATAAGTCGAATTGCGCTCAATTGCCTCGACCGCCACTACCAAATCCCGAGCCGCTTCGGACTTGAGAACCAAGCCCTTCGCCCCCAGCCCGATGGCCGTTTTAGCGACCTGCTCCGTCTCATAGAGTGTCAGAAAGAGAATGCGCATCTTGGAGTTGTGACCCAGGATCTGGCGGGCCGCGTCTAAGCCATTCAGGTTCGGCATCCCGATATCGAGGGTCACCAGGTCAGGCTTCAGTTGCTCCACCTTGCGTACCGTCTCCCACCCGTCCACAGCCTCGCCGCACACCTCCCATCCGGGATGGGATTCGAGCAACGAACGCACACCTTGCCGCACAATTTCGTGATCATCGGCGATGAGGATGCGAAAGTTAGGCATGAAAAAACTCTGACGCTCACAGGCAAAGCCTCTGAGGCCGGGCGTTTCACCCTCGGGCGCGAACACTCTCGTGTCGTGCTGACCAATAGGATGAAGCCGGCAGATACGAGTTGTCTCTGGGCTGGAACTATGCGAAGAATTATCTTTCCGCGGGCCGTACATAGTTCACCTTATCAATAGCTAGCGGATCCGCCCCAAGCTGCTGGGAAACGGAGTGGATCGACAGGTAAGAAATTCCATCGCTGCTTCCCGTCCTTGTCAAACGTCCCCGGCAAGTATGCGATTGCCTCACCTACAGTTATCGATTGTTTCCGCGACGCGGCATACAAAATGCAAGCGGAGATTTCCCAGAGGATGCGGACCATGAATCCGACTTACTACACCGTGACACGTTTTCTGTGGAGTGTCGCTCTCAAGTGTGAGGTTTGGTTCCGGCTTACCTATGAGCGGACGTACCTGCCGGAACGCGGCTTGTATCGTGACAAGTTGGTTCACTCGGAAATTGCGAGCTAGTGGTTTGCGGTAGCCGTTCTGGCGCAAGGCCACCTGCACCCGGAGCCGCGCATCAAAGGAAATCCCGCGCGTCGCTACCGCTTTCACTTCCTACACTTCGTCCACAGGCAGTGGTGGGAAATGTTTGTCCGGATGCAAGGAGGACGGAAAGTGACGTGGAAAAAATGAAGAGTAGCGCAACAGTAGCGCTGGCGGTCCTTGCTCTGCTGTTATTCGGTTCCTGGCCTTATGGCCAGGGTGCCGTCCAGACTCTCAAGGAAACTGCGCATGAGACTGCCGAGGCTGGCGGCCAAGCGGCCAACAAAACCGCCCACACGCTCAACGATGCCGCCGCTGACGTCGCTCCAGCAACCGACAAGCTGAGGCACCGGGCCCGAGAAGCCGGCGCGATAGCGGCCGATATCCGCCCCGACATGCTCCAGCGGCGAGAAGAGTGGGAGTATTGGGCGGACTATTACGCCCACGTCTACGGAGTGCCGGTGGAGCTAGTGGACGCCATCATCGACCAGGAATCCGGGTGGAATCCTCACGCGATTTCCAGGAAAGGAGCAGCCGGGCTGATGCAATTGATGCCGGAGACGGCTACACGGTTCGGTGTGCGCAACCGATTTCGCGCGGAGGAAAACATCCGCGGCGGAGTTGCCTACCTCGCCTGGCTCAGCCAGAAGTTCAACCGAGACCCTCGATTAATAGCCGCCGCCTATTATGCTGGCGAGCACCAGATCTCGTCGCGGGGATTGAAAGATTCTTCACCGGGCCTACAGGCCTACATCAAGCACATCGCACAAAGGTATCACGCAAGGCGCCGCGGGCAGTGCGCCGACTAGGCCCGGCAATAACTGGTATTGCCTTCGCGTGGTTAGTGAGTGATTTTTCCGCGAGCCGTACAAAGTTGTCCTGATCGATTTATCGACCGTGCCCACTTAGTATCGGAAGCGGAGTCAATCATTTCAGGAGGGAATACGATGAACTCGGATCAACTGCAGGGCAAGTGGAAGCAGGTGAAAGGCTCGATCAAGGAGCGCTGGGGCAAGTTGACGGATGACAACGTCACGATGATCAACGGACAGAGCGAGCAACTGATTGGCAAAATCCAGGAAAGATACGGCATCGCAAAGAGCGAGGCTCAGAAGCAAGTGGATGAGTGGATGGGTTCGGACGAAGAGATGGACGTCGAAAAACGCAAAGCGAGCTAGCGACTCCTCCCGAACGGAACGGGAGGCGGTTGGTGCGTCTCCCGTTCGTGTTATATGCTGCGCCTCACTGGGCAGGCTGGTTTTCTGTCGGACCTGGCGTTCGGCCTGCGATCGAATCTTTCCACAAAACTACAGCAACGGACGTATTGAGACGGCTGGATCCCCGCCATTAGTATTTTCTCGTGGAACTGGCCTCGGAGGGATTTGATCTTGTGGCGACGCGGATTCTAATCGCGGATGACAGCCCGATCATTCGGCAGTGTCTTCGCCGGCTGCTCGGCGAACACCTGGGATGGGAAGTCTGCGGGGAAGCTGCCGACGGAGAAGATGCGGTGTGCAAGGCGCAACAGCTAACTCCAGACGTGGTCGTCCTTGATTTTCTGATGCCCGGCATGAACGGAATCGAGGTGGCGCGCCAAATTACCAAATTCTCCTCCAGGACCCAGATCCTGCTTTGCACAATCTGTTTCTCCGCTCAATTGGTCGATCTGGCGCGCGACGCCGGTGTCACCGGCGCGCTCTCCAAAAGAGGATCTGAATCAGGTGGTCTCGTGTATCGAGACGCTTCTGCGCGGGGATACGTTCTTCTCCACCTCCAATTGAGGTGTGAAAAACTTGCCACCGGGCGGACGCTGCCGCACAGTTCCATCTCACCGAACACGGTGTCGTGCCTTACCGAATGCTCGTTGTCTATATACAGGGTTTTCCCTATTGTTCGGAGAAGCGGGTGTGACTTACCTTGCATGCCAGGAGCCGAGAGCATGCTTCACGACAAGTCCCGGGCAGTGGTTGATGCGCTGGTAAAGATCGCCCCTTCCCGGCCTGAGAGGGGTCAGAAATTACTGTGGGTGGACGATTGCAGGCCGCTGCTCGCGCTCTACAAGACAATTTTTGAGAGCCTTGGCTTCGAAGTGCATGCCACTTGTTCCCCCCATGAGGCGCTCGATCACCTGTCGTCACAAGCGGCCGATGTGGCCATCCTGGACTATGAGATGCCCGAGATTGATGGCGGCATGCTGGCTGCATTGATCAAAGGCCGGCATCCCGAGCTTCCTGTGATCTTGTATTCGAGCAGCATCCGCATTCCGCAGGCGGTTCGTCGTTGGGTAGACGCGATTTGTTCGAAGGCCGCTCCGCGGGAAGAACTGCTCGCCACGCTCGAGGACACTCTCGAGCATGAGGCGTGCACGCACGGGATCCTGAGAGGGTCAGCGGTGCGGCCATCCGGGCGTTTGCATGAGAGACAGTTGATTGTCCAAGCTCGAGCATAGCCTCGCGAAGCTGAAACCGCGACATGGAACATAAGAAGCTCTGGTCCTCCCCCGGACGGATTTTCCACATTGCATTTCAGAACCCATTGATCGCGACGGTCGGCTGAAGGATGCTCTCCATTATCCATACAGTAAACACTGTAGGGCGAGGAATTGCCTTCTATGGTAAGAATTCCAACATTGCGCGCGGCACATGCCCCTGGGCACCGGCTTCCCGACCGGTACCAAAGATCTGCTACGCGAATACGTTTCAGGCGTGCGACGGCTGGATTTGACGGTTCAGGAGACCAGTATGAAGAGAAGTGATCGCGGCGCGGTGGCGATTACGAATGGTGAATCCCTAGCGGTGAATCTCCAGGACTATGGAGCCTCCGGGCCGGAGCCCGGGCCCGCTGAACTGGTCGCCGTACTGGCGAGCCTGCAAACCATGCGCGACGGTGACTTTTCCGTGCGCCTGCCGGGAAGCTGGGTCGGCCTCGCAGGAAAAATCGCGGATACGTTTAACGAGATCGTCGCAGCCAATCAGCAAATAGCGCAAGAACTCAAGCGCGTTGGCCAGGTTGTCGGCAAGAAGGGGGCAACTCGAGAGCGGGCACGATTTCACCAGTCCCGAGGGGCCTGGGGCGAGATGGAAGTGTCGGTCAACACGCTGGTTGACGACTTGCTTCGGCCAACGACAGAGGTAACGCGTGCCATCGCCGCTGTCGCGCAAGGAAATCTTACGCAGACGGTGCGGCTGGATGTGGACGGACGGCCTCTGGAAGGGGAGTTCCTGCGGTCGGCGGACATCGTGAACACGATGATTCAGCAACTCGGCGTGTTCACCGCTGAGGTCATGCGCGTGGCCCGCGAAGTCGGCACCGACGGCAAGCTGGGCGGCCAGGCCCAGGTGCCCGGCGTCGCCGGCACCTGGAAGGATCTTACCGATTCGGTCAATTCCATGGCCAGCAACCTGACGGGCCAGGTGCGCAACATCGCCGAAGTGGCGACGGCCGTGGCCAGCGGCGATCTCTCCCGCAAGATTACGGTGGACGTGCGCGGCGAAATCCTCCAGCTCAAAGAGGCCATCAACACCATGGTGGACCAGTTGCGGTCATTCGCCTCGGAGGTGACGCGTGTGGCCCGCGAGGTGGGTACGGACGGCAAACTGGGCGGGCAGGCGGTGGTGCCGGGCGTGGCCGGCACCTGGAAGGATCTTACCGATTCAGTCAATGCCATGGCCGGAAACCTCACCTCACAGGTACGCAACATTGCCGAGGTGACCACGGCGGTGGCGCGCGGCGACTTGTCGCGCAAGATCACCGTCGATGTGAAAGGCGAAATTCTCGAACTCAAGGACACCATCAATACCATGGTGGACCAGCTCAACGCCTTCGCCGGCGAGGTGACGCGCGTGGCGCGCGAAGTCGGCACCGAAGGCAAACTGGGTGGCCAGGCGCAAGTGCCCGGCGTCGGCGGAACGTGGAAGGACCTCACCGACAACGTGAACTTCATGGCCAGCAACCTCACCGGCCAGGTACGCAACATCGCCGAGGTAGCTACCGCCATTGCCAGCGGGGATCTCTCCCGCAAGATCACGGTGGATGTGCGCGGCGAGATCCTGCAGCTCAAGGAAACTCTCAACACCATGGTGGATCAGCTCAACCGCTTTGCCGGTGAGGTGACCCGCGTCGCGCGCGAGGTGGGAACCGAAGGCCGGCTGGGCGGACAAGCCAACGTGCCCGGGGTGGCGGGTACGTGGAAAGATCTTACCGACTCGGTCAATTCCATGGCCGGCAACCTGACCGGCCAAGTCCGCAACATTGCTGAGGTGACCGCGGCGGTTGCCCGCGGTGATTTGTCGCGCAAGATCACGGTGGATGTAAAGGGCGAGATTCTTGAGCTCAAGAACACGATCAACGTCATGGTCGACCAGCTCAACGCCTTCGCGGGAGAAGTGACCCGCGTGGCCCGCGAGGTCGGCACCGAAGGCAAGCTGGGCGGTCAGGCGCAAGTGCCCGGCGTGGCGGGAACGTGGAAAGACCTCACCGATTCCGTCAATTCCATGGCCAGCAACTTGACCGGCCAGGTGCGTAACATCGCGGAAGTATCCACAGCCGTGGCCCGCGGCGATCTCTCGCGCAAAATCACGGTGGACGTGAAAGGCGAGATTCTCGAGCTCAAGGACACCATTAACACCATGGTGGACCAGTTGCGGTCCTTTGCGTCGGAAGTCACGCGTGTGGCCCGCGAGGTCGGCACCGATGGCAAACTTGGCGGCCAGGCGCAAGTGCCCGGCGTGGCGGGAACATGGAAGGATCTCACCGACTCCGTCAATTCTATGGCCAGCAATTTGACCGGCCAGGTGCGTAACATCGCGGAAGTGTCCACGGCCATCGCCAGCGGTAACCTGTCGAAAAAGATCACCGTGAACGTCAGCGGCGAGATCTTGCTGCTGAAAGAGACCATCAACACCATGGTGGATCAGCTCAACGCTTTCGCGGGAGAAGTCACTCGCGTAGCGCGCGAAGTCGGCAGCGAAGGCCGCCTCGGCGGCCAGGCCAACGTGCCGGGCGTGGCGGGCACGTGGAAAGATCTTACCGACTCGGTCAATTCCATGGCCGGCAACCTGACGGCCCAGGTGCGCAACATCGCCGAGGTGACCACCGCCGTGGCTCGCGGCGATCTCTCGCGCAAGATCACGGTGGACGTGAAAGGCGAGATTCTGGAGCTGAAAAACACCATCAATACCATGGTGGACCAACTGAATGCCTTTGCCGGTGAAGTGACGCGCGTGGCACGCGAGGTGGGCACGGAAGGCAAGCTCGGCGGTCAAGCCCAAGTGCCGGGCGTGGGTGGTACGTGGAAAGATCTGACGGACAACGTGAACTTCATGGCCAGCAACCTCACCGGGCAAGTGCGCAACATCGCTGAGGTCGCCACTGCCATCGCTACTGGGGATCTGTCGAAGAAGATCACGGTGGATGTCCGCGGCGAAATCCTGCAACTCAAAGAAACGCTCAACACCATGGTCGAGCAATTGCGCTCGTTCGCCGCCGAGGTGACGCGCGTGGCGCGCGAAGTGGGCAGCGAAGGCCGGTTGGGCGGACAGGCTAACGTCCCCGGCGTGGCCGGCACGTGGAAGGACCTCACTGACTCGGTCAACGCCATGGCGGGCAATCTGACCGCTCAGGTGCGCAACATCGCCGAGGTGACCACGGCAGTGGCCCGCGGCGACCTGTCGCGCAAGATTACGGTGGATGTGAAGGGCGAGATTCTCGAGCTCAAGAACACGATCAACACCATGGTGGACCAGCTCAACGCCTTTGCTGCTGAGGTGACGCGCGTGGCGCGCGAAGTCGGCACCGACGGTAAGCTGGGCGGCCAGGCCCAGGTGCCGGGCGTGGCCGGCACGTGGAAGGACCTCACCGACAACGTCAACGTGATGGCAGCCAACCTCACCGAGCAGGTACGCGGAATCGTCAAAGTGGTTACCGCCGTGGCCAATGGCGCGCTCACCCAGAAGCTGACCGTCAACGCCAAGGGCGAAGTCGCGGCCCTGGCGGAAACCATCAATAACATGACGGACACGCTAGCCACTTTTGCCGACCAGGTGACCACGGTGGCGCGCGAGGTTGGCGTGGAAGGCCGTCTGGGCGGACAAGCCAACGTGCCGGGCGCCGCGGGCACTTGGAAGGACCTCACCGGAAATGTGAACCTTCTGGCGGACAACCTGACCAACCAGGTGCGGGCGATCGCGGAAGTCGCCACCGCCGTCACCAAGGGCGATTTGACCCGTTCCATTCAGGTGGAAGCCAGCGGCGAGGTGGCTGAGCTCAAAGACAACATCAACACCATGATCAACAACCTGCGCGGCACCACCGAGCGCAACACCGAGCAGGACTGGCTGAAGACGAATCTGGCGCGCTTCACCGGAATGTTGCAGGGGCAGCGCGATCTGGCCACGGTCGGCCGGCTGATGCTCTCCGAGCTGGCGCCGCTGGTCAATGCCCAGCACGGTGTGATCTACCGCATGGAGACCCAGGAGTCGGCGGGGCTGGTACTGCTTTCCGCCTTTGCTTCCGACGGCCCGGACGGACATCTCCGGCGCCTGACGCTAGGGGAGGGCCTGATCGGCCAGTGCGCGATGGAGAAGCGGCGGATGCTGATCAGCGACCTGCCGCCGAACACGGTTCCGATCCGCTCCGGCTTGTTCGAGGCGGCGCCACGCAACGTTGTGGTGCTGCCCGTGCTCTTCGAGGATCGCGTCAAGGCGGTCATTGAGCTGGCCTCGTTGAACATGTTTACCGCCTCGCAACTGGCGTTTCTAGAGCAGTTGACCTCCAGCATCGGCATCGTGCTGAACAGCATTGAGGCAACGATGCAGACGGAAGGGCTGTTGCAGCAGTCGCAGCAATTGGCCACCGAGCTGCAGACGCAGCAAAAAGAATTGCAGCAGACCAACGAGCAGCTCGCCCAGAAAGCGCAGCAGCTCGCCGAGCAGAACGTGGAAGTCGAACGCAAAAACCAGGAGATTGAACAGGCACGCCGGGCGCTGGAAGAGAAGGCCAAGGAACTGGCGCTCACTTCCAAGTACAAGTCCGAATTTCTTGCCAACATGTCGCATGAGTTGCGGACGCCGCTCAACAGCATCCTCGTGCTGGGACAACAACTGAGCGATAACCCGGACGGCAATCTAACGTCCAAACAGGTTGAGTTCGCCCGCACCATTCACGGCGCGGGGACGGACTTGCTGAACCTAATCAGCGATATTCTCGATCTGTCCAAGATCGAGTCAGGAACGGTTTCGGTGGATGCCGAGGAGATCTTCTTCGGAAGCCTGCTCGATATGGTGGCTCGCCCCTTCCGCCACGAGGCCGACAACCGCAAGCTGTCCTTTACCGTGCACACCGATCCGCATCTCGGCCGCAGCATGACGACGGATTCGAAGCGCCTGCAGCAGGTACTGAAGAACCTGTTGTCGAACGCCTTCAAGTTTACCGAAGAGGGAGGCGTGCGGCTGTCGGTGTCGCAGGCCACGGGCGGGTGGTCGAGTGATCATGCGGTCCTCAGAAACGCGGCCTCGGTGATCGCCTTCGAGGTTGCCGATACCGGGATCGGGATTCCAGCCGAGAAACAGCGCATCATTTTTGAGGCCTTCCAGCAGGCCGATGCCGGCACCAGCCGCAAGTACGGCGGCACCGGCCTGGGGCTGGCGATTAGCCGCGAGCTGGCCAGCCTGCTGGGCGGAGAAATCCAGCTTCGGAGCGTGCCCGGGCAGGGAAGCACGTTCACACTCTACTTGCCCCACGCTTATGTTGGGCCGTCCTCGGCCACGAGTCAGGAGCGCAATGTCTCGTCGCCTGCGTTGCCCGCGCAGTTGGCCGAGCTGAAGGTACCGGAGACGGTCGTCGTGATTCCCGACGACCGCGAAAATCTGCAACCCGGGGATTCGGTGTTGCTCATTGTGGAAGATGACGCGCACTATGCTCGCATCTTGTGCGATCTGTCACGCGACAAGGGCTTTAAGGTTCTCTTGGCCATGCGGGGAAGTGAGGCTCTCGCGCTCGCCAAGGAATTCCATCCCGCGGCCGTCTCGCTGGATGTCTTCCTCCCCGATATGCTGGGCTGGACGGTGTTGAACCACTTGAAACAGGATCCCGCCACTCGACATATCCCGGTGCAGATGCTGACCCTGGACGAAGACCGGCGCCACGGACTGGCGCGGGGGGCGTTTTCCTTCATCACCAAGCCGACGACTTCCGAGGGCTTGGAAGCGGCTTTGTCACAGATCAAGGACTACGCCGCTCCGCGGCGCAAACGCCTGCTAGTCATAGAAGACAATCCCGCCGAACAGCTCAGTATCAAGGAATTGCTGGGCTATGACGACCTGGACGTCACCGTAGTCGCCACGGGCGCCGAGGCGCTGTCGGCAGTGAATGAAAAACCTTTCGATTGCGCGGTGCTCGATTTGCGTCTGCCCGATATGTCCGGTTTCGAGGTTCTGGAACGCCTGCGGGACACTCCTTCCCTGAGTGATCTGCCGGTAGTGGTGTTCACCGGGCGGGAGCTGTCTCCGGAAGAGGACGCCCATCTGCATACCCTGGCGCGCAGTGTGGTAGTCAAGGGGGTCGAGTCGCCGGAGCGTCTGCTGGATGAAACCGCCTTGTTCTTGCATCGAGTCGTCGCTGACCTTCCACCCGAAAAACAAGCGATGCTCGACCGGTTGCATCGTTCCGATGATGCCCTGGTCCACAAGAAGGTACTGGTGGTCGATGATGACGTGCGCAACATCTTTGCGCTCAGCAGTGTGCTGGAACGCCGGGGCATGACCGTGCTGACCGCGGGAACGGGCCGGCAAGCGATCGAACTGCTGGAATCAATTCCAGAGATCGCGATCGTGTTGATGGACATCATGATGCCGGAGATGGATGGCTATGAAACCATGCAGGTGATCCGGCAAAAGAGTGAGCTCCGGCGGCTGCCCATCATCGCGCTGACGGCGAAAGCCATGAAAGGGGATCGGGAGAAGTGCCTCGAAGCCGGGGCTTCGGAGTATCTGGCCAAGCCGGTCAACACCGACCAGTTGCTGTCGGCGCTGCGGACGTGGCTGCACCGATGATGCGCGCTTCGGCTTCCATTACAGGGGACAGAGGAAAACGCGATGAACACTGATGAGAAGGTCAACATCCTGATGGTGGATGACCAGCCCGCGAAGTTGCTGAGTTATGAAGTCATGCTCGCCGAACTGGGAGAGAATCTCGTCAAGGCCAATTCGGGAAGGGAAGCCCTGGAGTATCTGCTGAAAGCCGATGTCGCGGTGGTGCTGATGGACGTAAGCATGCCGGAGCTGGATGGGTTTGAGCTGGCGGAGATCATCCGCCAGCATCCCCGCTTTCAAAAGACCGCCATCATTTTCATCTCGGCGGTGCATCTGACCGACCTGGACCGCCTTAAGGGATATCAGCGGGGCGCCGTGGATTACATTGCCGTGCCCGTCGTTCCCGAACTGCTGAGGGCCAAGGTGAGTGTGTTTGCCGAGTTGCATCGCCAGTCGCGGCAGCTGGAATCTCTGAATCTTGAATTGCGGCGGTTGTCCAGTTGCTTGATGACGGCCCAGGATGAAGAGCGCCGCCGCTTTGCCCGCGATCTGCACGATGGCATCGGACAGGAGCTGGCCGCCGCCAAGATGATGCTCGACGGGCTGCTCCAGCAAACCCCAGCGCCCAACCAGGACAAAACCGTCAGCGTGGCCACGGAGATCATCGATCGCGCCATTCAGCAAGTCCGCAGCATGTCGCACCTTCTGCATCCGCCGCTGCTGGACGAAGGCGGCCTGTTTTCCGCGCTGCGCTGGTTCGTGGACGGAATGACGGAGCGCACCGGGATTCATACCTCACTGGAGCTGCAACCGCCCGATTTCCCGCGGCTCGCGCCCCAGATCGAGAGGGCGGTGTTCCGCATCGTGCAGGAAGCTCTGACCAATGTGTTCCGGCATTCGCAGGCGCGAAAGGCTCGGGTAGCGCTGACTCAAAAAGAGAACAGTCTGCTGCTTGCGGTTCGAGATGACGGCATCGGGGTGGTAGAACAGACCGCACAACTGCGGCCCGGGAGCATCGGCATCGGCATCAGCGGGATGAGGGAACGGGCCCGAGAGTTGGGCGGGGAATTCCGGATGACCAATGCCAATCCGGGGACCATTGTCGAGGTCCTCATTCCCGCCATGCTTTCCAGCTCTCAGGAAATGCTAGCGGCGGTGTCATCGACTTAGCCTGCGGCGCGCGATCCCCCCGCGTGGGCAAGACTTCGTTCCGCCTGCCCACGGTTTCGATTGACCAAGCTTATGCGGCTGCCTGGTTGGCTGTCTCCCATGCTGACGGCTCAGCCGCGTTGCGGCCGGGAATGGCCGGCGCCCCGCTCGCAATCTGCCGGGCCCGGGGCTGAAGCCTGCGGAAGCCAAGAAGCTCCCGCATTCTCGCCTTCGCCTTGTGCAGTTGGGACTTGGAGTTGCCGATGGAACAGCGCAGGATACGCGCGATCTCCTGATGTTCGTATCCCTTCACTTCGTGCATCAGAAAAACGGTTCGGTAGCCGAGCGGGAGCAGTTCGATCGCCCGGGTCAGCGCGATCCTGTCAACCGTGCTTACCAGCCGCCCATCCACCTCACCCTGTTCGTTGTTGGGGCCGGGATTGTCCCGGCTATTGAGCTCATCGAGCGACGCTTCGCGCACCCGCATGCCTCTTTTACGGAAGTGCATGAGAACGGTGTTGACGGCTACCCGGTAGAGCCAGGTGGAAAGCGCAGAATCTCCGCGAAACGTCGCCAGCTTGCGAAATGCCAGCAGGAATGCCTCCTGGGTCAGATCCTCGGCTTCGGCGGTGTTGCTGGTCATGCGCAAACACAGGGAATAGATCTTGGTCTTGTTGGCATGAAACAAGGCGGCGAATGCGTCCAAATCCCCCTGCTGGGCTCGTCGCACCAGATCCGCGTCCGCCATGCGTTGGGCGCTGGAGTTGGCTTCGGTGGTCATCGCTGGGCTCCTTTTTTCGGCTCCGTGTGGCTGCTGGATACTGTCGAACACCCGCATATGATGAGGACTCCCGGGGGAAAGGTCTATGCGGATGAGCGCGTAACCTGCCGGAATGGTTGCTGTAAACTACGACCGGCAAAGAGCTTAGAAAAGGCCACGCCGTCTACGGAAAGTCTCTCCAAAAACTACAGTGGTGGCTGGATTGTGCCATCGCGGGAGAACTTTTACTCTGCTGGACAAGCTAATGTCTCTTCCAATACCAACCTCGCGTCGTTCCGCCGTAAGCAAATGTTCTCCCCTCACTGTATCCAACCTTCACGGGCAGGTGCCGGCCGCCAGCTTTTAGGCCAGCACCTGCCGCTCGCCTTTTGAGAAACGTCACAGCAGCGGAGCAATTGTGCGGCACACCAGGAACCTAGCGATGACTATGTAATCTTCCTCGGGCGCTGAAGGCCAGGAATGGCGGCGAACAGGTGGTGGGATAACTGCGAGAGCGGCAGGCGCTCCCGGCCTTAGATCGCTTTCTTCAGAGCGCCGGATTTACAACATGCACGATGTTGTTTTGCACCGCATACAGCACCAGAGCGCTAACCGAATGCAAATCCAGCTTGCGCATAATATTCGAGCGGTGGGTCTCCGCGGTCTTCACACTCAACCCCAGCGCCACAGCGACCTCTTTGGAACTCTTTCCTTCCGCCAGGAGCTGCACGATTTCGCGTTCTCTCGGGGTGAGCCGGGTGCGGGCCTGGAGCTCGGGTGGGGCTGTGTCGCGGTGCAGGTAACCTTCCAGCACCATGGTTCCGACTTTAGGGGTGAAATAGATCTTGCCCCGCCGCAGCGCTTCCACGGCGGCGATCAGATCGCGGGCCGCGTCGGACTTGGAGAGGAATCCACGCGCACCCGCGTCCAGGATGTCGCGCACGACCTGCTCGGAGTCGTGCAACGTCAGGATCAGAATATTGGTCTGAGGATGCGCCTTCAGAATCTGGCGGGTGGCTTCCAGGCCATTCAGATTCGGCATCCCTATGTCCAGGATGACGACCTCGGGCCTCAACTGCGAAGCTTTCTCCACTGCCTCGCGGCCATCGCAGGCTTCGCCGCACACTTCCCATTCCGCCTGCGCCCGCAGCAGGGAACATAAACCGCGCCGCACTACTTCATGATCATCTGCCAAGAGTATTCGGAAAGCCATGGCTTAACCTCTCCTCCTACATTGATCACCCGGCGTATGCCACGTTAGGTCGTGCCCCCAACAATCTACCCGAACGCCTGTAGCATCAATCGTTCCAAATGCGAAACCCATCAAAATCAGTGCTGTTCGTCCTACGAATGCCCTAAACATGGAGTAATTCTTACCTTCAACGGGGCGCAATTCACGCCGGTCGGCCATCGGGTGTCGCCAGTCCATCCGGTGTTACCCAAAAGAACGGACCAAAGAGGTGCATTTTAAGATTGTAAGAACTGGCATGGAAATACAGTGAATGCTGTAGTTCAGTGTTCATTAATCCTTGGTTATCTCTCACAAATCCCTCATCACGCCACGGCTGTCGAGCGGATTTCGGGAATCGCCAGCCGGGCCATTACAAGGGTGCCCCTGCCGTTAGAACTGATTTCCAAAGTTCCACCGAGTTGCCGTATTCTCTCGCGCATCCCTCCGATCCCAACCCCAGGCATGCCTCCCGAGTCCATTACCCTGCGCTTCTCTGGCGGTATGCCCTTGCCTTCGTCCTCCACTTCCAGGCGAACCTCGTGGTCAGAGCGGCTGAGGAGTACCCTGGCTACCGGGCTTCCCGAATGCCGGTGAATGTTGGTGAGGCATTCCTGCACCATCCGAAACATGGCGGTTTCCACATCCTGCGGGAGACGCCCGAAATCATCGGGACACTCGAAATCAACCTTGATCTTGCTGCGCTCGGCAAACCCTTCCAGGTATAGACGAAGAGCCGATGCTAGGCCGACCTCATCTAGCAGCGGAGGATGCAACAGATGAGAGAGGGTGCGCAGTTCTCTGGACAATTGGTCTATCAGGCCGAGACTCTCCTTAATGGCCTGGGCCGCAGTGGGAGCGGCTCTGCGGGCTTCCGATTCCAGGGGAGTCAGGTTCATACTGAGGGCGGCAAGGATCTGTCCGGCGCTGTCGTGCAGCTCGCGGGCGAGGCGGCGTCTTTCCTCATCCCGGATTTGCAGCAGCCGGCCGGAAAGCGCGCGCAAACTCTCTTCCGCCCGTCTTCGCTCTGTGACATCAATGTTGATTTCGAGCCAGCCAGCCGGCCTGTTCTGCGCATCTTTCAGAGTTGTCCAACGGCTTGCTACCGTAACCGCTGTGCCATCGCGCTTGGTGTGAACCAGTTCTCCGTGCCAGCCCCCTCCTTGACGCTGTTTGGCAATTTCTTCAAATGGGACGGGGAACTTCGTACGCAACAACTGGTGTGGCGATTTGCCTAAGGCCTCTTCCTTGGCCCAGCCGTAGAGCCGTTCCGCACCTTTGTTCCAATAGGTGATCTTTTCATCGAGACCAGCGACCCAGATTGCATCATTCGCCGCGTCCAGTGCCGCCGCCTGCGCTTTCACAGCTCGTTCGATTGTCTGGCGCGCGCTAATGTCGCGGATGGCGCCGGTGACTAGCACGCCCTCCTCGGTCGCCAGCGGACTCAGGCTGATCTCCACCGGGAATTCGTGGCCATCCTTGTGCGCCCCGAACAGTTCTAGGCCCGCCCCCATCGGCCGCACTCGAGGTTCGGCAAAGAAACCACCGCGGTGTCCAGCATGCAGGCCCCGGAAACGTTCTGGCACGAGCACTTCCACATCCCGGCCCAGCAGCTCTTCTGATCGATACCCGAACAATTTCTCCACCTGGGTGTTGGTGAGAACAATCTTGCCTTCGCGATTCACCACGACCATGGCGTCTGGTGCTGACTCCAGCAGTCCCCGGAACTTCGCATCCGCCCGCCCGCGCTCCCGCGCCATCTGTGACTCGGCGCGAAGCCGCTCTTCTGCGACCAGGCGCTTTCCCATCTCGATGCCCGCCTTTTCTTCGCTCCTGGCGGCGCTCCTCATTTGCCGGATCACGAGCACATAAACCAAGAAGGCCAGAACTGCAATCGCCGACGTGATGATTACCCGTATCCAATAGTAACGGCCAGCAAAAGCCGCCTTGGTCGCAAGCAGCCGGTCTTCTTCCGTTTTGGCCTCCGTCACCTCCCGGCGCAGCTCGTCCATCTGCCGCTTACCGGCTCCGGAGAGCACGATGCGGAGTGCCTCTTGATCCTTCCCCTGTTGGTGCAGTTGGATGGTCTGGCGCAGTTCCGCGAGCTTCTCTTGTTCGAGCCGTCGAAGCTGGGATACCCGCTCCCGCTGCGTTGGGTCGTCTTTGGTCAGATCGGCCAGTCTGGATAGCCGTCCGTCAAGCTCAGACACCGCTGTGTTGTAAGGCTGCAAATAGCTTGGATCGCCGGTGAGCAAGTATCCACGTTGCCCTGTTTCCGCGTCGTCCAGAAGGTGAAGAACGGTGTTCAGCTCTTCCTTCACCGCGTGCGTGTGCTGGAGCTGGCTGGTGAGTCTTTCGTAAGCCAACGCCGAACGATACGAGTACGCAGCCCCACCCAGCGTCAGGAACAACGCGGCAGTGAGGATCAGCAGAAACCTTCGCCGCGAAGAAGCCGACAAGGAACCGCCTCCTCTTTGGGACAAATCGCCAAAGCAGCCGTTGCCGGACGAGGGACGTGCCGACAAGACTGCATCTATAAAATGCCGCAAAAATGGGCTTGCAGAGAACCCGCCCCCGTTGCCCATATTCTATACTTGCGCTGTGGACAGTAGTGTCCGATGTCGGACACTACAAATAATGTTTCCTTCGCTCGCCAGCACCAATTCATGATGTCCCGCCGGCCTAGAGCGCTCTACTGCCTCTGATTCCACACGTATAGGAAGTTGGCGTCAGTGGCCGTGGCGACATCGCGCCCCCCTTTGCGAGTGGCGCGATTCAAGGCTGAGCGCACCTTCTCCTTGCTTTCCGCCAATTCAGCCAAGGGCACTTTGATGGCGGCGCCCTCCTCCAGCCGATCGAGGTCCGAGAGGTACCTGGTAACGATCTGTCTGTGCTTTCCATTGCGCCCCTGGGGAACATCCGTCTGCGCCATGGTCTTGAAGTTCAGCGAAGCTTTTTGCGCTCGCGGGCTCATCGTAACCTCCCTGGCTAACGTGAACTACGTTCCGTTAACGTAACATAATCGTACTCATAAACAAAGCTCTGTCAAGTAAAAATAAGGATCGCGTTAAAATGATTGGGTTGTGCTGACCACAGCCAGCGCGACCGTTAAGCAGATTGCAAAGGCAACTGTCGTTATTTCAATAACTTGCGACGGCCAAACCGAGAATTACGTTCCCTTGAAAATATGACCCGTACGCCCCGCAGCCTGCTACTGTTTGCCCGGGGGACAAAGGGCAATGCCAAAGTCCAGAACGCATTTCGAGCAGATTCCCATAGAAGTAGTAAAGAAGATTGCTGAAAAGGAAGCTTGCAACGAGAAAAGGAAAATATGGATGGCTCAGAGCGGCGCAGTCAAGATCGTCACGACCACAGCACCACACAAACTGGATGGGAACCGGCTGGCGGTCTGCCGTATCCCGAATGGCAAAAGCCCGTCCAAGAGGCGCTGATTGAACTTGACGAAAACAAATTCGAGCGACGGATAGCCGCTGCAGAGACGGCCATCTTCAATCGTCTGCGAGCCATCGCAGGCAGTTCCAACCATGGCGCTGAGCGACAAGCCATTGAAGATGCTCTCGCCTTACTACGCGCTCTCAAGCGTGACAGTTAGAAGGTTCCCGAGGCTCGTGGAAGGCCGAAATGGCAGCGGTCCGCCCGCGCTCAGGCTGTCCGGCCGACAGATTTCCAACCTCGCGCCAGCAGTGTCCGACTGACAAAGGTTCGTCCGTCACGGGCAGCCGCGATGGCTGCCAGGAGGTCGTGGCCGGCGTCGGACTTGACCACATAACCGTAGGCTCCCACGCTCAAGGCGTCCTTGGCGATCTGCACGGAATCGTGCTGACTGACGAAAATGGTGCGGGATTGCGGAGAGACTGCACGGATGGTGGTCGCAGCCTGGATGCCACTTTTTCCGGGAAGACTGATGTCCAAGAGGATGATATCGGGCCGCAGCTCTTGAGCCTTCTGGACTGCTTCTTCCCCGCTGGCCACCTCGGACACCACTTCCAGCTCGGGATCACTAGCCAGCACGGAGCGAATGGCGCGCCGCGCCACGGCATGATCATCTGCAACCAGGATTCGAATCGAGGCCATTTCTCGCTTTCACAACGAACTTGTTTCCGCCCGATCTTTCGCTCGAAAATGGCGTACGCTGCGCGGGCTACTTCCTGGTATCTTACTGGGCTGATGGTTCTTCCACCAACAGTTGAATCACACACTCTATACGCTTTTCCCATACTACGGCCATAGGGTATTCACCCGATTAACCAATCCGTCACGCTGCAGGAATCTGCCAGACTAGGGGTTCCGAGTGCGCGTCGCCGCATATCGGCCAACCACGCTGGTTCCTCGTGATACAGCATCTGCTGTAGGACGAATTTTCCAGTCTTTCCCTGAAATTTCCGGGCCTCAACCGTTCAACCTCTTGTCTGGCACCAGATTGCTGATGGCATTACTCGTGCAGCGAGAGCAGATGAAGGTGCCGGAAGGGTTCGCCATGCTGATTCTCCACATTGAGAACGTTGATGACCTGGCGATTGTTGAGTGCGAGGGCAGAATCGTGCGGAGCGAGGCCGCTTTCGCGCTACGCGAGGCGGTCGCTTCGCTGGAAGGTGTCCGGATTATTTTGCTGGATCTCTCTCGCGTATCCGCGATCGAAGGCGGGGGCTTAGGCATGCTCATGTTTCTGCAACGATGGGCTTCCGACCACCGTATTGGACTCAAGCTATTCAATCCCACTCCATCCGTGCGGGATAGGCTTGAGCTGGCGCACTCTATCCCGGACTTTGAGATTGTTGCGCTCGACGAAATGCCGACTCTCCTGGCCAGTGCCTGCAGCCGATCGGCCTGCCGCGCAGGAAATGAGGACGATCGGCAGGAATCCTGCAGAAGACAAATGGCATGCGGTTACTAGGCGCTCGGCTTAGTGAGGGACTCATCTCGGGACTGACGCTGGAATCGGTGCCCTCCGCCTAACCCCACGGACCAGCGGTTAGACCCCTTGGGCCACGTCACCTGCGCGTTACTCTCCAGAGTCATTGGAATTCAGGTATATTGCCTTCCGCCTGCGGGCACACATAATCAAGAACCACACACCGCATAAGGGGGGCTGGCCATGTTCCATCGCTGGGTTAGTGTTGTGCTTTGTCTCATGATGGCAACGCTGCCGTGCTGGTCGGAGCCTCCGCAAGCCGCGCAGCGCGCGGGGGAAATCAGTGCGCTCATTCCCTCGGCAGAACGCAATGCCAAACCCACCAAAGCCAAAGACGACGTGGATTGGAACGATCTGCTGAAGACCCAGCGCAGCGGCCGCCTGCGCGCCCTCTTGACCGACGGTTCCACGCTCAGCATGGGCTCGGATACCGAGATGCGCGTCCTGCAGCACGACGCCAAATCGCAACAAACGACGGTGCAAATGGGGATCGGTGCCCTGCGCAGCCGGGTGGTCAAACTCACCAACCCCGGCGCCAAGTTCGAGGTGCACACGCCACAGGCGGTGATCGGCGTGATCGGCACCGACTTCTACGTTGGTGTGACCCCCCGTCGGACGCTGGTGATCTGCTACAGCGGTCTGCTGAGCGTGACACCAATCGGCGGCGCCCAGGTGCTCAATCAGAATTCCTCCGCCGCGCAGCAGGCGGCGGCACAGGGCGCGATAACGGTAGCGGCCGGGAGCATGGTGGAGGTGGGAGACGACATTGTGCCGGTGGTGAAGCCCACCCCGCGTTCGCTGCAGGATGAGACCATGACCGCCACGGACGTCGAACTGCCTTGTGGCGGCGGCTCCGGGCCGACCCACACCCTGCGCAACACGATCATCGGGATTGCTGTTTCCGGCGCCGTGGCCGGAATCGTGATAGGGACCACTCGCGCCGGTTCCGGTTGCACCCCCAACAGCGTCGCCGCTGGTTGCGCTGCAAGGTAGCCGGCCGCGAGCGGGCCCTTTTGTCGGCAGATGCCTAGACCCTTGCCGCTCCGCGATAGACTGCGCCAGCTTGTCCACGCCGTGGGCCGGGCCGAGTTGCTGATCGCGCTGGCCGTGACCCTGCTCGGGGTGGTGGCCTTCTTCGATGCCGGGCCGGAGGCGAGGTCTCCGCGCATCTTCGCCTTGCTGCAGAATCTGGAGCTGCGTTCGCTCGATCTACGTTTTCAGTTGCGTCCCAACCGTCCTCGGGACCCGCACATCGCAATCGTCGGCATCGACGAGACCACGTTGCATCGCCTGGGGACGTTCCCCATCCCGCGCGACGCCTATGCCAGCCTGATCGAGCGTTTGTCCGCCAGCGGCGCCCGGATCATCGTCTTCGATGAGACTTTCCCTACGCCCGAGAAAAACTCCGCCGTCGAGGCGTTGAAAGAGTTGCAGGCGGAGATCGGTCCGAAAGCTGATCCGAAAATTGTCGAACGGATCCGCTCCGCCGAAGGGAAGAAGGATAACGATGCCATCCTTGCCGCCGCCATGGCCAAGGCCGGGAACGTGATCCTGGGCCACATCTTTCTGAGCCGGGAGCGCGCCGCCGAGACCAGCCGCAGGGCCACTGAGGCCTACTACAACACGCTCTGGGGACAGCCTTTCCCGCAAATTGTTAAAGTGAAACACAAAGGCGAAGACTTCCAGATCGCGCAGGCTTGGGAGCAGGGCAAGGGACAGATCGCCTGGGGCATCGAGCCCAACATTCCTGCGCTGGCCAACGTCGCAAAGTCCTACGGCTTCATCAATGCCAATGCCGATTACGATGGCACCTTCCGCCGCGCGACCTTGCTCATCCGCTATCAGGATCTCGACTACTTTCCCTCGCTGGCGTTCCAGGCGGTCAAGCAGTACGAAGGCATCCCGGATCAGCAAGTCGCCGGATACATGGGCGCCGCGGGCTTGGAGCGGATCGACTTGGGCCCGCATCGCATCGCGACTGCGCCCGACGGCACCATCCTGATCAACTATGCCGGCCCCTATCTCACCTATCCTCACTACTCGATGATCGATGTCATCCGGGGGAGCGTGCCCAGCTCGGCCTTTCGCGATGGGCTGGTGCTGGTGGGACCGACAGCGCTCGGCATCGGCGACATCCGCAATACTCCATTCCAGCAAGACACCGCGTTCATGGGTGTGGAGATCCAGGCGAACATCATCGACAACCTCCTGCACGCGGGCGAACCTGGCCGCAGCTATTTGCGGCGCGGTCCCAACCAGGAAGCGATCGATCTGGCGTTCATCGTGGGATTCGGGCTGGTGATGGGCTACGTCTTCTCGCGGGTCCGGCCCTTGCTCGCCATGGCTTCCGTGCTGCTGGTGCTGGCGCTGTTCTCGCTATTCGTGGAGGGCGCCTTTCTGCGTTGGGACATGTGGCTGAGCTTTGCCATCCCGGCAGCGACGCTGCTGCTGGACTACGCCGGCATCACCACCTACCGCATGGTCTTCGAGGAGCGCGAGAAGCGCCGCATCCGCCGCAGTTTCTCGCAATACGTCTCGCCCAAGGTCATCCAGCTCATCGAGCGTGAACCGGCCAAATACCTCAGCCCGGGCGGCGAGATGAAAGATCTGACGGTGATGTTCTCCGACATCCGCAGCTTCACCACCATCTCCGAGGCCCTCACCCCGAACGAACTGGTGCTGCTGCTGAACGAGTACCTGGGTGAGATGACCTCCATCATCTTTCACCGTCTCGGAACCCTGGATAAGTACATCGGCGATGCCATTATGGCGTTCTGGGGCTCGCCGGTGCCGCAGGAAGACCATGCCCATCGGGCCTGCGCTGCCGCGATCGAGATGCAGCGCCGCCTCCGCGACCTGAACAGGAAGTGGGCCGAGCAGCGGCGCAAGCAGTTAGCCATCGGCGTGGGGGTGAACACCGGTCCCATGAGCGTGGGCAATATGGGATCGCCGCAGCGGCTGGCCTGGACGGTGATGGGCGACAACGTCAACCTGGCGTCGCGCCTGGAAGGCATCAACAAGCACTACCACACCGGAATCGTGATCAGCGAATTCACTCGCCAGCAAGTCGGGGATGGCTTCGTGGCCCGCGAACTGGATCGCATCCGCGTGAAAGGCAAGCTGCATCCGGTGGGAATCTATGAACTGCTGGACTTCGCCAACGGCGCGTCGAAATACGACGACCTGCTGGCGCGCTTTGCCGACGCGCTCCGCGCTTATCGATCACAGTGCTGGCATCAGGCAATCGAAAAGTTCGAGCAGTTACGAGTGACCTATCCCGAGGACGGCCCCAGCCACGAATTCCTGCGGCGTTGCCATGAATACCTGGAGCATCCTCCCGCTGCCGATTGGGACGGCGTTTATGTGATGGAGACGAAGTAACGCGCATCCGGATCCGCGCAAGCACAGCCGCCCGGCGAACGGAGGCGATGATGAGCTAAGCCTTAACCGCGGACGGCGCCTTTTCCGGGTAGAGCCGTTCGAATTCAGGATCGCCGTGTAGGAGTTCGAGGTCGGGGTCCCGACGCGCCCACTCCGGGTCCTTGAAGCCGGCCTCCCAAGCTTTGCGAAGAGCTTGCAAAGCTTCCGGTTTCTTCTTCATCGAGCAGAACGTACATGCGGCGTTGTACAGGACGGTAGCTTCGTTCGGGCGTAGCGTGATCGCAAGGTTCGTCTCCCGAACCGCCTCTTCGATGCGTTCCATCTGTGCGTACATGTTTGCCAACAGGACGCGGGCACGGGCGTCTTCGGGCACTTTCTGGAGATGCTGTTCGAGCGCGGTGACCCACCGCTGCCGCGCATTTCGAAGGGCCTCATGCTTGCCCAATGCCCCCAGAGAATTCATGATCGGCACATAGATGTTATAGTCATCGCCACTGGCTTCTATGGCGTTATCCGCCATATTTTCAACTTCCTGATAACGCCCGGCAGAAAACAACGTGCGCATCAGGATGTAATACCCGCCCTCGCAATCACGCTTGCGGTCGATGGCCTTCTGCACCACCGCCACCGCCTCATCGTACTTGCCGTTAGCGTAGAGGATCCAAGCCTGAGCCACCTGCACCTCGGGCAGATCGGGGCGTAGAACAACCGCCGTTTCCGATGCCTTCATGGCGCGTTCCATCCACACCGGATCGCGTCCGTAGTTGTAGTGGTTCTGGGCGCACACGTTGGCGATAGCGGCGTAGGCGAGCGCGAAGTTGGGGTCCAGAATTACCGCGTTCTCGAACATCTGCAGGGCGAATTCCAAGTCCTGGCGCTGCAGCCGGCGCGCGTAACTCTTGCCGCGCAGATAGAGGTCATACGCCTGCAGGTTGTCGGTGGGCTTGGCGGCGAGCGCCTCCTGCTCCTGCGGAGTCAAGGTAATCCGCAGGGCCTGGGCGATCTTGCTGGCGATCTCGTCCTGGACCTCGAAGATGTCCTTCATTTCGCGGTCATAGCGCTCGGACCAGATCGGAAAATCGGTGTTGGTGTTCACCAGTTGAGCATTGATGCGCAGGCGATTGCCGGATCGCCGCAAACTGCCTGCTAAGACATAAGCCGCTTTTAACTGTTGCCCGATCTGCGCGGGCGTGACCTGCTTGTCGCGGTAGGCCAGCACGGTCGGACGCGAAAAAATGTTCAGGCCCTTGATCTTGGAGAGCTCGGTAATAATGTCTTCCGTGATGCCGTCGCGGAAATACTCATCCTCTTTGGCCCCGCTGAGGTTCTCGAAGTAGAGGACCGCAACTGAGTTCGCGCTTGGCTTGCCGGTTCCGCCACGCGATTCGCCCAGGTTGGCAGCACGCTTCTGTCCGGACTCGATGTCACGCTTGAGGCGCACCAGGTCGGTCTTAAAGTCGGTGGCGGTCTGATATCGGAGATTCCTGTCCTTTTCCAGCGCCTTTTCTACAATTCGAGCAAATTCGGGCGGCAAAGCCGGCTTCACCTGGATTACAGGAGTCGGATCCCGGTTCAGAATCGCTTCGTACACCACGGCGGAAGTGTCGCCCTGAAAGGGAAGAAGCCCGGTTGCCATCTGATAGAGAACCGTTCCCAGCGAGAACAAATCCGTTCGGGAATCGGTCAGTTGGCCTCGCGCCTGCTCGGGCGACATGTAGGACACAGTGCCGAGGGCTGTCCCGGGCGTGGTGAGGTCCGCGGGCTGACCCATGGTTTCCAGTTGCGAAGCAGCGTCGGCGGCTCCGACCGCGGGCCGCAAGGTCTCGACCTTGGCCAGGCCGAAGTCGAGAACTTTCACTTGCCCTCGTGGCGTGACAAATATGTTTGCCGGTTTAACATCGCGGTGCACGATGCCCTTCGCATGTGCCGATTCCAGGGCGTCGGCAATCTGGATCGAGATGGCTAGCAGTTGTTCGATTTCGAACGGATGCCGGCCAATCAACTGCGCGAGCGGCTGCCCTTCCAGCAGCTCCATAACGATGAAGCGCTGCCGCTCATGCTCCTCGATGGCGTAGACGGTGCAGATGTTGGGGTGATTGAGAGCCGAGGCGGCCCGCGCTTCGCGTTGGAAACGCTCCAAGGAATGCGCATCCTGCGCCAGGTCTTGAGGCAAAAACTTCAGGGCAACACGGCGTCCGAGCTGTGTGTCCTCAGCTTCATACACCACACCCATGCCACCGCTGCCAAGCTTGCGAGCCACGACATAGTGAGAAACGGTCTGCCCGATGACGGATTCCATGATTGCGAAGAGGGAAGGATAGTAGTAGCAAAAGCAAACAGCAGTCAAGGAGTGCCATCAGCCATGGCTAAATTGCCCGTGAGGAGCCCACTGGCAGAGCGCCTCTAATCCGTGGGATTCCGCGGAAAGCTCAAGTAAGGCATGCGCACGCCCTGGATGATCACCTGGTCGGCGCGGATGCTGGTCGGGGCCTCGAATCCCGCCGATCCACCGTTGGCGACGTAATCGTCCTGGTCCACGCCGTCGCCGCTGACGCCGAGCCCGCCCACCAGCACGCCGTTCTTGTAGAGCGGCACGCTTCCGGGGAAGAACACAATCCCGCTCTGGTTGGGGTTGGCAGATTGCGAGCCCTGGGTGCAGGGGTGCGCGACATCATTCAAGTAAAGGTTGAAGAACGGCCCGTCCCCGGAGCCATTGATCCCCGGCGGAAAGAACGGTTGCGCTCCGAAGCTGATGGTGCGGTTGGTGACCGCCGTCCCCGGGGGCATTCCCGGCAAGTCCGCCGCGGCTGCGGCCGTGGAGAAATACGCCATGTTGCGCGCCTTGCTCACCGCGACATCGATGCTGAACACGGTTGAGTCCGGCATGCGATGCAGCGCGAGCAGCGTGCCATCGAGATCCGAAACCGCAATCGCCATGCGTGCTCGCTGACCGGGAGGCAGCCGGATGACCGCTCGTGTGACCGAGGCGGTCGCAACGGCATTGTTGACGATGGTCTGGACATCCGTCTGCGTGAGCCCTCCGACCAGGCCGGCGCGCGCCGGCAGCAGATCGCCGTCCGGCGGTGTCGTCCCGGCGATTCCCGCGCTGAACGCGATCGGCGTACCCGCACCGATGCCGCCCGGCAGCGTGGTCTGGTTGACGAACGGAAGCGAGATCCCATCGATCACCACCACGCCCGGCGGCGCAGGGTTGGCGCCGAATCCAGCGCCCACCGCAGCGGAGAACGCCGCGAACTCTGCTACGTCAGGAGCGACTCCCGCCACGCCCACTCCTCCGACGAGCTGTCCGCTCTTGAACAGCGGCACGCCTCCGGGATTGACCGCGGTGGGATCGCTGTCGCTGGTGTCGGCCTTGCCCGTGGTGATGCCGAGACCGAGACCTGTTCCGCTGAACGAGAGCGCCAGCGCAACCTGCGTGCCGGGAACCAGGCTGGGATCCAGCGGACAGCCGCGGTTGGTGTTCTCGATCCCATAGAGCGGGGCGTTGGCCGCATTGGCGACGCCCGGCGGAAAATGCACGCCGCTAATGAACCGCACGGTGCGCGACGAAAGCGGCGCCTGGTCGTTGCTGAAGAAGGCTCCGGTGCGCGCCAGCGAGATGGCCAGGTCGCGCGTGTCCACGGTCTGGCCGAAGTTGCCCGGCGCGGTCGTTGGCGCACCCGGTTCGACCAGCAGCGCCAGCACATTCCCCAGCCGGTCAACCACGGCAATCACCAGGGGAACATTCACCGACTGTGCAGCTTGCTGGGCGACAGAGTTGACATCGGCGGCCGAAAGTGTAACCGGGACTACGACCGGCTGCGGGATGGCGTTCGAACCTCCACCGCAGGACGAGATCAGCGGCAGGGCAAGCAGCAAGAACACCATGCACCGCTTCGCCGCGCGAAAACCACGGCACGAGGCGGGACTATCACCGATACGCTGTTGCTGCGACCCCATCGCCAGAAGTTGTGCTTGGGCGTGTACTATAACGCACCCTTCAATCAGCACGTCCAAAGGCTCGCGTGTCCGCACCACGCCAGACAATCCAGGCGAGCAATTTCCTTGCTGCTCAAACCACGATGTGCTACCTAGAGCGGAAGCCAAACACCACTCAGACATGACCCTGCTTTCCCGACGCCTCGGTGTGCGTGGTCGCCTTGCCCTCGCGCTTTTGCTGACGTGCCTGGTGGGGAGAGCAGCCGCGCAAACCCTCCCCGAGAAGCGGATTCCGCGCCAGCAGGCGCCGCAGACCGCGGTCATCCAGGGATGGGTGCGCGATGAGCAGGGTCACGGCATCCCTGGCGTCCAAGTTACGCTAAGAAAAATCTCCGGCGCGGAGGTGCTGCGATCGGCGACCGACGCCAGCGGCATCTTCCGTCTGCTCGACCTCAAGCCCGCAGAGTACGAGGTAGTGTGCGAAGCCGGCGGATGGGAAGCCTATCGCAGCGTGCCGCTGCGGGTGACCGCCGGCGAGGTGGCGATGGTCGCCATCACCTTGCGTGCATCCCCGGGAACTGGCGCTCCCGGAGCTCCTTGGCGCGGCGTTGGCCCCGCGCCCAGCGCTCCTCCGGAAATGGCTGGCGCCTATCGTGAACTTCCGCGCGCCGACGCCGCACCGGCCGCGGCGCGGCCCGAACCGCAGCCCTCAGACCGCGATCTCTACGTGCAGACGCCGGACCGCTGGGACATCGAGATGCCGGAGTGGCAGCGCTACGGAAAGACCGGCGAGTTTCCCTACGCCCAGAGCCACTGGTGGGACCCATTCAATCGCCGGAAGCTGAAGGGCGATTCTCCGCTCTTCGGCCAGCAGACGTTCTTCGACTTCACGGCCTCCAGCAACACCTTCTTCGACCCGCGCCGGGTACCGGTGCCCACCGACATCAGCACCGCCAATCCCGGCAGCTACGGGTTCTTCGGCAAAGGCGAGGAGATCTTCCTGAGCCAGACCTTCCGCTTCAGCTTCGACCTGTTCCACGGCGACGCTGCCTACCGCCCGGTCGATTGGCGCATCCGCATCACACCCGCCGTCAATGTGAACTACCTGCACACGGAAGAGAACGGCATCGTCAACGTGGACGTTGCCAAGGGCACCGACCGCACCGACTCCCACCTCGGCCTGCAGGAGGCCTTCTTCGAGTACAAGCTGAAGGACCTGAGCCCGAACTACGATTTTGTCTCCGTCCGGGCCGGTATCCAGCAGTTCAGCAGCGATTTCCGCGGCTTCCTTTTCGTTGAAGAGCAGCCCGGTGTGCGGATCTTCGGCAACCTCCGGTCGAATCGCATCGAGTACAACCTCGCCTACTTCGACCTGCTCGAGAAAGACACCAACAGCCTGCTGAATCGGCTGCAGCTCCGCGATCAGCAGGTGATGATCGCCAACACCTACTTCCAAGACTTCATCTGGAAGGGCTACACCACCCAGTTCAGCTTTCACTACGACAAGGACAACGCCAGTATCCACTACGATGAGAACGGATTCCTGGTGCGCCCGGCGGCAATTGGGAGTGTGGTCTCCAACGGTGTCCTTCACCCGCACAACATTCGCGCGTATTACTTGGGCTGGACCAGCAACGGGCACATCGGGCGCATCAACGTCAGCCACGCTTTCTACCAGGCGCTCGGGCACGACGACTTCAATGCCATCGCCGGCAAACGTGTGGACATCAACGCGCAAATGGCCGCGCTCGAACTCTCGGTCGACAAAGATTGGATCCGCTTCCGGAGTTCGTTCTTCTACGCCTCCGGCGACGGCGACCCGCGCGACGGCACCGCGCGCGGCTTCGACGCCATCGCCGATTCGCCCGCATTCGCCGGCGGGATCTTCAGCTTCTGGAACAAAGAAGACATCCGCCTCACCAGCACCAAGATCGAGCTGACTAGCCAGGACAGCCTGCTGCCCAGCCTGCGCTCCAGCAAATTCGAAGGGCAGGCGAACTTCGTGAACCCAGGGCTGTTCCTTTGGAACGTCGGGGCCGACTTTGATCTGAAGCCCAAGCTGCAGACGTTCGCCAACGTCAACTTCCTGCGCTTTGCGCACACTCAGCCGCTCGAGCTGCTGCTGTTTCAACAGCCGATCCATGCCGGCATCGGCGGCGATTACAGCGTCGGCGTGCGTTATCGCCCGCCGCTGACTGACAATATGATCATCACCTCGGGAATCTCCGCGCTCACGCCGTGGCAGGGCCTCCGCGAGATCTACAACGGCCAGGTGTTGTTTTCTGTGTTTGCCAACGTGAAGCTAAAGTTCTAGGGAACGCGCTTGAGGGGTACGATCAAAATCGCGGCGCTTCTGATGATCGCAATCGCGCTCTGCGGCGTGCTACGCCTGCCGGCGCAAGCGCCCGAGGCTCAGCCTGGCCCGCGCATCGAACAGACCGCAAACGATGCCGAACGCAAGAGCGCAGGTTGCGTAAGCTGCCACAAGACCGACGAGCCCACGATGCATGCCACCGGAACCGTGCGCCTGGGCTGCACCGACTGCCACGGCGGCGACGTGACCGTCATCGCGCCCGCCGGCTCCGCCATCGGATCAGCACCGTATGTCGACGCCGAACGGCGCGCACATCCGCAACCTCGATTTCCGCAGAGTGCTCGCAGCTCGGCGAATCCCGTTCGCGCCTACACCGGCTGGCTGAAGGAAGATTGGGCGTACATACGATTCGTCAATCCGGGCGACCTGCGCGTGCTCGATTCCACCTGCGGCACGGCCGGTTGCCACGTCACCGAAGCGCGCGCAGTGCGCAGCAGCATGATGACCCACGGCGCCATGCTGTGGGGCGCGGCGCTCTACAACAATGGATCGTTCCCGCTGAAGAATCCGCGCTTCGGCGAAAGCTACGCTCTCGATGGCACCCCGCAGCGCCTACAAACGTGGCCGCCGCCGACCGCCGAAGAAACGCAGAAGAAGGGCATTCTCCCCTTCCTCGAACCGTTGGAGCGCTGGGAGGTTTCTCAGCCCGGCAACGTGCTACGCGTCTTCGAACGCGGAGGCGGCGCGCGCGCCGAAGTCGGCAACCCGCTGCCCGAAGAAGCTCCGGGACGTCCCGACGCCAAGCTCAGCGACCGCGGCTTCGGCACCATCAACCGCACCGATCCCGTCTTCCTGGGACTTCAGAAGACACGCCTGATGGATCCCTTGCTGTCGCTGCCCGGGACCAACGATCATCCCGGCGACTATCGCGCCAGCGGCTGCTCGGCCTGCCACGTCGTCTATGCCAACGACCGCTCTCCCGAGCACTCTGGCGTTTACGCCTCGCACGGCAACGCCGGGCGGACGGCCACTGCCGACCAGACCATTCCGCACAACGAATCCGGTCATCCCATTCGCCACCAGTTCACACGCTCGATTCCGTCCAGCCAGTGCATGGTGTGCCACATGCATCCCGGCACCAACATGGTGGCCAGCTACTTCGGCGTCACCTGGTGGGACAACGAAGTGGACGGCGAACTGATGTATCCCACCGCCCAGCACACGCCAACGGCGCGCGAACTCGCCAGCGCCGAAGCGCAGAATCCGGAGGGCGCGGCGGCTCGCGGCCTGTGGCTCGATCCCTCGTTCCTCGAGAACACCGGCACGGCGGAGTTCAACCGCAAGCTGAAGGACACGCAGTTCGCCGACTTCCACAGCCACGGCTGGATCTTCCGCGCCGTCTTCAAGCAGGACCGCCACGGCAATCTCCTCGACAAAGACGGCAACATCATTCCTTTTACCGAGGAGCGGAAGCTGCAGAAGGCCGTGCAGTTGAAGGACATCCATCTCGAAAAGGGCATGCACTGTGTCGACTGCCACTTCGCCCAAGACAGCCACGGCAATGGAAAACTCTACGGCGAGACGCGCAACGCCATCGAGGTGGACTGCACCGATTGTCACGGCACCATTGAGCGCCGGGCCACGCTGATCTCCTCCGGCCCTGCTGCGCCGAACGGCGGCACGCACCTGGAGCGCCTCTACACTCCCTCGCGCATGCGCCGCTTCTACTGGAAGGACGGCCTGCTCTACCAGCGCTCCATGCTCGACCAGAACTTGCAGTGGGAGGTAGTGCAGGTGCTCGACACGATCACGCCCGGCCGCCCGCACTACAGCGAGCAATCGCGCCTGGCGAAGACTATCCAGCAAGATGGCGCCACCTGGGGCGCGGCGGCTGACCCCTCCAGACTTGCGCACAGCAACGCTCGCATGACCTGCTATTCCTGCCACAGTTCGTGGACCACGAGCTGCTTCGGCTGCCACCTGGCGATGACCGCCAACCAGCGCAAGCCCATGCTGCACAACGAAGGGCTGATGACGCGCAACTGGACCGCGTACAACTTCCAGGTGCTGCGCGACGACGCTTACATGCTCGGCATCGACGGCACGGTCACTGGCCACCGGGTGGCGCCTATCCGCTCCGCTTGCGCGGTGCTCGTCAGCTCGCAGAACCAGAACCGGGACTGGATCTACTACCTGCAACAAACCGTCTCTGCCGAAGGCTTCAGCGGCCAGGCCTTCAGCCCGTACGTGCCGCACACCGTGCGCGCCAGCGAAACCAAGCGTTGCACCGATTGCCACGTCTCGCGCGCCGGCGATAACAATGCCTGGATGGCCAACCTGCTCATCCAGGGCACCGGCTTCGTCAACCAGATGGGGCGCTACATTTATGTGGCCGAGGGTGGCAAGGGCTTCGATGCCGTCGCTGTTGCCGAGCACACCGAGCCCACGGCGGTGATCGGCAGCGATTTCCATCGCATCGCGTATCCCGACGACTACAAGAAGTTCGTCGCCGGCGGACGCGCGCTGAAAGAATCCGACCATCACCCCGGCAGCGAGATCCTCGATCTGCAATTGCGCGGCGAGTATCTCTACACGGCGCTCGGCAAGGGCGGCCTCCGTGTCTATGACGTGGCTAATATCGATAACAAGGATTTCTCCGAAAAGATGGTGACCGCTCCGGTGTCGCCGCTGGGCCAGCAGTTCTACGTGAAGACCAAAAACGCGATGGCAGTGGCAGCTCCTTCCACCCTGGCGGTCGATCCGCTGCGGACGCATCGGCCCGAGAACGAAGAGCAGCGCCCCCATCTGATGTACGGCTTCCTCTATGTCGCCGACAAAGAAGAAGGGCTGGTGGTGATTGGCGATGCCGACCCGAAGAGCAAAACCCCAGGCGTGGGTACCCTGCTGGACGGCGATCCCAACAACAACTTCCTCAAGCGCGCGCTCGCGTTTAATCCTGGCGGCGCGCTGAACGGCGCGCGGCGCATCGCCATCGCCGGACACTACGCGTATGTGCTGTGCGATCGCGGCCTGATGGTGGTAGACCTGGACAATCCGCTGGCGCCGCGGGTCACGGCTGAGATTGGCGCCCCCGAGCTGCACGAGCCGCAAGGCATCGCCGTCCAGTTTCGCTACGCCTTTGTGGTCGACCGCGAGGGATTGAAGGTTCTGGATGTAACGCAGCTCGATAAGCCGCGCGTCGTCGCGGGCGCAAACATTTCGCTCGACGATGCACGCAACATCTACGTCGCCCGCACCTACGCCTACGTCGCTGGCGGCAAGCAGGGATTAGCGATCATCAACGTCGAACGGCCCGAGCATCCCGCGCTCGAGCAGGTGTTCAATGCGGGCGGCGGGCTGAACGACGCGCGCGACGTGAAACTCGGCATGACGAGCGCCAGCCTGTTTGCCTACATCGCCGACGGTGCGAACGGGCTGCGCGTGGTGCAGGTCTTCTCGCCCGCCGAGAATCCCGCGCATTACGGCTTCAGCCCGCGGCCTTCGCCCAGGCTGATTGCTACTTACCGCACGCGAGGCCCGGCCCTCGCGGTTTCGCGCGGCATCGACCGTGACCGCGCCGTGGACGAGAGCGGAAATCAAATCGCCGTTTTCGGCAGGCGCGGCTCTCGTCCCTTCAACCGCGGGGAGATGCAGAAGCTGTATTTGCGAAACGGGAAGTTGTTCACGGTAACCGACGTGCCGCCACAAGCAGCTGCACGCTAATGAAAGTGTCATCCTTCGCGAGCCAAGGGCGAGCGGAGGATCTGGCGAGGTAGCCGACACCACCATCCTGGTCATGCCTGCGTCCTGTTCAGATTCTCCCGTCTCGCTTTGCTCGACGGAAGAATGACATTTAGTTCTTAGACGGCGCTGTTTCCGCGCCGCTCACAATGGGTGAGGAATCTCCGCCCTGAACGATCTGCCGGATTCCGTACTTCCCCTTCACCGGCCGTTCCTTGCGCCAGTCGTGATAGGTGTGGCACTCGAAGCAGCGCGCTTCGGCCGATTCGTGCGCTGTCTTCGCTTGCGAGCGGTGGCACTGCCGGCAAAGCTTGATCCCCGGCAGCAGGACATCGCTGGTCTCGCGGCTCTTGGGCGCGCGGCTGTGACACGCGGTGCAGTCGAGCATTCGGTGCGGCTGATGATCGAACGCCGCGTGCCGGAACCAGCGCGCTGTGATTGCCGACTTCGCGATCTCCGGCAGGGGCCCCGCAGTCGGACGCACCGCGTGGCATTCCTTACAAGTCTTCTGCCACAGCAGCAGCTCGGCCTGCGCCACCTGGAACGTCACCCATTCCTGCGGCGTTTTGGGCAGCGGCAACTCGGGCTGCTGCGGGATGCGCTGCACCGGCAGGCTGGCGTTGCGCACCTCCGATGGATTCGCGGCAATGTACTCGCTGTATCTCTGGACCAGGAATTTGTGTACGACCTCCGGCTTGTCGTGCGGCACAGGATCGGTGAATCGTTTGTCAAAGAGCAACACGTGGCACGCGTAACAATGCTTGGCGTAGGCGATCGGCGCCATGTAGGCATTGTTCGGCGGCGCCGTAGGCCGATCCGGCGATGCCTTGCTCGACCCGCTGCGAAACTCCGCCGTGCCATACGGCCATCCCGACGCTTCGCTCGGCACGCGATGGCAATCGCCGCACTCCATCTGCGCCGCGCCATTCGGTCCCTTCAAGCCCGGCTTGAGGTGTACCTCGTGGTTCAGCTTTACCGTGCCTGGGTCGGTGAAGCCCGGCTGCAATGCGCGGAATTCCGGGTGGATGCTGGTGAATCCGAGGATGCGCGTGTCGAACTGGTGGACGCCGTTCGTGGTCTCGAGGCCGGCGTGGCATTGCGTGCAGCCGGTGTCGGAGACCAGTTCGAGGCGCGTCCTCTCCTGGTGCTCCCAATGGCAGGACGCGCACGACGGAGTGAACACCTGGTTGGGCTGGTGCACCGGGCCATCGTGGCAGGTGCGGCAGTTATCGTCGCTGACGGCTTTGCTGAATCCGCGGCCGCGTCCCACGTGGCAGAGTTCGCAACGCGCGCCGAACACGGCGTGCGCCGAGGATACCGGGCCCGCGCTGTACACGGTATCGCGGCGGGCGATAGCCAGTCCGCCCAGCCAGAGCAGCGCGGCCACCGGCGCTGCCACCGACAGCCACAACCGCCAGCGCCGGAACGGATGGGCCCGCTTGAAGTATGAGAGGTCGATCCGCTGCGCCAGGGTTTTGGTTGTGCGTTTCTGTCGTGGCACGAGATTCCCTCAGTAGCGTAGCGCCATCACGGCGTGCACGGCGCTCAGCGCCAGCAAGGCATACGAGAGCGGGATGTGCACCATCAGCCAGCCATGCAGCCCGTAGTGCAGAATCGTTTGCCGCCGCAGTTGGCCGGCTTCGACGCAGATGTCCTCGAGCGCAGCCACCGTATCGTGCATGGCGGGCGGAAGCAGAGTGCGCAACTGCCGCAGCGCGTGCTGCGCCTCCCGGCTCTTCACCCGTCCCTGGCGGATGTGCGTCGATTGCTCGAGATACATGCGGATGGTCGATTCCCAGGCGGACTGCAGCCTGGCCGCAGATTCGTTGGACGTGGCCGGCGGCGCCGCCGTCGCGACGGCCGCTCCCGCTGCTGCCTCCGTCTTCGCGGCCGGAGCGGCCTTCGGAGGCGCGCAGGCCGCCGTGACTAACTCCTCGGCTTCTTTTATTAACTGCTCGCGCACGTCGTCAATCTGCTCGAAGGTGGTTTCGAGCGGTACCTGCCGCGTCATCATGCGCGGCAGATACTGCTGCAATAACGCTCCGGCAATCCCGCTTGCCGTTACCACGGTGAAAATCACCATTAGCCACCACGTCAGTCCGTGGCCGAAGCTGAACGCGGCGTGAAACAGGATCACAGGAAAGCTCAGCAACCCCAGCCACAGGTGGGCCCGCATCCATGCCTGCATCCGCCCCACGCGCCAGGCAGGGACTTTTTCGCGGGCGCCGAGCAATCCGGCAAAGATCATGAGCGCCAGCCCGACCGCACCATAGGCAATTCCCGCGCCAGTGCCGCCAAACGGCTTGGTGCGCACCGACATGGCGTGTGGAACGTAGGCCACCGCAGCGATCACTACCCCGCCCGCGCTCACCAGCACCCACTTCCGGTGTGTCGCCCAATCAATGACCACGCCGGCGCCTCACTCGACTCGCTCTTCCTGCAGGTTTGCGAAGAAGCTGCGCGGCTCGACGCGGTGCGCGGCGTCGTGCGGGCAGGCGTAGACGCAGCTCGGTTCGTCCAGGCCGGTGCACAAGTCGCAAGTGATGGCCTTCAGCTTGACGCCCGCCTTCTTCGCCTCCGCTGACGACATGGGCTGCCCGCCCGCGTCCGCCGGCTTGCTGCCGCCTACGGGATGGAGATTGATATTTCCATACGGGCAACCCTTCGCGCACAAGCCGCAGCCAATGCACCAATCCTCGATGATGATCTCCAGCGAATTGCGCCGGCGGATGGAGCCCACCGGACATCCGATCATGCACAGCGGATCGCGGCACTGCCGGCACGAGGTTGCCACCAGTTGCTCCTCGAATCGCAGCCCTTCGCGCACCAGCCGGGTGATGCCGTCGTGGGAATCGGCGCAGGCGCGGACGCACAGGTCGCAACGCGTGCAGCGGCTCAGGTCGAGCACCAGCAGGCTCTGCGCGCCCATCAGCCCCTGCGCCAGGAAGTCCTCGAGCGGGACCGAGGTCACCATCTTGAGCGCGTTGCGGTTCTGCTCTTCGCGCTCGCGCACGCCCGCCTCTAGCCGCTCACGCACGTGCGGAAAATGCTCGAGCATCAGCTTGAATTCATCCGCCTTGATGCGGACCACCTCGACGTGGTCGAGCGCCGCGCAGGTAGCGGTGCGGACGCCGCCGCCCAGCAGGCCGATCTCTCCGAAATAGTTGCCGCGCGAGAGATATGCCAGCACCAGCTCGCCGCCGGGATGCGACTCGCTGACCTTCACGAACCCGATGCGCACCAGGTAGAAGCTGTCCGCGGGATCGCCCTGCTTGCAGATCACCTGCCCGGGATTGAAGCGGACCAGCTCCACTTGCTGGCGCAACTGTTCGAGGAACGCGGCGGCTTCCTGGGTCTGTTCCCGGGCGCCGATTTCGGCGAACAGCGGCACGCTGCGCAGATGCTCTTCGAGAGCGCGCTTGCGGTATTTTTCGTCGGCCTGGGCGCGGAATTTGGGGTTCTTGAGCAGGATGTCGACGATGTTGCGCAGCATCTCCAGCACCACGCAATCGGTGGCCGCGCGCACCGACGCCGAGCGGGGATAGAAATTCATGCAGGTCATTTCCCCGAACAGCTCGCCGGCGCCGAGTTCCGCGGAAGGATGGTCGTAGGCCAGGTCCACCGGCGCGTCGATAGGGATGTAGCGCTGGTTCTCGGTCTCGTCTCGCCGGTCCTGCGCCCGGCCGACCAGCCGGCTTTTCAGCTTGCGGAAGAAGCCGCCGGAGCCGTGGTCGGTGGAGACGTGGGCGATGGGGCTGGAGATGAAGACTTCGACGCTGCCTTCGAGGATGTAGAACGCCGTGGAGCCGAAATCGCCCTCGCGGCAGAGCATTTCACCCTGCTTGAAGTGCCGCCGCACCACAGCGCCGCGGTTCTTTTCCAGCAGCCCCTTCGATGCCCCTTCGAAGATGGGGATCTTCAGCAGTTCATCGGGCTCGACGGGCTCGCCGTATCCCAGCGAGGTGCCCCACTGCGCCGGCGCATGCTCGGGATGCGCCCCGGCCCCCGGCTGACCCTCTTTTTGCTCCACACCCATGTCAATCTTCGTGCCATCCTCGCCGACAGTCCGGCCCGGCACAAGTTCTTGCGCGTGTTCACCGGCCAGACTTTCGGAAGATGTTACTGGTGGGAGTGCAGTCTAGCACAGCGCCCGGTGCGGCGAACCATTCGGTTCGCCGCAGACGAATCCAGCAACGGGTTGGTTTCTGGTTCAACCTTTACGACGTGGTCAGCGTGACTTCGTCCACCCACTCCTGCATTTCCGCGCCGCTGGGGCCGATGTCCATCTGGAACTGGACACCCATGTTATCCGTCCATCCCGCCGGGGTGGGTCCGGAAGGATAACTGAGGTTCCACGAATAGGTCTTAGAAACGCCGCCCCTCTTGTTGTTGTATTGGACGATCTTCAAGCTATCGTAGTGTTCATTGCCACTCGAGTCGCGGTGGAACGCGAAGGTGAGGTGGTACTCTGTGTTCGGTGTGAACTTCGTGCAGTTCGTGCGGGTGGGGACCCACTTCAGGGTTTTCTGATTCCACACATCCCACACCCCCATCGCGTAGTTGCATTGCGTGCCGAACATGTATTCCTGCCCGCTCACGAACTGGAACACGTCAAACTCCAAAGCCTGGGCCGCGGACGTATTAGAGGCGACCCATAGATAAAAATCGAACGTAAAGTGGGTCACACTGTCGTTAGGGCCCACCTTGTACCACCACAGGCCGTCGGTATAAGCGCTGCCGTTGATCTCGAAATCCCGGCTTGAACCATCGACCGAGGGGGTGGTCAAGAATGGTGAACTGGTAATGGTGGCGTTCAAACCACCGCCGGCACAACTGACGCACGAACCCCAGCCCACCGATCCCGCAGCGCCGGTATCAACCGCGGTGGAGTCGTTGATATTGGAATAGGTTTGGGCCCATGCCGCGGCCGCGGCCAGCAACACTACTGACACCAAAAGAATTTTCATCGGGAATCCTTCGGGGTAGTCTCTTGCCTTGGACGAACTATACCCTCGCGACCATACCCCTTCAACATGAATCCTGCGCTAAGTAATAGTTTTTTTCTATTGTGTAGCCAATCGAACAATGCGCATCACTTTTGTGTACAAATCGACGCTGCGCATAACGCGGGGGCCAAATGGAAGTGTGCTGGGCTTCCCGGCAACTGACCCACCGCCGCATCTCCGCGTGCATTGACTTCCGCAGCCATCCTCGCTATAAGCCACTTACTCCCGCATGAATCCACAACCGAAGGGGCAGCGACCGAGAGGACTCCGCACTGTCGTGGGGATGCTGTCGGTCGCGGCGCTCACCGCCGCCGCGCAACAACCGCCTCCGCCGCCGGCTCCGGCGGTCTTCCAGTACACGGGTCCGGGATCGTGCAGCGCATCGGCGTGCCACGGCGGCATCCAGCCGCGGCAGGAAACGCACGTTCAGCAGAACGAGTACAGCACCTGGGTGGTCCAGGACAAACACGCCAAGGCATTCTCGGCTCTGGGCTCTCCCTTGTCCTTGCGCATCGGGCGCAACCTCGGCTTGCAGCAGAAGCCGGAAGCCGCGCGCGAATGCCTCACCTGCCACGCGCTCGACGTCCCCACGGCGGCGCGCGCCCGCACCTTCGACCTGACCGATGGTGTCAGTTGCGAAAGCTGCCATGGCCCGGCAGCCAGTTGGCTGGGCCCGCACACCGCACGCGACTGGACGCACCAGCAATCCGTCCGCGTTGGCATGTACGACACCAAAGATCTGGCCAAGCGCCAGGAGAAATGCCTCTCCTGCCATCTCGGCACGGAGAACAACATCGTCAACCACGAAATGATCGCCGCCGGACATCCCGACCTGACCTTCGAGCTCGATTCCTACTCTGCGGTCATGCCACGCCACTGGAAGGAGCCGCTGGATAAAGATGCGTGGCTGAATGTGCGCGCGTGGAGCGTGGGCCAGGGTGTGCAACTAAGCGCGTCGCTGGCACAGCTCGCGCGCCGCGCGCGCGGCGCCAACTGGCCGGAGTATGCCGAGATGGATTGCTTCGCCTGCCATCACGCGCTCACCCGTCCCGAGGACAGTTGGCGGCAGGAGATCGGCTACAGCGACCGGCGGCCCGGCGTCGCCGCCTGGAATCCGACGCGCTATGCGCTGTTGCGGGTGCTGGTGCAGGAGATCGATCCGGACGACGGACGCCAGTTGGACTCCGACCTCCAGGAGCTCGCGAATTCCATGAACCGCCTCAGCCCGGACCGGGAGAAAGTCGCGGCCACGGCGCAGCGCGGCGCGGAGACGGCGCAAAGGCTGGTCTTGCGGATCAGCGCCCAGCCTTTCGACGCATCATTGACGCTGCGCCTGCTGAAGAGCATCGTGGCGCAATGCGGTCCGCTTAGCGACGACGGCGAGCGCACCGCCGAGCAAGCCACCATGGCGCTCGATTCGCTGTTCATCGCCTACGCCCGCAACCAGCGCGTGGCCAGCGATCAGGCGATCCGCCAGGTCATCTCCGGCCTGTTTCAGCAACTGGAGAACCCTTCGGCTTATAACCCCAAACGTTTCGCCGAGCAGATGCGCAAGGTCGGGCAGCTCCTGCCGTAGTATGAGCATGCGGTGAAAAGGATCGTCATTCTCGGCGGCGGGTTTGCCGGTGTCTATACGGCGCGCTGGCTGGAAAAGCTGCTGCGGCCGGAAGAAGCTGAAATCTGCCTGGTCAACCGCGAGGACTATTTCGTTTTCCAGCCGCTGCTGCCGGAAGTGATCTCCGGTTCGATCGGACTGCTGGACACCATCTCGCCCATCCGGCGGCTGTGCCCGCGCACCCGGTTGTACGTGCGCGACGTGGACAGCATCGACTTGAAGCAGCGCATCGTCCGCTTGACGCCCGCGTTCCGTCCCCGCACCCTCGATCTCCCCTACGATTACCTGGTGATCGCGGTGGGTGCGACCGACGATTTTTCGCGCATCCCCGGGCTGGCCGATCATGCCATCCCCTTCCGCAACCTGGGCGATGCGCTCCGCCTGCGCAACGCCGCCCTGCACGCCCTGGAAGAAGCCGACAACGAAACCGATGCTGACTTCCGCCGTACGCTGCTCACCTTCGTTGTGGCCGGTGGGGGATTTTCCGGCGTGGAAGTCATGGCCGAATTGAACGATTTCGTGCGCGCGGCGGTGCGGCACTTCCGCAGCGTCCGCCAGGAAGAAATCAACTGTTTTCTGGTGCACTCCGGCGACCGTATCCTGCCCGAGATCACGGCGGAACTGGCAGCCTACGCCCAGAAGCTGCTCGCCAAACGAGGCGTGACATTGAAGCTGAAGGCGCGCCTGGCCGCCGCCAGCGCCGACTCGGCCGTGCTCAGCACCGGTGAGACCATCCCCACGCGCACTCTGGTTTCTACCGTTCCCGCCGGCCCGGTGCCCTTGATCCAATCGCTGGAATGCGAAAAGGATCGAGGCAAACTTCCGACGACCTCTACGATGGAGCTCAAGGGCTACGAGGGGCAGGTTTTGGTTTTGGGCGATTGCGCCGCCATCCATATGGAGGACGGTTCCACAGCGCCGCCCACCGCGCAGCACGCGGTCCGAGAAGCGCGGACCGCCGCCGCCAATATCGTGGCGACGTTGCGCGGCCAGCCACCAACCGGCTTCGCCTTCCGCGGCTTGGGCAAGATGGGCTCGCTTGGCCATCACTCCGCGGTCGCGGAGGTGATGGGAATCCGTTTCAGCGGATTCTTTGCCTGGTTCTTATGGCGGACCATTTACCTGATGAAGCTGCCCGGCATGAACCGTAAGCTGCGGGTTGCCCTGGACTGGCTGACGGCCCTGCTGTTCCCCATGGACCTGGTGCAATTGCGCGTGCAAGCCTCGCGGACCATTTGCACCGGCCACTTCGAGCCCGGGGAAACGGTTTTTCAGCAAGGCGATCTGGGCGACAGCATGTACGTGGTTCGCTCCGGAGAAGTGGAGATCATTCGCGATGGCGTGAGCGTCACCCGGCTGGGAGCGGGCGAGTACTTTGGAGAATTGGCGTTGCTGCACGAGCACGGCCGCAGCGCGACGGTTCGCGCCACCAAGCCGACCGACGTGCTGCTGATCCCCAAGCGGGAGTTCGTGCAATTGCTCGCCGCCTTCCCCGAGTTCAGCGCCGGTCTCGCCGGCCTCGCCGCGCAGCGGGCCGGGATCAGTGAAGGAGAGGCTCGATAAGAGCATATTGCATTAGGTCACCCAGTGGCGTATTAGGGTTGGGGCAGACGACAATCCAAGCGGGAGGAACGGCAATGGCACAACACAAGTACGTCCCTTGGGACTCGGTGGAAGTTGAGGATTTGAACCCTCTGCTGAAGCGGCAGTTCGTGGTCGGGGAGAATGTGATGATTGCACGCATCCTCTTGAAAAAAGGGTGCGTGGTTCCGCTCCACAGCCATCACAACGAGCAGGTTACTTACATCTTGGAAGGCGCTTTGAAGTTCGGCCTGAAGGGTCAGGAGATTACCGTGCGGGCTGGCGAGCTGCTCTGCATACCGCCGAATGTGCCGCACGAGGCGGTTGCTCTCGAAGACACGGTCGATCTCGACATCTTCACTCCCCCACGCGAGGACTGGATTGCCAAGACCGATGCCTACCTTCGAGGCAGCGCAGCCCCGGCTGGGAGATAAAACAGGTTTTCGGCCCGGTTCGCACCGGCGAGGCGCTTACGGCGCCAGCCGCTTCGACATAGTGACGAGGTGGCAGGGCAGCTTGGGTTTTGCGTCCGGCGGGAACGGCTCCGTTCCGGTCTCGGTGTACCCAAGCCGACGATAAAAGCCCGGCAACTCCCGCCGCAGGTTGACGACCCGCAAGTCCATGGCGTGGCATCCCGACGTCCGGGCATGGTCTTCAGCGGCAGCCCTGAGCCGGGAGCCCAGTCCTGAGCGCTGGCGTGCGGGTTCAATGGACAGCAGCCCGAGGTAGCCTCGTTCGCCTCGCTTTTCGACGTAGACGCACCCCACCAGCGTCTTGCCGTCCTCCGCAACCAGAAAGCTTCCGGTCGCGAACAACTCCTGCACCTTCTCCGGGCTGATACGGTCTCCGTCGATGAAGAAGCGTTCGACGGCAAAGGCTCGGTTGATCAAGCTCGCAAGTGCGTCTGCTTCCGCCGGTTCAGCTTTGCGAAAAGAAACTTCCCTTGCCACCAATCGCCGCCCCTGCTGGCGGGCCTGTCGCACAGGTGCCCGCACGCCCTATGCTCCAATGTCTCCCGGGCGCTGAAGATTCTATACGAACCCGTGATTTTGCCCAGCCGCAGGTGGTGGTACAACTCACAGTCAGTACACCGGTGCATCTTTTCGGCATTCCACAGCATCCATTAGTCACGGGGCCTAGGACTTTGCTTCCATGCCGAGTTTTGGCCAGCTCGCAACGGCTAAACGGCGCCCTCTCCCATGGCGGAGTTGGTTGGTCTGCTTCGCCATCCTCTCCCTCGGCGCATATCTGGCAGGCCGCTTTAGCCTGCCCCTCTCTGGACTCGCAACTGTTCAATCCAACTCACCTAAGGTCCAGCACATGGATCAGGACGCGTATGGCTGGGCACCGCCGGTCGTGCAGGTATCGGTTCCGTTGGCGCCCGCCCTCGGTCCCCCGCCTATCGCCGACGAATCAGGCCACCTAGCTCCGCCCGTCCACTGCCTGTACGACCGCCCGCCCCCGGCTCTGGTGTGACCGCAGCCAGCTTTTGATGCCCACTGGCCTCCGCGGTCGGAGCCGTGGCGCATCTTCCCAAGTGTCGCGACACCCGGGTTTTCAAAGGGAGAAAGGTCATGAGAAAGAGAATCGCGCAGTGCTGGAGGGCAGCCGCGATAGCGATTGTTTTGTCCTCCTTGGCGCTGGTAGCTATCCCTATGGCGGCGCAAAACATTAATGGGCATTCGGCAACGGTGGTTGCGCACCTGCCTCTGCCCGGACCCCCTGCGACCCAGATGCTTTTACAAAAGCAGGGAAGCCGGCTGTACCTGTACGTCGATCAGGGTGGGAAAGAGGGGGTGGCCGTGGTAGACGTTACCAGCCTGAACCGTCCCAGCGTGGTCAACCATGTAGCCTGGCCGGGCCGCGTTGCCAATGGCGAGTTGCAGCCTTTGGGGCCGGGAATGGCGCTGTCCGAATCTCCAGAAGCAGCTCGTACTCCACAGACCGTGAGCGTTCTGGACATGGCTGACCCAGCACATCCGCAGGTGCTGGATACTTTTTCCGGGGTAACCAGCACGCTGCCGGATAGCGCGCGCAACTTGATCTTCATCGCCAATGCCGACGGGCTTTGGATCGTGCGGACCCGAGTGGGCCAGCGGGCTTATGCCGTGCGTCACCGATGCACCTCCGAAGGCGCGCTTACTCCTGACCCGGATTGTTATTAGCCATTCCGCTTCGACGGATGGAGAGACGTTCAACGCAGTGTCGGAGGGATTAAGGATATGAGCTGCCGAATCATGTGTGCCCTGCTACTGGGCTGCGCTTTCGCGGTTGGTGCGTCGGGATCGCCTCCCAGCGCGGCTAACAAGGTAAACCGCCATGACCCGGCGTTTCGCGCCGGCTACATGGATGGCTACCGCCGAGGGGCGAATCAGTCCGAGGCTCTTGCCCTTGCCTACGATGACCAGAGTGGCCCTACCTATGAACAAGCCATCGACGGCTATGCCCCGCAGTACGGGGACCAAGCGGCCTACCAGAAACTGTTCCGTCTGGGTTATATCGAAGGCTATAAGGCGGGATGGGACTTCAATTCAGGACAGTATAACTCTCTGGGAGGGGGCGGAGGCGGTGCTTCCGGTGGGTAATCTCTCCCGGCACGAGAGGCTGTCACATGTGCTGCCGCCGCGTCTCTCTTAGGACGACGGCGCGAGGAGGTTCTATGAAGATTCTTCTGCGAGTATGCTTGCTGGCCGGGTTGTTTGGATGGGCAGTCCTGCTGGCTTTGCCGGCGGGAGCTCAGAAAACTGATTCCTCCGGCGATCAAATCAACAGCCAGAACTCCCCTGCGTATCAACAGGGATACCAACAGGGGCTGAAAGACCAGCGGGATGACCTCGAGCCGAGGGCTGGGTATGCGAACGGTAACGCTAGCGCGGACCACGCAGCGTACAGCAGCGGTTACCGTGCTGGTTATTGCTCCGATGAAGGGAACAAGGCCGGATACTACAACGGTGGCTACCACGATTATGGCCCGCCGGTCCTGCGCAACGGCTATTACGGCTACAACGCTCCGAGCGCTTATTGCGAGAAGGGCAGCAGCAGTGCTGCCCGCCATCCAGGCGACCCGAAGGCGCAACAGAACCGCGTGGAGTACGGCGGAGGTGGGTAATCTCCCTGGGGGTGCAGGATGTTCTTTCCCTCCGCATTTCGTAGTCGCCGCCGAAGGTGGATCCTGGTCTTCGCGGTGACGTGTGCGCTGGGCGTGTTCGCGTCGCCGGACAAGAATCCACCTCACAACAATGCCGTCAGGGTAAACCGCCATGACCCGGCGTTCCGTGCCGGCTATATGGAAGGCTACCGCCAAGGGGCAGGTGATTCCGAGGCCCTTTCCAATAGCTACAGGGACGAGAGTGGTCCCGCTTACGCAGAGGCAACGGATGGATACACTACGCAGTATGGCGACAAAGAAGTATATCAACAGCGGTTTCGCCTGGGCTACATCGCGGGGTACAAAGCGGGATGGGACTTTAACGCAGGATTGTACAATCCGCTGGGAGCGGGGAGCTGGTGAGCGAGCCAGAGCCAAGCGCGGTCGCCGGCTCTCCGCCGAAATGCAGGCTTCCACAGCATGAGAAAGTGCGTCCATCATAAATGACGTACTCCGTGCCTTTGGTGCTGGCGCTGTTCGGGGCGGCGTGCCTGGCGGGATTCTTCGGCGCACTGTTGGGCGTAGGCGGCGGCGTTTTCATCGTGCCGGTGATGGTGCTGGCATTCCACCTGCCCATCAAGATCGCTGTCGCTGCGAGCATCGTGTCGGTGATCGCCACTTCCAACGCCGGCGGCTCATCCTACGTGGACCAGCGCATTACCAACCTGCGGCTCGCCATGTTCCTTGAAATTGCCACCACCCTCGGTGCGCTGTCGGGTGCGGTGCTCGCGCTGTACCTGCGGGAGTGGGTTATGCTGCTGGTATTCGCGGCGATGCTCGCCTACATGGCGTGGGCGGCGTTTACCACCCGCAACCTGGATGATCGCCGCATTGCTTCCGGCGACTTCGCCCGTGCCCAACCGGATCGGCTTTCTGAGTATCTCAATCTACGTGGCAACTACTTCGACGAAGCGGCGCATAAGGAAGTCGAATACGTTGTGACCTGCGGAGTCTTGGGAGCGTCGATCGCTTACCTCGCCGGCGTGGCTTCCGGCCTGCTAGGGGTAGGCGGAGGGGTGCTGAAGGTCTCGGCCATGAACCGCTACATGAATGTTCCCATGAAGGTAGCGGTGGGCACCAGCAAACTGATGATCGGCGTGACCGCGGCAGTGGGCTCGATTCTGTTCTTCATGGCCGGACTCATCCATTTCGCCGTGGTGGCGCCCATTGCGCTGGGCACCACCGCCGGAGCCACAGCGGGCACGATGATCATGAATCGCCTGCACAGCGTCTCGCTCAAGTGGATCTTCGCGGCCGTCATGGCCTTTCTGGCCTACGGCATGGTTGCCAAAGGTCTTGACCTGCGATTCCACCTGCATCTGCCGAATCCCATGTGAGGCCAACCATGGCGGACAAACAAACTCCGGAGACCATGGATAGCCAGGCGGAACAGAATGTTTATGCCGACGTGTACCGCATCCTGCTTGGAGGCATGATTGCCAGCAGCATCCTGTTCGCGATCGGCCTGATCCGTGCGCTACTTCACCCCGCGTATTTCCCCCTGACTACCGAATGGGTCCGCGAGCACTATCGTCTCAGCACCGTAATTCATGGGCTGGCTGCTTTCGATCCCACCATCCTGATGATGGTGGCGACCGTGTTGCTCATCCTGACGCCGGTGGCGCGAGTGCTCGTATCCATGTATGCCTTCTGGGTGGACCACGACTACAAGTACGTGGTGGTCACGGCGATTGTGTTCCTGATCATGGTGCTGACGGTCGTTCTATCGCACTTCGGATTGCAGTGATATGTGTGGCGATTTCGCTTGGGGATGGAGGTGTTCCATGAAATATTTCCTGGTCGGTCTGCTGCTGTTCTCGGCTGCGGCGTGGGCGCAGAATGCGATCCCAGTGGGGACTGTGCTCCCCGCCGAGCTGAGCGCTTCGTTGGACTCGGGCAAGAGTAAACCCGGGCAAGTAATCACGGCCAGGATCATGCAGGATGTCCCGCTGCCTGCCGGAAGAATTCCAGCCCGGGCCAGGATCGTCGGCCACATTGTCAATGTGGCTCCGGCGAAGAACGGGAGCGGCATGGAGATTGCTTTGCAGTTCGACACGCTCCGCTTCTCCCATCAAAACATCCCGATCACCACCAACCTGAGAGCATGGGCATCGATGGCGGAGGTCGAGGACGCGCAGATTCCATCTACGGGCACCGATCGCGGAACTCCCTGGGCCTGGATAACGACGAATCAAATCGGCGGAGAAGCACTCTACGGCCAAGGTGGTCCGGTGACCAACGGCTCCAATTTTGTAGGCCATGCGGCGCCGGGCGGCGTGCTGGTCCACCTCAGCGCCAAGCGCGGCAGCATGTGTCGCGGCGAGGTTGGCGGCAACGACCGCCCCCAGGCGCTGTGGCTGTTCTCCTCCGACGCCTGTGGCCTCTACGGCTTTCCTGAACTGGAAATCACCCACGCTGGACGCACAAACCCCGTTGGCCAGATAAGGATTGCATCCCAAGAGGGGCGGCTTCGCATCCAGGGAGGCAGCGGCTTGCTGCTTCGCGTCACGTCGAACCACTGATTCAGACACGCCGGGGTGAGCGAGGTCCACTTCCGGGCAACCGGGTCAGTTCAAGGGATGGTAGCCTTGGCTGTGGAAGCTATGCTCTCTTGGCCACGGGCATCGACACTAGTCACCTTGTAATAGTAGGTGTGTTTCGGCTTCACATTGGTGTCGGTATAGGTAAGGGCGGTGACCTTTTTGGCTACCAGCCTGTATTCGCCACCTTCTTTTTCAGCTCGATACACGTTATAGCCGACCACATGCGCCTTAGTAGCCCCTGCGGCAGGCGCGTTCCAAGTTAGCGTGGCTCGATGCGGTTTATTGTCCGCAACTTGCGCTTTGGCCGGCAGCAACGACAGCGACAGGAACAGCGTTAGTAGCAAACTTCTCATTCTCATAACTCCCACCGGAGTTCCGCGTTGTGTGTTGGTCGATCGCGCCAGCGCGGCTCCGGACAGTTTAGGTTACATGTGTTTTACCCCATTGGGCGGTATTTGCGCAGCAAGTTTAGGCATTACGTAATCTTGATCGGTCATTGAGCGGTATCGAAGAAGCCGACTACGAAAACGCCAATGGCCGGCGGCTCCCGCAGGCGGACCCGGTTCGCTTGACGCGCCCATGACTGCCGCCTAACATGCCGCTCGCATGGCGCTTCTCGACACTCTCCGTTCTCCCCTCGGCTTTTTGCAAAGCAGGCTTGCCACGATTCCGCACCTCGATGTGCTAGCAGCCGAGCAGGAGTGGTGGAAGCATGAGGGCGTCGCCATCTCGGGCGCGATCGATCGTACCGGAACTCCATGGGTTCGCATGTTCGACCGGTCGGGCACGCGCGCCGATGAAATCCTCTACCCTCGCGAATATCAGACCATGTTGCGGAAGGGCTACCGCTCCGGCGTAGTCTGGCGTGCCCTCGAAGAGAACTCGCTCATCCCGGCTTATCTCTTGATGTACGCGATTTCGTTCTACGATCCTGGCATTTGCTGCCCGTACACCGTGTCGCTGGGCACGGCTGTCCCGCTCGCCAAGTATGGGAGCGCGGAATTGCAGGCGCGGTTCCTGCCTCAGCTTTTGCGGAAGGACGATTCCGTATGGCAGGACGCCACGTGGATGACGGAGATCGGCGGCGGCTCCGATTTGGGCGCCGGTGTCAAGACCATGGCCCGGCCCGCGGCCGACAACTGGCTGCTGACCGGCGACAAGTATTTTGCCAGCAACGCGGCGGCTGAATTGGCGGTCGTGGCTGCGCGTCCGGAAGGAGCTGCGCCGGGCGTGCGCGGCCTGGCGCTCTTCCTCGTGCCTCGTTATCGCGAAGACGGCAGCCTCAACTGCTTCATCCGTCGCCTCAAAGACAAAATTGCCACGCGCTCCGTGCCCACCGGGGAAATCGAGCTACGAGACAGCGAAGCGTACCTGCTGGGCCCGGCTGACGCGGGAATTTATCTGATTCTGGAAGTGTTGAACCTTTCCCGCGTGGCCAACAGCGTGGTGAGTGTGGCGCTGGCCCAGCGGGCCATGGCCGATGCGCTCGCCTATGCGGAATGCCGCACCGCCTTCGGCAAGCGCATTCTCGACCATCCGCTGCTTCGGCACCAGTTCCAAGTCCGTCTGAAATCGCTTCGCTCCGCATTTGCCCTGGCGTGGGAATCCGTTCGGCTCCTCGACCAGGTTTGGATGGAACGGCCGCCTTACTCCGAGCGCTATCATCTCTTCCGGCTGGTGGCTCATCTGGCCAAGTACGGGACGGCCGAGTTCGCTGTGGACACGGCGAAATGGGCGATGGAGGTCCACGGCGGTCTCGGCACGTTGGCCGAGTACGGCGCCGAACGCTGGCTCCGGGAAGCGATGATTCTCGCCATCTGGGAGGGGACCTCGCACCGCCAGATCCTGGATGGACTGGAGGTGATGGAACGCAAGCAGGCGCACAAAATGCTCTTCGCGCAGTTGGTGGAAATTGCGCCCGCCAAGGAATTGCAGGAAATGGAAGCAGAAGTCCTGCGGCTCCTGAAGCTGCCGCCCGATCAAAAGGAAGCCGAGGCGGAGGCACTCTTCAGACGGCTTGCAGTTCTTTCCGCAGATCAGCTTTCACTTAAGTATCCGCAGTAAACAGGCGAGCCTGCCGGTCGCTCCGCTTAGCCGGTGCTGAAACGGATGGGATTACTCCGAGGTTCCGGTGCATGTGCGGGTTGCTTTCCTCCACGCGCGCGGGAGCGCGGGTCGACACGCATATACAGCGTGAGCGCGAGCCTGGATGATGCGCCTCACGTTCCCGTTTTCGGCACCGCTGCGGCGTCGCCAGACGGTATCGCGAAAGCGAGAACCAGCCGCCGGACTGCGGGTCAGCCACGTCGGCTATCCCTCAGAACGCTTCTTCGCACCTGCAACCGAGCCATGAAGCAGTAGCCGATCGCGGCGGGATCTCAACGCCTATTTCGAAGCTTCCGCCAGGGGGAGCCACACTTGAAACCGTGTGTCGCCTGGCTTCGATGTGACCTGAACGTTGCCTCTGTGCTTCCTCACAATTCGCTGTACCATATCGAGCCCAAGGCCTGTACCCTCCCCGACTGCCTTGGTGGTGAAGAATGGCTCAAAAATACGTGACTTTATCTCGGGCGGAATTCCTGGACCATTGTCGCCGATCTCGACAACCACGCAACTGTCCTCGCGATATGTCCGCACCCGAAGCTCGCCGCTGTCCCCCATCGCGTCAATGGCATTGTCAATGATGTTAGTCCAGACCTGATTCAGTTCGCTGCCAAACGAATTCACCAGGAGAGGAATCTGCTCGTAATCGCGCTGCACCACAACCGCGCGACGTTTGAGCTTGTGGTTCAGTATGATAAGCGTGTTTTCCAGGCTCTTCACGATGTCGATGTTCTGCAGCGGCGCCTGGTCCATGAATGTGTATTCCTTGATCGCGTGGACCAGTTCGGAGATTCGCGAAGTGCTGCTTTCGATCTCTTTCAGCAGACTGGCCACCTCCAGTAAAGCGGCGATCCTGACCAGAGCGGCTCGGGCAGTCTCCGCACCCAGACTCGCGAATAGCGATTCCACCACCGCCGGCTGGATCCCCTTTCCGGCTAAATCAGCAGCCAGTTGCCACAAGCCGTCCTGCCCGTGGCTGCGCAGCAGGGAATCAATCTGGTCTTCCAGATCGCTGACCGCCAGCGCGCCAAGTGGAGGTTCGTCCCGCGCCATGAGCGACGCTTCCAGCTTCTCAATCTCCGACTTCTGCGCCGGGGTGAGCTCACGTCTCCCTAGCTCATGGCTTGCATCCCGGATTCGATAAAGCATGCCGCGCAGTTGGCTGGCGGCACGTTTGGCGGCGGACGCGGGGTTGTTGAGCTCATGCGCCAGCCCTGCCGAAAGCTTTCCCAGAGCCGCCAGCCGGTCTCGCTGTTGTTCGATTCGTGTGGCTTCACGGATTCTGTCGGACATCACGCCGACCAGCCGCCTGGCAAGCTCCGGCATTTTCTGCACCAGTTCTGGAAACAGCGCTGCCGGAAAACGCAAAACGCGGCTTGCCGTGATTGCGCGCCCAGTGACGGTGGCGAGTTTCATCCTCGAAAAGGGGAGCACACCGGTCACGTCTCCTGGTTTCATTGAAATGACAAATACTTCGCCTGCCATTTCTCCCCGGGCTTGAAGGTCTCCTTCGAGAACCACAAACATTGCTTCCGCCGGGTCATTCTGTCGCACGTATATGTCCCCGGGCTTGAGATGCAGCTCTTCTGACTGGCTAAGGAACCAGGCAATCTGATCCTCAGGCAGGTCGGCGAATGCTGGGACGCGAAGTAGTTCCGATATTTCGATCATTTACACCTTGCTCAAGTACTGATGGATGAATTGCACCGCCACCGATCCTTCACCCACTCCGGAAGCGACGCGCTTGACCGACCCATGGCGCACGTCGCCGACCGCAAACAGCCCGGGAACATTGGTCTCCAGCAGGAACGGATCCCTCTCCAGCGTCCATCCCTTGGTACCTTGTCCGTCCCGTAGGAGATCGGGGCCGGTCAGGATGAATCCGCGTTCATCTCGCTCGACCACCTCCGCCAGCCATTGCGTCCGTGGCAGCGCTCCAATAAAGATGAACATCGCGTTCGCCGGCACGCGCTCTATCTCGCGGGTGTCCGAACACAGCACCGACACTTCCTCCAGGTGCGTGTCACCATGCACTTCGGCCACGCTGGCATGGGTCCACAACTGAATGTTGGGTGTGTCTTTGATCTGGTCGATCAGGTACCGTGACATACTGCTGGCGAGCGACATTCCGCGCACCAGGATGACCACACGTTTGGCATACTTGGAGAAGTTTATGGCGGCCTGGCCTGCTGAATTCGCTCCGCCCACCACAAACACAATCTCGCCCTTGCACGAAAGCGCTTCCGTGGCGCCGCCGCCGTAGTAAACGCCGGCGCCCTGCAAGCGGTCGACTCCCGGGGCGTCCAGTCGCCGCCACTGCACGCCCGACGCAATCATCAGCGCGTGGCAGGAGATTTCGCTGCCGTCCGCCAGCTTGATAATCCGGTACGGTCCTTCGATGCGGATGCCAACCGCCTCCTGCGGCGACAGGATTTCCACCCCAAAACGCTGTGCCTGCACCACCGCGCGACGCGCCAAGTCGCCACCACTAAGCCCGTTTGGAAATCCGAGATAATTTTCGATGCGCGAGCTCATTCCTGCCTGGCCCCCCGGCGCTTCCCGCTCAATCATCACCGTGTGCAGGCCCTCTGACGCGCCATAAACGGCAGCCGCCAGCCCAGCCGGCCCTCCACCTACGATCGCCAAATCGTAAAAGTCGGTTTGCGCCCGCGTCCGCAACCCAACCCTTTGCGCGACTTCCGCCGGAACGCCCTCCAGAAGCTTGGTGCCGTCCGGGAAGAGGACGACCGGTAGGTTGGCCACTTCCGGCCCCAGAGCCTCCAGGAGGCGCTTGGTTTCCGGATCATTGGCGGAGAGCTCAACGTCGATCCACTGGTAGGGAACATGATTGCGCGCCAGGAAATCCCGCAATTCATACGAGCGTGGCGACCACCGCGTGCCCAATAACCGGATTCCTTCGAAGGTTGGGTGATAGGAAGCTTGCCAGTCGTCGAGCAAATCATCCAACTGCGGGTAGAGGTGCTCCGTCGGCGGATCCCACGGCTTCAGGAAAAAGTAGTTGATGTTGGCTTCATTAATCGCGCTGATCGCGGCGTTAGTATCGGCGTACGCGGTCAGCAATGCGCGCTTGGCTTCGGGAAAGATCCGCGTTGCTTCCTGCAGGAATCCGACGCCGTCCATGCCAGGCATGCGCTGGTCCGCCAGCAGCAGGGCCACGCTATCATTCCGGACCTTCAGTTGCTTAAGAAGGTCCAGTGCCGCTGCGGGAGAATCGCTCCCCATGACTCGGTATTCGGCGCCGTATTGTGATCGCAGATCGCGTTCGATCGACCGCAGCACGTCGGCGTCGTCATCGACACTGAGCAGAATCGGTTTCGCCATGGTCGGCCCTCGGATTTCGTGTCAGATGGCTTGGGGCTTCGGACTACCGCACCTAATTAGATACAAAAGCTGGCGTCAGGTCGCAGATCACATCCTCGCGGCGCGGCGGGCCGCTTCACGTCGAGGGCGCTGGGACTGAAATTTTAGACGAGGCGCAATTCGGCAACTCCGTGCAATCAATCCTGCGCAATGTAACCCTATTTACGGGCGAGCAGGCAAACGCCGGACCACGGCCGATCTCGATGTATGCCGGACGGAACCGGTATTTGTGCTCAATGGCTTGCTCTGGGCACCGCGGTTGTGGCGAATGTCCTGATCGTCCTGTCCATGCTCATCTTGCGCGTAAGGGCGCAGCGGCGGCCTCATCCTTCGCCTACATTGTCGAGCCATTCGCTCGTGCCAGCCCCCGATCTGCTGACCGAGCATGGCCGCCATCGTCAGCCCCCTTGGCTCGGAAACGCGGCCTTCACCAATTCCACGGCGACCTGCGGGTCGGCAACTTCGACGATCAGTTCGTTGTACCGCTCGTCCTTCAGTTCGATGACGACCGTATTGTCCGGATTGTGAACATCCCAGAAAACCCGCTTGCCGTGCTGGTAGAACGTGCCAGCGGTGAGCACTCCGGGAATATTGGTGCCGGGCATCCTCAGCCCGTGCCACCAGCCCCGCGCTATGGCCGGGTCCGCCCGAATCTCTGCAATGTGCGCCAGCGGGATTTCGAGAGAACTCTTGAATGCCCACAGCTTGTCGGCTCCACGGACGTGCAACACCAGATTGCCGCCCGAAACGGATAAGTCCACCATGCCAGTGCTCCCGTGCCCCTGCTATACGCCCGTAGTAACTCTACATTATTTAAGCTCTCCGGCTGGTCGGGCGTGACCCGGAGATGTGCCAGGCCAAAAAAGGGCAAACCGTGGTGCCTGCCTCAATCGCGGTCGGTCTCCTTGACGGCACTCCCTTCACCGCATACCATCAACCGGCTAATATGAACCAGGATATCCTCATCGGCCAATCCCTGCTGCACTACAAAATTCTCCGCAAACTGGGCTCGGGGGGCATGGGTGTGGTGTACGAAGCCCAGGACTCCCAGCTTGGCCGCCGCGTAGCCCTGAAGTTTCTTCCTCCTGAAATGGCCCAGGACAGCCAGTTGCTGGAGCGATTCCAGCGCGAGGCGCGTGCCGCTTCCTCCCTCAATCACCCCAACATCTGCACTATCCACGCGATTGAGCAGCACGAGCGCCGGCACTTCATCGTGATGGAGTTGCTCGAGGGGGAGACACTGGCGCAAAAGATGACCCGGCAGCCCGTGGAAATGGACAAGCTGCTGCCGCTGGCCATCCAGATCGCCGACGCGCTCGAATCGGCCCATTCCAAGGGGATCGTGCACCGCGACATCAAGCCGGCGAACCTGTTTCTTACCGCGCGCGGACAGATGAAGATTCTGGACTTCGGCCTCGCGAAGATGAGCCGCATTGAGAGCGGGCAGGGAGCCGAGCAGGCGGACACCCTCGCCCTCACCCATGAACTTACTTCACCCGGCTCGGCTGTCGGCACTGTCTCCTACATGTCGCCGGAGCAGGCCCGCGGGCAGCTCGTAGATGCCCGCACCGACCTGTTTTCCACCGGCACGGTGCTCTACCAGCTGGCCACCGGAACGCTGCCCTTTCAGGGAGACACCTCAGCCGTTATCTTCGACGCCATCCTGAACCGCGACCCCAAGCCGGCAGCGGAGTTGAATCCTTCGCTGGCCCCCGATTTTGTGCGCATCCTGGAAAAGACGCTGGAGAAGGACCGCAATCTGCGCTGCCAGACGGCCACCGAGCTGAAAACCGACCTCAGCCGGCTCAAGCGCGACCTCGAATCCAGCAAACGGCGCGCCAAGGAGAAGACGGATTCTGATTCCGGCGTCCACAAGCAAACGGGAAAGTCCGTGGCCGTGCTCTACTTTGAAAACCTGAGTGGCGCCAAGGAAGACGAATACCTGCGCGACGGCATCACCGAGGATGTGATCACCGAGCTCTCCAAGATTCGCGGACTGAACATTTTTTCGCGTCCCACCGTTCTCGCCTTTCGGGACAAATCGGTGACCCCGGCGCAGGTCGGCCAGCAGCTCGGCGCGGCTTATGTTCTTACCGGAACCTTGCGCCGCTCCGGCGCCCGTCTTCGCATCAGCGCGCAGCTTGTAGACACCCACACTGATTTTCCGCTCTGGTCGGAGCGCTTCGATCGCGAGATGAAGGACGTCTTCGAAGTGCAGGACGAAATGGCCCGCAAGATCGCCGAAGCCCTGCGGGTGACGCTTTCCCCCGAAGAACTGGAAGCCTTGGCCATCAAGCCCACGGAAAACCTGCAGGCCTATGATCTCTACCTGCGCGGCAAACGCTATGCGCGGCGCCAGACCCGCCAGGACCTGGAGTTCGCCCTGCAGATGTTCGAAAACGCGGTGGCCATTGATCCTAGCTTCGCCCTGGCTTATGCCGCCTGCGCCAACGCCTGCGCCATGTTCTATTGCAACTACAGCCGCGATCAGGCGTGGGTGGAACGCGCGCGCGAGGCCTCCGGCAAGGCGGTGGCTCTGCGCTGGGACCTGCCCGAAGTGCAGGTCAGCCAGGCTTGGGTCCTCTACGCCGCCGAACTGCACGACGAAGCCGTGCGCATGGTCAAAAAGGCCATCGAACGCAAGCGCGACTGCGAAGGCGCCTATTACCTGCTCTGCCGCGCCCTGTTCGCCGCGGGACGGTATCAAGAGATTCTGGACGTTGCCGAAGTCGCCATCGAAGCCAGCGGCGAGGACTACAACGTTTATGTGCCCATCGTGAATTCTCTGGGCGCCATGGGCAAAGAAGAAGCCAAGCGCAACATGTCCCATCGACAGGTGGGAGCCTTCGAAAACCACTTGAAACAGGTGCCCGAGGACGCGCGGGCGCGCATTCTGCTGGGCGGCATCTACGCCTATTTGGGACGGCCCGAGGACGCCTTGCGCGAACTCAACCTGGCGGTCACCCTGCGCGCCAACGAAGCCTCGATTCTTTACAATGCGGCTTGCCTGTACTGCGGCCTGAAAAAAAAGCAGGAAGCCATGGATACCCTGCGCAAAGCCTGGGAAGCGGGTTTCAGGGACGCGGTGTGGGCTCGCCGCGACCCAGACCTCGCCATCCTTCATGATGACCCGGAGTTCGACCGCCTGTACCCGGAGAAGCCCGCGTCACCCGCCGCCTCCGGTTCCCACTAGTTCGACAGTCCTTGGGAATCCCCCCCTCAGGCTGTCTTGCGCCGCTGCCGCATACGGATCGCCCGTTCTCTTGCCATGAGTTCCTTCACGTCATAGCTGTAGGGTCCGTAGCCACGGAATGTATTCTCGTCGAATAGGCGCTTGCTCCCGCATTCGAGGCACACCTGATATGAGTGGTCTCCTTCTCGAACTGGCCAACTCATTTTTCTGTGCCAGCAGCCACATAGGAGGAACACCGCCGCGCCTCCCACTCCGGCGGCGAGCAAACCGAGAGGCCATGCCCAGTGCGACCAGCGTTTCTTCTTGTGGCCCACCTTGGTCATGTAGCCGCCTTCTCGTTCACCGACAACTAAGCCCCGCCGCCGCCCTGCCTCAGCGCTTGCAAGGGCGAGCTTAGTGCCGCCGGCCATCGCCCACTCCATGCATGGGAGTCCCTTACCGGTGTCCGCCGCCATGGAAGCCCGCGACCGGACCATGTCCGTTGGAACCGCGGCCAACGATCGGCGCATGTCCGTCGTATCCGCGGCCATAGCCCGGGAATCCGTAATAAGGGTGCCCCCAGCCGTGATGCCACGGGCCCGCGCCGATAAATACTCCACCCGAAAACCAGCTCGGACCGTAATACCCGTAGGGCGCACACGCATACGGATAATACGGGTAGTACCCATACGCGCAAACCGGCGGTCCGGCCACAACGGCTGGGCCGACTCCTATCCCCACTCCAAACCCGACCTGCGCCTGCGAGTAAGTGAGCGGCAGCATCAACATACCGAGCAGAGCCAAATATCTTAGATACCTCATGGTGCCCCCCTTCCTTCAGATACCACTTCTTCTCGACTACGAAATCACGGGATCCTGAAGCCTTTTAGCCTTTTCGTTCCTTCCGAAGCGCCTACTCAATTGAACTCGCACCCGCGGGAAAAGTTGCAGACACACGGGTGGCTGATTTCAGCCATCCTGGCTGAATTCAACCACCCAGCGACTGAATGTCCCGCGAGGTGCCGCTCCCGCGACCGGACCAGGATTCCATCCTCGATGTGCAGGGGCTACGGGGAACATTGATGACCAGTGCGGAGAGGGGCTAGCGCGTGGTGGTTACATTGCACGGTCACGAAGAAAGGTTGCAGCCTTTCGGCAGTGGTTTGAAGGGCGTTTGGCAATCCCGAATGGTACCGATTTGAGCCTTACGCAGCAGTCTTGCGAATGTTTCTTCGGTACTCCGGTTCTTGGTTGACCCGCCCGCATCGACGCATCAAGCGCCAATCGTATGCGTATTCATCCCCGCATAATCGGCATACTTGATAGTGCTCTCCATCTTGGCGTTTGCGAGGCCATCCAAACTCGTGGGGACAGCCGCTCGGGGTGAACAAGTCCATCAGTATTAGGGCTAGGCGTCGTCCCATCCTCATGGCTGGCATTATGGAGAAACCGCCATGCGGACGACAAGTATCATTCTAGGACAGTCCCGAAAGTGCAGGGAAACCTATGTACTTACGGACATGTCCATAAGTAACCTTACAGCCTGAATGTCATAGAGTGACCATTCGAGAATGGCGCATCCCGCCGCCTGATATATTGGCGCGTTCTCAGTGCCATAAGTGTAGCTTCAACGCCGCAGACCTACGCTGCTGTGGAATTCACGTGGTGCTCACTGTCATCCGAACGCGTCCTTGGTGGCCATAGACAAGGCTCAGAGGGAGACAGTAGGGACGAAGCCCTTCGGTTACTCCCGCCCACGCTAGTTGACACCGTTGGAAAGAACATCTTCGCCGCACCCAACTTCTCTTCATGGGGCAATGTCGCGTTTTTCTGTTCGCTCAGTCGAGTCCAATCTTCCAAAGCCAACGCAATTAGGGTCAGGAGCATTCCTGCTGCAAATGCGATTGCCGTTTCCATCACCTCTCCATCGCAGCCAGATGTCGCGACGAGGTAGCGTTGGCGACCCCTAGATAGTCTTAAAAATCTACGCCAGCGTGCGATGTCCAGCAGTATTCTTTTGCAGGATTTTTGGGTTGAACCTTGGAAGTCAACACCCTGACAGGCACCCGATGTACGCGGCCTAGGGGAACCGGTGTGATGGGCTTGGTGCGGGCCGGAGGCAGCGTGGTGGTGATCAGCATCGCACCGGTGGATACGGTGATGGGCGAGCTATATTCTGGGTCTTACAACCGCGCATGGCACCGCAATAGCGTCCGGTTGTTGAAGTCAGCAACAATGCGACTGAGGTGGGAGGGTACGGCACCAAGGTGCTAGACAAAACAGTTTGTTCCGGTTGTAGGATTGACATACGGCGCTCTGTGCCCCGGGCCGTCGATGCGACCACCCAATCCCCGGGCTGACCCGAGCGAGGCTGGATTCTCTAGTATGTCAACCTACCCCGCCGAGATAGGCGTTGAAGCGGAGAAGAGCACGCGGTGGCCCACGGTAGCCGCCTATGCGCTCACCATATTCCTGAGCGCCTTCCTGCTCTTTCAGGTGCAGCCTTTAATCGCCAAGTACTTTTTGCCTTGGTTCGGGGGGACGCCGGCCGTGTGGACAACCTGCCTGGTGTTTTTCCAGGTGCTCCTGCTGGGTGGATATAGCTACGCGCACCTCCTCACCCGTCGGCGGACTTCTGAAGGGCCGGACAAATGGCACCTGCTTTTGCTGGCCTCCTCACTCGTGCTGCTGGCCAGCCTGGGACGCGTCTGGGAGTCGCCGATTACGCCCGGCGCCGCATGGGTGCCGGCCCATAGCCAGGATCCAAGGTGGCACCTGCTCGCACTCCTTACCATCAGTGTAGGCTTGCCTTATTTTGTGCTTTCCACCACCGGGCCGCTCCTTCAGGCGTGGTATGGGAGAGTCTTTCCCGCCTCTTCTCCCTACCGGCTCTACGCGCTGTCCAACCTGGGCTCATTGGGCGCGCTGGCGAGTTACCCCTTCATCGTGGAGCCTGCCTTGACGTTGAGAACGCAGGCGCGTATCTGGGCGTGGGGGTACTTTGCCTTTGCGCTCTGCTGCGCATTCTGCGCCCTGCAGACGGCCAGTGGCCAAGCAGCGAAAGAGGCGCGGAGTGGAGAGCCAGTACTGACGCGCTCTGGGAACATCCCTGCAGCTATCCCCGGTAAGGGGCTGTGCGCTCTTTGGGTGAGCCTGGCGGCGTGTGCTTCGCTCATGCTCCTGGCAACCACCAACTGGATTTGCCAGGAGGTTTCCGTCATACCCTTCTTGTGGGTGTTGCCGCTGGGCCTCTACCTGCTCTCGTTCATCCTGTGCTTTCACAGCGAAAGGTGGTACGTGCGCAGCGTATTTCACCCGGCGCTGGCGCTGGCCATTGTGATGGCTTGCTCGCTGTTCTACCGCGGCCCCCGAAGCCATGTGCTGGCGCAAATCGGCATCTGCTCATTCGCGCTCTTTGCCTGTTGCATGGTATGCCACGGGGAACTGGCGCGCCTGAAGCCGAGTGGCCCCTACCTCACGCGCTTTTACCTCTGGGTTGCCACGGGCGGGGCAGCGGGCGGAATCTTCGTGGCCTTGCTGGCGCCCTGGCTTTTTCGCGGCTATTGGGAACTTGGCTTGGGCCTGTGGGGGTCGGCGCTGCTCCTATTTCTCGTCCTAGCCCAGGATAGGTATTCCTGGCTGTATCGAGGCCATCAGTTGCTGCCCGTCTTGCTGGTCGTGGGCGCGGCTCTTCTGCCGGGATGGATTTTCTTCGCTGCACACCCGCAGATCTTATTTCGTGACTGGCGCCTTCCTCTACTCTTCCTTCTGGCGCTGGCCCTCGTGGCGAAAGTATCCCTGCGCAAGCGGGCGCCGACGACTTTTCAATCCCGGCGCCGCTGGGCGCAGATTTGCGCGGCGGCTGCTCTGGCCATACTGGGAGCGGTGCTGTTCCTCAACACCCGGCAAAAGTCCATTGTGACTTCGCGGAACTTCTATGGGGTCCTCTCGGTAATCGAAATCAATGCTCACAACCCGGAACTCGATGCCTACAAGCTCGTGCACGGCCCGGTGGACCACGGAGTTCAATATCGGTCGAACAGTCTGCGCGACTTGCCGACGGCTTACTTCAGCCGACAAAGCGGGGTGGGCCTGGCCATTCTGAATGCCCCTCGGCGCCGGGCCTCGCGGCCGGAGGACGGAAGCCTTAGGGTCGGTGTGGTGGGATTGGGTGTGGGCACCATCGCCGCCTACGCCCAGCCGGGGGACTATTTTCGCTTCTACGAGATCAATCCCGACGTTCGTGCGCTTTTCTCAGGAAGGGTACTTCACGTACTTGCGCGATTCCGTAGGCCGCGTGGACGTGGTGCTGGGAGATGCACGGCTGTCGATGAAGCGTGAATTGGACATGGGGCAGCCCCAACAGTTTGATGTGCTGGTGCTCGATGCTTTCAACGGCGATGCCATTCCGGTCCATTTGCTGAGCCAGGAGGCGTTCGAGATCTATCTGCGGCACCTCAACAAGGCGGACGGAATTCTGGCCATCCACGTTTCCAACCTCTATCTCGACTTGCGGCAAGTGGTGTGGAAGGCGGCCGAGCACTTCGGGCTGGCGGCGTGCTGGATCCATACCAGCGGCGAAGGGCCCTTGTCGGGGACGAGCGACTGGATGTTGCTGGCGGAAAACCCCGCCGTCCTGAAAATCCCCGCCATCGCCGAGGCCAGCAGCCCCCAGAACGAATCCAACGCCTCCCTGCGCATCTGGACCGATGACTACAGCAATCTGTTTCAAATTCTGAAGAAATAGCCAGGGGCAAGAGGAACATTACCCATTCCCGGGGCCAGGGCGGCAAAGATGGGGTCGAGCCGCCTGATGACCTCGGGCTCGCCGCCGATCATCATGCAGTACCCCCGCTGCGGACCGAAGACCCTCCGCTGGTGCCCACATTAGATTCGCATAGTGGATTTTCCACGGAACAAGCTCTTTAGCGCGCCGGATGTCCCGTCGACGTAATAGGAATTGCCGACGAATCCCACGTTGGGTTCTCCGGTGATCCACGAATAACAGATAAGTTGGCGGGGCGAGAGCCAGCATGGAAGAGCCGTGACCACAGGGTCAAAGTGATGGCCGCAATGCAACGACTGCGCTCTGTGCAACCAGGTTGCACTTTCGAAGCCTTGCCCGTCTCGGCGCGCGACTCTCACCAGTTCGACCCGGATTACTTTTGCATCGCCGACGATCCACCCGAAATGCCCCTGAAAGCGCGGCTTCTACGAGAAGCCCGGCGCAATGAAGAGGTCGGCGGCATAGTCTACGTCGCTCGCACTTGAACAGAGGAAAGTTTGAGAAGCTACATCACCAGCGTGGCCAGGCCGGTGAGCACGAGCGCAGCAGCCCAGACCAGGTCGAGGTTGAACCACGCCTTACGGAGAAGTGCGAGGCCAAACTTGCGATAGACCAGCCATGCCATGAGCCCTGTGACCGCAAGATAGCCTGCCGTATGGATCCCGGTGGCAAGCAGTCCGGCGAGGGGGCTAGCGGCCGCCGATATGTGATTGCGGCCTGCTGTCTTGCCGGCCGCTTCCACAGTACTGCTGGCCAACAGTACCGGCAGCACCATCAAGCCTGCTCCGTGCGCCGAGGCCATCAGAAACGACCAGACCGTCAGGTCTCGGAAGCCCACCTGCATACGGACCCACCGCAGGTGGTGATGCCGCACCAGGCCATAGATTCCAAGGCCGACCAGGGCAGCGGCAACGGGGTAGCGGATAACGGCGATCGGCAGCGCTTGGCCGAGAAAAGCCGCCGTCAGGACCACGGCGCCGATGGCTAACGCGTGGCCGATGGCAATAGGGATGAGCGCTCTCGCCACGGCGCTCCCCTTTTGCTGCTGCATTCCCAGCGCCACCGCGAAAAGCCACCCCATCCCGGGATTGATACCGTGGTAGGCGCCCAGCAACAGCATCAGCCACAGCGTGGTCGAGCCCATCTCCGCGTGCGTCATCACGGCTCCGAGTAGCAATAAGAGTCTGAGGAGGCGTCGCCGCCTTCCAGGCGCACCTGGTGCGCGCGCAGCCCGTCGAACTCGACGAAAAACCTTTCATCCAGTTTCATTCCGCCCTTCGGATCCGCGTCGATCTTTACCATCCAGCTCTTTACACCATCGGGATAGAACTGCTCGTCCCAAGGGGAGTAGAGCGAGTTGGTGAAATAGACGCGCTTGCCGTCGCGGCTGATCTCCACCATCTGCGGAGCGCCATTGAGCGGCTGCCCGGGCTTCTTCGGGTGGGCCGCGCGGCGTACGATGCCGCCGAGGTGAAGCGCGCCGGTTTTCTTCGGGTGGGCAGGATCGGAGACATCGTACTGAATGAACTCACCGGTCCCCCAGCATGAAACGTAGAGGAAGCGGTCGTCGAGTGACAGGTTGATGTCCGACACCAGCGGCGGCACGGCCTTGAACCCCTGCAGCAGCGGTGGCAGTTTGTCCGGGTCGGCCGGCTCGGCTGCAATTTCAATCACCTTACGGACCGCCCACTTGCCGTTCTTACCCCCGTCCTCGCGGTACCACATCCAGATCGAGGACGAGAGATCTTTGAGTGAAATAACCACACCGACGAACCCATAGGTCTTGGTGGGATCGTGGGCCGGCCTCAGCTCGAGCACCATCTGTTGCTCCGCGCCCAGGTCGAGCTCCTGCAGATGACGGCGCTTATCCAGGTCCCAGATGTGCATCCTGTGCCCGTACTTCCCGCCCAGCAGCAACTCTGGGTTGACACCGTTCTTCACCATGTTGGGCGTGCCCCATTCGGAAGTAAGCATGGTGTCGTGCCCAAGGTGCCACCAGAAATCGTAAGCCAGTTGCTGTGGGCCGCGGTCCAGTTCCCACTTGCCTTTCAGCTCGAATGTGTCCGCATCCATCAGGAAAATGCCGCCGGGGCCGTCGCCGCTGGCCGAACCGAGCGCGCTGCCATAGACCCCGTCGGGGCCACAATGAATGGTATGCGGTGCGGTGTAGCCGGTCTTTTTGATGAACTCTTCCGGCTCGATCACCTTCACGATTTTCGGCTGCTTGGGGTTCTGCTTGGTGTCCAAAATGTGGATCCGAGACGACCCGATACCCGGCACCACCAGGTAACGGCGCTCCATGTGCGGATGCGGGGCGTTCGGGCAGAGGCAGGCACTGCACGCGTTCCACCCGAAGTGGTGCAACTCATTATCGCCGCGGGGAAAATCCACCTGCCCGACGAGCTGGCCGTACCCAGAGGAGCGCGGATCGAGATCAACGACGCCCATAGCGTCGCTTTTTCCATTCTTGCCGACATTGAGCAGCGCGACATAAGCAAAGCGTTCCGGCGGGGCCTGCATCGCGCTCCGCGGCGAAGGATAAAAGGTTGGGTCCGGACGCATTAAAGGCATAGATATTTCTCCTTCCGCACAAATTCGCGGAGCCTCCACCTAAGTCCCGGTTACCTGTTTACTGTCATATGGCCGATCTCTTTGTAGGTGAGCTGCCGCGTCCAGTCGGCAGACTGCTTGGCGTCGATCTCAACGTACATCTTGGGCAGAGAGTTTACGGGACCATCATCCTGCGGAGGCTGCATGATCAAGTCTCGGCCGACGGACCATACAACCCGCCGCTCATCGAGGTTTCCGAAGTAATACTCCACTTTGCTTTTATCGGGGCCGTGGTATCCGGTTGACGTCGTCAGCTCCACCAGCTTTGTGTTCTTGTCATTGAGTGGAATCTCCTCCGCGTAGATGTTGGCGAGCGAAGCGTCAAGCGGAAGCCAGCCCAGCCGCGGAGCAAAGAACTCAATCCAGCAGTGGTAGCTCGCATCCACCTCCATGCCGTTTAGAGTCGGCTTGAGCAGCGAGCCGTAGACCATGCGGGTGGGAATACCGGAAGAGATGGCCAGCGATGCAAACAGCGAGTGGAAATCCGTGCAGTTGCCCGTCTTGCTGCGGAGGCAGTAGTCCGTGCTCCCAACCGGGGAGGCTTTGAGGTGCTCGGGATCCTTGACCCAGTAGTTGACGTTCTTGTAGGTCCAGTCATAAAGCTTGCGCGCCGCCACGACGGGGTTGGTTTCCCCGCCGGTAATGGACGCCGCCAGCTTCCTGATCTCGTCGTTCACCACCACGTATTTTGACGGCTGAAGATAAGCAGCAAGAGCCGCCCTCTCGTCCTCGGTCAGCGGCCTTGTGTCCGCCGAATTGATGGTGTTGCGGACCTCGGTGCGGGTTAAGTCGAATTCCTCTTTCAATATGACCTGCTCCCCCGTGGGATTCTCGATGTCGACGTATCCTACCCGGTTCTCCCAGGAATCCCACCGGTAGCGAACGGCATGGTCGCTGATCACGTTGAAGTTGCGCACGATCGAATAAGCATCCTCCTGCGGCACCGCAAACCAGATGCGCACGCTCTTTGCCCCTTTGGGAACTTTGACGGTGAAGGTGTTGCTGACATGAAAAGAGGCTTGCTTCGGAGGCGTCTGAGGAGCTTTGGCAGCAAAAGCCGGCACAGAAAAAGCGGACATCAACGCTAGGACAGAGGCTCTGCGTAGCATGGGAATTCTCCTCGCAGGTTAAATCAGAAGCCGCAGTTTACTGGAACGACCGCCGGGCGTTTTGGCGGGCCTTACTCAAGTGAAGCCAGATTTTCGATGCGCGCTTTTGCTAAATCTCCACACAGGGGTACTTCAGTTGCGGCGCCATTGTACCCGGAACGAGCACGATTGTCGCTGTCATCTGTGCGAGCGCGTGACGGGCAAAGCGGAAATTGTGGCGGGCCAGAAGTCGGCTCGGGGAAACTGGAGTGCGCCTGATTCTGCTTGCGCTGAGACCTCCTCGAAGCCGGTTTCTGGATAGCGTCGTGTTGCCGACCATCCGGCCAGGACCCAATGCGAGAGAAATGATTTCGATCACCTTGGACCAGCCCAGTTGCTTCAGGTCCTGCCGGATGGGCCTGGGCAGACGTTCGCGGATGGACATCAAGTAGTAAGCCTCGCGGCGGGACTCGGGGAAGCGCCTCGCCAGGAAGTCATCAAACGAGCTCAGGTTCTCCAACCGCCAGTACTGGCCTGCCCTCACCTCGCACAAATACTTCCCGAGTTCTACGAATCGCGTATCGCGCTGGGTCTCCTTCCGCTGTTCCCAGGCGAGGATCTCGTCGATCTTGGAGAGCACGAGCAAGGCCCGGCGACGATTGAGTTTGGGCGGCTTCGATCTGCGCCGAATGGTGCCGGCGACCATCGCGTCAAAGCCGTCACGCTGTTCCTGGGCGATGGTGGCGCGCAGATACTGAACCTCCACCAACCGCTTGCGCACGAAGACCACAAATTCGACGTTGGGTTCTCCAGTGATCCGGGAATAACAGACCAGTGGGGGGCGAGAGCCAGCATGGAAGAGCCGAAGCGTAAAACAGCAGGATCTTGGGTTCGCCGTTTGCCCCCGCTTATGCTCGGTCCAGCTCACTGCGTTTGGCAACCTGATTTGGCCCACCTTTGACACTTTCATTTGGCCCACCCCTGGGTCATGAACTCTGCGTTGTTCCCCAGCTTCAGCCTGAGCCGGGATGGGGGTGCAGGGGCAAGGGGTGGCGTTTGAACCCCTTGCCCCTGCCCAGCGCTTTACGAAGCTTTCTTCTTCTGTCGTATCTCCATGGTTCTCCGGAACCGGTAAGAATCGATCCCGGTCTCAATGATGTGCGCCCGGTCCGTGATCCGGTCCAGCAATGCCTTACACAAGCGGGGATTGGGAAACACCTGCGTCCACTCCGAAAAGGGGAGGTTCGTGGTCACGATCCACGTCGCCTTTTCCACGCGGTCGGCAATCACCTGGAATAGGAACTCCGCGCCGATCTCCGCCAGCGGCACGTAGCCCACTTCGTCGAGGGCGATCAGGTCGTAACGCAGCCAGCGCGCCAGCGCCCGCCGGATAGCGTTTTGTTGCCGAGCTTCCACCAGCTCGTTCACCAGGTTCGCGGCGGTGGTAAAGCGCACCCGCCGCTTCTGCCGGCAAGCCGCGACGCACAGTCCCGTCGCCAGGTGGGTCTTGCCTGTGCCGCATTCGCCCATCAGCACCACGGGCTCAGCGCGCTCGATGTAGCCGCCCGCGGCCAGTTCGCGGATCTTCGCCGCCGGAATTAGCGGCGCCTGATTGAAGTCGAACTCCTCCAGTGTCTTCAACCGCGGCAGCCGGGCATCACGCAACCGCTGCTGAATCGCACGCCGATCCCGTTCTTCGCTCTCCATGGCCAGCAACGCTTCCAGATATCCAATGTGGCTCCGCTTCTCCTTCACCGCCTGCTCCGCCAGCGGCACGAAGTTGGTGCCCACCACAGGCATACGCAATGCCTGGCAGTACTGCTGTACGCTGGCGTGTTCCAGAGCTTCGGTGGCGGCTGGCTTCATCGCACCACCTCCGCCGCGGTCATCACCTCACCCAGCAGCAAGTCGTACTCGTTCATGACCGGCAGCGGACGCTGGTAGCGTTCCAGTCCACCATCGACACCGCAGCACTCCGCAGGTGGATGGGCTAGTTCGCCGAAGCTCAGCAAGTGCCGGACGGCTGCCGCATCGGTGCATCCCAGCGACAGCGCCTGCTCGACCGCGTGCTGCAGCCGATCCCAACCCTGCTGCTTGCCCTGGCGCAGCAACTCGATCATCTCCCGCGTCCCCGCCTGCCGGCCGTACCGTTGCTGGAACGCCTGCCACAGCCGATCGAACCCTGCTGTCCAACGACCACGTTGGCGCCACTGCTGCAGCGGTCGCGATCCCGCCAGCGCCCCGGGCTTCTTGACCAGCACATCCAGGTAGTGCTCCAGATCTAGAACCTGCTCATAGCGGCCGAAGCTGCGCTCGTGCCGCGCCACGTATTCCTGCTCCCGCCAAATCTCCACGTAGGCCGGCAGCAGCCGCGCCTGGCAGCGCGTTCCTGGCTTCAACGGGGTCGAGTACCAGTTGGTTCGTACCTTCACACAACCCTTGCTGTCCACCGTCGGAAAGCTAATCTCGGCCAGCTCAAAGCCCTCGGCGGCGAGCGGCAGCAGGTGTTCGCGTTCGATGCGCATCGCTTCGCCCACCGACAGCGGCTTGCCGGTAATCCGCCGCTGCTCACTCTGCTGACAGCCTCGCAACAGGTGCTGGTTCAGCTCCTCCAGATCCTTCACCTGCGGGATGGGCACCAGATGGTTCCGCCGGAAGTAGCCCACCTCACCTTCCACCCCGCCCTTTTCGTTGCCCCGCGCCGGATTGCAAAAATCCGTCTGAAAACCCCAGTGCGAGCGGAAGGCGATCAGCCGTTCGGTCTCCACCCGCTGGTGCCCGCGCAGGATCTTCTTCACCGCGCTCTTCAGGTTGTCGTACCGCAGCAGCCGGAACACGCCCCCAAAATAGTGAAACGCCCGCTCATGGGCTTCCAGGAATGCTTGCTGCGCGGCATGGTGGTAGGCCACATGAAAGGCGCCGCCGCCGGCCATCGAGCGCATCGCGAAGATGTGGACCGTCTGCCGCTCGCCGCCCATCTCGACTACCGCGTCGTACCAGTCAACCTGCGCTTCGCCGCCCCACTCATAAACCTGGGGCACGAACGTTTCCCGCGCAGCCAGGCCCAGCTCCTCCCGCCGTTGCCGCACATAGGCCCGCACCGTCGATTCGGCTACTACTGCTTCGGGTCGCTCCTGCCGAATCCGCCCCCAGATCCGGTGGGCGGTGTGGCGTTGCTTGCGCGGTGCCTGCGCATCGGCCCCCAAAATCTCGTCAATGAACTCCATCACCGGTCCCAGCTTGGGTTTCCTGCGCACCGGGGTCTTGCGATCCGGCGGAATCGCGCTGGCCAGCGCCTGTCGCACCATCCGTCGGTGCACTCCGAACCGCCTGGCCACCCCCTGGATCGTGCCCATGCCCTGGCCGTACTCCCGTCTGATCTGTTCGAACAGCTCCACCTTGCATCTCCTGTCCATCGACCTCCCCGTCCCGGCTGGCAGGGACAGCGTAGGCCGATTAGTTCTGCAGGGTGGGCCAAATCAGACCATCAAAGTGGGCCAAATCAGAATAGCGAAATCAGCTCACCAATCAAGCCGACGCAACCCTTTGACTAAATCGAAATGTCGGTCTCGGCTTAAGATTGAAAGGGTATGTTGCCGGCAGAGCGCCGCGATCCAAACGTCGTTGGAAGGGATTGGTGTGCCAGCGTTTTTGAGTTGACTACGAAGCTCGGCATACCAGATTGCGGTTTCCTCACTGATCCCGAGCACGTCGCAGACAGAAACCATCTCTTCCAGCCAGCGCTCGTACTCATGCTGATGTCGCGATTGGGCAATTCCAAAGCGGTATTCGCCCAAGACGATGACCGGGATGGCCACTCGACCGGCGCGGTAAAATTGTTTGGCAGCATCCGGTTCGCCTTCCGCAATGGCGGACAGAGCATTGGTATCGAGGATCAAGTCCATTCTTCCGGCTCAATTCTTTCGAACTCCCGTTCCATCAACCGAGTGATTCGCGCCGTCTCTTTGCGCAGGTGCTGCAGGCTCCCCGCCAGCTTCAGCCTCGCTTTTCGTTGAGTCGGAGATTTCGCAGCGAGTTTCTCTGCCACCGCCTCGCTGATAAACTCGCGCAGTGGCACTCGCTGTTCGGCCGCCCTCGCTTTGGCGCGATGGAAGATAGCATCGGGAATCTCCAGCGTAGTTTTCATAGTTGTATGATCCCATATTTATGGGACGCGGGTCAAATGCCCGGCAGAATCCTTACCCGGGTTGCTGTCTTCTTGAATCCACAATTAGTTTTTCGCAGGTGGTGGGGCTGCCGTCTTGCCGGCGTGCGGGTTGGGCGTGCCACTCGGAGGCAAACCCATCCCGCCGTGCGGATTTTCGGCTCCGGTGGGCGGCATGGGGATGCCACCGGGCGCCCCCGGGCCCATCGTGCCGGCCGCGAAGCACGTAACGCGGCCACTCTGCGCGACCCGCAACTCCGAAGGGCAGGGGCTGCTTTGGATCGCGGCTCTCACATCAGGTTGGGCATTCCGGGGCTGTTCCATTTGAACAAAATACAGTTTTCCAGCGGCGTCACCGGAAACACCCACCGTCAACCCGGGCATGTCGTACGCCACATAGAAGGGATGCTTGCTCTGTGCAGCCTGCATGGCGCAGTCGCTGGCGGACTTCATCGACTCCTGTGCCTGCGATTGGAGTCGTCCGCAATCGGTGGCACCGCTCCCGGCAAGTTCCTGCAGCTTCTGCTGCACCGCGTCGCCGGACTTCGCAGTGGACTGGGAGGGAGTCGTGGATTTCTTGCAGCCGCTCAGGCAGACGGCCGCGACGGTTAGAATGATCAGAGTCTTTTGCATCGCGATTTCCATTGTAACTAAGCTGCCAACCGCGGCGTCACTTCTATGGCCTGAACGTCGTCCTCGTCCGCCTTGAGCTGCGGCTAAACTATTTCCATGACTCACCAGCAGCAGATAACCATCCACACCAGCGGGCACGGTGACATGCACGATCTCACGGAGCAGGTCAGCGCAGCGGTGGCTGCCTCCGGTATTCAGACCGGCACGGTGAACGTGTTCAACGTGGGCAGCACCGCCGCGGTCGGCACCGTTGAGTTCGAGCCCGGTTGGCCGCTGGGCGCATCCGCGGTCAAAACGCATGGGAAGAACTTGCCACAAGTCTCGGTGGGACGGTCCAACCAGCGATTCCCTTACCTCAGGTGCAGGTGGGAGATGATTGCACCAGAACTGCAACAAGGTGTGAATGCCTCGCGTCACCATTTCTCCCAAATTCCAGATCGTCATCCCGCGATGGTTTTCTCCGTGAGCAGGTGGATGATTTGGACGGGGTGGTCCTGTGCCAAGCGGTGCACACGTCCAATCGTTGCTCCAGGCGCGCTGGATTCCAGGGCGGCTCGAAATTGATCACGGCGGAGGCGGCTTGCAGGTTGAGCCCCAGGCCGCCAAGTCCACACGAATCACCGGCATGCTCTCCCATACCGTCTGCCCCGACTCGGGGTTCCAGCGAGAAACACGCTTGGCCGCAACGGCATGTGCGACCACAATCCCGGTGGCATCGGTGGTCTTACTTAGGTCGACGTGGGCAAAATGCAGCGCCGGAAACAGAACGTTTTCCATGACCGGAACCGTCCCCATGGCGTCTTTGAACAACGGCCGGCCCAGCTGGTTGAGCTTCTGGCGCTCGATGCGATGCAGGTTCTCGGGCAACAGGCGTTCGGCTTCGGGCATGGGATTTTGCAGGGTAACTTCCAGGATGCTAAACGTCGGCTCCATGCCATTAGCCAGGCCCAGCTCAAACATGCGGCGAATGGCGTTGCGGTCGTGAATGAACGGCATGACCGACAGGATGCTGATGCCGGCCATGTCGCGCACGTACTTCTCCGGGTTGCGCAGGAAATCGGCCTTCAGAATCTGCGGCGGCTGGATCACCCGGCCACGGTTGACGTTCTGGCGGCCAGTCGTTCTCTGTTCCGGCAAGACTCGCGAACGGCGGGTTACGTCGCCCACTTCAACGTAGAACTTGGGCAGGTTTTTCATGCCCGGCTTTGGGCCAGAGCGCCCCTCCCCTTGGTGTCCTCACGAAACTTCGTAAAACGCGTGGAAAAAGTGTGGACTGGATTTTGAAGGGACCCGACTGAAATTTGAAGGGACCCGACTGAAACACGTTAGGAGTTGCCTTTCCTTTGGTGGTCCCCACTATTTGGACGCTGCAACCAGCGAGGCCGATTTGCACAATCTCCGGTGCGATTCATGGCCAGTCGGCCTTGGCCCTGGATTTCGAGCAGTCGTCGGTGTGACGGGAGCGCGGCGATTGTGAGGGTTTATGGCGGGATCCGTAGACACCGCCAACCGCTTGCTGGTACAGCCTGCAGAGAGCGCTGCCGTCGTCATGGCGACTTCTCGTATACTTACGCTTGACGTTAGTAACGCAGTGCGATAATATCTAACCACGTCGAACCGCCGTGATCAAGACCTTTCGGGATGCCGAGACGGAGCGGCTTTGGAAGGAAGAACGCAGCCGCCGCATACCGGCAAGCCTCCGCAAAGCCGCGCTCAAGAAGGTGCAGATGCTGAACGCGGCCGGGGCGTTGGGCGACCTCGCTCTGCCGCCTAGCAATCGGTTGCAGCGGCTCAGAAGCGATCGGGAAGGCCAACACAGCATTCGCATCAACGACCAGTACCGCGTCTGCTTCCAGTGGCGAGAGGGGAATGCTTACGACGTGGAGATCATGGATTATCACTAAGGAGACTGAAGACATGGCACGGCGGAAGCAAAAGACCATTGCCGCTCATCCTGGCGAGATCCTGCGCACGGAGTTTATTGAGCCGATGGGGATTACCGCGTATCAACTGGCCAAAGCGCTGCATTTCCCTGGAATTTACGAGATTGTACGCGAACAACGGGCGATCAGTGCAAACGTCGCCCTGCGGCTGGGCAAGTACTTCGGCATGACGCCCCAGTTCTGGATGAATCTCCAAGCCGACTACGACCTGCGGCTTGCAACGGCCAGTGCGCCACTGAGCAAGATCAAACCGCGCTCGGCCGCGTAGCAGCATGTCATGCGATCGGCAGGGCTGGAGCGAATTTGAGAAGAAGCTTGCCACAGGTGGGGACGGCCCAACCAGCGATTCCGTCACGTCAGGTGCGGGTGCGAGATGCTTCCACCTGAACTGCAACAAGTTGCAACCGTGCAGAAGTTGAGGAAGTCCAAATACGCGCTGCGGGCCCGAATCAGTACTGCCCCGCCCTTACCTCACATAAATACCGCCCGAGCTCCACGAACCGAAGATCCCGCTGATTGTTCACCTCCCGCTCCCAGGCCAAGATCTGGTCAATCTTCGCCAGCACGAACAGGGCCCGGCGGCGATTGAGCTTGTGGCTCCTGATATAGATTTCTGGTATAGAGGTGGAAAGGAGGTGCCTTGTGGCGAAGGCCGGTATCGCCAAACTGTTTTCGTAACGGGCGCAGCCAAGCTGTTCGCCTTCCCCGAGAGTTTCGCTTCGAGGGAGACCGAGTGCGGATTCGGCAGGTTGCTGAGGGGGTTCTATTAGAGCCGTTCACTTCTGACCCTCCCAAGTGGTTTGCCGAGTTGGACCGACTCAATTCCGAACCATTCATGAAGAATAGCCGCAACCAACCAGTGGTTCCCAGTCGTGAGATCTTCAAGTGAGCTATCTGCTGGATACCAACGCGTGCATTGCAATCATAAACGGCAACCCGTCTTCTGTCCGGGTTTGCCTGTGTGGCATGTCCGGCCCTCGCGCGTCTTGCTGTGCTAGAGCTGATCCCGATGTTGCTCCAAGACGATGCGCACCAATTGACTGCGCGTGCGGACGCCAGTCTTCGAGAAGAGTTGCTGAAGTGTGGCTTTGACCGAGCTCTCGGAGACTCCGATTCGGTCCGCAATCTCCTTATTGGCAAGACCCTCGAATACACAGGAGAGCACCCGCTGTTCTCGTTCAGTGAACCGCCCACTTCGATTTTCCTGTGCAGTTCCCTCGTCTCTGAGGGCGGTCTGCAGTTGCTCCTGATCCAACCATACCTTGCCGGCCATCACATCACGGATTCCCTGCGCCAGCAATGCGGCAGAGTCACGTTTCAGGAAAACCCCGGAAATCCCGGAGCGGATCAGTTCCGTTGCCACCCCTCGATCCAAACCTGCTGTCACAACCAGAACCTTTCCCGCGAACCCTTGCGCCCTGGCCAATTTCATGAACTCCCGGCCATCGTTCTCGCCGAGATCGAAGTCGAGGAGTATCACATCAATCAATTTCTCCCGCAAAACTTGCAGCGCCTCTTGAATCGTCCCGCAATGCGCAGCAACGTCGAATCCCGGCTCCGCGGCGAGCAGCCGACCTACACTTTCCCGGAACAGGGCGTGGTCGTCTAACAACAAAATGCGAATCGCCTTTTCTGCAGGTTCAGGCATTTACCGCCGCCCCGTCCGCCGCAGCCGGCAAAGGCAACACGACAGCGAAGCAGCAACCCTCCGCTCTTGGCTCGTAGCCAAGTTCGCCGCCAAAGCTGCGCATGATCACGCGGGAAACGTACAGCCCGAGGCCAGTGGACTCGGCGCCAGGAAGGAATGGCCGGAAGAGACTTTCTGGCGCAGCGATGCCCGTTCCTGTATCCTCGAACCGAATTACGACAGTTCCTTTCTCCTCCCGGGCAGAAATTCGAAGCTGTTTCTTGACGGTAGACATCATTGCACGGTGGCTGTTCTTGGCCAGGTTCAAGAAGACCTGAATCAGTCCGTACCTGTCGGCCCACACCAAAGGCAGGGATTCCTGAATATTCCACTGCACCTCGATCTTTGATTCATGATAGGAGCTTTCGATTAGGATGCGAAATTCGTCCAGCACAGATGTGAGTTCCACCACCTCCCCATTCGGAGTTGCAGTCGAACCCAGTTCCAGCGCCGATGTTCTCTCCAGGCTCTGGACCAAGCTTCCCAAAGCTTTGAAGTCTTCGTTCGATTCCAGCTCCTTAATTTGCGAGAGGTTCTTGTGCACTACAAGAATCGCTCCACAGAGGTTGCGAATTTCGTGAGCCACAGCGCTCATCAGAATTCTCGTGTTCTTCAACAGATAGTCTAGGCTCAGATCCTCGCGGTTGCGCAGGTCCTCAGAAAGATCGACAACAATGGCGGCCAAGCGAGGGCCAGATATTGTGGTGTAGGTGGAAAACCAGACGCCGGCCAGAAAGACTTCTCCGTCACTCCTTTGGCCTGTGCATTGCAGGGTGGTCCGAAATGAGCGAGAAGGCTGAGTCTTGACCACGGTCTCCAGAGACGGAAGATACGCCCTGATCGCGTGACCTTGCAATGGGTTCCCACCAGGGGCGAGCAGGTGCTGGGCTGCCTCATTTGCCAGTAGAACCTCCCCGTCCGAATCAATTGTAACAATCGCAGCTGGACTGCTTTCGACGAGTGAACGCAATTGTTGTTCGGCGTCCTCGCGTAGCTTGATTTGCCCTTCGAGTTCGTCGACGTGGGTCATCACCATGCGGCGATTGCGAGTCAGCTCCGAGATGAATAGCCCCGTCCCCACAAATCCCGCAGAGCTGAACAGCAGGCGAACCACAGCTTCATTTTCCGGCAGATTGCTGAAAATTTCTTGAAGAACGGCACAGACCAGGGCAACCCCGACGATCTTGGGTCGGGACAGAAACCCACCAACCATCATGATGGGAAACAAATAAAGGAAGCCCAGCGAGATGTAGGGCTTCGTCGCCCAGTCAGCTAGCGCGATGGCTGCTATCAGGAAACCGGCAACAACGATCAGTTTGGCGCGGTTGGCGGGTGCGTAGATGGACAATGGGTCTTTCATGCTTCTTCTAATAAAGATAATGCCGGAGCTCCAAAGTATAGCGCTCGGCGGCTCACAGAATGATCCCTGCCGCATCCAGTGCTGCATCCTTCGAGGCTTGATTGTATAGACGGCTTGACATTATGGAAACAGTAGCCGGCATCTCCGACCTTCAGCTTTTTGGGCATCGCGGGCCTTGGCTCGCCTGGAATCGCCAAATCCGATGGTGGACAGCCCCGATAGCGGCGATTCACGCCGTATCTCACGCCGTGATCGACCGCCGGTAGAGTCGGCTACAAGGTCCTAAAGGGTCAGAGCGGGAGGAGCGCGCCAAGTCGCAAAGGGCGCGCTGCCAGCTTGCAGACTGGGCGCAGCCGCCGGCCGGAACCATTCGACTGAGCAGGCGGGCGGAACGGCTATGGACGCCAGAACGAGGACTGCCGGAGGGGAGCCGTACCTTACGTGCGTGACGACTGGCTTGATCGTGGCCCATGCTTTCTGAGTCCGCTTGGCGGGCGAATCTTCGATAACCTGCGCAATAGGATGGAGATCATCGGTCGCAGAGATCACTGGGAGCATCAGCGCTAGCACGCAAAGCAGCGCCACCAGTCCGCGGCGTTGAACGGCGCGCGCCTGCGTAGCTTGGCAGCGCCACGCCACCAGTGCAGCCAGCGCCAGCAGCCCCCAGCAAAGAGTGAGAAAATTCTCCATTCAGCCCCTGCTCTGAGCTTCATCCTGTGTTCTCACTGCCGTATCCGCGGCTGTTTGATTGGCCAGTCGCTAGAGAGAAGCCGCAAAAGTAATCGTACCACTGCGGCCGAAATTCTCTTTAATATCTGCCACTATGCAGCATTGAAAAGCACAGTTCACACAATTTGCGTAAAAAGTCCGTAGAAAGTTCGTAAAGACGGTCAATTAAATCTATAGTCTCAATAAATTAAATCTATTGTCCAAAAGATAGGCGTGTCGGTAGCCGAAAGATAGTGCCGCGGCCCTCAAAAGATAGGATTCCCTTCGCGCTCGGCGGCTTAGAGAATGATCACTGCCCTATCCAGTGCTGCAACCTCCGAGACTGGGAAGTCGTCTGGAAGGCCCGAAGGGTCGAACGAAAACGATGAACTATCCGATTCACATCAGCAGGAGAATTGCCGTCGTGTTTGTGACGGTCGCAGCGATCATTGTCGTAGCGGGAATTCTGGAATCCGGCCGCAGTCGTGGCCAGGCTGCAAACACGGATACGCCGCAGGAATCAGGTGCAAAATCCAATACGTCCTCGTCCGAGGCAACCTTGGACCTGTCACCCAGCCAACTGAACTCGATCAAGATCGAACCGGTGGGGAGTTACCTGTTTCCCATTGAGAAGGAAGCGGTGGGCAACATTGACTTTGACGAAGACCTGTCGGTTCAAGTCTTCCCGGCCTACCAGGGAACCATTCTCAAGACTTTTGGAGAACTTGGCGCCAGGGTTCAAAAGGACCAGCCCCTTTATACGATTAAAAGCCCCGATCTCATCCAGGCTGAGTCGACGCTGATTGGAGCGGCGGCGACTTTCGAACTGACCAACAAGGAGCTGGCGCGCGTCCAGGGTCTTGGCGGAATTGCCGAGCGCGAGAAGGAACAGGCGACCTCGGATCAACAAACCGCCGAGGGTGCTCTCAAAGCCGCACTGGATGCGGTCCTCGTCTTTGGCAAGACCAATGCCGAAATCGATCAAATGATCGCCACGCGCAAGATCGATCCCGCCCTGGTCGTGCGTAGTCCAATTGCCGGAACAATCACATACAAGGTCGCGCAGCCCGGATTTCTCGTGCAGCCGGGAAATCCGCCGGCGCCCTACTCAGTCGCCGACGTGGCGATCAAATGGATGCTGGCGAATGTTAGCGAAAGTGAGCTCTCATTCTTTCGCTTGGGCCAGCCGGTTCAAGTCAAGGTGATGGCCTATCCCGGCCGCGTGTTTAAAGGCAGGGTCTCGAAGATCTACGCCACCGTTGATCCGAACACTCATCGAGTAACGATCCGTTCCGAGATCGCAGATCCCAAGAATGAGCTGCATTCCGGAATGCTCGCCAACTTCGTCATTCGCGTCCACGACCCGGTGGAAGCCACCGCTATCCCCGCGAATTGCGTGGTCCGCGAAGCTGATGGCACCATGACGGCCTGGGTAACCACCGATCGCCACCGTTTTGCCCAAAGAATCATCAAGATCGGCCTGCGAAACGACGACCGGGTTCAAGTTGTCGATGGTTTGCAGCGCGGAGAACTGGTGGTGACGGAGGGCGCCGTGTTTCTTAGCAATATGCTGCAGGCGCCACCCAGCGACTAGATCTTAATGCCGCTTTCATTTCAGTAAAAGACGAGCTGACATGTTCAAATCTCTCCTCGCGTTTTGCCTCAGCCGCCGCCCGATTGTGTTGGTGGGTTTGCTGCTGTTTGCCGGCGCCGGGCTCATTGCGTTCAAACTGCTCAACATCGAGGCGTATCCGAACCCGACGCCGGTCATCTTGGAAATTACCGCGCAGGCGCCGGGCCTCTCTGCCGAGGAGATGGAACGTTACTACACACGCCCCACGGAGATCGGGCTCTACAACACGCCCGGTATCGACATCATCCGCTCCACCTCGTTTTATGGCTTGTCCTTCGTTCGCGTCAGCTTCAAATATGGGGTGGATTATAACTTCGCATACGCCCAGGCTGCGGTCGCCATCCAACAGAACGTCAACCTGCCAGGCGGTCTGATTCCGTCCATCCAGGCGAATAGTTCGACTGGCGAAATCTATCGCTATCAGGTCGTCGGCCCCAAGCATTTCGGAGTCACGAATCTGCGCACGGTTCAGGACTGGATCGTCGCGCGCCGGTTGTTGACTATTCCCGGCATCGCCGCCATCAACAGTTGGGGCGGTCCCACGAAGGAATTCCAGGTCGAGGTGGACCCTCATAAGCTCGAAGCCTACAGCGTCACCGTGCCCCAAATCCTGAACGCGCTGGGCAACGCGAACATCAACGTGGGGGGCCGCGAAATCCGTATTGGCCAGCAGTCCATCAACATCCGCGGCGTGGGACTGATTGATGACGGCGGCAATGATGATTTAAGGCAAGGTTACAAGGTTGACGACATCGAGAATGTGGTCCTGACCCAACTCAACGGCGTCCCAGTGTTGATGAAGGATGTCGGGAAGGTGTCGATCGGCTACCGGCCAAGGCTCGGTATTCTGGGCCGCGACCATCAGGACGATGTCGTTGGATCGATCGTGGTGATGAGGCGGACGGAACAGACCGGCGACATGATTCCAAAGGTCGAAGCGGAAATCGACAAGTTGAATCACGACGGGAGCCTACCGCCGGGAGTCAAGGTTGTTCCTTACTATGACCGCTCATCGCTCATCGCCATCACCACCCACACGGTTCTGCACAACTTGATATTCGGATGCGTGCTGGTCTTCCTGATCCAATGGATTTTCCTCGGCAATCTCCGCAGCGCGGTCATCGTTGGATTGAACATCCCTTTCGCGCTGTTCTTTGCCACCATTCTCCTGGTGATTTTGGGGGAAAGCGCAAACCTGCTGTCGGTGGGGGCGGTGGATTTCGGCATCATTGTGGATTCGGCCGTGATCCTAGTCGAGAACATCTTTCGGAACTTTCAACGAGACTCGCAAGAAAGACAGGGTCTGCTCCAACGTCTGGCGGAAGGTGCTTGGGGGCCCGACCCGACCAGAACCTCAGATCCCGGAACGACATCCCACGGATGGACGGATCGTTTGCGGCTGATTCTGATCAGCGCGCTACAGGTGGACAATGCGGTTCTATTTTCAGCGCTCATCACCGTGGCCGGTTTCGTGCCGCTCTTCACGATGCAAGGAGTCGAGGGTCAGATCTTCGGCCCCATGGCGCGCACCTACGGCTACGCGTTGGCAGGGGCTTTAATTGCGACGTTCACCATCACGCCCGTGATCGCCTCCAAACTGCTCCCTGAGCACCTGAAAGAAACCGAAACGATAGTTGTCCGCCTCCTGCACCGTGCCTACAATCCTGCGCTCCGTTTTGCGCTGTCTCACCGCGTTCTCGTAGTGGGAATTGAGCTTGCCTTTTCTATTGGAACCTTCTCGCTGATAGCGCCGCGACTCGGCAGCGAGTTTCTTCCGCATTTGGAAGAAGGCAACTTTTGGATTCGCGCCTCCATGCCGACTACGCTCTCGCTCGAAGACGGAGAGGCGGCCTCAAGAAAAATGCGCGAGATTCTCCTGCGACACCCCGAAGTCATCACGGTCGTTTCCCAGCACGGCCGGCCGGACGACGGCAGCGATGCTTCGCCATTCTCGAATGTCGAACTGTTCGCACCGCTCAAGCCGTTTGACGAGTGGCCACGGGGCTTGACCAAGGAGAAATTAACCGAGCAGGTGCAAGCGGAGTTTAACAGCGAGTTGCCGGGAGTCATCTTCAATTTCTCCCAATACATTGAGGACAACATCGAGGAAGGGATCTCGGGTGTCAAAGGCGTCAACTCGGTCAAGATCATTGGCCCCAATCTCGAAGTCTTGACCAAGCTGGCCGAGCAAGTCCGCGATCAAATGAACCAGGTTCGCGGCATCGCCGACCTTGGCATCTTCCCGGTGTTGGGGCAGCCAAACCTTAACATCAAGGTCGATCGCTATAAGGCCGCGCGCTATGGCCTCAATTCCGGTGACGTTAATTCGGTCATTCAAGCGGCCATGGGCGGAGCGGTCGCCACTTCGGTCTTGGAGGGCGACCGGCAGTTCGATCTCGTCGTCCGCTATACGCCTGCATACCGCGACAGCATCGATAAAATTCGCAATATCAAAGTCGCCTATCAAACCAGCAGCGGCGCCAATGCCTATATACCGTTGAGCGAACTGGCCACGATCACGTTGGATACGGGAGCGGCCTGGATTTATCACGAGAGCGTGCAGCGCTTCATCCCGGTGAAATTCAGCGTCCGTGGCCGCGACCTTGGCGGCACGGTCGAGGAGGCTCAGCAGCAAATCGCCAAGAACGTGCAACTTCCGTCTGGATACCGGCTGGTCTGGGCTGGCGAGTTCGGAGACCTTCAGGAAGCCAAGAAACGTCTGGAGATCATTGTGCCGATCAGCCTTGTGCTGATTATCGGGTTGCTCTACACCTTGTTCAATAACTTGCGCGACTGCCTTCTGGCGCTCGCGGGCATTCCTGATGCGGTGGTTGGCGGCATACTCGCGCTCTATCTCTCAGGTCAGAATTTCAGCATCTCCGCTGCCATTGGCTTCGTTTCGCTCTTCGGGGTATCCGTCATGGATGGCATCCTGATGATTACCTTTTACAACCAGGAAAGAGTTCGCGGCCACCCACCCGTGGACGCGATGTACCGGGCCGCCTCCACCCGTATGCGTCCCCTACTCATGACCGCGCTTTCAGCGTGCATCGGTCTCCTTCCCGCAGCAATTTCCACGGGTATCGGCAGCCAGGTGCAGCGCCCGCTCGCCACTGTGATCGTGGGCGGCATGCTGGTCGGCCCCGTTATGCTGCTTCTCGCTGTGCCCGCACTGAGAATGATATTTCTAGGTCGTGACCATAACCCGCTATCAGGAGAACTAAAATGAAGGCCACCGGTCTTCTTTTCCTAATCCTAACGATGAGCGGTGCCGGGCTGATGCATGGGGCAAGTTACGCGGCCCCATCCCAACAAACATCGGCCGAGAGTTCCGCGAACACAGCCAGCGATCATCCGCATGGCGCCGAGCACGCCGCTCCGGCTAACGACGGGAAACGTCAGAAAGAAGGAAACCCCTCTGATGAACAACGCGACCGCTGCCACGCTTCTGACAAGAATCACCCACGCAGCCGTGCCAGCCTAACAGCGGCAAATCGTCCTAAGCAGCTTCCGAAGAGCCGGAAACGTTCCATACCTGGAAATGCCATGAATCTTCATCAGCCCGGTTCAGACAAATCCGGTGGTGCTGCAAAAGGCGGATTACTCCAGAACGATAGAGTCAACAACACCCTGCCTGTTCGGCCGCCATGTGTCGTCCGACCCACCCTACCATTGCCTAACAATGCGCGCCATCGCGGTCCTAATCCGGCGGTCGTTGGTGGATCGGCGAGATCAGACAGCAGAAATACCGGGGCGATCAATGGAACCCGTATGAGCCGCAATCCTTAAGGAATTAATTCGCATGGTTCGCACTCGTAAATCGCGCCTCACCAGCTTCATCGCGACCTCGGCCTTACTGCTCACCACAGGTTGTGCGGTTGGGCCTAAGTTCAAGAAGCCTGCTCCTCCGGATGTCAGCGGTTATACACCCGCTCCACTTTCGACCACCACCAGCACGGCCAACATCGCCGGTGGAGAGGCGCAACACCTTGTTGATGGGCGCGACATTCCAGGAGAGTGGTGGACATTGTTTCACTCGAAGCCACTTAACGATTTGATTGAGCGCTCGCTCAAGGCCAATCCCGATCTCAAGGCCGCGCAAGCGGCATTGTTGGTAGCAAGAGAGAATACGCTGGCCCAACGGGGTGCTTACTACCCTAGTGTTACCGGCAGTTTTTCGGCAACCCGAGCGAAGTCATCGAGTGACCTTTCACCTGTAACCGACACCAGTGCCTTGTATTACAGCCTCTACACGCCGCAGGTGAGTGTTTCGTTTGTGCCAGATGTTTTCGGTCTGAACCGGAGAACCGTGGAGTCGTTGAAGGCGCAGGAGCAGCAGGCGCGTTTTGCCCTGGCCGCGACGCATATCACACTGAGCGCAAACGTCGCTACCGCCGCCATTCAAGAGGCGTCACTGCGGGGGCAGATTGATGCGACCCATGAACTCATCGCCATCAACACCAACATGCTGGAGATTTTGCGGAACCAGTATGCGAAGGGGTATGTGAGCGAGCTCGACGTGGCGGCCCAGGAATCGCAGCTTGCGCAAGTCGCCGCCACCTTGCCTCCGCTGCTGAAGCAGTTGGCTCAACAGCGAGACCTGTTGGCTGTGCTAGCGGGCGGATTCCCCAACCAGGATCTGACGGAAAAGTTTGAGCTGTCGAGTTTGCAACTGCCCCAGGAACTGCCCCTGAGCCTTCCTTCGCAACTCGTGGAGCAGCGTCCGGATGTACGTCAAGCCGAGGAGAACCTGCATTCAGCCAGCGCCCAGATTGGAGTGGCGCGTGCGAATCGGCTCCCGAGCTTTGCGCTGACTTCGGATGCTGGCAGCATGGCGGTGGTCCTCGGCCGGTTGTTCTCGGGAGGCACTGGTTTTTGGGATGTAGGTGCAAGCGTCACGCAGCCCATCTTCGAAGGCGGCACTCTCCTGCATCGGGAGCGGGCCGCGAGAGCCGCTTATACTCAAGCCGCCGAACAGTATCGCAGCACTGTTTTGACTGCATTTCAGAATGTCGCAGACACGCTGAATGCGCTCCAACAGGACGCCGACGACCTAAGGGCCGCGGCTGCGGCCAAAGACGCCGCCAGCGTCACCCTCGACCTGACTAAGAAACAGCTTGACGCCGGCTACGCCAACTACCTGGCACTCCTAAGTGCCGAGCAAGCTTATCAGCAAGCTCTGATTAACCTTGTGCAAGCTCAGTCGAATCGGTATGCCGACACTGCCGCGTTGTTTCAAGCTCTTGGCGGGGGATGGTGGAACCGTGCCGATATCCCTAAGAGCTAACTATGAAAGCGGTACTAGTTACATCCTTAAGTGCTGGTACTCAATGGCAATTAACCTTGTTAGTGAGTACTATCGCTATGGCGCTTGGAACTTTTGTTGCGGCCTCACCTCATCGGGCGGCCAAGATTTGGGGGTCGCAACGACTCGCCAACTTGGCTCCTGAACGCAGAGCTTCGTTCGTTCGCTGGTACCGTGCCTTCGGGATCTTTCTTTGTCTGGCAGGCGCGCTCCTCGCGGTTGATGGCATCGTGTTTTCAAACTATCACTAGAATTTCCATGTTCGGTCGACGCAGGAGAACTCGGATAATCAGCAGGCGCTCAGGTTTGGTGGCGAGCCTGCATTCGCGGCGAGAACGCTATTCAGCATGCTGTTGGTGGACAGCGCCGACGCCCAAGGTCCATCTCAAATTCATGTGTACGAGTACGAAATCCCTGAAGCCAGGCGCGCTCACGCTCGCCTGCCGTGTCGCACGCCGTCGGATCCGATTCTCGGGGGCCATGTGCCATCGTCACCAGAGTTTCAAGTACCGGAGGGGTAAGCATTTGACCAGAGAAGAAATTCGCAAGCAGATTCGAGAGGTTGGCTTAATTCCGTCCATTCGCGTTGAATCGGCGGAGTCAGCAATTTTTGCCGCTGAGAATGTAGCGGCCGGGGGCATACCGATCGTAGAAATCGCGTCCACCATCCCAAATTCGGACCGGGTAATCCACGACCTTGCCCATCGGTTCCCCTCGCTTATCGTCGGCGGGGAGGTTGTCGGCGGGTTAGACGAGGCGCGCCGCCAACTGGACGCCGGGGCCATGTTTTTGACTGGGCCGGGTTCCGACCCGTGGATCACCGGATATTGCGTCGAACATGAGGTCGTCGTACTGCCAGGAGCATTGACACCCACAGAGGTTTTGCTCGCCCATAAGGCGGGCGCTGACTTCGTCAAAGTCTTTCCGTGTTCGCATGTGGGGGGTGAAAAGTATATTCGCGTCCTCAAAGCTCCCCTACCCCATGTGCCTCTCATCGCCGCTGGCGGCGTTACGCAAAGCACCGCCTCACATTTCATTGCCGCGGGAGCTGTTGCCCTTGGGGTTGGCGAGGACCTGATTCCACGCCAGGCGGTCCGCTTCAAGGGGGGCGCGTGGATTCGAGAACTCGCCTCCCGCTTCGTCAACCTTGTGCGGCAGGCCCGCGCGGAGATGCAAGCATAGCTGAGAATCAGCCTTGCTGCTGCGCCCTGACTTTGGCCCACCGGGCACGCTGTGCCGCCGCGATCTTCTTCCGTGCGGCACGGCTCATCCTCCGCACTGGCTTGGCGGCTTGGTCCGGCTTCGCCTTCGCCCATCGGGCACGCTGGGCGGCTGCCATCCTTGCCCGCGTGGCGGCAGAGAACGGGCGGCGTTTCCGTGCCGCTCTCAGCGGACGACCTACTCTCCGGCGTCCAGTCGAGTTGACGGCTTCAAGTGCTGAAATCGCTTGGTCGAGGCGGTCGCGCTCCGCCTTGAGTTCATCAAGAATCCGGTTAGTATCCATGCAGTCTCCTTCGATCCGGCATAGTAGCAGCGGCCTCGCAAAAGAGGCAAAGCCGAGTGCAGGTTGCAGGGATCCCGCATCGGTCGGAGCCAAACTCGGTGATGTGGACGCCGTTGCCGCCCTTCGCCTCCCCGATGGCATGGAATGGCTGGTGGATGTCCCCGACGAAGTGGACGATAAACTTCAGCGCCTCGATGCGGTCGTCGCGGGGCGCGCTCTTGTCGCCCAGCACCCGCTTGAACCGTTGACCCAACCGCATCACCTCGGCAACAGCGGAGATGGCCGGGACGGTAGCGCACGCCATCAACGTCCAGTGGCGCACATCAAACGGCGCTACAATTTTGAGCATGAGATTGGCTGTCCTGTTTGGGGCGATGTTCGTGTTGGCTATATCGTCCGTCGCCGGTCAGACGGCGGCCAGCATTCGTATCATCGATGTCCGGTTTAGCGGCGACACGCAGGTTGAAGGGGTAGACCTGAGAAGATGTGCTGCCGACCTACGGTCGAGGGAATACGAAGGCCCGGATTGGTTGGCAAGTCTCGCACAACGCGTACAAGGCTTCTGTCTTGAGGAAAAGGGTTATTTGGACGCTCTGGTTGCGCCATCAGCAGAACAGCTTCCAGACAAGCATGCAACGCATCAGTTCGTTGTGACCTTCAATATTCACGCGGGCCACCAATATCGCACCGGGGACATCACCTTCAGGAACAACCATGTCTTTTCCACTGCGGAGCTTCGCTCGATGTTCAAGCTGAAGTCTGGGGACGTCTTCAGCCGCGCAAGAATCCGCGAAGGTCTTGAACAGATGCGTAACGCATACGCAGCGCGTGGATATCGGAATTTCACCCCCGTGCCTGAAGCCAGCATCAACGACTCGAACGGACTCATCAGCGTCGTCGTCGACTGTGGTGAGGGAGAGCAGGCTCACTAGCCTTGCCTGACCACTACTGTGCTGCGTACCCGGCTTTGGGGTGGAAGCGCCGAAGTATCGGAGGGCTAGGGCGACGTCCCGGCCTGACGATGTTTTCGCAGCTTGCGACGAATGTCAGGCCAAAATTCTTTCACCACGATGGCGATCGTGTCATACCCAACCTGTGTTCCCCAAACGCTCAGCGTGTTGGGTAGAGTCCGGTCTTCCCGTGGGTGATAGCTGTAGGTAGAAATACCAGCCGCTAATGCGCTACCAACAATCTCAGAGAAGTTGAATTGATTGCGCCCAGAGTCGGCACGTGTGATGAAGATTCGGCTTATGGCATAACCGGTGCGGTGCAAAAAGCTTCCTTGGCCTGATTGATAGAACCGGGGATCTTGTCGCAGCAATGATGGGAGGACAGCCCCCGTCATATAATTTTCGATCGTGCCGTCCGCAAAAGTCGCACCGAATCGCTTGCCATAACCTGCGGCTCCTTGCCCGTAACCGGGTTCGCTGTTCTCGGCTTGGCTAATACCCGATAAAAAGCCGTACCAAGGAATTTCAACGTAGTCGAATGTCCCACGCGTTACCACCTTGAATTTATCTTTGGTTGTCAGGCGCGGCACGTTCTTCGTCTCCAGCGTGAGGAAATTGGGCAGCGTATAGAACAGGCGATCCTTCGACGTCCCCGTTTGTTCTTGTCTTCTCACATCCTGATCTTCTTTGCTCCGGTCGCCCTGCGGTGGTTGCTGCTGGGGCACGGATGGGTTCTCATTTTGCTGCTTCTCAGCGGTGGTCGATTGCTGCGCAGAAGCGCTAAGGGGAAGCACAGTTGCAAGCGCCAGAATTAAAATCGTCCGCAAGTGAAATGCCTTTGGTTCGGTCGATGCGTTGGCTACAGGGTAGCAGAAAAGCTGATATACATGCGATGGTGAGCATTCTTACGGCGGAACCGTGGATTCCCGCTGCCCCCGAAGTCCGGCCGGGGCTGAAGCTCCGGCTCAGCGAGACCGGGATCGAGGGGTGGACGGTCAACCAGACGTTCACCACGTGCCCGTGACCTGCCCCCCATCTTTAGTCCACGGATAATGAGACTTTCTCCGGTTTTTGTTCGCCCCACGCGCCTTCCTGCGCAGCGGGGATGGGGGTGTGGGGCAAGGGGCCGGCGTTTGAGGCCTCTTGCCCCACTCCATCTCTGTAGAAGCTCGCTGCTGACTGCGCTGCGAACTCCACGGGTGTACGGTACTGCAAGCTGCTGTGCGGACGCTCTTCGTTATAGTCCTGCTTCCACTGCGCGATCTTCTCCCGCGCGTCGGCCAGGTCGATGAACCAGTTCTGGTTCAAGCACTCATCGCGGAAGCGCCCGTTGAAGCTTTCCACGTAGCCATTCTCCATCGGTCGTCCCGGTTGGATCGTGTGCCACCGCAGACCTTGCTCGTAAGCCCATTGATCGACAGCACGACTTACGAACTCGGGCCCATTGTCAGAGCGGATCTGCCGCGGCAGTCCGCGCCATTGCTTCAGCTCTTCGAGCACGCGCACCACCCGCATTCCGCCCAGCGAGGTGTCCACCTCGATCGCCAGGCACTCACGCGTGTAGTCATCCACGATGTTCAACGTTCGAAACCTCCGTCCCGAGCTGAGCGCGTCGGTCATGAAGTCCACCGACCACACCTGGTTGGCGGTTACTGGCTCTGGCAGCGGCTGCCGTACACCGCTGCGCTTGCGACCTCGTTTGCGCCGCAGCGATAGCTTCTCCTCCACGTACAGCCGGTACACGCGTTTGTGATTTACCTGCCAGCCTTCACGCACCAGCAGGACCTGCAACCGTCGGTAGCCGAACCGGCACCGCGCTTCCGCCAACTCGCGTAGCCGCGCCCGCAGTCGCCCGTCCTCCGAGCGCCGTGCCCGGTAACGGTACGTCCCTCGATGCAGTTCCATCAGCCGCAGGCGCGTCGCTCTGAGACCGCCACTTCCGAGCGCATCACTACGACCGCCTGCCTCCGCAGCCGCGGGCTCACCATTTTTTTGCCAGCACCGCCTTCAACGCCCGGATGTCCACCGCCTGCTCGGCCACGATGTGCTTCAGTTGCCGGTTCTCCTCCTCCAGCGACCGTAGCCGCTTGGCCTCGCTTCCATCCATACCGCCGTACTTCGACTTCCACCGGTAGAAAGACGCCCGTGTGATTCCATGCCGCCGGCACAGCTCTCCGGTCTCCACCCCAGCCTCCGACTCCTTCAGGATGGCGATGATCTGTTCTTCGCTGAATCGACTCTTGCGCACGACTCCTCCTGCGGCTGGCCATGGTTGGGCCAATCCTAAATGGGAGAAGTCACATTTCCGCTGGACTAATTTCTGGGGGGCAGGTCACCCGGATGTCCCGCCTGGGCACTCTCGATCCCGCCTTATCGCAGTCGCCCATGTAATCTGGATGATCCGCTTTAGGAGACGACTATGCGACTCAGAACTCTATTGGAGGCTCGCACATGGTACGAGAACAGCGACCCGAGCTTCTGGAACTTCACCAAGGAGCTTGAGAACTTCGCAGCGAAAATGAAGCAAGTGATCGCCCGTGGCGACCGGGGACCAGCAGCGGTCAGGTTTGCTGACCTTCTGTTGAGGGCCATCGAATTGTGGAAGGCGGACTGCATCGAGGAGCTGACGGGCTGGGCTGTGGAAAATCAGCCGGAGGAGATACTGGGACGCCTTTCGTGATGCGATTGCCCGCATTGATGCGGGTGACGATACCAAGGCTCTCCTCGCAATTATGTAGCTAAAAGGGTTCGGAGCAACCGTTGACGCGGACTCACGTCAGCAGCGTGATCGCTGCCACCCGAAGTGGGTCGGGCAGATTGGACATGCTCACACTGTGGCGTGACCGCAATCATGGTTGCGTTGGCCGCAGGCGAGTAGGTTGAATGCCATGGACAGCAAAATGGCGTCCGCCATAAGGCTGGAGACTAAGCCCGTCGCTGTCGTGTGGGTCGATTCGGCTCCCGAAGGAGCAACACGTTTCAAGGCTGGTCGTTGGGGCTGCGTGGTGTCGATGTTTGCCGCTGCCGCCAAGGGGCGTGTTGGGGCTTTTGACCGTCACACGTACGGCTGCTGGGGCGGCGGTGTAGGGCTCGGCTTCGGCAACTGCTACGAAAGCTTCCCCGGTGGGATCGAGGGTTTCTGCCGCTTCCTCGCGGAGGGTAACGAATCGTGCGAAGACGGCAGGCGCATCGGAGAGCAGATGTTCGGGTGGGGCGACCGCAGGCTCGGAGATGATTTCCTCCATGGTGAGCGGTACCTGAAAGATGCGGACACGACCCGCAGCTTTCTCGCCACCATGCCAATGCGTGACATCCCGGCGAGGTACGTCGTCGTGAAGCCCCTAGGACTCGCTGATCCCGAGCGGGAGGACATTAAGAGCGTCACGTTCTTTGCAACCCCCGACCAAATATCCGCCCTCGTGGTCTTAGCCAATTACACACAGCCCGGTCTCGACAACGTTGCGGTGCCGTGGGGGGCTGGATGCCAGATTATGGGGATATTCGCCTACCGGGAACTTGAACGAGACCATCCCCGTGCGCTCATAGGGCTGACCGACCTGTCGGCACGGCTGAATGTCCGCGCCTCGCTCGGCAAGAATGTCCTGTCCTTTACCATGCCATGGCCGCTGTTCCTGACGATGGAGCAGAACGTGGAGGGGAGCTTCCTGCAACGCAGGACGTGGACGGAACTTCAGCGCCAATGAGGTGTTGGATGAAAGCTGGAGAGGCGATCAGGTGGCATTGTGCGGATTCTGCTCATCTCGGAAGCAAACGACGCTGGCAGCATGGTGCCTTTACCGTTGGGGCTCGCCTGCGTGGCGGCGAGTGAACGGGCTGGCCATCAGGTGCGGTTACTGGCGCTTGGCTCGGATGCCATTTGTGAGATCGATGTTCGGCATGCGATAGAGCAGCTTTCGCCGCATGTGATCGGCATATCGGTCAGAAACATCGATGACCAGAACATGCAGTCGCCACGCTTTCTGCTGGCGAGTCTTCGGCAGGTCGCTGCAGTCTGCCGCGCTGCGTCGTCTGCTCCAATCGTTCTCGGCGGGGCGGGTTACAGCATATTTCCGGAAAGTGCCATGGTGTACTTGGGTGGCGACGTCGGAATTCGCGGTGAGGGAGAAGCCGCCTTCCCGGCGCTGCTGTCATGGCTAGAACATGATCGTCAATCATCACCGCCGCCTGCCGCGTATTTCCCGAATGGTTCACACTCACCCACGGCATTCGCACCCTCTCTAGATGGTTTTGCTTTGCCTGAACCGGGACTCTGGCTGGACTTCCCCGGCAGTACGGAAATGCGGATTCCAGTCCAGACCCGCCGAGGATGTCCGTTGGATTGCATCTACTGCTCTGAGCCGCCCATCATTGAAGGACGCCCATAGGGTTGTGAAGATTGCCCATGTCTGACGGCGCGTTTTTCCGCCCCGAGTTGTTCCAGTTCCTCCGCCAGCTTCGGCGGCACAACGACCGCGAATGGTTCGCCAAGAACAAGGCGCGGTACCGGGAGGTGATTGTCGAGCCCGCGCTGCTGTTCATCGGCAGCTTCGCGCACCATCTCGCCAAGCTCAGTCCCTTCTTCGTTGGCCGATCCGCGACCGACCGCGGCTCGCTGTTCCGCATTTACCGGGACACCCGCTTCTCCCCAGACAAGCGCCCGTTCAAGAAGCACGTCGGAATCCGCTTTTCGCACGGCAGCGGCAAGGACGCGCATGCGCCGGTCTTCACCTTGCATCTCGAACCCGAGAACTGCTTTGCGGCAGCGGGCGTCTGGCATCCGGACAACCACGCCCTGACCAGAATCCATACGGCGATCATGGATCAGCCAGAAGGGTGGGCGAAGGTCCGCCGGAAGCTGGAACTGGAGGGAGACAGCCTGACTCGGCCGCCCCGCGGATACGACACCAAACATCCGTTCATCGAGGATATCAAGCCGGAAGGATTTCGTCGCCTCGATTGCTTTCACGGACAGGCAGGTCTGCGGCGCGGCGTTTCATGCGAGATTTTGCCGCCGCGTGCCGGGCGATGCTGCCGCTCGTCGAATTCGCGACGAAGGCGCTGGGGCTGAAGTTCTAGGGTTGCTGAACCTCACGAATGCAGAAATTCCTTGGGCAGGAGACATTCCTGCGGCTCCTTATCGTCGCGCAAGCCGAGGTACACGGGTTGGCGGAGCTTGCCATCAGCAGTCCATTCTTGGAATGCGATCTGCGCAACCAGCTTGGGCTTTACGAACGTGAGCGCACGCTCTCGGGGAAGGTCCACGAGCGCAGAATCTTTCTGGATCAGCGGCTTCAGATCCCGCGACAGTGACGCGAGGGTGCTGCGTGTGAAGCCGGTGCCCACTTTTCCGACATACCGAAGTCGGTCCTGTGTATCGTAAGCGCCCAGAATCAGAGCGCCAAGATACTGCCGTGTACCCTCGGGGGCGGTGAAACCCGCGACCACAAGCTCTTCTTCCTGATGAACCTTGACCTTAAGCCACTTCGTCGAACGGCCCTCGACATAGGGCGCTGAATTGTCCTTCGCGACGATGCCCTCGAAGCCCCTGCGCTTTGCGGTGCGATACGCCTCCAGCCCATTGGCGGCGAGTCGGCGGGAGATAAACAGTTTACTGTCGCCGCCGATCACAGCTTCGAGAACCGTCCTCCGCTCCGATAACGGCTTCGAGCGCAGGTCGGTGCCGTCTTTGTAGAGACAGTCAAAAACCGCGTAGTGCACAGACCCGCCTTGTTGCAGCAACTGAAACCGCGAGACCTTGTGGCGATCAAACGCAACTACTTCGCCGTCAAGCAACAGCGTGACCGCATCCTTGCTTATAAGGAAGGGCCGAAAGTCACCCTTCTTTCCCGCAATGACAAGGACCGGACGCAGTCATTTGCAGGCATCGCCGCGGCGATTGCTGCCCTACCCGCACGCAACCCGTCATATTTCTCTTCGGACACCCAGCCGGGCCGATCGAAGGGCTTGCTGACGAGCGTCGCCAGCATCGGTCGCACACGAAATGGAATTCGGTTGGCCGGCCATTGGTGCGAAGGACCAGTCTCCTCTTGCGAATTCCCGGACTCTATGCCACCAACGTCACTTCGAATGCCCCCGTCCGGTTGCGCATGAGGCCGAGGGCTGTGAGCATTCTCCCGAGGGCAAAAACAGGCGAGTACATCCAGTACTTCCGCCCCACGGCGGCGAGCGCACGGTCGCGCTCGGCGGGATCAACAAGGAACCGCGCCTCCGCCTTGAACCTCTCGCCGCCGACGGAGAGCTTGATCCGCGGGTTCTTTTGCACGTTCCGCACCCACTGGCGCTCGACGTTCGCCGTCCCGATGAACACCTTGTCGCCGTCCACGACGAACCAGATTTTGACCTCGTAGGGCTTCCCGGACTTCCGCCCGTAGTGCGTCAGGATCAGAGTCGATTTGCCTGCGAGCCGCTTCAGCCGCGCCAGCGCGTTCGCGTCCATGGCTGCCTCGTTCTTCGACATTGTGGACTCATCCGCTTCGGCCGGCAATCGGGCGTTGCTCGTCCGCCCTCCTTCCCAAGCCGTCCTTGTGGCGTGCGGTTACTAAAATAGCTGTCCTCTGGACAAGGGCAGGAGAGCGCCCCGATGGGAACCTCTTCTGGTGTCACCATCCGTCTCGCAACCATCGATGATGCCGAGGCTCTCGCCCGCCTTTCCGACCAACTGGGCTACCCCTCGACGAAGGAGGAAACCACCCGCAGGCTGCTTCAGGTGAACGGGCAGAACGGGCACGCCGTGTACGTCGCTGAGGCCGACGGAAGGCTGGTCGGGTGGGTCCACGTGTTTGTGAACCACTCACTGCTGGCGGACATGCCGGCCGAAGTTGCCGGTCTCGTCGTGGATGAAAATCACCGGGGCCGCGGCGTCGGGCGAGTGCTCATGCAACAGGCGGAACGCTGGGCACAAGAGCAGGGCTGCCGTTCTGTCCGGCTGCGCTCCAATGTGCTGCGCTCCCGCGCCCACGTCTTCTATGAGAGGCTGGGATACCGAGTGATCAAGTCGCAAAAGGCGTTCTGCAAAGACCTCGGCTAGCAGCGGCTCTCGCACGTCACGCGGTCGCTGCGTCAGAACACGGAGTTCGCGACAATCGGCAGCGTCCGCACATGAGGAAGACTATGGCAGATGGACGCTATACATCCTTCAGTTGGTTCTCATCCAACCCGAAATAGTGGCCCAGTTCGTGGATGACCGTCCGGCGGATTTGTTCGCGGACTTCGGCCTCGCTGGAGCAGACCGCTTCGATGTTCTTCTGATAAAGCACGACGTAATCGGCCCCCGTCGGCAAGTCAAAGGCGCTCTTCTTGGTCGTGGGTACGCCGTGGAAGAGACCCAGAAGCAGCCGCCTTTACGAATGGCGGCGCAGCACGCGGGATCACCAGCATTACCACCGCACTGCTGGCGATTGCCAGGCCACTGCAGATGAGCATAACAAGGCGGAATCCAAATCCGAATGACTTTACAACGGCTGCCCGGATGGCTGCTGCATCAGCGGGGTCAAGGCTGGTCGGCAACTCCAAGCCCGCTAGCTTGATGGCGTTCGATCGAACGTCGCGGACGATGTTCGGCCCGAGGTTTAGATTCGCCAGCGAATCCATCAATCTGTACTTGAACGCACCGACCATCACCAACCCCAGGACGGCGACGGCCAGAACTCCCGCGACTCTTGCCACCGCATTGTTGATCCCAGAGGCGGTTCCGGCACGATCTTGTGCGACGGAACTCATCACTACAGTGGTCAAAGGAGCCACGCTGACCGCCATACCGAAGCCGAGCACAATGAACGCAGGGAAAAACGTCACCCAGTAGTTGGTCCCAGCGAAGGGCAGCGCGAGCAGAGCAAATCCGGCTGCAACGATCAGCGGCCCGACGAACAGCGGACGCCGGAAGCCATAGCGTAAAACCAGACCGCCTGACCAGCGAGACAGAAAAAACATCAGAAGGATCATTGGCAGCGCGGCGGCGCCCGTGGCGGTTGCCGAATATCCCTGTACCTGAATCAGATTCAACGGGAAGAGGAAAAAAAAGATACCCAGCGCAGAATAGAGAAGCAGCGTCAGCAGGTTCGCTCCACTGAATACGCGGGAGCGAAACAGCTGCAGCGGAACCAAAGGCGACTTGGCCACTCGTGACTCCACCAAATAGAAAGCGACCAATGAAGCCACACCCGCCATCAAGCTCCCCAAAACCAGCGGATGACTCCAGCCAAACGTACTGGATTCAAGAAGTCCAAACACGAGTCCGCCCACGGCTGCGGTTGCTGTCAGGGCACCCAGCCAATCCACATGCTCGCTCAGCCGGCTGCGACTTTCGGGAGTTTGCCAAAGCGAAATTGCAACCACGGCCACCGCAAGCGGAACGTTGATGAAAAATATCCAGTGCCAAGAGGCGTGCTCGATGAGCCAGCCTCCTAAGACTGGGCCCGATGCGGTGGTGATGGCTGTGAATCCTGACCAGGTTCCTATGGCCTTTCCACGGGATTTCTCGTCGAAACTTGCGCTGATGATCGCCAGACTCCCGGGCACAAGAAACGCCGCGCCAATGCCCTGAATCGAACGTGCGATCACCAACTGTCCGATGTTCACTGAGAGGCCGCAGGCGATCGAGGCGGAGGCGAAGAGTCCCACTCCGAGCAGGAACATTAGGCGGCGCCCAAAAACGTCGCCCAAGACCCCTCCCGACAGGATCAACGCAGAAAGAAACAACCCGTACGACTCGACGACCCACTGCACGCCAACGACGGTGGCCTGCAGGCTGGATTGAAGCGCAGGCAGGGCCACATTGACCACCGTGCTATCAATGAATGCCATGCTTGACGCCAGAATCGTGGCCGCCAAGATCCAGGGCCGCGATTTCGGTCCACATGAAACTGCAGGCTTCCCGGAGAGAACGACACCTTCATCACATGGCTGCCGCATTCCTACTCAACTTCTCCAACCCCGCTGAATCTCCCGATAACGGAAACAATCCACGAGGTGGTCGTTTACCATTCCGACGGCCTGCATGTCGGCATAAACGACCGTCGAACCAACGAAACTGAATCCTCGATGCTTGAGGTCCCTACTGAATGCATCGGATTCGGGTGAAGTCGCAGGGATCTGCCTCATGGTCTTCCACCGGTTAAGCTTCGGCCGTCCGTCAACGAAACGCCAGCAATAGGAGTCGAAGCTTCCGAACTCTTCCTGGATTTTGAGGAACGCGCGTGCGTTCCTCACGGCGGCTTCGATCTTCATGCGGTTGCGAATGATCCCTGGATCTAATGCGAGCTTATCGATTCGTGGCGCAGAGAATCGCACGATTTTCTCGGGGTCAAATCCGTCGAATGCGCGCCGATAACCTTCCCTCTTCTTCAGTACAATCGCCCAGCTCAACCCGGCCTGTGCACCTTCGAGCACGAGAAACTCGAAGTGCTTGCGGTCGTCGTGGACTGGGACACCCCACTCGCGATCGTGATATTGGAGCACGAGCGGATCATCGACACCGACCCAGAAGCACCGTTTTTTGTCACGGTCACACTGCGCATAAATCAGACCTGCTACCTCATTCCGTGAAGCCATAGCCCGGGTTGGCCGTTCAGGGATGACCTCTTGATACGCCGCCTCGCCGAGCTAACAATTAACTTTTCCAAATCGCCACAACATACAAACTCGATGCAACACGCTGTTCCCATCGTACGCGTTCCCGGAGTGCGAGACGACAAGCCAACGTCCGAGAGGCAAGCCGCCGGACGAAGGAACCAAGCAGGCGAAGTGACGAGGGGCCACACGCTTCGGTTTAACGGGACATCTTCCTGACCGCGGACAGAGCGGGCTCTCTTCCGGGTGGTCGGCGCGAACCGGGCCGCAGGGCACGGATATCAACTCTCAAGGCGGAGACCGTGCGGCTGAGCGTGTTTCGGTGCATGCCCAGTTCCCGTGCTGTCTTGCTCTGATTGCCTTTGTTTTCCCGCAGCACCCTAGCGATGAAGGCTTTCCTGAACTCCCGCACGGCTTCGGTGTAGAGAATCCCGCCCTTGTGCATCTGGTTTATCAGTGCGTCGAGTTCGCTTCTCATGATGCGCGATCCCTGAAGTCTGACGAAGGAATGATGGCGAGGAAACTACGCTCGCCGGTACGCGCGGTCAATTACCTAAATGCTGTGCAACGGAGGTTAGCGGTGTTTTCCACAATTGCACCAGAGCCGGGCATTGACAATAGTGTGCACCGAACTTAGTGTTACGCCCGTCGATGGCTGAAAGGGTTGGCTTCCTAACAGTCGCCAGTCCAAAGTAAGCTGGGTGATCAGCCCAACGGGGCAACTCGCTGGGCAACCAGACCCGAAAAAACCGACAGCCTTCGCGAGAGGCCGTTGGGGTTTGGGACTGCGAAAGCAGCGATCGCATCAAGGGCTGTGACGGTGCATGTCTCCACGGCGTTGACTCCCTCGCAGGAGTCGGCGGCTAGAACATAACCAATGTCGCAGCCCTTTTAATTTTCCTGCCTGCTCGTCTGACTCCGCCGCTCACCGAATGTCCTTGCCAACGACGGCGCTGATGCGCACAATTCGCAGTTCAATCGTTCCCACAAGCGGCGAAGTGGAGGCATGCTATGGCTAAGGTGAAGCAACTCACGGTGGCGCTGGAGAACCGGCCGGGAACCTTGGCTCCGATGGCCAAAGCTATGTGACCCAGTTTCCTTCCTCATCGACAGCGACAGCGATGTCAAATAACCGCAAACATCGCGTGATGAACTCTTCAGGGACACCGCGCTCCTGAAGGTATCCCAAGAAGTCGGAACGGGCTTTGGTTCTCGATATCGCGTCGTCCCATGAAATGTGGAGAGTGAGGGCAGACGGAAACCCGGTGACTTTCCCCAATGTCCGATTTGCAGAAATAATGATCCTCTTGAAGTGAATCTCGGTGTTGTAGAGGATGCACTGCTTCCCATCGTTGGGATCAATCGCACCGATGAGTCGGTACTCCTCAACCCATGACAACTCGTCTGGCAGCACGATGTCGAGACTTACCTTCCTGGCGGCTGGAGCAGTCCCGGCCTTCGGTCACGGTAGGGGTCTGCCACAAAGTCTAGCAGTCCGAAAGCGCACGAGCCAGTCGAGCGCCCAAGTTAGAAACTGCTCTTCCAATGGCAAGGTCGGCTCTTTATTGCAATACTCCGCACCGTATCTCGAAAGGCGCTCTGTCCTTAATTCTTCCGCACAACTCCACTTTGCCGCAAGCCAGTCTGCAACTATGCAAGGGTGCAGAAGCTTAAGTCCCGAGGCCGTGGCGTCGATCCCTTTCTCGTACACATGATGGCTTACCTCGTGAGCCAACGCGAATTGAGGAGCATGGCCAGTAAAGAAAACTGCGGCATTTATCAATACGGTTCCGCTGTTCACACGCAGTAGTCGCGACGTAGATTTTAATGTCGCCATTTTATTGATAAGTCTCTGGGCAGTTTGGGTTCTGAAACCAATGGATGCTCCCGTCTGCATCCAGTTCCACAGCGTCAATCGAACCGCCCACAGTCCCACTCTGATCATAGGCTATGGCCAGATCGACCAGCCTTACAATCCTGAGCATTTCTGGACTCGTTCTCCCGAGCAAAGACGGCGGGAACGTCCAGCTTTCGTCTTTAGCTCTCTGACTGGTTTTCTTCGTATATTCAGTGAAAATATCCAGCATCCCAGAAGCACAAATTGCGACTCCGCAAGTGCTGATAAAGTCCGCATACTCTATCGTGATTATGTCGTTCGTGAAGTTAATACGACGAGCCGTCAGCGCAATGTCTCCATTACCGCCGGCCGCGAAGACTCCCTCTGTCAGTCCTCCATTGTCATCCTCAGCGACCTTGCGAACAAGTTCGGGATGAATCGAGAATAGATTCTGCCAGTTAAAGTGCATATGTCGCGCCCATGTATCGGCGATGGCAATAACTCGCGCAGCGGAGTTCCCTTGGCTGAGCGCGGTTAATGTGATGGCGTTCTTTACTTCCTTCATCGCGTCCCAAGCTGGAGCAAGATCGACAACTAAAGGTATATACTTGGGGCTGGCGGTAACTCCGAAAACAAGATGATCGCCAAACGCCGCGATTTTGCAATTTCCATCACTTGCCTTCCCTTCGAGCATCATCCTACTGTCAGCCGCCATGAGGAACTTGTCGTGTGCCAACTGAAAAATGAGGATACTACCGGAGTTAATTTGGGAATGTGCCAATTGAGAAGTCAGCACGGAAATGAAAAGACAAGCCACCCATTTCATCTTACGCTGCAAAATAGCAGAAATAGTCTATAAAGTGAAGACGGCCTCAATCTTTGGATCGAGTTTCTGGAGGAGCGGGGGTTTCATGTTGACATATGGATTGCGGGGTGGGATGCCTTGACTCGGCAGGGGTGTTTCGTCAGATACGTACCCTGACCCTGAGCACCAGCGGCAATTGTCGTTGCTGCCGTTGCAGTCTGAGATGCCTACGATCTTCCGCTGAGGAGCCAGCCCTGCCGTTCCCTCCGCGGAAATTCGTTTCAGGTTGACGCATCAAAGGCACCGATGGCACTCGGGCGCACTCGCTGCACTGGCGGCGTTGCGGAGAGCTTTAATTCAGTCGTTCTCACGGCTGCACTCCAGGCTTGCATCTCCTTGATCTCCTCTTCGGCGCGGAGCCAGTCTTCCAGCTCGTGACCGTCTTCTCTGCCACGCTCCTCGTAGAGTTCGAACGCGCGACGGCGAATCTGATCTTCAAGAGTTTTGGGTTCGATAAGCACAGAGGCTGCGCTGGGAGTGCGAGGAGTCATGTTGCGTTCCTTGTCGGGACTGTCTGTGACTGGAGGGGTGCGCCGAGTGTAAGGTACCCGCCTGGCGAGGTCAATTACCCAGGTTAGGTGCAAGTCTGTGATGCCGCGAGCTGAACTCTGAAAGCCCTCCGGTCTGGCTGTCCTTTGCGTTTTCCTGACCTTCTGGTCGGGGCCGGAGAAGCGATTGCAGGGGAAATGCGGAGTCTCGCTTACCTAAACTCGTCCTGGTCAGACGAATCGCTCGGTTGGGGGATGATCCAGACGAAGAGGAGATCCCCCATCCGTCCAAGCTCGAAAGCGGCAATCGGTCTCAGTCGCGTACGAGACGCTCAAGCACCGCATCACGGGGCGCCCACTAGACACCGAGACCCTGCTCGACATCGCCATCCAGATCTCCGACGCGCTAGATGCGGCGCACAGCCAGGGCATCATTCACCGCGACATCAAGCCCGCCAACATTTTCATCACCAAGCGCGGGCAGGCCAAGGTGTTGGACTTCGGACTCGCAAAGGTGCTCAAAGCGAAATCGCAATCGGTAGGCATGGACGCCAGCGCGACGGCTGTCAGCGAGCAGCACCTGACCAGTCCGGGCAGCACGCTGGGGACGGTGGCCTATATGTCGCCGGAGCAGGTGCGAGCCAAGGAACTCGATGGCCGCAGCGATATCTTCTCGTTTGGCGTTGTGCTCTATGAGATGTCCACCGGCGTGTTGCCGTTCCGCGGAGATAGTTCTGGGGTGATCTTCGAAGCGATCCCGAACCGGGCGCCGGTGGCGCCGGTGCGAATGAATCCCGATCTTCCGCTCGATTTGGAGAAGGTTATCGAAAAGGCGCTGGAGAAAGACCGCGACCTCCGCTATCAGCACGCCGCAGACATTCGCATGGATCTCAAGCGCCTGAAGCGCGAGACTGAATCCTCTAGGAGCGGGTTTCTGGTGGCTGAAGAGATTCGGCCGCCGGCCTCTTCTGCGACAACAAGCGGCTCCGTGGCGGCAAGAGAATCGAGCGGCGGGATGGCAGCAGTGCCAGCGGTAAAGGAGTCGAGCGGCAGAATGGCAGCCGCTCCCGCAGCCCCGCCGATCGAGATTTCTACTCCGCCGGCTGCGCGATACTGGAAAATCATCGTTCCGGCCGTGTTGCTTCTAGCAGCTTTGATCGGCGGAATTTTCTATTGGCGCTCTCATCGAGCACCGGCATTGACGGAAAATGACAGCATCCTGCTCGCCGACTTCACTAGAGCTGGTTTCATAAATAGGTTCGGGCTCAAGTCAGGCACTTACGACTGAAGGCCGCATTGCGCTTGGCTGGGACATGCGGCTGAGCGACCGGCAGTGGGCGCTGATCGAGTATTTGTTCCCTCAACCCAGGCGAAGGCGAGATGGGCGCGGACGGCCCTGGGCTGCCAACCGAGCTTGTGTGGAAGGAATCCTGTGGGTGCTGAAGACCGGAGCCCGCTGGCGCGACCTGCCCGCGGACTACCCCAGTGGTCCAACCTGCTGGCGGCGACTGAAGCAGTGGGAGGAAGATGGCGTATGGCTGGAAGCTTGGCGGCAACTGCTGGCCGCCCTCAACCACCACGACCTGCTGGACTGGGATGAGACCTTCCTGGACGGCAGCTTCGTGTCCGCGAAAAAGGGGGCGCTGGAGTTGGCAAAACCAAGCGCGGCAAGGGCACGAAGTGGATGGTACTGGTCGATGGCCAGGGCATTCCACTGGGAGCGCAACTGGCGAGCGCTTCACCGGCCGAGGTCGCGCTGGCGGAAAGCACGCTCGCGGAAGTGAAGGTGCCGGCCTGGGGACGTGGTCGTCCACGGCAGAGGCCCCGGCGCGTAATTGCGGACCGGGCTTACGACTCCGACCCGCTGCGCGAGCGACTCCGGCGACGCGGTATCGAACTGCTGGTTCCCCATCGCCGCAACCGGCAACGCTGGTGGAGGCAAGACGGCCGCAAACTTCGACGGTACAAGAAGCGATGGAAAATCGAGCGCACCTTCGCGTGGCTCCAGAACTACCGTCGCCTGCTGGTGCGCCAAGACCGCATCCTGGGCATCTATCGCGGCTTTTTCCATCTCGCTTGCTTGCTCATCACGCTGAGGTATTTATGAAACCAGCTCTAATACGACCGGTGATCCGGTGTTCGATAGCACTCTCAAGAAGGCGCTGGCTGTGAGTCTCGGGCAATCGCCTTATCTCAACGTCGTTCCAGACTCCAAGGTGCAACAGACACTAAAGCTGATGGGTAGACCGCTCGAAACACGTATCACCAATGACATTGGCCGGGAAATTTGCCAGCGTGCTCGTATAAAGGCCATGCTCACCGGGGCCGTTGCACCGTTGGGGAATGAATATGTAATTACGTTGGAGGCGATCAACGCTGCCACGGGCGACTCGCTGGCGCAGGTACAGGAGCAGGCAAAGAGCAAGGAACAGGTGTTGAATGCACTGGGTGTGGGCGCGGACAAGCTGCGCGGCAAGCTCGGCGAATCACTGGCCTCAGTTCAGAAGTTTGACAAGCCCCTGCAGGAGGTTACCACTTCGTCGCTCGAAGCTTTGAAGGCCTTCACGCAGGGGGATGAGTTGCGCGAAAGAGGCGATGCACTTGCCCCCATTTGCGTTGTACCAGAGCGCCATCGAACTCGACCCGAATTTTGCCATGGCCTATGCCCGCCTTGGCAACCAGTACTTGACCGTTGGCCAGGTAGACCTTGCCCGACAGAACTTTCAGAAAGCGTTTGAATTGAGAGAGCGCGCGAGTGAGCGGGAAAAATTCTACATCACTGGAAAATACTACGACGGCACGGGCCAGTTGGAACAGCATATCCAGGCACTGGAGCTTTACGTCCGAACTTATGCTAATGATTCGGCGCCGCGCGTCAATCTATCGGTCGCTTATCAAGCACTCGGCGACTTTGACAAAGCCTTGATTAATACCCTCGAAGCGATTCGCTTGGAGCCTGATTCCTGGTACGGATATGTAAATGCGGGTTATTGCTACACTGCGCTTGGGAGATTCGACGAGGCCAAAGCAGTAATAAATTCAGGCCTGCAAAAGACCAGCAACGCAATCCTCATGCATGCCAGTTTCTACATCATTGCCCTGGTTCAAGACGACAAGACCGCGCAGGAGCGCGAAGAAGCTTTCGTCAAGACCTCGCCTACTCTTGAGCTGCAGTGGATTTTAGCTAACCAGGCCGGGTTGGCCCTAGCGCTCGGCCAACGGCAGAACGCGCGCGAAATCTACGCCCAAGGGGAAGAGCTGGCTAAGCGTCTCGGTCTTACAGAGAACCAGGCCGATGCGATTCAGATTCCAGCCTGGATCGATTTGCTCTTCGGCGATACGGGCGATAAGAACAAGCCGGTCTCCCAGGCGACCGTAGCTCTGGCCCTCGCGAACAGCCCCGACGTTGCCATCCTCTCGGCTGAAATTGCGGCCCTTGCCGCCAATGAAATCCAGGCCCGGCGTTGGATCGACGATGTAAGCCGCCGCCGTCCTCTGGACACCAAGTTCCAGACCATGCTCATCCCCGTTGTACAGGCCATTCTACTCATGAACCACGGCGAGGCCGCCAAAGCGATCGATGTGCTGAAAGCCGGCGAACCGTATGACAGGGGTACAACTGACATCCACTTTACCCGCGGTCGCGCCTATCTGCTGAACCACCAGCCCGCTCAAGCCGCACAGGAGTTTCAAGCCGTGTTGAACTTGAGAGGCGCCTACATCGGAGATCCGCTGATGGGCCTTGCCGAGCTTTACCTGGCTCGCGCCTATGCCCAGCAGACCGATGCAGCCAAAGCCCGCGCTGCTTATCAGGATTTTCTGGCCCTGTGGAAAGACGCCGACCTCGACATCCCCATCTTGAAGCAGGCCAAGGCGGAGTACGCGAAGTTGCAGTGAAGCTGAACGTTCGATGCAATCGAGGCTAAGTACCGGCCTAACAACCTAACGAGTAGCAGCGCGCCAGACGATCAGTGCGAGCGTAATCCCGATCAGCCCAGGCTCGGACCGTCGCGATTTGTGCGATCTGGTGCGACCGCGAGGCTCTGCGGTGGGGGATCGAAGGCCCTTCCGCACACCAGTCGGGTATAATCCTCCCCCGCCTTTAAAAGGAGGAAAACCATATGCGAATGTTGCTGAGAGTATCGATTCCCGCGGAGGCCGGCAATGCCGCCGCCAAAGATGGAACTCTGGGTCCTACGATCGAGCAAATTCTGGCCGATCTCAAGCCGGAAGCGGCCTATTTCTTCGCGGACGACAGCGGCCAACGGTCAGGCTCCATCGTGTTCGACATGAAGGACACATCACAGATTCCGGCGGTCGCTGAGCCCTGGTTTCTCGCGTTCAACGCAAAAGTCTCGTTGCGGCCGGTCATGAACCCGCAAGATCTTGCCAAGGCCGGTCCATCGATTGGCAAAGCTGCTAAGCAATACGGAAAGTAGACTACAACTACAAATTCGTGAAGGAGTTGAGCGCGCAACTCGATTGCAGCCCCGCTCACTTTCCCAGGAGCAGCGGGCCGAGCCAGCGCGAGGCGGCGAAGCCGATAAGGAAAGCGAACACTATCAGGCTCAGCACCCACCACCACCGCCCTCGGGCCTTGCGCTCGATGCTCTTGCCGCGAAGCTCGCCCAGGCGGGTCATGGTGAGCACTGCCAGCTTGGCGATGCGCTGCAGGATCTCGGTCTGCTTCTTTTCGAAGGCATGGGCGCGGGTGGAGAGGATGTCGAAGATGCCGACCAGCTTGCCGTCCTTGATCAGCGGCACCACGCTGATGGAGCGGATGCCGGTCTGGCGGGTGAGCTCGCTGTCCACGCGAGGGTCGCGTTCGGCGTCGTCGCAGCGCAGTTGGTGGCCGGTACGCACGCACAAGCCCGAGAGCCCGGAACTGGGGTCCAGGCGCGTGCCTAGAGGTGGGGCAGTGCTGCCGTAGGTAGCGCGGCACACGAACTTGCCGCCCTCCGCCAAAGCGATGGCCGACCCGCTGGCCCCGGTCAGCGTGGCCGCGCTCTCGACCACCAAATCGAACACCGCGTCCGGGTATATCGTCGGACGCATGAGTTCGCTGAAGATGGCGTTCATGACCGAGACTTCCTGCGCATCGCACAGCTGGGCGGCCTCGCCCAGTTCGCTCTTGAACCGCTCCCAGGCTGCGGGTGCGGCAAGCTCGGCTGCCGGGTTGGTCGACTGGGGCAGCGGGTGGCGGGTGTCGGTCGGAACGTCCTGCGCCGAATCCGAAAGATCTTGAGGATCTTGCACGGGCTTCACTCCTCGAAGATGGGCGATGAAACCAGCGCCCCCCGGATGGTTGTCGGGTTACGAGCTAAGAGAAGCGCGGATCATCCCCGGTGACAAAATCGGATTGTTCGATCACCGCAGCCACTCCTCTTGCCGCCCTTGATGCCGCCCACCACCCGTACCACCTTGCCCTTGCAGCGCACTCGAATACTCTCCGTGAGTGTGATCTCCGGTCCCTGGCTCGGGGACGACAAGAACCTCGACAGCGTTGTTTCCGCTGATCGCAAGATTGGCCGCGCCCGGACCGCTGATCGTAAGGCTCGTGCTAATCGTGAGCGTGCTGGCCAGCGTGATGGTGGCGGGATAGGTAAGACTGAAGTTGATGGTATCGCCGGGGGAAGCGCTTGCAATCGCGTTTCGCAGCGAGCCGGCGCCGCTATCGTTCGTGTTTGTGACAGTTATGGTGCGGGGCGGCGGCGGCGCGATAGTCACCTTGCGGATGCGCTGGTTAAATTGGTCCGCGATGTAGAGGTTGCCTGCGCTGTCCACCGCCACGCCAGCGGGATAATGGAGTTCCGCGGAGGGCTGGGTGAGGTTGAAGCCGTCGAACAGCGTCGGGGTCTGGTACGTTCGTGCGCCAACTCTCGACGTACTACTAAGATTGCGCGCTCATACGGGAAAGAGCATCGATTGGATCGTTACAGGAGAGGATCAGTAGTATCGGATTCAGTGCAGGGTTTTCGCTCTCAGGTCGTGTGCAAAAGTTCAAGCGTGTAGCTATTGCGGGGATCGAGTTCGAGCTCATGCCTGAATTCCCTTTCAGGAGCTGGAAAGTCGAGATTAAATCGGCGCTAACATACCCGCACGATTGCTGGCGGATTTCTTGGCATTCTTGGGTTTACAGTGAACTTTGCCGCCCCGCTTTGTGACGATTTTCGCAAAAGCCTTCGGATGAAGGGCGGTGATGACAGCAGCCGGATTCTTGGCAATCACGGTAAGCAGTATACGGGCTGGCGCTTCTGGCGTGCGCCGTCCGCCTTCCCAATGCTTGATGGCATCAAGGCTGAAGCCGAAAGTGTCAGAAAAGCGGAATTGGGTCATGTTGAGCTTGGTACGTATGCTTTTTACGTCAACTTCGTCCGGCACATGCACCTTGAAGCCCTTGTGCTCTCCTGCGAGAAAAGCCTCAACCTCGTCCAGTCCTGTCATTAGTTCTTCAAATGCGGTTTTCATCGGTTACCTCCTGTAACTGTCAAAAATATCGCCGGCACGCTTCTTAAGGGCGCGTTGCGCTCGGCCTTAGTCAAATTGGCCTTCTTGCTTTTCGGAAAGACCGTGATGAGGGAAACCGGAAATTTGTCGTTGCGCCAAATGTACACGACACGCGCCCCACCGCTCTTGCCCATGCCTTCCCGCGCCACACGAATTTTCCGAAATCGACCAGTACCCGACATGACATCGCCGCACTCGGGATCCGCTGCAACCATTGCAACAATGTCCTCACGCTTCTGCTGGCCGAAGAGTTTTCCAGCAATAGCGAGGTATGAAGGTGTTTCGACAACGGTTTGCACTTTCCTCTTGTACTCCAATGGACACCTTTGGGCAAGCGAAATGGTATGCCATCGGGCATCAACAATTTGCCGGGGACTCGGGCGCAGTCATGGCTTTCGGGTCGGATTGGTGGGTTGCACCCCATCAGCCCGTTGCTCGGCATCTATGCTGCACTAACGCGGCGGAGTCTGGACGGCAAACATCCAGGAGGGTGGGTGCCTGAGCAGAGGGTCTCCGTGACTGAAGCGGTTCACGCCTACACGGTTGTGCCAGCGTACGCATCAGGCGAGGAGGCCATCAAGGGATCGCTTGAACCTGGCAAGCTTGCAGATGTTGTGATCCTATCGGACGATGTCTTTCCAGTCGACCCGGTCTCGATTGAAAGGGTGCAGGTGCTGATGACGATTTTTGACGGCAAAGTGATCCATCAACGACAGCAGCTAGGCGCACAAGAGGGCGGTGAAGAATTCCAGAACGCGTAAATTGACAAGCCCCTCCTAATCGTGTACGCTTTTAATAAGTACATGAGGAGGCGCCTATGCCTAGAGTGGCCGTGGACGACAACAAGCGAATGAACCTCCGGCTGCGGCCGGAGCAAAAGGCCACGCTCATGCGCGCGGCGGCGTTGAGGAACACAGACCTGACGGACTTTGTTCTGCAACCCGCTTTGCGGGAGGCCAAGGCTGTGATCGAGGAATCAGAACGCATCGTTCTGTCCGAGCGCGACAGCCTCTTGGTGCTGAACCTGCTCGAAAACCCGCCTGTGCCGAAAGCCAAGCTGCGGGCAGCCATCGCCGCAATGCCGAAACCGACGCGGAAGCGGGTATGAGCCTTCCCGCCTGGCACGAAGAGCCGATCTTGAAAAAGCATGATCGGAAATCTTTCGACTGTGGCGACCCGCCCATGAATGACTTCTTGCAGCGTTACGCCCGCCCAAGCCATGAATTCGGTGCCGCGAAAACGTTCCTCGCAATTGACAACGCAGACAACAAGACCATCCTTGGGTTCTACAGCCTGGCTCCGGGCGCTATGGCTTACGCCGACACGCCGGAGACGGTTCGCCGCGGTCTCGCCCGGCACGATGTGCCTGGGTTCCGGCTCGCACGCATTGCTACAGACCTGCGCTGGCAAGGCCAAGGTCTCGGCGGCCAGCTCCTTGCCGCTGCCGCGCGGCGCTGCCTGCGCGCTGCGGCTGAAGTCGGGGGCGTTGTGCTCATCATCGATGCAAAGAACGACCGCGCGGCCCAGTGGTACACCAATTACGGCGCTGTGCCTTTGAGCAACAAGCCTCTGACGCTCGTAATGTCGCTCGCCACCTTCGCCGCCGACCTGAAAACGGCAGGGCAGTTATGAGACTCCGGGCCAAGGGAACCGCACCTTGAGCGATGACGACGACATGCGACGGGCACGGCCGCGATTCGTTCACCTCTCCGACGTCGCACCTCCTGAGCCAATGAAGTCAAGCGCAAAACGACCAACTTCCATCACGGTTGACTGGGGTGTGGTTGGCCGACGGATCCGCCAACAGCGTGGGTTCGACGTGACTCAGGCGGAGCTTGGCTGCCGCATCGGTATTAGTCAGGCATATCTGTCGAGTATCGAGCACGGAAAGTTTGAACGTCGGAGTGACTTCTCGTGTGACAGCCTGCCAACGAGAGCCTACCACTTGCTCTACTGGAGCCTGCGCCTTGCGGAGACCTGAAGTTCCTCAACGAGCCGGTCTAATGGCATCACTTCTGTCTTCGAATCAAGAGGAAAGCAATTCCTTCCGGGGTAGAGAACGATTCGGCGAGTGACTTTGAGATCGGCGCAGCCGAGGTGGAAGCCCTTACTGGGTGCGGGATTGCTGATCGAACGCTTAACTTCTATGGCCCAAGTGTTCTTGGGACCGAATTGGAGTACGAGGTCGATTTCCGCACCTACCGCGGTTCGATAGAACCATGGGCGAGCGATCTCGGGAAGGCTAGTGAGAATGTTCTCGATTACCATGCCCTCCCAGCTCGGGCCAACAACTGGATGCCCGAGCAGTTCTTCCTGAGTACGAATACCCAGCAGAGCATGAACCAAACCGCTGTCCCGCACGTACACCTTCGGAGATCGCACCAGCCGCTCTCTTACATTCGCAGCCCAGGGCTGTAGCCGCCGCACGAGAAGCAAGTCCACCAGAATGTCCAGGTAGCGGGCGACCGTGTGGCCGCTCACTCCTCGGCCTGCGGCTAGCTGGGCGGCGTTCAACATCTGTCCCTGATTGTGGGCCAACATCTGCCAGAAACGGCGCAGAGTCTCTGCCGGAACTCGGGGACCGAGTGCGGGCACGTCGCGCTCGAGGTAGGTTTGAATGAAGGCCGTGCGCCACTCAAAGCTGGCTTGGTCATCGTCGGCCAGAAAGCTTTCAGGAAATCCTCCTCTCAGCCACAACCTGTCGGTAGCCGAGGGGCTGGTCTCACCAACTTCAGCAGCCGTAAATGGAGTCAGTTCGAGGTAAGCGATTCGGCCGGCTAGCGTCTCTGCCAATTGGTGCATGAGATCAATGGACGCGGAACCGAGCAGCAGAAATTGACCTGCTTTTCTCCCCGCCCGACGCTTGCGATCAATTACGCTGCGCAGCGTTTGGAATATGCCAGGCAGACGATGAATCTCATCCAGGATTACGAGCCGATCCGCATGTTGCGAAAGGTACAGCTCAGGACATTGAAATTATGCCATTAGATGGCATAATTACAGTGATGATTCCGCGGGCCGCCAAAGCCAAGTTGATGGATTTGCTAGGGCGATTCCCGGCTGTCGCGCTGCTCGGTCCGCGCCAATCCGGCAAGACGACTCTGGCGCTTTCCTTGGAAGAGGAACTCAAGCCACAGGCCTTGTACCTCGACTTGGAGCTACCCTCGGATCGGGTCAAGCTCACTGATTAGCAACCCACTGCAACTCGTCTCCCGGCCTAATTCCGTACTGGTCGGCGATGGCTTTGGGCACCGTCAACTGCAACTTACTTGTAACTTTCGCCATGTCCTTACTATAACAAGGATCTCGTCCTTACTCAATAGCCTTGCCAACCTAGGCTTTGGGAATCATGCAGTTACATTGCGGCTATTTCCCGATTACTACATCCGCGGGCTACGAGCACGATGATCTCGCGCTGCCGTGGCGTGAAACGACGGAGGGTCGCTGCCGACGGGACCCTTATGCGTTCGGCGACTAGTGGGTGAACATTTCAAACCGAAAGTTGCACGCCTTTTGTCAGGAAAACCGTTTCGCTGACGCGTTCGTAGGTACCCGTTTAAACGCATCCAGAGCGGCATCGACCCGTTCCAGACCGCCGCGAACGGTTTCGGTGGTCCCGCTGAAGCCCAGGCGGAAGTGCTGCGGCTGCTCGAAGAACTCACCGGGCACGACGCTGGTGTCGAACTGCTCGCGCAGCAGCTTCACGAAATCGGAGGCGCGACCCATGTGGAGCCGAGGAAACACCGTGGTGCCGAAACGGCTCGGCTCGCAGTCGAGCTCAGGACGGCCGGCGAGGAAATGGTTGACCAGCGCGCGGTTAGCCTCGAGCAGGTGCTGCGCGCGATCGCGAGCGTGGCCGAGGTTATCAAGCGCGATGACCGCGATTAGCTCAGCCAGGTGGACATGGCTTCCGTAGGTGAAGTCAACGATCTGCCACATCCGTTGGACCAGCTCCGGTGCTGCGAGAATCCAACCGCACCGGATACCGCTAAGCCCATATGCCTTCGTCAGACTGCTGGTAACGACGAAGTGCGGGCCAAGGTGAAACGCCGAACGCCATGGCTGGTCGAAGACGGCTTCGAGGTAAACCTCGTCTACCAAGACACGCGCTCCGATCTGGGAAGCCATCTCGCCGGCCTGGCGCAGAGTACCTTCGTCGGTGAATGCGCTGCTGGGATTGTGCAGGTTACAGAAAACGATGAGCCGTGTTTTCGGCGTGATGCGGCGCTCGAGTTCGCCGAGCCCGAGGCGAAAACCCTTGTCCGGCCGACGCTCGAAACGGTGCACCCTCGCACCCACGTGACCGAGAATGGCGAGCAGCGGATCGTAGGTGGGCTGCTCGACCAGCACTTCGTCACCGCGCTTGACCAGCGCGGTCAACGCCACGTAGTTAGCCATCGAGGTGCCGAGCGTGTAGACGACATTCTGCTTCGCGACACCGGATTTTTTGGCCAGCCGCTCCATGAGCGGCTCGTAGCCGTAGGGGCCGGTGCCGCCGATCTCCAGATCCTCGATCCTGACAGGCAGCTCGGCGAGGGGGTAGTCGATGACGCCGCTGACAGCAAGGTTGAAAAGTGCTGTCGAATGCAGCTTGGCCCACTCTATGTAGCGAGAAACACCTTCGGCGTCCGAACCAGTCATGCCTTTTTCTCCTGGTGAATCATCGCTGGCTTCACTCAGAGTGGGATCAGCCGCGCTGCGCCTCCGTTGTTGGCATTAGGTTTCTCGCTCTCCGGCTCCAGAACATATACACAGGGATACCCGCAAGCAAAAGGCCCATCCCGATCAGACTGTTCTGCGGGTAGCGATACATAGTGTTCGCCACGATCCAGAAGCATATCGCAACGAAGGTCATCGTGGTGACTGGGTGTCCGGGCGTGCAGTACCGGGTACTCGGCCGCGTCTGGCCCGTCTTCAGGCGTCGGCGGAAGACGAACAGCGTGCTCGCGGTCAGGCCAAAAAACAGAAAGTCCATCGACACGACATAGTTCAGGATCTGTTCGTAGCGGCCGGAGAGCACGATGACAATCGTCCAGACGCTCTGCAGTACGATCGCCGCCACGGGCACATGGGTGCGCGGGTCAAGGCGAGCCACCGTGCGAAAGAAGAGGCCGTCGTCGGCCATGGCGAAGTAGACCCGTGGCGCGGTGAGGATTGACTGGCTGAGAAAGCCGAGCGTCGAGATCGCGATTGCTGCTGCGATAAACGTTGCACCACGCTGGCCGAGCGCCAGCCGCATGACGGCTGTCGCGGGTGTAGTGGTCGCGGCTAAATCCTGCGGGCCGAGAGCGCGCAAGCAGATCCAGTTTACCGTCGTGTACAGCACGATAACGCCGGCAACTCCGATCAGGAGCGCGCGGGGCAGGTTCTGTTCAGGCTGCTTGACTTCGGCGGCGATGAAGTTCGCCGTCTGCCATCCACCATAGGCGAACAGCACCGGCACCATCGCTGCGCCGAACGAGGCCAGGGACGAGGCGCGTTCCGCGGCCATAGTGGTGGGCAGGTGCGATCCCGCGAAAGCCAATCCGGCGAACACCAGCACCGCGATGGCGACGATCTTCATCATCATGAGCGCGCTCTGGGTCCGTGCCCCGGTCTTAACGCCAAGGCAGTTGATCAGTGTCAGGATGCTGAGCGCGGTGGCACCGACCAGCCAATCCTGCACATGCACCCCAGTGAGTTCGATGAAGTAGCGTGCGAAGGTGATTGTGACTGCCGCCATGCCGCCGGTCTGGATCACCAGCAGCAGCACCCAGCCATAGAGAAACGCGACTGCCGGATGGTAGGCCTCGCGCAGGTACGCGTATTGCCCGCCTACCTCGGGCAGCGTGGCTGCTAGTTCTGCCCAGATGAAAGCGCCGCCAACGGCGATCGCTCCGCCCAAGACCCACGCGCCCAGAATGAGCGTGGGCGTGTGCACCTGTCGCGCCACTACATACGGGTTCATGAAAATGCCAGCACCCACGATGCCACCCATCACGACCATGATGGCGTCGAACAGGCCCAGTTGGCGGGCCAAGCGCGGTTTGGCATCGCTGACCCGAGCAGCGCTGCAGTTTTCAGTCACGCTTCGTGTCTATCACAAAGGACACAGTGGGATACAAAGGAATTCGAAAATAGCTCACACAGGGTTTCGGCCCTGCGTGCGTGCACGGGGGCGCGGCTGGAAGGCGATCGCTCGCGAAATGAGCACAGGGTCGGAACGGTACTGCGGGCCGCCCAGCAGGCCCGGATTACTGGTTCAGACAACCAGCAGGCAGGTTGGTGATGACGAAACGCGGGTTGTCTTTTGGCGCTTTGCCCTCGGCGCGTACCACCTCAGCTTTAATAATGACGCGGCGTTCGTGCGGCCAACTGCGGGCGGCATAGCGGGCTTCACCGTAGACGTGTTCGGTCTGGCCACTCTGCCGGGAGAGCTTGCGCGCCTGCCGCATCGCCGGCTTGGCCTTGCGCTTCAACACCGCATTTTTGGCCATCGCGACCACGTATTCGAGGTTGGGTTCGGAGTCCAGAAAGTCGAGTACCTCAGGATGAGCGAAGCCGCCATCGAGACCAAGCGGGTCTGTCGCTGGCGTGACCAGGCCATGGTGAAGCGTTGGGCAGGAGCTGCTTTCTTGGCGACGGAGCCCAGCTTCCGCCGCATCATGGGGTATCGAGACTTGTGGGCTTTGAAAGCGATCCTCGACGGATCGAAGTCAGCCACCCGGAAGGTGGTGGCGTAAGATGAACCCGAACCGCTACCTCAACCTTCCACTAACAGCGGGACACCCTTTCAGCGTCAGGTTGGGTGTGAGAGAGCCCTCACCCGAGTTCGCTCTCCCTACCGCAAAAACGCTCCAGTCCGCGGCAAACCAGTGCGCTCCTGCTTGGCCTCGTCCACCATCCAACTCGAGCCCAACAAACCTTCGCCCAGACCGTCTGCGCTCTTTCCCCCGAGATCGCTGCTGCCGTGGAACTGGCCAAACAGTTCTATCGCATGACGCCGGAACGCAAGGTGTATGCGCGGCTGCCATGGTGGAAGGCGGCCCACCAATCGCCCCTCCATCACTTCGCGGTACAACCGCAACGCGATGAAGCAGCGGTACGGGCTGCACTCACCCTGCCCTGGAGCACGCGGCCGGTGGAAGGCCACATTCAGAGACTGAAGCTGATCAAACGTCAGATGTACGAGCGTAAACCGTCCGAAGTAGTGCTACCGGACGCTTACGTACGGGCGAGCCAAACTCGACTTGCTACGGATTCGCGTGTTGCACGCGGCTTGATCGAGCCTGTGTTGTGCACGCGTGACGGATAGAAGTGGACTGCCTTCACCAAAAGTGCGGAAGACCCCAGATCGGCCGGCCACAGTGGGGCCAGGTCAGAGTAGCGAAATCACGCTTCCCAGTGGCGGTAACAGGCATCTTCGTCAGGACTGCAGCGATGATCACTGCGCGCAATTGGTGGACTGTTCGGCGGGTATGGTGCCGTTGATCCTGCCATCCGAATGCCGGAGGCTCTGCCGGATCTGTTCAGCGATCGCCTTGTGATTCCACTTTGGAATCACGGCATACGCGCCGCGAGCGCATAGGAACTGCGTCTCAAAGGGATGACGAGCAGCCGACTGCATCACAATGCAGGGAATACGCTTGTGTTCGACCTGGAGCTGCTTCAAAAGCTCTCCACTGTTCACTTCTGGAGGATGTTCTCCCACAAGCAGCGCGTCAAAACGGGCAGACCCGAGCAGGGCAGTTGCCTCCCACGCGCTCCACGTGGTCATTGTGTTGAATCCTTCTCCCTCCAACACATGCTCGAGCACGATGAGAAACGCAGGGTCGCCGTCCAGAACCAGAATATTTCTCTTTTGTCTGAATGCCTGCGCTCGCCATCGCCGCGAGTAGTTCAGTGCATCAGCAGGTAGCAGACGAATCCGAACACGCCCAGGCCAACCAGCAGGCCGACAATGCAAGAAACCAGCAGCAACAGGTTGCGACCACCTTCTTTCGCCGGGGAAGAAGGCGCGCTTTGGAGGGATCGGAAGGCATGCCGGGATGACTAAAAACGCGGGTAAAGATTTGTAACTGGTGGCTGGCGCCGGCCGAGGGTGTAAGAATCTCTCCTTTTATGCATCGTGTCTCGCCGCACACATCGTCCTCTCGCTGACACATTTCCCTACCCTCTTTTTTCATATAACTCCCGTAGGTTCAGCGAAATGCGTTCCGGCCGCGGTTGGTGCGCGGCTCAGCCCCAGCCCAACCGGCGAATTCAAGGTAGTCGGCCGCCTAAGCAATCCTCAGAACTGCGCTTTCAACATGAACTGGAACTGACGAGGCGTACCCATTCCCACCGGGGTTGGATTCAAAGGCGATTGAACTAACCCGAAGCCGGAATCCGAAATGTCGCCGTCCGGGGAGGCAAACAGCGCCTTGTTGAAGACGTTGAACACTTCGGCGCGGACCTGAAGTTGTACCTGTTCGCGGATAGGAATGCGTTTGGCGAGCGCCATATCGCTTTGCCAAGCCCCGGGACCTCGCAGGAAATTGCGGGGCACGTCGCCGAATGAATTCGCAGCAGGCGTGGTGAAAGCTGCGGGATTGAAACTTCCACCCGGCAGATACAGGGAAACGCCGGGAACGAGGTTAGGACGCTGATCGTTGTTGTTGCCGTCCGGGCCGGTGCGATTCACCGTGATGTTCACGGGGAAGCCGGTACGGGCGACGAAAATCGGACTGAACGACCACGCCCCGAACACGGCGCGCAACGCTCCCGGCTCATTCAGGTAGGGTTTGCCGCGGCCAAAAGGAAGCTCCCAAACGGCATTCGCGTTCACCACGTGGCGGACATCGAAGGCGCCGCTGGCACGCTCACCGCATTGCGGCAGGCTCGTAGGCACGCAGGAAACATTCTGCGGAGTGATCGAGTCGCCGTCGCCGCTGCCGTTGGAATCATCGTCGATCTCGTGGGACCACGTATAGTTGGCGGACAGCAGCAAACCGCGGGCGAAGGAACGCTTCACCCCCAGCGATAATCCCTCATACTCGCTGTTGCCGGTGGTGCCGCGCCAACTCACTTCGCCGAAGTCAGGGTAAGGGCGCTCGCCTGTCACCAGGTCTTTAACGTTAAGGTAGGACAAGGCGAGCAGATGGGTGCCCTTGCTTCCGACATAAGAGATCGTACCCACCAAATCGGCGGGCAGGGCCTGCTGAACGGAAAGGCCCCACTGGGTTACGTAGGTATCTTTGCGCCGCCGCTGTTCAGCGTTCGGTGTAATTGCGCCGGGCACGTTCAGGTTGATGGGATTACCGTCCGGGCCTACCATGATGGGATAAGTGACCCCCGTCAGCGTGTAGTTATACACCTCGTTCTTATCGGGGATATTCTGATCGTCGAGCTGGCCGTCCTCGTGATAAATTCCAAAACCGCTGCGAATGACGGTCTTCCCCCCGAACATTGCCGGTGCCCAGGCAATGGCGATGCGCGGATCGATATCGCCATAATTCGGCTGGCCGAAACTCGCGCCCACTCCGCAATAGCCCTGGGGGCCACAGGTGGCGAAATCGAAGGGATTCCCACGGCCCTGTACTTCATGAAAGACATCGAAAAAGCTGTAGCGCGCCCCCACGTTCAGAGTGAAGTTGGACCGCCATTTGAATTCGTCCTGTAAGTAACCGAAATATTGCGTCTTGCGCAGGCCGTTGATGGGAAGAGTGCCGGTAAGCTTGGCCTGATCCGCGTCGTCGGCCGCAAAGTCGCTCAGCGTGTTAAAAGTGAAGGTGCCATAGGTGGTGCTTCCCTGGTTCATTTGAATGCGGCGAATCTCAACTCCGGCCTTGATTACATGTCTTCCCTTTACCCAGGTGGCGTCATCGATTCCGGCAAACGAATTGCCCACGCCCGTGCTGACGCGGCCGTTGCTCAACGTCGTGAAGCCCGATACAGCGATGGCGTAAAGCGATCCGGTCTGATTGATGAATGCGGTGTCAGCCGTGCTGCGATTGAAACCAAATTTCAGTTGGTTGAGCAGGGTCGGAGAAAAAACGTGGGTTAGAACTACAGCGCTATTGACGGGAGAGGACGTGAGCTCCTCCTGTCCGTTGAGATATTGCAGAGTCGTTGGGGAGTTCGGGACGTTGCTGACGGCTTTGTCGATGCTGGCCCGAGCAAAAATCGTGGTCGCGTCCGAAAAGCGATGATCCAGCCGGAACATCCCCGAGTCTTCCTGGCCCACTTGTCTGCCTTCCCCCACGAATTGGGCTATGTCGGGACTGATAAGCGTCTGCCCTTGGGGATAAGCGTTGAGGACAGGAGCAAGCTGTGGCGACTGCGCCAACACTTGCGCGCGAAAGGCAGCGCTCGGCACATAACCGACCAGAGTCTGACCGAGATCTTGCCGATAACCTTCGTAGGCGACAAAGAAAAAGGTCTTATCGCGGCCGATGGGGCCGCCCAAAGCTCCTCCGAACTGATTCAAGTGGAAGGGCGGTTGGTGTTCCGGATTCAAAGCATCAATGGGCTCCAAGGCATCAAAAACGTTGTTGCGAAGGAATTCGAAGGCATCCCCGTGGAAGCGATTGGTGCCGGAGGGTGAGGCAACGGCCAACTGCGCCCCTCCCGTTCCCCCCGACTGCGCGGTCGCCAGCATGGGGTCGACGCGGAACTCCTGGATGGTATCGATGGGAATCGCCAGCCGCACGTAGGGTTGCTGCGCCTGATTGATGATGTTGGTGGCATCGATGCCGTCGTAGGTCCAGTTGTTGTCGTCGCGGCCTCGGCCGGCAAAGCGAATGGAGCGTTGGTTGCCGCTGCCAGTAGTGCCGTTAGTGTCGACCGCTGTCGGGCCCAGCACGGTCAAGGTGGCCCAATTATGCCCGTTCAAGGGAAGTTCTTCGGCTTGCTTGCGCTCAATATCTGTGCCCAAGGTGTTGCTAGTCTGATCCAGAGATTGCGGAGCGGCTGAAACTTCGATTTGCTCGCTAGTCCCTGCCACCCGCACCGTTGCATTCAAGGTACGAGTTTCTCCCAGCTCCTGAACCACATTTTCGAAACGCAACGATTGGAAGCCAGGGTGCGTGAAGGTGATGGTGTAGGTCCCAACCGGCAAGTCAGGGATGTCGTAGGTCCCGCTTGCGGAAGAGATAGCCTCGCGGCGAAGTCCGCTGAGATCTTGCAGGGCTAGCACTTGCACACCAGGTAGCACCCGCCCGGAGGAGTCGGTTACTGTGCCGTTCAGCCCGCTGCGGTCCTTTTGCGCCCAAGAGACAGAGACAAAACACAAGATGATGACAAGGCCTGCCAGAAATCGAGCGCATCGTCCCGGAGCTGTTTTTTCGCAGCGTTGATGTTTTCGCTTCGTTTCTCGGCGCACACGAATCTCCTTCATGGCCCTGCTTGACTAAGCCCATAACTGTTCGAGTTAGAGGCTGGCCTGCGAGAGATTCTCCTACTGATCGTCATAGCGGCCGCTGTCGCTCGCTCGCAAAGCCGGAATGGGTCCGTCCCGGCCATCCGGAACGGACCCGTGCTCAGGCTTATTTGCCCTCGATCAATTGGGATTGGTCGATGGCCGCGGATTGAAGTCAGCAGGCACCGTATTCGTGATGCCCAACTGGCGATCGGTGGTGGTGATTCCCAGGTCCGAACAGCCGTTACTGCCGCCCGGGGTACCGGGCAAATTCACGATCAGTGAATCCGGAACCGTCACATAAGACGCCGGCAACCGATCCGCCTTTCCCGTCAATCGCGACGGACTAAAGGCATCGAGCAGATCTGTGATCCCCTCGGTGAGCGCATCTTCCGGTCCCAGATCCTTTTGCCCGAACTCCACTTCGCCCAGTTTGCGTGCGTTCAATTCATCGGGCAGCAGCGCCAGCGGCGGCAGCCCGAACACAGCGTCAACGAACTTCACCACCGAGGACTGGCTTCCCGGTGCGTGCGCAATGTGGCCTGTGCGCGCATAGGGAGAGATCAGCAGAAGTGGAACCCGAGGCCCGTCGGTGACCACCAGCCCATCCGGACCGAAGGTACGGAGCGGAGGCGGAACATGGTCATAGTCGCCCTCAGAATCGTCCCAGGTCACGATGATCGCGCTGTGCTTCCAATACGGGCTTGCGGCAATCGCGTTGATAGCCTCGGCAACCATGGCTTCGCTGATTTGAGCGTCCGAATAGCCGGGATGGTCGTCGTCGCCCGGAAAGTTCGTTTGTACCTTGGAATCGAGATCGACCGGCTTCAGACCAAAGAGGTTCTGGAACCCACCCTTGACAAAAAAGACGCCACCCTCTTTCGGGAGCGTCTTCTGGTCGAGGGCGTCGAAGAAGTCCTCGAGTCCGTGAAGTTGGCTGCGCATGGCCGAGTTATTGGAGATGTAGCCGAAATACTGTGGCCCATTGTGGTGCGTGACGTACGACGCGTGGGTTCCATCGGCGGTCGGCGGACCCTGGTCGGTGGGCTCCACATCGTATCCCTCCTGATACCAGCCGAAGGATACCTTTTCTTGGTGAAGCTTCGAGATGAATTCTACGTCGTCCTGCACGTCTGCCAGATCTTCGGAGGGATTCGCATCTGATTCGACAACCTCCTTCAGATGCCGACCCTCCAGCGTCAGCGGAATGGTGGCGAAGGTCAGGTTGAGCTGCGGCGTGGCGGTCCCGGGATTGGGAGAACACTCTGGAGTAGTCGATGGGCAGCCGGTGTACTGTTCGACAGGCATTCTGGCGGGCGGCGCGGTTGTGTCAGCTTGCGATCCCCAGAAGGGATCATCGTCATTTAGGACTGGAACCCCAACCCCTGGCTGCGGGGGAGTTCCCGCAATTTCGGGAAAGCCCTCGTTGGGGTGGAGCGCCCATTGTGTCTCGCCACTCTGGGCGCCGATGATCGCGAGATTCCCCGGCGTCGAGGGTCCGGTCAGGGTTTGGAAGATGTGGTCAAACAGTACGAACTTGTCGGCGTATTCCCAGAGCAGCGGGACGGTGTCGCAGTCTTCGTAGGCCATGGATAGTTCGCCCATCTGCTTCGCCTTCAGACTGGGATTTCCTGACGGGCTCGCCTTGAGTTCCTCGGTGACGGCGAACTTGTCCATCTGCGGGACGCCACTCTGGATGTCCATCTTGAGAACGATGCGCCCGTGCGAATGGTCCATATCGTCAGTATCAGCCGCGTAGCATGGCGCTGCGCTGGTCACGCCGCCGACCGTGGCAACGGAATGCGGGCACACGTCCTTGGGGCCGATACGGAAAGGCTGAATGGTAGTCACGCTGCCGTCAGTGTTGACCAATTGCTGGGTGAAACCTGGAGTCTGGGCCGCGGCGTGACTGAAGATCCCCTCCGCGCCGGGGAACGTTCCGAAGTAGGAATCGAACGACCGGTTCTCCTGGTAGAGCACGAACACGTACTGGACCTTCTCACGAAGGTGCCGGATGAGATCTTCCCGCGACATCCGGGGTTCATGGCGGTCGGAAATGTGATATTTCTTCACCTGCGCTTGAAAACTCTTCCCGTTGTCTTGCGCGTACAAGAGCACGCCGGGTAGCAGCAAAGAAGCAAGCAAGCCTGCGAACAGTCGCTCGATGGCGGTATGGCGCATGGATCCTCCTCAACTAGTGGTGGGTTGTACTGACGAGTTCCTTGGGGGAAGTATTGCGAGAGCCGGGCCAATCCCTAATCTGAACCGCAGCGAAGTCTTTACTTGCGGTGTTTCTAAGCGATGAACAATCGGTGAAAACTGTGTGAAAAGGCGTCTTGATTTCCCACAAGCCAAGTCTGTGAAGAGACGTTCTCTTCTGAAGCAAAGTCCTCAGCTAAATCGCGTTTCTTCACGGAACTTTCACCCCACCATCATCATTCGTTAATTCTGAGCTGGCCTACTTGCCACCGTTGCGCGGGCGCGTCTTCTCAGTCGCGCAGCGCGCGGTTGCTCCCCCAAGGCCCCTTCACTTCAGTAAGCATGTGTCCGCGAGCGCAGCTCATGGCGCATTGCTGAGACCTACACCGAATTACAAAAGAGAATTTGGAGGATGGGCATGAAACCGAAAAGTTTTGTGAAGCACGCACGGGGCGTCGGTGTGCTTGCGGTCGCTCTGATTGCTTCAACCCTGCTGGGCCAGGTGCAGGTGCTGCCCAACACTGGCCAGCAAATTACTCCTCTCGCCCCGCGTGGCGCGAGTTTCCAACCGCTCAATCCGGGTTTGAGCGACAATCCTGAATACCTCGCCGGGCAGGCGGCGAGCACCGTGGTGAGCCCGGACGGAAAGACGCTTCTGGTCCTCACCTGCGGATACAACCTGGTCAAGTATGCCGCGGGAAGTAACGAGGGATCGGAGAATACGGCCGATTCGACCCAGTTTGTCTTCGTCTACGACATCTCCAACAAAAATCCCATCCAGAAACAGGTGATCCCGGTCAACAACACCTATTACGGGATTGCATTCGACCCTTCCGGGACGGCTTTCTACGTTTCCGGCGGCGTGGACGACAACGTTCACATCTTTGCCCTCGTGAGTGGCTCCTGGTCGGAGCAGGCGGGCAGCCCGATAGCGCTCGGCCACCTTGCAAAAGCCACGCCACCGGTCTCGCTTGGTGGTGTGGGGCTTCAGGTAGCGCCGCAGGCTGCCGGAATTGCTATCACTCAAGACGGTACCAAACTGGTGGTCGCGAATTATTACAACGACTCCATCAGCATACTCACGAAATCTGCGAGTGGCTGGAGCTTGGCCTCCGAACTCGACCTGCGCCCTGGGAAGATCAACCCGGCCAACTCCGGCGTTCCGGGGGGTGAGTATCCGTTCTGGGTGGCGATCGAAGGCAACGGCACTGCTTATGTCTCGAGCCTTCGCGACCGCGAGATTGACGTGGTCAACATTCAGGGGAGCACGCCGGTCGTGCTGTCGCGGATCAAAGTACCCGGCCAGCCGAACAAGATGGTTCTCAACGGCAGTCAATCCACCTTGTTTGTGGCCCAGGACAACACCGATTCGGTTGGCGTGATCTCGACGGCCACCAACCAGCTTGTGGACAACATCCCTGTGACCGCACCGCGGGGTCTGCTTCAGCGTTCAGAAGGGAAGTTCAAGGGGAACAACACCAACAGCGTCACGCTCTCACGGGACGAAAAGCTGCTGTATGTGACCAACGGCGTGATGAATGACGTAGCGGTGGTGGATCTAGGGCAAAACCGCGTGATTGGTCTGATTCCCACCGGCTGGTATCCGAACTCGGTCAGCCTCAGTGCGGACGGCAGTCACATGTACGTGGTGAACGACAAATCACCAACGGGACCGAACCCGGGCTACTGCCACTCCGGCGGGGAAAGCGCGACGCTGGCAGCGCAGTGCAATGGGAGTAATCAGTACGATCTGCAACTGATCAAGGCGGGATTGCAGAGCTTCCCGACTCCAACGCAGGGGGAGCTGGCGCGCCTGACGGAGCAAGTGGCCGACAACAATCACTTCGGCCGTAAACTCCGTGACGAAGACGCGGACAAGATGGCGTTCCTGCGGCAGCATATTCACCACATCATTTACATCATCAAGGAGAACCGCACCTACGACCAGATCCTGGGAGATCTGGAGGTTGGCAACGGCGACCCGGACATCACGCAGTTCGGGCAGGCCATTACGCCCAATCTGCACAACCTCGCCAGCCAGTTCGTAGACCTCGACACCTTCTACGATACCAGCGAGGTCAGCATGGACGGCTGGCCGTGGTCTACCTCAGCCCATGCCACCGACGTGGTCGAACGGCAAACCTCGGTGGAGTATGCGGGACGCGGTCTGAGCTATGACTCAGAAGGCACCAACCGCAACGTCAATGTCGCCTACCCCACGCTGGCCGAACGGCTGGCGGCTGACCCCCTGACTCCGGACGATCCTGATGTGCTGCCGGGCACGGCTGATGTTGCGGCGCCCGACGGTCCCAAGGGCCAGGAAGGCGCCGGATTCCTCTGGGACGCGGCTCTGCGTGCTGGGTTGACCCTGCGTAACTATGGGTTTTTTATCGACGAGTCGCGCTACAACCTGCCGGCGCCATACACCAGCTTGAGCATTCCGGAAGCCACCAGCCCGGCGACCACAGTTCCGCCGACCATAGTGGCCTATTGCACGAGCCCGGTCTTACAACCCTACACAGATCCTTACTTCCGGGGATTCGACCAGACCTTCCCGGACTACTACCGGTTTACGGAGTGGCAACGGGAGTTCAACACCATGTACGCCAACGGCGGGCTCCCCAATCTGACTCTGCTGCGGCTGGAGCATGACCACACCGGCAACTACAGCATAGCTCTGGACGGAATCAATACGCCCGAACTGGACCAGGCGGACAATGATTATGCCGTCGGGCTGGTGGTGCAGACGATCGCCAACAGCCGCTACAAGCACGACACGCTGATCTTTGTTATCGAGGACGATGCGCAGGACGGCGGAGACCACGTGGATGCGCACCGCAGCATCGCCTTTGTCGTGGGACCGTACGTGAAGCATTCTGCGGTAGTTTCCACGTCGTATAACACTCTGAGCATGTACCGAACGATGGAAGACATTCTCGGCACAGGCCACTCCAACCTGAACGATGCCTTGGCCGTGCCCATGGCGGATGCGTTCGATACCAAACAAAAAGACTGGACCTTCACGGCAGTCCCGTCGGATTACCTCTACACCACCACACTGCCGCTGCCAGCGATGGCGGCCGGACATCACATCCTCTTTCCGACCCACAATGCGGCGTATTGGGCGAAAGCCACCCAGGGAATGGATTTCTCGGCGGAAGATCGCATCGATTCCGGCCGCTACAATCACATTCTCTGGGAGGGTCTGATGGGATCCAAGCCCTATCCATCCTTCCGCAGTGGCCTCGATCTGCGGTCAAATCGCCAGCAACTGCTCGAGCGCTATCGTTTGAATGAGAAAGCGTCAGCGGCGGCGTCAAGCGAAGGATCGGCGTCCCTGCCGACAGGTCGTTCCGCCGGCAGCGACTAGAATCGGCCGCATCACCCTTGGGAGTGGGCATGCAAACATGTCCACTCCTTTTTTCTTGCGCCGGCGGGAACCTGGCAGGTGCTATTTGGGAGGCTGGAGGCGCGGGTGAGAATCGAACTCATCGGGCTTGTTGATTCCATGCAAGCTGCTGATTTTACAAGTGGCCTGAACTGCTAAAATCGCCACAAAGGCTGCTCTACGTCAGGGTGCGTCCCGCGGTGTCTGTCTTGTCTTGCGCTGCTTGGGTGTCTGCCGCGAAATGCGTTCCATGCCACCGAGCGAAAATTCCACAATGTGAGCGGCAATGATGCGGCGCTGCTCTTCGTTGTCGAGGTCCAAGTCGGGCCACAACCGCTCTAGCATCGGTCGCGATTGCACGTACTGCAGGACCTGCCCGACCACACTGTGGACGCACATGCGCGTCTGTGGGTCGTTTGCGCTGCGTCCGATCAAGTCGCCGACTACAGCGCAGAAGCGCTGGTAATTGGGCGCCATCGCCTGGGCGACTCGATGGAGCGCCGGCGTGGGATTAGACATCTCGTGTGCCATGATGCGGGCGAACCAAGAGGACTTGCCGCCCTCGCGCGCCCTTTCGAGCCATGCATAGACCAGCGCACGAAGGGCCGCGCGCGCGTCGGAAGGATGCGCGATGCTTCGATGCATCGCGGATTCCTGTTGTGCCATCATCGAAGACTTCAGGACTTCCGTATACAGGCCCAACTTGTCGCCGAAGTGATAGTTCACGGCCGCGACATTCGCCCCGGCTCGCGCGCAGATCTCACGCACGGTAGCGGCCTCGAAACCTACTTTCGCAAACACCTGGCCAGCCGCTTCAATGAGCTTCTGTCGCGTATCCGCCGAACTCTGATCCGTCCTCATGGTTAGACAACCTCCTCGCCAGTTACTCCCGTTCATCGAACCGCAACGTGGTTGGGCGCCGATGCGGTTTTATCGCTGGGCGCCACCAACAAGAAGCTGCCATCAGGGTGCCCACGCCTACAGAGCCGGCCATGATGATCAGGCTCAGCGATGAGTCGATCTTTGTGACCATCAGCACAAGGATCCCGAATACGAGGGCAACGCGCATTCGGACAGATGCGAGTAAAACCGGATTGTTAAGGCGCTGTCGTAGAGCCGCCGAGAATTCACTCGGATTGTCGCTGGCAATTTTTTCAATGCCCCGAACTCGTGGCAGCGAGAAGATCAGCCAGATCAGACCAATGGTCACCAAACCCGCGAGTGCCGCCAGGATCCAGGTTTGATCCCAGTCAACCTTCGAAGCCAGATACCGGCCCGAAAAGAAGACGACAACGATGGCGGGGACGTAGAACTTGGGAGCTGATCTGAGCAGGCGGATCCACAAGTGTGCCTGAACGCGGCCCGAGATCCTCCGCGAGTTACTAACGGCGAGCCATTCAAGCGCCAGACCCGCGAAGAGAAACAATGCGCCCGCTATATGACTGAACAAAACTGCCGCGTACCAGGTCATGCTGCACCTCCGTGCTGCGCCCCTGCATCGTCGGTGTCGAATTCCAAGATGTTGCCGTCCGGGTCGTGTACCCGGAAGTTTGTCCTGCCGAAGAACCGCTTAGTCGGCGGTCCGTCCGGCTCAATGCCGGCTGCCTTCAGGTTTTCGTAAAGCGCGTGCAGGTCTGGGGCGTCCATCTCGATGTGGAAGCTTTTCTCCTCGGCCGGGATTGCAACGACCTGCACATGCCCGTCACCGATCTTGAACTTTGCGAACTGACCCGGGTGATGCAGAATCAGCTGCGCACCCGGTAACTTCGAATAGAACGCGACCGACTTCTCCACGTCCGCGACATGCAGGCTTACACCTTCCAAACTGGTATTCATGGCTTCTTCCCTCCTTCTAGATCAAACAGATGTTTGAAACCAATGTTTGGGTTCAGACAGGAAAGATTTTTTTGGCTGGGGAAACAGGTTTGGAGGCGGCTGCTATCCCGCGATCAGGCTGGTAAACAAATCTTGCAACGAGGGTATCCGCACACGGCCAATGCTGGTTGCCCGACGAAAACTTTCGCTTGACCCCCGAATCGTCGGCAACACAGACACTATCCAGAAACCGGCTTCGGGGAAGCGCGCCAGATCGGTACCGAGAAGTCGGCTTGTGGAACATGATTTTGCGAGGCAACATCGTTTGCCGATTGCTCATGGATCACGGGCCCGGGTGGAGGGGCGGTGCGCTGCCCAAAAACCTATTTGAAGCCGTGTTCGTAAGTATCTGAAATTGCGAGACGGAAATTAGGCATTTTGTTTGCCCAGAATCAGATCCTTTTGGGCACGGACCGCCGTCCATGCCTTCGACCGGGAACGTGACCGAACCCTTAACGAACGCAGAGGAATCACGACTGGGCTTGTCCGCGATAAAACGCATCCATCCACAAACGGGTGCCCAGATACTGGCAGGAGAACGTGGCAACACGGGCAGCAAACGCCAGCGAGTCCACAAAGGCATGTCCCGGCTGGCAGGCCGAGTAACAGAAGGCCCCGTGAAAGATATCGCCGGCGCCCAGAGTGTCAACCGCATGAACCTGTTCAATAGGAATTTCGCCCGCCGTACCCTCATCCAGATAAGAGATGGGGGCCGCGCCGCGCGTGATCGCCACGCGGGTGATCCCCTGGCCGGCAAGGAACTCGAGCGCGTCGGCGCACCCGCTGGCGGGGCTGAAGGTCACCTCACGGCTCGAGAACGTGTGGGCAGCAGAAAAGGCCCGTGGCCGCGGCTTCGAGGACATGGTGCTGCTAAATGAACACGGATGTGTCGCGGAGTGCACCGCAGCCAATATCTTCTTTGTGGACAGCGGCGGTAAGGTGAGTACGCCGCCGCAGAGCTCTGGGTGCCTAGCGGGTGTGAGCCGCCAGATCCTGCTGGAAATGGGCTCGAGTTCCGGTGTGCCCGTCGCAGAGGCGGACATAACAATCGAAGAGATGTGGGCGGCGGACGAGGTGTTCATCAGCTCCACAACCCGGGAGGTGCAGCCCGTGAGTTGCATCGAGAGCCATGAATACAAGCCGGCGCCAGGTCCGGTGACTGAGGGGCTCGCACGATCCTTCACGGAGTACGTGAGGAACCACGCGGCAAAGGACCCGGCGCGGTAAGCATTCGCCAGCGCCTCGGCTTGTCGCTAAGAGCGGACTGGATGGCATCTTCTTCTTCAATAACCGCGATAACTGCGGTTCTTCTTCTGCCAAAAACTTGAAAAGAAAAGACCCAAGCACGAGTGCCTGGGGGTGGTCACTCTGCTTTAAATCCCCTTTGCCAGTCTCCTTCTCGCCCTGCTAGGATACCCGCCCGAGGAGCCATCATGAACATTGACAGGATTCTTGCGGAACTTCGTGCGGAGCGCGACCGCATCGACCGAGCGATTTCGGCACTTCAAGCCGTAAGCTCGACTGAACCCCGGAGGGTAGGTCGTCCGCCGAAAGTGGCACAGAAGCCCCGCAGGCGTGGCCGCATGAGCGCCGCTGCACGGAGGAAGATGTCGCGGCTGATGAAGCAGCGGTGGGCGCAGGGGAAGATGAAGCGGAGGGCGAAGGCGGCGTAGGGACAGAGCCGGGGGCAAAGCACAGCAGTTTCGCATCGACGGTTGGCGGCACGATCTCATTTGACCGTCTGTTGATGCGAATCCATCCAGTCTTGCCAGCGGCCCATCGTGCGAAAATCGTGCGAAATCCGGCCGAAAATACCGGATATGCCGCTTGTTATCTAACGTCTCGAGCACGTTGCCGGCGACGCTTTGTGAGGCAATAACAGCCGGTAGCTGTGAACTTTTAGCGCGCGGCCCAATAGGATGCGCAGCTGCGCCGTGAAAGCAGAATTGACAACTTGCCCGGCAAGGGTGCAGAGTCAATTATCCAAAGCGCATAAAACCGCCGGACCTCGCTCGCGCTGGTTACTGGAGGCTTGGCAATGTCGGGCGGAACTGCAGGTGAGAAAACGGCGACAGCTGGCCGACATCCGAGCGCTGCTCGATTTTTCGAATGCGATTGCCGAACAGCTCAGAAAAATGTTTCTCGCCGACCGCTTCTGCGCTGTTTACGCCGGCCCCGCACGACCATTGCGGCCATGTTAGGGTCCTGTCTCGCGTGTGTATTGTTAGTGACAGGCCCGGCTCACGCCCTCGATCCGAACAAGCGTGTCAGCCAGTACATCCACACCTCCTGGCGGACGCGAGATGGTTCCGGGGCGACTTCGGCGTATAGCATTGCGCAGACGTCGGACGGTTTCCTCTGGTTCATAGCCGGCGACATGGCCACCTTCGATGGCGTTCGCTTTACTTCCTGGGATGGACCTCCCAATGGTGGCTCAATCACAAAAGGCGCTCCCTTTGGCCAAATAGTGCAGGCGTTTGGCGACCACGGAGGTGGGCTCTGGGTATTTGGGTTACATGGGATCGTTCACCTGAAGGGTCGGGTGATCACCTCTCAGTTCGATTTGGAAGGGCTTCGGAGTCTTCAAAACGTTAGTGAAGATAAGGACGGCTCGATCTGGGTCGTGCGAGGGACCAACAGCATCTCAGACCTGCCCCTATGCCATGTTACCGACCGTGCGGTGAAGTGCTTCGGAAAAGCTGATGGAATACCAATTTCCCCGGTCAATTCTTTATTGGCTGATGGGAAGGGCGGCTTTTGGCTGGGAGGACAGACGGCCCTTGTCCACTGGCATGACGGCGTCTCGGAGACCTACCCCATCGAAGGGCTCAAATCCAATGCAGGACAGAGTGGGATCGGGGCCTTGGCGCGTGGTCCCGATGGGGCCCTCTGGGCGGGCATACTCCTGGCCGGACCTGGGCGAGGGCTTGGACGGTTGACAAACGGTGTCTTCCAACCATTTGTGACGCCCAGCTTTGACGGCAGTAAACTCGCAGTCCACAGCATGATCTTCGACCGCGACGGCAGTCTTTGGGTCGGAAGCGCCGGCGAGGGAGTGTTTCGAATAACTGGGAATGTTGTGGAACATTATGGACGAGCGGAAGGCTTGACCAGCAACACGGTGAATTCTGTCTTTGAGGACAGAGAAGGAGTTTTATGGACTGGGACACCGGACGGGATAGACAAGTTTCGCGATCCGCCCGTCGCCAGCTTCTCGAGCTTAGAGGGCTTGGGGAATGACCTGGCACGGGGAGTTCTAGCCAGCAGAGACGGCACAATCTGGGTCGCAAACCTCGGCTCTCTCGACCACATCGAGAAGAACGGGACCATCTCCTCCATTCGCACGCGGGACGGTCTTCCAGGTAGTCGAGTCACCTCCATGCTGGAAGACCGCGCCGGGAACCTGTGGGTGGGAGTGGATGACGGACTGTACTTGTTCAAGAATGGGCGGTTCCGCCATGTTCTCGAGCCGAATCAACAGCCCCTGGGGCTTGTGGTCGGAATGGCAGAGGACATTAACGGCAATATTTGGGCAGAGTGTGCCAGTAAGCAGCCAAAGCTTGTCCGTATCCGCGATTTCCAGGTCCGAGAAGAGTTCACCGCGTCGCAAGTTCCGACGGGCCACACCCTCGCGCCGGGTCCACAGGGAGGAATTTGGATAGGTACTCTGAAGGGTGACCTTGCACTATTCCGCCATGGCGTATTGCAGACATTCCCGCTAAGCGCAAAGGGCGATCCGTTTAGCCACCAGATCATTGCTGATGGAGACGGCTCGGTGCTTGCCGGTTCCGCCGACGGGCTAGTCGGGTTACGCCAAGGTAAGGTACAGCGGATGACGACGAACAACGGCCTGCCCTGCAACTTCGTGACCTCATTTATTGAGGACAGGGAGAAACGCTGGTGGTTCTACACCGATTGTGGCATCGTCGAGTTGCCAGATTCCGAGCTGCAACGATGGTGGGCCAATCCGGAAGTGATCGTGCAGACCCGCGTCTACGACGAATTGGATGGAGCTCGGGCAGGACGACCGAATTTCAATTCTGCGGCATACTCTTCGGATGGGCGCGTGTGGTTCGCGCAGGGAAACATCGTACAGATGGTAGACCCGTCCAGACTGTCGCAAAGAGCGTTGCCTGCGGTGACATACATTCAGTCGTTAATCGTCGACCGAAAGGAATTCGCAGCAACCGATGAGCTCAAGCTCGGCCCACACGTGCGTGACTTGCAGATTGATTACACTTCGCCCACCTTTCTGGTTCCGCAGAGGGTGAAATTTCGCTACCGTCTCGACGGGTATGACCGTGATTGGCACGATGCCGGCCCGCGACGGCAGGCGTTCTACACGGACGTGCCTCCCGGGAAGTATTCCTTTCGTGTGATCGCAAGCAATAGTGACGGCGTCTGGAGCGAGAGCGCCGCCAAGCTGGATTTTTCCGTTGCTCCGGCGTACTACCAGACGAACTGGTTCCGCGCTCTCTGCGGGGCCCTATTTTTGGCGTTGATGTGGGCAGCCTACCAGTTGCGTGTCCGGCAGTTGCATCATCAGTTCGACCTGACCTTGGAAGCGCGCGTCGGCGAGCGCACACGGATCGCGCGGGAACTTCACGACACTCTACTGCAGAGTTTCCATGGTCTTCTGCTGCGGTTCCAGACGGTTTCGCAGTTGCTGCCGGATCGGCCGGTGGAGGCGAAGGAGAAGCTGGACACCGCGATCGACCAGGCTGCCGGCGCGATCACCGAAGGCCGGGATGCGGTACAGGGATTGCGCGCGTCCACCATCCAAGGCAACGATCTTGCGCTGGCCATCAGCACCCTCGGAGAAGAACTCGCAGCCGACCCAAACAACCACCGAGCTGCATTCCGTGTAGCCGTTGAGGGCGAGGCGCGAGAGCTGCACCCGATCCTTCGTGATGAGATCTACAAGATTGCTGCCGAGGCGCTCCGCAACGCCTTTCGGCACGCTCAAGCACGGCAGGTCGAGGTGGAAATCCGCTATGACGACGAACAGTTTCGATTGCGTGTGCGGGACGACGGAAAAGGTATTGACCCAGCCATTCTCTCCCGCCAAGACAGTGCGGGACACTATGGCTTGCACGGGATGCGGGAACGCGCCACACTTATTGGAGGTAAGCTGACAGTTTGGAGCGAAGTCGATGCAGGCACCGAAGTGGAGTTACGCGTCCCTGCTAGTACCGCCTACGCGTCAGCGCGCAGAGTTTCCTGGTTGTCGCGGAAGTTTGCGACCAAGGCATGAAGCAGGAGACCGGGCATGAGCGCCGGCAGCTCTAAAATTCGGATTCTCACGGTTGACGACCATCCCGTCGTGCGCCAGGGGATCGCCGGTTTGGTCGGCATTCAGCCGGATATGGTTATGGTAGGTGAAGCGTCGAATGGTCGCGAGGCTATCCAGCAATTTCGGACGCACCATCCTGATATCACGCTCATGGACCTGCAAATGCCGGAAATGAACGGCCTCGACGCGCTCATTGCCATTCGCAATGAATTTCCCGATGCAAGGGTTATTGTGCTTACGACCTACGCGGGCGATGTGCAAATTCTCCGCGCGCTCAAGGCCGGCGCTCAGGCCTATCTGCTCAAGAATACGTTACACAAGGAATTACTGGAGACGATCCGTGCAGTCCATGCCGGAAAAAAGACTCTTTCCCCGGAAGTTTCCTACCAGGTCGCCGAGCATGCGGCTGATGACAGCCTGACGCCGGCAGAAATCGCTGTGTTGCGGCTGATCGCAGCCGGCAATGCAAACAAACAAATTGCGGATCAGCTCTCCATAACGGAGGAAACTGTCAAGAGTCGAGTCAAGAACATCCTTTCCAAATTGGGCGCCAACGACCGAACGCACGCCGCGATGATCGGCCTGAAAAGAGGGATCATCGAGCTGTAGTGCCGGCAGTTTGCCTCCTCTCCCGCGACCGAATATCAAAACTCTAAAGAGTGACGATCCCGGCCCTTCTTGGGGTTTCGATTTCTCCCGCAACAGCGGAATCTAGTAGTGACCAGAAAGGCGCGTTTTGAGAACGTCTCTATTCCACATTCGCTGGCGGTTGGCCTGGCACAGGGTTGCTTCTCATGCGATTGGTTGTGGGCTCGGCGCTGGTCGTGCGTGCGAGTTCGACCCTCTGGAGAGACCCTCCGATAAACGCAACAATAATGGCCGCATTTCTAGCAGGATGCGGAATTCTTTTAATCCCGGGCCTATGGACTCCCATCGCGGGGACGTTAGCTGCTTTAATCGAAACCTGGCAGATCCTGACGCGAACTGGAGACCTGTGGGTTCTCCTTTTGCTGGGAACTATTGCTGGGGCTCTCGCAATGTTAGGACCGGGTCTGTGGTCAGTTGATGCTCGCCTTTTTGGGTGGAAGCGCGTCGAAGCTCCACCTCACAAAAGCAGTTCTACCTCTCGTTAAGACCTCCAAATGCCAAATTTTCTGGCTCAGAAGGGGCTTCTATTCCCTGCCCAAGAGTCTGCGATTTGCCTCCAAGTGGGGCTGACTGCAAACGGAACTGAGTCGCACAATGGCTCCCGAATTACAGCAAGAGGGAGGAGATTATGGGCGCGACTGCTGCTTTCACCGACCTCGGAGGCTTCGCAGGAACAACATTCCCCCCAGTGGGCGGACTGGAAGACGAGCGGCTGTATCTCGGATCAGAAATCAGTTCTGAGTACTGCTTCGAAGGAATCATCGGCAAAAGCCCAGCCATTCAGCAGGTGCTGGAGCAAGTCTCCATCGTCGCGCCTACCGATGCCACGGTCCTGCTTCATGGAGAGACCGGGACGGGGAAGGAACTGATTGCACGCGCCATTCACAAACTCAGCTCCCGGCGCGAGCGCAGCTTCGTGCGCATGAACTGCGCCGCCATTCCCTCCGGACTACTGGAAAGCGAAATGTTCGGGCACGAGAAGGGAGCGTTCACGGGTGCCCTGCTGCAGAAAAAGGGCAGATTCGAACTCGCAGATGGCGGCTCGTTGTTTTTGGACGAGATCGGGGATATCAGTCTGGAACTGCAGCCGAAATTATTGCGGGCGGTGCAGGAGCGGGAATTCGAACGCCTGGGAAGCGCCAGGACTATCCATGTCGATGTGCGGATGATTGCGGCTACACATCGCGACTTGTCCGCCATGATCCGCAATAGTCAGTTTCGCGAGGACCTTTTTTATAGGCTGAATGTGTTTCCGATTGAAATCCCGCCGCTTCGCGAAAGGCGCGAAGACATTGAACTGCTGGTCCAGTTTTTTGTGTCGCGTCTCTCCCGGCGTATGCAGAAGCAGATTCGCTCTGTCCCGAAATCGGCCATGGAGGCTCTGGTGAATGCCGATTGGCCAGGAAATATCCGCGAGCTGGAGAACTTTGTTGAGCGTTGTGTAATTCTCACGCAAGGGGACGAGTTGAATGTGCCACGCACAGAGCTGAAGAGCTTTTCAGGCGGCACTGTGGTTCCAGCCGCGTCGTCATTCCGGCAAGCCGAGCGGCAGGTGATCATTGACGCTTTGAAAAGCGCGTCTGGAAGGATAGCCGGCAAAGGTGGAGCGGCAGAACTCCTCGGGCTTAAGAGAACCACACTCCAGAACAAGATGCGCCGGTTAAATGTCGCTCGCGCTGATTATTTAGCCGGCCAGGGGGCAAATCAACCTGCAGCTTGCTAACGTCGATGCTCGCGGCTGATTCAGCCGGCTCGCAGGCTAACGTTTAGGGGTACGACCTGCATTGACAGTTGAGACGTAGCGAAAGAGGATTTTATGAGGTTGGAAATCGTATGGCGCAATCCGATTCCGCTGGCCAAGATGCAACGAACTGTACAGCTCGTAAGAACTGACCCGTTCGGTGCCTTGTATGTTGTCACCAACCCGGATACCAGACAGGAATTCGAGTTGATTCTGGGCGCGGCCTGAACGGCGGAACTTTTGGGTAAGAGCTGTGACAACGGCAGCCAAACTCGAGGGTCACTCGCAACTGGAGGCTCGACATTTGCCGCGGTTGCTGATCGTTGCGTTCCATTCTGCGCTTGCGATGCGCTACTGCCTGGCGGCGCAGCGGGACGAGATGAGCGGATTCCCCTTCACCGCAGCGGGGGAGTGGCGCAAAGCTGCTGAGCTGCTTGGCCCCATTACTCCGATGTCGGACCGGTGCTGGCTTGAGTGGGAGCGGATCATGCGCCTGCCAAGACATCTGGCGGGGCCCATCGTTTGAGAGATAGGCATCAGGCATTTCTTCAGCTTCAACATGGAATCCTGCCCTGTGACATCAAGATAACCGAATGCTCTCTGAAAAATGCATTCAGCTCGACGCGCCATAGCTCAGGACTGGTCACGTACAGCTGCATCACCCAGGTAGCGCGCAACGGCAATCTCCAGATTGAAATGCATTCCTTCGCGTCGCAGCAACTGCCCCAGCGGTGATCGTTGTACGATGGCCAAAACTCTGGGAGTCATGCCAATCAGCCACAGTTGAACGCCATGCTGGCTTTGCCTCTCCGCGATTTGTGCGAACATTCTCACCGCGGTGTACTCCATGTCGAGGACTCCGCTAGCGTCCACCGCGACGACCTTCGGTTGCGCTTCTCTGATCAGCGGCTCAATCTTGTGTGCGATCTGTACCGCATTAGCAAAGAAAATTGGACCTTCCGGCCTCAGCAGTAAAAGGCCAGAAAAACTCTCATCGTCGGGATGTTCTGGCGATTGCGGCCGGAATACGTTGGTTCCGGGCTTGCGCCGCAGGACGTAGACTGGCGGATCGGCCACCTGGTATGCCAGTGTGACCAGGGAAACAATTATCGCTACGATGATTCCCTTCAGCGTACCGACGACCACGACGCCTGCGAATGCCATGATAGCCCAGGAAAACTCGGTCCTGCGGATTTTAAGAATGTCATGAAACTCGATCGGCTTAATAAGTGCGAAGGAATAAACAATTACTATCGCTGCCAATGCAGATTGCGGCAAGATCGCAACCACTGGCGCGAGGAAGAGGGTTGTCACCAGTGTCATCGCCGCAGTTACCATCTCCGCTAATTGCGTGCGAGCGCCGGCCCGGACATTGACTGCCGTTTGCGTTGTGCCGCCGCCGCCCGGCATGGCGCCCAGGAGTGCGCCCCCGACATTGGCCAGCCCTGTCGCAAGCAACTCTCTGTCTGCTCGCGGTGCGCGCTCGTCCTGTCGCCTGAAGGCTCGACCGGCCGCAACCGTCTCCGTGAAACTCATCAAAGCAATGCCTAGTGCCCCGGGCCACAGCACGCTTACCAACGAAAGGTCTGGCCTCACCAGCGAAGGCACTCCTTGTGGTATGCGGCCTACCAGTCCGACACCCCTATGTTGCAAGTTCAAGAAGTACGTACCCGCGATAGCAGCAGCTGCAGCCAGCAGTGGCGCTGGCAGCTTTGGCATGACATGTTCCATGCCCAGCAGAAACACGATTATGGTGAGCCCGACGGCCAGCGTTGCTAACGACGTTTTTGGAACATTGTGAACCGTTGACAGGACGTTCTCCACGAATGTCCCTCTTGCGAAGTGGATGCCCAGAATTTTCGGGACCTGGTCCACCACAATGACCAGCCCGATACCGGCTCTGAAACCCACGAGTACCGGCTCGGAGATAAAGTTCGCCACGAATCCCAGGCGCAGGAGACAGCCCAGCACAAGTGCGGCGCCGACCAGCAGCGTCAATGTCGCTGAGGCCCTCAGCAGGGCTGCGGGCTCGCCATTGGGCACCACCTGGCCCAACTGAGTGGCGGTCAAGATCGCCAACGTTGTGGTCGTGCTGACGCTGAGCACACGCGACGTCCCGAGTACCGCGTAGATCACCATCGGCACCAAGGCGGTATACAGGCCTACCTGCACCGGCAGCCCGGCAATCATGGCATACGCCATCGCCTTTGGAATGATCACTGCGCCAGTGGTGAGCCCCGCGACGATGTCGGGCTGCAGCCAATCCCGCCGGTACGACACAAGCCACTTTGATAAGGGACGAAACCTCTGATGAGTTATCGTCTGCGACGAGATTTCTCTGGGGGTCATGGCACGTGACTACCGTTGCTCTGACATGCTGCCGGCCTACCAGCGCTGCGGGATAATTCGATGCTCTTGCTTCGGCTCTACGTATCTTTTCGCCTTTTGCCGTGGCGGAAGCTTGGGAGGCGTATAAGGAATCTCCTCGTACTCGATCCTGCTGAGTATGTGCGCAATGCAGTTGAGGCGGGCACCCTTTTTGTCGTCTGACGGAACGATGTACCAGGGTGCCGCTTTTGTGTCGGTGGCTGCGAGCATTGCATCTCGGGCGCGTGCGTAGTCGTACCAACGACGGTGCGATTCCAAGTCCATAGGACTCAGCTTCCAGCGCTTCGAAGGATCTTCAATACGCTCGAGGAAGCGCTTGTGCTGCTCCTTTTCCGATACTTCGAGCCAGTACTTCAGCAGGATGATGCCTTGGCTGACCAGAAAGGCCTCGAAGATGGGACAGTCCCTGAGAAACTCCCGGTACTCTTCAGCAGTACAAAAGCCCATCACGTACTCAACACCGGCGCGGTTATACCAGCTCCGGTCGAAGATGACGACTTCACCTCCGGCGGGCAGTTGTTCAAGGTAGCGCTGAGCATGGAGCTGCGTCTTCTGTCTTTCGGTTGGCGAGGGAAGGGCGACCACGCGAAAGATGCGTGGGCTGACACGCTCCACGATGCGCTTGATCATGCCGCCTTTGCCGGCAGCGTCTCGTCCTTCGAAAATGATGACAATGCGTGCGTTGGTCGCCTTGACCCAGTCCTGGAGTTTGACGAGCTCAACTTGCAGGTTGAAAAGTTCGGCCTCGTATTCTTTTCTGTCGATCTTCTGTTTGCCGTCGACGCCGGATTCTTGAGCGTTGCCGTCCAGCGTTGATTTTCGTTTCTGTTGGTTCTTGGATTTTGTTGCCATCGTTCTTCTCTGGGTTTCTGGACCAAGCCCACCTGTTTAGAGGCTGGTCGTATTCTGTGCCTTAGATAGTAGTTGTTGTCTCGTTGGGGTTGTTTGTTGCGGGATCAGCGTTGCCGGTGCTGGCAAGGTTGATCGTTTCAGAAGTTTTGCTGTATTGTTTGCGACCTTGTCGCTAGCCCTCAAGTTGTCGCCGATGAACCGGACATTCCCTTCAAGGGGGCACTCCAGCACGACACGGCCGCTCCGCGTGACCAACTGGATGTGAACCCTCAGTTTGGTTGCTCCACTTACTGTGGTCACGGCCCGTCGTGTTTCGCTGCCTGGAGAATACTTTTCAACGAGTATCTTAAGCAGAAGCATCCCTGAAACGTTGTTAGCATTTCGATCACCGCTGCGGAATACATCTTTGAACTGCTTCGACTTGGTCAACTCCCGCAGGAAATTCTCGTAAATGGCATCCGAGAAACACGGATCAAGAGTTGTGGCGCCAGGATCGACTCTGTCTACCTGCACACTCCATTTCTGCGCTTGCAGGGATTCCTCGGGCCTACTTTGCACAGGGGCCGGATCTTCCGATGGGGCGATGTGTGCGCCGCGTGCGATCAGCGCGTTCTTAAAGGTCTCGCCTTGTCCTTTGGCCAAGTGGAATATGACGCCGTGAAAACCACCTTTACCGTCGAGATATTCAATGGCGAGGCTGTCATACTTCTTGTGCGAGAAAAGGCTTACCATGCGGCCTCCCCCAAACGGGACTGCGGCTTTGCCCAGCATCATCGGCACGCCGCCTACCTGCTCGCCTTGCTCACCAAGGGAGATGTTCTGAATAGAACTTATGCTCACTTGTGCAGCCGGACTTCCGTCTCGCTGAAAACGCAGATCTTCGCCATGAATTGAGAGCTGTCCGCCGACATTGCGCCGCACATCTTCAAAGCCAAGAACATGCGTGACATGTATGGGAGGACCTGCGACTGAATTTTCAGCTTGCCTCTGGCCGTTGGCAGTCGCGGTTAGCCATGCCAAGAGAATCAGGAGAGCCAATCCACCCCTCAGCAAAAGGGATGTAAGGACCCTGTCTGCGGGCAATTCGGGTTGACGATTCACGATTCTTTTCTCCGTAGAAATAACGATGCCAAACTCTCAATCGGGTTCTCAGGTCACCACGAACCACCGCTCCAACAGCGGTTCAAGACTCGATCTTCGTGTTCCAAGTCGTCTGAAGAACACCCGTATCAATGACACGCCTCATCATCCATAAACTGCCCGCTCGCCACCATCGCTTCTAGCGATTGTTTGCAAGCGATGACGCTCTGATCCAGTTCGTCATCTTGCAATACCCCGAGCTCGATGTAAGTCAATATGGCGCGTTTCGCCAGGTACTTGTCGCTCAACTGCTCCATCTTCTGATACTCATTCAGGATCAACGGCGCCGCGTCCTGATCCGCACCCGTCGTTGCCGCTGCCGACGCGAGCCGCAGATTGGTCATCGCCCGCGCCTGATACGGCCCCAGCCCCTGCGGCGTTAGCGCATACTTAGTTCCAATCGCACTCGCGAGCGCGCTATGCCATTCACGAATCGCGTCCCTCTCCTCTATCATCGCGCTCAAGAACTCCTTCGAGAATGCCCTGTTTGCGTTGGAACCATCCGCTGCGCTGCTGGGACCGGCAGTGAGTGTGATGAGAACAGCCAACGCTGCGCAGATCGATAGATGATTAGGTGTTCTCATTTCTGTTTTGCCCCCGTTGCCAGAAACGCGGTCGGCCATCGATCAAAAGCTTGTAAGCGACGACCGCCGGATAGTGTCGCGCAATGCTGACTGCTGAATGCCCAATCACGCGCTACTTCGCCTGCTCGGCGTCCTGTGGTCGAGTGAGCGGAGGAAGTGAAGACTCCACTCTCACATCCATCACCAGGTCGACGCGATGCTCCAATTGAAAGAACTTCGTCACCGTAAACGCTGGAAGCACTGTGTTGAACTTCTTGAAATACTTTTTCTTCAATACTGCCAGGCGAAAGTCACAGTCGAACATTCGTTCTGCCATCGATTTTGCATCGGCATCGGTCAGGGTCGAGTACTTCTCGGCGTACTCCTTGATGACGGCCACGCGGCGATCGTCCACCGTGGACCGTTCGTACTCGTATTTCCGGTAAATCGGCCAGAATGCCGCAGCATCCTTGTCGCTGAAGTTCATCGCTGCGGTGATGATTTTGGCTCTGTCTGCCCCCATGTCGGCCCTCACTACCTCAATGGCCGACGCCATGCTGGGCTCCTGATTTTGAGCGCGGCAGAGCGGGGATAGCGCGAGCAGCGCGAGTGTGATCGTGAGCAGTACAGAATTGCGGACGATTGCCTGAAGTCCTATGCCGCTTGCGTCGTGAGGCATCCGTGGGCGCAGCGGTGCAGTGCGGTTCATCGGCTCCATTGTTGAAAACCTCCTCAAAGAACTGAAGCAGCTTGAAAGCAATGAGCACGCCGGTTGCCGAACACGTATGCACGGTTCTGCAAGAAAACATTGCCGGATCGAATGCCCGAACATCCGTTTCACGACCTTATGTTGGCAGTGACCATATCCGGGCGGGCAACTGCGCCTTCTGAGTTCCTGATGTGAGCGCTAATCAAGCATTTAGCCATGATGAGGTTCGGCAAAAGACCTGCACTCTCGCAGAGTGGCGAGCGCCACACGCGCGTCGAGAAGAGGTGAAGCGATGTTTCGCATTGAAATCGTCGAGGCTAGCGATGGGATCACGATGATCATCGAGGGCAGGCTCGTCAGCCATTTTGCGGAAACGGCAAAGCAGTTGATCGCCCGAAGCAAGATTCGGGCGGAGCTCACGGTCGACATCTCGGAGATTACTTATGTTGATTCCGCTGGAGAAACGGCGCTCACGTGGATGCGACTGATCGGGGCGAAGTTCGTTGCTGAAACCTCCTACTCCCTCCACCTCTGCGAGCGTCTGCATCTGCCGCTGACCAGCAAGCATGCCGGCCTACCACCGACCTTTGTTTTCTCGGGCGCGCAGGCTTATTAGCCATGGTTTTATTCCGAAACGTCACAAGATTGGTTGACCCTTATCGAAAGGAATTGCGGTGAGACTCACGAAGCGACTGCAATTCCTACCAGCTCTTTTGTTCATGGTCGTGTGCGCCTACGGCCAGGATGTTCACTACAACTATGACCGAAGCGCCAACTTTGCGGCCTACAAAACCTACCAATGGGTCGACCTCCCGGGCGGCGCGGTGCCGGATCAGTTGATCGACCAGGCCATTAAGCGGGCAGTCGACGAACAGCTAGCACAAAAAGGTCTCCCCAGGGTCGAAAAGGGCGCGGACCTTTACGTCGGCTACCATGCTGGCATTCATGAGGAAAAGAGCGTGAACTTGTGGGCCGACGGCTTCGGCGGGTGGGGTGGATGGGGAGGGTGGGGCTCCCGTACAGTGCAGGGTGAGACTTCTACCATTTCCGTCGGCATGTTGATGGTAGACCTGTATGACCCTGGAAAAAAGCAGCTGATCTGGCGCGGAGATGCCAGCAAGACCATCGACCTCAAGAAAGATCCGGATAAGAATTACAAGAATCTACAAAAAGCGATGGCCAAGCTGTTTAAGAATTATCCACCTCCGCCCAATAAGCAGGGCTGGATGGACGAAATGAACAAGAGGCTGATGAGAAGGATTCGTTGTTACATCACGCTTCCCAAGAAGTCGTGACAGATATCGCTTGCCTTCCAATCTGGGAATTCATGCGCAAAACGGAGCCGCATCGGGCACGGCAGAGCCCTATGCTACGCCGCTGTACGATGGTGTTTAACGTCTTCCGCAGACACCATTCGCGCTCGGCTACGGGTCAGTGCGTCGATAACTTGTACGATCCGCTCTGGTGGCTCACCCCTCATAACGTACTCGTCGACCAGCCAGAGAATGCGCTGCGGCATTTCGGAAAAGGCAGACAGCAGAATGATGGGCTGCTGCGGAAAACGATGCTTGATGTGAAATGCCACCGCTTCCGAGTCCATGCCTTCCGACTTGTAGTCCATCAGCACAGCATCTATCGCCATCTTCTCCAGCACCGCTAGTGCAGTGGCCACGCTCGTCGCAGTGACAACAGAAAAACCCAGATGTTCAAAATACGCTTTGCGAACCTGCAACAGTTGAGGGCTGTCGTCCACGCAAAGCAGGACTAGAGAGCGCATGACCACACCTCCCGCAAGAACAGACGTGCACAACGTGCACATCTATCCCAACGATGCAGGGCATTTAGATCGCCAGTCTCCAGCCACGGCAACTCATTGTAATCCAAGGACATGCTTATCGTCAGATCCGCCAGCCCTGCCCACATTCTGGCAGTGCCTGCCGGATGGGCATTTGCTGGCCGGGCGGCGTGAAGCGCTGTGCGGATGGCCTGGAATCGAAACGGTTCGCTAAACTAGCTTCCCCCTTCGGAGTTTACCGCCGACACGAACAGGCTCCATCTGTAGGAGCCGCTTGAGGTAGGGATCTGGAAAGGTGTGACGGACCGTCAAAACCGGGCAATGCGCCGAACACACAACCTGGTAGGCATCGGCCCATTCGAATCCTCCTGGAGCATTATGTTCTCCCGAGATTCCCAGAATGATGAGGTCGGCGTCCGTCGTATCCGCCACGCGGAGAATGGTCTTGACCTTCGAGCCTATCTCCGCTACCACGCTCGGAGTAACACTTCCCTGGCGCCATGCTGCATACAGACCGGTAGCCTGCAGGCGCTCCTTGGCATGTTTGAGTCGCTCCTCGCCGCCCGATTTGCCGTTCGCAAGCAAGCCGGCGTGAACCACATGCAGCAGCGTGGGTTGGGCTCCCGGGGCCCGCCCCAGCTGATAAGCATACGGCTCGGCGGCCTTCGAGGCATAGGATTCGTCGGTTGGAAACAGAATGTGTCGGGGGCCTGCTGTCACCACCTGATCAGGAATCGACGGCCCCACCGTCAATACCGGGCACGGAGCCTGGCGGAAGACGCCCTCCGCGAACGAGCCGAGGATGAGCTTCTTCAAACCCGTCCTTCCGTGGGTACCCATTACGATCAGGTCTGTGCTCTGCAACTTCAAAATCCTGGAAATCACGTTCCAGTTCTTGCCCCGCTTCACCAGCAGCTGGAGGTGAATGTCGCGCAGGACTCCTTTCGCCAAGAGATCAAATTGGAGCTGTTTCATTTCACCCCATGCTGCGCGGAGTTGTGGCAACCGAAGTTGGGGCGGAACTATGTGCAGAAGAGTCAGCTTGGACTTGTAGGTGCGAGCGACGTTAACCGCGTACACCAGCGCTTTTTGCGAGCAAGCCGAGAAATCTGTAAGAACCAGAATGTTCTTTACCTGCAGATCAGCTATGGCATTCAGTTCCACACGCAGCATGGTTCCACCCTGCTTAATGAGCGTTCCTCAAAGGGAAGGCGTGGCACGGTGCCGGCGCCGAGCGCGAGAAGTCCCGCTGCTGGATCGACATGGTGTCGAGCGAGTATTTGAAATTGGCGCCGCAGTCACAGCACACGCGATATGAGCGACCGCCGATCGTGAACACACGGCTGAGGTTGCTATGGTGACATCCGAAGAGGAAGTCGAGCGCTGCTGCGATGTACCTCATGGACCCTCCGAATCACGCCATTATCACTTTTCCCAAACAGACAATGCAGGTGTTGTGCCACGCATCCCTGCGGGTAAGTTGTTAAGGAATTACGAGTTTGTTGAAGGGCAGCATGAGCAGCCTGCCCACAGACGGGCAGTGCCCCGATATCGGCAGCGTTAGCCCGCATTCGGCGCCGCAAAAGCGAGAGGTGGCCCAAAGCCGAACCGCCGGTTATTCAGTGCAGGCAGTGCAAACGGAATCCGAAATATAGTTCGGCATCTCTGACCTTCTAGCAGCTTTTGCAACGACGGTTGTTAAATCAGGAGGAAGGACCTACTGTTGGAGCGAATTGGAGGGTCGTCCGCCACCGTGCACACCGGACCGGATAAGCCGGTCTCCTACTTACACTTGGCCTGCTACGCTGTCGGGTCCAGCTTTACCTCTGTTTTGCTTTGCCCACTGGCCCTCTTCATCATGATCTGATTTCGCTATTCTGATTTGGCCCACTTTGATGGTCTGATTTGGCCCACCCTGCAGAACTAATCGGCCTACGCTGTCCCTGCCAGCCGGGACGGGGAGGTCGATGGACAGGAGATGCAAGGTGGAGCTGTTCGAACAGATCAGACGGGAGTACGGCCAGGGCATGGGCACGATCCAGGGGGTGGCCAGGCGGTTCGGAGTGCACCGACGGATGGTGCGACAGGCGCTGGCCAGCGCGATTCCGCCGGATCGCAAGACCCCGGTGCGCAGGAAACCCAAGCTGGGACCGGTGATGGAGTTCATTGACGAGATTTTGGGGGCCGATGCGCAGGCACCGCGCAAGCAACGCCACACCGCCCACCGGATCTGGGGGCGGATTCGGCAGGAGCGACCCGAAGCAGTAGTAGCCGAATCGACGGTGCGGGCCTATGTGCGGCAACGGCGGGAGGAGCTGGGCCTGGCTGCGCGGGAAACGTTCGTGCCCCAGGTTTATGAGTGGGGCGGCGAAGCGCAGGTTGACTGGTACGACGCGGTAGTCGAGATGGGCGGCGAGCGGCAGACGGTCCACATCTTCGCGATGCGCTCGATGGCCGGCGGCGGCGCCTTTCATGTGGCCTACCACCATGCCGCGCAGCAAGCATTCCTGGAAGCCCATGAGCGGGCGTTTCACTATTTTGGGGGCGTGTTCCGGCTGCTGCGGTACGACAACCTGAAGAGCGCGGTGAAGAAGATCCTGCGCGGGCACCAGCGGGTGGAGACCGAACGGCTGATCGCCTTCCGCTCGCACTGGGGTTTTCAGACGGATTTTTGCAATCCGGCGCGGGGCAACGAAAAGGGCGGGGTGGAAGGTGAGGTGGGCTACTTCCGGCGGAACCATCTGGTGCCCATCCCGCAGGTGAAGGATCTGGAGGAGCTGAACCAGCACCTGTTGCGAGGCTGTCAGCAGAGTGAGCAGCGGCGGATTACCGGCAAGCCGCTGTCGGTGGGCGAAGCGATGCGCATCGAACGCGAACACCTGCTGCCGCTCGCCGCCGAGGGCTTTGAGCTGGCCGAGATTAGCTTTCCGACGGTGGACAGCAAGGGTTGTGTGAAGGTACGAACCAACTGGTACTCGACCCCGTTGAAGCCAGGAACGCGCTGCCAGGCGCGGCTGCTGCCGGCCTACGTGGAGATTTGGCGGGAGCAGGAATACGTGGCGCGGCACGAGCGCAGCTTCGGCCGCTATGAGCAGGTTCTAGATCTGGAGCACTACCTGGATGTGCTGGTCAAGAAGCCCGGGGCGCTGGCGGGATCGCGACCGCTGCAGCAGTGGCGCCAACGTGGTCGTTGGACAGCAGGGTTCGATCGGCTGTGGCAGGCGTTCCAGCAACGGTACGGCCGGCAGGCGGGGACGCGGGAGATGATCGAGTTGCTGCGCCAGGGCAAGCAGCAGGGTTGGGATCGGCTGCAGCACGCGGTCGAGCAGGCGCTGTCGCTGGGATGCACCGATGCGGCAGCCGTCCGGCACTTGCTGAGCTTCGGCGAACTAGCCCATCCACCTGCGGAGTGCTGCGGTGTCGATGGTGGACTGGAACGCTACCAGCGTCCGCTGCCGGTCATGAACGAGTACGACTTGCTGCTGGGTGAGGTGATGACCGCGGCGGAGGTGGTGCGATGAAGCCAGCCGCCACCGAAGCTCTGGAACACGCCAGCGTACAGCAGTACTGCCAGGCATTGCGTATGCCTGTGGTGGGCACCAACTTCGTGCCGCTGGCGGAGCAGGCGGTGAAGGAGAAGCGGAGCCACATTGGATATCTGGAAGCGTTGCTGGCCATGGAGAGCGAAGAACGGGATCGGCGTGCGATTCAGCAGCGGTTGCGTGATGCCCGGCTGCCGCGGTTGAAGACACTGGAGGAGTTCGACTTCAATCAGGCGCCGCTAATTCCGGCGGCGAAGATCCGCGAACTGGCCGCGGGCGGCTACATCGAGCGCGCTGAGCCCGTGGTGCTGATGGGCGAATGCGGCACAGGCAAGACCCACCTGGCGACGGGACTGTGCGTCGCGGCTTGCCGGCAGAAGCGGCGGGTGCGCTTTACCACCGCCGCGAACCTGGTGAACGAGCTGGTGGAAGCTCGGCAACAAAACGCTATCCGGCGGGCGCTGGCGCGCTGGCTGCGTTACGACCTGATCGCCCTCGACGAAGTGGGCTACGTGCCGCTGGCGGAGATCGGCGCGGAGTTCCTATTCCAGGTGATTGCCGACCGCGTGGAAAAGGCGACGTGGATCGTGACCACGAACCTCCCCTTTTCGGAGTGGACGCAGGTGTTTCCCAATCCCCGCTTGTGTAAGGCATTGCTGGACCGGATCACGGACCGGGCGCACATCATTGAGACCGGGATCGATTCTTACCGGTTCCGGAGAACCATGGAGATACGACAGAAGAAGAAAGCTTCGTAAAGCGCTGGGCAGGGGCAAGGGGTTCAAACGCCACCCCTTGCCCCTGCACCCCCATCCCGGCTCAGGCTGAAGCTGGGGAACAACGCAGAGTTCATGACCCAGGGGTGGGCCAAATGAAAGTGTCAAAGGTGGGCCAAATCAGGTTGCCAAACGCAATGATCATGCACATGGCCCCAACTCCTGCCCAGAAGACGGCGCGCGCACGTCGGCACAACGTTCAGCCGTAAAATTCCGAACGCAAGCCGCCCGTTTTGACCCGCTATCCCTTGCTTGCCATTGCTGCGCTCACGCGCTTTGGTGACGCGCGTCAGAGCATGCTTGAGGCCTACTGTTGTAGGAGAACGTCGGCTGAGTTCAAAAGTAACGAACTGCTGCAGGCTAGGGCTTGACATGCGGCGTAAAATCTATGTGCTTATTGGGCTCCTTATTGCGCTTTGCTTGCGTCCTCGGAAACTTGTCAATCTTGACCGGGTGCCACCTGTCGAGCCCAACCTGGCGGAGCGGCTGCGCCAAGTGGGTTTTTGACCGGCATCTGGCTGGGATGATTCGAGCAGTTGCTGTGGGAGGTTCCCTCCCCAGAAGAGTCCGTTGTTGGCACCCATCCCGGATATCCATGAACAGCGCCCGGGCCTCACGGAGTTGCGTTTCATGGCGAGCGCCGCAGATCGATATCGAACCTTGCTGGACGCGGCCAGCGCCGTGGCCGATCAGCCCACGGTAAAAGCCGTCCTGCACAGCCTGCGTGGCGTTCTGGCCAGCACTTGTGCCCTCCATGGAGTCTTCCTCTACGTCCTGGATGACGACGGAGACAGTCTGCACGTGTTGGAGTTCGATCGAGAACCGGACGCGCCTCCGATCAAAACTGGGACCAGGATCTCGCGGATTGGCGCGGTGGCGCAAGTGCTTGAGGAACAAAAACCAGTTTTCATCCCGGACGTATCGCAGGAAATGTTGAAACATCCTGAGCTGGCGCCATTCGCAGCCGAATCTGTGGGCCGAGGCACCTATGTCTTTCCCGTCTCTACGTCCCAGCAACGATGCGGCGTTCTGGTAGTGACGAAGGACCGGGGGCGGGAATTTGCCCCCGAAGACGTTCGAGCTGCTCCGTTCTCTGGCGTCGCACGTTGCGGTTGCGCTCGAGTGCGCCCTTGCGAGAGACAGTGCAGAGCTTTACCAGCGGCAAGTAGCGCTCCTGACTTTCGCCTTGGACAACATACGCGACGAGGCCTTCCTGAGCGATGACAAGGCGCGTTTTCATTACGTCAACGAGGAGGCCTGCCGGGTTCTGGGCTATACCCGTGCGGAACTGCTCGGCATGACCGCACCCGATATTGACCTTCAAATCCCGGCGGAGCGTTGGCCGGAGCGTTGGCTCGAACTTAAGACACAGCGGGCGCTGAGTTTCGAAAGCCGCCACCGAACGCGAGATGGCCGGATTTTTCCGGTCGCGATCAGCGGCAATTACTTCGAATATGGAGGCGGGGCTTATTGCTTAGCCCTCGTGAGAGATATCACCGAGCGCAAGAAAGCCGAGGAAGCTCTCAAGCGAAGTGAGGCGTATCTGGCGGAAGCGCAAGAGCTGAGCCGCACAGGCAGCTGGGCTTTCGATGTGGCCAGCAACAAGTACATCTACCTTTCGGAGGAATGCTTCCGGATTTTTGAAATGGACGCGAAGGAGGGTCTACCGACCAGGGAAGCGGTTTCCCGACTCATCTGCCCGGAGGATTGGGACAAAGTGCGGGGGATCTTGAGAAGTTGCTCCGCGAAAAAGTAGATACCTCGAGCGAGTTCAGGATCGTGTTGCCCAGCGGAGCGACCAAGCATCTTCAGACGACCCGGCACCCTGTCCTGAATGATGCGGGAGATGTTGTTCAAGTGGTGGGCACCGTCGTCGATATCACGGAACGCAAGCGGGCCGAGGAAGCGTTGCGCGACAGCGAAGCGCGCCTGCGCCTGGCCGCTTGGGCGGCGGAACTGGGCGTGTTCGAGTGGGATGCAGCCTCCGACACCGCGCGATGGGAAAATGACCGGATGTTTGAGATATTCGGGCGCACGCAGGCCGAGGGCCCGCTCAGCAGCAAGGCGTTCTATGCCGAGCTGCTGGAGCCCGAGGACCGGCCCGTGCTCGATCGGGCCATAACCGAGGCGATGCGGCCCGATCACCTGTTAAAAATGGCCTATCGCATCCGCCGGCGCAACGATGGCCAGCAACGCTGGATTGAATACTCCGCCCGCGATCTGGCACCGGCCGGATCGCCGAGTCGGATAGTAGGCGTTATCGCGGACATCACCGAACGCAAGCTCGCGGACGAGGAGCTGCGAACGAGCCAGGCTCAACTGGCACAGGAGCGGGATCGGCTCAGCCTGTTGCTGGAAATCAATAATCACATTGTGAGCAAGCTTGAAGTCAACGACCTTTTTCAAGCCGTGGCAGCGTCGATGCGCAAGCACGTGGGCAACGATGCCACCGCATTCTGGCTCATTGACAAGAAATTGGGTCGTTTGGAACGTAGATTTCTCGATTTTCCCACGGGCAGAGGCTTTTTAGCGAAGACCAACGTTGGGGTGCTCCCGAACGTGGTAAGTGAAAACTGGTTCCGAGTTCGCATACCACACATTGACTCAGCGGAGATGGCAAGCGTGCTTCCGAACCTCCGGGAAGCGTGGCGAGCTGAATCGCTCGTTTCGGTCGTCCTTGTGCCGCTCGTGGGAGCCGACGGCCCCTTGGGCCTGTTGGTCATGGCCAGTCGAAAAACGAATGCATTCAGCGATGGGGACCTGGACGTGCTGTCGCAAATCGGCACTCAGATATCTTCGGCACTTGACAATGCTCTGGCCTACGAACGGCTCCGCGCGTCGCATGACGATCTGCAAGATCAGCGGCTCTATCTCGAATCAGAGATTACCTCGGAATGCAACTTCGAAGACATTGTTGGTAAAAGCGTCGCCATTCAGAACGTCATGAAACAAGTGGCCATCGTTGCTCCAACGGATTCCACGGTCCTGCTCCACGGCGAGACGGGAACCGGTAAAGAGCTGGTCGCACGGGCAATTCACAGGAGCAGTCCGCGGCGGGAGCGGACCTTCGTAAGGCTGAATTGCGCCGCCATTCCGTCTGGGCTGCTGGAAAGCGAGCTCTTTGGCCATGAGAAAGGGGCGTTTACTGGCGCGTTGATGCAGAAGAAGGGGCGGTTCGAGCTCGCCGACCGTGGCACGCTGTTCCTGGACGAGATTGGCGACATCAGCCTGGAGTTGCAGCCGAAGCTGCTGCGAGCCGTCCAGGAACAGGAGTTTGAGCGCCTCGGCAGCACAAAAACCATTCAGGTGAACGTTCGCATTATCGCAGCGACCCATCGCGATATCGCGGCGATGATTCGCAACAATCAGTTTCGCGAGGACCTCTTCTACCGCCTGAACGTCTTTCCGATTGAGATCCCGCCGCTGCGCGAACGTCCCGGAGATGTTTCACTTCTGGTTCATTATTTCGTGTCGCGCCTGGCCCGCCGGATGCGAAAGAACATCCAGACCATACCCAAGCACGCGATGGAAGCTTTGGTGAATGCCTCGTGGCCAGGCAATGTGCGCGAACTGGAAAACTTCATCGAGCGCGCCGTCATTCTCACCCAGGGCAGCGAGTTGAATGTCCCGACTGCAGAACTGAAGAGCCCGATGCGAACGCCTCGGACCGGATCGGTATCTACGTTCCATGACGCCGAGCGGCAGGCCATCATCGATGCGCTGAGGGCTGCTTCAGGAAAACTTGCTGGTGTGGGCGGCGCGGCAGAGCGACTTGGTCTGAAACGTACGACGCTGCAAAACAAAATGCGCCGGCTACAAATTCCCCGGTCCGACCATTGACCCGGAACCGGCCAGTGTGTGTCACTTTTGCATCGGCCAGGGGACGACAGCAAGCTAGTGTTCGTCGTCCGGCTTCTTCGCTGCGGTGGTCGGAATTTTATGACGACTAAGAATCGGAACCTCACGAGTTGTTCCCGTCAGGTCGCTGTATTTTATGGTGTCGGTCCCAACCAGCACTGGAACGTCCTGCCCCAGGCGATACCGAGCAACGTCCGGAAGACTGCCAGCGGGTGCAACATATAGCACAACGTACTCTGTGTCTTCGACCTTCGAAGTAACCTCGTATTGAGTCGCGGATGAGTCGTTTCCGACCGCTGGCTCATGCACCTTTACCCCCGTTATGGTCGCCACTTTCCATTTTGCTGCTGACGATTGGCCCAAACATAGCGGCGCCAGCATCGCGGACAACAACAGTATCAGTGCCCTTTTCATGACTACCTCCATTTAGTGCCAGCTTCCATATCGCACAATTAACTTTGCCTTGTCGTCATAAACATACACAGGACTCCCGATGCCCGCTCTTTGCATGGCAGCTTGTTCTGCCGCGGCAACCGAGCTAAAGTCGCCGACAGTGTAAAGATCCGCAGACTCCGCTTCGACGACAATCGTGAGGACTCGGAATTTACCACTCGGCGCAATGAGCTCTGTGCTTGTCGCCTTCGGGTATCGCATCGTTCCACCAGACGTACATGCGTTTACGCCTGCACGTTCCGAACGGGTCCTCCTCACGACCGGCCCGTATTCCGGCCGTTTGTTTCCTCAATATGTCCTCGCATTCACATAGCCACATTGAGTTGCCGTAACTCGTGACTTGCCAATAGCCTGACGTTGTCTCGGTCCAGCGTCCGCGCCCACATTGGGGCAGTGCCCTCGGAAGGGCACCGCGTAAGTTCGGAGTGTGCCAGTTCGCTGAGGCTGAACTGGTACTTAGCAACGAGTATAGTGGTATACCGATTGCACTGAGCAAGGCTAGAACCGCCGAGAGCTTCTGGCCGGCGTGTTCGAGGTCTGCAATGCGAAAAATGAAAAGCAATAAGCCGACAGCTCGTTTCTGGACGGTGCTAGGAGCAATCAATATCTTTGCGGTCCTGTGTGTGATAGGCATTTTTCTTCATGCGGATAGCGTAGATGGACAGCTTGTTGCGGGCTTTACGCTGATCGCAGCTGCTTTGCTATTGTTTATAGCCGACATCGTGAGCATCGTGCTGGTCTGCGGCGAGTGAAGCTGGCCGCGTAAGGTTTGATTTGATGTGCGCACGCCGAGTCGTCGGGCGAAGTCAAGATGAGGCGAGGATTGCGATGTTTTTGGCTGTAGCCCTCCTCCTCGCTGCACATGGCCAATTGACATCGCCCGCCCACCCGACGCCTCGGTATCACGCAGGTCAGGAAAATTGCAGCCTGGAGCAGGAGGGAGGTCCGCTTGTCCGCGATTGCATCAGCCGTAGACCCCCGTTTGAAGTCCGTTCTGGTGGCCACTGATTTCTCGGAAACATCTCAGAAACCACTGCGGCATGCTCTCGCCATCGCGCGCCATTATGGAGCCAAGCTCTACCTCGCGCATGTCGTTTCTTCTTTGGGATTCACCCTCGCGGGTGCAGATGCCCTCAACGCGGCCACCGAGGCTGCTAAGAGGGATGCCCACCATCTAGAGACTCGACTGGTTGAAAGTGGAGCGCTGGCAGGCTTGCAACATGAGTTCATTATCGGCCAGGGTACGGTATGGGAAGTGTTGAACCAAGTGATCAGGCAAGAGCAAGTGGACCTGATCGTCAACGGTACGCATGGTCGTCGAGGGCTGCGGAAGGTGGTCCTCGGGTCAGTTGCAGAACAGATTTTTCGTTACGCTGATTGCATGGTCTTCACCGTCGGCCCCGGTTCCTATCAGGAGTCTCGGGTCGATGACCTCCTCCCCAACCGCACCTTTCTTTTTCTGACAGATTTCACTGAAGCCTCTCTCCATGCCCTGCCTTACGCTATTTCGTATGCCAATCAATTCGGCGCGAAGCTGGTCTTGCTCCATGTCCTGCCTACTGCTCCCAAGCCGAAAAGCCTGCTTTACACGGCCGCCTTGCAGGGCCTTAAGGAAGTCACGCGGAATAGCACGCTGAAGGTCAAACCTGAATTCGTCGTCGAGTTCTGCCCGGCCGGCCCGATAAGTGAAAAGATTCTGGAAACTTCCGAAAACCTGAACGTGGACCTCATCATTATGGGTTTGCGTCGTTCAAAGTACGTCGAGGCAACCTCACACGCACCTTGGGCCACGGCTTATGAGGTGGTATGCGGTGCCGGATGCCCGGTAGTGACCGCCAGGCGGTGAGGGTGGACCCTTACAAATCGGGCGGATGCAAACGCTAGCAGCGACTCTCAGCCCCTGCTCTTCACCGTCGCGACTGGAATTGGCTGCCCGCAGAGTTAAGCCAAGACCACAAGCTTGACCCGCGCATCGGCGGTCGGATTGTCGGCCACACGCAAGTGCCCCCCTCGCGACTTACAGAATTCTGTGATAGGTGTCGGTCGGGCATCTGCCGATATACGGGCAGGCAATGGCCTTACTACATCCCTCCCAACGTTGAAATTTAAGGATTTCGAACACCCAGGATTTGGAATCAACCTTGCATCTGTTGCGGCTGAGGAAAGAAGAATGCTGATCACATCGTTCAATGATTGGAAGCGCTTGAGCCGGCTGGTTATTGTGCTACAGGTAGTTGGCTGCGTTCTGCTGTTCAGCGCAGTTAATGTGCTCGCGCAGAATGAACCCCGTGACCCGGCGGCGAGTAAGCCGGCCCCGACCCTCGTGGTTGGTTTTGTGGGCGGATTCGTGCATCGAAATGATCTGCGCCACTCGGAAGTGCAGCTTGCCCGCCATCTACAAGCAACATACGGCGACGACATTCATGTCCAAGTGTTTAGGAATCGAGAGCGCGCACTGGCTCACAAGTTCGTTCTCGAGTGGGTGAACGGGCTGGAAACTGGTTCGACGATGGGCGGAAAGAGAGCGGAAGCTCGGATTATACTGTTTGGCCACAGTTGGGGTGCCTCAGCGGTGGTCTATCTGGCTCGCGAACTAGAGCGCGACGGCATCCCGGTTACCCTCACCATTCAGGTGGACAGCGTCCGAAAAGATGGTCAGGATGATTCCGTCATTCCAGCCAACGTTGCCGAGGCAGTGAATTTCTATCAAACCAGAGGACTCATTCATGGCCGCTCCAAAATCATAGCGGCTGATCCGGCGCGTACTGCGTTACTCGGGAATTTTCGCTTGGAGTATCAGAAGGAGCCTGCCGAGTGCCACGCTTATCCCCGGTACGATCGGCTTTTCTTCAAAGGCCACACTTCCATCGAATGCGATCCACGTGTTTGGTCCCAGGTAGAAACGCTAATCGAGGTCCGGGTCGCTCCTCCACTTCAGCCAGCACAGACCAAAGTCGCCGCGGAAGCGATTTCTCGCTCGCCTATGTGATCGATCCGATTGTGCGATTCCTCCACCGGCACTCTCTGTTTTTCAAGAAAAAACGGGCAGAGTCAATCATGGTTCCATGCATGTACCGCTCGTGCCCGCACTCATCTGAGACCTACTGCAAAATCCTATACTGGAACTCCCGTGCCGTAACTGCTTAAAGGTTTACCCGACTTTTTCTGCAACCTGGGAGAGCGCGTACTCCTCGAGATGCTGGGCATCGCTATTGAATTTACGGATTCCCTCCGCCAGCTTCTCGGTCGCCATTGCGTCCTCGTTGTGCATCCAGCGGAAAGTCTTCTCATCCAGGTGCAAACGTTCGTCCTTGCTGCCTTTCGCTGTGGCCGGATCCAGCTTACGATCCAAAGAACCTTCTTCATGCTCCAGCTGCTCAAGAAGCTCGGGACTGATGGTGAGAAGATCACATCCGGCGAGGCGCACGATCTGATTCACATTTCGGAAGCTTGCCCCCATCACCTGGGTTCTGTAACCGTATGTCTTGTAGTAGTTGTAGATCCGGGTGACCGAGGCAACGCCGGGATCCTGCTCCGGCGGGATCTCTGCGCCGCCATGCTCCTTTTTGTACCAGTCGTAAATTCGGCCGACAAACGGGGAGATCAAGGTCACGCCAGCCTCCGCGCACGCCACCGCCTGGGCAGAGCTGAAGAGAAGAGTCAGATTGCAGTGGATGTCCTCTCTCTCGAGGCGTTCCGCGGCGCGAATGCCTTCCCATGTGCTGGCGATCTTGATCAGGATGCGTTCGCGCGAGATACCCTTTTCCTCATAAAGCGAGATGAGTTTACGCGCCTTAGCGACGGTGCCCTCGGTATCGAAGCTCAAGCTGGCGGCGACCTCCGTTGAGACGCGTCCGGGGACGACTTTTAAGATCTCACATCCGAACAGCACGAAAAGATAATCGATAAACTCGGCCGCCATTTCCTCGTGACAGCCCCCGCGTTCCAGCGCAATTTCTGCAGCCTCTTCTACCAAATGCCGATATTCCGGCATCTGGGCGGCATGGAAAAGGAGGGAAGGATTGGTGGTGGCGTCCTGCGGCCGGTGCTTGGCAATGGCTTCGATGTCACCGGTATCCGCTACAACCGTGGTGTATTTGTTCAGTGATTCCAGCAACGTCATTGTCTTCTCCTGTGATCCAGCTGAATTCCTTTCGCGAGTTTGACCGCTCTCGAACAGTAAGTGGCCGGTTCGGTTTAACCGGCCACCATCTGCACGCCGGTCCAGTTAAGCTGACGGGTGCGGCCACTTCCAGCCCGTAATCTTCGGCTGATCGATGCCGTTTTCATAGGCATACGCCCGGCAGGCGATCTGTTGGTTGCGGAATTTCTCCTTCGCATGCGCCCCAATTTTTTGCAGCCTGGGGACCCGATCAATGGCGTCAATGGCAAGACTGAAGCGGTCAACCTCGTTATTCATCGCCAGCTCCATCGGGGTGTTGATGTTGCCTTTTTCCTTATAGCCACGTACGTGCAACCGCTGGTTCTTCCGAGCATAGGCTAGGCGATGGATCAGCCAGGGATAGCCGTGGAAGTTGAAGATGATCGGTTTGTCGAGGGTGAATAGGGAGTCGAAATCGGCATCAGTCAACCCGTGCGGATGGTCGCGGGTAGGTTGCAGTTTGAAAAGATCGACCACGTTGATGAAGCGGATCTTTATGTCCGGGAACTCCTCGCGCAACAGTACTGTCGCTGCCAACGCTTCTTGCGTTGGTATGTCACCGGCGCAGGCCATCACCACATCGGGTTCAACACCCTGGTCGTTACTGGCCCAATCCCAGATCCCAATGCCTTTGGTGCAGTGTTCAATGGCGGCATCGATATTGAGATACTGAAGGTGCAGCTGCTTGTCGGAAACGATCACATTGATGTAGTTCTCGCTCTTGAGGCAGTGGTTGGCGACAGAAAGCAGGCAGTTGGCATCGGGCGGCAAGTAAATGCGTGTCACTGCGGCGCTCTTGTTGAGAACAACGTCCAGGAAGCCGGGATCCTGGTGCGTGAAACCGTTGTGGTCCTGACGCCATACCGTCGACGTGATGAGAAGGTTGAGGGAAGCGATCTTCTTCCGCCACGCGAGATTGTTGCAGATCGACAGCCACTTAGCGTGCTGGTTAAACATTGAATCGATGACGTGGACAAAGGCTTCATAGGAGGAGAGGAAGCCGTTTCGGCCCGTCAGCAGATAGCCTTCGAGCATGCCCTCCATGGTGTGCTCGCTGAGCATCTCGATGACACGCCCATCAGGTGTTAGTTCGCCACCGTCCTTGTCCTCGGCAAAGTAATCGGCGATCCAGAATTTCTTGGACGCTTGGTAGACCGCTTGTAGCTTGTTTGATGTGGTTTCGTCCGGACCGAAGACGCGGAAGCTGTTCATGTTGAGCTTCATCACGTCCCGCAGAAAGGTCCCAAGTGGCGGTACGTTCTCGACTTCAATCGTTCCGGGCTGATCAATCTTTATTGCGTAATCGCGGAAGTCGGGCAAGCAGAGGGCTTTCCGGACGCTTCCGCCATTGGCGTGAGGATTTGCGCTCATGCGGCGATTCCCAGTCGGCGCCAATTCTTTGAGCTCCGGAACGAGCTTGCCGTCGTTATCAAACAACTCTTCGGGCTTCTGATCTCGCATCCACCTCTCCAACAGACGCAGTTGTTCAGGGTCCTTTTTCACTTCCGTCAAGGGAACCTGATGGGCACGCCAGAATCCCTCGAGGTAGTGACCCGCTACTTGTCGCGGTGCCCCCCAGCCCTTCGGGGAACGCAATACGATCATCGGCCACCGAGGCCGGCTGGCGACACCACTGCTTCGGCAGTCTTGCTGGCACTTTCGAATCTCCCGGATGCAATGTTCAACAGTGGCCGCCATTGCTTGGTGCATGCTCTCCGTATCTGATCCTTCCACAAAGTGCGGTGTCCAACCGTACCCTCGCATGAGGTCTTCCAACTCCTCATGGCTGATACGTGCTAAAAGAGTGGGGTTGTTGATCTTGTAGCCGTTCAGGTGAAGGATCGGCAGAACCGCGCCGTCTCGGATTGGGCTCAGGAATTTGCTGATGTGCCAGGACGTAGCCAGCGGGCCGGTTTCCGATTCTCCGTCGCCAACTACCGCGGCGACGATCAACTCAGGTTTGTCGAAAGCCGCACCGCAGGCGTGCGAAAGCACGTATCCCAACTCGCCGCCCTCATGGATCGAGCCGGGTGTTTCCGGAGTGCAATGACTGCCGATGCCGCCTGGAAAGGAAAACTGTTTGAAAAACGCGTGTAGGCCCCGCTCATCTTCGCTTTTGTCAGGATAGATTTCGGAGTACGTTCCCTCTAAATATGCCGGGCCCAAAACGCCAGGCGCGCCATGCCCCGGACCCGCCATGAAAATCATGTCCAGGTCGTACTTCCTGATCAGCCGGTTCAGATGGATGTAGATGAACGCAAGACCGGGGCTCGACCCCCAATGTCCGAGCAGGCGGTTCTTGATATGCTCCGGCTTCAGGGGTTCCTTCAACAGGGGATTACCCTGCAGATAAATCATGCCGAGCGCCAGATATTTGCAAGCTCGCCAGTAGGCGTCGATCTTCCTTAACTCCTCTGCGTTCAGCGGCGATCCTTCAATCGTGGATCTCGCCGGCCCGTAAGCGCTGATTGAAGGAGTAGCCGCTTGAACTGCTTCTGCAACAGGTGTCATTTCTTACTCTCCTTATCTCCTTGAGACATGTTGGTTCCTTTAGTGGTTATAGAGCTGGGAAGAGTCGCCAAAAGCTTTTCAATCGCTCGATTCATCGTGCGATTCATTTCAGCCACCACAGCGGGCACGTTGCGCTGGGCGAGATTGCCGGCCTCGGAAACAGAGTTTGTCCAAACTGTCGTTCCGGTGTGGAGATTTATCACGTCAGCGGAGATGGCGACCTCGACGTGGACACCGCCCTGGTAGTCTACTTCCTCGAGCTTTTCCAGTCTCCCGCTGAGGATGTAATCCACATCGGAATGGCCGTCATACTTTTTCACGACGGCGAAATTACCACTGGCACGCAGCCGATCTGCTACAGCATTGGTCAGGAACTCGCGCGGATCCACCGCCCAACGGTGATAGTTGTAAAAGCCCACCTGTTCAGGTGACTCGCGGTAAACAATAGCTCCCTGCCGCAGATACCCTGGCGTTCGGAATTCGCGTATCGCGAGCGACGCGTGGCTCGCCTCCTGGACCGGTGGATCGGGAGGCGTCGGCAGACTGAGTGTGTAATAACTCGGGTACTTGACTTTGCCCATGCAGCCTGACAAGCAGAGCGCGCCGGCAAAGATAAACAGAACTGACGTTACAGCTTTTTTCACACGTTACTCCCCTCTTAGGGAACCTTGCGGTCCTTAGGCTGCTTGATACGAATTAAGCTCCACGGACGCTGCTTCAGCGAATCCGTCAACTGGTCCAGGTTGTCGGTAGCGACTCGCAGGTTTTCCACGGTGTCGTTTATCTCGTAGTCGTTTGCCCGCACAATAACCTGCATGTTCGCCAGCAGGCTCTTGGCCTGCACCAACGTATCCTGCAATTCAGCCAAGTCCTTCCGCATTGGCTCGCGCAGGTCTGTGACAGTCCCGTTGACGTTCTGAATCGTGCTATCAGCATGCTGGCTCACCACTAGCAGTTGATCGGAAAGGCGGTCGAGTTTTGGGCGCTCGTCTGTGAGAAGTCCGTTTGCTTGGTCTAACAGAATACGAAAACGCTGCTGATTTCCGGGACCAGTGACGGTGTTCAGATTCGCGAGCAGAGTTCGAGCGTCACCGGTTATGCCTGCCAGCTCTCCTTGCGCTTGGGTGATCAGGGCGTTTGCGTTGTCGGCAACGATGGCCATCTTCCCGGCGATTTCATCGAGGCTCGCAGTCTCCTGTGACGGAATAGCTGACCCTGGGGGCAGCCGCTTGGCATCGTTGCTGCCGGTGCTGATCGACAGCGCCGCGCTGTTCATGATGTTCACCATCCCCAGCTTGGCAACGGACCTCTCATTCAGTGGCGTTCCCTGTTTGACCTCCAACAGAATCTCAATGCGGGTGGGGTCCGACGACCAGGGTCTGACTGCTGTAACTTTGCCGGCATTGATACCTCCGAACAACACTGATGCTCCCGGCTCCAGTCCGCCTGCATAGCGCAGATACGTTCGATACGGTACAGCACCGCCGCTGTATTGTGCGCTTAACAGGTACACGACCGTAAATGCCAGTATCGAGGCACAGCCGAGTACGAAGGCGCCGACTTTTGCTTCCGTTGTCATTAGTTCGCCCCCTCATTCTGCAGGTAGCGTTCCAAGTACGTGGCAATTCCAGCGGCCTGTGCTATGTTCTCGGGGACGCGATCAAGGAACTGTCTGATACGGGGATTCCCGCTCCTGCTGATTTCATCTTTCGTTCCGACCTGGAGAAAGGTGCCCTTGTACAACATCGCGATGCGGTCGGCGATGCGGAACGCGCTGGGTAGCTCGTGAGTGACGACGATAACTGTTATTTGAAAAGCCTGCTTCAGCAAGAGAATAAGGTCATCAAGTTCCGCGGCAACGATCGGGTCGAGTCCCGCAGAAGGCTCATCGAACACCAAGATTTCGGGGTCAAGTGCGAGCGCGCGGGCGACCGCCGCTCGCTTCTTCATGCCGCCTGAAAGCTCCTGTGGGTAGAACTTGCCGAACTCCGCCAGACCTACCACTGCCAGTTTCATGAAGACCATTAGATCGATGATCGAGGGTGCAAGTGCGGTGTGCTCGCGCAAGTTGAGGGCGACGTTATCTTCGAGGGTTAGCGCATTGAACAAAGCAGCACTTTGAAAGGCGACTCCAATGGAGCGCCGGAGACTGTCCAGGTCGGTTTGAGAACAGCGAGTAACATCCACTCCTTTTACAAAGACACTTCCCGACCTGGGACGCTCAAGCCCAAGCACTTGCCGCAACAGCGTACTCTTTCCGGAGCCGCTGCCGCCCAGCAGGACCATGGTTTCGCCTTGCTCGATTTCCAGGTTCAAGCCGTCCAGTATTCGGCGTCCGTCGTATTCGACCAGCAGATCGCGGATTGAAATGATCGACATCACAGTTTTCCAGTGAAGTAGAAAAGCGCGGTGAACACGGCATCGGCGAGAATAACGAGGAATGTTGACTTTACTACCGCGCTCGTCGTCGAGCGGCCGACCGCATCGGGTCCTCCACGTACGCGAAACCCTTCCAGGCATCCCACCTGCGCGATGATGGTTGCAAAAGCCACACTTTTGATGAGGCCACTGATCACGTCCTTCAGCACAATTGAAGTCAGCACGTACCGCAGATAAAGGATTAATCCAAGGTGTGTGCTGAAAAACATGAATAATCCGCCTGCGAGAATGCCGCAGACGCCGGACACCACGCTCAGACAAGGAACTGCGACCAGTGCCGCCAGATATTTGGGTGCCAGCACGAACTCGACCGGCTCGAAAGCCATGACCCGGAGGGAATCAATCTCCTCCGTCACCTTCATGGTGCCGATCTCAGCCGCAAAAGCGGAACCCGAGCGTCCGCTGACCGCGATCGCTGTAATCAGGGGGCCGAGTTCCCGGGTGAAGCCTATAGCGACCAGGTCGATCACGTAGTGCATAGCTCCAAATCGGCGCAATTCCGCCGCACCTTGCATGGCAAGAATGATCCCCGAACAAGCTGCCATCAGGCCGACCATGGGCAGGGCGTCAACACCGATCTGCAGCATCTCCCGGACCGCTGCCTTCCAGCGATAGCGGTTCCCGGTAAACGGCAGCGCCGTGCCGAGGGCGCGCAAGGTGGCCCATAGCTGAATGTTCAAACTGCCGACGTAGTCGAGTTCGTCGAGAGTCCTTTTGCCGACGCCGTCAAGCAGAGTTGCCATTACGGAAGCCTCGTCGCAGAAGTAGCAGCTGGATGGATGCTCAGCCCAAACAGTGCCGCAATACCCGTAACCTCAAGAACGTGCAGCAGACGGCCTTGCAATCCCTTCAGCGACAGATTGGTGTTGCGAGTTCGCGCGATCTTTAGGGCTTCAATCAGGGTTGCAATTCCGGAGGAGTCAACGTGGGACACTTCCGACAAATCCACGGTCAAGACTTCTGGCGCTTCCGGCTGCAGAATTGTCAGAAGGCGATCCCGGAGGCTCGGTGAAGAATCAATATTCAGGCAGCCATTCAACTGCACGAGCGTATCTTTTTTGTTGCGAATCACATGGATCTGCAGACCACCAACCGTAATGAATTTGTTCGTCGACAAATCGATTTCCTCCGCCAGGTGCCTCACCCTGAGGCTTCTCCAACTACAGCCAGAATGCATTCACCCAGCCAAAGCGCTTAACGGCATAAGCCCCGCTTTTTCAGCAAACGGCCTCCAATCCCACGTTGCTTCTGCCCGTATTAGGGCAGTGGTGTCCTCGAGAGGGCACTGCAATCTCACTTTAGTCGTGGCTCAAAGCGAGATTTGTAGATCTTTTTGCGGATTGGGTCAATTGTTCGAGCCATCGGAAAGCCTGCGTGGATAACATGTTTTCGGTACAGCGCCAGCGCCAGTTCCCATCGGCACGACCGGGCACGTTCATTCGCGCTTCCTTACCCAAATTCAGCAGGTCTTGTAGAGGAGCAATCGCCAGCGCGGCCACTGATGACCACGCCAGCTGCATCAGCGAGGGAGCAGCTTCGGCAGCGCCGCCCGGTGGTCGTTTCAGATAGTTCCAAAAGTTTTGTCGCTGGTGATCCGGTAACTCGTCGTACCATTCGCGACTGGTGGCGTTGTCGTGCGTGCCCGTATACACAACCGTGTTCGGGACAAAATTGTGCGGCAGATATGGGTTGTCGGCATGGCCGTCAAAGGCGAACTGTAGAACCCGAGTCCCCGGTACTTGAGATTCGTTCCGCAGTGCCACAACATCGAGTGTAATTAAACCGAGGTCCTCGGCAATAAACGGCAACCGGCCCAGCTCTCGTTGTACAGCTTGGAAGAAGCTAGCGCCAGGACCGGGCACCCATTGCCCGGACTGGGCGGTCGCTGCCCCCGTTGGAACCTGCCACGCGGTCGCGAAGCCGCGGAAGTGATCCAAGCGAATCACATCTACGTGAGCCAGCAGCGCTCTGAGCCGATCAATACACCACCGATAACCAGTGGAACGGAGCGCATCCCAGTTGTAGAGGGGATTGCCCCACAACTGCCCTTGTGCGCTGAAGTAGTCCGGGGGAACGCCCGCCACGAATCGTGGTCGGCGCTCCTCGTCGAGCAGGAATAGCTCCGGGTTGGTCCAGACGTCGCTTGAGTCTGGAGAGACGAAAAACGGCAGATCGCCAATCAAGGCCACGCCCTTGGAGTGGCCGTACTCTCTCAACTGATCGGCCTGCCGAAACAGCAAGAATTGTGCGAAGCAAACCTGATCGACATCATCCGCCAACTCTCGTCGCGCTTTGCTTAAAGCATCGGGCTTGCGCTGGACCATCTCCGCAGGCCAGTTGAGGTAATAAGCACCGTCGTACTTGGCCTTCAATGCGCGGAATAGAGCATAGTCTTCCAACCAACTTGCCTGCTTGTGACAGAACTCCTCGAACGCCGGCCTAAGGTCGTTGCGCTCCCCGGCTTTGAAGTTTGTCCACGCATTCTGAAACAGTCGATGTTTGAACGGAATGACGGACTCGTAATCCACCACCTCGGAGGGGAAGCGATTCTCGCAATCGCTTGCCTTTAGCAGACCATCTGAGATTAGGCAGTCTGGACTGATCACCAGGCCGTTGCCAGCAAACGACGACAATGACTGGTAGGGAGAATGTCCATACCCTGTAGGTCCTAGTGGTAGCGCCTGCCACCAACCTTGGCCAGCATCATGGAGGCGATTGATCCATGAAAATGCCGTTGGTCCTAAATCGCCGATGCCATAAGGCGTGGGCAAAGAGGTGACGTGCAACAGCAGGCCGGAAGCGCGGTACTCGGGCGGAAAGGGTGGAACACTGACGAACCGGCCGTTCTCGCCCATTACAGGCCTCCGGAAGAGCCCAGGGCATTGTTCACCATCTCCCGTGCTGCGCTCACGATGGCGTCGAGATGTGCCTGGCTCTTGAAGCTCTCGGCATAGATCTTATAGATATCCTCAGTACCCGAGGGGCGCGCCGCAAACCAGCCGCTCTTGGCAACAACCTTGAGGCCGCCGATCGGAGCGTTGTTCCCTGGCGCATTGGTTAGCTTGGCCGTGATTGGCTCGTCCGCCAGATCTGACTCTTTTACCGAATCGGGTGAGAGGCTCCGTAATCTTCTTTTCTGCTCGGGCGTGGCCGACGCGTCGATTCGCGTGTAGTAGGGGCTGCCGAACTCCGCCGTCAGTTCGCGGTAGTGCTCGCCGGGATCTTTACCCGTGCGGCCGGTAATCTCAGCCGCCAGCAGGTCCATGATTGGGCCATCTTTGTCGGTCGTCCACACTGTGCCGTCAAGACGGAGGAAACTTGCTCCAGCGCTCTCTTCACCGCCGAAACAGTAGGAACCATCGACGAGGCCGGGCACGAACCACTTAAAGCCCACCGGCACCTCACGTAACTGGCGGCCGAGCTTTGCGACGACTCGATCAATCATGCTGCTGCTCACGAGTGTCTTTCCAACGGCAACTTCCTTGCGCCACTGTGGACGATGCGTGAGCAAATACCGGTTCGCCACCGCAAGGTAATGATTTGGGTTCATCAAACCGGTAACGGGAGTGACAATCCCATGACGGTCCGAGTCGGGATCATTGGCAAAAGCTACCTGATATTTGTCCTTAAGCCTGACGAGTCTGGCCATGGCATACGGACTGGAACAATCCATGCGAATCTTGCCATCGTGGTCAACCGTCATGAACGAAAACGTTGGGTCAACGACCGGGTTGACGACAACGACCTCCAGCCCGTAGATAGAGTTGATCGGCTCCCAATAAGGCAGCGCAGCTCCGCCCAGAGGGTCTACAGCCATTTTCAGTCCGGCGCGACGAATCGCATCCATGTCTACAACGTTCTTCAGATCGCGAACGTAGGGCAAAACGAAATCTTCCTGATGCGTAGTGGCGGCTTGGATGGCCTTGGAGAACGCAACCCGCTTCACACCAGCATTTCCACCTCGCAATAATTCGTTCGCTCGGCGTTCTATCCAGTGCGTTACGTCAGTATCGGCGGGACCGCCATTATTCGGGTTGTACTTAAAGCCTCCATCTTCTGGCGGATTATGCGACGGCGTAATCACGATTCCGTCGGCGAAATGTTCCCTGCGACCACGGTTGTAAACGAGAATGGCTCGCGAGATCACTGGGGTTGGAGTTACACCGCCTGCCTGCTGAATGATCGTTTCCACATTATTCGCGGCCAGCACCTCGAGCGCGGTGCGCTGCGCGGGCGTGGAAATGGCGTGTGTATCCTTCCCCATTTAGAGTGGACCGTCTGTGCCCTGCTGCCGTCGGTAGTCGCAGATCGCCTGGGTGATGGCCAGGATGTGCGCCTCCGTGAACGTGCCATGGCAGGGAGAGCCGCGGTGTCCGCTGGTTCCGAAACTAACCATCTGGTTGCGGTCGTTCAGGTCCGGAACGTCGTTCGAAATACTCCCTCTCCAGGCGAGCCACATCCACCAGCATCTCTTTTGGCGCTGGTTTGCCCGCAAGAGGAGAAATTACTTCGCGGGGTGCGCCTGCCTTTGGCGTTTCCAGGGTACTGGGCATGGTTCCACCTTCCAGTTTGGTCGCATCACACTCTCGGTGCTCATTGGAGATCCTTCTCGTTCAGTAATTTGAACACGTCTTTCTCAGTTTGTTTGAGACTTCAACTTGCCGCCTTCATCTTCTGCCTCGACGACTGCGTAGCCTCAGGAATCACGTGGTGATCGTCGTTCCAAAGCCGGACCACCGGTCGGGAAAGATCATGCTCATAGCTGAGGGCGCTCAGGCTGGCCGGACTCAGAAGAAAGTATCTGCCTTCTGGGCCCGGACCAAGCCCCAGCCAGCGAGCAGTCAAGACGCGAATGAAATGCCCGCTGGAAAAAAGTAGTACGTTGCCCGCAACTGCGCGGAGTCGCTGCACCACACGGTCCGCGCGCGCTCCGATTTGTTCCGGCGATTCGCCTCCAGGGCAGCCATCCCGGAACAATTGCCAGTCGGGGCGTTCGCGAAGGACCTGCGCTGAGGTGAGTCCTTCGTATTGACCGTAGTTCCATTCCACGAGATCCGGATCGGTTTCGGCTACGGCTCCGAATCCAGCCAGTTCGCAGGTCCGGGCGGCTCGTTGCAGCGGGCTGGTGATTACTTTTGAGAATTCCATTCCCTTCAACCGCTCTCCAAGTCGCCAGGCGTTAGCCTCGCCAGCCGGGGTCAGAGGCAAGTCCCTCAGTCCAGTATGCTGGCCGGACAGAGTCCAGGCCGTATTACCGTGCCGGGCTAAATAGACTTCTGGAAGTGCTTCGGTCATGTGGTCAACCTCCGTATTCGGCTAGCGCCGTTTTTCCTCCGCCCACTATCGCAATCTCAGCAGCAACAATCATTACTTCAACAGCTCACCATAAATCTGGCGGTGCCCAGGCTTGGGGGTTGGCCTGGAATCACCGCCAGTTGGGAGTGTTCGATTGGTGCTCCGGCTGCCATTGGTTCCTCCGCCTGTTTTCTTCAGCAGCATCCAACGGGAACTCCCGCATGCTCCGGGAGCGGTTCCTCTACTGCCGTTTTCCTGGCATCCGGCGGACCGAACGCCTCCGGCGGGATCGGCTCGCCGTGAAGCGTCTTCCAGCACCGCCTTGCCGCTTCAAACAACACCAGGATTACGCCAATGATGAAGATCGACATCAGAACCGAATCCAGCAGCCCCTGAAAATGAGTGCCCGGCTTCATCGCCATGGGCCAGAAGATTGTCTTGATGGATAACACCGCCGCGGTCAGAGTCGTTATTCCCACAAACGCCATGGGTACGGCCGTGACCCAAGCGTACCGAGCCTTCCCCATGTTAATCAGAAACGTTGTCGCAACCGCTAACGCAATGGTCGCCAGTAGTTGGTTCCCAGTGCCGAAGAGCGGCCAGATGGTTGAAATCGATCCGGTGTAGATCAGATATCCCCAAGCACTAACAATCAGGGCCGTGCTCACCAGGTTTCCAGGCAGCCATGCTGTGTTAGCAAACGGTTTGTAAGCTTTACCGAGGATCTCCTGCATGACATAACGCGCCACGCGGGTGCCGGTATCGACAGTCGTGAGGATAAACAGCGCCTCGAACATGATGGCGTAGTGATACCAGTAACCCATCAACTTATCCATGCCGGGGAGTCCCTTGAAAAGTTGAGCCATGCCTACCGCCAAAGAAACCGCCCCACCAGTACGGCCAGCAAGCTTTTCGCCGACCTCTCTGGAGAACATTTCCAGGTTGACCGTATGCAGTCCAAGTTTGTGGAAGACTTCAGGAGTGGTATTGATCGCAAAGTAGTCGCCGGGATGCATTGAAACAGCTGCAATCAATGCGACGATACCCACAAGCCCTTCCATCATCATTGCGCCATACCCGATGAAGCGGGCGTCTGTTTCCTTATCCAACATTTTCGGAGTCGTTCCTGAGGAGACCAAGGAATGAAACCCGGAAATGGCTCCGCACGCAATCGTCACGAAAAGGAAAGGAAACAAATGTCCTTTGATAATTGGTCCGCCACCGTGAATGAATGGTGTGATCGCCGGAAACTTGATATTCGGGTGGACAATGAAGACGCCAAGAATAAGAACGGCGATCGTACCCAGCTTCAGGTATGTAGAAAGGTAATCGCGCGGTTCAAGCAGCAGCCACACCGGCAGCACTGAGGCGACGAACCCGTATGCCATTATCAGCAGACAGATCTCATGCCCCGTGAAGGTCAAATGAGTTGCCCAGGAACTAGCTGCAACCCAGCGCCCGCCAATTACGCTGGCCAGCAAGAAAACAACCCCGACCGCGCTTGGGCCAGCGATTTTAATGACCCCGGGAGCTGGTTTCATAAATACCTCAGCGTGATGAGCAAGCAAGCGAGATGGAAAAAGCCGCGATAGATGCCCAGGATGCGGTCTTGGCGCACCAGCAGGCGACGGTAGTTCTGGAGCCACGCGAAGGTGCGCTCGATTTTCCATCGCTTCTTGTACCGTCGAAGTTTGCGGCCGTCTTGCCTCCACCAGCGTTGCCGGTTGCGGCGATGGGGAACCAGCAGTTCGATACCGCGTCGCCGGAGTCGCTCGCGCAGCGGGTCGGAGTCGTAAGCCCGGTCCGCAATTACGCGCCGGGGCCTCTGCCGTGGACGACCACGTCCCCAGGCCGGCACCTTCACTTCCGCGAGCGTGCTTTCCGCCAGCGCGACCTCGGCCGGTGAAGCGCTCGCCAGTTGCGCTCCCAGTGGAATGCCCTGGCCATCGACCAGTACCATCCACTTCGTGCCCTTGCCGCGCTTGGTTTTGCCAACTCCAGCGCCCCCTTTTTCGCGGACACGAAGCTGCCGTCCAGGAAGGTCTCATCCCAGTCCAGCAGGTCGTGGTGGTTGAGGGCGGCCAGCAGTTGCCGCCAAGCTTCCAGCCATACGCCATCTTCCTCCCACTGCTTCAGTCGCCGCCAGCAGGTTGGACCACTGGGGTAGTCCGCGGGCAGGTCGCGCCAGCGGGCTCCGGTCTTCAGCACCCACAGGATTCCTTCCACACAAGCTCGGTTGGCAGCCCAGGGCCGTCCGCGCCCATCTCGCCTTCGCCTGGGTTGAGGGAACAAATACTCGATCAGCGCCCACTGCCGGTCGCTCAGCCGCATGTCCCAGCCAAGCGCAATGCGGCCTTCAGTCGTAAGTGCCTGACTTGAGCCCGAACCTATTTATGAAACCAGCTCGGGTGTACTCTTGAACATGTACATACCCATACAGAGGGCAATCGGAATGGTCATTCCGATGGTGAACACGCCCCACGGGCTGTTCGATAAAGCGTTGACGACGACTATGCCCAATCCCGCCAATGTGACGATCAGAATGAACAGCACAGCCAGCATGGCGACAATGCCCGCAAAGGGGCTCACTTCGGTTCGAGCGATGTCAGCGAGCGACTTCCCTTTGTGCCGGATCGACGCCACCAATACCATAAAATCTTGAACACACCCGGCCACGACCGCGCCTATCAATAGCCAAAGGAATCCGGGCGCGAACCCAAATTGTGCCGCTAAGGTGGGACCGACCAGCGGGCCGGCGCCAGCTATGGCGGCGAAGTGATGTCCAAAAAGAACCCACTTAGGAGACGGCACATAATTGTGGCCGTCCTCGTAAACGTGTGCGGGCGTTGTCCGACTGTTGTCGAGAACAACTGCCTTCGCGGCGAGAAACGCGCTGTAGTAACGGTACGCAATGACGAACACGCACAGCGCACCAAGCATTACCGGAAAAGTGTTCATAAGAAGCCTCGCGTCATACGAAAGTTACATTTGACTTCATGGAAAATGAAAATCTCCCATTTGCGGCAAGCAGCCTCACTGCATGCCGAGCAATCATCAAGTCCTCGTCTGTCGGGATGACCCATGCGGACACACGACTATTAGTTGTTGTAATGCAAGGCCCGCCGGCCGTATTCGCGCTGGGGTCTAATTCGACGCCAAGCCAGCTTGCAGCTTTGCAGACCTGCTCACGAACGGCAGCCGAGTGTTCTCCAATCCCAGCGGTGAAGACCAACACGTCCAGTCCACCGAGCGCTGCAGCCAATGAACCAAGTTCGCGCGCGATGCGATACACGAACAGCTCGATCGCTTCCGCCGCGTGCGGATCATTGCTCGCCTGCAATTTGCGCAAGTCGCCGCTTATGCCTGAGACTCCCAGCAGACCCGAGTGGTTATAGAGCAGGTCGGTTACAGCCGCAACACTCATCCCTTTCTGACCGATGAGATAAAGCATGACTCCGGGATCCAAAGCGCCACAGCGACGACCCATAGGGAGACCATCGACGGCGGTGAATCCCATCGTCGTGGCAACACTGCTGCGTCCCTCCATAGCGCACATACTCGCGCCCTGCCCGAGATGCGCAACGACTACTTTGCCGTCGGCAGATGGGCCCGCGTAATCCGGCAAGATCGAAGCGATGTACTCGTAAGAGAGTCCATGGAAACCGTATCGCCGAATACCCGCTTCCGTAAGCTGGCGAGGAATGGCAAAGGCAGTTGCGACGGGAAGTTGAGCGGTATGAAATGCCGTATCAAAGCAGGCCACCTGCGGCAGCGTCGGTTCGAGCTTTGCAATCGCTTTGATAGCCGCCAGGTTATGGGGCTCATGAAGCGGCGCTAGTGGTACCAGTTCCTCAAGATCTGCGATTACCTCCTCATCAACAATTACCGGCGCGTTGTATTTAGTCCCGCCGTGAACCACGCGGTGTCCGGCGGCGACGAGGCGCCGATCACCGAAACGTTGTTGCAGCGAGCGGCGCAGAAATTCCAGTGCATCTTCATGGGTTGCTCCTGCTTCGAGCCGCTCATTTGCGAATTGATTGCCGGCAGCGTCGAAGGCGATGAATCGCGGCTCATCTCCGAGGCCGTCGATTTGGCCCTTACATAAAATCGTATTCGCTCGAAGTTCGCCATCAGCGGGAAACAATGTGAACTTGATACTGGATGACCCACAATTAATCGTCACAATCATGGGTGTGCTCCTTTGTCGCTGCTCGCTTTGTCAGCCACCAAAAGCGCCATCGCGCAGGAGCCGAGACGGGCTAGAGTGTTGTCCGAGCGACTGGTCAGGACGATGGGAACGCGAGCGCCGAGCACGATGCCGGCAGCATCCGCGTCTCCCAGGTAAACGAGTTGCTTGTAAAGCATGTTTCCCGCTTCCAGGTCGGGAACCACGAAGATGTCTGCCCTGCCCGCGACCGGCGATACGATGCCCTTGATTTTGGCCGCCTCTTCCGAAACTGCGTTGTCAAACGCGAGTGGCCCATCCAAAATGCCGCCCACGATCTGTCCGCGATCGGCCATCTTGCAGAGTGCGGCAGCATCCAGAGTGGATTTGAGCTTCTCCGTCACGGTTTCCACCGCAGACAGAATCGCGACGCGCGGCAGCTCGGGTATCTGGAGGGCATGCGCCAGATCAATGGCGTTCTGCACGATGTGACGCTTGTCCTCGAGAGAGGGAAAAATGTTGATTGCGGCATCAGTGATGAATAGAGGTCTTGGATAAGCGGGGGCATCTATCGCAAAAACGTGGCTAATACGACGTTCCGTTCGCAAGCCGTGAGCACCGTCCACAATTCATGCATCAGCTCGTCAGTGTGTAAAGCGCCTTTCATCAGGGCGTTGACTTTGCCCGCTCTTGCCAGCGCCACAGCTTCAGCGGCAGCCGCAGCACTGTGCTCGGTTGGAACCATCTCGTAAGCGGCGAGATCGATCTCGGCTTGTTCCGCAGCCGCGCGAATCTTCTTTTCTGGGCCAACGAGGACCGGCACGATCAGACCTTGTTTCGCAGCCTCGATCGCCGCAACCAGCGAAACTGCATCGACTGGGTGCACTACCGCCGTGCGGATCGGCTGGCAGCCCACGGGTCTTTTCAATCAGGAGCCGATAGCCGCGGCCTTTCTCGCGCAATTTGACCTCCGCCAGCTCGACACGCGGCCCGCTAGTTTTCTCCCTGGGAGCTACCACCCTTTCACTACTGATTTCTATTGGCTCCATCTCGCCTCCTCCTTGCATTTGCATATCGCATGTTCATGCCTAACAAAACCGGAATAGGCGCGCATTAAACTGAAAGGCAGCTCAAGTACCAGACGCGTCGCTATTTAAGTGTTTGTCGGATATAGGCTTATCTCGGCCTAAGTGGGAGGGTCGCTCCGGTTGACTGCCTGTATATGGCCACTGCCCAAATACGAGCAGCCACCCTGATGTGGCCGCCTGAATGAGCATTATGAAAGAATTCGGGATGTTTCGCTGAGCAACGTCGCCGTTCTGGGGTGAGGGACCAGCAACAGAAACCGGTGAGAGCGATTTCTAGGCGGCGGCCGAGGTTTTCGGCCGTTTCCAGGCGGCGCCGGATGCTCGGTAGTGACCGCTAGGTGGGCGAGGGCCAGCGCTTACAAATCGGGTGGCGGATGCACGCCAGTCGGGAATCGGGATTTGGCTGCCGCAGAGCTCAAAAGCGGCAAACGAATGCGTTTTCTATGGCTGCGATGCCTTTGCGGCACCTTCCAGCTGCGCTCGCTTCAGGTTCTCGTTGAACTTGGACAGACCAGTAGCCGGCGACGCCAAAACAAGCGAATTCGAGAACGTAACCACGTTACCCGTGGGCTGCTGGGTTCTAGTGTCGATCTCTTTTAGCTGGAATTGCAGCCAGCCGATATCGGTCACGTCGCCGGTCACGCCAGAAATCTGCACTCGGTCGCCTAGTCTTATTCCGCGCTTTCCCACCAGCACGAAGTAACCGACGGCGCAAAGAATGACACTCTGAAGTGCAACCGCGAGACCCGCTGTCACAAGCCCAAAGAAAGTAGCCAAAGAGGTCCAGTCGGACGCGAAGGCGAACGCGGTGACCACCACGATGGTGAACCAAACGACAACTCTCTGGATCACCAGCATGATGTGGCGCCGATCAGCGTCTCGTACATGCCGCCGGGTGGCTCTGCGCGCAAGGGTGCCGATAATTACCAGCGCGCCGATGGCCACTGCAACACCGATCAGCCGTAAAATGAGATTTTTCCACACTTTGTCATGTTCGCTGACGACGGCGGCACGCCAGCTTTTCAGGTGCGACGTGTAGGCAGCGAGCAACACGTTCCGCTTGTCCAAGGCCACGATCGCCGGAGCGAGCGCCTTGACCATCACCCTGAGTGCGTCAAGTTGCGCCTTCTGCTGTTGCAATGCCTGGAGATCGCTCGCCTGAAGATCATTGTTTGCGGTGGTTGAGAAGCGTTTATCGATGTAAGCCAGCATCGGATTGCGGAGACCTTGGGAAGATTGCCTCAGGTTGTCAGTTTGGCGGATCTCATCGTCGAGAATGCGGAGTTTTCGTCCAAGCGCTGACACTTCCGAGTTGAGGCCGAGAATGCCGGACCCCTGCGGTTTAATAACCGAGGCCAGTTCTGAATTTGGCATTGGTGCTGGTATCGCCGACGGGCTGGTCACGTCCGGAACCGTTCGTGAGAGGTCCTCGATACGCGTTGTCAAATCTCCGGCACCGTGCCCTCCAGTCGTTCGCACGAATTCAACCAGATCCCGAAGACTTGCTAATCCTGCCTGTAGCAGCTCCAAGCGGCTCTGCGTTGCATCCAGGGCAACCTGCAACCTTCGACGATCGGCTCCACGCGCGGTCAAAAGCTTTTTCTTGATTTCCTCGAATTGCTGGCTTGCTTGCTGGGCCGCCAGCTCGGTGTTGTTTTCCAACTGAATGAACTGCGCCAAGTCCGGCGAGGAGCCGCCCGCGGTCTCAATGCTCCCTTTCTGGTTACCTGCCGAGGCTGCCGCCGCAATTGACGCATCAGCTCTGGCAAAATCAAACGATAGTTGGACAATCTGGGCAGCAATCTGCTGATTGTCTTCCAAAAACGCAAGGTCGACTGGATTGGTCGCTATCTGTCGTTCGATCGCGCGATGCCGATACCATTCGGTCGATTCCGTCAGGAATGCGATTACTTGCTGGTTTGAAGGGAGATCGGACACCGCAGGCGAAACTTGGGCAGATAGACCAACCGTAAGCACTGCCACCAGCAGTACATAGGCGTAGTACAGCTTGAATTTGCTCAATGGCGTCCTATGTACAGTGCATGACCTGATACACATCGGATCATCTCCAGGGCCAGATGCTAGGTCACGGCTCCGATGCTGACGGTGACGTGCGAGCGGTGCCTTCTCACTGATCGATTGCATTGTTGTGCACCTCCTGCGAAAAAACCCTACAAAAGCCGACAGGAAAATCCCAACGCACGCGCTAGCGGACCTCTATAAGGATCAGCGTGGTGTCGTCGTGAACCGGCCCCGCACTGTAAGCGTTGACGCCCCCGATTATGGCTTGTCGCATGGCGGGAAGTGGCAATGCAGCGGCGCCGCGCACGATTCCCTCCAAGCCCTCGAGACCAAGCATTTCGTCCTCGCGATTCCAAACTTCAAGCAGGCCGTCGGAGTAAAGCATCAGTCGGTCACCGGCCGACAACTTGAATTCTCCGCTGCCGTTCCGAGGCACAGCACCTTCTAGGACGCCAAGGACTGTGCCGCATGACTCCAACTGGCGCAACTCGCCGGAAGGAGAAATCAGCAGCGCAGGGGGATGTCCAGCGCCCGCATAGATCAGTTGTCGCCCGCTCTGGTCCAGCCGTGCCGCAGCCATGGTGAACATGAACCCGGTAATGCCGATTTGCTCGATCATAAAGCGATTCAGCGTGCGTAACATTTCGTCGGGTTCCATACCGTCGCGTAACAAGGAAAGCGTCTCTGTGTAAATGCGGTTCGCGAGCAGGGCGGAACTGATGCCATGACCGGAGACATCGCAGACGAGCAAATCCAGTTTGCCGGTACTGGATGGGACGACCAGGCCGAAATCACCTCCGATTGTTTGCACGGGCTTGTAATAGGTCTCGACGACCAAGCGGCCCCAGAAAAGGGGCTGAGGCGCCAGGCTTCGCTGCACGCGCGCGGCGAGGACCAGGTCGCGGTCAATTTCCTCAGCCCAGCGCTTGAGCTGCGCATTGGCGTCTCGCAGACTCTGCTCTGCCTTTTTCTGCTCGGAGATGTCTGTGCAAGTGATCACCGAGAAGCGGCCTCCATAAGGGGCCTCCAGCTCGCGGGCGCTAAGGATCACCGGCACACGTGTTCCGTCGGCACGTGGAACAAAGAATTCGTATCGGTCGTAGCCGCCCACCCCCTTTATCAGAGCCATTCGCGCAAGCATGACCTCGTAGTCTTCTCTAGGGTAGAAGGCCTCCACGGTCTTCCCTATGAGCGCTGAACGCGGGAATCCGAGAAGGCGCTCCATACACTCGTTGACAAAGAGAATGCGGCCAGACTCATCGCTGATGGCCACGCCCTCGTTGAGCATTTCAAGGATGGCCTCCGTGTGTTTGAGCCATTGCTGTTGTTCGACAGTCACGGGCGTCTCCCGCAGAAGAGAATGCCTCATATCTTTGGCCCTTCCGACCCAACGGCACCAGTGCGAGAAGCTTTATATCAGCAACTGCGCCAGAATAATCTTTGCGATCATCGCCACCGGATATACTACGGCGTAGGTAAGGTTGGGTGCATCGGAGTTGGCTTCGCGCGTAGCGTAAGCCAGACGGGCCGGCTGCGTCTGGATGCCGGAAACCAGGCCCATCAGCGATGCAAAGGGAATCTTGAGCAGCTTATATCCCACGACCAAGGACACCTCCGTGACGACCAGCGTAACGACCGCCCCCGCCAGCAGCATCGCCAGGCCGTTCTGGCGGAGCGTCTGCGCGAAGGAATAGCCGGCTCGGATGCCAACACCGGCGAGAAAGAACACCAGCCCAACCTGCCGCAGGGTGAGATTGGAGTGCAGCGGCATGATCCACGTGATGCGGCCGGTGCGCTCCAGCTTGCCAAGGATGAGGGCGACCAGGAGCGGGCCGCCAGCGAATCCCAGGCGGATAGTCCCGCCCGGCAGCGGAACGGGCACGAGGCCGACGAGCACGCCCAGAACCATGCCAAGGGCGACGGAACCGAAATCGGTTTCGGCGGTGCCGCGGATGGAGTCGCCGAAAAACCGCGAGATGGCGGAGAAGTTCTCGCGTCGGGTAAGCACGCGGACGCGGTCGCCGAGTTCGAGGCGCGTGTCTCGTGTCGGGACGAAGTCCACATCGCCTCGGCGTAGGCGTGTTACCGTGGCGCCCATGGTAGTCTCCAGATTGAGCTCACGGATGCGCTTCCCGACAATCTCCTGGCGGGAGACGAAAACGCGCCGAAAGTCGAGCTGGGAGCGGTCCTGCTCGATGTGGGCATCGAGCGGCTGTCCGAAAATCTGTTCGGCGCGCACCAGCGCGTCGTCGTCGCCGACGGCGACCACAATGTCCCCCTGCTGCAGTCGCGTGTCGCCGCGGGCGATCTTGCTCGACGCTCCGTGCTGGATGCGGCTGATTACAAAACCGGGGTCGCGGTGCGGCCGAAGAACCTCTTCGACGGTCCGGCTGATCACGGCGGGATTCCTCACCGCGAAATCGCGGACTCGGATCTCCGGAGCTTCCGCGAGCGGCTCCATCCGCGGCTTCCACCGGCGGCGGAACACGGCGAACGAGACCAGCACGCCGATGACCCCCACCGGGTAAGCGATCGAATACGCGACCACCGGCTCGTCGGAATCCGCGCGAAGCTGCTCGGGAGAGAGCCCGGCAGCGCGGCCACGGTCGCGCAGCAATTCGCGTACCCCGGCCAGCGCTGGCGTATTGGTCATCGCGCCCGTATAGAGGCCAGCCGCCCGAGGACGTGTCAAGTGCGCCGGACGCGAGACCAGGAGCGTGACTCCCGCGCCCAAGACCACGATCACCAGCGCGAACACGCTGTCGCGATAACCTCGCTCGCGCAGAGATTTGAAGAACTCTGGACCACTCTGGATGCCGATGGTGTAGATGAAGATGATCAGCCCCAGCGTGGGAATGACTTCCGGGACGGGAATTGAGGGGCCGAGTGAGGCCACGGCCAGTCCGACGAAGAGGACCCCGACAATGCCGAAACGAAATCCGAAGAAAGAGATTTCGCCCAATAGGTATCCCAGCCCAATCACGATGAAGAGCGTGAGGATTGGGTTCTCTGTCAGCGTGGTGACAATTGGCCCGTGCACCCATTCACCCCCTGACCTGCGATTAGCACTACCAGCGACCTTGCGCCAGCACGATACGTTGTCCCCAGAACTGGTTTCTCCGCGTTCCATTCGCAAATCTCATGCGGCGGATCCAGCGCAGTATCGATCCACCTGCCACCAGTTCACTGTACCGCCCTTGAATATCGGAAGTTCGAACTCGAGAGGCTCCCAATACCCATTGAGGATGATATGCGCCAATACCCCTTCGCGCTTCAGTTCCCCGCCGATTGCGACGCTGTGCGAGAAAGTCGACCAGTCCGGCTGATTGAGTTTCACGCCGTGCCAGGCTTGGTTCGCCTCACGGAGGAACTGGCTTAGAGTTACGCGCCGGCGCTCATGTTCCACTTCCCGCATCACACGGCGCTCGATCAGCAACTTCACGAACCGGAGGACGTCGGCGTGTTCGGAGAGCAGCTTCCAGTCGAACCAACTCGTATCATTGTCTTGGCAGTAGGCGTTATTGTTGCCGCGCTGACTACGCCGCACCTCGTCGCCCATAACAAACATGGGCACACCCACTGAAAGCATGGTGGCGGTGAAAAAGTTCTTTACCTGCCGGTTGCGCAGCCTCTCTATTGCGGGATCGTCCGTCGGACCTTCCACGCCGCAGTTCCAGCTTCGGTTGTCATCGCGGCCGTCGCGGTTGTCTTCGCCATTTTCTTCGTTGTGCTTGTGGTCGTAGGAGACGACGTCGTTAAGGGTAAAGCCGTCGTGACACGCAACGAAATTGATGCTCTCCTCGGCTTCGCGCTCCCTTTGACCATAAATGCTGGGGCTGCCGAGCAGACGGTCGGCCATGCGCCCCACGGAATCGTTCGCACCTCGGAAGAAGTCGCGGACATCATCGCGAAACCGATCGTTCCACTCCTTCCAGCTGTCTCCCACGAAGCTGCCGACCTGATAAAGTCCTGCCGCGTCCCAAGCCTCCGCAATCATCTTGGTGCCGGCCAGCGCCGGGTCGGACTCGATGTCCCAAAGCACCGGAGGATTCGACATGACGGCACCGGACGAATCGCGCGCAAGGATGGATGCCAGATCGAACCGGAAGCCATCCACATGCATTTCGTTCACCCAGTAACGGAGGCTGTCCACAATCATGCGCCGTATAACTGGATGGTTCGCATTGAGCGTGTTTCCTGTACCGGTGAAGTTCGCGTAGCGTGAGCGGTCTTCACACAGGAGGTAGTAAGTTGGATTGTCCAGGCCGCGGAAGCACTGTGTTGGCCCGTCGTGCCCGCCTTCCGCCGTGTGATTGAAGACGACATCGAGAATGACTTCGATGCCGGCTCGGTGCAGCGCCTTCACCATATCCCGAAATTCATCTACCGCGCCCAGCGGTCCTTGACGCGAGCTGTATGCCTGGTGCGGTGCAAAAAATGAAACTGGTGAGTAGCCCCAGTAGTTCGTCCGGCCTGGAGGCGCATCCTGAGGATCGAACTGAAACACCGGAAGCAGCTCGACCGCGGTAATGCCCAGTTGCTGAAGGTAGGGGATCTTCTCGACTAGTCCGGCGTATGTGCCACGTTTCGATTCCGCCAAACCGGAGCTGGGATGTGCCGTAAAGCCGCGCACATGCATCTCGTAAATGATGGTGCGTGACCACGGCCGCTTCAGGGGCACGTCACCTTCCCAGTCATACGCGTGCGGGTCCGTAACCACGCTCTTCATGGCCGTCGCGGTGTTGTCGCCTTCGCAACGGGCTGCCTCACGGCTATAGTTTTTCGGCACGGCTATGGCGCGGCCATAGGGGTCGAGCAGTAGCTTGGATGGATCGAACCTGAGACCCCGATGTGGCTCGAACGGCCCGCAGGCCCGGAATCCGTAGATCTGCCCCGCTTGTACGCCCGGAACGAAGACATGCCAATAATGGTAGGTACGGTTTGCCAACGGATCGATGGGGATGACACGCGAAGGACGAGCGTCGTCCACGCGATCGAAAAACAGCAGTTCGATGCTGGCCGCACTCCGGGAGAAGATTGAGAAGTTAGCGCCGCCGGCGACCAGCGTAGCCCCTATTGGAAAGCTGCGGCCGGTCGTCGGGGCTGAAAGCGGCTTTTCCCCTAAGCCTTGTCTGGCACTGGACATGGCTGCACGTTCCAAATTTCGGCTGCGTATTCGGCGATGGTGCGGTCGCTGGAGAACTTCCCCGAGCCCGCCACATTCAAGATCGCCTTGCGGGCCCACTCGTCGGGATCGGCATACAACGCGCGCAGCCGCTCGTCTGCCTCCAGATACGACTTCAGGTCCGCCAGGTGCATATAGTGATCGTGCGTTAACAACATGTCGCGCAATGGGGCAAAGACGCCTGGCTCATAGCGGCTGAAATAGTCGGAAAATATCAAGTCCAAGGCCTTGCGGGTCTCGGGCTCATTTTCATAGTGCCAGTGCGGGTTGTACCAGCCGCGACTGCCGGTCACCTGCTCCGCCGTCAGGCCGAAGAGGAAGAAGTTTTCCTCGCCCGCCTCCGCTGCCATCTCAATCGTCGCGCCGTCGCGTGTGCCGATCGTCAAGGCGCCGTTCATCATAAATTTCATGTTGCTGGTGCCGCTGGCTTCGTAGCCTGCCGTCGAAATCTGGTTGGAGACGTCACTGGCCGGGATCAGATGCTCCGCAACCGAGACGCAGTACTCGGGCAGGAATACCACTTTAAGCCGCCCGCGTACTGCGGGGTCTCCGTCGATGGCGTTGGCCAAGTTGTTAATAAATTTAATAATCAGTTTGGCAAGCCGGTATGCAGGGGCAGCCTTCCCGGCGAAGAAAAACGTTCGGGGTTGCATGTCCAGTTCGGGATTCTCCCGTAGCCGGTTGTAAAGCACTACGATCCTCAGGGCATTCAGTAGCTGACGTTTGTACTCGTGGATGCGTTTAACCTGACAATCGAAGATCGCATCCGGATCAAGGACCTGCCCTGTCGACCACTTGAACCAATCGCAAAATTGCCGCTTGGCATTGTGCTTGGCCTTGCGGAAGTCGTCACAGAACCCGCTGTCGGCTGTGAATGCTTTCAGCTTGCTTAATTGGCTTAGGTCACTGATCCAACTCTCTCCAATCGCATCCGTGATCAGTCTGGAAAGCTCAGGATTCGACAGAAGCAGCCAGCGCCGGGGCGTGACGCCGTTCGTCTTGTTGTTGAAACGCTCAGGAAAGATTTCTGCCAGGTCTTTGAGGGTCGTCCCGCGCAATAGATTCGAGTGAATCTCAGCCACTCCGTTGGTACTGTGGGAACCCACGACCGCCAGATTGGCCATGCGAACCTTTTTGTCGAGGCCTTCTTCGATAAGGCTCACGCGCTGGATGCAACCTTCATCGTCCGGAAACCGCCGGCGAACATCGCCCACAAAACGGCGATTGATTTCATAGATGATCTCAAGCTGCCTGGGCAGCATGTCTTCAAACCACTTCACCGGCCATTTTTCGAGCGCTTCGGGCAACAAGGTATGATTCGTATACGCCAGCGTGTTCTGTGTGATGTGCCAGGCTTCATCCCATCCGAGGTGCACCTGGTCAACCAGGATGCGCATGAGTTCCGGCACCGCCAGAGCCGGGTGCGTATCGTTCATCTGAATCGCCGCTTTTTCCGCAAACAAGCGCCAATCGGAGTTGCTACGTTGGAAGCGGCGCACCGCATCCGCCAGCGAGCAGGCAACAAGAAAGTACTCCTGTATCAGGCGTAGACCTTGCCCCATGGATGTTGCATCATCGGGATACAGGACCCGGGTTAGAGTTTCAGCCGATAGGGTCTGAGTAAAGGCCTCTACAAAATCGCCCCGAGAGAATTCCTCAAAGTTGAAGTAGTCCGGCGCCGCCGCGGCCCAGAGGCGAAGCGTGTTGATTGTGGAGCCGCCGTACCCGATTACTGGGCGGTCAAATGGGATGCCGATCAGAGTCGATGGACGCCCCGGTACGGGGCGCAGACTGCCTCCGCTGAGCTCGAACGAGCAACCCAAGCTGACTTCCACCTTCTCGTTCGGGCGAGCGACCTCCCACGGATCGGGAGAACGGAGCCAGTTGTCCGGCATTTCCTGTTGCCAGCCGTTCCGGATTGATTGCCTGAAGATGCCGTACTCATATCGCAGTCCGTAACCCATGGCCGGGAGCTGCATGGTCGCGGCGGATTCAATGAAGCAGGCTGCCAAACGTCCAAGCCCGCCGTTGCCCAGGCCTGCATCGGGCTCCTGCTCTAATATCTCGAGTAGGTTGAGTTTCTTGTCCTGGATGAACTGGTCTGTCAGAGGAGCGAGCAGAAGATTCGTAATGTTGTCTGCGAGTGAGCGGCCGAGGAGGTACTCCATCGAGAGGTAGTAGAGCCGCTTAGGATTTCGTTCTTCGTAGGTCTTCTCTGTTAAGAGCCATCGCTGGGATAGGACGTCGCGCACGGAGCGGGCGAGCGCCTCAAACCGGTCTCGCGCGGTCGCCGCCGCGAGATCGACGCAAGTGTCAAACAGGAGGTGCCGTTCATACAGTGCTTCGTCCGTTCCGGAGAACTGCACTGGACCACATCCGTACTGGGTGGTGAGTCTCTCAACATCTGGCAATGCCTGCCGTTTCGCTGCAGCCTTAGTGGCCATGGTCGACTCCTTCAAAGTCATGCTTCATAACAAACTCGTTTCCGGGCCAACTCCGCCTAGTCAGCGGCCCCTGCTGCATCAGCAACCATCTGAGGCTGCTCCTTCGTCTCCCACTTGATCAGCTTGAGATCCAATACGAAGATCGAATAAAGAACGGGCACAAGCAGCAGGGTGATAAAGGTTGCGATCGACAAGCCGCCGATCTGCGCATAGCAGAGAGGCTCCCAGAGCGGGCCGCCGTGCATCGCCAGCGGTATGAGCCCAAGCACAGTCGCACCGACGGTGATCATCACCGGCCGCAGTCGCACGATGCCGGCATCGAGCAGTGCTTCTCGCAATGGCTCGCCGCGGTGGTGCGCCTCCTCGATGAAGTCGAACAGCACGATGACGTGGCTGACGATCACCCCGACAAGGCTCGCGACTCCCAAGAACCCCATAAATCCGAAGGGTTGATGCATGATCACCAGCCCGGCGAGGGCGCCGGTCATGCCATAAGGAATGGCCGCGAACACGAGAAACGGCTTGACTGCATTTCGGAACTGCACGACGAGCGCGATATAGATGAGCATTACTGAAATTGCCATTACGACGCTGAGTTGCTTGAATCCTTTCACCTGTTCGTCGTATTCGCCGCCGATCTCGAGAAAATACCCCGGGGGAAGCTGCTTCTCGAACTGCTTGATCTTGGGCAACAATGGCTCCAGGACTTGAGAGGGCAGAACACCCGGGATTGGGAATGCAGAAACCGTGACCGTGCGGAACTGATTGCGGCGCTTGATCTTTGGAACGGACATGTCAGTCGTGACCTGGGAGACCTGCCGCAGAGGTACGCGCTGATTGCTGGTGTTCGAGTAGACGTAGGTATTTTGGATGTCAGATAACCCGGCGCGTTCCTCCATTCGCAAGCGAACGGCAATGGGGATTTGTTTGTCAGCTTCCCGGTATGTTGCGACCGGTAATCCGCTCACCGCAGCGGCGGATGAGAGGGCAACATCCAGGTTGGTGACACCCGAAATATTTGCGCGATCCGGGTCAACCTTCAGCCGCACGGTCATGGCAGGCTCTCCCCAGTCGTCGCGTACCCGGGTCGCATTCGGCTGGGAGCGGAGGATTGCCTGAAGGTCGCTGGAGAGCTGGTGCAGAACCCCGATATCCGCGCCGGAAATTCGAATGGAGACGGGGATTCCGACCGGCTTGCCGGTCTCGAGCTGCCGCACATCCACCCGAGCCCCCGGGACTTCTCGGCTCAGGGCCGTCTGCAGCGGCCCAACGAATTCGTTGGTGAAGTGTTTGTCGGCAACCTCGACGAGGATCTGCGCATAATTCAGTTGTTGTCGCTCGGGGTCGACCGAAAACCAGAACCTGGGACCGCCGCCACCGACAAATGTGGTCAGCGACTTCAGAACATCTTTCCGATGATGTTCTTCGCCAAACCGTTCCGCCTCTTCTCGAATGACAGTTTCTGCTCGCTGGGAAACCGCATCCGTCGCACCCAGCGGGGCGTCGGGCGGGAGCCATACGTCCACGTACGAAAGGTACGAAAGATCCTTGGGGAAGAACTGCGAATTCAGCCTCGTGAACAACCAGCCGCCGAGCACCAGAAATAAAAGGGAGCCGGCGAACACGCCCCAGCGATGCTGGAGTGCGAAATCACCTACCTTGTAGTACAGTCCTGGGAAACCGTGAGTGCGCCGTTCCGACATGGGCGGCTCCGGGTTCTTGGGCGGCTTGATCAGGTAGTACGCGATCAATGGGATGAAGGTGAAGGACACGATGACTGACGCGATCAACGTGCACGTCATCACCACCGGCAGGCTGTAGAGGAAGAAGTAGGTGTCGCCCGTCAGCAGCAGGAACGGGAGATAGGCGACGATATTCGTGATGGTGGCAAAGATAATCGCCTTTGCCAGTTTCGTCGGACCAATCCACGACGCCAGGTCGCGCGGTGAACCGGCGCCCAGCTCGCGTTTGATAGCATCACCGGCCACCACGGGCATATCCACCAGCAAGCCAAGAGCGATGATCAGCGTCGCGATGGAAACCTGTTGGATGTCGATATTCAGAACGTGAATGATGCCGAAGCTCATCGCCAGCGTCAGGGGAATCGAGCAAGCCATCAGCATGGCCGCACGCCAGTCCCAGAATCCGACCAACGCGACGATGACGACGAGCACAATGGCCTCATAGAGACTGGACATCAACAGGCTGACAAGTTCGTGCACTTGCCTCGGCTGGTCCGACGTGCGCGCGATAATAAGATCAGGGGGCAGCGTTGGCCGCACGGTGGCAAGCGCCTTGTCCACCGCGGCGCCGAATCTGCCTATCTGTTCCCCCGATCGCATTTGCACGGCCAGGGTGATGGCACGGTTGCGGTGCCAGTTGCCGTTCGCTTCGCGAGAGACCATGTAGTTCAGGTACCGTGTGGGTGTCTGATATGCACGCGATATGTCCACGAGATCGCGTAAATAAACCGGCACGCCTGTGGGCGACGCTCCCACCAGGACGTTGCCAATGTCTTTCGTATTTTTGAACTCGGCGGTCGCGTCAACCAAGACATTTCGCGATTGGGTCTCGACGATGCCGCCCGGAGCGGTAACATTGCGAGCGCTCAGAATGTCTTTGATTTTCGTTGGCTGCAACTTGAATGCAGCCATCCGCGCGTCGGAGTACTCCAGGTAAAACTGTTCCGGCAGAACGCCCACGCGCTGAACCTTGGCCACCTCGGGCACACGTTGCAGCGTGCGTTGGATCAGATCCGTGAAATCATCAAGCTGCCGGTAGGAATATCGCTCGCTCGCCATTTCCGCGATGCGTTGCTTTGCGGATTGAGGATCGCGAATGATGATCGGTCCCCAGGCGTCGGGATGGAACTCGTACTCTTGCAGCTTCTTTTCAATGAACTGCTCTCCATAAGCGCGGAGTTCGTCATCCGATTTCGTGGTTGCAAAATCGATCCCGGAGCAGCTCCCCACGGATAGCGGACGAACATCTCGCGCCAAGCCATCTCGCTCTGCCTGCGCAGCGAGGATGACAAATGGCCGCTCAATTACTGCAGGTGATACTGACGCGGGGTAACAGTAGAGAACGGTCGCGCGTCCTTCCATGTCTCCTTGTCGCGCTTTCTCAATCGCGTCACGGACGCCGCGAGCGCGCAATTCGATTTCAAGGTCTGTGACGGGCGGACTGGCGACCGTGAGCATCAGCGCCGCGGTATCGCCGAAGTCGCTGATCCAGGTGATCGGGCCCGCGCCCTGTGGAAGGTCCGTGATCTGATTCAGCCGTTGCCCAATATCCTGGAATTCCTGTTGCGTGTTCTTTATGTTGTCGAGCAATCTGACTTGCACGACGGAGATATTGTCCTGCGTGGTGGATTCCACGCGGTCCACCTTGCTGTTCCCAGTCGCGGCTTGCTCGACCTTTCGCGTGACCAACTGCTCGACCTTGTCTGCCGAGATACCAGGCCACGGCGTGATCGCAAGGGCGATGCGCACGGGGATATCTGGGTCTTTCCGTTTGGGCATGTTCATGTACCCGAAAACGCCCCAGGCGAGTGTTGCAAGTAAAGCGACCCACGCGATCTGCCGGTTGTGCGTAAAAAAACGAGCGGGATTGTGACTGTTCTCAGTATTGCTGGGTTTCATTGGACCACCTCTACCCGCTGACCATCCTTCAACAGGTTGGCTCCGGTGGTGATGATCCGGTCCCCTGCGGACAGCCCGCTTACTACCGCTATGTCGGTTCCGTTGACAGCGCCGATCTCCACGCCACGGAGGCTGGCTACCTCTCCGGCGCTCGAGTTTGAGATCACAAACACGCCGTATTTGCCGTCTTTCGCCTGCACGATCGCCGAGAGCGGAACCTGCAGAGACGGGGGCTGCGGTTCGCTAACGCCACCGGCAAGCTGCAGAGAACCGATCATGCCCACCTTCAGCAAGTGATCGCGGTTCGGTATAGCGACCTCGACGTCGAAATTGCGCGTAATTGCATCGGCGGCCGACGACATGCGGCTGATTCGTGCGCTAAAGGTGCGCGTGGGGAAGGCGTCGATCGCAACCTCAACGGGTCGGCCCAGTTTGATTGACCGCATCGCGGTGTCAGGCACCCCAACTACGATCTTTACGGTATCGGTCTTGGCGACTGCGAACGTCGGTACACCCGGCCCTACGTACGAGCCGAGCTCTACGGCCTTCTTAACAATGTCGCCGGAGAAGGGAGCGACAAGCGTGGTATCGCGCAACGAAACCTGCGCTTCCGCCGTTGATGCTTGAGCCGCTCGCAGCTCCGCCTGGGTCGAGTCGTATTGCTCACGAGCGGCATCGAAGTCGGGTTTGGTCAGACTCTCGCTCTCGAAGAGTCGTGTGGCGCGGTCGAAATCGAGCTTGGCCTTGTGGGCGGCCGCTTCCGCCGCTTCCGTCTGCGATGCCGCCTGGTGTACCTTGTCCTGATACTCAGTGGCACGAATCCTGGCAAGCACAGCGCCCTGGCTGACTGGGTCGCCTTCGGCGATGTCGCGCATCCTGCCGTCCTGGCCGCGTACTTGCTTAAGTGCGATGACGTATCCGGGGATCCTGAAGGCCAAAGGGGCTTCCGCATCAGGCGTGACTACCGCCGAGAATCGCAGCCCGGCGTCACTGGCAGCCGCATTGCGATCTAGGCGCTGCGTCTGGACTGCTTGCGGCGCTTGCTCGATCGGCTTCTTCGAGCTGCAGCCGGCCATCATGATCGCAAGCAACAGCATTGCTAGTGTGTTTCTCATTTCATTCATCTCCCATCGCCCGGCGAAGTTCTGCTCGCGCACTCCAATATGAGGAGAGTGCCTGCTGATACTGAAATTCAGTCTCGGTGCTCCGAGCCTGCGCCTGCAGCAAGTCCTTTATGAGCGCGGCCTCTTCTTTGTACTTATTGTTGGTAACGCGAAATTGCTCCGTGGCCGCTTCATGTTCGGTTCGCGCTGCCTTGAGAAGCAGGGCGGCCTCCTGCAATTTGCGATACTTGGCTCCGACTTCAACCGCGATCTGAGACTCCGTTTCCCGTGCTCCGTTGCGCGCCTGTTCGACGGTCTTGGCCTTTTCGGCTACGTTGTTGCGGCGTCGTCCCCAATCGAATGGTTCCCACGTTAAGTAGAAGCCGGCTGTGGCGACGTTCTCCGGAAGTACGCGGACGTTGTTGAGCCCCTGATATCTCACGGACAAGCTGAGGTCGGGGATGTATTCTGCTTTGGCGATCCGGCGGTCGTATTCCGCTTGCTTCTCCTTGAGGAAGGCTTGACGAACTTCAGGCCGGTTCTGCGAAGCCTTGTCTCGCGCGGCATCGATGGTCAGATCGGTTGCGGCCTCCTCAGGCATCGAATCGACGCGAAACCGCGTGTCCAGATCGCGGCCCAGCAGTTGGTTCAAGTGCTCGCACTGAGTTGCGAGACCGTTCTCCGCGACCGACAACTCATACCGCCCTTTTGCGAGGCGTGCATCGACCTCCAGTGCATCTCCCCGGAGCACCGTATTTTCTGCGATGTATCTCGTCGTGATTCGCTGCGCCTCTTCTAAGGTCTTCACGGATTCGTGCGTCGCTTCTACGCCGGCTTGGGTCGCGATCAGATCGAAGTATGCGGTTCGAACCTCGGCGGCAATCTTCTGGCGCTCAGCGCGGACGTCTTCACGAGCTATCTGGCGCCCAAGCTCGGTCGCACGAATTCCGAGGCCGATCTTGTACTGCTGGGTAATCGGTTGATCGAGAGCGCCTGTGATGTAGGTCGTGAATCGCGCGGGATTACGAATCTTTGATTCGGTCGAGGGAATAGGGCGGCCATTCGCATCCGTGCCGAACGAGCCGGCGGGAAACGTGAAGTCAAACGAATGCATCAACTCGCCCCCGAGGGTGGCAAATTGAAACTGGGGTAGCCGCCGGCTACGGACCGTACTCACCCGGAAATCAAACTTCTGAGCTTCCAGCACCGAGTTCTTTACCAGCCGATTGTTCTCCAGTGCGAGCGATACCGCATCCTCCAACGTAAGCAGTGGAGGTGGGGAGGCGGTTGACGATGCCGCTTCTCGTTGTGCAAGCACTGTGGCCGGGTATGCAATCGCCAACAACAAGAAAATCACGAGAGCACGCTTCCTTATCATGTGCAGGAACCTCAACTAATGAACTGCGCTCGATATCTTGCAGATGGGCTGCCAACGAGTGACCCGTGGCAAATTGTTGAATCTCAAGCTGCCACCCAAGGCTTGCTGCCAATGTTCGCTGCCCATATTTGGGCAGTGCCCCGCCAAGGGCAGAGGTGACCGCGATGCGTGAGGCCCGACCACACTCAAACGCCCAGATCGCAATTCCTCGCAGAGCAACGACAGAATATTGAGCGCGTAGCGGCTAGAGCTCGGGAACCAACAGCAACTGTTGTGGGATTCCAGGAGAGTTGCGCCCCGACCGATTTGGCATACGTCGTGCCTTATGACACGTGGAGAGTTGAAATGGCAACCACGACAGCGACCAGCGCAATCCGCCCAACTGCTTCCGGGCTAGCACCGGCGGATGAGATTCGCGCCGCTTTTACCGAACATCGCGAAGAGTTGGCGTGGCTTGCCGGATTTCTGACCGGGAATGAAATGGTGGCGGCGGCCTGCATCATCGACGCACGCAATCTTGCTCAGAACGAGGGCAAAGTCGTTCAGGAATGGTTTTGGACATCGGCGCGGGACGCAACGATCCGCTCCGCCCTTGATGTGCAGCAGGTGCGGATTGGCCAGCTTTCTTCAGCGTACGACCACGATGGGTGCATTTACCAGCAGCATGCAGCTCCACCTTTAGATATAGACACGCTTGAATTCCTGGTGCGTGAATTTGATGAGATTCGGCGTAGACTTGATTCCATCTGTCGTTTCGTGCTGGTTTTGCGCGGGATTGAAAACCGGCTTTTGCCGGAAGTCGCCTTGCTGCTCGGGATCAGTGAGCATGCAGTGGAAGCCGCTTACTGCGCCGCACTTCAGTCCATCGATGTCATTCGGAGCCAGGCGATTGTTGAGTCATATGGTTATGCGGCGGCGTATAACTGAACTTTGCACATAATGGGCTTGCGGACGAAATGGGTGCGTCTGACGGCTGTCACAAACAGTTGTGTCAGTCGGGTTGATAATTGCGGCTGATTCTGAGGTGAATGGAGTTAACGGCGCACTCACTCGCATAGGAGCGATGAGTCCAGCGTGATAACCAATAACGGAACCCGATATCGAACTTTGCTGGACATGTCCAGCGCAGTGGCCGATCAGCCCACGGTAAGGGCCATGCTGCGCAGCATGCGTAGCATACTGTCCACTAGTTGTAGCTTCCATGGAGCCCACCTCTACGTTCTGGACGGTGACGGAGAAAGTCTGCAGGTTTTGGAGTTCGATCAAGAACCGGACGCGCCCCCGGTCAAGATTGGTACCAAAATTTCGCGTATCGGTGTGGCGGCACGGGTGCTTGAGGAACAAAAACCAGTTTTTCTCCCGGACGTATCGCTGGAAATGTTGAAACATCCGGAGCTGGCTCCATTTGCAGCCGAGTCTGTGGGCCGAAGCACCTACGTTTTTCCAGTATCTACGTCGCAACGGCGATACGGAGTTCTCGCAGTGACGAAGGAGCGGGAGCAGGAATTCGTTCCCGAAGATGTCGAACTGCTCAGTGCGCTGGCGTCGCACCTTGCGGTCGCGCTCGAGTGCGCGCTGGCGAGGGATAGCGCAGAGCTTTATCACAGACAAGTAGCGCAAGAGCGAGATCGGCTCAGGCTGTTGCTGGAAATCAACAATCACATCGTTTCAAAGCTGGACATTACTGACTTGTTCCGGTCCGCGTCGGCCTCCATCCGGAGTTATTTCCGGAACGATTTCACCGGATTCTGGCTCATCGATAAACAATCAAACCGGCTTGAACTCGCCGTCCTGGATTTTCCCGCCAGTAAAGGGTTTCTGACCGATGTCGCAGTTCACGAACTGAGCGACAGCGACCACGAGAAGTTACGTGCTCACAAACCTGAGCTGTGGTCGGCGGCAGAAATTGAGAAGCTGCCGTCTCCGATCGGCGAAAATCTTAAGGCTGAATCGATCGCGGCCATGGCCCTTGCCCCGCTGACAACTGCAACCGGGCCTTTAGGCGTGATTACGATGGGCACCCGGCGACCGAACGGCTTTGGGCAGGAGGACCTGGACCTCTTGTCCCAACTCAGCACTCAGATCGCGCTTGCGGTCGCGAATGCAGTTGCATACGGACGGGTCACGGCAGCGAGGGATCGCCTCGAAGAAGAGCGCCTGTACCTCGAATCCGAGATCCGTTCGGAATACAACTTCGAGGACATTATCGGAAAAAGCGCGGCGTTGCGGGCAGTGCTGGACCAGATCTCCATCGTTGCCCCGACCGGTTCCACCGTGCTGTTGCATGGTGAAACCGGAACTGGAAAGGAGTTGATCGCCCGGGCGATCCACAGCAACAGCCCGCGGCGGGATCGGACATTTGTCAAAGTGAATTGCGCCGCGATTCCGTCCGGCCTTATCGAGAGCGAGCTCTTCGGACACGAAAGGGGCGCCTTCACCGGGGCGTTGATGCAGAAAAAGGGCCGCTTCGAATTGGCCGATCACGGCACGCTGTTCTTGGATGAGATCGGCGACATCAGCCTCGAACTACAACCGAAATTGCTTCGCGCTCTTCAGGAACAGGAGTTCGAGCGCCTGGGCAGCACGAAGACCATTCATGTGGACGTCCGTATCATCGCCGCGACGCATCGCGATATCCCCGCGATGATCCGTAACGGGCAGTTTCGGGAGGATCTGTTCTATCGACTGAACGTCTTCCCGATTGAGATCCCGCCACTTCGCGAGCGCTCAGGCGATATCCCCCTTCTGGTTCATTATTTTGTTTCACGTCTGGCTCGCCGAATGCAGAAACAGATCAAGACGATCCCGAAGCACGCAATGGAGGCCCTAATCAGCGCCGCCTGGCCCGGGAACATTCGCGAATTGGAGAACTTCATTGAGCGGGCCGTCATTCTCACCCAGGGCAGCGAGTTGAATGTCCCGCTTGCAGAACTGAAGAGCACGATGCGAGCGCCTCGGACTGGCTCGGTATCCACATTTCACGACGCCGAGCGGCAGGCCATCATCGATGCGCTGAAGGCTGCTTCTGGCAAGCTTGCCGGCGCGGGCGGCGCGGCAGAACGCCTCGGCCTGAAACGTACGACGCTGCAAAACAAAATGCGCCGCCTGAACATCACTCGCGCCGATTACTCTCACTGACCGCATTCGGTCGCACCGACAGCCGATGGGCAGGGCCGGCCAGCACCAACCAGCTCAAACTCGATAAGTACACGCACGCCGCAGTGCCGTCGGCGGGCCTGGTAGTCACGTTCTGATCACACATTTGCAAGGAAGCCAGGCGACCTGGTTTCAGGTCGCCCTGGCCTCCTGAGGCAAACTGCGGGATTGCGAGTCGCCTGAAGGAAGTCTGAATCGCCTTGGGGTCCTTCCCGCCGGGGGTGTGGCGGGGCAGCAGTTCTGCCGCACCCCTCCCGCCTGAGAGACACGCGTACTTGAAGAATGGAGTGCCCGGATGCAGGCAGTGACCGCGGCAGGGCAGGCGGGAACGCATTGTGAAATGACGGATCCGCTGTATTTTCAATTACTTGCATTTCCGGGTCGTTGGCACGCGGTTTGCGCAACCCCAGGTGGAGCATGGAAGCCAACCCCCTTCCGAGAGAGACCAGAATGCTGCGAGTTGAATTTAATCACGATGGAAATGGCACGCTGTTCGTACGGCTCCAAGGTCGGCTGGTGGGCCCCTACGCCGAAGATGCAAGAATGACCCTGGCTCGCTACCAGGTCCCGCCGACGATCGTTGTGGATCTTTCTGAGGTGACCTTCATCGACTCGCTCGGCGAAGAGGTGTTGTTGTGGCTGGGCCGCATGGGGAGCGAGTTTGTTGCCGACAATGTGTACGCCCGGTCAGTGTGCGAACGCCTGCAATTGCACATTTCACAGAAGCGCCTCGCCCATCTCTCGGGGACTAAATCGCAGGTGTCTCTATGAGGGTGCGACCTACCCCTTTGTACCTGTTCGCTTGCCATCTGGAATGGCGCAACAGGCGCAACTTGGAAGCTCATGAGGAGCTTGTAGCGGCTTTGGACGACCATGACAGAGACATCCGTCAGCTGGCTGAATTGCTGTTGCATCGCAGTTCGCCCCGTCCAGAAGCCGAAAGCGGCAACTCGCTCGCGAACAGTGTGGCGTCAAGGAGGCGCTTCGAACGTGTCAGACAATATTCACGAACTGATTAAGCAGCACGAGGCCTTCTACCAGGTGCTGCCCTACCACATTATGGTCCGGATTATGGTCCAGGAGGAACGAACGCACGGAACCACAAAGAGGATTCAGGCTGGGTTTGATATCGACGTGTACGGTATCAAGCCCAGCCATGAGCAACACCCTGGCCGGGATTATGTACTCGGCTACGTGGCGTTAGAGAAGCTGGTGGAGACGATCTTGCGTCAGATCGGCGAGTCCTGCTCAGTGGAGGTCATTCCGTTTCCCTCGGAGGTCGTTTTCGACGCCAAAAGGCAATTCCAGGAAGAGGGGATGCTGCGAATTAGGATCACGCATAAGGGCCTACAACCTGCCGGCGAACCGGAAGAACGCGCCTTGAAGGAGATCAAGGAGCGCCTCCACGACCTGGGGTTAAGTCAGAGATGACTCGACACATCGATCCCCGGTGATCACCCCCAACAGGAGGTTTATGGCACGAAAGAGCCAACTGGCCGGCCCCGCTGTGAACGGCAAGAAAAAGCTCAACGGCAAGGAATACGCCCGCGAACTGCGCAAGCTCCAGACGGAGCTGGTCGAGATGCAGGAGTGGGTCAAGGCCACCGGCGCCAGGATCGTGGTGGTGTTCGAGGGCGGGTTTAAGGTCCCCTTCCCCGGCGAGAAGACGGTTCGCCCCGCGAGCGACTTCAACAAGCCGGCCCCTGCAAAAGCTGACTTGGACGACTAAAACATGTTCCGTCTGCAATGACCCTCTCCCCGGTTACCGGGGAGAGGTTTTTTTTCACTCTTCAAGCCCAAAGTCCCCACCGACCTGAACCCGCCCCGCCACCGGCGTGAACGTTACTGCCCCGGATTCGTCCCGCGACAACGCAAAGAACACATCGCCTGTCGATTTTCCTTAATCAGTAGAAATTGGTGAAAGAAGGCAATCGAGTTCCGAGATGGAAGGAGAACGGCGGAATTGCTTCGTCGCCATCACGCGCACGAAGGAGTGTTTAGTATTGAGTCTGGGAAAAAGCTACAGGGGATCAGAAAAAAACCATCAGGGTTTCTGGTAGAGATGGGATCAGCGGGTCCTGCTAAAAAATGAGTAGCTGGCTGGGACGACAGACTAGAGCTGGTTTCATAAATACCTCAGCGTGATGAGCAAGCAAGCGAGATGGAAAAAGCCGCGATAGATGCCCAGGATGCGGTCTTGGCGCACCAGCAGGCGACGGTAGTTCTGGAGCCACGCGAAGGTGCGCTCGATTTTCCATCGCTTCTTGTACCGTCGAAGTTTGCGGCCGTCTTGCCTCCACCAGCGTTGCCGGTTGCGGCGATGGGGAACCAGCAGTTCGATACCGCGTCGCCGGAGTCGCTCGCGCAGCGGGTCGGAGTCGTAAGCCCGGTCCGCAATTACGCGCCGGGGCCTCTGCCGTGGACGACCACGTCCCCAGGCCGGCACCTTCACTTCCGCGAGCGTGCTTTCCGCCAGCGCGACCTCGGCCGGTGAAGCGCTCGCCAGTTGCGCTCCCAGTGGAATGCCCTGGCCATCGACCAGTACCATCCACTTCGTGCCCTTGCCGCGCTTGGTTTTGCCAACTCCAGCGCCCCCTTTTTCGCGGACACGAAGCTGCCGTCCAGGAAGGTCTCATCCCAGTCCAGCAGGTCGTGGTGGTTGAGGGCGGCCAGCAGTTGCCGCCAAGCTTCCAGCCATACGCCATCTTCCTCCCACTGCTTCAGTCGCCGCCAGCAGGTTGGACCACTGGGGTAGTCCGCGGGCAGGTCGCGCCAGCGGGCTCCGGTCTTCAGCACCCACAGGATTCCTTCCACACAAGCTCGGTTGGCAGCCCAGGGCCGTCCGCGCCCATCTCGCCTTCGCCTGGGTTGAGGGAACAAATACTCGATCAGCGCCCACTGCCGGTCGCTCAGCCGCATGTCCCAGCCAAGCGCAATGCGGCCTTCAGTCGTAAGTGCCTGACTTGAGCCCGAACCTATTTATGAAACCAGCTCTAGTCCTCATAAGTGGGCTTGGGGGAAGTTGATCGCACTCGGCTTCAATTTTCACACCGGACTGGTTGGTCGGCTCACCAGACACTGATCACGGGAATTGACCCTGTAGGAAATTCCAGCAGATCAGAGCGCACGCGAGCGAGAGAAACGCCTTGTGCATATCTGCAGGCGAAGACGACGGAACTGGTTCATCCACGAGAAGGTGCGTTCCACGACCCAGCGCCATCGTCCCAAACCGCTGCCAAGTTCTCTTCTCGGCTCAGCACCTCGGTCTCGAACCAAACGAACAGCATGGTTCTTACTCCGGGCACGAAGTTGGGCCGTACGAAATCACGTCGACGCAGCGGCACCAGAGCACGACGGCCAGACGCCCAAGCCCGCTTCAGTGCAGGCTAAGACTTAGAAACCTCGCGTGCCCTAAAAGATCTGATTCTCGATCCCTGATTCTCGTGCGGCCCGGCCCTTGAGATTCCGTCAGGTTGCCTGGACCGGTTCCCGCGGGGTTTTCTGAACCCAGTAATCCGCCCCTGCTGGGCGGGCGGCCCTGACGCCAACAATTGCACCGCCATCGTCAACTTTCTTCGTCCACAGCATCTTGTGATCGGATAGACGCTTTCTCGCTAACAATCCGGCGAGCTGCCCGTCATTAGGGAGGAAGCGGTAGACTCTGCCCTACGAGTTGTGTTCCGATTTCAACAATCACCTCGTACCGGGTTAGTGCTTGTCCGAAAAACACACAGCGGAGAATGAACCCATGAAAATGAACCGCAAACTGGCGCTGGCAGTGCTGGCTGGCGTCTCGATCGGCGTTGCTGGCGTCATGGCGATTCAAGCGCAGCAAGTCAAGACGCCACCTGGCTACGTTATCGCCGAAGTCGAGGTAACCGACCGCACTGGCATGCAGAAATATGGGGAGAAGGTATCGGAAACGCTGGCGCCTTTCAATCACCACTATCTCGTTCGTGGCCACACAATCCAGGTTCTCGAGGGCGAACCGCCAAAGGGCGGCATCGTGGTAATCGCTTTCGACAGCGCGGAGAAAGCGCGTGAGTGGTACGACTCGCCAGCCTATGAGGCGATCAAGCCGATCAGGCAAAGCTCAGCGAAGAGCCGCATATTTATCGTCGAAGGCGTTGCCCCCCAATGATAGGACGGGTCAGGTCGAGGTAGCCAATCTCTTGGGGCATGGATTAGCTGGAGCGGAGAAGAAGGCCGACATACCGAACAAGGGATGCGACCCGTGAGCAGGGACGCTCAGAGACTGCGTCCTGGATCGCACCAGCTGAAAACGAGCCACCTGTACCGACAACTATTGCAGCGTAGCGGCCATTGCCGGAGCAGCCAAGAGCGAACCAGTTCCAGCATGTCTGCCCGGTGTGAGCGCGCGAGGTTTGAACTGCCGCACTGCGGACACCATCGAGCTTGTGCTGGGCTCTGGGAGCCGTGGCGGGCTTGGTGGAGAGACATCGGCTGTTGATACCTTAGCGGCGGACGGTGTGTCATGCCACTTTCCGCCAGGGAGTACCGAAAGAAATAAAGTCAAAACTGCGAAGCTCCTCCAGATTCTTGGGCTTCCGCAAGGTCAATTATTCTGTCCAGGAGTTCAGTTGCGGCTTCGGGCCGCATGTCCTTGGTTGCCGCCCAAAACTTCGGCGGATTGAACCAAATTCGGTCGGGGTACTCGGCTGAAGACATCATGCATCCCCCCATTGGCCGCGAGATGCTACCACAGCAGGGTTACGAAATGGTGAAACATCCCGCTGCGGAGCGTGCACCGTCTGCGGTGCAAACGGCATTGTTGGTGCTAATGATTTCCTAACAATGTCGGCTCCTACCACCCGAGTACACTTCGGCGATCGCCAAACCACCGAAAGGCTCGGGAGAAAGGAGCCGAGCATGCTGATTATAGGTTGTGACTATCACCCGGGCTTCCAGCAAATTGCGTTCGTCGACACGGCAACGGGCGAGTGCGGCGAGCGGCGACTGAACCACACCGAAGGAGCGGAGCAGTTCTATCGCGATCTTTGCGTCCGCGGCGTCGAAGCACGGATCGGGATGGAAGCCAGCGGACACGCCCGCTGGTTTGAGCGGCTGATAGCGGAGCTGGGATTCGAGCTGTGGGTTGGGGATGCCGCAGAGATCAGCACCAAACGTGTACGCAAGCACAAGAACGACAGGCAGGACGCGGAGCTACTGTTGACGTTGCTGGTAGAAAATCGTTTCCCGCGGATCTGGGTACCGAGCTGCGAGAACCGTGACCTGCGACAACTGCTGTGGCACCGTCACCGCCTGGTGCAGACGCAAACCCGCTTGCGGAATCAGTTACACGCGGTCGCGTTGAACGAAGGTGTACGCCGCAAGAAGGCACTGTGGCGGCCCAAGGGGCGAGCCCAACTGGAGTCGCTGGTCCTGGCGCCGTGGGCGAGCCGACGTTGACAAGACCTGCTGCAACTGCTCGATCAAGTCGATACGACCATAGTTGAGCTGACGGCAGCCATCGAGAAGGAAGCGGAGAAGCGCCCCGAGGTGTTGCGGTTGATGACCCATCCGGGGGTGGGCGCGCTGACCGCGCTCGCCTTCGTCTTGATCATCGGCACTCCGGAGCGCTTTGCCAGCAGCAAGCAACTCAGCAGCTATATCGGATTGGTGCCGTCGGAGGAATCGAGCGGAGAGCGCCGGCACCTGGGACATATCAGCAAACAAGGCAACACGCTGCTGCGTTTCTTGCTGGTAGCGGCAGCACAAGCCACGGTGCGCAGTGATCCCGACTGGCGGCGAAGGTATCTGCGCCTGGCCATGCGACGCGAACGAGCGATCGCGAAAATCGCCATGGCGCGCATGCTCGCCGTCCGCCTCTACTGGATGTGGCGGAACGGGTGGGATTACGCACAGTTGCCGAAGCTTGGTTCGTACGCGGGATAGCTCGGAAATCGCCTTGGTCGGAAGTAAACGGCCGCGTTAATGATTGGGCGTCCCGCTCCCCTCATCGAGGGGAGTCCGAACACGTAATCATGATCGCCGCTGCGATCGGAGAGATGTTTGGGTCGGACCAAGTTCCTGACCGACGGATTACAAGCGAGCCTTTGGGTGCGGAAAGCGATCCTCCAACTAGAGCGAAATGGCGCGCTCTTCGGCGTCAGCGGCGGAGCGCGCGCAAATGAGCTTGACACCGCCGACATTGTTAGAGAGGCGATTTCACAACAACTACCCTTCGCGCGTAGGTCTTTCATTGCTTTTCATTGACTTAGCTTGAGCTGCCGCCCTACGATTGCCCCTCTCGTTGGCCTCCTGCCACACATGATCGGCCAGACCATCTCGCATTACCGAATCGTCGAGAAGCTGGGCGGCGGCGGGATGGGTGTGGTGTACAAGGCGGAAGACACGCGCCTGCACCGCTTCGTCGCGCTCAAGTTCTTGCCCGATGAAGTCGCCCGCGACCCGCACGCACTCGCCCGTTTTCAACGCGAAGCCCAAGCCGCGTCCGCCCTGAACCATCCCAACATCTGCACGATCCACGACATCGGCGAGCAGGACGGGCAGGCGTTCATCGCCATGGAGTTTCTGGACGGCCAGACGCTGAAGCATCGCATCGTCCCTGGCCGGCCGCTCGATGCCGAGACCCTGCTCGACATCAGCATTCAAATCGCCGACGCGCTCGATGCGGCGCACGCGGAAGGCATCATTCATCGCGACATCAAGCCTGCCAACATCTTCATCACCAAGCGCGGGCAGGTTAAGGTGCTGGATTTCGGGCTGGCGAAGGTTGCGGCCCGCACCGGTGCAGCCGTAGCGGCGGATGCCACGGAGGCCACGGCCGTCAGCGAGGAGCACCTGACCAGTCCTGGCAGCACCCTTGGTACGGTCGCTTATATGTCGCCGGAGCAGGTGCGGGCCAAAGATTTGGATGCTCGCACCGACTTGTTTTCGTTCGGCGTGGTGCTCTACGAGATGGCGACTGGTACGTTGCCTTTTCGGGGCGAAAGTGCGGGCATGATTTTCGAGGCCATCCTGAACCGCACTCCAGTGCCCACGCTGCGCCTAAATCCCGACCTTCCCCTCAAGCTAGAAGACATCATCAACAAGTGTTTGGAGAAAGACCGCAACCTCCGTTACCAGCACGCTTCCGAGATGCGGGCTGACCTCAAGCGGCTGAAGCGGGACACGGAGAGCGGACGTGTGGCGGTTGCGAGTTCGGGCACGGTCGCAGCGCAGGAACCTGCATCCTCGGCTGCCGCCGCACTAGCACCAGTTCCCGCTGCCACTGCTACTTCGCCATCGGCCTCTGCTGCCGCTCAGGCACCTGCAATTCCAGCAGCCGGACGGAGCGGGCTTTGGAAGATTCTTGTTCCGGCTGTTGCCGTATTTATCGTGGGACTGACTGCCGTCGGCCTCTACCTGCGCTCACGCTCTGCAACGATGACAACGAAGGCTGCGCCGCTCACGGAGAAAGACACCATAGTGCTTGCCGACTTCAACAACAAGACAGGCGATGCCGTCTTTGATGACGCTCTCAAGCAAGCGTTGGCCGTGGAACTGGGACAAAGTCCTTTTCTAGATGTGCTCTCCGACCGGAAAGTCAGCGAGACCCTGCAAATGATGGGCCATCCTGCGAACGAGCGCATCACCGTGGATACAGGTCGAGAGCTTTGCCTGCGCACGGAAAGCAAGGCCCTGCTGGGCGGGACAATCTCCAGCTTGGGGAGCCATTATCTGATTGACCTAAGCGCAGTCACTTGCAGCACGGGCGACACCTTGGCGAAAGAACAGGTCGAGGCCAGCAGCAAGGAAGATGTTTTGAAAGCGCTGAGCCGGGCCTCTTCCAGCCTGCGCACTAAGCTAGGAGAATCGCTTCCTTCAGTGCAAAAGTTCGACGTTCCGATTGAGGCCACGACATCCTCCCTCGAAGCCCTGAAAACCTTCAGCATGGGGGTAACGGTAAGCCGCGAAAAGGGAAGCGCGCCCAGCATCCCATTTTTCAAGCGAGCAATCGAACTCGACCCTAATTTCGCCATGGCGTATTCTGTGTTGTCAACTGTATATGGCAACCTTGGGCAACCGTCGCTGGCGCTGGAATATGCCACGAAGGCATACCAATTGCGCGACCGGGTCAGCGAACGGGAGAAACTGCGAGTCTCGGCCGTTTATTTTCGTGCTACGGGAGAAGTGGGGAAGGAGGCGCAGACCTACGAACTGTGGACAGCCAACTATCCTCGTGATGGGGTTCCGCACAACAACTTGGGCGTGAACTACACCTTCATGGGGCATTACGAAAAAGCCCTTGCAGAATTCCAAGCGGCCTTGCGGCTCCAGCCCGTTCTCCACCACTATGTAAATCTGGGGGAAACGTACCTCAATCTGAACCGGCTGGATGAAGCCAAGGCCACCCTCAACCAAGCACTCGAGCATAATCTGGATGGCGGACAACTGCGCCAAACCATCTACTATGTTGCCTTTCTCGGGGGGGACGCGGTGCAGATGGAGCAGCAGGTAGCTTGGGCTGCAGGCAAGCCCGGCGACGAGGACGTGCTTCTTTCGACGCAGTCCGATACAGATGGTTACTACGGGCGGCTGAGCAAGGCGCGGGATTTTTCGCGCCGAGCGGTGGACTCGGCCGTCCGCGCGGATTCCAAAGAGACAGCGGCCTTATGGCAGGTCAACGCTGCCCTGCGCGAGGCCGAGTTGGGCAACATTGCTTCCGCGAAGCAGAGAGTCTCGGCGGCGTTGGCGCTGTCTCGGGGGCGGGACGTGAAGGTGGTGGCCGCTCTCGTGCTGGCTCGCATCGGCGATGCTCCCCGGGCCAAGGCGCTGGCCGAGGAACTAGAAAAGAGCTACCCCACGAACACATTGTTAAAGCTGTACTGGCTGCCGACCATCAACGCCGCCATCGAACTCAACAAGGGTAATTCGTCCCAAGCGCTCCTCGATTTGGAAGCCGCCGCGCCGTATGAACTGGGCAGTCCACCACCCCTACAAGAGGGAACCCTTTACCCCGCCTATTTGCGCGGCCAAGCCTACCTGCTGGCGCACAATGGCGCTGCTGCGGCCGTCGAGTTCCAGAAACTGGTGGATCACCGGGGTATCGTGGGGAACTTCGTGACCGGATCGCTGGCTCATCTTCAGATTGGCCGTGCCTACGCGATGGCGGGTGACCCCGTCAAAGCCAAAGCGGAGTACCAAGACTTCTTCTCCCTCTGGAAAGACGCCGATCCCGACCTCCCCATCCTGAAAGAAGCCAAGGCGGAGTACGCGAAGCTGCAGTGACTTCGGCTCGTTGCTAGTTGTTGTG
>CAWEGO010000001.1:0-1191904 GCA_963808725.1 uncultured Acidobacteriota bacterium | reverse complement strand
CGATGTCCTGGGCCGGGCTAGACGACGGGGACGCAGCCTTGAGGCAGGAGAAACGCTGCAATTCATTACTCTACCAAATGCCCTCGGAACGGCCAAGCTGAAGCACAATGAAAACCGCAGAGGACGCGGAGGACGCAGGGGTTGTCGTTGCATCACGTCGCGGCGGCGCTTGGGATGGAGGCTAACGCGGCGGCCTCGTCGTCGTAGAAGTCGAACAGTTTGTCCAGGTGGGTGACGCCGAGCGCCTGGCGGACCACCTCGTTAGCGCCCACCAGCTTCACCCGTCCGCCCACGGCCTTGAGCGCCGAATAGCAGCGCATCAGGCTCCCCAGGCCGGAAGAATCGATCATCGGCACGCCGCGGAGAATGATGATCAGAATCTTGGCGCCACCGTTGATGGCCTCGTTCCAATGAGTGCGAAACTGGTCGACGGATTCGCCAAGCTTCAGCTTGCCGTCCACTTCCAGGACCGCGGCGTTGCCGCTCTTGCGCAGCTTGGTGGCCATGAGAGCGCTTATCATACTCCGCAACCCGGCATCCCGGTAGAATAATGGGCCGGCGCATTAACATGGCCGATTCTCTGTATCTCAGCCTGTGGTTCCCCAGCTTCTCGGAAAGCGAGATGCTGCCCAAGCTGCTGTGCGTGCTGCGCCACTTCCCCTTCGCCGCCGAACGGCCGGGGATCGGCTATTTGGCCGTCCATCCCATTTCCTGGAACGAGCCGGTGATTTACCAGGAAACCTTCGATTTTCACGCCACCCCGGAGCGCGCGGTGGAGACTGCCGGGGAGTTCCTTCATGACGACAACGCCTATGAGTTCGAGGCCTTGTGGGATCTTTGGACGCCGGGCGAGGCCGGCTGGGTGCGCGCTCCGCGCGCGGTGCGCTTCCTGGCGCACGGGCTGAACTTCGACGACGCCGCCTACGAGCACGACGGCCACGTGCAGGTGGACTTCGGGCTGGACACGCCCTTCCTCTATGAAGACGTTAAGCTGACGCCGCTGGCGGAGGCGCGCGTCCGCGATAACGTGCACCAGTTGGTCCAGTTCACCGCCGCAGTAGAGAAAAATTGCGGAGTCAGCGCGCGGCTGCTGTGGTCGGAGTCGGACGAGAACCTCGCCCAAAAGCTCATTGCCCGTCTGCAGAAGGTCCAATAGGACCACGGAGACACGGAGTCACAGAGATTTTGATTTCTCCGTGTCTCCGTGCCTCCGTGGTGGATGTTTATTTAGTTCTTCCTGTTTCCGCTTTCAGCTCTTCGCTGGCAGCGGCCTGGGCTGCGGCCAGGCGCGCGGTCAGCACCCTGAAGGGCGAGCAGGACACATAGTCCATCCCCACCCGGTGGCAGAATTCCACCGACGAGGGCTCGCCGCCGTGCTCGCCGCAGATGCCAACCTCGAGGTGGGGGCGGGTCTTGCGGCCGCGCTCGATGCCCATCCGCACCAGTTCGCCCACACCCTCTTGGTCGATCACCGCGAACGGATCCTGCTTGAGGATTCCTTCCTCCAGATATGTCGGCAGGAACTTGTTGATATCGTCGCGCGAGAACCCGAAGGTGGTCTGGGTGAGGTCGTTGGTGCCGAAGCTGAAGAACTCGGCGTCCTTGGCGATCTCGTCGGCCACGATTGAGGCCCGCGGCAGCTCGATCATGGTGCCCACCAGGTAATGCACCTTGGTCTCCTTCTCCGCGAACACTTCCTCGGCGACCCGGCGCACCACGGCCGACTGGTGAGCCATCTCCTTTAAAGTGGTGGTGAGCGGGATCATGACCTCGGGAATCACCTTGACGCCCTCCTTCGCCACCTGCACCGCGGCCTCGAAGATGGCGCGCGCCTGCATCTCGGTGATCTCCGGATAGCGTATGCCGAGACGGCAGCCGCGGAAGCCGAGCATGGGATTGAACTCATGCAGCTCTTCCACGCGGTTGAGCACCTTGCGCAGCTCTTTGAGCTTGGGCGACTTGGGTTTGGTGGCTTCGAGCACCGCGATCTCCACCATCAGCTCTTCCCGCTTGGGCAGGAACTCGTGCAGTGGCGGATCGAGGGTGCGGATGGTGACCGGCAGTCCGTCCATGGTGCGGAACAGGCCGGCGAAGTCGGCGCGCTGGAAAGGCAGCAGCTTCTTGAGCGCGGCGCGGCGGTCCCTCTCGTTGTCGGCCATGATCATGGCGCGCACGTGCTGGATGCGGCCCTCGCCGAAGAACATGTGCTCGGTGCGGCAGAGGCCGATGCCTTCAGCGCCGAAGGCGCGCGCCTGGATGGCGTCCCGCGGGATGTCGGCATTGGCGCGCACCCCGATCTTGCGGAAGGGTTCCGCCCAGCCCAAAAACTTCTGCAGGTTGGGATCGTCGGGCGAGGGCTCCAGTTGATTGAGCTTGCCCTTGATTACGCGGCCGGTGGTGCCGTCGAGCGAGATCCAGTCGCCTTCATGGAAGACCTGGCCGTGGACCCGCATCTCCCCGGCGTGCTCATCCACCTGCACATCGCCGGCGCCGGCCACGCAGCACTTGCCCATGCCGCGGGTGACGACGGCGGCGTGGCTGGTCATGCCGCCGCGCGAAGTCAGAATGCCCTTCGCCACTTCCATGCCGTGGATGTCCTCGGGCGTGGTCTCGGCGCGCACCAGGATGACCGGATTCTTCTTGTTCGGACCGGCTTTGGTGACGGCGTCGTCCGCGGTGAAGACGATCTGTCCGACGGCCGCGCCCGGCGACGCCGGCAAGCCAGTGGCCAGCACCTCGACCTTGCCGCTCTCATCGAGCTTGGGCACCAGGAAGTCGTAAAGCTGGTTGGGATCGACGCGGAAGATGGCTTCTTCCTTGGTGATCAGGCCTTCGTTCACCATGTCGATCGCGATGCGCACGGCGGCGATGCCGGTGCGCTTGCCGTTGCGCGTCTGCAGCATGTACAGGCGGCCATCCTGGATGGTGAACTCGAAATCCTGCACGTCGCGGTAGTGATTCTCCAGCCGGGTGGTGATGTCGCGGAGCTGGTTGTAGACATCAGGCATCACCTTGTGCAGCTCGGAGATGTGGACAGGCGTGCGGATTCCGGCCACCACGTCCTCGCCCTGCGCGTTCATCAGGAACTCGCCGTAGAACTCCTTGGCGCCGGTGGCGGGATTGCGGGTAAAACCCACGCCGGTGCCGCTGGTCTCGCCCAGGTTGCCGAAGACCATGGCCTGCACGTTGACGGCGGTGCCCAACTCGTCGGAGATATTGTTGATGCGGCGGTAGTGCTTGGCGCGGTCGTTGTTCCAGGAGCGGAAAACGGCGTCGCGCGCCATCACCAACTGCTCGTGCGCGTCCTGCGGAAAGTCGCGCTGGGCGTGCTTCTTGACTACTTTCTTATACTCGGCGATCACTTCCTTCAGCGCCGCGGCGTCGAGGTCGGTGTCCAGCTTCGCCTTCTTCCTCTTCTTGATGCCATCGAAAACTTCGTCGAAAGCGGGCTTGGGGATCTCCAGCACCACGTTGCCGAACATCTGGATCAGCCGGCGATAGGAGTCATAGGCGAAGCGCGGATTCTTGCTGCGCTTGGCCAGGGCCTCCACCGACTGGTCGTTCAGCCCGAGGTTCAGGATGGTGTCCATCATGCCGGGCATGGAGAACTTGGCGCCGGAGCGCACGCTGACCAGCAGCGGGTTTTCGCCCGCGCCCAGCTTCTGCTTCTGGAGCTGCTCCAGACGGCTGAGCGCCTCGTGCATCTGGAGATCGACCTCGGGCGAAATCTTGCCGCGCATGGATTCGCGGCAGGCCTCGGTCTGGATGGTGAAGCCCGGCGGTACGGGCAGGCTGGCGTTGGTCATCTCGGCCAGGCCGGCGCCTTTGCCGCCCAGCTCGTCCTTCATCTTGCCGTTGCCATCGGCTTTGCCGCCGCCGAAAAAGTAGACGTACTTGGTGGGAGCAGCGGCGGTTTTGGTTGCGGTGGGGGCGGGGATTGTTTCTGTACTCATGGATTGTTCCTCTCTAGGATTGCGAATTAGTGCGCATCTGGACCGAAAACGTAAACTATCTATTATGAACCTTTTCCTTCGGTAACGATCTCGGAAAAATCGGCCAGGGTGGAAAATTCATTTTCCAGGAACGCCAGTTGTGCAAGGCGATTAGCGCGGATCTTCTCATCGTCCACCATGACCATAACCTTGTCGAAGAAGGTATCAATGGCCGGACGCAAGCTTGCGATTTGCCGAAGAGCTTCCTCATAGTTCTTCTGTTCGCGCAAAGCGGCTACCGCGGTTGCCGTTGGCCGTGCTGCCTGGGCGAGTGCCTTCTCGGCAGCATCGGTAAACAGGGATTCATCAACTGGTAGGGTGTCGAAATCGACCCCTCCAGCTTTCGCAATGCCTGTTGCGTATGCTTGCCGAAGGATGTTGTTGATCCGCTTGAATGCGATGGCGATGTGCTGGAAATCCTCCGCCCGGCGGGCCTGCGACACCGCCTGGGCGCGCGCCACCGCATCCACCACGTCATCGGCTCCGGCGGCCAGCACAGCATTCACGGTGTCGTACTCCAGGCCGAGCACGTCGCGCAGGTAATGTTCCATACGCTCGCGGAAGAATCCGGCCAGCGCGCCGTCGGGCCCTGCCTCCGCCGAAAACGCTTTTTTGGCCTCCGAACCTTCATAGCCGGTGAGAGCGTCTGACCACAGATGGCGCAGGCTGAGCGGCAGCTTGTGCTCGGCGATAATCTTAACGATGCCGTTGGCCTGGCGGCGGAGCGCAAATGGATCCTTCGAGCCCGTCGGCTGCAGTCCCAAGGCGAACATTCCCGCAATGGAATCGGCTTTGTCGGCGATGGAGAGCACGGCGGCCTCAACCGTGCGCGGAACACGGTCTTCCATCGACTCCGGCTTGTACTGATCGTAGATAACGGTGGCGATGGCGTCGCGCTGGTCGTCGTTCAGATTGGGATCGATCTGCTGCGCGCGCGTGTAGAGCCCGCCGACGATCCCCTGCAGCTCGGTGAATTCCTTCACCAGCTCGGTGGTCAGGTCGGTCTTGGCCAGCAGCGCCGCTTTGTGCACGATGCCGGGACGGACCTTCACGCCGGCATCCTCCAGGCTCTGGCAGATCAGGCTGGCCAGCTTCTGCACCCGCATGCTCTTGTCGTAATAGCTGCCCAGATCTTTCTGGAAGGTGACCTTCTTCAGGTCGGGGACACGCTCGCGCAGCGGACGCTTCTGGTCGGTCTGCCAGAAGAAGCGCGCGTCGTTGAAGCGGGCGCGCAGTACCCGCTCGTTGCCGTGGCGGATGATGCCCGCCGGGTCGCCCTCGGTGTTGAGCACGGCCAAAAAATGCGCCGCGAGCCGGCCGCTCGCGTCCTCCACCGCGAAATATTTCTGGTGGTCGCGCATCACGGTGACCAGCACTTCCTCCGGCAGCTCGAGGAATTCACGATCGAAGTTGCCCAGGATCGCGGAAGGCCACTCCGTCAGGTTGACCACCGTGTCGAGCAGTTCGGCGTCTTCGCGCCAGCGCGCGCCCGGAACCGCGCGGGTGGCGGCGTCGAGCGCTTTGCGGATGCGCTGCTCGCGCTCGCTGCGGCTCGCGATCACCTTCGCCTCGCGCAGCGTCTCCTCGTAGGCGCTGGCGCGAGGGATGGTGGCCGAGCTGCCCAGGATGCGGTGCCCGCGCGTGCCCGCCTGCGCCGGCATGCCGAACAGCTCCATGGGAATCGCGTTCTCGTCGAGCAACGCCACGAGCCAGCGCAGCGGGCGGACAAAGCGCTCGTTCTTGGAGCGCCAGTACATGCTCTTCGGCCAGTAGAGCGCGGCGATCTCTTTGGGCAGCTTCTCGGCTAAAACTTCTCCGGCCATCCGACCAATCTTTTTTACGTCAGCATAGACGTATTTCCCTTTGGGGGTATCGGTGACTTGTAGCTCATCGGGGGATACGCCCATTTTTTCGGCAAACCCTTCGGCCGCCTTTGTAGGTCTTCCATCCTTGTACGCAGCAGATGCTGGTGGCCCAAGTTGCTTAATCATCTCATTGGGTTGACGGGGCTCGACCGAAATCAAAATAGCCAAACGTCGAGGCGTTGAGAAGACTTGTGGCTGGCCATGTCCGAGGTATTCGCGCTCAAGGAGCTGCTCAACACGACGCGCCAGTTCCGCCTGCGCCGCGTCGATCATGCGCGCCGGAACTTCTTCCAGTCCGATCTCGAGCAGAAAGTCGGGCATCAGTCGGCGGCTCCTTGGCGCTGCTTGCGCTCGCAGACTTCGGGAGCGGCAGTTCCCTGCTGGTCGAGATACGCCTTCGAAACGCCGACCGCCAAGTTGCGCACACGCGCGATCACGCCCACGCGCTCGGTCACCGAGATGGCGCCCCGCGAATCCAGCAAGTTGAACAGGTGCGAGCACTTCAGGCAGAGGTCGTAGGCGGCGAGCACCGGAAAGCGGCGCTTCTCGCGGGCGACGGCCTCGGCGGAGGTCTTATCGTCCTTCTCGATGGCGCGGTAAGCCGCGAGCAGCTCCTGGCACTCGGCCTCATACAGCTCGAAGTGCTTCCACAGGTAGTCCACGTTGGCGCGCTCGAAGTTGTAAACCGAGAACTGCAGCTCGTCGGCGTGGCGCACGTCGCCGTAAGTGACCACGCGGCCGGTGCCGGGATCGCGCGCCCACACGATGTCGTACACCGAGTCCACATCCTGCAGGAAGGCGCAGATACGCTCCAGACCGTAGGTCAGCTCGGCGCAGATGGGATCAAGATCGACTCCGCCGCACTGCTGGAAGTAAGTGAACTGCGTGATCTCGAGGCCGTCGAGCATCACCTGCCAGCCGATGCCCCAAGCGCCGAGCGTGGGCGATTCCCAGTTGTCTTCCTCGAACTTGATGTCGTGCTGGCGCAGGTCGATGCCGATGGCGGTAAGCGATTCCAGGTAGAGCTCCTGCACCGTCGCCGGCGGCGGCTTGAGGATCACCTGCAACTGGGTGTGCTTGTAGAGACGGTTGGGATTGTCGCCGTAGCGGCCGTCGGCGGGACGGCGCGAAGGCTGCACATACGCGACGTGGTACGGCTGCGGCCCCAGCACGCGCAGGAAGGTTTCCGGCGCGCTGGTCCCGGCGCCGACTTCCAGGTCATGCGGCTGCTGCACCACGCAGCCGCGGTCAGCCCAGAATTTTTCCAGCGTCAGGATCAGTTCCTGGTAAGTCGGGGGCGTGTTGGGACGAGGATTCAAGTTTAGCGTTAGCTCGCGGCTGTTGGCTTTTGGCTCTTCGCTTTTGGCTTATTGCCGGCACCACAATGATCAAGCCAACAGCCAAGAGCTAACAGCTAAGAGCCGATCTTCTCCAGCATCCCCGCGGTCACCAGCTTCTTCTCCAGGTGCCGCTCGATGCGCTGCGCCAAGAACTTGCGCAGGTCGGCGGCGCGCTGGCGCGGCCAGGGATCACCGGCAAAGCTCTCCACCGGCCGGCGGAACATCTCTGCCGCGATGGCGCGCGATTCCCTCGACATCTCCGACGACGCCAGCCGCTTGTGCGCGGCGCACATCAGGCCGTCGGCCAGCGGGTGGAACCACGCGCGATGCCCGTTCAGCGCCGCGCCGCACAGGATGCAATCCCCCAGCTCGGGCAGCAGTCCCATCAGCCGCACCGACCACAGGTCGAAATACGTCAGCGGCATCCAGATGGCGCCGGCCCGCAACTGACCGAGCACCGAGAGCGCCAGGCGGAACATGGCATCGTTGGCCTCGCGGTCGGGCAACACGTCGTCCAACACCTCGGCGATGTAACCCAGCGCCACCGCGCGCGGATAATCCACCTCGTTCGCCAGCGGCGAATCCAGCACCTCGCAGGAGTCGAGCCGCACCAGCTCCTGCCGCTCGCGCTCCTCCCAGTAGAGCCGCACGCAGGTAAGCGGTTCGAGCGCGCCGCCGAAACGCTTCTTCGAACGCTTGGCCGCCTTGGCCACCCCGCGCAACTTACCCTCCGTGCGCGTGAACAGCGTGACCAGCAGATCGGCCTCGCGCAGCGGATAGCTGCGCAGCACGATCGCCTCGGACTGCTTCAATGCCATGAAACGCCCGGATTACCAGCGCCGCAGGAGTGTTCCGCGTAAACAATCGATTGTAATGCACGGCGCTGATTTAAGACACTGCCTCACCGCCGAGCGCGGCGCGACGCAAGTTTCTTTTTGGGCAGCTTCGCTTTGACCAGTTCGTACGAGGCGCGGATCAGCTCGCGCAGCTCGGCGGCGGGCAAGGCGTTGAAGTCGCGGAGTCCGATCCACTGGAAGCGTCCGAAGTAGGCGGCCGGGCGCGCGCCTTCACGCTCCAGCAGCTCGGCAAAGGTCTCGGGATCGCACTTGAAGGCGATGCGATCCGTGGCCGCGGGATTGAGGCTCACCGAGACGAAGATCTTGCCGCCCACCCGGAACAGCAGGGCATCTTCCCACTGGATGCCCTCGGTGGCGCCAGGGAGCGAGAGGCAGTATTCGCGGATGGAGTCGAGGGCGGTCATGAAGCTGGCAGGGTCCTGTTGGGAGGGGCACGGCTTCAGCCGCGCCGAAAGTCCCAAAACCATTTACGAGGTCGCTTCTCATTTGACAATGCAGAGGTGGACAAAGCAAGCCGGCGCTTACGCGCCGGCTCTTCTTCTTCATCACCCTCCGATCACGGCGTGCGGCACTTACCTCCCTTCGGCGGAGGCGGCAAGGCCGCGTTGAATGCGGAAACATCAAACGAGCCCAGGCCGGTGGTCAGGTCATAACCGGGCAGTGCGGTGTACAGTCCGTTGCCCCCCACGATGATGTCGTGGAAGCCGGCGGGTGAAGCAGCGCTGGGGAGGGCCGTTGCGCCTTTGTAAAACACTGGACCGGCGTTGCCCAGAGAGTTGAGGTGGCCGCTCTGGAATCGCGCCCACACTCCGAGCGAAAGTGGAGAGGAAAGGCTGGTGCCGCCGTAGCAGCATTGTTCGGTGCCATTGAGCCAGATATAGACGCCGCTCTCCGGGTCGGCATCCATGGCGATGTCAGGAACGCCCTTGCCATCGGTGGAGGCCACATTTACCGGCAACTGCCAGTAGGGTGAAGCCTCAAACTGGCTGACCCCGCCGCCGCCTGCATACCAGGCGATTTCGTTGTTCCAGGTGCCGTCGCTGTTGGTGAACAGCGTGGTGCCGCCAGCGCCAATCACATACGGCGACGCCGCGGGATAATTCACCATGGGTGCGCCCAGCCCGGGCACTCCATTGACTCCCACCGCTACTCCGCAGGAGGAGCCGTTGTCACCGCTGGAAGAGAAGACGGTCTGGCCCTGGGCCGCGGCTTCGAGGAACACTTCATCGTCCACCAGCATGGAGCCGTCCTCATAGGCAAATACTTCGCATAATCCGAAAGAAGCGCTGCCCGCGCGCGCCAGGTTCGGCGCCGCGAAATGGTTGAACATCAGCGCTACGTCGGAATCGGAGAGCGAAGTCGTAGTGTAGATATACAGCGTGGACACCGTATCGGCCATGCCCGTGGAATATTGCGTGTCCATGTCGAACTCATCCACGCCCGAGGTGTCCGGGCTGGCGAGCCCCACCTGCACGATTTTCACCGGCACAGCGGCAGATTGTCGTTGGTTTCTGCCAGGCGCAAATCGCTGACCACTCCCGAGACATCGCCTTCGGCGAAGATGGCGATCGCAGTCCTCGTGCCGGTGGGGGTAGTTCCCACGTCATAGGCGGTCCACAGATCCTTGGCACGGTAAGCGCCGGGATAAACCGGCACGCTGACGGCCGCTCTCTGCGCCTGCGGAATGGTCATGATGGCCGCGTTGTTCAATCCCAGCACCGCGACCACCAGTCCGCTCAGCGAATCCGGCACCTGCGCCGCGCTCAGGTTGGCATAAACGGATTTGCCGTTCACAAGAAATGCTCCCAGTTGCGTATTGAAAGCCGTGCGAACCGCGCCCGCGGTGCCATCGGCCGATACCATCAGGTTGTTGGGTTCCACTTGCACGTTGCTGAAACCAGCGCCCGTCAGGTAATCCACCACCGATTGCACCTGCGCGTTCGAAGGCGAGTACTGGGCAATAAAGTCGGCCGGTTCCAGCTCCTGTTGAAACAGCGGATCGCCCGGCGTGGTGATGTGCTGCACAAAAGCTTCCGCGGCAGCCTGATTCTGGATTTGCAATCCAAGGTTGACGTGAATGGGAGTGGAGTCAGGAAGGTTTCCCTGAGAAATTGCGTTCACCAGTATGGGGCCGATGGCTTGCGTCGCGGTCGGCGCCCAGTTCTGCGCGAACAGGTTGAGGGTGGCACACATCATGAAGGCCGCGATCAGCAAGATCAGTGGCCCGCGAAAAGACACACTACTCCGAGCGTTTTGCATACTTCCTCCAAAAATTGACACGGACTTTGTCGAGACTTACTGGGCCGGCGCCTGTTTGTTAAGGGACCTGGGATATGGCGCTTATGGCGCTTAAGCCCACATCTGAGACGGCTGGCAGTTGTGCAAGTGCGGTGCCAATTTCATTCGACGCGGGAAAACAATTGAAGCGCTTAGGTGTTAGCGATGAGGCGGTGTGTCGCAGAAACTCGCTACGCCGTACAAAAGAGAAAAACGTGTATGTAATTTTTTCTGGAAGCCGTGAGCACTTGCTGGGAAAGCCTATACAGTCAAGACCTTAGAAGAGCTCTTCCCAAACTGTAGGCACTTTGCGAGACAAACTATCATTCCAGGAATACACTGTTCCCGTCGCAGGAGCAGCTTTACGCCCAAGCGTCCTAAAGACGAACCGCGCGCCATCCAGATGCCGGCGACGCGCACCACGACTCGCTGCGCGCTGTGCGGGGCGCTGATCCAGCCGCTCGACGAATCCTCGGGCCAGTGCGGGCAGTGCGGCGGGTCGCTGCATTCCTGCAAGCAGTGCACGTACTTCGATACCTCCGCGCGTTACGAGTGCCAGCAGCCCATCCCCGAGCGCATCGCGCGCAAGGACGCTGCCAACCAGTGCACGTTTTTCTCAATGCGAGTGCGAGTGGAGCGCGAAACCACCTCAGCCGGCGTCAGCCGCCCGGAAGATGCCCGCAAGGCCTTCGAGCGGCTGTTTAAGAAGTGACCGCGTATTCCCTACCCCATTCGACAGCTGAGCTTCGGGCAGGCAGAGACCGGATGGCAGAGGGATGCACACAGCCAACCTCAACGCTTACTGTCATCCTTCGCGAGGCGAAGCCGAGCGGAGGGATCTGACGGGAACGCCTGCGCCGTCTGGACCGGTTGTGGAGACCGTTTCGCCAGATTCTCCCGCCTCCCTTCGGTCGGCGGAAGAATGACACCGTCTACTTACTTAATGCCAGCGCGATACTCGAGGAGACATCTTCCGAAACTATGCGACGAAATACTTGGCATCCGGATGGTGCACCACGATGGCCGAGGTGCTCTGTTCGGGCTCGAGCAGGAAGCCCGTGGTCAAGCGCACGCCGATCGTCTCCTCGGGATGGAGGAGCGCGAAGATCTTGGTCTGGTCCTCCAGGTTCGGGCACGCAGGATAGCCGAACGAGTAGCGGGAGCCGCGGTACTTCTGGTGGAACAGGTCACTGATGCGCGGCGCGTCGTCGCCGCCAATACCCAACTCGGCGCGCATCTGCTTGTGCAGCAGTTCGGCCAGCGCTTCCGCCGATTCCACGCTCAGACCGTGCAGGTAGAGATACTTCGTGTACTCGCCAGACTCGAAACAGGCGCGCGGTCTCATGCGAGGCTCGCTCGCCGATGGTGACTACCGAGAGGCCGATGACGTCCAGACGGCCGGAGTCGCGCGGCGCGAAGAAATCTGAGATGCAGAGCTTTCGGCCCTCTTTCTGCCGGGGAAAAGTAAATCGCTGGATTTCCCGAACATCACGTGGCGCGGCCGCCCCCGGCCGCGAGAATTCCGCGGGATCGTAAATGACTACGTCATTCCCCGCGCTCTGGCAGGGGAACCACCCATAGACCGCCTGCGGCTGGAACCAGCCCTGGCGGATCACCTCGTGCTCCAGCTCCCGCAGAATCGGCCGATACTTCTCCTCGACCAGGCGCGCGTAGTCCGACTGCGACGCCGTCTTGAGCTGCCACTGGTTCTTGAACAGCGCCGTCTCATTGATGTAGCTGAAGACTTCGCGGAGATCGAAGTCCTTCTTCACGCGCACGCCGTAGAACGGCGGCTCAGGAATCTCGACCATCTCAGCGACAGCAGTGGAGCGCATCGCCACGGCCTCGCCCTCGTTGGAAGCCGAGGTGGCAGCTTTCTTCGCGAACTCCTTCACCGTGCGCCCTTCGGCGAGGCGCTCTTCGCGCTGCCCGTCGGCGGAGCACAGGTCCTTCATCAGGTGCAGGCCGGCGAAGGCGTCATCGGCGTAGAACACGGCCGAGGAGTACTCGCGCCGCAGGTCGTCTTCCACGTACTTACGGGTCAGCGCCGCGCCCCCGCAGATGACGGGGAACTTCAGCCCCTGGCGCTCCAGGTCCTGGATGACATACTTCATCTCCACCGTGGACTTCACCAGCAGGCCGCTCAGCCCGATGGCGTCGGCGCGGTGCGCCGGCTGCGGCCTGGATAATGATGTCCGCCGGCTGCTTGATACCGAGGTTCACCACCCGGTAGCCGTTGTTGGAGAGGATGATGTCCACCAGGTTCTTGCCGATGTCGTGGACGTCGCCCTTCACCGTGGCCAGCACCATGGTGCCCTTCTGCGAGCCTTCGAGCTTCTCCATCTTCGGCTCCAGATACGCGACCGCCTGCTTCATCACCGACGCCGAGTCCAGCACCGAGGGCAGTTGCATCTTGCGCGCGCCGAACAACTCGCCCACCGTGCGCATGCCGTCCAGCAGCACGTTGTTGATGAGGTCGAGGGGCGTGTAGGTGACGAGCGCGGATTCCAGCACCTGTTCCAGCGACTGCGTGTGCGCGTCGCGGCCGACCGACTTTTCGCCATTGATGATGCAGTACTTGAGCTGGTCCTCGACCGAGAGCTTCTCCACCTCGACCGCTGGGGCGTCGCTCTTTTTCTCCATGCCGCTGAAGTGGTTCATGTATTTCTGCAGCGGATCGCCGGCCGAGGTGTCATAGTGGATGAGCCGCCGCGCCAGTTCAACCTCAACTTCAGGTATTTTGTACAGCGGATAGATCTTGCTGTAGTTGACGATGGCAACATCAAGGCCGTTATCCACCGCCTCGTGCATGAAGACGGAGTTCAGCACACGCCGCGGATACACCTCCAAGCCGAACGAAATGTTGCTCACGCCGAGGATAGTCTTCACCTCGGGCAGTTCCTGCTTGATGCGGCGCGACCGCCTCCAGCGTCTCCATGCCCGCCGTCCGATAGTCCTGCTGCCCGGTCGAGATGGGCAGCGTGAGCGCGTCGAAGATCAAGTCCACCGGCCGAATGCCGTACTTCTCGGTGGCGAGCTGGAAGATGCGCTTGGCGACTGGCAACTTTTTTGTCCGCCGTCAGCGCCATGCCCTCTTCGTCGATGGTCAGCGCAATCACCGCCGCGCCGTAACGCTTGGCCATGGGCAGGACCTTGGCAGGTGCGCTTCTCGCCGTCCTCCAGATTGATGGAGTTGATGATCGGCCTTGCCGGGAATGCGCTTCAGCGCCTCCTCGATCACGTCGGCCTCGGTGGAATCGATCAGCATCGGCGCGGGCACGCGCGTGGCGATCTTCTCCAGCACCGAGGTCATGTATCCCTTCTCGTCCTCGCCCACGATGGCGCAGCAGAGGTCGAGCATGTGCGAGCCTTCGTTCACCAGGCGCTTGGCCAGCGTGAGGATGTCGTCGTACTTGCCCTGCCCGCACCAGGTCGCGGAAATGCTCGACGCGCGTGGTGGTGTTCATCTCCTCGGCCACGATCAGCGGCTTGGGATCCAGGTCGAGCGGGACCGACGGTGTACGCGCTCGACGCCGCCGCCTTGGGCTTCACCTCGCGGCGCGCGGGCGTCGAGATCGGCGCAGGCTTCGACCACCGCCTTGAGGTGCTCGGGCGTGGTGCCGCAGCAGCCGCCCACGATGCGCACTCCGTACTCGGTGATAAAGCGCCGGTGATACTCGGCCAGTTCCTCGGGCGTGAGGAGGTATACGGCGCGCCCGCCGACGTTCTGCGGCAGCCCGGCGTTGGGCAGCACCGAGACGTGCTTGGTCGAATTGCGCCCAGGTAGCGGACGGCGTCGTTCATCTCGCGCGGGCCGGTGGCGCAGTTCATGCCGATCACGTCGACGTCGAAGGGCTCCAGCGCGGTGAGCGCGGCGCCGATCTCGGTGCCCAGCAGCATGGTGCCGGTGGCTTCCATCGTGACCTGCACCGTGCACCGGCAAGCGCTTGCCCGCGGCCTGTCATGGCGTCGAAAACGCCGACCAGCGCGGCCTTCGCCTGCAGCAGGTCCTGGCAGGTCTCGATCAGCAGCACGTCCACGCCGCCTTCGATCAGCGCCCCCGCCTGCTCCACGATAGCTGGCGACCATGGCGTCGAAGCCGATGTGGCCCAGCGACGGCAGCTTGGTGGTGGGCCCCATGGAGCCGGCCACGAAGCGCGGCCTGCCGCTGGACGAGAAATCGGCGGCAGCTTCGCGCGCCAGCTGCACCGCGGCGCGATTGATCTCCGCGACCTTGTCTTGCAGATCGTACTCGCCCAGCACGACGCGGGTGGCGCCGAAGGTGTCGGTCTCGACCACGTCGCAGCCGGCGGCAAAGAAGCTGGCGTGGATGTCGCGGATGATGTCCGGGCGGCTCAGCACCAGCAATTCGTTGCAGCCTTCCTTGCCCCAGAAGTCGTCAGGCGAAGGCTGGCGCACCTGGATGTTGGTGCCCATGGCGCCGTCGTAGATGACGACGCGCTCTTGCACGGCTTGGAGAAAGCTGGACATTTGTCAGTTGGACAATCGGGTCATCGGGAGATCGGGTCATCGGGTGATCTGTTTTTCAAATGACCCGATGACCAGATGACCCGATCTCCCGATTCCTACCTTCCCACTCCCCCGTGCTCGCGCTCGGCGGCCAGTTGCGCTTCGTCCGAGGTGCTGAATCTCGCGTTCTGCCCCTGCAGCGCCGGACGCGGCGCCAGCATCTGCTCCTTGCGATAGACCAGGCTGCTGGCGTTCAGCGCCGCGACTTCGAAGCCGTGCCCGTGGGTGATGGCGTCGGTGGGGCAGGCTTCCACGCAATATCCGCAGAAGATGCAGCGGTTGTAGTCGATGTTATAGACCTTGGCATAGCGCTCGGCGCCGGAGATGCGGTTCTCGGCGGTGTTGTCGGCGGCCTCGATGTAGATGCAGTTCGAAGGGCACGCCGCCGCGCACAGGAAGCAGGCTACGCACTTCTCCAGGCCGTTTTCGTCGCGCTGCAGCACGTGCACGCCGCGGTAGCGCTCCTGGAACATGGCGCCGCGCAGCGGTCCGGGACCGTCGGGATAGTTCTCGACGATGGTGGGCGAGAGCATCTCCTTGAAGGTGATGCCCATCCCCTTGGCGACGGCAGCGAGTCCGCTGAAGACGTTCATGGCCATCTAGTATAAATGGTCGGCCAGCGAAGGGATCGGGTGATCGGGTCATCGGGCGATCAGCGAGTAAAATGTAGGTGAGAGCGAGGTGCGGGATGAAATACCGTGTTTTAGTTCAGGCGGATGAAGATGGGCAGTTTGTGGCTGAAGTGCCGTCGCTGCCAGGCTGCATCTCGCAAGGCAAGTCTCGAAGCGAAGCCTTACAAAATATCAAGGAAGCGATCGGCCTCTACCTCGAAAGCTTGCGCGCTCACGGGGACGCCATACCGCCGGCACCATCCTCATAACAATTGAATTCCGAGTTATCGGTCCCGGACGATGACCCGATGACCCGATCTCCCGATCACCCGATTCTGGGTTCCCGTGATCCTGGATTACCATTCGGGAAGAATGACCCTTCTCGGCCTCGCACTGACCTTCGCCATCATCGCGCTGCTAGTCATCGAATTCCTCCGCCACCGGCGCTCACCGCTCGCGGCGTACGGCTGGACAGGGCTGGTGGCGCTGGTTGCAGCCGAAGGGCTGATGTTTCGCGGGGTCGAGCCGGTGGCTACTTTCTTCACGCCCCTTGCCTGGACCTGCTACATCGTACTGGCCGACGCGGCGGTGCTGGCCATCAGCGGACACTCGCGCCTGCGCGACGAGCCGCGCCGCTTCGCGCTGGTGGCGCTGCTCTCGATCCCGCTCTGGCTTATCTTTGAGTTCTACAACCTGCGCCTGGAGAACTGGACATACGTCGGCGTGCCCGCCGGAGCCGCGGGCCTGCTCGGATACGGCTGGTCGTTTGCCACCATCACGCCAGGGATCTTCGAGACCGCGGACCTGGTAGAGGCCTTCGGCTGGCTCAAACCGGCGCGACCGATAGTGTTCTCGCGTGCCGTCGAGCGCGGCTTGGTGCTGTTCGGCCTGCTCTGCCTGGTGCTGCCGCTGGTCCTGCCGCGGCACACGGCGTCGTACCTGTTCGCGCTGGTGTGGATCGGATTTGTGTTTTTCCTCGACCCGATTAACCATCGCCTGCGTCTGCCCTCCCTCCTGGGCGATCTCGCTGCGGGCCGGCGCGGCCGCCTCTTTTCCCTGCTGATCTCGGGCTGGGTCTGCGGATGGCTGTGGGAGTTCTGGAATTACTGGGCGGCGGCCAAGTGGCATTACATTTTTCCGGTGGCGCAGCGGTGGAAGATTTTCGAAATGCCGGCGCCGGGATATCTCGGATTCTTGCCCTTCGCGCTGGAATGCTTTGCGATGTATGTGACCGCGAGTTGGTTGATGGGAAGAGCCGGCGAGCGGATATCTCGAATCACAAATCGCCAATCGCAAATCACCCGATGACCCGATCTCCCGACCACCCGATTCTGATCACTCGATCCCCAGCTTCTTCCACATCGCATCCACCCGCCGCTTGGTGGCTTCGTCCATGCGAATCTGGTCGGGCCAGGGACGGGTAAAGCCTTCGCGTCGGCCATTTGCGGGTGGCGTCAATGCCCATCTTCGAGCCGAAATTCGGCAGGCGCGCGGCGTGGTCGAGCGAATCCACCGGGCCAAGCGTGAACTGAATGTCGCGCTCGGGATCGATGTTGTTGGCCACACGCAGCACGACTTCGCGGAGGTCCTGCACGTCGCAATCCTCGTCCACCACCACGATGCACTTGGTGAACATCGCCTGCCCCATGGCCCAGATGCCGTTCATCACCTTGCGGGCGTGCCCGGGATACGACTTGCGGATGGAAACGATCATCAGGTTGTGGAAAACGCCCTCGACCGGCAGGTTGACGTCCACGATCTCCGGCAGCGTCACCCGCATCAGCGGCAGGAAGATGCGCTCGATGGCCTTGCCCATCCAGGCGTCTTCCATGGGCGGCTTGCCCACGATGGTGGTGGCATAGATGGGATTCTCGCGGTGCGTGACGCAGGTGACGTGAAAGACGGGATACAGATCTTCGAGCGAGTAGAAACCGGTGTGGTCGCCGAAGGGGCCTTCTGCGCGCAGTTCGTCAAGGTTAACGTAGCCTTCCAGAATGATTTCCGCCGTGGCTGGGACTTCGAGATCGACGGTCTCGCACTTCACCAGCTCCACCGGCTTCTGGCGCAGGAAGCCGGCGATCATGAACTCTTCGACGTCGGGCGGCGCGGGGATCACAGCGGCGAAGGTCAGCGCGGGATCGGTGCCGATGGCGACCGCGACCTCCATCTTCCCTTGCGGACGTTCGCCCGCAGCTTCGATAGCCCCGCCGCCGGAGCGGGCCATCACGTCGACGGCGGCGGCCGAACCTGGCGGCGAGGCTGCGCGCATGGCATCGCGATAGTGCTCGGCGGCGACCTTCTGCCGCTGCCAGTGCATGCCGGTGGTGCGCGCGTCGTAGACCTGCATGCGATACATGCCAACGTTGCGCTTGCCGGTCCTGGGATCGCGCGTGATCACGCACGGCAGGGTGATGAAGCGGCCGGCGTCCTGGGGCCAGCACTGCAGCAACGGCATGTGCAGCAGATCGAAATCGTCGCGGCGGATGACCTCCTTGCACGGACCGCTGGAGACGGTCTTGGGGAAGAACTTGCCCACGTCGGCCAGCATGGGCAGCATCTTGATCTTGTCTAGCAGGCCTTCCGGCGACTTCACGTCCAGGAACTGGTGGATGCGGGCGGCGATCTCGTCCAGCGATTCCACGCCCAGAGCCAGTTTCATGCGGCGCGCCGAGCCGAACTGGTTGATCAGCACCTGCCAGCCGCGATATCCCTTGACGTTTTCGAACAGCAGCGCCGGCCCGCCGTGGCTCGACTTTGAAACCCGGTCAGTGATCTCGGTGATCTCGAGGATGGGGTCCACTTCGGCGCGGATGCGTTTCAATTCCCCGGCGCGGTCGAGCGCGGAGATCCAGTCGCGGAGGTCGTTGTAGGCCAAGTGTTCTCCGTGGGAAGCAGCGGAGGATTATAGAGGATTGGTAACTGGCAATTTGTAATTTGTAATTTTGTAAGGTTCGCGCCGCAGCGGACTTTACCAATTACCAGTCACCAATTCCATCACTGCGCGGTCCAGCCGCCGTCGATGGGAATGGCAGCGCCCGTGATGTTGGCGGCGCCTTCGCTGGCGAGGAACACCGCCAGCGCGCCGATCTGTTCGACGGTGGTAAAGCGGTGCGTGGGCTGTTTTTCCGCCAGCAGATCGTGTTCCGCCTGAGCGATTGGAATACGCTCCTCTTTGGCGCGCGCCTCGATCTGCTTCTCGACCAACGGCGTCTTGGTCCAGCCAGGACAGATGGCGTTGCAAGTGATGCCGGATTTCGCAGTCTCCAGTGCGACCACTCGGGTCAGGCCGACGATGGCGTGCTTGGCGGCCACATAGGCCACCTTGTTGATCGAAGCCACCAAGCCGTGCGTCGAGGCGGTATTGATCAGCCGTCCCCAGCCGCGCTGGCGCATGCCCGGCAGGGCCACGCGGATGGTGTGAAACGCCGAGGAGAGATTGACGGCGATAATGGCGTCCCAGCGCTCGGGCGGGAAATTCTCGATGGGCGAGACGAACTGGATGCCGGCGTTATTTACCAGGATATCCACGCCGCCGAGGCGCTTCTCGGCGTCTGCCACCAGCTCCTCGCAGCCGGCGGCACGCGAGAGATCGGCGCCGTTGAACACCGCCTGCACGCCGAATTGTTTTTCCAGGCCGGCGCGCAGCTTCTCGATTTCCGCGGCATCGCCGAAGCCGCTCATCATGATGGCGCAACCCTGGGCGGCGAGCGCCCGCGCGATCCCCAGGCCGATGCCGCTGGTCGATCCGGTAACGATAGCTTTGCGTCCTTTTAGCATTTGAGTTTTCTCCAATAATTAAGATGAAATTTAGATGACACACTCACCTCAGCTTTAATCTCACCTGTCACGCCCGGTTGCCCACCACGCGCCGATACATTCCTTGCACCTCGCCCACGATCCCACGGCGGAACAGGAGCACGCAGATGACAAAAATGGCGCCGATGATCACCGTCACCAGCGAGCCTACCTTGTCGGAAAGTTTGCTCTCGAGCGTCACGATGGAAAGCGCTCCCACCACCGGCCCAAAGATCGAGCCCATGCCGCCCAGCAAGGTCATCAGCACCACGTCGCCGGAGGTGTGCCAGTCCACATCCGTCAGGGTGACAAAGGTGAACACGATGGCGTTGGTGGCGCCGGCCAGCCCGGCCAGCCCGGCCGAGAGCACGAACGCCATCAGCTTGTACCGGTTGACGTCGTAGCCGAGAGAGATGGCGCGCGGCTCGTTCTCGCGGATGGCCTTCATCACCTGCCCGAAGGGCGAGTGGATGGTGCGATGAATCAGCAGGAAGCCGAACAGGAAGATGGCGAACACCACGTAGTAGAGCGTGAGGTCCTTTTCCAGGTTGATCACCCACAGCAGCTTGCCGCGCGGAATGCCTTGCAGCCCATCTTCGCCGCCGGTGAACGGCGCCTGCAAATAGACGAAGAAAATCAACTGTGCCAGCGCCAGGGTGATCATGGCGAAGTAGATGCCCTGGCTGCGGATGGAAAGCCCGCCGAAGATGATGCCCAGCAGCAGCGCTCCCGCTGTCCCGGCCAGAATAGCCAGGCCGGTGGAAATCCCCATCGACCTTGGCGGCGTAGCCGGTGATGTAGGCGGCGGTGCCGAAAAAGGCGGCGTGTCCGAAGGAGAGCAGCCCGGTATATCCCAGCAGTAGATTGAAGGCGCAGGCGAACAGCGCAAAGCACAGCGCGTTCATCAGGAACACCGGGTACACCACCAGCGGCGCCACCAGGCCCGCGGCCAGCAGCAGGCCGTATCCGGCGAGACGAAATTTCTGGGCGCTGCTCATCTCTCCCTGCCGAACAGTCCCGCCGGCCGCACCAGCAGCACCAGCGCCATGATCATGAACACCACCGTGTTCGAGGCCTGCGAGTAGAAAACCTTGGTCAGACCCTCGATCAGTCCCAGGCCCAGGCCGGTGACGATCGAGCCCAGGATCGATCCCATGCCGCCGATCACCACCACAGCGAACACCACGATGATCAGGTTCGATCCCATCAGCGGGCTGACCTGTATGGTGGGCGCGGCCAGCACCCCCGCCAGTCCCGCCAGCGCGACGCCGATGGCGTAGGTGAGCGTGATCATCACCGGAACGTTGATGCCGAAGGCCTGCACCAGCGGAGGATTCTCCGTCCCGGCGCGCAGGTAGGCTCCGAGCTGGGTGCGTTCGATCACCAACCAGGTGCCGAAGCAGACCACCAGCGATCGCCACCACCACATGGCCCGATACTTGGGCAGAAACATGAAGCCCAGGTTCAGCGCTCCCTGGAAGACTTCGGGGATGCCGTAGGGCAGCCCGGAGACGCCGTACTGGTAGCGGAACAGTCCTTCGATCACCAGCGCCAGGCCGAAGGTCAGCAGGAGGCCGTACAAGGGATCGACCTTGTAGAGCCGCCTCAGCAGTACGCGCTCCACCAGGACGCCAAAAATCCCCACCGCCAGCGGCGCCAGCAGCAACGCCCACCACTAGCTTATGTTCCACGTGCTGAGCAAGAACCAGGTGAAGACGGCGCCCATCATGTAGAGAGCGCCGTGGGCGAAGTTGATGATATTCAGCATGCCGAAGATGATGGCCAGCCCCAGGCTGAGCATGGCGTAGAAACAGCCGTTCACCAGCCCCAGCACGAGCTGGCCAAACAACGCGGCAACCGGCACTCCGAAGATCTCTGTCATGAGCTTCTAAGGTGTTATGTAGCGCCGCGCCTGGCGGACGGGCGCTACATAACTTTTCCCTAATTCACTTCTTGGTAATCATCGGGCAGCGTGACTCGGAGAGCGGCTGGAACGCCTGGCCCGGCGGAACGGTAGCGACCAGCTTGTAGAGATCCCAGGGCCCCTTCGACTCACTCGGTGTCTTTACCTGGTACAGGTAAAACTCATGCACCATGCGACCGTCGGGCCGGATCTTGCCGCCCTTCACCGTGGCATCGTTCAGGGTCATGGACTTCAGCTGCTTCATCACCGCGTCTGCATCATCGGTGCCCGCCGCCTGGATGGCCTTCAGATAGTGCAGGGTCGAAGAATAGGTACCCGCCTGTACCATGGTCGGCATCTTGCCGTTCATTTTGGCGGCAAACTCCTTGCTCCATTTGCGGCTGTCGTTGTCGTGGTCCCAATAAAAGCCGGTGGCGGCATAGAGGCCCTGCGCGGCGTTAAGACCCAGGGAATGAACGTCGGTGATGAAGATCAACAGCGCCGCCAGCTTTTGCTTCTTGGTGATGCCAAATTCGGAAGCAGCTTTCACTGAGTTAATGGTGTCGCCGCCGGCATTGGCCAGCCCGATCACCTTCGCTCCCGAAGCCTGCGCCTGCAGCAGGAAGGACGAAAAGTCGGAAGCGTTAAGCGGGGCTAGCACCGATCCCAACACCTTGCCACCTTCCTTTTCAACGAACCTGCTGGTATCGGCCTGCAGAGATTTACCGAACGCGTAATCGGCGGTAATGAAAAACCAGGTGTTGCCCCCGCTGCAACCATCGGTTTGGCCGTGGTTGTACCCGTCGAATAGGTGTCGTATTCGTAGTGGACGGTGTAGGGATTGCAATCCTCATTGGTGAGCCGAGTGGAACCGGCGCCGGAATCGATCACCAACCGGTGCTTCTCGTTGGCCACCTTGCTGACCGCAAGGGTGACGCCGGAGTTCACCATCCCCACGATTACATTGACCCCGCTGTCATACCACTCGCGTGCTTTGGTCGCCCCGACATCGGGCTTGTTCTGGTGGTCGGCGGAAACCACCTGGATGGGTGCGCCCAGCACCTTGCCCCCCATCTCATCCACGGCCATCTGAGCGGCTACCACGTCGCCCTGTCCGCCGATATCCGAATACAGCCCCGACATATCATCCAGCACGCCGATCTTGACCACCCCGCCGGATATCTTTCCTGACTTCGCCTGCGCCAATGCCTCGGTGGCTGCCAACAACACCAGAGCGCCAGCCAGCGCGACCATAAATTTGCTTTTCATTTCGCTCTCCCTCCTTTTGATTACGTATGCGGGTCTGTCCGAGACCCGGAATGACAGCATTGAGACACAAACAGACTCCAGGCTCGCAAAAACCGGGCCGTGAAATCTCCACTCTTGTCCTCATGTCATCCTGAGCTTGCGACCGCGAGGTTTTGTGTTTGTGGCCGGCTTTCCGGCCGCGCGGTCGCAAGCGAAGGATCTTGACACCGCTATTCTCGGCAACAAACGCCCACTTAGTTTCTTGGGCAGCATTCATTCACCTGGCAGTATCAAGATCCTTCGCTCGCCCTGACCTCGCTCCGCTCGGCTCGGGCTGAGCTCAGGATGACAACTCCCGCAAAACTTCGTCCTCTCCAGGCTCTTCAGACGCCCAGTAGTTCTTCCAGCAACGACTGCTTTTCCTCGACTTCGTGCCGCTGGACCTCGACCGCGATACGGCCGCGTTCCACCACGTACATGCGGTCGGCCAGGGGCGCCGCGAAGCGGAAATTCTGCTCCACCAGCACGATGGTAAAACCTTTGTCTTTGAGCTGGCGGATCACCAGGGCCAGCTTCTTGACGATCACCGGCGCCAGTCCCTCCGAAACCTCGTCAAGCAGAAGCAGCCGCGCCCCGGTCCGGAGGATGCGGGCCATGGCCAGCATCTGCTGCTCACCTCCGGATAGCCGTGTCCCCTGGCTCTTGCGCCGCTCCTTCAGGTTGGGAAACATGGCGTAGATCTCCTCCACGCTCATGCCTTCGCTGGTGAACCGCGGCGGAAGCAGCAGGTTCTCCTCCGCGCTCAAGCTGGCGAAAATGCCGCGCTCTTCCGGACAATAGCCTACGCCCAGGCGGGCGACGCGGTGCGGCGGCCAGTTGATGGTCTCGTGCCCATTGACCATGATGGAGCCGTTGCGTTTGCCGACCAGCCCGAGGATGGCCTTCAGCGTGGTGGTACGCCCGGCGCCATTGCGCCCCAGCAGGGTGACCACTTCGCCGCGGTGGACGCGGAAGTCCATCCCATGCAGGATGTGCGACTCGCCGTAGAAGGCGTGCAGGTCAGTGATCCGCAGATACTCGAGGCTGGTGTCGCTATCCAATCTCCACTCCCATATAGGCTTCCATCACCTGGGGATTCTCCGAGACCTGCGCATAGCTGCCCTCGGCCAGCACCGAGCCGCGCTGCAACACGGTGATGACGTCGCACAGATCAGAAACCACGCTCATGTTGTGCTCCACCATCAGCACGGTGCGGTCGGCGGCCACCTTGCGGATCAGGTCCTTCACCCGGTCCACATCCTCGTGGCCCATGCCCTGGGTGGGCTCGTCGAGCAGCAACAGCTCCGGCTCCATGGCCAGGGTGGTGGCGATTTCCAGCGCCCGCTTGCGTCCGTAGGGCAGCTCGACGGCCACCACATCGCGATACGATTCCAACCCTACCTCGGTCAGCAACTCCAGGGCGTGCTGGTTCAGCGAGTCCAGCGTGGTCTCACTGCGCCAGAACTCAAACGACGGCCCCTTCAGCCGGCGCTGCAGGCCGATGCGCACGTTCTCCAGCACGGTCAGGTGAGGAAAGACCGAAGAAATCTGGAAGGAGCGCACCAGGCCCCGCCGCGCCACTTTCGCCGGCTTCTCCTGGGTAATGTCTTCGCCCTTGAAAAAAATGCTGCCCCGGGTAGGGATGAGGAACTTGGTCAGCATGTTGAAGACGGTGGTCTTGCCGGCGCCGTTGGGCCCAATCAAACCATGGATCGTTCCCTGCCGCACCTTCAGGCTTACGTCGTTGACCGCGACGAAGCCTTTGAATTCCTTGACCAGGTTCCTGGCTTCGAGAATGTAGTTGTCTTCCATCGAGCCTGGGATCGCTTCGCTCCTCGGCGGCTCGCGGTATCCGCCGAAAAAGTACCCGATTGTACGTCTTCAGGCGCCGCAACGGTGCCCAAATTTTGAGGCAGGCGAAGGCTTGTTTTTTCGACCTCAGCTTCGGCCAGCCGGGGGGCGTCATTCTAATCGGAGTGGGTGCGGGCGGCAACATTCCGGCGCGGACCGTTTCGGCCTTCCAGCTTCTCAATCTGCCGGCGTCTGCAACCACACGCCGCCGCCCCCGTATGGTACGGTGAGTATTGCCGTGAGCAACGCTCATCCCCAGCCCGTCCGCATTGCCGTGGCCGGTACCGGTAACGTGGGATCGGCTTTTGCCTACGCCTTGCTGCTGAGCGGCCTGGCCGCTGAGATTGTCCTTATCGACGCCAACCGCGCCAAGGCCGAGGGCGAAGCCATGGACCTGCAGCACACCGTCCCCTTCGCCCATCCCACGCGCATATGGGCCGGCGACTACGCCGACTGCGCCGGCGCCATCGCTACCGTCATCGCCGCTGGCGTGAACCAGAAGCCGGGCGAGACGCGCATCGACCTGCTCAGGCGGAATGCCGCCGTCTTCGCCGACGTGGTGCCGCCGGTGGCGCGCCACAATCCTGAGGGCATCCTGGTGATCGCCACCAACCCGGTGGACGTGCTCACCTACGCTTCGCTGAAGCTCTCGGGCTATGCCTGGCAGCGCGTCATCGGCTCGGGCACCATTTTGGACACGGCGCGCTTCCGCCACCTGCTCAGCCAGCATTTCAAGGTGGACTCGCGCAGCGTGCACGCCCACATCATCGGCGAACACGGCGACAGCGAGGTACCGGTGTGGTCGCTGGCCAACATCGCCGGCATGCGCCTGCCGGATTTTTGCGCCGCGCAAAACTTCGCCGGCGACACTGCCGCTATGGACGAGATCTTCCGCCAGACCCGCGACGCCGCCCAGCACATCATCTCCCGCAAGGGCGCGACCTACTACGCCGTAGCCGCCGGGCTGATGCGCATCGTCGAGGCCATCGTCCGCAACCAGCGCACCGTGCTCTCGGTTTCCAGCCTCGTCCACGACTATTACGGCATCGACGACCTCTGCCTCAGCCTGCCCACGGTGGTTAGCCGCAGCGGCATCGAGCGGGTGCTGCGCCTGAATCTGAACGAGAAGGAGGTCGAGGCCCTGCAGCGCTCGGCAGCGGTGCTCAAGGAGATCCGAGGGCAATTGGCCATTGAGGCAACGTCCCGATGACACGATCGCCCATGTTCTGATGCCGTCAAAATGTTGTACTCTTCTCTTATACGGCGCGCGCCGAACCAACCAAAGCCGCCGCGCCAACATCTTGGTAAATATCGCTCCACGAATGAGGTCTGCTATGAAGCGCACTCTGTTGCTCGTCATCATGGTTCTAGTGCTGGTTGCCGTCCCCGGATGGGGAGCGGCGCTGGGCACGGCTGCCGGTTCGGTGATCCCCGCGCAGGTGCAGCAGATCATCACCGTGGACTACCGCCAGCTTGCGCAATCGCCCACCGCGCTGGCGCTCAAGGCCAAGGTGCTGCCCGACAATCTGAAGGATCTGGAGACATCGCTGCGTGGCGTGGGCGTGGACCCCGACAAGGATGTGGACTCTCTGATCTTCGCTTCCTTCCGCACCGAGGACAAGGGGGTGCGGATCATCGGCATCGCCCAGGGACAGTTTACCCGCGCCAAAATCCTCAAGAAGATGCGCGCCCAGAAGATTAAGCCCACCAAGTATCACACCTCGTTCCTCTACCCCATGGGTAGCGCGATGCAGGTGACCTTCCTCGACGACTCCACCATGCTGTTCGGCGAAGAAGCCGCGGTCAAGGCCTCGCTCGATGCGCGCGATGGCAATGCCGAAAGCATGATCTCCAACAGCCGCATGTCCGACCTGGTGAGTTCGGCCGACACTGGCGCGGTGTGGAGCGTACTCGACGCCGCCGGCACCCAGAACATGATGCGCTCCACCCTGGGCGAAGCCGCCGCCCTGGCCGACTTCGACACCGTCAAGAAGCGCCTGCTGGGTTCCACCTACACCATGGACTTCACTCACGGCGTCAAATTCGATCTCAGCGTGCTGACCTCGGACGCCATGACCGCGGCCACCATGTCGTCGCTGCTGCGCGCCGGCATGCTGTTCAAAAAGATGAACGCCAGCGGGGTGGAGAAGGTGGCGCTGGACAATGTCACCGTGGACAACGATAACGAACACCTGCTGCTCCACTTCAAGGCCGACGACGACAAGTTTCAGTCGCTGCTGCAATCGCCGATGTTTACGGCGATCGCGAGATAGCACTCAGCCGGAGCACTCAGCAGTCAGCACTCAGCACTCAGTAAAAGCAAATCCTTCGTGGCGCACCCACTTGAGGCTCGGAAAGTGTTTTGCCCGGGACGACACGCCTAGAGCCGGCCCCTGGTTACGGATCCAGGTGATCACCGGACGTTATGCTGAATGCTGAGTGCTGAATGCTGTGCCCCTGAAACTTCCTCCCTCCCCACACATCCAATTCCCGATGCTTTTCGAAGGCAACGAGCGCAAGGAACTCGAGCGCAGGATGATGCAGGAAGGACGCCTGCCGCCGGGCCAGGCCGCTACGCTGAAGTGGCCGGTGCTGCACTACGGATCGGTGCCGCACTTCGATCCCGCACGCTGGGACTTCCGCATCGCCGGCCTGGTAGAACAGCCGGTGCGCCTTACCTGGGACGAATTCAATCGCCTGCCCAAATCTACCGTGACCAGCGATTTCCACTGCGTCACCCGCTGGAGCCGCTTCGACAATCGCTGGGAAGGCGTGCTCTTTCGCGACGTGCTCAAGCTGGTGAAGCTGCTGCCGCGCGCCGCCTACGTGCTGGTCCACGCCGAGCAGGGATACACCGCCAACGTGCCGCTGGCCGACCTCGATCGCGACAACGTGCTCTTCGCCACCCACCATGACGGGCAGCCGCTCGAGCCCGACCACGGCTATCCGCTGCGCCTGATCGTGCCGCATCTCTACGCCTGGAAGTCAGTGAAGTGGGTGCGCGGCCTAGAGTTTTACGACCATGACGTCGCGGGTTTCTGGGAGCAAAACGGGTACCACATGTATGGGGATCCGTTTAAGGAGCAGAGGTTTGACACCGATTTATGACTGGTGGTTTGCGACGGCAGAAATCGCCGACACGCGATCACAAATCAGAATTCACAAATCACAAATTACTTTTTCACGATTGGACTATAGCCATCGCCGGCCAGGCGGCCACGCATGGCTTCCGCATCTTTGAAGTCGTTGAACGGTCCCACTTGCACGCGAAACAGCGCATCGCCGGGGGTGTTAGCGGCCAGAAATACAGGATAGTTCTTTTTCCTCAGAGCGCCCGCCAGCGCCTCGGCATCTTCCTTCTTGCTCACCGCCGCCACCTGCACCACGTAGGCGGAGGCATGCGGCGTCTCCGATGCCGGCACGAGCGCGGCTGCGGGCGGGGGCGGGTTAGTGGGAGGGGTGAGGTGCGGGTTAGTGTCCTTCTGCTCGACTGTCTTGTAGAAGGTGAGGTCGTTGGCCGGAGCGGCGCTGGCGGCTTCTGCTGGAGCGTCGCTGGTGGCCTTGGGTTTGGCGGTGTTCGCCGCTGCTTCCGCCGCCATGGCCGTCGGTCCCATGCTGCGTCCCAGGGTGTATCCCAACCCGAAGAAAATGCCGCACACCACTACCAGCGCGAAAAATAATCCCAGCAGCCGTCCCGTTCCCAAGCTGATCTCGACATCCTGAGTTGAAGACATATGTCCCCTCTGGCGGCATGATATTCCAGCCCGCGGCCGATGATTATTGCCGCAATTGGTTCGGGGGAAGGCATTAGTCAGCAATCAGCACTCAGCAATCAGCACTCAGCCATAGCGTCATCCTGATGCACAGGCAGGTTAGAATTTTGCGAAGACGAGTGAGCGATGATCTTCGTGGCGTGTCGGCATAGACGGTCCAGAAGCGGAGGCCGAGATGCTGCAACTGATTGCTGAGTGCTGAGTGCTGATTGCTCTCCGCTGAGTGCTCCCCGCCGCGTGTTATGCTTTCTTTCTCCGTGGAGACATGCTGCAGAAGCGCATCGACGATCACGCCATCATCTCGCGCGAAGCCGTGCGCGAAGCCGAGGACATCTTCCACACTCACCTCAAGCGGGTGGGGCTCAAGCTGACCGACCAGCGTGACACTATCCTGCGCACCTTCCTGGAGACTCGCGACCACCTCTCCACCGACGAACTGCACGGGCTGGTGAAGAAAAAGGACGCGCGCATCGGCATGACCACCATCTATCGCACGCTCAAGCTGCTGTCCGCCTGCGGGCTGGCCAGCGAAGTCGCTTTCCACGATGGCGTGGCCCGCTACGAGCATCAGTACCAGCGCCGCAGCCATCACCACATGGTCTGCACCACCTGCGGCAGCTCGGTCGAGTTCTTTTCGCCGGAGATCGGCCGCGTGGAACAGGAAATTGGCCGCAAGCACCACTACTTCACCACCCGCCACACCTTCCAGATCTACGGTATCTGCGAGAACTGCCGCAAGAAGTCGCCGGCACGCACGGTGTAGGCACAACAACGGCTGATCGTCTCCGGCCATAGCCCTTTGACGTTACGCCGCCGAGCCAGCGCCGGTTTTGACATCCGCCAGCGGCTGCAACTCTCCGAGGATAGTGGGCACCAACTCCGAGACGGTGGGGTGGATGTGCATAGCTCGCTGCAGCACGGTGTACGGCGCCTTGCAGTACATCACGTCGAGGATGCAGTGGATCACCTCGTCGCCGCCGGTGCCCAGGATGGCCGCGCCCAGGATCTCTTTGGAATCCGCATCCACTACGATCTTCATGAATCCCTGGGTCTCACCTTTTTCGACGGCGCGTCCCACGCGCGTCATGGGACGCTTCCCTACCAGCGCCCGCCGGCCTGAGCTGAGCACCTGCGCGTCGGTCCAGCCGCAGCGGCCGAGCGGCGGATCGATATACAGCGCGTACGCCTGGATGCGGTCGCTTACCCGCCTCGGGTCGCCGTCCAGCAGGTTGGCGGCCACGATCTCGTAATCGTTGTACGAAGTGTGCGTGAAGGCGCCGCGGCCGTTGCAATCGCCCAGCGCCCATATCCCGGCGACGCTGGTGCGCAACTCATCATCCACCACGATGTAGCCGCGCTTGTCCACTTCGACGCCGGCTTTCTCGAGACCCAGGTCGTCGGTGTTGGGGCGCCGTCCCACCGCCAGCAGCAGGTGCGAGCCCACGACCGCTGGCGGCCCGGCGGTACAGTCCACACCCACGGCAATATCGTCGCCGCGCTTCGAAACGGAGATGCACTTGGCGTTCAGGCGGATGTGGACGCCTTCCGCTTCCAAAATCTCCCGCACCGTCGCCGAGACGTCTTCGTCTTCGCGCGAAATCAGCCGCGAGGCCATCTCGATGATCGTCACCTCGCTGCCGAAGCGGCGGAACATCTGCCCGAACTCCAACCCGATGTAGCTTCCGCCGACGATCACCAGGTGGCGCGGGAGAAAATCCACGTCCATCATCGAAGAATTGGTGAGATACGGCACTTGCTCGATGCCGGGCATGGCCGGCACCACCGCGCGCCCGCCCACGTTGATGAAGATCTGCGGCGCGGCGAGCCGCTCTGGGCCCACGCTGATCTCGTGCGCCGATTCAAAGCGCGCCTGGCCTTCGTACACCGTGAGGTTCTTCGTGCCCTTGAGCCAGCCTTCGACGCCGGTCCGCGACTTTCCCGAGACTGCGTCCTTGCGCGCCTTCACCCGCTTCATGTCCACCGTGACCGGCCCGCCGGCGTTCACCCCGTACTCGGCGGCGCGGCGCGCCAGATGCGCGGCGTAGGCGCTCGCGACCATGGTCTTGGTAGGGATGCAGCCGGTGTTGACGCAGGTCCCGCCGAACAATTTGCGCTCGATGATAGCGACTTTCTTTCCCACGCCCGCCAGCCGCACCGCCAGCGACGGCCCGGCCTGCCCGGTGCCGATGATGATCGCGTCGTAGGTTTGGGCCATAGTCGCCTCCAGAACATGGTCATTCCCCGCAGACTCAGGGATCACACGGGAGGATGCAGAAAAGTACGCGATCAGCCGCTGGAGGCTTTGCGCAGGCGCGGCTCATCTCCGTTTGCCTTAGCCTGGGCGCAGGGAAGAGTGATGGTGAACGAGGTGCCACTGCGGCCCGGCCGCGTCGAACTGGTCACCTCGATCTGCCCACTCATGTCCTCGACGATGCCGCGCGTCACCCACAGGCCCACACCGGTTCCCTTCTCGCCCTTGGTGGTGAAGAACGGAGCGAAGACCTTCTCCAGATGCTCGGGCGGGATGCCGGGGCCGTCGTCGGCGACGCAGACACGAAACGCGCTGTCCGCTTCGGAGATGGTGAGGGTCAGGTGGCCGCCGTCGCCCATAGCGTCTATGGCGTTGGCGATCAGGTTGGTGAACACCTGCCGCAGTTCGCCCGGGAAACCGATCATCTGTCCGCTGGCTTCGTACTGCCGCTCCAGGCGGATGCGCTTCTGCGCCAGTGGAGCTTCGAACAGCCGGCACACTCCGTCGATGATCTCGGAGAGGCTCAACGAAACCGGGAACGTCGTCTCGCGCTGCAGCGCCAGGGTGTTGCGGGTAATGTGGCCGATGCGCGCCACCTCCTCCCGCGCCTGCCCGATCATCTCCGTCAACTCCGGCTCCACGGCCGGGTTCTGTTCGACCAGGTAGAGCAGGTTGAGCAGCGTATCCAGCGAATTCTTGATTTCGTGGGCGATGGTGGCTGCCAGCCGTCCGGTGGCAGCCAGTCTTTCCGAGCGCCGCACCGCCTCGCCCAGTTCGGTATTGAGTTTGTTGATCTGCTCTTCCGTCTTCTTGCGCTCGGTGATGTCGCGGACGGCGCCGGTGACATACACTCCCTGCCGTGTGTGCAGCGGGCTCAAGCTGATCTCCACCGGAAACTCGCTGCCGTTCTTCCTTTTTCCGAACAGCTCCAGCCCGGCGCCCATGGGCCGCACCCGCGGATCGGCGAAGAAGGCCGCCCGGTGCTTCGCGTGCTGCGGATTGAAGCGGGCCGGAATCAGCATCTCCACCGGCCGGCCCAGCAGCTCTTGCCGTGCGTAGCCGAAGAGAATCTCGGTCTGACTGTTGACCACCACGATCTTGCCCTCGGTATTGACGATCACCATGGCGTCGGGCGCCGATTCCAACAGGTCGCGAAAGTCCGGGGGCACCCACTCGGGATGCTGGCTGGTAATGTACATGGCGAATCGACGGAACAGCTTCACAACCCATCTCCTGCTTGGCCCGCGGCTGGCGATTCTGCTCAGAGGCTCGCGCCAAAAGGCGGTTAGTATAGCGCAACTCGCCCGCTCGCATCGTAGCTACTGAGGAACTTGGGCTGCAGCGGCTTCACCACTATTGACCTTTCAAGTTTCTGCGCTTACCGTAATTGCAACCGGGGGTAAACGCATCTCTGTGATAACGCGTAGCTTCACGGAACCTCCTCGGCGGATGGTAGTATTGAGTATCGCATGCCTCTGAAGACCCTGTTCTTGAACCCGCCCTCCTTTGAGAACTTTGACGGCGGCGCCAGTTCGCGCTGGCCTGCAACCCGCGAGATCGAATCCTACTGGTATCCGGTGTGGCTGGCCTATCCCGCCGGCATGCTGGAAGGCTCGCGCCTGCTCGATGCCAGCCCGCACCACGTCTCCTGGCAGGAGACGGTCGAGATCTCCAAGGACTACGAGTTCGTCGTGCTCTTCACCAGCACCCCGGGTTTTCCCGGCGATTGCAAGCTGGCTGAGGCCATGAAGGCCACCCGTCCCGGGCTGAAGATCGCCTTCGTCGGACCGCACGTCACGGTGCTGCCGGAGCCGGTGCTGCGCGACTGCCCGGCCATTGATTTCATCGTGCGCCGCGAGTTCGACTATGCCACCGTCGAGTTCGCCCAAGGCAAGCCGCTGGCCGAGATCATGGGCATTTCCTACCGGCAGAACGGCCGCATCGTGCACAACCCCGACCGGCCGCCGGTGGACGATCTCGACGCCCTGCCCGACGTCACCGACGTCTATCATCGCGATCTCGACGTCCGCCGCTACAACGTGCCGTTCCTGCTGCATCCCTTCGTCTCGCTGTACTCGACGCGCGGCTGCCCGGCGCAGTGCACCTTCTGCCTGTGGCCGCAAACCTTGAGCGGGCATCCCTGGCGCAAGCGCTCCAGCGATGCCGTCGCCCGCGAAATGGCCAAGGCCAAGGAATACTGGCCTTGGGTGAAGGAATTCTTCTTCGACGACGACACCTTCAACATCCAGAAGGCGCGCACCATCGAGCTGTGCGAGAAGCTCAAGCCGCTGGGGCTCACCTGGTCGTGCACCTCGCGCGTCACCACCGACTACGAGACGCTGAAGGCCATGCGTGAGGCCGGCTGCCGCCTGCTCATCGTGGGCTATGAGTCGGGCGATCCGCAGATCCTCAAGAACATCAAGAAGGGCGCCACCGTCGAACGCGCCCGCGAGTTCACCCGCGACTGCCACAAGCTTGGCCTGATCATCCACGGCGACTTCATCCTCGGGCTGCCGGGCGAAACGCGCGAGAGCATCCGCCAGACCATCAACTTCGCCAAGCAGCTCGACGTGGAGACCATTCAGGTATCGCTGGCGCACGCTTACCCGGGAACCGAGCTCTACGATTTCGCCAAGAAGAACGGCTTCATCGTCAACGAGCAGCAGATGGTGGACGAAGGCGGACACCAGCTCGCCCACATTGAATATCCCGGGCTGCCGCGCGAGGAAGTGCTGGAGTCCGTCCACCGCTTCTATGACGAGTACTACTTCCGCCCCAAGGCGGTGTACCGCATCGTGCGCAAGGCTTTCTTCGACTCCGGCGAGCGCAAGCGCCTCTATAAGGAAGCCCGCGCCTTCCTCAAGCTGCGCTCCGCCCGCAAGCGCTACGTCGCAGACCGTCGCAGCGCTCCCGCCGCGCCCGCGCCTCCTGCGAACGAGCGTGAGACCCCAGCCGAGACCGTCGAGGTCTAGGGGTTGCAGAAGACGTCTCTTCATCTGGATTGTCATCCCGAGCGAGCGCCTGGTTTTGGCGCGAGTCGAGGGACCCCTACCCTCGCCCTGGAAAACTCGTGACCTTCCGCAAATACCTCGTCCTTGCCGCCATCATCGTCTTCGCCTCCTTCGGCGACGTCAGCCTCTCCCACGGGATGAAGCGCATGGGCGCCATCTCGCTCGCGCGCTGGACCGAACTCTTCGCCGCCGTGCTCAACCCCTGGGTCGCCCTCGGGATCGTGCTCCTGCTTGGATTTCTCGCCTGTTACCTGAGCGCGCTCTCCTGGTCTGACTTGACTTACGTGCTGCCCGTCACCTCACTGGGCTACGTGCTGCTGGCGCTGCTCTCGGTGTGGCTGCTCGGGGAAAAGGTCAGCCTCAGCCGCTGGATCGGGATCCTGCTGGTCAGCTCCGGCGTGGCCATCGTGACCCGGGGACCCGCGGCCACTGGAGACCAGCCATGAGCGCGCTGCACACCTGGTGCGCCATCGCCGGCATCGTGGTCAGTTCGACCGCCGGCGACGTGCTGCTCTCCTACACCATGCGCCAGATCGGAGACGTCGGCGAACTGTGGCGCCGGGAGGCCTTGGGCGCCGTGCTCAAGGCCGTCGTGACGCACCCTAGTTTTCTGCTCGCCCTGTTCTTCATGGCAACGTCGTTCTTCGGACTACTGCTGGCGCTCTCTTGGGCCGACGTTTCGCTGGTCGTCCCCGCGACCGCTTCCCTCACCTACGTGACCAACGCCCTGGCCGCTCGCGTGTTCCTGCACGAGCGCGTGGACCGCCGCCGCTGGATGTCGGCGCTGCTGGTGTGCGCGGGAGTGGCGGTGCTGGCAACCTAGTTGTTTCGGAGGGACGCAGCTTCAACCGCCCTGAATCGCAGTCTTCTTTAAAGGCTCTGGAGATTTCGTGGGCATCACGGTCACCTGCAAGCGCATTCGTTTCTCGCGGTAGTACCGGTTAAAGACGGTTACGGCCGTCCTCAGCAGCATCTTGGTCACGGTTCCGTTTTCCTTCCGGCGAACGCTGTCGGCCGCCATCCCGTAACCGGCGTAAGCTCGCTTGAACAGCACGCAGGTCAGCAGATACGCAAGCTTGGCGCCCCATGGCCAGCGGCGGGCTCTTCCGCGCCCGGTGCGCTTCAGGCTCTGCCGCAGCGAGTAAAAGCTGTTCCAGCACTGCTTGTTCTCGCGGTGTAAATCGATTCCGCTCATGTTGGGATGCCTGGCGATATCAACCGGTTTGAGGGGCTTGAGCCAGTATTCATCGGCGAGGATCTGCGTCTTGTGCTTGGGAAGGAAGCCAGCTTTGCCGAGGTTCTTCCTATCGTCCATCATTTCGTGAAAATCTTTGGTCCCAGGATAGGGGTTGTAGACGGTAAATTGTGCGAACAGGGTGCCGGACTCGTTGGCGAATTTCCGCATGGTCCGAATGGTTTCGAGCGTGTCGGATTCGAGGCCGCAAATGATGGAGCTCAAGACCATGATTCCGGTGGCCTGGATTTTCTGGATGGCCGCGACCATCTTCTGCCCCACTGGATTCCACAGCTTGCCCGCGCTCCTCAGTCCTTCTTCGGAGAATGACTCCACCCCGATCAATGCCGTCCTGATCCGCATCTTTTGGTACATGGCGTCCAGGTACTCTTCGTCGGTGATGACCTCGGCCGTCATCTGGGCAAAAGCGAACATATCCTTCGGGACGGATCGGTCGTATTCGTCAAAGAACCTCAACCGCTCCTCCCGGATTCGCTCCAGCTCCCGTCGCTTGCTCTCGCTGGATTCGCGGGCGATGCGGCCCAGGGTCGAAGGATTGAAATTGTCGTCGGCAAATACGATGTAACGGAAACCCAGGTCATGCAGCTCATTCACTTCCTCGATGACCTTGGCGCTCAGCCGCTGGCGCGGCTGCCGCCCTTCCGTGACCCACACGGAACAGAAGCTGCAGTTCTCCGGACAGCCTGCCACCGTTTGCACCGAAGGGAAAATGTATTTGGTCGGGTCCAGCAGGTCCCACCTTGCCTTCAGCATCGCCTCCCCGGCGATTCGCCCGCCGGCATACTGCCGCTGTAACCGATGCTCCAGCGCATCCTTGACGGCCCTGCCCCACACTGCTTCTCCGCTCCCGGTAACCACCGCGTCGGCTCCCATCCGCAGTGGCTCCTCGGGAAAAATTGTCGCGTGAATGCCGCCCACAATCACGGTCGCGCCCTTCGCCTTCGCGGCTCGCAAGGCTCGGTAGCCGGGAATGCAATTTCCGCTGCTGATGCCGATGCCGACGATGTCACCGGGACCGACCGTATCAGGGTTGAACTTGTCTATAGACTCGTCGACGAGGACAGGGTCACCGACGAGCTCAACCGGAGTTGACTGCGCGATCACAAAAAGCCACCGCGGGGTAATGAAACTGTACCCGGCAGTAGACATGGATGGATTAATCAGGACGACCTTCGCCATTCCCCCCCCGCTTGTTACACCTCATGTTAACACCGACCTCGCAGCTTCCAAGGTTGCGTTGCAGGCTCATCACCAAGCCCCAATCCTCATCAACCCCTTCGCCGCCAAATCCCCCACCACGAACTTCGCGCTCTTCCCCGCTGACTGCGCCACAGCCTCGGCTGCCAGATATCCGCTGCGGACGGCGCCTTCCATGGTGGCGGGCCATCCCGTGCGCGTCCAATCGCCGGCTAGGAAGACGCGCGGCCAGCCTGTCGCCGCCGGCGGACGGTAGGCATCCGAGCCTGGCAGCGCCGAATACGTTGCATGCACTTCCTTGATGACGGTCGCCTTCACCAGCTTGGCCTCGCGTGCCGTGGGGAAGAATTCGCCCAGCTCGCGCACCGCCATCTCGATGATCTCTCCGCGCGGCTTCTCCACCAGCGCTTTCGACGAGCTCACCACCAGCTCGACGTAGCTCGGCCCGCCGCGCTCGAGCAGCCGCGACTTGTGGAACATCCACTGGAGGGTGCGGTCGAGCAGCACCGCGTGGTCGAGGTCGGTGATTTCGCGATCAAACCACAAATGGATGCCGGTGATGGGCGAGGTCTCAAAGTGCGAGATCATCTCCGCGAGCGGCCCGGCGGCCGCGCTTTGAGGCAGCAGGCGTCCCAACGCGTCGAAGGGGACGGCCAGCACCGCGAAATCGCACGCCATCTCCGCGCCGTTCACGCACAATCGCACTCCCGCCGGCTCGGCGCGGAACGATTCAACCTGAGCCCTGAGCTGCACCTCACCGCCGTGCCCGCGGATGCACTCCGCCGCCGCACCGTACAGCTCCGTCAGCGGCACGCGCGGCACGCCCATGCGCCCGCCCTCGCGCGATTTCAGGAACGCCTCGCGGAAGACTTGCGCCGCGTAGTACACGGACATGCGCTCCAGGTCTTCGTTGAGCGCGCTCACCAGCACCACTTTCCAGAAGCGCTCGATGGCACGTTCGGTCTGTCCGTGTCGCTTCAACCACTGCATGAAGGTTTCGCCGGTATCGCGTGGCAATTGCTGGGCAATCGACATCATGGCCCGCGCGATCGCGAGCTTGTCGCCGAGCCCGAGCGAGCTCGATTTCAGGAACGACGGTGCGGTGTGAAAAGGCGGCGGCAGCCACGAGGGCGATGATCTCTGAGCGTCTCCCGCCGGGCTCGATGAAATTCAGACGGCCGTACCAGCCGATCTTCTCCTCCACGCCGATCCGCCGGTAGAAATCGATGAGGTTGGTGCAGCAACCGAGCAGCACGTGCTGGCAGTTGTCCACCACCTCGCCGGTGCCGGGATGTTGATAGGAGGACGCGCGCCCGCCCACGAACGGCCGCTTCTCGATCAGGGTCACGCGGAAGCCGGCGTCGGCGAGGGCGCATCCCGCGGCCAACCCGGCAAGTCCGCCGCCCGCGATTGCGACGAGCAACGCGCTCACGCCAGCCGCCGCCAGAATCCGCGGGCGAGCACGCTGAGCTTCTCCCTCCGGCTCAGCCGAATCTTCTTTCCGAAGACGTCATAGCCGCGCGCCGCGATCTTCTCCAGCAGGCGCCGGTAGATTTCCACCAGCACCCACAGCGCCGGACGGCTGTCCTCATCGATCAGCGGCAGCAGTTGTTCGGCGGCGCAGTAGAGTTCGCGCGCCCGCTCAGCCTCGAACTCCAGCACCGGACGGAAACCGGCGGCGTCGAAGCCGTTCTTCAGGAGCGTCGGGTCGAGTTCCGCCGAAGACCTGCCGAAGCGCTCCAGATCTTCCTCGGGCAGATAGACGCGGCCCATGGCTGCGTCTTCCTTCGACGTCGCGGATGATGTTGGTCAACTGGAAGGCCATCCGCACTGCTCGGCCAGCGCCTCCGCCGCCGGATCGCGATAGCCGAAGATCGTGATGCAGATCAGTCCCACCACCGAGGCCACGTGGTAGCAGTAGCGGCGCAGGTCGTCGAAGGTCTGGTAACGGATGGGCTCGCCGGACTGCGGTGTAACGTCCATGGCCGTGCCCGCGACCAGCCGGTCGAAGAGATCGAGCGGGATGTTGAAGCGCCGCTGCGCGTCGGCCACCGCCAGCAGCACGGGATCGTCGGTGTGCTCGCCCGCGGCCACGCGATGCAGCGCGTCGCGCCACTCGGTGAGCTTGTCCTCGCGCTCGCGGCGGGTAAGACCGGGATCGTCGCAGAGGTCGTCGGCAGTGGCGCATGAACGCATACACCGCGCTCAGCGCGTCGCGACTTTCCGCGCGGCAGCACCAGGAATCCGTAATAGAAATTCCGCGCCGACGAGCGCGTGATGTGCCGGCACACGCCGTAGGCGGCTGCAAGCTGCGAGTTCATTTGCATCGGGTCATCGGGAGATCGGGTCATCGGCGTCAACGAAAAGATCACCCGATCAGCCGATTCATGCCCGCGCTCACCACCAACCATAGCTTCCGCGCTTGGAGATTGCCGGCCGCTGGCGCAAGACGTCGTAGCCCTGCCGCTCGATGGCGCTCAGGATCTCCTGTCCGCCGCGGCTGAACAGTTCGATGTCGATCGCCAGTTCGCGGTCCACGCGTGCCGGCCAGCGGCAGCCCGCGCTCGAACCACTCCCGCGCCCGCTCCACTTCAAAGCTCATCAGCCGGAGGAACTCCGGCGTGGGACGCCGCTCGGCGATCTCGCGCTCGCTCACGCCAAAGCGTCGCATGTCTTCAAGCGGCAGATAAACGCGGCCCTTCCCCCAGTCCACGCTCACGTCCTGCCAGAAATTCGCCAGTTGCAGCGCCGTGCAGGTGTAATCCGAGAGCTGCTGCCGCTCAGCATCGCGATATCCGCAGACGTAGAGCACCAGGTGGCCCACCGGATTTGCCGAATAGCGGCAATAGCCGAGCACATCGTCAAAAGTTTCGTAGCGATGCACGGTCTGGTCCTGGCGGAAGGCCTTCAGCAGATCGCGAACTCATGTTGCGGAATTTCGCACGCGCGGATGGTCTCGCGCAGCGCGATGAAGACGGGATGGCGCGGACCGGCCGCATCGGCGCGGTAGGGGTCCCTCGACTCGCGCTCGGCGAGCAAGCTCGCCTCACGCTCGCTCGCGATGACAATCTTAAGAGACGCGTAGCACGCCTCCAGTTCGTGCTCCCATTCATCCAGCAGCGCCAGCGACTGCTGCGGATCGCCAACCTCGTCGCCCAGATCGTCCGAGATCCGGCAGTACGCATAGACATTGTAGAAATGCTGACGCAGCTGCTTGGGCAGGAACCAGGTAGCGACCGAGAAATTCTCGTAGTGAGTGGTCGCCAGACGCCGGCAGTAAGCCTGCGCCTCGGCCAGCGACGGCGCTTTGTCGGGAATGGCATACTCGGCCGGCAGCTGGCCCAGCCCGAGCCGCGCGGGCAGTCGTCGTGCTGGTGTCAAGCTGTCGCGGATGACCGTGAGCTCGCCGAGGGTCGACATAAGAGCTCGGCTCCGATTCCCGCGCCGCCTCAGTGTCCAGGAATGATGGCGGTCTTGATGTCGCCGTTGCGGTTCAGCATGTGGCGCAGCACCTGTTGCAGCCGCGACAGCGGCGCTTCGCCGGTGATGTAGTCGGCGCCGCGAATCTTGCTCTCCGCGATCAGCGCGAACGCCTTGCGCACCGCTCTCCGGCGTGTGATGGAACGTCGCCTTCAGCGTGATCTCGGAATAGTGCAGGCGGTTGGTGTCGAGTCGCACCTTGGTGCCGCTGGCGCAGCCGCCGAAGAAGTTCACGGTGCCGCCCTTGCGCACCATGTCGATCGCCCACTCCCAGGCCTCCGGGCGGCCCACCGCTTCGATCACCACGTCGGCGCCGCGGCGGTCCGGAGTCAGCGCGCGCACCGCCTCCACCGGATCGTGACCTTCGGTGATCTGCACCACCTCGTCGGCGCCCATGCGCTTGGCCGCCGAGCACCTGCGCGTCGCGCTTGACCACGGCAATCACGTTGCAGCCCATCAGCTTGGCCACCTGCACGAACATCAGCCCGATGGGCCCGCCGCCGATCACGGTCACCGTGTCGCCGATCTCCACCCCGGTCTCGTGCAGCCCGCGCAGCACGCAGGCCAGCGGCTCGACCATGGCCGCTTCTTCAAAGCTCACGTTGCCGGGGATCAGCCAGCATGTTGGTCTCGACGATGCGCCGCGGAATGCGGATGTACTCCGCATAGGCGCCGTTGTTGAACAGCAGGTCCTCGCAGAGATTCTCCTGGTGCTTGGAGCAGTAGAAGCACATCTGGCAGGGCGCGGAGTTCAGCGCCACCACCCGCATGCCCTTGCGGAAACCAGCGCACGCCCGGCCCAACTTCCTCGATCACTCCCGCCAACTCGTGGCCGAACAGCGCCGGGGGCACGATCATGCGCGCGTGGTATCCGCGCTGGTACACCTTCAGGTCGGTGCCGCAGGTCAGCGCAACCTGAACCTTGATCAGCACTTCGCCCTCGCCCAGGCGCGGGAATCGGCACCTGTTCGATCTTCACGTCCTCTTTGCCGTAGAGGACTGCTGCCGTCATGTTTCCGTTCACTACTAGTTCCTTCCCAACCCCTGCCCGGTTGAATCACGATCTTCATCGTATCCGGCTGCGGGATGGGCAGCCAATCGCAGAGCCTCCACCGCCTGCGCCAGCGGAAAACGGTGGCTGATCAGCCGCGTCCAGATCCATCTCGCGGCCATGCACAAACCGCACCGACTCCTCCTGCAGGTCGACGGAAGCGCTATAGGAGCCCAGTAACGTCTTCTCGTCCACGCAGATGGCAGCCGGGTCGATCTGCACCTCGCCGCGCACCGTCTGCGCGAACAACATCGTTCTGCCGCCGGGCCGCGCCGCATCCATGGCGGGACGGATCAGCTGGTTGGCGGCCACCGCCAGAATCACGGCATCAGCCCCGCGTCCCTCGGTCAGCTCGCGCACTCGTTGCACGGTCTCGGTGCGCTCGGCGTCAATGGTCTCCGCCATACCGAGTGACTTAGCAATTGTAAGCCGCTGGGGGAACAAATCGGAAGTTATTACCCGTGCACCCGCGCGCTGGGCCAGGTACGCCAGTATCAGTCCAATCGGACCCTGTCCGATCACCAGCACGGTCTCGCCCGGCTCCAGGCGCAGCATCTCGATGCCTTTCATGCAGGTGTTCACCGGCTCGATGAATGACGCCTGCTCGTAGGAGACATCATCGGGGATCTGCACCAGCCCGCGCGCAACAATCCAGTCCATGACGCGCACGTATTCGGCGAAGCCGCCGCCCGCGGGCTCGAATCCAGCTGTGCAGCCCACCCGCTTGTACACTTCGCACTGCGCAAATACCTTGTGCCGGCAGTAATAGCACTCGCGGCAAGGGATGTGATGGAACGCCATCACGCGATCGCCGACGGCGAATCCGCGCACGCCGTCGCCCACCGCCGCAATCATGCCCGCAGTCTCGTGGCCGAAGATGCGCGGGGCCGAGTGCGAGCCGGTCGCGATCTTCTTCAGATCGGTGCCGCAGATGCCGCAGGTGTGCACCCGCAGCAGCACTTCGCCCGGGCCGATCTCGGGCACCGGGACAGTTTCCATGCGCACGTCGTTCTGTCCACGATAGACGGCGGCCGCCATGGTCGCGGGGATGGCCCTGTGCTCTTGGTTCATTCCGAATTGTGTGGCCGTTGCCATCTACAAGAAAAAACTAAATTGTCATCTTGAGCGAAGCGCCGTAGGCGCGAGCGTGAGGACCTACATTCAACCTCACGCGAGAGTGGGGCGTGAGCCCCGCGGTGCTGGCTGAGCTTCCGCAATCACTTCCCTCAACTTCTCCGCCAGCGCCGCTGCCGCCAGATCACTTCTCCTCTTCAACTGCGCGATCGCCGGCCACCACCGCGGATGCCAAGCGGCCCACATTCCGAAGCGCACGCTCTGGAATCTGCCCTCGGTGTCCACAAACTCCTGCAGCGGCGGCAGCTCGAAATTCATCTCGTCCGAAACCGCCTTCACCGCCAGAAACGGCAGCCCGTGCGCCTCTGCGACCTCGGCCACCGCTGCGCCTTCCATATCCACCAGGTCGGCGGCGAAGCGCAACGCCAGTTCTCGCTTTTTCGGCGCGCACGCGATCTCGCGCGAACTGACCACGGTTCCCTCGCCGTACGCGGTCTTGAATCGCCGTCCCGTGGCCTCGTCCAGCACTTCCGCCGCGACCATGGTCCGCCCCAGCGTCCACTCCGGCTTCAATCCGCCAGCCAGGCCCGTGGCGATCAGCAACGACGGCTTTGCATTCTCGATCACCGCTTCCGCGGCGCGCTTCCCGGCTTCGTACCCGATCCCTCCGCACAGCAGCACGGCATCGGCGCTCACAAAAAAATCTGAAGGGTGCCCCATCCTTGGCTGAAAAGGGTGGGGATTTTTCTTCCAATCCCTTATCAGCGGCCAGACTTCCGTAGCCATTGCGGTGACGATCCCGACCACGTTTCCCTCAGGGGCTAAAGCCCGCATCTTGAACGAACCTTAGCGGCACAGCTAAAGCCCCGTGCCCTCTCCCAATCTGCCGTGCCCTAAAATCCGCTGACGCGGAGACTCTACGCATAGCCATGCGCCCGGAACCACTCCACCGCGCGCCGCAGCGCATCGTCCACTGCGACCAGCTTCCAACCCAGTTCGTGCTCCGCCTTGGCCGACGACGCGAACATCTTCTTGCGACCCATGCGCACCGAATCCAGCGTCACCCGCGGCTCGCGCTCGCGCAGCACTCCGGTAAACAGCGTGTCCACGGCACCCGCTGCCAACGCCACCGCATACGGCAGCTTCACCTTGGGCGAGGGCAGCCCGGTAATCGCCGCCAGCCGGTCGAGGATCTGCTTGAGCGTCAGGTCCTCGCCGCCCAAGATGTAGCGCTCGCCGCTGCGGCCCTTCTCCGCCGCCGCCACGTGTCCATGTGCGCACTCGCCAACATCCACCAGGTTCAACCCCGTCTCCACGTAGGCCGGAAACTTCCGCTTGAGGAAGTCCACGATCACGCGGCCGGTGGGCGTGGGCTTGATGTCCTGCTCACCGACCGGCGTGGTCGGATTCACGATCACGACGTCCATTCCAGCGCGCGCGGCTTCCATTGCCACCTGCTCGGCCATGAACTTCGAGCGCTTGTAGGCGCCGATCATGTCGGCGAGCGAGACTGGCGAGTCTTCATCCGCCGGACGGCCATTAGTACGGAAGCCGATGGTACCGACGCTAGACGTGTGCACCACGCGCCGCACGCCAGCGGCGCGCGCCGCTTCGAGCACGGTGCGCGTGCCCTCGACGTTGGCGCGGTAGATCTCGCGCGGATCGGGCGCCCACAGCCGGTAGTCGGCGGCGACGTGGAATACCAGCTCGCAGCCCGACATCCCCTGGCGCAGTACCTCCGCATCGCACAGATCGCCAGTCACGCGTTCGGCCCTGAGGCCCTCGAGGTTCTCGGTGCGGCTGGCCGCCCGGACCAGCAACCGCAGCTCCGCGCCCTGTTGAGAAAGAACGCGCGCTACGTGGCTTCCCACGAAGCCGGTAGCGCCTGTGACGAAAACCTTCAACTGAGTTTCATTCCAAACGCTCCGGTTGGAGCGAAATGTTCTTCTCGCCCGCGGCGCGGCGCTTCCAGTACTGCCGCACCCAGTTTTCCCAGCTCTTGCCCGCGGCCATGTCACGGCCGGTGAAGGCGAGGCCCGCAATGTCGGCATAGGGAATGGAGAGCTTGGCGCCGCCAGCTTTCGGCAGCACGCGCACCGCGGAATCGGCGAGCGTGCGTCCCGTCCGCCGGTCGAAGACATAGCCTTCAACCTTCGACCCGTCCTTGCGCGTTATCAGCACGTCGCCGCGATATCCAAACGCCTGCTCTAGCGCCTGCCGCAGCTCTTCTTCGCCGGCCAGGTCTGGCACCCAGCCTTCCAGCTCGTCGCGCTCGGCGGCAGGAACAACTTCCAGCGTGTCCGGATTATGCGGGGTATCCCGTCCTGCCTCGCGCCCGCTCACCGGTGCGCCTCCTGCGGCGTCTCGGTCTCGAGCTGCACCAGCGGATTGATGGCGTGCACCGGCTGCACCGGCTCATCGAGCAAGCGCAGCGCGTCGGGATCGCGATAGCGGCTGAAGGTGGCGCGTGCCGTCTCCCAAATGCCGCGCAGCGAGCCGAAGGTATCGTTCACCGCCGACGCTTCGTAACCGCTGTGCACCATGCAATTGGCGCACTTGGGATTGCCGGACTCGGTGCCATAGTGATCCCACTCCGTGCTCGCGAGCAGTTCCTGGAACGAATCGGCATAGCCGTCCTGCAGCAGGTAACACGGCTTTTGCCATCCGAAAACGTTATAGGTGGGCATGCCCCACGCAGTGCAGGGATAATCGCGCTTGCCCATCAGGAACTCGAGGAACAGCGGCGACATGTTGAAGCGCCAAGTCGCCTTACGGTTGGCGAGGATCGCTCGGAACAACCGGCGGGTGCGCGCGCGGCCGAGGAAATGGTGCTGGTCGGGAGCTTTCTCGTAGGAGTAACCGGGCGAGAGCATCATGCCCTCGATGCCGAGCTCCATCATCTCGTCGAAGAAGGCGCGTACGCTCCTGGGATCGGCGCCGTCGAAGAGCGTGGTGTTGGTGGTCACGCGGAAGCCGCGACGCAGTGCCTCTTTAATCCCGTTCACCGCCAGCTCGTAGCCGCCCTCGAGGCAGACGGAAAAATCGTGGTGCTCGCGCTGGCCGTCGAGGTGCACGGAGAAGGTCAGGTACTTGCTGGGCGTGAACAGGTCGATTTTTTGCTGGAGCAAGAGTGCGTTGGTGCACAGATAAATGTATTTCCTGCGCGCAACCAGGCCGGCGACGATCTCCCCGATCTCGGGATGCAGCAGCGGCTCGCCGCCCGGAATGGCGACCGTGGGCGCGCCGCACTCCTCGGCCGCGCGGAAGCACTCTTCCGGCGTAAGCTGCATCTTCAGGACGTGGCCGGGATACTGGATCTTGCCGCAGCCGGCGCACGCCAGGTTGCAGCGGAACAACGGCTCCAGCATCAGAACCAGCGGATAGCGCTTGCGGCCCTTCAGTTTTTGCCGGACGACGTAGCTGCCCACCGTCCACATCTGCGAAAGCGGTACTGCCATGATCCTCCCCTAATGTCATCCTGAGCGAGCGCGCCGGTCTTTGGCGCGCGAGTCGAAGGACCCCTATTCGGATTGTCCTCCGAGGTCCCTCGCTGCGCTCGGGATTTCGGCAGCGGGCTCAGACGCCCGCTTAGGCGCCTCAACTTCGACTGGTGCGGGCAAAAGCGGCCCGCACTCGCTCAGCATGACAGCCTCTGTGAAGCCGCTAATCACCTCGCCACCATTTCCCGTTCCGCCTCCGCCATCGCCTTCGCATAGCTGGTCAACGCCAGCAGCGGGAAGTACGTCCGGTAGAGGTGATACTTCAAATAGAACACTCGTGGGAAACCGGTGCCCGTGCAATACGGCTCCTCCCAGTTCCCGTTCTTACCCTGCGTGCGCAACAGGAAAGCGATGCCGCGTGCGAGCGAATCACTGCGCGTGTCGCCGGCGGCCAGCAATCCCAGCACCGCCCACGCGGTTTGCGACGCCGTGCTCGGTCCCACGCCCTTCTGGTTGGGATCGTCGTAGGATTCGCATGTCTCCCCCCAGCCGCCGTCGGAGTTCTGCACCATGCGCAGCCACTCTGCCGCCTGCTGGATGTAGGCTTCGTGCGTGTCTTCACCGATGGCCCGCAGCCCGCGCAGCACCTGCATGGTGCCATAAATGTAGTTGACGCCCCAGCGCCCGAACCACGAGCCGTCGGGCTCCTGTTGCTGCTTGATGAACTTGATGGCGCGCTTCACCACTGCGCGCTGCCGCGTGCCGCCCGAGGCCGCCAGCATCTCCAGCACCCGGCCGGTGATGTCCACCGTCGCCGGATCGAGCATAGCGTTGTGATCGGCAAAGGGCACGTACTGGAACACCATGCGGTTGTTGTTCTTGTCGAACGAAGCCCAACCGCCGTTCTTGCACTGCATGGAGAGCACCCATTCCTTGGCGCGCTCCACCGACTTGTGCAGGTAGCCTTCGTCGGGATGGTCCATCTGTCCCAGCGCCAGCAGCACCATGGCGGTGTCGTCCACGTCGGGATAGAACTCATTGTTAAACTCGAAGTACCAGCCGGCGGGGTTGGCCCTCCAGTTCTTGACCGCCCAGTCGCCGGTGCGGGTGACCTGCTTGCGCAGCATCCAGTCGGCGGCGGCTACCAGGCGCGGCTCGCTGCGGCGGACTCCACTTTCGCCCAGCGCGAACAGCGCATAGGCGGTGTCCCACACCGGAGACTTACAGGGCTGCATGCGGAAGGTGTCTTCTTCCTCGATGCCGAGGGCCTCGAACTCATCCATCGCGCGGATCATCTGCGGGTCATCGAGCGAATAACCCAGGCAGCGCAGGGCGATAATGGAGTTCATCATTGCGGGATAGATGGCGGCTAAGCCGTCGCTGCCCTCGAAGCGCTCCAGGATCCACCGCTCGGCGGAGCGGATGGCGATCGACCGCAGCGGCCGGATGTGCACCGCCTCCAGCCAGTGCGTCACCCGGTCCAACACCAGGAAGAAGTTGCGCCAGCTCACCAGCTTTTTGGCCCAGGGCAGGCGCATGTGCTTCTTGCTTTTGCCGTGCAGGAACAGCTCCTCCACGCCCATCTCCGGCGGGATCTTCTTGAACGGCTTCTTGGCATAGGCGATGGCTAGCGGGACTAGGATGCCGCGTGACCACGAGGAAATCTCGTAGATGTTGAACCAGAACCAGTTGGGAAAGAGCACGATCTCCGGCGGCACCGCCGGCACTGCCATGTAGTCATACTGCCCGAAGAAGCAGAGATAGATTTTGGTGAAGGTGTTGACCTGGGTGACCCCGCCCAGCTCCAGGATTTTCTTGCGCGCCTTCTGGAGCACGGGATGGCCAGCCGTGTATCCCGCCAGCTTCAGCCCGAAGTAGGCCTTCACCGAGGCGCTGATGTTCGACGGCCCGCCCAGGTAGATGCCCCAGCCGCCGTCCTGGTTCTGGTGACGCAGGATGTAATTGGCGGCCTTGCGGATGCGCTCGGGATTGCCCGTCCCCAGCAGCGTGTGCAGCAGAATGTAGTCGGATTCGAGCGTGGTATCGGCTTCCAGTTCGCCGCACCAGTAGCCTTCCTCATGCTGTTGGGAGAAGAGGAAGCGGCGGGCGGCATCGGCGGCGGCGGCCACGCGGCTCACCATGTCGTCGAGCTTCCCGAACAGCAGCGACGGGCCTCCGCTGGGCGCAGGGCTGAGTTCGCTGCTCTGCGCCATGGGGGCCGTCGGGATGTGGCGACGACTGTCGCCGGCGTTGTCCATCGGTTACTCCGCAGCCGTAGTAACGGGGGAGATGGTTTCCACAATCTCCGGAGGCAGACCGAAGCGCACGTTTTCGGGCATCACTTCCACTTCCTGGAGGTTGGTGAAACCGGACTGCGTGAGGAACGATACCGCTTCTTGCACCAGGCACTCCGGCGCCGAAGCACCGGCCGTCAACGCTACCGTGCCGATGCCCTCCAGCCATTCTGGCCGGATCGACCGGTAGTTCTCGATCAGGTAGGCGGAGGTTCCCTGCTTGCGCGCCACTTCCACCAGCCGGTTGGAATTGGAACTGTTGTCCGAACCGACCACCAGCAGCAGGTCTGCGCCCCCGGCCACCTGCTTCACCGCAACCTGGCGGTTCTCGGTGGCATAACAGATGTCCTGCGCCGCCGGGCCGTGAATGCTGGGGAATCTTTTACGCAGGGCGGCGATCACGTCCTTGGTCTCTTCCAGGCTGAGCGTGGTCTGGGTGGTGTAGGCCACGCGCTCGGGATCGGGGACGGTCAACTGTCCGACTTCCTCCGGACTGCTGATTACCTGTGTGACCGCCGGCGCCTCGCCCAGGGTACCGATCACCTCGTCGTGGTCGCGATGGCCGATCAGGATGATGCTGAAATTGTCCTTGGCAAAGCGCACCGCCTCCACGTGCACCTTGGTCACCAGCGGACAGGTGGCGTCGATCACCCGCAGCCGGCGCCGCTCGCTGGCCTCGCGCACCTCGGGTGAAACCCCGTGCGCGCTATAGATTACCCGCTCCCCTTTTGGGACTTCCTCCACGCTGTCCACGAACACCGCGCCCTTGGCCTGCAGTTCTTCCACCACGTAGCGGTTGTGGACGATCTCCTTACGGACGTAAATAGGAGGGCCGAAGGCCTCGAGCGCGATGCGCACAATGTCGATGGCACGCACCACCCCGGCGCAGAATCCCCGGGGTTTCAGCAAGAGGAGGGTCTTACCGTCTTCTGTAGATTTCATCAGGGTTTTATCCAGTATATCTATATCCCTTTAGCCCGCCTATTGATTAAGGTGCAAAATTAGCTCAATTGGATGCCGGGGTCAACGTAAACTCCTGAAAGGTAAACAATTAGCATCCTACGGTAGGTACCAGAAGATAAACGGATGTGGGGCAGGCGCGAGGCGGGTCTGCCAAGTAGCGCCGGCCTCTGGCCGGCTGTCGCGAGAGCCTGCCCTGAGCGCGGTCGAAGGGGCGTCTCGTCCGCGCCGGTGTGGGCCAGACCATGCCCCGTACGGCCTCGCTATAATCAACCCGCCTCTGGAGGCCTTGCCTCATGCGACCTTATAGGCGTTATCTCCTGCTTTGCGCTCTCTGCTGCTTCCTGCTGGGAAGCCCTGCGCCTGCCGACGAAGGCATGTGGACCTTCGATAATCCTCCCAACAAGCTGCTGCGCGAGCGCTACGGATTCACCGCGACGCCGCAGTGGCTGGACCACGTCCGGCTTTCCAGCGTCCGTCTGAACAACGGCGGTTCCGGATCGTTCGTCAGCCCGCACGGCTTGCTGCTGACCAATCATCACGTGGCCATCGGACAACTGCAAAAGGATTCTACGGCGGAGCACAACTACGCCCGCGACGGCTTTTACGCGGCCACTCCGGATCAGGAGTTGAAGTCGCCGGACCTGGAGGTGAACGTTCTCATCTCGATGGAGGACGTGACCGCTCGCGTCCAGAGCGCCGTTAAAGGCATCGCCGACCCGCAGAAGGCGCTGGCGGTGCGCAAAGACGTGTTCGCGCATCACGCGCCAGAGCGAGCAGAAAACCGGGCTGCGCTCCGATGTCGTTACCCTGTACCAGGGCGCCGAGTGCTGGCTCTATCGCTACAAGAAGTACACCGACGTGCGCATCGTCTTTGCCCCGGAGCAGCAGATTGCCTACTTCGGCGGCGACTTCGACAACTTCACCTATCCGCGCTATGACCTGGACATGGCGCTGTTCCGCGTCTATGAGAATGGCAAGCCCCTGGAGACCACGAATTACCTCAAGTGGAACGCCAAAGGTGCGGCTAACGGCGAACTGGTCTTCGTCTCCGGGAATCCGGGCTCGACGTCGCGATTGGATACCATGGCGCAGCTCTTAGAGGAGCGCGACGTTCAGATACCGCTGATCTTGGAATTGCTCAAGAACCGTCTCCAGACGCTGCACCAGTATGCCGCCAGAGGAGCCGAGCAGGCGCGCCAGGCGGAAGACCTGATCTTGAACCTGGAGAATTCCCTGAAAGCCTATCAGGGCACCTACGAGGCGCTGCTCGATAAGCGCGTGATCGCCAAGAAGCAGGCGGAAGAAGACCAATTTCGCAAGCTGGTGGCATCGAACCCCGTGTGGCAGTCTGAGTTCGGCGGCGCCTGGAATGCGATCGCCGCGGCCGAAGCCAAAACCGCGCCCATGACGAAAAAGCTGATCTTCCGGCGGCTGGATTCTGAGCTTGCCAGCCTGGCGCTGACGATCGTGCAATATGTGGCGGAGATCAAGAAGCCGGACGGCGAGCGCCTGTCCGGGTTCCACGACGCACAACTGGAGTCGCTGCGTTATCGTCTGCTCTCGCCCGCGCCCATTTATCCGGAGATGGAGCAGGCGCGCCTGAGCGGCGGATTGGCGGAGTCGGCAAAGGAATTGGGCGCTGAAGACGAGTTTGTCAAGACCGTCCTGGACGGCCGCACGCCGGAAGCCCTCGCCGCGGAGGTTGTCAAAGGAACGCGACTGGCTGACCCCAAAGTGCGAAAAGCGCTGCTGGAAGGCGGCGAGGCAGCGGTGGCGGCGTCCAACGATCCCATGATCGTGCTGGCGCGCAAGATCGATCCGCTGTCCCGCGCCATGACCAAGTGGTTTGAAGAGAACGTGCAGAGCGTCGAGCAGTCGGCCGGCGAGAAACTCGGCAAAGCGCGCTTCCTGGCTTACGGAAAGTCCACTTATCCGGACGCTACTTTCACTCCCCGCCTTTCCTACGGGACCGTAAAGGGCTACCCCATGAACGGCACCAAGGCGCCCTACAAGACGACGTTTTATGGCCTCTACGACCGCGCCAACAGCTTCGATCTTGTCCCGCCTTTTAATCTGCCTGCCCGCTATAGCGAGGGAATCAAAAAATTGGACCTTGCCACGCCATTCGACTTCGTCAGCACCTGCGACATAGTGGGCGGCAATTCAGGCTCTCCGGTAATCAACAAAAACGCGGAGCTGGTGGGACTGATCTTCGACGGCAACATCGAATCGCTGGCCGGAGATTTCGTCTACGACGAAGAAACCAACCGTGCGGTCGCGGTCCACAGCGCGGCCATGATCGAGGCCCTGCGCAAACTCTATGGCGCCGGCAAGCTGGCCGACGAACTGGAAGGCCTAAGCCACTAGCGGTGCCGGCGAGCTGGCATATCTGCATCAGACCGGAGCACTGGTTTCAGGCGCGGCTGCCGATTTGCCGGGAAGCAGCAGCCATCCGAGAATGGCCAACGACAGCCCGCCCAGCAAAAGCCCGTTCCACTGATAGATTCTGGCGGCCTGGGATAGCAGTCCTACGACCGGTTCCGCCACGCTTACACAGAATATTGCGGCGAGATACGCCAGGGCGTTGTCGCGGAAGAAGGTAGCTACCATCCAGACAGGGATGGCGAATGAGATGGCCGTGTATATCCAGTCCGCCAGGAACTCGCGAACCGAGTGGGCGTTGGCAGGACCCAGCGCAACCAGCAGCAGCAACGACGCCACCCAAATCCACCATGCCCGGCGGGACCAGCCGGACTTGAATACCGCGATCAGCATTGCCACCCCGGCCGTGGCCAGCACCGCGCCTCGGACCGCCGACAGCAGAAACGCCAGTGCCGGCGACCAAGTGTCCAGATGGCTGGGGAACAGATCGATATGCGGCGGAAAGTACGCTGGCCAATATGAGGTCAGGATAGCTCCGAGCTTCTCGAATGCGGCCGTCATCGCCAGGGTCAGAATGACAGCGATCGTCGCATCCTTGCGCCAGGCGCGTGTGCCCGGCCGTCGCAGCAGGCGCTGCCCTTCAGGAAACAGGCTCAACGCAAATGCCACCAGAAGCCACGTCGCCAGGCCTGCCGCAATCGGCCCCAGTATAAGAGTTGTGCCACGCAGAAGCCAGAAGGTCCCGAGTGCGATCGAGGTGGAATAAGCCTGTTCGGCCGTCGGCAAAGCATTCAGTTCGGAAAAAACAACCAGAGCGGCCATTGCCGCGCCGACCAGGGACGCGGTGCGCCACGGCAGCGGGCCGCGACGCACTTGCGCCACAAAAAGAATGATCACTCGCACAAGGATGATTACGCCCAGTAACGCCCCAACCGCGCCCAGGATGGAGTTGGCCAGGCCGCTTTTTTGCCGCTGGCGTACCCAGTCCTCTGGCAGCTTGAAGCGATCCGAGACGCTCACCACTTCGTTGCCGGCAAGGTTTACCTGGACGCGGTATTTTTCCTCGCCGACATTACGCGGGTCTCCCGGCTTGGCTTGCCACACAAAGGTGTAGTCTTCGCGCGCCTTGCGCTTTTCCCCACGGGAATCCTGCAGCTCGAATTCGGCCAGCCGGTAACCATGTTCCGCCAGCGCTTTTTCCGCGAGCGCGCGAGCCTCATCAGGGGCCAGCGATGCTCCGGGAGCATTTTCGTCGAGCGTCAGCCGATGGTCCACGAAAGCACCCTGGCTGGCATCGAAGGAGACGCGGTGCTCCTCGATCTCGAGAGGGCGGAAGTAACGAACCTCCCAGCAGACCATCTGGGTGGCTCGGCGATAGATCTGATCCGCCTGCTTGAGGGTGACATGCTCGATCAGGTAGCGGACCGCAAGCGGTTGCACATTGCTGAGGAGATGGGGAACATGGTGATACTTGGCTGGGTCGATTCCCTGTTTTCGCAGGTAGGCGTCGGCGGCTCGGACCGCTTCCTGGGCCGTCATCCCCACCTTGACCTCCTCCCCGAAGCGGTAGACGGGGATAAAACCCACGGCAACAAAGATGGCGGTCAGGACGCCTGCCAGCACTACACGTCCATGGCTGAGCGGTTGGTAGGTGAGCTCCGGGAGGACGGTTGCGGGTTCTGCAGTAGGCGGTAGGCGTGGAATGCCTTCTGCCGCGTTGCTGAGCGCCGACTCGTCCTCGAAGGCGCCCGTGCGCAGGTACGAAACCAGCGCCACCGCCAATGGGATCAGCATGATCCCGCCTGTGATCGCTCCCGAGATCATCAGGTAGTGATTGGGCGAGCGCAGCAGCAGAAACGCCGAATAGAGGGCGTCCACGGAATAGTGCCAGATGAGCGTAGCGAGGATGCCGAAGCGCAACATCACCAGACCGATCAGGATCCCGCCGATGCCGACTTCGAGTCCGCGGATGTAAAACGGCTGATTCGGATACGCGGAGTGAAGAAATCCCCAGTTGAATGCCGCCAGAACGATCGCTATCGGCAAGGAGCGCACGAACTTGGCGAGGAAGGGGATGGCAAAGGCCCGGAATTGAATCTCCTCGGAGACGGCGGGGAAAAATCCCATGAACAGCACCGACATCCAGGGAATCCGCGTATTGAGTTGGTTCGTGAAGGGGATGTCCGAGGGCGCCCAGGCGCCGAGTTTATTGGCGAAAAAATAGAACAGGGTCTGATACCCAAAGAAAAAGAATGCGAGTGCGATCCCGGCCACGCTGGCCATAAAAAATGACCTGGTGCGCAGGCCCTTCCAACTGAAGTAGCGCCGCAGCGAGATCATGCCGGGAAATGATTGCCGGTATTCCGGCTCCGCCGCGGCCACCAGGAAAAAGATGAACGCCGCCACACCCAGAGCGGCCAGGGTGCTGAAGGTAAAGTATCGCGCTACGAAGCTGGGATAAGAGTCGGTGGTGCGATAGGAGGATTCGGCAAGCGGAAAGGTATTGACTTGGCTCAGGAAATACAGGATCGCCCCCACCACGGCGAAACCGGAGGCGGTCCGCACCGGTACGTCATGCTCCCGCAGGCGCACGATCAACATCACTACCATCGCGGCGGTCAGGAGAAAGAAGAACACCTCGTCGACCATCTGCGCCGAACTATTGCGCGAGCGGAGTTTTTCGTAGTCGCGGCTCCATTGTTCGGGAACCCGGACGAACTCCGCATAAGAAGAGACCTGGTCGCCATCGATCCCGACCGCGATGCGCAAACTTCCTTCCCCCAGGTCCACGCTATTTTGTTTCCAGGTAAAGCTGTAATCGGTGCGGGCGGGACGCCGGTTGCTCTCTGATTCCAGAAACTCCAGGTCGCTCATATCGCGATGTACGGTGTGAATCAGGAAAGCTTCCGCAATGGCGCGCGCGCTGGCGGCGTCAAGATTCTTCCCGGGCTGGCTTTCCGGCCGCAAGTGGTTGAATCGGGCCACGGGCCCCGCCGGAGTCACGTCGACATCGAATTCCTCTTCCTGTTGCGGTTTGAACCAGCGATGCGACCAACGCCACAGGTGGACGGGACCCGCCGTCAGTTGATTCATGCGCTCCAGGCCGAGGGTTCGCTCCAGGTAGAGCTTTGCCTCATCGTCATAAGTGAAGACGGCGGTGTGACGATAGCCCTCCAGCCGCAAGCCGCGGTCGGTCAGAAACTTCAGCGCGATGGCCTCCGACTCCCCGCGACCCACGCGAAGGTCAAGGCTGGCTTCCGGGAAGGTACGCCGGAAGTACTTTAGGCTGATGCCGAGCGACAACGCCGCCACCGCCACGGCGATGGCGATGATCTTGAGCTGCGCCGAAGTTAGCTTAGTTGGCATAGCCTTGCGTGTGAGGATTGGCTCCGCGCCCGAACCCACAAATGCTACGTTAGCCGCGGCGGCTTAGCATCGCCTCCGCATGCTTCCTCGAGGTCTCGGTCAATCGCGCACCGCTCAGCATGCGCGCGATCTCCTCGCGGCGTTCGGCATCGTCGAGGCGCCGCACCGTGGTGCGCGAACGTCCGCCCGCTTCCCGCTTCTCGATCAGATAATGATGGTCGGCGAAGGCCGCGATCTGCGGCAGGTGGGTGATGCACACCACCTGATGCGCCCGCGCCAGCGCCCGCAGCTTCTTGCCCACGGCCTCCGCCGCGCGCCCGCCAATGCCGGTATCGATCTCATCGAACACCAGCGTGCGTTCGCGACGTTGTTTCGCGCCGGCCCCGCTCTCTACGCTCACCTTCAGCGCCAGCATTACCCGCGACAGTTCGCCGCCGGAGGCGATCTGTTCCGCCGGACGCAGCGGCTCGCCGGGGTTAGTGGCAATCAGGTAGGCCACGCGATCGAAGCCGGCCGCCGACCAGTTCTCCGGCTCATCCGAGCCGCTGACCTCGGCCTTGAAGCGGCCCTTCATGGCCAGTTCTTCCAGTTCCGTCTCCACCAGCTTCTCGAGCTTGCGCGCCGCCTGGTAGCGCTTGCGGGAGAGCGCCCGCGCCGCCTCCAGATACTCGCCGCCCGCCGCCGCCAGCTCCTGCCGCAGTTTCTTGAGGACCTCGTCGCGGTTCTCGACTTCGTCCAGCTTGCGCGCAACTTCTTCCCCGTAGCTGATGATCTCCGCCAGCGTCGCGCCGTACTTGCGCTTCATTCGGTCGAGCAGCGCCAGCCGGTCTTCAACTTTCTCCAGCCGCTCCGGCGACGCCTCCACGCGCTCGCCGTAATCGCGCACCATGATGGCAACGTCCTCGACCGCGAGCCGCGCCGACTCCACCGCCGCCAGCGCCTCCTGGAATTTTGGGTCGTATCGCGACAGTTCTTCCAGATGCCGCGCCGCCGTGCGCAGCGAGGTGGCCGCCGCCGCGTTGCCCTCGTACAGGGCGTCATAGGCGCCCATGGCCGCGGCATAGATCTTCTCGGAGTTGGCCAGCACGCGCTTCTCGGCTTCGAGATGCTCGTCTTCGCCCGGCGCGAGCTGGGCCTGCTCAATCTCTTTCTTTTGGAAGCTCCACAGGTCCACCAGCCGCAGGCGGTCCTGCTCATCGCGCTCGAGCTCGGCGATCCGCTCCCGCAGTCCGCGCCACTTCGCGTACGCCTGCTCGGTGGAGTCCGTCTCGACGCCAGCGAAGGCGTCGAGCAACCCCAATCGCGCGTCCCCGTCGAAGGCCAGCAGCGATTCCATCTGCGCATGCACTGCCGCGAGCAACGGCGCCAGCAGCTTCAGCACCGCTACCGTGGCCGGCTGGTTGTTGACGAACACGCGGTTCTTGCCGCCGGCTGCGATCTCCCGCCGCAGGATGATCTCGCCCTCGGCAGCGTCGATGCCGTTGGCGTCAAGCACCTTCACCGCCGCGCCCTCGGCCTCGAACACCGCCGACACCACCGCCTTCTCTGCCCCGTGCCGGACCATCTCGGACGACGACTTTTCACCCAGCAGCAGCGCCAGGGCGTCGATTAGGATGGACTTCCCCGCCCCGGTCTCGCCCGTCAGCAGGTTCAGCCCCGGCGCAAATTCGACAGCCACATTGTCAATGACGGCGTAGTTCTCGACTCGCAGCTCGCGCAGCACGCTTGACCCTCGCCTTTGGGCGCAGCATAGCACGGGATAGTACCGAGTACCGAGTACTTGGTACCATTGCCACGCTAATCAGGAGTGGCTCATGAAGAAACTCATTCCCATGTACAAGAAGGTGGGGCAGAAGCGTTACCGCGAGACCTACGGCCTCTACTACGAAGAGCTGGAGATCGGCAACGTCTTCGAGCATCGTCCCGGGCGGACCATCACCGAGACCGACAACATCTGGAGCTGTCTGCTGACCATGAACTCGCAGCAGCTCCACTTCGACGCCGCTTACGCCGCTCACACCGAGTGGAAGAAGTGCCTGGTCGACAGCACTCTCACCTTCTCGATCCTTACGGGAATGAGCGTGCACAGCGTGAGCGCCAAGGTGGTGGCCAATCTCGGCTGGGACAAGGTCAAGTGCACCCATCCCGTCTTTGCCGGAGACACGCTGTACGCCGAATCCAAGGTGATCGCCAAGCGGGAATCGAAGAGCCGTCCGGGCGAAGGCATCGTCACCGTGCACACCCGCGGCTTCAATCAGGATGGCAAACAGGTGATGGAGTTCGAGCGCACCACCTTGATCTACAAGCGCGGCCACTCCCCCGAGGCCGCCGCGAACTATTGAACCCTCAAAGGCGCGGTGACCGAACCCAGCCGCCCCGTGAGGTTGTCGCGCACCACAAAGCGCACGCTGTACTCGCCGGGAGCAAGTTCGAGCGCTCCTTTATAGGTGATGCCGCTGGAGCGGATCTGCTGCAGGGACTCCGGCTTCAGATGGGCATCCAGGGTGCGCCCGTTGGTGGCGACCACCTTGCCGGCGGGCTCGCGGGCGGCAGCAGCGAAATCGATGTTGAGGTGGTTCTGGTCGGATTCGGCCACCAGCGCGGCATCGGCCGGAAGAACGAGTCTCGAAGGCAGCGCGCTTTTTGTCTCCGTTGGGCGTGGTTTCTTTCCAGCGCGCCAGCAGCGGCACGGAAGTGAAGTCGAGGGGCGAACTCAAGGCCAGAGCGATGTCGCTTTGCGTGGACTTTGCCTTGTCCTTCTCCTCGGGCATGACGTAAAAGCCGCTGCGCGAACGCACCTGAGCGTGCTGCGGCTTGACCTTGACTTGCAGCTTGCGCCAGCCCGGCTTGCGGTCGTCGGGCGCAAGATAGAAGCCGATCATGTAGTAGGAGACGGAGTCGTCCACGGCATCGTGGAAGGCGTGCGTCAGGTCGTTGGTGTTGAAGTAGGCCTTGCCGCCAGTCATGTCGGCGAACTGGTTAAAGGTAGCCAGGGTGTCCATGTGCATCGAATCGATGCGCATGTTTTCACGCTTGAGGCCGGTCGCCGTAACGTGGCGCTCCGCGCCCACGCCAAGCGTCACCAGCCCGCGCACATCCACCGGGTACAGCACGATGTTGGCATCGTTCAGCGCCCGCCACGTCTTTTCGTATATGGGAAGAATGTCACTCAAGTAGCCAGGGCGCAAAGGCGTCTCGCCAGCAATCAGGCGTGACAGGTCGTCAATCGAGAAAGGAAATCCTCCCGACGCCCAGATCAGCGATTTGCGTCCCGGGATGGCGGCGTATGCGCGAGCAATCTGCTGCATGCCATCCAGGGTCACTTGGGCAGCCAGCATGCGCTGGGTGGCCAGGAAGCCCTGCTCCATGTCCCGCAGCAATTGGACGACCCGCTGGGATTCCTTGTTGAGCGCCAGGGATGCAGCTATCGCGTCGGGATCGGGGAGGCTCTCCCCGGTGTCTGCCACGGGCGCTTCGTTCCCCTGCTGGAACCGGCGCAGCGCCTCGGCCAGAACCGCCGGATCGGTGGTGAAGTCGTGGATCACGCGCACACCCCCGCGGTGCAATTGCAAGAGTGCGATGGGTTCATTGCTGCCCGCAATCTCGCCGAGAAATTTCAGGATGTGCTCGCGCGCGTAGGACCGGTCGGAGAACTGGGTGTTGATTGAATCCATCACGATGATGGTCACGCGCCGGGGCACAGGCGCGTTCACCAGGTAGTTGCTGAACTCGCCCGCGGGCAGCGCTTGCCGTTGTTGCCGGACGGCAGAGGTCTTGATCTCTTCGAAGGCGGCGATCTTCTGCTCCGCTCCGTTCTCCTGCAACGTGAAATCGTCCTTGGTCAGGCCCGTGATGGCCGCCCCGGATTTTTCCCGCACCAGAGTGGGCACAAGCACCAATTCAGTTCGTGCGGTGAGGGTGGAAGCGGGCTCGGGAGGCTTGGTGTCCTGGGCCAGCGCCACAATGCGGAATAGAAAAACCACCGTGACGATCGGGGTGAGGATTTTCATCCCTGTCCTCCCGTTCTCCGGCTTAACGCCGCGGACTGTCCTTGAACTCCACGACCACCAGCTTCATCGGCTGGACGGATGGATTGGCCACGCTCCAACTCTTGCCGGCGGGCACCCAGGCCAGCATGCCGGCGGGGAATGTCGAGTTATGTTCTTTCGGTCCGGAGATGTCGTGGATCTTGTCGATCATCACCACCAGGCGGTCGCGTTCGTCGTGCGCCGGCGACCATGACGCTCCGGAGGCCACGCTCGTGGCCGTCAGCCGCATCTCCTCGCTCTCAAGCACACCCACCATGCCGGCGCTATCGGGGCCGCCGGACGCCAGCGCCTGGTTGATCGAGGGAAAGAACTCGCTGATCTCGCCCTGCGGGCGCTCCAGCTCGATGGTGATCTTGCGGCAGGGAGTGTCGCTGTTATTGGTAATGATGTGGGAGAACATTCCGTGGTGGTGATCCACGGTGGTGTCCGGCAGCATCAAGCGGGCTTCCGGTTTGCCGGCCACCGCGTTGGTGAGGTCGCAGTCCCCCAACACGATGGAAACGTAATCGTGCAGGTGCTGGTGCAGCAGGGTAGCGTCGCGCGGGCCTATCTCCACCTCGTAGACGTTCACATAGGGATTTTGCAGGACCAGGTGATGATGCTTCTCCTGCGACATGGGCAGGCCGCGCAGGTTGGCGCTCCGCTCCGTGGCCGAAAGCGGCGCTACGGCGCGGAAAGCTGGAGCCATCAGGACCAGGGCAGCGATCACAGCCATCGGGAATCTGCGCATAAAAGCTCGTCGCGCCGAGGTGCAGTGCGGGACTAAAGTATATTCTGATCTGCGTCAAGCCGCGTCGATCCGCGGCGTTGAAGTTCTGCTCCTCGCTGAACCATCATTTTTCCCGCATCGCTCCCGCCGGCGCGACATCCAAAACGAGGTCGATCCGTCTAATCCCTGATGATCAAGGAAGGCGCGGTGCAATCTCACTGTCTATCGTTCAAGCAGGTCCCGCACAGCACCCGCTTGTTCCTCGACTATCTTTACCAGTTCGATAACGTCCGCCGATTCTTCCCGCGCTCGCCCCTCTCTCGCGACTGGCTCAAGGACGAAGCCGCGCGCCTGCACTATGACCCGGCGCGGCGCCAGCGGGTGGCGGCGGTGCTGGAGCGGCAGAACCGCGCCTGGGGCGCCTCGCAGGAGACGCTGGACAACATCGCTCGCTTCCGTGCCGGCGCCTCGGCGGTGGTGACCGGGCAGCAGGTGGCGCTCTTCGGCGGGCCGATGTTCTCCATCTACAAAGCGCTCTCCGCCGTCAAGCTGGCTACCGAGTTCACCCATGCCGGCCAGGAGTGTGTGCCCGTCTTCTGGCTGGCCACCGAAGATCACGACCTTGCCGAAGTGAACCACGTCAAGCTGCTCGCCGCCGACGGATCGCTAGCGCCCTTCGCCACCGAAGCGCGCGGTCCCAAGGACGCGCCCATGAGCGCCGTCAGCTTGGGCCCCGAGATCGAGGCGCGGGCCGAGGAAGCGGCGCGCCTGCTCAGCGATTCCGAGGTAGCCGGTTTCCTGCGCGAGAGCTACCGCGCGGGCGAGACCCTGGGCAGCGCCTTCGCCAAGCTGTTCTCGCGCCTGTTTCGGCATTCCGGCGTGATCCTGATCGACGCCGCCGACCCTGAGCTGCACACGGTTGCCGAATCGGTGTATCGCGCGGCGATCGTGGCGGCAAAGGACCTGGACGACGCGCTGCTCGAGCGCAGCCACGAGCTCGAAGCCGCCGGCTACCACGCGCAAGTGAAGGTGACGCCTTCATCCACGCTGCTGTTTGCCATGAAGGACGGCAGCCGCGTCCCCATCCATCGCGCCAACGGCGATTTCAGTATCGGGGGCGAGAAGCTCGGCGCGCAGGAGTTGCAGCGCCGCATCAGCCAGCGTCCCGAGGAGTTCACTGCCAACGTGCTGTTGCGCCCGGTGGTGGAAGATTATCTTCTGCCCACGCTGGCGTATGTGGGCGGCCCGGCGGAGATTGCGTACTTCGCGCAGGCGGCGGTGGTGTATGAAGAGCTGCTGGGCCGGGTGACGCCCATCCTGCCGCGCCTGAGCGCGACCCTGGTCGAGCCCCGCATCCAGCGCCTGCTGGAGCGCTACCGGCTGGCGCCGGCGGAGACTTTCAGCGATCCGGAACACCTGCGGGTGCTGATCGCCGAACGCGCGCTGCCGGGAGACATCAACGCCAGCTTCGATGCCGCGGCCCAGCAACTCGAGGGCTCGCTGACTGGCATCCGGGCGTCGCTGGAGCGCCTGGATCCCACGCTGGTCGAGGCCGCCGAACACGCCGGCTCCAAGATCCGCTACCAGCTCGACCGCCTGCGCGAGCGCGCCGCCCGCGCCCAGTTGCGGCGCAGCGAAGAAACGGCCGCCCACGCCGCCGCGATCAGCAACTCGCTGTTTCCGCAAAAGGAGCCGCAGGAGCGGATCGTGGGGGCTATGTCTTTCCTCGGGCGCTACGGCACCCAGTTGCTGCTCACGCTCTACGACGCCGCCAAAACGGGATGCCCGGATCACCAGGTGGTGTATTTGTAGCTTGGGCAGGCATCAAGAGCCAACAGCTAAAAGCCAAAAGCCGCCTAAGAGATACTCACTCCCCGCAGCCGCGCCGCCGCGGTCTCCGAGGTCACCGGGGTGAAGTAAATCTCCTTGTAGGTGTAGGACTTCGCCTTTTTCTCCAGGATGGGCAGGATCTCGATGTGCCAGTGATAATCGTCGTCGATGGTCTTCCAGTAATCCAGCACTTCGGACCGGTGCAGGGTGTTGGGCGAGCTGTGCAGCACCATGTGGAAGTTCTCGGTGATGCTGCGGATGCGCTGCAGCGTGCGCCGCAACAGCGCTCCCAGCTCGCCGGCGGAGCTGCCGCGCTGCACGCTGCGCTCGAACGCCGACTCGTGGTTGCGGGGCAGGATCCAGGTTTCGTAGGGCACGCGCGGCGCATAGGGACACACCGCGATGTAGTCGCCGCGGCTCTCCACCACCCGCACTCCCTGCTGCTCTTCCTGGGCCAGGATGTCGCAGAACACGCAGCGTTCCTTCTGCAGGAAGTAATCCTTGCCGGATCGCAGCTCGTAGAGCACCCGGCGGGGGACGAAGGTGGTGGCCGTGATCTGCGAGGTGGGATGATCGGCTTCCTGGCCGGCCACGATGCCGTGGTTCTTGAACACGGTGACGTACTTGAAGCGGCGGTCCTTCTTCAGGTCCTGGATGCGCTGGCCGGTGAGCGCCAGGAATTGCGCCACTTCGCTATCGGTAGCCACCCAGAGATGGCAATCGTGGCGCGGGTTCTCCACCAGCACCTCGTGCGCGCCCACGGGACGCATCTTGTCATAGAGGCCGTCGCCCTGGCGCAGCGGTTCGCCTTCGATGTGGTAGAGCGCGTGCGGGTGCACCACCGCCCGTGCCGACCACGGTCCGCCGTCCACCGACGGCATGGAGGAGATCACTTGCGGGGCACGCGCCGCGTCCGGACAGTACGGACAAGACTCCCGTCCCTCTGGTTCGCGATCGGAGTCGTCACCGGTGATGACCCAGGAGCGTGTGATGGGATCTTTGCGTAGTTCCATAAGAGCCGTTGTCAGTTGCCAGTTGTCAGTTGTCAGTTGTCAGTCGCTAGTTGCGGAAGTACCGACAGGCAACTGTCAAGAAACTGATATTACAGCAAAACACCTTCGTCGCGGCGGCGTCGACCCGGCGCCTTGGTGCAGGTTTGGGTTCGCTGACAACTGGCAACTGACAACTGGCCACTGACTTCTGCTTTGTTATAATCCGCCGAAAGCCCCGCGCGAATGACTGAGCCCTCCACGCCGCTGATGCGGCAATATGCCGCCATCAAGAAAGAGCATCCCAACACCCTGCTGTTCTTCCGGCTGGGAGATTTCTACGAGTTGTTCTTCGAAGACGCGGTGGTGGCCGCGCGCGAACTGCAGATCAAGCTTACCTCGCGCAACAAGGAAAAAGGCATAGCCGTGCCGATGTGCGGCGTGCCCTATCACGCGGCCGAGAGCTACCTGCTGAAGCTCATCCGCAAGGGATACAAGGTCGCCATCTGCGAGCAGATGGAAGACCCGCGCTTGGCCAAGAAGCTGGTGCGGCGCGAGGTCACGCGGGTCATGACGCCCGGCACCGCCGCCGATTCCATGCTGGGCTCGGAGGAGAACAACTTTCTGGCCGCGGTCGCCACGCAGGACGACCGCGCCGGCTTCGCCGCGCTCGATCTCTCGACCGGCGACTTCCGCGCCACCGAGTTTCACGGCGAAGATGCCGAGCGCCGGGTGCGGGAAGAGCTGCAGCAGCTTCGGCCGCGCGAGCTGCTGTTCGCTTCGTCGCTTCCCTTGTTCGACCGCAAACGGGAACGACAGGCGGATGGCGGCCTTACCGAGACGCCGCTCGATGACTGGATGTTCGCGCCCGACTATGCCATTCCCCTGGTCGAAAACCATTTCGGCGTGCTCTCGCTCGAAGGCTTCGGATTGGCGAACCGTCCGGCGGCGGCGACCGCAGCCGGCGCGATGCTGCACTACGTCCGCTCCACCCAGCGCGGCACCCTCGAGCACGTGGACCGCATCGGCTTCTACGAGCGCCAGGACTGCCTGGTGCTCGACGCCGTCACTGTGCGCAACCTGGAACTGGTCGAGCCGCTGTTCGCCAACTCCGGCGACGAGGTCACGCTCTTCCGCAGCATGGACTCGACGCTTACCCCCATGGGCAAGCGCCTGCTGCGCTCCTGGATGCTGCGCCCCGCCATCGACCGCAGCCTGATCGAGCAGCGCCTCGATGCCGTCGAAGCTCAGTTGAAAGAGATGGTCGCGCGCGAAGAGCTGCGCCGCGCACTCGACGGCATCCTCGATATCGAGCGCTTGCTCAGCCGCGTGACGCTTGAGACGGCCAACCCCCGCGATCTGCTGGCGCTTTCGGCATCGCTGGCACGAATCCCGGAAGTTCGCGCGGCGCTCGCCGGATTCCAGGCAGAGCGCTTGCAGGCGCTCGCCGCTTCGCTCGACGATCTACCCGACCTGCGCGAGCGCATGGACCGCACCCTCGTCCCCGAGCCTCCGCTGACCTTCGCCGATGGCGGCGTGATCGCCGCAGGCGTCGACGCTGCGCTCGACGAGCTGCGCGACCTGAGCCGCAACAGCAAGCAGTACCTGGCGCAGATCGAAGAACGCGAGCGCCAGCGCACCGGCATCGGCTCGCTCAAGGTCAAATTCAACGGCATCTTCGGCTACTACATCGAGATCATCAAGCCCAACCTGCACCTCGCGCCCGCCGACTACGAGCGCAAGCAGACGCTGGTCAATGCCGAGCGCTTCACCACGCCGGAACTGAAAGAACACGAGACCAAGATCCTGGAAGCCCAAGAGAAGATCATCGAAATCGAGCGTCGCATCTTCGCCGAGCTGCGCGCCGCCATCGCCGGAGAAGCCCGCCGCATGCGGCAATCGGCGCTGGCCCTGGCGGAGGTCGATGTGCTGGCCAACTTCGCGCATCTGGCCGCCAACCGCGCCTACTGCCGTCCCCAGTTCGACGACACCGCCGACATCGAGATTCTTGCCGGGCGGCATCCAGTGATCGAGCAAGCAAACCTGAGGGTGGCCCATCCTTCGCGAGCGGGGTTGGCGAGCGAAGGGTGGGGTAGTAATGACCGCTTCGTTCCCAACGACCTGTTCCTCAACTCGACCACCGAAAATATTCTGGTGCTGACCGGTCCCAACATGGGCGGCAAATCCACTTATCTGCGGCAGGCGGCGCTGATCGTGGTGCTCGCACAAATGGGATCGTTTGTGCCCGCGCGCACGGCGCGGCTGGGCATCGTGGACCGCATCTTCACCCGCATCGGCGCCAGCGACAACCTGGCGCGCGGCCGCTCCACCTTCATGGTCGAGATGACCGAGACCGCCGCGATCCTCAATACGGCTACGCCGCGTTCGCTCATCCTGCTCGACGAGATCGGCCGCGGCACCGCGACCTACGATGGCCTGGCGATGGCCTGGGCGGTGGTCGAGCACCTCCACGCACGGGTCCGGGCGAAGACCCTGTTCGCCACGCACTACCACGAGCTGACGGAGTTGGCCGGCCGACTGTCGGGAGTGAAGAACTTTCACGTATCAGTAAAAGAAGGCGCGGGCGGAATCGTCTTCCTGCGCAAGGTCGAGCCGGGCTCGGCCGATCGCAGCTATGGCATTGAAGTGGCCAAGCTCGCCGGACTGCCCAACGAAGTAATCTCGCGAGCGCGGGAAGTGCTGGCCGAGCACGAACAATCCGAGCACGCGGTAACGGCGCACCTGGCGTCAGATGAGATCGCGCCGCCGGCGGCGCAGTTGACCATCTTCACTCCGCTGACGCAGAAGATCGTCGACCGCATCAAGCAGACGGACGTAAACGGGCTCACGCCGCTCGAAGCGCTGAACCTGCTGGCGGAGCTGAAAAAGCAGATGGAGTAGAGTCGTCGGGTCGTCGGCCTTCGGTCGTCGGCCGGGAAGCGGAGTTCTTGGGAAGGGAACAGCTTTGACTGTGCCGCAAACGAGTTTTAAGTATTGTCATCCTGAGCGAGCGCGCCTGACTTTGGCGTGCGAGTCGAAGGACCCCTATCATCGCGAGAAAGTAGGGGTGCTTCGACTCGCCTCGGCAAAACTTGCCCTGAGCGAAGTCGAAGGGGCAGCCGAGGCTCGCTCAGCATGACAAGGCTGAATGTGTGATTAACAATGAAATCCCTCCACGCCCAAGTCGGCCAGCTTATCATCATGGGCTTCGATGGCTCGGAGCCTACGCCCGGGCTGCTCCAGATGCTGACGATGCTCCAGCCCGGGGGCGTGATCCTGTTCGCGCGCAATATCCTCGACGCGCGCCAGACCTGGGAGCTACTGCGCGCCTGCTGCGAAATCGTCGAAACGCCCATGTTCCTCTGCGTCGATATGGAGGGTGGCACCGTCGATCGCCTGAAGAACGTCATCGCACCCGCTCCTTCGGTTGAAGCCGTGGCCAGGACCGAAGACAAGAAAATCTTCCGCGCCCACGGCCGCCTGATCGGCGAAGAAGTCCGCGCACTCGGCTTCAACACCGATTTCGCGCCTGTACTCGACCTGAGCTTCGCGGCGTCGCGCTCGGTGCTCACCTCGCGCACCGTCTCCGACGATCCGAAACAAACGGTCGTCTACGCGCGCGAATTTCTTAAAGGGTTGCGCGAAGCCAAGGTGCTCGGCTGTGGGAAGCACTTTCCCGGCCTCGGCGAAGCCAATCTCGATACCCACCAGATGCTGCCGGTAATCTCGAAATCCTGGAAGAGCCTGTGGGCTGAGGATCTCTACCCCTACCGCACGCTGCGGCGGGAGATGGCGTTTGTGATGGTGGCGCACGCGGCCTATCCGGCGGTCACGAAGAGCGGCATCCCGGCCTCGCTCTCAACTAAATGGATGACGGAGATCCTGCGCCGCAAGATCGGCTATCGCGGTCTGGTGGTCTCCGACGATCTCGAGATGGGCGGCGTGCAGGCGTCGGCGCCCATCGACGAAGCCGCGGTTGAGACCCTGCGCGCCGGGGCCGACATGTTCCTGGTCTGCCACAACGAGGCGCACGTCTGGCGAACCTACGAGGCGGTGGTGCGCGAGGCCGAGCACGACACTAGATTTGCCCGCAAGGTGGCCGCCGCTGCCCGGCGGGTGCTAGCCTTCAAGAAGAGGTCGAAGGAATTAAGGACCAGTGCGCCACGCCCGTCCGCCGCGACGGTCCGCAAGCTGCGCCAGCAGATGCAGAAGTTCACCGACCAGGTGCAGAAGGCGGGGGCGGTGCTGTGATCGTTGCCGGGGTAATGAGCGGCACCTCCGCCGACGGTATCAACGTGGCCCTGGTCGAGATCAGCGGCGCGGGCTTCGATACCCGCTTCGAGTTGCTGGCGCACCACGAGCATCCCTACCCACGGCCAGTGCGTCGGGCGGTGCTGGCCGCCATGAATGCCCAGCGCGCCAGCGTCGCCGATCTGGCGCGGCTGAATTTCCTTCTCGGCGAACTCTGTGCGTCGGCTGTGCTCGCTACTCAGAAAAAGGCCGGGGTGAAGGTCGAACTCGTCGGCTGCCACGGCCAAACACTCTATCATCAGGGCGAACCGGCGCCATACCTGGGAAAGAAGATTGCGGCAACGTGGCAGACGGGCGAAGGCGCCATCATCGCGGCGCGCATGGGCGCACCGGTGGTCTCGGATTTCCGTCCCGCGGACATGGCGGCCGGGGGCAAGGGCGCGCCGCTGGTTCCGTTCCTCGATTACCTCGTCTATCGGGACGCCAGCGCCGGGCGCATTGTGCAGAACCTGGGTGGCATCGCCAATCTGACGGCCATCCCCGCCGGCGGGTCGCCCGAAGATGTCATTGCCTTCGACACCGGCCCGGGAAACATGGTGGTGGACGCGGCCACGGAGCGTCTCTACGGCAAGCCGTACGACCGTGATGGGCGGGTGGCGGCCAAGGGTCGGCCGCTTGAAGCCATACTTAAAGTATTACTTCAATATTCATTTTTCCGGCGGAAGCCTCCGAAGACCGCCGGTCGGGAGGAGTTCGGGCGCGAGTTTGTGACGGATTTTCGTCGCCGCTGTGGTCATGCTCGCAAAGAAGATGTGGTGGCGACGGCGACGGCGCTGACGGCGCGCTCGATTGGCGAAGCGGTAAAGAGATTCGTGCTGGCGGCGGGACGCCGCCAGGACAGCCGGCGAGACGCCGGCGCTACGTTTCGCGACTATGTCGTTTCTGGTGGGGGAGCGAAGAATCGAACGCTCATCGCCATGCTGCGCGCGGAGGTCGAGCCGCTGGGGCTTACGCTGTGCTCTTCCGACGAGTTCGGCGTGCCTTCGGACGCCAAAGAGGCCGTGGCCTTTGCCCTGCTCGCCTATGAAACCTGGCATCGCCGTCCGTCGAACATCCCTTCGGCCACGGGCGCGCGCCGTCCGGCCATCCTCGGCAAAATTTCGTATGCTTAACAAGACGAAACGCAGAGCGCGCATAGAAACAGAGAGATTGTGTTTGTCTCGGCGCCCTCTGCGTTTTGCTTTTTGCATTCTCGTGGCAGCGCTCTGCGCCGGCTGCGCGAAGAAGCCCGCGCCGGACACGCTGGTGATGATCATCGAGTCGAGCCCGACGAATCTCGATCCGCGGGTGGGCACGGACGCGCAGTCGGAGCGCATTGACGCGTTGCTGTTCGACGGCCTGGTCAATCGCGACGAGCACTTCAACCTGACGCCCGGCCTCGCCGAGCGCTGGGAGATTCCCGATCCGCTGACTTATATCTTCCACCTGCGCCCGGGGGTGCGCTTCAGCGACGGCCGCCCGCTCACTGCTCGCGACGTCAAGTGGACCCTCGATTCCATCCTCAGCGGCGCAGTCCTGACGCCGAAGGCGGGTTCGTATCGTTTAGTCGATCACATTGACGCGCCCGACGCTACGACCGTCATCTTCCATCTCAAGGAGCCCTACTCGCCGCTGCTCTGGAATCTGTCGAACCCGGCCATCGGTGTCATCCCCGCCGGCAGTGGCGCCGATTTCAACCAGCATCTCATCGGCTCGGGTCCGTTCCGCCTGGTGCGCCTGGAGCAGGACAAGGAAGTGGTGATCGAGCGCAACCCCACGTACTGGGGGACGCCACCGCGGATCGAGCGCGTGCGTTTCGCCGTGGTGCCGGACACGACCACCCGCGCCCTCGAGCTGCGCAAGGGCAGCGCCGATCTTGAGATCAACGCCCTCACCGCCGACATGGTCGTCGCGATCGAGAAGCAGCGGCAGCTCGACGTGATGCGCTCGCCGGGATCGACCTACGCCTATCTCGCTTTTAACCTCCGCGATCCAATTCTTAAGGACGTGCGGGTGCGGCAAGCCATCGCCTACGCCATCGACCGCGGGCCGATGATCCACTATCTGTGGCGCGACATGGCGCGCCCCGCCGCGAGCGTGCTTCCGCCCGAACACTGGGCCTATGACGGCGACGTGCGCACCTACACCCACGATCCCGCGCGCGCCCGCCAGTTGCTCGACTCGGCCGGCTATCCCGAGCGCAACGGCGTGCGCTTCCGCCTCACCATGAAGACTTCGACCGAGGAGTCCACGCGCCTGATGGCGGCGGTGCTGCAGCAGCAATTGCGGGAAGCGGGCATCGCGCTCGACATCCGCACCTTCGAGTTCGCCACCTTCTACTCGGATGTGCAGAAGGGCGCGTTCCAGATTTTCTCGCTGCGCTGGGTGGGCGGCAACGAGGACCCCGACATCTTCGAGCACGTCTTTTCCTCCAAGAGCTTTCCTCCCAAGCGCGGCAACCGCGGCTATTACTCGAACCCGCAGGTGGATGCGTTGATCGACGACGCCCGCAGCACCGTGGACCGGGGGCGGCAAAAGCGCGATTACGATGATATCCAGCGCATCGTGGCCGTGGATCTGCCGTACGTGAACCTGTGGTACTTCGATAACGTGCTGGTGCACTCCGGGCGGGTGCACGACCTGGAGGTCGGCGCGGCGGGAAATTACGATTTCCTGAAGACGGCGGAGCTGAGGCAGTAAATTCCTCGCCGCGGATCAGCGCGGATGAACGCGGATTAAAACCAAAACCGCCGAGGACGCCGAGACACTCTTGAAATTGTCATCCCGAGCCAGCGCGACGCGAGCTTGCGAGCGGAGCGCGCCGCGAGGGATCTTGGTTTTGAGCTCCCGCGCTACGCTCGGGATGACATTCTAGGATGCGTAACGGCTAGAAGCCGCGCTCCTTCAAAGCCGGATTCGCGTGGTACCATCGAACACTGCATTTCTCGGGGGGACTCCAACCGCGTGCGCATCCTTTTCGTCGGTGACATCTTCGGGCGGCCGGGGCGGGAGATCGTGCGCGACCACCTGGCCGACGTAGTGGCCACCCGCTCGATCGAGCTGGTGGTGGCCAACGGCGAAAACGCCGCCGCCGGCTTCGGGCTCACGCCTTCGCTCGCCGAAGAATTCCTCGGCCTGGGCATCGAGGTCATCACCACCGGCAACCACGTCTGGGACCGGCGCGAGATCATGGACTACTTCCGCTCCGCCGACCGCAACGGCTCGAACGCCCGCCGCGTACTGCGTCCGGCCAACTACCCCGCCGGTGCGCCCGGCCTGGGCTGGTACGAAGGGCAAACCAAAAGAGGCACGCCCTTCGCCGTCATCAACCTGCAGGGGCGCGTCTTCATGGTGGATAACGACGATCCCTTCCGCACCGCCGACGCCCTGCTCAAGAACATCCGCGCCAAGGTGATCCTGGTGGACATCCACGCCGAAGCCACCAGCGAGAAGATTGCGATGGGCTGGTACCTGGATGGCCGCGTGACCGCGGTCGTGGGCACGCACACGCATGTACCCACCGCCGACGAGCGCGTCCTGCCCAAGGGCACCGCCTATCTCACCGACGTGGGCATGACCGGGCCCTACGACAGCGTCATCGGAGTGGAGAAGGAGCAGGTGCTGCAGCGCTTTCTCACCAACATGCCCGCGCGCTTCGATCCCGCGACGGGCGATGTGCGCTTCTCGGCCGCGGTCATCGACTGCGACCCGGAGAGCGGGCGGGCGACGGCCATCGAGCGCCTCGTACTGCGACAGTGAACTTGAGGCGCCTTCCGCGGCCCATTCGACAGCTTCGCTTCGCTCAGCTACTCAGGGCGGGCTAAAATCTGAGCCGCGGGCCGAAATCCCGAGCGAAGCGAGGGAACTAAGCGCAGTGAGCGTCGAAAGACTAGAAAGCACCTTCCGCTGGGACGCAGCCGACGCCTACCTGTTCGACATCGACGGTACTTTGCTCAACAGCCGCGACGGCATCCACTACACTGCCTTCCACAACGCGGTGCGGCGGTTCTTCGGGGTGCCGTCGACGATCGACCGCGTGTCGCTACACGGCAACACCGACCTGGGGATCATCCGCGCGGTGCTGCGGCGGGAGGGCGTCAGCGATGCCGAGATCGACGAAAAACTCCCGCTGATGACCGCCGCGATGTGCGAGGAAGTGGAGCGCAACGCCATCGGCATGCAGCCCGAGGTGTGCCCGTCGGTGGCCGAGCTGGTGCAGCGGCTGGATACGGCCGGGAAGCTGCTGGCCGTCGCTACCGGGAACCTGGAGACGGTCGCGTGGACGAAGCTGGAGGCTAGCGGCCTGCGGCGGTACTTCGCCTTCGGCTCCTTCAGCGACCGGCGCGAGCAGCGCGCGGACATCATCCGCTGGGCCGTGGCCGAGGCGCGCCGCCGCCTCTCGGCCGCAGCCGTGGTCTACGTGGTCGGCGACACCCCCTCCGACATCCAGGCCGCCCACGCCGCCGGCGTGCCCGTCATCGCCGTGGCTACCGGCATCTTCAGCCGGGAGGAACTCAAGTCGCACGGGCCGGATTTGTGCGTCGGGTGTTGCACCGAGCTGCTGCAATTGAGTCGTTGACGCCCGAGGTGGACGTCGAATGTCTGCCTAATTACCCAACCCTGGGTTATACTCGGCGATCTTCTGAAGGCAAATGCTGGAGGAAAAAGTATGTTTCACCTAGTCTGGTACGTTCTCATTGGCCTAATCGCGGGGGTTATCGCGAAATCGGTGATGCACGTGCATATGACGCTCTTCTGGACGGTCGTGCTCGGCATCATCGGATCGATCATCGGCGGCGGCGTTACCCACATGTTCTCGCGCTCGAGCAACGAACGATATCATCCCGCCGGCCTCATTTTTTCCACGCTGGGCGCGATCCTGGTTCTCTACATTTGCTACAAGCTGAAGATTCATCTTCCGCAGGTCAACCCGTTCTAGTCATCGACGAACCTTGGCTGCCGGCTTCGATGATTTCGCGGCGTTCTTCGCTGCTGATCTCGAGGCTCGCCGTGCGCCCGGCACCTTGCCGATTCGAGGATCTCTGGCCAGGATGAGCTCGCAGGCGCGCAGCGAGGACTGCTCGAAATCCGGGGCATCGGCCGGAAGGACTTGCCAGCCCGTCACCTTCTTCCCGAGCACCCGAATGGATCGCATATTCGGGAACTCGCGGCGCAGGCTTTCGTGGTGCTCCTCCGTGGTGGCAAGCCATACTCCGTTGTCTGCAGCCTTGTCACGCTTGTCGCGCAAGATGAGCACAATCTTCTCCTGAATGTAGACCGCGAGGCACCCCAACAACATGCACACTGTGGAACACTATGGCAACCTCATCACCTATATGCGGCTGAAGAACATCGTTCCTCCCACTGGCGAGCCGAGGTCCCAGCCACAGCCGAAGAAATAATGTGTTGGCGGAGGGTTACCGTCTTGCAGCGCGCTTTCGGGGTACGGCAGCTAGACGGTCAGCCATGCACAGGTAGGTGGCCGAGTTACAGATAAGCCCAATGTGCGTCCCGGAAACCTCAACGTCCGCCCTGGGGTCGCCGGTCCGGCAGTAACGCCAGTCGACGATCCCGTCCGCACGGGTATAGATGGCGGTTTGCGCCACAGATCTTGGCCATTTCCGGCGGAGCGAGCGCGCGAACGCGCAGGAGCAACGGCTGGTCGCGCATTCCTGCGGCGGGTTCGGATACCGGCTGCGGATCCGACGGCGCACCAGGTCGCCCAGCTTGAGCACCAGTGGGTGGGCCACGAGACCCCGGAAGGGAGAGCCCAGGGTGATGACGGAGGCGATGCGGTCGGGCATTCGGACCGCTGCCGAACGGGCAAAGATTCCGCCCAGGCTGTGCCCGACCAAGTGCACCCGCTGTCCCGTCTCCAGGTACGCGCGGTTGATGGTTGCCGCAAGGTTCCGCGCCATCACGTTGGGGCAGTCGGCAGCTAAACCCATTCCCGAGAAGTATGCACGGTAGCCGACACGTGCGAGCCAGCCGTATAGTTCAAACAGGATCAAGTCCATCCCCATAAGACCTGGGATGATGACGACTGCCGTTCCATCTCCTGCGGGAACCCCCAGGCCGTAATACACCGGAGACAGCCGCAGCGCCGCAAATTCCAGGAGCAAGAACGGTTCCCAGAGAATAGGCAGCGGGGAAGGAATTTCTTCGTGAGGAAGGAAGCGAGGCTTCGGTAGCGTTCTCAGATTCACCGCTTTGGCTATTGTACTCCGTGCGTCAATCTTGTCTTGCGTCTATTATCCGCTTGCGATCAAGTAGCGTTTCGTCGACCACCTCGACCTGCGGCTTCGGAGAGTCCGGCCGGCGTGCCCGTCGTCGCCGTGGCTACAGGCATCTTCAGCCTGGAGGAACTCAAGTCGCACGGGCCGGATTTGTGCGTCGGGTGTTGCACCGACCTGCTGGAATTGAGTCGTTGACGCCCCGAGGTGGACATCAAATGTCTACTTATAGAGCCAAATCATCCGCGCCCAAAGCAGGGGTCACCAAGGCGCTAAACGGACGGGACGGAACGAAAGTGCTGGTGCGTTCGGTCCCGGAACAGACCGCCCGGGGTATAGAAGCTCTTGAGGGTGCCCACCCTTGGCTGCTTTTGCCAAGGGTGGGGATTTTGACTTTGCGGCCCGAATGTTGCGGTTCATCCCGCGAATCACGCGGGGCAAAACCAACGTCAAAAGCCCCACCCTAACGTCGAACGGCACTACGTTAGGATGGCGCACCCTCGAGATTCTTCCTGGGAACCAAGACCCCTGCTCACTCGATGGCGTTCGGTGGGCCACCCGCCCTAACAGCTCGTCAGGCACCGAGGATTTCTGCAGATGCAAGCGAAAACTGCTCGGTGTTCTCGCCTCGCTGAATCATATGAAAGTCAGCCCTGACCGGCAGTGTGGCATACAAGTGAACCCAGCCATCCCGCAAATCTTGTCGCCACTGGACATTGAAACGTTTGATCCAGTTCGAAACCTCGGTTTGTCGGATGACTAAGTCGACGCCGAAGCGATAATCAGCCGAAAACTCCAGCAGGCGGCGTTCGGAATCTAGAGTGCGAGGGGGCTCGTTCCGCACGTTTGCGGGAGCGCTGATATCAACCAGGCCCAGATCTCTCGGGGTCAAGAAGGCGTCCCCGGCCCTTCGTACGAGATCCGGAAATACGGCGAGCATTTGCATTGCAATGAGATCTCTGCCATCAGCCAGCAGCTGCTGGTAGTCGATGGCCCCTTCCTTGGGCCGAGCTGGCGCCTGTTCGACGGGGAGGTTCGAGACGGTATACCAGCGATTGAACTCGGCGAGATTCGGAAGAAGCAAAAGGCGATTTGTGCCTAGGCCCTGACGCCGCAACTCCCCGAGGAAACTGTCGTGGAAGCGGCACTCTTTACTGTTCTCACACCAGTCATTGGAATTCCCGCTTATGAAAACCACCTCCTCGTCGCAATCCTGAAGGAGGTCGACGAGCGTGTGCCAGATGAGTGCATCTCGATAGCCCCGCCCGCTTTCGACAAACGGCTTGGATGGAATGAGAGCACGTTTGACGAGATCTTCATGGGTCACTCTTGGGTACGGAAGGAGCCGCGCGTTAAGGTCTCTTAAAAGGGCCTTCAGCGATTCCTCATAGGTCCGAAGGGCTCGGTCAATTTCGATTTTCGAAGCACCGTCTTCCCCTCCCGTCAGTCGGTGCAACGCATCGATCTTCGAGTTGACCTCCATCATTCGTTTCCGCACGCGATTTAGGGCTTCCTCGTAGACAACCTGTGGAACGCACAACTCCGATTTTCCACGGAGCAGGAACGTCTTCAGAAGTTGAACCTCCGTGGAACGCGAATTGAAGCCGTTTTCGACGACTGTAGTGTCAACCACTACCTTCATAACCAACGTCCCTCTTCTAGGCATGAGGTTTGTCTGGGCCACCCGCCTATTCGTTACGCCTCGACTCGTCCTGGCTGCGAGCAAGGATTGGAAGCACGCTTCGTCTAGCGTGCTCACGGAAAGGTTCAACATGTCGCATCCGCCTCAGGTCGCATTCGAGCGAGACCAATCCTGGAAAGTCAAATGTGCTAGTAACGATGAGGGAGGTAATCGAGGTGAGATAATCGGCGATCTTCGGTTCCATCGTCGTGGTGAAGTCCTCTGATCTGTGGGTGACCCACGATACCGTCATCGCCGTAGAGTTACGACAAGCGGTGAACGTCGGGTGTGAGAGAGAGGAGAACATACCCCAGCGCCTTGCAAGTTCCGTTTCGCCGCCACCTATGCGGTTCAGGAATGCCTCGCACCGTTTGCGTGCGGCCTTCCACTCCTTTCCGTGAAACCAACTGTTGATCTTCTGGCGTGTCTCGTTGTCCTCAAAACGGAAGTCCACGAGAAGATCGCGAGCCTCCATGAAGGATCTCGCAAGCACATCCCAACTATCACGGGTGTTCGGCCGGAGCAAAAGCGCCATCCCGCAGAGCAAAGACGATGCCCGGAGTGCAAGCATGAAGCATGCAGTGAGTTGCGATTCCTGGTCAGCCCTCATGCATTCGTCGCCCCGGCGGACAAACTCGGTGGTCATTTCCTGAACCACGCTCGGGGCCAGGAGCAAGACCTCATCCAGCGTCATGCGCAAATTATACGTCGCAAGGTAAGCCACCTCGCCGGAACTGAGCGGCGGGTGGCCCCGGTAAGCCTGCCCGCCGCCCCAGGTGACGTGCACGGTTCTACCGACAGGAGCAAAAGTGGCGCACCCGTGGTTCACCGGCCCACCCGCCCGCAACGCCAGAGATTTTTCCCTTGACACAGCACTGATTTTGTGACATTCTACATTCCATTTGTATAGCTTCATGATAATCGCAGGCGCGGCCCGCTAAGTCCTTTGTCCGACAGATTTTGCGTGTAAGTCCTTTAGAAGATCAGTATTAGCGCCATCCCCGTAATGCCTATGATTTAAAAGACTTTAAAGTACCTTTGTTTGACGGTATTTACGGGCGCAATTTTTGGAAGTTGTTGAGCCGCAGGGACTTGCGAATCGGACCAGGGGGGAGGGGGGTACCCCCGCTGGTCTCATCATGAGGGGGGAGCAGGGGGCTTCACCGGCATAAAGCGGCACTGGGCCGTGCTGAATGCAGACCCTGAAAGCTGCTCCACCCGCTCCACCCAGCCTGAATCACACGTTGACGAAAGCAGGGCGCCGAGCGTCCAAGAAGCATCGGCTTACGTACTTCAAGGAGCGGGGGCAGCGGGGACTCGCCGAGCGCACGGGAACCAGTTACAATAGACGATTCGATTGCACGAAATTGTGCATCCGAGAGACATGGCGATCATCGAAAAGGCAAGGGACGCAGCAGCGACGGACGAGCTGGCGCTGGTACAGGCCGCCAAGCGCGGCGATGTAGCGGCGTTCGAGCAACTGGTCAAGCGCTATGACCGGAACATCTTCCGCATCGCGCAGCACATCACGCAGAACCGCGAGGATGCGGAAGACGTGGTGCAGGACGCGTTCCTGAAAGCGTACGAAAATCTGGAGCAGTTCCAGGGGAACTCGAAGTTCTATACCTGGCTGGTCCGGATCGCGGTGAACGAGTCGCTGATGAAGTTGCGGCGGCGGCGTTCCGACCGCACGGTGTCGCTGGACGAGGATATCCAGACGGAAGAGGACACCATGCCGCGCGAAGTCGCGGACTGGTCGCCGAATCCGGAGCAGCTCTACAAGCAGGGCGAGCTTAAGGACATCCTGCGCAAGACCATCCAGGGGCTGCCGGCCAGTTTTCGAACGGTGTTCGTGCTGCGGGATGTAGAGGGCCTCTCCACCGAAGAGACGGCGGAGGCCTTGGACCTGAGTATCCCCGCGGTGAAGTCCAGGCTGCTGCGGGCGCGCTTGCAGTTGCGGGAACGGCTGAACAAATACTTCAGGAAACCCAAGGTGGGAGACGGTAAAAAAAGTGACGTGCACGGACTTTCTTAAAGAACTAACCGACTACTTGGACGCCACCATCGACGCGAGCACGCAAGCGGAACTGGAAGATCATCTCGCCTGGTGCCACAACTGCTACGTCATTTGCAACACCACCAAGAAGACCATCGAAATCTACCGCGACTCCCAACTGTACGAACTTCCCGATGACCTCCGCACCAAACTCCAGGTCGCGATCCTGAGCAAGTGCACTGCCAAGAAAAAACGCACCACCACGTAGGAGTCTCAAAACGACATCGTCGGCTGCACCATCGCAACAGTCGCCCGCAAAATCTTGTAGCCACGCAACATGCGCCTCGATGGGACTGACGGTTCCAGATTCGGAGACCTGCGTGTTTTTGGCCTGTGCAAAAGATTAATTTGCGCCTCGCTGAATCTGTGGCAAACTGTGCGCCGCGGCTCACAAAACAAACCACAACGGTCGAACCTTTTCCCGTGTTCCGGAATCTAAGCAGATAGGCCATTCATTTAGGCTTTTCCAAGCAGGACCGCCCGATGATCCCGGCTTCCACCGATCAGAGGCCGGCCCACAAGAGGTGTGGTAGATGCTTGCGAATGTTTTCGACGCGCTGTTCGGCTGCTGGCACAAGAACTACACTTTCCCCAGGAGCATTCGGCGTGGGGAACGTTCCCCTGTGGCGTCGGTGACGGGAACCTACGTGGTCTGCCTGGATTGTGGGAAAGAACTGCCGTACGATTGGAACTCGATGAAGATCGTGTCGGCGCCGCAGGAAGCGCCAGGGATCGTCGAGACGGTGGAGTCGTACGTCGGGAAGTAAGCGCCGGACACGGCCTCACGCGCCAGCGTTGAGGTCTTTCCTTATTTCCTTGGCGATGGCTCCCGCGTGGCCGATAATGCAGCCCTCCTGGAGATCCATGCCGATAGCAGCTCCCCCTCGTTTTGGCTGGCTTCGCACCCGCGGGCTGCGGCTGATCTTCTTCTTCGCTTACACCCTGATGATGCTGATGATCGTGGAGCAGGGACGCATCATCCACGCCCAGCGGATGCTTATCCGCCAACTCTATCCGGACAGCGTGCAACTGAATTCCACCCGCGCGCGCCTGCACCAGCAGGCGCATCAGTAATTCCTCCCGTTATGATTATGATGTGGTGATGCCGGCGTCGCGCACGTCCGCTCGCTCGGCGCCGCGGGGAACGATAGCGGCCGCGTTAGCTTCGTTCGCGGTGTTGCTGGTGGCCATCTGGTTCGCGGCCGCGCATTTTCATGTGCTGCAGACCACGGGCGGTAGCCGCGCCACCTTCGTTCTGAGCTTTGCTCTGCTGTTCGCGCCCTTCTGGGCGTTCGGATTCGGAGCCGCTGGACCGATCCGGCGCGCACTCTCGTTGCGCTGGGCGCGAGTGCTCGCGCCCGGCCTGCTGGCCAGCTCGTATCTGGTTTTTTCCCTGCCACGCGGTGAGTTCCAGTGGCGATACGGCGCCGCGCTGGCCGCAATTCCCATCCTGGTCGCGCTGCTATTGGAGTTCTGCACCCACAAAGAGCCCAGCGCGCGCGTGACGCTCCAGTGGCCCGACCTGCTTGCCCTGGCGCTGCTGGGCGTGCCCATCGTGATGCGCTGGCTGCACGGAGCGTATCCGCATCCCGCGATGAGCGCCCTGCCCAAACTGCTGCTCACCGATGCCGCCCTGTATGGATTTCTCGTGGTGCGCAATCTCGAAGACGTGGGCTATGATTTCCGCCCGCAGGGTCGCGATCTGGCCATCGGCCTGCGCGAACTGGCGTTCTTCGCCCCCTTCGGGATCGGCGGAGGTTTCCTGCTGCACTTTATCGGCTTCCACCCCGTGGCGCCGTCGTTGTGGGAGTTCTGCGCGGGATGGATCGCCACCTTCATCCTGATCGCCATTCCGGAGGAATTGTTCTTCCGCGGGATTCTGCTGAACCTGCTGCAGCGCCGTCTGGGACCGCGCGCGGCGTTGCTGATCAGCGCGGTGGCGTTTGGCTTTTCGCACTTCAACAAGCGCGCGGTGTTCAACTGGCGCTACATCATCCTGGCCACCATCGCGGGGATCTTCTACGGGCGCGCCTGGCGCAACCGGCGGCGGCTGTTCGCCTCCGGCATCACCCACGCCACGGTGGACGTGATCTGGGGGACGTGGTTCCGTTGAGCAAGGGAGTAGGAAGGAGCGAGTAGCGAGTAGGGGCCGGAGAACTCTCTCTGCTCCCCACTCGCTGCTCCCTGTTTTATTGATCGCGCCGCTTCAGCGTCGGACGGTCGTCGTCCTGATTGCTGCTGGAGTCGCTGCTGTCGCCGCTGTTCGTGGGGTGATTGTCGCTGGCGGTGCGCCGCAGCGTGGGACGGTTCTTGTCCTTGTCATCGGTCAGCTTGCGGCGGTTCTCGATGGCCGCCAACCGCGCCTTCACGTGCTGGAATTCCGAGGTGTCCACAATATATTCGGGACGGGGCGGGAGGATGGTGTTGATCTCTTCCTGGCTCTTGGCGATGCGCTCCGGAGTCTGCGGGTGGGTGGCGAAGGCCTTGGCCAGCGAGCCCGGCTTCTTCTTCTCCCTGGCCTGCACCTTCTCGAAGAAGGCGATGAAGGATTCCGGATCGTACCCCGTCTTGTACATGTACTCGACGCCCAGGTAATCGGCCTCCGCCTCGAAGCCGCGGGAGAACGAGAGGAAGGTCAAGGGCAGGGCCAGACTGGCGGCCGAGCCTATCGCGTAGCCGATGCCGCCGCCGACAAAGATCAGGGGGATGGAGGCGAAGTTGGCCAGTTGCGCGCGCGTCATCTGGCGCGTGGCATGGCGTGCGCACACGTGCGAGATCTCGTGCGCCATCACTCCCGCCAGTTCCGACTCGTTGTCCGCCGCCAGGATCAGCCCCGAGTTCACGTAAAAGAAGCCGCCCGGCAGGGCGAAGGCGTTGATCTCGTCAGAATCGATCACCTTGATGGTGAACGGCACCTTGGCATCGGAGTTGCGCACCAGGTTCTGCCCGATGCGGTTCACGTACTCATTCACCACCGGGTCCTGCACCAGCTTGACGCTCTGCTCCACCTGCATGGCGTATTGCTTGCCCATGCGGATTTCTTTTTCCAGCGAATACCAGTTGCCCAGTCCCGTGCCGCCCATCTTGCGGTTGCCGATGGAGTTGACGTCAGCCTCGCTACCCGGCTTTACATTCTTGTTGGTCTGGCTGCTCGAGGAAGGTGCGTTGTCCGGGGCCGCAGGCGGACCCCCGCTACCCTGATCTGGGCTCGCTGCGGGCGGGTTCGAGTCGGTGCTGGCGGGAGTGGTGCTCGCCGGCGTAGTGCTGTCGGGGGCAGGCGCCTTCTGCGTGTCTGGGCCCGCTGCGGGCGAGTTGGAGTTGGTGCTGGCCGGAGCAGGCGCTTTCTGTGCGTCTGGGCTCGCTGCGGGCGAGTTGGAGTTGGTGCTGGCAGGTGCGGTGCTATCTGGAGCAGGCGCTTTCTGCGTGTCTTGGGCAAGCGCGAACGGGCTCAGGCACAGCAGAAGGGCAACCGCTAGAGCGATGGCACGGAACTTCATCGGGCTCCCTCGCAAAACGTGTACCGGGGGGCGAGCACGCTGATTATACTCCCGTCAACAGATTGGCGAATTGTATAGTTCGTCCAACTGGTTAGACGCAAAAAGTGGTGGCTGGGTTACCATTCAACTCTCGGCCCCACAATCACCCAATCTCCCGATGACCCGATCCGACTAATCGTAATACTCCAGCCCCAGGTGCGTGATCAGCGCTTCGCGCTTCAGGTGGCGCAGCGTGTTCTTGAGCTTCATGGACTGGATGAACAGGTCGTGCTCGGGATAAAGCCCGGGCGCGGTCATGGGCGACTTGAAGTAGAAGCTGAGCCATTCCTGGATGCCGATGCCGCGCAGTTCAGCACTGCGTTGCGCCAGATCGAGGAAGAGCACCAGGTCGAGCACGATGGGCGCGGCCAGGATCGAGTCGCGGCACAGGAAGTCCACCTTAATCTGCATCGGGTAGCCGAGCCATCCGAAGATATCGATGTTGTCCCAACCCTCTTTGTTGTCACCACGGGGCGGATAATAGTTAATGCGAACCTTGTGAAAAATCTTGCCGTACAGATCGGGATACATCTGTGGCTGCAGAATGTGCTCCAGCACCCCCAGCTTCGACTCTTCCTTGGTCTTGAACGAGTCGGGATCGTCGAGCACTTCCCCGTCGCGGTTGCCCAGGATGTTGGTGGAATACCAGCCGCTGAGGCCGAGCATGCGCGCCTTGAATCCGGGCGCAAGGATGGTCTTCACCAGAGTCTGGCCGGTCTTGAAATCCTTGCCGCAGATGGGAGCGTGGTTGCGCCGCGAGAGCTCTTGCATCACCGGGATGTCCACGGTCAGGTTAGGAGCGCCGTTGGCGAAGGGCACGCCCTCGCTCAGGGCGGCGTAGGCGTAGATCATTGAGGGCGCAATGTCCTCGTCGTTCTGCTCCAGGCCCTTCTCGAACGCTTTCAGCGAATCGTGCACCGGCCTGGGACGAAGAAGATCTCAGTGGAGCCGCACCAGATCATGATGAAGCGCGCGGCGCCGGACGATTTCTTGAACTCGCGGATGTCCTCGCGCACCTGCTCGGCCAGGTCCCGCTTGCTCTTGCCGTGCTTGACGTTCGGCCCGTCGAGTTTGCGGACATAATTGCGGTCGAACACCGCCTTGCGCGGCTTGATGGATTGCAGCAAGGGCTTGATCTGGTCGAGCAGGTCGCGGTCGAGCACGCCGGCGTGACGGGCCGCGGCGTACATGTCGTCGGTGTAGATGTCCCAGCCGGTAAACACCAGGTCGTCGAGCCCGGCCAGCGGAACGAAGTCTTTGACCTTGGGGGAGCGCGCGTCAGTGCGCTTCCCCAGGCGGATCGTGCCCATCTGGGTGAGTGAGCCGATGGGTTTCGCCAGCCCCTTGCGGATGGCCTCCACGCCCGCTACGAACGTGGTTGCCACCGCCCCCATGCCGGGGATCATCACTCCCAATTTGCCTTTGGCTGGTTGGATCTGGCTCGATTTGCCGGTCTGCTGCTTCGCCATGAATGAGGGCCTGAGTCGATTAGAGTTGATTGGAGAACCGGGCTATCTTCTCGTATCGGGAGGGGATTTGCAAACCGCATAAAGCGAGCGAGGGCACTGCTTGCCCCTGATATGATTGCGGGCGGAGGAGAACGTGACTTCGCACGAGGTGAAGTGGGGACCTTGTTGCTTCTGCGCGCTGGAAATCGCTCAGACTGCCATCGACCCCTGCCGCGTGACGGTCGAGACCGCTGGGGGTAAGTGGCAGGTTTGGTTCTGCCACGGGGAATGCTTCAAGAAGCAGTTATCAACTCAGCCAGATTTACTCGGCATGTTTCCGCCGGCCCATTTCTGAGGGCGCGGACACCCTCACGCCGTCCTGATTCTGTGCGCCCAGCGCGACCACAGGAACCACGCAGCGCCGGCCAGGAACACCGCCACGATCACGGCGTCGAAGCGATGGAACCACAGCTTCAGCCGCGGATCGGTCTCCCATTTCTCGCCCAGCTTCATGCCGATGTAAGCCAGCATCAGGCACCAGGGCCACGAGCCCACAAACGTATAGACGTGGAAGCGCAGGCGCGGCATGCGAGCGATGCCGGCGGGAAGCGCGATGAAGGTGCGGATCACCGGCAGCAGCCGCGCAATGAACACCGCTGGGCTACCCCAGCGCGCGAAGAAATGGTCGGCCCAGTCGAGTTCGCCTCGGCTGAGCAGGATGTAAGAGCCGTAGCGCTCGACCAGCGGCCGTCCTCCGAAGAAGCCGATCTCGTAGGCGATCACCGACCCCAGATTGCACCCGATCGCGCCCGCGGTCGCCACCCACAGCAGATGAAAGCGCCCGGCATAGACCAGATATCCCGAGAACGGCATGATCACTTCCGAAGGCAGTGGGATGCAGGCTGACTCGATGGCCATCAGGGTCACGATCCCTATGTATCCGGCTGACGAGATCACGCCGATGATGAACACGCTGAGAACAGAGATGATGCGGGCGATCATGGAATAATAAATTTAATGGAGGATGTCATCCTGAGCGACCGAGGACTCCCGCGCGTTTTTCCCAGCGCGGGAAACGGTCGCGAAGGATCTCGGTCTTGACGGCAATTCCAACCTCAGAACTCCTGCCCATCCTGCGCGAAAGTGTAGCCGGCGAGCGTGGCGCCCTCAGCCGTCTTCTTGACGTGGACCCGCACCGTCTCGGTGGGCATGCCGGAGTCGGCGGGGCGCAGCATGGCGTGTTGCGCCAGCGCCTCCTTGTAGACCTTGGTGACCAGGAAGTTCTTCCCGCTCTGGTCGTGGCGCCAGATCTGTCCCGGTTGAATAGCTTTCACGGCCATGGCGCCAGAGTAGCGGTGGAGACCGGCGGGCGTCAAATACCCGTTGGTAGCTGGCCCGCCTATCTCATTTATAATGCTGGGCCAGCGAGGGATCAGATGCCCGCGGAGGCGGTGACACTCAGCGAACCTTGCGTTGCGGTCGTGGACTTCCGCCATCCGGAGGGATGGGTGGGTGTGCCCGATCCCGCCGCACGCGCCTGCTCCTATTGCCGGCAGCTGGAAGAAGGAAGAATCCTGCTGTTTAGCGCTCCGCCCTTCGCGTTGCCGCAGGAGGATCGGGATTTTCTGCTGGGGCGGCGGCAGACCGGGTCCAGGCTGCATAAGAACATTTCCTACAAGCCGTCGAAGGACCAGTTGAGCGGGTTTTCCTCGGAAGACCGCGAGCAGCGCGAACGTGCGCATCGGATTCTGCAAAACTATTCGGCCGAGGTCACGCGCTTCCTTGCCGCCTTCCTCCTGCCCTACCGCCAACAGTGGAAGCTCGACTACGCCAGCTTTCGTCCGCTCGAAGAGAAGGGCCGCGAGCTTCCCCTGCACAAGCGCAACGACCTGTTGCACGTGGACGCGTTTCCCTCCCGCCCCACGCGCGGCGCCCGCATCCTGCGCGTGTTCACCAACCTCAACCCGGCGGCATCGCGAGTGTGGCGCACGGGCGAGCCCTTCCATGTAATGGCGTCGCAGTGGACGCCGCAAGCCGGACTGGCGCGCCGGGTGGCGCGCAGTCATTCGCCGCTCTACGCCGCCGGGCGGGGCTTGCGGGCGGCGTTGCATGCCCTCCGGCTTCCCGTGGCGGACCGCTCGAGCTATGACGAATTCATGCTCCACTTCCACGATTGGCTGAAGGAGAACACGGAGTACCAGCAACAGAGTCCCCAAGCTGCCGAGGAGTTTTCTCCCAACGCCACCTGGCTGGTGTACACCGATGGCGTGCCCCATGCGGTGCTCTCGGGACAGTTCGCGCTGGAGCAGACCTACATCATTCCCCGCCAAGCGTTGGTAGCGCCCGAGGCCGCACCCATCGAGGTATTGCAGAAGTTATGTGGGGTGGGGCTGGCGTAGCGCGGGCGCCCCGTAAGCGGCTCTCTGGACTACCGTTCCGGCAGCTTGCCGCTCAGCAACTCTGCCAGCTGGGCTGCAGGGCAGCGCACGCCAACATAGAACGTTCCAAACGCGGCGTACACGGCGCTGACCTCGTCGAAGCGCATCTCGTAGATCAGCTTCTTGAAGATGAGCGGATCGTCAGCGAACAGGTCCACGCCCCACTCCCAATCGTCGAAGCCGATGGAGCCGGTGATGACCTGTTGCACCTTGCCGGCATAGCGGCGGCCGACTTCGCCGTGCTCCGCCATCTGGCGCTGCCGCTCCTCGATGGGTAGGCGATACCAGTTCTTGTCTTCCCCGCGCTTGCGGTCCATCGGATAGAAGCACAGGTAGCGCGCCGCGGGAATTTTGGGATAGAGCCGCGCGCGCATGGCTTCGCGCTGGCGGGCCATCGTGTCCTCGACCTCGCGGTCCCATTCCGGCGTGTGCGGCTCGATGCCGCGTTCGGCGAGCGAGCGGTAGAGCTTGACGCTGGAATCGTAGAGCCCGAGCTCGACCACCGAGAGATACGAAGTCGTCGGCTCCATGAAGGCGTGCAGGCGGAGGCCGTGCGAGCGCAGCTCAGCCGCCTTCAGCTCGTCGAAGCTGTCGCGGAAGTGCACCAGCATGAGATCGGCCTTGTGCCCGAGCACGGAGTAGATCGCGCTCTTCCCTGTTTCCTCGGCGGGAACGAGCGCGGTGGCGGCTTCTCCAGCGATGGCCTGGCGTTCGGCCTCCGGCAACGCCCGCCAACCCGCCCAGCGGAAGCGCGCCATGTTGTGCAGCACACTCGCACCCTCGATGGTCATTGGCACCTGCGCCATCTGCGCCGTCTCCAGGCCAGCCTTGCTCGCGCTCATCGATGAACCCCCGTGTTCGCTGGAATTGTAGCGGGTGTGGCATTCATTGTAATCTGTCCCGCCTACGGAGGACTCCCCTGATGGTTCGCGGCACGATTCCCCGCCAGCCCGCCAAGACCGGACGCCACGAAGGCGCGCGCCGGATCGTCAAGCCCTCGGCGCCGCTACGGACTTACAAGACCCCACCCTTGGCAAAACCGGCCCCTCGACTTCGCTCGGGGCAGGCTCCGGGTAGGGCACCCAAATCGACTTCTAAGTACGATCCCCTGGCGCCAGAGCGCGTGCGCGAGATCCTCAAACGGCTGGACGAGCGCTATCCCAAGGCCACCTGCGCACTGCATCACAGGAGCGCCTGGGAGCTGCTGGTGGCGACCATCCTCTCGGCACAGTGCACCGACGTGCGCGTCAACATGGTGACGCCGGTGCTGTTCCAGAAATATCCCACCGTCCAGCACTTCGCCGCGCTTAAGCCCGAGGAACTGGAGCCCGATATCCGCTCCACCGGCTTCTTCCGCAACAAGGCGAAATCGGTGGTGGGAGCGGCCAGGAAGCTGGTCAGCGACTTCGGGGGCGAAGTCCCCAACGACATGGAGAAGCTCCTGTCGCTGCCAGGCGTGGCGCGCAAGACGGCGAACGTCGTGCTTGGCACCTGGTTCCACAATCCCACCGGCGTGGTGGTGGACACACATGTGACGCGTGTGTCGCATCGGCTGGAGCTGACGCGGCAGGAGAATGCCGAGAAGATCGAGCAGGATCTGATGAAGATCGTGCCGCGCGAGCGCTGGATCGACTTCAGTCATCAGGTGATCTGGCACGGACGCCAGCTCTGCATGGCGCGTTCGCCCAAGTGCGCCGAGTGTCCGCTGGAGAATTTGTGCCACGCCGCGGACAAGACGTGGAGCACGGTGGAGATTCATAAGGACGCGAAGCCGTAGGAAGTAGCGAGTACCAAGTGCCCAGTACCGAGTACCGAGTACCGAGTACCGAGGAAAGGGCGACACCAACACGGTCTCCTGTACACTTCCCTTCATGCGCATTTTGATCGCCTTTGTTATGTTTATCTTTATGGCTGCTCACCTGATCGCGGAGCAGAGCGCCGCCGCGCCCGCCTTCATCACCGACCCCAGGCAGATTCAGAGCAAGGCCAATCCCGACGTGCAGCAGTGGCAGCTCTCGATCGAGAAGCTGTACATGATCCGCCGCGTGGGCGGCGCGGCCTGGTCGCCGGACGGCAAGCAGATCGCCTTCATCTCGAACATCAGCGGCCGCAACAATCTGTGGCTGGCGCCGGCCGAGGGCGGTTGGCCGGTGCAGTTGACCATCAGCGACCAGCGCCAAGCATCACCGGCATGGTCGCCCGACGGTAAGTGGATCGCCTACATCTCTGACGACGACGGCGACGAGCAGTGGGACATCTTCCTGGTGTCGCCCGCGAACGGCGACGTGGTCAACCTGACCAACACGCCAGCAATCGCCGAGGAGAGCCCGGCGTGGGCGCCCGACGGCCGCCATCTCGCCTACCAGGTAAAGCCGCAGACTTCGTCCACCTTCGAAATCGACGTGATGGACATTCTCACCCGCAAGGTGCGCCACCTCACTACGGGCACGCCTGGTGATCTGGGCAACAACACTCCCATCTGGTCGCGCGACGGCAAGTGGATCGCCTACACCCGGCAGCACGCCGCCGGCAAGGACTCCAACATCTTCGTGGCCGACGTCGCGACCGGCAAGAGCACGCTGGTGACGCCACATGAGGGCGAGCACAACTTCAGCGCTGCCGATTGGTCTCCCGATGGCAAGAAGCTGCTCATCACTTCGAATGCCAGTAATGGCTATGAGAATGTCGCGCTCCTCGACATCGCTTCGAAGAAGATCGAATGGCTGACCCAGGACAAGTGGGAGGTCTCGGCCGGCTACTTTTCGCCCGATGGACGGCAGGTCACCTGGACCGTCAACGTAGACGGAAATATACAGATCGTGCTGCACGATCTGGCCGCGCGACATTCGCAGACGCTGCCCGTGCCCGCCGGCGTGAACTCGCTGGGCGGGGCGGAATCGGCGTTCACGCGCGATGGCTCGCGGCTGCTCTACTACCACAACGGCGCGGATTCGCCGAACGACGTTTGGGTTTACACCCTCGCCAGCAAACGCTCGCATCAGGTAACGCACTCGCTGGTCGGCGGAGTGCGCTCGAGCGACCTGGTGAAACCTTTCCTCGTGCACTACCCCAGCACCGACGGCAAGTGGACCATCTCCGCCTTCGTCTATGTGCCCTATAACATGCCGCGGGACGGACGCAACGCCGCCGTGGTGTACGTGCACGGCGGGCCGACGGCGCAGACGCAGAACGGATTCGACCGGATCGTGCAATATCTGGCCAACGCCGGCTACCTGGTGATCGCGCCCAATTATCGCGGCTCGACCGGCTACAGCAAGGAGTTCATGGACGCCAACCGCTTCGACATGGGCGGCGGGGACCTCGCCGACGTGGTGGCTGCGGCCGAGTGGATCAAGAAGTCCGGCTATCTCGATCCTCAGAAGGTCGTGCTCATGGGCGGCAGCTACGGCGGCTACCTGACCATGATGGGGGTCGCCAAGCAGCCCGACGAGTGGGCCGCAGGTGTGGCCGTCGTGCCCTTCGTCAACTGGTTCACCGAAGTGAAGAACGAGGACCCCTTGCTGCAGCAGTACGACCTGGCCACCATGGGCGATCCGGAGAAGAACAAGGCGCTGTGGCAGGAGCGCTCGCCCATCTACTTTGTGGATCGCATCAAGGCGCCGCTGCTGCTGCTGGCCGGAGCGCACGATCCCCGCTGCCCGGAAGAAGAATCCGAGCAGGTGGCGGAGGCCATCAAGAAGCGCGGCGGGGTAGTGGAGTTGAAAGTATACGAGAACGAGGGCCACGGCTTTGCCCGCATCGAGAACCAGATCGACGCCTACAAGCGCGTAGCCAACTTCCTGAAGAAATACGTCCCGCCGGCTGATTGTGGTTGCACGCTGGAGTAGCAGGCAAAGCCAGTGATCAGCCGAGCCTGTCATTCTTCCGCCGACCAAAGGGAGGCGGGAGAATCTGACGGGAAGGCTCACCCCCACCAGTACCGGTTGCGCAGGCTTCGTGGTCAGATCCTCCGCTCGGCTCTGCCTCGCGAAGGATGACATTCTTGGTTAAGGACGCATCACCGGCACGATTGCCGGTGATTCCCGGCAACCCATCTGGTCCTCTGCACCTTCCACCCTGTCTGCCGCATCCATTGCTCATGCACTCGATTGAATTCCTCTCCGGCCCCCAGACGCTGGAAGATAACGCCCTGCTCGACGCCTACTCGCGGGCGGTGGTCTCGGCGGCCGACAAGGTCAGCCCTGCCGTGGTCAACGTGGAACTGCGGCACCGGGTGGCGACGCCCCAGGGCGCGCGCGAGGCCCGCGGCGGCGGTTCCGGCTTCGTGTTCACGCCGGACGGCTTTCTGCTCACCAACAGCCACGTGGTCCACGGCGCCGAGCGTATTGACGTTGCGCTGGCCGATGGCCGGCGCCTTCCGGCGACGCTGATCGGTGACGACCCCGGCAGCGATCTGGCGGTGCTGCGCGTCGATGCCTCCGAACTCGCTACCGCCGAACTGGGCGACTCGGCGCAGGTGCGCGTCGGACAACTGGTGGTCGCCATCGGCAATCCGCTGGGCTTCGAATCCAGCGTGACCGCGGGCGTGGTCAGCGCACTGGGACGCTCGCTGCGCTCCAGCTCGGGCCGCCTGATCGACGACATCATCCAGACCGACGCCGCGCTCAATCCCGGCAATTCCGGCGGGCCGCTGGTCACCTCGGACGGCCGCGTGGTGGGCGTGAACACCGCTACCATCCGCCCGGCGCAGGGCATCTGTTTCGCCATCGGCATTAACACTGCCAAGTTCGTTGCCGGACGGCTTATCCGCGACGGCCGCATCAAGCGCAGCTACATCGGCGTGGTCGGTCAGACCATTTCCCTGCCCCGCAAGCTGGTGCGCTTCCACGGGCTGGAGCAGGACCGCGGCATCCTGGTGCTTTCGGTAGAGCCCGCGAGCCCGGCGGCCGAAGCGGGGGTGCGCGAGCGCGACATCATCGTTTCCTTCGACGGGCAGCGCGTCTCCGGCATCGACGACCTGCAGCGCCTGCTCACCGACGTGCGCATCGGCGCGCTCACCCGGCTCGTGGTGTTGCGCGGCGCCGAGAAGCTGGAAATCGCGGTAACGCCGCTCGAAACCCCGGAGCCCGCACGCTAAGCGCAATAAGGACACCATGCACGGATTGGCCGCTGCCGCCGGGATCGCGATCATCGTGGTTGTGCTCTGGGAGGCCTTCGAGACGGTTGTCCTGCCGCGCCGCGTCACCCGCCATTTCCGCTTCACCCGCCTGTTCTACAAAACTACATGGAAGTTGTGGACCCTGCCGCTGCGGCACGGTCGGCCGTCAAAGCGCCGCGAGACCTTTTTGAGCTACTTCGGCCCGCTGTCGCTCCTGGGACTATTCGTAGCCTGGGCGGCGCTGCTAGTGACCGGCTTTGCCCTGGTTCAGTGGGCCGCGGGATCGAGCTTGTACGTCGCTTCCCCCGGCTTGCCCGGCGGCTTCTGGACCGACCTCTACATGAGCGGCACCACTTTTTTTACCTTGGGCTTGGGCGATGTCACCCCGCGCAGTGCGCTGGCCCACGCTCTCACCGTCGTGGAGGGAGGTTTGGGCTTCGGTTTCCTGGCGCTGGTGATCGGCTACCTGCCCACGATCTTTGACGCCTTCTCCCGCCGCGAGGTCAATATCACGCTGCTGGATGCGCGCGCCGGTTCTCCGCCGTCGGCGGTCGAGCTGCTACGAAGACATGCTTCCGATCATGGCCGGGAGGGCTTGCACGAACTGCTGCGGGACTGGGAGCGCTGGTCGGCCGAGCTGCTGGAAAGCCACCTGTCCTATCCTGTGCTCTGCTACTTTCGTTCGCAACACGATAACCAGAACTGGCTGGCCGCGCTGACCACGATCCTCGATGCCTGCGCGCTGGTGATCGTCGGCCTTCAGGATGTTCCCCGGCGCCAGGCCCAGTTGACCTTCGCAGTGGCGCGACACGCGGTCGTGGACCTGGCCCAGATCTTCAGTGCAGCTCCGGGCCCAGGGCACGACCGATTGGGCGGTCAGTTAACCGAACTGCGTGCCGCACTGGCGGAAGCAGGATGGAAACTGGAAGAAGGCGCCGCCGCCGAGGCCAAGCTGAAGAAGCTGCGCGGCATGTACGAGCCGTACGTGCAATCGTTGGGCGCATATCTGCGCTTTTCCCTGCCCGGCTGGTTTCCGCCTGCCAGCCATCGCGATAACTGGCAAACCAGCGCCTGGGGGCGCATCGTTGATGGCATTGTCGATCCGGCGACGGTGGCGGCCACCAAGGATGACCACTTCTGACGTTGCGCTATTTTCGCTCCACCAGCGCTCTTACCAGCCCAGGGATGGTGAATTCCTGTGCCTCAACGTCCACGTGCAGCCCCAGTTCGCGCAGTGTGGCCGAGGTCACCGGGCCGATAGAAGCGATGGTGATGCCATGCAGTGATTTCGCCGGCTCGTCGGACCCCAGCAGGGCCACGAAGTTCCGCACTGTCGATGAACTGGTAAAGGTCACGGCCGTGGGGCGCTGGCGGGGATCACTGAGCACCTTCTGGAGACGCGCACGCGACTCCTCCGGCACCACCGTCTGATAAGCCTCGACCACGTGTACCCGCGCGCCCGCCTTGCGCAGCTCCTCTGGGATCACGTCGCGCGCCACCTTGGCACGCACCAGCAGCACACGAGTGCCGCGCACCTGCTCCCACAGCGCTTCCACAACGGATTCCGCGACGTACTTCTCCGGCATCACGTCCACCGGCAGGCCGTGCTCTTCGATCTTCTCGCGCGTGGCCGGACCGATGGCGGCGATGTTCAGGTGCAGCAGCTTCTCTGGGCCGAATCCCAGGGTCTGCATGCGCGCGAACAGCGCTTCCACGCCGTTAACGCTGGTCAGAATGAGCCAGTCGTAGTTCTCAATGTTGCTGAGCGTGGCATCGAGCGCTACGTAAGACGCCGGCGGACGGATCTCGATGGCGGGGATCTCGACCACCGCCGCTCCCAGCGCTTCCAGTTCCTCGGCCAGGCTGCCAGCCTGGTCCTTGGCGCGGGTGATGAGTACGCGCTCGCCGGCCAGCGGCTTCTCGGCCGCATGCGTATGCTTGGGATGGGATTTGGCGCTCATGGCTGTTGCGGCGCTGCCGCCGCCTCTCCGTACACCGCGCGCAGGATAGCTTCGGCCCCGCGCGCCAAAAGTTTCTTGCCCACGCGCGTGCCTAGCTCTTCGGGATCGCTACCCGTCTGCTGCTCGCGCAGCACCTCGGAGCCGTCCGGCTGGGCCACGATGGCGGTGAGCTTCAGCATGCCGTCCACAGCTTCAGCATACGCTCCGATGGGTACCTGGCAGCCGCCGCCGAGGACTCGCAGCAGCGCGCGCTCCGCGGCGGTGGTGCGGCGGGCAGCAACGTCGTCGAGGAAAGCCAACTGCTGGAGCGTGGAGGTATCGTCCGCGCGGGCTTCAATGCCCAGCGCTCCCTGGCCGACGGCCGGACACATGACTTCCACCGGCAGGACTTCGCGCACGCGCTCGGTGCGTTCCAGGCGATTGAGGCCGGCGGCGGCCAGGATGATAGCGTCGAACTCTCCGCTCTCGAGCTTGCGCAGCCGCGTATCCACGTTGCCGCGCAAGGGAAAAATGTTCAGGTCCGGCCGCACCGACTTGATCTGCGCCTGCCGCCTCAGGCTGCTGGTGCCGACGCGCCCGCCCTGGGGCAGCTCGGTGAAACGGTTGTAGCGCAGCGAGAGAAAAACGTCGCGCGGGTCTTGACGCTTCATTATGGCAGCCAGCGTGAAGGTGGTCGCCAGCTCGGTCGGCAGGTCTTTCAGGCTGTGGACGGCAAGATGCACGCGCCGCTCGGCCAGCGCTTCTTCGATCTCCTTGGTGAACATACCCTTGGTCCCAACCTGCGCCAGCGCGACCTCGGTGATCTTGTCGCCGGTGGTCTTGATGACTTCGATCTCGACGTGATGCCCTTGCGCGCGCAGCAGGCCGGAGACGTGGTTAGCCTGCCACAAGGCCAGTTGCGACCCGCGCGAGCCGATGCGCAGCTTCGCCATCTAGTCCTTGGAGCCGTCGCTGGCGGCTTTGGCTTTGTCTTCGAGATTGAAGATGCGGCGGATCAGCTCCACCATCGGGCCTTCGCCCTGGTCGCGCGCCGCGCTCTTCAGCGTGGTGATGGGTGTGTGCAGAATCTTGTTGATGATGGCGCGGGTGAGGGCTTCGATCGCCGCATCCTGCTCCGGAGTGGTCTGGCCGAAGCGCCCGCGCAGGCGCTCCACTTCCGCCTGGCGTATGTTCTCCAAATGTTCCTGCAAGGAAACGATGGTGGGCACCACGTGGCTGGTCTGCAGCCGGGCTGCGAAGCGCTCCACCTCGGTGTCGATGATCTGTTCGGCGCGCGCCGCCTCCTTTTTGCGGTCAGCCACGTGCGCCGACGCCACTTGCTGCAGGTCGTCGATGTCATAGACGAAGATGCCGTCCAGCTCGTTCATCGCCGGATCGACGTCGCGGGGCACTGCGATGTCGATAAAGAACATGGGACGGTTCTTGCGGCGGGCCAGGAAGCGCTCACCGTGCTCGCGGCGGAAGATGGCGTGGGGCGCTCCGGTAGAGGTGATAACAATGTCGGCCTTGTCGGCGGTCTCGTAGAGCTTGTCGAAGTGAATGGCCTGGCCGTGGAAGCGCTCCGCCATCTCTAGCGCCTTTTCGTAAGTGCGGTTGGCTACGAAGATGGCGCCGGCGCCGTGCGCCAGCAGGTGCCGCGCCGCCAGTTCGCTCATCTTCCCGGCGCCGATCAGGTACACGGCGCGACCTTCGAGCGAGCCAAATATCTTCTGCGCCAGCTCCACGGCTACTGAAGCCACCGACACGGCTGAGGTTCCAATGGCGGTCTCCGACCGCACCCGCTTGGCGACCGCGAAAGCACGAGTAACCAGCGCGTCCAGGTGCGAGTTGATAGCGCCCACGCCGCGCGCCACCGCGTAAGCTTCCTTCACCTGTCCCAGAATTTGTGGCTCGCCCACCACCATGGAATCCAGGCTCGAGGTCACGCGGAACAGGTGCCGCACGGCAGCCCGCTCGCGGTATTCGTACAGGTGCTGCTCCACCGTGCAGGGCTCGACCTGGAAATACTCGCGGATGAAGCTGCGCAGGTCGGCGGTGCCGTTCTGCGCGCGCGCCACGAGTTCTACCCGGTTGCAGGTAGAGACGATCATCGCCTCCTCAATGCCGGCGTGTCCGGCCAGCCGTTTGGTGGCTTCCGGCAGGCGCGACTCGGGGATGGCCAGGCGCTCGCGCACCTCGACCGGCGCCGTCTTGTGGTTCACGCCGATGAGCAGAAAGCGGTTCATGGGGCGATAAACCTGTGCACTCCGCTCACGTAGTTCGCCGCCCAGGCCAGGATGGCCGCCAGAAAGGCGAAGGTCGAAAGATACGCCGCCTTCCGTCCGCGCCAGCCTGAGTTCCAGCGCGTATACACCAGCAGCATGTACACCGCGTACATCAGCAGCGAGAGCACGATCTTGGGATCGAGGAAGTAGTGCGAGCCGAACTCCGACTGCGCGATCACCGACCCGGCCACGATCCCGAAGGTCATGAAAGGAAAGCCGAGCAGGAGCGAGCGGTAGCCCATCTGGTCGATGACTTCCAGTGCCGGCAGCCTCGACATCAGCCCGCCCGGATGCTTCGATTTCAGCGTGTGCTCCTGCAACAGGTAGAGCAGGCTGGCGGCGAAGCTGAAGAACAGCGCGGCGTAGCCGACGAAGATCAGCGCGACGTGCACCAGGATCCAGCCGCTGCGCAGCACCGGCGACGCAAACTGCGGCGGCTTCAGCCCCACCGCGGCCGAGAACGTCAGCAGAAAGACCAGGGGGAATACGAAGATCCCCGGGGCGGTGGTGCGGTAGCGCACGTACACCACGGTGAAGAACACCATGATGAGGAACGCCAGCAGCGATTCCGAGGTATGGATCGAATCCGGGGTCAGCCGGCCCACGTTGACGTAGTGCTCGGTGAGAGAAACGAAGTGCAGCACGAAGCCGATGCCGATCACCGGCATGATGATGCGGGAGATGATGTCGTGGCGGCGAACCAAGGCCAGCAGGGCGTAGAGCAGTCCCAGGCCGTAGAAGCCAACCGCGACGCGCAACCAGAACAGGGGCATAAACTCTCAGTTTCCGCCACGCAGACCGGCCCCACTCCCGGCACGGTTGCCCCAAAAGCGGAAGGATCAAGGAATTATAGTAGCTGGCGGGCCGGACCGGGCAGTAGGCCCGCAATCACAGGGACATGTGACCGCTATCACACCGGGTCGTCCCCCGCCCGGCCATGTGAGGCGGTCTGCATTTCATATCGCCCGATCACCCGATCACCCGATTCCCAGCGGCTCCAGCAGCTCCGTGATGTTTTCCCCGTCGATCACCAGCCGCCGGCCGTGCTCGATCATCCCTTCCACCTCGTCAAAGGCGCGCAGCAGGCGCATCTTGGCGGCGGCATACTGTTCGGTCTCGGTGAGCTCCCGCCCGTGCGCGGCGCCCCAGGCCCGGAGCGCTTCCGGCTTCAGGAAGACGCTGGTGGAGAACGTGGTCTTGCGGTCGGCGCTGACGTTGAAGATGAACTCGATCGCCGGGCCCTCCGGCGGCCGCGCGGGGCGCTTGCCCACGAAATAGTACTGGTACACGTAGCCGGTCGCTCCCGTGTAGGTCTTCATGCGGCGGATGGGTCCCGGCTCCGGCTTCATGGCAACAGTTTATAACGCTGGCAGGCGGCTGCGGGCTTTCCATATAATCCCTGCGGTGAAATCCTAAGGAGAGAGCGATGGCTGAACCGACCTATGAGGAGCTGAAGGCACGGCTGACGGAATTGGAGCGCAAGGGCACACGAGCGGGCACGCTAGAATTCCGAGTCGGTGAAAAAGGAGGCGTCAGCGTGTACGGTCTCGGCCGCTTTCCGGTGACGCTCTACTACGAACAGTGGATCCGCTTGCTGGACGCCAGCGCAGACCTGCGGGCATTCCTGGAAAACAATAAAGACAAATTGAAGCTGAAGCAGAAGTGACCCCGCCGGTTCCAATGATGGGATCTGCGGGTCATTCCTACGTCCAGACCGCCTCACCGGCGCTTGCCAACCTCCGGCGAGTGGCCTATAGTCCGCGCTGCATTTCAATTGCAACTCGAAAGGGAGAGGAAGCATGCGCAAACACTTGCTGGTGGTGTGTTCCTTGGTGTTGTCAGCTTCTGCCGCGATGGCCCCGGGAAGGGTCGAGACCGAGTGGCACTGCTCAAAACCAGCGACGGGATACAAGTTAAACGTAGGCGACATGCCGGACCACACCTATTCGATCATCCAGGGAAGCTGCACCGCGACCTCGAGCGACAGCGGCTTCGCGGAGAAAACCGGCGACTATACCGAATTCGAGGAGACGTGGAAGGCGTCCATGAGCTGGCATGGACGCTTCAACGTGACCATGGACAGCGGAGACAAGGTTTACTACACCTACGAAGGATCGGGTCCAACCGAGATCGGGAAACCCGTCTCCAACAAGTGGAAGATCCAAAGCGGTACCGGAAAGGCCAAGGGCATCAAGGGTTCCGGGACCTGCTCCGGAAAACGCAATGCCGACGGCTCCTCTGACTGGGCGTGCAGCGGGACCTATTCGACGAGCAAGTAAGCCATGTGAGGGCCTGTCGGTGCCCCACCCTTCGTGGTCTTCGAAGGGTGGGGATTTTTTATAGTCCCGCGTAGGTCGCGACTCGCGCTCTGTCGCCTTCGTCGCACTCGCTCGGGATGACAAAAAAATTAGCGCGCTCCCACTGCGGCGTGGCGCTTCTCCTCTACGGCGGCCAGGGCCCGGTCGAGCAAGCGTATGGCTTCGTCCACGTCGGCCTTCGAAATATTCATGGGCGGCGACATGCGGATGACGTTGCCCCACAGCCCGCCCTTGCCGATCAAGAGGCCTTCGCGGCGCGCTTCTTCCATCAGTTGGCCAGTTTCCTGTGGCGCCGGTTCTTTCGTCACGCGGTCTTTCACCAGTTCGATGCCCTGCATCAGGCCCATTGCCGCGCACATCGCCGATGAGCGGGATACTTGTTTTTCAGACCTTCCAAGCCTTCCCGGAAGTGCTTGCCCACGACGTACGCAGTTTTCGAGCAAGATTGTCCTCTTCGATCAGGTCAAGGGTGGCTTTGGCCGCGACAGAGGTAACGGGATTGCCGCCGAAGGTGGAGATCTGCAGCCCGCGGAAGCTGGCGGCGATCTCGGGACGAGTGAAGGTCCCGCCGACGGGCGCGCCGTTGGCCAGGCCCTTGGCGGCGGTGATGATGTCGGGCGTGACCTCCCACTGCTCGATGCCGAACCACTTGCGTCCGGTGCGTCCCCAGCCGGTCTGCACTTCGTCGGCGATGAAGTCGCCGCCGTACTGCTTCACCGTCTTGAAGACGATCTTGAAATACTCCGGCGGCGGCGTAATGAATCCGCCCACTCCCTGGATGGGCTCGGCGATGAAGCCGGCGATGCGCCCGGAGGTCGAAGTCTGGATGACGGCTTCCACGTCATTGGCGCAGGCCACGCCGCAATCGGGATAAGTCTTCCCTAGCGGACAGCGATAGCAATACGGATTCATCGCGTGGACCACGCCGAAGCTCGCGGGCAGCGATTGCCGCCAGGTGTTCTGTCCGGTGAGCGACTGCGCGAGCTGGGAGCGGCCGCTGTATCCGTGGCGCAGAGCGATGATCTCAAAGTTGCCGGTGTGCGCGCGGGCAAGCTGGATGGCCATCTCGTTGGCTTCGGTGCCGCTGTTGGTGAAATAGCTCTGGCTGATCTCGCCCGGGGTCAGGCGCGCAATCTTCTCCGCCAGCGCCACGATGCCCTCGTTGGGAAACAGCGTGGACGCATGCTGCAGTTTGTCGACCTGCGCTTTCACCTTCGACGTAATCCGCGGGTTGGCATGACCGACCGAGATGGTCACGATGCCGCCGAAGAAGTCGAGATACTTCTTGCCCTCGAGGTCCCACAGATACTGCATGCTGGCGTGGTCGGTGACCAGGGGCTCGGAATAGTAGGTGCTGACCGAGGGGAACAGGTACTGCTTATATTTGCGGATGATCTCGTCTTTAGTCATGGCAAACCTTAATCTGCGGCCGCGGCCCGGCCGCCGGTGGAAGTCTGTGTGGTGAGGACGCCGTAAGTTTCGGGGCGGCGATCGCGACCTGATCGCGGAAGTGCGCAAGGTGTGGCAGTTCTTCCGCCGCAGCGGACAATTCGAGGCATGGCGAGTGAACCCCCGAAGATCGAAAATATAGCAGAAATCAGGAGGCAGGAGGCAGGAAGCAGGAGGAGCAGCGAGTAGGAGGCAGGGAGGACCCTGTAGAAACGCAGCATACTGCGTCTCTACAGGGCTGGTTATTGGTTACGGCTTGCTGGCAGCCATCCTTGCCTGCTTCACGAAGATGGACTTAGGCACCATGCAGTGGATGCCCTTGCGGATGTCCACCACCTCCATGACTCGGCAATCAGCGACCAGCGAAGCCAGCGCGTAAGCTTCGTAGCGGTCCATGGGCACCATCTTCTGACTGGAGAGCCAGTCGATGGTGTTGCGGGTGGCGATCTTCATGGCCTCGGTGAGGTCCTCGTCGAAGCCGATGAAGATCCAGTAATCCTTGTTCTCGGCCTGCGGCCACTCGATCTTCATGTCTTTACGCACGATGGGCTGGATTTCAATCTCCTTGTAGGCGCACTCCAGCGCTTCCAGATTGACCTCGCCGTTGCCCTGCAGGCAGTGGGAGTCGCCGGTCCAGATCAGTGCGCCCTTGACGAACACCGGCAAATACAGCGTGGAGCCGGCTTGCAGTTCGTTCAGGTCCATGTTGGAGCCGTTCTTCCAGGGACGCAGCGTGCTGGTGCGGCCTTTGTCGTCTTTGATCGGGGGCCCAGCTTTTTCCTTGGGCTCGTTGGGATCGGGAGCGACGGCAATGACGCCGGGAAAGGGCTTGAGGTGGAGCACGATGCCCGGTTTGAATTCTGTGGTCATCTTCGCCAGGTCGAACCTGTAGTAACGGACGAAGCCTTCAGGAAATTCCTTCGGCAAGAGGCCCGTGGGAAACTCTTTGCCGGGGAGGTTGAAGTTCTGGCCGTATTCCTTGGGCACGATTTTGAGGATGCGGATCTCCAGAGTGTCGCCGGGCTCGGCGCCATTCACGTATATGGGACCGGTGATCGAGTGTGGACCGCCGCCATCGTTCTCCTTGCGCAAGCGGGCCAGTTCGTCCATGGACGGACCCTCCAGATGATCCTCGGGCTTGGGCTTGATCTGATTAAGGGCGTGGTACCAGGTTTCGATCGAGACGGTATCGCCAGAATTAACGGTAAGCTTGGGCTTCTCGTTCACATCGAACCAGCCCCACTGCACCGTCTCCTTGGTGGCAGGCAGAGTGTAGTGCTTGCCGGCAGGCGCAGCTTTCGTTTTGGCTGGGGCTTCCTGGGCGAAAGCAACCGTGGTGGCGAGAACAAACAAGCTGAGGACTAAAACAACGGTACCATTGCGTTTCATCGCAGCCTCCCTGAATGTGAAGAGGATAATAAACATAAAAGCACAATGCCGCCAGAGAGAGGCGGCATTGCGCTTCCAACAGATTACCCAGGCAGGAACAGCGCCGTATAGCCGCTCACGCAGCTCCTGGCACAGCTCCGCGGGTCGCCGGAACCGTCTCGCTGAGCATGGCTTCTGCGTCGGCGATGGTACGTTTGGCTACCGGTTTCAGCCAGAACAAGGCGAGGAAAGCCGCCAGCACGTTGCAGGCAATCATGACCCAGAAAATCGCCATCCACGAGCCGGTCTTGACACTGGCCATGGCGGCCACCGGTCCAGCGAAGATCGAGGCCAGACCTTTAGCCGTATAAACGACGCCATAGTTGGTCGTAGCCCACTTCCTGCCGAACAGGTCTCCGACTATGGAGGGGAAGAGCGAAAAGATCTCGCCCCATCCGAAGAAGCACAGGCCCGTCATGAGGATGAACCACACCGGATGACTGATCAACCGGAGCAGACCCAGAATGGCCAAGGACTGGCCCAGGAAGGCGATGAACATGGTGTTCTCACGCCCGATATGATCGGAGACCCAGCCCCAGAATGGCCGGCAAAGGCCATTCAGGATGCGGTCCAGTTCGATGGCCACGACCAGCGCCGACATGCCCCACAACACAATGACCTTGTCGACGTGGTAGAAAACGGCAATGGGTTTGATCTGCGCCGTGACCACCAGGCCACCGAAAGCGACCAGCGTCATCATGATGTAAATGACATAGAACGACCGTTGCCTCAGCATCTGCCAGTGAGTCATATCGTAGGCGGATGTTCTGACTTTGGCGGAGGCCAGCGTCCACCCCTTAGGCATCCAATTTTTGGGCGGAGCGACGATCAGCATGGCAGCGGCGAAGACGATAATGCCCTGAATAATGCCCCAGAAGATGAAAGTGTGCTGATAGCCGGAGACTTTCATCATCTTGGCGATCGGCGCCACGGTCAGTGCCGTGCCCAGGCCGTAGGAGCCGGCGGTGAACCCGGCGCACATGCCACGGTGATCGGGGAACCACTTCAGCGAGTTGCCCATGCAGCCGCCGTACACCGCCCCGGCGCCGATGCCACCCAGGGCGTACCAGAAATACAGCGCATGCAGGGTGCCCGCCGTCCCCGCTCCGATCCAGCCCAGGCCGACCAAAATCCCGCCGATGCCGATAACCAGACGAGGACCGAGACGATCGATGAGGTAGCCCTCGAACGGCACGAGCCAGGTCTCGCAGAGGATAAATGCTGCGAAAGCCACCTGGACGGCGGCCAGGGTCGCGCCCATGCTTTTGGTTAAGGGCGTGGTGAACAACGTCCAGGCGTATTGCAGGTTGGCGATGGCCATCATCGCAATCACGCCTGCGATTAGTTGAACCCAGCGGTTGACGATCTTGGGTTCAGGAAGGACACTCGAGGCCGACGTTGCCATAGGCACCCTCCTGGGTGGCTGACTAGAAGATGAAAAGCACAATGCCGTTCCTTCTTACGTCCCAGTCCGATCAGGGTGCGACACACTAACACGAATTACAAAAAACCGCCCGCGTTTTTGTTACGCGGGCGGATTATCAGCTTCGATCTCCTTATGAAAGGGGATGACCCCGGGGATCAGCCATTTGTCCCACATTTGGTCCACTTTGCTCTGGAAGTAATCGATGTCGTCGTCGGTGAAGTGAGCAAAGCGTCCCTGGCGAAGCAGGTAATCGCGCACCGGCTGCCGCGGGATGCGCTTGTCTGCGATCTGCTGGGTGCGGCCGGTCAGCCGCAGGACGCCGTCTTCCACTTCATACAGCGGCCATATCCCGGTGTTCACCGCCAGCTCGCCCAGCTCGTGGGACTGAATCGGATCGTAATCCCATCCCTTGGGGCAGGGATCGAGCGAGTGGACGAAGGTCGGCCCGCCGATGGTCAGCGCCTTGCGGATGGAGTTCATGCCGTGCAGACCATAGGACATGCAGATGGTCGCAACGTAGCGGCACGTCGGGTGCCCCGCAGCCATCATCCCCGCCATGTTCTTCTTCCAGCGATGATGCATGATGCGCTTCACCGGTCCGGGCGTGCTGAAGGTGGTGTTGGCGCCCCAGGGCGTGCTGCCCGAGAGTTGGATATCAGTGTTGGCATACGACTCGTTGTCGTAGAGCAGGATCAGGCAGTTGTAATCGGGATGGGTGAGGGTAGCAGAAATGCCGCCAATGCCCATGTCCGCGCCGCCGCCATCGCCGCAGAAGGCGATCACGTTGATGGGCTCGTTCTTCATCTTGCCCTTGCGCATGAGCGCCTTCAGGCCGGCGGCCGTGCCCAGCGCTGCCGAACCGCTGCTGCCGAGTTGGGTGTGCATCCACGGTACCGACCACGAGGTGCTGTAGTACGTGGTGTTGGCCACGTACATGCAGCCGGTGCTGCCCAGCACGATGGTGCGCGGGCCTGCGGCCTTCACCATCATCTTCATCACCAGCGCCGACTCGCAGCCCTGGCAGGTCCGGTGTCCGGAGGTAAAGAATTCCTCGAGGGGTAGCTTCTTCACTCCCTTGAAAGGATCCAGAGTCTGGGTCGGCTCGATATTGACGTAAGTTGCCATTGCTTCTTTGTCCTTTCTGGCGCAGTCGAATCCGCCAGTTGATATCGTTTTACTCGCGCAGCCCGATCCACTGTGTCAAAGGCTGCGTCTTGCCCGCCGCCGCTGCGTACACGGATTCGGTCATGCGGGAGATGTCGGGCAGGGTCACTTCGCGGCCGCCCAGGCCGCAGATGAAATCCAGCACCGGCGGCTTGGCACCAGGAGCGGAGTAGAGTGCGGTTCTGACTTCGTTGGCTACCACCCCGCCCATGTAGGGCGAACCGAAGGAGTAGTCGCGGTCCACCACGCCCACGGCCTTGAAGCGGCTGAGCGACTTGGCCAGCGTTTCCGCCGGGAAGGGACGGAACCAGCGCAGGCGCACGAACCCGACTTTCTTCCCTTCCTTGCGCATCTGGCGGACCGCCACCTTCATGGGGATGGAAAGCGTGCCCATGCCGATCAGCACGATGTCGGCATCCTCGGTCATGTACTCCTCGAAGAACGGGTTGCCGTAGGAGCGCCCGAAGATGCGCTCGAAGTCGGCGTAGGCTTCCTTGATTACCGCCGTCGTCCGCTCCATGGCCGCGTCGTTCTGCCGGCGGATCTCCATCACCCAATCCTCGTTCGCCTGCGGAGCGACGGTGATGGGGTTGTCGGGATGGAGCAGCAGGTCGGCGCGGTTGTAGCGAGGCAGGAATTCGTTGACCTTTTCCTGCGACGGAATCTTGACCAGCGCCTGCGAGTGGGTAAGGAAAGCGCCGTCGCAACTGATGGCGCAGGGCAGGAAGATGCGGCGGTCCTCGGCCACGCGATAGGCGATCAGCGCGGTGTCGAGGGCTTCCTGGGCGTTGTCCACCCAGACCAGCATGCCAGCCCAGGTCGCGCACCGCCAGCGCGTCGTTGTGCTCCATGCCGAAGGCGCCGGGATCGTCGAGCGCGCGGTTGCCCACCATGGCGATCATGGGGATGCGCAGCGCCGGCGTGACGGTCAGCGCCTCAATGGCGTACATCCAGCCCACGCCGCTGGAGCCGCAGAACACGCGCGCGCCCACCGCGCGACGCGTGCTTGACGATCTCAAACTGCGAGTGCTCGCTCTCCGCCACGATGTATTCGCAATCCAGCTCGCCGTTGGCGACACCAGCTTGGCGACGTACTGCATGACCGTGTCATAAGGACGGATCGGGTAGGCCGTGATCACGTCCACGTCGGCCAGCTTGCAGGCCACCGCGATCGCCTCGCTGCCCGGTGATCAGGGCAGTTTCTCGGCGCTTGTCGGCTGTCGATGTTGCGTGAGCTGCCATAGTTCCTCCTTCTGTGCCACCGTCAAATCGCAGCCTTTCCTCCTGAGGCTGCGCCTAGCCTTCGCCGCGCGACGTCCAGCGCATCTCGGCGACCTGCTCCTGATACTGCCCGCGGTAGCGGAAACCGTGCGAGCGCTCCGGCCGCGATCTCGATCTTCTCGTCAAGCCAGGCCTTGTACCCTTGCCTTGTCCTTCCTCCACGCCTCCCACTGGCTGGCGTTGTCGTGTGAATTCGGCCTCGTTGACCATGGTGACGCAGTCGGCCACCGGGCAGACGGCCTCGCACACGCCGCAGCCGCAGCAGGCCTGCATGTTGGCGTCGTAGAGCCCTCGGGAGTCACGTCGAAGCAGGAGTCCGGGCACTGCAGCCAGCACAGCGTGCACTTGATGCAGGTGTCGAAGTCGACCACCGGCCGCATGGTCGCGCGTGCTGAACTTCTTGAAGGTGGGATTGCGGTCGGGGCGGTAGCCGCCGATGGCATGGGTCGCCGGGTCTTCATCTGCTTGCCCGGAGCGATGCAGGGAATGGCCACGCCGTCGCCGCATCTCGTGCCACTTGGGCAGATCGAACTTGTAAGGCGTTTCCGGATTGCCCTGCGTCGGGCTGGACCGTGGTGCTCGAAATGCGCTCGTAGGCGCGCTGCCGCGGAGGCGGCCTTCAGATCATCGTGCCACTCCTCCGCGATGACCTTCTGACGCGATCCAGCGTGAACAACTCGGGCAGCACCTTGGCGATCGCGCCCAGGATGCGCACGTCGGTGTGGTCGTCCTTGTACACCCACAAGCCGGAGAAGCTGGGGATGCCCTTCACGATGGCTAGCTGGTAGGGGTACTCCTTGCGGTGCGCCATGGCGATGAGCGTTTCGGGCGTCTCTCGTCGAGGTGACGATCAGCGTCCCGTCCTGCTTGAGCAGCTGGTTGATCGGCTGCAGGCCGTACCACGCCCACGACTCCACGCCCTTGCACAGCGTGTCGTCCACGACGATGGTGATGTCCACCTCCGTGGGTTCGTATTTCGCCATGCCGTCTTCGAGCGTCTCCTGGTCGGAGGCCACGATGGCGAAGCTCTTGGCGGGGATGCCGTTGCGCTCCGGGCTGTCGCTGTAGCGCCCGAAGCTGATGCCAGGCTTGCCCTCCTGGTGCGCGGCCAGCACGATGCCCCGGCTGATGTTCTTGGCCAGGGTCTTCTGGAAAATCCCTCGGTAAATGATCTCGACCGCAAATAACCGGCCCATGCGTAACCTCCGTCTTATTTCAAAACTTGTTCAGGACGATCTCTCGATACTTCTTCGATGTGCCGGCGCATGGCCAGTTCCGCCGCGACCGGATCGTGCCGCTTGATGGCGGCCAGGATCCGGCGGTGGCCGGCAATGGATTTCTGCGGGCGCCCCTCCACCTGCAAAGAGCGCTCACGGGTTTCGCGCAACAGGTCCATCAGAACATCCAGGACCTTCAACACCACGCTGTTGCCCGCGGCCATGGCGATGGAGTAGTGGAACTCGTTGTCCTCCTCGATGGCGGCCTCGCCCTGGCGGAGCTTCTCGCCCTGGCGCGCCAGGAACGTCCTCCATTTCGGCAACGTCGGCGGCGGAGGCGTGGGTGGCCGCGCGCGCCGCCAGCGGCGGCTCCAACATCTTGCGCACATCCAGCAGTTCCACCACCAGCTTGCGTTTCTGCACCAGCACCGTGGTCAGGGGATTGATAAGGGCGTCCGTGGAAAGCTCGCGCACCACCGTGCCCGAGCCCTGCCTAGGTTCAACCATGCCCACCAGCTCCAGCCGGCGGATAGCATCGCGGATAGAGCTGCGGCTAACGCCGAAGCTCTCCGCCAGTTCGCGCTCCGGGGGCAGCATGTCGCCCGGCTTCATGCGGTCGGCAATGAGCTGCTCGAGCCGCCGCGCCACCTCTTCATAGACCTTGTTGCGGCGGATGGCCTCGAATTCGGGTTTGGCGGTAGCGCTCACTTCGGCTGCGATTGGTCCACTCACCAGGCCATTGGTCCAGTTAACGGACCAATTGTACACCCGCGTGTCAAGTACTTTCTGCGCCGGAGGGCGCCGGGCACATTCCTGGCTATCGAGACGCATCATGCTGCGTCTCTCCATCTGAATAGCGACTGGGCGCGTGAACGGTCCCGGGGAGACTAAACTGCCGCGCCAGGACCAAGCGGGGCCGGCTTGCTGGAGATCACCATGAACTTTCTCCGATTTCTGCTGACGATTGTGCTGCTGGCTCCGGTCTCCCCCCGCTTGTCGGCGGCGGAATCCAAGACTGCAGGTGGCACGGCGACTTTCACCTTGCCCTTCGAGCTGATCGATAACCGTGTATTCATCGAGGTCCGCCTGGATGGGAAGGGTCCATACCGCTTCATTCTTGATACCGGCGCCGTCGCCGATATAGGCGACCACGTGGCCCAGCAGCTTGGGCTAAAGCCGGAAGACGCCGGCGAAGGACAGGGCGTGGGCGAGAAGCAGCAGCATTTTGGCCGAGCGCAGATCGCGGAAGTTCAAGTTGGAGAGCTCCGCCTGCGCAACGTCGAATTCGGCGTCCTGTCGCTGGACGACTCGCCGCAGGTCTTCGGCGCCAAACCGGTAGACGGCATCATCGGAGGCGTGGTCTTCGAAGCCATGGTCGTGAAGCATGACTACATCCGTCGAATCCTGACCTTCACCCGGCCGGATAAATTCACGTATTCCGGACCGGGGATGATCGTGCGCTTCGAGCGCCCGCGCCAGATCCCGGTCGTGGAGGCGGAACTCGATGGCGTGCCGGGCAAGTTTGGCGTGGATACCGGCGCCCGCTCGGCCATGTTGCTCTATGGCCCATTCTGCGCGCAAAACCAGCTTCAGGAGAAATATGGCGCCAGGCTGGAAGGCGTGACCGGCTGGGGCCTGGGCGGACCGGTGCGTTCGCTGCTGGCGCGCGCGAAAGAACTCAAGATTGGCGATGTGCGAACGCGCGACCTCGTCATCCGGCTCTCCCTCCAGAAAACCGGCCTGACCACCTCTTCCGCGATGGCGGGGTTGATCGGTCCCGATGTGCTGGCGCAATTTGACGTTACTTTCGACTACGCCCGCAGCCGCATCATCTTCGAGAAGAACCAGAATTATGGACGCCGCGACAGCTACGATCGCGCCGGCGTCTGGATGGGGCAGAACGGCAAACATTTCACGGTCGTGGATGTGATCGCCGGAGGTCCCGCGCAGGACGCTGGTCTGAAGCCAGGCGACACCATTCTTGCCATCGACGGAACGAGCACCGACAAACTAGTGCTGCCGGATGTTCGGGAAAGCATGCGCCGCCGCCCGGTGGGCGACAAGGTCAGTCTTTTGCTTGAATCCGAGGGCAAGCAGCGCACGGCTGTGGTTATCCTCCGAGACCTGGTTTGACCCCGTGCCCGGCTTCCGGGTTGCAAGTGCCGCGCCCATCCGCTAAAACTAGTGGCAGCCGCTTGCAACCGCGTTCCACACCTCCGCCGATGGCCAAACGCTCCAGGGCATTCGCCGCCGGGACGCTGCTGTTCGTCCTGCTCCTCGTGTGCCCGAGCACCGAGCCACGCTTGGCTGCCAGCCCGGCGCCCGCGCGCGGCACGAACGAACTCCAGCAATTGCTCATCAAGCTGCACACCACGGCGCGGCTGCTGCACACCGTCGCCCATCCTGACGACGAAGATGGCGGCATGCTGGTGCTGGAAGCGCGCGGAGAAGGCGTCACCGCCCTGCAGTTGACCCTGACCCGCGGCGAAGGCGGACAGAACCGCATGGGTAGCAACCTGTTCGACGAGCTGGGGGTGCTACGCACGCTGGAATTGCTGGCCGCCGACCAGTACTACGGGGTGGAGCAGCGCTTCACCCGCGTCGCCGACTTCGGTTACTCCAAGAGCGCCGACGAGACCTTCGACAAGTGGCACGGGCACGACGTCGCGCTCGCCGATATGGTGCGGGTGATCCGCACCTTTCGGCCGGACGTGATCGTCTCCCGCTTCCAAGGCACGCCGCGTGACGGCCACGGCCATCATCAAGCCAGCGGCATCTTGACCCGCGAAGCCTTCCGCGCCGCCGGCGATCCTTCGCTCTTCTCCGAACAAATCAGTGAAGGTTTGCAACCCTGGCAGGCGAAGAAGCTCTACATCCGGGGCGGCAGTGACGATTACACCCTGGCGCTGGACAGCGGCGCCTATTCGCCGGTGCTGGGCATGAGCTTTGTGCAGTTCGCCATGCAGGGACTGCGGCACCAACTCTCGCAGGGAGCGGGGGAATGGCAGCTTTCCACGCGGCCGCACGTCTCCTATTACAAGCTGGTGGATTCGGTGCTGCCCCTGCCGCCATCGGACACGCACGAACATGATTTCTTCGATGGCATCGACACCGCCCTGCCCGGGCTGGCGGACCGCATCGGCGACGAGGAGTCCAAGGTCCCCTTCCTGCGCCCGGCGCTGGTCGCCATCAAGGAGCGGGTGGACGAGGCTACGCACCTGGTCCCGGGTCCTTCTTCGGGCCTGGCCGCACCATTACTCGCCGGCGAGCAGCAGGTGGCAGAATTGATGGACCAGATCGAGCAATCGCAGCTCTCGCCCGCGGCGAAATCCGACTTGCTGGTTAACCTGCGCACCAAACGCCAACAGTTCCAGCGCGCGACAGAACTGGCTTTGAACCTGGAGCTGCGCATCTCCATCACTCCTCCAGGCAACGCCGTGCTGGTTCCCGGACAGACGGTGCGCCTCGCGGCCGAGTTGCGCAATTCCGGCGACGAGGCGGTGCAACTCCAGCAGATCGCGCTCGATCTGCCGGAAGGCTGGAGCGCCCCCCCGGTGTGGATCAGGCCAGCGCGCCTGAAACCGGGCGACAGCACCACCGTGACCTTCAACCTGAAGGTGGCGCCGGATGCGGAACTGACCCGTCCTTACTGGCACCGCAACGACCCGGAAGGCGACACGGTGTACGAGATTGACGATCCCCGCTACGCCACGCTTCCCTTCCCGCCGCCGGTGGAGGCGCATGCGGTGTTCGCTTTCGGCGCATACCACGGCACAGTGCGGGCGGTCGCACGCGCTTCCATGGCGGAGAACAGTCCGCCGCTCGCGGTGGTGCCGGCGTTCTCGCTGCTGATTGCGCCACGCACCCAAGTGGTCCCTGCCGATTCGACTTCGCCGACTACGGTGGCGGTTGAAGTTCGCGGCTACGTCACAGGCGCGGCCAGCGTGCAATTGCTCGCCCCGCAAGGTTGGGCAGTCGACCCCACCTCCGCGCCCCTGCGTTTTGAGCACAGCGGCCAGGACCGAAAGGTCAACTTCAAGCTGACTCCGCCCGGCGGCGCCTATCGCCCGGGAAAGCTCCGAGTGCGCGCGGTGCTGGAGGCCGCAGGACGGGAGTATTCCGAAGGCTTCACCGTGGTAACGGGGGAGGATCTGGGCACCTTCTATTACTACCAGCCGGCGGTGCAGCAGTTGAGCCTGGTGAACGTGAAAGTGCCGGTTGGACTGAAGATTGGCTACATCATGGGCGCGGGCGACGATATCCCCACCGTCCTGCGGGAACTCGGCTTGAGCGTGGAGATGATCTCGCCGGATCAGGTAGCCCATGGCTACCTCGGACGCTTCGACACCATCATCCTCGGCATCCGCGCTTACGACACCCGCCCCGACCTGCGCCAGAATAACCGCCGCCTGCTCGATTACGTGGACCACGGCGGCACGCTGCTGGTGCAGTACAACACCAATCCCGAGGAATTCAATGCCGGCCACTACACGCCCTATCCGGCCGAGCTCAGCCACGACCGCGTGAGCGTGGAAGAGGCTCCGGTCACGCTGCTCGAGCCTTACGACCGCCTCTTCCGCTTTCCCAATGCCATCACCGAAAAAGATTTCGACGGCTGGGTGCAGGAGCGCGGGCTCTACTTCATGGACAAGTGGGACAACCACTACCGGGCGCTGCTTTCTTGCTCCGACCCGGGCGAGCCGCCGCTCGAAGGCGGATTGCTGCGCGCCCGCTCCGGCCACGGCACCTACATTTACACCGGCTATGCATTTTTCCGCCAGCTTCCCAATGGAGTCCCCGGGGCCATCCGACTGTACGTGAATCTGTTGAGCGCCGGCCATGGCAAGCCCTAGCGGGCCAGGGCCGACGGACCGTGGCACGACCCTGGTCCGCGGCGTAGGCCTGGGCTCGGCCACCGCGCTGAACATGATCGACATGATCGGCGTGGGGCCGTTCATCACCATCCCCCTCATCATCAGCGCCGCCGGAGGCCCGCAGGCCATGCTGGGATGGATCCTGGGCGCGGCCCTGGCGTTGTGCGACGGCATGGTCTGGGCGGAGCTGGGCGCAGCCATGCCCGGCTCGGGCGGCTCGTATCGTTACCTGAAAGAAATCTACGGCCCGGCGCGGCTGGGACGGCTGGTGTCATTTCTGTTCGTCTGGCAGCTTTCCTTCAGCGCGCCGCTCTCGGTCGCATCGGGCTGCCTCGGACTGGCGCAGTACGCGAGCTACCTGCTGCCGTCGCTGGAGAAAACGTACCTGGCGACGACGCTGGCGTGGTCGGTCCCCGGGTTGGGGCCGCTCGAAGCGCGTGTGCTCATTAGCCGCGCAACATTTGTTGCCATCGCGGCATGCGCAACCGCCGTCCTGCTGCTGTACCGGCGAATCGCTGTGGTGGGAAAGCTCTCCAAGCTGCTGTGGGTGGGGGTGCTGGCGACGGTGGCGTGGGTGATCGTCGCCGGCCTGGCGCACTTCGACCGCGCCCGCGCCTTCGACTTCCCCGCCGGCGCTTTTCGGCTCGACCACGCTTTCTTCGCCGGCCTGGGATCGGCGCTGCTTATCGCCACCTACGACTACTGGGGATACTACAACGTGTGCTTTCTCGGGGACGAGGTCAAAGACCCGGCACGCACCATCCCGCGCGCGCTGGTGTACTCGATCCTCGCCGTGGGCGCGATCTACGTAGTGATGAACGTCAGCATCCTCGGTGTGGTGCCCTGGCGGGAACTGGCCGCGGCGGGCAAAAGTGAGACGCGCTATTACGTCGTGTCATTGATGATGCAGCGCCTGTACGGGAGTTGGGCGGGATACGCTGTCACTCTGCTGGTGATGTGGACGGCGTTTGCCTCCGTGTTTTCGCTGCTGCTGGGATATTCGCGCGTACCCTACGCGGCGGCGCTCGACGGCAATTACTTCCGCGCCTTCGGCCGCGTGCATCCCGACGGGCGCTTTCCAACTGTGGCGCTGGTGGCGCTGGGCGTGGTGGCGGCGTGCTTCTGTCTGCTGAGACTGGCGGACGTGATCGCCGCCCTGGTGGTCATCCGCATCGTGATCCAGTTCCTAGTGCAGGCGGTCGGGCTGCTCATTTTGCGCGCCAGGCACCCGGAAGCACCCCGGCCTTTCCGCATGTGGCTCTATCCGCTGCCGGCGCTGATTGCCATCGCGGGATTTCTTTTCGTGTTGATCTCGCGCCAAAACTTTCTGAAGGAAGTGCGCTACGCAGTGGCGATCCTCGTGGCGGGATTGCTCACCTTCATCGTTCGCGCGCTGGTAGGGCGCCAATGGCCGTTTGAGGCGCTAGCGGAGCTGGAAGATCGTAAGTGAAATCGATGTCATTCTTCCGTCGAGCAAAGCGAGACGGGAGAATCGGACGGGAATAAGGCCACAACCGGCCCAGGCAGCGCCAGCGGTTTCGTCAGATTCCTCCGCTCGCCTTTGGCTCGCGAAGGATGACAGCTACCAAAAGGGAACGGATGCAAGCAGCAACTTGTGGCGACAGAGGAACGCCCCACCAGTAGAAGCCGGCAGCGGCCTCAGTGCGGCTTGCTGTGGTCAAACTTCTCGCCGGCGGGGATGGCCACCGCTAGGCGGTTCTCTTTGGGCGCGATCGGGCAGGTCGCATACGGCGTGACGGCGCACGGCGGGTTGTACGCCTTGTTGAAGTCGAGCACGACCTTGCCGTCTTGAACCGCGTCGGCTTCGAGGAAGCGGCCGGCAGGATAAGTATCGGTCTTGCTGGTCGGATCGCTGAAGACGAAGAACAGCCCCTTGGCGGCATCGCCGGCGAGAGCCGTCAGCTTCAACTCCTGCCCGTTGACGGTGAAACGCGCTTCGCCAGGAACCGTTTCCGCCGTCACGTCGCCGAGCACGTTGGGCACGTCCACCGTCCGCTTGCCATCCGACGGCACCCAGATCGCAGTGATGCGATACGCCATATCGATCGGGTAAAAGTGCAGTGAGGTGAAGTTGCGCAGCGGCGGGTTCTGAAGATCTTTGAGGCGGATGCCGACGCGATCGCCGCGCTTGATGACGTGCATGCGCAACCGCCCGAGGGCAACCACGGTCGGCTTGCCCGCAGTGTCGGGTTGGAGCTTCGCGGTCATGACCGGCTGGTTGTCGATGATCGCTGCCGCGCCGGGTTCCATCTTCAGCGTAACTCCATCACCATTCAACTCGAAGACCCCGGCTTTGGCGGGAGCCGTGCCGGCGGGAAGTACGATCAGGTTCGACGCCGCCGTCCCGAACGAGTTCGCGCCCGGCCTCAGCCAGAACAGCCCGGCCAGGACAAGCCAGTTGGACTTCAGGTCCTTGATCTCTTCGGCGCGGAACTTTTCGACTTCGCGCTGGTAAACGGCGTCGACCTGCCCGCACGCGGCCAGCGGAGCGCTGATGGCGACCAACAGGACAAGAATGGCAATTCGGAGGCGGTGCGGCATATGCCGCGTTAGATGTGGAGTGCCGGATGAGAGCGCAAGAAAAAAATCCGATCAGCCGCCGGATTGAAACTGACGCGAGTCAGCGCCCCAGCCATCGCGGCGGATGGAAAGATTGCTCCTTGTGGCTGGGGTCGTGGCCCCATGTCCAATAGAGAGCAAGATACGTGTAGGTCTCGCCTTGTCCGACGAAGCTGTGGCCGGCCGCGAACAGCAAATCAAAGCCTCGCCCGAGACTGTAGTATCCGCCGAAGTCGGCCATGGTTGAAGAACGTGTACTGGTCGCGGCTGCACCCTCTGCGCCATGCCCGAATATCTCGCCTCCGAGGGTCAGCTTCTCGCTGAGTTTTCGCTGCAATAGCCATCCGGCAAACGGGTAATTCTCAAAACCGCGGGCGTGGGCGACAACCGCGCCGCCGCCGCCGTAACTCGTCCACGGCCCCCAGCTCTTCTGCAACCACAATGGCAGCCGATACCAGGTTGCTCCCACTCCGAGCCCCCGCGCGGCATCGCCGGTCGGTAATTCCAGGAAAGGGAAAATGCCGATCTCGGGCCGGCGCGCCGTCTCCTTCACAAAGCGGTACTTGACTCCCAATTCAGTGTCGCCGATCCCGAAGTTGATGGGGCCACCCGCGGGCGCAAAATTCGTCAGCATGGGCACGATGACATGGATTTGCACGTTCGGAACGGCGCCCCAGTTCATTTCAAAGCTGGGGAATTCGAGTCCGGTGCCGCCCGCCGCAGTGCCATCCGAGAGTTCAAACAGGTACGCTTCGAAATGGCCGTACGGGACGGGATCCGGATCGTCGGTTTGGAAGGGAGGCCCGGCAAAAGCCAAGGTCGAGATCAGCGCCATTACCACCAAGCAGAGATGGAATCGCATGGTCGACTCGCGGATGACAATCTTCCCAATGCATATGCTAGGGCTGGCGCGATCTCGCATACTCGCGCGGATCGGGCAGCGGCTCCAGCTCCCGTCCCTCAAAGATCTCTTTGAATTCGCGCAGCAAGTCGGCGTGGATCAGGCCGTTGGTGGCGACCACGTCGCGATCTTGCAACCGGAATGGCTCGCCATAGAAGCCCGTCACCTGTCCGCCTGCCTCCTCGACCAGCAGCACTCCGGCGGCGAGGTCCCAGGGATTGAGGTTGAACTCCCAAAAGCCGTCGAAGCGTCCGCTGGCCACCGAGGCGAGATCGAGCGCGGCCGAGCCGGCGCGGCGCACGCCGTGCGTGCGCAACGTGATCTGGTGATAGAAGTGGATGTTGGGATTCTTGTGGCGCTTGTGGCTGGGAAAGCCGGTGGCCAGCAGCGATTCCGGCAGCCGTGCCGTTTGCGAGACGTGAATACGGCGTTGGTTCAAGTAGGCGCCGCTTCCCTTCTCCGCCGCGAACATCTCGCCGCGCGTGGGATCGTACACCACGCCTGCGATCACCTGCCCTTTGTGCTCCAGGCCCATCGAAATGCAGAAAACGGGGAAGCCGTGCGCGAAGTTGGTGGTGCCGTCCAGCGGATCGACGTACCACTTATAGTCGCTGCCGGTCTCGCGGCGCGCGCCCTCTTCGCCCATGACGTCGTGGCGGGGGAAGCGCGCCTGCAGACGGTCGATGATGAGGGCCTCGGAGGCGCGGTCGGCGGCGGTGACCAGGTCGGCGTCGCCCTTGTACTCGATGGGGACGCGGCGAGCGAAGTAGCCCATCAGCAACTCGCCGGCTTCGCGGGCGATGGGCTCGATGGCGGAAACGAACTCGCTGGCCCGCTTCGTGCTCACGGCTCGCGCCGAGGCTTGCGGGGGGCAACGTCCTCGGAGATGTACAGGATCTCGTGCTTGAAGATGAAGAGATTGGGCGCGCCCTCCCGCGTCAGGCGGATCATCTTGTGGTCGTAGTACTCGATCCAGCCCTTCACAATCTCGCCATCGAGCAGCTTGATGCTGACCGGGGTCTGCTTCTCACCCAGCGCTTTCAGATAGACGGCTTCCTGGAAGGTATCGTCTGGCGGAGGATTTCTGGGCTTTTTGTGCTGCGGCGCCATGGAAGATTGGAACGGCATGACGACATTGTACACGCCAGCGCGACCCCGCCGCGCCGGTCTTCATTCGGCCTTGCTGGTGTAGTAGCCGGTGCGATGGCGGGAATGCAGCGGCAGTGCCAGGCCGGCGTCGGCCGGAGGGGTGACCTTCACCTGGATGCGGCGGAAATCGGAGCCGCTCAGCCGCTGGCGCGGGTAGTAGCCGAGCACATACTGGGTGCGCAGTTCATCGCTGATGCCGCGGAAGGCGCGGTCGATCTCTTGCGGCGTATCGGCGTAGTAATGCTTGCCGCCGGTGTCCTCCGACATCTGGATGAGGGCGTGCTCGCCGCCGGTATTGCGGCCGGCGCTGGCCTGAATCGGCACCATGATGATGCTGTACACCAGGGCGTCGGCCTGCTGGGCCGCGCGTAGGGCGCCGTGATAGTCCACTCGGCTCATGGTGTCGCCGCCATCGGTGATCACCACCAGCACCTTTCTTCCCTGCCGGCGCATGAGCGACTGCGAGCCCAGATAGATGGCGTCGTAGAGCGCGGTGGCGGCGCCCACCTGGACGCGCGATATGCCGCGGTCGATGAGCCGCAGGTCGGAGGTGAAGGGCACCAGGTCCTCCACGATTTCACTGAACTGGTAGACTGCGAGCGCGTCCTGCGGCCGCAGGACGGAGCGGGCAAAGGCTCGCGCCGCATCCAACTCCAGCTTGAGGTCCTTGGCCGTGCTCAGGCTGGCGTCAATGGCAAGGACGATGGAGAGCGGTAGGGCGGACTCGCGGTCGAACACGGCCAGCTTCTGCTCGACCCCGTCTTCCCGCACCTCGAAGTCTTCCTTCTTGAGCGTGGAGACCGGGGCGCCGTGATCGTCGGTGACGGTGACGGATACGCTCACCAGCTTGACGTCCACGCGGTAGGTGGGGGTCTTGTCGCTCGGCCCGTCAGGGCGCCGCGACGGAGAAGTAGTCTGGGCGGCAGCGGCCAACCCGCCCAGCACTGCCAGGGCCAGCGCAAATCTCATCGAATGGCGCACAGGAGAACTATTCACTTGGATGCCGGAGGACCGGCCAGCGTTCTTCCAGCCGTAGGAATATCCTCGGGAAAAGGCTCGCCATCGGCCCAGACAGCGCCGTCCGCGAAATACTCCTTCTTCCAGATGGGTACCGTTTTCTTGAGGGCGTCGATGAGCCAGCGGCAGGCCTCAAAGGCGGCGGCGCGGTGGGCGGAGGCGACCGCGATCAGCACGCTGGTCTCCAAGTGCCGGAGGCGTCCCAGGCGATGGACCAGAGCCACTTCACGAATCTCGAATCGCTCGAGGGCTTCTTTAGCGAGTTCCTCCAGCCTGCGCTGCGCCATGGGCTCGTAAGCTTCATAGTCAAGATAAAGAGTGCGGCGGCCACGGGTATGGTCGCGCACAATGCCTTCGAATACCACCACCGCGCCATCCTCGGGCTGTTTGATAGCGGCCAGCACGGTCTCGGTCGCGATGCGGTCATGGACAAGCGCGACGTGGGCGGCAGGCCGGTCGTCGTTGCCTCCGCTGACCGGTGGCAGCAGAGCAACTTCGTCCTGATCGTGCAAGGCCGCGCCGGGCGGTGCATATTCCTGGTTGATGGAGAGCGCAATCGCGGGCAGGAAATCCTTGAGCCGCGGGACGGCGGCCTCGTAGTGGGCCAGCAGGTCGGAGAGGCGCGCGCCCTCGGGAAGCGTCAGGGCGTCGTTGCTGCGGCCGGCCAAGTCGCGCAAGGCGCCAAAAAACAGCACTCGAACCTGCATGGGTACAGGATATAACGCTTTCCGGGTTTCTGGGACGGCGCTGGCGTAGAGGCGCAGCTCGACGCGCTTGCGAGGGACACGCCTAAAATAGTAGAGAAGAATCATATCGGGAACCACCTACGTATGAGCGACAGACAGCTGACAATAGCCGTCGATTTTGACGGGGTCATTGCCGATTACGATGGATGGAAGAGTGAGGATGCTTGCGGCCCCCCGCGACCAGACGTTGTCGCAGCCCTGCAGTTGTTGCGGTCCGAGGGATGGAAGATTGTCGTCTACAGTAGTCGCGGTGCGGAGGAAATACGCCCGTACCTGATTGAGAATTGCGTTCCCTTCGACGAGATAAACCAGAACTCTTCAAGTCGGACCGGAGGCGCAAAACCGAGAGCGACGGTTTATTGGGACGACCGAGCTTGTCGCTACTCCGGGGATGCCCATCAAGATTCTCGAAATCATCCGCAACTTCCGAACATGGAACGGACGCAGATGAAGGGACGTTTGTCCATTCGTCGTGCTGGGGTCATTCAAGAGGCGTCCGGGCGGAAACAGGCCGCTGCTAGCTGCCGAATAGTCGCGCCTGCGGTTTCGTCTCTGGTACCTGTTCCGGCCAAAAATGCTCTACGATGAACTTCGACCAGTCTCCCATCTCATCATAGATGGCACCCATCTCCCTGATCTGCACAAGTCTTCCGCTCATCGAACTGCCCCGAGTCGAACGGAATTCCTTCTGATTGAGTGCCAAAGCGACGTTCTCACTCTTGAGGGTGATTTCATACAGCACGGCGATGTGGCGTGAAGCACGAGCGTCCTCGTCAGTTCGAATGAGGCCAACAGGGTTGCGGTTCAATTCGAACGCTTCCTTTATGAAGAGCTCTTCGGTCAATTCTCTGTTCAGCGTGTTAAGCAGAATGTCATCCCCCTCGTCAGCTTGGATGACGTGCCCTCCAGCCCACACCGCGTACGTGTCGTGGAGAGGATGCCCTGGCTTCTTTCTTTTCAGAAGCAAAATCTTGTCGTCATATCGAAGCATTGCGCAGGGAATCGGCTGCAGGTAGTTGGCGTTCTGTTCTGCCTGGGAGCGAGGAAGGAACGTCTTTTCCTTCTTAACTGCACCGACGAAGCCTGAAATTATTCCGGTGTCAGAGACAAAACCGGATTTGGGCAGTGGTGTCCGGACCGCATCGACGGGGACAACACAGATCGATTCATCCAAGAATTCGTTCAGCACGTTGAGGGCCTCATCCGTTATCTTTGCGACACCTTGTCGGGTTTTGGTACTTGTCGTGTCGATGGAGACGATTCTCTTGAACTTGGTCCCATGCTCTTTCTTGGTTTTTTCAGTAGATCGCAGGATTTGCTTCAGGGTTTCCTCCGCCATGATTGTGCCCCTTTTTGTGGTCAGTTGATCAGCGTACTCACGTTCGATTGACACTTTAGGGTCACATGTCAGGATGAAAATCAAATCAACGAGTTCCGTCCAGCGCCTCATCGTGAAGAATTCGGCCACCTGCCGAGCTTCCTCCCGCGTGATCTTGCCGGTCATCTCGAGCCAATCATTCCAAACAAGGGCATCAAAAACACCTCGATCCAGAATGAAGACGTCGAGATCCCGATACAACGCTTCAAGCATTCCCTGCAGGCTAGCGCAGGAAACCCACAGGTTAAAATTCAGGTGGCCCTTTGACTTAATTGGCGCAATAGACGCCCGCTCGGTAAAAACCTCGACTTTAATTCCGTTGCGCTTCAGAAAAAGCTCGAGGCCACTGATCGACCGGGTCTTTCCGGACTTTGGCGGCCCGCTGAATTCAATTATGAGCGGCCGTTTGGCGGAGCGTTGTTCGAGCAGGTCTTTTAGCTTTCCCGCTCGCGCCTCCAGCGTCGCAATCTGTTCGAAATTGCTCGATTTTCGCTATTCGTCGCCACGGAAATCGAGCCTCAGTTTAGCAGAATGTTAGCGTACATCTCAGACTTCATGGGAGCTGCCTTTCCGCGAATCTGGACGGCACACCACGGAGACACGGAGGCACGGAGAAAACATTGGTTTCTCCGTGTCTCCCGCGCCTCCGTGGTGGATTTTGTCCTTTACGCCGGGACCTGTTGCAAATGCTGCTCGCGCTCTTCCGCGTCCTTCTTCTCCTCGGTCGGGGTCGAGGGCAAGGCGACGGCAAGCGCTTCGTCGATGGTGTTGACGTAGTGCACGGTCACGCCCTCGAGCTGCTCCGGCAGGATGTCCTCCTCCACGTTCATCTTGTTCTCCCCTGGCAGGATGATGTCGTGGACGCCGGCGCGCTTGGCGGCCAGGAATTTCTCCTTGATCCCGCCCACTGGCAGCACGTTGCCGCTGAGGGTTATCTCCCCTGTCATGGCCATGTAGGGCCGCACCGAGCGGTCCGTCAGCAGCGAAACAATGGCCGTCACCATGGTGACGCCGGCCGAGGGCCCATCTTTCGGGATCGCGCCGGCTGGTACGTGAATGTGCAGGTCGTGGGCGGAGAAGAAGTCTTCGGAGAGCCCCAGCTCCTGCGCGTTCGAGCGCACCCAGGTCAGCGCCGCCTGCATCGACTCCTGCATCACCTGGCCAATCTGGCCGGTCATGGTGAAGTTACCCTTGCCCTTCATCTTGTTAACCTCGACGAAGAGCACGTCGCCGCCGGTGGGCGTCCAGGCCAGGCCGACCGCCACGCCGGGGCGCTTGGTGCGCTCGGCAATTTCGGTATCGACGCGGATTTTCTCGCCGCCCAGGAACTGCTTGATGTCTTCCTGGGAGACCACCAGCTTGTCGGGTTTGCCCTCGGCGATGCGGCGCGCCTGCTTGCGGCAGAGGGTTCCGATGTTGCGCTCCAGGCTGCGCACCCCGGCCTCGCGCGTGTAGTGGCGGATGATGCGGCGCAGGGACTCCTCGGGGAACTCGATCTGCTCCGCCTTTAGGCCATTCTCCTCGATCTGCCGTGGCACGAGATAGCGCTCGGCGATGTGCACCTTCTCGTCCTCGGTGTACCCCTGAAGCTCAATGATCTCCATGCGGTCGCGCAGCGGCTCGGGAACCGGGTCGAGTTGGTTGGCCGTGGTGATGAAGAGCACCTTCGAAAGGTCGAACGGCACGTCGAGATAGTTGTCACGGAAAGTGTTGTTCTGCTCCGGGTCGAGCGTCTCGAGCAGCGCCGAAGAGGGATCGCCGCGCCAGTCGCGGCCGAGTTTATCCACCTCGTCCAGCATGAACACGGGATCGTTGGTCTCGGCCCGGCGGATGCCCTGGATGATTTGCCCGGGCAGCGCCCCGATGTAAGTGCGGCGATGGCCGCGGATCTCGGCCTCGTCATGCACCCCACCCAGCGACAGCCGCGTGAACTTACGGCCCAGGGCGCGCGCGATCGACCGGCCCAGCGACGTCTTGCCCACGCCCGGAGGCCCCACAAAGCACAGGATTGGCCCCTTCATGTTGGGCTTCAGCCGGCGCACCGAGAGATAGTCGAGAATGCGGTCTTTCACCTTCTGCAGGTCGTAGTGGTCGGCTTCCAGCACGTCGCGTGCTTTGTTGATGTCCACTTCTCCGCCTGAGGATTTGGCCCAGGGCAGCACCGCCAGCCACTCGATGTAATTGCGCGTGACCGAGTAGTCGGCGGCCATGGGCGACATGCGCTGCAGCCGGGTCAGCTCCTTGAGCGCTTCCTTCTTGACCTCTTCCGGCATGCCGGCGGCGTCGATCTTGGCGCGCAGTTCCTCGATGTCGCGCGTGGTCTCGTCCTGCTCGCCCAGCTCCTTCTGGATGGCCTTCATCTGCTCGCGCAGGTAGTACTCGCGCTGCGTCTGCTGCACCTGGTCCTGGACCTCGGACTGGATCTTGCTGCGCAGGGTCTGGACCTCGAGCTCCTTGGCGAGATGGCGGTTGATGCGGTCCAGGCGCACGCGGATGTCGGTGGTCTCGAGCAGCTCCTGCTTGTCCTTGGTAGCAAGCGAGGGCAGCGAGGAGGCGATGAAGTCGGCCAGACGCCCCGAGTCGTCGATGTTCATGGCCACGGTCTGCAGCTCGTCGGAAAGCGTGGGCGAAGTGGCCACGATCTGCTGGAATAGCGTCAGCACGTTGCGGTGCAGCGCTTCTTCCTCCGCCGTCTTGCGGAACTCTTCCTCCGGGATAATCTCGGTGCGAGCCCGCAGGAAGGGGCTGAGCTGAATGTAGTCCGTCATCCGCACCCGCTCCAGGCCTTCGGTGAACACGAACAGGCTCTGGTTGGGCATCTTGACCACCTTGTGCACGGTGGCCAGGGTGCCGATGCTGTACAGATCAGTGGGCTGGGGGTTGTCGATGCGGGCCTCGCGCTGGGCCACCACCACGATGGTCTTGTCTTCCCCCAACGAATTGATCAAGTTGACCGAGCTCTCCCGCCCCACGGTAAGCGGGAGCACGGCATGTGGGAAGAGCACGGTATCGCGCACCGGCAACACCGGCAACCCGTTTGCCGCCTGCTCAAGGCTGGGCCGGACCTGCTCGTCACTACGCTCTTCGCTTGCCATATGACTCCTTATGAGTGCGATTCACTGAGAAAGAATGCTATTCAGTTGATGAGCCTCGTGACCCTAAAGTTGCAGGCGGGGCCCTCACCGCGCGCGCCGGATTTTAGTCGAACCCGACACCAAGATGCCAGCACCAGGAGTACAGGGTACCGCAAACTGCTATTGGCTCTTGGCTGTTAGCTCTTGGCTTAGCCTCGCCGCCGGATACCGCCCCAGTACCTTGACGAAGTGGGAGAATCTCGCGCAGGTGGCGCAACGCGTTCTCCACGTCCGCCGCCTGGCCGCGACGGTGGAGGACATCCACGTAAAAATGGTATTCCCAGGGGCGGCCACGCACCGGGCGTGACTCGATCTTGCACAGATCCAGGTCGCGGAGCGCAAACACGCTCAGCGCTTTGAACAGCACGCCAGGCACGTTCTTCAGCGAAAAGGCCAGCGAGGTCTTGTTGGCGCCGGGCCGCGGCCGCCGGCCCCGGGTAACGAGAAAGAATCGGGTGAAGTTTTGCTTGTCGTCCTCAAGGCCGTGCTGGAGGATGCGGCCGCCGTATTCCGCTGCCGCCTGCCGGCTGGCAATCGCCGCGGTGTGCTGGAGCTGGTTGCCGACTACGTGCTTGACGGCGCCGGCGGTGTCGTAGAACGGCACGGCTTCGATCTTGCGGTGGCGGCGAAAAAAATCGCGGCACTGGTCGAGGGCGACAGGGTGCGAGAAGACGCGGGTCAGCCCGGCCAGCTTCACGCCCGGCGCGGCGATCAGGTTGTGCTGGATGCGCAGGGGAAACTCGCGCTGGATGAAAACGTCCGAAGCCAGCAGCAGGTCCAGGTGCTCCGCCACCGAGCCGGCCAGCGAGTTCTCGATGGGAATCACCGCCGCGGAAACGGCGCCCGAGCCGACACGAGCGAAACGTCTACCGAGGCAGCACAGGGCACAACCGTGCACCCTGGAACCATTTGCCGCGCCGCCTCGTGGCTGAACGAGCCGGCTTCGCCCTGGATCGCGACTTTCACGCGGACAATGTACAAGTACCCGGTACCAAGTACCAAGCACCGAGTTCTACGCGGTCAACTCCTTGGAGAGCACCAGCGCATCGATGCTATCGAGGTAGTAGCGGGGGATGGTGTGCATCACGGTGTACCCGTGCCGCTTGTAAAAGGCGATGGCGGCGGTGTTGTCCACCGCGGTCTCCAGGAAGACCACCGAACATCCGAGCATGCCTAGGCGCTCTTCCGCCGCCGCCATCAGGCGCGAACCCAGGCCCGAGCGGCGCGCTTCCGGCAGCACGTCGATGGTGATGACGTGTGCCTGGCCCTGGCGGTCGCGATCCACCACCACGAAGCCGAGAATCCTGCTCGCGAGCTCCGCCACCAGGGTGAAGCCGCGTTTCCGCGCGAGGTAGAAGGCAAGCTCGCGACGGGTATAGGAAATCCCTCGCGTGAAACACGCCTGGTCGATCTGCCACAGGATTTCGAAATCTTGCCGGCGGTAATCGCGGATCAGGGGTTGCACAGGTTGAGTGGGAATCTTACCGCCGAGACGCCGAGCGCGCCGAGATGTATTCAGATCTTCTTTACCTCGGCGCCCTTGGCGACTCGGCGGTGAAACCAAGTCTCACGCCACCGATAATTTCAACTGCCCGCAGGCGGCATAGATGTCGCGTCCACGCGGGCGGCGGATAAATGTAGGAATGCCGGCTTTGACCAGCACCTGCTGAAAGGCGAGCACCCGCTCGTCTGCCGGCGTGCTGAAGTCGATGCCCGGGCCCGGGTTCAGCGCGATCAGGTTGACCTTGGCGCGAATGCCGCGAATCAGCTCCACAAGTTCGCGCGCCGCTTCGACCGAGTCGTTCACCTGGTCGAGCAAAACGTATTCGAAGGTCAGCCGCTCGCGGGGACGCAGCGGAAAGGCGCGCGCCGCGGCCATGAGTTGCTCCAGCTCCCATTTGCGTGTGATCGGCATCAGTTCGCGCCGCGAGGCGTCGTTCGAGGCATTGAGCGAAATCGCCAGCTTGGGCCGCAGCGGCTCGCTCCCAAAATCGTATACCCGGGGGACGACGCCGGAGGTCGAGACCGTCATGCGCGATTCCGCGATGCCCACGCCCTCCACCAGCAGCCGCACCGCTTTCATGAAATTGTCGTAATTGAGGAAGGGCTCGCCCTGGCCCATGAAGACCAGGTTGATGCGGTCGCGCTCAAGAGCCACGCCGCGCTCGTTGAGCACCGCCGCCACCTGGCCGACAATCTCTCCGGCCGAAAGGTTGCGCTGCAGGCCGAGCAGCGCCGTCAGGCAAAAGCGGCAATCGACGGCACAGCCTACCTGGCTGGAAACGCAGATGGTAGCTCTTCGACTACCGAGTACCGAGTCGCGAGTGCCGAGTTGGTTCTCAGATCTCCCGATGACCCGATCACCCGATGACCCGATTGGCACACTCGGTACTTGATACTCGGTACTCGGTACTTCATCCCCGGCCTCGCCGCCGTCGCCTTCCGGCATCCAGACCGTCTCGACGCTGTGCCCGTCGGCAAAGCCGATCAGATAGCGGATGGTGCCGTCGGAGGAAACGTACTGCTTCTCGATAGGCGGTTGGCCGACGATCACCGCTCGCTCGGCAAGCGCGCGCCGGAACCCGAGCGGCAAGGTGGAGATCTCTTCGACGGAATGGACCCGCCGGCGGTAGATGGCCTCGAACAGTTGCCGGGCTCGGTAGGCGGGCTCGCCGGTCTCTTGGACCAAAACGGTAAGTTCTTGAATATCAAGGCCCAAAAGTTCGCTTTTTTGAGGGGCGGTCATGCATCCAATACCAAGAGTCCGAGAATGCCTCCGGGGCCGGCGCACTCTCCGCCCCAGCTCTGACCCGCGTTCGTAAGTTGTTCATTATATAAGTTGTATATTCGTTATTCGGAGTCCCGGTGTGTAAGAATCTAGGCAGTCGCTTTTCGGCCCAGCCCGAGCCTGCTTTCGGCATTGATTTTATGGTGGATGAACTGCGCGACATCCGGCGCGAAGTCTTGCCCAACGGTCTGACTGTGATCACCGAGGAGATGCAGCACATCCGCTCGGTCTCCATCGGGATCTGGATCAAGACCGGCTCGCGCCACGAGCAGGCCGAGCACAACGGCATCTCCCATTTCGTCGAGCACATGGTGTTCAAGGGCACCAGAGACGCGCAGCGCCGAAGACATCGCCCGGCAGGTCGATTCCATCGGCGGCAACCTCGACGCCTTCACCGCCAAGGAGTGCGTCTGCTTCAACGTGAAGGTGCTCGATGAGCACCTGCCCATCGCGCATGGACGTGCTCAGCGACCTGGTGCTGAATCCGGTTTTCGATACCAATCCGACATCGCCAGCGAGCGCGGCGTCATTCTGGAAGAGATCAAGATGGACGAGGACAATCCCGACTACCTCGTCCACGAAATCTTCACCCAGAACTTCTGGAAAGACCACCCGCTGGGCAGGCCCATCCTGGGCACCAAGGAAACGGTCCGCCGATTTCGACCAGCCGCTGGTGTTCGACTACTACGGGCCAGCGCTTCGCGCCCGGGAACATGATGATTTCGGCCGCCGGCAGCATCAATCACGACACTTCGTCGAGCTGGCGGCGAGAGCGCTTCCAGCACCTGAAGCCGCAGCCATGAACGGTTTCCACGATTCCGGCCCGAAGCCGCATGGCGCGCATCATCCTGCGCAACAAGAAATCGCTGGAGCAGGTGCAGATCTGCATGGGCGTGCCCTCCTATCCCATCTCGCACGAGAAGCGCTACGCCTCCTACGTCCTGAACACCCTGCTGGGCGGGGGCATGAGTTCGCGGCTGTTCCAGAATATCCGCGAGCGCCAGGGCCTGGCCTATGCCATCTACAGCGAACTGAATCCCTATCGCGATACCGGCTGCCTGTCGATTTACGCCGGCACCTCGCGCGAATCCGCACCCAAGGTGGTGCACTCCATCGTCAATGAATTTCGCGACCTCAAGCAGAACCGCATTAGCGAAGACGAACTGCGGCGCGCCAAAGATCAGCTCAAAGGCAGCCTTATGCTGAGCTTGGAATCCTCCACCGCGCGCATGTCCAACCTGGCGCGGCAGGAGATGTACTTCGACCGCTTCTTCGGCCTCGATGAGATCATCGAGCGCATCGAGGCCGTCACCGTCGAGGAACTGGTCAGTCTGGCCAACGACTTCTTCCACGGCGACCAAATCGCCGTCACCGTACTCGGCAATCTCGAGGGCTGAAAATCACCCGCGAGCAACTGGAGTGCTGAAAAGCATCGCCACGGCCCGGCAGTTCCTTCTCCTTCCGTAACTTGAGGCCGTCTCTTTCATTGCTTGTGTTCGGCACTCATGTTTGGAGCATGGCCGTGCGGGCATGCGACGGCACGGTGCGCTCTTCTCGTCATCTGTGTGGCAAAGACTTGAAGCGTGCGCCGGTCGCCTAGAAGCAAGCATCCGCCTGGGCTCCCGCACATCTCCAAGCCCCTGTGATCTTCGAACTGCGCCTCGCTATTGGAATGCGCGAGAGCCAGCAATCTTCTGTCACATCAACTTCAGGTAACCAAGGTGCATCGACCTATTTACGCTGCCGCGCAGCTCCCTTACACTCGGATTTGACCGATATTTTCTTGAGATCAATGCATGCGACCCGATGAGTTCCTGCACGTGCTGTTTCAAATTGGATCGGACCCTGCCAAGCGGGACGATGTCTTCCTGAACCCGCTGCTTATCGAGTTCATCTTCTGGGGCATCGTCCTCCTGGTGGCGCTGGTTTTCCTGCGCCGCTGCCCAAGATTTTTTGAGCGCGGCGAGCAGTTGCTGGAGCAATACGGCCGCCGCCGCAACTGGTCGGTAGTGATGGTGGGCACACTGGCGCTGGCGGTGCGGCTGGCTTTGCTGCCGCTGATTCCCATCCCCAAGCCCATCGTCCACGACGAATACAGCTACCTGCTGCAAGCGGACACCTTCGCTTCCGGGCACCTCACCAATCCCACCCCGCCGCTGTGGGTCCACTTCGAGAGCTTCCACATCAACATGTGGCCCACCTACCAGTCGATGTATCCACCGGGGCAGGCCAGCATACTGGCGCTGGGGGAGGCGGTCACCGGGAATCCCTGGTGGGGCGTGTGGCTGAGCATCGGGATCATGTGCGCGGCCGTCACCTGGATGCTGCAGGGATGGATGCCGCCGAAGTGGGCGCTGCTGGGCGGATTGTTTTGCGTGATGCGCTTCGCCACCTTCAGCTACTGGATCAACTCCTATTGGGGTGGAGCCGTGGCCGCCAGCGGAGGAGCGCTGCTGTTAGGGGCGCTGGTGCGCCTGATGCGCAAGCCCACCCGCCGCTATGCCCTGCTGCTGGCGCTGGGACTGGTGATTCTGGGCAATACCCGGCCCTATGAAGGCTTCGTCTTCAGCCTGCCGGCGATGATGTGGCTGCTGGTATGGTTCATCCGCAAGCGCATGTGGACCGCCGAATTTCTGCGCAAGGCTGCTCTGCCGGCCATGGCGGTGCTGTCGCTGGCCGGCGCGTTTGCGCTCTATTACAACTGGCGCTCGACCGGCAACCCGCTGCTGATGCCCTACATCGTGAACGAGCACACTTACCACATCTCGCGGCCCTTCATCTGGCAGAAGAGCGCCCCCATCCCCGAGTATCACCACGTCGTAATGCGGACGTTCTACTGCTTCCACGAACTGCCCGAGTACCTCAAGTCCCAGCAAGCATGGGGCCTGAGGGAGATGACGGGAAAGAAATTCAAGATCTATTACGAGTTCCTGGTGTGGCCGCTGCTGGGACTGACCATCATCAGCCTGTGGGAGATGATGAAGAGCCGGCGCCTGCGGCTGCTGCCTACCACTCTGTTGCTGTTCACGGCAGCTCTGATCATCGAATCCTGGCTGCCGCACGCGCACTATGCCGCTCCGCTGCTGTGCGTTGTGTTGGCCATGGTGCTTTACGGGCTGCGCTTCCTGCGCACCTGGTATCCAGCAGGCCGGCCGGTGGGATTGATGCTTTCGCGCGCCATCGTGGTGGTGGTGCTGGTATGGTCGCTGGTACCGCTGGGAGAAAAACTGGTGAATCCCAACCTGCTGCCGGATATGAGACCCTACCAGCTTCCGCCACAACTGGAACGCGCCCGCCTGGAGGCGCAATTGGACCAGATCCCTGGCCAGCACCTGGTCATCGTGCACAACCGGCGCTCCCATACCGGCTCCGACGACTGGATCTACAACAAACCCGATCTCGACCATGCCAAGGTCGTCTGGGCGCGCGACATGGGCGCGGAGAAGAACGAAGGGCTACTGCACTACTTCGCCAATCGCCGGGTATGGCTGGTCGACCAGAACGACGGCATCATGCGCCTGAATGCCTACGACGAGCCCACTCCTGAAGAGATCATCGCGGCTGCGCCCAGCCTGATCCAGAAGGCACAAAAGAATTGAAATCCGCGGAGACGCCGTAGTCTGCGTTTCTAAATAGGCCGTTTGGCGTTCGCATTGCCGGCGGAATGTGAGGTTGGGTTCAGATCCGCGTTTATCCGCGCGAATCCGCGGCGGAGCTTCACTGGCGCTGCAGGCGTGCCAGGGCGACGCGGGCAGCCGCGGGATTCTGGCCTCCCAGTTCCTTCTCGAACTCGCGGCGCGCCTCTTCGTACCGCCCCTGCTGCTCCAACACCTCGCCCAGCGCGAGGTGGACGAGCGGCGCCTCCGGCCAGATTTCGGCGGTCTTGGCGAGCGTGCCCGCGGCAGCGGCGAAGTTGCCCATGCGCTTCTGGGTTAGTCCCAGTTCCAGGAACTGATTGCGGTTGTGGGGATCGAGCCAGATCGCACGCTGGAAGAAACGCTCAGCCTGCGGCAGGTCGCCGAGCATGAAATTCAGGCAGCCTAGGTTGAACGAGGTAGCCCAGGCGTAGGAATCGATGGCGTAAGACTCCAGCAGCAGCTTGCGCGCGCGATCCTCCTCGCCGCGCAACATCAACTGGACTGCGAGCGAGGTCTTGGCCAAGGCATTGCCTGGAGCGACGGCCACGGCGTTCTCATAGAGCAGCAGGGCGTTTTCCCAGGGTGCGGCCTGGCGCGCCGTCACCACGCCCATCACCGCAGCCAGCCCCAAAACTATCGCCAGGGCGGCGCGCCGTAACTGCCGCAGCTCGGTGAGACGCACCAGCAGCACCGCCGCCAGCACACAAAACCCCAGCGAGGGAAGATACAGGTAGCGGTCGGCGGCGAGCGCGTTGAAGCGCAGCAGCGCCACATCGAGGACCGGCAGGAGGGGAAACAGGACCCACAAGCTTGCCAGGAGTGCGACCCGCGAGCGCCGCGCCCAGGCCCACAGCGCACCCAGGACAACCGCCATCGCCACCGCCGGAATGACGAACTCGCGGGTGCCCACGGACCTCACGTAGAACACGTCATAAAACTCGGCCAGGGGCCAGGGCCACAGCAAGTGCCGCGCGTAAAACCAGAACAGCTCCGGCAGGCTCTTCAGCACCACCGCGGTTCCCACCGGCACCTGCCCGTGTCCGAGCGTCCCCAGGGCGGCGCGGCGTGCGAGCAGATACAGCAACGCTGTGCCCACCCACGGCCAGCTTCCGCGCAGCGCGCGGCCGAGGCGCGCCACCAGTCCCGGTTCATCATCGGTCCGCCGCGTCAGCTCGCAGCACAGCAGCAGCGGCACCAACATGATGGCGGTTTCCTTGGCCAGCAGAGCCAGCGCGAAGCATCCCGCTGAGACCGCGAGCCAGAGCCGCTTCCCGCGTACCCTGTTCTGGACGTAAGCGATGAAGGCGAGCAGAAAGAAAATTGTCAGCAGCAGTTCGCTCGCGGCCGAGATCCAGGCCACGGGCTCGACGTGCGCCGGGTGCAGGGCAAAGAGCAAAGCCGCAATCGCGGCAGTCGTCCGGCGCGACCGGTGCGGCGAGCCCGCGAACTCCAGCAAACGCAGCGCCGCCAGGTACGCCAGCCAGACCGCCACAAGATGAAGCGCCAGCGATAGCGCGTGCCAATAGCGAGCGTCCAGTCCGAAGCATGCATAGTTCACCCGCAGCCACACCAGGAACAGCGGCCGGTAGTAACTCGAGAACCGGTCAAAGCCGCCGGCGTTGGCCCACACATGCGAGGTGAAATATCCGCGAAGGTGACTCCAGTCGTGGATCTTGGAGTTGTTGACGATCTGGAAGTCGTCATCGTAAACGAAATCGAAGCGCCACACTTGGGCGTAGCTGAGCAGGCTGAGTCCCAGGGCGAGCGCCAGGAGCAGCCGCGGCGGCAGCGGATGCGTCGCCGGGGGCGCAGCGGGCTCGACAATACGCAGGCGCGTGGTTGCCAGTTGGGCGGGCGGAGGTGACACCAGATTCATCGCGGTTGCGGCAGGATGGCGGGGCGCCGATCCGTTTCCCAGCCGGCGTACTGACCCGCGCTCCCTGCTGCTCTAACCCGTACCACGGCTGGCAGCAACGCGTACGTAACGAAGGTGCATTGGCCCATTCCGCCGCGCGCGATTCTCCGCTAATCTCAAGAAGGTTTGGAGAAAACCACACTAGGACAGGTCAATTGAGCCGCAAGAAAGCCATCATCATCGGAGCCGGGCCGGCGGGACTTACCGCCGCCTACGAGCTGCTGACCCGCAGCCAGGTCAGCCCATCGTGCTGGAGAAGAGCGCGTACATGGGCGGCATCTCGCGCACCGTCCACTACAAGGGCAACCGCATCGATATCGGCGGCCACCGCTTCTTTTCCAAGAGCGACCGCGTGATGAACTGGTGGCTGCAGCACATGCCGATGCAGCGTGTTCCCCTGAACGGCGATGGCAACGGATTGACGATCAAGTACCAGAACCAGACGCGCGACATTGCCGCTCCGCCAGACGGTCCCGATCCTGCGACCAGCGACCAGGTCATGCTGGTGCGCAAGCGCAAATCGCGCATCTACTTTCTGCGCAAGTTTTTCGACTATCCCATCTCGCTCAGCCAGGACACGCTGCGCAACCTCGGCCCGGTGCGCACCGCTGCGCATCGGCTTCAGCTACGCCGCGCAGCGCCATGTTCCCCATGCAAGAACGAGCAGAACCTGGAGCAGTTCTTCATCAACCGCTTCGGCCGCGAACTCTATCTGACGTTCTTCAAGTCCTACACGGAAAAGGTCTGGGGCGTGCCCTGCCACGAGATCAGCGCCGAATGGGGCGCGCAGCGCATCAAAGGCCTTTCCGTCACCAAGACCATCACCCACTTCCTGAAGAAGCGCTTTAACGGCCATCAGCCCGGCGACATCGCGCAGAAGGGCACCGAGACCTCGCTGATCGAGCAGTTCCTCTATCCCAAGTTCGGTCCCGGGCAGATGTGGGAGACGGTCGCGCAAAAAGTCAAGAATCTCGGGGGCGAGATCCACACCGGCATCGACGTCCGAGGGCTGCACTGCCAGGATGGCCGGATCGTGTCGGTGTGGGCGGCGGACGCTAGCGGCGGCGAGCGCGAATTCGCCGGCGACTACTTCTTCTCCACCATGCCGATCAAGGAACTGGTGCGCGCCCTCGACGCCCCAGTTCCGGCCAATGTGCGCGAGGTGAGCGACGGACTGCAGTACCGCGATTTTCTGACCGTCGGCTTGCTGCTGAAAGGCCTGAAGGTGGCGGAGCCAGGCTATAACGGCAACGGAAACGGCTACGCCCGTCGTCTGATCGAAGACAACTGGATCTACATCCAGGAGCCCGACGTGCTCGTCGGCCGCTTGCAGATCTTCAATAACTGGAGCCCGTACCTGGTGAGCCAGCCCGGCAATGTCTGGCTGGGGGTGGAGTACTTCTGCTATGAAGGCGACGAGCTGTGGCGCAAGCCGGATGCGGAGATGGCCGAGTTCGCCCGCCAGGAGTTGCACAAGATCGGCATCATCGACCGCGATGCGGTGCTCGATTCCACCGTCATCCGCATGCCCAAGACTTATCCCGCATACTTCGGCGCCTACTCGCGCTTCGATGAGATCCGCAATTACCTGGACGCCTTCCCGAACCTGTTCCTGGTTGGCCGCAACGGCATGCACAAGTACAACAACCAGGACCATTCCATGCTGACCGCCATGAAGCCGTGGATAACATCATCGCCGGCCGCACCGACAAGTCCAACCTCTGGCGCGTCAACACCGAGATGGAATATCACGAGAGCAAATAGGCCCAGGCGGGAAACGATACAGATATGCAGGCGCAAGACTCGCTCCGCATTCGTGCTACATTCGCCGAGACCACTAGCCTTCGAGATTCCGTCCGCAGGGGAGAGATCGTCATTCAGAATTCTGGCGATGCGCGCCGCGTCAAACTGATCCTTGGCGTGGTCGCGCTGCTGGCCGTGTTTGCCGCCGAGCTCGCGATCTCCGCCCGCCGCATGTCCCAAACCTTTGATGAGGCATGTCACGTTTTTGCGGGCTATCGATACTGGAAAGATTTCGACTTCGGCATCAACCCCGAGCATCCGCCGCTGGTCAAGCTAGTGGCAGCGATGCCCTTGTTGTCGCTCGACCTGCGCACGCCGCCACGGCCGCAAGGCTACTTCAAAGCCGTCGAATTCATCCGCGGACGTCAATTTTTGTATGCCAATGACGCAAACACGGTGTTGTTGCGGGCGCGGCTGGCGGCGGCGCTGTTGGCCCTCGGGCTGGCACTGACGGTCTTTCTGGCCGCGCATGCCATGTGGGGAGCAGGCCCTGCCTTTCTGGCGCTGGGCCTAATTGTCTTTGAGCCGAATCTCGTCGCCCACGGTTCTCTGGTCACCACCGACGTGGGGGTGACGTTCGGTATCTTCCTGGCAGTCTTCTGTTTTTACAGTTTTGTGAGGCGGCCGTCAGCGCCACGGCTGATTGCCACTGGCGTTGCGGCAGGGATCGCGCTCGCCAGCAAGCATTCCGGAATTCTGATCTTTCCCATTCTGCTGCTTCTGGGCCTTCTGGAATTGGTATTGCGCCGCGAGAAGTCTCCCGACAAAGAGAACGGCCCCAAGAAGGTACTGACTCTTGTCGCATCGTTGGCCGCGATTGCGGTGATCGCGGTTGTGTTCCTTTGGGCAAGCTACGGGTTCCGCTTTGCGGCGCGTCCCGCGGGATTGAACCTGGATCCGCCGCTCGCGGTGTTGGCAGCGGGGGCCCATTCGGCTGGCTCGCCATTCCTGCTGGCGGTGGCGCGCTGGAAGCTGTTGCCGGAGTCCTATTTGTACGGGTTCGCAGACATCCTCCACGGGGAAGCGACTCCTACCTACCTTCTCGGCAAGTATTATCCGCGGGCCCAGTGGTTTTGGTTCCCGGTGATCTTCGCCATCAAATCGACGCTGGGTTTTCTGGCTCTGTTTTTGCTCCTCGCGTTCTCGCCGCTGGTTCGCAACCCAGACCGCCGTCGGGAATTAATTTTTCTTGCTGTCCCTGCGGCAGTCTACTTTGCTGCGGCGATGGGGTCGGGCATCAACCTCGGCGTGCGCCACATCCTTCCCGTGTATCCGTTTCTGATTGTGCTGGTGGCGGCGGGCGCCTGGAGTCTCGCCCGCCGGCGCCGTGCGTGGGCGATCCTGATCGCCGGGTTGGTGGTTCTTCACGTCGCGTCTTCGCTGCGATCGTTTCCTGACGATATCGCCTACGCCAATGAACTGTGGGGCGGAACCGCCAATAGCTACCGGTTGTTCGCGGATTCTAACGTGGACTGGGGACAGGGACTCAAAGCCATGAAAACGTATCTCGACCGGCGCGGAATCAAAGAGTGCTGGTTCGCCTACTTCGCCAGCAATGTCGCGGACTCGTCTTACTATGGCATCCCCTGTAAGCCCTTGCCAAACTCCCTCTCTGTAGCCAACCTTATTGCGGTGGCGCCGGTTCCTTCCACCATCGACGGTCCGGTATTTTTGAGCGCGAGCGAAGTAGCCGGCCCCTTCTGGGGCGGAGACGCCTACAATCCCTACACGGAATTTCGCGGGAGACGTCCGAGTGCGCTGATTGCGCACTCGATCCTGGTCTTTGACGGCCGGTTCGAAGTGTCCGCTGCCGCCGCCAAGGCGCATGAAGTGGCGGCGGCGCTGCTCTCCGAAAACGGACGGCTCGAGCAGGCGATGGCGGAAGCGGAAACGGCTTTCACCATCGCCCCCAACGCAGCCGGACCGCACGCTGCCCGTGCTCTGGTGCTGGCAAGAATGCAAAGACAGGCCGAAGCAGTGGAGGAGTATCAGAAGGCGCTGGCCATCGAAGCCGCTGCCAATGCCGGCCACTGAGAAGCTCGAAAATCTGCGTTAGCGTTTCTGGCCCGGCGCGAGCGGCGTAGCGGGACCGCTGGTGGCGCGCAGGCGTGCTTGCACCTCATCGAGTTGTTGCTTTGCGTTGGAAGCGGGATTATTGGTGAGTTCCGCCTGGAACTGGTCGCGAGCCCCGGCCAGATCGCCCTCGCGCTCCAGCACTACACCCAACGTCTGGTGCCAGCCGACCGCTGCCGGCCAGATCTCCAGCGCCCTGCGCAGCGGAGCTTCCGCCTCTTGCAGCCGGCCCATTTGCAGGCGGACAGCCCCTAGGTAGTAGTACTGGTTGGCATAACCGCTGCGCAGTTCGCAGGCGCGCGTAAGGTAACGATCCGCCTCCGGCAGATTCCCCACACTTGAGTAGGCAAGACCCAGGGCGAAGTTTGCGTTCCAATCACCAGGATCGATCTCGAGCGCATGGTGATACATCTGGAGCGCCAGATCGAGGCGGTTACGGGCCATCCACTCCGTGCCCAGGTGGTCCCATGCCAGCACGTTTCTGGGGGCTACCTGAACCCCGCGCGAGTAGAGCAAGAGATTGTTGGCCCAATGGACGCTCTGAGTGGCGCTGGCAATCCCCAGGAAGCACGTCACGATCGCCACCGCCGCAACCTGTACCGCCGGCTGTCCGAACAGTTGGGCGTGGCCCCGATGTAGGTTCCTGATAGCGACTGCCAGCAAAAGCGCAAAGGCGACCGACGGCAGGTACAGATAGCGGTCGTGCGCCAGTTCACTCTCGCCGAAGTAGCGGATGCCCCACAACGGCGGGAAGATCGTAAGCGCCAGCCAAATGGCAGAGAATGCGGCTACGCGCGAGCGCCAAGCCCAGAAACACAACCCCGCGGCCGCGCCAACCACCGCCAGCAACGGCAACACAAAGTTGGCCAAGCCGGGGGAGCGCACCCAGAACGTCTGATAGAACGCGCTGATCTTAAGCGGCCACACCAACTGCCTGAGATAGAACCAGAGCAAGGATGGCCAGGTCAGCAACATGGCGGACAAAGACTTGTCAGTGGGACGGCCGAGCCCTTTCAGAACATGGAACCGCACCGCCAGATAGCACACTTGGGCCAGAAACAAAGGGCCGGCCGCGCGCACGACCCGGGAGATCAAACCGGCGCTTCGGGAGCCTTCTCCTGGCGCCACGTCAGGCGGGAAAAGCCATTCGTAGGCGGCGACGATGGCCGGCAACACCAGCGCGGTCTCCTTGGCCAGGACGGCCATCATGAACAGGATCACCGCCGCCGCTTGCCATAGGCTTCTCCGCTGCGGCGCCTCCCGCTGTTTCAGATAGCACAGGAAGGAACCGATCATGGGCGCTGCCATCAGCGGTTCGGTCACGCCGGAAACCCAGGCCACAGCCTCGATGTGTACCGGGTGCAGGCCGAAAACCAAGGCGGCGATGGCACCTGTCATCCTGTCCCGGGTCACCCTGCAGGCCAACAGGTACACCAGCCCCGTCGTCAGCAGGTGCAGCAAGAGCGCCGTTGCATGCCAGCCTTCCGGCCGCAATCCGAACAGCGTGTGGTCCAGCAACAGCCACAGCAGGAACAGCGGGCGATAGTAGTCGCCCGGCTGGCCAGGGTAGAGATGCCCCCACACCTGCTCCGTGAAATAGCTGGGCACGTAGCGCCAGGATTGTACGTGCGGGTTGCTGACGATCTGCGATAGATCGTCATAGACGAAGTCGAACCGCAAGGCACCTATGAAGGTCAGCAAGGTCAGAGCGAGGGCCAGCCACAAGAGGAACTGCCCTGCAGTTGAGGAAGGAGCTTCGGCCACTCCCGCCGCAAGCTCGGTTTTGGTTTCCAAAGGCGAGTTCTCCTCGGAGATCAAACCTGAGCAGAGACTAGCACAGCCCAGCGGCGAGTTTGCCTCACTTAAGGCAGGGTCCACTGCTTGGTAAAGGTCCCATTATGGATTACGCCACCGGTGTCCGCCGGGGCTGCATTGCGGCATTAGGGTGCGGCTATCGCAAACCGCGTTTCTGACAAAATCTGCTCGGGGAACTGACACTTTCTGTCAGGATTCAGGCCGCGAGAGCCCCAATTCTGGTGGTGGGCTCGAAGCGCGGGCTGAGCATGCGTGTAAACCCAACGCAGGCAGGGTCTTAGAGACTCCCCTCATCGGTCACCGCAGGGGCAGGGTTGGTATCCGAAGTGCGAATGAAGCGGTTGCCCGGCTCAAAACAATTTCTCAGAGGGACGAACGAAAATGAAGAAGCACAAGGCCAAGAAGCACGCGAATAAGAAGAACAAGGGCTTCTCACTCATCGAACTGCTAATCGTGGTGGCGATCATCCTGATCATCGCCGCTATCGCCATCCCGAACCTTCTGCGGTCGCGCATTGCCGCCAACGAAGCCTCAGCCGTTGGGTCCATCCGCACGCTGAACACCGCCGAAGTCACCTACAACACCACCTATCCGACCGTGGGTTTCACCGGCCTGACTGCACTGGGCCCGGTGGCCAGCGGCGGCACAGCGAGTTCGACAGCCGCTGGGCTGATCGATGCCAACCTGGCTAGCGGCACCAAGAGCGGGTACAGCTTCACTGTGACACCGGCAACCTCGGTGCCTTCGACCGACTATCAATCCGCGGCGGCGCCGGTCACGCTGGGAACCACCGGACAGCGCTATTTCTGCAGCGACAGTTCCGGCGTGATCCAGTACAACGCCACGGGCTCCACCGGTGCCACCTGCGCCGGCGGCACCAACACCCCGATCTAGTGAACTGACAGGGTCAGGGCTCGCCAGGTCCTGAACTCTGTTCGTGAAGTTTGGCAAAGTACCTGGGGGAGGGTACAAGCCAAGGGGGGAGCAGAGGACGCGAGTCCTCTGTTCCCCTTTTTTTGTCCCACGGAAACCTCCCCTTTTCATCGCCGAATCCAGGCAAATCGGCTATAGTTGTGCCTCACAGAACTACCGAGAGGCGCTAACTTGAAACCGAACAAACAAAACCGAGGATTCTCACTGATCGAGCTTTTGATCGTCGTGGCCATCATCCTGATCATCGCCGCCATCGCCATTCCCAACCTGCTGCGCTCGCGCATTTCGGCCAATGAGGCTTCGGCGGTAGGGTCGCTGCGCACGCTGAACACGGCGGAAATCACCTACAACACCAGCTATCCAAGTACGGGCTTCACCTGCACCATGTCGGCGCTGGGTCCAACCAACGGCAACGCGTCCGCCACCTCCACGGCGTCAGGCTTGATTGATGCCAGCTTGGCCAGTGGCGTCAAGAGCGGCTACAGCTTCGCGCTGTCCGGCTGCGGCTCGACCACGCCCATTCCCACCTACCAGTCCACGGGAACCCCGGTCAGCCCCGGCACCACCGGGCAACGCTACTTCTGCAGTGACGCCTCGGGCGTGATTAAATTCGATCCCGGCAGCACCACCAACTGCTTGAGCAACGGCACCCCCATCTAGGCGGACCCGGCGCCGGCGCAGTTGGGTTCAAGTTTGGCCTGCTTCCCGATTTATGTATTGCGGGCTGGTGACGCGCACCAGCGACGTCATTGGCTGCAACTCGTCCTCGCTTATAATCAAGCGTAACGCGCGCCATGCCGGCCATCGAAACCTTCGCCCTGGAAAAGAGCTACAGCGTAGGATTCTGGCGCAAGCGCCGGGTCGCGGGATTGAAGCCGCTGGACCTGTCGGTCGAAGCGGGCGAGGTGTTCGGCTATCTCGGACCCAACGGCGCGGGCAAGACCACCACGCTGAAGCTGCTGATGGGCCTCATCTTCCCCAGCGGTGGCTCGGCTCGCATTCTGGGGATGGAGATCGCCAACCCGCGCATGAAGTCGCAGATCGGCTTCCTGCCCGAACAGCCTTACTTTTACGACTATCTGACGGCGGCGGAACTGCTGCAGTACTATGCTCAGCTCTCCGGCGTGCCCGCTCGCGAGCGCACGCGCCGGGTGGAGCAGATGTTGGCGCGCGTGGGCATGAGTCAGTCGGCGCGCACCCAGTTGCGCAAGCTCTCCAAGGGCATGCTGCAGCGGGTGGGCATCGCGCAAGCCATCCTGCACGATCCCAAGGTGGTCTTTCTCGATGAGCCCATGTCGGGACTCGATCCCCTGGGCCGGCGCGAAGTCCGCGACCTCATCCAGGCTTTGAAGGACGAGGGCAAGACAGTTTTCTTTTCCACCCACATCCTTTCCGACGCCGAGGCGCTATGTGACCGGGTGGCCATCCTGCACCAGGGCGAACTGCGCGGGGTAGGAGCGGTGGACGAGCTGACGGCGCGCACCGAGAGCAAGATCGAGATTCTTTTCCACGGCCTGGAGGGCATCGCGCTGCTCTCCGCTCTGGGTGCCGAATGTCATGCTACGGGGGAAACGGTGCGGGCCGTCATCGCCGAAAGCCGACAGAACGAAGCCTTGGATGCGCTGCGCCACCAGGGAGCGCGACTGCTCTCGCTGACCCCCGTCCGAGCCACCCTGGAGGACTATTTCATTGAGCGGCTGAAGAAAGACGATACCACCGAGAAACTGGGGGTGGGACGGTGAGTCGCATTCCCGCTGTAGCGTCGAACACCTTCCGTGAGGCCGTGCGCGACCGCGTCCTTTACAACCTGATCTTCTTCGCCCTGCTGCTGGTGGGCGCGGCGCTGCTGTTCGGGCAGATCTCCATCGGCATCCAGCGCATCGTACTCATCAACCTGGGCCTGACAGCCATCTCCGTCTTCGGGGTAGTGATCGCCATCTTCATCGGCATCGGGCTGGTCTCAAAGGAGATGGAAAAGAAGACGCTCTACACCATCCTGTCGCGCCCGGTACGGCGCTGGGAATTCATCGTGGGCAAGTTCGGCGGCCTGGCCTGGACGCTGGCGGTGAACACGCTCTGTATGGCCATCGGTTTCTTCGTCGCGCTGCTCTTGCTGGCGCGCCACTTTGAGCGCGCCGACGGCTGGCTGGTGGTGGCCATCTACTTCATCATCCTGGAATTCGTGGTGGTGACGGCGCTGGCGCTGCTGTTCTCGACCTTCTCCTCGCCGGTGCTGTCGGCGGTGATGGCGCTGGCTCTGTTCGTGATCGGCACCTTCGCCGAAGACCTGCGGGCCTTTGCCGCCATGAGCCATGGCATCACGCGGGTGTTCGCCACGCTGGCGGCTTACCTGGTGCCTAACTTCGCCTCGCTGAATGTCATCTCGTCGGTTGCCCATGGGCAGCCCATCGCCGCGTCCCTGATCCTCTACAACACCGTGTACTCGCTGCTCTACGCGGCGGCAGCGGTTTGCGCGGCGATTCTGGTGTTCGAGTACAGGAATCTGAAGTGAGCGCGCGGAGAAGCACTGTTCCGATCACTGCCGTCGTGCTAGCCGCTTCGCTGGCCGGCGCCAGCCTGACGGTGCGTCGGCTCGACCACCTCCGCGCGGGCGCGACGGCGGAAGAGGCGCTTTACGTTCCTTCGCCCAAAATTCTCCAGCGCATGAGCCTGGGTTACAACGGCCTGCTGGCCGACATCTATTGGACACGCGCGGTGCAGTACTTCGGCCAGCAGCACCACCTGCACTCCAAGAATTACAAACTGCTGCCGCCGCTGCTCGACATCGCCACCAGCCTCGACCCGCATCTGACCGTCGCCTATGAATTCGGAGCAACCTTTCTGGCGCAGAAGCCGCCGGAGGGCGCGGGCGATCCGGACGCTGCGGTTCGCCTGGTGGAACGCGGTGTCCGCGAGAATCCCTCTGAGTGGAGGCTCTACTACAACCTGGGATTCATCCATTACTTCGAGCGCCACGACTACTCGGCTGCGGCCGATGCCTTTGAGCGCGGCTCGCGCGTTCCGGGCGCGCTGCCCTGGATGAAGGTGATGGCCGCCCAAATGTCGCAGCATGCCGGCAACCTCCAGACCGCCCGCTTCCTGTGGTCGAGCCTCTATCAGACTACGGACAATGATGATATCCGCGCTAATGCTGCCAAGCATCTGCGGGCGCTCCAGGTGGACGAGGAAGTCTCTCTGCTGGAGAAACGGGTGGCTGGCTTCCACGAGCGCACCAGGCGCTGGCCCGCCAACTGGGGCGAGATGGTGGCGGAGGGATATCTGCGTGGCGTGCCCCTTGATCCCACCCGCAGGCCCTACCGCTTGACCCCGGCCGGACGGGTACTGGTGCAAGTTCCGGAGGATTTGCCGTTCATTACCAAAGGGCTCGCGGAGGAACCATCCCCGCAGCAGCCAAGCGAATCCAAGTAGTTGCTGGCTTTTAGCCCTTAGCTCTTGCACCGTTTCCTATGCAGGCACGCAGCGCAGTTCGGCAGCAGTTCCGAAGCCCAGAGGGCAGTGTCTTCGCGAGTATGGCAGTGTGCCTTCTCTTCGCGGCCGGCATTGCCGCCGCGGCCACCACAGTACCGGAGATCGCCGCCAAAGTGGATCAGCGTTACAACCACCTGGAAACTCTTCAGGCCGACTTCACCGAGACTTATCGCGGCGCTGGGGTGTCTAAAAGTGAATCCGGGGTGCTCTGGCTGAAGCGTCCCGGCAAAATGCTGTGGGACTATCGGGAACCGCAGCCGAAGGTATTCGTCACCGACGGCAAGTGGGCGTGGTTTTACGTTCCGGGGGAACGCCAGGCGCGCAAGGCGGCGGTGAAGAAACTGGACGATCTGCGCTCGCCGCTGCGTTATCTGCTGGGTAAGGCCAAGCTGGAAAAGGAACTTACCGGGCTGTCGCTGGCGGCGGAGGTTTCGCCGGCAACACCGGGCGACATCGTGCTGCGCGGTATACCCAAGGGTATGGAGGACCGCGTCTCCAGCGTGCTGCTGGAGGTGACCCCGGAGGGAGAGATTACGCGCATGGTGGTCAATGAGGTGGATGGGTCGAGTGCAGAGTACCGTTTCGGTAGCCAGCGCGAGAACCTACCCATCGCCGATCAGCGGTTCCGCTTTTCGCCTCCCCCCGGGGTGGAGCTGATCGAGACGGAAGGCCTGACGCCGTGAGGCGGGAAGCAGAAAGCGGGACATACCCAAAAGTAACGTGCCCCTTTGGATGCCGGGAGGCGGCGGCAGTGCCGGAATCAGCTACTTAGGAGTGTTAGACTCTTACTAATATCCTCATGGCAGAGTTCCTCATTCGAATGGCGGACGAGCGCGGGAGGGTGCTCGAACAGGTGGAGAACGGCCCCTCGCAGGAAGACGTGCGCGAGCGGTTCTCGCAGCAGGGATTCCTGGTCTATTGGGTGAAGCCGCGCGGCGTGCTCGCCGGGGGAAGCCTGACCCTGCGCCGCCGGCGCAAAGTCAAACTGGACGAGTTCGTGATCTTCAACGCGCAGTTCCTGACCCTGATCAAAGCCGGACTCCCCATTTTGACCTCGCTCGACCTGCTGCTGAAGCGGCAGAAGAGTCCTGTCTTCCGCGCCGTGCTGGAGAACGTACGCGATCGCGTGCGCAGCGGCGAATTGCTTTCCGATGCCTTCCTGGCGCAGGGCCTCTTCCCCAAGATCTACACCACCACGCTGCTGGCAGGGGAGAAGAGCGGCAACCTGGAGGAAGTGCTCACCCGCTACATCGCCTTCCAGCGGGTGGCCTCGTCGGTGCGGAGAAAGCTGCTGGCCTCGCTGGTGTATCCGGCCCTGCTGGTGGGCGGCGTGATCCTGATCCTGACCGTGCTGCTGAACTTCGTGATTCCCAAATTCCAGGCCCTGTTCGCCGATTTCGGGGCGGAACTGCCCAAGATCACCGTCTTCACGCTGACGGTCGGGACGGCCGTTCGGAGCTACTTCTACATCATCTTCCCCGCGATCTTTGCCGCACTGTTCGTGATGTGGCACTGGAGCAAGTCGGAGAGCGGATCGCAACGGCTGGACCGGATCCGGCTGGCGCTGCCCCTGGTGGGTTCCATCTGGCTGAAGTACCAGGTGGGCATGTTCTCACGCATGCTCTCCACCTTGCTAGCGGGCGGAATTCCCCTGATGCCGGCGCTCCAGACCGCTGCCGATTCCATGCAGAGCCGTCTCATCTCCAGTGCGACCATGAAGGCGGCGGAAAAGGTGCGCGAAGGCAGTCCCCTGGCGCACAGCCTGGAAGAAGCCGGCGTCTTCCCCGACCTGGCGGTGGAGATGATCGAGGTGGGTGAGTCCACCGGGGCTTTGCCGGCGATGCTGAACTCGGTGGCCGACTTCTACGAAGAGGACGTGCAGACCGCCCTGGTGGCCGCGCTCTCGCTGATCGAGCCCGTCATTCTGATCTTCATGGGCGGCATAGTGGCTTTCGTGCTGATATCGTTGTACCTTCCTATCTTCAGCCTGGGCGCGGGTGGCGTCAAGCCGACTTAGGAAGCGGGGAGAGAATCTAGGAGTTCGATGGCTGGCAAGACACCATTGTTCGTGAACGGCACCGGCGGTCCGGTGGACCATGCCGCGGAGGAGGCGCGCGCCCGCGATCTGGCACAGCGCTATCGCTGCGAGTTCGTGGACCTGCGCAATTTCCACAAGCACCACGACCTGTTCCGCACCGTTCCCGTAGACCTGATGTTTCGCTACGACTTCGTCCCGCTGGAGGAGCTTGACGGCAACCTGGTCATCGCCATCGCCGATCCCAGCCAGCTCATGAAGATCGACGAGGTCGGCCTGCTGCTGGGCAAGCGGCTGATCACCAAGGTCGCCACCCTGTCGCAGATCTCCGACCTGCTCAAAAAGACGGAGCAGTCGCAGCGCGTGCTGGAGGAGGCCAGCGAAGGCTTCGCCCTCGACGTCATCAAGGAGGATGACAGCGAAGAGACCATTTCCATCGAGCGCCTGACCGCGGAAGGCGAAGCCAGTCCCATCATCCGCCTGGTGGACACCACCATCTTCACCGCCCTGCAGCGGCGGGCCAGCGACATCCACATCGAGTCGCGCGACGATTCCTCGGTCATCAAGTACCGCATCGACGGCGTGCTGCAGCAGGCCATGCCGCCCATCGGCCGCGAGCACCACTCCACCATCATCAGCCGCATCAAGGTGATGAGCGAACTGGACATCGCCGAGCGCCGCGTGCCCCAGGACGGGCGCTTCCGTGTGCGCTACGCCGGCCGCTCCATCGACTTCCGCGTGTCCATCATGCCCACGGTCCACGGCGAGAACGCCGTGCTGCGCGTGCTGGACAAAGAATCGATGAGCGAGAAGTTCCGCAACCTCACCCTCGACGTGGTGGGGTTCAGCGACGACGACCTGCGCCGCTTCCGCCGCTACATCGCCGAACCCTACGGCATGGTGCTGGTCACCGGCCCGACCGGCAGCGGCAAGACCACCACCCTCTATGCCGGGCTCAACGAGATCAAGAGCGAGGAAGACAAGATCGTCACCATCGAGGATCCGGTGGAGTACCAGATCCGCGGCGTCACCCAGATCCCGGTCAACGAGAAGAAAGGCCTGACCTTTGCCCGCGGCCTGCGCTCCATTTTGCGCCATGATCCCGACAAGATCATGGTGGGCGAAATCCGCGACACCGAGACGGCGCAGATCGCCATCCAGTCGGCGCTCACCGGCCACCTGGTGTTCACTACCGTGCACGCCAACAACGTGGTGGACGTGATCGGACGCTTCCTCAACATGGGCGTGGAGCCGTATTATTTCGTGTCTGCCCTGAACTGCATCCTGGCGCAGCGGCTGGTACGCCTGATCTGCGACTCGTGCAAGAAAAAGGTTTACTATCCTCCCGAGGTGCTGGAAAGCAGCGGCCTGGATCCGCAAGTTTGGGGCAGCGTGCCGTTCTATGAAGGCGAGGGTTGCATGGAGTGCTCCGGCACCGGGTTCCGCGGCCGCACCGCGATCCACGAGTTGCTGGACCTGACCGACCGCATCCGGGAGATGATCCTGGAAAAGCGGCCGACCTCGGAGATCCGCCGCGCCGCCCGCGAGGAAGGCATGCGCTTCCTGCGCGAGTCCGCGCTGGCCAAGGTGAAGTGCGGGGCTACCACCCTGAAGGAGGTCAACAAGGTCACCTTCATCGAGACGACGAGATAATGAAGCTTCACGTTTTCAAGTTTCACGTTTCAAGAAGACAGCGGGGGTAATCACGTGTCAGGGCGCGACTTCAAGCTTGCCCTGAGCGAAGTCGAAGGGTGCCGTTAGGACCCTTATGTTGTATTGTCATTCCGAGCCCGCCCGAGCGAGCTTTCGCGAGTGAGGCGAGGCGAGGAATCCTGGTTTTCTCCAGCGTGATATTGAGAAATCAGGGGACATCGACACAACCCAAGATCCCTCGACTCGCGCTCAGCTCGCGGACTCGCCTCGCGCTTCGCTCGGGATGACAATGGTTGAGGAGGGTGGTTACACCACGGCTGAAGCCGTGCTCCTCCGAATGACTTAGATAGCTTGTAGAAACGTATGCCAACCCTCTCTAAATCGACGGCGCGGCCGCATCTGGCCTGCGAAGTGGCGGCCGACCGCGTGGTGGCGGCGCGCGCTTCCGCCAGCGGGCGCGTCGAACTCTGCTCCAGCCATTCGCTGCCGGCGGGGGCCGTGGTGCCCAACCTGGGCAACCTCAATGTGTTGGAAGGGCAGGTGCTGCGCCTGGCCATTGCCGAGGCGCTGGCGGCGGTGCAGGACCGCTCGCGCGACGTGATCGCCGTGCTTCCCGACGCGGCCGTGCGTGTGGTCATGCTGGATTTCGACACCCTGCCCGACAAGCGGCAGGACGCCGAAGGTGTGGTTCGCTTCCGCCTGAAAAAATCCCTTCCCTTCAACGTGGACCAGGCGGCGCTTTCCTACCAGGCCCATCACACGAACGGGCACGTGCAGGTGCTGGCGGCGGTCTCACCCCAGCCGGTGCTGGAGGAGTACGAGTCGGCGTTCCGCGATGCCGGCTACAGTCCCGGGGTAGTCGTGCCTTCTATGCTGGCAGCGCTAGGCCTGGTGGACACCGGCGCTCCCACCCTGGTGGTCAAGGTGGATTCGGTAAGCATCAGCGTGGCGGTGGTGGACCAGGACCAATTGCGCCTGCTGCGCACGCTGGAAAATGCCAGCGGCGCCGCCGTGAGCGGCGCCCAGATCGCGGCCGACGTTTATCCTTCGGTCGTCTTCTACGAAGACACTTACGGGGCCAAGGTGGAACGCGTGCTGGTGAGCGGGTTGCCTTCGATGGCCGATATCACCTCGGCGCTGGAGGCGCAGATCGGCTTGCGCGTCCAGAGCCTGGTCACCGGGCGCCACCTTGAGGGCAAGGAAGGTTCGGCGCCGGCTTCGCTGCTGGCGGGAGTTTTGGGAGCACTGGTAGCATGAAACACCCACCACAGAAGCACGGAGGATTTTGAAAGGGAATGTCTCCGTGGTGGATTTTAACCTAAGGATTTTGACCTAAAGATGCGTAGCCGGATCAATCTCGCGAGCCAGCCCTACGAAGATGCGCAGCGCTTCTACCTGCAGTGGGTCGGGCTGTTGCTGGCGCTGGCAGTGATCACCGCCTTGCTCATCACCCTGGTGGTGAGGTCGCACCGCGCCTCGCGCGACATCGCCCGCAAGGTGGCGCAGGAACGCAGCCAGATCGCGGAGGTCGACCGCGAGCGCGCCGACGACGAGGCCATCCTCAACCGGCCAGCGAACCGCGACGTGCGCGACAAGTCGCGCTTCCTCAACGCCCTGATCGTGCGCAAGGCCTTCTCCTGGACGCAGGTCTTCTCCGACCTGGAAAGGATCGTTCCGCCGCGGGTGCGCATCGTCTCCATCCATCCCGATGTGAACCTCAGCAACCAACTGGAAATCCACCTGGAAGCCATCGGCGATTCGCGGGAGAAAGCCAACGAACTGCTGCGCCACATGGAGGAATCGCCCACCTTCCGCGAGCCGCAGTTGCGGGTGGAGCGCCCTTCCGATACCCCCGGCGGCTCGCCCGGAATCGACTTCACCATCGTGGCCCAGTACGTTCCTCAGGTACCAAAGGAGAACCGCTGATGGCGAACCTGCGCAAGGCACGCAAGCGGTTTACCACGGCGGCCATCATCCTGGCAGTGCTGGATGTGGCGGCGGTGGGCTTCCTGGTCTCGCCGCTGGGCCGCTCGCGCAGCGCTCGGGAAGCGGAGTGGGCGGACGCGCGCCGGGAACTCCAGGCCAAGAAGGCCGACGCCGTCCCCCTGCGTGGCATGGACAAGAAGCTGGATCTGGCGCGGCAGCAGATTGCCGACTTTTACAAAGACCGCTTCCCGGCCCAGTACTCCGCCGTATCCACCGAGTTGGGCAAGGTGGCAGGCGAGACCGGCGTGCGCGTGTCCCAGATTTCGTACGATCCCAAGCCGGCGGAGGTTCCCAACCTGCAGCAGGTGATCATCAGCACCAATCTGGACGGCGACTACCTCCAGGTGGTGAAATTCATCAATGCCCTGGAACGCGACCGCATGTTCTTTATGGTGGACAGCCTGGCGCTGGCCCAGGAGCAGGGCGGCATGGTGCGGCTGCAGGTCAAGCTGGAGACTTATCTGAGAACCGAGAAGACATGAAGCTGGGCGCAGAAAACCGGAACAAGGTCATCGTGCTGGCGGTGCTGGCCGTGGGGGCGGTGGCCTCGGTGTTTTACATGTTTAGCTCCCTCGGCGGCGGGCCGCCGCAGGTGGTGAGCGTTCCGGCCTCCCGCGGCAACGCCAACGCCGCAGCGCAACCGCCGCGTCCGGGGACTCGCGGACTTGCGGTTGGCATTGCGGCCAACAGTCTTGATCCCGAGTTGCGCCTCAAGCTGCTGGAATCGAGCGAGGGAATGAAGTACGAAGGCACCGGGCGCAACATCTTCGTGCCCACACTCGAAGTTATTCCCAAGGAAATCGCCCCGGGCATGCCGGGTTCCAAGCTGCCGCCGCCTCCGCCGCCGGGTCCGCCGCCGCCGCCGCCCATCAACCTGAAGTTCTTTGGCTTCGCCAGCCACGCCGGCGAGCCCACGCGCATCTTCCTGGCGCAGGGTGACACGGTGTTCATCGCCTACGAGGGCCAGATCGTGGACCGCCGCTACAAGGTGGTGCACATCAGCCCTAATTCGGTTGAGATCGAGGACGTACTCAACAACAACCGTCAGACCATCCCCCTCACGCAGTCGTAGTCGCACATGAAGCTCCATCCACATTTGCGCCGGAAGGCACGCCGCTCGCGGCAGCAGGGCTATGTCCTCATCGTGATGCTCTTGTTTCTCGCGATCATGGTGATTGGCCTGACGGCGGCGGCGCCGGCTATGGCGACGCGGGTGCGCCGCGAGCGGGAGATCGAACTCATCCACCGCGGGAAACAGTACGCCCGCGCCATCCGGCTCTTCTACCGGAAATTCGGCCGCTATCCCCTCCGGCTGGAGGAGCTGGAGAATACCAACAACATCCGCTTCCTGCGCCGGCGCTACAAGGATCCCATGACCCCGAGCGGCGCCTGGCGCCTGATCCACTACGGAGAAGCGCAGCTTAACTTACCCAACGGCGCTCCGCTGCTTCCCGGAGCCACCACCCCGGGTTCTCCCACTACTACGGGCGCTTCCGGCACTTCGGGGGTTGGCAGTTCTTCTTCCGCATTCGCCAACACCTTTTCCAGCGGTTCTCAGACCAGTTCCGGGCAAACCAGCACTACGACGTTCTGGTCAGACCGGAATGGGTCAGACCGGCGCCACGGGGAGTGCGTCGTCGGATTCCTCTCAATCCGGTCAGGCCAGCCAGTCCGGCGGGCAGCCCGGCCAGCCCGGCACGCCGGTCTCGCAACTGAGTTCGCCCTTGGGAGGCGGACCCCAAATCGGCGGCGGACCCGTGGTGGGCGTGGCCAGCACGAGCAAGAAAGAGTCCATCAAGCAACTCAACAAGAAAAACCACTATAACGACTGGGAGTTCGTCTACGACCCGACTCTGGATATGACCATGGGAGGGGCTGCAGGCACGGCACTAGGCGCCGTCCCGGGTCAGAATCCCCTGGCTCCGGGAGGGCAAACGCCTGGAATTCAGACTGGCTTTGGCTCCTCGGGAATGCCCGGACCGCAGACAACTGCTACACACTAGCGGCCACTCCGCCCTGTACCGCAAAACCCACTAGCAACGTTTACTGCGACACGTGAAACTGCCTTCATGCAGCTTTCCCTCGTCGACTGGCTGGTCGTCGTCGCGTATTTCACGATCAATCTGGGGATCGGGGCCCTCTACTACCGCCGTGCCAGCGGCAGCGTGAGCGAGTTCTTCCTCTCCGGGCGCAACGTCCCCTGGTGGCTGGCCGGCACCTCGCATGGTGGCCACCACCTTCGGCGCCGACACCCCGCTGGTCGTCACCGGCCTCGTCTACGCGCACGGCATCGCCGGCAACTGGCTCTGGTGGACGTTCCTGCTTAGCGGCATGCTCACCGTCTTCTTCTTCGCCCCGCTGTGGCGCCGCGCCGGCGTGCTCACCGACATGGAGTTCGCCGAGCTGCGCTACGCCGGACGGCCCGCGACTTTCCTGCGCGGCTTCCGCGCCGCTCTACCTCGCGCTTCCCGGTCAACACCATCATCATGGGATGGGTCAACCTGGCGATGGCCAAGATCCTCGCACTCACCCTGGGCGTCGACAGCGCCTGCTCGGCGGTGTGTTCTGCTGCCTCGGCATGACCGTGCTCTACAACGCCATCTCCGGCCTGTGGGCGGTGCTGTGGACTGACTTGCTGCAGTTCGTCTCTGAAGATGGGCATGGTGATTCTGCTGGCCATCTTTGCGGTGCGCGCCGTCGGCGGAATTCACGGGCTCACGGCGAAGCTCGCGGCGCACGATGCTGCAACCGGCTCGCACGACGCTGGCCTTCGTGCCCGACTGGACCTCCGGCTGGTTCCTGATGTTCCTGGTGTACCTGAGTGTGAACTGGTGGGCGAGCTGGTATCCCGGCGCCGAACCCGGCGGCGGAGGCTACATCGCCCAGCGCATCTTCTCCGCCAAGAACGAGAAGCATTCTCTCGGCGCCACGCTGTGGTTCAACATCGCGCACTACGCGCTGCGGCCCTGGCCGTGGATTCTGACTGCGCTGGTAGCGGTGGTGCTTTATCCCAGCCTGCCGCGACCCGAGGTGGGACTACATCCAGGTGATGATTCAGCATCTTGCCGCCGAGCCTGCGCGGACTGATGCTGGCCGGCTTTGCCGCTGCGTACATGTCCACCATCGGCACGCACCTCAACCTGGGCGCGTCCTACATGATCAACGATTTCTACCGCCGCTTCGTCAAGCGCGACGCCGGCGAGCGGCACTACGTCCGCGCCTCGCGTCTCGCGACCGTTGTGATCACGCTGCTAGCCGCGATCGCCACGTACTTCATGAGCTCCATCGAGGTGGCGTGGAAGTTCCTGATCTCCATCGGCGCGGGCGCGGGTCTGGTGTTCATGCTGCGCTGGTTCTGGTGGCGCATCAATGCCTGGTCGGAGATCAGCGCCATGAGCGCGGCGGGCATTTCGTCGCTGCTGCTGCAATCGCGCGCGGCAACGGGCATGGTCGAGCATCTGCGGGCGATTGATTCGCGTTTGCCCGCCGGCCCGCTGAACGCGTCCGACCCCCACGGCTTCGCCTGGCTGATGATCCTGACCACAGCTTGCACGACCGTCACCTGGCTAGTGGTCACGTTCGTTACTCCCCCCGAACCTGCGGCCAAGTTGCGCGAGTTCTATGAGCACGTGCGACCGGCATCGGCGGGATGGCGCGCCGTTATTGGTTCCGAGCCACAGCCGGCGCGACAAAGCCTGCTGTGGTCCGCCGCCGACTGGATCGCCGGCTGTGTCCTCATCTACGGTTCGCTGTTCGGCATCGGCTACATCATCTTTGGGCGCCCGGGGACGGGAATTGCCTTGCTGGCTACCGCTGCCGCCTGCGCTGGGTTCATCTTCTGGGACCTCGGCCGCCGTGGCTGGGATGTGCTGAGCGGGGAGAAGTGAAGCGTTCCGGTTTTACAATCGTCAAGGCCGCGCCGATGCCACGATGGTTAGTGAGAACGATTTATCACTAACTGGCCCCCCCACCGGGATTGTTAGTGAATGCCATTGTGCGAACCATCATGGGCTATTCGGAAGGAGCTGCGGCTTAGCAGCCGCAACTGAGCTACGCGAGAAAGCGATTTCGTAACAATAATCGGAAGCGCACCTGCCACCTCACATGGAATCGTGACGCTTGTCACTGCAGTGCCGTCGTTGCGCCTGTTTACTGGACCGTTCGGACCTCCCCCTGTTCTTGATTCGCCTCACTGAAGAGCAGGTTCCCCTTTTTCGGAATTGCAACACCGGGTTAAGTGGGCTCACAACAGTTTTTTCAATAAGGGCAACATCCGAGTAATCGGGAAATGACCCTTCCAATCCTCAACAAACGACCCAGGGACCGAAATGATGTCCCTGCGCCTGCTGTAGGTTGTGCAATTCGATCTTAAAGGAGACGCGATGGACTCAGGTAAGCGGTTTATAGGACTGTTGCTGTTGGTGCTCATGGCGAGTGCGATCGTCGCGTTCGCTCAATCCCCTGTTATACCCTGTACTACCTCGCCTGCACCGACATGGTGTAATGCAGTGCGTGGTGATCGGCCCAGTGGGGGCTGGGTGGCCCAGGGCCGCTCGGAAACCATGTCACAACACGGAATGGTTTCTGCCAGTCAATCACTTGCTGCGCAGGCCGGATTGCGTATTCTGATGGCCGGCGGCAACGCCATTGATGCCGCTGTCGCGACAGCGGCCACCCTCAACCTGATGGAGCCCATGAACGTTGGGATCGGTGGCGACCTGTACGCCATCATCTACATCGCCAAGGAGAACAAGCTGTATCAACTGAATGCAGGCGACTTCGCTCCGGGGTACGCGACTGTTCCCTACTATAATAGTGTGGGTTACTCCTACAATAGGGCAAACTGGGGATACGGTTCTGGCATGCCTTCCACCGGTTTTCTCAGTGCGCCTGTTCCCGGCGCCGCCTGGGGCTGGGACGAGGCGCACCGGCGCTTTGGCAAATTGAGCCTCCTGGAGGACCTAACCCCGGCGATAGAGTACGCCAAGAATGGTTTCCCTATTACCGAAATCATCGGCAACGGCTGGACTCTTCCCAAAGCCGTCCGTTGCCAGGCGGTTAGTGGAAGTGAATCGTGCACTGCGCAGGATACCGGATTCGGTGGCCACATGGTACATCAACGGGCAAAAGCCGGCGGTCGGACAAATCTTCAAGAATCCTGATTTGGCGAAAACGTTAACCCTTTTCGGCGAGCACGGGCGCGATGTGTTCTACAAAGGAGAGATCGCCCAGGCCATAGTGAACAAGATGAACGCGGTCGCGGCCGGGGACGGCCTGTCCGCAAGATGGACGATGGCTGATCTTCAGAATTACTATGGCCAGTGGGACACTCCAGCCCACACCACCTACACTAATGCTTCCGGTGTTGCCTATGATATCTACGAGAGCATGGCGCCCTCGCAGGCGTGGAATGTAGTCGAGTTGATGAACATCCTGCAAGCCTGTGTTCCTAAGTGGAGCGCAACACCGCTCGCCCAGCTCGGACCAACCAACCCTCTGTATTGGTACCTGCTTGTAGAGGCCAAGAAGCTCGCCTCTGTCGACCTCGAGAACTACGGCTCTGATCCGCGATTCTGGACTCCCGCTCAGTGGGCTAACTTCAAGACCATAACTTCGCCGGCCTATGCTGCTGCTTTGTGCAGCGAAGTCAGCCCAACCGGTCCTCCTTTTGTACCCAACCCCGCGTTCAATTGCAGCGTGCCGGCGCCGCTTACCCCGTATGGATGTCCGAACCCAGATAGTGCGCTGCCCCTTGACCCTAACAGCACGGTCACTGGTCTGGGAGACACGATTTATTTGACCACGGCAGATCGTTGGGGAAACATGGTTTCCTGGGTCAATAGCAATTACTCGACCTTCGGTAGTGGCATAACGATCCCCGGCTACGGCTTTGTTATCAACGATCGCGCTGCCCAGTTTACGCTCAACCCAGCTCACCCAGACGCCATCGCACCGGGCAAACGTCCGTACAACACTATATCGGCGGGATTTGTCGTGCATAATGGCGTTCCGCAGATGACGCTGGGACTGATGGGCGGCGACATGCAGGTGCAAGGTCACGCTCAGATGCTGGTCAACATGCTGGAACTTGGGGCCAATCCACAAGCGTCGACGGATATGGCTCGCTTCTATCACAACGAAGTGCCGAACACCCTGCAGCTCGAAACGCAGCTCTATAACCTTGTCGGGCTTGGTGTGCAATCAAATGGTACTCCGAATCCAAATGGTAGCTTGACCCAATATGGATACACACTAACGGGGACCAGAGCAAGCGGGTCGAACTCCCTGAGCTCGGCAACGGGAAGCACTTTCGGCGGGTATCAGTCGATTATGTTCACTCCCGATCCGAATCCACCTACACCTGACTTCGACGATGGTACCCACGGCAAGGGGCTGCTGCTCAATGGGCCGCCTGTCCCCGGTTTCTATCGCGCTGGAACGGATCACCGGAAGGACGGTGAAGCTGTCGGCTGGTAGATCGGTCTTCAACACTAGCAATACGTTTGGCGTAGCATTGGCGACACTGGCTCCCAGGTAGCAACGTCAGCTTGCTCCTGGGGGCCTTTTTTGTGCGTCGGCGTTTGGTCTTCCGCTGACCTTTACGTCGTTGCGTGGTGGCAGGGCTGAGCCTCGTCAGGAGTTGCAACAGAGGTCGGGGAATTGCAATCGCCCTGGCCCAGCCTGCTCGCGGGGAATGCTGGTTGAGTGATTCCAGTCGTTTGGAGGCATTTTGCCGGGGGCGAACTGGTAGGCGTCCTGGCCTTACAATGGCCTCGGCATGCTGCCCAACTGGGTCTTCTGGGTCGTCTTCAACGCGTTCGTGCTGTTGATGCTGGTCCTGGACCTGGGCGTCTTCCACCGCAAGGCACACGTTGTCCGCTTCAAGGAAGCCATCGCCTGGACGTTCGTCTGGGTCTCGCTGGCCGGACTGTTCGCGGTGCTGGTGCACCAGTTCGGACACCACATGGTGCCCAATCCCACCCGGCCCAACTCCGAGCTGGCGCTGGAGTTCGTCACGGGCTACGTGATCGAAGAATCGCTCAGCATGGACAACCTGTTTGTCTTCCTGCTGATCTTTCGTTATTTCCACGTGGATCGCGCCCATCAGCACGCGGTGCTGTACTGGGGCATCGTATGCGCGCTGGTGATGCGGGCGGCGTTCATCCTCGGCGGCGTGACGCTCATCAACCGCGTGCACTGGATCATCTACCTGTTCGGCGCCTTCCTTGTCTATAGCGGGATCCGGCTCTTCCGGGAGCAGGAGACCGAGATCCATCCGGAGAACAACCCGGTGCTGAAGCTGTTCCGCCGGTTCGTGCCCATCGCGCCGCAGCACGAAGGCCGGAAGTTTTTCGTGAAGCGCGGCGCGCAGTGGATCGCCACCCCGCTGGCCGTTGTGCTCATCGTGGTCGAGACCACCGACCTGATGTTTGCCACCGACTCGATCCCGGCCATCCTGGCCATCACCCGCGACCCTTTTATCGTCTACACCTCGAACGTGTTCGCCATCCTCGGGCTGCGCTCGCTCTACTTCGCCCTGGCCGGGATGATGGAGGTCTTCCACTACCTGCATTACGGGCTGTCGGTGATCCTCATCTTCATCGGGGTAAAGATGCTGGCGTCGGAGTATTTGCAGATCCCGATTGGGGTGGCGTTATCGGTTGTGGGAGGAATCCTGGTGATCTCGGTAATCGCGTCGCTGCTGTTCCCGGCGAAGAAGGCCGAGGTGTAGAGAGGTAGCTTGTTACGTTTCTAAATCTGGTCTCGCTCAAACCGTATCGCTTCCCCGCGCACGACCGAATGCTTCTTGAAGCGGGCGTCATCGTGCGAAGGATAGTCGAGCCGGTAATGCGCGCCGCGGCTTTCCAGCCGGCCCAGGGCAGAGCGCGCGATCAGCAGCGCGGTTTGAAAGATGTTGTTGGCTTCGCACTGCCGCCGGCCGTTCATCTGCGGCAGGCAGGCTCGCCACTTCTCCAGTTGTTCGATGGCCTCGCGCAGCCCCGGGCCGGTGCGTACAATGCCGATGTTTTTCCACGCCAGGTCGCGCACCGCCCGGATGAGTTCGTCGGCGCCACGCCCTTCCCTGGTTCCCGGATTTTCGCCTGCTATCTTGCAAGCATTGGATCCGATGTGGTTCGCCTTGGCGCGCGCGGAGGGAGTTTCCTCCCGAATGATTGCACCGGCGCGCGCGCCATACACCAGGCCTTCGAGCAGCGAGTTGCTGGCCAACCGGTTGGCGCCGTGCACTCCGGTACAGGCGGCTTCGCCCGCGGCGTAGAGCCCGGGCAGGCTGGTGCGCCCGTGCAAATCCGTCCGCACGCCGCCCATGGCGTAATGCGCCGCCGGCCGCACCGGGATCAGGTCGGTCCCGATATCGATGTTGTACTCCAGGCAGGTGGCGTGGATGCGCGGGAAACGGGCCGCCAGGTGGTCGGGATCGAGATGCGTCAGGTCGAGGTACACCACCGGGTCGGGTAGGCGCGAGACCTCGAGTTCGTGGGCGATGGCGCGCGCCACCACGTCCCGCGGCGCCAGCTCCGCCATCTCGTGGTATTTGGGCATGAAGCGCTGCATTTCCGCGTTGCGCAGATACGCGCCTTCTCCGCGCAGCGCTTCAGAAAGCAAAAATCGCGGTGCGTTTTTCACGTAGAGCGCGGTGGGATGGAACTGGACGAACTCCATGTCCTGGACTTCGGCGCCGGCGCGGAAGGCCATAGCTACGCCATCGCCGGTGGCCACTCCGGGATTGGTCGTTTCGCGATACACCTGTCCCAGACCGCCGGTCGCCAGCAGCACGGCATGCGCGTGCACCGCGCGCGCCTCGCCATGTTCGTTCATCACCCGGATGCCGGCCACCCGTCCGTCGCGCACGCACAAGTCGGCGGTGAACTCCCACTCCCAAAAGGAGATGTGCTTGAGCGCCGAGGCCTTGGCGTAAAGCGCGCGGGCCATCTCGCGCCCGGTGGAATCGCCGTGGGCGTGCAGGATGCGGGAGCGGCTGTGCGCGCCTTCGCGGGTGAAAGTGAGCTTGGTGCCGTGGCGATCGAACTCGGTGCCCCAGTCGATCAGTTCCTGAATGCGCGCCGGCCCTTCTTCGACCAGGACCCGCGCCGCCTCGGGATTGGAGAGCCCGTCGCCGGCGTCGAGGGTGTCCTGCAGGTGCAGGCCGATCTCGTCTTCGTCGCTGAGTGCGACCGCCACTCCGCCCTGCGCGTACTGCGTGGCTGACTCGGTCACTTCGCTCTTGGCCAGCACCAGCACACGTCCAGCAGCGGCCAGCTCGATGGCGGCGCGCATGCCGGCTACGCCCGCGCCCACCACGATGTAATCGGTCTCGGCCGGCACTGACTTCATAAGCGGGTCATGGTACCACGCAGACGCGCGTCCAATTGCCGCGCAGTGGGCTATCATGCAAGTTAACGTGAAGACGGTTACCATCGCGGTTCAGCCCGCGTACGAGGCGCGCATCGAGAACGGCCTGGTGCGCGAGGTGGGGGCGCAGCTCGCGCACTTGCGTGCCGATGGCAGTCCGTCCGTGTTTGTGATCACCAACGCCGCGGTACGGAAGCACTGGGGCAGCGCGCTCGCCGATTCACTGAGCCAGTCGAAGCTTCCATTTCAGAAGATTGAGATGGGTGATGGCGAGCGCTACAAGACCATGGCCACCGTCGAAGAGCTGGCTACGCGCCTGGTAGAGCGCGGAGCCGACCGCCGCTCGTTGGTGATTGCATTTGGCGGCGGCGTGGTCGGCGACGTGGCCGGCTTTCTGGCTTCAATCTACATGCGCGGGATCGACTTCGTGCAGATTCCCACGACGTTTCTGGCGCAGGTGGACGCGGCCATCGGCGGCAAGACCGGCGTCGACCTGCCGGCCGGCAAGAACCTGCTGGGGACATTCCACCAGCCGCGGTTGGTGCTGATCGATCCCGGCGTGCTGGCCACACTGCCCGAGCGCGAGTACCGCGCCGGCCTTCACGAAGCGCTGAAGTGCGGGGTCATCCGCAACCCCCAGATCTTCGACTTCATGGAAAAGGAGCGCGACGCCATCCTGCGCCGTGATCCCGCGGTGCTGGAGTGGCTGATCGCGGAATGCGTCGCGGTGAAAGCCGCGGTGGTTGCCGCCGACGAGCGGGAGTCCGGCCTGCGCCGCATCCTGAATTTCGGCCACACCATCGGCCACGCGCTCGAGGCGGAAACCTCGTACAAGCACTACCTGCACGGCGAGGCCGTGGCGTGGGGCATGGTGGCTGCCTCCATGATCGGGGTCGGCCTACAGAAGACCGACGCCAAGATCGCGCGCCGCATCATCTCCACCGTGCTGGCCTACGCGCCCTTGCCGCGAGTGACGGCACGCAGCAGGAATGTTGTCCGGCGGCTGCGCGCCGACAAGAAGACCGTCGACGGCGCCATCCACTTCGTGCTCCCGGTCGAGATCGGGCGCGTGGAGATCGTGGGCGACGTCCCCGAACGCGCGGTGCTGCAAGCCGTCGACAAATTGCGCACTCTCTCGCAGGCATGAGCTTGGCCGAACCCAACAAACCCGCAGTAGCCGCCGCGGCCCCTGCCGGCGCCCATGACCCGCTGGCGGCTGCACGCGCCGTGCGCGAGATGTTCACTGCCATCGCGCCCCGCTACGACCTGCTCAACCACCTGCTCTCGATGAACGTGGACCGCCTGTGGTGGCGGCGCGCCGCGCGCACCTTTGCCCACATCCTGGCGCGTCCCGGCGCCTGCGTGCTCGATCTCTGCTGCGGAACCGCCGACATGGCACTGGCCCTGCGGCGACAGGCCGCCGCCTCGGCATCCATTTGCGGCGCGGATTTTTCCCACACCATGCTGACGCTGGCCGGACGCAAGGCCCGCGGCCGCGTGAAGCTGATCGAAGCCGACGCTCTCTCTTTGCCCGTCCCCAACGCGTGCTTCGACCTGGTAGTCTCGGCTTTTGGCTTTCGCAATCTCACCGACTACGATGCTGGCCTGCGCGAGATCTTTCGTGTGCTGCGCCCGGGCGGGGAGGTGGGCATCCTCGATTTCGGCGAGCCCAGGGGAGGGCTGGGGAAGGTCTATCGCGTGTACTTCCGGCGGGTGCTGCCGGTTGTTGGAACCTTGATTTCGGGCGTGCGCGGACCATACGCCTACCTGCCGGCGTCGGTCGAACGCTTCCCCGATCCTGCGCAGATGCTGGAGCGCATGCGCGCCGCCGGCTTCGCCGGCGCTAGCTGGACGCCGTATACGTTTGGGATTGCGGGGCTGTATCGGGGAAAAAAGCCGTAGCAGCGAGCTACGTCTCTAGAGATGGGACTTCGACACAGCCACTTCCACCGCCTCGGGCTCGTGCTTGAAGCTGTCGGCCAGCGCCTCTTCGCAGGTATGGCGGATCACGTCCTCGTAATCCGTTCCCAGGAATTCCCGCAGCCGGGTGGTATCCATGAGGTAAGTGCCGGTGAAATACGGGATGGCCGCGGCGGGTACGGAGGCGATGCCCAGGTCCCAGCCGACGGTGAGCGCCAGGCGGCAGCCGATCTTGCCCGGCAGCCGGGTCACCTTGGTCCCGGCGATTTGCGCGCAATGCTCGAAGGTGAGCGCCTCGCCGCGTCCGGCTACGTTCAGGATGGTGAGCGCCCGCGCCACCTCGCGCTGCCGCAGAATCCACGCCAGAAGGCGTGCCATGTCGTCCACGTGCACGTACTGGAAGCGGGTATCGAGATACTGGCGGCCATAGGGGATCAACGCCGGCAGCTTGCGCCCGCGCTTCTCCAGCCAGCGTCCCAGCCGGCCCTGTCCGTAGGCCGTGCCGCGCAGGATGTTGATGAGGTAATTGCGCATGCTGGCGCCGGCGAAGATGTGTGGCCGCAGGATGTAGGTGCTGCAGGCACCCATGGTCTTGGCGCGTGCCTGCGCCACCTGGTCGGCTTCACGCTTGTGGATGGCGTAGGGCAGGGTATGTCCGGCCAGGGGATGGTCCTCGGTCACCAGCCCGGGGAGCTCCGATCCGTAGGCCGCCACGCTGCTGATATAGACGAACTTCTTGATTACGCCGCCGTTGCGATTCACCACCGCGATGGCTTCCATCACCCGCGCCGTACCGGCCACGTTGATGCGCCACATGCGGTCCACGTCCAGCACTCCGGTGCGCATGGGATCGATGACAAACGCCAGGTGCACCACCGACTGCGCCTCCGACGTGCGCAGTAACTCGATCAGTTCGTGGCTGGAAGGCTCTTCGCCCAGATCGATGGTCTGGAAATGGAAGGACGGAGGGCTCGGAACGGCAGACGCATCCCCCAGGGGATGCAGGTCGAGCCCGAAGACCTCGAACTCGGGGACCTCGCGCAGCAGGCGCACTCCCAGGTTGCCGGCTACGCCGGTGACCACCACCGTCTTCTCGGGTGCGGACATCCTTTACTTGCTTGGCGGCGGAGCCGGAGGTGTTGCCGGTTGCGCGGGCGCCGGCGGCTGCGGCGGGGCTGCTGGCGGTGTGGGCGCCGGCCGTCCCGCCGGGGCAGGCGGATGGATCTCTCCGGCGGGCGGCATCGGAGCCGCACTCCCAAAGTACTCCGGGTTGTAGGTCGACTCCACGGAACTGCGCAGCTTCTCCATGCTTTCGCGCAGGTGCTCCCGGCCCAGCGTACCCTTGATCTCGTCGTGCACTTTGTCCAGCGGAACGGTATCCTTGCTGACCAGTTTGTAGATGTAGTACCCGGAAGGCTCATCCAAGGCAGCAGAGACTTCACCGACCTTCAGGACGAACACGGCCTCTTCCTGCTTGGGCGGAAGGGTGCCACGGCGGCGTTCCCCCAGATCCACGGGCGGGGCCGTGCCCTTGTTGCTGGCGGCGCTGAAAGCTTCCTTCTGGAGTTTGTCGAAGTCCTCGCCCGCAGCCGCGCGCTGCTGGATCTTCTCAGCCAGGGCTTTGCTGGCCGCGGCGTCGGGCGGCTTTCCCTCCTGCGTGACCATAGGAATGTAGATCCTCAGCAGCTTGGCCTCCTCGTACTTCGCCGCATTCTCCTTGTAGTACTTCTCAATGTCGGCTTCCGGGACTTCCGCTTCCTTCTGCTGCCGCTCCTTCGAGTAGGCGGTGGCCAGGACCTGCAATTTCTGCAGCCGGAGCTGTTCCTGCACTTTGGGCTCTTTTTCGACACCGGCCTTGGTGGCGGCGCTAGCCACCACCAACAGCTCGACATACTGTTGCGCCAGCATCCGCCGTTGCCCGGGCGGCAGATTTGGCCGGACCGTCTCGATCACCAACTCCAGTTGTTTCTTGGTAATCACCGTCTGGCAGGCGGCGGGCTTGGCCGCCGCGGAAGCGTGGGCCGGCCTGCTCGCCGCTACCTTGGGCGCAGTAGTCGAGCACAGCCCTTTGATGGTGACCACAGCCGCATCCGGCGCTACTTTCTCGGCCTCTGCAGCCTGCTGCTTGGCCGAAGGCGACGGCGCGGGCGCGGCGGCATCAGGGGTGGGGGTCGGGGCCTGAGGGGAACTCGTCTGTCCCGCGGCCAGAAGAATACACAGGCACATCATCACTAGCAGAACCAAAGAACGCATAGGGCGCATCACTCCTTGGAGGTCTCTGGTCATGCTAGCACAAGCTCCCACGGCTGGCGGGGGCACGGGGTGTGGGTTCGGCGCTCCGCACCACAAGCGTAAAATGCCCGGAGATGGCTGCGCCCAACCTCAACGCCGGCGCCAGCGACATGCGCGTGGAGAAGCGCGGGGTAGCGTTCAACTCCGTGCTGGCGGCCACCGCCATCACCGCGCTCAAGGTGGTGGTCGGCGTCACTACCGGCAGCCTGGGCATTCTCTCCGAGGCGGCGCATTCCGGGCTGGACCTGATTGCCGCCTTCATCACCTTGCTCTCGGTGCGGGTTTCCGACAAGCCGGCCGACGCCGACCACCAGTACGGCCACGGCAAAGTCGAGAACTTTTCCGCCTTCCTCGAGACCGCCCTGCTGCTGCTCACCTGCGTGTGGATCGTGTACGAGGCCATCCGGCGGTTGTTCTTCCACCACGTCGAGATCGAGCCGACATTGGCTGCATTCCTGGTGATGTTGGCCTCGATGACAGTGGACTGGTGGCGCTCGCGGGCGCTGCGGCGCGTCGCCGACAAATACGACAGCCAGGCCCTGCAGGCTGATGCCTTGCACTTCTCCACCGACATCTGGTCGAGCGGCGTGGTCATTCTCGGCCTGGTGCTGGTGGCGCTCGGCCACCGCTTCAACGTCGGCTGGCTGCGCCACGCCGACCCTATCGCCGCGCTGATCGTCGCCGGGGTGGTGGTGTACGTCAGCTCGCGGCTGGCGCGCCAGACCATCGACGCGCTCCTGGATGCCGCGCCCACGGACGTGCGCGCCCGCATCCTCGACGAAGTGGGGCGGGTAGAAAGCGTGGTGGACGTGGACCGGGTCCGCATCCGCCGCGCCGGCAACCGCTATTTCGCCGACCTCTCGGTGGCGCTGCGTCGCAACGTCACCTTCCAGAAGTCAGAGCAGGTGGCGGAAGACGTGGAGGAGGCCGTCCACCACGTTCTTCCCGATGCCGACGTAGTGATACACCCCATCCCCCGTGCGCCGCGGGAGGAGAACCTGTTCGACCGCATCCGCGGGGTGGCCGCACGCAGCAACCTCAACGTGCACGAGGTCAACGTGCAGGACTTCGGCGGCTTCCTTCACGTGGAGCAGCACTTGGAACTCGACGAGGGCATGCCGCTCAAGGAGGCGCACGACCTGGTGACCCGCCTGGAAGGCGACATTCGCGCCGAGGTGCCGCAGATTTCCTCCATCCTGACCCACATCGAGAGCGAGCCGGCGCACATCGAGGCCACCGACGAGATTCGCGATCCAGCGCTCGAGAGCCGGCTGCGCCGCATCGCGGGCCAGTTTCCCGAGATCCTCGATATGCACGAGATCACGCTGAAACGAGCTGGCAGCCACATCAACGTCTCCTGCCACTGCACCCTGCCGGACACGCTGCCGCTGGCACGCGTGCACGACATCTCCACCGAGCTGGAGATCCGCTTCAAGCAAGAAGAGCCCGAGCTGTTCAAAGTGCTGATCCACACCGAGCCCCAGACCGATAATCGAAGATGACTGCCCCATTGATACAGGCCCGCCGTACAGTCGGCGTGGTTGGAGTGGGAGTCGGCGAGAAGTTTTTACTTTCTGGGTCTTGAATGCAACCGACTTCATCTAAGACAGGTTACCAGGATCGCGCATGAGCACAACGAGGGTGGTGCAGCCGAAGTCCGCGACAATCGTCCCCATCACAACCAGCTCAGCCAGCCTCTCAGAACGTCTCCAGCAGTACGGGTGGGGGCCGATTCCGTTTGTTGGGACGAAAGACGCATTCTATGAGCGGCATCTGCTTTTTGACCGCGCGATCGACCCGAAGGTAGCGAGTGCGCGCGAGCGCTTTGAGGCGTTATCGCGCTCCGTTCGCGACGTCCTCGCACAACGCTGGGTGCAGACGAAGACCACGTATGAACGAGAGAATGCCAAGCGCATTTACTACCTTTCTATGGAGTTTCTCATCGGGCGGTCGTTGGCCAATAACATCACCAACCTATTGCTCGACCCCCTTTTGCAGCATGCGGTTCAACAGGAAGGTATCGATTGGCTTGAACTGGTCGAACAGGAGCCGGATGCGGGCCTGGGGAACGGAGGCTTGGGCCGGCTCGCGGCGTGCTTCCTCGACTCGATGGCCACGATGCAACTCCCAGCCACCGGCTATGGTCTGCGCTATGAGTACGGCATGTTCAAACAATCCATCGTGAATGGCTGGCAGCAAGAGAATGCCGACAATTGGTTGCGCGACGGCGATCCCTGGGAGGTCGCCCGACTGCACCAGCAGGTGGAAGTCAAGCTGAACTACTCCTTCAAGCTGCGAGCGGGTCGTCTTCAGGTTATCCCAAACCGGCCGTCAAGCCTGTTCGGTATTCCGTTTGATCGTCCGGTCGTGGGCTACGGAGGGAAGACTATAAATACTCTTCGGCTCTGGGCTGCGGCTGCGCCCGATTACTTCGATTTTCAGGAATTCGGCACGGGCGACTTTGTGGGCGCGCTGGCTGAGACTCTTGAGGCGGAATCGCTCACCCGGGTGCTGTATCCGGACGATTCCACGACCGCAGGGCAAGGACTGCGCTTCATGCAGGAGTATTTTCTGGTCGCGTGTTCGATGGCCGACCTGGTGCGTCGCTTTCAGCAGTACAACACCGACTGGGACAAGTTGCCCGAGAAGGTGGCGATCCAACTCAATGACACCCACCCTTCCATGGCGGTCGCTGAATTAATGCGAATCTTGCTGGACGATGCCCGCCTGGGATGGGATCACGCCTGGGATCTGACGAAGAAGGCGCTTGCCTATACGAATCACACCTTGCTGCCTGAAGCTCTCGAGAAATGGCCGGTTGCGTGGTTCGAGGTGCTTCTTCCCCGGCAACTGGAGATCATCTACGAGATTAACCGGCGGCTCCTCGACGAAGTGCGGGTTCGCTTTCCGGGCGACGAGGGGCGCGTCCAGCGTGTGAGCCTGGTGGAAGAGGGTAGCCAGCGCAGGATCCGCATGGCCAACCTCGCGATCGTCGGCACGCACAGCACCAATGGAGTGGCCGCGGTCCACTCGAAGCTGCTGCGGACCACGACGGTCAAGGATCTGGCCGAAATGTTTCCCGAGCGTTTTAACAACAAAACCAACGGGGTGACACCGCGTCGCTGGCTGCTGGAAGCCAATCCCGCACTGGCCCGTGAAATCACAGAGATCATCGGCGACCGGTGGATTACCGACCTGAGCCAGCTCAAGCAACTCAAGCCGTTTGCCGGCGACCCTGGCGCTCGTGAACGGTTTCTCACCTCTAAGCGCGAGGCCAAAGCGCAGTTTGCCAATTGGCTCAAATCGACGTCGGGGCAGATCGTGGATCCGAATACGATCTTTGACTGCCAGATCAAGCGCATTCACGAATACAAAAGGCAACTGCTGAATGCATTGCGAATCGTCATCGTTTACAACCGGCTGCGGAATAATCCGGACACGAAGATGGTGCCGCGCACATTCTTCTTCGCCGGCAAAGCGGCGCCAGCTTACCAGTTGGCCAAGCTGATCATCAAGTTCATCAACAACCTGGCGGGCACGATTGATGGTGACCCTGTCGCACGCGGGCGGCTCAAGGTCGTTTTCCTTCCGGAGTACAACGTTTCGCTGGCCGAGCGGCTGATTCCAGCCAGCGACGTCTCTAATCAGATCTCGACTGCCGGCTACGAAGCCAGCGGAACGAGCAATATGAAATTCATGATGAACGGGGCCTTAACGGTGGGAACGCGTGACGGCGCCACCATCGAAATGGCGGAGGAGGCTGGGGAAGAGAACTTCTTCCTGTTCGGCCTGACCGTAGAACAAGTCGAGAACAGCCGCTCTTGGTATAACCCGTACTGGCACTACGAGAATGAGCCGGAGACTCGCGCGGCTCTGGACCTCATTTTCTCGGACCACTTCAGCCGCAACGAACCCGGAGTGTTCGCTCCGCTGCGCGACATGCTGCTGACCCACGGCGATTACTACATGCACTTGGCGGACCTGACCTCCTACTGCCACGCGCAGGAACAGCTCGGCGCCCTATATGCCGATCCTGGCGCGTGGGCGCATAAAGCAATCCTGAATGTGGCGAGCTCCGGGAAGTTTTCGAGCGACCGCGCCATTGCTGAATATGCATCCCAAATCTGGAAGGTGGAACCATGCCCAGTACTTTAGAAACACGATCCATGGCCGGCACAGCTAACGGAACTGCGATTTCGCCGCTCGCAGGCAAACCCGCTCCCAAGGAGATGCTGGTGGACGTGGCTCGCCTGGAAAGGGAATATTTTGACCGCAAGCCCGACGTCCATGATCCCAACCAGTTAGTTAGCTTCGGTACCAGCGGACACCGCGGCTCGCCTCTGCACGGCACATTCACCGAAGCGCACATTCTGGCCATTACCCAGGCGATCTGCGACTACCGGCGGGACCATGGAACGGACGGCCCACTCTACATGGGGAAAGACACCCACGCGGTGTCGGGGCCCGCCCAGCGCACCGCGCTCGAGGTGCTGGCGGCGAACAACGTGGAGACAATCATCCAGCAAGGCGACGGCGTGACTCCGACTCCCGTCATCTCGCGAGCCATTCTGGTTTACAACCGCGGGCGGAAGGAGCACCTCGCTGACGGCATCGTGGTTACGCCGTCGCACAACCCGCCGGAGGATGGAGGCTTCAAGTACAACCCAACCAACGGCGGTCCGGCCGATACCGACGTGACCCACTGGGTCGAAACCCGGGCGAACGAACTGCTGCGAGCCGGGAATGCAGGGGTCAAGCGAGTTCCGTTCAACAAAGCTATCCAGGCTGCATCCACGCACCAGGAAGATTTCGTCCTGCCGTACGTTCGTGATCTCAAGAACGTCGTTGATATGGATGCGATTCGCAGCGCCCACCTCAAACTTGGCGTGGACCCGCTGGGCGGAGCGGCGCGACCGTATTGGGAGCCGATCAACTCCATTTACGGACTGGACATCGTGGTCGTAAATCCAACGATTGACCCGACCTTCTCTTTTATGACCGTCGATCATGATGGCAAGATCCGCATGGATTGTTCCAGTCCATATGCGATGGCACGGCTCGTCGCGCTGAAAGATAAATATCAGGTGGCTTTCGCCAATGATACGGACGCGGACCGACACGGGATCGTCACTCCCGTTGCGGGTTTGATGAACCCGAACCATTATCTCGCGGTCTCGATCCGGTATTTGCTAACGCACCGCCCACAGTGGCGTCGGGATTCCGCAGTGGGGAAGACGCTGGTGAGCAGCAGCATGATCGATAGGGTGGTCCAAAAGCTCGGCCGCCAGTTGCGTGAAGTGCCGGTGGGCTTTAAGTGGTTTGTGCCGGGCCTGGTCGACGGTTCGTACTGTTTCGGCGGGGAAGAGAGCGCTGGCGCCAGTTTCCTTCGTCTTGACGGAACGGTTTGGACGACCGACAAAGACGGGCCAATCATGGACCTGCTGGCAGCGGAAATTACCGCCCGCACGGACAAGGATCCCGGTGAGCACTACCGCGAACTGACGGCGGAGTTCGGCAGCCCGTACTACACGCGCATCGACGCGCCCGCCACCCCCGGGCAGAAAACAAAATTGCAAAAGCTCTCACCTGACGCGGTAAAGGAGTCGGACCTGGCGGGCGAGCCCATCATGGCCAAGCTGACCAAAGCGCCGGGCAATGGTGCTCCCATCGGAGGCCTTAAGGTCGTGGCAAAGAGCGGCTGGTTTGCCGCCAGGCCGTCGGGCACGGAGGACATCTACAAGATATACGCTGAAAGCTTCAAGAACCCGACCCATTTGAACGCGATCGTGAGGGAAGCCCAGGAGATGGTGAACAACGCGCTCGGTTCCTCCGGAGTACGATAATGAGCGGCAGCGGCGGGCTAACGGATGTTTCGCCGTTTCCGCCGGAATACCGCGCTTCCGGCTTGCTGCTGCACGTCACCTCTCTGCCCACGCCTTATGGCATCGGTGATCTGGGGTCGTCAGCGTTTTCATGGGTTGATCATCTCCACGATACTGGTGGCTCCAGCGCTGATGCGCCTAGCATGGTCGTCGGTGGCTGCGCTGGCTATCGCTCCCTTAAAGGACCTTCTCAACCTAGGTAGAGAGGCTCGCATGAACGTGCCCGGTCGTGCCGAGGGGAACTGGCGCTGGCGTTGCCCCGAAGACCTGCTGTCCTCCCCGGCTTTTCAATGGCTGCGCGAAATGACCGAAAGCGCAAAACGCTTGGCCGTTCGGGAGGTCCCGGCTCTTAGCGGGGGCGGCCTCATCGGGGTTGCAGAATTCGCCAGGGCCTCATGAAAACTGCTTCTCATTGATCGGGATTGTCGGAGGAAGCAACCAATCCGTTTTTCGCAAAAAGATTCTCCGCATGGGGAGACCAGCAGAAAGGACAATTGCCATGGCAGCACGCGTAGAAGCAATCACCGGGCGCCCGGCCGTCAAACGCCAGGCGTGGAAGGACCTGGGAACTCACTATAAGAGGATCCGGGAGCTACACTTGCGACAGCTTTTTGCCGATGATCCAAAGCGCGGCGAGCGCCTGACGGTTGAGGCTGTGGGCCTTTACCTCGACTACTCGAAGAATCGCATCACCGATAAAACTCTCAAGCTGCTGATCCGGCTCGCCGAGGAATCCCGCCTGCAAGAACGAATTGAGGCCATGTTTCGCGGGGAGAAAATCAACCTCACGGAAAAGCGGGCGGTGTTGCACACCGCGCTGCGCGCGCCGCGAGACGCATCCGTCATTGTGGATGGCGAGAACGTCGTGCCCAAGGTCCATGCGGTGCTCGATCGTATGGCCGATTTTGCGACCCGGGTGCGGAGTGGCGAGTGGAAGGGCCACACCGGCAAGCGCATTCGTAACGTGATTAACGTCGGCATCGGTGGTTCCGACCTCGGGCCGGTAATGGCCTACGAGGCTCTGAAGCACTACTCCGACAGAGCGATGATGTTTCGCTTCGTGTCGAACATTGACGGCACGGATTTCGCCGAGGCCGTCCGTGATCTCGATCCGTCGGAAACCCTCTTCATCATCTCCTCGAAAACATTCACGACCTTGGAGACGATGACGAATGCCCAAACCGCCCGTGCCTGGTCACTCGCCGGATTGGGGGGTGACGAAAAGTCGGTTGCGAAACACTTTGTGGCGGTTTCGACGAATGCGTCCGAGGTTGCGAAGTTCGGCATCGATACCGCCAACATGTTCGAGTTCTGGGACTGGGTCGGCGGCCGCTACTCAATGGACTCGGCAATCGGCCTGTCGACGATGGTCGCTATTGGCCCGGACAATTTTCGCGCCATGTTGAGCGGTTTCCACCAGATGGACGAGCACTTCCGCACCGCCCCGTTCGAGCGCAACCTGCCGGTGCTCATGGGTCTTCTGGGGATCTGGTACAACGATTTCTTTGGCGCGCAAACCGTCGCCGTCCTGCCCTACGAGCAATACCTGAAACGGTTCCCGGCCTATTTGCAGCAACTCACCATGGAGAGCAACGGCAAGCATGTCACTCTCGACGGCAAGAGAGTGGCCCACGAAACCGGTCCAATTTATTGGGGCGAACCGGGAACCAACGGTCAACACTCGTTCTACCAATTGATTCATCAGGGAACCAGGCTCATTCCGTGCGACTTCATCGCTTTTGCGGAGGCTCTCAATCCGCTGGGCCGGCACCACGACATGCTGATTGCCAACGTCTGCGCGCAGACCGAGGCGCTGGCGTTCGGCAAAACTCCTGAGCAGGTCGAGGCTGAGGGCACCCCGGAGTGGCTGGTTCCTCACCGGGTATTCGAGGGCAATCGTCCGTCGAACACCATCCTGGCTGAACGGCTGACACCGGAAACCCTGGGCAAGCTGGTGGCGCTATACGAACACTCGGTGTTCACCCAGGGCGCAATCTGGAACATCGATTCCTTCGACCAGTGGGGCGTCGAGCTGGGCAAGGTCCTGGCGCAGCGCATCATCCCTGAACTTGAGAGCCCAGCAGAGCCGCCGCTCGCGCATGACAGTTCAACCAACAACCTGATCAGGTATTACCGGAAGTCTAGGGAGACTGCATGACGACTCCCAGTGGTGTCAAAATCTGTTTTCGCTAAGGAGCACATTATGCAACTTGGAATGATCGGTCTGGGAAGAATGGGCGCCAACATGGTGCGGCGGCTGATGAACGAAGGCCACAACTGCGTGGTTTTTGACATGTCGCCCAAAGCGGTGAGCGAGTTGGTTAAGGAGAAGGCGACAGGCGCTGCCTCGCTCGCAGAGCTGGTGAAGAAACTCGAGAAGCCGCGAGCGGTCTGGCTGATGGTGCCGGCCGCAGTCGTGGACAAGACCATCGCCGACCTTCTGCCCCACCTCGAAGCGGGAGACATCCTCATCGACGGCGGCAATTCCTACTACATTGACGACATCCGCCGCGCCAAGGAGCTAGCTCCGCGAAAAATCCACTATGTGGATGTGGGTACCAGCGGCGGTGTCTATGGTCTGGAGCGCGGTTACTGCATGATGATTGGTGGCGAGACCGAGGTCATCAAACGGCTCGATCCAATTTTCGCTGCACTCGCCCCCGGAATGGGCGACGTTCCGCGCACGCCGGGGCGGGAAAAGATCGACGGTACCGCGGAGCGGGGTTACCTGCACTGCGGTCCAAACGGCGCCGGCCATTTCGTCAAGATGGTCCATAACGGAATCGAGTACGGAATCATGGCGGCCTACGCGGAGGGCCTGGGTATCCTGCGCGCCGCCAATGTCGGCAAGCAAGCCAGCAGCGCTGCAGATGCTGAAACCACGCCGTTGCGCGATCCCGAGCAGTACCAGTATGACCTGAACCTGCGTGACGTCACAGAGGTCTGGCGCCGCGGAAGCGTGATCGCCTCCTGGTTGCTGGACCTGACCGCCATTGCTCTGCTGCAGGACCCAAGTCTTTCGAAATTTGCCGGGCGTGTCTCCGACTCTGGCGAAGGGCGCTGGACGATCAAAGCGGCGATCGACGAAGCGGTACCGGCCCCGGTCCTGACCACTGCGCTTTACGAACGATTCAGCTCGCGCGGCGAGGCCGACTTCGCCAACAAGCTTTTGTCCGCGATGCGATACGAATTCGGCGGACACCTGGAAAAATCCGGCGGCAATCCCAAAGTGGCTTAAGGAGATGACTGTGACTGATTCTCATTCAGACGCCCTGGTCTTCTTCGGCGCAACCGGCGACCTGGCCTACAAGAAGATCTTTCCCGCGCTGCAGGCAATGGTGAAGCGTGGCCACCTCAATGTGCCGGTCATTGGCGTGGCCAAGGCTGGCTGGAACCTCGACCAGCTTCGGGCGCGTGCTCACGACAGCCTCGAAAAGCACGGCGGAGTGGATCCCGCAGCCTTCGAGAAGCTTTCTTCTTTGCTCCGCTATGTTGATGGAGACTACAACGATCCCGCTACCTTTGAAGCGCTTCGCAAGGAACTCAAAGGAGTGCAGCGGCCGGCGCACTATCTTGCGATTCCGCCGACGATGTTCGAAGAGGTACTCGACCAGCTTATGAAGTACGGCTGCGCGACGGGAGCTCGGATTATCGTCGAGAAGCCGTTCGGCCACGACCTGGAATCCGCGCGACATCTCAATAGGGTTCTTCTCCGAAGTTTCGATGAGAGCGCGATCTTCCGGATCGACCATTACCTCGGTAAGCGGCCAGTGAACAACGTGGTGGTCTTCCGGTTCGCTAACGCGTTCATGGAAGCCTTCTGGAACCGCAACTATGTCGAGAGCGTGCAAATCACGATGGCGGAGAACTTCGGGGTCCAGGGCCGCGGCGCTTTCTACGATCAAACCGGCACCATCCGCGACGTCATCCAGAATCATTTGTTCCAGATCCTGTGCAATCTAGCCATGGAAGCTCCGGCAAGAATGGACAGCGAATCGGTCCGCGACGAGAAGGTGAAGGTGCTGAAGGCAATTCCGTCTCTGGACGAGCAAGACGTGGTTCGCGGGCAGTTCCGCGGCTATCTCGACGAAAAGGGCGTGGCGCCGGATTCGGAGACCGAGACCTTCGCCGCTCTTAGACTGGAGATCCATTCCTTACGCTGGTACGGAGTTCCGTTCTATATCCGGGCAGGAAAAAATCTGCCGGTTACGTGTACGGAAGTCGTCTGCCGCCTGAAACAGCCTCCTGCCGTCATACCTGCGGATTTTCTGAGATCGAATTATTTTCGGTTCCGAATCAATCCCGACGTGACGATTGCTATGGGCGTCACCGTGATGGCTCCGGGCGAGAAAGTGAGCGGTGAAGCCACGGAGATCATCGGGAGCACCCAACCCGGTGCGGAGGAAATGGACGCCTACGAACGCGTGCTGGGAGATGCCATGGCCGGAGACGCTACCATTTTTGCGCGGGAAGATTACGTCGAAGAAGCATGGAGGATCGTCGATCCATTGCTGAAGGAAGGCACGGCGGTCTACCCTTACGAGCCCAATAGCTGGGGTCCGAATGAGGTCGAGCGAGTGACCCCGGTCGGGGGCTGGCACAACCCGGTTGTTGGACATGAGGCCTCAGCCGTCACCGGCCGGGCTGCTTGAGATTCGGAAGCCGGAGGCCGGGATGAAGATCGAAGTCTTTCCCGACGACGAAGCCACCGCCCGAGCGGCGGCGAAATTCATTGCCGAGGAAGCTGGCGCCGCGGTCGCTGCGCGGGGGCAGTTCGTTATGGCCGTCAGCGGTGGCCATACTCCCTGGATCATGCTGCGCGCGCTGGCCAACGAAGAACTCCCGTGGGAACACGTACAGGTAGTGCAAGTGGACGAACGCGTGGCGCCGGCGGAGCATCCGGATAGAAATCTCACGCATCTTCGCGAGAGCCTGCTTGATCGCTCGCCGATTCGCCCGGAGCAGATCCATGCCATGCCCGTGGAATCGTCGGACCTGGAAGCCGCGGCCAGGCAGTATGCCTCGACTTTGCGGGAGATCGCTGGTTCACCGCCGACGCTGGACCTGGTCCACCTCGGCCTTGGGCCAGACGGACACACTGCCTCTTTGGTGCCCGGCGATCCGGTACTCAACGTCACCGACAGCGATGTGGCTGTGACCGGCGTCTACGAGGGAAGACGGCGAATGACATTGACGTATCCGATCATCAATCGCGCCCGGCGCATCCTGTGGTTGGCGACGGGTAGTGAGAAAGCTGGCATGCTGGCTCGCCTGCGCAAGGGCGATCTCTCGATTCCGGCCGGACGGATTTGCCAGGAGCAGGCTCTAGTTTTCGCCGATCGTGCGGCGGCAGGAGATCTGACCGTGTAATGGAGAGCCGGTGGCAGTCCAACCGATTACAGAGGGGCAGCGTGACCAATTCAACCCATATGGTGCTTGCCGGCGTGGGCTTTCCAGCCGACGCGCCCCAACCCACAGCGGCTGCACCTGCGAAACGTCCGACATGGGAGCAGGCTGAGGGCAGTCCATTGCCGCTGGGTGTCACCTGGATCGAAGCGGAGCAGGTGTTCAACTTTGCCGTTCACTCGGAACATGCGGAGGGTGTCACTCTATTGCTCTATTCTTCCGCCGATCTGGTGAACCCCTTGGTGACGTTCCGCTTCGATTTTCTGCGTAACAAGTCGGGGCGGGTATGGCACTGCAGGATCCCGCTCGCCGAGATGGGTGAGGCTCGTTACTACGCATACTCCGTGTCGGGAGAGACTTCTTCTTACCTTCACAGCTTCGACCCGCAGAAGGTTCTGCTCGACCCCTATGCGAAATGCGTTTTCTTCCCACCCGGCTTTGATCGCAAACTGGCTATGCAGGAAGGACCAAACGCAGGCCGGGCGCCTTTAGGAGTGCTTGCCGGTCACCGGCCGAGTCTTGACTGGACCGGAGACCGGTCACCGCATCACGAGTCTGATGCAATCATCTACGAACTTCACGTGAAGGGCTTCACCAAGAACCCCAACTCTGGCGTAGATCCATCTCGTGCCGGCACGTATGCCGGTCTGGTGGACAAGATCCCATACCTGAAGGATCTCGGGATAACGGTTGTCGAACTGATGCCGATTTTTCAGCGCGATTCGCAGGAAGGCGACTACTGGGGCTACATGCCCTTGAACTTCTTCGCACCGCATGCGCAGTATGCGAGTACCCGAGACGATGATGAGCAGCATCTTGAATTTCGAAACCTGGTGAAGGCCTTTCATCAGGCTGATATCGGCGTGGTGCTTGACGTGGTGTACAACCACACTTGCGAGGGCGACCACAGGGGCCCGATCTACAGCTTCAAGGGTTTCGACGCCGCGGGCTATTACATGCTGTCCTCCGATCCGGCAAACCCGTACGCCAACTACTCTGGTACGGGCAATACCTTGAATTTCGGCCAGGCACACGTGCGCAAGATGGTGATGGACAGCTTGCGTTGTTGGAAACAAGAAATGCATATCGATGGATTCCGCTTCGATCTGGCGTCTGTGTTTAGCCGCAACGCGGATGGATCGCTCAACTGGGGCGACGCTCCTATTTTCAGCGAAATTGCGGCTGATCCGGAGTTGGGCCGGTTACGTTTGATCGCAGAACCCTGGGACACGGCCGCTTATCAGCTCGGTCGCGGATTCCCAGGCCTGACTTGGCTCCAGTGGAACGGACGGTTTCGCGACGATATCCGCCGTTTCGTTAAGAGTGATCCGGGTATGGTTCCGGACGTGATGCGGCGCATCTATGGCAGCGATGACCTCTTTCCTGATACGCGCGCCGAGGCTTATCACGCCTACCAGAGTGTGAACTATGTAACTTCTCACGACGGCTTCACTCTTTATGATCTCGTCTCCTACGACCGCAAGCGGAACTGGGCCAATGGTCACAACAACCAGGATGGCATGGACGACAATTACAGTTGGAACTGCGGGCAGGAAGGGGACGAGGGCGTGCCCGCGGAGGTACGCGCACTGCGCCGGAAGCAAGTTAAGAATTTCTGCTGCTTGCTGTTGCTGTCGAACGGGACCCCAATGTTCCGCGCGGGGGATGAATTCCTGAACACGCAGTTTGGCAACAACAATCCCTATAACCAGGACAACGAAACTGGATGGCTGGACTGGAGCCAACTTCGGGCGAATGAGGATATCTTCCGTTTCTTCAAGGGCATGATTGCATTCCGGAAAAATCATCCTGCCCTGAGCCGCAGCAGATTCTGGCGGGAGGACGTCTCCTGGTACGGAGCCGGTCCGACGGTCGATTTCTCCCACGACTCTCGCAGCCTGGCATTCTGCCTGCACGGCGGCTCTCAAGGCGATGATGATTTCTACGTGATGATCAATGCGTACTGGGAAGAGCTGGAGTTCCAAGTCCAGGAAGGTACAGCGCAGGAGTGGCGGAGAATCGTGGACACAGCTTTGCCGAGTCCAGACGATTGCTCGGACCACGGAGCCCCTCTCGAGCGGGCGAAATACATAGCGGCCCCGAGATCGATCGTGGTCTTACTTCGGCGCAGGAATAACTAACGCGACAACCGCACCCGACGCGCTTGGCGGAAACCTGTGACAGAAGGATGATGCAAATCCATCGAATCCGAAGTAGCCGCGGCCATGAAGTATCAGCACCCGGAGCTGAAGCTGGTGCGCCGGGCAATCAACGCACGGCACCCTTTGCGTCACACCGGGGAGAACTTCAACTTGAAAAAACCGAGGTAAGTGCTTGATAATAAATTGGCTGCCCCCCAGGGATTCGAACCCAGATATGCTGATCCAGAGTCACACGGTCGTGGCAGGTTGATGAGGAGAAATGCCTCTATTTATGCGGTGTATGCGCTGGTTAGTTTTTTCGCTGGTGACCATGTCAGCATTATGTCAGCAAGAGATGGATGCAGGCTGCCATCTCTGGCTGTAGATGGTGAGAACTGGAGGGCAGGCCGCTCCGTGCGAGGCCGGCCCAAGAAGCCGTGTCCACATCATGTCCTTATTGGACCCAGATTGGCTCTGTACGCCTGTACGCCCTCTCTTCGTCGGCTGTGTCTGAGTGGGTTGTGGCTGAGGACACCTGTGGTTAGAGAGTTACTAGGGGTTGTCTTGACTGGAAAGCGAGTTGGGCATATTGTGACATTGTAGGGATCGAGCAGTCGATCAGGGATGCAACCCCCGCCGTACATCCCCGGCGTAGATCAGACGCCCGTTCCACTGCCAGCACTCCGACAGCGGGTCGGTCTGAGAGCCGGCTAGCGCTGAGACAATCACCTGTCTCCCGCCCTGAGCGGCGGCGCGCAAACATCACAAGGAAAACTGATGCTGTCGGACACTGCACCTACCAGTGTTCTCTCGGACTACTTGACAAAAAACCAGCTTGCGGAGCAATTGCGCCGAAGTACTCGGACAATCGACCGCATGGCCCTGAGCGGCGACGGGCCGCCGCCTACCAAAATCGGCCGTACCACTCTGTATCGTCGGGAGGCAGTGCTGGAATGGCTGCGCAGCCGGGAATTGCCCTCGACAAGGCGTAGCTCGCGCACGCGCGGGGCAGGACGATGATGGAGCGCCCTGATGCGCGTGAGATCGCGTTGCCAAGTGAAAATGGACAACAACTGGACAACGTTCACGGCCAGCCCGTAACCCGTCGTCTGGACGAACTCCGTCCGCACCCAAGTTACGTTCGGCATCATCTCACGGTTCCCGCTTCTCAACTGTCCGCACTCGTTGAGCTAGGTAACCGCGTTTCGAGAGCCGCTCGTGATCACGCGAGACGGCACGATTATTGATGGGTACTGTCGGTACGAGCTGGCTCAACTACAAGGGCGAGTGACGCTCCCCTGTATCGAATACGAGCTGACCGAACCGGAGGCTCTGCAGTGGTTAATCCAGAGGCACCTCACCATTCGGTCAATTTCTCTGTGATAGAGACTGCGGGCAAAGCGATCTATTTTACTGAGGAGTTACTTCAATCCCTCCGACCAGACCAGGAGCTAATACGAGCATGCGCTACAAACAACCGCTGAAACAGATTCTGGCCACCACGCGAGTTCACTGGGATCGCCCCGAGACTCGCCCGGCCGTCCGCCAGAACTTCGAAAAAATGATCAATTGCCGGACCCCTGCTTTGGGCGCGGAAGTCTATGCCTCAAAAACCGAAGAGAAACTCGTTTACCACACCTGCAAGTCGAGAGCCTGTCCGAGTTGTGGGCACCGAGCCACGCAACTGTGGCAACGCGAGCAGTGGATTGCCCTTCCCGACGTGCCCTTTGCCGGCCTCGTCTTTACGATGCCAAACGTTCTCTGGCCAATCTTTCAGCAGAACCGCCATCTGCTCCACGACCTTGCCGCACTCGGAGCTGCGGTGATACAGCAATGGGTCAAAGCTAGATATGGTGTCCGCGTGCTGATTATGGTGGTGCAGCACACTTTCGGCCGATGTCTGAATTTTCATCCGCATCTCCACATTTTGGTCTCTGCCGGTGGTCTGCGGGAGTCGGAAGGCCGTTGGATTACCCCGCTGCGTTTCGATAGAGACGCGCTGATGCACATGTGGCGCTACGCCGTCATCACTTACCTCCGGGAGGCGTCAAAGGCGAAGGTGCTCACGTCGGATTTGGCTGCCGAGGACCTCCAGGCTGTTTTGAAAACGCAGTACGAACGCTGGTGGAATATCGACATCGCTGGCTTCATGTCGAAGGCTCAGTTCTTACGATACGCAGGCCGGTACATTCGCTGGCCGCCGATTGCCCAGCATCGTTTCGCGGAGATCACGGATCGGGAAGTCCAGTTTCGGAGGAAGGACCTGAAACAGAAGCGGCAGGTGATAACTTGGTATTCGATCGAGGAGTTCGTTGCCACTCTCGCCGAGCACGTGCTGGACCGCTACCGACACGCGATTCGCTATTTCTGGCTACTGGCACCCGGTTCCAAGCGCCGGACGTCTGCTGCTCTGTTTGCACTATTGGGGCAGGAGAAGCGCCGTCGTCCACAACGGTTGAGTTGGGCGAATTCGCTGCGAAAGCATTTCGGTGTAGATCCCCTGGTCGATAGCGGCGGTCAACCCATGCATTGGGTCGGTCGGCTGAATCTAGCGGCCCGGTAGGCGTTCGAGAGATCCTGATCCCACCTTCTTTGACCCTCCTCAAAACGCAGTTGTCTGCTTTCGGCCCAGCAGCCATTTCAACTTCAGCGAGATCACGCCCATAAGCGTGAGCTTGCCGTCTGCCCGTTTTTCCTTCTGAAATGGATTTTTGTTTTTCCTATACATCAAGGCCCCCACCGCTGGCCCGACAAGGTAGATCCAAGTCGTGTGGAAGTCGCCGCGCACCAGATCTGGCGCAAGCGAACGCGCCGGGTTCATCGAGGAGCCGGTTACCGGCGCCGCCCAAGTCCTGCCAGAGCAATGTACCCGCCCACGGCGACGGCGGCGTTCGTGCCGATGTTCCGCGCCCCGGACGCCGTGCCCAGGATAGTGTTCACCAGCCCGATCGTGAGCACCACTTCCATCGCCAGAGCTTTCCCGTTGGTCACCCCACGACCCGGCAGCGTCGCGCCGAGCGCGCCAACCGTCCCGAGCATCGCCCGAAGGAAAGCAGCCGCACCAATGCCTCCGATCAATTGTCCGACGATGTAGCCCGGGACTCTCTTCCAAGGGAAGTTGCGCCGCACCGCGAATGCCAACGTGACCGCCGGATTCAAATGTGCTCCGCTCACTGCGCCCGTAAAGTAGATGATCGCCATCACCATGAGTCCCGGCGCCACCACCATCATGCCCAGGGTGACTCTGCCACCACTCATCGCCGCAACGACGCCGCCACCGGCAGCGACCAGCACCAGCAGGAACGTACCCCAGGTCTCTGCGAACACGCGCCGCCACTCCAGCGAGGAATCGAAAAAATCGTGCGTTGATTGCCGTTGGATCACAGGTTGTTGCTGCGCCGCGTCCTGCCGCTCCCGCCCAGTCGATTCCATGTCCACCTCCCGTGCGATGCTGCGCCCGCGTGGCGCTCCCGGACCACAGCCTCGACCCCCAAGTAAACGACCACAACTTTGGGTTACTTTTCTTTCGTTAGCTGCTTGCCGATCGCTTGCAATTCCAGCCGACGCTTCTCCGTGGTCTTGGGATATGCCATCTTGAGGTCCTGGAGCACATCGAGGACAATGCGGGAAACAATCAAGCGGGCATTTTCCTTATCATCGGCGGGAACGGCGTACCAGGGCGCGTGATGGGTGCTGGTCGCGTTCAGGCAATCCTCATACGCTTCCATGTAATGCTTCCAGTATTTCCTCTCATGATTGTCCGAGGGGCTGACTTTCCAGTTCTTGTCAGGCTCGTCAATGCGCTCGAGAAACCGCTTTCGCTGTTCTTCGTACGAAAGGTTTAGAAATATTTTTATGATCCGCGTTCCGTTGTGATAAAGGTGGCGCTCCAAGTCCACGATCGAGCGATACCGTTCCTTCCAGATGGTTTTCTCGTCGAGCAACTCCTCCGGAAGCCGCTGGTTGCGGAGAATCTCCGGATGCACCCGAACGATGAGCACTTCCTCATAGTAGGAACGATTGAAGATGCCGATCCGTCCGCGTTCGGGAAGGCGGCACGTCGTGCGCCAGAGAAAATCGTGTTCCAGTTCTTCAGCGCTCGGTTGTTTGAAACTGAAAACTTCGCAGCCTTCGGGATTGACCCCCGACATGACGTGCCGGATGGCGCCGTCCTTGCCCGCAGAGTCCATCCCCTGAAAGATCAGCAGCAGCGCATAGCGGTTGGAGGCGTAGTGAAGGTTTTGCAGCGAGCTCAACTCTGCAACGTGTTCTTCCAGGAGTTTTTTATATCCCTCCTTCGAGTCGCAAAAGGGCTTCACGATCGTCGGCCACTCTCTGAGTTTGACCTTTTTCCTGGTCGGTACACGGAAATCTTTGGAACTGATTCTCATTGTTCCTCCATTCGATGCCACGAACTGCGTGGGCACGGCCAACACTCCCGGGGCTCACGAGGACATTCACGAAGCCTTGCGATGTCCCGCCTGCTCTTTCCGAATCTCGCGCTCCGCCTCGAGCCAGTCTTGATCCGCCTGGCTTTCGCCCCGGGCTCGCTGCTCGTAGAGTTCATAGGCCCGTGTGGCGATCTGCGGTGTAAGATCGAGCGTCTTCTTGGCCAACAATGGGGCTTTGGTAGGGTCGAAAATCCGATAGGCGAGCAGTTTCACGCGGTCATTCACGAGGGCCCAAGCCAGAGCGTAGCCCCAAACGAACCCTGCCCAGCCCCAGCCGAGGGGCGTCATAAACAGCCCATAAACCGCAATCAGAGTCGCCATCGTTTGCGTGCCGAGCACCGCTACCCATAAGAATCCGCGCGGGGCGTATGGACCAGAACGGGCCGCGCGTGCGCGTCAGGAAAATCGTCAGATGTCCGGCCACGGACAGCTTCAGGTACATCAGCGTCTGGATGTGCGCACGGTCGAGATGAAAGACGCGCTCGCCGAGATAAAACAAGCCAAACGCGGCCACGACCCCGATGACGCCCAGCACCGTGGAGATCCCCAGCACCAGGCGCATGTTCCAGGCCTCGGGCTTATCCTTGTAATGAACGTTGTCATAGGCGATGGACAGGATGGCTCCGTCGTTGAGCAACGCCAGCATCACGATCATCACCGCGGTCAGCGGATAGAAGTTAAACACCAGGATCGCCAGCGTCATGAAGAACAGCACGCGCAGCGTTTCGGCGATGCGGTAGATCGCGTAGCTGTTCATCCGCTGGAAGATCCGGCGGCTCTCCTTGATCGCGTCGATGATCACCGACAGGCCGGACGCCAGCAGCACGATGGACGCCGCCGCGCGCGCCGCGTCTGTCGCGCCGGAAACGGCGATGCCGCAGTCGGCTTTCTTCAGCGCGGGGGCGTCGTTCACCCCGTCGCCGGTCATGCCGACGATGTGGCCGCGCTGCTGCAGGACATCCACAATGTGGAACTTATGTTCGGGGAATACCTGGGCGAAACCGTCCGCTTTTTCGATGGCCTCCGCCGACTGCGCCGTCTCGTGATGCTTCGTGTCGCCCAATCCGCTGGCATCAAGGATGTTCGTGCCCAGCCCCAGTTGTCGGGCAGTTTCTCGAGCGATGGCCATTTGATCGCCCGTAACCATCTTGACGTTCACGCCCATCTGCCGGGCGCTCGCGATGGTTGCTTTGGCCTGCTCGCGCGGCGGATCGAACAATGGCAACACGCCAACAAACTGCCACTTGCCTTCCTGATCTGCCCGGGCCACGCCCAAGGAACGGAAGCCGCGCGCCGCAAATTCATTGACGGCTTTCTCGACGGCGGGCTTTACCTCACCGGCGTTGGTCGACATCTCCAGAATCACCTGCGGCGCTCCCTTGGCCACATAGAACTGTTTTCCGTCCGCGGCTTTGACGGTGGCTTCGGTGCGCTTATGCACCGGGTCGAACGGCTGGAAATGGACCACCTGATAGCCCTTCAACGCCTGTATCGTCCTTCACGCCGCCGATCACGGCCAGGTCGATGGTGTCCTTGTCTTCCGCACGCGAAGCCAGTGCGGCGCAGAGAATGACTTGGTCGGCAGGGATATTGTTCACGCTGAACGGATCGCCCAGCGTCAGCTTGTTCTGGGTCAGGGTGCCGGTCTTGTCCGAGCACAGCACGTCCACGCCAGCTAGTTCCTCGATAGCCGACAACCGGGTCACAATCGCTTCTTTTTTCGCCAGCAGACGTGCGCCGACCGCCATGGTCACTGACAGCACCGTGGGCATCGCCACGGGGATCGCGGCCACCAGAAGCACCAAGGCGAACTCCAACGTGGTGAGGATCGGGTCGCCACGGAAGAGCGCGACGGCAATTATCAACACCACCAGAGCCACCGCGAGAATGATCAGGTAATCGCCAATCTTCAGCACGGCACGCTGGAAATGGCTGACGGTGTGCGCCTCCTGCACCAGTTGCGCGGTCTTGCCGAAGTAGGTGTTCTCACCGGTGGCGTACACCATCGCGTCGATTTCGCCCTGGCGGATAATCGACCCCGAAAACACCGCCTCGCCAGGTTTGCGCGTGGCGGGCAAAGATTCGCCGGTCAACGCGGACTGATCCACCTCCACCGGGTCGCCCGCCAGCAAGCGCGCATCCGCCGGCACAATGTCGCCCAGGCGCACGCGGATGACGTCGCCCGGCACCAACTCACGCGCCGCCGGGGTGATCCACTTCCCATCACGTTTCACCCTGGCCTTGATCGCCAGCTTGGCCTTCAGAGCGGCGATGGCGTTGCCCGCCTGGTGTTCTTCCCAGAATCCGACCACGGCGTTGGAAACAAGCAAAAGGAGGATGATGAAAAAATCCGGCCAGTGCCGGACCACGCCCGACAGAATCACCGCCGCTTCGATCATCCACGGGATGGGCCCCCAAAAATAGGTGAGGAATTTCAGGAACGGATTGGTCTTCTTTTCTTCAATCTCGTTAGGCCCATATTGGGTCAGCCGTTTCTGCGCCTCGGCTTGACTGAGGCCGTCCGGCGACGACCCCAATTTTTTCTCCACTTCCGGCATGGGCAGGGATTTCAGATCGTCCTTCGCATTGGGCTTCGATCCCGGCTTCGATTCGGGAGCCTTGGGCTGGTCGGCATTGGGTTTCATAAGCTCTTGTGCGTTCATTTGAGGTTGCTCCACTTCCAGTTCCGGATTTCCGGCATGTCTTGGCCGTGCTTGTCGATGTAGTGCTTGTGCTCGATGAGCTTGTCCTGCATCATCTGCTTCAGGTAGGCCCCCTTAGTGCCCAAATGCGGTAGCCGATCGACCACGTCTTGCACCAGGTGGAACCGGTCCAGGTCGTTCTGCACCCTCATGTCAAAGGCCGTCGTGATGGTGCCCTCTTCCTTGTAGCCCCGGACGTGGAGGTTGCGGTTGGTCCGGCGGTAGGTCAGCCGGTGGACCAGCCATGGATATCCATGAAAGCCAAAGATGATGTGCTTGTCTTTGGTGAAAAGCGAATCGTAATCCGTCTCGCTCAGTCCGTGCGGGTGCTCGCTCGCAGACTGCAGCTTCATCAGATCGACGACATTGATCACCCGGATTTTCAGATCGGGCAGATGCTGGCGAAGGATGGAAACGGCAGCCAGAATCTCCAGCGTGGGCGTGTCTCCGCAGCAGGCCATCACCACGTCCGGCTCGGCGTCCTGGTCGTTGCTGGCCCATTGCCAGATGCCAATTCCTTCCGTGCAATGCACGACCGCCGCGTCCATGGTCAGCCATTGCGGGAGGGCGTGCTTGCCCGCAACCACCACGTTGACGTAATGCCGGCTGCGCAGGCAGTGATCAAAAACCGACAACAGGCAGTTGGCGTCGGGCGGAAGGTAAACGCGCACGATATCGGCCTTCTTGTTGATGACGTGGTCGAGGAAGCCGGGATCCTGGTGCGTGAAGCCGTTGTGATCCTGCTGCCAGACGTGGGAGGCGAGCAGATAGTTCAGCGAGGCGATCTTCCGGCGCCAGGGCAGTTCCAACGTTACCTTCAGCCACTTGGCGTGCTGGCTGAACATCGAGTCGACGATGCGAATGAAGGCCTCATAGCTGTTGAACAGCCCGTGCCGCCCGGTCAGCAGATATCCTTCCAACCAACCCTCGCACTGGTGCTCGCTGAGCATCGAGTCCAGCACGCGTCCGGCGGGCGCGAGGAATTCATCATTTTTTACTTCCCGGGCGTCCCACTGACGGTTGGTGACTTCAAAAACCGCGCCCAGGAGATTCGAGAGTGTCTCATCGGGACCGAAGACACGGAAATTGCGCTGATCCTGATTCAGCTTGGCCACGTCACGCAGGAACTTACCCAGCACGAGCGTATCTTGGCCGTCAACGGCGCCGGGCGAAGGCACATTCACCGCGTGGACGTGGAAGTCCGGCATGCGCAGGTCGCGCAGCAGAATGCCGCCGTTGGCGTGGGGATTGGCGCCCATCCGCCGGTCGCCCTTCGGCGCCAGCTCGGCCAATTCCGGCATGAGTCGCCCATTTTCATCGAACAGCTCCTCGGCCTTGTAGCTTTTCATCCAGCTTTCAAGCTGCTTGACATGATCGGGATGCTCGGAATCCACCAGGAGCGGCACCTGGTGCGCTCGGAAGGTGCCCTCGATTTGCAGGCCATCGACGACTTTCGGTCCCGTCCAGCCCTTGGGTGACTTGAGGACGATCATTGGCCAGCGCGGCCGAGTGGTGTCGTTCTTGTTCCGCGCATTGCTTTGGATTTGCCGGATATCCTCGATGGCCTTTTCCAAGGTGGTGGCCATGAGTTCATGCATCTTTTCCGGCTCATCGCCTTCCACAAAGTAAGGCGTCCAGCCGCAGCCTCGTAGAAATTGCTCCAATTCCTCATGCTCGATGCGGGCCAGGACGGTCGGATTGCTGATCTTGTAGCCATTGAGGTGCAGGATCGGCAGCACGGCTCCGTCGGTAATTGGGTTGAGAAACTTGTTGGACTGCCATGCGGTCGCCAGAGGGCCCGTTTCCGCTTCACCGTCGCCGATGACGCAGGCGACGATCAGATCGGGATTGTCGAACGCGGCCCCGAAGGCATGGCTGAGCGAGTACCCCAGCTCGCCACCTTCGTGAATCGACCCCGGCGTCGTCGGCGCAACATGGCTGGAAATCCCGCCGGGAAACGAGAATTGCTTGAACAGCTTTTTCAGCCCGGCTTCGTCCTGGCTGATGTTCGGATAAATCTCACTGTAGGTGCCTTCGAGGTAAGTATTGCCCACCAGCGCCGGGCCGCCGTGACCGGGACCGGCGATGTAGAACATATCCAGGTCATACTTCTTGATGACCCGGTTCAAGTGCACATAGATGAAGTTCTGGCCCGGCGTCGTGCCCCAGTGTCCGACCACCAGCGGCTTCACGTGCGACAGCTTCAGCGGCTCCTTCAGCAGCGGATTGTCGTAGAGATAAATCTGGCCGACCGACAGATAGTTGGCGGCGCGCCAGTAGGCATCCATCTTGTGGAGCAGTTCCGGAGAGAGTGTGTTGGTTTTCATGGTTAACTTTTTTTGTTCACCGCGTGGGTTTATGTGGAGCAGTTCAGGCGTGAGTGTGTTAGTTTTCATGGTTCAATTCTCCTTTTTCAGCCAAGGCCGAGAACGCAGCAAACCGTCTTGGCGATCATGCGTTCTTCGTCCGTGCGAATGACGCGGACCGCAACCCGGCTGGCCGCCGCGGAAATCACGCCCTCATTCGCCGCGTTTCGCTTTTCTTCGAGTTCGATTCCAAGGAATCCCAGCCCATCGCAAATCCGGGCGCGGACCGCGGGCGCGTTCTCTCCGATGCCACCAGCGAACACCAGCGTGTCCAGTCCGCCCAACGCCGCCGCGAATGCGCCGATCCATTTCTTGACCTGGTAGCAAAACAGCGCGACCGCTTCAGCCGCCCGCACGTCCTGCGTTTCACGGTCGAGCAAGTCACGCATGTCGGAACTGGTCTCGGATATGCCGAGCAGCCCGGACTGGAAATTGACCATCTCGTTGAATTGCTTCGCGCTCATTTTTTCAGTGCGCGCCAGATACCAAACCAGTCCGGGATCGAGATCGCCTGAGCGGGTGCTCATCGGCACCCCGGCGGTCGGGGTGAAACTCATGCTTGTGTCCACGGATTTGCCGTCACGCACCGCCGCCAGGCTCGCGCCATTGCCGAGGTGGGCGAGGATGACCCGGCCTTGTGCCGCTTCCGGTCCGGCCAGGCGGGCCAGTTCTTCCATGAGAAACGCATACGACAACCCGTGAAACCCGTACCGCCGCACCCCCTGCGCCTCGTAGCGGCGCGGGATCGGCAACAGCTGCGCCACGCGCGGCAGATCATGGTGAAAAGCCGTGTCGAAACACGCCACTTGGGGCAGGTCAGGAAATCGGCGATGAAACGCCTCGGTCAACAGGATCTCCTCCGGCAGATGGTCAGGATCGAATGGACTGAGCCGGTGCAGCTCCTCAACCATTTCCGCAGTGATTCGCTGCGGCTTGTTATACTTCGGCCCGCCATGCACCACGCGATGCCCCACCGCGGTCAATGCATCACGCCCGCTGCGTTCCTCGATCCAATCCATCAGAGCGCCCACCGCCACGGTGTGATCCGGCGCCGTCACTGACCGCGAAAAGTTGTCCGCCTGGTTCAAGCCTTTCACCCGCAAGGTGGCCTCCGGCAGTCCAATCCGCTCAATCCCGCCCTCCAGAATCCGTCGGAGCGAGTCACCGGCCTCGAACAGCGCGAACTTGATGCTCGACGAGCCGCCATTGATCGTCAGGATGCGTGGGTTAGCTGGTTTCATGGATGACTCCTTCGTCATTCTGCAATCCGAACGAAGCCAGTTTCGCGCACGTGGACCTGTAATCCGTGTGAAGAATGCTTCGAATCCCCAAACCTTCCGCGATCTGGACGAACATCGGGGTGTTTTCGATATAGACGACCTGCCGGGCTGGCGCCTGGGCGATGTCCAGCGCAAGCCGAAAGATGTCCGCGTCGGGCTTGCGGACGTGGACGAAGCAGGAGGAAATAAAAGAATCCACAAACCCGTCCAGCTTGAACTTTCGAATCCGATACGCATTCAGTTCGCGCGCTTCGTTGCTGACCACGGCGATCTTCAGCCCGTGCCGGACCTTGAGCTGAGCGACCAGCTCGATCATCTCGGGGTAAGGTTTCGATTGCGCGAACATGAAGCGCCGAAACTGAGCCCGGGTGAACGGTCGCTTTTGGTAGAAGACCACCCGACCTAAATATTCTTCCAGCGTGAGCTTTCCCTCCTCGTAGGTGTCGAAGGTCAGGTGATGCCGATCCTCCATCTCGGCCAACTCCAGCTTGAAGTTCGTCGCCGCCCGTTTGCGGGCATGATGATCCCACCCGTCGGTGAGCAGGACACCGCCGATATCCAGAAACAACGTCGTGATCGGGATCGCTCTTTTCATTTGGCCTCCGTCAACGCCGTCTGCCACCTTTGACAGTTCGTTCCTCGAGCCAGAAGTATGGCGCTGGATCGGGGGCTCAGGTGGTAAGTTTGTGGATCTTCCCAAAGCGGTTCCTCGCCCGCAGCAAACAGATCTTGTGGCGCTTCGCGAGAGGTGTCAACGGCCAGATGCCACCGAGCCCCCGGCAGTACGGCGGGCAAACCGAAATCGACCGCATCGGCGCCGGCATTGAACATCAGGCAAAGTGCGTTGCTGCTCATCTTCATGGATCAGACAGGCAAACTGTTTTTCTTTCGGGTCAGCCCAGTTGGGCAATCCCCCGTGCGGGCCAAACCAATGGATCTCGGCGTCCGTGTAGAATTGCTCCTTGCTCAGAATCGGATGGGCTCGACGAAAGGCGATCATGCCACGGGTGAAGCGGAAAATTTCCCTGTGCTGTTCCAGACAGCTCCAGTCATGCCAGCTCGTTTCGTTGTCCTGGCAGTAGGCGTTGTTGTTGCCGCCTTGCGTGCGGCGAAATTCGTCCCCGCCAAGCAGCATCGGCACCCCGCGCGAGATCAGCAGGGTCAGAAGGAAGTTCTTGATCTGGCGTTTCCGCAAGGTCTCGATCCCGGCATCCGTCGTCTCGCCTTCGGCGCCGTAGTTCTCGCTGAAGTTGGCGTCGGTCCCGTCATGGTTGTTTTCTCCGTTTGCTTCATTGTGCTTGTAGCGATAGCTCACCAGGTCGTTCAGAGTGAAGCCGTCGTGGCAGGTGACGAAATTGATGCTGCTCTCGGGGCCTTTGCCCGACTTGGTGTAGATGTCGGCGCTGCCGCAGATGCGGCTGGCAAATAAACCGAGCATCCCATCATCGCCGCGCCAGAAACGCCGGACATCATCTCGGTACCGGCCGTTCCACTCCGCCCAGCGCCGCTCTGAAAAACTACCCACCTCGTACGCACCGGCGGCGTCCCACGCCTCGGCGATGATCTTCACGTCTCTCAAGATCGGGTCCTCGGCGATCCGTTCGAGAAGCGGGGCATTGGCCAGCAAGTTGCCGGTACGGCCCCGGCCGAGAACCGACGCCAGGTCAAACCGGAATCCATCTACATGCATCTCGACCATCCAATAACGGAGCGCGGCCAAGATGTGGTCCCGCACCACGGGATGGTTGGCGTTGATGGTGTTGCCGGTGCCCGTGTAGTCCTTGTAGTAGCGTTTGTCGTCCGCCAGCGTGTAGAAGATCGCGTTATCCATCCCGCGGAAACAGAGCGTCGGCCCCAGTTCGTCTCCCTCGGCCGTGTGATTGAACACCACGTCCAGGATCACTTCGATGCCGGCCTCGTGAAAAGCCCGGACCATTTCCTTGAATTCCAGCTTCTGCTGGCCCAAACCTCCCGAACTGCTATAGGAAGCTTTGGGCGCAAAGAAGGCCACGGGATCGTATCCCCAGTAATTCCTGAGCGGCTGATTTGTTTGCGGATTTCTGCGCGTGACAGAGCTTTCATTGAACTCCTGCACGGGCATCAGTTCCACGGCCGTCACTCCCAGTTCTTTGAGATAGGGAATCTTTTCCATCAGGCCCCGGTAGGTTCCCGGATGATCCACGCCCGACTTGGGATGAATAGTGAAGCCGCGAACATGCGTTTCGTAAATGACGGTCTTCGACCACGGATGCCGGGGTGGCTGGTCTCCATCCCACTCGAAGGGCTCGTTGACAAATACGCATTTCGGCATCGAGCTGGAATTGTCCAGCTTCGAGATGGCCAAGTCTTGCTCCGGCGCCGACGGGTCGTATCCACGCGCCGAGGCAAAATCCCACGGAGGCAGCTGCGAAATCGCGGTAGCAAAGGGATCGAGGAGAAGCCTGTTGAAATTGAAACGATGTCCTTCGCTGGGTTCGTAAGGGCCATCCACGCGGTAAGCATAGAGTTGGCCGGGACCGATCCCCTCCACCCAAACGTGCCATACGTCGCCGGTGCGGTTGCGCGCTGGATCCAGATCGATTACCCGGGCGGGCACCGCGTCTTCGGGATGGTCGAACAACTCCAGTCGAACGCGGCTGGCGTAACGGCTGAAAATGGCGAAATTAACCCCTCCTCCCCTTTCCTGGGTTCCCAAAGGCAGAGGAGAGCCCGCCCGAACGTCAGCGTGCTCGGAGATCTCCGAGATGTAATCGTGCAACTCGCGTTGCGGCGTTTTTATCATCGTTGCCATAGGATTCGAGCGTCTTCCAGTGGGACCGCAACGCCGTCGCAGTGCGGCATCATTCGCGCCGTGTAGTCTCTCGCTGGACGTGTGGTGGGTACCGTTGCGTGATAGACGCAGCGGCGGGATGCGTCAGGTAGCTGTCGCGCCCACTTCATTTCCTGCCGTACGGGATCGCCGCCGTTGATTCCGTCCGCATAAAGCTCAACTCGCACCGCATTCGGGTCGAGATCGTTCAGAAAGATTTCGACTTCAAACACGTGGTGATCCTCGTTGGTTTCGACACGCAAGTCTCCGAAGCGCAACGAGCCCCACTTCCGATCGACTGCATGCTGCCAATCGACCACTTGCTTGCCAATTGCGCCTTTGTTCGCAGCGCGTTCACGGTAGGCGGCTGAGGCCGGGAGGTAATGCTGCTCGGTGTATTCGCGCACCGCGCGGTCGGCGGAGAAGCGCGGTGTCAACCGCGCCATGCTTTCCCGCATCCGCTTGACCCATGCGGTGGGAATGCCGCTCTTGTCTCGGGTATAAAACTCCGGGATCACCTCCCGCTCGAGCAGGTCGTAGAGCGCGTCGGCTTCGACAGCGTCCCAAGCGGGATCATCGCCATGTTCCTGGCCATCTCCCAACGCCCACCCCACTTCAGGCGTGTAGGCTTCCGCCCACCAGCCATCCAGCTCCGATAGATTGATGCCTCCATTGGCGAGCACCTTCATGCCGCTCGTTCCGCAAGCCTCCCAGGGTCGCCGTGGCGTGTTGATCCAGACGTCCACACCCTGCACCAGGTGCTCCGTTAACAACATGTCGTAGTCGCTCAGGAAGACGATATGGGGTCGGGTCTCTGGCTGGCGGATGAAATTTATCCATTCATGGATCAGCGCCTGCCCCGCCCGGTCCTCCGGATGGGCCTTGCCAGCGATGATGAGTTGCACCGGGCGCTGAGAATTAGTCAACAAACGAAGCAGCCGCTGCGGGTCGTGCACCAGTAAGTTCGGTCTCTTGTAGGTCGCGAAACGTCGCGCAAAGCCCAGCGTCAGTGCGTTGGAATCAAAGAGATGCTTCGCACCGTCGACCGCCTCGGCCGAAGCGCCTGAGGCAGCCAGTTGTCGGGATAGTCGCCCCCGAGCGTATTCAACGAGAGACTTGCTGGCGGCGGTGCGAAATTTCCAGAGCACGGAGTCGGAGACTCGCCGAATGTCCTGCTCCAGGGTTTCTGTCGTCCCCAGCCAACGCCCCTTGCCACAGGCGTCCGTCCAAAGATCATCGGCCGGGGCCGAGTCCCAGCTCGGCATGTGGACTCCGTTAGTCACATGTCCGATCGGGATTTCGTCCTGCGGCCAGTGCGGAAAGAGAGGCAGAAAGATGTGCCGGCTCACCTTCCCGTGCAAGCGACTCACGCCATTGACCGCCCCGCTCCCGCGGACCGCCAGATATGCCATGTTGAAACTCTCCGATGAGTCGTTCGAGTTCTGGCGGCCAAGAGCCAGCAATTCGTGGAGTGCTATGCCGAGCTTCTGCTCGGCATAACCACCGAGGTATTGCTCGATGAGGGCCGGAGCGAAACGGTCAAAGCCGGCGGTCACTGCCGTGTGAGTGGTGAAGAGATTGCCGACTCGAGTAGCGGCGAGTGCCACTTCGAAGGGTTGCGCGGTCTCTTGCATGAAACTGCGGGCGCGTTCCAACACGGCGAAGGCCGCATGCCCTTCATTCAGGTGACAGACCTCCGGTTGGACCCCGAGGGCGCGGAGCAGTCGCCAGCCGCCAATCCCGAGCAGCAGTTCTTGCTTAAGGCGCAGCTCCGGCCCGCCCCCATAGAGCTCGCTCGTGATGCCTCGATGAGCGGGAAAGTTCGCCGCGTCGTTGCTGTCCAGCAGGTAAAGCTTCACTCTGCCGACCTGGGCCTGCCAGGCTCGCAGCCAGACCGAGTATCCAGGCAACGCGATCTCCAACCGCAACCACTCGCCGTTTGGTTGGCGCAAAGGCGTGATCGGCAACTGTCCGGGGTCGTTGTACGGGTAAAGAGCCTGTTGCTCTCCGTTCTTATCGATCACCTGGCGAAAATAGCCCTGCTGGTAGAGTAGCCCCACGCCGGCCACTGGCACACCCAGATCGCTGGCAGCTTTGAGTTGATCGCCGGCTACATTGCCAAGCCCGCCCGAGTAGATAGGCAAAGCTTCGCTCAACATAAATTCCATGCTGAAATACGCGACGCAGGTCAAGGGGGCTTGCGGATGCTTTTGCTGAAACCATGCTGGCCTCTCCGCCGCCTGCCGCTTGGATCGCAGCAGGTCATCAACGTTCTTACGGAAGGCAGGATCGGCGAGCACGCGCTCGATCTGGTCGCGCGAGACCGTCTGCAGGACCACCCAGGGGTTATGCGTGATCTCCCACAGTTCGGGATCAAGCTGGCGCCACACTTCGTCCGTGGCATGGTTCCACGACCACCGCATGTCCAGGGCAAGCTCCGCCAGAGAATCGAACCCCTCGACTTCCGTGGGTAGAAGGCTGTAGATCGGGTGGTCCCTACGGGTTTGTTTGCTCATGGTTCCCGCCCCGAGGTTGTTCTGGACCTAACCTTCGAATGCATCAGCTTTTCCCCGTTACGCCACTCTTCCTTGGCCGCCTTTGCTGACTGCTGATGAAGTATCCGACGCCGCGCGAACTTCGCCCCGCTCCGGCACCGCTGCCATCAGTCCAATTAACTTCTGCATCGCATTAGGGTGAGGATGGGCCCAAGAATTCTGCCCTGCCGCGCCTTCGGCGGTCGTCGACTTGGTACACCAATAGGCAAGGCCCCTCGATGCAGCCTTGCCCATACAACTCGCGGGGAAGCTAAGCGGCTACCGCTACCGCTTCGCCTGAGTGCATTCCCAACTCGGCGGGATGTGTAGTCTCGATGATGTCCTTCGCCTTGGCCACTTCTGCAGCCGTCCCGTGGACGATCAGTAGGAACTGATCTGTCTTGACTGCCGTTTCGTACTTCACAACGCTGTCCTTAGGAATTCCTATGCTGTAGAGGCCAGCTCCCAGAGCACCCAACACTCCCACCTCCACCGCACCTTCCAACGCGGCCACGATCCATGCAACTATCGGTCCCGCCGCTAAGATTGGGCCGAGCCCTGGAATCATGAAAAAAGCAGAACCGAACAAAACCCCCCAAAAGCCTCCCCAGAACGCGCCAATTTTGCCCCAATACTTCATGCGGTCGCCGGTATTGTAGTAGCCCACCACCTGCTCATCTGTGTGGTAGCCCTTCCCAACGATCGACAATTTGTGCATGTCGACTCCGCCGCGCTGAAGCTCCTTCACCGCTTGATCCGCTTCCGTATGCGTGCGATACACCGCGACAACTGAATTTACTTTGGACATTTCTTCGTCTCCTAGGGGACTCGCCGTCATTGTCGGGACCACCCAGCCAAGTCCCGATCCGAACTATAACCGCGCACGAACGGGACAACTGTTCTCTATTGCACAGTGTCGAGCGGGCCGGTTTGGTCTGGGCTAGCGGTCTGGCCCAGAAGACTTCTGACTCGCCCAGGCTCTAAGGCGTGGGGATGTTGGAAGGCGGGATCGGAGAGCGGTCCGGCCGTAGACGTACGCTGATTCGATGAGGTGTTGCCAGTGTCTCGATCTTCACCAGGTTGGCCGTTCCACCAGCCGGACAGTCCGGGTTCCGGCACCAAGCTCATGGAGACGGTGTCGCGTTCCAGGCGTGGCTTTCGCCCGGCCCCGCCTGTGGGAGCCTGGACCGGCCGAGCGATTCCTGCCAGTCGCAATCACACTCAAGGAATCCTCCCGAAAGACCCGCAATCATTGGCCGCCGAGCACTCCCGGCATCCCGAAACCGCCGGGAGGCTCCATGCCCGAAACCACAGAAACCCCGTAAAGCCAGGTGCCTGTCAGATTCCTGCGCAGAACCTAATTTCCTTTAGGGAGACTCTGAACCTTCGGGCGTTCGTCGGCATCTGTATCTGCGATTTGCCGCTCGGTCAGCAAAATTGGATGTGTTCCTTATTGCACAGAAACGCTTGTTCCCAGTGTCTACGATGACGCTGTGGATCACCCGCTTGATCCGAAGCTTAGGGAAAAAATGGCAACTGACGGTCGCATTGACCTGCGCTGATGATCTGCACCTTGGCGAACAGAAGCGAGTTCTGGAATCGATGGATTGGCAGCGCGTTTCCGTTAGTGAGTTCAAACTTGGAGGAGGATAAAAAATGTTGAAACGTATTCTGATCGTCGCAACGCTAGCTCTGCTTGCAACTCTAACTGCTGTCGCCTCCGACCGCGAGGATGATGTGAATCGCACCCACAAGGCTGCCCAGGTCTTCAAGGAGATCATGAACACCCCGGATCGGGGTATCCCTCAGGATCTCCTGAAATCTGCGAAATGTATCGCCATCATTCCAGGGGACAAGAAGTTCGCCTTTATATTCGGCGGCAACTACGGCAGGGGACTGGCAACCTGTCGCACCGGGCATGGCTGGAGCGCCCCCCTGTTTGTAGCGATCCAGGGCGGCAGCGTGGGTTATCAGATCGGGGGTTCTTCCACCGACATCGTGATGCTCTTTATGAACGATCACGCCTTGCACAGCCTGCTCAGCGACAAATTCAAGCTCGGAGGCGACGCCTCGGTAGCAGCCGGGCCGGTGGGACGGACCGCCGCTGCTAACACCGACCTTAAATTGAATGCGGAGATTCTGTCTTATTCGCGTGCAAAAGGCGTTTTCGCCGGGGTGAGTCTGGACGGAGCCGTGGTGCAAGCCGACAAAAGTGGAGACGAAGCCATGTATGGCCACGATGTAAACCGCCATGAAATTCTTGACGGCAAGGTTGCTGTGCCGGCATCGGCGCGACCGCTGCTGCACGAAATTGGCGAATATGTCCGGGAAGCCAAAGCTAAATAGTGAGCTCGAAGCGACGAAGGTCTAAAGCATGTATCCGGCGCATCATTACGTGGTGATTTCAGCCATGCGCTGCGTTGGGAATGGGCAAACCGCAATCCCATCACCAACGTCCGGCAAAGCGCCAAGCGCCGGAGAATCCCTGTTGTTCTCACTATCGAGCAAATCCGGAATTTTCTGGCGAATCTCGTGGAGCCTTGCCGGACCGCGGTACTGCTGGCCCTGGCAAGCGGGCTGCGCGTGGGCGAATTGCTGGGCCTAAAATGGGAGGACGTGAACTTCGAAGCTTTGGAAGTGAACGTCACCCGTTCGGTGGTCAAGCAGAAGATCACGCGCTGCAAGACGGAAGCCTCGCGCAAGCCAATTCCGCTTGATCCGGCTCTTGCGGAAGTCCTATTGAATTGGCGGCTGCAGGCGCCCTATCCGAGGGGCAGCGACTGGGTGTTTGCCAGCCCGCACAGAAAGGGCAGACAGCCGTACTGGCCGGGCGTGCTTTTCCGGGTGCATTTTACAGCCCGCGCTGCAGGCGGCGAAGATTCCCGGCAACGTCGGCTGGCACACCCTGCGGCACACCTTCGGCACTTTGATGAAGGCGAACGGCGAAGACATCAAAACCATACAGGAGCTGTTGCGGCATGCGAACTACAAAGTGACGGCGGACACCAAACCAGGCTGGTAAAGATGATCTTGCCGGTGCAGAAAGCCGCGGTGCGGAGCGGGGCTGAGGCCCGGCTTCTTCTTATCGATTCCTTTCAAACCCTCGGGGACTGCGGGGTGTTGCCGGCATTATCGATAAACAGCAGGTTAGCGTTCCGCGTGCCAGTGCCCGTAGGCTGAAATGTCACGCTGACCGAGCACTTTGCCCCCGACGCCAGCGAGGTTGGGCAGTCATTGGATTCCCGGAAATCCCCATTAAACGCTCCTGCCGCGAGAATCGCCGAAATACTCAGGGTCGCGTTACCTGTGTTGGTTAGCGTGACGCTTTGTGTGAAATGTGTGACGGTGAACCCGTCGCGCGGGGGCATCTCATAGCTCTTTTGTTCGATTTGTATGCTGCTCATTGGCGGCTCCAATTCCGATAAACTGTGCTCATCTGCTGATTCTGGTTCTTCCGTGTTCATACCTGCTGCCGACTATGCCTGGCGAGGAAAGGCAAAACAATTGGACCAAGGTATCGCGTTGTACTTCGGCATCGCGATTTCCGGCGCCTTTCCAACTAGGGGCAACCCTCCATCATGCGCGAGGAAAGATTCGCATCAGCGGTTGATGTAGGTTATGGCTGGGGGAATCCAAACATCAACCACGACTGATTGGCTACCCAATGTGGGTACAGCTCGGTCATCTGATCGAACAGCTCCTGGTCGGATGTCGCGGTTTTCTGCACCCGATCGAAGTCCTGCAGGTAACGCTTGGTGTCTTGGATCGTCGAGGGAGAGTCGGGCGCGCCAGGCTTCTTGTGACCGGCGACAACCATCGCCGGGTTCAGCGCCGCTAACCGGTCTAGCGCCGCGATCCAATTCTTTCGGCTCTCGGGGGTGGTGTCGCCGACATACATGCGGCATTGGTTGTACACAACGTCGCCAGCGACGATCAGGCTGATTGATGGAACGTGTAAAGACGTCGTATCGGCACTGTCGGTGTGGCCCTGCTCGATGATGCGCAATTCGTGGCCCTCGAGAGTGGACGTGTCGTGCTCATAGGGCTCAGGGGCAACCAACTTAGTGGGTATTTGCCCAGGAAAGCACCGGCGGGCTAACCGCTCCACTGTGGGAGAGAAAGACATCTGCATGGCGTTCACCGTCTTGGGCGTTGCTACCGCCCGAGCGCGCGGGAAACGGTCGAGCAGAATGCTCAGACCGTAGAAGTGGTCGAAATGGGCGTGCGTTATATAGATGGTTTCCAGGTTGCGGTTGTGCAGAGCAACCCAATCCGCGAGAGCCTCGGCCTCAGCCACTGTCATCATTGCGTCCACCAGCACCGCGTCGTACTCGCCGAAGATTAAAGTCGACGTGATAGGGTCAAAGCCGAGTGCTTCGCCGAGGGGCCTTGGCCGCTCGCCGACCATGGTCTTTCCTGGGGCCGTAAAAACGTTCACACTAAGCGTGTTCGACGCGACAGGCGCGGCCACGCGCGTGGTCTCCATCAGGCCATTGGTGCCGTCCATTTGGTACTCCTTTCGATGTCGGAGCGAGTGACTGCTCAAAGCAAAATTGGCAGAAGCGCGACGACGAATCCGTTGGACGAACTCATCGATCGAGACCAAACTACTGGCTCGACACTGCAGCCCGGAAGGCCTAAAGAGAACATCTGCACCCGTTAGCGCTTAAATCCGAACCCCATCCGGGCCGAGCGCTAACCGTACTTGAGCTCGGTGCTCTGTCCGACCTCGATAATGTAACCGTCAGGATCGCGGATGTAGCAGCGCGTCTCGCCGTACTTGGGTATTGGCTCCGTGATGAACTCGGCTCCTCGACTTTTCCATAATTCGTAGCACGCTTGAATATCCGCAACGCGGAAATTCATAAAGCTGTTGATGTGATTTGGGTCGGGGACGCTGAGCGTTACCGTCGGCTTATCCGGGGTCGGCCCGCCTCCAACGTTCAGAATCATCCAGATATTCGCAAGCTGAAGGTACGCAGGCGCGTTGCCGTCACCCAGGCTAAGAATGCGAGCGCCGAAGACCTTTTCGTAGTAGCGAGCCGATCGCTCGATGTCTGCGACGGTGAGAAAATGTGCGATGCTGATCCCCTCTCGCGGGGGCATCTCATAGCTCTTCTGTTCGACTTGTACCGCGTTCATTGATGGCTCCTTTTGCACGCCGTTCATTGATGGCTCCTTTCGATACGGTGCTCATTACAAATACGGTGTCCCGAGTCCCGCTCCCATTCATAAAAAATCGATCGACGCCAGCTAGTGCAGCAGCGATTCCCAATTGGCTGGAACCCTCCCTGCCGGCCCAGGTGATGGTTGATCCTCCGGATGCGAATGTGGCGGAAGCAACTCCACACCCTTGATCATCCCCCGCTTCTCGTAATCGTAGAACCAATCCTCACCCGGCTCGAAGCTGGCAATGATCGGATGCCCTGTTGTCGCCGCATGCTTGGACGCATGCTGGCTCGGAGAACTGTCGCAGCAACCGATGTGCCCACACTTCGCACACCGACGGAGATGAAACCACCAGTCGTTCGGTGACGCTAGGAATTCGACACACCCATCGCCACTCGGCTTCGAAGCGGGGTTGATTCCGCGCGAACCCTTTTTCATTTCCGATTTTCCCTTCTTGTCCTCTGTTTGTAAAATAACGTCAAGCCACCAGCAAGACCTTGCCGATGCCACCCTCCTCCGCGGCGGCTTGAGCTTCGCCCACCTTGCTGAGTGGCAGCTTGCGGCTGATCGGGATCACCAGTTCGCCATCTCGGACGGCCTTGGCCATGAACTCCAGAGTTTTCCTATCGGGCGTCGCGACCGCCGTCACCACCTTTACAGCTGAGTAATTCCCGGCATCCCGTGGTGCCCCGACGACCGATGCATACACTCCTCCCGGCATCAACTTGGCGATCAACTTTTCAGCGGTCTTGCCACTGACCGTATCAGCAACAGCATCGACCAGCGGAAGATTCGCAATCTCGTTATCGTCGTCGGTTGCGGCCACATGATTCGCGCCGACGCTCTTCGCTTCCTCCAATTGCGTCTTTAAAACTCCTGCAATCACGGTCGCTCGCGAGTCGCGGGCTTTTCGGTCGTTGCCTCACGGGATTCGCGGCGCGAGGGTCGCGCGCATGTGACAGTCTTACGCGACCTTTAGCAGGATTTTGCCCTTGGCCCGGCCTTGCTGGCTCGCATCTTGTGCCTCCCGCGCTTGCTCCAGCCGAAATACCTCGCCCATCCGCGGCTTCACGTCGCCCCGTTCCACCAAGCCCGCCAGCTCCGATAGGTCCGCCGCGTTTCCCTTCGACACCATGTTCACACCGCGAATCCCCGCCTGCGCTGCCAGCTCAGCATTCGCGCCGCCCACCGTCGAAACCAGGACGCCGCCCTTCTTCACTACCACGAAGGAGCGCGTCGCCGTCTCGCCGCCGACCAGGTCCAGCACCGCATCCACCTGCCCCACGCTTTCAAACCGCTCCTGCTTATAGTCCACAACTTGAACGTGACCTAGCGAACGCAGGTACACGATGTCTTCGCCCGAAGCCGTCCCGATCACTTGCGCGCCCCAGCGCTTGGCGATCTGGGTTGCGAACGAGCCTATGGCACCCGCCGCGCCGTGGATCAGAATCCGGGTTCCCGGCTTGGGCTGCACATAGTCGCGAATTGCCTGCAGGGCCGTAAGCCCCGATGTCGGCAGCGCCGCCGCCACCGCCAATTCCATTTTCCCAGGAATCGCCGCGATGCCCGTAATCGCCGCCGCCGTGAACTCCGCATACGTCCCCTCGCCGAACCCGAACACCCGCTCGCCCGTTTGGAAACGGCCCGAGTCGCCGCCACCCGCCACGATTTCTCCCGCAAAATCCTGGCCGAGCGTCAGCGGAAAGCTCACCGGCCGGAAATTCTTCATGTAGCCTTCCCGGATTTTCCAGTCGATCGGGTTCAAGCTGGCGTAGCGCACTTTCGCGAGCACGTAACCCGGGCCGATCTCCGGCAGCGGTATTTCCTCGTATTTCAGTTGATCGGAGCCGCCGTACTGCGCGATCCGAACCGCCTTGATCAGACTGGGCACTGCCGCGTGTTTTGTCGTCGCCATTGTCGTTTCTCCTTTCGCTGCGCTGTGAGACTCTCTGGTTTTGCGGGTTGGCTAGAAATCCACACTATCTCACTCTTCCCCGGACGTCCGGTCCGCCCTGCGGGACGGGGAGCCGATTTAGCGCCAACTCGTTTCCTTCATTCTGATACCGAAATGTTCGGCAGCTGCCTTGATGTTGGCGAACGCCAGATCGCGTTCTTCATCGCTGGCGCCCTCTACCTGATCGAATCTCGCGATGGCGTTGCGAACAGAACATGCGACGCATCCGTCATCGGCTCTTTGCGCAAACGCGGGAACGCGAAGGCGGCTTCAGACAAATGATTGACTTGCGCAGCATCGAGCTGGCCATGTTCCGCCGGGTGCGGCGCTTTCCAAGTCGCCTTCGTGCCGCTCTCATTCTTGACCTTCGATTGACTCATCGGACTGCTCCTTTCAGTTGAGATTGATGTTGCCTCTCTAATTTCATTTGGTACGCATAGCGGACAGCTCCTCGCGATACTCTTAAGCATTCACTAGGGCTTCGCCTCAAAAAGAACTGTTCCTGGCCACCTTGACAGGGATGGTCCAAATTCAAGATTACAAACCTCATTCTTTTGGGCCTACGAGAATCTGTTCAGACTCCTCCTAAGATTTGTCGTTTCTCGGATCGTCTTTCGCGCTGAGGTATTCCATTCCAAGCGGCCCCATCGCGGTTACTTGCGTGATGTACTCGCCGGATTTCGCCCAGTGGAAATGGTGCGTGTTGCCAGGGAGAATGATCACGGCGCCGGGCGGATAGGCTTCGAGCTTACTCTCGTCGAATTCATCACCCAGTCCGATATAAAAGACGCCGGATATCACGGTATAGACTCGATCCTCTGAATGCTTATGAGGCATCAGCTTCTCGCCGTGGGGTGCTTTGACCCTGATTGTGTAAGGGCAGGGCTCCGAGGGCTGACCCACGACGACGGCCAGCTGGACGGAAGGTGGGAACGCCGCGAACGGCTTCCAATCGACATCTTCGGACAAGATGGTTTTGAAAACCTCCTGCCCGAGTTGGTGAGGCCGGACTTCGGTTTGCTGAGCACGCTTTACGGCGCTGGCTTTCTGAGACATACAAACCTCCTTCGTGCAGAAAATGTAAAACATCACCACAGACTTTCGAAACATGTCCGCCAAGATTGGCTTCGAACGCCTCCATCCTCAACTTCCCGGAGTCGAGAATCTCGTCGGGCGCCGGCCTAGCGCGCAATTTGGAGTCGTTTCGTGTTGGCGATCGCCCACTTGTCGAATCCGGCGATCCGGGTCGCGAGCGCCTCCACGAACGCGTCTAGCTCCGGCGTCGGGCAGGGCGCGATTAATGTACCCGTAGGCCTCCGCCTGCTCTGCTCTGATATCTTCCGAGCTCAAGAGCACCTCGAGTGCGCGGTTCCGGCCGATCAGTCTGGGCAGCCGGGCCATGGGGCCGCCACCGGCAACCATCCCTACGCCCACCTCCCATTGCGAGATGATGGCCTTCTCGCGGCTGGCAAAACTCATGTCGCAGGCCAGCGCGATCTCGCTGCCGTTGCCGGTCGCGCGGCCGCGGATGAGGGCTATTGAGGCGACTGGCAGGCGGGTCAGACGCACGAGAAAGTCCGGCCAAGGCGGCAAGCCTGTGGGCCCCGCCGGCATTCCGGTCAGGTCCTCAAGCTTGGCCGTGAAATCGGAGTGATTCAGGAAGTAGTCTTCGACCGCGCTGTCGAAGACCACGACCCTGACATGCTCGTCGGCCTCGAGAGCGTCGATGACTTCCTGGAACTGCCGGACCATTTCTGGGCCCATCACGTTAATCGGCGAGTTGTCGATCGTGACACGCCAATAGGCGGGCGACCGCCGGGCCACGATGGTTAAGGGGTTTAAGAGGGTCAGGGCGGTACCGTCGGCAACTTCGGCGACCAGATGCGCGGGGACAGTGCCCTCGTCCCAGTGTTGGCGAGCGTTGGCATAGGCCCGCAGGGGCTCCTTGAGAGCGTGGACAAGGAAGTAGATTCCTAGCGGAAGCAGGACGATTACGCCGATGGCCGCCAGGACGCTCTGGAGCATAGGGTTGGATAGGTCGGAAAAGAGGTAGTGACCCCCGAGGAGGACCAGGGAGAAGAGGATTAGATCGCCGGTGACGGAGCCAATTCCGCAGGCGAGGGTATGGCGCCAACCGCCGATCACGCCGCGGCGAAATGGCCAGCATGGTGACAGGGCCCATCGGCGCGGCCGCTGCCAATCCCATCAAGAATGCGGCCGAAAGCACGTGGATGTAGGAGACGACCACCATGTTGCGGCAAATAGTTAGGATACCATTCGGCACTGCCTCGGACGAGATCGTGCGCGTCGCGGTGAATGAAACCGATAGCGCCATGCGGGTCAAGCTTTGACCGCATCGAGACGCGCTTTTGCGCCCTGCTGGGCGGCCCGCAGGTGCCGTTTCCGCCCCCGACTTCATCTCACGCGCGATTCGCCTTCCAGCCGCGCCCTTGTGCCCGCAGGCAGCCTACTCTCGAGCGTGCTGAAACTGTACTTGTACGGATCGGTCCTGGCAATCGGCACTGGCAATCAGCGTCTTCTTCGGGACCACATCTTGTAGATTTTCTCCGGTGGGTCCGTTGCGCAATAGCACGCGATAGGCATCTCTTCTTGCCTTGAATTCGTCCGGCTGTTTTCACAAACTCGGTGGCTCGCGCCGCAACCCGGGCACCGAATTCCCGGGGCCAAAAGATCACTCTTGTCGACTTGGTGGTAGGCGGCTAGCATGGACAGCTATGGGAAACCCAAGATCGGTTTCGGCGGCATCACTAATCGGGGTATGGGAGTGAAGTCGTGCTCGGTCTGGATCGTCGCACAGCGAGTTATACCTGGACAGTGGTTTTTGTCCTGCTCCTGCTGAGGGTGGTTTATCTCATTCGAGAGACCCTGTTCATCTTTGTGGTGGCGCTGTTGTTCGCGTATCTCTTATGGCCACTGGTAAAGTTTCTCGATCGGTGGCTGCCGGGGCGGTCCAAGGCACTCGCTCTCGGCATCGTCTATTTGTCTCTGATCGGATTGCTGATTGTTATTGGGATTGCCATTGGCTCTCGAGTCGTGCTGGAGGCCAACGCCTTGGCAACAAGAGTTCCGGAACTTCTTTCCAGACTCGAACAACCGGCCGAAGCGACCGCTGCGTCATCCGTTCAGACGGTCAAGGATACCGTCGTCTCGACTCTGCGACGGCAACTCGTCGATCATTCGCGGGACCTTCTCTCACTCCTGCCCAATGCGGCCTTGGGCGTTCTGTCGCATGCCGGAAGCCTTATTTTTATCGTCCTGGTGCCGATCCTGAGCTTTTTCTTTTTGAAAGATGGCGCGGTGCTCCGCAGCTCCGTGTTGGGCATTCTGACCGAGGGATCCCGACGCGACATGATCAACGAAATCGCGACCGATCTGCACTTGCTGCTTGCACAATACATGCGAGCCCTGGTGCTGCTGGCGGTGGCGGTGTTCCTGGCCTACGGGGTGTTCTTCTCCCTCCTCGGCGTTCCATATGGACTTCTATTGGCGGCTATCGCCTTTCCTCTAGAGTTTATTCCCATGGTGGGGCCCCTGGCAGGATCGGCCATCATCCTGTTGGTTGCCGGCTTGAGCGGCTTCCATCATCTGCTTTGGATCCTTGCCTTTCTGGCCGCGTTCCGCGTTTTCCAGGATTATGTCTTGTCGCCGCGCCTGCTCAGCGCCGGCATGCAACTCCATCCCCTAGTCATTATCTTCGGAGTCCTCGCCGGCGGCTATATCGCAGGTATCGCCGGCAGTTTCTTGTCGGTACCGGCCTTGGCGACACTGCGCATCGTTTATCGGCAACTACAAAAGACTGTCGCTTGACTCCCGCCTCCGCAGTCCGCGGACCGGAATGGTTTAAGCTCAGGCACTGAGGTAGCACTGCACGACGACGACGCGGTTTACCTACCGTCCTCCGGCGAACAACTGGTAAGAGTGGCCTAAGGTCGTGAGGGCTTCAGACGCGGGAGCTTCACGCGCTGCTCGATGATGAAGCCGCGCCGCCGCCCACCTGCACGACACAACTGGGATCAGGGGGATGTTCGCTCATCGTGGCTCACCTTCCGCCGACGATCTCAGGAGTAGGGCACGGAAACATTGAAGTCCAGGAAGTAATTGGGCGAACCAGGGCCCTTGTAGCCTCGCACATCATTCATTGCGTCGGGTACGGCAAGAAGCTGGCAGGGCCTGTGCCGAAGTTTCCTCCTGAAATGGAGCAGAGGATCAGCATTGATCTGAATTCCGGCCCAGTCGAGACAGCCACGGCGGCAAACGCGCCTCCGGCGGAAGGGTTCAGATCAGACGCATCGCTTTCCCGGGCGGAGATTCACCGGTTTCTTGGGGTTGAGGGGCGGGAACTCAATCGTGCAGAACGACATTGAGTAGCGAGCTGTGGACCTGCAGACCGCCGTTGTAATGGATGAAACCCAATTTCCGGAAGCGGTTCATGAAAAAGCTGATTCGCGAACGAGTGGTACCGACCATTCCGGCCAGGGTCTCCTGACTGATTTTGGGGACCACCGTCTCCGGCACACCCTCCTTGCCGAAACGAGCGAGCAACAGCAGCAGGCGGGCCAGTCTCTTTTCGCTGGAATTAAACAACTGGTCCACCAGGTCCTCTTCGTATCGGATATTCCGCGCCAGCAAATACGCCATGAACAGATCGGAGAACGAGTGTTCGCGGTGAAGTGCATCCATCATCGCCTTCTTGTCGACCCGCAGAAGCTCGCAATCGGTTAATGCGGCCGCGGATCCCATGCGGACAACCTGGCCGGCCAGCGAGCCTTCGCCAAAAAAGCTCCCCGCACCCAAGATGCCGATCGTCGCTTCCTTGCCGGTCTTGGATACGACGGTGAGCTTTACCTTGCCTTTTTGGATGTAGAAGACAGCGTCCGCCCCATCCCCTTGCGAGAATACCGTTTGCTCTTTCGGAACAGCCACGGTCTTCCGGCCGTTGCCAATCGTCGCCAGGAAAGTGAGGGGATCGAAATTGCGCTTGCTCTTAGCCACCGCAACGGAAGCCATGGCGGGGCACCTCCTCAAGAGAGTTTCCGGGCCGTTTCACCGCCCACCAGAGTAAAGCTGTTCCCGCCATACGGGTGAACTCTTAGCAAGTCTTAGCGCAACGCAGCCCGTGCATCTTCTTGGTAATACGTAAGGGGGGGCGATTTTTAAGCATACGCAGCAGATCGCTGGGATGTTACGTTCGTTACAGATTTTAGTTGCAGCATACGATTCGTTGCGGTACGATTGTTGGCATACGGGTACGATCTCCGATGAAAGGAGTGTCCCCATGGCACGCAACGGAAAGAGAAACGGTGGGCTCCACTACTCTGCGGCGGAGCGGTCGGATGTTCCGCAGGGCCGCAAAGGCAAACATCGGAAGGCGGTGGCGGACATTCTGGACGACCTGTCCAAGCTGAACTCCCAGCAAGCGGTCAAGATCCCGCTGAGCAGTTTGAAGGGCGAGAAGATGCAGAATCTCAGGTCAGCTTTGAACCGCGCCACGCGGGAGAAAAACATCCCCGTGGAAACCTCGAGCGACGAGAAGCACCTCTACGTTTGGCACGGCGCCCCGTCCAAGAATGCGGAAGCCAACGACTAGCCGGGCCAGGCACGCAAGGCCGTTCCAGCGGCGTCGCTGAGCCGGGTCTTCCTGCCCTCGCCAATCATCGCGAGGAATGCGTTGTGGGCCGGACTCGCGGTACTTCCTGCCTGCCAGAGCCAGATCTCATAACGGCAGATTATTATGACGAAAAAGTGTCGCTGACCATTTGCTTTTCAGAAGCCGCCAAGCGCCGATCTCGATGCGGCTCCGTGCGGGGTTGGCCAGTGCTAAGCTCACACTTCTCTCGCGGTCTGGCGCCACAAGTGGGGCATCGAACAGCCAGGGCTTGTTGCCGTTCGGTTTTCATGGCCACATCATGCGCCGTTGCGCGGCGCTGGTCTGTTCGATTTTGACCAGAGCCGTCCTCACGGCCCTTCCCGATCTCCGCATCCCACCTCTTCCAGCTTCGCCCGTCTTCGCCCAGTTTGGGATTTCACAAGCCGGTGCGGTCAATTCTGCTCAGCATTCACTTTGACGAACCCTCAAGATAGCCGATGGAAAAGGAGACCTACCGATGAAAATCCCACGAATACTCCAAGCGGCGTCCTTGCTGATTATCGGGACGTGCGCTTTGGCCATGCCTCCGCCTCAACAATCCATTTCACGAGATGAAGCCAGCCAACAGTTTCAGTCACCGACGTTCACCTACCGGGTAACCGTAGTCAGCCGGAGCGTGCAGGCAGTGAATTATCGGAACCGCGGCGGGGCCACGACGCTGGGGTTCAAGGGCACGGACCTGATGCCCGCAGCCCACGCCCAAGCCAGAGTGAAAAGCAGGAAGGGGTATACCACGATTGAAGTCGAATTCCACGAATTGGATAACCCCACGACTTTCGGCAGAGAGTACCTGACCTACGTCTTGTGGGCGATTACGCCCGAGGGCCGGTCGGTGAACCTGGGCGAACTAGTGGTGGGTGGCAGGAGCAGCAAGCTGGATGTCACCACCGAGCTTCAGGCATTCGCGTTGATCGTCACCGCGGAACCTTATTATGCGGTGCGGCGTCCCAGCAACGTGGTCGTGCTCGAAAACGAGGTTCGCGAAGATACGGTGGGAACGACCCAGGCGGTGAATGCCAAATATGAGCTGCTCGAACGGGGCGGCTACATCCCCACCGGCTACAACTTCGCCCCGGTGGTCATGAATGACAAGTTGCCGCTGGAATTCTTCGAGGCGCGCAATGCGCTGCGTATCGCTCAATCGGAGGGAGCCGAGCAGTACGCCAGCGACACCTATCAGCATGCAGTCCGCCTGATGAACCAGGCAGATCAATATGCCACCGAAAAGCACGTCGACAAGAAAACGTTTATTTCCGTGTCGAAGGAAGCTACACAGACGGCAGAAGACGCGAGAGAGATTTCGGTCAAGCGCATCGAAGCTGATCGCATTGATGCCGAAGCCAGAGCGTCAGCGGATCGCGAAGCCAACGCCCAGGCTCAGGCAGCCAACGCCCAGGCTCAGGCCATCAGCGCCCAGGCTGACACCGCGAACGCACTGCGCGCACGTGACGAGGCGGAGCGCCAGAAACGGGAGGCCCAGGCATCTGCTCTCCAGGCGCAACAGACCGCCGCGGCCGACGCCGCAGCCGCCGCTGCAGCGTCCGAGCAACAACTCCAGCAGGCGGAGCGTGAACGCGAGGAACTCCGCGCCCGCCTGCTGCTGCAATTCAACGCCATCCTGGAGACTCGCGATACCGCCCGCGGGCTGGTGGTTAACATGTCGGACGTTCTCTTCGACACGGGAAAGAACACCCTGCGCCCGCTGGCGCGCGAGAAGCTGGCCAAGATCAGCGGCATCCTGCTCGCCTATCCCGGGCTCGCGCTGGGAATTGAGGGCAACACCGACAGCGTTGGCGGCGATGTCTACAACCAGGGCCTCTCGGAGAGGCGTGCAGAGGCCGTCCGGAGCTACCTTGCCGAGCAAGGAGTTCCAGGATCCTCGATGACAGCGAAGGGCTTGGGCAAAACTCAACCCGTCGCAACCAATAACACGGCTGAAGGCCGTCAGCAGAATCGACGCGTCGAATTGATCGTGTCGGGTGAGGTGATCGGAACCACGATCAGCTCCGTTATGCTGCCCGAAATTCGGTAATCGAAGCGCAACCACGCCTCGGTAATCGCACAGAGAGCCGGCCCCCAGCGAGCCGGCTCTTCGTTTCTTTGCCCTCTAAGCGGGGACTTGCAGGACGTTCTGATAGGGCGATACAAACTAAGTTGCTGATTTCGCGTCAGGGGCCAAGGCCTGGCGAAGGATTTGCCCAAGCGTATCCATTCCAAAGGGCTTCTGTAGAAAGAAGGCACTCGGGTTGGGCATGCCGTGCCCCGAGGTGGTGCTTTTCGGATAGCCGGACATGAAGACAACTTTGATGCTCGGCCGAAGCGCCACGACCTGTTCCGCAACTTCCGGGCCGCTTATCTGTGGCATGACGACATCCGTGAGCAGCAGATCAATGGGACCGTCATGCTTGCTGGCCACGCCGACAGCGTCTGAGCTCTGGCTTGTTTCCAAAACCTTGTACCCTTGCAGCAGCAACATCTGCCGCACCAGTTCCCGCAGCTTCTCATCATCCTCGACCAGCAGGATCGTCTCGTTTCCATGGTGGGGAATCCGGGTCCCCTCCGGGCTGGCCGCCGATTCGCTGGGTTGATCGGTGGCGGGCCAATAGGTCTTGAACGTTGAGCCGTGTCCGAGTTCGCTATAGAAGGAAACCTCACCGCCGTGCTGCTTGACAATGCCGTCAACCATGCTCAGGCCGAGCCCGGTACCCTCCCCCGAGGGTTTGGTCGTGAAAAAGGGCTCAAACAGGCGCCGTTTGGTCTCTGCCGTCATGCCGGTGCCCGTGTCGGTGACCGTCAGCAATACGTACCGGCCCGGCTTCAGCTCCAAGAATCCTTTGACCTCCTGTTCCCCGAGTTCGACGTTCGACGTGGCAATCGTCAGCACACCTCCTTTCGGCATAGCGTCTCGGGCGTTCACGGCCAGGTTCATGATGACCTGCTCGACCTGGTCGGGATCAGCTTTCACACTCCAGAGTTCGGGAGTGAGGTTCTGCTTAATTTCAATGTCCTCGCGAATCAGCCGCTGGAGCATCTTCTGGAGGTCGGTTAGCAGCGTGTCCAGATTGATCACGCGAGGACGCATGACCTGCTTCCGGCCAAAAGCCAAAAGCTGGCGCGTTAGGGCCGCCGCACGATTTCCCGCACTGATGATTTCCTGTGCCTGGTCCCGCACGGGATCGTCGGCTTTCAGCTTGGACAGGATCATCTGGGCGTAACCATTGATCACCATCAGAAGGTTGTTGAAGTCGTGGGCGACGCCGCCAGCCAACCGGGCGATTCCCTCCAGCCTCTGTGCCCGCCGGAACTTTTCTTCGAGGTGCTTGTATTCGGTGACATCCTGGACGGTGCCCAGGAGGCGGCTCTGACCGGCCTCATTGCCGAGCGGCTCGATGTATTGCCGCAGGAAACGCTCGGTTCCGTCCGCGAGGATGATTCGATGGTCGATCTGCGAGCATCCTCCCCGAGCGGGAGCCTTTTGCATCGTCTCCAGAACCGACTCCTGGTCCTCTGGATGGACAAGGGAAAACCAGGTTTCCATCGTGGTCCAGGACTGTTCCGGCTGCATACCAAAAATCCGGCAAGCATCTTCCGATAACTGGATTTCTCCGCTTTCCAGGTCTTGCTCCCAGCTACCGAGGTTAGCCATTCTTTGCGCTCGCGCCAGACGTGCCTCGCTGCTCCGCAGCCGATCTTCCTGCCTTTTGCGTTCGGTCGTCTCGACCGCCAGGGTCAGAATGCGATCAGGACTGCCGGAAGGGCCGATCAGCGGAATCCAGGACGACGTAACGAAGATGGTCTCTGGTGGTGCGCCAGGATCGCGTTGGACAGTACGGGGACTATCTATCGCCTCGAAAGCCCGTCCGGTGGCGATGACGTTCTGCAGACTTGCCACCAGAGGGTCGGACACTTCACCCCAGACGTCCGAGAAACGGCGCCCGAGCATCTGCTTGCCGGGTGCGAGCGCTTGGAGGGCGGGATTCACCAGTTCGTAGATGAAATCCGGCGCCCGCAAAACGGAAATTGCGACGGGAGATTTCTCGAATATTTCGCTCAAGATTTGCCGCTCAGCCTGGATATCCCGAAGGAGCCCCTCGCGTTGCATCTCGGTCTGCCGGCGCGCGGTGATGTCGCGAAGCCAGACCAATAGGCCTCCCATGGTTGAGGGTGAGACACGGATCTCGAGCCACGTCTCCAAGGGCGGATACACGTTTTCAAAAATGGTGGCAACCCGCTCCTCCATCACACGCCGGTACTGGCGCTCGATTTCGGTTCCGATCGTTTCGGGAAACACATCCCATTGGGCCTTGCCGAGCAGTTCCGTTTTCGGTTTTCCAAGGAGCCGCTCGCCGTCACCGTTCAAATAGGTGAAGCGGAACTCGGAATCGTAAACGAGAAAGCCGTCGGTGGCATTTTCGAGAATGCTCTCGGCATCTATGGACGGCGCTGGCCTGGCCTTAAGCCGCACCACTTCGCCCTCGAGGTCGGCAAGGCGGGCCCGGAGTTGCTCGAACGTCATTGGGGAGTTTGTCTTCAGCATGGCCCAGTGTGCTCATATACGGTCACCTTTGCGCCCGCCCGATGTCCCTCGTTGCGTTGTCAGAGAGGGAATCAGGCTGATGGAGCCCCGCGCTTGCAATCGCCTGCTGAGTTCCGAGCGTCCAGCTACAGGTGTTGACACGAGAATTGTGGTTAATGCAGTTGGTTGCTGTTCCAGTAAGATTTGGTCAGGAATCTCCTTTTTCCCGAATCATACTGCTCGTGAGCGATTTCGGAGCTGCATCTGCGAACGAAAAGCGGAGCGATGCCGTCTCATTTTGGAACCACGCCTCGGTAATCGCACAGAGAGCCGGCCGCCAGCGCGCCGGCTCTTCGTTTCTTTGCCCTCGGTCAAGCACGAGCCGAACCAACAAACCGGGATTTTTTTCGAGGACTCCTGCCTACGGTGCAAGAACCCAACGAAGGGCCCGGAATCGCCGTTGCCCAAATGAGCGTTATTGCTCACACGGCTTCATCCCGAACTGGCGCGTGGCCCAGTAACTGGCTCTACACGCAAAACGTTTATGTTGTCGAAATCAAGGGCGTGTATTACCTATGCAACCCCATGTATCCGGGCGTTAGCGTTGAACTCAGCGTTACACTATAAAGGCCATCCGGTGTGGCCGGGACGAGGACTGGCACGGGAGGTTAAGTCCCGTGCCTCATATCCCTTGGGGGAAGCACCTATTATAGTCGCTGACCGCGAGTGATTTGCTTCGAGGCCGTAACAACTCCGCAGCCCATCGGGATCGCTGCGCCGCCGCGATCCTCTTCCGGGCGGCACGGCTCATCCTCCGCACCGGCTTGGAAGTTTCGGCTCGCTTGACCTTCGCTCACCGCGCACGCTGGGCGGCGGCGATCCTTGCCCGTCCGGCAGCGCTCATGCGGCCACGCCTGCGGGGCTTTGCCGCTCTCGGCGGACGACCTACTCTCTGGCGACGAGTCGAAGTCAGACCTTCGACTGCCGCGATTGCACGGTCGATGCGGTCGCGCTCTGCCCAAAGTTCAGCCAGAATCCTGTTGGTGTGTGCAATTCAGGACATATCTCCTTCAACGGAAATGGGACAATTGGTCATGCGTAGAAGGCTGAAAAAACGTCAGAGACGTCCCAGCACGCAACGCAGAGTGCCCGCACCAGAGGGCAGTCTGGTCGCTCGCCAGAATACTCGGCGATGTACCATAGTCAATCTGGCGGGGAGCATTTCTTAGGGAGGTCACGAATGTCCACAAAGACAACGAATTTGATCAACAAGGCAGCGGAAGTGGTCGGTACCGTTTCCTTCGACGAAAACGCCCAATCTTGGCGTCTAGCCTGCAAAGCCGAGCCGAATTTCCAACGCACGTTTGTGCGCGAGCACGAGGCGTTTTATTTCTGGTATTCGAGGTTCGACCCGCAGAGCGGCAAACTGCGGCGTTGGAACGGCAGCCCTGACTGAGATTGGATGAACGGCTGGGGGCTGGCCGCATCGTATGGGTGAATCGTTCCCACGGACTTGATCCGGCGGTTGCCCGGCAGCGCTTCCCGCACTTGCCGTGCCGTGCGAGCAGGGCGTCCGGGATAACCGCACAGCGTTCGTTTTGTTCTGTTTCGGAACACATATGTGATTGCGTGCTACATTCGCGCGGCCGTCGGCTTTATAGTTCCGAGCATTGTTCCCTCCTCTTTCTCTATTCAGCCGATGTCTGCATGCGACTTTGCCGTTCTCCCAGCACTGCCGGGGTGACTCGCCTGTATGCATCTGCATCTCAGTCGCCCCTGAAGCTGGATTGGAAAGATGCTTGGATCACCACGCCAATGGCAATGCGAACGCCGAGACAGTACGGGTTGTACAGGTAATACCCGCCGTCGATGTAATCAACGTAAATGTGGTCAGTGTAGTACCAACCTGCCGGCCACGCCTGAGCAAATCCGAACCAATAGCCGCCCTACTGGAAGCCAGAGTGCCCGCTGACGAGCACTGGTTGGTTGATTACGAACCTGTGCCCATCACCAAAATTGGCGCGGCGGCGATTCGGAGCCGTGCGGGGCCGGATCGCGCTGCTACCGGTGCGACGGGATAGAGAGCGAGTGGACACGCCAGCCGCGTAGAATCTGTCTCCAGCGCACAGGAGGCAAGAACGGGTATACAATGCTGGGCGCTTTCGCAGTCAAAAAGGAAATCTATTGGGGCGATTCGGAGCTGAAAAAGGAGATTCCTTCTGACCGCTGACATAAATGAGCATCCATTTATCGGCCCTACCCATGAACTTCCGCCTCACGATTCGAAATCTCATCGACATAAAGTAGTGCGGGTCGTCGTATGGATTCTGTTGCTGCTCGTCTTGGGGCTGGCGTTCGTGCTGGTATTACGCCACCACGAGGAGGCGAAAAAAGTCGCGCCCGCGCCGACGAAGATCACGGTTACGACCGCGACGGCTCAAAAAGGTGACATCGGCGTTTACCTCGACGCCATCGGCACGGTCACTCCGGTCTTTACCGCTTCGATTTCCAGCCAGGTGAATGGCCTGGTCGTCGCCGTGCAGTATAAGGAGGGCCAACTGGTACGTAAGGGCGATCCGCTGATTGACATCGATTCGCGTCCCTACCGCGCGACTCTTTTGCAGGCGCAAGGTGCGCTCGAGCGCGACGAGAACTTGCTGGCACAAGCACGGATGGACCTTGAGCGCTACCGTGCGGCGTGGGCGAGCAACGCGATTGCCAAGCAAGTCCTGGATGACCAGGAAAAGCTTGTGCTGCAGGACGAGGGCACAGTCAAGAACGACCAGGGAGCGGTACAATATGACAAGATTCAGCTCGACTACTGTCATATCACTGCTCCCATCGCTGGGCGGGTGGGTTTACGGCTGGTGGATCCGGGCAACGTGGTGCAGTCTGCTGGAAGCGTGACTCTGGCCGTCATCACGCAGTTGCAGCCCATCACCGTAATTTTCACCATACCGGAAGACAATCTCGGCCCAGTCGAAGCGCGCCTGCGCGCGAAGGCCAAGCTCAGCGTCGATGCCTTTGATCGTACTGCGAACACGAAAATCGCAAGCGGGGAGCTGCTCACGCTCGACAACCAGATTGACACCACCACGGGGACAGTAAAGGCACGATCCGTCTTCGACAACAAGGACGATGCGCTCTTCCCAAACCAGTTTGTTAACACCCGGCTGCTGGTGAATACGTTGCAGGGGGTGACGCTGATTCCAGCCTCGGCCATTCAACAAAATGGCCAAGCATCGTTCGTGTATGTGATTCAAAACAACATCGCTCACATGCGCAGCATAAAGCCGGGAGTTACCGACGGCGGGGTAACGCAAGTTGACGGCATCAATCCTGGAGACGTTGTCGCCAACAGCAGCTTCGATAAGTTGCAGGACAACGTTGCGGTCGTGGTTTCGACCAAGCCGGCCCCGGCCAGCACGAGCGGGAGCAGCACCCCATGAGTCCATCTCGTCCGTTTATCTTGCGGCCGGTTGCGACCTCCTTGCTGATGGCCGCAATCCTCCTGGTCGGCATTGTTGGCTATACACAACTGCCGGTCTCCGCCTTGCCGGAAGTCGACTATCCGACCATTCAGGTACTCACGTTTTATCCGGGAGCAAGCCCGACGGTGATGGCGACGACGGTGACGGCGCCGCTGGAGCGCCAATTCGGCGAACTGCAGGGTTTGAGCCAGATGACCTCCACCAGTTCCGGCGGCACTTCCGTCATTGTGCTGCAGTTCAACCTCACGGTGGATATTGATGTCGCTGAGGAAGAGGTGCAGTCTGCCATAAACGCTTCGCAGAGTCTTTTGCCATCCATTCTGCCCGCCCCGCCGATCTACAGTAAGACGAATCCAGCCGATGCCCCCGTGCTTACCCTGGCCATCACCTCAAGTTCCATGCCGCTTTCCCAGGTCGAAGACCTTGTGGACACGCGCCTTGCGCCCAAGATTTCGCAGCTCAACGGGGTCGGCCTTGTAACCATCAGCGGCGGCCAAAAGCCCGCAGTCCGCATTCAGGCCAACCCCACGGCTCTGTCATCCTATGGTATCAACCTGGAGGACCTGCGCACGGCGGTGACGCAGGCCAGTGTGAACGCCGCCAAAGGGAACTTCGATGGACCGCGCCAGGATTACCAAATCGACGCCAACGATCAGCTGGTCACCAGCGACGACTATCGGAAGGTTGTAGTTGCGTACCGCAACGGTGCGCCGGTGATGCTGACCGACGTAGCAGGAATCGTCAATGGCGTAGAGAACAATAATCAGGCGGCGTGGATGAATCAGACCCCTGCGGTCATCCTGAATGTACAACGCCAACCCGGGGCCAACACCATCAGCGTGGTCAAGAGCATCAAGCAACTCATGCCGCAGCTTGAGGCCAACCTGCCCACGGGCATTCAGGTGACCACGCTCACCGATCTTACAACCGCCATCGAAGCATCGGTTTCTGATGTTAAGTTTGAATTGATGTTGACGGTTGCACTCGTCGTGCTGGTCATCTTCCTCTTCTTGCGGAGTCTTTATGCCACCATCATCCCCAGCGTGGCCGTGCCGCTCTCACTGATCGGTACCTTCGCGGCGATGTACATGCTTGGTTACAGCCTGGATAACTTATCGCTGATGGCGCTGACCATCTCCACCGGTTTCGTTGTGGACGATGCCATCGTGATGATCGAAAACATCGCGCGCTACATCGAAGCGGGCGACGCGCCCATGGCAGCAGCGCTCAAGGGTGCGGAGCAAATTGGCTTCACCATCCTCTCGTTGACCGTGTCGCTCATTGCCGTACTGATTCCGCTGTTGTTCATGGGGGACGTGGTGGGGCGCCTGTTCCGCGAGTTCGCCGTGACACTCGCCGTTACCATCGTCGTCTCGGCAGTGGTCTCCCTTACGCTCACGCCCATGATGAGCGCGCGCATCTTGCGGCGCCAGCCAAAGGAGCAGCAGGGACGCATCTATCAAGCCTCAGAGCGCGCCTTCGAGCGGATGATCGCGTTCTATGGCCGTACGCTGAAGTTTGTTCTTCGATACCAGACGATCACGCTGTTGGTCGCGGTGGCCACGCTGCTGCTTACCGTTTTCCTTTACATCATCATCCCCAAAGGATTTTTCCCGGTGCAGGACACGGGCGTTATCCAGGGCATATCGCAGGCGCCGCAGACGATTGGGTCTAAGGCGATGGCAGAGAAGCAGCAGGAACTTGCCAAGGTGGTTCTGAGTGACGCGGCGGTGGAAAGCCTGTCGTCGTTTGTCGGCGCAGATGGAACCAATACAACGACGAATAGCGGCAGAATGTCAATCAATCTAAAGCCGCTCGGCCAGCGCAAGATGAGTGCTTCCGACGTAATCCGCCGCCTCAAGTCCAAACTCGACCAAGTGCAGGGAATCGAGTTGTTTATGCAGCCAGTGCAGAACATTACTGTGGACGATCGGGTGAGCCGCACGCAATACCAGTACACGCTCGAAGACCCCGATGCGAATGAATTGAATGACTGGACCAATCGCTTCATCGGCGGGCTGAAGCAGTTGCCGGAACTGGAGGATGTCGCCAGCGACCAACAAATGGGAGGGCTGGCCGTGTTTCTGGTGATTGACCGGGTCACCGCTTCACGGCTTGGCATCGCGCCGGCGACCGTCGATAACACACTGTATGACGCCTTTGGTCAGCGGCAGATTAACACCATGTACACCCAGGTGAATCAGTACCATGTTGTGCTGGAGAGTGAACCGCAATTTCAAAAGGATCCGAACAAGCTGGACCGTCTCTACATCCAGTCCAATGCGTCTTCCGGCGCAACCGGTACCGGAGCCGCTTCTTCGTTCGCGTCCTCCGGATCGTCGTCCGCGGGGTCCAATGCGCTAACCACCTCCGCCCTCTACACGCCCTCGGCAAATACCCTTGCTCCTCCTCCGAACGCGCTTTCGCCGAGCGCCACCTCGACTTCGAGCACGGGAGCAAACTCCGCCGGCGCCACCAGTTCGGCCATGAGCAATGCCGTGCCGCTGAGCGCATTCTCCCACTTCGAGAAGACGACAGAGGCGCTTTCCATTACCCACCAGGGCCAATTTCCGGCGATCACCGTGTCGTTCAATCTGGCGCCGAATGCCGCGCTGGGCGAGGCCATTACGGCGGTCGACAAAGTGCAGAAAGACATGCACATGCCTCCCAGCCTGCAAGCCGGTTTTCAAGGCACCGCGGCATCATTCACGAATTCGCTGGCCAATGAGCCGCTGCTCATCCTGGCCGCGCTGGTCACGGTGTACATCGTGCTTGGTGTTTTGTATGAAAGCTTTATTCATCCGATTACGATTCTGTCGACGCTGCCGTCCGCGGGAGTTGGCGCCTTTCTCGCGTTGCTTATCTTTCGCCAGGATTTAAGCGTGGTGGCGATCATCGGCATTGTCCTGCTGATCGGTATCGTGAAAAAGAATGGCATCATGATGGTCGACTTCGCGCTGGAGGGCGAGCGGAAGCACGGAAAGAACGCGACGGACGCCATTTACGAGGCCTGTCTGCTCCGCTTCCGCCCCATTATGATGACCACCATGGCCGCGCTGTTGGCTGGGCTGCCGCTGGCGCTCGGAACGGGTTTCGGTTCCGAGTTGCGCCGGCCGCTGGGCATTGCCATGGTAGGCGGACTGCTGCTGAGTCAGGTGCTCACGCTTTACACCACGCCCGTCATCTACATCTTTTTTGACAATCTGGGACATCGCTTTGCGCACAGAACGAAACCGGCGGAAACCGGAAGCGAGCCGGAACCAGCAGGGCAGGCATGAACGTTTCCGCACCCTTCATTCACCGGGCCGTGGCTACAACACTGCTCACGGCGGCGATTGCAATTGCCGGGGCGATTGCGTTTAAGGTGCTGCCGGTGTCGCCCTTGCCGCAGGTTGACTTTCCCACCATTTCAGTCAGCGCAGGCTTGCCAGGAGCCAGCGCCGAAATCATGGCTTCTTCCGTCGCTACTCCCCTGGAGCGGCAGTTCGGCCATATTGCGGGGGTTACGGAGATGACCTCCTCCAGCACGCTGGGCAGCACATCGATCACGATTCAGTTCGACCTTAGCCGCGACATTGATGGCGCCGCGCGTGATGTGGAGGCCGCCATCAATGCGGCGCGGAGCTATCTGCCCGCCAACCTGCCGGCAAATCCGACCTATCGCAAGGTCAATCCCGCAGATTCGCCGATCATGATCCTCGGCCTTACATCAGACAAGTACGGTCCGTCCAAGCTGTATGACGTAGCTTCCACCGTGATCCAGCAGAAGTTGTCGCAAATTCAGGGCGTGGGGCAGGTCAATCCCGGAGGCGGCGCGTTGCCATCCGTACGGGTGGACGCGAACCCCACGCAATTGGCTAGCTACGGGCTTTCCCTTGCGAATTTGCAATCCGTGCTGAGCCTGCAGAACGCCGACCTGGCCAAAGGCCAGATCACCGACGGAATCGTGACCGCAGATATTCTTGCCAACGATCAGATCTCGCAGGCCGAGGACTACAAGCCGCTGGTCGTTGGGTATCACAATGGCGCTGCCGTCCATCTGTCCGACGTCGCTCAGGTGACAGACTCCGTACAGAACATCCGTGCTGCCGGGTATTTGAATGGCAAGCGCGCGGTTACGGTCATCATCTTCCGCCAACCCGGCGCCAACATCATTGATACGGTCGACCGCATACGCGCGCAACTTCCGTTTATCCAGGCAACCATTCCGCTGGGCATCGATACCACCATCGTTCTGGATCGCACCACGACGATCCGCGCCTCGGTCAGCGACGTGGAGAGGACGCTGGTGGTTTCCATCGGCCTGGTTATCGTCGTGGTGTTTCTCTTCCTGCGCAATCTCCGCGCCACGCTCATTCCCGCTATCGCGGTGCCGGTCTCGCTCATCGGCACCTTCGCCGTGATGTATCTCCTCGGATACAGCCTCGACAATCTTTCGCTGATGGCCCTGACCATTTCCACCGGATTTGTGGTGGATGATGCCATCGTGGTGATGGAGAATATCGCGCGCCATCTGGAAGGCGGCATGAAGCCCTTTGCGGCAGCGCTGAAGGGCGCGGAGGAAATCGGCTTTACCGTCTTCTCCATCAGCATTTCGCTCATCGCCGTTTTTATCCCTCTTCTGATGATGGGCGGAATCGTTGGCCGTCTTTTCCGCGAGTTCGCCGTCACCCTCTCGACGGCCATCCTCGTCTCCATGATCGTCTCGCTGACCACGACCCCGACGATGTGCGCCTACCTGCTGAGGAACGTGCGCGCGGAAAAGCACGGACGCATCTACCTGGCCAGCGAAAAGTTCTTTGACTGGGTGCTGTCGCTGTATCGGCGCAGCCTGCATTGGGTGCTGGACCATCCGGTCCTCACGCTGATCGTGCTCTTCCTCACCATTGCGCTCAATGCCGTGCTGGTGATGAAGATACCGAAGGGCTTTTTTCCGCAGCAGGACACGGGAGCGATCTCCGGCGGAGTACAAGGGCCGCAGGATTCGTCCTTCTCAGCGATGAACGATTCCATTCAGCAGATCGTCGGCGTGATCAAGAATGACCCTGCGGTGGCGAACGTAATTGCGTTTACCGGCGGCAACAGCGCGACCAATACCGGCTCCATCTACATTGCTCTCAAGCCGCTCGCGGAACGTAAGGTCAGTGCCGTTCAGATCATCAACCGCCTGCGCCCCCAATTGAACCGTCTGCCGGTGGCCTCCGCGTTCCTCCAAGCCTCACAAGATCTGCGCATCGGCGGCCGCTCCAGTAATGCGCTGTATCAGTACACTCTCCAATCCGACAACGTACAGGACCTTTTTAAGTGGGGCCCTGTTCTGCTGAGTGAGATGAAGCGCCTGCCCGGCCTGCAGGACGTGAATTCAGACCAGCAGAATGGCGGGCTTGAGGAGTTGATGACCTATGACCGCGTCACTGCGGCAAAACTCGGCCTTACCGTACAGTCACTGGACTCAACCTTATACAGCGCCTTCGGCCAATCGGAAGTGTCCATCATCTATACCCAGCTAAATCAGTATTACGTGGTTTTGGAAGTCGCTCCTCAGTATTGGCAAAGCCCGGAAGGATTGAAAGACGTGTACCTGCATACGTCCAGCAGCGGCGATATTCCGCTGCTCACGGTGGCCAAGGGCCAAACCAACACCACCCCGCTCGCCATCAACCATACGGGCTTATTTCCCTCGGTTACTGTGTCATTTAACCTGGCGCCGAATGTGTCTTTGAGCGATGCCACTTTGCGCATCAGCCAGATGCAACAGCGGCTGGGCACACCGTCCACGATTCAAGGCTTTTTTGCCGGCACACTGCTGGCGTACCAGCAGTCCCTCAGCACCGAGCCCGTGCTGATTCTGACGGCGCTGCTGGCGGTTTACATCGTTCTCGGTATTTTGTATGAAAGCCTGGTGCATCCGCTGACGATCATCTCGACTTTGCCGTCGGCGAGCGTAGGCGCAATGCTGGCGTTGATGCTCTTCAAACAGGATTTGAATATCATCTCCATCATCGGCATCGTGCTGTTGATCGGAATCGTGAAAAAGAATGCCATCATGATGATCGATTTCGCTCTTTTGGCGGAACGTCAGGAGGGGAAAAGCACCGCCGATGCGATTTTTGAAGCCTGCATGCTGCGCTTTCGTCCGATCCTGATGACGACGATGGCCGCTCTGTTTGGTGCTCTGCCGCTGGCGCTGGAGAGTGGCACAGGGTCTGAGCTCCGCCGGCCTCTGGGCATCACGATTGTGGGCGGGCTGATCGTGAGCCAGATGCTCACGCTCTACACAACGCCGGTCGTATATTTGACGCTCGACCGGCTGCGGCTGCGCATGCAGGGAAGACAGCACGACATCATTCAGCCTGGGCCCGCCCCCAGCACTGCCGATTAATTCGAGTCGTTATGGAACGCATTTTGACCATGACTATTTTCCGCCCAGGAGTCACAATCTGCCTTGCCGTGACCCTTTGCCTTCTGGCAGGGTGCGTGGTCGGCCCCAAGTACCACAGACCATCCGCGGAAACTCCTGCGGCATACAAAGAACTTACCCCCGCTGATTTCAAAAATACAGAAGGCTGGAAGGTGGCGCAGCCGAAGGATGATACGCTTCGCGGCAAATGGTGGGAGATTTTCAACGATCCTCAGTTGAATGCGTTGGAAGAGAAGGTCAATGTTTCCAACCAGAACATCGCAGCCGCTGCGGCAAGCTTTCTGGCTGCGCGCGCCCTGGTCAAGGAAGCTCGATCGCAGCTTTTCCCTACGGTGACGGCTAACCCGGCCATTACTGTGCAACGGCCGTCGGCCACAGTATCCGCCGGCCGAACTGAAGGTTCCTCTTCCCAATCTTCGTCGACGGGTACCTTTACTGACTACACGCTCCCCTTTGATGCCACCTGGCAGCCGGACCTGTTCGGCCGTATCCGGAATACTGTGAGATCGGCGGCCTACGGAGCACAGGCCAGCGCGGCGGATCTTGAGAACACACGCCTCACAGTCCAGGCCGAAGTTGCTATGGATTACTTTCAACTTCGCGGGCAAGACGCGCTTAAGCAGTTATTGGATGCGACGGTGATCGCTTTTCAACAGACCCTCGATCTGACGAAGGCTCTGTACGACACAGGCATCGACTCGGAGGAAGCCGTCGCGCAAGCCGAGACTCAACTGGAAGCCACGCAGGCGCAGGATGCCGCTCTTGGCATCCAACGGGCGCAATTTGAGCATGCCATCGCCATGCTGACCGGCCAGCCGGCGTCGACGTTCTCCATTCCGGTTGAACCTCTCAACTCAAGCCCGCCGGCGATTCCCTTCGGCGTGCCTTCCGCGCTTCTGGAGCGGCGTCCCGATATCGCCGCCGCCGAGCGCCTGGTGGCTCAGGCCAACGCGCAGATTGGCATCGCGCGAGCGGCCTACTTTCCGACGGTTACATTAAGCGCAGCGGCAGGACTCGAAAGCACCTCGATTGGGAATTGGTTCACCTGGCCGAGCCGCTTTTTCTCCATCGGCCCGGCGGCCGCGGAAACCCTCTTTGACGCGGGGCTGCGCCGGGCTACGGTCATGCAATTCAGGGCACAGTACGACGCCACAGTGGCCAACTATCGCCAGGCGGTCTTAACCGCTTTTCAACAGGTGGAAGACAACCTCGCGTCGCTGCGGATCCTGTCTGTGGAGATTCAATATCAGGACGCGGCGGTCAAATCGGCGGAAAGAAACCTCGCGCTGGCCACGGATCGCTACAAATTAGGAATCGATCCTTACCTGAACGTGATTACCGCGCAAACTTCATTGCTCTCCAACCAGGAAACAGCGGTAACTCTTCGCATTCAGCAGATGACGGCCAGCGCCGGGTTGATCGAGGCGCTGGGCGGGGGTTGGGACGCCTCGCAGATCCCATCGCCGGCGCAACTGGTCACCCAAGCGCCATAATAAAATGGACTCCTGGCGCTTCGTTCGTCGGCGGGCGGTATCTTCGTGCCAGTTCTCTTCTGCGGCTCGTTTTACGCGTTGGTTTTCCGCCCATGTTGCCTCCTGTTTGGAGACCCTGATCATGCCAAACATCCTGTATGCGAGAATGGATCATCCTAGCTTCGTCGCCCATTGTTCTGATCGGCTTGTTGGTCCTTTGCCGCCCTGCCATGAGGCTGGAGGATGGAGCTGATGCTGGAGGATCGTTTCCGGCCATCTGGATGGTAGATTGGCTGTGTCCAAGGCAGGAGGAGCATACGATGTGCGAGAGTCAGAAATCGAAACTCCGACTAAGGAAGAGGGTGAGGGATATTTTGATTCAAGGGCTTTTGCGCGATGCTGAATATTAAGAAAATTCTTTTGCCGGTTGATTTCCCGGTTGCTTCACTGGATGTGATTCATCAGGCAGCGACATTGGCGCGCCATTTCCATTCTGCGATCGTGATGCTGCACGTCGTGACCGCGCGGAGCCATGCCGCCGGTGTGCCGGAGGACAGCCGCGAGCTGGCTAGCTGGGACTTGCTCGCGGCGATCATTAGACAGGCCCAGAAACAGCAGGACCACTCTCTCGGGTCGGAGCTTGATGGCCTTACCATTCAGCGCAGGTTGGTTAAAGGCGACGCGGCCGTGGCAATTGTGCAGATGGCTCAGAAGGAAAAAGCCGACCTGATCATGATGTCGTCACATAGCTTCACGTTCTACCAGTTTCTTCTGGGCTCTGTGACAGCAAAAGTGTTACACGAGACCGAGTGCCCAGTTTGGACCGGTGCGCACGTGCAAGAATCGCCAGTGCAGAAGTTTGCCATCCGCAACGTCCTGTGCGCGGTCGAGTTCGGCCCCCGTTGTGACATAACTGTGTCGTGGGCCGCCCAAATGACCGCCGAATTTGGTGCTCGTCTTACGCTCGCTAACGTCACTGCCGGGGTGGAGTTGTGGGGGCCCGGCGGCAGCTACGTCGATCAAAGGTGGAAAGAGGCGCTCGTCAGCAACGCTTCCCAGTAAATGGCCAAGCTCCAGCAAGACACGGGCATCAAGGCAAATGTATTCATCGGTAGTGGTAACGTGCCCAAGGTGCTGAGCCAAGCTGCGGAGCAGACGAAGGCGGATTTGCTGGTCACCGGGTGCTACCCTTATGGCGGTCACCTGCGGACCCACGGCTACGGAATCATTTGCGCGGTGCCGATTCCGGTTCTGAACGTGTGAGGGCGGAACGTTCCTGGAAGAGCCAGTCTAGTTAACGGCTTCAAGTGCCAAAATAGCTTGGTCGATGCGGTCGCGCTCCGCACGAAATGTGCGTATATGTCCGGAGAGCTTCTAGGCCCCGGTGGCCAACCAATTCCATCGCAACTTCGCGGCGGAACTTACACACCATGCAGGAAATGGCGGGACAGTACTATTGCACAAAACGTGGCGAAATGCGCGGTCAGCCACGTGGGGGTAGTGTCCTAATTCAATAGTGAGAACGGCAAATTAGGACACTACCCACGTGGGCGTACCGCTGTGTCGTGGATGCCAGTGTGTGACCGAGCAGCTTGCCCACGATCTGGAGCGATTCGCCCGCCGACACGAGGTGACTGGCGAAGGTGTGCCGCAAGTCATGGAGCCTGACTGCCGGCCGGTACCGTTTGACCACCCGCCGGCGCTTGCCCTGGATCTCTTCCACGTTCACCAGGCCCGCCCGCTTCAACACCTGAACCCACGGCCGGCGCAGCGTGACTCTCGGTCCATCCCCGTTCTCTCCCGGAAACAGGTACAGGCTACGCTTAGACTCAGACATGCGCTTGAGTACCGCCACGGCCGCACGGTTCAGGGGGATGTGCTCGGTGCGCTTCTGCTTGGTATGGTGCGAAGGCATCGTCCAAATCCCGCGCTCCAGGTCGAACTGGTCCCACGTGGCCCGCAGCACTTCCCCTTCCCTTGCCCCCGTGAACATCAGCAGGCGGATGGCATCGGCCGCCAACTGGTCGGGGTATTCATCCAGTGCCACCAGCACCCGCTGCAGTTCATCACCGCTAAGCCACCGCTCCCGCTTCTCCTCTTGGTGTCGCTTGATCCCTCTGGTTGGATTGTCGGTGCGCCACCCCCACTCCACGGCGTGCGCGAACATGTTGGACAACAGGGCCAACACGCGGTTGCCGCGAAACGGGCGGTCGTGGAAGGCATCATGCAGGGATTCGAGGTCGCGCTTCGTCACCGCCGCGACCTGCCGCTTCCCCAACTCCGGCAGGATAATGTTGTCCATCATCTGCCTGTCGTTCCGCAGGCTGGAGGGGCGCTTGTGCCTCTCCGCGCCCTTCAGGTACTTATCTGCCAGCTCGGCCACTGTCGGAGCAGTGCGAGTCTGCTCCTTCGACGCTACCGGGTCCAGTCCCTTGCCGATCTCCATGCGCAATTGGCTGGCCTCCTGCCGTGCTTGGGCCACGGTCATCCCGCCCTGCTCCCACCGGCCAATAGTGTGCCGCCGTTGCCTACCGTGGACGGTGCGATAGTCCAAGAAAAAGGAGACCACCCCAGCGGCGGTCACATAAACGCCAAAGCCGGGGGTTCGTTCCCCGGCTCCTGGTACCTGCATGTCGTAGGTAAGTGTGCGGCCCGATTTCGGTGGCTGTCGCCTCAGCTTGGCGAGCAATTTTGCATTCAGCGGACACACGGTAGACCTCTGTTTCCGCCTTTTTGCCGCTGGTTCGTGGCCACTGGCTCGGACGGCCACATCCGGCCTATACAGCCGGCCGGACCGGACTCCTTATGTCATGTCAGCATCATGTCAGCAATAGGCTGTCGCTGATTGTCTACCAGTGTCTCTCAATGTCAGCTGACCGTCAAGAAATGTCTGGTATTTTCGCGGTTATGAAAGGATTGGCTTGCTGACATCTTGGCTGCCCCCCAGGGATTCGAACCCCGATATGCTGATCCAGAGTCAGCTGTCCTACCATTGAACGAGGGGGCAGCGCAACGGCGCAAACGGCCGCGCAGGCGCGGGCCGCCGTCGCTTTGATTCTATTGCCCTTCCGCAACGTGGTCAACCCGAGCCTCGCGGAACTCGCCGAAAAGGCTTCCCATTGTGGCCTCGGTATCCGCGGTTGCCATACCCATGATGCGCGGGCGTGTAGAATGAAGCACTCGATCGCTGCCATTTGTTGTCAGGAGGCGCCATGGTTTCCACTGCTCACCCTACTCTCCCGGCGGACACCACAGAGATTGCCCGCATTCCGCTCGAAGCGCGCCACTGCGCGCTCTCTGTAGTGGACATCCAGGAAAAGTTGCTGCCGCCCATCTTCGAGAAGGAGCGGATGGTACGCAACTCGCAGTTGCTGATCCGCCTAGCCAAGATCCTGGGCCTGCCGGTGCTGCTCTCCACGCAGTATTCCAAAGGGCTGGGGCCGACCATTCCCGAGATCGCCTCGTTGCTGCCAGAGACCGCGCCGCTGGAGAAGAACGAATTCGGCTGCTTCAACAACGACGCCTATTGTGCCCGCGCCAAGGCGCTGCCCGGCGACCGCAATACCCTGCTGGTGTGCGGCATGGAATCGCACATCTGCGTCACGCAAACGGTGTTGGGCGCGCTCAACAGCGGCTACCTCGTTCACGTGGCCTCGGACGCCGTCAGCTCGCGCAGGGAGTGGAACTGGAAGATCGGCCTCGACCGCATGCGCGCCGCCGGCGCCGTCATTTCCTCGACGGAAATGATGATCTACGAGCTGCTGCGCACCTCGAGCGGCCCCGCCTTCAAGGAAATGCTGGCAGTACTTGAAGTGACGACGGGAGAGGAGCCTCTGCTGCTTACTCGGCGTCGGAGGCTTCCGCCTCGCCGCCCTCGCCATCCTTTCGCTTCACCCGCACCACCACGATTTTGCTGAACCCTTCTTCGAAGGTGGGCGGACGGAGCTTGGCGGCCATGCGCCGGAGGGCGTCCTCGGGGACGACACGCTCGCGGCGCCGGTTGCGCTCCAGGCAGACTTCCAGCGGAACATCAAAGAAGACGGCGTGCACCTCGTAGCCCAAGCCGCGGGCCATGTGGATCCACTGGCGGCGCTCGCGCGGGGAGAGGTTGGTGGCGTCCACGTAGTTCCACGGCATGCGGGCGATAAGGCGTGCGCGCAGCAGCGACCGCAAGGTGGAAAACACCAGCCCCTGGTAGCGCTGCTCCTCTACGTCGTCGAACAACACGCTGCGCAGCATGTCGCTGGAAAGCGGCGTGACCCCGCGCCGCCCGAACCATGTGGTTTTTCCCGATCCGGGCAGGCCGATGGCCAGCACCACCACTCCCTTGGGCTTCCGCTGCGGCGCGTGCCCGATGGCTTCTGAAGCCGGCGCCGGCGGCGTGGCGGGAGATTCCGGCTGCAGTTCGACTTCGATGCGGGGCTCGGGACGCGACTCCGGGAGCTTGATTTTGGGCCCGGGCGGAGGTGGAAGCGGCGCGGGCGCGTGTACGGGCGCTTTTTGGGGTTCGAAGGCCTCGTGATAATCCGGCTGCAACGGTTGCGCTTCGCCGGCAGGGCGCTTCTGCCCTACCTTGCCGGTCGATTCTGAGTCCACAGCAGCGGCCGGCTTGCGTTTGCGGCGCAGACGCTCTTTCATCCATTTCCGCATGCTGCGTGTGTAACACAGAAAGGCAGCTTTTGGCTATTGGCTCGTAGCTCTCCGGCTGTTAGCTCTTGGCTCTTAGCTTTTGGCTTCTGCCGATGATGGTCGTTGAGCTGTCCCAAATGAGAACCGGACCAAATGCCAAAAGCCAACCGCCAAGAGCCAAGAGCGGTTTTCGGAGCCAACAGCCAAAAGCCAAGAGCGGCTTTTATGCTACGATTTCTAGTTTGCATCGCAGCACTTCCGATCTTCATGTTCGCACGCCGGAGGAACCATGGCTATCAAAGTAGGGATCAACGGGTTCGGCCGCATCGGACGCAACATCCTGCGCGCTTCGCTGACGGACAAGAACCTGGAATTCGTCGCCGTCAACGACCTCACCGACCCCAAGACGCTGGCGCACCTGCTCAAGTACGACTCCATCCTCGGCAACCTGCCCAACAAAATCACCCACGGCCAGGACTGCATACAAGTGGACAATCGCAGCATCCGCGTTTTTTCTGAGAAGGATCCGGCGAAGCTGGACTGGGCGTCGCTGGGCGCGCAGGTGGTGGTGGAGTCCACCGGCCGCTTCACCGACGCCAACGACGCCAAAAAGCACCTGCGCGGTACGGTGAAGAAGGTGATCATCTCGGCGCCGGCGAAGAACGAGGACATCACCATCGTGCTGGGCGTCAACGAAGACAAGTACGATGCGGCCAAGCACCACATCATCTCCAACGCTTCTTGCACCACGAATTGCCTGGCTCCCATCGCCAAGGTGGTGCATGACAACTTCACCATCCAGAGCGGAACCATGACCACCATCCACTCCTACACCAACGACCAGGTGATCCTCGATTTCCCGCACAAGGACCTGCGGCGGGCGCGGGCGGCAGCGGTCAACATGATCCCCACCACCACCGGCGCCGCTAAGGCCGTGTACCTGGTGATCCCGGAGCTGAAAGGCAAGCTGGATGGCTTCGCTATGCGCGTACCCACGCCCAATGTTTCGGTAGTGGACCTGGTGGTATTCGTGGAGAAGGAAACCACGGCGGAGGAAGTGAACGCGGCCATGAAGAAGGCCTCGGCGAGCGGTCGCCTGGCGCCCTATCTGGGATATGAAGAAGAAGAACTGGTCTCGACCGACTTCCGCGGGAATCCCTACTCCTCGATCGTGGACGCGCCGATGACCCGCGTGGTCGCCGGCAATTGCGTCAAGGTCATCTCCTGGTACGACAATGAGTGGGGCTACTCCTGCCGGGTGCGCGACCTGATCAACTACCTCGGCAGCAAAGGACTGTGAGGATTGGTCGGCTGATCGGGAGATCGGATCATCGGGTCATTGAACCCGATGCAAATCAATCACCCGATGGCCCGATCACCCGATGACCCGATCATGACGAAGCTTTCCATCAAAGACCTCGACCTCGACGGCAAGCGTGTCTTCATGCGGGTGGACTTTAATGTCCCGCTCGACGAGAGCGGCCGCGTCATGGACGACACCCGCATCGCGGAAACGCTGCCCACCATCGAATACGCCGTCCGCCATCATGCTCGGCTGGTGCTGGCGTCGCATCTCGGGCGGCCCAAGGGCAAACCCAATCCCGCGATGAGCCTGAAGCCAGTGGCGGAGCGGCTGCGCAACCTGCTGGATACGCGTATCGGCCGCGGCATCAACGTGGGCTTCGCAACCGACTGCATCGGCATGCAGACCGAGGAAATGGCGACCAAGCTGGAGAAAGGCCATACCCTGCTGCTCGAGAACCTGCGCTTCCACGCCGAAGAGGAGGCCAACGACCCGCACTTTTCGCACGAACTCGCCAAGCTGGCCGACTACTATGTGAACGACGCCTTCGGCACGGCGCATCGCGCCCACGCTTCCACGGTCGGCATCACCAAGTTCGTCAAGAAGTCGGCGGCGGGACTGCTCATGCAGAAGGAACTCGAGTATCTGGGCCGGGCGCTGCATCATCCCGGCCGCCCGTTCGTCGCCATCCTCGGCGGGGCCAAGGTCAGCGACAAGATCCTCGTCATCCAAAACCTCATTGACAAGGTGGACGCGCTGCTGATCGGCGGCGGCATGGCCTACACGTTCCTGAAGGCCCGTGGCATGGAGGTGGGCAATTCGCTGGTCGAGAAGGACAAACTCGATCTCGCCCACAAGCTGCTCGACCAAGCCAAAACGCGCGGCATCAAGTTCCTGCTGCCGGTGGACCACGTTGTGGCCAGCAAGATCGCGCCCGACGCCAAGACCCACATCGTCGCGGAAGGGCATGCGATTCCTGCCGGGCAGATGGGCCTCGACATCGGACCGAAGACAGTGGCGCTGTTCGCCGAGCAGATTGAAACCGCCAGCACCATCGTGTGGAACGGGCCGATGGGCGTCTTCGAGCAGGAACCGTTCGCACACGGCACCGACGCCATTGCGCGTGCGGTGGCGGCCAACCGTCCGGCGATCTCGATTGTCGGCGGCGGCGACTCGGTTTCCGCGGTGCACAAGGCTGGCGTGGCTGATAAGATCACGCACATCTCCACCGGCGGCGGGGCATCGCTGGAGTTTCTGGAAGGCAAGAAGCTGCCGGGAGTGGAAGCACTAACGAATAAGTGACGCCGTTTGGCGAGCGCGAGAAAGCTGAGGGCGAGCAACGCGAGGCCGAGCCCTGAGCGAAGTCGAAGGGCCGCTGCCGTCATCCCGAGCGCAGTGAGGGATCTATGTTTTTCCGTCTCATGCCCGCATGAATGCTCCAATCCGCATCGATCTCGCCCCCGGCAAAACGATTGAGCTCGTCCAGGGCGACATCACCCGCGAAAACACGGACGCCATCGTCAATGCTGCCAATTCCGACCTGCTGCCGGGCGGCGGTGTCTGTGGCGCGATCCACCGCGCGGGCGGCCCCGCCATCGCGGAAGAGTGCCGCAAGCTGCGCACCGAGCGTGGCCCGGTTGCGACCGGACACGCGGTCGCGACCGGCGGCGGACACCTGCCGACCCGTTATGTGATCCATGCTGTGGGTCCGGTGTGGTCGGGCGGCTTGAATGGTGAGCCGCAAGCGCTGGCCAGTGCCTACGGCGAGTCCATCCGCGTGGCCGACGAGCTTGGGCTCCGGAGTATCGCCTTCCCGGCAATCTCGACCGGTATCTTCGGCTATCCCTTGGGCGAAGCAACCCAGGTCGCAGTCGGAACCGTTCGTGAGGCTCTCTCGCGCACGAAGAACGTCAACACCGTGCGCTTCGTGGTCTTCGATGACGCCGCGCTCCAGGCTTATTCCCAGGTTCTGAACATGAGGTGAAGATGGCTCGCAAAAAACTGATGGCCGCCAACTGGAAAATGTACAAGACGCCGCGACAGGCGCAGGAGTTCCTGCGCGCTTTCCTCCCGATGGTTGAGGGGCACACGCGCGACGGGATCGCGATCTGTCCGCCCTTCGTCTGCCTGCCGGCAGTGGTCGAGGCGCTGGCCGGGCAATCGATCGGCGCGGGCGCGCAGAACCTGCACTGGGAAAAAGAAGGCGCTTATACCGGCGAGGTCTCGGCCGGCATGCTGGTGGCGGTGGGATGCACGCACGTCATCATCGGCCACTCCGAGCGGCGCCAGTATTTCGGCGAAACCGACGACGCCGTTAACCGCAAGCTGCAAGCGGCGCTCGCGGCCGGGCTCACGCCCATCGTATGCGTGGGCGAGGTTCTTGCGGAGCGCGAATCCGGGCTGACCGAAAAGGTCTTGCGCCGCCAGTGCGAGCGCGGTCTAAGCGGCGTCTCCGGCGAAGAGGCGCGCAAGCTGGTGATCGCCTACGAGCCGGTGTGGGCCATCGGCACCGGCAAGACAGCGACTCCGCAGCTCGCTGCCGAGGCGCACGCCGTCATCCGCGCCGAAGCCGCCAAAGCCCTGGGCAAGGCAGTTGCGGAGAACATGCGCATCCTTTATGGCGGCAGCGTCAAGCCGGATAACGCCAAGGCCCTGATGTCAGAGAGCGAGATCGATGGAGCGCTGGTCGGCGGCGCCAGTCTCGATCCCAAATCGTTCGCGGCGATTGTGAAGTATTAGGATCGGGTCGGATCATCGGGTGATCGGGTCAGCTGCCCCGGGGCCGGGGATGCGCCTTTGGTATAATCCCAATTGCCCTCACTGCAGGGCGCGTGTTCGCGCACGCGGAGAGTTTTGTCCGACTGCGGAAGTGGTGGAATTGGCAGACACACCATCTTGAGGGGGTGGCGCCGCGAGGCATGCGGGTTCAAGTCCCGCCTTCCGCACCATCCAACCCTCCGCAAATATGAAGAAAGGCAGGGGCGCCCGACGCGTCCCAATCTGATCCGACATGTGGTGGGTTGCAGCTCTAACCGCTATTCACGTCCTGATTTGCGTCTTCCTGATCATCGTGGTGCTATTGCAGAGCGGGCGCGGCGCCGACGTGGCCGCCGCTTTCGGCGGCATGGGCAGCCAGACCGCTTTCGGCCCGCGGGGCTCGGCCACGGTGTTGTCGCGTGCCACGGTTTGGTCGGCCGTTCTGTTCATGATCACTTCCATCACGCTCTCCATCATCGCCTCGCGCCGCTCCACCGGCGGCTCGGTGCTGGGCAACATCAAGCCCAGCCAGACCAAGAGCCAGCCCGTCCAACAGCAAGCGCCCAAGCCCGAGGGGCAGCCAACGGCTCCAGCTCCTAGCCGCTAGCTTTTGGCTCTTGGCCCGTTCTGCCCTCAAATCACCCGATGACCCGATCGCCCGATGACCCGATTCGGTATGATGATTCCATGATCCACGAGATTTTTCCCGTCGGGCCGCTGGCGTGCAACTGCTCCGTCATCGGCGACGAGACCACCCGCGAAGCCATGGTCATCGATCCCGGCGATGACATCGACGAGATCATGGCCATCGTCCGCCGGCACGGCCTGACGGTGAAGCAGATCGTCGTCACCCACGGACACATCGACCACGTCGGCGGAGCCATGAAGCTGAAGCGGCTCACCGGCTCGCCCGTCCTGCTCAACCAGAACGACTACGACCTGCTGAAGACCGCCGACCAGGTCGCGGCCTGGCTGGGCATGGCGCCTCCGGGCAAGATCGATATCGACCAGGACCTCTCCGCGGGCGATGTGGTGGGCGTGGGGAACCTCAGAGCGGCGGTGATGCACACACCCGGACACACCGAAGGCAGCGTCTGCCTTTACTTCGCTCCAGAACAGAAGCTAATCGCCGGCGACACGCTGTTCGCTGGCAGCATCGGCCGCACCGACCTGCCCGGCGGCAACTTCAAGAAGATCATGCACTCGCTAAAAGGCCCGGTGATGTCCCTACCGGACGAGACGGTTGTGGTCCCCGGCCACGGCCCGCTGACCACTATCGGCGAAGAGCGGGAGACGAATCCGTTCATTCTGGGTCGCTATAGCGAATGAATGCGAGGCGGCAGATCTTTTTCTCAATTCAAGCGCCATTCACGCTAGTGACACGCGGCGATATCAGTGGCGAGAACGGTCTCCGTCCCGGCTTCCAAATACTTCGGAGCTCTCCATCGGCAAAAATAACGGGGACGGCCAGGCAGGCTGCCCCCGCAGTGTCCGTGATTAGTTAGCCGAAGGCGGCGCAGACTGGCCGCTCGGCTTGTTGTTGTCGGTCTTGGCCGTGCCGGATTGACCCTGGGCTGACTGCGCCGGGCCGTAATACATCATGCCCGGTCCCATCGGTCCATATTGGCCGGACCTCCACCGCCCATTGCCAGGACCCATCGGTCCGTACTGTCCCCGCCCGCCATACATCATTCCGGGACCATAAGGCACTGACGAGTTGCTCGCTGCCTGTCCTCCGCCGCCGGACCGTCCCCACATAGGGCAGCCCCAGTACTGACTGGTTGCGACCGCGCTCGGCTGCGATTCCGGCCGTGACGCCGTGGAAGATTTCCGCTGGGCGTACATGATGGACGCGGTGGCCAGCACTGCCAGCAACACCACGAAGATTTTCCAGTATTTCATCGCTGTCTCCTTCTGCTGTCGTCTTCGGGAAACGCGTCGCCCATATCTCCCGACGATCATCAGCAACGTTGCGTTGGGTTAATGCCGTGACTCGAGCGGCGTGCAGCAGAGCTGCACGCGAACTCATTTGCGAGGACGAGAGAGAGGCGGGCTAGATCAGAAAAGTGCAGAGAAGCGGCTGTGTTTCCGCGTCAGGGAGTTGCAAAGGGAATTCTGCGAAGAATGGTGGATCAGGCACGGCGCGTACGACCGGCGCCTCTGCCCGAGCGCGTTGCGCGACCGCCGAGATCGCCTGCACATCGGGGCCATCCTGGCGCTCTGCCCGGGTGTCGTAGCATGGGTTCGTGGCTACGCAGGAAACCACCGTCATTCCCGTTTTGGCTGGGCTCATGCCGCAGCAGCGGAAATGCTCCTCGCCACAATTGGCCAAGGCGGTTACCGGTGCGGCAAGCATCAGCAGGGTGATGACAAGCACGAGACTTGGATACATGCGCCGCATACTTCACATCCAACTTGACTTAAGTCAACCACGGGCGCGTGCATGCCGCCGTGACGCAGATCACGTCCCTCCGTGACGACGGGCGCGGCTCTAACCTGCCTCCCCTACCGAACAGTCTGTTGCTGTCTTGATAACTTGCGCGAAATTGCCATTTCACTCCACTAGCCGCTCCTCTAGCGGTACACCCAAATCCGCTCAGAAGCTTCCGAGCACCCGCCTCATCCCCTCGGCGAACACCTCCGCCGGCGTGATCAGACTGACCACCAAATACCCTTCCCCAGGAAAATCATAAAAATGTCCTGGATGGACGACGACCGACTGCTCGTCGAGCAGCGCGATCGCCAGTTCTTCATCCGAGCGCGTCACCGGCACGCGCAAGACGGCGTACCAGCCACCCTCAACTTCCAGCCGGCGAACTGATTTCTGTTCCGCGAGCTGGCGGCCGAGTTCGGCCAAGTTCGCTGCCACCCGTTCCTTCACCTGCCGCTGGATCTCGTCGTCCCGCGCGAGGAAATCCGGCAACGCAAGCTGCACCGGCGTGCTGACCGACAGGTATGTATCAGCGATGACCTCCAGCCGCGCCAGCGCCTCTCGCGCCAGCTCCGGTGCGCCGCTGGCGACGATCCACGCCAGCTTCATCTGCGGCAGCGCGCAGATTTTCGAGATCCCGCTTAGCGTGAAGGTCAGCGCCTGGCGCGGACTCGCGAAGCTCGGCCGGGCGATGCCGTCATGCGCGTAGTCGAGAAACACCTCGTCGGCCACCAGGGCCAGCCCCCGCTCCCGACAGAGCTCATCAAGAATCTCCATCTCTGCCAGCTTCACGAACGAGCCCGTCGGATTATTGGGGTGAACCACCAGGATGGCGCGGGTCCGCGAACTCAGTGCTTCGGCGAGCCCATGCAGATCGATCTGCCATCCATGGTCGTAGAGCAGCGGATATGAGACCAGTTTCACATCATGGATCGACGCCAGGAACTCGAAGAGCGGATAGCTGGGCGCGGGCACCAGCACCTCGTCGCCAGGATCGCACAGCAGGCGGAAGATGAAGCTGTATCCCTCGGAAGTGCTGGCGGTGAGGACTACCTGCTCTGGATGGATCTCCGCGCCGCGCTGCCGGTAATAGCCGCACACCGCTTCCCGCGCGGCGCGCAGGCCGTTGGGATGGGGATCGTAGGCGAGGCCGCGCCGGTCCGCGAGCGCCGAAAGTAGCGACTGATCGTAAACGAAGCCGCAGCGCGTCGGGTTCGACTCCGTCAGGTCGAGCGCTTCCCTGCCCGAGGCCCGATGGCGATCGAGCGCAGTGGAGAAGCGGTTGGGCGCGAGCGCCCATCCAGTGCGGGAGGCGAACATGCGTTCCGCAGCCTACAGGACGGCGCATGGAAACTCCAACCGGGGAATTCGTCCAAGCCGGAGTGGGCCTCGCCTCGGACAGCGAGAAAGAGTTGCCGACACCATCCTCGCCAGCATTTACAATCCGAATCGAGACCTCACGCATGGTCGCACGCGCACTGATGGTCGTGGCGCTGGCTGGCTTGCTCAGCTCGACCTTCTATCTCCTGCTGGTCGGGTGGGCGGTGTTGCGTTTCCGCAGAAAACGCCTGGCCGCCGGCGGCGCCGAGCCCCCGCCGGTTACGTTGCTCAAGCCCGTACACGGAATCGAACCGCACCTCCGGGACAGCCTGCAGAGCTTCTTCCGCCTCGACTACCCGCGATTCGAGATCATCTTCGGCGCCCGCACTGGCGACGATCCCGCCCTCGCGATCGTTCATGAACTGATGCGGATCTACCCGCAGGTTTCGGTCAAGCTGGTCACGTCCGGCGACCCGCCCTGGCCGAACGCGAAGTGCTGGTCGCTGGCGGAGATGTTGGGCGAAGCCAGTTTCGATCACCTGGTCATCAGCGACAGCAACGTCGAGGTCGCGCCCGATTACCTTCGGCATTTGATTCCGGCCTTGCTCGAGCCCGGCGTCGGCTGCGTGACCACCGTCTACCGCGGCAAGCCGACGGATGGGCTGTGGACCCGCCTGGAAGCCCTGGGCATGTCGGTCGAGATGACCTCGGGAGTGCTGGTCGCGGAGATGCTGGAAGGCATGAAGTTCGCCCTCGGGCCGACCATGGCGGTGCGCCGGGAAGCGCTACAAAAGATCGGCGGCTTCGCCACCTTTGCCGACTATTGCTCGGACGATTTCCTACTGGGCAAAGAGATCGCTGCCGCCGGTTACAAGGTCATCCTCTCGCCCCACGTCATCGACCATGTCATCCTGCACGATTCGCTGCGCCAATCGCTCGCTCATCAGACGCGCTGGATGAAGAGCACGCGCTATTCCCGTCCCATGGGGCACCTGGGAATGGCGCTGACCTTCGCTATGCCTTATGGTGTGCTCGGCTTCCTGGCGGGGGTGGCTTCGGGCAACCTCTTGCCGGGCGTGATCCTCTTCGCCGCCACGTTTTTCAATCGCGCGCTTCTTTCCATCGTTGCTGGCTGGGCTGCCATCGACGATCCGCGCTCGCTGGCCTATTGCTGGCTCTATCCCCTGCGCGACTTAATGGGATTCGGCTTCTGGCTGGCCAGCTTTTTCAGCGACAAGATCTCGTGGCGCGGTGAGCAATACCGCCTCGAGGTTGGCGGAAAGATGGTTAGGATCACGTAATTTGTGGTTGGTAATCTGTCCTTGCTGTGTAGGTCCGGATGGCGTACTTGATGGTGGTGGTCGTCAATCCCAAATTACCAATTACCAATTACAAATTCTCCTTCACTCCCGTCCCGCGCCAGCTATTGTTGGTGCGCTGCGTGATCAGCACTTCGGAAAGCCCGGCGGCCGCGAACCAGTCCTCGATCTCGGCGCGGCTGTGATAGAAGGCCGTTGGCGCCACCAGGTGGTCAAAAACGTTCCAGAAGTTCTCGGCGAACGAGTAATTCGAAATCGCGCAGAGATATTCGGAGTAAAACAACAGCTTCTTCAGCCGGGAACGGTTACGCGCCGGGGCATACACCAGCTTGAGCGCGGCGTACAGCGGCAGTGAGAGCACGAAGGACAGCGCGCGGGTCACCGCCTTGGGAGCGCGCGAGGTGACGTGAATTCGCAACGGGTTGACGATCTTCTCGATCCACCAGTTGCCTTCCTTGCCGTACACCCAGACCACGGCGCGGCCGCCTGGCCGCAGGTGGCGGACCAGCGCGAGGAATCCCTGCTTGGGATCGGGAAGGTGGTGGAGCACTCCGATGCTGTAGAACAGGTCGAAAGGCGCGAGCATCGGCAGATGGTAGATGTCGGCTTGCAGGATGTGGACGTTGGGCAGTGGCCGGGTGTTCTGGTAGGCCGCCTCGACCGCGTCCGAGAGATCGATGCCCACCACATCTCGCGCGCCAAACTCCGCTGAAAGCCAGGCGTGGCGGCCCTTTCCGCAGCCTGCGTCCAGCACCACGCGGTCGCGGAAGGCCTCCGGCTGGAGGGGATGGATCCAGTCGAGAAACTCCGCCCGGTACTGCTCGTTCAGCTCCGAGAAGTGGGTCCACTCGTAGCCGAAGGCGGCCGCGGTGGCGCGCTTTTCCGCCGAAAGTTCTGCCGCGAGGAATCGCGGGATGCCGCGCACGATCGCAAAATTCGCGCCGCACCCAGGGCACGACAACGTGCCCTCGATAATCTCGGCACCTTCTTCGCGTTCGACGCCCAGCGCGAACGGGCGGCCGCACCGCCGGCAGGCCAGGTATTCGAGGAGTCTGCGCTTCATCGCGTGGGGTGGCGAGAGTGTCAGTATATATGACCGGCTAGTTCGGCTGCGTTTTGCTAGAATCGCCTCGTGTGCGGCATCGTCGGATTCACGCATAAAGACCGCCCCGCCAGCGGCGAGCGCATCCGCGAAGCCACCGCCACGCTGCTGCACCGCGGCCCCGACCAGCAGGGTGTTTTCGAAACGCCCAATGTCTCGCTGGGCGCCGTCCGGCTGAAGATCATCGACTTGATCTCGGGCGAGCAGCCCATGCGCAGCGACGATGGCGACACCGTTCTGGTCTTCAACGGCGAGATTTACAACTATGCCGAAGTGCGCGAGGAACTGAAGGCCCGCGGACACCGCTTCGCCAGCCGCAGCGACACGGAAGTCGTCCTGCGGGCGTTTCTCGAGTGGGACACCGGATGCTTCGCGCGCCTGCGCGGGATGTTCGGACTGGCCTTGTGGACGGAATCGCGCCGGCGCCTGGTACTCGCGCGCGACCGTTTGGGCATCAAGCCGCTCTACTACAGCCGACGCGGCGAGGACATCTACTTCGCCTCCGAGCTGAAGGCCATCTTCGTACATCCCGAGGTTGACCGCACCATCGATCTCGACGGGCTCAACTGCTATCTCCGCCTGAACTGGGTTCCGGCGCCGCACACGCTGGTGCGCGACATCGTGAAGCTCCTGCCCGGACACTTTCTCGTTTGGGAGGATGGCCAGGTACGCAGCGAGCGCTACTGGCGTTGCTCGCCCAAGCCGCTGCCCGCGCAAACCACGCTGGAAGAGGCCAAGCAGCAGCTCGATTCCCTGCTACAAAGCTCGGTCAAGGAACACCTGGTGTCGGACGTGCCGCTGGGCGTCTGGGCCAGTGGCGGCATCGATTCCTCGACCATCCTGCACTACGCCGCCGCGGCGAGCCCGTCGCGGCTGAAAACCTTCTCCATCACCTTCAAAGGGCGCAGCTTTGACGAGAGCCGCTATATCCGCGAGGCAGCGCACCTCTATGGCACCGACCACACTGAGTTCGACCTGAGCCCCGGGGCCGAGCTTGTGGACGCCATCCAGCAGTTTGCCTACTTCTCGGACGAGCCCAGCGCCGATGCCGGCTCGCTCCCCGTCTGGTTCCTCTCCAAGATGAGCGGGCAACAGGTAACGGTGGCGCTCAGCGGCGAAGGCGCCGACGAACTCTTCGGCGGCTATCTCACCTATCGCGCCGACCGCTACGCGCAGATGGCTCGGGCCGTCCCGGCATTGCTGCGGCGCGCGGCCGCCTCCGCTGCTCAACTCTGGCCGGTTTCTGACGACAAGATCAGCTTCGAATACAAGCTCAAGCGCTTTCTGGAAGGCTCATTGCTTCCGCCTGAGGAAGCGCACGTGTTCTGGAACGGCACGTTCTCCGCCGCGGAGTTGCGCGCCTTCTTCCTTAAGGCCGATCCCGAGCCGATGCGCCGCCTGCTGGGCGATCTGCCACCCGGCGACGGCCTCGACCGCTTCCTGCTCTTCGACCAGCGCTACTACCTACCTGACGACATTCTCTACAAGGTCGATCGCATGAGCATGGCGCATTCGATGGAGGTGCGTCCGCCGTTCCTCGACCACCGCATCGTGGAATTCGCCGCCGCCCTGCCCGAGTCCTACAAAGTCCGCGGCTCGGAGCTGAAGTTCATCCTCCGGGAGCTGATGAAGGGCAAGCTGCCACGCTCCATCCTGTATCGCAAAAAAAGCGGCTTCGACATCCCAGCGCACGACTGGTTCCGCGGCCTCTTGAAGCCGCTGTTGCTCGACACCGTGACCGAAGCCGCGGTCGCGCAGACTGGCTTGTTCCGCTGGCAGGGGATCCAGACCGTCATCCGCGACCACCTCGAAAGGCGAGCCAACCTCGGCTATCACTTGTGGGGGCTTCTGATCTTGTTCCTGTGGCTGAAGCGGTGGAACATACGCTGCGCGGACTCACACGAAACACCGAATGCAAGGGCGCGCGAGCGCAATCGCCTTCTGATCTGATCACGCGCTTCGGCGCGAGGGCCGGATGCTACAATCTTCTGCAGACACTGGCCATGCTCGAATACAAGATTCGGCAAAGCGGCGATGTGACTCTCATCGATTTGAAGGGGCCCATCACTCTGGGCGAGGCGTTGGAGCACGATTCGGAAAGTAGCGAGCACCCCGGGGAGGGTGCGCGGCCGGTGGTCATCGGCGAGGTCATTCGTGACCTGCTGAAGCGAGGGCGGCGCAAGATCCTGGTCAACCTGAAAAACGTCAGCTACATCGATAGTTCCGGCATCGGGGAACTGGTAGGTGCCTTTACCACCGTGCAGGCGCAGGGCGGCCTGCTCAAGCTGCTCAACCCGGCGGTCAAAGTGGTCAATGTTCTGCGGCTCACTCGCCTTGACCACTTCTTCCCGGTCGAGACCGACGAGACCGCCGCGATCCAGTCGTTCGCGCTACCGGGCTGAAGTTTGCCGAGCAACCACGCCGGTGTGGCACGCCTCGCACTGCGTCTTACCCTCGATCTCGTTCAAGTGCCGCTGCACGTCGAGGACGGCCGGGCCCTTGCCGGCATTCGACTCCTGCCGTCCGGCGAGGTTCAGCAGCGCCTTCAGCAATTGCTGCTGCCGATACAGGAGTTCGCGAGCTGCCGGGTCGGGCGGCTCCGATTCTGGCCGCGTCGGCCTGGGCCTGTTCCACGCGTACCCGCAGCGAATCGAGTTCCACCTTGTTGGCGAGATAGAGGTCGAGCGGCACCACGCGGATCTCCGCCCGCCGCCACATGCGCTCGCCCATTCCGGCCTGGTGGGCCGGCATCATTTGATTCGCGCCAGGAGTCGCACGGTCCGTCACCGTGGGGTTGGAAAGGGTTTGAGCCAGCATGAGAGCGCCGGCTACACAGAGAGCAAGCAGGAAGGCCGCACTGCGCATACACACCTCCCCTGAAGACCTGCCTTTCTTTACTAATTGTGAGCTGGGCCCGACGGCACAGATAGGACGGAGCGCACGCATGGCTGTGACGGCGGGGCCAGGTTTGCCGGGAAGGTGGAGCGACGCGCGGGTTGAAAAGCCCTGCGTGCGGAGTGTAACTTGGGTTAAGGAAAGGGAGACGGGGGATGCCTGTACGCCCGACCGAGCCTGATTTATCGGCCCTGAAGATCGCCGAGCACGCCCGCTCCCGCAGCGGGAGCAGGTGGCTGCGCTGGGTTGCCGCTGCCGTCGGGGTGTGCTTTCTGGTGTTCGCCTTGGGCTTCGCTCTCATCGGGAAGGCTCCCAGTGTGCAACTGGCCACCGCTCACAGCACCAGTGGCGACACGCGGGTCGCGCTGCTGAACGCCAGCGGATACGTGACGCCGCGCCGCCGGGCCACAGTCGCCGCCAAGATCACCGGCCGGGTGGTCAAGATGAACGCCGAAGAAGGCATGCACGTGCAGGAAGGCCAGGTGCTGGCGGTGCTGGATGAGTCCGACGCGCAAAGGCGGCTGATTTCCGCGCAGGCCGACCGCGACGCAACCTGGGCCGCGCTCGCCGACCTGCAAGTAAATCTCGTCAACGCCGATCGTGAGCTGCACCGCACCCAGGAGTTGGAGAAAGCCGGCGTGAGCAGCCCGCAGGCACTCGACCTCGCGCGGACCACGGCGGACAGCTATCGCGCGCGCATCCAGTCCACCGACGAGCAGGTGCGCGCCGCCGAAGCGCGCATCCAGGTGGCGCAACAGGACCTGGACAACTGCATCGTACGTGCACCTTTTGCCGGCGTTGTCGTCTCCAAAGATGCGCAGGTGGGCGAGATGGTCTCGCCGGTATCGGCGGGCGGCGGCTTCACCCGCACCGGCATCGCCACCATTGTGGACATGAATTCCAACGAGGTCGAGGTGGACGTGAATGAGTCCTACATTGCCCGCGTGGAGCCGGGACAGCCGGTGACGTCGGTGCTCGACGCCTATCCCGACTGGAAGATTCCGTCGCACGTGCGCACCGTGATTCCCACCGCCGACCGCCAAAAGGCGACGGTGAAGGTCAGGATCTCGTTCGACAAGCTCGATCCGCGAATCCTGCCCGACATGGGAGTGAAGGTCACGTTTCTGGGCGAGGAGACGGGCGCAGCAAAAGCCGCGGCGCGGGTGCTGGCGCCGCACGATGCCGTCCGCCAGGAAAATGGCCAGCCGGTGGTGTTCCTGTACCATGACGGCAAAGTGGAACGCCGGGCGGTACGCGTGGGCGCGACTCAGGGCAACGACGCGGAGATCATCGCCGGGGTGGCGGATGGCGATCGCCTCGTGGTGGGCAGCGAGCCGCTGAAGGATGGCCAGCGCGTGGATGTGAAGCACTGAGGTGGAATTACAGGGACAGTGATTGGGAAGGGCATGGCTTCAGCCGTGCCGTAAGGTCGTTTTTGTGTGGCAACGGCTTTAGCCGCTGAGGGTAATCGTCGATCCTGAAAGGCTTACCTCAGCGGCTGAAGTTCACCGCATTTTGGTACCTCTTGTGGCACGGCTGAAGCCGTGCCCTTCCCAAAAGTCAAGACTCCATACGGGAGAAATCATGGTCAGAGTCGATGGTCGCGGCGACGGCAACAGCCTGGTCCAAGTGCGCGGTCTGGACAAGAAATATCAGCGCGGCAGCGAGGAGATCCACGTCCTGCAAGGGCTGAACCTCGACGTGGACGCTGGCGACTTCGTGGCCTTCATGGGCCCCAGCGGCTCGGGCAAGACTACGCTGCTCAACCTGCTGGGCGGCATCGATCTGCCTTCCGCCGGCAGCATTACCGTGGCCGGCGATGAGATCACGCACATGTCGGCCGGCAAGCTCACTGCCTGGCGCGCCCGCCACGTGGGATTCATCTTCCAGATGTACAACCTCATCCCCGTGCTCACCGCCTTCCAGAACGTGGAGCTGCCGCTGCTCTTGACCAAGCTCTCGAAGGCCGAGCGCCGCCAGCACGTGGAGGCCGCGTTGGGAATCGTTGGCCTGGCCGACCGCATGAACCACTACCCCCGCCAGCTCTCTGGCGGACAGGAGCAGCGCGTGGGCATCGCGCGCGCCATCGTTGCCGACCCGACGTTCCTGCTCTGCGACGAGCCCACCGGCGACCTCGACCGCAAAAGCGCCGACGAGGTCATGGACCTGCTCTCGCGCCTGGTGCGCGAGCACCACAAGACGGCGCTGCTGGTCACGCACGATCCCATTGCCGCGCAGCGCGCGCAAACCGTTCTCCATCTGGACAAGGGCGTGCTGGTCGAAGGCCAGGCGGCGGAGGTCCGATGAAGTACCGCCACCTGATCTTCGCCAACCTCTTTCGCAAGAAGATTCGCACCACGCTGACGCTGGGCTCCTTCGCGGTGGCATTGTTCCTGTTCGGATTGCTGGCGGTGGTCCGCGGCGCCTTCAACCAGGGACTGGAAGTCGCCGGCGCCAACCGCCTAGTCGTGGTCAACAAGGTTTCGATCATCCAGCCGTTACCCGTCTCCTACAAAGATAAGCTGGCGCAGATCTCCCGGGTCACGCTGGTGACGCATGCCAACTGGTTTGGCGGTGTCTACCAGGACGAGCGCAATTTTTTCCCCCAATTTGCCATTGAGGACGAAACCTATCGCCAGATGTTTCCCGAGTTCATCGTGCCTGAAGACCAGTGGAACGCCTTCGTGGCCGACCGCGAAGGGGCCATCGTCGGAGAAGACCTGGTCAAGCGTTTCCACTGGAAGGTTGGCGACCGCGTCCCCATCAAGGGCACGATCTTTCCCGGCACTTGGGAGTTCAACGTCCGCGGCATCTATAAGGGCAGCCGGCCGCAGGACGACACTACCCAGTTCTGGTTCCGCTACAAGTACCTCGAGGAGCGTGAGAATGCCTACTGGAAGGGACTTATCGGCTGGTACACGGTGCGCATCGACAATCCCGATAACGCCACCCGCGTGGCCGGCGCCATCGATGAGATGTTCGCCAACTCTCCCTGGGAGACCAAGACCGAGACCGAGAAAGCCTTCGCCGCCGGATTTGTCAAGCAAGCCGGCAACATCGAGTTCCTGCTGGTCAGCATCGGCAGCGTAGTCTTCTTCACGCTGCTGCTGGTGACGGGCAACACCATGGCCATCGCCGTGCGCGAACGCATGCGCGAGCTGGCGGTCCTGAAGGCGGTCGGCTTCTCCGACAATTTCGTCCTCGCCCTCGTGCTCGGCGAATCGCTTCTGCTCGCTGCCATCGGTGGCGGATTTGGACTTGCCCTCTGCAAGCTTTTCACCCTCCGCGGCGATCCTACCGGCGGTCTCATGCCCTATTTCTATCTGGCGCCACCGGTGGTAATTCTGGGATTGCTTAGCGCGCTGGCCGTGGGCGTGGTCGCCGGAATTCTGCCCGCATGGTCGGCCATGCGTCTGCGCGTCGTGGACGCGCTGCGGAGGGTGTGACATGGCCATCCCGCTGGCATACAACCTGCGCAGCCTGCGCGTCCGCTGGACCTCCACTGTGGTAGCGGTACTGGGCATTACCGGCACAGTCGGGGTGTTCGTCGCCATGCTGGCACTGGCCAAGGGATTCAAGGCGACGCTGGTGTCGTCGGGTTCGCCGCACAACGCCATCATCCGCCGCGCCGGCGCCACTTCGGAAATGGAGAGCGCCGTCAGCATCGACCAGGTCCACGTCATCGAGGACATGCCCGGCGTGGCCCGCAATGGCTCAGAACCGCTGGTCAGCCCGGAAAGCGTGGTGGTGGCCGCTTTTCCGCTGAAATCCACCGGCACGGATGCCAACGTGCAGGTGCGCGGCGTCTCGCCGCGGGTGCTCGACGTTCGCGACCAGGTCAAGGTCGTCTCCGGACGATTCTTCAGCCCTGGCCTGGATGAACTCGTGGTGGGACGCAATGTTGCGCGGACCTATGCCGGTTTCGACCTGGGCAGCACTGTCAAGTTCGGCGGCGGAACGTGGACCGTGGTCGGCATTTTCGACGCTGGCGGCAGCGCCTTCGATTCCGAGCTCTGGGCCGACTCGGAAGTTGTTAAGCAGGTGTACAAGCGGCCCCTCAACGTCTACCAGTCGGTCACGGCGCGCCTGACTTCCCCAGACGCCTATCCCGCATTCAAAGACGCCATCACTTCTGATCCGCGTGTCACCCTGCAGGTGGATCGCGAGATCGAATACTACGAGAAGCAGTCCCGCGCGTTTACCCGCCTGGTGACGGTGCTGGGCGTACTGGTTGGCGGGGTGATGAGCGTGGGCGCCATCATCGCCGCGCTCAACACCATGTACTCGGCGGTGGCGGAGCGCGCCCGCGAGATCGCCACCATGCGCGCCGTTGGCTTCGGCGCCGGCAGCGTCGTGGCCTCATTCACTTTCGAGGCGCTGTGCATCGCCTTCATCGGGGGCCTGCTGGGATGCATTGCGGTCTTGCCGCTCAACGGCCTCACCACCGGCACCATGAATTGGCAGACCTTCTCCCACTTGGCCTTCGCGTTTCGAGTAACCCCTGCGCTGCTGGTAGGAGGAGTGATCTTCGCGCTGGCCATGGGCGTCGCCGGCGGGGTACCACCGGCCATCCGCGCTGCTCGCGCACGCGTTGCGGTGGCGTTAAGGGAGCTGTAACGGTCCCTCGGGAAGAATGTGGGTTGGTACCCGGGGTCGGAATCGAACCGACACGTCCCTTTCGGGACCCGGGATTTTTAAGTTGAGGCGGTTAGCGGGGCGTGAGCCCCTCGACTTCGCTCGGGGCAGGCTGAGCGGGAGCCCGCTGTCGAAATCCCGAGCGCAGCGAGGGATCTAAGAAAGACTGCTGGTGCCCGGGGCGGGAATTGAACCCGCACGGAGCTTTCGCTCCTCGGGATTTTAAGTCCCGTGCGTCTGCCAGTTTCGCCACCCGGGCCTCCGGTAGAGCTTAACACCAGCCAGCGATTTGACTCCGACACCCAGACGAATTGGCATCTCTGCCCGCCTGCGGACCGGGACCCCTAAAGCGGCCCCAACTCGGCGCTCGACGGCAGTCCACGGCGAGTTGTTGATAACTTTTATACTGCCGTACCTTGTTGAAATAACATGGCTTAGTAGATTTATCAGGCTTTTTGAGCGCACTTCTACGGTGATTTTCTATGCCAAACCCATTGTTTTTGCGTCTAAATTAGGGTAAGATAACCGATTTGGGTGCCTCTTCTGTAGCGCACAGGAAGTGCGGCCTTGGGGAGAATCCAAGGTCGGCAGAACTGAATCTAATACGATGGAACTAACACAAAAGGCAGGACGAACTAATCATGGCTAAGCGACGTGGCAATCCCAACTGGGGGAAGCCGGAGCCGATTGGACCGGTGGTTCCGACGGTCACCTCCTTCGAGCAGGCAGTGAAGGAATTCAAGTTGCAGCCCGACCAGTACTTACGCTCCACGCGTCTGCGGGAGTGGGCGCGGCGCAACAAGAACTCTAAGTTCATCCCGGAAACCCTGCTGCAGGCTTGGGGCTTCGAGATCGAATCGACGCTGTAAAGGCTCCCATCAGGCGTTCGAGAGGCCGTCCCAGGTGACGGCCTATTTCTTTTTCCAACAGGCGCGTTTGCTACAATCCTGGAGCACACACATGACACCAGCCTCGCCATTCTGCGATGTCGAAACCGCCATCGACGAAATCCGCAAGGGGCGGATGGTCGTGGTGGTGGACGATGAAGACCGCGAGAACGAAGGCGACCTGACGCTGGCCGCCGAAAAGGTCACGCCCGAGGCCATCAACTTCATGGCGCGGCACGGGCGCGGGCTGATCTGCCTGGCCATGACCGAGGAGCGGCTGGAACACCTGCGCATCGGTCCCATGAGCGCACAGAACACGGCCCAGTTTGGCACCGCGTTCTGCGAGGCCATCGACGCGCGCGCGGGCGTCACCACCGGGATTTCGGCCTTTGACCGCGCCCGCACCATCCAGGTGGCCATCAATCCAGCGACCCGTCCCGACGATCTGGCGCGGCCAGGACACGTCTTCCCGCTGCGCGCTCGCAAAGGCGGCGTGCTGGTGCGTGCCGGACAGACCGAAGCTTCGGTGGACCTGGCGCGGCTGGCGGGCGTGGTGCCGGCGGGCGTGATCTGCGAGATCATGAACGAAGACGGCAGCATGGCGCGGGTGCCGCAGCTCATCGAGTTCTGCCGTGCGCACAGCCTAAGGATGATGACGGTGGCCGAACTGATCCGCTACCGCATGCGCCACGAGCGGCTGGTGCATCGCATCGGCGAATCCATGCTGCCCACGCCCTTCGGCGAGTTTCGCATGATCGCCTACGAGAGCGACATGGCGCACAACTCGCACGTGGCGCTGGTGATGGGCGACATCGAGCACGACGGATCGAAACCCGTGCTGGTGCGCATGCACGCGCACTGCCTGGTGGGGGACGTTTTTGGAGCGACCTGGTGCGATTGCCACCAGATCATCCGGCGCTCGCTGGAGATGATCGCCGCCGAGGGCCGCGGCGCGCTGATCTACCTGCACCAGACCTCGAAGGGCTTCTCCGTCGAGCGGGTAAATGATCGCCCTACGCTGACCTTCCACCGCGACGTGCGCGATCCCTCGAATCCCGACCACCAGCGCAAGACGCAGCGCGAAGTTGGCATTGGGGCGCAGATCCTCTCCGACCTGAACATCTCCGCCATCCGCCTGCTCACCAACCATCCCCGCAAAGTGGCCGCGCTCCAGGGCTACGGGATCGAGATCGTGGAGCAGGTCCCGATCCCGGTCAGGCGCGCCGAGGTTGCCGAGAGCTAAAAGCCCAAAAACCTAGAAGCGCTTTGCAAGTCTGTGGGGAGCAACGGTTGGATAAAATGTTTGCGCTTGGATTTCCGTCGGGAGAGGTCGGCTTCAGCTCATGGTCGCACGCGGACCGCTGGGATTGGCGTGCTGGCGATCAGTCTGGCCGTGATCAGCTCCGCGGACCCCGGGAAAGCATTGGCGCAGGCTCAAGATTCGCCCCCCCTCAAGAGGTCCGAGTTGCGGCGCACCCTGCCGCTCACTAAGTTTTATGACACCTCGACTGCGCTGCCCGCGGGCGGACCCGGCACGCTGATACGTTCGGAGCACACTCACGATTATTACTTTCCCCGTGACATTACGATCTTCCGCATTCTCTATCACTCGCGCACCGCGAACGGGGAGGACGCGGCGACCTCCGGCGTGGTGCTGGTGCCGGATCGCAAACCGCCGAAGGGAGGCTGGCCGGTTATCGCCTGGGCACATCGCCTCGAGGGGGTGGCGCGCACCTGCGCCCCCTCGCTGGTGCAGAACCTCCACGAAGGCTCATTCCTTTCCATGTACGTCAACCTTGGCTATGCCGTGGTGGCGACCGACTATGCAGGACTGGGTACCAATTATCGCAACGCCGCCATCGACATCGGCTCGAACGCGGCGGACGTGATCTACTCCATTCCAGCCGCGCGCGCCGCCGTACCGCGGCTAGGGGCGAGGTGGATTGCAATGGGAGCTTTCGAGGGAGCTCTAGTGGCGCTCGAAGTGGCGGAGAAGGAAGCTGACCTGCGCGATCCAAACTACCTGGGGAGCATCGCCATTTCCGGGATCGCCGATGTGCATCAACTTTACCAGCGGCTGGCCCAAGGGCCGACCGGGCAAATGCCTGTCTTGCTGGCCTACGGCATCAAGACAGTTTTTCCCCAGTTCCGCATCGAGGATATGCTCACCGAGAAGGGGCTTGCCCTATATCGACGGATGGAGACGTCGTGCAGCCTGGAAACAGACAGCCCGTCCGAAGAGATGCTGAACCCCCATTGGGAGCAGGACAAGTTTGTGCAGCAATTCTTCCAAAGAAACACCCTGGGACAAAAGACCGCATTTGGCCCGCTGCTGGTGATCAGTAGCGAGGGGGACTCTGCCGTGCCGATCTCTCTGACCGCGGAGGCCGTCGGTCGACTGTGCAAACGCGGCGATCACGTCCAGTTTGATCGTTACCAGTCGCCCAATCCCAAGGCCGTGATCGGAGACTCCGTGCGCGACCAGATAGAGTGGATCCAGGGACGCTTTGCCGGACGGACCGCCCCCAGCAATTGCCCTTGAGATCCCTCGCTGCGCTCGGGATGACAGCATTATCTTGGCGGGAAATGACCAGCCAGAGTACAGCGACGCCCTTTGACAACTAGCTCGGCTTGCGGGCCACGATTTCGCTTTCGCGAATCAGGAATTGTGCCGGGCAACTGTTCGAGCCGCAGATCACGGGGATCAGCCCGGCGATCTGCCGGCGCGTGATCAGCCCCAGCGTGCCGCAGGAAGGACATGAAAGCACGGCCCAGTAGGGGTCGTCGGACTCGCCCACTTCGCCGGCGTTTTCCAGCACGAACACCGTCCCGGGCTCCATCTGCTCGGGGATCCATTCGCTCAGGATATTCAGTTCAGCAACCATCGCGCCTCCGTCGGCAACCTCATCGCACAACAAAAAAGCCCCGCTCAGGCGCGGAGCTTGACTCGCTTTCTGAGCGGAGTGCCTCCACCACCTCCGGGATCCCCGGCGCGCACCGGTTTTGCGCGTGCTGGGGTCGCAGCGCGCGCCGAACTCGGGGACTTGCGCCCGCGCAATTCGGGGTGAACGCGGCGGACCGCGTCCGAGAGACAGACCGCGAACATCGGCTGGCGGGCGTTCTTCAGGATGTCGATCACCTGCTGGGCCGAGTTCTCCACGTAGATGCGGCGGCCATCAGTGAGCAGGTGGTACTCGGAGCCGCCGCTGACGGTCTCCACCAGCCGCTTGCCCAATTCCTGGCGCAGGAAGCGCACCACCTTGCGCATGCGCTGCAGCGAGAAACCTTTGCGGCGCAGCTCGGCGATCACGGCCACCTCAGCCAGGTCGTCCAGCGAGTACAGGCGGCGGTGGCCTTGGCGCGCCGGCACCACCAGCCCGCGCTCATCCCACCACTGCAACTGGCGCAGCGAGATTCCGGTGAGCGCCGCGACCTCGTTCGAGGTGAGTAGATCAGCCATTTCAGGAGCAATCTGTTTAAAACAATTCTTATTCAATTGTTTGAAACATTCTAGGGCGTAGATGTGGGGAGTCAAGCGGATTGTCTGTGGAAAAGAACCGGAGAGAGCAACAGGGGTGCGATTGTCAGCCGGTCTGACGTACTTCCCGCTTCCGGCGGCGGCGCTTGATTAGCCAATAGAGAAGTTGGGTGTAAAACAACCAGCTCACAAGGATCGTCAGTACGAAGTATCCGGCCCAGACATTATGAATTCCGCTAACGAGTCCGCTGCCAAGTATGAACGGAAAGAAGATAAGTATTCCAGGAAAGAACATCTCTAACGAAGTCGGCTACGTCAACCCTCTTCTCAGAGGGTTTTGCTTTTTCTCAGGTACACTTCGGCCTCAGCGCCGAAGCACTCCGTTGTTGGAGCATCACGGTTCATCTGCTTCCACCCGTTCCCTGGCTCGGTCCTTTTCATCTTACGGTGTGCCCACCAAACATCTCTTCGATCACTCAGGACCATGAGGAGTAGTTCGGACTCCCCACTCGCGCGGGGAGGCGGATAGCCTATTCAGGGGTCCGGTCACTGCCTTGCAGGACCATGTTCACAATCAGGCATTTCCGCATGGGCTTCCCCGTTCCGCCGTGTACGCCGGCAGAACTCTTCATAGTCGATCTGATCTCTCATCATGATCCACAGCCGGATTCCCAGCTTGCGGCCGGTGGCCACGGTAGCTTTGCCGAGCCCTTTCTGCGCCAGCTTGCGGCGAAAGAACCGCTTCAGCGCGTCATCCCGCCGCGCCGCGTGGCCCACCGCTTCGCACCACAGAAACCGGACCAGCGCGTTGCCCTGCTTGGTCAGGGCGCCACAGCGCTGGCGGCCGGCGCTGGAGAACTCGCTCGGAATCATCCCCACATAGCTGGCCACCGCCTTGCCGTCGGCAAAGCGCGTCGCATCGCCTAGAAATACCTCCGTCGCCAGCCCCGTAATCGGGCCCACGCCAGGATGCGTCATCAACCGGCGCGCCTGCGGACGCTGTTCGGCGCAGGCTGCCACCGTCTTGTCCAGCGCTTCGATCTCGGTCTGCAGTTGCCGGTAGGTGCGGACCAGCGCATCCCGCCGTTGTGTCCTGTACGGCGGCAGCGCCAGTGAGCCGATCGCCTCCAGGCCAGCCTTGCTCCACAGCGAGGTGCCGCGGCGTAGACCGTGACTTAAGGCAATCGACTGCAACGCGTTCTGCATCCGCACCCGGATGCGCACCCACTGATGGCGATACAGCAACAGCTCGCGCACATCGCGCTGCTCCACCGTAGGCATCCAGATTTTCGGGAAGCGATCCTCGGCCAGCAGGTTCAAGAGCAGCATGGCGTCACGCCGATCGTGCTTTTGCTTCCGCGGCTCGCAGGCACGGATCTTGGCTGGGTGTCCGACCTGGCACTCCACACCCAGCTCATCCATCAGTTCCAGGAACCAGTGCATCGAGCCAGTCGCTTCAATGCCCACCCGCACTGGACCGGGTAGTCCAGCATAAAACTCCCGTACTTGCTCGCCCTCGTGTGCGAGGACACGCTCTTCCACCTCACCGGTATCGACATCGAGCATCGCCAACGTCTGCTGTCGGGAATGCAAATCACAACCTATAATGCGCATCTCGGCCTCCTTCGGTCCGAGCCACTCTTTCGGTTTGGAAGCCAAAACAGTGTACTCAGGCCGCTCGCGAGGCCGACTTCGTTATTCCATCAGGGGTAGAATCATAGCCTCAACCCAACTCCCAACGACAAAGAGCAGTCCGAATGCCAATGCCGCGATCAATGCTGTTTTTCCCCAGTCAACATATCGATTCCGTTTTCCACCATTCGACGATGTCCGATCCGTCATTGTCGGAAAGACTGCCGCTCCGCCGCCAACGAAGTGCACCACCTCCAGGTGGTCGCCATCGCGAAGCTTGGTCGCGCCCCAGGCATCGCGGCGGACGATCACATGATTTAGCTCCACGGCAACGCGGTCGGCCTTAACGCCCAGTTGCTCGACCAGCGCCGCCAGCGTCAGAGGGTCGTCGAAGCTGCGCTCTTCACCATTGATCAGGAGCTTCATCGACCAACATTGTAGGAGGTTCTCGATAACCGGAATCGGAAAATTATTTTGAACGCAAGAATCGGATAGTCGGGGAAACCATCCAAACCGTATCGTCTCTTCCATGAGCGATACGATAATCAATCCTCTGATGAGCAGTAGCAACCAGGAACAGCGCTGGCAGGCGGTGATAGCCCGGGACGCCAGCCGGGACGGCGTCTTCGTCTTCGCCGTGACCTCTACGGGGGTGTACTGCCGGCCATCGTGTCCGTCGCGGCGGCCGCGGCGCGAGCGGGTGCGGTTCTTCTCGCGGCCGGCCGAAGCGGAGCGTGCCGGATTCCGCGCCTGCCTGCGCTGCCGGCCCCGCGATGCCGACTCGCGCATCAAGACCGTGGAAAGCATTTGCCAGTTTCTCCGCGAGCACGCCGACGAGCCGGTAACGCTGGCCGCGCTCGGCGAGCGCTTCGGCATGAACCCGTTCCACCTGCAGCGCGTCTTCAAGTCGGTGCTTGGGGTGAGCCCGCGCGAGTTCGCGGATGCACTCCGCATGAAGTCGTTCAAGTCGCAGCTTCGCTCTGGCCGCTCGGTGACCGACGCCATCTACGAGGCCGGCTTCGGCTCCAGCAGCCGGCTCTACGAGCGCAGCGGCCCGCAACTCGGCATGACGCCCGCCACCTATCAGCGCGGCGGCAAGGGCATGTTCATCCGTTATACGACGCTCGATTCTCCGGTTGGGCGGATGCTGCTGGCCGCCACCGACCACGGAGTGTGCGCCATCTCGTTCGGCGATTCCGACGGCGGACTGCTGGAGGGATTGCGGCGCGAGTTTCCGGATGCGACCGTCCGCCGTGGCGACGTAGTGTTGCGGCGGTGGGTACGCGCGCTGCTCGAGCAACTCCACGGCGAGCGTCCGCTGCCGCAGTTGCCGCTCGACGTGCAGGCAACAGCATTTCAGCGCCGCGTCTGGGAGCACCTGCAGTCGATCCCCTATGGCACGACGAAATCCTACGGCGAGGTGGCTCGCGCCATCGGCCAGCCGTCGAGCGCGCGCGGCGTTGCGCGGGCCTGCGCAAGCAACCCCATTGCGATGGCCATCCCTTGCCATCGCGTGGTGTGCGGCACCGGAGACCTCGGCGGCTATCGCTGGGGCACAGAGCGGAAGAAGGCGCTGTTGGAGATGGAGCAAGGCGCCGGCAAGGAGTCGTGAGGCGTAGCTGATGTGGCGCCCGCCTCTGGCCGGGGCTCGCGAGAGCGTTCCCGCCCTCGCGCGCGTGGGCGAGACGCCCACACGGACAGCCGCCGGGACGGCGGCGCTACGTCTAACCCGATTTTCTCAGCCGGAACTTGCGCACCGCTGACCGTCCGCCGTGCATGGCTTCCACCAGGATGTCGGCGTCCTGCAGCGCGGCTTCGCGCAACGCCACTCTCATCTCGGCGGTTCCCGCCGCATCCGTGATCGCCTGCGCATAGATTGGATCCGCCTCGAGCACGCGCAGCCGGGAGGTCAGGCTGGCGCCTTCTACCGCCTGGCCGCCGGCGGTTACGCGGAAACGCATCACCACGGCGTCGTTCACGAACACCGAATCGGCGTTGAGAAATTGTACCGACAGATCGCCCTGCGGAGCAGAACTGCCCAGTACCTGGTCCAACCGGCCGTCGCGCGCCGCCTCCACCACCTGTCGGTGCTGCGAGCGCAGCAGGTCATGGAGCTGGTCCTCGATCGACCCCGGCTGGAAGAACACTTCGTCGTAAGAAACGGCGCGCTTGCCGATGCAGCGGCCGCCGACGAACACCTGGGTTTCGAGCATGCGCTCGCGGTCCCGCGGTTCGCTCTGGATGTGGTAGACGGTGTCGTCGAGCCGCACAGCCGTGTTAAAACCGAAGATCATGGGGGCGCGCCGTGGCTCCTGCTGCGAGTCCCTCCCTGTTGACAGTGGTGAGGGCGAAACTTATATTCAATAGTTTGGCAATTGGTTGTTGTCGCGGACTATAGACCGCCCCCTTATTATGCCGGACAACTACTTCGCCCGCTACCTCCCGCTTCTGATCCATGTGCTGTTGGCGCTGGCGCTCGCCACCGCGTTTGTAATCCTCTCCACCCTGGTGGGTAAGCACCGGCCTTCCCGCGCCAAGCTCGATCCCTACGAATGCGGCATGCCGCCCGTCGGCGACGCCCGCCAGCGTTTCTCCGTCAAGTTCTACCTGGTGGCCATGCTGTTCATTCTGTTCGACGTGGAAGCCGTGTTTCTCTATCCCTGGGCGGTGATCTTCCGCGAGCTGAAGATGTTCGGCTTCTTCGAGATGCTGGTGTACATCCTCGTCCTTCTCGCCGGGTTTTTCTACATCTGGAGGAAAGGCGTGCTGGATTGGAACAAGCCGGAAGGGAGCGGATTGTAGTCCATGCCGCTCGCCCCCGCCATCACCGACCTGGAGCAACTGAAAGTGCGCCCGGCGCTGGCGCGGCTGCTGGCCTGGGACGCGGATGCGGTCGAGGCCGCTAAGTTCGATCGCGACGAGCTGACCATCGTGGTGAAGCGCCCGGCGATCCGCCAGGCTTGCGCCATCCTGCGCGATGATCCCGCCCTCCAGTTCAACTTCCTAGCCGACATCACCGGCGTTGATTGGTATCCGAACGAGCCGCGCTTCGAGGTGGTCTACCACCTGCTCTCGATCCCGCGGCACGAGCGGCTGCGGCTGAAGGTCAGGCTTGGGGGAGACGATCCCAGCCTGGAGTCCGTGACTGCGGTATGGCCGTCGGCGAACTTCTTCGAGCGCGAGGTGTACGACCTGTTCGGGGTGCGCTTCTCGGGCCATCCCAACCTGCGGCGCATCATGATGCCGGAAGACTGGGACGGGCATCCGCTGCGCAAGAACTATCCCGTCGAGGGCTATCGCTGATGCCGCAGATGTTCACCCCCTCGCCGACGCTCGAGGCAACCGGCCCGCGCACCATGACCCTGAACATGGGTCCGCAGCATCCCTCCACCCACGGCGTGTTGCGGCTGTTGCTGGAGATTGACGGCGAGACTATCGTGCGCCTGATGCCGGACATCGGCTTCCTGCACACCGGGATCGAGAAGACCTGCGAGGCCAAGTTCTACCAGCAAGGGGTGCCGCTCACCGACCGCATCGACTATCTCTGCCCGCTGACCAACAACCTGTGCTACGTGCTGGCAGTGGAAAGGCTGCTGGGCCTGGAGATCCCGCCGCGGGCGCAGTGGCTGCGCGTGATGCTGAACGAGCTGACGCGCATCAACTCCCACCTGGTCTGGCTGGGCTCGCACGCTCTCGATATCGGCGCCATGTCGGTGTTCCTCTACTGCTTCCGCGAACGCGAGGACGTGCTGCGCATTTTTGAGATGGTCAGCGGCCAGCGCATGATGACCTCATACTTCCGCATCGGCGGGCTGGCGCTCGAACCGCCGCTGGGCATGTTCGATGCAGTCCGGAAGTTCGTCAAGCGCTTCCCTTCCCGCGTGGACGAGTACGAAAACCTGCTCACCTCGAACCCCATCTGGATGGAACGCACGAAGAAAGTGGCGTACCTCTCACCCGAGGACGCCGTCGCGCTGGGCGCGACCGGGCCCACGCTGCGCGCCAGCGGAATCGATATCGACCTGCGGCGCGACATGCCATACACCGGCTACGAGAAGTTCAAGTTCAAGGTGCCCATCTCGCACGACGGCGACGTGTTCGCGCGCTACATCGTACGCGTCCAGGAGCTGCGCCAGTCCAACGAGATCGTGCGCCAGACGCTGGAAGGCGTCCCAGAGGGGTCCATCAAGGCCGATGCCCCCAAGATCGTCCTGCCCGACCGCGAGAAGATGAAAACGCAGATGGAAGCCCTCATTTATCACTTCAAGATCGTGACCGAGGGATTCCCGGTGCCAGCGGGCGAGGTCTATCAGGCGGTGGAGTCGCCGCGCGGCGAAATGGGCTACTACGTGGTCTCGGACGGCAGCCCGAAGCCTTACCGCGTGCACGTGCGCGCGCCCTCATTCGCCAATTTGCAGGCGCTGCACACCATGTGCGAAGGACGATTGATCGCAGATGTGGTGGCGGCGATTGGGAGCATAGATATTGTGCTGGGAGAGGTTGATCGCTAGGACCGGTAGGATTTGTGATTTGTGATTTGTGAATGTTTCGCCGCAATCGCAAATCAGAAATCGCAAATCAAAAATCGCATGAAGTTTTCAGACCAACTCGAAAAGCGCTTCGCTGAGCTGTCGACCCACTATCCCATCAAGCGCTCGGCGCTGATACCGATGCTGCTCTACGCGCAGGATGAGGTCGGCTGTGTGAGCGACGAGGTCGTGCACGAGATCGCTGTGCGTCTCGACCTGACCGACCTGGAAGTGCGCAACGTGGTCAGCTACTACTCGATGCTTCACACCAAGCCGATCGGGAAATACAACATACAGGTCTGCACCAACATCAGTTGCATGCTGCGCGGAGCGGAGAACATCTTCGACCATATCCGCAAGCGCCTGGGCATCGGGCACAAGCAGGACACAACCGACGGACTGTTCCACTTGGAAGAGGTCGAGTGCATGGGCGCTTGCTGCTGGGCGCCGGCCATGCAAGTCAACTACGACTTCCACGAGAATCTGACCAGGGAAAAGGTCGACGAGGTGCTCGACCGATATCGGAGCCGACAGTAGCGATGGCAGATTTGGTATCGCATTCCGATGAGGTCAAGGTGGTTTCGAAGCGTTTCGGCCAGGGTGCGACCGATATCGATCGCTATCTCGCGCTCGATGGCTACGAGGCCACGCAGAAAGCGCTCAGCATGGGTGCCGACGCGGTCATCAGCGAGGTGAAAGCGTCGAACCTGCGCGGGCGCGGCGGTGCCGGCTTTCCGGCGGGCATGAAGTGGTCGTTCGTTCCCAAGCAGTCGCCGAAGCCGAAATATGTGCTCTGCAACGGTGACGAGAGCGAGCCCGGCACCTGCAAGGATCGCCTGATCTTCGAGTACGATCCGCACTCCATCATCGAGGGCGTCATCATCGCCGGTATCGCCGTCGGCTCGCACCAGGGATACATCTACCTGCGCGGCGAGTACCGCTACCTGATCGAGATCATGGAGAAGGCGGTGGTCGATGCCTACGCGCGCGGCTTCCTGGGCAAGAACATCTTCGGCAGCGGATACGATTTCGAGTGTGCGGTGCAGACTGGGGCGGGCGCCTACGAAGTCGGCGAAGAGTCGGCGCTGATGGAATCGCTCGAAGGCAAGCGCGGCATCCCGCGCATCCGTCCGCCGTTCCCCGCCGTGGTGGGGCTTTATGGCGGGCCGACGGTCATCAACAACGCCGAAACCCTGGCCAACGTGCCGCACATCATCCTCGGCGGCGGCGAGTGGTACGCCGGCCTGGGCACGCCCAAGAACGGCGGCACGCGCCTGTTTTGCCTGAGCGGCAGCGTGAACAAGCCCGGCGTATACGAGCTGCCCATGGGCTACAACCTGCGCAAGATGATCGACGAGGTTGCGGGCGGAATCTGGAACGGACGCAAGCTGAAAGCTGTGCAGCCGGGCGGCTCGTCGGTGCCCGTGCTGACCGCTGACGAGGTCAATGTGGCGATGGACTTCGATGCGGTGGCGAAGGCCGGCTCAATGCTGGGCTCGGGAGCGGTGGTGATCATCGACGATTCCACCTGCATGGTGAAGTACGCGCTGCGAGTCATGAAATTTTATCAGCACGAAAGCTGCGGGTGGTGCATTCCCTGCCGCGAGGGGACGGACTGGCTGAAGAAGACGCTCATCCGCTTCCACTCCGGTGGCGGCGTGCGGCGCGACATCGATAACATTCTCTATTTATCCGAGAACATGCTGGGACGCACCTTCTGTCCGCTGGGCGATGCCGCCGCGATGCCGACCATCTCACTGGTCAAGAAATTCCGCAAAGAATTCGAAGATCATCTCGAGGGCAAGCCATGCCCGTACGAAGATCATGGCAAGATCGAGCAACTGCCGGTGCTCATGGCGTATGACCATCGCTCGGCTGATCCCTGGACGCACGCGCATTGAGCGTTGATTTATGGCTGATGTCAACATAACGGTCGATGGCAGGAAGGTGACGGCGCCCGCGGGCACGCTGCTGATCGAAGCCTGCAAGAGCGCCGGCATCGAGGTACCGTCATTCTGTTACTACCCCGGGCTCTCGCTGCAGGGCGCGTGCCGCATGTGCCTGGTCGAGATCGCCAAGATGCCAAAGCTGCAGACGGCATGCACCACCGTCATCCAGGAAGGCATGGCAGTCACCACCACGAGCGACACCGTGCGCCAGGCGCGCAAAGCCATGCTGGAATTCGTGCTGCAGAACCATCCGCTCGACTGCCCGGTGTGCGACGCCGGCGGCGAATGCGAACTGCAGGACATGACGTTCAGCTACGGCGCCTCCGAGTCCAAGCTCATCGACTTCAAGAACCACAAGGAAGAGGAGCAGTGGTCGCCGGTAGTGTTCTTCGACCGCCCGCGCTGCATCCTGTGCTATCGCTGCGTGCGCGTCTGCAATGAAGGCATGGACGTAGCGGCGCTCGGCATCCAGAACCGCGGATCGCTTTCGCTGATCGTGCCCAACCACCACGACTACCTGGAGTGCGAAGAGTGCGGCATGTGCATCGACATCTGCCCGGTGGGCGCGCTGACCTCGGGCGCCTACCGCTACAAAACGCGGCCCTGGGAGATGAACCACGTCGGCACCATTTGCACGCACTGCGGCGATGGCTGCAAGACGACGCTCGGCGTGCGCCGCCAGGGCAGCGGCAACCAGATTGTCCGCAGCGATAACCGCGACAAGAGCGGTATCAACGGCGATTTCCTTTGCATCAAGGGACGGTATGCCTTCGACTTCATCGAGCACTCCGAGCGGCTGAAGCAGCCGCTGGTGCGCAAGAACGGCACGCTCACGCCGGCATCATGGGAAGAAGCGCTGGAACTGGCAGCGCGGCGTTTCCGCGAGGCGCGCGACATCGCCGGCGGCGCTTCCATCGGCGTCATTGGCTCCAACCGCACCACCAATGAAGAGAACTATCTTCTGCAGAAGTTCGCGCGCCTGGTGCTGCGCACCAATAACATCGACCACCACCGCACGGCCGATTATCCGGCGTTTGTGAACGCGCTTTCCGGACATGCCAACGCCACGGCCAGCATGCGCGACGTGTTTTTTGCGCCGGCAACCTTGCTGATCGGCAATGACCCGACCTACCAGCATCCGTTGCTCGCGTGGCAGATCCGCACCAATGTCCGCCTACACGGCGCGCGTTTGTACGTGGTGAATTCCTGGCCCATCAAGCTGACGCGCCAGGCGAAGGCGTTCGTGCAGATCCCCGAAGGCGCGGAGGGCAAGGCCACCGCGTTTCTCAGCGGTGACGATGCCATCGCCAACGCGCTGGTCACAGACAAAACGACGCGCGAGAAGCTGATGAGCTTCCGCGAGAAGTTGCAGGGCGAGCAGAACCTGATCGTCATCTTCGGATCGGAACTGCGCGGACAGGAGTTTGCCGGGCTGGTCGGCACTGCCGCGGGCGCAAAGTTCATCTGCCTGGGCGACTATGCCAACTCGCGCGGCGCCGCCGACATGGGCCTCTATCCCGACCTGCTTCCTGGATATTTGCCGCTAAGCGAAGCGGCTCGCTTCGGTGAGCAGTGGAAGTCGGTTCCCCAACAACCGGGCATGAATCTCGAGCAGATGGTTGCCGCGGGGAAAGAACACAAGCTGCGGGCGCTCTACGTGGTCGGCTCGAACCCGGTCGCGCGCTACGACATTGACCCGTTCGCGCTGGCGGAGACCTTCGTGGTGGCCCAGGACTTGTTCCTCACCGAGACCGCGAACATCGCCGAAGTGGTGCTGCCGGCAGCCTGTGCGTATGAAAAGTCCGGCAGCTTCACCAACACCTGCGGCGACTTGCAACTGCTGCACAAGGCCGGCGAGTGCGAGGGTGTCAAGCCCGATCTGGAAATCATCGTGCGCCTCGCCGAACTGATAGGGTTCGAAATCTGCCAGCTTGTGCCCATGGTCCCCGGCGGCGTGCGCGCCGACTTTGGCGAGTCGCGCGGCGCGCAGTCGGGCGAGGCGGACCGGCAGGCAATCTGGAACCGTCGCCAGGGTTACGAACCGCGCATTAGCCCGTTCAACCCGTTCGCGGTGCTGGAAGAGATTCAGCGCCTAGTGCCGGGATACGATGTGGGCCGGCTCGAACTGCTCTCCGGCAACGATGTCCATACCCGGACCGCCGGACAAGCGCCTGGCAAAGCCGAGGCAGACCGCTCTCTCGTGCCCTCCAACGACAACCTGTTCACCTCCGGCACGCTGGGTCGTTATTCCCATGTGCTGAATAAAGTCATCGAAAATCGGCTCGGATTACCCAACGAGAAGAAAGAGGTTGCGGCAGACTGAGCCGCGGCTGGAAGGTTACGGTTCGTTGTGGACTTGAGCGTCACCACCTTCATTGTGGTCTCCGTGATCAAGATTGTGATCGCGCTGGCCGTGCTGCTCACCGCCGTGGCATACACCACATGGCTCGAGCGCAAGCTGGTCGGCCACATACAGAACCGCTGGGGGCCGCAGCGGGTGGGACCGTTCGGGCTGCTGCAGCCGCTGGCGGACGGAATGAAATTCATCTTCAAGGAAGACCCAACACCGTCGCACGTTTACAAGCCGCTCTACATCGCTGCGCCCATACTGTCGCTGACCCTGGCGCTGACCTCGATCTCGCTGGTGCCCATCGGCAACTGGGTGACGATTCGAGGCATCGACACCCCGCTCGAGATCACCGACGTCAACATCGGCCTGCTGATTCTCCTCGGAATCACCTCGCTCAGCGTGTACGGCGTTGCACTGGCGGGATGGTCGTCGAACAGCAAGTACTCGCTGCTGGGCGGCCTGCGCGCCAGCGCGCAGATGGTGAGCTACGAGATCGCGCTGGGGCTGTCGCTGGTGGGGGTGCTGATCATGTCAGGCAGCCTGAACCTGCGCCAGATCGTGGACATGCAGGGCGGCCACATGTGGGCCTGGATCCCGCGCTGGAACATTTTTCGCGGGCAGTTCGTCGCTTTCTTCGTGTATCTGGCGGCGGCGTTCGCCGAAACCAATCGCGCGCCCTTCGACCTGCCCGAGGCTGAGAGCGAACTGGTCGCCGGCTACCACACCGAATACAGCTCCATGAAGTTCGCCATGTTCTTCATGGCGGAGTATGCCAACATGATCACCGTGGCGTCGATCGCCACGCTGCTGTTCCTGGGCGGCTGGCACGGACCGGTCTTCGGGCCCTGGTGGCTGGTGGCCATTCTGCCCGTTTTCTGGTTCGCGCTGAAGGTGTTTGGTTTTATTTTTCTCTACATATGGATTCGCGGCACGCTGCCGCGCTTGCGCTATGACCAGTTGATGGCCTTCGGGTGGAAGTTTCTGTTCCCGCTCGCGGTGGCCAACGTGCTGGTCACCAGTCTAATTGTGGCGTTACAGAAAAAATAGATGCTACAGCTCATCTTATTTTTCGTCTTTGGGATCATCGCCGTGGCCGCGGCGGTGAACCTGCTGGTGCAGCGACACCCCATCAACAGCGCGCTTTCGCTGATCGTGGTGATGGCGTCGCTGGCCACGCTCTTTCTGCTGATGGGAGCGGAATTTCTGGCCGCCATCCAAGTGATCGTCTACGCCGGCGCCATCATGGTGCTGTTTGTGTTCGTCATCATGCTGCTCAACGCCGGCGAGGAGGAGCGCACGCCCGGCAGCCGTGTCGCCATGCTGCTGGGATTCCCCGCCGTGGCGCTGCTCGCCGGGCTGCTGGCGTGGACGCTGCTCACCCACACTCCACATCCCGTTACGGTGAACCTCAGCGGGCGCTTTGTCGGCTCGCCCACCGCCATCGCGCAACTGCTCTTTCGGGACTTCCTGCTGCCTTTTGAAGTCACCTCGGTGCTGATCCTGATCGCCATCATGGGGGCGGTGGTGCTGGCCAGTCCGGCTGGGACCACGACCGGACCGGGCAGTCCGGAGAGTCCGCCGGCGAAGAGGGAGGAATAACGCCAGATGGTCCCGGTCTCCTACTATCTCGGGCTGAGCGCGATCCTGTTTTCGCTGGGCGTGGTGGGGTTCCTCATCAAGCGCAACCTGATCACGCTGTTCATGTCGATCGAGTTGATGCTGAACGCCGTCAACCTGGCGTTCGTGGCCTTCGCGTGGCAATGGAAATCCCTTAATGGACAGGTGTTCGTTTTCTTCGTGATGGTGGTGGCGGCGGCCGAGACTGCGGTTGGACTGGCCATCATCATCGCTGTTTACCGCACGCGCGAGACGTTGAACGTGGACCGCGTGAACCTGCTCAAACTATGAAGCCACACCTCCATCTTTGGCTCATTCCGCTGCTGCCGCTGGCCGGCGCTGCCATCAACGGCCTGCTGGGGCGGCGGTTGCCCAAGAACGTCGTTACCTTTATCGGCAACGTGTTCGTGGGCGCAAGCTGCGCGATGGCATGGTGGGTGTTTGCGCGCTTCCTCAGCCTGCCGCACGAGATGCTGCCGTACGTGCGCGACTATGCCACGTGGATTCGCGCTGGCGACTTCTCGGTCAGCTACGGCGTTTACCTCGACCAGCTTTCCATGGTCATGGTGCTGGTGGTGACCAGCGTCGGGTTTCTGATCCACATCTACTCGATCGGCTACATGGCGCATGAAGGCGGTTACTACCGCTTCTTCTCGTACCTGAATCTGTTCATGTTCTTCATGCTGACGCTGGTGCTGGCCAACAACTACCTGGTGATGTTCATCGGGTGGGAAGGCGTGGGGCTGGCGTCGTACCTGCTGATCGGGTTCTTCTTCCTGCGCGATTCGGCGGCGTCGGCAGGCAAGAAAGCGTTCATCGTCAACCGTATCGGGGATTTTGGATTCCTGATTGCGCTTTTCCTGCTGATCAAACACTTCGGCTCCCTGGATTTCAGCCAGCTCTTCCCTGCCATTTCAAAGCTGGGCGTCGAGAACGCCGCGCCCGGCCTGCTCACCGCTATCGGCCTGCTCTTGATGATGGGCGCTGCCGGCAAGTCGGCGCAGCTCCCGCTGTACGTCTGGCTGCCGGACGCGATGGAAGGTCCCACGCCAGTCTCAGCGCTCATCCACGCCGCCACCATGGTGACCGCGGGCGTTTACATGGTGGCGCGCTCGAATCTGATCTTCACTCGCGCCCCCTCGGCGATGCTGGTGGTCGCCATCATCGGTTGCCTGACCGCGCTGTTCGCCGCCACCATCGGCATGGCCCAGACCGACATCAAGAAAGTGCTCGCCTACTCCACCATCTCGCAGCTCGGATACATGTTCCTGGCCTGCGGCGTGGCGGCATTCTCGGCGGGCATCTTCCACCTGATGACGCACGCCTTCTTCAAGGGCCTGCTGTTCCTGGGCGCGGGCTCGGTGATTCACGCGCTCGGCGGCGAGCAGGACATGCGCCGCATGGGTGGCCTGCGCCAGCACATCCCGTGGACCTTCTGGACCATGACCGCCGCGACTTTCGCCATCGCCGGCATTCCACCCTTCGCCGGCTTCTTCAGCAAAGACGAGATTCTCTGGAACGCGTTCTCCAGCCCGTATGGAAGCTGGATCTTCTGGGCCATCGGGCTCATCACCGCGTTCCTGACGTCGTTTTACATGTTCCGGCTGTGGTTCATGACGTTCTTCGGCGAATTCCGCGGAACGGAAGCGAGCAGCAGCGGCGCGCACGGGGGGCATGGCCACATCCACGAGAGTCCCAGGGTGATGCTTGTGCCGCTGGGGATCCTCGCGGTGCTGTCGGTGATCGGGGGGTGGATCGGCTGGCCGGAGTCGATCGGCGGAACGCAGCGCTTTGATCACTTCCTCGCGCCGGTGTTCGGCACGCACGCCGAAGAAGCCGCTGTGGCGGCGGCTGAGCACGGCAAGGAACTACTGCTGGCTGGGGTCTCGGTGCTGGCAGCGCTGCTGGGGCTGTTCTTCGCGTGGCTGCTCTATCAGCGACGCCGCGACCTGCCCGACAAGATCGCCGCCGCGCTCGGCGGACTGTACACCACAGTTCGCGACAAGTACTACGTGGACGAGGGCTACGCCACCGCGATCGTCCAGCCGCTGATCAAAGGCTCGACTTACATCCTGTGGCGCGGCATCGATGCCGGAGCGATCGACGCCACTGCAAACGAATCAGCCGAAGCCGCGGAACACGTCTCCGACGCGCTCCGCCACATCGAGTCCGGCAACGTGCGCTCCTACGCGGGATGGATCGCAGCCGGCGCCGCGCTGGTCATTGCCTACATGGTGTACCTGGGGGCGCGATGATGAACGCCTCCATTCTCACCCTCGTCACCTTTGTGCCACTCGCCGGCGCGCTGCTGTTGGTCCTCTTTCCGCGCCGGGACGACCTGATCCGCTGGTTCGCGCTGATCGTCACGCTGCTGGGATTCGTTCTATCCCTGCACCTGCCGCTGCACTTCATCCGCAACGCGAGCGGCTTCCAATACGAGATCAACATCCAGTGGATTACGCGCCCGAACATCCACTACCACCTGGGGATGGACGGCATCTCGATGTGGCTGGTTGTGCTCACCACCTTCCTTACCCCGTTGTGCGTGCTGATCTCGTGGAAGTCGGTGCAGGAACGGGTCAAGGAATTTTTCATCTTGCTGCTGATCCTGGAGACGGCGCTGATCGGGGTCTTCATCTCGCTGGACCTGTTCCTCTTCTATTTCTTCTGGGAAGCTACCTTGATCCCGATGGCGCTGATTATAGGCATCTTCGGCCACGAACGCCGCGTGTACGCCGCGGTGAAGTTTTTCCTGTTCACCATGATCGGGTCGATGTTCATGCTGGCGGCGATCATCTGGCTATACGCGCAGACGGGGAGTTTCGAGTACACGGCGATCCAGTCAGCGGTCCAAAACGGGCAGATCGGTTGGCAGGCCGCCCTGTGGTGCTTCCTCGGATTCTTCCTGGCGTTTGCGGTGAAGGTGCCGATCTTCCCGCTGCACACCTGGCTGCCGGACGCGCACTTCGAAGCGCCCACCGCCGGTTCCGTCCTGCTGGCGGGCGTGCTGCTGAAGATGGGCACCTATGGCCTGCTACGCTTCAACGTCGGACTCTTCCCCGAGCAGGCGCGCGAGCACGCTCCGTGGATCATCACGCTGGCGATCATCGGCATCATCTACGGCGCGCTGGTGGCGATGGTGCAGCCCAACCTGAAGAAGTTGGTGGCATACTCGTCGGTGAGCCATCTGGGGTTCGTGGTGCTCGGCATCTTCAGCTTCACGACGGCGGGGGTGGACGGCGCCGTCTACCAGATGTTGAACCACGGCGTCTCGACCGGCGCGCTGTTCATGCTGGTCGGCATTCTCTATGAGCGGCGGCACACCTTCGAGATCTCCGAGTTCGGCGGACTGGCCACGCCCATGCCGGTGTACGCCGCCTTCTTCATGGTCATCATGCTGTCTTCGATGGGGCTGCCGCTGCTCAACGGATTTGTGGGCGAGTTCCTGGTGCTGAGCGGCGCGTTCCAGGCCAAGGCGGTGTACGGGATCCTGGCGGCGACCGGCGTCATCTGGAGCGCGTGCTATCTCTTGTGGATGTACCAGCGCGTGTTCTTCGGAAAGGTTAAGAAAGACGTCAACGTCACGCTGCCAGACATCAGCGCGCGCGAGCGCATCGCGCTCTGGCCGACGGCGCTGGCCGCACTGGCCATGGGCGTCGCACCACTCCTTTGGCTGAACGCCATCGAGCCGGCGGTGCGCACCGTGCTTACGCCGCTGGCGCAGATGGCGGAGGGCCTGGTGCGATGATCCAGGCTTTGGATTACATCCGCGTGCTGCCCGAGATCGTGCTGACGCTGTTCGGCGTGGCCGTCATGATGGGGGAAGCCGCGCTGCCGCCGCGCGCCAGCCGCAGGCCGCTGGGATGGCTGGCGTTCGTCGGCACGCTCGCCGCGCTGGCCGCAACCGTCTATCAGGCCGGCTATCCCGGCATGGCCTTCTTCGGCATGGTGCAGGTGGACAGCTTCAGCATCTTCTTTCATGTCCTGATCATATTTATTGCTGCGCTGGTGGTGCTGTCGTCGTTCGAGTATCTCGACGTCCAGCAGATCCGCGGCGGCGAATATTACGGGCTGATCCTGTTGGGCGCGACCGGCATGGTGCTGATGTCGTCGGCGGTCGAGCTGGTGCTGATCTTCATCGCGCTGGAAATTTCCTCGATCTCGACCTACGTGCTGGCGGGTTTCCGCCGGCGCGCGCCTTCGAGCATCGAGTCGTCGATCAAGTATTTCCTGCTGGGATCGTTCGCCACCGCGTTTTTTCTCTATGGCGTGGCGCTGATGTTCGGCGCGACCGGTACGACCAGGATCTACCAAATCGCCGAGGAGATCCAGAGCGGGCAGCACTCGACGATGATCTTTGCGGCGGTGGCGCTGATGTTCGTAGGCATCGGTTTCAAGGTCGCTGCCGCTCCCTTCCATGTCTGGACCCCGGACGTTTATGAAGGGGCGCCGGCGCCCATCACGGGCCTTATGTCCACTGCGCCCAAGGCTGCGGCATTCGCCGTGTTGCTGCGCATCTTTTTCGCGGCCTCCACTCCAGGCTGGTTCTGGCCGGTGTGGATCTCGGCGGCGCTCTCCATGACGCTGGGCAACATCTCGGCGCTGGTCCAGGACAACGTCAAGCGCCTGCTGGCTTATTCTTCCATCGCCCATGCCGGCTACCTGCTGGTGGCCTTCGCGGCCGCGCGCGACGTTGGGATTTCGGCGGCGATGTTCTACACCGCTTCGTACGCTTTTATGAACGTGGGAGCGTTCGCTGTAGTCAGCCATTTCGCGTCGGCGGGAGAACGCTACGTCAATCTGGAGGACTACGCCGGCCTCGGTCGGCGGTCGCCGGCACTGGCGGCCACGCTCACCATCTTCCTGCTCTCGCTGATTGGTATCCCCATCACCGGCGGATTCTTTGCCAAGTTTTACGTATTCAGCGCTGCGCTGCAATCGAACCTGGTGTGGCTGGTGATCATCGCCGTCCTCAATAGCGCGATCGCCGCTTACTACTACCTGCGGATCATTGTGCTGATGTACATGCGCGACCCGCACGCGGCCGCGGCGCCGGTGCAGAGGGTCAGCGCGCCATTGGGCGTTGCGCTGGCGCTGACGGTGGCCGCAACCATCTATCTCGGCGTGCTGCCGGGACGCGTACTCGATTATGCCAGCCGCGGAGCGGCCCTGCTGACGAGATGAGGAAGCTTGCGCAGTCGCGGCGTCCGGCTCAGGCGGGATATTTTCCGGTGATGTAGCTTTCCAGGTGGCGGATGGTGTGCTCCTGCTCGGAGATAATCCAGCCCACCAGGTCGCGAATCGAGATCAGGCCCACCACGCGATCGTTTTCGACAACCGGCAGATGGCGGACGCGGCTGTTGGTCATGATGGTCATGCAATCGTCGAGGGTGTGCTGCGGGCTGACGTAGATGACCGGGCTGGTCATGATCTCTTTGACCTGGGTTTCCTTGGATGATCTTCCCTTCAGGATCACCTTGCGCGCGTAGTCGCGCTCCGAGATGATGCCCACCAGCTTGCCCGCCGACATCACCAGCAGCGCGCCCACACCCTTGTCGGCCATGCGCTCAATGGCCTCGTAGACCGACTGCTCCGGCGTGACCGACCACACGTCGCCTGGCTTGCGACTTAAGACCGAGGCGATTTTGTCGCTGAATTTCACGCTCACCGCACTCTAGCAGCAGGCCACCGAGGACAAAACCATCCCCCTGACGCCATCATCAGCGTGAAGGAGACTTGATCTCCTGGGAAGCCTTACTTCACCTTGGCAAAGATAATGACCAGCGTGTACAACGCCAGCGATTCGATAAATGCCAAACCGATGATCAGACCGATTTGGATGCCAGGCCGAGCGCCAGGATTCCGTGCCAAGCCCTCCATGGCGGCAGCAGTGGCCTTGCCCTGCCCCAATCCGCAAAGGGCAGAGGCGATAGCCATGGCAAAACCGGACGTAATTGCGACCCAGTTGGCAGCGGAATTGGCGGCTCCTCCTTGGGCCAACGCAGGCACGGCAAAACACATGACTGCCAATGCCATGAAAACAACACTCAATGCACGACGCATAACTAACTCCCCTCTATCAAATTACCGTCAGTGGGTGGTTGGCGTCATCCTCGTGCAGACGCCCTCACGCTGGACGGCGAACCTTTCAGTGTCCCTCCGCGACGGCACCTCCCAAGTAGACCATCGCCAGAAGAACGAAAACGTAGGTTTGGATGATCGACACGGCCATGTGCAACCCCATAAACACAATGGGAATGCCGAGAGGTACGAGCGAAAAGAAGATCAAAGTCACCATATCACCCGCAAACATGTTGGCGAACAACCGGACCGTCAACGAAAGCATCCGGGCGGTGTGACTGATGAGTTCGATTGGCACCATCAGTATTGCCAGTGCCGGCATAGGCCCGGCGAAGTGTGCCGCATAGCGGAGCGCGCCCTGTTTTTTGATGCCCTGAAGGTTGTAGTAGATGAACGTAACCACAGCGCACCCGAGCGGGACACTGGGATTTGCGGTTGGCGATTCAAACCCAGGCACCAATCCGAGGAGATTGCACGGCAATATGAATAGACCCAGTGTCACCAAGAAGGGAATATAAGGCTTATTGTCGTGGCCAATAATCTCTTCGCTTTGCTTGTTGACAAAACTGTAAACCCATTCAGCCACATGCTGGAGACCTCCAGGGCTCTCCACCGACAGCCGCGACCGCACCAGAAAGAAGAACAGGAGCAGAAGAATGGCGACCAGAATCTCCATGGCAACCGAGTCCCGGATGGGCGCAGCCGGATGTCTTACCCGGATGCGCAGCGCGTGCAGCAGCGCCAGCGCGAGGCTGCCAAAGTACTTGTTCAGAAGTGCGGTAAAAGGAAGTTGTTCCATAACAAACCAGTACGCAGTATTTGGTACTCAGTTACACGCCTCGCCGCAAGGCTGCGTACAACTCATAACCCGCTTCCATCAGGATCGCGCCCACCGGCAAAAACAGGCCGGCAAGCAGGCCGTACAGGCTGTCCCGGGAAATTTTGAATATAGCATAAGCACTGAGGGCTATCAAAAAGTAGCGCAGCAGAAAGCGCGCCACGACGCCCGCGCTCGATTGGCGCTCACCGGTGGCAGTGGCGCGGTCGGCGAGCGCGCTGATTACGCGCTTGAGCCAGTGGAAATTCAGAAATGCGATGGCGCATCCCAGCAAGAATCCCGCCGCCAGCGCAGTGCCAAATCGCAGCAGCACGGCCAGGGTCGCCACGATTCCCAGCACGATCATGAAGCAGATGATGCGGTCGTATGCGCCGGAGTAGAAGGCATCGGGAGATCGCGAGACCGGCTGATCGGGTAATTCGGCCATTGCCTTCATTTCTTCGATTCCGAGCCGGTTGCGGCGCGAATCAGCTCGACCAGACCGGCGGCGCTGCCGAGGATCAGGCCCACCAAATAAAGCCAGGTGGTGTGCAGCCACTTATCGAGCAGTGTCCCAATCACCCAGCCAACGAGGGTGGAAGCCGGCAGGGCCAGCGCGAGGCCGCTGTATCGCGCGGCCAACACCAGGAAACTCCGCTTCTCGGAATCGCGCTCGTCTGGCGGACCGGGCATGACTTCAGTGCAACAACTGCGCGACCGGCGCATACTGCGCCAGGTTCAGCGACCAGGTAGCGGCGCGAATAAACGGGTCGGGGTACAGGCCAATACCCACGGTCGCGACCGCGGTCACGAACAGGGCCAAGCTTATCCCCGGCGAGAGCCTGACCGGCACCGTATCCGCAGCCGGCCGCATGAACATGGCGTTCACCACCTTGATGTAGTAGTAGAGCGCCACCGCCACGTAGACCACGGCCAGCGACGCCAGCGCGTAGTGTCCGGTTTCAATCAGCGACAGGAAGATGAAGTACTTCCCGTAAAAGCCCGCCAGCGGCGGGATTCCGGCCAGCGACAGGAGGAAGATCATCATCAGCACGGCTTCAGTGGGCGCCTTGAACCAGAGCCCGGAGATGTCTTCGAGCTCGTCACCGATGATCTCGCGGCGGCGCAGCGACGTGATCACCGCAAACACGCCCAGGTTCATGAAGGTGTAGACCAGCAGGTAAATCAGGATGCCCTTGATGCCGTCGGGGCTGGCGTTCTGCTGGTCGCCGGCGATCAAGCCCAGCAGCATGTAGCCGACGTGCGCAATCGACGAATAGGCGAACAGGCGCTTGAGGTTGGTCTGGGTGAGGGCCGCGAGATTGCCGCCGGTCATGGTAGCGATGGCGACAAACACCAGCAATGGCAGATAGAGCGGCCGCAGCGGACTGATGCCGTAGAGGAAGATCCGCAGCAGCAGCGCCCAAGCCGCGGCTTTGCCGGCGACGGACATGAACCCGGTGATGGAGGTCGGCGCGCCTTCGTAGGCGTCCGGCGCCCATTGGTGAAAGGGCACGGCAGCGACTTTGAACAAGAGGCCGGTGGCGGTGGTGATCAGCGCCAGGATCAAGATGGGGTCGGTGGATCGCGTTGCCATGTCTCCATTCAACATGGCAGCGATCTGCGGCAGGCGCGTGCTGCCGGTCAGGCCGTAAAGCAGCGAGAGCCCGTAGGCGAAGATGCCCGAGGAGAACGCGCCCAGAAGCAGATACTTCAGCGAGGCCTCGTTGGAGCGGCGGTCGCGGCGCAGGAAGCCGACCAGCACGTAGGTGGAGATGGCCATCAGCTCCAGGCTGATGAACAGCATGATGAGGTCGGTGCCGCAAGCCATGCCCATCATGCCGACCATCGACAGCAGGATCAGCGCATAGAACTCGCCGTGGTTTTCTTTCTCAACGTCCAGGTAGCGCGTGGACATGAGGATGGTGATCGCGCCCCCCGCCAGGAACAGGTAGAAGAAATAAATGGCGAAGGGATCCATGGCAATGGTGCCGCCGAAACCGTGGGTGAAGCGGTCGAGCGGGATGCCGTGAGCTTGTGCGAAGCGGTACGGCTGCTGGATCCGGAGGAAGAGCGCGGCAGCCGAGAAGAGGATGCCCAGCAGGGCGGTGACGGCGTTCAGCCGCTTCCACTCCGCCGGCAGCATCAGGTCGATCAGCAGCACGCCCAGCGCGAACAGTGCGAGCATCACCATGGGCAGCGAAAGCGTGTAGTCGAACCCGGTGAAGTACTGGGAGAAGGCGGACACTAGCGCTTCTCCTCAACTCTGACTGCGGATGCAGCAGTGCGTTCGGCGATCACGGTTTTGGCCGGATGGGCCGCGGGCGCCTGGACCACGTGCTGAGGCATGACGGCTTCGACCGGCGCCGGCGTCAGCGGGTAATCCGGACGCACGGTCCGCACGATCTGGTTACAGGGCTGCTCCAGGATCTGGAAAAACGGCTTGGGATAGATCCCGATCACAAACGCCAGGATCAGCAGCGGCATGAAGTAGGCGACCTCGCGCGGCGTCAGGTCCTGCAGCTTTTCGTTCTTGGGATTCGTTACCGGCCCGAAGAATACGCGCTGGTAAAGCCACAGCAGGTAGGCCGCGCCCAGCACGATGCCGATCACCGCCCACGCCGCCCAGCGTTTGTCCTCTGGATAGACGCCCTGGAGAATCGTGAATTCTCCGATGAAGCCGTTGAGCAGCGGCAGTCCCATCGACGAAAGGAACATGATCAGGGTGACCGCGGCGTACCAGGGCATGACGTTGGAGATGCCGCCGTACTCGGCGATCTCGCGGGTGTGGCGGCGCTCGTAAAGGACGCCCACAATCAAGAACAGCGCGCCGGTCGAGATGCCGTGGTTGATCTGCTGCAACACGGAGCCGGAGAGGCCAAGCGGCGTCAGCGCAAAAATCCCCAGGGTGCAGAAGCCGAGGTGGCTGACCGAGCTGTACGCCACCAGCTTTTTCATGTCCTTCTGCATCAGCGAGACCAGCGCGCCGTAAATGATCCCAATCAGCGATAGCACGATCAGCCAGAAGCGCACCTTCGGGTTCATGGCAACGCTGGGGAATAACGGCAGCGAAAAGCGGATCAGGCCATACGTTCCCATCTTCAGCAGGACACCCGCTAGGATGACCGAGCCCGCCGTGGGCGCTTCCACGTGCGCGTCCGGAAGCCAGGTGTGGAACGGGAACATCGGCACCTTGATGGCAAACCCGACAAAGAATGCCAGGAAGAGCAGGATGGCCGCCGTGCCCGTGATCTGCGGCGCGGTCTTGTAGAGATCGAGGATGTTGAAGGTATACACGCCGGTGACGGTGTGGTGGTGGAAGTAGAGGTACAGGATGCCGAGCAGCATCAGCACCGAGCCGACCAGCGTGTAGAGGAAGAACTTGATGGCGGCGTAAAGCTTGCGCGGTCCGCCCCAGATGCCGATCAGCAGGTACATGGGCACCAGCATGACTTCCCAGAAAACGTAGAACAGGAAGAAGTCGAGCGACATGAAGACGCCCAGCATGCCCGCCTGCAGCACCAGAAACCAGATGTAGTATTCCTTCAACCGGTCTTGGATCGCCGTCCAGGAGGACATGATCGAGATCCATCCCAGCAGCGTGGTCAGCATGATCAGCAGGAAGCTGATTCCGTCGATGCCGATGTAGTAGCCGGCCCCGATGGAGGGAATCCAGTTACTGGGCGCGCCTTCCATAAACTTGAAGCCCGGCTGGCTTTTCACCGCCCAGAACCACGGCACCAGAGGCAACGACACGATGAAGCCGCCCAGCGCGAACAGGTTGGCGATCCAGCGGATGGCGTCCTTCGCCGTCTTGGGCACGAACAGCAGGACGAGGACGCCCACCAGCGGCGTGAACAAGATGATCGAGAGAATGTGATTCTGCATAAGTTCAGTTCTCAGTTGCCAGAAGGTATCTCATGAATGGGTTTCGGAAGGGCACGGCTTCAGCCGTGCCGCCGCGGGGCCGCCAATTTCTGGGCTTTAGCCCCTGAGGACCAGCCGGTCGGGTCTTGCGCCGAGTAAGAGTCATTTTCCTCGAAACCCAAGGTCCCTCGACTCGCGCTCCGTTCGCAAGCTCACGTCGCGCGTCGCTCGGGATGACAATTTATGAGGCGACTTTGCGGCACGGCTGAAGCCGTGCCCCTCCGAAGTCCATCCATTTCTAGCCACGTCCCAACACCCTCAGCGAAACACGTAATACAGAACAAATCCTAGAATCCCGGCCACCATCACGAAGGCATACCACTGCACCAGGCCCCACTCCAGCAGGCGCACGGGATACGACGCGGCTCGGGTCACGATGGCGATGCCGTTGACGCACAGGCCGTCGATGATCCACTTGTCCCACCAGACGGAGAGCGTGGCAATGGCGCGGGTGGTCCAGCCGGCGCCGTTCACGCCGCCGTCCACGAAATTGGCGTCGAAAGCCCACGCGGCATCGCCGGCTCCCATCACCCCGAGGCGCACGGGCCCGAGCTTGCGCCGGCCGGTGAAGAGGTAATCGTAAGTCTCGTCCACGTACCACTTGTTGTAGAGCGCCTGGTACACCGGATGAGCGATCCGGTCAATCGGCTCGATGTAGCCTTCGGCCGCCTTGCCGTAGGAGCGCCTGGCCAGTTCCCATCCGGCAAACGCCGCGCCGAGCGAGAGGATCATCAACAAGTATTCGGTCGGATTGGTGTGCTCCTCTTCCTTCTTGCCCGCGGCCAGTTGCGTTTCTTTGCCGCTCGTCTCAAACTCAACCGCTTCCGTCGCGAAAACCGGCTCCAGAAACTGCTCGAAACGGTTGGTCTGTTCATGAATCCCAACCAACGCCGCGAGGCTGCGCGGGAAGCCCAGGAATCCGGCGAAGATCGAGCAGAGCGCCAGAATGACCAGCGGGACGGTCATCGACTTGGGCGATTCGTGGATGTGGTGCTCAACTTCGTGCTCCACGCGCGACGGGCTCCAGAAGGTCAGGTAGATGAGCCGGAACATGTAGAACGCGGTCATCAGCGCGGTGGCGTAGCCGATGATCCACAGGGCCTTATAGGCACTGCTGTCCCTCGCCCATGCTTGCCACAGAATCTCGTCCTTGGAGAAGAAGCCGGCGAACGGGAAGATGCCGGAGATGGCCAGCGTGGCGATCAACATGGTCTTGAACGTGGTGGGGATTTTGTGGGCGAGCGCACCCATGTGGCGCATGTCCTGCTCGCCGGAAAGCGCGTGGATCACCGAGCCCGCCCCGAGGAAGAGCAGCGCTTTGAAGAAGGCGTGCGTGAACACATGGAACACACCCGCGGCGAAGGCGCCCACGCCCAGAGCTAGGAACATATAGCCGAGCTGGGAGACGGTGGAGTACGCGAGCACGCGCTTGATGTCGTTTTGCACCAGTCCGATGGAGGCGGCGAAGATGGCTGTCACCGCACCGATGATCGCGACCACTTTCATGGCGTTTGGCGCCAGCACAAACAGCGCGTTCGAGCGGGCCACCATGTACACGCCCGCGGTCACCATGGTGGCGGCGTGGATCAGCGCCGAGACCGGCGTCGGACCTTCCATGGCGTCGGGCAGCCAGACGTAGAGCGGAACCTGAGCGGACTTCCCGCAGGCGCCGACGAACAGCAGCAGGCAAGCCAACGTGATAGTCGGGTCGCCGATGTGGAACATCCCGCTATGCGCGGCCCCGTTCACCTGGGTAAAGCGCACCGAGCCGAGATACCACGCGATGGTAAAAATCCCGAGGATGAAGCCGGCGTCACCGATGCGGTTGACGATGAATGCCTTGTTGGCGGCGTTGGTGGCCGATTTCTTGAGGAAGTAGAACCCGATCAGCAGGTACGAACACAGCCCAACGCCCTCCCAGCCGACGAAGAGCAAGACGTAGTTGTTCCCCAGGATGAGCGTCAGCATGGAGAACATGAACAGGTTCATGTATCCGAAGAAGCGGTAATAGCCGCCTTCGTGCCCCATGTAGCCGATCGAGTAGATATGGATCAGCATGCCCACGCCAGTGACGAACAGCAGCCAGATGGCGGAAAGCGGGTCGAGCAGGAAGCCGGCGTCAACGTGGAAGTCGGCGGCGGCGCCGGAAGCGGTGGTGTAGCCAAGATGGCCGGTACCGCTGCCCAGCCAGGTGTAAACGATCTTTTCAAACGGCTGGTGATGGTGCGCGGCGGCCCATCCCGTGTACTGCAACACGGTGAAGCAGGAAAAGACGAACGCCACTACCACCAGCCCGACGCAGAAGAAGTTCACCGCCGATTTCGAGAGCTTGCGGCCGAAGAAGAACATCAGCGCCGCGCCCAGCGCGGGCAGCAAGGGAATGACCCAAATGTGGTTCAAGAAGAACATGGTTTTCGCTTCTAGCTTCTGGCTACTAGCCCCTAGCCGGATGCTGGTTTGGCTAGAAGCTAGTAGCTAGCGGCTAGTAGCTCGCTCAGAACTTCAACAGATCGATTTCATCCGCGTTGACCGTCTCCTTGTTGCGGAAGAAGGCGATCAAAATGCCGAGACCCACAGCCGCCTCTGCCGCCGCGTCGGTGATCACGAATATCGAGAACACCTGCCCCTGCAGCCCGTAGAGCCGCGAAAACGCCACCAAGTTCAGGTTCACGGCGTTTAGGATCAGCTCGATCGACATCAGGATGATGACCACGTTGCGGCGGGTCAGCACCCCGATGGTCCCGATGATGAACAGGGCCGCGGCGACGACTAAGTAATGTAGGGTCGTAATCTCCATGCTTGGTACTCGGTACTCAGTACTCGGTACTCAGAATCAAATCCTCTTCTTCGCCATCACCACCGCGCCGACAATGGCGACCAGCAGCAGCAGTGACGCGATCTCAAACGGCAGCAGGTAATCCACGTAGAGCATCTTCCCCACCTGCTGCGTGTTCAACCGCTCGGGGAAGCGCACCGCGTGCTGCGGGAAGATCGCCTGCCCCTTCACGTACACGGCGACGAACAGCCCACCCAGCACGGCCGCGGCCAGCAATCCCGCCAGCCATTGCTTGTTGAACTGGTACTCGCGCTGCATGCGATCGATGTTGATCAGCATGATCACGAACAGGAACAGCACCACGATGCCGCCGACGTACAGGATGATCTGCACACCGGCGACGAACGGCGCGTAGAGCATCAGGTAAAGTCCAGCCAGCGAGAGCAAGGTGAAGATCAGCGAGACGGCGGAGTGCACCGGGTTGCGGCGCAGGATCACGCCGATCGCGCCCAGCACCGCTACCGCCGACAACCCGTAAAAGAAATAAGGCGTGGCGACTGGATTCATCACAGCACCCCCACTAGCGCAGTGGCGATGAGCACACCAATGCCCGTCGGGATCATGAACTTCCATCCCAGCTTCATCAGTTGGTCGAAGCGGTAGCGCGGGAAGGTGCCGCGATACCAGATGTACAGGTACATAAAGCCGGCGACTTTGATCGCGAACCAGTAGATATCCTGGATGCGGTCGCGCACCGGAGGCACCAGCAACACCAGCCCGATCGCACCCAGCAACAGCCCGAAGACTCCCAGCCCCGTTTTCTGGATCTTGAAGTAAGGGTGCTTGGGCATCCGGACCGTGGTGCGCAGGGTCAGTCCGGCGAGGAAGAAGAAGGTCAGCGCCGGAAATAGAGAGAAGGCTGTGTCCCATGCGCTGCCGCCGAGCCAGTGCGGGAAGGGACGCATCCATCCGCCCAGCCACAGCGTCACGGCGATGGACGATACCGCGATCATGGCCGCGTACTCCGCCAGGAAGAACAACGACCAGCGGAAGCCGGAATATTCAGTATGGAAACCGGCGGTCAACTCGCTCTCCGCTTCGGGCAAGTCAAAGGGCGCGCGGTTGGTCTCGGCTACCATCGCGATGGCAAATATGCCGAATGCGGCCAGTCCCAAGGGAAAGAACTTGAAGATGAACCAGACCTGCTGGTTCATCTGCGCTTTCACGATGTCGATCATGCTCAGCGTCCCGAAGGTGTCGCCGCCACCCGGCCCGATGCCGTACACGCCAATGCCGCTCAACGAGGTCATGAGCACCGCCGAGACTACGGCCATGCCCATCGCCACTTCGTATGACACCATCTGCGCGCTGGAGCGCAGCGACCCCAGCAGCGGATAGTGTGAGTTCGAGGCCCAGCCCGCCATGATGATGCCCAGGGTCCCCAGCGAAGCTACGCCCAGCATGAACAGGATGCCGATATTCATGTCGGTGACGGCGTGGGTCGGGCCGAACGGAATGACGATGTAGGTGGTGAACGCCGTAATCACCACCACCAGCGGCGCCATCCAGAAAACCAGCTTGTCGGCGCCCTCGGGGATGATGTCTTCCTTGATAAGCAGCTTGACGGCATCGGCGATGGGCTGCAGCAAGCCGTGCGGTCCCACGCGCATCGGTCCCAGCCGCACCTGCATGTGGGCCAGGATCTTGCGCTCCAGCCAGTTCATCGCGATCACCGCCAGCGACACCGCCGCGAAGATGATCAGGATGTAGATCACCACCCAGAGGTAGGCGCCGGCCTGGCCGGGAGTTAGATTCGAGTTCAGATAATTCAGAAAATCGCTCATCCCGATAGACTCATTACGTCACTATGGTTGTCATTCTTCCGCCGACCGAAGGAAGGCGGGAGAATCTGACCTAATGGCAGCGCAACCGTCACCGGTGGCGCCGGCGTTCTCGGCAGATTCTCCGCTCGCCTTCGGCTCGCGAAGGATGACACCCTCAACCACTCAATCCCCTATCGATCAACTTCGCCCAACACGATATCCAGCGTTCCGATCACCGCCACCACGTCGGCCACCAGGGCGCCTTCCACCATCTTGCTCAGCGCCTGCAAATTTACGAACGATGGCGGGCGCACCCGCAGGCGGTAAGGTTGCGTCGAACCGTCGCTGACGATGAAGTATCCCAGCTCGCCCTTGGGCGCTTCGATCGAGTGATAAATCTCGCCCACCGGCGGCTTCATCACTTTGGGGACTTTGCGCCATAATGGGACCTTCCGGGATCGAGTCCACTGCCTGGCGGATGATGCGCAGCGCCTGCCGCATCTCGGCGACGCGCACGATGTACCGATCGTACGTGTCGCCGTTCTGGCCGGTCGGGATATCAAACTCGAAGTTCTTGTAGGCCGCGTAGGGCTGCGCTTTGCGCAGGTCCCACTTGACGCCGCTGGCGCGCAGCACCGGCCCGGTAACGCCCAGGTCGATGCAATCCTGCGCCTTGAGAATGCCCACGCCCTTGGTGCGTTCCAGCCAGATGCGATTGGTGGTCAGCAGCGTCTCGTATTCGTCCACCTTGGGCGTGACGAAATCGCAGAACTTCTTCACATCCTGCTCGAAGCCGTCATAGGTCTCGTACTGGCAGCCGCCGATGCGGAAGGCGTGGGTGGTGAGACGCGCACCGCAGTACTTCTCGAAGATCTTCAGGATCTCTTCGCGGTCGCGGAATGTGTAAAACAGCGGCGTTATGGCGCCGATATCCAGCGCGTGCGTGCCCAGCCAGAGCAGGTGGCTGGCGATGCGGTTGAGCTCCGTCAGAATGGTTCGCACCCACTGCGCGCGCGGCGGCGCCTCCATGTTCAGCAGCTTTTCCACCGCCTCGCAGTAGCCGAGGCCGTTCGAGACCGCGGCCACGTAGTCCATGCGATCCACGTAGGGATTGAACATCGCGTAGGTGCGGTTCTCGGCGATCTTCTCCACGCCGCGGTGGAGGTAGCCGATCACGCACTCGGTGTTGAGCACCTTCTCGCCGTCCAGCTTGAGGATGACGCGCAGCACGCCGTGCGTGGAGGGGTGCTGCGGTCCCATATTGAGGATAAGTTCGGTGGCATCGAGAAACGGCGGCGCCGCACCCTTCTCGGCTTCGATGTGCTCGACCGAGGACGAACTCTGCTCGCTCTTGAGGATATCGGCCATCTATTGTCCGCTCTCGATTCCCAGGTTGATCTTCACCCACTCGCTGTCCTGCTGGGTGATGCCGTACTCCTTGCGCAGCGGGAAGCCCTTCCAGCCGTCTGGCAGCAGGATGCGCCGCAGGTCGGGATGGCCTTCGAAGCGGATGCCAAACATGTCATAGCATTCGCGCTCCAGCCAGTTGGCGGTGCTCCACAGCGCTACCACGCTGGGCGCCGGATCGCCGTCCTTGATCATGGCCTTCACCCGCACCCGCTGGTTGTGCTCAAACGAGTAGAGAATCCAGACAATCTCGAACTCCTGGTCCTTGCGCTGCGGATAGTGCACGGCGGTAACGTCCACGCAGTAATCGAACTGTTCGTCGTCGCGCAGGATCTGCCAGCAGCTCGTAAACGATCGAGGGATCGGCGACGATGTAGTTCTGGCCCAGATAGGTCTTGGGATCGATGCCCGATCCGTAACGGCCGCGCAGGCGCGCCACCATCTCCGAATCCCAGGGCTGCGGCGTGGGCCCGGCAGGCTTGGCCGGAACGGCAGGCTTGGGAGGAGCAGCGGCTGCCGCAGGTTTCTCGCCCGCAGCGGGTTTAGGAGGGGCAGCGGCGGCCGCGGGTTTGTCGCCCGCGGCGGGCGGAGGAGAGACGGGCTTCTGGTCTGGCTTGTCCTCAGGCATTTCTAATTTGCGATTTCTGGTTTGTGATCTTTCACCACGGCCACACGGTTTACAGATTACAAATCACAAATCGCAAATCCGCCGTCAGATCCACTCCAGCGCTCCCTTCTTCCAGACCCACACGTATCCCACGATAAGGATGGCCAGGAAGATCATCATCTCGATGAACCCAAACAGGGCGAGCGACTTGTATAGCACCGCCCAGGGGAACAGGAAGATGGTCTCCACATCGAAGATCACGAACAGGATAGCCACGATATAAAAGCGCACGGTGTAGCGCTGGCGGGAATCCCCGATCGGGTCCACGCCGCACTCGTAGGGCATCAGCTTGACCCTCTCCGGCTTCTCCGGACGGACCAGCTTGGCGATCCCCAGCGTAAGCGGAATGAGGATGGCCACCACGGCTATAAAGATGAAGATGGGGACGTAGTTCTGGGGCATGGATCCTCGAGAGAACTGAAGATAGTAGCGCGGCGGGAGCCTGCGGTTCAAGCGGCGAATTAGGCGGCTGTGAATTTGTAATTTCAAATTTGTAATTTGTAAACTGGCCCGCGATGCCAATGGCAGCCAAGCGTTCTCAACATAATCCTTGACGTGTACGGTATAAGCGTACAATACTGGAGGGGCGAAGGGAGTGAAATGCAGTTTGCCAGCTTTCGGCATAAAGGGCTTCGGCAGCTCCATGACGACGGCAACGCCAAAGGGGTGCCGCCGGCAATGGCCGATAAGCTGCGGAAGCTTCTGTTCGCTCTTGAAACCGCCGACTCCCTGGACCAGGTCAGCCGGTTTCCGGGATGGAAACTGCACCCGCTCAAAGGCGACCTGAAAGGATTCTGGAGCCTGACCGTCACGGGAAACTGGCGCTTGATTTTCCGGTACGACGAAGAGACAAACGCCGCTGGCGACATCGACCTGATCGACTACCATTAGGAGGCCTGCCATGCCCATGAAGAACCCGCCCCATCCGGGCGACCTGATCCGAACCGAGATCATCGAAGCCCTTGGGCTCACGGTGTCGAAGGCAGCGGAGATTTTGCAGGTGCGCCGCGCCACGCTCTCCGACCTGCTTCACGGCAAAGCCGCGCTGACGCCAGAAATGGCACTGCGCATTGAAAAGGCCTTCGGCCCGGATATGAACCACCTTCTCCGCATGCAACTCGCTTACGACGTGGCGAAGACCCGACAGCATTCCCGTGCGATCGCCGTTAAGCGGTATGTTCCCGCCTGAGCGAGTCTCGACCACTTTGCAAATTACAAATTACCAATTACAAATCCTCCTTCCGACGGAAGCTCCACCCCGCTGCTATAATCCCGCTTTCTCATTGCTGTTGCTCATTCCCCCATGTCCCTCGACGAGAACATTTATCAGCTTCGCCGGCAGAAACTGGAGCAGATCGAAGCGCTGCGACAGCGCGCCTATCCCCACAAATATCAGACCACGCACGAAATTCCGCAGATTCTCGCCGACTACAAAGACCGCACTGCCGAACAGTTGGAAAGTCCCAAGATCGAGGTGCGCATCGCCGGGCGCATCATGGCCATCCGCCTGATGGGCAAAGCAGGCTTCGCCCACCTGCAGCAGGGCGGGCAGCGGTTGCAGATCTACGTCAAGAAAGATGACGTGGGCGAGCCCGGCTTCCAGCTCTGGAAGCTGCTCGATATCGGCGACCACATCGGGGTGCGCGGGTACCTGTTTCGCACCCGCACCGGCGAACTTACGGTCCACGTTCAGGACCTGACGTTCCTTTCCAAGGACCTGCTGCCCTTGCCAGAGAAATGGCATGGGTTGACGGACGTCGAACTGCGGTATCGGCAGCGCTACGTGGATCTGGTGATGAACTCTGAGGTGCGCCAGGTGTTTGTCCGCCGCAGCAAGGTGGTGCAGTCGATCCGCCGCTTCTTCGACACGCACGGCTACATCGAGGTCGAGACCCCGATGATGCAGCCCATTGCCGGAGGCGCGGCGGCGCGGCCGTTCACCACCCATCACAACGCGCTCGACCTCGACCTCTACCTGCGCATCGCGCCCGAGCTCTACCTGAAACGGCTGGTGGTCGGCGGCCTCGATCGCGTGTACGAGATCAACCGCAACTTCCGCAATGAGGGCATCTCCACCCAGCACAATCCCGAGTTCACCATGCTGGAGTTCTACCAGGCGTACTCGGATTACCGCGACCTGATGGACCTGACCGAAGAGTTGCTGGCGCAAGTGGCGCGCGAGGTCACAGGCTCAACGGTGGTGACGTATGGCGGGCATGAGATCGATTTTGCCAACTGGCAGCGGCTCTCCATGCGGGAAGCCATCATTAAGTACTGGCCAGAGAATGCCGGGCCCAAGCCCCAGATGGCGGATTTCGCCCACGCCGATGGTGTGGGGGCGCTGGTGCAGCGCTTCAATGCGGCCCACCATCCGCACATGCCTTACGACCCAACCGATCCGGCGGGCAAGACCATCGCTGCGCTGTTTGAAGCGGTAGCGGAAGAGCACCTGATTCAGCCGACCATCCTTTACGACTTCCCCGCCGCCATCTCGCCGCTCTCCAAAAACAAACAGGACGAACCGGACTGGGTGGAGCGGTTCGAGATCTTCATCGGCGGCCTCGAATGCGGCAACGCCTTCAGCGAGCTGAACGATCCCGAAGAGCAGTTGCGGCGCTTCGAAGACCAGGTGCGGCAGCGCCAGCGTGGCGACGAAGAGGCCATGGCGGAAGTGGACTACGACTACGTGCGCGCGCTCTCGTATGGCATGCCTCCGACGGCGGGCGAAGGCGTCGGAATCGACCGCCTCACCATGCTGCTGACGGGCTCGCCCTCCATCCGCGACGTGATCCTGTTTCCCTTGTTGCGGCCGGAAAAGCCAGCCGCCGAGGACGCGGAGGCTAAGAGCGGTTAGAGCTACACCTGGGGCGTTCTGGCGAGCTTGATCTGCTCTTCGACCCACTGCTGGATGAGGCGGCATTTAGGCTCGCGGGGATCGAAGCGGACGCCCACGCGGTGGTCGCGCTTCCACCACACCACGGCGTCCAGCTTCAGTTCCAGCCCCGGAGACAGGGTGAAGGAAACCTGCACCGGCTGCGCCACCGAGAGGCAACCGGCATTCTCCAGCGCCATGCCGCCGGCGCCGATCTCTTGCGACCGGGCGGCGAAAACCTTGTCGCCGCAGTAAACCTTTACTTCCGTGGCCAGGGACACGCGCGGGAATTGTCGCGGTTGGAAGAGCAAGGCTGCGCTCCGGTCTGCTGCATTTATATCGTGCCAACCGTGCCCTTAGAACACAAAAAGCGGCGGAAATTCTAGAATCCTCTAATCGAACCTCATCGGAAGATCATCCCGGAGACCGCCGGGGACCGCCGGTCGGGTCCCCGCCGGACCGAATCGGCCGAGAAGCATCTTTAGTAACGTGCGAAGACGCCAAATCCACAGCAGCTTTGGTATCATCCTAATTACCCCTGTAAGCGTTTACTTACTTCGGCGAGGGAGTCAGCCCGCAGATGTGGATTGTTCGACTGGCCTTGCGGCGGCCCTACACCTTCGTGGTGGCCGCGTTGGTGCTACTGATCGTGGGTCCGCTGGTCATCTTCCGCACCCCCACCGACATCTTCCCCAACATCAACATCCCGGTGGTCAGCATCCTCTGGAACTACACCGGGCTGAGCGCCGAGGAGATGAGCAACCGCATCATCAACCTGACCGAGCGTTCGCTGACCACCACGGTGGACGACATCGAGCACATCGAGTCGCAGTCGCTGAACGGCATTGCGGTGGTAAAGGTCTTCTTCCAGCCGGGCGCCAACATCGACACAGCGATCGCACAGGTCACGGCCATCTCGCAGACGCAACTCCGGCAACTGCCGCCGGGAACCACGCCCCCTCTGGTCATCACCTACAGCGCGTCTAGCGTGCCCATTCTCCAGCTCGCGCTTTCGGGGCAGAAGCTTTCCGAGCAGCAGCTCTTCGACCTGGGCGTGAACTTCATCCGCACCCGGCTGGTCACCGTGCCGGGCGCCGCCATCCCGTATCCCTACGGCGGCAAGCAGCGGCAGATCGCAAGTGGACCTGGACACCACGGCGCTGCAGGCCAAGGGCCTGTCGCCGCTGGACGTGGTGAACGCCATCAGCGCGCAGAACCTGATCCTGCCCGCCGGCACCTCCAAGATCGGCTCGCTCGAATACGACGTGGACATCAACGCCAGCCCGAAGACCGTCGAGGAACTGAACGACCTGCCCATCAAGACCGTGGGGAACACCACGATCTACATCCGCGACGTGGCGCACGTGCGCGACGGCTTCCCGCCGCAGACCAACATCGTCCGCGTGGACGGGCAGCGCGCTGCGCTGCTGACGGTCCTGAAGACCGGCAACGCCTCCACGCTCGACATCATCGCCGGCATCAAGCAGATGCTGCCTCGCATTCTGGCAGGCCTGCCGCCGGAGCTGCAGATCCGTCCGCTGGCCGACCAATCGCTCTTCGTGCGCGCCTCCATCGACGGCGTGGTGCGCGAGGCCATGATCGCCGCCTGCCTGACCGGGCTGATGATCCTGATCTTCCTGGGCAGCTGGCGCAGCACGCTGATCATCGCGGTCTCGATCCCGCTGTCGATCCTGACCTCGATCATCGTCCTGAGCGCGCTGGGCGAAACCATCAACATCATGACCCTGGGCGGCCTGGCGCTGGCGGTCGGCATCCTGGTGGATGATGCCACCGTCGAGATCGAGAACATCAATCGCAACCTGGCGCAGGGCAAAGAGATCGAGCAGGCCATTCTGGACGGCGCGCAGCAGATCGCCGTGCCGGCGTTCGTTTCCACGCTCTCCATCTGCATCGTGTTCGTGCCGATGTTCTTCCTCACCGGCGTGGCGCGCTACCTGTTCGTGCCGCTGGCCGAGGCCGTGGTCTTCGCCATGCTGGCTTCCTACCTGCTCTCGCGGACCCTGGTGCCGACCATGGCCAAGTATCTGCTGAAGGCGCACGAAGCGGAGGCAGAGCAGGTCGCCTGCGGCAAGCCGCAATCCGCTGGTGCGGCTGCAGGGCCACTTCGAATAGGCTTTCGAAAGGCTCCGCGACGGTTACCGGGGATGCTGCAAGCGTGCCTTGCAGCACCGCGGTGATCTTTCCTGCTGGGCTTCCTGGCGCTTCTGCGCTGGCTTCGTTCGCGCTGCTTCCCGTGGCTGGGCCAGGATTTCTTCCCCGCCGTGGACGCCGGCCAGTTCAAGCTGCACGTGCGCGCGCCGCACCGCACGCGCATCGAAGAAACAGCGGCGCTCTGCGACCGACGTCGAGCGGTCGATCCGCGAGCAGATTCCGCACGAAGAAATTGACAGCATCATCGACAACATCGGCCTGCCCTACAGCAGCATCAATCTGTCCTACAGCACTTCGGCGCCCATCGGCCCCGACGACGCCGACATCCTGATCTCGCTGTCGGAGAAGCATCGGCCCACCGACGAGTACATTCACGACCTGCGCTTGCAAGCTGGCGCAGCGAATTCCCGGGCGTGATGTTCTACTTTCCTGCCCGCCGACATCGTCAGCCAGATCCTGAACTTCGGCCTGCCCGCGCCGATCGACATCCAAATCGTGGGCCACGATGTCGAAGCGAATCGCGAGTTTGCCGAGCAATCTGCTGAAGCAGTTGCAGCACGTGTCACGGGCATCGCCGATCTGCGCATCCAGCAGCCCTTCAACCAGCCCAAGCTGCACATCGACGTGGACCGCACCAAGGCCCAGCAGGCGGGCTTCACGCAGCACGACGTCGCCAGGAACCTGCTGATCTCGCTGAGCGGCAGCTTTCAGACTTCGCCCCTTTCTGGCTCGATCCCGAAGACCGGAGTCAGCTACAGCGTCGTCGACGCAGACCCCGCAATACGACTTCGAATCGCTGCAGGACCTCGAAAACATCCCGGTGACCGGCGGCACGGCAACGGCGCCGCCGGCAGATGCTGGGCAACCTGGGATCCATCACGCGAGGCGCGGGCATGGCGACGGTCTCCCACTACGACGCGCAGCCCGTGATCGACATCTATCGGCTCGGTGCAGGGACGCGATCTGGGCGGCGTGGCCAGGCGACATCAGACCAGATCGTCGATCGACAACCGCAAGCGAGCTGCCGCGCGGCTCGCAAATCGATCGTGCGCGGCCAGATCGAGACCATGCACTCCTCGTTCGTCGGCCTGCTGGCGGGCCTGGTGTTCTGCCATCGTGCTGATCTACCTGCTGATCGTCGTGAACTTCCAGTCCTGGCTCGATCCGTTCATCATCATTTCGGCGCTGCCGGCGGCGCTGGCCGGGATCGTCTGGATGCTGTTCGTGACGCACACGACGATCAGCGTGCCCGCGCTGACCGGCTCGATCATGTGCATGGGCGTGGCCACGGCGAACAGCATTCTGGTGGTCAGCTTCGCCAAGGAGCAGATGGCAGGAGGGCATGGATCCGATGCACGCGCGGCGCTGGAAGCCGGCTTTACCCGCTTCCGGCCGGTGCATCATGACGGCCCTGGCCATGATCATCGGCATGGTGCCGATGGCGCTGGGCCTGGGCGAAGGCGGCGAGCAGAATGCGCCGCTGGGACGCGCCGTCATCGGCGGCCTGATGTTCGCGACCGTGGCGACGCTGTTCTTTGTGCCCGTATTCTTCAGTTTGCTGCACGGCCTGCGCGCACGGCCGGCCGAGGCGGAGGCCTCGCGATGAGGGTTGCCGGGGAATTTCTGGGATGAATACAGAACCGGAAAACGGAAAGACAGCGGGTCGCCCGGCGCATCTCTATTGGATCGCCGTCATCGCTGCGCTGACCGTGGTCGGACTTATCGTCTCTGGAATCATGCCGCGCATCCAGGCGCGCGCCAGTCTGCATCGGGAAACACGGGAGATGGCAATCGCCAGCGTGACCGTCATTCATCCCACGCGCGCCCCGGCGGCATCGGAGATCGTGCTCCCTGCTAACGTGCAGGCGTTTATTGATTCTCCCATCTATGCTCGCACCAACGGCTATTTGAAGACGTGGCATGTAGATATCGGCTCCCGCGTGAAAGCGGGCCAGTTGCTGGCGGAGATCGATACCCCTGAAGTCAATCAGGCCTTGCGGCAGGCGCGGGCCGACCTGAACACGGCCGAAGCCAACCTGAACCTTTCGCGCATCACCACGGAACGCTACAACGATCTCCTCAAGACCGATTCCGTCTCCAAGCAGGATGCCGACAACGCCGCCGGCGATTACGCGGCCAAGCAGGCGATCGTCCACTCCGCGGAAGCCAACGTCAACCGCCTGGAAGAACTGCAGTCATTCCAGAAGATCTACGCGCCGTTCACCGGGGTGATCACCACCCGCAATACCGATATTGGCGCGCTAATCGATTCCGGCGCGAGCGGCGGCACGCGCACGGAGTTGTTCCACATCGTGCAGCCGGATAAGCTGCGGGTCTACGTCAACGTTCCGGAAGCCTACTCGCAGGCGTGCAAGCCCGGCTTGACCGCCGACCTCACCCTGGCTGAGTTTCCCGGGCGTCGCTTCCAGGGCAAGTTGGTGCGGACCGCCAGCGCCATCGACACCAACACCCGCACCCTGCTGGTGGAGATCGATGTGGACAACCCCACCGGCACGCTGCTGAGCGGCGCCTATGCCGAAGTGCATCTGAAGTTGCCGGGCGCGAACTCGTCGTTCATCCTGCCGGTAAATACGCTGCTGTTCCGCTCGGAGGGACTGCGCGTCGCTACCGTGCCCGACGGCCAGCACGCCGAACTCCAGCCGGTCACGCTGGGCCACGATTTTGGTTCTGAGGTCGAAGTGGTCTCGGGCTTGAACGGAGACGAGGCCGTGATCATCAACCCGCCCGATTCCCTCATCTCCGGCCAGGCGGTGCGCATCGTGCAGACGCCCTCTTCCGGAGCGCCGCAGTGAGTCGTGCGCGCGAAGGTTTGATGTTGGCGTCGGTGCTCACGCTTCTGCTTAGCGGCTGCACGGTCGGCCCCCGGTACTCCCGTCCTCAGGCGCCCTCAGCTCCCGAATACAAAGAGACTCCTCCCAACTGGAAGCAGGCGCAACCTGCCGACCAGGTGGTCCGCGGCAAATGGTGGGAAATTTTCCAGGACCCGCAGTTGAATGCGCTCGAGGAACAGGTCAGCGTCTCGAACCAAAACCTGAAAGCAGCGCAGGCGCAATTCCTGCAGGCGCGGGCGCTGGTGCGCTTGAATCGCGCCAACCTTTATCCCACGGTAACGGCCGGCGTTTCCGCGTCCCAGAACGATTTGTCGCGCAACACCCCCAAAACCGGGACCGTAAACAACTACACCGACCTGGTCCTGCCCGCCAACGTCAGCTACGAAGCGGATGTGTGGGGCAGCGTGCGGCGGACGGTGGAAGCGGCGCGCGCCAATGCCCAGGCCAGCGCTGCCGACCTGGAATCGGTCTCGCTGAGCGTTCACGCCGAACTTGCGGCCGATTATTTCGAACTGCGAACGCGCGACGCCGAAGAGCGACTGTTGACCTCAACCGTGACCGCGTTCGAGAAGGCGCTGGAACTGACCACAAACCGATATAAGGGCGGCGTGGCCTCCGCCGTCGATGAGGCCCAGGCGCAGACCCAACTCGAAACCACGCGCGCACAGGCCATTGAACGTCATGGTGCAGCGGCAACAGTTCGAGCACGCCATCGCCGTGCTCATCGGCCAGCCGGCTTCGAGGTTCACCATTCCGGCGGCGCCGTGGGACGCGCCGCCGCCAGCCATTCCACCGGGCCTGCCTTCGGACCTGCTGGAGCGCCGTCCTGACATCGCCTCTGCCGAGCGCCACATGGCTGCCGCTAACGCGCAGATTGGTATTGCTCGCGCCGCCTATTTCCCGCAAATCACGTTCAATGGGACCGCAGGATTCGAAAGCAGCGCGCTCAGCACCTGGCTCAATGGTCCCAGCGGTTTCGCCGCCGCAGGTGTCTCGGCACTGGTCACCGTTTTTGATGTGGGACGACGACGCGCGGGAGTCGAGCAGGCGCAAGCCGCTTACGATCAGAGCGTCGCCAACTATCGGCAGACGGTCCTGACCTCCTTCCAGGAAGTGGAAGACAACCTAGCCGCCTTGCGTATTCTGGAAGATGAAGCCAAAACGCAATCGATCGCCATCACCGCTGCAGAGCGTTCTCTTGCTCTCTCCAACAATCGTTACCGAGGCGGCGTAGTGACCTACCTGGAAGTAATCACGGCCCAGAGCGCAGCCTTGAGCAACGAGCGGGTTGCGGTGGACATCCTGCGCCAGCGCATGACTGCCACCGTGCTGTTGATCAAGGCCCTGGGCGGGGGTTGGAACGTGTCGAGCCTGCCGACGGTCTCAAGCAATGCGAATCCGCCAACCTCGGCTTCGCAATAGCCATCCTCAGCGGTCGACGCCTCCCATACAGACGTACTTCACTTCCAAATACTCCTCAATGCCGTACTTCGAGCCCTCGCGACCGAGGCCGGACTGCTTCATGCCGCCGAAGGGCGCAACTTCGGTGGAGATGATCCCGGTGTTGGCGCCGACCATGCCGTACTCCAGCGCCTCCGACATACGCCAGACGCGGCCGATGTCTCGAGTGTAGAAGTAGGCGGCCAAGCCGTACTCGGTATCGTTCGCCATGCGCACGGCTTCCTGCTCGGTCTTGAATCGAAACAGCGGCGCGACCGGACCGAAGGTTTCTTCGCGCGAGAGCTGCATCGCCGGCGTGACGTTGGTCAGGATAGTCGGTTCGAAGAAGGTACCACCCAGCGCGTGGCGCTTGCCGCCGGTGACCACCCGCGCGCCCTTGGCGACGGCATCGGAAATGTGCTCCTCCACCTTGGCCAGCGCCGCCTGGTCGATGAGCGGCCCCTGCACCACGCCCGGTTCCATACCGTTGCCCACTTTCATGGCGCGCACTTTCTCGGCCAGCTTCTGCGCGAAGGCGTCATAGACTTCGTCCTGCACGAGCAAGCGGTTGGCGCACACGCACGTCTGGCCGGTATTGCGGTACTTGGAAGCCATGGCGCCTTCCACGGCGGCGTCGAGATCGGCGTCGGCGAAGACGATGAACGGCGCGTTGCCCCCCAGTTCGAGCGACAGCTTCTTGACCGTTTGGGCGCACTGTTGCATGAGTAGCCGTCCGATCTCAGTCGACCCGGTAAAGCTCAGCTTGCGGACCAGGGGATTGGAGGTCAGCTCCTTGCCGATCGCCGGCGGATCTCCGGTGACGATGTTCATTACTCCTTTTGGCAGGCCGGCGCGCTCCGCCAGTTCAGCCAGCGCCAGGGCGGAAAACGGCGTCTGCTCGGCGGGCTTAATCACTACCACGCAGCCGGCAGCCAGAGCGGGCGCGACTTTGCGCGTGATCATCGCCGCTGGGAAATTCCACGGCGTAATGGCGGCACAAACCCCGACCGGCTCTTTGATCACCACCAGCCGCTTGTCTGCCTGCTGCTGCGGGATGGTGTCGCCGTAAATACGCTTGCCCTCCTCGGCAAACCACTCGATAAATGACGCCGCATAGACAATCTCGCCCTTGGACTCCGCCAGCGGCTTGCCCTGCTCGGCAGTCATCAGGTGAGCGAGGTCGTCCTGATTGGCGAGCATCAGCTCATACCAGCGACGCAGGATGGCGGCGCGCTCCTTGGCCGTCCGGGCGCGCCAGGTGGGCCAGGCCGCGTTGGCAGCTTCGATGGCGCGCCGCGTTTCGGCGGCGCCCATGCTGGGGACATGCCCTAGCACGGCGCCGTCGGCGGGATCGGTGACCTCGAAGGTGGCGCGGTTATCGGCATCCACCCAGTCGCCGTTGATGTAGCCCTGCTGCCGGAAGAGACGCGGATCTTTAAGTGCAGGCGCTTTCTGAGTAGGAGGAGTAAGGATTCCAGCCATAAAGGCCTCCGTTCGAAATCGGCGCCGCGTGCTGCTCGCGCACGGCACTTTTTAATGGCAGCCCTGGCGCAGGCCGCACCGCGAATTATAGTGCGGCAGCAGAGCTGCAGGGTAGGACGGCAGCGGACAAAAGCCGAGGAGCGGAGCGGCGCCTCGCCCCTCGGCAGCGAGCGAACGCCCGCCTAGTCGTATTTGAGACAAATCTCAAGCTGGTGTATGGCGTCGTCGGTGGCCCGAATGGCTTCTACGCGATGGCCGCCGAAATCATGAGCGGCATGCTCCATGTGCTCCCTGGCCCTGCGGAGCGCGGCGATCGCCTCCCGAATCTCGGGATGACGCTCGGGAGGGTTGGCAGGCGTGGTTACGGGAAAGGCGAGCGCGAGCAAAACGACTGCCGCGGCCAGTGGACGCGCGAGCTTGATCTTCATAATGCAACCCACCTCATTCGCAAGGATTCACACCGGGGGGACCTGGTGAGCGCGGCAGGATTCGAACCTGCGACCCATGCCTTAAAAGGGCATTGCTCTACCACCTGAGCTACGCGCCCACTACCGTATCAATCTAGCACAAAGGGAAGGGGTTAGTTGGCCCTCGATGGCTTTGTGGCGGAGGTGCTTCGAGGCTTGCAGCCGTCGCGACTGTAGGCAGCCAACCGGGAATGGAACCTGAGCATCGAGGATAGCAACAAAAAATGACCGAATCTTTGCAATTCTTTACGGAAAATTGTGATTCCATTGCTGAAGGGGCCCATCGTATGTGGCAGCCTCGTCCGGACCGATGGCTGGCATATGGTCCCGCATACCGGCCCTTGCACAAACGAAGTGCGGTGTCATAAATTGGCCTTAGCGTTTCAAAGAAATCAACACCTGGGGTCTGCACCGCCCAGCACGCGCCGACAGGACGCGTTTGCATAATACTCATGAACAAACCTACGTTTCCGCCTACCCAGCAAGAAGAGCCTCCCGGCCTTAGCGAGGATCAGGAAAGGGAACACGCGGCACGACATCGGCCGCGCCGGCGCTGGCTTTGGTTGACAGCCTGCGCAGTGCTGGCCGTAGTTGTTCTCTATTTCCTGCTGCGAAGCCACCAGAGCAGCTCTGCGTCGCAAGCCGGCGCTGGACGGGGGCCGGCGGCCGTGCCGGTGACCGCGGCGACCGCTCACACCGGTGACATCGGCGTGTATTACACCGGCCTGGGCGCGGTGACGCCGCTGTACACGGTGACGGTGAAAAGCCGCGTCGACGGCCAACTGATGAAGGTCTACTACAAGGAGGGCCAGACGGTGCGCCAGGGTGCGCCACTGGTGGAGATCGATCCCCGACCTTATGAAGTTCAGTTGACGCAGGCCCAAGGACAGCTCATCAAGGACCAGGCGAACCTGCAGAACGCGCGTGTCGATCTGGCGCGTTACCAGGAACTGATCAAGCGAAACGCCGTCGCCGAGCAGCAACTTGCGACCCAGCAAGCGACGGTCACTCAGGACGAAGGGGCCGTCAAGACTGATCAAGGCCTGATCGACAGCGCAAAATTGAATCTGGTCTATTGTCACATTAATTCCCCCATCACCGGCCGCGTGGGATTGCGGCTGGTCGATCCCGGAAACATTGTTCTTGCCGCCAGCAACACGGGTCTGATGGTGATCGCCCAAATCGAGCCCATCAGCGTGATCTTCACCATCTCGGAAGACCAGTTGCCGCCGGTAGTACAGAAGTTCCGCGCCGGACAGAAGCTGCAGGTGGATGCGTACGATCGCGATTTGAAGAAGAAGCTTTCGCAAGGGACTTTGCTGACCATGGACAACCAGATCGACCCAACCACCGGCACGCTGCGGCTGAGGGCGATCTTCGACAACAAAGACGACGCGCTGTTTCCCAATCAATTCGTGAACGCACGCCTGCTGGTCGAGGAAAAGCACGGCGTGACCCTGGTGCCCACGGCGGCAATTCAGCGAAACTCGCAGAAAACCTTCGTGTACCTGGTCAAACCGGACCAAACCGTCACCGTGCGCAATATAACCCTGGGAACGACGGAAGGAGATGAAGCCGAAATCGCTTCCGGCCTGGCTCCCGGAGATGTGGTGGTCACCACCGGGGTTGACAAACTGCAGGAAGGTAGCAAGGTGAACGCGCAGATCACCGACGGCAAGCCTCCGAGGCCGGGTTCATGAGTCCGTCGCGGACCTTCATTCTCCGGCCCATTGCTACCTCCCTGCTGATGGTAGCCATCATGCTGGCCGGCGCCGTCGCTTATAAGCAGTTACCGGTCTCGGCCCTGCCCGAGGTGGATTATCCAACCATCCAGGTGGTTACGTTTTACCCAGGGGGAGGCCCAGATGTCATGGCCTCGTCGGTGACGGCTCCGCTGGAGCGCCAGTTCGGCCAAATGCCCGGGCTGCAGCAGATGACCTCAACCAGCTCCGACGGGAGTTCCGTCATCACCCTGCAATTCCTCCTCAGCCTGAGTATCGACGTGGCGGAGCAGGAAGTGCAACAGTCCATCAACGCCGCGGGCACGTATTTGCCGGCGGATCTTCCCACGCCTCCGCTCTATAGCAAGATCAATCCTGCCGACACTCCCATCCTCACCCTGGCGCTCACCTCCAACGCCCTTCCACTCTCCAAAGTCGAGGACCTTGCGGACACCCGGCTGGCGCCTAAAATCTCGCAGTTGCCCGGGGTAGGGCTGGTCAGCATCAGCGGGGGACAGAAGCCGGCGGTGCGCATCCAAGCGAATCCCACCCAACTGTCGTCTTACGGATTGAACCTGGAGGATCTCCGCAGCGCCATCATTGCCAGCAATGTCAATCTGGCGAAGGGCAACTTTGACGGCAAGCACCAGAATTACCAGATCGGCGCCAACGACCAGTTGCTGTCGAGCGCCGACTACGCTCCGCTGGTGGTCGCGTACAAGAATGGGGCCCCGGTCAAGCTGTCGGATGTGGCCACGGTGGTGGACGACGCGGAGAACATCCGCCAAGCCGCCTGGATGAACGACACCCCCGCGGTCATCATGAACATCCAGCGGCAGCCCGGCGCCAACATCATCGCGGTGGTCGATCGCATCACCAAACTGCTGCCGCAGCTCACCAACACGCTACCCAGTTCCATCCAAGTCAAGATCCTGACCGACCGGACCACCACCATCCGGGCGTCGGTGAGGGACGTTGAATTCTCCTTGATGCTGACCGTGGCGCTGGTGGTGATGGTGATCTTCCTGTTCCTGCGCAATGTGGCCGCGACCGTGATTCCCAGCGTGGCGGTTCCGCTGTCGCTCGTCGGCACCTTCGGCGTGATGTACCTGCTCGGCTACAGCCTGAACAATCTGACCCTGATGGCGCTGACCATCTCGACCGGCTTCGTGGTCGATGACGCCATCGTCATGATCGAGAACATCGCCCGTTTCATCGAAGAGGGTGAGCCCCCGCTGCGGGCGGCCCTGAAAGGCGCCGAGCAGATCGGCTTCACCATCATCTCGCTGACCATCTCTCTCATTGCGGTGCTGATCCCGCTGCTGTTCATGGGAGACATTGTCGGCCGGCTCTTCCGCGAATTCGCCGTGACCCTGGCGGTCACCATCCTGGTCTCGGCGGTGGTGTCGCTCACTCTGACGCCAATGATGTGCGCGCGGCTGTTGCAGCACACGCCTGCGGAGAAACAGGGGCGCTTTTACCAGGCCTCGGAGCGGGCCTTCGATAAGATCATCGCCTTCTATGGCCGCACCCTGCAAACCGTGCTTCGCTTCCAGACCACCACCCTGCTGGTCGCCGCCGCCACCTTCGTCTTGACCATCTTTCTCTATATCGTGGTCCCCAAGGGATTTTTTCCCATCCAGGACACCGGGGTGATCCAGGGAATCTCGGAAGCCGCGCAGACGGTCTCGTTCCCGGAAATGTCCGCGTCCCAGCAAAAGCTGGCGGACGTCATTCTGAAAGATCCCGCGGTCGAGAGCCTGTCCTCCTTCATCGGTATTGACGGCACCAACACCACCCTGAACAGCGGCCGCATCCTGATCAACCTGAAACCTCTGGATGAGCGCAAGATCAGCGCCAGCGATGTCATTCTCCGTTTACAACCGCAACTGGCCAAAGTCTCCGGCATCACCCTGTTCATGCAGCCGGTGCAGGACATCACGGTCGAGGATCGTGTGAGCCGCACCCAGTTCCAGTACACGCTGGAAGATCCCAGCGCCAGCGAGCTGAATGCGTTCGCCCCGCAAATGCTTGCCAAACTGCAACAGCAGCCCGAGCTGCGCGACGTCACCAGCGACCAGCAGGCGCTGGGGCTGCGGGCCAGGCTGGTGTTCGATCGCGACACCGCTTCGCGCCTGGGTATCACTCCGTCGGCGATCGACCAGACCCTGTACGATTCCTACGGGCAGCGCCAGATCTCCACCATGTTTACGCAGTTGAACCAATACCACGTGGTGCTGGAGGTAAAACCCACCTTTGACCGGAATCCCACCGATCTGCGTGACCTCTACATCCGCTCCGGAGCGGCACCTTCCGGCAGCACTGCTTCCGGCGGCTTAGTGGCGGGGGGGACGGCTACCTCGCAGACCTTTGGGCCTTCGAGCACACCCTCGGCCAGTGCTTCCACTACGTCCAGCACCTTCGCGGCCGCCGCCGCGGGGTCTTTGATCGGAGCTCCCATCGCCTCGTCGCAGGTCTTCGCCAGCGGCAGTCAGGTGCCCTTGAGCGCGTTCACCCATTGGGAGGCCACCACCGCTCCGGTCACGGTCAATCACCAGGGCCAGTTCCCGGTGGTCACCCTGTCTTTCAATCTGGCTCCCGGCGCCTCGCTGGGCGATGCCGTAAAAGCGGTGAACCAGGTCAAGCAAGAGATCGGGATGCCGGCCAGCATTCAAAGCGGGTTCCAGGGCACGGCGGAGGTCTTTCAGACGTCTCTGGCGAATGAGCCGCTGTTGATCCTGGCCGCGGTGGTGACGGTCTACATCGTGCTGGGGGTCTTGTACGAAAGCTACATTCATCCCATCACCATTCTTTCGACGCTGCCCTCGGCGGGCGTAGGGGCGCTGCTGGCGCTGCTGATCTGCCGCATCGATTTCAGCGTGATTGCCTTGATCGGCATGGTGCTGCTGATCGGCATCGTAAAGAAGAACGCCATCATGATGATCGACTTCGCGCTGGAAGCGGAGCGCAAGGAAGGCAAAACCCCGGTCGATGCCATCTATCAAGCCTGCCTGCTCCGCTTCCGCCCCATCATGATGACCACCATGGCGGCCCTGCTCGGCGGCCTGCCGCTGGCCCTCGGCAGCGGGACCGGATCGGAACTGCGGCGGCCGCTGGGCATCACCATTGTGGGCGGCCTGCTGCTCAGCCAGTTGCTGACGCTCTATACCACGCCGGTGATCTATCTCTGGTTCGACCGGCTGGCCCGGCGGTTCTCCAAGCGCGGCAGTGAAGGCCCGAGTACGGAACTGGTGCCGGTGAAGTAGTCATGAACGTTTGTGAACCATTCATCCGCCGTCCGGTAGCGACCACGCTGCTCATGATCGCCCTCGCCTTGGCGGGAGCAGTGGCTTTCCGGCTGCTTCCGGTCTCGCCGCTGCCGCAGGTGGACTTCCCTACGATTTCGGTGAATGCACAGTTGCCGGGCGCCAGCCCGGAGACGATGGCCTCGTCGGTGGCTACCCCGCTGGAAAGACAGTTCGGGCGCATCGCGGCGGTGACCGAAATGACCTCGTCCAGCACGCTGGGGGCGAGCTCGATCACCCTGCAATTCGACCTGAACCGCGACATCAATGCCGCCGCCCGTGATGTGCAGGCGGCCATCAATGCGGCGCGCGGCTATCTCCCCGCCAACCTGCCGAATAATCCTACCTATCGCAAGGTGAATCCGGCCGATTCTCCCATCATGATCCTGGCGCTGACTTCGGACACGCTGGGCAAGGGCCAGATGTATGACGCCGCCTCGACCATCATGGCGCAAAAGCTGTCCCAGGTGGATGGTGTCGGCCAGGTCATAGTGGGAGGCAGTTCGCTGCCCGGCGTACGCATTGAGCTGAACCCGACCGTTCTCAACAAGTATGGCATCGGCCTGGAGCAAGTGCGCACCATGTTGAGCAGCACTAATGCCAACATGCCCAAGGGAAACTTCTCCGATGGCCATCGCATGTGGCAGGTGGGAGCGAACGATCAACTGCTGAAGGCGGTCAACTACCAGCCTCTGGTGGTGGCCTACCGCAACGGATCCGCGGTCCACATTTCCGATGTCGGCCAAGCCATTGACTCCGTCGAAGACCTGCGCAACGCCGGCTATGCCAACAGCAGGCCTTCCATCCTGGTGGTTATTTTTCGCCAGCCCGGGGCCAACATCATTGACACGGTGGATCGTATCCGCGCCGTGGTTCCGCAACTGAAGGCCTCGATTCCGCAGGCGATCGACGTGGCGGTGGCGCTGGACCAGACGATCACCATCCGCGCTTCGGTGCATGACGTGGAGAGGACGCTGATCATTTCGGTGATCCTGGTCATCCTGGTGGTCTTTTTCTTCCTGAAAAGCGCGCGGACATCAATGATCCCGAGCATTGCTGTTCCCCTGTCGCTGATTGGAACCTTCGGCGTCATGTATCTGTGCGGCTACAGCCTCGATAACCTTTCGCTGATGGCGCTGACCATTTCCACCGGCTTCGTAGTGGACGATGCCATCGTGGTGATTGAAAACATCACCCGCTACCTGGAGCAGGGCGCGACCCCGTTCGAAGCGGCGCTGAAAGGTTCGAAGGAGATCGGCTTTACCGTCCTGACCATCAGCATTTCGCTGGTCGCGGTGTTCATTCCCTTGCTGATGATGGGCGGCATCGTGGGTCGCCTGTTCCGCGAGTTCGCGGTCACCATGTCGGTGGCCATCGGCATTTCCATGGTGGTGTCGCTCACCGCCACCCCCATGATGTGTGCCCATCTGCTGAAACAGCACGAATCGCATGGAAAACTGTATGAGCTGAGCGAACGCGCCTTCCAGTGGGTGGTGAACATGTACGGCCGCACCCTCTCGCGGGTGCTGCGTCATCCCGCGATAACGCTGACGATATTGCTGATGACTATCGCGTTGAACGTCTTCCTGTTCATTCGTGTGCCCAAGGGTTTTTTCCCGCAGCAGGATAACGGCCGCATGATGGGATCGGTGCTGGCCGACCAGGACACTTCCTTCCAGGCCATGAACAACCTCCTGTTGCAGTTGGCCGATATCGTCAAGAAGGATCCCGGGGTCGATACGGTCCTTGGTTTCACCGGCGGCGGCGGCGGCGGGACCACCACCAACACCGGCCGCATGTTCATTGCGCTCAAGCCGCTCGGTGAGCGCAAGACCACGGTTGACTATATCATCGCGCGCCTGCGGCCCAAGCTGGCCAAGATTCCGGGCGCCACGCTATACCTGCAGGCCATCGCAGGACGTGCGCGTCGGCGGACGGTTGAGCAACGCGCTCTATCAATTCACCATGCAGGGCGACAACCTGGACGATCTCACCAGCTATGCGCCCCGCATGCTGGAAGCCCTGCGGCACATACCGCATCATCACCGATGTCAGCAGCGATCAGCAGAACAACGGTCTGCAATCCATGGTGCAGTACGACCGCGCCACGGCGGCGCGCTTCGGCATCTCGCCGCAGTTGATCGATAACGTCCTCTATGACGCCTTCGGCCAGCGCCAGGTTTCCACCATGTACACCTCGCTGAACCAGTATCACGTGGTGATGGAGGCGGCGCCCGAGTTCTGGCAGGACCCACAGTTCCTGCGCGAAACCTGGGTCATGGGCGCCGAACGGACAGGAAGTCCCACTGAGCGCTATCGCCCATTATGGCCCGGCGACTGCGCCGCTGGCGGTGAACCACCAGGGACTGTTTCCGGCGGTGACGATTTCCTTCAATCTGGCTCCCGGCGTCGCCCTGGGCGACGCGGTAAACGAAATTCACAAAGCTGCAGCGCAGGTCGGATTGCCGCTCGACCATCCACACCACCTTCGCCGGGCACCGCGCAGGCCTATCAGGAATCCCTCGGCAATGAGCCCCTGTTGATCGCCACCGCGCTGGCCACGGTTTACATCGTGCTCGGCATCCTGTACGAGAGCTACGTCCACCCCATCACCATTCTCTCCACGCTGCCCTCGGCCGGCGTCGGCGCGCTGCTGGCTCTGCTGATCACGCACACCGATCTCAGCGTCATCGCGATGATCGGCATCATCCTGCTGATCGGCATCGTCAAGAAGAACGCCATCATGATGATCGACTTCGCGCTGGCGGCCGAGCGCAACGAAGGCAAAAACTCGCGCGATTCCATTTTTGAAGCCTGCCTGCTGCGCTTCCGTCCTATCCTGATGACGACGATGGCCGCGATGCTGGGCGCGCTGCCCCTGGCGCTCGGCACCGGCACCGGATCCGAGCTGCGCCGGCCGCTGGGAATCACCATTATCGGCGGCCTGATCGTCAGCCAGATGCTGACCTTGTATACGACGCCGGTGGTCTATCTGTACTTCGACCGTCTGCAGCATTGGTGGGACCGCGTGCGCGCGAGACGCCGCGAGAGAGAAGCCGGTCCTATCGGCTCCGAGGCGTGATGCTGTACGGCGGAGGGCAATTTTTGCGAAAGAGGTTTATGAACCAGCCTGTCGCTGCAGCTCGCCGGTTTCACCCCGTCGTCGGTCTCGCGCTAGCGGGCATCATGATGCTTGCCGGCGGCTGCGCGGTGGGCCCGAATTACAAACGGCCCACCACGCCCACACCGCAGGTCTTCAAAGAACAGCCTCCCGAGGGGTGGAAGCAAGCGCAACCCAACGCGGGAGTGCCTCGCGGCAAATGGTGGGAGATCTACAACGATCCGCAACTGAACGCTCTCGAAGAGCAGGTCAACATTTCCAACCAGAACGTGCTGGCGGCAGCGGCGCAGTATCGCGAGGCGCGCGATGCGGTGCGCGTCGCCCGCTCCAGTTTGTTCCCAACGGCCACGGCGTCGCCCTCGGTGACCCGCGAGCGGGTCGTCGCCACAACGCCGAGCCAGTCGGCGTTGACCAAGGGATCTTTTACCGAAACGCTGTACGACCTGCCGGTGGACATCTCCTACCAGGCGGACGTGTGGGGAAACATCCGGCGCAGCGTCACCGCGGCCTACGCCAGTGCGCAAGCCTCCTTCGCCGACCTGGAGAATGCGCGCCTCTCCTACCAGGCCCAGTTGGCGGAATTTTATTTTGAGCTTCACGGCCAGGATGGCGATATTGACCTGCTGGAACGCACCGTCAAGGCCTACGAGGTATACCTGAAACTCACTCAGGACCGGTTCGAACTGGGAGTAGCCTCGGGCGCCGACGTGGCGCAGGCCAAGACGCAGCTCGATACCACCCGCGCCGAGTTGATCGACCTCTACGTGCAGCGCACGCAGTTCGAGCATGCCATCGCGATCCTGATCGGCAAGCCTCCGGCAAATTTGACTATTGCTCCGATGGTGCTCAAAACGCTGCCGCCGGCGGTTCCTATTGGTATGCCATCGGCGCTGCTCGAACGCCGGCCGGACATCGCGGCCTCGGAGCGGCAGATGGCGGCGGCCAACGAGCAGATCGGCATTGCCAAGTCGGCCTATTTCCCGTCGGTGCTGCTCAGCGCGAGCGGCGGCTTTGAAGCGACACAACTATCGCAGTGGCTGAATGCGTCGAACGCTGTCTGGTCCACGGGCATGCAACTGGCGGAGACGCTGTTCGATGCCGGCAAGCGCCGCGGCCAGTTGGATTCGGCGCGCGCCGCCTACGACGTGACCGTGGCCAACTACCGGCAGACTTCCCTCACCGCCTTCCAGCAGGTGGAAGATAATCTTGCGGCTTTGCGCGTCCTCGAACAAGAAGCCACTGCCACGGATGCGGCCGTGACCGACGCCGAGGATTCGCTTTCCATCTCCACCGATCAGTACAAGGCTGGGATTGTCACTTATCTGCAGGTGATCACGGCTCAGACGTTTGCTCTGCAGAACGAGAAGTCAGCGGTGGACATTCTCACCCGGCGCATGACGGCGAGCGTCCTGCTGATCGAGGCCCTCGGCGGCGGATGGGATGCCTCTCAATTGCCGACCAGAAGCGATATCTCGGCCAACATCAAATAGAACCATTTTGCAGTGTGCAAGCTCTTGCACATAGCTGGCTGCCAGAATGGCCTGCCTCCAGCCAAGCCCCTAACGAATTTAAAATAAAGGTGTTGCGGCGATTTCCTCAAGGCGATCCTGGCACAGAAAGTGCTCAATATGTAGTGAGCCACGCCGGTAGGAGTTGAGCAAGGCTCTGGTTGAGGAATTCGCCCGCGCTACTTACGGCAGGATTACGGAATCAAGCCGACGGGCGGAACTGAGAGGTCGAACACCATGAAAACCATGCTTCTGGTTATAACGCTGTTGCTGCTGCTGGGCGTTGGCGCTTTCGGACAATGCTGCCAGTCCTCAATTGGATCCGCGCCGATGAACAGCGTGTGGACCGCGCCTGACCATTCGCTGCGCGCAGAGCGTCACGGCTTAGCCCCTGAACGCGATTTGCGAGAAGCCGGCGGCGTTACCATGGCGCAGGGCGAACTCCCGGCGTGGGAGGTCCTTAGCCCGGGCAGCGGAAATCCCGCTTGGCGATGTGGCGCGGGATTATCGCAAGGAGCACGCGGCGGCCAGGAAAGCGCGCATCGTGTGGGAAGGTGGGAAACTGAACCACCTGCTTTCGGCCAGAAAAAATGATTAACTGACGTATATTCCGAATACTCCGCCCGTTAGCTGCCGTTCCCCGTTTGATCTCGAACTTCATTCGCCGCGGATGGACGCTGCACAACGCGATCCGCGGCTAAGCAGTTCGGATTTGTTATTACATCTTCCCGTTCAACCAGTCTTCGTAGGCCTTGAACCCATAGGGACGGCCGAGGAAATCAGTCACCAGGGTGGCTGCGGGTTTGGAGCCGCCCGGCTCCAGCACAGCATGACGATAATGCGCCGCCGCTTCCGGGCTGAGCAGGCCATCGTGCTTGAAGACGGTGAGCATGTCCTTGGCGATCACCAGCGACCACATGTAGGTGTAGTAGATCGCCGAGTAGCCGTCCAGGTGTCCGAAGCCTTCCTGCATGTAGGTGCCCTTGACGTACTTGAACGGGGTATATCGGTCCTGGAGTTGGGCCACCAGTTCGGTGCTGTCGAGCCCTTTGGGGTTGCGCGCGTAGAGTTGCAGGCTGAGAGCGGCGTAGAACATCTGCTGCCGGACCTGCAGGCCGCGCCCAAAGTTATCGGCCGCCTTCATGCGCCGGGCGACATCAACCGGAAGCGCCTCGCCCGTCTTGTAATGCTTGGCGAAAGTTTGCAGCACGCCCGGATCCCACGCCCACTCTTCCAGCATCTGCGAGGGCGCTTCGATGAAGTCCCACTCCAGGTCGGGGCCGGTCCAGCGCGTGTTGCCACGGAAGATGGCGTGCAGCAGGTGGCCGTACTCGTGGAAGAAGGTGACCACGTCGCCGTGCTCCATCAAGCCGGGATCATCGCCGCTGGGCCGGGGGAAATTACAGACCAGCACGGCTTCGGGCAGAACCCGGCTACGTTTGCCGTTGGCCAGGCCAAAAGTAGCGTAGTGCTTGTACTTGTTCTCGCGGGGAAACATGTCGAAATAAATCCGCCCCAGCAGGCGGTCGCCGTCATAGAACGTCATAAGTCTCGACGTCGGGATGCCAGACCTTGGCGTCCGGCACGCGGCGATAGGTGATGCTGAACATCTTGCTGGTGAGGTCCATGATTCCCTGCTTCACCTTGGCATACTGAAAATAACGGCGGACCGAGCGCGAGTCGAAATCGTACTTCTCCACCCGGACTTTCTCGGAGAGATAGGGGCTCTCCCAGGGATAGACGACCGTGGCTTTCGGATCGTCCCGCCGCTTGCGCTCCAGCAGCTCCTGGTAGTCGTGCTCCATGCGCGCGCGGGAAGCAGTAGCGATCTTCTCGATGAAATCGGCGGCGTTCTTCTCGCTGCCGATCATCTTGTCTTCGGTGATGTAATCCGCCCAGTCCTTGTAGCCGAGCAGGGTAGCCAGTTCATAGCGCTCCTGGATCATCTGCGACAGGACTTCGAGATTCTTGGGGTGTCCGCGCTGGCGGTAGCTCTCCCAGAATTCCTCGCGCGCCTTGTCGCTGGTGGAGTAGGCCATGAAGGGGACGTAGTCGGTGTTGTCAGTGGTGAGAGTGACCTTGCCGTTCGGACCGGGTTGGTGCGCGGCACGAAAATCGTCAGGAAGCCCGGTCAGATCCGCAGGATCGACTTCGATCTTGAGCACGCCCGACTTGATGTTGTTGCCGAACTCCTGCCCGGTTTTGACGAGCTGCTCGCGCAGCTCCTTGACCCGGGCGCGCGTGGCGTCGTCACGGTCCACGCCGGCGCGGCGGAAGTCGCGCAGCGTGTGCTCCAGATAGAACTTAGTCTCAGCGTCGAGCTGGGAGCGATCCAAACCGGTCAGCGCGTCGTAGATGCCGCGGTCGAGGGAGAAATCGGTGTTCAGGGCGTCGGCTTCCTGCTCGCACTTCTCCGAGGCCGAACGCATCTCGGCCGTGGGCTCGACCTCGCGGGCCAGCCCGGAGCGCGCCAGCGCATTGCTGAGCGCCAGCTCCGCTTCGTCGTACGCGTCCAGCGCCGGGATGGGGTCGCGCGGCACTTTCATGGCTTTGAGCGCAGTCATCTGCGACTTCGCCCGGTCCATGTCGGCATGACAGGCAGAGAGATACTGCTCGGGCGTCCCGGCCAGGATGGTGCCCGTCCAGGGTGCGGGCGTCTTTTCGGCGGCCAGGCTGGAGGAACACAATGCAGCAACGAACAAAAGGACAGCAGTCAGACGTGTAAAGCGCACAGTAATTTCCCTCGGCTTATTGGACTTGGGCATGAGCAAAACGTAAGCGGGCGTGCCCTAGTGTAGTTTGGCACGGTGCCTGAAGGGAAGCGGGTCAGGTCGCGAGGCCACTTCTATCGATTCCAGCGCGGTGATTGCCCAGGGTCACACCTATAATGATTTGGGAACTAGAGAGCCTTCTGCTGGATTTTGGCCCATGTGGAAAAAGACCGAGCGTCGCTGGTGTGTGATGAAAAGGCGAAGCCACCCAACGGGCCCGGACAAGATTTGGTACGTCGGCAGTTTCAAGAGCCGAGGGGCGGCAGAAGAAGAGATGAATCGGCTTGCCGCACTCCCTGAAAATGTTAATGAGTGGAGGTTTTCTGCAGGCATCCGGCCGCAGGAAAACCCCGCGAAGTCCCGGCTTAGGAGAGACTACCGACGCGACCCAAGATGAGGGGCGATTATGATCATGCGTCTCGCTTTGGCGGTGCTCTTGTTAACCATACCGTTTAACGAGCAGAGTGCTCAGAGTCTTAAGACGAAGACTGTTTCAAACGGGTTTTTGAAAGCCCGTGAGTTCCTAGACCTGAGCGAGGCCGAAAAAACCGGCTTCGCGTGGGGCTTTGTTGATGGACTTTTCGTTGCCCCCTTGCTCGATGCGCCCGACGATGGAAAATTTTATGTGGGGCTCAGGAGTTGTGCAGCGGAAATGCAGGGCACTCAAGTGGCGGCGATTATCGAAAAATACATCAAAGATCATCCGGAGGATTGGCACCAGCAGCTTCATGTAGTTGCCTTTAACGCGCTACTGAAGGGTTGCCACATCACCTGATCTGTCCGCCGGCGTTAACCTGTCCGCAGCTTGGTTCAGTCCTTGACCATGTACCTGCTCCAGTGAACCCCCCGCCAACGTATGTTTTCCTCAATGCTGTTGAGCACCTGATACAGAGTCTTTCTATGCTGTGGCCCAAACTCATCGAAAACTATAGCCAAACCGTGCGTGATGTCACACGCATTTCGAACACCCGCTTTTTCTGCAAGTCTCTGAAGCTGGTACTCGATAGCGATGCTGTCTACCGGCTCATTGAGGATCCGCTCCTTCGTTCGCAACTCTTTGAGGCGTTTCCCTAATTGCTCAATGACATCCGCCTGCATTTTGGGGATCTCTTCGGGTCTTGGAAGAGGCAGGCCGCGGGGGTAACCCTTGAGGCTATCCAAGTCAGCGGGATTCCATTCTTGTATTCGCCAAATCAAGCGAGCAACCATGTAACATCGCTTGCAAAGGCCCTTTGCGTGTACAGGAAATCGCCCCGACAGACAATTGAAGCATTGGCCGGTTGCCATGGCGGTTCCAGAGTAGCATATCAACTCTCACCCGCTAGCCAGGTCACCGTTCAACCAGCGCCTCCAGCGTGGTAAAGAACTCAGGATAGGAAATCTGCGCGGCGCCGGCGCCGCGGATCAGCGTATCGCCGGTGGCGCGCAGGGCGGCCACGGCAAAGGCCATGGCGATGCGATGGTCGCCGGCGGAATCGACCTCCGCGCCGTGGAGCTGCTGGTCGCCGGGAACCCGCAATCCATCCTCGCGCTCCTCGAGGGTCGCGCCCATAGCGCGCAGGTTGGCGGCGACGGCGGCGATGCGGTCCGACTCCTTCACCCGCAGCTCACGCGCGTTGCGAATCTCGATGCCCTCGGTCGTGTACGGAGCGATGGCCGCAAGCACCGGCAGTTCGTCGATGAGGGCGGCCGAGAGCGCGCCGGTAATCGTGGTTCCCTTCAGCTCCGCGCCTTCCACGGCGACGCTGCCAACCAGTTCGCCATGATGTTCCTCCAGGTTGACCACCGAGATCCGGCAGCCCATCCCGATGAGCACGTCCAGCAGGGCGGCACGCGTGGGGTTCATCAGCACGGAATCCAGCAAGAGGTTGGAGCCGGGAAACAGGGCCGCGGCGCAGAGGAAGAAGGCCGCCGAGGAGATATCACCGGGGACGGCGGCTTCGATGGCATGCAGCTTCTGCCCGCCGCTCATAGTGACGCGGTTGCCGTTGTGCGCGAGTTCGGCGCCGAAAGCCTGGAGCGCCAACTCTCCATGATCGCGGGTGCGCACCGGCTCTTCCACCGTGGTCGTGCCCTGGGCAAATAACGTCGCGAAAAGGATCGCGGTCTTCACCTGGGCGCTGGCGACCGGCAAGCAGTAGTCGATCGCCTGCAATTCATGCCCGGTGATGCGCAGCGGAGGCCGTCCGCCGGAGCCGGCCTCGATGCGCGCGCCCATCTTCGTAAGCGGCTCGATGACGCGGCCCATGGGGCGTCGCGAAAGCGAATCGTCGCCGGCCAGTTCGGCGGTGAAGGGCTGTCCTGCCAGGATGCCGGACAGCATGCGGATGGTCGAACCGGAGTTGCCGCAGTCGAGCGGCGCCCGAGGCGCGCGCCAGGGCGAGCCCTCGATCTCGACTGCGCCCTCTTCGCCGCGGCGGATGGCGACCCCCACGGACGAGAGCGCCCCCAGCGTGCTGGCACAGTCCGCGCCGGTCGAGAAATTGCGCAGCCGCGTGGTCCCTTCGGCGAGCGCGCCCAGCATGGCATAGCGGTGCGAGATGGACTTGTCGCCCGGCAGCCGCACCGCCCCGGCGACGTTCTTTGCGGGATGGATGACGATGTCGTTTGGCGGCGTCACGGAGCGGCCGCTACGATGCCGCGCCCGCGCGCGCCTCAGCCAGAACGTCCTGCGGCACTTCCTGCGCGCTCAATTGCAGCTCGAAGCGCGGCCCCTCGGCGTGGTGTCCCCAGCGGCCCACGCCCCAGCGCGCACGCAGGAACTTGGTCTCCGGGTGCTTCGACAAGTCGAGCAGCAGCGGGTGCTTACCGCGGTAGAACTTCTGCGGGAATGAGAGCAGCGGCTTCTCTCCCCAGTTGGTGCCGTCGGGAGAGCCCCAGACGGCCACGTCGAGAGACTGTTGCTCGATAATGTCGGCAATGGTCAAGGTGAGGAGCAGGACCTTGCCCGCGGCGGAGGAAACATCAATGACTACGCCCTCGCCCTTGTCGCGCACCTCGGTTTTGTCGGGGATCAAAGAAGCGCTAAACATGACACGCCGATTCTAGTCGGCAGCGCGGGGATTTTCCAGCCGCGACTCACCACGCCTTGATCCCATCCAGAAATCCGCGGATGGCTTTGCCTGCCGCCTCGTGCTGCTCGAAGACCGCGTAGTGTCCGGCGCGGGGGATCACATGAAGGCGGCTGCCAGCGATGTTGCGCTGCATGAACTCGGCTTCGCTGAGCGGTGTGAGGGTGTCTTCTGCGCCGACCATCACCAGCGTGGGAACATTGATGGTCTTCAAGTCGGCGACGGAATCGGGCCGCGCCGCCATCCCGCGCTGCACCGCCGCGATCCCGGCCGCGGACATCTCCAGCATCATTTTGCGGGCGCGCTCGACCAGGTCGGGGCGGGTCGTACGCGTTGTGTCACCCAGCAGCTTGGGGATCATGCTGTCGATGAAAGGAACCGGGCCTTGCTTCTCGACGTTGTCGGCCGACTTCAGGCGGTTGGCGCGGGCTTCGTCGGTGTCGGCGCCAGCGCGGGTATCGCAAAGAATGAGAGCGGAGACCCGCTCGCCATGCCGCCGCCATAACTCAAACAACACGTACCCGCCGATGGAAACGCCCGCGAAGACCGCCTTGCCCACGCCGCAAGCGTCCGAGAGCCGGAGCAGGTCGGCGGCGTGCTTCTGCATGGTGGCAGGGCCAGCGCCGGGGCTGGATGAGCCGTGCCCGCGCAGGTCGGGGAGGATCAGGCGATAGCGGCCCGCCAGCAGCTCGGCCGCCGGCAGCCACACTTTGTGGTTCGCCGGAAAGGGATGCAGCAGCACCACGGGCGGGCCTTCGCCCATGACCGTGTAGAAGATCTCCGCGTCGTCGCTGCTCAGGCGCATGCTTCAGGGATTCTGGACGCGTTCGGCGCTGACGGGCGCGGCCGGCAGCAGCAGCGGTTCATTGGGCATTACGATCCAGGCGATGATGTAGGCGATCAGGCCCGCGCCTCCGGACAGGAACGCGCCCACCAGCCACACCACCCGCACCAGGCTGACGTCCAGATCGAAGTACTCCGAGAAACCCAGGCAGACGCCGGCGACTTTTCTCCCCGCGTGGGGACGCACCAGCCGCTTGCGGGCCGCCACGGCGGCCACACGCCTGCCGCAGTAGGCGCAGAGCTGCGCGTCGTCCTGGATCACCTTGCCACAGTAGTTGCAGTACATAAGCGCTCCTCTCCCATTGTATATACGATGGCGGACGCCGGCGGTTCCGTTCCCGCTTTAAAAATCTCAGGGATTTCGATACGGCTCTTTCAAGTACCGCCGGGCGGTCTCGGCGCTGGACGAGCCGGCGTTGGCGGTGATAACCGCCTGATACTTGCTTACCGCCAGCTCGCGCTTGTTCAGGAGGTCGTACATCTCTCCCGCCGCCAGGTTCGCCTTTTCGACCAGGTCGCTGTCGGCGGAAGGCGACTCGCGCACGGACTCGTAGGCCTCGGCGGCGCCGGCGAAGTCGCGCTGTCCGCGCAGCGCCTCGCCCAGTCCAAAGGCAGCCAGCTCGAGATGAGGATGGTAGTACACGTTGCCTTGGCGGCCGAGGGCAAGCACTTTGCGGTAAGCGGCGGCCGACTCGGGCCCGTGGCCGGCATCTTTGAGGATGTTGGCCTCCTCCAGCGCGAAGAGAAAGTTGCGAGGATGGGAAGCGGCCAGGCCGCGCACCAGCGTGAGCGCTTCATCGTAGCGCTGCTCGCGGCGGAGAAACAGGGCCAGCGCGACGCGCGCATCCACGCTGGTTTCGCCGCCGGCGTTAGCCGCGTCGTAGAGATACTGGATGCCTTTCTGTTTGTTTCCATTCAGCGCCACCAGCGAGGCCGCCGCCTTGATGGCCCAGGGCAAGCTGCCGGCGACGTAGATGTGCACGCCCACGATGGTCTTGGCATCGGCGTAATCCGGCGCCAGCTTGAGAACTTCCTCATGATCGCGACGGGCCCCGATCGCGTTCCGTAGGGCTGCCAACCAAGCCTTATCGACCAGCGCCATGTACTCGGCGCGCAGGGCGCGGCTGATTCCGCGGGCGTAGAGCGCCTGCTCGTCTTGCGGGTCCTTGGCCAGCCGCTGCCCGGAGAGCAGCAGCGCCCGGTCGGTTAGCTGGCTGACCTCAGCGCTCACCTTGGGATCAAAGGGGAATTTCTTCTTGAGCAGAAAACTGTTGTTCGAGTACAGACTGGTATCGAGCGCTCCCACCCGGTAGAGCTCGCGGTAAAACACCGCGCTCAGCAGGTGGTTGACGGCGAAGGGGTCGTCGGGATGGGCCTTCAACGCCCGCTCGAAATCGCTGATGGCAGCGTCGTAGTCGAGGTCGTAGTAGTGCTCGAAACCGCTGCGCGTCAGCGCATCCTGCGGCGGAGGGCCGGTGAGAGAAGCGCCGCGAAGCGGAGCTACCGCCGCGGCAACCAGCGAACACACCAAGAGGCCGGCCAGGAAGTGGCGTCCTGCGAAGGGAAAACCGTTAAGTCTCATCAAAACCGAGCTACCGGCAGTTTAGCCGATAGTATGCGGATTCCAAAACCTTCGGGGGCGCGCGTAATTCTTGCCTGGTAGAACGGCGCGGGCTGGCGGCATACCCCCTTAACTTACTGTTCGACAATGAGTTACCTTATTTGTTATTTGGTTATTGGTTTGCGTATACCCAAGCAAAGGTGTGGAAATGGCACCCACAGCCAGCAACGTTCACGGCCACGGCGAGTTCTGGAGACCGCCGCTCCTGACCCGACAGGAAGCCATACCTGCGGTCCAAACTGAGAGTTGCGCGCGCTGTGGCACGGAATACGCCTTAGGCTCTCGTTTCTGCCATGTCTGCGGCAGCGAGCGGGCACCGCAGGCTGCGGCTCACCGCTTGCAGTGGCCGCGATTCCTCAGCATTCCGCGCCTGCAGGAGCGGCTGGGCCTGTCGCTAGCGTCGGTGATCGCCCTTAGCGTGGGCATCCTCTCTACCCTGGCCGCGATTGGCACTGGGCTGGTCTATACGGCTGCCACCTTGCTCGACTGGCAGGCAGTACAGATCTGGCGGATCGAATGGCTGCTGGCTGCCATCGCAGCCTTCCTGGCGGGAATCCTGTTGAAGGCTGCCGGCGGTCCGAAACCCGAATAGTTCTTTCTCCCCCGAGCCGGTCAAGGGCGACGCAAGCCAGCGTCGCCCTTTTGGTTTTGCCTGCGTTCCAATTTGAAACGGCGTAGAGGCTGCGGAGAGCCCTCCAGCCCGAATTGGGCATCGAGATTCTCCTCCGCGAGTACCCCAATCTTGCCCTCCGCTTCGACCAGTGCTAAATGACTGAGTTACAGCCGTTGGAAGATTCACCAGTTTGGAACCTGTGCTGCTGCCGTCGTATGGAAGGGTAGGACGCCACACGTCTGTGATTTGGCAAAACCGAAACATCGAAATCAACGGCTACTGCGTCTCCATGGGCGGCTGTGTGATTCACTTTTATTACACCAAGGCCGAACAACAGCGCCTGCTCGGCTTCCTGCTGGAGGGTGTGGCTCGCCGCGAGGGCGTAGTCATGGCTTGTGCCGAGAACACGTCTGAGGCCCTGTCGGATGGATTGGAGATGCTCGGCGTTCCTCGCTCGGAGCCCGAGATCATCCAGATGGAGATTACGTCCAACGTGAGCGCCAGCATCGCCGCCATTGCGGCTGCCGCCAAGCATGCGCTGGGGCACGGCCATCGCTCCTGCGGCCGCGTGCTCTGCGACTTCGGTTCCATGATCGGCCAGGAGGCCATCTTCGAACTGGAGGGCGCGTTGAACTCCGCCCTCGCCGGGCTGAACCTGGTCTCCGTGACTCAATACGACGGCCGCGGTTTCGGAGCCCCCATCACCATCGAGCAGTTCCACACCCACGCGTTGGCCATCGTAGGCACCGCCTTCTTCCGCGAAAACCGCCATTACACTGCACCGGAGGCCTATGTCTGCAAACGCGCAGCGGGCGGGCGCAAGTAACCTGCAGTATCTGAGCCTGAGCAATTGTGTACATACGGCAGAGCTGCCGGCCCGTAGGATTCTGCTACGACCAAGATCGGGCGAAGTGTTCTTTTCTTGCACAGACGCCCAGGTCGTAACCGCCTGCTAAGGGAATCAACGGATCACACTTGGCACGGAAGGAGCGCAGCTAAATGAAGACAGTCGGAGCCATCAGCACCGCATTTCTGTTCTTGGTTCTTGGGACCGCAGTTCCTGCATGCGCACAGCATGAGCAGCAGGGCGAAACCCAGCGAGAGCCTGAGAAGCAAGCACAGCCCAGAGAGCAAGCTCAGCCCAAACAGCAAGCCCAGCCCAAACAGCAAGCCGAGCCCAAACAGCAGGCCGAGCCCAAACAGCAGGCTCAGCCCAAACAGCAAGCCGAGCCCAAACAGCAGGCCGAGCCCAAACAGCAGGCTCAGCCCAAACAGCAAGCCCAGCAACAGAGGAAGCAAGATCAGAACAAGCAGCAGAAAGCTCAGCAACAAAAGCAGCAGACCCAGAACAAGCAGCAGCAACAGAAAGCCCAGCAACAAAAGCAGCAGACCCAAAACAAGCAGCAGCAACAGAAAGCCCAGCAACAGAAGCAGCAGACCCAGAACAAGCAGCAGCAACAGAAAGCCCAGCAACAGAAGCAGCAGACCCAGAACAAGCAGCAGCAACAGCGCGCTCAACTACAGCAGCCGGACCAGAACAAGCCGCAGGAACAGCGCGCGCCGCAACAGCAAAAGGCCACTCCAGAACAGCAGCGCGCACAGCAGGGCGCTTGGCAGCAGCATCGCGCAGCTAACTGGCAGTCCGATCACCGCACCTGGCAGCAACGCGGCGGCTACAGCGGCTACCGCATTCCTGACGCATATTTCCGCAGCAACTATGGCCGGGATCACGGATTCCTCATCTACAACCTGCCCTTCATGGTGGTTGGCGGGTTTCCGCGCTTCCAGTACGGTGGCTATTGGTTCAGTTGCGTTGACCCGTGGCCGGGAGACTGGGCAGCGAACTGGTACGAAACCGACGACGTTTACGTGGACTATGTTGGCGACGGTTACTATCTGTATGACACTAGGTACCCCGGCGTTGGCATTGCGGTCAACATCTCGATGTAGCTGGTCGGATAACAGGAGCGAGCTTTTATCGCTATAAGTCAAAGTGCGGCCGATTGAGGGGTGGCGAAGCGCCAGGCTGCGGCCGCCGAAGCGCGCCGCGCAGCCGCGCATGGCGTCGGACATCCGGGGTTTAAGGCGGTGCCGGCAAAAATCGGCTGAGGGTGTGCAATTTTGAACAGAAAGCAGAGCTGCCGGTCGATAGGATTTTAAAGGTGCCGGAGGCCCTCCCCCAATGGCGAAAGACTCCACACCCCGAGTTCTGGTCATCGATGACGACCCGAGCGTCCGCACTGCTCCGATTTCTGTCGGGGTAAAGGGGGTGTAGGCATGGCGGGCTTCCCATATCGCCTCCTCGTCGTCGACGACGAGCCTTCCATCAGAGACCTCATGCAAACGTCACTCTCCAAGGAGGGTTATGAAGTCCGCAGCGCAAAGGACGGTTTTGACGCATTGGCACAGATGCGGGGAGCGCTACCTGACCTGATTCTCACCGACCTGAAGATGCCTAACATGTCGGGCTTCGAGTTTCTCTCCGTCGTTCGCCGGCGATTCCCTCAAATCCCAACCATTGCCATAAGCGGAGAGTACGAGCCCCCTGTCGCAGAATTGGGCGTGCTCGCGGATGCCTTCCTTGCCAAGCCGCACATGCCCAAGGAACTGTTTGCGACGATTGCGGAGTTGCTGGGTGTCGCTCCGCCGCGCCCGGCAATCCAGAGGGACAGAGCGCCGGTCTGGGTTCCCCGCAACGGGAAATATTATGTAATCACCTGCACCGACTGCCTGCGTTCCTTCTCCATACCCGCAGAGGAAAGCGACCGGGCCGTTCGTGACCTTCGCACGCTGGAGTGCATTTTCTGCAACGCGCTGGTCAAGTTCATCGTCGAAGAAAAGTTCCGGGTGATACCCGGCAGGGCGGGATCACCAGCATGATGCTGTGCTGACCCGTACGGAATGCTTGCGTTCGTTTCCGCTGTGCCGGCAAAACCCAGATTCGAATGGGAGTAATTATGGATTCTCGAGCAGTGAGCCTGCAGGTGACCGCCAGTGTACCGATTGACTGCGAGTTCCGGCCGGAAGGTGATGGCTGGAAGGGGCTCTGTAAGAAACCGTCGATCACCATCCGTGGCAGTAGTTTCGAAGATGCCAAAAAGAATATGGCAACCGAATTACAAACGCATATCGAGAGAATGTTGCGTGAGCATCCTGACAGAAATGCGCGCCGAGTCGCCTGAGCCAAGGCAGCACGACGGATGTGTTCACAAGTGAACAGACGTCCGTCTTCGCCTCTTCTAGGATGCTGGCCAGGTAAGCAAGGCCAAGGCGAAAACAGTCCCACAGGTTCCGCCTGAGCAAAACCGGAGATCGCAGGTTCCTTTCCACTCCATCCGGCGGTAACAGTTCTTTGGGTCAGCGCAGAAACTGGTGCAACGCCTTGGGCGGGTTCGGAACGTCTGCCTGCGAAGAGAAGAGGTCGATAGCTTATGCCTTTACTGCAAATCGTAATGGCCCTGATCGTGGTAGGTATTCTCCTGTGGCTGGTGGATCGTTTTATCCCCATGCAAGCCACCATCAAGTCGATCGTGAATGCGGTCGTCATCATCGCCGTGGTGGTGTGGCTCCTGAATGTGTTTGGGCTTTTTACCTCGCTCTCCAGGATCCACGTCGGTAGATAAGAGATAAGCGGACAAACATTGGACACGAGAGGGAAAGAGGCGATTGCGCCGCATCGCGCAAAGGTGACGCCGCTTTCCCGCCGCCTTGATGCGCACGCCGAGCCTGCCGGACCTGGATAGCATGCTGCGAATACGCAAAGATTTCGGCAGGGAATTACTCGCGTATGCGAGCCGTGGTCTTGCTTGGTTCGGGCGTGTGCGGGCGCGCACCCTGGCGGCAGCCCGGAAGTTCTATCGCACTCCCTCGGGCAGGCTGCGTTGGGTGGTTCGCTTGGCAATCGGCACTACCGGCATTGCAGCCGTGACGGCTGCCGTTATCCTCGGGATGGCACTCCATTACGTCTATTTTGACCGGACCGACCTGCCTGACATCGAGCCCTTCGCTCGTTTTGAGTTTCCCGCCATTGGACACGTCTACGATACCAACGGACAGCCGCTGATCGAGCTGGCAAGAGAGCACCGCCAGATCATGCAGTATGGGGACATTCCCCCGGTTGTCCGCGATGCGATTCTCGCCGCCGAGGACAAGAATTTCTTCTCCCATAGCGGTGTGGACTATTCCAGAATTCCTCGGGTGCTGCAAAAAGTCAGGGTTGGAGCTCTGGCGACTCGTATCACACGGGTGGGACGGCAAGACAAAGATGATAGCCTGGTCATGTTGCGGCAGGGCGGCTCCACGATCACGCAACAGCTCGTGCGGGCGTATTTTCTCCGCGATCTCACTGACAAAGAAAACGGAAACCAGCTCCAGCCAGGCGCACTTTCGTACTTGATCGGCGCACGCAGCGCCAAGAAGCTGGCGCGGAAGCTGGAGGAAATTCGGCTCTCGCTGTGGGTGGAAAAAGCGATGCAAGAGCGTTTCGGCTCGAAACGCCGCGCCAAAGAGGAAATTCTGGCCCGATACGCCAGCTTCCTTTACATGGGAAATGGCCAGTACGGGTTTGCGAGTGCGGCCGAGTACTACTGGGGACGGCCTCTCGCCAGCTTCACCGCCGACGACGCCGACAAGGCAGCGCTGCTGGCGGGAATCGCAAAAGCGCCCCAGTTCTATGCGCCCAGCGCCAGGGACGGCGAGAGAGTCTTGCATCGCCGCAACCAGATCCTGGGCCTCATGGTGAAGCGCGGTTTTATATCCTCGGATAGCGCACGAGCAGCCGAACAGCACCCCATCCTGGTGGCCGCGCCAGGCAAGAACAACAGGCCGCAGGCGCCTGCCGTGATTGAAAGCGTGCTCAGTGAACTGAGAAGCCTCGGCACGGGAGTGAGCGTTCAGAGCTTGCTCCAGGGGCGCATCCAGGTCTACTCCACGGTGGATGCCCGGGTGCAGCAGATCGTTAACCAGGCGCTGGAGCATGGCCTCTTGATGTACGAGAAGCGGCACCCGAGCGCAAGCGGAATCGTCCAAGGCTCGGTCATTGTGCTGAGGAACCGTGATGCAAGCATCCTCGCCGAGAGCGGAGGACGCGAGTTCTACCAGGAGCGTGCCAACTCCTACAGCGACTTCAATCGGGTCACGAAATCCCTGCGCCAGCCCGGCTCTGCAATGAAACCCTTCGTCTATCTCGCTGCTTTTCGCCAGGGAATATTCAACCTTGAAACTATCGTTCCCGACGAACCCATCAGCGTGCCCGACCGAGGGAAGCAGACCACGAAATGGATCTCCAACTACGACGGTCAATTTAAGGGCATGATTCCGCTTCGGGAAGCGCTCGCCGAATCCAGGAACGCGGTCGCCATTTGGATAGCAACGCAGATTGGGATTGAGCAGGTGTTGCAAACATCGCGGAGCTTGGGAATCCGGACGCCCTTGCAACCGTACGCCACCACGGCATTAGGCGCATCCGAAGTAAGCCTGCTGGAACTGGCGAATGCCTACCGCACCATGGCCTCGGGCATTCTCGCCCAGCCTCATGTGATCGAGCAGATTCTTCGCGAGTCGGGCGAAGTGGCGGTGGACAACAAGCATGAATGGCCTCGGATGATCGTGGACGACGATGCGCTCGCGCTCATCCAGGAAGGGCTGCGCGGGGTGGTGCGCATACCGACCGGCACGGCGCATGCGCTGGATTCGCAAGGGTTCCCGATCGCGGTTATGGGCAAGACAGGGACCACAAACAACTTCCGGGATGCGCTGTTCGTGGGCTCCACGTACGGCCCCGAAGGAGTCACCGTCGCCGTTCGCATCGGCTTTGACGACAACCGTTCCCTCGGAGCGAAAGAAACCGGCGGCAGGGTTGCGCTTCCGGTGTTCAAAGAAATTATGCTCAACGTGTACGGCAAGAAGCTGGCAGGGCCGGTGCCGGAGTTCCCGCCTGAAATGGAACAGAGGATCAGCGTTTATCTGAATTCCGGCCCGGTCGAAACCGCCACGGTGGCAGACGCTCCTCCCGCGGAAGGGTTCAGATCAGACGCATCGCTTTCCCGGGCGGAGGTTCACCGGTTTCTTGCGGTTGAGGGGCGGGAACTCAATCGTGCAGAACTACATTGAGCAGCGAGCTGTGGACCTGCAGGCCGCCGTTGTAGTGAATGAAACCCAATTTCCGGAAGCGGTTCATGAAAAAGCTGACTCGCGAACGAGTGGTGCCGACCATTCCAGCCAGGGTCTCCTGGCTGATCTTGGGGACCACGGTTTCCGGCACACCCTCCTTGCCGAAATGAGCGAGCAACAAGAGGATGCGGGCCAGTCTCTTTTCGCTGGAGTTGAACAACTGGTCCACCAGGTCCTCTTCGTAACGGATATTCCGCTCCAGCAAATACGCCATGAACAGATCGGAAAACGAGTGCTCGCGGTGAAGGGCATCGATCATCGCCTTCTTGTCGACCCGCAGAAGCTCGCAATCGGTTAACGCGGCCGCGGATCCCATGCGGACAACCTGCCCGGCCAGCGAGCCTTCGCCAAAAAAGCTCCCCGCGCTCAAGATGCCGATCGTCGCTTCCTTGCCGGTCTTGGATACGACGGCGAGTTTTACCTTGCCTTTTTGGATGTAGAAGACAGCGTCCGCCCCATCCCCCTGCGCAAATACCGCTTGCTCTTTGGGAACCGCCACGGTCTTCCGGCCGTTGCCAATCGTCGCCAGGAAAGTGAGGGGATCGAAATTGCGCTTGTTCTTAGCCGCTGCTGCGGAAGCCATGGTGCCCCCTCATAGAGAGTCTCAGGACAGTTTCACCGTCCGCCAGTATAAACCTGTTCCGCTCAATACTCATAACGGCAGATCATGACGAAAAAGTGTTGCTGACCATTTGCTTTTCCGAAGCCGCCAAGCGCCGGTCTCGATGCGGCTCCGTGCGGGGTTGGCCAGTGCTAAGCTCACACTTCTCTCGCGGTCTGGCGCCACAAGTGGGGCAACGAACAGCCAGGGCTTGTTGCCGTTCGGTTTTCATAGCCACATCATGCGCCGTCGCGCGGCGCCAGTCTGTTCGATTTTGACCAGGCCCCTGCGGCTCTTGCCGACTCCACCGAGCCAGGGATTATCCTCGTACGTGCACTTTTGACCAGACAGGGCATCATGAACCTGTAAATATAGAGGTAACCCGAAGACCCACCCGCGGCGCTTTCCTGCCACCCTTGAGCCTTCGCAACCGAAAAGAGGCCTCGGCCTGGTTCCACGCTCTAGCAAAGGAAATCGCGATGAGCCGCCAACGTTTCGCGCTTCCGCATCCTTCGCCCATTTTGCTGCTCGGCGTCTTGGTGCTCTCGGTACCTTTGACATGGACACAGACGACACTACTGGCCAGGCAAACTTTTGCCGCTGTTCCAGAAGCTCAAACCCGCCTGCTTCCCTTCCCTGGCAAAATGCCACTGAGCTGGACGCCAAACCTGGGCCAGACCGGACCGGGATTGGGATTCATCTCGCGCGGCGCCGGCTACGATCTCCTTCTTCCCACAAACAAACCGGTACAGCTCGGTGCCAAGGCGAACTACTGGCTCGCTACACGATGGCTCACGACGGTGCCTGATACCGTGCATCAGCGGGCGGCTTCTACCCACGACATGCAGTACTACGGGCGGCGCGTCCCGGTGGTTGGCCAGACCATCCTACGCATCGCTCGGCAAGCTGATTTGCATCCGCGGGCTACCCGCGTACTGCGGCTAATTGTTAGTCCAGTGTTTTAGTCGTTAGAACGAGATCCGCGCCTGTACCCGAGGCACAGAGAAGGGAGACGCATGACGAACTCCAAGCTCCAGGCAGCAATCGACGAACTGGAAAGGCTCTACGACACCGTCAAGGCATTCAAAGCGCGAAATGGCACGCTGCCGAATCCCGACAGCGATGCCGGGCGCGCCGTGTTTGCCTTGGAGTCGTTCGCCGGCGAGCTGAACAAACTGCATATCGGAAAACTGGTCTATGTCAGTATGTAAGCACAGCGCCCGCCGCCACCTATCGGGGTGCTTCCTGCATGTTGGATGCTGTCGCTTCTGGAACCATCGATTTTAGCAATGCAATGTTCTTGAGCACCTTATTCCACTTTTCTGGATTCTTCTTCGCAAAAACCGGGACATCCGCGGTGCTGTAGAAGTCTAATATGTTTTTCCGCAGCTCTGGCGTCATGTCGGCAAACTTGCGGTCTGCCAGCTTGTCCAACAGCTTGGCATAGGCTTCGTCTGTCAACTCGTACTCCCCGGCTACGGTAGGCTTGCCGGTATCAAAGTCCGTGTTTTCCAGAGAAAGCTTTCCCGCCTTCAAGTCCTGGAGATAGATCCCATATTGGTCAACAGTGTTGTTAACGCTCTTCAGATACAGAGTCTCCGTGTCCGGACTTGGCATCTGGAACTTCAATGCCTTGAATGGGCCCACCTTGGGCATGAGTCGGAACAGCACGGCGAAGATTCTGGCGCCCACACGCGGCTTCTGGTAGGTCTTTCCCCACTCGCGCTCATAATCACTCCGCTTCAGGTGGTACAGGAACTTCCTCTTGCTAGCGCTCGGGTTCTCTTTGACCAGGTCATCTTTCTTGAGGAGCAGCGCTACCCGCGTCATCTCGGGGATGACGCTGCTGATGGACCGGCGATAGCTTCCGATGGAGAGATCAAGATTGAAGAAAATATCCTTAAGCTCGATGCCGTAGGTCTGGCGGAACGCCCGCTCCAGGAGCGGTTTCGGCACCTGAAACCCGATGAAATCGTGGTACGAGTCCGAGGTGTACCGCTGCTTCGCAACCTGGATGACATCAAAGCCGAACTCTGTCCGGATGTGGGCTTTTGGATTGTCCTCAAAGGTGACTTCGCGCCCATACTTTGTGCGCAGCTTGGGAAACTTCTGGGCGACCGCGGCGTTCACGAAAGGATGACCTGTGATATCCCCGGCGTAGTGCGACAGCGCCCCCAGGGCAAACGCATATTCGTTGACATTGGCCGCTTCCGCAAGCAGCGCCGCGACAAAATCGCCACTGCGGACGTAGTGCGCCAGGTCGCTGAAGAACCGGTTGCCGAAGGGGTAATAGCCCATGTCCTGGATCAGACTTCCGCCGTACGCATACGCATGCGCCGCGCGCAGATCCTCGGCGGATGTGCCGGGATACTTCTGCAGCAACAGAGGCTTGATCTGTTCGTCCCAAAGCAGATCCACGATCTGTTCGTGCGTCAACACCGAATAGCCGCTACACACCTGGCCCAGAGCGCAAACCAGCAACACCGCCAATGCCAATGCACCGCTGGCACGGCGAACGAATTTGTGAGCTTTTGTCATGGCGATCTCACAGCCTAACCAGTGAGAGGGGAAATTGATGTTCAAAAATGCTCATCGTTGAGGAGAGCGCAGCTCGGAGAAAGGTTCTTGAGATGTGCAATTGTGAACAGATTTTGACTTGGGCCAGAGCAACACTCAAAGCGCGGAGTGGACTTCCGGCAGGCGAGGAGCACGATGGCAACCACAGGCGCGCAAAGAGTCGAAACCTGGCTGACAGTGAAGGACGTACTGGACAGGGCTTCGTCCGAGGGCCTTCGCATGACCACAGAGCAAGCCGAGGATTATCTGATCCATCACTGCGTATCTCTCTGGAACTCCATGCAGGCGTGTGGCCGCGAGTACGTCCTGGAATGCCTCAAGAATGTATTCCGGGAGCACAAACAGAATGAGGGAGTGCCAGAGCACTCACTATTCGACTCGTGAGAACGGTATCGCTGCTCGTCTTGAAACTCAACGGCGGCCATCGTGCGCCGTCGGTGTCTGTCTGATTTCGAGCGGCTCATAGTGCGATGCATGATGAGGTATCACCGGCATGACGGGATTGAATGAAAAGAGCCTAGCCGAACTGGAAGCCATGTCCGCGGATTTCCGTGGGCAGATTGCGCAAGCCCCTCAACACTCTCGCACAGAGCAGGTTCAACTAGGGGATGTTGAGTGGGAGATAGAAAAGCGGAGCTGGCGGCAGGAGGCATTGCCATGATCTGCAGCCGTGCGAGCGGCTTCCGTGTCCTCCCCCAGTATCCAGACCTCGTGGGAAGCGATGAGGTCTTGTTGCAGGCGCTAGGTCAGTTCCTCTGAAGCGTCTCTTCTTAGCCAATCACAACCACAGGAGGTCGGAGTGTTCGATCATTACGTGCCGAGAATTGGTCCGCTGCAAATAGGAGCTTCGTTATTGCTGGCCGCACTGGGGTTTTGGGCAATCATATTGCTCGCCAGATGAACCTCCAGCCCCGGAGCCCGGTGATGAGCGGAGTCCGAGCTGCGTAAACTTATTGGCGGCGATGCCCACAACTAGGATTTCTAGCGAGGCGTGCAGTGAGCGTTATTGCTCAGACGGCTACGTCCTGACCCGCTAACGTGAAAAGCACCTCGTGCGCCGCGAAGACGATCGAGTGCGGTGCAGGGGTAGAAGAAAGAGGCGGACACTGTGAAGAAACTTATTTTGTTGGTTGCGTTGCTGAGTTTTGCCAGCCTGGGCTGGGCGGAGAACCGCGAATCTTCGGTTGACCGCCTGGATAATGCAGGCAAAGTGCTGCACGAGATCATGGCCACACCGGATAGAGGCATTCCGGAAGAGGTACTGGAACACGCAAGGTGCGTGGCCGTGGTACCGCACATGATCAAGGGTGGCTTTGTGTTTGGTGCGGAGAACGGCCGCGGCGTGGCCACATGCCGCACTTCCGATGGATGGAGCGCTCCGGCGTTCTTTGCCATCACCGGCGGGAGCTGGGGATTGCAGATCGGGCTCGAAGGCGTGGACCTGGTCATGATCATCCAGAATGAAAGAGGTATGCAGCGGTTGCTGTCCGCCAAGTTCCAACTGGGAGGAGATGCCTCGGCGGCAGCGGGACCGGTAGGACGGCACGCTACGGCCGATACCGACTGGAAGCTGAATACAGAGATTCTGACCTACTCTCGCGCCAAGGGCGCCTTTGCTGGGCTCACGTTGACGGGGGCTTCGGTTCGTCGGGACGACGATTCCACGCGCGCCTTCTACGGACGTCACGTCACGACCCGGAGCGTACTGACGGGTAAAGTAGCAGCGACACCCGAGGCGCAGTCGTTCCTCGACGCAGTCCGCAGCGCGAAGGCGCAGGCCGTAGCACAGAAGTAGTAGTTGGGTCTGGAATGCGCGTGGCACCCGAGCCGAATGTCAGGTCTCGGGTGCTCACGATGCGGAAAGAAGGCGAATATGCTTTGGACAATTATGGTTGTTCTCCTGATTTTGTGGCTGCTTGGTTTTGGCCTGCACGTAGGCGGCGGCCTGATCCACCTGCTGTTGGTTGTGGCGGTGGTGGTCCTGATCTATAACCTGGTGAGCGGACGCCGAAGCGCAATCTGAAGCGAGTCTTCAATAACCCGACGGCCCGATGCGCTCACTGTTCCGCGCCGCGGGTGTTGGGGTGCATGGGGATGGAGACATCCGGCGCTGGCCGCGGCTGCTCGTCCATGCGGTAGAGGTGGTGGAGGGGACCGGCGCCTTTGCCCAGCGGCAACGCCCGGCTGATGGCCTTGGTCACGTAGGCCTTGGCGAGCACTATGGCATATTGCAGTTGGCGGCCCTGGGCAAGATTGGCTGCCAGTGCGGTGGCGAAGGCGCAGCCGGTGCCGTGGGTCGAGTTGGAGCGCAAGCGGTCGGAGACGAACTCCAACTGCTCGAAGTTTCCCTCCGGCAACGCCGTGCTGAGCAGGTCGATAGCGCGCTCCAGGTGCCCGCCGGTGATCACCACGTTCTGCGCGCCCATCTGGTGCAGTTTGTGCGCCGCTGCCTTCATCTGCTGAAGGTCTCCCACTGGAAGACCTGTCAGCGCCGCCGCTTCATCAATGTTGGGCGTGATCACGGAAGCCAGCGGGAGCAGCACCTTGACCAACCGGGCCACACCCTCGTCATCGAGCAAAGCGGCGCCGGAGGAAGCCTTCAGGATCGGATCGAGCACCACGTTGGGAGGCCGGGCACCGTCGAGAAACTCGGCGACCGCGTCCACCACCTCCGCGGAACCCAGCATGCCGATGCGCACGGCGGCGGGAGGCATATCGGCCGCCAAGTCGCGAAGCGTCTCTCTTACGATTTCCTTGGAAACCGGCTCGACTCGCCGCACGCCGGTGGTGGTCTGCACCGTCAACGCGGTGATGCAGGCAGTGCCGTAACAGCCGTGCGCAGCAATGGTCTTGATATCTGCGGTTACCCCGGCCCCGCAGGAAGGATCGAAACCGGCAATCGTAAGCACAACCGGTGGCGCGGACGGCATGGTGGCATGAATGTAATGGCAATCGCGCGCCACGTAAAACAAATTCTTTATTTTTTGCACAGCTGGCATTCTCAGTGACGGTCAGAAACCAAGGCCGCGCTACCGCGGCGAGGTCACCGGGTTCAACCTTTGTCGTGACCGTGGCTAGCGTTTGCTAGTCACGAGAATTGGCTGTTCCCAGCCTGCCGGGCGGGTGGCCGGACCATCCTGCGGCGGCCTGGGGTATCGGTGCATCGAATCGATCGGATCCCCCGGCCTGGTCGCAAACAGGACCACGGCACGGCCTGATCTGTCCCCAAGAATGGGACTGACGGCGGGCAATCCCTTGCTGCGCAACAGTTTGCATGGCGGTACAGAAGTAATGGTGCGCCGTCCGAAAAGATTGACTAGCCCCCTTTAATTTCATACAATTAGCTAATCTCCAGGGAAAGGAATGGTAGACAGTAGGTAGTCAGATAGACTGAAAGGACATCCAATGCGACGAGTACTACCCTGCATCATGGCGACGCTATTTATGGTTGCTACCGTGGGGGCGGCACCCGCTACAAAGGGCCCGAGGTCTACAAAACAAGGTCCCCCGAAACGGCAGAAACCCTACGAGATTGGAAGCGCGTCCTGGTATGGCAAGCCCTTCCACGGTCGACCCACCGCTAGCGGTGAGCCTTACGACATGTTCCAATTCACGGCCGCGCACCGGGAACTTCCTCTAGGGACGTGGGTTAAGGTCACCAACCTGCGGAACGGCAAGTGGCTGATGGTTCGCATTAATGATCGCGGGCCAGTTCCGGAAAGCCGGATCATCGATCTCTCCTATGGCGCCGCCGCCATGTTGGAGTTCCGGCACTCTGGGGTCGAACGGGTGCAATTGGACATTGTGCCAGCACAAATGGTCGCCACGGCCCAGAACATGGGCGGCGAATGAGCGATCCCCGGCAGACCGAACCTGGTCTGCTGGGTTCCCCGCAATTTAAGGGTGGAAAGCGATGAGGCCCGAAGACCGCCTGATCGTCGCACTTGATGTGTCTTCGGCCGGCGAGGCGCAGAAGATCGTCCAAGCGCTAGGCACTGCGGTCTCGACTTATAAGGTTGGAAATCAGCTATTTACGGCCGAAGGGCAGGGCGTAGTGCGGGAGTTAGTGGGGTCCGGCAAGAAGGTCTTCCTCGACTTGAAGTTTCACGACATTCCCAACACCGTGGCGGGGGGCGTACGCTCGGCAGCCGCACTCGGCGCTTCCATGCTCACGGTCCACGCCGCGGGCGGCTCGGCCATGCTGCGGGCCGCCGTAGACGCTGCGAAGCTAGCTGCCAAGCCGCCCATCGTCTTGGCAGTCACCGTTCTGACCAGCCTCTCGGATGCTGACCTGCAGGAGACCGGGGTGGCGGAACGCACGCTGGACTATGCTTTGACTCTGGCGACGCTGGCCCGCAACTGCGGTTGCGACGGGGTCGTAGCTTCACCTCACGAGGCGCTGGTGATCCGGCAGAATCTGGGCGCGGGGTTCGTGATCGTTACTCCTGGAATCCGCCCGGCTGGCTCGGGCCAAGGCGATCAGTCGCGCGTAAACACTCCCACGGAAGCCATCGCGGCGGGAGCGGATTATCTGGTAGTGGGGAGGCCGATCACGAAGGCGGAGAATCCCGCGCAGGCGGCGCAGCAGATTTTGCGCGAGATCGGTGCCTTAGCCTCAGCCTTCAGACTGACAACTGACCACTGACAACTGACAACTGGTTTTAGAGCTTCTCGAAGAACTCACACGCCGAGCACGAAATATAGATCCCGCCGGGCACGCCGCGCTCGCGGTCCTTCACCCGCTTGACGATGCGGGTGGGCTTGCCGCACTTGGGACAGTCGTGACTCTTCGACGTGTCCATCACTTTCACTCGATCAGCCGTCTTGGCTACCTTGACCATGATTGGCTCCTGACAGAACTCTCCCGGTCATTACCGTTCGGAGAGACGTTTTCGGGAGTACGACGGAAAGAAGATTCCGGCTCGCCGCAAAACTATAGTTTACATGAGCAGGCGGTTTGTGTCGCTTGCGCAAGGTCAGCCTTCCGAACTCGGTACTAGGTACTCGGTACAAAATTGACCCTCAGTCGGCGCTCTGCTAGCTTCTACTGTTCTTCCCGCTGAGGCAGCCATGGCCATCAAATTCCGCGGAGTCGATTTCGTCGAGTTCGATTCCCTGCTCACCGACGACGAGCGCCTGGTGCGCGACACCACGCGCCAGTTCATCGAAGACAACCTCATCCCCATCATCGAGCAGTGCAACCGGGAAGGCCGCTTTCCGCGCGAACTGGTCAAGCCCATGGCCGACCTGGGCTATTTCGGCGCCAGCCTAAAAGGCTATGGCTGCGCGGGGATGTCGAATGTCGAATACGGCCTCGTCATGCAGGAACTCGAGCGCGGCGACAGCGGCGTGCGTTCGTTCGTCAGCGTGCAGTCGGCGCTGGTGATGTATCCCATCTACACCTTCGGCAGCGACGAGCAGAAAGAGCGCTGGCTGCCGGCGCTGCAGAAGGGCGAAGCCTTGGGATGCTTCGGCCTGACGGAACCGGATTTCGGCTCCAATCCCGGCGGCATGCGTACGCGCGCCCGCCGCGATGGCTCGGATTACATCCTCAACGGCGAGAAGATGTGGATCACCTCGGGCTCGATCTCTGATGTCGCCGTGATCTGGGCGAAGGTGGACGATGAAGGCGGCAAGGTCCGCGGCTTCCTGGTCGAAACCAATCGGCCCGGCTTCCGCACCGCCGACGTGCACGGCAAGTGGTCGCTGCGGGCGTCGGTGACCTCGAGCCTCTCGCTGCAGGATGTGCGCGTGCCCTGCTGCAACCTGCTGCCCAAGTCCGACGGGCTGAAATCGCCGCTGATGTGCTTGAACCAGGCGCGGTATGGCATCGCGTGGGGCGGAGTGGGCGCGGCTATGGCCTGCTACGACTGCGCCCTGCAATATGCCGGATTCCGCAAGCAGTTCCACGACCAGCCCATCGCCTCCCACCAGCTGGTGCAGGAAAAACTGGTGTGGATGATCTCCGAGATCTCCAAGGGACAGCTTCTGGTGCTGCAGGTCGGGCGCTTGAAAGACCAAGACCGCGCCGGCTTCCAGCACATCTCCATGGCCAAGCGCAACAACGTCTGGATGGCGCTGGAGTGCGCCCGCATGGGGCGCGATATCCTGGGCGCGAACGGCATCGCCGACGAGTATCCCATCTTCCGCCACATGGCCAACCTGGAGTCGGTGAAAACCTATGAGGGCACCCACGACATCCACACGCTGATCATCGGCAGCAGCGTAACGGGGATCGACGCGTTCTGAACTTCTTCGCCGCGGATTAACGCGGATGAGCGCGGATACTAAATACTCGGATGGTGGGCTACTTTGGAGTCTTCTGGACCTGGCCTGAAAACACCATGACTCGGAACAAAATGGCAGAGGCCAACCCTGCCAGGACATCAATGTCGAGGTACGGCGAAGGAAAGGGGCTAAATTCACGTGTGAGATGATGATACCTGCCGAAATTGCCGACCAAGGCTTCGACAGCCATATAGAAAAGAAGTCCTAAACCTGCACCCGCTGCGGCAAATGCAGCCCACGAACGGATTCCGTAATGCCGAAAACACAGCCAGGTGGGGACTCCCAACAGTAATTCCGCAAGGTAGGCGAGCGCCAAAGCGTAAAGGGAATAAGCTAAGACCGCGGCCAAAAAATCCGTCAACGAAAAAGTCTCCGAATAAGGCCCCCGGCCCGGAAGGGGCAAACAAAACACGAACGGGACGGCCAACGGTGCAATCAGGAACGCCCTTACGGTTCTGTGAGTAGTCATGCAGGCCTACGCAGCCCTGTAATGATACATTGGACACACCTTACGTAGAAGGCACCCCAAAGCAGCCCACTAGCACGATTCGGTACTCCTTGACGCCCTCTGCCCGAAGGCGCATGATGCGCGGTGTTGTCTGCGATTCCATTCAGGGGCGCACGATCCTAAACATTCCCGGAGGCACTCATGGCAACCATCACATCTCAGCCCGCCAAAGCCATCGCCAAAAGCTACGGACAAAACATCGAGACCGACCTCGCCCTCGAATTCCTGCGCGTTGTGGAAAACGCCGCCATCGCTTGCGCCAAGGTCATGGGCCAGGGCGACCGCAAGGGCGCTGACCACGTCGCGGTCCAAGCCATGCGCAAGACCATGGACACCGTCCCCATGAATGGCAGGATCGTCATCGGCGAAGGTGAGCGCGACGAAGCGCCCATGCTCTACATCGGCGAGCACGTCGGGGCCGAATTCCCCGACGGCACCAAGGTCCCCGAAATCGATATCGCCGTGGACCCGCTCGAAGGCACGAACCTGTGCGCCACCGGGTCGCCCGGGGCGATCACGGTGCTGGCTGCATCGGAGAAAGGCGGCCTGCTGCACGCACCCGACTGCTACATCGACAAGATCGTTGTCGGCCCGTCCTGCAAGGGTTGCGTGGACCTGGACGCGCCCGTAGCCGACAACCTGAGGAACATCGCCAAGCGTCTGGAGCGCGATGTCGAAGACCTGGTGATCGTGGTGCTCGACCGCCCGCGGCACGAGAAGCTGATCGCCGATATCCGCAAGGCGGGCGCGCGCATCAAGCTGATCACCGACGGCGACCTCTCGCCGGGCATATCCGCCTCCGTAATCGGCACCGGCGTGCACGCGGTCATGGGCTCAGGCGGAGCGCCGGAAGGCGTGCTCACCGCCGCCGCCATCCGCTGTCTCAACGGCTACATGGTCGGCCGCCTAATGCTCACCAAGCCCGAGCAGGAAGAGCGAGTACACAAGATGGGCATCAAGGACGTCAAAAGAATCTATACCGCCGAAGACCTGGCGCCGGGCAAGCAGATCATCTTCGCCGCCACCGGCGTAACCGAAGGCACGATGATGAAAGCAGTGCGCTTCTTCGGAGAGGGCGCACGCACGTCGTCCATCGTGCTGACACTGAACACCGGCAAGGTGCGCTTCATCGAGAGCATTCACCTGGAGAAGAAGCCGGATGTGAAGGTGAGATTCGCTTAGTAGTTAGGAGTCGATAGTCAGGAGTCAGTTGCGGCCTCCCGAGATGCCGTTCGCCATTGCGAGTGCCCGATCAGTTGTGTATAATCGCAGGCAGAACTACACACTGGAGGCAGCCATGAGCGGGGCGGCATTGACCCGAACCAATCTCTTGCTAGAGAGCGAGAAAATCCGCCGGCTTCGCAAGGCCCTTCAGTCGCCTAGCAATTCTGAAGCAGTGCGACGAGTAATCGACGAGCGGTTAGCTGTTGAAACGGGTCTTGGCGCCCTGCGAAGCCTGGGAAGGCTCAAAGGTCTAGAGGATGTTTTCGGGCGCGCTCGCGCGAAGAAGCAATGATCTCCCTGCCAGCGGGCCCGCTTCTGTTCGACACTGGCATTTACATCCGGTTCAGTCGAGGGGAAAACTACTCCTGGCTGGGCACGGATGCCCGGGTCTTCCAGCGGACCGTGCTGACGGCGGTCGTGGCCGCCGAACTCTATGCAGGCGCCCGCAGCCAGCGAGAGAAACGAGCTTTGGATAAGCTTTGCCAGGCACACCATGCCCTTGGCCACTTCTCGTCGCCTTCCGCAGCCGCATGGATTGATACTGGTGTTCTGCTACGTCGCGCCCGAAGCCTCTTCGGGCAAATGGAGTTTGTTCGCCATTTCCGCGACATGCTGATAGCGGTTGAAACAACCCGAGCCGGGGCCACGCTCGTGACCGAGAACACGGGTGATTTTGCGCGCTGGAGATCACTATTTGCATCCGCCAAGAGAAACTTAAAACTATTCACTCCATAAAATCGCTGACTCCCGACCCCTGGCTCCCGACTACTGAATTTTCGGTACCGGCGGCCACTCGATGTACGAGCCCTCGAACAGCGCGACCGTGTCTTCCAGCCGCGCCTTGCCGTCGTGAACGGCGAATTGCATGCGCTTGCCGGTGTAGCTCTGGCTCCAGAATGAGACTCCGGCATAGGCGCCGTCGTTGCGCAGAATGTAATAGACCATTTGGATGTAGCGCAGGCGCGTCATGTCGTTCTTGTAGAGGTGCGCGAGACGGTGCAGCGTGTCCATGCCCCCATCGACCGGGGACATCCCGCGGCGCATGTTCTCCACCACGGTATGCGCACCGGCTACGCGGATGTTTTCTTCACCATTGCCGGTCGCTCCTGCTGAGCCCACGTCCTGATCGGTGTAGCAGCCGGCGCCGATGATAGGCGAATCGCCGACGCGTCCGGCGATCTTCCATTCCAGGCCGCAGGTCGAGGTCATCCCGGACATTTCGCCTTTTTCATTCACCGCCGAGCAATGGATGGTGCCGTGCTCCCGATGGATCACGCGCTCGATGGCATACTCGCGCCACTCCGGCTCGATGCCCAGTTCCGCCGCCACCTGCTCCATCTGCTCCCGCTTCCGCCGCCACTCTTCCGATGTGGGCGGCGCCGGAGGCTTCCAGTCGGGATCGCTCAGGCCCGGTCCCCACCAATCCTGGTGCGACATTGTCTCTTTCCACAGCAACCACATCTTGCGCGAGCGCTCGGTGAGCAGATTCTCCTTGGGGAAACCCATCTTCTCGGCGAAGCGCTCGGCGCCTTCGGCCACCAGCATCACGTGGCCGGTGTGGTCCATGACGGCGCGGGCCAGCAGCGAAACGTTCTTGATGTTCTTGACCGCGCCCACCGCTCCAGCGCGGCACGTCGGACCGTGCATGCACGAGGCATCCAGCTCGACCACGCCGTCTTCGTTGGGCAACCCGCCGAGACCTACGGTCTGGTCATTGGGATCATCTTCCTGCGCCTTGCAAACCAGGGTGACGGCGTCGAGAGTATCGCTGCCGTGGCGCAGTAGGTCATAGGCGGCGTCGAGCGAGTGCAGCCCGGTGGTTTTCGCGATCAATGCAGGACGCTTGCCCGCAGGCGCGGGAGGACGGACCATGTGCTTGCCCTCCTGCGGACCGGCAGCCAGTCCCATAGCCATCGAGGTTGAACCCAGAGCAGCAGTGGCAAGAAAATCGCGGCGGGAGACGGGCATGGCAGTCACCTGAGAGACGCGACAGGATAGCAGAGAGCGGCTTTTGGCTCTTGGCTCTAATTCCCCAGCCCTCGGGCAATTTCCGGTAGAGACGCACCATGCCGCGTCTCGAACAAAAGGCCGGCGAAGATGCCGGCCTCGGTACAAGCCAAAAGCTAAGAGCCGATCTTCATCCCGCCACCTTCCCCGACTTCGCCTGGTCGGCACGAAAGCGGAGCAGCGCGCCGATCTTGCCGGCCTTCTCGAACTCAGGATCAGGGCCGACATAGATCACGGCAATATTGCCGTCGAGGGCGCGCCGCAGGATCGCATCCGTGAGATCCTCGAGTTCGCGCGTGTTCTTCCCGCATGCCGGACAAGTGTCCACCAGGTTGCTGTCTAGGTGGCCGCAGTTGCCGCATTCGCTTCCGGGCGCGTAGAAGGCTTCGCCGAAGAGCAGCGTCTGTACCTCGCCCTGTTCCAGCGCTCCCAGCACGCCACGCAGTCCGACCTTGCCGCGTCCGTTGCGCTGCGCGCCGCCCATGACCTCGCGGATCAACGCCTCGCGCTCGCTCGCGTTGCGCTCTTCGAGGATGCGCTGCGCCTGCTCGCGCACCTGGTCGGCGGTCGCGACCGCAGAATCGATGCTGAAGCGACCCAGCAGCTTCTGCTTGACGTAGGGGTGCAGGTGGGGCTCGAGCTGTGGCCAAACGTCCTCGCGGCAGCCCACGACAAAGCTGTCGCAGCCAGTGTTCTGCAGCTCCTGGCAGGCGCTGGGCTACGTTCTTGAAGTGCCGCATGGCGGAGTTCTCGACATGGCGCTCGATGTGGCCGGCGTCGTAGCCACCGGGGCCACTGCTGCGGCCAGTGCGCGGCAGCAGATCGACGATCTCGGCCTGCTCCCGCACCTCATCCATCCACATCTCGAACAGGCGCGCGCGCTCGCGGTCGACGACCGCCACGCAGCAGCGCGGCGCCGACGCCGCCACTGCCGCCAGCGGCCGCAGGTGGAAGCGGTTGGCCACGTAAAGCTGCGTCTTCTTCAGACGTTTGGGCAGGTCAAACTCGTGCCAAATGCCCTTCGCCGAGCAGGCGAAGACGGCCTTGCCGCGGGCGTGGTTGCCGTGCAGTTGCTCGGCCAATTCCAGGATGCGCTTCAGGTCGGAACGTACGCTGGGGTTGTTGCCGTTCTTTTCGGCGCCGCGCAAGGCGTCGCGCACCAGGTCTTTCACCTGGATCTGTTCTTCGCGATGCGATTTGTTCTGCGGTGTCTGCGGCTGGAAGTAGAAAGTAACGGCGGAATTCTCCGCCGATTCCAACTTGGCCAATTGGCGGAGTTCTTCACGAGTGATCATCGCGTTTCCCCCTGTGATGCGATGTCAGGCAATCCTGGAACGCTGCAGCAGCTTGTCGCGCCAGTGCGAGACCGGCAGCGTCTGCTGGAGGCGGTGCCGGGCGGCCTCGATGGCGGCGCGCACCTGCTCCTCCTGGCGGTCGGAAATGGCCGAGATCTCCCGCAACGTGAAGCCTTCGATGGTGAACAGGATGAAGGCTTCGCGTTCCTCGTTGCTCCCGCCCTTCAGCGCGCCCTCGAGCAGGTCAACCATCTCGTCGGAAGCGGCAACGTCCTCGGGTGTGGCCGTGCGGCGATCGGCGATGACGTTGCACTGGAGAAGCATCTCGTCCGGCTGGTGGTACTGCAACTGGGGTTCGTCGCTGCCGCGCACGTTCTGCTTGCGGGCCGAGGTCTCGAGCGGCACCGCGGTGACCGCTTCGCCGTTGCCCGAGGCCAGCCGGCTGATGGCATGTATAGACAGCCGGTACAGCCAGCGCTCCAGCGACAGCAGTTCCGGCCGCTCTTCCTCGTCGCCCAAGGCGGCGGCGATGGCTTCGTCCACCACCTCCTCTCGGCTGATGAGGTTGGGCTGCAGGAAGCCATTGGCCTCGCGAAAGCGCAGTTCGCGATCCACGAAGCGGTCCAGCCGCGCCAGATTAGCGTCGATGTAGGACTTGATGTCCTCGGCCGAAACCAGGGCCGCGTGCACCGCCGCGGGCGTGTCCTCGAACGGAATCGAAGGCAGCGATTGTTCCCGCACCGAGCGGCGGAGCAAGCGGCGGCGCTGATGCGAGCGCAAAAGATCCTTGTGCCGGGTAAGCTGCGATACCAGGTCGCTGAACGCGGCTTTTATCGCCGCGATCCCCGTGGGTCCGGCCTGTTGCGAGGCCATCTGCCCGGAGGGCAGCCGCAGGTTCAGCGACACCACCACGCCTTCGCGGGTCCGGCTCTGCTCGATGATCCCCTTCAGGTGCACCAGTTCCGGGCGGAACACTTGCAGCCGGCGGCCCAGTTTTTCGATTTGGTGGTTGAATTGTTTTTCGAGATCAGGAGCCTTGGCGGTCTTATAGGAGATATGGACATTCATGGATGCCTCGGATACGGGTGCGAGCCCGCGGCCAAGTCCGCGCTCTGCAACGACTCCATAGAAATTCTACACCTGTGGGTACAGACGCAACCGGAAAAGTGCAAGTTGCATTTTGGGCAGTAATAATGCGGGAATGACCAACCAAAACCGCAGAGGAAGCAGAGGACGCGGAGGGAATCGAATCATTTAGTCATTCAACCATTGCTCTTGGCCTTTGGCTCTTGGCTCTTGGCCAAAAGCCAAAAGCCAAGAGCGCTTTCCTACACGTTGACCGTGACCGAGGTCTCCGTCCGCACGACGGGCCGGTAGAGAGTGTCGCGCTCGATGGGCTCGCGGCCGGCTTCGCGGATCAGGCGCACCAGTTCCTGCCGGCGCAGGCCCTGAGGCGTGGTGGCGCCGGCATCGTGGTAGATCTTTTCTTCGATCACCGTGCCATCCAGGTCGTCGGCACCGAAGCGCAGGGCGATCTGCGCGATCTTGGGACTGAGCATCTGCCAGTAGGCCTTGATGTGCGCGAAATTGTCCAGCACCAGGCGGCTGACGGCGATCTGCCGGATGTCGTTCAGGCCGGTGGTGGTGGGCAGGTGCTCGAGCGGAGTGTTCGCGGGATGGAACGCCAGCGGGATGAAAGTTTGGAAACCTCCGGTCTCATCCTGCAGGGCGCGCAGCTTGAGCAGATGGTCCACTCGGTCTTCGTCGCCTTCGATGTGACCATAGAGCATGGTGGCATTGGAGCGCAGGCCGAGCTGGTGGGCCAGACGCGCGGTCTCGAGCCACTGGCCGCCGTCGATCTTGTGATCGCAGATGATGTGCCGTATGCGGTCGGCGAAGATCTCCGCCCCGCCGCCAGGCAACGAATCTACTCCCGCGGCCTTTAGCTGCCCCAGCGTTTCGCGGGTGGAGAGCTTGGCCCGCTTCGCCAGGTACGCAACCTCCACCATGGTGAATGCCTTGATGTGTACCTGCGGGAAGCGCTCTTTGAGCCCCCGCACCAAGTCGAGAAAGTATTCGAACGGCAGGTCGGGATGGAGCCCGCCCACGATGTGGAACTCGGTGACTGCCTCGTTGTAGCCCGACGCCGCCGTCTGCCAGGCTTCTTCGAGCGCCATGGTGTAGGCGCCGGGAGCGTCCTTCTTGCGCCCGAAGGCGCACAGGCGGCACGCGGCCACGCAGACGTTCGTCGGATTAATGTGGCGGTTGACGTTGAAGTAGGTGTTGTTGCGGTGCATCCGCTCGCGCACGTTATTGGCCAGCCAGCCGACAGCGAGGATGTCGCCGCTGCGGTAGAGGGCTAGAGCGTCTTCGGCGCTCAGGTGCTCGCGGGTGAGAACTTTCTCATGGATCGAGCGCAGCCGGGAATCGTCGGTTCGGAACTCTTGTGCCATCCCAGGGCAAATCATACCCTAGCCAGCGGACGTACGTCAGCCGGCTCCTGCGCGAACACCTGACCGCGCCGGCTCATGATCGGTTGCGGTTGCGGAAAGCAGCTATAGACGGGTGACGTTGGCGGCCTGCAACCCCTTAGGGCCGTCCTGCACTTCGAATTCCACCGCGTCGCCCTGGTTGAGAGACCGATATCCATCCGACTGGATGGCGGAATAGTGCACGAACACGTCTCCGCCCTGTTCCCGCTGGATGAAACCGAATCCCTTGGTGGCGTTGAACCACTTCACCGTGCCACGTTCTTTCTCTGCCATTCGCTACGGATACTCCTTACTCGACTCCACTTCTTTCACGCCGGAAGACGCGAACCAGTGAGAATCTTTGGTGTCCGGACAAGGAAGCTGAAAAAGAAAAATCCCCCGAGCGTTTCATGGCCCGCAGGGACTTCGTTCTATGCGTAGAACGGCGCTTCACTTACCCAACTCGGCAAAATTATAAGCTAAGTAATCGCTCGATTGCACCAGTAATGGTGAAAACCGCACCGGCTAAGCCCGGTTCTTCGGAGCTTTGCCGGGAAGCGCCGCGGGATTCTCGTGGATGCGCTCGCGGAAGCCGCCCTTCAGCCCCGTAGCCAGAGAGACGGCGTCTTCCCCGTACTTGTCGCGCAGCCGGTCGGCGGCGGAGAGAGCCTGCTGCCAGCGCTGGTGCTTTCTGCTATCCAGCAATCCGAGCTGCCCTTCTGCGGCTTCGAAAGACGAAACGTGCACGCCCAAGAGGCGCACCTGCGTGCCCCGCTTCCAGTTCGCGCGAAAAAGCGTGCGGATCGGCTGGAGAATCTCGCCATCGAGCTGGGTTGCTCGCGGCAGGCTGCGGGCGCGCGTGATGGTCGAGAAATCCTTGTACCGGAGTTTGAGCTGGACGGTGCGCGCATAGAGCCCGTGTTCGCGCAGCCGGCGGCAGACCATCTCGCTGAGGCGCGCCAGCGTAGATTCAAGCTGCTCGACGTTAGCCGTATCCTCGTTAAAGGTGTGCTCGTGGCTGATGGACTTGGGCTGGTCGTTGGCGCCGATCTCGCTGTCGAACCATCCGCCGGCGTCGAGTCCGCGCGCCTTGCCGGCCAGCGCCAGTCCCCATTTGCCAAAACGCTCACCGAGGAAGGATTCGTCGAGCGCGGCCAGGTCGCCCACCTTGCGTATGCCGAGATCGTGCAGGCTCTTCTCCAGCACTTTGCCCACTCCGGGAATCTTGCGGACATCGAGCGGCGCCAGGAAACACGCTTCCTCGCCCGGCAGCACCCACAGCATGCCGTTGGGCTTGGCCTGGTCCGAAGAAACTTTGGCAACCAGTCGCGAGGTGGCAATGCCGATCGAGCAGTTGAGCCGGGTTTCACGCTGGATCGCCGCGTGCAAAGCATGGGCGGCGCGCAGCGGCGGCCCGTGCAGGCGCCCGGTACCGGTCATGTCGAGATAGGCTTCGTCGATGGACGCCATCTCCACCTTGGGCGAGAAGCGTCCGAGCACCGTATACACCTTCTGCGAATACTCGCGGTAGCGCTCCGGATGGCCGTCCACGAAAATGGCGTGTGGACACTGCCGGGCGGCGGTACGCAGCGGCATGGCAGAGTGCACGCCGAACTTGCGCGCTTCGTAGGAAGCGGCCGAGACCACCCCGCGCTCGTTGCGCTGCCCACCCACGACCACCGCCTTGCCCTTCAGCGATGCGTCGTACAACTCTTCCACCGAAACAAAGAAGGCGTCCATATCGAGGTGGAAGACGGTTCGGGGCAGCGCATTGAGCATGACACGACCATTGTAGAGACGCAGCATGCTGCGTCTCTACACAAGCTTCAACGGCGCAGCAGCAAGTCGGCGGCGATAAAGATGAAGTACACCACCGAGATCACACCGTTCATGGTGAAAAAAGCGGCGTTCAGCCGGCTGAGATCCTGGTGGCTGACCAGCGAATGCTCGTAAGCCAGGAGCGCGCCGACAACTGCGACCCCGACGATCGCCAGCGCGCCCAAGTTCAGGGCGAACACCAGCCAGAGCAGCAGACCGATCATCAGCAGGTGAAAGGCGCGGGCTATCCACAAGGCGCGGCGGATACCGACAAAGCGCGGGATGGAGTGCAATCCGGCCTGGCGGTCGAAGTCATAGTCCTGGCAAGCATAGAGGACATCGAAGCCGCCTACCCAGAAGGTCACGGCTGCGGCCAGGATGACGATGCGCCAGTCGAGAGAGCCGCGCACGGCAATCCACGCCGCCGGCGCCGAGATGCCGTCGGCAAATCCCAGGATCAGGTGCGACCAGCGCGTGAAGCGCTTGGTGTACGAGTACAGCAGCAGGATCGCCAGGGCCACCGGCGACAGCTCGAGCGCCAGGCGGTTCAGCTCCGCCGCGGCCAGCACGAATACCACACATGACAGGACAACAAAGCCGGCGACGAATTGCCGCGAGAGCAGTCCCGTCGGCAGGGCGCGGGCGCAGGTGCGAGGATTAGCGGCGTCGTGCGACTGATCCACCAGCCGGTTGAAGGCCATCGCCGCCGAGCGCGCCGCTACCATAGCTACCAGAATCCACCAGAGCTGGCGCCAAGTGGGCAAGCCTCCGGCGGCCAGCATCGCTCCGGCCAGCGCAAACGGAAGCGCAAAGATCGAGTGCTCCCATTTGATCATGCCGAGCGTGATGCGGAGACTGCGGGCGATGGACACGGGAGGAATTCTAACATCGGGTGATCGGGTCATCGGGTCATGGGAAGAAATGCTGGGTTGACTGCGAATCTCCGATCACGCGATGAACCGATCTCCCCCAATTAGTCAATGTGAAATCCCTCCCGGCCGATGAGGGGAACAAAGCGGACCCCGTCCAAATACATGGTGGTGGCAGCGCCGCCGATCTTGCGCACGAGCTGGAGTTCCTGGGCGAAACCGCTGCCTACGGGTATCACCAAGCGGCCGCCGTCGCGCAACTGGCCTATGAGGGACGCGGGCACCTGCGGCGCCGCGGCCGAGACCACAATGGCGTCGAAGGGCGCGGCTTCCGGCAGGCCCTGGCTGCCGTCTCCCTGGACGACGGTAACGTTGCTGTACCCCAGCCGCGCGAGCACCGTGCGAGCGCGCTCTGCCAGGCTGGCGATGCGTTCGATGCTGTGCACCTTGTCCACCAGCTCCGCCAGCACCGCGGTCTCATATCCCGAGCCGGTGCCGACTTCGAGCGCTACATCCTCCGGCCGGAGCGCCAACGCCTCCAGCATGGCCGCCACCACGAAGGGCTGCGAGATAGTCTGGCCCTCGCCGATGGGACGAGGATGGTCCTCGTAGGCTTCGTCGCGGTGCTCCGGGCGAACAAACTCATGCCGCGGGACCCGCGCCATCGCGTCCAGCACGCGCTCATCACGGATGCCACGGGCGCGAAGCTGCTCTGCGACCATTACCAGCCGCTCATCGCGGTAGGGGTCGGGTTGCGGGAGATTGTGCATGCGCCGCCCCGCCCAGGACGTTCCAATCTTAGGAGGTTACAGGCAGAAATGCAGTGATCCCGGGACAGAATTTGACGCGCTCAAGCTAGGGGAGTCCCGACGCTCGGTTCAATCCCTTTGCTCATGATGAGCATGCCCAGCCGCGACGAGTTCTTTCGCAACACCGTCTTCCACTCAACCACTCGGCAGTGAAAGTTTTTCAGGCGAGGGAAGCCACGAAAATCCTGCTTCACGGTGAAGATCGCCAGAGTCCTGTCGTGCATCAGCGGCAGCAGGTCATCCAGGAAGAGTTCCAACGACCAGTGGAAGCCGATGCTATAAAAGCTGTAGAGCAAATCGTAGGTCCCGGGCAATTCCGCCAGCGCCGTTTGCCTGGCATTGAAGATCGTGTAGTTTGAGATCTGGTTATAGTCGAGGATGGAGCGCAAAAGTCCCAGATTGCCGCAGAAGGAATCCTGTAGCGAGCTCTTTCCGCGATTGTAATACTTCTGCTTGTACTTGGTGGCGGCGCCGTCTCCGTCGAAAAGGTGGATTTCACTATCCTGCCATCCGAATTGTTTGCAGAAGAAAACCACGGATCGCCCTAGCCCTGGGCCGATTTCAAGAACCTTCCTTGGTTTCTCGATGCGGGACAGCAGCGGACGCAGGGCCTCGTACTCGCTCCAGCAGGTGCCGTTCTGCTCTTTTTCCCAAACCCGGCGCGAGACCTCATCCTGAGCGAGCTTGAGCCGGGGAGAAATCAGCTTGATCGCCGCCATCAGCTCGGGCGTCAGCGGTGGAGCGTGAAAGACAGGCTCCAGGCTCGCCAATCTGGGGTCAAATGTCTTTTCGGAGGTCCTTCTTGCAAACCCTAGCCACATCTCGATCGGGACTCCCTCATTAGACTTCAAAGTACATTTATACAGCAGCAGCCCAAAACAACGCTGGCTCAGCGCTTGCGCTGCCGGTATCTGATGTCGAAGGAGAGCACGCCGTTCTGGTCGCGGATCGCCACCACCGACACGTGGCGGTTGATGTAGTACTCCACCTGCACGATCTGCTGGGCCGATTGCGACACGTTGCTGATGAAGGTGAGGGTCACCTTGTCCGAGACCTGCTGCTCGATGGTGACGCGGGCGTTGGAGTAGTTTTCGACCCCGCCGGCCTGGGGATCGATCTTGATGCGGCTGGCGCCAAACAGCCTTTGGGCGCGGCTGCTGTAGGCGTTGGCCAGCGCCTGTTCCAGCACCGCATTGGAGGTCAGCTCCGTCAGGCTCTGGCCCGGCCCGGTTTGGTAGCCGATCGACTGCTCCTGGGTCCGGCCCAGCGCCAGCAGCGCGATGATGTCCGAGGTCGGCAGGGGCGGGTCGGAGCGATAGTTGATGCTGGGGTGGGCGATGGGCCCGTGCAAGCCTAGGCTGATGTCGTAGTCGCGCACCCGGGCGGTAGCTTCTACGTCGATCACCGGGGCGATGGTGGTGGGATTGCTGAACAGGATGTCGCCGCGTTCCAAGTGGTATTTGGTTCCGGCGATGTCGATGTTGCCTTGCGCGATGTCCACGCGCCCCAGCAGGACCGGGTGGCTGGCGGTGCCGCGCAACCGCAGATCGGCAATGCCCGAAAGCTTGGCCATGGACATCTCCACTTGCAGTTCCTGCGCGGTGACGATATGCAGATCAAAGTGGAGGTTGTTCAGCGGTGACTGGGGGCTGGCCACGCTGGGCGCCTGCGTGAAGCGCTGCAGATAATAAGCGAGGTCGAACTGCGGACTCACCCCGAACTTGGTGATGGTCACCGTCCCCGCCAGCAGCGAATTGCCGGGCGTGCCGGTGAACCGCAGATCGGCGTCGGCATACGAACTGACCCCGGGCGGGTAGCGCAAGCGGATGTCTTTGCTGGTCGCGGTCAGGTCGAAGGAGAGGCCATGAGAGTAGTTGACGAAACCGCCGAGGGTGAGCGTGCCGCCGCCGGTCTGCGCGGTCAGGAATTGCACTTGCAGGCGGTTCTGGTTGAAGACCAGCGTGCCATTGATGTGGCTCAGCCCGTTGGGCAGGTCAGTGTAGGAAATGGCGCCGTTGCTGATGTGTACCTGCCCGCTGGTCTCCGGCCGCGCCAGGGTGCCGCTCACGGCCAGGTTGATCTCCATCCTGCCGGAAGAGGCGAGGTCAGGGTTAACGCTCTGCAGGAGCCCGAAGTCGAGCACCCCCTCGGCGCCGAAATGCATCTCGTATTCTCCCCCCACCTGGATCACGCCTCCGGCGGTGAGCTCGCTGGCTGGACCGGCGGGAGCGCCGTTCTGCGCCGGGCTGAAGGCTTTCAAGTGCAAATGATCGAGGGTCAGGAATTCGTTCGCCAAGGTGACCTGGATGGGCCCCTCGCTCTCAATGGTGACCCTCTCGATCTCAGCCGAGAACTGGTCGACATGGCCGCTGAGGTTGAGGTCGCGGGGCTGGCGCAGTGGTCCACGCAGGTCTATGGCGCCGGCGATCGAGGAATGGCCGGTGACTTTGCTCTGGAGATACGCACGCAGCAAAGCATTGATGTCGAGGTGGGAGAAGCGCAGAGTGACGTTGGCGGGAAAATCGCCGCGCAGGCGGATGTCGCCGTCGATGGCCAACTCCGCCGTCTGGATGTGCGAGCGCGCGCTCAGATGCAGGTCCGGCCCGTGGGTCACTCCGGTCAGGTCGAAGTCGCCGGACTGTTCCTTGTTGAGCAGCACGTCGTGGATGTGCAGCTCGATGTTGATGACCGGCGCCTCGGTCGTGCCCGATCCCTGGAGATGGAATGCCGCCACGCCGGCCACCGTCAGGCGCGGCTGCTGCAGTTGCGGGAACTGCGCGAGCTGGAAGTTGGTTCCCGTAAGGTCGAAGTGAAATCCGTTGCTACTGAAATCGTAGGCCAGGCTGCCGCTGACCTGGGCGCTGTTGTGGGTGAGCGTGAGGTTAGTGAGCTTAACCTCCCAGCCAGCCCATTCCAGGGTCGCGCGTAACGATTGAAAGGGCTCGCCTGCAAGTGTCCCACCAGTGATCTCCAGCGGCCCCTGACCGCTGGGATTCGAGTGCGTTCCGCCAAGACGGACGTTCAAGGATACCTTCCCGGTGATCGGATAGGCCGTCCCGGCGATCAATTGCATGTCCTGGACGTTGGCGCCGGTGATGCGCACGTGCCCGAGCAGAGCGCTAGCGTCCTCCAGTTCCCCATTTTGCAATCCTTCGCTCACATCGAAGCGGGCCTGCGCGGCTCCCCGGCGCAGCAGGCCGTGGTGGAACGAGAATTCCGAGGGCGAGTACACCAGATCGGCGCTCAAAGAATCCCAATGCAACCGCCGCGGAGAAGCAGCCGCAACTGCACCCGTAGCTGCCGGGAGCAGCATTTGTCCAGGCGAAAAGTCGGTGTCAAAATCCGCAATCTCGAGGTGACCGCTGATGGTCGGAGCCGTCAGTCTGCCCGTAACGCTCCCCGTAAACGATGTGCGCCCATGCACCTCCAGCGCCACCCTCGGCCGATGCAAGGCAGCCAGCGCCGACTGCAGCTCGGCGAGGTCGCTGCTGTTGAGCGCGACGTTCAGGCGCGCGCTGGTCGAGCCCAGCACTCCGTCGGCCTTGAACCGCGTGGCAGGTGTCGCGAAGGTCAGTTGCGCAATGTCCAGCATCGCCTGCCGGCCGTGATAGGCCATCCGCACCCGGGCTGTGACCGGCAATTGCCCAGGTCCTGGACTGGCCGGTGGCTCGACCTCGAGCGCGAACGCCGCGTCCAGGTCTTTGGGTGAGCCGGTCCATTCGAGATCGACGGTCCCGCTCGCCCGGCCGGCGAGGTTGATGCGGTCGAGCGGCAGACCGGCGGTGGAAACAGCCGTGGCGAGCGCCCCAATCTGCACGCCCGACAGGCGCAGGCGTCCCAGACCGCGCTGGCGAGCTTGGTTGCGTTGCGCGGCTCCCACGAGCGGGCCGAGCCGGCTCCAATTCGTGACATCAACGCTGCCCGAGACCAAGCCTCCCAGCGTTTGGGCGGTGAGGTCGGAAATCAGCAGGCGGTCGCGGGTGAGCGAGTATTTAGCCGCAGCGGTCAGCTCCGGCACATGCAACCCCGGTTCGCGCCACTCCACCCCTTTCAGCACCAGGCGCCCGGCAAAGTTGAAGCCCGGCGCGCGATATGTGCCCTGGCCGTTGATCTCCAGCTTTCCCCGCCGCAGCTCGGGGATGCGCAACAACGCGCCGAACTCGATCACATCGAGAGACCCGTCGTACGTAATTTGGACTTTCGGGTCGCGGAAATCCGTGAGAGCGCCTCGCGCTTCGAGCACGGAGCTGTCCGACACCAGCCGGAACGATCGCAGTTCGACCCTGCCGGGTGCGAGGCCGAGTTGCAGCTCGGCCTTGCCGTGGAGCGGCCGAAACTCGCCATATTTCGTATCCACGGCCGCAACCTGGATGCGGGCCTCGTAGGTGTTCTGCAGACCGGTGCGGGTCATGGTGGCGAGCAGGCCGCGCGCGGTGAAATCCAGCGGGAGATTCTGGTCGTTCCACAGCAGCTCTCCGCGCTCCACCTGCAGGCGGTCGATGGCCAGATCGAACAACCCGCCGGCCACGGCTTCGCCGGTTGCCTTCGTCCCGGGCGCGGGCTGGTTAGTGCTGCCATCCGGATAAACGATGAGATGGACAACCGGATGCTCGAGTTCAAGCTCGCGAATTCCAATCTGCCGCCGCAATAACGAAAGAATCTTCAGCCGAACCAGCAGACGGTCGACGTGCGCGTAAGGTACCTGGTCGGATGATTCCAGCCCGTGAATGGTGAGGTCGCGCGCCTCGAATTCCAGCTTCGAAAGCTTCCAACGGAACGACTGCAATTCGGCGCGCCCGCCGGTCATCTGCTCCAGCTCGGCTACCACCTTGCGCCGCATGCGTTCCCGAAACCAGCCGCGGGCCAGGAACCCGGCCACGAGCAGCAACACCGCCAGCGTGGCCACGGCGATGGCAGCGTAGCGGACCCACCTCCCCTTCCGCCGACTTGGGACGCTCTCGGTCATCGCACCCGGTATTTCTTGCTGCAGGCGCAGCGAGCGCAGCCATTCGTCCTGAAGCTCGCTCATCCGCTGCTCGATCAGCAGTTGTTCGATCTTGGGGGCCATCTGCTCGAAAGGCGTATCCGGCCAGCCGGAAGCGCGCATCTGTGGAAGCAGTTGCAGGCGGTAGTAGTCTTCCATGGCTCTTCGCTCAATGTGAATCTCCGGGCGAAATCGCAGGTCGAGGTAGCACGATAGATTCACCTGGACGGCCGTCCTCTCCTCCACGTCCTGCTCCGTCAAGCCATAGCTGACGAGGGCGGCGCGCCAGCCGTCGTCGGTCTTCCATGCCGGGACCGTCTGCCGCAACTCCCGCACCCGGCCGGCAATCTCCTCAGCCGTTGCCGGCACGAACGAACCGGCGCGCATTTGCTCGGCGATCAACTCCTGGTCGATCAGCCGCTCCAGGGCCTGCATGCGGCTCTCAGCCGTGACCTCCTGGAGGGAGCGGCCGCTCATCAGGCACTCAAACTCGACGGCTTCGTCCCATTCGCTCTGCAGGATGGCGTGGTGGTTCACGGTGGCGACGATGCGGTCGATCACCTCCGCGGTCAAAGACAGGCTGCATCCGGCCACCACCACCACGGCGGCGCCCAGCATGTGTCGCACCGCCGCGTGCCACCCGGATTGAAGATGAGCGCTCATCAGAACGTCTGCCCGATGCTGAAGAAAAAGTTCACCCGGTGCAACATCTGAAAGGTCGGCTGCAGCGCCGGCGGCGGCGGCTGCGGCGATTGGAATCCGATGAGATAGGTGGACGGATTCAGGTTGTAGCTCACGTCGAAGCGAACTGGCCCGATCGGCGTGCGGTAGCGAATCCCTCCACCCACTGCCTGCGAGGAGTTGTTAAAAATGGAATTGCAAAGCGGAATGTTCCCAGCATTGCTCGGCTGCTGGTTCACGAGGCTCTTGCATTCCGCGAGGTTGGGCTGCGACCAGCGGACGATGCTGGGAAACAAGGCGGAAGTGGATGCGAACACGTTTCCCATGTCGTGAAAGATCACCGGGCTCAGGTCCTTGCCAAGGAAGGGCAAGGGCACGGGCGGAAGACGAAGCTCCAGATTGTTCACGAACAGGGCTTCTCCCCCGAGCTGGTACCCGGTCCCAAGATCGCGCGGACCGGCCTCATTGATGGCAAAGCCGCGCAGCGAATTGCCGCCACCGGAAAAGAACCGCTCCGCCAGCGGGACGATGGCCGAGGGCCCGCCCCAGGGCTGCTCGATGCCCAACTGCGTGGAATGCGCGAGCACAAACCTGCCTTTGTTCCCGAAGGCGTGATACTCGGAGTGCTGCACCAGAAAGCGCGCAAAGTTGGCTTGCGACGCCAGCACGTGCGAGGTCACGCCGGTGTCGAACACGAAGTAATTGCCCTTGTGCGAGTTCACGGGATCGTCGCGCGTGTCGCGGATGAAAGTAAAACTGGGCATACCAATGCGCACGGGCAGGGACAGTTGGGGCACGAGCGCTTCGCTGATCACCAGGTTCGACACCCTGACGTCGCGGTAGGTCAGGCGGTACAGCAGCGTAGTGGCCTTGCTCAGGGATTGCTGCACCTGCATGGATCCTTCCGTGCGCTGGGAGGTAAAGGTGAAGACGTCGAGGGTATTGTCGTAAACGATGTTGAAAGTAAGCTTGAGTTTCTCGTGGTCCAGCCAGTTGGGGACGGAGTACCCCAGCAGGGCGAGTTGCTCCAGCCGTCCGACGTGGGACTGGAAGAAGATCGTGTCGTTGCGTCCGCGGAAGTTCAGGCGGCTGGCGTCGAACGATACGCGAGGACTGGCCCCGGTACGCCCCTGCGGATTGGTCGCCGTGCCCGGCGCCCCTCCGGTCTGCACCTCGAACCCCAGGCCGTAGTCGAAGGTGTAGCGGCGGGCTTCGGTCAGGTTAAGCAGAACATCCTTGTAGGCCTCCTCGCCCTCGGGATTCTGCACCGCCACATCCACCTCGTTGAAGATGCCGAGATCGTAGAGCCGGCTCTGCGTCTTGAGCATGTCAGCCTGGCTGAGCGGGTTGCCCGGATGCGGAACGATTTGCTGGTTCACGACAGAGGGACGGGTGTAGTACAGCCCGCTCACCAGCACCTGATTCACATACACGCGTTCTCCCTCGTGGATGGTGTAGGTAACAACCATGCGGGTGGGTTCGCCGGCTACGGGCTGGGCGGCGTAGTTCATGCTGACGTTCGGGAAAGCCGCGGTTGAAATAGAAATTCACCAACGCATCCTGGTCCGCCACCATGTTGGCGTCGGAGAACGGCTGCCCGGGAACGTTGGCGAGCAGGCTCTGCAATGCGATCCCGGCGAAAGTCGTCGCTCCTACGATGTTGAGATCCCTGACCAGCGTCTGCCGGCCCTCCACGATATGCACGATCACTCGCATGTGGCCGTGCTGGCCGAGATAGTCATCCTGCACCTCGGCGTAGACATTCACCTGCAGAAAACCATTGGCGTGGTAGAGATCGCGAACCGACTCCACATCACGGGCGAGCAGGGACTGGCTGAAGAGACCATGCTCCAGCAGCCAGCCCGCGGGCTGAATCTGCAGACGGTCGCGGATGAGGTCGTCGGGGAAGTACTTGTTGCCCTCCAGCGCCACCGCCACCAGCTTGTGCCGCTCGCCCTTGTCCACGTCAAAAATGATGTCGGTGCGATCCGCGCCAAGCTGCGCCTTGCGCACCACGCTGACCTGGGAGTCGTAGTAACCCTCGGTCTGCAGGTAGTCGCGCAGATTGCGGCGGCCCTCGTTGAGCAGATCGTCATCCACCGCCCCTTCCTCGAAGATGGGAACCGACCGCTTGATTACCGCCCCGGCCACGCGGGCGCCTTCCACGTGCACGGCGACCACCGGCCCGCGCACGATGTTCAGGGTGTAATCGACCGTGTTGCTCTCCGGACGATAGTTGCGGCTGACCAGCGAAACCTGCGCTTCCAGCCGAGCCTCCTTCTGATAGTGCTTGCGCAGTCTCTGCAGGGCCCGCGTCACGCTCTGTGAGGTCGCCTCATCTCCGCGGCGCAGCTTGGCGATCGCGCCGATCTGTTCGCTGGTGAAACCGGGATTTCCCGTCACCTTGATCTCGCCCACGTGCGCCCGCGGACCAGCCTCGACGCGGAAGAGGATGTCCGCCTGCTGCGTGTCCGGGTGCGGGGTGAGCTGCGGGGTGATGGTGGCGCGATAGAAGCCGTTATCTTCCAGGATTCTCTCGATGCCGGCGACCGCCTGCTTCAGCCGCTCATCGGTGAGCAGTTCGCCCAGGCGCAGCTTGCTGGCATTCACCAACTGGTGTTCGGTCGGACCGTGCCTGGGAGCACCCGCCAGACCCACTGGGCCTACGAACTGGTTCTCCCTAGCGATGAATATCAGGGAAAGCTCGTTCGGCGGCGCGGGCTCCGCCGCCACCTGAATATCCTGGAAGCGCCCGGTGGCGTACAGCGCCTGGACACTGCTGCGCAGCTTACGCTTGTCGAGGGGCTGGCCGGCTTTCTGCGGGATCAGCGCCAACAGCCGGTGCGCGTCCACGATCGAGGTCACGCCGCGAAACTGAATGTCGTGCACCGGCCGGCCGGCGAGGGAGTTCAGCGACCCAAGGTCCGGTGGCGTTGCAGGAGCCGTCGAGCCCGCCCCAGGATCGGCGCGGACCACCGGCGGCGGGTTTTGCGGAGAAAGGTTCTGCTGCGCCCACACCGGGACGCTGGCGGCGGAAACACACGCCAACCCCATGCTGAGCGCCGTCCTGAGCGCTGCCCGCGCCACACCAGACTTTGTCCCTTCGCCGGATGGGATCCGGCTGCCGACCCGATGCCTTATAGGATGTGTGCTCCTGATGATCTCGTTGCACTTGCGAACGGCCGCCCTGGCTTCGCTTTCGGCCACTACCGAGCGGACTCTTATAATACTGGCTGGCACGAGACCATGCCCATGACTTCGGAGGAACGCTACTCCCGTCAGATGCTGTTCCGCGGCATCGGCGCAGAAGGCCAGCGCCGGTTGGCCAGCGCCCGTGTGGCCATCGTCGGCTGCGGCGCCACCGGCTCGGCCCTGGCTTCTTTGCTGGCGCGCGCCGGCGTGGGGAGCTTGCGCATCATCGACCGCGATTATGTCGAGCCCAGCAACCTCCAGCGCCAGTCGCTGTTTGACGAGAACGACGCCGCCGAATCGGTGCCCAAAGCCCTGGCGGCGGCGCGCAAGATCGCCGCCTTCAACTCGGAGATCGTGGTCGAGCCGCAGGTCGCCGACCTCACGCCGACCAATGTCGCGAGCCTGCTGGCGAATGCCGACCTCGTGCTCGACGGCACCGATAACTTCGAGACCCGCTATTTGGTGAACGATTACGCCGTCGAGCAGAACCGGCCCTGGATCTACGCCGCCGCCGTGGGCAGCTACGGCGTGACCATGGACATCCTGCCGGGCGAGACTGCCTGCCTGGCGTGCGTCTTCCCTGCCCCGCCCCGTGGCGTGGTCGAGACCTGCGACACCTCCGGGATTCTGAACTCCGCCGTCAACCTGATCGCCTCCATCCAGGCCACGGAAGCTTTGAAGTTGCTGGTGGGGGCGCGCGACCGGCTCCGGCGCACCCTGCTCTCCTTTGACGTGTGGACCAACGAGCGCTCGGAGATCTCGACCGACCGCCCGCGCGCCGATTGCCAGACCTGCGGGGAACGGGAGTTTATCCACCTGGAAGGAAAGGGACGGCCGCATATCACCCTGTGCGGGCGCAATTCCGTGCAGATCCACGAACGGGAGCGGCCCATCGACTTCGCCGAGATGACGGAACGCCTGAAACCACATGGCACCGTCCGCCACAACGATTTTGTGCTAAAGTTCTGGCGCGAAGATTACGAGATGACGCTGTTCCCCGACGGCCGCGCCATCATCAAGGGCACGACCGATATGGCGATCGCCCGCAGTCTCTACGCGCGATACGTAGGCTCCTAGCCGGGACTGCCACCACATCCGGGGCCCCCGGTGCACCCATGGTTGGCGTGCCGCGGTGGAAATCCAAGCATCCCCGCGGCCCCCCGGCAAATCCAAGAACCTGCGTGAACAGAGGTGCCCAATGCGTGCAACGCTTGTAATCTGTGCTCTGCTGCTCCTCACGACCCTCGCCGTGGGGCAAACTTCTAACTCCACCGCTGGCGGACAACAGGGATCAGCGGTGGCGCCGATCGTCATTGCCACCCCGTATGGCGGCTTGCTCATCCAGTCCGGTTACGCCACCTCGGCTGGCTCCAGCTACCCGCCATTGCTGGTCACGCCCACCGTAAGTTTATCCACCGTCTCCGCCAACCCGGTCGGAGCCACTGACGCAACCTCGAATCTGCAGGTGGGCGCCACCAACTCCACGCTCGAAAGTCTCACCCCAGCGCTTCCTGCAGTTCAAACCGCCACGGAGGTTAGCCAACCCGGGGCCATGGTACCGATGGAGTCCGCGCCGCAAGCTAGCGAGGCGGGCTCGGGGACCGGCCTGGGAGCGGCGCAATTCGATGTGGTCAACGCCCGTGGGCCGGGTGATTGGCGCAGCCTGGCCGAAGCGGCGCGCGAGATGCGCCAGCAGCCGAAACCTGCGAGCGCGCGCACGTTCACCAATGGCGACGTGCAGAATCTGAAGGCTCACGAGAAGCCGCCTCAGAATCCACGGTGAGTTCGTAAGTGTGAGCGCCTTGGTGCCCCACATCTGCCCGCTTTTGGCAGATGTGGGCTTCACTTTACCGAAACCGTTCCCACATCTGCCAACTACGGGCAGATGTGGGGCACCTTGCTCTGTTCTTCGTTTAATAGCCGAGATCGGCCACCAGTCCATTAACAAGCTGTTGGAGATCCACGCTTGGCGTCCCCGAAGCCGCGTTACGCAGGGCCCTGCGTAAGGCCTGGTCGGCTGTCGGCACCAACTGCAGTTGCGGCTGAGGGCGAGGAGCGGCCCCGCCGGCGGACGCGGGAGCAACGACAGGGTGCTTCTGCTCCCACGCTGAGGGCTCGACTTGAAAGTCAGGGTTGTCCAGTTTTTGCTTTATTAACATTAACGTCACGAGGGCGGCTTCGGCAGGCGACATCCGATCCGAAAAAGCATTTCCCTGCGCCTCGACCTGCCTTGTGCGGATATGCGGAACGAGCGTAATCAGGGCGACCCTGACGCGGCGAACCTGGCCCGGGCTCGTTTGTGCATAGGACGGGAGGGCAAGCGTGGTCGCCAGCTGATTGAGACCGTGTACGATGCTACCCTCGGGAACCGCGGCGTGCTGACCGGCCCTGTATGCCAGCTCGGCTGCGACTACGCGGTCCTGGAACGAACCTGCCTGATCGTCCTGCAGTCCAGCGGTTCGAAAGACCTCCACGACTAGGTTGCGTAGTGCGCCTGGGTCAGAGCCCTGGGCGGCCTGCGCCAACTGATCCAATTGGCCGAATCGGGTGTTACTTGCCATTGTTTGGCTCCATGCAGCACTACCAGCGACACCTTGGCCCCAGTCTGAAGACTCCAACTGTATTCCTGCCTTCAATCTGATATCTTGACTTTAGTCCTCTAAGGCCCGGGATGGCAGAACCCACCATAACCACACCTGTCGCGGCCACGCTGCCCGCGCCCTCGGCCGCCTATCGCTGGACGGTGCTGATCTTCGTCAGCTTGGCGATGTTCGGCAACTATTACTTCTACGACGCGCTTAGCCCGCTGGCCGACATTCTGCAAAAGCAGCTCGGCTTCAGCGACCAGAACATCGGGCTGCTGAATTCGTTCTACAGCATCGCCCCCATCGCCACGGTTCTGATCGGCGGCGTGATCATCGACCGAATCGGCACGCGCAAGGCTACCCTCCTGTTCGGCGTCATCTGTCTGGCAGGCGCCATCCTCACCGCGGCCACGCCGCATTTCGGCGTTATGGCCAGCGGCCGCTTCGTTTTCGGTATGGGGGCGGAGTCGTTGATCGTCTCCGTCACCACCGCCCTGGCCAAGTGGTTTCGAGGAAAAGAACTCAGTTTCGCGTTCGGCATCAACCTGGTGATCGCGCGTTTTGGGACCCTGCTGGCGCAAAGTTCCCCGAGCTGGGCGGCAAGCGCCTACCACTCCTGGCAAACACCGTGGCTGATCGGTGTTGGGTTTGTGACCATGTGCGTCATCGGGCCGATCCTGTATTGGATTCTGGAAGTGCGCGCGGAGCGCCACTACCATCTTGGACACGCCGGTGAAACCGACAAGGTTGTAGCCAGCGACATCCTGAAATTCGGCCGCTCCTACTGGTACCTGGTGGGTCTGTGTGTAGTGTTTTACTCGGCCATCTTCCCGTTCGAAACCTTCGCGGTGAAGTTCTTCCAGCACCAGCAGCGGATGCCGCTCGCCGACGCAGGGCTGCTGCTGAGCATCCTGACGGCCTGCACCATGGTGGGCACGCCGCTGTTCGGCCTCTTGGCCGACCGGGTGGGCAAGCGCGCCCTGCTGATGATCTTCGGCTCGGCCCTGCTCATACCCGTGTTTTCGATTATGGGATATGTGCATTCCGACCTGCTGGTGCGCGTTCGCTTGCCCTGGCCCTGGAGCACTCAGTTCGTTGCCCCCATACATTTGGTGGCATCGATGGCGATGATGGGGGTTGCCTTTTCGCTGGTGCCGGCGGTCATCTGGCCGTCGGTGGCTTATATCGTGGAGCAGAAGACGCTGGGGACCGCCCTCGGCCTGATGACCATGATCCAGAATATGGGAATGGCATCGTTCAACTACTTCCTAGGGTTAGCCAACGACACCGCCCATGCCGGGGAGACCAATCCCGCCGGATACTTGCCGATGCTGCACATTCTGACGGCCCTCGCCTCTCTGGGGGTAGTTTTTGCTATCCTGCTGCGGCGCCGCGAGACCGGTCCCCAAGGCCACGGCCTGGAAACCATCACCACCCGGAGCCCGGGATAAACCGCACCCCAATCCCCCTTTTCCTCATCTCAGGTGAGGAAGCCGAAGCCGAGCCCCTCTCGCCCACCAGCGTCGGGCGACTGGGCCGGCGGGTTACTGAAGTTTTGCAGCCCAAGCAACCAATACAACGAACAGGTAGTTAGGCCGCATCTAGGTAGATGCGGCCTGCAAAGGCGATTTGGCACAACCGAAAAAATCAGCCGGCCCCGGGATCGCAGAGGCAGAGGCAATTGAGCGGGCCAAGCAGGGAGACGCCGAGTCGTTCGAGGTGCTGTATGCCTTGCACAAACGGCGGGTGTATTCGCTTTGCCTGCGCATGACCGGGAACACGGCCGAGGCGGAAGACCTCACGCAGGAGGCATTCTTGCAGCTCTATCGCAAGATCGCGACCTTCCGCGGTGAGTCGGCGTTTTCCACCTGGCTGCACCGGTTGTCGGTTAACGTGGTGCTGATGCACTTGCGCAAGAAAGGAATCCCGGAGGTTTCGTTGGAGGAGAGCCTGGAGCCGCAGCAGGAGGATGGGCCGAGAAAAGACTTTGGCGCCCGCGACAGTGCACTGACCGGGTCCCTTGACCGGCTCAATTTGCAGCGCGCGATCGAAAGCCTGCCTCCCGGCTACCGCGTCATCTTTGTGCTGCACGATGTCGAGGGCTACGAGCACAACGAGATCGCGGAGATGATGGGTTGCTCGATCGGCAACAGCAAGTCGCAGTTGCACAAGGCCAGAATGAAGTTGAGAGACCTGCTCAGAGTAAGCAGAGCCGAAAAGGCCATCCGACACTGAGGCAGGGAGTATATGGGGAGAGGGTTGTAGCCATGAATTGCGCTGAGTTCCAAAGACTTCTGCCCAACATCATCGAGAACGGCGGGAACGCGGAGGAGGAGGCCCATCTGCGCTCCTGCCCCATGTGTTCCGACCTGGTGCAGGACCTCCGCTATATCGCGGAAGCGGCCAAGTTGCTGTTGCCGATGCAGGACCCCAGCCCGCGCGTCTGGAGCGGGATTCGAGGCGCCCTGGAGCGGGAAGGATTGGTGCGTCCCCCGGCGGGGACGGTGCGGTTTCGCCCGCCAGCAGCAACAGTCCTGAGCCCGCGGCGATGGGCAACTGGCGGTACCCTGCTGGCCTTCGCCGCAATGTTGCTGTTCGCCATCGGTGTCCTCTGGTTCCGCAATAGCGGCGCGCGCCAAGCCGCGCCCACGCTCACTGCCAGCGTTCCCGCCCCGGTCACCGCCGGCGTGCCGTCCACGGTCCCCGTGGACGAGGACGATGCGCAAGTGCTGAGCATGGTGCAGCAAAAGTCGCCTGCCATGCTATCCACCTACCGTGAGAATCTGGAGGCGGTCAATGCCTACATCCGCGATGCCCGGCGCATCGTAGAACAGGATCCCACGGACATGGGTGCGCACGGCCACCTGATCCGCGCCTACGACCAGAAGGCGCTGTTGTACGAGATGGCGATGTATCGCTCCGGAGAATGATTGACAATCCTCGCGGGCGCCCGGTCGGAGGAGAGAGACTTATGGAAAGGATGAGCGGCGGCGCGAAGTGGTCACTCGTAGCCGCCGGCGTGCTGACCGTCGCCGCCTATGCCGCCGATAACCGCAAGGAGTGCCGCTACACCGTGGCGCCGGGTGCCAGCGTGGTCGTCAGCAACGAGTCGGGCCCCGTGGACGTCAAGGGCTCGGCGGGCCGCCAGGTAGTAATCGTCGCCACCACCCACTCCGACAAGGTGGAAGTCGATTGTGGACAGACCGGCAATCGCATCCAGGCCAGCACCCATTTCCTGCAGCGCGCCGATGGATCCGACGGCCAGGTCGAGTACCAGGTGCTGGTGCCGGCCGACGCCAGCGTGACCGTGCGGGCGCCCAGCGGACCAATCACGGCGGAGAAGCTGCGCGGCGACGTGACGGTGGAAGGCGATGCCGCACAGGTGGAGGTACGCGACGTCAGGAATGCGCACGTGCATGTGCGCACCATCAGCGGCCCCGTAACCTTGGGCAGCATCAGCAATGGCCACGTCGAAGTCATCTCCTTAAGCGGTAACGTGCAACTGGAGGCCGTTTCCGGTCCTAAAGTCGCGGTCAACACGGCCAAGGGATCCATACGCTACAACGGCGATTTCGGCGAGGGCGGCGAGTACATGCTGGTGAACCACTCCGGCGACATCGATGTCGCTTTGCCGGCCTTCGCCTCCGTGGACCTGGTTGCGCGTTCCATCACCGGCAGCGTGGAGAACGACTTTCCGCTGCAGCAGAAGCAGCACTCCAGTTTCGTCCCCAGTCCGGGACGTTCCTTCGCCGGCACCTCGAACACCGGCGCCTCGTCCGTCCAACTGCGTTCCTTCAGTGGTAAAATCCGCGTAAAGAAATTGACTCATTGATTCATTGACTCACTGATCCATTGAGCCGTTTGGGATCAGACTCCCAATGAATCAATGGCTCAATGAATCAATGACTCAATTTCAACGGCCCCGCGCGGTGTTCCTCCTCGGATTCATGGGTGCGGGCAAAACCAGTGTGGGCCAGGCCCTGGCGCGCCGCCTGCAGTGGCGATTCGTCGATTTGGACCAGCGCATCGAGATGCAAGAAGGACGGACCATCGCCGAGATTTTCACGCGCTCCGGCGAGGATGCCTTCCGCCGCCTGGAAACGGCGGCGCTGCGCGCTCTGCTGGCGGAACTCGGCGGGGAGGCACCGGCCGTGGTGGCGCTGGGAGGCGGGGCTCCGCTGCACGAGGAAAATGCTGCCTTGCTTGCTGCCTGCGGTGCGCCCCAGGTATTCCTGGATGCTCCCTTCGAAGTAGTGCGTCAACGCTGTCGCGAGACCGTGGCGGCAAGGCCGCTGTTTCGGGAAGAAGAACCAGCGCGACGGCTTTATGAAGCGCGACGGCCGCATTACCTCAAGGCACAGTTTCGCGTCGACACGGCTTCGCGCTCGGTGGAACAGGCCGCGGCCGACATCGCACGCACGCTCGCGCTGGAACCGACAGGGGGAGGCTAGGTGAGATTCAAGTTCAAGGCGTTCGCCGCGTTACTGGCGGCAACCACCTTCGGCAGCATTCCCGCCCGGTCCTATAAAGGGTCCAGTGAAGGCCAACTGGTTGATTCCGGCGCCTTCGGGATCTTCCGCCAGGGGCGCCGCATCGGCACCGAGACCTTCACCATCCATCAGGGGACGGATGTGAGTGTGACCTCAGCCGAACTCAAGATCGAAGACGGCAACGACCGGGCCAGCCAGAGCTCGGAATTGCGGGTTGCATCCAACGGTGAGTTACGCCACTATGAATGGAAGGAGTCGAGTCCGGAGAAGGCGCAGGCCACGGTCGACTACAGCGACCAATTCCTGGTGGAACACATTACTCCCCCGGGATCCAAACCGCAGCAGCGCGCCTTCCTGCTGCCTCCGTCTACGGTGATCTTGGACGACTTCTTCACCCACCGCGAGATCCCTCTTGTGGCGATATCTGGCTAGCTTCTGCGGCGCGACCATCAACCCGCAAGGTTGCAATCTGCAGCCCGGCAACTTTGGAGTTTTCATCCCCCGCCAGCAGCTTTCCACCACCGTGGCCCTCAAGTACGTAGGCAAAGACAAAGTGATGTTCCATGGCGCCGAGCGGGAACTGGACCATTTCACCTTGCAATCGGACGACGCGGTGTGGAACCTCTGGATGGAGAATGCCTATCCGTTCAAACTGTTGCGCATCCTGGTGCCGGCGGAAAACGTGGAAGTGGTTCGCGACTGAGCAGATTCCGTCGGTGAGCTCTTGCTTTCTTGTTTTGTGATCCCGAGGAAGCCCACAAAAAGATCCAGCCCGCCGTAATGGCGGGCTGATCTCTTTGAGTGCCGCTTTGTCTAATTTCCGCTGGTCGTGGTGTTACTCGCCGAACTGCGCGTGGTCGCCCAGACCAAGAGTCCGGCCACGCCGGCCGCCCCGGCGCCGTACAACAGGAGGCCTCCGCTACTCGTGCCGCCAACGGACGGCGGAGGGGCCATACGGCCCGACGGTACATCAGCGCCTCCCTTTTTCTTCTTGTTGTTGTCTTGCTGATCCGTTTGGTCTTGCGGCGTGGGCGAATTGCCGGTCTGATCATCCGCATAGGGAGCCGCCATGCAGGTGGCGGGGGCCGTCAGCATGCGGCCCGCCTGCAAGGCGCTGGTGGTGGACCCGTTGTCGATGGCCAGCGTGCCTTCACGGGCGATGATCTGAAGCTGGCCTTCGCTCTGGGTAATCTGGAAGCGCGCCTGCGCGCCACGCGCCGGCTGCACCAGCAGGTTGCTCACCCGCACCGACATGCCTCTGCGGGTAGCGACCATTGCGGTTCCGCACAGCACGTTCACAAAACTCCTGGAGAAGACCAGCGACGAATTGCCGGGCACCGTGACCGAGGAGCCTTCGCTGGTCAGCGTGGCAATTGAGTTGGGGCCGGTCTGGACCTTGTCGCCGGGGAAGATGGCCGTGGCCCGTTCGATGGGAGTGCCGTTGACGCTCACATTGCCGCTCGCGTTCAGCATCGCGGACGTGGCGTCCGCCATGACGATCGAAGCGGGAAACAACACCACCAGAACCCAAGCCAAAGACTTCACTAAAGATTCGCGCACGTATTCCTCCCCAGACGAAGAGCTGTTCGAATCCTAGGTTGATTCGGAGGGGAGGGTCAAGAATTAATCCCGTTCCGGAGCCGAGCGGAACCTATTCAATAAACGGGGATTATCTGGGTCCGTGAAGCCGCGGGGGAGCGGTTTCGGAAGCCTTCGTGCCGGGGCTACAACGAACTCATGTTGCCCAGAAACTCACTGTTGGAGCGGGTCTTGCCCACTTTGTCGATCAGCAACTCCATGGCCTCGACCGGGGACAGCGGGTTCAGCACCTTGCGCAGCACCCAGATGCGCGCCAGGTCTTCCTTGGGGATGATCAGCTCTTCCTTGCGGGTACCGGAGCGCTGAATGTCGATGGCCGGGAACACACGCTTGTCGGAAAGCTTGCGGTCCAGGATGACTTCGCTGTTGCCCGTGCCCTTGAACTCTTCGAAGATCACGTCGTCCATGCGGCTGCCGGTTTCCACTAGTGCGGTAGCGACGATGGAAAGCGATCCGCCCTCCTCGATGTTGCGGGCGGCACCGAAGAAGCGCTTGGGCCGCTGCAAAGCGTTGGAGTCCACACCGCCGGAGAGCACCTTGCCCGAAGGCGGCACGATAGTGTTATAAGCGCGTGCCAGCCGGGTGATGGAGTCTAGCAGGATCACCACGTCGCGCCGGTGCTCGACCAGGCGCTTGGCTTTCTCGATCACCATCTCGGCCACCTGCACGTGGCGGGCGGCGGGCTCGTCGAAGGTGGAGCTGATGACCTCGCCCTTCACCGAGCGCTGCATGTCCGTGACTTCTTCCGGACGCTCGTCGATGAGCAGCACGATCAGCACTACCTCGGGATGGTTGGTGGTAATGGAGTTGGCAATGTTCTGCAGAATCATGGTCTTGCCGGCGCGCGGCGGAGAAACGATCAGGCCGCGCTGGCCTTTGCCCAGCGGCGTCAGCAGGTCCATGACCCGGGCCGTGATGTTCTCCTTGGTGGTCTCCAGCTTGATGCGCTCCTGCGGATAGAGCGGCGTCAGATTGTCAAACAGAATCTTGTTGCGCGCCTCTTCCGGAGACTCGAAGTTGACCGCCTCGATCTTGACCAGAGCGAAATACTTCTCGCCCTCGTGCGGCGGCCGCACCTGTCCGCTGATAGTGTCGCCGGTCTTCAGGTCGAACTTGCGGATCTGCGAAGGAGAGACGTAAATGTCGTCCGGTCCGGGAAGGTAGTTGTAGTCGGGGGAGCGCAGGAAGCCGTAACCGTCAGGCAGGATCTCCAGCACGCCCTCGGCGAAGATGTGGCCTTCCTTCTCGCTTTGCGCCTGCAGAATCTTGAAAATGAGGTCTTGTTTGCGCAGCCCGCTGGCGCCGGGCAGATCGAGAGAGCGCGCGATGCGGGTAAGTTCCTGGATGTTTTTTTCTTTAAGCTCCGCGATAGTCATGTTCACCTACGGGAAGTAGATTGATTTGGAGGAGGGGTCAGTTCGACCTGGCGATCCAAAATTTAGGGAATCAGTTCCAAATAAGGGAATCAGTTCAGCGGGCGCGGGCGCGCCGCAGACCTTCCATTTTTTTATGCAGCGCGCCGCTGTGCCTGGGCAACCATTCCGGATTGCGCCACGAGGCGGGTGGGCGATTCGCTGTCGGCGAAGCGCTCAAAGACCTCGTTCATCGTGTCCTGGATTCGTGTGTTCGGCTTGTGAAATTTGCGCGTCGCTTTGGACGCAACCTGGCACAAAAGATACCGGTTCTGCACCGTACGCAGTGCATCGTAGATCAGCTCAGAACGCATTCGTTGATTCCTCTCCTCGGGACCCTGGTTCCCTGTTTCCCAGCCGGGCACCCAACCCCCGTTCGTCCAGACGCTCACCGCGTGGCCACGCCAACAGCTAACCGATTGTTATAGCTGGCTTTATTCCTGGAGAATGAGGCTCGGCGCTATCTGATAGATGCTTGCGGCAGGCTCAAAGTTGCTTCTTTTACTCAACTTTACAACCAAGCTTGCCAGCGACCCCTGAGCCGGTTTGATCCGACCCAACCTCATGCCACCATACAAAGAAGCGCCCGGCGGGTCAAGAAGATTTTTGGCCAGGGGGTAACACATTGAGTGCCCAAAGCCGTACCGAGGAAGATCCCAAAACTAATGACCCGATCATCCGATGGTCAAATCCCTAGGCCCAGTACGTCCGATCCAGCGTTCGGTACTGAATCGCTTCCGCGATATGCCGCGAGTCCAACGCCTCCACCCCGTCCAGATCGGCAATAGTTCGCGCGACCTTCAGGATGCGGTCATGGGCGCGGGCGCTCAGGCCCTGCTGGGCCATGGCGCGTTCCAGCATGCGCTCGCAGTCGGGAGTGAGGTCGCAGTTAGCCCGGATCTGCCGTGGCGACATCTGAGCGTTTGAGTAGATAGGCTCGCCCGCGGACTTGAAGCGCTGCAGCTGCCGGTCGCGGGCGCGTATCACCCGTTCGCGAATGTGGTCGGAGCCCTCGGGCGAAGCTACGCCGCGCAGCTCTTTGTACCGCACTGCCGGCACGTCGATGTGGATGTCGATGCGGTCGAGCAGTGGTCCCGAGATCTTCGACACGTAGCGCTGGATCATTGGCTGGGTGCAGTGGCAGTCGCGTGAGGCGTCATTGTGATATCCGCAGGGGCACGGGTTCATCGCCGCCGCCAGCATGAAGCGCGCCGGAAACGTCAGCGACATGGCGGCGCGCGCGATGGAGACGGTTCCGTCTTCGAGCGGCTGTCGCAGGACCTCGAGCACGTTGCGCGGGAACTCGGGCAACTCATCAAGAAAGAGCACGCCGTTGTGCGCGATCGAGACCTCGCCCGGACGCGGCACTGCGCCCCCGCCGATCAGTCCGGCGTCCGAGATGGTGTGGTGTGGCGCGCGATAGGGACGCGTTCCCACCAGCCCGGCGCCGGAATCGAGCACGCCCGCCACGCTGTGAATCTTCGTGGTCTCGATCGCCTCCTCGAACGTCAGTGGTGGCAGGATAGTCGGAATGCGTTTGGCGAGCATGGTCTTGCCCGAACCCGGCGGGCCGATCATCAGGATGTTGTGTCCGCCGGCAGAGGCCACCTCGAGCGCACGCTTGGCGGTCTGCTGTCCGCGCACGTCCTTGAAGTCCACGGTGAACTGCTGTGCCTCGTTCAGCAGGGCATCGGTCTGCACCCGCAGAGGAACCGCGCCGTTGCCGTCGCCCGCGTTCAGCAGGTTGACCACGTCCAGCAGCGAGCGCACGGGGAAGACGTCGACGCCGCTGACCACGGCGGCTTCGCGCGCATTGACCTCCGGAACGATGAGGTTGCGAATCTTCCTGGCGCGCGCCTCCACCGCGATGGGCAACGCGCCGCGGATGCCGCGCACCCCGCCATCGAGCGACAGTTCGCCCACCAGCAGGTAGTCCACCGATTCCTTGCGCGTGAGCGCGCCATACGCCCCCAGGATTCCCATGGCCATGGGCAGATCGAAGCCCGAGCCCTCTTTCTTGATGTCGGCGGGAGCGAGGTTGACGGTGATGTGCGTGGGCGGGATATCGTAGCCGCAATTCTTCAGCGCCGCACGGATGCGCTCCCGGCTCTCGCGCACCGCCGCATCCGGCAATCCGACGGTCATGAAGTGGTCGCCGTCGTTCAGCCGGACGCCGGAGACATCCACCTCGACCTCAATGATGTTGGCGTCGATGCCGTAGACGGCGGCGCTGAGGGTCTTGAACAACATGGGAGCCGCCGAGTATACCGACCACCGCCCAGGCCGCAAGAGGCTGTTCTACTCTAGAAGGCAACTATTGCGCCAGGATGGGAAACGGACCGGCGAGCACTTTCGCCCGCTGCGTCCGCGACTGGTTCATCACCCGCCACAAGCCGATGCCCCACCAGGCCAGCGCCGTCACCTCGATGAAGCCGGTCAGCCCCACCAGCGGATAGGCGACGTTGGGGTAGAAGTCGGTCGCGATCTGCAGCAGAACGCGGCCGCTGTTGCCCAGGGTTATCAGGAGGAACGGTCCCCAGAGATTCGATAGCCTGCGTGCGTCCACCCCGGCCAGGATGGGCACGACCCGCGCGGCCACGCCCATGATCATCATGCTGATGAAGCCGACGGTGAAGGCGTGCCGGTGTGCACCCATGTAGGCGTGCGCAAATCCCTGGTGCGTCGCGATGCCGTAGAGCAGGAAGAACGGCATCATCCCGTTGGCGATGATCAGCCAGACATACGCGGCGCGGATAAACTTGAAAGTGCGGTCAGGCTGGGCCGGCTTGCTGAACACACCAAGCTGAATGGCGAGCAGCACCGCCCAGACCGGCATCAGCAAGTAGGCGACCTCGAGTCCGAGTCCCCATGCCAGATTGCCGGTGGTCAGGATGGCGACGTAGCTGATGACGTTCAGCACCAGGCTGACATTTCATGATGGCGAAGATGAGCGACTGGCGGTCCTTCTTTGGCCGCCCAAGACCGTACACCAATGGGACAAATCGCTGGCTGACGCCGGCAATGATAAGGGCGATGAACCCAAGCAACTGGAGGTCGCGCAAAGGGCCGTCGATAAGGGCGATGCGACGGATGAGCTGCTGCTGTCCGACGGCGGTCGCTTTGGCGAAGAAGAAGAAGTCGCTCAGCAGGGCCTGCACGAAGAACCACAGGAAGGACCCAGCGAGGAACTCCTCATAGGTCGGGAGTTGCGGGATTTGGACTCTCTTCAAAGCTCCCTTCATAGCGCTTTGGTTGACTGCTTCATCACAGCAACCCGATTTTCCCCAAGGGGGCATTCCCCTTGCCGCCCTTACACGAGCGAGTTATCACACGCTGGGGAGGGGGTTTCTACACCGGCATCGCCATATTCGACAGCCAGGGTTCCGTCGCCGGCCGCACCGAGCACTTCTCGGGCGGTTTGGTCCTCCCGCTCGCATCCCAGGGCCTCTTCCAGTGACTGGAATGGGGTGGTATTGTTAACGCTGACCTCGGGCATGTTGGTGACGCTGACCGGCACCGCAGCGTTGGTTATTGTCGCATTGACGGTCGGCGGATTCGTGACATGAACGGTCGGCGGATTCGTGACATCGACGTTCGGCGTATTCGTGACAGTCACGGGTTGGCTCGGAGGGTCACTCGCAGCGGTGGCTGTCTGCGGGGAAGAAACGACAGGACAACCGCGATGACCCCTAGGCCGCAGTCGCAGCCGGCACAATCGGCGGTCTGCGTGTGCCTGCTCGCGGTTCTGCTGCCTCTTTTGATACTTTTCTCGGCGCCCGTCCATGCGCAGACAACCGCCAAGGCCACTGCGCGTAAGACGGAGGCGCGACCTCCAAGGTACCCCGATTCGGCGGACGGCCTGAAACTGTTCCTGCAAAATGTGCTCGCGGCGGCGAAGCCCGCCGGCAACCCGAAGCTGGCGGCGTTCGTCGAGGACATGGAAATACCCGATTACGCGGAATGGTTCCCCAAGACGTTCGGCAGGGAAATGGGCGACTCCTGGTCGAAAGGCTATGGAGACGCTCTGGATTTCCTGGACGTGCAGCTCCAGGGACTATTCATTCGGCTGGCGCAACAGCATCTGGAAATCGTCACGCGAAAAATCAACGGCGCGCCGCAATCCGATGCTGAACGGCGCGCCCTGCAACTGTTTCAGCAGCCTGTCGACGTTTTCTATGCGGGCTCGAAGCCGCGGCCGGGCGCGGGCGGCCAGCCGGAGAGCGCGCACGAGGCCTCGATTGCTCCGCTCGGCTACTTCTGGTTTATCGATGGCAAGTTTCGTTGGGACCCCACGAATCCGATCGGGAGGTTCTCCATTGCCATGCCGGTTCCGGGCGGCAGCTCGTCACCCGACGCTGATTCGTCAGCCTCAGCCAGTGATAGCAGCCCCACTCCGCCGCCCTGCTCCGACGTTCATCCCATTTTGAAACGAGGCACACAGCCGGCTCTGCCTCCTTGTCCTGATCCGCCGCCGGCCGCGTCGCCCCCTGCGGACTCCGTATCCACGCGTTCGCTGAGTCCCGCCGAATCCCTGATCGAAAGGGCCAGAGAGGCGGCGTTCGAGTTTTCAGAGAAGCTTCCCAACTTTATTTGCCAGGAGTTCATGTCGCGGTTTACCCAGCGAGGCCGCGAGAAGGAAATGCCCCGGGACGTGGTTTCGGCTGAAATCGTTTACGAGGACGGGCAGGAAAATTATCGTAACGTGAAGATCGATAACCGCCCCACGGACAAGGGCCTGGAGGAGATCGGCGGGTCCTGGTCCACCGGAGAATTTGCGTCCACACTGGTGGAACTTTTTCACCCCAAAACGGACGCTCAGTTCCGGTCCGGCGGTGCGTCTCCCATTTCGGGTTTCAGTGCCCAGGTTTACGACTTTCAAGTGCGGAGAGAAAATTCACACTGGATGGTGCACTCCGGCTCTCAGACTCTGGCTGCGGCTTACAAAGGCTCCGTATGGGTGGATCCGAAAACCGCGCGCGTCCTGCGAATCGAGATTCAGGCCCGCAACATACCGTCGGATTTCCCGATGGATACGGTCGAATCCGCGGTTGATTATTCGTACGTGCTGATTGGCGGGAGATCGTTTCTGCTTCCGGTGCATGCCGAGAGCCTGGGTTGTGAACGGGGTACCAGGTATTGCAGCCACAACATCATTGACTTCCGCAACTATCACGAATTCAAATCCGAGATCAAGATTCTTCAGTGATTTCGCTCGGAGGAGCGTCTAAGGCAACAGGTCGCCGCCAAGCAGTAGCAGCGGAGCAGCACACGATTTCGAGCATCACCCAACACGTAAAGGACAAATAAGGAGAAGACGATGGCTACGAAACCGACGTACGAACAGGCAGAACTCCAACTGAAAATCTTTGATCTCCGCCGTGAATCGCGGCTGCGGCAAGCGCGCGATTGGTTCAGCAAGAACTACTTCGCGAATACCCTCGAGGAGGCGATGCGAATCGCACCCATGGGAACGGAAGCCGGCACATCATTCATGATGGTCGTAAGCTACTGGGACCAGGCATGCGCGTATCTCAATCATGGGCTACTGCATGAAGATCTGTTCTTCGAGACCAATGGCGAGTTCTTCTTCGTTTGGGATCGCGTGAAGCCGACCATACAGGAAGCCCGCCAGCGATTCTCGAACCCGCTGTTCCTCGCCAACCTCGAGAAGGCTGCGACCCGGTACGAGACCTGGATCGAAGGGCGAGCGCCGGGCCATGTCGCCGCCATGCGTCAGATGATGAAGCAGATGGCCGCGCAGGCCGGCAAAGCGGCCTGAAAGCGGGCGTGAACGCCGGGGCCCCTCCGGCCCCGGCGCAGCTTTTATCATGCAGCCGCCGATCCAGGCGACCATGGTGAAGGCTGGTGTCTTTACGCCGGGAACCCGATCACGCTTGGCGCCGACAATGGATCACTAATGGTGGCAGAGCTCCCACAGCGCTCGGCCTCTCCAAACGGATGGCGGTTCCGGGTGGATTGTCGGCTGGGGCCCTTCAGCACTTCGCCTCGCAGTCCAGAAACTGGGTTCCGGGAAAGATTCCAACCGTGAACTACTGGCCGGCTTTTTTAATGTTTTTAACTAGGCAGGAAACGATGAACGGCTCGACTCGCAACTGCAAGAAGAAAGGCCGCTTCCGGGTTTAGCCCATCAGCGGCCATTGGTTGCGGGGGGTGGATTTGAACCACCGACCTTTGGGTTATGAGCCCAACGAGCTACCAGACTGCTCCACCCCGCACGCTCATCATAGCAAACGGAGCGGAAAAATGCAGCCTTGCTGTCGCAACGGCTTGCTGGGTGGGGGAGACGAGCCCGCCCATGTGGAGCTTTGTCGCGCCGCACGCGGCGCCGGGCCGAGGAGCGCCCATGCCTACACAGCTCCGATCACAAGAAATCGAAGTGCTTGCAGGAAATATGCCAGCCCCAATGCGGTCGTCGGCGATGATCGGGACAGAGGTTACCGATTAAACATTCGCACCCGGGATGGAAGCGGATCGTGGTTACGGTCGGGCCGCTGAGAATCGTCGTCGACACCAATATCTTCGTCTCGGCGCTAATTCTCCCGGCCCGCCGCGCTAAGGCGAATGCCCGCTGTTCGGGGCGAGCCCATTGTGTTACCTCCGGCCAGCACCAAAGTACCCTTTCACCTCTTGCCTTTGCGGGCTAAAGTCAGCTCAGGCTCGGACGGCCTTTCAAAATGCCCGTGAAGCGCATCTTGCGGAAGTTTTCTGCCCTGCGCAGGTCAAACACTACCCGCATCAAGGATGTCTTCTTCCCGGCTCGCCAGCATCCACGGGTACATCTGGCCACCGAGGTCAGAGTGGAGGGACACGACCTCACCTTCACCGCTCGCAGCGTGCATTTGGGAACCAACGGCATGTCTTTGGAACAGGCCGGCCAGCTTTCGTTGGCGCAGCCGGTACTGCTGATATTCGCTTTGCCATCAGGCTGTCCCGTTAAAGTCGGAGCGGTCGTACGGTGGAAAACCAAAGAACTGGTGGGCTTGCGCTTTGACCCTCGAGACGACAACCGCCATATCCAGGAATGGATACAGAGTTCGGAAGTGACCCCTGCCTACGTCGACTCCGAGATCTAGCGCAACATAAAGGGGACCCGAAGGCCCCCGATCAATCTCCTGGCCCGGCTTTATCCTTTGAGCTTCTGGCGTTCGCAGGCCTCCACCACCTTGCTCGGATCGACCGCGTCGTTGTCCACCTGCTCCTCGATCACCTTGCCAGATTTGTCGATCAGGAAGGTGGCCCGGCGCGCCGACAGCATCTTGACCCCACCGGGGGCGTACTCTTTCTCCAGGCCGTATTCCTTGACCACAGTACCGTCACGGTCGCTCAACAGCGGGAAGCTGACGTCGCTCTGCTGCGCGAAGTTGAAGTTGGCGAAGGGGCTGTCCATGCTCACACCCAGCACCTGGGTGTCGGCGGCTTCCAGCTTGGAGATATTCTGCTGGAAGGCCTTCATTTCCTTGGTTCAACCGCCGGTGAAGGCGAAGACATAAAACGCCAGGGCGACGTTCTTCTTGCCGCGGTAATCGTGCAGCGAGACCTTCTTCAGTTCTTTTCCGTCGAAGGCGAGCAGGGTGAAATCGGGCGCCATATCGCCGACCTTGATCTTCATCGGCGGCGGGGCCGGCTTGTCCTCAGGCGGACTGGCGGCGCCGCCGGTTGCAACCAGCAACATGGCGAGCGTGAGCACGGTGGCCATCAGTGTTTTCGGCATAAAACCTCGCGCTGAAGGGATTCCGGCCCTCCCCACGGACCGGGCAGCAGGTCATCTATATTACCAGTCAATTGCAGCCCCGGCATCGCAGACAACATTGCCATAGCCGACAGATTCCAAGTACATTGACGCTCAGCCCCGAAACGCACCACCCGCCGGAGGCGAGCACCGCGGGGCACGGCAAGCGATGAACCAGACCATCAACGACATCTTCCTCTCCGTCGTCGAGCGTAACCTCGACCAGGCGATGCTCTACAAGCAGACCGTCAAGTGGATTCCCATCTCCTCGCGCGAGCTCTACCGCGACGTGGTCGGCACGGCGCGCTCGCTGGCCAAGTGGGGCATCGGCAAGGGAGACCGCGTCGCCATCCTCAGCGAGAACCGCCCGGAGTGGGCGGTGGCGGACTTCGCCACCCTGCTGCTGGGAGCGGTGGATGTGCCCTTGTATCCCACGCTGACCGACGAGCAGACCGCCGCGATAGTGAAGGACTCGGGCGCACGCGTAATCTTCGTTTCCACCGTCGAGCACCTGAAGCGGGTGCTGGCCTTCAAGCCGCAGACCGCGCTCGAAAAGGTGGTGGTGATGGACTACGTGGGCATCCCCGAAGGCATCCCCATGCACCGCATGATGATGAACCCGGTCACCGGGCGCGATCCGGAGATGGACGCACTCGCCAAGTCCATCGCCCCGGACGATCTGGCCACCATCATCTATACGTCAGGCACTACCGGCGATCCCAAGGGCGCCATGCTCACCCACGGCAACCTGGTCTCGAACCTGGCCTACTCGCTGGACCACTTCCGGCTCGAGACCGGGCAGGTAGGCATCTCGTTCCTGCCGCTCTCGCATGTGACGGCGCGGCACCTGGATTACTCGCTGTTCCAGTACGGCGTCACCGTCGCCTACTGCCCCAGTCTTCAACTGCTGCCGCATTACCTGACCGTGGTCCGCCCGACCATCTTCGTGGGCGTGCCGCGGGTGTACGAGAAAATCCGCGACAACGTGCGGCGGGAAGCCAGCAAAGGCCTCAAGCGAGCGGTTTACGATTGGGCGATGCGCGTGGGCCGCGCTCAGCGCGGCGAGATCCTGGCCGGCAAGCGGCCCGGGTCGATGAGCTGGAAGCTGGCCGATTCCCTGCTCTACTCGAAGATCCGCGCCGGGTTGGGCGGGCGGGTCGAGATCTTCGTCTCCGGCGGCGCCCCGTTGGGACTCGAGCTGGCCGAATGGTTCGCCAACGTCGGTATCCGCATCCACGAAGGCTATGGGCTGACGGAAACCTCGCCGGTGATCGCCATCAATACTCCCCAGCAGCATCGCATCGGCACCGTCGGCAAGGTGCTCCAGAACCTTGAAGTAAAGATTGCCTCCGATGGAGAGCTGCTGGTGCGGGGCCCGTCGATCTTCAAGGGCTACTGGAACAAACCTGAGGAAACCCGCAACGCGTTTGAAGATGGCTTCTTCAAGACCGGCGACATCGGGTCGCTCGACGGCGACGGCTTCCTCACCATCACCGACCGCAAGAAAGACCTGCAGAAGACCGCCGGCGGCAAGTTCATTGCGCCGCAGCCCATCGAGCTGGCGCTGAAGACGAGCCCGCTGGTGGCGTTCGCCGCCCTCTTCGCCGACCGGCGCAAGTTCGCCGCGGCGCTGATCGCCCCTGAGTTCTCCACGCTCGAGGAGTGGGCGCGCACGCAGGGCGTCAGCTTCGCCGACCGGCAGCAGCTCGTCGCCGACCCCCAGGTGCAGGCGCTCTATGAAGGCATTGTCGCCAAGGTGAATGAGAACCTCGCCCAGTACCAGACCATCAAGAAGTTCGCGCTGATCCCGGACGAATTCACCGTCGCCGACGGGCATCTTACCGCGTCCATGAAGATGCGCCGCCGCGTGATCGAAGAACGCTACCGGGCGCAGATCGAGGCCATGTTCGCGGCGCAGAACAACTCGGAGACGGTGGGCGTGAGCTGAGCGAAGCCAAAGAAAACTGCTGAGAAGAAGGGGAAGCCGATGAGGAAGACGGTCAAAAAGATGCTGGCTAAAAAGAGCGGAACCCGAAAGCAGAAAGTGGCGAAGAAACAGGCCGCTTTGAAAAAGGTGGCTGTGAAAACCAACGCCCGCGGCAAGAAGACAACCAGTGCGAAAACAGCGGGCACACTCAAGAAACGGGTTCGGAAGAAAAGCCGGAGCGTGGATACGGAGCCATTTGCACTCGAAGGGCCGGGGGCGAGGTCAGGAGCGCAATCGGGAGATTTACAGGGATTATCCAACGTCGAAGGCGCAGATACGGAGAGTGTCGATGAGTTGCTCGAAGAAGGTAACGCGTTCGAGGCCGACGTAGTGGCAGGCGTGGAACGTGCGGACACGGACGAGAAGGAGGTTCGCACGCATGAGGTGCCGGAGGACGATCTTCCCGGCGAGTATCTGGATGAAGAGTAAGGGGCGTGCGGAGCCTATGCCGAAGTGGGGCTCACTCTTTTTGACTTGAGTACCGCACCCTGCCCTTCCTCGCGAGAGCCGTAGCCTTAGAGGGTCGCGATGTTGGGGTGGTTGAATTTCTGCAACCGGTGCCGCTCGTGGCGCATCTTTTCATTTAAACTTTTCATTTAAACAGTAGCGCTCACCTCAGTTCTTTCCATTGACCTTCAGATTCGCGCGAAGCGAGAAGCAGGAGAACTCATTCGTGAACCGCCCCAATTCAGCGACCGCAGTGCAAGAGAGCACGTTGGAACTCGGGAAGACATACACCGCAAAGGCGTATTCGGCTCGTAGCGCAACTTCGCCGCTTGCTCCCACCACGATCCCGCGTCGCAATCCCCGGCCTCAGGATGTCCAGATCGACATCCTCTACTGCGGCGTTTGCCACTCGGATCTGCACACGGTCCGCAACCAATGGGAACAGTTCATGCCGACCGTCTATCCCTGCACGCCCGGTCACGAAATCATCGGACGCGTAGTGAAAGCCGGCAGCGCGGTCAAGAAGTTCAAAGAAGGTGATGTCGCGGCCGTAGGCTGCCTGGTCGATTCCGATCGCACCTGCTCCAACTGCCGCGCCGGGCTCGAGCAGTTCTGCCAGAGTGGCGCGACCTTCACCTACAACTCGGAAGACAAGCTGCTCGGCGGCGTCACCTACGGCGGATACTCCGAGAGCATCGTGGTCGACGAGGCTTTCGCGCTGCGCGTGTCCGACAAGCTCAACCTCGCAGCAGCCGCGCCGCTGCTGTGCGCCGGCATCACGACTTATTCGCCGCTCCGCCACTGGAAGGTGAGCAAAGGACAGAAAGTCGGCGTGGTCGGGCTCGGCGGACTCGGTCACATGGGCGTGAAGTTCGCCAGCGCCTTCGGCGCCAACGTGGTGTTGTTCACCACATCGCCCGGCAAAACCAAAGACGCCTTGCGCCTCGGCGCTAAAGAAGTCGTCGTGTCAAGGAACGAAGCCGAGATGCTGAAGCATGCCGGCAGCTTCGACTTTATCCTGGATACCGTCTCCGCGCAGCACGACCTGAATTCCTATCTCCAACTGCTGAAGGTCGACGGGACGCTCACCCTGGTGGGAGCGCCTGAGCAGCCGTCACCAGTAGCGGCATTCAATCTGATCATGGGACGGCGGCAGCTTGCCGGCTCGGCCATCGGCGGCATCGCGGAGACCCAGGAGATGCTGGATTTCTGCGCCGAGCATGGCGTCACCTCGGACATCGAGCTGATCCGCATCCAGGAGATCAACGAAGCCTATGAACGACTGTTGAAGAGTGATGTGAAATATCGCTTCGTGATCAACATCGCGTCGCTGAAGTGATGCGAGAGCAGGTAGGCCCCCTGATTAAAGAACCCCGAGGGTGCCCTACCCTAACGTCGCGCTGTTCGACGTTAGGGTGGGGTAATTGACGTTGGTTTTGTCTCGTCCGCGTCGCGAGATGAACCGCGTCCTGTGGATCGATCAGCGGTGAAGAGCGCGCGAAAGTCAAAATCCCCACCCTTCCCAAAAGCGGGGAAGGATGGGGCACCCTCAAAAGTAACGTGATTGCAAGCAACTTGGCCGGGCCACCCGTCCCGTTGCTGTGTATCGTCCGGTTCCATGCTTTCCTTTGTATATTTTAGACCGCAACGCTTGCGCCTCTCAAGAATAGTAAGTGTTTTAAGCCATTACCTGCAGGCCGGGAGGAGACGATATCGAGTCTGAGTGGACAGTGCGAAAGCAGGGTGGCGCCCAAAATTTCGGCTGGTTCCGGGACGAATTCGGCCCCGCCGGTGATTGCTCGGGGCGTCATCGCTCAAGTATCCTGCGGGGGTAACGGTATGAAGGTATGGTGGGAACGAGCACGAAACCCGCAGGTAGGACGACCCCGAAAAAAACCAGGACACGGATTCCGAGGAAACTTAAGACCCTCGGCTTCGGAGCAGTGTGCGCATTAGCAGGTTTTTTGATCGGCAATTTCCCTTCCTATTTTGAGCTTTATCAAAAGTACTGGGTCGAACCACTTACCGTTAAAACATGCTGCATAATTCGAGCCGATAAGTTCTTTATTAACGTACATCCGATTCTGGGCGGGATTGCGAGTGAGGCAACATATTGTCTAGCATTCGTAAAGCTCCACAATCGAGGAGATAAACCAATTGCAATTTCCTCATACGCACTTTCGGTTGAAGTCGGCAACCATTGGGAACGGCTGGCTGGCCTCCGTGCGCCGCCAGTGAGGCTGGGGTCGATCGTTGCATTTCCATCTGGTAAATATCTGACCCGTGTAGATCTCACCGAGAGTGGATTCGACTACTTGGCCGCCCAGGGGCCGATTAAGCCCAACGGTACGCTAACGGGCTGGATCTGGTTTGCTTCGCGTGCCAGCGGTAAGATCACCCGACTTCGTTACGAATTCGTGGACGAAGAACAACGCGTTCACATCCTCGAAATTCCCTTCAACCCGAAAAAGGACGAGGAATCCCGTTTCACGTCGCTAGAACGGCTGCCGATGGTCTTCTTACCGCCGATGAGACAGTCAATTCCTCCCGAGTTGCAACAAGTCGCAAACGAATTTTGCGCGGACCGAACAGACTTGTGCAAGTGACGGAACGGTGTGGTCAACGCTCACGCTTCCGCCTTCGTGGATTACAATGTCCGCATGGACTCATTCATCATTGCCGGTCGTCCCTTCCGTTCCCGGCTGATCGTGGGGACGGGCAAGTACAAATCCGGGCAGGAGACGGCGCGGGCCATCGAGGCCAGCGGCGCCGAGATGGTCACGGTCGCAGTGCGGCGCGTCAACCTCGACCGCAGCAAAGAGTCTCTGCTCGACTTCATCGATCCGCAAAAATATTTTCTGCTTCCCAACACCGCCGGCTGCTACACCGCCGAGGAAGCCATCCGCACGGCGCGCCTGTCGCGCGAGGTTGGGCTCTCCGATTGGGTGAAGGTGGAGGTCATCGGCGACCAGGCCACGCTCTATCCCGATGTGGCCGCGACCATCGAGGCCACGCGCGTGCTGGTGAAGGAAGGCTTCACCGTTCTTCCGTACACCTCGGACGACGTGGTGGTGGCTAAGCGGCTCGTCGATGCCGGCGCGAGCGCGGTGATGCCGCTGGGCGCGCCCATCGGCAGCGGCATGGGCATCCAGAACCAGGCCAACCTGCGCATCCTGCGCGAGATCTTTACCGGCGTGCCGCTGATCGTGGACGCGGGCGTGGGCACCGCTTCCGACGCCACCGTCGCCATGGAACTGGGCTACGACGGCGTGCTCATGAACACGGGCATCGCGGCGGCGCAGGACCCGGTGCTGATGGCCGACGCCATGAAGCACGCCATCCTCGCCGGACGCAACGCTTATCTGGCCGGACGCATGCCCAAGAAGCTCTATGCCACGGCCAGCTCGCCGCTCGAAGGAGTGGTGCGGTAGGAGTTATGCGGCAAGATTAAGGGCGGCCGCTGGGGCCGCCTTAGTTTTCTTTTTCGAGAAGGGAAGCTTAGTGCTGCATCGCGCCGCCCGCGGCCAGCATCGTGACGGTTACCACGTGGATAGTTTTCTTGCCCTTGTCGATGGGCCCCGTGACTGCCACATGTTCACCGGCATGCGCCTTGAGGCTGTCAGGGTTGTCCACGATCAGTACTTCTTGCGTGCCATCGGGGACGAAAGCCACCTTCTCGCCGGCGGCAATACATTTCTTGGCGCACGCGGCGCCTTGGGCGCTCGCCATCTTGGCGCCGCACTTGGCATCAACCACCCAGCCATTGACGGCGGCTCCCGCGGCCTCGTTCGCGACCGCGGCCACCACCAGCACCAGCATGAGCATCAGCAGGATCACAATCAACTTCTTCATCTCGGATCTCCTCGGAGGTTGCGCGCGTTCCGCAAGCTCGTTTCGCAAGACAGCATAACACTCACCACGTAACTAAGGAGCAAAAAGCGCGTGGTTGCTTGTAATCAATTTGTCACGGGAACTCAGCGCGTCTGGGCAGTCGCCGTGGAGTTTTGCGCGGAGGCCTCCGGAGCGACGTAAACCACCTCGCCGGGCCGCGCGTACTTGAGCTGCTCGCGGGCTTCGCGCTCGATGGCGCGGGGATCACTTTTCAGCTCGCGGACCTTCTGGGAGATGCGGCCGTTCTCCTGCTCGAAGCGCAGGATGTCCTGTTGCAGCTTGAGGTTCTCGGCGCGCTTGTGCTGGTAGGCGACCATGCCATTGGCGCCGAAGACCACGTGGTAGCCGAGCATGACCACCAGCAGCAACATGCCCGCGGTCGCCAGCTTGCGCCGCGCTCCATAGAGCCACGCTCCCGCGTCGAGCAGGCGCTGGTGTTGCGCCAAAAAGTCCGCCAGCCGCTCCCAGTCCAGCATCAGTGGAAAATCCAGTCCTTGGCCTGCCCGCTGAGTTTCGCCAAGTCGTCGCGCGACCGCGCTTCGGTATAGACGCGCACCACCGGTTCGGTGCCCGAGAGCCGATAGCACGCCCACGAGCCGTCCTCGAACAGCAGCTTCAGCCCGTCGGTGCGCACTACGCCGGTGATTTTGCGTCCGAAAAACTCGCGCGGCGCCTCCGTCAACTTGCTAGTGAACTTCTCTTTGACTTCCGGCGTCAAGCGGAAGTTCTCGCGCAGGGGATAAAAGGAACCAACTTTGCCAAATAGGAACTGCAATTGTTCGCGCAGCGGCTTGTGGCGGCGCGCCACCATCTCGGCTGCCAGTAGTCCGGCGATGATGCCGTCCTTTTCCGGGACATGGCCGCGGATCGAGAGGCCGGCGCTCTCTTCCCCGCCGATGGCGATCTTGTTCTGCTTGATGAGCTCTCCAACGTACTTGAAGCCCACCGGCGTCTCGTGCAGCTCGACCTTGTGATGCCGCGCCAGGGCGTTGATGAGGTTGGTGGTAACGACCGACTTGGCTACGCCGTTCTTCCAGCCGCGGGTCTCGACCAAGTAGTCGAACAGCAGGGCGATGAGGTAGTTGGGCTGCAGGAAGGAGCCATCCTCATCCAGGACGCCGAAGCGGTCGGCGTCGCCGTCGGTGGCCATGCCGATGTTCGAGTTGGTCTCGGCCATCTTGCCGCGCAGCTCGGAGAGCAGGTGGTCGTCGGGTTCGGGCGCATGTCCGCCGAAGAGCACGTCGCGGCAGTCGTGGACGGTTGACACCTGCACCCCGGCTTCGCGCAGCAGCGAGTCGGGATAGCCGCGCGCCGCTCCCCATAGCGGATCAAAGCAGACGCGCACCCCGGATTTGCGGATAACTTCCAGATCCACCAACTCCAGCAGGCGCGCCAGGTAGGCTGCCTTCACTTCGATTGTGACTGGCTGGGCGGCTTGGGCTGCGGGTGGCTGGCCATCCAGCCGCGCGATCTCCGCCTCAATCTTGTCGGTGACTTCCGGCAGCGCCGGCGCGCCGTCGGGGGTCGAAAACTTGATGCCGTTATATTCCGGAGGATTATGCGAGGCGGTGAAGTTGATGGCGCCGTCCGCTTGCGAGCGGATCACTTCGTAGGATATCGCCGGTGTGGGCGCGGGCTCGGCGATCACCAGCGGCACGATGCCGTGCGCCCCGAGGATTTCAGCCGCCATCGCGACTAGCGTCTCGCCCAGGAAACGCGGATCGCGCCCAACGACAACCCGCGCCCCGCGCGGCTTCTCGGAGACCATGTAGCGCGCAATGCCGGTGACCGCGCGCCACACATTGGCAAAGGTAAAATCTTCGGCGATCACCGCCCGCCAGCCCGATGTGCCAAACCTGAGGGCCGTTGTCATATAGAATCCCAACTCATTGCAGCCACGGCATTGTAAATGACGGATAAGCGAATCGTCCTCAGCACCGCCGGATCGGAAGAAGAAGCGCGCAGGATCGCGCAGGCGCTGGTCGAGCGCCGCCTGGCAGCGTGCGTCAACATGGTGGGCCCGATCCAATCGGTTTATCGTTGGAAGGGCGCGGTGGAGAGCGCACCCGAGCACCTGCTTATCATCAAGACCACGTCAGAAGCGTTCCCGCGCGTGCGTGACGCCATCCGCGAGCTGCACTCCTACGAACTGCCGGAGTGCGTCGTGCTGGAAATCGAGGCAGGAAGCGAGGAATATCTGAAGTGGATAGGGGAAGCGGTGGATTGAGTCATTGGTTCATTTGTTCTTCGGCTTGCGTCCGCTCAGGTTCAGCCGCCAGTAGTCCAACGTGAACGGCGGGTTGTCGCCGGCGGCTTGGCGCGCGAGTTCGTCCATGAAGCGGTCGCGCATCGCTGGATCGGGAATGCGGGCGATGTGGCGATGCAGGGTCACGGTGGCGAGGAACTCCTTGTACTCCTGCGCATCCGAAAGAGTTGCCGGCGCTTCCTCCAGCGAGGTCTTGACCTCCTTGAACCCAGCCCGGCGCATGCGCTCCGCGGTCGTGATGTCATCCGGATAGTGCCACGTAGGCGACCATCCAGCGAAGAACGGGGCGAAATCCGGCCGTGACATCAGCGCGACGGTGCGCTCCCTGACACGCGCGAGGTTGGGACCACCCCCGCACTGCGCTTCCAGCCAGCCGCCGGGCTTGAGCGCCCGCACCAGGCTGCGGAAGAGCCGGTCATGATCCGGCAACCAGTGGAATGCGGCGGTGCTGAAGACGCCGTCGAGAACGCCGTCGAGAGGAATGTCATGCAGGTCGGCAGCGATGAAGAGCACCTTCCCCGGGAATTTCGCCGCGAGGTGTTCGCGCGCGGTTTGCAGCATGTTCTGCGAGAGGTCCATGGCGACTACGCGCCCGCGCGGCAAGCGCTGCAATAATTCTGCAGTCACCTTGCCGCTGCCGCAGCCGGCGTCGGCCACGGTCTCATCGCCGCGCAATGGCAGACGGTCGAGAACTTTCTGCCCCCACGCGAACTGCGGCCGCGAGAGCCGGTGGTAAGCCTCGGAGTTCCATTCGCGATTCGTGGGTTCCCGGGTCATTTGGAAAGGGCTATGGCTATTGGCCTTTGGCTTTTGGCCAAGAGCTAAAAGCCAACAGCTAAGAGCATCTTTTCAGATCGCCGCCAGCGCCTGGTCGAGGTCGTGAATGATATCGTCCGCATCTTCGATACCGACCGAGATGCGCACCATGCCGTCGGTGATGCCGATCTCGCGTCTTCCCCTCTCGCCCAGCGCAGCGTGAGTCATGGTGGCGGGATGGGAGATCAGCGTTTCCACTCCGCCCAGCGATTCTCCCAGAAAACAGACGCGCAGCTTGCGCAGCATTCTCTGCGCGTTCCTCAGCGAACCGGTCTCCAGCGTGATCATGGACCCGAAACCGGTCATCTGCCGCTCGGCCAGCTCGTATTGCGGATGGTCGGGCAATCCCGGGTAGAAGACTTTTTTTACTTTCTTGTGGCGATTGAGGAAGGCGGCCACGGCGCGGCCGTTAGCATCGTGCTTCTCCATGCGGACCGCCAGCGTCTTGACTCCACGCAGCACCAGCCAGCACTCGAACGGCGACAGGATCGCTCCCGCTGCCTTCTGAATGAACGCGAACTTTTCCGCGTGCTCCGGCTTGGTGCAGACCACAACGCCGCCCAGGCCGTCGCTGTGCCCGTTGAGGAACTTCGTGGTGGAGTGGATGACCATGTCCGCGCCCAGCGCGATGGGTTTCTGAAAATACGGTGACATGAAGGTGTTGTCCACCACCAGCTCGACGCCGCGGCGGTGCGCGATCTGGCTGATGGCCGTGAGATCGCTGAGGGTCATCAGCGGATTGGTCGGCGTTTCCACGAAGACGAAGCGGGTATTGCGCCGAATCGTCCGCTCCACGGCGCGCAGGTCGGTGGTGTCGACATAGCTGAATTCGAGGCCGAAGTTGGTGAGAATCTGGTTGAACAGGCGCGGCGTGCCGCCATAGAGATTGTTCGTGCAGACCACATGGTCGCCGGACTTGAGCAGCGTGCACAGAGCGTTGATCGCGGCCATGCCGCTGGCAAAGACGTGCGACGTCCGCCCGCCTTCGAGCGACGCCAGGTTTTTCTCCAGGCAGGTGCGGGTGGGATTGGAGACGCGCGAGTACTCGTATCCTTTGTGCTTGCCGATCTCCTCCTGCACGTAGGTGGAGGTAGCGAAGATGGGCACAACCACGGCGCCGGTCGAGGGGTCCGGCTCCTGGCCAACGTGGATGGCGCGGGTTGCAAAACCAAGCTCGTTGTCTTCCATTGGGAAAATTCGCGGAGTCTTTTTGCCTTGGGGGTACCCCCCCGGTCGACCATGTACTAGAATCAATAACTTAGGTGCATATCTCGAATGCGATCTATGAAACCGAAGGACTTACGGGGATAATCTTGAGCCACAAGGACTTACAATATCTGGTAGACAATCATGTACTGCATACTATCTCAACTGGAATAATACGTCAAGGCAAAAACTGCATCAACGCCGGAATCAGACAATCGTCATGTGGCGAAATTTATCTCCTACTTTCTTCTCCGCAGTTAGACCCGAAACTGCGCCTTTGACAAGACAAACTACTCCGGGTTCGGTTGGCTCGTATTACACCCCCTCGAAGATTCCCTTCGACAGATAACGTTCCGCCGAGTCGGGGATCATGGTGACCACGCGCTTGCCCGCGCCCAGCCGCTGGGCGATCTGCAGGGCAGCGTAAACGTTGGCGCCACCGCTGGAGCCGGAGAACACGCCTTCCTTGCGCGCCAGGTCGGCGACGGTCGAAAACGCCTCGGAATCGCGGACCGCGAAGATGTCGTCGGCGAGCGTCTTGTCGAACGTCTTGGGGAAAAAACTGGCGCCGATGCCCTCGATTTTGTACTCCCCCTTGGGCCCGCCGCCCAGGATCGAGCCCACCGGCTCAACCGCAACGGCCAGCGCGTCCGGAATGCGCTCTTTGATGTAGCGCGCCACTCCTGTAAAGGTGCCGCCGGTGCCGGCGCCGATGACCACGGCGTCGATGCGACCCTCCATCTGCTCAAACATCTCGCGCGCGGTGGTCTGGTAGTGGTAGTCGGGATTGGCGGGGTTCTCGAACTGGCCGGCGAGAAAGGACTTGGGAGTGCTAGCGACGAGTTCGCGGGCGCGGCGGATGGCACCTTCCATGCCCTCGGAATCCGGAGTGCGTGTGACCTCGGCGCCGAGGGCGCGCATGAGCATGACTTTTTCCTGGGAAAACTTCTCCGGCACGAACAGCGCCACGCGATAGCCGCGGCTGACGCCGATCAACGCCAATCCTACCCCGGTGTTGCCCGCCGTAGCCTCGATGATGGTCGAACCCTCGCGCAACAGGCCCTGCTCCTCAGCACGGCTGATGATGCCGATGGCGGCGCGGTCTTTGACGCTGCCTCCCGGGTTCAGATACTCGAGCTTGGCGAACAGGTCGGCGGCGCCAGGCGGCGTGAGCTTGCGGAGATGCAACAGCGGAGTCTCACCGACCAGTTCGGTGATGTCCTCCGCGACTCGAAGGCGGGCGGCTTCTGTGGCGTTCATCTGGACTTAGGGTAAGGGAGGTACGCGCTGGGGTCAATCGGGTGCACGTGTTGGCTCTTGGCCAAGAACGTGTAAAGACGCGGCATGCTGCGTCTCTACAAGAACCGGCGTCGAAATTATTTCGCGGCTCTTTCCTGACCGGCGTAGTAGCCGCTGCGGGTGCGGACGACCAGGCGCTTGTAGCCAGGGGCGCGGGCTTCGACTCGCACGCTGCGGTATCCCGGCCGGTTCGGGTCGGGGGGCTTGTAGCCGATGGTGTACTGGCTGCGGATGTCGTGCGCCACCTGGCGGCTGATGTTGTCCACCTCGTTCAGGTCCTTGGGGAAGAAGGCCACGCCGCCGGTCTGGAAGGCCAGCGCCGTCAACGCGCGCTTGGCGCGGTGGGCTTCGCGGTCGTCGCCCAGAATGCCGATGCTGTATACCGTGGGCCCGTTCAGATTCTGCAGATCACGTACGCACTGCTCCAGCGAGTAACGGCTGGCATTGTCCTCGCCATCGGTCACCACCAGCAGGACCTTCCGGTCCAGGCGCGCGCCCTTGGCCAAGTGGCCGGCGGATGCAACCACGGCGTCGTAGAGCGCCGTCCCGCCGCGCGACTCGATGTGATCCAACCCTTCCTTCAACTGATTGATGTTGGAGGTGAAGTCCTGGTCGAGGTAGTACTCGTCATTGAAGTTGACGACGAAGAGTTCATCCTGGGGATTGCTGGCCCGCACCAGGTTGAGGGCGGCCTGGTTCACTTTCTGGCGCTTGTCGCGCATGGAGCCGGAGTTGTCGATCACGATGCCAATCGACACCGGTATGTCTTCCTGATGAAAGGACGTGATGGCCATCGGCTTACCGTCTTCAAACACGGCGAAATCGCCCTGCCGGAGACCGGAGACCAGGCGCTGCTTTTCGTCCGTCACCGTGGCATGCAGCACAACTTCTTCCACTTTTTTCTTAAAAGTGAAGGTGCCGTTATCGCCCCGCTCCACATCTTGTTGCCCCGATTGTTGCTCGGAAGTCGGCGGCGGAGCCGGGGCTGCCTTGTCGGCGCCGCTGGCGGGCGGGTTGCCGGGCGGGGGCGGATTCTGGGCTAAAGTAATCAGGATCAGCCCCAAACTCAGCAGCAACATCAGAAAAAGCAGCTTATTGCGAAGGCGCATAGTATCCCGACTTGGCGTAGACGGTGAGCGGCGGTAATCCTTTCGGCGGCGAGAGCTTCACTTTGATCTTGTGCCAGCGGCCATCCCGCGCTGGATTCCTGGGACGGTACCCGAGCACGTATTGGTTGCGCAGCTCGATGCCGATCTTGGTGGCGACGTTGCCCAGCTCGTTGGGGTTGTCGATGACGAAGGTGCGCCCCCCGGTGATGTCGGTAATGTCGCCGAGCAGGTGCGGACCGCGCAGCTCTTCCGGCGTGGGCGGCGAGGGCTCAAAAATGCCGATGGCGAAGATCTGCACGTCAGCCTCTTTCACCGTCGACTTGATCTCGCTGTCGGTGTAGCGGCTGTGGTTGTCGCCCCCGTCGGAGATGATCAACAACGCCTTCTTGCTGTTCTGCGCGTCCCGCATTTTGTTCATGCCCAGGTAAATGGCGTCCAGCAGCGCGGTGCGCCCGCGGGGCACGGTATAAATCAGCTTGCCCTGGATTTCCTCGATGGAGCGAGTGAAGTCCAAAACCAGCTCCGGCTTCTCGTTGAAGGCGATCATGAAGAATTCGTCTTGCGGGTTGGCGGTCTTGAAGAACTGCACCACCGCCTCGCGCGACTTGTCGATCTTGTTCGACATCGAGCCGCTCATGTCGAAAATCACTCCCAGCGAAATGGGGGCGTCCTCGCTGGAGAAGTGGCGGATCTCCTGCGGCTGCTTGTCTTCGAACAACTGGAAGTTGTCCTTTTCCAGGCCGGTGACCAAACGATTCATCGGGTCGGTGATGGTCACCGATACCAGCACCAGGTCCACGTCTACCTTGATGGGTTTGGTGTGTGTCTTCAGTGCGGGGTCGATGCCGTTGAGGGGGTCCTTGGGGGCATCGGGCGGCTTGCGCGGCGTGACATGGACTTCATCCGAGGGGCTTTGTGCCAGGGTCGGAACCGCCACCGCTACCGCCAGCATGGCCACGAGCACCAGCAGCGCGGCCCGGCACACCCTCGCCTGGCTGGTGGACAAGCGGGACGTACCTGCGTTCGGAGACACAGCCAACCTCATCAACAACCTGAAAGGGGGGACAGGATGATCGGACCCAATCCTCGCTGGGACTTTGCCAACCCTCTTTGCAGGCGATGGTATCACAGCGCGGCTACCCCTTCCCACCACCGCGGCCAACCCGGGGTCTGAGATGACGTGGGCCCATCCCGCAGGTTTTCTGCTGCTCTTGCTACAATCGTAACCGTTCTTAACCATGGCTAGGATTCTTCCCTTCCCCGCCCTGCGCTACAACCCCGCCCGCGTGCGGCTGGCGGATGTCGTCACCCAACCTTACGACAAGATCACGCCGGAGATGCAGGACCGCTATTACGCGGCCAGTCCCCACAACCTGGTGCGCATTATTCTGGGGAAGCGCGAGCCCGGCGATAACGGACAGAACGTCTACAGCCGCGCTGCGGCGGCATTTTCCCAGTGGCGCAAGGATGGCATCTTCATCCAGGACTCCGATCCCATGTTCTACGCCTACGCCCAGGAGTTTGCCCTCCCGGGCTCTCCGCAGCAGCGTCTGGAGCGCCGGGGCTTCATCGCGCTGGGCCAGCTCGAACCTTACGATGCCGGCGTGGTCTTCCGGCACGAGCAGACCCACTCTGGGCCCAAGGCCGACCGACTGAATCTTCTAAGGGCAACGCGCGCGCATTTCGGGCAGCTTTTCATGTTGTACAACGACCCCGCCGGCGAGATCGACGACGCCCTGGCCAAGGTGGCGCGCCATCCCGCCAACATCGAGCTACGCGACGAGGACGAAGTCCTGCACCGCCTCTGGCCCGTCCCCGGGCTGGTGGAATTCATTCGCCGCCGCATGGAAAACGCCAAGCTGATCATCGCCGACGGCCATCACCGCTATGAGACGGCGCTGAACTACCAGCGTGAGCGCCGCGAGCAGGATGCCGCCGCGCCGCCTCCAGGCGAAGCCGACTACGACCTCGTCATGATGACCTTCATGAACCTGTACGCCGAGGGCTTGGTGATCCTGCCCACCCACCGCGTCATTGCCGGCCTGGAGAGCTTCCGCGAAGAGCAGTTCCTGGAATCGGCGCGGGTATTCTTCGACGTGGAACCGGTCCAGGTGAGCGATGCTGCCCAGGCTACCTCCATCCTGCGGTCCTCCGGTAACCACGGCACGGCGCTGCTGGCAGTTACACAGGGCGGCAGCTTTCTCCTGCGGGCCCGTCCGGCGGAGGTCGAGCAGATATTGGCTCAGCTTTCTGCGCACCAGCGCGGGCTCGACGTAGTGATCCTTCACAAGCTCGGCCTGGAGCTGGTGCTGGGCATCTCCGAGGATGCCATCCGTGAGCAGCGCTATATTTCCTATCTGCGCGATGCCGGCGAGGCCATGGCTGGCGTGCGCAACGGCGCCAACGTCGCGTTCCTGATGAACCCGGTGCGCATCGACCAGGTGCGCGACGCCGCCTTCGCGGGAGAAGTCCTGCCCCAGAAGTCCACCGATTTCTATCCCAAGCTGCTAAGCGGGCTGACCATTTATGCTCTGGAGTGAGCACCCGCGCAAAACGCACGCCGCGGCACGCGCGGCCGCCGTGGCTGCCCTGCTGCTAGTCCTGCTCGCCAGCGCGCCCTCGGCCGAGGAGAAGCAGCTCTCGATTTACGGCCCGCGGGTCAGCTATTCCCTGCCAGTCTCCGAGCACGAGGGGCAGGATTATGTCTCCTTGCTGGAAGCGCTGGAGCCGTTCGGCAATGTGAGCGCCAGAGCCGAAGGCATAAAGTGGAAGCTGCGCTTCAACAAGCTGGAAGCCGAGTTCCGCCAAGGCGCCAGCGTCGGCAAAGTCGCCGGGCGGAAGTTCGGGCTACCCGGGCGGTTCGTGCTGGAGAACGGTCGCGGGCTGGTGCCGCTGCGCTCCCTGCCAGCCGTCCTCGGGCTCATGCTCGCCACCAGAACGGAGTACCACGAAGCCGGGCGCCGGCTTTTCCTGGGGGGCGCGGCAACCCACTTCACCACCGATCTGCGCGGGAACGGGCTGCGCCTGAACTTCAGCGCGCCGGTCAATCCGCTGATCAGCACCGAGCCGGGCAAGCTCAGGATGAGCTTCACCCGTGACGCGGTGGTTGCCAACGCTTCGATCCTCCGGCCGGAAAATCCGCTGGTCTCGTCGGTCACGTTTTCCGAAAGCAATGGCGAAGCGGAGCTGGTGGTGCTGGGACGCGTGCCGCTGCTGGCGCAGTTCGCCGCCGACCGCAGGACGATCGAGATCGTGCCCGCGCCCGGCGGAGCTCCCAGCGCGCCACCGGCTGTACTGGGGACTCCGCCGCCGGCGGAAACTGCACCGGCGGCGGAAACTGTTCCAGCCGCGGTGGCTGTGCCTCCGCCTCCCACCCTGCAATCGCTGACCGCCAAGCCCGCCTTTGTGGTAATGCTCGATGCCGGGCACGGCGGGGACGATCGTGGGGCGCTGCTGAGCGAGACACTCGAGGAAAAGGGAGTCACGCTGGCCTTCGCGCGCCGGCTGCGCAGCGAACTTCAGGGCCGCGGCATCGGCGTCGTAATGTCGCGGGACGCCGATGTTACGGTCGCGGTGGAACAGCGCGCGGCCATGGCCGACGCCGCGCGGGTTTCGGTTTACCTCAGCCTGCATGCCGCGTCGCAGGGCCGCGGAGTGCGGGTCTATACGGCCATGATCAACTCGGCGTCCAGCAAGCCCGGTGGCTTCCTGCCCTGGGACACGGCGCAGGCCCGCTACCTACTGAGCAGCCGCGCCCTGGCCGAGCTTATAAACGTGGAACTGCTCAAGCGCGACATTCCCAGCTCCCAGCTCCCCGCGCCGGTGAAGCCACTGAACAACGTGGCCGCCGCTGCCCTCGCCATCGAGGTCGCGCCTTCGGGAGACGACGTGAGCAGCGTCAACGCGGGGGTGTACCAGCAACGCATCGCCGCCGCCATCGCCGAGGCCGTCGTGGTCGGACGGGCACGGGTGGAGGCGGAGCGATGACGCGCGCCCTCACCATCGGAACCGGGCTGCTGCTAGCAGCGGTGCTGGGCATGGGCGCGTACTTTTACAGCCTGCGCCGCAATGAGCGGGCGCGCGCCCAGAACCTGCCGGATACGCGGCCCATCTCGGCACCGGTCACGGGACCGGCCTCGCGCGTAACTCTCTACCTGGCTTACGATGATCCTGGCGTGGTGCGGCCCGAGGAAGTGTCCATCGCGCTGCCCGCCGACCCCGCCGAGCGTGGCCGCGAGATCCTGCACGCGCTGGTGGGTGAATACGTGAAGCGGCCGTCGGGGCACGAACTGCCGGCGGGCGCCGACGTGAAGGATGTCTTTCTGGTGGACGAAAGCACCGCCGTGGTGGATACCACTGCAGCCTTGGCCGAGGGACATCGCTCCGGCATCTTGGTCGAAACCCTTACGGTCGCGTCGCTGGTAAAGACCCTGACCGCCAACCTTCCCGGCATCACACGGGTGAAGATCCTGGTGGACGGCAAGGAACGCGAGACCCTGGCCGGGCATGCCGATCTCGATTGCTTTTACGATGTAGTCACAGTGGAGCAACTGCTCGAACAACTGCGATGAGGCGCGCTACCATCGGCGTATTCGATTCCGGCGTGGGCGGCCTGACCGTGCTGCGCGAGCTGGCGGCGCGCATCCCCGACGCCGATTACATCTATTTCGGCGACACCGCGCGCCTGCCCTACGGATCGAAGTCCGCCGGGACCGTCGCCAAGTATGCCGTCTCGGCCACGAAGTTTCTGGAGGAGCACGGAGCGGAATTGCTGGTCATCGCCTGCAACACGGCCAGCGCGCTGGCGCTGGACGCAATCAGCGGCGCCGCCAACGTCGGAGTGGTCGGCGTAGTCGAACCCGGCGCGGAATCCGCCGCAGCCGCTACCCGCCGCAACAAAGTGCTGGTGATCGGGACCGAAGCCACCATCAAGAGTCATGCCTACCAGCATGCGCTCGAAAAACGCGGTGTGCAGGTGTGCGAGAAGGCCTGCCCGCTGTTTGTACCGCTGATCGAGGAGGGCTGGGTGGAGCATCCCGTCACCCAGCAGGTCGCGCACGTTTATCTCGACGACGTCTTCCACGACTTCGAGACCGGCCCCGACGTGCTCGTGCTCGGCTGCACCCATTATCCGCTGATCAAGCCTCTGCTGCGCAGCGTCGCGCCCTGGCGAGTGGAGATTGTGGACTCGGCGGAAGCGACTGCCCGCTGCGTCGCCGAGAGCTTGCGTATCGCGCCGCCCAAGACATCCGAAGGCTCCGAGCGCCGCAAGCCCACGCGCATGAAATTTTTCGCCACCGACTCGGTCGAAAAATTCCGCAGCCTGGGCGAGCGCTTCATGGGGCATGGGCTGGAAGACGTGCAGCATGTGGACATGGGGTAGTCGTCGGTCGTTGGCCTTCGGTCGTCGGTCGTCGGCCAAAACGGAGGCAAAGCTGTGACCACGGTTGGACACCGACTAGGAATTAATTTACTTTCCATTGTTGCTGGGTAAGCTCTGAATCTTATTGGCCGAGAGCCGACGACCGACAGCCGACAACCGTCATGTTCTTTCGCTCCGACAATCGCGCGCCCGACCAATTGCGGCCGGTCAACATCGTCCCCGATTACATCTCGACCGCGGAAGGCTCGGCGTTGATCGAGGTCGGCAACACGCGCGTGATCTGCACCGCATCGGTAGATGAAGCTGTCCCATCCTGGATGCGCAACTCCGGGAAAGGCTGGATCACCAGCGAGTACGGCATGCTGCCGCGCTCCACCCTGACGCGTACCCCGCGCGAGGCCGCCCGCGGACGGATCGGCGGACGCACCCACGAGATCCAGCGGCTGATTGGGCGCGCGCTGCGGGCGGTCACCGACCTCGCGCGCCTGGGCGAGCGCACCATCTGGATGGATTGCGACGTGATCCAGGCCGACGGCGGCACGCGCACCGCTTCCATCACCGGGTCGTTCGTCGCCCTGGGGCTCGCCATGCAGAAGCTGGTGGAGGCCGGCACGCTCACCGCCCCGCCTGTCCGCGATTACGTGGCGGCCACCAGCGTCGGCATCGTCGATGGAGAGATCCTGCTCGATCTCAACTATGAGGAAGACTCGCGCGCCGAGGTGGACCTGAACTTCGTCATGACCGGCAGCAAGAAAATTGTCGAGATCCAGGCCACGGCCGAGCAGCGAGCCTTCGATGAAGAGCAACTCCACCGCATGACCGAGCTTGCCAAGCGCGGCGTCGAGTCGTTGATCTCCCGGCAACGTGCCATCCTGGGAACGCTGCTGCTGCGGCAGTGACGCCATCACCGTCCGCTGCGGCGGGCCGGTGTTAAAATGCCTGTTCTGGAAGTCCCGGCCATCACCACTCGTCATAGCGCTCGCCGCGCGAAATCATAAGGAGGAAATTCCCGTGAAGCTTACGCCCGGAAAACTGAAAGGCCTGAAGGCCGTGTCCACACCCCAAGGAGTGATCGGCGCTGCCGCCATGGATCAGCGCGGTTCGCTGAAGAAAGCCCTCGGCCAGCACGCCACGGACGCCGGCCTGGAAGAATTCAAGTCGCTGGTGACGGAAGTGCTCACCCCGCACGCCAGCGCTATACTGCTCGATCCCGAGTGGGGACTGCCCGCCTCCAAGCGGCGCGCCAAGAATGCCGGCCTGCTGCTCGCCTACGAGAAGACCGGATATGACAAGACCGGTCCCGGCCGCCTGCCCGATCTGCTCGACCACTGGTCGGCGCGCCGCCTGAAAGAAGCCGGCGCCGATTGCGTCAAGATCCTGCTCTACTACACGCCCTTCGATCCCAAGGAGATCAACGACCAGAAGCATGCCTGGGCGGAGCGTATCGGCGACGAGTGCCGCGCCAACGATATCCCCTTCTTCCTCGAGTTAGTCGGCTACGAAGAAGGACTCGACGAGAAGGGCTTCGACTACGCCAAGAAGAAGCCGGGGGTCGTCAAGGCCAGCATGGCGGAGTTCACCAAGGACCGCTACAGCGTGGACGTGCTGAAGGTAGAAGTGCCGGTGAACATGAAGTTTGTCGAGGGCGCAAAGACCTACGCCGGCCCGACGGCCTACAGCAAGAAGGAAGCCATGCAGCTCTTCCGCGACGCCGCCGCCGTCGCCACCAAGCCGTTCATCTATTTGTCGGCGGGCGTCTCGAACGCAGAGTTCACCGAATCGCTGGAACTCGCCGCCGAAGCCGGCGTCAAATTCAACGGCGTGCTCTGCGGCCGCGCCACCTGGAAAGACGGCATTCCCCTGTTCGCCAAGGACGGCCCGCCAGCTTTCCGCAAGTGGCTCGAAAGCGAGGGCGTGAAGAACATCAACAACGTCAACGAGCGGCTGAAGGGTGCGACTTCGTGGTTCCCGATTTATGAAGTGGAACCTGCGCTGGTCGGCGCCGGGCGGTAACTTTAAGTGATGTCATCCTGAGCGAGCGCGCCCCGTGTTGGCGCGCGAGTCGAAGGACCCCTATTTGAAACATGTACTGAAGTAGGGGTGCTTCGACTCGTGCGGGCAAAACGCGCCCGCACTCGCTCAGCATGACAGAGGGACGTTTCACTCCCACTCAATCGTCCCCGGTGGCTTCGACGTCGTGTCGTACACCACGCGGTTGATCCCGCGGACCTCGTTCACGATGCGCGTGGAGATGCGCTTGAGCACTTCCCAGGGCAATTCGACCACGTCAGCGGTCATGCCGTCTTCGGAGTGCACGGCGCGGATGGCGCAGGTATAGGCGTAGGTGCGCGCGTCTCCCATCACGCCCACTGACATCACCGGCAGCAGCACGGCGAATGATTGCCAGATCTTGGTGTAGAGTCCGGCGCGCTTGATCTCGCCCACCACGATGTCATCGGCCTCGCGCAGCAGCTCCAGGCGCTCGCGCGTGACCTCGCCCACAATGCGCACCGCAAGCCCCGGCCCGGGAAACGGCTGCCGCTGCAGGATTTCTTCCGGCATGCCAAGATCACGGCCGATGCGCCGCACTTCGTCCTTGAACAGATCTTTCAGCGGCTCGATGAGCTTGAGCTTCATCTCCGCGGGCAGCCCGCCGACGTTGTGATGGCTCTTGATGGTCTGCGAGGGACCGCGCACCGAGCGCGATTCGATCACGTCGGGATAGAGCGTGCCCTGCACCAGCCACTCGACGTGTCCGTGCTGCTGCGCGATGCGGTGCGCTTCCTCGTCGAAGACGGCGATGAACTCGTTGCCGATAATCTTGCGCTTGCGCTCAGGATCGGTAACGCCCGCAAGTTTCGCGAGAAAGCGGCCGGTCGCGTCGACCGCCAGCAGGTTGAGTCCGAGCTTGTCGCGCAGGTTCTGCTGAACTTTCTCGAACTCGTTCTTGCGCAGCACGCCGTTGTCGACGAAAACGCAGGTAAGGCTGTCGCCGATGGCGCGATGGACGAGCGTGGCCGCGACCGAGGAATCCACGCCGCCGGAGAGCGCACAGATGGCGCGGCCCTGGCCGACCGTCCGGCGGATGGAGGCCACGGTTTCGTCAATGAAGTGCTGGTTGGTCCACTCCGGCCGCGCGTGGCAGATGCCGAAGATAAAATTCTTCAGGATGTCCGTGCCCTGGCGGGTGTGGTGGACTTCAGGATGGAACTGCACGGCGTAGAGATTGCGCTTGGGATCTTCGATGGCGGCCACGGCAGCGTTTTGCGTCCGCGCCACCAGCCTGAAGCCGGGCGGCAGCTCCAGCGCCTCGTCGCCGTGCGACATCCAGACGGACATCTCGGCCGGGAGTTCATGGAATAAGCGCGACCCATTCAGCACCTCGACCATCGCATGGCCGTACTCGCGCTTTTCCGCAGCGCGGACTTTGCCGCCCAGCTTGTGCGCCATGAGCTGCAATCCGTAGCAGATGCCGAGCACCGGCAAACCCAGCGCGAAGACACGATCGTCGGCCGCCGGTGCGTCCTGATCGTACACCGACGACGGCCCGCCGGAGAGCACGATGCCAACCGGCGAATAGCCGCGGATCTCGTCCACCGAAGCCGTGCACGGCAGGACTACCGAGAAGACCTTCTGTTCGCGGATGCGGCGCGCGATGAGCTGCGAATATTGCGCGCCGAAGTCGAGGACAACGATAGATTGCGCTTCCATAAACAAAGATGGCAGAAGTTGAAGACAGTGTAAAGGGAGAAGGCAGCCGCTCGCCACTAGCTCTTAGCTGGCAGCTCCTTCCGGGCTGGGCAATCCCGGCTCGGATACGGGTGGCAGGATGGGCAGCGGCGGCGGCTCCGGCGCGACGGCCACGGGTTGCGGCGTGCGGTCATTTTCGTCGATGGCGACGTACGCAGACCATCGCGCCACGTAAAGGAAATCCGCCGCTGCGAAATAGGCCAACGTGATCACTGTCGGCAAGAATAGGGTCGCGGCGAGCGGTACTCTGTCGGCAAGGGACAGGGCCAGCAGACTGACCACGGTGCAGAACGCCAAGAGCACGCCATGGATCGTGCTGAAAACGGCGCCCGCGCCGACAAACCTCCCCGGATGGCGGCGGAAAAGACCAGCCGCTTCGCTGATGGCGGCGAAGGTGTCGCAGCCGTCGCGCGCGGCGGGAATCGCTCCCAGGCAGAGAAACCAGCGGACGTGCGAGCCCACGAGGGCAACAGCCGTACCAAGCACGACGAACACCAACAGGAAAACGCCCGGGCGAACACCGTCAGCCCCGGCCGCGGCCCAGCCGGCAAGAATTGCTGCGCCGAGATATCCGATCAGCGAAGCCAGGGTCACGCTGGCGCGAAGGAAATTCAGTCCCAACTGGGGCAAGAGCGCGACGCGTCCTTCGCGGCGGAGTAACGCCTTGAGCGTGGCGGCGCGCCCAACCGTGGCCGCCGCAATCCACAGCACGAAGATCGCCGGCAGTACGATGGCAACCGCGATCACCAGGCCCGGACCGCCGTGCAGGATGTGTCCGGCGGCATCGGCAATCAGCCAGCGCGGGTGGTCGCGCAGTGCCATCAGCTCAGGATTGCTGACGCGCAGCGTGTCCAGATAGGCAAACAGCGAGCCCGCCACGAGCGCCAGCGCTGCCAGGCCGAAGCTCCAGCGCCAGGCAATCTCGGCCAGTACGATCGTCGGCTCGCGGAACGCTCTGCGAAAACCTTCGCTGATGGGAGACCGAGAGACCATCCGTTGAATCCGTGAAAATCCGTGGCGTTTCTCTTACCGCAATACGATGTTGACCAGCTTGCCCGGCACTACGATAGCCTTCACCACCCGCTTGCCATCGAGCACGGCCTGGACTTTCGGAGCGGCGAGCGCCAGCCGCCGGAGCTCTTCCTCCGAAGAATCGGCAGGAACGAACAGCCGGTCGCGAATCTTGCCGTTGATCTGCACCACGATCTCGACTTCGTCTTCCTTCGCCAGCACGGGATCGTATTTCGGCCAAGGCGCGCGCAGCAGGTTCGAACGTCGCGCCCAGCCTCTCCCAAAGCTCGTGCGCTAGATAAGGAGCGAACGGGTGCAACATCAGCACGAAATTCCGCTGAAAGGCTCGCAGTGCGCTCGCGCTCATAGGAGCATGCTTCTCGGTCTCGCCGCTTGATCGCTCCTCCAGGACAAGATTCAGCAGCTCCATCAGGGCAGCGATGGAAGTATTGAAATGCCAGCGGCCGTCGAAATCCTCCGTGATGCGGCGGATCGTCTGGTGCAGTTTGCGCAGGACCCTTCGATCGGCGGGCTGCGGCTCAGCCGGATATTCATGAGTCACCGAAAAAAATCGCTGTACTCGCGAGAGAAACCGGCTGATGCCCTCGAGTCCGGCATCCTGCCAGTCGAGTTCGCGATCGGGAGAGGTCGCAAACAGTGTGTACATGCGCGTGGCATCCGCCCCGTAGCGCGCGATCATATCGTCGGGGATAACCAGGTTACCGACGCTCTTCGACATCTTGGCGCCATCTTTGATGATCATGCCCTGGGTGAACAGGCGCGCTACCGGCTCCGAGTTCGCGATCAGCCCCAGGTCGCGCATCACCTTGGTCCAGAAGCGCGAGTAGATCAGGTGCAGGATGGCGTGCTCGACCCCGCCGATGTACTGGTCAATCTCGAACCAGTAAGCAATGGTCTTGCGGTCTACAGGCGCGGTCGCGACCGTCGGGTCGGTGTAGCGATAGAAGTACCAGGACGAATCGACGAAGGTGTCCATGGTGTCGGTCTCGCGGCGCGCCGGGCCGCCGCACGCCGGACACGTCACGTTCACCCATTCTTCGACCTTGCCCAGCGGCGAGCCGCCGGTGAGGGTGATGTCCACGTTCTCCGGCAGCAGCACCGGCAGGTCCTTTTCCGGCACGGGCACGATGCCGCAGCGCTCGCAGTACAGCATGGGAATGGGCGTCCCCCAGTAGCGCTGGCGCGAGATGCCCCAGTCTTTCAGGCGATAGGTGACGGCAGCTTTGCCGAAACCGCCGCGCTCGGCGTCCTGGGCCATGCGCTGCATGGCGTTTTCGCAGGAGAGTTCGTCGTAGGGGCCTGAGTTGATCAACATGCTGTCGGTGCCGGTGTAGGGGAGCATGGCAACGTCTGCCTTGCCGGCTTCGGGGGGTTCGCCCTCGCGCCGCGGCAGGATAACTATGCGGATCTCGAGCCCGTACTTCTTGGCGAATTCATAGTCGCGCTCGTCATGTGCGGGCACGGACATGATGGCGCCAGTGCCGTAATCCATCAGCACATAATTCGCCACCCAGATCGGCACCTTCTCACTGTTGTACGGATTAATGGCATAGCGTTCGGTGAAGACGCCGTGCTTCTCGATCGCGCCGACATCGCCGGCTTCCTTGGCGCGGCGCTGCTCGGCCGTCAACTGGTCCACCTTGGTATACAGCTCGGAATTGTCGCCGACCAGGTCGGCGACCATGGGATGCTCTGGGGCGAGCTGCACCGAGGTCGCGCCGAAGATGGTGTCCACGCGCGTGGTGAACACAGGGATCTTGTCGCCGGCCGGGCCGGCGGGGCCGTCGAGCTTGAAGTCCACCAGTGCGCCCTGGCTGCGGCCGATCCAGTTGCGCTGCATGGTGAGGACTTTTTCCGGCCAGCCGGGAAGGCGGTCGAGATCGTCCAGCAGTTCCTGCGCGTAGTTGGTAATGCGCAGGAACCACTGCTCCAGCTCGCGCTGCTGCACCGGAGTCTCGGTGTGCCGCCAACAGCAGCCGTTCACCACCTGCTCGTTGGCGAGCACGGTAGCGCACTCCGGACACCAGTTCACGCGGCTCTTCTTGCGGTAGGCCAGGCCGCGCTCGTACATCTTGAGGAAGAACCACTGGTTCCAGCGATAGTAATCGGGCAGACAAGTCGTGACTTCCTTCGACCAGTCGTAGGCGAAGCCCAGCCGCGTCATCTGCGCCTTCATGTGCGCGATGTTGGAGAGCGTCCACTGCCGGGGCGGAGTGTTGTTCTTGATGGCGGCATTCTCGGCGGGCAGGCCGAAGGCGTCCCAGCCCATAGGGTGCAGGACGTTGTAGCCCTTCATCCACATGTGACGCGCCAGCGCGTCGCCGATGGAGTAGTTGCGCACGTGCCCCATGTGCAGCGCGCCCGAGGGATAGGGCAGCATCTCCAGCACGTAGTATTTCGGACGCGGCGAATCGAAGGGCTCGGCGCGGAACAGTTCCGGCTGCTGCTGCCAGCGGGCGGACCACTTCTCCTCGATGCGCTGCGGATCGTAGCGCTCGTCGCGGGTATCGGTGCCGGCGGAATGTTCGGGCATAAGGCTCAATGAGATCGGTGCCAGGAACAGTTTCTTGCCCAATCGCAGGCGTAGGCCTCTGTACCGTATATCAATCGGAACAATTGACTCTCTTCCATTGGCCACGGTTATCCTGAAAGCAAGGACCACTGAGATTTACGAATTCAGCTCCTCGTTCTTTCACTGCAAACCATCTGCCGAAGCCGGTAGCACCCACGGTCGATATCGTTAGCAAATATGTCTTTCCTGGCAAAAGTGGTTCCGGCGAATGCCCGTCCGCTGGGATGACCTGTCTGTACCCAGTCGGGACCGAGCCGTATTTCACGCTCTTAAGCTGAGCGATACGAGGACCATTGAGGTACCCATTAACGGGCTCGATCATCCAGATTGCAAACCGTTGGTCCGAGGGGCTACTTGCCTCCTCGCGGTGCCGGGGAGCAAACACGGTCAGTTGGCCGACGCTTCCATCTCCCGTCATTTCAAATGCTAAGCCATTTGCAGATTCGAGCCGAACGTTCGTTGGCCGTTCACAGCGATCAACATCAATAGTAGAACAACGAAAGATAGACGTCTCATCTTCGTCACGGCATACGTAACTAATCTTTTAATTTTACACGGAGGAGCGACGATCCCTCATCTCTGCAGAGACGCAGCCTGCTGCGTCTCTACTTGGCTTTTCGTGATCGGGAACGATTCACCAACGACTTCAACATTTCGACGTTTCGACGATCATCGCCCGGCTCGTCAATCGGCGTCTCGGCGATGAAGGCGGCACGCGCCACCCGAGGGTCATTCAACAGACGCTTAAAAGGCGTTGTACCGACCGTGCCCTGGCCGATGTGCTGATGGCGGTCAAGCTTTGAGCCGAAGGCGGCTTTGGCATCGTTGCAATGCCAAACTGGGACATTCTTGAGGCCGACTGTATCGTCAATCTGTCGCAGCGTGACCTCGTAGCCCGCCGGCGTGACAATGTCGTAGCCCGCCACGTGGATGTGGCACGTATCCATGCACGCAGCCACCGGGATGAATTCGCGCAGCACGCCCACCAGCGCCGCCACGTGCTCGAAGCTCGCGCCCAACGAGTACTCGGCGCCGGCGGTGTTCTCGATCAGCACGGTCAGTCCACCTTCGGCCAAGTCGAGTCCCGCGGTTCCCTCGCGGATAGCATAGGCGGCGCGCGCCAGGCCTTCTTCCCGGCTCGCGCCACGAAACGATCCGGGATGAACGACGAGATACTCGGCACAGAGCGCCAGCCCGCGCTCGAGCTCCCCGCGAAACGCAGCGATGGTCTTGGCGTAGAACTCGGGATTGCCGCCGGCGAGGTTCAGCAGGTAGCTGGCATGGACAACCAGGGGCTTGAGATCGTACTTCTCGCGCAGGCGGCGCATTTCCGCGCATTGCTTCGACCCGAGCTCATACGGCTTCCACTGCCGCGGACTCGAGGAAAAAATCTGGAAGGTGCTGCAGCCCAGGCGCCAGGCACGTTCGGCGGCGTTCTCGACCCCGCCCGCGGTGGAGGTGTGGATCCCGATCCTCCGCGCGGTCCGCCGCGGCGGCCGCTTCGGCGGCAGCAGCTTCAGGATGTCCTGCTCGCGGGCCATGGAGATCGCCATGGCGCAAGCATAGCGCCTGCAGAGGCTATGGCGAAACCCGAGCGTGCGCTACGCGGCCTTGGCGCCGACGGCGTCTCTGGGCAGGAAAATCGAGAAGGCCGTCCCCTTGCCGGGAGTGCTTCGCACGCGGAGCTGGCCGCCGTGCTTATCCACCAGGCTCTGCGAGACCCACAATCCCAGCCCTGTGCCTTTCTCACCCTTGGTGGTGAAGAACGGCTCGAAGAGCCGGTGACGGACCTCGCGAGGAATACCCGAGCCGTTGTCCGCCACGATGACGCGGACGCCTTTCCGCCCCAGGCCGGCCCACTCCGGCGAATCCTGAACGTGGATGCAGAGCCGGTCGCCCTTCTTGGCAAGGGCATCCACGGCATTGACGATCAGGTTGGAGAACACCTGTCGCAGCTCGCTGGCGTCGCCGACCACTTCGCCCAGGCTGTCATAGCGCTTTTCGATCTCCACGCCCAGAGAAGCGATACGGTAGCCATATAGGGTGAGGATGCCGTCAAACAATTCCGTCACCTTGAGCGGCGTCATATGGCGATCTTCGCCCTCGCGGTGGAAGCCGAGAGTCAGCTTGGTGATCTGGCCGATCCTTTTGACCTCTGCCTGCGCGGTGGTGACGAATTCACGTGCGGTCTTGCCGATTTCCGCCTGTTCCAGCAGGAAAAGAATGTTGGCCACGGCCTCCAGGGGGCCGTTAATCTCGTGCGCGACGGTGGCGGCCATGCGTCCGGCCACCACCAGCTTCTCGGAGTTGCGCAGCGCCTGCTCCGCCATCTTGATCTGGGTAAGGTCGCGCGCGATGGTGGAAGCCCCGATGATTGTCCCCTGCGCATCGCGAATGGGGGAAATGGTCAACGCGACGTGCAGCAGCCGGCCATCCTTGGTGACGCGCGTGGTTTCGTAGTGCTCGAGCTTTTCGCCACGGCGGATCTTGGCGAGAACCTCATCGCCCTCGGCCAGTTTGTCTGCGGGGAACACGATGGAGATCGGCTTGCCAATCATCTCGTCGGCGCGATAGCCGTAGATGCGCTCGGCCGCCTGGTTCCAGGTGAGCACGATGCCGCCCAGCGTCTTGCTGATGATGGCATCCTCGGAGGAATCGACGATGGCGGCCAGTTGCGCCTGCTTCTCCTCGCCCTGCTTGCGGGCCGAGATGTCGCGCAGGATCACGGTGAAAAACTTCTCCCCGTCGCCACCCGCCTGCGAGATGCTCGCCTCGATGGGAAACTCTTTTCCGTCCGCCCGCAGCCCGACCAGAACGCTCGGCGAAGACATGGAGCGGCTGGTGACTCCGTTGCGCCCAAACCTCTGGATGTGCTCGCGGTGGCTGGCGCGAAAGCGCTCCGGGATGAAGGTGTCGAGCGGCTTGCCCAGCGCCTCTTCGCTGGGACAGCGGAAAATGGTTTCCGCCGCCTTGTTGAACAGGACGATGCGCTGGTCGGCCCCCACGGTGATGATCGCGTCCACCACCGATTCCACAATGGTTGCCAGCCGCTCCCGGCTGAGCAGGGTAAGCCGATCGGCGGCGGCAGCAGCCCGACCCTGCTTGCTGCCGCGTCCCAGCAGCGCCGAGACACGCTGCAGCAGGACCTCCGGACCTTCGCTCTTGCACACGAAGACATCCGCACACTCGACCCCTTCAGGCGGGTTGCTGCTCCCGGAGAGGATGATGATGGGAATGTCCGGCTGCAGGCGCTTGAGGGCCGCGGCCATCGCCGTCCCCATCGAGCGCCCGATCAGGTGGTCGGTGATCACCAGGTTGACGGTATTGGATTGGAAGAGCTGCATTCCCTGCTGGGCCGAGGTGGCCAGAAGAACCTTGTAACCTTTGGCTTCCAGTATGAGCTGGCGGAAACGCAGTCCGGTTGCGTCGTCATCCACACAGAGAATGAGGGGAGCACTCCGTTGACTGGCCATCCTATCCCCCATGCTTTTGGAAAAAGTTTAGCAGCTTTCCCGGGGCATGGCAGTCCGTAGTTATCCGTCAGTACCCCGCGCGGTAATGTCCCACAGGACAGGGTACCGAGAGGTGGCCGATGACCGGCCTCGGGCAACTGCTGTACACTGTAGGGTTTCTCCGAGGGTCCAGCCATGCTAGTTGTCATGCAAGCGCACGCTACGGAAGAGCAGGTACGTGCGGTCTGCCAGAAAATTGAGGCCGCCGGGCTCCGCGCCCACGCCATTCCCGGGGCGGAGCGCACCGCCATCGGCATCACCGGCAATCGCGGCGAGGTCGAGATCGGCCTGGAAGAGATGCCGGGCGTGGTTGAGGTGATTCGCGTCACCAAGCCCTACAAGCTGGTGAGCCGCGACGTCAAGCAGGACAACACGATCGTGCGGTTCAGCAACTCCACCAGCATCGGCGGACCGGAGTTGGCGGTTATTGCCGGGCCGTGCGCGGTGGAAAGCCGCGAGCAGGTTTTCGCCATCGCCGAGCGCGTACATCGCGCCGGGGCACAGTTCTTCCGCGGCGGCGCCTACAAGCCGCGCACCTCACCCTATTCTTTTCAAGGGCTCGGCGAAGAAGGCTTGCGGATCCTGGCGGAAGTGCGCGAGCGCTGGGGCATGCGCATCGTCACCGAGGCCATCGACAACGAGTCGCTGGAGCTGGTGGAAGAGTACGCCGACGTCATCCAGATCGGCGCCCGCAACATGCAGAATTTCTCCCTGCTGAAGCGCGCCGGGCGATCAAAGAAGCCGGTGTTGCTGAAGCGCGGTATGGCCGCGACTCTGGAAGAGTTCCTCATGGCCGCCGAGTACGTGATGTGCGAAGGCAACTACAACGTGATCCTATGCGAGCGCGGGGTGCGCACCTTCGCCGACCACACCCGCAACACCCTGGACCTGAGCGTGGTACCGGCGGTGCATCGCCTGAGCCACCTGCCCATCCTGGTGGACCCCAGCCACGGCACCGGCAAGCGCAACAAGGTGACGCCGCTTTCGCGGGCGGCGGTGGCGGTGGGCTCGGACGGCCTGATCGTCGAAGTGCACAACGATCCCGACCGCGCGCTCTCCGACGGCCCGCAGTCGCTCTATCCCGATCAGTTCGACGAATTGATGTCGGAAGTTCGGCAGATTGCCGCCGTGCTGCACCGTGAACTGACACCGGCGGCCGCAGCCGCTCGCTAGACGTTGAGTCTCAGGAATCAGATCGCCGCCCTCGCGGGCCTGTGCCTGCTCACGCTCGGCGGCTGCCGGCGCGAACCGCTTCCAGACCTGCGACAGTACGCCTACATCACCAACGGCCGCAGCAACAGCGTCAGCGTCCTTGATCTCTACAGCTTCCGCGCTATCAAGACCATACCCGTGGGCCGCAATCCCACCGGCGTGACCGCCAGTCCCGTGCGCAACGAACTCTACGTGGCCAATACCGGTTCCGACAACGTCAGCGTGATCGACGCCGAGCGCAACCTGGTGGTGGCGACAATTGGCGTACACCACGCGCCCTACTTCATCGACATCTCGCCGGACGGCAAGCGCGGCTACGTGGCCAATGCCGGCTCGGCCAACGTCTCGGTGCTGGATCTCGAGGCGCGCCGCGTGCTGGTGACCGTCGGCGTGGGCGGAGCGCCGGGCGTGGCGCGCGTTTCACCCGATGGCAAGACGGTCGTGGTCTCGAACCGCGGCGGCGATTCGGTCTCGCTCATCGATGCCGACCGCAACCAGGTCCGCGCGACCATCACCGTATGCCATGAACCGGGAGAGATCGCGATCCTGGCGGATTCCACCAAGGCGTTCGTCGCCTGCAGCGGCTCGTCGCAGGTTGCCGTGCTCGACCTGCGAGCCGGGAGCCTGCTTACCCTGCTCGATGTTGGCGAGACGCCGGTCAGCCTCGCGCTTAAGCCCGATGGCGGCGAGCTGTTCGTCTGCAACTTCGATTCCGACAGCATCTCAGTTATCGAGACCTCGACCAACGAGGTTGGCGGCACCTTCCTGATCGGCACTCACCCATCGCACGCGGTGGTTAGCGGCGACAACTCGCTGCTGTACGTGAGCAACTTCGGCGCCGATACCGTGGCCGTCTACAGCATCGACACCGGCAAGCTGGTATCCACGGTGATGGTCGGCAGCCGCCCGGATGCCTTGGCGCTCAGCCCCAATCAGCATTTTCTGCTGGTGGCCGACGCGCTCGCCGGTGACGTAGCCGTGCTTCTCAAGCGCGACAAAACCACCAAGGCCAACCCCGCGCCCTTCGCGCTGCATACCTTGGTCCCGGTCGGCATTCAGCCCAACCAGATTGCGGTGAAGTCCTTCATTGCCCAGGAACCGACACCCTGACGCTCTCTGCTATTCTGGGCCGCGTGCAAATCCAGCAACAGGTTCCGCTGGCGCCACTGACCACCTTCAAGGTCGGCGGCCCGGCGCGCTACTTCGCTGAAGCCCGCAGCGAGGAGGATGTGCGGGCCGCCGTCGCCGAAGCGCAGACGCGCGGATGGCCTCTGTTCGTCCTGGGCGGAGGCAGCAACCTCGTGATTTCCGACGCCGGCTGGCCCGGCCTGGTGCTGAAGATTGCGCTGACTGGGATCTCGGAGCGCCGCGACGGCGCTCGTATGCTGTTCGATGCCGCCGCAGGCGAAGACTGGGACGGCTTCGCCGCGCACGCGGTTGCGCGCGACTGCGCCGGCATCGAGTGCCTGAGCGGCATTCCAGGGACGGTCGGAGGCACGCCGGTACAGAACGTCGGCGCCTACGGGCAGGAAGTCTCCGACACTATCACCAGCGTGCGCGTGCTCGACACTGCCAGCGGCAACATCCGCGAACTGGAGAATGCCGGCTCCGGCTTCGCCTATCGCACCAGCATCTTCAACACGCGGGAGCGGGGACGCTACATCGTCCTGCGAGTGACTTTCGCGCTAGTGCCAGAAGGCGCTGCGCGCATCGAATATGCCGACTTGAAACGCCACTTTGCCGGCCGCAGCAACCCGCCGACACTGACGGAAACGCGGGACGCGATCCGCGACATCCGCCTCAGCAAGGCCATGCTCATCGTTCCCGGAGACGACGACTGCCGCAGCGCGGGGTCGTTCTTCAAAAACCCGCTGCTCACTCGCGAGGCATTCGAGCAACTGCAAGCCCGCGCCGGCCCGATTCCCAACTTCCCCGCCCGCGACGGCATGATCAAGCTGGCGGCGGCGTGGCTGGTGGAGCATGCCGGCTTCACCAAGGGTCTGGTGCGCGGGCAGGTGGGGATCTCGCGCAAGCACGCGCTGGCCATCGTCAACCGGGGCGGCGCAACTGCGGCGGACATCATCGCGCTGAAAAACGAGATTCAGACGCGCGTGCTCGACGAGTTCGGCATCCAACTCCAACCCGAGCCGGTGTTCGTGGGCTTCGACCAGCAGCCTTGAAGTTTGGCACCGGGAGGCAACCGACGGCGCTCGAAGCCGAGCTCTGCCCCTCAAAAATCCACATGTAATCTGGATCCGGGAACGAGTACCGGCCCGCGCTCATTGTTGTACCCGGGGTTTCTGATGTATTGGAGGTCGGCGCTGGCGAACACTCCTCGCCACAGATGCGCGGTGTAGTACGTCTCCAGGATGCCTTCACGCCCGTAGCTGAGGGAGCCATCGCCGAGCACAAAGCCTCTTCCGCCCAGACGCAAGTAAGCCTGATGGTCTTTCGAAATGCCATTCGTCACCACGGCGATACCGAGCTTGTCCTGCTTGCGACGCCACGGCGTGCCGGAGTGATCGGCCCCCACAGCGGCCGTATCATTGACCTCCGTGTAAGCGAACGATTCGTGACGGCCTTCGTTCCAGCCCCAGCGCGCGAACACGCGCAGAGATGCCGTGATCGGCTGCTCGCCGTTCAGGCCGAAGCCGTATTTGATACGGCCCTGTCTGCGTGTGTTCTCGATTATGGGACGGGCATCCCCGCCGGCCTCGAAGCGCTGCACCGCCTCGCGGTAATCGCCCATATTGGCGCGGTTGAGGTACGAAAGCAGCCGCACAGTTCCCTGTTTACCCATGACCTTGGGATGGAACTCCAACTCGGCGTTCTCCGCGCCCGCCCGGCACACATTCCAATCCAGCGTCATGCCATTGGCCACCTTCGGCATCAACATCTCACCAAAGCGTGCTACCCAAGCCGGGCTGTGGTACTCGATGATAGCCCCCCAAGTGTAGCCGCGCGTATCCGCCGCATAGTCGTAAGCGCCGTTGTTATCGACTGTCCAGTTCAGGAACTGCAAATGGCTGTCGCTGCCCACCGCGTTCGCGTCAAAGAAGTCGACAGTGCTCAATTTCCCCGCCCGGAATTCCAGCCGCCGCAGCGGGACAGCGGTAGTCAGAGAGAGGGCATTGCGGCTTTCTTCGGCGCGCTCCGAGCCAAGCGCGATAATCCGGTGCACCATGGCGCGGGCCAGGTACGGCACCGACCCCAGCGCGGGATTGCGGACGACATCAAGATTGGTGAACCCGGCGAGCCCGAGAGCATTGCTAATCCCTCGCCCGCCGCTGCTCTCAATATCGAACAGCAGGTCGGTGTTTTGGTTGACCTGCACGCCCGTAAACAGCGTCAGTACTCGTGACGTCGCCTTTTCGTAATTCGCGGACAGGCTGTTGTCTCCGCTGTAAGCTGCATGGAACGGGGGATGTGCCTGGAAGACGAAGTTCATCTGCCCGGACACCCAAAACCGTCCGTCGTCGGCGTGGGGAAATACCGTGGTTGTCTCCCCGGAGTCAGGCGAGGTCGCGCCCGTGTCCTCGCCCGCCCGGGAAAGCGCGGGCGCCAGGACACAGAGCATGAGGGCGAATATGAAAGTGAAATTGAATTTCATTTTCATTATGGAGACTATGCTAGAGGGCGAACCGAGAAGGCTTCTGTGAGCTGGGTCACACGTCGGCGTGACGGAAAACGGCCGGCGCGGCCTGTTTCGCTTGCCGTTGCGCGAGGCGCCGCAGCCGGTTCAAGAATAGGTACTGAAACAGCCGCCCCAGTATGAGTCCGCGCTACTCCGGCTCATGCTCCAGCAGGTGGCACGAGTACGTTTTGATCACCAGCCAGACCTCGCGGCCCACCGCCAGCGCCAGCGATTCCCGCGCCGTGGGGGTCAGCTTCACGTGGAAGACGACGCCGCAATCGACGCGGGCGTGTACGGTGATGCCTTCCTGTTCGAGCCCTACCAGCCTGCCGGCGAGCACATTGCGCGCGCTCAGGCCGCGCGGGCGCTCCACAGCCATCAGGATGTCGCCGGCATTCACCGCGATGCGCGCAGCCTCTCCGGCTACGGCCTTTGCCAGCGGGACTTCCAGCTCCACGGAAGAACCCTCAAGGCGGCACGTCATGGTTCCGTGCGGCGGGTGAAGCGCGATCACGCGTGCGTCGAAGATGTTCTCGAAGCCCGCCAGTTGCGCCACCGTCTCCTGGAACGGCGCGCGTAACACCTGCTGCGGAGTTCCCTGGGCGAGCACCTTCCCGGCGTCCAGCACCACCACCCGCTCGCCCAGAGCAAACACCTCGCGCTGGCTGTGCGTGACGTAGAGGATGGGAATCTGGTGCTCGCGGTTCCAGCGCCGCAGGTCGGCAATGAGCTGCGACTGCGTGGGCAGGTCGAGCGCGGCCAGCGGCTCGTCCAACAGCAACACCTGCGGTTCGATGACCAGGGACCGCGCCAAAGCCACGCGCTGGCGCTCGCCACCCGAGAGTTCCGCCGGTTTGCGGAGCGCCAGGTGCGCGATGCGGAACTGCTCCAGCATCGCCTGCACCTGATGCTGGCGCTCGCCCGCTGCCAGCCGCCCCAGACCGTAGGCAACGTTCCGCTCCGCGGTCAAGTGCGGGAACAAGGCCAGGTCCTGAAAGACGTATCCCACGTTGCGCCGCACCACCGGGACGTTGAGGCGCTGCGCGTGGTCGAACAGGACGCGGCTGCCGACCGCGATCCTCCCGGCATCGGGCGCGAGCAGTCCGGCGACGCAGCCCAGGATGGTCGTCTTCCCCGAGCCCGACCGGCCAAACAGAATGGTGATGCCGGCAGCGGCTGCGAACTCAGCCGTCAGGGCGAATCCCCCGGGAAAGCCTTTCTGTATATGCACCGAGAGTGCATGGTTCCCTGCGGCGGCCTCTGCATCACCGTCCGCGCCCACCTCAAAGCACCCACACTTTGCGGTTGACCGCGTACACCACCGACAGGGTTACGAACGAGACCGCAAGCAGCACCAGTGCGGTCTGGTTGGCGACGGCATAGTTCAGCGACTGCACCTGGTCGTAGATGTCGATGGAGACGGTGCGGGTCACGCCAGGAATGTTTCCCCCCACCATCAGCACCACGCCGAACTCTCCCAGGGTGTGGGCAAAGCTGAGCACCAGCCCGGTGATGATCCCGGCCGACGACAGCGGCACGATGACGCGCATAAAGGTCCGCAAGCGCGACACGCCCAGGGTGGCCGAGGCGTTTATGAGCTGGCCGTCCACCGACCGAAAGGCGGCGGCGAAGGGCTGGACGGCAAAGGGCAAGCTGTAGAGCAGGGACGCCACCACAAGTCCTTCAAAGGTGAACGACAAGGTGTGTCCGAAGGCGCGCAGCCAGAGGCGTCCCAGGGGGCTGCGCGGGCCCATGGCAACCAGCAGATAAAAGCCGAGCACGGTGGGCGGCAGCACCAGCGGCAAAGCCACTACCGCTTCCACCAGGAACCTCCAGCGCCAGCGCGAGCTGGCAATCCAGTAAGCGATCGGCATACCGACCACGAACAGCACCGCCGACACGATGGCGGCGAGCTTCACGGAAAGCGCCAGCGCCTGCCAGCTCATGGCTTCTCCGGCGGTGGCTGGAATCCATACTGGCGCAGGATCGCCTGAGCTTCGGGCGTCCGCATGTAGTCGAGGAAGACACGGGCAAGGGCCTTGTCCGTGGCCGCCGTGGGGATGATTGCGGCCTGCTCGATGGGCGAATAGGAATCGATGGGAATCTCCCAGTAGGTGCCTTTGTCTTTCAGGGTGGGTGCAACGGCGAGCGAAAGGGCGAGAATCCCGATCTGAGCGTTGCCCGATGCGACAAACTGCGCTGTCTGCGAGATGTTCTCGCCCAGCACCAGCTTGTCGCGCACCTGGCCATACAGCTTGAAGCTCTCGAGCGCGGCTTTGGCGGCGCGCCCGTAGGGCGCGTGCGCCGGATTGGCAATGGCGATCTTCTGCACCGAAGGATCGCGCAGAGCCTTCATTCCCATCTTGCCGAGATTGAGCGGAGAGCCGGCGGGAACCCACAGCACAATCCGTCCTGCGCCGTACACCCAGAGCGTAGGGGCAGCGGCCAAGCCGCTGGCTGCAAGCTTCCGCGGGTATTCCACGTCGGCGGAGAAAAACACGTCAAACGTTGCTCCGTTCTCGATCTGGGCAAAGAAATTTCCCGAGGATCCGAAGGCCAGCTTCACCCGGTTGCCGGTTTTCTGCTCGAAGCCGTGCGCAATTTCCGCGAGGGCGAAAGTGAGGTCAGAGGCCGCCGCTACCGTGATCTCCCCTGCCGGCGCGGCTCTCGCCACCAGCAGGATCAGCAGAACCAGCGAGTAGAGGCGCATTTTTCTCATCGCGATCCCCCTCCGCTTCACACCCGGACGATCATCACCTCGGTGGACTTGATGAGGGCAGCGGCGGTATCGCCCCTCTTCAGCCGCATCTCCCGCACCGCGTCGGCGGTAATGATGGAGGTGATGGTCTGGCCGCCGATGGAGAGCTTCACCTGCGCCATCAGGCCGCTGGTGCGCACCTCCAGCACGCGTCCGACGAGCTGGTTGCGCCCGCTGATGCGGCGGAAATTGCGGCGCCGCTCCGGGCCTGGCTTTTCGCGCAGCCGGTGCAGGTAGCGGTCGAGTTCGCTCTGCGGGACGCGATGATGGCCGCCGGCGGTCTTGATGGTGCGCAGCTTGCCTTTGTAGATCCACTGCTTCACCGTGGGATAGCTGATACCCAGCACGGTGGCGGCGTCACGGGGGCGGAGCAGGTCCATGGGATGGCCAGTTTAATACGATATGATTTGTATAATCAATGTTGTTTTGGCCTCCCCCCAATGATCTATTGAAGGTGTCATCCTTCGCGAGCCGAAGGCGAGCGGAGAATCTGACGCAAAGGCCGGCGCTACGGTTGCTGGTTGCCCCGCCGTTGCCGTCAGATTCTCCCGCCTCCCGTCGGTCGGCGGAAGAATGACACCTGTTTTGATTGCGAACGGTTCCGGCGTGAAACTTTTGCGCGCCCCGCGAGTCTGATTGAATGTAAGCAATCCGCGCGCCGCCGCAATGCGTACTAAGATGTGAGGGGAAACATGCTGATCAAGAAGCCTGCCGACGTAGCCTCGTCCGAGATCACGCCCAAGCGCGACTACCTGAGCCGGCGCACCTTCATGGCGGGAGCGGCCGCGGTCGGCGCGTCACTCCTTGCCGGACGACGGCTGCTGGAGATGGCGTCGCCTGCCCAAGCGGCGCAGGCGGGCGCCAAGCTGAACACGGTCAAAGGCCCGTTTGGCACCGACGAAAAGCTCACGCCGTACAAAGACGTGACCACCTACAACAATTTCTACGAGTTCTCCACCGACAAGGACGGTCCGTCACAACTGGCCAAGGACTTCCGCACGCGCCCGTGGCTAGTAAAGGTAGAAGGTCTGGTGCAGAAGCCGCGCACGTTTGACATCGATGACATCCTGAAGCTGTCGCCGCTCGAAGACCGCGTTTACCGCCATCGCTGCGTAGAAGGCTGGTCGATGGTGATCCCGTGGGTGGGTTACCCGCTGAGCAGCCTGCTCAAGCAGGTGCAGCCGCTGGGGAAGGCGAAGTACGTGGAGTTCACCACCATCCTCGATCCCAAACAAATGCCCGGGCAGCGAGAGCGCATCCTCGACTGGCCCTACGTCGAAGGCTTGCGACTGGACGAAGCGATGCACCCGCTGGCCATCCTGTGCGTGGGCCTCTACGGCGAGGCGTTGCCGAATCAGGACGGCGCGCCAGTGCGCATCGTGGTGCCGTGGAAGTACGGCTTCAAGAGCGCCAAATCGATTGTGAAGATTCGGCTAGTGGCGCAGCAGCCCATCAACACCTGGAACCAGGCCGCGCCCGGCGAGTACGGCTTCTATTCCAACGTCAATCCGGACGTGGACCATCCACGCTGGAGTCAGAAGACGGAGCGGCGCATCGACGGCAGCGGCTTCTTCGCCTCGATCAAGAAGATCCCGACGCGGCCGTTCAACGGCTACGGCGACCAGGTGGCGCAGCTTTACGCCGGGATGGATCTGCGAAAATACTTCTAGATGACGCGCACCCGCTGGCTCAAAGTCGCGATCTTCCCTGCCTGCCTGGTACCGCTAGGGCTGCTGGTGTGGAAGGCAGCGACGGCGAACCTGGGCGCCAATCCCATCGAGGCCATCACGCACTCGACCGGCGACTGGACGCTGCGATTTCTGCTGGTCACGCTCGCGATCACGCCGCTGCGCAGGCTCACCGGCCAGCTCTGGCTTATCGGGCTGCGCCGCATGATCGGGCTGTTCGCCTTCTTCTACGGCTGCCTGCACTTTCTCACCTACATATGGCTCGACCAGGCGTTCAACGTCCACAGCATGGCTAAGGACGTGTACAAGCGTCCGTTCATCACCCTGGGTTTCACCGCGTTCGTGCTGCTCATCCCGCTGGCCGTGACCTCGACCCGCAAGATGATTCAGCGCCTGGGCGGACGGCGCTGGCAATGGCTGCACCGCTTGATCTACGTGACCGCCGCGGCGGCCATCGTGCACTTCACCTGGGCCATGAAGAAAGACCACCATCGGCCGATCGAGTATGGCATCGTGCTGGGTGTGTTGCTGGGATATCGCGCGGTGGTGTGGGCCGTGCCCGTGGTGACCAGTAAAAGGAGACGCGCTGCCGCAATGGCGAATGCGGCGGGCGACTAGCCTGAGACCGTAGCCGCATGCGAGGCCGCGCTGGCCGGCTCACCTTCCATTTCAAACTCTCCCCTGATCGCTCTCCGGCGGATAGCAGCCAGCAGGACCAGCAGAGCTCCGATGCCGGCGATCCAGAGAACGGTCGCGGTCTCAACCACCCAAGCCGGCGCCGCTCCGGTCCGCTTGAGAACGAAGGGAAGGAAGTTCCAAGTGGTGATGCGGACGTAATCCCAGTCATCCCACTTCATGGCGTAATTCACGAGGCCCCATGCCTGCATCTTTCCCAAGGCAAACGCGGCAATATTCTCGAAGCGCAGCCCAATGACGAATGTGGGGTGGCCGAGGGTTTCCATCTGATAGATCTCCAGCGGCATCCAGAATGCCAGGGACGCGAGCTGGATGGCGACGCTGGCGGCCACCAGCGCCATCCCGACCGCCCGCACCCAGCGGCCCACTTGCGCTCCGTATCGCAGTAACAAGGGCACGGAAATGAACGCCAGCAGTTCCGCCGTGGTTGAAACGTAGCGGTCTCCCCAGGCGAAGTCGCCGCTCCACACCGTGTAACGCGCGTAGAAGCTGATGTAGGCCAGCAGCAGGAGTGTGAAGGTGGAGATGTATGCCTTGATCTCAGGACGAAACCGCTTCCAGAGAAGGATGGCCACGATGGCCGTCAAGACAAGAAGCGGGTCAAAAAGAAAAATGGATTTCTCCGACCGGAACAGGGCGCCGAAGAAACCCACGTGGAACGGCGTCTCGAACGGAAAGTTCGGTGGCAGCTCGGGGTGGAGCATCCTCTGCTCGCGCGCAAAAACGCCGATGTAGGTGTTGAAGAACGAGCCAAAGCGATAGAACTGGTAGATGCGGTCGAGAAAAATGAACACCGCATATACGGGTGCGGCCACGCGCAGGTAAGATATCGTCCGCTCGAGCAGGGCCCGCCCGCGCACCTCGGTGAACCACGAGACCAGCAACAGAAAGACGCCGACCGCAATCAGGTCCATGCCGGTGGTCAAGCGGGTCAAAAGATTCAGTCCCAGCGCTCCGGAGCCGATAAGCAACGCCCGGCGATTCCCGGTGCGCAGCCACTGGTACTGGAATGCCAGGCCGGTGAGCGTCAGCAGCATGATGTAGTTGTTCTCCATCATGTTCTGGGTGTAATGCAGGTGGGTGGTGCAGAACAGCAGCGCCAGCACACCCGCCATCGCCTGATTTACCGTGAAGTCGAACCAGCGCAACAGCCGGAAGCACACCAGCGCGGTCAAAACCGACAGCAACGCATTGGTGCAGTAAGCGACGACGATGCCGCGAATGCTAGGATCATCTTTGTAATGGGCGAAGACCGTCAGCCGTTCCAGATAGGTGCCGATTACATCAAAGGGCAGCATCAGCAGAGACTGGCCGATGCCGTACCAGCCATAGAGCTTGCCACCGCGGCCGTGCAAGCCAAACTCCGGGTACTCGCCGGGGAAGACCGCGGGCTCGGAGGTCCAGAAGGAATGCGTCGCCTGCAGGCGGTGCGAGGTGTCGCTGGAACCGAGGTCACCGGACTGCACGAGCACCGCAACAAGGAACGCCACAACAGCCAGCAGAAAAGCCGGGCGACGAAGAAGCGCGTGGAGGCGAGTTCGCATCCGCAGGCGATGCTATCGCACCGGCGGGAGGGATTCAAATCGACAGCCAAAAATAAGAGCGTCCTGGACCCGTTTAGATCCAGGACGCCGATGGCAGCCCTCCCCCAGAACTGCCTTACAACGAGTCCACAATAATCCGCCGCGCGCCGCGCGTAAACATCACGTCGGTAACGGCCCGCTGGTTACGGCGGTTTCTCGCCGGCCGGGGAAGGTTACGGCGGTTTCTTGCCGACTGAGGAAAGCTCTGCAACAATCTGCGCATGCAATCACACAAGACTTCATCCAGCCTCATCCGGCGCAGCGAGACGCGCAACCGGGACACGCGGCGGGCTTTTGAAGCAGTGCGAATCTCGAGCGGCCTGATCGCCTTCTACCCTCAGGCCATTCATCGGCCCCAGCCCTACGTCATCCTGCTTGATCCGGTTACCGGCATTCTCAAGCGCCTGGAGCTTTCAGCGGATAAGTAACGGCGTTTCTCTGGTGGCGGATGGAAAGGCAGAGCGGGCCGCGTTCGGCGAGTGCCCAGCAGGGTAACGAGCGGCCTCCCGGAAAGACGGCGGACGAGCGTCCGTTCCGGAAAGCCGCTCCGACAGCGCCGCTCCGATAACGCTGCCCCACGCACAGAGGAACAACCTTCGGCCCCTGCACGATCCCTCGAACCCGCGCGGCTATCGTTGAATACCTGACCTGCGATAACGGCAGAGCCGGCTTCATGCAGCGCCAGCGAGCGCCACTCCCACGAAGCCGGCCCCCAAGTGCGTCCGATGCCCCTCATTGCAGGACGCAACCCTTGAGCGATCTCTATATCCAACGTGCCAGCGAGAGTACCGGCGCGCGGCAAAACAGTCCAACTCATAGTTTGGTTGCGTGAAATCGGAATCTTTTTCAGAAATTTATTTTATGCGCGCGATAGGAAAGTTTTTTGCCGCCGGGCAGCGGCCCCCCTTTCCCGGGTGGCATACTTTTGCTCCACACCTACGCCGCAGCCGGTGCTCTACCGGCCAGTGTTCGGCAGCTTCGGCGGCGCTACCGCTGCCACCAGCATCAGCCTTTCTGACCAATTGACTCATCCCAACGCGGAAATGTATGTTGGCGTCCCATGATTCTTGTTCCCGTCAAGCACCTGGAAACCTCGAAACAGCGGCTGTCTCCGCTACTCAGCCCTGCCGAGCGCTTCGCGCTGGCGGACGCTATGTTGCAAGACGTGCTGGCGGCGCTGGATGCAAGCCGCCATCGCGGCTATGTTGCGCTCGTGTCGGGTGATGCGCGCGCGCACCGGCTGGCAAGCCAATATGGTTTCGACATCATCGACGATCCGGACGATCCCGGCGAAACCGGCGCGATCGAGATGGCGACGCGTGCCGCGATCGAGCGCGAAGCCGAGTTCACGCTGGTTCTGCCGGCAGACATCCCGCTGATCACCACGACTGAGCTGGACGAGATTTTCGACGCAGCGCCGCCCGAAGGGACAGTGCTTGCGCCTTCCGCCAGCGGCCACGGCACCAACGCCGTCCTGCAACGGCCGCCCGGCCTTTTCCCGCTCCGTTTCGGCAACGACAGTTTCCTGCCACACCTGGCGGCAGCACGAGCCACGGGCAACCCGGTTGAAGTGCTGCGACTGGCCAGGATCGGCATCGACATCGACGAGCCCCCGGATTTGGCCGGCCTGATCGCGACCCCCGGTGATACCCGAGCGCAGCGCCTGCTCGACGAGTGGCACATCCCAGAGCGTCTGGCTGCGATGCGATTGGCCGAGGAGCGCGCCTCGTGAACGGCCCGGTCGCGGTGGTCGGCGGCACCGGCCCGGAAGGACGCGGCCTGGCGTCGCGTTGGGCGCGGGCGGGCGTGCACATCATCATCGGCTCACGCGACGAGCAGCGGGCGCGCCAGGCAGCCCTGGAGATCCAGGCGCAGTGCGGCGGCGAGGCGCATGTCGAAGGCGCGGAGAATTCTGCTGCCGTCGCGCAGGCGGACGTGGTTATGCTGACCGTCCCGTTCGCTGGTCAAGCGGAGTTGCTCAAGAAGCTGCAGCCTGCGTTCCGGCCAAGCGCTGTACTCATCGACGCCACGGTTCCGCTGGCGGCCGAAGTCGGCGGACGCGCCACGCGCACCCTGGGCGTGTGGCAGGGTTCGGCGGCGCAGCAGACGGCGGAACTGGTCCCGCCGGGAGTAACCGTGGTGGCCGCCTTCCACAATGTGTCGCACACGTTGCTCGAGGGAGGGGGACCGGTGGACTGCGATGTGATCGTCTGCACCGATCACGAGCCGGCGCGCGCCGTGGCATTCGAGCTGGCGCGAAAGATTCCAGGCGTGCGTCCGGTTGATGGTGGGAAGCTGGAGAATGCGCGCATCGTCGAGCAGATCACGGCGTTGCTGATCGCCATCAACATCCGCGCCAAGAAGCAGTCGGCGGGAGTCAGGATCACAGGGTTGTAGACTCCAAAGAATTCACCGCCGAGATGCCGAGAGCGCCGTTATCTTCCCTCCGTGCTCGGCGCTGAGTCCCGATCCGCCAACATCTTCATGAGGTCCTGATACGACTTGGGCATGGTCACGGTGTCGCGCATGGCGACGGTGATCGGGTAACGGGTGCCCCCTTTGTGGGTGCCTTCCAGGCCCTCGATGATCTCGTGCGCGTACCCCCAGGGGAAGGCGAAAGCCATCTCGTTGTCTTGCGCCATGCCGAAGACCCGATCGCCGGTGCAGGGGAGAATGACCTTGGGCTCGTTGGTGGTGAGGGTCTGGATGACGATCTCGGAGCAGTCCAGGCGTCCGCCGGCGGTCGAAACCACGCGCCCGCCGCGCTTGTAGAGCGAGGCATGGACCAGCCGCAGTACCTGCGCGCTGTTGGCGTATACGGCGATGACGTGCGGCTCGAACGTCGTCCGGTTCAGCGGCGCGACGCAGACGTAATCGTACGTGCCGGGCTTGAACTTCCAGGTGCTGGCTTCAAGGCTGGCGGCTGCTTCCTCGTCCTTGCAGTACATGCCGACGGCAGCGAAGCCCTTCAAGTATTCGTCATTGGGCCGGTGGAAGCCGAAGGCGATGGCGGCCAATGGGCAAATAACGTCGTCCCGACCCACGGCGATGCTCCAGCCGTAGCGGCGCGCGACCCCAATTGACTGGCACACGATCCATTGCTCGCCCAGAGTCTTGCTGGGCACCTTCACACCTTCGGGAACCGTTTCCCCCGGCTTGAGCATGCGGATGGCCAGCGGAAAGGTGTCCGGGCGCACGTAGCGCCCCAGCGCATCATCGAGTACCCGCAGGGTGGCAGCGAAGTCTTCCGGCATAGGAGAGCTCCCGGCGGGCCGAACTCGCCCGCAGCAGATGAACGCAACAGCCTAGCAGAACGGCGGCGAGTGCGTCAGAGCCCGATCACCCCATAGCGGATCACCAGGATGGACGTAACCGCCACCACGATCCACAGCAGCACGCCCTGCAGCAGCGGACGCGGGCCCACGGTCTTCAGCGTGCCACGTGATACACCGCTGCCGATCAGGAAGAGCGTGGCCGTCAGGCCCACGATCCCCAGGCGGTAGCAGCCGTGAAAAATCGCCGCTCCGGCGGGCAGGATGGAGTTGGCCACCGCCGCCAGCACGAACAACGCGATGAACCACGGCCACTTGACGCGCGCCTTGCTGCGCTTGATGGCTGCCGTTCCCAGGCACATGGGGACGATCCAGAGGGCGCGCGCCAGCTTCACGGTGGTGCCCACAGCGAGGGCCACCGCTCCGTACTTGGCGGCCGCGCCCACCACTGAACTGGTGTCGTGGATGGCCAGCGCCGCCCACAGCCCGAACTGCGTCTGCGAAAGATGCAGCGTACCGCCGATCCAGGGGAAGGTCAGCAAAGCCACTGAATTGAGGATGAATACCGTACCCAGCGCCACTGACATCTCTTCTTCATTGGCGCCGGCCACGGGCCCGACTGCGGCGATGGCGCTGCCGCCGCAGATGGCAGTGCCGGTCGCGATCAGAAATCCCGCCGTCGGCTTCACCCGGAGCGCGCGCGCCAGCATGATTCCCAGGCTCAGGGCGAAGCAGATGCCCATGGCGGTGTAAACAAATCCACTGCGCCCGGCCTTAAGGACCTGGTGCAGATTCATCCCGAATCCCAGGCCGACGACCGACGCTTGCAGCAGCATCGTGGTGACGTGCTTGGTTTCCCGGCGAAATGGGTTGGTGAAGGTGAGCCCGAGCACAAGCCCGAGCGCCAGCGCCAGCGGCGGCGACGCCCAGGGACTAAGCGAAAAAAGCAGCCCGGCGAGGAACAGGATTTTTGCAGAGGTTTGGTTTTCGATAGAGAGGACTGGTGAAGACATTGGATTTATGAGCCCTTTAGGAAGTAATTAGGAGTAACAGAAAGTATACAGGGAGAGATGCAGAATGCTACCGAAACGTAAGGACTAAGCCGACTGGGCGGTGGGGCGTCGCTAACGGCTCACTGGGTTTGCGGCAAAGCACCGGTGCCGATCATGTCGCCGGAGACGATCAGTTCCACCCGCCGATTCTGCTGCCGTCCGGCGGAGGTGGAGTTATCGGCGACGGGTTGCAGCTTGCCCAGCCCTCGCGCCGCTATGTCGCTCTCCGGGATGCCCTGCTGCACCAGATACTGCTCAACCGCTGCGGCGCGCTTCTCCGAGAGCTGCTGGTTGTAGGCGTCGCTGCCGATGGCGTCGGTGTGGCCTTCAACCTCCAAGTGCAGGTCCGGATAGGCAAGCAGGATGCCAGCAATCTTGGCCAGACGTTCCCGCGCTGCCGGACGCAGGCCGTACTTCGCCGACTCGAACAGCACGTCGGACATGTTGACCACCAGCCCGCGCGAGGTGTCGCGCGTCTCCAGGATGGCGTTCAACTGGCGCAGCAGACGGGCACGCATCGCCGCCCTGTCGGCCTCGGCTTTCTGCCGCATCTGCTCCGCCTGCTCCGCCGCCAGATGGGCCTTCTCCGCTTCCGCCTGCGCCAGTTCCTGCTGTTCCTGGGCTTCGGCGCGAGCCTGTTCGGCTTCCTGCCTGGCGCGCTCAGCCTCGGCCCGCGCGCGCTCCGCTTCCGCCTTGGCCTGCTCGGCGTGGATACGCTCAGCTTCCGCCTGGGCCCGGCGATTGGCTTCCGCTTCGGCTTGAGCCTTAGCCTGGGCCTCGCGGTCCGCGGCGTCCTGCCGCTCCTTAGCGATGCGCAGCTCTTCCTGACGTTTGAGGGAGATCACGCGCGCGTCTTCGGCGGTCTGAGCGGCGTTGCGCGCCAGCGTACCGATTGGCGTTTTGCCTTCTTTGCGGAGGTAAGCGTCCTCGGCCTGTTGAAGCAGTTCCTGCGCCTTCTGGAAGCTGGGCGCAGCATACTGGTCGGCGTGCGCTGCGCGTGCGATGCGCACGGCATTGCGGGCCTCAAACAGCTCGATCGGCGTCTTCGAGTCGATACCGTAGATCGCGCCCTGGATCGGCTCGACCGAAGACGCGTAGGTCCCTTTGGCCAGCAGCTCGTAGCGGGCGTTGATGGCTTCTTCCTGGCCCCTCGTGTCAGGACGGATGATGTTCTCGGCGACGACCACGTCGCTGGGCTGGGTGACCGCGAAATGCGGTTCCGCGGTGACGATCAGCCCGAAGGCCTGCAAATCCGTAGTGACCTTGAGGCTGCCGTTGCCATTCTTCAGCAGGACCTCGCCCAGATTGCTGGCCCGGCCCTCGGGCGTGATCGCCCACAGCACATACGTGAGATATTCGAGGCCGAACTTGTTGGCAGGCAGCATGTTTTCGAGCTTGGCGTCGATGTCGAGGCGTCCGGACTTGCTGTCCACCTTGGCGCGGCCGGTGATCTCCGGCATCAGGTCGGTGCCCTTGAAATCTACCGTGGTCGAGCCGCCGCGGTGCCGATAGTTGACCGCCTTGGTGGTGCGCGACACCACGGTGATGCGCATGGTGGGCGCCTGGTCCAACTCAGCCTGGTCGGGCGGCTGCGCCTGTGTCTGTGCCAACACCGACAAAGTCAAGGACAGCAGGGCTGCCATCGCGATCATGAGGACACGAAATCTTCTCGGCATCGCTACACCTCAGGGCGGATTCCAATCGGCAGGCAAGAGAATACCCCAATGCAAGCTGTTCCGGAGACGACAACGCACTTCCGTAACCGGTTACAAACGGGGAACGCCGCCGTCCCTCGAACGGCAACGCTCGGAGAACTCAACGATCAGCTCGGCGAGGGCAGAAGCGCCGCGCTTGCCCAGCACGAGGGTGTAATGGGTCGTGCCCTGTATGGTGTGCACCTCCAGACCGGGAAGGCAGCGCCGCATCTCGGCCATCACCGGCTCCGGATAAAGCGGCGGCTGTCCGGGGAGAAAGCCGGCTTCGGCACGCAGCATGACGACTGGCACACGGATGGCTTCCAGCCGCTCGGTGATCTCTTTGGTTTTCAGTCCTTCGGCCAGATCCGCGCGCACACCCTCGTCCGACGCTTTAGGCTGCAGACGGGGAGGCTCGCCGCCGAGTTCGTAGTCGAGGAACGCCTCGATCCACGGGCTCCAATCTTCCGCAGGGAACTGCGGCTGGCTGCGCCAGAAGTCGCGGTAGACCTGGCGTGAAGGATAGGTTTGTCGAAGCTGTGCGATACGCTTCGCGAGCCCGAACTCGAAAGCCTGCCGGGCGGCTTCGGTCATGGGAAGAGCGAATCCGCCGTCGACAAGAATCAGCCCAGCAACCAATTCCGGTTCGCTTGCCGCCAGAGCGGTCGCGATGAACGCTCCCATCGAATGGCCCACGATCACACTCGGTCCGAGCGCGAGAGCGCGCATGGCCCGGGCCACGTCGCAGGCGTGCTGTGCCATGCCGTAAGGACCGTCAGGCTTGCCGGAATCGCCGCGGCCTCGCAGGTCGGGAGCGAACAGCGGACGCCGGCCGGCCAGCCGCTCGGCCACGCCGGTGAACGTGACGTACGTGGCGGTCAGCCCGTGCAGCGCCACCACCGGCGCGCCCTGGCCGGGCCAGTATCCGAAGGCGAGTTCGACGCCGTCTCCCGGAACCCGCCCGCGCGCTTCCCGGGTGATCGTCAGAGCCGCTGGCTGCCGCGTCACAGTGGCCATTGCGTAGGCCTCCAAGCGAGCCAGTTTCTATCACCTGTTTCGCCAACACAAGCATCTTCCGTCAGGCAGATACTTGAGCGCCGGATGCGGCGCGGCAATCATGCGTGGTTTCTCTAATCACCACTACGTGTGACTCCAGTCACCGCGCCTGTTGTCCAACGGATGTGAAATGTGGGGCACGGTCCCTGGTTCGCAGCCTCCCGCTGGCACACCCGGGTATTCGCTCATGTGCCGGACCAGATTCCCCCGCGGAGACCGACATGAGTCACGAAAACGAGAAAGGATCCAACATCGGCCGCTCCAGCCTGAACATCGGCAGCCTGTTGCCGCGGCACGCGCGCTATCGCGGCGATCATCCGGCGCTGGTGGTGGGCGGGCGGATGCTCACCTATCGCGAGTTCAACTCCTACGTCAACCAGCTGGCCAATGCATTGCTGGCGGCGGGGCTTAAGAAAGGTGACAAATTCGCAACCGTCCTGCCGAATTGCCTGGAGCTGATGGCCTGTTATTGGGCGGCGGCCAAGAGCGGGTTGGTGATCGTGCCCCTGAGCACGCTGCTGCAGCCCAGCGGCTTGAAGACGCTGTTGCAGGATTCCGACACGCGGCTGGTGCTGGGCGATCCCGGCTTCATGGAAGCTTTCGGGCGCATCCGCCACGAACTGCCGCAGATCGAGACCACGGTGCTGGTGGGCGATGCCCCTTCCTACGGCGTGGTGCCATTCGAGCGCTTCGTGGCCGAAGCTTCCGCCGCCGAGCCTCCCGACCCGCAACTCACCTGCGACGACGTTTCAACATCATGTATTCCTCGGGCACCACCGGCCTGCCCAAGGGCATCGTGCATACTCACTTCGTGCGCGCCATGTACTGCACCCTGTTCTCCCACGCCTGGCGCATGACGCCGGAGAGCGTGGTGCTGCACGCCGGCTCCATCGTCTTCAACGGCGCCATGATCGACCTGATGCCGTGGATGTTCGTGGGTGGCACCTATATCCTGCACGAGAGCTTCAAAGCAGAGCGGGTCATCGAAGACATCGCGCGTTACAAGGTGACGCACGTGGTGATGGTGCCGGCGCAGATCATCGCCATCCTGCACAGCCCAGCCTACGACCCGCAGAAGCTGATGAGCCTGGAGATGATCCACAACGTGGGCGCGCCGCTGCACGTGGAGCACAAGAAGATCCTCAACGACACGCTCCCCAACCGCTTCTACGAACTCTACGGCCTGACCGAAGGCTTCGTCACCATCCTGGACAAGCATGACTCGGTGCGCAAGCTGGGATCGGTAGGGTGCCCGCCGCCGTTCTATACGATCAAGATCGTCCGCGCCGACGGCAGCGAGTGCGCCCCCGGCGAGGTGGGAGAGATCTGCGGGCGCGGGCCCATCCTGATGCCCGGCTACTACAAGCAGCCGGAACTGACGGAGAAGGCCATCGTCGATGGGCTGTTGCACACCGGCGACGCCGGTTACCTCGATGAGGATGGCTATCTGTTCCTCGTCGACCGCATCAAGGACATGATCATCTCTGGCGGGGTGAACGTGTATCCCCGCGACATCGAGGAGGTCATCACCCAGCACCCGGCGGTGCAGGAGACGGCGGTGTTCGGCGCCCCGGATGAAAAGTGGGGCGAAGTGCCGATCGCGGCGGTGGTGCTGAAAGCGGGCGCCAACCTCGATCGCCAGGAACTCATCGCCTGGACCAACGCCCGTGTGGATGCCAAGTTCCAGCGCATCCAGGACGTGGTGATTTACGAGGAGTTTCCGCGCAACGTGGCCGGCAAGACGCTGAAGCGCGAGATGCGGGCGGCGTTCGCGGCCAGCCACCGCGCGGCGGGCTGATCTTGACTGTGTGATGTCGGCGTGCCCTCGAAGAGCGGGCCGCAAGAAGTAAAACAAGTAGGGCCTTTCAAGAAGCAGCAGCAGCAAGGTGGTATTTGATACGGAGAAGCTCAATTAAAGCTGCCGGAATAGCTTTTCAAATCGGCGCGGCCGCGCGCAGCACGACCGGCGTGCCGCTTTCCATGATGGCGGCTGGACGGAAGAAGTAACTATCATAGGAGGAATTCTCAATGGCATCCGCAATATTGCAAACAGAAGCTGATCGCAAGCCGCCAGTTACGCCGCAGGCTGAAAAAAAGCCGGAGTATGTGAAGGTGGCTTTTGCCAGTCTGGTCGGCACATCCATCGAATGGTATGACTATTTCCTTTATGGTACGGCGGCAGCCCTGATCTTCCCCAAACTGTTTTTCCCCAAGTTTGATCCCTTGGTAGGCACGCTTCTCGCCTTTGGCACTTATACCGTTGGCTTCATCGCGCGTCCTTTCGGCGGGATCGTGTTCGGCCACTTCGGCGACCGCATCGGCCGCAAGCAGATGCTTTACATCACGCTTCTCTTCATGGGTATAGCCTCGACCCTCATCGGCTGTCTTCCAACGTACGCTCGGGTCGGCATCTGGGCCCCGATCCTGCTGACTCTGATGCGGGTCTGCCAGGGCATTGGGCTGGGCGGTGAATGGGGAGGCGCCGTGCTGATGGCAGTCGAGCATGCCCCGTCCCGTCGGCGCGGCTTCTTTGGTTCCTGGCCGCAAACAGGCGCCATGGTCGGTGGCCTGCTGGGAGTGTTCGCCTTCTGGTTACTGACCACGCATATGAGCGATGCCAACATCTTTGCCTGGGGATGGCGTCTGCCATTCCTGTTCAGCATCGTCCTGGTGGTGATCGGCATCTGGGTCCGGATGGCCATCGCCGAATCGCCCGCCTTCCAAAAGGTCAAGGATCAAAAGGCGGAAGAAAAGATGCCGCTTCTGGTCGCGGTCCGGGAGCACCCGAGAAACCTGCTTCTGGCCGGGGGCATGCGTTTTGCTGAGAATGGGCTCTTTTACATCATCACCGTGTTCTCGCTGACCTACGCCCTGACGGTGCTGAAGCTGCCCAGAAAGGCCCTGCTCCCCGCGCTGACCATCAACTACGCCATCGGTCTGTTCATGATCCCGTTCTGGGGGTGGCTGTCCGATAAGATTGGCCGGCGCGCGGTCTACCTGTGGGGCGCGTGTTTCTGCGGTGTGTGGGCGTTCCCCTTCTTCAAGATGTTGGACTGGGCTGTCGGCAATATTTACTGGTCTTGGCTGGCCATCGTTGTGATTGGCCAACTTGGCCACGCAGCGATGTATGGGCCGCAGGCCAGCTTCTTTGCCGAATTGTTCCCGGCGAAGGTGCGCTATAGCGGAGCCTCGCTGGGCTATCAACTCGCATCGATTTTCGCCGGCGGCATGGCGCTGCCGGTATCGACTGTGCTGCTGGCCTGGGCGCACAACAAGTCCTGGCCGGTATCGTTGTACATGATTGCCTTCGTGGTGATCACGGCAGTGTCGGTGATCCTCGCCGACGAGACGTATAAGAAGGCTGAAGTCTAGGGGTTTTTGTAGAGAAAAGGTCACGGCGGCACGAGGAACTCGTGCCGCCGTTTTTCGGCGCTGATCGCCGCTGGTGCGAGCCGAAGAATCCCGTCGCTGCCGTCGCTAAAACTATTTCGCGTACAATTTCTTCAAAATCCATCGCATCCTGAACAACGGACGAGTCGTCCAACCCAGTACGAGGTCATCCACCAGCAAGTGGAAACGGCACACGAGAAGCAGCAGAAGGGCATCGGCCTGACAACGGCGGTGGTCGCGGTACTGATGGCGATTGCCAACCTGCTGGCCAACGCGGCCAACACGCAGAGGGTGGTAGTCGAGACCAAGATCGCCGACTGGTGGGCCTATACCCACTCCAACGACACCAACGCCCGCATCTACATGTCCGATGAACGAATCGCCCAGCTGCATGGTGACAAGGAAGCCGCTGAGGAGTTCCACAAGCTTTACCAGGGACAGACAAAGGTTTCCGACGATGCACGTGTCATGGCCCAGAAGCTGGAAAAGGACTCCGGCTTGCAGGGCCGCAAGGCCTTTTTCTTTGAGATTGCCGTCTTGTTTCTGGAAGTCTCCGTGGTGCTGTGTTCTGTCGCTTTGCTTAGCGAGCTGCTGCTTTTCTGGCGGCTTTCCTTTGTAAGCATTGCCGCCGGAATTGGGCTGATCGCCATCGGGTTGCTCCTGCACTGATTCATCCGATTTGCGCGCCATTCTAGGCAAGAACGCAACGATCAAGGCCGGAGAAAAAATATCTGCGGCACGATCAACTCGTGCCGCCGTTTGTTGTGTGCTGAATGCCGCTGGCGCGAGTCGAAGAAGCGAACTACGGCGGCTTCGCACGCTCGGTGGTATTGCATCCCGAACGGAATTTCGCCAGCGGCGGCGCGGCTCGCAGTTCCTTATGGGTCCAGAACAGTCCTTCGTCTGCTATCCACAAGTTTCATGACCTGCTCGGCGTTGTCCGGGTTGACCCCGACCTCTTCCAGAGCTGTGCGAAAGTGCTTGAGAAACGTGTCGAAGTGCCCGTCGTTTAGACCTCGACTTCTGGCCAGCGCATGCGCACTACGAATGTCTTTGCCCGTGTACACTCCCTCGCCGAGGAGCATGGAAACGAACATAACCTGTCGGGAGCGGAGGGGCACCATATCAGTTCCTTCAAAGAAGTGACGCAGGCTATCATCCTCCAATACCTTCTGGTAAAAGCGTTCCGTAGCAGCCGAGATGGTATGACGTTCCGCCGACCAGGTCATACAACTTGTCAATCATCGTGTCCTCGAAGAGCAGCACAGCAAGGCGAATTTGTGAGCCTCATTCCAGCCTTCTTGGGAGCGCGGTCAGCGACCCGCTGAATGCACAGCATTATCGCGCAAGCACGTCGAAACTGGGGATAATTGTTGAGAGGTATCGCATGCCCGGATTTCCATGAGCCTACCCACCGAAGCTCCAATCCGGCCAGGAGGGGAGAATGCCATGCCACATTCTCCCCCAAGCCAGTTTCGCTCCGGAGCTGCAGGAGGCGTTTTGGGCAAGGTACCGGTTCTGCTGAATGGCTGGTTTAGGCAATAGGCTGGGTCGCCTACAGCACGGCGACCCACAAAACAGCCTCCACAAACCCAAAGTGTGGACTTGCCGCAGCAGACTGTGAATTCACGGACCTTCGTACAGGCTGACGTTGTCGACCCACATCGCGTCCTTTTGGCCTGGGGCTCGTCTGCACGACATCTTGACCCTCTGGCCGGCGTGCGGCATCACCTTCTCCTGATTGGCAATCTTGAGGATCTGCCCTTCCTCATTGACGAAGACGATGTCGCCGGTCCTCTCCGCACAGCTCTGGTTACATCGGCTCCACGTCCAGGAGAACAGATGCCCTTTCAGGACAACGCGTGTGTACCGCGTTCGCTGTACTCTCTTGAGGATGGCGCTGTAGGCCGCGACCGAAAAACTCGGTCAGAATTTCGTGAGACCTTACGCTGCGGCAATTTCACGACAGGTTCCGCCCTCCACCTCCGCGCAGGTATAAAAGTAAGGCCAGCCAGGGAAGCCATGGAGAGGTTATGCACGACCTTGCACAGTGGGGCCAGCCAACTACCGCATTAGCGGCGCGAGCGCGCCTTTGAAAGCGAGCGATGAACCCGGTTTAGTCGACAGCCATGGTGCCGGATTGAGGGCAATGTTGCGTTAAAAAAATATCGGCGGCACGATCAACTCGTGCCGCCGTTTTGGTGCGCAATTGTCGTTATTCCGAGCGCGGGCCCAGCCAGCCGTCAATGTGCGGCCAGGTCACCTTGCTGGCCCCGCTTCCGGCCATGATCCCGATGTGCCCGCCGGGGATGCTGAATAGTTCCTTGTCCTTACTGCTGACTCGGCCCATGATCGCCCGCGACTGGCAGGGCGGCGTGATGTGATCGGTTTCGGCAATCACTGTCAACAGGTTCGCCCGAATCTTGCCCACATCAACCCGCTCGCCGCGCAGCACCCACTCGCCTTTCATCAAGCGGTCGTTGCGATACAGATCGACCACCAGTTGCCGGAAGGTCGCCCCCGCCATGGGAATGTTGTCGGTCACCCAGGTATTCATGGCCTGCCAAGCCTCGACCACCTTGGGATCGTCGAGGTTGTCCCACAGGCGTAGGAAATTGCCGACATAATTCTCCACCGGCTTCAGGGCCTTGGCGCCGTAGTCGATCATCTCGGCCGGCATGTTGCCGAAGGTCTGCAGCACTTTGTCCACGTCGAAATTAGGTTCGGCGGTCCAGCGGGCGAAGGTGATTCCCTCTTTATCAGAAAAGTCGAGTGGGGCGGTCAACAGGATCAAGTTGCGCAAGCCGTCATCCGGCCGCAGGGCGGCGTAACTGGTAGCGATGATCGCCCCGATGCACCAGCCCAGCATGCTGAATTCTTCCACCCTGGAAACGGCTTTCAGCTTGCGGATCGCACGCGGCAAGTACTCCAGCGTGTAATCGCCGAAATTCATATTCTTGTCTTCCAGACCGGGAGATCCCCAATCCAGCAGATAAACGTCATAACCCTTCTTCACCATGTACTCGACGTAGCTGTGCCCCGGCCGCAGGTCGATGATGTAGGGCCGGTTCATCACCGCGAACACCAACAGCAGGGGGACGGGATGGCGCTGCTCCTCCGGCACCACGGGCACGTAGCGGTAGAGCTTGGCCTTGTTCAGCGCCCACACCATTTGCTTCGGGGTCTGGGCTATGGGCACCTTCGAGGTCACTACCTTGTTGAAGATGATGAGTCTTTGCATGTTGGCGATGGGATCGATCACCGAAGCGTCTGCCATGGCTACTTCGTCCTTTTCCGGCGGCTGGGCCGGGGTCCCCGGCGAACCCGGTTTTGGGTCGCTGGGGTGGTGGGTGCAGCCGCAGGGCGGCGGGTCGCCGTCGCCGGTTTAGAGAACAGTGCTTCGATCCGGTCCAGCTTGGCATCCATGTCGTCCAGACGCATTTCCACGTTGGTAAGCCGTTCCGCCAATCCGATGAAGTCCACCCGGCTGGGCATGCTGAGCTGTTGCAGCGCCTGCAGCATGGCCTTCTCCACCGCTTCGCGGAAGGGAGACGAGACCGCCAGATACCCGTCCAGCATGCTGCCTGTGGCCCTGGCGTAGGCTTCAGTATTGACGGTCTCCACCATGGTCTTGGCCCACACGTCGAGATAGCTATCCCGCATCTGGCGCCAGGAGCCCATCGGGTCGAACTGCGCGCCATTGCCGGTTGCATCCTTGGCCATTGCAAGTCCTTTCCTCGTCGGGAAGCTGCTGTCGCAGACAGCCGAATACGCCCGGTGGGTTAACCGGGGCCTCCAGGCCATCTACAAACGCGCAGTATACAACCGCTTTATGCGACTGTCTTCAGCGGCTTGGCCGCGATGTCCAGCACCTTCTTCTGGGTCTCCATCAGAGCATCCAGGCTGCGCTGGAAGGTCTCCACCGGGCTGCCGGAGAAGCCGAACTGCCGGGTCACGGCGTCATAGGCGGACTTATTCTGCTCTGCAGCAAGCTCGAGCGCCTTTTTCTGCATTGCAACAGAATATTCCACCGACTTCTGGAACAGCGCGGTCAGGCCGTTGGTCAGGTTGGCCACCGACTCGATGCCCTCTTTGGCGAAGCCGGCCACGGTCTGGTTCTGCTCCAGCGCCAGGTCAATAGCTTCCTTCTGGCCTTCCAGAATGGTGTCGAACGCCTGCGCCGCCAGGTCGAACACTGGGTTCACCTGGGCCGCGGGAATGTAGCGGGCCACGGCTTTCTTGCCCGCCGCCACCCACTCCGTGTTCTGTTGCGCGGCGATCTCCAGCGACTTCTTCTGCAGCTCCGCGATCACCTCGATGCCCTTCATGTACAGAGGCACAAAATTCTCCAGCACCTCGGGCTTTTCGGCCGGGGCTACCTTGTCTTTAGTCTTCATGTTATCTTTTCTCCTTCCCGTTATGTTGCACGTCGTGCTGCATTGCAGCATAATCATACCGCACCGCCAGCGGATGTCAAGCGTAAAATTATCTCCGCCATGGAACGCACACCGGTCATCATCAAGAAGTACGAAAACCGCCGCCTCTACGACAGCACCAACAGCCGCTACATCAACCTGGAGGAGGTGGCCCAGATGGTGCAGGAGGGGCGCGAGGTGCAGGTGGTGGACGCCACCAGCGGCGAAGACCTCACCCGCCTCGTGCTCACCCAGATCATCGTGGAACAGGCCAAGACTCCGGGGTCGGCCTTCCCCCTCGACATCCTGCGGCAGATGGTCTCCGCCACCAACCGCGCCAGCCAGGAAACCGCCCTGAACTACGCCAAAGCGATGTACGACCTGTACCAGAACGCCTATCGCTCCTTGCCGATGCCGCTCAGCCCATTCGGATTCATACCGGCGCCCGGGACGCAGCGGCCAGCCAACGCGGACGCGGCTCCGCCTGCCAACGCTCCGGCAGAAGGCCATGAAAGCCGCGAACTGAAGCGGCGCGTGGCAGAACTGGAGTCGATCGTATCCAACCTCGGGGCTAGGAAATCAGCCCGCAAGAAACGCGCCAAGCCGCGCCGCAGAGCCTGATTATCTGATCGGCTGGTTCAAAATTTTTCCCATTTTTTTAAACAGCCCGGTATTGCTACCCAGGGCCGGGTCTGAGCTAACATCAGCCGAGAAGTGGACTTGCTTGACTTGCGGCGGGTCACTGCCAGCGGTGACTGCCATCACAAACAATTCGTTTCTGGGCCGAATAGCCTAGCATGCAGCAGCAGGCTCCCCCATGGATGGCGGGCGGCTGTAATCAGGATAGAAAAGGGAGATTCCCCAATGGTCAGCGAACTGGCACCTAAATCACCAACCCCATCCGCCGGCCGGCCGCAGGTGACCTCCTACGATTCCGGGTACGAGTTTAGTCTGGAACACTGGCTCGAGTTGCGGCAGTTGGTGGACGCTGAGGCGCCGCACGAACCCGAGTTGAAGGCGCTCGCCAAGGCTTCGTAATTCTGAGCCCCTAGAAGTTGAAGCCGCCGCCACAGATCAGCACTTCCCCGGTCACGTAATCCGACAGCGGTGAGCAGAAGAATAGGACCGCGCCTGCGGCTTCCTCCGGCGTACCTAGCCTTCCCAGGGCGGAGGCCTTCTTGGCTGCGTCCAGCATCGCCGGTTGCACACCGATGCGGATCTGGTGCCCATGCATCTCGATATTGGAATGGTCGCCGTTGATCGGCTGGATCAGGCGCGTGTCGATGAGGCCGAAGCCGACGGCATTGACGTTCACGTTATAACGTCCCCACTCCTTGGCCAGCATCTTGGTCAGCCCGATCACTCCCGCTTTGCCCGAGGAATAGCCCGCCTGGCCGGCGTTGCCCTGGGTCCCGGCGATGGACGTGATGTTGACCACCTTGCGCATCACCCGCTTGCCGGCCGCGATCTCGCTTTTGGCGGCTTCCCGGATGTAGCCCGAGGCCGCCCGCAGCACACGGAAGGGAACCACCAGATGAATGTCGAGCATGGCCTGGAACTGCTCATCCGTAGTCTTCTGAATGACGTTGTCCCAGGTGTAGCCGGCGTTGTTGACGATGATGTCGACCGCCCCGAAAGTATCCAGCGTAGCCTTCACCATCTGCTCGGGGAATGCCGGATTGGTGAGGTCTCCGCATACGTGGGCGGCCTGCAGTCCGGCGGTGCGCAGCCCGCACTCAGCCTCGGTGACCGCGGCTTCATCCAGATCGTTGATCATGACCGCGGCCCCCGCCTCGGCCAGCCGGGTGGCGATGGCGCGGCCGATGCCGCGGGCAGCGCCGGTGACCAGCGCCGTCCTGCCCTCTAGAGTGAATGGCATGGGGTGTCGGTTGCCTCCGCCAAGGAACGACGTTTCTGGCGAAAACTGCCTTGTGTGCGTTGCAGCAAGTTCCTACTGCAGTGCATTAAATCACAAATCTGCGCCACAGAACAATACCTGAAATTGAGGCTAGCTGAGTCACGGCCTTCTGTGCTTTGGGTCACAGCCGGAGCGGTCCGGCCGGGAGCAAATTGGCATGGAGCCGGGCGCCGGAGCAAGGATGCTGTGCCGATTAGGCGAATCCTTCCCGTTGGGCTTCCCGCCCGGCATGAAATTAATTTCCCGAAATGAAACTGGACCTCGAGTTGCCGCGTAGCAGCATGGACCGCATCGAGAACCGTACCTTCGATGAGCTCCAGGTGGGCGACAGCGCCAGCCTTGCCCGCACCTTGACTTACAAGGACATCGAGCTGTTCGCGATCATGTCCGGCGACGTGAATCCCGCCCACGTGGACGAGGCCTTCGCACAAAGCGACATGTTCCACAAGATCATCGCGCATGGCATGTGGGGTGGCTCCCTGATCTCCACCGTACTCGGCACGCAGCTCCCCGGCCCCGGAGCCATCTACCTTGGCCAATCGCTGCGTTTCCGCAAGCCGGTGGGGCTGGGCGACACCATCACGGTCACCGTCAAAGTCACGGAAAAGAATGCGGAGAAGCACCGGGTGACGCTGGAGTGCCAGGCCACCAACCAGCGCGGCGAGGTGGTGATCAGCGGCGTCGCCGAGGTGATCGCGTCCACGGAGAAAATCTCGCGCCAGCGCGTGACCATGCCCGAAGTCAAGCTGCTGGAAAAAGGCCGGCATTACCGCAAGCTGATCGAGGCGGCGCGGGGACTAGAGCCACTGCGCACCGCGGTGGTGCACCCGGTGGACGCGCACGCGCTGCTGGCCGCGATCGAGGCGGCCAAGGCGAACCTGATCCGACCGGTGCTGGTCGGTCCCGAAGCCAAGATCCGCGCCGCCGCCGAGCAGGCGCAGCTTGACCTGACGCCCTATGACATCGTCAGCACCGAGCACAGCCATGATGCGGCCGCCACTGCAGTGGCCTTGGCGCGGGAGCGCAAGGTGCAGGCGCTGATGCGGGGCAGCCTGCGCACCGACGAACTCATGCACTTCGCCGACTCGCAACAGGGATTGCGCACCGAGCGGCGCATGAGCCATGTGTTCGCGCTGGACGTACCCAGCTTTCCCCGCCCGTTGTTCCTCACCGATGCCGTGCTGAACAGCTTTCCGACGCTGGAAGAAAAGCGCGACATCATCCAGAACGCCATCGACCTGGCACGCTCGCTGGGGATTTCCGCGCCCAAGGTCGCCATCCTCTCGGCGCAGGAGATGGTTTCCCCCAAGCTCAGGTCCACGCTGGACGCGGCGGTGCTGTGCAAGATGGCGGAGCGCGGGCAGATCACTGGCGGCGTGCTCGATGGGCCGCTGGCCTTCGACGTGGCGGTGTCGGAAGAGGCGGCCAAGATGAAGGGGGTGCTCTCCTCCGTCGCCGGCCGCGCCGACATCTTTGTCGCCCCCGACCTGGAGGCTGGCAACATCCTGGCCAAGCAACTCGAATACTTCGCCGAAGCCCAGGTCGCGGGACTGGTGCTGGGCGCGCGCGTGCCCATCATTCTAGTCAGCCGTACCGACAACACCCTGGCCCACCTCGGCTCCTGCGCGCTGGCTCTTTTGCTGACCCACTACCAGTGGTTGCCCGAGCCAGCGGCTTAAAGCGCCGCGGTCGTGGCGCCGCGCCATTCGCGGGATATCTAATGGTGCACCGTCTAATGTGCACGACTGGGCTCTTTACTTATGCCCCTAGAACGCGACACTATCAGGCACTCTGCGGCGGAGGTGTGTGCGTGGTGTCCGGAAAGACTGGCTGGGACTTGTTCTCGGTTGTCGTCGCGATCCTATTGGCAGCGGCTCTGGTGGCGCCGGCCCACGCCCAAGCCGGCAGGCCGGCCCGCCGGCTGATCACCGAACCGGTGGACGAAAACCAGCTCATCACTCTGGCCGGCAACTGGCGTCCTGAAGCCAACTCGGAGAACGACCTGGGCCCGGCCGCCGACAGCATGCCCATGGAGCACATGTTGCTCCAGTTGCGGCGCACCCCGGAGCAGGAACAGGCGCTGACAGAGCTGATCGAGCAACTCCACAACCCCGACTCTCCAAACTTCCACCAGTGGCTGACCGCGCAGGAATTCGGCGAGCGATTCGGTCCGGCGCCGGAGGATTTGCAGACCATCACCGCCTGGCTCCAGTCGCACGGTTTCACCGTCCCTGTGGTCTATCCCAGCGGGATGCTGATCGACTTCTCCGGCACCGCCGGGCAGGTCCGCCAGGCCTTCCACACCACCATCCACCATCTGGAGGTGAACGGAGTCAAGCACTTCGCCAATATGGGTGAACCGCAGATCCCGGCGGCCCTGGCAAACGCCGTGGCTGGCATTGTTTCCCTCTACGACTTCCGCCCGCACGCCATGTACAAGCCGCGCGCCGAATACACTCTCGGCTCCGGAACCCAGGCTGTGGTGCCCGCCGATTTGGCGACCATCTATAACCTGAACCCGCTGTTCACGGCCGGCACCTCTGGCCAGGGCCAGACGGTGGTGGTGATCGAGGACACCGACGTCTTCACCACTGCCGACTGGACCACCTTCCGTTCGACCTTCGGGCTGTCCGGCTTCGCCGGCTCGTTCACGCAGTTGCACCCGGCGCCGACCGGCGGCGGAAGCAATTGCAGCGATCCCGGAGTCAACAGCGACGACATCGAGGCGATTTTGGATGCGGAGTATGCCAGCGCCGCCGCGCCCAGCGCCGCCATCGAGCTGGCATCCTGCGCGAACACCAGCAGCTTCGGCGGGCTGATCGCTTTCCAGAACCTGATCAACGGCAGCTCGCCGCCCGCCATCATCAGCATCAGCTATGGCGAGTGCGAAGCCTTCAACGGTGCGGGCGCTAATGCGGCCTACAATTCGGCTTATCAGCAGGCGGTGACGGAAGGGGTCTCGGTTTTCGTCTCCTCCGGCGACGAAGGCGCCGCCAGTTGCGATGCCGGCGGCTCAAAAGCGACTCACGGCATCGGGGTCAACGGCTTCGCTTCCACTCCCTACAACGTCGCCGTGGGCGGCACCGACTACGGCGACACCTTCGCTGGCAGCAACAGCACATATTGGAACTCCAGCAACACGGCCACCTTCGGTTCCGCCAAGTCCTACATACCGGAAATCCCGTGGGACGATTCCTGCGCCAGCGTGCTGCTGGCCACCTTCGCGAGCGGATCGGGTACAACCTATGGCAGCAGCGGCTTCTGCAACAGCACCGGCGGCCAACAATTCCTGACCACCGCTTCCGGCAGCGGCGGTCCCAGCGGCTGCGCCACCGGTGCACCCTCGACGGGTGGCGTGGTCAGCGGAACCTGCGCGGGATACGCCAAACCCTCGTGGCAATCGGTGTTCGGCAATCCTGGCGACGGCGTCCGCGACCTGCCGGACGTCTCCCTGTTTGCCGCCAACGGCATCTGGGGACACTATTTCATTTTTTGCGATTCCGATACCGCCCACGGCGGGACCGCATGCACCGGCGCTCCCAGCGGCTGGTCAGGGGCGGGCGGAACCTCATTCTCCACCCCCATCCTGGCCGGCATCCAGGCGCTGGTGAATCAGAAGGCCGGGGCGCGCCAGGGCAATCCCAACACCGTCTACTACCATCTGGCTGCCACCGAGTACGGCAGCAGCGGCAGCAGTTCCTGCAATTCAACTCTGGGCAACGGCACAGGCGGCTCGTGCATTTTCTATGACGTGACCCAGGGTGACATGGACGTGAATTGCACCGGCACTAACAACTGCTATCTGCCCTCGGGAACCAAAGGAGTGCTTTCCACTTCCAGCTCTTACAGCCCCGCCTTTACAACCACGCCGGGCTGGGATTTCGCCACCGGCATCGGCACCATCAACGCCGCCAACCTGGTGAACAACTGGCCGAACTCGGCGCCGAACTTCAGCCTCTCGGCCAACCCCACGAGCGTAACTCTGACCCAGGGTGGCGCCGGCGGCCCCAGCACCATCACGGTGAATCCGCAAAATGGCTTCAGCGGAAGCGTGGCTCTTTCCGCCTCGGGCTTGCCGACGGGGGTAACGGCATCCTTCACTCCCACCAGCACGACCACTACGAGCACGCTGACGCTTTCGGCGAACGGCACCGCCACCACGGGAACGGGGAACGTGACCATCGCCGGAACCTCCGGCAGCTTGAACAATTCAACCCAGATCAGCCTGACCGTACTGGCGCAAACCTGGAGCATCTCGGGCACCATCAGCGGGGTCGGCGGCAGCGGTGCGACGGTAGCGCTTAGCGGGACGGCCAGCGCCAGCACCACCGCCGATGCCTCCGGCAACTACAGCTTCACCGGGCTGGCCAACGGCAGCTACACGGTGACGCCCAGCCTCGCGGGCGATATCTTCTCCCCGGCCAGCCAACCGGTGACCGTCAACGGCGCCAATGTCCCGGCCGTGAACTTCACCGCCTTCAGCCGAGTTCCGCAAATCCCGTGGTCGATTCTCTTTGTGGACAGCCAGGAGACCAGTTGCTACAACGGGGCGGCCACCAATGCCATTGACGGCAACCCCAGCACCATGTGGCATACCCAGTTCTGCGGTGCAAGCCCACCCACGCCGCACGAGATCCAGATCAACCTGGGCGCGTCCTATAGCCTAACGGCCTTCCAGTACCTGCCGCGGCAGGATGGCAGCGCCTGCGGCTGGATCAAGCAGTACGAGTTTTACGTGAGCGCCGACGGGGTGAATTGGGGAACCCCGGTGGCCACTGGAACCTTCAACTATGGCAGCCTGAGCACGCAATGTCCGGGACCGGGCGCGGGCGTGCCCGCGGCGCTACAGATCGTATTCCCGCCGGCGACCGGGCACTATGTCCGACTGCGCGCGCTGTCGGAGATCAACGGCAATCCCTGGACCTCAGCGGCCGAGATCGACGTGCTGGGCGCACTTGCCAGCGGGCAATCTGCGGCACTAGCTAGTGTGAGTTTGAATCCCGCCACGGTGGCGGGGGGCGGTGCTTCGACAGGTACGGTTATGCTCAGCGTTCCGGCGCCGGCGGGTGGGGCGGCGGTGAGCCTTTCCAGCAGCAATACTGCCGTGGCGACGGTGCCGGCCAGCGTGACCGTCCCGGCCAACGCCGTCAGCGCAACCTTCACGGTCAACACCTCGGCAGTAAGCAGCACAACGCAGGTGAATATCTCCGGTTCCTACAACGGCAGCGTGCAAGCCACGCTGACGGTGGCCCCCGGCTTGATCCCGCAGACGGGTTGGTCGCTGCTCTCGGTGGACAGCCAGGAGACCACCTGCTACAACGGCGCCGCCACCAACGCCTTCGACGGCAACCCGGCCACGCTGTGGCACACGCAATTCTGTGGCGGTGCGCCGCCGACCCCGCACCAGATCAGCATCAACCTGGGGGCGTCCTATACGCTGAACGGCTTCCAGTATCTGCCGCGGCAGGACGGCAGCGCCTGCGGCTGGATCAAGGATTACGCCTTCTACATCAGCACCGACGGCGTGAACTGGGGTACGGCGGTGGCCACAGGAACCTTCAACTACGGCAGCCTGAGCACGAACTGTCCGGGACCGGGCGCGGGAGTGCCGCCGGCGCTGCAGGTCACCTTCCCGGCCACCACCGGACAATACATCCGTCTGGTGGGGCTCGACGAACTGAACGGCAATCCCTGGACCTCAGCCGCCGAGATCGACGTGCTGGGCTCACTTGCCAGCGGGCAATCCGCTGCACTGGCCAGTGTGAGCTTGAATCCCGCCACGGTGGCGGGCGGCGGTGCTTCGACGGGTACGGTTACGCTCAGCGTTCCGGCGCCGGCGGGTGGGGCGGTGGTGAGCCTTTCCAGCAGCAATACGGCCGTGGCGACGGTGCCGGCCAGCGTGACGGTCCCGGCCAACGCCGTCAGCGCAACCTTCACGGTCAATAGCTCGGCAGTAAGCAGCACAACGCAGGTGAACATCTCCGGTTCCTACAATGGAAGTGCGCAAGCCACGCTGACGGTCACTCCCGGCTTGATCCCGCAGACGGGTTGGTCGCTGCTCTCGGTGGATAGCCAGGAGACCACCTGCTACAACGGAGCGGCCATCAACGCCTTTGATGGCAACCCCGCCACGATGTGGCACACGCAGTTCTGCGGCGGTACTCCGCCTACCCCGCACCAGATCAGCATCAACCTGGGGGCCTCGTACACGCTGAGCGGCTTCCAGTATCTGCCGCGGCAGGATGGCAGCTCCTGCGGCTGGATCAAGGATTACGCCTTCTACGTCAGCACGGACGGGGTGAACTGGGGCACGGCAGTGGCTACAGGAACGTTCAACTACGGCAGCCTGAGCACGAACTGTCCGGGACCGGGCGCGGGTGTGCCACCGGCGCTGCAGGTCACCTTCCCGGCCACCACCGGGCAATACATCCGCCTGGTGGGGCTCGACGAACTGCACGGCAATCCCTGGACCTCGGCGGCCGAGATCAACGTGCTGGGGCAGTAAACGCCCGCGCGGCATTCAGCTTAGGGATTTCAGTTTAGGATTTCAGTCCGACGGTCTGCGCCCGGCCATGCTGGAAGGCGCCCACGAACGCCTCGACCACCTTGCGATCGAACTCCGTGCCCGCGCGCTCCGCGATGTTGCCGATGGCCTCGCTGGGAGGCATCCCGCCGTGGCCACTGGTGAGGGTCTCGTAGGCATCGGCCACCGCCAGGATGCGCGATTCCAGCGGCGTGTCCTGGTAAGAGATGGGCTTCCCGTCGCTGGGCTCCGAATAGGCCAGCAGGATGGGGATGACGCGCCGCAACGATCCACCCACCGGAGGCAGCACGGCCTTGCCCTTGGCCATGTCGCGCTGAAACCGGCGGTAGTCGGCGGCGGTAAAGTTCACCGACTTGCAGAGGATCTCCCGGCTGATGCCCAGCTTATCGACGTCGTGCAGCAGGGCGGCGGCACGGATGTCCTCGACCCGCTCCGAGCCCAGGTCCATGCGCTCGGCGATCTTGGTGGCGCAGATGGAAACGCGATAGGAGTGGTTCTGGCTGTATTTGTCGTTGGCGACGATGTGCTGCAGGATAAGCAGGATTCCGCGGTAGCTGTCGCGCAGTTCGCGCAGGTTCACTTGCATGCGCTCATAGAGCGTACCCATAGCATAGGCGATCACCAGCATGATCCCGCCCCACAGGGCGATGTCGAACCACTTCTCCTGCGGGATCACCAACGCCCTCCGGTGCATGAGCGGAGGATGGAAGTAGACCACCAGCACCACCAGCAGGGTACTGGCCAGCGCCGTCATGACCGCGTGCCGGCGCCCATACTTGTAGGCGGAAAACAGCGTGGGCAGCGTATACAACGCCAGCACCATCCGCTGTCCCTCCACCACGAAATTGGAGAGCAGCGCGATCAAGAAAAGTGAAAGCAGCAGCCAAAGCTCTTTGTTGGCGCCGCCCGCCGGGGTCGCCTGTGCGCTCAGCGGCCGCTCCGCCCGGGATGCCGGCTGAGGAGAATGGACGTCGTTAGTCACGGTGGTTGCCATTGCGAATTGCTCCGGCCCGGACCACTGTGGTCCGGACCAATATGGGAAAAACAGCTCCTCGCAGAATCGTAGCGGGGTGGTGATTGCCTCCCAAGTTACCAAGGTCGGTGCACAAGTAGGGGGAAAAGAAGCAGATCCCTCGCTGCGCTCGGGATGACGCCTGCCGGCTCGGACGCCGGCAAAACGGCGTCACTTCGCCCTGGGATGGGTCTTGTCATACACCGCCAGAACGTGTTTCATGGAGAGCTGCGTGTAGCGCTGCGTGGTGGAAAGCCGCTCGTGCCCGAGCATCTCCTGAATGGCGCGCAGGTCCGCGCCTTCCTCCAGCATGTGGGTGCCGAAGGCATGGCGCAGCGTGTGCGGGTGAACGTCGGGCGAGAGCCCTTTGGCGACGGCGATCCGCTTGACGATCCTTCCCACGCTGCGCGTGGTCAGCCGCGTGCCCCGCGTATTCATGAGCAGGGCGCGCGTGGACTGCCGGCGCTCGGCCAGCTTCTGCTGCCGGACGGCCACATAGGCGTCGAGCGCCGACTTCACCGCGTCGCCAAAGGGGACATAGCGTTCCTTGCGTCCTTTGCCGCGAACCAGGATGGCTTCGCCCGACCAGCGCACGTCGTCCAGGTCGATCCCGATCAGCTCCGAGTTGCGAATGCCGCAACCGTAGAGCAGTTCGAAGATGAGCCGGTCGCGCTCCGGCCACGCGGCCAGCTCAGGCATCGCGCCATCGAGGACCGTGTTCATCTCTTCGATGGTGGGCACCCGCGGCAGCTTCCTGGGCAGGCGCGGGGTAGAGACCAGCGCAGCCGGATTTTGTTCGACCACGCCTTCTCTGGCCAGCCAGCGATAGAGCGAGCGCACCGCCGCCAGCGCCCGCGCCACCGAGGTCTTGGACAAACCATGGTCGTAGAGCTGCGAGAGGAATCCGCGGATGCGCACGTGGTCGATCTGCTTCCAGCCGGCTTCGCCCACGTAGGCGGCGAACTTCTCCAGGTCGCCGGTGTAGGCCTTGATGGTGTGCGCCGAGGCATTGCGCTCGCGCAGCGAACGGAGAAAGCCTTGCGTAGCTTTATGCACCGGACCGTCAGCCACCCTGCGCCTCCGGTCGTAGCGCCGCCGCCCCGGCGGCTGTCGCGTGGGCGTCTCGCCCACGCCGCGCCCGCGGATGGTGCTCGCGGTACACATTCTTCAGTCGGTCGAGCGCCAGATGCGTGTAAACCTGCGTAGTTGAGATGTCGGCGTGCCCGAGGATCGTCTGCACCGTCCGCAGGTCGGCGCCGCCTTCGACCATGTGCGTCGCGCAACTGTGGCGCAGCATGTGCGGGCTGGCATTGCGGCTATTGCGCGAGCTTGCGGCACGCACCATCTTCCACACCCACTGGCGGGTCAGCTTTCGTGCGCCGCGCCCGACAAAGAGCAGCGGCGAACTCTTCTGCGAGCACAAGGCTTCCCTGCCCTCGGCCAGATATTCGCGGATGGCCTGGATCGCCGGCATGCCCAGGGGCACGATCCGTTCCTTGTCGCCCTTGCCGCGCACCAGCACGTATCCCAGGTCGAGCTTCAAGTCTTCCAGCTTGACGCCGACCATCTCCGAGACGCGCAGCGCGCCGCAGTAGAACATTTCCAGCATGGCGCGATCGCGCAGTGCGATGGCGGCAGCGAGCTTGCCGGTTGCGGCACTGCGCGGCTCGAGCAGGACCGCGATCTCATCCCGCGCCAGCGCCTTGGGCAAGACTTTCCATTGCCGGGGGCTTTCCAGATTGAGCGTCGGGTCGTGCGTGATGTGGCGGTCGAGCAGCAGGTACTTGTAGAAGTGGCGCAGGGCGGAGAGCTTGCGTGCCACCGAACGCCCGTCAACATGGTTGGAGAAGAGATGGTCGAGGAAGTCGCGCACGTCCTGCCGCCGCGCTCCGCTGAGCGGCCGCTTTTTCAGAAAGCCCGAGAACTGAGTGATGTCCCGCGTGTAGGCCGCGACGCTAAGCGGCGCCAGGCCTTTTTCGATCTTCAGGTAGTCGATAAACGAGGCGAGTTCCCGCGGGATGGGCTGGCTGGTGGCCACGCCTCAGTATGCGCGTTATCGGACGTATGCCTGTTGACCGCACTGGTTCACAACGACGTCACAATAGGCTGCAACGGAGTACGCGCGTCATTGCGCGCGCACGGCGGCGTCAGAAGGCACCATGAGTTCCCGTTCGGTTACAAACCTATCGAACCAAGGGTCTCGTGGGATGTTACCAAGCAGCGTCCGCCAGGTTTTTCTCTCAAAAAAGCGCGTCATTTCGATACACCCACTGTCGCTCGCAGAATCACTGGTCAACTTGACACACTCGGGCTTTTCTTCCGAAGTATTCGAGTTCTCCGTCTCTATCGCTGGAGTCGAACCCGGTTCAGATTTGCGCAAACTCGCGGAAAAATCGTCCAACCTCTTGTCCTTCTTCTCCCGGCTGAGGAGATTGAGCAGCCAGAATGAACGGCCTTTGGCCAGCTCGCAACCGATTCGCCAGTTGCGAGCGAGCTCATACAATCTCGTGCTGCGTACTCTTTCGCAGTCCAAAAAAAAGTTTTGGCCTAGGTATCGGTCGAACTTATAAAGCTCGTGCTCCTTTAGTTCGCTGTTGTCGCTGTGGTATTTAGCCTCGATTATAACCAGCCCCGAAGTACCGAAATCGAGAATGATATCCGGCTCCGAACGCGGTCGCTCGTTGAGATCGTCGAGTATGTTTATTACTCCACTCTGCAGTTTCGTGGCAGCCGGACTCTCACGCCAAGGCACTCCCCACAACAACATTGTCGGTTCTTTTTGCGAGGTGACCAGCGATTCTAGGCCGAGGGTTCGGAAAACTGCCTTTGCAATCAAACCTTTATGCTCAAGGTACCAGAATACAGTCCACGTCACCGCATCCTCAGATGTGGAGAATCCCGCCTTGATCCACTTATTTTTTCGATTGGTCTCGTTAAGCGCAGCAAAACAGGTTTCCTCGAAGCCCGTCCTGACCTCCGCTGGAACGTTTTGACATGGGTCTAGATAAATCCGTGTCGGGTTCTCTCGGGAATTGGACCACCCAATACCACATTTCTCGCATCTTCGAAGACAATCTTGGTACGACTTGGCCGGTTTGGGGTGAGGAGTGGATTCAAACCCGGAACAATCGATGACTGTGCCGCAGGTCGGACACTGTAATCCCATACACTACCCGTCAAAACGCAGGCTTTGCTTGATCTTGCCTGTCGGGAATGTCAATCCTGGTTGCTCGGAACACACGGCATCATACATCACACCTCTTCCTGCACAGAATTACACCTCTCCTAAATAGTTGAAGTAGAACTACGCTGCCTTTGCCTTCACCGCCTGCAGTAACTCCTCCGCATACAGCGCGCCCTGCGGAGTCTCCTCGTGTTTGAAATATGCGAAGACGTCCTTGCCGTCGGCGATCTTCACCGCAAGCTTCTGCGCCAGCTCGCCGCGCTGCGCGGCCGAATATTCCGGCTGGCGGAAGCGGTAATAGCTGAAGTCCGCCGTGGCTTCGTCGGGAACGCTGCGATCCTCGCTCTCGGCTATACAGAGCGCGACGTTGTAATTGCGCAGCAGGTCGTACACGGGATCGGCGAACCACGACTCGTGGCGAAACTCAAACGTATATCGCGGCGTGCGCGGCAGTTGTGCGAGAAACTGATCCAGTAGTTCGAGACTGCATTTCAGGTTGGGTGGAAGCTGGAACAGGATGGGCCCTAGCTTTCCCGCCTGGTGCAGCGGCCCAACCGATGACATAAACGCGCGCACCATCTCCTCGGCATTCTTCAGGCGGAGGATGTGCGTGATCTTCTGGTGGGCCTTCACCGCAAACTTGAATTCCGCCGGCGTCGCCGCCGTCCAGTTCTCAAAGGTGCTGGCTGAGACCAGCCGACGGAAGCTGTAGTTCACCTCCACCGTGTTCAGCCGCGTGCCGTAGTGCGACAGAAACGACTTGGACGGCAGCTTCGCCGGATAAAAATCCGGTTTCCAGCCCGCGTACGCCCAGCCGGACGTGCCCGCATAGATCGCCATCGAGCCCTCCGAGTTTTGTCATCCTGAGCTTGCGACCGCGCGGTTTTGGTTGCGGCCCGGCTTTCAGGCCCGCGCGGTCGCAAGCGAAGGATCTTGATTCTGCCATTCCTCGCAAACGAACGCTTGCTGAGCCCTTCAGCCAGCATGGGCTCGCCTAGCCAGTCCGAGATCCTTCGCTTGCCCTCGCCTCGCTTCTGCTCGGTTCGGGCTGCGCTCAGGATGACAATCCTTAACAGATGAAATTTATAGGAAGCCTGCACAATCCGCACACCAGTTCGACAAGAATTCACGCCTTGCGCCGTCGTGCCGGTGTGCGCTTCTTTGCCTTTACGACTGCTTTGCCCCGTGGCGCCGTCTGCAGGTGAACCTCGCCCCCATCCCGCAGCGCGACGAGAGCTGCCAGCGGCGGCAGCTTCTGCTTCATGGTGAGCACCGGCTCGTACAGGTCGCCAAGGCGCTTCATGCGCTTCAGCACCTGGTCGGATTCGAAGACCAGCAGGCTGGCGTCCTTCTTCGCCCAGCACTGCTCGACCTCCTTCCACGTGACCGGCGTGGAGACGGTCGGCCGCGGCTTGGCGCGCAGCGAGTACACGCAGACCGTGGTCTTGTGGTCGTCGTTCTGGCTCCAATCGACCAACACCTTGCCCACGCGCAGCGCTTTCTTCATGTCGGAAACGATCTCGCCGCGATGCTGGGCTTCGAGCAGCCGGGCAAGTTCGTGCGCGAAGGGCTTGGTGTCGTCATAAGTGACGGGCGTGTTCAGCGGCACATAAACCTGCAGCCCCTTCGAGCCCGAGGTCTTGGGAAAAGCCTGCAATCCGAAGTGAGCGAAGATGTTGCGCACCCACATCCCAGCCTGGCAGCATTGCACGATGTTCGCCGGCTCGCCGGGATCGAGGTCAAAGATGATCATGGTGGGCCGCAAAATTTCTTTGGTCAGCGAGAGCGAGGTGTGCAGCTCGATATCGGCCAGGTTCGCCGCCCACACCAGCGTCGCAACTTCCTGCACCATGCAGTAATCCATCCAGCGCTTGTTGCCCTCGCTCCAGACGCGCGCCGTCGCCACCCACGACGGCCGGTGGTCGGGACAATTCTTCTGATAAAAGACTTCGCCATCCACGCCGTCGGGGTACCGCTTCATGGTGAGCGGCCGGCCGCGGAGATGCGGCAGCAGCACCGGCGCGATGCGCACGTAGTAGTCGATGAGCTGGGCCTTGGTGAAGCCCGCCTGCGGATAGAGCACCTTCTCCAGGTTGGAGAGCGTGAGCCGCCTGCCCTGGACTTCAACCTCGGTGGTGGTCCGTTCCGCCATGGAACAAAGTCACTCGGTCGCCGGCGTCGCCACCGGGACGGCGTTCTTCCGCGGCCGGGAGTTAGCCTGCAAAATTTTCTTGCGCAAGCGAAGCGACTTGGGCGTCACCTCGACAAACTCGTCGTCGGCGATGAATTCGATCGCCTGCTCCAGGTTGAGGATGCGGAACGGAATCAGGCGGATGGCTTCATCGGCGGTCGACGACCGCATGTTGGTCAGCTTCTTCTCGCGGACGCAATTGACGTCCAGGTCGGCATCGCGCGAATTCTCGCCGATGATCATGCCCTCGTAGACCTCGGTGCCCGGCGCCACGAACAGCTCCCCGCGTTCCTGCAGGTTGTAGAGAGCGTAGGCCGTGGTCGAGCCGGCGCGATCGGCCACCAGCACGCCGGTCAGGCGGTGCGGGATCTCGCCCTGCCACTCGGTGTAGCCGTCGAAAAGCGAGTTCATCACGATAGTGCCGCGGGTGTCGGTAAGCAGCTCGCTGCGCAGGCCGATCAGGCTGCGGCTGGGCACGCGGAATTCCATGCGCACGCGGCCATAGCCGTGGTTGTGCATCTTCTCCATCTGCGCCTTGCGCACACCGAGCTGTTCCATCGCCACGCCGACGAACTCTTCGGGAATGTCGATGGTGAGCCGCTCCACCGGCTCCATCAGCTTACCGTCAATGGTCCGGGTGACGATCTCAGGGTTGCCCACCATCAGCTCGTAGCCTTCGCGGCGCATCATCTCTATAAGGATGGAAAGTTGCAGCTCGCCGCGCCCCATCACTTTGAACGTATCCGGGCTGGCAGTCTCCTCCACCCTGATGGATACGTTGGTGAGCAGTTCCTTCTCCAGCCGTTCGCGGAGGTTGCGCGAGGTGACGTACTCTCCTTCTCTGCCCGCCAGCGGTGAGGTGTTCACGGTGAACTGCATGGCGATGGTGGGCTCGTCGATAGCGATGTTGGGCAAGGGCGCTGGGTTCTCGGCGCTGGTGATGGTCTCGCCGATGGTGATCCCGGTCACGCCTGCCACCGCGACGATGTCGCCCAGTTCGCCTTCCGTGATGTCCACCCGCTTCAGCCCATCGAAAGAAAACAGTTTGGTGATCTTTACCTTTTCCAGCGAGCCGTCGAGCTTGGCAATCCCGACCTCGTCGCCATAGTGCAGCGTGCCGTTGAACACGCGCGCGATGGCCAGCCGTCCCAGGTAGTCGCTGTAATCGAGATTGGCCACCAGCACCTGCAGGACGCCCTCGGGATCGCCCGCGGGCTCGGGGATAGTCTTCACCAGAGCCTCGAACACCGGCTGCAAGTTCACGCCGGGAACTTCGGGATCCGCCGAGGCCGTGCCCAGCTTGGCGTTGGCATAGAGCACCGGAAAATCAAGCTGATCTTCGCTGGCGTCGAGATCGATGAACAGGTCGTAGATCTCGTTCAGCACTTCCTGGGGGCGGGCGTCCGGCCGGTCGATCTTGTTGATGACCACAATCGGCGGCAGCTTGGCTTCCAGCGCCTTGCTGAGCACGTAACGTGTCTGCGGCAGCGGACCCTCGCTGGCATCCACCAGCAACATGACGCCGTCCACCATCTTGAGCGCCCGTTCCACCTCGCCGCCGAAATCGCTGTGGCCGGGCGTGTCCACGATGTTGATCTTCACCTCGTGATAGAAGACGGCGGTGTTCTTGGCCAGAATGGTGATGCCGCGCTCGCGCTCCAGTTCGTTGGAGTCCATGACGCGGTCGATCAGCTCCTGGTTGCTGCGGAAAACGCCGCTTTGGCGGAGCATGGCGTCCACCAGCGTCGTCTTGCCGTGGTCCACGTGGGCGATGATGGCGATGTTGCGAATTTTCATTGGACTTCAACGATTATAAATGGTGGTTGCGGCGCCCTGCCCTGCCCAACACGCACCTACCCCTATAGCGGCTGACCGCCTTGTTCTTAACGATTGTCATCCCGAGCGAGGACCGGGCGAATCATCCCCGGTCCGAGTCGAGGGACCTGCTTTTTTCTTACAGGGCGAGCAGCCGCCAAGACGCCGAGATGTTGACATCAGTGTTGGGTGAGGATTTTGAAGAGTGCCTGGACTCCATCGAGGTGGCGCAGCCGGTCACTGATAAGGATGGCCGCGTCTCGTTGGCCATGCTCCGCAAGAAATTCTAACAGTGAACGCAGCCGGTCTTCATAGTCGTATTCGGGAACGTGGGCGGCAACCATGCACCGAAGCACCTTGGTGACTGCAAGCGGATTTTGCTGGGCGAGTCGCAGAAGTTCCGCGACGAACTCGTAGGTTTCGTGCCCAACGTGGACATGGGGGGCGACTGTCTCCAATAGGCGCTGCTCGCGCGCGCCTAAGGTAGTGATGTGCGCGGCGAGGAGGCTCAACATTGATAGCAGGTGGGCAGGTGGTTGCGGCTGGCGCTGTGCCCACGAGAGGCTCTGCTCCCAAAATGCGAGGACCCGCTCTCGCTGCTCGTCGGTGAGCTTCTCGCCGCGTACCATCCAGAAAAGCCGGGTGAGCACTTCCAAATCCGCGAGGCTAGCGGTAGCGAACAGCCGAGTGAACCGTTCTCCGTCTAGGACTTCGACTCCCCAGAGGTATGCTGCCCCGACGCGCTCCAGGAGCTTTCCGCGCGCGCTACGTCCCTTCAGTTCAAGACCGAGAGCGCGATCAATGATCCCGTGTGCCGCGAGAAGCTCGTAAATCGGCCGGGTGAACGATGCGTACGCGAGTCCGTCGAGCGCACAAACCGTGTTCGCTTCGTACGTAACTGGGAAGATCTGGTCTATGCGCTCGGTCGTCCAAGTAGCGTCGAGATACTGGAGTTGTGGCAGGTAGGCTCCGCTCAGTGTGCTGAACTCGTAGTTCGCGTTCTTGCACTTCGCGAGCTCTGTCTCGAATAATGGCCGGATGGCCTCCCAGGCTTCCTGGTGGGCCGCTCGCTGTTGCTCACTGACGCGGGCCGCTCGCAGTGCCTGACTGAAGAGCGCCTCCACGATTCGGCCCTTCGTTGTATTGAGTGCCTGCGTCATGGCGTCATCGGCAGGAGTGTCGATGCCGGGCTGGCGCTGGAGTAAGGAGGCGATAATATCCTGCGTTCGCGGCAACAATCTGGCGTCGTAGGCCTGTTCGTCCTTTTGCGTGCCAGCGTGCAGGGTATCAGCGATCACGGTGACGACCAAGGACTGGTGCATGTCGTCCGTCTGCTGCCAGAAATTTGGATCAGTCAAGAGCTGCTCGAAAAAGGTGACTAGTTGCCCCCATCCCTGCTCCCAGTTGATGTCGTTCTTTCCTTCCAATGCTTGTTTGAGCCCGTTAATGACGGCATGTTGGTAGATTGGCTTCGCAGCAAAGAGTTGTGACAGGTTGTCGAGAAAGATATCCGGGTTAGAGCGTGTAGCGGCTTCGAGTGCGCTGATGAGCCCTTCGGTTGTGGGGCCCTCCCACTCGTGTCGTGGGACGAACGTGTTGAGTTTCTCTACCAAGGTTTGTGCTTTGGCGAGAGCTGTCAACTCTTCAGGCGAATATGGTGTTGGCCCGGGCCCGACCCAGGAGGTTATAAACGAATCGAAGTCGGGGTGGCCGCTCAACTTGCCGACGGCCGGGTCAGCGTCGAGTTCCGCGAATCTGTGGTCTGCAGGTGCATACCCTTTGTCATGGATCGCAGAGAGCCACCGGTACTGGTTGTGACGCCGTAATCGCTCGGGATCGTCGCCGTACCCAGGGTTCGGCAACGCCTCGATGGCCGCGACCGTTGCTGCTTGCTGCTCCGGGCTCACTTCGGCGAAGTGATCCTGCAGAAGGTGATAGAGCTCGTGGCCGTGCCCGTCGTTGAAGAAACCTGGACCGACGACGCCAGTGTACAGGTCATGCATGCTCGTCCAATGCTGCGCCAGGACGTAGATGCCAACGCGACGAATGATCTGCAGGTCATCGGTGAGCATGCTTCGGACTACGGCCCGGGCGCTGTCGGCGTCGTGATCGGCCCAGCCTAGAATGACATCCCGAAGTCCCTCGACCACGCGGTTTTCTACGCTACGCCATTGATGATTCTGTGGATCGTCCTCCACGGCGGGTCGAAAAGCGCTGCTGTGGTCGCGTCGTATAGGCGTGCTGAAAACCTCACGTACCCGTGCAAGCATGATCTCGGTGGCGTGCTCCCCAGCCCTCACGCCGATCTGCTTGGCATGATTCCTAAGGAGCGCGCTAAGAAAATAATCATCTGCGATGCTATAGGGTGTTGGCTCACTCTCGTTTCCGTCCTTACTCCAACTGATCGCCGTGACGTGGTAAAGCACCCGCGCTGCCTTCTCCCAATCCTCGGGACTCGCGCTGTTAAGGAAGCGGGGGAGCGCCCCATTGTCGAGCGCGTCCACGATGAGCATGCGCTCGAAGGGGTCATCGAGCCACACGCCTGTCAGTTCGATATCGTCGGACGTAACTGCATCGGTTGGAAGTAGACCTAGAATTTCAGCGAACGTTCGGTTGGTGTGGTAATTGCGCCGTGGCTCACCCTTCTCATCTCGCCAGGTGCTAACGCTGCGAACTACAGTCATCACTTTTACCGCGAGCGCGAGGTCATTGTGTGCTCCGACGTGCTGCGCAACCGCCTTGAGGTAGCTCAGTGGCGGCCAGTAAGGGACACGGACTGTATTCTCTCGTTCTCCAGGTAATGGTCCCGGGTTTTTGTCCGCTGCGAAGAATCCTGCTTCTTGCAGCGGTCCGAAGAAGCTGGCAAAGTCGTCTCGTTGGAGAAGAAGTTGGAAGCCCTTGATTGCGAGCTCGTCACTCCTCCTCATCATGGCGATGAAGGATTCTTGTTTTCCGGTGAGCGCACTCATGGTAAGGGCTCCATGTCACGTGCCAGAACTTCGAGTTCCTGCTCCTGTTGCAGGACGAGGGGAGCCGAGGCCGGCATCCGTTGTGCAAAATCTTCCAAGACTTCGAGTAGTTGGGCGTGATCTTTCTGGTCTCGCAGGAACGGGATAAGCTGGATACCGCATTCGCGCAAGTAATAGCCTTGCATGCTGCTCAACAGAGTCGCTTCGTGGCTGAAGAACCCTGACAGCAAGTAATGACGCGCCTCGTTGTCGGCAGTCCTAGGTTGCCGTTGTGCTTTGCGGACGCCGTATTCTGCTTTGCGGACGACGTATTCAAGGATTTCGAGTTCCTCCAGCCCATACCCGATGAAAAGGACCGTGTGGTGTTCAAAGAGGTGTTCCAAGAAGGTGAGCGTGCGGTTTTCAGTGGTCGCGTCGCTGGTGCGGTGATCGTTCGCGTAACGCCGAATGTAGTCGCGAGTTGTGAGAATCATGCCACTCGGATCCTCGACGGACCCATGGAGGTGAACGACCGTATTGGGCTGGGTAAGTTCGGCCGGCAGGAAGTCGGCGACCTTGTAAATGCTACGCATCGACCTGCTCGGCGGCGGTGTAGCTGGGCTCGCCGCCGGTGTCGCGCCAGGTGTCGGCTCGGCGATGCGTTCATCGAGCCACCGGTCATAGTTCGTCGTGACGAAGATGGTCCCAAGGGCAAAGAGGCTGTTATAAAGCCGTCGGCCGTCCTTATGATCCGTGCCAGGGGAAGGATGCAGAAGTACGTTGTAATCGATGGCTGTCTTAGCGTCTGCAGCGATGCTGGTCGCGATAGAGAGCTTGATTCGTGGACTGAGGTGCTTGACTTGGTCAAGTTGTGAGTGGGTGAACTTACCTTTATCGATCAGTTGGCGGAGGGTACCATCGGCGAACTCAGCCCATCCAGGGCAACCCGCTAGCCGTGAGACGCCCGCTCCGATGAATGGTATGAGTTTCCCGACCAGTGCGGCTTCGCGGAGTCCGCTGGGAACCTTCGGTATTGGCACTAGGTCCATTGCTACGGTGGGTATTTCGTTTGGTCTGCGAGGGTTGTGCTCTGCGAGCGTATGGCTCTTCCGGGTACGTGTCAACCACTCGTAGACGCCGTCACTAAGGGGACTCGGATCAATTTTTCCGCAAGAGAAAAGCAGGTCCCTCGACTCGGACCGGGGATGATTCACCCGGTCCTCGCTCGGGATGACAATCATTTGAAGAAATGGGAGTCGCAGCAAAAAGCCCCGCGGCGGGTGGCACAGGCAACCACGCCTGCCCAAATTTTGGGTGCCCCAGAAAAGCGCCAGCTCGCCGGGAATGAGAACTTCTGGGCTCCAACGGGCCGGTTCCAGCACACTGCCGCGCCGTGCCCTGCAACCTGAAGGATAGGGTGCTCGCAGTCTTAGCGTCACACAAGGCTAGAGCCCCGCGCTGGAGGCAGCGAAGGGATATCCAATAGCGCTTGCGGATTTCTATTCGGCAATCATCAAGAGCTTCAGGGCGGCTTGGCGCGGCCGGCGCACCCCCTGTTCCCAACTCTGGACCGTGTTCGTGCTCACGTTCAGCCGCCGTGCAAACTGAGGCTGGCTGGCATCGAGCGAAATCCTGATCCTCTTGATGCGGCTGGGTGACATGCGCCTGGCCGGCGAGCGGCCCGACTATTACTATAAGCTATAATCTTCACCGTATAACATTCTGAAATTGTTCCACGTGGAACATTTTTGACGGCGGCGCGATTTGACACACCCGCCGTCGAACCAGTAGCTTTCAAGATTCGACTGTGCGAGTCCCTGCCCATCGTTCTCCGGAGGTTCCATGAAGATCCCCCTGCGCAGAATCCTTCCTGCCCTGCTGTTCGTCCTGATCGTGATCCCGTCGCTCGGCCAGCAGCTCGACCTGGCTTCCTTCGAGAAGCGGATCACGGTCAAGAAGCTGGATAACGGCCTGACCCTGGTGGTGATGCAGCGTCCCGAAGCGCCCGTGTTTTCCTTCTACACCATCGTGGACGCGGGCTCGGCGCAGGATCCCCTCGGCTCGACCGGCCTGGCGCACATGTTCGAGCACATGGCGTTCAAAGGCACCACCGGCATCGGCACCAGAGACTGGCCCGCCGAAAAGGCTGCGCTGGAGAAAGTGGAAGAGACGTACGCCGCGTACCGCGCGGAGCGGTACCGGACCGTCGGCCACGACGACGCCAAGGTGAAGCAACTCGAGGAAGCGTGGAAGGCGGCGATCACCGAGGCCCAGCATTACGTTGTCCCGAATGAGTTCGACGAAGTCCTGGAGAGCAACGGCGGACGCGGCGTCAACGCCTTCACCAACTGGGACGAGACCGCCTATCACTACTCGCTGCCGGCGAATCGTGTGCAACTGTGGGCGTACCTGGAATCGGAGCGCTTCCTGCATCCCGTGATGCGCGAGTTCTACAAGGAGCGCGACGTGGTGGTCGAAGAGCGCCGCATGCGCACCGACAGCCAGCCCATCGGCCGTCTGGTCGAACAGTTTCTGGGCGGCTCGTTCGCGACTTATCCCTACCACCGACCGACGATCGGCTACTACTCCGACCTTTATTATTTTTCCGCCACCGACGCCAAGGCTTTCTTCGACCACTACTACGTGCCTTCGAACATGGTGGTGGCCATCGTGGGCGACGTGACTCCCGCCGAGGTGATTCCGCTGGCCGAGAAGTATTTCGGACGTCTGCCCACGCGTCCGCAGCCCGCTCCGGTGCACACCTCCGAGCCGCAGCAGCGCTCCGAGCGCGAGGTCGAGCTGCGCGAGACAGCGCAGCCGTTCTATCTCGAGGGCTACCATCGTCCGAACTACCGCGACCCCGATGATGCTGTCTACGATGCCATCACCGACCTGATGTCCAACGGGCGCACTTCCCGGCTGTTCCGCGCGCTGGTCCGGGACGAGAAGATCGCGGCGGAAGCGGAAGGGTTCAGCGGATTTCCCGGCACCAAATACGAGCACCTGTTTGCCTTCGACGCCGTTCCGCTGCCCGGGCACACGCCTGAGGAGATGCGCAAGGCCATCCACGAGGAAATCGAGAAGCTGAAAACTACCGACGTCAGCGATGAAGAACTGAAGATGGTGAAGACTCGCGCCAAGGCCAACCTCATTCGCGGGCTCGCCGACAATGCAGGGATGGCTTTCCAGCTCGGGCTCTACCAGCTCCGCTATGGCGACTGGCGTGAGCTGTTCCGCCAAGTAGATCGCATCGACAAGGTCAGCAAAGAGGACATCCGCCGCGTGGCCAACAAAACCTTTTTGCCCACCAATCGCACTGTGGGCATCATCGAGACCATTCCGGGGTCATCCAACCCCCAGGGAGAGAAAGAACAATGAAACAGCGAATGAGTTTTGCTCTCCTCGTTCTCGTAATGATGATGTCGCTTCTGGCCGCGCACGCGCAGAAATCACCGACGGCGCCAGCCGATCCTGAACTGCAAAAGATCAAGACGCCGCCGCTGCCCGAGTTCCATCCCCAGATTCCCAAGCGGGTGGTGCTGCCGAACGGCATGGTGCTGCTGTTGCAGGAAGATCATGAGCTGCCGCTCATCGACGGCGTCATGCGCGTCCGCGGCGGCGCCATCCTGGAGCCCGCGGCCAAGGTGGGACTGGTGGACATTTACGGCGACGTGTGGCGCACCGGCGGCACCAAGGACAAGACCGGCGACCAACTCGACGACTTCCTGGAAGCGCGCGCCGCCAAGGTGGAGACCGACGGCGCCGTCGATTCCACCACCATCAGCTTTAGCGCGCTGAAGCAGGACTTCGATGATGTCTTCAAAGTGTTCGTGGACGTGCTCGAACACCCGGCGTTTCGCGAAGACAAAATCGCGCTCGCCCAATACCAGCTCAACACCGAGATCGCGCGCCGCAACGACGATATCAGCGACATCGCCCGCCGCGTCTCCACCCAGCTCGCTTATGGCCCCAAGAATCCGTATGCGCGCTTCCCCGAGTACGCGACCGTCGCCGCCGTCAAGCGCGAGGATCTCGTCGAGTGGCACCACAAGTTCGTCCACCCCAACAACATTATTTTTGGTGTAGTCGGGGATTTCGATTCCAAGGCGATGGAAGCGCGCATCCGCCAGGCTTTTGACTCATGGCCGAAAGGACCGGAAGCGCCGCGCCCGGAGATCGCGTTCACTCCGGAAAAGCCAGAGCTGTACTTTGTCCCCAAGGAGGATGTGAACCAGAGTGACATCCAGATGGTCAGCCTGGGCATCGAGCGCAACAATCCCGACTACTTCGCGGTCGAGGTGATGAACTACGCTTTCGGCGCCGGCTTCTCCTCGCGGCTGATTAAGGACCTGCGCACCGCAAAGGGACTGGCGTATGCCGTAGGCGGCGGCATTGGCGCCGCGTACGATCACCGCGGCATCTTCCGCCTCGCCATGGGCACCAAGAGCGCAACCACCGCCGAGGCCCTCGCCGGCCTGAAGCAGGAACTGCAGAAGCTGATGGACGATCCGCCCAAGGGCGACGAGCTGCGCTCCGCCAAAGAAACCATCCTCAACGCTTTCATCTTCAACTTCGATTCCAAAGAGAAGGTGCTGCACGAGCAGATGGCCTACGAGTACTACGGCTACCCGCTCGACTTCCTCGAGCGTTACCGCACTGGCATCGAGAAGACCACCGCGGAAGACATCGCCCGCGTGGCCAAGAAGTACATTCATCCGGAGCAGTTTGCGACGCTGGTGGTCGGGAATCCGGAAGAGATCGGCAATCAGCTCGCGTCGCAGGGACCGGTGGCCAAATGGGACATCACCATCCCGCCGCCACCAGGCGGGGGAAAATCGGCCACCAGTTCGCAGAGGAAATAGCTCTGGTCTCCTGCCAAGGGTGGGGATTTTGACGTTCGGCTATATATCGTTAGCCGATATATACCATTCTGCGGACCCGCGAAGACGAAAGTCAAAGACCCCACCCTAACGTCGAACAGCACGACGTTAGGATGGGGCACCCTCGGGATCCATGGTGGGATGAAGGCCTCTGCTTATTCGGCGTGGTAGGGTGGGCCACCCGGCAGTTCAGTTTCCAACCTGCTCCCACACGATGCGCGCTCTCCTGGCCGACGCGTGCTCCCTACGGTAATCCCGCGCTACGTCGCCGAGCGGGATCTCCTCTGCCGGTCTCAGAACCTCCCATGCTGGGAGTTCGCCCCGCGCCATGGAAACGCCGCTATGTTCTCGCAAATCGTGTTCCGCGCTCATGGCGTGAGGCTCGGCGTGCAGCGCATGGTCCGGCGGGGTCCACACGCTTTCCATCTGCGGGCTTCCGCCTCCGATCTGCCCGAAAGCTCCAACGCCCAACAACAACAGCAGCGGTATCAGGAAAATGGTTTTCATGGTGTTCAACCTTTCACCCCTCTGGCGGAAGGCGTTATCGCAATGCCGCCCAAAGTGGCAAGCTCCAGTTTGATACATCTCTCAGCGCTCGGAGCACACTTTAGGGCAGATGTGGATGGGGTAAAGGGCCACCAGATTGGCTTCCCACCGCGTCTCCGGCAGTTCCCTAACGTAACCTTGGCCGGAGCGCATCGATTGGCATTGTGCACTGGGACGAGGCAGAGAGCGTCTGGTGGCGATATGAAGCTCCGGGGCAGAAGTCGGAATCGCGTTTGACCTGCCAGGCAATACAACCACTTGTGTTCGCCTGGCATCTTCTTTGACATCCGCACTTGCATTTTGTCTGACGATTGAGGCGCTCTATTATGAGGTTGTCGCACGTTTGTTTTGCCGTCGTGATCACCATTTCCGCAGCCACATTGGCCGAGGCGCAGCAGGCCGATTGGATTCCTCAGGGTATTCAGGTCTTGCGGCAAAGCGCGTCCTCGAAAACCGAGTTCACGCTGGACCACGACATGCTGGTATTTGTCTCCAAGCTGGACAAGGACAACGAAGACCTCCGCCGCGTGATCGCCGGCGTGAACGGGCTCTCGGTCCACAGCTACCATTTTCCGGGACCGTGGACGTATGATCCGGCGGCTCTGAACTCGGTGAAAGAGGAATACCACCGGGCCGGCTGGAAAGAGCTGGTGAACAACCATGAGAAGGACGGAAGCCCAGGAGTGACCGATCTCTGGATCCGCTTGGAGAATAACGCGATCAGCAACGTCGCGATTCTCCAGGCTAAGGCGAATGAGGTCAACTTTATCGTGGTTTCCGGGTCCATCAGTCCGCTCGACCTCTCCCATCTCGGCGGACATTTCGGCATCCCCAAGATCGAAGGCGGAGTCGTGGTCCCGAATACCGAGGGACACCCGTAGCCGATTTTGACAGCCGAAAGGGCCGGCTTGACAGCGCCGCTGCCAGCAATTATCTTCTTTGTAGACGAATAAAAAGCGAACTACCGGCCCAGCCATGCCTTCACCTCTTGCCGATTCTCTTTCCTTGCTCGCGCCGCCGGCGCCGCGCCTGGTGGGCATCGCGCGGCTGGCGGCGCAGGGCGAGTCCATCTCTGGAGGGCACGAGGTCGAATACTTCACCCTGCCGGTCAAGTCGCTGCTCAATCGCTGCACTTCGGCGCGCATGCCCTTTACCTGGACCATCAATCCTTACCGCGGATGCGAATTCGCCTGCAAGTACTGCTACGCGCGCTACACCCACGAGTTCATGGAAATGCGCGACGGGGTGGACTTCGAGCGCAAGATTTTTGTCAAGCAGCAGGCGGCGTGGCTGCTGCGCCAGGACTTGAAGAAAGTAAAACGCGGAGAGGAGATCGCCATCGGCACCGCCACCGACCCTTATCAGCCGGCGGAGCGGCGTTACGGGATCACGCTCACCATCCTGGAGGAACTGGTGCTCCACGCCGGGCTCGAGATCAGTATCGTCACCAAATCGAACCTGGTGCTGCGCGACGCGGAGCTGCTGCGCAAGATCGCGGAGAGAAACCAGCTTTACGTGAACCTCACCATCACGACGCTGGATGTGGGGCTGGCGCGCATTTTGGAGCCGCGGGCGCCGCGTCCCGACCTGCGATTGGAAGCCGTCCGCAAGCTGAATGAGGCGGGCGTGCCGGCGGGCGTGATCTGCGCGCCGGTGGTGCCCGGCATCACCGACGATCCCCAATCGCTGGACGCGCTGGTGGGCGCAACGCGCCAGGCCGGCGGGCGCTACATCTTCGCCAATCCCTTGTTCCTGAAGCCCTGCTCGGCGAGCATCTTCCTGCCGTTCCTGGAAAAGGAGTTCCCGCGCCTGGTGGAGAGCTACAGGAAGCGATATGCCAGCCGCGCCTTTCTGCCAGCGTCGTATCGCAAGCGGATTTCAAGCCTGATGGCCGCGCTGCGCCGCAAGCACGGATTCGCGGCGCGCGAGCAGGCCACGCGGATTTACGAACGCCACTATCCTCTGCCCGAGGAAAACCAGCAACTGGCGCTTTTCTGAGGGTTAGGCGGGAATTGAAATAAACCAAGGTCCTTCGCGACCGCTTCCCGGGCTGGGTAAAAGGCGCGTAGCTCCTTCGCTTCGCTCAGGATGACATTTCCCTAAAAGAAGCGGATTTATGGGACGGTACTCGGTACTCGCAACTCGGTACTGGGTACTCTTAGTGTCCGTTCCTTCTCCGCCCGAACCAAATGCCCGCCGCCAGTCCAATGGCCGCAGCCGCGGCCAATCGCCGGCCTTCGCCGAAGCGGATGAAGCGCGTCCGGTTGGGAGTGATCTCCACCACGCCGAGGGGCATGGCGGCGACGCCTCCGCCGCCTCCGCCAGCCTCGTCGCCGGGCGCGCGCGGAGCGACGTCGCCCGTCAGGGCGGCGGGCAACTCTCCGGCTTTGAGGCGGCTGCCGAATCCGCCGCCGAACCCGTACGCCACGCGCGCCACGGGAACGATGGTACGGTCGCCGAAGGTGACGGGATCGCCGTACACCGATTTCACGGTGGCGTTGCTGAGCAGGCTGTCCTTGAACGACTGGAGAAGATTGCGGGGTTCCATGGAGCGCCTCCTGGAATCCCCTATTCTACGCCGCCCGGCGCTCCCGCAGGGCGCGGGCTAGAACTTTGAGGTCGGCGATGAAGCGCTCGATTTCGCGATGGCGGGTTTCGTCATCCGGTGCGCGCAGCATGGAAGACGGATGGACGGTGGCCATCACCAGCGGCGCCAGCGGCGAGGACACAAATCGGCCGCGCTGTTCGCTGACCTTGAAGTCGCGTCCCAGCAGCGACTGGGCGGCGGTGGCGCCCAGGCAGACGATGGCCTGCGGCTGCACCACGGCGATCTCCGCATCCAGCCAGGGGCGGCAGGCGGTGATCTCCAGAGCGTTCGGCTTCTCGTGGATGCTCCCACTTGAAATGCTTCACCGCGTTGGTAACGTACACCTGGGTGCGATCGATGCCGGCGGCCTCCAGGCACTGGTCGAGCAGCTTGCCTGCCGGCCCGACAAAGGGTTTGCCCAGCAGGTCTTCCTTGTCGCCCGGCTGCTCACCGACGAACATCACCCGCGCATGGCGAGCGCCTTCGCCGAACACGGTCTGCGTGCCATGTTTCCACAGGTCACATGCCTTGCAGGAGCGCGCGGCTTCCATCAGCTTGGGCAGAGTCGCATTGGGTGGCATCAAGAACGCGGCAGTAGACTGAGGACGAAGTGGCACGCGTACTTCGATGCATCAAAGCCGGGAAAGGTATCCCTGGAATCGGGTGGGATCGCCGGCGTCGCAAACAACTTTGCCTTACAACTTGCGCAGCCACTCGCCCAGCCGGTCGAGCCCCTCTTCGTTGCGCCGGCAGTAGAGCCAGCGTCCGATCTTGCGGGTGTGGATCAGGCCGGCGGCACGCAGAATCCGCACGTGATGGGTGATGGTGGGCTGGGTCAGTCCGAGCCTGCTCTCCAGGTCGCAGACGCAGAGGCCGGGATCGGCGGCGCTGACCAGGTCGCACGAGCAGCCGCCCTCGGATCGTAGCAGCTCGACCATCCTCCGGCGCGTGGGGTCGGCCAGCGCCTTGAGCTGCAGGTCGATGAGTTCGCCGGCTTTGGTATCGACAGGCATGAATATAGATGTATTTCTATCTTACGTTCGGCCGTCAAGTCGTTGGTCGATAGTCATTGGTCGGTGGGCTGGATGACGACAAACGGCTAACGACTACCGACCAAAAACAGCCGGCCGAAGCGGTACGCCTTGCACTGGCGCGGAGGGTATCGATGAATGGCCCGCTTCGGCCGTTATGAAAAACAACTGTTATGAATCCCGGTTTACGCAGGGGCTAAGGTCCCCCCGCTTCCTTTGAATCTCCTTTGGCACAACTTAGAGTCGTGCCCTGACACGTGATCTCTTACGAAAACTTTCGGGTCTCTTCGGTCTCTGCGTTCTCCGCGTTTTGGTTTCAAATCCGCGTTGATCCGCGTAAATCCGCGGCGGTCTAATACGCGAATCCATCCGGCTGGGAGAGCGACACATGGATCTCCCGTTCGTCGTAGCGCTGTCCGGCCTCCAGCGCGCGGCGGTTCAACTCCAGCATGGCCGGATTCTTGACCTTGTGTTCGAGCACCGCCAGCGCCGTCTCCGGAGGCAGGCACTCGGTCTCTGAAAGCAGCGCACCCAGCATCACCACGTTGGCCACCTTGGCCGAGCCGATGCGGTCGGCGATATCGGAGGCCGGCACGCAGATGGCGCGCACCTGCGGCGGCGCCTCGAAGTTCGCCGGCAGCGCATCGTGGCTGTAGAGGATCAGGCCGCCGGGCTGAACCTCGGGCGCAAACTTGCGCAGCGACAGTTCGTTCATGGCGACCAGCACTTCCGGATGCGACACCAGCGGCGATCCGATGCGCTGCCGCGACAAGCACACATGGCAATGCGCGCTGCCGGAGCGCATCTCCGGGCCATAGGAGGGCAGCCAGCTCACTTCCAGGCCTTCGAGCATTCCCATCTCGGCCAGCAACTGGCCGAGCAGCAGGACGCCCTGCCCGCCAAAGCCCGCGACCTTCACCGTCGCTTCATGCACGTGCCGATGGTGCGCGCTTTCTGGCTTGGCCGCGGCTTCGCTTTCTAGCTCGAGCACTTCCGCCACCGGGTGCTGCGGCACGGTCGTGATTGGCACCGCGGTCTTGCGATCGCGAAAGACGCCCAGCGGAAAGGTTTTGATCATCTCCTCGCCAACCCAGCGGCGGGCTTCGACTGGGTCCATCTTCCAGATCGTCGGGCACGGCGAAAGAATCTCGACCAAGGAGAATCCCAGCCCCGCGACCTGATTCTCGATGGCTTTGCGGACGGCGCGGCGGGCGTGCATGATGTTCTTGTTGTCGGAAAGCGCCACGCGCTCGATGTAGAGCGGAGCTTCCAGTGTTGCGAGCAACTCACAGACGCGCAGCGGATAGCCTTCATTCGACGGCCGCCGGCCCCACGGCGAGGTAGTGGACGTTTGGCCCACCAGCGTGGTCGGCGCCATCTGTCCGCCGGTCATGCCGTAGATGGCGTTGTTGACGAAGAAGCAGGTGATTTTCTCGCCGCGGTTGGCGGCGTGCACGATCTCGGCAGTGCCGATGGCCGCCAGATCGCCGTCGCCCTGGTAGGCGAGCACGATGCTGTCTGGCCGCGCCCGCTTCACTCCGGTCGCCACCGCCGGCGTCCGCCCGTGCGACGCCTGCACGTTGCCCACGTCGAAGTAGTAGTAGGCGAACACCGAGCAGCCGACCGGGCTGATGAGAATGGTGCGATCCTGCACGCCCAGGTCCTGGATGGCCTCGGCAATCAGCTTGTGAACCACGCCGTGCCCGCAGCCGGGGCAGTAGTGCGTCTGATGCTGCAGGTCGGACTTGCGCTCGTAGTGATCGAAAAAGACTGGCGATTTCGCGTGCACTACTTGATATTCCGACACGCTTCCTCCTACCCGACTGCTACCAATTCGGCGGCCTTCGCCAACAGCCGGTCGCGGATCTCATCTGGCCCCGGCACATTGCCGCCGCTGCGTCCGTAGAAATCCACCGGCACGCGCCCATCGAGCGCCAGGCGTACGTCCTCTACCATCTGTCCTGTGCTCAGCTCTACCACTAGCACGGAGCGGCAACGCGCCGCCGCCGCGGCCAAGGCCTTCGAGGGGAACGGCCACAGGGTGATGGGACGGAACAGTCCGGCGCGCAGCCCGAAGCTGCGTACCTGCTCCACCACCGAACGCAGCACCCGCGACACGATGCCGTAGCCGACCACGAGCACTTCGGCGTCGCCCGCCAGATAGAGCTCGTGGCGCGGTTCTTCTTCCTGCGCCTGGCGGTACTTCTCGGCGAGATGGCGGACATGCGCTTCCAGCTCATCGGTCTCGAGATAGATCGAGGTCACCAGGTTTTTCCGCGTCTCGCGAACGCCCGTCACCGCCCACGGTTTCTCCGGCTGAAGGATCTGCCGGTCCTCGATCTCCAGCGGCTCAATCATCTGGCCGATGAAGCCATCGGTGAGCACGACGGTCGGATTGCGATATTTATCGGCCAGGTCGAATGCCAGCATGGTGAGGTCGGCCATCTCCTGCACCGAGGCCGGCGCCACCACCAGGTTGCGGTAGTTGCCGTGCCCGCCGCCCTTCACCATAGCGAAGTAATCGCTTTGCTCGGGCGCGATGTTGCCCAGCCCCGGGCCGCCGCGCACCACATCGACGATCACGCAGGGCAGCTCCGAGCCAGCGAGATAGGAGATGCCTTCCTGCATCAGGCTCAGCCCCGGGCCCGAGGACGCGGTCATCACGCGTATGCCGGCCGAAGCCGCACCGTACACCATGTTGATCGATGCGACCTCGCTCTCCGCCTGCACGAAGGTGCCGCCGACCTGCGGCAGGTAGAGCGCCGCCGCCTCGGCGATCTCACTGGCCGGCGTGATGGGATACCCGTAATAGGCGCTGCATCCTGCCTGGATGGCGCCTTTGATCACCGCGACATTGCCCTTACACAATTGCCGCACGGGAAACCTCCTGGCTCACGACCTTTGCCGGCGGAATGCGCAACACGGTGATCGCGCCCGGCTCCGGGCAGCAGTAGAAGCAGATGCCACAGCCGGTGCACTTCTCTCCGGTGTAGTGCGCGGGATGGATGCCGTACGCATTCAGCTCCGGCACGAGTTCCAGACACTTCGGCGGGCAGGAATCCACACACAGCCCGCAGCCCTTGCACTCGTCCTGACTGATCTCGACAGACCCGCGTGGTTCGGCCATGTCTCTCACCTCACCTCGGCGAGCGCGTGGCTGTTCAGCCATTTTGTGCGCTCGCAGTATTCGTAAAGCTCGTTGCGGAAGTCGGGATGAGCGATCTGGATCAGCGCTTCCGCCCGCTGCCGGATGGAGCGCCCGTGCAAATAGGCAACGCCGAATTCGGTGACCACATAGTGCGCGGCGCCGCGCGAGGTCACCACCCCGGCGCCGGGATCGAGCGTAGGCACGATGCGCGAGATGTTGTCGTTCTTGGCCGTCGAGGGCAGCGCGATGATGGGTTTGCCGCCCTTGGAGCGGGTCGCTCCGCGGATGAAATCCACCTGCCCGCCGATGCCGCTGTAGAAATACGTGCCGATGGAGTCGGCGCAGACCTGCCCGGTGATATCGACCTGCAGCGCCGAGTTGATGGCCACCATGCGGTCGTTCTGGGCGATCAGAACCGGATCATTGGTGTAGGCGTTGGGGTGAAACTCGAAGATCGGATTGTCATTGACGAAGTCGAACAGCTTCTTGGTGCCCAGAGCGAAGGCCAGCACCACCTTGCGCGGGTGCAGCGTCTTGCGCCGGCCGTTGACGACGCCCGATTCGATCAGCGGAATCATGTGGTCGCTGAGCATCTCGGTGTGCATGCCCAGGTCTTTGCGGTCCCTGAGGTAGAGCAGGACGGCGTCGGGGATGCCGCCGATACCGATCTGGATGGTCGAGCCATCCTCGATCAGAGTGGCCACGTTGCGCGCGATGGCCAGGTGCAGATCGGTGATCTCGTGCCTGGGCAGCTCACACAGCGGCCGGGTACTTTCCACGAGGGCGTCAATGTCGCTGACGTGGATGAAGCTGTCACCGTAGGTGCGCGGCATCTGGTCATTCACCTGGGCGATGACGAAGCGAGCCTTCTTGGCCGCGGTCAGCGTGGTATCCACCCCCACGCCGAAGCTGCAGAAGCCGTGCGAGTCCGGCGGCGACACCTGGATCAGCGCTACGTCGATCGGCATCTCGCCCGATTCGAACAGCGACTCGATCTCGCTGAGGAAGATCGGAGTGTAATCGGCGCGGCCGTCGTTGACCGCTTCCCGCACGTTGGCGCCGATGAACATGGCGTTGTGGCGGAAGTGCCCGGCCATCTCCGGGGCGATGTAGTCGGCGCGGCCCATGGTCAGCAGGTGCACGATCTCCACGTCGCGCACGCAGGGCCCGCGCTCAATCAGGGCGCCCACCAGCGTTTCCGGCTCGGCGCAGCCGGGCTGGATGTACACCCGCATGTGCGACTCCACGCAGCGCAGCGCCTCGCGCGCCGACATCACCTTGGTGCGGTATGAGTCCATCCAAGCCAAAGGGCCCTTCCCTAATTGCTCGCCAACTTCTTCTGGGCGGCCTGATAGCGTTCGTAGCCGATGGCGGCGAAGTACACGGCGCGATCGAAGAACTGCTCGACCAGTTGGAACAGCTCCAGTTCCTGGAAGATTTCCACCGGGCGGTCGGCCATCGCTTCCCGGGTCACATACTCCCAGAGGTGTTCCTTGGTGGCGACAATGACGAACATCAACTGGCTGAGGCTCACGCCCTGCGCCGCCCGCTGCTCGCCGATGGCGATGTAGCGATGCTCGACGTCGTGCTCGGTCTTCGTCAGCAGCCACTGTCCCAGGTGGTGGTAGATCTCGTACACCTTCTGCTTCAAATCCTCCGGCGGGACCTTCTGGACGAACTCGCGGCAGCGCTCGCTGTTCTCGATGCGATCCAGCAGCCCCCGCGCCAGTTGGTCAGAGTGGGTCTCGATCAGCCGCACCAGCCGCCACCCCAGCACACCCAGCAGCGCGGCGTTTTGTGTCGTATCGGCAATCATGGTGGCCTCCCGGTCGTGGTATCGGCGGACCACTCCCGATTCCCCGGCCAGGATAAGAAGGGCACGCTGGCTGCCATCGGTCGCCTTAGTTAAGTCATTTATCATCAGTTAGTTATAGGCATGATGCGAGCCCGATTTGGACTTAATGGTTGAGAAGCCGATGTCGTTCGCGGAATATGGCGCAGTTAGCCTAAGCTAGTCGTAAGTCGTGAGTCGCGAGTCGCAAGCAGGTTCCAAGGGCTCACGACTCGCGACTTCGGCTTGGTCACTCCTCACGCATCTATGTGATCTCCGTCACTCCCTTCCGCCTGTCTCTGGGGCGACAATCTGGCTCGACCGTGTGTGGTCGCTACCCGCAAGGCCTTCCGATCCAAACATGCTCCGCTGTTGGGGCCTCCGGCTCACCGACCTTTGGCTGCGACGGAGCGAAAGGAGCTTTCATGGCAAAAGGCACGGTCAAGATCGTCGTGGAACGCTGCAAGGCCTGCGGCTTCTGCGTTGAGTTCTGTCCCACCAAGGTGCTGGCGCTCTCGCCGGCGTTCAATTCCAAGGGCTATCACCCGCCGCACATGGTCAACCCGGAGAAGTGTTCGGGCTGCGATCTGTGCGGCATGTACTGCCCGGACTTCGCCATCTTCGGCTACAAGGCCGGTGACAAATCCGAGCCGAAGGAGGCCGCTCATGAAAGCTGATCCTGCAGGCGTCCTGACCGGCGTCCACTTCCTCGACGGCGACCACGCCTGCTGTGAAGGCGCGCTGGCCGCCGGAGCACGCTTCGCCGCCGGATATCCCATCACGCCTTCGACGGAAGTGGTGGAGCGCTTCGCCGCGCGCGTGCCCAAAGTCGGCGGCACATTTATCCAGATGGAAGACGAGCTGGCCTCTTCGATCGCGATCCAGGGCGCGGTCTGGGGCGGCGCCAAGGCCTTCACTGTCACCAGCGGGCCGGGCTTCTCGCTGATGATGGAGCACATCGGCTATGCCATCATGACCGAGACGCCGTGCGTGTTCGTGGACGTGCAGCGCGGCGGACCCTCCACCGGGCTGCCCACGCTGCCGGCGCAATCCGACATGATGCAGGCGCGCTGGGGTTCGCACGGCGACTACGAAGTCATCGCGCTGTGTCCCAACTCGCCGCAGGAGTGCTTCGACCTCGCCATCATCGCCTTTAACCTCTCGGAGAAATACCGTGTGCCGGTGATGTTCATGATGGATGAGTGCGTGGGCCACATGACCGAGAAGGTAATCATCCCGCCGGCTGACCAGATCGAAGTCGAGCCGCGCCACAAGACCCACAAAGCTCTCGGCACCTACAAACCGTACGAATGCAACGGTGACGGCAGCCTGGTTCCGGAAATGGCGCACGCCGGCGAAGGCTACAAATTCCACATCACCGGCCTGACCCACGATGAGCGCGGCTATCCGGCGATGACGGTAGGTGCACAGCAGAAGCTGGTGGGCCGCCTGCAGGACAAAATCCGCAAGGCCGCCGACGATCTTGTACTGGTCGAAGAGGACAACACAGCCGATGCCGACGTGGTGGTGGTCTCTTACGGGATCACCTCCCGCGTCGCGCAGCGTGGCATCGACGCGGCCCGCGCCAAGGGTTTGAAGGTCGGCAAGCTGCGGCTGAAGATCGTGTGGCCCTTCCCCGACCAACTCATCAAGAAACTGGCGAAGCGCGCCAAGGCGTTCGTCGTACCCGAACTCAACCTGGGACAGATTTCGCGCGAGGTCGAGCGCGCCGCGGCTGGAGTCAAGACGGTTCTGGTGCCGCACGCCGGGGGCGGCGTCCACCGGCCCGAAGACATCCTGAAAGCCATCCAGGAGGCGTTGCGATGAATGAAGAAGTCGATTTCGAATGCGCCGAGTGTTCGAACCCGGTCGAGCCTTTTCTGCGGAGCGACCGCATGCCTCACATCTGGTGTCCGGGTTGCGGCATCGGGACCACGGTCAACTGCTTCACCCGCGCCCTCATCGATTCCAAGGCTGACCTCAACAAGCTGGTGGTGGTCTCCGGCATCGGCTGCACCGGGCGCGTGGCCGGCTACCTCGAGCTGGATTCGTTCCACACTACTCACGGACGCGCCATCCCCTTTGCCACCGGGCTGAAGCTGGCCAACCCTAACCTGACCGTTGTGGTGTACGCCGGTGACGGCGATTTGTCTGCCATCGGCGGCAATCACCTGATCCACGCCGCCCGCCGCAACATCGACCTGAAAGTGATTTGCGTTAACAACCTGATTTACGGCATGACCGGCGGCCAGACCGCTCCGACCACGCCCGCGGAAGCCACCACGTCCACCAATCCCTACGGGACGTTCGAGCCGGGCTTCAACCTGCCGCACCTTGTGGACGCGGCGGGCGCGGTATACGTGGCGCGCTGGACCACCTTCCACGTCCGTCAGGTGGCGCGCTCCATGCAGGAAGCCTTCAAGAAGAAGGGCTTCAGCTTCATCGAGATCATCTCGCCGTGTCCTACGCTCTACCAGCGGCGCAACAAGATGGGCGACGGCCTCGATGCCATGAAGTACTACAAGCAGGCCAGCAAGGTGCGGAACGGCGCGCCCACCGGCGAAGTCGGCCTCACCAAGACCGGCGAGATCGCCGTAGGCAAGTTCATAGACCGCGACCGCCCCGACTATCGCGAGCTGATGGTCCACCAGTTCCAGGAGAGCCTGGGCGACGAATACGTGGAGATGGGAGAATGCGCATGCAGCTAACCGAGATTCGACTCGCAGGATTCGGCGGCCAGGGAGTCATCCTCTCGGCCATCGTCATCGGCAAGGCAGCCAGCGTCTTCGAGGGCGGCTTCGCCACCATGACTCAGAGCTTCGGACCGGAGGCCCGTGGCGGTGCTTGCAGCGCGCAGTGCATCCTCTCCGACGCGCCCATCCTTTATCCCTATGTGGCCCGGCCGGACATTCTCGTGGTCATGTCGCAGGAGGCCTACGCGAAGTTCACACCAGAGCTGAAGGAACACGGCATCCTGATCGTCGAGGAAGATCTGGTGCGCATCGGCGATCTGAAACCGGGCGTCAAGGTCTATAGCGTGCCCGCCACGCGCCTGGCCGAAGAACTGGGCAAGCGCATGGTGCTCAATATCGTGATGGTCGGCTTCTTCGCGGCGGTCACAGGATTGGTGGAGGCCGACGCGCTGCGCAAAGCCGTCGCCGATTCCGTGCCACCGCACTTCGCCGACCTCAACCTGAAGGCGTTCGACAAGGGCTTCGAGTATGGGACGAACAAGGCCAGGGAAATCGTGGAAGCCGGCGGCGAACACGAAGTTCCGGCGATTCCGTTCGCCGAGTAGCTGGGCTTCATAAGGCAGTGGCCTGTCATACCCCAATAATCGCGCTCCCAGGCCGGCGCAACGAAAACGGGGAGGCCGCACGGCCTCCCCGTTATCATTTTCAATATCACCAAATCGTGCGCACCGCTTTCGATCGGCGAATCTCCTGATCCGCCGTGAGCGAGAGACCTTCCACCAAGGCGGTCGCGGCAATGATTCTGTCGGCTGGATCTTTCGGGTAAGCCGCTGGCAGCGTGAGGGTACGCACGCACGCCCGGCCGCTAATGGGCAGGACTACAAAGTTGGTCTCCACTTCGGTCAGGAGAGATTCCAAACTGATATTAAATTCAACGCGGCGCTTGAGCGCCAGTGTGGTCAACTCCAGGAGGGTTATGGCGCAAATTGCCAGGCCGCTGCCGCTCGCACGCGCCTGATAGCCGCTCTCGCGTTTGTCGAAAGCCGGCTTGGTTCGAACGCCAGCCACAGGACAACGTGCGTGTCCACCAGGATCACGCCAGGTTGCCCCACTCCTTCAGCGTAAGGGCAGGCTTAACAACGTCGCCCTTAATCTTCCCCTTGCCGGCAAGAAAGCCATAAATGTCATCTTTCTTCTCATTGACGGGAACCAGCTTGGCCACGGGCTTGCCGTGCTTAGTGATCAGAACCGGCTCGCGCTTGGCTGCCACTTCGTCCAGGACCGCGAGACAGTGCACTTTGAATTTGCTTGCCGCCATCTTTTTCACGACCATCGCCATGGTCATTATCCCATGGTCGTAACTGGCAGACGGCAGGAGAGCTGTAGCCGGCGGCGCTCCACAGATACATGGCCGCATAGGCTCGCCAAGGCCGCCAGGCTTCGGCGCGCTCTTCGAGCTCGCGGGAACTCCGCAAGCCCAGCGCGCGCACTAGACCGACGTTGGCGGAGGGGAAGGCGTCCGGCTCTCCCAGCGCGCGCATGGCGACATATTGCGCCGTCCACTTTCCGATGCCGCGGACTTCCTGCAGGCGTGCCAGGAACGATTCCGCGTCCACGATCCGCTCAAAGCTGATCTGTCCCTCGCAGACCGCGCGCGCCAACGCCTGGACAGTTTCGCCGCGCGCTGCGGGCAGTCGCAGGCTGCTGAAATCGGCGCGGGCAAGAATCTCGGGTGAAGGAAAAAGCTGAGTCAGATTCTCCGCTAACGCGCAGGGCTGTCCGAAGTTGGTCACCAGACGGCCTGCGAGTGCGGTCGCGCCCGCAACCGTGATCTGCTGTCCCAGAATGGCCCGGACCGCCAGTTCGAAGCCGTTCCAGCAGCGTGGCACGCGCAGCCCCGGATTCGCCTCCACTTGCCGGCGCAGCCCGGGATCGCTCTTCAGGCTATGGATGATCGCCGGCCAATCCGCGTCCAGATCAAACATAGCGCGCACGCGCGCGATGATGTAGAACAGCGATCGCGGATCGTCCCAGTGCACGCGCACCGCCAGCGCGTCGCTCTTTTCGTCCGCCGAAACCTCAAGATAGCCGTGATGCCCCTGCCAGGAAATGGACCGCCTGTACGCGTCCTCCATCACCGCTTCTACGCCCGGCGTGGCACGCGGCGCCAGGAACGCCAGCATGCCTTTCCAGTCATAAGGCGGGCGATAGCTCAGGCGAAAGACATATTGATTTTCCGGCGGCATGGCCGTGTGTCGCGCCAGCTCCCGGATCTGCGTGGGACTGCGATGGTAGACCTTGCGAATGGCGGCATTGAATCGCCGCACACATCCAAAGCCGGAAGCGTCCGCAACCTGGATCATGGGCAAGCTGGTGCCGTCGATTAGCTTCTTGGCAAACTGCAGGCGCCGGGTCTGAGCCACCGCATTAGGTGGTGCTCCCAGGTGTCGTAAGAACAAGCGGCGGAGATGGCGCGATCCTATTCCCAGGCGCTCCGCCAGGGCTTCCACTCCGCCATCTTCGAGACCGCTTTCATCGATCAGCCGCAGCGCGCGCGCCACCGTGTTCTGGGTTCCCAGCCAGGCTGGAGTTCCAGGCGAACACTCCGGCCGGCAACGCAGGCACGGTCGAAAGCCGGCCGCAGCGGCTGCCGCAGCCGTGGGAAAGTAGCGGACATTGCTCTCCTTCGACGTGCGGGACCGGCAGATGGGACGGCAATAGATCCGCGTCGTGAGCACCGCGATGAAGAATTTGCCGTCGAAGCGCGCATCCCGCGCCAGCCGTGCCCGCGAACAAACCTCGAGATCCATATAGTTTGGCCCACCCATGATAGTGCAGGCGCAAAGGCCGGGCTGGACGTTTTCGGACCGCATTACGCGAATATCTGCGTCCGCTAGCGTCCAACCCCATCCCGCCAATCGACCTATCTTCACCGGCGAGTGCGCCGCGTGGCCACCGGGTCAGTCGCCAGTGAGCGACCAGCACCTGGTCTCCCCCGGGCTGGCGAGCACCAACAGGAGAACACAATATGAAGAACAGCAGATTCGCCTGCCTGACCGCGATGGTCTGTTTAGCGGCGTTTGCCCTCCCCAACTCAATCGCGGCGCAAGAGCATTACCGCATTGTCCCGCTGGCGTCGCCGACCGCGGCCGCGGCCATCAGCATCAACAGCGTAGGCTGGGTGAGCGGCTTCGCCAACCAACCCGGGAACTCCACGCAGCACGCCGTGGTGTGGATCGACGGACACGAAATCGATCTCGGCACACTCGGCGGGCCGAACAGCGCCGTGGAATGGCCGAACAACAATGATCGCGCTGTGGTCGGCATCGCCGAGACTGCGGCCCTGCAGCCGCTGGGCGAGCAATGGAGCTGCTCGGACTTTTTCCCGACGGTGACAGGAAACATCTGTCTGGGCTTCGTCTGGCGGAACGGCGTGATGTACCCGCTTCCCACCCTCGGAGGCGATAACGGCTACGCCGCCGGTGCCAATCACCTCGGCCAGGTCGTGGGCTGGGCCGAAACTCCTGTGCACGACCCAACCTGTGACGGCCGCAACCAAGTGCTGCAGTTTCTGGCGGTGCAGTGGGGACCGGGCCGAGGTGAGGTGCGTCCGCTGCATCCGCTGCCGGGTGATCCCGATTCTGCGGCGACCGCGATTAACGACCAAGGCGAGGTGGCCGGCATCTCCGGCTTGTGCGACCAGGCGGTAGGAAGGTTCAGCGCGCGGCACGCTGTGGTCTGGAAAGATGGCGTGCCAATCAATATCGGCAGCCTCGGGGGCCAGGCGTGGAACACTCCCGGCGCCATCAACAACCGCGGACAGGTCACCGGATTTTCCGATCTGCCGAACGATGATCCCAACAATCCCAACTTCCACGCCTTCTTCTGGAGCAAGGAAACCGGCCCTCCGCTGGACCTGGGCGTGCTCTCGGGAGATGCCATCAGCCTGGGCCTCGGGATCAACGATGAAGGCGTCGTCGTGGGGCAATCGATTGGCGCCACCAGCCGTGCCTTTATCTGGAAGAATGGCAAGCTGACTGACCTCAATACGCTGGTGCCTGCGGGTTCGCCGCAGTTGCTGTTCGCGAATGACATCAACGATCGCGGCGAGATCGTCGGCCAGGCGCTCGATGCAACCACGGGCGCATTGTTTGCCTTTGTGGCCGTACCGGACCATGACCGAGACCACGACTAAACTGCGTTCCCACAAGTGGAATGCCCCTACGTGCCCCACATCTGCTGCCTCTGGCAGATGTGGGAGCTTGTGAAGTTGGGGAGCGGACCCAGCATGACGATGCATTAGCGAGCATTCTCGAATGCTCGCGCGAACGATAAGACCCGCGCTTCCGCGCCCGCGGGCCCGGCGATCTGCAGTGCCACCGGCAATCCGGCCGACGTCTCCCCGCATGGCACTGAGATCGCCGGCAGTCCAAGCACGTTGAATGGACGTGTGTTCCGCAGCATGACCAGCTCGCGGTCGCGCAGGCGCGAGATATCGGCTTGCAGCTCGGCCACAAGCGGCGGCGGGACCGGCGCGGTCGGCGTGACGATCACATCCACGTCTGTGAAGATCTCCGCCGCGCTCCGGCGCAGCAACTCCAGCTCATGCAGCTTGGCGACATAGTCGCGCACGCTCACGTCGGCGCCGGTATTGATGCGGCGCAGCGTCTCCGCATCGTACTTGCCGGCGTTCTGAGGCAGGTTCGGCGCATGGCAGGCATAGCTCTCCGCCTTCGCCACCGTCCGGTCGTTATCCACGGGGATTGAAACCTCGCGCATCTCCGCCGCAAGTCCGGCCACGGCCCGTAGCGCTGCTTCGATCACGCGCGCCACCTCGGAATCCAGATCTTCGTAAAAGAATTTGTGCGGCACGCCCACGCGGAACTTGGGCGCAGGCGCGCGCACGGCTGCCGCATAATCTTCGACCGCAATCTCGCGGCTGGTGGGATCGGCAGGATCGTAACCCGCGATCGCCGCAAGAATCAGCGCCGCGTCGGTGACGCTGCGCGCCATGGGACCAACGTGATCCAGCGACCAGGAAAGCGGCATCACGCCGCGCGCGCTCACCAGTCCGTATGTCGGTTTGAATCCCACCACCCCGCAGCACGCCGCCGGCAGGCGGATGGAACCGGCCGTATCCGAAACAATCGCGCCATAGCACAGCCCGGCAGCTACAGCCGCCGCCGATCCTGAGGAAGAACCGCCGGTGGTGCGGTCTTTGTGGCGAGGATTTTTCGCCGGCCCGTAGCGGCTGATGAGGCCACTGCCGCCGTAGGCGCACTCGTGCAGGTTGTTCTTGCCGACGATCACTGCGCCCGCCGCCTTCAGTCGCCGCACCACCTCGGCATCTTGCTTGGGAACGCGATTCTCGAACACCCTGCTCGCCGCCGTCGTGGGCACGCCGGCTACGTCAATGAGGTCCTTGAATGCCAGCGGGATCCCGTGCAGCGGCCCGCGCCAGTTTCCGCGCTGAATCTCGGCTTCGGCCGCGCGTGCCTGCCCCAGCGCCATCTCCGCGGTCACCGTGATGAATGCGTTTAGCTCGGGATTGAGCGCCTCAATCCGCGCCAGGCACGCCTCGGTCAGCTCGACCGGGGAAAGCTTTTTGGCGTGGACCAGCTCGGAGGCTTGCGCCAGGCCCAATAACGCGGCTTCGGATTGCTTCGACTCTGCGGGCATGGGCATAACAGTTTACACATCGCTGCCAGTCCGCGGCGAGAGGGTCTTGGGAACTGCCGTCGGCTCCGGCGCTGCCGATTGCGGGGGCTTGGCCAGGCACTGCCATTCAAGAGGAGGTTCGAGGACCACCTTGCGCGGACCGGGCTCGAAATTGACGTGAGGAAGGTTGTGGGACGCGATCTGCAGCGCGTAGAGGACGAGTGCGGCGCGCTTGGTGTCGATGCTCTCGTCCACCAGCGCGCGGATGATTTCGCCCAGCTCCAACTGAATGGCGTTGCCGTCCTCCAGCAGCGGGAAAACGTTGACCCGCGGTCCGGTCAGGTTGTTGTGGAAGTAGCAGTAGGTTTGGGCGCGCAGTGCGGGCGAGCCGCAGCGCACGCCGTTGCTCTTGACGTGTTCACAGCGAACCGGCTTTCCAGGCATTGATACCACCCCTCCCCCCTGGGTCGCCCCCTTGTGGAATCATAGAGTTACGGGGGTATCCCAACCGTGAGGTAAGTATCCCTTGACCTCACGTGTTACAATAGGGTCCAGCTATGGCTCACCCACTAGCGGGTGCACGGCTCAAACTGGTCAGGGCACAAGAACATCTCCAGACTGTCATGGAGATGCTCCGGCGTTCGCAGTACGGCAAGTGCCAATTCATTGCCGAGGAGAACGCCAATACGAAGCTCGGCGTGCTGCGAGTGCACCTGCCCAAGCCGCACGATGGACTCCCCGTTGTCGTGGGTGATTTTCTGTTCAACGTCCGGTGTGCGCTGGATTACGTCGTGTGGCAGCTTGTGCTTCGCGGCGGAGGCCAGCCCCGGAGAAGCAATCAATTCCCGATCAGCCGGACGGCGAAGCTCTTTGAGGACGCAGTTCGACGTGGCAACTTGGATGGCGTGCCCGAAAAGGCTCAAGCACTCATCGAGAGTTTGCAGCCGTACCACGGTGGGAATGAACCGCTCGGAACACTTGCTCATTTTCACAACATCGACAAGCACCAAGAACTTAATCTGGTCACCGCTGTCGCCCGTGACGCGAATATCGAGTGGCGTGATGCCGATGGCCCGTTCTTGCGATCCTTTCTCGGCGGCGATGGATTGCGCGATGGCGCAGTGTTTGGAGGTATTGGCCTTAGGACGGATGTGCCCGCCATCGCCGCTCGGTTCCGCAAAGTGAAAGTGGAGGGAGAGGCTGCCATCTTCGTAGCGTTCGACGATCCGGCGGCTAAAGACTTGGAGCCGCTTAGCGTCGGCCCGCTGTTGCAGGGCATTCTTGAATTCGTTGAAGAAACTGTCGTCCCCGGTTTCGAGCCATTTTTTGACTGAAGCGCGAACCCTAGCTGAGTGCTCTGACACACTCCCGTCTTTTCCGGCATCGTGTTAAACTGACGCCAGAGGGACGGGCATACGCTAGTGAGCCGCCAAGCCAACAAGAGCGATGAACCCGCTGCGAGTCGCAAGATTTTAAGGCCCTCAAGAGAGATCGCTGGGAAAATGCGCCCTGTTACACGACAGGCGTTCCACGATCTCTTGAGGCGAGCGGCGAATCCGCCATCTCGGAAACGCGCTTCAACATCGAAATGAAAATCAAGTTCCCCTGCTCTCTCCGATTGTAGCGGAAGCAATACTCATCCAAGTAGGTCTGCAAATACTTCGTGCTGACGGAGTGGTAGACGCCGCCGATGCCACGCTTCACGAGGGACCAAAATCCTTCGATGGTCTGAGTGTGAATCTGCCCGCGCGAGCCGGTGACGTACACCCGCCCGCTGTGCCGAACGCGGTAGTGCCTATAATGCGGCCCCTCGATTCCGTCATAAGCGGCATAATCATCCGTGAACAGCACGCTGCCCGGAAGCACGTACTCTTTGATGAATCCGTGCAGCGTAGCCCTCTTAGTGTCGGTTGCAACACGGGCGATGACACGTCCGCCCTTCCGTTCTACAGCGCCCACTACTGGCGTCTTTGGCTTCTCCATTGTGTGCAACCGCTTGGTGCGTCCGCCTACATACATCTCGTCGATTTCGACGGTCGCAGGCCCCTCCAGTTTGTCATCGCTCCCCAGCAGTGAGCGAATCTGTCGGAACATACGCCATGCGGTTTTATAGGTCACTCCGGTTTCACGCTGAATCTGTTTAGCGGAGATTCCACAGCGCGTCGAAGCCATCAAGTACATGGCGTAGTACCAGAGCCGCAACGGAGTGCTGCTGTGCTCAAAGATGGTCCCAGCCATCGGGGAAATTTGCGTGAGGCAAAGATCGCAGGCGTACACAGGACGGCCCTTGATGCGGTGATGCTTTTGCTCTTGCTGGCACTTCCCGCAGTACGCAATTCCGCCGGGGAAACGCTGCTCTTTGAGGTGTTCGATGCAGGCGTCATTGTCCGGGAACTGGCGGTTGAAGTCATTGATCGTGTACCGCAAGTGCTTAGGAATTGTCTGTCTGCGGTTCATAATGTCCGCAGAATAGCAAATTCCGAACGTGATGTCAAGGGATAATTACCAACCGTGATCTATGAAAGCAAAGGAGTTATAAGGAAAATCTTGAGCCGCAACGAGTTAGCTCATTGTCATTAATCATTAGTAATAAATATCACTACCACTATAGCTTGTCAAGGAGATTTCTCGGGATTATGGCTTTGACAAACCCAAAACCACCGTTGCAATGTGGCCGGACGGACCCGGCGGTTCGTGGCCGTCCCGCCGGTCAGAGGCGTTATCCCAAACGGCTCGTACGTGCCGCTCTCTTAGAAAGCCAGGCACCAAAAACTGCAGTGCCAGCGATCAGCATTCTTACCAAAGCTCCCTCCGGCGTCATTCCCGAAAGCGGCATCCAAGCCGGAAATGTTGCAATAACTGCGAAAAAGACTTTGTACTTACTAGAGAACAGCCCTACCAAAAAGCCGACTACCAACGCACTTGGGATGCATACAAATGCGATCATACTTTCAAAGAAGTGCATTGAAGAGACCCATAAAGATTCGTGCCCTCTCGGCACCTGCCGGACTAGCGCTCCCCAGTCCGGGCTTAGAGTCACTAGGACCTTCATGCCTAGCGAAAGCAGTAGTAACGTCATGGCCATACCTACGAGGGTCACAACTAGCGAGCGTTTCATATTCCCGCACCTTTCGAGCTTCTCCTGGTCATAGTCGGGGTCGGGGACCCGGCTATTGTCCAGAGGTCCGTTACCAATTGTCGTTTTATCAACGAGGCGTAGCGGCGTCGTTCCCACAGGTAGCAAGCATCTGTTGACAATAGTAATTCTCTAGGAAACAGACCTTGTAATAGGCATCGTCGGGGTTTGGGGATTGAGTGCCCCGACAAAGGTTAGCATCGTTATTCCCAGATGCACGATCCAAGTCCTGACGGCATTGTTGCGAAGTCTCCGAGCACATATAGGCGTAGTAAATGCACGAAATGAACGGGATCGTACCCAGAGGATCGTGAAACGTGATCGGATTGTTCTGGACATAGCTGTAAAAGTTCACTCCACCCCTAAACTGAATCGGGTCTTCGGAGATGAACCTGCCGATTTGAGAATTGTAGTATCTGGCGCGATAGTAGTACAGGGAGCCGTCGTCGTTCTCGCGTCCAGTGTACCGGAAGGCATTGCTGGTCGTCGCGCCCGAGGCACTGGTATTCCCAAACGGCCCGTATGTGTACTCCGTGGCAATCGAACCGCTTCCGTCCGCCAATGCCACCGTGCTGCCCAGCGCATCCGCCAGGAACGAATAAGCTCCCGTAGAGTCCGTCCGCATGAAGATTTCATCCACATGCCCCGAAAGCATGTTGGCGGTCGGCGTGGTACCCGACAGCTCCTGCGTGGCATTGGCACGGTCGTAGAGGAACCCAGTCGTCGCGCCTGCAATTGTCTTGTTAATCCGGCGGCCGTAAGCGTCGTACTGGAACGCTGCCGTTGTGCTGCCGGACATCGACGCCAACTGGTTGCGCGCATTCCAAGTGTACTGGTTCTGACCATCATTGACGAGATTTCCGTTGCTGTCATAGGCGAGCGCGCTGCTGCCCCATTGCAACAGTTCGTTGGCAGCGTCGTAACTGGCCGCGGTAACGGCCTGTGGTAAGTTAGTCTGTGCGAACGTTCCGCCCACCTGCGTCCGCCGGCCATTAGCGTCGTAAGCGTACGTAAGATTACCCAGCGTGTTCGAGCCCAGGGCATAGGTGAGACCCGTAATTCTGGAGTCCTGATCATAGCTGTAGCCGCCCGTGATGCCGTTGGGCAGGGTGAGCACCGTACGCCGATTGTCCGCATCATAAGCAAAGCTGACCGCTGTCGTCCCCTGGCTAATCTGCGTGAGCCGGTTGCCATTGTCGTACGTATACGAAACCGATGGCTGCCCTTGCACGGTCATGGCGCTGCGCCGCCCAGCCAGATCGTAAGTATAGCTGACAGAACCCTGTGGCGTGGTTTCTTGAATAAGCCGGTTCAGACCGTCGAACTGCGGCGTGATGTTGCCCGCGGCGGAATCGGAAATCTGCGTTGGCCGGTTGCCAGCATCGTACGCGTAGGTGATCTGGCTTTCGTAAGTGTTCGGCGCCGTCACTCCGAACTGTGCCGACGTTATGCGATTCAGGGCGTCGTAGCCATACTGTGCCACCTTGCCCCGCCGGTCGGTGAACTGTACGGGGTTGCCGCCGGGGTCATACTGGAAGGATTCCGTTCGCCCCAACGGGTCCGTCCGAGTGATCCGCCGGTTCATGTTGTCGTAGTTGTACGACGTAGTGTGGTAGTTGGCGTCGGTAACGGTAAGCAAATTGCCGTTGCCATCGTAACTGAAAGAAGTCACCCCCCGCAGAGGATCGGTGATGCTCACCATGTGATTTAGCGCGTCAAACTGATAGCGAATCCGCTGGCCGAGTGGATTCGTGACCGCCACCAGGCGTCCAGCGCCATCCACGAACCGCGAAGTGGTCTGCTCCGGCGTCATTCCCGAAAGCGGCATCCAAGCCGGAAATGTTGCAATAACTGCAAACAATACCTTGTACTTAGAGCGTCTAACAAAACCCCTTCGTCAGCAGTCTGCTCGGGACCGGCCTGCTTACAATCACTTACCTGGTCGTAAGGGTTCTTCAACCGTGGGCTTTCTATGTCGCGATCGCTCTGTGTCGTCTGATAACTACCCCGGTTGAATAGCAGCCGCAATCGTTAACGCGTCGGCGCCCGCATGACGCCGACAGAGCAGAGGCGGTTGCGAGCACTTCGTTCAATCGACGCCGGCGGCTGAAAGGCTCCTTGACGACGAGTAATACAGATGAAGATTGGGAGACGTGATAGACAGCGTTCCAGGAATTACGCAGGCTGCCATGCCCCCCAGTGTCCGATATCACCGCTCATGTCCGAAATTCAGACCAATTCAGACTGACCAGCAGATTGCACATGCCTCTGTGATCCAGGTCACTGACCAATGTGAGGCCTGGTGCAATCCTGTACGCGTTCGCCGCGGGCCTCCGCCGGAAGGCAGCATGGGTCATCACAGGCATCAGCGGAATTGGTTCTGGGCGACGCTGACGCTCTCCAGTATCAGCGTGGTCGCGCTAGTGCTCGCGGTGTGGGAACTGATCGAGAACCGTTTCTTCCGCCACCTCAACTACGTCACCCTGCACTACCTCTACATCACCCGCGGGATCGCGGTGTCCATGCTGCTGGCGTTCTGGGCGGCGTGGTTCGTGCTGCGCGAGCGCAAAGAGAAAGAGCAGCAGTTGCAGCTTTCGAGCCAACGCTATCGCGCGATCCTGGACTCCTCGCCCAGTGCGATTCTGCTGTTCGACCAATCGCTGTGCATCTCCGAATACAATGCCGCGGCGGAACAGCTCTACGGCTACGCCCCAGGGGAGCTGCTCGGGATCACCATGCCGACGGTCCCGCCGGAGCGCGCCACCGAGCTGCAGGAACTGATGTCCCAGGTGCGCTCGGGCACGCCGTCCCTGGAGATAGAAACCCAGCGGCGCACGAAAGACGGCAAGTGCTTCGACGTGCAGCTCACGCTGCTGCCATTCCGCGACCCCGGACAGCAGGAGTACTTCCTGGAAATCACCAATGACATCCGCGAGCGGGTCCGGCTCCGGCAGACGCTGTTGCAGATCGAGAAGCTGACCACCATGGGGCAGATGGCTGCTGGCACGGCTCACCACCTGAATACGCCGCTGGCCTCGATGCTGCTTCGCGTCCGGATGATCCGTGAAGGCAAGTTTGAGGGCTCGCTCCAGGCCGACTTGGAACGGCTTGAGAGCAGCATGATGTTCTGTCAGCACTTCGTCCAACAGCTTCTGCGGTTTAGCCGCGCTAGCCAGTGGCAGAAGCAGCCGGAAGCGGTTGCCGCGACGCTGCAGGCTGTCGCCGGGTTCCTGTCCCCGCAGCTTATGGCCAAGCGTATCCGGCTGAGCTTGGATCTTGAAGGGTTGAATGGCGCCCGGGTTGTCGCCGATCGCAACCAGCTCGAAGCACTTTTTCTTATTCTGGTGAGCAATGCGATAGACGCGGTCCGCTCCGATGGCAATATCCGCATTCGCTGCGAGCAGCCGGACCAGCAGCATATTGAAGTGCAGGTTGCGGATGATGGCTGCGGCATCGACAGCGAGGTTCTGCCTCACATCTTCGAGCCGTTCTTCACCACCAAACCCCCCGGCACCGGCACCGGCCTGGGACTTGCGATTGCCGGCAACATTCTCCAGAACCACGGCGGTTCGGTGCGCTTCGATAGCGCGCCGCAGCGCGGCACTACCGCGATTGTGGAGCTGCCGCTATGGCAGGAGACGGCGGCCGGAGGGAAGCCGTGAAACAGTGGGTCCGGCAACACTGCAAGATCCTGGTGGTGGATGACGATGCCAGCCTGGCGCACACCCTGCGTCATTTCTTGGAACAAGAAGGTTATTCGGTGGAAGTGGCGCTGTCGCCGGCCGAAGCGCGGGAGATCCAGGCGACAAACGCGGACCTGGTGCTCGCGCTTGTCGACCTGGTGATGCCGCTTAACGACGGCCTCACGCTGATGGAACAAATGCGCCAGAACAATCCCGACCTTGCGGTCATCATCATGACCGGATTCGCCACCATCGAAACCGCGGTCGAATCGGTGAAGCGGGGCGCGGAAGACTATCTGACGAAACCGTTCGATCCCGATACTGTCCGCAAGAAGGTGGGGCGCGTGATGGAGATAATGGAGCTTCGCACGCGCGTGGCTCAACTTGAAGCCAACTTGCACGAGCGCTATCCGCCGTTCGAGTCCCTGGTGTTCGTCTCTCCGGTGATGCAGCGGGTCGTGGAGTTGGCACGCAGGGCGGCGGAGTCGGATGCGTCAGTCTTGTTGCTGGGCGAAACCGGCACCGGCAAGGAGATGCTGGCGCGAGCCATCCACGGCACCAGCCCACGCGCTTTGGCCCCTTTCGTGGCGGTCAATTGTGGTGCGCTTCCTGGCGAGCTCATTGAAAGCGAGCTCTTCGGGTTCCGGCGCGGCGCTTTCACCGGCGCTTACGCCGACACACCCGGCCTGTTCGTCACCGGGCACGGCGGCACGTTCTTTCTCGACGAGGTCGGCGAGATGCCGAAAGACGCGCAGGTGAAGCTGCTACGCGTGCTGCAGGAGAAGGAGCTACGGCCGGTCGGCAGCGCCAAGTCCATCCCTATTGATGTACGGATCATCGCGGCCACCAACCGTTCGCTCTCCGACTTGCGCTCTGAACGTTTGCGAGAAGATCTCTATTTCCGCATCGCCACCGTGGTGATTGAGGTCCCGCCGCTGCGCGCCCGCCCAGAGGACATCCTGGTTCTGGCCCAGCACTTCATCCGCAACCTGTCGGAGCGCTACGATCGGGACATCGTGCTGAAACGGAGTGCCATGGAACTACTGCTGCAGCATCCATTTCCTGGCAACGTGCGCGAACTGGAGAACCTGCTGGAAGCCGCAGCGGCGCTGTCGCGCGATGATCCCCAGAGTGTCACGGACAAGGATCTAGCGCGCCTGTTGCACAAATCTTCGCCGCCGGTGGTGGCCGGCCGCGCTCTCGACCAACCGCTCCTGCTTGACCAGTTGGAGCACATGGCGATCCAGCGCGCCTTACGCCTCACACATGGCAACCGCCGCAAGGCCGCGTCCTTGCTGGGCATTTCTCGTGACACCCTTTACCGCAAGCTGCGCGAAATGACGCCCGAGTTGGATGACAGCGTGTTTCGAACCAAAAAGCCTATGGGTGTACGAGAACCGGACAATTCTTAACTTCTATCCCTTCGCCAGCGCTCGCGCCCTGCCGGCACCCGCCTCGCCGTTGCCAATTGGTGATGACTGCCCTGGTTCCTTCACCAGCATGCCGTTAGTCCCTGCATTGCAGAGGATGTGAGCCTGTTCTCCCTGCGCCACTCCGATCGGGGGACCAACTTTTGCTCCAACTTTGGCTCGCCATTCCAGACATGGCCACCAAACTGCAACGTGCAACGTGAATCTATCGCGGTTCACGGAGGCTCCCATGCGGCGCCGACCGATACTTTGGCTGGTTACGGCCCTCATCGCCCTGACGCTTCTGGGCGTCGTGCTTGCGCGGCAACAGAGACGCGGTCATAGCCAGTCCTTTCTGGAAGGCGATCCCGTCAATGGTGCTTTCCTTTTTGAAGCGAAAGGCTGCTCGCATTGCCACGCCATCAGCGGATCAGGCGGGCACATCGCCTCCGATCTGGGCCGGGTAACCACTGTTGGGCGCTCGAATCTCGGGGAGTTGGTCACCACGATGTGGAACCACGCACCGGAGATGTGGCAGCGGATGCAAAAGGAAGACTTCCGAACCGCTCCGATGACGGAGGGCGACATGAGCGATCTCTTCGCGTTCCTCTACCTGGTCCGCTACATGGATGAGCCGGGAGATGCAGCGCGAGGACAGCGGCTGTTCGAATCCAAGGGTTGCATCCAGTGCCATGCGGTTCATGGCCAGGGCGGCAAGATCGGGCCGGACTTGGCAACGATCTCCGGCATCGATACGCCGATCGAGTGGGCACAGGCGCTTTGGAACCATGCTCCCGCGATGGAGAAGAACATCAGCAAGGTGGGAGTGGCCTGGCCGCGCTTTGAAGAAAGCGAAATGAACGACCTTTTGGCCTACGTACGGGAAGTGGTGGGCGGACCGCGTTCCGAAAACAGACTGCTTCCCGCTGATCCCAAGCACGGTAGGGAATTATTCAACAGCAAATCATGTGTGGTCTGCCACGCTCTGCAGGGCGAGGGTGGGCACACGGGGCCTGATCTTAGCGCCGGCCGGCAACCGCCGCTAAGCATGGTGCAGTTTGCCGGGGTCATGTGGAACCACTCGCCGCAGATGTATCAGGCGATGAAGGCCCACGGCGTACAGCGCCCGGTCTTCGGTGGCCAGGAGATGGCGGACCTGATGGCCTTTTTCAACAGCTTGCGTTACTTCGAGCCCAATGGATCGGTCGAGGCAGGCCGTGGACTCTTCACGTCGCGCGGCTGCAGTCACTGCCACGGAGCGAACGCGCAGGGCACGTCTCTCGGGCCCGCGCTCGGTGGAGGTGGAAGACACGTCAATTCGGTCATGCTGGCGACCGCTCTGTGGCGCGATGGCCCGGAGATGTACCGCCGAACGCAAAGCCTGGGCATCCCCTGGCCCAAGCTGGAGCAGAACGACTTGGGCGACCTGTTCGCGTTCCTCAACGCCAAACCGGAGGAACGCCAGAAATGAAATTCCCCCCGGCTCGGGCCCTTGCCACCGGACTTCGGCAGCAAGTTGTCTCCCGACCAGATCGCACAGGTGAAGGATTACATTCGCGAGATCGAGAAGAAATGCTGATTGGCATACGAGCAGAACGTGATCCGCAAAGTCGTCGCGGGGAGTGTGGCGATCTCGGCGCAGCACCGGCTTGCCTGGCTGGCTTATCCGCGAGGCGGTCACCGCTGGTTTCTCCTCGGGCGCCGATTGCGTGTCTCGATGCCCTTGGTGTACATTCCATGTCTCTCTGCCGATTTGCTGTGTCCTTTCGTGACCAAAACTGGTTGCGAGCAAACCGCACAGCGCGGTGCCAACCAGTGCCGCGATTCCCGGGCCGAGCAGTCCCCACAGATCGTAGATGAAGCGGGCTCTTGATGCGGGCGCCGAAAGCCGGCGCAACACTTCATGCAAGGAGTGCGAAATGTCTGAGCGCGGGAGAACAGTCTTTTTCGGCGTCATGGCCATGCTGGCCGTGGTCGTGGTTGTACTGGCGACCCCGCCGCACGCCGATGCCATACCAGCATTCTCACGGATGTACAACACCTCTTGCAGCACCTGCCACATCGATTTCCCCAAACTCAACGATTTTGGCAAGGCTTTCAAGGACGCGGGATTCAAGTTCCCCACCGATGACGAGTCGATGCTGAAGATCCCGCCGGTGCTGCTGGGCGCTCCGGCGCAGGCCGAGCTTTGGCCCAAAGCCATCTGGCCGGGCACCATCCCCGGTCAGCCGCCGATCGGGCTGCGCATGAACAACTACTTCCAGGTGATTGGCGCGAATCGCGGCAACTTCACGGGCGGAGGCGTCACCCCGCCGGGAACGGGTTTTGTTCCCCGCACCGACTTCGAGACCGGTTTTTTCAGCATCTTTACGGCGGGCAATTTCGGCAGCGACATCGCTTTCTGGGTCGATGACGACATCAGTGTCGCCGGCGACAACAGCAACGGCGAGCTGGGCGATGGCTACTTGAAGTTCGTCAATATCGGGCGTTTCCTGCACTTGCCCAAAGACGCGCTTGCCATCCGAGCGGGCCAGTTCGAACTCGATCTGCCGTTCACCCAGGCCCGCAGTTACGACATCAGCCCTTACGACATCTACCTCGAGGCCAATATCGGCGCCATGAACTCCATGTTTCCCCAGACCCAGCAGAACGTCAACAATACGTTTGCCTTGGCGAACGCGGCGCAGGGGGTGGAGTTTTCTGGTGGCCATCTATATAACGGTTACCATTATTCGGTGGCGATTGTGAACCAGAACACCGGCGGCCCGATCGACACGGGAACCTACGTTCCGACTGCCACCGGCAGCAGCAGCGGGGGTCTCCCCACATTCTTCTCCGATTCCAACTTCAAGGACATCTACAGCCGGTTCTCCTACCGCTTCAACCTGGAGCGCAATGCGGAGAGCCGCCACGCCATTCAGGCTGCCGGACCGACCGGGCCACGCGACCATACCTATCTCCGGCTGGGCGTCTACGACTTCTACGGGCGCAGCGTGCAGCGCTTCACCGGGATCAACGGAACGCTGACCGCGCGCGAACCCTTCTACCGCCTCGGCGGCGACTTCGACTTCGGATATCACGGGGTCTTTAATCTCTATGGCCTGTACATGTACGGTCACGACCACAACCTGCTGCCGTTCGGTGCCATGGGGCTCTTGCCTCTGCCGCTTACGCCTGGTACGGTCATTACGGGCTTCGTTAACGGTGTCCCTGCCACGTTCAGCGGCGGATTCATGCAGGCTGACTACCTCCTGTATCCCTGGATGATGCTGATCATGCGCTGGGACTCGGTCCACTCCACGGCGGACCAACTGAATGGCGCGGGCTTCATCGGCGGCACAGGGACCGCGTTCACGAATTATCCGCAGCCCTTCAGTTCCGTCCGCAACCGCTTCACCCCGGGCGTGCAGTTTCTGATCCATGCCAACATCAAAGCGTCGTTCGAATATCAGGTTCGGCCGGAGCAGACGGCCACGATCAATCCGACGACCGGTTTGCCGACCCAGCCGTTCCGAACCAACGCAGCGACGGCCGGCTTGGAGTTCGTCTATTAGCGCAGCACAAGATCGCCGACCTAAGGAGGTCATGGAATATATGAAGCGTGTCTCTCTCGTACTCACGATGGTAATGGCCCTGGCGCTGGCGGCCAGTGCCGGCAGCATTTCCGGAAAAGTTTCCGGTGTCAGCGGAAAGTCCGTAGTCTACGTGGACACCATTGCAGGCAAAACCTTCCCCGCTCCCACCCAGCACCCGGTCATGGACCAGAAGGGGCTGCTCTTTGTGCCGCACATCATGGTGGTCGAGATGGGGACCACGGTCGATTTCCTGAATAGCGACAACGTGCAGCACAACGTCTTCTGGCCTTCCATCAGCGGCGATAAGAAGGCCGGCCACAACCTCGGCACCTGGCCCAAGGGCGAAAAGAAGTCATGGAAGTTCGATCATCCCGGCGTGGCCCCGCTGCTGTGCAACGTCCACCCGGAGATGTCGGGCTACATCGTGGTTTCGCCCACGCCCTACTTCGCCGAGACCGATGCCAGCGGAGTATTCCACATCAAAGACGTTCCCGACGGCAGCTACACAGTGGTGGCCTGGCATGAGGGCGCAAAGACCCAATCCAAGCCGGTCACCGTGAAGGGAGATACCACCCAGGACTTCACACTGACGAAGTGAGCCAACCCAGGGGACAAGGGCCACGATGCAGAACCGGTACATCAACAAAAAAGTCGATCGCGACTGGCTGAACACGAATTTTCCCTGCATGATGGCGTGCCCGGCGCACACCAACGCCGGGCGTTACGTCAGCCTGATTGCGGAAGGACGCTTCGAGGAGGCGTACCGCTACGCCCGCGATCCCAACCCCATGGCCAGCATCTGCGGCCGCGTCTGCGCCCACCCTTGCGAGAGCGCGTGCCGGCGCGGCGAGATCGACAAACCCATCTCCATACGCGCGCTGAAACGGTTCCTGACGGAGCGCCACGGCCCGGAATCCAAGCACCCGCTGCCGCCCAGCACAGAGAGGATCGAGAAGCTGCCGTTCAAGGTCGCCGTGATCGGCGGCGGACCGGTGGGGCTCTCGGCGGCGCACGATCTGGCCCTGATGGGGTACTCGGTCACCATCTTTGAGGCCGCGCCGGTCGCCGGGGGCATGTTGTACCTCGGCATCCCGGAGTATCGCCTGCCGCGCAGCGTGGTGGAAGCGCAGGTGCGCGAGATCCTCGAAACCGGCGACATTACCTTGAGACTCAACACCGCTGCGGGCCGCGATTTCACCGTCTCCGAGCTGCGCCGGCAGGGCTTTGACGCCGTGCTGATCTCCGTGGGCGCGCACCGCAGCCGCGACCTCACCATTCTCGGCGTGGATTTGGATGGTGTCCACAAGGGCATCGAGTTTCTGCTCAACGTCAATCTCGGATACAAGTTCACCATCGGCAAGAAGGTGATTGTGATCGGGGGAGGCAACGTGGCCATGGACGTGGCGCGTTCGGCCGCGCGCGAGGTGCTGAAGGAACACGGCGCCACCGACGAAGTCGTGCCCAGCGCGGAGAACGTGGCCGCGGTCGCCGCGCACGAAATGGTGGACATCTCGCTTTCCGCGCTGCGCATGGGCGCGCGTGAAGTCCACCTGGTGTGCCTGGAGCGGCGCAACGAGATGCCGGCGGCCCTGGAGGAGATCGAAGAAGCTGAGACCGAGGGCATCATCATCCATCCCGGCTTCGGCCCCAAGCGCATACTCGGCCGCGATGGCAAGGTCGCCGGCCTCGAAACCCTGGACACCAAGCGAGTGTTCGACGAACAGGGCCGCTTCAGTCCTACCTTTTACGAGGGCAGCGAGAAAGAACTCGACTGCGACACCATCATCATGGCGATCGGGCAGGCGCCGCGGCTCGATTTCCTGAGCCCAGAGGATGGCGTGCAGATCTCGCCGCGCGGCCTGATCGCGGTCAACCGCGACACTCTCATGACCACGGCCCCCGGGATCTTTGCCGGCGGGGATTGCGCGTTCGGTCCGCGCCTGATTATCGATAGCGTCGGCGACGGCAAGCGCGCCGCTGTCGCGATCGACGAGCAGCTCCGCGGCCGCAAGCATCGCGAGCCCGCGATCGAAGTCGAGGTGCTCAACCGGCATCGCATGTTCTACGACTTCATGGAAATCAGCCGGCAGCCAATCCCCATGCTGCCGGTGGACCGGCGCACCGGTATCACCGAAGTCGAAGTTGGCTACGACGAAGAGAGCGCCATGGCCGAGGCTCGGCGATGCCTGCGCTGCTGGGTCAACACAGTCTTCGAAGGCACGCGGGTGGACGGCTCGGAGTGCATCCTGTGCGGAGGATGCGTGGATGTTTGCCCGGAGAAGTGCCTGAGCTTGGTGTCGCTCGACCGCATCGACTTCGCGCCGGTGGCGGACGCCATCCGCAGCAATGGCGAACTGTTTGGGGTCGAACTCAACGATATTGCCCCGGAGGAGTTGGGCGTCATCACCGGCTCGGCCATGCTTAAGGATGAGACGCGCTGCATCCGCTGCGGGCTGTGCGCCATGCGCTGTCCGGTGGGCACCATCACCATGGAGTCCTTCAACCTGATTCCAGCGGAGCCGGCTGGACTGATTCCCATCCAGACGATGGACCTGGTGCAGATCAATTTGGCAACCAGCGCTCCGGTCGGAAGATGACGTTTGCGTTACCGTTCCGAGGTCAAGCTTTATGGCAGACGAAGGCAAGAAGGAAAAATCTGAAGGCGTAGAAGAAGGCCTCGACCGGCGGCAGTTCTTTGTCCGCGTGGGGCTAAGTTCCCTGGCCGTCGCGGGATTAGGCACGGCGGTGTTCGCTTACCAGTTCCTTTCGCCCAACGTGCTTTACGAGCCGTCACCAGTCGTGAACGCGGGCAAGCCGGAAAGCTATCCGCCGGATTCCGTTACGCTCGACCCGGCAACCGGGATTTTTGTGGTTCGCGGGGCGGAAGGATTCTATGCGTTGTCCGCGGTTTGCACCCACCTCGGCTGCCTGACCGCCTGGAAGCCCGAGCTGGGCATCATTGCCTGCCCATGCCACGGCAGCAAGTTCAACCGTGATGGCACCAAGATCGCCGGCCCCGCCCCCAGGCCGCTGCCCTGGCTGCGCATGTGGCTGAGCGACGATGGCGACCTCATGGTGGACCGGTCGAACATCATCGCCGCGCGAGAGTTCGTGAGGATCTCGATGGCGAAATCGCTGGCTACCTACCTCGACGACCTGCGCGACAGCCGGGTGTGGCGCTCCATCTTCCGCAGCGGCCCGGGACAAAGCAACCTGCATCATGCGCTGGTGGTCCAGTCACAATGTCTTCCTCCACCTGTTTTCGGTGAAGGCGCGCAAGCGCGTGCTCGACTTCAGCGTGACCTGGTATCTGGGAGCGCTGACCTTCGGCTCATTCCTGGTTCTGGTGATCACCGGCGTTCTGCTCATGCTCTATTACCACCCGTCGGTGCCGCTTGCCTACACCGACATGAAAGACCTCCAGTTCGTGGTCTCGTCGGGCGTGTTCCTGCGCAACCTGCATCGCTGGTCGGCGCACGCCATGGTGCTGCTGGTGTTCGCGCACATGTTCAAGGTGTTCTATCGCGGGGCGTACCGTCCACCGCGGGAATTCAACTGGGTGATCGGGGTGGTGCTGCTGCTCATCACCCTGTTTCTGAGCTACACCGGATACCTGCTGCCCTGGGACCAGCTTGCCTACTGGGCGGTGACGGTGGGAAGCAACATCGCCTCCGCCGTCCCGGTTTTCGGGCACCATATCCGTTTCCTGATGCTGGGCGGCAACCTGGTGAACGCCAACGCGCTGCTGCGCTTCTACGTGCTGCACTGCATGATCCTGCCGCTCACGGCGATTCTCTTTATTGCCATCCATTTCTGGCGCATCCGCAAGGACGGCGGTTTGTATGCCGGCACCCCCAGCACCGTCGCGGAGAAAGAAGGCGGAACCGTGAGCGAGGGCAAGGATTTCACCGCCGGCTTCGATTCCAACGCGCGCAAGGCGCCGGTGCGGGTGGCGTTCGTCACCCGCCGCACCTCTCCGCAGGTGAAAGTCGCGGACGAAGATCAGGTGATGACCCACCCGGGAGTCTTCTTGCGTGTGGCCGTCGCCGTCGAACTGCTGACCATCGCGCTAGTCGGCTCTGGCTCTGGCGTGGGATGCGCCACTCGAAGGCCTGGCCGATCCCATGCACACGCCCAACCCCGCCAAGGCGCCGTGGTATTTCCTGGGATTGCAGGAACTGCTGCACTATTTTCCGCCGGTGGTGGCGGGCGTTCTCATACCGGCTCTGGTGATCATCGGGCTCATCGTCATTCCTTACTTCAACATTAACATCCAGGCGGAAAGCCTGTGGGCGCGGGACGGCGCCAAGCGCTTGCGGATCGTCGCGGCCGTGGCGGTTGCATTGTGCGTCTTCCTGGCGGTATTCGATGTGTGGGTGGCACTTGTACCCACGGTTGTGATTGCGGCATTCATGCTTCATGGCGGCGCGGAGTTCGGCGCAATCGGGGTCACGCATGCGCCGCTGGCTATATTCCAAACCGCTTTCGTTCTGGATCATGACGTGGTTTCTGGCGGAAGCGGCGGTGCTGACCGCGATCGGCACGTTCTTCCGCGGCCCAGGCTGGTCCTGGGTCTGGCCATGAAAGAAGTGGAGCTGAGCTGAGTGTCCCTCGGAGAAAAAATCCGCTCCTTGTGGCGAAGGCTGTTCGGCGATCCAGCGCGCGCCTTCGGCTCCATGAGCCTGGTGCTGCTGGTGATGCTGGCCATCGCGCCCGCAAAGAACCACTTCAGCGAATGGCGGCACTACCAGAATGGATATCTAAAGCTGATCCGCACCCGTGCCGACGCGCTCACCTTGCAACGCCACTTCTCCCCCGGGTTTCAACAAATCTGGCTGCCGGAGATGGACGTGGTAGACCGTTGCACCACGTGCCACGTGGCGCTGAAGGAAGCCAGCTTGTCCGACGTGAGCGCGCAGCCGTACCGGCCGCATTCGCCGATCCCGCATTCGCTCACCCAGTTCGGCTGCGTGGTGTGCCATCGCGGGCAAGGACGAGCCACGACGGTCGAAGAAGCGCATAGCAGCACCAAGGCGTGGGAGCAGCCCATGTTGCCAGCGCGATACCTGGAATCATCGTGCGGCCAGTGTCACCTCGGGCCCATGCTGGGGACGCCGCAATTAAATCTAGGCCGCCAACTGATCGCGCGATATGGATGCGTGCGCTGTCATACGGTCATGCAGCCCGATGGTACGCGCATGATGGCCAGCGATGATCCGCCTTCGCTCGAGCGCATCGCCGAGAAGACTACGCGCGAGTGGATTTACGCCTGGGTCAAGAATCCGCAGACTTACGCCGCCTCGGCAACCATGCCGAACTTCCAGCTCAGCGACGACGACGCGCGCGACGTTTCTGCATTTCTCGTCGCGCAAAGCACGCCGCTGCCAGCGATCCACAGTCAGCCTGCCGCCAAGGCTGGAGCCGCCAGTCCGGACGCCACCGCCGGTGCCAGCCTCTACGGAGAGAGCTTTTGCGCTTCCTGTCATGCGGTACAGAACGCCGCGGGCGCGCTAGTCGGCGGAGACCTGGGACCGGAGCTGACTCGCATCGGCAGCAAAGCCAAACCAGAGTGGCTGGAAGCCTGGCTGCGCAATCCGTCGGTCTACGATCCCGAGACCAAGATGCCGCATTACCGCTTCGATCCGAAGCAGGTTGCCACGCTCGCCGGCTTCCTTGAGGCCAAGACTGACAGCGACCTGCTGGCCAACGTGCACTTGTCGCAAGCGACTCCCGCGCAGATCCAGCACGGCAAGACGCTGGCCACGGAATACGGTTGCGCGTCCTGCCACGAGATCAACGGCATCAAGAAGCCGGAGAACTTCGCGCCCGAGCTCAGCCGCGTGGGCAGCCGTTCGCTCGCAGTGCTGGCATTTCCCGAAGGGATCCCACACACGCTGCCGGACTACATCGAAGCCAAGGTCCGCAATCCGCGCGCCTTCGGCGCTAGCCTGAAGATGCCGCAATACACCTTCAGCGAGCAGCAACGCAGTGCCATCACCACGGCGCTCCTTTCCTTTACCGAGCGCGCCCAGACGCAATCGCCGACGCTGCGCACCGCGGCGGTGCACGAGTCGAACTACCGTCCGGCCGGCAAGGCGGGACAGCTCATGGCCGACCTGCGCTGCTTCAGTTGCCACGCCATCAACGGACGCGGCGGCGACATGGCGCCCGACCTGAGCTGGGAGGGCAGCGCGGTGCAGCGCCCGTGGCTGGCGGATTTTCTGCGCAACCCGGAAACGCTGCGCCCGGTGCTCATCCGGCGCATGCCCAGATTCAATCTCACGCCTGATGAGGTCAACACCCTTACCGACTACATGAGGGTGGTTTACCAGACTCCGACCGTGGACAGAGATTCCATGCCGAGCTCCAGCTTCACGCCCGATACGGTCGAACAGGGGCGGCAGCTTTTTTACTCCAAGTATGCCTGCCAGTCGTGCCACATCGTCGATGCCAAGAAGGACAAGGGATACATCGGGCCGGCGCTTTGGGCCGTGGGCGCGCGTCTGAATGCCGCCTGGGTGTATGCCTACTTGAAGAACCCGCCGGCGATGAGGCCGGGAACGCTCGAGCCCGATCAGCACCTGAGCGACGCCGAGGCGCGCAGCCTGACCGCATTCCTCATGGCGCAGAAGTCTGCCAAGCAGGCAGGGAAGAAATGAAGCACGCGATCATCATTCTTGGCTGCATGGTCGTGGTCGCCGGCTGCAACCGGCCGAAGACTGCGCCGGCTCCGCCAGCCACTGCTCACGGCGCCGCGCTGGTTGAAGTCAGCGGCGGTAAGCAGGTGGCGCAGGAGGGGATGATTCTTGACCAGCCCGTGGTAGTGCAGGTGAACGACGCGCAAAACAACGCCGTCGCCGGAGCAGCGCTTGTCTTTCGCGGTCCCGCAAGCGTGAGCTTCAATCCGGCTTCAGGATTGACCGACTCCAGCGGGCAGCTCTCGACCGTCGTCGCCCTGGGGATGGCCGGCCGCTATGCGATCCGGGCCACCACTACCGACGCCGCCGGGAAGAACATCGAGCTCAAGTTGGAAGAGATCGCGCTGGGATACCAGCAGACGCTAGGCCGTCAGCTCAACCTCCAGTACTGCTCACGTTGTCACGATCCCGAATCTACGCGCGAGCGCGTCTCCAACTATGACAACCTCACCACCAAGCCGCATGCGTTCACGGAAGGCGACACGCTCAACAAGATGAGCGACGTTGACCTGGTGGCCATCATAAGCCATGGCGGCCCGGCGCTGAGCAAATCGCCCGAGATGCCCTTGTTCGGATACACTCTTTCGAAGTCCGACATTCAAGCGCTGATCTCCTATATCCGGGCGGTTGCCGACCCGCCTTACCATTCGGCCGGTGTCGTATATGCGAAGAATTAGTGCGGTGTGGGGATGGCTGCTCGTCCTGGCAGCGATGGCGCCGGCAATGGCGCAGGTGGTCTCTCCGCTGGAGATCGCCGACCCCGAGCTGCGCGCGCTGCAGCAGCGCTATACCGGGGCGTTGCAGGCGGTGGCCACCCAGGTCGAAACCCTCAAGTTCTCCTATCCGTTCTATTTCAGCCGTGTGCTGGACGTGAATGAGGCCAAGCAGCGGCAGCTCGACCAGCGCTCCATCCGCTTCGCGAAGTTCGAGAACCAGACGGTGCTCGAAATCACCGGCAATTACTATGCTTCCTATGCGACTCCGCCCATGGATGGCAATGCGCGCGCACGCAAGACCTTCCTCGACGTCATGTTGCCGCTGTTGAAGGTCGCGGTGCCGCAATTCCCCTCCGACCAGGACTTCCAGGCGTTTGCTTTGGAGATCTCTCATCACATCCGGGGCACCGTGTCGGGCATCAAGGCGGAGAATTCCGAGAACGTGGTGCTGGTCCTGCCGCGGGCCGCCGCCAAGAAACTGGTGAACGCTACGGGTGTGGAAGCACAGCAGGCAGCACTGCTGGATGGCCGCGCCTACCTTAATGGCGAGGCCATGATGCTGTGGCTTTCCGATGATCCTATGCCCGCCGACTGGAACAAGCATGCCAAAGGAAAACGCGCAGCGGCGCCGGAAGCGCTTCCCCAGCCAGTTCCCGCCGCCGAGGCTTCGGTTTCGGAGGCCTTGATCAAGCCGCCCGCTATGCCTGTCCGTTTGATCACGCCGGGTACGCTGAAGACGCTCGAGGCCTCACACCAGGAGGAGGTGGCGCACTTACGCCGGGACCTGGCCTCACAGGCGAATTTCGTCTCGTATGCTCCCCCGGCGTTCATAGGTTTCCACGAGGGTGCGTACCTGCAACTCTCTATCACGACCACCTTGGATCAGAAGCAGCCAGTCAGCCGGTACGCCGCCGCCGCACTGGCATTTGACGATCACGTGTCCCACCTGGTGCGGCCCGTGCTCGCCTACTTCCAGCAGGATTCCAGCTTTGATGGAGTGGATTTCAGCACCACCGTCAAGGGACCCGCCGTAGAGAACTCCCTGTCAGTGGAATTCTTCCTTCCCTTCAGCGCCATGCGCTGCTATGCCCAGTACGACTGCAGCGGGCAGCAATTGCTGAATTCGGGGATCGTCCTCATCAACGGAGAGCGTGCCGGGCTGGACCTTCAGGCATCCGAGACGAAGCGATGATCCCATCGTTCGCGGGACGGGAGTCAGTTTCCCATGAAGCCGCAGCTTTCGCCTGCGCTGCCGCAGGCAACAGGCTGGTTAACGAATCGTGAGCTAGTGAACGCAAACAACCGCAGAGGGCGGCACTGAATGACCTAGATGGCCGTCCAAGCACCCTGCAGGAAGCGCCAGGAGATCAAACAACAGGCGAGACTGAGGAAGGCCTCGTGGATATCCGCACGCTTCTCGTACCGGACACGAAGTCGGCGAAATTGGTTGAGCCACGCGAAGGTTCGTTCGACAACCCAGCGCCATTCCCCCAGTCCACTGCCGTGCTCTGTATTTCGCTTTGCCAAGAAGGGTCGGACGCCACGCCAGCGCAGACCGTAGCGGATCTCCTTGGAATCGTAAGCACGATCGCCTACAAGGCAGTTGGGACGGCGGCGTGGACGTCCACACTCGGCCTGCAAAGGCGGAATGGCATCGACAAGTAGTAGGGCTTGCTGGGAGTCATGGCAGTTGGCTCCGGTCAGATGGATTGCAAGCGGAACCCCTCGGCCATCGCAGATCAGATGACGTTTGCTGCCCCTCTTGGCTCGATCAGTGGGATTAGGGCCTGTTTGCGGCCCCCAAAAACCGCCCGAACCGAGCAACTGTCAACCACAGCCCGGGACCAGTCGATTTTGCCGTAGCGAGACAACCAGTTCAGCAGCACGAAGTGAATCAGATCCCAAATGCCAGCCTGCAGCCAATCGCGCAGGCGCCTCCAGCACGTCATTCCTGAACCGCAGCCCATTTCTTGTGGCAGCATTTTCCAGGGGATCCCGCTGCGGAGGACAAAAAGAATGCCGTTAAGGCAGGCTCGGTCAGACAGCAGAGGTCTTCCGCCTTTCGGCTTGGGAGTGACCGGAGGCAAGAGGAGTGTGATCAGGTCCCAGAGCCCATCGGGAATTAACGCGGCAGCCATGAACAGTGCACCTCCATGGGTCTTGAGATGCACTACTTATCATTCCGGACGCAGAGCGGAGGTTTTGTTAGAGGCTATTACTTGAGAACAGCCCTACCAAAAAACCCACTACCAACGCGCTTGGGATGCATACAAATGCGACCATACTTTCGAAGAAGTGCATTGAAGAGACCCATAAAGATTCGTGCCCTCTCGGCACCTGCCGGACTAGTGCTCTCCAGTCTGGGCTTAGAGTCACTAGGACCTTCATGCCTAGCGAAAGCAGTAGTAACGTCATGGCCATACCCACGAGGGTCACAACTAGCGAGCGTTTCATATTCCCGTGCCCTTCGAGCTTCTCCCGGTCATAGTCGGTGTCGGGGAATCCCGAGAAACTGTTAGAACTGGTGAAGGAGATCTTTTGCGGTTCAGCAATTTCAAATCTGTGGCGTAGGAGAACAGAACAGTTGTGCTGTTGCGCGGTGGCGATGTGGAAGCGGTTCCACTTCCTGCGACGGTTCTCTTCGACATCACTTTTGCCGACATCCTTGATTTCAGCCTTACCTCAGCGGCTAAAGCCGTGTCATCTTACTTCCCTTTTCGGCACGGCTAAAGCCGTGCCCTTCCCAACAAGCAAAAAAATCCCCGGCGAGCAAAAGAGGCTCGTGCGGGGCACCCGGACCGAAACCGTGCCCTCCCCAAGAATCACGAAGCGATACGGATTGCTGATCCGCCTGAATCCGCGTTGATCCGCGGCGCATAGGGGGAGAAGACCAAGATCCCTCGACTCGCGCTCCCCTTCGACTTCGCTCAGGGCAGGCTGTTCGCAAGCTCACGCCGCACGTCGCTCGGGATGACAGGTTGAGACAGGTTTTCGGTACGGCTAAAGCCGTGCCCTTCCCAACAAGCAAAAAAAAATCCCCGGCAGGCATGGCGCCTACCGGGGGTATCAAGGAGGAGGAAACTCATTAATCGGCGCTGGCCGCCACGGCGCGCAGCCCTATCGATTTTCCTTTCACGTGCCGCAGCCCTTCTCCGACGTAGATCTGCCGCGGGCGCGCGATCTTCTGCTCCGGGTCTTCCAGCATTTCCTGCCACTGGGCCAGCCAGCCCGCCACCCGGGGGATGGCGAACAGCACGGTGAACATCTCCGGCTTGAAGCCCATGGCCTGGTAGATGATCCCGGAATAGAAGTCCACGTTGGGATAGAGCTTGCGCTTGATGAAGTACTCGTCCTCGAGCGCGATCTTCTCCAGCTCCAGCGCGATGTCCAGCTTGGGATTGCGGCCGGTGACCTTGAACACCTCTTCCGCGGTGCGCTTGATGATGCGGGCGCGGGGATCGTAGTTCTTGTAGACGCGGTGGCCGAAGCCCATCAGCTTGCCTTTGCCTTCCTTGATTTGCTTGATGTAATCCTTCACGTGGTCGACGGAGCCGATCTGCGCCAGCATGACCAGCACTTCCTCGTTAGCTCCGCCGTGCAGCGGGCCGGACAGAGAAGCGCAGGCCGCGGCGGTGGCGGCGAAGGGGTCGGCGTTGGAGCTGCCCACGGCGCGCATCACGCTGGTGGAAGCGTTCTGCTCGTGGTCGGCGTGCAGGATGAAGAGCACGTCCAGCGCCCGCGCCAGCACCGGGTTCGACTGGTAGCGGGGCTCGGTGCGCTTCCACAGCATGTGCATGAAGTTCTCGGTGTAGCTGAGGTCGTTCTCCGGGAAGACGTAGGGCAGGCCCAGGCTGTGGCGAAAAGCGTAGGCGGCGATGGTCGGCATCTTGGCCACCTGGCGCAGGATCTGCAGCTTGCGGTTGAGCTTGTCCTTGATGTTGTGCGCCTCGGGATAGAAGGTGGAGAGCGCGGCGATGGTGCTGGTCAGGATGCCCATAGGGTGGGCATCGTAGTGGAAGCCGTCGATGAACTTCTTCAGGTTCTCGTGTACCAGGCGGTGCTGGCTCACCTGATCCACCCACTCTTTCAGCTCCTTTTCGTTGGGCAGCTCGCCGTTGAGCAGCAGGTAGGCCACTTCCAAAAAGGTACAGTTTTCGGCCAGTTCCTCGATGGGATAGCCGCGGTAGCGCAGGATGCCATTCTCACCGTCCAGAAAGGTGACAGCGCTCTTGCAGGCGGCGGTATTCATGAATGCGGGATCATAGCTCATCATTCCGAAATCGTCGGGGCCGGTCTTGATCTGCCGCAGGTCCATGGCGCGGATTTGGCCGTCGGTTAGCGGCAGTTCGTAGCTCTTCTGGGTGCGGTGGTCGGTAAGGGTAACCTTGTCGTTGGCCATCTGCTCTCCTTTTAGTAGCCCCGGGGACGGGGGACGGCGACACGCGGGCTGCTGAATATGCTGCCCTCTCGGATACTCCCCCGACAGTGACATAGCTCACACACCCCAGTGATCCATGTCGCAGATGGCGGTGGCCGGCTGCGGTAGTCTGGAGGCCGTCCCGGGCAGCGGGAGCTATCCGTCTCGTATAATCTTAGTGTGTGAGGGCAGCCGCATGAAAACTGTGTTCGTTGTGGGCGCGGGTCCGGCGGGGTTGTTCGCGGCGCAGAAGATCGCGCAGGCAGGGCATCAGGTGATCGTGTTGAATCGCGACATCAAACCCGGCGGGCTGGCCGAATACGGCATTTATCCCGTTAAAGACAAAATGAAGATTGGCCTGCGCAAGCAGTTCGCCAAGGTGCTCAGTTACCCCAACCTGTCCTACTTCGGCCACGTGCCGGTGGGCAGCGAATCGGCCGTGACCATCGACGACCTGCGGCAGTTCAATCCCGCCGCCATGGTGTTCTCGGTCGGCGCTCAGGGCACCAAGAGCCTGGGCTTGCCCGGCGAAAACGCTAAGGGTGTCTATTCCGCCAAGGACTTCGTCTATTTCTACAACCAGCTTCCGCCGTTTGCCTCGCGCGATTTTTCGACCGGCAAGAAAATCGCCGTCATCGGCATGGGTAACGTGGCGGTGGACATCATCCGCTGGCTGCTGCAGGACGATCCCAACCGGCAGACCGAAGAAGTCGTCATCATTGCCCGCCGCGGGCCGTTCGAGGCCAAGTTCGACGAGAAGGAATTCGCCCACGTGCAGATGCACCTGGACCGCAAGCTCTTCCAGCAGGAGCTGCAGCGGGTGAAGGACAAGATCGCCGCTGTCGGCCAGGATGTCTCCAAGGTCGCCGAAGCCACCTTCCCTGCCCTGGTGAAATACCCCAATCAGGAGCTGGTGATGCCGCGGCTGACCTTCCGCTTCCTGTCCTCGCCTAAAGAAATTCACGCGGGACCGGATGGCCGCATCAACCGCCTGACCGTCACCGAGAACAACCTGGCGGCCAAGGACGGAGGCACCGCCGCCAAGGCGACGGATCAGACCGCCGATCTCGACGTGGACACCATGATCTTCGCCATCGGCGACGTGCAGGATCCGAAGCTCGGTCTGCCTTATGGCCGAGACGGATATGTGACGCAGCCGAACCCCGAGGATCCGAAAGCGCCGGCTTTTGGGGTGTTCGACCCGCAAAAGAACCAGCCTCTGCCCGGCGTGTACGTGGTGGGCTGGGCGCGCCGCGCCAGCGACGGCCTGGTGGGCATCGCTCGCCATGACGGCGAGGTCGGCGCCGAGAAGCTGCTGCACTACCTGGAAAGCGTTCCTGACGGCGCTCCGGTTTCTCCGCAGGCGGTGCAGCGGCGTCTGGAAGCCAAGGGCGTGAAGGTGGTGACCAAGGAAGATATCGCGCTGCTGGGCAAGGTGGAAGAGCGCGAGGCGCAGCAGCGCAGCCTGGTATCGTTCAAGTTCTCCGACGACGAGAGCATGATGAACGCCATCGAGAAGGAAAAATCGAACGCGTGCGTCTCGGCTGACTGAGCCGGAGACCTTAGTTCGTTCTGCACAGGGCGGGCCCGTCAGGGTCCGCCTTTTTTGTCTCCACAGGGTGCGTCACACGAGGCGAGTCTCTGCCAGGACTTACTTTGACAAGCTGACCTGCGCAGGTTCGAGCAATACGAACATGCACTGGCCGTTGTAGCTGGTACAGGACAGCACGCCCCGGCGAACGATCTTCCCGCCGGCTCCTTTGGGAAACGATATTGGGAGCTTGGCCGTCTTCAGGGTCCGGGTCCAGTCCTGGAGGACGCCGCTGCCACTGATAAAGCTGACGTCCTCGACGCCGTCGGGAGAAAACAGAACGAAGAAGTCCGCGTGCTCCGTCGCATTCAACCGGCGCGAAAGCCGGACCGTGCGCATGTCCTGCAGGTGTTGAATAACAATGCCCGATGCGGCGTGGGGCGGCGAAACCAGCTCCGGCAAACCGATCGTGTGGCCGCCCTCCCGAAGAGTAACTCGCCTGGGCTCCGGTATGGCCTGGGCGTAGGAGCGAAATTCGGCAGCCTGGCTCTTCGCGCCCAGGCGGTCGTACACAGCAGAAAGGTGGTTCGCTACTTCATGATTCTGCATCGTGGTCCAGGTGGCGGTGAGATAACTCTTGGCGTTGTCCAGATCGCCGGTTTTGTAGTAGGCCCAGCCGACGGTGTCCCAAGTCATCAGCAGTTGATTGGTGTTCATGATGTCGTCGATGGATAAGTCCGAGAGCTGCGTGGTGCTGAGCGAAGCTTCCAGCTGGCGGGCGGCCTGCTTGGAGAGTTCCAGAGCGCGATCCAACTGCACGCCGTGGTCGGCGAGGGAATAAGCAATGTTGTTCACGATGATGGGTGCAGGTTTGCCTGCGAGGACCTTTTCATAGGCTGCCGTGGCTTTCTCGCTTTCGCCGGTCTCGAGGTAGGCTGCGCCGAGGCTCACGGTGACATCGGCGTCATCTGGTCTTATGCTGGCCGCCTTCTCCAGCAGCGGCACCGCCTCCTTGTATTTCTTTTCCATCAGGTAGAGGGAGGCAAGGCGCGAGTACGCTCGGCCGTCCTCCGGGTTCACCTCGATTTGAGCTTGCAAAGCTTTGGCAGCTCCCTGGTTGTCGCCCCGGAACATCAGGGCCACAGCCAGCATCATGTTGGCGTCCGGATGTTGCGGGTTGACTTCCAGTTGTTTGCGGAGGGCAGAGACCGCCTCGGCGGATTCGTTCGACATCAGGTAGAGCCGCGCCATTGCAGCCCAGGCGTCAGGATGGGCGGGATTCAGCCGGAGAGCCTCCTGATATTTCGACCGGGCGGTCATCAGATCACCTTTGAAAAGCGCACGGCTGCCGTCTTGGTAGGCTATCTGGGCCGCAATCTGCTTTTCTCCAACAGGAGGCTCAACAAAGGCATCCTGCCGCTTCCGAGAGCTGACGGGTGCGCGACTGGCACTGGCATTCTGCCAGCCATCATCGGCGACCGCCTTGGCGAATTCGGCGTAATCGGAGCGTTTCTCGGCCGGCACTTCCCGGGTCTTGATCTTGAGCCTGCGGGTAACAGTGAGCCGATTTAATTCCAGCTTGTACGTCGAGTGGTATTCGGCGTAGTCCCTTGACATGTCAATGTTGCGTGGCTCCCAAACCGTGACTCCATGAGGAAAGTACAGCTTCCCTTCGTATTCGATCTCAATGGGAGAATCCCAGGGTTATCGGCTCGGAGTTCTCGCCAGCGCGGGTTTCGCCAGCGGGCAGTCCGATTGCCGGGATGAGTACCTTGGCTGTGCCGTTGTCGCCTTCCCAGCTCAGGTAGTCGGCGCGAGTGTAGTGGTATTTGACCTGCAGCGGCACTCGTGTGTTTTCCAGATCGCTCACGCTGACATTGGAGACTTCGCCGCCGAATCCGGTAAGGCCGGCGATTCCCTGAACTACGTCTTTGAACTTGTCGCCCCCGGAATGGCGGAGCGCGAGCCGCAGCGCCAGCTCCATGTCTCCGCGAAAGGTCTGGGTAATTTCGGCGCTCACGTTGCCTTTCTCATCGACCTTGCCGGCGCCCTCCAGCTTCTGAAATTGTTCGAACGGCAGCTCGGCGGGGGTGGTAACGATTTGGGCGCCGCCGGGGTCTACCAGCAACGCCTGCTTGTCGCGCAGGATGCCGATCAGCATGCCGAAGGGGGCAACCTCGGCGGTGGAGTCCAGGAAGACACGGCGCTTGCCGAGTTCGACGAGCGTAAAAAGATGGTCGAATTGCGCGAGCGAGGGAACATCCGGGTCCAGCTTGCGCGTGCTGTGAACCAGCACCGGCAAAGCCTTAACACCCACCGCCTGCAACATCGAGGCAAGCAGGGTGTGCTTGTCCTTGCAATCGCCGTAGCCGTGTGCCAGCACGCTAGAAGCGGGATTCGCCTGGTAGCGTCCAATGCCGAACTCCAAGCCGATATAGCGTATTTCCGTTGAAACGAAGTCGTAAATTGCCTGGGCCTTGGCCTCGTCTGAATCCAGACCCCGCACCAGCTCGGTCGCCTTGGCCTTAATCTCTGCAGTAGGAGCTATGCTGTCGCGCTGGATGTCGGCAAACCAGCGGGCCACGTCGTCCCAACTCTGGAAGGTACTGCCCTGGATTGCCGGCGGCGGAGAGCTTTCCTGCTCGGCCGCCGGGCGCGAGGCGGCCTCGCGCCCGGACACGGGGCTCTTGCGCCCGAGGTTGGCTCCCTTCCAGGTATAAATCTTACGTCCGTTCTCGGTGCGCGTTTCTGGGGCCAATTCGGGGGCGATCTTCAGTTTTAGCGCGCGGGCCGCGGGAACATCGAGCACGATTTCCTCGTGGAGCGTGATGGCATTTTTTTCCATGTCCGCGTTGAACCAGAATTGCCCAGGGACAAGAGGCTTCCTGGTGCGAATCATGACCTCATATTCCAGAATGTCGCCCGGGCGCAACGAGGTGACGTTTACATGCTTCTCGCGCAGGTCACTGTAAGTGGGAGCCAGGCGGCTCACCTCGGCGGCGATGTCCTGAACGCTATCGAGAGGCGTGTTAATCACCTTCTGGTCGGGCTTGCGCACCCTCACGTACGGAATCTGGATTTCCTGGGTCTCCTTGTCATAAGCAAACCGAAGCAACCCCAGCGCCTGGACGCCGGCTTCCGTCTGTATGCGCACGCGTGTGGTTACATGGCTCTCACTGGTACCGTCGTTCTCGAAGCGAGCTACAGTTCGCAGCTCTTCGATGATGATGGCCTCCTGAGAGTAGTCGGGCTTGGCTGCTGGCGGAGTGGCCTGTGCCACAGCATTAACCGACAGCAGAACGGCAAGAAAGAAGTGGCGGCTCGTACTCACGAATGTTCTCCGGAAACACTCTCTTATCTCAAGGAAGCGACGAAAGACAATGAGAAGGTAGGCCCTACTGGTACGAGCCGTTGTTCATGCTATGGAGTCGCTGCGGGTTTCGCAGTGACGCCGCTCACACAATCCGCCGCGGCCAACGCCCGGCCGGGAGCAGCTTTGTACGAGGAGTCCTCCACTCAGCGCAGGAGCCGCGCAATTCCTTCCGCGATCTCGGTGGCGGGCCGGTCGCCGCGGATGACCGGTGCGACCGATGGATTGAGGCTGGCGCTGCCGCTGGCCAGCAGGGCCACGCGCACCGGCGGCTCGAGCTGCGCCAGCTTCTGGCAGAACACCATCACTTCCGGACTGGGCGGATCCTCCGCCGCCACCACCACCAAATCGTAGAGGTGCCGCGGCCAGCGCGGCGGGGCCTCTGCCAGGTGGCTGATGCGATGAACCAGGCAGCCCTGGGCGATCAGCAGCCGCGCTCCCACTTCCCAGGCCTTCTGGTCGGGATCCACGACCAGCACCCGCTTCGCGAATCCCGTCGCTGGCGGCTCGCCCGACGGTCGCGTCCTGGACGACATCGCATCCAATTTTAGGCTGCTCCCCACCACGTTTCAGTGACCGGCAACCCCGATGCACGGGTCAACGATCACCCACCCCCAGTAATCCCGGTCACGGCACGAGCACGATTTTGCCGTAAGCGCCCGGAGCCAGCACCGCCTCGTGCGCCCGCGCGGCATCCGCCAGGGGCATCTCCTGCCCGACTACCGGCCGCAGAGTTCCGTTCTCCATGCCCGCGGTCAGCGCCGCGTGGATGCCGGCGAGTTGCCGCTCGGTCGCGGCAAACAGCATGAGGCCTTTCACCGTGGCCTCGCGCATCATGGCATCGCGCGGATTCACCTCCACCGTACCACGACTGCCCACGATGATCACCTTGCCACCGGCGGCGACCAACTGTAAGTCTTTGCCCAGATTCTTGTTGGCGAGCATCTCCAGGATGACATCGGCGCCACGACCGCTGGTCAGCGACATCAGCTTGTCGGCGAAATCGGGCGCATTGTGGTCGAGCACGTGGTGCGCGCCCTCCTTGCGCACCAGTTCTTTGCCCTTGTCGCTGCCGGCGGTGCCAATCACGGTCATGCCGGCGGCGCGCGCCAGTTGCACGGCCGCAGTCCCGACGCCGCCGCTGGCGCCGTGCACCAGCACTACGTCCGGCGGCTTGGCCTCGGCGAGCTGGAAGATCGCGCGGTAAGCGGTGGCGTACGGAACCCAGACTCCTGCGCCCTGCGCAAACGAGATCTTCTGCGGCAGCGGCTGCACCTGCGACTCCAGGCATAACGCCTTCTCGCCATAGGTGCCGCTGGCGGCGCCGGAAAGATACACGCGGTCGCCGGCTTTCACGCGCTTTACGCCCTCACCCACCGCATCGACCACTCCCGCGCCATCGGAACCGGGAGTGTAGGGCAGCGACGGCTTGCGGGCGTACGCTCCCGAACGGATGTAGGTGTCTACCGGGTTCACGCCTGCGGCATGCACGCGCACCACCACCTGCCCCGGCCCGGGCTTCGGGTCCGGGACATCCTCCAGCTTCATCACCTGCGGACCACCGAACTCATGTACCCGAATCGCTTTCATCGTTCTTCTCCTCGACCGCGCCTGCGCCACACAGTGTAATCCCGCCGCCAGGTTTTTTGCGATTTGGACGGGACGGCTTAGAACTTGGTGGCTTGGTTCCGATGCCGGCGGACGTACCAGCAGGGACTGTGTCCCAGATGAGGAAACAGGGAGCGGACGCAAACCTGATTTTCAGTGGGCAGGAACATGAACTCAGTCTTGCCGTCTTTGAGCGGGACGACGTAATAGGGCTGGACTTCCACCGTTGCCAAAGGATCGCGGCTGCGGGGAATATGGTACCGCACCGTAGCGTAATCCCCCGCATAGAGCAGCGCGCAAAACCCGAGCACGACGATAAGCGCAGTTTTCACGCCCAGCCAGGATTATACGCAGTTCAGTGATCCCCACGGCCGGGACCGGCGATCCGCTCTCCGCCTGAATCTTCGTACTGCAGGACATGTACTCCGTGAGGACATGTACTCCGCAAGCTGGCTCCTCGTCTCTTCGGAATCTAGTGCAAGGCCAACAGGCAGCTTAGCTTAGGACCTAGCGCCGCGAACTTATAAATCAAGGAAAGAGCATGACACCCCCCAGACCGCGCGTTCACCGGGAATTGCGCGCGAAGATTTGCATCGTAGCAATCGTCTCCCTAATAGCTCTGTCGCTAGCCGGCTGCACCTTGTCGCCCAGTAACGCGGCGACCACGACCGCTCCGGCGGTCACGGTCAGCGTGTCGCCCACATCCGCCTCCGTGCAGGCCGGCCACACCCAGCAATTCACCGCCAGCGTAAGCGGCTCGACCAACACCGCCATCACCTGGTCGGCGACCGGGGGCAGCATCACCGCCAGCGGCATGTTCACCGCTCCCACCACCGCCGGCAGCTACGTAGTGAAAGCCACCAGCGTGGCCGACAACACGGTAGTGGCGTCCGCCGCAGTTACAGTTACGGTAGCGGCCGCCGCCCCGGTGGTTTCGGTGACGATGTCGCCAGTCTCCGCCTCCCTGCTGACCAACGGCACGCAGCAGTTCAACGCCACGGTCAGCGGCTCCAGCAACACCGCAGTCACCTGGTCGGCGACCGGAGGCAGCGTTTCCTCCAGCGGTCTCTACGCTGCGCCGAGCAGCGCTGGGACCTTCGCGGTAACGGCCACCAGCGTGGCCGAAAACACCAAATCGGCGTCGGCAACCATCACCGTCAGCGTGCCGGTGGTTGCGGTCGCAATCTCGCCGACCGTGGCCTCGGTGGTGACCAATGCCACCCAGCAGTTCGCCGCCACGGTCACCGGCTCCAGCAATACTGCGGTCACCTGGTCAGCGAGCGGAGGCAGCGTTTCTGCCAGCGGCCTCTTCACCGCGCCGAGCACCACGGGAAGCGTCACCGTAACGGCCACCAGCGTCGCCGACACCACCAAGTCGGCCTCGGCCACCGTCACCGTCACCACCGCGCCCGTGGTCCTGGTCACGATCTCACCCACCTCGGCCTCGATCCTGACCAGTGGCACGCAGCAGTTCGCCGCCACGGTTACCGGCTCCAGCAATACCGCGGTGACCTGGTCGGCGACCGGGGGGGCTGTATCCTCCGGCGGTCTCTACACCGCGCCGAGCACCGCGGGAAGCTTCACGGTGAAGGCCACCAGCGCGGCCGACAACACCAAGTCGGCGTCGGCCACCGTCACCGTCAGCGCGCCGGTGCAGCACACGGCCACGCTGAGCTGGACGGCGAGCACCTCCACTGTCTCTGGCTACAACGTGTATCGCGGCACCGTTACGGGCGGACCATACACGGAGATCAATACCGCCTTGGATGCGTCCACCAACTATGTGGACAACACCGTCACCTCCGGCGCCACCTATTTCTACGTGGTGACCGCGGTGGACGCGAGCAATGCGGAGAGCGCTTTCTCCAACCAGGTATCGGTGACCATACCCACGCCTTAAGTTGCGCGCCTGCCCGCTGTTCTGAATTCGGAACAAACCTCTGAATTTTGGCCGCGACAGGCGCGGACCTGCTACAAGAGCCGGCATGCGACGCGTGCTGCTGCTCTTCGCTGCGGCTGTGCTGGTCCTCGTTCCTGCAGGCGCCGGCGTCTATGCCGCCTTCTTTCCCCGCCAAAGCCGCATTCTTCCCGTCGGGTTCTGGGTACTCTGGCTGCTGGTTTCCCTGTGGGCCACGTTCTATGCGCCGGTGGTGGTGGATCGGCTGACCCCGGAATCTTTAGGCAGCCATCGCTGCGCGGCCTACGCGCGATGGGGCATCGCACTGGGCCTGGTCAACATCGTTTGGAGCGTGGCCGAGATCGTGATCCTGGGATGAGAAAGTCGCTTGTTTGCTACGCCAGGTCAGTCAGGGGCAGAACCAACCGTTTTTGCCACGCGAGTTGGCAGCGAAGATCGCTAGGGCGCCCTCGCCGCATTCTCTTGCCCCGGAAACACGCGGACCTGCCGCCGCTTTGTCAAAAACGCAACTCCCCATTCCAGGAGGACGAAGAACCGGTTCGCGAACCCAATCAGAAAATAAATATGCACGACGGCCCAGAGAATCCACGCCAAAAATCCCGCGAACCGCAGGAATCGAAGGTCGGCCAGCGCATAAGTCCGCCCTACGATAGCGAGGTCACCCTTGTCCCAGTACCAAAACGGCGCCGGGTCTGATTTCCCAGCCACCCGCCGCCGGATCAGTCGCGCTACATACTGCCCCTCCTGAATTGCCGGCTGCGCAACGCCGGGCATGGTCATCGGCTGCTTCGACTTGACACCCAACAGATTGCGAGACTCGGCTACCACATGCGCCGTGTCACCAATCGCAAAAATCTCAGGATAGCCCGGCACTGACAGATCGGCATTGACTATAATCTTGCCCGACCGGTCCATTGCCGCGCCCAACCAGCGGGCCGCTGGTGAAGCCAGCACCCCTGCGCACCACAATACCGTGCTCGCCGGAACGCGCTTCCCATCGGCGACGATTCCGCCCTCATCTACTGCGGTGACCCGCGTGTTCGTATACACCTTCACGCCCAGGCTTTCGAGATGGCGTTGTGCTTTGACCGATAAGACTTCGGGAAACGTGGGAAGTATGCGCGGCGCCGCTTCGTACAACAGAATACGCGCCGAACGTGGATCGATATGGCGAAAGTCGTGCGCCAAGGCCATCCGCGACATCTCCGCCAGCGTGCTCGCCATTTCGACGCCTACCGTTCCGGCGCCGACCAGCACGAAGGTCAGCAGTTGCTGAATTTGTGCGCGATCGCAGTGATTGAGCGCGGCCGTCTCCTCGGCCCGCTCGAACGCGGTTAACACCTTCCCCCGAATCAGGTCCGCGTCGTCCAGCGATTCGAGTCCTGGGGCTACGCGTCGCCAATCATCGTGTCCGAAGTAGTTGTATTGAATGCCGGTGGCGAGGATCAGGAAATCGTAAGACAATTGATGTTTTCTCAGGCGAACCAGCCGCTGAGCCGAGTCGATCCCGGTCACTTCGTCCTGCAGCACCTCCACATTGCGCTGCCGACTCACGATGGATCGCAGGGGGGCGGCAATCTGGTCCGCAGACAACAGGCCCGTAGCCACCTGATACAGCATCGGACGAAACAGGTGGTAGTTCCGCTTGTCGATTAGCACGACGCTTACGGCAGCACCCGCCAGCGCACGTGTCGCGAACAGCCCACCGAATCCACCGCCGACGATCACCACACGAGGTACAGACACGCTCGAACCGCCCCCAACAGTCCCGTGATTCTAGCAGCTTAGCTTAGAGTTCCTCGGTTAACCCAGCGTACAGAATGATTCCCGCTGAATTACAGACTTGGCACGATAGGAACCTGCCCGCCGCTATCGTAGAGTTCCTTCGGTGACGCCGGGGAATCGCAATTGTGTTCGACCCAATCTGCCGATTCCACCTTTCGCTTTGGAGGGACGTGATGGGAACTATTCTGATCATCATTTTGATCTTGTTGCTGGTGGGCGCCTTGCCCACCTGGCCGTATAGCACTGGCTGGGGTTATTACCCAAGCGGTGGGCTGGGCCTGGTTTTGCTGGTTATCATCGTGCTGGTGCTGGTGGGCAGGATTTAGCTCCTTTGCGATTGCGTGGATTCCGGGGCGCGTTCACGCTCGTAGGCTCTGGTTGGCTCACCACCCAGGTGTGCCGGTGCTGCCAGGATCGCCCGCCACGACCCGGCAACCGCAGTGCCGCAGCAGGCTGGATAGCGCCGCCAGCAGAGCCGGATCGTCATCCACACAGAGGAGTCCGGATTGGTATTCTGGCGCCCCGCTGGTGTAATTTCCTGCCTTAAACCCCACGGGCCTTTAGACGCACGCCCCTCGCCCTGCAAAAGGCTTCTTATCTCAGCGGATTGGGCTCATGTCCTGACGAATGTCGGCGAAGTATCGAATGCCGACAAATGGCGAGAGATCCTTCGTGGGCGCTTGGGCGTGGGGAAAAGCTGCGTCTCGGCGAGCGGTTCGTGATCCCGATGGTGATGAGAGCCGCCGGGGCCGGAAAAATGCTATTGTCAAAAGACTGGACATTGGAATCGAGAACATAAGCCAAGGCATCTCACTTAGTGATCCCGATCGCGCAGGGGTGGGAATCGTGGCCCGGCTGGCTACCGCGATCGGACAACCGCTGCAATGGGCCTATGTAAATGCAGCAAATAATTCGGAACAACGAACCCACGGCCCAGTGCGAGACGGGCGGCATGCTCGCGCTCAACAGCGGTTCCTCAAGCATCAAGTTCGCTTTGTTTGACAAGGAATTCCGCTGCCGGTTGCGCGGCACGCTCGACCGCATCGGTCTGGCCGACAGCCACCTGCACATCACCGATGGCAGCGGAGCTGATCTTGCTCGCGAACGCCTGGCTTTGCCGCATGGGTCAGCCGCCGTGCAGCTCTTGTCCAAATGGCTGGAAGAACACGACGAGCTGACGCACATCGCCGGCGTGGGTCACCGCATCGTGCACGGCGGGCCGCGTTTTGAAGCACCCGAAAAGGTCACCGCTTCTATGATCGGCGACCTGCGCAAGCTCACCCCGTTCGCTCCGAACCATCTGCCGATGGAGATCGATGCGGTGGAGGCGATTCACCATCTCCATCCCAGCCTGCCCCAGGTAGTGTGCTTCGATACTGCCTTTCATCGCACCCTGCCGGTGACGGCCCGGCTTTTTGCCCTTCCGCGGGCGCTGCTGGATCGCGGTGTCATGCGTTACGGCTTTCATGGGCTCTCGTACGAGTCGATCGTGAACAGCCTTTCCGAGCGGAAGGCCTTGCCGCCACGGCTGGTGATCGCGCATCTCGGCAATGGCGCCAGCCTTGCGGCAATCCGCGAGGGCTGCAGCGTCGATACCACGATGGGCATGACGCCGACCGGCGGCATTCCCATGGGCACGCGTTCCGGGGACATCGATCCTGGCGTCCTGCTCTACCTTCTGCGCCAGGGGTACACGCAGTCTGAGGTCGAGGAAGTGGTGGAAAAAAAGGGAGGCTTGCTGGGCCTCTCGGGAACCACTTCCGACATGAAAGATCTGCTCGCACGCGCAGCTTCGGACACCGCCGCGGCCGAGGCGGTGGATATTTTTTGCTATGCCATCCGCAAGACCATCGCCGCCTATGCCGCCGTCCTGGGAGGACTCGACGCCATCGTCTTCACCGGAGGCATCGGCGAGAATGCCGCGCCCATCCGCGCACAGGCCGTGGAAGGGCTCAGTTTTCTCGGCATCCACATCGATCCAGCCCGTAATACTCAGAATTCCCCAGTCATCTCACCCGACGGAGCCCCGGTGCTGGTGCGCGTCATGGCAACCGACGAGGAACTGGTGGTCGCGCGCCACACTCAGCGTGTGCTCGCTCTTCAGCAGGAGGAATTCCATGACGTATCCGCAAGAAAGACTCGACCAGCTTGATTCGTTTTTCCGCGCCGCCAACTATCTCGGCGCCGCGCAGTTGTATCTCCGCGATAACGCGCTCTTGCGCGAGCCTCTCCGGCCTGAGCACATCAAGCCGCGGCTGCTTGGCCACTGGGGGACGCAGCCCGGTCTTAACCTTACTTATGCGCACCTCAACCGCCTGATTCAGGACACTGGCCAGAATGTCTTATACGTCGTGGGGCCAGGTCACGGCGCACCCGGGGTGCTGGCGTGCGTCTATCTTGAGGGAACACTTTCGGCGTACTACCCGGACTTCACCCAGGATTACGCCGGGCTCAGCCGCTTCGTGCGCGATTTTTCCTGGCCCGGCGGCATGCCCAGCCACCTGACCGCGCTCACGCCTGGGGCGATGCATGAAGGCGGCGAACTGGGCTACAGTCTGGTGCACGCCTTCGGCGCCGCGTTCGACAATCCCGATCTGTTCGTTGCCTGTGTGGTTGGCGACGGAGAAGCCGAAACCGGGCCGCTGGCCGGCTCCTGGCAATCCAATAAATTTGTTAACCCAGCCACCGATGGCGCGGTGCTGCCGATCCTACATCTGAACGGCTACAAGCTTTCGGGCCCGACTATCCTTGCGCGCATCGGCAAGGATGAATTGCGCAATTATTTCAAGGGATTGGGCTATGCCTCGCGCGAAGTCGCGGGCGATGACCCGGCAATTTTGCACCACGAAATGTGGGAGGCGCTGGATTGGGCATATCGCAAGATCCGCAGAATCCAGCGGTCCGCTCGCGGCGGCCGCTTACAGGAATTGCCCGAGTGGCCGGTCATCATCCTGCGAACCCCCAAGGGCTGGACCGACCCGAAAATGCTCGATGGCAAGCCGCTCGAGGGCACGTTCCATTCCCACCAGATTCCCATCGAAGACCCCGCCACCAACCCTGAGCATTTGGGGTTGCTCGAGCAGTGGCTGCGCAGCTACAAGCCGGAAGAACTCTTCGATCAGGAAGGCAAACCAGTTTCCCGCGTAACCGCCATCTTGCCGGAGCGCGCCAAATGCATGGGACGGAACCGCAGCGCGAACGGCGGCGAACTGCTCAAAGAGCTGCGTGTTCCCAACTATTCGGAATACGCCGTTCAGGTATCGCGCCCCGGTGAAAACCGCACCGAGGGCACCAAGATTCTCGGCCGCTATCTGCGCGACGTTTTTCGCGCCAGCGCGCCCGAGCGCAACTTTCGCCTGTTCTGTCCGGATGAGACCAGTTCCAACCGTTTGCAAGCCGTCTTCGAAGAGACCTTGCGCGACTGGCAACTTCCCATGGTCGCGTCGGATGAATTCCTCTCTCGCGACGGCCGGGTGGTGGAAATCCTCAGCGAGCATTGCTGCCAGGGATGGCTGGAAGGCTACCTGCTCTCCGGCCGGCACGGCGTTTTTGCCTGCTATGAGGCGTTCCTGACCGTTATCGACTCGATGATGGCCCAGTATGCCAAGTGGCGAAAGATGTCGGCCGAGATCCCCTGGCGCAAACCGGTGGCATCGTTGAATTACGTCATCACCAGCCACGTTTGGGAGCAGGATCATAACGGCTATAGCCATCAGGGGCCGAGCTTCATCAACATGCTGTTGACCAAAAAGGCTGCGGAGACGCGCATCTACCTGCCTCCGGATGTGAACTGCCTGCTTTCTGTGGCGGACCACTGTCTGCGCAGCCGCAACTACATTAACTTGATCGTTACCTCGAAAAAGCCAATGCTGCAGTGGCTCGACATGCCGGCAGCACAGGCGCACTGCGCCGCCAAAGCCAGTGAGTGGGCATGGGCCGGCAACCTGGACCAAGGCCAAGAGCCAGACATCGTGCTGGCTGCGGCCGGCAACGTCCCCACGCGCGAAACCCTGGCCGCCGCGTGGTGGCTGCGCCGGGAAGCTCCGGGATCTGCGTGTCCGGGTGGTGAACGTAGTCGACCTTTTTGGTCTGCAGAGCCCGCAAGATCATCCGCACGGGATGGAGGAAGAATGCTTCAACCGGCTATTCGGGGAGAACTATGAAGTAGTCTTCGCCTTCCATGGTTACCCCAACGTGATTCACGAGCTCATCTACCACCGGCCGAATCCCGTGCGCTTCCACGTTCGCGGGTACATGGAAGAAGGCACCACCACCACTCCCTTTGACATGTGCGTTCTCAACCGGCTCAGCCGCTACGATCTGGCGATCGAAGCTCTGCGGCGGACGCCACGTCTCGGCGATAAGGGACAGCAGGCTATACAGAGGTTCGAGAAAAAACTGCAAGAGCACCGTGAATACATCCGTCAGAATGACGAAGACATGCCCGAAGTTCAACAGTGGAACTGGACTCTACCGTTCGCGCAGGCGGCTTAAATGAAGATTCTGGTTATCGATGTCGGCGGTACCCATGTGAAAATTCTGGCTACCGGGCATAAGGAGCCAATAAAGATCCCGTCCGGTCCATCGATGACGGCAAAGAAAATGGCGGCGTCGGTTCGCAAAGCCGCCGCTGGATGGAAATACGATGCCGTGTCGATTGGCTATCCGGGGCCGGTGGTGCACGGCATGCCCATAGCCGAGCCGCGTAACCTGGGTAAGGGCTGGGTTGGCTTCGATTTTGCCAAGGCTTTCCACCGCCCGGTCAAACTAATCAACGATGCGGCCATGCAGGCCCTGGGAAGCTACCATGGCGGAAGAATGCTCTTCCTGGGGTTGGGGACGGGGCTGGGCTCCGCCATGATCGTCGATGGCATCGTTCAGCCCCTGGAGATTGCCCATCTGCCCTACAAGAAGGGACGTACCTACGAAGACTACCTGGGGCTAGCCGGTCTGAAGCGGCTGGGCAAAAAGAAGTGGCAATCTCTCGTAAAGGACGTTGTCAAACGGTTCAAGCTGGCCCTCGAACCCGATTACATCGTGCTGGGCGGCGGCAACGCTAAGGTGCTGAAGAAGCTTCCGCGGGGAGTTCGCCCGGGGAACAATGCCAACGCCTTCCTGGGCGGTTTCCGAATGTGGGAGCGCTCCAAGCACAATCAGCGCACGAAAAAGCAATTTCGTCCTACGCATCCAGCGCGCGCCGGCTTGCGGCAGGCTCGCCGAACTGCCCGACAATACGGACCAGCCGGCGTCGCAGCAGTGAGCGTGTCGCCGCAATGACGGTTGGCTCGTCCACATCGAGATCGCGAAAGATCCTGATCAAATCCGGCGCCGGGATGCGCCCCTCCATTCGATTCAGAATCTCCCGCTCCAGCGGATCGAGCTGATGTTCGATCGCCAGGGCCTGTCCTAGTAAAGTTGCCTGGGCTCTTGCCAGTATGTCGCTGCCTAGCACGCGTGCGTCGAGCAGCGCTACCGGTCCGGCGCGGCGCAGCCAACTATGTCCGAGGGTCTGCTGCCAATCGCAGCGTCGGGTCAAGCGTTCGGCGAGAAATGCCGCATCGATCTCCGCACCTGCGGCGCGACGTGGCGGCGGTGTTTCGTCGATGCGCTCCCAAGGCGGGCCGCAGGTTGCGTCACTCCACTGAAAAGAGATAACCAGCGAGACGACCCGGATATAACCCTGGGCGCGAAGGTTGCTGGCCCACTCGTGGGTCGAGTCCAGGAATGCCTGGTAGTCGTCACCTTTGGCATGTCCGATGGCGTACTTCACAGGCGAGTGTTCGCCCCAGCGGAGAATGTGGATGTCCATCGGGGCGCCGTCGAGCCATTCGCGCACTCGATGGACGAGCGGCTCATCTTCACGCTCGCCGAGTTCCGTGACCACCTGCGCCATGCCGCCCGGCGCGAGGTGGTGCGGCAAGCCGGCGACGATCCGCTTCTGGATATCTTCTCCTGACCGGCCGCCATCGCGAAATCGCAGGGTATCCAGGGGCGAGGGCACAAACGGAGGATTGGCCGTAATCAGGTCGAAACGTTGGCCGTGCACGGCTTCGAAGAGGTCGCCGGCCACAACTTCCAGATTGCTGGCGCCCGAGGCTTGGGCGTTGAAGCGCGTGCAACGGGCCGCCCGCGGACTGATATCGACGGCGAGCACCCGCTTGGCGTGGCTGGAAGCGAGCAGCGCATGAATGCCCGAGCCGGTGCAAAGGTCGAGGGCGGAGCGAAACCGCCGGCGTGTGGTACAGCGCGCAAGAATGTGGCTATCGCGGCCAACCCCCATGACCTGATCGTATGGAACCGTGGCGTACCCCGGGTGCGGAAGTCCGGGCCAGGCGTGATCCGAAAAGATCAAGCGATCGCAGACGGGAAACAGCGACGCGCGAGCCCGGGCTAGGCCCGTCTCATCGATGGCGAGCAGGCCGGCTCGGATAAGCACATCGCATTCGAGCACGGCGAACAACCGGCCGAGTTCGTCCGCCGGAAGCGCCCCCTGCAAAAGAAACAGATCGATTGCCAGAGCGAGCGGATCGCGCCCAGCCAGACGTTCCGCGCGGTACATGGGCACGGAACGCCACTGGAGGTCGCCAAGATCCTCCAACCCGAGGCGCTCTCTCACCAAACTCTCAGAGTATCCGACACCAGCGAGCCTGGAAACGGCGTCGCGAAGTGCGGGTACGTCGGCATGGTCGACGAAGAAGCTGGCGCGCTCCGTCATAGGGAGAAGTACACCTCGATCTAGTCCGATGGATTAGAGCGGTCTAAGAAACGAAGAGATCCTGCACGATTGCGCAAGCAATCTGCGGTCCATAGCGGCGCACAAAGGGTAGGGAATCCCTGAACAAGCACTGCTTTCAGTGCCATGCGCTGCTATGCGCAGTACGACTGCAACGGGCAGCAGTTGCTGGATTCCGGGATCGTCCTCCAGGCATCCGAGACCAAGCGATGATCGATCGATTGCGGGGCGGGAAGTCAGTTCCCCAGCAAAGCTGCTACGCTGGTTCCTGATATCGTAGCTGCATTCGAAGTGAACTAGGATAAAAACACCTATTTCGAAGCCAATTTGGCCAGACCCACACTGTATAAATCCCTTTGCTAGTCTCCTAGGTGCGCTGTTAGGATACCCGCCGAGGAGCTATCATGGACACCAATAGGATTGTTGCCGAACTTCGTGCGGAGCGCGACCGTATTGACCAAGCGATTTCAGCCATTGAAGCCGTCAACCCGACAGGACGCCGGACAGTAGGCCGTCCCCCAAGGACAGCACAGAAACGCGGCCGGCGCGGCGGCATGAGCGCGGCTGCCCGAAGAAAGCTGTCGCGGCTGTTGAAGGAGCGCTGGGCGCAGGGCAAGATGAAGCGAGTCAAAGTGTCGAAGCCAGCGCGGCGGATGAGCCGTGCCGCCCGCAAGAAGATCGCCGCGGCGCAGCGGGCTCGCTGGGCTAGACAGAAAGCACAACAGAAGAATGAGACCTAAGTCTCAAGCGGTGGAAGGGACAACCTGTCGGCCCGACGGACCAGGGTTACGATGCCGCACGCGCCGGTAGGTTGTTCAGCTACCACTCATGTCATGGCCGGTGGCCTGCGGTCCAGAAATGTCAAATTGGCCGACCCTTCTTCCAAATGCCACATGCTCACGCCATCGGCAAGTAACGAACATGCTCCAGCTCAGCTTTGCGGTGCAATACCTCTTTAAGCAAGGCGGTTGTACAGCAGGCAAGGATAGCCCCGTTTTTGGTGTTTTGGGAAATGGAACCGGAGTTCTTAAGTTGCTGGAATGGATGGAGAAAACATGGTGGAGCTAGTCGGGATCGAACTTGAGCCGTTTGGCGGGCGTGAGCGTAAGCGGGAGACCGCCGGCGAAATCCCGAGCGTAGCGAGGGACCTCAGGAAAATCCTGGTGGAGCTAGTCGGGATCGAACCGACGACCTCATCGTTGCGAACGATGCGCTCTCCCAGCTGAGCTATAGCCCCACTCGACTGGACAATTATTCTAGCAGACGCGCCCGCACCTGCTATTGCGCGAAGGAACTTAATGCCTGCCCAAGCGCAACGTCCACCTGCGCGGCATCGGGCAGACTGCCCTGGGCGAAGTCGCGAGCCCCACCGCCCCGGCCACCGGCGGCAGCCAGCGTATCCTTCAGCAACGCGCCCATATTGAACGGCAATCCCGGCGTCTGGCAGAAGACCAGTGTCGCCGGGCCGGAGGTCGAGGCTACCAGCGCTACGGCCGGACCCGCGGCGGCAATCTTCTGCGCCAGCAGCTTGACGAAGGCCACGTCGCGATCGGGAAAGACTTTCGTCACCATGCGAAAAGGATCGCTTCGCGAGGAATGACGCAGCGTCGAATCGGCCACGAGGCGCGCCGCATAAACTTCCGCCAGCTCCTCCAGCAGCTTCTGCTGCGCTTTCTGCGCCGCCTTCAGTTCCTCCTGCATCTTTCGCACCTGCTGCGGGACATCGGAGATATGCGCCGAAAACGACGCAGCCGCCTCCACCAGCGTGGCGTAGTCGCGCTGGGCGGCGGCGACGGCGCGCTCTCCGCACACGAACTCCACGCGCACGCCCTGGCGTGCGTTCTCGGTCTTGCGTAGCAGGATGGGGCCGATCTGGCCGGTAGAGCGCACGTGGGTGCCACCGCAGGCGGTGAGATCGAAATCGCGAATGTCGATCAGGCGCAGCTTTTCGCGTTGCGCTTCCGGCAGCTTGCGCACGCCCAGAGCGCGCGCTTCTTCGAGCGAGGCAAAGCGAATCTCCACCGGCCGGTCGTCGGTGATCACGCGATTAGCGAGCCGGCCGGCCTCGTTGAGCTGTGCTGGCGCAAGAGAGCGCGCCTCCAGGTCGATAGTGCAGCTCTCTTCGCCCATGTGGAATGAAACGGTCGGCATCTCGAACAGACGGACGAATGCGGCCGAGAGCACGTGCTGTCCCGAGTGCTGCTGCATATGGTCGCGGCGCCGCGCGGCGTCAATCGTGCCGCGGACGCGGGTTCCCGGCGCCAGGCCCGCCGCCGGATCGACGTAATGGAGAATCGTTCCCTGCTCGTTTTCGGTCACCTCGGTGACCCGCAGCTTCTGGCCGTTCGCCTCGAGGTAGCCGGTGTCGAACACCTGCCCGCCGCTGGTGGGATAAAACGCCGTCTGGTCGAGAACCACCGCTGGGCGCGCCCCGGGGACAACCTCGCACACGGCGGCATCGAAGTCGTAGAGGAACGAGTCGGTGTAGTAGAGGCGGGAAGTCATGGCATTTCTCAATACGGTCCGATGATTCCGCCGATCGCGCGCGACGCGGGTGCTTTCTTTTCCGCCGCCGCAATCACATCAATATACTTCAACCCCGAGCCTGTGTTGAAAAGCACGACTTTCTGTTCCGGCGTGAAGAATCCGCTGGCGAGCAGGCGGCGATAGGCGGCCAAGGCGGCTGCGCCCTCGGGAGCAGCAAAGATGCCGTCGTGAGTAGCCCAGGCGCGGAGGGCGTCCATGATCTCGTCGTCCGTAACCGCAATGGCGGTGCCCTGACTCTTGTGCAGGATGTCGAGGATCAGGTAATCGGCGTAGGCTTTGGGCACGCGCAGGCCGGCGGCTAGAGTCGCGCCATGGGGCCATGGATCCGACACCGCCTTGCCTTCATCCCATGCTTTAACGATGGGCGCGCATCCGGTTGACTGCACAGCCACCATGCGCGGCCTTTCTTTGCCGATCCAGCCCAGGGCCTCCATCTCCTCGAAGGCCTTCCACATGCCGATCAGGCCGACGCCGCCGCCAGTGGGATAGATGATGGCGTCGGGCAGCTCCCATCCCATTTGCTCGGCCACCTCGTAGCCCATGGTCTTCTTGCCTTCCAGGCGAAACGGCTCCTTGAGGCTGGAGATGTCGAACCAGCCCTCCGCCTGCTTGCGTTCGCCGACCATGCGCGCACAGTCGCTGATGAGGCCGTCCACCAGCGTGACATGGGCGCCGTAGGTGCGGCACTCGACCAGGTTGGCCTGGGGGACATCGCGCGGCATGAAGATATGGGCCTCGATGCCGGCGGCGGCTGCGTACGCGGCCAGCGCACTGGCGGCATTGCCCGCCGAGGGGACAGCCAGTTTCTTCAGGCCATAAGCCCGCGCCATGCTGACGGCCGCGCACAGCCCGCGCGCCTTGAAGCTGCCCGTTGGATTTAACCCTTCATCCTTAATCAAGACGTTCAGGTATTGGCGGCTGGGCAGCAGGGGCGTGAAGCCTTCGCCCAGGGAAACAGGTTCGGCGTCGGGCAGGACTTCGGCATAGCGCCACATGCTGGCCACGCGACCGGCGAGCATCTCGCGCGTGAAGCGTCCGCGCAGCGCTTCGAGGTCGTAGCGGACGTAGAGCGGGCCGCCGTCCTGGGGGCAGACGGTCCGCAGCTCGTCCGCCGAGAGCCGCGCGCCGCACTTCGAGCACTCCAGCGCAACCATCTTCGCCATGCCGGGCAGTGTAACAAACCCCGCGGATAGCTCCCGGAATGGAGGGCTCCCAGAACGGCACGGAGGGGTACCAAAGTAACTCTGAAACCTTAGACCCGTTAGCGGTAATGTGCCGATAAATTTTCTGGCATGCAGCGCGCCGTGTTGGCGCTGCATCAATCTTAAGGCTTGTGGGTGGCCGGCGTCGGCCAGGGACGACCGCCGGGGGGAAACTCGAAAAGCAGACGCGAGGGATAGGTGCGCACGAGGTGCGCACCCCTGGCAAGGAGGAGATCCATGCGCAGAACAGCGTTGGCAGTCGGGTTGTGGATGTTAGCGTTCGCCGCTACCGCTTTGGCACAGCAGCCGGCGAGCTTTCTTGCCACGAAGTCCTACCTGCCCTCGACCGAGAAAGCGCCGTTCCTCGTCGAAAGCCGGGTGACGGAAGTAGTGGTGCCCGTGGCGGTCGCCGATCGCAGCGGGAAGCCGGTGACGGAACTCAGCCGCGACGACTTGCAGATCCTCGACAACGGCAAGCCCGCCGCCATCACGCAAATCCGCCGGGAAGATGAACTGCCGCTGCGCCTCGCCCTGGTGGTGGACTGGAGCGACTCCATGCGGAAAGATCTCGGATTCGAGCGCAAGGTGGCGCTGGACTTCCTGCGCACGGTGCTGCGGCCCGACATCGATCGCGCCATGGTGGTGGGTTTCCGCTATCGCGTAGAGGTTACGCAGCCGCTCACGGGAGATGTTCAGCGTCTGGAGGCGGGGCTGCGGCCGGTCGCAGGCGTGTCCCTGAGTTCGGTGTACGACGCGCTCATTGCCGCAACCGATGCGCTGCGCGACGCCGACCCCTCCCTGCCCCAGCGCCGCGCTATCGTGCTGTTGAGCGACGGCGAGGACAATGTCAGCGCCCATGGCTGGACCGACGTGATCGAGGCGGCGCAGCGATCCAACATTACCATCTACACCATCGCTCCCCGGCGTCGCCCGGCGAGGTCCAGGGGCGACGCCGTGCTGCTGAAGCTGGCTGCGGTCACCGGCGGCCGGGCATTTTTCATCCCTCCGTCCGGAGAGCAGCCGGCGTTTGACGCCATCCAGCAGAATCTGCGGCTGCGTTACGCCGTCTATTTCAAGCCCGGCGCGGTGGGCGGCGACCGCTTCCGCACGCTGGAGATCACGCCCCGGAATCGGAACCTGCAGGTGTGGGCACGGCAGAGCTATTATGCAGACTGGGAGTAACGGCTGGCTGCTAGAATCTCAGCAGTGAACCCGGCGATCCGACTGCTCGCGATCGATATTGACGGTACTCTTCTCGATCCGCAATTCCAGGTCTCCCCGGCCAATCGGGCCGCTCTTACGCGCGCGCATGAAGCCGGGGTCGAGATCGTGCTGGTCACCGGAAGGCGCCACCAGTTTGCGTTGCCGATCGCGCAGGCGCTCGGGTTCGACCTCTGGCTCATCAGCTCGAATGGCGCCGTCACCCGCTCGTTGAGCGGCGAAAGCTTTCACCGCGACCTGCTCCCAGCAGAGACCGCCCGCGATTTGATCGCGCAGATGGCGCCCTTCCGCGGCAACCTGGTGCTCACCTTCGACCGCGAGGGCAAGGGAGCGCTGGCGCTGGAGCGCACCGACGAGTTGACCTCGCACATCCAGCGCTGGGTCGAGAATAACCTGCAATACATCGAGTTCGTGGTCCCCATCGAGCGGGCGCTCGACACCGATCCCATCCAAGCCATGTTCTGCGGCAGCATTGCCCGCATGCAGATGGCGGAAGAACGATTGCGAACGGCCCACTTGGCGGACCGCATCACCGTGCTCAAGACCCGCTACGATGCCCGCGACCTGGTCATGGTGGACGTGCTCAACCAGGGCTGCTCCAAGGGCCATGCCCTGGAACGCTGGGCCGGCCACCGTGGCCTGATGCGGGAACAGGTCATGGCCATCGGTGACAATTACAACGATATCGAAATGCTTGAGTTCGCCGGCGTACCGGTTATCATGGGCAATGCCCGCCAAGACCTGAAGCAAGACGGCTGGCGGGTGACGCTTTCCAACGACCAGAGTGGAGTGGCTGCGGCAGTGGAGGAAGTGCTGTTTGGGTAAGCTTGTCATGCTGAGCGAGTGCGGGCCGGTTTTGCCCGCACGAGTCGAAGCACCCCTATCGCGACGATGATCTTTAGGAGTAGGGGTCCTTCGACTCGCGCGCCAAAGCTTGACCGGAGCGAAGCCGAAGGGGCGGGCGCGCTCGCTCAGGATGACAGAGCTTCAATGCGATGACTAATTTTCTCAAACGTGGCGTGGTGCTCTTCGCGCTGGCGACCGCTGGCTGGGCCGCCGAGGCTGCGTCTCCGGGCATGCAGGTGGTCTATGACGCGGTTCTGCGCAACGGCTTCAGCATCCGCCATGACCACCAGGAAAAGCTCCAGGGTGTCACCCGGCTGTACCTTTCCGCCGATCCGAGCAGCGGCTTTGTGGACGTGCCCACGGAAGAGATCGTCTCCGTCGATCGCCAGGAGATCCCGCTGCCGCCGCCAGCGGCGCAAGCAGCCACGCGTGAGGATGTGGACCGCTTGGTGAATTCGGCCAGTGACCAGCACCAGGTGGACCCGGACTTGATCCGCAGCGTCATCAAGGCGGAGAGCGGCTTCAATCCCCGCGCCGTCTCGCCCAAAGGCGCGCAAGGCCTGATGCAGCTCATGCCCTCGACCGCCAGCAAGCTGGGCGTGAAGGATGCCTTCGCCCCCGGCGAGAACATCGAGGGTGGCACCCGCTACCTGCGTGATCTGCTGTTGCTCTACAACAACGACATGGCCAAGGCCCTGGCCGCGTACAATGCCGGCCCGCAGCGGGTGGCGCAGTACAACGGCGTGCCTCCCTACCGCGAAACCCACGCCTACGTGGCACGCGTGATCAAGGACTTCAACCGCACTAAGCTGGCGGCACGCGCCCAATCCCAACAGACCAAAACCGGGTCTGCTAGCGGACCCGCCGCCGCCAAACCAAGCGCCCAGGCAACTGCCGCGTCCGCCAGGAAGCAGAAGATGGAGCCGGTTGCGACCCAGCCGCGGACCAAACCCGAGAAAACCACAGCTCCCGTCGCCAACTAGAATCGCGGTCCCGAATCGGCAGTGGCATTGACCAGGTCTGCGCCGTCAGTTAGTTTGGCGTTGCCCGTACGCGCGCCTCCGTCCGGCGCGGCGTATCTTGGCTGCATCGCAAAACAGGGATGACTACGAAGCGCATTATCGTATCGGCGGTGGTGGTGGCGGCGCTGGCGGGCCTGGTGTATATGCAGTTCCGCGAATGGCGGCACTTCGATTGGAGTGTCTTCTGGGAGCAAACGACCGACACCCGCAAGCTGTACCTGCTGAGTGCGGTCGGCCTGATCTATCTGACCTACCTGCTGCGGGCGGTGCGCTGGAAGGTGTTCCTGCGGCCGGTGCGCCGCGCCAGCGCAAAAAATCTAATCGCGCCCACGCTGATCGGCTTCACCGGGCTGGCCCTGCTGGGGCGCCCGGGTGAGTTCGCCCGCCCCTACCTGATCTCCCGCCGCGAGGGGCTGACCATGTCCTCGCAGGTAGCGGTGTGGGCGGTGGAGCGCATCTTCGACATCGGCTCCTTCACCGTGCTGATGACCATCGATATCTTCTCCATGGATTTCAGCCGCTATCCCGTGCTGCAGCATTACCGCAAGGATTTCCTGTTCGCCGGAGTCATCCTGATCGGTCTGGTAGCGTTTCTGGCAGGAACCGCTTATGTAGTGAGGTGCAATGCTGCCGGCGTTGCCCGCTGGGTACAGCGGCGCTTCGCCGGCTGGGCCCCCAGCTTCGCCCACCATGCCGAGCAGAAGGTGTATGCCTTCAGCGAGGGACTGCACACCATCCACGACCTGGGGTCGTTCGTGCAATTGACCGGGCTTTCCCTGCTGATCTGGTTCCTGATTGCGGTCAGCTACCGCCAGGTGATGCACGCCTATCCCTCGCCGCTGCGTGAACTGACGGTCTCGAACGTGGTGCTGATCATAGGTTTCAGCATGGTCGGCTCCCTGGTGCAACTGCCGGCAATCGGAGGCGGCATGCAAGCAGCCACCATCGGCGGCATCAACCACTACTTCGGCGTTCCCGGCGAAATGGCGGTCAGTTGCGGCATTATGCTGTGGCTAACCTGCTTCATGGTGGTGATTCCGGCGGGCCTGATCCTGGCTCACCGCGAGCACGTGTCCTTCACTAAGATCAGTCGCGAGAGCCCCAGCGAGCAGGAAGCGGAGACGTGAAAGATTGCGTCATCGGGTGATCGGGTCATCGGGTGATTGTCCGCCGTAGACGATGAACCGATGATCCGATCTCCCGATGACCCGATTCGCGGCTGCTAGAATGCATTCAGGCCCCTTGGTAATTTTCGGCGTACGCAAGAATCTCAATCCGCCATGAAATGTCCTTTTTGCGGGTTTGTGAATGACAAGGTGGTGGACTCGCGGGAGAGCAAGGAGGCGGAATCGATCCGCCGCCGCCGCGAGTGCCTGAAGTGTGGCAAGCGCTTCACTACCTACGAGCGCATCGACGAAATTCCCTACATGGTGGTCAAAAAGGACGGGCGGCGCGAGAAGTTCGAGCGCCAGAAGGTGCTTTCCGGAGTGCTGCGGGCTTGCGAGAAGCGGCCCATCTCCATGGGGAAGCTGGAGCAGATCGTCAACGAGGCCGAGAGCCTGGTCATCGACTCTGCCGAACGCGAAGCCAAGACCAGCGATATCGGCGAACTCATCATGGCGCGGCTGAAGAAGATCGACAAGGTTGCCTATGTCCGCTTCGCCTCCGTGTACCTGGACTTCAAGGATGTCGGGGAGTTCATGGCCGAACTGAAGGGGCTGCTGAAGACCCGGGAACCGGCGGAGGCGCGAGCGGCGAAGAGCGAGAAATGAAGCCCTTTGGCCCTTAGCTCTTAGCCTTTGGCCAAAAGCCAAGAGCCAACAGCTAAGAGCGGCTTTATTTCGCGGTTTGACGCCGCCTCTTTCCTTTATTTAAACTGCTGCCCACTCTTAGGGAACCGTTGGGGGGAATGAGCGCTAACCGTTTAGGCGTGGTGCTATTTCAGCTTGGTGGTCCGGACACACTCGAGGCGATCGAACCGTTTCTTTACAATCTATTTTGCGACCCGGATATCATCGATTTCCCGTTCGCTCGCCTCGGACGCAAACCACTGGCCAAGCTGATCTCCAGCACCCGCGCCCACAAAGTGCGGCACCACTATGCCACCATCGGGGGCGGCTCGCCCATCCGCCGGAATACCGAGCGGCAGGCGCAGGCGCTCGCGGCCGAACTCGAAGCCCGCGGCCTTGATGCCCGCTGCTTTGTAGCCATGCGCTACTGGCATCCCTTCACGGCAGAGGCGGTCGTGGCGCTGGAGCACGCCCGTTGCGATGAGATCGTGCTGCTGCCGCTCTATCCCCAATACTCAAGCACGACCACTGGCAGCAGCCTGAACGAGTGGAACCGGCGCTTCCGCCAAAACGGCGCTCCTGTGCACCTGGTCAGCGAGTTCTACCGACACGAGGGCTACCTGGACGCGCTGGTTGCGACCATCGACCGCACGCTAGAAGGCTTCGAGGTCGCGTCGCGGCCTGAGCTTATCTTCAGCGCGCACAGCGTCCCAATGGCGGTGATTGAGCGTGGCGACCCATATCAGCGGCAAATCGAGGAAACCGTAGCACTGCTGATGGAGCGCGGCGGTTGGTTGAATGGTCACCGGCTCTGCTACCAGAGTAAGGTGGGAGCTAGCCGCTGGCTGCAGCCGACGCTGCGCGGCACGCTGCGGCAGGTGGCGGAGGAGAACATCGCAGCAGTCTGCGTGGTACCCATCTCGTTCGTCTCCGACCACGTGGAGACGCTGGGCGAGATCGACCACGAAGCGCGAAAACTTGCAGCCGGGCTGGGCATCCGGCGCTTCGAGATGACGCCCGGGCTGAACGATTCGCCAGAGTTCATCCGAGCACTGGCGGACCTTGTGCTCGAAGCTGCGGGCGTAAGAGAAGAGCGAGTTCTGGCGGCCGATTAGCGGCCTCCAGGTGAGGACCAATGGCAGAACAGCAATCGAATACGGCAGCGGGCGCTCTCGGAACGTTCTGGGGCCGCCGCCGCGAAAGGCGCTGGGCAGCTCCGCCATCGCCGCGGAACAGGCCTATCGCAAGCGTTCCGGACTGCCAGAGCTAACGGAAGAGGACATCACCGCGCTCAAGGCGGGTGAACCCATGCCCTGGGAACGCGGCGAAGGCGCCCCGGCAGCGAACGCAGCTCCGGCAGCCGCTGCGCCTGTTGCTCCGGCCGCAGCTCCTGCGGCTACGCCAGCGCCCCCGGCTGCGGCACCGGTCTCGGCGGGAGCGGTGAGCGCCGAGGTCGCCGCCATGATGGCCGGCGGACGCAAGTGGAGCCGGTCTTCGCTCGCCGCCGAACAGGCGCGACGCAAGCGCACAAACCTTGCGCCGCTGACGGATGCGGAAGTCGCTGCCCTTCTCGGCGAAGCCGCCCCTGCCGCGGCTCCGGCGGCACCTGCGGCCCCGGCTGCTGCTCCGGCAGCGCGTCCTGCCGCTCCGGCGGCACGCCCGGCGGCAGCCGCGATACCGACCGCGCCCGCAATCGCCCGCGAGGGCGCGCCCACGCGCTATGTCGGCACGCCGGCAGTCGGAACGTCGAAAGCTGCGGCTGCCGGCGGAGTCGCGGCCGTCGGTCCGGAAAACACCGAGGTGGACAAGCGCCGCCGTCATCTGGTGTGGGCCGGCGTGGTGGCATTCCTGGCAGCGTGGTTGCTGGCCTTCTTTCGCTTTTTCCTGCCGCGCACGCTGTTTGAGCCGAGCACGGTGTTCAAGATCGGATATCCCACCGACTACGGCCTGGGCGTCAACGAAAAGTGGCTGCAGGCGTACCGCATATGGGTGGACCGCACGCCCGACCGGCTGTTCGTGATCTACGCGCGCTGCACCCATCTGGGCTGCACGCCCGACTGGAAGGCGGCGGAGAACAAGTTCAAGTGTCCGTGTCACGGCTCGGGCTATGACAGTGAAGGCATCAACTTCGAGGGGCCGGCGCCGCGTCCCATGGACCGTGCGCAGATCGAACTGGCGCCCGACGGCCAGATCATCGTCGACACCTCGCACCTGTACTCATGGCCCAAGGGACAGCCAAGTCATTTCGACGATAAGGGCGCATTCCTGCCCGTGTAACCCGCGCCAGGCGCGGCAGAAAGCTTCGTCTCGACCGAGAGGAGTGGGGCAATGGCAGACGAGAAGGACGTGAAGGAAGTCAAACCGCCGGCTGGAGGGAATGGCGCCAAGGGCAATGGCGCCGGCCTGGTGAAGGAGATCCGCGACATCAACGCGGAACTCGTCACCAAGGCCAAGGAGCAGGTGGAAGGTCTCAAAGACCCAACCAAGACGCAGGTCTTCACTTCCATCTTCCGCCACAAGCACGATGACACGCCGCGCAACCGCGCTCTGGGCGTGCTCTCCAACGTCTTCCTGCACCTGCACCCGGCCAAGATCAATCGCGACGCCGTGCGCTACAGCTACACCTGGGGCATGGGCGGCATCACCTTCTACTTGTTCATCGTGCTGACCTTCACCGGCGTGCTGCTGATGTTCTACTACCATCCCAGCAAAGTGCAGGCCTTCCGCGACGTGCTCTATCTCGAAGCCGACGTGCCCTTTGGCAAGCTGCTGCGCAACATGCACCGCTGGGCGGCACACCTGATGGTGATCGCCGTCTGGCTGCACATGTTCCGAGTGTTCCTCACCGGGTCCTACAAGAAGCCGCGCGAGTTCAACTGGACGGTGGGGGTGATCCTGCTGGTGCTGACGCTGCTGCTCTCCTTCACCGGCTACCTGCTACCGGACGACCAACTGGGCTTCTGGGCGGTGACGGTGGGCACCAACATGGCGCGCGCCACGCCACTGCTCGGGCATGAAGGCCCGTTGGGACATCAGCTTGGCATGACCCCCTACAACGACATTCGCTTCGGGCTGCTGGGAGGCTCGATCGTGGACGCCAATGCGCTGCTGCGGTCCTACATCTGGCACTGCATCGGCATCCCCATCGTGGCCTCGGTCTTCATGATCGTGCATTTCTGGCGGGTGCGGAAGGATGGTGGCATCAGCGGACCGGCGCCGGTGATGCTGGCGGCGGAAGCCGACAAACAGCGCCGGGGCGCCAAGGCGGCGGGAGAGTAGACACATGGACTGGCATCAACTTTGGGAAATCGTCTCCACTCCTGACAATGTGCCCATCGTGGCGCTGATCCCGCTGCTGGCCTTCTACATCTACCTCGGGGTCAAGCAGGCGCGCGCCAACGACCAGCTCATCGAGCAATTGGAGACCGATCCGGCGCTGGCCAAAACGCACCATCGCAAAGCTTGGCCGTTCCGCCCGGGCTGGCAGAAGGAGATCCACGTGTGGCCGTTCCTGCTGCGGGTGGAATTCCTGGCGGCCATCATCGTGACCATCATCCTGATGGTGTGGTCGATCACGCTGAACGCGCCGCTGGAGGAGCCTTCGAATCCCAACGTCACCATGAACCCGGCCAAGGCGCCGTGGTACTTCCTTGGACTCCAAGAGATGCTGGTCTATTTCGACCCGTGGATCGCGGGCGTGGTGATGCCCACGCTGATCATCGTGGGGCTCATCATCATCCCTTACATCGACACCAACCCGCTGGGCGCGGGCTATTACACCATCAAGCAGCGCAAGTTTGCGCTGGCTACCTTTGGCTTCGGCTTCCTGCTGCTGTGGGTAGCGATGATCCTGATTGGGACCTTCATCCGCGGCCCCGGCTGGCAGTGGTTCTGGCCGGGACAAACCTGGGACCACAGCCGCTTGATCTACGAGGTGAACCGCGATTTGCCGGACATATTCGGCATCACCTCGAACTGGGGCAAGGGCATCTTCGGGGCTGCGGTGGTGGGCGGCTACTTCGCCGCCGGAGGGCTGGCGCTGACCCTGCTCTACCGGCGCTTCATGGCCAAGGACTTCCGGCGCATGAGTATCCTGCAGTACGCCATGATGGCGGGCTTCATGCTGATGATGATCGCGCTGCCTCTCAAGATGCTGCTCCGCCTGCTGTTTCACATCAAGTACGTGTGGATTACGCCGTGGTTCAACATATGACGTTAGACGGTGCACGAAGAAAACCAGGATCCTTCGCTCGGGATTCCCGCCCTGGAGGGGAGGCTCCCTCGCTTCGCTCGGGATTTCGGCGGCGGGCTCAGACGCCCGCCAAGCGCCTCAACCTCGCTAAGGATGACAATGCGAAAGCAATCTTTGCTGACGGAGGACGAGCGTGGCTGAACCACTGACGCCCGACCACGATCCGATCGTCACGCGCTCCTACGCCTTGTACTACCTGATCGCCATCCTGCTACTGGTGGCCTCGCTGTTCTGGGCGCTATGGGACGAAGACTACGGCCAGCGGCCCTGGAAAGAGTACCAGGAGGTGTTTCGGCAGCGCTATGGCAGCTTCCTGAAGAGCGCGCGCTCACAATCGGCGCAGGCGGAGAAGGAAGTTCAGAGCGATTCCGAGTATCGCAAGCTGGCGGAAGCCGCCGATGCCGCCAACCAGCAGACTGCGCCGGCGATGAGGAAGATCAACGAGCAGTTGAAATTGGTTTCCGCGCGCCTGCTGGCGGTGCAGAACGTCTTCACCGACAAGCGCGCCTGGGTCAACGCCAAAGTCTACGAAATCGAGACCACAGACAGCGATTCGAGCAAAAAGTCCAAGCAGCGCGACCTCGACAGATACAAGGCGCAGCAGTTCACCGTCGAGTTCCCCGACGGCAGCAGGAAGCAATTCAACTTCGACCAACTGGAGGAGGAATATACCGCCCTGCGCGACGAGAAGGCACGGTTGAGCGCCGAGCTCGGCGAACTGCTCAAGCCGGTCAACGAGGCGAAGACCAAGCGCGACGATTATTTGAAGGAACATCTGGTGAGCCTGACGCCGGAACAGATTGCCGGCCTGCAGAAAAAGACCGCTGACTGGGAAAACAAGATCGTGCAGATCAACGTGGCGTCGGCCAACATCGTGGACCGCTGCGAGTCCTGCCACATGGGGATCCGCGAGCCGGTCAAGCTGACGCCCGCGAACATGGCAATCAAAGGTGACAAGCCCGACGAGTACGCGCGCGCCTTCGTCAGCCATCCCGATGAGGAGTTGCTGAAGATCCACGATCCCGACAAGTTCGGTTGTTCGCCCTGCCACCAGGGCAATGGCCGCGCCACCACCAGCGTCACCAAGGGACACGGCGACTACGAGCATTGGCTGTGGCCGATGTTTCAGAAACAGAATGTCGAATCGGGCTGCCAGACCTGCCACGCCGCCGACATGAAGCTTCACCTCACTACGGGCGACGTGGGAGAGGTGATCAGCGAGGGCAAATTCATGTTCCGGCAGCGCGGCTGTAACGGCTGCCACAAGTACGAGGGCTACGACCGCGAGCCCGAAGAGCTGGTCAACATCCAGCAGCAGATCAAGCAGAAGGAAGAAGAGCAGGCGGCCAACGTGCGCCAGGCGGCGCTCGTGACCAAGCAGGCCGACAACGCTCCCGACAACGCCACCGCCAACCGGCTCTACGGCGAGGCTGAAGCGCTGAAGGTCGCCAACAGCAGGATCTCCGGACAGATCGAACAGCTCGACTACCACTCCCGCGACCTGCTGCGCGACGAGAAGAAGATCGGTCCCGACCTGAAAGAGATACGCGCCAAGCTCAACCAGAACTGGATTCCGGTGTGGCTGCACAAGCCCACCGACTTCCGACCCACCACCAAGATGCCGAACTTCCGCCTGAACGACGATCAGATCAAGGCGATCTCGGCGTACCTGTGGCAGACGGCGCTTACCGACAAGCTTCCGGCTGCGCCCAAGGGCGATGCCACACGCGGCAAAGAGCTGTTCGAGACCCGCGGCTGCCTGGGCTGCCACTCCATCGGCGAAGGCTCGGAAATGCAGGGCGGAGACTTCGCTGCCAACCTCACGCGCGTTGGCGAGAAGGTCAACTACGATTACCTGTTCCGCTGGATCAAGAATCCACGGGTGCGCACGCGTCCTTATTGTCCGTATGAAAAGAAGGACATCGGGCCGGAGGATTACGCCAAGCACAACCTGCCTTACCAGTTCGACTTCGAGCATTCGACGTGTCCCAACGACGGCCATGAGCTGCAGGTCGAGCAGATGACGGTGATGCCCAGCCTGCGCCTCGCCGACGACGAAGTCGCCGACATCGCCACCTATCTGATGACCCAGCGGCAGAAGGACCCGGCGTCCTATCCCGAGGCGTCGTTTATGGACGATCCGAAGCTGAAGGATGAGGGCAAGAAGTGGATTCGCCACTTCGGGTGCGCCGGCTGCCACGAGATCTCGGGCTTCGAGGACGAAGGCCGCATCGGCACCGAGCTGACGGTGGAAGGCTCGAAGCCGCTCGAGCGCCTCGACTTCGCGCTCGATACCAAGAAAGCGGAGGAAGGCAAAGAGGTCATCACCGATAAGGCCATCCTGGCGCGTCTGCCCGAAGGCCCCGCCACCAGCGACTGGTACAACCACAAAGGCTTCTTCGAGCACAAACTGGCCATGCCCAACATCTACGATCAGGGCATGATCAAGCCGGAGACCGAGAAGCTGCGCATGCCCGACCCGCACTTGACCAAGGACCAGATTCAGGAGCTGGTCACTTTCCTGCTCGGCAGCCAGGAGACTTCCCTGCCCGCCAGCTATCAGTACAAACCGGAAGACTGGCGGCGCGACGTGCAGGAGGGCTGGTGGATCGTGCGCAAATACAACTGCGTCGGCTGCCATCAGTTCACGCCCGGCCAGACGACCTCGTGGCAGAACGTCCGCCGCTATCAGGATACCGGATTGGAAGGAGCAGTTCCCGCCCAAGCTCCTCACCGAAGGCGCGCGCGTCGATCCGGAGTGGCTGATGCGCTTCCTCGCCAACCCGGCGCTGAGCCAGACGGACACCCACCGCAACGGCGTGCGGCCGTATCTGAAGATTCGCATGCCCACGTTCTTCTTCTCCGATACGGAGCGGCGCAAGCTGGTGCGCTTCTTCCAGGCGCTCTCGCAACAGCCCATGCCCTACACGCCGGAGAAGCTGCCGGCGCTGACCGCCAAGGAAACCGACATGGCGCGCAGCCTGTTCACCAGCACCGCCGCGCCCTGCCTCAAGTGCCACGCCACCGGCGATGCCGGCCACGACAAGACTGCCACCGCTCCCAATTTCCTGTTGGCCAAAGACCGCCTGAAGCCGGGATGGAGCGAGCGCTGGATGACCGACCCGCAGAGCATCAGCCCCGGCACCTCCATGCCTTCGGGCCTGTTCCGCAAGGACGGCGATCATTACGTCTTCGCGGGACCGACGCCACCCTCCTTCGAAGGCTACGACAAGGACCAACGCGAGTTGCTAGTGCGCTACATCTTCCAGCTCACGCCGGAGGAGCAGCGGCGCGTCTCCAGCCAGGTGGGCCGTGCGCCGGCCGGCAAGAAGGCCTCCAGCCGCCGCCCAGCAGGCTCCGCGCCGGCAGGAGTACAATGACGGGTTTGTCTGGAAGTTCGGAACACTACCGTGCGAGGACTATATGAATAATAAAAAGATGTTTGTCGCGCCGCTGCTGGTGCTGGGACTGATCTTCGTCGCCGGTTGCGGCAAGAAGGAAGCCCCCTCGGAGCAGGCCGCCGCGAAACCGGAAGCGGCCGCCGCTCCCGCCGCCAAGATCGATCCCGCTACCGTGGCCACCATCTCGGGCGTGGTGAAGTTCGACGGCACCGCGCCCAAACCGCAGAAGATCGACATGAGCCAGGACCCCGCCTGCAAGGGTACTAACGAGACCGAGACGGTCGAGGTGAGTAACGGCGACTTGGCGAACGTGTTTGTCTACGTAAAGGACGGGCTGGGTAACTACTCCTTCGATGTCCCCAAGGAACCGGTGAAGCTTGATCAGCAGGGCTGCCGCTACCATCCGCACGTGCTGGGAGTGATGGCCGGACAGACGGTCGAGATCATCAATAGCGACAAGACCACGCACAATATCCACCCTGCGCCTAAAGACAACCGCGAGTGGAACGAGTCGCAGCCCCCAGGCGCCGCGCCCCTCGACAAGGACTTCCCCCGCCAGGAAGTGCTGATCCCGGTAAAGTGCAACCAGCACCCGTGGATGAAGATGTACATCGGGGTGGTCAAGACCCCGTTCTTCGCGGTCACCGGCAAGGATGGCAAGTTCGATCTGACTGGACTGCCTCCGGGGACGTATACCATCGCCGCCGTGCAGGAGAAATACGGCGAGCAGGACCAAACCGTCACCGTCGGCCCCAAGGACAGCAAGACCGTAGATTTTACCTTTAAGCCGGGGATGGGCGGCGCCGGTGGGCAGTAACTGACATCGCGTCCTACGTAGAGACGCAGCAAGGCTGCGTCTCTACACTGTTTCTAGCCTGTCATCCCGAGTGAAGCGCAACCGAACGGAGTGAGGGGAGCGCGAGCGAGGGATCTTGGTTCTATTTGATACACTGACGTGGGGATGTGGGGAAGTTCCGCACAAAAATTTCATCGCAGACCGCGGCCGCAGAATCAGTTACATGAACTTGATCCTAGGGAGAAACCTCTGAACTCGGAAGCATCGCCTTACAACCGGGCGCATCATCGGTTCGTCACCTTGCTAGCCTGCGGCACGCTGCTATTGATCGTGGTGGGCGCGCTGGTTACCAGCAACGACGCCGGGCTCTCCGTGCCTGATTGGCCCACCACCTTTGGCTCGCTCTATCGCATCCCGCCCATGGTCGGCGGGGTGAAGTTCGAGCACGGGCACCGCATGGTCGCGGAATTCATTGGCTTGCTGACCATCGTCCTCGCCGTGTGGACCTGGCGCGCTGAGCGCCGTTCCTGGATGCGCAAGCTGGGCTTCATCGCGCTGGGAACGGTGATCGCGCAGGGCGTGCTGGGAGGGATCACGGTGCTGCTCTATCTCCCGCCGGCGGTTTCGACCGCCCACGCTACGCTGGGACAAAGCTTCTTTTGCCTGATCGTTATCATGATGATGGTTACCAGCCGCCAGTGGATGGAAGTGTCGCCGGTGGTGGTGGTGGAGCGGCATCGGCCGCGCCTGCGCACGCTCGCCACACTCGCCGCCGCGTCGGTGTACCTGCAGCTCATTTTGGGGGCAGCCTTCCGCCATTCCGGCATCAAGCTGCTGCCGCACCTCATCAGCGCGGTGGTGGTGACCGTCCTGTTGCTGTGGACGATCGTGCGTATTTTCGCCGAGCACTCTGCCGTGCCGCAGTTGCGGCGGCCGGCGAAAGCGCTGCTGATCCTGCTGTTCGTCCAACTCGGATTGGGCATCGCCGCTTACCTGACGCGGGTCGCCTGGGGAGCAGCGGCGCCGCAGCCGATGCTGGGCATGGTGGTGGCGACGGTCGCGCATGTCGCTGTGGGGGCGCTGGTGCTGGCGGTGTCGGTGATCCTGGCGGTCCAGGCCTACCGGCACACCTCGCCGCAGACTGAAGCGGTGATGGCGCATCCAGCAGGAAGCAGGGTGGTGGCATGAGCACCGCGACGCAACCGCTCATTGCCCCGCGCACCGCCGTGCTGTCCCTGCTTCAGGACTACGCCGAGCTCTTCAAGCTGCGCGTCACCTCGCTCATTGTGATGACCGCCTGGTGCGGTTACTACCTGGGCTCGCTCAAGAACGGCACGTCTTCGCTGCAATGGGGCTTGCTGCACGCCCTGCTGGGGATCGGACTGGTTTCCGGCGGGACGGCAGCGTTCAACGAGATCATCGAGCACCGCGAAGATGCGCTCATGCGGCGGACGCAGCATCGTCCCTTGCCGGCGAACCACATGGGGCTGGTTCACGCCGTGGTGGTGGCGCTGGTCGCGACCGTCGGCGGCGTGGTTTATCTCTGGTACATGGCGAACCCCGAAACCGCACTGCTGGCGCTGGCTACGGCGGTGGCCTATCTCGGGCTCTACACGCCGCTCAAGAAAGTCTCGCCGCTCTGCACTTTCGTAGGCGCGTTCCCGGGAGCGATGCCGGGCGTGCTGGGCTGGACGGCGGCGCGCGGCCGTCTGGAAGTCGAAGCCCTGATTCTGTTCGCCATCGTCTTCTTCTGGCAGTTTCCGCACTTCCATTCTATCGCCTGGCTCTATCGCGAGGATTACGAGAACGCTGAGATCCGCATGCTGCCGGTGGTAGACTCGGACGGCAAGTCCACCGTCCACGCCATCCTGTTCTACCTGGTGGCGCTCATCCCGGTAAGCCTGGTGCCGACGCTGTTGCACATGGCGGGCTGGCTGTACTTTACAGGCGCACTGGCGCTGGGCCTCGGATTCCTGTGGACCGGCGTGCGCCTGGCGAGGCTCGAGATGCCGCCCGGCAAGCCGCGATCCAAGCAGAGAGCGCGGCAGGTGCTGATCGCCAGCGTCTTCTACCTTCCGCTGCTGTTTGCGCTGATGATGCTCAATGCCGTTGCCTGACCTCGAATCCGTCCCCGCAGCGCAAGACGAACGAACCGAATCCCCGGTGATCCGGATCGAGCGCCTCGGCCACCGCTATGATGAGCGGCAGGCGCTGGACGACGTGTCTTTCGACGTGCGCGCGGCGGAGATCTTCGGCCTGCTCGGCCCCAATGGCAGCGGCAAGACCACTTTGTTCCGTATTCTCTCCACGCTGATGCTGCCCACCGAGGGACGCGCAACCATCATGGGACACGACGCCGCCCGCCAGCCTAACCAAGTGCGTCGCGAGATTGGCGTTGTCTTCCAGGCGGCCAGCGTCGACGCCAAGCTTACCGCCGCCGAAAACTTGCGCCACCAGGGCCATCTCTACGGCCTGAGCGGCAGCGCACTCAGGCGTCGCATTGCGGAGATGCTGGGGCGCGTGGGCCTCGCCGACCGCGCCAATGACCGCGTGGAAAAGCTCTCCGGCGGACAGCAGCGCCGCGTCGAGCTGGCCAAGGGGCTCTTGCACCACCCGTCGGTTTTGCTGCTCGATGAACCTTCGACCGGCCTCGACCCCGGCGCCCGCCGCGACCTGTGGCTTTACTTGAAGATGTTGCGGGACGAAGAGCGCGTGACCGTGGTCGTCACCACGCATCTCATGGAAGAAGCCGAGCACTGCGATCGGCTGGCCATCCTAAACGAGGGCAAACTGGTCGCGCTCGGGACTCCGGCGGAACTGAAGCGCGAGATTGGCGGCGAGGTCATCGTGATGGAGGCGCGCGATCCGGAATCGCTGGCGCGGCGGATTACCGAACGTTTTGGCCCCTGCAGCGTGATCGACGGCAAAGTGCGCCTGGAGCGCGAACACGGGCACCGCTTCGTCACCGAGGTGGTTGAGGCCTTTCCCGGGGAGATTGACTCGATTTCCGTCAGCAAGCCGACGCTGGAGGACGTATTCATCGACCGCACCGGGCACCGCTTCTGGACGGGTAGCGATGGGCAAGGGCCAAGTGCGTAACAGTGTTAGCTGTTGTCATGCTGAGCGAGTGCGGGCGGTTTCTTTGCCCGCACGAGTCGAAGCACCCCTACTCCCATATGATGACTTAAAGTAGGGGTCCTTCGACTCGCGCGCCAAAGCTTGCCCTAAGCGAAGTCGAAGGGTCGGGCGCGCTCGCTCAGGATGACAGCATTGAAGGGGAACGGTTATAAGAGTTCTTAGGTAGAGAATGGCGAATAGCACCACCATCGGAGCAATCACGCAGCGAGCGCCGGCCGTCCGCAGCCGCACCTGGCTTGCGGTCAGTTCGCTGTGGTGGCGCGAACTGGTGCGCTTCTACCGCCAGCGCAGCCGGGTGATCGGCGTGATCCTCTCGCCGCTGGTGTTCTGGCTGGTGATTGGCTCGGGCTTCGGCACCTCGTTCCGCTCGGGCTCGGCTGCCGGCGGACAGCACTACCTGGAATACTTTTATCCAGGCGCGCTCATCATGATCGTGCTGTTCACCTCGATCTTCACCATGATGTCGGTGATCGAAGACCGCAAGGAAGGATTCCTGCTTTCGGTGCTGGTGGCGCCCATCAGCCGCTCCGCCATCGTGCTGGCCAAGGTGCTGGGCGGGACCACGCTCTCGGCGATCCAGGGACTGATTTTCCTCGTATTCGCGCCGGCGGTGGGCGTGCACTTTAGCCTGGCACAATTCGGCTTGATTGTTCTCATTACGTTTCTGGTTTCGTTCTGCCTCACGTCGCTGGGCTTCGCCGTAGCCTGGAAGATGGAGTCGGCGCAGGGCTTCCACGCCGTGGTGAACCTGTTTCTGATCCCGCTGTGGCTGCTCTCAGGCGCGCTGTTCCCGATGACGGGCGCTTCCGGATGGATCCGCGTGCTCATGCTGGCCAATCCTCTGACCTACGGGGTCGAGGCGCTGCGGGCGGCGCTGTTCCCGGCGATGGCCAGCCCGCGCTTCCCGCTGGGATCGTCGATCGCAGTGCTGGCGGTGTTCTCGGCGGTCGTATTTGCCGTGGCTTTCCTGCTGGCGAACCGCAGGAGCACGAAGCCGGCGGCGTGAGTAAGTACCAAGTACCGAGTACCAAGTACCAAGAAAGACCGGGCGCTCGAACTTGGTACCGGATACTTGATACTTGGTACTTGCTACTTGGTACTGCTTCCAAATGACTGACTACACCATATTCCCGGTGATCAACGCCACGCTCAACGGCACCAGTGCGGTGCTGATCGCGACCGGCCGCGGGCTGATCCGGCGCGGGCACGTGGCGGCCCACCGCGCGTTCATGATAGCGGCCGTCGTGAGCTCCACGGCGTTCCTGGCTTGTTACGTCTGGTATCACACGCACATGGGGATGGGCAGCGTCCGCTTCCACGGACAGGGCATGGTGCGGCCGGTGTATTTTGCCATCCTGATCTCGCACACACTACTGGCTGTGGTGGTGGTGCCGCTGGTGATCATTACCCTGGTGCGTGCGCTGCGCGCCCGCTTCGACCGCCACCGTGCCATCGCGCGCTGGACCTATCCCATCTGGCTCTACGTCTCGGTCACCGGCGTGGTGATTTACGTGATGCTGTATCACATTTATGCATCTTAGAAATGAGCATGCCGAATGTGAGACTCAAGATCGATATCGGCGGTACCGTAGGCGACGAGGCCTGGCAAAAGATCCGCCAATTCGACGAAATCCAGAGTGTCGCCTTCGGCCCGGAGTTCGGATCGAGCGGCCCGTGCAAGCATCCGCCCACGGCGCCGCACGCCCAGGGAGAATGGTGGGGGGCGCTGGTTCGCGTGCGCGACCCGCTGCTGGCGCAATACGCGATGTCGCACTACCTGGAACAGGAGCGCGTGTTGGATGCGGATGTGGAGTAGCGCCGGCGACATGATGGCTGAGCAAGACATCGCAGAAAAGCCCAAGCGCACACCCATGCCGCGGCGCACCAAGATCCTTTTCTACCTGGTGGCGTGGTTGATCGTGCTTATGCCGTTCCTGTTCTGGCGCGGCACCTGGTTCGGGCGTCCGCTGACGGACGCGGAGATCACCAAATATCTGCATGACGACCAGAAGCCCCGCCACATCCAGCACGCGCTGGTGCAGATCGGGGAGCGCATCAATCGCGGCGATCACAACATCGCCCCGTGGTCGGCAGATTTGGTTCGGCTCTCCACCTACCCCGTGGAAGAGGTCCGCAACACCGACGCCTGGATCATGGGCCAGGACAACTCCAACCAGCAATTCCACGCGGCGCTGCTGAGGATGCTGAGGGACCCGTCGCCACAAGTGCGCGGCAACGCTGCGCTGGCGCTGGTCCGTTTCGGCGATGCTGCGGGTCGGCCACAGATCGTCGCCATGCTCAAACCGCTCGCGGTGACTGCGCCGATTGCCGGCCGCGTCGCCGGTGTGGCCCGCGCGGGAGAGCCGGCGAATCACGGCACGGTGCTGGTCAAGCTCGATGATCACGGGCAACTGGTGGAAGTCCGCGCGCCCATCTCCGGACACATCCGCGCGATCGAAGCGCAGCCGGGTGCGGACGTCGCGCAGGGAGCTCCGCTTGCCGTGCTGAATCCCGGTGCCGACCAGGTGTGGGAAGCGCTGCGGGCGCTCTACGCGGTCGGATTGCCCGAAGATCTGCCGGCCATCGAACCGTACAAGAATCCGCCGCGCGAGTTTTCCCCGCGCATCGCGCAGCAGGCGGCGGAGACCGAGAAGGCCATCCAGGAGCGTGCCGGGCATTAGAAGTTGCCACAGAGGCACAGAGGCACGGAGGAGTCGGGCTGAATTCGACAGCAGGCCGCAGTAATCAATCACCCGATGACCCGATCTCCGGATCTCCCGATTTCTTCCGTGCCTCTGTGGTGGATTTTCGGAGGTCTCATGAAAGCGTGTATTTGCGCCATTGTACTGTGCGTAGCGAGCGTGACGGTGTTCGCCGCCGGCGCCGACAAATCGCCATCCTCAACCGAGGCTGTGGAAGCCGTCCTTCCGCAGATGGAAGCCCTGTACATCGATCTGCATCAGCATCCGGAGCTTTCCTTTCACGAGCAGCGCACCGCGGCCACGCTGGCCGACGGGCTGCGCAAGCTGGGCTTCGATGTGACCACAGGTGTTGGCAAGCTCGGCGTGGTGGGAGTCCTGAAGAACGGCGCCGGTCCCACGGTGATGCTGCGCACCGAACTGGATGCGCTCCCGGTAAAAGAGCAGACCGGCCTGGCCTATGCCAGCCAGGTAACCACGCACAACGATGCCGGCGTCGAGGTCCCCGTGGCGCACGCCTGCGGCCACGACATACACATGTCCGCATGGATAGGAACGGCTACGCTGCTCAGCCAAGCCCGCGACCAGTGGCGCGGAACCCTGGTGCTGATCGGGCAGCCGGCGGAGGAGACCGTCGGGGGCGCCGCCGCCATGCTCGCGGACGGCCTGTTCACGCGCTTTCCCAAGCCTGACTATGTGATCGCAATCCATGACGAGAGCGAGCTGCCCGCGGGCATGGTGGGCTACACGCCCGGCTACTCCCACGCCAACGTCAACTCCGTGGACATCACCATCTACGGCAAAGGGGGCCATGGGGCCATGCCGCAGACTACGGTGGACCCGATCGTGATCGCTGCCCGCACCGTGCTCGCTCTGCAAACCATCGTCTCGCGGGAGATCGGTCCTGGCGATCCGGCGGTCATAACCGTGGGATCGATTCACGGCGGGACCAAGCACAACATCATCCCGGACAGCGTGCACCTGCAATTGACCGTGCGCTCGTATAAGCCGGAGACGCGCAAGCACCTGCTGGCCGCGATTGAACGCATCGTCAAGGCAGAATCCGAAGCGGGCGGCGCGCCCAAGCCGCCGCTGGTGGAGTTCTCGGAAGGGTCGGACTCGGTTTACAACGATCCCAAGCTCACCGAACGCGAGGTTGCGGCGCTGCAGCGGCAACTGGGCAAGGGCAACGTTGTCGAGATGCCACCGAAGATGGTTTCCGAAGACTTCTCCGAGTACCGCAAATCCGGCGCGCCGACGGTGATGTTCTTTGTGGGCGCGGTCGATCCCGAAAAATACCGGGAGGCCCGTGCTTCAGGAACGGCACTTCCCTCGCTGCACTCGTCGCAGTTTGCGCCGGACCTCAAGCCGACGCTTGTGACCGCGATTGAGACAGAGACGACGGTGCTCCTGGATCTGCTGGGAAAGCCGTGATTTTAGTTGCCAGTTGTCAGTTCCAAGGCCCTGCTGGTCTCTCAGCAGCGAGCGCGTTTTGCATTGGGTGTAGCCGGTCGAAGCGCCGGGCTTGAGCCCGCCGAAGAGACGTCTATAATAAAAAAGGGGCTTTTTAGCCCCAGCGCCTAAAGGCACGATCTTTGGGAGCATGTTTTTCGCAGGCCCAAGGGCCTGCGCTTCCACCGGCTACACCTTTCCTGGTTCTGCTCTCGCGGTACGGCTGAAAAGCCGTGCCCTTTCACTTGTAACGTCTGGCGACTGACAACTGCCGTCAGTACGGCATCACGCCGACTTCTTTTTCTACCTCGCTGGTATCGACCATCACGATGGCGTCCCAGGGGCAGCCGTCCAGGAAGGCGCCGTCCGGGCCTTTGCTGGTGCACTTCTTGCAGCCAATGCACAGCAGCGGATCGACCTGGATGCGGCCGAAGGGAGGATGATCTTCGTCGGGAACCCAGAACATGCAGTCCTCGATGGGGCAGTACTCGACGCAGGCGGGCGAGCCGGCGCAACCGGTGCAGCACTCGGTGATCACCGCCAGCTCTTTGGGCTTCTTGCGGCGCGCGGTGAGCGTGCCCTTGGACTTGGGCTCGTACTTGAGTTCGTCCGGCACCATGCCGGGAGCTTGTGTGGACATGGGTTCGTGTCTCCCCAGGTGTTTTGATGCTAACCGTTCGAAAGCCGCGCGGCAAGGGGGATTTCGCGGAGAAACTCTCGTTTTATTTCCTCTCAAAGTTACGTGAGGGCGATTTTTCAACAATCATGCCGCCCTTAGTCGGATGGCTCAAGCTGAACCGCTAGTTTCAGCCGAGTCCCCGACGCCAAATAGAGCGGTTTACCTCTGCCGCTGCTCTCGTTCCACTCGTGGAACCCATCCGAGATCACATGCAGGAGAAGGTTCTTGTCTGGCGGGACCAAAACCACATGACTGGAATAGCAACTCATGGCAAACAACGGGGCATCTGGACTCTCAACTCGCATGACCGAAACCCGCATTGTCGGGATCACAGCGCCCGTTTTCGCATTTGTCAGCTGGATCTCGAGGAAACCGGCTTTAGGAGGAAGGGTTAGATTCAATTCTGCTTCTCGGTGCTCCGGCGTAACCGCGACTTCGGGAGGGTGGCTGTTACCGGACGGGCCAGTCGAAAAAGTTGAATATCCCGCATCTTCGTCATCAGCATAGACGGTATATCTGCCCCACCACGGAAGATTCTGGAATCGATATCGCCCAGCGGTATCCGTCTGGGTATGTGGAAGGACGGCGGCGACAGGCACGCCAAGAGGAGAGGCTGAAATGCCCAGGTGGGATGCTGGACTTCCATCCTGTCGAGTGACAATTCCGTAAATCGTCCCATCAGGACGTGACTGCTGCTGCGCGATGAGAGTGCCCGCCAGAAGGAGCGTAAGGCACGTTACATTGCGAACTCTCATGCTGGATACATTATGCCTTGCTGGTAATCGTTGATAACACGTCTTCCCGTAAGTTTCACATCGGGTTGGCAGCCACAGCCGCCATGTGGTGAAACTCCGGCGGAAGCAGGTCCTTTATTGCGCTCCTTACTTCGCTTCCGGCAGGTGCTTGGCGAGCGCGGTCTCGATGTCGGCCGATGTCAGCTTCTCACCCTCGTTCAGGCGCTTGATCAGGCTGTCGATGATCTCTTTGGCTTCGTCTTTGCGGTAATTCTTGATGAACCCGTCGTAAAAGTGCTCGCCCGACATGGCGCGGTTGATCTCGTACTCTTTATTGTGTTCATTGAGCTCGGTGAAATACACCACCTGGTATTTGCCGGTGTAGGTGCTCTCCCGGTAGATCTCGAACATGACCTTGTCGGCTTCCATCATGGGCACGTGCCATCCCCCTCGACGCAATGATTGTAAAGCGGAGTAGAAGAATTGTGAACTGAACGCCGCGGAGCAATCAGCATTCAGCAGTCAGCACTCAGCAGAACCTGCTGAATGCTGAGTGCTGATTGCTTGTGATGATGTTCGGGCCGTCTCGTCTATCTCAGTCCCCCGCCACGCCAGCCAGATCGTTCGACGGCACCTGCAGCGGCTGAATGCTGATCAGCTCCGGCGGGGCCGTCATTTCGGTGCCGCATGAGGACGTACGCGCGCCGAAACTGGCGGCCAGGCTCAGCTCGCGGCGGAGCTGGCGCTCGAACTGCTCCAGCTTCTCCTCGACGGTCTGCGACTTCTGCTTGTTGCGCACCATGTCTTCGCGGTAGCGCTTGAGGAAGTAGCCGATGGTCTCGACGCGGATCTTGATCGAGCCCGTGGGCTTGTTCTCGTCGATGTCCTTGAAGCAGAAGTACGGCGTGCCCGAGTGCTCGACGATCTCCTCGACCACCGTATAGATCGGCGCATCGTGCCCGCACTTGAAGCTCGAAAGCTCGAGCGCGACCAGGTTCGGATGCCGCGCGATGTATTTCGCCGTGAAGACTTTGCGTGACGTGTTCTCGGAGTACGAGTTCTTCCACGCGTCGGTGATATCGAGCGGGTGCTCGATAAGTCCGAGCTTCACGTCGTCGCCGAAGAGCTTCCACACGATCTCGTCGTCGAGCGGCAGCGAATCCTGCGAAAAGATGGGATAGCCAAGCTTCTGGAATTCTTCCAGGATTTCGTGATTGATGCCGGGATCGTGGTGATACGGCCGTCCCAGCAGCACGATGCCCAGCTTGGTCTCGTCTTCCAGGCGCTTGAGAATGTCACGCGCCTGATCGCGCATCGAGACGTAGAACTGGTCCATCGCCTTGAAGCCCGCTTCACAGGCGCGGTAGTTCTCTTCCTCGCCGAGGCCGAGAATGTCCTTCCAGTCGGTGAACATCTGGCGGGAGCAGATCGTCAGGTCATACAGATCGATCAGCGTGTCCATCCAGATGACGCCCTTTTCCTTGAACAGGTCGCCTTCCTTGGTGAAGGCGGCCTTCACCGCCGCCGGCGTAGCGGTAACGGTGGGGCAGGCGCGGCTGGCCTGCGTGTTCTTCAGGAAGCTGGGCAGCACGTCGATCATGGGGAAGAACACCACATCCAACTGCTTCTTGGGATGGATGGTGTAGAGCAGATTGTGAACGTGCGGAATCCCAACCTTTGACGGGAAGCAGGGATCGATGGCGCCGCGCTTGGCGCCTTCCTTGTAGAGTTGCTCGCTCGTGTACTCCGACCAGATCAGGTTCTCGGCTTTGAGGCCCAGCGACTCGAAGTACGCGGTGAAGAACGGCCCGCAGGAATACATGTTCAGCGCGCGGGCCATGCCGATCTTCAGCTCGGCGCGGCGCTTCATGAGCGCGGTACGATCTTTCTGTGCCTTGGTGATCTGGTATTTCGGCAGCGGATCGGCGACCAGCGGCGGCTCGTAGCTCTTGAACGCCGTCTTGGCCGCGACTTCGACAAGGTTGGGGTTTTCTTTCTTGATGGAGTCGATGCCGCCCTTGATGACGCGCATCTCCTCGACGTTCTCAACCGTCCCCTTTTCGCAGGTGGCGATGATGAGGCGCTGCGCGCCCGCGACCAGCGGAACCTTGGTCTTGACCGGCGGCTTGTAGTTCGGGTTCGGCGTTGCCGTCTTAACGTCAATGAAGGTGCGCAGGCACTTGTTCTTGCAGAAGTAGCAGCGTGTGTCCTCGCTGCGGGTAGTGGTGAAGCTGATCGAGGCCACGCTGTCGAGACCGATGAACTCCGTGGTCTTGCCGTTCTCCCACAGGCGCACGGCTTCGAAGGCGCAGCCAATGGCGCCGGCTTCGCCGCAGTGCTTGTGGACAATGACCTCGGCCTGCATGTCCTTGCCCTTGAAGCGTGACTCGATGAAGTCCACCTGCGACTTCACCGCGGCAAGATTGTGCTGCGTCCCGCCCTGCAGGACGAACTTGCGCCCGATCGCGGACAGGTTCGGAATCTGCGAAACGTACAGCCAGATGTTCTTGGGCAGCACGTTGCACAGGCCGGCCATGATCTCTTCCGGCTTCCAGCCCTGGCGCTGGAAGTCGACGATATCCGACTGCATGAACACGGCGCAGCCGTAGCCGAACTGCGGGTATCCCTTGGCGTTGAAGGCGATCTCGGCAAACTCCTCGACCTTGAAGCCGAAGGCCTCGCAGGTACCCTGCAGGAAGTATCCGTTGCCGGCGGAGCACTGGGTGTTGAGCTTGAAGTCCTTAACGCGGCCGTCTTTCAGGATGATGATCTTGATGTCTTGCCCGCCCACGTCGCAGATCACGTCCGCATCGGGATAGAAGTGCAGCGCGGCCTGGGTGTGCGCCACGGTCTCAACCAGCGCCACGTCGGCGCCGACGGCATCCTTGAGGATGTCCTTGGCGTAGCCGGTGGTGCCCACGCCGAGCACCTTCAGCGTCGCGCCCTGGTCGGTGACCTGCTTGGCAATCTTGGCCAGGACATCCTGCGTGTCCTCGATCGGATTGCCCTTGGAGAGTTGGTAGGTCTTGCACAGGATGTTGCGGTTCTTGTCCACCAGCACAGCCTTGGTCGAGGTCGAGCCGCCGTCGATGCCGATGTAGCCTTCCACCACTTGTCCGGTCTGGAACTTCGTCGGCGTGAACGGAGCCTTCCTGTACTTTTCCTTGAATGCGGCCAACTCGTCCGGAGTCTTGGCCAGCGCCGCGGCGCCGCCCTTCTTGGCCTTCTCGATGGCGCGCCCTTCGGTGATGTACCACTCGAGCTTGTCGTAACCCTTGTAGAGGCCGACGCCGGGGTCTTCCGACTTGCCGAACTCGATCGCGCCGATGCAGGCGAAGTACTGCGCATTGTCCGGCGTCTTGATCAGCTCCTTGGGATCGACTCCTTCGGGCAGCGGGTAATTGCGCTCTTCCCAAATCTTCGGGATGTTCGACTTCCAGCAATCGCGCATGCCCTTGATGTAGCAGTTAGGACCGCCGAGCAACAGCACGGTGGGACGCAGTGTGTTGCCGCGCGTCAGCACCGAGAGGTTCTGCTGGATGATTGACTCGAACAGCGACGCCATCAGCTCCGGCGGCGGCACGCCCTGCTTCTGCAGGCTGTTGATATCGGTCTCGGCGAAGACGCCGCACTTGCCGGCCACCGGGTGCAGGCGCAGCCCCTCGTAGCCCATGTTGCAGAGCTCTGCGGTGGGAATGCGCAGCTTGGCGTTGATCTTGTCGATCACCGCGCCGGTGCCGCCCGCGCACTTGTCGTTCATCGATGGCAGCTTTTTCTTTTTGCCGGTCTCGGGGTCTTCCTTGAAGATGATGATCTTGGCGTCCTGGCCGCCGAGTTCGATGACAGAGCCGCACTCGGGATAGAGCTTCTCGACCGCTAGCGAGACAGCGTTCACTTCTTGCACGAACTTCGCGCCCACGTGCTTGCCGACGGTCGAGCCGCCGGAGCCGGTGATGAAGGCGCGATAGTTCTCCCGCGGCGTGCCCGGCAGATCGGCCGCGATGGCCTTGAGCATCTCGATCGCCTTCTCGGGCTGCTTGGTGTCGTGACGCTGGTAGTCCTGCCAGAGGATCTGGTCGGTAGCATCGTCGACCACGATGACCTTGACGGTGGTCGAGCCAACGTCGATGCCCATCCACAGCAGGTCGTAACGCTTTTGCGGATCCGCTTTTTCAGTTAGTCCAGACATGCAACCCCGATCCTTGTTGGTCGTTGGTCGTCGGCTGTCGGTCGTCGGCCAAAAACCGCGTTGTCATCCTGAGCGAAGCGCCGTAGGCGCGAGCGTGAGGACCTCCAGCAACCCTCACGAAAGAGCAGGGCGTAAGAAGCCCTGCGCTGACGGCTCGCGCTCAGTGCACCTGGTGATACGGCACCTTCGTTCCCATCTTTTCCGCGATGTGGACCGCAAAGTTCGACGCCGTGCCAATGATCCCCTTGTACTTCGGCACCTTGTACAGCGCCCGCTGCATCTCGGGATGATCGTTCACATAGGCGTGGAGATCGTCGGCGGTCTTGCCGATGCTCTCCAACACCGTCTTGAACTCGACCTTGGCCTTGGCCTTGGCTTCGCCCAGCGCCATCTGCACGCGGCTGTGGGCGTTGATCTCGCCCTCGCCCGAAGTCTCGATGGGCAGGTAGATCATGTCCTTGTAGTGAGAGACCACGGCCGACTGCGCGCCGTCCGATTGCGTCGAGGGCATGCACCCGAACGGCTTGAGCGAGAGCACCATGTGCGCCAGCTCGTGGTTGGAGTAATAAATGTTCTTGGCGACTTCCAGATGGCCTTCGCCGCCCGAGGCGCGCGAGTTGTAGTAGGGATGCGCCACGCGCTGCAGCTCGTACTGATCCACCAGCTTGTGGCCGGCGCCGCCCAAGGCTTCGACGATCTTGTGATACTCACGGCGGAAGATGAGCTCGGCGGCGCGCAGCTTCATGATCTTGTTGCGCAGGTTGAGCTCGATCTTGGCGTGCTTGTCCAGCCGCCACGCCGGTGGCAGGATCGCGCCCTGCTCCAGCCCCTTCTTGTCCTTGGCCTCCTGGATGGCCTGGTGGATCAGGTAATTGATCCAGGTCCCGATCGGCTCCACGATCAACTGCGCGCCCTCGCGCTCGAGGAACGGGAACATGTTGAAGTTGCCGTCGCCCTCGGTAGTCTGCGCCCAGAATTCGCCGGTGATTTTGACGATGGGCTTCACCCGCAGCCGGTCCACCGGGATCGAGTTGAAGCGGTCGCGCACGTGCTGCAACTCGCGGACATAATCGTCGCTGTAGAGCTGCTCCAGGAACTTCCCCAGGTAGTTCACGATCCCCTTCATGGGGATCTTGCTGGCGATGCTACCGAGCTTGTCTTCCACCTGCCAGGGCGACTTCTTCTTCAGCACCTCGTGCATGTAGTCCACGACTTCGTCCAGGGTTGCGTCGGTGGCGCCGGCTTCGAGCTCGAAGGGCCGGATGTTGTAGCCGACCTCGTTGATGCAGTCCCCCATGTTCATGCCGTTGAGCATGTTGAGGAAGAAGTCGAGATTCATGCACAGGCCGGCTTCAGCGCCGGATTGGTCTAGCCCTCCGCCCTGCTGGAACAGCAGCACGCGGAAGCCGTCGTAACCGGCATTGCGCAGCGCGAGGCGGTACTCGGCTTCGTACATGCCGAAGCGGCACGGCCCGCAGGCGCCGGCGGTGAGGAAGACGTAATTGTCGATGATGTCCTGCCGCTTCATCCCCGAGCCTTCCAGCGTCTGCAGGTACTGCACCAGGTTGCCGACGGTGAAGTAGGTCGGGTTGCACTGGCCGTTGTTGCCATATTCCTTGCCGAGCTGGAACGCCCGCACGTCGGGCGTGGGCACAACCTCGCACTTGTATCCCAGGCCTTCGAGGGAGCCCTGCACCAGCTTCTCGTGCTTCCAAGTGAGGCCGCCGAACAGCAGCGTGGTGCGCGGGCGCTGGTCGGCCGTAAATGGGCGCTCGATGGGCTTATGGAAACGGTGGACTTCCTTGTGAACGATGCCGGCTTCCTTCTCCAGGCGGGCGCGCTCCTCGGCCACGCGCTGCTGAATCAACTCTTCCAACGAAGCGATCTGCACCAACCCACCCTGCGGTGCCGGGGGATGCGTCGAAGTACTCATCTGATTTCCCTCACTGGTAAACCACGCTGGTTGCGGTTGACGGGCGCCGAACCGGCGCGCCCACAGAAGTACACGTATGGCGGACTGACCTGAGAGCCCCCACTTGAGCAACCATTGTTGTCTGAGGAACGGAAGCGCCTTAACCGCTTTGTAGCGAACGGCGGAAATTAGTGGTTCAAGGGAGACGGGAGTCCTCTGAGCGGAACGGATATGCTGAGATTTCAGGTACTTACGGAAAGTGGATGTGGAGGTCCAGATTTCAAAGCCAAACCAATGGAGGCGCAAAGACACGGAGGAAACCAGGTCTCGTCCTCTGTGCCTCCGTGTGGAGCGCTTAGGCCAAACTTCTCCCCGGCAACCGGCCACTGGCAAGTCCGGAGCGTCGGCTGGTATAGTCTGTTATCCCACCGTCCTCCGTAGGAGTCTCTCATGGCAAAGAGCGTCAACAAGGTGATCCTGATTGGCAACCTGGGCAAGGATCCCGAGGTGAAAGTCACGCCCAGCGGCACGCCGGTCGCCAAGTTCACCCTGGCCACCAACGAGCGCTACAAGGACAAGAGCGGCCAGTGGCAGGACCGTACCGAGTGGCACAACCTGGTGGCCTGGCAGCGCACTGCCGAGATCATCGGCGAGTATGTGAAAAAGGGCAGCAAGGTCTACGTCGAGGGAAGGCTGCAGACCAGTTCCTGGGACGACAAGACCACCGGCGAGAAGAAGTATCGGACGGAAATCATCGTCAACGACCTGGTGCTCTTGGGCGGACGTGGTGATGGCGAGGGGGCTTCCCGTGGCGCCAGTGCGGGTGGCAATTTCGATCAGCGCGCGCCCGAACCCGAGCCGGCGCCGGCCCACCCGGGCGGGATCACGGACGAGGATATTCCGTTCTGAGGTGCGCTCAGCGGCGAGCACTGCGCACCCACCGGAGCAAGCGTGAAGCCCTCTCTTCGGCAAGCCTTGGTCGACTCACACGTCGCAGCCGTTGCTATTGCATTACTACTCCTCTGGTCGCTCGACGCGGCATTCAGCGCGTTATGGCCTCCAGTTTCCCGTGCCATGGAATTCGTGTTTACCGGGATTGCGATCCTCGATATTCCTTACTTCTCTCGAAGGTTTACTGCTCTTGACCGTCTCATGTTGATCAGCACACTCGCAAATCTCTGCAGTTCGGTCGTGAGCTTTTCGGCGGCTTGGGTTCTGTCGAGATGGATATACAGCACTGGGCCCTTTGACGCCTTAATGTACGTTCGCAGCAAATTAATCCGGACTGATCATGCTTAAACGGTTGAGGAGAGTTCTAGTAGAGAGTTTCGTTGGCGCCATTGCTCTGGGTTATGTTTTCGCCCAAGGCGTTATGCACTTTGTCTGGGTGTTCGCCACGCCAGTTGTAGCCTATGTAACACGACGAGAATATCGGGGGATCATGGAACGTACGGTCGCTCCCACGGGCTTCTCATTGCAAGATGCATTGCCCGAACTGGCCCGGTCCTGTGCACTTCTTGTAGTCGGTTACGTTTTGTTGCGCTGGCTGTACTTCACGCCCCTCGCAGAACAAGCTCCAGACCCGGCTCAAGAGCAAAGCCCCACCCTTGGCAACACCGGCCAAGGGTAGGGCACCCTGGAGTTCTTCTTTGTTGTCGTGTACTTTCGCGTCTTTTCTTAGACATCTCTTCTGCTGAAGTAGGCGCCGCGAGTCTGAAGCGTCCGGCTACTGCTGGCCCGGCTTCTTCTGGCTGGAAGAGGACGTACCCTGGGTGGACGAGGCGGCGGCGCCTCCGCTGGCGACCAATCCCACCACCACACCCGCGGCGGCAGCGGCGGCGCCGATCAGCAGGTTGCGCAGCAGATGGGAATCGGCGTTAACTGCGCCCGCGCCTTCGGTGGTGGTCTCAGCAATGCTGTCCTGCTGGACAGCATTCAGCGTGGCCTGCGGCGTGCCGAAAACAGAAGAACCTACTTCGAGCATCTGGCCGGCGTGGATGGTCTCGCTCTTGCCTTCAAACTTGCCTACGCCGGAGATCTTTACGCTGCCCGAGTAGCAGATGACGCGGAAGCTGTTGCTGGGGGCGTCGTACTGGGTGAAGAAATCGGTGCCCAGCACGCTGATCACGGCCAGAGGCGTGCGCACCTCGAAACGTCCGCTGGGTTGATTGATGGACACCACCCGGCTGCGCACCTTGCCGAAATTCAACTGCACCAGCGTTTGCTGGCCGGCGGGGTCGTGCTCCACCACTTTCAGTTCGCTGTAGGAGCCGAGGCTTAGGATTGAACCGTCCCGCAGACTTAGCCGCGCGCGCCCGGCGCGGTCGGTGCGCAGCAGGTCGTTCCAATCCACTTCTTCTTTGAGTTTGAGCGTTTTGTTATTGCGCTGGGCGGCGGGAATGAGGGCAGTGACCTGCCCGGCCGCGGGATGTTCTGCCGGGCCTTCCGCGAGCAACGGCAGCACGGAGACGAGCGACGCCAACACCACCACCAGCGCGCGCTGGCCCACACCTCGGCTTCCCCGGCTGGTCATGGCTTATTCGCCTGTTAACTCACTGATTATCCCAGGGCCTACTGCTTAACGATTCTGCTACTTTTCCGGCTCGATTTCAAGGTTACGCTCGGTTACAACCCTGGAACTGAAAACCGACCGCACCTCCCCTTGGTTAGACGCATATCTCAGCCCTAGGGTTTATAAAACTTTTGCACTGAATATGGTGCAATCTTATGCGATCAGCTTGCGCTCCAGATCCTCGGCGATCTGGCGGCCATGGAAGCGTCCGTTCTCGATGAAGATCTCGCTGGTGGCGGAGCCGGCCACGATCACCCCGGCCAGGTAAATTCCGGGGACGTTGCTTTCGAGGGTCTGCGGATCGCACATCGGGCGGCACTTGTCCTCCGCCAGGCGGATGCCCAGGCTGCGCAGGAAGTCGAAGTCGGGATGGTAGCCGGTGAGGGCCAGCACGAAATCGTTCTTCACACGGACTTCGCCGTCGGGGCTCTGGACGAGCACGTCGTCGGCGTGGATCTCCTTCACGCTGGACTGGAAGTAGGCCTTGATCTCACCGTTCTTGATGCGGTTCTCGATATCGGGTTTGATCCAGTACTTTACGTTGGGACTGATGCCGGAGCCGCGATGAACCAGCGTCACCCGCGCTCCGTGCCGGTAAAGGTCCAAGGCGGAGATCGCGGCCGAATTCTTGGCGCCGATCACCAGCACGTCGGAGTTGGAATAGGGATGCGGCTCGCGGTAATAGTGCGTGACTTTGGGAAGGTCCTCTCCGGGAATGCCCATGATGTTCGGCAGGTCGTAGTAGCCGGTGGCAAGGATGAGCTTGCGCGTGCTATAGGCGAGCGGGCGCTCGTGCTGGTCGAGGGCGGTAATGCGGAAGTCGCCGTCCTGGCCCTTGACGCGCGCCACGCGCTGGTACTGGCGGACATCGAGCCGGTAGTGCTGCGCCACCTTCCGGTAGTACTCCAGGGCTTCCTCGCGGGTAGGCTTCTGGTGGGCGCTCGAAAACGGCATGTCTCCGATTTCCAGCAATTCCGGCGTAGTGAAGAAGACCATCCCTGCAGGATAGTGGAACAAGGAGTTCACCAAGCAGCCCTTGTCGACGACCACAGTCTTTAGCCCGCGGCGCTGCACTTCGATGCCGCAAGCCAGGCCGGTGGGGCCGGCGCCGATCACAAGGATGTCGAAAAAATCGCAGGCGATCATGCCAGATACGATACCGCAACTTGGGCTGGAAGTGCCGGATCCGCCGCGCCAGTGCACAAATTGCCTGCCTTGGGTTCTACGCTCAGGCGTACAATTTAAGGCTTGGTTCCGTGTGTCCATGGTTGCTGAGTGTGGCTCCCAGCACCAAGTTGTTCTTGGCTGCACGGACCCGGTAGCCGCGGCGAGGAGGAAGCTGTGAACCGCATTCGTCAGACTCCGGTCACGTGGGTTCTGCTGCTAGGCGTCTTGGCCTGCGGGACGGTTTGGGCGCAGAACCAGCCGCCAGTCTCGCCCACCGTTACTGAGTTCCGCGATGCTACTGGCGCAATCAGCACCGGCCACGTCATCGAAACGCGAAGGCAAGGGGATGGGCGCACGGTCGAGGCGCGCGTCGTCGAAGCGCCCTCCATCAACGGTGGCTATCAACCGGTCAGCGATACTGAGCGGGAAACGATTCGCGTCGACGCCAACACGGTGCGCGTCGTACAGCGCTGGTTTTCGTCCTGGGCGGGCGAGCGCCAGCTATTCAAGATAAGCGAGGAAGAGCGTCGCACCGAACCGGGCGGGCGCGAGAGTGTGACGCGGACCATCTCTACCTTGAACGCGGGCGGTTACTGGAACGTCCAGGAGCGTGTTATCGAAGAATCGGTTTCGACAGCTCCCGACACTAGGGTGACCAGGAAAACGATGCTTGGGATCGTTGCCGGTGACTTGGTGCCCATCCAGCAGTTGGAGGAGACCGAGCAGCGCAAAGGAAATCTGGTGGAAGTACGGCGAAAACTGCTGTCTTCCAACGCAATCGGGTACGCCCCCGTCTCTGAGGTGCAGGAGACCTTGGTGATGCCCACCAGGGACGGCGAGATCACGCAGGAGAAAACATACTCGACTTACGTTCCGGAGGTGGGTTCCTATGGGGAGCTACACCTTGCGCAGCAGCGCGAGGTGTCAACCACTACCGCGCCAGATCGCAGCACCCGAACCGAAGAGAAGGTACAGCAGGTCAATCCCGGAAACCCGTCGGATGGACTGCGCACCACCTCGCTCATCATCGAAGTCTCGCAGCCTCTCGGCAACCTTCGAACCGAAACTCATGAGGAAACGCATTTCCTGGACGTGAACGGTGATCTTCCGCTCGTCTGGGTGACGGACAGCTTAGAAACGAAAGAGGCTCATTAATACTATTTTCCTTTTTCATAGGAGCACGCCATGGCTACTGCAATCGATATGACTACCGCCCCCACCCGCACGGAATCCGACAGCATGGGTACCATCGAGGTGCCGGCGAATGTTTACTGGGGCGCGCAGACGCAGCGCTCGCTGCTGCACTTCAACATCGGCCGCGACACCATGCCGCCAGAGCTGATTCGCGCTTTTGGCGTGCTGAAGAAAGCCTGCGCACTGGTCAACCAGGACCTGGGCAAGCTGCCCGCCGACAAAGCCAAGCTGATCGTGCAGGCCGCCGACGAGGTCATCTCCGGCAAGCTGAACGACCAATTCCCGCTGCGCATATGGCAGACCGGCAGCGGCACGCAAACCAACATGAACGTGAATGAGGTGATCTCCAACCGCGCCATCGAGCTGGCCGGCGGCGTGATGGGATCGAAGAAGCCCATCCATCCCAACGATGACGTAAACATGTCGCAGTCGTCGAACGATACTTTCCCGGCGGCCATGCATATTGCCGCGGCGGAGCGGGTGGCGCGGGCCCTGATCCCCGCCATCCAGAGCGTGCGCGACGCCATCGCCGCCAAGGCAAAACAGTTCCACGACATCGTGAAGATCGGCCGCACCCACCTTCAGGACGCCGTCCCGCTCACCCTCGGGCAGGAGTTCGGCGGCTGGGCCTCGCTGCTCGAGCGCGATATCGTGCGGCTGAAGCAGGTGCTCGAAGGGCTCCACGATCTCGCCATCGGCGGGACAGCGGTAGGGACAGGGCTCAACACTCATCCCGAGTTCGCTGAGCGCGCCGCGAAAAAGATCGCCGAACTCACGGGACTTCCCTTCCGCTCGCACGGCAACAAGTTCGCCGCGCTCTCCGCCCACGACGAGATCGTCTTCGCCCAGGGCGCGATGGAAACGCTGGCCGCGTCGCTAATGAAGATATCGAACGACATCCGCTGGCTCGCCTCCGGACCGCGCTGCGGCCTGGGCGAACTCACCATCCCGGAAAATGAGCCGGGATCGTCGATCATGCCGGGCAAGGTGAATCCGACGCAGTGCGAGGCCATGACCATGGTGTGTGTGCAGGTGCACGGCGCCACCGCCGCGGTCGGCTTTGCCGGCTCGCAGGGCAACTTCGAGCTCAATGTCTTCAAGCCGGTGATGATCTACAACTTCCTGCACTCGGTCACGCTGATCACCGACGCGTGCCACGGCTACGTCGAGTACATGGTCAAGGGCATCGAGGTGAACCGCGAGAAGATCGATTGGTACGTGAAGAACTCGCTCATGCTGGTCACCGCCCTGGCGCCAAAGATCGGCTACGACAAGGCAGCGAAAGTGGCGCACACGGCGCACGTCGAGCACAGCAGCCTGCGCGAAGCCACGGTCAAGCTGGGCTTTCTGACGGGCGAGGAGTTCGACCAATTGGTGCGGCCGGAGAAGATGACGCACCCGTAGGACGGTCGTCGGTCGTTGGTCGTTGGTCGTCGGCCAAAGCTTCTTGGCCGAAGGCCGACGACCGACGACGTTACTCCCGGCTTGCGACTTCTCCCGTTACCGCCAGCGTGACCATCGCCTTAGCCACCAGCTTCTCTTCCGACTTCTTCTCCGCGTAGACCTCGGACTCGCAGATGACGAGCGTCTTGCCGGCGCGCAGCACGTGCGAACGGCAGCGCAGGCGGTCGGCCACGGCGGGCCGCAAAAAGTTGATCTTGAATTCCACGGTAAGGACGTCCTGATCCATCCCCACCTTGCCACGCGCGGCGCAGCCGGCGGTGTGGTCGCACATCGTGGCCATCACGCCGGCGTGGATAAGGCCATGCTGCTGCTTGTGCCGGCGGTCGGGGACGAGCTGGGTTTCGCACCAGCCATCTTCGATGGAGGTCAACTCCACGCCCATCTCGCGGATGAACGGCGCGTTGTCGAAGATGTGCCGGACCTTGGCGGCTTTGGCTGGGTTCATGTTTCACTCGTGGAGTGTCATGCTGAGCGAGTGCGGGCCGACTTTGCCCGCACGAGTCGAAGCACCCCTACCTCAACGATCATCGTGCAATAGGGGTCCTTCGACTCGCGCGCCAAAATCTACCTTGGGCGAAGTCGAAGGGCCGGGCGCGCTCGCTCAGGATGACAATGCGATAACCGTCCCCGAACAACGTTCTAATACGCCCACTTCAGCAGCGTCGCCCCCACCGTGAATCCAGCGCCCACGGCGGCGAGCATCACCGTCGAGCCTTTTCGCAGGATGCCCTTTTGGCGCGCGGTCTCCATGGCCAGCGGGATGGTGCCGGCGGTGGTGTTGCCGTATTCGTCGATGTTGATGATGACGCTCTCAGGGCGCAGCTTCAGGCGATCGCCGGTAGCGGTAATGATCCGCCGGTTGGCCTGGTGGGGGATGAACGCGTCCACATCTTGGCCGGTGAGGCCGTTGCGGGCCAGCAGCTTCTCGCAAACCTCCGACATCTTGCGCACCGCATACTTGAATACCGCCTGGCCGTCCTGGTGGACGTAGTGCATTTTCTTGTCGACGGTCTCGTGGGTCGAGGGATGCAGGCTGCCACCGCCCGGCATATAGAGTGAGCAAGCGCCGGAGCCGTCGATCTCGTGCAGGTAGTCGATGATGCCAAGCGAATCGCCGTCGGCGGGCTCGAGCAGCACCGCGCCGGCGCCGTCGCCGAAGATCACGCAGGTGGCGCGGTCGGTGTAATCGATGATGGAGGACATCACGTCCGAGCCGATCACCAGCACCTTCTTGTGCGCGCCGCTCGCCACATACTGGTTGCCGCACTGCAATGCATAGACAAACGCAGAGCAGGCGGCGGAAACGTCGAACCCCCACGCCCCCGGACAGCCCAGCTTGTGTTGCACCAGACAGGCGGTGGCGGGAAAGAACATGTCCGGGGTAACGGTGGCCACGATGATCATCTCGACTTCCGAGGGCTCGATGCCGCGTTCCGCGAGCGCAGCGCGCGCGGCCTCTACGGCCAGGTCGGAGCTGGCCACGCCCTTGTCCACGATGTGCCGCTGGCGGATGCCGGTGCGCTCCATGATCCACTCGTGGGTGGTGTCCACCATTTTCTCGAGGTCATCGTTGGTGAGCAGCCGCGGCGGGACGTACGTCCCCAGCGCCGTGATCTTCGCCCCTGGCTTGTTCGCCAATGCACGCTCCTTCGCCAAAATTTGTATTCTGAACTATGCAGGCGGGGAAAGTCTAGGAAAGCAGTTCTTGGCTCCTGGCCTTAGCTCTTCATCCCAATAAAGCTTGTCATTCTTCCGCCGATCGAAGGGAGGCGGGAGAATCTGACGACACTGCTTAGCACCGCTAGTTTGGCGGCACGCACCGCATGCCCAGATCCTCCGCTCGGCTTCGCCTCGCGAAGGATGACAGAAAAAGGCGCCGAGCACCCCGCTGCACACCCAACGACCCGTTACCGTTGCTTCCTTCCGGACCTGGCGGGGTTGGCGGGATTGGGTTGCGCGGGACCCGGCGCCAAGAAAGCATTTTATCATCGGGACATCGGGTCATCGGGTGATTGACAGGACGCCCACGACGGCAAATGATGAGCAACAATGTCCCGATCACCCGATCACCCGATCACCCGATACTTTGAGGTGTCGCTCTACCTGCTGATCGTGACCGGGTTCGTGACCCTGGCCAGCACCGGAAGGCTGGACGCGCCGGCCCTGCTCCTGGTCTCGCTCGCCATGGTCTATCGCGGATACTTGCTGCTCCGCGGACGCACGCTGCAACTGCCCGAGCGCTGGGCGTCGTACCTCACGCTGGTGTACGTAGTCTTCTATGTCTGCGACCTGTTCCTGCTCTCCGGCAGTTTCGTTTCCGCCACCGTCCATCTGGTGCTGTTCATCATGGTGGTAAAGATGTTCTCGGTGCAGCGCGACCGAGACCATGTTTATCTGGCCATCATTTCCTTCCTGTCGGTGCTGGCGGCGGCGGTGCTCACGGTGGATGCGGTCTTCCTCGCCGCGTTTTGCGTGTTCCTGCTGCTGGCGGCCTCGACCTTCATCAGCATGGAAATGAGACGCTCTTCCGCGCGCGTGTCGGCCTCCCGCACCCCGCCTGCCATCACGCGGCGGCTGACCAGATCGCTTTCCACCACGGCCCTGGCGCTGACGCTGGGAACAGCGGTGGGCTCATCGCTGATCTTTTTCATCATGCCTCGGCTTTCCACGAGGTATCTGACTGCCTACGCGCCGCACAACGCCCTGGTCAGCGGCTTCAGCGACGACGTGCGGCTAGGCGAGATCGGCCAGATCCAGCAGTCGGACACGGTGGTGATGCACATCCAGATTGATGGCGACACCCGCGGCGGGTACGACCTGAAGTGGCGCGGCGTGGCGCTGCGGGCGTTCGATGGCATCCGCTGGTCAAACCTGCAGCAGCAGGCGACGGCGCTCAGCAATCCCGACGGCAACTATGACCTGAGCGCGACCCGCGCCGCCGCGGTGGCCGCCCTCCCGCCCCACCTGGTGCGCTATCGCGTGCTCATGGAGCCGATCGGCGCCAGCGTCTTTTTCCTCGCGCCCCGGCCGCGCTCGCTTTCCGGCAACTACAGCATGATCGCGGTGGACGAAGGCGGCGCAGTGTCGAACGGCGATCGCGAACATGCCATCGGCTCCTACCGCGCGGTATCTGATATCAGCCAGCCCTCGCCGGACGAGCTACGCCACGCCACCGCGGAGGTCCCGCCCAAGATTGCCATCCAGTATCTGCAATTGCCGCCTCTCGACCCGCGGTTGCCGCAACTGGCCCGAGACATCACCGCACGCGCGCCTACAGCGTATGACAAGGCCGTGGCCATCGAGGACTACCTGCAGAAGCAATACAGATACACGTTGCAACTGCCCAGCGTGCCGCAGCGCGATCCCGTGGCCTATTTTCTGTTCGAGCGCAAGGCCGGGCACTGTGAGTATTTCGCCTCGTCCATGGCGCTCATGCTGAGAACCATGGGAATTCCGGCGCGCGTGGTGAACGGCTTCCGCGGCGGAGAATTCAATTCCGTGACCGGCAGCTACATTGTCCGGGGACGCGATGCGCATTCCTGGGTGGAAGCCTATTTCCCGCGCTATGGCTGGATCACCTTCGATCCCACGCCCGCGGGAGCCGCGGCGTCCTTCGGCACATGGAGCCGCGCCGGCCTTTATGTGGACGCGCTGCGTGAGTTCTGGCGGGAGTGGGTGATCAATTATGACTTCGCCCACCAGATGTCGCTCTCGAACGACGTGGCGGTCCGCAGCCGGCGATGGTTCGATGGCGCCAGCCTGTGGATGCGACATCGCTATGCGGCACTGCTGGAGCGGGCGCGGCATGTGCAGGCGCAGGCAGAACGCTCGCCGGGGCGGATTGCAGGGATGGCGCTGGCAGTGATTGCGCTTGTAATCCTGCTGCTGAATGTCGGCGGGCTGCGGCGAATGGTGCAGGTACGGCGTCTGGTGCGCGATCCGGCGAGCGCGCCACAAGCCGCCGCCAGCATCTGGTACGGGCGCATGCTCCGCTCGCTCGGCCGCCGCGGCTGGCGCAAGCTGCCCGAGCATACGCCCAAGGAGTTCGTAGGGACGATTCGCGATCCGAATCTCCGCGGACCGGTCGAGACCTTCACCGATCACTACGAGCGCGCTCGCTTTGGCAATTCCGCTCAGGACGCGCAGGCGCTGCCGGAAATCTACGAGGAAATCCGAAGGTCTTAACTGAAAACCGCCGAGGCCGCAGAGTACGCAGAGGCTTTTTCATTCCTCGGCGTCCCCTGCGTCCTCGGCGGTTTTAATTTAAAATCGGATAGCGGCATGTCTGATCGTATTCCCAGTGCAACACCCGTGAAGGTCGGCTTTGTCAGCCTGGGCTGTCCCAAGAACCTGGTGGACAGCGAGGTAATGATGGGGCTCGTGGCGCGCGCCGGCGCCGAAATCACGCCGCGCCCGGAAGATGCCGACGTCATTGTCGTCAATACCTGCTCATTCATCGACACCGCGCAGCAGGAATCGGTCAACACCATCCTGGAGATGGCCGGGTACAAGGCCGCCGGCCGCGCCAGGAAACTGGTGGTCGCCGGTTGCCTGGTGGAGCGCTTCCGCAACGAGATCCAGAAGAACATCCCGGAAGTGGACGCGGTAGTTGGTACGGGCGAACTGGAGAGCATCCTTGCGGCTGCGGGCATCGCGCCGACCGCGCCGTCTAACGGGAACTCGCCGTTCGTCGTTCTGCCGAGCCGGCCGGAAGCGACGGCACGCGCGGCCAAAGGACGATTCGAGCGCGGGGAGTGGGACGGCGCCATCGCCGATCTTCCCAACTACCTCTACGACGAGAACACGCCGCGCCTGCTGGCGACGCCGCGCTGGTCGGCGTACATCAAGATCGCCGAGGGCTGTGACCATCCCTGCTCGTTCTGCATCATCCCGCAACTGCGGGGCAGGTTCCGCTCGCGGCGTTTCGAGTCGGTAGTGGCCGAGGCGGAGCGGCTGGCGCTAAGCGGCGTGCGCGAGATCACCCTCATCGGCCAGGACACCACCTGCTACGGCGAAGATCTCGGCCTGAAGGACGCCCTGCCGCTGCTGCTCGAAAGGCTGGCGCTCATCGAAGAGCTACGCTGGATACGCTTCCTCTACGCCTATCCCAACAAGATCACCGAGCGGCTGCTGAAGACCATCGCCCGCTACGACAAAATCTGCTCCTACATCGATGTTCCCTTGCAGCACGCGTCGGCCGCCGTGCTGAAGCGCATGAAGCGCGGCGGCGGGCATGAGGTCTTCCTGCGCTCCATCGCGAAGATGCGCCGCATCATCCCTGGCCTGACGCTGCGGACATCATTCATCGCCGGCTTCCCCGGTGAGACGGAGCGCGATTTCGACGAACTTTGTGAGTTCGTGCGCGCCGCCGAGTTCGACTGGATGGGCGTCTTCGGCTATTCCGACGAGGCGGGCGCCGCCAGCCACGTGCTCGGCGGCAAGCTGCCACAGGCAGAGGCCGAGAGCCGGCGTCGCAAGCTGATGCAGATCCAAAAGCAGATCAGCCGGCGCAAGAAGAAAGCGCTGGTCGGCCGTAGATTTGACGTACTGCTCGAGGGAGCGTCGCCGGAAACCGAGCTGCTGTGGGAAGGCCGCACCCAAATGCACGCCCCGGAGATCGACGGCAAGGTTTTCGTCAACGATTTTGGCGACCACGCCGAGGTGCGGCCCGGCGAGTTCCACCGCTGCGAGGTGATCGAGGCTCACGACTACGACCTGGTGGTAAAACTGGTGAAGTGAAGCCAGTTGTCAGTTGCCAGTTGTCAGTTTTCAGTTACGAACCAGTAAACTATTCGTCATCGAGCGATCTGCAGAAATACAGGGTTCCTGCTGGCAACTGACAACTGACAACTGATCTTCCATGGCGAAGCGTAAACACGTCCTCAGCCTGCGCTGTCCCACCTGCAAGAAGCTTGTGCTGCGCTCGGACGCCGAGTTTCCCTTCTGTTCGGAGCGCTGCCGGCTGATCGACCTGGGCAAGTGGGCAAGCGACGGATACGTGGTCTCAACCCCGATCTTCGATCCCGGCGAACTGGAGCAACATCACGGCGAGAAGCCCGAGGGAGGCGCCGATTCCGGAAAACCCGATCACCAACGGCACTGACGATCCGAGCCTAGACGAGACCGGCCGCCCGGAGCGCACCATGTGGGCATGGGCGGTGGGAACGCTGGTGGGAGTGGGGTTCTGGCGTCCGGGCTCCGGGACCTGGGCGTCGGCCATCACCGCCGCCGCATGGTGGGGCTTTGCACACTTCCTCATCCCCGTGCGCTTGCAATGGATCGCCGCCACCGTCCTGGTGTGCGCGGTTCTCATCATCGGGATCCCGGCGGCGGGGATCGTGGCGCGCGAGTGCGAGCAAGAGGACCCCTCACACGTGGTGATCGACGAGGTAGCTGGGCAGTTGATCGCGCTGCTCGCCGTTCCTCTGCACTGGCAATCGGTGATTCTCAGCTTTATACTTTTCCGGGTTTTCGACATTTGGAAGCCGCCGCCGCTGCGCCGCCTGGAAAGGATCGAGGGCGGGGCCGGCATCGTGCTCGACGACGTGGGCGCCGGCCTGTATGCGCTGGCGATTGCCCAGGCGCTGGTATATTGGCGCGTCCTGGGCTGAGTCCACGCGGGTACCGGCCGCGCATTTAGAGTAGCTCGATATGGGAATCTCGGATCGCTTGTTGGGAAAGAAGAACGTCAACGGTAAGCCCCACATCGAGGCGGTGGTGCCGGCCGCGGCTCTGCCTGGCGGCGAGGTGCGAATCATCGGCAGCGGTCTCAAGCCGCCCGAGCTGCGCCGCCCGCGCGTGCAGTTCGGCGAGGTGGAAGGCGCGGTGGTCATCGCCGCCGACGATTTTGTGATCGCCCGCGTACCCGATGGCGCCGTCACCGGCCCGGTCGTGGTCTCGACCAACGGTTCAGTCTCGAACGGGCACGAGGTTCGGGTAGCGGCGCCCATCGCCGAGAACCTGCACCCGGTGGCGAATCCCGCGCTGGACCCGGAAGGCAACATCTACGTCACGTTTTCCGGCAACCGCGGACAGAAGGTCCCGGTTTCCATCTACAAGATCGACACTAACTACCAGGTGAAGCCGTTCCTCTCCGACATGATGAACGCCACCGCCATCGCCTTCGACCGCGCCGGCCAGCTCTACGTGTCCTCGCGGCACGACGGCACCGTGTACAAAGTGGCGCCCAACGGCACCATGTCTTCCTACGCCGAGGGGATGGGCGTCGCTACCGGCATCGCCTTCGATCGCGAGGAGAACCTCTACGTCGGCGACCGTACCGGAACCATCTTCAAGATCAGCCGCGACCGCCAGACCTACGTTTACGCGACGCTGGAACCCAGCGTGTCGGCGTATCATCTCGCGTTCAGCCCGGCGGGAGTGCTGCACGTCGCCGGCCCCACGACTTCCAGCTACGACGTTGTGTACTCCGTCGACGCCCACGGCACGGTTTCGGTCTTCTATCGGGGCCTGGGACGCCCGCAGGGACTGGCCTTCGACGCGGAGGGCAACCTCTACGTGGCGGCGTCGCTGGGCGGCAAGCGCGGCATCGTGCGCATCACCCCGGACGGCAAAGCCTCACTGGTCGTCTCCGGACAGGGCCTGGTCGGGCTGGCCTTCGCGCCGGGACGCTCCGTCATCCTCGCCACCCAGAGCGCCGTCCATCATCTGTCGTGGGGGATTCAGGGAAAGGCATTGCTGGATTAGCAGTCAGCTCTTGGCTTTTAGCACTTGGCTTTTAGCTGTTAGCTTTTGGAACGCCTTCAGAGAAGGTATAGGCGTTGGTGTCATCCTTCGCGAGCCGAAGGCGAGCGGAGGAATCCTGACGAGCAAGCAGGCACCACCTCTTTCGGTTGCGCCGCCGTTAACGTCAGATTCTCCCGTCTCGCTTCGCTCGAGCGGAAGAATGACATTTCATTGACACGCAGAGCTTTTCTGCCTCCGCGTCCTCTGCGGTTATCTTTGTTTTACACTGCTAGCGTGGACGCCGAGATCATCGCCATTGGCTCGGAGCTGCTGACTCCCTTCCGCCAGGACACCAATTCCCTTTACCTCACCGAGCACTTGAACCAGCTCGGGGTCGAGGTCGCGTTCAAGACCATCGTCGGCGACACGCGGGCGCACCTCGTGCAAGTGGCAAAGACGGCGCTCGGCCGCGCTGATCTCCTCATCTTCATGGGCGGACTGGGGCCGACCGAGGACGACCTGACGCGTGAGGCCGTGGCCGCCGCGCTGCACCTCGACCTGCGGCGCGATCCCGATCTTGTGGCGGCGCTCTACGCGCGCTTCGCCGCGCTACGCCGCAAGATGCCGGAGAACAACGAGCGCCAGTGCGACGTAATCGCCGGAGCTGCCGTCCTGCCCAATGAAAAAGGCACCGCGCCCGGCCAGTGGATCGAAGGCAACTATGAAGGCAGGAAGAAGATCATTCTGCTGCTGCCCGGCCCACCCTGGGAACTGAAGTTGATGTTCGAGAAGCAGGTGCTGGAGCGGCTGCGGGCCGCGCTGCCGCCGGCGTTTATCGCAACCCGCGTCATCAAGGTGGCGATGGTGCCGGAATCCACCTGCGACGCGCGCATCGCGCCCATCTACAAGCAGTACGCCGACGTGCAGACCACCATCCTGGCGGATGCGGGCGAGATCCAGCTCCACTTGCGGTCGCGCGCGGATTCGCTGGCCGCGGCGCAGCAACGCGTGGATGCGCTCGCCGGCGAGATCGAGGACGAACTCGGCGATACGGTCTTTTCTACGCGCGGTGAATCGCTGGAACAAATCGTCGCCTATTTCCTCGAGATGCGCGGCGCCACCATCGCCGTCGCCGAATCCTGCACCGGCGGCATGATCGCCGAACACCTGACTTCGATCAGCGGGAGCTCGCGCTACTTCCTCGGCGGCGCCGTCGTGTATTCGAACGAGCTGAAGACGGCGATGGCGGATGTGCCGGCATCGCTGATCGAGAAGCACGGCGCCGTCAGCAAGGAAGTCGCGGCGGCGCTGGCCGAGGGCATCCGGCGCCGCTCGAATTCTACGTTCGGCGTGGGCGTGACCGGCATCGCCGGCCCGACCGGCGGCACCGAGGAGAAACCGGTCGGCCTGGTTTTCCATGCCCTCGCCGACGGCAAAGAAACTGAGGTGGTGGAGCGCAAGTTCATCGGCGACCGCGAGCGCGTGCGCCGGTGGGCGATGAGGCAGGCGCTGGATCTGGTGAGAAGGAAACTGATGTGATCAACTTCATTTCGCCGCAGATGAACGCGGATGGAACGTGGATCAAGGCCATTTTTAAAATCCGCGGCGATCCGCGTGAATCCGCGGCGGGGAAGGTGATTATCTAACTTTCGATGAGACTCTTTGTCGCTCTCGACATCGACGGTGCAATTCGTGCCAGGATCGCGCAATTCATGGACGGCGTGCGCGGGTTTGCGCCCGACGCGCGCTGGGTCTCGGCCGAGTCGCTGCACGTTACGCTGAAGTTCATCGGGGAGTGGCCGGCCGAGCGGCTCGATGAGCTGAAGCGCGCGCTCGCCGGAGTGCGCGGCCAGCCGGCGGAGATCACGTTTTCCGGCACCGGCTTTTTCCCGACGCCAAAATCGGCGCGGGTATTCTGGATCGGGATCGAGGCTGGCCCGGAACTGGCGTCGCTGGCGGGGGCCATCGATGCCGCCACGTCCGCCCTTGGGGTGGAGAGCGAGAAGCGTGCCTTTGCGCCCCACCTCACGCTAGCGCGCACCGGCTCGGGCCGGCCGCAGCGCGTGTCCTCCGACCGCAACAACCCCAGCTTCCGGCGGCTGCAGGAAAAGTTGGCGGCGATGCCCGCGCCCGCCTTCGGTACAATGAGCCCGCGCGAGTTCTTTTTGTACGAGAGCAAGCTGTCGCCGAAAGGTGCGCAGTATACGAAGCTGGAAAGCTATCCCCTGCGAACCGGCATCTGAGAGTCAGGAGGATGCCATGATTCGCAAATTGAAGTCCGGCAAGTACAGGCTGTACTCACGCAAGCAGAACCCGAAGACCGGTCGCCGCAGAAACCTGGGAACCTTCGACACGCGGGAACAAGCCGAGAAACACGAACGCGCGGTGCAGTATTTCAAACGCGCCGACTGATTTTGCCAACGACCAACGATTAACGACCAGGAACTGTGTCCTTCTACATCGCCACCGCCGTGATCGCCTACCTGCTGGGGTCGATTCCCTTCGGGTACATTCTGGTGCGGCTCTTCCGCGGCCAGGATGTACGCGATACCGGCAGCGGCAACATCGGAGCGACGAACGTCGCACGCTCGTCGCCGTTCCTGGGGGCGCTTACGCTGTTGCTGGATGCTGTAAAGGGACTCCTGGCTGTTCTGGCTGGAATCCTGTTGAATTCGATCTACATTCGGGGCGGCCTGTTGGGGCTTCCTGTGGCTGAGTTCATTGGATCTAAGTTCGCAGCGCTTGCCGCCGTGTGCGCCGTAGTCGGACACATGTTCCCCGTGTGGCTCAAGTTCCGCGGGGGTAAAGGAGTTGCCACCAGCGTCGGAGTCTTCCTGGCGCTGGCGCCCAAGACGCTGCTGGTCGCGCTTGCGCTCTTCATCGCGCTGGTGGCGGTATTCCGCTACGTGTCGCTGGGATCGATCATTGCCGCCGCCGCATTTCCGCTGATCGCCTATGCACTCCACGACTACCATTCATCTCCTGCCATCCTGGCCGCCATGTGCGCCATCGCCGTCCTCATCATCATCAAGCACCGGGAGAACATCCGCCGGCTGTTGGCGGGCACGGAGAATCGTTTGACGCTGAAGAGGACGCGGGCATGAGCGAGGTCGCCATCATCGGCGGAGGCGCCTGGGGGACCGGCCTGGCCATCGCGCTCGGACGCAAGGGCACGCACCGCGTCCGCATGTGGGTGTACGAGAAGGAAGTCTGCGACTCCATCAACCAGCGGCACGAGAACGAACTCTTCCTGCGCGGGCAACGCATCCCGGAAGCGGTGCGCGCCAGTAACAGCCTGCAGGAAGCGCTGCGCGGCGCGGAGATCATGGTAAGCGTGATGCCCTCGCACCACGTGCGCCGTCTCTTTCGCGAGATGCAACCGCACCTCGGCGCGGAAATGCTCTTCGTCAGCGCCACCAAGGGCCTGGAAAACGAGACCTTGCTGCGCGTGACTGAGGTGATCAAGGAAGTGCTGGGGGTGCGTGCGCACGACGGCTTCGATCCCCGCATCGGCGCACTGAGCGGACCTTCCTTCGCGCAGGAGGTGGCGCGCGGCGATCCCACGGCCATCACCATCGCTTCCCGCGACGCCGGCCTGGCCCAGCGCATACAGGCTGACTTCAGCGATCCCTGCTTCCGCGTCTACACCAACGACGACGTGACCGGCGTGGAGATGGGTGGGGCGCTGAAGAACATCATCGCCATCGCCGCCGGGGTCTGCGACGGGCTGGGGCTGGGCCACAACAGCGTGGCCGCGCTCATCACCCGCGGACTGGCCGAGATCACGCGCCTGGCAGTGGCCAGCGGCGCGCGCCGCGACACCATGGCCGGGCTTTCCGGCATGGGCGACCTGGTGCTCACCTGCACCGGTGGCCTCTCCCGCAACCGCACCGTAGGGGTGGAGCTGGGCCGGGGCCGCAAGCTGGCGGAGATCATCGCCGGCATGCACGGCATGGTCGCCGAGGGCGTACTCACCACCAACGCCGCCGTGGACCTGGCATGCAAGAGCAAGATCGAGATGCCCATCACCCAGCAGATGCACGCCATCCTGCACCAGGGCAAACCCCCGCGCGACGCCATCCACGAGCTGATGACCCGGCCGGGCAAGGGGGAGAATTTGTGATTTTGGTGGATTGAGCCATTGATTCATTGACTCATTGATCCATCGGTCCTTCTGGTTTTCAATGGCTCAATGACCCGATGAATCAATGAATCAATTCTCAGTCCCCCGCTCCGCCCGTTCCCCTCACTTTCGTAACTTATTCCGACGGCTTCGCAGGGAAAAGACCCGGAAGGGACACGGTACAATCCGGCAGGAACGTGAAATTCTCGGTCAAAGCGCTAATTCCTTCGCGGATTCCCATCCTCTACCTGATGCTGGCGGTGCTCACCGTCATCAGCGTAGTGCCGCTGTATTTCTACAGCAGCGTGGTGGTGGGAGCGAACCGCGACCGGCTGAAGACCAACGAGATGCTGCTGGAAAACACCATCACCCGCACCTTGGCCGACGATATCGCGCAGCGGCAGAGCAACTTGCGGGCAATCCTGGCGAACCTGGCATCGGCCATCCAGGTGGCCAGCGGGGGCAATCTTTCCACCGACCACGTGGCCGCTCCCGAGCTGCGGGCGCTGCTGGAGCAATTCGTCTACTCCTCCGATAGCCTGGCCTACGCCACCCTGCTGAACTCCGACGCCAAAGGCATCTCCGCCGGCCGCATGGCGCCGGACGTTTTCTGCAACGCGAGCTGGAGCGGGCCTTCGCCGCCGCGCGCGAAGGGCGCGCATACAACGGCCAGGCGCTGAGCGGAAGTGGCGGCCGAAGAGCCGACCCGGTAATGCTGGTGAGCGCTCCCCTGACCTCGGATGGACGCTTCATCGGCATGATCGCGGCGGTGGTGGACCTCGGATACCTGACCCGGCGTCTGCTGGACGCCAGCCAGGGCGGACTGGTGGCCTACGTGGTGGACCGTCAGGGACGGCTGGTAGCGGGCGCGGGCTCCGATTACGCCGTCGGCCAGGACATGACCAACCTGGAGATCGTCAAGAACTGGGTCGACCAGGGCGGGCGCACCACGCTGGTCGCGACTAAAGAGTTCGACTTCCAGGACGGCAAGAACCGTGTGGCCATGCTGGGGACCTACAGCCCGGTCGCCACGCTGGACTGGGCGGCGGTGGCGCAGAAGAAGCAGCAGGACGCCTACCAGGGCGTGTACGAGATGCAGCACAACGCCAATCTGCTGGCGGTGCTGGCGGTGTTCGTCAGCCTGGGAGTGTCGCTGTTCGCCGCCAAGAGCATCACCACGCCGCTGGGCACGCTTACCGATTCCAGCCGCGCCATCGCGCGGGGCGATTTCTCCCGGCGCGTCAATCTCAAGAGCCGCACCGAGATCGGCGAACTGGCCGAGACCTTCAATCACATGACCTCCGACCTGGAGCGCCTGGTGGTCGATCTCAAGCGCGCCGCGGTGGAGAACCGCAGCCTGTTCCTCGGCTCCATCCAGATGCTGGCCGGCGCGGTCGACGAAAAGGACCCCTACACCCGCGGCCACTCCGACCGGGTCACGCGTTATTCGGTGCTCATCGCGCGCGAGCTAGGACTCTCGAATGAAATGGTGGAGATGATCCGCATCTCCGCCCAACTGCACGACGTGGGCAAGATCGGCATCGAAGACCGCATCCTGAAAAAGCCGGGCGCGCTGACCCCGGAAGAATTCGAGGTCATGAAGACCCACACCACCAAGGGCGCCAACATCCTGCGCCCGGTGGAACAGTTGCGCGAGATGCTGCCTGGCATCGAACTGCACCACGAATCGCTCGACGGACGCGGCTATCCCCACGGGCTCAAGGGCGACCAGATCCCGCTGGTGGCGCGCATCATCACCGTGGCCGATGTCTTCGACGCCATGACCACCAACCGCCCTTACCAGGCAGCCATGGAACCCGATTACGTCATCCGCATCATCACTTCGCTGGTGCACACCAAGTTCGATCCCCAGGCGGTGGCGGCTCTGACCGCGGTCCACCACAAAGGCGAGCTGATGATGCGTAGGGTAGCGACGGTCACGCCGCCCGAAGCTGCGCTGCCCGCAGTGGCGCCGCCGGCTTCTGAAGCCGTCCCCGCCACCCTGGCGTGATCTTCCGCGCCTTTACCCCATGCGCACGACGTTGACGTCCATCCGCGATAGCCGAATAAAAGAGTTGTAGCCCTCGATGGTGGCACCCACGCCGCAACGGCTGGTGCTCTCTTCATCGACCACGCGGACCACGTGTCCCTTGCACTTGACGCGCATGGGGTCGGTGAGCGTGACCTCGGGCGGAAGGGTGACGGTGAACTCGATGCGGGAACCTTCGTGCGGCCGCGAATTCATGAGGAAGAAGATACCTTTGGCGCTCACATCGTGGGAGAGCGCGGTCTCGAGCGGAAAAGAATCTTCAGGAGACTCGACGGACACCGGAACGCTCATCGCAAAACGCTGTGCCGACCGCCGTTCCGGCTGGAACCCCGGTGTGCCTTCGGTGGCCATGGTTTGCACTCCCTCAGTGTGACCTGTTCCCCTCAAAAGTATCGCAATCCAGGCGGAAATGAAACAGTGACCTGTCAAGGAAATTGGGCAGGTGGGGTAACCGTTACCCCACCAGCGCTTGTCTATAATGCCAACTGGGGCGGGAGTTGCCCCGGTAGCCATGATCCAGACCCTTTTCGGCAGCACGGAACAAAAGCCCGGCTTCTTCGAACGCATGAAGCAGGCGGTGACGCGCACGCGCGAAAGCCTGAGCGAGCGCATCGAGGAGATCGCCAGCTTCAACAAGGAGATCGACCGCAATACCCTCGACGAACTGGAGGCCACGCTCATCGCCGCCGACCTGGGCACCACCACCACGCAGGAAGTCCTGGCCAACCTGCGCGAGAAGGTGGACCGCAAGCAGATCGGGGACGTCAACGAGTTAAAGCGTTTGTTGAAGGAAGAGCTGCTGGCCATCCTGGATCGCGCCGGGCTCCAGCCGGTGAAGGCGGTGGACGGCGAGCCGGAAGTAATCCTGGTGGTCGGCGTGAACGGCACCGGCAAGACCACCACCATCGGCAAGCTGGCGCAGGTGTTCCGCAGCGAAGGCAAGACGGTGCTGCTGGCTGCCGCCGACACCTTTCGCGCCGCCGCCATCGAGCAACTGGAAATCTGGGGGCAGCGTACCGGGACCGAGGTCATCAAGACCAAGCCGGGCGGCGACCCTGCAGCCGTGCTCTACGACGCCATGCAGGCCGCCAAGGCGCGGCACACCGATTACGTCATCGTAGACACCGCCGGGCGCCTGCACACCAAGTCGAGCCTGATGGACGAACTCTCCAAGATGCGGCGCACGGCGCAGCGGCTCATTCCCCGCGCTCCCCATGAGACCCTGCTGATCATGGACGCGACCACCGGCCAGAACGGACTGCAGCAGGCGCGGCTGTTCACCGAGTCGGCGGGGGTCACGGGCATCGTGCTTACCAAGCTGGACGGCACTGCCAAGGGCGGCGTGGCCGTGGCCATCAGCCGCGAACTGGGCCTGCCGGTGCGGTATGTGGGCGTGGGCGAAAAGGCCGGCGACCTGCTGCCGTTCAATCCCAAGGAATTCGTGGACTCGCTGTTCGAGTAGAACCCTAACCGCCGAGGACGCGGAGGACGCCGAGGTTGGTGACCACCACTTCCACCGATGAGCAATTCATGCGCCGCGCGCTGGAACTGGCGCGCCAGGGCACGGCGCTGGCCTCGCCCAATCCGTGCGTGGGCGCGGTAATCCTCGACGCTACCGGCAACGTTGTTGGCGAAGGCTTCCACACCTATGCCGGGGTAAAACATGCCGAGGTGCTGGCTCTGGAAGCGGCGGGTGACAAGGCTCCCGGCGGAACTCTCTACCTTAACCTCGAGCCCTGCTGTCATCAAGGTCGCACCGGGCCGTGCGTGGATGCGGTGCTGAAGGCAGGCATCAAGCGCGTGGTGGCGGCCATGCGCGATCCCAACCCGCTAATGTGCGGCACGAGCCTGGAGAAGCTGCGCGGTGCGGGGGTAGGGATAGTTGAAGGTATACTTGAAGAGGAAGCCCGCAAGCTAAACGAGACCTTTGCCAAATACATCGGCACCAAACTTCCCCTGGTGACCCTGAAAGCAGGCATGACACTGGACGGCAAGATCGCGCCGCCCCCGGGCGAGAGTGCGAACCCGTCGGCGCTGGGCGTGGGCGGAGCAAGCGGCGGCTGGATCACCAGCGTCGAGGCGCGGGCGCACGTGCAGGAACTGCGGCACGCCAGCGACGCCATCCTGGTGGGGGTGGGCACCATAGTCGCCGATGATCCCCTGCTCACCGACCGCACTGGCCTTGATCGCCGCCGGCCGCTGCTGCGCGTGATCCTGGACTCGCGCCTGCGCCTGCCGCTGGAATCGCGCCTGGTGAAGACGGCGCGCCAGGACGCGATCGTTTTCTGCTCGTTCGCCGAGGAAAAGAAAAAGCAACAACTCGAGGAGAGCGGGTATCCGCGTGGTCCAGGTACCGCTGGGACCGACTGGCGATGGCCGTCCCGATTTCGGCAAAGTGCTTGAGCACCTGGGCGCGATGGAAATCACCAGCCTGATCATCGAAGGCGGCGCGCTGGTGAACTGGGCGGCGCTGGTGGCCGGGGTGGTCGATAAGGTATTTCTGTACTACGCGCCCAAGATTTTGGCCGGCACCGGCTCGGTGCCGTTCGCCGGCGGCAAAGGCTTCCGCCGGATGAGCGACGCGGCGCAGGTGAAGAACATCACGCTGCACCGGTTCGGAGAGGATTTTGCGGTGGAAGGATACATTCGGAATCCGTACGAAATTGGCTGATCGAGCACAAAATTATTACCGCCGAGGCGCGGAGGACGCGGAGGATTTTCTTTGAACTCGGCGCACTCGGCGTCTCGGCGGTGAAGAATCGACTCAGGAACTCACGTATGTTCACAGGACTGGTTGAAGAAGTTGGCAGGGTTGTCGCCTTAACCGGCGACAAGGGCACGAAGCGCCTTATCATCGCGGCGTCCAAGCTGCCGCGGGAGATGAAAAAAGGCGACAGCATTGCCGTCAGCGGCGTCTGCCTGACGGCGGTCGAGATCAGGAAGAACTCTCTCGGCTTCGACCTGGCGGTCGAAACCCTGGCCCGCACATCGCTCTCGCGGCTGGCGAAAGGCGCGCTGGTCAACCTGGAGCTGCCCATGAAGGCCGACGGCCGCATGGGCGGGCACATCGTGCAGGGACACGTGGACGGTGTGGCCCGCTTCCGCGCCCTGGAGAAGATCGAAGAAAAGGACGATTACTGGCTGCGGCTTGATATCCCGGCCGAGCTCGCGAAGTATGTGGTCTTCAAGGGCTCGATCTCGGTCGAGGGCATCAGCTTGACGGTGGCGAAGGTCGAAGGCACCGAGGTGACCATCGCCATCATTCCGCACACCCTCGAGATGACCAACCTGAAGCAGTTCCAAGCCGGCGATCCCATGAACATCGAGGTGGACATCATCGCCAAGTACGCTGAGAAGATGCTGCTCGGGCAGGCGGCGCCGGGAAACGTCACGCTGGAGAGGCTGGTGGCGGAAGGATTCTAGAATCGGGTGATCGGGTCATCGGGTCATCGGGAGATTTGGGCGGTGACGGGGGATTTGACCGTGCCGTGCGCTGCGATGCGGCAAAGATAGCGGCCAGTTCATTCGCTTCTCTGAGCAGTGGCGCAAGCAACGCGGGCTTGACCACCCCGGCCTCCGTAAGAGCTTCGAGCCAGAATACGGTCTCATCAGCCTCTTCCAGAACCACACCAATCTTCGCGATGAATTCAGCGCGCGAGCGAGCCCGGTTTACCGCACGGTAATTGGCAGCAACCGCGGTGCCCGATCGCAGCAGTTGTTTTCCGAGAATTAACGCCTCAGTTGAGCGTGGAAGGGATTTGAATAGGCGAATGATGCGGAACGCAAACTGCTTCGTACGTTCTCGAAGTTGTTCTTGCATGGACATTGTTGTCCTTCAATCACCCGATGACCCGATCTCCCGATGACCCGATTCTGAGTCACGCCTCGGCAGGGTATCCCTTCTCCCGCGGTTCCTGGCCGGGCAGGATCAGCTCATCGAGGGTCAAGAACTGCTGCACGATCGGCTCCTGGCAGAGCTCCATGGCGGAGTAAGGTCCGAAGAAGATGGCCCGGCCTTCGTGCAGGAACATCACGCGGTCGGCGAGCTTCTTGGCCAGACGCATGTCGTGGGTGACCACAATGCTGGTGAGCTTCAACTGGTACTTGAGCTTCTTGATCAAATCTCCCAGCAACTGCGCCATGAGCGGATCGACCTGAGTCGTGGGCTCGTCGTACAAAATGCATTCCGGCTGGGCGGACAGGGCACGCGCGATGGCCACCGAGCGCTTCATCCCCACCGAGAGCTCGGAGGGAAACAGCTCGCGCATGGCGCGCACCCCCACCATGTCCAGCAGGCCATTCACCACCTGATAAATCTGCTCTTCGTCCAGGTCGCGGCGCTCACGCAACGGGAAGGCAACGTTCTCGCCCACGCTGAGCGAGTCGAAGAGCGCGCCGTTCTGGAAGACCATGGTGACTTTCTTGCGGATGCGTTCCAACTCGGGCTCGGGGTAGTCGGTGATGTCCTCGTAGTTCACGATGATGCGGCCGGAGTCCGGCTTGAGGAATCCCATGATGTTGTGCAAGGAAACCGACTTGCCCACTCCGCTACGCCCCAGAATGCAGACGGTTTCTCCGGGCAGCACATTGAAGCTCACGTGGTCGAGCACGCGGTGCTCGCCGAACGCCTTGGAGACATCCTTGAATTCGATATACGGCTTGACCGGCTGCGCATCGCTGGGGCGCTGTTCCATCATCGCTTCTCCGGAATGGCCCGGCGGAGATCCTCCGGGGTATTGAGATTGTCGAACATCGCTGCACTGAAGGCAAACCGGCTCAACTCCGGTTCTTCCAGGACGCGAGTAGTCGTACCGGCAAACAAAGCGTCGATCTTGTTCCTGTATGCCTCCAGCGCCGCCTGTGCCAGAGTCGCAAAGGCACGACGGTAGACGGCGCACAGAGGCTGATAACCGCCCGCAATGCGCGGAACCGTGACCACTGCGTCCGCAGCGCCCGCTTGCTCGACAATGAAACGCAGCAGCGACTCGGTGACAAACGGCAGATCCACGGCGAGGATGAGATTCAACTCCCCGGTGGAAGCGGACAGCGCGGCATGAATGCCGCCCAGCGGTCCGCGGCCTGGATAAACGTCCTCGATGACCAGCCCATACGGGGCGAACTTGCCCGCCGGTCCGACGATACGCACCTCCGAAGTAAGAGTGCGCAGCAAATCCAAGGCCCGGGCGAGCAGCGTTCGTCCCTCGAACTGGAGAAAGGCCTTGTCGGTCCCCATGCGGCTGCTGCGTCCGCCCGCCAGGACGAACGCGCTGAAGTCGGGCATGCCTTGAGTTTAACAACTTGAGGCGCCTAGCGGGCGTGAGCGACCCCGAGTGCAGCGAGGGGAGCGAGAGCCCGCCGCCGAAATCCCGAGCGTAGCGAGGGAACTCGGAATTGGCGGAAGCGTGCTACAATCGCGCCGCTCTCCTTTCCCTGGACGCGCAGGCCTGGCGTCAGGCCATGCCGCGACCCGCGTACGGCCGCGTGAGCGAAGACGGCAACTGCCGATGAACATCCGCCGAAGACTCCAACTGGCCGTGGTTTTGCTGCTGGCGATGCTGACGGCAAGCGTCGCCGGATACCGCCTGCTGGGTGGTCCTTCGGTCAGCTTCCTGAACGCGCTCTACATGGCGGTGATCACCCTGGCCGGCGTGGGCTACGGCGAGATCGTGGACACTGCGCACAATCCTGCCCTGCGCGTCTTCAACATGCTAGTGGTGTTTTTCGGGGTCGCCATCATGGTGTACGTGTTCTCGGTGGCGACTGCCTTCCTGGTGGAGGGAGAGCTTACCCATATCTTCTGGAGACGCAAGATGGAGAAAAAGATCAGCCAACTCAAGGACCATTACATCGTCTGCGGACTGGGCGATACCGGCCGCTGCGTAATCGACGAACTCCAGAAGACGGCCTCGGCCTACGTGGTGATTGAGCAATCCGAAGAGGTGCTGCAGCGCTACCGCGAACAGGCCGGCAATGGCCGCGAACTGCTCTCCGTGACCGGCGATGCCACCGACGAGGAGGTGCTGGGGGCGGCAGGCATCGACCGCGCTCACGGTTTGATCGCCGCCCTGGAGGCGGACAAGGACAACCTGGTGATCACCGTCATGGTGCGGCAAAGGAATCCGGGCATCCGCATCGTCGCGCGCTGCACCGATCTGCGCTTTACCGACAAGCTGCTGCGTGCCGGGGCCAATAGCACGGTCTCGCCCAACCGCATCGGCGGGCTGCGCCTGGCCAGCGAAGTGCTGCGTCCGCACGTGGTCAGCTTCCTCGACCTCATGCTGAAAGAGCAGACGCGCACCCTTCGCATCGAGGAGATCGAGATCGGACCTTCGCCCTGGGTGGGACAAAAAATCGGCGAGGTGGAACTGAAGCAGCGTTTTGGCCTGCTCCTGCTGGCGGTGAAGGATGTGGGCGGCGCCACCTACTGGGCCAATCCTCCCGAGAACCTCGCCCTGCGGCAAGGGACGGTGCTGATCGTCATGGGCGACGTGGTGCAAATCCGCAAAGCGCGCTCGGAAGCCCAGCACCAATCTCCGCGGGCGATGATCACCGGGCATTAGGAGGCAGTGGAAAGTGGGAAGTGAAAAATCGTTGGTACCAAGTTTACTCCCCACTTTCCGCTTGCAACTTTTCACTTGCCACTTCCCACTTTCCACTTTTTACTTACATCCAAGGCAGTCTGCAGCATCCACGCTGCATCTAAAGTGGTAATCATTCGGGTCCAGACTGATAGGAGCGGTGTTATGAGGGCGATACATTCGAGGTTCGTGCTGACGCTGGCGGCGTTGCTGGCGCTGGGTATGGCATCTGGTTGTTCGCGGGCACGCAACGACGCGCAGGTCGCGAGCGAGGTGAAGGGCAAGATCGACGCCGACCACAACGTTCCCAGCCTGCAGATCGCGGTGGCCTCCAGCAACGGGATCGTCACCCTGTCGGGCAACGTGGGCAGCGAGAAGGAGCGGCAGGCTGCCGCCAGCGACGCCGCGCAGGTGGAAGGCGTCAAGACGGTGGTCAACAATCTCCAAGTGTCGACGGCCGAGTCCACTCCGGAAGCCGAGCCTCAGTCTAAACTTTCGGGAGCGCCAGCCCGCACGCGACGCACCAGCCCCAAGGTGTACCGTGCGCGGTCCACGCGCAAGGCGGCGAGCAGCGCTCCCGCCAGCACTCCTGCCGTGACGCCGAGCGCGCCGGCCACGACGGCCATGGCGCCCGCGCCGCCCCCACCACCGCCGCCTCCACCGCCCAAGCCGGTGACTATCCCGGATGGGACGGTGCTGCAGGTTCGCATGATTGACTCCGTCGATTCCAAAAGTAACCAGCCTGGCGACCGCTTCCGCGCTTCGCTGGACACACCCATCACCATCGACGGCAAGGTGATCGTGCCACAGGGCGCGGAGGTCGATGGACGCGTGGCGGAGTTGAAGGGCGGCGGCCACTTTACGGGCAAGCCGGCCATCGCGCTCGAGTTGGCTGCGCTTTCGGTAAACGGCCAGCGTTATACGCTGCACACCAGCCAGTATTCGCGCGAGGGCTCCGGACGCGGCAAGAACACGGCGGAGAAGGTTGGCGGCGGCGCGGCATTGGGCTCGATCATCGGGGCTATCGCCGGCGGCGGCAAGGGAGCGGCTCTCGGCGGCATCATCGGCGCCGGCGCTGGCGGCGGGGTTCAGGCTGCCTCGAAGGCTCCGCAGATCCATGTGCCGAGCGAATCCCTGCTGAGCTTCACGTTGGAGAACCCGATCACGGTTACGCCGGTGTCTTCCATCCAGCGGGGCCGGTCCAGCTCCAGCGCCGACAATAACCGCACCGCCGACTACAACGATTCGGACCAGCAATCGCAGCAGCAGTCGGGCGACGATCCCAATGGTCCGGTGTTGAAGAGGAGATGATTTAAACCGAGGGAGTAGGGAGTAGAAAACACAGGCTCCGTGATCCCCACTCGCTACTCCCTGCTCTTTGGTAATCAACCGGCGCCCTGTTTACCCACTTATAATCAAGCGGATTCATGTTTCTCGATCCCATTTTCGTGGTGCCGTTTTTCCTCTACGGGCTGGCCCTGGGAAGCTTCCTGAACGTGTGCATCTACCGGCTGCCGCGCGGGATGTCAGTGGTGCGGCCGAGCTCGGCTTGCCCGCACTGCCAGGCGCACATCGCCTGGTACGACAATCTGCCGGTGGTAAGCTGGCTGGCGCTGCGGGGTCGTTGCCGCGCCTGCAAGGAACGCATCTCGCCGCGCTATCTGCTGGTCGAACTGCTCACCGGCCTGCTGTTCGTCGCCTGCTATGCGGGTTTTGGTTGGACGCTCTCCACCTTCAAATTCTGCGCCTTCGCCTTTCTATTGCTGGGCCTGATTTTTACTGACGCCGAACACAAGCTGCTGCCCGACGCGCTGACCCTGCCCGGTCTGGCCATCGGCCTGGGATTTAGCCTGCTGGTGCCGGTGCAGGACCTGGGCAGCCGGCTGCTCACCGCCTGGATCAAGCTGCCGCTCTGGTCGGACATGTCGTGGCGGCTGCTGTCGCTGGTGGACTCCGGTCTGGGGGCAGCCGTGGGTGCGTCGTTCATTTATGGTGCGGGCGCCATCTACCGGCGGGCGCGCGGGGTCGAGGGCATGGGCTTCGGTGACGTGAAGCTGATGGGCATGGTGGGCGCGTTCCTCGGAGTGCAGCTCACCGTCCTCACCCTGTTCGCGGCCTCGCTGGTGGGCTCGATCTTCGGATTGGCAGCAGTGCTGGCGGTGTGGTGGAAACGCACCCGCCGGCGCATCGTGCGCCTGCACGAGCCAGCCGCCGCGGCGCGCAAACGCGCCTGGAGGTCGGCGATGATGGTTTATCGCTACTATGAGTTGCCGTTCGGGGTCTTTCTGGGGAGCATGGCCCTGGTGGCGGCTTTCTTCGGTGACAGGCTCATTGGCTGGTACTGGGGGTTCTACCGATGAATGCGCCCACCTTGATGAAGGAGATCATGATCGCCATGGGTGTCGCCACCCTGGTGATTGTCGTAGTACTCACACTCGCCGTCCGGCTGCTGCGGCGCAAGCTGGTGGGCTAGCTTCAGTTCCTTTACCCTTTCGTTTCCCAGGTTGAAGGTCGGTCCATGTCGCCGCTGGACCAAGGTAACATTGCGGTCACCGTACCCCGGGGCTATGCTGGCAAATAGGGAGAAGTACATCTTTTTGCTGCATCTCCGGGATGGAATTGCCATGAGACGAATCGAGTTCATGCTGGCGGCCGGGGCGGTGGTGCTGGCGTCCGCCCTGGGAGCGGCCGCACAGTCGGAGCCGCTGGGCGACGCCGCCCGCGCCGCCCGCAAAGAACCACGGCCAGCCGCCAAGAAGGTCTACACCAACGACAACCTTCCCACTGAGGCTTCCATCAGCGTGGTGGGACCACCACCCGTGGAAGCAGCCGAGCCGAAGTCCGCCGCGCAGCCGTCAGACGAGAAACAAAAGCCGTCCCAGAAGGATAGCAAGGCGGAGGAAAAAAAGGCGTCACAGGGCGAACAGGCTCTGCCCGACCAGCTCTCCGACCAGAAAAAGAAGATTGCCGGGCTTGAGAAGGAACTCGATCTGCTCCAGCGAGAATACAAACTGCAGATCGCCGACTATTACGCCGATGCCGGCACGCAGTTGCGCGATCCCAAAAAATGGACGGAGGACGAGATCAAGTTCCGCACCGACATCGCCGAGAAACAGAAACAGCTCGACGAGGCCAAAGCCGAGCTCCAGGATATGGAGGAGCAGGCGCACAAGGCGGGTGTGCCGAGTCCAGCGTCCGAATAATCAGGATAACAATCGTGGCAAGACCGGCAGGGGCTGCGGCTCCTGCTTCGTTTTTTTGACAGGATGTCAGCGGGTTTGATCGGTGGGAAATCCCTGTAAATCCGTGGCTAGTCTCCTTTCAGCCGTGCGATCTGCTTCATGTGGTGGCGGGTGTGGACCCAGTGGAATTTGCGCCACTGATGAGCGGTCAGCGGGCCGAGAATGAAGTGGTTGGCGAGCTTGCAACGCCCGCCGAAATGGCGCTCACATTCCGCCAGCACCCCGTCCATGTCCGCAAGGTGGAGCGGCAGGTTACGCAGAACCTCATCCGGCGGGACACCTTTGGGCACGGCGTACTCAGGCGCCTTGCGACCCGGCGGCATGTATCCGAGTCCCACAACGATGCCCACGGCAAGGCGCTGCGCCAGGGTTGGACGGCCGGCGCTGGGCAGGCCTGCGTCAAGGCATTTCTGCAAGTGGGGGACAGTGGTCCTGTAAGTACGATCCAGGTGCTCAAGGATCTCGGCCGCGGACCACTTCCCTTCCGGGTGGCGCGTCAACTGGGCGGCATCCATGCCGCGGGTAGCCTCGGCGATGGCGTCCTGCACCCGTTGCAGGTAGGTGTTCACGGAATGCTTCCCTCCGCACACACTACTGGGGCTTTCCTGGAGAAGTAGGATTGCGGGTCAGGACGGGACGGTCCGGATCGAACGGCTCTGGCCTTGACTTGGCTGCCTTGCCTGGCGGCTCGCATCCCTGCTTCTCAGCCAAGTGCTTATTCGGCTGCTCAGCCCGCGCCTTGATGCGTTCCAGCGCCTTCCTGGCCTGAGCAGCCAACGGTCCTCCGGGAAGGATCTTCAGATAGCCCTCATAATACGTTTGGGCGCCGGCGAGATCGCCGAGTTTTTCCAGCGCTTCCGCGGTCCGAAAGGTCGCGATGGCGTCATTCGGCTTGTACTGCAGCGCCTCGCAGTAACGGCTGAGCGCCCCACGATAGTTCTCGCGCTTGAAGTAGAAGTCGCCGATCTCGACATCCTTCATGGCCTTGTGCGGGTCCCAGGGACGGAATTCGCTCACACTGTCATCCGGCCCCTCGGGAGGAAGGCCTGGGCTGGTGTCGCGGCTGGAGCTGTCACCCGGCCCGCGCGGCGTCGGCTCCGAGCGCGGCGGAGCTTGATTGCCCTGCGGCCCGGCTGACGGGCCCTGGTCCTGATCCTTTGTCGGCGCCGATTGGCCCAGGGCGCAGGGCACAGCAGCCAGCAAAAGCATCAGGAGAATGTGCCTCCACATAGGCGTCTATTTTACGCCCAGGGAGAATGCCTGGTCAGGATAGGCGCGCCTTTGGACTTTGGACTTTCCCCGAGGATGGTCTGATGAGACCGGATGGGATAGTCCCTTGTACCGTTTCATTAGAATCATAGATTTAGCTCCATACCCCACCAGATCATCTGAGCTGAGGCTTCCACGTAAGGCCACATGCATAAAGGACTTAGACCATCATAATCCCCGTCGGTCACCCTGACCCCCTCCCCCCCTGGGGGGTGCGCCCCTTTGGAATCATCGATTTACGGGATACCCCGCCGCAGATCTATGCGTTTAAAGGACTTACAGGCATAATCTTGATCCGCAAGGACTTAGCGCTAGGCGGCAGGAACTTCGTTTGTCAAAGAGCGCAAAATCGGACCACGCTGCCACGGCCGACGGCAGCCGGCCAGAACGCGATGCGATGTGCGCAAAGAATCTGGCGCTGCCCTGTTTTATTGCTATATCTCAAAGATAATGTTGTACATGAACAATAACACACAGAACGCAATTGGGTCAAGAGAAAAATGCGAATGCGCGGGAGTTTCCTGACGAGTCGACAGTTGGTGAAGGGGCACGCCGAAATCTAGCATTGCAGCCGTAGGCCCGGAGGGCCGAAATAAGGTAGCCCAGGACGGAAGTCCTGGGTAAGCGATTAGAAAGGGACACGAGCCCCGGCGGGGCGGCACACAGCCGAACCGTAAGTGACAGCGCCCCATCCAGCAAAATCGTTGTAAACTCCGACTTTGAGGATGGAACATCTGGATCTCAAGCCCGGCCACGCCGCGGTGAAGGCGTATTACGGCGTGCTGGGGCAATACGGCCAGCTCCACATCGACCATGAGATGGCGGTGCGCAGCGCCTTCCAAGACCTGCTCGCTTCCTGCGCCCGCAAATTTCACTGGACACTGGTGCCGGAGTTCTCCATTGAGCGCAAGGGCGCATCGCCAATCCGTGTGGATGGGGCTGTGCTCGACACTTTCAGCCTGACTCGTGGTCTGTGGGAGGCCAAGGACAGCCACGATGATTTAGATAAAGAAATCAAGGCCAAGCTGGCAGTTGGTTATCCCAAGCAGAACATTATTTTTCAGGCACCCGAGAGGGCCGTCCTCTACCAGAACGGCATGCGCCAAGGTCTGAATGAGGACATCAGGGACACCAAGAACCTCGTTGAACTGCTGAAGCAATTCTTCGACTACCGCTTGCCCCACCACGAGGAATGGGAGCGGGCGGTCGAGGAATTCCGGGAGCGGCTGCCGGAGATCGCAAAGGCGGCGCAGAAGCTAATCGAGAAGGAGCGGCAGACCAACACCAAATTCGTACAGAGCTTCGAGGGGTTTTATGCAGTCTGCCGACAGGCCATCAATCCGAATCTGTCAGATAAAGCCGTGGAGGAGATGCTGGTCCAACACCTGCTTACAGAGCGCATCTTCCGCAAGATTTTCGACAACCCGGACTTTACGCGTCGGAACGTCGTGGCGGTTGAGATTGAGAAGGTGATCGACTCTCTAACATCTCGCCACTTCAACCGCGACGCTTTCCTGCGCGACCTGGACCGTTTCTACAAAGCCATCGAGCTGAGCGCAGAAAATACTGAGAACTTTTCGGAGAAGCAGGCTTTTCTCAACACCGTCTACGAGCGCTTCTTCCAAGGGTACTCACCCAAAGAGGCGGACACCCACGGGATCGTCTATACGCCGCAGGCAATCGTCAATTTCATGGTTCGCAGCGTTGAAGAGATTCTGCGGAAGGAGTTCGGCCGCTCGCTGAGCGACCGTGACGTCCACATTCTCGACCCGTTCGTTGGCACCGGGAATTTCATCGTGCGCGTGATGCGGGAGATCAGAACCTCGGCGCTGCCCTACAAGTACGAGAACGAGCTTCACTGCAACGAAGTGATGCTGCTGCCGTACTATGTCGCCTCGATGAACATCGAGCACGAGTACCTGGAGCGAACGGGAGAGTATAAGGCGTTTCCAGGAATATGCCTGGTGGACACGTTTGATATGCGCGCCCAAGCTTCGATGTTCGCCGAACAGAACACGGCGCGTATCGAGCGGCAGCGTTTGCAGCCTATTTTTGTGGTTGTGGGCAACCCGCCTTACAACGCTTGGCAGGTGAACGAGAACGACGGCAATAAGAACAGGAAGTACGGGGCCATAGCCAATCGCGTCTCGGAAACATACGCAAAAAGCTCGACCGCAACGAATAAGAACGCCTTGTCGGACCCGTATGTGAAAGCGATCCGCTGGGCCTCGGATCGTATCGGGGAAGAAGGTATCGTTGCTCTAGTGACCAATAGTGGCTTTGTGGACGGCCTCGCGACCGACGGCATGAGGGCCCATCTTGCTGCCGATTTCGACGAAATATACCTACTGGACCTAGGTGGGAACGTTAGGAAAAACCCACGGCTCTCCGGCACAACGCACAATGTTTTTGGCATCCAAGTGGGGGTTTCGGTAAATATCTTCGTCAGACGGAGCGTTCCCAAAGAAAAACGCGTTTGTAAGATCGTTTATGCGTCTTCCGAAAGCCATTGGACACGATGGCAGAAGTATGAGTGGCTGGAACAAATCGATCGCGTAAGCGGGACGAAATGGGTCGAACTTCGGCCGGACGCGTCGAACCGTTGGGTCTCAGACGGCGTAGCGCCTGAATTCAATCGGCTGATTGGCCTAGAGGATATATTCCTTCAGCAAAGCCGTGGCATTGCAACGTTAAGGGATGTCTGGGCGTACAACTTCGACGCCGGTTCCCTCAAGGCGAATATCAAGAAGACCATCGCCTTTTACAACGAGGAAGTAAATCGCTGGAGGAGCTCTGACGGGCCGAGCCGCAACATCGACGAGTTCGTCCGCTATGAGGAGAACTCGATTAGTTGGAGTCGAGACCTCAAGGAAGACCTGAGGCGCGAACGGCAGGCTGCGTTTGCGCCGTCCAAGATTCGCGCATGTTTATATCGCCCCTTCACCAAACAAAACCTGTTTTTTGACCGCGTTCTGAACGAAGAAGTTTATGTGTTTCCCTCTTTTTTCCCGACTCAAGACGCGGAGGCAGAGAACAGGTTGATGTGCCTGACTGGGCCCGGCTCGGAAAAGCCTTTCCTGGTCCTCGCAGCCAAGAATCTGGTCGATCTGCATCTGAGCGGCGCTGGTTGTAGTACACAATGCTTCCCGTTCTATACGTATGCGGAGGATGGTAGCAACCGCTGCGAGAACATCACCGATTGGGCGCTGGAGCAGTTCCGAACGCGTTATGGGCACAGATACGTCAGCAAGTGGGACATCTTTCATTACACCTATGCGGCGCTGCACCATCCCACGTACCGGGAGCGCTATGCGGCGAATCTGCGGCGGGAACTGCCCAGAATTCCCTTTCTAAAGGCAGGCCCATTGGGCAGTGGCGAAGGACACACGGAGGAGAAGGCTGCGGCGGGTAAGCCAATGCCAGAAGGGCCGCCGAGCGCAGAGCAACTTGTCAAGGGACGACGGTTCCTCGACCGACTGGACCAGGCGCACCGGGCAGGAACTGTTCGTCTACCGCCCGCCGCCGGCGCCCATTTGGGCGACGTGACGCTGTTTTGGAGGCTCGCCAAGGCAGGAGAGCGGCTGGCCGATCTGCACGTCAATTACGAGAAGCAGCCGGAGTATCCGTTGAGGCGTACCGAGACTGGGAAGCTGGACTGGCGGGTGGAGAAGATGCGCCTGAACAAAGACAAGACGTCGCTGGTTTATAACAGCTTCCTCACCCTCGGCGGCATTCCGCCGGAAACGTACGAATACCGGCTGGGGAATCGGTCGGCTCTGGAATGGGTGATCGATCAGTATCAGGTGAGCACGGACAAGCGCTCGGGAATCACCAACGATCCCAACCGCGCGGACGACCCGGAATACATCGTGCGGCTGATCGGGCAGGTGGTGTACGTGAGCCTCGAAACAGTAAAGGTCGTGAAGGGTCTGCCAGAGTTTGTGGTCGAGACGGGCGAGGCCGCGAAGGTCTGATGGGTGTCGCCCCTGAAGGGGGCTCGGTCCTAATTTTTCCGCGTACCCAGGGCTCCCGCCCTGGGCTAAATTCGCTCCGGCCCCTTCGACTTCGCTCAGGGCGGGCTCTACGGGCCTGCAGCTATTGATCTCGCCCACAGGCGAGCTGCCGTAGGGTAGGGGTGCTTCGACTCGTGCGGGCAAAACCGGCCCGTACTCGCTGCTGATTTCGCTATTCTGATTTGGCCCACTTTGATGGTCTGATTTGGCCCACCCTGCAGAACTAATCGGCCTACGCTGTCCCTGCCAGCCGGGACGGGGAGGTCGATGGACAGGAGATGCAAGGTGGAGCTGTTCGAACAGATCAGACGGGAGTACGGCCAGGGCATGGGCACGATCCAGGGGGTGGCCAGGCGGTTCGGAGTGCACCGACGGATGGTGCGACAGGCGCTGGCCAGCGCGATTCCGCCGGATCGCAAGACCCCGGTGCGCAGGAAACCCAAGCTGGGACCGGTGATGGAGTTCATTGACGAGATTTTGGGGGCCGATGCGCAGGCACCGCGCAAGCAACGCCACACCGCCCACCGGATCTGGGGGCGGATTCGGCAGGAGCGACCCGAAGCAGTAGTAGCCGAATCGACGGTGCGGGCCTATGTGCGGCAACGGCGGGAGGAGCTGGGCCTGGCTGCGCGGGAAACGTTCGTGCCCCAGGTTTATGAGTGGGGCGGCGAAGCGCAGGTTGACTGGTACGACGCGGTAGTCGAGATGGGCGGCGAGCGGCAGACGGTCCACATCTTCGCGATGCGCTCGATGGCCGGCGGCGGCGCCTTTCATGTGGCCTACCACCATGCCGCGCAGCAAGCATTCCTGGAAGCCCATGAGCGGGCGTTTCACTATTTTGGGGGCGTGTTCCGGCTGCTGCGGTACGACAACCTGAAGAGCGCGGTGAAGAAGATCCTGCGCGGGCACCAGCGGGTGGAGACCGAACGGCTGATCGCCTTCCGCTCGCACTGGGGTTTTCAGACGGATTTTTGCAATCCGGCGCGGGGCAACGAAAAGGGCGGGGTGGAAGGTGAGGTGGGCTACTTCCGGCGGAACCATCTGGTGCCCATCCCGCAGGTGAAGGATCTGGAGGAGCTGAACCAGCACCTGTTGCGAGGCTGTCAGCAGAGTGAGCAGCGGCGGATTACCGGCAAGCCGCTGTCGGTGGGCGAAGCGATGCGCATCGAACGCGAACACCTGCTGCCGCTCGCCGCCGAGGGCTTTGAGCTGGCCGAGATTAGCTTTCCGACGGTGGACAGCAAGGGTTGTGTGAAGGTACGAACCAACTGGTACTCGACCCCGTTGAAGCCAGGAACGCGCTGCCAGGCGCGGCTGCTGCCGGCCTACGTGGAGATTTGGCGGGAGCAGGAATACGTGGCGCGGCACGAGCGCAGCTTCGGCCGCTATGAGCAGGTTCTAGATCTGGAGCACTACCTGGATGTGCTGGTCAAGAAGCCCGGGGCGCTGGCGGGATCGCGACCGCTGCAGCAGTGGCGCCAACGTGGTCGTTGGACAGCAGGGTTCGATCGGCTGTGGCAGGCGTTCCAGCAACGGTACGGCCGGCAGGCGGGGACGCGGGAGATGATCGAGTTGCTGCGCCAGGGCAAGCAGCAGGGTTGGGATCGGCTGCAGCACGCGGTCGAGCAGGCGCTGTCGCTGGGATGCACCGATGCGGCAGCCGTCCGGCACTTGCTGAGCTTCGGCGAACTAGCCCATCCACCTGCGGAGTGCTGCGGTGTCGATGGTGGACTGGAACGCTACCAGCGTCCGCTGCCGGTCATGAACGAGTACGACTTGCTGCTGGGTGAGGTGATGACCGCGGCGGAGGTGGTGCGATGAAGCCAGCCGCCACCGAAGCTCTGGAACACGCCAGCGTACAGCAGTACTGCCAGGCATTGCGTATGCCTGTGGTGGGCACCAACTTCGTGCCGCTGGCGGAGCAGGCGGTGAAGGAGAAGCGGAGCCACATTGGATATCTGGAAGCGTTGCTGGCCATGGAGAGCGAAGAACGGGATCGGCGTGCGATTCAGCAGCGGTTGCGTGATGCCCGGCTGCCGCGGTTGAAGACACTGGAGGAGTTCGACTTCAATCAGGCGCCGCTAATTCCGGCGGCGAAGATCCGCGAACTGGCCGTGGGCGGCTACATCGAGCGCGCTGAGCCCGTGGTGCTGATGGGCGAATGCGGCACAGGCAAGACCCACCTGGCGACGGGACTGTGCGTCGCGGCTTGCCGGCAGAAGCGGCGGGTGCGCTTTACCACCGCCGCGAACCTGGTGAACGAGCTGGTGGAAGCTCGGCAACAAAACGCTATCCGGCGGGCGCTGGCGCGCTGGCTGCGTTACGACCTGATCGCCCTCGACGAAGTGGGCTACGTGCCGCTGGCGGAGATCGGCGCGGAGTTCCTATTCCAGGTGATTGCCGACCGCGTGGAAAAGGCGACGTGGATCGTGACCACGAACCTCCCCTTTTCGGAGTGGACGCAGGTGTTTCCCAATCCCCGCTTGTGTAAGGCATTGCTGGACCGGATCACGGACCGGGCGCACATCATTGAGACCGGGATCGATTCTTACCGGTTCCGGAGAACCATGGAGATACGACAGAAGAAGAAAGCTTCGTAAAGCGCTGGGCAGGGGCAAGGGGTTCAAACGCCACCCCTTGCCCCTGCACCCCCATCCCGGCTCAGGCTGAAGCTGGGGAACAACGCAGAGTTCATGACCCAGGGGTGGGCCAAATGAAAGTGTCAAAGGTGGGCCAAATCAGGTTGCCAAACGCACGCTCAGCATGACAAAGGGGTAGGTGAAGCTGCTCTGGCAAAAAATCAGGCCGTTCCGAGACGCCGGAACGGCCTGTAGTGAAAGTTCCTCGGGGGGGAGGAAAGCTCTATCGTGCCTGCACTCCACGGTCAGCAGGGCTGTTGGAAGCCGTCTGATTGTCGATAACGTTGGTCATCAGGTGGACATCCACGCGGCGATTCTGGGCGCGGCCGGTGGTGCTGGTGTTGGGAGCCGCCGGCTTGTCTTTGCCCAAGCCGATCACGTAAATCTTGTGCGCCGGCACGTCGTACTTCTCCGCCAGGTACTGGATAACGGCGTCAGCGCGGCGCTGGCTGAGCTGATAGTTGTAGCCGGCAGGACCGGTGGAATCGGTGTTGCCATCCACCACGACGATGTAGTGCTTCGCGTTGGGGATGTCCGAGCCGAGCTCGTCGAGAGCCTGTTTGGCCTTGGGCGTCAGGTTCGCCTTATCGAAGCCGAAGTGAACCGTGGTATCGATCACCGGCCGGTAATTGTCCAGGTTGGCGACGGTGTTGGTCAGGCTAGTGACGCGGTTGGTGGCCTGGTTGGCCAGACCCTGGGCGTCGTCCGCCGACTTGCCGGCCGCCAACGCCTTCTGGTCGGCGTCAGCAGCCTTGGCCTGCACGCTCTGGATGCCCTGCTGGGCGCGAGCATCAGTATCGCGGATGTCGCGGGAGTTCTTCGCCGTCAGATCATCCAGCTCGTTGGTCTTGTTGACCAGGGGGGTAGTCTGGTTGCGGACGTAATTCTTGGTCGAGCAACCCACAGAGAAGACCATGCTTAAGCTGAGGGCGCCAGTAAGTGCAAGCAACTTGCTATTCATGAGGGAGGGCTCCTGGGATCAAGCTCACAAGGCCGGCCATCCGACCCTGCTCGAAGGGTTAGATAGCAAACGTCCTGCCACTTGTTGGGTCCGGTTTTACCAGCTAAGTGTTTGAAAATAAACTGACTTGTATTTTTCCTGCGGCGAAGGCAGTAGAACCGGCAGGCAATCGCTGACGGGAGAGTAGAATTTTTACAGGGTGTCTGCCGCTCCGCCTTTTCCAAATCCACATGGACCTGCAGGAAAAAATCCGGGAACTGCCCACCGGGCCCGGCGTGTATCTCTACAAGAACGCCGAAGGCGAGGTGATCTATGTCGGCAAGGCCAAGAACCTGCGGTCGCGGGTGCGCTCTTATTTTCTGGAAGGCCGGGCCGAGGACGCCAAGACCGGATCGCTGCTGCGCGAGGCGGTGGATGTCGGCTACATCGTGGTCGACAACGAGAAGGAAGCGCTGGCGCTTGAGAACAATCTCATCAAGCAGAAAAAGCCGCGCTTCAACATCCTGCTGCGCGACGACAAGACCTATCCCTACATCAAGCTGACCGCGGGCGAGCGCTGCCCCCGAGTGTACGTCACCCGGCGCTTGAAGAAGGACGGCAGCCTCTACTTCGGACCCTACTTCCCGGCTAACCTTGCGCACCGGATGGTGGACCTGATCCATCGCGCCTTCAAAGTTCCCTCCTGCACGGTGGACCTGAGCCGCTACCATCCGCGGCCGTGCCTGCAGTATTACATCGGGCGCTGCCTGGGCCCGTGCGTGAAAGAACTGACTACGCCGGATGCTTATCAGGAAGCGGTGCGCGACGTGCGGCTGTTCCTGGAGGGCCGGCAGACGGACCTGGCCCGCTCGCTGCGCGAGCGCATGGAGCAGGCCGCGGAGGAGCAGGAGTACGAGCGCGCGGCGAAATACCGCGATCTGATGGCAACGGTCGAGCAACTTCACCAAAAGCAGCGCATGGATGCCGTGGAAGGCGACGATGCCGACGTCTTCGGCTATCACTACGAGAATCACATGCTCGCCGTGAATCTGTTCCACATGCGCGGCGGACGGGTGCTCGATCGCCGCGAGTTCTTCTGGGAGGACTTGCCGGAGTTCGGAGACGTTGCCAGCAACGTCTCTACAGACGGGTTTCAGCCGGGCGAGTTCTTCTCTGCCCTGCTGAAGCAGATCTATATCGACCAGCAGTACGTGCCGCGGACGATCTACGTCCCGGTGGATTTTGAGGACCGCGCGACGCTGGAAGAACTGTTGGCGGAAAAGCGGCAGCGGCGGGTGGACATCCTGGTGCCGCAGCGCGGCGAGAAGCGCTCGCTCATCGACTTGGCAGCGCGCAACGCCAAGCAGTCCTATGACCAGCGCTTCCGAGTGATGAAGCCTGCAACCAAGGCCATCCAGGAAGCGCTGCAGGACGCGCTCACGCTGCCCGAGCTGCCGCGGCGCATCGAGTGCTTCGACATCTCCCACATCCAGGGCGCGGAGACCGTGGCTTCCATGGTGGTGTGGGAAGACGGCAAGATGAAGAAGTCCGACTACCGCAAGTTCATCATCCGCTCGGTCGAGGGCGTGGACGACTTCGCCTCCATGCGCGAGGTGGTGGCGCGGCGCTACAAGCGCGTCCTCGAAGAAAAGCAGAAGCTGCCCAGCCTGGTGCTGATCGATGGCGGGCTCGGGCAACTGCACGCGGCGGCCGAGGCGCTGGATTCGCTGGAGATCGTCAACCAGCCGCTGGCGGCGATCGCCAAGCGCGAGGAAATCATCTACGTCTACGGCCAGGAGAACGAACCGGTCGCGCTCGACCATCACTCGCCGGTGCTGCACCTGGTGCAGATGATCCGCGACGAATCGCACCGCTTCGCCGTCACCTTCCATCGCAAGCGCCGCGCCATGCGCGACCGCAGCTCGGAATTGCTGGATATCCCCGGCGTCGGCGAGAGCACCCGGCGGCGTCTGCTGGAGCACTTTGGCAGCGTCCGCGCGGTGAAGGAAGCGGATGCCCCGGCGCTGTCAGCGGTGGTGACACGAAACCAGGCGGAGGCGATCAAGAAGCATTTTCATGGGAGCGGAGGTAGAGGGTGACAATCAGTGCTCACGCCGCCCAAAGATGGCGAGGCCTTGCACGAGTGCTGACACTGGCTGGAGAAGTCGGCTGCGTTGCAACCTTCCTGGGCTTGACGTTCCTGATTATTTACTACTCAGCGAAGCGCCCGACTGCACCGAGACCGGAGCGGGGCTGGACGGTTGGCATTTCATGGACCCACCCGACGAGATATGGAACAGCGAAAGAGGAAGATTTGGTGCAGCGTTTCTTTTTCTGGTCTTTTCCCTCTTTTGGACTGATCGCGCTAAGTTGGGGGATCAGGGCGTACGTGCTGGATGATTATTCCTGGATCAAACCTCGTAAGCGGCCGCCTTGGAACCATCGCTGGGGGCCCTAGCTGACCAAACGAGCCAAGCGACAACACCGCTCGCGGTACTTTGGTGCGAGGCCCCCGGCCGAACCGTGACATGGAACGCCTGCTCATTGCTTCTCGAAGCGGAACGAACACGGGCGTCCCTCGATGCGGGTGCCGGTTCCGGTGGTGCCTTTAAACTGCGCGCGGATGTTGTAGCTGTACTCAGTGCCTCTCGGCGTATCGCGTCCGGGCACGTATTCCTTGGAGCCGGTGCGGCCGGTGGCATAAAGCTTGGCGGCGCCGTCAGCATCGATCTTGCCCTCGATCAGCAGGGAACTGGGCTGACCCTCGGTGCCGTGCAGCCCGCGCAAGTTGCTGTCCTTTACCTCGCTGACGAAGCGGAAGGAATAGCCTAAGGCGTCCCGCGACGCCTCACAGGAGACGGTGGTAAGCCACTTGCCGTCGAAGCCCTCCCCGGCGAACGAGACGCCTGGTGAAACCAGCAGAGCGAGAGCCACCAGAACCACGGCCGCACATTGCCTTGCCTTGCTGGGTAACGTCATCATGGCTCCTCCCTGGCAGAAAATTATATGCGGTTGTGATGCGCAGCCGCCGGGAGTTTGTCGACGAATTCGATAGCAGGGCGATCCGGGCAGACGAGGACATCGGCCACCTCATGAGGCGCGCGCAACTCTTACTTTGAGGTGCACGCCTGCTTCCCGCTGAAGGTAGGCGAGGATCTCAAAGAGGTTTTGCGCCTGCGGATTGCCGCTCGGGCCGAACATGCGCATGATGCTCTTGGGAGAGCGGTGGACGACTTCGGCCAGTTCGCCAAAGCCCACAGTAGCGTTGATGTAGTCGCGCAGTACGGCCTTGCCGGTGTCGACGTCGCCGGACAGGAAAGACTCGATCCCTTCGATGAGCAGCTCTTTGCGAAAGGCCGGATCGCGTTCGACGCGAGCTTTGATGGTCTCTTTGAAATCACGGGTCAGCGGCATGGCTACTTCTCCTGATGTACGGTGAAAAATTGCCCGGTCTCATCCTGCATGACAGCCGACACAGGTAAAGGGGCACGACCTCGGTCGTGCCGCTACGCCTGAAACAAGTCGAGGGCTTCAGCCCCTGCGGTCTTAGCTATTAGGCTTGGCCCTACATAAAGTCTACGTGCAGCCACCTTCAGGGGCTAAAGCCCCTCTTCTCTTATAGCTCGGGAATGGCACGACCAAGGTCGTGCCCCTTCACCTTTTTTGGCTTGAATGGGGGGAACCTAATGCATAGGAGCTGCGACCGTTCGGATCCAGACATTCCCGGACTTCCACCATGGCTTATGGTAACGTATACGTTACTGTTGTCAAGGACAAAATCGCTCAGGGCCGCTCTTTAGAGGCTTCGATGGACTTCACGGATTGCGATGCAGTACGTGCACCGCGATGTCTGGCCAGAATTCGCGGAAGGCGTTGGTGCCGCCGTCGCGCAGCAAGGCGTATCCGTACTTGGTGAGGATCGCGCCAGCAGTCTGGGTATTGCTGGGGTAGTATGCCGCCGAAATGCCCTGAGCCATGCCGCGGCCCAGTAGCTCTGAAATGTTGAAGCTGTCGTGCCCGTGGTAGTTGGGAGTAATCAGCACGCGCGAAAGCGCGTAGACGGTGCGCCTGCGGAAACCGCCCTCGCCCTTAGCAAAGTAACGCTCGTCCTGATGAAAAATCGTGGGCAGGGCAAAGAGGACCAGATAATTGCCGTCGGTTTTATCCACCAAGCCCCGCCAGTAGTATCGCCCGAAGCCAGGCATGCCTTTCCCCAGTTGCGAGTGCGCGTCCGACCACTCAGCTATGGCTGAGGTGAGGCCTACGAAGATGAACGACGAGTAGTCGAAGCTGTTCTTGGTAGCGAGGACGAACCCCTGCTTTGGCGTGGGTGGCGGCGGGAGCGTTCCGGCGCTGACCGCGCGGAAATTGGGCATTACGCCGAGAATTCGTTGGGGTTGCTGCTTTTCGGCCGGCGGAGTGGCCGGATTCGCGGCGGTCGCGCTGGACGGCTTCGCCTCCGACGGCTTCGCACCCGTGGCAGACCCGGATGCGCCCCCCTGCCCGGTTTGGGGTTGCGCCGGCTGGCTCTGCGCGTCGGGGGATTGCGGCCGGCTGGATTCCGATGCCGGAAGTGGTGCTAACGAAACATCGCCCTGTTGGGCGAATGCGCAACTTAGAGGCAGGCTGAGCGCAGCCAACAGAAGTAACCGCAACGAGTGCCCCCAATCCTCTCTATATTTAGCCTGAGGTGGCTGAGTCCGTGGACGATTCGTTCTTTGGAAGCGATAGAGCCAGTAAATGGTTGCCGGCTTCGACCTCGGAGCTTTATCTGGCCTTTTTAAACCACTAAGGCAGACGAGGACATCGGCGCCTGACGGCACGTCGGTCCAGGTCCCCTGCTATGAAATTCCCAGCAGGAAAACTCAGTTGGGCTTGCGATTGGGGGGCAGGTAGTAGTGGATCAGCCCGTAGTCGGGCAGCGACTCGATCTGCTCGATGGTCTTGGCGGGATCGGCGCCGGTCTGCGCCGCCTGGCGCAGCAGTTCGATCAACTGCTCGCCGTTGCTCATGGCGTTGAGGTAAAACCAGAGGAACTGCCGCATCTGGTCGATGACGGACTTGAACTCGTCCACCGCTTCCACCATCGCCGACTGGTCGGAACCCATGCAGGAACCATCGAGCAGAGATTCCTGCAGCGAACGCTGCAACAGCCGCAGCTCATCGGTGATGCCGCGCATGTGGTCCGCTGTTTCCTTCAAGATGCCTCGCCCGGAATGACTAAAGCGAGCCTAGCTTAACGCCGGCCTAGGAGGCCGCAAAGTAACCGAGGTAATGAAACTACCGCGCCCGCCGCACCATCAGGACAGTTACTCGCGAGTGACCTTTGGAATCCGCAATCTCTTGGCTGTAGGCTCTTAACTCTTGGCTTTTGGCCGGTAGCCAAGAGCTAAAAGCGAAGAGCTAATCGGCCGCGCGCGATTCCAGCTCCCTGGCCAGATACGCCCTTACGTTTTCGCTCAGGCGCGACTGCCGCATGATTTCGCGCAAGGCCTCGGTGGGCAAGCTCCGCGCGAACACCAGGACGCGTCCCAGGGGCGTGCCGGGGTGGCGCAGAAGGGCGCGTTGCACCTCGCGGCGCAGCGACCACTTGGGATGGCGGCAGATTGCTTCCGCCAGCGCCTGCGGCGCCCGGTCCTTCATCAGTGCCTTCACCACCGGCGCCTCGGTGAGCCGCGGATTCTGAATCGCGGCTTCGACGATGCGCGGCTCGGGATCGAGCAGTAGCGCGCCGGCCAGCCGCCCGGAGCCTCGCTTGGCCAGAGTGAGCCGCTCGCCCAGCGAAATGGTTTCCCGCCGGTTGAAGAGGGCTTCATCGGCGGACGCTTTCACGTCGGCTGCGACCGCCGGCGTGAGCGCCACCTGCATCAGCTCGAAGGTGTGCAGGTGTTTGAGCAGTGGCAGCGAGACGAAGCGCGGCGTGTGCGGATGGGTCACCAGCGCCAACAGCACCTTACGGCTTTTCTTCAGCGCGGGATGCTTGGCGAGCCGCTCCAGCCCGCTGGCCGGCAAGTCACGGCGTTCCAGCAGGGCCAGCGCCAGCTCCTCCGTCAGCCGGGGATCGCCCGCCGCGGCACACAATCCTTCCGGCGAGGGGTCATGGATCAACTGTTCGATGGGCAGGAGAACATCAGCCATGCGCGGATCCAGTTTTGGCGAGACTACGCGGACGCCGGTTCCGGCGGAGCCTCGGCGCGAGCAGCTTGGCGCGCCACCAGCAGCGCCCCTTCCGCGGGCCTTCTCTTGCCGGGCGCCACCCGAGCTTCCGGATGGCGGTCGTATAGGTCCGCAGCCAAAGCATCTCGCACCTCGGGCGAGTTTTCCAGAACACCGCCGTACATGGCCACCTCGACCGGCGCGGGAGCGGTCCAGAGGCTGCCGAGAACGTCGGAAGTAAGCAGTGACAGCTCGCGGCCGGCGCGGGCGAGAACGCGCTGAGCAATAGGATCGCTGGAGACAGCCACGATGGGAAATAGCGCGGCAAAGTCGGGAGCGGGCGATCCGCGCAGGACTCGGGCGAGTTGCTGAAGATCCTCCAGCTTCCAGGCCTTCAGCACGGCATGCAGCATGGCGGGGCTGTGGCCATTCTCGCTGGCCAGCAGCACCAGTTCCACAGCCGTTCGTCCGATCCATTCGCCGGAGCCGGGATCGCCGGTAGCGGGCGCCAGGCCGCCGGCCCGCGCTGCCTCACCCTGGCGGTTGCGTCCCCAGGCGATGGAGCCGGTGCCGGAGATGACGACCACGCCCTCGCCGCCATCGAATGCGGCGTGATGCGCCACCTCCGTGTCGCCCACCACCACGATCTCGCCGGCGACGATCTCGCCGAGCAAACCGCGAATGGCCGCCACCGAACCCGCCTGCGAAATGCCGGCCACCCCGATGCAAGTGCGGCCGATCTGGGATGCGGCTAGGCCGGCGGCGGCGCACGCCCGCTGGATGCCTTCACGCAGCGCGGCGCCGGCAGCTTCTTCACCCACGCGGGCGATCTTGGAGGAACTCGATCCCGCCCAGCCGAGCACCGCGGTTTCGTTTCCAACCATGCACTCGGTCTTGGAACCGCCGCCGTCAATCCCGAGGAAGAAAGCCATTGCCGTAGGTTCTATCACAGGTGTGAGAGAATTCGTTTCAAGTTTCACGTTGTTGCGGCGATCGGGTTTTCGTGAAACTTGAAACCTGAAACGTTAAGCGGAGGCCCGAATCAACCGGCTGGACCCGATCGACCTGGCGATCATTGCACTTTACCTCGCGGCGATCACGGTCTTCGGACTGCGCTTCCGCAAATCGCAGCGCAGCCTGCGCGATTATTTTCTGGCGGACCGCAACATACCCTGGTGGGCGATCGCTCTCTCCATCGTCGCCGCCGAAACCAGCACCCTGACCATCATCAGCATTCCCGGGCTCGCCTTTGATACCGATCTGGGCTTCCTGCAGGTCGTCTTCGGCTATCTGCTGGCGCGGGTGATCATCAGCGCGCTCTTCATTCCGCAATATTTTCGCGGCGAGATGTACACCGCCTACCAGTTGATCGAGCGGCGTTTCGGCAGGACGCTGCATTCGCTGACCGCCGGCCTCTTCCTGGTGACGCGCGCGGCGGCCGAAGGCGTGCGCGTCTTTGCGGTGTCGATCGTGGTGGCGATTGCCATCGGCACCGGCGAAGTTGCCTCCATCGCCATCATCACCCTGCTGACCATGATCTATACCTTCGAAGGCGGCTTGGCGGCGGTCATCTGGACGGACGTGGTGCAGACCGTGATCTACGTGGGCGGAACTCTGGTGGGATTTTTCACCATCCTGCACGCGGTCCCCGGCGGGTGGACGGCGGTGCACGCGATGGCCGACGCCGCGGGCAAATTCCGCGTGTTCGATTTTTCGCCCGTGCTGCACAAGACCTACACCTTCTGGGCGGGGATCATCGGCGGAACGTTTCTCACCACCGCCAGCCACGGCACCGATCAGTTGATGGTCCAGCGGCTGCTCTCGGCGCGCAGCGAGCGGCAATCGAAGGCCGCTCTGCTCTCAAGCGGCGTGGCCGTCCTCTTCCAGTTCACGTTGTTCCTTGTGGTCGGCGTAATGCTGTTCGTGTTCTACCGCGGTGTGCACCCGGCGGGATCGTCCGACCGCATCTTCCCCACCTTCATCGTGCAGCACATGCCGCATGGGATTTCGGGACTGCTGATCGCGGCCATCCTGGCGGCGGCGATGTCGAACCTGAGCGCCGCGCTCAATTCGCTTTCTTCAACGTCGATTGTCGATTTCTATCTTCGTCGGAACCCGGGCTTGAGCGAAAAGCGGAGGGTGGCAGTTTCACGACTGGCAACGATCATGTGGGCGCTGGTGCTGTTCGGGCTGGCGCTGGTGTCACGGCGCGGCGGGCGGGTGGTGGAGGTCGGGCTCTCGATCGCGTCGGTGGCGTACGGAGCACTGCTCGGTGTCTTCCTGCTGGGCATGCTGACGCGGCGCGCCAACCAGCGCGGGGCGATCGTCGGGATGGCCTGCGGACTCGCGGCCGAGATCTACGTCTGGACCGCGACGCGCATCCCCTGGACTTGGTATGTAGTGATCGGCACAGCAGTCACATTCATTGTGGGGTATGCCACCAGCGCGATAGAAACCAAAGAGGCCACGGATTAGGGCCAGTCCACGGAGTACACAGAGAAGATTCGATATGGGCCCGGCTCACATTTACTAAATGTCGCATTATTGATATTTTTTTCAGCCTCTTCAAACGAGGCAAACAAACAGTGGGCATTTGTGCGCAGCTCCTCCGCCATCGAGTTGCACGAAAGAGGGGAACATTGTGGCGCATTTCTGGCGAAAAAAGTAACTACATCGAAGCCCTCAAGTTGCTTCCGGGAAGGCGGGACTACACTCGTTGGAATCGACGAGTCGGGTACATACGGATGCCAGCTTTCGCCGTCGAATTCCATTTCATACGCTTCGTAATAAAACAGCGATGTTCCCTCAAGTTGAACAGAGTTGTCGCGGGCGGCACTTTGTATGATTTCCGGTGAGTCAAAGAGCCAATACCCGTTGTGCCTCCAGTAGTCAATGTAGTCAGCAAAGTCATCCGAAACGCAAGAGCTAACGGAGTATATGTCAATGACGTGGGGCGCTTCGAGCCAGTCAGGCTTCTTGCACACGCGCTTTGCCATGTAGCCGACAGGGATCATGCTGGCCTTAGTCTACCCAATCTATGTGTGGACGGCGACGCGCGTGCCCTGGACCTGGTACCTGGTGATCGGCACCGCCGTTACCTTTTTGGTAGGATACGCGGCCAGCGCGGCAGAAGGTGAAAGCAATCCGTGAGAATCTGCTCCAATCCGTCGCTAGCGCGGATCCAGAGTTGACGTGTCAATCTGGATAAGGGTGAAGGGGCACGGCTTCCAGCCGTGCCGCTAACATCCACACATAATCGGGCCTTTAGGCCCTGAGGGAAACATCCTCAGCGGCTGAAGCCGAGTTCTTGCCGGCCTTTATGGCACGCCTCTCACCCCCAGCACGCCAAAGGCGGGCGTGCCGGGGACCCCAGTGAAGGCGTGCCCCTTCACCTGCGTGTAGCAATTGTGATCTTGCTCTAATTGCTAGACCGTTACCACCTCAATGCCGTGGACGGTGCGCAACTGCCGCGACTTCTCGTAGATGCGCACGTACTCGCGGGCGGAGTTGGTCCAGGAAAAATCCTTTCCCATGCCGTTGCGCATCAGGTTTTGCCAGCCGGTCTGGTCCTTGAAGGCGGTAAGCGCCTGGCGGATGGTCGCGAGCAGCGCATCGCCAGTGTAATCGCTGAATTTGAAGCCGGTGCCGCGGTTGGTGCGCGGGTCCCAGGGCTCGATGGTATCGTCGAGGCCGCCGGTGGCGCGAACCACGGGTACGGTGCCGTACTTCAGGCTGTAGATCTGGTTCAGCCCGCAGGGCTCGTAGCGCGACGGCATGAGGAACATGTCGGAACCGGCCTCGATCTTGTGCGCCAGCGCGTTGTCGAAGCCGATCCTGACCAGGATCTTCTGCGGGAACTGCTGGTTCAGCTTGCGGAACAAATCTTCGTATTCCTTGTCGCCGGTGCCGAGGGCGACGATCACCATGTCTTCCCGCGCCAGCCGGTCGATGACCTGAGCGATGAGGTCAAAGCCTTTCTGCGCCGCGAAGCGCGACACGATGCCGATGACGGGTAGCCGCAAGTTCGGCGTGGTGACGCCGAAATCCGCCAGCAGGTCCTGCTTGCAAGCCAGCTTGCCGCTGAGGTCGTCGGGCGAATAATGCTGCTTGATGAAGGTGTCGGTCTGCGGGCTCCACACGTTGTAGTCCACGCCATTGAGGATGCCGGTGACGGTAGCGGCGCGGCTGCGCAACACGCCTTCCAGGCCGAAGCCGTATTCGGCGGACTGGATCTCCTGGCTGTACTTACGGCTGACCGTGGTAATGAAATCGGAGAACACCAGCGCGCCCTTCAGGAAGTTCACCTTGCCGTAGAATTCCATCTTGCCGATGGTGAACAGGTCCCACGGCAGCATCAGCAGCGGCAGAGTTTCCGGAGGGAACTGTCCCTGGTATCCCATGTTGTGGATGGTAAAGACCGAGGATGCGGCACGGAACGCCGGGTCTTCGGCATAGAGCGTTTTCAGCAGAATGGGCACCAGCGCCGACTGCCAGTCGTGGCAGTGGAAGACTTCGGGGGCGCCGAAGGTCTTGGAGGCCTCGAGCACCGCGCGTGAGAACAGCGCAAAGCGCTCGGCGTTGTCCGAATAGTCGCCCGCGGGCGTGCCGTAGAGCTGCTCGCGGTCGAAGAACGGAGGATAGTCGATGAAGTAGAATTTGACGCCGGCGTGGGTGCCGCCGTCGAGGACCGAGCAGAAGCGGTACTCGTCGTCGAAGGGCACGGTGAGGCTGCGCAGCAGGGTGCGCGGGCTGTTGAGCCGGGTTTGGCGGTATTTGGGAAGGTAAACGTCGACCTCGTGACCGATGGCAGCCAGAGCAGGAGGCAGAGCGCCCACCACGTCGGCGAGACCGCCGGTCTTCGAGAACGGAACACACTCCGAGGCCACAAAGGAGATGCGCATCCAACAACCTCCAGAATCCCCCCAGTGCAGGGTTGAGTAACTGCCGGCTGGAAGTTCAGTCTAACCGGCGATTGGAAAAACGGTCAATGCAAGAGGAGATGCGGATGGCAAGAACCGCGACCAAGGGAAACCGGCGGCCCAAGTTGGGACAGAATTTCCTCACCGACCGCAGCGCCGCCGGGCGCATCGTCGATGCTTTGGGAGACGTGTCGGAGAGCACGGTGGTCGAGGTCGGTCCCGGACGCGGCGTGCTGACCGGACTGCTGGTAGGGCGCGCCCAGCATGTGATCGCTATCGAACTCGACCGTGTGCTGGGCGCGCAACTGCGCATGAAGTACGCCCACCAATCCGGCATCGAGATCCTCGAAGGCGACGTGCTGGATATCGACTTCGAGAGCCTGTTGCGGCGGCCGCACGTGGCCGGCGATGCCAATCATCCCTTTACCGGCCCGGCGCGCGTGGTCGGCAATCTTCCCTACTACATCACCTCGCCCATCCTGCAGCATCTGCTCGCGTTCCCGGATCTGTTCTCGACCATGGTAATTTTGGTGCAACGCGAGGTCGCCGACCGCATCGCCGCCAAGCCCGGCGGGCGCGAATACGGCCTGCTCTCGGCCACGGTGCAGCTCTACGCGCGCATCGAGAAGCTGTTCACGCTGCCGCCGGGCGCTTTCTCGCCGCCGCCCAAGGTGCATTCCACGGTGTTGAGGCTTACCATAGAACCGCAGGAACAGGCTCTGGGCGTGCGCGGCAACGAGTTTCTCGATTTTCTGAAGCTCTCCTTCGGGCAGAAGCGCAAGACGCTGGCAAACAATCTGAAGCTGCACTATCCCGGCGCGGAGATCAAGGCCGCGCTCGCAAAGGCGGGAGTCAAATTCGATGCGCGCGCGGAGGCGCTGCCGCTGGCCAAAGCAGCGGCGGTGTTCAAGGCATTAACGACATCGGGTCATCGGGTGATCGGGTCATCGGGTGATCTGAAACGGTAAGCGGTTCTGCAATGACCCGATCACCCGATGAGCCGATGACCCGATTAGGGGGAAACGTGAGTACCGTGCGTCACGCGGCGGTGGCCGGGCGATTTTATCCAGCACGGCCGGAAGTCCTGATGCGGGACGTTCAATCCTACCTCGCCACCGCGGGAGAAAAGATCGAGGCCACCGGCTGCGTGGTTCCTCACGCCGGTTACATGTACTCGGGGCACGTAGCGGGAGCAGTGTATGCGCGGCTGGCCTTGCCGGAGCGGTTCATCATTCTTTGCCCCAACCACACCGGCATGGGCAAGCCTCTGGCCATCATGAGCGAAGGCGCGTGGGACACGCCGCTGGGCGAGGCGGCGATTGACCATGAGCTGGCGATGGAGCTGCGCAGTGTCTTCCCTGCGCTCGCGGAAGATGCCGGTGCGCATCGCGCCGAGCACGCGCTGGAAGTGCAGTTGCCGTTCCTCCAGGCCCTGCGGCGGAATTTCACTTTCGTTCCCATCGCGGTGGGCGTGGGCTCGTATGAGCCGCTGGCGGCGTTGGGAGAAGCCATCGCGCAGGTGCTCGCGGCGCACCGCGAAAAGATCCTCATCATCGCTTCCAGCGACATGAACCACTACGAGCCGGACGCGGTCACTCGCGTCAAGGACAGCAAGGCCATCGAGCAGATCCTAAAGCTCGATCCCCGGGGACTGTTCGACGTGGTGGTGAACGAAGACATCAGCATGTGCGGGTACGGGCCGGCCGTCGCCATGCTGACCGCGGCCCGGCGGCTGGGCGCGGAGTCGGCGGAACTGATCAAGTACGCAACCTCAGGCGACGTTTCCGGCGACCGCGACGCGGTGGTCGGGTATGCGGGCGTGATCGTGCACTAGTAGCGCCCAGCGCCTAGCGGCACGCCGGCAATCTGCAGAATATGCCGGGCGCGCTGGCGAGCAATGTTCAGAACTGCGGCGTCCTCGGCGATTTGCACCAGGATGGGCGCGATTGCCCGCAGCTCCGTGGCCCTGTGTTCGACGGCAGCGTGCTCAAGGTTCTTCAGCTCTTCATCCAGCCCTAGGCGCTCGAAGCGGTGCAGGCGCTCCAGGCGGCGTCCCGATTCGAGGGTCGTGGACATGCCCTCGAACAGTGCAGTCAATTCGTCGATGTCTGGGTTCTCCGACCAGTCGTAGCGCGTCTCGTACTGCTGGTCGGGATCGGCATGAGCCAGGGTCTTGTCGCCGGTGGCGGCGACGGGATGCTTGTGGTACTCGAAATTGCCGTTGAAATACTTGAGCTGCCGTGCCAGGGCGAAGATGCGGTCGCGCGCCGTGACCGATACCGTGAACTTCAACAGATAGGGATCGTCGGCGCTGGATGGCTCGGCCGTCGAATCAGCCGTCCAGGATTGGTAGGCGGCGTTACCGCCGGAATCCACCGAGATCACGTAACGATGCGGCTCGAGGCTGGGCCAGTCGAAGGTGAAGGTTACGGTGGGAACGGCTGGGGGCTGCCGCTGATTGGGCTCGTGCGGTGGCGCTTGCGCGTGCAGCAGGGCCGCGGTTGTGAGGAGAACCAGTACCAGGCATGATTGGAGTCCCACGGAGGCGCGGCGCCCGACCCAAATCACAAATCACCAATCACAAATCGGAAATTGCCTGCCGCGCCAGCGTGGAAGCTGTGTGCAGGTGGCAGATGGCGATGGCCAGGGCATCGGCGGCATCCGGGGACTTGGGGACTTCGGGCAGCCGCAGTAGCGCGGCCACCATCTGCTGCACCTGCGACTTCTCCGCCCGTCCGTAGCCGACCACCGCCGACTTGATGGCCAGCGGAGCGTACTCACAAACCTCCAGTCCGGCGGTCGCGGCGGCCAGCATCGCCACCCCGCGCACCTGGCCCAGCTTCAACGCGGACTTCACGTTCAGGGCGTAGAACACATCCTCAATGGCAACCAGCTCCGGCTGGTGCGCAACAATCAACGCGGAAAGCTCGGTGAAAATGCGCTCCAGGCGCCGGGGCATGGGCTCGCGCGGCGATAGCCGGATGGCGCCGGCGCTAAGAGACCGCAGCTCTCCCGACGCCATCTGCTCCACCACGCCGTAGCCGGTATACTCCGTGCCGCAGTCGATGCCGAGCACCCGCATCGGCCTGATGGTAGCGCAGAAGGAGCCCGCATGGAATCGCACACCGAATACCTGACCTTCAATACTAAAAAGAACCGCGAGTACGTCCACATCACGCCGCAGGTGGAAGCGGCGGTCCAGCGCAGCGGCGTGCGCGAGGGGATGGTGCTGGTCTCGGCCATGCACATCACCGCCGGCGTGTACGTGAACGACAACGAGCCCGGCCTGATCGATGACATCGACGAATGGCTGGAGGGGCTGGCGCCGTTTCGCGAGGACTACCGTCACCATCGGACCGGCGAGGACAACGGCGACTCCCACCTGAAGGCCATCCTGGTGCACCACCAGGTGCTGCTGCCCATCACCGCCGGCAAGCTGGATCTCGGCACCTGGCAGCGCGTCTTCTACGCCGAGTTCGACGGCCAGCGCCCCAAGCGCGTGATCGTGAAGGTCATGGGCGAATGAGGAACGCTGCGTGCCGATTGAGCCGGCGGACAAGCTGCGATCAAGATGGGAAGCAACACTACTCCCCGTGCACAAGGAGGCCTTGCGGGGGGAACGCAAAGCCATTCCTTGTTTTAGCGCCCGGGTTGGTGAACAGATCGGTTACCTTATAACAATGCCGGCGCCGAACGTGTAATTGTTCTGAGAATTCTGGCCGTTGATGCTGAAATTACCGGTGCTCGAGAACCTCGTGTAATAGTAGTCGAACTCGCCGAGCCGGACGGCAAAGTGGTGGGCGACGGCCACGTCCAGACCGCCCCCAAGTTTCATGGAGAAAGCCGTATCGGACGGGTTGCTGCCAGAACCGGTCCCGCTTGCGCTGCCATGCGTAGCTCCGAAGAGCGCGTGCGCAAAGGGCTCGAGCCGGCCGGAACGCATCTTAAACTGCGGTCCGAAGTTGAAGCCGTAGAGATGAGCATCGGTCCCGCCCGCAAAGCTCTTGGTGGCGTAAGAAAAGTCGCCAGTCAACCCCACGTCCTTCATGAAGTAGTATGTCCCATTCAGGTTGAAACCTTCGGGCCAACTGGAGTCAATGCCGCTGTTGCCTGTATCCACATGGGTATACATGTAGCCCGCATAGAACTCACCCTTGGGGTAGTCCTGGGCGACGGCAAAGCTGCCGCACAGCAAAACCAACACCGCAATGAACAAAACCTTCCGCATTTCTTTCCTCCTTTAGTGTTCGGTTACATCGGGTTTGTGTCTCGTCCCCCTTTCTCCGTGTGCTACCAAGGCTTCGCGGGGGAAGCAGAGCCAATTCGAGCTTAGATGCTAAAAAGAGGCTACCGGAACCGTTATGTTGAAGTCAACGCACGGCACCCAATTAGGAACTGCACTTCGGGACGTGTACTTCAGATAAGTAGCTGCGCTTTCAGTCGCATAAGCCCCCGCCCCAGCGCTGGTGTCGGGGCTCACGGTCAACCGTGACCGGGGTCACCGCGCAAAAGCGGCAATGATTCCATCGTTATTACTTGGGAAACCGCGCGTGGCTTGAGTTTCTACCGCGCTCGAGGTGCGTCATGGCAGGCTCGCATGTGGTAATCGTAGTTCTGGCGGTGGCTTTGGCGGCGGCAGTGGCTGCCATAGTGGCCGTGCTGCGCCAGAGTCGCCGTCTGCGTGCTGAGGCCAGCCAGGCCTCCTTGCTGGCGCGCCAGAGCGAGCACGAGCGCGACATGGCGCAGCAGATCCTGGCCCACCGCGTTGAGGAAGAACGCGAGCTGACCCGTGAGAAGACGCAGTTCCACTCCAAGCTCGCCGACTACGAGAAGTATGCCGCCATGGCGCAACTGGCGATGGGCGCAGCCCACGAGATCAACAATCCCCTGCTCGGCATCTTTTCCCATCTCGAGCTGGAGCTGAAGACCGCCGATGATCCGGAGCAGCGCGCCGAAGTCCAGGCCTGCCTGGAAGGCGCCAAGCGTATCTCCGCGACGGTGCGTGGCCTGTTGAACTACGCGCGACCGGGTCCGCTGCGGCTGAGCCGCATCAGCCTCGACCGCCTGGTGGACGACACCTTCACTTTCCTGCGCCATCAGCCCATGTTCCGCGCCATCGAACTGAAAAAGGAGATTCCGCCGGAGCTGCCGGCCATCACCGCCGACGCCAACCAGATCTCGCAGGTGCTGATGAACCTGCTGATCAATGCCGCGCAGGCCATGCCGCAGGGCGGCGCCATCACCGTAAGCGCCGACAAGGTCAAGTTCGAGGACCGCGTCGAGGTCCGCGTCACCGACAACGGCTGCGGCATTCCCGCCGACATCCTGCCGCGCGTCTTCGAGCCCTTCTTCACCACCAAGCGCGGCCACGGAACCGGACTGGGCCTGAGCATCAGCCAGGCCTATGTGCGCAGCCACAACGGCGAGATGGAAGTGGAGAGCGTTCCCAACCGCGGCACCACCGTGCGCTTCAACCTGCCGATGCGGCATTTGGGGCGCACGGCGCCGCAGCCGGAAGAAGAAGAGCTGGTGAACTGAGGAGAACATGGCGTATTCGCTGCTGGTCGTCGATGACGAGGCCCTGACGCTGCGCACCATCAGCCGCGCCCTGCGCGAGGAAGGCTACGAAGTCTTCCTGGCCAGCTCGGGCGAAGAAGCGCTGGAGATGTACGCGCAGGAAAAACCGGACCTGGCGCTGCTCGATGTGGTGCTGCCGGGAATCGACGGCATCGAAGTCCTGCGCCAGATCAAGAAACAAAATCCCGCGGCCATCGTGCTGATGATGAGCGCTTATCACCAGGTGGAACGCGCCGTAGAAGCTATGAAGCTGGGCGCGTACGACTACCTGATCAAGCCCTTCCACCTGGCGGACCTCTCCAGCACCATCCGGCGCGCCACCGAAATGCTCTCCTTGCGCGTGCGGCTCACCGAAAGCGTCCAGATGGCCAAAGGCCGCTACGACTTCGGACTGGTGGTCACGCACAACGAGCAGGTGAAGGCACTGCTCGAAGTCGCGCGCAAGGCCGCCGAAGCCGACAAGACCACTATCCTCATCCAAGGCGAAAGCGGCACCGGCAAGGAAGTCGTGGCCAAGGCCATCCACTACCACAGCCCGCGCGCGCAGGGTCCGCTGCTGCAACTGAACTGCGCCGCCATCCCCGACACGCTGCTCGAAAGCGAGCTGTTCGGCTACGAGGCGGGTGCGTTCACCGATGCGCGCCACCGCAAGGACGGCCTGCTGGAACGCGCCCACCACGGCACGCTTTTTCTCGACGAGATCGGCGACATGTCCGCCAGCACCCAGGCCAAACTGCTGCGCGTGCTGGAGGAGGGCTCATTCACGCGGCTGGGTGGAACGCGTCCCATCAGCGTGGACGTGCGCATCATCGCCGCCACCAACCACGACCTCAAGGCGGCCGTGGCCGGAGGCAAGTTCCGCGAGGACCTCTATTACCGGCTGAACGTAGTCCCGCTGATGCTACAGCCGTTGCGCGAGCGCAAGGAGGACATCGTGCCGCTGGCGCTCGACATCATGCAGCGATTCAACCGCGACCTGAAGAAAAACTTCACCGGATTCACCCCGGCCGCGGCGGAACTGCTTACTCTGTATCCCTGGCCGGGAAACGTGCGCGAGCTGAAGAACGTGATCGAGCGGACCATGATCCTGGCCCCGGAAGGCGACATCGACGCCGCCTGCCTGCCGGAGGAGATCCGCGACTACATCGCCGAAATCGCCGCCAGCCCGCTTTCGCAGGACGAACTCTCACCCACCGGCCACCAGTTCCTCACCCTGCACGAACTGGAGGAGCACTACATCGCCGAGGTGCTCACCGCCAGCGGCCAGAACAAAACCCAGGCCGCGCGCATCCTGGGGATTCATCCCACGTCGCTGCTGCGCCGACTGAAGAAGCAGCATCTCGACAACTGAGCGCGCTTGCTACTTGGTACTCGGTGCTCGGTACTCGGTACTCGGTACTCAGTACTCGGTACTCGGTACTCGGGTACCCCCCCTCCCCCTGGTCCGATTCGCAAGTGACCGCGGCTCAGCAACTTCCAAAAATCGCGCCCGTAAATACTGTCAAATAAAGGGACTTTAAGTCCTTTAGATCATCAGTATGGGCAAATACTGTCAAATAAAGGACTTTAAGTCCTTTAGATCATCAGTATGGGCAAATACTGTCATCTAAGGGACTTACACGTAAGAACTGTTGGACAAAGGAGTTAACGGCCTCGATGTATTTAGTTGTCAAATAGATATAGTATAACAGCACAACATATCATACGATGGACGCTGTGTCAAGGGAAAGATTTCTAGATTATTTACTTGATACAGAGAAGTTGGTAAGCTATCGGGCATGGGCCGTCAGTGCCTTTTCTGCCCAAACCCCGCCACAACCCAAGAACATCTGTGGGGCGAATGGATATTGAAAGCTCTTCCGCCACGCCCAAGCCCTATGCAACTCATGATCGGCAACCGGGAAACGCGGGAGTTTCGCGGAGATGTCACCATCGGGTGTGTCTGCGAGACCTGCAATGGTGGCTGGATGAGTACACTTGAGGGCAGCGTTAAGCACTCCGTTGGTTCCATGATGCTTGACGTTTCCATTACGCTTTCTCTAGACGAACAGAAAACGATAGCAGTCTGGGCTATGAAAACTGCTATGGTTTTGGAGGCAACGATCTCGGAGCCTAAGCGTAGGCTGTATGACCGAGAAGAGTGCCAGAACCTGCGCCTACACGCCACGATCCCGGATAGAAGTCTGATTTGGCTTGCCCGCATTTCGGATGGCGGATTGTTTGCTTCCGGTACGCACGTATGGCTGGAAGACAATCTCACGGAGGCCCACGATGGTCAGGTTTGTACATTCGTCGTCGGCAACTTCGTTTTTCAGGTTTTCACTATCCACATTAGGCCGGAGGACAACGCGAAACACATCAGGATCGGCTGCATTGACGGGCCTTGGGATGAGACCCTTCTTGGCATCTATCCGGCCAATCAGCCCGTTACCTGGCCGCCGCGATTCTCGTTTGCCGCCAGTGGAAGGCGTCCGTTGTTTACCACTCTCAGAGATCGGTGGAAGATTGGTAAGCGGAGAACGTGATTGGCGGGAGGCCCGCCGGAACGCGCCGAGTGACCAGAGTCCTCGATCCCGGCGCCGTATAATTAGGCAAGGGAATACGCCGTGCGGCCTGCGACAGCGCCAAAACCTGAGAGTTCGCTAGCGAAAGCACTCGCGGCGAAGCGCGAATCCAAATCCATCGAGTTCAAAGAGGAATTCGACATTCAGTCGAAACAGCACTGGTGCGAGGTTCTCAAAGATATTGTTGCCTTAGCAAACAGCGGTGGCGGCACGATTCTCTTCGGAGTGGATGACGCGGGCGCTGCGACGGGGGCCGACGTCGCCCCGGTCGCGACCCTTGATCCAGCCGCCATAGCGGACAAGATCAACAGCTACACCGGAACGAACTTTGCAGATTTCCAAGTCGGTCAGGTGCAGAAAGGCCGCGCGTTGCTGGCATTTGTCACTGTTGAAGCTGCTGCCATTCCATTGGTGTTCACGCGGCCGGGAACATACGGCCTTGCTGATGGGAAGCAAGGGAACGCGTTCGCCAAGGGCAGCGTCTACTTTCGACATGGCGCGAAGAGTGAACCCGGCACGACCGATGATCTCCGCCGATCATTTGACCGACAGCTCAGGGCGGTCCGCAACGAGTGGATGAGGGGGGTGCGAAAGGTTGTGAAGGCGCCAGCAGGGGCGAAGGTGGTGCTGCTCCCAGCAGAAGTCCGCCAATCTACCGCGCCCGGCGCTACCCGGATACAAATCGTTAATGATGCCTCCGCGCCGGCATATCGGCTGGTTGATCCAGACGAACAATATCCATACCGGCAAAAAGAGTTAATAGCAGCCGTGCAGAAGGCGTTGGCACCGGGGCAGTTGATTAATGGCTTCGATGTGCTCTGCATTCGAAAGATCCATAAGATCGACGACGACAAGAACTTCTTCTACAGACCCAAGTTCGGATCGCCGCAGTACAGTAGGGAATTTGCAGATTGGATAACTGACAACCTGGGGAGAGACAAGCTATTCTTGGAGCAGACGCGCACAAGGTTTATAAGAACAGAAGTAGGCGGGTGGCCCTCGGGTGAGCAGAGTCCTCGATTCCAGCAGAAATCTCGAGGGTGCCCCATCCTAACGTCGCGTTGTTCGACGTTAGTCCGAAAGCCCGGAGGGCGACATTTGTGTGAGCCCAGCGCGGGAGCGCTGGGAAGAGGATTTGGGAAGCGGATAAGCCCGGAGGGCGGCACCTTCGGCAAAAACCTGCGAGGAATCGGCCCCGATGCCGTGTTTCCTTAGCGAAGCTCAGTCCTGTGGCGCCCCTGCGGGGCTCTCCTCGTCCTAAACCTTGAACCCAGCGCTGACGCGCTGGGCTCAAACAAATGCCGCCCCGACGGGCTGAGTCCGCGCGATTTTACGGCTTACATGACCCCGAGACATCCTTTTGGGTAGGCCCGCCAGACCGCGGCGACTGAGGAGAGTCCTTGATCCCAGCAGGAATCTCGAGGGTGCCCCATCCTAACGTCGTGCTGTTCGACGTTAGGGTGGGGCAGTTGACGTTCATCAAAGTCAAAAAATGCCAACCCTCCCGACATCGGCGAAGGGGCGGGTAGCCCACCCGAACAGGTCCTTGCTCGCGCTCAGTCGCGGGACCCTTCGACTCCGCTCAGGGCTCGGCCTCGCGTTGCTCGGCCTCGGCTAATTCCCTCGCGCTCGCTGAATTGTTTGCACCCCTTACCCGCCGCTTCCGAGGCTGTTACAAAACTCTTCCGCCCGCTTCGCGGGCTGGCACTCCTTCCCACTTCCTTCCCACAGCTCACGCTGTGGGCTACGTTCTAGCGCGCGTTTCACGCGCTTTTTGAGTCTGCTGTTCCACTTTCAAGCCACGGCCCGGAGTTTCGTAACAGCCACCTCCGTGGCGGGCTAAATTCGGTCGCGCCCCTCGACTTCGTTCGGGGCAGGCTCTGCGGCGCTTGGGTGGCCCGTCCGACTGAGCTTGCGCGGCGCACTCGCGGGATTAACACCAACTCAGCGCGCCCAACGTCAAAAACCCCACCCTAACGTCGAACGGCACGACGTTAGGATGGGGCACCCTCGAGATTCCTGCTGGGAATCAGGGACTCCGCCCACTCGACCCCTGAGCAGGCCACCCGCCTCACGTGTTCAAGGTGCTACTCTTCCAGCGGTCCATGGGCGCCTTCACATACGCAGCCATAAAGTACGGCCAAGGAATAGCGATGATGCTGGTAATCACTCCCAGGACGCAGGCCTTGATCGACTCCGCCGTCCCGGGATCGATCTGACCGGCGCGCCACAGCGGCAAGCCGATGGTGACCAGCCATATCGCCTTCCACACCAGCTCAAACAGGAGCAGCGGAATCATTTTGAGGGGGTAGCGGATGCCCAGCATCGCCAGGACTTGGATTCCTGCCAGCAACCCGAACGTGGAGCCATGCTTCAGCGCCCAATCCGCAGTATGGTTGATTAGACTCGGCCAAACCATGAGTGCAAGCCCAACCGCGATCAGCAGGTATGCGGCCCGGAGAACGTACAAGCGAAATGTTGAAACCTCAGGCATTCCGTGACCTCCCTGGTAAAACCAGCGCGGCCTGGCGCCTGTAGTGGTCGGTTCGCATCACCGCGCGGGCGGTTGGCTCAGCCTAACATGTTTTGTCCTTGCTTACTCTCGAGGGTGGGGGCGGACGGGCGGGTGGCCCACCCAACGCGTCGAGCGAGCAGAGTCCTTGATTCCAGCAGGAACCCCGCGGGTGCCCATCCTAACGTCGTGCTGTTCGACGTTAGGGTGGGGGTGGTTGACGTTCGTCTTGTGTTCGTGTGGTCCGCAGAGTGAAAAAGTCAGAATCCCCACCCTTCCCAACATCGGGGAGGGGTGGGGCACCCTTTAATTTGTGCTGATTGAAATTGCCGGCTCGATTAGACTCAGCGGACAGGTCAGATGGAAACCGGGCAGCTCAGCAGGTTCATTGTCGCCAGGAAAAATCCTCCAACCCTGGTTCATGCGGCTCGAACCACGGTGGCGGCGGTTGTGTCCTACCTGATCGCCCGTTTATTTCGCCTGCCGGAAGCGTACTGGGCTGCGATCTCGACCATGATCGTCATGCAGTCGACGCTGGGTGCGGCGCTGCCGATTTCCGTGCAGCGTTTTGCGGGAACGGTGATGGGAGCGGCGGTTGGGGCAGTGGCGGCTACCTACTTCGCCGGAAGCGTCTGGGCGTTCGGCGTAGCCGTTCTTCTGATTGGAATCGTGTGTGCGGTTTTGCGGGTGGAGAGAAGCGCTTACCGGTACGCGGGCATTACACTGGCGATTGTCATGTTAGTGCCGCGGTCGGCCAGCGCGTGGCGCATCGCGATGCACCGGTTCTTCGAAGTTTCGCTGGGGATTGCGGTCGGCCTTGTACTCTCCGCTCTCTGGCCCGAACGGCAGTCCGCAGCGAGTGAGCCGAGTTCCAAAAAGGAAAGTCCGGCGTGATATGAGAATCCGATGATTGCACAACGAGAATGGTTCAGCCGCCGGTTCGAATTGGGTCTGCCACCGGAAGCCATCGCTGAAATCATCGAACGCTTGCGCGGGACACCGGCGCGCCTGGAGGAATGCCTTCAGGAAGCGCCGCCGCAAATCTTGACTGAGCGCTACGAAGGCAAGTGGTCAATTCAAGAAAACGCAGGCCACCTGCTCGATCTTGAGCCGCTTTGGGAAGGCCGCCTGGATGATTTGCTCGGCGGCGCTCCCGAACTGCGCGCGACCGATCTGCGCAACCGCAAGACCGATGAGGCGAACCATAATTCGCGGCAATTGGAAGAGATCCTCACGGCGTTTCGGAAAGTACGGCAACGAATTGTTCGCCGTCTCGAAGAGTTGGACGATTCTCAACTGGCAGCAACGGCGCTGCATCCTCGGCTTCGCCAGCCGATGACGGCCGTTGATCTGTTCTTTTTTGTTGCCGAGCATGATGATCATCATCTCGCACGAATTGCCAGGATTCTTAAATTGGCGTCTGACCGAACGCACCCTTAAGTAACATAAGCCTTTCCGCTCCTGCAAAACGCAGCGACCCCAGCAAAACGCAGTGGTGGCGCACGATCTGGAGTGCGTAAGTCCTTTCCTGTCAATGCTTACCTCTCGTCTGAGATTGCCCCCCACGTGCACACCTTAAGGGCGTAAGAGCCGAGAGGCATCGGCGAGGGAGGCGGTTATGTCAATCCTCTTTGTACTGCTCATGTTCCTGCTGATCATCAGCATCACCTATTTCGTGAAGCGTCCCGGCGAAGCGCAGCCGGCGATGATGGCCCAGGCGCCGGAAGCGGAGATCGAGCGCGAAGTTGGATTCGACGTTCCCAAGGGCTACTGCTTCCATCCTGGACACACATGGGCGCTGGACGAAGGGCGGCAGAACGCGCGTATCGGCCTGGACGCCTTCGCCACCAACCTGCTGGGGAAGATCGACCGCGTCGAGGTCGTCGGCCTGAACCGCTGGGTGCGCCAGGGCCAGAAGCTGATGACGGTGAGCCACGGCGACATGACCGCGGAGCTGGTGTCGCCGGTGGAGGGCATCGTGACGTTGGTGAATCCGCAGATCCTCAAGAACCCTGACTTGCTGGTCGAAGACCCGTATCGGGAAGGCTGGATCTGCGTGGTGAAATCTCCGGACCTGGGCACCAACGTGCGGAACCTGGTGCAGGGGACGATGGTCGCGCCCTGGATGCAGCACACCCTGGGACGGCTGACCAACCTGACTTCACAGTACGTCACGGCGACGGCGGCCGACGGCGGCCTGCCCATCCTCGGCCTGCTGGGACAGGTCGAGCCCGGGTTGCGGAAGCGCTTGATCCATGAATTCTTTTTGACGTAGCGGGCGTGATAGCAGAGGAACTGGAGGACGCACATGAAAACGAAAGCCATGCTGATCGACATCACCAAGTGCATCGGCTGCCGCGCCTGCGAGCAAGCGTGCAAGGAAGTTCACCACTTCCCCATGGAGCACGAGCCGGTGCTATCGGCCACGGCGCTGACCGTGGTGGAGGAGCGCGGCGACAAGTTCGTGCGGCGGCTGTGCATGCACTGCCAGGAGCCGGCCTGCGCTTCGGTGTGCCCGGTGGGCGCGCTGAAGAAAACGGCATTCGGACCCGTCGTCTATGACGGCAAGAAGTGCATCGGCTGCCGCTACTGCATGCTGGGCTGCCCGTACTCGGTACCACGCTACGAGTGGTCGAAGCTGGTGCCCTACGTCAAGAAGTGCGACATGTGCGCCGAGCGCGTCGCCGCCGGCGGCGTGACCGCGTGCGCGGAAGCTTGCCCGGTCGGCGCCACCATCTTCGGCAATCGCGACGATTTGCTGGCGGAAGCGGAGAAGCGTATCCGCGAGAACCCGGCGTATGTGAACCGGATCTACGGCTCCGAGGAAGAAGTGGGTGGAGCTTCGGTGTTCTTCCTCTCCGACGTGCCGTTCGAGAAGCTGGGGTTCGTCAAACCGCCGCAAACGCAGCCTCTGCCCACGCTCAGCGAAGCGGCGCTGGGGGAGATGCCCACGGTGGTGATGATCGGCGGATCGCTGCTGGCCGGCCTGTACTGGTTCACGCAGCGGCGCCTGCAAGTGATGGCCGCGGAAGCCACGGAAAAAGAAGCCAGGAACGTCCCGCGTTCCCGGGACAACGAGAGGAGCTAAGCCATGACCGCATTGAGAGTTCCCAAGGTCACCTTGTGGCGAGTAATCGTCGGCCTGATTTTCGCGGCCGGAATCTACGCCACTTATCTGCGCTTCGCGAAGGGCTTCGAGGTCGCCACCAATCTGTCGAACGCTCAGCCCTGGGGCATCTGGGTGGGCTTGGCGACGCTGTGCGGCGTGGGCCTGTCGGCGGGAGGCTTCACCATCGCCGGCGCGGTTTATCTGCTGGGCATGGAGCGCTACCGGCCGGTCTTGCGCGCGGCGGTGGTCATCGCCTTCCTCGGCTACTTGTCGGTGGTCGCCGGCTACGCCTGGGAGCTGGGCCTGCCCTGGAACTTCTGGCACCCCATCGTGATGTGGAACCGCGCTTCGGTGCTGTTCGAAGTGGTGTGGTGCATCACGCTCTACACCACGGTGCTGGCGCTGGAGTTCTCGCCGGCGCTGGTGGAGAAGCTGCCGTGGAAGCCGGTGCGCGAGCTCTACCTGCATTGGCACCATCGCATCCTGATCGCCCTGGTGCTGATCGGTGTGCTGCTCTCTTCCCTCCATCAGTCCTATCTGGGCGGGCTGTTCATCATCTTCAAGGGCAAGATGTATCCGCTGTGGTACAGCAATTATCTGACGACGCTGTTTTATCTGTCCGCCATTCCTGCCGGCATTTCGATGGTGATCATGGCGCTGTACCTCTCGGTGCGCTCGCTCAATGTGCGTATCGACATGCGCATCCTGGATGACTTCAGCCGCATCGTCGCCCCTATGCTGGTGGTCTTCACCCTGTTTCGCTTTGCCGATTTGGCCAAGCAGCACGCGCTCGGCTACTTGTTCCGGCCGGTGGTGGAGACGGCGTACTTCTGGCTGGAGATGGCGCTGCTGGTGGCCGTGCCGCTGGTGCTGTTCAACTTGCCGAGCGTGCGCCGGCAGCCCATCGGGCTGTACTGGGCGAGCGCGGTTACGATTGCGGGTTTCCTAGTGCACCGGATGAATGTCTCCATTACCTCGCTGGAGCGGGCCACGCACGCGGGCTACGTGCCCAAGTGGCCGGAGATGGCGGTGACCATGATGCTGGTGACGGCGGCCGTGCTGGCCTTTCGCCTGGCCGTACTTCACCTGAAGATTCTGCCGCGGACGCTGGAAGTGCCGCCCCCGATGTTCCAGTTGCCGCGCACCGTGGGCTACGTGTTCCCGGCGCACCCCAGCAGCGCGGTGAACTAGACGGGATCGGGTGATCGGGAGATCGGGACTAGGAATCGGGTCATCGGGAGATCGGGTCATCGGGTCATCGAATCCGGTCTCAATCAATCACCCGATGGCCCGGTCACCCGATCCGAAAATTCCCGGATGACCCGATCGGAGAAAGGAGAACGGTCATGACTACCCACGATCTTCTGCCGCTGGCCGCGATCGAAGAAGAATTCGACGCCTACCTTGAGTCCACCCTGGAATTGGAAGAAGCGGCGCGGGCGCTCGATCTGGAAGACTGGGTGGTGGAACGGCTCCGCCATCCCCAGCGGGAAATCACTGCCAACCTGGTGCTGGTACGCGACAACGGACAAGCGCTCAATGTCACCGCCTTCCGCGTGCAGCACAGCAACGCCCGCGGGCCGCTGCTGGGCGGAGTCCGCTTCTCGCCGCATACCCAGCTCAGTGAGACGCGCGCCCTGGCCATGAACATGACCTGGCAGTGCGCGTTGCTGGATGTCCCGTTCGGCGGGGCTGCGGGCGCGGTGGTGTGCGATTCCGCAAAGCTTTCCGAACGCGAGCTGCGGCGCCTGAGCAAGGACTACGTGGAAGCGCTGCGCGGCACCCTCGGGCCCGGAACCGACGTGCTCATGGAGGACCTGGGCTCGAACCCGCAGGTGCTGGCGTGGATGCTGGACGCGCACGCTCGCGCCGTTGGGCACCTGGAGCCCGGCGCGGTCGCGGGCAAGCCAGGCGTGCTTTTCGGATTGCCCGGCCACGCCGATGCCACCGCACAAGGCCTGTTCAACACGCTGGCGATGGCGGTCGAGGAAAGCGGGCGCAAGCTCTCCGGGCTGCGCATTGCGCTGCAAGGGATGGGTCGGACGGGATCAGCGGTGGCGCGTCTTCTCGATGATGCCGGCGCCCGGCTGGTGGCCGCGGCCGATGTCTCCGGCGGAGTGCAGTCTCCTGAGGGGCTGGCCGTGCCGGCGCTGCTGGAATGGATCGCGAACAACGGCATGCTTCTCGGATTTCCCTCCGCCGAGCCGATGCCGAATGCCGAGGTGCTGGAAATCGATTGTGATGTGCTGGTGCTGGCCGCAGCGCCCCACCAGGCGATGGCGGCTAACGCCGCCCGTATCCGCGCGCCACTGGTGATCGAGGCGGTCGCGGGCGCGATCACGCGGACGGCAGAGCATATCCTGGAGGAGCACGGCGCGGTCGCCGTTCCCGCCCTGCTCGCAGGCGCGGGGGCCACCGCCGCCGCGTGTCTCGAATGGAGCCTCAACCTGGGACACGAAAACTTCCTGGTCAACGGTGTGGAGCAGCACATTCGGCAGCGGATCGAAGCGGCATACCACGAGGCGCGGCGAGCGGCACAGCGCTACAACGTCAACCTGCGCCGGGGAGCGTTGCTGGCGGCGATAGAAAAAGCTTCGGCGGCCTTGCGCCTGCGTTGAGCGTGAGATGGGTCTCGAGGGGTGCCCCACCCTTGCCTGTTGTTGGCAAGGGTGGGGATTTTGACTTTGATCTCTTCGCGTTGTGATTTTGCCCGCGGACGAGGGGGTCAACTACCCCACCCTAACGTCGAAAAGCACGACGTTAGGATGGGGCACCCTCGAGATTCTGACTGGGTATCAGGAATTCTGCTCACTTGACGCTTTAGGGTGGGCCACCCCCAACTACTTGCTGTAGTACACGGTCACGTTCGCCTCGACTGTCTTTGCAGACAGCAGCGAAAATCTATTATTGAAGACGATCCAGTACATACCCGGTCCTGCCGGGAGTGTGATCTTGATGTCGCCATCGCTGACGCGGCCTGCGCTGCTATATATGGGAACCGCGACATGGCGGTCCTGCCAGCTTGTGAACGAACTATCGTCGAATACATAAGCCTCGATGTCGTCGCCGGGGCCGCCCGACACGCTGAAATGCCCTTCCATCCGCACGTCGAAGGCACCTTCCGGGATCACAAACTTGGTCGCGTTCAGGCCACGCGGCTGCACGGGCAAAGTCCTATTGGGCAGCGTCATCGTGTACTGCTGGGAGGTAGCCCGTTGCAACTGGGTTCCGCCGCCCTGCTCTGGCGTGTTGAGCAGTTTGTATAGCGCCAACACGACCACCAGCAGTAACAGCGGCACGAGGATGTAGATCGCGGCATGCCGCCTGGGCTGCGTTTGCGGAATCGGTGATGCCGGTTCCGGTGCTGGCGCGGCCGCCGCCGCTGTGCTTTCGGCTGACGTTGACGTGGATGTGCCAGCGGCGGGGAGTGCGTGACCACACTTCACGCAGAACAGCGCGTCGTCGGGTAGCTCGGTTCCGCAACGACGGCAGAACATCGAAGGTTACCTAGTCTGCTTTCTTCTTGACGCCCACCACGAAGTAATGAAGCTGCTGGCCGGGAGGGGTGATGGTTGCAGCCTTCTGCTTGCCCTTCTCACCCGGCTCAGAGTGTATCTCGAACTGAACGAAGCCGGGAACTAAGGGCGCGCAGTGCTTTCGGCCTTCGGTGGTAGAACACTTCAAGGTGAAAATGCTTGCGTTGGGCGCACGCGCCGTGGCAACAAGCATCGTCTGCCCATTCGGTAGCGTTTCAGTTGTGGTTTCCTCAACCGTGAGAGGAAGTGTTCCCGTTATCGGCTTCTCGCCAGCATAGAGCGAGAGGCTGAACGCAAGTAAGAGCAGCGGAGCTGCTTTTCTTTCCCAGACGATCATGGGCGTTTCACATGCGGTCAGCATAGCATACCGCGTCAACGAAAAAGTTTCGGCGGCCTTGCGCCTGCGCTGAACCCTCGGGGCCCTGTAAATCATGAGGGTGCAGCACAGGCGCAAAAGCCGCCGAACGCCGCTGTGTTAGCGGTTCTCCGGAACCACCTGCGCTGCTACGCCTCCCGAAGGCGGGGCCACGCTCGACGGCCTGCGGGTGAGGAAGGGCATGAACGGCGTCACCTCGAAGGGCATTTTCTCCCGCGCCGAGGTGACCGCGGTGGGCTTGCTCTTCATCATTTCCACGCGATCGGTCCAGGGATCAACCTTGAGGCGAGCGCCCAGAGGCAGGGCGGCGATCTGGTCGGCCTGCGCCAGCTTCAGTTCGGGCGCCGACTGCGCCACGGTCTGCAGGCGCACCACCTGATTGCCCAGAGCCAGGCGGTTGCCGAGGTGCGCGCTCACCAGGTTGGGCAGTACCTGGCTGCGCAATGCCAGAGTGCGCAGGAACAGCCCGCCTTCACTCAGCTTGCCGGCGTACGGCGACTTCTGCAGCAGTTCGACGGCCTTCTGATCGGCGGCCTGCTCTTCCGCCGCGCTGCGGCGAAAGTCGAGCCGGCTGAACGCCTGGTCATCGGAGAAGATCATGCGGTCGCTGAAGGCCCAGCGGGTATCGATGGCGTGCCCAAGGGTGATGTGGCCGAGTTCATGCGCCAGGATCATGGCCAGGCTGGCCTCGTCCGGCAAGGTGTCGATCAGACCCCGGCTGATGACGATGGTGTGAGCCATGGTGAACGACTCCAGCGGGGCGGTAAGCAGCACGCGGCAGCGAACCTCCGGCTGAATGTCGAGGTTGTTGGTGACCAGGATATTGTTGACCACGGTTTCGAGCACCTTCTCCACGTCGCCGCGCGGGGCCAGCAGGCCGGCGCGCTCCATGCGCTCGAGCACGTTCTCTTCCGACTGGCGCTGCCAGGCGTGCAGGGCCTCCACCGGACCACGATCCTGCGACTGCTCGCTGTGATCGGACACGGCAGTAGGCGCTTCCACCAGCACGCTGGTCATCTCATCTTCACGGTTGGCGTTCTTCAGGTTGTAGCCCCAGAGGCGGGTCTGCGCCTTGAACTGAGCATGATGGACGCCGCCGAACTCCTTATCGTTCTCTTCGGTGTAAACGTAAGCGGGCAGCCAGACTCCCGGACCCATGTTCACGCGCCAGCTATCGAAGTGGAAGTAGTAGCGGAATTTGGGCGCGTTCACGCGCACGCCGCTGAAGCGCACCACGTGGTAGCTCTGGTCTTCGACCCAGATGCGGCCCAGGAAGCGTCCCTGGCCGCTGCCCTGGCGGGGGCTGACGTCGAACACGATGCAGCGCACGTCGCCCAGGAACTCGCGGCGCAGAAAATCAAATTTGTAGTGGCTCTGGTCGAAGCCGCCGGTGTCGAGGATGATCCCCTGCAGGAAGCCGGCCTCGACAAAGTTCATAGTGAAGGAGTTGGTATACAACTTGGAGATGAACGCCAGCCGGTGTCCGCTGTTGGCAGCGCCGCCGATGAAGACGCGGTCGCGGATGCCCCGGCTGAAGTCCGCCTTGGCCAGGAAGTAGTGGTCGCGCTCCGGAACTGAACCCAGTTCCTTGTCGGCACGCGTCTCCTGGATGTAGGTCTCAACCAGCGGGCTGTAGGCGCGCAGCGAGTCCATGAAAGCGGCTTCCTGCTGCACTACCCGATCGACGACCTGGTCCACTGTTCTGTTCTGCGCGGAAGTAGTCTGGGCCAGGCCCGCCCCCGCCAGCATGAGTACGGCAACTGCAATCTTCAAAGCTCGCATAGCATCCTCACAACCACGAATATCAATACGCCAACTGGAATCGGACATGCAGCGTGGCCACCGAGTCGTAGGGCTGGCCATCGCGAAGGGCCGGTTTGAAGCGGGATCTGCTGCGCGGCGCGAATCGCGGCTTCGTCCAGGCCATGGCCGAGGCCGCGCTGTACCCGCACCACACGCAGTTGTCCACCTGCGGCAAACACCACCTGCAGAAGCACCTCGCCTTCCAGCTTCAGGTCACGCGCTTCCTGGGTGTAAATGGGATTGGGCTTGGACATGACCTCCACCGGTGTCAGCCGGGGCTCCTCCACCTGCGGGCGGGCATGGGGAACCTCGGGTGCGGCGGTGGTAACGAATCCCGCCGGGCGCACCCCGCCATGGGGGCTGCCACCCTGGCCGCCGCCCTGTCCGGGACCGGCGATGCTGTTGCCGAAGCCGGCGCTCTTGACCGTTCCGCGGATGCCGTTGGCCCCGCCCGATCCGTTGCCGTAACCGGGTCCGGGTGGCAGATCGAACGACCCGAGACGCGCCATCACCATGTGTCCTTTGCCATCGGAATTCGGCGAGGGGTTCACGCCGTTCTCGTCGCCGAAGCCGCCGGTCTGCACCTTCGCTACCCGGGCTTTGACGGTAACCGGCGCCGAGCTGCCCGTCAGCACGCCCGTCTTGACCGAGGGCACCAGCCGCGGCATGGTGTTCCTGGCCGCAGGCATCAGCTCCGGACGGGGCTCCTTGAAGGCCACCTTGGGGGCGCGGATCTCGCGCGCCTCGGTTTTGCGTTGGGGCAGCACAACCTTGGGGAATTCCTTGGCCAGCAGGGGCTTTATCAGCATGGGCTTAGGCTTGGGCAGATCCACCTTCACCGGTGCGGGTTTGTACTCCTGCGGCGCGTACAGGGTCACCACTTCGTAATGGTGCTGCGGCAGCAGCACCATTTCCGGGTGGACAAGGGGGAGCAGGATGGCGAGAATCACGGCGCCGATGTGCAGAACCAAGCTCAGCCCAAGGGGACCCTGGTCGCGCTGGCGCTCATTGAGCAAACTGAATTGCATGCTCTTCCCTCACAAACTGCCTTGGGCGAAATTAACCGCCCTGCCTGTTTCGGGAAAGTTACGGAAGGAGGCCGGACATGCCCGACCCGTACATGTCCGGGAGGGAGGTTACTATCGTGTCATCGTCGGCGGATTCCTATCGCGACCCGGGACTAAAGATACGTGAAGGCTTTATGGGCAATGGCACCGCGGGGGCGATTTCCGGGCACGATGCGGAAGGGCAAACCTTTGATCCTGCCGGCGAATCCCACCGAGGTAACCGTCGGTACACCGGATAGGCAACAGGAAGGCGGTTCACAACTTGCTATGCTGGTGGAAACTAGGCGGTGTGTCCCATGGGCGCCCTGCATCAGAACGAGTATCCGGAGGATGAGCAGAACAACGAGCAAGGCGTGCGAGTCCGCATTCCCCTGGCCGGCCTGGCGATAGCGCTCAGCCTGCTGGTGGGCGCCGTCGCCGGCATCGTGGCCTATCGATATGCCGCTACGAAAAGAAAACCGCCGACGTTGGTGCCGGCGCCGGTCACCGCTGCTGCCCCCTCCGTGCAAAAGCCGGCCGTCAGCGAAAAGCCAGCCGTCAGCAACAGCAGCCAGCCGGCGGTGCAGCGGATCGATCCGCAACTTGTCAAAGGCAACCTGCAACTCACCATCACCCTGAATCAAATCGTTCCCTATGATGCGCACCGGCTCGGCCACCCCGATCGCGTCTATGTTGACCTGCATGGCGCGCACCTGACGCCGGAGCTCGCTCGCAAGATATTGGTGAACAAAGGCGGGGTCTCCGACATCCGGCTGGCGCAAACCCAAGCGGACACCGTGCGCGTGGTGCTGGACTTAAAGGAGCGCTTGGATTATTCGGTCACACAGCAAACCAATCCCGCGGCCGTGGTCCTGGAGCTCATGCCGGCGCACCGCAAACGTCGCCCGGCCGCCAGCCAGCCCAAGACTTCTCCCCAGTGATGCTTTGAACCAGAAAAGCTAGCGCGGCGCCGGATGCGCTCTGTTGTTGAGTCGTATACCCGCTGCGGAAGTCGCTACGCGTTTCCCGGCGAGCGCGGTTAACTTAGCCATTGAGGAAATGACGGAGGGCAGTCCCACATCCCAGACCCTGACGCGGCGCAGCACCCGAGTGCGTGCACGCCTTCCCATCGTAGTCAGCAGCCTCGGCCAGGCCATCCCCTTCTCGCTGCCGTGTGAAACCCTGAACGTGAACGCGCACGGTTGTGCGGCGAAGGTGCCCCAGCCGCTGGAGATCGGCATGGCGGTGCGGCTGCGCGTCATCCCACCGCCGGCCATCCTGGAGGAAGACCAAGCCCCCAGCAATGGCCGCGAGGCGACCGCGCGGATCGTGCGCTGCCGGCCGATCGATGGGAACCAGCCCAGTTGGGTGGCGGGAATCGAAATGGACAAACCCGGCAACACCTGGGGTCTGACGCCTTCTCCTGAGGACTGGCAACGCTTCGATGCGGCCCGCGGCGCCGTGCTCGCCGAGTCGGTGCAGCAGCGGCTGGCGGCGCTCGAATCCTTGCCCAGCGCGGTTCGCCAACAGTTTGCAGTCGCGCAGCAGGAGACTCTTGCGCTGGCGCGCGAAGAACTGTTCGCCATGCTCTCCGAGTCGGTCCAGGAGCAGTTCACCTTCCAGGCCAACGCGATCGCCCGCTTGCAGCAGCGGATGGCCGCGTTCGAATCCGTGCCCGGCGAGGTTCGCCAGCAGCTTGCCGGCGCGCAGCAGCGGACGCAGGCGCAAGTCCGCGAGACCCTGGAGTCGTCGCTGCAAGGAGTGCATCAGCGCATTCAGGAGCCGATCGCGACTGCCATCGAGGACGCGCTGGCCCGGGCGGGCGCGGAGATCTCCGACCAACTCGCCCGCGAGCTGGAAGCTCTGCACCAGCGCGGCCGGATGGTGGCCGACGAACTGCGCGAGGCGGCGGACTTGCTACGCAGCGAGCGCGGGGCGGCCAGCGCGCAACTCGCCGCCACCGAAGCCAAGCGCGAAGAGCTGGAGCAGTTTGCGAACGAGCTGGCGGCACGCTGCGCGGCCGAGCTGGAAAGGCAAATCAGGTCCGGCGTCGAGAGCCAGGCCGAGCGCGCCGAAGCCGATCTCGACCAGCGCCTGGGACCGATGCTCGACCGCGCCAGCGATCTGCGCCAGGAAGTGCTCTCCTTGCTGGGCACGCTGCAAAGGGAAAGCGAGCGCTGCCAGGCTCAGGCGCGCGCGTTGCTGGAAGAGAAGGACAGCGTCGACGACTGGTTCCGGGAAAGCGCCGCGGAGTTCCAGAAGACGTTCCATGACGCGCTGGTCGAAACCACGGGACAGATTCGGGGACGGCTGAACATGGCGGTGGAGATGATCGCGGAGCCGGTGGAAAAACTTCGCGACCAGGCCGTGCAACAACTGCAGGAGCAGGCTGGGCGGCAAGCGCGGCAGTTGCGCGAGGACGCGGATGAGGCGGCGGAACGTCTGCGCGGGCTGCGGCGCGATCTCGAGAGCACGGTACGGGAATCGCTGGCAGGCGCACGCGGCGGAGATCGCTGCCGCGTTCGGGCGGGAAATCGCGCAGGCGGCACAGCACTCCGTGGACGAATGGCGCTCCGCCCTCGCCGAAAACCTCGAGTCGATCGCCGGCACCCTCACCCAGAAACTCCCCGGCGGGGAAAGCAAGAATAGGGGAGCAGATCCAGGCTAAGACCTACTCCCCGAATCGCAAACTACACGCAGGTTCAAGCTACCGCGTGCTCCTTCACCTTGGCCGGAACGTTAAAGTCTTCCCAGACATACCTTACCCGCGATAGCGGTACCCGACTGAAAGCACCGGGCAGAGCGCTTGGCCGGCAATCTTGTAGGCCACGCCCGCGCCCAGGTGTTTGGTCAAGCCGCTGGCCGTTTCACGCCCAGCACGATCAGGTCGACGTTTTTGGCGCCAATCCGCAGGATGGTCTCTGCGGGTGGCCCAAACTGCACCAGGTACTCCGGCTCATGCCACAGCGCGAGGCCCTCAGGAATCAGGGCACGAAGCTGTTTCTCGCCGGTGGCCACTACCGCACTGGGATCGAGCACGGGCATGGTCCCGGGCTCCGGCTCGGCCAGTGGAACACCGGGCTCGGGCAACACATGCAGCAGGGTCAGGCGCGCCTTGTTGCTCTCCGCGAAGGAGAGCGCATAGGGCAGCGCATGCACCGACTCCGGCCCGAAGTCCGTGACATAGAGGATGTGCCGCAGGTTGCCATCGATCTCCCAGTGGCTGACGTGCGGTCCCACCGTGAGCACCGGGCAAGCCGCGGTGCGAAAGACTTCCTCCGCGATTGATCCCAGAAGCAGCTTATCCAGTCCGGTGCGGGCGCCGGTCCCGATCACGATCAGATCGATGTCATTCGCCTCGACCAGCCTGGAGAGCACATCCGGGACTTCGCCTTGTTCGATCAGTTCTTTGTGCTTAACGCCGTTGAGTGGCCCGGCCAGCGCCGCCAGCTTCTTCATTGCGGCCAGCTTGAGCTGTTCCGGATCGGGCTCCGCCGCCTCCACAAACGGCAGGTGCGGCATTACGTTAACGGTGTACAGCGCCGCGTCGTAGCGGCGAGCCAGGTCCACGGCACAAAACAGGGCTGCTTGCGCAGACATGTCCAGATCAGTGGCAAACAGGATGTTACGAAGTCCGATGCGTGGTGGTGCAACAATGGTTGGCATCACAAAACCTCCTTCGAACGCGCGAAGCGTGGGCGCCGGCGGCGAGTTCGGACACCGCACGCGGTCACCGTTGCCTCGATTAGTCCCCTGCGCGCCAATTTCCGGGTTTCACTTGGCGCGGGGGCAGATTTCACAAATGCCGTCGGAGACGCAGGGCTTACTCCTCGAGAACTTCTTCCAGTTCCTCCGTGACCATGTGATTGAACTCGGACACCGCCATGTGCTGAGCGACAAATTCGGTCCCGCACCCCGCGCAACGCACGCCGGTCTCGAGAATCTGCCAGGTTTGATTTCCGCAACTGCAGGTGTAAACGTCAGCCATAACTTCCTCCTTAAACAAAGTAGTGCGGCACACGGGCGAAGCCGCGCCATCGCGGAATTTGCGGGGAGCGCCAGCTCCTGCGGGCCGGCCAGGAGAAAGGGGGCGCGCTCGCATTGCGCACGTGTGCCTGACCCGAAAATGGATGAGTGACTGGAGCACCCATACCTCCCCCTCAAAGGTTGATCTAACCTGAAGTGAAGTGTGGGGGCCGCGGAGACGGGCGGCCAACGCAGTAGCGTTTTTTCGCTACCGGCGTGCTGAGGCGGGACAGTATCTTTTCACTGCTCGCTGGGTTAACCATCCTCCAGTCTGGGTCGGATTGCGGTGATGCGGGTCACCCCATGTTGTGAGCCGCCAGCTAGTTGAAGCCAGCAGAGGTTGCGGCCACCGCAGCACGCCGCCCCGCCAGCTTCTGCCGGCGCCGGGAGAGGCTTCGCTCCAGCCGCTCCAGACGCTGGCGTCCTTCTGTTGTTCGCAGGATCACCTTTTCCACGGTGAGCAGGAAATAGGGCAGCTTCTGGCGAATCTCGGGCAGGAAGGGCCTGAATTTGGCATAGACGCAGTACATCTCACCGCTGGCGTCGAAGAACAGTCCTTCATGCAGGGCGCCGCGCAGCACGAACGCCGCCGCCATCTCCCAGTAGCTGGTCACCTGCCGCAGCCATGTGTTTTCCGGACTGGGATAGGAACGCGCGATCCGCAGCGTGTCCTCGGCCGTTTCCGGCCAAAACTCGGCGGAGATGAAGTTCCGGGCCTTGCGCATCTCTGTCTCGCGTCGCAATTCGTATAACTGCAGGATGATCTGGGCGTCCAAAGCCGTGGCCGGGCTTGACAGGTTCGCCGGCGTTTTGCCGGACGGCCGCTTGGTAGGCATGGCTCTGCTCCTGGCGAAATGGTCTGAGCCGAAATCGAGCGCAGATTATTACGACTTCCCTCGACGCGCAACCAGGAAAGCGCCCGCGTAGTAGTGGTACAGTTTGAAATCTGGTGTGCTCAACTTCTATTGCGGAAAAACAGAAGGAGGGGAGATTTTCTCCCAACCTTCTCCGTTGAGAGAATCCAGAAAACCAAGCAGGTCCTGCTTCGTCTGCTCATCCATATAGAATCGTATCAGGCGAGTGTCAAGTTGAGGGTTAGGTATGCCTCCCTTGGAGTAAAAATCCAAAACTTCGGCCAGCGTCTGGAACCGGCCGTCATGCATGTAAGGCCCTCTGCGGGCAACATCGCGCAATGTCGGTGTTTTGAACTTGCCGAAATCACCGTGCTTATTCGTGACTGCTTCACGTCCGGGATCGGGTTGGGTTCGGTCCATGCCGATTCCCAGGTTGGCGAATTTTTCGTTCGTGAGGTTCGGGCCAGAGTGGCATTCGGCACATTCGCCCTTGCGATTGAAAAAATCCAAACCTGCCTTCTGGCGTTTCGTCAGAGCAGACTTGTCGCCGGCCAGGTAGCGGTCGTAAGCAGAGTTTCCCGATAGGATCGTGCGCTCGAAGGTAGCTATTGCTTTCTCCACGCGATCGAAGTTGATGGTGCTGTCTCCAAACGCGGCGGTAAAAAGCGGCGCATAGCCTTGGATGCCCACGAAGCGTTTGGACCACTCGTTCAGCAGTTGTGTTCATCTCATTTGGCTTAATCACCGCCGCCAGGACCTGCGATTCCAGCGTGGGGATCCGGCCATCCCACAACTGCGATTTGCCCCAGGCTCGATTGATTAGCGTAGGCGTATGGCGTTCATCTAACTTTCCATTCGCGCCTTTGGAGAACGCCATGCTGCCCGCGAAAGCATGGCCCGGTTCGTGGCAAGAGGCGCAAGACACAACATTGGCAGAGAGACGGCCATCGAAGAACAGTATCCTTCCCAGTTCGGCTCGCGCCGCCGAGTAACGGTTGTCTTCAGGCCATTGCAGGGGTGGCAGACCTAAAGGAACGGGCGCGCCGGTCTCTTGGGATCGGGCGGTTTCCTGCGGCCACATGGCGGACAACAGGCACCACAACAAAACAGTGGCCCATCTCGCGCAACTGCAAGCGGATGGCAAAATTACTGTTCCCCTTGAGCCGGATTCGTCTGCCGGTCGCGGGAAAGGTGCGGCGTAATGAATCGAAAACGCCGTCCCACAATCATTTTGACCAGCAGATGATCTGTACTGCGGGTGACGCCGACGCCGACCCCCAGGTTGAATTCCCAGTTCGGGCCGAAATCATAGTCGATGGTGGGCACGATCTGATGTTGCTGTAAGTACACAGGGTCAAACCCTGTAATTGGTCCGAGCGATCCGTAGTATTCAAGCCCTGCGCTGAGTTTTCGCGTGACCGAGTAAGCGCCCTTGAAGTCAGGAGCGAAAACCATGCCCTCAGATACGCCCGGTCCGTGCCATGATCGCTCCAGTGCAGGATTGAAGGCCAGGTACCAGGCCTTCCACTGTTTGTCGACGATGGGACGAATTTCCCACGTCCAGGTATCGGCGGAAAAAATCGGCCGCTGGTAGCCGATTTCCGTGGAAAGGCTCACTCCCACCGGCCAATGCCAACTCTCGGGGACCCGCACACGCGGACGTATGTGATCACCAACCCACTTATAGCCCTGATGGGGCCCGAGGCTGGTGAAGATATAGAATCCAGTTTCAAACCAATCATTCCAGCCTTGGGTAACCTCGACCGTTTCGTGCAGTTGATGTTCGTCAGGAAGGACGGAGCCTTGGGTTGTCTTAAACCCTTCAAACGTGAAGTTGCTATGAAGCTCGATCATGGTGCGTCCGGCGGGAACCGTGTCGGCGCCATAGACCTGAATTTCGTAATTGCCTTGGCCGTACAGCGGCAGCGAGGCGACTGCGATCAAAATGGCGAGGCGGATGCCTTTCCATATTCTCGCTATCGCCGACCTTCCGGCGAAACAGCTCTCGGACATGGCACTTTCTCAAAAAAATAATTTTAGTTTCAGAGCAGCCTGCTGCGGTGATATCCATCACAGCGCAGGGAACACAAATGGTGAGCGTGACGAGATCCGGGGCTGAAGAACGCTGCCGAGAAAAAGACCAAAGTACGCCTGGCTGTGGCCGTCAATCAGATGCTGATATGTACGCTGGGCGAAGCGCCGACTTAATTCTGTGTAAAGATTTGTAAACCCGGTTGACAATCCCAAATGCGGCGCTCAGAATCTGCCGGTTTTGTTGGGAGCTGGTACTCTCCTCCCCCGCCGCCCGCATGAACAAGCCAGCTCTGGTTGTGGGTATCCCTGCCGTCAGACCTGCATTCGCAGGAGTTGGGGCTAGAGCATGACCAAAGTCGGGTCGAGCTCATCAATGTTGCACAACCGTACTGCGTATCCCGCGGTGCGCGCAGCAGCAGTTTCCCGGAGGAGATCATGATGACACAGTCATCGCAGTTTCGCGCCCGGTCAGCAATGTTTTGTGCTTTGCTGATCGGCATTGCAGTTCTAAGCTCTGCGTTGCCCTTGCACGCACGGGTAACGGCCATCAATATCACCTGCACGCAATCACCGACCTTCGGCGGCGCCAGCTTCGGCGCGGTCGGACAATACGAGCTGATCCAGGGAACCATTACCGGCGAGGTAGACCCTGACAACCCGCAGAATGCCGTTATCGTCGATCTGGATAAAGCGCCCAGGAATCCCAATGGGACGGTCAGCTATTCCGCCGACTTTCAGATCTTCCGGCCTATCAATCTCTCCCAGGGCAACCATAGGGTCATCTTCGATCTGCCCAACCGCGGCGGAGCTACGTCCCTGAGCACATACAACAACGGCACCGGCAACACCAAGGCGTGGTGCACGACCGGGCTGCCATCAACTTTCACGCTTGGTGATAGCTTCCTTATGAACCAAGGCTTTACCGTCGTTGAGGGAGCGTGGGATTCCACGGTGCCGACGACCGCCGGCCCGAGCTTTGGCGTCAACTTCCCGGTTGCAACGAATCGGGACGGGAGCGCGATCACCGGTCCCGCGACCGAGGAGCTGGTTGTCGACTTTAGCGCGACGCCCTCCACCCTGCCCTTGACATATCCGCCGGCGACCCTCAATACCGCGGACGCCAGCCTCACGGTCCGCGAGAACTATGGAGACCCTCCGCTCCCCGTTCCCGCCTGCGGTGCCGGTGTGACCGTTGTGTGCTGGGCCTATACCACCTCGCCGGCCACTGCCTCCATGAGCGCACCGGGCCTGAGCGCCCTGAACCCAGCGGGGACCGCAGCTGGATTGATGTCGGGCGGCAGTCCAATCAATTTCGGCGCCGCGGGAACCTACTCGCCGACGGCCCTCTACGAGTTTACTTACGTAGCCACGAACACGGTCCCGGCGGGACTCGGCTTCGCCTCGCTGCGCGATCTCGCGACCTTCCTGCGTAGGGCGCAGACCGATGACAATGGCGTGGCCAACCCGCTCGCCAATGATGTGCGGGCCATCTACACCACCTGTGTGTCCCAGCCCTGTCGTACCACGCGCGACTTCCTTCTGTTTGGATTCAACGAGCCGGAGCACAGTGGCCGCGACGGCGACCATCGCTGGGGCGACCACTGGGGCGACCATCACTTCAAAGCGTTTGACGGGATGATCAACTGGATCGGCGGCGGGGATGGCATCTACATGAATTATCGCTTCTCCCAGCCCACCCGGACATCGCGCCAGCACATCGCGCGCTGGGATCCGGAATTCCAGTTCCCCTGGGCGGACATACCCATCCATGACCACGTCACAGGCCAGACCGGAGGCCGCCTCGATGCCTGCCTGCAGACCGACACCTGCCCCAAGATCATCGAGTTGAACTCCGAGAATGAGTACTACTCGAAGGGCGGTTCGATGCTGACGACGGACACGAGAGGCAATGACCTTCGGCTCGAAGACAGCCCGAACGTGCGCTATTACCAGATGTCAAGCCTGCCGCACGGCGCGGGAACGGCTGCCGGCATCTGCGCGCAGCCGCAGAACCCGCTCACTCCCAGTGCCGTCCTGCGCGCGCTCACCATTGATATGGATGAGTGGGTGACGAAGGGCGTGGAGCCGCCACATAACCGTGTGCCGACCCGTGCCCGTGGGACGCTGGTCCCCTCGTTGCCGCAATCCGGCATGGGCTTCCCCAACATCCCCGCGGCAGCAACCGGCAGCGCAGTCGAATTCAACGGGCTCATGCATACCGGCGACCTGTTCGATTTCGGACCGCGCTTCCACGAGGGGATCATCAGCGTTCAGCCGCCGATTCTGCTGGGCACGCCCTATCCCGTCTTCGTCCCCAAAACCGATGCCGACGGAAACGACATTGCCGGAATACGCCTGCCGGATATCACTGTCCCGCTGGCGACCTATACCGGCTATGCGCGGCGCGCCTCGCACGCGGGCCAGCCCGTGCCCATCGTGGACGGGTGCGATGCCTCCGGGCAGAGAATCCCGTTCCTCGAGACGCAGGCGGAACGTATCGCCGCTGGCGATCCGCGCCTGTCAATCCAGGAACGCTATCCCGATCACGCGACCTACGTGAATCTGGTCACTGCGGCAGCCGAGAAGCTTGAGTCCGAACGTCTGTTGCTCGACATGGACGTTCAGGCTTACATCACGGCGGCAATGGCGGCTAGCGTTCCTTAGCCCTTCGGCTTACCAGCAGCGGGCTCCGGCGGCAGCCATGCCCCCGGGGCCCGCAGCGCTGGCGTGCGGGCTTCTAGTGTCCGCTGTATTCAGTGAAATAGGCCTGGTCGCCTTCCCATTCGGCGATGTGGGCGCGGATTTCGCCGAGGCAGTGGAACTGGGCGTCAAATTCGTACGCCACCACGCGCTGATCCTGGGCATCGAGGTAACGGACGACGAAGCGATCCGGCAGTTCGAGGGCGTCGATGGGCTTGGCGTCGTCGAACTCGACGCCAATCTGGGAAAGTAAAGCGCGGAGGTCGTAGTCGATCCCTGCGATGGTCACCCGCTGAGCACCGGCGCCCAAGGGTCCGAAGCGAGCTTCGATCAAGGCGCGGCCGTGCAATTCAGGCATACGCAGTCAGATCAAAAGTCGTCCCCAGGGACGAGCGGGCAACGGAAGGCTGCGGTGCTGATCCACTTATAGTAGTTGTCGTCGCCGATCCATTCGGCGATGTGACCGCGGGTTTCCTGGACGAAGCGAAACTCGCCATCAAATTCGTGGGCGACGACGCGCTGGTCCTGGCCATCGTAGTAGCGCACACAATACAGGTTTTCAGAGACGACTACGATGTCGATGGCCCAGGTATCCTCGAGCTTTAGGTCCATGCGGGCCAGCAGGGTGTCGAGATCGTACTCGGCGTCGTTGATGACGACCGCATCGAGCCCTTTGCCCAGACGCCCAAAGCGGCTCTCGATCAGGGCGCGCCCGTGCAATTCCGGCATACAGCACCTCACCTCAGGGCGCGGCTTCGGCCACGGGACGCTTGAACACCAGGTGCGTGCCAATGGTGCCGTAGGCGACGCCGTCCTTGTTGGGAGCGATCAGCGGGACGGCGCTCACCAGCTCCCATCCTTCGGCGCCGGCGCCGTTGATCCACGAATCCAGCCCGCTGACCATGCCCTGCTCGCTGTCCTCGAAAACGATCATGCGATCATAGTATTCCCATTTCATATGGCTCCCATCCGCCCCCCGGCTCAACCAGGAGGACTTGTCAGGCGTGCTGCGTACTCAGCAGGTGCGCGGCCGCCCATTCCGCAGCTACTTGGACGCATTCGGTATTGAACTTCAGCTCACCATGATTGAACCAGCGCGGCAAGTAACGAACCAGGCCGTTATCGTGTTTGATGTCGGGACGGACGTCCCGGGTGACGAAGCGCAGCTCCGCGCCGGACAAGCCGGCCTTCAGCCCGGCAGCGCCTTCCAGGATCATGGGGATATCGCGCTCGGAATAGAGCAGCAAGCACGGACGCGTGTGTTGAGGCACAGGACCGAGCTTGTCCAGTAGTTCGGTCACGTACCCGGAGTAAGGCTCGCGGACGGCGGGGCTGGGGAAATTCTCGAACATCCATTTGCCCTGCGGCGAAATCTCGGCCACCACCGCCGGGGAAATAGCCACCATACAATCGGCGGAAGACATCAGCGCCAGGCGTCCACCCAGGCTGATGCCCACGGCAGTGGTTGGACCGAAGCGGCGCGCGTAGTGGACGCCAGCTTCCATCTCCTGCAACATGCCCACTCCGATTTCGGCGTGGTTCTCGCCATGGCCACAGAGATCCGGCAGCAGGCAGGCGATTCCCCTCTCCACCAGGCCGAGAGCGACGCCCAGCATCTGCTCCTTGGTGCCACCATAAGGATGAATCACTACGGCGCCGCCACGGGGAGCGGCGTCGGGGGTAAGCAGCAATGCGGGAATGGAGTGACCGTCCGAGGCTTTGAGATCGTTGATACGAACCAGATTCATGATTGCCTCGCAATTAGACCGAAGCCTTGGCCTCTACCGTCCCGCCGAGCGCCTTGACCTTGGCTTCCAGTTCCGCCATGCGGGCGCGCAGAGCTTTTTCCCGCTCCCAGCGCGCGGTCACGTCGCTGATGGTGGCGGCGGCGCCCATCACCTGGCCGGCATCGTCGCGCAGCAGCGCAATATTGAACTCGATAGAGATGCGCTGGCCGCTCTTGGTGAGCGCGGGAACGGCGAGAGCCTCCCGGCCGTACTTGGTCACGCCGGTTTGCATGACGCGGTCGTAGCCTTCCCAGTGTTTGGCCCGGTGCTTCTCGGGAACGATGATGTCCATGGACTGCCCGACGGCTTCCTGAGCGGTGTAGCCGAACATGGTTTCCGCGCCGGAGTTCCACAGGCGGATGATGCCTTCGCGATCGCCGAAAACAACCGCGACCGGAGTGTGGTCGATGATGTTGCGGCAGAGCCGGTCAGGATCGAGTTCGCCGGGCATAGGTGAGAGATGATACTCGCCGTCAGGCATTGATGTCACGGGCGGGGGAGCATTACAGCGGTGGCGAGCGATCGCACCAAGCAGCGCGAGCCCAGTCTGCCTAACCAGGCGGCCCTTTGGTCGGCATCCGTAGAAGCTCTTCTACGGTTCCTTGAACATCCCGACCCCTCGGCAGTGTCAATCGCACCCCGGGCCAGTCCCCCTATGCCCGCCAAAGGCGTACACGCGAAGCACAAGGGGCAGAAGAAGCTGGCAAAAATTCTAGGGAAATGACGGGCCGCCTCCCCCGCCATAATACGCGGGTTGTACCAGTGGTTTTGCCCAGGACTGGCCACCACGGATGAGAAAATACAAGTCCACGACGGGTGCCCGGGTGTTCTTGAGAACAGCATAAGTCTGGATGGTTTCGACGACTGTCTTTAGGCTCTCTTCCGGATGCGCACGGCTCTTTTCGGAATTCTTCTTTTGCTTGGGCGGCGAGGGAACAATACCCAGGCCTACCGCAGCCTTCATTACGGCACTGTCTGGCTTTGCGCAGCCAAAGCCAAGGTCCAACAGTAGGTGACAGAGACTGGTGAAATTCGCAAAGTAGGGAAGGTGCAATTCTAAAAAGTAGGCCCGAATGCGGCTAAAGCCTTCCCAAAAACCTTGAATGTCGGACTCCGATTTGATGGACTTTGGCAGTCCCACATCCTTGAGATATTTCATAAATGAGCCGTATCCTTCTCGGACCGCGAGGAGACAGCTAGCGCAACGCACCATAGCGTCAACCTTATACTTGAACCGAATGGCCTTGAGTTCAGACCAGTGGTCGCGAACGATGTCTTTAGCTAGAAGTTCGACTGCCTTCTCAATGGAGTAGTTCACAAAAATCGTTTTGAACACCTCGCTTTCTACCAGGCATGTCACCTTCGAGGCCTTCGCGGCATTGCTGTAGGCAATGAGAAGTATTAAGCGCTGCAGTATCTCTTCGTCCCTTAAATTGAAGTCCGGCACCAAGCGGGTACGCTTTTCCATCTCCTGCGTGAATTGAGGGTCCGCCTTGAAGCGATTGATGCGTTCCACCATTTCATCAATTGCTTCGACGGTCTTACTGATGTCAGGAGCCGTTGCCGTTGCTACCATCTGGGCCTCCTTCGTGAGAAAGGACCTTATGTCGAGGATGGCCTGATTAGACCATCAAGGATACCAAAGGCCAGCGGCGCGCCGGTCCGTCCTCGCAACCGGTTGCGGTAGGTGCCAGCTTCTCCGAGTGCGGGGAAGCCTAGGAAGCGGCTTTGGCCTGCTCGACTTCGCGCTGCCGCAGCACGCGCCGCAGCAGCTTGCCGGTAGGCGTGCGCGGGAGCTCGTTGACGATCACGATCTCGCGCGGCAGCTTGTAGGTGGCGATCTTATCCCGGCAGAACGCGATCAGCTCTTCCGGAGTGGCGGTGGAGCCCGGCTTGAGCACCACGAAGGCCTTCGCGATCTGGCCGCGAATCTCGTCGGGGACACCGATTACGCCCACGTCGAGTATCGCCGGGTGAGTGGCGAGCTCGACCTCGATCTCTTCCGGTCCGATGCGGTAGGCCGAGCTCTTGATGATGTCGTCCTCGCGGGAAACGAACCAGAAATAACCGTCGTCATCCACGTACACAAAATCGCCAGCGCGGTTCCAGCCGTCCTTGGTGATGGCATGGCGCTGCTTGTCGGGATCGCGCCAGTAGATGGTCCCGGTCGGTCCACGGGCCATGAAGTGGCCAATGTTGCCGGCTGCCACCGGATTGCCGTTCTCGTCCACCACTTGGAGTTCGTAGCCGGGTACAGCCTGGCCGAAGGAACCGGCCTTCGCCTTGCGGCTGACCACGTTGGAGGCGAAGACGTACATCATCTCCGTCGTGCCCAGTCCCTCAAAAATATCCAGCCCAAATTTTTCCTTCCAGGCGTGGTAGGTGGGAGCGGTGAGGCTCTCGCCGCCGCCGGTGCACACCTTCAGGCTGCTGAGGTCGTATTTCCGGTTGGCGTCCGGCACCTGGAGCATCTTGCGGTAGGCGGTGGGGGCCAGCGTCAGGATGGAGATGCGGTGCTTCTGGATGGTCTCGAACATCTTCTCCGGTTCGAACTTGGCGATCAGCGAAGCCGCCGCTCCGAATCGGAAAGGAATAGTCGCATAGCTGGAGTATCCCGCGCCGAAGGCCAGCGGCGCCGAGCCTCCGATGACGTTGTTCTCCGTCACCCGCCAGCCGTACTTGCCAAAGCTATCCGGGATGACGAGCAACTCCTCCACGAAATGCACGGTGCCCTTGGGACGGCCGGTGGTGCCCGAGGTGTATAAGAGCAGGCCAACGTCCTCGCGCTTGCGGAGCACGGGATCGAGTTGCGCCGAGCCAGCCTGCACCATCTCGGCATAAGGCCGGAATCCCTTGGCCTTGATCTCCGCCGGATCGCCGCCGATCACGATGATGTTGCTGACAGTGTTGAAGTTTTCCCGGGCTGCCTCAACTTCGCCCAGCAGCATGGCGCTAACCACAATCGCGACCGCTTCGGAATCGTTGGCCACATGCGCGATTTCAGTGCGAGAGAACAGGGGTGAGGTGGGAGTGACCACGGCTCCCAGCTTGAGGATTCCGAAGTTGGCCACCAGTGCCGGAGGGATGTTGGGGGTGCGCAGAATCACGCGATCGCCTTCTTCTACTCCCAGCTCGCGTAGTGCGTTGCCGAACCTGTTGGCTTGGGCCAGCAGTTGGTTGTAGGTCAGCTTCTGGTCGTCAAACAGCACCGCCGTGCGATCGCCGCGGCCGGCAGCCACTTGCTTGCCCAGCAGCTCTTCCGTGGGGTTGAAGCGCTCGGCATAAGACTGGAACTCCGGCAGCGTGTAGATGCGCGTCGGCCACGTTTCGCGTGGAGGCAGATATTCCGCCATGAGATGTCCCTCCTTGGTTATCGCGCCACGGCCTTGGCGGGTGCTCCGCACTCGGCGAGCAGGTCCTCGAGCGCCTGCTCCACACGAATGGTCCCGCGCTTCTGGTCGGTGCGGGGGAACGCCATCGTCGGATAGCGGTCTCCTTCGAACACCAGCAGCGCCGGCACCGTAGTCCCGAAGTCCGGAACCAGAGCGCCTTTGAAGCCAAACACCGGGCGCACGGAGGCATCCGGACCGCTCACCGATTTGTGATAAATCGGGAACGGATCCTTGACGCCGGCCATATCCGTGGCCTTGGCTTCGACCCCGCCGGCCTGCAACTTCTTCACCAGCTCCAGCGCGCGATTAATGTCGCAGGGGAAGGTTTCGCCGGGCTTCTGGACGGTCGAGTAGTAGAACTCGACGCGCTTCGGCCCTTTGGCGGCAGCCGCAGCAGCCGCGGCCTTGGCCATCGCGGGGTCAGGCGGCACGTACTTCTGGCCGCTCTCCTCGAAAACATCGCATTCGGTCCAGCCCTGAAGGGTGATGGCCAGGGTAAACGGCCATTCGCGCTTCGTGCATTTTCCCAGGTACGCCTTCTGGATGTTGGGATCCAATGCCGGGCGCATGTGCTTGCAATGGACGCACAGGCAGTTCGCGTTGTAGTGGGCCATATTGCCTCCAGTTCTAATGAGCTCCGGCAACCATGAACTTCGCCGTGCTGCCGATAAGTTCGTCCTTCTTCAAGGGATGACCGCTGATGGGATTGCCACGCACGTTCTTGCTCATGGGGATGGGCTTGCACACCGAGTCCTTGCGCGCGCGCGGCGCCGGGCGAGTCAGCCCCGGTCCGTCAATCCCGGTGTAATCCTGCTTCTCGGCGAAGCCGGGCAGCAGGTCTATGTTGCCGCTGGCCGCCTCCGGGCCAGCAACACAGGCGCCGTTCGAGGTCTCCAGGCGGTAAATGGTGGCGCACCCGGCGCACTTGGTCGTCCCTTTGAAATTCCAGAAGGGATAAGGATCGAGGAAGTTCTTAGTCTTGCACTTCGGACATATGAGCAGCATAGTTGGTCTCCTAGATGCACTCCGATTCTTCCAGCCGCTTGATCTCGTCTGTGTTCAAGCCCGCCAGTTTGCCGAGGACGTACTCGTTGTCGGCGCCTACCGGTTTCAAGGCCCACTTCAGGCGCGGCGGAGTGTGCGACATGTGGTAGGACGGCCCCTGGTGCAGCAGATCGCCGTACATGGGATCGTCGAGCCAGCGCACCGCTCCGCGCTGCTGGAAGTGAGGCTGGTTGGCGACCTCCTTGGCGTTCCAGACCGGCTGGTTGATGATGTTAGCCGCGTCCAGAATCTGCGCCACCTGCTCCTTGGTCTTGTCCGCCGCCCACTTCTCCAGAGCAGGATAGATTTCCATCTGGCTCTGGGGCTTGATGCGGAGGTCGGCCTTGGCGTACTTGCTGGCCAGGCTGCTGTCCCCGACGGTGTGGCAGAGGCGAGCGAAGTCCTGGTCCGAGTAAGCGCTGACCATAATGTAGCCTTCTTCTGATTCCTGCGGGTTTTCGGAAGTAGGGTAGGAGGATTTGCCGCACTTGATGATGCCGTGCACGCAAAGCTGGGTGTCCCAGTTGCCCCAGCGCTCGCGGGTGATGCCATGGCGGCCATAGAGCGGCAGGGCATACTCCAACTGGCGGGTGACGCCGTGAACCTGGGAGTATTCCGTGAAGGTCCCCTCACCCGAGATCTTGTCGCGGTAGTACAGCGCCGCCAGGACTTGTGTGGTGCCCATCATGCCGCCCCAGTAATCGGCCAGCCAGATGGTGTGCTTGGCCGGCGCGCCGCCGAAGATCTCCTGCTTACCGGTCATCCCGAAGTTGCCGCCCTGGGCCTGGCCGAGGATGTCATAGGACGCGCGCACGCGCCCCGGACCCCAGCCTCCGAATCCGCCCAGCCAGCAGTAAATCAGGCGCGGATTGATTTCTTTGAGCTGCCGGTATCCGATGCCCCAGCGGTCAAAGGTGCCCGGACGATAGTTCTCCACGAAAACATCGGACTTGGCGGCCAGCTTCTTGACGATCGCCTGGCCCTCCGGCCGGTGGAAATCGACGGAGATGAAGTACTCGTTGGGGTTCGCACCGACAAACCCTAAGCCCGTCCCGCGCTCCGGAACCCACCGCGAAAGCGGATAGAGGAAGGGTTCGTTGAACGGCGTGGTGTGACGCATGGCTTCGCCGCGCCGCGGAGCTTCGATCTTGATCACCTCGGCGCCCAACTCAGCGAAGTAGGAAGCGCAGGAGGGGCCCAGGATGTACTGCGTGCACGACAGGACGCGATACCCCTTCAGGGCTTCCGGCTTGGTGAATTCCTTCTTGGGGTTGAACGTCTCCTGGCAGAACTCCTCGAAGCTCTGCCCATTCTTGGTTGCAGTCGTTGCCATGAGTGTTCCTCCTGCCTCAAATTACCTTGGCCTGCTGGTGCCGGGCGAAATCGTCACGCGTGAAGCCCAGCAGCCGGCGGTAGATATCCTGGTTGTCGTAGCCGGTGGGACGGCCCAGCCACTTCAGCCGGCCGGGCGTCTTGTGCTGCAAGTAGGGAGTGGTCCCGTAGAGGATCTTCCCGTAATGTGGCGAATCGGTCTCGGCGACGTGGCCGCGGTACTTGAAGTGCGGATACTCGGCCACTTCGTTGACGTAAAGCACGCCGCCCGAGGCCACCTGCTGCTTGCCCAGCTTGGCCTCGGCCTCGCTGCGGGCGTTGTCCTTGAGCCACTCGCAGAGCATGGTGTAGGTCTTGACCTGTTGGTTGTAGGCAAGCCGATCGGCCACTTCCCGCAGATGCGGATCGCCCAGGATGTCTTCTTCGACCTCCGGATTGGCATCGCCCACGGTGCGCCAGATGCGGTACCAGAGGCGATCGTGGCCGCCGCCCACCATCATGTAACCGTCCTTGCAGGGATTGACGGCGTAGATGTTGATGGCCAGATCCCAGTTGCCAAAGCGCGGACGGATGCTGCCATCCATCGAATACCACGCCCAACTGTAGTCAAGGATGCGGATGATCGCCTCCGCGGAAGTGGCTTCGATGAACTGGCCTTCGCCGCTGACGTTCTCCCGGTACAGCAGTGCCGCCAGGATTCCCATCGCCGCCGAACTGCCACCGACGTGGTCGGCCATCCACAGAGCCGAGCGCGTGGGTTGCCCGCCGAACTCCTTGGGATCGCCGGTGCCGTGCACGAACCCGCACGCCGATTGGGCCACCGGGTCGAGCATGCCAGGCTTGTCCTTGAGCGGGCCCCACTGGCCGCGCTGGCCCACCCAGCAGTAGATCAGCCTGGGATTGAGTTCGCGGAGCTGGCGGTAGCCGATGCCCCAACTGTCCCATTGTCCGGGCGGAGCATTCTCGATGATTACGTCCACCTGCACGGCAAGCTGCTTGAGCAGCTCACGGCCTTGCTCGGTCTCCAGGTTCAAGGTGACGGAGAATTTGTTGCGCATTTCGTGCAGGAACTGCGCCCCGCACTCCTCGCCGCTCTCCTTATCTTTGAACATGTACTCCTTGCGGCCGAAGGGAGTCAGCTTGCGAAGCGGGTCACCGCCCGGAGGCTCCACCTGGATCACCTCCGCGCCCAGCTCGGAAAGCTGCGAGGAGCACCAGTGGCCGATCATCATGCCGGTGGTGCAATCGAGAACGCGGATGCGGGAAAGCGCCTCCGGCTTTTCGAAGTTGTGTTCCTGGCGACAAATCGATTCCAGGAAAAGCGGATACTCCTTGGCTTGATCGCTCAGCCCGGCATAAACCTCCTCGGGCTTGAGGATGGGTACCGCCGGCCAAGGTAGGACTTTGGTATCGGCCATGTCTAGCCTCCTAAGTGCCGTCAGAAAAATCGAACCGTCGTGCGCAGTTTGGATCCATTTGCTGCAGGGCGCGTACACGAGCGCCACGCCGTGAGCGCGAACACATGAGAGTAAACCTGGAAGCCGGAAACGTGCTGGCCCCAATTCGTATCCTTACCCGCTGGCCATCATACGCGCGGGCACAGGAAATGTCTCTTGCCACGATCCCTTTCAAACGCGATAGCGGGTTCCTGGGGGCGGATATGTCCCGGGATGCAAAGCGGGGGTATTTTCTTCGGGCGCTACCCGCCTGTCTGTGACCGTTGTCACAAACGTTTGTGATTGGATGTGAGGTTCACGGCGGGTGCAGGGACGGTGGGAGGATGGGACTCCCCGAAGCGGGCAGCAGAGCCTTCGCTGCCAGGGCCAGCAGGGGTTGTCACAATTGCTTGTGACGGCGGTCACTGCACAAAGGCCTGTTCTCCTTAACAATCCCGCATCCCCGCTCCAGATTACGAACGCGCACCCCGGATCGAGGGCTCATGGGGCAAGCCGGCCTTCTAGACGGTGGCGGATTACGTTTTTACGCGGTCCAGGTCCCGGATGCGCACTCTGGGAGGGGTTAGCTGGTACGTCGGGTGTCGGCCCGGTTTAGCGGGCGCGGTGGCCCTTCCGGCGTTGATGATGATGTCAGGCCCGTTTCAGTGCCAAATTCCAAAGCGCGAAGGAGAGTCACATGGCAAGCAGCGCACAATCATTCCAGTCCGGAACGTCCATCAGCCGCTGGTGGCGGGTGGTGGGCGGTTTGTCGATGAACCTGGCTTTAGGGTCGTTGTACGCGTGGAGCGTCTTTGTAGCCCCGTTGGAGAAGGAATTCCACTGGAAGCGAGCTGACACATCGATGGTGTTCACCATCGCCGTGGTGGTCTTCGCGTTGACCTTTATCGTCGCGGGAAGGCTGCAGGATAAATTAGGACCTTTCGGGATTTCCGTGGTGGGCGCAATTTTGGTGAGCCTGGGATTCTTCCTCTGCGCCTACGCTGACAGTGTGACCAAGTTCTTCATCTTCTTCGGCGTGCTGGGAGGCTTGGGCAACGGCTTTGGCTACGCAACCCCGATCCCTGTCATGTCCAAGTGGTTCCCCGACAAACGCGGCTTGGCGGTTGGGCTGGCCGTGGCGGGCTATGGCGGCGGTTCGGCCATCTTCGGCCCGCTGGCTGCCAGTTACTTGCTGCCGCACTTTGGCTGGCGCACCACCTTTCAAGTCCTGGGCGTAATCTTCTTCGTGATGACAATGATCGGCGCCTTCCTGCTGAAGAACCCGCCGGCGGGATACAAGGTTCCGGGTTGGACGCCGAAGCCGGCGGCCAAGGCTGTGGCTACGACCTATGAATTCACGCCCGGCGAGGCGCTGCGTACCCCCACGATGTACTTCATGTGGATCGCATACGCCTGTGGCTGTGCGGCCGGCCTGATGGTCATCAGCCAACTGGTGCCCTTCGCCAAGAGCGTGGGAATACCCAGCACCACCCTGGCCGCCTTTGGCCTTGTGGTGGGCGCGGCCGGCAACGCCAGCGGACGTATCCTGTCCGGCTGGATGTCCGACCACCTGGGCCGCATCAACGTGCTGCGCTTGATGATTGCCATCTCCATGGTCTCCATGCCCATCCTCTACAAAGTGGGCGGCAATGTGGTGGCCCTGTTCGTCATGCTGTTCATTGTCTACTGGTGTTACGGTACTCAGCTTTCGGTTAACGCCTCTACGGCAGCCGACTTCTGGGGCACCAAGAACGTGGGCATTAACTACGGCATCCTGTTCACGGCCTGGGGCGTGGCTGGTCTTCTGGGAGGCCGCATTGGCGGCAAGCTGTACGACAAGTACCACAACTACCAGATGGCCTTCTACGTCGCGGCTGGCCTGGCTGCGGTCGCGCTGATCGCCGAGCTGCTAGCGCACCGGCCAGCGGCTCCGAGCCATGCTGCGGCTCCGGTAAGAGTGCCTGCCTAGGCTGAATGTCTGCCACGGTACGGGGACCACCACCCCGTCCCGTGGCAGCACAGTCCTCTCGCTCACCTCCCCAACAATTCGCAGGGATCAGCTTGCCAATAAGATGAGAGATGAGTCCGTCAGTTTCTGCGCCGTTAGGCTCGGCGTGGGACCGGCTGGCGAGCTTCGTTCAGCAGCACCAGGGTGGTGTTCTTGCGGCGGGCATCGCGCTCGGCCTGGATCGCCTCCAACCGCGCGCGCCACGGCTCAAGGTCGAAGGCCCGGTCCGGCGGCTTGCTGACGCAGGCATCGATCAGCTCGCGATAGAAGCGGACGATCTCGGCCACCAGCGGCACGGGATACTCCCGCCCCTGGATCTTCAGGCAGTGCACGCCCAGATCGATGAGCGGCGGGATGTCATCCAGGTAGAAGAAGGCGTCGTTCTTGAGAGCGATCCGTGGTTCCAGCAATTCCTGGCCGGCGTGCAGTTGCCACTGCTCCAGGCAGACGCGGTAATCCAGTCCGCCGCGGTTGGGGCTGCCGCGGAACAGGTCCTTGCCGAAATCATCGATGGTGCGCTCCAGGCGGTGATAGGGCGACATCCAGCACTTTCCCAGGTAGGTGTAGCACATGTTGGCATGAATGAGGACCTCGATGCCGACCTCGCCCTCGGCCTTGCGCGCCACCAGCTCGCGCAGTGTGAGCTTGGTGTCCGCCACGACTTGGGAAACGCCGATGGCCTGGTAAAACTTCACGTCCTGGTCGTTCAGGATATTGGCGCCGATGCTGGCATGAATAACCAGATGCGGGAAGCGGCGGTGTACCTGGGCGATGGCGCCCACGTCCGTCATGATGGCCCCGTCCACGCCCCAGCCGACGAACCTTTCCATCTTCGCGAGCAGCGCGGGAATCTCCGACGACTGCATGTTGGTGTTGATGGCCACGCGCAGCTTGGCTCCGCCGGCATGGGCGATGGCGATGGCCTCGCGCACTTGCCCGTCAGCGAGTTCGTAGGCATCGCGCCGGCGGCTCCAGCCCCGGGCCCCAACATAGACGGCGTTGGCGCCGTTCTCCACCACCGCCTTCGCCATTTCCAGAGTACCCGCAGGTGCCAGTAGCTCTACCATCACTCACCTCGTCGCCACCCAGCTAACCTCGGCCAGGGCGCCTTGGTTGCCGACATATTCGCTACCCGTGCGTCCGAAATAGAAACCATTACATAACCCAACCGCCGTGTGCTGGCGGACGGTATGCCATGCCAACTCATCCACCGTTCCGTCGCCGGCGGCAATGCGCTCCAGCGCCGCGCGATAGACGTTCGCGATACTGCTGCGGTAGGCGGGCGTCTCGTAGGCGGCCTCGACCCTAAATATCGTGCAGCCGGCAGCCAGCAGTGCGGGCAAGTGCTCGAGCATGCACACGTCTTTGCCGCTCAGCACGCCTTTACCGACCGACCGCATGGCCCAGTCTTCCTGCCGGAGGAAGAGGCTCTTCTGACACACGGTCGGGCACTTCTCCGCCCACTTATTTTCATACTCCAGCAGAAAACAGTAATCGGAGATTCCCAACGGCATCTTGCCGTGGACCAGGATCTCCGCCGGCAGTCCGACGTTCTCAGCGATGGCTTTGACTTCCTCCAGGCTGATCTCGTAATTGGGGGTGAAGCGAACCGCGCCATGCTCCTTCAGCACCGCCGCTCCCGCATCGGTGTAGACGTTGGCGAAACCGCCGATGTGTACCGCCATGTTTGGAAACTGCTCATGGACCATGCGCAGCACGCCGAGGTTGTGCACTTCGATGGCGTCGGCGCCGGCGCTGGCCGCTGTCTCCAGAGCCTTCTGTATTTTCGGTAGCGCGTCGTTGCGGGGCGCGCCATAGGAGGTCACATAGGCGCGCAAGCCGTGATCCTTCACGCGGGCAACGCCTTCGCGGAGATCGTCCAGGCGCTCCAGAAAGTTTTCCTGGAAGGTACGGCAATAAATGTTGCCCAGATAAACCGCGTCATACGCGTTCAGGTCGGTCTCGCGCAGACTGCGCAGGTTGGAGATTGTCGTATTCAGCTCGAAGGTATGCATTCAGCGTCCTTGTACAGTCCACATTGGGGGCAGCACCGCAGCGTCCCAATCCACCCTGCCGCCACATTTCCAGGCGTCCAGTGCGGAACGATACCAGCCCGTGACCGCGCCCACCGTCTCCGCAGAAAGGCTGCGGCCCTGGATCTTGACCACGTCCACACCCGCCTCGAGGAACTCCCCAAGTTCCGCCAGGCGGCTGACTTGCCGGCTGGGCAGAACCCGGTGATCAACCTCTGCGCCGTCGAGAAACAGCTTCCATGGCTGCTGGCAGATGCGAAAACACGTGCCCACTCCCCCGCGTTTCACGCTGCCGGCCAGGCGCGGCGCCGGTTGTATCCGCTCCGCCGCGGCGAAATGGTAATAGCTTGGCATCCAGCACCTGCCCAACTGCGTGAACTCCTCGACCATGTGCAGCATCAGCTCGAGGGCGATCGAGCTCTTGGCTTTGATCGCCGCGATCTCGCGCGGGTCCAGGTATCCCGGCAGGACCACGGCGCTCGCGCCCAGGTCCTGGTAAAACAGCACGTCATCCAGGTTCAGTGCTCCGCAGCCGATACTGACGGTGATGGCCAGCTTCGGCAGCTTGCGCCGCATGTCACGCATCACGCCGAGGTCGTTGACGATGACGGCGTGCAGCCCCCAATTCGCCACTTCGGCCAGTTCTTCCAGCAGGCGCTCGCGCTCCGCAGACCGGGGAATGATGTTGAGCGCAAGCTGGACTTTCCGTCCCAGCCGTTGAGCCAGCTCGATGCACTGGCGCAACTGCTCGCGGTCCAGTTCACCCCGAGCCCCGCCACGGCTCCAACCCTTCAATCCCGCATAAACCGCATCCGCGCCGGCCGCGAACGCCTGGGCCGCCGCGTCCAGACTACCGGCAGGAGCGAGCAGGACGGCCTGCCGCTCCGCCCGACCGATACTTGCGACCATAGGTGAATGAGGCGTCAATGTACCCGGCCTCGCCCCGAACCGCTGGCCACGCGGGTTTCGGCCAATCCGTCACCGCGCGCGCCGGTGCGGGGTGAATGAATCATTATCTTGCTGCTCCCAAGATCGCTCTGTGACGATGATCACGGGAAGCTGTGACCGCCGTCATTCCGCGCGCGGCCGGCATCGGAGCATGTCCGGGGCCAGGCGCAACGCGCTGATTGCTGTCACAGTTGGTGTGACGCCAGGCGGCGCTCGGCACTGCGAGTCTCTGCCTCCGCCCGGCAGCAACTGAACTAAGTTATTGACCCGGTGAATCTTTTATCGTGCGCGGGAGCAAAAAAAATATTGGCAGGGGTCACAATCGTGTTACCTTACGCATCACTAACCACTCCACTACGTCTGTGGAAAACTCCCAAGGAGGCGCCACATGAGTTTCCCTCATGACTCTGAGGCTCCTGCCGATTGCCTCGCCAGGCAGTTGGAGGCGGAAGGATTTGTCTGTTCCTTGCCGTCGCGCGCCATATTGTTCATGGAAGGCGATGTGCCCCGCGGGGTTCACCTGATCTCCCAAGGCCACGTCAAGCTCACCGTCTGCTCCCGCGAAGGACGGGTACTGATTGTCAAGATCATCGACCCCGGCGAGATTCTGGGGCTGCACAACTGCATCACCGGCGCTCCTTACGAAATGACAGCCCAGACCCTGCAGGCCAGCCGCGTGAGCTTTGTGAAGCGTGAGGACCTGTTGCGCCTCATGCGCAACAATCCGGAAGCTTGTGTGGCGGCGGCGCAGCGGCTCAGCCGCACCTGCCATGAAGCTTACAGCCAGGTCGGTTCCGTCCGCTTCTCACACTCCGCCAGCGAGAAACTGGCCCGTTTCCTGCTCGCGCTTTCCACCGAGAATGGCTCCGAGAAGGACGGCTGCGACACCCTGCGAGTGGATCTGGATTTGACCCACGACGAAATCGCGCAGGCCATTGGCGCCTCACGCGAGACGGTCACGCGTGCGCTGGCCAGCTTCCGCAAGAAGCAACTGGCGAATCTGACCCGAACCATGCTCTTGGTGAAGAACCGGGCAGAATTGGAGAGGATCGCCGGCATGGCGCCCTCCACGGCCGAGCCCCCTGGAGTGCCGCCGGATCCCAGGAAGCACAGTTCGGTCTCAGCGTTGCGGTCGGCTGCGTTTGGGACTGGCCGGCAAGCTTCTTGATCACCGACTGCCACATCCACATCCAGCCGTTCGAGCTTTTGCTGAACCCGCCTTCTCTGGCATTGATGAGGAAGCATCAGCCCGATTTCGACCAGGTGCTGGAATTCACGCGCTCGCCCAAGGCGTTCCTGAAATACATGGACCGGTCCGGACTCGACCGCGCCGTGCTGATCAATTCCGCTGCGCCCGAGGTCACCGGCTATCCGCCGGGACTCAATGCCATGGCCGCCACGTATGTCAAAGAGGACCCGCGGCGGCTGATCTCGTGCGGCAGCCTGCACCCGCGGTATTCGCTCAACGTCACAGCGGACATCGAGGAGATCGTTCGGCTGCGGCTACGACTGATCAAAATCCATCCTCCCCACCAGCTTTTCTATCCCAACGACTACCTCCACGGGATGAAAGAGCTGGAACTGCTGTATCGGGCAGCGGAGAGCAACGGCATACCTGTGATGTTCCACACTGGCACCTCAATCTTTCCCGGCGCGCGGAACAAGTACGGGGACCCAATGTATGTGGATGATGTGGCGGTTGATTTTCCGCAACTGAAGATTGTGCTGGCGCACGGCGGCCGCCCGTTGTGGATGGACACGGCCTTCTTCCTGGTGCGCCGCCATCCCAACGTCTACCTGGACATCAGCAGCATTCCACCGGCTTCCCTGCTCAGCTACTTCCCCCGGCTGCCGGAGATCGCGCACAAGACGCTGTTTGGCACCGATTGGCCCGGCCCCGGCGTGCACGACCTCAAGCAGGGGCTGGATGCTTTCCGGGCTTTGCCGTTGCCGGACGAGGCCAAGCGGCGCATCCTCAGCGACACCGCGCTTACGATCTGGCCGGATTGAGGCTCAGGCCGCCTGGCCCTTGGTGATCTTGTGGCAGGTCGAGGTCTCCACGTCGTAGGCGTGGATCGTCGGTTTCTTGTGGACCAGATGTTGAATCAGATCGCTGACCTGGCCATAGTCCTGGCGGCTGTACCGTTCGGCATCGTCTTTGGTTTTCCAGAAACTCATCGCCAGAATGCCTTCTGCATCCGACACCAGCACCAACTCATCCACAAAACCGGGCTGTGCCTTTAGGGTGGAGAGGATTTTTTCGTGCAGCGTGTTGCAAACCTCGCGGGCCTTTCCGGGCTTGGTTTTCACTTCGACAACGCGGACGAACATGGCAGATACTCCTTTCCGCAATAGTTTGAGTGCGACAAAACACGCTACGCCTGCCCGGGAATAAGGTCAATGCCAAGTTGCGGCGTGGCCGGTTTGACTGCCCGCTTCCTGCAGTGATAAATTGCGCGAATTCAACACCAAAGGGGGTGTGGTCATGTTAGAAGTTCGGCAGATAAGCGACGAGCAGGTTGAACAGCAGGTCGGCTCGGCAGCGCTGGGATCCATGAGCAGCCTGTACATCGACGATGTGCTGGCGGTGGTGGAGCGCGGCGCCAAGAAGCTTCCCTCCTATCTGGATCTTTACCGAAAATCGGTGGAGCAAGCCTGGTCGCCGTATGAATTGGATTTTTCGCCAGACCGCGAGGAATGGCAGCGCCTGTCGCCGGAAACCAAGAAGCGGCGCATCTGGAGCCTGCGCATGTTCTTTGCAGGCGAGGAGCGGGTGGCCAGCCTGTTGGCGCCGCTGGTGTGGGCATCGCCCAGCAAGGATGTGGAGGCGTTCGTGGCCACTCAACTTACCGACGAGGTCCGCCACACCATCCTGTTCGACCGCTACTGGCGCGAGGTGGTGGGCGCCGATGCCCCGGATCTCCAGCAGATGGTGAGCCAGATTGGCATCACGGCGGAAGAGAATCCCGCCTATCGTTACCTGTTCTACGACTGGCTCCCCGCGCAGTCGCAGCGGCTGGCCTCGCATCCGGATGATGTTGACGCCACGGTGCAGTTCGTGACCGTCTATCACCTGATTGTGGAGGGCGCTCTGTTCCTGACGGGAATGCGCTACCAGCTCGAGGGCGCCCGCCGCTGGGGCCGCACCTGGGGCTTCTATCAGGGCTTTACCGCGGCTACCCGCGATGAGTCTCGGCACGTGCTGTTTGGCGTGAAGTATCTGAGGGACAAAGTCACGGAAAATCCCGGCCGCTACGTTCCTCTGGTTCGGGACACCATCCGGGAATTCCGTCCCTTGATCCCGAGCGTGATGCGCCCGCCGCAGAGCGATATGAACTTCTACGGCGGCAAACATCTGGAGTCTGCCTGGCCCGGGCTCACCCCGGAAGGATTGCGAGAGGAGATGGTGGACTACGCCTTGAGTGCCTTGGGGCGCCGGTTGCATGCGGTGGGAGTCTGATCGCGATTCGCGGCAACGGGACGGCGGGAGGGAACCACTCGCCGTCCCGTCACACCACCCTTCGACTTCAGCCGGTGCTGGCTTCGGGCTCTCCTGCCTTTCCGGCCCCCTTCTTCGGGTTCGAGTTCATTACCCGCTTTCGTATCAGCTTCATTTCACCTTGCTGGGTACTCGGTACTCGGTACTTCGAAAGGCGTAACATATCCAGCCGCATGAGGTTGAACGAAATAGCGCGCTACACGGACTCGTATTTCACGCGCGCCCAGATCACCTGCGCACACGCCGGCAACAACCGTCGCGTGGTCTACCAGGTCTTCCAGCGCGGAGACGCCGTGCTCTGCGGAATCAAGTACGCCATGGAACTGCTGGGGCAGACTGGCCCTGAGGTCGAAGTCCAAGGACTGGCGGACGGCGATCGCATCGCGCCGCTCGAGAGCGTGCTGCACCTCCACGGGCCGATCCAGGAACTGGTCGAACTGGAGACGGTTTACCTCGGGCTACTATCGCGCATGACCCGGATAGCGACCAACGTGCGCGCCGTGGTCGAGGCCGCGAGCGGCAAGCCCGTGCTCTTCTTCCCGGCCCGCTTCGACGCGCCCGAGGTGCAGGAATACGACGGCTATGCGGCGAGGGTCGGTGGCGCGATAGGGGCTTCCACTCCCGCCGGCGCCACCGCCTTCGGTACGGGCGCCGTAGGCACCATGCCCCACGCGCTGATCGCCGCCTTCAAGGGAGATACGGTGGCCGCCACGCTGGCGCTGGCCGAAGCCACTCCCGATCAGCCGATCTGGTCATTGGTGGATTTCGAAAACGACTCCGCGCGGACTTCGGTCGAAGTCTACAAGGCGCTCAAGGAGCGCGGGCTGGCGCTCGCGGGCGTGCGCCTGGACACCGCGGCTGCACTGGTGGACAAAGCCGTCGAGCAGGCGGGTCACAAGCTCACGGGCGTCAATCCTGTGCTGGTCGAGATTGTGCGGCGGCGCCTGGACGAAGCCGGCGGCACGGGCGTCAAGATCGCCGTCAGCGGTGGCTTCAATCCGGAGAGGATCCGCGAGTTCGAGCGCGCCGGAGCCCGAGTCGATGCCTACGGCGTGGGCGAGAATGCTTTGCAAGGCAGCACGCCGTTCACCTCCGACGTGGTCGGCTACTACCAGAGCGGCCGTTTCATCCCCTGCGCCAAAGTCGGGCGCGAATACCAGCCTAACCCGCGCATGCGCCGGTTGAAATAGCGCAACCTGCCCTTCTTCCCGCATTCGCCGCAATGCCATGCAGCACGCTTCCCCACACCTGAGAGTACATGCACCGACGACTGCCGTAGTGACGCGAAAGCTGCGATAGCAGGCCCGGGCGCGGGATGAAAATGTCCTTAAGGACCGCGACACGTTCGCCGCCTAAGGACCTTCCCATCAGCAAGGCTGCCACAACCGAACCGGTGGAAGCGAGTCCGCACAAGACCGCCTGGCGGACCGTGCGAGTGCGAGCCGTATCTCCGCAGCGGCCCGGCGGGGTTTCGCAGTATCGCCATCTCCTGCTGCTGGCGGCGACGCTCGCCGCAGCCGCGTTGCTTCGCTTCCACCTGCTGGCCCATAAGAGTTTCTGGTTTGACGAGGGAATCAGCGTCGAGATCGCGCGGCTCGATTGGCTCAACTTCCTGCACCTGTTGTGGCAGCGGGAAATGAACATGGCGCTGTATTACCTGTTGCTGAAGTTCTGGCTGAAGTTTGGGATCAGCGAGTTCTTCGTTCGCAGCCTGTCGGTACTGTTCGGGCTGGCGGCCATCCCGGTTGTATATGCTCTCGGCGCACGTTTGTTTCGGCCACGCGCGGGTCTCCTGGCGGCGCTGCTGCTCGCGGTCAATGCCTTCCACGTGCGCTATTCGCAGGAGGCGCGCGCTTACACCCTGCTGGTCTTCCTGAGCGCACTGTGCTCCTGGCTCTTCGTTCGCGCGATTGAGGAGCCCCGGACGCGAAACTGGTGGCTCTACACTGCCGCCAGCGTGCTGCTCGTCTATGCGCATTTTTATGGTCTGCTGGTGGTGGTGGCGCACGGGTTGTCGATGGCAGCGTTACCCCGGCAGCACAGGGACGGCGCCGGCTGGTTCCAATCGTTCCGTTTCTTTGCCTATGGCGTGTCGCCGGTCGCCATTTTTATATGGAGGGCAGGCGCGCAGCCCATGAACTGGCTGCCCCGCCCCAACGCAGCTATTGTGGGTCACTTCTTCCGGTCGCTCGCCGGCAACGGCGGATACCCGCTGCTGGCGCTTTATGCCCTCGCCTGGATATTGGCCGTCTGGGCCCGGTGGAGGGCAAAAGCAGTCAGGCCCTTTGGGATGGGCGGCTGGAGATACAGTTTCCTCATCATCTGGCTGACCTTTCCGATTGTAGCCGTGCTGGTGACTTCCCAGTTCCGATCAATTTTCCTCGCGCGCTACCTGATCCTGTGTCTTCCTGCATCGGTTCTGCTTGCCGCCGCCGGGATTGCGCGCTTGCGTTACCGTGTTTTGAGATTCGGGATGCTTCTGGTGATGGGAGCGCTCTCCGTGAACGGAGTGTTCGCCTACTACCAGCGCGATTTCAACGTCGGCCGCGACGATTGGCGCACGGCCAGCCGGTACGTCCTGGCCCATGCCGAACCGGGCGATGGAGTCTTCTTCTACACCGCCCCGGGCAGGATGACCTTTGAGTACTACCGCTCGCTGGCCGGCAAGAGCATCCAGGACCCGGAGGTCCTGCACCCTTCCTCGGGCGAGCGGATGAGCTATCGCGATTTCCTGGTGACTCCTCTGGCGGAGGTCTTCCAGAATCCGCCGCCTCCGCGCAAACGCGTTTGGCTCTTCCTGAACGAGCATCGCGCCTCGGGACACATGGATATGGCCAGCGAGGTTCTCTGCGCCTGGCACGCGCGGCGCTACAAGTTGCTCAGCCAGCACAGTGTCGACGGGATCGACCTGTTGCTCTATGGCCAGGACGCGGACCCGCACAGCCACCAAGGCAACTGACACCATCCTGCCGTTGCCGGTCGTGAACGGCTCGCGGCCAGTCCCCACCCCATTTACACTCTTACGGTCCGCCAAGGACAGGAGAGAACCAAAATGAAAGTCGGGTTCGTCGGACTGGGAGTCATGGGACGCGCCATGGCGCGCAATCTGCTCAAGGCCGGGCACGAGGTCACGGTGTATAACCGCACGCGCGCGCGTGCCGAGGACCTGGCGCGCGACGGAGCCAAGGTCGCCTCGTCGCCGGCAGAGACTGCATCGGGCGAGGTCGTCATCAGCATGCTGGCCGACGATCACGCGCTCGAAGAGGTGCTGCTCGGGCGCGGCGATCTGCTGGCGAAGCTCGGCCCGAAGCAGATCCACGTCTCGATGAGCACGATCAGCGTGGAACTCTCGCGCAACCTGATGGAAGCGCATGGCCGGCATGGGACGGCTTACGTCTCCGCGCCGGTGTTCGGGCGCCCCGAGGTCGCCGAGGCCGCCAAGCTGTTCATCGTGGCCGCAGGGCCGAAACCGGCAGTCGCAAAATGCGAACCGCTGTTCAGCGCCATGGCACAGAAGACGTTCGTCCTCGGCGAAGATGCGTCCACCGCCAACGTGTTCAAGCTGGGCGGGAATTTCCTGATCATGTCAACCCTGGAGTCACTAGGAGAAGCATTCGCGTTTGTGCGTAAGTACGGTATGGATCCGCAGCAGTGTCTGGATATTCTGACCAACAGCTTCTTCACTGCGCCCTTCGCCAAGAATTACGGCACGATCATTGCGCAACAGAAGTACGAGCCTGCCGGGTTCAGCCTGCGGCTGGCAGCCAAGGACGTGCGGCTGATCCTGGCCGCCGCCGACGCCGCCAACGTGCCCATGCCCGTCGCCGGCGTGCTTCACGACCGGTTCCTTGCTGGGGTCTCGCGCGGGCTGGGAGATAAAGACTGGTCGGCGATCGCGGTGCTGGCGGCGGAGAGTGCAGGGCTGAAGTAAGCTGACCATCCCTCTGTCATGCTGAGCGAGGGCGGACCGCTTTTGCCCGCACGAGTCGAAGCACCCCTACCCTGCCGTATCTTTGGAATAGGGGCCCTTCGACTCGCGCGCCAAAGGCTTGCCCTGAGCGAGGTCGAAGGGTCAGGCGCGCTCGCTCAGGGTGACAGGGTTGGAGCTGTACATTCTATGGAACCCTATAGCCGCCGGAACGCCACCACTGCATTCAGTCCCCCAAAAGCGAACGCGTTCGACAGCGCATACTCGACTTCGGCCGGGCGCGACTGGTTGGGCACCACGTCGAGATCGCACTCCGGGTCGGGCGTGGTGAAGTTGGCGGTAGGAGGAAGGATCGCGTTGCGCAGCGCGAGAACGGTGGCCACCGCTTCCAGCGCGCTCGCCGCACCGAGCGCGTGCCCGTGCATGGATTTGGTGGAACTGACCGCCAGCTTCTCGGCGTGGGTGCCGAACACCTGGCGGATGGCGCGGGTTTCCGTGGGATCGTTGCTGGGCGTCCCGGTGCCGTGCGCGCTGATATAGCCCACAGCTTCCGGGCTGATTTGAGCGTCCTCTAAAGCCGCGGTCATGGCGCGAGCCGGACCGTCGGTGGAAGGTGTGGTGATGTGGCCGGCGTCCGACGACATCCCAAAGCCGGCGATCTCAGCGTACACGGGCGCGCCGCGGGCTTGCGCGCGCTCCAGCGGTTCCAGCACCAGCATGGCTCCGCCTTCGCCCAGGATCAACCCGCGGCGGTCGCGAGAGAACGGGCGGCAGGTGTCGGGAGCGACCACGCGCATGGCTTCCCACGCTTTCAGAAAGCCGAAGCTGAACGGGGTCTCGCTGCCACCGGCGATCGCCAGTTCCGCCGCGCCCTCGCGCACCATCCAGAATGCCTGCCCAATGGCGTGATTCGAGGAAGCGCAAGCAGTCGAGACGGTGTAGGCCGGCCCCGAGATTCCGAACTCCATCGAGATGTGGCTGGCGCCGGCATTGGGCATGATCCGTGGAATGGTCAACGGGTGGACGCGCGGGGAGTGGTTGCGGTATACCGCCCAGAACTGCGTATCCTGCGTGGACTGCCCGCCCACCGACGATCCGGTGATGATGGCCGTCCGCTGGCGCAACTCGGGAGTGAAGACGATTCCGGAATCGCGGATCGCCTGTCGGGCCGCCACCAGCGCGAACTGGGCGAAACGGTCGAGCAGGTCGGCTTGCGAAGGTTCGAAGTGTTGCGATGGATCGTAATCGCGGACCTCGGCCCCGTTCTGGAAGCGTATGTTGCTGAGGTCCACAGATTTGATGGGTCCGATTCCCGACTGGCCAGCGATCAGGGCATTCCAGAAGCAGGAAACGTCGTGGCCGAGCGGGGAGATGACGCCCAAGCCCGTGACCGCCACTCTGCGCGGCGCCATGGTCTATGCGACCGAGGCGGCGGACTGTCCGGAGGCGCCAGCGACCAGCCTCCTTACCCCCTCGACCATCTCGCGCACGGTGCGAATGGCTTTGGCTTCGTCGTCAGGAATGGAAATGTTGAAGTCGCTCTCCAGCGCAAACAGAAGATTGAGCTGGTCGAGCGAGTCCATGCCGAGATCTTCGAGCGTGCTTTCCAGCGAGACCTGCTCGCGGGGAATGCGCTTGCTGGTGGCGATCACCGATACCACTTTTTCCGCCAGTTCATCGGACATGCTTTCCTGCCTCCGCAAGTGGGCTCGGACGCGGGCTCTCCGAGGCTGGCGGTATTGTACATGGCGAGCCCGGCATTTCGTGCCGGTAAAACGCGTCCCTACTGTCTTACCAGCAACGCCAACCGCGGGAAAGTGAAGCGCCCGGCGGCGTCATCGATCACGTTTACCTGGCAGGTGTAGAACCCGGGCTTGAGCGACGTGAGTGGAACATCAAGCTGAAAGACCGCAGCCTTGCGGTCGGGAGCATTCAGTTGCTGGGCTTCGACCAGGGGCGTCTCGTAGGTCTTTATTTTGCCGGAAAAGAACGCGACGTTGGTCAGCAGGCGGATCTCCGGCTGCTTCTCCGCGGTTTTGCCGGCCGCCTGCCGTGCCGGATCGTAGACCTCGTAATAAAGATAAAGGTGCTGCCCGGAGGAAAACACGTGGGTCACGTTGGGGATGAGCTCGGAGCCGTCGCGGATGAGCGGGCTTTCGTTGCGGCGCTTGGGCGCGGGCTGGAGCTGGCTGGCCAGCACCACCGAGCTCATCTTCAGCGGCACGGTTTTGAGCTCGGGGACGATGAGGTCGGTCTCGAACGATCCCAGGCGCCCGCTCTGGTTCTCGCGCACCACAAACTTCAGGTGATACTTGCCGGCGGGCAGCACGAAGCCGCTGTTGTACTGCACGTTCTTGCGGCGGACCTCCTGCGATCCCGCCACGTTATATTTGACGGTATCGCGCAGCGTGGTGATGGGACGTTTGTTGCTGCTATCCTTGACTGCCCCGATGAGGTCCAGGGTGGCGCGGTCCTGGTCGCCGCCGCGGGTGAATGGGATCTGCGAACCGGGGACCACCAGCGAGATGGGCACGAAGAACTTGTTGTCCGCCAGGCGGAAATAGCCGGTGGCGAGATAGACCGGCAGATCGGTAGTGGGCAGGTCAGACGCCAGTTCCTCATCCAACTGAAGCTCTCGTTCCGCGCGGTTGGCGTGCTGGAAATCGGCGGGTGCGTAATATCCGCGGCGGTACTCGAGCTTGAGCCCGGGACGCTTCACCTGCACCACGATGCGGCGGAACTTGCCGTCGCGCGCAAGATTCGTGCTGTGATAGCCCAGCATGTAGTAGATCGAAGTGTCTTCCTGCACACGCTTGAACACCTGGCCGAAGTCGTTGCTGTCGAGGAAGGCGCGGCCGCCAGTGTCGCCGGCCAGCGTAACCAGGGTCTCCTGGGTGGTGAAATTCGAATTCAGCGCGTTGATGGTGGCGCGGCCGGAATAGGGAGCAATGCCGCGCAGGCTGGCCGACTGCGCCTCGCCGCCGGGGACCAGCGCCTGCAGCCCGCGAATGTCCAGGGTGTAGATGGCGAGGTTGGCGCGCACGGCGGCGTTGATGGCGGCACGCAACTCCGACTGGTTCTCGATCCCGGTTGTCCCTACGGCCGAACCGCTGCTACGGTCCATCCCGCTGGAGAAGTAAATCAGCGATTTCTTCTGGTCGATGCGGGAGACGGCAGCGGCAACCGTACGCAAGGCTTCCAGGCGGCGATCGGTGTTAAAGATGTTGTACTCGGTGTCGTCGGCGGTGAAGGGCGCGCCGGTATCGGGCGTGCCTTCGGTGGTGCCGGTAGAGCCCTCTTCGAAACCCGCGCCGGACGAGGGATTCAGCCGGTCCAGCGCCTGCTTGAGCAGCGCCCGGTCGCTGGTGAAGTCCTGCTCCACGCGCACCGTGCTGCCCAGTGAGACCACCGACACCAGGTCGGCCGAAGCCATCTGCTGATCGACGTACTTCTGGGCGGCGGTGGTGGAGCGGTCGATTTCGTCGGGCTGCATGGCGCTCAAGTCAAAGAAAAGGATGAGCAGGCGGCGGTCCTTGAGCGCGGATGGCGGCTGGACTTCCGCCGGCTTCGCTTCGGCGTGGGGCTTGGGCAGGGTGAGCACGGCGGTCTGTGCGGGACCGGCTGCAGTTTCGGGCGCGGCGTCGGTGTTCTCGATATCGAACGATGTGACCTTCTGCGGCTTGCCGTCCTCGAGCACGGTGAAATCGTCGGCGGTAAGGTCGCTGACGAAGGCTCCCTTCTTGTCGCGCGCGGTGACGTTAACCAGCACGACCTCGCTGCGGGCTTTAAGGGTGTAGGGCGTTTGCGCGGACTGCTGCGCGGGCAGCGTGCCTGCCAGCAACACGAAGCAAAGAACGGCGGCTAGAGCACATCTGCTGTTGGCATGTCCAGGTTGTGAAGGGGCACGGCTTCCAGCCGTGCCGTTAACATCCGCACCCAAAAACGGGCCTTTAGGCCCCGAGGGAGATTCCCTCAGCGGCTGAAGCCGAGTTTCTATCCGCCTCTTACGGCACGCCTCAAGGCGTGCCCCTTCACAAATCCACATATAGCTACTGTAGACCGGCTCTAGCATTTTCCGCAGCAATCGATTTGGAGCAAGCGGCTTCATATCAGAACCTGAACCGCGCCTGCATCTGCATCTTGCGCATCGAGCCGACGCTGGTCACCTGGCCGAAACTGGGCGAATTTATGTTGCTGTCGATGCCGGTGAACTGCGGGGTATTGAAGATGTTGGTCATCTGGACGCGGAACTCGAGCACGCGCACATCGCCCATGGGGACCACCCTGGTAAAAGCCATGTCGAAGACCAGGCTGCCCGGGCCTTCGATGCTGTTGCGCCCGGCATCGCCAAAAAACGGGCTAGGCAGCACCATGCCGGGAGGGCACGGCCGCATGGTCGAGCTCGGCGAGCAGAATGCCGCCGGGTTGAACCACTCCAATACGGATGGATTGGGCAGAGCGATAGGCTGGCCGGGAACGAGATCGGGGCGCAGGGTTCCGTTGGTACCGGTGCCGACTTCGCTGAAATTCCCGATCACTTGCGGGCTGAACGGCGTGCCGGAGGCGATAGTCCAATCGCCGCTCCACTGCCAGTCGCCGAAGACATCGCGCAGCAGACTCTTGTTGGAGAGCCAGCGCTTGTCGTGGCCGAAGGGTAGCTCCATCAGATAATCGGCGACGAAGCGGTGCCGCTGGTCAAAGCTCGAAAGGCCGCGCTCGCCGGCCAGGTTGAAGGCGTTCTGGGCGACGACCGTCGCGCCTCCGCCGATGGTAGAAGCGTCGTCGATGGACTTGGAATAGGTGTACGTGCCGCCGATGGCAACTCCGTGGCGCAGCCGCTTGCGCAGCCGCACTGTCCCGGCATGGGCTATCGAATCGGCCTGCGAAGTCTGAAAGTTGAAGATAGGCACGTCGTTGTTGAGGAGCCCCGTGCCGGTAATACTGCGGTTGGGCGCCTCCAGGACGTCCAGGTGAGTGCCTTTAGTGCCGGTGTAATCAACGTTCAGCAGGACGTCTCCTTTCAGCTCCCGCTGGATGTTGAGATTCCAGGATCTGGACATATCCCATGCGATAGTTGGGATTCACGCCGTAGTTGTTGGTAAGAGTAGTAGGTGAGATTGTAGGGAAGCCTAGCTCGGGAACGTTGCGATTGGTCTGCAACTCGGTGAATGGCGGCTGGAACGCGAGTTGCTGGACGATGGTCGAATACGCGCTGGTGTTGTAATTAATGCCGTAGCCGGCACGCACGACGGTCTTGGCGAACGGTTTCCAAGCGATTCCCACGCGCGGCGCAAAGCCATCGCGATCGGGATGGACAAGCGACGAGGGAACGCCCGCAGTTCCAGGCAGAACGCGCGCTACGCTGATGGTGCTGGGAGTCAGGTCGGTAACCAGGAGATTCGCGATCAGGTTGTTGATCTCGGTGAAGGGCGAAACATACTCATAGCGCAGGCCAAGGTTCAGGGTCAAGTTGCCGCGTATGCGCCATTCGTCCTGTCCGAAAAGGTCCCAGGAATTGCCGCGGAAATGATAGTTGTTGGCTCCGAATTCCAGGGTGCTCAACTGCGGTAGTCCCAGCAGGAAGTCGGCGAAGTCGTTACCTGTGTTGATCCCGGTGAAGGTAAAGCTGCCGCGGGGGTTGCTGTCGGTCTCGGGGTTGATCTGGATACGGCGGAAGTCGCCTCCCCAGCGCCAGGTGTGCTTGCCGTGGCTCCAGATCATGATGTCGGAAAGGGTGAAGGTCTGGTCTCGCCGCAACAAGGGATTGATGTCATTCAGGCCGGAGAAATCGGTGAACGAGAGATTCGGGATGCCATAGTCGAAAGGATTGGTGGAAACGCCGGTGACCCCGGCAGCGCCAGCGACGTTGGTGTTGAACGCGTACAGATTCTGGGTCCGAATGCGGTTGCGGTTGAAGTCGAAGCGTAGGTTGTTGGTGAGCTTGCCGAAGGAGCGTACGTAGCCGACAGGAATATCGAAGCTGCGCACGGCGGTAGTGCCGCCAACCGAGGGAAAAGGATTGGTCAGGTTGTTTTCTGTTGAGTGGTAGTGGAATCCGACATTCAGGTTGTTGCGACCGCCACCGCCCGCACCCCTGCCGCCGCCACCACCCCGCCGCTGTCCCAGCGTGGCTTTGCCGAAGGAGCGGATGATGCGGACGTTCAGGTCATCCAGATTGCTGACCGCCGTGGTAATGAAGTGGAAGTTCTTGACCGTGCCCGGCAGGTTGGGTTCGGGAATGTACTGCAACAAGTGCTGGGAGATGGAATTAATGTCGTTGCTGACGTTGAGCCCATTGGGAAAAATTCCGGCGCGCTCGTCCGTCGTCCCAGGAAATTGGCCATTGGTGGGCACGGTAGAGAACGCGTCATACGGATTCTCGGAACGCGCTCCGTTGTAGTTGACAAAGAAGAAGGTCTTTTGTCCGCCGTTCCAGATTCTTGGGAATATTCAGAGGTCCCCCGAGCGAGCCGCCGAAGTTGTTCTGCTGGTAGGCTGGCTTAGGCTGAGGAACTCCGGTCAGCGAGAAGGGGGAAGCGTCCAGCACGGAATCATCGATTCGATAGTAAATCGATCCGTGCGGCTGATTAAAGTTGTAGCGACCGCGGCCGCCGCCGAGCGTGAACGGACCGCCTCCACCACCGCCGAAGCCACCGCGACCACCGCCTGGCCCTCCGCCGAAGCCGCCGGGGCCGCCGGCAAACAATCCGCCGGGCTGATCGCGCATCTCCTGCACACGCTGGCGGAGTTCGTCACTGCTCAGGCCCGACCATCCGGAATTAGCGGTGTTGCCGGTGATGGAAACGGATTCTGTCGCCGATTCCGCCGACATGCCGGGCACTTGAAGGCTGGGGGGCAAACTTTGGTCCCCGCCATTGAGCCCGCCGTTTTCGGAGCCAGCGCCGAGTTCCGACTGTATCACCGAGAGGCTCTGGAAGCCGCGGTTGGGCGCGGCCGCGCGCTGCTGCTGGCGCTCGGCGGCTTGCTGCTGCTGGGCGCGGGAGAGCAGCACCAGCTCCAGGTCCACACGCGCGCTGCGGTGTTCGGCATTGATCACCACTTCGTGGGTAGCGGCGGCGAAGGCGGCCATTTCCCCGCGCACCACGTAGCGGCCGTTGGCCGTGAGGTGCAGCGCGTAGCTGCCGTCATCCCCGGTGGACGTGACCGTTTTCTGGCCGGTCAAGGTGTTGGCAGCGGAGACCGTGACTCCGGGCAGAGGCATGTTGCCAGACTTGATGACGCCGCTGATATCGCCGCCGGCCGCGGGCGAGGTCTGCGCTGCCACCGAAGCGCAGCCCAGCACCAGCGCAACGGCAGCGGCCATCATGCAGACATTGTTGAGGCGCGGATTTCGCGTCGAGGACATCAAAGGGCGCTGTTAGAGTGAGACGAATTCCCTGGCATCCGGATGACCTCAGTGCCGGTCGGGCGCGCCTTGGGGGCGAGGTTCCACCGGCTTGAGGACACCCCAATTCAGCACGGCGGCAACGAAGGTCCCATTCTTGACCTCACCGCGGCCAAACACCTGATCGCCGGGCTTGAAATCGGCGAGCGTAACGCTCTGGTTCTGCTTGCGAAACGAGGTGTTCTCATCCACCAGGATGGTCTGAGTCTGGCCATCGACGCGCAAGATAGCCAGGCTGGTGCCGTCGATGGCCTTGATCTCGCCGGCGATAAAGAGCTTGCCCAGGCCCTCCCCATACTGCCGGCCCAGCGAGCGCGTGGTGACGAAGCGTGCGTTCCAGGCGTTCTCTCCGGCGGGAGCGCCAGCCACCGTTACCGTGTCACCGACTTTGAAGTCCGCCAGCGCGGCCGGCTGCCGGTCTTTGCGGTACTGGGTGTCGGCCGACAGGTTGACGGTCACGGCCTTGCCCTCCGCGGTTTTCACAGAGAGTTGATTGCCTGAGATGGCGGTGATGGTACCCGTCACTCCCTGGAAGTGGCCGGCCCAGGGCCGATTGGGACGATCTTGGGTCTGGCCCTCGGCGGGTTTCGGCGGATTGTCCTGCGTCATTGCCAGCGCAGGAACCAGCGACACTACCAGCACGATTGCCCAGTGCTTTAGCACAACAACCTCCAGCATGGTCCAGTGCACCCTATTTTAACCAAGCGTTGCAGGGCAGGCGGGTAAAGACTTCGTAAAGAAACGTCAAAGGAGCTTAGACGGTAATGGCGCTGCTTCCACCCGCGGCCGGCACGATGAGGATCAGCGCAGCACGCCGATGGCAAAGTTCAACGCTGCCGTTCGCGCCGAGCAGTCGTACTGGGCGCTGGCCTGGTCAATGGCAGCCGATGTCTCGTTGAGCTGGGCCTGCTCCAGTTCGACAATCGAACTCAAGCCCAGCTTGTAGCGAGCATCTGCCAAGTCGAGAGCTAGCTTGGCCTCCCCAAGAATCTGCGTAGTGAGATCGAGCCGCTGGTAGGCGGTAATCACGTCCAGCCACGCGACATGCACTTCCCGCGCGATGACATCCTCTAGATCACGCAGCCGCTGCTCTTCAGCTTGAGTGCGCAAATTGGCCTCGGCGTAGCGCGCGGTAAACAGCTTGCCGTTGAATATGGGGATGCTGAGATTAACCCCGCCGGCGGCGTAGGTACTGCGGAACACCGAAGCATCTCCCTCGGGAACCGCTCCCGCTACCCCGAGGCCGCTGATAGTGGGGAAATAGAGATCCCGCTCCGCCAGCGCGAAGGCGTGTGCGGACTGCACCAGGAACCGCTGACGAGCCAGCTCGGGCCGCTCGCGAAACGCTTCCGCAACCAGGGGAAGGACTTCGGGCGGAGCCACCGGAGGCAGCGGCTCTTCGGCCAGTTCGTACTCCCGTTCATCGGAATAGCCCAGAGCCCGGGTCAGCTCCGCATAGGCGGCCTTGACTTCGTTCTGCGCCTGCACCAACAGCAGCTTGGCTTGTCCGAGACTCACCTCGGCGAAGCTGACGTCGAGCCCGGATTTCAACTTCGCCTGCGCGAGAGCGTTCACGCGGTCGGTGACGGTCTGCCGCTCCTGCACCGTTTGCTGTGCAACCCTAAGCACAGCCTGCGCTTTCAAAGTCCCGAAGTAAGCCTGGTCCACGGCCAGCAAAACGTCGGCGCGCGTGACCACCACGCCCGCCTGCTCAGCGCTGGTGCGCAATCCCGCGGAACGGCTGAGCTCGTGGGTGCGCCCGAAATCGGTGATCAGTTGGCTGACAACAGTTCCGACGGCGAATTTCTGATACACGTGCGGACTGGTAAGGTCTCCGGCCGCGACACGCGATCCCGCCGAGTTCGTGTCCGCGCCAGTCGCGGCGCCATACACTTGCGGAAAGTAAGCGGAGCGGACCTCGGTGTTCACCTCTTTCGCCGCAGCCGCGATAAACGTTGCCGCCTGGATCTGCGGATGATTGGTGATGGCGATGGTTTCCGCTTGCTTGAGGGTCAGCTTCTGCGGAGCGGGCGCAGGAGCTTGCGCCACCGCGGCGCACGCGGACAGGACGACCGCGGCAGAGAGCAGCAACCAGTGTTTCTGCGTCATTTGTTCCGCCTCCTCAGCGCTTTCCGTTTTCTTCCCAATGATGGCCGAGCTCACCTGGCTGTTGCTCGCGACCAAGGCAAACGGAAGACTTCTCACTTTGCCGAATTGGCCCCGGCATGACTTCCCGGGTTTGCTTGTTCTTTGAACTGTTGCTCCGTGCCCACGAAAAACTCTCGATAAACGTGTTTGCCCGAGATGCCCAAGGCCTCGCTATGCAGCCGGCCCCAGATCAAGCTGGCCGCGCCCGAGTCGCGATCCGGCAACGCGCGACTGCCGGCATTGGAGTAGTAATAGAAGGAATCTGTTGTCTGGCCTGACTCCTCCTGGGTCGAGGTCTTCACCACTCCGCTGGGCGGTACATGCACTACGTACTGGCCAGCCTCCCTGGGCAAGGGCGGAGCGCCCGGCACTCCGAACTCAACTTTGACCCAACCCACGTAACCCTCCGGAATCATGAAACGTGACGCAGGACGAATCGCTCCCCGAAGACCGAATGCAATCCATAAGACCAAACCAACAGTTACGGCAATGCCAGTGGCACCGATTGCTCTCCGCAGAGAGCGTTTTGCGGGGCCCGGAAAAATCCAGGTAGGCGTTTCGCTGTCCCGCCGGTGCCTGAAACTCACAATTGCCGCATACGCGGTCGCCAATACTAGAAAAGCCAGGCTGAAGTAGGTCAACACCCTTGAACCGTAAACCGTTCCCGGAATTCCATCCATAAGTTCTGTTCTTCATCCAGTTCACAGTGATGAGGACCTTGAGATCAATGCTTTCCGGGAACGGAGTGCTCCCTAGCCACTCGGTGCTTAAGAACGGTGGTCTGAACTGTTCTCACCGTTGCTGGTGCATAAAAGGCCCAGATCAACAAGCAGGCAATGAGCGCGATTTGCGCGGCGGCACGTGGTTTGAACAGGCTGACGCAGGCAGCCACCAGCAGGCATAAAGAGCCCGCTAAAGCAGCCCACTCCAAGCGGTTGGCCGCTGGGGAGTAGACAGTGAACGCCAGCAGCAGATAAAGATGCACTCCTGTCAGGGCTCCCGCCATCGCGTATAAGCTAAATGGGAGCATCAGCAATCATAGACGGCGCGATTCCCGCGCGCACAATCCTCTCCCTATCCTTCCGTCGCTTCCGGAGCTGCCATTGCAGCGTTCTTCTGCTTGCGCCCGTAAACCAGCAGATAAGCCGCCGGTACGATGAAAATAGTCAGGACCACCGAGGACGTGAGGCCGCCAATAATGGCGCGCGCCATGGGGGTGTATTGCTCCGCTCCCGTCCCCAGCTTCAAGGCCATCGGGATCATGCCGATAATGGTGGCCAGAGAAGTCATCAGGATGGGACGCAGGCGCACGCGGCAGGCGGTAATGACCGCATCCGCGGGCGACAATCCTTGCTTTTCCAAATTGTGGGCAAAATCCACGATCAGGATGCTGTTCGAGTCCGCGATGCCCACCAACATCAGCACGCCCATCAGCGACATGACATTTAAGGTGGTATGAGTGAGCGGCAAGATCAGCAGCACCCCCACAAATCCCATAGGGATGGCCAGCATGATCAAGAACGGATCCACGAACGACTTGAATTGAGCGGTCAAAATCAGGAACAGAAGGATGAACGAGATCGTGAAGCCCAGCGCAAAGCTCTTGAAGGACGCGTTCATGCCCTGCACCATGCCCCGCAGGTTCACGCGCACGTTTCCCGGAACATTGGTGTGGGCGAGAATCTCCTGAATGGAGTTCGTCACCCGCCCAAGGTCTTCTCCTTTGGGGGTGACGTAGAGGTCGACGGCGCGTTGAATCTGATAGTGGTCGACTTCAGTCGGCGTCTGAACCTGCTTCACTTTCACAACATTGTTGAGGACGGTGATCGGCCTTCCCATGTCTCCGCACGCCCATTTTGCTGCCGTGGACGTCGGGCCACAAGCCAATGAGCCACTCCCGTCGGGATCGCGTAAAGGAATCTGTCCCAGGTCAACCGTGTTGTGAATGGCAGCGTTGCCTTTTTCGAAAAATTGCACCGTGAGGTAATAGTCGTTACCGGTTTTGCGATCGACCCAGTAATTCGGCGCAATCATGTAATTGGAATTGAGGGCCGTGATTACGTTATCCACCACGTCCTTCTGCGTCAGTCCTAATTCGCCCGCGTGCACCCGGTCCACATCCAGCCGCAAGGCCGGATAGTTCATATCCTGAGGGATATAGACCTGGCCGACGCCGGGCACTTCGCGGAAGCGAGTCGCCAGATTCTGGGCGATTCCATAGATCTGCCCGAGGTCCGGGCTGCTCACCTGGACATCGATGGGCGCGGGCATGCCCATATTCAGGATGGCGTCCACCATCGACCCACTGGAAAAGAACGTGCGGATATCAGGGTGCTGCTTCGCCATCCCCGCCTTCACTCGGTCCATGTATTCGAAGCTGCTCAGCTTATGAGGTTCGTTCAAGGCCACCTGGACGGTCGCGGTGTACGGTCCCGCGTTGGTGGTGTACAGCGAGGAAAAGTCTGGAACCACGCCGATGTTGGCGACGATCCGCTTGAGGTCCTTAGGCTGCACGGTCTGCCGGATCAGGTCCTCCACCTTGGCAACATACTGTTCCGTTACTTCGAGGCGGGTTCCGGTGGGCACCTTCATGTTGATGGTGAATTGGCCGGCGTCGGTGCGCGGAAAGAACGCCAATCCGAGCAAAGGATAGATCGCGAAGCTCGCCAGGAAAACGCCAGCCAAAGCCAGCACCGTCCAACCGGGCCGCTTCACGGCACGCCGCACCCAATATTCGTAATAATCCAGGAGCTTGTTGAACCTCCGATTGAAGCCGGCGTTGAACCGGTCCCACCACGAGTGCTTTGCCGCCAAGATCGGTTCAACCTCATACTCCTCATGCTTATGCGCCGCGGCGTGGGGCACAGTTTTGAGGAAGCGCGAGCAGAACAGAGGAATCACCGTCATGGCGACTACAAAGGAAGCCAACAACGACAGAGAAAAGGCCAGCGCCAACGCTGTGAAAAGAAACTTAGCTACGCCATAAAGAAAGACCACGGGAAAGAAATCAACCACGTCCACCAGCGTGGCGGCCAACACCGCGAGGTTCACCTCCGCCCCACCTCTTTCCGCGGCCACCATGGCCTCGGCGCCCATTTCCAGGTGGCGATAGATGTTCTCCAGCGAGATAACGGAGTTATCGATCACGCGCGAAAAGGCCAGCGCCATTCCGGCCAGGATCATGGTGTTCACAGTGGAGCCCATCAGGGCCAGCACGACGAAGGCGGTCAGCGCGGAGAGGGGAATAGAAAGCAGGACGGCGGAAGTTGCACGGAAACTCCCCAGGAAAACCAGGATCATGATACTGGTCAGAATCAATCCCAGAAAGCCTTCGTGCAGCACGGTGCGGATCGCTTCCTTGACATACACCGACTGATCGAAGACGACATTGGTGACCATCTGCTTGGGAATGTCGTAAAGGTGCCGGATCAACTTGCGGACGCCGTCGACGACCGCGATGGTGTTGGTATCGCCTCCCTGTTTCATGATGGGGATGTAACAGGACCGCTGGCCGTCAATGCGCACCATGTTGTATTGAATCTGATTCGCGTCTTCCGCTTTGCCTATGTCGTTGACGGTTACCCAGGAGGTGCCGCTGGTCTTCACGGGCACATTGCCCAACTCATCCATGTTATCGACTAAGCTGTTGGAATAAACGTAGTAGTCGTACGGACCCATCTTCACGTCGCCGGCCGGAAGAATCAGATTGGAGTTGTTGACCGCTTTCACCACGTCCATCAGGCTTAGCTGGCGCGAAAGCAGTTTGTAGGGGTCAACATAGACCATGATTTGGCGGTACTTGCCACCGAAGGGAGGAGGAATTTCCGCCCCCGGTACAACTGCGATCTGGTTCCGGATCTGGAACCGCGCGTAATCAAAGAGCTGCGTTTCATTAAGGCCCTCGCCTTTAACCGTGACCAGCGCTACCGGCAGGCTGGAAGCGTCGAACTTGAGCACCACCGGCGGCAGGGTGCCCGGGGGAAGACGCTTCAGGTCCGCCAACGCCAAATTCGAAAGCTGGGTCACATCGGCGTCGGGGTTGGTTCCCGGCTGAAAATACACCCGGATAATACTCACTCCCAGCATCGAACGGGATTCCATGTGGTCAACGCCGTTGGCCAGGGTGAAGAAGCGCTCCAAGGGGTCGGTGATGTCGGCCTCAATATCCTCCGGCGGCATTCCTGAATAGAAAGTAGCCACCACTACTTCCGGCAAATTGATGGGTGGAAACAAGTCCACCGGCATCCGCGTCAGGCTCGTCACACCGATGACCAGAATGACCAGGCAGGCGACAATAATGAAGTACGGGTTGCGGATTGAGAACCCTGGCATATGCCCTCTTAGAACCGCTCTACTTTTGCGTGCTCTCCTCGTGATATTGCATGGTCTGGACGAGCTGGGCCTGAACCTTCTGCCCCGGCTTCAGACCGCTGCGATCACTGACCACCACTTTGTCGCCTTCCTTGAGACCGGAGACAATTTCGGCATCGTTGGCGGTGGTGAGCCCCACCTGCACCGGACGGTCTTCCAGCTCGCCGTTACCGTTCACTACAAAAACCGTCGTCTGATTGTTGGCCTCATGATTCAGGGCCTGCACGGGAACGACGAGCGCATCCTGGCGCCGTTCCAGCGCAAGGGTGGCCTCGGCGTATAAACCCGGCATTAACACCCGCCGTGGGTTAGGCACATCCACCTCGGTGTGCATGGTACGCGTGTCCTCTCGGACATCGATCGAGAACCTGGCCACCCGGCCGGGAAAACTGTGGTCAAGCGAGGGAACGTTGACCGTTACCGGGTCCCCAATGCGGATGTAACGAACGTAGGCTTCCGGAACCGGGATAACCAGTCGAAACAGATCGTCTTCCGACAAGCGCACCAGCGGCAAGGACTGCGTGCTCGATCCCGTGCCCGCCTGCATGAGGGTGCCGAGATTGGCGTAGCGCTGGGTCACCACTCCGGGGAAGGGTGCCGTTATTTTGCTGTAGTCGTAGAGGCTCTGATCGTGAGCGAGTTTGGCTTTGGCTGCCGTCAATTGGCTCCGCGCCGCCTGTAAGGCTGCCTGGCCGGCATCGACTTGAGCAGCAGCGGCCAGATCCTGGCCTTGCGCGTTATCCACGTCCTGTTGAGCCACGATGCCAGGCTTGGTTTCAAAAACCGCATTCAAACGCGTGTATTCAAGGTGGAGCGCTTTGTACTGCGCCTGGTAGCGTACTAACTCGTGTTGCGCCCGGCTCACCTCATCGAAGCCGTTCTTGATTTGCGCCTTATCCTCGTCTAACTGCGCTTCCAGTTCCGGAATTTCCAGCACTGCCATGACTTGGCCGGCCTTGACCCGGCTGCCATAATCGACACTGAGTTTCTGCACGTAACCGGATTCCTTGGCATAGACGTCAATCTCCTGGAACGGCACCAGCTCCGAAGACAGAGTGATGTGCCGGTCAAGCGCTTTTCGCAGCACGGGGGTTACGCCCACCGTGGTCGTCCGTTGAGCGTCGGCCTGCACGACGCCATTCCGCCCGCTGTTACAGGATGCCAATCCGAGTAGCACCATGACTGCGCAGGCGGCCAGCAAAATCCGGCTGTGCATTTCGTCGCCCTCTCCAAGGACTTGCCACCTACTCATGAAAGCTCCTCGAAACCACGGCTTTAACCTTTCTGCCGAACCCGGCTAGCACAATTTCTTGAAAATCGTGCACAATCCATCTACGGAGAACCGGTCTGACTGGCAGTACTTGATTACCTGGTCCTCGTCCTCGCGCAACCTGGTGGCAACGCCCGGAATTTGTGAGGCAATCTCCTTGGGAACGTTCAATAAGCCGTGGCCGTCCCCGTGCAGCAGATCACCGGGGTGAATCTCCAAGCCCCCAACGGTCACGGCTTCGCCCATGGCAAAAAGATGGGCATAAGCATGCGAGACCGTAATGTTGCCGGCAAAGAGAGAAAAATTTAGCGCACGGACGCGCGGCAATTCCCGTACTGCTCCGTTGCTCACAAACCCGACACACCCCAGCGCCTGCAAGATCGCCGCATGCACGTCACCCAGAAACGCTCCGCGCCCAGGAGGTTCGTCCATGTCTTGAATAACAACCACACGTGGCGTTGGCACCGTGAGAATGCTCGTCCACCAATTGCTGCGGTCGTGGTAGCGGCCGCCTTGGACCGGCGGGTCTCCGCTGCGCAGACGGGCGGTTGCCGCGTAACCAACCATCGGCGGCAAATCCTTGAATATGCAACGGACGCTGGAGTCGGCAAATCCCGCATTGTAGAGCCTTATGTCGAAGGTCTCGATCGCGTTGGAAACCATGCATGTGTCCAGACGTCGAAATGCCTCGAGTTCGGTTTGCGTAACCAGCGGTTTCATCGTCAAGCCAGCCCCCTCCCCCTTCGGGTCGCTGCGTTTCAGGCAAATCTGCATGGACTTTGTCATTCGAATTGTACAACTCCGCTCGTCGACCCTGATAAATGGCGGGCACGGCCAGGAATCACGACAACAATCAAGACACGGGAACGCGAGAATGAAATTAGAAGGCCGGAGGCGGGCGGAGGAAACGGAAGAGTTCGAGCCGGTCGCGATGCCGCGGAGCCAGCGGGCTTACAGGCGCTAAGGCCAGAACACGGCGTAGGGGGAAAACGGCGAACAGCAAGGGCACGAGCCAGAGAACCGGCAAGGTCCCGGTTGCCGTCTTCAACGTCTCGCCACTCACCCACAGCTTCGAGGCGGCAGCAGGATTGATCGAGCCGGGATGCGGCGCGTCATAGAGCGACAGCTTTGCCCGCAGCGCCAGACCGAAAACAAACACCACAAGCGCGGCCACAAGTAACCGGCGACAAGCTGCCTGTCTGGGGTTCACCCACATAAAATTCAAGGCACAAGATTTTACACGAACTCGAAGTTAACTACAAAGCACGGCGAGTTCATCGTTCCGAGCTGGAATTTAGCACGCTTACCAGTAGGATGCGCCCGGCGCCCTTGAGGTTACCCCAGCGGCGGGCCGTGCCCCACCCGGAAGTACACCAACCTTGAGCTGGGATGTGGTATACATCACACGTACAAAACCCGCTTGGCACCCCTGGTTGTGCCAGTGCGATACCACGGCCGCTCCCGTGAGCCTCTGTCGAAGCACACTCGGTCTGCAGGCAAACCAGGAAGGAGCGCTCATATGAATCCCGTAACTACCTCACCCGCAGCCGGCCCGCCAGCCACAGCCCAAGGTCCCTGGCTGACCCAACTGTCGGGACCCGAGCGCAGCACCTTGTTCGCCACCTTCGGCGGCTGGGCGCTCGACGGCATGGACGTGATGGTGTATAGCTTCGTCATCCCCAGCCTGATTGCGGCGTGGCATATCAGCAAGGGCCAGGCCGGCCTGCTGGGTACGGCTGCGCTCTTGATCTCCGCCATCGGCGGCTGGCTGGCAGGCACGCTCGCCGATCGCTACGGGCGCGCGCGCATCCTCCAGCTCACCATCGTCTGGTTCGCCTTCTTCACCTTTCTGAGCGGCTTCACCCACTCGTTCACCCAACTGCTGCTGACCCGCGGCCTGCAAGGCCTGGGATTTGGCGGCGAGTGGGCGGTGGGCTCGGTGCTGATGGGCGAGACCATCCGCGCACAGCACCGCGGCAAAGCCGTGGGAACGGTCCAGGGCGGCTGGGCGATCGGCTGGGGCCTGGCTGCCATCTGTTACACAGTGCTCTTCAAGGCACTGCCCGAAGCCATGGCCTGGCGCGCCATGTTCTGGATCGGCATTCTCCCGGCCCTGCTGGTCTTCTACATCCGGCGCAGAGTACCTGAGCCAAAGGTCTACGCCGAAACGCGCAAGAAAGTTGCCGCCTCCGGCGAGGGCGCTTCGTTCCTGCACATCTTTGCGCCTGACATCTTGAAGGTCACGCTGCTGACCGCAGTGCTCGCGGTCGGAGCCCAGGGCGGCTACTACGCCATTACCACCTGGTTGCCGACCTTCCTCAAGACACAGCGCAAGCTGTCGGTCATGAACACCGGTGTTTACCTGTTCGTGGTCATCGTGGGCTCCTTCATCGGATACATGGTCAGCGCTTACCTTGCCGACCGCCTCGGGCGCAAGAAAACCCTCATCCTGTTTGCGGTAGGCTCGTTCGTGACCGTGGTCGCCTACACCTATCTGCCGATCAGCAACGACGTGATGCGGGTGTTGGGATTCCCGTTGGGCTTTTTCGCCTCCGGCGTGTTCAGCCCCATCGGCGCATTCTTCACCGAACTCTTTCCCAGCCGCCTGCGTGGATCGGGGCAGGGATTCTCCTATAACTTCGGCCGCGGCGTCGGAGCGTTGTTCCCGACGCTGGTGGGATTCCTCAGCGTCAGCGTGACCCTGGGCCACGCCATCGCCATCTTTGCCGCCGGCGCGTACCTCGTCATGATTCTGGGAACCGTGCTGTTGCCGGAGACACGCGGGAAAGAATTGCACGTCTATGAGTGATCGCGTGGAAGGCGCGGCAACGATCCCGGGCTGCCAGGGATACAACCCTGATCCGGGAAAGCCGCGTCTCGCGATTCCGCCAGGCAGTTGCGATTGCCACGCCCACATCTTCGGACCGCCAGACAAATATCCGTTCACTCCCAATCGCAGCTACACACCGCCGGAAGCCGGCATCGAGGCTTACCGGCGCATGCTCGCTGCGCTGGGATTCGAGCGCGCCGTGATCGTGCAGCCCAGCGTCTATGGCACGGACAACCGTTGTACGCGCGATGCCGTGGTCGCCTCGGGCGGCAAGTGGCGCGGCATCGCGGTGGTCGAGCCCGGGGTTAGCGATTCCCTGCTCGCCGAATTACACGCTGCCGGCTTTCGCGGTGTGCGCATCAACCTCCTGTTTAAGGGAGGATTGCAACTGGACGCTCTTGAAAAGATTGCGCGCGCCGTTCAGCCACTGGGCTGGCACGTGCAACTGCTGCTGGATGGCCGAGATTTGCCGGAAATCGCCGCGCGGCTCGGGCGTTTGGGGGTGGATATCGTCGTCGACCACATGGGACACATGCCGGCGTCGCTGGGCGGGGGGCACGCTGGATTTCAAGCTCTGTTGCAGTTGCTGTGCGGCGGGCGCTGCTGGGTGAAGCTCTCGGGCGCGTACCGCATTTCGTCCAAGCCGCAGCCCTACGACGACGCTGTTCCCTTCGCGCGGGCGCTGGTGGAAACCGCGCCGGACAAGTTGGTGTTCGGCACCGACTGGCCCCATCCTTCGATCGCGGTACCCATGCCGCAGGACGCGAGCCTGCTCGATCTGTTGCCAAAATGGGCGCCGGATGAAGCCATGCGGCGGCAGATTCTGGTAGAGAATCCGGCGCGGCTCTACGACTTCCCGCCAGTGCCGAGCGGGGCGATTAAAGAAGTGCAATCAGTCCAGAGTATCCGCGGTTGAGATGATGATCGGGGTGAAGTTGTCATGCTGAGCGAGTGCGGGCCGCTTTTTGCCCGCACGAGTCGAAGCACCCCTGCTCCCGGCATTATTGCTGTGGTAGGGGTCCTTCGACTCGCGCGCCAACGTCGGGCGCGCTCGCTCAGGATGACAACCCTGTAATCAAGGGTAGGGAGGTGTGTGATGGCCGAGATCAGCATTCTGCTGGGCGGCTTCCCTGGCCGCAGCGAGCGCGGATACCTGGGCTGGAGCGGATGCTATCTTCTGACCACTGGCAAAGGACAAAAGGTCCTGTTCGACACTGGCGGCTACAACGAACGCGCCGTGGTGGTGGCGAAGCTCGCCGAACGCGGCATCTCGCCTGAGTCGCTCGACCTGGTGATTCTCAGCCACCTGCACTTCGACCACGCCGCGAACTGGGATGTATTCCCCAAAGCTGAGATCGTCGTGCACGAACGCGAGCTGGCGTATGCGGCGTCGCCCGAGGCGGACGGCGCCATCTTGCGCTTCCACGCACAAGCGTTGCGGGCGGAACGCCGTGTGCGTGTGGTCGCGGACGACGAGATTGCGCTTACACCCGAACTGACGCTGCTTCACGTGCCCGGACACACGCCGGGTGCGATCGCGTTGGCCGCCGGAGGAGCGATCCTGTGCGGAGACGCTCTCAAGAGCCGCTGGGATCTACAAGGCAAGCTTTCGCCGCCGTGGTGGAATGAAGCGGAGGCGATGCGCTCGATCGAGCGGCTGAAGGCGTCGGGCGCGGTACTCTATCCCGGACACGACGCTCCGCTCGAGCGCGTGGGCGGCGAGATTAGGCCGCGTAGCACCCCCAGCCTGCGCATCTTCTTTCCCGATAAGAGCGAGCACGTGGTTGCAGCGCCGCAAACGGAAAAAGTTTTCGCGTAGTTGCCAGACAGCACCCTCAAGCCTGTCACCCCGAGCGAGCGCGTGAGCGCGAGCCGAGGGGCAATGCCGTTAAGCTTCTTACGAGCGAAAGCAACGGCGTTGCCCCTCGACTCGCGCCAAAGCTTGCTCGGAGCGAAGTCGTAAGGTGCGGGCGCTCGCTCGGGGTGACAATTAATGTGGATTATCGAGCACTTGCGCTAAATGCACCACGCGCGCAGTGGGGCAGAAATGCCGCACCTGCGAGCGGCAGGAGAATCCATCGCTGATCACGATCGTGCCGGGCTCGCTGCGCTGGATCGCCGGCACCAGCACGCGCTCGGCGAGAGTCTTCGAGATCTCGTAGTGATCGGTTTCGTAGCCGAAAGCGCCGGCCATCCCGCAGCAACCCGCGTCGAGAATTTCCAGCTTCAATCCGCTGACGCGCCCCAGCAGCGCGGTCTCGTGCTTTAGCCCGGAGATCGCCTTCTGGTGGCAGTGGCCGTGGAGCAATGCGTGTCCGTTGTACGGCGGGGGCGAGTATGCGGGCGCTTTGCGCGCAAGGAATTCGTCGAGCATGAAGGTGCCTTCCGCCAAGGCCTGCGCCAGCGGGTCGCCGGGGAAAAGCTTCGGCAGTTCGTCGCGGAAGGTGAGGATGCATCCCGGCTCGAGCCCCACGATCGGCACCCCGCGCTCGACGTACGGACCGAGCACGCGCATCGCTTCCCGCAGGCGTTGCTTGGCGAGGTCCAGCATTCCCTGGTCGTAGAGCGGGCGGCCACAGCAAATCTGCGACTGCGGAATGGTCACGCGGAAGCCAGCGCTTTCGAGGACGCGCGCCCCGGCGATCGCCACTTCCGGTTCGTAGAAATTGTTGAACGTGTCCGGAAACAGCACGACTTCCGGACGCGAGTCGGCAGTGCCGTTGCGCGCGCCGAACCAGGCGCGGAAGGTTTGCTTGGCGAAGCGCGGCAGATCGCGTTTGGGATGAATCCCCAGAGCGCGTTTCATCGGGCGCGCCAGGAACGAGCGCGAAAGCGAGTTCACCAGCCCGGGCGCATGCGACGCCAGCGCCGCCCACTCGTTGATGCGTCCCAGCGCATGCGCGATCAGCGGACGCCGATGCTGCTGGTGGTAGTGGGAAAGAAACTCGGCTTTGTACATCGCCATATCGACCGCGGCCGGGCATTCCGTCTTGCAGCTCTTGCAGGAAAGACAGAGATCGAGCGCACCATGCAGCGCGTCATCGGTAAAACCGCCCGGCAACGCGCCGTTCAACGCTTCGAACAGCACGCGGGCACGGCCGCGGGTGGAGTGCAGTTCCTCGCGGGTCGCCATGTAGGAGGGACACATAGTGCCGGCGTCGGTCTTGCGGCACTTGCCGACGCCCACGCAGCGCAGAGCGGCGCCAACAAGACCGCCATCGGCGCTGAAATCGAAGTGGGTCGGAATCTGCAACGGGTGATAGTTCGGCCCCAGCTTCAGGTGCGAGTCCAGCGGGTGCGGCTGGACGATGCTGCCGGGATTCATGCGCCCGTCAGGGTCAAACGCGCGCTTGAACTCGCCGAAGGCCGGGATCAGCTCGCTCCCGAACATTCTGGGCAGCAACTCGGAGCGGCCGATGCCGTCGCCGTGTTCGCCGGAGATGGAGCCGCCGAATTCGCCGACCAGATCGCCAAGTTCCTCCATGGTCGCACGAAAAACGGCGATGCCTTCCGGGCTCATCATGTCGAAGGTGACGCGGCAGTGGACACAGCCTTGACCGAAATGTCCGTAATAGATGGAGACGCGCAGTTGCCGCTTCTCCAGAAGCTGGTTGAAGCGGCGCAGATAAGCGCCCAGCTTGGCGGGCGCGACCGCCACATCTTCGGCGCCGGGCCAGGTGCGCGGGAAGCCAGGCCGGGGAGCGCCCGAGCCGAGTCCGGATTCGCGCAGCCGCCACACCGAATCGCGTTCGATGGGATCGATGAGCAACGTCGAGCCGGTGCAGGCCGGCATGCGCTTGGCATGCTGCATCAGAGCGTCACCGCGTCCCCGAGCTTCGTCGAGCGTGGCGCCGCCGAGCTCAACCACCAGGAAGGCGCAACCCGTCGGCAACAGCCGCACCGCATCCAGCCCCTTGGTCTTGCCGAAATCGACAAGTTGCTGGTCGAATCCTTCCAGCGCCTCGGGATGATGTTCGAGAATCCACGGCACCGCATCGGCAGCTACATAAACGTCCGCAAAGCCGAGCGTCACCAGAACCAGTTGCTTGGGACGCGGCACCGCCCTCACGGTGGCGCTCAGCGTGATGCCCAGCGTTCCCTCGGAGCCGACCAGAGCGCGCGCAAGATTGAAGCCGTTCTCTGGCAACAGTTCGTCGAGGTTGTATCCGGAGACGCGGCGAGGAATTTTCGGGAACCGCGAGCGTACCAGGTCGCCGTAGCGGGTGCTGATGCCGCGCAGTTGCTGGTAGAGCTCCGCGGTGCGGCCGCCGGCGGAGACGGTGGCATCGAAATCCGCGTCGGCGATCGGCCCCAGCTTCAGCCGCGTGCCGTCGTAGAGCAGAACGTCGAGCGCCAGCAGATTCTCCGAAGTTTTGCCATGGGCGGCGGAATGCGCGCCGCAGGAGTTGTTGCCGATCATCCCGCCGATGGTGCAGCGATCCTTGGTCGAGGGATCGGGAGCGAAGAACAGCCCATAGGGCGCGAGCGCGGTATTCAGATGCGCCTGCACCACCCCGGGCTGAACCACCGCCAGACCGAGGTTGCGATCGATGTGCTGGACGGCGTTCATGTACTTGGAAAAATCCAGGACCAGCGCGGTGTTGCAGGTCTGTCCAGCCAGGCTGGTGCCGCCGCCACGCGCCAGGATGGGGACGGAATTCTCGCGCGCCAAGTGCATCGCGCGCGCCACGTCTTCCTCGTGTCGCGGGATCACCGCGCCGACCGGCACCTGGCGATAGTTGGACGCGTCGGTGGAGTAGATGGCGGCGGTGCCGCGGTCGAAGCGCACCTCGCCCTCGATCACCCGGCGCAGCTCGCGTTCGAGGCTGGCGTGCGAAACCATTGCGGCAGAATCCGAGCCCGGCAGTATAAATCGGAATCGGCGCCGGCGTTACAATCCAAGTATGGCTTCGATGGGACTTCCGATGCCGGCAGAGCCGGGCATCCTCTCGCGCGAGCCGAAGATGATCGAGATCCCCGCCGGCTGGTTCAGCATGGGCTGCGATGCCGGCCAGGATGTGGAGCGCCCGGTGCATCGCGTGTGGGTGGATTCATTCGCGCTGGCCGAAACCCAGGTCACGGTTGCCGAGTACGCAAGATTCCTCGACGCGACCCGCCGTCCGCCGCCGCCGACCTGGAGCGATCCTAACTTCAACCATCCCGAGCAGCCCGTGACAGCGGTCTCCTGGTACGAAGCGATGGAATATTGTGAGTGGCTCTCCGAGATCACGGGCGCGCATTTCCGCCTGCCTACCGAAGCCGAGTGGGAGCGCGCCGCGCGCGGAGGAGCCGACGGCAAGCTGTTTCCCTGGGGCGATGATCCGCCGCAGTCACGCCCGCGCTATGAGAGCCTGTGGCAGCGCGGGCCGGAGCCGGTCCGGCGATCGGAGCCGAACGCGTACGGCTTATTCGAGATGTGCGAGAACGTACACGAGTGGTGCAGCGACTGGTTCCAGGTGGATTATTACTCGCTCTCGCCCGAGCGCAATCCGCAAGGGCCGGCGAGCGGCGACCGCAAGTCGTCGCGCGGAGGCTCGTGGCGGCATCACATTAAGATCTCGCGGTGCTCCGCGCGGTCCAGCATCCCGCCGCAGTTTCAGTATGCAGATTACGGGTTCCGGGTTGCGCGCGATTTGGGCTGACTCTTCGGAATGCAACAATTCCGGGGCCCTCCACATCCAATGGCCGCTGGGGATCGTACTTACTGCAGGGGGATCAAGTGCGCAAAATCGTGCTGCTGCTGATGCTGATGGCGGTCCCGCTCTGGGGCGCCAAAAATCTCAAACTCAATTCCCACCTGGACTATTCCAGCGACAGCCAGGACGGACCGCTGATCACCGGCGATCACATGGAGGACGGAGCCACCGCCGGCAAGCCGAATTACATCATCATGTACGGCGAGGGTTGATTCAATTCCAAGCGGCAGGCTCGCCGCTCCGTTGATCTGTATCAGAAGTACAAGGACCGGGTGCAATTCGTGGTAATCGACCTGGATCACAAGCTGTCGCCCGCCCAGCAGGAACTGGCGAAGAAGTATTTCACCGGCTCTATCCCGCACGTGGTGGTGCTGGATCGCTCCGGCAACGCCGTCTATAACTCTGCCGGAGAAGTGGAGGAAAGCACTATCACGGCGATCCTGGATAAGGCGCTTCAGTAAGGCCAGGCGTTGTCGCAGGCGGTCAGAGGTTGGAAAGCGCGCTCTCTGCCTCGGCAACCGTAGGATAAACCCGGAAGAATGAAAAGACCCTGGTGACCTCCAGCGCATCCTTGACCCGCTTATTGACGCCCACCAGCGCCAGCGCGCGTCCCTCCTTCTGACGGGTGACGTGCGCCCCCATCAGCGATCCGATTCCCGCCGAATCCACGTAGGGCACGTTGGTCAGGTCGACAATCATCACCGGCGCTTTCTCCGCCCGCACCAGGGCTTGAAACTGGAAAAGGTTCGCCAAGGTCAGCGGGCCCGTCAAACGCAGGATGCGGCGTCCTTCCCGCGAACCCTCAAGATTTTCCACCTGCAAAGGGTCATCTGGCATGAGCGGGATTGTACGCGGCACTCCGGCTGGCTTTGTTAATGCCGTGTTAATTTCCAGCGTGGCGTGTTGTTGGAGATTCAAGGGGTTATGAGGACGTTAAGGGGTGTTGCGGGGCGTCCCCGTACTCATTTGTGCAGCAAATGTGCAGCAGTTTTGTGCAAGGGCAGAATACCATTGGATACCGCATACCGCCAGTCCCGCCTCCAGCGGTGGGCCGAGGCATAGAACTACGCCCTCACATCGCAAGCAACGAAGCGCCACAGAGACCTGCTTTACGGCATCGCGTCCGTGCCCGGCCGCGGGCCAGCCTAGGGCCCCCCGTCCGGTGGCCCGTCACGAAGGAGCGTGAGACACGTCACAGTTTTTCGGTCGCTCATGGCTGAAGCTGTTATGTGTTTGGCTCGATTTCGCGGCGGGCTGATCCCGGGGTTTGCTGTTAAGGAATCCGAAACACCGATCCCAGACTTCCCGCCCGCCCTGCTTCTTTATCGGATAAGAATATGCCAGAGAACCCTTCAAGCCTCAGTGAAGAACGGATCGCTTACCTGGAAGGACTCGTAAGCCAGGCCAGAACCGCCGCCGCCGTCTTTACCCAGTGCACGCAAGAGGACGTCGATCGCATTGTGAAACAGATGGTCCTCGCCGGCCTGGAACAGGTTCAGTATCTGGCCCGCCTGGCCATTGAAGAGACCAGGCTTGGGGTTCTGGAAGACAAGGTCCTTAAGAACATGGTGGCCACGGAGTTCGTCTACAACTACGTCAGGGACAAACGCACGGTCGGCGTAATTCGCGAGTTCCCGGAACGCGGCCTGGTCGAGGTGGCGGAGCCGATCGGCGTCATTTTCTCCCTCACCCCGATTACGAACCCCACTTCGACGGTTCTCTTCAAGTGCATCATGGCCATCAAGACCCGGAACGCGGTCATTTTCAGTCCCCACCCGAACGCCTGGCGCTGCTGCTCCGAGGCCGTGCGAATCATGTATGAGGCGGCGGTGAAGCACGGCGCTCCCGAAGGAGTTTTCACCTGCCTGGAAGCGCACGACCTACAGGACAACGCCTACCTCATGCGGCACAAGGACGTTGGCCTGATTGACGCCACCGGCGGTCCGGGCGCCGTGAAAGCCGCTTACAGTTCCGGCAAGCCCGCCCTGGGCGTGGGATCGGGCAATACTCCGGTCTATCTGGAAAAAACCGCGGATCTGGACATGGCGGTGGTGGACATCATCACCTCCAAGACGTTCGATAACGGAACCATTTGCGCCTCCGAGCAGACGGTAGTGATCGATGATGAGATCTATGACCTGATGCTAAAGAAATTTGCTGACTTGGGCGCGCACATCTGCAACGAGCAAGAGGCGGCGCTGCTGGCGCGCACGGTGATCGATCCCGCGACCGGGTTCATGCAGCCCATGGCCGTCGGCCAGAAAGCCACCGATATCGCCCGCATGGTTGGACTTTCGGTCAAGCCCAACGCCAAGCTCCTGATTGCGCCCATTCAGGGTGTGGGCCGCGATTATCCCTTGTCGGCCGAGAAACTGTTCCCGGTGCTTGCGGTGTATCGGGCGAAATCCGTGGATGAGGCCCTCAGGGTTTGTGTGGACGTGAACCATGCCGGCGGGCTGGGGCACACGGCAGTCATTTTTTCGACGAACGATGACATCATCCGGAGATTCAGCGAGGCGGTCAACGCAGGACGGATCATCGTGAATTCGCCGGGATCGATCGGGGCCCTGGGCGGCGTTTATAACGACATGGTTCCCACGTTCTCGTTTGGATGCGGGACCGGCGGCGGCAACAGCACCACCGACAACGTAAACGTCTACCACTATCTCAACCTCAAGCGCGTGGCTCGAAGGACACCGGCGCACATGTGGTTCCGCATTCCTAACCAGATCTACTTCAACATGAACGCCGCGGAAAACCTGGGCCAGTTCGCATCGCGTTCAACCATCATCATTACCAACCAGGCGTTGGAGCAGATGGGCCACGTCGATATTGTCCGGCGCTGCCTTCCCGCGCAAACTCCCGTCCACGTCTCGGTGATCCCCGACGCGGAACCCGAGGCCAAGGTGGTGATGGAAGGAGTAGAGATCCTCAAGCTCTATCACGCGGACCAGATTATCGCGCTGGGCGGCGGGTCCGTGATCGACGCGGCGAAGATCATGAAGCTCAAGTACGAATCGCCGCAGGCTGACCTGGAGGAACTGGCCGCGCCTTTCCTGGATATCCGCAAGCGCGTGGTTCAGTACCCGACCGAAAAAACCAACCGGGCGCGGCTGATTGCCATCCCGACCACCAGCGGCACGGGCAGTGAGATCACTCCCTTTGCCGTCATGTTCGACAAGCAGAATGGGCGCAAGGTCACGCTCGCTGACTACTCCCTCACCCCCGATGTGGCAATCGTGGATCCGCAGTTCGTTATGTCGATGCCGAAAGGCTTGACCGCTGACACCGGCATTGATTGCCTGACCCATGGCTTGGAAGCTGCCGTTTCGATCTACGCTTCGCCCTATACCGATTCCAACGCCCTGCAGGCGATTCAGCTTGCGTTTAAGTACCTCCCGGTCGCGTTCGAGAACCCACGCGATGAAGAGGCGCGCAGCATGATGCACAACGCCGCCAGCATCGCAGCGATGGCCTTTGCCAACGCCTCCGTGGGTGTGAATCATGCGCTCGCTCACGCTTTCGGCGCGCGCTTCCGCGTGGCGCACGGGCGGGCCAACGCGCTCATGCTGCCGCACGTGATTGCCTACAACGCCGGTGTACCCAGCAAGTTCATGCCCTCGGCCAATCAGCGGGCGTATACCGCGGACAAGAAATATGCTCAGATTGCGGACCTGCTCGGGCTGGGCGGGAGTACGGTTGAGGAAAAGGTGAAAAACCTGATCGCGGCGATAGAAGAGTTGCTCGATCGACTGGGGTTCCCGCGCTCCATCGCCGACCTGAAAATTTCCCGGGAAGAATTCGAGCGTGCGCTGCCGGACCTGGTCAAGATCGCCTTTGACGACCCCTCCGGCCGCACCAACCCGCGCATGCCGATGTTGAACGAATTACAGGAGCTGTTTTGGAGCGCTTACCAGGGACGGCCCGCAGCCCGGCGTGCTTCCCAGGCACAAACAGCATGAGGAAGGTGTATGCGGATGGCAACGATCGCGGTGATGTTTAAGATTGATGGACAGGGCGTGGTCCATGCCCTGCAACAGGCAGGTGAGAAGCTGGAATCAGGCGACGGCCACGCGGTTCTGGACTTCTCCGCCGTAGGCCGGATCGATCCGGCCGCTCTTGCCGCCATAGAGGAGCTCGCCGCCGTCGCTGACGGCCAAGGAGTCAAGCTGGCGCTGCGCGGCGTCAACATCGGTGTTTACAAGGTGCTCAAGCTGGCGAAGCTGGCGCCGCGATTTTCGTTCTTGTCTTGAGGCGAGGCTATGTCGCAGCTCCACAAAAATGACAGCCTGTCCTGGGGAGACGCGCTCTTCCTGTACCTGGAACGCCCGGGGATGCCGCTGAACATCGCCTCCGTAGCGGTGTTCGACGGCACCATCTCCCTTGCCGATTGCATTGAATTCGTGAGTTCCAAGCTGCCGCTCATCCCCCGCTATTTCCAGCGTATCGTAATCCCTCCCTTTAATCTTGGTCTCCCGGCGTGGGAGTACTATCCCGAATTCGACATCCGCAACCACGTCCGCGAGGTCACGCTGAAGCGTGGGACCGACGCCGATGTGAAAGCTGCGGCCGCCAAGATTCTGAGTGTGGTGATGGACCGTCGCCATCCGCTATGGGACATCACGCTGATGCAGGGGTTGAAAGGCGATCGCACGGCCATGCTCGTCCGCTTGCATCATTGCCTGGCGGATGGCATCGCCGGCGTTGGCCTGATGAACGTTTTGATGGATCCGGAGCCGATCTCGCATGGGCCCGCAAAAAAAGCTCCCCACATCCACCGTCCGACGCCAAGCGATGCTGGAACCTCCGCGGTGGAGGGATTGGTGAACTCCATCAGTTCGATCGTGCAGCGGCTCCTGGCCGTGCAGTCCGAGGCCCTGGAGTTTGCACAGCGTTCCAATGCCGGAGACGCGGATGGGACGCCTTCCGACATCAACCGGCTGCCGCCGGAAATTCCTACCCCCGCCGAACGCTTGCCCTTCAACGTCGTATGCCGCGGTCCGCAAAGGATCGCTTGGGGCGAGATTCCGCTGGCAGAAATCAAGGCTGTCCGAGAGGTCACGGAAACCACGGTCAACGATGTGGTGATCACGGTACTTACTTCAGCCCTGCGGCGGTATGCGGAGCTGCAAGGCGCGAAGCTGAAGGGGCGGCTGCTCAGGATCGCGGTGCCCGTGAATACGCGCGGCAACAGCAAGCCCGGCGATCTCGGCAACCGCATCTCGTTCCTTTCAGTCTCGGTTCCGTTGGACGTTCGCAATCCGCGGAGACTGCTGGCTGCGGTGCACGACAGAATTCAGGCTCTCAAGAATAGCCATGCAGCCGAGTTTGTCGGCTTGGCGGGCTCGTTGCTAGGCATGATTCCGTCGGCCTTGCAGGCACTCGCCGGTCCGCTGGTGAGCCAGTTGCCGATCAGCTTGTGCAACACCATTTGCACCAATGTGCCGGGACCGACAGCTCCGCTCTATGTGCTGGGCCGCAAGATTCTGCGCTGGTACCCTTACGTCCCCATCGGGGGCGAGATGGGGCTCAACTGCGCCATGCTGAGCTACAGCGGTACGGCCTATTTTGGATTTACCGGGGATGCGCAGGCCGCGCCGCATTTCCACCGCTTGGAGAAGTTTCTCAGCCTGAGCTTTGCGGAATTGCAGAAAGCCGCCGGGATCCGGTTACCCCAGCCGAGACGCGGGCCGCCTAAGCCCAGCCTCGTGTCCGTGCCAAAACCCGCGGCGAAAGAGGAGGAAGTTCTGCTCCCTGCGAGCGCCTAAATGGTCACCAAGTCGGCTGAATGATCGGGCGCGGCGCAACCCTTAAGCCGTAGCGGTGGAAGTGGTGACGGAGAGCCGACCAGGGTACGCACAAGTAGGCCCGTACTTTGCCACCAGCCGTGGAGGATGTCGCCTCCGGCATAGCGAACCTGCAGTGGCCGCCAGCGATCCAGTTCGGAGTATTGCCCAGGCCCGCCAGCCGCGTGTTCGTAATCCGTCGGGGCATCGAATGTCACGGCCACGCACCGAGTATCGACTCGCAGCCCCTGGCGCAGTGCTTTGAGCGCGCTCTCCTTTGCGCTCCAGAGCAGAGTCACCAGCCGAGGCTGGTCGTCCCGGGGTGCGCGCGAGATCAACTCCTGCTCTTCGCCTGTAAAGTAGTCTGCAACAAAACTTTCGTCCCGCGGCTCGATCAATTCGAGATCACAGCCGAGCTGCGCGCCACCCATCACGATGGCACAAACCGCGACTCCGGCGCGATGGCTGATGGAAATAGTGACCGCCGCGAATCGGTTGCGGACAAAGACCTGGGGTGCGCCCGAGGGGGCCGGACGTACTTCGATTTCCCGGAGGAAGCGCGGATCGCCGGGCAGATTCAGGCATGCCGCAGCGGCGTGTTTTGCGGTCCAGCGCCCCAGCCTCCAATCGGCGCGCCGCTTCGCGAACCGGAGGTGGCTCAGAAGGATGGCTTCATCCGCGCTCAGCCAATCATTGTGCACCGGCGGATCGGCTTCGGTCTGTTCCAGCCAATACGTCTCCATTGAGACCTGCCCGCTATCGCGTCATGCGACTGCCTGCAGTTTTTTCAACGACTCGGCATCCACCTTGTCGGGGAGCGCCTCTGTGCGGTAGCCGCTCACGCGTGCGTATCGTTTTCCTGCCTCGTCGAGAACCTCCACGTCGAAGCTCTTCTGCGCGGGATCGGCAGTCACGACGGCATAAAGTCGGCCCTCCGCCCGATCCGGTATTCCCCACAGGCACACTTGGCGGATTTGCTGCGGGAGTCCCATCCAGCCCTGGGTCTTCAGCTCCCACACACCGGCAGTCTGCAAGCAGAGTTCAATCAGCCGCGGCGACACGACCGTCAATTTTTCAGATGGATGGTGATTGGCGGGCAAGCCTTTCGCCATCAGCCCAACCACCCGGTTCCCATCGCACCACGCCCGTTCCAGCACCTGGTACGCGGGTCCGTGGAAGAAAATGCGGTAAATGTCGGCCGCTTCGAACACCGATCCAGAGGGCGCCACTAGCGCCGACCCGGGCATCGCGGCAAGCGGTTGCCTCGCCAGCCGCACGCGTCCCGTGAAGTGGGTCGTTACCTGCGGTTCCGCCTGGTTGTGGAGCAGGCGGCGGCCGATCAGGCGGCAATCCGCCACCACGGCGTTTCCGTCCGCATGCAAAATGATTTCAACCGTAACCGTGCGGGGCTCATTCCGGTAAAACTTAAATGGCGCCAGGAAGTTCATCTCTTCGACGGACTCCACGTGCCACCCGGGAAGCATCCACAGCGCCGCTTCCGCAAATGCCTCGATGCCCATGACGCCGGGCAGCACGGGTGTGCCGTCAATCTGATGATCGTGCAGGAACGGTTGAACCTTTGGGTCGAGCGTCGTCTCGATGGTCAAGCCGCTGTAAACGCCGAGTCCGGCAACCTTGCCGAGCATCGGTCCCTGAGACTGCTTCTCAGCGGAAGCTTGCACTGCTTGCAGATCGAGCCCGCCGGTTGCGTCAAATTCGCTCAGCATAATGCCGAGGCGCTTTCCGATCACAATTTCACCGCGAGTGCCGCCGGCCGTCAGCTCGCGCCGGATTATAGGGATCGCCGCCTCGGGTGACAGCATATCGATGCCCGCAACCTCCATCATCTTGGCAATGGAACCGCGGGTAGCCATGCCGATACCGCCCCAAGCCGACCAGTCAATGGCAATGGCGCGGGTGGCCGGCCGCGTCGTGCGGAAGCTCGAACTGATCTTGCACAGCAGATCATTGACGGCGCTGTAGTCCGTCTGCCCGCCGTTGCCGAAGCGCCCGGCCACCGAGCTGAATGCGACCGTTGCCCCAAGGGGCATGCCGCCGATGGCGCGCAGCAGATTGAAAAAGCCGTCGGCCTTGACGTTGAAGACCAGATCGAATTCGCGCGACTCCTTGTCGGGCAGGAAGTGGCTGCGCTCCATGCCGGCGGCGTGCAGCAAGACATCGATGCGTCCACTGCGTTCCCGGACCTGCTTGATAATCCTGGCGACAGCCTCGGAGTCCGTGAGATTCACGCTGAAGTATCGCGCCGTGCCACCGGCCGCGCGCACTGCCTCGATGGCGCTCTGGGCGGCCTGCGCTCGCTCCAGCGCCACCAACTCCTTTTCAACCAGAACCGGGGTGGCGCGCTCGCCGCGCGCTTGTATGCGTGTAAACAGCTCGCGCTTGAGACCATCTCTGTCGTTGGCGAAGCGCTTGAGATCAGGATTATTCGGATCGGGCTCCGGCACCAGGTCGAGCAAGTAGAACGTGCCGCCCGAAGCCGCCGCCAGATCGGCGGTGATGGCTGTGACGATGCTACCTGCCGCTCCAGTGATCAGGAATACGGTGTTTTTGTCTAGCGTCATTCCCGGCTTGCCGTCGGCTGCCGGTTGTTCCTCGACCCCGACCGTCCAGCGCTGCCCGGCCTGGTAGCCGATTTCGACTGCTCCGGGATCGCGCAACGCTTCTTCGACGAGGATCTCAGCGACTTCCAACGGTGCGCGTTCCGCTTCGACATCTACCGCCTTGACGAGCACGTCCGGGCGCTCCCGCTTGTAAGCCTTGGTGAAGCCGGTCACCGCGCCGCCCAACGGAGCGACTGCTCCGGCCGCGTCATAACCGTGCTGTCCGCCTAGGCGTGTTGCGGAAACGAGAAAAGTGCCTGCGGTCGCAACCTGTTCGTACAACGCGCGCATGGTCGTAAACAGCAGCTTGATCCGGACTCGCAGGGCCTCATGCCAGGTGTTCGCGTCCATATCGGTGAAGACCGGCTCCCTGGTAAGCGCCGGCAGCCAATACACCCCGTGCACGGGACCGGCAGCCACCCAACTCTTCAGCCGGGTGGCGAGCGCGTCCGCGTCGAGCGTGCTGTCAATGCTAAGGACTTCGACGCCCATGGTCTGGAGCCGGCCAGCTAGCGCCTCTGCCACTCCGCCGCGATCTGGCATGATGACCACGCGGCAGCCGGCAGCTAGCGTGACTCCGGTTGTCTTGCACAGGTTCGGTGCTGGACGTAGCGTGGCGACAGGTACGCGCCGAGGAATCTTATCTGCTGCATCGAAAGATGCCAGGATCGGGCGCGGGGCAACCGGCGCCGGAGCTGATGGCGGAACCGCTGCGGCTTCCGGTTGCGTAGCGGCAGGGGTTGTTGTCGCTCCTGGCCGCCTGTCGACCGCGAACTTAATCACGTGCGCCAGCGTGGGGAAGTCCCGCAGCTTGAGATCCTGGTCACGCGGAATACCATACGTCGCGCGGATGGCAGCAAACATCTCCGCCTGCTTGACAGTGTCAATGCCGAGGTCTGCCTCCAGATCGAGATCGAGGTCCAGCATGTCTTTCGGGTAGCCGGTCTTCTCGGCCACGATCTCCAGCACTTTGTCTTTGATGGAATCTTCGGTGGGCGCCGCTATCGCGCTGGGGACTGGCGCAGGAGCGGTTGCGTCGCTGCTGGCTGGAGGTGGCGTGACAGTTGCTGCAAGTGGCACCGGCACTTTGACCGCAGTCGCGGGTGGAGCGGCACCAGCAGCAGAAACGGTGACAGCCGGGGTTGCGGCCGCTCCCGGCCGCCTATCGACCGCGAACTTAATCACGTGGGCCAGTGTGGGGAAGTCACGCAACTTGAGATCCTGATCACGCGGAATACCATACGTCGCACGGATGGCAGCAAACATCTCTGCCTGCTTCACGGTATCAATGCCGAGGTCCGCTTCCAGGTCTAGATCGAGGTCCAGCATGTCTTTGGGATAGCCAGTCTTCTCGGCAACGATCTCCAGCACTTTCTCCTTGATGGAGTCTTCCGTGGGTGCTTGTGCGACGACGGGCGCTGCTACGGGGGCTGGTGCTTCGACCGCAGTCGTGGGTGGAGTTGCACCAGTAGCAGCAATGGGGATAGCCGGGGTTGCTATCCCTCCCGGCTGTCTATCGACCGCAAACTTGATCACGTGCGCCAGTGTAGGGAAGTCACGCAGCTTGAGGTCCTGGTCACGCGGAATCCCGTACACGGCGCGGATGGCAGCAAACATCTCAGCCTGCTTCACGGTATCAATGCCGAGGTCCGCTTCCAAGTCGAGATCGAGGTCCAGCATGTCTTTCGGATAGCCGGTCTTCTCGGCCACGATCTCCAGCACTTTCTCCTTGATGGAATCTTCCGTGGGTGCCTGTGCGACGGCGGGCGCTGCAACGGGAGTGCTAACTGGGGATGGAGCGACCGTCGCCGCGAGTGGGGCTGCTGCCGCGGCTGCCGTCGCGGGTGGCGTTGTGCCGGCCAGATCGGGACGCTTCTCAAAGACGAAGCGAATTACATGGGCCAGCGTCGGATAATCGCGCAGCTTGCGGCTCTCGTCTCGTGGAATGTTGTAGATCTCGCGGACGGCCGCGAACATCTCTGCCTGCTTCACCGTATCAACGCCTAGGTCCGCCTCGAGGTCGAGTATCCAGGTCCAGCATGTCCTGCGGATAGCCGGTCTTCTCGACGACCAGCGCCAGTATCCGTTCCTTCACCGAATCGCCAGCCTTGGCAGAGATTTCCACCGGCGCCGGTGTCGTAAGTTTCGTTTCTTCCTTCGCCTCGGGCGCAGGGGCTACCGGCGCTTTGATGACGACAGGCTGAGCTTTTTGCGGCGGCGGGGCCACTTCTTCGCGTGTGCTTCCATTGGCTTCGCCGATCGTAGCCAGCGCTTCTGCCTGCATGATCGTCTCGCCGTCCACGTCCTCTTCCGTGTCGACATCCAAATCGAATACGTCGATCGGATAGCCGTTTGTGGTGGCCGTCAGCGGCTCCTCGAGCACGGCAGTTGCTGTAACGCCGGTTTCGACCGCGGAAGCTACGGCAACGGGAACGACGCGCTCTGGTTTCGTGAATGCAGCCGGCCGAGACGCGGGGGCGGGCATGGTAACAACCCGCGCACGCGGCGTGCCTTCGGCTGCCCGCGCCGGGGCTCCTTGATCGCGCACACGCAGAGTGCGATGTATCACTTCCAGATCGGCGGTCGGATACTGCGCGATCCGGTTGAGCCAGCTTTGCCACGTAGCCACGTCTGCAATGCGATAGGAGTAACCCAGTGCATTGGGACCGGGGCGTACGCCATCTTTTGTGGCTACCCAGCGCAACAGCGTCATGCTGATCTGCGAGCCAAACCCAGCGCCCAGCCGTAACGCGTACTCGACCGGATACTTGCCACCTTTGGACAAGTTCAACGCCCCCAACTCGGGATCGACTTCCTTGAAGTTGGGTAGCGGCGGCACCAATCCCGTTTCCAGCGACTTCACCGCGAGCACATCTTCGATTCCGGTCGCCATGGCGTGGCCGGTGTAGCCCTTGGTGTTGGCAATAACGATCTGGTCCGCAGCACTGCCGAAGACGCGACGCAGCGCGTTGATCTCCGCCGAAGCGCTCCCGCCGCGTGCGGGCGTGTAAGTTTCATGGGAAACGAAAACCGTTTGCGGGGCTATCTGTTGACGACGAATTCCGCAGCGCACTTCCGCCTGGGCCAGCAGATTCTCCATCACCTGGCCGATGTGTTCGACATCGAGACGCGTGCCGTGGAAAGCGCTGTTGGCTGTCACGGCGCTCAGTACTTCGCAAATGGGCTGGATGCCGCGCGCGCGCGCAGCTTCGGCGCTCTCCACCACAAGGGCTGCGGCGCCCATGCCTATAATCATGCCGTGCCGCCGGCGATCGAACGGGATGGCGGCGTCTTCGACCACATCGTCAGTCGCTGCCGCTCCGCTGGCCAGAAAGCCGGCGCCGAACCATTCCATCATGTTGTCGGAAGTTACGTCGTCGGCCGAGATGACAATCACGCGGCGGCAGCGTCCGGCGCGGATCCAGTCTTCGGCCAGCGCCACGCCCTGGGTCGTACTCGCGCACGCGGCGTTGATTGCGGTATTAGGACCGCGAGCGCCGATGAATTCGGCGAATTGCGAATGCCCCATCGCCAAGACTTTGAAAAGGAAGCGGCGGTCGAAGACAAAAGGCTCCTTCTCGATGGAGGCTCGCAACTCCCGGATGCGCCGGTCAAGCTCTTGCCCAACTGCCGAATGGCCATTCGCTTCCGCCAGCCGGACGCGCACGCTCTCCAGCAGAGTCAACTGTTCACGCCGAGCGTGATCTTCATAATAGCGCGACATGATTCCGGTGAACGAGTCGTAACCCGGGAAGGCAGAAGCAAAAATCACTCCCGTATCGTCGCGCAGGGCGTCCGGCAGTGCCCACCGCTCCGGTAGCTGAGTGCCCTTACTGGTGGTCTTGTAGCGCATCACCAGCGGGATGCCGGCGTCGCGTAGTGCGTCAATCCCAGCCGCGACCGCGAGGCAAGTAGTGCGATCGAGTGCAAGCCGGCGCTCGGAGGAAACACCGAATTCACTTTCCAGGTCGAAGGCGCCTCCGCGCCCGGCCAGCTTGATCACCTCGGCCACGTCATTAATGGTTTCGAAGGTCGCCTCCCCGCCGCTGTTCTTCACCAGGCGAGTGATGTGTTTATCGGCCATGGCGCGGCGAAATTGCGCGGGAACGGCGGCGATGAACTGATCGCCCCGCAGGATGCGGCCGATGTTCCCATCATCGAAGATGTGGCCCGTTCCGGGCAGGCCCAAGGCTGCTCCGGTAATCGCCACCGGCTGATCGGTCCCGTTCTGCCCGTGGTACATCTGCCAGCCACGCTCCAGAACATCAGCAAACATATGTCCGAGCTCGAGGTAGCGATCGCCGTTTCCGAGCGTCGTTGAGGCAGTCGTCGAGGCTGGGGTGGAGGCGGACAGCACGGGCTTCGCCTCCGCGGCAGAAAAATCTGGCGCGGCAAGAGCTGCCGGCTTCGCTGTGACCTCGCGGATGGCTTCAGCCTGCCCGCGACCCAGTCCCGCTGCATACAGGCCGCACAGCGCCTGATTGAAGGACGCGATGTCGCCAAACTTCGGATGATTCGTGAACAGCGAAACCACGTCCGGATCTCCGCTGAACACATCGTCGGCGAATCCCTGCAAGGCTTTTTTGGGCCCGACTTCCACAAAGATGCGCGCGCCCGCCTTGTACAGCGTGCGCAGCCCTTTGATGAATTGCACGGGAGCGGCAACCTGGTGAGCGAGCATGTCGAGCATCTTGGGTACGACACCGGGCCCGGTGGGATAGAACTCACCATCAATGTTGGCAACGATTGGCACACGCGGCGATTGCAGGCGCAGCCGCGACAACATCTGCCGCAAAGGTTCACTCGCCGGAGCGACGATCGAGGTATGGAAAGCGTGGCTGACCGGCAGGAGCACGACTTCGAAGCCGGCCTTCTGGAATATGTCGACGGCTTGGGTCACCGCCGGAGTGCTGCCGCCGATGACCGACTGGTGCTCGCTGTTGATGTTGGCGATCACGACGTAGCCATCCACCGTTTTCAGCAGGCGCTCGACTTCCGTGAGTGGCGCAAATACCGCCGCCATCAGGCCGGTGTCTTTAAACGAGACGCGAGTCATTTCGCGCCCACGCGCGGCGACGGCCTCCAAGGCGTCCTCGAACGGCAACCCCTCCGAGGCGGTTAGGGCGCCGTACTCGCCGACACTATGGCCCATGGTGAAATCGGGCTGGATGCCGTAAGCCGCCAGCAGGCGGGTCATGGCCATGTCAATTGTCAGTACGGCAGGCTGGGTAATGGCGGTCTGGCGCAGGTCCTCCTCCGCCTTCGCGACGGCCTTGGGATCGGCTTCGTCAACGTAGATGTATTCACTCAAGGGCTTCCCCAGAATCGGGGCCATGATGCGGTCGGCCTCGGCGAAGGTGTCGGCGACAATGGGCTCCAGGGCGCGGATCGGCCGCAGCATGTTCACGTACTGCGAACCCTGGCCGGTATACATGAACGCTACCTTGGGCGCAGGACCGTGGCCGCGGAAGATGCCTTGCGCGCGCAGGACTTTCCACATTCCGGGCTGGTGGGCTGCCAGAGCCCTCAAAGCCAGCCCCGACTTGTTCGCCAGTTCGGCGGCATCGGCGTAGTCGATCGCCAGCCGTTCGGGCGCGCGCAGGTCGGACTCTGCCGGTGCGGCGGGCGCCGGCGCGCGGCCCGCCTGGGCATCCTTCTGCGCCGCGCGCAGACGCTCGGCCAGTGCGGCATCCGATGCTCCGCCGATCACCAGCGCGCCGCGTAGAGGTGCCTTATAAGAAGATGAGGAAGTGGGGGAGAAATCCTTCGCATTCATGGTTGCCTCTTGGATCACAGCGGCCGGCATCTCGCCGACAGCGACCGTCTTCTTGCCGTTGCCATTCAGCCGGTGGGGGATGTATTCCTCGAGCACCGCGTGGAAGTTGGTGCCGCCGAAACCGAAGGCGCTCAAGCCTCCGCGCCGCACGCCGCAGGACGGCTCCGGCCACGGCTTTAGCGTGGTGTTGACGTACAGCGGAGAGTGGGCGAAGTCGATGTCCGGACTCGGCCGCTCGCAATGCAGACTGGGTGGGAGTACCTTGTCGCGTAGCGCCAGAGAAAGTTTCAACAGGCCGGCCGCTCCGGCCGCGCTTTTGAGATGACCGATATTCGATTTAACCGATCCCAGCGCCACCGAGCCGGTGGGAAGATGGAAACTGCTGAGCGTCTCGACCATGCTTTGCACTTCGACGACATCTCCGACCCGAGTTGAGGTACCGTGCCCTTCAATCAAGGTGGCGGTCGCCGGCGATAATCCGGCATTTTGCCAGGCGCGCTCGACGGCGAACTTCTGTCCCACTGGGTTCGGCGCCGTAATTCCCTTTCCCTTGCCATCGCTCGCTCCGGCTATCCCGCGCAGCACGGCGTAGATCTTGTCCCCATCGCGCTCGGCGTCCGCCAGGCGCTTGAGCAGGAAGATAGCCGCGCCTTCCCCCATGACGAAGCCGTCGGCGCCCTCGGCAAAGGGGCGAGTGCCGGTGGCCGAGAGGGCGCCAATCTTGCAGAACTTGACGAAGGTAGAGGCACCCATGTTGCGGTCGATACCGCCTGTGACCACTACGTCGTAGTCGTGTTCGATCAGCCCCTCGGCCGCGGCACTGATGGCCGCCATGGCCGAAGCGCACGCTGCGTCCGTTACGTAGTTAGGACCGTGGAAGTTGTAGAGGTTGGCAATGCGGCCGGCAATGCAGTTGGACAATTCGCCGGGCATGGTGTCTTCGGTGACTTCGGGCAGGCGTTGGCCCATGCGCTCGCGCACCTCGCGGCTGATCTCGCGCCGCACCGCTTCTGGTAACGCGGCGAAAGCGGGGCTTTCCTCCAGGTCGTGAGCGTGTTCCTCAAAGAACACGCGCATGGAGGTGAGGTAGTGCCTCTCGCCTCCCATGGCATTGCCCAGGATTACCGCCGTGCGATCGAGGTCCAGCGGCCGCTTGGGATAGCCGTAATCTTCCAAGGCTTCCCGGACGCCAGCGATGGCCCACCGCTGCGACTCGTCCATAGCGTTGGCCACGCGCGGCGGAATCGGCAGGCGCCACTTGAGCGGGTCCCAGACAAATTCGCGCACCCAGCCGCCGATTTTGGAATAAGTCTTGTCCGGCGCCTTGGGATCAGCGTCGTAATAAAATGCCGGGTTCCAACGCTCCGCTGGGACATCGATGATGCTGTAACGGCTGTTCTTAATGTTCTCCCAAAAGGCGGCCACATTGGGGGCGTCGGGCAAAACGGCTCCCGCCCCCACGATCGCGATGGCTCGATGTGCGGTGCTTTCCATGGCAACACTCCTGCCGGTATGAAAGAGGCATCTGGCCACTGAGAGATGGCCGACTGCCTGAAAGAAGATTTATGACGCTACGCGGCTTGCACTGTGCGCTTTGCGGCGCGGCCGTACAGCACATCCGCAACGTAATCCATGTCGGCAATCAGGCCCGCCTGCGCGCGATGAATAGCAGGCAAGCCGAGAGCCGTTTCGAACGCACCCATTTCTGAATCGCTGACGCCACCGGCCCCGACGACCCAACGCCAGCCATCTTCGGCTACCTTGAGCGCGGCCTCGCGAGCAAAGACCCGGCTCAGCGCGGCCAGCGCTTTTGCGTCGAAACGCCGGCTGGCTTTTTCGTCGAGCTTGCTGTCGGCCGCCAGCGCCGCGCGGCGGCACAAACTACCTGCGCACTCCGCGAACGCGATTAACTCGCCCAGGCGCAAGAGAATGTGCTGATAGCGCGTCAGACGACCGACACGCGCCTTTTCCATCACTTCAGCCAGCGCGTGCAGCGCGAGTGCAGCAACGTCGGCTCCGACTTCCGGATGCTTCGCATGCAGCGCTTCGCACTGGCGCGCTTGCTCGTGGTAGTACTGGCCGCGCGTTTTCAGGTGGAGTTGCCAGCGGTCGCGGCTGATGGTCATCTCCATGATCTCGGAGGTGCCTTCGTAAATGCAGGTGATGCGAACATCGCGGCTGATCTTCTCCACCATGTACTCATGGGTGTAGCCGTAGCCGCCCAGCGCCTGGATGCTGGCCTCGGCAGCCGCATTGCCGGCTTCGGTGGCCATGTACTTGGCGATTGCGCCTTCGGTGTTCAGGCTGCCTTCGGCGCCGGCGTCAATCCGCAGAGCCGTCTCTTCTATATAGGCGCGGGCGGCTTCCAGGTGCGCGACGTGTGGCACGATCAGCTTGTGGGTGTATCCCTGCTTCTCGGAAAGCGGTGCGCCGGCCTGGATGCGCTTGGTGGAATAGGGAATTGCCCGGTCGAGCGCCGCCCACCCGCCGCCGAGGCCAAATGCCGCCACCATCACGCGCGTATAACCGAAGACGGCCTGCGCCTGGTTCAACCCCTCGCCTTCGACGCCGCCAATGAGCCGGTCGGCGTCAACGTAGACGTCGCTGAACGCGAGCGCTGCCGTGTTGCTCAGGCGGATGCCATGTTTGTCCTCCGGCTCGTCGTGTGAAAAGCCCTTGGCGCCTTTTTCCACGATGAACCAGCTCGGCCCCTTGGGTGTGTTCGCCAAAACGGTGTAAACATCTGCTATCCCACCATTGCTGATCCACTGTTTGGCGCCGTTGATTTTGTAGCCGACGATCTTGCCGTCCTGCAGGACCGGATCAGCGGTGGTCTTCAGCGCGCCCAGATCGCTGCCAGCTTCCGGCTCGGTAGCGCCGTAGGCGAACAGCAAACCTTCCTGAGCAATGCGCGTGAGCCAGTGCTTCTTCTGCTCTGGCGTAGCACCTACTGTGATGGGATCGCTGCCCAGGAATGTCGCCAGCACTGCCGTGGCCACGCCCAGATCGATGCGCGCCATCTCTTCACAGACCGCATACACATCGAAGGCGCCGCCGCCGAAACCGCCGCAATCTTCAGGAATAAATAGCAGTTGGATGCCCAACTGGTCGGGGTTGCACATGTAGCGGACAATGTCCACGGGACACTCGTCACGGTCATCCAGTTCGCGGAGTTTTTCGTCCGGCAACTGCTTCTTGGCGAAGTCCCGGAGCGATTTCAAACTTAATTTCAGTGTCTTGGGTGCAATCATGGGCGGTGCCTCACTTTGCTGCGACGCTGCGCATTTCGCGGACTTTGTTGGTCAATTCGGGTAGGAATTCCAGGATGTCGTCCACAATCCCGACATCCGCTACCTGGAATATGGGAGCTTTGGCGTTCTTGTTAATGGCGATCAGAAACGGACTGCCCTTAATGCCGGCCAGGTGCTGAAAGGCGCCGCTGATGCCGCATGCCAGGTACACTTTGGGCTTAACGGTCTTTCCCGAAGATCCGACCTGACGGGATTTTTCCATCCACTTGGCATCGACCACCGGACGCGAGCAGCTCACCGCCGCACCCAGGGCCTCGGCCAATTCCTGCGCGATGGCCACATTGTCTTTCTCCTGGATGCCACGGCCGATTGAGACCAAGACGTTGTACTTCGTGATGTCCACATCACCGGCTTCGGCGACGAGCGTTTCCAGATAGCGCCGTCCAGCCGCCGGCACGCCCACGGCGGCGGATTTGTCGACGACGGTTCCGTTGGCGACAGCGCTCTCCAGTGCCTTGAATGCGCCGGGGCGTACGGTAACTACCGCGCCCGAGGAGACAGCGCACCGGACGTGCGCGCTCACCTGTCCCCCGAATTCCTGGCGGACGACTTTGAGATCGCCGCCCTCAACTCCGTTGATCGCAATCACGTCGGAGACAAAGGCTGCGTTCAGCTTGATGGAAAGCCCCGGAGCCAGATCAATTCCGAAATGCTCATGAGGGACCAGCACGATGACGCCGGGGGGCAACACCTTCACCAGGGCTTTGCGGATGAGTTCGGCGTTGGGATACGCGAAGCTTTCATGGGCGATCCTCCAGACTTCTGTATAAGAAGCACGGAGCGTCGCGCACACGGCCTCCAGGTCCGCGCCCCAACCGAGGACAATGGCCGTGGGAGATGCGGCCGGGTCGATCTTCTTGGCCGCAGCGATCAGTTCGGCAGCGGTATCATCGGGCGCACCGCCTTTGTGCGTGATGTAAGCAAAAATGCGAGCCATTATTTCAACCCTCCTTTGGCGGCGACCAATTCCAGAACCTTGTCGACGTTTTCTTCGCGGCTGCCCGCGGAGCATCTCGGCGCCCTTGCCCAGCGTGGGCACGAAGTAGTCCACGCGCTTCACTTTGGCGGCAGCTTGCCCTACTGTGCCGGGATCAACGCCGAGATCGGACGCGCCGTGAGTCGGGATGGGGACGGAAGCTACCGCACGGATGCCCCGCATGCCGACATAACGCGGCTCGTTGATGCCGGTCTGAATGGAGAGCACGCAGGGGAGATCGATCTCATTCATCTCCCGATTGCCACCGGCGATTTCCCTGCTAATCTTCAGCTTCTTGCCGTCGAGGACCTCAATGGAATTCACCAACGCGGCGAATGGATAATCCAGCATTGCCGCCAGCATTCCGCCGACTTGCGCGCCCCCGTCCTCGGCCTGCACCCCGGTCAAAATCAGGTCGTATTTACCCTTCTGCACGAACGCCTTCAGGATGGTGGCGATGCCCTTGCCGTCCGAGCCCTGGAAGGCGTCGTCGGAGATCAACGCGGCCTGGTTTGCGCCCATGGCCATCTCTCGGCGCAGGATCTCCTCGTCATCCTCGCCACCGACCGTGACCACGGTGACCTTCCCGCCCACTTTGCCGGTGATCTGCAAGGCCTCTTCGACCGCGTAGTTATCGGGTTCGTTGATCGAATAGACCAGCTCGTCGCGCTCGATGTCGTTGCCGGCGCTGTTGAGCTCGATCTCGTTTTCCGAAGTGTCGGGCACTCTTCTTGCGCAAACTAAAATCTCCACGTTCACCTCCCAGCGACGCACTCTTGCGGGATTTCCGCAGCTTCCTTTGCCGCAACCGTGCTTTCGCGCGCGATTTGTTGGTCCACAAGTTCCGCCAGGTCAATGGCGGTCATCTTTCCTTCGAAGCCTGCGACCTTGATCGCATCTTCTATATTCACCATGCAGAACGGGCAGGCCGTAACCATCACATTGGCTCCGGCTTCGGCGGCCATCTGTACTCTTTTCACCCCGATCCGCTGGTCTTCCTTCGGTTCGTAGAAGAGCATGAGTCCGCCGCCGCCGCAGCAGAAAGAGCGGTCGCGCGAGCGGGTCATTTCGACTCTCTTCAGGCCGGGGATGGCATCAAGCACGTCGCGCGGATCGTCGTAGACCTGGTTGTGCCGCCCCAGGTAGCAGGGATCGTGGTAGGTGTAAACGTCCACGCTGTCTTCCACCGGACGGAACTCGATCTTGCCGGCCTTCACTTCCCGGGCGATTACCTGGCTGATGTGCTCGACCGGCGGCATGTCCTTGTAGTCGTGCTTCAGGGCGTTGTAGGCGTGGGGATCGGCAGTGACGATGCGGGTTACGCCGGATGCCCTAATGGCGTCGGTATTGTGGTCGCGAAGCGCCATGAACAACGTCTCTTCGCCAAAGCGCCGGACGTCATGACCGCTGTCCTTTTCCGCAGCGCCGAGGATTCCGAAGTTTTCGCCAACGTGGTCGAGAATTCTCGCCGTGGCCCGGCCGATGGACTGCATGCGGTCATCGAAGGAAGTGATGCTGTCGACAAAATACAACGTGCCCGCGCCGTTTTTATTTTCCAGTGTTTTGACCTGGCAGATCTGCTGGAAGTCTTTGGCAGCGGCCCAGTCGGCGCGCTTCTTCTCCATCTTGCCGTAAGGATTGCCGCGGCTGCCCAGCGCCTTCAGCGGTTTTTGCAGCGACTGAGGCACGCCGCCGCTATCCACCATGCCACGCCGCAGGTCAACGATCTTGTCGATATACTCCACCAGCAGCGGGCACTCTTCCTCACATGCGCCGCAGGTGGTGCAGGACCAGATTTCGTCGTCGGAGTAAATGCTGCCGATCAGCGGCTGGCTGTTGTTCGAACGGCCGAACATGGGATAGTGCTGAAAGGCGTAGTCCCTGGCCTTGATGCTGATGAACCGCGGCGACAGCGGCCGGCCCACGGCATTGGCCGGACAATTGTCCGAGCACCGGCCGCAGTCGGCGCAGGAATAGAAGTCGAGCATGTGCTTCCAGGTGAAATCTTCAAAGGTTTTCACGCCGAACGATTTCACTTGATCCAAATGCTCGTCGCTCACGCCCCACTTCACCGGCTTGAGCTTCCCGCGGTCCAGCTTGGAAAAATAAACATTGAATAAGGACGTTTCGACGTGAAACTGAATTCCGAACGGCCGATAGCAAAGCAAGAAATAAAAAGCGATTTCATGCGCAAGATAGCCGGCGAAGCACAGACCTCCGAGCGCGGGCAAGGAAACCGAAACCAGAGAGACCTTCAAAAGCCACGGCAGCGAAAGCGCAGCCGCGAAGGCAACGTGCCCGTGTTGCGCCTGCCCCGCCGCCTTGGCGGCCTCGAACAGGCTGTCGGCCACCATCAGAATCGCGATCAGCACCAATAGGAAGATGGCGTCGGCTTTGTGGGCTTTGCCAAACTTTGCCGGCACTTCGTACCGTGCGGGCTTGAACACCGCCCGCCGCACGATGGCGAACACCATGCAGAGGAAGACCACCGTGGCGGCGTAGTCGGTGGCAACTTCATATATGTGTCCGGCTTCTCCCGACAGGCCGGGCATCACGAAATTCGGCGAGACGCCGACGATCAGCACGGTGAAAGCCCGCATCGCCAGCAGAATGAACCCAGCAAATATAAGGATGTGAAGTGTTCCGGCGGTCTTGTAGCGCGGATGCTTCCGCTGTCCCAGCCAGAATTTGAAAACTTTGCCGAGACGGGCCGACGGCCGGTCGAAGCGCGGATCGCGTTCCGCCCGAAGCAGCGGCGCCAGGCGCCTGGCCACGATGTACGCGAAACATGCGATACCCAGAACATGGAGGAACAAGAACAGGGCCTGCCCTTGACTCAACCAGGATGTCGGATTTGCACCGGACTGAATGCCTTCCAACATAATGCTCGACATCTCCTGCTTCTTCGGGGTGACAGGCTCTGGAGACGCAACCGAGGGAAGCGGAGCGGCATGTCTGAAGTGCTTCCCGGGAAGCATTATGTTGTGCCGGTGGGACATGGTCTGTGAGGCGCATCACAGGGGCATGTGGCAACGCCCAGACCTTTTACAAACTTCTGCTCTGCGCCGCAATAGCTGGTGGTTGCTTGCAATGTCCGTTCCCGGACTTAAGCGCAAATCACCGCTGCTCGTGCGCCACATCACAGACCCACCTGCGCGCCGGTGAAATCCTTCTTGTGAAATTTCTCTCGCGCCGTCCGTCGACTCGTTATCTCTTAACCCCCATTGAAAGCGAACGGAGAACCGATATGGAACGGCAATCCGAACAGCCTTTCGAGAGCATCGAAAGCACCTACGATTTTTTTCGGCTTTTGTCGGACGCTGTCGCTGAGGCCAAGTGCGAACTTGAAGGACACATCCAGAGAGAATCGAGCTCAAAATCTTCGCGCCGCCTGGACGCGCTGCGAATCTCAGCCTACAGTCTGCAAAAGCTGGAGTTGCACATCAGCCACAGCCGTCGCATCCTCAATGATCTTCGTTCGCTGCGCCGGCTCTTATTTGAGGAACGAGCAGCTTCGAAAGCCGCCATTGCGTCGAAGCCAGTCGCACCCCCGGCGCCGGAAATCCCGGCAACGTCATTGCATGTCGTGACGGCGCAAGTCGCCCGTGTACGTGGCAAGAATGGCGACGTGGTTGCGGCTTGATCGCAGGCGGCAACCGGAAGATGTTGTCGATTCACCCCGGCTGTGAGGGGATGAGGCGTTCCGCTATGCGGATGGCTTTCTCATGCAGTTCCCACGAGTAGATTGCCTTGCGGCACCCCTCACGGGCCATGCTGGTGCTCAATTGTCTCTCGGCTTCGTCGAACGTGCTTTCCGCGTCCATCCGCGCGCGGAAGGCTTCGTCATCCGCCCGTTTCACCTGCTTGACCGCATTCGGGATTTCGGCGTCCGGCTCTGCCTGGCTGGCATTCCGCGCCTGCCCGCTATAAGCGGTTCTCAGGTCGTCTGGCCACAGCAGTTTCGTCTCCTTCGACAATTGATCCAGGGCCTCGTTGGCGCGATCCGCGGTCTTGCGCACCCGTTTCTTTTCCTTCAGCCACTTCATGACCGACCATTCCAGGGCTTCGGCCATCAAAGCCTTGGCGTCCTCGACCTCGGGCAGCTTCCGCACCGCGCACCCCTCCTCCGCGAAAGTACAGGTAATCCGCCGTCGCCGGCAAGTCTACGGGATGGGGAGTGCGAAACCAACGCCGCACGCGCCGCTGGCAGCGGCGGACAGAAGGATGGATTTGATTTCGACTTCATCGTAGTTGGCTCCGGCTTCGGCGGCAGCGTGGCCGCCCACCGGCTGGTGGAGAAGGGCTATCGTGTTGCCGTCATGGAGATGGGGCGGCGCTGGAGAGCGGAGGATTTCCCGCGCACGAGCTGGTCGATCCATCGCTGGTTTTGGCGGCCGAAGCTGGGACTGCGCGGGTTTTTCAACATGCGTTTCTTCCAGCATGCGACCATCTTCCATGGTTGCGCGGTGGGCGGCGGATCGATCACCTATGCCAGCACTTTACTTCCTCCCGGTGAGAAAGTCTGGGAATCGGGCTCCTGGACTGGATTGTCCGACTGGAAAACAGAGATGCCCCGGCACTATGCGACCGCCGCGCGCATGTTAGGGGTTACGGAAAACAAAATCCTTGGACCTGCCGACCATCTTCTGCAGAGAGCGGCGGAAGCTTCTGGGGTCAAGCATACGTTTTACTGCACGAAGGTGGGCATCTTCCAGGCTGCTGATAAAATGCCCGGTCAAACCTTCCCCGATCCGTTCTTCGGGGGAGACGGTCCCGAGCGATCTACATGCATCGCTTGCGGCGGCTGCATGATGGGCTGCCGCTACGGCGCCAAGAACACACTCGACCTTAACTACCTTTACCTCGCCGAAAAACACGGGGCGCAGGTCTTTCCGGAAACCAAAGTTGTGGACGTCATGCCGCTCGATGGCGCGAGCGATGGCAGCGCCGGATACGAGGTGCGCACCGTCAAATCCACGGCGTGGATTCCGCGCCAGCCCCGCCGGTTCACCTGCCGCGCGGTGGTCTTCTCCGCCTCCTCGCTGGGCACGATGGAACTTCTCTTTCATCTCAAGGAAAAGCGTTCATTGCCGGCCATCAGCAGCGAGCTAGGGCAACACGTTCGCACCAATTCGGAGTCGCTCATCGGGGCCCGCACTCCGGGCTACTCCCAGGATTTGTCGCAGGGCATCGCGATCGGCTCCGGCATCTACATCGATGAGCACACCCACATTGAAGCCGTCCGCTATCCCAGCTGGTTCCGACACGATGGGGTTTCTGACCACCATCCTGACCGGTGGCCGCCCTGGCCCGCGGCGGATCGCCCTCTGGCTGAAGAACGTCCTGGGCTCTCTGCTCCGCCACCCGTTCAAGACGGTGCGGGTGTTGCAACCGTGGGTTGGGCGCAAGAGTTTGTGATTCTGCTTTGCATGCAGGCGCTGGAGGGACAGATCGAGATGCGCTGGGAACGACCCTGGTTCTGGCCGTTCCGCAAGTTTCTCGTCAGCCGGGGCGAGAAAGTGCCTACCTACATTCCGAAGGCAAACGAGTTTGCGGAGGAAATTTGCGCAACTCACGGGTGGGTCTGCGATGAGCATGCTTCCGGAGATCCTCTTCGATGTTCCGGGCACAGCGCACTGTCTCGGAGGTTGCGTGATCGCAGATTCACCCGGCCGCGGCGTGGTAGACGCTCGCCACCGCGTTTTTGGCTACAAGAATATGTACGTGTGTGACGGGTCCGTGGTGGCCGCGAATCTCGGCGTCAACCCCAGCCTGACGATTGCCGCCTTGGCCGAGCGGGCCATGAGTTTCATTCCTCCCGCGCAATGGACGACATGGGACGACGGCGCAGAGCAGGGCGGGAATCTATCCTCAGACCTCAGCGAGACCACGTCACCGGGGTAAGGTCTTGATCAGCGCGGCTTCAACGCGTTGCTTTGCGGCGTCTCCGCCGGCTTGCAGGCTTCTTCAGGCGCGCTTCCAATTCCGCGACTCGCTTGCGCAGGGCGTTGTTGTCCTCATTACCACCCTCCGTGGAGCTCTTCGTCATTGGAAGCGGAGGCAGAACGGCGGAACGAACCTCACTTAACCCGCTCTGCAGGGACTCCCGTACCTTCTTGTAGGCGCTGAAGGCGGAATTCAAATACCACATCACGAACTCCCGCCCGACCTGGTCGGAGGCGACAATGAGCTGGCGGAGCAATTCGAGCGGCAGGCCGGTGGGTCCTTCCTTGGCATCCTCCACCACGATCTGGGTGAGCGTCACCCGCGTGAGGTCCTGGCCGGTCTTGGCATCCACCACCCGCACCTCTTTGCCGTTGCGGATCAAAGTGGCGATTTCTTCCAGGTTGATGTACTGGCTCGTGGAGGTGTCGTAGAGCCTGCGATTTCCGTACTTCTTGATAATGACGGTGTCGGTTTTCACCCGGCCTTCCCCCGATGACGCAGTGCAATAAAAAATGCTTTATCTATTGACACCGCTCCTATAAAGTACTACATTTTCCCTGATGCTGCAATGCAGCAACGGAGGCCTATCATGCCAAGAAATAACAAGTCCGGCCCCGCCACTCACAACCCGTCTTCTTTCCTAACCCTGGTGTCCGGCTGGGTGCAGCAGGGCGTCGAGAACGTCTTTGCCACCGAGCGCGTCGTCGTTGACCTGGCCATGCGGAAAAGTGCCGACGCGATGAAGAGCCTGCGGGAAGGGGTGTCGGCCCCAGAGCATTCCCCAGTGGCAATTCTGACCGAACTAACCGTCGAGGGCACCTCCAGTTTCATTGAGGCGCAGCGCATTCTACTCAACCTGGCGCAGCACGAGAACGATATCGTCATGGGCGGCGTGAAGGAACGCGTCTCCGCTTCCGTTCCCGCCACTGCTACCACCGATCTCGTGCGGCGGACCATCGACACCTTCATCGACATGCACCGGGAGTTCCTCAAGATCACCAGCAAGCAGACCCTGGACTGGCTGGAGCAAGCCGGGAAGGGCAAATACAGCGGTACGCACGCTGCCGATCTTGCCCGCGAAGCCCTGGGAAACTTCGTCGATACCCAGAAGAAGTTTCTCGATGTCATCGCGCAGGAGACCACGCGTCTGACCAGCGGCAAATCCGAGCACGCCGCCAAGGTGGTCAAGAAGACCGAACTCACAAAGCTCGCGCGCGACGCCAGCAATGCTTTCATCGAGGTGCAGAAGAAGCTGCTCGACATTGCCGGCCAACAGATGAACGTCAACCTGAAGGCGGCAACTAAGACCCTGGAAGTGATCAAGCCGTTCCGGCTGCTGCCCATGGCCAATATAACCGGGGAGGGCGTAAAGAGGTTCGTGGACGCCGAAAAGGCAATGATCGCCACTATGATCAAGCCTCGCGAGGCTGCGCACGGGATATCGAAACGCCAGGCGAAGCGCGCGCCCCGTCCGCGGAAGACGGCAACACCACATGCTACGCACGCTGTCGCCTGATTTTTGAGGCAGTTGAGGGCGCGGCGAGCTTGGCCGCAACAGGGATCGGGAGACGTGCCGTTGCCGCCACAACGGCACGTCACCTCGATCGTGTAGCCTCGGCTCCCAAGGGAGTTCGCTTGTGATTCGGGCGCGCTCAAGGCTCACTGCTACCTGCTACCACCCATGAGGCTATTACCATCGTAACCCCTGAGGGCGCGCTCGTGATCGTGCGAGCAACCAAAAACCACTGGAACTGAATCTCATGCTGCGCAATACTGAGTTGGAACACCCGTCACCCTCTATGGCGCCACGGCAATCCAGCACCCACCGCCCCGAAAGGGAGGCGGACATCCCCATCTGGAAAGAGGCGTTCTTCGGCGCCGAACTCCTTCTGCTGCATGCATCGCCTGTCTATTACGGTTTGGGGGTGCCGCGCGGTGACGGCTCCGCCGTTGTGCTCATCCCAGGGTTCCTCGGTAGTGACCTCTATATGGCCCACCTAAATGCCTGGCTTTCCCGTGTGGGCTACCGCCCCTATCTCTCCGGGATCCATCTGAACGCTGAGTGTCCCAACCTGCTCATCAAGTACCGGCTCGCCGAGATCGTCGAGAAGGCGCTCCGTGATACGCGGCGGAAGATCCACCTGATCGGACACAGCCTGGGCGGCATGATGGCGCGCTCCATTGCCACGCAACAGCCCGGCGATGTCGCCTCCGTCACAACCCTGGCGGCGCCATTCCGCGGCAAGGTGCTCCACCGTAGCGTGATGCAGGCGACTGCGCTAGTGCGCAAGCAAGTCATCCAGGAGCATGGTAAGGACGTTCTGCCCGAGTGCTACACGGCACGGTGCACCTGTGAGTTCGTCAACTCCCTGGAGTGCAAAATGGCCCCGCCGGTGATGCAGACCGCGATCTACACCCGCGATGACGGCTTGGTGGATTGGCGATATTGCAGAACCGGTGACCCCAACAGCGATTTCGAAGTCGCGGGCACGCACATCGGGCTGGTTTTCAATCCTACGGTCTACACCATCGTGGCTATGCGCCTGGCGCAAGCACGAATCCCCCGCTAGCCGGCCCCTGGTTTCTCACGGGGCTCTCCGCAGTTGTCAGCGCGCGAGCGGAGCGCTCTTCGCCGAGGCAACGGCAGCCGGGGTCCGCGACAGAAGCCGGTTTAGGATCGTCTGTTCGCCTTTGATCCACAGCCGGCTGCTGTAGAGGAGCGCGCTGCATTGCACCGTGATCCAGTCTTTAGAGGTGAGCGGCGAGGCAATGGCGGCGCGGTCCGTCAGCCAGCGGCGCGCGACGTGCCGTGCCATGACCGCGCCCATCGAGGCGCCGTCCCCGCCGATGTCCTGCAGGATGCCGTCCAACGTGAACAGGACCTTGGAAAGCATGATCAGCGGGCCGGGAAAGCGTACTCCCTGAAACGCCACCTCCTCCAGCAGCCGCATCGCGTCCGTGGCGCTTGGCAAACGGGTCAGCGGCAGGGCGTCCACAAAACGGCGGACGCGGTCCCGGATCAGTTCTGCCTTTCGTGAACCACGACGGCCGGGCCGCTCCGCCAGTGCCGTGATCGCGTTCGCAGCGCCCACAGGATCCCGGAGTGCAACCATCAGGAAAAGCAGCGCAAGCTGGCGGCGCTGTCCGCGGCTCAGCCGCTCGCGCAGCGCCCAATCAATGATGATCAATTCTCCTGTGCGGCCGTTGTATAGCAGATTGCCGGCGTGAGGGTCGGCATGGAAAAGAGAATGCTCGGTGGGCGCGAAGAGTGGGACGGCGACCAGGGCTTCCACCAGTTGCTCAGCCACTGCCCGTCGGCGCCCCGCAGGCATCCGGGTCACTGCATCCGTCACCTTGGCTCCGGTTTCTTCCGTCATCGCAGTGATGGTGTCGGTGCAAAGGGGTCGGATGACGCCTGGAATTCGAACCCCGCGTACATGCTTGTAGAGCTCCCCAGCTTCGAGCAGCGTTTTTTGCTCGCGGGGGAAGTCCACTTCGTGCTGAAGCAGCCGCCGGACTTTCTTGAAGGTATCCGGGATGGCACGCGCACCGGATCCATACTCGCGGTACCGGCGCCCGAAGTGCTGCGCCAGTCCCTGCAGCAACTCCATATCCTCGGCAAAGTACAGGGGAATGTGCGGCTTCAGGACCTTGAAGACGCCCCGCTCCCGCGTGCCGCTCTGGGGATTGAGCCAGGTAAACACAATGACCGCGCTCACGCTGGCCTCCGACAGGAGCCTCGGTTTGATCTCTACCGCGAAGCGTTCCAGTTTCGGGCCCAGTTGCTGGCGAATGATCGCCTGGACGCCAGCCGCGTCCACGTCGTGGATACCGTTCTCCAGTTCTGCAAGTGCCTTGCGCAAGGCAGGACGGAGGTGCCGGTTGCGCGCCAGCACTTGTCCGAGTTTTTGCAGGCCGGGGACCTTGGCAATCAATTGCAGCAGGCGCGTCTCCGGGCGGGCGTTCGGCGGCAGCTCGATCTGTTCCAGCAGCTTGACAGCGAGGCGCGCGTCCGAGAGGTGGTTGACCACGAACAGCATGGCTTCACGCACGGGCTGCCGCCATGCCGTATACGGCTCTGGAACCAGGTGCTCGACCGGGACGAGGTGATCGACAATCCATCGGCCCATCGCGGCCCGCAAGGCGCGCCCCGTCTCGCTCGCCAGGGCAGCTTGGATCGCCGCGACCCGCTCCTCGCGCGTGGCGCTTTCCGACACCAGGCTGCGAAACGCCTGCTGTAATTGCTCGGGACCCAGACCGCGCAGATATTCCTCGAAGAGAGATGGGTCTGGCATAGAAAATCCGGATGAGCCGCTGCTTAGGCCACCATTAGCAATGTTAGACCTTCTCTCCCGCAGATGCGGCTTGAGCGCCAGAATTGGAGCGCTCGGCGTTGCCATATAGGGCCTCGATGTGTATCCGATACCGTTGTTCCACCGCCCGGCGCCGCATCTTCATCGAGGCCGTGAGCTGGCCGTCGGCGATGGTGAACTCGTCCGGCACCACCAGGAAGTTCTTGATGGTCTCGTACTGGGCGAGAGTCTGGTTGACCTCGGCGACAATCCCCTCATAGAGTGCCTGCACCGTGGGATGAGCTACGAGTTGCTGCCGGTTCGCGTAGCTTATCTGCTGGGCTCGCGCCCACTCTTCCAATGCCGAGAATTCCGGCGCAATTACCGCCGACACAAATTTTCGGCCCTCCGCGAATACGGCGGCGTACGCCACCACGGAGCTGCTGGTCAACGCCAGTTCGATCGGCTGCGGCGTGACGAATTTGCCGCCCGAAGTCTTCTGCAAATCCTTCTTGCGATCAGTGATGGTCAGGAACCCATCGGCGTCCAGATGGCCGATGTCACCAGTTTTGAACCATTCATCCTCAAAGACGTTGCGTGTCTCCTCCGGCTTGTTCCAGTAGCCCTTGAACACCGAAGGACCCCGCACCAGGATCTCTCCATCGGGGGCGATCCTGCATTCCACGTTCGAAAGCACCTTGCCCACGGTTCCCAGCCGGTGGTGCCTGGGATGGTTAATGGCGATAACCGGCGAGGTTTCGGTCAGACCGTAGCCTTCATGGACGCGGATGCCGACGTTCTGCGAACCACTCTGCCAGGTCGCGACCTAGAGCCGCGCCCCCGGCGACGAAGACCTGCACCCGTCCCCCCATACCTTGCCGGATCTTTGAATAGAGTGAGAAGTTCGCCAATTTCCAGCTCAACGACGCGGGTTGCCGGCCAGCAAGAATCTTGTCCCGGTGGGAACGGCCGACACGCAGCGCCCAATCGTAGACCGTCCGCTTGAAGCCTTTGGCGGTTTCGCGGCGAACCTTATCGCGGAGCTTTTCGTACACCCGCGGAACCCCGACGAAGATAGTGGGGCGAACCTCCGTGAGGTACTGCGGCATCAGGGCGAAACCAGGACAATAGGCGATGGTTACGCCACACGAAAAGAGCACGTAGTCGAGGTGACGCGCCGTCACGTGCGATAGCGGCAAGAAAGAAATGCCTACCTGGCCGGGGGCAAGATCGAAGTAGTCCCGCGCATAAAAAAGATTCGAGACCAGGTTGCCGTGGGTCAGCATCGCTCCCTTAGGCGTGCCGGTCGTCCCCGAGGTGTACACAATCGTTGCCAGGTCATCGGGCCGGATGGACTTGCCGCGCTTGTCCATTGCAGAATCACGCCCGGTGTCCGGGTTCGCCATCATGCGGTGCATGGGAATGCCCTCGGGAATCCCCACGTCATCCATTACCACCACCTTCTCCAGCGCGGTTCGGCCCTTGATGGCAAGCACTTTCTCAAGCTGCTCGACGGTCGACACAAAGGCTAGGCGTGCCCCCGAGTCCTGAAGAATAGCCAGGGTCTGCTCGCCCGTCAGCGTGGGATAAATGGGAACGTCAACCGCGCCCAGCAGCAGGCTGGCAAAATCGGCCACCGCCCACTCCGGACGGTTCTCGCTGAGGATGGCGACGCGATCACCCTTGCCGATACCCCATTGGGCGAGCGTTCGCGCTGTCCCAATCACGTTGCGGTACAGCTCGCGCGAGGAGACGGGGATCCACCTGACCGTCTGCTTGTACAGCATGACCCGGTCGTGGTTGCGCTCAACCACGGAGTAAAAGACGTCAATGAGAGTCTCGGCCATTTCGGCGCCGCTCTCCAGGTGAATTGCAGGGCCTATCGCCAACGGGTTTCGTTGTGGGCCATCTCGCTGGCTCAAGTGGCTTGGAGAAAGACCGGCCCGCCAACGAAACAGCGCGACTATTGCAAAATGTTTTTTCCAAAGCTGAACTTGGGCCCAAGCGAGACCCGGACGCTATTGCGACCGCCATTCAGCAGGCTCGAGAAAAAGTCATAGTGAGCGAAGTCGGTGGTTACACGAAGACCAAAGTGCGGGGTGATCTCCCAGGAGATCCCGCCTCCGAAGCCGTAAAACGGTACCAAGTCGTTTTTTGAGCACCCGCTCAGGACGAGGCAAAGTTCCGCGGCGAGGCCGTCTGTCTCGGCGAGAAATGCACTTTTCACTTTGGCATTCGCGTGCAATGCCCCGAGCGCCGGACGTACGAAGAAGGTCACCTTCTTCAGGTGACGGTAATTGAGTTGCGGTCCGGCCTCATACGTTTGGGTGGAAATGTTGTAAGGAACCGCAGGCACCAACGTGCTGAATCCTGGCGGTAAGGTGGCCAGGAATGCTGGGTTAAGCTCGCCCGGTACCAGCGAAGAGTGGCCAGTGTAGTAGCCGAAATCGAAGCCGAACGACAGCCAACTGCGATAGTTGTAACCAAGGTCGCCATCGAATCCGCGCTGAGCCAGATTCAAGGACGGCGTGGCCAAATAAGTATCGCCCGCAAAAACGACGAACTGTCTGATGTCGGTTTGTTGTGAGAAGCTGGGGATAGCGGTTGTTACCAGGAATAAAGCGACAACACAGAAGAGAAGCCGCCGCATGTAATCTCCTTGCGACTCGCCCTGAACGGGGCAACTCGGTAGTTATTTAACCTCAATGAGAACGACCTTTTTCTAACCGTAAAAGGAGAATCTGTCAGTGATGCCGGTCACCGATGGCATGGGCACAACAGAGGGTTGCAGGGTGCAGGTTGCCTCCAGGACCGGGTTGCATTGTATCCGTGCCAGCGTATGCTGCGCCAGACAGTTTGGGCGCGGGGCCTCCGGGGGTCTCGAAGTTCGATGACTAATGTGCCAGAACCTCGTGTACGCCAGCGGGGAGCGGCGGGTTGGCAGAGAGGAAGCGCTGCATCTCGGTCAGCACCCGGTGATGGCATTCGAGGGGCGCCAGGTGACCGCAACCATCCAGCACCGCCAGCACGGATTGCGGCATCTGGCGGTGCATGGCTTCGCCGATTGAGAGTGGCGTCACGACGTCCTGCTTGCCCCAGACCATGAGCACCGGCATGGTGACGGTCGCCAGCTTCCCGTCCATGAGTTCGCGGCCGGTGAGCATGCTGGCCACGCTACGCTCAATCACCCAGTCCTCCGCCCGGAGCTGGCGTAGGAAATCACGCAGCACGAATGCGGGAATGCGCCCGGGATGCGGCGTCAGCAATTTTTCCAGTTCCTGAATGTCCGCCATGGTGCGGGGCGAGAACAGGCGGAGGTCGAAGGTGGGGGTGAACTTTATGCCCGCACTGTCCAGCAGGACGAGGCGGTCGACGCGCTCGGGCGCTTGCGCCGCCAAGTTAAGTGCAATCCATCCGCCCATCGACCATCCGGCGAGACTCACGCGCGTGAGACTCTGGCTGTCCAGGAATTGGCGCAGGATGTTGGTTTCCAAAGTAATGGAGTAATCCACGTTCGGCCGGTCGGAAGCGCCGTAGCCGAGCAGATCAAGCGCATAGACGCGATGCTGCTTGGCCAGCGCGGGCATGATGAGCGTAAAATCCAGCGCGCCTCCGCCCAGGCCGTGCACCAGGACCAGCGGTTCGCCGGCGCCACCCGCAAAGTAATGGATACGATAAGGGCCAAGCTGCACATAGCGGCTCTCAATGCCGCTGAGCCGCAACGCGGCGGTGGCGATGGTGGTCAGTGCGGAGGCAGGCCGCCAGACCACCCATCCAACCAGAACCACGAGCGCTGGCGCCAGGAGTAACGCGCGCCGCAGCCAGTGAGGCGTCTTGCGGCCGGGTTGGATCGTTCTCGTCGCCATCAGAGGAGATCTAACCACAACCGGTCAACGGCGACCTGCCATCTCCAACACCGCGCCGGTTGTTGTTTCAAACTCCGCGACTGGTCCGCCCGCTTGCAGCACCCGAACGGTTGCTCTGGCAAGGCTGTTGTTCGCGACCTCAAAGCTGCCTGTGCAATCAGTCTTGAGGTAGGGAAGGCGATGCAGATTGGACCCACGGCCGTCAAGCGCAACATCCATCTGCAATCCACCCCGCGTGGCGCAGCGGAACTCCCACTGCAGATTCTCCGGGTCTCTCTTCTTCTCCTCCAGGCCACAGAAGACATGTGCTTTCCCATCGTGCCACAGCACCGCCTTTCGAAACACGAGCCCGAAGGGCATGTCGTAGACCAATGCCTCCAACGTGCTCACTCGTCCATCAGACCCAAGCAAATACGCGTGTGCCCAAGTCCAGCAGTTGCGATGCCGGTATCCACAATTATGTCCTTGGACACCAAACCCTAGAGGGTCCCCTGCAAAACTCCGTTCATCGAAAGTGATCCGTCCCGAAAAACGCGCGTCGGAATGCGGCGTTCGCGAAAAACCGATCCAACCCTTAGCGCTCAGCGTAGTCCGAAAGTTGGAGCGGAAGTGCAGATCCCAGGAAATCGCATGGCCATCAACTTCCAGCGCGCCCTGGCAGGAGCTCTCATCGATCCCTTGGTTGCCGATTCGGAAGTGGAAGGGGGCTTGGCCTCTGGCGCTGAGATCAAGGCCATCCAGGGAAAATCCCTGAATGAAGGTTTGAGGCTTGCCTTCGGGCGGAAACCACGTGGCCCAGACCTGAACCGGTTTTCCCCGTGGATTTCCGGCACACCCGCATCGTCCCGGATTCATCAGCAAATATCGGAACCACCACGCTCCGCCGCCGCTCGCCAGCCCCATGCGAAGAAACCAGACTTCGTACCGGCGCCGCGTCGAGATTGAGGAATAGACTTCGTTCAGTGTCTTCACAAGCTGAGCTGGCGGCGGCCAATACCGGAGAGCATTGCAGTCGCAACGGATCGCACGGATCATCACTGCTCAAACGATCCGTGGCCTTCCTAGACCATCACGTACCTCCCCGCTTCGATCACCGGTTGCGCGATCGACTGGCGCAGGGCGATGCTGTTGAAGGGCTGCGGTAAAGATTCTACACGTCCTTTGCTCCCCCGCACGCTGGCTGAACCGTGTTCCATTCGCACATGCCGGTCGCAGCGTTCAATCATATGGTCACCCTGGAACTGGAACTAGAGCTGGAAGAGGTGCTCGAGTAATATCGGAGGCGCCTTTATGAGGGTAAGCATCGAGCCGCCTCGACCGACTGGATAAGGATTAAACGGTCCATAGCCTCCTCGCGAGAGGTATAACCGTTCGCTGAATTCAATGCTCTCGGTCCTCAGTCGTCAGTCCTCATTCATTTGGAACTGTTCGCGGAAAGCAAAGTCGAATAAGGGTGAGGGAAGGACAGCACGAAACAGCGCGACCACGCAGGCAGTTCCGTCAGGCAGATAGCGCAGGCGCGGGCGCTCCTCTGTCGCCGCCTCTACCACGGTGCGTGCGATCACGTCGGGGTCAACGCCCCGTGCAATTTGCTGCCTGAAAGCCTGTGCCGGATTGGATCGCGCGGATCTGTAGGGTTCGAAAGGCGCCGCTGCCACAGGCGAGTGTTCGACGATGTTGGTCCTGACAAAACCTGGTTCGATCACGCTGACGCGAATGCCAAATCTGCGGACCTCATGGTCCAGCGATTCGGAGAAGCCACGCAGAGCATGTTTGCTGGCGCAGTACGCCGCCGAGTAAGGCATTGGCAAGAATCCCGCCACGGAACCCATATTGATGATCCGACCGCTCCGTCGCTTCCGCATGATCGGCAAGACGGCGCGCATCATGCGCACGGCGCCGAAAAAGTTCGTTTCCAACACCGCCCTGATCTCGTCCAGGCTGGTTTCCTCGACGGCGCCTTCCATCGCAATCCCTGCATTGTTCACCAGCACGTCGATGCGTCCGGTCTCGGTTATCACACGATCAACACAAGCTCTCACGGAGTCGTCGTGGCGGACATCAAGCGCCAGCCTAGACAGGGCGCCACGACCGTTGTCCCGCGCGGGATGGCGTGACATGCCATAAACCGTCAGGCCTGCGCTGGCCAGCTGTTCGGCACACGCTCGGCCTATTCCGGAGCTTGCGCCGGTGACAAGCGCGACACGGCGCTTGGTTTTCACAACGCCCTCCACGGTTCCTGTCTGCGAAGAAAACCGAGTCTCGAATAGTGCCTGGTGCTCCCGGGCCGCGTTTTCACCCGGCACCGGCGGCGTTATGCGTAGTCGATGGGATGTTTTGCCAGCCAATGTGCGTCACGCACGGTGTTGATGTTTCGCACCGCACCGTGAACTATCTCGCCCGTCAACGGCCGCGTGCTAAGCGCCACATTCGTTCCAAATCCAATAACTGCACCCAAAATACCGAACAGAACTCGGTTGCGAATCGATTCGTGCTTGCTCTCCGAGTGAACGGCCACAAGTCCGATGAAAGCGCCGACTGCCGCCCAAGGCAGCGATGCCCGCGCCGAACGCGCGAGCATCGTGCCCACCGGCTCAGTTGCGAGCGCATGCTCCCCTGCCGACTGCGCTCCCTGTACTGCAGAGTGAATTAAGTCGCGACCGTACTCCAGCTCGGATTTCAACCACGGTTCGTTTCTCATAAAACACCTACCCGGGAGCCTGGAGGACTTCAGCGTTGCTGCGCGGAGGTTTGGTTCGTCTCTCGCGATTGTTCTCTCGTCAATCAGGTTTGAAGTCTGTCTCGTGTACCAAGCAACCGCATCGGCCGCCTCTACATTGCTGGCGTGAGCGTCGCGAGGAGCGTCAATGTCGCGCTTCGTATCACGGATAACCTTGGCACAGAGTGTGACCAACTGGTGTGCGCTCTCGATGCTGTCAAAAGGAGGTTCGCGATTCATAGCAGCCCTCCTCGCCATTACAATGACGGGGACGCCTCGAGCCTCAGGCAGCTTTGACCCCAAGTCTTGCCTCTTGGATGGGGGCGATCGTTCTGACTATCGGCTCCAGAGCGTCGGGTTCCACTTCCTCGAGACCGACACCCTCGTTCGTCCACTTAAACACCACGGCCGTCATCCATGAGGCAACCGGGCAACGCAGACACGACTCGGCCTCGGACTGCTCATCCGAAGCCTGCCGCTCGAAGCACTCCAATGGATCCGGTTGCCGACACTGCGATGCGATCCCGAGGGTGTTGAATTCATCTCGCGTCATAGGCACCGCCAATAAATGCTCTTCGTTGAGCGACAGCATGCGCGAGTTTTGCGGAGATAAATGTGACCGGGATCACCCCGAGCCGTGACATGCGGGTAATACCCTTTGCGGGCGACGGCCAAAACTGCGGAACTCAACCAGCAGATTTTGCCGCCCGGCACGCTGCGCCACTTCGCGGCGCATTTAGATCACCGCACAGAGTGCGCCTCATCACTGCATCCGGCACGGGTTCGGTGTTGACCGGCAAGAACGAATACTGCTGGCTCTGCTCCCACTGCACTTCCATTCGGGGCGGGCAAGCTGCGGTAGAACCGTCGTCAGAGTGTCGCCCCATCAGCATTTTCGCGATTTGCATTTGGGGCGTGCGACGTACAATGAGACGCTACGCGACAGGAGGATGCAATGGCCGAGCCCACGTATGTTTATGAAGGAAGAATCGAGCCCGGCTCTGGGGCGATTCGGACGGCGTACCTGCCGGCAGAATCCGCGCCGGCCTGCTTCGGCGTTCACGGCGCCATCGCCCAGCACTATGGCTTGTTGTCCTCTCTATCGCACCCTGCAGCGCTGCATCGAATTCACGCTCTCCTACGAGCTTGTGCCAGCCGGCGAGGTGCGGGTTCGTAGTGCCGCTACATGATCCCTGGTTCCTACAAACCGAAAAAGAAGTTCATGGAGCTGGCCATTGCGGAGGCCAAGCGCGCCCGTGACCGAGGCGACTATCCCATCGGCGCGGTCATCACACGCCTGGCGGGCAGGGGCGAAGTGGTCATTGCCAGCGCCGGCAATCGGGTAAAAACTTCCGGGTCCAGCATCAAGCACGTAGAGCTGGAAACGCTCAAATACGTATCCAGCGGTTATGGCCGCTACCTGCCCGACTTCGTGCTCTACTCAACACACGAGCCCTGCGCCATGTGCGCCGGCGCCTGCGTGTGGGCTCGAATTGGCGCGATCGTCTATGGCGTCTCCCAAGAAGACATAGCCGCTTATGGCCGCGACTGCGGGACGGAAGACTACAAGTGGCGAGCTTGCCTTATTCCCTGCCGGCTTGTCCTTGAGAAGGGCAATCATCGCATCCCCGTCACCGGCGGTTTTCTGCGAGACGAATGCAAGAAACTGTTCAGTTACAGGGCTGGACAGAAGGAAGCGGAAAGATGCTAGAGCTTAGCATCGACGAGGCGCAGCCTGCGTCGTTCCCCTGCGAGAGGGCGTTCTGATCGTTGCAAACGGTTTGTGAGGTACCGGGAGCCGGACGGGAAGCAACGGGCACACCGGCTCTGCTCTGCGAAAGGCTATCCGAGAAAGCATTCCAATAGGGCGTCACGTTACGCGCCAAATGTTGCGGTAACATGTCAAGAATGTGAATCTGTGGTGAATCGCGGCTGCAAAGCCGGCAGGCCAGGCCACGACGGCTGACTCGAGGACGAGGCCGATTGCCTGTTGCGCTCCTCGAATCGCACGGGTTTTAATGATGCGGTAACAACGGTCCACTAGCGTAGCGCGGGTTTTCCCGATGGCAGGCCTTTCCGTCGACAAGCCGGCTTACTTCCTGAACCGCGAGACCTCGTGGCTCGCCTTCAACCGCCGGGTGCTGGAAGAAGCCCAGGACGAACGCAATCCCCTGCTGGAGCGGGTCAAGTTCCTGGCCATCACCGCCAGCAACCTGGATGAGTTCTTTGAAGTGCGAGTGGCCGGCCTGCTGCAGAAAATTGAAGACGGCCACGCCGAGCCCGGCCCCGACGGCCTGACGCCGCAGGATGAGTGCAGCGAACTGGCACGGGAGACGCACGAGTTCGTGGCCGCGCAATCGCACTGCTGGAACGAGCAGCTCCGTCCTGCGCTGGCGCAGAACGGCATCCGCGTTTTAAAGCTCGATGAGCTGGACGGCCCGGCCAGCGATTTCGTCCGCGACTACCGCGAACGGGAACTGGACCCGCTGCTCACGCCCGTAACCGTCGATCCAGCGCACCCCTTCCCGCGGGTAATCAACAAGGCCCTGTGCCAGGCGGTGCTGCTCAAGCGGCGGCGGCGGTCGGCCGTCACCTACATGGGGGTAATCACGGTTCCGCGGGCGCTGCCCCGGCTGGTGCGCCTGCCCTCGCAGGACGGCACTTTGGATTACATCGCGCTGGCCGACCTGGTGGCGGCTCATTCCGCCCAGATGTATCGCGGTTACGACATTCTTTCGGAATCGGCCTTTCGCATCACCCGCAACAGCAATCTTTACCTGCACGAGGAAGAATCGCGCAACGTGCTGGAGACGGTGCGCACCGAGCTGCACAACCGGCGCAAAGGCGATGCCGTGCGCCTGGAGATCGAAGCGGATGCCAGCGCGGAGATCAGCGAACGCCTGCGCGTCAACTTCGACCTCCAGGAATGGCAGGTGTTCCGCACCGAAGCCCCCGTCAATCTCTCGCGCCTGATGCACCTGTACGAGGAGAGCGATCGCCCCGACCTGAAGTTCAAGCCCTTCACCCCGCGCCAACTGCACCTGTCGCGGGCGTCGCGCGACTTGTTCGACGAGATCCGCCGCACCGACATCCTGCTGCACCACCCTTACGATTCCTACGATTCGGTGGTCTCCTTTGTCGAAGCCGCCGCCGAGGACCCCCGAGTCCTCTCCATCAAGCAGACCCTGTACCGCACCAGCGAGCACTCCTCCATCATGCAGGCGCTGATCACCGCCGCCGGGAAGAAGGAAGTCACGGTGGTCGTCGAACTGAAGGCGCGCTTCGACGAAGCTCCCAACATCCGCTGGGCGCGGAGCCTGGAGGATGCCGGGGTGCAGGTCTTCTATGGGCTGGTCGGGCTGAAGACGCACTGCAAGCTGGCGCTGCTGGTGCGCAGGGATCCCGATGAGGTGGTCCGCCAGTACGCTCACCTGGGCACGGGCAACTACAACCCCTTCACCGCCGCCTTCTATACCGACCTGAGCCTGTTGACCGCCGACCCCGAAATCACCGGCGCGGTTCACGACGTCTTCAATTTCCTGACCGCCTACACCGACAACGCGGATTACGGCCCGCTGCAGGTTTCACCCCTGGGATTCGCCGAAAAGAGCCTGGGATGGATCGCGCGGGAGGCGGAACACGCCCGCCGCGGGCGTCCGGCACGCATCATCGCCAAGCTCAACTCGGTGCTCGACAAGACCATCATCCAGGAACTGTACCGCGCCTCGCAGGCGGGCGTGGAGATTGACTTGATCGTGCGCGGCATCTGCGGCCTGCGGCCCGGGGTTCGCGGCGTCAGCCGCCGCATACGGGTGCGCAGCATCGTGGGCCGCTTCCTGGAGCACAGCCGCATCTTTTATTTCGCCAATGGCGGCGAGGAGGAGATTCATCTGGGCAGCGCCGACTGGATGCCGCGCAACCTCTACGAGCGCGTGGAGGTGACCTTCCCCGTCAAAGACGCGATGCTGCGCCAGCGCATACGCTCCGAGATCCTGGAAGCCTGTCTGCACGATACCGCCAAAGCCCGCTTGCTGCGCGCCGATGGGAGCTACGTGCGGCCGAAACTGCCCGCCGGCGCCAGCGGCTTCAACGCGCAGGAATTTCTCATCGCGGTAGCCGAAGGCCGCCAGAACGCGGGCGATATCCCCGCCGTTGCGCGCCGCAGCGGTCGCACCCGCAGAAAGGCCGGTAAGCTGGCATGATCGTGTACTTCTTGCGACACGCAAGCGCCGGGCACCACCTCGCCAATCCCACGCAGGACGAAAAACGGCCGCTGGACGAGCAGGGCATCGAGCAATGCACGCAGGTAGGCCGCGCGCTGGCGGCCATGGATGTCCGCGTGGATGCCGTCATCTCCAGCCCGCTCAAGCGCGCCACCCAGACCGCTTCCCTGGTGGCCAACGAGATCGGATTCGACGGCAAGTTGCAGCGCACGCCGGCCCTGCGCCCCACCGCGCAGATGGAAACCTTCCGCGAGTTGCTCGAACGCAATCGCAACCTGGAGGCGCTGGCGGTGGTCGGACACAACCCCAGCCTCAGCCAGTTCTTGAGCCTGCTCATCAGCGAAGGCGCCAGCGAAAGCTCCGTCGAGCTGAAGAAAGGCGCGGTGGCGCGCGTGGACCTCTCGGGCGGAATGGGTATCCTCAAGTGGGTCCTGACGCCGAAGATGGTTCAGACCTTTTCCGCCGCCGCCAAGAGTTCGCGGCCGAAAATATTGCGGAAGTAGCTGCGTTCTTTTTCCAGCGCCCACAACTCCAGATCGGCGCCGCTGCGCTTGGTCTTCAGGCGCAGGATGACGCGCTCGCCCTCAATCTGCACCTGCATGCCGTTCACCGCGCCACGGCGCCCGTGGTCCAGAGCTCGCGCCAGCCGCAGCAGCGCCACCGCCTTAGGCACCAGATTCCGGTCCTCAACGGGCAATGGCTTGAGGGCGCGGTCGGCCGGTGCGGGGAGCGACTTGCCCATGTAGCGCGCGATGGCGGCAATCAGCCGCCGCTGCTGGCTGGTGTAGCCGAAGATCTCCGAATTGGAGATGATGTAATAGCTGTGGCGATGCCGGCCGGTGCGGTTCAGGTAGTAGCCGACTTCGTGCAGCATGGCCGCCGCTGCCAGCCAATCCTGGTATTCCGGCGGAAGCCGGTGGACCTTCTTCAGTCCGGCGAAGAGCGCGATCGCCAGGTTGCGCACGCGGGTGGCGAATCGTAAGTCCGCTCCGTAGTGTTTGCCCGCGGCCAGCAAGGCGTTCCAGCGCTCGGATTCGATCTGCCGCCGGGCCGCCGCGCCGCGTCCGTAATCGGCGACCATCTGCGCCAGCAGGCCATCGCGCAATCCCAGCGGGGAGTAGCGGAAGCCAGAAACACCATGGTTCATCAGTTCGGCGAAGACCATGGCGCCAGCAATGATGATCTCGGCGCGGCGGGGACCGATGCCGGGAAGCGCGATCCTTTGCTCCAGCGAATCGCTCTGCAGCTCGGCGGCCAGCGCCTGCACCGCGCGGCGTGACACTTCCCCCGCATGGCGGTTGCCGGTGCCTCGCCGCCGTGCCGCCACCACGCTGGCCAGCGCCGCGGCCGTGCCCGAGGTGGCGATGGCAAGTTGGACGCGCGCCGCCGCAATGCGGCGCTCGATGCGCAGCAATTCCTCCACAATGAACTCGCGCAATTGCTTGAGCTCGCTCAGCCGCGGAGGATCGTGATGCAGGAATTCCTGGGTCAGGCGCACCGCTCCCACCGGCAGGCTGAACATGCTGCGGATCTGGCCATCGACGGAGAGGGTCAGCTCGCAACTGCCGCCGCCCAGGTCGATGAGCAGCAGCCGCGAGACCCCGATGCGAGTGCCGGAGATCACTCCAAAGTGGATGAGCCGGCCCTCTTCCAAACCGGAAACCACCTCCACCCGCCAGCCGGTAACCGCGCGCACCCAATCGACGAAAGCGCGCGAGTTGCGGGAATCGCGCAGCGGGCTGGTGGCGACCACGCGTACGAAGTCCGCGCCGTGCCCCTGGCAGGCGCGGTGGAACCGCCGCAGCACCTTGACGGTGTGCTCCATGGCGTGGGGATCGAGCACCCCGGTGCGAAACACCGCTTCGCCCAGCCGCGTAACCTCGCGGTCTTCGTGGACCACCTTCAGGCGCTGGCGCACCAGGCGTGCGATCTTCAGGCGGACCGAGTTGGCACCGATGTCAACCGCGGCGAATGTCGGCATGAGATCGAGTCAAGGGATGTTACCGCAGATGGGCCCGCCGCGCCTCAAGCCGCAGGCGCCGCACAGGTCAGGCAGTGGCTGCTGTCGCCGCCGGAGTGACCGCCTCGGGCGCCGAGCGTGAAACCGGTTTGCCGGCGGTGCGCTGCGACTCGTACAGCTCCAGCAGCGCGCGCTGGGCGTCGGAGGTGATGCGCAGGGCTTCCAAGTATTTGGAGCGAGTGCTGGCACGCAGCGCCCCAAGCAACGGCGCTTGTTCGGAGGGCGCCAGGACGCTTTCCGCGGTGGCGGTGAGCGTCAGCCAGTCGTGCCAGACCCCGATCGCATCCTGAATCCGCTTAAACGGCTCGATGACTGCGGCCACCCGGGGACCCTCGCCGGCCATCTCCGCCAGGTAACGCACTCGTTTCGAGGCCATGCGAAAACTGTGAAGGTTGCCCTCGCTCAGGGTGGGATACTGCTTCACTACGGCCGCGAACTTATCCAGCGCAGCCGTCAGGAAGCGTTGCTCATCAGAGCCCGGTTGTGCCGGCCTAAGAAGCTCACCCTGCAGGTGCGCGGCGGTGCGCTTCAACCGCTTGTGCAGCCCGCCGTCCGCTTCGTCCTGAAAAGCCTGCAACAGCTTGCTTTCCCGCTTGGCACGCGCTTTCTCCAGGAACGCCATCACCCGCGCCCGGTCGCGGGCGATCGACTCCAGCCGCAAGCTGCCCAGGGCTTGGATCTGCACATCCACATCGCGAACCTTGCCGGCGCGGCGGCGCAGCCGGCCGAGCTGCTTGAGCAGCTTCTGTTCTTTCCGCCCAAGGGCGGGCAGGGTGGTGGCCAGAAGCGTCTCGACTCGGCGGATGGTGGTGCGGAGCTGGTGCACCGTCTCCGGCTTGGCGCCGGACGAGAGCCGCGAGATACGCAGGAGCTTATCGAAGAGTGCTTGAGTTCGATTAGAGTCGGGAGCCATCGTACTGCTCGAACGGAGGCAGGGAAGAATACCTGACCCCATGAGGGAAATGCAATGGCGCTGCCATGCGGCTAGCACAATTCCTGGCGGCGAAATGTTAAAAATTGATGAAATTCAATGACTTGGAGGTTTGGCCCTCACAGAGCAGCCAGACTGGTGCATAATGTTGCGGCATGGTGGCGACGCCGCTTCCCCCAAGAAGGAGAGCACCATGACGTCCGCTGAACCTGAGACCATCTGGTTCAATCCCCCGAAATTCTGGGCGGCCACGAAAAATATGTCCCCGCAGCAGGTCGACTCCTTAATGGACACCTTGTTCTTCCTGGCGGAAATCCGCAACCTGGACGCTCTGCGCAAGTTCGATTTCATCGGCATCGGTCCTGCTTATCTGCGGAGCCATCGGGCAAAACGCGCCGGCGAAGACGCGTAGTCCCGGCGATTCTCAGCTAGATCGATTACTGGACATCGGGGTCAAGAAAAAGGCCCTCCTCGGGGGAGGGCCTTCAGGCTTCGGTGTAGTTATCGGGGGCTTAGGCTAAGGCACCGCCTGATAGACGGCTGCCGAGGCTGTCGCTTGCACCAGCGCCGGCGTGTCGTGCATGAGAATCGACTTGGCAGTGCTGGGCGGAATGTACACGATGTCTTCGGGTCGAAGTTCCGGATCGGCCGCACCACCCTCGAGAACGTGCTTAAGATCGACAATGGTCTCGTCGACGCCGGCAGCGGTCTTGCGGATGAGCCTGGTGTGCTTACGCGCGGCGGTGCGATTGACACCTTGCGCCATGGCGACCGCTTGGAGCAGCGTGATTCTCCCGTTGTTCTGCATGACGTATCCGCCGGGGCGGCCGACGTTGCCCAGCACATAGACAATTCCCGCCTTGGGAACGATGACAGTATCGCCCGGCCGCAACTCCACGTCGTGCGCGAGCAGTTGGGCGGGATCATTGGAAAGGCTCGCCGTGAACTTCTCCGGGCTGGCGCGGCGTTTGACGGTCGCCTCCTGCGCCGCGAAGGGCGTCGTCCCTCCCGCCTCAGAGATGATGTCGAGCAGATTGCGCGTGCCCAGCACCTGATAAACTCCGGGCTTCTTCACCTCACCGAGCACCGACACGCCTTGCGTCCCGTACTCGCGGACGATGACGGACACATGCGGATCGAGGATAAAACTACCTTTTTGCAGGCGGTCTTCGATCAGCGCTTGCGCTTCGGAGGCCGTCAGACCGTCCAGGTGAAGCGAGCCCAGCAACAGAAGCGTGGCGTCGCCGGTGTCGCTGACGCGGACCACCTGCGTGAGTTCCGGCACGTCGAACACCGCAAGGTCCAGCAGATCACCCGGGCCGATGCGGATGCGTGCGCTGTCGATGGCGCGCGTTCCGGGCCCGGCGTTGCTCTGGTCAGGCGCTACTGTCTCCTGCGCGCCGCAGGAGCAGGCAAGCGCAAGGCTGAGAATCGCTAACAGGCTCACCCGGCCCTTGCGGTTGTATGAATGCTTCTCAGTTCTTGAGTCCATAGTACCCTTCTCCAAATTTGTCGCCGCGATAGCCGTACCAGTCGTAGTAATCGGAGGAATGGAGGTTGGCGCGGTTGACCAGCACTCCCGCAATCCTGGCGTTCACCCGCAGCAGCAGGTCGCGCGCGCGCAGCAGCGACTGTTCGCTGGTTTGGGCCGAGCGGACCACCAGCAGCACGCCGTCGGCGCTCTTGGAGAGCACCACGGCATCGGTGACCGCCAAAACCGGAGGCGTGTCGATGACCACAAAATCGAAGCGCGCCCGGCAGTTGTTGAGCAGGTCACGCATGCGCGCGGAGCCCAGGGCCTCGGACGGGCGTACGCGGCGGTAGCCGGCGGGCAGAACGAAAAGGTTCGGCACCTGGGGACAGGCCGCCGCCTGGACGGGCAATTCGGCTCCGCCGGAAAGCAGTTCACCCAGTCCGGGCTCGGCCGGGACGCCCAGGCACGCATGCACCTCGGGACGCCGCAGGTCAGCATCGATCAGCAGCACCTTGGCGCCCTGGTACGCCAGCGCGATCGCCGAGTTCAAGCTGACGGTGGTCTTGCCTTCCTGGGGCAGCGCGCTGGTCACCAAAATTACCTTGGGAGGAATATCGCCGTTGGAGAACAGCAGCGCGGTCCGCACCGCCCGGTACGATTCGGCCAACTGCGAGTCCGGCGAATCGAGGATGTTGCAATCGAATTTGGGCAAGTTGGCCGGGCGCTGCCGCGCGCGTCCTGAGGTCAGCTCGGGAATGATGCCCACGGCCGGCAAACCTGCCACCGCCTCCACCTGCTCCGGAGTGCGGAGGGTGCTGTCGAAGCCCTCGCGCGCGAACGCCAGGCCGATGCCGCCCACGAGCCCCACGCCTAACCCTAGCCCCAGATTGATGGGATAGCTCGGGCGAACGGGCTTAGCGCTGCTCCTGGCGGGATCGACCACCACCAGGTTGGTGGAGCGCAATCCGGCGAGCACTCCCGCCTCTTTCAGCTTCCTCAAAAGCCCGTCATAGAGTTCGCGGCTCGATTCCGCCTCGCGTTTCATAATGGTGTAACGCACCGCGCTGTCGTTCAGCTTGTTGGCTTCATCTTTCTGCCGCTCGAAGGAAGCGCGCAGCATGTCTTCCGCATTCCGGGCGGCGATGAAATCGTTCTCGGCGCGGGCCGCCACTTTCTCGATCTCCGCCTGGATCGCACTCTCGAGTTCCTGCGACTGGCTGCGCATCTGGATGAGCCGGGGGTAGGCGGGACCGTACTTCGTCGCCGCCTGGGCGTACTGCACCTTCAGTTCCGCCTGCTGCGCGCGCAGGCTCTGGATGAGGGCCAGCGGATTGCTGTTCACGCCGGCCAGGCTGCCCAGCAGAGTGCTGCTGCCCACGGTCGAGATCAGCTCGGCGTTGCCGCTCTTCGCGATCTGATAACCCGTCTGCTTCAGCATGCGGTTGGCTTCGGCGGCGGTGAGCTGCTTGTTCAGTTCCTCCAGCTTGGCCATGACCAGGTTATTGGCTTCGTCCGTGCCTAAAATGCCCTTTTCCTTCTGGTATCGGACGACCTTCTCCTGCGCTTCTTCGGCTTGGGCTTTCAGCTCCGCCAATTGTTTCGACAGCCACTCGGAAGCTTGTGCGGTGGCGTTGTAGCGGGTGCGGAAATACTGTTCCAGATAGTCGCCCACCAGGGTGTTGACCACGTCGGCGGCAAGCTGCGGGTCGCGATGCAGGAAGTGCACCTCGATCATGCGCGTACCGGGAAGGGTTTTTACCTTCAAGGATTTTTCGAAGGCTTTCGAGACCAGCCGCCGCCGGAGCGGCGCTTTCTCCAGCGGCAGGTTCTGCTCGGCCTGGGCGCGGTCGGCGTCGAACCAGGCGCTGAAGAGCGAGGGTTCCATGCGCTTCTCCAGTCCCAGTTGTTCGGTGACCTGGAAGGCGAGCGAATCGCTGCGCAGCGCGTTGGCCTGCGTCTCCAACGTGATGGTGTAGTCCAGGCTGTCGCTCACCGCGGTTTGCAACGCGTCCAGCCCCAGAATGTCCGAGTTCTCCTTGTTGACCTCGATGATAGACACGGACTCGTACTTGGGCGTCATCGCGAGCGATGCCGCCAAGGCCAGCAGCAGACAGGCCGCAACCGAGACCACAACGGTCCGCCGGCGACGCTTGAGGATGCGCCAGAAGTCGCGCAAGGAAAGGTCGGGCTGGCCGGCCAGGCGCAGGTCGGCCGTGCCGTTCTGACGTGGGGCTGGCAGTAAGAATCGCGCTTCCATTGGATTCACTCCTCACCCATCGCCGGCGCGTGGCGCGGACGCCGGTCGCGCAGGGTGGACAGCGATCTGTCCGGATCGGTTTTGAGCCGTTCAGCGGCTTGGCGCAGAACAATACCCAGAAAGCGGCAATTTCCGACGAGATACCGCTTCCAGAGACGACCGGGCTCAAGCAGCAATCGGTACAGCCACTCGCAGCCGATCCGCTGCACGAAGCGGGGCGCACGCCGCAGGATCCCGCCCAACATTTCGAAGCTCCCTCCCACGCCGACCAGCACCGGGACGCCCAAGCGGCGTCCATGGCGGTGCATCCAGAATTCCTGCTTGGGAGCGCCCAAGGCCACAAACACGAGGTCAGGCCGGGCCGCGCGGATGGCATCGCCGATGGCCTGCAACTCCCGCTCGTCGCGCTCGAAGCCAGGCGGAGGACAGCAGGCGCCGGCCACGATGAGACGCGGGAATTGCCGCTGCAACTTCTCCGCCGCCAGTTGCGCGGAGCCGGGACGCCCGCCGAGCAGAAACACGCGCAGCCCGAACTCCGCCGCCTGGCCGCAGAGTTGCTCCATCAGATCGACGCCAGCGACCCTCTCGCGCAGCTTCTCGCCCAGCAGCAGCGACGCCAGCACGAGCGATGCGCCATCCGCCACCACCAGGTCGGCGTTCGCATAGGCCTCGCGCAGGCCGTGGTCGGACTCGAGCAGCACGATGTGCTGGGCGTTGGGCGTGACGACGCAGGCTGGCAGCCCACTCAGCGCGGCGTGACGCGTGATGGCATCCACCGCTTCCGCAGAGGAACAACCATCCACCAGCGCGCGTCCGATGCGAGCCCGGCGGAACCCGGATCGCAGAGCGTTGCGATTACGGGGTGCGTCAAGAATTGCGGTGGGTAGCATGGCAGAGAAAATCACGCTGGTTCAAAGGCCGCGCCCGAATCCAAAAGCTCCGCTGCGTCCCACAACTGGTGCCGCAAACGGCGGAAGCGCTGAGGGTCTTCTCCGCGGCGAACCATCACCCCTTGACCGACGGGATAACTGACGCGCCGGAGAAACTGGACAGGCGAATGCACGGCCGCCTTCACCAGGTGCGGCGCCGCCCGACGATATCGCCGCGCGCTCAGGTCCGCCCCAGCCCGCCACATCTCCTGCCGGTAGGCCAGCCGGCTCGCATCCACCCTGCCGCTCAGCGCGCCGATCACAGCTTCGTAGGGCTGCGGTTCCAACCCCCAGAGGTACGACAGCAGGAGGTACTGCGCGAACAACGTGTTCGCCGATAACTTTCGGAGGTTGCTGATGCAGACGCTGTCGTGGTTCAGGCGATACTGCACCGTCACCTGCGGGAGAAATACGACGTCGCGCTGCAAGGCCATCCGCCACCACAAGTCGAGGTCTTCGATGTGAAGGTCGAAGCGATATCCGCCGAGCGCGCGCGTTTCGGCCACGTTGAGCACCACACTGGAATGAACGATCGAGAGCAGATATCCCGCGCGCGTCAGTCGTCGCAATTCCTTCGGAGTGCCTTCGGTTGAGCGCGCCGCCGCAAGCGCGCCGACGTGTCCGCAGTGCCTGGCGCGCGAGTAAAACATGCCGGCTGCAGGATGGCGTTCGAGCGCACCGGCGACCAGCGCCAGCCGCTCCGGAGAGGCCACGTCGTCCGCATCCAAACGTACCAGCCACGGCGCACGCGCTTCTTCCAGCAGGCGGTTCAGAGTGGCCGTGAGCCCGCGGTTCTCCTGGGAAACGATGCGGATTCGCGGGTCCTGCAAGCTGCGCAGGTACTCGAGCGACTCATCGCGCGAGCCGTCGTTGATGATCAGCAACTCAAAGTGCGGATACGTCTGCCGCAGCACGCTCTCTAGCGCTTCCGCCAGATACGGCATGGCGTTGTAAACCGGCATCCCGATGGTGAACAGCGGTGGCATGTGCCTGAGTTGTTATGACGCCAGACGATGCAGCCAGCGACGAGTGGCTGCGGGCACCATCCAGAAGCCGAGATAGCGGAGCAGGTCGGCAGGGCGCAGCGAGCCATGGCGCCATGCGTCGCCGAGCAAGGGAAGGAAGGCTCTCCAGTCTCGCTGGGCGGCGGCCTGCCAGGCAACGTGCGTGGTGATGAAGCCGGCATAGGCGCGCCGCGTCACCAGTTGCGCGTTCTGCTGGATCCACTGCTGCGAGAAGCGCCAGTCGGCGCGGCGACTGGTCGAGGCACGCGTGCGCATTTCGCACTTTGCCAGTACCTCGGGACAAAAGAACACCCGCGCGCCTTCCCGGGTGGCGCGCAGGATCCAGTCCCAATCCTGGTGCTTCCTGAGGCCGCTGCGAAACGGCACCCGGCACAGCAAAGAACGGCGCGTCAGAATGGTCGGTGTGGCCACGAATCCATCGCTGTCACTAAGGCCCTGCCGCGCCAGCAGATACTCGCAAAGAGGTTCGGAAGGCTGTGGCAAGCGGTCTGGCCAGACGCGATCACCGGCCGCGGTATGGGCGAGAAACCGGCACGACACGATAGGATCGCCGTTGTCGCCGGTCTGCGGCAACATCGCCAACTGCCGCTCGATCTTGTTGGGCAGCCACTCGTCATCATCGTCGAGGAAGGCGATCCATTCCCCGCGAGCGGCGGCGACGCCGGCGTTGCGGGCGTCCGAACCACCGACCGGCGCCGGCAATGCGATCACGCGCACTCGCGGCTGACTAATCGCCTGTAGCATGGATTCCGTCGCCGCATCGGGCCCGTCGATCACCACCACGACTTCCGCGACCGCATAGGTTTGCGCCAGCGCGCTCTCCACCGCTTGCAGGAGCGATCCCGGCCGGTGCCGCGTGGGAATCACGGCGCTGACCAGCGGACTTTCTGTGGTAGAGACGGCCATCAGGCTTAGGCTGCAACTACGTCGCGGTGCAAGACGGCGCGGTAAATATCTTCGAGCGCCGCGGTCTGGCGGCGGAGGTCGAACAGCTCGCGCGCCCGCCGTCGCCCGGCGTCGCTGAAGCGCTCCCACATCGAACTATCGCTTAGCAGGGCGATGATGTTCTGAGCCAGCCCCGCAGTATCGCGTTCGCGCGCCAGCAGGCCAGTCTTGCCATGGAGCACCGCTTCGGGGATGCCTCCGGTCGTGAAGCTGGCGACCGGCAGCCCCATGGCCTGAGCCTCGGCAAACACCATTCCAAACCCTTCGGAAGCGCCCGAATCGACGGTCACGCTGGGCACGCAGAACACGCGCGCCCGGTTCATCCAATATCGGACCAGGCCGGCGGGTTGGGTGGAGAGGAAGCTCACGTGGTGCAGGGCCAGTTCGCGCGCGGTTTGCTCGAGGCGAGGCCGCAGTGGCCCGTCTCCGATGATCACCAGCCGGCACTCAGGAAGCGCGCGCTGCACCAGGCGCATGGCATGCAGCAACTGCTCGCATCCTTTGTTTTCCACCAGTCGGCCCACGAACAATACAGTGTCGGAGCGCGTAACCGACGGATGGGGAGTAAAGCAGGCGGTGTCGATCCCGATGTAGTGAACCAGCGTCTTGTGCGGTGGGGCACCTTTGCGCACGGCTTTCTCGCGCACGAACTGCGAAACACAGAGTACGAGCGCCGCCGCCCGGTAGAGGCGCGCGCGTCGCTTGAGGTAGAAGTGCAGGCACGGCGACCGCGCCAGCGCCTGGTCTTCGGTCGTGACGTCGTAACCGTGATGCGTCACCAGCAGGGGCACGCCGAGAGCCCGCGCCAGCGGCATGGCGTGGGTGGCGTCCGGACCGAAGTGAGCGTGGACGAGCGCCGGGGAGAGGGCGCGTACGCGAGCCGCCTGACGCTCACTCGGCCCGAACACTTCGCAGAAAAGCCGCCGCGCCCGGTTCATCCGGCCGGGCTCGACCAGCAACTCGCAGCGTTCCGCGGGAACGCGCAAGCCTTCGACCCAGCGCAATCCCACATAGACCGGGCGGAACTCACGCAGCGCTTCGGCCTGCCTCAGGATGAAAGTCTCCGAGGCGCCCAGGAGTTCGTCGCGGTAAATCACCAGGTTGTTGTTCAAGATTCTCCAGCGGAACGTTGGCCTGACTCAATGCTTGGCCGCTATGCGCTGCCTGCGTGACCGACACCACCACGGCCACATACAGAGCCCAATAAAGGTTGTTCGGTCGCAGGATCGGTCCTTCAGCCAGGTTGTAAAGCAACATGAAGGCGAGATACTGCAGCGGCCAGGTGGCGAGCCGATCGTGGCTCATCCGCACCAGCTTCACCCCATTGCCCACGGCTTGGAGATATCCGGCGACAAACAGGAGCAGTCCTGCGATCCCGAGTTCGAGCCACAGGTCGAGAAACCCGTTGTGGGCATGGCGAGCGACAAAACCCAGCCTGGCCGCGACCCGCGCCGATTCGCCGTGGATTCCCGCCCAAAATCCGCTGAACCCGTATCCCAGCGCCAGGTGGCTGGAGATGGCGGCCCAGACCGCGGCCCAGATCTCCGTTCTTCGGCTGAGGGTGGCATCGCGGCCGAGGGACGCCAGCAGGAGAGATCTGTTGCCGACGGCCAGCATCACGAGGCCCGCACCCATAGCCAGGAATACAATGGTCAGCGGAACTAGCGTCGGCAAGCGGGCGCGCAGTATGCGATAACCCGGAACCAGCAGAAGCAGAGCAGCCAGGACGACCGGCCCAGCCCGCGATCCCGACATCAGCATCACCACCGCGCACAGAGATAATCCCGCCAACCGCACCACGCGCGGCAGCACGCCCTTCGCCGACCACAAGACGATCATCCCGACCGCCATGGCTTTGCCCAACAGGTTCTTCTGGCCGAGAATCCCCTGCCAATCGCCCCGGTGCAGTTGCTGGTCGATGCCATACTGGGGCAGCCACAGGGCGCAAGCCGCGCTGAGCACCGCCAGGAAGATAAACGTCCATCCCAGCAGCCGCACCTGCCGGGGAAGCTGGTAACGCGAGCCGAAATAAATGCCAAACATCGTGGTGGCGATTACCACCAGGCTGCGGCGGAAGGTGAAGTCCGGGTCGCTCGACCAGAGCGTCGAAACCAAAGCAAACAGCGCCAGCGCCAGCACCCAGCCGCCCGCTCGCAGTGCGCTCATGAACTTCCGCCAATGCAGGATCACGAACCCGAGCGTGACCGCATACATCACCGTCTGGATCGCCAGCAACAGGGGATTGTCTTCCATGCGCCACACGTTGAACGGAGAGTCGCCCGCCAGAAAGCCGGTGAGGCCGCTGCTGAGGTAAAGCAACATCAGCACGACAAAGGATTTTTCGATGAGGTTCAGCATTGGTCTCGCGTTACCGAACCGACTAGGGAACAGGGCCTCGGCTAATAACAACGCTAAAGAAGTCATCCTGAGCGAGGGTGGGGCCCCGGCGCTTTCACCAGCCGGGGCAGCCCGAGCGAAGGACCTGGGTTTTGTACTCGCATAAACAGGCTTTCCCAGTTTCCTGTAAGGTCGTCCCAGCGAGGGTTTACCGATTCAATCAGCGCAATTTTCTTCGCCCGCAACCAGCCCTTGATTTGTTTCTCGCGAGCAATTGCGGACCAAGGGTCAGAGTAGCGCTCGTAGTAAACCAGGCGATGCACGTTGTACTTGGCGGTGAATCCATTGTGGACTTTGTGTTTATGTTGGAACGCGCGCAGGCCGATGCGGCTGGTTATGCCGGTGTAGAGAGTTCGTCGTGATGCGTTCGTCAAGATGTAGACGACGTACGTTTTCATGGACAGAACCCAGGTCCTTCGCGACCGTCTCCCGCCCTCTGCCCCGGCACGCCAACACCGGGCATGCCGGGGGCCCCAAAAGCGGGGCGGGAACCCTCAGTCGCTCAGGATGACAGCGCCGTTGGGTGCAGCTTCGGTGCGATAACTCTTGTGGAGTGAGTCGAACGAACTCGCAGCCACAGGGCGCAGCTCCACAGCGCCAGCGCCAGCAGGCCATCCGAGGCCAGACTGCTCCAGGCGGCGCCGCGCCATGAGTACGCGGGAATAAGCCACAGATTAACCAGAACATTGAACCCGGCAACCATGACCTGAATCAGCGTGCGCAGCGCCTGATGTGCGGCGCCGGTGAGCGCATCGGCGGCGAAGTAGTGCAAGGTCTTCAGCAGTGGCAGCAGCGACAGCCAGCGCAGCGCCTGGCTGCTGCGGGCATACCCGGCGCCGAGAATGTGCGGCAGGAGCGGCGCTGCCAAGGTCATGCCGACTGCGACCGCGGCGGAATACACGAGCGGCTTGGGCACGAGCCGCCGGGCAAAGCGGAGACTGCCAGCGATGCCATCCTCCCCATGCCGGAAGAAACTCGGATAGGCCGCTGCCAGCAGCGCGCGGACGGGCAGGAAGGCGATGTCGATCAGCCGGTAGGCGGCAGCGTAGATGCCGGCGGCGTCCAGCGTGGCCAGGCGCGCCACCATGGTCTTGTCCACATCGTTGTAGATGGTCTGGGCCGACAGGCTGGTGGAGAACCAGAAGCCTTCGCGCAATTCCCCGCGGATGCGGCCCAGGCCGCTGAACGCCGGCCGAGCCAGCCGGGTGAGCACGCAATAAATCGCCACCAGCGCGCACACCGCCGAAGTTGCCAGATACGCGACCGACCACGCGATCACCGTCGGCCGCGCCAGCAGCAAGACCACCACGATCCCAGCTAGCCGCATCAGGCTGGCGAATACGTTCAGGTTCGCCGTCCAGTCCAGCCTTTCGACGGATTGGAATGCCAGGCACGCCACATCCACGAAGCGGTACACCACCAGGTCCGACGCCACCACCAGCAGGATCACGGACAGCGGAATAACGGAAGCCAGCACTACCAGGCACGCCGGCACCACCAGAACACTCAACAGCAAGCCGGAAGCCAGCGTCATCAACAAGGCGTTGCCCAGAGACTCGGGGAGGAGTCGCCGGTCGCGCGCCACGTTCTTGACCATCAGGTTGGCGCTGCCGTTGCCCACAAAGGGATATGCGATGCCGACAGCAGCGACCACGGCCACGAACGCGCCGTACTGCCGCGGCCCCAGGACACGGGCGATCAGGAAGAAATAGACAGCCTGCACCACCAGCCTCACCGCCTGCGCCGCAACCATGTAGGCGGTGTTCTGGCGAAGCGAGGCTGAAGAGATGGCGGCGCCGGTGCTCATTCACTCTCCCGTTCCCGCGAGCACGACAACTATCGTCTTCAGCAGGATCCTGGCATCCAGCCAGGGATTCCAGTGCTCCACGTAGTCGACATCGAGGGAAACGTAGCGGGCGAACGACGGATTGGAGCGCGCTTCCACCTGCCACAAGCCGGTGATGCCCGGCAACGCCTCCAGCCTGCGCAGGTGCTGCACCTCATAGTGCTCGATCTCGCCAGCCAGCGGCGGCCGCGGTCCCACCAGACTCATCTCGCCCTTCAGAACATTCCACAATTGCGGCAGCTCATCCAGGCTGTATTTGCGGAGGAAGCGGCCTAGGCGCGTCACCCGCGGATCGTTGGCGATCTTGAACAGCACCTTGTCGCGCTGGTTGAGGTGTTGGAGCGAAGCTTTGAGGGTCTCAGCATTCGCTACCATGGTGCGGAACTTGTAACAGCGGAAGATCCGTCCTCGTCTGCCAACACGCTCGGAGGCATAGATCACCGGGCCGGGTGAACTCAGTCTCACGGCGATCGCAACCAGCAGGAGAAGCGGCGATAACCCAGCCAGGGCAGCCGCTGACAGCAAAACATCGGTCGAGCGCTTCAGCAACAGGCCTGCCGCCGGTCGGGGCCGCTGCTGCAGAGCAGGCAGCGCAGGGTTGCTGATGTAGCCAGCCCCCTGGATTGGCTTCTCGGGCTGCTGGTTCATTTCGCTTTGGCTCAGCGCTGTGCTGCTTGTGGGAGGGCGTCGGCTCCGCGGCCAGCGACCAAAGGCTTGCGGTCAGACAACTTCAACGTCATAACCTTCGATTGGGACCGCCAGGGAACGCTGGATCAGCTCAATCGAGACCACCAGGCAGCTTTCCCCCTTGCGTGCCAGCAGGGTCCCTTCCACGCCGTCCAGCGCGCCGCCGCGAATGCGTACCCGCTGGCCCACCTCCAGAAAGGGGTGATTCACGCAAGGTATGTTGTGGGACAAGAGGCGGTGTACGGTCGCGATCTCCTCGTCCGGGATGGGCGACCCGCCGGGGTGGGCGCCCACGATGCCAACCGCGCTCGCGACCTGCGCGACCGTGGCCATGGTCTCGGCGGAATCACCCGCGTGGATGAAGGCATAGCCGGGAAACAGAGGAACCTGAACCCGCTTGCGCCGGTCGCTCCAGCGGTGGATCTCCTCCACCAGCGGCAGATAGGTGTCGACACCGTGACCGCGCAGTTGGGCCGCCACTACTTTTTCATGCCGCGAGCGGGTATGTACCGCATACCATTTCTTGTCGACGGCGGCGGACGGCAAATCGCAGGTTTCTCCCGTTCGCCGGCCCCACACAGCTTCGCCCTCTGACTCCCAGCGGTACTTGTGGAAAACGCACATTCCTGCCAAAAAGTCCCCCTACAGCGGCGCTTAGTGAAGGCTCGACAATATGGTGAATCTGTGACCGTCGGCAAGAGAGCGGATGCCCCGGCGAAGGGCTTCTCCGTTTCTCCGGCTGCTCTAGGGAGTGTCCACAGTGGGCAAGGTGCCCCCCTTGGGCCGGGCGAGAAAACCTTCCCTAATTGGGAAACGAGTCGATTTTCCCTAATCGGGAATAGAGAAGATCACCTCTAGCCCCGACCATCCCCCACCCGCCGTTTAAAGTTTTGTAAATTCCTTGCCGGCAACGGTTATTGGAACGGTGAGCCTCTATAATTCTCGGCATCCCAACTCCGGTCCGGGAGGGTCGAGAACCTTGCAGCCTCGGGGAGGAAGACCTTGGGCGACGCCAGAGAAAGGTTGTTGCGGGCGGCAATCCAAGTCTTCTCGGAAAGGGGTTTCAGGGCTGCTTCCACTCGCGATATCGCCCGGCGAGCCAAAGTAAACGCGGTGACCTTGTTCCGACTGTTCGGAGGGAAGGCCCGCCTCCATGCTGCTGTCGTGAAGCATTTGTTCGCGACCAGCAAGCTCAGAGCGGAACTGGAGAGCCGCCTGGCCCCGCCGCTGGAGGGTCCCAATCTCATCCGCGTCGCCATCGAGACGATCTCGGACGCGATGTTCCAAGCCCCAATGTCCTGCAGGATCATCCTCTACTCCGTCCTCGAGGGCGACAGCAGGGCGATTCGGGCCATCTGGGGCGATCTGGAGCCCATCTATGCACTGCTGGCCGGGCACATCAATAACGGCATACGACGCCGGCGGCTGCGCCGGGTCGATTCCGTTGCCGCAGCCCGCCTCATCGTCGCCGCCGCCATCCACCACTACCAGGTGTACGAGCTCTATCGCGGGAAGAAGCGGTCCGGGTTCGGGACCAAGGATCTAAGCCGACCTTACGCCGATATCATCCACCATGGCCTCAAGGCGGGGTGATCCGTTAGGCGATTTCTGAGTTGCACAATTTTTGGTGCAGTTTCCAGATTCAGAACAAAATCACCCCCGCTGGGCGAAAAAACGACGGTCTGTGATGGTCGTGTGGGAAGGGATTCCAGCCGTCGGCACGTCTGCTGCGGCGGACCGGGTTGCCCTATGGACGGGGCATTCAGTCGAGCGGATAGCATAAACTATCAACTGCTATCTCAAGCCAAAAGGGGAGCTTGTTCCGAATTCAGAACAAACTGCACCGACTTTGGCGCACCTCAGCGGATGTTTGTACGATCCGCATGCAAGAAAACACTTTATTTTTGCGCAACCAATCGCTTGCATGCGGTTGATGCGCCGCTCTCGTCTATGCCCTACACGTCTTACAATGGCCACATCACGGTGCTGGTTGCCGACGCCGACGTGATGGCCTGCCGATTGCTGGTCAGCGGTCTGCGGCGATACCGCCAGTTGCGCGTCTTCGAATGTCACCTCTCCGCCGCCGATGTCTTGAGGCGCGTTTCAGAGGTCCGCCCCCACATTCTGCTGGTGGCAACCAGTCTCACCGACGGTCCGATGGGCGGGTTTGCCGTGGCGCGAGAGGTTCGCAGAAGCCATTCCGAAATCCATGTGGTCGTGCTGCTGGAGAGTTCGCAACGCGCGCTGGTGGTGGAAGCGTTCCGCGTGGGAGCCAAGGGCGTGTTCTGCCGGTCTGATTTCGAGTTCAAGACGCTGTGGAAGTGCGTCTCCTCGGTGAACCGCGGGCAGATCTGGGCCAACAGCCAGCAACTGCAGTTTGTGATGGAGACCCTTTCCGAGGCCGCTCCGCTACACCTCGTCAACTCCGAGGGAGTGGGGCTGCTGACCCGGCGCGAGGAGGACGTGGTGCGGCTGGTGGCGGACGGCTTCATCAACCGCGAGATCGCCGGGCAACTCCACCTGAGCGAACACACGGTGAAGAATTACCTGTTCCGCATCTTCGAGAAACTGGGCATCTCCAGCCGCGTCGAACTGGTGACCTACGCCATCGCCAACATCGAAAGGAGACTTGCCCTCCCGGCGGCCACCTTCGAGGGATCTCACTGCCGCTACTCGTTCCCGCGACCGGTCGGTCTAGGCGGGGGTTGGGGTGACCGCGAGCACGACCCGGCCGATGACCTGGCCACGATCCAAGTCCTCCAGCGCTCGGTTAACCTCCAGCAAGGGACGGGTCGCGATTCGGCAGTGCACCTTGCCAAGCTCCGCCAGAGCCAGCACCGCCCGCAAGTCCTGACGAGTGCCTACGGCGGAGGCGCGGATACGGACTTCGCCGGCCGCCATCATGATGGGCGGGAAGCAGATGTTCTCGGCGGGCAATCCCACCACCAGTAGAGTGCCCGCCGGGCGCAGGCAGCGGAAGGCGGTGTCGTAGGCCGCTTTCGCCGCCGACGTCACCAGCGCCACGTGGACGCCGCCTTTCTTGCGCAGTTCGCGCACTATGTCGCTGGCGCCGGCATTGAGCGCGCTCACCGCTCCCAGGAAGGTTGCCAGCGCAAGCTTCTCTTCCGCGATGTCGATGGCGATCACCTCCGCGCCCATGCTGCGGCCGATCTGCACGGCGAGGTGTCCCAGGCCGCCGATGCCGAAGACGCCCAGGCGCTGGCCCGGCAGGATGCCGCTTTGCTTCAGCGCGCGGTAAGCCGTGAGTCCCGCGCACAACAGGGGCGCAGCCTCAACCGGGGAAAGGCTGGGCGGAATCCTCACCACGTGGCTGGCCGGAGCTGTGAGGAATTCCGCAAAGCCGCCATCGACGGTCACGCCGGTGATCTTCTGCTTCGCGCAGAGGTTCTCGTTGCCCTCGCGGCAGGGCTCGCAGGCGCCACACGTCCAGTAGATCCAGGGCACGCCGACGCGGTCGCCGAGCTCGAACTCGCCGGCCGCGCTTCCCTTCTCCACCACGCGGCCGACCACTTCATGGCCAAGAATGAGCGGCCGCTTCACGATCCCGGCAAACTGCTTCCAGTCGCCGCCGGCCACATGCAGATCGGAGTGGCACACCCCGCAGGCCTCGACTTGGATGAGGACCTCTTCGCTCGCGGGTTCTGGACGGGGAACTTCCTCGATGAGCAGAGGCGTCTTGAACTCATGCAGGACGGCGGCCTTCATGCCTCGCTCCCCGAGATCATCAGCGCACCAGGAACTCGGTGAACTGGTGTACGCAGGCGAGCACCCACATGTAGGCGAGCCCCGCAGTCACGGCAGCCACGAGCGCAGGCACTGCGACGGGAAGCAGCCGGCGCTGCGGACGTGCGCGCGGCGTCCAGGCCAGGAGCCGTTCGACACGAGCCGCCACGGCGCCGGGATTGCCCGAAACCAGGTCCATGACCAATTCCGGGCCGGGGACGAGCGGAGAAAGGCGCGACACTTTGAGGAGAGCTGAAGCCAGATCGAGCGCCGACCGTTCATCCTGCACCGCCTCGTCATCGGCATTGATTTCGGCGGCCTGGAGCCAGGCGCCATCGAGAGCGCCCAGGAACGGGAAGGCGCAGGCTCGCAGCAGGAGTTTCTTGAGATTGTCGCGGCGTCGTACGTGGGCCAGCTCGTGGCGGATGGCCACCTCGAGTTCGCCGGGATCAAGCAATCGCCGGGCGCAGCCGGAGACCAGCAATCTCGGCCGGCAAAGGCCGGCGACGGCCAGCAGCGGAGCGGACTCCGGCGTCTGAAACGCGGGCACCGTGGCTTCCAGATTCAGCGTCCGCGAACCAGAGGTCCAGGAAGAGACCGAGCGCGAGGTCCGCATCCAGGCCAGTAGCGCGTTGATGATTCCGAAAATAAGGATGGCAGCGCCGGCAGAGGCCAGCGCAAGGGCCGCAATCCCGATGGGTTCATCGTCCCAGCGTGGCTCGAAGCGGAGGAAGGACGGAACCGTGAAGACGGTCACGACCACCAGAGCTGCGACCAGCGGCAAGATGCGGAGGCCATAGGCCGTAGCGGAACTGACGCCCCAGCGATCGCGACGCAGGGCTCTCCAGCCGGCGCCCACCAGAAGCGACAGTGCCACGTACACGAGAAAGAAAACGCTTAGCGCGATGACGCCGCCGCGGATGAAGTACATCAGCGCTTCTCCCTTTCCCGCAGTTCGCGGCGTTTGCGCTCCACCGCCCGCTCCAATTCCGGGAGCAGCGCGGCATCGTGCTCGGTGACGGCATCGACTAGGAAGGAAACTGGCGCGGCGGACGGCGCCGAACTGCCGAGCAGGCGCCGGATCGCACCCGCGAGCAGCAGGCGGTTGTATTCCGCCTCCGTGTGCCGGGGCGAATAGCGATAGGCGCGGCCGTCGGGAGCGCGGTCCAGCAGGCCTTTCTTGTGCAGGCGGTCGAGCGTGGTCATGACGGTGGTGTAGGCGGCGCTGGCGCGGCCCTCCGCGAGCAATTCCCGTACGGTGGCATTGCCCCGCTTCCACAAGGCGCGGAGCAACTCGGTCTCCAGCGGTCCCAGCTTGCTGGCCGATGCCAACGGTGTCTTCCACCAGCGCAACATACCGATCTTTTTTGTCTCCCGAGTGAGGTTTTGTGAAGCGTTAGCTTAGATGTGGCGCCGCAAAACATCAAGCACGGATTGTCAGAAGCTGACTCTACAACCGAGCTGTGCCGCGAATGGAATGCCTACCGTGGTTCCCGGCCCGAAGAAATCTCCCAAGGCGCCGGCCGGCACCTCAAGCTGTTTCAGTGAGGTGATGCCGGTTACACCGAGCGGCCCGAGTTGGCTCGCCGGCAACGGCAGCGCCGCCTCGTTGGTCACGTAGTTCGCTCCCGGATTGTTGCGGTTGAACAGATTAAAGAACTCGATGAACGGCATCACCGTCCAGCTTTCCCGGAACTTGATCGGCCGCGCTACGCGCAGGTCTACCTGTATATAGGGCGTGCCACGGAATTCATCGAGGCTGGTCGGAACTCCATCGACTGTGATGCGTTGGGTGCCATCCTCAGTCGTGATGGTAAACGGGCGCGCGCTCTCCGCCTGGGTCAGCGTGCTGAGCTCGAAGCCGGCCGGGGCATGAAAGATTCCCGAAAAAACGAACCGGTGGGTGACATCTTCTCCCGATGGACCATAATCCCCCGGCGCAAACGGGCGCAACGGGTCACAAACTCCGTTCACGTAATCAAACAACTCGCCCAGCACGCAACCCCAGGTCTTCGCGCTCGAAAGCGTGTAGTTGGCAATCAGGCTGAAGCGGTGCGTGTTTCCCTGGAAGTGAATCATCAGTGCGTCATAGGCGCTGCGGTTGTCCGACTTGAACAGTTCGAGAGTAGGAAAGGAATACGCGCGATATCCGTGCATTCCCGTCTCGCGGGTGTAGTCAGCGCCCAGGATCCAGTGATCGTTGAAGGCATGCTGAATTCCCGCCGTGGCGTGGATGGCATAGGGAGTGTGATAGTGCGGATCGATAATCGCTGCTCCCGTGCCGCTCCCGTTCACGGCTTGAAATGCCGCTACCCATCCGTTCTGCGCGAGGTCGTTGTAATACATCCCAAACCCGGCGCGGAGCACCGTCTTCTCGCCGCTGCCGGGAGCGTAGGCAATGCCGAGGCGCGGCGCAAAAGCCTTGCGGTAGTCGTGCGGAGACCCGTTGATCAGTGGAATCTGCAACGCCTTCAGCGTCAGGTACGCCGGATTCTGCGTCTGGTCGCGTCCTGATGCGATGAAAAGCCCGAACGTCGTATCCCAGCGCAGTCCATAGTTCACCGTCAGGTGTCGCGACACCCGCCAGGAATCCTCGGCATAGAATCCCAGCCGCTGCACATTTTGCGAGAAGCTGCCATTTCCCGCCGGCGTTTGCGTGCAGGTCACGTCGGCTGGCACGGGCGGGGTGCAATTCAGATTGAAATAAAACAGCGAAGGGTTCGCGGCATAGTAGGTGGGATCATTCGCGTATTGCAGCAGGGTCTCCGCCGTTGCCGATAAAGCGCCGCTGAGCACGGGCTCATGAATAAAATCGATGCCGAACTTGGACGCGTGCTTGCCTGACGAATGGCTCAGGTCATAGCGGAACTGGTATTTCTCCTGGTCGCGCAACACCGGAAACATAGTGATCGGCGTCCTGAACTGGTTGTCCCCGAAGGTTTCGAACCCGGAGATGGTCTGGAACGTCGAGCTGAACGGGAAAGCCAGGGCAAAGCCGAGGTATTGGTTCCGCGCTTCGGTGTGGTGCAGCGCGCTCGCGCCCATGGTGAAACTTCCCAGCCAGTTCGGACTGAAGGCGTACGTGTTATTGACCACCACGTTCTCATACTTCGAACCCGAGGTAGTTCCGGTTGAAGGCAGGGTGCCTTGCTGCACGTAGTCGTTCTCCGTCGTGTAGTTGTCGATGGAGCCGCGCAGGAACCACTGCGACTTCTGGCTTTGCGCCCAGTCGAACCGCAGCGAGCCGATGGCATCGCGAAATGGAATCGGGTTGTTCTGAGGAACTTGAATCGAACTCACCCCCGGAATCAGCCCTTGCGCCGCCAGCGCCGCCAGCGCCGTGAATTGCTCCTGGCTGGCCGGGCTGTAGGCGATGCTCGCGTCCTCGTGCACGTACTCGAACGACGCGAACATCCACAGTTTATCTTTCTTGAGCGGACCACCCAGCGTGCCCACATAGTTCTGCCGCGAGAAGGGCTGCTTCGGGTTGGGCGCCGGATTCTCGATCGGATATCTCGCATTCAGCGCCGCCGCACGCTCATAAAACGCCCCGCCGCCGTGCCAATCGTTGGTTCCGTGCTTGGTGGTGATCACCACCGAGCCCGCGGTTGTGCGCCCGGTGTCCGCATCCTCCTGCGCCGTGCGGAAAGCGAATTCCTGGATGGCATCCGGCGAGATGTTCTGCAGAAATCCGCCAATGTAGTCGTCCGAGTCGTCCATCCCGTCGACCGACAGCACGTTATTCAGCCCAGAGCTGCCGCCCGTCGAGACCGCTGTGATTCTGGCCTTGGTCGGATCCGAAGGTTCCACCGGCTCGGTCCCTGGCACCAGATACGCGATGTTGGCGAAGCTGCGATTGGCCAGCGGAATCGTCGTAAGGTCCCGGGAACTGACCGCACCCTGATGCACAGCGCTGGCAGTGTCGATGGGTTCGGTAGTGATCGAAGATGCCTGCCCCTGCACATTCACCGTCTGCGGCACCGCCGTGGGCTTCAACGTCACTAAAAGATCGCGCACGAAGCTCACTACGACGTCCACCTCCGAGCTCGCTTCGGCGAAGCCTTGGGCACGCACTACCACGTGATAGCGTCCGGGCGTTAGATCGTTTGCCCGGAACTCGCCACGGTCGTCGCTCTTCACTTCGCGCTTCCAACCCGATCCCCGGGATTCGATCATGATCGTGGCAGCGGCCACTCGTCCGCCATTACTGTCTTGCACCTCTCCGCGCAGCGAACCGTTCGACGTTTGCGCTGGCACGAACTGCCAGGAAACCGAAATGATCAGGCACAGGAAGAAAAAGCCCCGTGACAGAGCAGTTTGCTTTCGCATGATGATGTCAGCCCCCATGCCGCGCACCCAGGTGCGGAATCGCACGGTACTCCGGAGCCGCTACCTACTACCAGCGGTAGTAGGCACACTCGGCGACAGTCTCATATTTTTTAATTGCGGAGGAAGCAGCGGCTGGCATCAAAGGGGCTATAAATGAAAACGGGGAACGGAAGTGGTTTCTCCCGTTCCCGGCATCAAGAAGTGAATTCCCTCAGATCGGGTTAGATCGGGTCAGGCGCAGGACCTGGAAACCCAGGTCCTGACCCGAAGATTCACTACTAGATCGGCGTGGTGCTGGTCCCGCAGGTACTAATGGTCCCTGTGCCGTACTGAATCACGCCCGAGGTGTCGCTGCAGAAGTAGCGCTGTCCGGTGGTGCCGAGGGTAACCGGGGCCGCATAGGTCCCATAGGCGGACGCGGGTGTGCTTCCCGTGCAAGACGGTGACGATAGGAACGTGAAACTGTACCCGCTCTTGGTGCCACTAGCCAAGTTGCTATCGATCAGACCGGCGGTCGCCGAAGACACCGAAGTGCCGCTAGCCGGCGACGCCAGCACGGCCAGAGTGCAGGCAAACCCGACATTAGGATAGGTCGTGTTGTAGGTGATCTCAGCCGTGTTCAGCGTGCGCAGCGAACCCACCGCGGAAGCTTCGTTGGCCGCGATGCGCGAGCGCAGTAAGTTGGGAATAGCGATTGCCGCGATGATCAAGATGATCGCAACCACGATCAACAGCTCGATCAGTGAGAATCCTCTCTTCTTATTCTGCTTCTTGTGCTTCTTCATTTCTCCCTGTCTCCTCATGTTTTGACGGAACTGCTTTTGCAGCCTTCCACAGCCCCCCGATTGCAGCCCTGGTGCCACTCGCTTCCACGATCGCACCCAGTGGATTCAGCAGGTTACGGGCTGTCAGACCGCCGGAGGATGGGTAAGGCCCGCCGACTTGCCAGTTTTTGTCATTCCGGCCGACAAAATCTGGCAACCTGGAAGCCCGGGGGGATGGCTACCTGGCTCGGCGTGTTACCTTGTTTCCAGTTGCCGATGCATGATCGGGTTTTTGATCCGTCGCAAGTTCACAAGCTGGAAGCTCCCGAACGGCTTCGATGGCTGCCGCCCGGCGAGGTACTGGGCTGGCTCGAATTGCGCCCAGGCATGACCGTGGCCGACATCGGGGCCGGCACAGGGTACTTCGCCATTCCGCTCGCACGGGCGATAGGTCCCACGGGTCGGGTGTTGGCTGTGGACCTGCAACCGGAGCTGCTAGAGATGCTGCGAGGCAAACTGGCCCAGCCCGATGCGCCCGCAAACATCGTGACCGTGGAGGGCACGGCCAGCTCGACGGGTTTGGCGGATAGCGGTTGCGATGTGGCGCTGCTGGCCAACGTCTGGCATGAGTTGGACGACCCCGCCGCCACCCTCGCTGAACTGGGGCGCATCCTCAAGCCGGGTGGAAGAATCGCTGTTCTGGATTGGCGCCCGGACGCCGAGCATCCTCCCGGCCCTCCCTTGGAACACCGCCTGTCCGCAGGCGAGGTACAGCGCTTCTTCGAGGACCACGGCAAACGAGTGGATGCGGTCCGCAACGTGGGGAAGTACAGCTACCTGGTCCTGGCCAGCTAGCCAATCCCGGAGACCACGGGTAGAACCCTGCCGGATTGGCCTATTTCGCCGCTCGTTTTTCCAAGGGATGGGTGGCATCTAGGTCCAGGTTCACTTCCAGAACGTTGACCCGGGGCTCGCCGAGGAAGCCGAGCTGCCTGCCTTCGGTGTGCTTGGCCAGCAGGCGGCGCAGCTCGTCCTGGCTTATGCCCCGCTCGCGGGCCACTCGCGCGACCTGGAAGTCGGCCGCCGCGGGAGAGATGTCCGGATCGAGACCCGAGGCGGAAGTGGTGACCAGGTCGATGGGCACGGGCGTTCCAGGGTTCTCCGCCTGTAGAGAGGCAACGTCCTGCTTCACGCGATCGATCAGCTTCTGGTTGGTGGGGCCAAGATTAGAGCCGCCGGAGTTGCCGGCGTCGTAGCCATTGCCGGCGGCCGACAGGCGCGGATGGAAGTACGCTGGGCCAGTAAAGGCCTGCCCGATAATGCGGGAGCCGACCACCTTTCCGTTGCGTTCGATGAGCTGGCCGTTAGCTTGGTGCGGGAACAACACCTTCGCCAGTCCGGTCACAACTAGCGGATAAATGATCCCCAGCAGAATCGTGGTCACGATAGTCATCAATACGGCAGTAACAAGATTCTTTTTCATTGCCTACTCCACTTATGCCAGCCCGACGCGCGTGATCAGCATGTCGATCAGCTTGATGCCGATGAAGGGCACAATGATGCCGCCCACGCCGTAAATCCAGCAGATTGCGCCGCAGCAGCGCCGCCGCTCCCATAGGGCGGTATTTCACCCCGCGCAGCGCCAGCGGGATGAGGGCGATGATGATCAGGGCATTGAAGATCACCGCCGACAGGATTGCCGACGCCGGCGTCTGCAAGCGCATGATGTTGAGCGCGTTCAGCACCGGGAACGTGCCCGCAAACATGGCGGGAATGATGGCGAAGTACTTGGCCACGTCGTTGGCGATGGAGAACGTGGTCAGCGAGCCACGGGTCATCAGCAGTTGCTTGCCGATCTCCACCACTTCGATCAGCTTGGTGGGGTTGGAATCCAGATCCACCATGTTGCCGGCTTCTTTGGCGGCCTGGGTGCCGGTATTCATGGCCACGCCGACGTCGGCCTGAGCCAGGGCGGGAGCGTCGTTGGTGCCGTCCCCGGTCATGGCCACCAGCTTGCCGTCGGCCTGCTCGCGCGGATCAGGTCCATCTTGTCCTTGGGCGTGGCCTGGGCCAGGAAGTCGTCCACGCCGGCTTCCCGCGCGATCGCCGCCGCCGTCAGACGGATTGTCGCCGGTGATCATCACCGTGCGGATTCCCATGGCGCGCAGCTGATCGAAGCGCTCGCGCATGCCCGCCCTTGACGATGTCCTTGAGTTCGATCACTCCCAGCGCCCCGCGATGCTTCTCCGCCACCACCAGCGGAGTGCTGCCGGACCGGGCGATCTGGTCCACCGTCGCCTGAACCTCCTTGTGCAGCTCGCCGCCGTTCTGGCGGCATGTAATTGCTCGATGGCATCGACCGCGCCTTTGCGGATCTCGAAGCCGTTCAGGTTCACGCCCGACATGCGGGTCTGCGCCGTGAAGGGTACGAACTCGCGCCTGGTGGGAGGCCAGCTCGCGGCCGCGAATGCCGTACTTCTCCTTGGCCAGCACGACGATCGAGCGGCCCTCGGGAGTCTCATCTGCCAGCGAAGAAAGTTGCGCGGCATCGGCCAGCTCCGCTTCCGTGACTCCCGGCGCCGGAATGAATTGCGAGGCCTGGCGGTTGCCCAGCGTGATGGTGCCCGTCTTGTCCAGCAGCAAGGTGTTGACGTCGCCGGCGGCTTCCACGGCGCGGCCCGACATGGCCAGGACGTTGTGCTGAATGAGGCGGTCCATGCCGGCGATGCCGATGGCCGAGAGCAGTCCGCCGATCGTCGTCGGAATCAGGCAAACCAGCAGACGACACCAGCACAAACACCGTTTGCGGCGACGCCCGAATAGATGGCAAACGGCTGCAGCGTGACCACCGCCAGCAGGAAGATAATGGTCAGGCCGGCCAGCAGAATGTTGAGCGCAATCTCGTTCGGCGTCTTCTGCCGCTCGGCGCCTTCGACCAGCGCGATCATGCGGTCGAGGAACGTCTCGCCGGGATTGGAGGTGATCTTCACCTTGATTTCGGTCGGAAAGGACGCGCGTGCCGCCGGTCACCGCCGAGCGGTCGCCGCCGGATTCGCGGATCACCGGCGCCGATTCGCCGGTGATCGCCGATTCGTCAACCGACGCGACGCCCTCGATGATTTCGCCGTCCGGGGAATGAACTCTCCGGCAGAGACCACGACCAGATCGCCCGCGCGCAGCTTCGAGCTGGGCAATCTGTTCGAGCCTGCCGCCATCGACCATCGTTGTGGGCGATGGTTTCCGCGCGGGCCTTGCGCAGCGTGTCGGCCTGCGCCTTGCCGCGCCCTTCGGCCATGGCTTCGGCAAAGTTGGCAAACATCACCGTGAACCACAGCCACAAGTGATCTGCAGGTTGAACTTGAAGGATCCGTGCCGCCGCGGAACAGCAGGATGGTGGTGATCACGCTGCCGACTTCCACCACGAACATGACGGGATTGCCCATCATCTTGCGCGGATTCAGCTTGAGAATCGCATCCCAGACCGCGCGGCGCACGATCTTCCATTCCCAGACAGCCTTTGTCTTCTTGAGCCATATCGGAATTTCCTTAGAACGTCTTGCCTGCCCCCATCAGCAGGTGCTCCAGAATCGGTCCCAAGCTCAACGCCGGGAAAAAAGTGAGGGCGCCGACAATCAGGATCACACCGATCAAGCAGCACCGTGAACAACGGCGTGGTCACCGGGAAAGTGCCGACGGAGGGCGGCACAGCCTTCTTGCGTACCAGGTTGCCGGCAAGCGCCAGCATCGGGATCTTCATCCAGAAACGCCCCAGCAACATCGTCAAACCGATGGTCACGTTATACCAGAGCGTGTTGCCATTGAGCCCGGCGAACGCCGAACCGTTGTTGGCCGCACCCTCGGTGTACGCATACAAAATCTCGGAGAATCCGTGCGGCCCCGGGTTGGCAATGCTTGAGGTGCCAAACGGGAACAGCACCGAGACGCTGGCGAAAGCCAGGATTATCAGGGGAAAGATCAGCGCCACCAGCATGGCCATCTTCACGTCGTAGGCTTCCACTTTCTTGCCCAGATACTCCGGGGTACGACCGACCATCAGTCCCGCGATGAACACCGCCAGGATGACAAAGACCAGCATGCCGTACATTCCTGAACCGACTCCGCCGAAAACCACCTCGCCCAGCATCATGTTGACCAGCGGAATCATGCCGCCCGAGCGGGGTGTACGAGTCGTGCATGCTGTTGACCGCGCCGCAACTGGTGTCGGTGGTCACCGTGGCCCATAGAGCGGAGTTGGCAATGCCGAAGCGAACCTCTTTGCCTTCCATGTTGCCGCCGGGCTGAGTAGCGCTGACTCGCTGGTTGGCGCCAGCCAGCAGCGGATTGCCGCGCGACTCCGCCCAGTAGGCGACGGTCACGCCGGCCAGGAAGAGAATGGCCATTGCGGCCCACACCGCCCAGCCGTGCCGCTGCGATCCGGTCATGCGTCCCAGCGTGTAAGTCAGGCCGGCGCCGATCGCGAAAATGGCCAGCATCTCAATAAGATTGGTGAGGGGCGTCGGGTTCTCGTAAGGATGAGAGCTGTTGGCATTGAAGAAACCGCCACCATTGGTGCCCAATTCCTTGATGATCTCTTGCGAAGCGACAGGACCTTGCGCGATGGTCTGCTCCGTGACCGTGTCCATCACCTGCTTGCCGTCGGGTCCCAGGACGGGCTTGCCATTGGCGTCCACCTTGGGAACCTGTTGCGGTTCGATCAGCTTCACCGTGTCATAAGACTTCAAGTTCTGCGGAACCCCTTGCCACACCAGAACCAGCGCACCAACGATGCAGAGGGGCAGCAGGACCCATAGACAGCCGCGCACCAGATCCACCCAGAAGTTGCCAAGGGTGTCCTTTTCGCGCCGTGCAATGCCCCGGATGAAGGCGATCGCCAGCGCGATCCCCGTGGCCGCCGAAACGAAGTTGTGGTACGCCAGCCCCGCCATTTGCGTGAGATAGCTCATGGTGGTTTCCGGCATGTAGGCCTGCCAGTTGGTGTTAGTAGTGAACGAGGCGGCGGTGTTGAACGCCAGGTCGGTGGTTACCTTGCCGAGCTTTTGCGGATTGAACGGCAGCACGCCCTGAACGCGCTGCAGTAGATACAGCAGCAGCATCGAGACAGCGCTGAAGAGCAGCACCGAAACCGCGTATTCTTTCCAGCCCATTTCGCGGTCTTCATCCACGCCGGTCACGCGGTACAGCAGGCGCTCGAGGGGCCGCAGCACGGGATCCATGAAGGTCTTCTCGCGGTTGAACACGCGTGTCATGAAGACTCCCAGCGGCTTGGTCACGACAAGGATCAGCGCGAGAAAGACTGCGATCTGTAACCATCCATTGACGGTCATATCAAAACTTCTCCGGCCTCAACAGCGCGTACAACAGGTACGCCATCATCAGGACACTGACGGCGAGCATGATCAGCGATTCCAGATGCATACTTGTTCCTCACTTCACGCGGTCGCAGAACCGCACGTAAGCGATCGACACCGCGAAAAACGCAATGGTTACGGCCAAAAATACAACGTCTTGCATACTCGATCCCCCGCAATCGGTCTCACGACTCTAACACTTAGCCCTGGAGTGGCCCTATCCAACTCTGCGGACCGGCGGCTTGGTCCCGCCGACGATGAGTTGGAACCCGGTTTGGCGGGGCGTGTCGCTCCGCGCGGACCGTTTCCCCGATTCGCTTGCGAGGCGAAGAACGCGGTTTCCGCTCTGCCGCGTTGACAGGTGACCGACATGGCTGGGCGACTTCGGCTTGCCTTCCTGGAGCAAGGCCACAAAAAACCGGATCATGAACAAAACTCCGGCCGCGCAAAGCACTTCCATTATCACAGTCCCGGTCATACCAAGCCTTTCGGCTGAGACGTCGGACTCCGCTTCACTCAGCCTGTACTGTGGCATTGGATACCGCCGCGCGTAAAGCTCGGATAAAAGGTGCATAAAAAGTTCGTAAAGACCCTGGCCGCCGAACTTCGCCCCGCCACCGTTTATTAAGTCTTTATGAACTTTTTATTCGGACTTTACAGACGGCGTTATCCAATCGGGATAGCTGGATGCTTTCCGGCGGGGGACAAGATGAGTTCAACTCTGGCATTATTGGGCTTCCTGGCACTGACGCTTCTGCTGGTGTGTCGAGCATCGATGGCTTGCCAGCGCCGGAGCAGCCACCTCTACAAGCAACGACGTTCGCAGCACGAGTTCACTAGCCGCAAGATCGAACCCGAGAAGCCCGAGATTCCCTCGAAGCAAGGCGATACCCTGCTGCCCGCGCAACAGGTGTGAGGTGGCGCCGCAAGGCGCACCGGCTGTTGTGGAGTCTTCTATCATCAAGCGAAGATCGCCACGCCTATGTGTGGCAGTGGAACCCGCCGTTAGCCGCAGCTCCCGGCGACCCACCGATCAGAACTCCAGCCTTTCTCTATTCGCTTTTCCCGCCCCTACAGGTCATCAATGCAAGCACTGATCCAATACGGTGCTTTCCTGCTGATCCTTACCCTGTTGGTCAAACCTCTCGGCGGCTACATGGCGCGCGTGTTCCAAGGACATTGGACCCCTCTGGATCCGGTGCTGAGGCCTGTAGAACGCCTGTTGTATAGAGTCGCCGGCGTCGACGAGCGGCAGGAGATGGACTGGAAGCAATACGCCGTCTCGTTTGTCCTCTTTAGCTTCTGTGGGACGCTTCTGCTTTACGGGATCCTGCGCCTGCAGCGTTTTCTGCCCTGGTTCTGTCCCGCACATCAGAACACGCCATTGACGCCGGACTTGTCGATGAATACGGCCATCAGCTTCTCCACCACTACGACGTGGCAGGCGTACGGGGGAGAAACGACCATGAGCTACTTCAGCCAAATGGTCGGCCTGACGGCGCAGAATTTCCTGGCCGCGGCCGCGGGGCTCGCCGTCGGCGTGGCGTTCATCCGCGGGTTTGCGCGGCAGAAGACCGATAAGCTGGGCAACTTTTGGGTCGACCTGGTGCGTTCCCTGCTGTGGGTGCTGCTTCCCCTCGCGCTGGCGGGCGCTCTGGTGCTGGTGTGGCAAGGCGTGCCCATGAATTTCCACCCCTACACCCAAGTGACAACGGTCGAAGGGGCCCGGCAGACCATCGCGCAAGGACCGGTGGCCGCGCTGGAAATCATCAAGAACCTCGGCACCAATGGCGGTGGGTTTTTCAATGCAAACGGGGCTCATCCGTACGAAAACCCCACCCCGCTGACGAACCTGATCGCTATGCTGGCTATCGCCGCGCTGCCGGCGGCCTTCACCAACACTTTCGGCCGCATGATCGGTTATTCGAGACAGGGATGGATGCTTTACGCAGTCATGACGGCCCTGTTCGTGGCGGGGCTACTCGTGTGCGGCTGGAGCGAGCAGAGAGGCAACCGCGTCCTCGCGCAGCAAGCGCATGTGCAGACCGGGTCCACCGCGAACCAACCCGGCGGCAACATGGAAGGCAAAGAGACAAGGTTCGGCATCGCGCAGTCAGTCTTGACAGCGGTGGTCACTTCCAACGGAGCGACCGGCTCTTACAACTCGATGCATGACAGCTACACGCCGCTGGGGGGTGCGGTGCCGCTGGTGAACATGCTGCTGGGCGAGATTGTTTACGGTGGTCTGGGCACTGGCCTTTACAGCATCATCCTGATCGCCTTGCTGGGACTGCTTCTGGCCGGACTGATGGTCGGGCGCACGCCGGAATATCTCGGCAAAAAAATTGAACCACCCGAAGCAAAGATGCTAACGCTCTACGTGCTCGCGGGGCCTCTGGCCATTCTTCCGCTCACTGCGGTCGCCGTTGCAACCAGGGCAGGGCTGGCAGGGCTCACGACCAACACAGGGGCGCACGGGCTTACCGAGATCATCTTTGCTTTCGCCTCGTCCATGGCCAACAACGGCCAGAGCTTCGCCGGGCTGAGTGCAAATACGCCGTTTTATAACCTGACCACGGTTGCGGCCATGATGGTAGGCCGTTTTGGCCTGGCCATTCCAGCTTTGGCGCTTGCCGGACTCTTCGCCGGACAAACCCGCCGTTTTGGCGGCGAAGGCGCCATCTCCACGGATACCATCACCTTCGGCGCTCTGCTGCTGGCGACCGGTCTCCTGGTCTGCGGCTTGAGCTTCTTCCCGGTGCTGACCCTCGGGCCGGTATTGGAACATCTGGCAGGCTTCAGGCCTCTAGCTTGAAGCGGGTGGAAGCCAGGGCATAGAGCCGCCGCCAGAGCAGACGGTTGATGGTGACTACCATCACCGCCATCACCAGCGTCGCCGCCAGTAGCATGCGGAAATTGCCGCTATCGGTCGCCTGGCTGATTACCGCGCCCAGCCCCATGGTGGAGAAGGTCTGGCCTCGGAAATGGAAATATTCCGCGACGATGCTGGCGTTCCAGGCGCCGCCGGAGGCCGTCACCAAACCGGTGATCAGGTAGGGAAAGATTCCCGGCAGGAACAGCTTTCGCCAGCGCTCCACGCGAGTGAAGTGGTATACGTCACAGACTTCCTTCAAGTCCGTGGGAATGGCTGTTGCCCCGGCAATGACGTTGAACAGGATGTACCACTGCGTGCCCAGAAGCAGCAGCACGATCGAGCCAATTCCCAGTCCGCCGCCGACGCGAATCAGCACCAGCAGGATGATGGGAAACAGAGCAGTTGCCGGCACCGAGGCGGCGATTTGCGCGATCGGTTGGGCGATGGCGGAAAGTCGCGGGTGCAGCCCGATCAACGTTCCCACCGGAATCGTCCACAGCGCTGCGAGCACGAGGACGAACTCCACCCGCAGGAACGTGGCTCCCGCTCCCAGGAAGATGGTGTGCAGATCCGACCACGAGATGGATGCGGCAAGGGTCAGCATCCGCACGACCCCGTAGGCAAGACCAGCCAGCGCGACGGTGCCGACGATCCGCGCAGCCCACTTCCACGCCAGACGCTTTCCAGGCGCCGGCGAGGACTCATGCGCCCTTGCGAAGTGCAGGTCCAGGGCTTCGCGAAGCGGCATCGCCGATTTCCTGGCGGCCAGTGACAGCAAGCGCGACCGCCGCAGCAGGTCCAAAATACGTGAACGCGGCGCTTCGGCGGCTTCGACCTGCTCAAACTTGAATTTCTCCGCCCACGCGATGACCGGCCGCCAGACCACCCGGTCGATGAGCACGATCACTCCGATCATGACGGCGAGGCCCGCAAGGATCGCTCGCGTATTGCCGGCGTTGGCCGCGGTCTGCAGGTAGGAACCGAGCCCAGGCAGGCGCAGGTCGCGATTGCCCAGCACAAACATCTCGCAGGCCATGAGGAAGAACCAGCCGCCAGCCACCGACATCATGGAATTCCAGATCAGCCCGATGGCAGCGTACGGCAACTCCAGTTGCCGGAACCTCTGCCACCAGCTCAACTGGTACACCTGCGCTGCCTCATGCATCTCGCGGGGAATGCTCTTCAGCGACGAATAAAAGCTGAAGGTCATGTTCCAGACCTGGCCGGTGAAGATCAGCAGGACGGACCCGAGTTCCACTCCCAACTGCCGGGTCGGGAAAAGCGCAACCATTGAGATCATCACGCCCGGCAGGAAGCTGAGGACGGGGATCGACTGCAAGGTGTCCAGCAGCGGAATCATGAAGCGCTCGGCCTTACGGTTGTAGGCGGCTACATAGCCGTAAATTAGAGTGAAGACCAGACTGAAACCATAGGCGATGGTGAGACGCAGAACCGAGTACAACGCGTACTTGGGCAACGCCGATGGATGAAGATCGATTTCGGCTTGCGTGCTGACCGGGCCGACCCAATAGCGACCGAAGGAGAGCAGCCCATAAAAAAGCGCCAGCCCGGCCAGGATGATCGGTAAATCTCTCACCAGAGATCGGCCACCGGCAGGAATGATTCCCCATCCTGAGATCGACGATGTCTCTTCCGTCTGTATTGTTCGTCTCCTCAGGAAATTCAACTAATGCAGCGGAGCAGAGTTCGGATTCGCGGAACTTGCGGCCTGGTGCAATAACAGCCGGTCGGTCTCCGAATCGTACGTGAAAATCTCGGCGTACCGCCCCCAACCCAGCACGGTCTGGATCTGCCGCTCCACTTCGTCTTCCGGCAGGTGTTCGTCGAGGATGTCCCGGAAGAATTCCAGGGGTATGGCTCCGTCCGACTTTTTCTCCAGAGCGCAGCGAATCTGCTGCAGCAGCACGACATGGGCGAGAGCAGCTTCGCGGAACAGGCGCTTGCGCGTGGCGATATCCGCCTCGGCGAAGGCTTTGCCGGCGGGCGTGATCTCCACATCCCCTTCATGCGATTTGGCAAAGCCCAGCAAAACCGCTTCCTCGACGATGGGGAACAGATCATCAACTTCCATCAGAAGCTCTTCCGCCAGGTGATAGAGGTCCTCTTTGCCGCCGCGATCGTTCAGGAGTTCCAGCAAGCCGGCCATGCCTCCAGGCTTGGCGTGCGGCAGCCTCTGAAATGGAGGCCGGGCCGGCTGGCAGTCGTGACGGAGGCGCCAGCTCCAGCTCGGGCTGCGTCATCACCTTATAGATGTAATCTACGTAGACGAGGAACTCGGCCGACTTGCGGTCCCGCGGCTGTTGGATCGGAATCTGAAAATCGGCGCGGATGCGGGCCGGGTTCCTGCCCAAAACGATGACGCGATCGGCCAGCAGCACCGCTTCTTCAATGTTGTGTGTGACCAGGAAAATGCTTCTGGTCGGAATCTGCTTCTTCAGCCACAACTCCATCAGTTCGCCACGAAGGCTCTCGGCCGTGAGCACATCCAGCGCGGAAAACGGTTCATCCATAAAGAGCACTTCCGGCTCGACCGCCAGGGCGCGCGCAAGTCCGACGCGTTGTTTCATGCCGCCGGAGAGCTCCTTGGGAAACGCGTTCTCGAATCCCTTCAGGCCCACAGAGTTCAACGCTTCGAGCGCGCGGCGATGGCGCTGCTCGTGGGGCTGGCCGCGCGCCAGCAGAGGTACTTCGACGTTCTCCAGAACCGTGAGCCAGGGGAACAGGGCGAAGCTCTGGAAAACGATGGCGACGTTGGGACCGCACTGTGTCAGTGGCTTCCCGTACCACAGGACTACGCCGCGCGACGGCGCTGCGAGCCCGGAGAGGATGCGCAACAGCGTAGATTTGCCGCAACCCGAGGCGCCGAGGAGCGCGATGATGGCGCCGGATTCCACGCACAAATCCAGCGGCGCGATCACTTGAATTTCCCGCCCGTCGGGTTGCCGGAAGCTTTTCTCCACTTGCCGCGCCTCGATGATCTTCTCCACCGCCGGAGCGGGAACGATTGGAGCCACGACCGCGGGCTGCGGCGCTTCGGCGGGTGCCGCCGCAAGCTCGTCCATGAACCGCTGCCAGGCTTCCTCGGGCAGTTCGTCGAAAAACCGAATGCGTTCGGTGGGATCGAGCTTGTCGACCATAGCCCGCATTTCCGCCAACGGCCGCGAGTGCAGCAGGACATAGGCGTGGTAGTAGGGAAAGTGACTGACCACCGCGGCCGCAAAATCAACCGGCAGCAGACGGAACAGCATCTGCTGTTCCTCAAAGGGAAGGGCCGCCAACACCACGGCCGCAGCGGCGGGATCGAGGTGCTGGATGATGGCCACGGCCTCGCCGGGTCGCCCCTGGGAGAGAACGTCCCGCACAGCTTCCGTGATCGGCGGCGTCATAGACTTATCGGCAAAAGGCGACCTCGGCGGTGGACAGCTACTGCTCCTCATCCCCCGGGTTGAAGCGATATCCCACCCAGGGTTCGGTGACGATATAGCGCGGAGTCTTCTCCTCCGCTTCAAGCTTCTTCCGCAGGTGGCCGACGAAGACGCGCAGGTACTCTGTTTGCTCGGTGCTGTTGGCCCCCCAGACGGCAGCCAGCAGCGCGCGATGGGTGATCACCTTGCCGGGATGGCGCGCGAGATAAACCAGGAGATCAAATTCTTTGGGGGTCAGTTTCGCTTCCTGACCCCGGACCTGAACACGGTGTCCTTCGAGGTCGAGGCGAAAGTCGCCGATCTCGATGACCTCCTGCGATTCCGGCTTCTTGGCCGCGGACGCGCGCCGCAGGGCAGCGCGAACCCGCGCCAGCAGTTCATTGACGCTGAAGGGCTTGGTCACATAGTCGTCGGCGCCGGCATCGAGGGCCTCCACTTTGGTGCGTTCTTCGCCGCGGACGGAGAGCACGATGATCGGCACTTCGGACTTGGCGCGCACATGCCGGCACAAGGCCAGGCCATCCATGTTGGGCATGCGCAGATCGGTGATCACCAGGTCGGGTGGCCAGTCCTTCATGAGCTGGACGGCCTCGTCGCCGTCGCCGGCGGTGCGGATGGAATAGCCGTGGCTGGCCAGCGTAGTCTTCAGCACTCGCGTGATCTGCGGCTCATCGTCCACCACCAGGATGTTGGGTTTTTCGTTGCTCGCGGCCAACTCACTTCACCTCTTGCGTGACAATGTGCACGTCCACAGCGGGCGCGTCGCGCAGAAACTTGTGGATCGCGGACAGATACAGGTAGCGGCGCCAGCCGGATTGCGCGGAACGGCCGAAGACCACGTGCGTGATGTGTTTCTCGCGCACCAGCTTGGCCACCTCCTCCGCCACGTTCTTGCCTTTGGCGCGGAGAACTTGCGCGCCCATGTTCTGCGCGAACTGGATGTTCTGCGCCAGGGTACGCTGGTTGTCCGGAGTGTCGTCGGCGCCGATGTCCACGTAGATGACGAACAGTTCCGCATCGATACGCTCCGCCATGCGCCCGGCGCGCGCGATCAGGTATTGCGCCGCGGGATTGGAGCTGATGCACACCGCGATCCGCTCCCGCACACCCAGGGAAATCCCTGAGCCCTCCTTTTGCAGGTAGGACTCCAGACTGCGATCCACCGCATGCGCCACCTGCTGCAAGGCCAGCTCGCGCAGCGCAATCAGATTGCCCGGCCGGAAGAAATGCCCCAAGGCGCGCTCGGCGCGATCCGTGGGATAGATATCGCCGCGGCGCATGCGCGTCTGCAGCGCCTCGGGGGTCAGGTCGGCCAGAACGATCTCGTTGACCCGCTGCATCACCCAGTCGGGAACGGTTTCCCGCACCGTGACCCCGGTGATGCTCTGCACCAGCGGAGTCAGGCTTTCGATGTGCTGCACGTTCATGGTGGAGAGCACGTCGATGTTGGCGTCCAGCAGCTCGATGACGTCGTCGTACCGTTTTCTGTGTTTGCTGCCCTCCATGTTGGTGTGCGCCAGTTCATCGACCAGAGCGATCTGCGGCTTGCGCGCCAGGATGGCGTCGACGTCCATCTCCTCGAAGGACGCGCCCTTGTACTCAAGCTGCCGCCTGGGTACAGCCTCCAGCTGGGCCGCCAGCTCGGCAATGGCCTTGCGGCCGTGCGTCTCCACCACTCCGATCATGACATCCTCGCCGCGGCTCTTGCGGCGGATGCCCTCACTGAGCATGTTGTAGGTCTTGCCCACTCCCGGGGCGTACCCCAGGAACAGCTTGAAGATGCCCTGCTTCTTCTGCGGTGCGGTTTCTTCCAGCCACTGCTCGGGGGTTTTTGGCATCGGGGATATTCTCGTCGAGAGCGGTACGAATTGTCGAATAGACTACAATCTCTCCCGTGAGCAGAGCTGCGCAACCGATCCTGCGCTTCGCGGCGGTGGTCGCGATTGATTTAATCATTGTCTGGGTCTTCTTCAAAGCAATCCATGTGAATTCCGCGACCGTGGGATTCACCTTTCTGCTGGCCATTCTGGTGGTCTCCGCCTTCTGGGGATTGCGCTATTCCATCTTCATGGCGGTGATCGCCACCCTGGCGTACAACTACTTCTTTCTTCCGCCGTTGCTGCGCTTCAAGGTGGCCAATCCGCAGCACTGGCTGACGGTGTTCGCGTTTCTGGTCACCGCCATCATCGCCAGCCACCTCTCCGAGCGGGCGCGGCGCGAGGCTTTGCAGTCGAACCAGCGCCGCCACGAGGTGGAGCGCTTGTACGCGTTCAGCCAGCAACTGCTAGTTTCGGAAAACGTATTCGGACTGCTGAACAATGTCCCGGGCTACATCGTTGAATCATTCGGCGTGGGAGGGGCCGCGATTTTCCTGGAAAACAAGCAGAAGACGTACTTTTCCGACATTGCCGTTCAATCCTCCTTGCCGGTGGAGGAATTGAAGACGGTCTGCGGGCGCGGAGAGCCGGTGCGTGATCGGCAGCGCGGCACCTGTTTCATGCCGTTGCGAATGGGAGTGCGCTGCATCGGAAGCTTCGGAGTGACCCGCTGCGATCTCTCACGCGAAACTCTGGAGGCCATCGGCAGTCTGGTGGCGATCGCCATCGAGCGCGCCAGCACCATGGAGAAGCTCTCCCGGGCGGAAGCCGCCCGCGAAAGCGACCGCCTCCGTTCCCTGCTTCTGGATTCCGTGACCCACGAGTTTCGCACCCCGTTGACGGCGATCAAGGTGGCAGCCGAGACCCTGCTGTCAGAGGTCAAACTCGAAAAGCCGCAACTGAAGGAATTGCTGGCCGTGATCAATGAAGAAAGCGACCGCCTCAACCGCCTGGTCGGCGAGGCGGCCGAGGTGGCCCAACTGGACGCCGGCCAGGTCGAACTTCGCTTTGAGCCGCACCACATTCGCGAGGCGGTTAATCTGGCGCTGCAACAATCCAAACACGCTTTGGAACACCATTCCGTAGAAATCGCCATCCCAGAGACGCTGCCCAAGGTGAGGATGGCCCTGGATCGGATCACGGAAGTCCTCGCCCAACTCCTCGACAATGCCGGCAAGTATTCAGCGCCTGGCACGCCCATCCACATCACGGCCGACATACGCAGCGGGCAACTGGTTACCAGCGTGGCCGACCACGGCCCAGGTATCGACGATATGGAGCAGGCGATGATCTTCGAGAAGTTCTATCGCGGACGCGATCAGCGGGTCTCGATCCAGGGCACGGGCATGGGCCTGGCGATCGCTAAGGCCATTGTGGAGTTGCATGGCGGCACGATTGGAGTCACCAGCCAGGTCGGCCGCGGCTCCGTGTTCTACTTTTCCCTGCCGCTGGCCTCCTGACGCGAAGCAAGAGTGTCCCTGGCTCCGCGCCTAGAAGGAGAACAACACCAGAAGATCAATGCGGCGTGGCGCCGAGCCCGATGAGTACGGCCCCGTCGCAATCGCATTGGATTCCGCAAACAAGGACGAACCGAGAGTGCCAACCGGCGCGGCCAGGTTCACGTGATTGAAGATATTCCGGGCCGAGACGCTGAACGTCAGGTTGTAGCGCCGGTTGGTCGCAGCTCCCAAGCTAAACGGACCACCACCGCCACCGCCGCCCCCTCCGGTTAATCCCCGGCCGCCGAGTCCGCCCTGACCGCGGCCACCGCCACCACCACCACCTGGTCCGCCGCCCGTTCCCGAAGGCCCTCCCTGTTCTTTCCCGAAGCCGATCGTCTTGCTCAGTCGCACATTCATCGTGAACAAGGTCGGACCGCTGCCGTAGTTGATGGGAAGAATGGGACCGGTCCCTGCCGGGTTGAAGGTGCCCAGCGGAGTACAGAAGTTGCCGGACGGTAGCTTCGTTACTGGGCTGCAGGTGGCTGTCGACACGAAACCGGGCCGATCGTTGAAGATGGAGTCGCCGTTGAGATCCTGCGGGACCGTGACGTTATATGGCGTTCCCGAACTTACGATCATGAAGGGATTCAAGCGGAACCCTTTTGGCAATCCGACGGTGCCGCCCAGCACCGCCTTGTGGCGAACATCGAAAGCTGCCCGGCCGTAGTCCGTCATGGGATCGGACTGATCGGAGATGAACATGGGGTTGCTCAGCGATCCGCCGGAGGTGAAGCCGGCGACGCCGGTGCCGGCGCTGCTCGCCCCCGAGCCCAAATCGCTGTTGGCGTAGTTGAGAGTGTAAAAGCCGAAGAGTGAAAGCTTGGCCCCGGCGTTGACCCTGAAATTGGTGATGAGTTGGTTTTGCCGGAATATTCCCTCGGAGTTGTACTGGTAGACGTTCGACGTGCCGGTGACCGGGATGCCGTTTAGCGGGGCGTTGATATTATTCAAGAAGAACTGGTGCTCGCCTATCGAATTGAGATAGGTGATGGCCATGGTGGCCTTCTTCGTGACCTGCCGCTCTACGCTGACTCCGGTTTGAATGATATACGGCGCTCGCAGGTCGGGGCTCGTCCGGTAAAAAGTCGAGGCGGCCTCTGTCAGCGAACAAAGAGCCGGGTTCGGGTAACAGGTTGGACTCGGGACAATGAACTGCGTCTGGCCCGAACCGTTGAGATTAAAGCGCTGCGTCAGCAGGGCAAGGTTGTACGCAAAACGGTCGTAGAAAATTCCCGAGCCGGCACGCAGAACCGTTTTGGGCTGTTTGTTCTTGGCTCCGCCCAGACCCCAGGAAAAAGAGAAGCGTGGGGCAAAGTCGGCATGGTCGTGGAGGTCATTCTGGGTCTCGAAGCGCAGGCCATAGGTGAGCGTCATGTTGGGACGCAGCTTCCACGTGTCTTCGGCATAAAGACCGGCGTCCACCAGCGTGACCTTGGCCAACGGCGTTCCGGCAGTGATTACGAGCTGGCTGGGACAGGGCGAAGGCGAAGTGGTCGGACAAGCCGAGGGGAGCCCTGCAAGGGCCCCGAGCGAAGGGAATGTGAACACTCCGTAGAAGTTTGAGTCCGAGCTGTTCGAGTCGGTCGTCGCTCGCAACCTGCCGCCGAACCGCAGGAAATGGTTCCCGTGATTGACGGAGGTGTAATTCTGCAGCTCGTAGTGATTTTCTTTGTCCAGGATCGTTCCTAGCTGATTACCGCCGCCACTTCCGTTTGGACCACTTCCGCCGGTGAAATATCCCAGAACCGTAACTGTAGGGAGCCCAGTAAATTGAGAGGCCAGAGTGTTGTTATCGTGAATGTACTGGAAGCGCGTCTCATTCACGACGTTGGCACTCAAAATCTGGGTGTCGCTGATCTGCAGCGTCTGCTCAGTGTCATGAACGTTGTACGCTTGGGACGCCAGGGAGAGTGCCCCGATGCCGTTGTCGTTCTGATTGTTCTGGGTGAACTGGTAGCGGACGGTCAGCGTATTGGTTGGACTGAGCTGAAAGTCAAGGCGCGGACCGAGGTTGGTGCGCGTCGAGGATGTCGGGACGGCCTGGCTAAATGGACCGCTGGGCAGGACCGCGGCCACGATGTTGGCATCGTTAATATCGCGATGCTCCACGTTGAAGAAGAACGATATCTTCTTGCTGATCGGGCCGCTCAAGCTGCCGTTAAAAAGTTCCGAGTGGTAGCCCGGCTCTTCCGTGACAAACGGGTTGACCGAGTTGAAGGACGAATCATTGCCGTCCATGAACGCCTGGCCGTGCAACGAGCCGGTTCCCGGCTTGGTGAAAATCTCGATCCGGCCGTAGCCAAGTTTGTCGTACTCGGCCGAGAACGGATTCTGGTTGATGCGGATCTCGCGGATCGAGGACTTGGGCGGAAGCTGGCCGCCGGTAAACCCATCAATGTAAATCTGACCGCCGTTCGGCCCGGCTCCCGGCCCCGCCAGGGCCTCGAGTTCGGACTGCAACTCGTCCGGGTCATCCGAGAGGGCCTCGAGATCCTTGCCCTGAATGACCAGCACACTGGCGTTGTTCGAAGGATTCACGTCAACCGTTGTCGCCTGCTCCTCAACCGTCACGCGCTCCTGCTCCACCAAAATCTGAAGCGGGATATTCAGGTTGGTGACCTGGCGGGCCGCAACGTCTATGTCTTGCCGGAATGCCGTAAAGCCTTTTGCGCCGGCGGTCACCGTATATTTACCGGGCGCCAAGCCGCTGAGCTCGTACTTCCCCTGACCGTCGGTTTGCGCCGTCTTGGCCTGCCCAGTCGCGGGCGTGGCGGAAACCGTCGCCCCCGGTATCACGGCGCCCGAAGGATCGGAAACTTGTCCCCGCAAAGTTCCGGAAGCGGTTTGCCCCATCGCGGTGTGCGTAAAGATTGTCGAGACCATCAGCGGCAAAAGGATCAGCAGGCGCGTTGTGAATGGCATTTGGGTCCCAGAAAAGAGCCTCCAACAATAACCCGTCATTGTGCGGCTGCCTCCGCGGGCGCAGAACCGAGACTCCAGGGCGACAGCAGCATGGCCGCGCCCTCGCCGTTTGGAGATGCGGTCAGAATGGGTTCCACCCCGGTCAGGAGGGTGACCGCATTGAGAGAAGAGTTGGCGCCGTCCTGCATAGTCACCAGCATCACCGCATCGCCTTTCTGCAGATCGGCCAGGGTCACCGCCGGCAAGCGGTTCAACATCTGCTGCAGATCCGCAGTTCCGCGGGGACGCGAACCGCCGGCCTCGCCGGGAGCCTGCTCTGTTTTCGGAGCCGCGGGTGAGTGGTTTCCGGCCGCCGTCGCCGGACCGTTGTCCGGCGGCGTCCCCTTGAGCCGCATCGCAATCCGCTGCGCCACCATCGGAGGCACCTTCCTGAGCTGGGAATCCGCCGTGATCTTCACCGTCACGGGCTTCTTGGTAAAGAGATCCATAACACTGAGCGTGCTTTCAGCCGGGTCGATCGCGGCCACCGTGCCGGCAATGTTTCGAAACGACCCGGAAACGATCTCTTCCGCGCTGAGCTCGCAGCCATCGGCGCTGAGAGATCCGCGTGCTCGAAGTTGGTCGCCAGACTTGATCTGGTCCAGCGTTCCCGGCTTCGCATCCTGGAATTTCACTGACTCCGGCGCATAGCGGCGCACGATCGTATCCTTCGACACACGGACGGTAATCGTCTTGCTCGAACCGGAGGCCGCGGTCGAAAGCGTAATGGTTCCGCTGGCCGGATCGACCGCACGCACCAGCCCCCCGACACCCCGCTTCTGCCAATCCTCACGTTCGTGTTCTTGCCGCTGCTCGATATCAGCTTTCTTCATCACCAGGAGCGAGGAAGCCACCACCGACTTGCCATCATCAGCGAGGCTGCCCCGGATGATCATGCGGTCGCCCGGCTGCAAGTCAGCGAGGGGCAGGGGCGTGGCGTCCTTCAGGTCTTTCTGTCCTGGAGCCATGCGCAGCACGCGAGTGGAGGATTGGACCAGCACGGTGAACTCGGATCCCGAATCGGCGGTGACCGTAACCGCGCTGCCATTGATCGCCTTGACGGTTCCCACCGGCCGCACGGTTGAGCTCGCTGATTTCGCCGGCGGTGCGGGTTGGGCTTGGCCGTAGCCGGCGCCTTCCGACCAGACAAGGAGCAGGCCTCCGAAAACTGCCGCCGCCCAAGCGAGGGTTATTGCTCTGGGCACAATCATTTTCTCCATTAGAGTCCAGTTCTTCGAGTGAACCACGTAAAGAGTTCGTCAACAAGCGTAAATCTTAGTAACCTTGCATGGACGCGGGACGTGATTCAAAATGGAAACAGCGCCCAAGCCGCAGGAACCTGCCGGATCCGAGAATCGCCGCTGCTGGGTGGACAATCCAATGAACAGTATGCCGGGAGGCCCAAGTCTCCACAAGAATCTGGTGCTGTCCGAGATTGTGGGCGTAGCCCTGGATACCTTCCGCCTGAACAAGATCCGTTTTACCCTCACCGCCCTGGGGATGGTCATCGGCACTGCATCGCTCATTCTGGTGGTGACGGTTGGCCTCACCGGCAAGCAATACGTCCTGAACCAGATCCAGGGCATCGGCGCCAACATGATCTATGCCTTCCACGAAGGGCAGGGTGACGCGAACCCCACCGCCCAGGATAGTTTGACCGTGGCCGACATGCATGCCGTCGAGCAACAGGTAGCCGGTGTGGTCGCGGTCTCGCCCATGGTGCAACTGCATGCTCGCATTCCCGCCGGCAATGGGCGGGAGCAGGAGGTACTGATTCTGGGTGTCGGTCCGCAATACGACAACATCCGCAATCTCGATGTTTTGGCGGGCCGGTTCTTCGATGAGGTTGACTCGCAATCCCACTCCAAGGTAGCCGCGCTCACCCAGCATCTCGCCCAGCAGATGTTCGGGAGCCAGGACGCGGCCATCGGGCAGACCATCAAGATCATGGGGTTGCCCTTCACGGTGATCGGCACCTTCAAGGAGCGGGTGGAGACGTTCGGCCAGTCGGAGCTGGCGGGAGATACCATCGCCATTCCTTACACCGTGGCCCGCTACTTCCTTCCCAACGACGCGCTCGACCAGATCTTTTTTTCCATGGCCGATCTTAACGAGGTGCCGGCCGCCACCAAACAAATCCAAGCCGTGCTGCAGTCGCGCCACCGTGCGGAATCGGTGTACCGGGTCGAGAACCTGGCGCAACTGATCACGGTCGCCGGCAAAAGCGCCAACGCTCTCAGCGTGGTGTTGCTGCTGATTTCCGCCGTCACCCTTCTGGTCGGCGGGGTGGGGATCATGAATATCATGCTGGCCACTGTGACGTTGCGCACCCATGAGATTGGCATCCGCAGGGCGGTAGGCGCCACCGCGGCGGACATCCGGCTGCAGTTCCTCTCCGAGGCCGTGCTGATCTCCATCGCCGGGGGGGTGATCGGTTCCCTGCTGGGGCTGGCTCTGCCCGTCTCGATTCACTTTCTTACCGACTACCGGATTCCCATTTCAGGGCTTTCGGCAGTGATCGGGATTTTTGTCTCGTCGCTGGTCGGGATCATTTTTGGGACGGTTCCGGCTACACGTGCAGCTCAGTTGGACCCCATCGAAAGTCTGCGTCATGAATGAAATGGGTGGAATCGCAACCGCGTCCGGGTCAAGATTAGGTAAAGCTTCGTAAACGGGCGCGCCATTCGCGGCGTCAGGCCTATCATTTCGAAGGCATTGGGAGGTTAGAGTTTTTGCATTCCACCTCGGATTTTGCGTATAAACAAAGCAGCTTGCTTTCGAAAAGCATGAAGACGTTGGCGCGTTTTCCATTGAAGGTTTACCTGCTCATCATGCTGATGGTGATTCTCGGCCCTCTAGGCAACGTTTTGCTGGGCAAAGGCATGAAGCACATTGGCGCCGCCTCGGCCTGGAACCAGGCCGGGCTGCTTCATTTCCTGGCACGGCTCTCCGAGTCTGGCGTTATCTGGCTGGGACTCCTATGCCTGATGGGGTTCTTTGCCGCCTACATGCTGGTGCTCTCGTGGGCTGACTACAGCTATGTTCAGCCCGCCTCGGCGGTAGCTTATGCCATGGTGGCCCTGCTGGGTCATTTTCTCCTGGGCGAGGTGGTCACTCCGGTGCGGTGGGCGGGCGTACTGGTCATCTGCCTGGGCGTTCTGGTCGTGGGACACACCCCGCCTCGCACCACCGAGTACAGAGGATGAAAAACGAGATCATTCTATTGCTGCTGATCATGGTGGCCGGGACTGGCGGCGAACTCTGTGTCGCCCGCACCATGCAGGCGGTGGGTCCGGCGACCGATCTCCGCCCGGCCGCGCTGATCCGTCTGATCTTCCGCGCCCTGCAGAACGGCTGGATGTGGCTCGGCTTTCTGCTCATGGGGATCGGTTTCTTTTCCCTGCTGGAAATGTTCTCGCTGGAGAACGTGAGCTTCGTGGTTCCGGTCACGGCTCTCAGCTATGGTTTCGGCGCCTTGGGAGGAAAAATCTTCCTGCGCGAGCAGGTGACCCGCAAACGGTGGGCCGGTGTGCTGCTGGTTTGCCTGGGGGTAGGATTGGTGCTGATCGGCCAGCGCTAGCGGCGATCACTGACGCGGCAGGGCTTTGGACTTCATGACGCGATTCGACGGTTCGGGTTCCATGGCTGGCGCTCCGGGGCAGGGTTTCCGCGGGCGCCGCCGGCTTGGTAGACTGTACCGCGCCGATTGATTCAGCGAACATTCACATGCTCGAGGAGGGCACATGAGGGTTGCCGTACTGGGGGGAGATGGTTATTGCGGATGGGCCACAGCGTTGTATCTGTCCAGAAAGGGCCACACCGTCGCAATCGTCGACAACTTCCTGCGCCGTCAGTGGGACCATGAGCTGGGGGCGCAGACCCTGACGCCCATCCGTCCCCTGTCGGATCGATTGAGCGTCTGGCGGGAACTTACGGGCAACTTCATCGATTCCTTCGTCGGGGACGTGACCGACTACGATTTCATCTCCTCCATGGTGCGGGAGTTCGAACCGGAAGCCCTGGTGCATTTTGCCGAGCAACGCTCGGCGCCCTATTCGATGATCGACCGCAAACATGCGGTCTTCACCCAGGTCAACAACGTGGTCGGCACCCTGAACTTGCTGTTCGCGCTGCGCGAGTTCTTCCCCGACTGCCACCTGATCAAGCTGGGAACCATGGGCGAATACGGCACCCCCAACATCGATATCGAAGAGGGCTACATCACCATCGAGCACAACGGCCGCAAAGACCTGCTCCCGTTCCCCAAGCAGGCGGGCTCGTTCTATCACCTGTCCAAGGTTCATGACAGCCACAATATGATGTTCTGCTGCAGAGTCTGGGGACTGCGCGCCACCGATCTCAACCAGGGCGTGGTGTATGGAACCATGACCGAGGAAACCGCTCTCGACGAAGCCTTGATTAACCGTTTCGACTACGATGAGGTCTTCGGCACGGTTCTCAACCGCTTCTGCGCGCAGGCCGCCATCGGCCACCCGCTCACCGTCTACGGCAAGGGAGGGCAGACGCGCGGCTTCCTCGACATCCGCGACACCGTGCGCTGTGTGGAGATCGCTTGCCTAAATCCTCCCGCCCGCGGTGAATGCCGCGTCTTCAACCAGTTCACGGAACAGTTTTCCGTTCTGGAGTTGGCGGAAATGGTGCGGTCGGCGGGAGCCAAGCTGGGCCTTGCGGTGGAGGTTGATCGCCTGCCTGATCCCCGGGTGGAAGCCGAAGAGCATTATTACAACGCTAAACACTCGAAACTGATCGACCTCGGGTTGCAACCCCACTACTTGTCGGAGTCGCTGCTGGATTCGCTGATGAACATCGCCATCCAGTACCGGGAGCGCATCGATACTTCGCTGATCATGCCGCGGGTCAACTGGCGGTGTCCCAGCAACAATCGCCGGCCGCAGATGGAACCGCCTGTTGATAACTCCGTCGAAGCGGTGCAGTTTGAGGCTGCGGAACTGGCGCGCAAGGAATCAGACTAGTCGTCTCCGGCTCATCCCCCAGCGGCAGTCGGGCTCGCGGGGACCAGCCGGCCGTCGCGGATAAAGTATTCCTGATCGCGCCAGCGGATACTCTTACGCCCGAAACTGATCAGCCAGATGAAGAATGCCAATGCATCCCAGATGGGGAGCAGCGGCATCTTCTGCCAAAGGCCAGGCTGTTTCAGGCCGTGGATGCCGATCAGCCAAACCATGGCGATGCGTAGTGCAAAGTAGCCGCCAAGATAGCTGACGGCCACGGCGAGCGAAGGGTGCGTCGCCACGGCGGCCAGCGACCAGGCCAAGCCGTGAGTAAAGATCAAACCCAAGTGGCCCCAGGGACGCATGTGCCGCATCACGACGATCCAGCGCAAGCGCTTGTGGAAGAGATCACGCATGGAATCATAGTCGGGTACGGTCACTACGGAATACGGCAACAGTTTCACCTCGTAGCCCTGTTCCGCGATTAAACGCCCCACCAGAAGGTCGTCCGCCGGGCGGTTCTCGATCGCCGCATAGCCACCGAAACCGGCCAGGTGGGCGCGGGAGGTAGCGATGGTCGGCCCGAGCGCAAACTTCACTCCATCCAACTGCCGGGCGACCAGGATGCCGGCATAAAAATCAGAAACCATGCCAATCGACTGCAGGCTGTGCACCAGGGTGCGGTCGTCCGCCGGCACATAGAAGCAAGTCACCGCGCCCACCTTGGGGTCGGCGAGCGGCGCCACCACCGTGCGGAGATAGTCGGGTTGCACGCGGACATCGCTGTCACTGATGACCAGCAGTTCGTGCCGAGCTTCACTGACCAGGCGCGCCAGCTTCGCGACTTTGTCGTTGGGCGCGTTGCGGCCAGACCCGAAAAGCACCCGAATGCTGCGATCAGGAAAATCGCGGGACAGCTTCTCGATCACCGGAAGGGCGGCATCGCTGTCGCTGTCGACGCAAAAAAGGATTTCGTAATCAGGATAATCCTGCCGGCAGAAGCTGGCGAAGTTTTCATAGGCATCCGGATCCAGTCCGCGGATGGGCTTGAGGATGCTGATTGGGTGGGTGCAGCCGAGGTCTGTCGGATTCGGGCTCGCCGAACTGCGGAAGTATCGCCAGGCACTATACAGGGCGATCGCATAATAGATGAAGGGGATGGCGGCGACACCGAGGAACACATAGTCAGCCAGCTTCCAAGTCATCAGCAATTCCTCGCGGCGAAGGTCCGGTAACGGGACGACACAGGAGCATAGCAAAAATCAGCCGTCTGGAGCTGATTCTTCCTCTACGATCTTCGCTTGTCCTGGGAATAAGAGCCTCCCTCTCGACGTTCTTCATAGTGCATGGGCGAGAAGCCGCCCCCATGAATTTGCAGTCCGAGAGAGAGGAAGCACCGACTATGAAGAATGTATTGACATGGCTTGTTAATCCTCCCACCGCTGGTCCCAAGTCCACGCTGGTTCTGAGACTCATGGCAGGAGGCGTGTTCTTGTGGGAGGGAATCCTGAAGTTTGTCTATGCCAATCAGGGAGTGGGGCGGTTCACGAAGCTGGGCATGCCGTTTCCTCACTTCACGGCCAGTTTTGTCGGCGGGCTTGAGATCGTTGGGGGACTGTTGCTGCTTTCGGGTCTGATGACCCGGCTGATAGCCATCGCCTTCATCGTGGAGATGATCGTGGCAATCCTTTCCACCAAGATCGCGCTCTATCTCGGGACTTCGCCCCTGCCGCTGCCGCCAGCGCCACCACGGGCGGGAATGTGGGCGGTCTTGCATGAGGTGCGATCCGAGTATGCTCAACTGCTCACAGCGGCTTTTCTGCTGATCAACGGGCCCGGAAAATGGTCTCTGGATGCGCTTCTCCGCAAGGAAAGACGGCAAGCGGTCTCAGAGCTCGTTCCCACAACCACGCTGTCAACCTCGTCTTAGTCTTCAGCAGCGGGCCGCCTATCCTGGCGAGACGGGCGTCGCGCCGAGGGGCGGCCCGTTCCAAGACTAGAGCATTCCGCCAGTCTTGACGGAAAGGATGGCCAGGGCCATCTCGAGCCGCTGAATAGCCTCGCGGACCGCCTCGTCCATGGCGGGGTGCTTGTCGGCTTGCTGGCGAAGCTTGCTCAGGATTTTGTGCGCCTCAGTAATGTGTTGAACCGCTTGCGTGTGATCTGGCGCCCGCGAGACCTTTGCATTTCGTGGCTCCATGTCTACCTCCCTACCCTCCCGAAGAGCCGCAGTCGGCCTATGATTGGGAAGACTGGCGATGTTTCTCGATGACCCGGAACGCTGTGCGGAACCCTTCTGAGGCCACGGGAACGCCGGCATAGACCCCGGCCTGGAGAAGGATCCTCGGCAATTTCTTCTTCTGTGACGCCGTTATTGAGAGCACCCAGCGTGTGAATCTCCAGTTCCGGCCAGCGCCCCATCGCCGCGAGCATGGCAATGTTCAGCATGCTGCGCGTCTTGCGGTCCAATCCCGGCCGCAGCCAGACGTTGCCCCAACAATGGTCGATCGTGAAATCGTAAAAATGGCGGTAGAAAGAATCGTCCCTCTTTCCGCTGCCGGCGTAGCTGGGCCCGAGAACCTCAGCACGAACTCGTTCCCCTTCCGCATGACGTTGCTGATCAGAAAACTTTTTGGCCATTCCAGTAGCTCCCCATGTGCCGCGTTCTCACTGTTGCTATTTGACTTCTACAAAGTCAGCGCTCAGTGGAGGACAAGTAAAGACCTCGAGATAACGGAAATCCTGGTCGGACCGATTGATCGTCATGTGCTTCTCTCCTGCAGCAAGATAGAGTACATCACCCGCCTCGAGGGCAACTTCCTTCCCGTCGATCAATTCCGTGGCTTCTCCGCGGAGCACAATGATGATCGATTCACGATGTTGATGAAAGTGATAGGGAACCTGACTGCCCGGTGGCAGAAGCCCAAACATCCCGCCGAGGTCCTTTGCCCCGTCTGCGGCGGTCAGGATTTCCGGCCGATAAGGGCTGCCCGGAGTTGGATTTGTCTGTTCGATGTACTCGCGAGTCTTGAATAATTTCACGTGGCCCTGCCCTCCCTTTACACCTTAATCCGAGGAAGTCGAAAAACGGAAGGATTGTACGCTGACCTGTGCCCCAGCGGCCTGCGCTGTGGCAGCAGGCTCGTATAATGAGCAGTGCCCGTGTTGCGCCCGTCGTGGCAGAGGGCGGCATTGCGCAGGTCGTGGCTTGATCACGGAGGCGGGCATGGATTCCATGGACCTCAAGCAAATTCGGTGTTTCGTCGCGGCCTATGAGGAAGGCAGTTTCAGCAAAGCCGCCCGCCGGGAGCATTGCACGCAGCCCGGTCTCAGCGTTTACGTTCAGCGACTGGAAACGATGCTGTCGCACCGGCTCTTTGAGAGGAACGCCGTCGGCGTAACTCCAACCGTGGCCGGCAAGCACTTTTACGCGTGCTGTACCAACGTGCTGAAAGCGGTGCAAGCGGCCAAGCAGACGATGCTCAACCTTTCCGGCAACCTCGCCGGCACGATCAAGGTTGGGGTGTCTCCTTCCATATTCAAGGGAGCGTTGGCGACCATGTTGCCCGGCTATATGGCCGACCACCCTTATGTTGACGTTCGGATTGCGGAGGCATACAGCGGCTCGCTGGCCGAGTGGGTAGCCGCGGGCGAACTTGAGGTTGCCATCGTGAACCAGCCTTCCCTTCACTTAGGGTTGGAAGCCACGCATTTTTTTCGGGACTCGCTGGTGGTGGCCAGAAAGCCGAATGACACGGCTGGGAGAAAGACCCGCGTGCGCCGGCGCATCCTGGCCAAGAATGTGAAGAAACTAAAGCTCATTCTGCCAACCCCGAAACATGCGTTGCGCCAGTTCATCGACAGCGCGCTTCGGCTCGGCGGCAACAGCACCGGTAGAATCCTGGAGATCGACGGAATGCTGGGAACGCTGGAACTGGTCCGCAACTCCGAGTGGGCGACCATTGTGCCCAGTATCGCCGTGGCCAACGAGGTGAAACGGGGCAAGCTGGTCGCCGAGACGATTGCAGACCCTGTGCTCGGGATTGACTTTTTCCAGGTACAGACCAGGAATTCGCTGGTGTCGCTGGCTTGCCAGGATTTTCTATCTCGGCTGCGGGAGGCACTGAAACAAGTCTCCCAAATCGGCGCAAACGCGTAGTGCCAGGTTATATAGGCGGATTATACAGATCATGCTGCAATATTATTGGACAATATAGCTGGAAATGGTTGATGATTCCGGGTTGCCCGTCAGGCACTGGCGTGTCTGTCGCCAGTAATGCTGTTTATAGAGGCACGAGCCATAATCCAAAATCAATGAGATGCGAGAGTGATCCGCGATTCCAATCAGAGGGGGAATGATGGCGACAACTACTAAGAAACCCGTGGACGCCAGCGTCGTTCACAAGCCGCAACCCACAAACGGCAAGAAGAGCATGGACCTCAGCTTCATACAGAAGCCGCACCATTGGGATCCTCGCCGGCTCTATAGCCAGACGGCCTGCGACTGGCAACAACGCGTCGACTTCGAACGCTTACGGAGAGACCGCTTGCAGCGCCTGCGCGAGGCCATGGCCGCCAAAGACTTGGGCGCACTGGTTCTGTTCGCGGGAGCCAACGTCCGCTACGCGACCGGGTCCTACCAGGGCAATTGGAAGTACAACATCAATATCCGCTACGTCGTGGTGCCCAACAACGGCGAGCCGGTACTGTTTGAAACCGCCGGCACCGACCTGCATTGCGCCGAGATCGACCTGCCCTGGATGGACAAGGACCGCATCCGGCCGGCCATCACCTGGCAGTGGGCCGAGGGCGCGGTGCCGCACATGGCCGGACGAATGGCGGAGAGCGTCGTCGATGTGCTGAAGGAGCACGGCCTGATGAAGGAACGCATCGGCGTCGACAACTTCGATATGGCATCGCTGACCGCCTTCCAGAAGACCGGAATCAACATCGTGGACGGCTGGCCGGCGGTTTCCGCGGCGCGCGTGGTCAAGACTCCCGACGAAATCGAATTGCTGAAGCAGGCCTCCACCATCGGCGACGCCGCCATGTGGAAGATCAAGTACGAGTGGCTGAAGCCGGGCGTGCGCGAGCGCGAAATCGAAGCCAAAGTGCACGAGTTCATGCTCGAGCGCGGCTGCGAGATCATTTACGACATCATCGTGGCCTCGGGCGGCAACACCAGCCCCTACCGCCGCTGGGCGACCGATAAGATGATCCGCCAGGGCGACCTGATGATCGTCGACATCAACGCCGTCGGCCCTTCCGGCTATTTCATCGACTTCGTACGCTGCTTCAAGTGCGCTGGCAGAAGATGACTCAGAAGGAAATCGACCTGTACCGGGAAGTGTACGACTCGATGTACGCCGGCCTGGAGAAGCTGCGTCCCGGCAACACCACCGCCGACGTGGCCGCCGCCTTCCCCGAATACGACGACGACAAGTACGGCACCGTGACCCTGCAGCAGTTCGCGCACAGCATCGGCCTCACCCTGTATGAAGGCATGTGGATCTCGCGCGCATACTCGCTTGAAGTACCCTGCCGAAATCAAGGAGAACATGTACTTCGCCATCGAGACCTTCGCCGGACATCCGGGCCTGCAGCAGACCTGCCGCCTCGAAGAAAACGTGCTCGTCACCAAGAAGGGTCCGGTGGTGTTCACCATGATGGAACACATGGAAGAAGCAATGAGGCGCTAAATGGAACGCCGACTGGTTGCTGTCACCGACTCTGTCTTTCCGAACCTGGACCCGGCCCGCGAGGTCGTGTCCAGGGTCGGGGCTGAGTTGCGTCTCGCCAAAGCGCCGACGCCGGAAGCCATCGTGGAAGTGGCCAAGGATGCCGATGCCATCCTGACTACCTACGCCAAAGTCACCGCCGAGATGATCGGCCAGTTGACCAAGTGCCGGATCATCGCGCCGCTTTGGAATCGGCGTCGACAATGTGGATATTGCGGCAGCGACCGCGCAAGGGAATCGTGGTCACGAAGGTCCCGGACTACTGCATCGACGAAGTTTCCGATCATGCCATGGCCCTGCTGCTGGCGATCGTGCGCAAGATTCCGTTTTCGAACGCGCGCGCGCAGGCGGGACGATGGGAGATGCCCGCCGTCGTGCCGATCCATCGCTTGCGCGGAACGGTGCTGGGGCTGGTGGGCTTCGGCAGGATTCCGCAGTTGCGTGGCGCCCAAGGCGAAGTCGTTCGGCTTGCGCGTGATCACCTTTGATCCCTATGTGCCGGAAGAAGTGATGAGCCGAGCGGGAGTCGAGCGGGTGGAATTTGCCGAACTCGTGAAGATTTCCGACTACATTTCCATTCACGCGCCGCTGATGCCGGAAACGCAACATCTGTTCAACGCCGCCATCTTCAGCCAGATGAAGCCTACCGCTTATCTGGTCAACACCGCGCGCGGACCGGTAGTGGACGAAGCGGCCTTGGCGGCCGCGCTCGACAAACAGCGAACTGGCTGGCGCCGCTCTCGACGTGGTGGAAAAGGAACCGCCTTCCGAGCTCGCCGCTGTTCGGCCGCGATAACGTGATCTTGACGCCGCACACCAGTTTCTATTCGGAAGAGTCGCTGGCGGACCTGCAGACCAAGGCGGCGGAAGAAGTAGTCCGCGTACTCAGCGGACAGGCGCCGCGCAATCCGGTTAATCCGGAAGCGCTGAAGTCCGCGCGTTGGACAGCGATAACTTTTTGAGGAAGGAATATCATCATGTCTCGAGAACCCTGGAAAACAGATAAGTGGTTTGTCAGCCCGTGGAATTTGCCGAGCCCGTCCGTGAGCAACTCCATTTCCCCAAGCAGATCAAGTTTCACGACGTTACGCTGCGCGACGGCGAGCAGCAGACCGGCGTCATCTTCACCAAAGACGACAAGATCCGCATCGCCGAAGGGCTGGCCGAAGCGGGCGTGCACCGCATCGAAGCCGGCATGCCCGTGGTTTCGCCGAGCGACGCCGCTGCCATCAAAGAAATCGTAAAGCGCAATCTCGGACCGCAGATCTTCGCCTTCTCCCGCTGCATGGTCGATGACGTGCAAGCGCGCCGTCGATTGCGGCGTGAAGGGCATCGTGATGGAAGTGCCCTCCAGCACGCACATCATCGAGTACGCGTACAAATGGCCGCTGGAAAAGGCCATCGATCTTTCGATCGAATCCACCGCCTACGCACACTCGCAGGGCCTGGAAGTTGTGTTCTTCCCCATCGACTTCAGCCGCGCGGAGATCAACTGGGTGCTCGACCTGATCACGCGCGTCGCCAACGAAGGCCACATGGATGCGCTGGCGCTGGTGGATACGTTCGGCGTTCTGGCTCCGCACTCCATGCAATACCTGGTGCGCGAGGCGAAGAAGCGCATCAACAAGCGCCTCGAAGCTCACTTCCACATGGATTTCGGCATGGGCGTTGCCAACACGGTCATGGCGCTGGCGGAAGGCGTCGAAGTCATTCACTCCACCGTGCTCGGGACTCGGCGAACGCGCCGGCAACGTCCCCATGGAAGAAACTGCCATGGCGCTGCTGACGCTCTATGGCATCGATACCGGCCTGAAGTACGACAAGTTCTATCAAGCTGTCGCACCTGGTGGAGAAGCTTTCCGGCCACGCGGTTGCGACAACCGGCCGGTGGTGGGCGAGCAGCTTGTTCCAGATCGAGTCCGGCATCATCGCCAGCTGGTGGATGAACTGCGGCGAGGAGAATGCCACCGAACTCTTCCCGTTCCGCTGGGACGTTGTCGGCCAGCAGGCTCCGCAAGATCGTGATCGGCAAAGGAAGCGGCATCGATTCCGTCAAAGCGAAACTGAAGGAGCTCGGTATTCAGGCCAGCGAGGAAGAGGCCATGAAGGTGCTGATGGCCATCAAGCAGCACTCGCTGTCCACCAAGAGCCTTCTGACCAACGAGGAAGTCCGTAAAGTCGTCGCCTCGGTTCTTCCCCAGCCGGTCGGTTCGGCAAAGGGGTAGTCACAATTGTTTCCATGGAATCCCCATCACGCGCCGGCCGGGCACGTGATGGGGATTCGCATCAACCCGACTTTCGGTTAACCCGAGGTGGTGAGCCATGAAGGCGATGGTGTTGAAGGCTCCTCGGGACCTGCAATTGGAAACTCTGCAAACGCCCAAGCCCGCCAAAGATCAGGTGCTGGTGCGGGTGACCCACAGCGGCATCTGCGGTACCGACCTTAAGATCTACACCGGGGGCATCCCGGTCCACTATCCCATGATCATGGGCCACGAAATGACTGGCGAAGTGGTCGAAGGCGGCGGCGACCGCATACGGCCTGGTGAGCGGGTCTTGGTCGATCCGGCCTTGGCGTGTGGCCACTGTCCCATTTGTCAGGCCGGTTTCCCGAATGTATGCCCGAACGGCGGTCTGATCGGCCGCGACGTCAATGGGGGCTTCGCCGAGTATGTAGTCGCTCCCGTGCCGCAGGTATTTCCTTTGCCGGACACCGTCGACAGCCGGCAGGTTCCGATGATCCAGGTGGCTACCACCTGCCTGCATGCGCAGCGCCGCGTCGACATTTTTCCCGGCCAATGCGTGGTGGTCATGGGCCTTGGAGTGAGTGGGCAAATCCATCTGCAATTGGCCAAAGCTCGCGGCGCTTCTCCCGTGATTGGAATCACGCGCAGTGAATGGAAACGGAAGCTGGCGCAAAAGCTTGGGGCGGATATCACCCTGCCGAGTGGGACCGAGGCGGAGCGTGCGCTGCGGGAAATCACCAACGGCCGCGGCGCAGATTTAATCATTGAAACCACGGGAAAGCTGCCAGCCCTTGCCAGCTCCGTTGGCATGGCCCGTCCGGGTGGCACGCTACTTCTGTTTGGGATCATCACCGCGGCCGAAGGCGCCCTGCCTTTCTATCAGCTTTACTTCAAGGAACTCACGCTGGTGAACGCACGAGTTGCGAAGAGCGAAGACTTCCCGGCAATGATTGATTTGGTCGCCCGCGGTACCGTAAATTTGGACGCCTTAATAACTCACGTTATGCCGCTATCGGATTTAGGCACGGCGATTGGCATGTTGGATTCCGATGCCGACGAGCGTATGAAGATCATTATCGACAACGCTCAGTAAGCGGCGGGAGTCTAAAACCCCGCCTTCATTTGATATCCGGGCACTCGTCTTTCAAATCTGCAGGACGGTCGCCCCATGAAACACTAAACTCATAGGTCCATCCTCCAGGGTACTTCGTCTCGGTGGGGGGTCCAGCATAGTAAAGCGAGGCATACAACGGCTGCTTGCAGTAGAGTACCTCGCGTGCATCGGTTTCTTTGCCCCAAGATATCGCGGGGCGATCAACGACCAGCCGCCAACCGTATGAAAGGAGCTCTCGGTCGTAGTGCTGGCGGATCACACGGTAATCATCTCTGGTGCCATAAAATGCCGCGACAGTGCCCTGGTGTTTTCGCCACAGCGAGTAGTTGTCGCTCGTCGACTTGGGAACTGCGGTTGGAAGAGGTCTTACGCTCTGGAACTCGCGAAGTACTTCCTGGTGACGCCGCTTAGCGTATTCGGCATTAAGAAGATAGTCGCCGACGACCGCGACCGAGAGCAGGATCACAGCTAGCCCGAACTGCCCGACAAATCTCCGCAATGTGAAGTAATGGCGGGCTTTCTGCCAGGTCGATCGGATCACTGCTGCGTCGCCCCCCTGCTAAATGCGCCTATTTCTTCGCCGCCGGATTCCGCGCCATTCGTTCCATGATCTCGTAAACAGCCGCCGTATCGTCCTCGGGATGTCCCGCGGCGGTAGCCGCGTATATGGGAATGGTGGCAGAAAACAGCGGAGCCGGGCACCCGGCGGCTTGCAAGGCTTCCCCGATCAGCTTCATGTCCTTCTGCCAAACTGAGTTTTTCATCGTAGCCGTGTCCCAGGTACGGTTCACCATGGCGGGACCGCGAACTTCAAGCATGCGCGACCCGCCGGCGCCATCGGCAACAACCCGGACCACTGTGGCGGGATCGAGTCCGGAGCGGGCTCCGAACAAAATTGCTTCCGCCGCTGCCACGTTGTGGATGGCAACCAGCAAGTTCGCCACCAGCTTCATTTTGCTGCCGTTGCCGAACTCGCCGAGGTCATAACACGCGCGGGCGAAACCGTCGATGACCGGGCGCACTTCCTTGAGGGCCCCAGGCTCCCCGCTGGCATATACCGCCAGATCGCGCTTTCTTGCCTGTGCGCCGGTGCCGGAGATTGTACAGTCCAGCAGCGTGATGCCTTTTTGCGCCAGCAGCGTGCGTTGTTTCTGCTTGGCGGCAAGCGGCAGCGTGCCCGTTTCGAGCACGATGGTTCCCGGAACGCAGCTTGTGGCGAGTTCGGCGCCAACGGAATTGAGCGCGGCCTCGGAAGCCAGTGAGAGGATGATAGGGCGGCAGCGTTTCCCGACTTCGCCGGCGTTCGCCACCGCTGTGCCACCGGCTTTCGTCAACTCGTCGCAGCAAGCTGCCACTATATCCGTGCCGATCACCTCGAAACCGGATCGCAGCAGGTTGGCTGCCATCGCCGACCCCATAATTCCCAAACCAATCACGCCGACCGGACCTTTATTGCCGCTCATCACTATTGCTCCCAAAACGCGTGTGAATACAACTAGCCCACAAATCCTATCCGCTCAGCGGGAAGCTGCCGCGTGCGCTTTCTCCGCGTCCATCATTCTTATCAATTCGTCCGACATCATTACCTGCCCGATGGTGCGCCTTATGATTTTGATAGCGGCATCGTGAAAATCGCGTCCGTCCATACTGTCCATGCAGTCCTCCAGCACAATGACGCGATAGTCCCGCACCGTCGCCTCAAAGGCTGTGGCAAGACAACAACTGGAGGTGTTAATTCCGGTCAGGATGACCGTATCGATGCTCAAATTCTTCAGGACGAACTCAAGGTCGGTCATATAGAAGGCGCTGTAGCGCTTCTTGTTGTTGACGACGTAGTCGCTTGGTCTATAGAGCGCAGGGATAATCTGCGTACCAACCGAGCCCTCCATGTTGTGGATCCTCGCCGCCTTCCTGGGGGAGTTCGGATCCTCATCATTCGCCCGCCAGTGAGGATTCGACAACGCTTCCTGTGGGTTGCGGAACCCTGCGACGATGTGGATGATCGGAACCTGTCTTTCTCTGAGCCGATGGAAAGCTTCGGCCGCCTTTTCGATAACGGCCTTGCAACGTTCCGCCGGCAACGGCATAGTTGCGACTTGCGGGTCCAAATGACCGCGATGCATGTCAACGGAGATTACTGCATAAGATTTGGGCACGTGGTCTTTTCTCCGTTCTCTCGCGTCTGACGCTGATCGGTCTGTAATGGCTTGCGAACGCGGTTAGGAATCTGCATTGGTTTATCTGACAGAGCTTACTTCTTGCCCGGGATCACCGGCACCAGAACATAGGGTGCATGTTCCCGATCAATGTGCAGGGTGGTGCGACCGCCGAAAATTGCTGCCGGACGGTCGCGCGGATCGTTGTGCAGGAACGGACCGCAACCCAACAATTCATTCTTGAAGTGGGGCAGTTTGATGCCTGTCTTCTTCGCGTATTCGTAATCCTTCCCCCGAACCGTCAGCGCGATGCGGTAGCCGGCCGGCACGACCACCGAGGTGGGCCACAACTCAACGTCCACTTCCACTGGGACGCCGGGCGTGAGCAGCTGAATTTCATCATGCGTGTGATAGGGGCGGTACGGCTTGCTCAAAGCCGCATCCAGCTTGCGGTGCGAAGCGCGCAGCCAACCTTGGGCGACCGGGGTATGCGGATCGATCGCCCCCAGAAAGGTGACTTCGCGCAGATCCGAAGTGTACACCTGGAAGATCAGAAACAGGTCGGCATCGGCCGTGCTTGATGAGACAAATAGCTTGGCGGCGAGGGGGCCGGTAATCTCGGCTTCTTGCTCCAACGGCACGGAAAGGAAGGTCAACCCATCACCGAGCGCGTCGAATTCCACCTTCGCCGCCTGTTGAGCCGGTTCCTTAGCCAACATGTTGCCGGGAGGCTGGAGATAAAACCTGGTCCACTCGGTGCGCGCGAGCGGCCACTCGTTTTCGAAGCGCTCCACAAATTTGTCGAGGCGCCGCACCTGCAACTGGACTTTCGGGCGTTGATCCCATCCGTTCCTTTCGCCCTTCAGAAAATGGGCAAAGAACCGCTTCTGGATGTTGACGCCGTAATCAGTATAAAAATGAGTCCAGTGTTCCAGGCCGTGCGCCTCGAGCCACTTATCGCGCGAAGCCGCGCGGACAAAGGCCTCAAAGTTGCCGCGCGGATGCAATCCCTGCCCGCCCCAGTTGGCAGCCGATAGGAACGGCACTTTCACTTTGTCCCATTGCGGCGAGCGCTGGCGATGGTACTCATCATCGAGTGGATGGGCGAGAATCTCATCGCCAAAATCGCAGCGGTTGGCTGCCAGCTCCTTGTCGGACAATGTCTCGTCGCCGCACACCAATTGCCCGGTGACCACGCTGCGCGGGCCGCGCTCTCCCAGGCCATACTGCACGCTCTTCACCTGCACGTCGTACCATGCCGCCCAGAATGTGGACAGAATGCCGCCGTGGTGGGTGGAGTCCCGGTACCAATCGGCAGCACCCTCCCAAATGCACATGGCCATGAGATGGGGCGGCTGCTTCGCGGCGACCAGCCACTGGTTCATGCCGTAATAGGAAATACCGTTGATACCCACTTTACCGCTGGACCACGGCTGCACGGCAGCCCACTCAATGCACTGATAAAAATCGTCGGTTTCGCGCGGAGAAAAGTGGTCCACAAATCCCGGCGAACGGCCCGTACCGCGTGAATCTACACGAACAATAGCATAGCCCTCCGGCACCCATTTTTCCGGATCGATCACTTCCCAGTTCTGATATTTGTTGGTGGAACCGTGGGGGACGTTGGGGTGAGTGGCCACCATGATATTCCAAGCCCCCGGATAACCTTCCTGAAACGACAACCCCTTTGCGTACGGACCATAGGTAATGATGACCGGGTACTTGCCATCCGCGGGCGGGCGAAATACGTCGGCTCTTAACACAACGCCATCGTCCATTGGGATGGGAACATCCCAGTCGATCTGCATCCCGTCGCGAGCTTCACTGCGGGCAGCGCTCATGCCAGGGTTACGATTTGTCCGCTATAGGCCGCGTTACAGATGGCCTCAAAGGCGGCAATGTTGGCAATCATATCCTCGTGGGGTACCGGGTACGGCGCACCTCCGGCAGCCGCATCAGAGAAGGCTTCCAGATTGGCCTGGACCATCGGCATCGCGGGGTATTCCACCGTCTGTGGCTTGCTCCCGTGCTTGCAGGTGGTCAGCCGCCATCCCTCCGGAGCTGCTGGATACGATTTATCGTGGATTTCGGCCCATCCCTTGCTGCCATACACGGCGAACCGGATGGTGAACGGCGGTCCGAACATGCTGGTGATGACCGCATTGGCACCGCTCTTGAAGTTGATAAGGATGGCCAGTGTCTCGTTGTTGTCGGAGGTGACGAGCGACCGCATGTTGGCCGTCACCCGGTCGGCTGGGCCGTTCACCGCCACGCACAGGTCGAGCCCGTGGACGGCCAGCGCGGTCATTGAGGTGCCGGCTGGAGCCTCGGACTTTTGCAGCCGCCAGTTATCGGCCGCTAAGGGCCGGAGTTCGTGGGTAAAGGTTGCCTCGGTGGTCTGGATCGTGCCCAACTCTCCCGATTTCACCATGCGCAGCAGGTCCTGCATTACCGGCTTGAAACGGTGCTCATGGCCGACGGCAAGAACCACGCCGTTGGCCTTGCAAGCCTCCACCGATGCCACAGCGTCGCGGCGGGTCATAGCCAGCGGCTTTTCGCAGAACACGTGTTTCTTGGCATTCGCGGCCGCAACAATCTGCTGGGTGTGCAGCGAGTGTGGCGTACAGAGAACTACGCCTCCGATCTGCGGATCGGCCAATACCGCGTTCAAGTCGCTGGCAAACTGCAAGCCCTGCGATTTTGCCCATTCGCCGGCCGCCGGCAGCGTATCGACAGCCTTCGCTACGCGGACTTTGCGACTGCTTTTCAACAGGCCGATAATCGTCTTTCCCCACCAGCCAAGGCCGGCAACCGCGACGTTAAGCTGGCCGTCCTCTGAAAACCCTGCTTTCTTCATGACGTATAAACCCTCGAAAGCTCCCCCCGTGCTAGCGAATATATGAAACGCGCATAGCAAAGGCCGGCGACTTGGCCGGCCCTTGTCCCATCGCGACTATGCCTTTGCCTTGACCGCGATCAGTTGCTTCGGGTTGACCAGCAGCATCGCGATGGTGCCGATCACCGGGAACAGCGTTAGTTCGATCAATGCCGCATTGCCCCAGCCGAACTTCCCCACCAGTGCACCCATGAGGTAGCCAGCCGTCGAAGCGGATCCGAACACAGAAGTGAGAAAGATGCCCGAGGCGCGCCCGACCATGGACGGCCGTACGCTCCGTTGCAGCAGGGAGAGCAGGTTTACGAAGACAAATCCGCTGGCAAAGGCGCCGGTCAGAAAAGACAGCACCGACTGCGCGCCGAACGAGGTCGCCACGTTATACATGGAGTAACCGATCACAGCCATGAAAATGAAGGTGACTGCGATCACCATCCGCTGCGGGAAGCGATCGCCAAACCAGCCCCCAATAAAGGAACAGAATCCGCCAAGGCCGAAATAGCTGAACGCGGCGGCGGCCGCGATGGGTGCGTATTTCAGTACATCCTTCAGGTAGGTCGTGTACAGGCCGATAAACCCGTACAAGGTGTAGCCCAGGATGATACATCCGATAAAGGCCAGAATAACGTTGCGATTCCACAGGTTTTCCGGGACGTGTGCAATCGCTGCCTGGTCCACCGCGGCGGAGGTAGCCGGTCCTTTGCTTTCGCTAAACCCTTTGGGAACGGCCAGCAGAACGATGGCGGCGATGATCAAGCCAGCCGCCGCAAACCACACGAAGGGCACACGCCAACTGCTCGCTGTTTGCGCAAGTCTGGCGCCGATTCTAGGCCCGAGAAAACCACCGACCCCGTAGGCGACGATCATCCAGCCGATATAGAACGACCTCTTCCGGTGGAAATAACTGCCGATGGCGGCAAACAGGCCGGCCATCTGCATGCCTTCGCCAACGCCAGTCATCGCCCGGTAGATCAACATGTCCCAGAAACCGCTGGCATAGATAGTCGCTACGGTGAACACCGAGTAGATCACCATGCCGATCAGGATGACCGCCTTGCGGGATGTCCGGTCCAAAATGTAGCCGGTTGGAATGCCTGCCACCGCCAAGCCCAAGGTGAAGACAGTAGATAGCAAGCCGGCAATCTTAAGGTTATACCCGAACGCCTTCCGGATCGCTGGAAGCAGCGTAGGGAAGAGTTGCCGGTCCGCCGCGTTGGTTGCATACGACAGGCACAAAATGATGAGAAAAACAATGGACAGCGCGAGACTATACGCTACGGCCGGACTGGCCGCTCTTGCCGGCGCCGCGGACAGACTTTTATCGGATATCGCCATGGCGATGCCTCCCCGTAGATTACGATCCTGCTGTTGTCAAATAACATCGCGAACTCCCAGCACTTTTCCTTAGCTGTACCTCTTGTCGGATGCACTTCCATCGAACCAATCGAAAGAGTCAGGAGTGGTTTTCACGATGATGTTCTTGATCTGGGTGTAGTCCTTGTAGCAATCAATACCGTTTTCCCGGCCCACGCCGCTGTCTTTGAATCCTCCCCAGGGAGAGCTGGGACCTATCCGGTGATGATCATTGATCCAGATGATACCGGCTTCGAGCTGTTCGGCCACCCGATGCGCGCGACGAATGTCGGTGGTCCAGATGCCCATACCCAAACCAAAAGGGGTCCCGTTGGCGAGTGCAATCGCTTCCTGTTCACTGCGGTAACGCAGGATACACACCACCGGGCCGAAGATTTCCTCCTGGGCGATGATCATTTCGTTCTTAACGTCAGTAAAGACGGTCGGGCTGACGTACCATCCCCGGCTGGGTACCGCCGCTTTTCCAAACGCCAGCGTAGCTCCCTCGCGTATGCCGGTTTCGATGTAGCTCAAAACCCGGTCACGCTGGCGTTGTGCGACCAGCGGGCCCACGTCGGTATGATTATCAAGAGGCGGGCCGACTCGTAACTTGCTTACCTTCTCAACAAATGCGGCGGCAAAGCGCTCATACAATTTGTCCGAGACCAGCACCCGAGCTCCCTGCACACAGGTTTGGCCACTGGCGATGTAGCCGGCAAAGGCCGCACCATTAACCGCTGCCGTGAAATCGGCATCGTCGAAAACGATTAGGGAAGCCTTGCCACCTAATTCCGCTGCTACCTTCACCAGGTTGTGTCCGGCAGCGGAAGCCACCGCCCGGCCGGTAGGCGTACCCCCCGTCAAGTCGACCTTGCGTAATGACGCATGCTCCGCCAGAGCCTTGCCGGCAACTGATCCGAGTCCGTGCACCACGTTCACGATCCCGTCCGGTATACCGCTCTCCCGGATGAGCTCGGCCAGGGTGTTGACCGTCACCGGAGCCAGTTCTGATGGCTTGATGACCACGGCATTGCCCGCCGCCAACGCCGGAGCTAATTTCTTGGTCAGAATCAGCAAGGGATGATTCCAGGGCGTGAGCAGCCCTACCACTCCGAGTGGCTCCCGCCGCGTGTAGTTCAGATATCCGCGTCCAAAAGGCGGAAGCGTATCCTCCAGAGTCTCAGCCACGCTGGCGAAGTAGTCGTACCATTCCGGCAATCTGCCCAGTTGCGCCCGCATTTCGCGGATCGGGCGTCCGGTCACGCGCGATTCCGCTTCCACCAGCGCCGGCATATTTTGCCGCAATTTCGCGGCCAGCATCCGCAGGGCGGCAATGCGAACCTCGGGGTGGTTGCGCCAGCAGGCATGCTTGAAGGCGTGCTGCGCCGCTTCGACGGCGTCGTCCACGTCCTGCGGCGTACTGTTGGCGATCTCCGCGCTAAGCTCTTCGTTCTCAGGATCGAACAACGGGAAGTACTCTCCGGACACGCTGGGGACAAACCTGCCAGCAATAAATTGCTCGCAGCGCTGCACCGTGCTCATAGCAGACTCCAGAGAAACATTGACTAGCGCGACACGGAAACCTCAGCACTTGATTGCACGCCAAATATTTTGCAGGCACTGTCACTTAGAACCGCTTGGAGCTGTCCGGTCGCCAATCCCGCACCGCTGATGAAGTCCACCGGCGCAAATTCGCCCATGTCAAAAGCGTAGTCCGTTCCCAACATCACATGCTCGGCTCCGGCCCAGTCCACCAGGAAGCGAAGCTGCTTGTCCATGAAGACGATGGAATCGAAATACAACTGATGCAGGTAACGCTCCGGCGACTTGGCGCCGTTGACCTTCGGTTCGTTCCGCACTTCATAGCCGTGCTTCAGCCGCCCGATCTGGTACGGAAAGAACCCGCCGCCATGGGTGAAGCCTACTTTGAGTTTGGGGCATTTATCGAGTACGCCGCCGAAAATCAAATTGGCCACGACCATTGCCGTATCGAGCGGATTGCCATACAGGTTGGTCAGGTAGTAGTTGCCGAACATCCCTTTGGTTCCAACATAGTAGGGATGAAAGAAAATGAACACATCGAGGGCTTCACATTCTTTGAAAAAGCGCAGGAACTGGGGATCGTCGAACTGGTTCCCTTCCACGTTAGACCCGATGAGAATCGACTTAAACCCCAAATCTCTTACGGACCGCCGCAGTTCGGTGATGGCCAGCTCAACGTTCTGCATGGGCAGTGTTCCCATGCCTACGAACTTGTCGGGACGCTCCTTGGTCAAACGGCAGATTGCGTCATTCGTCATCCTGGCAACATCGAGCGCCAGCTCCGGCTTCGCATAGTAATAGAACAAAGTCGGAGACACGGAGACCGCAGCCATATCCAGTTTCATTCTGGCCATGTCCGCCAGACGCGCGGCAGTGTCAAAAAATCCTGGGGACAGCGGATAAGAGTAGCCCTGATCGTGCTCGATCCATGATTCTTCTCCCTTTTTCACGAGTCTAGCCTGCCATGCGGAGCCGGGTTTTGAAATGGCCTCGACAAACTCCTGCGCGATAAAGTGCGAATGTATATCGAAATTCATTGCCTGATTGCTTCCTCACGCCGTGCTTAAAGCGCACTGACCGGCTGCGCCTCTGTTGCTGCGAGGGCTTGTTGTCGCGAAAGTGCTTTCAGAATCTTTTCCGGCGTTGCCGGTAAATCCCGTATGCGAACTCCGACGGCATCCTGAATGGCGTTGATAATGGCCGGAGCCGTGGGCAGCAGCGAGGGTTCCCCGATGCCCTTGGCTCCGAACGGACCCGTCGGATCCGGCCGTTCCACGACACTGGTAACGATCTGTGGCACGTCCAACGCGGTTGGAATCATGTAGTCGGTGAGTTGGGCATTCCGCACCCGTCCCTGTTCGACCACCATTTCTTCCATCGTCCCGTAGCCGACTCCCATGGCCACGCCGCCTTCAATCTGGCCTTCCGTCAGAAGTGGATTGATGGACTTGCCGCAATCGTGGACAGCGGTAATCTTGAGGATTTCGACCTCACCGGTTTCCGTATCGACTTCAACGTCGGCAATTTGGGCGGCAAACACGTAGCTTCCATAAGGTTTGCCGTGGCCGGTTTCCTGGTCCAGCATGGTAGTGGCCGGCTGGAAACTTCCGGCGCCGATGGGCGGACGTCCTTTGCCCATGTACGCGGTCTGGGCGATGGCGCTGATTTCCACCCTGCGCTCGGGGAAACCCTGGACATAGATATAGCCCCGGCTGGACGCTAAACCCGCCGGGTTAACGTTCAACTGTTCGGCTGCCACCTCGTAAAGAATCTGTTTGGCCTGCGCCGCCGCCCTCTGCACCGCATTGCCGACGATATAGGTAACCCGGCTGGCGACCGTCCCCAGATCAAAGGGCGTTAATTTGGTATCGGCGGCGACAACGGTCACCTTATCAAACTCGATTCCCAGTTCCTCGGCTGCGATCTGAGCCAACACCGTGCTGGAACCTTGCCCGATGTCGGCGGTTCCGATATAAAGAACCGCACTGCCGTCCTGGTTCACCTTGAGAAAAGCAGATCCCGGGTTGGGATAGGAAGTAAACCCGATGGGGTACAACATGGCGGCGATACCTTTGCCACGCTTTTTCATATAACGTTGACCTTCTTCTTCCACCCCGCTAGTTCAACCGCACGTTGCATGCACTCCTTCAAGGTTACCTGCTCGACTACCTGGCCGGTCGGCAACACACAGTTGTCAACCAGCACGTTCTTCAAACGGAATTCCAGCGGGTCCAGGCCCATCTCCGCCGCAATGGTGTCCATGTGGACTTCGTAGGCAAAGCCCAGTTGCGTAACCCCGAAACCCCGCATGGCTCCGCCAATGGGTTTATTCGTATATACGAGGTAGCCGTCAATGCTGACATGCGGAATGTGATACGGCCCAGCGGCGTGGACCGCGGCTTTGGTCAGCGTAGACGCGCCCCAGGAAACATACGCACCGCTGTCGCTAATGATCTCTACTTGCCGTGCTACCAGAGTACCGTTTTTCTTCAGCCCCGATTTGTACTTGGTGAGATAAGGATGCCGGACCGTAGAAACCTCAAATTCGTCCTCCCGGGTATATTTCATTTTGACGGGTTTGCCGGTTTTCATCGCCAGCAGCACAATATGGGGTTCCATCGAGATCTCGTTCTTGCCGCCGAAGCCGCCGCCGACCGCCGTCGTAACCACGCGGATCTTATTCATCGGCATCTGCAGAATCTTGCCGAGATCGGAAGCGATGAGAAAGGGCCGCTGCACCGCGGAGTAAACCACCACTTCCCCAGTTGCTGTCACTTCGGCAACCGCCGCGTGCGGTTCAAGATGGGCGTGCTCCACCATTTGGGTGGATATTTCCTCTTCGAAAATGACGTCGGAATCTTTCCATCCCTGGGCTATGTCACCATTTCGAATCTTCAGGTGGGAAGCGATATTGCTATCGCCGTGAATCTTGGGAGCATCGGGCTTCAACGCCTCGCGCGGATCGAACACGGCGGGCAGCGGCTCATAATCTACTTCGATCAGGCCCAGGGCTTCTTCGGCTGCTTCCCACGACGTCGCCGCCACGGCGGCAACGGCATCGCCGAGAAAGCGTACCTTGTCGTCCGCGAGAACGGGCTGGTCCTGATGGGTGAAGCCCCACCGGTTATGGGGGCAGTCTTTGGCGGTGATAACCGCCTTTACCCCGGCAAGCTGTTCCGCTTTTGACGTGTCCAGCTTCAGGATCTTGGCGTGCACATGCCGGCTGCGCAGGATCTTGGCGTACAGCATGCCCGGAGGGGAGTAGTCGTCGGCATAGAGACTTTTTCCCGTCACTTGCAGCACGGCATCGCTTCGGGAAAATCTCTGGCCGACAACGCTGTAACTCATGCCTGGTCCCTCCTCGCGATGCCAGTCATGCGTGCGCTCCCGTGGCTTGTTTTCGCTGATAGTCGGGCCACGACTGGCCATCCTGAAGCAGGGCGGCCGCTAACTGAATGGCCTGGACGATTTTTACGTACCCGGTGCAGCGGCAGAGGTTGCCGGCAATGCCCTCCCTGATCTCCAGCTCGCTGGGATTGGGGTTCTTATCCAGCAGAGCCTTGGCCGAAAGCAGCATGCCCGGCGCGCAGAAACCGCACTGCACGGCAGCCGTGTGGATAAACGCTTGCTGCAGGGGGTGGAGGTGTGTTGGATCCCCCAGGCCCTCGATGGTAAGAATGTCCTTGCCTTCCGCCCTGACCGCCAGGTACAGGCAAGCATTGACCGGTTCGCCGTCGACCAGCACGGTGCAAGCGCCGCATTCTCCGGTGCCGCAGCCTTCCTTAGTGCCGGTCAAACCGATTTTGTCGCGGATCACATCGAGCAGCCGATCTTTGGCGTCGACTGCCACGAAATGCTCTTCGCGGTTAACCGTGAGATGGATGTTCTTCTTCATTTGCCGGTCCAGTTGCTTGCCTGAGTGCGTTCTCCAGGGCGCGGCGCACCAGCACCGCGCTGATGCTGCGGCGAAACTCGGCCGAACCGCGCATATCGCTGATGGGAGAGATTTCCGTCGCCGCCACGTCAGCGGCTTCCGCCAATGCTTCCGGCGTGATCTTCCGCCCCGAGAGCACCTGCTCCGCTTGGTGCGCCCGGAGGGGGATCGGCGCAACCGCTCCCAGCGCAATGCGCGCGGTAGCAATTTCTCGATTGTCTCGCACTGCTACACCGGCGGCGGCGCTTACTACCGAAAGGGACATAGCTCGGCGGCGGCCAAAACGGAGAAAAGTAGCTTTAAAATCGTTCTGAAGGGGCACGATAATCTCGGTCAAGATCTCTCCCGGCACCAGGAGCGTCCTGCGGGGACCAACAAAAAACTGCTCCGCAGCGACCAACCGCTCCGCGCCCTTGGCCTGCAAACGAAACTTGGCGTCCAGCACCAGCAGGGCAGGCGCCGAGTCATTGGAGGGAACTCCCTCGCAAAGATTGCCGCCGATGGTGGCTAGGGTACGAGTCTGTACCGCACCGACTTTGACCGCCGCTTGAGCGATCGCCGGCACTTTTTTCCGCACCTCCGGATGTTGGCAGAGGGTAGCGAAGGTCACCAAGGCGCCGATTCTGACCTGGTCTTTCTCAAACACCAGTTGATTCAGGCCTGCGCCGGCTAAATCGATCACGTACTCCGCCTGTTTGCTCCTGTCCCGCAGACGCGGAATCAGATCAGTGCCCCCGGCCAACACGTGCGCCTTCTTGCCCCGGAGCTCGTCCAGGACGCGCAAGACTTCGCCCAAGCTGTTGGGCTTCACGTATTCAAATGTATTCTGCAACATCGGCACTCGACCCCTGGCAGCCGGTCGGCACTATATCGCCATTGGTGTGGCTCTTCAAGGCGCGGTCGGTCGACCCACGGGCTGTCTATTTCAATTCGGCACCAATAATAGCTTGCCTGTGGTTTTTCGACTCTCAAGATCACGATGGGCCTGCGCTGCCCCCGCAAGTGGATAAACTTTGCCGATTCTTATCTTCAACGTGCCTGCCGCGATCATGTTCAACACGTCCCCCGCCCGCTGCTCCAACTCGGCTCGCGAAGCGACGTGCCATTTCAGCCGAGGCCGCGTGAAGAACAAGGAACCTTTGTCGGACAGAACCATGGGATCGATGGGCGAGACCATGCCGCTGGAGGCGCCGTAAAGAACCATCATGCCCCGCGGCCGCAGCACATTCAGCCCCTTGGCAAACGTCGTCTGACCGACCGAGTCGTAGACCACATCGACGCCCCGGCCCTCGGTCAATCTTTTCGTCTCCGTTTCGAAGTCTTTCTCGGTATAGAGAATCACCTCGTCCGCGCCGGATTCCCGCGCCAGTGCGGCTTTGGCTTCCGTCGAAACGGTCGCGATCACTCGCGCCCCCAGGTGGCGCGCCATCTGCACCAGCAACGAGCCGGTGCCGCCCGCAGCGGCGTGAATCAGTGCGGTATCTCCAGGCTTCAGCGGATAGGTGCTATGCGACAGGTAATGTGCGGTCAGGCCCTGCAGCATGGCTGCGGCTGCCTGTTTCTCATCTACACCCGCAGGCACTTGCACCAGATGGTCCGCCGGGACCGCAGCATATTCGGCATAGCTTCCCGGCACTTCGGTGTAGGCGACACGATCACCGGCTTTCACCGCGGTGACGGCGGCGCCCACCTCCACCACCACGCCCGACGCTTCCTGCCCGCTGATAAACGGGAGGCTGCGGGGATAGCGTCCATCGCGCAAATAGACATCGATGTAGTTCACGCCGGCGGCTGCGATGTGCACGAGCGCCTCGTTCGGTTTAGGCCGGGGAATCGGAAGTTCGACCAGCGCCAGCACCTCCGGCCCGCCAGTTTTCCTTACCTCAATGGCTTTCATCATGCGGCTCTCTTAGCGTCTGACTGTTGACGAACGGGAACATTGGATAGACGGAATAAAGGATCCTTAATCCTGTCCTTATGCGAAGATTTCTTTACTTTCCTGCACCCACCGCAAGTTCTCTCGCCTTTGCCGGAGCGCTTACCATGTCTTCGACCTCCGTCATCGACTTGTTGCGAGTCTCTTGGGCGAAGAAATACGTGGCTGCCAGCAACAAGCCGCATACGGCAAAAAAGATATAGGCCGGGCCGACCGCAGTAACCGTCGCTTTCGGCGTCACAAGGTTGGCGGTGCCGGCGAAGAGCGCCAGCACCATGGGCCCGCAAATCCTCCCAAAACCGCCGATGCCATAGGCGGAACCCATACCTGTCGCGCGCAGGCGTTGCGGCCATACTTCGGTCGAGTAGGGCCCAGTGATGGACCACCCGCCGTTAATGAACGCATACACCACAATAAAGGCCGGAAAAATAATTGGTATGCTTCCCCAATAGGAATTGTAGAAGCGGGACACGATCAGACAGGTAATCATTGATCCTATGCCGATCATCATTCCGCCGATGCGGCGGCCGACAACCTCTGACAGGAACGCCCAGACGAACTTTCCCACGATACTGCCACACGACACAAAGATAAACATCTTGGCTGCTTTGGTCGCCGGAATCTTCAGCACCAGGACCAACAAGGTCGGCCCCCACAGGACGAAGCCGTAATCCATGATCGACTGGAAGAAGCTCGCAATCCAGGTAACGGCCACGCTGCGACGATACTTGAAAATCTCAAAGAAGGACGGCCTCTTCTCTGACGCATTTATGTCGTGGGGTATGGCCACGTTGCGATAATCGACCTGGTCCTTCATCGCCCAGTTGAGCGACTTCACCGCTTGCTCGTACCGTCCCTGTTTGATCAGCCAACGTGGCGATTCGCGCATCCAGAAACGGAAGAGCAGCCCTAACAACGCTGGCACCAGCCCAATCAGGAACAGTCCTCTCCAGCCAATTATGGGCGTTAAGAACGCGCCGGAAAGGCTTCCCAGCAAGGTGCCCGCGGGAATCAGAGCGGTCACAATCCCGCCCACGAGCCCGCGATACCGTGTGGGCATAAATTCCTGCACCAGCGGGAGGTCCACGGAATACAGCCCGCCCACGCCAAACCCGACGAGGAACCGGAACAACGAAAGGAAAATCCAGTTGCCTTCCGGGGTGAAATACATGATTGCGCTTGGTATGGTGAAACTTGCGGTGGTGATGAAGAGCACGGGAATTCTGCCGATACGGTCCGCCAGATGTCCGAAAAAGAACGAGCCTATTAGGCTCCCCACGCCTGCACTCAACAAAACGGTCGCCGTCTCGCCAAAGCTCAAATGCCAAGGCACGACGATGAAGGCCAACACAAATCCGATGATGTAGTAATCGAAAAACTCAAGCATATCGCCCAATACTGCCGCGATAATCAGCTTGTAGTGATTGGCGGTAAGCCGCCCCTTATCCAATTTCGCAAAGAGGTCGTTAAAGGTGACGGTCGCGGAACTCGCAGACGATATGCCCATGGTGGTCACTCTTGAGAGCAGTTTGGACGCAATCCGGAGACGTGTGCAATGTGCAGGATCCCAGTTCGTGCCGCATTTTTAGCGACGAAAGCGTTTCGCTGTTCCAACGGATCCGCCCCAAGCAGCCCTGCGCTCACAGCTAACCACCGCCGTTCGAGGACGCTGGCAAACTGGCAAATTTCAATGTCAGGCCCGGGCACTAAAAAGCTTAGGATCAAGTTACTGATCTGTCAACGGCTTTATCGCTGGGAAGACGCGGGAAGCTATTAATTTACATTATGGGGGCAATAGCTGTAATGCAGATGTACAAGGCCGAAATCCGGCATGACGAAGCAGTCCGGAGCGGAAGGTCTCGCACTGAACCGCCTCCCAGCAGCCTGTCTCCCTCGCAGCCACCGCTGCGCACTCCGTTACGCTGCTCGCTTCCGCCTTCCGTCTGGCGCCCAAAGGCGCCCGCCGTTCGTGGAGACAGCGATCGCCTGCTCCATCGTTTATATGGCGCTGGAGAACATCGTGTGCGCCGACCTGCGCCGCCGCTGGCTGATCACCGGCATGTTCGGTCTGGTGCATGGCTTCGAATTTCCCTATGCCTCGGGACAGTCCCTTCAGTTGGCCGGCTCGCACCTGCTCCTGTCACTGTTCTCCGAAAAGAGCGACTGAAGTTTTGCTTGTTCCCGAGTAATTTGGGGAAGTCCCCACACGCGTCTGCTCGCAGCCGATGTCGGGAAGAAGTTAGACAGAATTGGCGGAGCGTGGGGACTCCCAACCGAAAATGTGAAGTTGTGTAATTGTTCTTGACAGCAGTTTTGCGGCCGACGTAGAGCACCCCCCCTTCGTTTAGGGCGACCTGATCGGCAGCATTCGGGCCCACGATCTCTTTCACACACTCGGGCGGCTAGCAAGTGGGAAGCGGGCGCGTACCGCATGGCGCACGCTCGCGGCATTCTTTTCGGGGGTTGGTGGCACAGCTCTGCGCGACAAGAACGCGTACGCGGTGGGGGCGCAGTTCTGTCGGCAAGAGTTGTGGCGCTGCCAGGCAACTATTGTGGGGACCACGAACAACTACAAGACTCGGAGAGCTTGATAGCTGCTCTGGATCGGAGAACTGAGATGACAAAGTCAGCTATTTCGTTGATGCCTACGCTCACTCTCGTGTGCTTACTGCTGATGGGCTCAGCATTTGCTGGTGATAAAGACAAACGCGACGATCACGACCGGCGCGGTGATCACGACCGGAGCTACGATCTTACACACATCAACCCGCGGTACATGATCACGCCGGAAGAAGCGTTCGACTGGGCTTATTTCAAAGCTCAGGGCGGCCCAACTTATCAGGGAAGCCCGCCTCGAACAGATGGCTTAACTTTATAGAAACTACAATGCTGGAGTATGGTGCCGTCGACCTAGTGTATCAAGATATGCCCTACAATCATTATGTTGTGAATGATTGGCCGGACCCTAAAACCCACATTTATGGCTCCGGTGTAGAGGTTGAGAGACTTGTCTCTGACGGGGCGGGGATTTCGGTAGTAGCGTCCTACGGGCAGACCTCTGGGTTCACACCAGCGGCAGGAATTACCGCTCCGATGCTGTATTATAACCCGGCAAGTCCGCCGACAAACGCGGAGATCGCAGGCAAGATACTGGTTTTTCAAACTGCGCCGGAACCGGCTGCTGTGCCAGGATCGAATCCCCCTTATAGCTACGCCGATTCATACCTGGGTAGCTATGCGTTCACCGATTACGAATATCAAACGCCCGGCAAGTGGTGGCCGATGTACACTTACGTACCTGCCAGCGTGACTAGTTTTTACCACTCCCGGTTTGTTTGGAGTCAACTTAACGGCTTCGCTACTATTGGAATGAAGGGTAATGCCGCAGGCATGGTAGTCGTTTACGATTATTCTCCGGGCGCAGCCTTCGGGATTATTCAACGTAGTGTTTACAGTCTGACTTCGTCGGGTGGAGCGGATACTGTGTACCAGAACGTGCCCACCCTTTGTCTGGACAGGGTCAACGGGGCGAAGGTGATAGCGGATGCCCAGGCAGGTAAAACGGCCACGTTGACACTGATCGCTGATTTTCAAATAGACACGGGCCACTGGGTTCTCGGGTATTTGCCGGGCAAGTACTATGGAACAGCGCAGGATCAGCAGATTTTGCTCGCTACCCATACCGATGCTATGTCCCTGGTCGAAGAGGATGGCGGCCTTGGCATGTTGGGGATCATGCATTATTTCAGTCACATTCCCCAATCGGAAAGACCGACAACTCTGATCTTCTGGTTCGACGGCCGGCACTTCATGCCAGGCGCTGAAGGTAGTTGGCCACAATATGACTACTACCTCAACTAGTCAATTTGCAATCGTAGCCTCAGCTCAACATAGGACACCGAGCGCCAGAACGCAGTTTTTATTGGGGTCGTGAAGTGTAAATGTTCGTAAAGAAAGGTAAAACTTGGTAAAGACCATGGCACGGTCCAATGCGGGAGACCAGTGGCTGGATTCGGCACGTTCTTCAAGGGCCACTGGCGGGCTCTACTGAGGTTCGCGCCGTCAGAATAATGGTGGCCTTCGCGTATCTGCCCCCAGGAGAACAAAACATCGATTGTAATTGCGGTCGAGGAGCACTAGCCCTGCCCGAGTAAACTTTTCTAAACAAAAACACCGAACGTTCGGGCCAGCTCTTGACAGCGCTTCCGCTGGGATAGATAATCCCACCCCACTTGTGTGATCGGCCCAGACGCCACCTGAGCCGTCCGAAGCTGGACCGAACTTAGCGCGCCATTTCGCTCTCCTTCGAGGTGGAGGTGTTGAATGAAGGAAAGAGCAGTCTCATTATGCGCTACTTCCGGGATCGAAGTATTCACCAAGGCGCAAAACCTGCACCTGAGAAACCTCACGCGATGGGGAGGTCACAAGCCGCCGAAGGCTATTGCGCCCGATGAACTGCGCTTGGAAAGTCGTTCGGTAAATAGCAAGATGCCTTGCGGCGAGATGGTCCCGTTTGTTCTGCGCATGCCTTCGCGACGATCGGGATCTTTTCTTAGAATCCTCTTGCTGGCATTTGCAATAGTTGCTCTGTCGGACTGCCCGGCCAGCTCGCAGGGATGGTTCCAGGACTTTCCGCCGGCTACTTCTGCTTCGAGTGGGCAGGCGGCATCTGTGCCGCAAGACTCGATTGCCTTTGATCGAGTGGTGGACGAGGTGATCCAGACGGAGAAGGAGTTCCTGCAAACTATCCGCAATTTCACACCGCTGGTGGAGACCTATATCCAGAACCTAAAGCCCGATCTCGAGCTGGGAACTGTTCCAGTCAGCGACCAGTATTTCCTGGGCAAGCTGGATTTGAGCCGAGGGCTCAGTGAGCGCTCTTTTTTGCAACAACCTCGCCTCGCAGGGTGGTTAGAGAAGCTCACCAGCATTTATTCGCTGAAGTACATGCCTCTGGGTTTCGCGCAGATGATCTTTGTCGACGAAAGTGGTTTCGATCGCCAGCACTATAGCTTCTCATTTGTAAGGCGCGAATTTGTGGGTGAGGTACGCTGTCTGGTAATCGACGTTGCACCACTTCCCAGCTCCGGCAATAGCCGTTTTCTAGGCAGGATTTGGGTCGAGGATGAGGGCTATCACATTGTGCGGTTCAACGGTACGTTTACTCCGCATCCGCACTATACCTACAAGCTGGACTTTGACAGCTGGCGCTTGAACCCGTTGCCCGGCTTGTGGCTGCCGGCTTACATTTACAGTCAGCAGTCGGACGAACATTACCGCTTCGGGCGCCGCCTTCGTTTTAAAGCGCAGACGCGCCTTTGGGGCTACGATCTGCAACACGCCGGCGATCACCAGGAATTCACGCAAATCATGATTGATGAACCCTTCTTCGATCATAGCGGGTCTGGGCAAGACTTGAGTCCTCTTCTGAGTCTGCGCCAGGTTCAGTATTCCGCCGAGGAGAATGTCGTTGAGCGCCTGCAGGTTGCAGGCTTGATGGCTCCCAAGGGAGATGTTGACAAGGTCTTACAAACGGTTGTGCAGAACCTCGAAATCGCAAACGACCTCATCGACAAACTTCCTGACGTGCGATGCCGGATCCTCTTGACTACGCCGTTGGAGTCGTTCGCGATTGGCCATACCATTGTGATTAGCCGAGGCCTGATCGACGTGCTTCCGGATGAGGCAACTCTCGCCGCAGTCCTCGCTCACGAACTGGCCCATATTGTCTTGGGCCATTCGCTTAATCTTGACTATTCTTTCAACGAGCGTATGTTCTTCCCCGACGAGCAGAGCTTGCGGCGACTCACCTTTCACCGCGATTCCCGTGAGGAGGTTGCCGCTGATCAGAAGGCAATGGAAATGCTTGCTAACTCGCCTTACAAAGATCGACTCAAGAATGCCGGTTTGTTTTTTGAGGCACTCGAAGCTCGGGCACCGGCTTTACCTAACCTGATTCGGGCTCGCTTGGGCAATGCCCTCATCGCGGGGAAGGTCTCTAGTCTGGCTGCGTTGAAGCCCTCAGCGCCGCAGCTTGCGATGAGAGATACTGGCCAGGTCGCTGCACTTCCCCTCGGCGGCCGAATCAAGCTCGATCCCTGGTCAGATTGTGTGGAGCTGATTGACATCAAACCCGTGCCTTTGCTCAATGCTGGAGAAAAGATGCCGTTCGAAGTCACGCCCTTTTACCCTTACCTGAAGCGAATACCCACTCCGAATGGATCCCTGCATGCCAAAACGGACAGCCCTGCCGACCGCGCGCGGTAGCTTTCCTGGACCACAGGTAGTTTAGGCCAACGGAACTACGGTGGCCCCTGTAAAACGACGGACCCTGTAAATCTGAAAGCTAGTCGCCAACGCCATGCTGGCGGGAAGCTTCGGATCGAGCGGTGGAGGCCCGACGAAAACTGTTACCTCCACCGCGGCCCAAACAACCGGATTGTTGGTGTGTAATCGTTTTTCATGATAAGGCCGGTACGTGTCAAGAGCGGTTTTCTCTTGCATGCGCTGCATCTAAGCGGGCCTCTTCCATCCGCACTCTGGGTGAGCGATTCAGTCGCTGGGTGGTTTTCACCATGAGGTATCTAAAATATTTGGCCCTGCTCGGTGTGTTGAACCCCCTTCCTTCCACGGTGGCGGACACCGGTAAGGGACTCCCCTGTATGGAGTGCTTGCAACGAACTGCTCGAACGAGCACAATTCCCCTGTGCAATCGTGTGGCCTCGAGCGGTGCAGCAGTTCGGCGGGTTGTCGGTTAACCAGAAGGCGGCTACATGACCAAAGTGGGCCACAAGAAGAAACGCTGGTCGCGGTGGGCATGGCCCCTCGGTTTGCTCACCGCCGGAGCGGGAGGCACGGCGGTGTTCCTATTGCGCGGCTGCTGGCACACAAGAATGAGTTGGCCAGTCCGAGAGGGAGACCACTCGTATCAGGTGTGCCTCGGATGCGGGATCAAGCGCCTATTCGACGAGAAGAGATTCCGCGGCTACGGACCCTACGGCTATGAGGTAAGGGAACTCATGGCAAGAGAACGGGCGATTCGTATGAGGCAGCGGCGCAAAACCGCCTGAGATGTGCTCGCTCACGCCCCGGCCTGCCCTCTGGCGAGCAAGCAAGCAGTCCAGCGTGGGAGAAAGCTAGCGATTGACTCGCGAATGAGAATCAGCTTGCCCAGCAATGCGCAGGATAGCCTGGCCAACCCGTAGTACTGCAGGTCGCGGGTATAATGATTGCTGAAAGTGTAGGTCGATAGAACGAGGTCCGCGCCTGTACTAGAGGGACAGCGAAGGGAGAGGAATGACGAACTCCAAGCTCCAAGCCGCAATCGACGAACTGGAAAGGCTGTACGGGACCGTCAAGGCATTCAAAGCGCGAAATGGTACGTTGCCGAATCCCGACAGCGATGCAGGCCGCGCCGTGTTTGCCCTGGAGGCGTTCGCCGGTGAGCTCAACAAACTGCATATCGGAAAGCTGGTCTATGCCAGTATGTAGCACAACGCTTCCGCCACCAGGTCCTTCACTGGTTTCGACGCCTGAGAGACGCCAGCGTAGGGTACTTGCAAAACTCCCTCACGCCGACTAGGCGACATTGTTCTCCGCCTACTGCTGGGCCCAAACCTTTGCCCACCGAGCCCGCTGCGCCGCCGCGATCTAAATCCTATTCGTGTCCATGATAACTCCTCGGACGGGTATCCTAACAGCGGACGTAGGAGACGGCCAAAGGGATCTATAACTGATCTCGCCGGAGATGCTGGTGGAGATCGAAGCCGACGCCTACCACCAGGATTGAAAAATGCGGAGAGGCGTTCAGTTCGGGCTGGTGGGGGCGCTGCTGGCGCTGGCAGCCAGTGTGTCGGCACAAGGCGCACCTGAGTGGCAACTGCGTGACTTCCACAGCATCGTGAATGTCGCCGACGATGGCTCGGCCGTCATCCTCGAGCGCCTGGAGCTGAGTTACCTGCAGGTGGCCTCGGGGGGGGACTTTCATGGCATCCAGCGCCTGATCCCGGTGGAGTCGGCCGGGCCGCTGGGGACGAAACGTCGGCTCTACCTCAAAGTGCTTGGGGTGACAGATGACGACGGGCACAGCTTGCCCTACCGGGTGCGCACTTGGGGCGGCCAGACAGAAATACGGGTCCCAATGCTGGGGCGCACGGGTGAGTCACGGACGGTGGAGGTCGGGTACTTCATCCACAATGCGGTGCGCTACAACGCCGATCATGACGAGGTGTATTGGAACCTGACGTTGAGCACGCTGTCTATGCCGGCGGAGCAGGCGTCGGCAACGGTGTTGCTGCCGGAGAAGGCGATCGAAGGATTGCTGGCTCAAGGATTCGTCAGCGGGCCATACGGCGGAACCGTTGCAGGACAGCTAAACGGAGCTAGCGTGGAGTTCGTGGCGGGCGGAGTAGGGGCGCATGAGGCGTTCGCGGTCGAGGTGATCGTTCCCAAGGGCGTGTTCCACAAGCCGTGGTGGCCATCGCGCGCGCTGTGGTTTGTGGAGAGCAACCCCATCCTGTTGATGCCGCTGGTGGTGTTCCTGGTGATGCTGTGGATCCGCAGACTGAAGGGAAGTCTGCCACCGGTAGCAGTAGTAACGGAATACGAGCCGCCCTCGGGATTGACCCCCGCCGAGGCGGGCACATTGCTCACCGACCGCGTGGAGCCGCGGGACATCACGGCGACGCTGGTCGACTTGGCAGTGCGCGGCTATGTGAAGATCGAGGAAGACAATTCGAAGGGGCACCCAGACTACATCATCCGGCTGCTGAAGCCGCGCGATCAGTGGCAGGGCCTGACCAACTACGAGATCGACATGCTGTTCAATACGTTCTACGGCGGCCAGTGGACTAAGCTCTCCAGCCTGAAGTTGCGCTTTGTGGCGGCGGTGCCGTCCATGCGCACCGGCATTCTGAACGCGCTGATCGATAAAGGCATGTACCGGGTGGATCCGGTCTCCGCCCAGGCATACCGCGTGGGATTGGTAATCCTGGCGGGGACGTTGCTGCTGGCGGTGCCGTCAACGGGGTGGATCACGTTGTACAACGTCGGACCGCTGGCGGTCGGGTTGGTGGCCACTTCGGCTCTGATCGTGTACGTGATGGGACGGAACCTTACCGCCAAGAGTCTCGCCGGCATGCGGGCGTGCGCTACAGTGGAGGGGTTCCGGGAGTTTATGGAGCGAGTGGATGCGGATAGGTTGAAGTTGGCTTCGCCAAAGCAGGTCGAACGCTGCCTGCCGTACGCGATGGCGTTGGGTGTGGAACACAACTGGGCGGAACAGTTCGCAGGGATCACCGAGGAGTCCCCGGAGTGGCTGGTGGTCGCGCGTGCGGAAGGAATCGACGCAGCCCGGTGGATGCGCAGCCTGGGAGCGATGGCACAGGAGGCCGAGACCGTATTCACGGCCCGGACGAGGACGGGAAGATACCCGAAGCCGGGTCCCGTCCAGGAGTTGAGCCGTGGGACGATCGAGGCACCAAGGCGATGAGTCACGAATTGAACACCGCGGATTTTCAAAGCGGTGCCTCGGCAAGGCTGGCACGGGACTATAGCTGTCCAGCGCTAGCCGGAGTCGAGACACAAGATAAGTTTTCGACGCTAAAGGAATGGTTTCAGCGCAGACCGCCATCGGCAAGTCGGCCCCCTGGTAGCCGCAGCCCGATTGACTTGGCAGGCAATGCGCACCAACATCGGCGCCTACGTCTGGCCTGTCACCTCAGAAGTGTGGAACGACGCCATGCGCCATCGGCATTGCTTGCACAGAAACCAAATACTACAGTAGCAACCTATGGATTTGATGTGAGAATCTGAGAAGCCAAGGAGTTGAGGAGTTCACATCCTCAAATCCTCACATCCTCCAACGTTCGTGGGGGCCACATGAGCAGGATCAACCTGACCGTAAACGGTCATGCGCACACCGTTGACGCCGATCCGGCGACACCATTGCTGTACGTCCTCAGTGACGATCTCCACCTGCGCGGACCCAAGTTCGGTTGTGGTCTTGGCCAGTGCGGCGCCTGCACGGTGCTCGTGCAGGGGCGCGCCATTCGCTCTTGCATTACGCAGGTCGGCACGATGAAAGGCGCCGAGATCACCACGCTCGAAGGACTCGGGTCGATCGATAAGCCGCACCCGCTGCAGCGGGCGTTCATCGACAAGCAGGCTGCACAGTGCGGCTTCTGCCTGAGCGGCGTCATGCTGGAAGCCAAGGCGCTCGTCGACAAGAATCCGAATCCCTCCGACCGCGACATCCAGCAGGCGCTCTCGGGCGTCCTTTGCCGCTGCTTCGTGCACACGCGGATACTGCGTGCCATCAAGCGCTACGCGCGGGAGAAGAGAGCATGACCGGCCTCTCGCGCCGCGAATTCCTGCAGGCCGCCGGGGCCCTCATCGTCACTTACAGCAGCGCGTCGATCCTTGAGCCGCTTGCGTTCGGCCAAGGGCCGTTCGACACCCACGCGTCGCATGTCGATCCGCACCAGCTCGATTCGTGGATTGCGATTGCCGCCGACGGCACCGTCACCGCGTACACCGGCAAGTGCGAGCTTGGCCAGGGGATGCTGACCGCGCAGTCACAGCTCGTTGCCGAGGAGCTGTCGGTGCCGCTGGTGCGCGTGCGGCTCATCCAGTGCGATACCGATCTCTGTCCCGACCAGGGGACGACCTCGGGAAGCCAGTCGTCGCCGGTCAATTTCAACGATCGCAACCTCGCGCAGGCGGCGGCGACGGCGCGCGAGGCGCTGCTCGGGCTGGCGGCGACGAAGCTCGGTGTCGCTGCGGCCGATCTCACGATCACCGACGGCACGATCGCGGCGACCTCCGACCCGACGAAGCGCGTCAGCTATGGCGAACTCGTGGCCGGGCGCAAGTTCAACCTGCCGCTCAGCACGACGGCAAAACGCAAGACGGCGGACCAATGGAAAGTCCTGGGCAAGCCGGTGATGCGCCTCGACATGGCAGCGATGGCTGCCGGACAGTTCGAATACGTTCATAACGTGCACGTTCCCGGGATGCTGCACGGCCGCGTCGTGCGGCCACCCCGGCTCGGCGCGACAGTCGTGGCTGTCGACGAGAGCTCGGTCAGCCACGTACCCGGGGTCGTGAAAGTCGTCCGTCGTGGGAATTTTGTCGGCGTGGTCGCCGAACGACAGTGGCAGGCGGCACAAGCCGCCCAGCAGTTGAAGGTGCAATGGAGCGGCGGGGGGAATCTGCCCGCACAGGGCGAGTTCTACGATCGGCTGCGAACCATGAAGCCGTCGCGCGACGCGTTTGCCGTTAACTCGAAGGATGTCGACGCGAAGCTCACGCAAGCAGCGTCGGTGATCAAGGCGACGTACCTTTACCCCTACCAGGCGCACGCCTCGATGGGCGCGTCGTGTGCGGTCGCGGATGTGCGCGACGGGAAGGCGACCCTGTGGTCACCGACGCAATCGGTATATCCGACCCGAAGCGGCGTTGCCATGCTGCTGGGGCTGCCGCCAGAGAGCGTTCACGTCATTTTCACGCGTGGATCCGGTTGCTATGGCCTGAATGCCGCCGACACCGTCTCCTATGACGCAGCGCTGCTCTCGCACGCGGTGGGCCGGCCGGTTCGCGTGCAGCTCACGCGTGAGGACGAATTCCGCTCCGAGAGCTACGGTTACGCGTACGTGATCGATCAGCGGATTGGCGTCGATGATGATGGGACGATCGTGGCATGGGATTACGAAGCGTGGTGGCCGTCGCTCGGTTTTCGGCCGGGGTATGAAAAGCCGGGGAATGTCATCACCGGATTCCTGGCCGGCTTCGAGCCCGAGCGCGTGGCGGCAAAAACGGCCGGCGAAGTCGCGGCGTTTCAGAACCACTTCAACTCCGCGCCTTCGTACGTGAGCGGCTGCGTCGGCGGCAACTGCGGCGGGGCAGGGAAGGTTGGCAGCGAGCGAGTGCTCGCGCACACTGTTCCCTCGCCGTTTTTTACCGGCCCGCTGCGGGCGCCAAACCGCGTGCAGAACACCTTCGCGCACGAATCGTTCATGGACGAAGCGGCGGCGCAGGTGAAAGCGGACCCGGTTGCGTACCGGCTGCGGCATCTCCGGGACGAGCGGCTCATCGAGGTTGTGAAGCAGGCGGCGAAAGCGGCGGGGTGGGACGCGCGCCCGTCACCGAAGCCGACGGCAGGCGGCGGCAGCACCTCTGGCCGGGGGATTGCCTGCGTCGCCTACAGCGGCGATAACGGCTATGTGGCGACGGTGGCCGAGGTGCAGGTCGATCGCGCCCGCGGCCAGGTGCGCGTGAAGCGCTTCGTCGTTGCGCACGACTGCGGGCCCATCTCAAACCCGGAGGGACTCAAGAGCCAGATCGAGGGCGGCACCTTGCAGGGAATGAGCCGCGCCCTCGGCGAAGAAGTGACGTGGGACGAGCACAACGTTACCTCCGTGGATTGGGGAACATACCATAGCCTCGGGTTCGAATTCGAAGTGCCCGCGGTGGAGAGCGTGCTGATCAACCGCACCGGGGTTCCCGCAACGGGCGCAGGTGAGACGGCGATCGCCGTGGTCGCGGCGGCAATCGGCAACGCGATTTTCGACGCGACCGGGACGCGCATCCGCGAGGTGCCCTTCACGCCTCAGCGGATCAAAACGGCGCTCGCCGCGAAGACGTCCCTATGCCCCCCCAGTACTCAATAAAGCCTGGGAATCAGTCGAGACGTGCGGGCACGGTAGGCATCGTACTCACTGCCGAATTGGGCCTGCAGCAGCGTCTCCTCCGCTCGGATGCGTGCGATGAGCGGCGGGATAAGGAGCGCAGTGAGCAACACGCCGGCGACGGAGCGAAAAGCGAGGGCCCACCCTAGCAACATGATGAGCAACCCCAAATAGCTGGGATGGCGGATGACACCATAGACACCGCTGGTGACCAGTGTATGCCCCGGTTGGATGGCTACCAACCCGCTGAACCGACGACCGAGCACAAACACTGGCCAGATCCGCAGGGCACCGCCAGCGGCGAAGAAAACGACGCCAAGCCAGCGAATGGTATCCGCATCGAGGGTCCAGAACCCATTCCGGTCTGTGTAGGCCGGCAGGTAAGCGTCCAGCAGCCCGATGAGCATGAACGGCACTAGCAGTAGCGGGAATCTGAGCCCTGGCGAGCGTGAAGACCGTTCCAACCGCTGGGTCCTGGCAACCGCCGACACCATGGTGATGAGCGTCAATCTGGGCGTGGGCGTCACGGCTGCCTCTCTTGATGACCTTATATCAAACCCTTGCCTTCAGAGCTGTTACGGCTGGCGAAGTATCCCGTATTTTGTCCCCAGAAATCTTGGCAATCTGCGAGGGAGAGCAGAACTAAGTTCCTGCCAAGTCAGGACCTTGCATCGGGTCCTCAGATCGGCATCGTGGACGCAGCGCATGATCGCATACCACGGCCCCAGCAGGTCCTGCCGCCTTGGCATCGGCGATCACGCAGAAGCTCAATCCACCCGCATGGGCTCACGCCACTTGGCTGAAGCTAAGCTAGCCGGAGCTGCGTGAAGGATGCGCAGGCACGGATGTGCCACTCCTGCGCGTCTACGACGCTGGACATCTACCAGCGGTTCGTGCCCGAGTGGCAGATGCGGGTGGTGGAGCGGTTGCCACGCTGGTGAATTGAATTGCCGCCAATTGCAGCCAAAGGCAGGAAATCGAGGCGTGCAAGTGATTGAAATGATGGTGGCCAGGGACGGAATCGAACCGCCGACGCCAGCCTTTTCAGGGCTGCGCTCTACCATCTGAGCTACCTGGCCACGCGCTGAGCCGCAGGCTGGGGGGCAACCTCTCGCAACCGCACGCACCCAAGCCCCGGCGATGCAACAATTATAGCAATCTCTTTCGCCCCTCTCCAGAACTGCGCGTTGAGTGCCGCCCGCGCTGGCCAATCGGCGGTGAAAAAACTACTTGAGGCGCTTAGCGGGCCCATCCGACAACTTCGCTTTGCTCAGTTGCTCAGGGCAGGCTGAGTCCGCTGCCGAAATCCTGAGCGCAGCGAAGGACCGAACTGATAGCGCTATCGGAAAACGAACCTTGTGAGGCATCCGAAGTGCAACCCACATTGTGCTAGACTGCCCGCAATGTTCGAGCTTGAGGACGGGCTGATGGCATTGGGAAGATTCTTGGGCTTTACCCTCCTGATTGTTTCCCTGGTTTTCACCCTCGATGGACAAGCGGCGGCGCAGAACACTCCGACATCTGCGCCGGCTGCCAGTTCCTCCGCGCCGCAGGCCGCGCACCATGATGCTGCCGGTGCTGCCGGGACTTCCCCGGTCTTGGGCGACAGCACGCTGAAGGAGACCGCGGCTCCGCCCGAATTGGGTGCGCCGGCGGCAGCCGACGCCTCGGCCGCGGCGGTGCGGATCACGGGTGGCGACCTGCTGGCTTTCAGCGTTTATGGCATACCCGAACTGGCGCAGGATATCCGTGTCGGCAACGCGGGGGATGTTTACCTGCCGCTGATCGGATATGTACAACTGGCAGGCCTGACCCTGGACCAGGCCCAGACCGTCATTGAGAACCGCTTGCGCGAAGGTGAGTTCGTCAAGAATCCGCACGTCGCGCTGTCCCTGAAGGATTATGTCAATCAGTCCGCCATCGTCACCGGCGAGGTCAATCGCCCGGGCGTCTACCCCATCATGGGTTCGCAGCGCATGCTGGAGGTGCTGGCGGCTGCGGGCGGACTCACCGCGCGCGCCGGCAAGACCGTCACCATCACCCACCGCGACCATCCCGAGGAGCCGATGAAGGTCAATCTCCCCGCCGACCTGGAAAAATCGCCCAAGGACAACATCGAGATTCTCCCGGGGGACACGCTGCTGGTAAACCGCGCCGGCCTGGTGTATGTAGTGGGTGAAGTTCAGCGGCCAGCCGGTATTGTGATGGACAACTACGAGAAGATGACCGTCATGCAGGCCATCGCCCTGGTAGGCGGTCCTACCTCGGTCGCATCCATGAACAAGGCGCGGTTGATCCGCACCACGGCTACGGGACGCGAGGAGATGCCGCTCAAGCTGAACCGCATGCTCTCGGCCAAGCAAGCCGACATCGCTCTCCAGCCAGAGGACATCATCTTCGTGCCCGGCAGCCTCGGCAAGAAAGCTGCCAGGCGCGGTGCGGAAAGCGCACTCGCGATGACCCAGACCCTCGCCATTTATCACCCGTAGTTCCGTTATTTTCCGAGTCTTGCAAGACAGGCGCGCGATGGCGTTCTATGATCACAGCAGGAGAACGCCATGAAAATCGCGCGCTTTGCAGCGCTGGCAGCAGTGCTGGCCACGGCTAGTCTCGTCCTCGCCCAGGACCGGCCCACAGTGGCCGCTCCCGCCAACAGTCTTTATGTGGGAGCGGACGGCAAGTACGAGAGCGCTCCCGACACCGCCGTGTTCCAGTTCAACATCTCGGTGCAGGAATCCAAGGCCCAGGCGGCTTACCAGCGCGCCTCGGAAGCCGCGGAACAGGTGCGGCAACTGCTCAAGTCCAACCAGATCGATCCCCAGAACGCCGAAATCGGCTTTTTCGCGCTGCAGCCGGTCTACGACTATCGCGATCCCAAGCGCAAGCTGGTGGGCTATCGCGTCAACACCAGCGTTTCGCTCAAGCTCAAGGATTTTGCCAAGGTTGGGCCGGTGGTCGGGCAGTTGTCGGATCTGGACGTGACCGAAAATCAGACGCTGAACTACACCCTGGAGAACCTGGAACCCGCGAAGGCGCGCGCGGTCGAGGACGCTTACCACAAGGCGCACGAGGAAGCGCTGACTCTGGCGCGTGCCAGCGGGCGCAGCCTGGGCGAACTTTCCTACGCATCGGTCGACGTGCAACTCACAGGAATGCCGTCGCCCATGCCGATGATGGCAGCTCGCGCCATGAGCGCGGCAGCCACTCCCGCACCCACGGCGGAGTTTGCGGCCCACAAGATCACGGTCACAGCGCACGTCAACGCGCTCTTCCTGCTGAAATAGAATCCCGGTTAGCCACGGATTTGCACGGATGATCACGGATAATCCTTCTCAGTGTATTTGTTTGATCTGTGACGATCCGTGTTCATCCGTGGCGGGATTCTTGGGATTTTTCAGCGGCCGGCGAACAGGCGGGAGAGCACGCCGCGAGGTTTGCCGGCGGCCAACGGAAGCTGGGCGAGAATGGCCCCGATCTGCGGCGCAGCCAGGCGCGACGTGTCTTTGCGCAGGCGCACCATCTCCTGAAAGGTCGTAAAACGATCGATGCAGTAGAAGCAGCTGCTCATGTGCTCCTCCGCCAGTTCCCTTTCTCGCCAGGTAATCTGGCCGTTCACCAGGTTATTGAAGGTCTTGAGCGACACACACGAATCGGTCTTCGACTGCTCGGCCATTTCCATCAGCGCTCGCGCCGATTGGGTAAGAGCCTCCGGCGCAGCCCCGGGGATCATGGCAGCGAGGCGTTCCTCGGCGACCCTCTGCACAGCTTCGGCAGTAGCGGCGGCGTTCATCATGATGGCGGCGATGCGCTGGGCATCGTAGCCCTTGATGAACAACCACAACAGTTCGCGTTCCAGCAGCATGAGACCCTGCATGATAGCCCTCAACTGGTCGAGAGCGATGGGCGGCGCCGGGGCGCACGCCAGTTCGCGTCCGTAGGCGACCACCAGGTCGCGGAAGGCCATCATGAACTCGCGCTCATTGGTGAAGCTCAGGCCGGCAAACCAGTCTGGCGTCCCCAGGGCACCCGGGGTTGGCGCGTTGCGGTTTCCGCCGGCCCGCCGGAAGACCGCGACTACGTGCTCGTCGAGCTTCGGAACGAGCATGGGAAAGTAGTGTGCCAGCAGGCTGTGAGCAATTCCGCCGAAGTCGCGGACAAACTCCTCCCACCCCTCGCGTTCACCCCGGGCGCAGTCCTCGGCCATGCTGAATATGGTGCGGATTGCCATCACTACTCCAAGGAAGCGATTTTAGCAAATACCTGCCGCCCATAGCGGTTTACGGGAACTGAACGGGCCGTTGCTCAGGTCGCGATTGCGGGTCACTCGGCTACCTTTGATGGTCGCAAACTACAGAAAACCATAATGTTGCCCGTGCCGGTATTCCGAATCCAGTAGCAGCTCGCCGTACTTGACTCCTAACCTATTGATTTAACGACGACCGATTCGGCAAGAAAGTTGCTTATGTTGGCAGTGCGTCACTCCCAAGGTGTGGGAAGGGTCTATCTAGAAGGGTCCCCCTTTACCTTCCCCCGCTACCCTCTTTTGTAAAAGCTTGAAAATGGGCCCCGGCGAAACTTCAGGTTCTTCAATTTGAAGATGGGGAGGAGTTTATGCCGAAGCGGTTCTTGCTATCACTGACAGTTGCGTGCTTCTTACTGCCCTTGGCGGCTGCGCATGCGCAGACCACCGCAACGATTAGAGGACGGGTTGCCGATCCTCAGGACGCCATCATGGTGGGTGTTAAGGTCGTCGCCAGAAACGTGAATACGGGCATTGAACGCGAAACCAAGACCACATCGGACGGCCTCTACGTCATTCCCTTCCTTCAGACTGGAACCTACGACGTTCGCGTTGAAGCGCCCAATTTTGCCAAAGCCGAAACTAAGGGGGTTAACCTCGATGTTGGAGACACCCGGGACGCAAATTTTAAGCTCAAGGTTGGAGCCGCGACCCAGGTTGTCGAGGTCACCGGTGAGGCGCCCTTGGTCGAGAGCACCAAGACCGAGGGCTCGACGGTCATTAATGATACGGATGTGGCGCGTCTACCCACCGAGTCCAACACCGCGCCCTTCAACGCCGGCACGAACATGAACGACTACGCTACCCTCGCGATCGGGGCGCCGGGCGTGCGATACGATTTCACCAGCGACAGTGCCGACCTGGTGGGGCCTGGGCAAATCAACAATCGCAGCAATCGGTACAACGTGGATGGAGTCCCCATGAACGACATCACCACCGTTGGCCGCGACGCGCTGGGCGCTAGCGTGGACGAGGTAAAAGAGTTCCAAGTCATAACCAACAATTACAATGCTGAGAACGGTGCGGCTGGCGGTCTTATCCTGAACGTTATCACGAAGTCCGGAACCAATACCATCCACGGCGATTTCCATTTCTTCGCCCGTGGGACCAACATGGAAGCCGTTCCGTTCTACACCAAGCTGAGCGGGGACGACTCTCCGCCGCCCTACTTCAAGCACGAAACAGGGTTTACTCTGGGCGGGCCATTCATCAAGGACAAGACGTTCTGGTTCGTCAGCTATGAAAAGCTCCTGGCGGGCATACCCGAGGCTCTACCATTTCCACCTGAAAGCTCCACAACCGTAACCGAGGGGGACGATGAGGTGCTTTGGTCGGCCAAGATCGATCACCAAATCAACAGCAAGAACCTCTTTACCGTCAGGTTTAATGCCCAGCGGGCTACCCAAAGCAATCTTCCGGTGCAAACCCCGGCGGCCAGCGCTCCAAGTTCGCTTACCGGCGAGGTGTCTCACGACCACACCTTGAACTTTTCTGAAACCTCGACCTTAACGCCGCATGTAGTCAACGAAGCCCGTGTCTCCTGGCACCGATTCCTGAGCCAGACCCCGGACAACAGCAGCCAGCCGGGGCAGCGAACGGCCAACACCTATGAGTTCGCCGATTTCTGTTGCCCGCAGGGCGCTGGACAGAACTGGTACAGGGGATCCGATAACCTCACCTGGACCCATGGCGCGCACACCCTCAAGGCTGGCGTCAGCATGGACTATGTTCCTTGGAGTTCGCTGTTTCCCCAATATCACTTTGGGGAGTGGGACAGCGTGCAGTGCGGTTACCCACAAACCGCCCCCGGTACCCCTTGCGGCCCCACGACATTCACGATTGGTATCGGTCCTGCGGAAATTCTATCCAAAGACAATGTGTATGGCTGGTTCGTGCAAGACAGTTGGAAGCTTCGCCCGAACCTGACCATGAACTATGGCTTGCGATGGGACTATGAGGCCGGCGCCTTCAAAGGCGGCAGCATACCATTCGCCGGTGGCTTCGGAAGCGGTTGCTATCAAGCTAACGGAATAATCCCAGCCTGCGGCAGCGACAAGACCAACTTCCAGCCGAGGCTGGGCTTCGCCTGGGGCCCGCGGTTTGACTCAGGTCTGCTGGGCAAGGTGTTCGGCGGACGTGATAAATCCGTGATCAGCTTGGGCTTCGCCGAAATCACCCAATTGGCCTACAACAATATTGTGCTGGACTCGCTAAACTTCAACGGCACCCCGGGCACGCTCGAGACCATAGTAATTACTAATGGTGAAGCGAACTCCAGCCCAGTCTTCGCGGCTTGGCCGAACGCCCCCTCAGCTGCCGCGTTGGCGCCTTTCATATCACCCCCCGGACCACCCACGCCGCCGTTTGGACGCATTCGGCCTATCTCGCCAAACATACAAAATCCCCAAACTCGCAACGTACAGCTCTCATGGCAGCGTGAGCTGAGCAACAGCATGGTAATGAACATCGGATACATTGGATCCTTCGGATTCCATCAGTTCGGCGAAACTGACATGAATTACCCCACCATCCTGCCTGATCCGGCACATCCGGGATATTTTTACACTACCGGCCGGCCAAACCCGAATTTCGGGGCGATTCGAGAAAACTTCAGCAACCGCAACTCGGCCTACAACGGGTTGCTGGTCAGCGTGGAAAAGCGGTATGCCCATCACCTTCAAGTGAACGGCAACTACACCTGGTCGCACCTGATCTCCTCGACTGAGGGCTTCTACGGGGTCTCCGAGCCGAGCAATCCCTTTAACGTGAGAGCTTCCACGCGTGGCCCCTCGGAAGAGGACGCTCGGCATCTCGCCAATTTCAGATTCACCGTGGATAGTGATAACCGCTTCCACTTCAACCATTTCCTCAGCTCCGTGGTGAACAACTGGGCGTTCTCCCTCATCGGCACCGCCCAGTCCGGCCGGCCTTATCCCATCTCCACCGGTGACTCCATCCTAACCGACGAATATTTCGCTTCGTTTGGAGCAGAGTCGATGCAAACACCGAACGTTCTGGCAGGCGGCGTCCTCTCAACGGCTGGTATCGGCGGGGCGGGCGGGTCGAACATGTTGATTTCGTCCAGTGCGCTTACGATATGCCCGACTTGTGTGCCGAACACTTTCGTTGCGCCCGCGGGGGCCGCCACAAATGGCCCGATAGATATGTTCTGCGGCGTGCCCGTGGACTTCAAGGCCGTCAGTGGCACGCTCGGTCGTAACCAAGGTCTCGGCGACCCGTATATCCGCGGTGATATCTCCATTCGTCGGGCTTTCCGAATTCCGGTGCACGAAGGGATTATGGTGCAACTGCGTGCCGACCTCTTCAATTTCGCAAACCATACCAACTTCCAATTGTTCAATTTCAGTGACGTACTCTCGCTCTTGAAGCCGTGCGGCACCACTTCAGGCGGTGTTTTCACGCCTGCCGCTGGCTGCCCTGGCCAAGCTGGTCTAGATGTCACCACCGGCAAGTATTACGGAAACAACGGCCAAGTGCTGACGCTTTCTGCCTTGCAGCACGGTCGAGTAAGCACGATTGCGCCGAGCGGACCCAACATGACCAGCTTAGCCAACCCCCTCTTCAACGGGCTCGGTGATCCAGGCACCGCCGACATTAACCGGCAAGCCCAGCTCTCGGTCAAGGTTATCTGGTAGCTTGAAGTGGATTTCGTTCAGGGCGCCCCTGCGGGGACGCCCAATTTTTTTGGCGGAATCAACCCTCACGGTTGCCAGAGGGGTGGCAATGACTCCATGACTCAATAGAGGAGATACTTCTCCCGCAGCCGCTCAAAAACCGCGAGCGGCTCGCGCCAGTCCTCGGCGATGCGGCGCGGATCTTCCCCCGCAACGATGGCGTCGAACGCTGCCTGGTTTCCGAGGATGTCGATCATGCGCTCGATCTTGAAGTCGTTTGGATAAAGGCGGTGCAAGGCTGCGGCCAGCTCCACCCCGATCTCGGGTGAATCGAGGCCGTTGCGGCGGGTCACCAGGAGGTTGACGCCTCCGCAAAGCTGGTTGGCATAAGGACCGGAGACGGGCGTGAAGCGCACGGGCATAAAGCGCAGGCCAGTGATCTGCCGCCGGTTCAGGTGCTCGGCGAGCTGCCGCGCGTCAATCCAGGGAGCGCCCACGACCTCGAAGGGCGTGTCGGTGCCCCGGCCCACGGAAACGTTCGTGCCCTCGACGAGCGCCACTCCCGCATAGAGCGTGGCCGCATTCAAACTGCGCAGGTTGGGCGAAGGATTGATCCATGCCAGTCCCGTAGCGTCGTACCAATCGCCACGCTGCCATCCCTCCATGGCCACCACGGTCAGCAGCGCATGGATCGCGCGCTCGCTGTTGAACAGCTTGGCCAGCTCGCCCATCGTCATGCCGTGGCGCACGGGGAGCGGGAAATATCCTTTGAAGCTCCCCGGCTCATGCGTAACGGCCGGGCCCTGCACGAACGAGCCGGTGATGGGATTAGGACGGTCGAGCACGAACACCTCAATCCCAGCCTGCGCCGCCGCTTCCAGAAAGTAGCCCATCGTGACTTCGTAGGTGAAGAAGGGCACACCCGCGTCCTGAAGATCGATGACCACAACGTCGAGCTGTTTCAGCACCTCCATGGGCGGGCGCCGTTGCGTGTCGGTCGCGCCATAGACGCTGTAGATGGGGATGCCGGTGGCAGCATCGCGAGTGTTGCCGATCTCGGTAGTGTCGAGAGTGCCGGTGGCGCCGTGCTCGGGGCTGAAGATGGCTACCAGAGAGACGCCGGGCGCGTGCGCGAGCACGTCGATCGTGCGCCGGCCCTGGGAATCCACGCCGGTCTGATTGGTCAGCAGGCCGGCGCGGACCGAATTGCGGCCGTGACGCAGGAGAGCGAAGCCTCGGGACTCGAGCACATCGATCCCCGTGCGCACCGTGCCATTGCGGTCCGGCAAGCGGCGCGCGCCCGCCAGAGTTTCGTTGTAGCCGGTAATCGCGGCCCAGCGTTGTTCGCCTTCTCTATTTACATAAAGGTTCAAGCCGGCGGCAACGGCATTGGCCACGCGCGTACGCAGCGACACCATTTCGCTGTTCGTGCCGCTGGGGTGAATCGCGTTCGAAAGCAGGATGATGTAGGTCTGGGTAGCGGGATCAATCCATAGCGAAGTCCCGGTGAAGCCGGTGTGCCCGAACGAACCCACCGGCAACAGCTCGCCACGGTTGGTGGAGAACGGAGAATCGATATCCCACCCCAGGCCACGCAGCACGCTGGCGTTCGCCGGCTGCTGGGGCGTGGTCATCTTCTCGACGCCCGCCGCCGAGAGCAGGCTGCTGTCGTGGTCGAGCAGCGCCCGCGCAAAGCGCGCCAGATCGTCGGCGGTCGAGAACAGGCCAGCGTGCCCGGCAACGCCACCCATGCGCCGGGCGGTGGGATCGTCCACCACGCCGCGCAGTATCACGCCGTGCTCGTCACGTGAGGTCGGCGCGATCCGCGCGCGCCACTCCGCCGGAGGATTGAAGCGCGTGGTTTCCATCTTCAGCGGCTGGAAGATGTGCGCGGTCGCGTACTTGTCCAAGGATGTGCCGGAGACGCGCGCCACCAGTTCGCCTAGCACGATGTAATTGATATCGCTGTAGAGGAAGCCGGAGCCGGGCGGAATCACCGGCTGAGCGTCGTACGCGAGCTGCAGCGCCTGCGCGGGCCCGCTCCAGGATGCCTTAAGGTCAAGATCGGCGGGCAGCCCGGAAAAATGCGTGAGCAACTGGCGCACCGTGATCTCTTGTTTGCCGTTGCGCGCGAACTCCGGGAGGTAATGTGCCACGGGATCGTTCAGCCGCACCTGCCCGCGTTCCACCAGGCGCATGACGCAGGTCGCGGTGAAGGGCTTGGTCAGCGATGCCAGGTCAAAGATGGTGTCCAGCGTCATCGCTTCGGGACGGGGTTCGAGCGCCCGCGAGCCGAAAGCTGTGCGATGAACGACCTTCCCCGCATGGCCCACTACGAGCACGGCGCCGGGGATTTCGTGATCCGTGATCGCTTGCTGGACGGCGGCATCAGCCGCAGCGAAGGAGTCCGACGAGCCCTCCTGCGCGGATGCCGGCGAGGCGCACAGAGCGGTCAGGCAAACGACGATGAGAATTACGGGCCGCGCGGCCGGTTTCAGGGGGATCACTAGCAGCCAGTATGCACCAAAGCCGGCTGGCACAGAAAGCTCGCGGACGACACTGTACTGTTGCAGAGGTGGATCCGCGGCTACTCCACCACGAACGTGGCCGTAGGCGCGAGACTCTGCTTGGAGACCTTATCGTCAACCTTGATGGTGACCTGGTATTGGCCGGGTTCGACGGCCGCCAGCGGCAAGCTCTTGAGCAGCGTCAACTGGTCACCCACATTGCCCATCTGCTCGGTCGAGTCAACTGCATGCACGATGGCCTTGTGGTTGGCGAGGTTCGTGATTTCGTAGTCCACCGTGGCCGAGGGCTTGTGGGTTTGCTGGTCGATGCCCAGGTTGTATACCTGCATCCAGAAGTTCACGTGCTGGTTGCGTTTGAAGCTGGCCGGCTTGCCGGCGTCAGGCACGCGGGGCCGCACCCGGGTATTGCCGATCACGAAGCTGCCGGTACCGACGCTTTTAGTAGGCACTTTCTCCATGTCGTCCGCGAGGATCAGGGAGGAAACCGCCAGCCGGTCTTCGCTGAACTCCGGCACCATGATGCCGCGGCTCCAGGTTCCTACGCGGTCCCCGTTCACATCCTTGAGCACGATATCCAACCGGTAGCGCCCCGAACGCAACGGCAGCGCCTTCCAGTAAACGGACGGCTTCTCCTGCTCTTTGGGAAGCAGTTCCGCTGGCGTCTGCACCGTCACCGTGTCCTCAAAGGTCTGCGCCACGCGGCCGGTCAGCGTGCTCAGCCGCCCGAAGATGTTGACCACTGCCGTCTGCACGCCCTGCTTCTCAGTGAAGGTCAGGTCCTTGTTCTTGACCTGCACGGTGATCGGGACAAGCGCTGTATCCGACGTGACTTTCACAAAATCGGTGATCACATCGAAGGGCAGCAGGTTGTAGCTCAGCTTGTGCGTGACCACTTCCTCCAGGTCTTTGAACTTGACGACGGGCGGTTTGTTGAGGGCCGCAAACTGCTGCAGGCGGTCGAATTCTTTGTTCTGGTTGCTCTGGCTGTACGGGCTTTGCCCGAGCGTTTCGAGCCCTCCGGTTTCAAAGCGGTTCGCCTTATTGGCCATGCCCATTGCTTCGTACTGCGTCAATCCGGCATTGGCAGTGTGCAGCAGGGCATCTTTTTCGCCCCGGTCAATCGTCATGTGGTACTCGCCACAACTGCAGGGGTCGACAAACTCGATGTCGATGTTCTGCCCGACGCCTTCGATGTAGCGATAGTTCCAAGTCTCAAAGGGATAGGTTGAAGTCTCCCCACCGCCTTCTTCCGGCGGACGGACATAAAAACCGCCGGTGGGATGGGTGTCGATGCTGTCGGGAGGCCCATACATGATGTAAATGCGCCCACGGTCGGTCTTCCATCCTGGGATGCCCGAGGCAAAGTGTTCGTTGGCGTAGGCGATTCGCCGGTAGTGCTCTTCCTTGTACTCGTTCTCGACGCTGTCCGGAGTTGGATCGCGGCGCAGCCAGAACTGCTCGATGAACTGGTCGCGCTCGTCGTCGTTAGACAACTGCTTGAAGGCAGAGCGCTCCTCGTCGGTGATGATCCAGCGGACGTCTTCATCCAGCCACTTCTTGTAGGTCTTGCTGATCTCTTTCTGAAACGCCTTGGCATTGGCTTTCTTCTGGGCATCAGTAAGGGGGCGCTTCAGGGGGTCTATTTCCTGGGAGACAGCAGGCTGGCCGCCGGCAGACGGCGACGTGGAATTACCGTTGTTTTTCAAGCCAGAGTCTTGAGCGAATACCGCCAGCGCCAGGAAGCCTGCCAAAGTGACGCCTGCAATACGAGGAACCGACATGAAGATCCTTAGGGAGACAGGAAGATATATTTTATGTCCTGGACTCAGGAAAAGGCAAGGCCGGCGTCCAGGTTGAAGGACACCACGCAGAAACCTGTGACTACGCTATCGCTGATCGTGTTCTCCGCGAACAGCGCATGCGCGAAAATCGCAGCATGTTGCCTACGGAAGCTGAACGTCGGTCCAAATACGTAGGTGTAAGAGTGGAGTTCGGCGACCGGAGTCCCTCGCCCGCTCATTTCGGATGAGTCCCCACGCACGCCGGTGTCATCCAATTTGGTGTTTTCTTGCTCGCTCACCGGAGGGACATGGCCACAATGCTTGGCGCGACGAACCCGCTAAACAGGAGAGGTAATTCCATGCGGAAGATGCTGATCATCTGTGCTTCGCTTCTCTTTGCCAGCACGTGCTTTGCGGAATCCCAGAAGGCGCCTGACTTCTCCTCCGACGCGGTATGGCTCGATTCGGGCAGCAAGGTTCCGCACTCGATCAAGGGCTATCGTGGGCGAGTCCTGCTCGTGGATTTTTGGGAGTATACCTGCATCAACTGCATCCGCGATATCTCCATCCTGAAGCGCTGGTACGCGAAATATCGCCCTTTCGGCTTCGAAATCGTGGGCGTGCACGACGGCGAGTTCGCCATGGGCTACAGTGTTGACAACGTACGCCGCGCGGCCAAGCGCTTGCAATTGCCGTGGCCGGTCGTTGCCGATATCCACGGCTCCATATGGAACGCTTACAAATCCCGAGTCTGGCCCAACCGCTTTCTTGTCGATCAGAGCGGCAATATTGTTCTGCATGTTGAAGGAGAAGCCGGCAATCAGGAGATGGAATCGAAGATTCGTGAGCTGCTGGAACCCGGGCATCCGGAGATCAGCAAGATACCCGAAGAGCCGAGCGAGAACGCCCTTGCTCCCCAATGCGGCAGTACCACGGATGAAACCTACGTCGGCGACTGGTTGGGGCGCGGAGCGCTGGAGAATCTGCAGCACTACCGCGACGGTTCTGTGGTCGATTTCAAACCCTCGCAGGAGCCGCACGACGGCGGAGTCATGCTCGCTGGCAAGTGGCAAACCGACCGCGACGGGGTTACATCAGCCGACAAGAAAGGCGGCAACGCGTCGCTGCGCTACCATGCGCGTTCGGTATACGCAGTGCTGAGCGTGGAAAATCCGAAGAAGCCAGTCCGGCTCTACGTTCTGCAAGACGAAAAGCCGCTGACCACAGATGACGCCGGTGCGGACGTTAAATTTGATCCCCTCGGCTCCTACATCGAGGTCAGTGAGCCGCGCATGTACTACGTGATCAGGAATCCTTCGTCAGGATCGCATCTGCTGGTACTCAATGCGCAGGGCGGTGGGCTTGCGTTGCACTCGTTTACCTATGGCAACGACTGCCAGCAGGACTTCGCGCCGCTGTGACACAAACCCAGCCAAGGCGCGAGCTCGATTTCAGTTCGGAGCTTGTTTATGTGGCCTATCATGCCGGCAGTCTGGAACAACACCTACGCCGTCGGCATCGCTTGCGCAGAATCCAGAAGGACGATGGCAGCGACCCGTGGATTAGTCGAGGAGTTCACACTCTCAAATGTTGGCGCGGGCCTCATGAGCACAGCACAAAAACAGGCCAACCTGGAGGCTGGCCTTTGGTCTCGGTGCTCCAAATCAGATCAGTGCCCGCCGAGGTTGATCACTATGCCGCCGGACAGCCTGATGTTGTTCTGGAAGGCCTTGCCTCCGATTGATGTCAGATCGTGCCGCGTATAGAGCCAGTCCAGCTGCCCGAGGCGGATAGCGAAGGTGGGGTTAACCTTGACGTTGATCCCACCGCCCCATAACATGCTGAAAGCACTATCCGTGGGTGACGCGTTGTCGCCTCCACCAATCACGTTCTTGCTGATCGTGTTCTCCCCGAGCAGCGTATGCACGAAAATCGTGGCATGTTCCCTACGAATAACACTGAACGTCGGCCCAAATGCGAAGGTGTAAGAGTGGGAGTTCGGAACGCCCGGCGCGATACGACCGTAGTTGCCGCCGATATCGGCCGTTATGCCCAGCAGCTTGGTGATGTTGTACTGGAACTCCGAATCCCAGCCTGCGAAATTCCTCTTGGGCGCATGAAGACCGTTATCGTCGATGTGCAAAAGCGAAACTCCTCCGTACACTTCCACCGTTGGCGCATCGTCGGCCGCCGCAGCCGCCAGGCACAGCCCCAAGACGAGGATTCCGACCGAAACGAATTTGCGCATCTAAATCTCTCCTTCAAGAAAAATTTTGGCTACGAACAGCTTCGAGCTTGACTCCCGCTCGTTCTCAATCTGGAAAAATACATCTGCAAAATGACATCCAACCCAAAACAAAGCAATAAGGGGACTGGCACATCAGGCTAGCTGTAGCAGCCAGCCTGATGTATCAAAGCGTCTCTCGATCAAAAGATAATGTGCGCACCGATAACCAAGTGACGTTGCGCCAGCCCAGTCGCAGTCGTGTTCAGGCCACCGGCTCCTCCGGCCACACCAACACCGGAGTCATAATTGACCCCGCCGCTATCGTTGCAGGCCAAACTCCCGAAACACGCTCCGTCGGAGGTTATGTCGGCTCCGGGAACTCCCAGGAACAAGTGGTTGAACACGTTGTACACGTTGGCCTCGAGCCTCAGGTTCACTTTCTCCGAAACCCGGTTATTCTTTATCAAATTGAGGTTGACGGTGTTAACCGTCTGGCCGCGAACGCCCGGGTCACGCCCCACGGTGCCGAAAGGGGTGCCGAAATACGCCGCCGATATATTGTCGTTGATGATCCAATGCACTGCCGAAGCGGCAACCGGTGTCGTGGTTCCGAGCAGGACCAGATTGCAGCCTGGAGCAGTGGCACTCGTACACTGCCCCACCGCGGTGACCGGCGCCCCATAGTTCCCCGCGAACGGCCGGCAGGAGCTGACACCAAAGAAGTGGCCGTTGAAGCCGTCGTTACAATCGCTGTTGGTATCGGCGTCTTCAAAAGGACTCCAGACCTGCCCCGACGAGTACCTGTAGTCACCGCCTAAGGCCCAGCCACCCATCAGCCGGCCAAGCAAGCCCGTCTGCCCTTTGCCAAAGGGGAGCTGATACTGCCAATAAAGGGTGAAGTTTTGGGGATAATCAAGTGCGCTCAAGCCCTCTTCGCAGGCCTTTGGGCAGAACGGATTCTGCGGGCCGGCTACTGGGGATGGGCCATACGTTGAGAAGATCTCGCTGGCATTGTCCAAATTCTTGCTCCAGGTATATGCCGCCACCGCCGTAAGCCCATGCCAAGACTGGAACTTTAGCTGGCTCTGCAATGAGTTGTAGCGACCGGTGGATCCATTGTCACGCACCCGGAGAAGGGTAGCGGCGCAGTTGGCATATCCGAGGTTGTATCCCGGTGTTCCTGGGGTCGAGCACGGAGTAATGCCCGCCGGTACCAGCGAGGGGAAGTCACCAAACAGGCCCCCCACACAGGCGCCGTCCGCGAGTCGTGAGGCGCACAGTGCCGGATTGCCGTTGACCGTCTGGAATTCGTGGACGGTGTGAGTGCCCACGTAGCGCACTTCCGCGGCCAGCTTGCTGCTGATCTCGCGCTGAATGCCGAGCGTCCACTCTTCCGCGTACGGATTGGTGAAGTTGGTGCCAACACGAGTCTGGGCGCCGCTTCCAGGGTTACCGCCAGTGGGGAGGAAACTTCCAAGGGCAGACTTCACACCGGTACCCGTACTTGAAATCGGGCACGGCGCCGGGCAAGCGAAGTTTCCGGAGATGACGGCCGGCGCTGCCGAGGCTACGTTGAGGAAGATGTTGTAGAACGACGGGTCATAGGCCATGCGGAAGCCGCCGCGGACCACCGTCTTGTCGTGGCCCAGCAGAGACTCAAACATGTGAGGCGTCCAGGCGAACCCGAAATTCGGCGCGAAATGGTCCCAGCGCTGTGGCACCTGCGGAAGCGTAGTGACACTCAGCGGCAAGCTCGTGTTCCAAAACGGATTGGGACCGGTCTGCCGCGCGACGGTTTCGGCCGCCAGCAGGTTGATAGCCTCCTGCTGGAATTCCCAGCGCACACCCAGGTTCAAGGTCAGGTTCTCTCTAATACGCCAGTCGTCGCCCAGGTACATGTCAACGTCCTGTTCCTTAAACGGAATGATGGGACTCCCGTTGACCAGGCTGACTTGGAATGGACTCTGTGCGAAAAAGTTGTTCCAAGCGCCGACGGTGTCGCTTGCTCCGCTTCCTTCAAAGAAGTACTCCCCGTTGGTCGTGGGCAGGAAGATGTTGGGGGCGCGCTGCCGGTCGTATTCGCCGCCAAACTTTATGAGGTGACGGCCATGCTGCCAGGAGGCATTGTCCTGCCACTGCGAGTTGTTCGTTAGCCCGCCCTGCGGGAGGTTGACTCCCAAGCCGAATGACATTGCCCCATCCGCCATCTCGAACCAAGGTGGGCAAGAGTTGATGGAGCCGGGGGTACAGCCGAGGTAATCGCCATTTTGTTCACCACTAAAGGCACGCACGTAGCTAAAGCGTAGCTGGTTGACGAGGTGGCTCGTCCAATTGCGGGTCCAGTCCACTGCGGCCTGCTGGTTGCGCGCGAAAACGTCCTGAGTGCCCTCTTCGGCTGCCGTGCCGAATTGCCCAAGAGCGCCGTTTCCGCCTGCGGAAACAGGCTGGGTAAACAGGTACCGAACGAACAAATTGTCTCTAGGGCTGAGAGCAAAGTCCACCCGCGCGACGCTCTCGTAGTCGTTGTAAATGGCGGGGAGAGAGCGCGTGACTCCATCGAACTGCACCCCCGGACAACCCGTTAGGTTCAGAGTTGTCGGCGTGCCTGACGGGGCGGGGCTGCCTTGGGCGATAGAGTAGGGGCCGATCGCCTTCAAGGTAGCGAGTGCCGCGTTGCCGGGAAAACAGGTCGATAGTGTCGACATACCAGTTGGTGTCGGGATCGCGAGATCGCTGACGGAAGGCGAGGATGACCCTTTCTCGGTCTCCTGGAGAAAGGAAAGGAAAAAGAAGATCTTGTTCTCGACGATGGGGCCGCCGAGGGTGCCACCCCAGCGATTGTCTACGAACCGCGGTACGACCCCGCTGCCTCCGTCGGCTGGCTCCTCCAGGTGGGTCAACGAGTCAGCGAAGTCCCCTGAGAAATATTCGAAGCCGCTACCGTGGAAATTGTTGGTTCCGCTCTTGGTCACATAATTGATCGTCCCGCCAGTGTTGCGGCCGTATTCCACGCCAAAGTTGTTGGTGATGACCTGGACTTCTTGCAACGCATCCTGGTTGGTGAAGGCGATCGCCGGGCCTGTGACCCCCGTGTCATTGTTGAACTGCCCGTCAATCTGGAAGTTGTTGGAGCGATCGCGCTGGCCGTTGATCCCGAAGGACGCTCCGTTAGTAGCAGCGAACATACCCGAGTTGCCGGCGCTCTGTACCCCCGGGGTGAATAACACCATCGCATCGATCCCGCCAATCAAGGGGATCTCCTGGGCTGAAGTACTCGTAAACGTAGCGCCGCCTTGGGCGCTGGTGGCTTCAATCAGCGGCGCGGCGGCTTCTACGGTCACCGTCTCGGCCGTGCTTCCCAAGGCAAGCGTCAGTGACCCCATGTCCGAAGTGACGCCGGTGTTAACCACAACACCATCGATATCCAGCTTCTTGAAGCCGGGGGCCTCCGCCGCCACGTGGTAGCTGCCGATCGGGATGCTGCGGATAGAGAAATACCCCTGGTCATTCGTGACTGCCTTGAATTCCACGTTGGTAGCGACGTTCCTGGCCGCCACCTTGGCGCCGACCACGACCGCTTTCTGCGGATCTACGATCGTGCCGGCAATCGAACCGGCCACGATGCCCTGGCCGAGCGCAAACGTCGTCGAGAGAACCAGCATCAGGCAAGCCAGCCAGATGATCCTCTTAGTAAAATCGCCAACCATGTTGCCTCCTACAGATGTGTTTTCAAACCGCTCACTGCACACACCCACGCTCTAGTCGTGAGCCCGAAGCCATTTGTGCGGCTTGAGACAACTGCAATTCGTCTACCAGCACAGACCTGATTTAAGTTATTGAATCTAAATGGAAGTACTTACAATATTCGGGAGATAATTGTGGTCAGACTATGAGAAATGGGATTTTCTCGGGACGAAAGGGATGAAGGCATCACACCCCCTGACTGGCCCCAGCCCTCGGCGGACTAGAATGGCGTCCTACTTGCTTTTCCCCTTGGTGAATGTAGTTTCGACCTTGGCACCGATACTGGTTAGCAACTCCTTGGCGCTCTCGGCGTGGGGTCCGTTTGGAGCCAGCGCCAGATACTTGTTGAGGTTCTCGGCGGTACCCGGGGGTGCAATCATCTTGTTGTCCTTGAGCGTCGCCTTGCTGAGCAGGTTGACGCCTTTCCAGTAATAGGCATCGGCACGGTTAGGATCGGCGGCAATGGCCTTGTCGAAGGCCGCGTTGGCTTCCTCCAGCTTGCCCGAGTTGGTGAGGCTGGCGCCCAGATTGAAGTAGTACAGGCCGGCATTGCCGGGATCGAGTTGCGCGGCGGTGGTGTACTCGGCTGCCGCTTCATCCGCTTTGCCCAGCTTGCCCAGCGCTTGGCCCAGGTTGTTGTGGTACGCAGCCTCCGACGGCTTAATGCTGATCGCTTTTCTATAAGCTTCGGCAGCCTGGTTGTAGTCCTCGGTCGCGGCATCGCGATTACCGCCAGACGCGGCCTTGCCGGCAGCCAAATAGGTTTCCCCGAGCCGCGACCAGAGCAGGTCCTTGCTGGAATCGATCTGGATGGCTTGCTTGATGCTGCTCTCCGCGCCGGCAAAATCCCCGGCATCGCTGGCGGTCTTGGCCTGAGCCAGCAACTGGTTCATGCTCCCAATATTCTGCCGCTCTTTTTCCTCAACGTGCTGTTGTTCCGCAATCTTCTTGCGCTGCTCCGGCGTGAGCCCCTGCATCTCCCGCTCCTTGGCGGCAGCTTTCTCCTTGGCCAGATCGATATTCAAATCAGTTTCCTCCCGGACGCTCTTCCCCTGCGCTTCATAAACCACTTTTCCGTCCTGCGATATGGTGACGTGGTACATGCCCGCAGAAACGTTCACCGCGACAAACTCCCCTTTCTTGTCCGTCTTCATGGTGTATTGCCGGCCGCTGTCATTGTTGACCATGACGATGGTGGCGCCCGCCAAGGGTTTGCCATCTTCGCCTCGGTATCTTGCCATACAGCGTCGCCACCTGTGCCGCGGCGGGCAGGGCAAAAGCCGCAATCACTGCAAGCATGACCACATAGCAAACAGTTCTCATTGGAGATCCTCCAAACATCCTGGATAACCCTTCAGGATTGCACATTTGGGTGCGGTTCGGGAATAGGGGGATGGGTTGGCTTCCGGGTGCAGCAAGGATTTGCTATAAGGAGCAAGATTAATCTGAGATCCGAGGTTCTCCCTTCTGCACAGGACCGTCAGCCGGCACGCAGTCCCCCTGGCTCCCGCATTCGAGGAGCAGGATCAAGTGTTTGTGCGGGCCTTCGCCCTCCTCGACCGTGCCATTGCGGACCGCGCTTTCCCGGGCGCTTCCATCGCTGTGGTTGCCGACGGCAAACTGGTCGCGCTGCGCGGCCTGGGGCGCTTCACCTACGACGCTGCCTCGCCCGAAGTCACCGCCGAAACCATTTTCGATCTGGCATCGGTCTCCAAGGTCGTGGGCACGACGGCCATGGCCATGCTGCTCTACGAGCGCGGCCATCTGGACTTGGACGTGCCGGTCGCGGGCATCATCCCGCAGTTCGCCAAAGGGGATCTTCGCCGGCAAGACGTGACAGTGCGCATGCTGCTGGCGCATGCTTCGGGATTGCCGCCGTACGTACGGCTTTACCGGGACGCACACGCGCGCGAACAACTGCTCGCAGCTGCGCTGGCGGTGCCGCTCGAGGCCGATCCCGATACCCGCGCTGCATACAGCGACATCGGCTTCATTATCCTGGGCGCGGCGCTGGAGCGCATCGCAGACGAGTCTTTGCAGAGTTTCTGCGAGCGCGAGGTCTTCGGGCCGCTGGGCATGCATCACACGACGTATTGCCCGCCCACGCAACTGCGGTCGGGCATCCCGCCCACGCAGGACGACCGCGAATTCCGTGGCCGCATCGTTCAGGGCGAGGTGCAGGACGAGAACGCCAGCGTGCTCGGAGGTGTAGCGGGTCACGCCGGGGTCTTCTCCAATGCCGCCGACTTGGCCTCGTTCGCGCACTGCATGCTGCAAGGCGGCCGGCCCATTCTTCGTCCGGACACGGTTGAGCTGTTCACCCGGCGCCATGGCGCAAGCTCACGCGCTCTGGGATGGGACACTCCCAGCGCTCCCTCGCAATCGGGAAAATATCTTTCGCCACGCTCTTTCGGACATCTGGGATATACGGGGACGTCGTTGTGGATCGATCCCGAACGCCGGCTTGCCATCGTGCCCCTGACGAACCGCACCTGGCCGGATACAAAGTCGCAGCTCATCAAGCAGGTGCGGCCACAGTTCCACGACGCCGTGGTCGAGGCGCTGGAGGTTCAAAAGACATAAGACGCTCTTGGCTGTTGGCTTAAACCCTACCAAGCAAAGCTAAGAGCTAAGAGCCAAAAGCCAAGAGCCGCTCGCGGATGCGATACTAGCTGCTTGCCGCGAACCAAAAAATCGGACTTGCTTGAGCTGGGCACCGAGCAGGCCAACCTCGCCACGGCCGGTCTCGACACGCGCAGCGCCCGCGAGATCGCCGAGATCATCAACGCAGAAGACGCGCGGGTAGCCGCTGCTGTGGCTGGGGCGTTGCCCGAAATCGCACGCGCCATTGACGCCATTGCCCACGCGCTCACCTCCGGCGGACGGCTCATTTACGTGGGCGCCGGGACCAGCGGGCGCATCGCCGCGCTCGACGCCGCCGAGTGTCCGCCCACCTTCAATACCGATCCCGCAATGATCCAGTTCATCATGTCCGGCGGCGAGCGGGCGCTGGGCCGCGCCGCCGAAGCCAGTGAAGACTGGCCAGCGCTGGGCCGGCGCGATATGGCCAAGCGGAAGCCCGGCAAACGCGACGTGGTGGTGGGCGTTTCGGCCAGCGGGCGCACGCCCTACACGGTAGCGGCGCTCAGGTACGCGCGGAGCCAGGGCGCAACCACGGTGGCGGTCACCAACAACCCTGGGTCCTGGCTGGAGCGGGTGGCTGACATGGCGATCGTCGCCGATGTCGGTCCCGAGGTGGTCGCCGGTTCCACGCGGATGAAGGCGGGCACGGCCCAGAAGCTGATCCTGAACATGCTCTCCACCGGCGCCATGGCGCGGCTGGGCTACGTTTATGGCAACCTGATGGTGAACGTGCACGTGAAAAACACGAAGCTGTGGGAGCGTGGAGTGACCATTCTGGAGGAGGCGGCTGGCATCAAAAGGGCCGCCGCTGATCGGGCGCTGAAGGCTGCCGGACGCAGCGTGCCGGTGGCGCTGGTCATGCTCAAGGCGGGCGTCAGCCAGGCGGAAGCCCGGCGCCGTCTGAAAGCCGCCCGCGGCAATGTGCGCCAAGCGATAGAAAAACGGCCAATTTGAAACTCCGGGATTACGGGCTTGTGGCGTGAGGTCTCGTCCTCTGGTTTAGTTGGACTTCGCCCACTTCTGCAGCAATCCTCGGTAGAATGGGACCGCTCGCGGCTGTCGCTCTTCAAAGGCAGGCTTTTGGGATGGACAAATTTGTAATCCGCGGCGGCAATCCACTGGTAGGAACGGTGTGCATCAGCGGCGCCAAGAATGCCGCGCTCCCCGCGATGGCAGCGGCCTTGCTCACGGACGAACCTCTGGTGCTGGAGAACATTCCCGAGGTACGCGACATCCAGACCATGCGCAAGCTGCTGGTAGAGATGGGAGCCGAGGTCGAACTGGGCTACGGCCGCGCGCATCACCGCACCACCATTCACTGCCGCGAGCCTATCCGTCCTGAAGCCCCGTATGAGCTGGTGAAGACGATGCGCGCGTCCACGCTGGTACTGGGTCCGCTGGTGGCGCGTACTGGTTGCGCGCGTGTGTCCCTGCCCGGCGGATGCGCCATCGGCGCGCGTCCCATCGATCTGCACATCAAGGGCCTCGAGCACCTGGGCGCGGCCATCACGCGAGACCACGGCTACGTGGAAGCTCGCGCCCAACGGCTGCGCGGCGGGCACATCGTGTGGGACCGCATCACCGTCACCGGTACCGAGGAGCTAATGATGGCAGCGGCTCTGGCCGAGGGCGAAACCGTTATGGAAAACTGCGCGCGCGAGCCGGAAGTGGCTGACCTGGCGGGGCTGCTGACCGAAATGGGAGCGCGCATCGAAGGTGCGGGCACTGCCACGATCCGCATCCAGGGCGTGCCGCGTCTGCGGGGAGCGCGGCATCGCATCATCCCGGACCGCATCTCGGCGGGCACGTTCGTGGTCGCCGGCGCGATGACTGGTGGCGATCTCACCGTGTCCAACTGCGAGCCCAGGCATATCGGGGCGCTGCTGCAGAAGCTCACGGAAACCGGCGCTACTCTTCAGGTCGCAAGCGACAGTGTCCGCGTGCTCGGCGATGGCCGGCTGGTCGCCGCCGACGTCAATACCGAGGAGTATCCCGGCTTCCCCACCGACATGCAGGCGCAATACATGGCCCTGGCTACCCAGGCGCACGGCACTTCGGTGGTCACCGAGAACATCTTCGAAAACCGCTTCATGCACGCGCAGGAGATGGTGCGCATGGGCGCTAACATCAAGATCGAAGGCCGGCGGGCGGTGGTGCGCGGCAGGACGCCGCTGAGTGCGGCCGCGGTCTTGGCCTCCGACCTGCGGGCTTCCGCCTCGCTGGTGCTGGCGGCGCTGGTCGCCGACGGCGAGACCATCATCGATCGCGTCTACCACATCGACCGCGGCTATGAGCAGATTGAAGAAAAGCTGCGCGGCGTGGGCGCACAGATGAAGCGCATCGGAGAACTGCTGCCCAAGCGGGCTGCGCTGGCGCCCGCGCGGTAGGGCTGCACGGACTACACAGCACCCAGCCACTTAACCGGCAGTTGTGCGGCGAGGGCGTTGGCCAGCCTCTCATCTGCGGTAATGAACTGCGCCTTGGCATGCACCGCCAGCGCGACGTAGAGGGCGTCATAGACGGTGCGGTCAAACGCGGTTGCAATCCCGAACGCCACCTCCAGAACACTCCGCGAAGACACCGTCGCCAGTCTGCGCTCATCGAGCGACGCGAGCGCTCTCTCCGCCGCTGGCTTCTCCCATCGACGCTGACGTATGGCCTTCCAGAAGATGTTCGCCAGCTCCGCCCAGAATAGGTCGGGGACGAGAAGCTGAAGCTCACCTTTCGCGTAGCGGCGGAGCAGGTGAAATGCCTCGTCCATCAGCGTCTCGCCCCTTGCGGGGAGAAACCACTTGGCGGCCACACTGGCATCAATGACCGCCAGGGTCATCGCGCCCGGTCCTGCCGCTGCATTTCTTCCGTACTGGGAAATACCCCGCGGGACCTTGCCTTCAAGCGCACCTGCTCCAGCTTGCGCAAGAGTGCCCGCCGGGCACGAAGCTCCTTTGCCGTGGGCACACTATCGGCCAGCAAAGACAGGACTTCGGCAGCAATCGAGCGATGACGCTCGCGCGCCCGCGCCCGCAAGGCCTTATAAAGGTCGTCGGGCACATTTTCTACGTATAGCGTCGCCATATAATTATCCTAGCACAAGCATAGGACATTCCATGGGCAAGTGCAACAGCCTAAAAAAGAGCGCCGCGGGCGCTCCGGGACTGGCTCCCGCCCAACCCCTCACCCAGCGCTGGAAGCGCTGGGCTAATCTGGGAAGGCCCTCCGGGCTGGCTGGTTTGGCGGGTCGAATCGCGTCGGCCCCCGTTATCAGTGTGATGTCCCTGCACTTTGGTTACGTGGCCTTGGCTTTGCCGCATGGGCTAGCGTTGCGAACTGAGAGGAACAAACTATGGGACTAAGGCTGCTACTTGCCATTTGTTTGGTTTCGGTGATGATGATGGCCGGCGACTCAGGATTAGGATTCGCTACCTGCACAGGCTCCGACCCGTGCTACGCCTGCAAGAATTGCAAGTATTGTCGGCACTGCGCGAAAGAGAGCGGAACCTGTGGCGTGTGCAAACGGTAGGATTCGCCTTCAGATGAACATTGTCCGCATGACAGCAACGCCCGTCAGGTTTGCCGCACGGAATGAACTCAGGGGAGTACGCTTGTGGAAACGCTTGTCGGTAGTCGCCTTTGCTTTGCTCGCCTCTCTAGCTGTGGCCCAGACTCAACCCGAGCTACAAACCACCATTGATTTCATGAGTCAGATGGTGCAGACCGAACAGCGGTCTATGACGATGAACCGACGGTGTGAGATATTGGTGGTTTATTATGGGAGGCTCTTGAGTTCGGTGGGCTTAGAAAGCCAGCACGATGTTCTGATCTTCTCCGATCCCGATCCAGACGATGGGGAATTGCCGACGTATGCTCGATTTAATTTGGGTGATATCGATCCGCACTCTATCGACTCTAAAGACGGGGGCTTCAGCGCTGAATATTTTGAGAGGTTCCTCAAGTTGTACCCGGAATGTGGCAAGGGTGGAGCGGCGGACCAACGGTGTGAGCGTTCGCGGCTATTCTGGTTTGATCCAAAAAAATCTGACATGGCGGTCGTTAGCTTCCGCACAACCGACTTAAAACCTGTTATCGAACGCGGCGAACTGAAAAAGCTGGGTGATAACTGTCAGGAAAACCTGAAGATCGGTGGGGTGTGTCCCCGATACACTTTCGGCGTTACACCACGCGACCACTACCCAAAACGATCAGTAGCAAAGACGGCGTTATTCTTTCAGGACAAGGATAGGGCGGAGAGGTTTGTTACCGCCTTCGTTCACGCAGTCAAACTGTGCGGGAGCAGGGAAAACACGTTTGGGCCTACTCGTGAGCGGGAACGCTAGGCGCGAAGCACGGGTCGATGTTTTCCTGTGGCGAAATCGGGAAACCGGGCGCGTTAAGCCTTAGCGCTGGTTTCGCCGGCGGGACGGCAACGGACACTCGGACGAAAGGGGGGCGGTGGCCTCTTGGCACCGTCCCGTCCCTCGCAACATGGGAGAGAAATGGCGCAGTGGATCGCAAACCTACTCTACCTGGGAACGCTAATTGCGGTGATCTGGTACACCTGCGAAACAAGAAAAATGCGCCTGCAACTGATTAGACCGAAGCTGATCTTTCTCGTACGACAGGGTCCCGTGGGAATGCTTGGCGAGGCAACCTCTGTCGACGCTTCCATCAGGAATGTCGGTAACGGTGCTGCCATTAACGTTGTGGTGGAGCGCGTAACAGATCGAGAGTTCGAATTCCGAGCGGACCCCGAACAAATCCCCATACTGGACAAGGGGCAGGAAGTGAAGTTCGCAATCCGCCCGGCCGCAGGGTCCAATGGGCAGGACATGACCATTGTCTTGTCCGATGCGTCGGTTTCGCTCAGGATGCGAGCTAAATATTTGGACGTGGAAGGTCGTGCGTTCCGCACTTCGACCGCAGTTGGCGCCGGCGCGACGGCTCCTTTCATCACTGACGAGGCGACCTGAGATTCGGCGATGCGGTCGTGTAGGCGAGTGGGCAACGTAAACCTAGCTGGATGGCCCACCCAGGCTATACTCAAGAAACGAACTCTAGGGTGCCCTTCGCTGAATCCTGCGAGCTGACTATCGCCGCGGTCCGCGGCCTCCGCCGCCGCCACCGCCGCCGCGCCGCCTGCGCCCACCACCGCCTCCGCCGCCGTGACGTCCGCCATCGTGAGGCCTCCCACCGGGCGGCCGGCCTCCGCCGCCGGGGCCGTCGCGGTTGTAGTTGGGCTCGTCTGAATCGGCGGTGCCGCCTTCGATGGTCATCGTCGGAGTACCCACGGGTGCGGGCTCCTCGCCGCCCATCTTCGCGCGCTGTTCCTTCAGGATGGCCTTGCGCGAGAGACGAATGCGGTTGCCTTCGACCGCCAGGACTTTGACCAATATCTGGTCGCCTTCCTTCAGTTCGTCACGCACATCGTTGATGCGATGCTCGGCGACCTCGCTGATGTGCAGCAGGCCGTCGGTGCCGGGAAAGATCTCGACGAAAGCGCCGAAATCCGCCAGGCGGACCACTTTGCCGAGGTAAGTCTTACCGACCTCGGCGGTAGCGGTGATGTCGCCGATCATCTGCAGCGCCCGGTTCGCCGACGCCTCGTCGTTGGAAGCCACATTGACGCGGCCCGAGTCTTCGACGTCGATCTTGACGCCAGTCTGCTCGATGATGCCACGGATCACCTTGCCACCCGGCCCGATCAGGTCGCGGATCTTGTCCACCGGGATGTTGAGCGTGTAGATGCGCGGCGCGAAGGGTGAGATCTGGGTGCGCGGCTCCGGCAGCACTTCTGCCATCTTGTCCAGGATGAACAAGCGGCCACGGCGCGCCTGCTCCAGCGCCTCGCGCATGATCTGCGCCGTCACCTTGGGAATCTTGATGTCCATCTGCAGGGCGGTGATGCCCTCGAGCGTACCGGCAACCTTGAAGTCCATGTCGCCGTAGTGGTCCTCGGCGCCGGCGATGTCGGTGAGGATCGAGTACTTCTCGTCTTCCAGCACCAATCCCATTGCGATGCCTGCCACCGGAGACGTGAGAGGAACGCCGGCATCCATCAGCGCGAGGGTCGCGCCGCACACGGTCGCCATCGAAGACGAGCCGTTGGACTCCAGGATGTCCGCGACCACGCGCATGGTATAGGGCCAGGCGTTCTCCTCGGGTAGCACGGTGGTGATGGCGCGCTCGGCCAGCGCGCCGTGCCCAATCTCGCGCCGTCCCGCGCCGCGCAGGAACGCCACTTCGCCCACCGAGAACGGCGGGAAGTTGTAGTGCAGCATGAAGCGCTTGGACTTCTCGCCCTCGTAGACTTCCAGTCTCTGCACGTCTTCGGAAGTACCCAGCGTGGTGGTGACCAGCGCCTGGGTTTCACCGCGGGTGAAGATAGCCGAGCCGTGCGTGCGCGGCAGCACGCCGACTTCGATGGAGATGGGACGAATCTCGTCGAAAGCGCGCGCATCCGGACGCTTGCGGTCGTTCAGCACCTGGTCGCGGAAGATGCGTTCGCGCATGGCCTCGTAATAATGCTTGAGCTTGGCGCGGCCCTCGTCGTCGTCCTCCGGCAGCGCCTCCAGCAGCTCCTTCTTCAGTTCGCGGACGAGGTGGTAGCTCTCCGCCTTGGGATGCTCGTGGGTATCGAGCGCGTCGCTGAGCCGTGCGCCGATCTTGCGTTTGAGCGCGTCGTAGTAGGCTTGGTCGAACTCGACGGGCGCGACCTCACGCTTGGGCTTGCCCAATTGCTTCGCGAGATCGGAAATGGTGGCGCAGATCTTCCGGATCTCGGTGTGGCCGAACTCGATGGCGTCCACCACCGTCTCTTCCTTCACCTGCTTGGCGCCGGACTCGACCATCACGATGCCTTCGGCGGTGCCCACCACCATGATGTTGAGCAGGCTCTCGCGCATCTCCTGGTAGGTCGGATTGATGACGAAGCGCCCTTCCAGCAGGCCGACGCGTACGGCGCCAATGGGACCGTTGAATGGAATATCGGATACCGCCAGCGCCAGCGACGCGCCGTTGAGGGCGGCCACGTCAGGATCGTTTTCGGTGTCGGCCGAGAGCACCAGCGCGATCACCTGGGTCTCGCAGCGGAAACCTTCCGCGAACAGCGGCCGGATGGGCCGGTCGATCTGCCGGCTGGTGAGAATCTCTTTTTCCGTCGGCCGCCCTTCGCGTTTGATGAAGCCGCCCGGAATGCGCCCGCCGGCGTAGGTGTACTCACGGTAGTCCACCGTCAGGGGGAAGAAATCGATGCCCAGGCGGGGGTCGGGGTTGGCGCAGGCGGTGGCCAGCACCACGTTATCGTTGGCGCGCACCACGCAGGAACCGTGGGCCTGCTTGGCCAGATGTCCGGTTTCAAAAGAAATGGTTTTACCGCCCGCCAGCTCGAGGGTGGTTACATGTTTCATGATGGGAATCCTTTCCTCAGGAGCGTCTCCGGGACGTATCGCGAAGGACCTTCACAGGTGGGAAGCGCAAGCGAACTTCAACAAGAACTCAGGCTGCGGCTACACTGGTGCCGCAGCAACCCGTACGTTGCGAGCCTGGGGAAATGCTACTTACGAATGCCCAGTTTCTGAATAACGTCTTTGTAGCGCTCGGAATCGTAGGTCTTCAGGTAGTCGAGCAAGCGACGCCGCTTGCTGACCATCATCAATAGGCCACGCCGGGACGCGTGGTCGTTCTTGTGGGTCTTGAAGTGCTCCGTCAACTCGGTGATCCGCTCGCTCAGAATCGCGATCTGCACCTCGGGACTGCCGGTGTCGCTCGCGTGCGTCCGGAACCGGATGATGACGTTCTCTTTGCGCTCTCTCGCTAACACTGATCCTGATGCACTCCTACTCTTTTCTTTTTCTCCTTCGTATCGCTAGCAGACTAACATGCGGGCGGAGAAAGTGCAAAGCCGGACGGGGTCGCAAGGCGCTCTTGGCTTTTGGCCCGCCGCCAAATGCCGATAGCCAAAAACGCAGTCCCCGCCTACAATCTTCGGTCGCCCGGTTGGGGCAAAAAGTATGCACATGACCAGCAAGATTCTCGCCGTTCTCGGGTTGGCTCTCCTTGTCCCTGGGCTCTCCCACGCCGCCGCGGGAGAGGAAAAGGCGACCCCGCAGGAAATCATCAGCAAGGTGCAGGAGGCGGCGAGTACGTTGGCGAAGTCGGTTGCGACCAAGCCCGCCGCTGCCGCCTTGGAGCAATTCGACCAGAAGCACGGCCCCTGGGTGTGGAAGGACACCTACGTCTTCGTCGTGGACTGCGGCCAGGCAACCATCGCGGCTCACCCGGTGAACCCGGAACTGATCGGGAAGGATGCCATGTCGCTGCTGGACACCCAAGGGCATCCCTTCTTCTGGCAGGTCTGCGACGCGCTCAAGAAGCCCTCCGGCATCTGGCTGCAATACTGGTGGCCGAAACCCGGCCAGAAGGAAGGCTCGCGCAAGATCAGCTACGCTCTCCGGGCCGGCAACACTCCATACGTCGTCGGCGCCGGAATCTACGATGACAAGGCGACCATCGCTGATCTAGAGAAGCTGACGCGGCCGGCGAAATAGCTCTTGGCTGTTGGCTTTGGCTTCGTGTGCCAGGGCTTCTCCACTCATGATGGTCTCGACCGCTCCGGCCAAGAGCCAAAAGCTAAGAGCCAAGAGCGCCCCTTCAGTCACACCCTGCTGTGACCCCAGTCACCGACGATTGCGCTCTTCTGGACCATGCTTCTCCCCACTCCGAGGTGGCCCATGTCATTTCATCCCTGGGGGCTGGTGGTGTTTGCATTCCTGACCATTGCTCTGGTTCTGCTGTTCGCCGCCGGACTGTGCCAGCGCGATCTGGGCCGTGAAGAATCCGAACTGAAGAGGACAAGCCAATGGAATTAGTGGCTACGCTCGTCCTGATCGCGATGCTGGCGCTGATCGGTGGGATCATCGAAGAGAGCGCAAAAGCAAAGCCGCGCTGACTGAGGCAGAAGGCAGAACGCAGGGAGAGACTCTGCTTCCTGTCGCCCGCTGTTTACTCCTTAGAACCAGTCCCGCAACAGAAATGCGTCCTCGGTCCTAGCGGTTATGCCGATTTGCGGACAGGCACCGCGCGCGTGCCGGGATACTCCTGCGGCGGAGGCGGAGGCGCTTGCTTGCTCTGGTGACGCTTGCGGCTCTTGCTCTGTGGAGCGGCGCCGGATTGCGGCTGGGCGCCGGTTTGCGGCTGCGCTCCAGCTTGCGGCTGGGGGTCGGCCTGTGGAGTCTTGGCGGGCGGAGCGGCGGGCTTGGCGCGATTCTTCAGGTCGCGCACGCGTATCGAGTTCAACTGCAGGCTGTCGCTGGTGAGCTGCTGGATCAGCAGTCGCTGGGCATCGATGACGCGTCCCTGTTCCAGCACCAGCAGCGCCATTAGCGGAAATGTCACAAGTAACACCACCAGGATTACCTGCCCGGTGGGGCGGTTACGCTGCGGCTGCTCGGCGACGACGATGGTCTGCTCCACCTCGGTCCTCCACCCGGCTGAACCCGCGCGCCGGCACAGTGGAAAGTGCAGCTTGCTGGCCGAAAAGCGGAGCATTGTAACTCGCGGAAGAGGAAAACGTTACACCAATCCGGACCGGGGGTGCGGGAAAACGGCAGTGCAAATCGTTTCACATTAATGGGTGGGGCTCGCCACTGGCGGAGTCGGCGACCGGCTCTCCTGGCGAGACCCAGCGCCGCCGCCGCGGCATTACAGCCGTAATCAGCGTCAATACCAGACCGGCTCCGATTCCTGTCCATGGACGGTCAGGACCGGACAGCGCGCTTCAGCGACGATGCGATGCGCCACCGCGCCCGGCAGGTGGCAGGCAAAGTTGGACGCGTGGTGTGCGCCCAGTAGGATCAGGTCGCATTGCCGGTCGGCCGCCAGCTTGAGGATGTTCTCTACCGGATCGCCGAACAGGACCTCGTACTCGAGTCCCGGCTTGGGCGGGATCAGTTCGCGCATCCACTTGCCCAGCGATTCGGCGGCCAGCGCCTGCTCTTTCCGGCTGCTGACTTTCTCCTGGCTGACGTGCAGCACGATCAGGTCCGCCTGGTTCTCTTCCGCGAACGCCTCGACGAAGGGCAGCGCCCGCAGCGAGGCCGGGCTGAGATCGGTGGCAAACAGCAGGTCGCGAAAAATCGGCAGCGTGGCCTTCTTCGGCACGTTGGGACCGACCACCAGGACCGGACACGGCGCCGCCCGGAATATGGTTTCGGCGACCGAGCCCAGCACGATCTGCTTCAGCCCTTCGCGACCATGAGTCCCGAGCACGACGAGATCGGTCTTGTCGGATGCGATGACCGACTCGATCGCCGTCCAGATCTCCAGCCCGCTGCGCACCCGGCCGTGGTGCGGGACGCCTTCGAAGGCGTCGGAGCGGAGCAGTGCAGCCATCTCCTGCTCGGCTCGCTGGGTTAGGGTGCCGACCGCCATGGGCGCAGCTTCGGGCAACATTTGCAGTTCGGTGAAGGCGAACACGTGGACGGCCTCAATGCTGGACTCGAAACGGCGCGCAATGGCCACCGCGAAGGGCAAGGCAGCCTCGGACACCGGGCTGAAGTCGGTGGCGAACAGAATCTTTTTGAGTGCAAGACGAGTTGGAGTTTGGAGACCCATGAGGACAGCCTCCTTGGTGGCGCTCTTGGCTGTTGGCTCTTAGCCTTTGGCCAAAAGCCAAGAGCTAGAAGCCAAGAGCCATCTTCAGTATGGCTCGGCGTCCCCGGCACGGCTGTGATTCCGGTCACCCGCGAAGGTGAGCCAGCACCACCGGAGGCTGGTGGCCCACATCTGGGTTGCCGACGGTGCCCCACATCTGCCCGAATCTGGCAGATGTGGGTCTTCTCGATTCACCCCGCGCGAGGTCAACGCCTAACAAGATCCGCACCGCTCCGCTTTGGGGACTGCGTACACGCACGGGCCTGATGCAGAAAATCGCTGTACGGGTGGATCACTTTATCCCCGAGAGCCTCAGGGACTTGGAATTGACCACCGTTGATCATCGTTCCCGGTGCGGCCGTGCGCAGGGTGGATACATGGCAGATGCTGCAGCCAATCTTCTCGAAAGTCCTTGAACCGGCTTGAGCGTCGGCCGTGGCGGCCAGGCGGCTGTCACGGGGCGGAGCTTTCGTAGCCCTAATGAAGCGCGTGAACACATCGACATAGGAAACGTAATTGTGGTCATTGCTGGCTATTCCTTGGTGATAACCGCGGCGTTCATCTTCAGGATCGGGAACGGTGTCGTACTCGGCCACTGACTTGCCGAGCGCCGTATTTTCCGTGGGGAAGAACCGGTTGGTAATGCCCTCTTCATTGAAATAGGAATCGGCTGAGAAGGACAGTAAACTGGCGTGTTGCGCTTTCCATCCAAAGCGTCCAACGCGGGTGGCACCGGCAGCTTCCAGTACGGGGGCATATGCAACCTGGCCTGCGATTCGGCCACCGGTGGCTTTTCGTTGCGACTTGGCGATGGCAATGATGGTTGCGTCGTCGATGGCTTCGACGTATCCATCTCCAAGCAGGCTAAGCGCCATTCTGCGCGAGCGGATATTTTCCGAGTAGGGAACTCGCACGTCAATCGCCGGATCAATGGCATGCTCGTGCATGAGAGACCCGCCGGGAGGCTCGACGAATGCGTGCGTCGCGGGATCGATGTGGCCGACGCGCAATACGGATTTGTTGCTGTTGCCGCCCGTGACAGGGCTCTGATGGCACTCGGCGCATGATTGCCCATTGAACATTGGGCCGAGGCCAGTGGCTACCGTCTCGCGCTGCTCGAATTTAGCGCGATCGCCGGCGTGAGTGGCTTGTGCGACCAGCCCGTTACCAAGCCCGTTGTAGCTGGACTGCGGTTCGACACTCGGGCGAACTGTACCAGCAATGGTGAAAATCGTAAGAGCAAAAATCGCCGCGAATGCTAACCCTATTCGCAATGTTCACTCCGAATCGAGAGACGGCGTGTCAGCCCGAATCCGCTTTTCATGCGCAACGGTCTTTATCCCAGACAAGCTGCGTTTGTCTGGGGCACCCCATTTGTGGCCAAGTTAGGTCACCTGGGCCACCCGCCGGGATGAGTCCACAGCCTGCAAGCAGCACGGCAACGGCGAGGGTCCGGCGGTTCTCTTGCCCCTTCGAATCAGTGGCATCGTGCGGTTTGGCCGCTTATCTCCTCATTTTCCACAGGCTGTCACTGATAAAGATCAGCCCGCCGAATATCGCACCTGCTCCGATCCATCTTCCTATGCGGTCGGTTTTCCCCTTACCGGCAAATAGGAAAGCAGCGCCCACGAGGACAGCAGCGATCCCTACGTACATTTCGTAACCAAAATCCAACGTCGCGAAGGCTCGCTGCATCAGATGCCGCGCACCTGTGTGCGACGGTCCAAGGAAACCCTCAAGCCCGGCTAATAGGAGCAGACCGCCAGAGATAACAAACCAAAGACGCCCCTGCCAGGCTGGGACAGGTACTCGTGCCTTCAGTCCAACGTAAAAATGCTTTGCGAAAATTGCCCCAAGCACCAAAGCCGAACCCAGCACGAGACAAAGAATGCTTCCCCACATGTCCGCTCCCTCCGCTCACTGCGCCACACAGGAAGCGGCGGACGAGAATGTCACAGACCAACCACCTCCGAGAGCTCCCCCGCCTCCGTAGTTCCCAATTCCACCACCCAGGCCAACGTCCCCGTAGAACCCGATGGAGATGCCATCGTTGCCGTACCCAATCAACGGCCCTAATCCGCCCTCAGCGCGCAACTTCAATGGCCCGAGTGCTAATGTGCGTTTCGCGTGATAAGGACTTGGTGGGAACAGAAGGGCTTCTGCGGGCTTTCTGCCGTGCATCACGGCACCGCCGCCCCAATGCTCTCCAAACGCCTCGTATAACGTATCGCTCTCCATTCCGTGTACCTGCCAATTGCCACCGTTGTTTGCGTATTGGACATCGTCCAGCTGATACACCCCACCTTGAATGTTTTCACTTCCACCACCGCCTCCGTAGAACCTGAATGAGTCTGCGTTGCAAACCGCTGGGCTGGTGGCCCACATCTGGTTGCCGACGGTGCCCCACATCTGCCCGAATTTGGCAGATGTGGGTCTTCTCGATCACCCCGTGCGAATGTGCAGCAATTTCGGAGTTCTTCCACTACGCCGGGCGGCGGTCCATCCCGACTCGATCTCCACCGGCCCGATCTCGGCCGTAGCATAGTGCCGGAAACTGCTCCACTTCCAGTCCTCGGGCTGCTCTACCAAGCCGCGCTTTACCGGATTACGATGAACGTAGCGCAGCTTCCGGACAAAGCTTTCGTAATTGCGTACATTGTGGTCGTAGTAGCGTTTCTGCCACAAAGGGGCATCGTGTTCCGCCCCATGGCTCATGGCCCGGCGTGCGACCGAAATCTTCAGAGCCTGGATGGCCGTGGCCAGCACCTCGCGCTCGGGCTCGCTCATCAGCAAGTGCACGTGTTCGGGCATGACGACATATCCGTACAGCCGAAAACGATACTTGGTCCGCGTCCGCTCCAGACAATTGACAAATAGGTCGTAAAGCCGGTCGTCTCGCAAACGAGGCCGCCGCCGATGACAACTGAACGTCACGAAATGACACTGCTGGGATTGTTGGTACCGCTTCAGCCCGTAAGGCATGCCGGAAAGAGTATCACTCAGGCGCGGGAACACCCACATCTGCCAACTGCGGGCAGATGTGGGGCACCGTCGCTTCGCACACTCCCTTCGGGAGCCAATACGCTCCGCCCTGCGGTAGAATCACACCCCAACGCTGAGGATGGGATGAGGCGGGTGGCCCACATGACCGCGACTCCCTCCAACAAAGGGTGCCCCAGACGAGCGTCCTGTGCTCGTCTGGGAACATTATCTCTCATTGTGAGTGACCCCATCGTGGATCGATCATGGCATTGACGGCCACAAATCCCGGCACACCGTGGGCCAATATAGGTGCACAACGGCCCTGAGCTACATCCCAGAACAGCTTGTCTGGGGCACCCACGGTGAGGAGTGCAGGCTTACCTGGGCCACCCGCCCCTCGCAGCGAACGTGCTCTATGAACTGCGCTTGGTACGTCGAGCCTGCGCCCGTGCGCTGGCTTCGGCAGCACTGAGGCGCCCGCCTCGCACTTCGCTTATATCCGCTAATACGTCAGACAACTCCGATTTCGCTTCTGCAACGGTTTTTGGCTCGTCGAGACCTTCTTCAAAAATTGCCGAGGGAAAATGCCGCGCTAGGAACACAAGTTCAAGACGCGTGAGGGAAAATAGTGAATCGAGCCTGTCCAACACACTCACATCCTGACCACCCAGATGGTCGAAATCACGAATGAAACTTTCCCGCAAGGCAGGAAAGTCCCAGGGCGCGTGCGCATCAAGACTCTTGGTCCATCTACTCCCTTCGATGCCCCGGCATGCGTATGCCAGTAAAGCGAATTCGTCGATTCCGGACCTGATCGTCCCCATCATATAGTCGATTTGGTGTGCGTCGGGTGACTCTCCGAACTTCAAAAGGAAATCATAGAAATCCTTAGCAATCCGAATTGTCATGTGCAATTCTGACCGAATTTCCGCACTATCGAAGAATCCCTCGGAATCGGCAACTATTGCATCCTCTATGTGCTCAACTTGATTCACTCTCAACCCCCGTCATTTGGTTCACTGAACTTCGAACAAAGATCAGGCTGGTGGCCCACATCTGGTTGCCGACGGTGCCCCACATCTGCCCGAATCTGGCAGATGTGGGTCTTCTCGATCACCCCGTGCGAATGTGCAGCAATTTCGGAGTTCTTCCACTACGCCGGTCAGCGGCCCATTGCGACTCGATCTCCGCCGGCCCGATCTCGGCCGTAGCGTAATGTCGGAAGCTGCTCCACTTCCAGTCCTCGGGCTGCTCTACCAAGCCGCGCTTTACCGGATTACGATGAACGTAGCGCAGCTTCCGGACAAAGCTTTCGTAATTGCGTACATTGTGGTCGTAGTAGCGTTTCTGCCACAAAGGGGCATCGTGTTCCGCCCCATGGCTCATGGCCCGGCGTGCGACCGAAATCTTCAGAGCCTGGATGGCCGTGGCCAGCACCTCGCGCTCGGGCTCGCTCATCAGCAAGTGCACGTGTTCGGGCATGACGACATATCCGTACAGCCGAAAACGATACTTGGTCCGCGTCCGCTCCAGACAATTGACAAATAGGTCGTAAAGCCGGCCGTCTCGCAAACGCGGCCGCCGCCGATAACAACTGAACGTCACGAAATGACACTGCTTGGATTGTTGGTACCGCTTCAGCCCGTAAGGCATGCCGGAGAGAGTATCACTCAGGCGCGGAAACACCCACATCTGCCAACTGCGGGCAGATGTGGGGCACCGTCGCTTCGCACACTTCCTTCGAGAGCCGGTCACGCCCCGCTTTGCGGTAGAATCACACCCCAAGCGCTGAGGGTGGGATGAGCTACATCGATACCAGTAAACTGCCAGCGGTCGAACGGTTGCCGGGCTGGAGAGGCCGCTATTTCAATTCTCCCAGCATGACCTTCGCGCATTACGAGTTCGACGCGGGCGCGTCGATCCATGAGCATTCCCACCCACAGGAAGAAGTTTACGAAGTTATCGAAGGCGAACTGGAAATCACCATCAACGGCGTTACCCAGCGCCTGGTTCCTGGCTTAGTCGGAATCGTTCCACCTAACACGCTGCATGCCGTCAAGGCGATCTCGCGCGGGAAGCTTATCGTCGTGGATTATCCTTTGCGCGATCTTCCCCTCCATCCGGCAACGCACGCTTAGCGGCGCTAAAAATCCACAAAAAAAGGGCCGGTCGCTGGGACCGGCCCTGGTTCCTGCCGCAACTTGCGGCTATTGGGTTGTCGTCTTCTTGTGGGCGGCGTGCCGGCCATAAGGGGCCTTGGTCGGCGGCGTGGTAACCACCTCGGTGCCCGGCTCGTTGAAGCTGGCGCCGGCGGGCACGAACCAGATCTCCGCCTTCATCCCGCCACCGCTGCCGGTGCGGATCTCGATGCGGCCGGGATCGATGCCCTTTTCCTTGGTGAGGTACGCCTTGGCGTTGGCGGCGCGTTCCGCGGCCAGTTTCTCCGGTTTCAGTTCCTTGGGATCAGCAAAGCCGACGATCACGGCGCGCGCATCCGCCTCGCGTTGCAGCCGCAGGGCCACGTCGTCCAGGATGGCCTTGGCGGTGTTGTCCACGCGTGCGCTGTTGCGCTTGAAGGTGATCTCGTTTTTGCTGGCTTGCGGCGGCGGTGGCGGCACCTCCACATTGACCGAGGCGGTGGCCCGGGAACTCAGGCCGCGGCTGTCGGTGCAGGTGGCGGTAGCCGTAATCGGACCCGCCGATGCCCCCGTGGTATCCAGCGTAGCGGTGTTGCCGCTGCCGCTGATGCTACCGCCGGTGGCCGACCAGTTGCCGATGCTGGCCGTCACCGGATAATCAGGCGCGTTGTCCGGGCTGCTGCAATTGCAGGTGATCGTGGCGGGGGTTCCTGCCCTCACCGAGGACGGACTGGCGGAGCAGGAGGATCCTGCGGCGGATTCTTGGGCCGCTCCTTGATGGTGAAGCTGGCGTGGCAACTGGCCTCGCCCTTGTGGCCGTCGGTGATGGTGGCGCCGACGGTGTAGCTGCCGGGCGCCAGGCCGGCGGTGTCAACGCTGGCGGTCGAACCCTTGCCACTGAGCTTGCCCCCGCTGCCGCTCCAGCTATAGCTGAGCGTGCGCTTGGGGTTGAAGTTCATAGCGTGAGCGGTCGCCGTGACGGGCTCCCCGGCATAGACATCTGTCGGCTCCGCGCTGCAACTGGCGCTGGGCGGAGGTCCGGGCGGCGTCACTCCCAACAGGATGTTGACGCCGGCGCGGTAGCGAATGCTGTTGAAGGTCACATTCTCGTCGGTGTCAAACGTGTGTTTGGAATGAACGTAGTCCAACTCCCCCAGACGGATATCGATGTGTCGGGCGACGTGCGCATCCACTCCGCCGCCTACGGCCAGGCCGAAGGCGTTGTCCGGCGAAACCCCCGCCACATTCGTGACCGCTACACGGTGCAAACCAAACAGGCCCTCCCCGAAGAGGGTGAAGTGCGACGTGCGGGCCTCGACGTGCGGCCCGAACATAATCGTTCCCAGGTGGACGTCGACGCCGCCCAACTGTGCGTCGGTAGTCTTGAAGGTGTGATAATTACCGCCAAAATCGGCCGTCAGGCCGAAGTGAGGCAGGACATTGAAGGTGGCGGCGGCGCCCCACCCTTCCGGCATGTTCTCCAGGTTTGCGGAAGTTCCATCCACGCTGACGCCGGGATGCAGGAATGAATATCCGCCGAAAATTTCGACTTTGGGCTGCGGGTTATCTGACGACTGCGCCATTGCTATCGTGCCGATGGCAACTACTCCCACCACGATCGCGAGCAGCAGCACGCGGACGGGGAAACCCTCACTACGAAGTGACATGGTCTTACCTCCCAATCTTCGATACCGCGATTACCATCAACAACTGAGAGACTGCGACGGATGGCGCGCAAGAACGCGCTCCGACCGGCCAACGATTGTACACGGGAACGGCTCGGCGCGAAAAGTCAAGTAAATATTTGGTACTGCGTGGAATCCGTGTTGCTAGTGCATCGAGGGTTAACAGATAAGCTCATGCAAGCTCCAAACATGATCGGTGATTCCGGCCTGCATCGCAGGAGTCACCCTGACGGCGCTGTTTACCCGGCAGAGGTTGTACCACGTCACGAACAGCGCCACGGCTGCCCTGAGATTGGGAAGCGTCTTGCTGATGGCGTTTGTCTTGCGAGCAAACCTGCGAAGGTGCATCCGAACAGTGAGGTTAGCCCGTTCGATGTGGGATGTGGAGATGCGGGAAAAATCAGGGTTGCCGGTTCTCAGCTTAGGGACTGCCGCTATGACCTTGCCGCCGCCGTACCATTCTGGGCCTGCCTCCAAGCGCCCATAGACCTTCTGCAATTGCGCGAAGTCGATGTCCGCTCCGTACCATTCCTCGATTGCTCCCACGTAGCCGCGCAATGCGTCAGTAGTGATTTGGAATCTGCCCACCGTGCGCTGACTCAGATCGCGCACGAAAGCGTAGGCGTTCGCAGCATTCCTGCCGCCGATGTGATACGACAGAATCATTTTGCTGTCGCTATCGAGCGCCAGCCAAACCCACTGATCGCCCCATCCCGGCGGCGCGTCTGCCGTCACGCGCTTTCCGTGACAGCCGACCATGCACCACAGCTCGTCGAGCTGCACGAACTTGGGGCGCACGCCGCGCACGGCGGTATCGAACACCACGCTTGCGCGTTCCGCCGCTGTGTTCATCAGCGACAGGATCGTTTGCAGGTGCAGGCCAGTGAGCCGGGAGATCGCCCGCACGCTCATGCCCTCCAGCATCATGCTCAGGACTTTCTCGGCAGTCTCGGGATCGGTGTAGTGCGTCCCGAGCTTGGGTGTCGGTTCAGAAAACGTGGCACGGCAGGAAGTGCAGCGGTAGCGCTGGATTCGGCGCTTCCCGTAGGTTCCGAACTTCTTAGCTTGGTGCTGGCAAACTCGGCAGGTCATGGGCTCTCTCCGCTTGATTTCTGCGGAGCGAAAGCCCACAATGGCTTTGTGTCTAGATCGCGGGTCGCTCCGCTTTCTGGATTAGCCGCGACCCCTGTTAGCGCAGGAGTCGCGGTGCTTCAGGTTAACGATCTAAGGTGGAACAACGGTTATTTCCACCGTGGGTTGACCGGCAGTGAAGCGAATCACAATGACGATCTTCACTGCGTTTCCTCCCTTCTGAGACGCTCTGCGGGTCCAGCGCAGGGCGTTTCGTATTGGACGCCAAACTCATCGCCGTCCAACCTCCGTCGGCGGGGGCGGGGCTTTCGACACCTTTGGCAAGTTCAATTCATAGACCTGTTTGCCGTCACTTCGATTTCCAGTAGCGCGGAGATCACGCCCATCCAATCGCTTAATCACGGCGTGGATGGACGCCATGTGATTGCCGAATTGCGTGAGGTCATAGCCCATGTTTTTGAGTTCGTCTCTCACCTCAAGGGCGGTGAAACCCCTTCCCTGATTCTGGCGGAATACGCGCCGCACGGCATCCGTGAGCCCGAGCGCATCCTCTGCAACGTACTGCTCACCGAGCGTCTTTGCGAATCCGGCAGCAGACTGCTCAAGGCCAGCAATCTCATCTTCCAGTCGTTCGACGCGATTCATACACTCGCCCAGCTCTCGCTTCTTCGCCACGATTTCCTTCTGCACCGCGTCGAACATCTCTCTGTAGTTAAGCGCCATAACAGGAGAATTTTAAGCTGTGCTTAAATCAAAGTCAAGGAAAATAAAAGGCGATTTAAACAATCGGCAAGTGTTTTGGAATCAAGTAGTAAGGGACATCGAAGAAAAGCTGAGCGAAGCAAAAAAGCGGGTATCGGAACTCGAAACGGCCCGACATATTTTCAAGCGCAATGCGGCTATCGGAGCGCCGATTCCGGGCCAAGGTTCAGCGTCAGCAGCAACAGCAGCAACACGGAATTAGATCAGTGCCAAATATTTGGTTTACTGATTGGCTACGCGCCGCAGCACGGCGTGCCGTTGTCCAGATTAACGGTTTACAGGTCTGCCGCTTCGACGCCGGTTCCGTTCCCCGCATCTCATTCAGGGAATCGCCGGGTCCGGCGTTTCCCCAGGTCTTTCCGGCTTGCGGCCACGGCAGGCTGGCTCCGATAATAGGTCGAGTCTCCCATGAGTCAGGAAAAGATCCTCATTGTCGATGACGAAGAGAACGAGCGCGCCGGCTTGGCGGAGTTGATCGCGGCCTGGGGCTATCGCACTGAGACCGCCTGCGACGGCGTGGAGGGATTGGAGAAGGCTGCCGCCTGGGGGCCCGACCTCATCATCACCGATCTGAAGATGCCGCGGCTGGACGGCATGGGCTTGCTGCAACGTTTGGCGGAGGAGCCGCAGACCGTGGCGGTGATCCTGCTGACCGCGCAAGGCAGCGTGGATTCCGCCGTCCAAGCCATGAAGATGGGCGCTTACGACTACATCCAGAAGCCGGTGGACGTGCAGCGCCTGCGCAACATCCTGCAAAACGCGGCGCGGCTGCGGGAAACCTCGGTGGAGCTGGAAGTCACGCGCCGCAAGCTGCGCGATACCGGGGTGCTGGGCGCGCTGGTGGGAGCGTCCAAGAAGATGCAGGAGATCTTCCGGCTCATCGACCTGGTGGCGCCTTCCACCGCGTCGGTGCTGATCACAGGCGAGAGCGGCACCGGCAAAGAGCTGGTGGCGCGCACCATCCACAACCTGAGCCCGCGCAAAGCGAAACCCTTCGTTGCCATCAACTGTGCCGCCATTCCGGAAACTTTGATCGAAAGCGAAATTTTCGGCCACGAGAAGGGCGCCTTCACCGGGGCGATGGAGCGCCGCGCCGGCTGCTTCGAACTGGCCGAGGAAGGCACGCTGCTGCTGGACGAGATCGGCGAGATGCCGGTAGCTACCCAAGCCAAGCTGCTGCGCGTGCTGGAAGACCACAAGTTCCGCCGCCTGGGCAGCAAGGTGGAAACCGAGGTGGACGTGCGCGTGCTCGCCGCCACCAACAAGGTTCCGGAAGAGGCGGTGGCGAGCGGTCACCTGCGCAACGATCTCTATTACCGGCTGAACGTCTTCAACATCCACATGCCGCCGCTGCGCGAACACAAGGAAGACGTTCCGCAACTGGTGGAAGCCCTGCTGGCGGACGTCAACCACAAGCACCAGCGGCACGTCACCAGCGTGGCCGACCCGGTGATGAGCCTGTTCCACAATTACGCCTGGCCGGGCAATGTGCGCGAGTTGCGCAACACGCTGGAGCGCGCGGTGATCGTCTGCGAAGCCTCGACGGTCGAGATCAAGCACCTGCCGCCGGGCTTTGGCAGCGTCACGCCGCGGCCCGCGGTGCAGGAGGCCAATGCCGTTCGCCTCGGCGTGGGCACCACCGTGGAAGAGGCCGAGAAACTGCTGATTCTGAAAACTCTCGAAGCCACCAACAATAACAAGACCCGCGCCGCCGAGATTCTGGGCATCAGCCTGAAGACCTTGCACAATAAACTGAAGGAGTATGGATCGGTGGCGGAAGCAGCCGCGGAAACCGGAACGTAGGTTCCCGCTGGTTCACCCATCCGCAGGTGTAAAGTTTCAAGCCAAGAGCTAAGAGCCTGCAGTTATGCGTCTTCGCCTCAAAACCAAGCTCGTGCTGGCCATCAGCGGGATGGTGATGGCGGTGGTGGCCACATTTTCCACCATCTATATCTCGCGCACCGTGCGGCAAGCCCTGGAGAACGCCTACGCGGACGCCGATTTCGTCGGCCACCAGGTTTTCCAGCTCACGCGCGACGCGCTCGAGGTCGACCTCAGCAATTCCCGGATCAACTTTGACGATCCGGAGGCGATGCGGCCGGTGCTGCAAGAGACCTTGGAGAGCTATCCCGGGCTGAACTCGCTGCTGAAAGCCGCGATCGGATACTCGCCCACCATCTACGACGTTTCCATCGTGGATGCCGGCGGGCGCGCGCTGCTGCACACCGACACCGATCAAATTGGCAAGACCATTCCCCAGCGTGAGGAGCTGCTTTCGGTGGTCCACGGCAGCTTCCGCCGACAGATGGAGGTAGTGTTCGGTGGTCCGCAGGTGTATGAGCTGCGCATCCCGCTGGTGCGGGGCAAGCAGCCTTTCGGCGCCATCCGCGTCGGCATCTCCACCACCTTCCTCAAAGACACGCTGCGACAACAACTGCGCGCCTCGGTGGTGTTCTCGCTGCTGGCCATCCTGGGGTCGCTGGTGCTGGCCGCCAGCCTCTCCAACCTGGCGCTGAAGCCGCTGGAAGCCATCAACCGCCGCCTCGACCTGCTGAGCGCGGGCCAGGAGCCGAGCGGAAAAGAACGGCAGCGCAGCGACGAATACGGCGTGGTCACTACCAAGATCGACCGCCTGGGCCGGCAGATGCGCGATGTCAAGGAAGTCTTCTCCGCCTTGAAGGAGAACCTCGACCAGATCATGGCCAACCTGCAGGATGGCGTCATGCTGTTCACGCGCGATTTGCGCGCCGTGCTGGTGAGCGCGTCGGTGGAAGGGTTTGTGGGCAAGCCGCGCCAAGAGATGCTTGGGCATAGCGTCAGCGAGATCTTCAGCACCGACACCCGGCTGGGCCGGCTGGTACTGGCATGCTTCGAACGCCATCAGCCGCTCTCCGGCCGCGAGGTGATGAGCGAAAGCGGCACGCGGCTGCAGGTCTCACTCGACTTCATCGAGGAGCGCGGCGAGCGCATCGGAGCGCTGCTTACCCTGCGCGACGCCGAGTCGGTGCGCCGCATCGAGGACGAGATCGAACTCTCGCGCCGCCTGGCCGCCATCGGCCGGCTGACCTCGGGAGTGGCTCATGAGGTTAAGAACCCGATCAACGCCATCGTCGTGCACTTGGAAGTTCTGCGGCAGAAGCTGCAACAGCTCGATCCCGATACCCGGCGGCACATCGACGTGATCGGCAGCGAAATCCAGCGGCTGGACCGCGTGGTCCAGACGCTGGTCGACTTCACCCGCCCGGTGGAGCTGCGGCTGGCTGACATCGACCTGCGCCGGCTGGTGGACGAGGTGGTGGTGCTGGCTCAGCCCGACGCCGAGCGGCACGGCGTCAGCATCGTGCGCGACTTCCCCCGCGAAAGCCTGACCGTCAAAGTAGACGCCGACCTGGTGAAGCAGGCGGTGCTCAACATCGTGCTCAACGGTGTGCAGGCCATGCCCGGCGGCGGGGAGCTGACGCTGGTGGGAAGAATCGCCGGCGATGACGCACAACTGGAGATTTGCGACCACGGCGCCGGCATCCCGCAGGAAGTCCGGGACAAGATCTTCAACCTTTATTTCACCACCAAAAAGAACGGCAGCGGCATCGGGCTGGCCATGGCTTATCGCGTCATGCAATTGCACAACGGCTCGGTGGAATACGATTCCGTAGAAGCACAAGGCACCACCTTCCGGTTGCGCTTCCCGCTCTTCACAGCGGAGGTGGAAGCTCCCCAGGAGGTCGCGGCGCGTCCGCTGGGTTAAGGATGGTACGGGGAGGCGCGGCTTCAGGTAATCTAAGAGGATAGATGAAACGCCAGCTATCGTTGATTGGGATTGCGGCTCTGCTCGCGTCGCTCTCCGGCTGCCCCTTCAGGAAGCAGGCGCCGCCGGTGCCGCAGCAGGGGCAGGCTCCGACCGTACAGCCTGAGCCGGCGCCAGCGCCTCCTGCCCCAGCATCGGTGGAAACACAGCCCCCTCCGCCGCCGCAGGCCAGCAAGCTGAGCGAGATCGCCTCCCAGCGCAACAGCGCCCGCCTGGACGCTGCCGCCAAGGCCACGCTCGATGAGGCGGCGGCGCGGCTGCAACGCGAAACTGACTCGCGCGCCGTGATCGTCGGCTTTGCGGAACCCAAGGAGGTGAAATCGGCGAACCTAGCGGCCCAGCGCGCAGCCAGCGCCAAGGATTACCTGGCGAAGGAGAAGGGCATCGATTCCAGCCGTATCGAAACCCGCACCAGCAGCACGAGCGGGATGAAGGCCGAGACCTGGATCGTGCCCCCCGGCGCCAGCTTTAGCGAACCGGACACCGAGGTGGTCACCGTGCCGCCAGTCAAACCGCCCTCCCCTCCGCACGCCCCGCCCGCGGCTCCGTCCCAGGGCCAGCAGCAATCGACTGCGCCCGCTCCCACCCAGACCAGCAAGCTGGTGATCGAGGAAGGCAGCGCGCCCAACTCGCAAGGGCAGCTCGCGGCCGGCGTGGCCCTGGAAGACTCTTCGTCGGGGAACAAACAGACCACGGAACAACTGCTGCAGTCCACGGAGGGAAACCTGAAGAGCATCAACCGCCCGCTCAGTCCGCAGGAGCAGGCGATGGTCGCCCAGATCAAGGAATACATGAAGCAGTCGCGCGAGGCCACGGCCAGCTCCGACGGGGTGCGCGCGCACAACCTGGCGCTCAAAGCACGTTTGCTCTCCGACGAGCTGGTCAAGCACTAGCCGCTCTGCGGTTGCGCACGGGTTGGCGGTTGACTTGGCCACACCTTGGCCTATACTCATAAGTGCATGATTCCGAGTAACTTACAAACGTTATTCTGGGATACTAATCTTGCTACTTTCGACCCCACGGCCTACCCCGACTATACGATTTTCCGGGTCTTGGAGTATGGGGACGAACCGGCAGTGGAGTGGTTGCGGCAGACATTTTCCGAGGCCGAGATTCGAAGGGTGCTGCGCACGGAACGGCGTCTCTCGCGAAAGTCTGCCAACTTCTGGGCGCTCGTGTACGGGATTCCTCCCGGCGAGGTTGCAGCTCTCGACAAGGCCGGCTAACCCTACGCAAGCCCGTCCCTCTTTTCAAGGAAACTGCCGTGGCAAATCATGAAGGCGTGGCGTGGCACCACGAGGTGGTCACCGATTCGACCGCAGGAGCGCTGCGCGTTCTCCAGGATGCGAAATTGCTTGACCGCTTTTACCTCGCCGGCGGGACCGGACTTGCCCTCCAATTTGGCCATCGGTTGTCGCGCGACCTGGACTTCTTTGCAGCGGAACTCTTTGACGAAGATTCCCTGCTCCAGCAACTGCAGGCGTTGGCCGACTTCTCGCTGGTCGCAAAGAGTCCGCATACGCTGCACGCTACCATCCAGGGATCGAAGGTGAGTTTTCTTGGATACGCCTACCCGGTGTTGTTTCCGTTTTCCCAGTTTCTTCAGGTCCCCGTCGCGGACCCGCGCGACATCGCCTGCATGAAGATAAGCGCCATCGGGAGCCGTGGCACGAAGCGCGATTTCGTAGACCTGTACATCTCCGCCCAGCGCTTCGGCCTTTCCAACCTCCTGCAGTGGTTCGACCGCAAGTACGCTCAAACCAGCCACAACAGGCTTCACATTCTGAAATCCCTAACCTTCTTTGACGACGCCGAGCGGGATCCGATGCCGCACATGCTCGTACCGCTTGACTGGAACGAGGTGAAGCAGTTCTTCCGCCGCGATGCGCCACAGCTTGTGTGACGGATGCCCTCCCTCTTCGGGCCGTGTGATTTCGGGACAGGTTGTGGAAAAATTCTGGCTCGCCGCCACACAGAATCCCTCCCAGCATTTATCATCCTAAGTTTGCGACCCGGATGTGGTTGGGCCAAGGACACGTCAGCATGAAGGATATCGCTTCCTGGATTCTGGACACGGCGCAGAGCCGCGGGGCCGGCTACTGCGACCTGCGCGTGGTGGATGAGCGCGCCCGCACCATCGCCACCAAGAACGGCAAGGTGGGTCACGCGTCGAATTCGGAGTCGCTGGGCGTGGGCATCCGCGTCATCGCCGATGGCGCCTGGGGTTTCGCCGCCACGCAAGACCTTTCTCGCGCCTCGGTCGAGACCACCGCCGCCCGCGCCGTCGAGGTGGCGCGCGCCTCCGCCCGCGTCAAGCAGCACGAGTTGCAGCTCGCGCCCGAGAAGGCCTACGTGGACGAGTGGACCACGCCGTACAAGATTGATCCCTTCAGCACCTCGATCGCCGACAATATCGAGCTGCTGCTGAAAGTTGATTCCGAGTTGCGCTCCGTCGAAGGCGTCACGCTGGCCGAAGCGCTGTTCAGCTTCCGCCGCTACGAACAGTGGTTCTACTCTTCCATCGGCTCGGACATCCATCAGACCAAGTTCATCACCGGCGCGGGCTACGCCGCTTACGCGTTTGCGGGGACGGAGATCCATAAGCGCTCCTATCCCAACTCGTTCGGCGGGCAGTACCAGAACAAAGGATACGAGCTGATTGAGGAACTGAAGCTGGTGGAGAACGCGCGCCGCATCGCGGAAGAGGCAGTCGCGCTGCACAAAGCCGACCAGTGCCCGGAAGGGACTTTTGACATCATCCTGGATTCCTCGCAGCTCGGGCTGCAGATTCACGAGTCGGTGGGCCATCCCATCGAACTCGACCGGGTGCTTGGCATGGAAGCTAATTTTGCCGGGACCTCGTTCCTCACCACCGACAAGCTGCGCCACCTGCGCTACGGCAGCGATTTGGTCAACGTCGTCGCCGATGCCACCCCGGAACACGGACCCGGCCTGGGAACGTTCAAGTACGACGACGAAGGCGTGCCCGCGCAATGCACGCCCATCATCACCAACGGGCTGTTCACCGGGTATCTTTCGTCGCGCGATACCGCGTCCGCCATCGGCGAGAATCACTCCAGCGGCACCATGCGCGCCGAAGGCTGGAACCGGATTCCGCTCATCCGCATGACCAATATCAGCATTCGGCCGGGCGCCAAGCCGCTGACCCTCGACGAGCTGATCGCCTCCACCGATCACGGCATCTTCTTCCAGACCAACCGCTCCTGGTCGATCGACGACAAGCGCTACAACTTTCAGTTCGGCACCGAGATCGGATGGGAAATCCAGGGAGGCAAATTGGGACGCATGCTGAAAAATCCGTCCTACTCCGGCATTACCACCGAGTTTTGGAATTCCATGGACGCGATCTGCTCGCGCGACCAGTGGACGCTGTGGGGCACGCCCAATTGCGGCAAAGGCCAGCCCATGCAGACCATGGGCACCGGACACGGCGCCTCGCCGGCAAGGTTCAAGCAGGTGAAAGTTGGAAGTGCATATAAGGGAACATAGCCCCTAGCTACTAGCTCCAGGCTAGAGGCTAGTAGCTAGAAGCTAGAAGCCAATGGCAACTCACGAAGCTCGAAGCGAAATGCTCACTCATGAACAAGCCGAAGAGATCTTCCTGCGCCTGAGCCGCCACTGCAATGCGGACGGGATGGAAATGCTCATTGCCGGCGGCCACTCCGCGCTGACGCGATTCGCCAACAACACCATCCACCAGAACATCGAGGAGGAGAACTACGTGGTTTCGGTGCGCACCGTGATCGGCCGCAAGACCGCGCGCGCCACCACCAACAAGCTCGACGAAGCGAGCCTGCGCCGCGCGGTGGAATCCGCCGAGGCCATGACCGAAGTGCAGGTTGAGGACCGCGATCTGCTGCCCATGGCGCCAGCGTCGATGACCGACGGCCCTCCGACGGAGCGCGACTTCGAGAACACGGCGGCGCTCACCCCGGAAGACCGGGCCAGCGCCGTCGAGAGCATTGTTGGCATCGCCAGGAAGAACAATCTCACCACCGCCGGCATCTTCTCCAGTTCGCGGTCGGTGGAGGCCATCATGAACTCGCGCGGGCTCTCCACCTTCCATGCCCAGAACGTTGTCGGAGGTTTCAATCACCATGCTGGCGGGTGATTCCTCGGGCTGGCAGAAGGCGAACTCGCCCGACTCGCGCAATCTCGATCCGGTAGCGCTGGCGGAAACCGCCGCCCGCAAGGCGCGCGATTCCGCCTCGCCGCGCGAAGTCCCGCCGGGCAAGTACACGGTGATCCTGGAGCCGGCCGCGGTGCTCGACCTGGTGGGTTACATGTTCTTCGATTTTGGCGGGCTGGCCGTCCTCGATCAGCGATCGTTCCTCACCAACCGTGTGGGCGCCAAGCTGTTCGGCGAGAACATTACCGTGAACGACGACGTGTACCATCCGCTGCAATCGGGCGCGCCCTTCGACGGTGAAGGTGTCCATCGCCACCAGGTCCGGCTGGTCGAAAACGGCGTGGTCACAAACCTGGTGTATGCGCGCGCTACCGCGGAGAAGATGAAGAAATCGGAGCACGCCGCCAAGGTCGGGCGCATTGGCCCGACGGGTCACGGGTTCCCGCTGCCCAACGAGATTGGCGAAGCACCCATGAACATCGTGTTCGAGGCCGGTCCCGAGGCTTCGCGGCGCACCCTCGAGCAGATGATCGCCTCCACCGAGCGCGGCATCCTGGTGACCCGCTGCTGGTATATCCGCGAAGTCGATCCCTACGAGAAGATCCTCACCGGCATGACCCGCGACGGCACTTTCTGGATCGAGGAGGGCAAGCTCCGCCACGGCTTGCGCAACTTCCGCTTCAACCAGAGCCTCATCCACATGCTGAGCAATGTCACCGAGATGGGCACGCCGGTGCGGGCCAGCGGCGAGGAATCGTTCGACATGGTGGTGCCGCCCATGAAGGTGCAGGGTTTCAACTTTACCGAGGTAACCAAATTCTAGGTTGCGTTACCCTTAAGTAACTTCTCGAAAGCCGCGCCCCGGGTGTAAAAGAGATGAGTCACGCTATCATTATTGTGTTTAAAGGCCATTCATGACTAAAACGGAAGATCTGCGGAGTTCGACGCGTTTTCCCATCAAGCTGCCGGTGGAGGTGCGGGCGGATGAAGCGGCCCAGTTATCGGCGGAAACCAAGGACATCTCCGCCGGCGGGGTGCTCTTCTATATGGATGCGGCCATGGCGGTGGGCTCGCGCATCGAGTTCAACATCTCGTTGCCGGCTGCGGTCCTGGGCACTCCCAATGACGTGAGCGTGCAGTGCGTGGGGCGGGTAGTGCGCTGCTCCGATGAAGGTTCGCGGCGCGCCGTGGCAGCCGTGATCGACGAGTACCGTTTCGAGCGTGCCTGAGGGGGAACGAGCCGGTCGTAAGGCGGGCAGCCACAAATGGGGAACGAACCAGCCAAGCCAGGGAACAGCCAGCAGCCGGAGAAGCCGGCCGCGCCGGTTCAGGCGACAGGCTCCGCGCCTAATCCCATCAAAATCCTGATTGCCGACAGCCAGGCGATCTACCGCGTGGGCATTCGCAAGATCTTCGCCCTGGAAGATGACCTGCGGGTGGTGGCTCAAGCGGAAAGCCTGGGGCAGACGCTGGCCGCCGCCAGCCGCTTCGAACCCGACGTTGTGCTCATGGAATCCGCCCTCTCGCCCAATCCCGCCGGGGCGGTGGCCGAGGTCCAGAAGCGCGCTCCTAACGCCAAGCTGATCATCATTGCCGGCGAGTCGGACGAGGACGACACGGTGGAATACCTGCGCCGCGGCGTGCGCGGCATCATCAAGCGCTCCGTCGCTCCGGAGCTGCTCATCAAGTGCGTGCGCAAGGTGGCCGAGGGCGAGACCTGGCTGGACAACCAGGGCGTCAACTGGGTCATCGAGGCCTACCGTACCCAGACCGCCCATCCCGGTGCCGCCAAGCCCAAGGGACGCCTCACCGACAAGGAACTGCTCATTGTGGCCTGCGTCACCCAGGGCATGAAGAACAAGGAGATCGCCACCGAGGTCGGCACCACCGAGCAGGTGGTGAAGAATTACCTGCGCAAGGTGTATGACAAGCTCGGCGTCTCCGACCGCCTGGAGTTGGCGCTGTACTGCATCCATCACCGCCTGCTGCAGGGCGTCAGGGTGCCCCGTCCGGGCGAAGCCTCACCCGCCAAGCCGGTCGCCGGCGTGGGTCCCTCCGAGGCCGCTTCCGCGTCCGGCCACAAAGCGTAGAGACTCACACTCATTCCAGGTTCAGGAACCATCCACGCCTGTCGCTGGACCCGCTTGGGCAGTCGCGATGGCCGTGCAGCTCGAGCTTGGAGAGCTCGGCGAAATTCATGAAAATTTCTGAACGTCATTCTTCCGCCGACCAAAGGGAGGCGGGAGAATCTGACGATGTCGTCTGCGTTACCTGGCTCGGTGGCGAAGGCCTGCTCTCCAGATCCTCCGCTCGCCGGGTCCTTCGCTTCGCTCAGGATTTCGGCAGCGGGCTCGGACGCCCGCGGATCGCCTCAAGCTCGCGAAGGATGACACCTTCAAACAGTTTGCATCCTCCGTGCTTTCGGCGGCTGAGCTAGTCTAGCTCTTGCGCAGTTTCAGCAGCCGCCGTACGGCTTCATCCAGCGTAGCGTCGGTCTTGCAGAAGGCGAAGCGCACCTGGCGCGCACCCAGCTCCGGACGGCTGTAGAAGCTGGAACCCGGCACCGAGGCCACACCAATATTTTTCACCAAGTGCTGCGCGAAGCTCACGTCGTCTGGAAAGTCGAACCCGCCGATGTCGGTCATGATGTAGTAGGCGCCGCGCGGGACGAACGTCTTAAATCCTGCCTGACGCAGCGCCGGCAGCAACCGGTCACGGCGCGCGCGATACGCCGCCGCCAGCGCTTCGTAATAACTATCCGGCGAGTTGAGCGCGGTCGCACCCGCCTCCTGCAACGGCGCCGGCGCACCCACGGTCAGGAAGTCATGCACCTTGCGGATGGCGTTGGTCAGCGCCGGCGTGGCGACTGCCCAGCCCACCCGCCAGCCGGTCACGCTGTAGGTCTTCGACATGCCGTTGATGGTGATGGTGCGCTCGCGCATGCCGTCGAGCGTGGCGATCGAAACGTGCCGGGCGCCGTGATAGAGGATGTGCTCGTAGATCTCGTCGGTGATGGCCAGCGCGCCGAATTCTACGCACAGGTCGCGGATGAATTCCAGTTCCGCGCGCGTGAAGACCTTGCCGGTGGGATTGTTGGGCGTGTTCAGGATGATGGCCTTGGTGTGTGGACCAAAGGCCGCGCGCAGCTCGCGCTCGTCGAAACACCATTCTCCTGCCGGATCCGCGGGCGGATGCAGGGTCACAAAGCGCGGGCGCGCGCCGCAGAGGATGGCGTCCGGGCCGTAGTTCTCATAGAACGGCTCGAAGACGACGATCTCGTCGCCGGCGTTGGTGATGGCCAGCAGCGACGCGATCATGGCCTCGGTCGAGCCGCAGCAGACCGTGATCTCGGCCTCGGGATCGATCTCCATTCCTTGCCACTTCTTCAACTTCGCTGTGATGGCGTGGCGCAGCGAGCGGGAGCCCCAGGTGATGGCGTACTGATTCACGTCGGCGGCGATGGCCTCCTGCGCCGCGCGCTTGATCTCCGCCGGAGCCGGGAAGTCAGGGAATCCCTGCGCCAAGTTGATGGCGCGGTAAAGCTGCGCCTGCCGCGTCATGTCGCGGATCACCGACTCGGTGAAGCGCTCGGCTTTCTCGCTGACGAGCGGCTTGCCGGCGGCGTGCGGAAGCGCTGTTGGTTGGGGCTTGGGCGCCATGACGCTACTTGTCCGGGACCACCGGCAAGTCAATGAAGCTGGCCGCACCCACGGCGTGATAGACACGCTGGGTCGCCTTTATGTAGTCCTCGGGTTTGGCGAAGAAGATGTTGGGCACGAAGGTCTGCGGGTTGCGATCGTAGAGCGGAAACCAGCTCGACTGCACCTGCACCATGATCCGGTGGCCAGGGAGAAACACGTGATTGGCGGTCGGCAAGATGAATTTGTAAGTAAGCGGCGTGTTCGAAGCGATCGGCTTCGGCGTCTCGAAACTCTCGCGATAGCGTCCGCGAAAGATGTCCATCGCGATGCCGAGTTGATAGCCGCCCATCTCCGGCTGGCTCGGGACCTCGTCGGGGTAAACGTCGATCAATTTGACCACCCAGTCGCTGTCGGTGCCGCTGGTAGAGGCCACCAGGTTCACCACCGGCGCGCCACTGATGCGCAGCGGTTCGGTGAGCGGCGGCGTGGAATACGCCAGCACATCGGAGCGATCGGCGACCGTCCGCTGGTCGAGGAGCAGCCAATGTGTCCAAGCGTCGTGGTCGGCAAAGCGGACGGGGCGCGGCTGGTACGGCACGGGCTTCGCGGGATCGGAGACGTATTCATCATGGCCCGCGGGTGCGCTTGGGTCGCGCTCGGCGGGTTCGGTGAACGACAGACCGAAGCCCGCCGCTAAATAAAGATGGCGGGAGCTGGACGGGCAGCCGGTCTCACACGCCAGAGGCCAGGACTTCAGCCGGTCCCAGTGATTCTCGCCGGTGTTGTAGATGAACACCGGGGGAGTGTCCGCTTTGGGCGCGCCGTCTTTCAAATACTGATCGAAGAACGGCCTGAGAACGTCGCGGCGGAATTGCAGCGCCGTGTCGCCCTCCCACTTGAGCGGGCCGAGGGAGTAGCCGTCGTAGTTGACGCCGCTGTGCCGCCACGGGCCCATCACCAGGAAGTTCATGTCGTTGGCGTGGTCTTTCGGCTCGACCGCCAGATAGCAGTGGATCGCTCCCCACATGTCTTCCTGGTCCCACAAGCCCTGGATCCACATGGTCGGCACCTTCAGGGGCTGCGCCGCCATGATCTTATCGAGCGCCTGGTCCTGCCAGAAAAAGTCGTATGCCGGATGCTCTTCGATCTTGCGCCACCACGACAGTTGCTCCAGGCCCGCGGCGCGGGCAAAGTCGCCGGCCGAACCTGCGCGGAGGAAATTCTCGTAGTCGTCATATCCCGAGCGGACGACACGGTCGCCCTCACCCTTCTGCGTGGTCTGGAGTGTGAAATAGTCGAAGTTGGATTGACGGAACGCGCCGAAGTGGAACCAGTCGTCGCCCATCCAGCCATCGACCATCGGGCTCATGGGCGCGGCTACTTTCAGCGCCGGATGCGGATGCACCAGCGCCATCACCACCGTGAAGCCCTCATAGGAGCTCCCCAGCATTCCCACCTTGCCGTTGGACTCTGGGACGTTCTTCACCAGCCAGTCGATGGTGTCATACGCGTCGGTAGAATTGTCGGTGGTGCTGGAGTTGAGCGGCCCCCGCAGGGGACGGGTCATGAAGTACTCGCCTTCCGAATCGTACTTGCCGCGGACATCCTGGAAGACGCGGATGTAGCCCTCGGCGACGAACACCTCATCGCCCTCCGGCAAGATGGCCAGCATGTGCGTCGAGGGCATGCGCTCGGCCCGCATCGACGCGTGGTAGGGAGTGCGCGTCAGGAGGATGGGCGCATGCTTGGCTCCGCGCGGGATGACGATCACCGTATGCAGCTTTACCCCATCGCGCATAGGAATCATCACTTCGCGCTTGACGTAGTCCAGCGCTGCCGCCGGTGGTTCGTATTTGGCGCCGATGTCCGGCGTCTGTGGGGAAGTCTGCGCGGCTGCTGCCGACGCCACCATCACCAGCGCCATCAGCCCGCCGATTCGGAACCTGCCCATCATGAACACACTCCCAACTGGGTCTCAAAAACCTGGTGGATTGGCAATCTGTGCTCCCCCAGCAGAGCCTCATTGTAGCGGATGCGGTTCTTGCGCGGCCTTGGGCGAGTGGGGACGACGATTCACTTTTTCCGGCCATCGTGCCGATACATCCTCCGCAGCGGACTAACCGCACATCCGAACGGTTGAAGGAGAGCACGATATGGCTTTAGTAACCTGGGACCAATCCTACAGCGTGAGCGTCAAGAAACTGGACGAGCAGCATCAGAAGCTGTTTTCGCTGCTCAACACACTGCATGAGGCGATGCGGCAGGGAAAAGGCCAGGCCCTGGTCGAGGACACGCTGCACGAGCTTGCCACCTACACCGTAACCCACTTTCGCGCCGAAGAGGAGTTGCTGCGGAGAACTAACTTTCCCGGATTCGCCGCGCACCAGGCGGAGCATCAGAAGTTCATCGAAAAGGTGAACCAGTTCATCGGAGAGCTGAAGGCGGGCCGGAACGCAAGTCCCATCGCCATTCTGGGATTTATCAAGACCTGGCTGGCGGAACACATCCTGCGGACCGATCGCTCCTACGCTGCCTATCTGAATGCGCAGGGCGTGCGATAGCCCGCTGCCGTTCAGTTCTTCGGGCAGCCGTGCCGATAAATTTCGGGGAGCTGTCCCCGGCACGGATCAGAACTACTAGAGGAGGAGATCACAATGGCTCTTGTAACCTGGGACCAATCTTACAGCGTGAGCGTCAAAAGGCTCGACGAACAACATCAGAAACTGTTCGCGCTCATCAATTCACTCCATGAGGCAATGCGGCAGGGCAAGGGCCAAGTCGTGGTCCAGGACACGGTGCGCGAGCTCGCCGCCTACACCGCGACCCACTTTCGGGCGGAAGAGCAACTCCTACGGAACGCGAACTATCCCGGACTGATCGCGCACCAGGCGGAACATCAAAGATATGTCGCCAAGGTGAACCAGTTCGCAGAGGATGTGAAAGCCGGCAAGCTGGCAAGTTCCATCGCCGTGCTGAGCTTCCTCAAGGACTGGCTGGCCGAGCACATCAAACGGACGGATGGCTCCTACGCTGCCCATCTGAACGCACACGGTGTGCGCTAAGGGAGCACGACAATGGCTTTGATCGACTGGGACCAGACTTACAGCGTAAGGGTCAAAAGAATCGACGAGCAGCATCAGAAGCTGTTTGCGCTGATCAATGAACTCCATGAGGCGATGCGGGAGGGCAAGGGCCAGGCCATCGTGCAGGACACCTTGCGCCGGCTCGCTCTCTACACCGTGACCCACTTCCGAGCCGAAGAGGAGTTGCTGCGGAAAACGAACTTTCCCGGACTCACCGAGCACCATGCTGAACATCAAAAATATGTCGCCAGGGTGAACCAGTTCGAAGAGGATCTGAAGGCCGGCCGGAACACAAGTTCGGTCGCGGTTCTCCATTTCCTCAGAGATTGGCTGGCGGAGCACATCCTGCGGACCGACCGTTCCTACTCTGCCTATCTGAACGCCCAGGGCGTGCAATAGAAGCGTGGCGGCAGGTTGAACCGCGGCTAGACGCTTTCAGAGTGGCTGTGCCGCGAATTCGTCGATTGCTGCGAAGGTGGAAGCGCCGGGCTTTCAGCCCGGCGATTAGGGCGTCGTGATGAAAGGGCTTTAGCCCCGGCCGGGCCTGAAGGCCATCTTCCCTTGTCTTCATTTCGCAGGCCTGAAGGCCTGCGCTTCCACCTGGTACATTTTCTTTGGAAACGCTCTAGTTCTGCTGTTCTGCTGCCTTCGACGGCGCGGGCCTGGGAGAGTAGTACCCGTCCCGGGCTTGCACGATAAGGTCTTTCTGCTTTGTCACCACATGGATCTTGTGGTACTCCGAGCTGTCGCTGGCCCGGTCCGGAGTGTAGCCTAGGTTGTACTGGTTGCGCAGTTCATCCTGGATCTGCTGGTAGATCTGATCGACCGTCTGCTTCTTCGATACTTCGAACATGCGTCCGCCGGTCTCCCTGGAGAGGCGTTCCAGTATTTTCTTACCGTCAGGGCGTTCCTGCTGCGGCTGACGTGGTGGGTAACCACCACCAGGATAGCCGCCCCGGCGTCCCCAAGGGCCGCCGCCCATGCCTCCCCTATTGCCATAGCCTCCGTTATTGTCGTAGGCATCCTTGTCGGCGAACAGAATCGAGTACACCACGGTGTCGGCGCGTTGGGCCGATTCGATCGCGCGGTCGAGAGTCTCCTTGCTGCCGTGGTCCACGCCGTCGGTAAGCACGATGACCGCCTTGCGCCCGTGCTGCTTCTGCATCAGCTCGTCAGACGCCAGATAGACCGAATCGTAGAGCAACGTTCCCCCATGGTGCGAATACCCGCCACGTCCTGAGCCGCCCCCGCCTCCGGGATAACCGCCACCGCCTCCGGGATAGCCGCCGCCACCGCTGGACCCTCCGCCGCTGCGGTCCTGGTCGGACGACGTCTGTAGCAGGCGCAGACCGTCCTGCAGCTTCTGGCGGGAAGAGGTGAGGTCCTGCAGCAGCTCGACTTCGCGATCGAAGTGGATGAGGAAGGCTTTGTCCTTGTCTTCGCGCAGCACTTTGTCCACGAAGCTGCCGCTGGCGGAGCGCTCCTGGTCGAGCACCCGGCGCTGGCTCAGGCTGGTATCGACCAGCAGCCCCAGCGTGAGCGGAAGATCGGTCTCGCGGCTGAAGTACTTGATGTTCTGCGGGCGTCCGTCCTCATCGAGGACAAAGTCGTCCTGCGACAGGTTGTTGATGAGCTTGCCGTGCTTGTCGCGCACGGTGGTAAGGACGTTCACCACATTGACTTGGACGGACATAGTGGTTGGCTGCTGGGCGGCGAGCAGAACCGCGCAGGCGGCCAGCCCGGCCAGCCAGAGCAACCGACGCTTGGAGCGGTACTCAACGAAGGGCATAAAGTTCCGAGGAAAGTGAGGGACTAACCGCTCCCAACACCGAAAATAGCACTTTGTTGCGTCCGGTTGAGAAATTCGTACAGAGTGTGATGCGCGCAGAGGGATGGAGGCTGCCTCGAAAACGGGCAGGCGCGTTTCAGAAAAAGAATTTCGCGGCCAGTTGCAGAAGGCGGGGCGGATCGGCGCTGACGATTTGGCCGAAGCCGCCTGGAATACCGCTAGGAATGCTGATATTGCCGTTAACGGATTGGGGGCCGAAAAACTGCGCGTGATTGAACACGTTGAAGGCTTCGAGCCGCAACTGGAGAGACTTTGATTCGGTCAGGCGCAGGTTCTTGAGCAGCGCCATGTCGTAGTTGTCCATGCCCGGTCCGTAGAAGAAGCGACGCGGGGCGTTGCCCGGTGTGCCCAAGGCATTCACGCTGAATTGGGAGGGGTTGAAATAAGGCTGCCCGTTGCGGGGATTGTGATTCAGATCGAGAGGACCGCCGGTGTAGTCCGGCTCATCGACACCGTAGTTGTTGATGCCATTGGGTTCGGCCCCGAGCAGAGAATTGTCCCCATAGCTGGCGAGGGTCACCGGCAGCCCGGTGCTGAAATGGGTGATCCCGGAGAGTTCCCAGCCTTGCGTCCAGCGGTTCGAAGCGCGAAAGAGGCTCTCGAACGGAATCTTGTAGTTGTAGCTCACGACGAAGTTGTGCCTGATATCAAAGGAAGACAACGCATAGCTGAGGGAGGGATTGATCGGATTGACCTCTTCTCCCAAATTGGAGGAGTCGTCCATCGACTTGCCGTAGGTGTATCCGGCGGAGAGTTCCAGCCGTCCGCTGGTGTGGCGCAGGCTGAGTTGCAGGGCGTTGTAATTGGATTTGCCGATGGTTTCCTGGAGTGTATCGCTGCCGAAGTTGGAACCCAGCGGGCCACGGGTTCCGTTGATCACCTGGCCCGAAGCCGTCGTGAATACATCGCCTTCCGCAAAGGGCCGCAGTGGGACCGGGCACCTCGCTGGCTAGGCTCAGGCATAGCGCCGGGTTGCCGGGGTTGGCTTCCACCATCACCAGAAGCCGGTGCCCCTGCGTACCCACGTAGCTTGCGCTCAGCACCGTGTTCGCATCCGATCTGCCGCTGCGAGCGACAGCATGTATTCCTCGACGTAGGGGATGCGGTTGGTCGCGGCATATCCGGGAATGCCGCTGATCGGCTCGTACTGCGACCAATTGATGTTCGGGTTCGGATTGCTGCTGGATGCCTGACCTGTGGCGAGTGCCACGGGAAACGGCTGGCCTTGGTTCTGCCCGGTCGACGCGGTGATGAAAGGAGTGGCGAACAGCGGCGGGGCCGGACTCGAATAGGTGATTCCGAAGGGCGCGTTGCCGGCCAGGATCCCAACCGTCAGCGCCTCGATCGCCGTGTAGTACATACCGAAACCGGCTCGCATGCTGGTCTTGCCGGGGCCGCCCAGGATCTTGCCGAGAAAAGTGCCTTCCCTGGCCTCCGGCGAGTAGGCCAAACCGATGCGCGGCGCGAAGTCGAGGTTTCCCGGAGGCGCCAGCGTTCGCGAGACGCCGGGATCGCCAGGAAAGAGAATCCCTGCCGGCGCGCCGGGAAAGACGATCGACTGCTTGCCGGGTTCAAAGGTGGAGATCCCGTTGTTTTTCTCATACCAAGGCTCGATGCGATCCCAGCGCAGGCCGTAGTTCAGCGTCAGGTTGGAACGCACGCGCCAACTGTCCTGCGCGTACAGGCCCCAGTATTTATTGCGGCCGTAAAACGGCTGAAGCTGGCTCTGGTTGTACTGGCTGGGAATTCCGAGCAGGAAATCGGCAAAGTCGGAGCCGGTCTCGCTCCCGGTGAAGAGGAAGCTGCCGTTGAATTGCGCGATCGGGTTGGTGTTGATCTGATCGTAGTGAAATTCCACGCCGAATTTCATGGTGTGGCGGCCCACCACCTTCGAGAAATTATCGATCCATTGGAAAGTATTGTTGGCCTGCTTCAGCTCGTTGGCGTTGGTCCCGATGGAAAAGGCATTGAAGACGATATTCTCGACCCCTTCGCCTTGCGGATTGAGCGGCACGATGCCCGGGGTTCCCGTGCCGGTCACAAATCCCTGCGACGCCAGGCTGACGCCGAGTCCGCCGACGGGCTTACCCAGGTCGTTGTAATCGCGCATGTAGCTGAAGTGGAACTCATTGACCGCGTTTGGCCCCAGGGTCTTGGTGTCGCCCAGGCTGAGCAACTGCGCCCGGCCCAGATAGAGCGCGTTGAAACCGGGAACGCTGGCTCCGCTCTGCGCCACCGGGTAGGGATTGTTGAGGGTGTAGTCGTCGAGGAAATAGTAGGCCGAGAGCAGGCCCCAGTGGCTGTTGTAATCGAGCCGATACGCTCCTTTGTCGTCCCGCAAAGTTTCATTGTAGGCCGAGGTCGCGAAGGTGTTGGCGCCAACGTTGGGCTGAGGAATGTATTGCAGCAGATTCTTTGCCGGCGCGGACCATGCCGAGAGCGGGATCACAGCATTGGGGAGAACGCATTGCGAGGCATTCGTGCATCCCGGCGTGTAGTAGGGTTCGCCGGGGTAAACGGAGTATCCGAGTTTCTGCGAGAGCAAGTTAGCCCAGTTTTGGCCGGTCACCGTGCCTGTCAGCGAACTTGCCAGATCGAGCAGATTGCCGGAGCGATCCTGCAGGGAAGGAACCGGAATCTGGCCCGTGTCGATTCCTTGCGTCAAGCGAGTCCCTTGATAATCGGCGAAGAAAAACACTTTATTGCTTCGAATCGGCCCGCCCAACGTCCCGCCAAACTGGTTCTGGTCAAATGCGCCGCGCGTGGGAGAAAAATAATTGCGCGCATCGAGGTCCGTGTTGCGCAGGAACTCGAACGCGTCGCCATGAAATTGGTTGGTGCCCGATTTCGTGACGACGTTGATCTGTCCGCCGCTGTGCCCGCCGTATTCCGCGTCGAAGTTGCTCGTAAGGATGCGGAACTCGGCAATGGAGTCGAGGTTGGGAATAATCGCCGTTCCCGAGTTCACGTCTTCTTCGGCGTCGCTGCCGTTCACGATGAACGCATTCGCGAACTCTCGCTGGCCGTTGATCGAAATCGTTCCCGGGTTCAGGCCGCCGGAGGGCGAAAGCGCGCTGACGCCAACGTCCTGCTGGGTGTTGGAGGTAAGCGAACGTCGCGGGAACGACGCCGGGCTGGAGGGCAAGCAGATCGGTATAGCTCCGGCCATTCAGGGGTACAGCGGACATCTTCGCGCCGCTGATGACCTCGCCCATCTGCGTATCGGAGGTTTCCGCGTGAACCGCGCTCTCGCTGACCGTAACCGCCTGCGCCTGTTCGCCAATTTCCAGCACGGCGTCAACCATCAGCGCGCTGTTGGCGTCGATGGTGATACCGGTTCGCAGGTAAGGCTTGAAGCCCGTCTTTTGGATCGCAATGTTGTAGCGTCCGATGGGGAGATCGGGAAAGGAATAGAATCCGTGGTCGTTGGTTGCGGCCTGCTGCCGGACTCCGGTGTCGAGGTTGGTCGCGGTTACAGTCGCGTTCGCAACTACAGCGTTGCTGGCATCCTTCACCGTGCCGGAGACACGCCCGCCCACCCCAGCCCAGGATTGGACGGGCAAGAGCATGAGGGCTGCGAAAGTAAGAAATAAGCCAACACGCGCGAATAAATAACGACGCATGAATCCGTCCGCGATGAGCTAAAGAACTCAGTTGCGACCTGGTCGCAACTGTTGCTATACTCCACGAGGTTAGATTCCGCGGTCCCGGCTGTCAATGAAGCGGCGAACATATTGTCGCAGTCTGGTTGCAACCAGTTGCGACTGATTCGCGAGTGTGAATTATGCCTTTTCCGCAAACCGAAATTCCCGGCCGGCTGCAGGCCGAACTCTCCGCGCGCGGTATCCGCATGACCGAGCAGCGGCGCGCCATCCTGAGCGTGATCGAGACGGCGAAGAAACATCTGGACGCGGGGCAAATCCTGCGCAAGGCCCAGCGCCTGAACTCCGCCGTCGACCGCAGCACGGTGTACCGCACGCTGGATTTGCTGAAGCGGCACCGCATGGTGGACGAGCTCGACCTGATGCACATGGAGGGTGAAGCCCACTACTACGAACGCAAGCTGGCCCGCGACCACATCCACATGGCCTGCCTGCGCTGCGGCAAGATCACCGAGTTCGTGAGCGAGATCTTCGACTCCCTGAAGCAGCAACTGGAGCGCGATTGCCGTTTCACCATCGTGGTGGCGCGGCTGGAGGTCGGCGGCTACTGTTCCGAGTGCCGCCGCTGAAAGATGCCTATGGGCGCTAGATCGGGCCGGCGCTTGCCGAAGCCAGGCAGATGGTGGCCGTGAAGTTCACCTGCGCTCCGTCGTAATAACGTCGGATCATCCCCATTGCCTCCGCGTTTACCTTCTCGCGTAGCGCTTGGGGGATGGCCTCGAACAGCGGTTTGAACGGGACCGTCACTTCCTGGAAGTAATCCCAGACTTCCTCAGGAGTGCCGGGCCAGCTCCAGGGCACGACCCGGAATTCTTCTTCGATGCAGCAGAATCCGGCCTCCTCCAGTGCGGCCGACAGTACGCCAGCCTCACCGAACCTGAACATCTGCCTGCCGGAAGCGGGCAAGGTGGCGCCGGGCAGCACGCGGAGGATGGTTCCAATCGTCGACTCGAAGTACGGTTGCTGCATCGATCCCCAGGCCAGCAGGGTCACGCGCCCGCCTGGCTTCAGGACGCGGCGCATCTCGCGCAGGGCTCGCGCCAGATCGGAAAAGAACATGATCCCCAGCCGGCAGGTGACGCGATCGAAGCAGGCGTCCGCGAAGGGCAGGCTGTGCACATCGGCTTGCTGGAAGCGGGCATTGCTCAGGCTGCGATCGCGGGCGCGCTGTTCGGCGATCTTCAGTGGCTCTGTCGAAATATCGGTGCCGATTACCAGGCCGGTGCCCTTCATAAGAAGAGCTATTGAGATGGCGGGTTCGCCGGTGCCGCAGGCCACGTCCAGCACCTGCATACCGGGCTCGACCTTGGCCTCGGCGACGATGGCTTCGGTCATTGGCCGGCCCATGGCCGCCGACTGCCGCTTCCATCGTTGGGCGGCCTGGGCGCGGGCGAAAGCATTCCATCCCGAGGGCGCGGTTGCGGAGTCCATGCCCTATTATCCGCCCGACCGAGACGAAAATCAGCGTTGTAGTTACTGCGGCGGTTGTGGCTGTTGCGGTTGTTGGGGATGCGGCGGTTGTTGCTCCTGCTTCTTGCGCAATTCTTCCAGGAGTTCTTCCGGAGTCTTCTCCTGCTGTGGCACTTGGTCCGCCGGCGTTGCTGGGGTCTTCGCCTGAGGAGCCGGCGGCGATGGCTCGGGCGCAGGCGCTTCTTCCGGTTCCGGCGGCGGCGGCTGGTACTGTGCTACCGGATGCTGCCTGGCCGGCTCCGGCGGCAGTGACGACGCGGTGTTGGGGCTCACGATAATGTTGCTGATGGCCTCGGGATCATTGCTGGCGCCCACCACGATGTAGTCGAGCCCAGCCAGCAGGTCGGCCACCACATCCAGGGGTCGAGCCGGGCCTAAACGAACGGACACGCGCTCCGCCGCCATGCTCGGGGGCGCATCGAGCATGGCGCCAGTTTGTGCGGCCACCGCGCGCAGGATGTCGGACAGCGTGGAATTACTGGCCACAATGGTCAGCAGCCCGTTTGCGTAGGTGACCTGCGGCGGCGAAGGCGGCATCCGCTCGGGGGCGAGCGCTGGCGCAACCGGCGTTGGGATGGAAAGAGCCGATGGCGCCGGCCGACTGCTGGTATGAGCCTCTCTCATAATGCCGGGCGCTCGCAAGACTTCGATCACCAGCCGCGGCGGATTGGCCAGGAAGGTCGCGGTGTAGGGCGCCGGTCGCGACAGATCCAGCACCATGCGGGTGATTCCCGGCTGGTATTGCGCGACACGGATACGTTGCACGAGCGTGTCGCCGACCGGGGCGCGAGCCGCCAGCGCGGCCGCTGGATGCGTCCCCCGCAGGTCGAAGAAAATGCGGAAGGGATCGGTAGCCGTTCCCCCGACATACTGCACGGCGGCATCGAATCGGACCACCACACGGACGCGGTCTTCGGTGACCGTATGCTCGATCCTGGTGACCCGGATTTCGCCGGGAGAGCTGCCGTGCGTGCGCGCGGCCGCGGGCAGGCAGATGAACAAAAATAGAACCGCCCCTGCGGCCCATCGCAACGCCGAAGCTCTTTCCGGCTTCATCATTGGCAGAGTAGCAAAGATCGTAACAAAAAGCAGGCCCACCGCGCCGTGGCTTCGGGACAGCAACGACGTAGGGCTCTTGCCGAATATCATGTAAGTCTTCCGGGCAGTGCTGCACATGCTCCTTTCGCGGGCCGGCGATTATCGGCCGCGGCGGAATCATTCCGACGCCAACCGCAACCTTATCTCCAACATCCACGTCCGTGGCGTAAGCCCGGAGGATGCGGCAGCGCGCATCCTGCATTTTGCGGAATGGATGATGAAGCTGGGCGCGAGCGGTTACCACATTCGAGAAGAGCTGCCGCCGGCAGGACTGCCGAACATCGCACGGTAAAGTGTAACCGTCAAACCAAAGAAGGGCTACCCGGTGGAAGCGCAGGCCTTCAGGCCTGCGAAATGGAGACAGGAGAAGATGGCCTTTAGGCCCGGTCCGGGACTAAAGCCCTTCATCACGACGCTCTCGTCACCGGGCTGAAGCCCGGCGCTTTTGCCGCCTAAGTTGCAACCTGCAGTTGCAATCGATGAATTGGGGGCACAGCCACTCTAAAAACGCCCTAGTCGGCCGCGAAGTCGACATACTGTAGTTTTTGCTGGCGCTCAATCTGCAGTACCACCGGATCCCCCGCTTTGAGCTGGCGCAGGAGGATCCTCAGTTGCTGAATCGATTCAACCGGAGTGCGATTGAGAGCATGGATGATGTCCCCGGCGTGGAGATCTGCCGCCAGTGCGTTCAGGTCCAGCGACCGGCCCAGCACCACCACGCCGGAGGGTATGCGAACGTCCGGCATGGCCGCGCGCACTCGCTCATCGAAGTCCATGGCAAAGATTCCCAGCCTGCCGATTCGATTGTTCGGATCAATGAAGTCGACCAGTTGGTCCATCTGGTCGTGCGCTTCAATGGCGGGGATGTTGAGGGAGAGATGCTCGGAGCCGCGCAAAATCTCCATCCGGACAACTTCATCGGGAGCATGGAGATAGAGCATAGCGGTGAGTCCCGGTAGTCCCAGGATGGTCCGCCCATCGACCGCAATCACAATGTCCTGCACCTTTAATCCAGCCGCATCGGCCGGCCCTCGCGGAGTCACGTCTGAAATCACAACTCCCCAATCTTGTGTCAGCCCTAAGCCGGCGGCCAGGGTGGGAGTAATGGTCTGCGCGGCGGCTTGGATTTCCGTTCGGTGCACGTGCCCATACTTCCGCAAGCTGGCGTAAACGAACCTGATCACCCGCGCCGGTATGGCGAACCCCAGGCCTTCGCTGCCTCCGCTTTCGCTCAGGATGAAGGTGTTCAACCCCACGATATCGCCATCCAGTATCCACCAAGGGACCGCCGCTGTTACCACGGTTGATGGGAGCATCGGTCTGGATGTAGACCATCGGCTGGTCCGGATCCGGCTGCCGCCACACCGAACTGACCACCCCCATGGTCACCGAATTCTGCAAGCCCTCCGGACTTCCAATCGCCAAAACCAATTCTCCCGGATGCACCGCGCGGTTCTTTTGCAGGGGCAGGGTGGGAAAGTTGTGACCCTCAACTTTGAGCAGGGCCAAGTCGGTTTCTTTGTGCAGGCCCACGAGCTGGGCGTCCAGAATCTGCGCTTTGCCCACGGGTCGGATCTCCAGGGGCGATACGGCCGCAGGAGTTGGCAGCACCACGCGAATCCGCTGTGCGCCTTCCACCACGTGAGCATTGGTCATGATGTAGCCATCAGGATCGACGATGACTCCCGAACCAATGGCCCGCTGGCGCACGATCAGGGCGACACCGGCTTTGTTGTTCGCTTCCACCGGCGCCAGACCGGTGGCCTGGATCTGGACCACGGCGGAAGACACTTTGGACACCAGAGCTTCGAGCGAGCCATTGAATTGACGGAGCACCTCAGAGCGAGATGCCGCGCTGCCGGCCTCTCCGGCCGGTGTATCGGCTTGTGCCCACACTTGCGCCGTTAAGCACAGTGAGACGAAGCCGGTGATCAATGCAAAACGTAAAAGGGATGTTTTCATGGTCCTACTCGTTTCCACTGCTTGTCGGAGGCGAATTCAACGGGGCGTTGTTGAATGGGGAGATGATACGGGCGCCTCAGAACTCACATTTTATCAGTGAACAGGCCATGCCCGGCGCTCAGAGCGCGTTGCGTGTGGAAGTGAACCGCCTTGCCGCGGTCACGGACCGGCCGCCGGAAACCCAGGTCGCGTCGCGATATTTCTCCAAATGCCTGCGGCTTGAGCCCGCCCCCAAGAAACCGGACCCGCCGGGCACGAGATGTCCTAACATGGTCGGCAGCGAACACAACGTCTCCCATGCGCTACGATCCAGTGGCGGACATTTCGACGCTCGGTGACGCGAAGCCACATTCAACGGCCGCGTACAGAGTTCTCTACGACGGCCAGTGCGAGATTTGTCAGGCTTGCGTGTCGTGGCTCAAGGCTCTCGATCACAAGAACGAGACGGTGTGCCTGCCCATCAGCGCGGAGGTCTTGTCCGCCGTCGATGCCCGGCTAGGGATGGATGATTGCCTGCGGCAACTGCACGTCGTCACTCCTGAAGGCGAGACTCAGGTTGGCTGGGACGCTGTCACGTGCTTGGCCCGGCTGTTCCCGTCCACGTGGCTCATTGGTTCGCTGGGACAGCGCTTCCCTTTTCGCAATCTAGGGCGGCTGGCTTACAGGTTCGTTGCCGCGAACAGGTACTCCCTCAGCAAGTGTCGCGGTGGCGCATGCCGCGTAGCCAACCCCGAGACGGTGCGGCGGCAAGCCCGTCTGGGCGCGTTTTGGTCGTGCTACACGCTCGGATTCCTCATACGGTTGCCGCTTGTCACGTGGGCCGGCATCACGGCCGCGGCACAAAGAGCGAGCGTTTTCGCACGGACGTACCGGAAACGGCTTGAGTTGCTCAACGGCAAGCTCACAATTCTGTTTCTGAATGGGACGTTGCCCAACTATGCTCACGGATCATTCCGTTCGACCGTCTAAACATTACGGAGGGCCAACGTCTGTGCGATTTCTCCGACAGGTTCTCTCTGCGACTCTGGCGATCGTGATCGGCTCCCTCTATCTGTTCGCGCAGGAGCTCCCGGTCACCCGGCTGGATGCTAGCAAAATCTCGCCTTCGCAGATCGACACAGCGGTTGCACGGCTGATGGAGGCGGCCCATGTGACGGGCGTGGGCATCGCAATTTTGAACGACGGTAAAGTTGTATACCTCAAGACCTACGGCCTGAGGGATAAGGAGAAGCATTCGCCTCTGACTCCCGATTCGGTGATGACTGCCGCATCATTGACGAAGCCTGTCTTTGCCGCCATGGTCATGCAACTAGTTCACGAGCGCATCATCGAGCTTGATAAGCCGGTGTATGAATATTTCCCAAAGCCTCTGCCGGAGTATCCCGCATACAAAGACCTGGCTGACGACCAGCGATACAAGCAAATCACTATGCGAATGCTGCTGGACCACACCAGCGGCTTTCCAAACTGGCGCCGGTTCACAGATGACAAGAAGCTGAAGATCTACTTCCCGCCGGGATCAAGATTCGCCTACTCCGGTGAGGGAATCGCGCTGGCGCAGACGATTGTGGAGATCGTCGCCGGGAAGTCCGTCAACGAGCTGATGAATGAGCATGTCTTTCAACCTCTGGGTATGACTCGCACCAGTATGGTCTGGGAAAGGCGATTTGAGGATGATTATGCTAATGGATATGACGAACAGGGGGAATCGCGGGGTCCGGAACGCCGGCTAAAGGGCGACGCTGCCGGCTCAATGCAGACGACTCTGCGCGATTATGCGCGATTCGTGGGGGCCGTGTTAAGTGGCGCAATTCTCGACAGGAAATCGCGAGAGCGGATGCTGAGCCCTCAAGTGCAGATCGTGTCGAAGCACGAATTCCCTTCACTCTCCACGGAGACCACAACGGAAAACCGTGCAATCCATCTCAGCTACGGACTTGGGTGGGGGCTTTATTGGACACGCTACGGTAAAGCTTTCTTCAAAGAAGGGCATGATGAGGATGGGGGCTGGCGTCACTACGTTGTGTGTTTCGACAGACCCAAGGCTGGCATGCTCATCATGACCAACAGTTCTAACGGTGAGGATATTTACAGTGGTCTGTTGGAAACGGCGCTTCGAGATGCATCTACGCCGCTTGAATGGGAGGGGTTTAAGGCGTCACCAAGCGTTGGCCCAAGCCACCCATAATTTCCCTTCACGAATGGCGCACGTTCCCGCAGATCCTCATCTCGGAAGACTTTCCCACATGGGGGAGCCGAGCTCGATTTCCTCGAACCCGGCGGGCACCGGACGATAGCTCAGTAGCCCTCGTCTGCCGCCTCAAGTCCGACCTTGCCGCGGAACTTGCGATAGATGAAGACAAAATAGCCGAGTGCCAGGATCATGCCTACGCTCCACCAAGCCAGACCCACGATCAGGCCATGGCGGCCAGCGGCGGTGTTGTAGACGGTGAGGCTGTAGGCGGGATCGGTGGCCGCCGGCATCACATTCGGATAGAGTCCGAAAGCCGCTCCCACCAGCATGCCCGCGAGGTAGAGGCTGGACCCCGCAAAGGCCAGCTTGTCTTTTCCCTTGCGTGCAGCCCAAAACATTCCGCCAAGGCATCCGAAGACAAGAATCGGGATCAAGAAACCGGTGGGATGGGCCTTGTAGTTGTCGAAGACCCGAGGCCGTATGGAGAGAGTAGCAGCCAGGCTGGCGCACGTCAGCAGCACGAGCATGGGCAACAGCAGCACGGCAATGCCGCGAGCGCGGGCGTTCAACGCGCCTTCCGTCTTGGTGGCAACGTAGAGACCGCCGTGGATGCCCAGCGCTGCCAAGGCCACCACCCCCGCCACGACGGTGTACCAGTCCAGGATGCCGGGATGAGGTCCGACCTTCCAGTTGGTCCACAGCGGCTCGAAAAAGTATCCGTCGGGACCCAAGGGCACGCCGCGGATCACGTTGCCCAGAGCGGCGCCGAAGAAGACGGCCAGCAGCACGCTGGACAGGGAGAAGACGCCGTCGAAGAAGCTCTGCCACACCTGGTTGTCAATGTGGGCGCGGAACTCAATCCCGACGGCGCGCAGAATGAGCAGCCACAACACCATCATCAAAGGCAGGTAGAATCCACTGAAGCTCGAAGCATAGAGCAGGGGGAATGCGAAGTAGAGTGTGCCGCCCGCGGCCAGCAACCAGACTTCGTTGCCGTCCCAGACCGGACCGATAGTGCGCAACACCAAGCGGCGCTCCCGGTGCGTCTTACCGAGCAGCAGATAAATGATTCCTACGCCTATGTCGAAGCCGTCCAGCACCACATAGGCGGTGAGCATCAGAGCAACCAGAATGAACCAGAGCGTTTCCATTAGAGACCCTGCTCGAGCGCGGCTGGAACGGGCTCGGGGCCGTGCTCGATTTCGCGCCGCACCAGGAAGAGAAACAGGATTCCCAGCACGGTGTACATGCCCATGAAACCCAACAGGGTGAATAGTCCATTGCCCGCGGAAACCATCCGCGAGTACCCCTGGTCCGTCCGCAGCAGGCCATACACCAGCCAGGGCTGGCGTCCCAGTTCTGCCGTGAACCAGCCGGCGGTGTTGGCAATGTAAGGGAACGGCACGCTGAGCAGCAGCACCCACAGCATCGAGCGCGCGTCGAACAGCTTGCCCCGCCACAGGAGAAATGCCGCCACTACCATGATGGCGATGAAGATCGTGCCCAGGCCCACCATGATGTGGTAGCTGTAGTAGAGCAGCGGTACGTTCTGCGGCCAGGTTTCGGCGGGGAACGCGTCCAGGCCCTGGACCTGCGCTCGCCAGCGCCGGTAGGTGAGGAAGCTCAGCATTTTGGGGATGATGATGGGGTTGTCGATGTTGCGCGCCGTCGTGTTGGGCTGACCGATGAGGACCAGGGGCGCGCCGGGCTGGCTCTGGAAGAGCGCTTCCATCGCTGCCAGGGTTACGGGCTGATGCTGCGCTATCATCCGTCCCTGGCCATCGCCGGTGGGAAATAGTTGCAGCATGCTCGCGATGATCCCCGCCACCACCCCCACCTTTACGAAGGTTCGGGCGTGCTCCTGGTGCCGTCCGGACAGCAGGTAAAATGCGCCTACCGCAGCCATGGCAAACGAGCCGGTGATCACCGCGCCGCTCATGTTGTGGGCGTACTGCCACCAGGCCCAGGGGTTCAACACTAATCCCCAAAAGCTGCTGAGCTGAAACGACCCATCAGGGCTGCGCGTGTAGCCCACAGGGTTTTGCATCCACGCATTGGTGGCAATGATGAAGAAGCCCGACAGCCAGGAGCCCAGGAACACGGCGAAGGCCGCCCACCAATGGCCCTTGGGGCTGAGACGCTTCTCGCCGTACAAGAACAGGCCCAGGAACGCCGATTCCAGGAAAAACGCAAACACGCCTTCCATGGCCAGGGTCTGTCCGATCACCCCGCCCGCGAAACGGGAGAAATGCGACCAGTTCGTGCCGAACTGGAACTCCATGGGGATGCCGGTCACTACCCCGAGCACAAAATTGATGCCGAAGATTCTTGGCCCAGAAGCGGGCAGCCTGGTTGTAAGTCTCACCGTGGTTGCGGAGGGCCAGGGTCTTTAGCACCACGATCAGGGGCGCCAGCCCCATGGTCAACTGCGGAAACAGGTAGTGAAAAGTAACCGTGAAAGCAAAGTGCAGGCGGTGAATCAGGAGAGCGCTGTCCATTTTCGAATTCCTGCAGCCCTGCAGTATAGAAGGAAAGCGGGGTCACTGACACAGGAGGGTGAGGGTGTGTACATGTCCAAGCAGCTTAAAGGGTGTATGATTTCACTCCCAGAAGCGGAGGATTTGCGATGCCAAGAGCTGCTTTGAAACTTTTTCTCATCGCGGCGATGACCGCCGCGGTGCCGGCGTTGGCTCTGGAACATGCAACCGAGGGCGTCATCACCCACGTCGATTCGGCGGCAAAGAAGATCGCGGTGAAGACGGCCGACGGCACCGAAGAGGTGTTCAAGTTTACGGGGAAGACCGCCATGCATGCGGCCAAGGGGGTCAAGACGGGTGCGGTGGACACCTATCTCGCGGGCAAAGAAGGAACCCATGTCGTCGTGCACTACACCGAAGAAGGAGCTGAGAAGACCGCGGTGGCGGTCGATGACTTCGGCAAGGATACCGTAAAGGTCGGCAAGGGCACGGTCACGGACGTTCGACAAGGCTGGCCACACCGTGACCATAAAGACCGAGGATGGCTCCGAGGAGACCTACCACGTCGCCAAGGATGCCGCTGTCGATACCGAACATGGAGTCGTGAAGGGCACCGAGTACACGGCCAAAAAGGGCGAGAAGGTCACCGTACACTACACGGAAGAAGGCGGGCGGAAGGTAGCGCACTTCATCAAACACCTGTGACCAAACGGAGGCTGGCCTGCGCCACCCTACTCATCTGGGACTCCCAACCAGGGTGCGAGCGGCAGCCGTCGCCGCCTTGGCGTCGAACTTGCCGGAAAGCAGCATGCCGGCGTTGGGTGCTACAGTCTTCAAACCGAGTTTCTGCAAAGTCTGGAACACCGTGCCGGTAGCCGCCGAGACCACCGGCAGGCCGCAAGAGGCTTCCACGATCGGCACGGCGGCGAGAGATGGCATCTGCACGCAAGCGGAGAGCACCACGGCGTCGGCGCCATCGATGTTCAGGCGTTTGACAATGTCCACCAGCGCCAGAGGATCGCGAGCCCCGACTTCCAGATTGTCCGGAATCTCCAGCGAGATGCTGTCCACGATCTGGAAGCCTTCCTCTTCGATATAGTCGCAGACCACCTTGGTCAGCGGACAAACATAGGGTGCGATGACCGAAATCTTTTTCGCGCCCAGCGTTTTCAAACCATGTATGAGCGCGCCCGCACTGGAGACGACCGGCGCCGGAGCGCCATTCTCCACGGTGGCCTGGTGCAGCTTGGCCTCGGATTCGCGATGGTAGCCTTTGCCCATGCTCATGATCGCCACCAGACAGGCGTAGAGCAGCACATCGACGCGCGCGTCCGACAACTCCAGAGCGCAACGCACCGAGTCGCGGTCCATGGCCGCCAGTTCTTCCTTGGTGACCCGCTTCATGCGCATGCGGCTGGAATGGAAGGTAAAGCGCTCCGGCTCCACGCTCTCCCGCGCGCGCAGCATGGCAGGAATTTCGGTTTCCATGGTGACGTTGGAGCTGGGGACGATTTGCCCGATACGATAACTGCGTTTTGTCATGGCGATTTCTCCGCGCATTACTCCGGCAAAGGCTTACCTGTGGTTTCCGGCACCAACCACGGCACGACCAGACCCAATACATAGATGAGTCCCAGCGCCATGGCGGCGTGCGAAATACCGCCAAACTTCCGGATCAAAGTTGCCGCCAGAATCGGGAATACCCATGCGATCAGGCGCGTACCGTTGAACACGACGCTGGAGGCGGTGGAGCGCACGCTGCTGGTAAACAGCTCGGCCGGGTAAATGGCCATCCAGGAGTACGCCAGCCCCAGGGTAAAGAAGCCGTTGATAAACGCGACGTACATCATGGCTTGCACCGAGTGCGTCCACATGTAGGTGATCGGGGTCGTCACCAGGGCGCCGGCATAGGTGAGGAACAGGAATTTCCTGCGCCCGATGGCGTCGATCAGGAAGCCCGCAATCAAATAGGCAGTGACAGCGCCGGTAGTGTACAGAATGGCCGCGCGGTTTCCCCACTCGACGAAATTCCCATAATGCTGGAGCTTGGCAAGCTGTTGCGTGTAACCGGGCAGCAAGCTGGAGATCGCCCACCAGCCAACCATGGTGGCCAGGGACATCAGGAAGGTCAGCATGATGCGGCGCCGGCTTTCATGCTGGCGGAAGATCTCGGTGATGGTCAGCGGACGCCGGGCCGGCTTGCCGGCAGCCCCTTTGTCCTCTTCGGTCGCGGCCCAGCGCTGCTCGCGGATGGCCTTCAGCCAGCGCTCCGATTCGTTGATGGCGCGGCGAATATAAAGGGTGAAGAACGCGGGGAGGGCGCCGACCACAAACATCAGCCGCCAGGACTGCGCTCCCATAGGGGAGTAGCGGCTGATCGTCCACCACACCAAGGCGGCCAGCAGCGTCCCCCAGCCAAATCCCGACTGCAACAGTCCCGCGCCTTTGGGGCGGGCGCGGTCGGGCCAAGTCTCGGCCACCATCGCCACCCCCGTGCTCCACTCGCTGCCCATGGCCAGGCCGGTGATGAAACGCAAGACCACCAGCATCATGAAGGTGGTGCTCAAGGCCGTGAGACCGGTAAACACGGCGTACAGGAGTACCGAGAGGACCATCATCCGTTTGCGCCCGACGTAGTCGGCCAGGGTTCCGCCGATCAGGCCGCCAACACCCCAGCCCAGCAGCGTGATCCCAATCGCAATGCCCGCCCAAATCGGCAGGCCCGATTTGAGTTGCTCTGGCGTCAGCAGGGTCCGGAGCGCGAACGGAAGAACTACGATAAGGGCATACGACTCGTAGCCGTCGAAAATCCACCCCAGAAAGCTGGCTGCCAGAATGCGCCAGTGCGTTCGCGTGAGGCCGGTGTACCAAGGCTGCTCTACAACGGCTGGGGCCGAAGCCGCTCTGGTAGTCATTTTTCTCTCCCCTCATTGCAACGCGGTCACCGGTAGCATACGTCAATCCCTGCCAACGCTGCCGGCGAATCTGGGCCAAGCTATGCCTCATGAGTATTGGGCAGAAGTACGCAGAACACAATTCGTATCTCGCCAATATCCCCTTCGCGTGCTGCGAAGTCATGCCCCCTTTGGGACGAGCGTACCGAAACTCATGACCAGACGCGGCTTCGCATTGGACCAAGTGAGGCTTGGCAAAAGAGGAATTCCCAAAGCGGAGCCGTTGTGCCACTCTGTACCTGGGGCAGTGGACAAAGCCATGACCGACGACGCGGAACCCAATCCTGCGGCCCTCGCGGGCTTAAAGGTTATCGAGCTGGGACAACTGATTGCCGGCCCGTTTGCCGCCAAGCTGCTGGGGGAGTTCGGCGCCGAGATCATCAAGATCGAGCCGCCCGCAGGCGGCGATCCTTTGCGCACCTGGCGCAAGCTGGAGGATGGAACCTCGCTGTGGTGGCATGTGCAGTCACGCAACAAGAAGTCGGTTACCCTCGATCTCAAAGTTCCTGCCGGCCAGGATATTCTGCGAACACTGGCCCGCGACGCCGATGTTCTCATTGAAAACTTCCGTCCCGGCACCCTGGAGAAATGGGGCCTGGGCTGGGAGCGCCTGTCCGCCATCAATCCCAAACTGATCATGGTTCGCATTTCCGGCTACGGCCAGACCGGACCGTACCGCGACCTGCCGGGATTCGGCCTTATCGGTGAAGCCATGGGCGGACTGCGCTATCTGACCGGGGAGCCCGATCGGCCTCCGGTACGCTGCGGGATCAGCATTGGCGATTCCGTCTCGGCCCTGTATGCCGTGATCGGCGTGCTGCTCGCGTTGCAATGGCGCCAGCGAAATCAGGGGCAGGGTCAGTGTATTGATGTAGCGCTCTACGAGTCGGTGTTTGCGCTGATGGAATCCCTGATCCCGGAATTCGATGCTTGTGGCTATATTCGCGAACCCGCGGGGAGCGCTCTGCCGGGCATAACGCCGTCGAACTCTTACCGATGTCGAGATGGCAAGTATGCTCTGATCGCTGGGAACGGCGATGGCATCTTCAGGCGTCTGATGAGCACGATTGGGCGCGACGATCTCGGCAACGACCCGCGCCTGGCGCACAATGATGGCCGCACCGCCCATGCCGAGTTGATTGATGCCGCGATTGACGAATGGACCAAGAGGCACGATCTGCCGACCGTCCTGCAAAAGCTGAGTGCGGCCGGGGTTCCCGCCGGCTACCCGTATACCGCCGCGGACATCGTTTCCGATCCGCACTATCAAGCGCGCGAGATGATCCGGACGATCACGCTGCCGTCCGGGCGCTCGCTGAAGGTGCCGGCCGTGGTGCCCAAGCTCAGCGGCAGCCCCGGTGGCATCGGGGGCGCGGGTCCGGCGTTGGGCGAACACACCGACGAGGTGCTCGGCGCCTGCGGCATCGACGCCGAAACCCGCAAGTCTCTGCGCGAACGCGGCATTATCTAGAGCGCCTCCAGAGAGGGTGTACGCAATGAACGGGAACACAGGGCATTTCCGCGACGCGTGGAGAGACGTTGCTGGCACGGTCCGTCTACGCTGCGGCGGGTGTCATCCTTCGCGAGCCGAAGGCGAGCGGAGGATCTGACGAAATGGCGGGCACCACCCCTGCCGGTTGCGCCGCCGTTGCTGTCAGATTCTCCCGTCTCGCTTTGCTCGACGGAAGAATGACATTTGATTGCGGGATAGTCGCCGGGCCCGGTCCCAGCCAACCAGCATCGGGCTTGCTGGGGAGCGATCACGGCGAATTCGGGGTAACGCCACCGTGAAAATGCTTAGCCGTCGGGGAGCAACTGCCATGCCGTCCGGAAAACGCATATACATTAACGAGGTCGCTCCCCGCGACGGATTTCAGATCGAAGCCAACTTCGTTGCGACGGAAGAAAAAGTCAAACTCATCGACCGCCTGAGCCTGACCGGTGTGGCGAAGATCGAAGCGACATCGTTTACTTCTCCGAAAGCGATTCCCAACCTGCGCGATGCGGAAGAAGTCATGCAGCGGATTCGGCGCGCTGCCGGGGTCGTCTACGCGGCGCTGGTGCCCAACGCAAAAGGATGTGAGCGCGCGCTGGCCTGCAATGTGGACGAAATCAATCTGGTGATGTCGGCGAGCCAGAGCCACAACCAGGCCAATCTGCGGATGACATGTGAGCAGTCGCTGGCGCAGTTTGCCGAGGTGGTAAATGTCGCGCGGGGATCGCCGGTGTTCATCAACGCCTCGCTCTCGACCACCTTCGGCTGCCCGTTTGAGGGGTGGATTGCGGAGGAGCGCGTGCTCGCGCTGGCCGAGCGCTTTCTGGAGATCGGCATCCAGAGAATATCGCTTTGCGACACGACAGGCATGGCGAACCCGGCCCAGGTTCGCGGTCTATGTGAGCGGGTCTTGACTCGCTGGCCGGAGGTGAGGTTCACGCTGCATTTCCACAACACCCGAGGCATGGGATTGTGCAATGTGCTGGCCGCTCTGGAGGCAGGGGTACAACATTTTGACGCCTCGCTGGGCGGACTGGGTGGATGCCCTTACGCGCCCGGCGCCAGCGGCAACATCTGCACCGAGGATGTCGCCCACATGCTGGAGCAGATGGGGCACGACACCGGCATCGATCTCGATCTGCTGCTCCAAATCGCTCAGGATTTGCCGGCAATCGTCGGTCATGACGTCCCCGGCCAAGTCGTGAAGGCGGGCAAGGCGGACCGGCGATATCCCAAGCCAGCGTGAGCGCGAAGCATTCAATCCTTGAATTGTGTCACCAGCGCAGCCAGCCGTGATGGATCCGCCGAGGTCTCGTAGGGCTGATAGAGCGTAATGCGGTCCAGCAGTCCCGCGTAACGCTCACGCAGCTTCCTGCCGATGGTCTCGTAGGTTCCGCTCACCGCGATGGTGTCGAGCATCTCGTCGGTAATGAGGCGTGTCATTCCTGCCCAGTCGCCCTCGAGTGACTTTTCGTGCAGCTCTTGCGCGGTCCCTTCCCAGCCGTGAGCGGCCAGCACCGGCTCGTAGGTCCGCGTCGAGGCGTAAAACGCGATCTGCTGCTTCACCGCTTCCGCGTTTTGGGCGCGCTCGCGCTCCGTGTCTCCGACCACCACGAAGCTGGCCGTGGCGTAGGCGAAATCCTGGCGCGACCGCCCCGAGGCGCGCAGCCCTTCCTCGACCGCCGGGTGCACGCATTCGCGCAGGTATTTGGCGGTGTGCAGGGGATGCACGTGCAGACCGTCGCAAACCTCTCCCGCCATCCGGCACATGTAGCGGTTGACGCCGGCAATGAAGACCGGGATCTTGGGGTGGGCGATGGGGCCGGGATTGAAGAAGGGCGTCATCAGGTCAAAAGTGTAGAACTCGCCCTTGAATCGCAGCGGGGTTCGCTGCTGCCAGCATTCCCAGATGGCGCGCAGCGCCAGCACCACCTCGCGCAACTTCGGTCCCGGCGACTCGAACTTCACCGAGAACCGGCGCTGGTTGTGCGCCTTCACTTGCGACCCGAGTCCAAGAATGAATCGCCCCGCCGAGGCTTTCTGAAGGTCCCAAGCGGTATAGGCAATGACCATGGGACTGCGTGGAAACGCCACTGCAATCGAGGTCCCGATCTTGATGGAAGAGGTCGCGGTGGTCGCGACCGCCAGCGGCAGAAAGGGATCGTGCTGTGTCTCGGACGTCCAGAGACAGTCATAGCCGATGGCCTCCGCCTTGCGCGCATACTCCGGGACCGCTTGCAGGTCGTAGTCGCTTATCCCAACGTCGAGTCTCATCCGACGGCCTCCTTACACGAGTGAGATTACGCCCGTAGATACCACGGCACGTTAATGATGTTGATCCGCCGGTCTCCTCGGAGCAGCAGCAGGGCATCCAACACTGCGCCGCGTTGGTTGTGCAGGAAGTAGTGGTACCAATGCCGCTCGACCATCACGGAAATGACCACCGCAATGTTGCGGTGGCGGTTTTCCTTTTCCACCTTCAGAACATAATCCACCACGGGCATCAGCACCATGCGGTAGGGCGAACGCAAAGTAACCAGCTTGGGCACCGGCGCTCCGGCTTCCCGCGCCGGGTCCTCAACTACGCTGTGCCACTCCCCCAGGATGCTGTCGTCGCCTTCGCACGTGACATGTACTGCTTGCACTTCCGGTGACAAGGTCAGGGCAAAGCGCAGCGCTTTCTGCGTGGCTGCGTCCCAGCGCTCGATCGGCACAATCACGACGGGAGGTTGCTGCTTCTGCGCAATCCGCTCATCCTTGGCCTGCAGTTCCTGCGTCACCTTCTCATAGTGCCGCCGGACCCACGCCATCAACAACAGAGCTGCCGGCAGCAACAGCACGACCACCCACGCACCCTCCGTGAACTTCGCTGCCACCACGACGACCACGGTGATCCCCGTGGCCACTGCCCCCAGCCCATTGATCAGCAGGCAATGGATCGCCCCGCTCCCCTCGCTGTTTTCCTCCAGTGCACTACCATCCCGGCTTGCGAGAGCGTAAAGGCGAGAAATGCTCCGACGGCAAACAGCGGAATCAAACGGTCAGTCACTCCGCCGAACAGGATGAGCAGGCCTGCGGCCAGGATCGCCAGCGCCCAAATGCCCTCGGAATACACCAGCCGGCGGCCGCGAGACGCCAGCCCGTGCGGCAGGTAATCGTCGAGGGCCACAGCCCGGCACAGCCGCGGAAAATCCGCGAACGACGTGTTCGCCGAAAGACAAAGCACCAACAACACGGAGAACATGGTGAAACCGTAAAAGACGCCCTTGCCAGCCACCGCCGCGGTCGCCATCGCCAGAACGCTCTGGTACCCAGGTTGGCCCGGATCGGTCGCGGTTATGCCGTAGTAACGCACGAGCAGGGCAATCCCTGCCAACAGGCCTATCAGAATCACAACAATTGTCGTCAAGGTTTTGCGGGCCGCGGGAACGACCGGCTCACGGAACGCCTGCACACCGTTACTCACTGCCTCCACTCCGGTCAGCGCCGTGCAGCCACTGGCAAATGCTCTGAGCAGCAGCCATAGCCCAACCGTTCCCGTCGCCGCGGTCAGATGTGGGGGCGCAACCAACGCCTGCGGATGGCCGCCCGTGGCGATCGACTCGGTAGAGACCGATCACGATCACGATGCCCAGCGTGCCTACAAACAAATATGTGGGCGCGATGAAAGCCGAACCAGCATCAGAAACTCCGCGCAGGTTCACGATGGTCAGAATCGCCAGCACGGCCAGACACAACACCAACGTGTGCTTCTGCAGCGAAGGCACGGCCGAAACCAACGCCCCGATCCCTGCGGAGATCCCCACCGCGACGTTCAGCAAATAGTCGATCATCAGCGCCGCCGCCGCCAGCAAGCCGGCTCGGCGTCCCAAGTTCTCCTTTGCCACCGTGTAGGAGCCGCCTCCGGCGGGATACGCGGCGATGGTCTGCCGATAGCTGAAATACACGATGGTCAGCAACACGATGATGGCGGCCGTCAGAGGGACGATATAGCGGACGCCGGCAAGGCCCAGCGATAAGAGAACGGTCAACGCCGCTTCCGGGCCATAAGCCGCCGAGCTCAAGGCGTCCAGCCCGAAGGTTGGGATGCCCTGCGCCGGCGTCAGCCTTTGCCCCTGGTCCTCGCTCGAGGCCAGCGGCCTTCCAAACAGAAAATTGACAAGTCCCATGCAGCCCTCACAGTACACAAGATCGCCAAGCGCGCCGTCAGATCATTGGGCGATGGCTGTTGTATTCCAGGTTCCTGAGGAGGCGCCGCGAACCCCGGCATCCTCCTTGGAAGCACGTCCGCCTGCTTCCACTGCGCGATCTTCTCCCGCGCGTCGGCCAGATCGGTGAACCAGTTCTCGTTCAGGCACTCATCGCGGAAGCGCCCATTGAAGCTTTCCACGTATCCGTTCTGCATGGGTCTTCCTGGTTGGATGGTGTGCCACTCCAGCCCTTGTTCGCAAGCCCACTGGTCGACGGCCCGGCTCACGAACTCCGGCCCGTTGTCGGAGCGGATCTGCCGCGGCAGTCCGCGCCGCGCTTTCAGCGTTTCCAGTACCCGCACCACCCGCTGTCCACCTAAGGAAGTGTCCACCTCGATGGGCCAGGCACTCGCGCGTGTAATCATCCACGATGCTCAACGTGCGGAACTTCCGGTCCGAACTCAGTGCATCCGTCATGAAGTCCAGCGACCACACCTGGTTCGCAGCCATCGCCTCCGCCAGCGGCTGGCGCACGCCGCTGCGCTTGCGACCGCGTTTGCGTTGAGCCGGCGCGCGCTCTAGCATTCGAGTTGACGCGGAAGATTCGGGGCGTGCGTCCAGTGGACGGCGGGAAGCTGGAGAACGCGCGCATCGTCGAGCAGATCACCGCTCTGCTGATCACCATCAATATTCGCACAAAGAAGCAGTCGGCGGGGATCAGGATCACGGGGCTGGAGGCGTAGCCTACCCCATGGATGTTATAAGGAAGAACCAAGGTCCCTCGCGACCGTCCCCAGCCCGGGAGAAAACGGGCGGGGGCCCTCGGTCGCTCAGGATGACATCTAAACTCGGCGCTCTCGGCGTCTCGACGGCAAAACCGTGCCGGCCTCAGCTCAGTACGAGAACGGATACAGCCGCCAATACGTCTTGATCTTCCGCCAACGTTCGGCCATGCCGTCGGGCTCGAAGATGAGGAAGAGGACAATCGCCAGCCCGAATACTCCCAGCTTCAGCGAAGAAAACAACCCGACCAGCGAGGGAAACGTGCCACTCAGCGAAGACGCGCCCAGACGCAGCAGTTCCGGCAGACAGGTAATAAAGATTGCGCCCAGGATAGAGCCGAGGATGCTCCCCAAGCCGCCGATGATAATCATTCCGAGATAGTCAATCGCCAGCGTGATGGGAAAATTTTCCGGGCTGATGTACTTGGCCTGGTAGGCGAGCAGCGACCCGGCCACGCCCACATAGAACGAACTGATGCCGAACGACATCAGCTTGTACTTGAAGATGTTGACGCCCATCACTTCCGCCGAGATGTCCTGGTCGCGGATGGCGACGAACGCCTTACCGACTTTGGTGCGAAATAAATTCTTGGCGAAAAAGACCATGAACACCATCAAGCCAAAAATCAGATAGAAGAGTCGGCGGTCGGTATCGAGCGAGTACTTGAAGAATGACGCGGGCGCTACGCTCACGCCGGCAACGCCGCCGGTCACGTCGTTCCAGTGGGTGGAAACAAACTCGATGATGAAGTGCGCCGCCAGCGTCGCCATCGCGAGGTACAGTCCCTTCACGCGCAACGAGGGAACGCCGAAGACCATGCCCACCACGGCCGCGACGAGTCCGGAGAGCAGAATCACGGTGAGGAACGGCATTTGCGGCAGGTGCCCGCCAAGATAAGCCGTGGTGTATGCGCCGACGGCCATGAAGGCGGCGTTGCCCAGCGAGATCTGTCCGGTGAAGCCGGTGAGGATGTTCAGCCCGACGGCGCCGATGATAGCGATGCCCACGCGGTTGGTCACGTCCATCCAATAGCTGGAGGCGTAGAGCGGCACGACCAAGAGCGCCAGCAGAAAAAGGGCGAGGCACCAGCGCGCGAAGGCAGAGTCGAAGATCGCCATGTCCTTCGTGTAGGAGGTCTTGAAATCGCCGCAACTGATCGTCGCCATGCTGCCTCACACCCTCTCGATGTGGACCTTGCCGAACAGCCCGTAGGGCTTGATCATCAGGATTGCCACCAGGATCACAAAGGGCGCCACTTCCTTCACCCCGCCGCCGACGAGCGGATCCAGGTAGCCGCCAGCGAGATTCTCCAGGATTCCGATCAGCAGGCCGCCGATGATGGCGCCGGGAATGCTGTCGAGCCCGCCCAGAATCGCCACCGGAATGGTTTTCAAGCCGATGAGGGCGAGCGATTGGTCAACGCCGGTACGCACCGCGCCCAGCAGGATGCCGCCCACGGCGGAGACCACGGCGGCGATCGCCCAGGCCAGCGCGAACATCAAGCGCACCGAAATCCCCATGGAGAGCGCCACCTGCTGCGAGAAGGCGGTGGCGCGCATAGCGATCCCGTAGCGCGAATATCGGAAGAACAGGGTGAACAAAATGAGCAGGACGACCACGCATCCCAGGCTCCACAAGTAGGCGCGCGAGATTGGAACGGGGCCGAGCATCACCGGCTGCGAAGGAAAGATCTCGGGATAAGGCTGGGTGTCCGTGCCCCAGATGCCCTGCACGATGGCGCGCAGGATGCTGGAGAGCCCGAGCGTCACCATGATGACCGAGATCACTGGCTCGCCGATCATGGGCCGCAGGATCAGCCGCTCGATCAGCAGGCCCAGCATGACGGCGAATAGCAGTGTGATCAGGATGGTGGCGTAGAAGGGAATTTTGTAGCGCACCAGCAGCGCCAGGCTGATGTAGGCGCCCAGCAGGAGAAACTCTCCCTGGGCGAAGTTCAGCACGCTGGTGGATTTGTAGATAATGACAAAGCCCATGGCCACCAGGGCATAAATGCTGCCCACGACCACGCCGTTGACCACCAGTTGCAGGAAGAAATCCATGCTACCTCGCTAGAAATGCTTCCACTTATGTGGCGTAGCGCCGCCGTCCCGGTCGGCGCTACAAGCCTCACACCACGCTCAACTCCCGCACCAGAAGCGTAGTCTGAATGCGCGTGGTCTTGCCGTCCTGGAACTTAATCAGCGTGTCGATCGGCACCTGCTCTGATTCGCCGTACAAGGCAGTGATCACTTCCTTGTAGCGCTCCTCCACGAAAACGCGGCGCACCTTGCGAGTGCGGGTGAGCTCCTCGTCGTCGGCGTCCAGCTCCTTGTAAAGCAGCACAAATTTCTTGATCTTGGCCGCGGCTGGCAGCGTCTGGTTGACCTGGTCCACCTCTTTATGAACCAGGTCGTAGACCTCGGGTTTGGCGGAGAGATCGGTGTAGGTGGTGTAGGGAATCTTGTGGCCTTCCGCCCACTTGCCGACCACGCCCAGGTCGATGCAAAGCATGGCGGTGAGATAAGGACGGCTGTTGCCAACGACCACTGCCTCCTTAACATAAGGCGAAAACTTCAAGCGATTCTCGATGAACTGCGGCGAGTACTGGGTGCCGTTGGCCAGTTGCATCACATCCTTGATGCGGTCGATGACGATGAGGTGGCCGTCCTCCGTAAGGTAGCCGGCGTCGCCCGAATGCAGCCAGCCCTCGGATAGCGTGTCCTGCGTGGCGGCCTCATTCTTGTAGTAGCCGACGAACACGGACGAGCTGCGTGAGAGAATCTCGCCGCTCTTTGAAATCTTAAGCTCGGTGCCGGGGATGGGCTTGCCCACGGTGTGGAACTGGATGTCGTCGTCGCTGTGGATGCAGGAGATGCCGCTGATCTCTGTCTGCCCGTAGATCTGCTTGAGCGGCACGCCCAGGGCGTGGAAGAAGCGGAACACGTCCGGCCCTAAGGCGGCGCCGCCGGTCGAGCAAGTGCGGATGTGGGTGAAGCCCAGCCGGTCCTTGAGCGCGCGAAACGTGATCCAGTAGGCTAGCGCGTAGGCGATCTTCCAGAACAAGGTGATGGGCTGCTTCCTGAAGCGGAGGTCGGCAATCTGCCGCCCCACGGGCATGCACAGGTTGTAGAGCAGGCGCTTGAGGCGGGTGGTGTCCATGATCCGTACTTGCACCGTAGACGTGATGTTCTCCCACACGCGCGGGGGCGCAAACATGATGTGCGGGCCGATCTCGCGGATGTCCTCCATCACCGTGGACGGCTCCTCGGGGAAGTTGATGGTGAAGCCGATGGTCAGCCCGCTGGACATGCACATCATCTGCTCGCCGATCCACGCCAGCGGCAGGAAGGAGACGAACTCGTCGCCGGGCAGCTTGGCGTCCACCCGGTTCAGGTTTGCGGCCATGGTGAGCAGGTTGCGGAAGCTGAGCATCGCGCCCTTGGGAAAGCCAGTGGTGCCGGAGGTATAGCAGATGATGGCAACGTCGTCGGCGCAGCCGGTGCTGACGTTCTCCATCCACAGGTTCGGCCGCTGGCGCGCGAGCTCGCGACCTTTCTCTTCGACCGCCGGGAAACTGATCAGCGCCGGATGCTTGTAGCTGCGCATGCCGCGCGGATCGGTGTAAATGATGTGCTTCACTTTGGGCAGCTTCTCGATCATGTCGAGAATCTTGTCCACCTGCTCCTGGTCTTCGGCCACCACGAAGACGGCCTCGGAGTGGTCAATGACGTAGACGACCTCGTTCAGCGTGGAATCCTGATAGATGCCGACCGAGACGCCGCCCGCGCCCTGGACGGCGAGCTCGCCGTAAACCCACTCCGGGCGGTTGTTGCCGATGATGGCTACTTTGTCGCCGCGCTCCAGACCCAGGCTGATGAGTCCCAGCGAGAAGTCGCGCACGTGGTCGTGATACTGCTGCCAGCTCGTCGCCTGCCAGATGCCGAATTCCTTCTCGCGCAGCGCGGTCTTCGCCCCGAGTTCGGCGGCCTTCCGCACCAGCAGCTTGGGGAAGGTGTCGAGGTCCTTGTCGAGCTGCTCAAGATGGTTCGTGCTCGCCAATCTATGCCTCCGCCACCTGCGCGATCTCGGCATCTTCCTGACCGAGGTAGGCCTTCTGCACGTGGGGATTGCGTTGCACTTCGAGCGGCGTGCCGTCGGCGATCTTGACCCCGAAGTTGAGCACCACGACGCGGCTGGAGATGTCCATGACCACGCCCATGTCGTGCTCGATCATCAGCACGGTGGTGCCGCGGTCCTGGTTGGTGTCGATGATGAAGCGCGCCATGTCTTCCTTCTCTTCGGCGTTCATGCCGGCCATGGGCTCATCGAGCAGCAGCAGCTTGGGCTCGAGAGCCAGCGCCCGCGCCAGCTCCACGCGCTTCTGCAGCCCATAGGCGAGCGTGCCCACGATCTTTTTGCGGATGTGCTGGATCTCGAGGAAGTCGATGATGTCCTCCACCACCACGCGCTGCGCCACCTCTTCCCGTTCGCCCGGACCGTAGTAGAAGCCGCCCTTGATGATGCCGCAATGCTCGTGCGTGTGGCGGCCGATGAGCAAGTTGTCGAGGACGGTCATGCCTTTAAACAGGGCGATGTTCTGGAAGGTGCGGGCCAAGCCGCGGCTGGTGCGCTGGTAGGGCCGCAGGCGCGTGATGTCCTGGCCGTCGAAGATGATTTTTCCCTGCTGCGGGCGGTACACGCCGCTGATGGCGTTGAGCAGGCTCGTCTTGCCGGCGCCGTTGGGGCCGATAATGGCATGGATGGAGCCCGGCTCGACGGCGAAGCTCACATCCTTGATGGCGGTGACGCCGCCGAAGCGCAACGTCACGCCGCGGACCTCCAGTTGCTCAGCGCTCATGGGCTATTTCCACACCCGCTTGTCGTCGATCTTCTTCGCGCCCGCGGGAATCGTTCCGGGCGGCACCAGCTCGACCTCGCCGCGCACCTTGAGCAGTTCGCGTAGCGCCTCGGCGATGCGGTCCTTCAGGCCGTCTTCCTTCGCGCCGGAATTGAGCTCCACAACGTATCGCAGGCGGTCCTGGTGCACCTCGCGCGTGACCACCGCCTGGAACCGGCCGACTTCAGGGAAACGTTTAAGAACTTCCTCCACCTGGCTGCCACGCACGAACATGCCTTTGACCTTGACCGCGTCGCCCACGCGGCCGAGGATGCCGGCCAGCTTGGGGGCGGTGCGGCCGCAGATGCAGGGGGTGTCTTCGAGGAAAGTGCTGAGATCGCCGGTAGCGAAGCGGACGAGCGGATATGTCTCATCGAAGACGGTGGCCACAACCAATCCGGGGTGGCCGGGGGTGGCGGGCTCCTGTGTCTCCAGATCCAAGACTTCAAGGATTACTTCAGGATGCAGGTGCATCCCTCGCTTTTCAAGGCATTCGTAGGCTAGCATGCCGAGATCGGCGGTGCCGTAGCCTTGCAACACGCGAATGCCAAAATCGGTCTCGAGTTCATGGCGGAGGGATTCGGGCAGCATCTCCGCCGTCACCCAGGCGACTTGCAGTTGCAGTGGCGAGCGCATCTCCAGCGCCTTCTTCAGGATGATGTAGAGGAAACTGGGCGTACCTACGTAACCGGTGGCGCCCAGGTCGGAGGCGATGCGCACCTGGATCTCGGTATTGCCAGGACCCGAGGGAACGACCACGCAGCCCAGGGCGCGCAGTGCGCCATCGAGCATGAACCCTGCCGGGGTCATATGGTAGGAAAAAGTGTTGAGCACGATGTCGCCGGAGCGGAAGCCGGCCGCGGCCAGCGCCGGCCGGAACCGCCAGAAATCCGCGCCCTGGCCCTGCAGGTCGTAAGTGTAGCCGGGCGACATGAAAATGTGCTTCAAGCTGCGCATGGGAACCGCCGCCAGTCCGCCGAAGGGCAGGTCCTCGGCCTGGATCGCCGGCAGGTCGTCTTTGCGGGTGATGGGGATCCTGGACAGGTCGGAGAGGCGGTGAATGTCGCGCGGACCCACGCCGGCGGCGTCCATGGCCACGCGGAAACGCGGCGCATTCATGTAGGCGTGGGCGATGGTCTGGCGCAGGCGATTCTCCAGATAGGCGACTCGGTCGGCAGATGGGCGCGATTCCACCTCCGCGTTGAGGATGCTGCTGGCTCGCAAAGGCGACATGGGTGGCTCACTTTCCAACAATGAGAGCTGTCATCCTGAGCGACCGAGGATTCCCGCCGTTTTCCCCAGGGCGGGAGACGGTCGCGAAGGATCTGGTTTTTTTCTTAATTCCCGTCTAACCCTCAGGGGCTAAAGCCCCGATTCGAGTGACTCTATACGGCACGCCTGAAAGGCGCGCCCCTCCACTTTCCTCGTGCCCTGACCATAATCTTCCACGAAAAATCTACGACAGCCACCGCTTCCGCCGCTTATAGAACTTCAGATCACGATAGCTCTTGCGCTCGCCGTCGGCGCCGCCGCCCAGGTAGAAGCGCTTGACGTCCTCGTTGGCCTTAAGCTTGTCGGACTCGCCATCCAGCACGATGCGGCCGTTCTCCATGATGTAGCCGAAATCGGCGATCGCCAGCGCCATGTTGGCGTTCTGCTCCACCAGCAGGATGGTGGTCTTCTCCTCCTGGTTGATCTTGCGGATGATGGCGAAGATCTCCTTCACCAGCATGGGGGCGAGGCCGAGCGAGGGCTCGTCGAGCAGCATGATCTTGGGCCGGGCCATCAAGCCGCGGCTGATGGCCAGCATCTGCTGCTCGCCGCCGGAAAGATACCCCGCCAACTGGCTGCGCCGCTCTTTCAGGCGGGGGAAGTAATCGAACACCAGGCTGTGATCGCGCTTGACGCCGGCCGCATCCTTGCGGGTGTAAGCGCCCATGAGGAGGTTCTCGTCCACGGTGAGGTCTTCAAAGACGCGGCGGCCTTCCATCACCTGGAAGATGCCGCGCCGCACGATTTCCTCCGGCTCCAGCCGGTCGATGCGCGTGCCCAGCAGCCGTATGTCGCCGTCAGTGACTTCCCCCTCCTCCGATTTCAGCAGGCCGGAGATGGCTTTCAGCGTGGTGCTCTTGCCGGCGCCATTCGGGCCCAGCAGGGCGACGATCTGCCCTTCCCGCACTCGCACGGACATGCCCTTGAGCACGAGGATGGCGTCGTTATAGATGACCTCGATGTTGTGGACTTGCAGCACACTGCCTCGTCCGCCGCGCCGACTACATGCCGAGCCACTCCGGTTTCCGTCCCACATCGTAGTCCCTGATCTTGACCATCTTGCCGTTCTCGATCTCGTAGATCGGCGTGATGGTGCAAGCCCGATGGTCGCTGGCGGTATAGGTCACGTTGCAAGCGATGCCGCCCATATCGAAGTTGCTCAGCGTCTCGAAAGCCTTCTTGATGCCCTCGCCGTTCAACTGTCCGGCTTTGTCGGCACGCTTGAGGCCTTCAGTGATCATCAAGGTCGAAGCCCATCCACGGACGTACACGGCATCGCGCGGCGGTGACGAGATGTCCTTGCCTTTGTTGAAGTCGAGGATCTTCTTCATGCCCGGGACGTTGGTGCCGTAGGGCGGGTTCGGCATCACGCCGGTCACGCCGTTGGCGTTGTCCTTGGCCACCAAAGCCAGAGCTTCGCTATAGCCGTAAGGATTGGAGCCGAACTTGGTTTTGAGGCCGAGCTTCTGCGCGTCCTTGAGGATGATGGAAACTCCGGTGGTGCTCACGTTGATGTAGGCATAGTCGGCGCCGGCCTTCTGCATGGTGAGCAGTTGGCTGGTGGCATCCTGGAAGGCGCCGGGCAGCACGCCTTCGTAGACCCAGTCGATGCCGATCTCCTTGGCAAACGCCTTGCCGGCATTCATGGGCGCGCGGCCATAGGCGTTGTCGCCGAACAGGGCCGCCACTTTCGGGTTGCGCGACTTGTCTTTCCAATCGTCCTTCACCCATCTCAGCCACGCGCGCAGCTCGTCCGAATAGGTGGGCGCGACGAAGAAGTTGTAAGGGTTCTTGGTGGGATCGGAGACGGGAGCGGCGAAGGAGGCGGAGACGTAGGGAATCTTGTCCGCGGCCGCTTGCCCGCGCAGGGCTTCGGTGTCGCCCGTGCCCCAGCCGGCGATCATCACAACTTTGTCGTCGTTGACCATGCGCTTGTAGGCAGCGATGGCCTCCGGGATCTTGTAGCCGTAGTCCACATCCACCAGCTTGATGCGCTTGCCGTTGACGCCACCGTGCGCATTCACCCACTCCACGGCATCGCGCACTCCTTGGGCGTAGGACTTGCCCACGTCGGAGGTGATGCCCGTCAGGTCAAAGATGCCGCCGACCTTCACCTCGGGGCCGGTGGCCTGTTGAGCGTTCAAGGAAATGGCGGCCAGAAGCAGCAGGCCGCCCATGAGCACAATCCATTTGCGGAGGGAAATGCCGTAAGTCATGCAATTTCTCCCTTATCCTGAAAGTTATCGGGGTCTTGTTATCAGAGGCGGGGAGTGTACCAATTGACTAACCGAGGCGCAAGGACATACGCCATCTCCCTAATCACTTTGTTAGCCCCTGCATCGCGCTCCGCCAGCATCCTCATGAGGTCCTGATACGACTTGGGCGTGGTCACGGTGTCGCGCATGGTGACGGTGATCGGGTAACGGGTACCACCCTTATGCGTGCCTTCCAGGCCCTCGATGATCTCGTGCGCGTACCCCCAGGGGAAGGCGAAAGCCATCTCGTTGTCTTGCGCCATGCCGAAGACCCGATCGCCGGTGCAGGGGAGAATGACCTTGGGCTCGTTGGTGGTGAGGGTCTGGATGACGATCTCGGAGCAGTCCAGGCGTCCGCCGGCGGTCGAAACCACGCGCCCGCCGCGCTTGTAGAGCGAGGCATGGACCAGCCGCAGTACCTGCGCGCTGTTGGCGTATACGGCGATGACGTGCGGCTCGAACGTCGTCCGGTTCAGCGGCGCGACGCAGACGTAATCGTACGTGCCGGGCTTGAACTTCCAGGTGCTGGCTTCAAGGCTGGCGGCTGCTTCCTCGTCCTTGCAGTACATGCCGACGGCAGCGAAGCCCTTGAGATATTCGTCGTTGGGCCGGTGAAAGCCGAAGGCGATGGCAGCCAGCGGGCAAATGACGGTCGTCGCGGCCGACGGCGATGCTCCAGCCGTAGCGGCGCGCGACCCCAATTGACTGGCACAAGATCCATTGCTCGCCCAGAGTCTTGCTGGGCACCTTCACCCCGTCGGGAACCGCTTCCCCCGGCTTGAGCATGCGGATGGCCAGCGGAAAGGTGTCCGGGCGCACGAGCGCGCCAGCACCATGCTGACCTCGAATCGCCCCGTGGAGGACTGGGGCAAACTGCTGGGCGATGCCGCCGCAGTCAGCGCCATGCTCGACCGCTTACTGCACCACGGACACGTGCTCAAGTGTGGCCCGCGGAGCTGGCGCACCAAAACCGACTTGCCACCACAGGAGGCGGCAGGGTAGAACGATCTCAGTCCCGGACAGCCCCTTCCGTTGGCCGGTTTTGAAGTGATAACCGTTGGCCGCTTTTGAAGTGATCACTGAGGATCGGCGCCCAGCGCTATGCGGCTGTCAAGCAACCGCTGTGCTGTGATGCCCGTCACCGACTAGCGTGCTTGTGTGCGTGAAGATTCCAAAATCAAGATGGAACTGCTTACAGGACTTGCCATCCGCGACTTCCGGATCCGCGGGAACTATTTCAACCAGCGCAGTTTTGCGTCGCGCAGCGCGTTGCTTGCTTGCCAGAAAGAAAACATTGTTCCTGGCCGGGCAGGATTTTCGCCGCCCGTCGTCGACTTCGAGCTGAACGACGGCACCAGCAGCAGCATCGTGGTCAGCGACGCCGATGTCCCCCTCCTGTCCAGTGATGACCTTGAGCAAGCCAAGAAGCACCTGTACCTGATTGTGAAGGCCGATCGGGGCGACCCCGAAGCCGCAAGGGCCCTGTCACGCGCCGAGCAAGAGCGCCCTTGGGGAGAATCGGAACACGTACAGCCGACGGAAAGCAGGTTCGTCGTTCCCTCCACCAGTTGCGAGACTCATTCCGAGCAGGACATCAGTCAAAAGGGATTCACCCTCCTGAAGCTCAGCCAACTGGACTATCCGGTGCCGGATTTCACCGTGCTCACCTCGCACGCCTATGCCGATCGCGCCCAGCGCATCGAGGAGCACGTTGCCGAGGCTATCCAGCAGCTCGAGATACTCACCCTGCAAAGACTGGGAGATTCCAAGGCGCCTCTGGTGTTCGCCATCCGCTGCGCCACTGCCTACTACATTCCCGGCCTGCTGGATACTTACCTCAACGTGGGGGTGACCGAGCGCACGCTGCCCGGTCTGGAGGGGATGTATGGACCGGCCGGCGCACGCAAGATGTTCCTGAACAACCTGCGGAACCTGTGTCAGTGCCTTGACGAGCACGCCGCGATTGTCAATGGCGTCCGGCCGGACCTTGCACCGGATGAGGTGATGCAGTTGTCGGAACGGTTGTGTGACATCATCGCCAAAACGGACCGCAGACTCGTTGAGGACCCGTTTGCCCAAGCCGTCTTTATTGCCAGACAGGCCTACAAGCATTTTGAGGAGAACCAGGAGCTGGTGCTGACGCTCTGCCGAGGAGCGGAACACCATCCCAGTCTCATCCTCCAGAAAATGATCTGCACCGTGCGGCACGAAAGCGCCTACGCCGGCGTGATCTCCAGCCGCCATACCAAGACGGGAGTGGGGATCGAACTCCAGAGCGTCCACAACATCTTCGGCGAAGAAATGATGACCGGAAGTGCGGAGATCGAATCCACAGTCTTCGAGGACAGAGAGGCGATCAAAGACACTTTTCCAGCCGTCTATCATTTTGTCCCGCAGCTTGCAGAGCTAGAACGAGAGTTCGAGTCTCCGGTAACCATCGAGTTCGCCGTCGAAGCGACCCCAAGACACCAGTTGTTCGCGCTTCTCCAGCTCAATCAAGCGGGCATGGCGGGTGCGGCCGCCATTACCTCGACCGTGGACCTGCACAAGGCGGGAACGATCTCGCGGCGGCGCGTGACCGAACTCATCCGCCCCTACCACATCAAGCAGCTCACCAGCGACACCATCGATCAGGAAGAGTTCAGCATCCTGAACAGCTTTTGCTCCGCCGTCCCGGTATTGCCTCGATCCGCAGTGTCGGCCCGCGTGTATTTTTCCGGCGATGCCGCTTTGCGGGCCAAGAGCCAGGGAGAGAAAGTGTGTCTTTGTAAGAAGACCTTCCTGCCTACCGACACAGTGGTGATGCGCGAGATGGATGCCATCATCAGCTTGACCTCCGCCGCCGTGCACGTGGTCACGATTTGCCAGAGCTTAGGCATCCCCGCCATGCTGAGCCTGGAGAAGAACGGCGTTTGCTTGCGGCCGGACGGCGGCCTGATCAATTTCTCAGGAAGGCAAATCAAGGAGGGGGATTGGATCACCATCTCCTCGCGTCGAAGGGCGATCTACGAGGGCAAGGCGAGGTTCAAGCCGGCACGGCTCCTGCGCTACCTGCGGGGAGAGCCTGTCGAAATGGATGAGGAAGAGGGCGAGGCGTTCGCTTCCATCGTCTATGCCTACCGCTACTATCACCAGTTAACCCGAAGTCTCGAGGTGGATCAGATCTCCACGCTCAGCGAAGTCACCCGGCTCGTGAACTTTGAGTTGCGCGAGGAGTCGGAAGGCGCCAGGCAGCTTGTCAACGGCTGGTTCGATGACCGCGAAACCCTGTACCTGGAGGAGGTCCTCAAAAGCGACATCGGCGACCACCTGGGCCAAAGCAACGTCTTCGAGATGCTCACCCTCGACCGCAAGATCAGGTTCTTCAAGAGCGCGCTTGCGAAATGCTTCCGTGATCACATCTCCGGCTATGAGGCGGGCGCCTTTATGCTGGGCCGGTTCCTGTGCTTGCCCTATCCCGTGGCCTTCTGGAAGTGCTTCAGCCCGTCCGAGATCGGACTGCTGGTAAATGAGTGGGTCCTGTTCGAGAAATACATGCAGGTCCTGCACAACGTGGGCGAAAGGAAAGTCCTACTGGCGCGCAAGCAGATTCTGAAGAAAGGGCTGGACCAGTTGTCGCTGCACCCCGGCAACGTGCAGCCCCTCATCACGCTCAAGCTCAGCGGCGCGCGCTTGCAGGAGGCCAATGAGTCACTGCCCGAATGGAGCGACCCACAATCAGCGAAAGTTTTGGAATTACTCCAGCAGCCGTATCGCGTGTTCTATGATTTCAAAGCGGTGTGGTCCCTCCGCCAGCTCGAGAAAATCTGCCAGGAGGGAAATCTCCCCCTCCCCGGACCAGAGGACTGCTAGTGCGCGTAGGCGGCGGCCGGCGCCGCCATCGCCTTCATCCCATATAGATATTCGCGATCAATCGTCGATTCCATCTCCCGTAGCACCGCGGGAAGTTCAACTCCTTCGCGAGCGGCAATCAGGCGCCCGAGCGCCAGCGAAAGCGAAAGTACCGCATTCATACCGAGGTTGGCTTTTCGCTGCATGATCTGAATCTTCTCTTCCGCGGAGGCGTTGAGCGCAATCTTGCCTCGCTTGATGGCGAGATCCAGCTCGAGCAGCAGAAGCTCGCGGTCAATGTCGACGAGAGTACCAAGAGCTGAGATCTTCTGCCCCAGGAAGCGGGGAGCGATCACTTGGGTGACATTAGCCACGGCATTTAGACAGCCCTTCCCTCCGTACCGCTTTGTCCTCATCCAGAGGTCAGCCAGCTCGCGGTTCTCCTTGGCAACCGTTTCGGCCTTGACGTTGCTGGCGAAGCGATACGTTTTCTCCTTCTCGTTGTACACGAAGTAATGGGGGAACTTCCGAGTGAGAGGGTTGGCCTCGACAATGCTGTCCACAAGGTGGATGGCCTCATCCGTCCCGGCCGAGGTCCCCAGGGGCGTGGCGGCGGAGAATCTCATCCCGTTGTCGAGCATCACCACGGCGCCAACCGTCGGGATGCCCGCGTTGGTCGGTTCCTCGTGAGCGGAGATGTCGGCAATGACGAGATCGGGGTCGAGCTTGCGGGTGATCCTGATGTCCTTCTTCGCCATTTCCATCAGTTCGACAATTCGTCCGTATTTGACCAGCCTCTCGGTGTTGGCGCCGCCGCCGCACTTCAGGCCGAGCGCGCCGACCGCGAAACTGATATCGGCTTCCATGACCTCGTTGGGAGATTTCGAGCGGTGCGAGACGACCAGGGCCAGTCCCATCTCCTTGGCCGTACGCGTCGCCAGCAGAGTCTCACTCAAGGTACCGATCTGGTTGGCCTTGATGAGGGCGGTGTTGATGAGGCCCTCCTCGGCGCATCGGCGGATCGTGGAATCCTTGGTCGTGACGAGGTCGTCTCCGATGATCAGGATCTCCTGGTCGAGCGCTTTCATGAGCTTCTTCCATCCCTCGTAGTCGTCCTCGGCGAAGGGGTCTTCCAGGGAGACGATCGGGTATTTCTTCACCCAGCGAATGTAGAGTTCCACCATTTCGTCGGTGGTCAAGACCTTCGGGTCTTCGGCTCTCCAGAATAGGTACTGGCCGACCGAGCCCTTTTCACCTGTCTTTTCGCGGTAGGCATTGCTGAGTTCGCTGGCCGCAGGATCGAGGGCGAGACAAACATCGCGGTCGGGAACAAAACCGCATTCCTCGATGGCTTGCACCGCCACCCGGAGCGCCCTTTCTTCGGGGAGCAGGTCGCCCTTCTCTTTGGCGTAGGAGGCCACAATGCCTCCCTCGAGGCCGATGCCTACAAAGTTGAGCCCTTCGGTGTCCTGAATGATCTGGATCGCGCGGCTTTGCAGAAGATTCGTGACTCGTTGCGCCTCGATGTAATCCTGGGCAGTAAGTGGCAAAAACATCAACTCCTGGAAGCTGAGGTTCCCGCCCATTTCCTCGGTGTGCCGCCCGCCCATGATGGAATTTCTGAATTCCCAAGGGGCGAACACAATCCGTCCGTCGGCGAGTTCCAGCTCCTGGAGCCGGTGCAGCCTCAGCTTGCGCCGGAGCTCCGCCAGTTTGACGGGACGCCCTTCTTGCATGGCAGCGGCCGGCTCCGCGGCCCGGACCTCCGCCGCCTTGGCAGCCGCCTCCCGCTGTCTTTCTTGGAACGCCTTGTACTTGCCCGCGTCCGCCAGCAGGAAATCGAAGAGAGCTACTACGCCAATCGTGAACAGGAGTCTGCCCGCGTAAACCGCGGCGGGAACTGCGCCGTACATACCGAGCCCGGCCAGGATGATTCCTGGCAGAAAAGTGATCTGGGTGAGGACCAGGCTCGCCTTCGGTCCGGCCGCCGCCACCGCCAGGTTCTGCGTCTTGACGGCAGGATGAAAGCTTCCCGCCTCCTTGTTAACGCCCGGGAAGGCGCCGTAGGGGATCTTCACAAACATCTCCAGGTACCAGAGCCATCTGCCCAGCGTGCCCTGCTGCAGCTTTTTCTCAGCCGCAGCCGCCAGCTCCGGCCGGAGATTGTTGGTTTTGACCGCCGCCAGGTAATGCCCAATCTCGTGGATGGCAATGTTGCAGTGCCATGCCGCATACCAGATCGCCGACGAGATCACCACCTCGACGCTGAGGAACATCTGGCGTATGACATCGAACCTGGAGGCCACATGGGTCGAAATGCTGAGCAACGAGCTCAGGAACGCTGCATGGAAGGAAACCAGCTTATGGTTGGCGATGATCCAGCCGCGATCCAGGCTGGCGGTTTCTCCTGCTTGGAGAACGGAACCTTTTGCGGACCGGAAAAAGCGCCGAAACTTCGCTCCCAACCCCTTGTGCCGCTGCTTGCTCTCTGGATTTTTGCTGTTGATGATGAGTGGTTTGGACAACGATCCGTTGCAATCCAGCATTCGCCTGCTCCAGTGTGCCGAGGTGATACTCACCATTTGGCGGCCGTAGTCGCCACTTCCGCCGCGGGTCTCCGGACTCGCTCAGCGTCGGGAATCACTCTTGAAAGCCCGTCAATGTGCGCTCCCCATTAGATGTCGTGCGCGACCTTGGGTCTGTGACCGCTATCACACGTAGGAGAGACAGCCGGCACATTCACCACGGAGCCATCGTGGCCGCAGTTGCGACTCTGGAGCGTGACGGTCGACCTCGTTTACGTGGTCGACGATCTTCCACCGCGGAACGCGTTGCCACGTTCTCCTGCCAATATCTGGGCACCCGTTTGTGGATGGATACGTTTTCTCGCGCACAAGCCCAGTCGTGATTCCTCTGCGCTCGTTAGATCTCCCGCGTGGCGATCACGCGCGGCGCGGCTCCCATCTCTTACGTAGAGCAAGGTACGGCGGGCACAAATCGTCGGCGTCCTCAGTGGTGCTCACAATGCGGAGCGGCTGGAACAGGAGCCACACACCCACATTTCGTCCAGCGTCGCCGAGCTTGCCGCAGTCATCCAGGAGTACGAAGTGAGATTGGGCCATGGCGGTTAGTAATCGAGCGCGGGGATTGTTCCTTGGCCTGGCGATCGGTGACAAGTCTGGTGTCTACAGCGCCGCTATGCGCTCCCAGGCGCCGGGGTACGTGGTCACCAGACCAAGATCATCGACCACGATTTCGGTCGAGAATCCGGTATTGCTTTCATAATGGTACGTGTCCTTTGCCAGCCGCCTGTAGCGTTGGGACAATGGCTGAACGGTAAGCTCCGGTAGCTGGACCCAAGCGACAATGAGCGACTCGCTGTGGCCGATCTGGAGGTCGAGACGCCTGACAGGGAGGGTGTTTGTGGCAGGCGTCACTGAGAGGTCAACGTCGTCACAGCCGTGTAGCTGGGGCAACTCTTGCCCCGAACTGCGCCATATCCCACGACTTTCCACACTGAGGCAGAGCGTCTTAACATCTCTTCCGACAGTGCGCTCGACTCGAACTCTGTGTGTCAGCCAGTTGGCGTCGCAATGGATTTCGTAATTCGCCAACATCGGTCGCTGGTCTTGCAAGACTCCGACGACCGTGCCTTTGAGCATCCAGCCTTCGGCAGTATGCCAGAGAGCACAGTAATCCGTGCCATTGAGCAGAAGGCTTTTCCAAGCAACAGCACGCTTCAGGTCATCTGCCATTCTGCGCCTTCCCGTCATCTCTTGCCATCGCCACATTATCCCAATGTGGGCGGTGCCGTGCGATTCGTGCGCGGCCAGTCAATCCGCCAGCGCCCGCCCGGCACCGCCGCCCAGAACAGCCGCTTCGGCGGCGTTCCTCCCGCCGGGCCATTGGGAATGCCTGCGTTTGCCAAGGGGTGCGAGGCGTACCATTGGGCATGAGCAGAATACATCCAGAATGCCCCGACTCAGACCCTTCTGATCGGTCGGCGGCTGCCGATGCCCTCCTTCGACAAGAGCCTGACGAGGAAGAAGACGAAGAGGAAGACGAAGGCGACGGCAAAGAAGATGACGATGATGACGACAAAGACGACGGCTACTCGGAGTGAGCGTGCCCTTGTTTATTTCAGTGGGTGAAGGATGAAGCGCGAACATTTCGTCAAGGTAGTCGAGCAGGCGCTCGACTCGCTCCCACAAGAATTTCGCAGTCGCATTCGTAACGTTGCTGTTCTGGTGGAGGATATGCCGTCGAACCAGCCATCACCGCAGCCGGGGGGGCAAAGGCGGCTGCTTCTGGGCCTCTTCCATGGCGTGCCCACGACCAAGAAGAGCATCTTTGACCTGCCGACGGGACCCGATTACATCGTGCTTTATCAGAGGAATATTGAAGCGGTCTGCTCCAGCGAAGCCGAAATCCGCGAACAAATCCGCCTAACGGTCTTCCATGAACTGGGCCACTATTTCGGGATGGATGAGAACCAACTGAAGGATGTTTAGGCTACCCCGGTGGAACTCGCCCAGATTCAGAATCGGACTGCGGGCTATCGTAATGGCGTTTGTCACACCCACAGCGGAGCGTCGGTTTAAAATAGCCATTCAGCAGCGAAAGCAGCACTGCCGTGACTCACGACACCGTCACAATCGCGCCGGGTTCGCGCTTTCGGGCCGCCATGGTGTTGGCCATCGTTGCGGATGCACTGCAAATCGTCGTTTTCCCGTTATTCGTCGAAGGCGCTTTCTCGCCCGCTGATGACATACTCGATTTCGGTATCGCAGCCGTGCTGATTCACCTTCTTGGCTGGCACTGGGAATTTCTGCCATCGTTTTTTGCCAAGCTCGTGCCCGGAGTCGATTTGGTTCCTTTCTGGACGATGGCGGTTGCAAATGTCTATCGCAAATCGAAACGGATTGTGGTCACCGCAGAAGAAAGTCGTGAGCAGCCCCCAGCGCTAAAAGACCCACAACATTCGTAGGCCGTGAATCAGATTGAGGTCAGGATGGCAGGTTCCAAGAGCGGCCTCAAAGACCGCCTCGCCCGTTACCGCCAGATCAGGATCGGCGTGGTCGACAGGAAGTCTTGGCGGACGATCTCCACCCCGGTGTGGAAGTGGTAGATTTGTTCGTCACCGTCATAAGGACAGCTCCCATGGCGACTTTCCGGAGATCCACGATACCCGCTATGAACTGTGGGGTGCCGCCGCTGGCCTGGGGCGCGGCGGCGATTCCCTCGCCCATCATGATCGCGCGTCTGCACCAGGCGACCGGCAGGTTCGATACCTCGATCTACGTGGTCGCTGCAGTGCTCGCGTGCTCGCTGGTGCTGCCGCTGATCGCCAAGCGTCCGCGGACCATCAGCCACTTCGGGAGGGAACCATGGTGCTCAAGACCAGCACGCGCGGCCTGGGCGGTGTTGTCATCGTCGATTGCTACGGCAGAATCGTCATGGGGGAAGAGACCGCTTTGCTTCGGAGCCAGGTCAAGGACCTGCTGAACGAGTCTCGCCAGATCGTTGTGAATCTGGCGGAGGTCAACTACCTGGACAGCAGTGGCCTCGGAACCATGGTCGGCCTGTATACCTCGGCCCGCAGCGTCGGCAGCGAGATCAAGCTGGCGGGGCTGACCGGCCGCGTTAAGGACGTGCTGCAGATCACCAAGCTGGGCTCAATCTTCGAGTTCTACGACACTGCCGAGGAAGCCGCCTCCACCTTCAACCGGCAGCCGGCCGCACGGTCGCGGCGGAGTGGGAGGGATAGTCGCGGCGCTGGGTAGATCAAATAACCGGCGTGAAGGCTGCGATGTCTGTCGCGGATTACTGATGACATAACGACGTAAGCCTCGCGTCAGCCCGAGTAGGAGTCGGTGTAATTTCCGGTCGCCGACGGATCGTCAGGGCATCCAGGGAACTACCGGTGGCGCTGAGATGGTCTAGGAGGCGCAAGGCAGACACATTCTGTTCAGATCACACCTTTATCGCTTAATTGTTTCAACCTCCGGCTCCCAATTCCCAGGTAGTTCTGATAGATGAACTCGTTGTCCGCGCCGATCGGCCGGCACACCCACTTTACCCTGCCGGGCGTTCTCGACATGGCTTTGAATGTGGAATTCGGAACCAGGAGTTCGCCATAATATGGGTCATTACAGCGGATAAAGGTTCTCCGCTCTTTCCAGTGTTCCCGGCCCAAAATTTCCTGAGGACTCTCCAGCCTCCCCGTAACTACCGTGCCTTTCTTGTCCGGCCTCTTACCGTATTCCTGAACCATATCGAGAATCTCATCGGAGGTGTATTGAGCTGTGAATTTCTCAATCTCGTGCTGGATCGTGGGCTGATTGTGAGGGTTCAGCCGTTCCTTGATGCCGGGAAATTGCGCCCTCAGGTCAGGCCGGTTCATGATCTCACAAAGGGCCGTCCAGTTAGGATCGGTGAAACCGGAAATGAAGGTATAGCCGTCCTTGCACTTCACATACGTGTAAGGAAAGACAGCATAATCGTAATTCCCGGCCCTAGGCATCTGCTCCCCCGACATGTGGAAGTACTGCATGACGTAATTGGATATGGCGAGCAGTCCCTCCGAAGGCGCACAGTCGATGAATTGCCCTTTGCCCGTCCTCGTCCGGTCAAAAAGGGCCAGCAGGATTCCAAAGGCACCCCAAGCACCGCCGGTATACCAGCCCATCCAACTCCCATGCTTGAGTGGCCTCTTATACTCGCGGGGTAGTTCAGGATCCAGGTCCGGCTCTCCCGTGATGGACATGATGACGCCGCGGGCTTGATCGATGATGTCGTACGCCGGCTGATTGGCATGTTTCTCAGCATCTTCTCCATGCTGGCCGTAACTGTGGATGGCACAGAAAATTAAACCGCCATTCTTCTTGCTGAGGTGTCTATAACCGAGGCCCAAGCCATCCAGGTGACCGGGTTTGAACGTCTCGATGAGCACGTCAGCCTTGGCGGAAAACTTGGAAAACAGCTTTCTTCCCTCTTCCTGGCCGAGGTCGAGAGTAATGTGGAATTTGTTCCGAGCCTCGCTGATGTAGGCGAGACCGGAATCCTTAATCATGGTTCCGTAGGGGGACATCTTGCGGGCAAGGTCTCCTCCGGGCGGCTCGATGCGGATAACTTCTGCCCCCATCTCCGCCAGGATCGAGGAAGCAAAGAGGCCGGCAAAGCTGGCGTAACTGGCGTCAATCACCCGAATATGAGCAAGAGCTTCGGGCTTTTTCAACCCATCTTCCGGGCGCGTTTCCCGATAGGCCCACTTGGCAAACTCCGGGTCCTTGGCCATACCGACAATGGTCTTGTCATCCATTGTGTTTCCTCTCCGAAAATGACGGAAGCTTGACGCCGCTTACGCCATCCCAATCCGCCGGTGGACAGTGAGAAGGGATTTGCGGATTCCACTTGAAAATAACCTTCTCGTCTTCCAGCTTCTTCACTTCCTCCGGCGGCAGGCCCAGGATTTTGGTAAAGACGTAGCCATTGTCGAATCCCAGCGGACGGCTGCTCCACTTCAGTCGCCCCGGTGTTTCGCTTAATCTCGGCGGGTAGCATTGTTGCACCATAGGACCATACAGAGGATCGTCGTATTCCTGGATCGCGCCTCGCTGCCGCAGGTGCCGGCTGTGATACGCATCCTTAGCGGTCAGCACCCGGGAGGCGGCAAAGCCGTATTTGTCTCCCAGTGCCTCGACCTCTTTCACACGCTTGGTTCTGGTCCACTGCGTGATGCGGTCGAGAATTTCTCGTGCGTTCTCATCTTTCAGTCGCTGGGTGGGATCAGGATATTTCTTGCACAGCGCCACCTGACCCATAGCCTTGCATAAGCCCTTGAATTCCTCGTCGCCAAAAGCCGCAACGGCCACCCACCCATCGCTGCACGGAAAAAGATCTGAGGGGCATATCGCCAAGTCCCTGTTTCCCGACCTTTTTCTATTTTCGCCAGTCTTGAAACCGTAAAGCCACGTCCAATCGAGCAACCGGATGACGTTTTCCACCTGCATGTAGTCGATGAACTGTCCCTCACCCGTTCGGGCCCTGTGATTCAGCGCCGCGACGATGCTGACGGCGCACATCAGCCCGGTAAGCCAATCTGCAATCCACACTCCGGACTTGATCGGTCCGCGCTCTTCAAAGCCGGTAATGGAGGAAAGACCTCCCATGCTTTGCGCCACCGCATCGTAGGAGGTCCGTCCCGTCCACGGTCCCCAGCTTCCATAGCCCGAAACATGCAGCTGTATGATTCTTGGATTGATCTCTCTGAGTTCCTTGTAGCTCAGCCCCCATTGCGCCATTTTTCCCGGCGTGAGATTGTCCACGACCACATCGGATCGCTTTACCAGGTCGAGAAAAAGCTCCTTGGCCCGTGGATTGCCAAGATGCATCCCCACCCAGTATTTGTTGTGGTTTTCTATTTCCAGCCCCGGGGACATGTTCTTCCAGAAATAGGCGTAGGGGGTCACGAACCGCATCTGATCTCCCCGCTGTCCCTCGAACTTGATCACTTCAGCCCCGAATTCCGCCAGGTAATCGCACGCAGCCGGGCCAAGGACTACGTAGCATACTTCCAAAACCCTTATGCCCTGGAGCGGCTCCCGCTTCTCGAAGACTCTGCCCAGGATCGAATAATTCCTTCGTCAGGTCTCGATACGATTTTGTTTTAGGCATACCGGCGCTTAAGCCTCCTGCCACGAGCGTCCGAGCGAGTGACTCGGCCTTCCCTTGCTCGATTTCCAAAATGGCCAGCATTGTACGCCCATTCCGGAGATTTTGGAGGGAAGACTGAACGTTAGGGGTGGCGCAGCTCCACCTGCTGTTTTACTTTACGAAAGCGGCTCTGATAATGTCTGGCGTCAGAAAATCGGTTGCGGAAATCGGAATGGAGAACTGCAGATGTACTATCGCACTCTCGGCCGAACAGGACTGAAGGTCGGCATTGTCGGTTTCGGCGCGTGGGGAATCGGTAAGGGCTTATCCCGGCTGCGTAAACACCGTTGGGAGCGCAATTTTTATGCCTTCAGTCCCGTGCGAACTGAAGCTGGCGCGCAAGGAAGACCGGGCCAAGCTTGAACCAGGCGGAACGTTAGCGCGGAACAGGATTATGTCGTCATTCGATGAACGATATGAGAAAGTGCTTGCGCTGACGCGTGCGCTGGCCGGGGAACAAGACCGCATGGTCGACGCCGCCGTCCGCGACCTGCATTTCACCGTGAAGGACAGCGCCCGCGAGGTCGAAGTTGCCCGCGACCGGCTGGAGATGTATGAAGAGGCGCAGTTTCTGCGCGACCGCGTTCCTTTGGGCGGCCCGGGATCGCGCGTTTGCCTGTTGCTCTCGTACAACGGCAGCGCCTGGCTGAACACTGCCATCACCTCAATCTACATGGCGGGCAACGAGGTCACAGTGAAATTCTCCTCCAAGGGGCGCCGCATCATGGCGCTTACGCGCGAGCTGTATGAGCCAGTATTCGGGAGCGAAATCACTTTTTTTCTTGCGCATGGCAAAGACTTTATCGAAGGGGCGCTCAAGGCACCGGACGTTTCGGCCGTCGTCGTATTCGGCTTCGACGAAAACATCATGCCCTATGAACAAGCATTTCGCAGGGCCGGGAAAAAGCTGGTCTTTGAAGGCCCTGGACAAGACCCCTTCATCGTCTTTCCCGATGCCAACATCGAGCTTGCGATGGAGGACCTGATGGCGGCCAAGTTCATGTACTCGGGACAAACCTGCACCGCGCCCAAGAGAATCTTTATTCACGAATCAATCTACGACGAGTTTCTCGATCGATTTGTTGAACATGTGAAGCGCCTGGTGGTTGGCGATCCGGCGGACCCAAAGACCGACGTCGCTGCGGTTATCAGTGACCTTGCCGTGGAGCGCATACGCCAGCAACTTGCGGACGCACTGCAGAAGGGCGCGCGACTGCTGGTCGGCGGCTCTATCCAGGGCAATCTCATTGCGCCCACTGTGGTGAGGGGTTGCACCGATGACATGCTGGGCATGCAGGAAGAGGTGTTCGGCCCGGTGGCATTCGCCTCCAGCTTTGCAACCCGTGAAGAAGTGGTGGGTCGCGCCAAAGACCACAAATACGGCTTACGGGCCGCGGTTTTCGGCGGCGTCGAAGCCTGCAAGGCAGCCCAGGCGCTGGTTGGGGAACCCTACTGTCACCCCGTACCCGATTACACTTTCGGCAAGTTCGGTACGGTGGCTTACAACCAGGCGCGCCGCGAGTCCTGGCGCGGTGCTTTTGTCACCAAGCCGGTCGGGGGCTATGGGTACTCCGGATGGATCTGGGAGACGGTCAACGGCAATTTCCGGATCAAGCAAGGGCCGAAGCTGCTGAGCACGGAAACATCTCTGCCTAGCTAGGACCTTTCTGTGCTGTTTCCGCGCGCAAACAGGGCTGGCCGTATGGCATTCAAAAACAGCCGAAGGATTCTGGAGTCGGCTTCTATGGCAGCTTGCCCAGCCGAGTGAATGCTAGACGGCCGCGTTGCCAGCGATGGCGCCATGGCGAGCACTCCCATGGCGGGTCCGATTGCGATGCTCAGCGCCGCCCAGCGCCAGTCATATCCCGTCCCGATCGCCGCCACCACCCGGATCGAAACCGCTGTCAGCAAGAATCCCTGGCCGTCTGCATCGTTAGTTCCGTCCCCAGGTAGTAACGCTGGTCGGACACCTCGCTGACAATCGTGGAGAACTGGGCCGAGTTGGCCACTACCGAGATACCCCACACGAGCGACCCACGCGCGTGCCACTCGCGCGAAAGTTGCGGGATCACCGCCGTGCCGGAGAACCACAGTGGCTTGGCCAGCAGTTCAGCAATGGCGACAAGGCAAAGGACTTTGCTCCGGGAAGTGGGTGTGCTCATGGAAAACCTGATCGTATCTGCCTTGCCGCTGTCACGCATTCCTCGAGGTACAGACCGGATGGAGTCGAGGACCCAGCTGATCCGGTCCACTTTGGGAGACGGCGTACATCGGCAAACGCGCACAGCCAACAACTCGGCCCGTTCTATGCCGCAGTCGCGGTCTGCAGCGTCCAGGCTGCTCAGCCCGGCCCCCTCTAGGTGCAGTGGACGATTTCTGGTAGTGTGCCGGAACGGATACCCCCTTCGAGAGAGAACCGCCGAATGAGCTTCGACATCCATGCACATTTCATTTCGCAGGAGTTCTTGGAACTGATCGCCAAGCCCGGATCCGTCTGGCACACCGAGTTGCAGAAGCGAGGAGAGCAGACCTGGGTGGTGCACGAGCAAGGCTATGCCTATCCGCTGGTTCGCGGATTCTATGACAGTGGCGCGCGGCTCGCCGACATGGCGCTGATGAAGGTGGACATGGCCGCGGTGTCGGCAGCTCCGCAGATGTTTTACTACTGGGCGGAGCCGAAGCTGGGCCTCGAGGTGGCACGCCTGACCAATGACGGTATCCACAGGCTGACGGAAGAGCATCCCGGCAAATTTCTGGGAGTGGGGACACTGCCGATGCAAGACCTCGACCTGGCCACCCGGGAGCTGCGGCGCTGCGTTGACGCATTGGGATTCAGGGCGATCATGATCGGCTCCTACGTGGAAGGGGTTCAATTTGACGATCCCCGCTTCCTGCCGTTCTTCAAAGAGTGCGAATTTCGCCGGGTATTTATCTTCTTCCATCCTTACATCAGCGCCGGCCGGCGAGTCTTCACCAAGTATTACCTGACCAATCTCTACGGCAACCCGATGGATGCAGCGATGGCGATCGCCAGCCTGATCTTCGGCGGGGTGCTGGAGAAGTGTCCCGGTCTTAAGGTGGGCTTTCCTCATGGCGGCGGGTTCTTCCCCTACCAAACTGGGGCGGCTCGAGCACGGCTATGAGGTTCGCAGCGAGCCGAAGGTTAACGGAGCCAAGTCGCCGGAGCAGTACCTGAACCAACTTTACTTCGATTCCATCGTGTTCAAGGACAAGCAGCTTCGGTTTCTGGTTGATGTGGCGGGCGCCGACCACGTGATGCTGGGCACCGATTACGCCTTCGACATGGGCATGTCAGCGCCGGTCGACTTCATTCGCCGGACTGGGTTGCCGCCGGCGCAGACACACGCGATCTTAGACGAAAACGCGCGAAAGATTTTCGGGTTGTAGCGGCCGGGTCAAAGACAAGACTGAAATCCCCGGACCTGAAGGCCCTCGGTCCATTTGTTTTCGCAGCCGCGCAGGCGTGGGTTTTGGTTAGGCATGGGCTTCGTACTAGACGTTCCTCATTGATCCGGAAAAATCTGTAGTGGAAGCTTCGGTTGCGGTGAGGTGAGCTGTTCACGTTGAAATAATCCATACGTAAGGAGTCACTGCAATGTCCAAGCGAATGATGGGCCGGTGGCTGAGCATACTGACGGCGAGCCTGATTTTGTTGGCGCCGGGGGCGTTTGCCCAGGGCAAGTGGGTCAATGTGGCCCCATTTCCCGAGCCGGGGGAAGAACTTGTGGGAGTCGCGGCCAACGGGAAGATGTACGTCTTTGCCGGCCTAGTGCCGCTGTGGCGTCCCGCCGCGTTGGTGTACGAATATGACCCGGCTGCGAATCAGTGGACGAAAAAGAAGCCGATGGCGCTGCCGTCGCACCACGTGGCGTTTTGCGAATCCGGGGGCAAGATCTACGCCTTCGGCGGGTTTGTACCCCCGGAATCAGGGCCGCCAGGCTGGGTGCCGATCAATAACGGGTGGGAGTACGATCCCGCCACGGACGCCTGGAAAGCGCTGGCGGCGATGCCGACCAAGCGCGGCGCAGCGGCGGCGGTGGAGGCGGGCGGGAAAATCTATGTTATCGGCGGGGTGACCACGGCTCCCGGCGCGAGCGAACCCGCGATCCGCCCCACTTCGCGGCAACTTGGGCTGGGCACGGTCGAGGAATACGATCCCAAGACCAATAGCTGGCGCCAACGCACCGCCATGCCGACTCCGCGCAATCACATGGCGGTCGGAGGGGTGAACGGAAAAATCTACGCGATTGGCGGGCGGGTGGGAGCGGCCTTTATCGGTGCGGCCTCCGACATCTCGCTGGTGGAAGTTTATGATCCGGCTACCGACCAATGGGGCGCTCCGGGCGCACGCATGCCAACCGCGCGTAGTGCGGTGGGGGCCGGGGTGTACAACGGAAGAATCTACGTTGCCGGCGGGGAATACCAGGACCCGTTCATCCAAGCCACTTTCCGCGCCTTTGAAGCCTACGCTCCGGCGACCAACACGTGGACGATTCTGCCGCCCATGGCGCCACCGCGCCACGGCATCGCCAGCGCGGTGATCGGCAATCGCTTTTACGCGGTGAGCGGGGACGTGCAGTCGGCGGGAACGGGAGGGGAGGTTTCAACGTCCGCCGCAACCGCCTATGAGTTCCCAGCGAAGTGACGAAGGGTCCGTATACATTTGTACGGCTTCAAATCGCACTCGCCGCCCCAGAGCCTTCGGCGCGGGGAGAGCCGCAGCCCCAGCTCCTTCGGTCGCGGGCGCTAATTCAAAGGACGTTTTACAGCGCCGGTGCCGGGCTATCAACCTGCGTTGCTTCCTGTAATCTTTTGCCCTTGGTCTCCGGCAGGCTCAGTGCAGCGATCACCAGCACGCCATATGCAGCCCCCGCAAAAACACCGATTGCCCGGGCGAGACAGCGATGGATTTATTCAAAGCCTCGATCGCATCGTCGTAGCGCCCCTGTAAGACGTAAACGGCGCCAATGTTAGAGTAACCTCGGAAGTTGTCCGGCGAGAGTTCCACGACTTTGCTGAACATCCTCGCCGAATCGCCATACCGGGCCTCGTGTGCCTCCTGCAGCGCCGCTGCGATCTGCCTCCCGGTTTCGATGATTTTCTTCTCCCTGAGAGGTGCGCCATTTCGGTCAGCTTCGCCTCCACCAGCAGCATACCGAGCTTCTCGAACGGAATGCCATGAGGATTCGCCGATCGCGCTCGGCTCTGAACGATATGAACAATGCGGTGATGCCGACAGGCACGTAGCGAATGGCGCTATGGCACATTTTACGGCACACCCAGAACATCAACCTCGGTAAGTAATTGAAAAGATGGTGAGCGCGGAAGGAATCGAACCTTCAACCTACTGATTAAGAGTCAGTTGCTCTGCCAATTGAGCTACGCGCCCTGCCGCGAGGACTTGCGGTGGCGCTGTCACCCATCGAAGCTGCGGCCAGCCGCGTTCTGAATATAACAGTCCCACGGCGCCGATGCCAAGGCATCGCCGCGATCAAAATCCTCGTGCTGCGCTTGTTCGGAAGCCATCTCGCTCTGTATCATGCGGTGTCTCGTGCCGAGCGTTGCCTGCGGGGAGATAACCTGATGCCCAAGTTCGCTGCCAATCTCTCGCTGCTGTTCACCGAACTCGATTTTCTCGCACGCTTCGCGGCCGCCGCGCGCGGTGGATTCGCGGCCGTGGAGTATCTGTTTCCCTACGCTTATCCCAAGGAGCAACTCGCCGAGACGCTCCACCAGCACGGCCTGACGCAGGTACTGCACAACCTGCCGGCGGGAGACTGGGAGCGCGGCGAGCGCGGCATCGCCTGCCATCTCGACCGCGTCGGCGAATTCGAGGAGGGCGTGGAGCGGGCCATCGACTACGCGCGCGCGCTCGGCTGCCGCCAGATCAACTGTCTGGCCGGCCTCACGCCCGAGAGCGTCACGCTCGCCCGCTCGCGCGAGGTCTTGGTCGGCAACCTGAAGTATGCCGCGCCCCGCCTGGCCGAGCACGGCATCAAGCTGCTGATCGAGCCCATCAACACTTTCGACATGCCCGGTTTCTTTCTCTCGACTTCGGCGCAGGCCCTGGACATCATGCGCGAGGCCAACGAGCCCAACCTCTATCTGCAATACGACGTCTACCACATGCAGATGATGGAAGGTAACCTGGCCGACACCATCCGCAAGAATCTGGCGCGCATCCCGCACATTCAGGTCGCCGACGTTCCCGGACGCCACGAGCCCGGCACCGGCGAGATCAACTACCAGTTTCTCTTCCAGCATCTGGACGCGATCGGCTACCAGGGCTGGGTGGGATGCGAGTACAAACCGCTCGCCAAAACCGAAGACGGCTTGGGCTGGCTCACGCCCTACGAACACGCAGCCGCTTGAAAAGTTGAGCCGCTTTGCGGGCGTGAGCCCGCAGAGCCTGCCCTGAGCGAAGTCGAAGGGCAAAATCCTGAGCGAAGCGAAGGAGCTATGCTATGAAAATCGCATTCATCGGACTGGGCATCATGGGTCGCCCCATGGCCGGACACCTTCTCGACGGCGGCCATGACCTCTACCTCCACGACCTCAGACCGGCGCCACAGAACCTGCTGGACAAAGGCGGCCATGCTTGCCGATCCAACAAAGAAGCGACAGCGCAGGGTGACGTCGTCATCACCATGGTGCCGGACACGCCCGACGTCGAGGCCGCAATCTTCGGCCCCGATGGCGTCGCGCAAGGCCTCGCGCCCGGCAAGACCGTGGTGGACATGAGCTCCATCTCGCCCATCGCCACCAAAGACTTCGCGCGTCGCATCAACGAGCTCGGCTGTGACTATGTCGACGCGCCCGTCTCCGGCGGCGAAGTCGGCGCCAAGCAGGCCACGCTGACCATCATGGTCGGCGGCAGCGAGAAGGCGTTCGCGCGCGTCAAGCCGCTGTTCGAGCTGATGGGCAAGAACATCACGCTGGTCGGCGGCAATGGCGACGGACAGACCGCCAAAGTCGCCAACCAGATCATCGTCGCGCTCACCATCGAGGCCGTGGGCGAGGCGTTGCTGTTCGCCTCCAAAGCCGGCGCCGATCCTGCCACGGTGCGCAAGGCGCTGATGGGCGGCTTCGCCTCGTCGCGCATCCTCGAAGTGCACGGCGAGCGCATGATCAACCGCACTTTCGATCCCGGCTTCCGCATCGAGCTGCACCAGAAAGACCTGAACCTGGCGCTCTCCGGCGCGCGCGCGCTGAAGATGAGCCTGCCCAACACTGCCACCTGCCAGGAGTTGTTCAACGCCTGCGCCGCGCACGGCGGCTCCGCCTGGGACCACTCCGCGATGGTGCGCGCGCTCGAAGATCTCGCCAACCACGAGATCGCATCCAAGGAGCGGCAGAAGGGCGCGGCGTAGCAATGAACGTCGGGTTCATCGGGCTGGGCATCATGGGGCGTGCCATGTCTGCGCGCCTGATGGACGGCGGCCACCAACTCTGCGTCCATAGTCACAAACCTGCACCCAAAGAACTGACCGACAAGGGCGCACGTGACTGCCGCTTTCCGCGCGAGGTCGCATCCGCGAGCGAGGTCATCATCACCATGGTGCCGGACACGTCCGACGTCGAGGACGTGCTCTTCGGCCAGGACGGCGTAGCCGCTGGCCTTTCGCCGGGCAAGATCTTCGTGGACATGAGCTCCATCTCGCCCATCGCTACCAAAGATTTTGCGCAGCGCATCCAGCAGCTCGGTTGCGAGTATCTCGACGCGCCAGTCTCCGGCGGCGACGTCGGCGCCCGGCAGGGCACGCTGACCATCATGGTCGGCGGCAGCGAGAAGGCGTTCGCGCGCGTCAAGCCGCTGTTCGAGCTGATGGGCAAGAACGTCACGCTGGTCGGCGCGAACGGCGACGGCCAGACCGCAAAAGTCGCCAACCAGATCATCGTCGCGCTCACCATCGAGGCGGTGGGTGAGGCGCTGCTCTTCGCCTCCAAAGCCGGCGCTGATCCTGCCAGGGTGCGCCAGGCGCTGATGGGCGGCTTCGCCTCGTCGCGCATTTTGGAGTTGCACGGCGAACGCATGATCAAGCGCAACTTCGAGCCCGGTGGCCGCATCGCTCTGCACCAGAAAGACCTGAACAACGCGCTCACCGGCGCGCGCTCGCTGAAAATCAGCCTGCCCAACACCACCACCTGCCAGGAGCTGTTCAACGCCTGCGCCGCCCACGGCGGCTCCGGCTGGGACCACTCGGCGATGGTGCGCGCGCTTGAAGACCTTGCCAACCACGAGATCGGATCACGGGAGCGGCAGAAGGGCGCGGCGTAAAAAAATAAAGATTGTCATCCTGAGCGCAGCGCCGTTCGGCGCGAGCGTGAGGACCTGCACTCAAACCTACCGGAGAGCAGAGCGGAAGCCCTGCGATACTCGCTGAACGACCCCTACTTCAACAGCGACCTGACCACCGCAGGGACCTGCGCCAGCGCCTCATCCAGATTCTCAGGATTCTTGCCGCCGGCCTCGGCCATGTCAGGACGCCCGCCGCCCGAGCCCCCTACGCGCTCGGCCACCGGCGCGATGATCTTGCCCGCCTGCACGCGGCTGGTCAGGTCCTTGGTCACGCCTACGATCAGTGCGACTTTTCCATCCGAGGTCGATCCCAGCACCACCACGCCGGAGCCCAGCTTCGACCGCAGATTATCGACCAAGGTGCGCATCTGCGGACGTTCCAGGTTGTCCACGCGGTGGGCGAGGACTTTGATTCCGTCCACCACCTGAACCTTATCCTCGGCCGTGCTGACGGTCGCGGTGGCAGATTTCATCCGCACCCGGTCGAGCTCCTTGTTCAGCCGCTTGATCTCGGCTTCCTTGCGCTCGATCTCCTGCCGCAGCGCCTCGGCGGGTGACACGGTTGGCTCGGAGCGATGAACAAAGCTGGAGACCACGTGCTCGAGTTCGTGATCCTGGCGGAAATGGCCGAGCGAACCCATCCCGGTGACGGCCTCCACCCGCCGCACGCCCGAACTGACCGAGCCCTCGTCCAGGACCTTTATTAAGCCGATCTCGCCGGTCATGGCGGTGTGCGTGCCGCCGCAGAGTTCGGTGGAGAAGTCGCCGATCCGGATCACGCGCACGCGCTCACCGTACTTCTCGCCGAACAGCGCCATCGCCTTGTACTCGTTGATGGCCACGTCGAGCGGCACGTCGGCGATCACCTCGACCTTATCGTTCTTTAGCACTTCGCGGTTGGCGAGGTCCTCGATGTCCTGCAGCTCTTCGTCGGCAATGCCGGTGAAGTGGGAGAAGTCGAAGCGCAGGTGCCGGGGATCGACCAGCGATCCCGCCTGCTTCACGTGCTTACCCAGCACCTCGCGCAGCGCCGCATGTAGCAGATGCGTCGCCGTGTGGTTGCGCATGGTGGCTTCGCGCACGCCGGTGTTGACCACCGGATCGACGCGATCGCCCACGCGAATTGCCTGCTTCGCCGTGACCTTGTGCGCGCGCACGCCCTGCACAGGGTAATAGCAGCCGGTCACGTCGGCGACCACGGTGTTGTGATCGCTGTCGTAAAGCCAGCCGATGTCACCCACCTGTCCGCCGGCCTCGGCGTAGAACGGCGTGCGGTCGAGGACGATCTCGCCCTGCTCGCCAGGCTTGAGCTGCTGCACGCCCTGACCGCGCGGATCGATGATGGCCAGCACTTCCGAATCGTGCGATTCGGTGCGCAAGTAGCCTTCAAAGCCGGTTGGCGGCAACTTCTGGAATGCTGGACTGGCGGCCGCTTTGCCCGGACCGCCTTTCCAGGAAGCGTAGGAACGCTCGCGCTGCTGCTCCATGGCGGCGTCGAAGCCTTTTTGATCAAACTCGATTCCTTGATCCCGGCACGCATCGACTATGAAATCTAACGGCAGCCCAAACGTGTCGTAGAGCCTGAAAGCATGCCAGCCGCTATAAACAAGTCCTTCGGCCGCCCACTCCTTGTGCGTCTCCACATCCTCCGGGCTTATGTCAAACTCTTCGGTCGGGTTCTCTGAGCTCGCAACGCTGGTTGCAAGCTGGTACCGGTTGCGCAGCTCTCTTAAATCTTGCTCCAGCCTCTGGAGGCCGAGGCCGAGCGTGTGCGCGAACCTTACTTCTTCGCCTTGCACAACAGTCGCGACGCGCTCCGCCGAGTCCACCAGCTCGGGATACGCGTCCTTCATCTGGTCGCGGACGGCGAACACCATCTGATACAGAAACGGCTCCTTCTGGCCGAGCTGGCGTCCATGTCGGATGGCGCGGCGCATGATCTTGCGCAGGACGTAGCCGCGGCCTTCGTTCGAGGGCAACACGCCGTCGGAGATGAGGAACGTCGTGGCGCGCGCATGGTCGGCGATCACCCGCAGCGACGCCGCGCCCCGGCTGCCCGACTCTTTCTTCAACTCCTTATCGAGCGACACCCCAGTCAGCTCGGCCGCGCGCTTCATCAGCGCAACGAAAAAGTCGGTCTCGTAATTCGACAGCTTGCCCTGCAGCACCGCCGCCAGCCGCTCAAGCCCTGCGCCGGTGTCGATGGAAGGCTTGGGCAATGGCTTCAAACGTCCCGCCGCGTCGCGATTGAACTGCATGAACACCAGGTTCCACAGCTCGACGTAGCGGCCACAATCGCAACCGAACTGGCAATCGGTGTGGCCCTGGTCGCTGGCGACGGCGCCCATGTCGTAGTGAATCTCCGAGCACGGACCGCACGGGCCGGTATCGCCCATGGCCCAGAAGTTGTCCTTCATCCCGAATTCGTAGATGCGCTCTTTGGGAACGCCCTGCTCGGCCCAGAAGTTGAAGGCCTCGTCGTCGCGCGGCACGCCCTGCTCGCCCTTGAAGATGGTGGCGTAGAGGCGATCCTCGGGGATGCCGTACCACTTGGGTGATGTGATCAGTTCCCACCCGAAAGCGATGGCCTCGCGCTTGAAGTAATCGCCGAAGCTGAAGTTCCCCAGCATCTCGAAGAAGGTGTGGTGGCGGTTGGTGAAACCGACGTTCTCCAGGTCGTTGTGCTTGCCGCCGGCGCGCACGCATTTCTGCGAGGTGGTAGCGCGGGAGTACTCGCGCTTCTCGAGGCCGAGGAACACGTCCTTGAACTGGTTCATGCCGGCGTTGGTGAACAGCAGCGTGGGATCATTCGCCGGAACGAGCGACGACGAGTGCACGCGCCGGTGGCCGTGCTGCTCGAAGTATTCGAGGAACATCTCGCGGATTTGTGCGCCGGTCAGCATAAGAGTCTTCAGGAGTTCCGATAAACTCTCATTGTAACGAAAGCGGCGGTTAGGTGTTTAGCTTGGGCAAAGGGGACCAGGAGAACAGGACAACCCAAGCCGCGAAGCGGCGACATTTGCTCGAGCCCAGCGCGTGAGCGCTGGGTCAGCGGTTTCACCAATGCGAGGAGCCCCTTTAGGGGCGACACATGCAGAGCAGGCGTGCCGCCCTCCGGGCTCTTCCCTGTTCCCGGATTTAGTACCCAGCGCTGACGCGCTGGGCTAACACAAATGTCGCCCTTTCGGGCTCTGGTCCAGCCGGCTAGGCTTCCGACTCCAGTGCGGTCAGCACCTCATCATCCACGTCCCACTGTTTCAGGATGCGGATGATGGTCCGGCTGGTGTAGCCGGCGCGCATCAGATTGCGGAAGACGCGGGCGGCGTCTTTGGCGTCCGCTGGCTTCTTCAGGCGCTTGCGGCGGATGTATTGGCGGGCAAGCTTTTCCTCGTCGGCGCCGGCGTAGGCGGTGGTGACGGCCTTGGAGATAACGTCGCCGTGCACGCCCCGCGCCTTCAGGTCGGAGACCACGCGCAACCGGCCGAACCTCTGGTTCTCCTTGCGGTAGGAGGAATAGGCGGCGGCATAGGCGGAGTCGTTGAGATACTTCTGATCCTTCAGCCGCGCGATCACGGCCTCGACCATGGCTTCGCTGGCCTCGCCCGCCGGCAGACGCTGCCGCAGCAGACGCTTGAGTTCGGCCACGCTGCGCGCCTTCCGGGCGAGCGCGCCGATGGCATATTCATAGAGCGCGGGTTCATCGTAGGTTTGGCGGCGGCGGAACGGCACCGGGACATTTCACCACAAAAATCGCCGGAGTCGCCGAAATCGCGCGGAATCGCCGAAATGAAGCTAAGAGCTAAAAGCTAAGGGCTAGAAGCCAGGAGCGCCGGCGCTACCTGCCGTACCCCGCGCGCTGCATCTCGTCGCGAGCGGCGTCGGCGCTGGAGGCGATGCCCTGCACCCGCAGCTTGAAGTCGTCGGGGTTGGAGGCAGTTTCCATGGCGGTTTCGAAGGAGATCAGGCCTTGCATGTAGAGGTCATAGAGCGACTGGTCGAAGGTCTGCATCCCGTACTGCGAGGTCCCGGTAGTCAGAGCTTCCTTGATGTTGCGGGTCCGTTCGGGGGTGACGATGCATTCCCGGATATAGGCAGTGGTGATCAGGACTTCGACGGCGGGCACGCGTCCAGAGCCGTCGCAGCGCTTGACCAGGCGCTGGCTGATGACGGCCTTGAGCGTGGCCGCCATTTGCAGGCGGACCTGCTTCTGCTCCGAGGGCGGGAAGACGGCGATGATGCGGTTGACGGTTTCGATCGCGTCCAGGGTATGCAGGGTCGAGAGCACCAGGTGGCCGGTTTCGGCGGCCAGCAGGGCAGTGCCGATGGTTTCGATGTCGCGCATTTCGCCCACCAGGATGATGTCGGGGTCCTGGCGGAGGCTGGCGCGCAACGCTGAGGCGAAGGAGGGAGTGTCCACCTCGACCTCGCGCTGGTTGACAAAGCCCTTTTTGTCGCGATGCAGGAACTCGATGGGGTCTTCGATGGTGATGATGTGCTCGGGACGGCTGGAGTTGATGCGGTCGATCATCGCCGCCAGCGTGGTGGATTTGCCGGAGCCGGTGATGCCGGTGACCAGCACCAACCCGCGCTGCTCGTCGCAGATCTTTTCCACGATGGGCGGCAGGTGCAGTTCGTCGAGCGGCAGGATCTTGGTGGGGATCACGCGAAAGGCGATGCCCACGTTGCCGCGCTGCTGGTAGACGTTGACGCGGAAGCGTCCCAATCCGGCCACACCATAGGCGAGGTCGAGTTCGGCGTTCTCCTTGAATTTCTGCTTCTGCCGGTTCGACATCATGCTGAAGGCCATGTTAAGCATGTCTTCGGCGGAAACGCGGGGCTGGTCGGAAAGCGCTACCAGCTCGCCGTCCACGCGGATGTGCGGATAGTTGCCGACCTTGAGGTGCAGGTCGGAAGCTTTGCGCTCCGTCGCCGTGCGCAACAATTCGTCTACATGCATGCCCGTCGCCTATCTCGGCCTGAAGCTAACACGGAAGGAAGGCGGCGGATAGTAACCAGAGGGTCGCGTACTTCGGAGTCCGGAGTGCCGATCACGGCATCTCCTGAAGGGGGAAGCAGCGAACTAGGTAATCCGCCGGGACACAGGCTTCCTGATCGGGTGATCGGCTCATCGGGTGATCGGGCGATCTGAAAGGCGGTTGGAACGGGCGTGTTTCGATGACCCGATGACCCGATCTCCCGACGCCCCGATCCTGCGTCTGGCCCATCCTAGACCGTGACAGCCTGCGTGCTCCCGACCGGCACCGGCGTCAGCCAGTGGAAGCGGTCGGGGACCACGCCGTTGACGATGTTGAAGAACTCCCGCTGCAGGGCCTTGGTCATGGGACCGGTCGCGCCCTTGGCCACAAGGATCTTGTCCACCGAGCGGATGGGCGTGATCTCGGCCGCGGTGCCGGTGAAGAACACTTCGTCGGCGATGTAGAGCAACTCCCGCGGGATCATCTGCTCGACCACGGGAACGGCCATCTCCCTGGCCAGTTGGACCACCGCGTCGCGGGTGATGCCCGGCAGCACCGAGTTGCCCAGCGGCGGAGTGTAAAGCGAACCCTGATAGACAACGAACAGGTTCTCGCCGGAACCCTCGCTGACGTAGCCGTTGACGTTGAGCGCGATGCCTTCTACGTAGCCGTTGAGCAGGGCTTCCATCTTGATGAGCTGCGAGTTCATGTAGTTGGCGCCGGCCTTGGACATGACAGGCATAGTGTTGGGCGCAAGGCGGTTCCAGGAGGAAACGCAGACGTCCACGCCTTCGTCGGCGCCGTGGCCCAGGTAGCGGCCCCACTCGTAGTTGGCGATGTAGACCTCGATGGGCGACTCCAGCGGATTCACGCCCAACTGTCCGAAGCCGCGCAGCGCGATCGGCCGGATGTAGCAGGGTGAGACGCCATTCAACTGCACCAGCTCGACCATGGCCGCTACCAGTTCCTCCCGGCTGTACTTCACCTCCATGCGGTAGATCTTGGCCGAGTTGATGAGGCGCTGCATGTGCTCCTGAGCACGGAAGATGGCCGGCCCCTTGGGCTGCGCGTAGCAGCGCACGCCTTCAAACACGGACGAACCGTAGTGCACCACGTGCGCCATCACGTGCAGAGTGGCGTCGTCCCAGTTGATGAATTTTCCGTTGTGCCAGATTTTCTCGGTCTTCTTGACGGCCATGGATGGGCGCTCCTTGTGACGTTAGCCACCAGGGATGCTAGGCTTCAGGGCGTTGGGGCTGCGCGAGAACATTATACCCGGAGGCATCAGCGGCCCACGGGTAGATTTGACGCACGAGGGCAACCTAGGGAAGCAGCCGGGAACAAACGTGGCTGATCGCGAGTGAGGGGAAGATTTTGGTCGAATCACTGGCGTGAATGAAAATACGAAGGGCGTCCTCGCGTGATGACGCCCCTTCGTGTTCCGATCGGTCTTGTTTAGTGTGCGGGCGGAGCCTTTGGTGCACGCGCGGCTCCGGGTTTCCGCGCGGGCTTTCCGCCCGGCTCAGGCGCCCAGTATTGTGGATCGGCCTCGATCCAGGATTTCTCAACGTAGCTCCATTCCGGATTCACCATCCAGATGTTGTCCTCGACGCTGGCCACGTTCTCCTCGGAAAGCTTGTTCATCCGGACCCGTCCTTCGTCGCCCAGCGCAGCGCCGAAATCCTTCTGATGCGCCAGTCCAGTGTCCATATCCTTGAGGGACGTCATCGGCACCAAGACAAGATAGGCGTTGGTCACACCTGTCAGTCCCTTGTAAGTTGCCCAGGGGACGTTTTGGCCGCTCTTGAGGCTGGCGTCGCGATAAAGCTTCGTCAGTTCCTCGAACTGTTCGACGTGACCGGAGCGCATATGGAAGACGATCACCTCCCAGTAATGGGAGTGCGGTATGTCCGCTCCGGCGACGTTGTTGCTGAGGTCGGGGCGGTAATGCCAGATGGTGTAGTGGACCTCGGATATGTAAGGGGCCTCGCGCGCATCCAGCGCGTCAAACCTAGCGTCGGTCGCCGCGTCGCCGAGGAGCCACTCCTCGTTCTTTTGCAGCGCCTCGCAAGAATCGTAGCCGGAGAGGTAAAGCGCTCGAGGTGAGCCCGTCAGGGCCTCCATCGCCAGGACGTGCGTCGGGTCCTTGAGTTGCGCCGACAAGGCAGGGTACTCTGAAGCAACTTTGTCGTAGGGTCCATCCTGATAGGGTTTTATGTTAACTGTTTCGATGTTGAGGATGTTGGGCGGCGGAACTGCCGTAGTTTGTGCGTGTGCGGCCAGGGAGCCTGCCAGTGCCAGGGACAATCCAGCGACGGAACAAAGCCATTTCTTCATATCTGCCCACCTCCAGGGGGCCTGAAGGAAAATTACGGAAGAGGAAAGAATCGAAACCCGCGAATACCGCAGTCACCCAGGCACACCTAGGTCCGAAACGCCGTCTCTGGGGTGCCAACACTCGGCCCTGGACCCGCTTGTCGCCTAGCGAGGAGGCGACAAAATTACCGTATCACTATAATAGGATGACCACCGTGGTATCTGTGGTGCCTCCGGTGGTGCCAGGCGAACGCAGGCGTGGCAGCGGATATCACGAACGCAGCGGCAAGCAGTAAAACCAATATCTTCTTCATTTCTGCTCCAGTAATTCCTCCCTGATGGACTTAAGTCGGGATTTTTGTTTTGGGTCTCCGAGTGGCCGAGGGTACACGCAAGGTTTCCATTTTGGATTCCCAACGGCGCGATTAAAGCATTGTCGGCGGGGTCGGTCTGTTCACAATTGCTCACTTTGGCAAGGGGATCAGTTCGGAACTCAAATCCGTTGTGCCAGATTTTGTCGGTCTTCTTGACGGCCATGGATGGGCGCACCTTCTGACGTTAGCTACCAGGGATGCTTGGCTTCAGGGCGCTGGGGGTGCGCGAGAACATTATACCCGGACGCATCAGCCGCCCAATCGGATTTGACGCGCCAAGGTGAGGAAGGAAAGCGACCGGGAACAGAAGGTAACAGCCTTGAGAGTGAAACGGGCATTTCACAACACACTGGCCGCCAGTCAAGCACGGTCTTGAAAAGAAGTTATGCTTGTTAATTTGACTTCGAGACAGGCGCTACTCGACGTATATTCGCCCAGTTGCTGACTAGTTGCTTCGCTATCTTTCCGGCTGCAGCGTTTCCATCGATGGCAGTGACCTTGCCCGAATCAAGAACTAGTGAGGTTTTCGAATCAACCACTGAATACGTGAAAGTGTATGTGAGTGAGGGGCGGTCAATGTTGATGAGCAGGTCCGCAACACGCGGGTCTTTGACAAGCAATAGCCCGAGATTTTCGAAGTCCTTTTGCTGCACGAGTTCCCTTTCCAGTCTGGCAGGTGTGAAATACATGGTCCGGGTGCTGATGCAGATTGTTTTTGCGGCGCGGAGAATCTCTTGTAGATTGGAGGAGGCAACGGCGGCGGACGACGGCGACTGTCGATTCGATGGCATCTGCAATGCTGCGCCGCTGCCTAGTGCCAAATTCATGTTCCCGTCGGCCAGCCCAATTACCGCTTCGATGGGTACGGCGAATCCCACCGTGCCAGAGGCTACTCCTTTTGTAATGATTCCGACGAGAGCGCCTCGTGAATCAACGAGCGGCCCTCCGCTTGCGCCCCCACTCACCATGGCAGTGAATTGCAATACCGTAAATCCCTGCCCCGCCCCGGGTATCTCATCCGCCAGTCTGGATGCTGAAAAAATACCGCTGCTAGCACTCCAAGCGAGGCCGTTGGAGTTGGAGACTACATAGGCGGGCTCACCGGGCTTAGCGCCTGCACTTGACCCTAGGGGCAGCGTCGGCAGGTTTGTGGCTGCAATTTTCAATGCTGCAACGTCGCGGCGCTCATCGGCGCCAATTAGTACAGCCTGATCGTATATGTCGCCCGTCTTCAACCGCACTTGAACCTCGCGTGCGTCCTTGACTGCGTGATACGCCGTCAAGAGCACTCCGTTTGGTCGTACGATGACACCAGTGCTAATCGAACTAAGCCTTCCCGCTCCCTCCCCGGACAGGACGAGGACGGTGGCCGCACCGACGCGGGCAATAACCTCGGAGGGTTCGGGGGCCACCTGTGCGATCGTAGTACAAGCAAGCAACGAAAAAGCAAGCATTGCGGCACAAATGCGATTCATGTCGGAGATTTTACTCTGGAATCTTGCCTCTGCGTGCGCCCTGGAGGAGAGTTACGTTCAGTTCGCGCGCGGCTGGGGCGGGATGGCCTTTCCGATCTGCGTCGGCGCCGGGCGGCCGACTTCGTCCCCGCGGAAGAACTTTCCATGGGCGGCGGCCATCTCCGGCATGGCCAGCAGCGGCTGCTTGTAGTCGTTGCGCGCGTTCCAGAACAGAAAGCCGATGCCGCTGTTCTCGTGCGCTACGCTCACCTGGGTGCGGATGTAATCGGTCGAATAGCTCTTGGTGCGCCAGGCGAAGGCTTGCAGCCACGGCCGCAGCACCACCCCTGAGCCCTGTGTGATCTCGCGGAACTTCACCATCGACTCTGAGATGAAGTGCTCGGGCGCGTCGCCGGGATGGGCGATGCCATCCATGCCGAAGAAGTGCGAGGGATAGATCATGGGTGAGAGCACGTCGCAGCGGCGTGCCATGGCGACGATGTCCTGCCCGGTATGCGACAGGTCGATGGGCCGCTGCCAGGCCATCACTCCGAAGACGTCCAGCGAGAACAGGACGCCGGCACGCTGGGTTTCGGCGTAGGCGCGGTCGAGGAAGTGCGCGATCACGTCGGAGCGCTTCCAGTCCGGGTGTTCCTTCTGGAAGACGAACTGCGCGTCAGCCTGATCGCCCTCGGCGGGAAAGCGGACATAATCGAACTGCACTTCATCCACGCCGGAAGCAGCGGCGTAACGCGCCAGCGCGATGTTGTACTCCTGCACCTCGGCGCGGGATGGGTCCGTCCACACCAGCTTGCCGTTCTCGCGCCAGGGCTGTCCGCTGCGGCGCGAGCGGACCGCCAGCTCAGGATGCTGCGTCACCAACTGCTCATCGCGGAAGATGGCGATGCGCGCGATGGCGTGCATTCCCTGCCCGTGCAGGAAGCGCGCCAGCTTGGGCAGGCTGCCGATGGGCGGATGATGGCGCACGGGCGCGAGCGGGTGTGAAAACGGTGTCGCGATCAGGCCGGCCGCCGGCGCGGGGACCTCGGGCGCGCCGATGCTAAGCGATCCGTCACTGTCCTTGATGTCGAACACCACGGCGTTGCCGCCAACTTGCCGCCAGCGCCGGATCAGCTCGATGCCGCGCTCACTGGTGGCCATCAGCCCCGTCAGATAGATAGCTCGCACCTCGAAATCGCGCGGCACCGGGACAGGGCGCTCCACGATGCGTTCCCGCAAATATCCGGGGATGGCGACTTGCTGTCCTTTCTTGAGAAAGTTGCCCTGGATGCCGTTCTCCCGGCGGAGGGCGGACTCGAGCTCCGACAGGTTGATAAACGAGGTCGCGGGCAAATACGCGCGCGCCACCGCCGCCACGCTCTCTCCTGCCTTGGCGATGTGAACTCCAGGCGCCGGTTCAGGCGTAGCTGCGAGCGTGGAAGGCGGCGCCAACGGTTGGGGCGCACGCTGGGACTCGTACGACACGGGGACCAAAGCGGCGGCCGGCGGCGGAGCAGCAGCCACACGCGGCGCCACCTGGCGGCGCGACGCTTCGAACTTCTTCAATGACGGCGTGGCCCAAAAAAGAAGTGCACCAAGGAGGGAGAGAAGCAGGCTAGCGGTAACAACGCGGGGCCCAAGCTGCATGCGATTTCGCGCTCCAGTACGGCAATAAGCCGATCGTAGCACGAACCCGCAACTACATTGGATACCCCATTAGACGTGGCCGGTGACGTTAGGGATGCGTCGAAAATAACGTACCTGCGCGGTTTTTCCACAGCGCACCGGTTCCTTGCCGAGTTGTCCGCATCTAATCTTGTAGATGGATGTGGAGGCCAGCATTTGCAGTGCGAATGGACTTGCGTTCCATCTCCCGGCCCGAACGATGCAAGAAAGGGGCCTGCCGCTTATGAAAACCGGCTTAAATACCGCGCTTGATCCCAGCCGCCGCAGCAGCGACGCGCAGGAATTCGAGGCTGCGCTGCGGCGCAGGATCGTGGGGCAGGACGCGGCCATCGAGAAAGTCACCGAGATCTACCAGATGTTCCTGGCGGGGTTGAACGCGCCCAACCGTCCGGTGGGTAACCTCCTCTTCCTGGGCCCGACCGGGTCGGGCAAGACGCGCGTGGTGGAAGCCATGGCGGAAGCGCTGTTTGGCGACGCGCACGCCTGCATCAAGATCGACTGCGCGGAGTTCCAGCACAGCCACGAGATCGCCAAGCTGATCGGTTCGCCGCCCGGCTACCTGGGCCACCGCGAGACCCATCCTCTACTCACCCAGGAAGCGCTCGACCAGTGGCACACCGACAAGCTGAAGCTCACCATTCTGCTGTTTGACGAGATCGAGAAGGCGTCGGACGCCCTGTGGCAACTGCTGCTCGGCATCCTGGACAAAGCCACCCTCACGCTGGGGGATAACCGGCGCGTGGACCTGTCTCGCTGCATCATCGTCATGACCTCCAACCTGGGGGCCACCGAGATGAACGGGATGCTGAATCCGGGATTGGGCTTCACGCAGTCGCCCGCCGCGATCGATGAACAACTGGACGAAAAGATACAGCGGGCGGCACTCGAGGCCGCCAAGCGGAAGTTCGCTCCCGAGTTCATGAACCGTATCGACAAGGTGGTGGTCTTCCGGACGTTGCGCCCGCAGGACGTGGAAAAAATCCTGGAGATCGAGCTGGGCCTGGTGCAACAGCGCATCCTGCAGGGCGCCGGCAGCAACCAGTTCGTGTTCAGTTGCACCGCCACAGTGAAGGACTTCCTGATGCAGGAAGGCACCGACGCCCAGTACGGCGCCCGCCACCTCAAGCGGGCCATCGAGAAGAACATCGTCTTCCCTTTGGCCAACCTGGTGGCCACCGGGCAGGTGAAGCTGGGCGACTTCGTCCGCATCGACATGAACAGCGACAACCGGCTGTTGTTTGTCAAAGAGGCCGAGGGTGCGATGGTGCCCGTGCTGCTGGAGCGATACAGCCAGGAAGCCGGAACGTCCGCGGCGGCGGCGCGTGTGACCCGCAGCGCCGGGCGGCGCGAGTTTACCGCTACGCCGCTGCTGAACCACCAGAAGTAAACCCAGCTCGAATAGAGGGCGTGGTTCGCATAGGGGGCATGGCCGGCTGAGCGCAGACTGCTGCCGCTGTCGGCTAGCTCTTTTTCAGCTCCGCCAGCACCTGGCGGGCGATCTCTTTCAGCGTTTCAAACACGCCCGTGCCCTGGCAGGCGATGGCCTCGTACACGGGCTCGCCTTTCTTCATCAGCTCCCGCCGCAAGTTGTCGGCCGGGAGCACATTCGGGAGGTCGCGCTTGTTGAGTTGCAGCACGTACGGGATCTGCGCGAAATCGTAGCCGTGCTCGACCAGGTTCTCGTGCAGGTTGTCCATGGCTTCCAGGTTGGCGTCCATGCGCTCCTGCTGCGAGTCGGCGACGAAGACCACGCCATCCACCCCGCGCAGGATCAGCTTGCGGCTGGCGTCGTAAAAGATCTGCCCGGGAACGGTGTAGAGGTGGAAGCGGGTCTTGAAGCCGCGCACCGTGCCCAGGTCGAGGGGCAGGAAATCGAAGAACAGGGTGCGGTCCGCCTCGGTAGCCAGCGAGATCATCTTGCCCTTTTGTTTGTCGGCGGTCTTGTCATAGACATACTGTAGATTGGTGGTCTTGCCGCCGAGGCCGGGGCCGTAATAGACGATCTTGCAGTTGATCTCGCGGGCCGCGAAATTGATGAAGCTCAAGAGCGCCGTCCTCTATTACCCCAGCCAAGGTGGGGTCGCTGCGGACCTCGTCGTCCCGCCGACCGCGAAGCACACCGCGTCCAGGGCGGGGGAATTCCAGACGCGAGGTGTGGAAATGGCTTCCGCGCTGTTTATATCACAAGCCCTTAGCTGGACAGTGACACCACGGTAACTGCACCCTCGGCGCGAGGGCCATCGGTACATGTCCGGTAGTCAGAGCGACGGCGCGATGGGCAGCGGGTAGTAGCCGTCCTTGGCGTGCACCTTCAGGTTGGGACGGTGCACGATGACTTCGATGGTGCGGTAGGTATTGCTGGGGCCGGCCTTGGCATTGTAGCCCAGCGTGTACTGGTTGCGCGCCTGCTCGGTGACGTGGGCGTAGGCGTTTTCGATGGCGTTCCGGTCGAACTCGGGAAACACATCCCCTCCGGTGTATTTCGTATACCGCGGCAGTAGGTCGCCGTGACCGCTGAAGGGGGCGTTGACCTTCTCCAGATCGCGGAAGACGGGCATCGCCGAATCTCCCACCGCCACTCCATACACGCTGATGCCATTGGAGAGCAGCACCTTCAACACCTGGCCATAGTTGGCATGGCTGCCGGTTTCCTTGCCGTCGCTGATCACGAAAATCAGCTTGCGCCGGTCTCGGGGGCGGGTGGCAAGATCCTCGGCGGCGGCCAGGATGGCGTCGTTGAGCACGTGAGCTTCACGGTAATTCACGTAAACGTTGCCGCCCGGCGGCACGCTGGGATCCACCGACTTGCCGTTGATGGAGGGCCCCGACTGTCCCAGAGGGCCACCTGGCACATCCGCCCCGCCCTTTCGGCCTTCCTTCTTCAGGAATTTGATCGAGTTGGCGTAGCGCTCGGTCACGGCGCTGAAATCCAGCTCCTTCCTCACCGAGTTGCCGAAAGTGTAGAAGGCGATCTCATCGAACTGGCTGAAGGCGGCTGCCAGCGCCGGCAAAGTCTCATTGACCTTGCGCAGCACCTGATCGGGCAGGCCCACATCCAGCACCACCGCCGCCGACAGCGGGAAGGGGTCGCTGGTGAACAGCTTGATCTGCTGCTGGACCCCGCTTTCGAAGACCGCAAAATCATTTTTGGTCAGGCCTTCGACCAGGTGCCCCCGCAAGTCCTTCACCGTCACGGGGACAACCACGAAGCGCACATCCACACGCATGACCGACATCATCTCGTCGCGCTGGTTGGGCGGGCTCGGCGGAGGAGTGGCCGCAGGCCCAGGCTCGTTCGCCCGAGGAGCCGGCGCCAGCGCGGGCGGGGTGGGCGGCGGAGCCGGCTTGGGAACATTGTTCTGCGGAGCGGGCGCCGCAGGGAGCTGCTCCTGCGCGGCCTCCTGTGGCGCCGCCGGAGTTGCGGACTGCTGCCCCATGCCCATGCCCGCCAGCAGTGCCAGCACCCACGCGCATCTTGCCACCCTCAGCATCTTGCTTCCCTCGTTCGCTTTATTCCCGCCCTTCACGATATGATAACGGACGCAGACATAAGTTTCTGCATCAAACCGTTAGATTATCAGGAAATTAAAGTGGTGAAGCGCTCCACTGTCGTAGGCGCCGGCTGCCGCACTCTCTTGTGCGTTGCCGTGCTGGCGCTCCTGCCGCGCCCCCTCGCGGCCCAAGCCCCGCGCGACGACCAGAACGAGTCCGTGGGAACGCTGAAGGTCCAGGTCGACGTGGTCAACGTCTTCTTCAACGTCAAGGACAAGAAGGGCCTGCTGATTCCCGGGCTGGGGAAAGACGAGTTCGAGATTCTCGAAGACGGCAAGCCGCAAACCATCAAGTATTTCGCCGCTGAAACCGATCAGCCGCTGACGCTCGGCATTCTCATCGATACCAGCCCCAGCCAGACCCGGGTCCTGCCCATGGAGCAGGAAGTGGGCGCGTCCTTCCTGAGCCAGGTGCTGCGCAAGAAAGATCTGGCTTTTGTGATCAGCTTCGACGCCGATGTGGACCTGCTGCAGGACTTCACCAACGATACTCGCGAACTGCGCGTGGCGCTGAACAAAACCAAGATCGGCGGCGGCTCGCCCCAGGGCGGCATCAGCAGCGTTCCCGGCATCGGACAGGGGCCGATCCCTGCCGGCCGCGATGCCTGCTGCACCGATCTCTACGACGCCGTGTACTTGGCCGCCAAAGACCGGCTATCGACCGAGGTCGGACGCAAAGCCATGATCCTGCTGACCGACGGCGAGGACGAAGGCAGCAAGGTCAAGCCCCGCGAAGCGATGGAAGCGGCGCAGAAAGCCGACACTATGGTGTACGTGCTGCTGATTGCCGACCGGGGCTTTCACGGCATGTACCAGGGTTTTGGCGCGGGGGAGATGAAGAAGCTCGCCGAGGAGACCGGCGGGCGCGTCATCGATGTCGGGAACAAGTACGAGAAACTGAAGGAGGCCTTCGACCAGATCTCCGCCGAACTGCGCAGCCAGTACAACCTCGGCTACACTCCCACCAATACCCAGCACGACGGCAGCTATCGCAAGATCGAACTGAAGAGTAAACAGGGCTACCGCGTGCAGGCGCGCCGTGGATACTACGCGCTGGGGAAGTAGCATTCAGCAATTAGCTTGTTATCCTGAATGCTGATTGCTCACTGCTCTACTGCGTGGGCGCGTAATATCCTTTGCGCGCGCGCACGTGGTACTTCTTGTTGTCCGCCGTGATGTCGATGGCGCGGTAGCGGCCGTCGGCCTGGAAATCGGCCGGCTTGTAGGCCACCGCGTACTGGCTGCGCAACTCGTCCTGGATCTCGGCGAAGGCGTTGGACACGTCCTCGATCTTGAAGGGGAAGAAGGCGCGGCCGCCGGTGGCTTCCGCCATCTTTTCCATCACCTTGTCGCCGCGCATCTTGATGTTGCTGATGTTGGTGCTGATGGCGTAGATGATGACCTCGGCGCGCTGCGCCATTTCGATGGTCTCGCCCATGGTGACGCGGCTCTGGTTGTCCTCGCCGTCACTGACCAGGATGATGGCGCGGCGGACCGGGCCGGTGGCGCTGGCCTTCATCAGTTTGTCGCGGCAGGCGTAATAGAGGGCGTCATACATCGCGGTGCCGCCGCCGGGACGCAGCATGCGCACCCCGCGCGCCAGATTCTCGGTATTGTCGGTGAAATCCTGAGTGACCTCGGCGGTGGTGTCGAAGCCGAGCACGAAAGCCTGGTCGGACTTGGGGCGGACGATCTGCGCCAGGAAGTACATGGCCGCCTCTTGCTCGAAGCGGAAGCGGTCGCGGATGGAGTTGCTGGCGTCGATCAAGAGGCCTACCCGCAGCGGCAGGTCGGTCTCGCTGCGGAACTGCACCACCGACGACGGCGGCTTGTGGTCGTCCATCACCCGGATGTCATCCTGCTTCAGGTCTTTGATAAAGTGCCCGTGCTTGTCGGTTACGGTGAAGATGACGTTGACTTCATCGACGCGCTTGCGGAAGGTGGTGACCGCCTCCGGGTCCTCGTCCACCGGTTTGGCCGCCTCGGCCTTCTTGGGAGGCATGATGGGAGAGGCGAAACTGGGCGGAGGAACAGGGTTTGCGGCGGCAGCCGCCGGGTTCGCCGGGGCGTTCTGAGGCGCAGGCGCGCTCTGCGACGCCGCACACCCTACTAAAATCCCCACCAAAACAAGCAACACGGAAAGCGTTTTCATCTCTGCTCGCATTATAGCCGGATTCACTTACCTTCGAGGTGGTTTAGGAAATCCTCCAGTTGGGGCGGCAGGGGCCGCGAAAAACCCACGGTTGCGCCCGTTCCGGGATGCCTAAGCTCGATGGCGCCAGCATGCAGGAAGTTTCTTCCCAGCGCCACCTTACTTCCGCGCGTGTCCTTCAGTTCCCGCGGAGCGCCATATAGCCCGTCCCCCACCACGGGGTGTCCGAGCGAGGCCAGGTGAACCCGAATCTGGTGCGTGCGCCCCGTATCGATCTTCAGCTCCAAAAGGGAGAACTTGCCGAACCGGGACTGGATGCGGCGCAGCACGCGCCAGCGCGAGATGGCCGCCCGCCCGCGGCGCGCGCGGGTGGTCATGCGCGTCCTGCGGATGCGGTCGCGCGCGATGGCGCTCGCGATCGTGCCTCGGTCCTGCTTCATCCAGCCGTGCACCAGTGCGACGTATGTTTTCTTGACCTCGCGCCGCGCGAACTGCTCGGCCAGGCGGCGATGCGCGAGGTCGCTTTTGGCCACCACGATCAGCCCGCTGGTGTCCTTGTCCAGACGGTGCACGATGCCGGGCCGCAGCTCGCCGCTCACGCCCGAGAGGGACCCGAACCGGTGCAGCAGCGCATTCACCAGCGTGCCGCTGCGGGAGCGCACTCCCGCGCCGGCATGCACCACCATGCCTGCCGGCTTGTTGACCACCGCCAGCGCGTCGTCTTCGTACACCACATCTAGAGGGATGTCCTCCGCGAAAGCCTTGAGCGGCGGCGGCTGGGGCGAGCCCAGCATCTCCACCTGGTCCTTTTCGCGCAGCCGCAGCGAGGGCTTGGCTTCGGCGCCGTTTACCCGCACCTTCCCGCCGGCGATGAGTTGCTGGATGCGCGCGCGGCTGACCTCCGGCGCCTGCGAAACCAGGAAGCGGTCCAGGCGTTCGCCCGCGTGCTCGGCGGAGACGGTCAGTCTAGTCGGGAAATCCTGTCCTGCCACTTACGAGGGTTGTACCACACCGGGACGTGATAACGGGATTTCACGACAACGAACCTAGCGGATTACCGTCCTTCAGGAACTTGTTCCAGATTTCTTGGGCGATGCGGTTGTAAGCGGACTCTGGGCCAGCTGTCCGCCGCAAGTGCTGGGTAACCTAGCAAGGAGTTGAGAGCCCCTTCAAGGGCGACACAAGCTTACAACTCCGTCCCAACGGGGGCGATCTGCGGCCTTCCGCCGCCCCGCATCCACAGCAACCCGCCCGCGATCACCAGGCCGATCGCCAGCAGTTGCGTGCCGCTCATGAACCCATGCAGCACGCTGCCGCGTTCCGGGTCGTCGCGCAGGAACTCCAGGAAATACCGCGCGAACCCGTAGACGAACATGTACGTTCCGATCACCTGTCCGTCGAAGCGCTTCCGCCGCAGCACCCAGGTGAGCAGGAAAAAGTTCCCGAGCTCGAGCAGCATCTCGTAAAGCTGGGTGGGATGCAGCGGCACGCCGAGCGGCGTCCCCAGGAGCCCGGCGAGCGGATTGGTGAAGGTGATGCCCCAGGGCAGCGTGGTGGGCTTGCCCCAGCAGCAACCGGCGGCAAAGCATCCCAGGCGGCCGATGGCGTGGCCAAGCGCGATGCCGGGCGCGAACACGTCGCACGTCTTCAGCACGGGCATGTGGTGGCGGCGGATGTACCACCACGGGACCAACACCGCCGCCGCGAATCCGCCGGACCACACTCCGCCGGCCTGCAACGTCGTGAGGCTGAAGATCTCGCCCGGGTGCGCTCCGTAGAACGACCAGTTGGTCACCACCAGCAGGAACTTGGCCCCGAGGATTCCAGCCAGGATGGCGAGAATGCCCGCGTTCCACGCCTTGTCGGGATCCATGCCGCTGCGGCGAGCATTCCGCACGCCGACGGCAAGTCCGACGAGGAGGCCCACGGCGGCCAGAAATCCGTAGGTCGGAAGGGAAAAACGGCCGAAGTGCAGCAGGATGGGGAGCACTACGTTAGGTTAGATACGGGCGCAATCAACTGGCAAGATCGCCGATGAGAAATAGCAGATCATGGCGACTCCGGCGATCCAAAAATAGGCCGACCCGCGGGGCCGTGGGAAAAGACCGTTTTATGAACCCGTCCTAAGACGGTGGGAACTCCCCGAGGCCCTTTAGGCATTTCCGCGTGGCGGAACAGCTCACCAGGCCTAATAGCGAGTCGAGCTCCCATTGTGTGACTGTTGGTTCAAAAAAACGGCCTCCAGCCTCACCAACTTTGCAGGCCGGCCGACGGGATGATGCTAGAGAAATCTGGAGCGGATGGCAAGCCCGGCAATGTAAATAGTTGGCACCCAGGTTGCTGCGAGGCAGCAACTAAGAGGCTGGCAGGACTATCCCGCGCGGCGTTCTTCGCGCAGGGCTTCGTCGAGCGCGCCCGACAGATCCATGGCGCGGCGATTGTATTCGCCGGCCACGGTATCGTACTTGCGTTTCAGGATGTGGTACTCGTCGGCGATGTTGAGCGCGGCCAGCACCGCCAGCCGCAGCGAATCCACGGTGGAGGTCTGCTCGGCGACGGCGCGGATCTTGCTGTCCACGTACTCGGCCAGCTTCTCGATGTACTCGGAATCGGTTCCCCGCAGGTTGTAGCTCTGGTCGAAGATCTCCACCTGCACGGAGTTGCCGTTGGATCTCGCCGCGGTCTCTGACATATTGATTCGTCTCCTTGCGGCGATTATCCTCCGCTTTCCTCCTGCGTCAATGCATCAATCTGCTTGAGCATCTTTTCTACTCGGGTACGTACCTCCTCACGCTCTTTGCGCAAGGCGACCACTTCGGCGCGCAGCGCCTGCGTCTGGTCGTCGCGCCCCTCCAACTGCTCGCGCAGGCGCGCGGCGGTGCGCTCGGCGGCAGCCTTGGCCTCGCGCGCCTCTTTCAGCATTTCGATGGTGCGGTAGATCTTCTCTTCCAGCGCGTGAAAATCGTCGGCCGGAACCGTCGCCGGCATCTCTTCCATCAGCTTTGCGGACATAACAGCAGAATCCTCGCCTGTGAATTTTCTGTGAAGTGCGCGAGCGCAGTATAGCGCATGAGCGTCGCGAAGAAATCCACAACCGCGCTAGGCCCGCTGCGTGCCGCCGAGCGCCTTTAGCGCCTCGATGATCCGATTCGCCCAGAGCGCGACCTCGTCATCGCGCAGCGTGCGCTCCACCGACTGAAACTCGGCGCGCAGCAGCACCGAATACTGGCCCGCAGGCACGGTGCCGCCGCGGAAGATCTCCACCGGCCAAAAAGAACGCAGCTCCGCGATACGCAGCGCATCCACCACCGCGCGGATCCGCTCGAACGTGATGGCGTTCTCGAACAGGAACGAAAAATCGCGGTCCACCGCGGGATAGCGCGAGATGGGTTGGTAGCGTACCAGGCGAAGGCCTTGGCGATAGAGCCGGTCGAGGTAGATCTCGGCGAGATAGACATCCTGGCGCAGCTTGCGCGCGCTGGCGACTTCGGGATGCAGTTGCCCCAGCCGCGCCACCATGCCGCCATCGAGCACGGCGCGCGCGTAACGATGCGGGTGGTAGTACGCCGGCGCGCTATTCACGTCGAAATACAAAGACTGATGTTGGAACTCGCCCAGAAGGGTCTCGAGATCTCCCTTCAAATCGAAAAACGAATACGCGCGCCCGGGCTGGTGGACGTCCGCGGCGATGGCCTGGCCGGTGGCGCCGATGGCGATCTGCTTGCGCTCCTCTGTGCCTGCGCCGTCGAACTCGTAAACATTGCCCGCCTCGAACAGGCGCACGTCGTTCACGCCGCGGTTCAAGTTGTAGGCCAGCATGTTGACCATGCCGGCGACCAGTGACGTCCGCATCACCGCGGCTTCCTCGCTGATCGGGTTCTCGAGCGCGACCGGTGTTGCCGTCGAAAACTGCTGCGCTTCGGCCAGCGACATGAAGCTCAGCGAAACCGCCTGGTTGTAACCGAGGGCCAGCAGGTTTGAGCGCAGCGCTGCATCTTTCGGTGCATCGGGAGTCTCGACCACGGCGCCGGCGAATGCGGGCAGCGTGTTGGGGAACCGGTTGTAGCCGTAGATGCGCGCGATCTCTTCGATCAGATCGATTTCGCGCTCAACGTCGAGGCGCCAGGTAGGGACCCGGAAGCTGAGATTGTCTGGCTCAGGGAAATCCGGTTGGATACGGCCCAGCCTGCCGCCAGAATCGGGAACCCTGGACAATTCCTCTGCCACTCCCAAAAATCCCAACCGTCCCAAGATCCGCTGGACTTCTTGCTTGGCGACTTCCTGTCCGAGAATTCGGCGAATCTCGGACGGTTGCAAGCGGATGCAGGGGCGCTCGATGCGCCGGCCGATGGCGTCGATGAGCCCGCCTTCGAGTTGGCCGCCGCCGGTTTCGAGAATCAGTTGCGCGACGCGCCGGCAAGCCAGCGGGGTTGCGCCCCAGTCGGCGCCGCGCTCGAAGCGGTGCGAGGCGTCAGTGTGCATGCCGTGGCGGCGCGCGGTCAGGCGGATGCTCACCGGATCGAACCACGCCGATTCGATCAGGATGTTGCGCGTGCGGTCGGTGATCATGGTGTCGAAGCCGCCCATGACCCCGGCGAGCGCGACCGCCTTCACCGCGTCGGCGATGACCAGGTCGTCGGAATCGAGCTTGCGCTCGACGCCGTCCAGCGTCTTCAGCGTTTCTCCGGCGCGGGCGCGGCGCACGATGATCTTGCCGCCTTCGAGTGTGTCGAGATCGAAGGCGTGCGTGGGATGGCCCATTTCGATGAGCGTGTAGTTGCTGGCGTCGACGCCGTTGTTGATGGGGCGCGCGTCGACCATTTCGAGGCGGCGTGCGATGCGCGCCGGCGACGGAGCGAGCTTGATCCCGCGAATAATCTGCGCCGTGTACCGCGCGCAGCCCTGCGGATCGGGCAGTTCGATGGCGAAGTTGGCCTTCCCTTTGGCGGCGGGCAGCTTGGGCTCGATGGGCTTGAGATCGAGATCGTAGATGGCCGAGCACTCCCGCGCCACGCCGTAGTGGTTCATGGCGTCCACGCGGTTGGTGGTGATCTCCATGTCGAAGACGAGGTTGTCGCCCTCGCCGGAAGTCAGCTCGACGGCGAGCCCGGCCGCAGTTAAGTCGTCGGCGAGCTGCTTCGTGTCGACCTTGAGTTCAACGAACTCGCGCAGCCATGTGGGAGAAATCTTCATTTGGTTTTACCGCCGAGATCGCCGAGATTTTTATTCGATTCTCTTGACCCTCGGCGCCCTCGGCGGCTTGGCGGTCACTAAGGAGTATGCCCGAGTTAGAAGGTCCCATTACATTCGTCTAAGCCATGCGTAAAGCGCGATGCCGAACACAAGCAGATACGTGGCAACCAAGAGTGCCCAAAACTCCCATCTCTGCCGCTTTTTCGTGGCTTCTGAGACGCTGGCCCCCTGAACCATTCCGGCCCAACCGCGCGCCATCAGCCACCAAATACACGTTATGATCGGAGGGGTGAGAAGAACCAGTGCAATTAGTTGCCCGGTTGGAAGGGCATTAGACTTCATTCTTATTCCTTCCTACTGGTGAGGCCGCTCACGCAAACTGCTCCAAGAACCGCACATCCCCCTGAAAGAACAACTGAATGTCGTCCACGCCATACTTCAGCAGCGCAATGCGGTCGGCGCCCATGCCGAAGGCGAAGCCCGATACCTTCGCCGGGTCGTAGCCGTTTTCGCGGACGAATTCAAACACGTTCGGATCGACCATGCCGCAACCCAGAAGTTCGATCCATCCTCCCTGCTTGCAGGTGCGGCAGCCCTTGCCACCGCAGAAGATGCAACTGATCGCGACCTCGGCGCTCGGCTCGGTGAATGGGAAGAACGACGGCTGGAAGCGCGTCCTGACGCTGGAGCCGAACAGCGCCTTCATGGCGTGGTCGAGCGTGCCCTTCAGGTCGCAGAAAGTGATGTTGGTGTCCACGGCCAGGCCTTCGACCTGGTGGAACATGGGCGAGTGGCTGGCGTCGGGCGCGTCGTTGCGGTGCACCTTGCCGGGAATGACCACGCGGATGGACGGCGCGAGCTTTTCCATGGTGCGGATCTGCACCGGCGAAGTGTGCGTGCGCAAGAGCAGGCGCTCGCGCAGCGGCTTCGATTGCTGTCCGGCGATGAACAGCGTGTCCTGAGTGTCGCGCGCGGGATGGTTGGGCGGAAAGTTCAGCGCCTCGAAGTTGTAGTAGTCGGTCTCGATCTCCGGGCCTTCGCTCACCGAGTAGCCCATCGCCTTGAAGACGGAGACGATCTCGTTCAGCGCCTTGATGACCGGATGTTCCGCGCCGATGGGCCGGCGAATGCCGGGGAGGGTGACGTCGAGGCGCTCGGACCGCAGCCGACCTTCTGTTGCCTCGGCCTTAGTTTGCTGCAGCGTGCTCTCCTCGGCTGGCGGGGACGCGTGGATCCTTCTCTGACTCGAGAATGATAGGTAGTCGGTTACGAACGGTTGTACCTGACCGAGAAGATTGTTGAACCGTAGCCCGATCTCCTTCTTTGCCTCCGGCGGCGCCTGCTTCAACCAGTTCTCGCGAACTTGAGTCAGAACTCCGTGCTTTCTTGACATCCAACGGTCGCGGAAATCCTTCCAGTCGGTCTCATCCCGCACCTTGACATAGTCGTCGTGCAGTTCGACTGCAAGGTCGCCGAAGGCCTTGTTTAGCGCTTCCAACGAATAATCCGCGAGTTTGCGAATGGTGTGCATGCGTAGCGCCGGCGTCTCGCCGGCTGTCGCGTGGGCGTCCCGCCCACGCCTGTTTTTGTCGTCCCTAAAGGGACTCGGGTTTCATAAATCGACCTACCCGGCACTTACGTGCCGGGCTAACCCAAATCCCGCCCCTGTGGGGCTGCGCCGTCGGCCGGCCGCAAGCAAGAGCTATGGAACATGCTGGCGGTCACGGATCGATGCAATACCGTAATCTGAAGATGAAAAATCCGCGCCGATCCGCGTGAATCCGCGGCGAAAAATCCCTACGCGGCGCCCAGAGCGCCCTTTGCCTGCTCGGCCAGGCCCTTGAACGCGGCCGGGTCTTTGACTGCGAGGTCAGCCAGGATCTTGCGGTCCAGCTCCATGCCGCTCTTCTTCAGGCCATTGATGAACTGGCTGTAGCTCATGCCGTGCTCGCGGGCGGCGGCACCGATGCGCACGATCCACAGCGAGCGGTATTGGCGCTTCTTCTGGCGGCGTCCGGAGTAGGCGAACTTCAGCGCCCGTTCCACCGATTCTTTGGCGGAGCGGTAGAGCTTGGACTTGGTAAGGTAATAACCGCTGGCGCGTTCGAGGATCTTCTTGCGCTTGGCGCGGCGCTTGGTGCCACGTTTGACTCGGGGCATTGCGTCTCCTTTTTCTCAGCACTCAGCAGTCAGCCGTCAGCAAGCAGCCAAAGCTTTTAACTGAATGCTGATTGCTGAGTGCTCATTTTTCAGCGGCTGGAGGCCAAGGCGACCTGCCTCTTCACACGCTTTGAAGCTTCAGCAACTGGCTCCAGCTCTCAGATAACCACTGAGTGCTGAATGCTGAGTGCTGATTGCTTCCTCAATACGGAATCATCCGCTTGATCTTGGGAACGTCGGCCTTGTCCACCAGCGTCCCAGTATCGAGATGGCGCTTGCGCTTGGTCGGCTTGGAAGTCAGGATGTGGCGCACGAATGCGTGTCCCCGCTTGATCTTCCCTGTGGCCGTCTTCTTGAAGCGCTTGGAAGCGCCGGAGTGTGTTTTCAGCTTGGGCATGTCTTCTCTTTCCGTTTGAAGCTTTGGGTTATCCCGTCTTCTTCGGCGCCAGGATCGCGTGCAGCGTATTGCCCTCCATGCGCGGCCGGAACTCGACGATCCCCTTGTCGCCGATGTCCTTGATCAGCCGTTCGAGGATCTGGCGTCCCAGGTTGGTGTGCGTCATTTCGCGGCCGCGGAAAAATATGGTGGCTTTGACCTTGTCGCCGTCTTCCAGGAAGCGGAGCACGTGATTTTTCTTGAACTCATAATCGTGCTCGTCCACGTTGATGCGAAACTTCACTTCCTTGACGGTGATGACCTTCTGGTGTTTCTTGGCCGCGCGTTCCTTCTTCTCCTGTTCGTAGAGGTACTTGCCGAAATCCATGATGCGGCACACCGGCGGCTGCGCCGTCGGCGACACTTCTACCAAGTCAAGGTTCTTTTCACGGGCCATCTTGAGCGCTTCGAAGGGCTGCAGGATGCCGATCTGTTTGCCTTCGTCGTCGATCACGCGCACTTCGCGCGCACGAATACGGTCATTCGTACGGATAAATCTCTTGTCGATACACAGCCTCCGGGGAAAAAAGTGCGGCTGAAACCCAAAAAGTATAGCACGAGGGAATCAAATCATCGGGTGATCGGGTCATCGGGAGATCGAAGAATCACCGCGATCTCCGAAATCGGAGGCAACACCAACCAACGCGTCGTCAGAAAGGGCACGTACATATGCCGCGACAATCCGATTCGCCCGGTGCTCACCTTCCAGCCACAGCTTCTGATAGTTGTCGGTCAGAGTTTCGGTGCGGCCGTCTTCAACCACGCTTAACGTGATAGTAGAGACCGTTTGCCCGACCAGAGAGCGCATGAATTCCTGCTTCTTTTCCGCCGCCAACTCCCGCAGTATGCGATTGCGCTCGCGCTTGATCTCGACTGGCAACTGGTTCTGCAGATCTGCCGCAGGCGTGCCTGGGCGCGCCGAGTAGGTGAACACGTGCAAGTAGGTGAAGGGCAGCGAGGCGATGAACTGCCGGCTCTCCTCGAACTCGCCGTCGGTTTCGCAGGGGAAGCCGGCCATCACGTCGGCGCCGATGGCGGCCGCGGGCATGGCGGCGCGGATCCTGCGGATTCGCTCTTCATAATGCCAGGGACGGTACTTGCGGTGCATGCGCCGCAGGACGCGGTCGCTGCCGGTCTGCAAGGGCACATGGGCGTGCCGGGCAATGCGCGGCGAGCCGGCGACCAGCTCGATCAGCTTGTCCGTCCAATCCATGGGCTCGATGGAGCTCAGCCGTAGCCGCTCCACGCCGGTGTGAGCGAGGATCGCACGCACCAGATCTTCAAAGCGGGCCACCGGCTCGAGGTCCCGTCCCCAGTGTCCCAGGTTGATGCCGGAGATGACCACCTCGCGGAAGCCGGCGGCGACCAGCGCATCCATCTCGCGCAGCACCTCGTCGCGCCGCAGCGAGCGGCTCTGCCCGCGCACGAAGGGGATAACGCAGAACGAGCAGCGGTTATCGCAGCCGTCCTGGACCTTAAGGTTGGGACGGGTCTTGTCGTAGCCGCGACCGTCGAACACCGGCGCCGCCATCAGCTCGGTGTGGGCAAAGATGTCGCCGATGTACGTAGACGCGAGCGCTTCTGCCGGGAATAGGGGTCCTTCGCTCGCAAAAGCGGCTCGCTCAGGATGACAATCGTTGTTTAGGATCTCTCCCACCCGATGCTTATGCGAGTTCCCCACCACCCAGGCGACGCCGGGCAGACCATCCAGTTCCTGGGGAGCGCGCTGGGCATAGCAGCCGGTGACCAGGATGCGGCAGGCAGGGTTCTCGCGATGCACACGGCGGATGGCGGCGCGCACGTCCCGGTCAGCCTCGGCGGTCACCGTGCACGTATTCAACACCACCACTTCAGCTTCGCGGGCGCTCGGGGCGCGGCTCAGCCCGCGGCCTAACAGGTCGCGTTCCAAAGCGGCGCCGTCGGCTTGCGTGGCGCGGCAGCCGAAGTTATGCACATAAAAACTGGACACGCCGGTGTATTATAGCAACCGGGGTTGAGGGCTTTTCGGATGCGCCGCGACCAAAGCGGCGGCATCTCGGAACGGCGCTTCCCCGGGAGTCACACATGAAACGGCGTATTCTGCTGGTGGACGACGAGCTGGCCATCCTGCTGACCCTCCGCGCCATCCTGGAGATGAATGGGTTCGAAGTCGAAACCGCCTCCACCGGCGGGGAGGCGATTGCCAAACTGCAGAATGGCGGGCAATACCACATGGTGATCACCGACCTGAAGATGGAGAGCGAAACCGCAGGCCAGGATGTCATCCGCGCCGCCAAGCGGCTCGAGCACCGCCCGGCGGTGGCCGTACTGACCGCCTTCCCAGCCTTGGGCAGCGGATGGAAGGGCGATGGGGCTGACTCCATGCTGGTTAAGCCCATGAACACCGGGGACCTGCTGCGGCAGATCGAGGTGCTGCTCATCCAGCACGAGGACTCCAAGCAGCGGCTGCAACGAGCGGCCATCCGCAACGGCAGAAATTCCAAGCCGAAGAACGCCGCCAGGCGGGCCAGCTAGCGAGTATCCAGTAGCGAGTACCCAGTACCGAGTGCCCAGTACCGAGTACCGCATCTCCAAGCCGCCAAAAAGATAAAAACACCACGGGGTGGGGTGTTGCGGGACACACCCTTGGCCGTGCTGGCAGGGATTCAGGCCTGAGAGAACCTCGGGATCAGGCGCTGGCTGCGGCGGTGCGGCGCTGCTGGAAACACTCCCGGCAGAAGACCGGCCGTCCCTGTGTCGGCTTAAAGGGCACGGTGGTCTCCTTGCCACACTGCGAGCAGATGGTGCGCGTCTCCACCTTCTGGTAAGAGGAGTTTCCCATGGGCATGGTGCCCACGACTGAAGCCCGCTTGGTTTTGCAAGCTTTACAGCGCTTGGGCTCGTTCTTAAACTGCTTATCGTGAAAGAACAGTTGCTCCCCGGCCGTAAAGATGAACTCCGTACCACAGTCGATACACTTCAACACCTTGTCCTGGAATTCCATGAAGAACCTTCCCTCTCCCACCCGTGATCCCGCTCATTCCGACAACCGGCGGCGTGGCGCGTCCGCCGGATGCCTCCACGGAAAGAGCGGGGTACTTCCCCAGCTACTGAAATCGGCCCTCCTGCAGCGGCACGGGGCCGCCCAGGTTACTGCATGAGACAGATTTACGACTGCGGAATCTTCACGGGCTGAGTAAGGGACGGGCCGCTCCCCACAGTGCGGCGCGGCCCGCAGGCTCTAGTCTTGTTCTTTGCGTGCTTTCTTGCGATTTCGCTTGCGTGCCAGGGCTTCCTTGGCGCGGCGTTTCTCGCCTGGTTTCAGGTAGAAGGAGTGACGCTTGACCTCCTTGATGATGTCTTCCTGCTGAACCTTGCGTTTGAATCGACGAAGCGCGTTTTCCAGGGACTCGCCCTCTTGGACCCGTACCTCTGCCAACCCGATACACCTCCCAACCGTACCAATTTGGACCCGTAAGTTATTGCAGCGTTCATGTGGCAAGTCAAGGGGTAATTCGTCCCATAATCCAGATTTCTCGGCCCGGTCAGAAGTGGAATTTCAGGGCCAATTGCACCTGCCGTGGTGCATAGGCGCTGGTCGGCACCAGAAAGTTGGGATTGAGAGTGTAGTAGCCGGGATAGATGTTATTGCCGGCCTTCGCCGTCCCCAGCACGAAGTCCCCGGCGGCGCCGGTAAAGCCGCTATCGGTGATGGTCACGCGCTTGTTATCGCGGTTGAGCAGGTTGAAGCTCTCCGCCATCAGCTCGATCTTGAAGTGCTCCCGCGGCAAGAAGTGCCGCGAAAGGCGCAGGTCGGTGCTGGCATAGTTGGGACCGGTATAGGCATTGCGCGAAACGCCGGGCAGCCGGTCGTTGTCGGTATTGCCGTCCTGGTTAGGATCGCCAGCGACGGTGGGGTTCACCGGACGGCCGCTGCCAGCGCTCACGATGGTTGCTGCTTTCCAATGATTGAAGAGGCGCCGCAGCGTCTCGTGCGAACGATCGAAGGGATTCAGCTCATAGATGGTGGAAGCGACCACCCGATGCCGCTGGTCGGTGACGCTGCGTCCCCAGTCGGCGTTGGGGTTGTAGGAGTTCTGCACGTTGCCGGGACTGCCCGCCACCAACGCGTCCTGCACGTCGTCGAACGCCTCCGCCCAGGTGTACGCCAGCCGGAAGTACAGTCCGGAACTCATGCGCCGGTTCGCGGAGATGGTCAGCCCGTGATAGATGCTGGAAGCCGCGCTGTCGTATTCGTTGATGGCTCCCAGTCCTGGTATGGGGCGCTGAAGCGGATTGATACACGGTGGAAACGGACAAGTGAGCGTGGGCGTGAGTTGCCAGGTAGCAAACGACTGCTCCGTGAAGTAGGTGCCCAGGAACTGCGCTCCGGTCGAGTCGAAGACCGGGTAGGTGACCGAGACCGGGGCTGGAAGGTTCACGTCACGGACGCGGATCAGGTGCTCGCCGTGCACGTAGAGATACGATCCGCTGATGGTGAACTTCTTCCCCACCTCGCGCTCCACGCTCAAGCTGGTCTGCATCACGTAAGGCGTCTGGAACGAAGGCGAGAAGGCGTACACATCGCTGGCCAGGAAGCCGGTAAGGTTCGCAGGCGGAGTGCAGACGCCGCGCGCCGTGGGCGGGCAGTTGACCACTGGGTTGGGATACTGCGGGAACACTTGGCGGTCGTAGAAATTGGCGGCATCCAGAAAAAGATCGGTCTGGCGCAGCCCGTTGCCGGTTTCGACGGTGGAGTTGTAGATCTGCGGGATGCGGCTATAGAAGATGCCAAAGCCAGCCCGCACCACCACGGGACTAACGTCGCCCAGAGTCCAGGCGAAGCCGGCGCGGGGGGAGAAGTTGTGCGGATTCAGGGGCATCCTGCCACTCGCCGGCCACAGCGGATTGCTGGCCATGTTGCTGGTATCGAAGGTCTGCAGGTCGTAGCGGACACCTAGCGACAGCGCGAAATGCCCGCTCAGGCGGATGGTGTCCTGCGCGAATGCAGCATACTCGTTGGTGTTGGGATGGGATACCGCATCGCCGAAGTTCTGAATGTAATAGCGCGGCACCAGGTGGGCGTAGGCGCGCAGCGGCGAAAGCGGCAGCCCGCCTTCCTGCGGCTCAAAGGTGAACGGGTTCACCTTGATGGTGTCGAAGTAATACTCTCCGCCGAACAAGGAAGGGAAATAATCGTAGATCCAGGTCGCGAGGACATCGCCACCGAACTTCCACTGGTGGCGCCGGCCTTGCACGCTCAAGGTTTCGGCGAGTTGCAAGCGGTGCTCGCGCGTGCTCCGGGGCAGGATGCTGGAGCGGCCAAAGCCGTCGGTGATGTCGTAGATCTTGGTCAGCGTATCGCTGGAATTGGCTTGGGAAGTCTCGAGGTCGCGGGAGAACTGCAGCCGCAGGTGGCTGGTGACGCGCGGCCGCAGCGCGCTGATCAGCGTTACCACCGCGCTTTCCGTGCTCACCTGCTCTTCGCCGTTGTTGTTGATGCCGAAGGTGGTGATCGGGCTGGCAGGATCGAAGAAGACGTTGTTTTGCCCCCAGTACTCCGAGGTGCTCAATCGCGCGCTCAGGTGGTTGTGCGGCGAGAGCACGACGTCCATCTTGCCGAAGCCGGCATTGCCCACCAGCGCGGTGCGGAACTGGCCGCCCATCTGCGACAGCGAATTCGCCGCCGCGAACACCAGCGCCTGGTCCGTGGCCTCGTAATCCGTCGGCTGTGGGACCACCGCCGTGGCGCCATTGGCGAATTGCACTACCGTGGGTATGTGGAAGATGTGCTGGTCGAAGCCCGCGAAGAAGAACACACGATGGCGCTTGATGGGACCGCCTAGCGTGAATCCGAACTGGTCCTGGCGGTTGGGTGGCTTGATGCTGATATCGGGAAAGCCCGCGCCCAGACGCCCATCGCGGTAATAATCGAACAGAGTGCCGTGCCACTGGTTGCCACCCGAGCGCGTAACCACGTTGATCACCGCACTCCCGGACCGCCCCATTTCCGGGCCGTAGTTGTTGGAGGAGACGCGAAATTCCTGGATCACGTCGTTCGAGAACTGGTAAGGAGCGCTATAACGCCCGCGCTCCTGACTGTAGAAAGCGTTGTTGTCATCCACACCGTCCACCAGGAAGCTGGTCTGAAAGCCGCGGATGCCGTCGAACGCCAGGTCGCCATTGGTCGCCGAGGTCAGGCTGCGCGGGTCCTGAGTGACTCCGGGGGTGAGCATCGCCAAGTCGGTGAAGCGCCGCCCGTTCAACGGCAACTCGGTGATAGCGCGCTCATCGAGCACCGTCGAGACCGGAGCGGGCAGCGTCTCGACCAGGGGTGCGGCGGCGGAGACGGTCACCGTCTCCCGCGCCCCCGCCACCTCCAATCCCAGCGCCAACTCCGCCGCGCCGCCGACTTCCACCCGTATGCCGTAGCGTCGCAGTACTGCCATGGCCGGAGCGCTCACCTGCACTCCGTACACTCCGGGCGGCAGCATTTCAAAGACAAATGAACCTTCCTGCGTGGTCGCGGTGGTGCGCTCGACGCCGGTTTGCGCGCTGATCAAACGCACTTCCGCTCCGGTAACGCGCGCCCCGCTCGCGTCGGCGACGGTTCCGCGCAGAGCGCCGGTGGAAGCGTCCTGCGCATATGAGGAAAGACAGAAACACAGGATTAATAGCAGGATGAAGGAGCTTCGCATGGCTACTCCTTGCGTAGCAGTCCGCACTCAGCACTCAACAAAGCAGTTCCTGAGTGCTGAGTACTGAATGCTGAATGCTGAGTGCTCGCCGGCCCCTGATACGCTTGTGGCGAAAAGGCGTCTGTGACTGAGGAATGTTTTTCGGAAAACGGAACAGAGCAGCGCTAGGGCGCAGATTCGGCGGGAGATGGGACTGACAGTAGGCGGCCGGTTTCTGCACCCGCTTGTTCTGAAATCAGAACAAGCGGCGGTAGCCCCGGCGTCAGACCACGGCGAGTCCTAGGCTTATCTGAAGGGCGCGATCGGCATTTGCCAATGTCCCGGCTTTGAGCACACCAAGGCGCCGCACCAGTCTTTGCTTGTCGACGGAGCGTATCTGATTCAAGAGAATCGCAGAATTGACCTGAAGGCCTCCCTCGGGAGCTTCAATGAGCACTTGGTGCGGATAGAGGAGCCGATCGTGATGAGAGGTGATTGCGGCCACGATCGTCAGCGGACTATATCGGTTTCCGATATCGTTTTGGATCACCAATGCCGGACGAGTCTTTTGGATTTCGGCGCCAATGGTAGGGTCGAAGCTGACAAGATACACCTCCCCCCGGCGCGTGTAGCTCGTTACTTTTCCTTCCGCCATGCTTCCTCGTCGAGAAAAAACCACTCCTCTGAAAGACGGAGGTCGCTCTCAGCAGTACGAAGGTAGCCTTCCCGGAGCCGCCTTCTCAGATTCGCCCGGCCGATTTCCTTGATGTAACGCCGGACTGCTTCGTTGATCAGCTTGCTGCGGTCCCCTCTTTGAGACACGCGGTCCATAAGCCGAACGGTTTCTTCAGGAAGCGTCACATTGATACGACGGTGCATCGTGCAACCTTTCTGTACGTTGGCTCCCATGATACACATTGCTAGTGTGTATAACAAGGATCCTCGCCGATCACCCGATCACCCGATGAGCAGATGACGTTCCCTCTGCCCACGTGTTACCTTCTACATTTTCCCGAGAGCCCATGATCCGTCCTTACAAGGGAATCCAGCCGCAGGTGCCGGCCACGGCTTACGTGGACGAATCGGCGCAACTGATCGGTGACGTAACGCTGGGGGAGCACGCGAGCATCTGGATGAACTGCGTGCTGCGCGGCGACGTCAACTCCATCCGCATCGGCAGCCACTCCAACATTCAGGACCTCTCCGTGCTGCACGGCATGCTGGGCGAGTTCAAGGTGACGGTGGGTGATTGGGTGACGGTCGGGCACTCGGTCACGCTGCACGGCTGCACCGTCGAAGACAAGTGCCTGATCGGCATGGGCTCGGTGGTCCTGAACGGCGCCATCATCGGCGCCGGCTCCATCATCGCCGCCGGCACCGTTATCCCCGAACGCACGGTGGTGGCGCCCAACTCGCTGTGGATGGGCGTGCCCGGCAAATTCCGCAAGGCGCTCGGCAAGCCTGACCTCGACCTCATCCTGCGCTACGCCAAGAACTATCTCGGCTACAAAGATCAGTACCTGCGCGAGCGTGGCGGAAGCTGATGGCAGCCATCCAGCAAAAGACGGTCGGAATCCTGCTGTTTCCTGAAGTCGAGGTCCTGGACTTCTGCGGGCCGTTCGAGGTGTTCTCGGTCACGCGCTTGAACGAGGCCAAGCGCCGGGAACAGCCCTCGCCGTTTCGCGTGCTGCTCATCGCCGATACCGCCGAGCCGGTTTCCGCTGCCGGCGGCATGCGCGTCCTGCCCGACTGCACCACCACCGCCTGCCCGGCGCTCGACATCCTGCTCGTCCCGGGCGGCTGGGGCACCCGTGACCAGATGAACAACGCGCGGCTGATCGACTGGATTCGCCAGCGCGCCAAAAAGGTCGAGACCGTGACTTCGGTCTGCACTGGTTCGCTCCTGCTGGGCCAGGCCGGGCTGCTCGACGGACACCGCGCCACCACTCACTTTGGCGCGCTTCCCTTGCTGCGCGAACGCTTTCCCAAGATCACCGTCGTGGACAGCGAACACGTGGTCGACGAGGGAAACATTCTCACCTCGGCGGGCATCTCCGCGGGCATTGAGCTGGCGCTGCGCCTGGTCGCTCGCTACTTCGGTGAGCCGGTGGCCCGCAATACGGCGCGCTACATGGAGTATCCCTATCCCGAGTCGAACGCGCGCCGGGTGCAGGTGGGCGCATGATCAAGGCTGTCCGCGGCACCCGCGACCTGCTGCCTCCTGATACCGCGCTGTGGAACTTTGTCGAGACCGCCGCGCGCGACGTCTTCCGCCTCTATAACTTTCGCGAAATCCGCACCCCAATCTTCGAGCAGACGCAACTGTTCGCGCGCTCGGTGGGCGAAGAGACTGATATCGTCTCGAAAGAAATGTTTACGTGGGAAGACAGCAGCCGTGCCGCGAGCGAAAAAACGCAATCCCTCACGCTGCGTCCGGAGGCTACTGCCGGCATCGTCCGGGCCTATATTGAGCACGACCTGAACCGCACCGGTTTGTTGCAACGGCTTTATATGATGGGGCCGATGTTCCGCCGCGAGCGCCCGCAGAAAGGCCGCTATCGGCAGTTCTTCCAAATCGACGCCGAGGTCATTGGTCCGCCGACGGCCGGCAGCGAGTCCCCGTCGGTGGACGCCGAACTGCTTGAAATGCTGGCCCACTACCTCGAGCGCATCGGCATCACCGGCTGGACGCTGGAGCTAAACTCGGTCGGTTGCGCCAACGATCGCCCGAAATACAACGAAGCCCTGCGCGCGGCGCTGGCGAAGGATCTCGACAAGATGTGCGAGGACTGTCGGCGGCGCGCCGTCACCAACCCGCTGCGGGTGCTCGACTGCAAGGTTCCCGCGGACCAGCCCATCATCGAGAAGCTGCCGCGCATGATCGATTATCTCGACGAAAGCTGCCGCCGGCATTTCCAGTCGGTGCAGGACCTGCTCGCGACCGTGGGCGTGCCTTACGTCATCAATGCGCGCCTGGTGCGCGGTCTCGATTACTACACGCGGACGGCCTTCGAGTTCACCCACGGCGCTCTGGGCGCGCAGAACGCGATCCTCGGCGGCGGGCGGTATGACGGTTTGTCGGAATCGCTCGGCGGTCCGAAAGCTCCGGGGATCGGCTTCGCCATCGGCGAGGACAGGCTGGTGCTGACTTTGGCGGCTCAGTGGGCGCAGGGCCATGACCCCGAGTTGGCGGCAAAATTCGGCCCATTTCTCACCAGGCCAGATGCCTATTTGGCGCCGGTGGGTGCAGGTATGAATCGCGAAGCTGCAAAGCTGGCCCGCGAACTCCGCAAGCAAGAACTTGTTGTCGAATTGGGAGACGAAAGCCTCCGCCTGAAAAAATCCCTTGAGATGGCGGCCAAGATTGAGTGGTCTCTTGAGAAGGCCAAGGAAGTTGGTGCACGATTTGCGGTGATCGTTGGAGAGAACGAGGTGAAGGCGGATGCCTTCGCGGTGAAGAACCTGGCGAGTGGCGAGCAGGTGACGGTAGCGCGTAGAGAATTAGCAGCTTGGATCAGGAAGTGAAAATTAGCTGAATTGCAACGATCCCTCGCTGCGCTCGGGATTTCGCCTGCGGGCTCAGACGCCCGCAAAACGGCTCAACTTGAAACTCGAAACATGAAACTTGAAACTGGTCCCTGATGGCTCTTGACTTCCTCGGCGATCTGCGGCGGACCCACACCTGCGGCGAGCTGCGCACGCCCCATGCCGGCGAGCGCGTAGTGCTGATGGGATGGGTGAACCGGCGCCGCGACCTGGGCAACCTGATCTTCATCGACGTGCGCGACCGCACCGGCGTTACCCAGGTGGTCTTCGACACGCCGAACGCAACCCTGCGGCGCACGAGAAGGCGGCCACACTGCGCACCGGAATACGTGATCGCGGTGATCGGCAAGTGCAAACAGCGCGACCTGTCAACCTTCAATCCCAACATCGACACCGGCGAGATCGAGATCGTCGCCGACGAACTCAAGCTGCTGAACGAATCGAAGACGCCGCCGCCCTTTCTGCCCTCGGAGAGCGTGCTGCCCAACGAAGAGGTGCGCCTGAAGTATCGCTACCTCGACCTGCGCCGCCCGGCGATGCAGGCCAATATCGAGCTGCGGCACCGCGTCGCCATGGCGATCAGCAACTATCTCGCCGGGCAGGGCTTCCTCGAGATCGAAACGCCCTTCATGACGCGCTCCACCCCCGAAGGCGCGCGCGATTACCTGGTCCCCAGCCGCGTGCAGCCGGGCAAGTTCTACGCCCTGCCGCAGTCGCCGCAACTGTTCAAGCAGATCCTGATGATCGCGGGCTTCGACCGCTACTTCCAGATCGTGCGCTGCTTCCGCGACGAAGACCTGCGCGCCGACCGCCAGCCCGAGTTCACCCAAATCGACCTGGAGATGAGTTTCCCGCAGCCGGACCACATGTTCGAAGTGGTCGAGGGCTTCCTGGCCGCGGCGTTCAAGGCGCGCCGGACATCGAGATCAAGACGCCGTTCCCGCAGCATGACCTACGACCAGGCCATCCGGCTCTACGGCAGCGACAAGCCCGACATGCGCCTGCCCGCCATGACCGACGTGCGCGACCGCCTTCACCGCCGCCGATCTCGAGAAGCTCAATGTCGACGCTGGGCTGCCGGTGGTCGCTATTCGCATCCCGAACGTGGGCGAGCTTTCGCGCAACGAGCGCGACGAGATCAAGCCGTGCTCGGCGACAAGCAGCGATGGGCCAAGCTGTCTTCGAAGACTTCAAGCGCCTGGAGAAGTCGTTCCCCGAAGCGGCCTGGCGAAAATCGCGTGAGATGAGCGGCGCAGGCTCGCGAGGACCTGGTCGTGCTGGTTGCCGGCGACGAGCAAGCCGAGTGCGCATCGCGGCAGAAGCGACTGCGCACGCCCGAGGTCAGACAGCACGACTTCGCCGTCTGCACCGCCGCCGGCGGGCTGCGGCTGGCGCTGGCGCAGAAATACGCCGAGAAGCACGGCGCCTTCGGGAACAAAAAAGATTTCCAGTTTCTCTGGGTGACCGACTTCCCCATGTTCGAGTGGGACGAGCAGGAAAAGCGCTGGGCCGCCGCGCACCATCCTTTCACGTCGCCCCATGAGGAAGACATGGACAAACTGGAGAGCCGATCCCGCGGCCGTCCGCGCGCTTGCCTATGACGTGGTGCTCAACGGCACGGAGCTGGGCTCGGGCTCGATCCGTATTCACCGCCAGGACATGCAGAAGAAGATCTTCCGCGCCCTGGGCATGAGCGACGAAGAGGCCCGCGCCCGCTTCGGCTTCTTCCTCGAAGCGCTGGAGTACGGCACGCCTCCGCACGGTGGCATCGCGCTCGGCCTCGACCGCATCGTGATGATGCTGGCCGGCGCCGACAGCCTGCGCGAGGTCATCCCCTTTCCCAAGACCGCCAAAGCCATCGACCTGATGGTGGACGCGCCCGCAGACGTGGATAGGAAGCAGCTCGATGAACTCGAGATATGGATCCGGGCCAGCGAGCGCTTACTTGATCTGTCTGTACCGGGGGGCGAGGGCAGCCTTGGAAAAGAGGCAGAACGTGAACGTATAATCGAGGAAGCCCGCCGCACCATGGCGACGTGGGGTAGGTCGCTCAAGTGAGTTTGCCCTGCTGGAGGAAAGGTGACTGAAGCGAACCAAGAAGAGACACTCGCGGATGAGCAGCTTTTGGCGCATGAGCGGGAACCTGTTCACCGCGATCTGATACTTCAATTCATCGTGGGTATGGCCAGCCAAACGGGCGTCGAAACTCCGATCACCCTTACTGTGAAGGGAGTGTATGTTTCCGGGTACATAGTGTCTGGAGCGCGTTTCTTTGACGGCGTGACAGAAGAGATGAGTAAGGGGAGTTTCGCCTCCCAAGAAGTGAAGAAATTCACGCTCGATTTCTTTAAGAACTTTGCGGAGGCCTTTCGGCAGCCCGAGGCTACAAAGGATAACGCCGAAACCGACCCACGTCTCTACAGGCCAGATTTCATTCACTTGCGAGCGGCCCGGTTTTTCGCACCTGGTACAGTTCACATGGCAATCCCCTCAAACGGGGCGTGGTGGCGCGGCCGGTTGGATTCAGTAGATGGGTTCTTTCTCGGTTCGCTGTTCCCTCCCTAGCGCCGGACTGTGTCGTAACGGCATTCGTGCCTCTCGGCGCTGCCAAACGGCGACCCCGCATATCCGCGCGCATCATTCTTCTTCTCCGGCTACAATCGAATTCTCCCATGGGCAGAATCCACGTCCTTCCCGAGCACGTTGCCAACAAGATCGCCGCGGGCGAGGTGGTCGAGCGTCCGGCGTCGGTGGTGAAGGAATTGCTCGAGAACGCGCTGGACGCGGGCGCGCGCCGCATCCGCGTGCAGGTGGAGGCGGGCGGCAAGAAGCTTATCCAGATCACCGACGATGGCTGCGGCATGGTGCGCGACGACGCCCTGCTGGCCTTCGAGCGCCATGCCACCTCGAAGATCCGCGACGCCGAAGACCTGCTCAACGTGGCTACGCTCGGCTTCCGCGGCGAGGCGCTGCCGTCAATCGCGTCGGTCTCGCGGCTGAGGCTCGAAACCTGTGCCGCGCCTGACGGCGCTACGCGGCCGGGGGCGGCCGCGCCACGTGGGTCTTCCGGAACCATCATTGAGATTGCCGGCGGCAAGATTCTCAAGGTCGAGGAAGCCGGGCTGCCGGCGGGGACGTCGATCACCGTCCGCGACCTCTTCTTCAACACGCCCGCGCGCAAGAAATTTCTGAAGGCGGAATCCACCGAACTGTCCCACATCGCTTCGCTGGTGACGCACTACGCGCTGGCGCATCCCGACAAGCACTTCGAGCTGCACTCGGCGACCAACGCCATGCTCATCGCTGCGCCCGTGGCTTCGCGCTCGGAGCGCATCTATCAAATATTCGGCAAGGAGACGCTGGACCAGCTTCTGCCCATCGCGGCGGCAGCGCGGCTCGAACACATCGGCCTCCCCGAGCCGCCACCGTGGCGGCGCAGCGAAGACTACCAGCGCCCCGAGCCGGGCGAGGTGCGCGCCACCGGATTCGTCTCGCGGCCAGAGATCCAGAAGCTCAATCGCAACTCCATCTTCGTGTTCGTGAATGGACGGCTCATCCGCGACCGCTTCATGCACCACGCGTTGACGGAAGCCTACCGCAACATCCTGCCGCCCACAGTCTTCCCTGTGGTGCTGCTGTTCCTGGAGTTGCCGACGGGCGAGGTGGACGTGAACGTCCACCCGTCGAAGACCGAAGTGCGCTTCCGCCAGCAGGGCGTCGTGCACGACTTCGTGCGCGATACCGTGCGCGCCGCGCTGATGAAGACGCGTCCGGTGCCGCACTTCACGACGGAAATCTACGCCCAGCCCACCTCCGCGCAGGCGCTCTCGCCACCGATTGCGCCACACATCAGCACGGTAGACGGATTCAGCCTCGAGCCTCCGCCCGAGCCCGCGCGCAATGAGCGCCTGCAGTTTGGGGAGGGAATTGAGATCAGCGCGAATGCGGCGGTTGCTCTCGGTCGCTTGCCGGAAACGCAGGGTCCCTCGGCTCGCGCTCCGCTCGCAGGCTCGCCTCGCGCAGCGCTCGGGATGACAATGGGTGGGGAGTGTGGAGGGGTGCTTGATGCTGCGCACGAAAACGGCGACGGCGTGTCCTTGGCCTCGCTCGCGCCGCTCGGCCAATTGCGCGACTCGTTCATACTGGCGGTGAACGGCGAAGGGCTGTGGATCATCGACCAGCACGTGGCGCACGAGCGCGTGCTGTTCGAGCGCGTGCTGCGCCAGCGGGCCGCCGAGCGCGTCGAGACCCAGCAGCTCCTCATGCCGCTGATCGTCGAGCTCACGCCCGGCCAGCAGGCGGTCTTCAGCGAAATCTCCGACGAGCTGCGCCGGAACGGCTTCGAGGCCGAGCCCTTCGGCTGGCGCACTATCGCGGTGAAGGCTTCGCCTGCGGGCGTCGATGCTTCCGACGTAGAGCGCATGCTGCACGAATTGCTCGACCAGGTGGACCGCGAGTCGCAAGCCATCAACCTGGAGCAGGTGCGGGCGCGGATCGCCGCCTCCATCGCCTGCCACGCCGCCATCAAGGTAAACACGCCGCTGGAGAAGAACAAGATGGAATGGCTGCTCAAGGAGCTGGCGCGGACGGAGTGTCCCATGTCCTGTCCGCACGGCCGCCCGGTGCTGTTGCGGTATTCTGTGAGGGAGATCCAGAAGGCGTTTAAGCGGATTTGAAGCGTCGGTGGTTGGTCGTTGGTTCTGGCCAACGACGAACAGCCACCGACGAACGACGTGCCATGACCGACCCCGAACTCCACGAACTTCGCCGGCAGAAGTGGCGCCTCGACGGGCGCGCGGTGCGCACCATCGAAGACGCGCGCGAGTTCCTGGAGTCCGTGGGCTTCTGCCTGATGTATCCCATCTCTTCGCAGGATGCGGGAATGCGCGGCGGCGCGGAGATCGTTTTGCCGACATTCATCGGCGCCTTTGTTGGGGACGAAGACAACCTCCCGACTCGGCAGAAGGCGTTCGCCGACCCGCGCGCCCACGAGGCTACCGAGTTGGCCGTGCGCCTGCTGCGTGAGCGCTCCGCCTACGAAGCCAGCGTCTTCGGAGAAAACAATTTGCTGGTCGCCGCCTCCGTGTTTCCCTACTTCTACGCGCTGGCCGGGGACCGCAATCCGCGCCAGGAGCCGGTCGCGGACCGCTCGCTCTCCCCGCTGGCGCAGGACGTGCTGGGCGGCATCCAGCGCGCCGGCCCGGTCACCAAGCGGCGCTTGGCCGAGACGCTGGGCGGCGACCTGTCGGAGGCGGCGCTCGACCGCGCGCTCTCCGAGCTGGCGGCGCGGCTGCGCATCGCGCGCGTGGATTACAACCGGCGCGACGGCTCCTCCTGGGACGTGCTCTACCGCTGGTCGCCCGAGGCGGTGAACGAGGGCATGCACCTCGCGGTCGCCGTTGCGCTCTCGGCGCTGCTCTCGAAGTACCTGGATTGCGTGATCGCGGCGGACGAGAAAGAGATCGGCGACTGCTTCTCTCCGCTGATCGCGCGCTCCAAGGTAAAGGAAGCGCTGAACGCGTTGCTGGCGGCGCGCGAGCTGGAGTTTGTGCACGTCGGCAATCGCACGCTGGTGCAGTTGACTCCGGCGAGGACGACGGAACGCCCGCGCACTTCGCGGCGCCGCGCATGAGTATGCGCAAGCTGGTGATCGCTATCGACGGCCCCGCGGGCGCAGGCAAAAGCACGCTGGCGGCGCGGCTGGCGCAGAAGCTTGGTTACGTCAACCTGGAGAGCGGGGCGATGTACCGCGCCCTGGCGCTGAAGGCGCTGGCCTGCGGGGTGGCGCTCGATGACGAAGCCGTCCTTCTGGCGCTCGCCGAAGGATCGCGCATTGAACTGCGGCCGGAAAGCGACGGCAACCGGGTGCTGCTCGACGGCCGCGACGTCTCGGAGCGCATCCGCGAGCCTGACGTGACCGACGCCGCCTCCAAGCTCTCGGTGCATCCCCGGGTGCGCGAGTGGATGGTCGCCCGCCAGCGCGAGATGGGCGCGCAGGGTGGAATCATCATGGAAGGCCGTGACATCGGGACGAAAGTATTTCCCGAAGCCGAGGTCAAAATCTTTCTGGACGCGGCCCCCGAGGTGCGCGGCGACCGCCGTTTCCGCCAGACTCCGGAAGCGAAATTGCCGCCCGAGGCGGTCATCGCCGAATTGCGCGAGCGCGACCGGCGCGACCGCACGCGCGACGCTTCACCGCTGGCGCCGGCGCCCGACGCCGTGATCATCGATTCCACGGGGATGACGATCGACGAGGTGATGGCCCGCGCGGAAGCCATCATCGCCACCAGGCAGAAACAAAAAGCGGCCACGGATTAGCGCAACCTTCACGAATTGTCATCCTTCGCGAGGCGCAGCCGAGCGGGGGATCTGACGGAGAGACCGGCGCCGCCCTCCCTTCGGTCGGTGGAAGAATGACAAGGCAGGGCTCATACCTGGTCTGAGAATCCGTCAACATCCGTGCAAATCCGTGGCGTTCTTATCCTTTTCTGATCTCGATATCTCCGCGATCGGTAGAGAGCTGGATCTGCGGGCCGCCGCCACCGATTGCGCCCGTGGCCTGCGCGCCCCGCGCATGGCTCTCCACGTTCACGCCGGAGAAATCGGACGAGATATCTCCCTGCGTGGTGTGCGCCTCGAGCTGAAAGGCGGCGTTCGCCGGCAGCACCAGGTGGATGCGTCCGCGGCGGTTGGCAATCTGTATGTTGCCCAGCGGCAGCTTGCCCGGCGTCAGCTCGATGTCGGAATTGTTGTCCTCGATGTGGAGGTTGCCGGTGAAGTCGTCCAGACGTATGTCCTTGGAGCGGGTGACCACCCGCGTGGGGCCGGCTAGCGAACTCACCCGCAGGTCGCCGGAATCCAGCACCAGGTCGCCGTCGAGCTTGGCCATCTCCATATCGGTGCGCGAGGACAGGAAGTGGACCGTGTTGGTGATCTTTGCCAGGCGCGTGGTCCCGAAGTAATCGCCGGTCAGGCGCACGCTGCCCTGGACGTTCTCGATGGCCACGTCGCTCAGCCGGCCGTCCAGGCTGAGGTCGCCACGGACGTCTTCCGCCCGCAGCGAGCCGCCTCGCATGTTGATGCTGACGTTGCCCTGGATGCCGCCCAGCTCCACGTCGCCATGGCTGTTGCTGATCTTGAGGTCGCCGGTGCGGTCATGCACTTCCACCTTGCCGTGCGCGGTAGCGATGTCGGCCGCGGCCTTGCGCGGCAGGTAGATCTCCAGATTGGTCTCGACACGATGATTGCCCGAGGCGGTGTTGGCGTTCACCGTCACCTGGTCGCCGACGACGGTTATGGTGGGCCTGGTGGCGGCGTTCACCTTGTCGGCATCGCTCTGCGACTCGGCAATGACCTTCTTCTGCACCCCGACCTTGATGGTGTTCTGGTCCCAGGAAATCAGGTGCACCTCGCCGCGGTCGCTGACCACGCGCAGGCTGGCGCCGGCGGGAAACGGCTGCTGCAACTCATCGGTGTAGTTATAGGGGGTACCGAAGAAGGTGAAGGCAGGCTCGTCGCCAATCTGGGAGAACTCGTCGCCGATCACCCCGCGGTAGTGCCAAGCCGAACTCGCACACAATCCCATCACCACCAGGAAGATCAGAAACATCACCCCGCCAAAGCCGAGGCCGCGCGTACGGTAGCCGTGGCGCTGCGCCTCGAAGTGCTCCGCCAATTTGATCAGGCCCCACAGGATGATCAGCACCGGCCAGTAGCGCGCGAACAGGTAGCCCAGGCGTCCCCAGCTCAGGAAGCCGAGGTTGCCGAGCAGGAACAGGACACCGAGCACAATGAGCAGCACGGGGCAGGCGAACGAGCGCCGCGGCCGGTACGTCACCGGCGGCGGCGGTGTCGGGGGTACGGTGGGAGTGGTTGGGCTAGCCATGATTCACCTGTTCTCCATCGGACGGCGGTTGCCCACCGCCGCCAGGATTGTCGCCGCCGCCGCCGCCGGGCGGGGGACCGCCGGGACCGATTTGCGAGACATCCACATGCCCGGTCAGAGGCGCATTCCACTGCAGCAATTTGACGACTCCGATGACGATGAGAAGGATCGGCCACGTCCTGCCAATGCCGTACATCGAGTACTGGTCGACGAGGAACAGCGCGCCCAGCGTAATCAGCACCACCGGGCCAAGGTAGCCGGTGCAGCGGCAGCGAGCGCAGGGACAGGCGCGATTGCGGCGGAAGCCGTTCATGGCATCCTCCCCGTGCGGCGTGCGAACAACCACACCCCAATGACGATTAGGATGACCGGCCATAGGTGGCCCATCCAGCGCCAGTGGAAGATGCCGATATTGTCGAGCAGAAAGATGACCCCGAGCCCGATGAGCACAATGGCGGCCGTGGGTACGTGCGTGCCGTGTCTGACGAGGTCGCTTCCCGGTCCCGGGCTGGCCGGGAGGGTGGTTTCCGAGGCCGGCAGGTTCGCGCCCAGTCCAAACGGATCAGGCAAGGGACGGCGTTCTTGCATCGCTTTGGCCGTCGCGTAGGCGTCCCAAACCATGTAAAAGTAGAAGAACGCGATCAGCAGGCCGAAGAATGGGCCACCGCCGCTGCGGTCTTCCGCCCAGATGAGGCCGGCGAAGATCATCACGTGGATCAGGCCTTTGACCACCTGGCCGTTGTAGATCGCCCCCACGCCCGGGATAAACCCGAGAAACGTAGCTGCGACAGGATTCGGCCCGCCGGTTGGTACTCCAGGCGCAACCACGGCTGCCGGCGCGGCTGCGGCAGCCGCGCCGGGAGGCAGCGTGCCCTCCACGCGCGCCGCCAGGCAGTCTTCGCAGTAAATCACCCCGCGCACATCGCGCTTGCACTGCTCGCACAGCGCCTTGCCGCAGGCGCGGCAATAGACCACGGCGGGGGTTTGATTGTGGACGGCGCAGTTCATGCGTCTCTCCTGTGGGATATGGGATTCGCGGGATGATCCAGCGAGCTTCCCGCCAGCACTGCCGGCTGGTCGCGGCGGCTGTAACGATCCCGCTTCTGGTCGGGATTCCCGCTGCTATTGTCGTCCCGGTACTTACGGTCTTTAGGCTTCTCCGGTTCCTGCTGGCGCTGCTCCTGCTGGTCTTCCTCCCGGGTAGCGTTGCGAATCTCGCGCACGCGCGACTCGATCTCGTACACGAGCCGTATGTTGTCGTAATACCTTACCGCCCGGGCGGTGGTCTCATTGTAGGTGCGCGCCAGGTTTTCCTGGATCGCACTGGGACGCAGGTCAGCAGGCCGCAGGCTGGAGAGGTGCAAGCCCGCAGCATTCAGCAGCACCATGACGGAGAAGAAAGCCATTCCCAGGGAGAGAGCGAACCGCGGCTGCCGTACGGCGGACAGCGCCAGGGCAAGAGGCCGCGTCCACTGGTGCAGACGATCCCGCCACGGACTAGTGGGACCGGCTGGGCGGATGGGCGCAGCGGCTTGGGCGCCGCTGGTGGCGATCAGGATGTTATGCACCAGGTTGCGCGGAGGCTCGACCTCGGGCAGCGACTTCAGCCAGCTCATTCCGATCTGAGCGGCTGCCAGCATGGGCCCGCAATCCGCGCAGGCCGCGGCATGGGCCCGGAAACCGGCCAGAACCGGCTCACCGAGCGCGCCATCCAGAGCCTCGGAAAGCAGGGCCTCAAACTGCGTGCAATCCATTTCGCCTTGCTGTTCGCCGGACATTAGCTGACCTGCCTATAGGTACGAGAAAGGTAGCGCGCAAGTTCCGCGCGCCCCCGGTTAATTCGTGACTTTACAGTGCCTTCCGGGACCTTGAGCACCTGCGCGATTTCCCGGTATTCCAGGTCCTGCAGGTCGCGCAGGATTACCGCCTCGCGCAGCTCAGGGGAGAGCTTCTGCAAGGCCGCGTGGACGGCCCGCTGCGTCTCCTGGGTCTGGACGCCCGCGTCCGGACTGGGACCCAGATCGGGAAGCTGCTCGCCCAAGGTCAGGGCGTCCTGATCGCCGGCCGGGGCCGATTCCAGCGAGTCGGTCACGCGGTCGTGCTTGCTGCGCCGGAAGTGGTCCACCAGCAGGTTGCGGGCGATGGTGGTTACCCAGGTAATGAAGGCGCCTTTGGAACCATCGTAGCTTTTCAGCGTGCGGTACATCTTGATGAAGACCTCCTGGGTGAGGTCCTCAGCGTCCTCCGCCGAGCCCGCGAAACGGTAGCTGACGTTATAGATGCGCCGATGGTACAGGCGCACGATTTCCTCCCAAGCCGCGGCATCGCCGCCCAGGCAGCGTTCCACCAATGCAGCCACGGCTTGGGTGTCTTCCAACCGGCACTCCTTCGAACCCCGGCTCGCGACGTTTGTGGATCAATACGGATAAAAGCCGGCAGAAGTTCAATGGATTCTAGGGGAAAGCTCGGCGGAATTGTAGCAGGCGGGGTGCAGCCGGTGGGTGGGAACTCGGCCTTCACGCAAGGAGATAAATGCCCCCCACATCTTGCCGTTTAGCCTGTGAGGTTCCTACGCCAGCACGCCCAAGAACTACTGTCCGTACGGCGCATCTGGGTCGATGGCGCGGTTGATCATCGCAACCAGGTCGCGCAACTGAGTTTGCGACAGACGACGCGGCAGTCGTTCCACTAGGTCTTTCTTCTCGACTACCGTGATGAAATGGGCCTTGAGGAACGAAGGCTCCGGCAAGCCAGACTCGCCAGGTTCCATTCGTTTGGAGGTCGGGCCCTCGGCCCCGTAGCTGCCGAACGGTACCGCCAGGACGGAGCCTATACGTTCACTCGCGTTGCGCTGGTCCAGGGACACGATGACGACCGCGTGCCGCTTGCCCCCAGTATTGGCATACCAGATCTCGCCGCGTCGGGGTGCTTCAGAGCTCTTTGCCAAAGTCGATCGTGCTCGCTGCCGACGCCAAGTCCCGGGCGATGGCATTCTCTTCCGCCGCGGCGCGCGGTTCCAATTCATCGAAATATCGAGCAGTGGCGGCAGCCAGGCGCTGCCGGTTCTCCAGTTGGCGAACCTTGCGGATAACGATATCTACTGCCTCGGCCAGGCTAGCCGCCTCACCGGAGGCCACCTTGCGCTCCAGGAACTCCAGGGTTTCCGGAGACACGGTGGTCGAGAGCTTGGTGCGGGTCGTTTTAGCCGGGGTCGCGCTCATCGAGAACCATCTCAGATGCTAGTTTAGCTGATATATTATCCCCTAATCAAGGGTCTATATTAGGCAACGCGACACGCCGGTCAATTCTGCGCCAGGGTCAGCCTTTCGGGGCTTGATTCCCTTGCCGACACCGTTTCCCTCCGCGATTCTCAGATCGTGGTCATTCTGAAGACCGCTGATTGCGGCCGACCCCTACGGCAAAAACTTCGCCAGCCCCGGCAGCGCCTTGCCGATGTCGTTGTAAATGACGACCACGGCGAACAGGATGAGGAAGACGAAGGCCGCCTGGTAGATGCGCTCTTTGATCTTCATGCTGATGTCGCGGCGCATCACGCTCTCGATGGCCAGCAGCAGGATCACGCCGCCGTCCATAATAGGAATGGGGAAGAGGTTGAAGATGCCGAGGTTCAGGCTGATGGCGGCCATCAGCGCCAGCAGCGGCATCCAGCCCTGGCGCGCGGCCTCGCCGGAAGCGCGCGCGATGCCGATGGGACCGTCGATCTGCTTCATCGAGACCTTGCGTGCGGCCAGTTGCCGTACCAGTTCCAGGATCAGCACCGAGTAGCGCTTGTTGGTCTCGATGGACTTGGAAACCGCCTGCGCAAACCCCAGCTTGTCCACGTGCACCGGGTTGGAGATGAATCCCATGCGCCATTGCTCGCCGCCATGCGGGTTGTGCGAGAGGACCGGCGTCACGTTAAAGTGCAGCTCCTGGCCGTTGCGCAATACGGCGACGTTGAGCGGCTTGCCCGGGTTCTGCTGCAGGTAGTTGATCAGCGCTCGCATGGAGCGCATGGTCACGCCGTTCACCGCTACCACTTCGTCCCCCACCTTCATGCCGGCTTTGGCCGCGGGCATATCGGGTTCGAGGTCGGTGACGATGTTGGGCTCCTGGGGCACCCAGCCGCCCAGCGCGCCATACTCTTCCTGCCCCTGCTTTTCGGGGACGATGGTCTTGTTCAGGATCTGTCCGCCGCGCTGGATTGCCACCTCAAGCGGCTGTCCCGGACTGAGCATGACCTTCGCTTCCACGTCCTCCCAGGTCGGAGACTGAGTGTTGCCGATGCGCACAATGCGGTCGCCGGCCTCGAATCCGGCTTTGGCCGCCGCCGAGTTATCCAACACGAAGCCGATCACCGCGGGCTGGTCCAAAAAGTAGGGGTGCTCGTAGCGCACCATGAAGACGCCGGTGAGCAGCGCGATGGCCAGGAAGATGTTCATCGCCGGACCTGCCAGAGCGATGATGAACCGCTGCCAGCGCGAATGCGAGAGGAACTCCCCGGGGTCGCCGGTGCGCGCTTCCATCGGGTTCTCGCCCGACATCTTGACGTAGCCGCCCAGTGGCAGCGCGCTGATGCGGTAATCGGTGTCGCCCTTGCGCCATCCGACTAGGCGCTTGCCGAAGCCGATGGAGAAGACCTCCACCCGGACCCCGAAGTACTTAGCGGCAATGAAGTGTCCCAACTCGTGGACCAGGATGAGGATCCCGAGCACCAGGGCCACGGACCAGAGGATTGTAAAAGCGTTGTACATGAGGAGAACTGTCCCGCCTCTATTTTGCTACAACGGGACGGCCTGTGCCTGCCTTTCTGGATTTCAACCGCTCGACCCGTTCCCTCGCCCGCTGCCGGGCTTCGGCGTCCATTGTCAGCACGTGCCTAATAGATTCCGGAGGCCGGGCGTCCGTTGCTTTAAGTACGTCGCGGATTACCCGCGGGATTTCGTCGAATCCTATGGAACCATCGAGGAACGCGGCCACCGCTACCTCGTCGGCGGCATTCAGGGCCACAGTCCTGGCACCCCCGGCTTCCGCGGCCTCATAGGCCAGGCCGAGACAGGGAAACTTTTGCATGTCGGGCGGGCGGAAATCCAGATGACGTAAGTCATTGACCGAGTAATGCATGTCGGACGGGATGCGCTCCGGCCAAGTCAGGGCATAGAGGATGGGCAGGCGCATGTCGGTGACCGAAAGCTGCGCCAGGATGCTCCCGTCCACGAACTCCACCAGCGAGTGGATAGTGGACTGCGGGTGCACCATCACCTTCACCCGGCTGGGCGGCAGGCCGAACAGACGGCAGGCCTCGATCACCTCGAAGCCCTTGTTCATCAGCGTGGCCGAGTCGATGGTGATGCGCCGGCCCATCTTCCAGGTAGGATGGTTCAGTGCTTCCTCCACCGTGATGCGCGAGAACTCGGAGGCGGGAGTGTCGAGAAACGGACCGCCCGAGGCCGTCAGCCACACCGACTGCACTTCTTCGAGGCGTCCGCCGCGCATGCACTGGTGGACGGCGTTGTGCTCGCTGTCGATAGGCAAGAGCGGCTTACCGTGCTTCCTGGCTTCCGCAGTGATCAGCTCGCCCGCCGCGACCAGGCATTCCTTGTTCGCCAAACCGACGCTCTTGCCCGCCCGCACCGCTTCGTAAGTGGCTTCGAGTCCAGCGACGCCCACGATGGCGCTAACCACGAAGTCAACCTCAGAATGAGTGGCAACGCGGATCGCGCCTTCAGAACCGTGCACGACTTCGATGTCCGCGATGTCGGCGGCCTTCAGCCTTCTCCGCAGCCGCTCAGCGCCCTCGGCGTTGCTCATCGAAAAGACGCGCGGCCGCCAGCGCTTGGCCTGTTCGAAAGCCGCTTCTACATTGCTGCCAGCAGCGAGGGAAACGATGGAGAACCGCTCCGGGTGGGCTTCTACGACGCTCAGGGTGCTGCGCCCGATGGAGCCGGTGGAACCCAGGATGGCAATGCGCTTCATGAATACGATTACGGGCTGTGGACCGCAGCGAGGATCTGCGCATAGTACCACAGCACCGGCGCGGCGAAGAGCAGGGCGTCGATGCGGTCGAGCATGCCTCCGTGGCCGGGCAGGAGCGAGCCGGAATCCTTCACCCCGGCCCCGCGCTTCAGCATCGATTCGACCAGGTCGCCGAACTGCGCCGCCAGGTTCAGCGCTGCCGACAGCAGAATGTAGACCCACAGCGGATGCGGAGATGGGTACGGTCCAACGCTCAGAATGCTCTCTTGTTGCGCCGCCAGCAGATTCGTATTGCGGAGGAATGCCACGATCGCATTTCCGTAAACCAGAATGACAGTTCCCAGCGCGGTGGCGCCAACGAAGGAAGCTGCCGTGCCCTCCCAGCTCTTGTGGGGACTAATCGTCGGAGCAAGTTTGTGTTTGCCCAGCGACCGGCCCACGAGAAAAGCCAGAATGTCGCCGATCCACACCACCACCAGCAGGTAGAACACATAGAACGCCCCCGCCGCGCGGGCGCGCACGTTGATGAGCAGCGTGAAAGGCAGGCTGATATAAACCAGCGCCAGAGCCGACGCCGCGGCGCCGGGCAGCGAGGAGCGCAGGTCGGCGCGCTTCAGCATGGCCACCAGGAACGCCAGCACAGCCAGCAGTACCGAATCTCTCGCAATCAACGTCACGGCGATCGCAAGCAGCAGGTGTGGGTGTTCGCGCGGGCTGATGCCCCGCATCAGTACCTGCGCCGAGAGCCGGCTCATCTGCCATTCAATGACGAATCCTGCCACCGCGCTGGCGAACAGGATGGCGGTGAACAGGTAGGTCAGCGCCCGGCTGGGCTTGATCTCATAGGCGTCCGCCAGGCCCAGGAACTCGCAGGTGGCAATCAGCGCAATCACGCCGGCCACCGCCGCAAACAGCCACATCGGCGCCCGGAGGACGATCAGCAGAACGATGGGGATGAGGACGACCGCGGTCGCGACGCGCTTGATCACGGGTGCGCGCCGTTGCCGTCGCCCAGGCCGCCGTAGCGGCGTTCGCGGGTCTGGTATTCGGCGATGGCTTCCAGCAGATGGCGTCCGCGAAACTCCGGCCAGTGGGTGGGCGTGACGTAGATCTCGGCGTAGGCTACCTGCCATAACAGGAAGTTGGAAAGCCGCATCTCGCCGGAGGTGCGGATTACCAGGTCGGGATCGGGCAGATGCCGGGTGTAGAGATGCTGGTCGATGAGTTCCTCATCGATCTTCAGGTGGCTCAATCCGCCGTTATTGGCGGCGGCGTTCACGATGGCGGTGAAGGCGTCTACCAGTTCCATGCGCGCGCCGTAATTCAGGGCCAGCGTCAGCACCATGCCGGTGTTCTTCGCGGTGGCTTCCTGCGCCCACGCCATCCGCTCCTGCACTGCTTCCGGCAGCTCGTGGCGGCGGCCGATGTACTCCAGGCGGATGTTGTTCTTGTTGAGCGTGGGGACTTCGGCCTTCAAGTAGCGCCGCAGCAGGCGCATGAGGAAGTCCACTTCAGTGGCCGGGCGCTTCTTCCAGTTCTCCGAAGAAAACGCATACAGCGTGAGCGCGGGCAGGTGGATGCGCGCAGCGGTCTCAACCGTGGAGCGCACCGACGCCACCCCGGCGCGGTGTCCGGCGATGCGCGGCAGGTGGCGTTGCCGGGCCCAGCGCCCGTTGCCGTCCATGATGATCGCGACGTGTCGCGGAAGCTGCCGGGGATCGAGCCTGGAGTAAACGTCGGACTCTTTGCGGTCCAATCCTGCGGGGATCGATATATGCAAGGCTACCTCGGATTTCTATAAGTAGCATAGCGCCGGTTTCTGCGCAATGAAAGTGCCGGAAGTGCAATGGGGAACCCATATTCAACCATCGTGTGATAAAAAAAGGGCCGGGGCAATGGCCCCGGCCGGAGGGAGGGTCGAAACCGGATTCGGGCCCGGAGCCCGACGCCGGCGCACGCAGGGTGCTTGCGATCAGTCCCTAGGCGTGCCGGCGCGGACGTAAAGTCAGATCCCGCACCTGGCCCAGAATGCTGGCCTTTTGCAGGGCGTCGAGCGTCGAGAGAAAGGGCACCAGTTGCGCCACGAAATCATCCTTCATCAGCTCGTGGATCTCGTCCTGGCGGGCGCGGTCGCCGCCGCTGAGCAGGTCGGGCACGGTGACTTCCAGCGCGCGCGCCAGCCGCGCCAGCGAGGAGAGCGTGGGCGTGGCCTTCTCGTTCTCGATCTTGGAGACGTAGGTGCGCGGCACCTGCATGCGCAGCGCCAGTTGCCGCTGGCTCAAGCCGCCACGCTGGCGCAGCGTGCGGATGGCCGATGCGATCTGCAGATGAGCATGGCCGCTGCCGTTCACCGGTTCGACCGCGGGCTCCGGCGCCGCCAGGATCATGGGCGGTTCCTCGGCGTCCAGCGAGGTACGGCACTTTCTGCAAAGACTGTTGCTGGTCCGGAATTGGACCAGGTGACAGCGGTCGCAACGGACTACTTCTCGTGAATCAACCGGGGCAAGAGTCGTCGCCATCAATGGTGCGCGAGATGCCAGAGCGGGCACTTCGCCTTGCAAAGGCCCAACAACCTGCGCCCCCCATGGGTCAACTCCAAGTGACCCAAAATAGGTGCACATCCTGATGCGTACTCTGGGGGATAACTGTTGTGGAAGTCAAGGAAATTATTGTTAAAAACAAGCCAAAGTAACCTTGATCCCGTAAGTTACCTAGGGAAAACCGGGAGAGGATGGGGGAATTCTTATGTGCGATCGCACGGCCGCATGGAGTTTGCTGATCGAGTTCACCGCGTCGGAGAATCTGCGCAAGCACGCCCTCGCCGTCGAAGCCTGCATGCGCGCCTACGCCCGCAAGTTCGCCGAGGACGAGGACACCTGGGGCGTCACCGGGCTGATCCACGACTTCGACTACGAAAAATATCCCACACCCGAGGAGCATCCCTTCGTCGGCAACAAAATCCTGGAAGAACGCGGCTGGCCCGAGCCCATCCGGCGGGCCATCATGTCGCACGCGCAGTATTCCGGCGTCGCGCGTGTCAGCAACATGGAAAAAGCGCTGTTCGCCTGCGACGAGCTGGCCGGGCTGATCACCGCCACCGCGCTAGTAAAGCCGGGCAGATCGCTAGCTGAGGTGGACGCGAAGTCGGTCCGCAAGAAGATGAAGGACAAAGCCTTCGCCCGCAGCGTCAGCCGCGAAGACATCATTCAAGGCGCGCAGGAGTTGGGCGTGGAACTGGATGAGCACATCGGCTTCTGCATCGAGGCGATGAAGGGGGTCGCGGGGGAACTGGGGTTGGCTGGGCAGACCGGCTCTTAGCTGTTGGCTCTTGGCTTTTGGCCCACCCTGGTTTCGGTAATATGTGAGGGTGTCATTCTTCCGCGGAGCGAAGCGCAGCGGGAGAATCTGAGAATGCAGTTTGCGCAACCGGTACCGGTCGTTTCGACGTTATCGACAGATCCTCCGCGCGCCTTCGGCTCGCGAAGGATGACACCTTGCGTGGGTGGGATGGGGCCGCAAGGGCGACACCACCACAAGGCACGTTCTACCGCAGCACCTCCGCCAGCTTGCCCGCCGCGATCAGCTCGGCCACCCGCGCGAAATCCGGCGCCAGGACGCGGTCCTGCTCCACGGGAGGCGAAACTGAACGGATCGCTGCCACCGCTTTCTGGCCGCGCGTGCTGGTCTTGAGCGGAGCCAGAAAATCCAGCGCCTGGGCGGCGGCGATGGCTTCGATGGCCAGCACGTAGCGCGCGTTGGTGAGGATGCGTTTGAGTTTGAGCGCGCCGGTCATCCCCATGGAGACGTAGTCTTCCTTGTTGCCGGAGGTGGTGATCGAGTCCACCGACGCGGGATGCGCCAGCACCTTGTTCTCGCTGGCCAGCGCCGCGGCCGTGACCTGGGCCATCATGAAGCCGGAGTGCAGGCCGGCGCCGGGCGCAAGAAACGGCGGCAGTCCTTCATTCAGCGTGGGATTCACCAGCCGCTCAACACGCCGCTCGGAGATGCCAGCGAGCGACGCGAGCGCGATTCCCACAAAATCCAGCGCGAACGCCACCGGCTCGCCGTGGAAGTTGCCGCCGGAAAGAATGTCCCCACTGCCGTCCTTCGCCGGGAAGACGAGCGGATTGTCCACTGCCGAATTCATCTCGGTCTCGAAGACGCGGCGGCAGTGAGCGAGGGTGTCGCGCACGGCGCCGTGCACCTGCGGCATGCAGCGCAGCGAGTAGGCGTCCTGGACGCGAGTGCAGGCGCGGTGCGATTCGCGGATCTGGCTGCCCGCCAGCATGCGCGTGAGGTTCTCCGCGCTGTACGCCTGCCCCGCGTGCGGGCGGACTCTCTGAATGCGCGGGTCGAAGGCCACGTCGGTGCCCTGCAGCGCGTCGAGGGTGAGCGCGCCCACCACGTCGGCGGTATCGGCCAGGGTTTCGGCGGCGAGCAGCGCCAGCGTCCCCACCGCCAGCATGGCCTGCGTGCCGTTGATGAGCGAGACGGCCTCCTTGGCTTCGAGTACCAGCGGCTCAATGCCGGCTCGGCGCAGGGCTTCGGCGCCGGAAACACGCGCCCCTTCGACGATGGCTTCGCCCTCGCCGATCGCCACCAGTGCCAGGTGCGCCAAGGGCGCCAGGTCACCGCTCGCGCCCACGCTGCCCTGCGACGGAACTATCGGGTGCACGCCGCGATTGAGCATCTCGCAGAGCGTATCGATCACCACCGGCCGCACGCCGGAGAAGCCCTTGGCCAGGGAATTGGCGCGCAGCAGCATGATGGCGCGGGTCTCGAGCTCGCTCAGTGGCTCGCCGACGCCGACGGCATGCGAGCGCATCAGGTTGACCTGAAGCTCGGGGATTTGCTCCGCAGGAATGCGTACGGTGGCCAGCTTGCCCACGCCGGTGTTGACGGCATAGGCCACGCGCTCCTGGGCGAGCTGATCTTCGACCACGGCCCGGGCGCGCTCCACCGCGTGCCGCGCGTCGGCGGCCAGCATCACCGGACGGCGGTCGTACACGGCCTCTCTCAGGTCTTCGAGGGTGAGATCGTTGCCGTTGATGTGGAGAGCTTGCATGCTTGTCGTCGACTGTCATTCTTCCGCCGAGCGAAGTGAGGCGGGAGGATCTGATAACACAGTTTAAGCAACCGGTACCGGCGGTTCAGGCGCAGTCGCCAGATCCTCCGCTCGGCTACGCCGCGCGAAGGATGACACCGCGATGGAAATCGGAGTCCTCGGCGTTCTCGGCGTCTCGGCGGTTAATCATTATCCCAGCGCTCTTGCGAATGCCTCACGATACTTTCCCGGCAGCTCGCGGCGTTGCAACTGGGCGTCGGTGACGATGTGCGTGGTCTCGCCCTCGGCCAGCAGGGTCATGTCCGGCTCGCGCAGGATCAGGTAGCCGAAGTGGATGAGCGAGGCGCGCAGGTTCTTGAAGAAGGTGCGCACCAGGATCTGGTCGTCGTAGCGCGCCGGAGCCTTGTAGCGGCAGCGGGCATCCACCACCGCAATATAGCAGCCGTCGTCGCGCTCCATGTCGCGATAGGTGAAGCCGAGCTGGCGCAGGAACTCGACCCGTCCCACCTCGAACCAGATCAAGAAGTTCGTGTGATAGACCACGCCCATCTGGTCGGTTTCAACGTAGCGCACGCGCAGCCGCGTCTCGTTCACCAGGCAACGACGCGCTGGTTGGGGAGCGGACATTTACTTGCCGCTCCAGCGCGGCTTGCGCTTCTCTAGGAACGCGGTGATGCCCTCGCGGAAGTCGTCGGTGGTGCGGATGCGCGCGTTCTCTTCGATGGCGAGCGCAATGCGGCGGTCGAGCACGTCCTTGGCAAAAGCCGACAGCAGGCGCTTGGTGGCACGCAGCGACGCGGGACTCGACTGCATAAGCGTCCCGGCCAGCTCGCGCGCCCATTCCATGAGCTGCTCGCCAGAGATGACGTCGGTCACGATGCCCAGTTGCTTGGCTTCTTCCGCGGAAAAGATGCGCCCGGTCATCAGCAGATCGCGGGCGCGCTTTTCGCCCACCTGCTGGATGAGAAACGTAGAGACGATGGCCGGCAGAAAGCCGATCTTCACCTCGGTGTAGCCGAACTTGGCTTCATCCGAAGCGACGGTGAAGTCGCAGAGCGTGGCGATGCCGCAGCCACCGCCCATCGCCGCCCCGTTGACCGCCGCGATGGTGGGCTTGGGAAACTCGTAGATGGCGCGGAACAGTCTGGCCACGGTCTGCGAGTCGCCCAGGTTCTGCGAGTGCGAACGGGTGGTGATGGCCCGCAGGTTGTCGAGGTCCATGCCGGAGCAGAACGCCATGCCCGCGCCGGTGATGATGAGCACCTGTGCATCGGAGCGCTCGACGGCTGTGAGCGCGAGAAACATCTCATCGATCAGCTCATAGCTGATGGCGTTGCGCTTCTCCGGACGGTTGAAGGCCAGGGTGGCGATGCGGTCGGATTCGGTGAGGAGGATGGTCTTGAGATCCATACGTGCTTTAGCTGCTAACCGAACAGCAGATCCTTCGCTTCGTCCAAGATGACAATAAGCAAACTACATTATGTATTGTCATCCTGAGCGCGCGTCTTTTGCGCGCGAAGGGCCTGCTTTGTCTCAGACGAGTTGAACCAGTCCGCGGCCAGATCCTCCCACGTCGGATTGCCTGATTCGATGAGTGCGATCTTTCTTTTACGCAGCCAGCCTTTAAGCTGCTTTTCTCGGGGAATAGCGTTGCGGACATATTGGAATCGCTCAAAGTAGACCAGTCGGTGGACCCTGTAATCGCGAGTGAAGCCTGGACACAGGCCGTTCTTGTGCTCCCAGACGCGCCTGCGAAGGTTGTTGGTGATTCCGATGTAGATTACGCGCGACTTGCTGGCCATGATGTACACGTAAAAGTAGTGGTCGATCATAAAAGCAGGTCCTTCGTTTGCCCTCGCTCGCTAAGCTCGTTCGGGCTGCGCTCAGGATGACAATGCAATTATTGCGACGGCGATGAAGTTTAAGCCTAGATCCACGATGCGATAACTATTCACGCGCGAGCTTGCCGCTCTCGATGAGGGCCGCTTTTACCTTGTCCAGCGGAATGCGTTTTTCGTGCCGCCGTGACCGGGAGACCAGCACATCCTCGATGTCTTGCCACAGTTGCCGATGCTTCTTCAGGTCGATTTGAACGGCCACCTTGCGGCCCTTGTCATCCATCACATATTGGATTCCGGTCATGGCTTCATTTTCTTTCAGGTGACGGCTTCCGTCCACCCCTATTTCGCTGGTCCCGGCAATGCGCCAGAATTAAACTTGCTCCTACTGCTTCACCGGCGCGGCGTGCTTGTCGGCGATGTCGGCGTTCATCTTGAGCACCGAGTCGAGGGGCTTACGGATGGGCAGCGCGACTTCGCGGCCAGCCAGCGCCTCGAGCACGATCTCCGTGGGGATATTGCCGACCAGCAGATCCTGCGCGAAGGGACATCCCCCCAATCCGCCAACGGCCGAATCGAAGCGGCGGCAGCCGGCATCATAGGCCGCCAGGATCTTCTCGGCGGCATCCTCGCGGCGGCCGTGGAGATGCACGCCGATCTCCACCCCGGAGAACTGCGGGATCACCGCCGACACCAGGTCATCGATGCGATCGGCCTCGGCCAGCCCCACGGTGTCGGCCAGCGAGATGGTTTCGATGCCCATGTCGGTGAGCAGGCGCACCGCCTCGATCACCTCGCCCGGATTCCAACGCTCGCCGTAGGGATTGCCGAAGGCCATGGAGATGTAGGCGACCACACCCATGCCCACGCTGTCCGCGTCCTGCTTGATCTTCTCCAGCACCTCGATGGATTCTTCCAGCGTCTGGTGCACGTTGTTCTTGAGAAAAGTCGCCGACACCGAGTAGGGATAGCCGACCACGGTCACCGTCTCGCTGTTGATGGCGCGCTCCATGCCGCGCTCGTTGGCTACGATGCCGAGAATCTCTACGTCGTCGGGAGGATCGAGCTCGCGCAGCACCTCTTCGGAATCGGCCATCTGCGGCACCGCTTTGGGCGAGACGAACGAAACGGCATCCAGATGCTTGAAGCCCGCGCCGATCAGCGCGCGCAGATAAGCCACCTTGACTGCGGTGGGGATCACGCCCGCCAGGCCTTGCCAGGCATCGCGCGGACATTCGATCAGTTTGACTCTCTCAATCATGGGAAATCAAAGCTACACTTAGTATTGAGTCATTGGGCGATTGTGTCATTAAGTCATTGAGAACCGTCCTTGCCGCTTGATGGCTCAATGACCCAATGAATCAATGGCTCAATTTCCTGGTTCACGTCTGCAGAACCCCCACTTTGAACTCGGGCACGTCGGGGTTCAGCGCCGCCGCTTCCAGGGCGCGCACGATGGCGTCGCGCGTTTCCATGGGATCGATAATGCGGTCGATCCACAGCCGTGCGGCGCCGTAGCGCGGGTCCTGCTGCGCGTCGTAGGTCTGCTTCACCGATTCATACAGCTCTTTCTTTTCCTCGTCGCTGAGCTTCTTTCCGCCGCGCTCCAGTTGCTTGATCTTGATCTCGACCAGCGTGCCCGCGGCCGAGTCGCCGCTCATGACCGCGTAGCGCGCCGTCGGCCAGGCGAACAGGAAGCGCGGATCGTAGGCCTTACCGCACATGGCGTAGTGTCCCGCTCCGAAGGAGCCGCCGATGATGATGGCGATCTTCGGCACCACGGAATTCGACACGGCATTTACCATCTTGGCGCCCGCCTTGATGATGCCGCTCCACTCCGCGTCGCGCCCGACCATGAAGCCATTGACGTCGTGCAGGAAGATCAGCGGCACCAGGTTCTGGTTGCAGTCCATGATGAAGCGCGCGGCCTTCTCCGCCGATTCGGTGTAGATCACGCCACCGAACTCCACCCGCTTCTGGCCGTGGTCGTCGAGCACGGTGACATGCTTCTTCTGGTTGGCGACGATGCCCACGGCGAAGCCGCCGATGCGCGCGAAGCCACAGATCAGGGTTTCGCCGTACTCCGGCTTGTATTCGTCGAAGCGCCCGCCATCGATGATGCGCGCCAGAACGTCCTTCATGTCGTACGGGCGCGCGGGATCGGCCTCGAAGATGCCGTAGAGTTCCTCGGCGGAATAGAGCGGCGGCTCGGGCTGCTTGCGGTCCCACACCGACTGCCGTCGATAGCCCATCTTCTCCACCAGCGAGCGGATGCGCGCGATGCAGGCTTCGTCGCTGGGCTCGCGGTAATCGATGGTGCCGGAGATCTGCGCGTGCATGGCAGCGCCGCCCAGCGTTTCCGCGTCCACCTTCTGCCCGATGGCGGCCTGCACCAGCGCCGGCCCGGCGAGGAAAAGCCCGCTGCCGTCGGTCATCAGGATGTGGTCGCACATCACCGGCAAGTATCCGCCGCCGGCCACGCACATGCCCATGATGGCCGCGATCTGCGGAATGCCCATGGCCGACATCACGGCGTTGTTGCGGAAGACGCGGCCAAAATCGTCGGTGTCGGGAAACACGTCCTCCTGCAAAGGCAGAAAGACGCCGGCGGAGTCCACCAGGTAGATGGTGGGGATACGGTTGTCGAGGGCGATGTTCTGGGCGCGGATCACCTTCTTCGCGGTCATGGGAAAGAAGGCCCCGGCCTTCACCGTGGCGTCGTTGGCGATGATCATCAGCAGCCGGCTGTGAATGCGTCCCAGTCCGGTGATCACCCCCGCCGCCGGCGCGCCGCCCCACTCCTCGTACATGCCGTGCGCGGCAAACAGGCCAAGCTCGAACAGTTCGCTGCCGGGATCGAGCAGCAGCGCAATGCGCTCGCGCGCGGTCAGGCGCTTTTTCTTGTGCTGTGCCTGAATCGCTTTCTCGCCACCGCCCTCGCGGATCTTCTCTTCGTCGTTGCGGAAGCTGGCCACCAGCTCGGCCATGGCGCGCATGTTCTTTTCGTAGCGCGCCGAGGTCGCGTCCACGGTGGATTTCAGGAGGTTCGACGGCAGCTCGGCCGAAGCGTGCTGGGGATGGTCCGTCATCGCGGGCGCGGGAGCAAACGGTAACGGTACAACAGCGGCGCGAGCGGGCGCAAACCCGCACGTGGCGGGAGAAGCAAACTGCCAGCATCCCGTGTGAGCGTTCATCCATCCAATCGGTCTTAGGAGGCCTCTATGGCGGAAGAGACAATGGTGAGGGAGGAAGCCAGGCGCGCGGATTCGCCGGTCACCCAGGAAAACGAACGCGAGAAGCGGGAAAGAGGGATGGACCAGACCCTGGAGGACAGCTATCCGGCAAGCGATCCGCCCTCTACGATTCCCGATCCCGAGGAGGATTCCGAGGCGGCCTAGAAATCGGATCATCGGGGGATCGGGTCATGGGGTGATCTTGAGATCGAGCCAGCGCATGGCCTCTCCCACCGGATCGTCGCATGCACGATCTACCAGCCCGTACCGCAATGCGTGGGCGGCGTTCACCTTCTCGGCGGCGATGAACATCTCGGTGGCGCGCGCCCGTCCCACCAGGCGCGCCAGCCGCTGCGTGCCGCCCCAGCCGGTGATCAGGCCGAGCGCGGCGCCGCGATGGCCGAAGATGGCGTGCGGCGAGGCGATGCGATGATCGCAGGCCAGCACCAGGTCCAGGCCGCCTCCCATACAGTAACCGTTCACGGCCGCGATCACCCGCGCGGGAAACTCGTCGAGGGCATCGGTCATCCTCTGCCCGGCTTTCGAGAAGACGAACGCCTCCGGACCGCTGAGGGCGAGGATCTCGTTGAGATCGGCGCCGGCGGAAAAAAACTTCTGGTTGCCGGTGATGATGAGCGGGCGCGGGGCGCGGGCCAGTTCGCGGATGGCGTTAGCGAGAGAGGTGACGCAGGCACGGGTAAGGCGGTTGGTGCCGTCCTGCGAGGTGAGGTGCAGGATGTCGCAGTTGTCTTTCGGCTCAACGACAAATCCAATCCCTGCCATATCTCTTCGCGTGGTGTCGGGCGGAGGCACTCGGGCTTCCCGTCCGCAGCCGGCACTCAGGTCTCGCCACTTTGGATTTCTTGATTCGATGAGAGCAATCTTTTCTGCACGGGTAAAGTGCTTGAGCTTCTTTTCGCGGGCGATTGCCAAGACAATGTCGGAGTAGGTTTCAAAGTACACCAGTTTGTGGACGCGATACCGGGCCGTAAACGACCAACCGTGCACATTGTGCTGGTGCTGCCAAACGCGCTTGTCGAGATCACTGGTGACACCGATGTAAAGTACACGGCGATGGCTGGCCATGATGTAGACGAAGTAAGACTTCATATCACTTAGACTGTCATTCTTCCGCCGACCCAAGGGAGGCGGGAGAATCTGACGATACCGGCCACACCACCGGGAGCGGTAGCGTAGGCATTCCCGTCATATCCCCCGCTCGGCTTCGCCTTCGTGAAGGATGACACCTTCTTTGGGGTAGGAGTGTATGCCACAGCTACCAACCAGAAACTGTCATTCTTCCGCCGACCCAAGGGAGGCGGGAGAATCTGACGATACCGGCCACACCACCGGGAGCGGTAGCGTAGGCATTCCCGTCAGATCCCCCGCTCGGCTTCGCCTTCGTGAAGGATGACACCTTCTTTGGGGTAGGAGTGTATGCCACAGCTACCAACCAGAAACTGTCATTCTTCCGCCGACCCAAGGGAGGCGGGAGAATCTGACGACACTGGCCGCACCACCGGAAGCGGTAGCGTAGGCATTTCCATCAGATCCTCCGCTTGGCTTCGCCTCGCGAAGGATGACACCTTCGTTGGGATTGGGGGTGTATGCCACACCCAAAAGAGTCGGCTGGCGGCTCACTCGATCCACCTTTCCAACCCCATGCTATCCTCCGTCAGCTCGAAGTCGCGGATGCGGATGCCACCGCCGATGATCCTGCCGCTCGCGGGGTCGCGCACCACCCGCGTGATCCACTGATACCCGACATCGAACTTGTTCGCCGTAAACCAAGTCTGCGGCAGCACCGTCACCGCTCCCGCCATGGGATGGAGCACGAGGATAGCGCAGGCCGCATCGTCCTTGCCGGTTGCGGGGTAGGAGCTGACCAGCAGCAACTCGTCGATACCGCGAAACTCCGGCGGAACTTCGACCCGATGCTTGCCGGCGGCGAGCCGCGAGTTGATCTCCACTTCCGCCAGCGGCGCGATCGCCGAATAGATGCGGTCCTGAGACCGCTTGAACCATCCCGCAACATCGTGCAAGGGGAATGCTGCAAGCTGGTCGGGATCGAAGCACAGCAGGCGCAGGTAGCCGGGCTCGGGACACCAAATGCCGAGCCGGGCCTCGGGCACGACGAACGGACTGCAATACGTATTCAGCGCCAGCAGAGTTGCGCTCGGCTCTTGGCGGCGATTGAGCGTGACCAGATTTTCGATCTCAGCTTGGTTGTGGCAGGTCCACGTGTAGCGCTGGCCCGAAGTGCCGGTAATTTCTGGGAAGGTCTGCCAGTACCACGGCGCCGGGCCGATGGTCTGCTCGATGAGTTGCTGCTGCCGGATGGCGTCCTCAGACGGCGGCCACGCCGCGCGGCTTCACGTTCTTGCGGATGAACTCCACGATCTCGTTCATGGGCGTGCCCGGCAGGAAGATGCCGGCAACTCCGGCCTGCTTGAGGCCGGGGATGTCCTGGTCGGGAATGATGCCGCCGATGATGACCAGCACGTCGTCCATCTTGTTCTGCCGTAGGAGCTCCATAACGCGGGGCATGATGGCGTTGTGCGCGCCGGAAAGAATGGAAAGGCCGATGACGTTCACGTCTTCCTGCAGGGCGGCGCTGACCACCATCTCCGGGGTCTGGCGCAGGCCGGTGTAGATGACCTCCATGCCGGCATCGCGCAGGGCGCGCGCGATCACCTTGGCGCCGCGGTCGTGGCCGTCCAGACCGGGCTTGGCGACAAGAACGCGGATCTTTCTCTCAGCAGGCATTTGGCGTGAAATGCAACTGTGTAGGATACAACAAGGATTTGTGATTTGCGATTGGTGATTTGTGTGATGCGCGTCGTCACAAATCAGAAATTGCACGTCAGACGATCGTCTCCCCGCTTCGCCACAAATACCAGCACGCCACCGAGCAGTAGGGATGCCAGGCACGCGCCAGCTTCACGATCTGCTTGTGATCGGGGAGCTTGCGTTTCCGGTAGTGCTTCTTGATGGCGGCGCGCACTCCGTAATCGGCGGTGGGCAGGATGTTGGGGCGGCGCAGGGCGAACATCAGGAACATCTGCGCTGACCACTCGCCGATGCCCTTTACCCGCGTGAGATGCTCGATGACGTCTTCATCGGACATCGTGGGCAGCCGCGCAAAATCGATCTCACCCGAGCGGGTGCGCTCCGCCAGGTCGCGGATGTAGGAGAGCTTCTGCCGCGACAGGCCAGCGGCGCGCATTTGTTCGGGCGTGAGCGCCAGGATCGACTCCGGGGTGAGCGAGCCACCCGCGGCGCCGACCAGCCGGTCGAAGATGGTCTTGGCTGCCTTGCCGTTCAGTTGCTGGAAGGCGATGGAGCGCACCAGGGTCTCGAACGTCGGCTCGCGAAAGGTCAGGCGGTAAGGGCCGACACGCTCGATGATCGCAGCCAGCACGGGATCGGATTTTTTCAGATGGCGGACGGCATGTCGCATCGGGAATCTAGATTCACCACCGAGGCACGGAGACACAGAGAATCGGGACGTGTAGCGCCGCCGTCTCGGCGGCTGTCTCGCGGGCGTCCCGCCCGCGCATCGGGCCGGCGGGACGCCGGCGCTACGTGACGCTGACTTCTGTGTAGATCCCGTACACCTGTTTCAGCGCTTCGCAGATCTCGCCCACGGTGGCATAGGCGCGGACGGCGTCCACGATGTAGGGCATGGTGTTGGCGTCGGAGATCTTGCCGTCGGCGCGGACCTGCGGCTCCTGCGCGGCGGCTTTCTTCAGCGCGTCGAGACGGCGCTGCACTTCTTCGTTCGAACGGCGCGCGCGCAGCTTCTTCAGCTTTTCCGTTTGCTGGCGGGCGACGGTCTCGTCGATGTATAGAATCTCCGGCGTCTTCTCTTCGATCACGAAGTCATTCACGCCGACTATGATCTTTTCTTTCGCCTCGGCCGCGCGCTGATACTGGTAGGAAGCCTCGGCGATCTCCTTCTGCGGATAGCCGCGCTCAATGGCTTTGACCATGCCGCCCATGGCGTCGAGCTTCTCGAAGTAATCGAACGCGCCCTTCTCCATGTCGAGGGTCATGCGCTCGACGAAGTAGGAGCCGCCCAGCGGATCGATGGTCTGCGCGACGCCCGATTCGTACGCGATGATTTGTTGCGTGCGCAGCGCGATGCGCGCAGCGTCGGCGGTCGGGAGCGCGAGCGCTTCGTCGTAGGCATCGGTGTGCAGCGACTGCGTCCCGCCCAGCACGGCGGCCATCGCCTGCAGCGCCACGCGGGCGATGTTGTTCATCGGCTGCTGTGCCGGCAAGGAGACGCCCGCGGTCTGGGTGTGGAAGCGCAACAGCCAGGTGCGTTCTTTCTGCGCGTGGAAGCGGTCCTTCGCCAGCCGGTACCAGATCTTGCGCGCCGCGCGGTACTTGGCGATCTCCTCGAAGAAATCGTTGTGCGCGTTGAAGAAGAAGCTGAGCCGCGGGCCGAACTCGTCGAACTTGAGGCCGCGGCGCAGCGCCCACTCCACGTACTCGACGCCGTCGTAGACGGTGAACGCCAGCTCCTGCAGCGCGGTCGAGCCGGCCTCGCGGATGTGATAGCCGCTGATGGAGATGGTGTTGAAGCGCGGGGTGAACAGCGAACCGAACTCGAAGGTGTCCACCACCAGCCGCATCGAGGGCGCCGGCGGATAGATGTATTCCTTCTGCGCGATGTATTCCTTGAGAATGTCGTTCTGGATGGTGCCCGAGACTTTCTTCCAGTCGGCGCCCTGCTTTTCCGCGACCACCAGGTACATCGCCCACAGCACCGAGGCCGGCGAGTTGATGGTCATCGAGACCGTGGTCTTCTCCAGGTCGATGCCGCCGAAGAGGATTTCCATGTCCTCGAGCGAGTCGATGGCCACGCCACATTTGCCGACTTCGCCTTCGCTGGCAACGTGGTCGGAGTCGTAGCCCATCAGCGTCGGCAGATCGAACGCCACCGAAAGCCCGCCACTGCCGGACGCCAGCAGGTATTTGTAGCGGAGGTTGGTCTCCTCCGGCGAGGCGAAGCCGGAGAACTGGCGCATGGTAAAGAGCTTGCCGCGGTAGCCAGTGGCGTGGATGCCGCGCGTGTAGGGCGCGTGGCCGGGATAGCCCAGATAGCGCGCGTACTCCCAGTCTTCGGGCAGGTCCGCCTGGGTGTAGAGCCGCTTGATGGGCTCGCCGGAAATCGTGGTGTAGCGGGCGTGCCCGTGCTCGTCGAGGTTCACACCGGTGGGTTTCCCGATCGGCCGCTCGGGATTCTTCTCCAGCGTGGGCAGCAGGGTGTTCTCCGCCCACTGTTTTTCGGAGGCCGAAGGATGCCGTCCTTCGAAAACTTCCTGGATGGGACTTTCAGCGAGGTTGGGCTTGTGGGGCTTGTCTTTGGGCATCATGACGGAGGCCGGTTACCTCGCAATCATAGAGGATGCATAAAACCGGGGCAAGAACACAAAGGTGTGACCGCCGACACTGCGTCGGGTGCTACCGGGTTTCACGCTGCTTGGCCCGCGCCAACTCCCACGCCTTGGCGTATTTCCAACTCACGTAAGCGGAATGGTAGAGGTGCAGCAGCAGGCCTTCGCGGCCGTCCAGCAGCCCAAGCCGGAAGAAGTAGTTGTAGAGGAAGGTCGCCAGGGGATTGACGCCGATGTTCAGCAGGCTGAAACTGCCGCGGCCTTCGGCGACGGCGATTTCCGCTCCCAGCGACGAATAACGATTCATGTGCTGGATGTAGCCCTCGAGCGTGGGGTAGGCGTTGTGTACTAGGGCGTGGTTGAGCGTGGCCGTGGGGCCGTCCACGTGAATGACCTCGTGCACCGGGCGTTCTCCGAAGCGGCCCACCCCACGGCGGAAAAGTCGCAACTTGCGATCGGGATAGAAGCCGCCGTGGCGTATCCAGCGGCCGAGGAAATAATTCTTGCGCGGGATGTAATAGCCGTTCACCGGCGGGTTGTGGCCAAGGACGTGGCGGATCTCCGCCATCAGCTCGGGCTCGGCGGCCTCGTCGGCATCGAGCGACAGCACCCAGTCGCCGCTGGCCTTGTCGATGGCGGAATTCTTCTGGGCTGAGTAGCCCTCCCACTTTCCAGTGAAAGTTCTGGCGCCGAAGGTGCGGGCAATCTCGAGAGTGCGGTCGGTCGAGCCGCAATCCAGGACAATGTGCTCATCCGCCAGCCGTACACTCTCCAGCACGCGGCCGATGTTGGCTTCTTCGTTATAGGTGATGACCACGACGGACAGGGTCACGGGGCAAAAGCATAGCACTGGGGAGTAGTACCAAGTAGCCAGTACCAAGTACCAAGTGCGAACACCGAGTTCTATGCGATTGCAACTTGGTACTGGGTACTCGGTACTGGGTACTCGGTACTTACTTTGGCGGCTGCATCGATGGCGGCTCTTTCTCCTCCTGCCGCTGCTGGATGCCGGGCACGCTGGGCATGCGCGTGACCTTGCCGCTTTCGGCGTCGGCGATGTCGATGCCGTTGTCAGTAAGCGTCAGCCCCATCACCCGGTCCAGCTCGACCCTGGACTTCTCATAGGCGGCCATGGCGATGACCACGTTGGCCTCCGCCTGGGCTAGGTCACGCTGGGCTTGCAGCACCAAGGTGTTGGTGGAAGCACCGAGGGCGTATTTCTTCTGCTCGGCGTCCAGCGATTCGGAGGCGAGCTGGCGCGCGCTGCTGGCGGCGTCCACCCGGGCGCGGTTCTGCTGCACCGAGAACTGCGCGTTCCGCACCTGGATGGCGATCCGATTCTGCAACTGCTGCAGGTTGATCTGCGCCTGGCGGTATTCCAGCTCGGAGCGCACCTGGTCGGCCTGCGCCGCGCGGTTGCGGATGGGAATGTTGACGTTCAAGCCGACCGCATAATCGGGCGCGTTGTAGCCGAAGAGGTTGGTGAAGGCGTCGGCAAAACCCGTCGGCGGGCCCACCTGGTTCGGCTGCACGCAGAGCGGCGAGCTGTAGGGGTTCGACGGCCCGCACAGCGACAAGGGATTGGTATTGCCAGCTAGCGCGCTGGCGCCGTACCAGGCGACCAGATCCACGGTGGGCAGCAGCTCATTGCGCGTCGCTCGCTTGGTGATGTCGCGGTTGGTCAAGTCAATGCGCGACTGCGCCAAGTCCGGACTGTGCTGCAGCGCGTCGTTAATTAGATCCTGGACGGGGATCACCGGCTCCTGCCTTGGCAACTCCATGGTGCTGGTGGGGATGACGGGAGCGGCGGCCAGTTGCGCGTCGGTCATGTTGCGGGTGAGCGCGTTCTTCATCAGCAACTGCTGCAGTTGCAGGTTGGTCTGGGAGACGATCAGATCTTGTTGCCCAGAAGCCACGGCGGATTCGGCGCGCGTGACCTCGATGGGCGCCAGGGTGCCGATCTCCACCTGCTTTTTGTTATCGGAGAGTGTTTTCTGCGCCAGCGCCAGCGAGCGCTCCTTCACCCGCACGTCGTCATAAGCGCTGACCAGATCCCAGTAGATGTTCTCGATCTGCGCCACCGTGTTGATCGCCTGCGATCGGAAAGCCACATCGGAAATCTCGCGGTTGTTCCGGGCGATGGTGATGAAACGGCGGTTGGCGTTGATGCTCAGTCCCTGCAGCAGGTGCTGAGAAAAGGTAATGCGCATGCTGTTGCTGATGAGGGGGCTGAACTCGGTGAAGAAGCTGTTGGTGGTTTGCCGCTGGTTGTTGAAGGTGACCGAGAAGGTGGTGCCCGTGGACAAGGATTGCAGCCACCCGAAATTGGCGGTCGCTGTGTTCAGGCCCAGCGTCGACGAGCCGGAGGTGAACCCGGTCGATGTGGGCTCCACAAGGTGCTCGATACTCAGGTTTGAGGTCAGGATCGGATCGTAGGAGCCAATCGGCGGACCAGCGCCCAGGGTCGAGGTCACCAGTCCGGAAGCGCCGGTGCCGGCGCCGCCGACGGCCGCGGTGGTGCCGCCCGCACCCGCGCCGGTCGAGGTCGCGCCCACTCCGCCCGCGCCGATGGTGCCCACACCGCCACCGGGCGTTCCCTGCACCAGTCCGGTGTTGACGCCGCGCGTGGAGGCGCCCGACTTGGCGCGCAGGATGTCTGTGTCGGCGATGGGCAGGTTGTAGCGTGCGATCGCCAGGTCGAGATTGTTCTCTAGCGCCAGCGCGATAGCGTCATCCAGCGACAGGTAGATTTTCCCGTCCTTGATGAGCTGGTCGATGCGCGCGCTATTGGCGAGGTTGGGCTCGGGCACATAACGCGGGATGTACGGACCCACCACGTTGGGGAACTGCGAAACCGACTTGGAATAATCGGTGGTCTGAGCGAGCGCTGGAGGGCAAAGAGCCGCCACCAGCAAGCCCGCGGTCATCAACCACGCCGGGAGTAACAGGACTCGGGAAAAGCGCATTCGGTTATCTCCGGAAAGGAATCAGTTCCAACCTCAATACAGACTGTAAGACACGAGAATCGTCATCCGCAGATACGCAAGCAAGCTGCGGATGGTTTCAATTTTCTGCCGCGCGGCACGTCCATCGTCGCCGCGCATGTCACTCGCGGGAAGTGGGATAGTATAAACCACTGTTCTGCGCGGTCGGTTGACTCGCGTGGGCCCCGAACCTCGGGCAGCGATGGTGCGCAACCTGAAAATCACGCTGGCCTACGATGGCAGCGACTTCCACGGATGGCAGGTGCAGCCGGAGCGCGCCACCATCCAGGGCACGCTGGCGGCGGCCATCGAGCTTGTGACCGGCTCCAGGATCCTGCCGCAGGGATCGGGCCGCACCGACGCCGGCGTGCACGCGCTGGCGCAGGTGGCATCCTGCCAGATAGACGCCGACGCCGGCATTCCCAAAGAGAACCTCGCGCGCGCGCTCAACCACGCACTGCCGCCGGCCATTCGCGTGCTGGGCGTGGAGGAAGCGGCGCCGGAGTTCCACGCCCGCAAGTCGGCGCGCGCCAAGACTTACCGCTATCGCATCTACCGCGGCGAGATCTGTCCGCCGTTTCTGGCGCCATACGTTTATCACCATCCTTATCCGCTCGACGAAGATGCGATGCGGGCCGCGGCGATGGTCGTCGGCGATGAGCACGACTTCACTTCATTCGCTGCTGTGGATCCGGAACGCAGCCGGGAAGAGGAAGAACCTTCGAACGTGCGCACGATTTATTCCTCGGATTGGGCTCGCGAAGGAGAAGAGTTGGTCTACATCGTGCGCGGCAGCGGCTTCCTGCACCACATGGTGCGCAACCTGGTGGGGACGTTCCTGCTGGTGGGCAAAGGCACGCTGGACGGCGCGGGCATGAAGCGCATTCTGGAGGCGCGCGATCGCTCCGCCGCCGGTCCCACGGCCCCGGCCTGCGGGCTGTATCTGGTGAGCGTGGAATATTGAGAATCGGGTCATCGGGTGATCGGGTCATCGGGTGATTGAAACCAGGCTGATGAAAGCACGCGAAGCGTGCGGTGGAACGTAGCCCACGGCGTAAAGCCGTGGGACTCGAGGTGGAATAAGATAGAAGCCCGCGAAGCGGGCGACAGAAATGTTATAGCCTAGGCCAACAAGAACGGACCATGGCGACAAACGTCCAGATCGGCGGGCGGCGGGTCATCTCGCGCAATCCGGCCACCGGCGAAACCCTGCGCGAGTTTGAATCCGCGAGCGCGGCCGAGGTGAGAGCTGCGATCGAGCGCGCAAGACAGGCACAACCTGCATGGGCAGACCTCGGAGTGCGGGCGCGGGTCGAGATCCTGCGGAAATTCCAGCGGCTCCTGCACCGAAACAAAGATGAGGTCACCCGCACCATCACCCAAGAGAACGGCAAGCCGCAGGTCGAGGCGCTGGTGACCGAGGTGCTGGTGGTGCTGGACGCAGCTCGCTTCCTCATCGAGAACGCGCACGCCGCGCTCAGGCCTGAGCCTGTGTCCCACGGCAATCTGGTGATGAAGACCAAGTCGGCGCACCTCGTCCGCGAGCCCTACGGCGTGATTGGGATCATCTCTCCGTGGAATTACCCGTTCGCGACCCCCGCGACAGAAGGACTGGCGGCGCTGGTTGCCGGGAACGCGGTGGTAATCAAGCCGTCGGAGTTCACGCCGCTGGCGGCTCTGGAACTGGCGTCGCTGCTGCACCAGGCTGGCGTGCCTGCGGACATCTGCCAGGTAGTCGTCGGGGATGGCTCGACCGGCGGGGCGCTGGTGGAAGCGCCGATCGACAAAATCATCTTCACCGGCAGCGTACGCACCGGCAAGCGCGTCGCCGAGACGGCCGCGAAGAAACTGCTGCCCGTAGTGCTGGAGCTGGGCGGCAAGGATCCCATGCTGGTGCTGGACGACGCCGACCTGAACGTGGCGACGAGCGCCGCCCTGTGGGGCGCGTTCATGAACGCCGGCCAGACGTGCCTCTCGGTCGAGCGCTGCTACGTGCACCGCAGCCTGTACGAGAAGTTCCTGGCTGCGGTGGTGGAGAAGACCCGCAAGCTGCGCGTCGGCAACGGCATGGATCCGGCAACCGACATCGGCCCCATGATCCACGAGCAGCAGTTGCGGGTGGTGGAGGGGCACGTGGCGGATGCTATCGCGCGCGGCGCTCGCCTGCTCGCGGGCGGCCGGCGATTACCCGAGCTTGGCCCGAACTTCTACGCGCCCACCGTGCTCGCCGACGTCACCCACGAAATGCTGACCATGCGCGAGGAAACCTTCGGGCCGGTCCTGTCGGTAATGGCGTTTGCCGACGATGATGAAGCCGTGCGGCTGGCCAACGACTCCGAGTTTGGCCTGGCGGCCAGCGTCTGGACTAGCGACCGCCGGCGCGGCGAGGCCCTCGCCCGCCGCATCCAGGCGGGCACGGTCATGGTCAACGACGTGATCAGTTGCTTCGGCGTCAGCGAAGCCCCACACGGCGGCGTGAAGTCCAGCGGACTGGGCCGCGCCCACGGCCGCCTGGGCCTGGAAGAGATGGTCCGCATCAAGTACCTGGATTCCGACCTGCTCCCGCGCGTGCGCAAAGTTTGGTGGTTCGGCTACGGCGGGCAGTTCGCGCGGCAGATGGAAGGGTTCGTGGACTTTCTGTTTTCCACCAACTGGATGCGGCGCGCTAGTGGTGGACTGCGTTCCTTGCGTGCATACTTTCGGCTGGGAAGACTTTAGAGCATTCTTCCCATTCCCATGTAATGACTACTTGCTCGCGTAATGCTCCGTGCCAAGAAAGTGCAGGGAGACGTATGGCACATCGCCCACCACCCAACTATCGTGACCGGGAGGCCCGGGCGGGATGTAAAAGAGCGTGCCGGCGCGGAGTTCGTGGACGGTGCCGTCCTCCATCGCTGCCGTGGCACAACCGGAGAGCACCAGCCCAACATGCTCCACGTTGCAGCGCGACGCGCCCACGGTCGGTCCGACATGAAGGGACCACTTCCAGCCGGGCTGATAGGTAGCGCGGCCAATGGTCATGCCGCCGATGCGAACCAGCTCGAATTTTCCTTTTTCGAACGTCCGTACGTCGTCGGGCTCTTCAAAACGCTTCAGAACGGTTTCAAGCGTCGCCATGACTCCCTCGCGAGTCGGATGTACGCGGTGTACCAATGGATTCTGTCATTCTTCCGACGAGCGAAGCGAGGCGGGAGAATCCGGGAAAGCAGTTAACGCCAACGGTGTGGTGGAGCACGCGTTCTCGCCAGATCCTCCGCTCGGCTTCGCCCTCGCGAAGGATGACAGCTAGGACGGCCATTACGGCCACAGGTGCAGACGCCTGTGGACATCTAGTAAAATAGCCTGTACTCGTGAGGGTGCAACGTCATCATAGGAGATCGAGAGTCCGTGGCCACATCTCAAACGCAAGTAGCCCAGCTCCCTAACCACAAAGTGAAGATCAAGAAGCCGGGCCAGCGCGCGTGCAACGAAAAAGACGCCAAGGGCAAGCTCTGCGGCGGGCATCTGAAGCGTTGGTTCTACATGGCCGACGTCAAGGAGAAGGCCTGCGGCGATGTGGCCAAGGCTTTCGGGCCGAACGCCGAGATCTACCGCTGCGAGCATTGCAAGACGCTCTACCTCCCCAACGCGGAGGATCCCAGCGGGCTCAACGTGGCGGGCCAGGGGCAGATCTCAACCTTCGGGCTGACGCTGCCGCCGAAGGAGAAGTAAGTACCGAGTACCGAGCAAGTTCTCTTCGGCCTTCCTTTACTCGGTACTCGCAACTCGGTACTCGTTACTCCATGAACCGTTCGGAGCTGATCTACGACTGGAACCAGGTATCGGCGCCGCAGTTGGCGCCGCGCGGACCGGTCCTGCTCAACGACGAATCCCTGCGCGACGGCTTGCAGTCGCCTTCCGTGCGCGATCCTTCCATCGAAGAGAAGATCGAGATTCTCCACCTGATGGAGTCCGTGGGGATCAATTCCCTCGACCTGGGACTGCCGGGCGCAGGCCGGCGCGCGGTGGCGCACGTGGAAGCGCTGGCGCGCGAGATCGCCCGCGCTCGCCTGAAGATCAAGGGCAACTGCGCCGCCCGCACCCACCAGAACGATATCCGACCCATCGCCGAGATCGTGGAGAAGACCGGCGTGCCCATCGAGGCGGCCACGTTTATCGGCTCCAGCCCCATTCGCCGCTATACCGAGGATTGGACCGACGATTTTCTGCTGCGCACCACCGAGAACGCGGTCAAGTATGCGCGCTCGCTGGGGCTCGAGGTGATGTACGTCACCGAGGACACCTCGCGCTGCGATCCCGCCACCATCAAGCGCCTGTATTCGAGCGCCATCAATGCCGGCGCGCGCGCCATCGTCGTCTGCGACACCTGCGGGCACGCCACGCCTATGGGCGTTTTCGCGCTGGTGCAGTTCGTGATCAATGAGGTGGTGAAACCTTCGGGCGAGAAGATCCGCGTGGATTGGCACGGCCACTGCGACCGTGGCCTGGCGGTCGCGAACTCGCTGGCGGCGTTGGCCGCCGGCGCCGATTGCGTGCACGCCTGCGCCATCGGCATCGGCGAGCGCGTTGGCAACACCCAGATGGACCTGATGCTGGTGAACCTGAAGCTGATGGGCGTCGAGCCCTGGGCCCAGCAGGACCTGACCAAGCTGAAAGACTACTGCCAGGCGGTTTCGCGCGCCACCGGCGTGCCCATCCCCAAGAACTATCCGGTGGTGGGTGAGGACGCCTTCCGCACCGCCACCGGCGTGCACGCCGCCGCCGTGATCAAAGCGCTCCGCAAGAAAGACATCGAACTGGCCAACACCGTCTATTCCGGTGTACCCTCGCACTTCTTCGGTCTGGATCAGGTGATCGAGATAGGCCCCATGAGCGGCAAGTCCAACGTCCTGTTTTGGCTGGAACGCAAAGGACTGCCGGCATCGGAGGAAACGGTGAACCGCATTTTCGAGCGCGCCAAGCAGTCCAACCGCCTGCTCACCGAGCAGGAAATCCTGGCCTGTTGCAATGGGAACGCGGAGACCTCCGCCTAGGGCCTGATGATGTCGACCCCCGCCAGCCCAGCCCCCGGACAATCCCAACCGCAGACCAAGTTGGACATTACCTTCCCCGCGCAGGTCGATCGCATCGGCGGGCTGGTGGAGAAAGTGGTTGCCCTGGCGCGCCAGTTGCACGGCGAGACCGGCAAGGAGGAGGAGATCGCCCTGGCGCTGACCGAGGCCCTGGCCAATGCCGTCAAGCACGGCAGCAAGAACGATCCTTCGCTCCAGGTGCAGTGCCAGGTGATCACCGTGGGCCCAGCCATGACCATCATTGTGCGCGATTCCGGGCCGGGTTTCGACCCCGCTAGCGTCGCCAATCCTTTGGAACTCGCCGGCTTGACTGCCGATCATGGGCGCGGCCTGCACATGATCCGCCAGCTCGTGGATGAAGTACGCTTCGAGCGCAACGGCGCGGAAATCTACATGACCAAGCGGTTCTGACAGCAGCAGCCAGCACTCAGCAGTCAGCCAAGGCGGCATTCAGCGGTCAACCAGATTCCCTAGGTTATGGGGTCGTGCTCCCGCATCGCCTCAACCGGCATAGGATTTCGCTGAATGCTGAGTGCTGATTGCTGAGTGCTGCCGGCGGACTGCTGTTGTAGTATTGAGGCTCCCAGCCATGGCGCTTCCCGCCTCCATCAACGCCCACACCGCGGTCCAGCATGAAATCGCACGGCTGTCCGCTCTGCGGGATGTCCACCTCGGCATGGAGTGGTTCCGCTCCCACGAGCCCGAGCTGCGCGACTGGCAACTGGAAGTGGCCGCTATTCCCGCGCCGCCGTTCGGAGAGGGCCCGCGCGCCGAGTGGTTGCGCTCCAGATTCGTCGAATTGGGGCTGGAAGACGTTCAGATGGACGCCGTGGGCAATGTGCTGGGCACGCTCCCCGGCTCGGAAGCAGCAGAAAAGCTGGTTGCGGTAAGCGCGCACATCGATACCGTGTTCGCCGCCGGTACGCCCCTGAACGTCCGCCGCGAAGGCGACCGCCTGCACGGCGCCGGCATCTCCGACAACGGCGCGGGCATCGTCGGGCTGCTGGCGCTGGCTTCGGCGCTCGGTTCGGCGAAGGTACATCACGCCGCCGGTCTGCTGTTCATCGGCAACGTCGGCGAGGAAGGCGAGGGCGACCTGCGTGGCATGCGCCACATCTTTTGCGAATCTCCCTGGAAGGACCGCATCGGACCCACGGTCGTGCTCGATGGCGCCACCATCGATACGGTCGTGACTCAGGCGCTGGGCAGCCGGCGCTTCCAGGTGACGGTCACGGGTCCCGGGGGACATTCCTGGAGCGACTTCGGAGCGCCCAACCCGATCGTCGTACTGGCGCGCGCCATCTCGCGCTTCAGCCGTACCGAGCTGCCGGTCGAGCCCAAGATCAGCGCCAACGTGGGCGTGATCGGCGGCGGCACCTCGGTGAATTCCATTCCTGAATCGGCGAGCATGCGGGTGGACATCCGCTCGGCTTCCCCGGAGGAGATGGACCGGGTGGAACGTGCGCTGCGGGAAGCGGTGACCGAGGCGGCGTCGGAATATCCCAAGAGCGCGCGCAACGGCAGCAAGGGGATCGGCTGCGAGATTCGGCTCATCGGCTGCCGTCCGGCGGCGGAGCTGGATCCCAATGCGCGTATCCTGCACGTGATCCACGCCGTGGACGCCCACCTCGGCAACCGCGCCCGTCCTCATCGCGCCTCCACCGACGCCAATATCCCGCTGTCGCTGGGGCGGGAGGCCATCTCCATCGGCGCCGGCGGCAGCGGCGGCGGTGCCCATACCTTGCAGGAGTGGTACGACCCGGCCGAGCGCGATCTGGGATTGAAGCGCGTGTTGCTCACCGTGCTGGCGCTCGCCGGCGTTGAGAAATGAAGAACTTCTTCGCCGCGGATACACGCGGATCTTCGCGGGATCTATTTCTTGGTCTGGCGCTGCTGTGGGCCGGCTTTCCGGCAACCAGTGCTCGACCTGGCTCGACAAAAGTGAACGAGAACCCTCCTGACTCGATCTTTCTTCACGGCGACATCTATACCGGCCTGCCGGGCAGGCGCGCGCAGGCGATGGCCGTACGCGACGGCCGCATTGTGGCCGTCGGGTCCGACGCCGAGATCCAAAAGCTGAAGGCAAAACGCACGCAAGTCGTCGATCTGGGCGGACATTTTGTCATGCCCGGCTTCAACGACGCGCATGTCCATCTGGCCAATGCCGGGTTCGAGAAACTGAACGTCAACCTGACCGGCGTGCATTCGCTGGCCGAGATGCAGGAACGCATCGCCGCACGCGCCAAGGCTGCGCCAGCGGGAGAGTGGATCACCGGACGCGGCTGGGACCACACGCTCTGGTCAGGGCAGAGGCTGCCCACTCGCCAGGATCTCGACCAGGTCACGGGCAATCATCCCGCGATCTTTGCCCGTGTGGACGGCCACATCTCGGTGGCGAATTCGGCCGCGCTCAAGTTCGCCGGGATCACGGCGTCCACTCCCGACCCCACGGGCGGCAAGATCGATCACGACGCGCAGGGCGAGCCCGCCGGCATTCTGCGGGAAACGGTGAAAGACGATCTGCTTGCCAGAATCCCTCCGCCCTCGCCGGCACAACGCCGGCGCGCCCTGGAGCTCGCCCTCGCCGATGCCGCGCACTCGGGCATCACCTCGGCGCAGGACAATTCCCAGTGGGAGGATTTCCTGATCTTCGAGGACCTGGAGCGGGAGGGCAAGCTCACATTGCGCATTGCCGAATGGCTGCCGTTCAACGCGTCATTGGAGTTGCTCCAGGCCGGCCGTTCCCATCATTCACAAAACGACGAAATGCTTCATACCACCATGCTGAAGGGCTTTATGGACGGCTCGCTGGGTTCGCGGACGGCGGCGCTGCTGGCCCCCTACGCGGACGATCCCGGCAACACCGGTCTTGCGCGATACGACCAGGCGAAGCTGAACCAGATGGCGGTGGAGCGGGCGCGGGCGGTCTTCCAGCTCGGGTTTCACGCCATCGGCGACCGCGCGGTTGAAATGGCGCTCAATGCTTTTGCCGAGGCCGAGCGCGATGCCGGCCAGCGCGGCCAAGTCCCAGCCCAGGGCTTCCGTTTCCGCGTCGAGCACGCGCAGATCACCACGCCCGAGCAGGTGAAGCGCTTCAGGGAACTGGGGGTGATCGCCTCCATGCAGCCCAATCACTTACTGACCGATATGCGCTGGGTGGAAGCGCGGCTGGGCAAAGGACGGCTCGTCCACTCTTACGCCTGGAAGGAATTTCTGGATGCCGGTGTTCGGCTCGCCTTTGGAACTGACTATCCGGTCGAGCCCATCACACCCTTCCGCGGCTTGTACGCGGCGGTCACTCGCCGCAGCGAGGACGGCAAGCAGGAGTACTTCCCCGAGCAGAGGCTGACCATCGACCAAGCCATTGCCGCCTACACCACGGGTTCGGCGTACGCGGAGTTCGCCGAGCACGACAAGGGCCTGCTCCAGCCCGGCATGCTCGCTGATTTCGTGGTGCTCGACCGGGATATTGCGAAAGTCGCAACCGCCGCAATTCTCAAAACACAGGTGTTGCGGACCGTGGTAGGAGGCAAGGCAGTCTACGAATCGGGTCATCGGGAGATCGGGTCATCGGGTCATTGAGACCTCGTTGCCTGTCATTCTTCCGCCGACCAACGGGAGGCGGGAGAATCTGACAGCAATGCCATCGCAACCTATGCCGGTCGTGCTGGCGTTATCGTTCAGATCCTTCGCTCGGCTGCGCCTCGCGAAGGATGACATCCCAAGTAATTATGGACCGTCGTGGCAGGCAAGACGGCTTACGAATCGGGAGATCGGGTCATCGGGTCATTAATTTTCAAATCAGCCGATGAGCCGATCACCCGATTCCGATGGCCCGATGAGGATGCTAGTCTGGTGCCCCGTGTCCCGCTCCCTCAAAGCCCATCTGCTGCTGGTGCTGGTAACGCTCGTCTGGGGGGTAACTTTCGTCCAGATCAAGGACGCGCTCAGCAACGTCTCGCCGCTGCTGTTCAACGCGGTGCGCATGACGGTGGCGGGGACAGCCCTGCTGCTGATCTTCCGCAAACACCTGCGCGTGACTCCGGCCGCGCTGCGCACCAGCCTCTGGATGGGAACGCTGTTGTGGATGGGTTACGAATTCCAGACCGCCGGCCTGGTTTACACCACGCCCTCCAAGTCGGCGTTTCTGACCGGAGTGTCGGTGGTGCTGGTGCCGCTTTTTCTGGCGCTGATCTGGCGCCGGCACATCAACCGCTGGACCTCGCTCGGCGTTCTGATCGCATTGATCGGCCTGTACCTGCTCACCGTCCCCAACGCCGGCTCCGGTGGCCTGCTCTCCGGAATCAACAAGGGCGACGCGCTCACCCTGGGCTGCGCCGTGGCCTTCGGCTTCCAGATCATCTTTATGGGCCGCGCGATGCGCTCGCATCCCTTTGAGCAGATCGCGACTTTGCAGGCGTGCGTGGCGGCGGTGCTGATGGCGGTCAGCGTTCCGCTGCTGGAGAAGCCACACGTGGTGTGGTCGCCGCGGGTGGTGATCGCAATCCTGGTCACCGGTTTGCTGGCGACGGCTGCCGCCTTTACCATCCAAGCCTGGGCCCAGCAGTTCACGCCTCCCACCCACACCGCGCTGATCTTCGTCCTGGAGCCGGTATTCGCCTGGGCCAGCTCCTACCTGCTGCTGGGAGAGCGCCTGGGGACGCGCGCCGGACTGGGCGCGATCCTGATCGTCGCCGGGGTGCTATTGTCGGAACTGAAGGGTAGCGCGAGCCGGCCCAGCGAAGAACTTGGTAACGGGACGGGAGTTACGATCGGCAAAGAAGCTGGATAACGCTTGGCCGTGGGTTGCATCTAATGTTACTGGTATTTCTGTACATGTCCTTTCCTGGGAGAGAACACCCCGCAATGTATAATCGGATTCCGCCGGAGGGAAAGTAATGCATCCGCGTGTAAACGGTCTTGTAGAAAAAATGAAGAGTCGCCGCGTGAGCTCAACTTTGTTGGTAGTGCTGACGCTGGCGCTTGGCATTCTGATCGGCAGCGTCATCTCCATCGGGGTGAAGGGGAAAGAAACGCAGAAGGGGGCGGACACGGCCACGCCGTTGACGGTGCCGCCGCTGCAGCAGCAACAGGCCTCTCCCTTTGCTCAGATTGCCAAGCAGATTGAGCCCTCGGTGGTGAACATCAACACCGAATCCCAGGTCAAACCGCGGAAGCGGCGCGGGATGCCCCCGGGACACCCAGGTGGGCAGGGCGATGAGGACAATCCTTTCCAGGATTTCTTCGACCGTTTCTTCGGCGGCGATCAAGGGGAGGCGCCCGAGGGCTCCAGGGAACGTTCGCTGGGCTCGGGCGTGATCGCCGACCCCAAGGGGTTCATCGTGACCAATGAGCACGTGGTGGATAAAGCCGACCGCATCCGCGTGCAGCTCAAGAGCGACCCTCCGGGCGTGCTGCACGATGCCAAGGTGGTCGGCTCCGACAAAGAGACCGATCTGGCCGTAATTAAAATCGACGTCAGCCAGCCTCTCCCCGCCGCCAAGTTCGGCAATTCCGAAGGCATGCAGGTGGGCGACTGGGTCCTGGCCGTGGGCAGCCCCTTCGGATTGGAAGAGACGGTTACCGCTGGCATCGTCTCGGCCAAGGGACGCAACATCGTGCCCCAGCGCCAGTTTCAGTCCTTCATCCAGACCGACGCCGCCATCAATCCGGGCAATTCCGGCGGACCGCTGGTCAACATGACCGGCGAGGTGATTGGCATCAATACCGCCATCTTCACCCAGTCCCAGGGATACCAGGGCGTCGGCTTCGCCCTGCCCTCCAACACCGTGGTCAAGGTTTACAACCAATTGACCGGCTCCGACCATAAAGTGGTGCGGGGTTCCATTGGCGTGCTGTTCAACGCCGAACCCAACCCGGCGCTGGCGCGCGTTTATGGGGTGCAAGGCGGCGTGATCATTGCCGAAGTCACACCCGGCGGCCCGGCGGAGAAGTCTGGCCTGAAGGTTGGTGATGCCATCACCGCGGTAGATGGCAAGTCGGTCCAGAACGGTGACGAACTGGTGGCCGATATCTCCGGCCAGCGGCCCGGCACCCAACACACCCTGACTTACTTCCGCAACGGCAAGGAAGGCAAGGCCACCGTGACCATCGCCGACCGCGCCAAGCTCTTTGCCGCCCGCACGGGCGAGGAGGAAGGTGGAGGCGAAGAGGAGCAGCCGCAGGAGAGCAAGATGGGGCTGAGCGTGCGCTCCATCTCGCCCGACATCGCTGACCGGCTGGGCATTCCCGCCGGTAAAGGCGTGATCGTGCAGGATGTGCGGGCGGGCTCCTTCGGCGAGGACGTAGGCCTGAGCCGCGGCGATGTTATTCTTGAAGTTAATAAGCAGGCAGTGAATAATGAGGACGACTTCAAGAAGGTGCAATCCCAGCTCAAGAGCGGCCAGGATGTGGTCTTTCTGGTGCGCCAGGGGCGGGGTCGGAACGCAGGTACCATCTTCCTGGCCGGTACCCTTCCGTAACCTTTCGGGGTCAATTTTAGGGCTGGCGCTGCGGCATCAAAATGGCTATTATGCCGCAGCGCTGGACTCTGGCCCGTTGCGTCCAGTGTCGACAATAGAACTAATGCGGTGAGAAGGCCTTGCGCGCTTCGTCGGCCTCTCCCGAGGTGTCTATTTGAGGAACCATGTAATTTTCCACAAACCGCTGGCTTGCGTCGGCATCCTGCTTTTGGGTGCTGGCTTTGCCGGCGCAACAACCCGATCCGCTCAGCCTAAGAATTCATCCCACCGGAAGTCATCTGCGGTTCCCTCGCGCCGGCAAAACGCTCATCTGGCGGTGGTTTCCGCCAAGTCTTCCAAGAAGACCAAGAAGGTTAAGGGACAGCAGGTAATCCAGGGCGACCGCGCCCGCGAAATCCAGACTGCCCTGACCCGCGAAGGCTACATGAAGGGCGAGCCCAGCGGCGTCTGGGATGAGTCGACCAGAGACGCCATGACCCGCTACCAGGCCGACCACGGCTGGCAGACCAAGACGCTTCCCGACTCGCGGGCGCTGATCCAGCTCGGGCTGGGTCCAAGCCATAAGGACGCCATCAACGCCTCGGCAGTGTCGGCCAACCTGCCGCCGCAGGCGCCGCCAGTCAAGAACTCGGCTGTGTCAGAGAACCGACAGTAACCCGCTTCATGGTTACCGACGCGGCCTGCGGGCCGCGTTTCCTGTCTACGGCGGTTGCTCGTCAGTGGGGCGGAGCGGCAATGCCCAGGAAAACCAACACGGCACGATTCAGCCGCACCATATCCTCGTCCGCAAGCCGCCCGACACGCGCGCCGACCTTCGCCTTCGCAACCGTGGTGATCTTGTCCACCATCAATCGGCGGACCGCGCGCAGGCCATTGCCCTGGCTTGGCTCGATAGGCAGACGAAACAGAGGAGCGTCGGTTAGGTCGGTCGTGAATGCGCACACCGTGACCGAGTTCGTCATGTCGAAACGGTCGTCTTGAAGAATCACGACCGGACGAGGCTTTCCCGCGTAGCCGCTACCGCCGGCAACCGTCCAAATTTCGCCCCGCTTCACTTGGCATCCCAATCAGAAACCGCGTCGATAAAGTCCTGGTCTTCCTTGGCGTGAGAACTCCTGGAGACGGCGAGGGACTGCCGGTGCGCCTCGGCCACAAAAGCCGGCGACCGCATGTCGGGCACCCAAATCTGGATAGGCCGCAAGCCCTGTTGGCGCAGCCGCTTGCGATGCGCTCTGACCTTGTCCCGAGACGACTTGGACGGTGCTCGCATTTCCACCTCCGCGGCTGGTTACATGTAACCTATCACAACTTCCAGCCAACATCCAGCTCAGCGAAAGATTCCCGTTGCGGAGGTGCGACGGCACGCTTCCTGTCGCCCGCAACTTCGTGATTAAGTTGACACCAGCCGCACCGCGATCCCGATCAGGACGATCCCGGCAAGAGTCGCCGCCGAGACGCCAAATCCAGGCGAGCGGCGATGAGCGTCAGGGAGTAAATCGCCGGTGGCCGTAAAGAGGAAGAATCCGGAAGTCACTCCCAGAAACAGCGCGAGCTGATGAGAAGGTAAGGCGGAGAGAACGACCAGAGTGCCGCCCACTATGGGTGCGGCTGCGTCTGCCACAAGGTATGCCAGGTCCTTCTTGCTGGCCGGAGCGCCGCGAGTCACCAGCAGAATTGTATTGAGTCCATCGGTGATGTCATGAACGATGATGCCAACGGCTACGACCAGCCCTATCCGCCAGGAGATCAGCGTGGCGGCTGCGATGGATGCTCCATCGATGGTGCTATGGGCGATCAGTCCGAGCGCGCTCATGCGTCCGACGTGGCGGTCAGCTTCGCAGTCGCCCTGCGGACAAAACTGCAGCGAGAGAAACCGCTGGCCGAGATAGAAGATCAGGAAACCGGCTACCGTCAGGGCCAGCACTCCGCGGCTGGTCCAACCCCGTGCGCCGGCCGCTTCAATGGCTTCGGGCAGCAGGTCGAAGAAAGTTGCCCCCAGCAGAACGCCCGCTCCGAAACCGAGCAGCAAGTGGATGTGCTTGCGCGCACGCAGAGCAAGCCAGCCTCCGATGAGTGTAGAGAGAGCCGCAAGCGCGGTGAGCAGTATTGTTCTCATCGAGTGTCGTTGGTCTCGATTCCGGGCGGGCGGCCTACAAGCTCTGATGAACAGGACACTGGGGCGCTCCACCTGTGGAAGCACGTGAGGATTCTATCCCGCGACGGCATGCATCCATAGCGCACTTGCTTGCCGCCCAGAAGTGGCAACTCTCCTGGCAGTCCTGTTGAATTCGCGCTCACGGGTTCTGATCGCCCCGCGCCCCAAGCATGCGGACGGAACCGTGCCGGCAACTATCGTGGATGTGGATAGCATCCAACTACTTGGAGTGTGAAATTCCCGCCCAGTTCCACACGCAGCCGCAGTTCAGTCAGGCGCCGGTGATCGCAATGAGCAAGAGCCGCTTCATAATCAGCACAATACTCGGATTGGTTTTCTGCGCGTCCGTCGCCAGGAACGTTGTGGCTGGGGAAACGCCGGCTGCAACCGGGGTGCCGGCACGCCTGCTGGTGACGGTGGAAGCTCGCCATGGTTCCAATGTTCCGGTCATTACTCGCGAAGATGTGATGGTTTACGAAGGGCGTGACCGCGACCACGTGCTCGATTGGGTTCCCGCCCAGGGAGACCATGCCGCGCTCGAACTCTTCGTGCTGCTCGACGATGCGTCCAATATCAGTCTCGGTTCACAACTGGAGGACCTGCACCAGTTCATCCTCTCCCAGCCGGCATCGACTAAGGTTGGAGTCGCCTACATGCAAAACGGCAGCGCACGCATCGAGCAGACCCCAACCAACGATCCAGCTCTAGCTGCGAAAGCCCTGCGCCTTCCTATGGGAATTGCCGGCGTCAACGCCAGTCCATATTTTTCTCTGAGCGATCTGGTCAAACACTGGCCGGCAACCACCGCCCGCCGGGAGGTGCTCATGGTTTCCGACGGAATTGACCGTTACTACGGAGTTGGCGATCTGTCAGATCCGTATCTCGCCGCGGCCATCGAAGATGCTCAGCGCGCCGGCGTCGTGGTTTTTGCGATCTATACACCCGGTGTAGGCCACGCTGGCCATAGTTACTGGCTGACGTACTGGGGCCAGATCTACCTCGCCAAGGTGGCAGAGGAGACCGGAGGTGAATCGTATTACATTGGCTTCAACGGCCCGCCGGTAAGCTTCATTCCCTACCTGGACGATTTGTCGCATCGCTTGACCCGCCAATATCTCCTGACATTTGCCGCCAAACCGCAGAAGAAAGCAGGATTGCAGCGAGTCAAGCTCACGACCGAAGTGCCCAATGCGGAGCTGGTTTCGGCGGACAGAGTTTACGTCCCGGCCGCGGCGCCTTAAAGATTATCGTGCCGTTTCGTGACCCCAGCAGGACAAATGCTGCATCTGTTCCCCGGACTCTCCCGCCGCCCCGCCCATGCGATGTATCACAAAACGAACTCTAGGGTGCCCTACCCTTGGCCGCTTTTGCCAAGGGTGGGGCTGTTCCCATCTTCTGCCGTTTCCGCGCTGACCACTCGGATTCGATCTCGACGATCCCTTCTTCGCCGTAGAGATAATGTCGGAAACTGCTCCACGGCCAGTCCTCCGGCTTCTCTGCCAGTCCGCGCTTCACCGGATTGCGGTGCATGTAGCGCAACTTCTCGATCCGCTTGCGTTCGCTCCAGACGTTGAAATCATAGTAGCGGCGCTGCCAGAAATGCCTGTCGTCGAAGCCGAGCTTTCGAGCGGTCGTTTGCTTCAGTGATTGAATCATCGACGAAAGCGGCCCGCGCTCGGGTTCGTTCGCCAGCAGATGGACGTGTTCGGGCATGACGACGTATCCATACACGCACGCCTTGAAGCGCCGGCGCACTATCTCCAACTGGCGCTCAAACACGCGGCGTGCCTCGGAGGTGTTCAGCCGCCGCTGCCGCCGGTAACAGCTAAACGTTATGAAATGAAGCTGGCGGGTCTCTTGGAAACGTCTCAGGCTCCAGGGCATGAGACGGGAGGGTAGAGCAAAGATCGACAAAAACAAGGGGCCGAAAGGCCCCACCCTTGGCAAAACCGGCCAAGGGTAGGGCACCCGTGCAATCGCTTACCCTTCACTCGGCCTGCTGGGTAGTCAAACCGTCAACTCACATCTTGTCCAGCTAGCGCCCACCGCCCGTCTCTTCCACCATGCACTGCGGCGCAGGGAGCGGTCAAGGTCAAGGTGAGGCGCTCGTTTGGCGTTCACTGGTATCCTTATGGGGATGAGCGGAAAATGGTTTGCGAATAGGGGGCAGGTGATTCAAGTGGTGTTCGCAGGGTGTGCACTTGTGCTGGCTGGCATCAGCGCCTACAACGTAGTGGGGAACCACTCGATTTCTACTGGCGCAAAGGCGGTAGTGTTCATACTCGGCATGTTGGTGGCGGGACTTCTGCTGGCATTGGTCATCCAAGCTGCATCAAAGCATGGCGCTCCTCCTGCTGCCGCCACGCTCCCGCCAAACTTCGACCTGCCGTCTGCTCCGGCACCAGCGCCCGCCCCGAACTTCGACACCCAACTGCTTTCAGAAGTGAAGTTGATACTGATCGAGGCGTACCCGGAGCGGGCCGACACAATGAACTACAAAATGAAAGAGCGGCTTCGGCTCCGCAATGATTCTCCGTTCTGTTTAGACATTCGGAAACCGAGATGGGTGAGGGAAACGAACGATGATGTGTCGGCCAAATCGCCGCTTGGTTCTTCGTTTCAGCGTGTGAGTCTAAGCGATGGGAAATTGGAAGCGGAGACGCAAGATGTTCATCTGCACCCCGACCAAACGGTTCTGGTATGGGTTGGTTTGGATGAGACGTTGACTCCCGGTGATCTAGAGTTACGGCATCGGAGTTTCAGGATTGGTACGTTGGCCTTCCCTCTAACCGTCGGCGGTCGGACCACGGAGTACGGCATACGGCTATGATTGCTAACTTTTGGAGCTTGGGCACGCCGGTGACCGCGACCTAAGAATGTGCGCGAGGTCAGGATGAACGAAAAAGATAAGGAACTGCTGGCGCAGTTCCATCACACGGTATCCGAACAGCTAAATGCGCGGCTCTCTGAAAGCCCAAAGTTCTTCGGACTCCTGATCATAGTCAGCACTGGGTATGGGTACGTGCTGGCCAATCCACAACTCTGCCAGCAGAAAGAGCTTCTTTCACTCGCGACTTGGCTCGCGTTAGCCGTTACCGTGTGGGCGAGTTGGTATCTAGCGGCGCTCGGTTATGCCTTCCGGTTTCTCCAGAACATACAACATCAGATAGAGCACGCGCTCCAGTGGAGTCCCAACTACACGCCTGCTTCCGGCGAGCCGCCACAATTCCTCTGGAATCCACTGAACTGGTTTTGGCTATTGCCAGGAATTTATCACCCGCACGTAGCTGGACTCTCTGTACTTCTCCTTCTGATTTGCCTAAAGGGCCTCGCTGGAAGCGAACGAATTGCCGTATCAATAATTGGCCTTTTGGCAATTGCTATCGGGAATCTGTGCTACCTCAAGAAATTCAGGCGCAAGATAGGGAAGGCCCTGTGAGAGGTACGGGGCGGGAGCAAGGCATGACCAACCGTCGAGATTGGGTAGTTTTGTTGCTGGGCCTCATGGTGGGAGTGGGTGCAACATCGCTATATTGGCACAGCAGCCAGAGGCATAGCCATTTGATCTTTGATCACAGTCTGAAGTGTCAGCAGGTCGCGAAGCAGTTTGAATCCGAGAATAATTACCACGCAGGTGTTCTTAAGGTAAGTTACAGCCCCACCCGCAACTCTTGCGTTGCAGAGGTTGTAAGGCCAGACAGCGGAGGCATTAATTACATAGTTCAGGATTTGCTCTCAGGGGAAATGATGTTTGTCAAGCGGTGCACGGCAGGAAACATCTTAGACGAGCAGACCCTGAAAGAGCAGGAGGCAAAGTTTGTTGCTGCCTCCCAATGAATTACGGCAGTACCTAGCATCCTCTCAAACGGAACGGTAGTTTTTGGGCAGGGGTACAGTTTGTGGGCAGGATGGGGATGTTAGGCAAAGCCATGGGGGTAGGATTGACGCTTTGCTAAACCTCACGATGCGACAAGCCCAAATCTGCCAAATGCCGGCACCGGAATCTACTGGGCCTTCTTGCTGTCGAGGACTTCCCGCAGCTTGCGCATGAGGGATTCGGTGGTGAAGGGCTTTTGCAGGAAGGCGGTGCCGGGCTCGAGCACGCCGTGGTGGACGATGGCTTCGTCGCTGTAGCCGGACATGTAGAGCACTTTCATCTCGCGCCGCAGCGGGGCCAGGCGCTGCACCAGCTCGCGGCCGCTCATCTGGGCCAGCACCACGTCGCTGAGCACCAGGTGGATGGGTCCGGAATAGCGTTCGCACAGGAGCAGCGCGTCCTCACCGTGTTCGGCTTCGAGCACGGTGTAGCCGTGGCGCTGGAGAAGCTGGCGGGTCAGCCCGCGGACTCCCTCTTCGTCCTCGACCAGCAGGATGGTTTCCGTGCCTCCCAGCCCGGTTGACGCCTGGGCACGCTCCTGTTCGCGCTCCGCCATCTCATCGACGCGCGGCAGGTAGATCTTGAAGCTGGTCCCCATCCCCACCTCGCTGTAGGGCCAGATGTATCCGCCACTCTGCTTGATGATGCCGTACACGGTGGAGAGTCCCAGCCCGGTACCTTTGCCTTGTTCCTTGGTGGTGAAAAAAGGCTCGAAGATGTGGGAAAGGGTTTCGGCGTTCATGCCGCAGCCGGTGTCGGAGACGGCCAGCAGCACGTAGGAGCCGGGTTGGACGGTGGCATGCTCACGCGAGTAGGCCTGGTCGAGTTCGAGGTTGGCGGTTTCGAGGGTGAGCTTGCCGCCCTTGGGCATGGCGTCGCGGGCGTTGACCGCCAGGTTCATGATGACTTGCTCGATCTGCCCGGGATCGGCCTTCACTGAGCCCAGGCTGCTGTCGAGCTTGGTGCACAGCTCGATATCCTCGCCCAGCAGCCGGAGCATGAGCTTGTTCATGTCCTCGACCAGGAAATTGAGGTTGACCACCTTGGGCTCCAGCACCTGGCGGCGGCTGAAGGCCAGCAGTTGCCGGGTGAGGGCGGCGGCGCGGTCGGCCGCCTTTTGCACCTCTTCCATCTCGGTGCGCATGGGATCGGAGGGCTTCAGGTCTTCGAGCATGAGCTCGGTGTAGCCCTTGATCACGGTGAGCAGATTGTTGAAGTCGTGGGCCACGCCGCCCGCCAGGCGTCCCACGGCTTCCATTTTCTGCGATTGCCAGAGCTGCTTTTCCGAATGCCTGAGGGCGTTCTCGGCGCGCTTGTGCTCGATGGCCGTGGCCACGTGCTGGCCGACGAAGTTGAGGATCTCCAGGTCGCGCGCGCCGTAGCGCACATTTTCCGAGTAGCTCTGCACCACCAGGACTCCGAAGGACTTGTTGCCCTTCTTCATGGGCACACCCAGCCAGTCCACCGACGGAGTGCCGATCTCCTCGATCTCCCCGAAGCGCACCAGCTCCTGGAAGCGCTCCGCCGGCGCCAACTGCGGCTCGCCGCTGCGCATCACGTACTCGGTTATCTTCTTCCGCAGCCGCCTTGGGGAAGGCGCCGAGTCGCGCTCGTCCACGAAATAGGGGAAGCTGAGCAGGCCCGTGTCCTCGTCGTACAGGGCGATGTAGAAGTTGCGAGCGTCCATCAGTTCGCCCACGATGCTGTGGATGGCCGAATAGAACTCCTGCAGGTCGGTGGCCGCGCTGGTCTGGTCGGCGATGCGGTACAGCGCCCGCTGCAGTTCCTCGGCGCGCTTGCGCTCGGTGATGTCCACGGCGGTGGCCAGAATGGCGGTTCTGCCTTCAAACTGAAGGGAGGTGACGTTGAAATCCAGCCAGCGGACCTCTCCGCTCTTGGTGACGATCTTCAACTCGTAGCGCGAGGGCAGCGCCTCGCCGCGCTGGCGGGCTTCGCCGCGCCGGCGCATGTCTTCGCGGGAATCGGGGTGCGCCAGCAGCAGCGGGTTCATGCGCATGAGCTCGGCGCGGCTATAGCCCAGCATCTTTTCGCCGGCCCGGTTCACGTAGAGGAAGCGGGTGCTGTCGTGGATGCAGATGGTGGTCGCCGCGGTTTCGGCCACCGCGCGGAACTTGCTTTCGCTCTCGATGAGCGCGCGCTCGGCCCGCTTGCTCTGGGTGATGTCGCGGTAGATCAGGTAGAGAGCCACCGGGCTGCCGCTGACGTTGATGGGCGTCCCCAGGATCGAGACCGCCACCGTCGAGCCGTCACGGCGACGGCGGATGGTCTCCACGTTGATGGTCTGGCCCCGGTCCAGGGCGGCGTGGATGAAGTTGGATTCCTTGGCGCGTTCGGCGGGGACCAGGATCTCCAGACTCTGGCCGACGATCTCCTCGGGTGGAAAACCGAACATGCGGGTGAATTCGCGGTTGACGCGCAGCACCTTGTGCTGGTTGTCTAGCACGGCGATGCCTTCCGGCGCGCTCTCGATCAGCTGCTCGAGGTAGGCCGACTGCACTTGGAGAGTGTCCTGGGCTTGCTTACGCTCGGTGACGTTGTGGACGATGCTGAGGTGGGCATCGCGGCCCTGGTAGCGCACGTCGGTGGTGCGGGCTTCCACCGCCAGCCGCCGGCCGGTCTTGGTGACGTGGGTGTAGGTGCGATGCCCCCACTTCTTTTCCCGCAGCCGCTGCAGCGCCAACTCGCGCTCTTCCGGAGGATGCAGCAGTACAGGAGTCATGGAGAGCAGTTCTTCGCGGCTGTAGCCGTAGGCCTGGCAGGTGGCGTCGTTGCAATCGAGAAAACGTAAGGTCTCGGCGTCGATGACGAACACCGCGTCCGCCATGCGGTTGAACAGACCGCGATAGAGAGCCTCGGCTTCCTGAACGGCGGGCGCGCCGGGCGCAGAGCCGTTCTTGCCGTTCCCGGGAGACACCCGTGGCGTTCGCTCGCTGGGCTTGCGCGTGCTGGGCGTGAGACGAGACTTGGGCTTCGCTGCGCCACCTCCTGCACCCAACGTGCCAAAATCAGGTACGTTGGGGACCCCGCTCCCCGCGCCGGTCGCGGTAGGGATGATTATTCCAGTTGCGTGGCTCGGGAGGCAGTGCAAATCTATGCTCCCGTGCCCATTAGGACATGTCCGAAATGGCATTAGGACATGCCAGGTACAGGGTTGGGTGGGCAGCGTGACTACTTCCTTTTGGAAGATGAGGGCAGTGCGCAACTCGCCCCCGGCGTGCCGGATTTCGCGAAGTAGTCGTCCATGGCGGCGCCGGCGCGGGCCATCTCGGCGGCCGGCATCTGCCGCTGGCACTCCTCGAATAACTCGCGCTCTTCGGTGCGGATGTGTTGGGCGAGGGTTTCGACGAAGGCCGGGAGGGTCGTGGCGTCCAGGCGCCGCGTTTGAGCGCGCGCGAAGAAGTCTCGCAGCGTCGCGTGCTCGGAGAGCAGTTGCTTCACCAGCGGCCGGAGGGATGCATACTGGTCCGCCGCCGGGAATAAGATCTTCTCTTCCGTCTCAAAGTGAAAGCGGATCTCGCTTTCCCAGATGCCCGCGATCTCCTCCTGCCAGGAGTTGAGGTCGGCATCGCCTTTGACCAGCGCGCGGTCGAGGCGCACGCACATTGCCAGCGCGTGCTGGTGCTGATGCGAAAGCGGGATGAGGTTCTTGTCGCGCAGCATCCTGCCATTATCCCCCTTCGCCCAGTGTAGCGCCGCCGTCTCGGCGGCTGTTACGCGGGCGTCTCGCCCGCGCATCGGGCCGCCGGGACGCCGGCGTTACTTGGCCGGTTTGACACTCGGAGTACACTGCACGGCAAACCATGCCAACCCTCGACCGCCCGCTGGCCCGGCTGGAGCAGGAGAAAAACAACTTCTCTCGCGGGAATGCCGCGCAGATTCTGCGCTTGCTGGCCGGGCTCGGACGCCGCGAGTTCCGCGATCCCGAAACCCTGATCCGGTTCCACGACGCGCTGCTGTTCCTTCGCGCGTACCCGCACAATGCCGCCGTGCAGCGCCAGTCCGGACATCTGCTCGATGCGTTCGTCGCACGCGTCCAGCGCCTGCGCGCAGCAGGCGCGGACATGTCGGTGTTCGATCCCGAGCAGGTCTCCGGCATCGCAGGCACCGCGATGCAGGACACCTGGAACTACGACGTCATCCGCTGGCTGGCACGGCGCTTTCCCCGCAATGTTTCCATCGACTGGACGGATTACGATCAGGATGGCCGCTTGGCGGCAACGTTGCCGCGATTCATTCCGTTACTGGCAGACGATGCCGATGTCGAGGCGGACGTCCCTTTCCGCGAGTGGCTGCAGGCCGCCGCCGGCAAACGCAACCCTTTGCTGTGGCTGCTGGAGCGGTTCGAGCGACTGTCGATCTCCGGGCGCGAGAAAACGGAACTCTACAACTCACTTGGGCTCACGACCAAATGGGAACTCGACAACCTGCGTGCCAGCCGCACCCGCAACTGGCGGCCGGTCCGGCAAGTCTTCTATCACCAGAGCCCGCTGATCCGGCGCAGCGAGGTTTCGCTAGCAAAGGAGCTGGCTTCGCCGCTGCCGGTCCGGCGGCTCTCGCGGCGCGAGGGCGAGGCGGTGATGGACCTCATCCGCGAGATCATGCTGGTCCGCTACCGCGAGCTTTACGGTACCACTCTCGGCGATCCGGCTAGCGTGGTGGAAGCTCGCCCCGGGCGCGGCACGCAAATCTTTCTGTGGGGCTTGCCTCGCGGGCGGCGGCTCCCGCTGCGTGCCTATCTCGCGGGATTCACGCTGAAGAACGGCGTGCCCATCAACTACATCGAGGGCATCTCGCTGTTTGAGTGGATGGAGGTGGGCTTCAACACCTTCTACGCCTATCGCGACGGCGAATCCGCATGGCATTACGCGCAGGCGTTGCGATTGCTCACACAGCTCCACGGCGTGCGTTGCCTCTCCGTCTATCCCTACCAGCTCGGAGATCAAAATGAAGAAGCCATCGCCTCGGGGGCATTCTGGTTCTATCGCAAGCTGGGATTCCGCCCGGGACGCCCCGAGGTACGCCGGCTGCTCGAGCGCGAGGAGCATAAGATCGCAGCCCGCCCCGGCTACCGCACGCCCGCGGCAACTCTGCGCAAGCTGGCCGCCGGACACGTCTTTTACGAGCTGCCCGGGGCTGAAATCGGGGCTTGGGACCGCTTCCGCGTGCGCAACCTCGGGTTCCGCGTGAACCGCTACATGGCGGAGCGGTTTTCCGGCGATCTCGAGATGATGCGCCGGGTCACGGCCGACCGGCTCGCTGGTGCTCTGGGCGTGAACGCCGGCCGATTTTCGCAACCGGAGCGTGCGGCCCTGGAGGATTTTGCGGTAGTGCTCGCCCTGGTTGCGGATTTCCCAACTTGGTCGGCGGTCGAAAAAAGCAAGCTGGCCGCCATCGTCCGCGCCAAGGCCGGGACCAACGAGAGCCGCTACATCCGCCTGCTGCAATCGCATCCGCGGCTGCGCTCGGCCATGCTTCGGCTGGGAAGCTGACGCCAGTGGACAAGAATTCCACCGACAGACGACAATAGCCGTTCCCCTTGTTGACCCGGGGACACAGGAGAACGCCCTCATGCCCGCTACCGGCGAGATCATTCGCATGATGAACTACGTGGACGACATAGCCGCCACCCTGCGCCGCATCACCACCAGCCTTCCCACCCTGACCGAGGAGGAGCGGAAGCAACTGGCGGACTACATGCGCAAGTCCGAACCCAATTTCACCAAGGTGCTGGAAGGCATCGAGCACCCGAAGCACGCCTAGCCCGTGGCCAGCGTCAAGACCATCGCTGTGATCGGGGCCGGCATCATGGGGCGCGGCATTGCGCACGCTGCCGCCCTGGGCGGCTTCCGCACCATCCTCGAGGACATCCTGCCGGCCAGCCTGCGGCGGGCGGAGAGCGAGATCCGCGGCAACCTCGATAAAGGCGTTGAGCTGGGCAAGGTATCGCAGCAGCAAGCCGACGACGCCTTCTCGCGCATCGAGTTCGCCAGCTCGATCGACGAGGCCGCGCGCGCCGCCGAGCTGGTGATCGAGGCCGTCCCCGAAGAGCTGGAATCCAAGATCGAAATCTTCACCTTGCTGGACAAGATCTGCGCCCCGCCGACCATCCTGGCGTCCAACACCTCGTCGCTGTCGATCACCGAGATCTCGTCTGTTACCTACCGCGCGCCGCGCTGCATTGGCATGCACTTCTTCAATCCCGTGCACAAGATGAAGCTGCTGGAGATCGTGCGCGGACTGGAGACCGACCAGGCCACAATCGATGCGTGCGTGGACGCCGGCAAGCGCATGGGCAAGGAAGTGGTGGTGATCAAGGAATCGCCGGGCTTCATCACCAGCCGCATCAACGTCATGATTGGCAACGAAGCTTTCTACATGCTGCAGGAAGGCATCGCCAGCGCCGCCGACATCGACAAAGCCATCAAGCTGGGCCTCAACCATCCCATGGGACCGTTCGAGATGGTGGACCTGGTCGGGCTCGATACCCGCCTGCACGTGCTCGAATACCTGCACAAGACGCTGGGCGAGAAGTATCGTCCAGCGCCGCTCCTGGTGCAGTACGTCAAGGCCGGCCGCCTCGGCCGCAAAGCGGGACGCGGGGTGTATGAGTATCCGGAAGCCGGCAGGGGCTCCGCCGCCGCCCGAACGGAGGGCCCATAAGGGGATCGCCGTAGACGGGGACAAGGCGCTCGCTTTGGGGATGATTGGCTGAAGCGTTAGGGAGACAGCGACGGTGAAAATCATTCTTAGCAGGAAGGGCTTCGACACAACAAAACGGGGAAAATTCAACTATGGTGGACCGAGTCCGATTCTAAAGGATGAATTTGGCCGCAAAGTGCTCGTTTCGTTACCTATACCCGAATTCGAATACACCAAGAGCGGGATAAAGTATGGCGACCTGAGGTATCCCTGCTCCCAGTATCGCGATATGGGAGAGCTAATCGAGCAGTGGGTATCCAGGTTCCTCGACCGTCGGTCTCTTGCGCACCTCGACCCCGACCTCGATGAAGGGATGTTCCCCCGAAAGCCAGGCTGGCACGGCATCTTTGGCCAAACCGGGAGCGCACAAGGACACCTTGATAAGCATAAGGTGGGCGACGGGTCCTTGTTTCTATTTTACGGAGCCTTTCGGGACGCACAGCTCAAGCAGAACAGACTTGTCGGAGTTGGACGGATGCAACATGTGATGTGGGGCTGGCTTTATGTTGGACAAAAGCACCTGCTCGGCAAATTGCAACCCGTGCCGAAATGGATGGCGTATCACCCTCACCTGACTGACCCAAACCAGAAGAACAACACGATCTATGAGGCTGCGGAAGCGTTTGATGAGTTTCCCGGCTTCGGTGTATTTCGGACTTATCACGAAGGGCTTCGCCTTACCGCTCCCGACCGCTCCTGTAGTGTCTGGAAATTGCCGCGCTGGATGGCTCCCAAAGACGGCCGAACTGCATTGACCTATCATCCCAATCCAAAGGCCTGGGACGTGGATTCGGACCCTGATTCCGTCCTTCTCAAGACGAAGTCGCCAGGGCAGGAGTACGTTCTGGATTCAGATTACGCAGAGGAAGCGACAAGTTGGGCGAAGGAAAAGATCCGACTCGGCCTGCAGCCCAACTCTCTGGCGATCGGCGTGTGATAGCGTCCCCGTCGGGTCCGGACTCGCCGCGGGGTACGTAGAGATTCTGGGTTCACTCGGCTTTGTACGACTTCGGCGGCAGTAGGAATTGAAGCCCGAAATAACCCACGAAATAGGACTGATTCGGCCCGCTGTGTTCGAGGCTGCGTCCGGCCATAAAGAGAAGAACCACCGGGCTGTGGATCCTGTAGCGGCCGCCCAAGCCAATCGTAGGTTGGCTGTCGAATCGATGGATGGTTCCCGGCGCATAGAGCTCCACGTCCATTTCTAATTTTGGGGTGAATTGGTGGCCGACAACCAGGCCGGTGAGCCAGCCGTCCGGTCCCTTGCGGACAAACTCATAACCGATTTCGTAATCCACGTCGACCGGGCCAAACTTCTTGGACAATTCGAAAGGCAGCAGGAAGCCGTGGCTGGCCGGCGTAATGCCGCGGCGGACTGAGTCGTTGGGGTTGTTGAAAAAAAGCTGGGGGAACGTCGAGATGGAGAGGCCGGATTCGCCATCGCCGTAGAAGCGCCACTTGATGCCAGGATTCGATTGTCCAAGGCCAAACTTCGTCTCGGACGAGGGCCGCTGCACGCGCAGCCAGGCGTTTTCGTAGGTGAGCTGGATGCGATCGCCAACCCCGAAATTGATGTCGACGTTGGGAGTGTGGGAGACCGACTGGTTGCTATAGAAGAAGGGCATGTAGCCAAGATTGATTTCCCAATTGAGATGGCCTGGAGTGCCTGGATCATTGGTGTAATAAGGCGGTCCGCCTTGGGCGAATGCGGAAGCAGCAGTAAGGAAAACGCAGAGCAGGAGGATTAGGACCCGCAACATAGCCATCAGACAAGGGAAGAGATGTTCGGCCAACAATTCTTATACCACGGAGAGTCGCGTCCCGCGCTTGATCCCTGTGTGTTCCCACCAGAACAGACTGTAGCCGGTTGCGCCAAAAATCCCGATAACCCTTTCCGCTCTGGGCAGTCCAACTGTCTGGCGCCCAGGGTGGGATGGCGAACCGTGAACTTTTCCGTCCTCGGCTGCGTAGATTGAGGTATGGTCATGCGCATGCTCCTGGATATCTTCGCCCAGACCCTGCGCACCCTTTGGGCGCACAAGCTACGCTCTTTCCTCACCATGTTCGGGATCGCCTGGGGCGTGGGGTCGCTACTGCTGCTGATCGGCGTGGGCGAAGGCTTCCGTAGCGGTAATCGTAAGGAACTGGAGAGCTTCGGTAAGAACATCATTTTCTTCTTCGGCGGGCGCGCGCCTGCGGTCGAGGGCAGCTTCACCTCCATGAAGTGGTTCAACCTGACCTACGACGACTACCTCGACATCAAGAAGGAAGCCAAGCTGGCGCTGAACATCTCGCCGCTGATCGCGCGCGACGACATTCGCGCCGTCAGCGACTACACCAGCACCAACGGCCAGGTCTCGGGCGTGCCGCCCATCTACAACCAGGTACGGACGATCCCGTTGCAGGCGGGGCGGTGGATCAACGACGACGACAACGCCGAGCGCCGCCGGGTCTGCGTGCTGGGCCGCGAAATGACCAAGAACCTGTTCCCCGGCCGGCCTGCGGTGGGAAATACCATCCTGCTGAACGAGGTGCGCTTCCAAGTGATCGGTGTGCTGACCATGATCGGCCGCGAGGAACAGAACGCCACCAACATCCGCATCTTTATTCCCTTCAACACCATGCGCGAGCTCTTCCCGCTGAAGGGCGAGAACTCCAAAGACGGCAATGCCATTTCCTTCATCAATTATCAGCCCCGCACCTTCGACGAGAACGAAGCGGCCAAGGACGAGATGCACAGGATCGTCGCCCGCAACCACGGCGGCTTCGATCCCAAGGGCAACGACATTTGGGAAGAGTGGGACACGGTGAAGAACCAGAAGACCATGGGCAAAATTTTCACCGCCATGGACTGGTTCCTGGGTGGGGTTGGGCTGGTGACGCTGGCGCTGGGGGCGATCGGCATCATCAACATCATGCTGGTGGCGGTGACCGAGCGCACCCGCGAGATCGGGCTGCGCAAGGCCCTGGGCGCGACCCACCGCAACATCATGTTCCAGTTCTTTCTCGAAGGCGCATTCCTGACGTTGCTTAGCGGCGCCGTCGGCGTAGGTGGCGCGATGGGCTTCATGCAACTGCTTTCGGGAGCGCAAATGCCGCCGGGCTTCGATACGCCGAAGATCGTGCCGGTATCGGCCATCGGAGCGGTGCTGTCACTGGCGCTGGCGGGCATCTTTGCTGGCCTCTACCCGGCGCGCAAGGCCGCCATGCTGGAGCCGGTAGAAGCGTTACGCCAGGAGTGAGTCATGATCGGTGATCTGCTGAAAGAAGCTTACGGCGCCATGCAGCACAACCGCCGCCGCACCGCGCTCACCATGCTGGGCATGGCCTGGGGCATCGCCACGGTGGTGATCCTGCTGGCCTTCGGCTCAGGATTCGAGCGCGCCATCAACGTGGTCTTCAGCTCCTGGGGCACGGAGATGATCATGGTCTTTCCCGGGCGCACGTCCCTGCAGGCCGGCGGCACGAAAGCGGGCAGCGAAGTCAGACTGAAGCTGGCCGACGTGGACTACGTCCGCAACGAAGTCCCGATGATCAAGGGCGTTACACCGATGTTCAACAAGGGAGGCGACTGGACTCACAGCGGGCAGGCCGGCGCCACCATCCAGCACGATACCCGCACCTTCAGCGACCTGTTCCTCACCGGTGTTTATCCCGTGTTCGAGCGTATCCGCCGCTTTGACGTGGCAATGGGGCGCGGGCTCAGCGAACGCGACGAGACCACGCGGGCACGGGTAGCGGTGATCGGTGATGAAGCTAAGCAGAGGCTCTTCTCCGGGGAGCAAGCCCTGGGACAAAACATCCGCATCAATGAAATGACGTTTCAGGTGGTGGGCGTGTACCAGCACAAGGTGCAGGGCGGCGGGGACGACGACGATAACAAGGATGTCATCATCCCCTTCAGCACCATGGGCGATCTCTACGACACGCAGTACATCAGCGGCATCGCCATGGATTACGAGGGCGAGGACCACCGCCAGGTTGCACGCGTAGTCCGTGCCGTGCTCGCCGGGCATCACAATTTCCTTCCCAACGACCGCCGCGCCGTGTTCATCGCCGACATCAAGGAAGACTTCGAGGAGTTCAAGATCGTGACCGCCGCGCTGAAGGTGCTGCTGGCCTTCATCGGCGCGCTGACCCTGGGCATCGGCGGCATCGGCCTGATGAACATCATGCTGGTCTCGGTGCAGCAACGCACCCGTGAGATCGGCGTGGAGAAAGCCCTGGGCGCGCAGAAGCGCCACATCCTCTTCCAGTTCCTGGCCGAAGCGCTGGCCATCACCTTCGCCGGCGGGCTGGCCGGGATCGCGATCGCCTACCTGATCTCCTGGACCGTGGGCTCGATCACGCTGATGAGCGCTTTTGGCGATACCAGCGGCGCCGGCGACATCCACCTGGGCATCAACCTGAGCAGCCTGATCGTCGCCACTATCATCCTCAGCCTGGTGGGAATCATCAGCGGCATGCTGCCCGCCATCCGCGCCGCAGGGCTGGACCCGATTGAGTCGCTGCGCTACGAGTAGCTACTTCATTCGCCGCGGATCAACGCGGATAAACGCGGATCAGAATCATTCTTCCGAAATCCGCGTTACTCCGCGGGCATCCGCGGCGGGGAAGTTTTCCCTCTGTGTCGGGTGTGGTTAAATCATCCCGTGGAAAACGCCCGCCTGGAACGCGTCCTCGATCAACTCCGCCTCTACGAACATCCGCTGCTGGCCTTTGACGCTCGCGAAAAGGGCGATGGGGTCGAGGTGATCATCAATTTCAAAGACCCCGGCCTGAAGGTCCACACCTATTACTTCGAGCTGCACCCGCGCGACCTCGACCACCCGCAGTTCGAGTGGTCCTTCCAGCGCCAGCTCTACGATTGCCTGCACGATTACTTCATCGAGATGTTCATCCGCACGCCCCAGGACCTGAAAGAGCGGACATGATCCTGCGCGAGCGTATCGAGCAGGAGATTCGGGAGCGCGGCCCGATCCCGTTTTCTCGCTACATGGAAATGTGTCTCTACGAGCCCGGCCTCGGTTACTACGCCAAGAGCAAAGAGCAGTTTGGCAAAGCCGGTGATTTCTACACTTCGAGCGACGTGCACGCCGTCTTCGGACGCCTGATGGCCCGCCAGTTCGAAGAGATGTGGCGCGTGCTGGGTTCGCCTGAACAGATCGAGATGGTGGAGCTGGGCCCGGGGCGCGGCCTGTTCGCGCGCGACGTGCTCGACTGGTCGCGGCAGAAGTTTCCGGACCACTTCGGCGCGCTGCACTACACCCTGGTGGAGACGTCCGCCGCGTTGCGGGAGAAGTTGGCGGCAACTCTGGAAGGACACATCGCGGCGGGCAAGGCTTCGATCGCTGGAGACGTGGCGAGCTACGTCTCTACAGACAATGTGATTGTCTTCGCCAACGAATTCTTCGACGCGCTGCCGGTGGAGGTGCTGAGCAACCATGGTGCGATGCGGGTCGGCTGGGAAGCCGGGCGGTTCGTTGAAAGCTTCGTCTCCGCATCGGCGGCTGAGATGGAATACCTCGACCGTTACTCGGTCCATCCCGAGGAAGGCGAGCGCGTGGAAGCGGGGCTCGAGGCGCAGCGATGGATGCCACGCATCGCCACCGCCGTGCAGCGCGGGTTCGCGGTCATCATCGATTACGGTTACACGCGCGAGGAACTGCTGGCCGGACGCCACCGCGGCACCATCATGTGCTACCGGCAACACTCCGCCAGCGACAATCCTTACGAGGCTCCCGGCGAGCAGGACATTACGGCGCACGTCAACTTCACCGCACTGCGCGCTGCCGGCGAGCAGGCCGGCCTCGACTGCCTGGGCTTGGTCACGCAGGCGCAATTCCTGATGGGCATCGGCGAGGAGACACAGTTCTCCGACGCCTTCGAAGACGCACGCCTTCCCCAGGGGCGCGCCAAACGCGCGCTGCAACTCAAGCATCTGGTCACCCCGGCGGGGATGGGCGAGACGTTTGATGTGTTGGTAATGGCGAAGGGCGTGGAGCGGGAAAAGGCCACAAGGCTGAGCGGCCTCCGGTTTGCGCGTTAGAACTGTTTCGCGAACTCAACCGCGCCACTGTCATGCTGAGCGAGTGCGGGCCGGCCCATTCGGCTTCGCTCAGGGCAAGTTTTTGCCCGCACGAGTCGAAGTTGAGGCGCTTTGCGGGCGTCTGAGCCCGCTGCCAAAATCCCGAGCGCAGCGAGGGACCTGAGGAAATAGGGGTCCTTCGACTCGCGCGCCAAACCCGGGCGCGCTCGCTCAGGATGACAAAACGTGAAGCGTCCGTCCTACTGCCCGCTGCTGTCCTTGGCCACCTCGTGCTTGTAGGGCGTTTGCAGATACTTGCGGGCTTCTTCCAGGGCGCCTTGGGTGTCGTCGTGCGTCTGCAAGGCCTGGCGATACATGTTGACGGCGCGGTCGCGCTGGTCGGTGATGTCGAAAATTTTCCCCAACTGCAGGTAGCTCCACACCTCGGTCCACTTAGGCTCGCCGTCGCCGTTCATGGCGCGGCGGTAGTAATCGGCGGCAGCCTGGTAATTGTGCTGCAGGAAGAAGACTTCGGCAACGCGATACGCCGCCAGCGAACTGTTGTGGTTCTCGTCGAGGGCCTTGTTGAACTCCTTCAGCGCCTCGCCATAATCACCCTGCTGCACCAGTTGCTGCCCGCGCAGGATGGAGGCCCGGGTCTTCAGGTCCGGCGAGTTCTTGAGCACGTGGTTGTCGGGATCGAGCACGACCCGCCGCGGGCGCCCGAAGGTCTCGATCACGTACGGCGAATCCGTCCCCACCACCTCGATGCGCTTGATTTCGGTCTTGCCGTCGGTATCGACCTTCACGTCAATCGGCATGCGGAACAGGTCGAGGTCCTGCTGAATCTCCCCGGCGATGCGGAATCCCTTGTTGTTGCCCAGCCGATACACCGTGTACTTGTTCTTGAAGTCGGGGGCGCCGGTTGAATCCAGCCACTGGGTGAAGAAACCATTCAGGCGCTGGCCGGATTGGGCTTCGGCCACCTGGCGGAAGTCATCGGAGCTGGCCGGCTTCCAGGCGTACTGGGTGGCGAAGGTGCGCATGGTCTGGTCGAAGGCGGTGTCGCCGATCACCCAGCGCAGCATGTGCAGGATCATCCCTCCCTTGTTGGTGGCCAGGGATTGGAATTCGGGGGAGAAGATGTCGAGCTTGCCGCTCGCGCCCAGCGGCACGGTGTCGTAGGCGAGCGCGCCCACCGACATGTCTCGGGTGACTTCCTCAAAGCCGGCCTCGCCGGCGGCCTGCTCCACGTAGCGCGCTTCGGAGTAGCGGGCGAAGCCATCGCTGAGCCAGAAGCTCTCGCGGTTGGCGGGGCTGACCAGCGCTCCCCACCACTGGTGCGCGATGGTGTTGGCCAGCAGCCGGTAATTGACTTTTTCACTGATGGCGCGCGCCGCCACCGCCGCCATCTCCGGCGCCCAGGCCGAGGGCACGGTGTCATCGGGCAGTTCGATCACCTTCACCGTGGTGGAAACTCCCCGTCCGTAGAGCGAAGTGAAATACTCAAACTCTTTGGCCGCGGTCTCGCCGTAACTCACCGCCTGCGGCTCCTTGTTGGGGAGAAAATAAGTCTGGACGTAGATCCCGCCGCGGTTGGTGTCGCTCACACGGAACTGCCCGGCGATGATGGTCCCGGGAAAGCTGGGCTTGTCCCAAGTGAAGGTGTAGGTAGTTTTACCGGACGCCGCCGCGCTCTTGGGTGCCTGCGGCTTCTCCACCTTGACGCGCTTGCCGTGGCGGAGAACGGTCTCTTCCTCGGGCGGCTCGTTGGCCGCGGCCGTGGCCAGGCTGGTTGTCTGTTTTCCGCTGCCTACGACCATCAGCGACGAGGGCACGGTGATGTGCATGGCCGCGGTGAAGCGGTTGGTCTCGTATCCGACCATCGGGAACCAGCGCCCGGCATAGAGCAGATACGATTCCGGCTCGCCGATGTAGGCCAGCTTCAGCCCCTCGACGGGACTGTCGTCGGACGAAACCAACACCCCCTCGTAGGTGAAAATCAGCGTTGCAGTGGCGCCCTTGGCGATGCCGGCGGAAAGCGGCACGCGCACGGTGGAATCCTGGGTGACGCGCTCGGCGGTGAGCGGATGGCCGTCGGCGTCCTCCACCTTGGTGACGCGCAGCGCGTTGTGCAGCTCGAAGGTGGCGACGCTGATATCGTCCAGCGCGGTGAACCTCACCTGAGCGCGGGCCGTCAGCTTGTGCGCCTTGGGCAGGAGTTCGGCGGTGATTTCGTAGTCGTCCACGCGGATGCGTTGCTTCTCCGCCGCGAACGAACTGGTGGCGAGCAAGAGCAGCGCGCCGGCAAGAACGGCGGCGCGTCGCACGAGCGGTCGACCCAGACACATAAAGATGCGTACTCCCAGAACCGGCTGAAAAATCAGATGATAATTCGAGCCGGAAAGATGCGCCTTGCACCAATAACAGTGCAGTATTCGTAGTTCGCTACGCTAATGTTCGAAGCACCGCGTCGGCAGCCCGTTCGGCGGCGGAGCGGGGATCGCTGGATCGCAACCGCGCCCGGACCTGGGCCAAATCTTGCTCCATTTTCTCACGGACGGGGCCGTCGGGCAGAATTTCCCGCAGCTTCGCCGCCACGTTCTCGGGGGTGAAGTCCGCCTGGATCAGTTCGGGAACCACCTGCTCCCCGGCGATCAGGTTGACCATGGCGAAGTTTTTCACGTGCACCAGCGGGCGTCCCAGTGTCCAGGTGAGCGGCGAGACGCGATAGACCACCACCATGGGCGTGCCCATCATGGCGGCTTCGACGGTAGCCGTGCCGCTGGCGACCACGGCGGCGCGGGCGTGGGCCAGGGCCAGCGTATCCGTGGTGGCGAACAAAATGAAGTTGTAACTGGGATTGAGCTTCTGCACCAGCAAGTCCAGCCACAAGGGATCAATCCCGGGGGCGATTGGCAATACGAACTGATAATCACAGCCGAGAAGTTCGGCCGTTCGCAGCAGGGCCGGCAGATTCATCCGAATCTCTTTGCGACGGCTGCCGGGAAGAAGCGCGATGATCGGCTTGTCTGGTTCGTAACCCTGCTCTTCAACAAACTCTTCGGCAGATTCGGACGGCCTTTCAACATCTGCCAGCGGATGCCCCACATACTCCGCATCCACGCCGCGCTCGCGATACCACTGCTCCTCGAAGGGGAAGATCACGAGAGCCTTCTTGAAATAGCGTCTTACCAGGCGCACGCGGTCCGAGCGCCACGCCCAGAGCTGCGGGGCAACGTAGTAGATAACCGGAATGCCGCGGCGATGCAGTTGGCGCGCCACCTTGAAGTGAAACGCGGGCGAGTCGATGAGGACGGCAGCCTGCGGCTTGCGCTCATCCATCGCCCGCACCAGCTTGCGGAACTCGCCATAAATCTTGGGCAGGCGCGGCAGGATCTCGGTGATGCCGACCACGGCCAGCTCTTTTGACTGCACAACCAGGTCGCAGCCGGCGGCCTGCATACGCTCGCCGCCGACCCCGAAGCACTCGAGGTCCGGCACGCGCCGGCGCAGCGCTTCGATGAGCTGGGCGCCGTACATTTCGCCCGAGGCTTCCCCGGCAGAGATCAGAAGACGCATGCGCCGCCAGTAACTGTCATCCCGACCGAGGGCGTTAGCCCGAGTGGAGGGACCCTGCGGTTGAACACAAGGTCCTTCGACTCGCGCCCGCCCCGACCCGCAAAAAGCGCGGGTCGGAACCTCACGGGCGTGCGCTCGCTCAGGATGACAACCTTAGAGTTTTGAACGACCTAGGCTGCGCCGCGCTAGTCGTCGGCGCTGACCGCCACTTCCTGGTCCTTGTACTGGAGCTGGTACAGCTTCCAGTATATCCCGCGCTGCGCCAGCAACTGCTGATGGGTGCCCATCTCACGCAGGCGGCCTTTGTGCATGACCAGGATCTTGTCGGCGCGCTGGATGGTGGAGAGCCGGTGCGCCACGATCAGCGACGACCGCCCTTCGACCATGCGCGAGAGGGCATCGCGCACTTTGAACTCGGTCTCGGTGTCCACGCTGGAGGTAGCCTCGTCGAGCACCAGGATTTTCGGATCGTGTGCCAGGGCGCGGGCGAACGAGATCAACTGCTTCTGTCCGGTGGAGAGCGTGCTGCCGCGCTCCCGCACCGGCTCCTCGAAGCCCTGGGGCAGCGAGGCGATGAAGTCGGCGAGGTTGACGTCGCGGGCGGCCTGCTCCACGGCCTGGTCCTCGATCCAGCCTGTGCCCAGGCGGATGTTGTCGCCTACCGTGCCACTGAACAGGAATGGATCTTGCAGCACCACACCGAAGCGCCGCCGTAGATCGGCGAGCGACATCTCACGGATGTCCACGCCATCGATGCGAATCGCGCCCTGCTGTACGTCGTAGAAGCGCAAGAGCAGAGAGATCATGGTGCTCTTGCCGGCGCCGGTATGCCCGACAATGGCCACCGTCTCCCCTGGGTCGATGGTGAAGGAAACGTCTTTCAGCACCCAATCCGGCGTGGCACTTGCCGTTTGGTTCTCGTCCGTGGGCTGGCCATCTCCGCCGACCGTCACCTTGCGGTAGGCGAACCAGACGTGGTCGAACTCGATCCGCCCCGGGCCTTCACTCTTTTTAGGCGAGATCGGCTCGGCGATCTCGGCCGGCGTATCCAGCAGCTTGAAGACGCGTTCGCTCGAGGCCATCGCCGATTGCAGGATGTTGTACTTCTCGCTCAGGTCCTGGATCGGGCGGAAGAAACGCTGGGAGTACTGGATAAAGGCAAACAGGATTCCCACGGTGACCGCATTCCTGGGAGCAGGATGGATCATCGCCGCACGTAGGATCGCGCTCCCGCCGAACCAGATCACGCAAGCGATGGCGATCGAAGACAGGATCTCCACCACCGGGTAATAAATGGCATAGGCAATGATGGCGTCTTTGTATGCCTCCATGTGGCTGGCGTTGATCCGGCTGAAGCGGTCGAACGCCTTCTTTTCGCGGTTGAACAGTTGCAGCACGACCATTCCGCTGATGTGTTCTTGCAGGTAAGCGTTAATGCGCGCGATGGCCACGCGAATCCGCCGGTAGGAATCGCGCACGTACTTGCGGAAGATGGAAGTCGCCACGAAGATCAGCGGCACCACCGCAAAGGTGATCAGCGCCAGCCACCACTTGATTCGCAGCATGATGGCCACGATCCCAATGAGCACGAACACGTCTTCGAAGATCGAAACCACGCCGGCGGTGAACATCTCGTTGAGCGCGTCCACGTCGGTGGTGACGCGGGTGACCAGCCGCCCGACCGGATTCTTGTCGTAGAAGCCGACGTGCATGCGCTGCAGGTGGCGGAAAATCTGGCTGCGCAGGTCGAACATCACCTTCTGCCCCGTCCACTGCATCAGGTAGGTCTGTGCGTATTCCAGCACGAAGCTGAAGACCAGCAGGAAAAAGTACATCCCGGCGATCTGCCCAATGCCGGTCCAGGGCTGCGGGCTCAGCCAGCGATCGAGCACCGAGCGCGTACCGGCGGCAGGCGCTAAGTACTTGTCTACCGCAACCTTGGTGAGGTACGGCCCCACGACATCCGCGCCCGACTTCAGCAGGATGGCGGCCAGCGCCACCGCCACCTGCCACTTGTAGGAACGCAGGTAGGTCAGCAGCCGGCGCATCAAGCGGCTGTCGTACGCCTTGCCCAGGACTTCTTCTTCGTGGGTAGCAGAGGCCATCGGGTAAATACAGACTACCGTATAGACGCGCCGCAGGGCTATGCGGATGAAAAACTCGCGGTGGCGCTCGCGCGCTGGAATTGTCCCGGAGTTGCCTGTACCATGCTGGGGTCATTCTCCGGGTGACGCCTAAGGAGGCGGCCGATGGCTGCTGCCGAGCCACAACCGTCAACCGGCTCGCAGGACCTGACGGGCTCAAGCGTCGGTCGGTTTGCCATCCGCGCTCTGCTGGGCAGGGGCGGAATGGGCGAAGTCTATCGCGCCGACGACACCCGCCTGAAGCGCCCTGTCGCCCTGAAACGTGTATCCCGTAAGCTGGGCGCTGATCGCAGCGCCGCCAGCGCATCTTCAAGGAAGCCGAGCGCGCCTGCGCCCTCAATTCCCCGCATATCGCCGCCGTGTACGACGTGGTGGAGGAAAACGGCGAAGTCTTCCTGGTGATGGAGTATGTCGAGGGTGCCACCCTGCGCCAGCGGCTATTGGCCTCCGGTCGAATCCCCATTTCTGAATTCCTGAATCTGGCGCTGCAATGCGGGGAAGCACTGGCGGCGGCGCAGAAGAAGGGTATCGTCCACCGCGACATCAAGCCGGAAAACATCCTCATCACTCCGGGCGGACAGGCGAAAGTCCTGGATTTCGGACTGGCTAAGCACGTGCCGGCGCCGGGCGAAGAGGAGGTCACGGTCAGCGGGGAAAGCCTGCAGTGGTCGCTCGCGGGCACGCCCGGCTATATGGCGCCGGAGGTCCTGCTGGGGGGCCAGGCCGACCATCGCTCCGATATCTTCGCCCTGGGCATCGTGTTCTATGAAATGCTGACGGGACGGCATCCCTTCGGTGCGGAGCATCGGCCGACGACCGGGGGAAGCATCTTGCAGGTTACGCCGGCGCCGGTATGCCAATGGGCGCCCGGGGTTCCTGCCGAACTGCAACGCATCATCGCCAAGATGCTGGCCAAATCGCCGGACGAGCGCTACGCCACCGCCGCCGACCTGCTGGCCGACCTGCACGCGCTCGAGCGCGGGCATGCCTTCCTGGTTTCAACGCCCCCCCGTCACTGGGCGAAGAGGGTTGGCCGCGGCATCGCGCTGGTGGTGCTGGTGCTGCTCGCCCTCGGCATTACCCCGATAGTCCGCCAGCACTGGAAGCGCTGGTTTGCGGGCGCTCAGCTTCCGCAAAAGAAAAACCTTGCGGTGCTGCCGTTTGAGGTGCTGGGCGAGGACCCCGGCGCTCGCGCTTTTGCCCAGGGCCTGGCGGAAACGCTGAACGCGCAACTCGCGCACTTGAGCGACAACTATCCTGTGCAGGTGATCCCGCCCAGCGAGATGCGGGCACAGCAGGTGAGTTCGGTGGAGCAGGCGCGCATGGGGCTGGGCGCGAATCTCGTGCTCGAAGGCAGCCTGCAGCGCTCCGGCACGCGGATGCGCATCAGCTATCACCTTGTCGATAGCCGCACGCGGCAGCAGTTGCGCGGCGATACCGTCACCGCACCCGCCGCCGATCCATTTGCGGTCGAGGACCACGTGGTGCAGAGCGTGCTGCGCTCGCTCGACTTGGAGCTGGGCTCGAAGGACCGTCAGGCGCTGGCAGCTTTCGGCACCAGCGAGCCTGCTGCTTATGATTACTACCTGCGCGGGCGCGGCTATCTGATGGAGTACCAGAAGCTCGAGAACGTGGATAGCGCGATCGAGGTCTTCAAGCGGGCGCTGGAGCGCGATCCCAACTACGCGTTGGCCTATGCCGGGCTGGGCGAGAGCTATTGGCGCAAGTTCCAGGCCACCCATGCCAGCGAGTGGGTCACGCGCGCTCTGGAGGCTTGCCAGAAGGCGGCAGGCGAGAGCGAAGGCGCCATCTGCCTAGGATATCTGCACAACGAAACCGGCAAGTATGAGCAGGCTGTGAGCGAGTTCCAGCGTGGGCTGGACGCCGATCGCACGTCGGATGACGCGTACCGTGGATTGGCCTTCGCCTATGAACACTTGGGCAAGACCGCAGAAGCGGAGCAGACCTATCGGCGCGCCATTGCAGTCCGCCCACAATATTGGGCTGGCTATAACTGGCTGGGAGCGTTCCTATGGCGCCAGGCGCGCCTCGCGGAAGCGGCCCAGATGTTCCAGCAGGTTGTGGCCTTGGCCCCGGATAACCTCCGCGGGTGCGGCAACCTGGGCGGGGTGTACAGCATGCTGGGCCGTTACGAGGAGGCCATCCCAGTGCTGACACGCTGCCTAGCGATCCAGCCTACAGCCGCCGCCTACTCTAACCTGGCGACGGTCTACTTCCATCTTCGCCGCTACGGCCAAGCGGCCAGCAACTATGAGCAGGCGCTCAAACTGGACGGCAAGAACCACATACTGTGGGGGAACCTGGGCGAGGCCTATTACTGGACTCCCGGCCAGCGTGACCAGGCCGTGAAGGCCTACCGCCAGGCCATTTCCTGCGCGCAGCAGTCGGAAGAAGTGAACCCCAGGGATCCGCTTGTGCTCGGGTGGTTGGCGGTCTACCACGCCATGCTGGGAGAGTCGAAGCTGGCGCGGGAATATATTGGGCGCGCCCTCGCGCTGTCCCCCGGCAGTGCCGAGCTACGGCTCGAGGCAGCGGTCATCGAACAGCGGCTCGAACAGCCGGAGCGCGCGCTTGGGTGGCTGGAGAAAGCCGTCTCCGCAGGGCTCTCAACTAGCGAGATACGAAACAACCCCATGTTCGATAATCTGAGAGACCAGCAGCGTTTCCAGCAGTTGCTCCGAGCGAACCCGGGGAGGGAAGTAAGCGAGGCCCAAAAATCCAGTCAATAAGACAACAGGAGGTTGCCATGGCTTGTGACACCCAGGTAGTCAAGATTCATCAGGACGGAACCGTGGACACGGAAAAGTGCGCATTGAGCAAGCGGGCCAAACATCGCATCCTCTGGATTTCCGAGTCTGACCGGGCCTATAAGGTCCGCTTCACCGAAAAGGGCAGCCCGTTCGGGGACAGTGAGTTTGCTGTCCCGCCCGGCGGCTGGGCCGAATCAAGGGAGATCAGGGAAGATGCGAAGGTGGATACCTACCCGTATGACACTTATGTCCCCGGGACCGGGGAGGTGGCTGCCGATCCTGGTGTGATCATCCAAGAGTGACGATGGCGGCAGCTCAGTCGATCCGGCGCAGCAGCAGCGCCGAGTTCTTCGAGCCGAAGGCGATGCAGTTGCACAAGGCGTGCTCGATGCCGAGTTTGCGCCCGACATCGGGCACGTAGTCGAGGTCGCACTCCGGATCGGGATGATCGAGGTTGATCGTAGGAGGCACCTGTCCGCAGCGCATGGCGATGAGAGTCGCCGCGACGCCGGCGGCGCCACAGGCGCCCTGCGGGTGTCCGATTTGTGACTTCAAAGCTGACGTCGCGGTGCGGCCGGCGCGGCCGTCGAACACCAGCTTCAGCGCCCGGGTCTCGATGCGGTCGTTCAAGACGGTGGCGGTGCCGTGCAGGTTGACGTACTGCACGTCCTCGGGCTTAAGACCAGCTTCTTGGATGGCCAATCCCATGGCCCGCGCCGGCTCTTCGCCGCACTCCTCCAGACGCACGCGGTGGAAGGCTTCGCAGGTCGAGCCGTGGCCGGCGATCTCGGCATAGATGTGCGCTCCGCGCGCGCGGGCATGATCGTAGTCCTCGAGCATGAACATCCACGCGCCTTCGCCCACCACAAAGCCGTCGCGATCGGCGGAGAACGGGCGCGAAGCCCGCTCCGGCTCATGGTTCCAGCGCGTCGTCATGATGCGCATCAGGCTGAACCCTTTCATGATGCCGAAGGCGATGGGCGCGTCGGCGCCGCCGGCCAGGATCATCGGCAGCACCCCGGCCTGAATGTTGCGCATGGCGTAACCCATGGCGTCGGTGGACGAGGTGCAGCCGGTGGTCACCACGTGGCTGAGCCCGCGGAAGCCGAAGCGCATGCTGATCTCGCTGGAGAGCGTGCCCATGGTCCCGCTGGGGATCGAGAACACGCTGACTTCCTTGGGATGCCCCGTATACCAGTACCGGAATTGTTCCTCGCTGAAGTCCTGGGCGCCGCCGCCGGTGCCCAGCATCACGCCGATGCGGCGCTTTTCTTCCTGCGACATGGCGGCGGGATCGAGCCCGGCATCCTGGATCGCTTCGTGCGAGGCGGCGATGGACAGCGGCACCACGCGCGAGACATGCTTGCGCTCGTGCCGCTCCACCCAGGCCAACTCGTCGAAATTTTCCACTTGGCCGGCAATTTGCACAGGCAGCGAGCTAGCGTCGAAGCGGGTGATGCGTGAGACCCCGCTCTTGCCCGCGAGGATGGCGGCGCAGAAGGCTTCCTTGCCGATGCCATTGGGGCTTACCACACCCATTCCGGTTATGACGACACGTCGCATTGACCTGCCCATACTGAGTAGACTGTTAAACCACTGATATAAAAGAAGAGGGCGCTTATTGTAACCGAAAAATGCGGAAGAACGCAGAGGAATGACGGTGGGTATTTACATCTCGGTTCCCTTCTGCCGGTCGAAATGCAGCTACTGCAACTTCGCCTCGGGGGTGTTTGCGCGCGAAATGGTCGCCAGCTATGTGGACCGGGTGTGCGCGGATATCAGCCGCGCACGGCAAATCGCTATCGAGATGAGGGGCACTCTTGAGCGCAAAGCTGACTCCGTTTATCTCGGAGGCGGCACACCTACGACTTTGATGCCCGGGCAGTTCGAGCGGATCTTCGCCGCGCTCCGCCAGGGGTTCGCGATCGATCCGGCGGCGGAGATCACGGTGGAGTGCGCTCCGGGAGCGCTCGCACCCGAGATGCTGCAGACGCTGGTGGGCGCGGGCGTAAACCGCGTCAGCCTGGGCGTGCAGTCGTTTGTCGACGCCGAAGCCGCAGCGGTCGGCCGCCTGCACACGCGGGCGGCGGTGCTCGACGACATTGCCCGGCTGCGCGCCGCCGGGATCACCAACATCAACATTGATCTCATCGCCGGCTTGCCCCACCAGACCGCCGCGAGCTGGCAAACGTCGCTCGACGAGACCATCGCCGCCGGAGTGCCGCACGCCAGCATCTACATGCTGGAGGTGGATGAGGACTCGCGCCTGGGGCGGGAGCTGATCGCCGGCGGCACGCGTTACCATGCCCATTTCGTCCCCGACGAACACGCGGTCGCGGATTTCTATGAGCAGGCCTGCGCGCGGCTGGGCGCAGCCGGCATCGCGCAATACGAGATTTCGAACTTTGCCCGGCCAAGAATGGAATCGCGGCACAACCTCAAGTACTGGACCCGCCAGCCCTACGTCGGTTTCGGTCTGGACGCGCACTCCATGCTCGAGGGCCCGGATGGCGCTGTCCGCTTCTCTACGCCGGATTCGCTGGAGGACTTCATGGCTGGCGCGCCACTGAGCCGGACTCCGGTGTCCACGCGTGACGCCCTGGAAGAAGCGTTTTTTCTTGGACTGCGTCTTACGCGGGGCATGGACCTGAAGGCAGCAAGTGCGCGCTTCGGCGTGGATGCACTTCGCGCATTGGATGACACCATCGGCGAACTGGCGACATCAGGGATGCTGGAACGCGAAGGCGACATCGTGCGCCTCACACCCGCAGGCCGCCTGCTCTCGAACGAAGTCTTCCAGCGCTTCCTTGGCGTTCCGGCTAAGTAACACCCCCACCCTTCCAAAACCGGGAAGGGTGGGGCACCCGATTCTTCGCTCACGAAAAAACCTTGAGGGTGCTCCATCCTTGCGTCTCCCGGTTTTGGAGACGCAAGGATGGGACAAACAACCGGTCTAGAGCTTTCCCGGAAAATTCATTAGACTCTCTGTTTCGCCTTGGATGTCGCCGAACTGTGAAGGCTATCCCACAAGAACTCGCGGAAGGCCAGGAAAAAATCGCGCCGGTGGTGGACCTGCGCAGCGACACGGTCACGCGGCCCACACCGGAGATGCGCCGCGCCATGGCCGAAGCCGAGGTCGGCGACGATGTCTACGGCGAAGATCCGACCATCAACCGCCTGGAGCAGCGTGCCGCGGCCATCTTCGGACGCGAAGCGGCGATCTTCGTCCCCAGCGGCACCATGGGCAACCAGATCGCGATCCGGCTGCACACCCATCACGGCCAGGAAGTGATCTGCGAAGAGCGCGCCCACATCTTCAATTACGAAATGGCTACGATGGCGGCCTTTTCCGGCTGCGTGCCGCGGCCGATCTACGGTGAAGACGGCATTCTCACCTGGGCCGAGGTGAAGAAGCGTATCGCTCCCAAGATCTATTACCGTGCGCCGACCGGGTTGGTCGCGCTGGAGAACACGCACAACATGGCCGGCGGCACGGTGTATCCGCCGGAGATTGCCGCCGAGATCTGCGATGGCGCGCACGACGCCGGCCTGCCCGTGCACCTGGACGGTGCGCGCATCTTCAACGCCGCCGTCGCGCTGGGCAAGCCGGTGGCGGAAATCACGCGCAGGTTCGACTCGGTGATGTTCTGCCTGTCGAAGGGCCTGGGGGCTCCGGTGGGATCGCTGCTGGTGGCGAGCCGTGAGTTTATCGACCGCGCCCGCGCCTGCCGCAAGATGCTCGGCGGCGGCATGCGCCAGGCGGGGATTCTGGCTGCCGCCGGGCTGATTGCGCTGGAGAAGATGCCGGCGCGCCTGGCCGAGGATCATGCCAACGCGCGCTTCCTGGCCGAGGGGCTCGCTCGCGTGCCGGGCATCAAGCTCGACCCCAGCCGTGTGCCGACTAACATTGTGGTGTTCGATCTGAGCGGTACCGGCATGACCTCGGCGGAGTTGTCGCGCCGCTTGGCCGAGCGCAATGTCTGGATGAACGGCATCAATCCCGAGCAGATGCGTCTGGTCACCCACATGGACGTGGACCGGGCCGCCTGCACACGGGCACTCGAGGCTATTCAGGAGATCTGCAAGTCCAGATAAACGCCGGTTCTAATCGGAGGGATTCACACTCAGAATGTCCATTCACCTCGAATACTCAACCACGGCCAAGTGCCGCCCGGAGCATATCTGGAAGAAATTCGAAGTCCTCGATCAGTGGGCGTGGTGGAACAAAGTGATCGCTCGCACCCGCTGGATCGAAGGCCAGCCCTGGCAAAAGGGCAGCCGCTTCGAGATGGAACTCGCCCGCCCCAAGCCCATGAGGTTCAAGCCGGTGATCATCGAGTCGGCGCCGCCCAATAAAGTTGCGTGGGTGGGCAAGGGCAGCGGCGTCACCGGCGAGCACTGGTTCAGCTTCGAACTTCAGCCTGACGGCACCACGCTGATGAAGACCTGGGAAGATTTCTCCGGCCTGACCACGCTGTTCTTGGGCAACGGCACCCGGCAAGGGATCGTCCGGATGTACCAGGAATGGTTCGACGCGTTGAAGTTCGAGGCCGAGCGCATCGCGCGGGAAGAGCTCGCACGCTCGTAGGATTATTCATGATTTCAGACCGCTGTGGGTGGAGCAGGGCTTCAGCCCTGCATGGTAATGGCTTCAATGGCGCGCGGCTTTAGCCGCCGAGGACTCACGCTCTGCGTAGATTGTCGGTGCGATCATCAGGGTACCTCAGGGGCTAAAGCCCATGGCTAAGGCTTGCGTGAATGCAGGCCTGAAGGCCTGCTCCACCCTCGTGCATCCAGGCTCGTAGAATTGCTACGGCTGAAGTTTTCTGCCCTGCGTGGGCGCAGGCGCCGCAATCTGTTAAAACTCCGCGCTCGACATGGGGCTGAGCCTCTCCCAAGGAGGACTCTCGTGGGACTCTATTCGCATTACGACGGGGCGCATAACCACCCGGTGAACCGGGCGCTGCACATGATCGCCATTCCGGTGGGCTTCTCCTCGCTGGTGTGGTTCTGGTTCCACCACTGGATTATCGGGGTCATCGTCATCCCGGCGGCGTTTGCGCTGGCTTGGCTCGGACACCTGATCGAGGGCAACAAGCCGGCGTTCCTTACCAATCCCGCGCACGTGTTCGTGGCTCCGGTGTGGATGGTGCGCCGCATCTTCGGGCGTGGCGGAAAGCAGAGCGCGGACAAAGCTGCGTAGTCCCGGGTTTCTCCGCCGTCCATGTCCGGCCGTGTCGTTCCTCACATGCCCGCCGCTTTTCGCGGCCCCAGTCTTTGTGCTATAAGCATATCTTTCAGAGTCATAAGCATTTCTTTGGCCATGATCGGCTGAGTTCCAGCCGCGCGGCACGAGGAGCCGGAAGTGGATTTCCAAATCAATGACGAACAACAGCAGTTACGCCGCAGCGTGCGCGAATTCGCCGAGCGCGAAATCCTGCCCCACGTCATGGAGTGGGACGAGGCTTCGCGTTTTCCCCTGGAAACGGTCAAGGAACTGGGCCGCCTGGGGCTGATGGGCGTGATTTTCCCGCCGGAGTACGGCGGCGCCGGCCTGGGCTACGTGGAGTACGCGCTCGCAATCGAGGAGCTGTCGCGCGTGGACGCTTCCGTGGGCTTGATCGTCGCCGCCCACAATTCGCTTTGCACCAACCACATCTTCGTCGCCGGCAGCGAGGAGCAAAAGCGCAAGTACGTCCCCAAGCTGGCGACCGCCGAATTCATCGGCGCCTGGGGGCTCACCGAACCCGGCTCCGGCTCCGACGCCGGCAGCGCCCGCATGACTGCCGTCCGCAAGAAGGACTGCTGGGTGCTGAACGGCACCAAGACCTTCTGCACCAACGGCCACTACGCCGACGTGGCGGTGGTGATCGCGGTGACCGACCGCGCCGCGCACACTCATGGTCTTTCGGCCTTTGTCGTCGAGAAAGGCACTCCCGGCTTCAAACTGGGCAAGAAGGAGAACAAGCTGGGCATGCGCGCCAGCGACACCGCCGAGCTGATCTTCGAGGATTGCGTGATTCCCTGCTGCAACCTGGTGGGCAAGGAAGGCAGCGGATTCATCGACGCCATGCGCATCCTCGACGGCGGGCGCATCTCCATCGCCGCGCTTTCGCTAGGCATCGCCCAGGGAGCATTCGAGGCGGCGCTCAAGTATTCCAAGCAGCGCCAGCAGTTCGGCAAACCCATCAGCGAATTCCAGGCCATCCAGTGGAAGCTGGCCGATATGGCCACCGAGATCGAGGCCGCCCGCCTGCTCACCCTGCGCGCCGCGTCGATGAAAGATCAAGGCTCGAAGTCAACCCTCGAATCCTCGATGGCCAAGCTCTACGCCAGCGAAGTAGCGGTAAAGGCGGCCAACGAATCAGTGCAGATCCACGGCGGCTACGGCTTCATCAAGGACTATCCGGCGGAGAAGTTTTACCGCGACGTCAAGCTGTGCACCATCGGCGAGGGGACGAGCGAGATCCAGCGCCTGGTGATCGCCCGCCAGTTGCTGAAGGACGGCTACAGCGGGTAGAACTGTTACTCACCTGCTGCGGGCGGGACGCCAGCGTTACCATCTGCTGACGTTGACGCCGGGACTGCTAATCTCCGGCCATCTTCTGCCGGACCTGCTTGGCCAGCTTCTCGATCTGCTCGGCCTTGCGGATCACCTCGAGTGAGAGCGTCTGGTCGCTGGCTTCGTCGACGGATTTCTTCAACTGGGTAGCCAGTTCGAGCAGGTGGTCGGTGTCCTTCTTGATCTGGGCGAAGCGCTCCTGGGCGCGCGCCTTTTGCACCCGCTGCTTCATCTCGAGTTCGGCGGGCGAGGGCGGCGGACCCACCTCGGGATTCTGCCCAGGCGCGCCCGTCTGCGAGGCAGGCGCGTCATGCCCCCAGCACGCCACCGTCAGGCAGCACAACACAACTAAACGTGCGACCATGAAACGCATACGCAAGCAACCTCATCAGAAATGATGGCGGGATTATAATCGCGCTCGCTGCGGCGATGTCAGCCGTGTTTCGGAGCTTCATGGCCTTCGCACTGCTCCAGCTTTGGCATTTGGAACGAGTCCTGGAAGACTGGAATACCGACTGGGAAACCTTTGTCCGCAAGGACGTTCCCAAGATTGTGCTGGTTCTGGCGGTTGCCATCGTTCTGGCGCGGCTGCTGAAGCTGGTGACCGGAAAACTGGCGACCTTCAGCCGCAGGGAAAAGCTGCCGACCGCGCTGCGGGCGCAGCAATTGCGCACTCTCGCCGGCATCCTCAACAGTGTGGGTATCGCCGTGATCGTCTTCCTCGCCGCCATGCAAATCCTGCCGCTGCTGGGCATCAACATGGGACCGCTGCTGGCGAGCGCCGGGGTGGCCGGCCTGGCCATTGGTTTTGGCGCGCAGACGCTGGTCCACGACGTGATCAACGGCTTCTTCATCCTGATGGAGAACCAGTACGACATCGGCGACGTGGTGCGCATCGGCGGCGTTTCCGGGGTGGTCGAATCCATGACCCTGCGCCGTACCGTCCTGCGGGATGACACCGGCGCGGTCCACACCGTTCCCAACAGCGAAATCAAGATCGTCAGCAACCTGACCCGCGACTGGGCCCAGGTGGCGCTGCACATCTCGGTGGATTACCGCGAAAACAGCGACCGCATCCTGGAGTTGCTCAAGCAGGTCGGCAACGAGGTGCGCAACGACCCCAATTACGCTGCTCTGCTGGTCGCCGACCCCGAGGTACCCGGCATCGAGCGCGTGTCCGGCGGCGAAGTGGACTACCTGATGCTCATCAAGACTCGCCCCGGCCAGCAGGACGCCGTCACCCGGGAACTGCGCCGCCGCATCAAGGAATGCTTCCAGCAGAACAACGTGCAGCCCGGCAATCCCAACCGCGTCTACGTTATGGACGGGCCGCCGGGAACGCCCTCCAAATAGTCGCAAAATCTGAACATCGGATTCCTCACCTGTGGCATCCTATCGGATGCCATGTGGGGGAGAGCAGCAATCTGTATGGTGGCCGGGGCTGCCGCGGCGGTGGTATGGTATCTGTTCTTCCTGCGCTACAACCGCCGCCAGGGCGAGCGAGCGGTGGCGCGGATCCAGGCCGCACTGGCCGGCAGCGGACAGGTTATCGCAGTCCGCTGGCTGGGGCCATCGATCTTCCAGGTAGCCCTGCGCCTGGGTACGGGCCTGTTCCAACATCCGGGACTGATGGTGCGTCTGGCGCCGCGCCAGAACCCCGTGGGCTGGCTGCGGCAGTGGTGGCGCCGCGCGCCCGCCACCGTCACCTTTGAAGCCGATTTCTACAGCCCGCCCGGCTTCAATCTTCAGGTCGGCCAGCACCGCTGGTGCGGCCGCACCAGCAAGCGCTCGCCGGACTCGGAACGCTGGGAATTCGAGCGGGTGACGCCGCTCATCCTGACCTCGCGCCAGAGCTGGCAGCGAGAGGTTACCGTTATGATGAATGCCCTGCTCAGTTGCCGCAGTCGCGAAGTGCTGAGCCTCGGCTTCTGCCGCACCTCGCCCCACTTCTCGGCCACCATCAAGCTGGAGGGTTTCTCGGTTGAGAATCGCGCCGGGTCCAACGTCTTTGATACCTTGAGAGAGTTGGCGGCGGGAGCGTCGGCCTCGCGGTTGTAGAGACAGTGTCATTCTTCCGCCGACGGAAGGGAGGCGGGAGAATCTGGCGAAACAGGTTGCACCACCAGTTCAGATTGTGCAGGCCGTGTCGTCAGATCCTCGGCTTCGCCTCGCGAAGGATGACAGCTACGCCGCCGTGCCCTTCACCTCGACTCCCGCCCACTTCTCGAGCAGCGTCAGCGTGGCCGCGTAGTCGAGTTCGTCCTGGCCTTCCTCGGCGGCGATTTCGTAGATCTCCGCCACCGTCTCCAGGCCGGGCAGTTTCACCCGCTGCTCTTTGGCGGCGTCGAGCATGAGCAGGATATCCTTGTGCATGAGCCGCAGCGGGAAGTTAGGAGAGAAATCGCGGCGCAGCACGAACGGCGCTTTGTAGTCGGTGACGCCGGAGCGCACCATGGAGGCCTGGATCAGCGGCATAAGCGCGTCCGGCTTGACACCGAGTTTTCCGGTCAGCGCCAGCGCTTCCGCGAATCCTTCATAGATAAGAGCAACCATCAGGTTCATGCCCAGCTTGCTGGCCTGTCCCATGCCGACGTCGCCCATGCGGAACAGGCTCTTGCCCATGGCCGTCCACAGCGGCTTGAGCTTCTCGATGGTTTCTTCGCTGCCGCCGGCCATGAAGATCAACTGCCCCGACTCAGCGCCGGCCTTGGAGCCGGTGACGGGCGCGTCCACGTACTCCGCCCCGCGCTCGCCCACGCGGCGCGCGAACTCGCGCGTCTCCATGGGCGAGATGGTGCTGGAGTCGGCGACGATCATCCCCGGCTTGAGCGCGCCTTCCGCGCCGTTCTCGCTGAACAGCACCTGCTCGACCGCGGCGGTGTCGGAAACGCAGACCCATACAACTTCTGCGCCCTCCGCCGCCTCGCGCGGAGCAGCGGCCGCGCGCGCTCCCGGCACTTCCTTCCCCGCCGACCGGTTCCAGGTTGTGACCTCGTGACCCGCTTTGACCAGGTTGGCGGCCATCGGCCGGCCCATGATCCCCAATCCCAGGAATGCAACGCGCATGATTTTCCTCCGCTCGTAATCCATTAGAAAGCCAGCACAAGCGCGCGGTCAAGGAAAGCGGCGCAAATTATTCCAGCACAGTTCGCGTTGGCCGCGGGACAGCGGCAATTTGGTTCGTCGTCGGCCCACGGCGGATGATGCTTCGAGGGCCGGTGGGAGACACTGCATCCTAGGGATGTGAGCCGGCGTCTAATAGAATAGATTCTCGATGGTCGTTTTAAGCAGGAACCTCAGGAAACGAGCCCGCAGCTTTACGCGCTTGATCCGGCACTCGGTCGTGACCCCGCGCACTGGGGAAACTCGCACCCCGGTCCTCACCCGCAACGGCCAGTTGGCGCTGACCTTCATCGGACATTCCAGCTTCTTCCTGCAGACCGGCGGCAAGACCATTCTGATCGACCCCAACTTCGCGCAATGGCTGTTCGTGCTTAAAAGGCTGCGCCGCCCCGGGCTGCGCATCGAAGACCTGCCGCCCATCGACCTGGTGCTGGTGACGCACGCGCACTTCGACCATCTGCACCGGCCGTCGCTGCGCGCCATCGCGCGCCACACCGAGCAGCGGCGCGGCTCCGCTCCCAGCATCATCCTGCCGCACAACGTCACCGACCTGGTGGAGGACCTCGGCTTCCGCGAGATCATCGAGCTGCGCTGGTGGGAGACTTGCGACTTCGACGGGCTGAAGATCACGCACGTGCCCTCGCGGCACTGGGGCGCGCGCATCATCAAAGACGCCCACCGCGCCTACGGCGGATACGTTGTCCGCTCGCGGAACGATTCGCTTTATCACGCCGGCGATACCGCATACTTCGAAGGCTTCCGCGAGATCGGGCGCAGGCTGCATCCCGAGCTCGCGCTGCTGCCCATTGGCGCTTACAGTCCGCCGGCCTTCCGTGCCAACCACACCAGCCCGGAAGACGCCGTGCGCGCGTTTGTGGATCTCGGCGCCCGCTGGATGGTGCCCATGCACTACGGCAGCTTCCGCCTCTCCCACGAACCCCTGGACGAGCCTCTCAAGCTGCTGGCGAAAGAAGCCCGACGGGCGGGCGTCCAGGACCGGGTGAAGGTGCTGCCGGAAGGCGTGACCGCGTTCTTCTGAGGTTTTAGTGAATTATCAACCATTGTCATGCTGAGCAAGTGCGGGCCGATTTTGCCCGCACGAGTCGAAGCACCCCTACTGGCACAAAATCGCTCGAATAGGGGTCCTTCGACTCGCGCGCAAAAATCGCGCGCTCGCTCAGGATGACAGCCCGGAAGATATCACCACGCCATCAGCAGCCGCACATCCCGCACATTGGTTCCCGTCGGTCCGGTTTCGATGTCATCGCCCAGCGCTTTGAATAGCGGATAAGCGTCGAAGCCATTGAGCGCCGCCGCGGGATCGAGTCCCAGGGCACACGCGCGCTCCATGGTGCCGCCGTCCACAGCCGAGCCGGCGGCCGGGCTCTGGCCGTCGATGCCGTCGGTACCGGCGCTGAGCACGCAGATGTTCTCGCCCGCTATCTTGGGTGCGAGGTAGAGCGCGAACTGCTGATTGCGTCCGCCCTGGCCGCTCTTGCCCTCCACGCGGACGGTAATCTCGCCGCCCGACACCAGGCACACGCGCTGCGCTTTCTGACGCAATTCCCGCAAGCGCTCGAGCAGGTAGTCGGCCGCGCGGCGGTAGTCCCAGTCGTCGCAGCTTGAGTCCGTCTCGACGGCGAAACCGGCCGCCTGCGCCTTTGCTGATGCCGCCTTCACCGCCGTTTCGTTGGAGAGGATCGTCCACCAGCGCGAGCGCACAAAGGCGGGATCGTCGCTCTTCGGCGTTTCTTCGAGCACGTGCTGCTCGATCAGCTCCCGCACTGACGGCGGGAACTTTTCCAGCAGGCCATGCTTCTGAATGATGGCGTAGCAATTTTCGACGGTCGTCGAATCCGCCATGGTGGGCCCGGAGGCGAGCGAGTCGGGCGCGTTGTCCGGCACATCGGAGATGAGGATCGAAACCTGCTGCGCCGGCGCCGCCGCCCGCGCCAGCCGTCCGCCCTTGGTGGCCGAGAGATGCTTGCGGACGGCATTGATCTCGGCGATAGGCGCGCCGGAGAGCACCAGTTCGCGGTAGGCGACGATCAGGTCTTCGAGCGAGATGGCATCGCTGATCGGCTTCTCCACGATCGCCGAGCCGCCGCCGCTGATCATGTGCAGCGCCAGCGAGCGCTCATCGAGCGCCTCAAGCATGCGCAAGATGGCTTCGCCCGCGCGCACCGACTCCGCGTTGGGCGTGGGATGTCCGCCGCGGAAGTAGCGAAAGCCCGGCACCTGTGCCGGCGGATCGGCAACGCAGGCCACGATGCCCTCGAGGCCACTACCCACTTTGGCCGCCAGCGCCGCCGCCATGGCGTGTGCCGCCTTGCCGAGCGACACCACGCGCACCCGGTTGTACTTCCCCAGGTCATGGAGGTCCCGGCCGATGCGCAGCACGCCGCGGCCGTACTCGAGGTTGCGCTCGAAGGCCTTCTCGATGCTCGATTCCGCCAGCGCGTGCAGGAAGAATCTCACGTGCGGTCGAGCGCATGGCGGACATTTGGGGCTGGCTGGAACCGGGCTGAGCAGACATGGCGGGGATTATAGACCGCCGCCGGCCGCGAGCGTCTTTCCCACCCACTGCTCGATCACCTGCCGCAGCTCAACGAGGTGTCCGGCAAAATAGTGGTCGCCCTCGACCCGCACCAGCAGTTTGGGCTCGGCGGCCCGCTCAACGATCTCCTCTAGCACGCCGGGCGGTCCGAACTCGTCATGCGTTCCGCTGACAAACAGCTTGGGCTTGGCGCAGCTCTCCAGAAAACGAAATCGGTGAGCCCGTCCGTCGAGCACGGCCGGCGTTCCCAGCCCGACCAGCGCCACCACCCGCGCATCGGGACAACAGGCCCGCAATCCGACCGACGCTCCAAACGAGAAGCCGGCGAACACGATGGGCAGGCGGAACTCGCGGTCCAGCCAGTCGAGCGCTGCGCCCACGTCGTCGGCTTCACCGTGGCCTTCGTCATGCGCACCCTGGCTGCGTCCGGCGCCGCGGAAGTTGAAGCGCAGCACCGGAAAGCCGAACCCGCGCAGCGCCTTCATGGCGTGGAACACGACTTTGTTGTGCATGGTGCCGCCGTAGAGCGGATGCGGATGGCAGACCAGCCCGGCGTGCGTGGCGCCGGGCGCACCCGCGTTCAGCAAGGCTTCCAGCTTCCCTGCCGGACCGTCCAGAAACAACGATCTCAACTCCGCGTTTGCCATTTGGGCCATGTGTCTCCTTCAGGCTAATTTATAACGCCGCGTGCCCGACGCGGGTGCCCCACCCTACGCGGTTTTCGTAGGGTGGGGATTTTTGTAGGTGATATCCTCTGCGCAATGGATCTGGTCTCCCTCACTCGCCGGCTCGTGGATATCGAATCCATCAGCGGCAACGAGCGCGCCGTAGGCGAATTCCTGCTCGCGCACCTTTCGTCGCTCGGCTATGCGGCCACGCGAATGGAGGTCGCGCCCGAACGCTTCAACGTGTACACCGCAGTGCCAGGGCGCAAGCCAGACGTAGTCTTTTCCACCCACATGGATACCGTGCCGCCGTTCATCCCATCGTCCGAAGACAGCGAACACATCTACGGACGCGGCTCGTGCGACGCCAAGGGGATCATCGCCGCGCAGATCGCCGCCGCCGAGCGCCTGCGCAAGGGGGACGACGGCGCGGTTACTCCCGCGCTGCTGTTCCTGGTGGGCGAGGAGCGCGACAGCCAGGGCGCAAGGGTAGCCAACCAGCATGCACCCGGATCGCGCTTTCTGATCAACGGCGAACCTACGGAGAATTGCATCGCCATCGCCTCCAAGGGCACGCTGCGCGTGGAACTCGTCGCCCGCGGACGCATGGCGCACTCTGCCTATCCCGAACTGGGCGAGTCCGCCATCGACAAGCTGCTGGACGCCCTCCACGACTTGCGCCGGATGGAATTGCCCACCAACCCGGAGGTTGGGCCCTCGACGGTGAACATCGGCGTCATCGAAGGCGGCCAGGCGCCAAATGTCGTGCCTGACTTCGCGCGCGCCCACCTTCTCTATCGCCTAGTCGGTCCGTCCGATGATTTGAAGCGCCGCATCGTCGAGACCGTCGGCAACCGCGCCGAGGTGCACTTCGTGCTGGAAATCCCCTTCATGCGCCTGCGCACCGTGGACGGAATCCCCACCATGGTCGCCGCATTTACTACGGACATCCCGGGTCTCTCGAACTGGGGCGAGCCGGTGCTGCTGGGTCCCGGCTCCATCCACGTAGCGCACACCGAGCGCGAACGCGTCGAGAAGCGCCAGTTGCACGAGGCGGTGGAGCTGTACTACAAGGTGGCGAAGAAACTGGTGGGCGGGTAGTTAGTGATGAGCGATGTTCACGCCAATCAAGAAGGCAGCATTCTTCCCGCCGGGAGAATTCGTGCCGACTCGGCCCTCATCGCCAGCGTGCTCTTTACCATCGCGCTGCTCTGCCTGATTCCTCCTTGCTTGGCAAACGCTTTAACGGGACGTAACAAGATGGCGCTCGCTACGCTCGATGCAGGCTTCCGAGCGGTGGCCGGAATGACCAGCACTCTCGGCGTTGCTTGTCTGGCAACGATTCTCATCGGGCTGATCGTTACTTGGACGGGATACATCAGGCGCGTTCGCTGGGCATGGCTTGTGATGTTTGTCCTTGCATGGGCTTGGGCATTCCCGCTTTTTGTATTGCCATGGTTCACGGCGCCTTGGGTTGTAGCTTTCCCGGAGGTGCTCTACAGCGCGATCTACGAGGCAGGAGTTCCCCGAGACGCGGTGGAATCAGTGCTGATCTTCTTATTGATGGTGATCGCGTTATTACTGCCGATAAAATCATTCTTTCTTGTCGGAGGAATACAAGGAGCTGGGCATAGGCCATCGCGCAAGCTCATCGCGGGCTCTCCTGTCAGCCTGCTGCTCCTGGTGATTGGACTCTTAGCGTGGATACACCTTCGCGTCTATGAGATTCCCCCTGACGCGTTGCGTTCGTGGCAGCAACTACCGCCGCCACCGCCGCCCCCTATACGTGACAGTAACTGTCGATAAATCGCCACACCACAAGTAGTCTCTGAGGGTCGCCTTCATTCAACCGAAAACTGCCCCCCCCCACGAACCGCCCAAACACCCTCTGCATCAATCTGTTCCTGTAAACTTGTCCGGATATGTCTACCAACACGCTCGCGCAAGCGGCTTCTGCGTATCTGCGCTCGGCCATGCACCAGCCTATCCACTGGCATGAGTGGGGCGAGGAAGCCTTCGCTGCGGCGCAGCGCGAGAACAAGCCCATCCTGCTGGACATCGGCGCGGTGTGGTGCCACTGGTGTCACGTGATGGACCACGAGTCCTACGACGATCCCGAGGTGGCGCGCATCGTCAATGAGAACTTCATCGCGGTAAAGGTGGACCGCGACGAGCGCCCCGACATCGACAGCCGCTACCAGGCCGCCGTCTCCGCCATCAGCGGGCAGGGCGGCTGGCCGCTCACCGCGTTCCTCACCCCCGACGGCAAGCCTTTCTACGGCGGCACCTACTTCCCGCCCGATGAACGCATGGGCCGCCCCAGCTTCAAGCGCGTGCTCGTGTCCATCGCCGGCGCCTTCCGCGAGAAACATGCCGACGTCAGCGAACAAGCCGACATGGTGATGAACGCGCTCTCGCAGGCCGAGTCCTTCAGCGGGCGTTCGGCGGAGTTCTCTCCGCGTATCGTGGACACCATCGTGCGCTCGGCCACGCGCCTGTTCGACGTGGAGCACGGCGGCTTCGGCACGGCGCCCAAGTTTCCGCACGCGGCCATCCTCGACCTGGTGATCGACCGCTACGCGCGCAGCGGCGAGCCGCACCTGAAAACCGTCATCGAGACCACGCTTACGCACATGGCGCGCGGCGGCGTCTACGACCAGCTCGCCGGCGGCTTCCATCGCTATTCGGTGGACGAGCGCTGGGTGGTGCCGCACTTCGAGAAGATGTCCTATGACAACTCGGAGCTGCTGAAGAACTACGTGCACGCCTGGCAGGCGCTCGGCGAGCCGTTCTTCGCCGAGGTGGCGCGCGACATCATTCGCTGGATGGACGAGGTGCTCAGCGACCGCCAGCGCGGCGGCTTCTACGCCTCGCAGGACGCCGACATCAACATGGAAGACGACGGCGACTACTTCACCTGGACGCTCGAAGAAGGCCGCGCCGTGCTCAGCGAAGACGAACTTCAGGTTGCCGGCTATCACTACGACATCGGCGAAATCGGCGAGATGCACCACAACCCGCAGAAGAACGTGCTGCACGTGCGCTCTTCGGTGGAGGAGATCGCTGCCCGCATGGGCACGCCGGCCGAGCGGGTGCGCGCGCTGCTCGATTCCGCCAGGCAGAAGATGCTGGCCGCGCGGCTCAAGCGTCCGACCCCGTATGTCGACAAAACGGTGTATGTAAACTGGAACGCGCTTTGCGTCTCCGCTTATCTGGATGCTGCGCGAGTCCTGCAATTGGACGAAGCCCGCCACTTCGCGCTGCGTTCGCTGGACCGCATTTTGTCAGAAGCGTGGAACCCTGTGAGCGGGCTGAAGCACGTGGTCGCCTATTCCGACCCGCAGGCCAAGCATCGCAACGTCCCCGGACTGCTGGATGATTACGCCTTCACCACGATTGCCTGTCTCGATGCCTATGAAGCCACGGCCGCACTCAGCTACTTCAACTTTGCGCGCCGCATCGGTGATGCCATGATCGAGCGCTTCTATGACCAGTCCGGCGGCGGGTTCTTCGATGTCGAAAAATCAAAATCCCCACCCTTGGCAAAACCGGCCAAGGATGGGGCACCCAGTGCATCGGAGATCGGAGCGCTTTCGGCGCGGCGCAAGCCCTTCCAGGATTCGCCCACCCCGGCCGGCAACTCCGCCGCCGCCATCGCGCTGCTGCGGCTGCACGCTTACACCCACGAGGAGAGCTATCGGGAAAAGGCGCGGCAGACGCTGGAGGTCTTCGCCGGCATGGCGGAGCAGTACGGGATCTTCGCCGGCACCTACGGCATCGCCGCTTGCCTGCTCAGCACGCCGCACACGCAAGTGGTGGTGGTCGGCAGCGGCGGACAGGCGGACCAGCTCTATGCCGCCGCCGTCGCCCCCTTCGCGCTGGGCAAGGCAGTGCTGCACATTCCGGGAGAGAACGAAGCGACGCCGCAGAACCTGCCACCGGCGCTCGCCGAAACCATCCCCAACTTGCCGGAGGTAAAGGCAGGTCAGCCGGTCGCGGTGGTGTGCTCAAATTTCGCTTGCCAGCCCCCGATCAGCGATCCGGAAGCCCTGGCGGCGGGGTTGCGGCCAGACAGGCCTTCATAGCCTCGGTTTGGACGGCCGCGGCGGAGGTTACGCCCTGGCTTTTCGCGCAAAAATGGGGACTTGCCGGCTAGGAATTGCGCTACCTGCTCCCACGGGCTCAAACTGTGGCTCCCGCACTCCGAGGAGGGTGTAGGCCTCATCCACGCTGCGCACTACGTGCAACTCCGGACGCGCTTCACTTCCGCATTGCTGAAACATCCGCGCCAGGCCGTACGTGTGAGAGGACGGCGCCACCAGAAAGCGGGGGCAGGAGCCCGGCATGACGGGGCCGCGATGTGCCAGCTCTCGCACCATTTGGGAGGAAACATTGAAAGAATCTACGTTCGAGAAATCCATGATGCCGGCGCCAGGATCGGTGAGGGCCGCGTACCTGCCTGCAACGTCGTAACACTCCTTGAGGGTTTCATCGCTAACATCCCCTTCGAATCTGCAGCGCAGGATGCGGTTGCTGGAATCGAACTCAAAGTAATAGGCCATAGATCTCCCTTCGGTGAGCCTACTCTCGGGGCTGCCCGCCAGTTAAGCAGTCCTCTTCAACTGTATGCTCTTCTTCTGCTGTTGGTCGACCATCTCTGCCAGCAGAGCCAGGAACATTCGCGCCTCCGGTTTCCGCGCCTCTCCGGCCATTTGGCGCAGAGCGGTGCTGTCCTGTCGCGCAATCAGGGTGTGAATATCTTCTCCCCCAGGCATAAAAGGGCATCTCCTAAAACAGGAAAAAATGGTTTGCGATTATCCCACACGGTATGCCTTTTTTGTCAATGTGGAAAAAGAGCTAGGCCGTCAGGCGAACAGGGCGATCTAAGCGAGATTGCTTTTCGACTTGCGCGACCCAGGGCCGGAGTTGACGGACAGCCGCCGATGTGCTGCACTCTTGCTCCCATTGGAGGCACACATGGCGCGCATCACCCAGTTGCTCATCCAAGCCGAACACAAGCCCGGCACCCTGGCCAACATCTGCTCCGAGCTGGCCAGCAAAGCCGTCAACATTACCGCCATCATGGCGGCGCCGGACCAACCCGGCGGTCTCCGCCTGGTTGCTACCCCTCTGGCCGCCGCCAAGAAAGTACTGGAGACGATGCAGCTTCCCTATCGCGAAGAGGAGGCCATCGCGCTGCGCATCACCGACCGGCCGGGCGCGCTGGGCAAGGTGACCCGCAAACTCGCCGACGCCAATGTCAACGTTCTCTATGCCTATGGCTCGATCGTGAAAGGCGAGCAACGCGCGCTCATCGTGCTGGGCGTTTCGGACGTGGCGAAGGCCGAGAAGTTGGTGTAGTGCTGCGCGGGACCTAGCTGCCGTGAATGTAGGCGCGCATCAACCTGACCTCTTCATCCTTCTCGGTCAGGTCGCGCAACAGGATGTCGCGCAGCGACACGATCCCTTTCAGCTTCTTGCCGTCGCAGATAGGCAGGTGGCGGAAGCCGTGCTCCTTCATCAGCACCATGCAGTGCTCAATGCCTTCCCGCATATCTACGCTGAGGGGATCGGCGGTCATGACCTCGGATACGCGGGTGCGCGCCGGATCGCGGCCCTCGGCCACCACCCGCTTCATGATGTCGCGCTCGGAGAAGATGCCGACCAGTTCGCCATCGCGCAGCACCGGAACCGCGCCAATGTTGCTGGCCACCATCTCCCGCGCGGCTTCCAGCACGGACTGGTCCGCCCTGATGGTCTGGGTTTGGTTGTCCTTGATCAGGTCATAGATCTTCGCCATAAGCTCCTCCGCGCTTGGCCAGGCGCCGCCCCCCCGGCAGGGGGACACATCATACTACTGCCGAGGCGAAAGCAGCAGTCCTGATTGCCGGCCCGACTCCGGGCTACTGATTCATGAACACGAAGTAGGAGCACGCCCACAAGCGGGTGGGAATGCTGCCCCGCGGACGCGCGGTAAGGATGACGTTGTAATCGTCGGTAACTTCGAGCTGATCGAGAATGGATTCGCCGGGGTCCCCGACACGCCCGGTTTTGGCGTCTTGGGGTGGTTGGCCGGCTCCGGGCTGGACCAGGGCGAGGTAGCGCAGGAATTCGTACATATCGTCGGATCCGCCATAGCCCGGCGCCGCGAAGGAGAGTTCCGTGGGCTCGTCGGCGAAGTGCCAGCCCAGAGAAGCGGCCAGTTCGACCGCCTGCTCGTACGCCGCATGCGGCACCACGCCGGGCGCAGGATTGTCGAAGACGATGCGCAGCTTGCGCTCGTCCTCGCGGGTGAACTCGCGCACCTTCAGCGACATGGATTTGGCCGTCGCCTTCCAGTCCACGTGGCGCGCCGAGTCTCCCGGCAGGTGCTCGCGGATGCTGTGGAGGTCGTGCCCGCGTCCGCGCACGAAAGTTTCGAACTCCCCGGTGATCATGGGCAGAATCTCGAACATCTCGTCGGGCGGCTCGACCGAGGGGTACACGATGACCTCGCGAGCCAGCGCGATCCGCCGCGTCTTGACCAGGAAAGAGAACGGGAAGCGTGTGGCGATGCCGAAACTCTCCTGCTGATAGCGGCCGCGGCGATCGAAACGCAGTTCCACGTCGGCGGTGACGGCGCTCCGGGAGGCAATGTACGGGAAGTACACGGGAGTACTGAAGATTGCCGGCGCCGAAACGATCTCGCGCCGGGCCCGCAACTGCAGGTCGGGCATGCGTATCCATTCCTGGCCGGGTTCGGCGTTAAGCGGAAGGCTGACGCTCGAGCGCTCCAACGACCAGCGCCTGCTCGCCGGCTTCGGTCGCGGTGGAACTATGCTGACGGAAAACGACGGCGCGCGCCGGCGGCGATTGTGCAACGTCAGGCGAGCGAGGGAGGTCGAGCCCGCAAACACGTGCGCCGGAACGGAAACGTCCAACTCCAGCCCGCGCAGCACGCTCGCCGAGGCGACACCTGAAACCACAATGGCGGCCAGCATCGCCGAAACCACGATGAACAACAGATTGTTGCCGGTGTTGAGCGCCGCCACTCCGATGAGCAGCACGAAGACGGAATAGAACAGGCCTTCGCGGGTGACGTCATAGTCCAGAGCATCGCGCACCCGGGCAATCGCCACTCGCCGCGCCAGGTACGGCACCGTGGTCACCGCCACAACACCCGCCAAAACCAGCGCCAGCGAGGCCAGCACGGCGGTGGCGACTATGTTTCCGGATTGCCGCGTAACCGTAGAGAACAGCGCCGCGACAAAAGCGAGCCCCAGCCCGGCGAGAGCGACGAAGAAGCGTATCCACGCCCCGCGCTCGATCCCGGAAAGCGCCGATTGGATGGCCTGCCGCATGTGGTCCGGTAGGAATTCTACTCGACCAGCGCCGTATAGAACCGGCCTCTGGCTTTTGACAAGCAATCGCCAGGGCAGCTTCATCGTGCGGGTCTCCCCACGATTAGTTGTGATAACGCCTGTTATCGCCAGCCAACGGAAACCGAGTCTACGCGGGTGTAAAGACTTATTTCCCGGCAAGTCTGTCTGCTACTATCCGACAATGATTCGCAGCCTATCATCGCTGATTCTGACGTCGCTCCTGGCAGCGGCGGCCTTGGCCGAAGCAGCTCCCCAGAAGGCCATATCCCCCGCAGAGGCTGACGCTCATATCACACAACGCGTCGAACCCACCGTGCCCGCTCTTGCAAAAGCAGCGAGGATTGGCGGTAAGGTGAAACTCCATATCGTCATCTCGCCTTCGGGTGACGTTTCATCGGTCGAGGTAATCTCCGGCCATCCGATACTCGTGGCGTCTGCGGTTGAGGCAGTAAAGAAGTGGAAGTACAAGCCGTTCGCCGAGAATGACGCTCCGATGACAGTGGCCACGGACGTTGAAATCGAGTTCCCGCATCCCTCTGGCTGGGCGCAGGTTGACGCTCCCTCCGCAATAGACGGTGGAATCACGGGTTTCGTGTTAACCGAGGACGGTCAACCCGCCAAAAGAGCAACCCCGTGCGCGTCCGTGCGCCCCGGCAACACCACGTGCGGCTCTGTGGACGATGAAGGGCGGTTCACCATCGAGCACTTGAAATGGGGAACGTATCAGGTGTTTGCACTCAACGCAGATGGATACTCCGAATCTTGGCCGGAAGTCGTCACGGTCAGCGCAGACCAGCCGTGGCCGAACGTGACCATCCTGCTTCGTTCGCATGGCGGCCTCCTCGTTGGTTCGTTGACGGACAAACTCACAGGCAAGCCTATTCAGGGCCAACTAGAGTACATCGCTATTGATGGTGGCGGCAGTGGCTCAGGTTCGACACTGGTTAATGGAGAATTTCACGTACCTGTTCCGCCGAACTGTGACGTTCTGGTGCTCGCGATGGCTAAAGGCTACAAGGGCTGGGTGTACACGGATGCCTCTCGCGCGTCGCGCCCGGTCCTGAGATTGGCGGCTGGTGAGCGGAAACTATTCGACATCCAACTGGAACCGTTGCCTTCCGCATCGCGCTGATAACACACGTCCTGCCAGTTTTCGCATGTGTAATTGGTGATAAATCGCCATCTCACAAGTAATCCCCAACGACCTGTAAACAGGTTCACCCGGAAACTGACCCACTACCAACCGGCGCTACACTCGACGTAATAGGAGTAAGATTTTCTTATACAGGACGGCGGGAGCCCTCTTTTATGGCTACGCTGAAACAAATCCTCGATCAGAAAGTCCGCGAGGCGGCGCCTGAGCTTTACGAAAAGCTCGACCGCAACCGCGTGCGCTGCTACTCCTGCGGACACGAGTGCCCGATCGCCGACGGCCAGCCCGGCGTGTGCAAGGTCCGCTACAACCAGGGCGGGACGCTCTACGTGCCTTGGGGATACGTGGGCGGGGTGCAGTGCGATCCCATCGAGAAGAAGCCTTTCTTCCACGCCCATCCCGGCGGTCTGGCCTATAGCTTCGGCATGCTGGGCTGCGACCTGCACTGCTCCTACTGCCAGAACTGGGTAACGTCGCAGGCACTACGCGATCCCGAGGCGGTTTCGCCACCGCTCCCGGTCGAGCCGGAAGCGCTGGTGCACGAAGCCCGCGAGCTGGGCGCCAAGGTGGTGGTGAGCACCTACAACGAGCCGCTGATCACCAGCGAGTGGGCGGTGGCCATCTTCCAGGAGGCCAAAGCGGCGGGCCTGGAGACCGGTTTCGTCTCCAACGGCAACGGCACCCCGCAGGTGCTGGAATTCCTGCGCCCCTGGGTCGGATCTCTACAAGGTGGACCTGAAGAGCTTCGACGACCGCCACTATCGCCAGCTCGGCGGCCGCATCGAGCCCATCCTCGGACCATTCGCCGCCTGCACGAGATGGGATTCTGGGTGGAGATCGTGACCCTGCTCATCCCCGGCTTCAATGATTCCGATGATGAGCTGAAGCGGATGGCGGAGTTCCTGGCCGGCGTCTCACCCGAGATTCCCTGGCACGTCACCGCCTTCCACCAGGACTACAAGATGACGGACCCCGAAGACACGCCGCCGGAGACCCTGCTGCGCGCCGCTGCCATCGGCCGCGGCGCCGGCCTGCGTTTTGTTTATGCGGGGAACCTGCCGGGCCAGGTGGGAGACCTCGAAAACACGTACTGCCCGAACTGCAAGACGCTGCTGGTGGAGCGCTTCGGTTACTTCATCCGGGGCTACCATCTCACGCCCGACGGAGCCTGTCCGAAGTGCCACCAGCAAATTCCCGGCCGCTGGGACGCGAGCTTTGGAGGCCAGATCACCTCGCGGCCGTTTCTGCCTCGCTTCCGGGCCCGCTCGCCGCTGATCTCGCTGTCGTGAACTCTCTTATAGACACATAGCTTTCTCGTCTCGGCAATCTCAGTTCAGGAAATCAAATGTCATTCTTCCGCCGACCAGAGGGAGGCGGGAGAATCTGGTGATGTGGTCGGCGCAACCCGATCTCGTGGCGTGCAGGCCTGTTGTTAGATCCTCCGCTCGCCTTCAGCTCGCGAAGGATGACACCTCAAAGTGGGGAGGAACTTTTCAGTAAGACCAAGCACAATGGTTCCTAACCCTGCTCGTCCGCCACCCTCTCCCGATAGCGATGCCAGACGAACACCAGCACTGCCAGCACCAAGATGGCGATCACCAGGTTCACCCGTCCCATCACCTTCACCAGCGTGTTCCACTGGCTGCCGAAGCAGTAGCCCACCAGCGAGATGGTGGTCACCCACAGCGATGCTCCCAGGAAATTAAAGATCACGAACTGCCTCCAGGGCATGCGCAGCACCCCGGCCAGCGGCCCGGCGATGATGCGCAGGCCGAAGATGAATCGCGCAAAGAAGATGGCCACATGGCCATGGCGCTCGAACAAGCGCTCGCCCCGGCGGACGGTGCGGTCACTGATGCGGAAGATGTGCTGATGGCGTTCCAGCAGTGGCCGTCCGCCAAGGCGTCCCAGCAGGTAGCCCAGGTTGTCGCCCACGGTGCAAGCCGCTATGCCCAGCAGAATGAGATAGGGCAGGTGCAGCTTGCCCTCGTCATAGGCCAGAAAACTGGCGAACAGGAGGACGCTTTCGCCGGGCACGGGCACGCCCGCATTCTCCAGCAGGAGCACCACCGGAACCGTCCAGTAGCCCCACTCGCGAAAATGGCCAGCCAGGACGTTGAACAGCCAGTGCATACGGCCCGTCTCCCTAGGCCAAACTTCGACCGCACAGCCGATAGACTACAAGGGCGAAAGCCGTTCCTCCAAACCTGCCTGGCGGCGGTTATTCACCACGTTAGGCCGGGCAACCGGACTGCCCCGGCTACCGTCCAAATAAGTGACATCGCCTCTGTCGCGTCTGTTATTGGGGAGTCTTTCTAGATTCCCCGTTTTTTTCGCCAAATCCGGCCCGCCAGCGATCTGGAGGAATATCCATTTATCCGGATGCGGATTCCAAAAACTGTAGTCTCGCCAGGGAAATGCAACTATAATTCTGTAACTCTCAGCAGATGATACGGTTAGCCTGACTGGTATGAGCACTGCGCTGGAACCGAAGTTGCACTCTGTGCCTAGAGGAGACGTGCGTCCGCGCGCACACCGGCCGCAGCCGCCCATGACGCGAGAGTTCCAAATCCGCTTTTCCGCCGTGATTCTGGCCTTCTGCACGCTGACGGCGGTCATCTTCGCGGTCCTGAACTCTCGCAAGGAAATCCAGTTCCAGGTTCCTTACGACGGCGTCTGGTGGGCGGAGCACGAGGGCTGGCTGCGCGCGCAGCGGGTGGTGCCTGGCAGTCCGGGAGAGAAGGCGGGCATCAAGCAAGGCGACGAACTGGTCGCGGTTAACAACCAGACCGTCAACACCGCTCCCCAGTTGGCCAAGCGCGTCTTCCGCGCCGGGGTCTGGACCAGCGCCACCTACTCGCTGGTGCGTAATGAGGTGCCGCTCAACGTCTCCATCATCCTGGTGCCGGCCGACAAGTCGCTCAATAACGGCTTCCGGCTGATCGCGCTGGTTTATCTCGGCATCGGCCTCTACGTTCTGCTCCGGCGCTGGAGCGCGCCCAAGTCCACGCACTTCTATGTCTTCTGCTTGGTCTCGTTCGTTTTCTACTCGCTCCATTATGTCGGCAACTGGAGCGCGTTTGACCAGATCATCTACTGGGCGAACGCGGTCGCCTGGTTGTTGCAGCCGGCATTGTTCCTGCACTTCGCGCTGACCTTCCCTGAGCCCAAGGAGTTCGTCCGCAGGCACCGCTCTGTAGTGCCGCTGGTCTACCTGCCCGGACTGCTACTCTTGGGATTCCACGTATGGGTGTTGCGGACGCGCGCCGCCACCGAGTTGCTGCGCTGGAACCTGGACCGGGTGGAGATGTTCTATCTGGCCACGCTGTTCGCGGTGGCGGCGGTGGTGTTCTGGAGCACCTACCGGCGGGCGCACACTCCCATCCTGCGCCAGCAGCTCAAGTGGGTGACCCGCGGCACTATCCTGGCGATCACCCCGTTCACGCTGTTTTATGTCATCCCGTTCCTGGCCGGCGCTCTGCCCAGCGGACTGATGACGGTTTCGGCTTTCTCGCTGGTGTTCCTGCCCCTGACCTTCGGCTACGCCATCGTCCGCTACCGGCTGATGGACGTAGACATCATCTTCAAGCGCGGCATGGCCTACACCCTGGCGGCGGCGTCCATTCTGGGTCTCTATTTCGGCGCGGTGGGCGTGGCAGCCGAGATTGTGCACACGCGCATACCGGGCGCTGGGCCCGCCGGCCTGGTGGTGGCCATGATCGTAGCCGCGCTCCTGTTCGAGCCCATGAAGAACTGGATCCAGGAGCGCCTCGACCGCGTGTTCTACCGCAAGCGTTACGACTACCGGCGCACCCTGATCGAGTTCGGCCGCGACCTGAGTTCCGAGACCGATCTCGACAAGATGCTCGGTTCGGTGACCGACCGCCTCTCGCGCACCCTGCTGGTGGACCGCATCGCCGTGTTCCTGGCCGGCTCCGAGCAGCCCGAGCATTTCCGCCTCGCCAAGTCGTTCGGCATCTCCGACACCGGCGCGCTCGATCTGGGTTTTCTCGAGCGGGAGCGGTTCGAGGCCAGCCACCTGTTCTACGAGAACACGCATCAGGCGCTGCGCGAATCGCCGACTGCGCAGCAGGCCATCGCCCGCTTGGACCTGAACTACTACATCCCTTGCACGGTGCAGCACCGCACCATCGCCGTGCTCGGCCTGGGCAAGACGATCGAGGGCGACTTTCTCTCCAGCGAAGACGTCGAGTTGCTGGAGACGCTGGCCGGCTACATCGGCATCGCCATCCAGAACGCCCGCCTCTACGCTTCGCTGGAGCAGAAGGTGGTGCAGTATGAGCGCCTGAAGGACTTCAACGAGAACATCGTGGAGTCCATCAGCGTGGGCGTGCTGGCGGTGGACCTGGAAGACCGCATCGAGTCCTGGAACTCGCAGATGGAGGTTATGTACGCCAAACCGCGCGCCGATGTCCTGGGACGCGTGCTCAGCCAAGTGCTGCCGGCATCGTTCGTGGAAAACTTCTACCGGGTGCGGCAGGCCGCCGGCATCCACAACCTCTACAAGTTCCGCCTGGAGACGCCTACGGGCGCCGCCCGCATCACCAACATTGCCATCGCCCCGCTGGTGACACGCCGCTTCCACGTGATCGGACGGCTGATCATCGTGGACGACATCACTGAGCGGGTGGCTCTGGAAGCGCAACTGACGCAGGCCGACAAGATGTCGTCCATCGGCCTGCTGGCCGCCGGCGTGGCCCACGAGGTCAACACCCCACTGGCGGTGATCTCCTCCTATGCGCAGATGCTGGCCAAGCAGCTCACCGGCGATGAGAAGAAGTCGGCGCTGATGGAGAAGATCACCCGCCAGACCTTCCGCGCCTCCGAGATCGTCAACAACCTGCTGAACTTCTCGCGCACCAGCGGCACCGAGTTCGGCGAGATCGACATCAACAAGGTGATCCACGACACGCTCACCCTGCTCGAGCACCAGTTCAAGACCGCCCGCATCGAGGTGAAGCACGAACTCGCCGCTGGGCTGCCGCCGGTGCAGGGCAATGCCGGACGCCTGCAGCAGGTCTTCCTGAACCTGTTCCTGAATGCCAAGGACGCCATGCCCACCGGGGGCAAGCTGACGGTGGCGACCGCCAACGGCGGCGGCATCAACGTGTCGGTCTCGGACAGCGGCTCCGGCATCGCGCCCGAACACATCGCCCGCATCTACGATCCGTTCTTCACTACCAAGACGGCGCCGCGGGAAGGTCAGAACCGCGGCACCGGCCTGGGATTGTCCGTGACCTACGGCATCATCCAGGAACACGCCGGCAAGATCCGCGTGGAAAGCCAGCCCGGCGCCGGAACGACTTTCCACCTGGAATTCCCGCGGGTAAGAAAGGCGGTGAGCGCGTGAGGGTGAATCGCCTGCTGGCGGACGGATTTGCCTGGGAAGGACACGGTTTTGGAGTGTGGGGGAGAACTCCAACAAGCTGTCATTCTTCCGCCAACCAAAGCGAGGCGGGAGAATCTGGCATACCAGTCCGCACAACCGGTTCAGGTGGCGCAGGCATTCGCGTCAGATCCTCCGCTCGCCCTCGGCTCGCGAAGGATGACAGCCTCAACCAAACTATCTTGGGCGTCGAGGCAATGAGGCACTCCTAATGGCTGAAATGGCAGTAATGCAAAGCATAATTCCGAATCAGGAAGGCGCATCCCCGGCGTCGATCCTGATCATCGACGACGAATCCGAGATCCGCGAGTCGCTACAGACCCTACTCGAGCTGGAAGGCTACCGCATCGATGCCGCCGAGAGCGGCGAGGACGGCCTGGCGCGCATCGCCGGCCAGCCCTTTGACCTGGTGCTGCTCGACCTGGCCTTGCCCGGCAAGAATGGCCTGGAAGTGCTCGCCGAGATTCGCGAGCGCGACCCGCAGCTCGCCGTCATCATGATTACTGCCTACGGCACGGTGGAGAATGCCGTCAACGCCATGCAGGCCGGCGCCGCCAACTTCATCCAGAAGCCCTGGGACAACGAGAAGCTGCTGGCCGACGTGCGCGCCGTCATCGCCCGCCGCCGGGTCGAGGAAGAAAACATCCAGCTCAAGCGCGCCCTCAAGCAGCGCTACAACTTCCAGAACATCGTGGGCAAGAGCGAGCCCATGCTGCGCATCCTCGACCTGGTGGGACAGGTAGCGCCCAGCCGCTCCACTATCCTCATCCAGGGCGAGAGCGGTACCGGCAAAGAGCTGATCGCCAAAGCCATCCACATGAACTCCCCGCGCAAGGACCGGCCGTTCGTGCCGGTCAATGCCGGCTCCATGCCCACCGACCTGCTGGAATCCACGCTCTTCGGCCACGTTAAAGGCGCCTTCACCAGCGCCGTCGTCTCCAAGAAGGGACTGTTCGAGGTGGCCGACCGCGGCACCCTGTTCCTGGACGAAATCGGCACCATGGGCCTGGAGACCCAGGCCAAGATCCTGCGCGTGCTGCAGGACCGCAAGTTCATGCACCTGGGCGGCGTGCACGAACTGCAGGTAGACGTGCGCGTCATTGCCGCCACCAACGTGGACCTCAAGAAACTGGTGCAGGAAGGCCGCTTCCGCGAGGATCTCTACTATCGCTTGAACGTCATCACCATCGAACTGCCGCCGCTGCGCAACCGCCGCGAGGACATCCCGCTGCTGGTGGAGCACTTCCTGCAGCGGTTTTGCGCCGAGAACGGCCATGCGCCCAAGCAAGTCTCCACCGACGCCCTGCGCCCGCTCATGGACTACGACTGGCCCGGCAACGTGCGCGAACTGGAAAACGTGGTGGAGCGCGCGGTGGTGCTCTCCTCGGGAGCGGCCATCGGCGCCGAGCTGCTGCCGCCCAGCGTGACCGGACGCGACGCCGCGGCGCGCGTGTTCGACTCCAGCCCCGACGCCAGCCTCTTCGACATCGTCGAGGACTGCGAGCGCCGCATCATCGTCAACATGCTGGAGCGCTGTAACTGGAACCAGACCGAAGCCGCCGACCGCTTCCACATCCCGCTCTCCACGCTTAATCAGAAGATCAAACGCCTCAACATCGAGATCAAGCGCAAGGGCCGGGAGTAGTAAGAACGGTGCCTCACATCTGCCCGAATTTGGCAGATGTGGGTTGGACTATGGAATGGACACGGTTCGGATCGCACTCGCCAACCTCCGGTTCCCGGCGACTCCCGAGGAGTCGGTCACTCTCGCCGAGGAAGCTATCGCTCAAGCGTCCATCGAGCGCGCCGGCCTCATCTGCTTTCCGGAATGCTTCGTTCCCGGCTACCGAGGATTGGGGAAGTCGCCGCCGCCCCCGGACCCTGCCTTCCTGGAACGCGCCTGGTCGTCCATTGCCGCCGCCGCCGCGAAGGCAAACCTCGCGGTTGTTCTCGGCACCGAACGCATCGTCGATGGCGCGCTGATAGCAACCGCACTGGTCATCAATCGAGACGGAACGATCGCCGGTTTCCAGGACAAAGTCCAACTTGATCCCTCCGAGGAAGGCACCTATTCGTTCGGTTCCGGAAGGCGGATTTTCCAAACCGGTCCGCTGACCTTTGGGATTGCGATCTGCCACGAGGGATGGCGCTATCCGGAAACCGTCCGCTGGGCCGCACGCCGCGGCGCACAGGTCGTGTTCCACCCTCATTTCCACGTAGCCGAGCCCGGCAGTTACGTGCCGTCCAGCTTCGCCGATCCTGCGAACTCGTTCCATGAGAAAGCAATGTTGTGCCGCGCCGCCGAGAACACCTGCTACTTCGCGTCTGTAAACTGTGCGAGCGAGGGGTCGCCGACCACTTCGGCGGTGGTGCGTCCCGATGGCGCGCTGCTCAGCTACCAGCCCTACGGTAAAGAAGGACTGCTCATCGCAGACATCGACCTCACAGCCGCCACCGGCCTGCTCGCGGCGCGCTGCAAATCTTAAAGATTCTCGCGCTACCCGTACGACACAGCTCCTTCCCAAAGCGGAGCGAACGTCGTTGATGTCCGATCTACGAGCTGTGATAGTATGCGCACGCATTCAGAAAAGAGCCTCCATGAAGCGCATCTTTTTGTTCGCGATCACCTTGGCACTGGGCGCGGTGCTGGGCTTGCTCGGCAGTCGCATGGTGAGTGCCCAAGAAGGATTGAAGAGCGGCACAGTACTAGCACGGACGGAGCTGGCGAGCGCCAAAGGAATGGAAGCCATCCTGGTGCTCCGCGAAGTGCCACCCGGAAAAGAGAGCGGCAAGCACACCCAGTCCGGGAATGAGATCGTGTATATCCTGGATGGCTCGGTCATCCTGGAGATTCAGGGCAAGCCCCGACAGACCCTTAAGGCAGGCGAGGCGTTCACCACCGGGCCTGGCCAAGTGCACAACGTGAAGAACGCCAGCGCCAGCGCACCCGTTAAGGCTCTCGCCTTCTACGTCGCCAAGAAGGGCGCGCGTCTCGAAGACCTCGCCCTGCCGGCGAAGTAAGCGCCGCGCGCGGGGCTGGTTTCTGTCGCGATACTTAGGATACCCAAAACCTTCCGGCTTGGGGTGTTGCGTGCCGGCGCTCCGCGCCTGCCGATTCCTCGTCGGGGCTACGCGTTGGTATGCGTCTTTCCCGGGGATGATACGGACATTGCTGCGGCGGATGCGTTCGGCTTGCACGACGCAATTCCCCTGCTTTTTTCCGCACGCCGCCTCTGCTATATTCGCTTGGCCTGCATGGAACTGATCTCGCCACTGGACTACGCGAAGCAGTCGGTCCTGACGGTCCAGGATTACTCGGTGCTCGCCTGGCGCTCCCTCACCAACATCTTCAGCCGCCCGCGCTACTTCGCCGACACCCTGATGCAGGCGGACCTAATCGGCGTGGGTTCGCTGCCCATTGTGATCCTGACCGGCTTCTTCACCGGCGCGGTGCTGGCCCTGCAGACCTCGGCCACGCTGGAGCAGTTCGGCTCGCTCTCGCTCACCGGGCAACTGGTGTCGCTTTCCATGGTCCGCGAACTCGGCCCCGTGCTCACCGGCCTGATGGTCTCCGGGCGCAACGCCAGCGGCATGGCCAGCGAACTGGGCTCCATGGTGGTGACCGAGCAGATCGATGCCATGCGCGCCCTGGGCACCGATCCCTCCAAGAAGCTGGTGACGCCGCGGGTGGTCGCCACCGCGACCATGCTGTTCTTCCTGACCATCATCTCCGATCTGGTGGGGCTGGCGGGCGGCTGGGCGGTGAGCCGCTTTATCCTCGGCCTGGATTCCGCCCAGTACTGGACCACGGCCTGGGAGAAGCTGCGCTTTGCCGATGTCTTCATGGGGCTGCTGAAGCCGACGATATTCGGCTACATTATCTCCACGGTGGGCTGCTATTTCGGCCTGACCACCAAAGGCGGCACGCAAGGAGTTGGCCGCTCTACCACGCAGGCGGTGGTGGCGTCGTCGGTGCTGCTGCTGGTGGCCGACTTCTTCGTCACCAAACTGCTGATGGCCTTGCTGGATTAGCTCGCCCATGTCCACCCCTCTGGCTCCCAGCTCCGCCGGCTTGCTCACGGTTGAGCCCGTCCCGCAGAAGGCCATCACTTTCGACAACGTCAGCCTCGCTTTCGAGGAGAACCGGGTGCTGGAGGGGATCTCGTTCCACCTGGAGCACGGCGAGACCAAAATCATGCTGGGCGTCGCCGGCACCGGCAAGACCCTCATCCTGAAAATGGCGCTTGGCCTGCAGAAGCCCGACAGCGGGCACATCTACGTCCTGGGAAACGACGTTACCGCCATGCGCGAGCAAGACCTGTTCGCGCTGCGGCGCCAGATCGGGATGGTGTTCCAGGAAAGCGCGCTGTTCGACTCCCTGACCGTCAAGGAAAACGTGGGGTACCGGCTGATCGAGGAAGGCACCCCGGAGGCGGAGGTGGAAGCGCGGGTGCTCGAAGCCTTGCGCTTCGTCGAACTGGAGCGCACGATCGACATGTTCCCCTCGGAGCTCTCCGGAGGCATGCGGCGCCGGGTGGCCATCGCCCGCGCCATCATCACTCATCCCGAGGTGCTGCTCTACGATTCCCCCACCGCCGGTCTGGACCCCATCACCTCCACCACCATCATCGAGCTGGTGGTGAAGCAGCGCGACGTTTATCACACCAGCGCGCTGCTGGTAACCCACCGCCTGCAGGACGCCTTCATCATGGCCTCGCATTGCTTCGACAAGCAGGCCAACCGCATGCGGCCGATCGAGAAAGGCGAGCGCGTGGAGGTTAACACCAGCTTTCTCATCCTGCGCGACACCAAAATAATCTTCGACGGCACGGCTGAGGAGCTGGCCCGCTCGCGCGACGAGTACATTCGCGAGTACATTTCCTAGGCGGGTGCAAGGAGGCTGCGATGCTGCAGTTCGATTCCGTACGCATGGAATTCCCCTCCGACGCCAACATCATCGTGGGACAATCGCACTTCATCAAAACGGTGGAAGACATTTACGAAGCCGTGGTTGGCACCGTGCCGCAGGCGAAGTTCGGCATCGCCTTTAACGAGAGTTCCGGCCCGTGCCTGACCCGCTCGGAAGGCAACGACGAGGAACTGCGGGCGGCCGCTGTCGGTAACGCGCAGGCGCTCGCCGCCGGACACGTGTTCGTCCTCATCGTGCGCAACGCCTACCCCATCAATCTGCTCAACGTCATCCGCAACGTGCCGGAAGTTTGCTCCATCTTCTGCGCGACCGCCAATCCTGTCGAAGTGATCGTAGCGGCGAGCGCGCAGGGCCGCGGCGTGATGGGCGTGATCGACGGGAGCTCTCCCAAAGGCGTCGAAGGCGCGGTGGACGTTGCCGCACGCAAGGAGTTCCTGAGGAAGATCGGATACAAGCGGTAGCGCGCCCAGCCTAGTCGTGCGCCATCGCCGGTTGCGCTGCCCGCTGTTCTCCTCCGATCCTGCGCCACGCGCGCCAGGCGTCGTAGGCGATCACCGCCGCAGCGATGAACAGCAACATTGACACCAGGATCATCGCGATGGCTCCGATGCTGTTAATCGGCTGCGACGCGATCTTCGGGTTCGAGAGAATGCTGGCGTACAGGTTGTAGGCGGTGACCAGCGTCGCCGCCATGGTGGTGATGTACATGAAGAGCATGGGATAAAGCGCATACGACGGATTGCGGCCGGTGGAACGCAGCCAAAGGGTTACCACCAGCAGTCCCAGCGCAGCCATGAGCTGGTTGGAGGCGCCGAACATCTGCCACAGATAGATCCAGGTGCCGCTCAGCACCAGCAACAGGGTCAGCAGCATAGAAACGATGGCGGCGACGTGCGCGTTCTTGAATCCCACCCAGACCTCACCCACCCATTCGCCCAGGGTGACGCGCATCATGCGGAAGACGAGCTGCGTCACCGTGAGCACGATTACCACGAACGAGCCGAAGCCCAGGGCCGTGCCGTAAGCCATGGGGATCGCGCCGAAGCTGACGATGCCCAGCAGCTTGCCCACGCCGGAGGCGAAGGCGCCGGCGCCCGCTCCGCCGACGATCGAAACCGCCACCAGCGAGAGCAGACCCAGCGTGTTCTCGCTGAACATGGCGCCGCCGCCAACCGGCAGCGCGTCGGTCTCGTACTCCAACTGGCGTGCCGTGCCGATGGAGCCGAACAGCGCATGCCAGCCGGAGATGGCGCCGCAGGCGATGGTCACGAACAGCATCGGCCACAGCGGCTGGATCGCAGGCAGCGTCTGCAGGATGTTTCCGGCCGCGTCTTTGGCCTGCGTCATCGGCATCCAACTGGCGAACACTCGGCTCTGGAAGGTGACGGCCTTCATCATCTCCGCATTGCCCAAGAGGCCGCGTACCGCTCCAAGAACCGCGCCCAGAGCCGAGAAAATGATGGTCAGGAAGGTGACCCAGAATCCGATGTAATTCACCGGCTGGGCGAATCGCCAGATGGGCAGGATAGTTCCCAGATAAGAGAAAACGAACAGGAACACGCACCACAGGATGAATGAGGGCATCATTTTGATAGCGCCGCTCGAGTCCAGATACTTGGGCACGACCTTGCCCTCGGGGGTTAGCGTCGTCGCGGCCAGCCGCGGGTCCGACCGGGTCGGGTCGGTAACCGTGTAGAGCGGCCTTTGGCCAGTGATGCGGTTGACGCCGTTGCTGATCTCTTCCACGGCATGGTTAACGGCGCCGGCGAAAACGATGGTGGTCGCCGGTTTGCCAGTTGGCGTGGTTCCCGCGGTCGGCCTCAGGCCTTTGGCGCCGATGGCCATCGAACCCAGCGTGACTAGGATGGCGACCGCCGTCACCCCGATCAGGTCCATCTTCCAGCGGTAGAGCGCCTGGCCCATCAGCAAGCCCATGATCGCCAGCATGAAGATGCCGAAGGGAACATCGGCGCGGGGATCCAGAATGCCCGCCAGAATCCCGATAAATGCCCCGGCAATCAGCAGCAGGTAGAAAAAGATGAACACGAAGAAGATGATCCGAGTGCGAGGAGCAATCAGGCGGTGGGCAATCGCAGAGAGCGACTGTCCCTCATTGCGTACCGCCAGCATGATGGCGGAGTAGTCGCTCACCCAGCCGATAAAGGTCACGCCCAGGATCAGCCAGAGCAGGCTCGGCATCCAGCCCCACAGGGTGGTCGCCGTGATCACGCCCACGATCGGCCCGGCGGCGGCAATGGACTTGAAGTGATAGCCGTAGAGCACATGCCGGCTGGTGGGCATGAAATCGACGCCGTCCATGTACATGCGGGCGGGCGTAGCCTTCTTGGGATCAGGCTGGATGATTTCCTGATCGATGCGCCGCGCGTACTTGGTGTAGGCCAGCCAAATCATGATGCCGCCCAGCACGGCGATGACCGCGGCATTCATCGGCCAATGCATGGCTGAGAAAACCCCGGCCACCAGTACCGGGATCAGCGCAAGAACAAAGATCGTGTATCGCAGTTTCATGATGCCTCCCTGGCGAACCGCGCCCTACGGCCCAGTCCGCATCATCGGGACCCGAAGTAGACCACCAATGCGCTGGCTATTCTAGTGCGAACGGGCTTCGTTCGGAGCATATTTTGCGGGTGATCTGCCGCCGCCGGGCGGGCGGGAAACATCAGCGCGAGCCGGTGGAAGCGCGAACCTGCATTTTTGCGCTGGGCTCACACCGATTGTTCTAGTGAGCGTACTTGACCGAGCAACCGTACGGACGCGACGTGGGCGTGCTGACCGGCTTGCCCGCCATGGCCTCGTTGAGCGCCTGCGCGAGGTAGTTCCTGGCGATTGGGATGTCCGCTTGGTCGGTGGTTGGCTTGTCGTCGATGGCGCCGTCGTAGATCAGCACGCCTTCGGGATTGATGATGAACATCTGCGGCGTGGTCTTGGCGCCGTAGAGATGGCCGAGGTCGCCCGTGGGATCGAGCAACGCCGCCGTCGGCGCTGCATTCATCCGGCGCAGGTAGTCGTTCTCCTGCTCGGCGGTAACGTAACCCTGTGTGCCGGGTGCGGAGGAGATCACCGTCAGCCAGATCACTCCTTTCTGCGTCCATTCTTTCTGCAAGCGCTCCATGTTGCCGCTGTTGTAGTGCTTCTGCGTGTAAGGACATCCCTGGTTATGCCATTCGAGTACCACGAACTTGCCGTGATAGGCAGCCAGCGTATGGGTTTGGCCGTTGCTGTCGGTGGCCGTGAAGTTGGGGGCAGGCTCACCGACCTTTGCGGCAAGAGCGGCAGTGGACAGAGCCATCAGAACCAGCGTCACACCGTAAGCGAATCCTCGTTTCATCTCACTTCTCCCTACTTGGGTCTCTTGGCCGGCGCGACGGCGACCGGCGCATCAATCACATACGCGCCTTGCGACAGAATCAGCACACCCCGAAGCCGCTCAACCGGCTTCAGTAACTGATCGGACTTCTTGAGTATCAGACGCACCCCTGCCGCCGTGGTTACACTTTTCTGCGGAGCGGCGTCCTCGATTTGGAGGGGTTCGAGCGGGGCGAACCAGGCTTCGGATGCCGCGTGCCCCGTGTTCACCCGGAGTTCGAAGCTGTCGCCCAGGATCCCTGGCAGACGGCCTCCAGTTCGCGGGCGCGGGTTTGGGTAATGCTTTTCGCGCGGCGCTGAACATCGCCGCCGTTTCCGCGGATTCACGCGGCCGCTCGGCGCGCACCGGCAGCGACAAGGAAAGTTGCGCTTTGGCCGGGACGCAGACCTCGCGACACACAATCGCCTTCATGTCCGCGCTTAGAACTACCTCTCCGCCGACTGCGAGGCCTGCGGTGCTTGCGATCGGCATCGGAAGAAGAACTTCTCCTTCGTATCCATAATCCATCAACGGCGGTATAGGCAAGCGGCTCGGCGCCGGCCATTCGATCGCGCCGGCGCGCAATCCCGCGGGTAGGCGCCATTCCAATCGCGGAGGCTCGCCTGAATCGCCGGGATTGATCCAATAGATGTGCCATCCCTTCTCCAGCCGAAAGTGGAGCCCGAGATGGATCGCGCGTCCGGGCTGGATACTCTCCTGTTCTGACAGCAGCTCCACAGTTCCATGGAGAATGGAAACGGGGCGCTCATCGGCGATAGCCCTTGCCGCTAAGCCCAGGCTCAACACGACGAGCGCCACTGACTTCCACTTAAGTTGGGAACTGCGAACCATCAGACCGCGGGTTAGTAGTTGCTGGGCTTTTTCGGAGTCAGATCGCAGGCCCGTTTCACCCGGGCAAGATCCAGGCCAGCGGGCGAGAATTCCGCGATTTCGGGGGTCCCGTTGCGGCCGCGGATTTCAACCTTGAAGATGTGAGCTCCGATCAACTCGCGCGTTGTGCCCTTGTCCATGGAGAGGAAACGGTCACGAATCCAGTTCCAGCCGTGATCGTGGTGGGTGTCGTCGACGCGAACCACGACCTCCATCTGGGGCTGTCCCCAAAAGCCGGGACGGTTGGGCGGGCCCAGCCGGATGCCGGGATTGAAGTCGGCGTAGGTGTACTTGCCATTGGTGCAGACGAGTTCGATGCGCGGCTTGTACTGCGGGTCTTCGCGCAGGTAGTTGTCCGACAGCAGCTCAAAGCGGACCTTTTTGGCGCCGGTCATCTTATCTTCGGAATGGAACTCGACCCAGTTTCCGCCGGCGCTGACACCGTCACTCTCGTCCTGATACGGGCTCCTGGTGCCGCCCTGGGCGACCGCAAAGAGCGCCGCCGCGCAAATCACGGCCAAGCCTGCAAACAGGGCTAAGACCCGATGGGTTCCTCTAGAAAAGAATTGCAATGCTCTCAAGGTTTTCTCCCAAACACGACATTGTTACCTAATATGAACCCGGAAACCCGGCAGGAGTTGCATGACGCGTCACCTCGGGCCGGAATAACATCGGAAAGTAAGGCCGGGCCCACGGCCGGCGGTACTTGCGGGTAGTGCGTCTCACTGATAACTCCGCGCAAGACCTGATCGCCCTAGGCGGCCTTCGGCTTCATCTTGCCCTGCGCCCAGCGCTGCTTCAGCAATCGCGACAGCTTCCGCCGCGCCGCAGCGCTCATGCCGCCACGCCTGGGCGCCTTCCGTGCCGCTCCTGGCGGGCGGCCTGCTCTGCGGCGTCCAGACGAGTTAACAGCTTCAAGTGCCGAAATGGCTTGGTCAATACGATCGCGCTCCGCACGAAGGTCTGCAATAATCCTGTTCGTATCCATGTAGCTCCTTGGTTGAGTATCCTAACAGCGCACGCACCGGACTGGCAAAGTGGTGCCGGCCAGGGCCAGCGCTACCCACCTCTATTATGCAGTCCCGCGGCGCTGCTTGATCTAGAGCCCCGTCGGTCAGACCAATCACCGATCACAGCGCCCTGTGGCGCTGGTCACAGTGCAATCGGAGAAACCGCGGTTAACTAATGACTGGGGAGGTGCCCTATGGCCACTGCACCGGCGGTAACCGAGGTAACGACGCCCAAACGGCCGCCCCTGCCGCCCTCGGCGGGCTACGGATGGGTGAAGTGGGTGGTGCCGCTGGCCCTGGGCTTCGGGCTCAGGATCATCCCCGTACCCAACGGGCTGACGCCGAATGCCTGGCACTTCTTCGCCTTGTTCGCCGCGGTCATCGCAGGGCTGATCGCGGAACCGCTCCCCGGGCCGGCCATCGGCTTTATTGGCGTGACCATCGCCGCGATGTGCACCTTCGTCGGCAAGACGCCCACCGACGCCATGCGGTGGTCGCTCTCCGGCTTCTCCAATGACACGGTCTGGCTCATCTTCGCAGCCAACATGTTCGCCCTGGGTTACGAGGCCACCGGACTGGGACGGCGCATCGCGCTGCTGCTGGTCAAGCTCCTGGGCAAGCGCACGCTCGGCCTCGGCTACGCGGTTGCGCTCTCCGATCTGCTGCTGGCGCCCTTCATGCCGTCCAACACGGCACGCAGCGGCGGCACCATCTACCCCGTGGTCAAGAACATTCCCCCGCTCTATGGCTCTACGCCGGACCACGACCCGCGCAAGATCGGTTCGTACCTGATGTGGACCGGATTCGCCATCACTAATGTCACCAGTTCCATGTTCCTGACGGCGCTGGCCCCTAACCTGCTGGCCATCGAGCTAGCGAGGAAGATCGCGCACGTCGACATCACCTGGACGGCCTGGCTGGTCGGCTTCCTTCCCGTCGGCATTCTGCTCTTTGCCGCGACCCCGTTGCTCACCTACGTGTTGTATCCGCCGCAGGTCAAGCGCGGCACCGAGGTGGTGATCTGGGCGGGACACGAGCTCCAGATGTCAGGGCGAATCACACGCCGGGAAATCACCATGGCGCTTCTTGCGCTCGCCGCTCTCGTGGCATGGATCTTCGGCTCGCACTGGGTGGCTCCGGTGACGGTGGCGATGGCGGTAATCGCGCTGATGATCATCACCAAGGTGGTGGGGTGGAGCGATATCGCCGCCAACAAGCAAGCCTGGAGCGTGCTGGTATGGTTCGCCACCCTGGTGACCCTGGCGGACGGGTTGAACAGCGTCGGCTTCCTCAAGTGGTTCGCCGATCGCACGGTAGCCAGCCTGACGCACATTCCACCGCTCGCCATGATGGTCGGCGTGGTGGCAGTCTTCTTTTTGATCCATTACCTGTTCGCCAGCTCCACGGCGCACACCGCGGCCGTGCTGCCCGTGTTCCTCGCCGCCATAGTGGCGATCCCGGGTATACCCACCCGCGCGATCACCCTCATGCTCGTGTACTGCCTGGGGCTGATGGGCGTGATCAGTCCGTACGCCACCGGGCCGTCACCCATCTGGTACGGCAGCGGCTACATTTCCGGAAAAGATTTCTGGCGGCAGGGATTCATCATGGGCGTGATTTATCTGGCGGTGCTGCTACTCGTGGGACTGCCCTATGTGCTGAAGTTTGCCTGAGCTCAACCCCACGACTCCGAAAGCCCTTCGGCCGAGGTCATCGTAGTATTCTTACTCACTAGGTTTCTGTGCCCGGCAACTGAGTTTTCTCCGATGCCGAGGATGGGAAATCCTCCGAATCGGGACACTGCTCCCGGTAATCCAAATGCCTAACGCCTCACGTGCGTCTCTCGCCGCCAAACCCACAACCGTTGCACACCACCAGAGGTGACGCAGCATGGCAAACCAGGCAGACTCCAAAGTAGGCGAAGACGCGCCGAAGGCTCTCTCCCGGCGCAACTTCATTAAAGGCGTCATCACCAGCGGCGTAGCAGTCTGCTCCGCCGGCTATCTGTTTCGCGCCTCTTCTCTCCTGCAGGGCCAGCAGGCTGTCGGCGTAGGCGAGCGGCTGATCACTCTCAACGTCAACGGTCAGCAGCGGCGCGTCGACGTCATGAAGCAGGAGACCCTTGCACAAACGCTGCGCTACAAGCTGGGCCTCACCGGCACCAAGCTGGGATGCGACCGCGCGGAATGCGGATCCTGCACCGTGCTTCTCGACGACATTCCCTATTATTCGTGTTCGGTGCTCACCCACACGGTGCGCGGCCGGAAGGTTGTGACCATCGAAGGCCTGGCCAGCGCCGACGGAACCTTGCACCCGGTGCAGCAGGGCGTCGTCGATGAACAAGGATTTCAGTGCGCGTTCTGTATGCCCGGCTTCATTATGTCCGCCGTGGGATATCTCAAGACGAATCCCAATCCCACCCGCCAGGAGCTGGCGCAGGGCGTCTCGGGAAATCTGTGCCGCTGCCAGGACTACGACAAGATTCTTACCGCGTTGATGCGCGGCGCCGAGAATATGCGGAGGGCCAAGCGTGGATAAGAAAGTGATTCAGACTACCAAAGCTGCCGAACGCCAGTACGGAGCCGGGTACAAGCTGATCGGCAAGAACTATCCGACCGCCGACCTCTACGCCAAAGTCACGGGTACCGCAAAGTACGCGGAAGATTTTCGTGCGGAAGGCATGCTGTTCTGCAAACTGCTGCTCAGCCCACTGCCGCATGCTCGGGTAAAGCGCATCCATGCGAACGCGGCGCTGGCAATGCCTGGGGTCAAAGGCATTCTCACCGCGGACGATCTTCCCGCCCCGGCCGATACCCTTACCGACAATGGCACGGTGATCAAGGCCAGCAAGTGGGGCGAACGCGGTCTCACCATGGAGCCGCTCTATCACGGCGAACCGATTCTTGCCGTGGCCGCAGTGGACGAACTCACCGCCGCGGAAGTCATCGAGAAAATTCAGATCGATTTTGAGCCGCTTCCCTTCGTGACCGATCCGCTCGATACCTTGCGGCCGGGCGGTCCTAACCCGCGAACGGATGGCAACGTCTGGGTCCGGCCGGCGGCAGGGGCTTCGCCACAAGCTCCGGCATTACCCGTGCTCACCGAGCTCAAGTGGACCGAAGCGGACTTCGCGGAGGAAAAGCAAGGCCGTCTGCCCATGGGCAAGAGTCCCGAAGAATGGTCGTATGGCGATCTCGATGCCGGCTTCAAGAATGCGGCGCTGGTTCTGGACGAGACCTTCGTCACCCCGGACACCAGCCATCAGACCCTTGAGACCCGCAGCGCGCTGGCCTACTGGCAGAACGGCAAGGTCTACATTCACACCGGCACGCAAAGCACCGCACGAACGCTGCCCGCCATCGCGCGGTGGCTGAACATCGATGCCGATAAAGTTGTTTTCATCAGCGAATATACCGGAGGCGGGTTCGGCAGCAAGATCACCGGCGGGGTGTCGATGATCATCCCTGCGCTTCTGGCGAAGAAAGCGAATGCTCCGGTGATGATGCGGATCAGCCGCGAGGAGGAGACCTTCATCGGACGCGCGCGGCCCGGCTTTCAAGGACGGATGAAAGTCGGCTTCTCCAAGGAGGGGCGGATCACGGCTCTCGACATGTTCGTGATTTGCGACAACGGTCCGTACGACGCCGTGGGTGATGCTCCCTCATCAGGCCGCATCGTCTCCCTGCTGTACCAGCCGCAAGCCATGCGCTGGCGCGGGTTGACGGTGCTGACCAATACGCCGCCCCGCAGTGCGCAGAGTTCTCCGGGCGGGCTGCAAGGGATTGTCATCATCGAACCGATCATCGCGAAAGCTGCGCGCAAGCTTGGGGTTGACCAGGTGGCCATCCGCCGCATCAACTGCCCCGAGGGCAAGGCGCCGTTCGGACCGCAGGTGCAGGGAAAACGGCAGTATGCCACCAGTGCATTCCTCAAAGAGGCACTCGACCGCGGCGCGGAGCAATTCAAATGGAGCGAGAGAGTGGCACGCACTCCGAAGAGGATGGGCACGAAAGTTCGCGGCGTCGGCGTGTCGCTGAGCTGTTACGTTGGCGGCACCATCGGGTTCGACGGGCTTCTCGTCATTAGGCCCGATGGCCGCATCAGCTTTCAGTCTGGAATCGGCAACCTGGGAACGGAATCGGTGATCGACGTTCACCGCGCGGGTGCCGAAGTTCTGGGCGTGCCGTGGGAGAAATGCGAGGTAACGTGGGGTAGCACGGCGAAGAACCTTCCTTACACCTGCGTGTCGGGCGGGAGCCAGACAACTCATGCCATGACCCGGGCAGCCTATGCGGCGGCGATGGACGCCAAGAAGAAGCTCCAGGAAATCGCGGCGAAGAAGCTCGGCGGCAAGCCGGAGCAGTACGAGGTCGCCAACGAGCGGGTTTTCCGCAAGGGCGGTGGCGCCAGCATGACTTTGGCGCAGGCGGCGAAATACGCGATTCAACTGGGCGGCATCTACGATGGCCACGAGGCGCCCGCCGATGTCAACAAGATGACGAAGGCGTCCGTGGCGGCGCTGGCGGGGCAGGGCTTGGTGGCGGCGGCGAAGGATAACTACCCGCGCGACGGCGTGACGTTTTCCTACGTCGCCAGCTTCGCCGAGATTGAGGTCGACGTCGAAACCGGCAAATACTACATCGTGGACTTCCTTGCCTCCGGCGACGTCGGGACGGTGATTCATCCCCGCGCCCTGGGCGGCCAAATGCTCGGCCGTTCGACCTTGGGGATGGGCCATGCAATCGGCCAGAAGTGGGTGTTCGATCCGCACTACGGTGAGATGGTTTCGAAAAGGTTCTACCAAAACCGGCCGCCGACCATCCTGGATGTCCCGGTGGACATGCAATGGACGGCGTTGGACATTCCTGACCCGGAGACGCCGGTGGGCGCCCGCGGTGTCGGCGAGCCGCCCGTGGCAGGTGGGTGTGCCTCCATCTTGAATGCCCTCTCGGATGCCCTCGGGGACGAGATTTTTCAGCGCGCGCCCGTCAACGCGGACACCATTCTCACGTCCCTCGAAGCGGGACGTCCCATGCAGCATCCCCTGATGGCGCACATTTAGCGGGATGCAACAGGAGAAACCATGGCTGTAATTCGAGACGTAATGCCAGCGTTCGAGCTGGTTCAGCCGAACTCAATTGCGGATGCGCAAAGGGTGCTCGAGCAGCAGGGCGAGGACGGCTGGGTGCTGGCCGGAGGTATGGATAGCTTCGATTGGCTCAAGGACCGCATCAAGAAGCCAAAAGTCGTGGTCGATCTGAGCGGAATCGAAGAACTGCGCGGAGTTCGCGCCACCAGCGACGGCATCGAGATCGGCGCCATGACCACCCTCACCGAGATCGTGAACCATCCGCTGATCAAGCAGCGCTACAGCCTGCTGGCACAGAGCGCGGAACTGGTGGCCTCGCCGCAGATCCGGAACCAGGGGACGATTGGCGGCAACGTTTCGCAGGATGCTCGCTGCTGGTACTACCGTGCCGGTTGGCCGTGTTACCGCGCCGGCGGCAACATTTGCTATGCCGATACGCCGGAGGGACGCAACCGCGAGCATGCGATTCTCTACGCAGAGCGCTGCGTCGCGGTGAATCCTTCTGACACTGCTCCCGCGCTTATTGCGCTCGACGCCAGATTCGTGATGCGCACGCCCAAGGGTGAGCGCGTGGTGGACGCAGAGGATTACTTCATCGGACCTGAAATCGACATCACCCGGCTGCACATCTTGCAGCCCGGAGACCTGCTGACGGCCATTCGTATTCCGTCCACCTGGGCGGGCGCGCGATTCTATTTTGAAAAAGTACGAGACCGGAACGTGTGGGACTTTCCGCTGCTGAACGTAGCCTCGGCGATGGTGGTAGCGAATGGCAGCATCGAGCGAATGCGTATAGCGGTGAACGGCGCTGCCGCTCGTCCTCTGCGCTTGAAGGCGGTCGAAGACGCGGTCCGCGGCAAACCACCCAATGCAGCAACCGGAGAAATGGCGGGGAAACTGGCGGTACGTGGAGCTGTGCCCTTGCAGTTCAATGCGTACAAGATCCCGCTGATGAGAAACCTGGTGAAACGCGCCATCGGCGGCGTGGAGGAGGCATAATGGATCCCCTCCAATGGGCAATAGATCCGTGGGGAAAAATTGTCCCCATCCACATTGCATGGTTCTTGATATGGGTGGCGGTAATTGTCGGATTGCTCTTCCTTATGGTTCACGCCACTTATATCCGGTATTTCGCCAAAGCCAAGGAGTTCGCGAACAGCGGCACATCTCTGGTCGCGGCACGAATACCGGCGCATGTACCCAGACACTCGCTGACGGCGCGGCTGTTTCACTGGATCATGGCCGCCTCCATGTTCACATTGCTATTCACCGCTTTCCTCCCGAAGGTGGGTATTCAGTTCAACTGGGTCACCTATCATTGGATCGCAGGCGCCGTTCTAACCGTCTCCATCCTCTTCCACGTCATTCATGCGTCCTTCTTTATGGACTTCTGGTCGATCTGGCCGGACAGGATTGACCTGCGGGATGCGCAGAGAAGAATACTGCGATTTGTGGGGAAGCCTGCGCCGCCACCGGAGAGATTCGCCAAGTATCCTCTGGAGAACAAGCTCTACCACGGCGTCATCATCTTGTGCGGGCTGGCGGTGATCGTTACCGGCGTTTTCATGATGTTTCGCGTTCGCACCATCTTCTTTCCCCGGAATCCGTATCTATTCAGCGACATGACCTGGGGCCTGATGTACGTACTGCACGGGCTGGCGGGCGTGGGACTGATTGCGCTGGTCATGATGCACGTCTACTTCGGACTGCGGCCAGAGAAGCGCGCGATCACGAAATCGATGATCTTCGGCTGGATGAGCCGCGACTTTTATCTGCAAGAACATGACCCCCGGCGGTGGGTGGTCGAGACATCTTCTTCGTCATCGACATCCAAAAGAGTGGAAGGCCGAGGGCTAACCGATGCTGGCTGAGTATCTCGAATCGTTGTGAGGCTGTCGAAGAGTGTTACGAATTTCTGCTGGCTTACGCTGCGCAGGGGCTGCCCAGTGACCAAGGCAGCAATTCGGGCGGACAAGTCCGTGAGTTCCTGCAGCGCGCCGTTCGAGCCTTGACCGGGCTCGCGGATAGCTGTGCGGTGGCAGTCAAAGAGGAAGGCCTTGAGCCCGCCGACAAATACCTGGCGTTCTTTGCGGTGCTCGACCGCGACGCGCGCAATTCTCTTGCCGCCATTGAGCTGGTTCTGGCCCAACCCGCCATCAGCTCCCAGTTGATTGACAATCTCAACGCATCCATCCATCTCCGCGCACTGCTCACCGACTTGTTTCTGGTGGATGAGATCGTGCGAAAGCAAGACAAACCAGTAGGAGAGGTGGCCACGCGCGAGGGCGAATAAGGCGCTGGAAGTCGGCCTCGCTTCGGCGTAACCTCGTATATGAACGGAGGGCCGGACATGAACATTAATATGAAGTATGGCAAAACCGGACTGTCTCTTGATCTTCCTGGCGACATCGACGTTACGCTGATCCAAAAAAAGGCCATGTCCGTCCTCAAAGATCCTGAGGGAGCTATCAAGGCTGCCTTTGCGAATCCGGTAAACTGCAAAACGCTCCGTGATGAGGCGAAGGGCTGCCGCAGTTGCTGCATCCTCATCTGCGACATTACTCGGCCTGTACCCAACGGCCTTATTCTCACTCCACTGATAAAAGAGCTGATCCAGGCCGGAATGTCTCCCGATTCGATCACTGTTCTCGTTGCTACGGGTCTCCACAGGCCGAATGAAGGGGATGAGCTTCGTGAACTGGTCGGAAGCGACTGGGTCCTCAACACCGTGACCGTGGCCAACCATTTTGCCCGGCGGGATGATGATCATGAATACCTGGGAACTACATCGGCCGGCATCGAGGCCAGGCTCGACCGCCGATTTGTCCAGGCTGATCTCCGCATCGTCGTCGGGCTGGTCGAGCCCCATTTCATGGCTGGTTACTCGGGCGGAAGAAAAATTGTCGCCCCAGGCGTTGCCCATGAAAAGACGATCCGCACGTTCCACTGTGCGCGGGTTCTGGAGGATTCCCGGGCTGCAAACTGTGTTATCGAGGGCAACCCTCTGCACGCCGCCCAGATAGAGATAGTGCACATGGTGGGAAGATGTCTGGCTGTCAATACGGTCATCGATGAGGACCGCCGGATATCCTTTGTCAATTTCGGAGAAATCGAAGAGAGTCACCTGGAAGCGGTTTCATTCGTGCGGCCTTTTGCGGAGATCCACCTTAACGCAAGATTCAAAACCGTTGTGACCAGTTCTGCGGGTTACCCCCTGGACAAGACTTACTACCAGACCGTCAAAGGAATGGTGGGTGCCCTCGATGTACTTGAGCCGGGCGGTGACCTCATCATCGTCTCTGCATGTTCGGAGGGAATGGGATCGCCCGAGTATGCTGAAGCGCAAGTGTGCTTGACTGACCAAGGACCTGAAGGATTTCTCCGTGGAATCCTCGAGAAAAAATACGCGGCTATCGATGAATGGCAGACCGAGATGCAGGTCAAGGCCATGAAACGGGCCAATATTTTTCTCTATACCGAGGGGCTGACGAAACATCAGCAGGCACTGACAGGAGTCACCGTGATCGAATCGCCATTGGCCGCGGTCATGGAGAGTGTGAAGGCCCACGGCGATCGCCGCGTGGCCGTTATCCCTGAAGGGCCTTATGTGATCCCGCTGTTTGTCCCCGGATTAGCATCCGAAACACCCCCCTTGAGCGTGGCGACGGCGGCTGCTCGGCTCTGAGCAGCAGTCCGTTCCCTGCCCTGCAAGGCGGCTTGCAAAGTGACTTTTTCTCGTCCAACCACGACCTCGCGAGCTCGAACGGTTCACCTGCTATGATTCGAAGCCGGCGTTCACCAACCGCCGGCACTGCGGTGTCTATTGACGGTGAGGGCTGAATCGTTGCTTTCACCCCGGGAATCCGAAAGGCGATGACCATGCGCCACTACCACATCGCTGTGCTTCCCGGCGACGGGATAGGATCGGAGGTCATCCCAGCAGGGGTTCGCGTACTCGAAGTATTGGCGGAGGCCTGCGGCCAGTTTCGCGTTGACTTTGAAACCTTCGGCTGGGGCTCCGAGTGGTACCTGCGGCATGGAATGATGATGCCGCAGGACGGCATACAGGTGCTGGAGCGCGCGGGCTTCGACGCCCTCCTGCTGGGTCCCATCGGCGACCCGCGAGTCCCGGACCACATCACGCTCTGGGGATTGCTGCTGCCCATCCGGCAGCACTTCGACCAGTACGTGAACCTGCGCCCCATGCGGCTGCTGCCGGGAGTGACCAGCCCGCTGGCGGGCAAGGGCCCGAGCCATATCGACATGGTGTGCGTTCGCGAGAACACTGAAGGAGAATACGCGGGCGTAGGCGGCCGGGTACACCGCGGCACCGCCCACGAGGTGGCCATCCAGGAGATCGTATTCACCCGCAGCGGGACGGAGCGGGTGATCCGCTATGCCTTTGAGTACGCCCGCACCCACGGGCGAAAGAAGGTCACCAGCGCCACCAAGTCCAACGCCATGCAGCACAACATGGTGTTCTGGGACGATGTCTTTCGCAGCGTGGCCAGTGAGTATGCCGGCATCGAGTACGAACAGCAGTTGGTCGATTCGCTGACCGCCCGCCTGGTGACGAAGCCCGAAACCCTGGACGTGATCGTCGCCTCCAACCTGTTCGGAGACATCCTTACCGACCTGGGGGCAGCCATCTCCGGCAGCATGGGAATTGCGCCGAGCGCGAACCTGAACCCCGAGCGAAAGTATCCCAGCCTGTTTCAGGCCATCCATGGCTCCGCGCCGGACATCAGCGGCCGGGGAATTGCGAATCCGCTGGGCACCATCTGGTCGGTGCAACTGATGCTGGACCATCTCGGGGAGAAGGAACCGGCTGCCGCCCTCATGACCGCTATCGAGACCCTGGTGCGGGAGGGGCAAGGACGGACACCGGACCTGGGCGGCCGCGCCAGCACCCAGCAGGCAACGGATGCGCTCTGCGACTTGATTCGCGCCACCAAGGGGTGACGCAGCAATTCGCGCGAAACAGAACCTTCTCGATTCTCCGCGGGCTTCTACCAACTCGATCAGATTGTGATGAGGAACGTAGCCGAACTCCAGCAGCAACTGAATGCGTACCGGGAGCGCGTCCGCGAGGGCCACCGGGCAGGCGGCGGTCTGCTGGGGCGCGCAGCGGAGTTTCTCGCAGGCCAGCGCCGAAGTTCCTGTTCCGCAGCTACGTGCTCTCAAAGATTGCGGGACAAGATCAAGATGGAGCTGTACCGCAATGCGGGCCGCATCCGCTACAACTATCTGCAGCGCATCGAGAAGAGCACCAACGAATTCCGCAAGGCGCTGAACCTGAAGATAGATGCGACGCTAACCGGCATCCGGCAAGCCATCGAACGCGCCATGTCGGCTCGACGGACTTCCTCGCAAGAGTACGAGCGGCAGATGACGGATTACAGGCGGTACAGCCAGGAGCTGGAGGCGATCGTTCAGGGCTGCAAAGATCTGTTGCGGCAGGTTGGGGCATAGTGGGGGAACTGCACACAAGTGACGTCCCAGTTTATCTTCGATCGCGAGGGGAGAAATCGATAGCCCGCGGCGGCGCCTTGGAAAACGCCAGTCGTTTCTCCTGTATGGTCCCTCCGGTGTGGGGAAGATCCGTTTGATGAAGCGGGTGCTGCCAGAGTTCCCGTACCTTCTGTACTCGCCGGAATCGGTGAGTCCACAAACGGTGTTCCGCAATCTGGCAGTGGCTTTGCTCGAAGCCAGGGCGCCGCGCTTGGTTCAAGCATTCGGCGCGAGGGGAGGGGAAGGAATCAGCGCCTGAGAAGAGGGAGCCCAAGAATCCCGTTCTTGGGTTTTCGCCACGGATTCATGCACGGGCCGGCATTGATGTACACGGACCTCATGGAGCGTGCGGTGAAGATGTTCGATCTCGGGCGGGGGCCGATGCTCGCCCAACGCTTGGCTCGCCGGATACGGTCGCGCGGTCCCTGCGGAACGACCAGGATGTTGCCGGGCCAAAAGTCACCGTGAATGGCGCAGCGGAAGCCGTTATTTGACGCGGGCGTTCAGTCGCCACGCACGACCGAAACTGAGGCTGGCTAGCGGAGTAGGCGAAAAAATCTGTGTCTGGGCATGGAGCGTTGCATCCAACCTTGCACGGATACTCAGCGCCGCCGCAGGGGTGAACGGCTGTAAGAATGACAGAAACAGTGCAGGCCGCCGATGGACGGCGTCGTGTAGTGATCGAGAGGGTTGCGCCAGAAATTGATTGTGGCCGATTCCCGATCAAGCGGGTAGTTGGCGAAGCAGTAGTTGTGGAAGCCGACGTATTTGCCGATGGTCATGACCAAGTGGCCTGTCAGGTGCTCTATTCACACGAGGGCCACGAAGAATGGCAATCGTCCCCCATGGCCCTGGTCGGCAATGATCGCTGGCGAGGCGCGTTTTCGGTCGGGAAAGTGGGGCGCTACGAATACACCATTGAAGGATGGATCGATCCTTTCCAAACTTGGCGCGACGGTCTGGCCAAACGAGCCGCCGCCGGACACGACGTTCACGTCGACCTGCTGATTGGAGCCGGGTTGATTGAAGCTGCCGCGGGCCGCGCCACAGGGGACGATGCCGGCCTCCTGCGACGGTGGGCGCGCAGGATACGCGAAGAAACGGACATGCAATCCGCAACCTCGCTCGCGCTCGAGGAAGAACGCTTCCGAGCGATCCAGCGTTATCCCGACCGCCAGTTTGCTACCCGGTACGAGAAGCCTCTGGCCGTGGTAGTGGACGGAGAGAAAGCCTGCTTTTCGACATGGTATGAAGTATTTCCTCGATCATGCTCGCCCGAGGCTGGCCGTCACGGAACCTTCCGGGATTGCGAGGCGTGGCTTCCCTATATCGCATCCATGGGTTTCGACGTTGTCTACCTGCCGCCTGTCCATCCCATCGGCCGTGCCTTTCGAAAAGGAAAAAACAACTCGGTGGTGGCCGAGCCCGGCGATGTTGGCAGTCCGTGGGCGATCGGATCGGAGGAGGGCGGCCATAGCTCAGTTCATCCCCAGTTGGGTACTCTCGGGGACTTTCGCCATTTTGTATCCCAGGCTAAGGAGCATGGCCTCGAAGTCGCCCTCGATATTGCGTTTCAATGCACTCCCGACCACCCTTACGTGAAGCAGCATCCGGAATGGTTCCGCAAGCGTCCCGATGGAACCATACAATACGCGGAGAATCCTCCGAAGACATACCAGGATATTTATCCGCTGGACTTCGAAAGCCAGCACTGGCGGGCGTTATGGGACGAGCTGAAGAACATTTTTCAGTTCTGGATCGATCACGGAGTTCGTATCTTTCGTGTCGACAATCCTCACACCAAACCGTTTGCCGCCTGGGAGTGGGTAATCGGAGAGATCAAGAAGGAACATAATGACGTACTCTTTCTGGCGGAGGCTTTTACCCGGCCGCATGTGATGTACCGGCTGGCCAAACTCGGTTTTTCTCAGTCCTATACCTATTTCACCTGGCGCAACACCAAGCAGGAGTTGACAGAATATTTCACCGAGCTTACGCGAACCGAGGTACGAGAATACTTCCGCCCTAACCTATGGCCCAACACGCCCGATATCCTTTCGGAGTTTCTCCAGGTAGGCGGCCGGCCGGCATTCATGATCCGCTTGATTCTGGCGGCCACCTTCGGCGCCAGCTATGGCATTTATGGGCCCGCGTTTGAGTTGTGCGAAAACACTCCGGTACAGGCGGGCAGTGAAGAGTACTTGAATTCCGAGAAATACGAACTCAAGCACCGCGACCTTCACTCCGCCTGGAGTTTGAAGGACCTCATTTCCCGCATCAATCGTATCCGCAGGGAGAACCCGGCGCTGCAAAGCAACCGCAACCTGCGCTTTCATGACACCGATAATCCGATGCTGATCTGTTACAGTAAGGCGACCGACGACCTGAGCAGCGTGATTGTGGTGATCGTCAATCTCGATTCATTTCACCGGCAGACAGGTTGGGTTCATCTCGATCTCGCTGCCCTCGGACTGGGGTCGGATCAGGCGTTTCAAGTTCACGATCTGCTGGGCGATGGCCATTATCTTTGGCAGGGCCCAAGGAATTATGTGGAACTGACGCCGGAAAGTCTTCCGGCACATATCTTGCGAGTACGCCGGCGGAGTCCGGACCGAGCGCGATTTCGACTATTATCTCTAAGTGTAAGTTCCGTGGAGGAACCTTGCAATCGCTGAGCGACTTCGACGTATATTTGCTTGCCGAAGGAACATTTGACCGTGCCTATGAGAAACTCGGCGCCCACCTCACGGAGCGGGATGGACGCCAGGGCGTGCAGTTTGCGGTGTGGGCGCCCAACGCCGAGCAGGTTTCGGTGGTGGGCGATTTCAATCATTGGAATCCCGCGGCCAACGTGATGCGCTCCAGCGCGGCCGGGGTCTGGGAAAGCTTCATTCCAGATCTCGGTGCAAGGCGCCACCTACAAGTATCACGTGGTTTCCAACTACCGCGGCTACACGGTCGACAAAGCCGATCCCTATGGTTTCGCCGCGGAAATTCGCCCCCATACGGCTTCTCGCGTATGGAATCTGGAGAACTATTCCTGGAATGACGGTTCGTGGATGGCGAAGCCGCGAGAAACCGCAATTCTCTCGACTCTCCCATTTCCATTTACGAAGTGCATCTAGGCTCCTGGAGGCGCGTGCCGGAGGAAGGCAATCGCTGGCTGACTTATCGCGAGATGGCGCCGCTTTTGGCCGACTACGTCCACGAGAGCGGTTTCACCCACGTCGAATTTCTGCCGGTCATGGAGCATCCTTTCGACGGCTCCTGGGGATACGAGACTCATTGGCTACTTCGCTCCGACCAGCCGGTTCGGCACGCCGGACGATTTCATGTATCTGGTCGACTATCTTCATCAGCACGGAATCGGCGTCATCCTGGATTGGGTTCCGGCGCATTTTCCCAAGGATGAAGCGGGACTCGGCTATTTCGACGGTTCTCATCTTTACGAGCACGCCGATCCCAGGCAGGGAGAGCAACCGGACTGGAACACTTTTGTCTTCAATTACGGCCGCAACGAAGTCCAAAACTTTCTCATCAGCAATGCCCTGTTCTGGTTCGACAAATATCACGTGGACGGTCTGCGGGTCGACGCTGTCGCGTCCATGCTCTATCTCGATTACGGACGGCGCGAAGGCGCAGTGGATACCCAACCGCTATGGCGGCAAGGAAAACCTCGAAGCGATTCATTTCCTGAGAGCGCTCAACGAGCACGTCTACGCCGCATTTCCCGACGTTCTGATGATCGCAGAAGAATCCACGGCCTGGCCGCAAGTGTCGCGGCCCACTTACGTCGGAGGCCTGGGATTCGGCTTGAAGTGGAACATGGGCTGGATGCATGACGTGCTGGACTATATGTCGCAACGATCCCGTCTTCCGCAGCTATCAGCATAACCAGATCACCTTCAGCCTGGTCTATGCCTTCTCGCGAAAATTTCATTCTGCCCTTGTCGCACGATGAAGTCGTCTACGGCAAAGGCTCCATGCTGCGCAAAATGCCCGGCGACGAATGGCAGAAATTCGCGAATCTCCGGCTGCTGTACGGGTTTATGTTCGGCCATCCCGGCAAGAAGCTCCTGTTCATGGGCGATGAATTCGGGCAGTGGTCGGAGTGGAATCATGACGCCAGCCTCGATTGGCATCCTGCTGAAAATTCCGCTGCACGCGGGGCTGAGCGCTTGGGTGCGCGATCTCAATACTCTATACCGCGGCCAGCCCTCGCTGCTACGAATTGGACTTCGACGCCGCCGGCTTTGAGTGGGTGGATTGCAATGATTCGCAGACGAAGCGTCATCAGCTTCCTTCGCCGCGGACAAGATCCCGATGAGCACCTGCTTTTTGTCTGCAATTTCACGCCGGTGGTTCGCCAGAACTACCGCGTAGGCGTGCCTCTGGACGGTTTCTGGAAAGAAATCCTGAACAGCGACGCGCCCCTGTACGGCGGCAGCGGCCAGGGAAACTTCGGCGGCTTATCGGCTATGCCGCTCCCGATTCACGGCCGTCCTTTTTCGCTGAATATGACTCTTCCTCCTCTTGGAATTGTGGTTTTTCGCCCAGAATTTCCCGCGCCAGCATTTAAGGCGAAGGCAAACGCATTATGGCAAAACGGCCGGGCAGCGCGGCCGATCCTCTGTGGTACAAGGACGCAATCATCTACGAGTTGCACGTCCGCGCGTTCAAGGACAGCAACGGCGACGGCATCGGCGATTTTCCCGGCCTGATCCAGAAGCTGGATTATCTTCAGGACCTGGGCGTCACTTGTCTGTGGCTGCTGCCCTTTTTCCCGTCGCCCCTCAAGGACGATGGCTACGATATCTCCGACTACATGAACGTCCATCCGATGTACGGCACGATCGACGATTTCCGGGCTTTCCTGGACGCCGCTCACGACCGCGACTTGCAGGTGATGATCGAGCTGGTGGTGAATCACACCTCCGACCAGCATCCCTGGTTTCAGGCGGCGCGGCAGGCTCCGCGGGCTCGCCGGAGCGCGATTTTTATGTGTGGAGCGACACCGACCAGAAATACAAAGACGCCCGCATCATCTTCACCGACACCGAACGATCCAACTGGACCTGGGATCCGGTCGCCAAGCAATACTACTGGCATCGCTTCTTCTCTCACCAGCCGGATCTGAACTTCGACAATCCGAAAGTTGTCGAAGAAGTTCTGAAGGTCATGCGTTACTGGCTGGATATGGGCGTCGATGCGCTGCGCGTGGACGCGATCCCCTACCTGGTCGAGCGCGAGGGAACCAGTTGCGAAAATCTTCCGGAAACGCACGCCATGGTCAAGAAGCTCCGCCAGGAGATCGACGTCGGATTACTCCAACCGCATGCTCCTGGCGGAAGCCAACCAGTGGCCCACCGACGTGCGCCCCTATTTCGGCGATGGCGACGAATGCCACATGGCGTTTCATTTTCCGCTGATGCCGCGCATCTATATGGCCCTGCGCCAGGAAGACCGGCTGCCGATCACCGACATCATCGCGCAGACCCCGGCCATTCCCGACTCATGCCAGTGGGGACTGTTCCTGCGGAATCACGATGAACTGACGCTCGAGATGGTCACCAATGACGAGCGCGACTACATGTATCTCGCCTATAGCGCCGACCCCCGGATGCGCATCAATCTGGGCATCCGCCGCCGTCTCGCGCCGCTGGTGGATAACAACCGCCGCCGGATCGAGCTGCTGAACAGCCTGCTTCTCTCTTTCCCCGGCACGCCGATCCTCTACTACGGCGACGAAATCGGAATGGGGGACAACATTTATCTCGGCGACCGCAACGGCGTTCGCACCCCCATGCAATGGAACGCCGACCGCAACGCCGGTTTTTCCACCGCGACGCCGGCCCGGCTGTATAGCCCGGTCATCATGGATCCGGTCTGGGGATATGAAGCGATCAACGTCGAAGCGCAGCAGAGCGACCCATCTTCGCTTTTGCACTGGATGCGGAACATGATTGCCCTGCGCAAGCTGTTTCGCGTGTTTGGGCGCGGCACCATCGAGTTTCTTGATCCGTCGAACCGCAAGGTATTGGCCTACCTTCGGCAATATGATGGCGAACAAGTCCTGTGCGTCGCCAATCTCTCCCGCTTCGCGCAGCCCGTCGATCTGGATCTGTCGAAGCTGGAGGGCATGACTCCCGTGGAAATGCTCGGATACGTGGAATTTCCGGCCATCGAGCGCCAACCTTACCGGCTTACCTTGGCGCCCTACAGTTTCCTCTGGCTGGAGCTTCAACGCAGGGAGGCGATCCGCTGGCGGCACCACTTCGGATCTGGCAGAACATACGCCGTTGAACGTGACCGCGGGCTGGGAAAGTCTCCTCGAGGGCTCCGGCCGCCAGCGCCTGGAAACTGTGGAACTTCCCGGAGTATCTGCCCAAGCAGCGTTGGTTTGCGGGAAAATCCCGGCGCATCAAGTCCATTCGAATTGCGGACTGGGTTCCGTTGAATGTTCCGTCGAATGCTTCATCGGATGAGTCGCATTCCGCGCTGGCGCTGGTCGAAGTCGAGTTCGACGCTGGGCCTCCGGACTTATACTTCCTGCCGCTGGCGATGAGTTTTGGAGACGCCGAAAACGAATTGCAGCGAAGCGGCCCCCAATGCCATCATCGCGCCGGTTCGTATCGCAGAGAAAAGCGGGTTTGCTCTACGATGGAGTCTTCGACGACAAGACTTGCGCGGCGTTGTTCTCGCTGATTGAGAATGGCGGCGGATAAATGCGCGCCACGGGCGCATCCGGGGCGTGCGTGGCAAGGCTTTTCAGGAGCTCCTGGGACCGGCCGAGGCAACCGTTGCAGGTGCGGCGGGGCTCGGCCGAGCAAAGCAACACTTCGATTCTGTTTGGCGATCGGTTCATCCTCAAGCTGTTCCGTCGGCTGGAGCCCGGAGTGAATCCAGATGCGGAAATTGGACAGTACCTGACCGAGAAAACCAAGTTCGATCGGATTCCTCCTTTTGCCGGCTCGATCGAAGCTGACGGGTCTAGCCGCGAACGAGGGCAAACTCGCGACGCTGGCCATGCTGCAAGGCCTGGTAGCCAATGAAGGCGACGGCTGGAAGTGGACCGTCGAAGAGCTTGACCGCTACTTCGAGGCCTGTGCGCCCTTGCCATTTCCGGATGCGTTGAGTGGTGAGCTCGGCAGATCCTTTGCAGCTCTCGGAGAATCCCGCCTTCTCAATTGGCCCGTGACCATCTCGGCATTTATCTCGACGCTGCCGCCACCCTGGGGCGCGCACCGCGGAACTCCATCTGGCGCTGGCTTCACCCACCGACGATCCGGCGTTCGCGCCGGAGCCATTGACGGATGCGGATCTTCAAGCGCAAGTTGCCGGTCTCCGCCAGCACGCCGCCAGCGTCTTCGATGCTGCTGAAAGAGCGTCTGTCGCAGTTGCCCGATGAAGTGGTCGAGATTGCGGCTTCGGTGCTCAGCCGTCGCCGCCGGATTCTCGATCACTTCGGCGCCCACTTCGGCGGCCAAAACGGTGATTTCCCGCGGACGCAACGAATCCGAATTCACGGGGACTACCATCTCGGGCAAGTGCTCCGCGTAAAGACCGATTTCGTGATCCTGGATTTTGAAGGTGAACCGGCCCGGCCGCTGGCGTACCGGCGCTCCAAGCAGTGTCCGCTGAAGGATGTCGCTGGCATGTTGCGGTCCTTCAGTTACGCCGCCTATGCCAGTCTGACGAACTATACCGCCCGGCATCCCGAGGATGTGACTCGCCTCGAGCCCTGGGCGCAGCTTTGGGAACGGTCGGCGGCCGCGGAATTCTTGCGCGCCTACCGGGAGGCGGCGCAAGGCGCCGATTTTCTGCCGCACGGGAAGGCTGATTTTCGCAAGCTGCTCGATGTCTTCCTGCTGGACAAGGCGCTCTACGAAGTACTCTATGAGTTAAACAGCCGCCCCGCGTGGGTGCGCATCCCCTTGATGGGAATCATGTCGCTTGTCCCCTGAACGGCTCATGCCGGGATTATCCGGTCCTGCAGGCGAAGAAGGAATTAAGACCGAGGCTGAAGAGTGGAAGTTGACTCCATCCCACAGCAAGCGCCGGGAACGCTCGAACAGATAGACGCGGCCGATCTGGTGGTTGGCCTTCTGGCGCATCTCGATCCAGAGACGTCAGCGACGGTGTATGAGGCGCTGCGAACGCTTCATGGGGATCCGCGAATCGTGATTCTGTCGAGCGACGAGAGTTCGACCCAGGCTCCTGCGGATTCGGCGAGTTCCGGAAAGGGGCCGCGGTTGTCCGTCGTGCCGTGGCCTTCCACCGGGCCGGATGCTTCCGGCGCTCCTGTGCCGAGCATCTCCACTGCTTATGAATCAATTTTCGCTGCCGGCGAAAGACTGGGAGCACGAGCCGGGTGCATCATTGCCTCGAAGCTGGAAGCGGTAACCCCACAATGGATCTGCCAACTTACGCAACCGGTGCTGGAGGGGGAGTTTGACCTAGTAGCTCCCTACTACGCTCGCCGCAAATTCGGGGGATTGTTAAATAGCAGCATTATCTCGCCCCTCATCCGCTGTCTCTACGGAAAGCGTATCCAGAACCCGCTCGGGCCGGACTTAGGGGTGTCGCAAGGATTGTTCCGCAGGCTCCTCGGGAGCGATCGCAATGCCAACCGGATTCATCCGCTCGCGTCACTCGCGCCGACTGCTATCTGCGACAACCTTCGCGTCTGTCAAGTGCACGTCGGCCGCCGCGTCCTTCCACCCACGGATTGGACCAACATCAGCTCTCTTTTGGTGCAAGTCCTGGACCCGGTCTTTCTGGACATGGAAAGAAATGCGGCTTGCTGGCAGAAAACGCGCGGATCGCTTCCAGTATCCGCACTCGGCCAGCCGCAGGCGGCATCCCAGGAGAGCGCAACGGTGGATGTGAACCGCCTGCTGAATTCGTTCCAATTGGGAATTCGGGACCTGCAAGAGGTCTGGGGGCTGGTTCTTCCGCCCGCGACCTTGTTTGAGCTCAGAAAGCTGGCGCGTTTGACGCCAGAGCAGTTCCATATGCCCGATGAATTGTGGGCGCGAATCGTGTACGACTTCGCGCTCGCGCACCGTCTTCGAACCATCAACCGTGAGCATCTGCTGCGGTCGATGACTCCACTGTACCTGGGCTGGGTTGCGGGCTATGCAATGGAGGTGGAGACTGCGGAAGCAGCCACGGTGGAACGCCGGCTGGAGCGGCTCTCCACTGCCTACGAAGTCTCCAAACCATATCTCGTGTCCCGATGGCGATGGCCTGACCGATTCAACCCATAGTCGGTCTACGAGAGAGGAATGCTTTTATGCGGGAACATGTCAAGCAAGCCTTGGATCAGGCAACGACGCGAGTCCTGACCGCGTTAGCGCGGCTCTTGCCCGGTCTGGTGGCGCTCATTGTGGCGCTGCTGATCTCTGTGGTGGTGGCCTGGATCCTGGCCGCTGTAGTGCGCCGGTTGCTGGTTAGCGTTCGCCTTGATGAGCGGCTAGTCCGCTGGGGTTTCCCTTCGCCGGCGGAGTGGTCTCCCATGAGGAGCCCCTCCCTTCTGGTATCACGAGCCGTCGCTGGTCTGGTTATCCTGACTGGACTCCTGATCGGGGTGTCGGCCTTTAATGCCGAACTGACATCTTCGCTCGTGCGTAGCGTCCTGGACTACCTACCGAACATCGTAGCCGCCATGCTGGTCTTGTTAGTTGGAAACATTATTGCTCGCTTTCTGGCGAGAAGCGTGCTGATTGGCGCCGTGAATATGAACTTCCAGTACGGCCGCCTGTTGAGCGTCGGCGTGAAGTGGCTCGTGATTGTGTTGGCGGTGGCCATGGCTCTGGAGCACCTTAGAATTGGTTCGGGCATTGTCGAGCTTGCGTTCGGCATTTTGTTCGGTGGGATTGTGCTGGCCCTGGCCCTGGCGGTGGCTCTTAACTCGAAGGAGCTGGTCACTAAATCACTCGAACGCGACGCCGCCAAGACAACCAGCGAGACCATCGAAGACCCGCTCCGCCACTTGTAGGACAGACCGAATCGACAGCTTCGCACTGTGGTTTGGAATCTTGCCGTCCCCGATGGCAATGATCTGTTCTTCCGTGAATCGGCTCTTGCGCGACGACTCCCCCTCCGGCTGGTTTGGACCAGCCCATCGAAGTAGCCACATTTCCGCTGGTCTAATTTTCGGGGGGCAGGTCACCGGATGTGACCGCATCATACGTCGTGTAAAAGGCACCTCCGTCGCGCGAAAGCATCATGGTATTGAACACGTTGTTATAGCCGATGTCAGCACCATTAGTCGGATTCCCAGAAGCCGCAATTCCGTTCGCAAATATCCCAATTCGGCCGGTAGCGTAAATGGTGTTGTTTTGAACCTCCGGCGCCAGCCCAGATACGCTGATGCCAGCAGCATAGTTGGCCATATAGTCCACGTGATGAATCAAATTGTTTTTTAGCGTGTTCGAGGTGCCTTGCAGGGCAACCCCGTCACCCGCGCTGAACGTGATGGTACTGTTCTCCAGAAGATTGCCGGATCCCCATAAGATAATGCCGGTATCGTAAGTATGCGTATTGAAGAAAGAGGCGGAGTAGCCGAGGGAGTCTGTCAGTTTCGTATAGTGCGACACATAGCAGGCATTGATTCCTTCGAGCGTATTGTTCGTGCTCGATGGATTGGTATTGATTGTGCTTGCGAACAGATTGACATACGCAATCGTTACATTCGATTTGCCCGAAAGATCGAAGGCGTATTGACGCTGTTTTGCGCTAACGCCGAGCGTGTCCGGATTTACGCCTCCCGGAGCCCAGAAGTAGAGGGTGCTGGTGGCAGCGTCGTAGTACCATTCGCCCTCGGTATCGAGCGCGCCGAGGACGCCGGACAGAAAATAGTAACCGCCGGGTGTGGGGCAAATATACGGGCAATACCCTGCGCTATCGAGACTAAATGTGAGTTGTCCGGCTTCTGAGGCGGAGACCGTGGCGGTCAAAAAACTCCACGGATCCGTGCCGCTCCAAAAAGTCAGATTCGCGCCGGTCCAGTTGATGTTGGGCAGATTAGGGTCGACGAAATCAGTGCCCAGAGCATGATCTTCGGAGCAGAGCAGCCGTATCCCGCCCACACGAGCAAGCGCAATAATGTGAGGATCATCCGACCGGCATGCGCCACCTCGACGGAGCCGATCGGTTTCGGCATCAACATCGGAATCAGCTACCTGCCTTGCGCTCCCCTGCTGATCGAGGCGTAGCAGAAGACGCCTGAACCATTCTATCTTTCGGTACTCTCGCGTGAGTTCGCCGCCATAAGCCATTCTTGCACGGCCATCCATCAATGCTCTGTGCACGGGCTCGTAGTCGGTGGACGGTCCCGGAAAGACCTGGTGGACAACATTCGTATCGATTATGAGGCACATTACTTTTTGACTCTGCTCAGGAGATTTATTTCCTCCTCAAGAAAGAACCCGCGGTACGAGTCAGGTGCTCCCACCACGTTGCCTTCCCGGTCGAGGAAGATCTGGTGCACACTGGTTTCTATTTCATGCTTTTCAAAAAATAAAATGAGCACCGCCTCGGTGCTCAGGTTACCCTGGGCAACCTCTACGCGAACCCTGTCCACAAGGTAATCGCTGTGCGTTTCGATCACGAATTCTTTCTTGTCTTTTGTTACCAGTCGGGCAAACAAAGAACCCAACGCTGCTTGCGCACGTGGGTGGAGATGCACCTCCGGTTGCTGAAGCAAGATCCGTCTTCGGTCTGTTGCGAGGACGCTCTGGACTACAAGTGGAAGAGCCTGACTCACTCCATATCCCACGTCCGGTAGGTTCGCGGGCGGCCCCGCCGTCGTAACAAGTATCTGGAACGGATCTGCGGGCCGTTTACCGAGTCGCTTCACCCCAATGCGTTTGAAGAGAAGTGATGCGCTCCCGAAGTTGTTCAGGGCCTCAACCAGCCGTGTTTTCTGCCCGTTGCCTTGCTCCCAGGCCGTGCCAATAGAACGGGAATGTGATCGCCCTCAGGCTTAAACTCGTCGCTGAATTCATCGTATGTCCTCCGTGGTTTGGTGCGAATAGGTGCCAGAGGCAGAACGGGCGCACCAAATCGGTGGAGGGGAAGACTTCTGAGCAAAATCCGAATGAGTTCTTGTGCTTGAGGAGAGGCGCTCTGCTCTGAAATCGCAAATCGAATTAGAAGGGCCGCAGAGTAGCCTGTTTCCACCGGTGACAGTCTTTTGAAGTCCACCTCAAGCTTTTCTTGCGTACCGTCGGGTCCCTTTACCTCTATTTGTCCCAATGACCCATCCCCCTGGAGTGTCAGGGAAAGTGTGCTGGAATCCGGCGATTCGATGGAGTACCTGCTAAGTTGCGGCTGCCCTCTGTAGCTGGTGTAAGTGGCAACAATCTTTCTCTCCTCAGTAAAACCCACAGAGAAAAAGCCTGCTCGACCGTAACGACCGCCCTTGAAGGTCGCGATTGAGTCATACGTCCCGAGATCAAAGGGTGGGTTATTGAACGACGGGCGCACGGTTGGGAAGTCGGGTTGGAAAACGTGCGCCAGCATCGCCATAAAGGTGGATTTGCCCGTGCTATTCTCGCCGACCAGGAGCGTGAGTGGTCGCAACGGAATAAAGTGCTTGCCAACAAAACTCCGTACATTTTCCAGAAAGATTTCCATCTTGAAGCTCCCACCCTCGCAGCGCCGATCTTGAGATCGCGGGTCCCGGACCGAGGGCTCGACCGGAACTGCGCTTGATTGTATGGGACGGTGAGCCCGGTGTTCCAGTGATCTTGCGGAATCCACCCCCTCAAAATGTGCAGCAGGCGCGGCACTAGTCAAACATCGCATCAACCTTCTCGCGCACGGCCTCGCCGCGGTTCGGCTTCAGGTACCGCATAGTGGACTCTAGGTCGGTGTGCCCACTACCTGGGGCGAAAAGTCGGCGAACAAAGCGTGCAAATGCCGCGTTTTCAACGACTTGAGATTTTGGCCCCGCAATTTCGGTAATACGCAATTGAGCGGCGAAAATGGCAAGCACCATCCAAGCCGAACAGCCGCTAGGAGCAAACACCATGCCGGATGACCGTGAAGAATCTCTGTCTTACTACCCTCACGTACACATCCGAGAGCGGCGGCGCACGGGCAACGATCTTAATTCCGACGAGCAGGTTGAGCGTCTAGTGGAGCAGGTGAGTGCCGAACGCAAGCGTTTGCGGATTTGTGAAATCTGCAATGACTCTGCCGGAAAGGTGATGCCCTACAGCCGCGAAGCCACAGGTGTTGACTGGGCGCATCCCGAGTGCCTGCAGAAGAGAAAGAAACTGGGGGTCCAAAGTTTCGATTACCGCGCAGACCACAACAGCACAGACAACGGTAAGACCGTTGAAGCGGGGAAGGGTGCAAAAATGGCTCGCTTTATTGTGAGTCCAGACGGGACGATTTATGACAGTAAGGGTACGCGCTAGCCCCACGGTTCATTGGGCGCGGGGCGACCACGACCCCGCTAGTCGAACATGGCATTGACCTTCTCGCGCACGGCCTCGCCGCGGTTCGGCTTAAGGTATCGCATGGTGGACTCCAGATCGGTGTGGCCCATCCACGACTGTACGGTGCGCAGGTCGACCCCGGCCCACAGCGCGCGCGTCGCGAACGTCGCGCGAAACTTGTGGAGCCAGAAGTCGTCTTCGTTCAGCTTGGCGCGCTTTGCGACTGCCTTGCAGCAGTCGAGGAAATTCAGCTTCGGCTTGCCCCCGCTGGTCGGGAACAGCAGCCCGTCCGTCTTTGGCTTCTGTCTCTTGAGCGACTGCACCAGCTTGGTCGGGATGGGGATCTCGCGCTCCTTGTAGGTCTTCGGGGTGAAGCCGAACTCGGGCTTGTGGCGGACGGTGACGATGCTGCGCGCGAGATTCACGTCGGGCCACTTCGTGTGCATGACCTCCTGCTCGCGCATGCCGGTCATGAGGAAGAACTCGAACCAAAGGCGCTCCTCGTCATCGCAGGCAGCGAAGAATTTGTCAAGATCCTCGCGCTCGTAGACCTCGGGTTCCTCTTCGGTGTACTTGGGCCAGTCGCCCCTTCCGGCCAGCCCGCGCACGCCGCTCGCCTTCAGGAAGGACACTACGTGGCTGAACTTGTTCCACACGGTGCGCGGCGTCAGCTTCTTCTCCTTCACCAAGAACGCGCGAAACTGGATGAGGTCGTCCCGCGTGATTTCGCTATTCTGATTTGGCCCACTTTGATGGTCTGATTTGGCCCACCCTGCAGAACTAATCGGCCTACGCTGTCCCTGCCAGCCGGGACGGGGAGGTCGATGGACAGGAGATGCAAGGTGGAGCTGTTCGAACAGATCAGACGGGAGTACGGCCAGGGCATGGGCACGATCCAGGGGGTGGCCAGGCGGTTCGGAGTGCACCGACGGATGGTGCGACAGGCGCTGGCCAGCGCGATTCCGCCGGATCGCAAGACCCCGGTGCGCAGGAAACCCAAGCTGGGACCGGTGATGGAGTTCATTGACGAGATTTTGGGGGCCGATGCGCAGGCACCGCGCAAGCAACGCCACACCGCCCACCGGATCTGGGGGCGGATTCGGCAGGAGCGACCCGAAGCAGTAGTAGCCGAATCGACGGTGCGGGCCTATGTGCGGCAACGGCGGGAGGAGCTGGGCCTGGCTGCGCGGGAAACGTTCGTGCCCCAGGTTTATGAGTGGGGCGGCGAAGCGCAGGTTGACTGGTACGACGCGGTAGTCGAGATGGGCGGCGAGCGGCAGACGGTCCACATCTTCGCGATGCGCTCGATGGCCGGCGGCGGCGCCTTTCATGTGGCCTACCACCATGCCGCGCAGCAAGCATTCCTGGAAGCCCATGAGCGGGCGTTTCACTATTTTGGGGGCGTGTTCCGGCTGCTGCGGTACGACAACCTGAAGAGCGCGGTGAAGAAGATCCTGCGCGGGCACCAGCGGGTGGAGACCGAACGGCTGATCGCCTTCCGCTCGCACTGGGGTTTTCAGACGGATTTTTGCAATCCGGCGCGGGGCAACGAAAAGGGCGGGGTGGAAGGTGAGGTGGGCTACTTCCGGCGGAACCATCTGGTGCCCATCCCGCAGGTGAAGGATCTGGAGGAGCTGAACCAGCACCTGTTGCGAGGCTGTCAGCAGAGTGAGCAGCGGCGGATTACCGGCAAGCCGCTGTCGGTGGGCGAAGCGATGCGCATCGAACGCGAACACCTGCTGCCGCTCGCCGCCGAGGGCTTTGAGCTGGCCGAGATTAGCTTTCCGACGGTGGACAGCAAGGGTTGTGTGAAGGTACGAACCAACTGGTACTCGACCCCGTTGAAGCCAGGAACGCGCTGCCAGGCGCGGCTGCTGCCGGCCTACGTGGAGATTTGGCGGGAGCAGGAATACGTGGCGCGGCACGAGCGCAGCTTCGGCCGCTATGAGCAGGTTCTAGATCTGGAGCACTACCTGGATGTGCTGGTCAAGAAGCCCGGGGCGCTGGCGGGATCGCGACCGCTGCAGCAGTGGCGCCAACGTGGTCGTTGGACAGCAGGGTTCGATCGGCTGTGGCAGGCGTTCCAGCAACGGTACGGCCGGCAGGCGGGGACGCGGGAGATGATCGAGTTGCTGCGCCAGGGCAAGCAGCAGGGTTGGGATCGGCTGCAGCACGCGGTCGAGCAGGCGCTGTCGCTGGGATGCACCGATGCGGCAGCCGTCCGGCACTTGCTGAGCTTCGGCGAACTAGCCCATCCACCTGCGGAGTGCTGCGGTGTCGATGGTGGACTGGAACGCTACCAGCGTCCGCTGCCGGTCATGAACGAGTACGACTTGCTGCTGGGTGAGGTGATGACCGCGGCGGAGGTGGTGCGATGAAGCCAGCCGCCACCGAAGCTCTGGAACACGCCAGCGTACAGCAGTACTGCCAGGCATTGCGTATGCCTGTGGTGGGCACCAACTTCGTGCCGCTGGCGGAGCAGGCGGTGAAGGAGAAGCGGAGCCACATTGGATATCTGGAAGCGTTGCTGGCCATGGAGAGCGAAGAACGGGATCGGCGTGCGATTCAGCAGCGGTTGCGTGATGCCCGGCTGCCGCGGTTGAAGACACTGGAGGAGTTCGACTTCAATCAGGCGCCGCTAATTCCGGCGGCGAAGATCCGCGAACTGGCCGCGGGCGGCTACATCGAGCGCGCTGAGCCCGTGGTGCTGATGGGCGAATGCGGCACAGGCAAGACCCACCTGGCGACGGGACTGTGCGTCGCGGCTTGCCGGCAGAAGCGGCGGGTGCGCTTTACCACCGCCGCGAACCTGGTGAACGAGCTGGTGGAAGCTCGGCAACAAAACGCTATCCGGCGGGCGCTGGCGCGCTGGCTGCGTTACGACCTGATCGCCCTCGACGAAGTGGGCTACGTGCCGCTGGCGGAGATCGGCGCGGAGTTCCTATTCCAGGTGATTGCCGACCGCGTGGAAAAGGCGACGTGGATCGTGACCACGAACCTCCCCTTTTCGGAGTGGACGCAGGTGTTTCCCAATCCCCGCTTGTGTAAGGCATTGCTGGACCGGATCACGGACCGGGCGCACATCATTGAGACCGGGATCGATTCTTACCGGTTCCGGAGAACCATGGAGATACGACAGAAGAAGAAAGCTTCGTAAAGCGCTGGGCAGGGGCAAGGGGTTCAAACGCCACCCCTTGCCCCTGCACCCCCATCCCGGCTCAGGCTGAAGCTGGGGAACAACGCAGAGTTCATGACCCAGGGGTGGGCCAAATGAAAGTGTCAAAGGTGGGCCAAATCAGGTTGCCAAACGCACCCGCTCAACATTCGCGACGCGCGGTTTGTTGCAACTCTTCAGGAAGTACTCGACGGATGTCCTGTACGCGACGTGCGTCTTCGGCTTCTTCGTGACCTTCACGTCGGCGAGCCAGGCATCCGCAGCGTCGGCCAGTGACAGGCCATCCTCGTTCGGCTCGGCGGCGTTGAGTCCCACCGCCTTGCCCGCGAACAGCTGCTCCTTACGAAGGCGCTTGGCATTCGCGGCACCCGCGTCCTTGCCGACCGACTTGCGGTGCCGCTTGCCATCCTCGTATCAGTCGAGGTAGTAGTTGCCCTCTGGATGCCGCTCCTCGCGCCCGTCAACGAGGACCCAGTCGGGCTTCACGCGGCCGTTGGCGGACAGCACGACCGGGCAGAAGCGCGAGCCGTCCGCCGTGCGCACGCGCTTGGTCAGGTTCACTTCTCGGTTCATGACGCGATCACCTTGGTGATTTTTGGTATCACCTATAGTATCACGTCATTCTAAGTATAAGAAAACAAAAACGCTGGCGGAGAGAGTGGGATTCGAACCCACGATACGGTTACCCGTATACACGCTTTCCAAGCGTGCGCCTTCAGCCACTCGGCCATCTCTCCGGACACCAATTAGCGGCAGGACCAGGCGGGCTTTCGGCGGCCTCATCGATTGTAGGGCCGCGGGAGCGGGGCTGCAAACACGGCTCTACTAGTCTTCGTCGTGCAATTGCTGCGCCAGGTAGTTCTCGATCCCGACCTCTTCGATGGCGTGCAGTTGCCCTTCCAGGTGGTCGATGTGCTCTTCCTCTTCCACCAGGATCTTCTCCAGCAGTTCGCGCGAACCATTGTCCTTGGCGGCGACGCAGGTGGCGATGCCGGCGTTCAGGCGCTTTACCGCGTCGAGCTCGAGCTGCAGGTCGTTCTGGAACTGCTGCTTGACGTTCTGCCCGATGTTGATCTTGAAGTAGGCGCTCATGTTGGGGGTTCCGTCGAGCAGCAGGATACGCTCCATCACGATCTCGGCGTGCTTCATCTCGCCGATGGATTCCTTCTTGGTCTCATCCGCCAGTCGATGGTAGCCCCAGTTCTCGCACATCTCGGCGTGCAGGAAATACTGGTTGATGGCCGTCAGCTCGGCCTTCAGCACTTCGTTGAGCACAGCCAGGACCTTCGCGTCACCTTTCACGATGGCTCTCTCCGTTAAGGGGGTTGCAACCAGAAAGGATACCAGAGGCAGAGCTAACGTGGACGGTGGCAGGCGGGCATCCAGGAAACAATGCGGCGGCCAGAGGCTGCCGCGGCAGCCGGCGGGACGCCGGCGCTACATGTTAGCTACTTGCCGCGCACCCGCCCCAGCGCCGTCTCCAGAGCACGCCGCGTGAAGACGGTAGCCAGGTGAAGACGGTAATCGGGCGAGGCAAAAGTATCGCCCAGGGCCTCGATGCCGTCGGCGGCGTGCCGCGAAGCGTCCGCGATTGCGGTCACCGGCTTTCCGCGCAGGGCATTCTCGACCGCAGTCGCTCGGTGCGTGTTCCGGAAACGCCAGTGACGCCAATCGCCGCCGACTCGATGGCGTTTCGATGGCTCCGTACGATGGCGGCCACGCCCACCACCGCGTATCCCGAGGCGGGGTGAGCGAATTTCTTGTATGCCGTACCCGCGCCGGTGGTCTTGGGCACGCGCGCTTCGGTGACGATTTCATTCGCACTCAGCGCGGTGGTGAAACATTCCAGTGAAGAATTCGCGCGCCGGGATGACGTGTTCGCTAGTAAGGCTGAGGGTGACGATCTCGGCGTCGAGCGCCAGGATGGCCGCCGGATAATCGGCGTTGGGATGCGCCTGCGCCAGGCTTCCGCCGATAGTGCCGCAGTTACGCACTTGCACGTCACCGATCGAATCCGCAGCTTCGGCGAGTAGCGGCGACATCCGCTGCAGCAGCTCCGACGATGCCACGGCGGCATGCGGCGTGAGTGCGCCGATGGCCACGTGGCTGCCGGTGTCGCGGATGTAATCCAGATCGGGAATGCGGCCGATGGCAGATACTGCGCGACCACACTGCGCGTCTCCATGGAGACCGGCGCCAGGCGCTGGTTTACCAGCCGCTGCTTGACGACTTTGTCGGCGCGTTTGAAGGCGCCGGCGATGTCGCCGTTCCTCAGCGGGTGAACGTAAGCGATGTTGGTCTTGAATTCCTGGTGGACGAGGTCGGCGTCTTTGGCCGTGGCTTTTTCCACGTCCACGACGGCAGGCAGCGGATCGTATTCCACCTGCACCAGCTCGGCGCCATCGCGGGCAGCGTAAATGTCCTCGGCCACCACCACCGCTCACGGCTCGCCCACGTAGCGCACGCGCTCCCGCGCCAGGGGCGGATGAGCAGGCGTCTTGCGCCGGGGAGATTACAATACGTGCTGCAAGCCATGCGCCCGGTTTACCAAGGCGCGCGGATGCAACCGCCCAGGCTTGCCTCGCATCGAAACTTGAGGGAAGGACGGAGAACGTTTGCGCCGCCTTAATGGCTTTGTACTCCTAAAAGTCTTGACCCGACGCGCGCTCGCCGCCGTTTCGGTTTCATTCGTCCTTGCCTTCGTCCTTCACTGCCTGTTGTGTCCTCGCGCCTGCGCCGACGTTGGGGTTGTCCTCGACGAGTCGCTAGACAGCAGCGTCGAGCGCATCACCGGCTCGGGTCACAGCGCCGTCTATCTTTCTCGCATCTGCCCGGACTCGCCCGTCAAGCTGCGCCTCTGTCGTCCCGGGGAGCAGGGTTCCGTGCTCAGCACCTACGCCACGCTGGGCGAAGACCAGCCCTTTGAGTGGAACGCCGTCCCGCTGAGCGTCTATCTCTATGGCGTCGACGACCCGCGTGACCGCCCGCTCTTCGGCTCACCCAGGATCAAGCGCGTCCTCGAGGACAGTTACCGGGATAAGTACCTGAGCGCCTACTGCACCACCCGATCCTGCCAGACCAGCCACAGCGCCGAATGGCGGGACATGGTTGGCGCCAGCCTTTCCCGTGGCATCTACATTTTTGCCGTTGAAACCACCGAGGAGCAGGACCGCAAGCTGATTGCGGAATTCAATTCCCTTCCCAACGTGAACCACTTCAATGGGGTCAGGCGGAATTGCGCGGATTTCACCCGGCACGTCATCAATACCTACTTTCCCCATGCCACCAGCCCGGATTACATCAACGACTTCGGGATGACGAGCCCGAAGGCCATCGCGCGCTCTTTCACTCGCTACGCCTTGCGCCACCCGGAGATGCATTTTCGTGTCCTGCATTATGCTCAGGCGCCCGGAACCATCAAGCGCAGCAGCGAAGTTCGGGACGGGACGGAGCAGTTGTACCACTCCAAGAAACTGGTGGTTCCGATGATCATCTTCGCGGAGCACGCGTTGCCGGTCATAGCCGCTTCCTACCTGCTGACGGGACGGTTCAATCCCGAGCGCGAAGCGGAGGAATACCCGACCACCGAGATCACCGCTACCGACCATCAGCTCCGGCTCGCCAGGGCTGAGAACGAGAACGAGCGCGCCGCGCAGCTCACAGCGCTCGAGCGCGAGCAACGCGCCGACGTCGTGGGCACTCCCAGGGAGTGGAAGCGCTATCGCCAAGCCTTCGACGCTGCCGTTGACGATGCCGCCCGCCGCGGGATCATCCCGGACCGCGAATCCCTGACCGGCGTGTTTAAGCGTATTGAGGAGGCGGGGACTTTATTGGCTGACCCGAGTGGCGCTTTGTGGGTGGAAGTCCCGGACGCGAACGGGTCTTCCCGGCTGGGCCTGAGCGCGAGCAATGTTCTGGCATCGGATTCCGACTCCAGGCTGGCGGACGAGCTGCTTCTGGCGCGCGCGGGCCGGGTGTTGAAGAGCCCCCGGCATGGCCGCGAGACGATGCTGGAATTCCAGCAGGACTGGGCGCTCTTGCAGGATGCGCGCACGACAGATTCGGTTTCCGCAGCCCGTGGCGGGACGCCTGCCACCAACCAGACCACCGCGACCATGTCCAGCAACGGTAACCAGTGAGTCGGTGAACGGAAGCGTCCGCCTGCCGTTACATCTCTCACCATCCGGACCGCGAGTACAGAATCAAGCGTGTGTACCAAATCTGTCTCTCCCCCTTGGCTCGCGGACCGCGCTATGTTGTTCGCGTTAGACACGGCCGGTCGGTCCCCTCCGCCAGCCTGTAGTGAATCAGTGAACCAGGCAGCACAGCGAAGCCAATTCGCCAGCGGATTTGCGCTCATCCCACGGCTGTGCCCGCGTTGGTTCCGGCTCCCCGGAGGCCCCTGACCCATGGACCGTTACCTGTGTATCCACGCGCACTTTTATCAGCCGCCCCGCGAGAATCCCTGGCTGGAAGCCATCGAGCTGCAGGATTCCGCCGCGCCTTACCACGATTGGAACGAGCGCATCGCCAACGAGTGTTACGTGCCCAACGGCGCCGCCCGCATCCTCGACGGGCAGGGGCGCATCGCCAAGATCGTCAACAACTACGCCCGCATCAGCTTCAACTTCGGTCCCACGCTGCTTTCCTGGATAGAACAGCACGCGCCCCGGACCTACGAGCGCATCCTGGAAGCCGACCGCGAGAGCATGGAGCTGTTCTCCGGCCACGGATCGGCGCTGGCGCAGGCCTACAACCACCTCATCCTGCCGCTGGCCAGCTCGCGCCATAAGTACACGCAGATTCTCTGGGGCATTCGCGATTTTCAGCACCGCTTCAACCGCGATCCCGAAGGGCTGTGGCTGCCGGAACTGGCCGTGGACGTGGAGACCCTGGAGATCCTGAGCTCGCTGGGGATCAAGTTCACCATCCTGGCGCCGCACCAGGCGAAGCGCCTCCGCCACCGGCCCTGGGAAGACTGGGTCCATCTCGGCGGCGCGGGGATCGATCCCACGCGCGCCTACCGCTGCAACCTGCCTTCCGGACATTCGCTGGCCCTGTTCTTCTACGATGGCCCGATCTCGCGCGCGGTCGCCTTCGAGAAGCTGCTGCTGAACGGCGAGAGTTTCGCCCACCGGCTGCTGGGCGGCTTCAACGACAGCCGTCCCTGGGCCCAGCTCATGCACATCGCCACCGATGGCGAGACTTACGGTCATCACCATGCTCACGGCGACATGGCGCTGGCCTATGCGCTGGATTACATCGAACGCAACCAGTTCGCGCACATCACCAATTACGGCGAATATCTGGCCAGCCACCCGCCCACTGAAGAGGTGGAGATCGTCCAGAACACTTCCTGGAGCTGCATGCACGGCCTGGAGCGCTGGCGGAGCGATTGCGGCTGCAACTCCACCGAGCATCCGCAGTGGGCGCAGCACTGGCGCCGGCCGCTGCGCGAAGCCCTCGACTGGCTATGCGACGAGCTTTCGCCCCGTTGGGAGTCAGCCGCCCGGGAATTGCTGCGCGATCCCCGGGAAGCGTGCGACGACTACATCTCCGCCGTGCTCGACCGCTCGCCGGCCAGCATCAACGCCTTTTTCGCCAAGCATGCGGTCCGCGAACTCGATGTCGACGACCAGATACGCGCCCTCAAGCTGCTCGAGATCGAGCGTCACCTGATGCTGATGTACACCAGTTGCGGCTGGTTCTTCGACGAACTTACCGGTCTCGAAACCGTACAGGTGCTCCGCTACGCCGGCCGCGCCGTGCAGCTCGCCGAAGACCTGTTCGGGCCGCCCATCGAAGAGCAATTTCTGTCGCGCCTGGAGCAGACGTGGAGCAACATCTCCGGCATGGGCAACGGCCGCGATGTGTACGAACGCTTCGTGCGGCCGGGCATGGTAAATCTGCCGGGCGTGGCGGCGCATTACGCCATCAGCTCGCTCTTCAACGGCTATCGCGGGCGCACCTCCACCTATTGCTACCGCCTGGACCTGCAGGAATCGCGCGTGCTCGAATCTGGAAAGGCCCGGCTCGCCCTGGGACGCGCCCGCATGAGCTCGCGCACCACCCGCGAGCGGCTCACCTTCTGCTTCGCTGTGCTTCACTTCGGCGACCACAACCTCCGGGCCGGCGTCTGTTCCTTTCCGGGAGAGAACGCCTTTCGCGTGATGGTCCAACAGGCCGCGCAGACCTTCCTGGGCGGAGACCTGACCGAGTGCCTGCAGGTGATCGATCAGCGCTTCCAGGGCGCAACGTACTCGTTGAAGTCGCTCTTCCGCGACGAGCAGCGCCGCATCCTCAGCCGCATCGTCGACACCACCTTGCGAGATGCCGAAGCCGCTTGCCGCCACGTGTACGAGCACCACGCCCCGCTGCTCTCGTTTCTCGCGGAACTGCACACGCCTTTGCCGGGCCTGCTGCGCTCCACTGCCGAAGCCGTTCTCTCGACTTCCGTCGAGCGTGCGCTGAGCGAGCCGGAACCGGACCTGGAGCGCGTGCGCGGGTTGCTCGACACCGCTGCGCGCCAGCACATCAACCTCGATACTGCCGGCCTGGAGGCCGCGCTGCGCCAGCGGCTGAATGCGGCGGTGGAGCAGTGGGCGCGCAAGCCCGGAGACCTGCACTTGCTGGAGTTGGCCGAGTCAGTAGCCTCGGTGGCGCGGGTGGTCCCCTTTGAAGTGAATCTGTGGAACTCGCAGAACGTTTACTACGAACTGGTGCAGGCAATCTCGGCGCAGGCGCGGCTGCGTCCGGGCAACGGCGCCGATGACCTGCTGGAGCGTCTGGCCGGCATGGGCGAGCGGCTCGGGCTGGCCGCTTCCGCAACCGCGCCTCCCAAGGGCAGCCTCGCGGACGAGCAACCCTTGCCCGCCGCCGCGCAGGATGCGGTGGTGCGCCGCAGGCGTCCGCACCGCATGATCCGAGGGGCGTTCTAGCGACCCATTCAAGGCGGGTGCCCCAGACAAGCGCAGCTTGTCTGGGAGAAGAACGGCCTACAGACGCCTCCTCCAGTCAGGAGTGGAGTTGGGGCGTGGCGCGCAACCTCAGGCGATATTATGGATTGGGCGATCTCCATTTCGTGACATTCAGTTGTTATCGCCGCCTACCACTCTTGGGGTCGGCTCGGCGTCGCAACCTTTTTCTGCGTCGGTTGGAGAAGGTCCGCGTTAGATACGAAATGGTCGTGGTGGGATACGTGGCTATGCCCGAACACGTCCACCTGCTGGTGAGCGAGCCCTTACAGCAGAATCTCTCTGTAGCTGTCAAGGCTCTCAAACAAGGCATGGCCCGGCGAGTACTCGGCAGCTCGAAACCCAGGGAGCAGCAGCAAACCGAACTCTTCCCCCGTGAGAACATGCCCGGACGTTTCTGGCAGGCTCGATTCTATGATTTCAACGTGTGGAGCGCGAAGAAGCGGATCGAGAAGCTGCGCTACATTCATCGCAACCCAGTGACCCGCGGGTTGGTGCGATCTCCGGAACAGTGGCGCTGGAGCAGCTTTCGGTCGTACGCTTACGGCGAGCCGGGATTGGTAAGGATCAATACCATCATTCCGCTCAGAGGCGCGCGAAAGAGATAAGGTTGTGGCTTGAATTCTCGTTCCCAGACAAGCTGCGCTTGTCTGGGGCACCCGCTTGTTGTTGTGGACGAGTCTTACCTGGGCCACCCGCCGTAGGGGGTGGGAATTACATTCGAGTAAACAGTAGTTGAGTGCGCAAGATCGAAACCCGCACGGTCTCGGGCGATAAGCCGACGGGGCGGATGGCCCGCGCTTGGTAACGATGGTTTGCGCCAGTACAATCACCCGCATGAAAATCCGCCTGCTGCGCTTTCTCCTTCCGCTGCTTCTCGCCGCTTCCGCGTTCGCGGCGCCCGCGACCATGCGTCTCGACTACTACCACACCGGCGATGCCACCCACGAGGTGTTCAGCCAGGATCGCGTCGCGATCGAGCCGCTGCCCTGGCCGGGCAATCCGCGCCATGCCATCGACGACACCAACTCCGGCAAGTACTTGTTCGAAGTGCGCGACCGCTCGACCAACCGCATGCTCTATTCGCGCGGCTTCTCATCCATCTACGGAGAATGGGAGAGCACCGAGGAAGCCAAGCGCATGAACCGCACCTTCTCCGAGTCGCTGCGCTTCCCTGCCCCCGAAGCTCCGGTGCAGATCGTTCTCAAGAAGCGCGCGCACGACAATTCCTTCGTCGAAATCTGGTCCACGGTTATCGATCCGAAAGACAAGTTCGTGGACACCTCGCATCCGCCCGCGCCGGCGCCGCTGATCGCCATCGAGAAGAACGGCGATTCTGCCGACAAGGTGGACTTCCTCATCCTGGGCGACGGCTACACCGCCGCCGAGAACGGCAAGTGCGAGGGCGACGCGCGCCGCCTGACCGGCATCCTGTTCGCGACCTCGCCGTTCAAGGAGCGCCGCAAGGACTTCAACGTCTGGCTGTTGTGCCCGCCGGCGGCCGAGTCCGGCATCTCGCGGCCCTCCACGGGGATTCACCGCCGCAACCCGGTGGGCTCGACCTATGACGCCTTCGACAGCGAACGCTACATCCTCACCTTCGACAACCACGCCTTCCGCGAGATCGCGCAGTTCGCGCCCTATGAGTTCGTGGAGATCCTGGTGAACGGCAACACCTACGGCGGAGGCGGCATCTTCGGCCTCTTCAGCACCGTCGCCGCCGACAGCCTGTGGGCGCCCTACGTCTTCGTGCACGAGTTTGGGCACCAGTTCGGCGACCTGGCCGACGAGTACTACACCTCCGACGTCGCTTATCTTCCGCCCGAGAATCGCGTCGAGCCGCACGAGCCCAACGTCACCGCCCTGCTCGACGCAGATAATCTGAAGTGGAAAGACCTGGTGCAGCCGGGAACGCCCGTGCCGACGCCGTGGGAGAAGGAGAAGTTCGAGGCCGCGGCGCGCGAGTACCTGAAGCGTCGCCGGCAAATCCGCCAAGAGAATCGCCCCGAGCAGGAGATGGAAGCGCTCATGATGGAAGCTGAAAAGCATGAGCACGAGATGTTCGCCACGGAAAAGTACGCCGGCAAGGTGGGAGCGTTCGAAGGCGCCGACTACGAGGCCAAGGGCTATTACCGTCCGGAGATCGATTGCATTATGTTTACCCGCGCCAAGTACTTCTGCGCAGTATGCCGGCGGGCGATCGAGCGGATGATTGACTTCTACGCCGGAAAGTGACTGTGGATGGGAAGCAGATCCCTCGCTACGCTCGGGATTTCGGCGGCGGGCTCAGACGCCCGCCAAGCGCCTCAAAATTGAAGAGCTGTGACGTTGGTGCGTTCGAGTCGCCGGCTCCAGGGAGTCCGCGGCGTGGACCACGCACCGTCACAGCTCTTGATGTGATCACTGCTTTCGCAGTCCCAGACCCCGACTTCTCTTCGCGTGGAGCCGTCGGTTTTTTCGGGTCCAGGTGCCCCGTGGGTCGCCCCACCGGGGCGGGTCACCCGGCCTAAGTCGGACCGGCGGCTGGTAGGCGCCGGATCCTTTTCGGCTGTCGACGGGCGTCAGACTAAGGCGTTCCGCCCGGGCGTTCTGTGAGCCACATCACTATTCTTTGTGAGGTGGCCAGCGGCGGGAATTGCTGGAAGACACCCAGCCCTTGCGGGGACGCTCCGCGCCGAGAGCGATGAGCCAAATCAGCGCGATACCGCCGGCTACCAGGATGGCCAGACCCAGGCCCATGGCTTCAGCATCCATGGCCATTACAACCCGGAGGCTTGCCCAGAGTTGCGGTCTGATTTTGTGGGTATGCGCGCGCCGGCGGCTGCGGGGCTCTTTTTCAGCGGGCTCAGCGGGCTGGCGGCCGGAAACAGGCTCCGCAGCGTAACATCGATGCGCATGACGGCCTCCAGGATGGTGGCGACCGTTTTCTTGTCGGCGATCCGCGAGGTCGAGGAGGCAATGATCTCCAGCGCATTGCGGACCTGATGATTCAGTTCTGCCACCACCCGCAGTTGCCGCTGCAGGTTTGCGCGCCGGTACAGCACCAGGGCCAGCATGCTTCCCACCAAAAGGGCTGCGATGGTGCCGGCCACTGCCGCTTGAATGTAGACGGCCGGCCACATCCGCACTCCGAACCGGACCAGCATCACCGTCAGCGCGAGGTGGGCCAGAGCGCCCGCGCACCAGACCCCGGCCAACAGCAAGACCATGATAAGCGCGGCTCGCAACCGCGTTTCCCGCCGGAGCAGTCCGTCGAGACTCATGGTGTCCCCCGTCAGCAGGGATCCCAGGTTCGCTTGTATCTTCCACCTTCGCGGATCGGAGTGCAGTGACTGCCATCACCGACGAGGGTGCGGTTGTGCGGAAGCCGGCCGGTGCGCGACTCATGCCTCAGCGCTTGATCGCGGCGCTGATGCGCGGGATGATAGCGCTCAGCAGGGCCACGAATTCCTGCTGTACCCGCGCACCGGTCTCCCGCACTTCTTCGTGGGTAATGGGCTGATCGGAGAGCCCGGCCGCCAGGTTGGTCACGCAGGAGAACGCGAGCACGCGCATCCCCATATGGCGCGCCATGATGACCTCGGGCACGGTGGACATGCCCACCAGGTCCACGCCGATCTTCCTCAGGTGTTGAATCTCGGCGTGGGTCTCAAAAGAGGGTCCGAGCAGAGCAGCATACACGCCGCTTCCCAGCCAGATGCCGAGTCGCGCCGCTTCCTCCTGCGCCAGGCGCTGGAACTGCGGGTCGTAGGCCTTGCCCATGTCGAAGAAGCGCGGCCCGAAGCGGTCGTCGTTGGGGCCGGCGACGGGGTTCACGCCCTGCAGATTGATGTGGTCGCGGATCAGCACCAGGCAGCCGGGATGCAGGTGGCTGCTGATGCCGCCGGCGGCGTTGGTCAGAATGACGGCGCGAATTCCCATCCGCCCGAAAACGCGGATGGGGAAAGCAACGTCCTTGATGGAGTGCCCCTCGTAGAGGTGCACGCGGCCTTGCATGACGGCTACGGGCGTCTCGGCGATGCGGCCCACCACCAGGCGTCCGGCGTGGCCGATGGCGGTCGAGCGCGGGAAATGGGGAATCTCGCCGTAAGGGATGCGGACCGCGTCGGTCATGCCCTCGGCGAAGTCGCCCAGCCCGGAGCCCAGCACCAGTGCGATCTCCGGGCGCAGCGCGGTTTTCGAGCGAATGAATTCAGCCGCCGCTTCGGCGCGGGAGAATTCGTCAAGCGGGCCGGATTGGGCAGGATTAATCATTCATTCGGTACTTGGTACCCGGTACTTGGTACTCGGTACCTCGTACTCACGCCAGCAATATTCCCACGATCGAGGCTGACATTAGATTAGCCATGGTTCCGGCAATCATGGCGCGAAAACCCAGCTGCGCCAGTTCGCCGCGCTGCGAGGGCGTCCCGCCCTCGTGCGTGTGGGCGAGACGCCCACGGACAGCCGCCGAGACGGCGGCGCTACACTTCTACCTGCCCGCCTCGACATGCCGAGTCCCCTGGATGATCCTGTGGATGAGCGGCCGCCGCGAGACCGGCGGCTGCGGGGCGATGGAGTAGCTTTCCTCCAGCAACCGGCGTGCCTCGTTCAGCCGGGCGTTGGAATTGTAGTGGACGGTGCAGAGCGGTTCGCTGGCGTGGACGGCGTCGCCGACTTTCTTGTGCACGACCACGCCGACCGCGGGATCGATGGTGTCCTCTTTCTTCTCGCGGCCGCCGCCTAGCACCAGGCTGGCGATACCCACCTGCTCACACTGGATGGAAACCACAAAGCCGCCGCTGCGGCTCAGGATCGGCAGCCGGTGCTCAGCTTGCGGCAAGCGGCGGGTATCGTCGATCACGGCGGCATCACCGCCTTGGAACGCGATGATCTCGCGGAACCGTTCCAGCGCGGCGCCGGAGGCGATCAGCTCCGCCGCCAGCCGCTGGCCCTCATCGAGGCTGGTGACGCGCCCGCCGAGAAACAGCATCCACCCCGCGAGTTCCAGGCACAGTTCGCGCAGGTCGGCCGGCCCCGAGCCGCGCATCAGCTCGATGCACTCTTCGATCTCCAGCGCGTTGCCGACCTTGTTGCCCAGCGGCTGGTCCATGTCGGTGATGAGCGCCACCATCTTCTTGCCCATGCGCACGCCAGTCTCGACCATGAGCTCGGCCAGCGCGGTGGCGGCTTCCTCGGACTTCATGAACGCGCCGCTGCCCGTCTTCACGTCAAGCACCAGAACGTCGATGCCTTCCGCCAGCTTCTTGCTCATGATGGAGCCGCAGATCAAGGGCGGGCTTTCGACGGTGGCGGTGACGTTGCGCAGCGCGTAGAGCTTCTTGTCGGCGGGAGCGATCTCGGCGGTCTGCCCGATCAGCGCGCAGCCGCAGGTGGCGAGCACGCGCCGGAATTCCGCCAGCGAGAGATTGACGTTGAAGCCGGGGATGGATTCCAGCTTGTCGAGTGTTCCACCGCTGTGGCCGAGGCCGCGGCCGCTGATCATCGGCACCGGCACGCCGGCCGCCGCCACCAGGGGAGCAATCACCAGCGACGTCTTGTCGCCGACGCCGCCGGTGGAGTGCTTGTCCACCTTGCGTCCGGGAAGGTCGGAGAGATCGAGCACGCTGCCGGAGTGCAGCATGCTCGCGGTGAGCGCGGCGATTTCGGCGCGGGTCATGCCGCGCAGCAGCACCGCCATCAGCCAGGCCGCCACCTGGTAATCGGGAATGCGGTCGGCAGTGTAGCTGCTGATAAAGAACTCGATCTCTTCCGGCGACAACTCGCCGCCGTCACGCTTCTTGCGGATGACGTTGATGGCGCGCATCGTCGCAGACGAGGCCCAGCCATCGGGCGCTCGTGGAACCTCCACGGGGAATTAAAGAGACGGAAGCTTATCGTGAGAGGGTGCGGGAGAAAAGGGATTTCCGGTAGTGGCCGACAGAGTGGACATCTATCGCGGCGGGAGAGAGCCGTCCAGCCGTGCCGGCCGGTGAGACAGCGCGGCCGGCGGGCAGGCCCGCGATGCGGGCAGAATTGATGTACTCCTGCTCGCCCGTCACAGGCAAGCGAAGCAATTGTCCCGCACGGATGCGATTGGGGTCTCGGATCTCAGGATTCGCCTTCCAGAACGCGGTCCAGAGGCGTCCGTCTCCCAGGTGCTCGCGCGCCAGCTTCCACAGGGAACTGCCGCGGGGAACGCGGATGGACTTGGTCTCTCCATCCGCCAGCACGCCCGGCTCGAGCACAGCCCGCGATTGCGAAGAAGGCGTCGTGCTTGATCCCGGACGGAGTTTTGCCGATCGCGCTGGCGACACGCCTGTCGTTGGTGTCGGCCTTGCGTTCGCCTCACGCGGCTGCGCAACTCGCGTATCGTTGGAGTCCTGAGCTGCGGGTTGAGGCGGGCTGCTGCGCGTCCGGGCAAGCCGTGCGGCGTCGCGTTCGGCGCGAACCTGTCGCGTGAAGTCGCCCAGCGACATCGTCTTCTGATCGGGTGCAACCACTCCCGACAGGGGAGTCAGGACTTCAGGATTGGCGCCGGCGGACTCGGATTCGGTGGCGGGTTGGGCGGCGGCATGCTGCGCTGATGCCTGCTCTGCCGCCCGGCGCTGCCGCAGCGCTCGGGCGTAATCTCCCAGAGAAACGTCCTCGCGGGTGACGGCGTCCGCGGCGCTGCTACTGGCAGGCAGTGCGGAGTCTGCATCGCGGGGAGTCTTTTCTAGGATTTTGTTGCGGCCCAGATCCTCATCGCTCAGCACGGAAGCGTGATGCGGTAGCTTCGACCGCCGTTCGCGCTCGGCGCGCGCCACATCGCCCAGGCTCTGGGCGGTGGCCGGCCACCACCCCGACGCCAAGAGCACAACCACGACTTGTGTACGCCAGCTTCCCATGCGCGCCATCGCGGGATAGGGCCGCAGTTGCCTGGCGACACCCATACCTCTTCGTATTTTCACCCATTTAGCGAGCCCAAGGGGGTAACTATCCAGGTACGCCCGGAACCACTTCCTGTATTTGAACTTTGGGGATCTAGTGTCGGCACAGGGAAGCTGTCAAGCGAAGACATGTAATGGAAAAGCAAATTTTTTGCAAACAGCCGCAGACCGGCAGGACTGCGCAGAAAGCCCCGGGCGGCAATCCTCCATCTAAAGATTTAGGAGGAAAATATGCGATCGAGGTATTCCACCGCTGGCCCGAACACTTGGGCTGGCTGGCATTGCTGGTCGTGTTAACGGCCTTAACGGCGGAAGCACAAACGCCGCCTGCGGGCAGCCGAAATGATGTCGGCGCGATTACGGTAAGGGGATGCCTGCAAGCCGGAGCCGACCACACCACGCTCACGGACAGAACTGGAACCACATACCTGCTCGAGCATGTTTCCGTGTCGTCGCGGGGATCGAGCTTTGTCGAAGTGCAGGGCGAGCAATTCTCGCCGTCGGGAGAGCGGGGCGAGGCGGCCCTGCCGCAGGTGCGCGTAAGCAGCATGCGTCGTTTGTCGCACACATGCCCGCAAAAGATCCTGCCACCGCCGTCCAATCCCAAGCCTCCGCTCCCCAGCGCGCAATCGCCCAGCACGCCGCCTTACCAATCGCCTAACGCGCCACAGCCTGAGGACGCGGCGCCGGTGCTGAACACGCAGGGCGCGGGCGGAGCACCCAGCCCGGGAACGGGCAATACGCAAGACGGCAAGAAATAGCAACGGCTCAACGGATTAGTAACCGCGGGGCTGGGGGACAGCCGGTGCTCCCGGCGCACCCAATTCGCGCATGATGTTGACGCTGGCGCTGGTGCCGATGCGGTCGGCGCCGGCCTTGAGCATGACGGCAAAGTCGGCGGCATTGCGAACACCGCCGGCCGCCTTGACGCGGCAGCGGTCGCCCACCACCCGGCGGATCAGCGCCACGTCTTCGACCGTGGCCCCGCCGGTGCTAAAACCGGTCGAGGTCTTGACAAAATCTGCGCCCGCCGCCAACGCGAGTTGGCACGCGGTCCCCTTCTCCTGGTTGGTGAGCAGGGCGCATTCCAGAATGACCTTGAGAATGGCCCCGGCCTCATGGCAAGTCTCGGCGAGAACCCGAATGTCCGTCTCGACCAGCGCGTGATCCCCGGACTTGAGCGCGCCGATGTTCATCACCATATCCAGTTCGTCGGCGCCCAAGCGCAGGCACTCCTCAGCCTCCAGGCGTTTGGCGGTGGTAACGGAAGCGCCCAGCGGAAACCCGATCACCACCCCGGTCTTCACCGGAGTATCGCGCAGGCGGCCGGCGCAGAACGAGACCCACGTCGGGTTGATCATGACGCAGGCAAAGCCGTACAGCGCCGCCTCATCGCAGAGCTGCACCACCTGGGCGCGGCTGGCCTCCGGGCGCAATAGGGTGTGGTCGATACGCCAGGCCGCAGCCTGCCATTCGGGTACGGCAAGCGCGGGCGCGGGATAGAGACTCATCGCAAGCATGCTACAGCAGCCCTACACGGCGCTGTACGCCTCCGGCGGCAGGATGCAGATGTCCGGCAGGTTGCGGTAGTGCTCGGCATAGTCCAGCCCGTATCCCACCACGAACTCATTGGGAATGGTGAACCCGAGATAGTCGGCATCGATGGCCTGGATGCGGCGCGCCGGCTTGTCGAGCAGGGCGGCGATCTTGAACGAGCGCGGCTGGTGTGTCATCACCACATTCTTCAGGTAATTCATGGTGAGTCCGGTGTCGAGGATGTCTTCCACCAGAATGACGTTCCTGCCCTCGAGCGAGGTGTCCACGTCCTTGGTCAGGCGCACCTCGCCGCTGTGCTGCGCCTGGTCGGCGTAGCTGGAAACACCGTAGAAGTCGAAGGTGGCGTCGAGTTCGATGCTGCGGGCGAGTTCGGCAAGAAAGATGGTCGCACCTTTCAGCACGCCGACCAGCAGGACGCTCAGGCCCTCGAAGTCGCGGGTGATCTCGCGGCCCATCTCAACCACGCGGCGCGAGATCTGGTCGCGGGTAATCAGCACTTTCATGCTCGACACGGGAACCGGCACAGGCTGGAGCTGGCTCATAGTCGTGCTCATTGAGGGTTGCACATCATAACCGAAAGCCCCCAGGCAACAAATCGGAGATTGCGGCCTGCTGCGGCCCGGACGGCCCCTGGAAAAGCACCAGCGCGTCGGGTCCGAACTCGAAGATCACCTGACGGCAGGCGCCGCAGGGACAAGCCGCTTGATCGCGGCCCTCATGGCGGGCGCAGACGACAATGGCGCGGATCTGCATGCCCGGACCTTCAGCGCCCACGGCAGCGAAGACGGCCGATCGTTCGGCGCAGATGGTGAGCCCGTAGGACGAGTTCTCCACGTTGCAGCCAGCATAGACGCCGCCGCGCTCGGTCAGGATGGCCGCTCCGACGTGGAAGTGTGAGAACTTTGCGTAAGCCTTGTCCAGCATGGCGCGGGCCGCCGCCAGCAACCGCTGTTGCTCGTCAGGAGAGAGAGGAACGCTCATACGTTCACTCCTTCTTCGGCTCGGTCTCGCCGCTCTGCAGCCAGGCGGTGTACCACATATTGACCAGCATCTGCGCTCCGGAGGCCAGGCATTCCGATACAAATTGCTTCCCTTCCGGCGTGCCCGCGCCCTCGAAAGCCTTAGCCTTGTCTAGTTGGTACAGCTTCTCGACGCGGCTGTGGCTGCCGCGCAGGAACTTCAGATAGTCCTGGAACGGGTCGCTGAGCCGCTGGACCGGGCGCATATGCGGCGTGACGTCCTGGGTCTTGGTGTTCGCAGCCACGAAGACCCCCTCGAACTTCCAGTGCAGGCCGGGCGCGGTGGGGGTGGATTCAACGTGTACGGCGTAGCCTTTGGGATTGGGGCCGACCCAGCCATCATAGTGAATAGTCGTGTGCATGGGCTGGGAAGTGTCGCCGACGTAGTGGCCCAGCCATCCGGCGTAGAAGACGATATCCTGCTCCACCGCCTCGGTGGGCTGGTGATTGCTCGTGAGCTGGCGATACTGGCGGAAGGCGTTGCGCAGACGCTGATAGACCTCGATGGTTTGGTAAGGCAGCAGGCCGACTCGTTCTGGCAGCAGATCGTCAGGATTGGCGGCGGTGGCGCGCTTGTGGTAGAGCGCGCGCACGAACTGCCAGCGGTCGGGAGGAAATTCTGTCATCCAGTCGACGCGCTCCAGATCGATGAAGTGTTCGGGCTCCTGCGCAGCCTTCAACTGCGGGTCCTGCTTGTCGCGCCAGCGGTCGGGTTCCGAGGCCAGATACCCCAGACGCGTCCCCGCCTGGCGGAAGAACCTGGGCATGTCCGCTGGAATGTAGCTGGCGGCAATCTGGTTGATCATCAGGTGCCCTTCGCCGCCCCAACCCGAGGAAGGAATAGGGGTGAGCCCAACAATCAAGACGAGAGCGATGGCGGCGCGGAATGGCAGGCAGACAGAGGTGTTGTTCATCAGTGCGAAAACCTGTTGTGTTTAGAAGCTGTCAGCTATCTGGTAAATGGATTTCGGAAGGGCACGGCTTCAGCCGTGCCGCATCGGGGTATTTCTTTCTGTCATTCCGAGGGGCTTCAGCCCCGATGGAATCTTGGTTTCTTCCCTGAAAACCAAGATCCCTCGCTCGCGCTCGGTCGCAACCCTACCTCACGCTTCGCTCGGGATGACAGCGTTCCTAAATGCCTATTCCGGCGCGACTGAAGCCGCGCCCCTCCGAAACCAATTCATGAGACGGCTTTCTTAGAAGACCGACATACTATCACGCCGATCTGGCGGGACTTGCCGGCCAGACGCCAGCGTTACGTTATCATTCCCTCATGGATGTGGTGGTACGCTGCCGCAATCTGTTCAAGACCTACGATGGCAAGGTAGAAGCCGTGCGCGGTCTCGACCTCGAGATCCGCCTGGGCGAGTGCTTTGGCCTCCTGGGCCCAAACGGCGCGGGCAAAACGACGACCATCGAAATCCTGGAAGGGCTGCTTCCGCCCACTTCCGGCGAAGTCGAGATCTTCGGCCGCAACTGGAGCGAGCATGAGCGCGAGCTACGCGAGTTGCTGGGCATCTCGCTGCAGGAGACGCGCCTCTCGGAAAACCTGAGCGTGCGCGAAACCCTGGTATTGTTCTCCAGTTTTTACCGGCAGCCAACCTCGCTCGAAGCCGTGATGGAAGAGATGGCGCTCACGGAGAAAGCCGACACCTGGGTCGGCAAGCTCTCGGGCGGACAGCGCCAGCGGCTGGCGGTGGCGACCGCGCTGGTGGGCAATCCCAGGATTCTCTTTCTCGACGAGCCCACCACTGGCCTCGACCCGCAGAGCCGGCGGCAGCTCTGGGATATTGTGCGGCAATTTCAGCAGCGTGGCGGCACCGTGCTGCTCACGACCCACTACATGGACGAAGCCGAGCGCTTGTGCGACCGGCTCGCCATCATCGATCAAGGAAAGATCATCGCCGAGGGCACGCCCGCAGAGCTGATCAAACGCTACTGCGGCCAGAACATGGTCGAATTCGCCGTGGCACCGGCCGTTGACGGCACAGCGCGGGAGCTGTGGAAGTCGCTGCCGGGCGTGGATTCGGTGCATGAAGAGAACGGCTTCACGTCGCTCAGCGTGCGCGAAGCACACCAGACCATCCCTGCACTGCTCGACACGGTCAAACAGCGCGGCTGGCGGCTAGTCCACCTGACCACGCGCCAGGCGAGCCTGGAGGACGTGTTCGTGCATCTGACAGGCAGGCATTTGCGTGAGGAGTAGGAGTCGTCGGTCGTCGGACGGAAAACATGAAGGTCGAAGAACAGAGCGAGATCAAAGCGACGAGTCCAACACCGGCGCTGCCGCAGCCTGCGCACACGAACGGCCGCTGGGCCGGCTATCGGGCTCTGCTCACCGCGCGCATGAAGGAATTGCAGCGCGAGCGAGAAGTGGTTTTCTGGGTGTTCGTCTTTCCGCTGCTGCTGGCGGTGGGATTGGGGATTGCCTTCCGCGACAAGCCAGCGGGCGTCACCAACATCGCCGTGGTTGCTGGCCCCGGCGCGCAGCACGTCACCAACTGGCTCGCGGCCTCGCCGCAGCGCGCCAGCATCCACGCCGATGTGCTTTCACAGGCGGACGCCTTCAACCGTTTTCGCCTCGGCAAGTACGCGCTGGTGCTGATCCCGCAGACGGACGGCAGCGTGCGCTATCGCTACGATCCCGCCCGTGCGGAGAGCGTGCTGGCGCAGGCACAGGTGGACGACGCGCTGCAAGCCGCCGCCGGCCGCAAGAACGTTGTCGCCACCTCAAACGAGACCGCCATGGAGCCGGGCTCGCGCTACATCGACTTCCTGATTCCCGGCCTGCTGGGCATGAACCTGATGAACTCCGGCATGTGGGGAATCGGTTTTGCCCTGGTGGACATGCGCCAGCGCAAGCTGCTCAAGCGTTACCTGGCGACGCCCATGCGGCGCAGCGACTTCCTGCTGGCCCTCAGCTCGAGCCGGCTGGTGCTGATGCTGGTCGAGGTGGTGCTATTGCTGGGCCTCGGCATGCTGGTGTTCCACATGCGGGTGCTGGGCTCGTTCCTCACCATCATTCTGCTCGGGGCGGTGGGGGCGCTGAGCTTCGGCGGGCTGGGCCTGCTGACCGCGAGCCGCGCGCGCAAGATCGAGACCGTCAGCGGGTTGATCAACGTAGTCATGCTGCCCATGTGGGTGTTCTCCGGTGTGTTCTTCTCCTACGAGCGCTTCCCCGCGATGCTGTTGCCATTCATCAAGGCGTTACCCCTGACCGCGCTGAACGACGCTCTGCGGGCCACCATTCTGGAAGGCGCGCCGCTGGCCGCGCAGGGAGCGCGGCTGGCGGTAATGGCCGTCTGGGGCGGGGTCTCGTTTCTGCTGGCGCTGAAGTGGTTCAGGTGGGTGTAGCGGCGATCTGGCGCCCGTAAGCCCGCGCAAACTCACCATTTAGACCCGCCAGTCCGGTTTCGGACACGTCCCAATCTCCTTGCAACCAACTGATATAAGAGTACATCTATATCCTTGACAATAAGTCACTCAAGTTTTACTTTAGCAATGTCATCATGCCTGAGTGACTGCACTAATCAGTGGAAGGGGGTTTCACATGGCAAAGATTATCGGCATCGACCTGGGCACCACCAACTCGGTGGTCGCCGTGATGGAAGGCGGCGAGCCCAAGGTCATCCCCAACGAGGAAGGCGGCCGCACCACGCCGTCGGTCGTTGGCTTTCACCAAGACTGGGGAACGGCTGGTCGGGCAGGTGGCCAAGCGCCAGGCCATCACCAACCCGGAGAACACGGTGTATTCCATCAAGCGCTTCATGGGGCGCCGTTACGACGAAGTGTCGGAAGAGATGAAGATGGTGCCCTACAAGGTGGTGCGCGAGGGCGACCACGTGGCGATCGAGGCGCAGGGCAAGAAATACACCCCGCCCGAGATCTCGGCGATGATCCTGCAGAAGCTGAAGAAGGCGGCCGAGGATTACCTGGGCGAGAAGGTGACCGAGGCGGTCATCACCGTGCCCGCGTACTTCAACGACGCGCAGCGCCAAGCCACCAAGGACGCCGGCCGCATCGCCGGGCTCGACGTCAAGCGCATCATCAACGAGCCCACGGCGGCGGCGCTCGCCTACGGCCTCGACAAGAAGAAGGACGAAACCATCGCCGTATACGACTTCGGCGGCGGCACCTTCGATATCTCCATCCTCGAAGTGGGCGAGGGCGTGATCGAAGTCAAAGCCACCAACGGCGACACCCACCTGGGCGGCGACAACATCGACCAGCGCATCGTGGACTGGCTGATTGACGAGTTCAAGAAGGACGAAGGACTCGACCTGCGCGCCAAGGGCAACGAGATGGCGCTGCAGCGTCTGCGCGACGCCGCCGAGCGCGCCAAGATCGAGCTCTCCACCACCATGGAGACCGAGATCAACCTGCCCTTCATCACCGCCGATGCCAGCGGCCCCAAGCACCTGGTCAAGAAGCTGACCCGGGCCAAGCTGGAGTCGATGGTGGAAGACATCATCCAGCGCTCGGTCGGCCCCTGCCGGCAGTGCTTGAAAGATGCCGGCATCGACGCCAGCAAGATCGACGAGGTCGTGCTGGTCGGCGGGCAGACCCGCATGCCGCGCATCCAGGCGTTGGTCAAGCGAGCTGTTCGGCAAGGAACCGCACAAGGGCGTCAACCCGGATGAGGTGGTGGCGGTCGGCGCGGCCATCCAGGGCGGCGTGCTCAAGGGCGAGGTCAAGGACCTGCTTCTGCTCGACGTTACCCCGCTGACGCTCTCCATCGAGACGTTGGGCGGCGTGGCTACGCAGATGATTCCGCGCAACACCACCATCCCGACGCGCAAGACGGAGACGTTCTCCACCGCGGCCGACAGCCAGACCTCGGTCGAGGTACACGTGATGCAGGGCGAGCGGCCCATGGCCCGCGACAACCGCACGCTGGGCAAGTTCCACCTGACCGGCATTCCGCCGGCTCCGCGCGGCGTGCCGCAGATCGAGGTGACCTTCGACATCGATGCCAACGGCATCCTCAACGTCACCGCCAAGGACATGGCCACGAGCAAGGACCAGAAGATCACCATTACGTCTTCGTCCGGCCTGTCCAAGGAAGAAGTCGAGCGCATGGCCAAGGACGCCGACGCGCACTCGGATGAGGACAAGAAGCGGCGCGAGGAGATCGAATCGCGCAACCAGCTCGACTCCCTGGTGTACAGCATCGAGAAGATGCTGCGCGAGCACGGCGACAAGATCTCCGGCAGCGAACGCGGCGACGTTGAAAACTCTTTGGCCGACGCCAAGAAGGCGCTCGAAGGCGGCGATAAGGCGGCCATGGACCAGGCGCGGGAAAAGCTGACCAGCACCTCGCACAAGCTGGCCGAGGCCATGTACCGCGCCGCGCAACCTGCGGGCGCGCAGGCTGGAGCCCAGCCGGGTCCAGAGGCGGGGGCAACTCCGCGCGCCGGCAACGGCGAAGCCAAGAAAGATGGCGGCGTCATCGACGCCGAGTACGTGGATGTTGAGGATAAGAAATAAATCGAAGTAGGCAGAGAGACGCGGGCTCTTGGCTTTTGGCCGTTGGCTTTTGGCCAAAAGCTAAGAGCCAAAAGCCAAAAGCGGTGCCTTTGAGATTAACTCGGATCGGAGTGTGAGGAATGACTTGCAGTCAATTGCAGTACTTGCAGCAGAACTTTGCTGCGCTGTTGGCTGCCTCGGACGAACAGGAGCAACTGGAGCGGCTGGGGGTGGCCTTGGTGGAAAACAAAGAAGCGATGAAGGCATTCCGCGAAGAATTGCAGAAGCGCCTCACGGACGCGGGCGCCAGGCTGGGAGCGCACGTGCAAGAGCATGGCTGCGCAAATTGATGAAGGGAGCCCACCCTTGGCAAAACCGGCCAAGGGTGGGGCACCCGATTTGTTTTACTAACGAATGGCCACAACGACAAAAGACTATTACGCAGCCCTCGGTGTCAAGAAGAATGCTTCCACCGAAGAAATCCGCAAAGCTTTTCGCAAGTTGGCCAGGAAGCACCATCCCGACGTCAATCCCGGCGACAAGTCCGCGGAAGAGAAATTCAAGCAGATCTCGGAAGCCAACGACGTCCTCAGCGACCCCAAGAAGCGCAAGATCTACGATCAGGTCGGCTTCTATTCCGACAACATCGATCCCGCCACCGCCGAGGCCTATGCGCGCGGGGGCGGCGCCGGCTTCGGCGCGGGCGGATTTGGTGTCGGAGGCCAGGGCGCCGGACGCGGCCAGGAAGTGCCCTTCGACTTCGGGGGCTTTGATTTCTCCGATGCAGGCGGGGCGGCCGGTGGCCGCAAGAGCGGCAGCTTCCGCGACATCTTCTCCGGCATCTTCAGCGGCGGCGGCCACGGCGGCTTCAGCCCCGAGGCCGAGCAGCCGGAACCCGGCACTGATCTTGAATACCAGGTCAACGTAGGTTTTTGGGACGCCATCAAGGGCACGGTGATGCGCCTGAACATCGCCCGCCGCGACGTGTGCTCGAACTGCCATGGGCGCGGATTCATCGAGCATGCGGGCACCTGTCCCGAATGCGGCGGCAAAGGGCAGATCACCCAGACCGCCAACCGTATGAAGTTCAATATGCCTTGCCCGCGCTGCCACGGCACCGGCAAGAACGTGAGCGTGTGCAACGTGTGTGGCGGGGAAGGCACGGTAGACCGCACCGAGCCGCTGGAGGTACGCATCAAGGCGGGCACCCGCGACGGCCAGCGCATCCGCATCGCGGGCAAGGGCAATGCCGGGACGATGGGCGCGCCCGCGGGCGATCTCTACATCATCGTGCGCGCCGGCGAGCATCCGGTCTTCCGCCGCGAGGGCGACGACATCCAGGTGACCGTGCCCATCACGGTGACCGAGGCGGCGCTGGGGGCGAAGATCGAAGTCCCGACCATCGATGGGCGTTCGCTGCTGCGCATCCCGCCGGGCACGCAGAGCGGACAGAAGCTGCGCCTGCGCGACAAAGGCGTGCCTTCGGCCACCCACGAGGGCGCGCGCGGCGACGAGATCGTGAAAGTCAAGATCATCGCGCCGTTCCCCAAAGACGAGCGCTCGCGCGAGATCCTGCGCGAGTTCGCCAAGCTGAACCCCGCCGACCCGCGGGCGGAGTTGTGGAAACAGGTATGACGCCGCCGACAGGAGCCCACAAATCGAGGGTTTCAAGCTCTGCTGCGACGACACTGGCCGTATTCGTATCGCTTGTCATTGCTATTGTCGTGGCCATTGCCGTGGGCGTCGCTGTTGTCGCGCTGTGGTACGCCGACACGATGGGTGAGGGCGTTGCAGCATTCATTGTCACGTTCATTGCAGTTGGCCTGTTCAGTAATCTGGTCGGCTTAGCTGCTTTAATATCGCGCCACCATGTGCCATCGCCGTACACGCTGTTTTTTGCGCTAACGCCCTGGTTGTTTTTGGGAATTCGCGAGACATGGACGACCTGCAGGGCGTATTTCATCACCTGGGATAACTGGCGATGGATCCTGAAATCTGCCGATCTTAGACTTTACGAGCTTAATTGGATTTTCACCGGTTGGCTCGCAATAGGTATATCCGCTTTGCTTGGGCTTATAACGAGCCGGATGCTGATAGCCAAAGCGAAGGCGAAGAGACTCGCCGCGACGGCGACCACGTAATATGGCTAAACGCAAATCCAAAGGCGCCTACATGATCTCGGCGGTGGCCGAGATGTACGGCATCCATCCGCAGACGCTGCGGCTCTACGAGCGCGAAGGGCTGCTCAAGCCGTCGCGCACCGAAGGCAACACTCGCCTCTACACCGACGAAGACCTGCAACGGCTGGAGTTCATCCTGTCGCTGGCGCGCGAGTTGGGCGTGAACATTGCCGGCATCGCCATTATTCTGCAAATGCGCGAGCGCATGGAGGCCATGCAGAAGGAGATGCAGCAGTTCTTCACCTACATCCAGAAAGAAATGCTGGCGCGCTCCCAGGCCGACGTGGACGCCTCGCGTGGCGCCATCATTCCCATCCGGCCGACGGTCGAGCCGCCGGGCCGTGCGCCCGCGCGGGAACGCAAGCGGTGAATCCCCATTCACTCTTTAGGTTTTCATCCTTCGCCAGGTTGAGGCGCCTAGCGGGCGTCCGAGCCCGCTGCCGAAATCCCGAGCGAAGCGAGGGACCTGCCAGGCGGAGGATATTGCGAGGTGGCTTGTACCGCCAGCGCATGCAACGTCGCCAGATTCTCCCGCTTCGCTTCGCTACGCGGAAGAATGACACCCTTAGGGAAACGAACGGACACGGGGAGCCGCAAGCTGCCAACCGACGCGGAACTCTGGGTGTAGTATTGTCAGCCGCTGATGCTGCCCTTCAAGCTCATCTACAGCGACGCCTACTACCTGCCGATCGGAGAACACGTCTTCCCGGCCGAGAAGTACCGGCTCATCCACGAGCAGTTGTTGCGGACCGGCGTCGCCGCGCCGGAGGACTTTCTTACTCCCCAGCCCGCGCGCGATGCCGATGTCCTGCTGGCACACACGCCAGCGTGGGTCACCAAATTGAGAAGGGGCACCCTCTCCGCGCGTGATGAGCTGTTGATGGAGGTCCCTTACTCGGCGGAACTGGTGCGCGCCTTCTGGCTGGCCGCCGGGGGCTCGATCCTGGCGGCGCAGTGTGCGCTGCGCGACCGCGTGGGCATCAGCATAGGCGGCGGGTTCCATCACGCCTTTGCCGACCACGGCGAGGGCTTCTGCATGATCAACGACATCGCGGTCGCCATCCGCAAGCTGCAGCACGAAGGCTCCATCGCCCGCGCCATGACCGTGGATTGCGACGTCCACCAGGGCAACGGAACTGCCGCCATCTTCGCCGCGAACAACGGCGGCGCGGCCTTTAGCTTCGGCGGTATGGGCGCCCGCGACTTCGCCGGGTTGGAGAGCGATGTCTTCACCATCTCGCTCCACCAGGAGAACAATTACCCGGCGTTCAAGCCGCCGTCCTCCATCAACGTCAACCTGGCCGACGGTGTGGGCGATGGCGAATACCTGGGGCAGCTCGACCGCGTGCTCTTCACCGGCCTGCACCAGTTCCATCCGCAACTGCTCTGCTACGTTGCCGGCGCCGACCCCTACCGCGAAGACCAGCTCGGCGGCTTGTCCCTGACCATCGAGGGATTGAAGGAGCGGGATGAGTTGGTATTCCGTACCGCCAAAGCCCGCGGCATCCCGGTGATGGTGACCCTGGCCGGCGGCTACGCCCGCCAGGTGGAAGATACGGTCACCATCCACTGCAACACCGTGATCGCGGCGAAGGAGGTTTACGGGTCGTAGGCGTTTTTTGGGGCGCAGTTTTCGTTGGGGATATATCCCGTTTCGCTGTCATGCTGAGCGAGTGCGGGCCGGCTTTGCCCGCACGAGTCGAAGTTGAGGCGTTTAGCGGGCGGTGAGCCCGCTGCCGAAATCCCGAGCGAAGCGAGGGACCTAGAAGACCAGTTCCCAATAGGCGGCGCGATCAGCAAGACCATGTACGTGGCGCTGATAAAATGAGAAATGAAGCTACCATCAGGCCGGGTTTTGAACTGGCAACTGGCAACTAGCAACTGACCTCTGACCACTGACAACTGCTCCTATGTTTGAGAATCTTACCGAAAAACTGCAACGCGCGTTCAAGAACCTCCGCGGCCAGGGCACGCTGACCGAGGAGAACATGGACGAGGCGCTGCGCGAGATCCGCCTGGCGCTGCTCGAGGCCGACGTCAACTTCAAGGTCGTCAAGGACCTGATCGACCACATCCGCGAGAAGGCGATGGGCCAGGAGGTGATGACCGCGCTCTCGCCGGCCGAGCAGGTGGTCAAGATCGTGCGCGACGAGCTGGTCGAGATGCTCGGGCGCGACACGGCCAAGTTCACGTTTCGCCTCGCAGCCGCCGACGGTGGTGCTGATGGCCGGGCTGCAGGGTTCCGGCAAAACCACCACCTCGGGCAAGCTGGCGCACTGGCTGAAGAAGGGCGGCCACCGGCCGCTGCTGGTTTCGGTGGACGTCTACCGTCCGGCGGCGCGCGAGCAGTTGAAGGTGGTGGCCAAGGCCATCGGCGCGCACCTGCTACGAAGGCCAGGTCGGCGAGGCCAACACCGACGACCGTCGATGCGGCTGGCCAAGGAGGCGCGGCGCGAGGCGGTCAACAGCGGCTGCGACGTGCTGATCGTGGACACCGCCGGCCGCCTGCACATCGACGAGCAGTTGATGGAGGAGATGCAGTCGCTCAAGCGCGCTGCTGAACCCGCAGGAAATCCTGTTCGTGGCCGACGCCATGACCGGCCAGGACGCGGTGAACTCCGCCGACGAGTTCCACAAGAAGCTGACGCTGACCGGCGTGGTGCTGACCAAGATGGACGGCGACGCCCGCGGCGGCGCGGCGCTCTCCATCCGCAACGTCACCGGGCAGCCCATCAAGTTCATCGGCGTGGGCGAAAAGTACGACGCCATCGAGCCCTTCCATCCCGACCGCATCGTGGGCCGCATCCTGGGCATGGGCGACATCCTTTCGCTGATCGAGCAGGCCGAGGAGCAGCTCGACAAGAAGAAGTCCGAGGAGTTCGCGCAAGCAAGGCGCTCTCAGCGGCGACGGCTTCTCGCTGGAGGACTTCCGCGACCAGCTGCGGCAGGTGAAGAAGATGGGCTCGCTGCAGTCCATCATCGGCATGCTGCCCAAGATCGGGCCGTTCGCCGAGCTGCAGAAAGCGGCCGACAAGGTGGACGAGAAGCAACTCGGGCGCGTCGAGGCCATCATCAACTCGATGACCCCTCACGAGCGCGACCACCACGAGGTGATCAACGGCAGCCGCCGCAAGCGCATCGCCCGCGGCTCCGGCACCAGTGTGCAGGAGGTCAACCAACTGCTGCGCCAGTACGCGCAGATGCGCAAGATGTTCAAGGAGATGGGCAAGGCCAGCTTCGCGCGGCGGCTGGCGGGGATGAAGCTGCCGGGAATGTGAAACCGGCTCTTGGCTTTAGCTCTTGGCTGTTAGCTCGCGCCGCAGGATTCCTTCCTCCCTTGCAACCTTTACACATCCCGCCATTTACGCAATAATGGAAATTGCGCATAATGTCTTGCCGCGCATAGAGAAGACTAACTCCTAGAAAGGACTACGTTTTTGTGCTAATGATTCGTCTGGCGCGCGTCGGTGCGCGCAAGCAGCCGTATTATCGTATTGTGGTCATCGAGAAGGAGCGGGCACGGAACGGCCGCCCGGTGGAAGTGGTGGGCACGTATAATCCGCGCACCGATCCGGCTTCGGTCGAGTTCAAGCGTGAGCGTGTAGATTACTGGGTGTCGAAAGGCGCTCAAGCGTCGGCTACGGTGTCCCGGCTTCTGGCGAAGCCACCGATAGTTAGCGCTCCGGCCACGGCTTCATAGTCGCCCATGAGAGGGCTTTCCCGCATTTTTCTTTCATACGCGGGTGCAGTCGGGCCTCGGACCCCACACCATGGAGGGCGCTGCTATGGTCAGCGAACAGGGTGGGGATATGCGGGCGCTGGTCGAGCAGATTGCCAAGGCGCTCGTCGATGAACCTGAACAGGTAGCGGTTCGGGCCATCGACGGGGAACAGGTTACGGTGCTGGAGCTGAGCGTCTCTGCCAATGATTTGGGCAAAGTCATCGGGAAGCAGGGCCGTACGGCGCGTTCCATCCGCACCATCCTGGGCGCTGCCGGCATGAAGCTGAAAAAACGCTACACTTTGGAGATCCTGGAATAGCTCCCGCGGATTCCGCCAGCCAGGAAGAATTCATCACCCTCGCGCGCGTGCTTCGCACCCAGGGGCGGCGCGGCGAAGTGGCCGCAGAACTGCACACCGTGTCCTGGGAACGCTTCCCGAGCGGGTGCCGCGTGTTCGCTCTCGATGAGCGCAACCAGCGGCGGGAATTCGTGGTGGAGGATTCCTGGCCGCACAAGGGATTGGTGGTCCTCAAGTTCGGCGGGATCGAGAGCATCTCGCAAGCGGAAACGCTGATCGGCTGCGAGATCCAGGTGCCGCTCTCGGAGCGTTTGCCCTTGACGGCGGGTGAAGTTTACGTTAGCGACCTGGTGGGCTGCGCGGTGTTCGATCGCGGCGCCGAGGTCGGCAGGATTGCCGAGGTCCGGTTCGGTTCAGGCGATGCTCCCTTGCTGGTGGTGAAGGCCGGCAACAAGGAACACCTGGTGCCTTTCGCCGCGGCGTATCTGGTTAAGATGGATACCGACGGCAAGCGGCTGGACATGAATCTGCCGGAAGGGATGCTGGAATTGGATTGATTCATTGGTTCATTGATTCATTGCGCCATTGAAAAACCAGAAGAACCAATGGATCAATGAGTCAATGAATCAATGATCCAATTCCACATCCTCACCATCTTTCCGGATTTTTTCCGCGGTCCGCTCGACTACGGAATCGTGCGCCGGGCGCGGGAAGCCGGGCTGGTGGAGATCGGCATTCACGACCTGCGGGCCTTCACCCGTGACCGCCACCGGACGGTGGATGACCGCCCTTTCGGCGGCGGCGAGGGCATGGTGCTCAAGCCGGAACCGATCTTTGAATGCGTCGAGTCTCTCGGCGTGGCGCCGCGCGAGGCGCGCCGAGGTACGAGTGAGTCGGTGGTGCTGCTTTCGCCACAGGGCGAGCTGTTCAACCAGGAGATCGCCGGGGAACTGGCTGGACTGCAGCGCCTGGTGCTGGTCTGTGGGCGCTATGAGGGCGTGGACGAGCGCGTCGGCGCCTTTCTGGCGGACCGCGAGCTGTCGGTCGGCGAGTACGTCCTGAGCGGAGGCGAACTGGGCGCGGCCATCATCGTGGACGCGGTCACACGCCTCATTCCCGGCGCGCTGGGCAATGAAGCCTCGGCGCAGCAGGAGTCGTTCACGCGGGGCGCGGCGGCGGCGGCAGATGGTCCGAATTCCACCTGCGCGTCAGGCGGGCTGCTGGACTATCCGCATTACACGCGGCCCGCGGATTTTCGCGGGATGAAGGTCCCCGAGGTGCTGGTTTCCGGGAACCACGAGGATATCCGGCGCTGGCGGCGAAGCGAGGCGCTCGAAAAGACGGTACGCAACCGGCCCGACCTGCTGGAGCGGGTCGCGCTCAGCGCCGAAGACAAGGAGTTTATTGCCCAGATTGAAGGGGACAACTGAGCTTCTAGCTGCTAGCTCCTAGCTTCTGGCTAGCAGCTAGGAGCTAGTGGCTAGTAGCCGCAGCATCTGTATAGAATCCAGGAAGGAACCGTCATCATGTCGATCTCACCCATCATGGATAAAGTGGTCGCCAAGCTGCAGCGCAGCGACCTGCCGGGGTTCAAGCCGGGGGACACCATCCGCGTGCACGTCAAGATCAAGGAAGGCGACAAGGAACGCCTGCAAGCCTTCGAAGGCACGGTGATCTCGCGCTCGAGGGGCCCCGACGCCAGCTTCACCGTGCGCAAGATCAGCTTCGGCCAGGGCGTGGAGCGCATCTTTCCCGTCAACTCGAAGGTGATCGACAAGATCGAGTATCTTGCGCTCGGCCCAGGTCCGCCGCGCCAAGCTCTACTTTCTGCGCGGGCTCCGCGGGAAATCGGCGAGACTGAAGGAAGCAGAATAACTCGCGACCCAGCGGCAAGAAAGGGCGTTTGACGTCGTGCGACGACAGTCATCCTCCGCGAAGGTTGAGGCGCCTAGCGGGCGTCCGAGCCCGCTGCTGAAATCCCGAGCGAAGCGAGGGACCTGCCGAGCGGAGGATCCGATGATGACGCCAAAACTACATGTCTTCTCGGCGGGAGCTGGAGCCTCAGATTCTCCCGCCTCGCTTCGCTCGGCGGAAGAATGACAGTCGTCTCTCTCTTGCACCCGCCCTCTTTCTGCGCCAAACTGCGCGTAGACCTCGACCACCGCTAGTGCCGCGCAAGCTCCAACTCGAGAACGAGAAACCGCTGTCCAAGGCTGCCGCCAAGCTGCGTCTGTTGAAGCGCCTGAAGTGCACCACGCGCCATGAGCGTGAGCTGTGGAACGCCGGCGCGCGCCTGATCGCCGGCGTGGACGAGGTTGGCCGCGGATCGCTGTTCGGACCGGTGGTCGCGGCCGCCGTGGTCCTCGACCCAGGCTACCGCATCCGCGGCCTGCGCGATTCCAAGCTCTTGCCCGCCGAGCGCCGCGAAGTCCTGGCCGAGCGCATACGAGCGCATGCGATCGCGTGGTCGGTGGCGGCAGTGGACGCGGCGCGCATCGACCAGATCAACATCTATCACGCCTCGCGCCTGGCCATGCTGGAAGCCGTTTCGCAGCTTGCGCCGGCGCCCGACCATCTCCTCATCGACGCGTTGCGCATCGATTTCACCTGTCCGCAGACCCCGATCATCCACGGCGACGCCCTTTCGGCCTCCATCGCCGCCGCCTCCATCATCGCCAAGGTGGAGCGCGACCGCATGATCCGCGACTGGGACCCGGTGTTCCCGCTCTACGGGCTGGCCTCCAACAAGGGCTATTACACTCGCAAGCACGCGAGCGCGCTGCGCCAGTATGGGCCTTCGCCGCTGCACCGCCAGTCGTTCGAGCCGGTGTGGAATTCGGTCTCGCCGCAGGAGGTGCTGGAATTCATGCTGGGCGAGGCTGCGGAATTGAGTCATTGATCCATTGAATCATTGAGTCATTTCTCCCATCTACATGTCGAGACAGGAGAGAGCATAAGCATGCTACGGCTGCTCTGCGTAACCGCTCACCCGGACGACGAAGCCGGCGGTTTCGGCGGATCATTGCTGCTCTCCGCCTCGCGCGGCGTGGAGACCCACGTCCTCTGCCTGACGCCCGGACAGGCGGCCACGCATCGCGGCGGCGCGCGCTCGGACGAGGAACTAGCGGCCATGCGCCGCCGGGAGTTTGAGGCCTCGTCCCGGGTGTTGAAAATCGCCCACGGCGAGGTGCTCAACTATCCCGACGCCCGGCTCGACCGCGTGGACTTCCATGCTGCGGTCGGTGAGCTTGTGGGACGCATCCGCCAGATTCGTCCGCACGTCATGCTGACCATCGGCCCGGAAGGCGCCGTCACCGCCCATCCCGACCACTCCATGGCTTCGCTCTTCGCCACCCTGGCCTTCCACTGGGCAGGACGCAGCAACCGTTTCGCGGAACAATTGACGAACGGCCTCACCCCGCATCGCACCCAGAAGCTCTACTACTCGACCTCGCTGTTCACCCTCCCGGACCGCCAGCCGGTCTGCCCTGCCCCGGTCACAGCGATCATCGAGATCGGACTGGAATTCCTGGAAGCCAAGATCAACGCCTTCAAGCAGCACACCAGCCAGTCGCCGCTGTTCCCGCTTTTCGAGCCCATGGCGCGCAAGCGCGGAACCAGGGAACTCTTCCATCTGGCCGCGACCGCGGCGCCGCGGCAGATGCAGATGGAAACGGATTTGTTTGAGGGAGTGAAAGAAGATTGAGTAATCGGGAGATCGGATCATCGGGTGATCTGTTTTTCAAATGACCCGATGACCCGATGAGCCGATCTCCCGATCACCCGATTACTTCGCCAGCGGTTTAATAATCTCTCCCAGCATGTCCGGCGTGTTGGGAATGCGCTCCAGTTCGGGGTATTTCTCGCCTTCGTGATAGTTCACCGAGTAGGTGTTCTGGAAGGCGCCGTTCTGGACTAGCAATTGGATGGGTTGGGAGCCGTTCTTGGCGGCGCGGATGGCATCGTGCAGGTCGGTTGCTGAGTAGGCGCGTCCGTTGACCCCAATCAGCTTCATGCCCGGCCCGATACCGGCCTGCCACGCGGGTGAATCGGAAAACACGTCGAGCAAGGTGGCGTCCGGCTCGCGGATCACCATGCCCAGCGAGTAGCGTACATCGGTCACATGACCGATCGCCTCCATGCCTTGGAAGACCGGCGACGCCGTCTCGGTGTAAACCAGCTTCCAGCCGCCGCGTTCGAGGCCGCCCATGGGCGCGTGCGGCGCGGTGGAGTTCAGGCGGGTAGTCAGGAATGTGCGCCAGTCGTGGGCCACCACCTGATTCAGCGTGTTCACCACGTCGTCGAAGGTATAGGGCTTCAGTTCGGGGCCGGTGTCGTGTCCGTCGAAGAAGATTCGGCAGAAATCGTTCAGAGACCGCTGTCCCTGAGTCAGTTCGCGGATGGTGGTATCGACATCGAGCCAGAGGAGCGTGCCCTCGTCATAGAAGTCCACGCTGCGCCGCCAAGCCTCCCACTCGGGCGGCGCCAGGTACAGAATCTGCGCCGCAACTGCGGTATCGATCAGCGGGCGCCAGGTGCGGCCGGCCGTCGTATCCAATTCGGCGGTGATGATGGCCAGGTGCTGCCGGGTTTGCTCCCGCGTCCACAGGCCGCTGCGCCCGGAGAGGATGGTAGCCCAGTATTGCGTGAGCCCCTCATATACCCACAGCAGCTCGTCCTTCATCGGCTCCTGGTAATTCGCAGTGGCGAGGCCGGCAGGGCGGCGGTACTTGCCATTCCAGGAATGGGTGAACTCGTGCGGAAGCAGGCTGGCGCCCGAGGCGTTGAAGTAGCCGTCCACGAACGCGCGCTCGCGCAGGCGGTCGTCGCTCGATTGATGATGCTCCAGCCCGAAATGCGCCACGTGGTCGCTCAAACTGATGAGGAAGTCGTAATGCCAGTAATGGCGCACGCCGAAGAGCGCGCCGGTTTCGCGCACCAGTTGCGAATACTCGTTCACTACGTCGGCGGGGATATCGAGCGCGGCTTCGCTGTCGGCCGCGAGGTCGAGGCGATGCGCAGGAGTGATCTCAGGCGCCAGCGGCACCACACGAAAATGCGCGCCGGAAAGGACAGGTGAGTCGATCAGGAAGTTGAGCGTGACCGGCTTGAATTCGAGCGTGTCACCCGTCTGCGACGCGACTTCCAGAGGCGTGGCGAACTTCCACCCAGCCGGCAGGCGCAGGCTGGCAGCGTACATCAGCTCACGCGGCGGCTTCCCCTGCGGATACAGCAGCACCTGATTCCAACTGATCATCGCCAGTTCCTGCGTGGTGGAGGCGGCCGCGGAGAACCCTTCTTCCTTCACCGGTCCGAGGTAGTCGAGGGCGATCTCGAGCGCCAATGCCCCCTTCGGAACATCCACGTGGAAGGCATACATATCCACGTCATCGCGCCGCCAGGCCAGCGGCTTGCCGTTGGCGGTGATCTTCGGGCCGGCGAGATTGACGATCGGTCCGGTGGGACCGTGCTCCCCGGGAATCCACTCCGGATAAAACAGTGTCAGAGGCCCGGCGGTGACCGGAATCACCAGCCGCGCATGGAAGAGGCTGCGCGCTGCGTCCGTGGCATCAACCGCCAGCGTGATCGTGCCCGGAGGATTGGCAGCGAGAAGAGGTACGCAGAAGAGACCGAACAGCAGCAGGAGAGCAACCGCACAACGCTTTGGCATGGGCATGGTTCCGGCGCACAAGAATAGTCGTGACCTCCCGGATTGTGCAACCGGTACCTGCGTTGCCGGCCGGAGCTACTTCTTCCCGCTTTTCCTAGTCTCCTCGACTGCTCCCGTGATGCTGGCCAGCACCTTGTCAAAGGCTTCCTTCTTTGACATCTGCCCCCGGCCGCCTTTGTTCTTGCGGTAATTGTGTTCGTGATTGCAGGTGCGGCAGCGGACCTTCTGAACGTCTCCGCCGGCCATGGAGACCACCGCGTGGGTGGAGCTAAACTTACAGCGCGAGCAGTAATCGTCGATGTCGTCGCCGAGGCGCATACGGGCCTCCTTGGACTCTAAAAGCAACGGGGCCGAAGTTTAGCACAGCAAGGGACGGCCGAAGGACTCCGCACGCGGATGTTATGATTCCCGCCGTGCCGGCCAAGAAAATGCTCGGGAAGTTCATCACCATCGAGGGTCTGGACGGCTGCGGCAAGAGCACGCAGCTCGAGAAGCTCGCTGGCGCGTTGCGCGCCGAAGGCATCGAGCTGCTGGAGACGCGCGAGCCCGGCGGCACTCCCGTGGGCGAGAAGATCCGCGCCGTGCTGCTCGATTCTCGAACCTCCGGTCTTTCACCCCGGGCCGAGATGGCGCTGATGTTCGGCGCGCGCGCGCAGCACGTGGACGAGGTCATCCTGCCGGCGCTCGCCGAAGGCGTCTGGGTGCTGTGCGACCGCTTCACCGATTCCACCGAAGCCTACCAGGGTGGCGGCCGCAAGCTTGGCAGCGAGCCCGTGCTGGCGCTGCACAAGCTGCTTTGCCATGACCTCCAGCCGGACATGACCATCCTCATGCTCTCCGACGTTGAGGCCAGCGTGGCGCGGGCGCGCCGCCGCAACCTGGCGAGCGTTCCGTCAGTCGCTCCGGCGACGGAATCGCAACCCGACGAGAACCGCTTCGAGCAGGAAAACCGTGCCTTTTTCCAGCGCGTCGCCACCACGTACAAAACGATCGCGAAACGCGAGCCGAAGCGTGTGTTCGCGGTGGACGCACGCCGCGCGCCGGATGTCGTCCACCAGGAGATCGTGGCCGCGGTGCGCGGGCGACTGATGGGGAAGAAAGCGGCGAGCTTTTAGCTGCTAGCCGCTAGCTGCAGGACGGTTTTTAAGTGTTGTCATCCTGAGCGAGCGCGCCCGATTCTGGCGCGCGAGTCGAAGGACCCCTATTCATAAAGATACCGAGGGAGTAGGGGTGCTTCGACTCGTGCGGGCAAAACCAGCCCGCACTCGCTCAGCATGACAGAGCGACGCATCTATCATGAGGTACCTCCGTGGTGGATTAGACTACTGACGCAATGCCCTTCTCCGATTTCCACGGCAACGCCGAAACCGTCCTTCGCCTGCGGGAGATGCTGGCGCGCGATCGCCTGCCGCACGCCATCATTCTGGCGGGAGCGCGCGGCGCCGGGAAATACAAGCTGGCGCAGATGACCGCCAAGACGCTCAACTGCCCCAAGCGCCCGCTCCGCGACGGCCTGCCGGATTTCTGCGGCGCCTGCTCCAACTGTCTGAGAATCGGCGCGGCCGACGACCTGGCAGCGCGCTTCGCCGAAGCCGTGGCCGCGCGCGAGGATCTGCGCGAGGCCGACAAGCGCGACACCCGCCTGCTCATCCAAACGCATCCCGACGTGCTCATCATTCCGCCCGATCCCCCGCAGATGATGATCAAGGTCGGCCAGGTGCGGCGCGTGATCGAGACCATCTATTTCCGCCCCGCGGAAGGCCGCGAGGCCGTCTACATCTTCACGGATTCTGCGTTCATGAAGGAGGCCGCCAACTCCCTGCTGAAGATCCTGGAAGAGCCGCCGGGGTTCGCCACCATGTTCCTGCTCACCGAGAACCCCGGCGAACTGCTGCCCACCATCCGCTCGCGCGCCATCACCCTGACGCTGGCGGCGCTGCCAGCCGCGGAGATCGAGGCCTGCCTGGCCCGCCTGCACCCGGAGTGGACCGCCCGGCAGCGCGCGCTGGTGGCGCGGCTTTCCGGCGGCGCCGTCGGTGCCGCCCTTGCCTTCGATCTGGCCGCCTACGTCACCGCGCGCAAGGACGCGCTCGCCCTGCTGGCCACCGCCGCCCATCCCCAGGAACACAGCGAGCTGTTCAAGGTCACGGAAGCCTACCGCGCCGGCGCTGAGGGCAAGGACAAGACCGAAGAGCTGATCCGCACGCTGTACTGGCTGCTCGAAGACCTGCTGTTCCTGAAGTCGGGTACCCCGGAGCTGGTGCGCAACACCGACATCGCCCCCGAGCTGGGCCGCATGGCGGAGGCGGTGGATTTTGCGTGGATCACCGCCGCCTCGGATCGGCTGGGCGAGGTGGAGTCCGGCATGCGCCGCAACCTGCTGCGCTCGCTTTCCCTGGACGCCTTCGTAGCCGCCCTGGAACGCGCCTAGAAGCGCCCCTGCCGCACAATTGATTGTCAGGCCGCGAGGGCTGTGGTACGTTATGGGACACACTTAACCAGCTCGAAACTCCTGGGTCATTCCTGAGACGTTCGACAGGCCACGCCGTTGGCAAGCGGCAGTGCAGGCGCTGTCACCTTCTGGAATCCGGCGAGGATGAGCGCAGCCGGAGAAACGCTATGAAGGACGGAATGGATTCCACCGCAGTGCGTCGGGCTCCTGAGGCGGCGGACGATTTCGCCAATCGCAAGCTGATCCGGCCCTCGCTCAGCCGCTCCGAGGGCAACCACCTCCCGCCCGAACGCCGCGACCGTCCCATTGTGGCCAAGAAAACCCCGCCCCCGGAGCAGACCCACGCCGAAAACTTCTATTACCAGAAGCAAATTCAGGCCAAAACGCCGATGGTCGTGGTGCTGCGCGACGGCGAGGAAGTGCACGGCACCATCGAGTGGTACGACAAGAACTGCCTCAAGGTGGTCTGCGCTTCCGGCAACCTGCTGATCTACAAGCCCGCCATCAAATACATGTTCAAGGAAGCGGAAGGACCGGAGAAGGGCTGAGATCAGTCGCGAGTCGTAAGTCGAGAGCGCAGCTTCCGTTGCCGCTCAGCCGGCCAAAAGCTAAAAGCCAAGAGCTAATAGCTGCTCCTATGCAATCACCTTAGGCAGCACAATCCCCTTCTGCGCCTGGTACTTCCCTTTGCGGTCCTTGTAGCTGGTCTCGCAGGGTTCATCGCCCTGGAAGAAGAGGATCTGGCACAGCCCCTCGTTGGCGTAGATCTTGGCGGGCAGAGGGGTGCTGTTCGAGATCTCGAGCGTGACGAAGCCTTCCCACTCCGGCTCGAAGGGCGTGACATTCACGATGATGCCACAGCGCGCATATGTGGACTTGCCCACGCAGATGGTGAGCACATCGCGCGGGATCTTGAAGTACTCCACCGAGCGCGCCAGCGCGAACGAGTTGGGCGGGATGATGGCGCAGCTCGAGCGCACGTTCACGAACGACCGCTCGTCGAAGTTTTTGGGATCGATCATGGCCGAGTTCACGTTGGTGAAGATTTTGAATTCGTCGGCCACGCGCAGGTCGTACCCGTAGGAAGACAGGCCGAACGAGATCACGGAGTTCGACACCTGCTTCTCCGAGAAGGGGTTGATCATGTCATGTTCCAGCGCCATCTTGCGGATCCAGCGGTCGCTCTTCAGCATGCTTGTCCTCGTCTGTGGCCGGCGGGTTGCCACGGGTTGGTTGGGGGAATGAAAGGTGAGGCCATATTAAACGCGAGCCGCGCCGTTGACAACAGTCGCTATCTCCTCTAGCATCTGTTACTTGGCGACTTTCCACGGGAACGGTCGCAAACCCAGGCGGTGGAGTAGCACGTGATCAAGCTCGACATCATCAATGAAGTGGTGACTAAGACCGGCATTACCAAGACCAAGGCGGAGCAGGCGGTCGAGACCGTCTTCGAGGGCATGAAGCAAGCCCTGTCCCGGGGAGACCGCATCGAACTGCGCGGGTTCGGGGTGTTCAACGTGCGCCCGCGCAAGACCGGCATCGGCCGCAACCCGCGCACCGGCGCCGAGGTCAACATCCCTCCCGGCAAAGCGGTGCGCTTCAAGCCCGGCAAGGAACTGCAATCAATCGACTAGAACCCGGCGTTGCGAATCCGGCCGCGCGCCGAATCTCTGGACCTTGCTTCCATGTCTGAACCCAATCCGCCGCTGACCTCTTCCACCTTCGAGCTGTACCGGCCGGTGGAAGTGTTCGTCGCGCCCCCGCCCTTCAAGCGCCGATACTGGCTGCATGCCCTGCTGCTGCTGCTGACCATCTTCACCACGCTGGTGGTAGGGGCGCGCCTGCAATACAACTTTGACCACAATTTGCCGGCGTTCTCGCTAGAAGATTCGATCTTCCCGTGGCGATGGGCCGTGGGCAATCCCTCGCACCTGCTGCTGGGAATTCCCTTCTCCGCCACCCTACTGCTGATCCTGCTGGCGCACGAGATGGGACACTTCCTCTACTGCGTGCGCTACCGCATCTGGGCCACGCTGCCGTTCTTCATCCCCGCTCCTACGCTGATCGGCACCTTCGGAGCCTTCATTCGCATACGCTCGCCGATCCGCTCACGCGCCGCGCTGTTCGATATAGGGATCGCGGGACCAATCGCCGGATTTGTGGTTGCGGTGGTAGTGCTGGCCTTTGCGCTGACCTTCTCGAAGCCCATGACCCATGCCGCCGCGGGATACGACCTCCAGTTCGGATACCCGCTGATTTTTTACCTGGTGCACGGCGCCATGGCGCTGTTGCAGCCGGCGAGCAGCCACCTGCACCTGGGCCTGCAGCAGGTTTATCTGCATCCCACGGCGGTCGCCGCCTGGGTGGGGATGTTTGCTACCGCGCTCAACCTGCTGCCAGGAGGCCAGCTCGACGGCGGCCACATCGTCTATTCGGTTGCGCCGCGCATTCACCGCTGGGTCTCGCGCATCACGGTGGCGCTGCTGGTGGTGTTGACCCTCTACTGGTTAGGATGGCTGCTGTGGTCGGTGCTGCTGATGGCTACCGGCATGCGCCATCCACAGGTGCCGGTCGAGCCGGACCTTGGCCCCGACCGCCGGCTTCTCGCCGCATGCGCGGTCATCATGCTGGTGCTGACCTTCGTGCCTGCGCCCTTCGGTGGCGCCGGCCTGTTCTCGCTGTTCAGGTAAGTTCTTCGCCGTAGATTAACGCGGATGGAGTCCACTCGCGCTGTCATCCTGAGCGAGCGCGCCCGACTCTGGCGCGCGAGTCGAAAGCCTGCCCTGAGCGAAGTCGAAGGGGACCCCTATCGAAAGATATCGTAGGAGTAGAGGTGCTTCGACTCGTGCGGGCAAAACCAGCCCGCACTCGCTCAGCATGACAGAGGGATAGGTACATCACTGTGGGGCACTGCTTTAAAGATCCGCGTGCATCCGCGGCGAGAAGTTACAACAGCGATACCGGGTCCACGTCCACCACCAGCTTGCCGCGCGGGATTTTCTCGGCAGCGGCGAAGTCCAGCAGGGCACGCAGCACGGTGTTCAGCCGCTCCCGGCTCTGTGACTTCAGAATGAAGTGATAGCGGTATTCGCTCTTTAGCCGCGCCAGCGGCGCCGACGCTGGGCCCAGGACGCGCACGCCCTGCGGCGGATTCTCCTCCAGCCAGCGGCCCAGCGTTCCGGAATACTTCAGCGCCTGCGCCAGTTCGTCCGAGCGCACCAGCACGTTGGCCAGAGCCGTGAACGGGGGATAGTGCATCCAGCGGCGGTACTGCAGCTCTTTTTCGTAGAACCCGCGATAATCGTGCCGCTCGGCGAAGCGAACGGCGTAGTGCTCGGGGAAATACGTCTGCAGGATGACCTTGCCCGGCGTCGAGCCACGTCCGGCGCGTCCCGCGACCTGGGTAAGCAATTGGAAGGTGCGCTCCGCGGCCCGGAAGTCGGGAAAGCCGAGGGCGAAATCCGCGCCCACCACGCCCACTAACGTGACCCCGTGGATATCGTGGCCCTTGGCGATCATCTGCGTGCCCACCAGTAGATCGAGTTCGCCGGCGTGTAGCGCTGAGAGCACGCGCTCGAAATCCCCGCGGCCGCGCACCGTGTCGCGGTCGAGCCGTCCGATGCGTGCAGTGGGAAACGCGCCGTGCAGCAGATCTTCCAGCTTCTCCGAGCCCGTGCCAAGAAAGAAGATGTACTCGCTCGCGCACTTAGGACACACCTTGGGCACCGGCGCCTGGTAGCCACAGTAGTGGCACATCAGGCGCTGCGCCCGGCGATGGTGGGTAAGCGCGATGGCGCAGTTCCTGCACTGCACGGTCTCGCCGCAGGAGCGGCAGAGCACGACCGGCGAGTATCCGCGGCGGTTGAGCAGGATCATGGCCTGCTCGCCGCGCGTGAGCCGGTCGCGGATCTCCTCCACCAGCCGGTGTGAGAAGACATGTTCTTCGCCGGTCTGTTGGAACTCGGCGCGCATGTCCACCAGTTCGACTTCTGGCAGCGGACGCTGCTCAACGCGCTCGGGCATATCCAGCAAAGCGTACTTGCCGCTCTGCGCGTTGTAGAACGATTCCATCGCCGGCGTGGCCGAGCCCAGCACCACCGCTGCGCCGCAGAGCTTCCCTCGCATCACGGCCACGTCGCGGCCGTGATAGCGCGGCATCTCTTCCTGCTTGTAGGAGCTGTCCTGTTCCTCGTCCACGACGATCAGGGCGAGATCGCGCACCGGCCCGAACACTGCCGAACGCGTGCCCACGACCACGCGCGCATCGCCCTTGCGGATGCGGTGCCACTGCTCGGCGCGCTCGGCATCGGAGAGGGCAGAGTGCAGGATCGCGACCTGGCCTCCGAAGATCTCGTGCAGGTTGGCGGCGGCCTGCGGCGTCAGGCCGATCTCGGGTACGAGCAGGATCGCCGACCGGCCTGCCGCCAGAACGTCCTGCATGGCCGCCAGGTACACGGCAGTCTTGCCCGAGCCGGTGACGCCGAACAACAGCGTTACCGAGAATCGCTTCTCCTCGACCCGTTTGCGAATCTGTTCGAGAGCTGCCGTCTGCGCCGGATTGAGCGGAAAATCGAGCGCCGGCTTGCCTTCGAGGCGGGAAACGGCAAACTCCGCCGGTTCTTTGAGGATGTCCACGATCCCGCGCCTGGCCAGCGTCGCCAGCGTAGTCTGCGGCACCTCGAGGCTGCGCAGATGCTCGACCGGCGCCCGGCCACCGGCGGCAGCCAGAGTCTCGACGATCCTCTGCTGATTCGCATTGAGCTTGCCGCTGACTTCTTTCAACTGAACGATGCGGCGCATGCGCCGCGCATCATGCGAGCTGGAAACATCCTCGGCGGTGATCCAACCTTTGCGCACCATTCCCGCCAGCAGCTCGCGGCCGGCGTGAAAGGCGGTGCGCAGAGTCTGTTCGCGCGCGCCGTCGCGCGCGGCAAGGTAGTCGAGCACGCGGTACTCGAGCATCTGCTCGTCGGCGCTCTTCTTCGAACGCCGCGACGATCCCCGCTCTGCCGATTCGTGCAGCGCCGTCCATCCCGCCTCGGTGATGCGGAACGCACGCGCGCGCTTCACCTCCGCGCCCAGCGGCAGCATGGTGCGGAAGACCTCGCCGAGCGGCGCCAGGTAGTAGTGCGCGATCCATTCGCCCAGGCGCATCAGTTCGGGGTCGAGGACGGGGGCGGCGTCGAGGATTTCCAGGACGTGCTTGGCCTCGACCGACGGCGCGCGGTCGTGCAGCGCGGTCACCACGCCCGATAGCCGCAGGTTGCGGAAGGGAACCAGGACGCGTCCACCAACCACCGGTTCCGCCCCGTTCAGCCGGTAGGTGAAACACGTTTCCAACGGCACCGGCAGCGCGACATCACAGAACATGGGCATGGAACAATCAATTTAACCACAGGAAGTACCGAGTACCGAGTACCGAGTTGCGAGTACCGAACAGTTCTAGCCACAGAGGCACGGAGACACGGAGGAAAGACAAAAAATGCTCGTCGCGAAGCGACGACCGAGTTTAGCCCGGCGATTTATCGCCGGGTCGGGTCGAGGATTGAGGCAGTCCCGTAGGGACGGCTGAACGGTGCCTAGGGCGATCCCGGATTGCGTCGCGGCTTCAATCCCAGATACTCCATCACCATCTGCAGGTCTTTCCACGTCTCTTTTTTCTGGCGGGGGTCGCGCAGCAGAAACGCAGGATGGTAGGTGACGGCCAGACGCGTGCCGCGGAAATCGAACCAGCGTCCGCGCAGCCTGGCCATGGGCTCGTTCAGGCCGAGCAGGCAGCGCGCCGCCACGGCGCCCAGCGCGACGATCGCCTTCGGCTGGATCACGGCGATCTGGCGCAGCAGAAAAGGCGAGCAGGTTTCGATCTCTTCGCGCTCGGGCGTGCGGTTGCCCGGAGGGCGGCATTTCACCACGTTGGCGATATAGACCTGCTCGCGCTTCAGGCCCATGGCCTCGATCATCTTGTTGAGCAACTGCCCGGCACGGCCAACGAACGGACGCCCCTGCTCGTCTTCGTCGGCGCCTGGGCCTTCGCCGACGAACATCAACTCGGCGCTGGGATCGCCTTCGCCGAAGACGATGGTCTTCCGCCCCAGGCGCGCCAGCACACAGCGCGTGCATTCACCCAGGTCTTCCTGGACGAGTTTCAGCGCCTGAGCACGATCGGCGACTGCGGTCTCCGGCTTGGGCGCTGTAAACAGCTCCTCAGGCGCGGCAACACAGGTGGGAGTGGGCATGGTCTCCGGTTGCTCAATTGCAGGGACTGCAACGTCTCTGCGGTAGAAGTCGTAAATCCCCAGATCGCGGTAATACTGCAGGCGGGCGCTGAGAAGCTTCTGAGTATGGGAATCCATCAGCGACGCGCGCCGGCGGGTGCAGTCTCGGACCGCTGCTGCTTGATGCGCAGCACCGCATCGAGCACGTGGTGCGCGACTTCCCACTTGGTAGTCTCGGGAACGTCGATGGTCTCGGCAGGCGTGATGATGGTGACCGCGTTGCGCTGAGAATCCATCCCAATGCCCTTGCGCGAGACGTCGTTCACGACGATGGCGTCGAGCGACTTGGAGGCCAGCTTGCGGCGGGCGTTCTCCAGCACGTTCTCCGTCTCGGCGGCGAAGCCCACGACGATCTGCGAACTCCGTTTCGACACCACTTCCGCGAGGATATCGGAAGTCGGCTCCAGCTCCAGCGACAGTGCTCCCTTGCGCTTGATCTTTTGCGGCGAGCGCTGTTTCGGCTTGTAGTCGGCCACCGCGGCGGCCTTGATGATAATGGTCGCGTCGCTCAGCCGCGAGAGGACAGCCTGCCGCATCTCTTCCGCGGTCTCGACCGCGACCAGCTCGGCCGCGCCCGGCGCCTGGAGCGCAGTCGGCCCGCTCACCAACACCACGCGCGCTCCGCGCCGCAGCGCCGCTTCCGCCAGGGCGTATCCCATGCGGCCGCTGGAGCGGTTGCCGATATAGCGCACGGGATCAATGGGCTCGCGCGTCGGTCCGGCGGTAATAAGGACGGTTTCACCGGCCAGGTCCTGCGCCGCGCCCAGCGCCTGCATCACGGCAGCGACGATGGTTTCGTTCGCCGCCAGCCGGCCCGGGCCGGTCATGCCGCAGGCAAGATAGCCGGCATCGGGCTCGACCACGCGCACTCCGCGCTGCTTAAGGATTTCAACATTGGCGCGGGTTGCCGGGTGTTCCCACATGTTGACGTTCATGGCGGGCGCGACCACCACCGGCGCGGTGGTCGCGAGGTAGAGCGTGGAGAGGAAATCGTTGGCGATCCCCTGGGCAAACTTGCCGAGGACATCGGCGGTGGCGGGCGCAACTACTAGCGCGTCGATCGACTGCGCAACCGCGATGTGCTCGACGGCGGAATCGATGTTGGGCTGTTCCGCGCCGGCGCCGAAGAGATCCGTAATAACCTTTTCACCGCTGAGCGCGGCAAAGGTCAGCGGCCGCACGAACTCCTGCGCCGCCGCGGTCATGACCACCTGCACGCGGATGCCGCGGTCCTGGAGTTGGCGCACCAGTTCCGCCGCCTTATAGGCTGCGATCCCTCCGCTGACCCCGAGTGCGATCTTCATGGATTGATTCTATTCGCGGCTGAGGGCTGTGGTCGCTGGACCAGGCTCTCACCCCGCTTAAGATTCAGGCAGCTGTTGTTTAAGACGTCTCAACCTCGCTCTTATTAATCACCTGCTCCAGAAGTTCGCTGGCGACATCGGCGGGCGAGCGCGGCGCTTCCGTCGTCCACTTCACCTTCCCGGCGGCGATCTCCTCCTGCGCGATTTTGCAAGGCTTGCGAGAATGCGTATCCACCATGGGGCGCGATCCCGACTGCAGTTGGCGGGCGCGGCGCGCGGCGACCAGGATATAACGATAGTTGCTGTCGAAGCCGTCCATCAGCTTCATGCGATAACCTCTCTCACTTCACACCTCAGCGCCCGCCGGGGGTTGCGGACAAGGCAAAGGACTCCAGAATGGGCCGGAGCGCCGGGCGCATGTTGGCCTGCTTATGACGCTCCGCGGTGACCAGCCATTTTTCCTCTTCGGCAGAGTGCGGTCCACTCGAGCGGCGAACCCGCTCGGCCAGCACGATCGCCTTCAGCTCATCGATGGATTGCTCAAGCTGGTCGTTCACTAAAATATAGTCGTAATTCTTGTAATTCTCAATCTCCCGGGCGGCGGTCGCCAGCCGCTTCTGGATCACGTCTTCCGACAGCATGCCCTCGGCCTGGCTGCGCCGGCGCAGTCGGCTTTCCAGTTCCTTGCGCGTGGGCGGCAGGATAAAAATGCTCACCGCATGGGGAATTTTTTGCTTCACCTGCCGCTCACCCTGGACGTCGATGTCAAGCAGCAGGTCGTTGCCGCGCTCGCGGGCGCCGTCGAGAAATCGTTTGGCCGTGCCGTAGTAGTTGCCGAAGACGTTGGCGTGCTCCAGCAACGAGTCCTCCGCCAGCAGGCGCTCGAACTGGTCACGCGAGATGAAGAAGTACTCGTGGGCATTCTGCTCGCTGCCGCGCGGCGGCCGCGTGGTGTAGGAGACGGAAAACTCCAGATTGCTGACCGCCTTGCGCAGCTCATTCACCAGGGTGGACTTCCCCGAACCCGACGGCGCCGAGATGATGTAGACGGTGGTCATTCCACGTTCTGCACCTGCTCGCGCGCTTTCTCGATCTCCGCCTTCATCGACAGGCCCAGCTCGGTGATGCGCAGGCCTTCGCCGGAGACGCCCGAGGTCTTCGACAGCAGAGTGTTGGCCTCGCGGTTCATCTCCTGCAGCAGGAAATCCAGCTTCTTGCCGGCTTCACCGCCAGCTTCCAATACTCCCAGAAAATGCTGGATGTGGTTGCTGAGGCGGACGATCTCCTCCTGGATGTCGCTGCGTTCGGCCAGCAGCGCCGCTTCCTGCAGGATGCGGTCCTGGTCGGCATGGCCGCCGATTAGCTCCTTCAAGCGGGATTGTATTTTTTCCAGGTAGGCGCGCGAAATCCCGCCGCGATGCTTTTCGACCTCCGCCGTGGCACTGCGCAGACGGGCCATGCGCTCACGCAGTTCCCGCTCGATGCCTTTTCCTTCCTCAATACGCATGCGGTCGAGTTGGGCGATGGCATCCGCCAATCCTGCGAGTACGCGGTCTTCGCTCCCGGCATCGAATTCGGCCTCGCCCACGCTAAGCGCGCCCGGCATCCTGAGCACCGCATTGAGGTCGGGCTCGCCGGCGATGCCCAGCTCGCGCGCAGCCTGCCGAAAGGCGTTGACGTATCCGCCCACCAGCTCCTGGTTCACCGCCAGCGGCGCGGCCCCGGCGCCGTCGAGGGCCAGCGTCAGCTCCACGTGCCCGCGCGCGATCTTCTCTTTCAGCAGGCGGCGCAACTTGATCTCCAGCGCGTCCGATTGCGGCGGCATGCGCAGATGGAGGTCCAGAAAACGGTGGTTCACCGACTTCAGCGCCAGCGTGAAGGCCGCATCCGGACGCACCTGCCCCTTGAATTGTGCGAAGGCGGTCATCGAGCGGATGGGCATGGCTAGTTTTCCGGACCCGCGGCAATCTTGTACTGGTCTATATCGAGGAACTGCAGATCATACAGCCGGCGGTAGGTTCCCAGGCGAGTGAGCAGGTCCTCGTGGGTGCCGATGTCGGCAATCTGGCCGCTCTCCAGCACCACGATGCGGTCGGCGCGGCGGACGGTGGAGAGCCGATGCGCGATCACGAACACCGTGCGTCCCACCATCAGGTTGTGCAGCGCTGCTTGCACCAGCGCTTCGGATTCGCTGTCCAGCGCCGAGGTGGCCTCGTCCAGAATCAGGATAGGGGCGTTCTTCAGCAGGGCGCGGGCAATGGCTAGGCGCTGGCGCTCCCCGCCGGAGAGCGTCAATCCGCGCTCGCCAATGATGGTGTCGTATCCCTCGGGCAGCTTCTGGATGAAGTCGTGCGCCAGGGCAGCGGTGGCGGCCTGGATCACGGCGCCGTCGGAAACATGGGGCTGTCCGTAGGCGATGTTGTTGCGCACGGTGTCGTTGAACAGGATGGTGTCCTGGGTCACAATGCCGATTTGCCGTCGCAGCGACGGCAGAGTGACGTCGCGCACGTCGTGGCCATCGATCAGGATGCGCCCGCCGGTTACATCGAAAAAGCGCGGAATCAGATGCACCAGGGTACTTTTGCCGGCGCCGCTCGAGCCCACGATGGCCAGCACCTCGCCCTTTTTCACCTCCAGGCCGATGTCGTGCAGCACCTCGCGGTCGCCTTCCCCGTTACTGGTATAGGAAAAGTTCACGTGCTCGAAGCGGACGCTGCCCGTGAAACCCCGTAGCGTGGCCGCGTGCGGCTTTTCGTGAACATCATCCTTCTCGTCCATGAAGGAGAACAGAGTGGCGGAAGCGCCCAGCGCCTGCTGGAAGCTGTTGTTGTAGAGCGCGAACTTCCGCACCGGGTCGTACATCTTGAAGATGGCGAAGAGGAACGCCAGGAAGGTGCCGGGCGTGAACACCTGGTGGTTGATGCGGTCGCGGCCGAGCAGCAGCAGCAGGGCGATGGCGACCGCGCCGAACAGGTCCATGAGCGGCGAACTCAGGGCGAAGGCGCGTACCGAGTGCATGTTGGCGCGGAACAGCCGCCGCGAGGCGCCGTGGAAGCGCAGGCTCTCCCATAGCTCGGTGCCGAAGGCCTTCACGATGCGATTGCCGGTGATGGTCTCGTGGAGAATGTTCTGCACATCGGCCAGCTTGTCCTGGCCGCGCCGGGTGGTGTGGCGCACGCGCCGGCCGATCCGGCCCGCGGAAACAACGATGAAGGGGAGGAACAGCAGCAGCACCCACGCCAGCTTGCCGCCCAGCGAAATCACCACGTACACCATGAACAGCAGCACGAACACCTGCTGCAGGGATTCCGCCAACACCGCGCCCATCGCGAGCTGGACGCGTTCCACGTCATTGACAATGGTGGAGAGTAGGGTACCCGTGGAGTAGCGTGAAAAGAAGCCCACCGAGCGCCGCAGGATGGCGTTGTAGAGGTCGTTGCGCAGGTCGGTGATCAGGCCGAACCCGGCGTAGTACACCAGGTAGGTGCTGGCATAATCGCAGATTCCCTTGACCAGCGTAGCCATGATCAGCGCGAACGCCACCATGGTCCAGGCGTTCTTGAAGTGCTCCGGAACGAACTGCTGCAGGTACAGGGTGTAGCGGGTGCCGGGAAGGCGCGCGAGCGCAATGGCGTGGCTGCCCGCGTCCGGCCGCAGAACGCGGTCGAGGATGGGGCCGATCAGCAGCAGGCGGAAGGCGTCGGCAGCGCCCACGCCCGCGGCCAGCGGCAGCGAGAGCAGGAGCTGCGGGAGGTAGCCGCGGAGGTAGTGGAGCAGCCGGGTCAGTCGCCGCATCGCGCCTCGACCATGGTGCGGATTTGGGGCAAGGACCTATTTTACTGGATTAGTGCGGTCCCGCAGGTGTGTATCGCGGGGGTTCGCTTCCTTTCCGTAGATAACGCTAGCGCGGGCTGTCGCGGTGGATCGCCTTCACCCGGTAGCCCGCCTTGGCCAGCCGCTTGCAAACCTCTTCCGCAATGAACACCGAACGGTGCTGCCCGCCGGTGCAGCCAAAACCGATGGTCAGGTAGCTCTTGCCCTCGTTGATGTAGTGCGGCAGCAGATAGATGAGCAGCTCGGAGATGCGGGAGATGAACTCCCGAGTCTGCGGGAACGAGCGGATGTACTTGGCCACCCGCGGGTGCCGGCCGGTATAAGGTCGGAACTCGGGCACAAAGTGCGGATTGGGCAGAAAGCGCACGTCGAAGAGCAGGTCGGCTTCCTCCGGCACGCCCTGCTTGTAGCCGAAGCTCACACAGGAAACCATGATGTTCTTGTCCGTCGACTGCCGCTGAAAGCCCTCCAGCAGGTGCGCCCGGAGTTCGTGCACGTTGAACTTGGAGGTGTCGATGACGAGGTCGGCGAGGTTGCGCAGCGTGGAAAGCCGGCCGCGCTCAGCGGTGAGCGATGCCTTCACTGGCGACGCGGTCCCCAGCGGATGCGGGCGGCGGGTCTCGCTGAAACGGCGCAGCAGCGATTCGTCGGTAGCTTCGAGATAGACCACGCTGGTGGGCAGCAGCTTCTTGACCGAGCGCAGGATGGCTGGCAGCTTGTCCAGGCGCTGCCCCTCACGCACGTCCACCACCAGCGCCGCACGCTCGATCTCCGAGTGCAGCACCAGTTCGGCGAAATGGGGGATCAGGTCCACCGGCAGGTTATCCACGCAGTAGTAGCCGAGATCCTCGAACGCCTTGAGCGCCGACCCCTTGCCCGAGCCACTGATGCCGGTGATCAGCACCATCTCGGGCCGGCGGCGGCGCGGACGCGGGCGACCGTTGCGGCTGAGGGCTGCCCGCGGCTTGGTTTTCACAGCATGGCCCGGCATGACTGGAATGGTAGCAGAACTACAGGATTAGACGTGGTGAGACGTGCGCCGGTCTCATGAATATGCGCAAGCAGTGTGGTGCGAGAGGGATGTCTATCCGCAACCTCTTATTGCTGCCGCGGTCTTTCTGTCGTTGAGTACGAAGGAAGATGGATTCATTGGCAGCGAAATGGCGCGGTATAGGTAGCGGCCTCACGTTCGACTGGCTCTATTTGTCGAATCGCATCTCGCAGCCTTTTACGGTCTAAATAGGTCGCCGAGGCCCGCGTTTTCCCCACCCCTGAAACGTCTATGCGAGTCGCGTTCGTCGCTAGTGCGTCCCGGAGCCTCGGGTGGTACGCCACGTCCCCCTCGCATAACGAATCGACTACGAACAGGCGATACCGACCTGGCGCCACATACTGAAACTCGACGTGTCTGGCTGACACTGGGTTGACCTTGCCGGATCCAACGCGTGTAATGTAAGGATCGTCGGGAAAGAGCAGGGCAGCAACGTCTCCCACGTCACTCGGTAATCCGCGCACCTCCACCGACAACGATGCAGTTTTCAAACTTACGACAATTAACATTCGGCCAACATCGTCTCTACTCAACTCGAAGTCCCGGGGGGAACGGTTCTAGTGCCATTTGTAAGCTTGCGAATGCGTCCGGGTACTGGAACATCGAGCTCATAGCGTCCCGGAAGCACATTTGCAAAAACGAAAATTCCAGAGCCGTCCGGCTGTGCGCTGCTGTGCGCTTAGGAAGCGTGAACCATCCAGCGAGCGGAGGAAAACCGTGACCTGTTCGACAGGAATCGCCGCGGGCGGAGGGTCCACCAACCTCAACTCACCCTGAATATTCACAGTCGCGTGGTTATCCGTTGAGGTCTGGCCCTGCGCGGTTGGCAGCGTGCCACAAAGCAGACTGAGCGCCACCACTACTATCGGCAGACGAAGCGACCGATTGGACCTCATCAGTTCATAAGTCTATCTCGCTCCCGCCCTCTTGAGCAGCTCGATGACCTGCTCGTTCTGCGGCCTAGCCGAGGCGCGTGCGAGCACGGTCGAGCCGTCTGCCATGCGCGCGTTGGGGTCGGCGCCCTTTTCGAGCAGCATCTGCACGATGGCAGTGTGTCCCCCGGCGGCCGCTTCCATTAGAGCGGTGCGGCCATCGCGAGCGCGTGCATTGAGGTTGGCGCCGTGCTCCAGCAGCAACCGGACAGCGGCGGTGTTGCCCGCGTCCGCCGCCTGGATCAGCGGGGTGATACCGTTCGAACCGGGCGCGTTGGGATTCGCGTTGTGAGCCACGAGCGCCTCGATCGTTGCCGGATCGCCGCTCTCGGCGGCCAGCAACAGCGGCGTTGGCCCCGCGCCCTGTCCTGCGTTGGGATCGGCGCCGTGCTGGAGCAACTGGCGGACCGTGCGCTCGGCGCCCCGGGCAGCGGCATGATGCAGGGCCGTCCAGCCGCGCAGGTCGCGCGCATTCACCATGAGTCGCAGTCGGGAGGGAACGCCGGGCCGCGGCTTGCCGGCAGCGAGCTTGTCGGCGGTTTCAGCGGCGCTCAGCAAGACAGCCACCGTGCTGGGATCGTCGCCCGCGGCAGCGATCATCAGCGCGGAAGTGCCGATCTTGTCCTGCGCGAGATAATCCGCCTTCGCGCCCAGCAGGATGCGGACCAGGTCGCTGCGGTGGGCATCGGCGGCAAAGATCAACGCGTTCCAGCCGTTGGCGTCGCGGGCGCTCACGTCGGCGCGCCGGGCCAGCAGCAGCCGCAGGACCTCCGGACTGCCATCATCGGCAGCGGTCAGCAGCGCCGTCATGCCTACGGCATCGCGGGCGTTCACGTCGGCGCCGGCAGCAATGAGCAGACGCGCCAGCGCTGCATCCATATCCTCCGCCGACTTCATCAGCGCGGTCACCCCGTGCTCGTCGCGGGCATTGGGATCGGCGCCCTGCGCCAGCAGGCGCTGAACCTCGCTGCGATTGTCGTATTCGACGGCTTCGAGCAGAGCGCCGTCCAGGCTTTTCTTTTCCTCGGCAGTACGCGGCGCCGGGACGGCCTGTTGCCCAGCCTGCGGGATTGCGGGCGCGCTCTGTCCCGCCGCCGCGGAGGGCAGCAATAGCAGAACACAAACGAGTTGACGGAATCCCCTCATGGCGGCGCCAGTGTCATTGTAGGACCGCTGGCAGCTTCCGTTGTTGACTGACCGAACTCTGTATGCAGCGAACGGCGAGCGAGCTGCAAAACCAAACGGGGCACATCGCTGTGCCCCGCTCCAAACTGGCGACTGACAACTGCTCTACGGTGCTTCGATCAGCTCCATTCGGCCATCCTTGGTGCGGTGGAGCACTTTCACCCGCCCGTGATTGTCGCGGAATACGAACACGTCGCGGTCGCGGAACTCGGCTTCCTTGATGGCCTCTTCCAGGGTGAGGGGGCGCAGGGCCACGGAGTTATTGTCCCGCGTCACATGCGCTTCCGTGATCCGCACCACCGCGGGGTAGGTGTGCACCACCACCGGCACCGCGGTCGAGACCTTCTCTCCCACGGCGGCCAGTTGCTCGGCGGCCGTGGCCTCTCCATTCCACTTCTTCTTGGGCTGGCGTTTCTTGTCGCGCCAGCGCCCTTTGTACTTGAGGGCCTGGCGCTCGATGCGGTCCAGCGCCTCGCCTACGGCGGAACTCATGTCCCCGGCTTCGGCGATGCCGACGATGGGATGGGTGCGCACGGTAATAGTAATTTCGGCGATGTGGCGATGCTTCTCTGCCGCCAGAATGACGTTGGTGTTAAACGCGGTGCCCAGGATTTTTTGCAGTTTGGAGAGGCCTTGATTGATCTGCTTGCGGACGGCGGGAGTGGTTTCATACTGCCTGCCAGTGTATTCCACGTTCATTGAGCCTCCTTTACCCCGTGCCGGAACCGGCCGGGGAAACTCAGGCTAGTTTTTCACTCTCCTCTGGTGGGTGCTCGGGATGTGCATATCCTCCCGATACTTGGCGACCGTGCGACGAGTGACCTGGATCCCCTGCGACTGCAGAATGCGGGTGATCTGCTCATCGGTGAGCGGCCTGGCGGGATCCTCTTCCTCAATCAACTTCTTGACCCGGCGTTTGAGGATGAGGAGCGAGGTGTTGGAGCCCTCGGGTCCATTTACGCTTTCGCTGAAGAAGTAGCGCAGCTCGAATACTCCCTGGGGTGTGTGCGCGTACTTGTTGGCGACGGCGCGGCTGACGGTGGAGGGATGGACGCCAATCTCCTCCGCCACTTCCTTGATCATCATGGGCTTGAGCTGGTCGATGCCGAAATCCAGGAAGTCGCGCTGCCGGCCGATGATGGCGTAGCACACTTTCACGATGGTCTGCTTGCGCTGCTCGATGTTTTTGATGAGCTGGATGGCCGACTTGTAGCGCTCCTTGACATAGGTGCGCACGTCCTTCTCGGCGGCATCGCGGCTGAGCAAGCGCCGGTAAGCAGGATTCAGACGAAGCTGCGGCACATCTTCATCGTTCATCACCACCACCCACTCGTCGCCCTGCTTGACGAAAGCCACGTCTGGCTCGATCAAGCGCGCGTCGGTGCGGTTGTAACGCAGACCGGGCCGCGGGTCCAGTGTCTTAATGTAGTCCAGGGCGGCCATCACAGCCTCGAGCGGCCGCCCGATGGCCTTGGAGATCTCGCGGTACTGCTTGTTCTGCAGCGGGCGCACGTGCTCGCCCACAATGACGACGGCGTCCGCGAGCACCTGTTCGGTGTCGCCGTTGAGCCCGTGGGTTTTGCGGAAATGCTGCTGGTACTTGAGCTGGGCGAGCAGGCACTCGCGCAGGTCACGGGCCGCCACCCCCACCGGATCCATCTGCCGTACCAACTCGATGGCTTGGTGCAAGTCGTCGCGGCTGAAGCCGGGACGCGGAAACTCCAATACTTTGTGCTCCACCTTTGCGGCCGGCTCGGGCGCGCTCACCGCGGCCTCGAGCTCAACCGGTTCGACAGGTTCTGGTTCGACGGATTCGGCGGCCGCTTCTTCCACCGCAACGCTGCTGTTCTCGGTCTCAAGATCGAAGATGGCGGCGGCTTCCTCAAGCGGGTTGGCACTGCCCAGCACGCTGGTGGGGTCCAGTGCATCCAGTTCCGCCTGGACGGCGACCTTGGGAATCACAGGCTTGCTCGTCTCCGCCGTTTCTCCCGGCTGCGTGGGCAGGCCCAGCAGCTCTTCGTCGCTGGCGATCAAGTATCCGTCTTCATTCAGGTTGCCGATCACCAGTTCGGCGGCCTCATGCACCTCGGGGGAGACGCTGATCGCTCCCAGCTGCCACATCAGGTGGTCGGTCAGGGTGCTGGGGCGGGAAAGAAAATTCTCGAATGAGGGCCGCTCGATAACTTCGGAAGCCGGGCTGCGATAACCAGGGTCCAAGTAATCCTGGAAGAAAGACCCGAAGTCGATCTCCTCGAAGGGGTCTTTCTTCTCCCCCTCCAGCACCGGCTCATCGGCCGCCTGGGAAGGATCGCGTTCCCGGTCCTCTTCCCGGCCGGCTACCTCGTCCAGCAAGGGAATCGACGACTCCAACTCCTCTAATACCGGGTTCTCCACCATCTCGGCGGTGATCATGTCCCTCAGCTCCAACTTGTTCAGAGCCAGGACGCTGACCATCTGCACCAGACCCGGGGTAAGGATCTGCTTCTGCGTGACCTTCAGGCTCAGTCTGGGTTGGAGTAAGACCATGGCGCGTGTGTAGCTTCCTGTTCCTCTTGTAACTTAACCAGGCGTTGCGGCCTAGATGACTACAGTACCCACCCCCTAAGCGGGCGGGCGATTACCTCCGCCATCTTGTCTAAACCAGCGAGAAACTCTCGCCTAAATAGACTCTCTTGACCTCGGGGTCGTTGCCTAACTGATCCGGGGTACCTGTCCGGAAGATACGTCCCTCATTGATAATGTAGGCGCGGTCGGTGACCGAGAGGGTTTCGCGCACGTTGTGGTCGGTCACCAGCACTCCGATTCCGCTCGCCTTCAGGTCGAAGATGATCTTCTGCAAGTCCAGCACGGCGATGGGGTCGATCCCGGAAAACGGCTCGTCGAGCAGGATGAATGAGGGCGAGATGCACAGACAGCGGGCAATCTCGACCCGCCGCCGCTCGCCCCCGGAGAGCGCGTAGGCCCGATTCTTGCGGATCACTCCCAAGCCCAGTTGATCGATGAGCTTTTCTTGCCGCTCCCGGCGCTCGTGCCAGGAGATGGGTTGCGCCTCCAGCACTGCCAGGATGTTCTCTTCCACCGTCAGCTTGCGAAAGACCGAAGGCTCCTGGGGCAGGTAGCTGATGCCACAATTGCGCGCCCGCAGGTACATAGGCACGTCGGTGATGTCGTCATCGTCGAGCAGCACTCGCCCGGTATCCGGCGGCGCCAGCCCGACGATCATGTAGAAGCTGGTGGTCTTGCCGGCCCCGTTCGGGCCCAGCAGGCCAACCACTTCCCCCTGGCTGATGCGGAGACTGACCCCATTGACCACCCTGCGGCCGCGATACGACTTGCTGATCTCGTCGGTGGCCAGGGTTTGCATTCACTTGCCCGTGTGGGTCTGGGTGACGGCGCGAGTGGAACTTCCACTACCTACCAGCACCGTATCATCGTGACTGTAGAAAGTCAACGAATCGCCGGTGGTTAGGCCGTGTTCGGCATCAAAAATGCTAGGGCGACCGCCGCTCATAACATACTTCCCATCGGCTGCCGTGTAAGTCATTGTATTTCCAACTGCTTTTCTGGATGGCTGTTGCACCACCACGTGCCCTCGAGCCACGATTTTCTCAATCTGGGTGGCATCGGAAATGCCCTGCTGGGTGCTTTGGTTCTTGGGCTTGAGCAAAACGTCGGCAGTATCGCTACTCACCGTCCCGTCTGTTGATTTAAGCAACACTGTCCCTTGGAAAACCGCAAGGTGCTGCGGGTCGGAGTAGGTGAGCGAGGAAGAGGTTACGGTGACTGGCGTACCTTTGCTGTCACCGTCGTTCTGGACGAAGACGGTCGAGACCGGCTGCCGGGCGCTCTTGGCCTTCAGCAGGCGGTTAGTATGGTCGAATTCAATCTCCGGCGCCTCTATGATGTTGCTCCCCTGCCACAGACGCGCCGACCCGGAGTAAATCGCGATGCCCGTCTGGCGGTTGGCCGTCATGCTGTTGGCGGTCACGTGAACGGGTTCGGAGCCACCCAGCAGCGCCCCGCCCGCCTGCGGCCGCGTCTCCCGGTAGGCGGTCTTGACCTCGCCTTCGGCAAAGGCATCGCCCGTTTGCCGGTTGAGTTTAAGCACGCGAGCGGTGGTCGTGCCCCCGGCTTCCGCCCAGCGTGGCGAGCCGGTCAGCACCAGGTTCTCATCGCCAGGCGTGTAGTGTGCTTCATTGGCGAAGGCGCTGCGCTGCGCGTCGTTGTACCGCACCTTGCCTCGCTGCACCACGCTGGCGATGCCGCCTCCGCCAGGATTGAATGCCACGTCCAGGGTCTGGCTGATGCTCACTTTGTCGGGCTGCCCCGGCGCCGAGCTGACAATCCTGGCGTCCGGCTCGCCGTGCAGCGCGCGCAGACGGTTGTCCGCGCCGAAGCTCATCTCGAAGCGCCCGGCAGTGATGACGGTATCGCCCTGCGATGCGGAGGGTGGTTGCGGCCGCACCGTAATGCGGGCCGCGCCGCCGGTCACGCCGCGCTCCACCTGCCCGTCCGCGAGAAACAGGTCGAGCGCATCCGAGGCCATCTCGACCGATTGCGCCGCCTGGCTGGCGGTCGCGCGCTGGTTCTGGATAAACCACACACCCTCCCTCGCTTGGACCTGGGTGAGGACATTCTTAGGACCGAAGGCCAGCGTGGCCCGTCCGGCGGTGCCGTGAAGTGGCGACGGCCCCTGTTGCTGGAACTTCACTCCCCCGAAGAGCACGCCCGACAGCAGCTCATTCTTCGGCCCCAGCGTGAAGTCGCCCTGAGCAGCCTCGACGCCGGCCGGATTTTCACCGAGGGTGGTCCCGCGCACCTCGCCGGTGGCGACCATGCGGGAGATGCTGTTGTCGTCTCGCAGAAACAGCGTGAGGTGGTCAGAGTCGATATCGGAAGTCGGCCGTTCGAGGCGCGCCGCCTCCAGCACCACCCGCCGCGGGTTCTGCGTCACGATCGCATGCTGTGCCAGGATCGTCGCCCCATCCAGCGTCTCCACGCGCACCTGGGAGGCCAGGGTCAGGGTGTTGGATTTCGAATCGTAGCTGGCGCCCACGGCGCTGCCAGCCGCCTGCGGGGTACGGAAATCGACCTTCCCGGGGGTCTCGGCCGCGCCCGTCTTCTGGTTGAACCGCAGGCCGCTGGTCTTCAGATGAATGGGGTTCTTGAGCTCCACCGGTGCCGCCTGGTCGGGACGCACCGGGCCTTGCGCATACCCCTCCAGGTCGATGGCCACATCGCCGTGGGCGATGATGTCCCCGGAGTTGGGGTCGTATTCGAAATTATCGCCCTGAATCTGGTCGAAGCGGTCGGAGCGGCGGCCGTACACCAGGATGCTCACGTCGTGCAGCTCGGCCCGGCCGCCTTCCTTGTACTGCACCGCGTTCGAGGCATGAACGGTGAAGATCGTCCGCCCGGCTTCGGACTTCGACATGGTAAAGCCCTGCGTGCTCTGCTGGATCTCGACGCCCAGCTTGCCGGGCGCGCGCTCGACCACGCGCCACTGGTGAATGCGTCCGTAGAGGTAGTAGGCGAGCGAGATCGCGACCACGAAGACGGCCGCCGCCGCAAACCAGCGGCGCAGGCGTTTGGGGTCCAGGGGCATCTGCGTTCTATCTTACGCGAAGGGCCGCAGGACGTACCTTCATCGGCACTGCCGCTCCGGTTCGGTTTTGTCTAAACTGCCAGTGCGCCCCGTCTACAAAATTAGCAAACCAGGCCAAGCGAACATGCACGAGCTTGAGAGACGGGTCCAACAGCGTTTTTCTCTGCAATTTCCTATCCTCATCGAGGGCAACCCTGGCAACGGCGAGTCTCGCAGTCTGACGCGCGACGTGAGCGCCCGCGGCGTCTTCTTCTACACCCATGCCGGCTGGCTGCAACCCTCCGCACCGATCAGTTTCAGCATGATTTTGCCCACCGAGATCACCGGCGCCAAAGCCGTTCGTGTGCTGTGCAAGGGTACAGTAGTCCGCTTGGAGCCAGCCGCGCAGAACGGAACCGGGGTGGCCGCTACCATCGACAGCTACGATTTTTGACGGCTCTGGGCTGGTAGCGCCGGCGTCTCGCCGGCGGTCATCACGCGCTGTGCACCGCGGTCTTCTCCGCCATCGCGTAATCCCGCAGCGAGAGCCGTAGCCCGGCAAACTCAGGATTCGAGTTCTTCTCTACCGTGAAGGCGATATCCAGCACGTCGCCGGCGACCAGCGGCTCCTTCTCGGTACGCTCGACCATCCGCCAGCCCATGGCATCGAAGGCGTGGAACTGGGCGCGGCCATTGTTGCCGGGCGTCTCCTTCACCACGCGCAGCCGCAGATGCTTTTCCTTGAGCACTTTCGGAGGCAGTCCGAGGCGCACGCCACGGGCAGCAAACACCGGCTCGGGATTGCCCATGCCGAAGGGACGCAGTCGCTGCAATCATTGCGTGGAACTGCGGTGTGATCTGCTCGAGCCCGAGTTCCGCATCTATGGCGAGCGTCTGCACGAAGTCAGCGGCCGTGAGCCGGGCGCGCGCATAGCGGTCGAGCGCCTCGCACAACTCGGGCAGACGCTCCGACGGCAGCGCAAACCCTGCGGCGTGCGCGTGCCCGCCGAAGCGTGTGAACAGACTGGCGCAGGATTCCAGCGCATCGAGCAGATGGAATGCATCGATGGACCGCCCTGACCCGTGCGCCTCCTCGCCATCGCGGGCAACGACAAGAGTTGGGCGCCCCGTTCGTTCCATGGCTCGAGTGGCGCAGATGCCGATGACGCCGCGATGCCAGCCCTCGCCGTCGATGACCATGCAGTAGCGTTCGCGCAGCGCGGCATCGCCATCGAGGCGCTCGTGGATCTCCGCCATGATCCGCTGCTCTTCCGCCTGGCGTTCGGCATTCAGCCGGTCGAGACGCTCGGCCAATTCACGGGCGCGCGTCTCATCGCGCGTCGAGAACAGCTCGACCACGTCCTGGGCCACGTCCATGCGTCCGGCGGCATTGATGCGCGGCGCCAGGCGAAAGGCCACGTCGCCGGAGTTGATGGCTTGCCCGGAATCGAGCGCCGACACCGCGATCAGCGCCTTCAGCCCCGGGTTGACGGCATGCCGCAACCCATCGAGACCGAGGCGCGCGATCACGCGGTTCTCGCCGACCAGGTCCACGGCATCGGCCACGGTGGCGATGGCAACCATCCTCAGAAACGACGGCAACAGGCGCGCGCGGCCGCTCTCTTCGAGCAGCGCCTGCACGATCTTGAATGCCACCCCGGCCCCGCACAGCTCCTTGCAGGGATAACCGCATCCCGGCTGGTTGGGATTGAGCACAGCCAGCGCGCCCGGCACGCCCTGCCCCACCTCCGGCAGGTGATGGTCGGTAACGATCAGGTCCACGCCTACGCGGTGCGCGGTTTCCGCCGCAGCAAAAGCGCGGATGCCGGTATCCACGCTGATGATCAGCCGCACGCCGTCGGCCGCGGCGCGCTCGATCACCTCGTCCTTCATGCCATAGCCTTCGCGGATGCGGTGCGGCACGTGGAAATCGGCCACGCCACCGCAGAGCTCGATGGCCGCTTTCAGGATCACGACGGCGGTGGTACCGTCCACGTCGTAGTCGCCGTAGATCAGTACTTTCTCTTTGCGCTCGATGGCTGCCCGCAGGCGCTCCACCGCCGTCTTCATGCCCAGCATCAGGTAGGGAGAGTTCAGGTGCGCGAGCGAGGGATGGAGAAAGCGCGCGGCTTCTTCGGGGCCGCGCACGCCGCGCACTGCCAGCAGGCGCGCCACCAGCGGATCGAGGTTAGATTCTGAGATCAGGCGGCTGACGAGGGATTCGTCGGCCGCTTTCAGGGTCCAGCGCACGGGTCAGTGCTCGTCGTCCGCGTCGGGCTCGTCGAAGACGATGCCGCCGTACTCCTCGGCCATATCCACCAGGCGCTGGTAACGGTCGTACCACTCGGTGGAGGACTCGAAGAGGAACACCGTGCCCTGGTGCGGCCAGCCGAGCTGCACAAAGCCAGTCTTACCGATGTAGGTGCGCAGCCAGCGCGCTTCCTCGATGTCCTCTTCGTCGGGATAGGCGCCGTTCTTCAGCCGGTCCACCAGGAAATCGAGGTCTTCTTTCTCCAGCACCACGTCGCTCATGGTGAGGAAGGTGGCGCCGGCGTGCTTGGCCAGCTCGACGAAATCCTTCCAGCTCTCAGGATTCTCGCTGGAGTCCCACATCACGCTGGGCACTCCCTCGCCCACATAGGCGTGGAAGCGCAGCATGCCGTGGCCTTCGGTGAAGGCGATCATGTCGTCTTTCAGATTGGTGAGATCGTCCGGCATGGTGAGTGGCGACTCGACAAACAGTATTCTACGCTACTCCCGGAAGGAAGATGTGTCCAGACGAGGGATAGTGTGGCACAGGTCGGGCCTTTGCAGTCGCGCGAGCGCCGGAGGGTAACGGTTGAATGATCGAGGCCCGACCGAGAAAGCATGGCGGGTCAGCTACTTTTGCCCGCGCATGATTTCGTCAGAAATTATGCCGAGCGACGAGTACTCCCTTTGCTGATCGGCCTCGCAGAGAGTCGCCAATTCTTTGGAGTCAAGACCAGCCAATAGCCTGAATAGACGTGGGGCGATCTCAGTACGTGATTTGACCCCGCCGAGCGCATGGGAATGACGGTCGAAAAACCGCCTAACGTCCTTAAGCTCGGGCAGGAACGTCTTGTTTTGGAATCGGGTGAACAAGGTGCTCAAATTAGAGGCCTTCTCAGGGTATTCAGCCACTATAGATTGCACTGCGCGAGAGACATCAACCGGCTTCCGGGATGATGTTCGGGGTTTTACCTCATTCAATTCGTTCAGTTTACGCTCCAATTCATCCGGGAGTGCGCCGAGTCTCCGTGCGAGGGAAGTGATGACGCGCTTCTCGCCGTGTTTCGCAAGTAGCAGGGCGATTTCGTAGTCCAAGAGTTGCTCAGGTGCCACAGTTAGGCCTTTGACATCTTGATAGCTGCAAGAAACTCATCGACGAACTGGCCAAATTCTGAAGTGACTGGCCAGCGAACATAACTGGTACTTGAAAGAGGGGTGCCTTCGCGGGCGGCCTTCGCGTAAGAGGCTGAGTATCTGACATGAGTGTTGAATACGTTCCATCCGTGCTTTTTTGCCTCTGCTTGCACCTCCTTGACCGATTTGCGGCCTTCGGGCCCGTTAGAGTATGTCGAAGAATGATTGAACACTATTCCACAAATATCGAGTTCGTGGTCGGCGTTCTCGAACTTGAACTCCTGAATCGAGCGCGCAAGGAGCGGCAGACCAATGGTTGCCAGGAACTCGGGCTTCACAGGAACAAGAACATAGCGCGAGGCGTGGTATGCGGCCTCGGTCAGGATCGACTCAGTCGGCGCACAGTCAATCAATATCAAGTCGTATTCGTCGGCAACCTTTGCTAATGCCTTAGCCAGCCGACGCTCTTTCCCGGTAGGGTTCTTCAACGTGTGGGACAGCTCAAGCCTACTCGGGATCAAATCTAGCGTCGTCTTGTACCGATAGCCTGCGTTCTTAAAGGATCACATCGTGAATGTCTACGGGCCTGGGGCTGGAGTACTCTTCTGCTGGTGGAAGATATTGCTCGAATAGCTGAACTATCGTGGGCTTCTTTTCCCGAAGGTGCTTGACGTACTTCTCCGGACTCAGGAGAGTCTGGCTGAGATTAGCTTGCGGATCCAGGTCAATCCCGAGGGTGCGCATGTCGTTTTTGTCTGCGGCATGCGCGAGTTGGCCCGCAAGAGTCGTCTTGCCGACCCCACCTTTCATATTTATCAGGCTGACAACGGTCGCGATTTCGCCTCCATCCGCACGTCTTTAGCAGGCCACGGTGCGTGGCGTCGGGGCCTCTGGCGTGTACTCGGCTTTTGTAATCGTACCAGAATCGGCCCGCCACGCTCCGTTCGCAAGCCAAATTCAGGAAGCCGGAGAAAGTAAAACTGCCCTTTCTGGGGAGGGCGCTGACAGTCCGGTGGAAAACCGGGGACCGAACTCGGGTGATGTCACCCCCAGGGACGGGCGAGGGAGCTCTCAGCAAGGCAGGGTCGTTCGGGCCCGTCCGCCAATTACTCCGCGATGGTGAACACGTCGTGCTGCGCCGCAAGATCGCGCGCCGCGGGCGTGATGATGGTCTTGCTGCCGATCAGGATCTTCTCTTTGCGCTTGAGCGCGGCGCGGATCTCCTCCTCGCTCACAAAATCCACCGGACGCGGCTTGGGGCGGGAGACCGGAGGCGCCACGGCCGGCGTTGGCGCTGGCTTCGCGGCAGCCGAAGTTGACGTCGCAGCAGGCGCGGGCTTGCCGGCTTTCTTCGCCAGGAAACGCTCGATGGCGTGCGCGACAGCCACGCGATCCGGTGCGCCGCTGGGAGCGAGTGGAACACCCTCTTCTTTCTGTCCGGCCTGGCACGCGCACGGCGCCGCAGTCGGGGCTGGCGCAGCTACTCCGGTTACCAGCGCAACTTCTTTCTGCGTAACCGGGCGCGCTTCGTAAGCCAGCCGGCGCAGGTTGATGAGATGCATGGGCGAAATATTGTCGGAGGTGATGTTGCCGCCGACGGCGCCGCAGCCCAGCGTCATCGCCGGAAAAAGATTCGTCGATGAGCCGGTCGATCCCTGCGGTGCCGGGCTGTTCACCACAATGCGTCCGGCCGGCATCTTCAGGCCGTACTCGCGAATCACGGCATCGTCGCGGCCGTGAATCACGCAAGTGTGTCCCAAGCCGCCAAAGCGCAGCAGCGCCAGGCAGGTGTCGAATCCGGTGCTGCGGTCGCGCGTGAAGTAAAGAGCCAGCACCGGCGAGAGCTTCTCCGCCGAGAGGGGATGTTCGCGCCCCACGCCCTTCAGCGGCGCTACCAGCACGCGCGTCCCATCGGGCACTTTGAATCCCGCCAGCTCAGCCACGCGCTGCGCCGACTTACCCACGAACTTGGGGTTGATGGTGTGCTGCTCCAGGTTGACCATGTCGCGGCTCAGGCGCTGGATCTCGTCTTCGCTAAGGAAATGCGCCCCGTTGCGCTTCAGTTCCTCGGTCACCTGCTCGCGGATGGCTTCCTCGGCAACGATGGCCTGCTCGGACGAGCAGATGGTGCCGTTGTCAAAAGTCTTGCCGAAGACCACGTCGGCCACGGCTTTCTTCAAGTCGGCGCTGCGGTCGATGAACACCGGCACGTTGCCGGGACCGACGCCAAACGCCGGCTTGCCCGAACTGTAGGCGGCGCGCACGATCCCCATTCCGCCGGTGGCCAGGATCACGCTGGTGCGGCGGTGCTTCATCAGTTCCTGCGTGCCGGCCAGCGTGGGGGTCGAGAAGCAGCAGATCACGTCGGAGGGCGCTCCCGCTTTGATGGCCGCATCGCGCATGATGCTGGTGATCTCGCAGGTGCAGCGGAACGCCGTGGGATGCGGGCTAAGCACGATGGCGTTGCGGCCCTTGAGGGCGATCAGGATTTTGTAGATGGCCGTGGAAGTGGGATTGGTCGAGGGCAGCACCGCCGCCACCACGCCTACCGGCGCCGCCACTTCGATGACGCCCTGCTCGCGGTCCTCGCGCACGATGCCAACCGTCTTCATCCCACGCAGGGCCTGGTATACGCGCTCGGAGGAGAACAGGTTCTTCTGTACTTTGTCGGCGACCACGCCGTAGCCGGTCTCCTCGACCGCCAGCCGCGCAATCTTCTCTGCCGCCGCCGTGGCCGCGGCCGCCATGCCGTCGATGGCGCGGTCCACCTGCTCCTGGGTGAAATGCTGGTATTCGAGAAAGGCGTTATAGGCGCGCTCGATCAACTCGCGGGCTTCGGCGACGGAGCGCGAGTCTTTGTCAGCGGCGGGTTGGGGAAGAGCGGACACGGTACTCTGAGCGGATGAAAAACCGAGGTCCTTCGCGACCGTTTCCCGCGCTGGGGAGAACGCGCGGGAGACCTAGGTCGCTCAGGATGACAGCTTAACCTTTTTTATCCCAGCGCACCCTTTTTTGCCGGTCCAGCCTTGCCGGTGAGCATGGGCATGGCGGAGTCGAGATCGCTGTGCGGGCGCGGGATCACGTGCACGGCCACCAGCTCGCCGACGCGGCGGGCAGCGGCGGCGCCGGCATCGGTCGCCGCCTTTACCGAGGCCACGTCGCCCCGCACCATCACCGTGACGTAGCCGGCTCCAATGTATTCCTTGTGGACCAGCACCACGTTGGCAGCCTTGACGGCGGCATCGGCCGCCTCGATGGAGCCCACCAGGCCTTTGGTTTCGATCATTCCCAGCGCTTCCATGATTGCCTCGACAGCGAGAGATACCGCGCGCGTACCAGCGGCAAGCGGCTAAAGCTATCACGCGTGGCGGCGAGGGTCAAACAGGATCGGGTCATCGGGTGATCGGCTCATCGGGTGATTGAGGCATGATTGCGGGAGGTTTCGATGACCCGATGACCCGATCTTCCGATGACCCGATTACCTAAATCTGTGTGATATTCTTTCTCGTCACGCCCCATGATTCTCTCCAAGGAATACGTCAGCTACATGGCCCGCGAGGTCACCAAGCAGCTCATCAAGGGCGAGTTCATCGAGACCACGGACGAGCCCGCGACGCTACAGCGGGTCCACTCCGCGCTGCTCGAAGAAATGAGCCTGGAAGACCGCATCAACGACGAAGTGCGCGCCATCCTCGAGCAGTACTCGGAAGAAATGCGCAAGAGCGGCGCCAGCTACCAGGAGATGTTCAAGAAGGTGAAGGGCGAGCTGGTGCGCAAGTACAAGGCCGTCCTGTAGATTAATTCATTGACTCATTGAAACATTGGGCTGGGGATCGACTGTCCGCCGATGATCCAGTGAATCATTGGGTCAATGAATCAATGAATCAATGACCAAATTCCCCTACTGCCCGGTGCTGGCTCCGAGCGTGGCGACCACTTTGTTCCGCTTGGCTGCCGCGAGATAGCGGGCGATGCCGCGGCAGAGCGCGTCCGCAATCGCCTCCTGCCCTTCCGCAGTGCTCAACTTGTGCTCGTCGGCGGGACTGGTGACGAACGCCACCTCGGCCAGGATGGAAGGCATGTCGGCGTCGAGCAGCACCACGAACGGCGCCTGTTTCACGCCGCGATTCAGCACGCCCTTCTCGCCGCCGAAAGCGTGGTAGAGCGCCTGCTGCACGTCCGAGGCGAGCTTGTGAGATTCGCTCAGCTTGCGCTCCTCCGCCACCGGTTTCAGAGCGCTCGTCTTGGCAGTGCTCTCGCGACCGGCGAGGGAAACCGCGACCGGCGAAGGACTATTGGCCACATAGTAGGTCTCGACGCCGCGCGCAGCCGGATCGTCGCTGGAATTCGCATGGATGGAGATAAACAGGTCAGCGCCGGCCTGGTTGGCGATCGCCGCCCGGGTATCGAGCGCAACGGTGGCGTCGCTGGTGCGGGTGTAGATCACCTCCGCTCCCAGCCGGTTGGAAAGCAGGCCGCCCAGCCGCTTGGCGATCTCCAATGTCAGGTCTTTTTCCTTCAGGCCGCTGTGGCCGATGGCGCCGTACTCGGCGCCGCCATGGCCGGGATCGATGACGATTTTCGGGCGGCGGTTCAAGGCAATGCCTGGCGTGGGTGTGCGTGGCTCCGCGCTGGCTGTTTTCTTCGACGGCACTGGTTCCGGCTTCGCGGGTGCGCTGCCCGGTGCCGGCACGCTGCGGATCACGATCATCAGGCGGTAGGGCTCGGTGGGAGAAAGCACGGCGGAGTATTCGGCCGGCGCCGCCAGGTCGATGACCACGCGCACCGCCGAACTCTCGCGCATGCCGACACGGACCCGCTTCACCAGCGCGTCATCCACCTGGATGGCGAGGCCTTCACGCGATTTCCCCAACATCTCCGGCGTCAGTTGCGTGTTCTCCAGGTCAAAATAGATGCGCTCGGGATCCTTCAGCACTCCTGCCTCCCAGCGCGCCGGAGCTGCCAGGAACAGGGCGATGGTGGTGCCCTCCGGCTTCGACCAGGAGCGGATAGAAAGTAGTTGCGAAGGGCCGGCGGCGGGCGCAGGGCCCGAGGTAGCTTCGGGTGGGACCGCAGCCGCGGGCTCGGGATTCGGCGCCGGGCTGGGTGTCCCCGGCACCGAAGTCATCTTGGGAGCGGGCGTAGCAGTGCCCGACGCAACCGCCGCCGGTCTGCTATGGAAAAGTTCTCGCAGAGCCGCACCGCGCCACAGCACCGCCGCAGTGGCGCTGGCCAGAACTGCGATGGCGACGGCCAGGATCGCCAGCGTCCGCCCCAGGCGCCGGGGTTCGGCGTTTCCGATGACGGCGAACTCCGGGGCCGGCAAGACGGCCTGGTCCGCCGCCGGTGGGGCTGCGGCGGGCGCCTCCAACGAAGCCAGAATTTCGTCGATCTCCGGCACCGACAATGCCGGCTCGAACAGAGGGGGCACGGCGGCCACTTCCAAGATCTGATCCAGGTCTGCGGTAAGGGCCTCGTCCGCGGGCACAGGAGATTCCAACCGCTCGACCGGCTGGGGTGCCGGAGTTTGCTGCCGGTGGACTTCGTGCGACCACAGCGCCTCGATCACCAGCCCGGCGAGCAGCTTGAGGGCGCGAATGTCGCGCTCGCCGAAGACCCCGGCCCATCCGGAAAAGACCACCATGATGCCGAGCACGTCCTCCTGGCGGCGCAAGGGCACGGCCAGGATGGAACGCATCCCCAGATTGCGGCACACCCGAACGTCGACGCGGCGGTCGCGCTCGGTATCATCACAGAGCTGAACCTCGCCGCTCCTTAAACACTCGCCGGAGATCCCGGACTCCGGATTGATGCACGCCCCCAGGTCGGGAGCGATCAGACCGGAACGCCCGCGGCAGACCACCTTGCGGCCCTCGCGCAGGGCGATGGCAGCGCCGCCAGCGCCGGTAAGGCGGCGCGCTCCGTCAGCGATGAACTCCAGAGTTTGCTCCAGGTCAAGGTGCGCGACCGCGAGCTCGCTCTGTGCCGCCAACACCGCCGACAGGGTACCGGCGTCCTTGCGCAACTCTTCTTCGGCTTCCTGACGGGTCTTCTCGGAGTGCAGGTAGGCAAAGGCCAGCAACCGCTGGATAGGATCCGATTCGGTATAGTACGGCCGGGAAAGCTCGGGCAAACGGCAGCGCCGGCCCGGCCCTCCCGCTTCGGGAGTGGATCCGTGTCTCATTGGAGCAAACTGTCCTCCCTATTCTGATCCGGATTGGCGGCGGAGGAAAGGGCCAAATGGCCTAGAACAGCCCCTCCGCAGTACATCTTGGGACTGGCACCTTTGGGGGGAGGGCCGTTTCGGGACTCCGGGGCCGCCGGAAAACGCCCCGGGCGGCATGCTATCATCCAAGCCCACACATGGTTAGAGTGCCGGAGATCGAGCGCAACTCGGGCCTGCGGCTCAGCCGCGACAAGCTCAACAAGCTGGCCCATACCGTCACCGACGCCCTGGCCGCGCTGGAGACGGTCAAGCTCGTGGAGGAACGCAACGCCATCCGCCTGGAAGTGCGCCGCATCCTGGAAGAGGTGCTCAGAACCGAAGCCAGGATCGACGCCGCCGCCCGCCAGAAGATCGAAAGCCAGAAGCGCACCATCCTGGAAGGCACCCAGGAATGGGACATCCTCTACCGGAAGTACTACAACGAGGAAGTTAAGAAGCTGGGGATCTAGCTCGCCGAAGGCACATCCGGCCGAACAAGAGCACACCACTGATCCCGTGAGCCACTAAGCCACGAGCAAGCGGGCACGGGAGCGCGAGCGAGGGCGCGACTTGACCGTGATTTCGATGTCGTGCCCCAGAAGCATCAGGAACCGCAATAGCCGCTCGATGGAGAAACCTGCAAGACGCCCACGCGTGAGGGCTGAAATCTTGGGCTGATCCACATCCAGCAGTTTGGCAGCTTGAACCTGAGTGAGCCGGCGGTTACGAACTATGTCAATAATCTTCTGCGCCAGCTCGGCCTTCGCCAGCGCTTCTTCCGCCCGGGCAATCCCCAGATCGGCAAAGACGTTCCCACTGCCCTCAATGTGGTCGCGTTGAGACATTCTCAATCCTCCTGCGCCGCGTGCAATTCGACGGCGCGTTTGAGCCGCCGCCTTACCAGCTCCATCTCAGCCTTCGGCGTGGCGATCCCGCTCTTCGACTTTTTTTGAAAAACGTGCAGCACATAAACCTTGCTGGCGAGCCTCACGGTGTAGACCGCTCGAAAGGTGTCGCCCCGATAGTCGGAGATAACTTCCAATACACCCGGACCAAAGCCCCTCAGCGGCTTTGCATTCGCGTGCTTGTTGCCGGTCTGCGCCTGGTAAAGTGCAAAACCGATTTCGTCTCTAACCGCTGGCGGAAAACTCCTGACTGCCTGCAACGAATCACCCATCCACGTAATCGGCTTGGGAGCGGGTCTCGTGTCCGGCGGAGTCATGAAAACGATATAATATGCTAATTATGGCATACTGTCAATAAGGCTGTGCGGTTGACCACCCGCCCGCCCGCGGCATAGCCTCATGCGGTGCGTCTCTGACGGAGGCTGCGCATGTTGGCTGTCGCCCAACTCGAGGCCCTGGTCAAAGAGGCCGCCGCCGAGGCCGGCTTCGATCTGGCCGGTATTGCTCCGGCGCAGCTTAGCGATTCACGCGAACTGCGGTTCTTCCCCGACTGGATTGCCGCCGGACGCGCCGGCGAAATGGCCTACCTCGAATCCCGCGACCACCACGGCCGTCTCAAGCGCGCGGCGCTCGAGCACGTGGCGCCCTGGGCGCGCTCGGTGATCGTCTGCGCGCTGAATTACAACACCGCCCATCCCCGCTCGGTCGAATGCCATGATCCCGAACGAGGATGGATCTCCCGCTATGCCTGGGGAGACACCGACTATCACGAAGTGGTCATGGAACGCCTGCGTCGCGTAGAAGCTCGGCTGCAGCAGGAAGCCGCCGATCCGGCGCTCCAGACCCGCTGTTACGTCGATACCGGACCGGTGGTCGAGCGCGTCTTTGCCGCCTATGCCGGGGTGGGATGGATCGGGAAGAACACCTGCCTGATCAACCAGCGCGTGGGTTCGTGGCTGTTTCTGGGCGTGATCCTCACCTCGCTGGAGCTGGCTCCGGACCTGCCAGCGGCGGACCGCTGCGGCTCCTGTACCCGCTGCCTCGACGCCTGCCCCACCCAGGCCTTCATAGCTCCCCACGAACTTGACGCCACCCGCTGCATCTCGTATCTCACCATCGAGAAGCGCGGTGCCATCCCGGAAGAGCTGCGCCCGGGGATGGGAAATCACGTTTTCGGCTGCGACATCTGCCAAGATGTCTGCCCCTGGAACCGCAAGGCTCCCGCCTCTTCTTCAGCGGAGTTCGCGCCGCAGGCGGAGCGCTTCCACCCTGCGCTGGCGTGGCTGGCGAACCTCTCTGACGAGGACTTTCGCACCGCTTTCCGCGGTTCGCCGATCCGGCGTGCCAAGCGTTCCGGTCTGCGGCGGAACGCGGTAGTAGCGATGGGCAATAGCGGCGATCGGGGCTTCGTGCCGCTGCTGGTACTCCTGACGCAGGATCCCGACCCGACAGTAGCCGAGCACGCTGCCTGGGCCCTGCGGCACCTGGCCTCACGGGAAGGAGAAATCCAAATTCCCGATTAATTCTCAAGGTCGGGCATGCCGTTCAGCAGCAAGCGTGAGGGCAAAGCTGCTTCTTTCACAGCCCCAGCTCTTGCTTCGCTTCGGCAACCCACTCCACATGAACCTTGCCCTGACAGATAAGGGTAACGAGACGGTGGTGGCACCCGTAGTGCCTCGCGATAGCGCGCCACGGTTGGTTTTCGATAAAACGTCGATACAGGATGTCGACGACCTGCAGCTTGGAGTCGACCCGCCGCCGACGCGAAGCGCGATCCGTGGGGGTTCTGCTGGACTTCTTGCGCTGGCGGCTTGCATGCCACTCTCGGTATCCCGGCTCCCGCCACACTTTGCGCATCGCGTCCACCCTCCGTCCTCTGGACTCGTCGAAACGCATCGGGCGTAACTCCATCGTTTCACGGAAGCTGATTCTTTCCGCATGGGTTCCCGTGTTGTGGCACCGGCGGCACACTCCGCGCCTAATCTCTGATCTGCCGCTGGCGTCGAGGTGCTCGCATCGGCGCAGTATCCCGGTCGGATACCTCCTGGTTGGATCTTGCCAAAGACGCTTCATGATCTTCGAAACGTTGCGGCGGTGCTCCTGGCGCTGATTGGCCTTGGTAGACGCCTCTATCTGACGCTTGCGAGCGTGCGGGGTGTGCATGGCATTGACATTTCTCTTCCCCATTGCGATTGAGTTCTCGTGGTGAAGGCAGCCGCAACTTTTCACTTGGCCCGAGCGGAGATTGTTGCTCTGCACCGAAACGAGACATGGATTGCCGCAGGAGCATCGGCACAGCCATCGGGTTCGCCCGCTCTTTCTCTTTTTGTCCTGGCGGACAACGGTCAGGCGGCCATAGGTCTGCCCAATTATGTCCAGCAGCCGCGCCTGCGAAGTTCTCTCGCGCTGAAGGCAGCCGCAGCTTCTCGTGTCCCCGCAACGAAGGTATGAGCTGGGGACAACGACATGCTCGCCGCAGGCACATCTACAGAGCCACCGTGCTCCGTGTTCGTAGTTTCCTCTGATCCTGCGTACGACCTTCAGCCGACCGAATGTCTCGCCGCGCAGATTGATTGGCGGATAGCTCACGGGTCCACCTTCAGTGCAGGTTCACTTTTCGTCGCGAGCGCTCGTTGCAGCTTAAGGCATCCGGGGGCCTGATCAGAGCTTTGTCTGAGCGACGAATGGTGTGATAATTGCCCACATGGCACTTTACTCAAGATCAATACCGTCTCAGTCGCGAGCTGCGGATGGAGTTTACACCCTGTTGCAAACGTGCCCGGATGGGATTACGGTCAGGCAGCTGATGCAGGATAACCGATTGAGAGACGCTAACTCGGTTCTGGCAGCTATAGATTTGCTTGTAGAGGAAGGAAGGATCAGGCGAGGAAGATCCCAAGGAAACCCGCACCATTTAGAAGGAATCAAGGTATACCGTATTCCGTAGGGAAGAGCTCCAACGCCAGCCGGAGCTTTCGCAGGAAGAACTTCACAAATAACCAATTACCGATACCACACAAAAAACCCCTCCCAGCCATGCCAGGAGGGGCACTCGGAAGCGGATTGGGCGGGGGGCACCATCGCTCCCGCGATGAGCTAACTACCTACACTACGCGGGTCACATTTGCTGCCTGGAAACCCTTGGGGCCCTTCAGCAGGTCGAACTCCACAGTCTCGCCTTCGTTGAGCGTGCGGTATCCGTTCTCCTGGATAGCGGAGAAATGGACGAACACGTCCTCGCCAGTGGACCGTTGAATGAAACCATAGCCTTTCGCACCGTTAAACCACTTCACTGTACCCCTCTCTCTCACAAAGAAACTCCTTTCGCCTCAGCTCTGTTATGGAATTCTCCCTGCCGTCCGGGCGGACCGGCGCCTGGGTCGCCCATAACGCGTGATCCACTAGGTCCGGCGGGAAGAGAAGAGGTTGCTGCCTTGCCTTCCAGCCGCTGCGCAATGAAAAGGGGCTGCAAGGCGATGGCATGGTTTGCTTCCAACCACGCTCCACCTTCAGCAACCCTCTACCTGCGTGAAGCTCGACTGCGAAGTACAAGACAATCAACCCAATTCCGCTGCTAGAACAACCAGGTCCCCTTGCGGGAAGAGAACCCGAGGGCATGATATTCAGGAACTTGCGCTCTTTCAAGAGAGAACATGCATGCCCGTGCCGTTTTGGTGATGGCGCTTGGTTAGGGGCGATGGGGTAATCCCGATTCCCCGATCTGCAGTTGCGATCGCCCCGGAATTGGTGCAAGCACAAATCGCAAACATTCCTGCTAGCATGGAACCGATGTCCGGAAATCCCACCAGCGCTCCGCCAGGGCCCCGTACGGCAGCGGCCGTGAAGGCGATCGAGCGGCCGGCTGCGCCGCTCAAGCCTGTACCCTTCGTGCGGCGGCTGATGCTGACCGCCGGCTACCTGATGCGCCTCGAGGTCCACACCTATGCCTTCTCGGTGGCCGCCAACGCCATCCTTTCGTTCTTTCCGTTCATGGTCCTGTTGCTGACCCTGATCCGCCGCGTCTTCCATTCCAAGCCCATGTACGAAGTCGTGATTGCCTTGCTGCGCGACAACCTGCCTACCGGACAGGAGTTTATCGTCCGCAATCTCAACGTGCTGATCTACGCTCGGCAGCGCGCTGCGGTGGCGTCGGTGGTGATTCTGCTCATCACGTCCACCGGCGTCTTCCTGCCGCTCGAGGTGGCGCTGAACAAGATCTGGGGATTTCCGCACAACCGCAGCTATCTGGGGAACCTGCTGGTCTCGCTCGGGCTGGCATTCGGCTGCGGCTGCCTGGCGCTGCTCTCCATCGGCCTGAGCGCCGGACATCGCGCCCTGCTGATGTGGATGACGCACGGCGAAGCCATCCTGCCCGTCCGCATCTCCACCTTCGTGATCATGAAGGCGTGCGCGCTGGTCACCACCATCGTCATCTTTTTCCTGATCTACTGGGTGCTGCCCAATGGCAGGACTCCGGCGCGCGCGGTGCTGCCGGCGGCCATTGTGGTGGGCCTGCTCTGGGAAGGCGCCAAGTACCTCTACATCCTGCTGCTTCCCAAGCTGAACTTCGCGGAGGTCTACGGCCCGTTCTCTATTTCGGTCACGCTGATGTTCTGGGCGTTCCTCTCGGGACTGCTGCTGCTGGGAGGGGCGCATCTCTCCGCCGCCGAGCATGTCTAGGAAAAAGAGGCGCAAAACGTCACCACCGGCCGCCGCCCCTGTTTTCGACCAGGCGGCGCTAACGAGGCTAATATGGCTAGGGCCGTGGGCAAAGCGGGGCAGCAACTTCCGACCGCATTCCACCATCTAAGCAGGCAAAGCCTTATGCGCCACCAGAAGACGCCATTGACCGCTCTCGCGCTGTTGCTGCTCAGCCTGCCGGCTGTCGCCCAGAAAGGCGAAGGCGCGCTCGATCCGGCGCAGCCTACCGGCATCACTTCGCAGGAAGTCATCCAGAAGTTCGCGGCTCGTGAGACCCAGTTCAAGATTGCACGCGACAACTACACCTACCACCAAACCATAAAGGTAGAGACGCCTGAAGATGGCGGCACCTGGGCCCAGGAGTGGGATGTGCTTTTCGACGACCAAGGCCGCCGCATCGAGAAGGTGACCTTCGCCCCGCAGTCCTCGCTGCAACTGGTATCCATGTCGCGCGAAGACTTTGAAGACATCCGCAGCGTGCTGCCGTTCGTGCTCACCAGCGCCGAGATTCCGTTGTACGACATCACTTACGCCGGCCGGCAACAGGAAGACGAACTTACCACCTACGTCTTCGACCTCAAACCCAAACAGATGCTGCCGGGAAAGCGTTATTTTGAGGGCCGGGTGTGGGTAGACGATCACGATTTCCAGATCGTGAAGACCAAAGGCCGCACCGTGCCACAGTTCCAAGCCGGCAAGAGCAGTGGCAAAAAGGTCAAGGCCGGCCAGGAAAACCTGTTTCCCGCGTTCACCACGTGGCGGGAGCAGATCGACGGCCAGTATTGGTTCCCCACCTACACCCGCGCCGATGACACCCTGCACTTCACCACCGGCGACGTGCGCATCCGCGAGACCATCAGGTACGAGAAGTACAAGCGCTTTGGTTCGAAGGTGCGCATCACCTACGAAGGGCAAGAAATCCCCAACGCACCGCCGCAGGGCAAGGGCGGACAGGACGGCCAGCAGCCGCCGAAGTAAGCATTCAGCACTAGCAAGCACTCAGCAGTCAGCACTCAGCATTCAGCTAAACCCAGACCTGGCTCAGCCACGTTTTGGCTGCGTGCCGACTCCTAACTTAGCCAGGTTCTGGCTGAATGCTGACTGCTGAATGCTGACTGCTAGTAAAACAGATACTTCCGCCACTTGGCATCGGAGCGCCCGATCAGGCGCATGATGTGGCGGCTGGTGTGGAGATTGAAGGCGCGGGGCTCGCGCAGCAGCTTCATGCCGGCTTCGAGGGGCATGCGGTCGCCCTTCTGACGGTTGCAGCCATGGCAGCAGGCCACCAGATTTTCCCAGGTGGAGAGGCCTCCGCGGGAGCGTGGGGCCACGTGATCGAGCGTCAATTCGCTCGAAGGCAGCACCTCGCCGCAGTACTGGCAGGTATTGCGGTCGCGCAGCAGGATATTCTTGCGCGAGAGGGCGCGGGTCTGGTGAGGAATGCGGCGGTATTCCAGCAGCCGGATCACCGAGGGCACACGGATGGCCAGCCGCGCCGAGTGCAGGTAGTGTCCGTTCTCCTCCTCGGCCATGGCCACGCCCTTGAGCACCAGCACGATGGCGCGGCGCGCCGCGCACACGTTGATGGGCTCATAGGAAGCGTTCAGCACCAGCACGGGAGCGTGCATCGGGTTGTGACCGTTGCTGCCCTCGTGCAGGGCCACCGGCTGCAGCCCGCCCATGCGTCCCGGATTAGTTTCGCGCCTATGCATACGCCTTCAAAACCCTGGGTTCTTCGATCTCCTCCGGAGTGGCCCAAGTCGCCTCGGACTTGAGCACACGCGCCACCGTGGCCACAAAGACCCGATCCGCTCCCCGGCGGCGCAGCACCCGTGCGCACTCGCTCGCCGTGGCGCCGGTGGTGAACACGTCATCGACCAGAAGTACGTCCTGGTCCTTGATCAGCTCCGGCGAAGTCACCAGGAACGCACCACGGACATTTTCCTGGCGCTGATGGTCGGTGAGTCCGGTCTGGCTCTCGGTCGCGCGTTTGCGGTCAAGGACGCCGGCCGCCAGCGTCAGCCCGCTGCGGTCGAGGTTCTTCAACGCCGCGCGCGCGATCTCTTCCGCCTGGTTAAAGCCACGCTGGCGCAGCTTGCTGCGGTGCAGCGGCACAGGAACGATCACCGCCGCCCGGAATTCGCTCCCGAAACCCTGGATCACTTCCGCCAGCATGCGCCCGAGTACGCCGGCGGCCGGACGCACGCGACCGTACTTCAGCAGGTGGATCAACTCGCGCAGACCGCCGTCATAGCTGCCGTAGGCCACTGCCCGCACGAACGGCGGAGCGGCCATGCGGCACTCGCCGCAGAGGGCTTCGCCGTACGGGGTGAACACGTGCTCACCACATACCGCGCACAGGCGTCCACCAATCGGCGCGATACCGCTCAGGCAATGGTCACAAACGGGAAGTCGCGAGATCCTGGTCAGGGGAGCCTGGCAGAGGCGGCAATCGGAGGGCAACAGTGTGGCAAACAGACTTTGCGCCGCAGTGTGGAACAGCCCAGCACTAAACAGCGAATTTGCGCGCTGCCGACCCCCGCTGCGCGCATCGCCGGGAGATCCCTGGCCCGTGGCCCGGCTTAGGTTGCTACTGCTGAAGACCGCCCTCCTCGTCCGGCACTCCCGGCGGGAAATGCCGGGAATCCACCAGAAAACCTTTTCAAGTATAGCGAGGTATGAACCCGGGGCGCAATGTGGGCGAAATCCGGGTAGTGGCTCAGTTTCCGAAGACCCAACCACACGCCCATTTGGACGCCAGAACTTTCCAGCGCAATCCGGGTCGGTTGTGTAAAAGCCTGTTATCAACAACTAACTCGAACCTTCTGGAACTCTGCCCCCTTGCGGCGTACATTTTACGTGAAGCGCTGTTCGCACCAGTTAGCCATGGCCACGGCGGCCTTCGGTACGGAGCACCGACTGTTTTGAATAGCCGGTTAGGCTGGTGGTTCTTTCTTGATATCAGTTTCTCGCGGAAAAAGCGTGATAAATGAACTGCTTGCGTGGAACGGCCACCCTCCATTTTGTCTGCTATACGGAACGAGCTTTGGGGGGACGAGACGGTCACTCGCACCGACGCACACAAGCACGACTGGCAACCAGAGAAGAATGGCTATCGGCACGATCCAGAGGCCTCTTACGCCGAAGAGGTATGCCAGAGGCCAAGGAAGCGCGAGGCTGATCCAGCCGAGAACTTGCTCCCGGCACGATGAGAACTGAAGTTCCGTTGAGCAACCCGGGCATACCCATGGCCGCCGCGCCTTGAACTGCTCAGTCGGCATCCTCGCACGGCAGTAGGGGCACTTGTAGTTTTCCGGACGTGGTCCGAGGACTGAGTAAAGGTCAATCATCTAGGGATTCACTTCGCCCAGTGCATTGTAGCGCGACGACGATGGCGATAAATCGCTATTTCACAAGTAATCCCCAAGGGCCATGCAACCGTTGAACCGGAAGTTGAACCGGAAACCGACCCACTACAGAATCTCGCCACATCGCCGAGTTACCCTCGAAACCACCCCGTAACCGGCGGATTTGCTTGTAAAATCACGATACTGTTGCTGTCCTTGGCACGCATCCCACAATTCGCACTGACGAGGAATTCATGAGCCCTCAAACCACGGCTCCCCCACAAGCGGCGCCCCGGAAGTTTCAGCCGTTCGTTCCGCCGCAGATGCAGATGAAGGAGTTCACGCTGCGGGCGGTGCTGATCGGCCTGCCGCTTACAGCAATTCTCGGCTTTGCTAACGCTTACCTGGGATTGAAAGCCGGCATGACCATTGCCGCCACTTACCCGGCGGCGGTAATCGGCATGTCGCTGCTGCGGCTGGTGAAGGGCTCGATTCTGGAAGAGAACATCACCCGGACGATCGGCTCGATCGGCGAGTCGGTGGCCGCCGGAGCGGTGTTCACCATTCCTGCGTTCGTGCTGGCGGGAGTTTGGCCAGTCTTCGACATGGAACACGCCTATTGGCCGTCGGTAGCGCTGATGGCCGTGGGCGGAACGCTGGGCATCCTGTTCGTCACGCTGCTCCGCCGCGTGATGGTCGAGGATCCCGAGCTGCCGTTTCCCGAGTCCGTGGCCGCTTCTGAAATCCACAAGGCCGGCCAGCGGGGCGCCCGCGCCGCCAAAATCCTGTTCGCCAACATGGGATTCGGCGCCGCCATGTACTTCCTCTCGCAGATCAACCTGTTCTGGTACACGCGCACCGTCCTGGTAAAGATACCGGCGATGCTGAACGGCCTGCGCATCGGGCGCAGCGCCAGCGCCCCCATGGTCGCAACCGGCGGATTAACCACGTTCACCAGCCCGGCCATCAGCCCGGCTTATCTCGGGGTCGGCTTCATCATTGGACCGCGCCTGGCCGCGCTCAACTTTGCTGGCGGCGTGCTGGCGTGGGGACTGCTGGTGCCGCTCCTGGTCTATTTCCTTGGGCCTGGGATCCAAGCTCATCTTCCGCCCGGAACCACCATGAACTGGGGCGCGCTGGCCTTCAATATGTGGTACTCGATTGTGCGGCCTATCGCGGTGGGCGGAATGCTGGTGGGCGCGGGATTCACGCTGTTCCGCATGCGCGCCCAGCTCGGCCTCGGCATGAAGCGCGCCATCCACGACCTGAAGAAGTCCGCCACCGCGCATCAGGCCGTCACTGACCGCACCGAACATGACTTGAACGCGAAAGTCGTCTTCGCGGGAATCGCTGCCGTCTTCCTCTGCATGATCGCGCTCTATTTCTACTTCTCGGGCACGCTGCCGGGAGCGGTGGTCGCGGCCATTGTCATGATCATTCTCGGATTCTTCTTTGCCGCCGTGTCCGGCAACCTGTGCGGGATGATTGGCTCCTCGAACAATCCGGTCTCCGGCCTCACGCTGTGCACGCTAGTCGTAGCCGCGCTGCTGATGGTAGCGATGGGCGTCAAAGGACCGAGCGGCGTGGCCGCGGTGCTGGGCGTAGCGGCAGTGGTGTGCGTCTCGTCCGCCGTCGCCGGCGAGATGCTGCAAGACCTGAAAGTCGGACACATCCTGGGCGGCACGCCCTCGAAGATGCAAATCGGCGACCTGCTCGGCATCGTCGTCGCCAGCATGGTGCTGTTCTTCCCGCTGATGATGCTGCACAAGGCCTACACCTTCGGCAGCGCCGCGCTCCCGGCGCCGCAGGCCGGACTGATGGCCATGCTGGCGCAAGGCATCGTCGGCGGCAACATGGCGTGGCCGCTGGTGGTGGTCGGCATCTTCCTGGGATTCGCGGCCATCCTGGTGCAGGTGCGCAGCCCCATGCTGTTCGCCGTCGGAATGTATCTGCCGCTGGAAACCACCTTCGCCATCTTCGTCGGCGGCGTGGTGCGCTGGATTACCGACGTGCTGCGCGACCGCCGCGGCTTGAACGATGCCCAGAAAGCTCGCGTGGATAACGCCGGCGTGCTCACTGCCTCCGGCCTGATCGCCGGCGAGGCGCTGTGCGGCATCGTGATCGCCGCCATCATCGCGCACAAACTTTCGCAGGGCGGCGCCGCCGAGTTGTTCCAGCTCACGCCAGGTAATGCCTGGATTTCCGGCCTGGTCGGGCTGGCCGTGCTGATCGCGGTCATGATCAAGCTGCCGCTGGCCAGCGCCGGCAGCCCCGACGAACCCGCGCCGCCGACGGCGATCATGTAAGCATTGGCAGGTTTCAATGTTTCAAGGTTTCAGACGGACCCACAACCTTGAAACCTTGCGACCTTGCAACCTTGAAACTTGTCTGTTGCCGACAATCTCGCCCAGGTACGCCAGCGCATCGCCGAGGCTGCGCGCCGAGCCAATCGGCTTCCGGAAGAGATCGCGCTGATGGCGGTGACCAAAACCTTCCCGCCCGACATCATTCTCGAAGCCCATGCTGCCGGTCAACGCCTGTTCGGCGAGAACCGAGTACAGGAGTTCGCGGAAAAAGTGCCGTCGCTAACCGATCTGCCGGGCATCGCGTTCCACCTCATCGGCCACCTGCAATCCAATAAGGCCGCCAAAGCTGCTCAGATTTTTACCGGCATCGATTCCGTCGACTCGCTGCACATCGCCGAAAAACTGAATGCCGCGGCCAAGAACAACTCCAAGCGCCTGCCGGTCTTGATCGAAGTCAATGTCGGCGGCGAGTCTGCGAAGAGCGGTATGGCGCCGGATTCGCCCGAGATCGAAGCGCTGCTGGCGGCCACGCCACGCCTCGAACATCTCGAGTTCCGCGGCCTGATGAGCATTCCGCCCTTCACGGAAGATCCAGAGTCCGCACGGCCTTATTTCCGCCTGCTCTACCAATTGCGGAACCAAATCGCCGCTCGCAAGCTGCCTGCAGTTGGCATGAACGTGCTCTCCATGGGCATGTCGCACGATTTCGAGGTCGCCATCGAAGAGGGCTCGACCTGCGTGCGGGTGGGCACGGCGATTTTCGGACCGCGTCCCGGACCGGGATGGGCCCGTGGCGAGGGCACCGAAACTTGATTCCCATCCGCGACACGCCCCAGGGCGCCACCTTCTCCGTCCGCGTGCAGCCGCGCGCCCGCAAAAACGCCATCATCGGCGAGCTCGGCGACGCACTCAAGCTGGCGCTCACTGCGCCTCCCGTCGAAGGCTGCGCGAACGAGGCCTGCATCGCGTTTCTGGGAGATTTTTTAAAAGTCCCGCGCTCCTCCATTACCATAGCCGCCGGCCAAAGCAGCCGCAACAAAGTGGTGCGCGTGCGCGGTCTCAGCGCGGCCGACGTCGCAGACCGGTTGCGGGCCAGGAGAACATCTTGAGCTTGGCGCAGCGCTTGCGCGAGATCCGCACCGGCTTCGAGCGCCCCTTCTGGGTCGCCAACATCACCGAGCTTTTCGAGCGGCTGTCGTATTACGCGGCGTTTGCGTCGCTGGCGCGCTATCTCCACGAGACGCTGCGATTCCCCGTGGAGCAAGCCGGCAGCCTGACCGGCCTGTTCGGCGGGCTGGTATGGTTCCTGGCGGCATTCGGCGGCACGCTGGCGGATCGCATGGGCTTCCGCCGCTCGCTTTCACTCGCCTACCTCATCTTGAGTTGCTCGTATTTTCTCCTGGGCTCGCTGGGAGCGCCTTGGCTCGCGCCCGTGCGCAGCGTGATGCCGCTGGCTGCCCTGGTGACCATCGTCCTCATGCTGCCCGCATTGGGAGTGGCGCTGGTGAAGCCCTGCGTGGTGGGCACCACGGCACGCGCGTCGAAGGAAGAAGTCCGCTCTATCGGCTACTCCATTTATTACACGCTGGTGAACATCGGCGGCGCTGCCGGACCATACGTCGCCTCCTGGGTGCATCAGCACCTGAGCGTGGAAAATGTCTTCCGCGCGTCCGCGCTGAGCGTCTTCCTCATGTTCTTCGCGGTGCTGCTCTTCTTTAAGGAGCCGCGCCGCTCTGGCGAGGTCCAGACCGCAAGCCTGGGACAGGCCGCCAGAAACTTCTGGACGGTAATCTCCAACCCGCGATTCATGCTCTTCCTGCTGATTTTTTCCGGCTACTGGATTGTCTTTTGGCAGGAGTTCATCATCCTGCCGCTCTACGTGCACGATTACATTAACCCCAAGACTGACACGGAACTCCTTCTGGTCACGGGCCCACTTACCGTGATCTCGTTGCAGATGCTGGTCAGTATTCTCACCCGGAAAATTCCCGCCTTTCGCGCCATCACGCTGGGAACGCTCATCTCGGCCCTGGCGTGGCTCATCCTTGTAGTTCATCCCAGCGTGCCCATGGTGGTGCTCACGCTGGTGGTTGTCTCTCTCGGTGAGATCACGCAGTCGCCGCGCTACTATGAATACGTTTCCCGGCTGGCGCCGCCCGGACAGCAGGGCACCTACATGGGCTTCGCCTTCCTGCCCATCGGCATCGGATCCCTGATTGGCGGCTGGTTCGGCGGAAGGCTCATCCATCATTTCGGAGAGGTCACCCATCAGCCGGTCCGGATATGGTGGGTCGTTGTCGGCGTGGGCGTGGCCACCGCGCTGCTGCTGTGGATTTACAACCGGATTGTCGAGCACGGGGCGCCGCAGGCGACAAGCGCGTGAGCATGCCTGATCACGCCAATTCCCGGCTCCGCCGCATTCGCGAGGACCTCCGCCGCGGCGGCTCGCCCGAGCATGCCCAAGGCGTGCAGTGGTTCTTCAAGGAAGAGATCCGCTCGCACGGATGGCACACCGCCGGTCTGCGGCGCTTGGCGCGCAAGACCAGTCGCGAGATCCAGGCGACGGACGGCCTCGAAACCCTGCTGCAGGTGGCCGACCGCCTCTTTACCAGCGAGGTGCTCGAAGAAAAGGTTTTCGCCGTACTGCTGCTGGAGAAGTCGGTCGCCAAGTTTGGTGAACGTGAGTTCAGGCGGTTCGAGAGCTGGCTCGATCGCGTCACCAGTTGGGCGGACCACGATGCGCTGGTGCACTATCTGATCGGGCCGCTGGTCGCCGCCGAGCCTCGCCGCACCGCTCGCGTCTTTCGCTGGACGAAGTCGCGGAACCGCTGGCGCCGGCGCGCGGCTGCCGTCTCGCTCATCCGTGGCGCGCGGCAACGGATGTTTTTTGACGAGATCGTGCGCGTCTCCGACGCTCTTCTCCAAGACCAGGACGACATGGTCCAGAAAGGCCTGGGATGGCTGCTGCGCGAAGCCGCCAAAACCGATCCTGAAACGACGGTTCCCTATCTGCTCCGCATTCGCGACCGCGCCTCGCGCCTGGTGCTGCGCACGGCGTGCGAGACGCTGACGCCCGCGACGCGCGCCCGCGTGCTGTCCCGAATGTCATCCTTCGCGAGCCCAAGGCGAGCGGAGGATCTGACGAAATAGCGGGCACCACCCCTGCCGGCGGCGCCGCCGTCACCGTCAGATTCTCCCGTCTCGCTCCGCTCGACGGAAGAATGACATTCCATTGAGGGGGTGAGTTGCGGCGGTGCTCCCTCCTTGCAAGGCAAAAGGGCCGGAATCAGAAACCCAGCGTCTCATCCGCGGACGGGCCGTAAATCGACGGCACCGGCTGGCCGTTCAGACGCAGGTATACGCCGAGCTGGGCGCGATGGTGCACGATGTGGTTCAGGAACATCTGCCGGTAAGCAAGAAAACGTGTCCCCTCGAAGATAGTCTTGCCGCCGAACGACAGCTTCCAGTTCTGCTTCCAGGCCTCGTCCGGCAGGGCGGCAAGGGCGCTGCGGACCTTGGCTGCGCCTTCATCGAAGGCTTTGACGAGTTGCGCCGCCGACTCCAGCGGCAACGGCTTGTAGCTGCCCGTGGCAAAGTCCAGCCCGGGAGCAGTCAAAACGGTTATTCCGAAGCCGGCAAGCTGAGCCACATGGGGCGCGAGCTTGCCCAGCGGCATGGACTTGGGATGGGGAGCGAAATCGGGCTTGTCGACTGGAACCCGCTCCAACGTGGTGCGTGTCTTCTTCATCTCTTCATCAAATTCCGGCAACAGCAGTTCGCTGATGGGCATGTGTCCTCCGATTCGGTGAGCGAAGCCATTATCGCACTAGCAGCGGGTGCACATCCTTGCGAAACAAACTCCATCTGTGGGGCCAGGAAGATTGATTTCCCACCCTTCGCAAAAACCACGAAGGGTGGGGCACCCTCGATCCTCTTGGGGTTCAGAAGGCCGGGCGGCCCGTGCCACTAGAGACTATCTCAATCGACCCATCGCTCTTCAGGACCGCCTCGCTAAAACGTATATGTGAAAGGGCGGGATTCGCTGCAACGAGCTTCCGCATCCCTTCTGCTGATTCTCGATCCGTTTTATACCCAACCACCACGCCTAGTATGCAATCAGGAGGAATTGCGAAGAGTAGGACATCCTTGCCATTGTTATCGTGGCCGACCTCACAAGCTGCATCATTGAAGTTGCGAATGATGCGCCATTCTCGTTCGTATTCCCATTCTTTTCGCTTCGTGTAAAGAACTTCCTGCCCAACGGTCTCGAGAAGATACTTTGGAGGGCGATAGGACGTGTAGGCCACCCGCCGAAGATGCCGGAAATCGTCCCTGTCCTCTTTTTTGGCCCAGAACCAAGAATGTCTGGGGTCGAACTCGATCAGAAATCCCCGTCCACCATCGGCGTAATGCGACCACATCAACGTGTCGGTCGGTGTTTCCGAAAGGGATAGTATCCCAAAGTTCTCGTCGAGCTTCTGGTAGATGGCCCCGACACTCTTCAGAAAATCTCGCTCCACCTTCTCGGCACCTCCTGATATCACGTCATTCTTCAGTTGCTCAGCAATTCGAGGAGGAAGTGCCCTTTCGACAAGTTCAACAAGATCCGGAAATTTGGCCCCTAGTCTTTCATTTAGCAACTGCTTTATATGCGACGGGGAGCCGACTCCTTTGAGAGGAGGCTTGAACTCCAACGCATCATTAAGGACGGAAACCTGACTAAACCGAATCAAAAGCTTCGCCAACACGTCTGAAGCGCGCCGTGCGGGAAGGTACTTATAGAGGTTCGTCGGGGTGTCATCCACGACTTTATTTCACCGATCCGGGTACAGACAGAGCAAGAGTCTTGCCGACTCCCCGGTGCCTCTGCGCCGCCTTAACGCGTCGCGCGGAATGGGTATTATGAATCATCTGTACGGATGGCTATCCGACTGAAACAGCACCTCTTCGATCGAGAAGTTGTCTCTTATCAGACTCCTCAGTTTCTCCTTGGCCGCCTTCAACAGGAGATTTTGCCTAACGATCATTTCCCGCAGTTGAATTGCTGCCTCTTCATCTTCAAAGCCAATAGAAATATCTTCAAAATCACTATCGAACTCGTCGAGTGCGGAGCTCGGCCAGTAGTATTTTTCTTCCGCCTCGACCGCTCCCTTTGCGAGGCTATACATGGCCTCCATGTCGACGGCCTCCATCTTGCCTAGCGGGCGCTTGATAACAACTCTCAGCATGGAGCCAGATCCTTCCCAATGAATTGAGGTCGACATAAACGTGAGGAAGTCGAACTTGCCGACATATAGGACGTGACAGCACTGAGCCAGTGCAGGATCAAGGATTTCGAGCCCTCCGCCAAGCTCGTCACCTAGCTCGATAAACATGTTTGTAGCCAATTCTATTTCATGTGCGTGGCTGTTAAGAGCATTTACCACCGCATGAGCATCTCCCTCGCCCTTGAATAGATCGAGAGCGTCCAGAAGGGCATCCGTTGCGTCATCGAGAGCCTGAAGGCAGTAATAAAGCTTGGTAAGCGAGCGACAGGCTTTTCTCCGCTTGTCGAAAGGGAGGTCAACAATTTTGCCGACTGTCTTGTCGACAATGAACGAGACAACCTTCGCTATCACGCTCTCAGCGGTTAGCATGATGTGGCGTCGCCATGTTGATTGTGCCACAGATTTCGAAGCCTGTATGCCGCGCAACAACAGCCCGCATCGACAGCCGGCACCCCGCACTGCGGGTACCGGCATCGGTCGGGCGACGTCGGTGGCCCACCTTCCCCGGCAAGGCTGGTTTCCCCAATTATTTTCTTGACAGCTCCACCCCAAAAGACATAGCATGCAATAAGTATATTGCAATAGGTAATTGTAACCCCTTATGGCTCAAGATTTTCCATATAACCCCTTTGGTTTCATGGTCCCCGGGTCGGGATATCCCGTAAGTTGATGATTCCAATAGAGGGGACCCGGGGGGGTGGTCGTGGCGTCCGAGTAAACAGCGGACGAGGCGTTTTTGCTGTATCTGGGAGCTCAGCGCCGCCGTCTCGGCGGCTGTTGGGTCAAAACCAAGATCCTTCGCGACCGTTTCCCGCGCTACTCCCACCCCAGCGCGCCAAAGGCGGGCGTGCTGGGGACCCCGGTTGAAGCGCGCGGGAAACCTTCGGTCGCTCAGGATGACACTTTCTTGGGTGTGGGGTTTCGGCACCGCCGCCAATTTCCTCTGTGGCTCCGTGGCGGGTGTTCCCCCGAAACTGCGCCCTCTATGATTAAATAGACTTCTTGCGCATGAACCTCCAGGACATCCAAGCAGCCCTGCGCGAACAGCGGTTCGACGGCTGGCTGTTCTACGACCACCATCATCGCGATCCCATCGCCTATCGCGTGCTCGGCCTGCCGGAAACCCTGTTCGCGACCCGGCGCTGGTATTACCTGATCCCCGCGCAGGGCGAGCCGGTGAAGCTGGTGCACCGCATCGAAGCCGGACACCTCGACTCGCTCCCCGGACGCAAGCTCGAGTACTCCTCGTGGAAGGAGCAGCAGGACGGCCTGCGCTCGATGGTCGCGCCCCATCGGACTATCGCGATGGAATACTCGCCCAACAACCAGATTCCCTACATCGGGCTGGTGGATGCGGGCACCATCGAGCTGGTGCGCAGCTTCGGCAAGGAGATCGTCAGCTCGGGCGACCTGGTCTCGCGCTTCGAAGCCACCTGGACCGACGAGCAGGTGCGCTCGCACTTCGCTGCGCGCGACATCATTGACCGCATCACCGAGGAAGCCTTCCGCGAGATTGGACGCCGCGTGCGCAATGGGAAAGGCGCAGACGAGTTCGCCATCCAGCAGTGGATCGACGAAGCCTTCCGCCGCGAAGGCATCACCAACGAGAATGATCCGCCCATCGTGGCGGTGAATGCCAACAGCGGCAACCCGCACTACTCGCCGACAGCGGAGACTTCCAAGCCGATCCGGGAGGGCGATTTCGTCCTGCTCGATATCTGGGGGAAACTGCAGACGCCGGGCGCGGTCTATTACGACATCACCTGGACGGGGTTCGTAGGCAAAGCGCCCAGCGACCGCATCCGGCAGATCTTCGAGATCGTGAGCGCGGCGCGTGACGCAGGCGTCAAGACGGTGCAGGACGCCAAGGCCATGGGACGCCCCATCGCCGGATGGCAAGTGGACGAAGCCACCCGCGAGCACATCACGCGCGCCGGCTACGGGCAATACTTCATCCACCGGACGGGCCACTCCATCGCCACCTCGGTGCATGGCAACGGCCCCAACATGGACAACCTCGAGACCCGCGACGAGCGCACCATCCTGCCCAACACTTGCTTCTCCATCGAGCCCGGCATCTATCTGCCCGAGTTCGGCGTGCGCAGCGAGGTGGACGTGCTGGTGCGGGCGGACTCCGCCGAAGTCACGGGCAGAATCCAGCGGGAGATCGTGATCATCTGATGGCAGGAGACAAGACCGACGTGGCCGGATCCCACACTGCAAAGAGCGCCGCCAAAGCGCCGCCGCAACCTCTCACCATGATGTCGCTGGTCGCGCCCGCCCTGGGCTGGCTGATTCCCGGCGCCGGCCACCTGATCCAGAAGCGCTGGGGACGCGGCCTGCTGCTGATGATCTCGGTGGTCGCGATGTTCGTGCTCGGGCTGCTGATGCAAGGGAGGGTGTACGCCTTCAATACCGGCGACATCCTGGACATCCTGGGATTTGTGGGCGATCTGGGCGCCGGCGGACTGTACATCGTGGCCCGCGTGGGTGGCTACGGCGTCGGCGCCATCGACCTGGCCACCGCCGATTACGGCACCAAGTACATCATCGTCGCCGGGCTGCTCAACATCATCAGCGCGGTGGATGCCTACGACATCGCCATGGGGAAGAAAAAATGACCCTGCAACTCTCTCACTTCACCGCCGCGCTGATCTTCGCCTTGTTCGCCTCCATCGTGTTCGGCATCACCCAGCGCAGCGAACAGCGCGAGATGCTCAAGTACGGCGCCAAGTGCTTCGTGTTCTTCGTGGTGGGAACGATCGCGGCAGGATGGGCGATGTGGCTGTTGAGGCATTGAGGAATTGGACAATCGGGTGATCGGGAGATCGGCTCATCGGGTCATTTGAAAGACAGATCATCCGATGACCCGATCACCCGATCTCAGATACCCTATCCTTCCCACACAAACGCATCAAACACCCTTGCCACGTGAAAGCCGAGCTTCTTGTAGAGGTCGACGGCGCGCGTGTTGGCTTCCGTGACTGTCAGCGAAAGGGAACGGAAGCGGCGGCGGCGCAGCTCCTGGGCGGAAGCCAGCAGCAAGCCTTCGCCGAGGCCGCGTCCGCGCTGCTCCGGCACCACGCACACCTGGGTGACGTGCCCGACGTCGTCCTTGACGCGCGAACACAGGATCAGCGCCACCATGGTCTTCGAAGGGCGGTGGATGGCCACCAGCGAGGAATCGTTGTCGAAGGCGCCGCAGCCGGGAAAGCGGATGATGTTGTTGAGGAAGCGCTGCGAGCCGCTGACGGTGCGGTATTGGTCGTTGATCTCGGAATCCACGTGGTTGCGGTAGGCGACGGTGATGACGGTGGCAGCGCTGCCGAAGTCGCCCTCCGCCCATCGCCGCACCTGGATGTCCGGAGGCATGGCCGGCACCGCGAACGGCTCGCGTCCGCCATTCAAGGGCCAGACCATGAACAGCCGGCGATGGCGGTGGAATCCTTCCTCCAGGAACGGCCGGGCCACGGCGTCGGCAGGATGCATGAGCAACTGCGCTTCCACGCGGTGGATGCCGGGCGAGTGCTGCAGCGTTTCGATGACGTGGGCCAGCAGTTGCTCTTCGAGCGCCCGCGCCTGGTGGCCGCCATCGCGCCCGCCGTTGTCCACGTACAGATCGCCGATCACTCCCTTGCTGCCCTCGTACACGAAAAACGTGTAACCGCAGACCCGCCCCTGCGACACCGCCGCATAGCCGGGAAGGATCTTGGCGTCGACGTAGCGCAGGATCATCTCCGCCGAGCCGCGGTAGTCCCAGGCCAGCGCCTCCGACCACTGCTGGGATTCCTTCTCCAGCAGCGGACGCAGGTCCACCGACCCGAAATGTCTGAGATCGACAATCTCCATAGCTGGCGCTGAGGCCGGAGTATGGCTCAATTCCGCCGGAAACACGAGTCTATACCCGAGTACTCAGTACCCAGTAGCCAGTACCAAGTAGCCAGTTTGGAGACTCCACCACGTCGAGTACTGGGTACTCGCTACTGGCTCAATGCTGATGCTCCATCGGCATAGGCGGTGGTGTCGAGACCCAATAGAAGTCCAGCCGCTGCGGCGTGAAGCTGCCCAGGTGCGAGGCGCGTCTCGGGCGCACTGCTTTCACGAATTCGTCGGCGTAGGCTTCGGGCACGACCACCAAATGATCCTGCGCCGGAACCTCGCCGCGCTCATACCGCGGGATGGGCTGGTTGCGGTAGAAGGCCAGCCCGTATTCGGTTTCGCGTGAGGCGTTGAACACCGCAACCTCGACTGGACGGCCTTCCATCTGCGTGATCTCCCTCGCGACCGGCCGGGCGGAGAGCGCGTTGTCAATTGCCGGTGCGCCGATGCGAAGAAGAAAAGCCAGCCCGACGATCACGGGCGTCAGCACCACCAGCCGCAGGGCTGCGGCGCCTTTGCGAGTGAGCACACTGACCGTCGCCAGAAACACGACCATCCCGATACCTAGAGCGAGCCAGCGCGCTTCGCCAGGAATGTGGCGGCGGTACACCAGCCAGCTCGGATAAAGGAGCGCTAGAGCCAGCAGTGCTGCCGAGAGCGCGCCCTGAGCGATGACCACGGCCCACCCTAATCTTTCCCGTCGGCTCACCCAATCCGCGGCGAGAACCGTGCACGCCGGGACCGCCGGCAGGATGTATCCGGGCAGCTTCGACGCAGAGATCGAAAAGAACACCAGCACCACCACCGTCCAGATCAGCAGAAACTTCGAAAGCGTGTCTTCCCGCGTGGCGGGCTGCTCGTGCCACTGCTTGATCGTCTCACTCCATCCCGCAATCACCAGCGCCGTCCACGGCATCACGCCCAGCAGCAATACCGGAACGAAGTACCAGAACGGCTGCCGGTGGTGATACATGTTGCTGGCGAAGCGTCCGAGATTGTGCTGGAAGATGAATTCCCGCAAGAATTGCGGATTCTGGAGCTGCACCGCGACATACCACGGCAGCGACACCGCGAGAAACAGCAGGATGCCGGGCAGCCACAGCGTGCGCGTAATGAGCCGCACATCACGCTGCACCAGCGCGAAGGTCACGATAATCAGCACCGCCAGCAGCGGCGCGACTGGTCCTTTTGCCAACGCGCCCAAGGCGATAAAGAAATAGAAAAAGACAAGCCACAGCCGGCGCTCAGCGTCGTACCAGGCGAACCATGCCAGCATGCCGACCACGAACGCCGCACCCAATAGCATGTCCGTACCGGCGCCGCGCGCGAGCCCGATCACGCCGACCGAGGCAGCGGTCATCAGCGCACCATTGAGCTGGGTGCCGGGCCGGAAGCGGCGCAGAAAAAAATAGATCACCGCGACCATGAAGCTGGCCGCGGTCGTCGAGGGCAGGCGCGCTGCCCAGTCGCTCACGCCGAAAACCCAATACACCTCCATAGCCCGCCAGTAATAGAGCGGCGGCTTCTCCAGCCACGGCTTGCCGTAGAGCGTGGGCGTAACCAGGTCGTGGCGTGCCAGCATCTCGCGCGCGATCTGCGCATACCTGGGTTCATCCGCGCCCACCAGCCCGAAGGCCGACAAGCCAAAATAAAAGAGGAAGGCGCAGAAGCCCGCGATGGTTACGATCTCGATCAGCGTGGTCTTGCGCCGCGACATGTTGTGGAGTGTAACAGCCGAGGCGGGCTAGACCGTCACTCAGCGGAGGCGGCGGAAGCCTTTGGACGCTCGGCGAGCCGCAGCCGCACCTGCGCCAGCACCCGTTCCGTCGCCACCGACAACGGTGCATCGAGCGAGCACCCACTGGCATTGACGTGCCCTCCGCCGCCGAAGTTCTCCGCCACCGCAGCCACGTTCACCGTGCCCTTGCTGCGCAGGCTCACGCGATAACGCCGGTCCGGCATCTCGCGGAAGAACACCGCTACCTGCACGCCAGCGACGGAGATGGCATAGTTGACGAGCCCTTCGGCATCTTCATCGAAGGCGCCGCAGTCGTCGATCTGCGCTCGGGTGATATGCATCCACACCACGCTGCCTTCGCGATGCAGGGTGGAGAGCGCCGCGCCCAGAAGGCGCATCTTCGATGTGGGGTTGGCGAAGTACACGTTCTGGGCGCACTGCACCGGATCGGCGCCACAGCGCACCAGTTCCCCCGCCAGCGCGAAGGTCCGGTCGCTGGTTCCAGCAAAGCGGAACGAGCCGGTATCGGTCATGACCGCGGTGTAAAGGCAGGTGGCGATCTCTTTGGTGATCTTCACTCCGGCCTCGCGGCCGAGGCGGTAGATCATCTCCGCGGTGGCGCAGGCCTGGGGATCGATCCAGTTGACATTGCCGAACAGCTTCCCACTGTAATGGTGATCGATGTTGATGATGAAATTGGGTTCCAGGCCTTCCAGACGGGTGCGCGCCAGGCTGTCGCATTCCAGAACGATGGCGGCCTCGTAGTGGCCGTTGACCAGGTTGGTCTGCACTACCTGGTCGGCGCAGGGCAGCGGCCGGTAGATGTAGGGGACGCCGTCGCTCAGCACCACATCGGCTTGCTTGCCCAAGCTGCGCAGGATTTGGCCGCAGGCCAGCGCTGAACCTACGGCATCACCGTCGGGCCGCGCGTGCGAGGTCAGCAGGAACCGCTCTCTCGCCGCGATGTTCTCCAGTACTCGCTTCAGCATAGCCCCGTACTTCCCGGCTCAGCGCCCCCGCTTCTTGACTCGATCCAGCAGTTGATCAATGCGTGCCCCATACTGTTCCGATTGGTCGAGCAGGAAATGCAAATCCGGCACGTGCCGCAGTTGCAGACGCTCGAACAGCTCGTGGCGGATGAAACCTTTGGCCGACTCGATGCCCGCCATGGTCTCCCGCGCTTCCTTGTCATCGCCGGCTACGGACACGAAGACGCGCCCCGAGCGCCCGTCCGGCGCCAACTGCACCTCGCTGACCGTGGCCAAGCCAATGCGCGGGTCCGCCAGCTCGCCCTCCAGGATGGCGCCGATCTCGTCGCGCAACGCTTCCGCCAGGCGCTGCATGTGATGTTCGCGTGCGCGCCGCTCCGGCATGGTGTCGCTCCCAGGAAAAACTCAAGAGAATAACAGAGGTGAGAAGGCGCGAAAAGTTACTTTCGGCACCGGGGCGCGACAGACTAGAGGAATTCCACGAAGGAGTCCGTGATTTCCGCGCCCGTGCGCGATGCGATCCGCCCCGCTTCCCGCTCCACGTTCTGCATCAGGCCGGCGAGATAGTCCTGCGAGCCGGAGAGGGAGACTACGCCGATGGTGGCGCGCTGCCAGAGATCGCTGGCATCGAGCTCGGCGACGGACACATTGAACTTGTTGCGCAGCTTGTCCTTCATGCTGCGCAGGACCTGGCGCTTGTCTTTGAGGGAGTGCGCGCCTTCGATGCGCAGTTCGAGGGTGAGGAAGGCGATGGGCATCAGTTGTCAGTTGCCAGTTGTCAGTTGCCAGTTCGTAATCAGCGAACTGACCACTGACCACTGACCACTGCTCCTACGCCGGCACTTCGGCCGCGATGCGCTCGGTCACGAAGGCCTCGATCATGTCGCCAACCTTCACGTCGCCGTAGTTGGCGATGGAAATGCCGCACTCCAGGCCGTTGTGGACTTCCGCCACGTCTTCCTTGAAGCGGCGCAGCGAACTGACCTTGCCTTTGAAGACCTGCACTCCGTCGCGGACCAGCCGCACTTCGGAGTCGCGCTTGATGGTGCCGTCCTGCACATAGCAGCCGGCCACGGTGCCCACCTTGGGAATGCGGAAGGTTTCGCGCACTTCGGCCCGGCCCAGGTGATGCTCCTTGATGGTGGGCTCGAGCAAGCCGACCATGGCTTTCTTCATTTCGTCCTGTAGCTCGTAGATGATGGTGTGCAGGCGGATCTCCACATTTTCCTGTTCCGCGATCTCCTGCGCTTTGCGTTCCGGACGCACGTTGAAGCCGATGATGACCGCGTCCGACGCCGAAGCCAGCAGCACGTCGGTCTCGGTGATGGCGCCCACGCTGGCATGCAGCACTTTGATCTTCACCTTGTCATTGGACATCTTGCCCAGCATGTCGGCCAGCACCTCCACCGAACCCTGCACGTCGCCCTTGAGGATGATGGGCAGTTCCTTGACGCCCGCGGCCTTGATCTGCTCCGCCAAGCCTTCCAGCGAGACGCGCGTGCTCTTGGCCAGTTGCGCCTCGCGAGCTTTCTGCTCGCGGTACTGGGCCACCTCGCGCGCCTTGTCGCGCTCGGCCACCACCACCATCTGGTCGCCCGCCTGCGGCAGGCCTTCCAGGCCCAGCACCTCGACCGGCGTTGAGGGCGGCGCCTCTTCCATGGCGTTGCCGCGATCGTCGAACATGGCGCGTACGCGCCCGAACACGTTGCCGACAACGAAATAGTCCCCGATGTGCAGGGTGCCGTTCTGCACCAGCACGGTAGCCACGTTGCCGCGGCCGCGATCCAGCTTGGCCTCGATCACCACGCCGGTTGCGGGATGATCGGGAGCCGCCTTCAGCTCTTGCAGGTCGGCGACCAGGCAGATCATCTCCATCAACAGGTTGAGGTTCGTCTTCTGCTTGGCGGAAACCTCCACGAACACCGTCTGCCCGCCCCAATCCTCAGGCACCAGGCCGCGGTCGGCGAGCTGCTTCTTCACCCGCTCGGGGTTGGCTTCGGGCTTATCGATCTTGTTCAGGGCCACGATGATCGGCGCCTGGGCGGCGTTGGCGTGGTCGATAGCCTCCAGCGTCTGCGGCATCACGCCGTCATCGGCTGCCACCACCAGCACCACAATGTCGGTGACCTTGGCGCCGCGGGCGCGCATGCGCGTAAACGCCTCGTGGCCCGGGGTGTCGAGGAACACGATCTCCCGCCCGTAGGCCGGGGATTGCTGATCGACGATCTGCACCTTGTAGGCGCCGATGTGCTGCGTGATCCCGCCGGCTTCGCCTTCGGCCACGTTGGTCTTGCGGATGGCATCCAGCAGCTTGGTTTTGCCGTGGTCCACGTGGCCCATGATGGTGACCACCGGCGGACGCGGCACTTCCTGTCCCGCCGCCTCTTCACCGCCGGTAAACTCTTCGGCGGCTTCCTTGGCAGCGGATTCTTCGAAGGTGATGACCTGGGCGTCGGCTCCGAACTGCCGCGCCATATCCCGCGCCAGCTCGGCATCGAGCGTTTGGTTGACGGTGGCCATCACGCCCCGTGCCAGCAGCCGCGAGATCACGTCCTTGGCCCGCACGCCCACCTTCTCGGCAAGGTCCTTCACGCTGATGCCTTCAGTGATGATGATGTTGCGGCTGATGGGCAGCGGCTCCGCCGAGGACGCATCCATGCGCGGCGGCGGGCGGAAGCCCTTCATGGGGCCTTCTTTGACTCCGCGCGGAACGTAGCGCTGTCCGGGACGCCGTGCCGGCGCGCCGGGACGCCCCGCGGGACGCGCTGAAGGCGGCGGCAAGCCTGGTCCTACTCCCAGCGGACGGGCGCCGGTGGGCGACTGCCGCGTGGGATGCATGGGACGACGCTCGCCGGGCCGCAACGGCGGCCGCGCGCCGCCGGGTGCCGAGGGACGCGGACGTTGGAAAATCGGCTGCCCTGGAACCGGGCGTCCTGGCGCCGGGCGGCCTTGCGCGGTGGGTTGCGGAGGCGGCGGCTGCGGCGGCGGAGCCAGGTAGACCGGCCGAGGGCCGGTCTGCGGCATGATCACGCGCCGCACCGGTCGGCCAGACCCGGGGGGCGCAGTGGGTGGCGCTCCCGGCTTGGGCGGATGTGCCTGTGCCGGCGGCGGAACTTTTGCGAGCGGAGGAGTCATAGATTGTGGGGGTGCAGCAGGAACTGTTGGCCGTATCGGTGGAGGTGGCGTCACCACAACTTCGGACAGCGGCGGTGCCATTGGCGCGGCTTCCTGCGTCGCCTCGGCCGGCGGCGCAGTTTCTGGCGCAGGCGCAACGGGTGGCGGAATGACTGGCGTTGCAATCACCGGGCGCTGCACCGGCGGAGCGGTCGGAAGAACCGCTGCGGGCTTGGCCGCGCTCGGCGGTGGGGGCGGTGCCGTGGGAACGGCCGGGCGCGGCAATACAGTAGCCGCTGGCCGCGCGGGGGCCGGGTGCGTCTTCTCGTGGATTGCCTTCAGCACGTCGCCGGGCTTGGAGATGTGGGAGAGATCGAACTTCGGCTTGATCTCCTCGGCGCCCGGCCTGCCGGCACGCGTCTCCTTCGCAGGCGCTGCTTCGCGATGAGCGGTAAAGTGCTGCCGCACCTTTTCCGCTTCGTCCGCTTCGATGGAACTGGAGTGGGTCTTCTTCTCGGCGACGCCAAGGGAGGGCAGGAGCTCGAGGATTTCCTTGCTCTTGACTTCCAGCTCCCTGGCCAGATCGTTGATTCGAACCTTCGGTTGCATCCGCCCTTATGTTTCTCCGAATTTCCGTTAAGTCTTCATCGCAGCCTCACGGTATTTCGGGTTGATAGTAATTGGATGTTGGCGCGCCCGCCGCGGTCGCGCATTCAAACTCAGCTTTACTTCTCCGCCGAGTCTTCCGACTTCGGCTCTTCCGGTTCTTGCGCAGCCTCGCCCTCGGGGAGTTCGTCGCCCTCGGTCGGGACTTCGGCTACATCGGCGGCGGAAACGCTCTCGACTTCCTCCGGCGTAGAGGACTCCACAGTCTCTTCTGTGGCGGCAGCCTCTTCCGCTTCCGGACTGGCCGCTTCTTCGGCCGCCGCGGGCTCTTCCGTCGCTGCCTCGGCCCCTTCCTCGACCACCGCTTCCCCTGCCTCTAAGCTGGAAAAGTAATTATTCACCGCAATGCTGATTTTTTCCACTGTCTTGGGGCCAATGCCGTTGATGGCCTCCAGTTGCTCGGGAGTCATATCGGCAAGCGCCTCCACCGTGGTCACCCCTGCCTCGATGAGCTTCTCGATGATGCCCTCGCCCAGGCCCTCGACACGGTCCAGCGGCGTGTTGGAGGAGCCCACCAGGGCCTGCATCTGCAGCTCTACCTCCTGCCGCTTCTCTTCTTCACTCTTGATATCAATCTTCCAGCCCAGCAGCTTGGCCGCCAGCCGCACGTTCTGGCCCTTCTTGCCGATGGCGAGCGAGAGCTGGCTATCGTCTACGATCACTTCCAGGTGCTTCTCGCCGCCCTCAACCATCGACACCCTGGCCACCTTGGCCGGCTGCAGCGCCTTCTCGGCGAAGCTCACCGGATCGTCGTGCCACTCGATGATGTCGATCTTCTCCCCGCGCAACTCGCGGATGATGGACTGCACACGCATACCTTTCATGCCCACGCAGGCACCCACGGAATCCACGTCCTTGTCCTTGGACATGACGGCGATCTTGGTGCGCTCGCCGGCCTCACGCGCGATGGCGCGGATCACCACTGTGCCGTCGTAGATCTCCGGCACTTCGGTCTGGAACAGGTGCTGCACCAGCTCTGGCGCCGCCCGCGACACCACCACCTGCGGACCTTTCGAGCCCTTCTCCACACGCGCGATCACTACCTTGACGCGCTCGCCCACGGCGAACGATTCCAGCCGCGACTGCTCCTTGCGCGACATGCGCGCTTCCGTTTTGCCCACCTCGAAGATCACGTCCGGACCTTCAGTGCGCTTCACCATGGCGGTAACGATCTCGCCCACCCGCCCGATATATTCGTTGTAGACGGTGTCGCGCTCGGCCTCGCGCACTTTCTGGAAGATCACCTGCTTGGCCAGTTGCGCCGCAATGCGCCCCAGAACGTCGGTGGCCTTGTAGAAGCGCACCTCGCCCCCGGCCTCGACGCTGGGATCGACCTTCTTCGCCTCTTCCAGCGTGATCTGCAGGTTCGGATCCTCGATCTGCTCCGGGGTCTCGACCACGGTCTTCACCGCGAAGGCTTTGATCGCGCCCGACTCCTTGTCCAGTTCCGCCCGCAGGTTCTCCTGGCTCTTGTAGTACTTGCGCGTGGCCACCACGATGGCGTCTTCCACCGCGCTGACCACGATCTGCGGATCGATGCCTTTTTCCCGGCTCAGGCCTTCAATTGTCTGGTAAAGCAAACTCGCCATAATCTCGTCCAACCCAAGAACTCAGTAAACTGTCATCCCGAGCCGCATTTCTTGCGGCGAGGGATCTCTTGGTTCTCCTACTCCCTACTTCCTACTCCCTTGAACTCGGGCACCAGGTTCGCCTTCTCGACATTCGAGTACGCGATCTCCACCTGCCGCGCCGGCTGTTCCGGCTTTCCGCGCTTCGCCTTTCCGGCACTCAGCGCCAAAACCAGCATTCCGTCCTTAAAGCTTTCCAGCCGTCCTTCCCAGAACCGGTTGCCCTCGATGGGCTCGCGGGTAGTGAGCTTCACCCGGCTGCCGACGAAGCGCGCGAAATCTTCCGGACGGCTCAGCTTACGATCCAGACCCGGCGAGGAAACTTCCAGCGTGTACGACCCGCCCGGCACCGCGTCCTCGACATCGAGGATGGTGCCCACTTCGCGGCTGACCGCCTCGCAATCGGCGTGCGTCACCCCGCCCGGCTTGTCGATGAACACCCGCAGCATGCGCGCCTTGCCGCCCACGCCGCGAAACTCCAATTCCACCAGTTCCAGCCCGCTGGAGGCCGTCACCCGCTGCACGACCCCGCGTACATGCTCCAGGTCGATCGCCATGGCTAGCGCCGGTTCAGCCCATACTGACCCAAAAATAAAGTGGGCTCTCGCCCACTGATGTGCTTCGCCACAACAGCTTAACAAACTATGATACGCCCGCATTCCCGAAAAGACAAACCGTTCCGCCAAAACAGGGAAGCGCCCTGAATTTAGATCAATGTCGCAAAACCCCGGGGATCGGACGAGCCGAAAATGATCGGAGCCCTTTAAGGGCGACCACGTGTCCCTCGGCATTTTCTTACGCCCGTTACGCGGGCAGAGGCGTCCTCCGGACATCTACCCCCACGGCTTGCGCCGTGGGCTACGTCCTTTTGCCCGCTACGCGGGCTTGCCATCTTGATTCTCCGCATTCCCCCGCTCAGCGGACAAAGTTCTAGCGCGCGATAGACCCTCCGACTTCGCTCAGGGCGGCCCACGGCGCAAGCCGTGGGAACTTGGTGGGAACGGGGCGCAGCCCGCGTAGCGGGCGTAAGAATCACCTGAGTGAACTTGGTGCAATCTCCGCGCTTTCCCCCAGCACCCGCGAAAAATTCGCTTGACAATTTCTCGCTATGGTGATATTGATATGTGACATATATTATCTTTAAGAAATACACACTCCCCCGACGCTAAGAAGCCGTCTCACGATGAACCATCTCGGTAGAATGCGGATCCCCTCAGGGGCTAAGAAGCCGTGCCCTTCCCGAGATCATTCATGAGATGGCATGGCTTCTAAGTCCCTCCCCAATCGGTATTTGCCCGTAAGTCTTTTGTTTTATCGGTACTGGTCGGTTGAAGCTGTGTAAGGGCAATAATATACTTGACTAACCGCGCGGATTCTGCTATCGTGTGGGCATGGAAAACCCAAAGACACTCCAGCAGGCCATCCGCTATTTCAGCGATGAAGATGTGTGTATTCAGATCGTGGCGAAAGAACGCTGGCCCGATGGCCCCGTGTGCCCGAAGTGCGCGTGCCGTGAGTACTACTATCTCAAGACTCAGCGTCGGTGGAAATGCAAGAAGTGCTCCCACCAGTACTCCGTGAAACAGGGCACTATCTTCGAGGATTCGCCCGTCGCGCTCGACAAGTGGCTGACAGCGATGTGGATGCTGGCGAACTGCAAGAACGGCGTCAGTTCTTACGAGATCGCCCGCGCTCTCGGCGTTACTCAGAAAACCGCATGGTTCATGCTTCATCGCATCCGCCTCGGGTTGCAGCGGAACAAGGGGTTCAGCGTCAGAACCAAGATTGGCGGCCCGGAGAGCGAAGTCGAAGTTGATGAAACCTTCGTTGGCGGCAAACTGAAAAACATGCACGCGGAGCGTAGAGCCCGCTGGGAGGCGCATCGCGGCGGCGGTGCTGGGAAAGCCGTGGTGGTCGGATTACTAGACCGGAGCACTCGCCAGATGCGCGCTGAAGTCGTTCCCGATGTGAAGCGCGAGACCCTGCAAGCCGAAGTGCTGAAGCAGGTGAAGCACGGCACCAAGGTTTACACCGATGACGCCGTGGGATACGACAAGCTGCACTACCGCTTCGTGCACGAAGTGGTGAACAAGACCGAGAGCTACGTGCGTGGCCGCGTCCACACAAACGGCATGGAGAATTTCTGGAGCCTGCTGAAACGCGGCCTGAATGGCACCTATGTCGCAGTCGAACCCTTTCACCTGTTCCGGTATGTTGATGAGCAGGTGTTCCGCTACAACAATCGGAAGCATGAAGATGACTCGCCAATGACCGATGCAGAACGGTTCTCGTTGGCACTCTCGCAGATCGCCAACAAGCGACTCACCTACGGAGAGTTGATTGGCAAGGTGGGAGAAACGGCGGCCAGCTAATCCCTACCGCCGCAAGCGTGGTCGAAAACAACAGGAGGGCAAATAGATGAGACATGTACGACGCTGGTTTCGCCAATGGTTGTTTCGGATGACAGATGATGAACGGCGGGCGCTTTGCGCCGCCGCTAGCGCGCCTACTGCGGCCTTCCGCTTTCGCGGTCCAAACGTTCAATCACCTCAAACTGTTGCTTCACCTGAGCGAGAATGTCACGAACGTACCGCTCAGCATCCGGCGTAAATCGGCTATCGTAACCGCGCTCCCGTATCCCACCGATCACCTCATTGATGAGATTGTCCAGCGTTGCCTTGTCAATGATCCCTCTGACGATCAGAACCAGCAGCAGCGCCCTCAGCAGTTCGGACTGCCCGATGATTACGCCGAACGGGGACAGCTCTGGGCTCTGATCAAGCGGGGCCACGGGGGGTTGACTTTTCTTGGGGTACTACCGACTTCCGTTTTCGCCTTCGGCTTCGTGTTCGCTTCTCCGCGTCCAGTGCGGCTTTGATTTCACTGTGGGGAACGCTCACGACCTTGCGGAGCAGGCTCTTGAAATTGTCGTACTCGGGATTGGCCTTGGCCGTCATCGTGGTCGCAGGGTGCCATCCGGGTAATCCTCCAAGATGGTGTCGTAAGTATAGACCTTTTCGGAACCGTCAACCGCAATCGCGGCACACGCTGCACAGGCATTAACAAGGGCGTCACGACGGCCAAGATGCTTGCGATTGACAATCCAGGCCAGCATGTCGGCGGTCTGCACCGGGTAGTATTCAGAGTCAACATTTTCAATGGTGCCGATCTGCCGGAAGAGAGTGCCGCGCCTCCTTCTGTAACGCTGCCAAACGCGATTCACTTTATGCATGAACGGCTCATTGTTGTCGAAGTACAGCAGAATCGGCTTGCGCTCACCGGCACACTCCGGCGGGAGCCGGAGGCCTCCGACGCAGAAATTGACGCACATTGATTCCGGCGAGCGCAGTTTGCCGATGATAGCCGCTTTTGCCCTTGCCCAGTCGCGGAGCAATACGGTGCACGAATACGCTCTGAGATTTGTGTCGCGGTGAGCACCGAGGACGTTCCAAAGGTCTCCGAGCAGGGCCCATCGTTGCCGCTCGTCCCATCCCTTCTCGCGGGAGAATGCGCCCTCCAATGCCATCAGGTCGGCCATGCGGAGGATGCGGTCAGGGACCATGTGCTTGTCGAGTACCGCTTCCCACGTCGGCTCGAAGTGCTCCCAAACGGATTGAGTAGCTGCGACACCGCAGAGAGTCACCGCCTCTATACCTTTTCCGTCGCGGCTGGCGTCGTAATAGGCCTTCAAAACCAAATGGACTCGTCGCTCGCTGGGCAGGTTGAAGCCGCTAAGCTGCACCATTGAGAGGTAGGCACCGCTCAATTGTCACCATACTCGCCTTGGTTAGGCAAGTATATTTATACCTGTGTAAGTTGATGATTCCATTCAGCACGAGGAGGGTAGGGGTATGGTTGCATACCGATATGATCCCGCACACATTGCGCCGGCTAATGCCGCGCCGCGCTGCCAGCATATCCGAATCAACGGCCGGCGCTGCGGCGCTCCCGCGCGTCGCCGGCGCCGCTACTGCCGCTTCCACGAGCACGTTTTGCTTTTCAGAAAGTTCGACTACAAGGTGCGCATCGTCGAAGACGCCACCACTCTGCAGTTCGCGCTCATGGAGGTGACGCGCCTCCTCGATGGCCCACGCCCGGATTACCGGGCGTGCGGCCTCAGGCTCTACGCGCTGCAGATCGCCTGCTCGAATATGAAGGCGTTTCGCGAGGAACAGGTGGAAACGGAAGGGGACGAGGCGCAACCTGCGGCCACCCAGTCAGTTGCCAGCCAGAATGATGGTGCGAGCGCGGGTGAGAGTCTGGCCGCCCTGCTGCGGAGACTACGCGAACTCGACAATGCCGAGGCCCCCGCGCCCGCAAGCCCCGGCGCGTCCGCGCCGCCCGCGGCCGGAACTCCGGCTAAGTTTCCTCCCGTGAGCCAGAAACCGAATCCTGAGGCGGAGCGCAGCCGCGTTGCGCACAACTCCCAATCATCTCCGTCTGCCTCCTGTAGAATAGAAAATCACTTGGCGAGACACACATGATCCATTTCCCCGTCCCCGAGGCTCTTACTTTCGACGACGTGTTGCTGCTGCCGGCGCGTTCCGACGTGGTTCCTGCCACCGTCAACACGCAGACCCGGCTCACCCGCAACATCACGCTGAACATCCCCATCCTCAGCGCAGCCATGGACACGGTGACCGAATCGCGCCTGGCCATCGCGCTGGCCCAGCAGGGCGGTATGGGCATCATCCACCGCAATCTGTCCGTCGAGGCCCAGGCCGGCGAGGTGGACAAGGTGAAGCGTTCGGAGAGCGGCATGATCGTGGACCCGGTGACCATGTCGCCCGACGCCAAGATCGCCGACGCGCTGGAAGTCATGCGCCGCTACAAGATCTCCGGCGTGCCCATCACCAAGGGCAAGAAGCTGGTCGGCATCCTCACCAACCGCGACCTGCGCTTTGAAACCAGCATCGACCGCCCCATCAAGGACGTGATGACCAAAGACAACCTCATCACCGTCCCGGTCGGCACTACGCTCGAAGACGCGGAGAAGATCCTGCACCAGCATCGCATCGAAAAGCTGCTGGTGGTGAACGACAAGTACGAGCTCAAGGGGCTGATCACCGTCAAAGACATCCAGAAGAAGCTCAAATACCCCAACGCCGCCAAGGACGAGCACGGACGCCTGCGCGTCGGCGCCGCCATCGGCGCTACCGGAGATTACCTGGAGCGCGCGCAGGAACTGGTGAGGACCAAGGTCGACGTGCTGGCCATCGACAGCGCGCACGGCCACACCACGCGCGTCATCGAGGCGCTGCAAGTGCGTGAAGTCGCGTTTCCCGGAACTCGATGTGCTGGCCGGCAACGTCGGCACCTTCGATGGCGCCTGTGAGCTGGTGCGCAGCGGCGCCGACGCGGTGAAGGTCGGCATCGGACCCGGCTCCATCTGCACCACGCGCGTGGTCACGGGCGCGGGCGTGCCGCAGATCACCGCCATCGCCGAGGCCTACCGCGCCTCCAAGGACGCGGGCGTGCCCATCATCGCCGATGGCGGCATCAAGTACTCCGGCGACGTCACCAAGGCGCTGGCCGCCGGCGCCAGCGGGGTCATGATCGGCTCGCTCTTCGCCGGAACCGAAGAGAGCCCGGGCGAGACCATCCTCTACCAGGGACGCTCGTTCAAGTCCTACCGGGGCATGGGATCGCTGGCCGCCATGGGCGCGGGCTCCAGCGACCGCTACTCGCAGAGCCTGGAAACTGGTGACGCTTCCACCGCGCTGCTCGACGAGACCGACGGCAATCGCCTGGCCAAGCTGGTCCCCGAGGGCATCGAAGGACGAGTGCCCTACAAGGGCACGCTCGCCGCCGTCGTCTACCAGCTCGTCGGCGGCCTGCGCTCGGGCATGGGCTACTGCGGCGCGCCCTCCATCGCCGAGCTGCAGCAGAAATCGCGCTTCGTGCGCATCAGCGGCGCCGGCTTGCGCGAGAGCCACGTGCACGACGTGATCATCACCCGCGAAGCTCCCAATTACCGCGTCGAATGAGGGCCATGCTCGAGACGGCAGTCCGCCAGGAGACCACCCGGCACTTAAGAAACATCCTGTGGTATTGGGTGCCGGCCGTGGCTTGGGTGGGAATGGTGCTGCTGGCCTCCACCGATCCTTTCTCAGCCAAACATACCGGCGAGGTGCTGCGCGCGGTGCTGGCCTGGACCCTTGGCCAGATCGACCCACTGACGTTTAACCGGGTTCACTTCCTGATCCGCAAATCGGCGCACTTCACCGAGTACGCCATTCTCAGCGCCCTGTGGTTCCGCGCCCTGCGCGTGCCCCTGGACGGCCTGTGGCGGATACGCTGGGCGTTCCTCGGGCTGGTCATCAGCCTCTCGGTGGCCATCCTCGATGAGTGGCACCAGAGCTTCGTGCCTTCCCGCACCAGCAGCGCGCATGATGTCCTGCTGGATTTCTGCGGAGCATGCTTCGCCCAGATCGTCATCTGGTACGTGCTGCACCGCAGAAGACTCGCTGCTGGAGAGATGTAGTTGGTTACGTCTCCAAGAAAAAAACGCACCCAAATCGGGTGCGTCTCTCAACAGGCGTGCAAGAGACGCAGCATGCTGCGTCTCTACAAAAGTTATTCCTTCTTCTCGCCGTCGGTCTCGCCGCCCTGAGCCTCTGCCGCGCTTTCGGCCTCGGCCTGCTTGGTCTCCTCTTCCATCGCCTTGCGGGTGGCTTCGGCTTTCTTGGCGCGGGCTTCGGCGCGTTTCTCGCGCTTTTCCTCGATGACTTTCTCGCTGCCCACCAGTTCGACGAACGCTTTCTCGGCGCCGTCGCCGCGCTGGAAGGCAGTGCGGACGATGCGCAGGTAGCCGCCTTCGCGGTCGCCGAAGCGGGGAGCGATCTCCCACAGCTTGCGGACCGCGTCCTGGGTCATCAGGAAAGCGCCTGCCTGGCGTCGTGCCCACAAGTCGCCGCGCTTGCCCAGAGTGATCATCTTCTCCACGTGCGGTCGCATCGCTTTGGCCTTGGCCACCGTGGTCTCGATGCGTTCTTCCAGAACCAGCGAGGTCACGAGGTTGCGCAGCAACGCGCGCCGGTGTGCCGTGTTGCGTCCGAGCTTCCATCCTGCTTTGAGATGACGCATGTTGGTTTTCCTGTCAGTACTGGCCTTCGCGGAACGACGAATATCCCAGAGCCGATGGCTGTGGCGGCGGAGCGCCGGGCACAGCATTGCCGTGCTCGTCGATCTTCATGCCCAGGCTCAGCCCCATGGACGCCAGGATCTCCTTGATCTCGTTCAGCGACTTGCGCCCGAAGTTCTTGGTCTTCAGCATCTCCGCCTCGGTCTTCTGCACCAGCTCGCCGATGGTCTGGATGTTGGCGTTCTTCAGGCAGTTGTAGCTGCGCACCGAGAGTTCCAGCTCCTCGACCGAGCGGTTCAGGTTCTCGTTGCGGATCTCCGGCTTGCGCTCTTCCGCGATCTCCGGCTCGTGCTCTTCCTCGAAGTTAATGAAGATGTTCATGTGGTCCTTCAGCAACTTCGCGCCCAAGCCGATGGCGTCGGCCGGGCGGACGCTGCCGTTGGTCCACACTTCCAGCGTCAGCCGGTCGTAGTCGGTGATCTGGCCCAGACGCGCGGCTTCCACCACGTAGTTGCACTTGCGCACCGGCGAGTGCACCGAATCGATGGGGATGAAGCCGATGCCGAGGTCCTCGTCGAAGTTCTTATCGGCAGAGACGTAACCGCGCCCGCGCTTCAGGCGCATCTCCATGTCGAGCTTGCCGCCCTCGCTGACGGTGGCGATGTATACGTCCTTGTCGAGGATCTCGACGTCGCTGTCGGCCTCGATCATCCCCGAGGTCACCACCCCCGGCTGGTCGGCGCGCAGGTAGATGGCCTTGGGGCCGTCGCCGTTCAGCTTGAAGGGGATCTGCTTCAGGTTGAGGATGATGTCGGTGGCGTCTTCCACCACGCCCTGAATGGATTGGAACTCGTGCAGCACCCCCTCGATCTTCACCGCGGTGATGGCCGCGCCTTCGATCGAAGACAGCAGCACGCGCCGCAGCGCGTTGCCGATGGTGGTGCCGAATCCGCGCTCGAACGGCTGCGCCTGAAAGCGGCCGAACCGCTCGGTCAGCGTTTCCGTCTCCGCGGCCAGCCGTTTGGGTTTCTGAAAGCCTTTCCAAAGCATGTAATGTTTCTCCTTTCGGCCCTGTGGCTCAAAGCCGCATCCCGCTGGCCCATCGGCGGGCTGTGCGCGGCCAAGGCTGCTCGGGCTCGAAAAGCTGGGCCCCTAAAACCAGTTGTCAGTGGTCAGTTGCCAGTTGCCAGTTGTCAGGTACAAGACGGTTCCTCTAGCTGACTTCGGAGGGGCACGGCTTCAGCCGTGCCGTTAAGCTCCGCTATTGATGCGGGCTTTAGCCCCTGAGGCTATCCCGCTATTTCGAATACAACTCGACGATCAACTGTTCGTTGATCGGCAGGTTGATGTGTTCGCGCGTCGGCAGCGCAACCACGCGCCCCTTGAAGTTTTCGCGATCGATCTCCAGCCAGGGCGCAACCGACAAGTGGCTGGTCTGTTCGCGGACGCCCTCCATCACGGGAAGCTTGCGGCTCCGCTCGCGCAGTGCAACCTCCTCGCCGGGACTCACCTGGTAGGAGGGGATATTCACCTTCCTACCGTTGACCTCGACGTGACCGTGGCGCACCAGTTGCCGCGACTGCCGGCGCGAGGTCGCCAGGCCCAGGCGGTAGACCACGTTGTCCAGCCGCCGCTCCAGTTGCTGCAACAGCAGTTCGCCGGTGACACCCGGCTTGCGGGCGGCCCGCTCGAAGTAGTTGCGGAACTGCTGCTCCAGGGTGAAGTAGATGCGCTTGGCCTTCTGCTTCTCGCGCAATTGCAGGCCGTAGCCGACCACCTTGGCCTTGCGATCCTTACCGTGCTGCCCGGGCGCGAAATTGCGCTTCTCGATGGGACACTTCTCAGAGAAGCACTTCGCTCCCTTGAGAAACAACTTCATGCCTTCGCGGCGGCACAAGCGGCATACTGGTCCGGTATAACGTGCCAAGTTTTCTTCTCCTTCTCGGTGTCGATCGGTTTACAAGACTGGCAGCCTCTTCGTCCCGATCCGCTGTTATCGGCTCATCGGGAGATCGGGTCATCGGGTCACTTCAGATCACCCGATGGTCAGATCACCCGAAGGCAGGATTCCTACACTCTTCGTTTCTTCGGCGGCCGGCACCCGTTGTGCGGGATGGGCGTCACGTCGCGAATCTGCCTCACCTCGATGCCGGCAGCGGCCAGGGCGCGGATAGCCGATTCGCGTCCCGATCCCGGCCCGCTCACCCGCACTTCCACCGCGCGTACACCGTGCTCGCGCGCCATATTGGCGGCATTCATCGCCGCCTGTTGCGCGGCGAATGGAGTCCCTTTGCGGCTACCACGGAAGCCCAGCGAGCCCGAACTCTTCCAGGACAGCACACGGCCTTCGGTGTCGCTGATGGTCACGATGGTGTTGTTGAACGACGCCTGAATGTGCGCCACCCCGAACGGAACGCTCTTGCGCTCCTTTTTCTTGAACTGCTTGCGCTTGCCTTTTTTCGCCGGCGCTTCCGCTGCGCCACCGGTCGCTCCTGCTGCTGGTGTTTTCGCCATAGTTCAGTCTCAGATTAAGTTTTCGCTGCGGACTTCTTCTTCTGCGCGACCGTGCCCCGGCGCGGGCCCTTGCGGGTGCGCGCATTGGTATGGGTACGCTGGCCGCGGACGGGCAGGCCGCGGCGGTGACGATGCCCGCGGTACGAGCCGATCTCGATCAGCCGCTTGATGTGCATCTGCGTGTCTTTACGCAGGTCGCCCTCGATGTTGCCTTCGCTCTCGATGATCTGGCGGATGCGGTTGACTTCGTCGTCGTTCAGGTCCTGCACCTTCTTCATGGGCGCAACGCTCGCCTGCGCCACGATGTGGCGGGCGCGCGGCTGGCCGATGCCGTAGATGTAGGTCAGCGCGATGTCGATGTGCTTCTTGCGCGGCAGATCCACGCCCGCAATACGTGCCATGATTAGCCTCTGGTCGTTGGTCGTTGGCTACCAGCTCCTGGCTTCTAGCTTCTGGCTAGTAGCTAGGAGCCAGCAGCTAGCAGCAAGGGCTTCAGCCCTGTCGTTGCTTATGCTTCGAGTTCTCGCAGATCACCCGCACCACCCCGCGGCGGCGGATGACCTTGCACTTATCGCAAATCTTCTTGACCGATGCGCGTACTTTCATAAGAAACCAGTTGTCAGTACCCAGTACCCAGTACCCAGTACCCAGTACCCAGTAGCCAGTCGCCGGCAACTCGAGCCTGGTCATTTGTACCTATAAACAATCCGTCCCCGCGTCAGGTCGTACGGCGAAAGCTCCACCGCGACCTTGTCCCCGGGCAGGATGCGGATGAAGTTCTTGCGCATCTGACCCGAGACGTGTGCCAGCACCTGATGCTTGTTCTCCAGTTCCACCCGGAACATGGCATTGGGCAACGGCTCTACCACCGTCGCCATGACTTCAATCGCGTCTTCCTTACTCATGCACCCCTTGTCTCTTCGTGTCGGGTTCCCTCGCTCCGCTCGGGATTTCGGCCCGCGGCTCGGACGCCGCGGAAAACGCCTCAACTTCCTTACTCATTTAACTCCGGCCGGCTGGATGCCGATTTGATGCTTCAAACCCCTGCTAAGACCCAAACGCGTTATTCCGTCAGGATCAGCGGTCCGTTCTTGGTGACGGCCACGCAATGCTCGAAATGCGCGCTATAGCTGCCGTCCTCGGTGACCGCCGTCCACTTGTCGTCCAGCACGCGGGTACCGGGCTTGCCGATGTTGACCATGGGCTCGATGGCCAGCACCATACCTTCGCGCAGCCGCGGCCCGTGCCCGCGCAAGCCGTAAGTTGGGCACCTGCGGGTCCTCGTGCAGCTTGGTGCCGATCCCGTGGCCGACGAACTCCCGCACCACGCTGAAGCCGTGCGCCTCCACCCACTCTTGCACCGCGGCGCCGACATCGCCCACCGCGTTGCCGATGCGCACCTTCTCGATGCCCTTGTATAGCGACTCTTCCGTGACCTTCAGCAGCTTCTGCACCTCGGGCCGAAGGCTTCCGCCGACGGCTACCGTCACCGCCGCATCGCCGTAATAGCCGTCGAGCACCACGCCGCAATCGATGGAAACGATGTCGCCTGCCTCGAGCACCCGCCGCTCCGAGGGGATGCCATGCACGATCTCCTGGTTCATCGACGTGCACAGCACGCAGGGATAATCGTAGTACCCCTTAAACGCCGGCTTGGCGCCCAACTCCTCGGATCTGGTTCGCCGCCGCCCGCTCCAGGTCCATGGTAGTGATGCCTGGCTTCACCATGGCCTTGACCGTATCCAGCACCTGGCGCACGACGTGGCCGCTTTGCCGCATCTTCTCCATCTCGGTGGCCGACTTACAGACTATTGCCATCCTCAATCGCCTCGAAACGCCGCCGCTCTGACCTGGTCCGGGGCCTGGTCCCCGTCGACCTCGCGCAGCCGCCCCTGGCGACGGTAATAGTCGATCAGGGGAAGCGTCTGGCGCTCGTAGGCCTTCAGGCGTTCGGCGATGACTTCCTCGGAATCGTCCTTGCGCGTCACCAGCTTCGAGCCGTCGACATCGCAAGTATCGGCGACGCGGGGAGGCTGAGAATAAACGTTGTAGATCCTTCCGCAGGTGGGACAAGTACGGCGCCCCGTCAGGCGGCGCAGCAAGTGATTATATCCAACCTGGAAATTCACCACAACCGGCGGCCGGGCGTATCGTTTTTTAAAGAACTCGTCCTTCAGCAGCGCGTCCAACCACTCGGCCTGGGCGACGGTGCGGGGAAATCCGTCCAGAATCAAGCCCTGCGCGCAATCGGCCTGGCGCAGCCGGTCGGCCACCATGTCGCAGACCAACTGGTCGGGCACAAGTTCCCCTTTGTCCATGAAGGCCTTGGCCTTCTTGCCCAGCTCGGTGCCGCGGGCCACATTGTCACGCAGGAGGTCGCCGGTGGAGATCTGCGGGATCCCGTAGCGCTGCATGATCAGCTTGGCCTGCGTGCCCTTGCCCGCTCCGGGCGCTCCCAGCAGGATCACCGGTCCGACCTTGGTTTTCACATCAGTAGCCGTGCTTGCCCTCCCGTTCATTACCACGCCCTGCGCCCGCGGATCCGGCCGCTGCGCGGCGTGAAGCCGTCGTAGTGGCGCATGATCAGCTGCGCCTCCACCTGCTGCACCGTATCCATGGCCACCCCGACCACGATCAGCAACGACGTGCCGCCAAAGTAGAAGGTCACGCCCAGGCCGTTCGTCATCCATGCCGGCAGCTTCTCGAAAAACGTTCCCCAGCGCGCCCGGCAGGTGGTTGAGGTGGATGCCAGCGATCATCCACTCAGGAATGAACGAGATCAGGATCAGGTACAGAGCGCCTACCAGAGTGATGCGCGTCAGGATGTCGTTGATGTGATCCGCCGTGCGCTTGCCGGGTCGGATGCCGGGGACAAAGCCGCCGTACTTCCGCATGTTGTCCGCCACTTCGCTGGGGTTGAAGATGATGGACACGTAGAAGTAGGCGAAGAAGATGATCCCGACAGCATACAGGAATGTGTAGAGAGGCTCTCCCCACTGCAGCGCCCGGAGGAGCGGCCCGAAAAAGCGGTTGTCACGGAAGGCGAACAGCGCCGTCTGCGGCAAGGTCAGCACGGAGGAGGCGAAAATGACCGGCATCACCCCGCCGGCATTCACGCGCATCGGCAGGTGCGTGGACTGGCCGCCCATCACCTTGCGCCCGACCACGCGTTTGGCGTACTGCACCGGAATGCGGCGCTCGCTGCGCTCCACGAACACGATGAAGGCCACCACCGCCACCATCAGCACTACCAGCAGAATGATGGCCAGCGCGGTGAACGAGCCCCAGGCGTCGGTCTTGGCTTTGTCCAGCAGATCGGCGACCCCGCGCGGCAGGCCCACCACGATGCCGGCGAAGATCAGCAGCGACATGCCGTTGCCGATGCCGCGCTCGGTGATCTGCTCGCCCAGCCACATGATGAAGATGCTGCCCGCGGTCAGGGTGAGCATCGTCATCAGCACGAAGCCAGGCCCAGGATTGGTGACGAATGCCGCCCCACCCGAAGTGGATTGCTGCAGCGTGATGGCGATGCCCAGCGACTGCATGGCCGACAGCGCTACCGTCAGATAGCGCGTCCACTGGGTGATCTTCTTCCGTCCCAGCTCGCCTTCCTTCTGCAGCTTGGCCAGCGGCTCATAGACCACCGTCAGCAACTGCAGGATGATGGAGGCCGTGATGTACGGCATGATTCCCAGGGCGAAGATGGTGAGCCGGCGCAACTGGCCGCCGCTGAACAGGTCGATGAAGCCCAGGAATGTTCCCCGGTTCTGCTCGAAGAACTGCTGCAGCAGGTCGGCGTTGATGCCCGGCGTGGGAATGTGGCCGCCCAGGCGGTACACCGCCAGCAGTCCCAGCGTGAACAGCACCCGCTTGCGCAGGTCGGGGATGCGGAAGATGTTCGCCAGTTTCTCCAGCATTACGCCACCACCTCAATCTTGCCGCCGGCCTTGGTGATTTTGTCCTGGGCCGACTTGGAAAACTTGTGGGCGTGCACGGTGAGCGCCGTCTTCAGCTCGCCGTCCCCCAGTACCTTGACCAGGTCGCGCTTGCCCGCCAGGCCCGCCTTGCGCAGCAGTTCGGGCGTGACCGTGGATTCGCCCAGCGCCGCGATGCGCTCCAGGTTCACCACCGCGTATTCCTGCTTGAAGATGTTGGTGAAGCCGCGCTTGGGCAGGCGGCGATGCAGCGGCATCTGCCCGCCTTCAAAGCCGCGCATCATGCGCGAACCGCTGCGCGAACGCTGTCCCTTGTGGCCGCGGGTCGAGGTCTTGCCCATGCCCGAGCCCATGCCGCGGCCCACACGCTTGCGCTTCTCCGACGCCCGCTTCGGTGCGTGAATTGTAGATAAGTTCATGTCCGTTACCATTCAGCTTTTGGCTCTTGGCTTCTAGGTTTTGGCCACGAGCCAAAAGCTGAGAGCCAAGAGCCAAGAGCGACTATTCATTGCCCGTTCACGATCGTTACCAGGTGCGGCACCTTCGCCACCATGCCGCGAATCGACGGCGTGTCCTCACGCTCGATCACCTGGTTGAGCCGGGTGAAGCCCAGGCCTTTGACCACCAGCTTTGCTTCGCGGGCGCGGCGATGGCCGAGCGCACCCACTGCAAGCGGATCTTTTTCTTTTGCGCCATGGCTTACAGCTCCTCCGGCGTCTTGCCGCGCATGGTGGCCACTTCCTTGCGGTCGCGCAGCTTGCTCAGCGCATCGAAGGTGGCCTTGATCACGTTGTGCGGGTTGGTGGTGCCGATCGACTTGGTCAGCACGTTCTGGACACCGGCCGAGGTCATCACCGCGCGCACCGCGCCGCCGGCGATCACGCCCGTGCCTTCCGGCGCCGGCTTCAGCAGCACCATGCCCGAGCCGAACCGGCCCAGCACAGCGTGCGGAATGGTGGTCTGCGTCAGGTTGACCCGCACCAGGTTCTTCTTGGCCGATTCGATCCCCTTGCGGATCGCCTGCGGCACTTCCTTCGCCTTGCCGGAGCCGAAGCCGACCACCGCCGCCGACGGATCGCCCACCACCACCAGCGCGGCAAAGGACAGGTTCTTGCCGCCCTTGACCACCTTGGTGACGCGGTTGATGGCGACCACCTGGTCCTTCAGTTGGAACTGCCCGGCATCGAGTCTCTTCTTCAGTGTTGGCATGCTCGCTCTCGTTAGTACCGAGTACCTAGTACCGTGTACCGAGTCGCTCGTTTCCGGTTGCTCGGTACTGGGTACTCGGTACTGGGTACTCGAAACTAAAACTGCAATCCGGCTTCGCGCGCAGCGTCGGCCAGCGCCTTGACCCGGCCGTGGTACAGGTATCCGCCGCGGTCGAAGACCACCTTGCCCACGCCCTTGGCCTTGGCGCGCTCGGCCAGCAGCTTGCCGACTTGCTTGGCCGACGCCACGTTGCCGCCGGTCTTCTTCTTCGCCCCGGCTTCCGGCTTGCCGGCGCCCTCGCGCGAGTTGGCCGCGGCCACGGTCTGGCCGGCCATATCGTCGATCAACTGGGCGTAGATGTGGTTCAGCGAGCGGTACACGCTCAGCCGCGGACGCTCCGGCGTCCCGTTCAGCTTGCGGCGGATGCGCTTGTGCACCCGCTGCCGGACTTCGTTCTTTGCGATCTGCGGAATCATTTGTTAGTTCCTTGTACCGAGTACCGAGTACCAAGAGCCGAGTACCGAGCGAGCGTGCCGAACTTGGTGCTCGGTACTAGGTACTTGGTACTACTTCGCTCCCGTCTTTCCGACCTTCTTCTTCAATCTCTCGCCCGCGTAACGCACGCCCTTGTTCTTGTAGGGATCGGGCGGACGCAGCCCGCGCATCTCTGCCGCCACCTGCCCGACTTTCTGCCGGTCGATGCCGGTCATGGTCAGGCGCGTCTGTTTGGGATCGACCGCCACCTGGATCCCGGCGGCAGCGGGTACTCGATCGGGTGCGAGTATCCCAGGCTGAACACCACCGTGCCCTTGCCCTTCAGCTCGGCGCGGTAGCCGATGCCGACGATCTCCAGTTCCCGAGTCCAGCCCTTGGTCACGCCCTCAACGGCGTTGTTGACCAGCGCACGCGCCAGGCCGTGGACGGCAGCGTGGGCATCGTCCTCCCGCGACGCGACCACATGCCCGTCTTGCCGCTCGACCGACACGCCTTCGGGCAAATGCGTCTGCACCGTGCCCTTCGGTCCCTTCACCACGACGTTTGTCTGTAACCGTGATCTCGACTCCCTGGGGCAGCGCAATCGGCTTCTTTCCAATTCTCGACATAAGATCAGCTCTTCGTTACCAGATTTCGCACAGCACCTCGCCGCCCACGCCTTCTTTGCGCGCCTGGCGGCCGGTCATCACGCCCTTGGGCGTGGTCAGGATGTTGATGCCCAGGCCGCCCAGCACGCGTGGAATTTCATTGCGCCCGACGTATACGCGGCAGCCCGGCCGCGACACCCGCGCCAGGTTGGAGATGGTGGCGGCCTCGTCCGGCCCGTACTTCAGGTACACCCGCACCAGCTTGTGGCCCTGCTCTTCCGTCGCCTTGTAGTTCGCGATGTAGCCCTCTTCCTTCAGGATGCGGGCCATCTCCAGCTTCAGCTTGGAGGCCGGCACGTCCACCTTCTGGTGCTTGGCGCGGATGGCATTGCGGATGCGCGTCAGAAAATCCGCCACCGGATCGGTCAGACTCATCGTTCACTTCTCCTAACGTCGCCCGTTCGCTTCCGCCCGGCGAAAGAACCAGCGGCGACGGAAAACTTGAAAAACTTCTACCACGACGACTTGGAAACGCCCGGAATCTCTCCCCGCAGCGCCAGCCCGCGGAAGCACAAGCGGCACATGCCGAACTTGCGCAGGTAACCGCGCGGGCGCCCGCACATCTTGCAGCGGTTGTGCTGCCGGGTGGAGAACTTCGGCTTCCTTGCATCCTTTACTCGCTTTGCAGTCGTTGCCATTTTTTCCTTCTGCTGAAAATCAACCAATCAATGTACTTAATCTCCTAGGGCCGGAAGGGCATGCCCATGTGCTTCAGCAGGGCGCGCGCTTCGTTGTCGGTCTTGGCCGTGGTCACGATGGTGATGTTCATGCCCTTCATCTTCTCCACCTTGGAGTAGTCGATCTCCGGGAAGACCAGTTGATCGCTTGCAGGCCGAGGGTGTAATTGCCGCGGCCGTCGAACGACTTGGTGGAGACCCCGCGAAAGTCGCGCACCCGCGGCAGGGCCACGTTCATCAGCCGGTCCAGGAATTCGTACATGCGGTCGCCGCGCAGGGTCACCATGGCGCCGATGGGCATGCCCTCGCGCACCTTGAAGGCGGCGATCGACTTCTTGGCCTGGGTGATCACCGGCTTCTGCCCGGTGATGGCCGTCAGCTCGCTGGCGGCCGGATCCAGCACCTTGGCGTTCTGCGTGGCCTCGCCCACTCCCATGTTGACGACGACCTTGTGCAGCCGCGGCACCGCCTTGGGGTTCTTGAGCTCGAGCTCCTTCATCAGCGCCGGGGCAATTTCCTGGTCGAACCTTGCCTTCAGCCGCGGAGGCGTCTTGGCCGAGGCGCGCGGACGTTCCGGTGCGGCCTTCGGCTCCGGCTCGGCACCTGCCTGCTGTTTCTTCGGTTTGTCTGGTTTTGCCATTTCGTTTCTCTTGGTGCCGCCCCTGAAGGGGCTCACTCAAATTGCTCGCTTACCCAGGGCTTACGCCCCTGGGCTAACTTATTCCGCCCCTGCGGGGCTGGTGCGTCGTTTCCTCGATATCCGCGTTCTCATCGAGGTTCATCGCATCCATAACGGCTTTCAAAATGGCCCGATGACCCGATCTCCCGATGGCCCGATCACTTGTCCAGCGTCGTGCCGCACTTCTTGCAGACGCGCACCTTGCGGTCGCCCCGCATTTCGTGGCCGATGCGCACCGGGCCGCAGGTGGCGCAAACCAGCTTCACGTTGGAGAGAGAGATCCGGCTCTCCTGCTCGGCGATGCCGCCCTTGACCTTGGCGTCGCGTTTGCTGCTCATGGTCTTCTTGACCATCACCACGTGCTCGACCAGCACCCTGCCGTCATCGGGGAAAACCCGCAGCACGCGGCCTTGCTTGCCCTTGTCGCGCCCGGTGATCACCCTCACTGTGTCGTTGCGCCGGATATCGACGCGCTTGTGCCCGTGCCCGTTCACCGCCGCCTGTGCCATGGCTACAGAACCTCCGGAGCCAGCGAAACGATCTTCAGGAACCTCTTTTCGCGCAGCTCGCGCGCCACCGGCCCGAAAACGCGCGTCCCGACCGGCTCGCCGTCGGCATTGATCAGCACCGCGGCGTTCTGGTCGAAGCGGATGTAGGTGCCGTCCCGGCGCCGGTGCTCCTTGCGCGTGCGCACCACCACCGCCTGACCACCTTGCCCTTTTTCACCTGGCCGTCGGGCAGGGCTTCCTTGACGCTGGCCGTGATCACGTCGCCCAGGCTGGCGCGCAGCCCGGTATGCCCGCCGAGCGGCAGGATCATCTGCAGCTTGCGCGCGCCGGAGTTGTCGGCCACCTCCAGCATGGTTCGCATCATCACTGCCATAAATCTTCTCCGTTTCCCGCGTTTGCAGCGCTAGCTGGCCTGCGGCTCTGCCGCCGCCGGAACCAGCGTGGCGCGCTGCATCACCTCCTTCAGCCGCCAGCGCTTCAGCTGCGACAGCGGCCGTGTCTCCTCGATCCGCACTACGTCGCCCACTCGCGCCGTGTTGTTCTCGTCGTGGACATAAAACTTCTTCGACCGCGAGATCACGCGGCGGTAGAGCTTGTGCGCCTTCTGCCGCGTGGTCTCCACCACGATGGTTTTGGCCATCTTGGTCGATACCACGTAGCCGATCTGGGTGTTGCGGCGCGAACGGGTCGCTGTCGTCTCAGCCATGGCTTATTTCTTCTCCGTCGCGGCCTGCTCCAGCTCGCGCTGGCGGGCCACGGTCTTGACCCGCGCGATGTCCCTGCGCAGGCCGCGAATCTTCTTCAGGCTCTCCGTCTGTCCCATATTCATCTGGAACTTCAGACGGAAGAGCTGGTCGCTCAGCTCACGCTCCTGGTGCTTGAGCTCGGCCTCGGTCAAGTTGCGAATCTTTTCTGCGTCCATGGTTCTCTATGCCTTGTGCCGCGAGACGAAGCGAGTCCGCAGCGGCAGCTTGTGCGAAGCCAGGCGCATGGCTTCCGCGGCATCCTCCGGCGTCACACCCTCCATCTCGAACAGGATCTTGCCCGGGCGGACCACCGCGACCCAGTGGTCGGGCGCGCCCTTGCCTTTGCCCATACGGGTTTCGGCCGGCTTCTTGGTGACCGGCTTGTCCGGGAACAGGCGCAGCCAGATCTTGCCGCCGCGCTTGATGAAGCGCGTCATGGCCACGCGGCTGGCCTCGATCTGGCGGTCGGTGATCCAGCCCGGCTCCAGCACCTTCAGCCCGTAGTCGCCGAACGACAGTTCGGAGCCGCGCCACGCCTTGCCGCACATGCGTCCGCGCTGCTGCTTGCGATACTTAACTTTTTTCGGCATCAACATAAGTCAGTCCCCAGTTGCCAGTTATCAGTTGCCAGTTATCAGTTTGTCAGCCGGTGGTCGCCGATCACCGCGCCCCTTGCTGACAACTGGCAACCAGCCACTGACAACTAAAATGCACCCGCAGTGCCGCCCGGCTCGTCACGCTTCTTCGTCGGCAGGATCTCGCCGCGATAGACCCAGCACTTCACGCCGATCACGCCATAGGTGGTCTTGGCCTCGGCGAATCCGTAATCGATGTCCGCGCGCAGCGTGTGCAGCGGCAGCCGTCCCTGCAGATACCACTCTGAGCGCGCGATCTCGTTGCCGTTCAGCCGCCCGCTCACCCGCACCTTGATTCCCTTGCAGCCGAAGCGCAGCGCCGAATCCACCGCCTTGCGCATGGCGCGGCGGAAGCCCACGCGCTTCTCCAGTTGCAGCGCGATCGACTCGCCCACCAGTTGCGCGTCCAGCTCCGGCTTGTGCACTTCCTGGATATCAATGTACACGTCGCGGTTGGTGCGCTTCTGCACCTCCTGCTTGAGCTTGTCGATCTCCGCGCCCTTGCGCCCGATGATGATGCCCGGCCGCGCCGTGCGGATGATGATGCGCAGCTTGTTGCCTGGGCGCTCGATCTCGATCGAACTGACGCCCGCCGACTTGAGCTTGTCCTTCAACTCGTTCTTCAGCTTGACGTCTTCGAGCACGGCTTGTCGTAATCGCGCTCCAGAAACCATCGCGATTTCCACGGCTTGGTGTAACCGAGCCGGAATCCGTATGGATGTACCTTCTGTCCCATTGTGCCCTCGCTATCTCTTGGCGCCCGCCATCTTCTTCTTCGTCTTCTTCGCCGGGCGCGCCGATCTCTTCTTGCTCTTCGCAGCCGCTCGCGTCTTCGGACGGGCGCTCGTCCCCGCTTCTTCTTCGCCGACCACGGTGGCGGTGGCTTCGCCATTCTGCCGGCTACGTTCAGCCAGCACGATCTCCAGGTGCGCCATGCGCCGCTGATAGCGGAAGGCGCGGCCCATCGGCGCCGGACGGATGCGCTTCATCCGCGGCCCGTCGTTGGCCACGGCGTGCTTGACGTAGAGGTTGTCCACATCCACGTCGAGCCCCTTCTCCGAGCTCAGGAAATTCGCATTCTCGATCGCCGAGCGCAGGAGCTTGGAAACGTCGGGCGCAACGCCCTTCTTGGTGAAGGCCAGGATGTTCATCGCATCCTCCGCCCGCCGGCCCTTGATGGTGTCCAGCACCAGGCGCGCCTTCTGCGGCGAAACGCGTATGTACTTTGCCTCCGCCCTAAACTCCATAGTGTCCTCGCATTAAGCCTTCGGAGCCGGAGCTCCGCCTGCCGGCGCCGGAGCTGCGCCGCCTGCCGGCGCCGCCGGCGCGATTGCGCCCGGCCCGCCGGGAACGCCCGCCGGCTTGGCCGCTACTTCCGTGGCCGCCCGCATCGAGTGTCCCTTGAAGATGCGGGTGGGGCTGAACTCGCCCAGCTTGTGTCCCACCATGTTCTCGGTGAGGTACACCGGGATAAACTTCTTGCCGTTGTGCACCGCGATGGTGTGTCCCACCATCTCCGGGTGGACGGTGGAGCGCCGCGACCAGCTCCGGACGACCTTCTTCTCGTTCCGCTGGTTCAGCTCCTCGACCTTACGCATCAAGTGCGTGTCCACGAACGCGCCTTTTTTCGTCGATCTCGCCATAATCGCTTCTCAGATCCCTCGACTTCAGCTCGCTTCGCGAGCCTTCGCTCAGGATGACGCCCCGGGGCTCGGACGCCCCGGAAAGCGGCGTCATTTGCCGCGATTCACAATGAACCGGTCGGTGCGCTTGCTGTTGCGCGTCTTGTAGCCGCGCGTGGGCTGTCCCCAGGGCGTCACCGGATGCCGTCCGCCGGAGGTCTTGCCTTCGCCGCCGCCGTGGGGATGGTCGACCGGATTCATGGAGACGCCGCGGTTGTGCGGACGCTTGCCCACCCAGCGCTTGCGTCCCGCCTTGCCGATGGTGACGTTCTCGTGGTCCAGGTTGCCGACCTGTCCGATGGTTGCCATGCAATCCAACAGCACCTTGCGGGTCTCGCCCGAGGGCAGCTTGACCAGCGCGTAGTCGCCTTCCTTGGCCACCAACTGCGCCGACCCACCGGCCGAGCGCACCATCTGCGCCCCCTTGCCCGGACGCAGCTCCAAATTGTGCACGGTCGTGCCAGGAGGAATGTTCTTGCAGCGGCAGCGCATTGCCCACCAGGATGTCAGCGTCGGGGCCGCTCACCACCCTCTGCCCCACCTTCAGCCCCGAAGGCTGCAGGATGTAGCGCTTTTCGCCGTCGGCGTAGGCCAAAAGCGCAATGCGCGCCGAGCGGTTGGGGTCGTACTCGATGGATGCCACCGTGGCCGGCACGCCCGTCTTGTCGCGCTTGAAGTCGATGATGCGCAGCTTGCGCTTGTGGCCGCCGCCGCGGAACCAACTGGTGATGTCCCCCGAGTTGCGCCGCCCGCCCGTGCCCTTCTTGGTCTCAGTCAGCGGCTTGTGCGGACGATCGCCGCTCAGGTCTTCATTGACCAGCGTCGTCTGGAACCGCAACGTCGAGGTGACCGGTCTGTAGGTTTTGATCGCCATAAAGAATCTCTAGCTTCTAGCTCCTAGCCTCTAGCTTCTGGCTAACAGCCAGTAGCTAGCAGCTCACAGCTACAAATTCTGCGCGTACTCCGGCATCTTCTCGCCGGCTTTGAGGCGCACGTAGGCCTTCTTCCAGTCCGGACGGTAGCCGGAGAAGCGGCCGCGCCGCCGTTCCTTGCCCGGGAAGTTGGCAGTGCGCACCGCGTCCACCTTGACCTTGAAGATGGACTGCACCGCTTCCTTCACCTCGGTCTTGGTCGCCTGCGCCGCCACCTCGAAGACCAACGTGCGCTGCAGTTCCTTGATCCCTAAGCCCTTCTCGGTGATGATGGGGCGGCGAATGATCTGATACGCCGACTTCATTACGCCACCTCCGCCTTCCTTTTCGGAGCCGAAGCCTTCAGCGTGTCCTGAAGTTTTTCCAGCGCCGGCCGCGAGAAGATGGCTGCGTCATAGCGCAGCAGGTGATAGGGATGCACCTGGTTGCCGCGCACCAGTTCGACCCCATCGAGGTTGCGCGAGCTGAGCTCCAGGTTGTGGTTCTCGACCTGGGCCGCCTCGACCACCAGCGCGGTCTTGGTGACCTCCAGCGCGTCCAGCGCCTTGCGAAATTCCTTGGTCTTCGGTTCCTTCAGTTCGAAGCTCTCCACCACCGTCAGCTTGCCATCGGCAAACTTGGCGGCCAGCGCGGAACGCAACGCGCCCAGCAGCTTCTTGCGCGGGAACGCGTAGTCATACGAACGCGGCTGCGGCCCATGCACCGTGCCGCCGTGCCGCCACAGCGGCGAGCGGATCGAACCCACGCGGGCCCGGCCGGTGCCCTTCTGCTTCCACAGCTTCTTGCCCGAGCCGGAAACCAGTTTGCGGTTCTTGGTGGCATGCGTGCCCGCGCGCAGCGAGGCGCGATAGTGTTTCACCGCCTCCCACAGCAGGTCTTCGTTGACCGCGCTGAAGACCTCGTCGGCCAGGGCCAGCGTCCCCACCTTTTTGCCGCTCAGATCGACAACGTCGATGTTTGCCATAACAGTTACGCCTTCTTGGTTTTGCGCTTCGACGCCTTCAAGGGGTCGATAGTGGCCTCGCCACCGAATCCGCGGCGCTCACGCGGCGGCTTCCCCGCCTTGTTGATCACCAGGTATCCGCCGTTCGGCCCCGGCACCGCGCCTTCGACCATCAGCAGGTTGTCGTCGAGATCGATGCCCACCACCCGCAGGTTGCGCGTCGTCACCCGAGCGTTGCCCATATGTCCGGACATACGCATGCCCCGGAAGACGCGCGAAGGAAACGCCGACGAACCGATCGAGCCGGTGATCTGGAACATCGACCCATGCGACTTCGGCCCGCCGGCAAAGTGGTGCCGCTTGACCACGCCGGCAAAGCCGCGTCCCTTGCTGGTCCCGGTGACGTCCACGAACTTCTCACCCTGGAAGATATCCACCAGCACCTTGTCGCCTACCTTCGTGGGCTCCGGCGCAGCGCCGTCGCCCGCGCCGTCCGTGGTGATGCCCACCTCGCGCAGGAAGCGCACCGGCGGCAGGTTGTGCTTCGCGAGATGACCGCGCTCAGGCTGCGTCAGCCGCGATTCCTTGACGAACTCGATCAGCCCGATCTGCACCGCGTCATAGCCTTCCTTGGCTTGGGATTTCTTCTGCGTCACCACGCATGGCCCCGCCTGCAGCACGGTGATGGGATGCACGTCGCCCTTGTCGTCGAACAGCTGCGTCATCCCGACTTTCTTACCGAGAATTCCGTTGACCGCCATAAAATCTCCCTCATCATGCCGAAACCCGCTCTTAGCTGTTGGCTCTTGGCTTTTGGCCAGCCAGAGCATCGGCACTGTAGGTTGTCTCGCTCTTGCGATAGCTCAGGTTCAAGCCAACGGCCAAGAGCCAAAAGCCTATTTATGCTCTTTCCCGAACGCCTTGATCTCCACGTCCACGCCCGCCGGCAGGTCGAGCTTCATCAGCGCGTCCACCGTTTGCTGCGTCGGCTCGAGAATATCGAGCAGGCGCTTGTGGGTGCGGATCTCGAACTGCTCCCGCGATTTCTTGTCTACGTGCGGCGACCGCAGCACGCAGTACTTGTTCTTGACCGTGGGCAGCGGGATGGGCCCGGCGACCTGTGCGCCGGTGCGCTTCGCGGTGTCCACGATCTCGCCCGTCGACTGGTCGAGCACGCGATAGTCGTAGGCTTTCAGCCGGATCCGGATTCTGTCTTTTCCATTCACGTTCGGTTCCTCAAAGAGCTGGCGGCTGACTGCATGCCGCGAATAATGTTTTTCCAACCGCATTTTGTAGAGACGCAGCATGCTGCGTCTCTACTGATTACTTATTTCCGCTCTTACTGCCACTGCAGCTGCCGCCCCACTTGCCACTAGAGCTACGGCTCGAGCTGTATGGCTTTGGCCCAGTCCTGCTTCCGGAGCGACTGACAGGTTCGGAGGAAAACTTTCCTTGCTTTTGCATCGCGAACAGCCCTCCGGTTCTACTCCAGAATCTCCGTAATGGTTCCCGCGCCCACGGTGTGGCCGCCTTCGCGGATGGCGAAGCGCAGCCCCTTCTCCAGCGCCACCGGCGTGATCAACTGGATCACCAGGCCGATGTTGTCGCCCGGCATCACCATCTCCGTGCCCTCGGGCATTTCCGTCACCCCGGTCACGTCCGTGGTCCGGAAGTAGAATTGCGGCCGGTAGCCCTTGAAGAACGGCGTGTGTCGTCCGCCTTCTTCCTTGCTCAACACGTACACCTCGCCCTTGAACTTGGTGTGCGGCGTAATCGACCCCGGCTTGGCAATCACCATGCCGCGCTCCACGTCTTCTTTGGGGATGCCGCGCAGCAGCAGGCCGGCGTTGTCGCCCGCCATGCCTTCGTCGAGCTGCTTCTTGAACATCTCGACGCCCGTGATCACCGTCTTGCGCGTCTCGCGGAAGCCCACAATTTCCATCTCCTCGCCCACCTTCGCCTTGCCGCGCTCGATGCGCCCGGTCACTACCGTTCCGCGCCCCGAGATCGAGAAAATGTCCTCGATCGGCATCAGGAAGGGCTTGTCCACTTCGCGCGCCGGCAGCGGTACGTATTTGTCGACCGCGTCCATCAGCTCGTCGATCGACTTCTCCCATTTGGCCTCACCGTTCAGCGCGCCCAGCGCCGAGCCGCGGATCACCGGCACATCGTCGCCCGGGAATTGATACCCTTTGAGCAACTCGCGCACTTCGAGCTCAACCAGATCCAGCAACTCGGGATCATCCACCGCATCGCACTTGTTCAGGAAAACGACGATGCAAGGCACTCCGACCTGCCGTGCCAGCAGCACGTGCTCGCGCGTCTGCGGCATGGGGCCGTCGGTGGCGGCAACGACGAGGATGGCGCCATCCATCTGCGCCGCGCCCGTGATCATGTTCTTGATGTAGTCGGCGTGGCCCGGGCAGTCCACGTGCGCGTAATGCCGCGCCTTCGTCTCATACTCCACGTGCGCGGTGGCGATGGTGATGCCGCGCGCCTTCTCCTCGGGCGCGTTGTCGATGGAATCGAAGGAGCGGAACTTCACCTTGGGGTTATTTTTCCCCAGGACCTTGGTGATGGCCGCCGTCAGCGTGGTCTTGCCGTGATCGATGTGCCCGATCGTCCCCACGTTCACGTGCGGCTTGGTGCGATCAAATTTCTCTTTGGCCATTGCTTGCTCCGTCAGTCAGGGGGCTGAAGCCCCTTTTCAAACTCGTGCCGTCCCTGCGGGACTCGAATCTCTTCTATCAGCCTACCCAGGGCTTACGCCCTGGGCTAACTCAAATGCCGCCCCTTCGGGGCTGGTTCCGCTACGCCGGAACGAAATCGTCTCCCTCGGCATCATTTGGATCGGCGATGTAATACGTCCCCGCCAGCCATTGCCTCTTAATCGAACCTTCACCCGAAACCAATTCGTTGAACCTCGCATAACGCTCGGCAAACCTTTTACGAAAAGTCTCGAACGCAGCGTGCGAGGCCCAAAAATCCAACACCCTGTAACGCCGTTCTACCTGCGACTCACAGGTCACGTCGGTGCCTATATACCCCTCAGAGCACGCAAGCAACGGCTGCCATGCTCCGGACGGTCCGAAAGTCTCCTCAAAGTTTGCCTGCTCACCATCAACGACCCAAAACATCCGATCAACAACGAACCGTTGCCGGGATAACTGTCACCGACTCACCGTCTTTCCCTGCACGCGCGCGATGATCTCCTCCGCCACCGAGCGAGGCACTTCTTCATAGCGCGCGAAGTGCATGGAGTAGGTCGCGCGGCCCTGCGTACGGGAGCGCATGTCGGTGGCGTAGCCGAACATCTCCGACAGCGGCACGTGCGAGCGGATCACCTGCGACCCGGCGCGGTGCTCCATGCCTTCGACCCGGCCGCGGCGCGAGTTCAAATCGCCGATGATATCCCCCATGTATTCCTCGGGAACGACCACCTCGACCGACATCATAGGTTCGAGCAGCACCGGCGACGCCCTGCGCGCGGCTTCCTTGAAGGCCATTGAGCCGGCGATCTTGAACGCGATCTCGCTCGAATCCACCTCGTGATAGCTGCCGTCGTAGAGTGTGGCTTTCACGTCCACCATCTCGTAGCCCGCGAGAACGCCGCCTTCCATGGCCTCGCGGATGCCCTCGCCCACGGGCTTGATGTACTCCTTGGGAACCGCGCCGCCGGTGATGTCGTCCACGAACTCGTAGCCTTTGGCCGGATTCGGCTCAATGCGAATCTTCACGTGCCCGTACTGGCCGCGGCCGCCGGTCTGGCGAATGAACTTGCCCTCTGCTTCGGCAGCCTTGCGGATGGTTTCGCGATACGCGACCTGCGGCTTGCCCACGTTGGCCTGCACGCTGAACTCGCGCATCATGCGGTCCACGATGATCTCCAGGTGCAACTCGCCCATGCCGCTGATGATGGTCTGACCGCTATCGGGATCGGTGTGAACCTTGAACGTAGGATCTTCGTTGGCGAGCTTCGATAGCGCAACACCCATCTTCTCCTGGTCGCCCTTGGTCTTGGGCTCGACCGCCACCGAAATCACTGGTGCCGGGAATTCGATGGTCTCGAGCACGATGGGGTGCTTTTCGTCGCAGATGGTGTCGCCGGTAGAGATATTCTTGAGGCCGACGCAGGCGCAGATGTCGCCGGCGTAGATTTCGCTGATCTCCTCGCGCTTGTTGGCGTGCATCTTGAGCAGGCGCCCAATGCGCTCGCGCCGCTGCAGGCGCGGGTTCCACACGCTGTCGCCGGTCTTGATCTGCCCCGAGTACAGCCGGATAAACGTGAGCTGGCCGACGAACGGGTCGGTCATGATCTTGAAGGCCAGCGCCGACAGCGGTTCGTTGTCGTCCGCCTTGCGGGTGACCTTCTTGTCAGGATGGTCGGGGTTGAGGCCTTGTACGGGAGGGATTTCGATGGGCGATGGCAAGAAGTCCACGGCGGCATCCAGCAGCGGCTGCACACCCTTATTCTTGAACGCGCTGCCGCAGATTACCGGGAACAGCTTCAGGGCGATGGTGGAGCGCCGCAGCGCCTGGCGCAGCTCCTCGGGTGTGATGTTCTCCCCTTCCATGTACTTGTGCAGCAGTTCGTCGTCGCTCTCCACGACGGTTTCGACCATCTGATTGCGGAAAGCGTTGGCCTTCTTCTTCAGCTCCTCAGGGATGTCTTCGGTCTCGAACTCGGCGCCCAGGGTCTCCTCATTCCAAATGATGGCTTTCATCTCGAACAGGTCGATGACGCCGCGGAAATTGGCTTCCTGGCCGATGGGGAGCTGGATGGCGAGGGGTCTGGCGTTGAGACGCTTGCGGATGGTGTCGATGGCGTGCTCGAAATCGGCGCCCATCTTGTCCATCTTGTTAATGAAACAAATGCGCGGGACGCCGTACTTGTCGGCCTGGCGCCAGACGGTCTCCGACTGCGGCTCGACGCCATGCACGGCGTCGAACACGGCGACGGCGCCATCGAGCACGCGCAGCGAGCGCTCGACCTCAGCGGTAAAGTCCACGTGGCCGGGGGTGTCGATGATATTGATGAGCTCGTCCCGCCAGGTACACGTCGTCGCCGCGGAGGTGATGGTGATACCACGCTCCTGCTCCTGCGCCATCCAATCCATCGTCGCCGTGCCTTCATGCACCTCGCCCAGCCGGTGCGTCCTGCCGGTATAGAACAGGATGCGTTCGGTGGTCGTGGTCTTGCCGGCGTCGATATGCGCCATGATGCCGATGTTGCGGCATCGCGATAATGGGACCTGTCGGGGCACTGTCTCTTTCTTCTTCTTTTTCTTTAAGCTCTCAAAAACGCTCTTACGCTTTTGGCTCTTGGCTTTTGGCCAAAAGCTAATAGGCAACGGCCAAAGCGGCAGCGCTTCGCGCTGCTACCAACGATAATGTGCGAAGGCCTTGTTGGCTTCTGCCATGCGATGCACGTCTTCCTTCTTTTTGATCGCCGCGCCGCGGTTGTTGGCCGCGTCGAGCAACTCGTTGGTGAGCTTATCCACCATGCCCTTCTCGCCGCGCCCGCGGCTGTAGCCGATCAGCCAGCGGATGGCCAGCGAGGTACGCCGGTCTGGGTTCACCTCCACCGGCACCTGGTAGTTGGCGCCGCCTACGCGGCGGGTCTTGACTTCCAGCACCGGCTTGCAGTTCTCCACCGCCTTCTTGAATAGCTTGAGCGCCTCGTCGCCGCCCTTTTCCTGCAGCTTCTCCAGCGATTCATAGAAGATGCCCTGGGCGACGCTCTTCTTCCCGCCCCACATCATGCAGTTGATGAACTTGTTCACCAGCGGCGAATCATAGATCGGGTCAGGCGCGACATCGATCTTGCTGATATGTCCTTTTCTCGGCATCGATAGCTCCTACGCCTTGGGCCGCTTGGCTCCGTACTTGGAGCGGCTCTGCTTACGGTTGGCAACGCCGACCGTGTCCAGTGTTCCGCGGATCACGTGGTAGCGCACGCCGGGCAGGTCTTTGACGCGGCCGCCGCGGATGAGCACGATCGAGTGTTCCTGCAGGTTGTGGCCGACCCCGGGAATATAGGTGGTGACCTCGATCCCATTGGTCAGGCGCACGCGGGCCACCTTGCGCAGGGCCGAGTTCGGCTTCTTCGGCGTCTGGGTATAGACGCGGGTGCACACACCGCGCTTCTGCGGGCAGGCCTGCAGCGCCGGACTGGCGGTCTTGTAGTTCGGCTTGTGCCGTCCCAGGCGCACCAACTGATTGAATGTGGGCACTGTTCCCAGCTCCTTCACGCGCGCGCGCGCACCTGCGCGCATCGGCTCGATCCCTATTTCAGGACTGGTGCGGCTTTTCGCCGCACCATACTTCCCCGCACTGCGGGGAGATTGGTTGGTTTCCGTATGGCGGCCCGGCGACGGTGGCTTTCAGACCCCGGGGGGTGAAGCTCCGTTTCGCCAGCCTGGGCCTGCATACCCTTGCGCGCGGCGCAAGGCAGCGCAGGCCCGTTTCAGCGAGGGCGCCCTGTTAGCGGACCAACCTGCTGTCCTCGGGCGCGTGTCATCTACAACCTGGAAACACAGGCACTACCAAAGCTGCTCGCAGAACCTCTCGAATATAACAACTCTGCTGGTGAGCGTCAACCGCGTGCGCCCCCAGGCGGGGTTGACGTGATAAATACATCTTGGACGGGAGGTGCACTAGCTGCCTGGACCGGGAGTTGCCGAAACAATCTTCAGCTTCTAAACTGACGAATCCCCCTGATGGGAATCGTGGGGGAGATGGACGCCCCGGAATCACTCTGGGGTGGAGGGTACATGCAGCGGTTCCTGGTTCTGGGCGCAGGCGTCCTCTTATTCTTAACTATTGGAATGATATTGCTGGGTTGCGGCGGCGCGTCCGTCGGGCCGAGCGTCAGCATCACACTCTCGCCTGCAACGCTTTCTCTCAGCCGCGGCGCCACGGCCCAGATCACGGCCCAGGCCCTGGACGCCAACAACGTTCCTGTCGCCATCCCCCCCTTGGCGTACAGCTCCGACAACAATGCTGTCATCACGGTCTCCAATAACGGCCTGATCTGCGCCGGGCAGTGGGATTCAGGCTTTATCCGCTGCCAGACCACCGACAACGCCAACAATCTGCTGCCGCTGGGCACGGCCAGCATCAGAGCTACCACCACGACTACCACCACCACGGCGAACAACATTAGCTTTAGCAGCAGCACCGTCGTGGTCGCCGATCACGAGCCCGTCGACAGCATCGCGATCATATCCGATGCCGGCAATCCGATACCCGGGCCGGGCAATCCAAACGGCTGCTTTTCCCAGAACGGCACCCCCACTACCACGCCCAATATGGGCATGTTCACGGCCCAGGCTTTTAGTAATGACCCAGCCGCCTGCCTGCGCATCACCGGGTCTTCCAGCGTGCCCTGCCTGGTCCCTAGTAGCACCATCGGGAACATCAACTGGGCCGTCTCACCGGCGCAGGTTGCCACACTGCAGGCCAATGGGAACACCACCATCGCGACCACTCCCGTTATGGTGACTGCGGCCACTCCCGGCCAAGCGACGGTGGTGGCATCGATAGGCGCACCCGGTGCGCTCGTGTCTGGGTCCGCCGGCTTCACCACCTGTGCCGTGGCCAGCATTCATGTCCAGAACTCGCCCACCGACACCACCACCTCATTCACCGCGCCGGTTAGTTCCACAGTACCCTTGACGCCGATTGTTACGGATAGCCAAGGTATCGCCTTGGACCTCACGACCAACACCCTCGGTCTCACGTGGTTGAGTTCTCAGCCGGCGCTGGCGGTGGTGGCCCTGGGGACGGTAAACACGGCGGCACCCGGCACCGCCGAGATCACGGCCGCCTGCCTACCGCCGTCGTGCAATGTCAACTTCGTCCCCCCGCAGCCGGTGTATAGCGATAATGCGGTGACCGCTACCGTCACGGGCACCGTCGACAGCACCGTGCTGGTGACTACCGCGACTCCTCCCCCCTGCAGCCCGAGCGCAGCATGTCCTTACAGCAACCTCATCGTCCCCATCGATACCACCACCAACGTACCTGGAGCGGCGTTCACCTTGCCGGCCGGCGTGCAGGTGAACTCCATGGTAATCGCGCCATCGGGCGACCCCGCTTTCCTGGGCACCATCTGCGCCAACGGTACCACCGGACCCGACGGCGAGGCCTGCTCGGGGCTGTTGCGATTCGACCCTACGGTCGCCACTGTACCCACTCCGAATTCGACCATCCCGGGTACGGCGGTGACCACGGATGGCAATCACGTAGTGGTTTCCGACCCGGCGACCAACCAGCTCTTCATCACTACCTCTGTTCCTGGCATTCAAGCGACTCCTGACATCAGCATTGCCAGTTTCATTGCGGGCACCGGAGCCGCGGAGAGCGGGAACATTGTCATCATTACTACCAACACGCCCCACGGCTTGGTTGCGGGACAATCGGTGGTGGTGGCGGGCGTGTCGGTAGCGGGCTATAACGGCCCATACACCGTGCAGACGGTGCCTTCGCCCACTACTTTCACTTACACCGACTCGAACAGCGGCTTGGCGGCTTCAGGCGGAGGTTACGTCACGCCCGGCGTGGCGGCCGCAATCAGCCCGGACGGGTCAAAGATCTATATCGTGACTGGCGGGGAGCTGTATATCTATAATCCCAGCCTGCCCCTGCAAGCCCGCACTTTGAGCGGCACCATAAGCGCCAGCTCATCGCAGGCGGTGTCTTTCTTCGCCACCGGTCCCATGGCGTATGTGGCCGATTCCGGCGGCGACGACGTTGTCGCGAGCTGCAGCGACATGCTGCAAACAACCCCGGTGGCCGTGGGCGGCTTTCCTACGCTCATCGCTGCCGTCCCCACCGGCACAGCGATGGTGGACGCCAACTCGCCGAACATCGACGAAATCGACGCCACCGTCAGCTCCGTCGCTACCAAAGGCATCTGTCCCCCTTTGATCACCAACTCCACTCCGATCACCAGCTCCTTTAGCAGCAACGGCGTTCCCGTTTCCAGCTTCAACGCCACGCAGCTCATCGTGACCCCCAACAGCCAACTGGCGATCATCCTGACCAGCGACCAGGGTGTGCTGGTGTACAACCTGGGAACGAAGGTGACGTTGGTCGTTCCGCTGGCGGGCGGAGCGCAACCGCTCTCGGGTGGCGTGACCCCCGACAGCGCCAGTCTCTACGTCGGCGCCAATGATGGTACGGTCCACCGGATTGACCTCACAAAAACACCCCCGACCGACGTTCTAAGCATCGCCGTGTTCCCGTGTCCGACTGCCCCTGGTGGCTGCACCCCGGATTTCGTCGTGATCAGGCCCGTCGCCACGGTCGCGACGCTCAGTGCGCTGACAATCACGCCTACGAACCCGAGCATCGGTGTCGGCGCGACGCAGCAGTTCACAGCCACGGGCACGTTCTCGGACAAGACCACGCGCGACATGACCAAATTCGTCACCTGGAACTCCAGCAATGCGGTCGTGGCGGTCATCGGGCCCATCACCACCGTGAATCCGCCGATCACAACCCCCGGTTTAGCCAAAGCACTGGCCACCGGGACCGCCACCATCACGGCCAGCTCCGCCGGCGTCATCGGCTCGACCACGCTGACGGTGCAGTGAGAGGATTGAGTCATTCTCATTGGGTCATTGAGCCAGTGGAAGTCGGGTTCTCTGGTTTTCAATGATCCAATGGCTCAATGACTCAATTCTCGGCGGGATGTTTCACGAAGAGAAGGCGGTTTCGTAGTCTTCAGGATCGATGCCTTTGTAGGAGAGGGTATGCTTTAGGCGCTCGCGCAGATCACGCGGAGTGGACTCGATAAAGGCGCGCACCGCGATCTCCAGGCCCACCCGGGTGGCGGACGCCTGTTCCCCGAGGCTTTCCGCCCGGTACTTGGCCTCTTCCTCCACCCCGCCGCGCACCGGCAGAGGAAGTTCCTGCAGCAGGTCCTGGATGATCTCGCGCGCTTCGTCGGTCCAGATCATGTCTTTCGGGATTACGACGATTTCGGCAGTGCCTCCAGCTCCCGCGCCACGCTGTCCAGCACGCCATTGATGAACTGCACCGACTCCGGGGCCGAGAACCGGCGCGCGATCTCTAGCGCCTCGTTGATAACCACCGGGCGTGGCGTCTCCGGGTAGCCCAGGAACTCGGCCACCCCCAGCCGCAGGATATTGCGGTCCACCGCCGCCATGCGGTCCATGCGCCAGTGCTCGGCGTGGCGCTCGATCATGGGATCAATCTCCCCGCCGCGGTCGCTGGCCACGACGAACAGGCCGTCGGCAAATCCGCGCGTCTCCCGCTCCACCTCGGCCCGCTCGCTCCAGAAGCTGCGGCGGACTTCTTCCTTGTTCTGCTTGCCCATGTCCGCCTGGAAAAGCATCTGCAGTGCCAGCTCGCGGGATTTGCGTCGGGTACCCATGTGAGCGATCAGCACTCAGCAATCAGCACTCAGTGTCATCTTCGAGGCCCACGCTTTTTGTTGTGTGTAATATGGGAACGCAAGCCGCCTTGGCTGATTGCTGAATGTTGATTGCTGAGCGCTGTCCTCCTGGCGACCGGCGACGTGCGACTGGTAACTTTCAAGCTGGCCATCTCCACCGCCGAGAGCGCCGCGTCCCAGCCCTTGTTGCCCATTTTCAGGCCTGCGCGATCGATCGCCTGCTCCAGCGAATCGCAAGTCAGGACACCGTAGGCGTGAGGCACGCCCGTTTCCTGCGCAGATTGTCCGATGCCGCGTGTTACCTCGTGGGCCAGATGCTCGTAATGCGAGGTTTCTCCGCGGATGATGCACGCCAGGCAGATTACGGCATCCACCTTTCCGCTGGCCGCAACATCCCGCCCCGCCGACGCCACTTCGAACGCCCCAGGCACCCGCACCACGTGGATGTCCCGGCTGCGTGCCCCGGCCCGCCGCAGCGCCTCCAAAGCGCCCGCCAGCAGCCGCTCGGTGATGAACGCGTTGAACCGGCTGACGACAATGCCGAAACGCTTGCCTGAGGCATTGAGCCTGCCCTCGCCTGCTTGGGGCTTCGCACGCCAGTCCTGATTGTAGGAAAAGATGGCCAGCCGTCCCGCGCCCGCCGGCAGCTCCAGCGTGAACATGCGCGCGCCCCAGTCGTGATCGGCGATCTCTTGCGCAATCCGGAAACCGCGGCGCTTCGCTAGGTCGTGTAGGACGTCCGCCGAGTCGCACTCGACCACCAAGTCGGCCTCGGGGAAGCCCTTTCCCATGCCGATCTCTACCCCGGCCTCCGGCGCGTCCAGCTTGATGCCCTGACTGCGCCGCCCCTTCCAGGATTCGCCCCGCGCCAGCCCCAGCGCGTCGAAGAAGTCCGCCAACGCGTGAAAGTCAGCCTCGCGCTTGAGGACCAGCAGCTTGTGGATGGATTTAATCATCGGGTCATCGGCTAATCGGGTGATCGGTCCCCCAGGCAATAGATCACCCGATGACCCGATCACCCGATTCTACTTGCCTTTGAAGTTCGCGGCCCGCTTCTCGAGGAACGCTGTCGTGCCCTCGTTCTTGTCCTCGGTGGCGCAGATCACGCCGAACAGCGTGGCTTCGAGATAGAGGCCTTCCTTCAGCGGCAGGTCCATGCCATGGTTGACGGCTTCCATCGCGTACTGCACCGCCAGCGGCGCGTTGGCGATAATCTTCTTGGCGATGGCTTCGGCGCGTGGGATCAGCTCGGCGGCCGCCACCACTTCGTTTACCAGCCCGGTGCGATAGGCTTCCTGCGCGGAGATCATCTCACCCGTCAGCACGAGCTGCATGGCCAAGCCCTTGCCTACCAGCCGCGGCAAGCGCTGCGTTCCGCCGTAGCCAGGAATGACTCCCAGCTTGACCTCGGGCTGGCCCAGCTTCGCGTTCTCGCTGGCGATCCGCATAGTGCAAGCCAATGCGATCTCGCACCCGCCGCCCAAGGCGAAACCGTTGACGCACGCGATCACCGGCTTGCCTAGATTTTCGATCAGGTCGAGCACGGACTGGCCGACGTGCGTCCATTCCTTGCCTTCGATGGGCGTATGCTTCTGCAGTTCGCTGATGTCGGCACCGGCGACGAACGCTTTCTCCCCTGCACCGGTGAGGATCACCACCCGGACTTCAGGATCGTCCTTGGCCGCGGTGAATGCGCGCCGCAGATCCTCCATGGTGGGCAGGTTGAGAGCGTTCAGCACTTTGGGACGATTGACGGTGATGTAGGCGATGTGATCTTTCTTGTCATAGAGAGCATTTTCAAATTGCGTAAGCGTTGCAGATGCAGCCATAAGAAGAACTCCAGTCGTTGGTCGTTAGTCGTGAGCAGCAACATGACAACGTGACTTTTGAAACATGAAACGGCTGACTAGAACTTCCCCGGCGCCGGATTATTCGGGTCCGTATAATCGTAGAACCCCTTGCCCGTCTTGCGGCCGTACCAGCCCGCCATAACCAGGCGCTTTAATAACGGCGGAGACGCGAACCTTCGCTCCTTAAACTCGTCATACATCACGTGGGTGATGTAGTACGTGGTATCGAGCCCGACGAAATCGAGCAGTGTGAACGGCCCCATGGGATAGCCGCAGCCCAGTTTCATGGCCTGGTCGATGTCCGGGATTGAACCCACGCCCTCTTCGTACGCACGGATGGCGTCGAGCAGATACGGCACCAGCAACCGGTTCACGATGAATCCGGTCTTGTCGCTGGTCCTGACCGGCACTTTGCCCAGCTTCCTGGCGAAGTCGAAAACAGCCTCGTACACATCGTTCGCGGCCGCGATCGTCCGCACCACTTCCACCAGTTTCATCAGCGGCACGGGATTGAAGAAGTGCAGCCCCACAAACCGCTCCGGGCGCTTGGTGGCCGCCATCAACTCGGTGATGGAGATGGATGACGTGTTGCTCGCAAAGATTGCGTCCTTCCTCACCACCGCATCAATCGCCGTGTACATCTTCTTCTTCTCTTCCAGGTTCTCGATGATGGCCTCGATCACGAGGTCGCAGTCGCGCAGGTCCTGGGCGTTGGTGGTGCCCTTGAGCCGCCCGCGGATCTCGTCTTTCTGCTGCCCGGTGATCGTGCCCTTTTCCGCGAACTTGGCCAGCGACTTCTCGATGCCGGCGAAGCCCTTATCCAGGAACTTCTGCTCGACCTCAAGCACGGTGACGTCGAACCCGGCGGTGGCCGTGACTTGGGCGATACCGGAGCCCATCAGACCACAGCCGAGCACCCCGACTTTCTTTATTTCCATATGATTGCCTCTCACACTCACAAATCAGAAATCACAAATCGCAAATCCTCCGTGTCTCCGTGTTTCCGTGGTGAAACTACTGTAGGCTCTCCACAATCACCGCGATCCCTTGTCCTCCGCCAATGCACGCCGTCGCCAGCCCATATTTTTCCTTCCGCCGCCGCAGCTCGTAGAGCAGCGTGAGCACCAGCCGCGTTCCCGTCGCGCCCAGCGGATGCCCCAGCGCAATCGCTCCGCCGTTCACGTTGACCTTCTCGCGATCGAGGCCTAGCTCTTTCTCGACGGCGAGATACTGTGCTGCAAACGCCTCATTCACTTCGATCAGGTCGATGTCGCCCAGCTTGAGCCCGGCTTTTTCGAGGGCGATGCGCGAGGCCGGCACCGGTCCGCGACCCATGATCTTCGGATCCACCCCGGCGATGCCCCAGCTCACGATCCGCCCCAGCGGCTTCAGTCCGCGCTTCTGCGCGTCTTCCGTGGACATCACCACTACCGCTGCGCCGCCGTCCACGATGCCGCTAGCGTTGCCCGCAGTCACCGTGCCGTTCTTCCCGAACGCGGGCTTCAGCTTGGCGAGACCTTCCATCGTCGTCTCGGGCCGGAGGTGGTCGTCTTTATCGAACATCTCGCCTGTCGGCTCGCCGCGGCGATTCTTGAGCGGAACCGGCGTGATCTCTTCCTGCAGGCGGCACGCCTTCTGCGCCTCGCCCGCAAGGCGCTGCGAGCGCAGCGCGAACTCGTCCTGCATCTCGCGGGTGACGCCCTGCTGCTCGCCGTAAAGCTCGGCGGTGTTCGCCATGTAGAGCCCGCAATAGGAATCGAGCAGCGCCACCATCAGCGAATCTTCCAGCTTGCCTTCGCCCAGGCCCACGCCCCAGCGCAGGCCGCGGACCACGTGCGGCGCCTGCGACATGGATTCCATCCCGCCTGCCAGCACCGTCCGCGCTTCGCCCAGCATGATCATCTGCGCCGCGCTCACGATGGCCTGCATGCCCGAGCCGCACAGCCGGTTGACCGTGAGCGCCGGCGTTTCAATCGGCAATCCCGCTCGCAACGCCACGTGGCGCGCGCCGTAGAGCGCGTCGCCCGACGTCTGCTGCGCGTTGCCGATCACGCAGTGGTCGAACTCTTTGGGATCAAGACCGGAGCGGCGGATCGCTTCCCTGCCCGCGATCGCGCCCAGTTCCATGGCGGTGAAATCGCGCAGCGCGCCGCAGTAGCGCGCCATCGGCGTGCGCGCGCCGCTTACGATGGCGATATCGGATGGCTTGAGCATCGGGGGCACCACAAATAGCCGCAAGGGCGTGTTGCCAAACCCGCAAGTTTAGCAGCGGGCGAAGAGGAGCGGCAAGGACGCGTTGAAGGCGTCGCGCACGCTGCTCGCCTTTTGCGTAGCCCACCACCGAGGCACGGAGACACGGAGGAATTGTTGATTTGAGGTCATGCATCAGATTGCGAAATGATCCGTGGGGATCGTGGCGTTTTTCTCACGCCACGGCAATGGGTTGCAGGTTGGGCGCGATCGAGTGGGCCTTGTTGCCGCCTTCCGCTTTGGCGGCCTCCAGCGCGGCTTCGGCGCGGTTGATGACTTCGGTCACGATATCCACCGGGTCGAAGCTGTGCTGGATGGCGGCTTCGGCAATTCCCACCGTCAGGGTGGCCTCGCGATCGCTGCCGGGAATCTTCACCGCGGCCAGCGCCTTACGCATCTTGTCGGCCACGAAGAAAGAATTCTTGGTGCCGGTGTCGGCAAGGATCAGGGCGATGGTGGTGAGATCGTAGCGGACGGCCATATCGCTCTGGCGTATGTTCGCGGTCACGATCTGCCCGGCCTGCAGCATCATGTCCTTCACCGCTACCTCCCCGCACTCTCTCACCAGGGCGGAGGCCTTGCCGAAGTAGAACAGCATGACGGTCACCGTGGACTTCTGCTGCTGCGCCCGCCGCGCCTCCGAGAGCAGCACATCCAAATATGACGAGCGCTTGAGCAGGCCGGAGCGCTCGTCGGTCACCGCCAGGTTCTTCACCAGGCTGCGCAGGCGGGCATTCTGGAAGGCCTGCACCACCTGGTCGGCGATGGTCTTCAGCACCACGATGTCGCTCTGGCGCCACAGCCGTGGCGCGCCGCACTGCTCCAGGATCAGGATGCCAACGACGCTCTCTCCGTCCATCAAGGGAACGGCCAGCAGGGAGCGAATGTCCAGCGCCGCAAGCACGGTGTGGATGGCCGCCAGTTCCGGAGAATGGGCCGCATCGGTAAGCGCAACCACGCCTCGCTGCTCGGCCAGCGGCAGCACCGCCCCGATCAGCTTCACGATGGGCATCACCTCCGACTTCGGTACGTTGGGCGCGCAATATTCCAGCGCCGCCGAAGGGGGCTTGCCAGGAACGCACAGCCCGGCGATACACCGGCTCACCTGCCAGTGCCGTCCCACCTCGTTCACGGTGGTGAAGAGCACGCTTTTCACGTTGCCCTGCCGGTAGATATTGCGGGTGATCTCAGTGACCCGCGCGATGTTGTCCACCGCATCTTCGTTGGCCACCGCTGGCATCGCGGGTTGCGGCAAAGCCGCCGGAGCAGCCGGCGCCGGCATGCCCGCCGGGCGGGGCACTCCTTTATAGTTTGGCGTAAACCCAGCGGCAATGAACAACTGCTGTATTTTCTGGTTCTTCTCCTCTTCGTAGGGGAACAGCTTGCCGATGCGCTCCAGCCGTTCCAGCGCCTTGGAGCGCATGGAGTACTGGAGGAAGATCTCCGCCTGCAGCACCAGGTCTTCCAGCACCGTGGTCTGATCGTCCTCCTGCGCCGACTGGGGCTGCTGTTCCCGGACCGAGGAAGCCGTCTGGAAGCGATTGGCGATCGCATTGAAAAGGTGGTTGTCAATCTTCCCGCGCAGCCGCTCCAGGCGTTGCTGGTGCCCGGGCTCGTAGGGATCCACCTCGGCGGCGCGATCCAGGGCATCGCCGGCCTTAAAGAAGTTGCCGGCGGCGTAATACAAGTCGAACAGCTTCAGGAGAGTCTTGCAATAATCGTGTTCACGGCTGGCATTGTTGAAGACCTGCACCAGATATTCCAGGAACTCGAGGTCCAGCAGGCACTGGTCGGCAAGATCTTTCAGGGTCTTGGCGAACTCACGGCGGCGGCCCAGCTTGTGCTCGGAGGCCTCCAGCCTTTGCGCCAGTGCCAGCGCCGGAGCGTGCTCCTGAGCCTTCAGGAAGGCCCGCAGCAATTGCTCTACATAGCCCAACTGAGTGGGATCGCGGTGATAGAGCGACCAGATGAACGGTTCCGCCGCCCTGGCCCGGCCAGCGGCCAGCAACGCGCGGCCATAGATTTCACCCAGCTCCAGATTGCTGGAGGCGATCGCGGCGAAGCGCTCCAGCACGGTGATGACCCGCACGGCATCGCCGCGGTTTAGCAGCCCGCGGCCGTAAGCCAGCGCCACCGGCAGATTCTCCGGGTTGGCGGCATACGCCTGCTGAAACCAGGTCATACCGTCGTGGCCTGCTTGCCGCGCAATCCGTCCCGCCTCGAAGAACGCGGCCGCCGCACCTTTGTTGTCGCCCAGGTCGAGCGCCAGGTCGCCTTCGCGCCGGTAATTCTGCTCGGTAGGCTCCAGCGCCACGATGCGTTGCAGTATAGGACCCGCTTCCAACCGGCGCCCGGACTGCTCCAAGCCGGTGACCGCGGTCTCGTAGGCGTCCAGCGCCTCCCGGCGGCTGGATTTCTCGATCAATTGGCCGAAGCGGGACCACTGCTCGACCGACGGCGTGGCCAGGCGCGCGATTTTCTTGAAGGTGATGACGGCGCGCGCGTTGTCGCCGATCGACGCCAGGCGGTCGAAGAGCGGGCTGAGCAGGGTGGCCGCATCCGTCGGGCGATTCAGCGTGACGTACAGGTCGGCCGCCGACTCGCGCACCTTGTCGTTCTTGGGATCCTCGCGCAGGGCCTCCAGGTACTCTTCCAGGGCGAGGTCAGGCTTGCCTTTGGCGATGGCCTTCTCGGCACGTTCGAGACGCTTGGCAAGCTCAGAAGACATGGGCAGCGGCAGACGCTAGGCGCTTGGAAGTGATCGTATTGTATTGTGCACTGCGCAAGCGCGGCAATGTTCAGAAGGTGTCATGCACCTCGGGCGGCGAAACAAAGACAAGGGGTGAGACGCCACTGCCGAGGGCAGGCCGATCCCCTGGGAATGTGCCCTGGAGGAGTATACTTTTCCACCGCCGAATCTGCCCGGGTGGATCGAAGTAGGCGATCCGTGGAACGAAAAATCTTCTGGACGAGCTTTATCCTGCTCTCGCTGATCGCGGACTTCTCTCTGCCGCTGCTCTGGGGTTTGGTGGCCACCATCCCCATCGCCCTCGCAAGCTGGTGGATCGCTTACCGCAGCGGCTGGTTCTAAAACGAGGCCCGCCGATGGTGCATCGTTATCTATGCAATCGATTCAAATAATTCATAATCCATTCACTTGTATTGGCGGTGCGAGCACCGTAGGCCGGATCGCACAGTGGATGATCCCAAGGGGAGGACAGATCGATGGGCCACGAAATCAGTATTGAAACTCGCACTCAGATCGATACCGAAATCCAGCCGCTCCGCGATTCCTATGACTCCGGCTACGAGCATAGCGGGGAGCATTGGGTTGCCATCCGCCAGTTAGTCGAAGGAGCCGACTGATCCTGGTAATTATCCCTTGACAGTAGGTACAAATCTGGTATGCTTTTACTTGAAGGTAGGTAAAAGCATGACTCCGAAACAGGTTACGTACCGCAACCCCAAGCCGAAGATGGCGAAGTTTACGGTCGGAGATTTTGAGCGGATGTTCCCCGACGATGCCGCGTGTTTGGAATGGCTGAAGAATTACCTGTACCCGGACGGCATCCTCTGCCAGAACTGCCAGCGGGTGACCAAGCACCACCGGGTTGCATCTCGCCCATCCTACTCCTGCGACTACTGCGGGCATCACGTTCATCCCACGGCGAACACGATTTTTCACAAGTCGCCTACACCGCTGCGGCTGTGGTTCCACGCAATCTACCTGATGGCTTCCACTCGCTGCGGCATCTCGGCCAAGCAAATTGAGCGCGAGACTGGTGTCACCTACAAAACCGCGTGGCGCATGTTCCGCCAGATTCGCTCTATGCTGGCCGAAAACGATGGACCGCTCGGAGGCAAGGGCAGCCACGGCGTAGAGATGGACGAAACCTACTACGGCGGTCTCCGCAAGGGCGGAACTGGCCGACCGGGACGTGGGGATAAGGTCAAAACGCCTGTAGTCGGAATCGCCGAGCGCAAGGGACGGGTTCGCGCTCTGGTTGCTGCGGACGTGAAAGGCTCTACTCTGCTTGGCATGGTCAAGGAACACATCCTGCCTAAGACGACCGTGTTCACCGATGAACTGAACGCCTACCACGGTATCAGCCACATGAACCGTGGCTACGACCACAAACGCATCAACCACAGCGAGAGGGTCTATGTGGTTGGGGACATCCACACCAACACCGTGGAAGGCTTCTGGAGCCTGATTAAGCGCGGTATCGGTGGTGTCTATCATGCAGTTAGCCGCAACTACTTGCAGTCGTACCTGAACGAGTACAGTTTCCGTTACAATCGGCGCTTCGACATGAAGCCGATGTTCACTTCTTTCCTTCATCAGATCGAGAAGACGGCAACTTCCGAGAAGCCTGTTGTAGAGCCAACTCAAATTTCTGTCGTGTAAATACCCGCTCTTGGGCTGAGTCGGGGACAACTGATTCCTCATGTACTAGGCGCTTCCTTAGCTTCCTATCCTCGCGAGCGCGCTGCTTCATCAGTTTTGGCACGTTCAATACCTCCAATATTCGCCAAGCAGGAATGACTCCAGCAATGCCAGTGTTTGCCGGAACTTGAAACTCGGTCTCCGTCTTCTTGTCCTTCTTGTAAACATGCTCCCACATTGGAATATGTCCGAAGTCAATTCCCAGAAGCCAGGGGCCAAAAGTTCCGTCAATGAAGACTGGCTTACTTTGCGGATTGGAAAGCTCTTCGGGTACTTCTCCTGTCTGCTCTCGTTCCCAACCCAACTCTTGCGTGCGCGCGGCGCGTATCTTGTTGACATCTTCACCACTGTAGAATTGCGTGGTCATCACAAAGACCGGCGAACCGCTAAATCCGCTCAGCGAGCGACACTCCACAAGGAATGCTTCCTGTTGTCGTTTTTTATAGGTGATCGGCTCAGCCATGAGAGCCACATTGCCGAAACGGATTACCGGAGAGTTTTTCTGCTGACCCGCGTGTGTGACCAGTCTGCCAACCAAAAAGGCTTCGTCTCCATATCCGATCCTGTAGGTTTCGATGATTTCGTGAGTGACAAACGCCTGCGTGCCCACTGACCACCACTTAAATCTTTCCCCCAGGTCTATGGGGAACACAACAACATCATCGCCGCTCGGATGAGAAATCCAATCTTCAGGATTGGTGGTGATGTTATCGGTACCGCCTTCTTTGCGGTTGAGGCGCAGGACTGTGAATCCATCGTCTATCACATGTCTGTTGGTAACTGCATATAGGTGTATATATCCGCCCCTGATTTCTGAAGGCCGATGAGCCAAGAAACCTGAACCGCCACTATTACTGCCTTTATCTGCCGCTTCCTCTGACTCGTACAGGTAAATGGAACAGTCCGCAATGTAGTTAGGAATCCTTGGCACAGGCCCCTCCCAAAGACGGTAGACGCTGCCCTTCGCCGTGACATGCGTTACCCACCGTTTTAAAGAGGCCATTATATACCTACCGTCGGGGGATACTTACCCTGATCCTTGACATTCGCCTTACATTCGCCCATACTTCGGGCGATATGGCGATCACCAAACGGCAGCGCGAGATTTACGACTTCATCGCCCAATTTGTAGCCGAGCGCGGCTATTCTCCGTCGTTCGAAGAAATCGGCGAGGGCACCGACCTGAGCTCGCTGGCGACGGTGCACAAGCACATCACCAACCTGGAGAAAAAGGGGCTGCTCAGGCGCGACTACAACCGCAGCCGCTCCATCGACGTGCTTCCGCCGCGGGGCGCGCTGAAGAAGTCGATGGAAGTGGCAGCGAGCGCGGCCATGGAGTTGCCGCTGATGGGACGCATTGCTGCCGGGCGTCCGGTGGAAGCGCTGCAGAATCCGGAAACCATCTCTCTTGCCGACTTCACTCGCTCGAAAGAGGTCTTCGTGCTCCAGGTGAAAGGCGACTCCATGCAGGATGAAGCCATCCTCGACGGCGACTACATCCTGGTAGAGAAGACCAGCGCCGTGCGCAATGGCGAGATCGTGGCGGCGCTGGTGGATGGCATGGAATCCACCCTCAAGCGCATCTACAAGGAAGGTGACAAGGTGCGCCTGCAGCCCTCGAACGCCGCCATGCAGCCGGTCATCGTGTCCGCCGCTGCCGTGCAGGTGCAGGGCAGGGTGATCGGGGTGCTGAGGAAGTATTGAGCACCGCTGGGAACGGGCTCAATCACGGATTTTTCCACAAGCCAGCCGCAAATCATCGTTGCGGCACGAGATGCCAGAGTGTAAGAAGGAAGCATTCATGGTAACCGTCGTGCAGCCCCCCCCGCGCCCTGCTAAGCAGAAGCAAACGAGCTTGGCGAATGTCGTTGAATACTCGCCGCTGGCGTCCGTTTGGCATGGTGAGGATGCGGAGCTCTTGGAGCAGCTGCTCGATTTTTACCCGCGAAAGAAGCCCCGGAAAATCCTGGATGCCACTGTGAACGGAGGCCGGTTTTGGAGGGGTAGCAAGCGACCGGTGATCGGAATCGATGTTGATCCACGCCACCGGCCTGCCTTGGTGGCTGACAACACGCAAATGCCCTTTCGGGATGGACTGTTCGATGCCGTTGTTTATGACCCTCCCCACATTCCGAATCAGGGCCGGGACAACGAGAAAGATTTCAATACCCGTTTCGGCTTGGTACTCCGCTCATTCAAGGAGAACCACTACACGTTCACGCACACATTCCCTCCGTTTCTCCGCGAAGCATTCCGGGTTCTGGCGGATGAAGGGGTGTTGTTTTGCAAGATAACGGATTACGTCCACCATCACCGGTACCAGTGGGCGCACATTGAGTTGATAAATGCTGCCCACGAAGTGGGTTTTCTGGCCTGTGACTGCATCGTTAAGGTACGTAAAGGCCCGATCATTGACCCCAAGTGGAAGACAGCTCACCACAGCCGACGCCAGCACTGCTATTGGCTTATCTTTCGCAAATCCAAGAAGTGCGAATAGCACCGCGAGATCGTGACTAAAGCGATGCCCACCAAAGCTCCCGCAAATGCTACCAAGGTCACCCTGAACCCGCCAGGCCCTGCGCGGCAAGTGCAGTTTTATCAGTTGCTGGTCGCTGCGCGTAAGCAGTGGTTCATGGACGCTCTCTCTGAGGCTCTTGCGCAGGTACCGCAAAAAATCGTGAAGGAACAGATTGGGAAATACGTGCCCCAGGATGCCCAAAGGGTTCTGGCGGCAGCAGGACTGCGCGACGAGTTTGTCTTCCCTGTTCCGGCTGTGCTTGAACAAAAACCATCGCTCGTCGGCTACTACCGGCTCCTGCTCGGGGCGCCACAAAAGAGTTTCTACAAGGGCGCCACGGGGATGGGCCGCTTCAAGGGTATGGAAGAAAGCGACATCATCACAGAAGGCCAGAAAACGCATTTGCCTGAATTTTGCAGGGCGATGGCGAAGTCTTTAGCTGGATTGGTTGCGCAAATACCGAAAATCAGTGGGCGGGACGTCCGGGAACTTCCGCTGCTGACCTATGGGTCCCAACTGCAAGGGTCAAACAACACCCTGATTGGGAAAAAAGCCATGAGGGACGTGTTCCTGGTGATCGCGGAAATCGTCAAAAGATTCGTGGTCGAAAAGACCGAGAGCAGGCTGAAGGTGAGAAATTCGGCCGGCCGCACAGTGCTCATCAGCCTCTCGCACGATCCCGACGTGTCTATTCAAGAGTCGATGGGCGAACGTGTGCATCACAAGGTCGCCATCGAGGTAAAGGGAGGGACGGATGTTAGCAACGCACACAACCGTGCTGGCGAGGCCGAGAAGTCTCACCAGAAGGCCAGAAATTCCGGCTTCCCAGAATTTTGGACGGTAATTTTCAAGCGAGGATTGGACCTGCGCAAACTTCAGAGCGAATCCCCAACCACGAATCACTGGTTCGATATCACCGAGGTGCTTGCCCGCAACGGGAGGGACTGGGAGGATTTTCGGCAGCGCCTGGCTGGTATGGTCGGAATACCGCTAAGAACATAGTCATCGCCGGGATTGTACGCGTGCCCGTTCACCTGGCGGAGGGGTAGCAACTGTGAAGGCGATGTCCTTACCACCCGCCACCCCCGCCTCCGCCACCACCGCCGCCCGAGGAGCCTCCGCCACCGAATCCCGAGCTGCTGCCCGGCGAACTGGCTGACGACGCGATCGCGCTCGACATCGAGTTGCTGAGCGATGCGGCCATTACGCCCACGTTCATGCCGGTCCACGACCCATCCGAGCACCACGCGGGCGAATACTTCGCGCGCTCCAGAACATCGGCGAAGCGAGCGGCCCACGCCTTCTCGACTCCGAGCGCGACAGCATAAGGAAGATACTTTTCAAACACGGCAGGAGTCTGCTCGGTGGCGGCCAGGGCAGCCAGACGATCTTTATCGACCGCTCCCAGAAACATCTTGAAGCCCTCCACTTGATCCAGAAGAATCCTGCCGGCGTGCGTCGGCGCTTTCAGCAAGTAATGGAAGAGCACGTTGAGGAACACGACGAGCGCCAACAGGCCGACGGTGCTGAGCCCGGTGGTGCGCCCCAGCATGTAGATTCCGAACACTTCGCCCGCCAGAAACGGAATACAGAAGAGTGTCAGAAAGAGGGCGCCACCCTTGGCGGCTGCACCACTACCCTCCGAGAAAGCGGCTTTCCACGACGCCACCACCCTGAGCAGCAGCATGACCACTCCGAAGCTCCATGCCGTGAGCCAGACGGCCAAAAATCCGCCCTGCGCCATCGCCCCTTTTGATGGCGCCAGCAGGACGGTGGCCGCGATCAGGAGCGCGGAGAAAATCATCCCGGACAATAGGTAGCGGCTATTGGTCAGGAAATAAATCTTCTCTTCGCTGGTCTTGAGCGAAGTCTTCAGGGCGGTGATGGCGCTCTGCACGCGCGTGTGATGCGCCGGGCTCAGTTCCAGGCTTTTGTCGGAGCCGAGCAGCTTGTCGGCGAGCAGGCGCTCCTCGGGGGTCAGGACGATCTTCTCGCCGGCAGCGCGGGTCAGCGTGTAAACCTTATCGCTCTTGCCGATGGTGATGTACTTCTTCACGGCCATGTCCAGCATCGCCGCCGCGGCTACCGTATTGTCGAAACCCATCTTCACCAGGTAACGCATGCCCGCCGGCGACAAGCCCGCGGGCGGCTCGTAGCGCGGCATGATGACGCCACGCTGCGGGTCGCGGCCCACACGGAACCACACCGCCAGGTAATAGACAAGCAGCACGAGAACGCCGGCGATCCCAACCAGCAGGCTGCGGTTGTCGTTGAGCACGTAGCCGAGCCGTTCAGAGGCAGTGGGTTCGGTGACGAAGCCTTTCGGCCAGCCAACCACGATCGTCAGCCCTTCGCCCGCGCCCAGCCTACGCGCAGCCTCGAAGGTGGCCTGCGGTCCTGGCTCGACCGAGCTACGCAGCGCCTGTTCCCGCGAACCCTGACGGCCGGTGTAGCCGGTGACTTCGATCTTGTCCTGGGGGATGCCGGCGGGCAGCGTCACTGTGGCCGAGACCAGGTCGATGGGGAAAATCCAGCCGTTGCCGGTCACGTTCCAGTAGAGTTCGTCATGATCGGCGAAGAATCCGAGCTGCCGCCGGGTCTGATAGGTGAAAGCGTATTCGTGCCGGCCGGGAGCCACCAGTTGATTCTTGCTGCCGAAATACAACCGCACCCCGTTATCCTGCGGTTCCGAGCGCCAGCTTTCGGGCTGCCCGTCACGCTCCACCGCGAGCACGTCGAAATCCACGATCACTCGATTCCCCCAGCGGTCCTGGTAGCGGGTGGGGAAATCACGGTAGATGCCGTGCCGGATGCGGCTTCCGGCGTTGACTACGATGGTTTCGCGCACCACCATCGAACTGTCCCCATACACGTTGATATCGCTGTGGAACGAGAGGATGCGCTCGCCCACGCGCTGGGCTCGCAAGCAGGCTGGCAACAGCAGCAGGAACAAAAAGATGAGACGGCGCATATGCCCGGTAAATACCACAGTTGCCGCCAGGCACGCCCGTCCCGTTCGCCCCTGAACTAACGGGGTATCAGGCAACTAAGAGTTCGGCTTCCTAAGGCGCCTCTGCAACATTGCTCGGCGGCTGCGCAGCCTGCAAACGCTGAACTTCGTCTTGGACTCTCTCCCAGGCTTTGTGGTCTTTCCTGGTCGTGTTAGGCGCGGCTGGATCGCTGTAAAACCTCAGCAGCTCCGCTCGCAGCTCGGCAGACATTCCCGTGAAATTTTGCCGGGCTAGGCGGTCCAGCAGCGCGGCGTAGGTGGTGTCGGCCAGATGGTACTGTCCAGGCGCGCTCACCGCACCCACATCGAAATTGTCGTTGATCAAGACCAACCGCCCGTTATCGTAATCGGACAACAAGCGGCGGTAGTCGGCCAGGGTCGCATTAAAGCTCTGCTCAAAGAGTTGCTCAGTCTGCGGCGTGGGAGCTCGCAAGGCAAGAGCTTTCAGCGGGCCGATTTTCGGGATCAGCCGAAACAGAAAGGCGAGCAGCTTATCTCCCACAGTCGGCCCACGATAATCCTTGCCCCAGTTTTTCTCGTAGCTGGCGCGCGAGAGGTTGTAGAGGAACCGCTTGCGGGTCATGCCGGGAGTATCGCGCTGGATCTGATCCTTCTTGAGCGCCCACGCCACCCGGGTCGCCTTGGGTACGATGGAACTGATAACGTGGCGGTACGACTCGATGGCGCGTTGCTCGTTAACCAGCAACGAGGACAGCTCCAGCCCGTAGGTTTCACGAAAGGCGCGGTCCAGAAGCGGTTGGGCGACTTCGAATCCGATGAACTCGTGGTACGCATCCGGGGCGAAGCGTCCTTGCGCAACTTCCACTACGTCGAACCCAAATTCCGTCTTCAGGTGCGCCGCCGGGTTCTCCTCGTACGTCATCACCTTGCCATATTTCTTTTCAAGCTTGGGATAAAGCAGCGGGACGGCCAGATTCACCGCCAGCCGATGGCCTTCATTGTCGGCGGCATAGTGTGACAGCGCGCCCAGCGCAAAGGCGTACTCGCAGAGGTTGCCCGCGTCGCGCA